>NZ_JASGGX010000001.1:0-4864069 GCF_047602565.1 Propionivibrio sp.
GCACGCTGGCGCATGCCGCCGGACAGCTGCCAGGGCGCGTGCCCGGCGAAGTCCTGGAGACCGACGAGGCGCAGGTAGCGTTCGGCTTCCGGCAGGTAGCGGGACGGCGCCAGGCCGGCGAGGCGCGGGCCGAAGGTGACGTTGTCCCTGACCGACAGCCACGGAAACAGGGTCGGCTGCTGGAAGACCATGCCGCGCTCGGGGCCGGGGGCCTGGATCGGGCGGCCGTCGAGCAGGATGCTGCCGGCGCTGGCCCGCTCGAAGCCGGCGATCAGGTTGAGGATGGTGGACTTGCCGCAACCCGACGGCCCGAGCAGGCAGACGAACTCGCCGGAGGCGAGCGCCAGGGAGACGTCGCTCAGCACCTCCGTGCGCCGCCCGGCGCCGCCCGGCGCGGCAAACCACTTGCCGACGCCGTCGAGGCGGATGCGGTGTTCCGGGGTCACTGGACGACCCTCCTGCCGCAGCGCGACATCCTCTCCCGGGGAGGAAGAGCGCCTCCTTCGGGCGGCCGGGCGGAGGCGCTCATGCATCCTTCCCCGCCCAGGGCGCGATCCGGCGCTGCAGGCGCACCAGCAGCCAATCGAAGAAATACCCGGTCAGCCCGAGCAGCAGGATGCCGAGCAGCACGACGTCGGTGCGCAGGTAGGTGCCCGCGTTGATCACCATCCAGCCGAGGCCGGAATCGGCGGCCACCATTTCCGCGGCGATCAGCGAGGTCCAGCCGATGCCGACCGACAGGCGCACGGTGGTGAACAGCTCGGGCAGGGCGTTCGGCAGCACGACGTGGCGGAAGACCTGCCGGCGGCTGGCGCCGAGCGTCTGCGCCACGCGCACCCGTCCCTGGCTGACGCCGGCCACGGACGCCACGGCGCCGACGACGATGCTCAGGAACGAGGAAATGAAGATCAGGAAGAACTTGGAGCCTTCGCCGATACCGAACCACACCACCACCAGCGGAATCAGCGCGATCTTCGGCAGGGGCCGCAGGAACTGGACGAACGGATCGAGGACGGCGTTGAGCGTCGGCGCCAGCCCCATGCTCAGGCCGAGCGGCACGCCGACGGCGATGGCCACGGCGAAGGCGGAAAGGGCGCGCGCCGCGCTGATCAGGAAATGCTGCCACAGCGGCGTCTGCCGGTAGCCGGACGCCACCAGTTCCGCCGCCGTGCGGAAGACCTCCGACGGCGGGGGCAGGAGCAGGGGATCGACCCAGCCGAGACTGCCGGAGAGCTGCCAGAGCAGCGCGAAGAGGGCCACGCTGGCGATGCCGGTCAGCAGATGGCGATGCCTGCCGGGAACGCGCGGCCGTGGTTCGGGCTCCGCTCGTTCCGCGGCGCCCGGGTACGGCTCCAGCATCAATTCCGATCCGAGCATGATCGCCTACCTCGCCGCCGCGCGTTGCAGGTACACGGTGTTGATGAACGGCGCGTAGGAAGCCGGGACGTCCTCCTTGCGTATTTCGCCGATCTGCGCCAGGAAGTCGGCCGAATCCTTGTAGGAGCGGGTGATGCGCGAATCCGCCTTGTTCTCGGCGTTGCCGATGAACGCCGGCGTCGAACTGCTCGGCGAGCGAGGGATATTCGAGCCCGGCCAGCGTGCTGCGCGCGGTGTCCGGCGGGATGTCCAGGTGCCTGGCGATCAGCTGCGCGGAGCCTTCCGGGTCCTTCTTGTACTGATCGACCTTGTCCTGCACCACGCGCAGGAATTTCACCACGAGGTCGGGATGCCTTTCGGCGAACTCCTTGCGCACGACGAAGTTGTTGAACACCAGGATGCCGTCCTTCTGCAGGTCGCGGGTGGCGAAGATCTCCTTGCCGCCGTCGCCTTCCAGCTGGTGCGAGAACGGTCCCCAGACGTACGCGGCGTCGATGTCGTTGCGCTTCCAGGCCGAGACGATCTCGGCCGGCTTGAGCGCCACCGTCTTGATTTTGGCGCGATCGACCCTGGCCAGCCGGACGGCGACTTCGAAGGCGTACTGGGCGGTCGAATTGGCCGGGTAAGCCACCGTCTTTCCTTCCAGTTCCTTCAGCGAGCCGATCCCCTTGCGGGCGATCAGCCGTTCGCTGGTGGCGATGATCTCGGGCGTGCCGATCACCTCGATCGGCAGCTTGCGCGCGATGCCTGCGGCGGCGGGGCTCGAACCGAAGCGGGCGATGTCGATTTCCCTGGCGGCGAACAGCGTCAGCACGTCGGCGCCGGAATTGAACGGAATCCACTTGACCTTGGTGCCGAACGCCTGCTCGAAGGAACCATCGATCTTGCCCAGAATCCACACGCGCGGACCGCCGGCGTAGGCAAAGCGCACTTCAGAGGGCGGGGCCTCGGCCGACGCGGGCGACGACGCCAGCACGGCGAGCAGCGAGACAGCGGCAAGCAACAGTCGGGTCAATTGGACGATCATGGCGTTTCCTTCGAAAATCGGAGAAAACACACTATATGTAGCGAGAAACGAAACCAGAAGTAATATGAATTGATATTTTTATACGGCAGGCGGTATAAAGCGGTCTTCCGGCGCGGACGAAATATCGCCCGCTCACCTGTTGCGAAGGTTTTCCATGCTTGGCATAAACGACTACGGCGCGTTCGTGGCGGCCGTCATCCTCTTCCTGATGATTCCCGGACCGGGCAATCTCGCGCTGATCACCTCCACCGGCAAGGGCGGCATTCGCGGCGGCCTGGCCGCGACGCTCGGCGTGATCCTCGGCGACCAGGTGCTGATGTGGCTGGCGGTGGCCGGCGTCGCCGCCCTGCTGAGCGCCAGCCCGGCCGCGTTCCACGCCGTGCAGTGGCTCGGCGCGGCATACCTCGCCTGGCTCGGCGGCCGGATGCTGTTCTCCCGGCCGGGCGCGGCGCCGGTGCTCGATCTCAAGCCCCGCCACTTCCTGCGCCAGGCCATGGCGATCACCCTGCTCAACCCCAAGGCCATCGTCTTCTACATGGCGTTCTTTCCGCTGTTCGTCGACCCGGTAGGGCATCGGGGCGTGCTGACTTTCGCCTTCATGGCGGCGACGATCGCGGTGCTGACGTTCGCCTATGGCCTGATCGCCGTCCTGCTGACACATTTCCTGGCCGAACGCCTACGCGCCAATCCGGCCGTATCTCGCTTCCTGACGCGGCTAGCCGGAGTCTTCCTGATCGGCTTCGGCGTCCGGCTGGCGGCCGGGCAGTGATCCGCACAGTCAGGCGGCCAGAGCCTGCTGCACCAGTGGCCGCAAGGCCGGCAAAAGCTCGGATTCGAACCACGGATTGCGCCTGAGCCACAGGTTGTTGCGCGGACTCGGATGCGGCAGGGCCACCGTGCGGGGCCATGCCGCCTGCCGGTTCCTGACCACGTCCGCCAGCGGCAACCTGCCTGCATCGGGCAGGTGGTACGCCTGGGCGTATCTGCCGATGACCAGCGTGAGGCGCACGTGCTGCAGCCGGGCAAGCAGCTTCGCGCGCCAGAGCGGCGCGCATTCCGGCCGGGGCGGCAGATCGCCGGAACGTCCAGTTCCCGGAAAGCAGAATGCCATGGGCAGAATGGCCACCAATTCCGGGTCGTAGAAAATGTCGCGCGACAAACCCAGCCACGCGCGAAGCCGCTCGCCGCTGGCATCGTTGAAAGGAATGCCGGTTTCGTGAACCTTCCGGCCCGGCGCCTGCGCGGCAATGAGGATGCGGGCGGACGGATGGACCTGGACGACGGGGCGGGGTCCATGGGGTAAGTGCGCGGCGCATGCCGTGCATGCCTGGATTTCGGCCAGCAAGGGAGCGATGGATGCCATGAGAGTTCTACAGTTCAGCCACTGATTGCCCCAGTAGTCTGAAAACGGCACTCAAAGATTGTCGGTGCCGCGACGAACGCTATCAGGTGGAGGCCAAGAAAGATAGCAGAGAAAGCGTCGAACTGTAACTATCTATAGGAAGGCAGTTCTGGGGTGTGACGCCGGATAAACCTTGCAAAAGCCAACAGCGCTGCGGCCAGCACCAGCCACAGAAAAACCAGGCCGGTTGAACCGGCGATAACGAAAACGATATCGACGACCCAAGCCCAACGCCCTTTGAATGGAGGCGCCGAGGGAACAAACCATTCATGTACGGCGCCAATAATCGCTAATACCGCAAGCATCACAAGCACACGAACAAACCATCGTGTCTCTTGAACTCCGGTGTGTATGCTGATCGGTTTCAAGATGTCTTACGTTTGAACTCGATGGCCTGCGCACAATTCTGCGCAGGTTCAGTGGAATGACGGATCGGGTCGATGGTCATCGGCGTCCTTTCAAGTTGTAAAGCATGCCACCTGTGGGCGCCGAGTTATCAATGATTCCCTCGCGGACAGAGATGCGAATAGCTTGGGTACCGATGGATCGGGTCTGGCTATTGATTTTCGTAAACTGTGCGCTCAGGAATTCAACGGCCACTGAGTCCGCAGACGTCCACGTAAGGTTGGCGCCGTAAGCGTCCTGGTTGCGACGTGCGCCATACATGGAAACAGCCGGAGAGCCGAAAGACTGAGCACCATGTGCTACGACGTGGACCTCATAACCAAATGATGTTGTGGCACCGCTATTTGTTTCGAACAATACAGCATCAACTTTTCCTGTTGGCGATACGACGCGAGCAACCTCGTCTTTGCTCTGATCCCCCAATAAGCTGGAGAAAAGCCATGTTGTCAGGAATACCGCAACAACGAATATGGAAACAAACGCTCCAATTACCCAAAGTATCCATTTCATCGGTTGAGAAATTGCCATGATTCAGGGTACCCAATGTCTTAGATCATTGGTGCGCGTAGACGGCGCGCAGTGTTGCTTAAGCGGACCAATATTTGTCGGGTGGGCCTTTTCATTTGATTGATAGCGAGAGAGGGCCACACCACATAACAGTGTTACAAACCACCAGCTGGTTAAGAAAGTATCCAGTTCCATAGCCCCCAAGCCCAAGCAGAAAGAGAGCGATTGGCTGAGAAAGACATTTCTTTCGTGCAACGGAGGCAACTATTACTGTCGCGATTACCGCGCCTGGTAGTGAAAAAATATGTCCTAAACCTAGCAAGCCCTCTGGTGAAGATTGTGTCCAGTTGACGGCCATGAGCGCAACCATGGAAGCCGCAATGACTACTGCAGTACCGGAAAGAAAAAGAGGAGCAGGGCGAATCGCGATGCATACTCCAAGAATCAGTGTCGGAACAGCAATGTAGTACCACAGTCCCAAATAGAGAGCATCACCGCGAAGGATTACCGCGATGACCATGACGATGGCTATAGCTGACGCAACACAGATATCGAGTACGCGCATGGTGGCCATGACAGAAAATGCAGTTTTTTTGTGATCGACTGGAACGGGATATCAGAGCGAGTGTTCGATAGCGTACGGAGATACCCGTTTGGGACAAAAATAGATTTCAACGAAGGCGAATGGCAACTGTTACCAGTAGAGCTCCAATTAATGCTAGTAAAATTTTAAAATCGCCTTCTTTGTAACGGCCCATTAGACCGCGATATACGTAATACGAGATTGCCAAGCCTAAAAGTTTCGAAATCCAGTCCATATATCAAATTAAATATTCACAAAGGCTGAAGCTTGGTTGCGTTAGAAATGCCGAATCGCTACAAGCTCCACAGCATACGGACTGGCGGCCTCTATGTCTAGTGGATACAATGCCTTATTATTTCTCGGCAAGCGTTATTCGATAGGGGTGAAGGCTTCAACCGGGGAAATCCACAGCAGTCTGTTTTAGCGTGAGCTATCGATGATTTGGCGCCGGTTGTATTAGCGCATGGGTTTCCGAATGGCGCGGCGCAAGGGCATATGGGCGCGTACCCGTCCGAGGATTATCCGTCGAGAATGCACGCCGACCAATGCGCCGGCGCGATTTCCCTGAGCGGCGGCCTGTCGGCCCGGCATTCGGGCCTGGCGTACGGGCAGCGCGGGTGGAAATGGCAGCCGCTCGGGGGGTGCAGCGGCGAGGGCGGTTCGCCGCGGATCGGGTGATAGGCGCGCCGGCGCGCCGGGAGTTCGGGCAGTTCGGCGATCAGCGCCTGCGTGTAGGGGTGATGCGCGCAGGCGAAGATTTCCTCGACCGGGGCGATCTCGACGATCCGGCCAAGGTACATGACCACTACCCGGTCGCTGATGTGGCGCACCACGCCCAGGTCGTGGCTGATGAACAGGTAGGTCAGCCCCAGGTCCGCGCGCAGCTGCATGAACAGGTTGAGGATCTGCGCCTGGATCGAGACGTCGAGCGCGGCGACCGCCTCGTCGCAGACGAGGAATTCGGGTTGCACGGCCAGCGCGCGGGCGATGCCCAGGCGGGCGCGCTGGCCGCCGGAGAACTGGTGCGGGTAGCGCTCCGCCAGGCCGGGGTCGAGGCCGACGCGGCGCAGCAGCTGCGCGAGCCACGCCGCGCGGTCCTGCTGGCGGAGCAGCCCGTGCGCCAGCGGCGCTTCGCTGATCGCGGTACCGGCGCGCATTCGTGGGTTGAGCGAGGCGGAAGGGTCCTGGAAGACCATCTGCATCTTGATGCGGATCGCGCGCAGTCCGTCGGCGGGCAGGTCGTCCAGCGGCCGGGCATGGCCGTCGCCGTGCCAGAAACGCTGTCCGGCCGTCGGCGCGTACAGGCCGACCGCCACGCGGCCGAGGGTCGACTTGCCGCAGCCCGATTCGCCGACCAGCCCGACCACCTCGCCGCGGGCGATGGTGAGCGAAACGTCGTCCACCGCGTGTACGGTTTCGGCGGCAACCCGGGCGCCGATCTTTTGCGCCGCGCGCGCGGCCAGGTCGAGCGCAGGGCCGAACGACTTGCTGATGCGCCGCAGTTCGAGCAGGGGCGAGGACGTGGGCGCATGGTTCATCGGCGCGGCGTGCGGATCGGTCATTGCGGTACGGGCGAAGGGACGGGCGTGCGCAGCCAGCAGCGGACCCGATGCGGCCGGCCGGGTTCGCCGGCGTCGATGTCGGGCGGCGCGACCTTGCACGCGGCAAAGGCGTGCGGGCAACGGTCGGCGAAGGCGCAGCCGGCGGGCAGGTCGGCCAGCGACGGCGGATTGCCGGGGATCGGATGCAGCGGTTCGCCGCGCGCGTGCAGGGCCGGGATCGCACCGAGCAGGCCTTCGGCGTAGGGATGCAGCGGGCGCGCCAGGACGGCGTCGACGGGGCCGGATTCGACGATCCTGCCCGCGTACATCACGGCGATCCGGTCGGCCAGGCCGGCGACCACCGACAGGTCGTGGGTGATCCAGATCAGGCTGGTCCGGTGTTCGCGGCAGAGCTTCTGCACCAGCGCCAGGATCTGGCCCTGGATGGTCACGTCGAGCGCCGTGGTCGGTTCGTCGGCGATGATCAGGTCGGGCCGGTTGAGCAGGGCGATGGCGATGGCCACGCGCTGGCGCATGCCGCCGGAGAACTGGTGCGGATAGGCGGCGAGCCGCTCGGCCGGCGAGGCGATGCCCACGTCGGCGAGCGCCCGCAGCGCGCGCTCGCGGGCGGCGGCATGGCCGATCCGCTGATGCGCCTGCAAGGTCTCGATCATCTGCGTGTCGATGCGCAGCACCGGATTGAGGGTCATCATCGGGTCCTGGAAGACCATCGCGATGCGGTCGCCGCGCAGCCGGCGCAGGCGCCGGGCGTCCATGGCCAGCAGATTCTCGCCCTTGAACAGCACCTGTCCGCCGACGATCCGGCCCGGCGGGTCGACCAGCCCGAGAATGGAAAACCCGGTCATCGATTTGCCGGAGCCCGATTCGCCGACCAGTCCGAGAATCTCGCCGGGCTGAAGGGCGAGGCTGACGTCGTTGACCGCGCGCACCACGCCCCTGGCGGTGAAGAAGTGGGTGCGCAGACCACGCACGTCGAGCACGGGCGGCGGCATGGTCACTGCCCCTGCAGCCGGGGGTTGAGCACGTCGCGCACGCGGTCGGCGACCAGGTTGATCGAGACGATGAGCAGCACCAGGGCGATGCCGGGGAAGAAGCTGATCCAGTAGTCGCCGACCAGCAGGTACTGGAAGCCCGTGGCGATCAGCAGGCCGAGCGAGGGCTCGGTGATCGGCAGGCCGATGCCGAGGAAGGACAGCGTGGCTTCGAGCGAGATGGCGCTGGCCACCTGCAGCGCGGCCACCACGATCAGCGGCGGCAGGCAGTTGGGCAGCAGGTGCCGGAAGATGATGCGCGGCGTGCCCAGGTCGAGCAGGCGCGCGGCGGCGATGTAGTCCTTGCCGCGCTCCACCAGCGCCGCGCTGCGCGCCGTGCGCGCGTAGTAGGCCCACTGCACGGCGAACAGCGCGGTGACGATCTTGCCGACGCCCTGCCCGAGCACGGCGAGCAGGACCAGCGCGATGAGGATGGCGGGAAACGACAGCTGGATGTCGGCGACGCGCATCACCAGCGTGTCGATCCGGCCGCCGAAATACCCGGCGATCAGGCCGAGCGAGAGGCCGCAGGCCAGCGCCAGCAGCGTGCTGCTGACGCCCACCAGCAGACTGATGCGCAGGCCGTAGAGGATCGCCGAGAGCATGTCGCGCCCCTGGTCGTCGCTGCCCAGCCAGTAGCGGCCGACCCCGCCGGCATCCGCCGCGCTGCCGGGCGGCAGGCGGCCGTCGGCGACGTTGAGCTGGGCCAGGTCGTAGGGGTTCTGCGGCGAGATCAGCGGCGCCGCCAGGGCGGCCAGGAACAGCGCCAGCAGCACGAACAGCGCCACCCGCTCGACACGGTTCGGCGAATAGGCATCGAGCAGGCCGCGCATCGCTCAGTCGCTCCGCTGTTCGAGCCGGATGCGCGGGTCCAGCGCCGAGTAGAGGAGGTCCACGGCGAGGTTGATCAGCACGAACAAGGCGACCACGATCAGCAGGTAGGCCACCACGACCGGCCGGTCGAGCAGGTTGATCGACTCGATCAGCAGCTTGCCCATGCCCGGCCAGGCGAAGATCGATTCGGTGACCACGGCGAAGGCGATCAGCGAGCCGAATTCGAGCCCCAGCACGGTGACGATCGGAATCAGGATGTTCTTCAGCACGTGCACGCCGACGATCCGCGCCGGGCCGAGGCCCTTGGCGCGGGCGAAGCGCACGTAGTCCTGCAGCAGCGCCTCGCGGGTGCCGGCGCGGGTCAGGCGGATGACCAGCGAAACCTTGAAGAGCGCGAGGTTCAGGGCCGGCATCAAGAGGTGCTTGAGGCCGTCCCAGGTGAGGAACGACACCGGGATGCCGAGGAGGTCGGTGGTAGCGCCGCGCCCGTTCGACGGCAGCCAGCCGAGCTGCACCGAAAAAAGCATGATCAGGAGCAGCCCGACCCAGAAGGTCGGCAGCGAGAAGCCGAGGATCGACAGGCCCATGATCGTCCTGCCGCTGCGGCTCTCCGGCCGCAAGCCGGCCCACAGCCCGAGCGGAATGCCCAGCGCGACGGCGATCAGCAGCGCCGCGACGGCGAGTTCCAGCGTCGCCGGCATGCGCTGCAGGATCAGCTGCGTCGCCGAGGTGCCGTGCACGAAGGAATTGCCGAAATCGCCTGCCAGCGCCTGCTTCACGAAGATCGCGTACTGCGTCCACAGCGGTTTGTCGAGGCCCAGCGCGGCCACGGCGCGATCCATTTCCGCGCGGTCGGCCTCCGGATTGACCAGGATGTTGACGGGATTGCCGACGGCGTACACGCCGACGAACACCAGCAGCGACATGGCCAGCAGCACCGCGCCGCTCTGCATCAGGCGGCGCAACAGGAAAACTAGCATGCGAGGCTTCCGGCCGTTTTTTCGCTGCCTTCCGGGATGGCGGCCGGCGGCTCGGGCGTGTACCGCCGGACGATTTCGCCATTGAAGAACGTGAGCAGTTCGCCGCGCTCGAATCTGTTCCACTGCTCGTCACAGGTCAGCGGCTGGGTGGCGATGACCGTGATCAGGTCGTTCGGCTTGTTGTAATGGCTGAAGTCGATGGAAACGTCGCAGTTGACCAGCTTCGCCGTGGAGAAGGGATAGCCGCGCTGGACCCAGAACAGGTCCGTGGAGCAGTGCGCGAACATGAAGTCCCCGTTCGACAGCAGGAAATTGAAGGTGCCGTGCGCGGCGATGCCGGTGGCGATTTCCCGGATGCTGCGGAACAGCACGTCGAGCGGCGGTTCGCGGTACGGGTGGCGTTCGCGCAGGCCCTGCAGGATGAAGCAGAACGCGGCTTCGCTGTCGGTGAAGCCGACCGGCAGATACTGGCCGTTCAGCGCGGGGTGGAAATCCTTGAGGTCGCCGTTGTGCGCGAACACCCAGTATTTTCCCCACAGCTCGCGCATGAACGGATGGCAGTTCGGCAGGCTGACCTTGCCCTGCGTGGCCAGGCGCACGTGCGCGACGATGTTGGTCGATTTGATCGGGTAGTGCTTGATCAGCTGCGCGATCGGCGAGTCGATCGAAGCCTGGTAATCGATGAAGAGCCGGCAGCCGGTGTCCTCGAAGAAGGCGATGCCCCAGCCGTCGCGGTGCTTGCCGGTCAAGCCGCCACGGGCCACGAAGCCTTCGAACGAAAAGGTGATCGCGGCGGGATGGTTGCTGTTCAGCGCGAGCAGTTGGCACATGGCGGGACGGCGTCGGTCGGGGATGGAAAATGCCTCGCCGCGGTTTCCCGGGCGAGGCGTATGGATGCAGGAACGGTTTTTACTCCGGTCGGACGAACTGCGCCAGCGTCGCCTCGTCCGGACGCGGCGTGTAGCGGTAGCCCTTGCGCGCCGCCCAGGTGGCGACCTGGTTGTACAGCGGGATGATCGCATGGTCCTGCCTGATCGCGATATCCGCCGCGTCCTGGAAGAGCTTCTCGCGCTTCCTGTCGTCGATCGTGCTCAAGGCCTCGATCAGCGCCGCGTCGAACTTGGCGCTGCTGTAGCTGCTCCAGTTGCTGGTGCCGAGGCCCTTGTCCTTGTCGGTCGTCGCCAGCAGGCCGCGCAGCGGGCTCGACGGCTCGCCGCCGCCGACGCCCCAGCCGAGCAGGCCGAAGCCGAGTTCCTTCTTCGCCGCCTTGGGCACGTAGCTGGCCATGGGCTGCGTCTGCACCTTGGTGGCGATGCCGCCGCGCGTCAGCATCTGGCCGATGGCCTGCAGCACCTGCTCGTCGTTGATGAAGCGGTCGTTCGGTCCGAAGATGGTGATGCCGAAGCCGTCGGGATAGCCCGCCTCGGCCAGCAGCTTCTTGGCGCCGGCCACGTCGAGGGCGTCGGGCTTGAGGTCGGGGTTGTGCCCGAACATTCCGGGCGGCGCGGGATTGGCGTTGGGCACGCCGAGTCCGTCGAGCACCTTCCCGGTCAGCGTCTTGCGGTCGATCAGCTTGGAGATCGCCTCGCGCACGCGCGCGTCCTTGAGCGGGTTCTTGTCGAGCGGCTTGCCGGCCTTGTCGGTGACGAACGGCGAGGTGTCGCGGTGATCGGTGTACAGGAACATGTAGCGGTTCGACATTTTCTCGAACACGTTCAGGTCCTTGTTGGCCTTGAACTGCGCGACGAGGTTGGCCTGCACGTTCTCGATCAGCTGCACGTCGCTCGACAGCAGCGCCGCCATGCGCGCCGGGTCGTTCGGCAGGAACTTCAGGGTGACCGACGCCCAGGCCGGCTTGGAGCCCCAGTAGCCATCGAAGCGGGCCACCTGCAGATACTCGCCCTTGCTGTACTTGACCAGCTTGAAGGGGCCGGTGCCGCCGACGACCTTGCCCTGGTTGAAATCGTCCGTGGTCGCCTTTTCCGCCGCCTTGCGCGAGACGATGAAGATCCGCGTCAGGTCGTTGGGCAGCAGGGGCGCCGGCGCCGCCGTGGTCAACTGGATGGTGAGCGGATCGACGATCTTCTTGGCCACGATCGACTTCGTATAGGTGGTGAACGAACTCGGACTGTTCTGGATGGTGGCCGGACGCTCCAGCGAGAAGACGACGTCGTCGGCGGTGAAGTCGCCGCCGTCGTGGAATTTCACGCCCTGGCGCAGCTTGAACTCCCAGGTGGTGTCGTTGATCGTGCGCCAGGAAACGGCGAGGGCCGGGGCCAGCTTGCCGTCGGCGTCGATGGCGACCAGCGGTTCGTAGATGTGGCTGCACAGCGCGCTGATGGCGTCGTTGTTGAAGAAGTGCGGGTCGACCGCCGCGGGGTTGCTGCTCAAGCCGATTTTCAATTCTTGCGCCGAGGCGGCGTTCGCGGCGAGCGAGAACGCCAGGGCGAGCGCGGCGAGGCTGGCGCCCCGCTTGAGCGAACGCAATGCGAAGGAAAAGGCCATGCGATTCTCCTTGTTGAATGTTTGAGCGGCCATGCCCGGAACGGCACCGACTCTAGCAGCGGGGGCGCCGGGCATGAAAGAAGATTTTTCGATATGCGTATTCCAAAAGGGCACTACGGGGACATTGGACCGGCGAAACGCCGCGCAAATTCCTCGCCGCGCGGTTTTCCTGCGCGGAATTGCCCGCGCTTCAGCGGAAGCGCCGCGGCCTCAGGCCGGCATGGAACCAGGAAACCAGCGATATCGTATCGAATACCGGCAGCCCGAGCGCATCGGCGATGTCGGCCGAGAACGGCGCCAGGTTGGTGCATTCGAGGAGGAGGGCGCCGAGTTCGGGATGATGCCGCTGGAAGTCGTTCGCGACGGCCAGCACTTCGTCGCGGAGGCGCTCGAAGGGGATGGAATCGTCATCGTCCAGGATGGCGCGGACGAAGTCGGAATCGGGCGGCATGCCGGCCACCGGCGTGCCCGCCGGAATGCCGGCGGATTCGAGATAGCTCCCTTTCAGCGCGGCGCCGTCGAAGGTCAGGATGCCGACTTTCCTGTGCGAGGCGATCACGCTTGCCGCCAGCGGATACTGCAGCAGGCTGCTGGCCGCCACCGGCACCGGCGACCAGTCGGCCAGTTCCCGCTGGTAGTGCGAAAGGAACCCGCAGGTGGTGGTGATGCCGTTGACGCCGCCGTCGATCAGTTCCCGCGCCGCGCGCTTGAACGGTTCGAGCAGGCTCTGCTCGTGGATGCGAGTCATGCCGCGCGGTGTGGCTTCCTCGACGATCCGGTACTGGACCGGGAAGGGCCAGGTCTCGGCGTTGCCGATGTCGCCGGGAAAGCGCCGGAAACGGGTGCGCACCATCAGGATGCCGATGGATACGCCGTAGTAGGTCTTCGTTCTCTTGGCCATGTTCGTTGTCCCGGAGGCTGCGTGCCCCGCGCCGACGCCGGCGGGATGCGGCGAAACGGCCCCGCCGCGATTCTTCCCCGTTCCGCGTCCGGGTTGAACTAATTTATGGTGAATTGCTTATGCCGATCCGCGCGGGATCGCTTCCAGGAATTCATAGTAAGCATAGAAAAAATACTTCGTTCTCGCGCCAACCCCCGTTCGCTAAGGTGAGCCTTTCTTTCACTTCAAAGGGGGGTGTATGTCTCTGCGTCATCGACCGGCCGGCCGGTTCTGGAAACTTGCGCTGGCCGCCGTCGCCGGCGGGCTGATCGCGGCGGGCGCCTGCGCGCAGACCAGGAGCGGTGGCACGCTGAACTGGATCATCGCCTCCGAGCCGGCGCTGTTCGTGCCGCTGACGACGAGCGCCGGCAGCAGCTGCGACCTCGGCCCGAAGGTGGTCGAAGGGCTCCTGACCTACGACTATCAGCTCAATCCCAAGCCGCTGCTGGCGACGGCCTGGTCGGTCAGCAAGGATGGGCTGCAGTACCGCTTCGACCTGCGCAAGGGCGTCAAGTGGCACGACGGCAAGGACTTCACCTCGGCTGACGTGGCCTTCTCGATCCTCGCGCTCAAGCAGTACCATCCGCGCGGCCGCAGCACCTTCGCCAACGTCGAAAGCGTCAGGACGCCGGATGCGCACACGGCGGTGATCGTCCTGTCGAAGCCGGCGCCGTACCTGCTGACGGCGCTGTCCGGCACCGAGTCGCCGATCGTCCCGAAACACCTGTACGAAGGGACCGACGTCCAGAACAGCAAGTACAACCGGGAACCCGTCGGCACCGGGCCGTTCGTGTTCAAGGAGTGGGTCAAGGGCAGCCACGTCGTCCTCGAACGCAACCCGAACTACTGGGACAAGCCCAAGCCCTACGTCGACAAGGTCGTCGCGCGCTTCATCCCCGACGCGGCGGCGCGCGCGTTGGCGCTCGAATCCGGCGCCGCCGACGTTGGCACGCAGGTGATCCCGCTGTCCGACGTCGAGCGCTTCAAGGCGTCGCCGAAATTCACCGTCGACATCCGCTCGTTTCCGTATCTCGGCAACCAGCAGCAGCTCTATTTCAACCTCGACACGCCGCAGTTGAAGGACGTCAACGTGCGCCGGGCGATCGCGCAGGCGCTGGACCTGGAGGCGTTCAACAAGCTGGTCTGGTTCGGCTACGGCACCATCGCGGCGTCGCCGGTCGGGCCGCAGCTGACCCGGTACCACGATGCGGGCATCAAGCATTACCCGTTCAACCTCAAGCAGGCCGAGGCGGCGCTCGACGCGGCCGGCTACAAGCGCGGCGCCGACGGCGTGCGCTTCAAGCTGCGCCTGCTGTTCAACCCGTACCACGAAAAGCGCGCGCCGGAATTCGTCCGCCAGTCGCTGGCCAGGATCGGCGTCGACGCGGTGATCGAGAACTACGACTTCGCCACCTACACGACCAAGGCCTACACCGACCGCGCCTTCGACCTGGCGCTGGAAATGCTCTCCAACATGTTCGATCCAACGGTCGGCGTGCAGCGCGTGTTCTGGTCGAAGAACTTCAAGGTCGGGTTGCCGTTCGCCAACCCGGCGCACTACGCCAACCCGGAGGTCGACCGGCTGCTGGAGGCGGCGGCCGTCGAGCCGGACGAGGCCAAACGGCACAAGCAGTTCGACGAGTTCCAGAAGATCGTGCACGCGGACGTCGTGTCCGTCGAGTTCGGCACGAACCCGCAGATCACCATCGCCGCGAAAAAGGTGAAGAACCACATCCCGACCGGCGAAGGCATCCGCGGCAGCTTCTCCGAAGTGTCGCTGCAGGAATGACGGCGCGCATCACCGGACTCCGTACCTCGAACCTCAATGACTGAAAGGCAACCATGTTCTTCCTGAATTTCCTTCGCCGTTCCCTGTCGCGGACGGCATGGGTGCTGGCGGCGGCCGGACTGGCCGGCGCGGCCATCGCCGAACCCAGAAGCGGCGGCAACCTGAACTGGATCGTCACGCCCGAGCCGGCGCTGATCGTGCCGCTGACCACCACGGCCGGCGGTAGCTGCGAGATCGGCCCCAAAATCGTCGAGGGGCTGCTGACCTACGACCAGAAGCTCAATCCCAAGCCGCAGCTGGCGACCGCCTGGTCCGTCGCCAAGGACGGGCTGCAGTACCGCTTCGACCTGCGCAAGGGCGTCAAGTGGCACGACGGCAAGGAGTTCACCTCGGCCGACGTGGCCTTCTCGATCCTCGCGCTCAAGCAGTATCACCCGCGCGGCCGGAGCGTCTTCGCCAACGTGACCCGCGTCGAGACGCCGGACGCGCATACGGCGATCCTGGTGCTCTCCAAGCCGGCCCCGTTCCTCCTGACGGCGCTGGCGGCGACCGAATCGCCGATCGTGCCGAAGCACCTGTACGAAGGCACCGACATCCTGACCAACAAGTACAACAGCGCGCCCGTGGGCACCGGCCCGTTCGTGTTCAAGGAATGGGTGCGCGGCAGCTACGTCGCCCTGGAACGCAACCCGAACTACTGGGACAAGCCGAAGCCCTACCTGGACAAGGTGACGGTGCGCTTCATCCCCGACGCCGCCGCGCGCGCCCTGGCCCTGGAGTCCGGCAGCGCGGACCTCGGCGGGCAGGCGATACCGCTCTCCGACGTCGAACGCTTCAAGGCGCTGCCCAACTTCGCCGTTGACACGTCGAGCGAGCCGTACCTCGGCAGCCAGCACCAGCTCTATTTCAACCTCGACTCGCCGATCCTCGCTAACCTCGAAGTCCGGCGGGCGCTGGCAGGGGCGCTGGATCTGAACGCGCTGAACAGGCTGGTCTGGTTCGGCTACGGGCAGGTCTCGGCGTCGCCGATCGGGCCGCTGATCGCCAAATATCACGACGGCAGCATCCAGCCTTACCCCTTCGACCCGAAACGCTCCGAGGCCGCGCTCGACGCCGCCGGCCACAAGCGCGGCGCGGACGGCACGCGCTTCAAGCTGCGCCTGCTGTGGAACCCGTTCCAGGAAAAGCGCGCCGCCGAGTTCGTCAGGCAGTCCTGGGCCAGGATCGGCGTTGACGCGGTGATCGAGAACTACGACTTCGCCACCTACACGACCAAGGCCTACACCGACCGCGCCTTCGACGTCACGCTCGAAGCGCTGGCCAACATGTTCGATCCGACGGTCGGCGTGCAGCGGGTCTTCTGGTCGAAGAACTTCAAGGTCGGCCTGCCGTTCGCCAACCCGGCGCACTATGCCAACCCGGAGGTTGACCGCCTGCTCGAAGCGGCGGCGGTGGAGATCGACGAAGGCAAGCGCCAGAAACAGTTCCAGGAATTCCAGCGGATCGTGAACAAGGACCTGCCGTCCATCGAGTTCGGCACCAATCCGCGCGTCGTCGTGCTGGCGAAAAAGGTCAGGAACTACGCGCCCACGGGGGAAGGGCTGCGCGGCAGCTTCGCGGACGCTTATCTGCAGGAATGATCCGTGCCGGGTTCCCGCCGCCGGATGATGTTGATGGCGGCGGCGGAGGCCCGGAGCCACCTTACTCCCGGGCCAGCCTTACAGCCAGCGTCGCCAATACCGTTCCCATCACGTACCGCTGAGTAGCCAGCCATTTGGGGCTATGGCTGAACCAGGCCGCCAACTTGGCCGCCGAGAGTGCGATGGTCAGATTCACCGAGAAGCTGATGACGATCTGGGTCAGGCCGAGCTCGATGCTTTGAGTAAACATGTCTCCATGCGCCGGAGAGACGAACTGCGGCAGGATCGACAAATAAAAAACCGCGATCTTCGGATTCAGCAGGTTGGTCACGAAGCCCATGGCGAACAATTTCCTGGGCGTGTCGATCGGCAGATTCTTCGCTTCGAAAGGGGATTTGGAACCGGGCTTCACGGCTTGCCAGGCCAGATAGAGAAGATAGGCGGCGCCGGCCCATTTGAGGATTTCGTAGGCCAGGGGCACGGCCATGAACAGGGCGGTGATGCCGAGAGCGGCGGCAAACATGTGGACCAAAAAACCGGCGACCACGCCAAGCAATGAAATCACGCCGGCTTTCCTGCCTTGGCAGATGGAGCGCGAAATGAGGTAAATCATGTTCGGACCGGGAGTCAGCACCATCAGCAATGCGATTCCGGCGAATACCAGAAGGTCGGATAAGGGAATCATGAAATTGATCTTTGTCTGGAAAAGGGTTCGCGAGGGAAAGGCAAGCAATTCCGGGCGGCTGCATTTGTACGGAAACTATACGGGAGAACATGGCCGAAAACCGGCCCCGCCGGATCAGGCCGCCGCCGGTGGCAAAACATTCTTCTGCGCCGGCAACAGGCGTTGCGTCCATGTTCCCCTCATGAGCGCACGTTCGGCCGCGACGCGGCTCGGGTAGTACTCGACCGACTCCCGCGAAAACGGCAGGCCGTCCTCGCGGGTGCCGATGTAGAACCCTTCCGGGCTTTCCAGCACTTCGACCCTCAGGCAGGCGCCATACGCATGAGCGACCTGCCCGATGGCCCGGTGCGACCTCGCAGGTTTCATTGTTCCAGACAGTGGCGGCGCAGCAAATGCACGCGGAAGTATGTTTTCTGGTCGCCGTCGCCACGGACTCTTGGCGAGGAGCGGGTCTCCGGCGGCGTGACACCGACTATGACCAACGCCATCACCGCTAGGCTCAGCAGCGCGGGAATCGCCGAGAAGTCGCCGTGCCGGATGCACAGGGCCATCGCGATGGCCAGCGCGCACACCGAGATGCCGCCGCAGAGGTCGAAATGAAATGTGCCCGCGGGGAACTGTCTTGCATCGAGATTGAGCGTTGTCATGACTTTCCTTTCATAAGACTTTACAGATGCCGAATGGGAAAACCCGCCGTCCGGCGTGGCGATGCGGCCACCATCGCCACACCCCACGATTGATATGCTATTACTAATGTCTTATCATGGAAAAATGAGTTTTTTCTCATGGCTAACTGAAAATGACTTTCACCCAACTCGAAATTTTCGCCAAGGTGGCGGAGCTGGGCGGCTTCACCGCCGCGGCGGAGCAGCTCGGCATCAGCCAGTCGGCCGTATCGCACGCCCTGCGGTTGCTGGAAAAGGAATGGGGCGTCACGCTCCTGTCGCGCAAGCAGTCCAACATCGAGGTCACCGAAGTCGGCCGGAATCTGCTGATCCGCGTTCGTGAACTGCTCGGCGTTTCCGAAGCCATCCGCCAGGAGGTGGCTGCCCTCCGCGGACTGAGCCGCGGCGTCCTGCGCATCGGTTCGTTCGGACCCTCGTCGTCCTTGTGGCTGCTGCCGAGAATCCTCGACCAGTTCCAGAAAGAGCATCCCGCCATCAAGATTCTCGTCGAGGAGGCCGACGATGACGACGTGGTCGATTGGGTTCTGGAACGCCGGGTCGATGTCGGCTTCGTCGTGCTTCCCGAAGAACGGCTGGACACCATGCCGCTGGTAGAGGATCAGCTGGTCGCACTGCTCCCGGCCGATCACCCGCTGGCCAGGAAAAGAGCGGTGGGCCTGCCCGAACTGTGCGAGTCGCCGTTCATCATGAAAATCGTCGAGGGCGGCGTGTCGGCGGCCGAGAAGAGCCTCGCCTCCGCCAACCTGCGCCCCGCGATCACGCACCGCTATTCCCAGATCATCACCATCATCAAGTCGGTGGAGAACGGGGACGGCGTGTCGTTGATCTCCGACCTGGCCTTGTCGGATCAGGTCATGTCCCTGTGCCCGGGCGTCATCAAGAAGCCATTGACGCCGGCCGTCCGGCGATCCGTGGGCCTGGCGGTGCTCAGTTTGAAGCACGCCAGCCCGGCCGCGCACGCTTTCCTGAAAACCGCCAAGGCATTGGCGGCGACGTTGCGCAAACCATAACTCCGCATAGCGTCAGTCTTTTCCTCTTGCCGGAGCGAGATCTGGCGTCCTTGGCGATTCTTTGTCAACGGTCTGTTACAGGCTCAATGAGGTCGTCTGCGTTGTTTTTCTATTGCATACAAAAGACGCTGGAATTGGCTTCAAGAAAACGTTCGACATTTTATATGTCATGACGGAAAATACTCCGTCATGATCTCTACTCGTGGTTAGGCCTCAAACAAATGCGTGCGCTCCGAATATTTCTCCAGATCATCTTCGGGTTACTCTCTGCCATAACTGTCTTTGTATTTCTGAGAGCACCAGGCACTGATTACTGGTCAGACCTAGTGATGCTCACGGTATTCATTTTTTTTATCATTATTCTTGGGCCATGCTGGCCAAACCAAGAAAACATTGATCGATGGGCGAAAAAATGGAATTTCCGGCTTCCCACAGACAACCCAGACGTTGCCAAATATGTGGGAAATTACATTTTTTCTGCTTATTGTTTTTACCATGCTTGGGACGTCTTCACCAATCCGTCCGCAAAGCCGTGGCGCTATGAAAAAATTGCTTTTGCAATCGCCGGTTCAAACGGTGTTGTCGCGTTTTGGATTTTTCTGGCGTTAGCATGCCTCGTTTATGGCGCTATTGTGCACGCAAGATCGAGACGGACCCAAAACGCTGCCCGATGAAGCCGCTCGGTGCTCGCCAGTTCCCCGCTAGACATCGCTCCCTTATGCTGCGCTATCTCCCGCATTTCGCCTTCATGATTGCCGTAACCGCGTCCGCGATGGCGGCGCAGCCAAAAATCCAGCCGGGCCAATACGTCCGTGAGCGCGGTAGCGGCATGCTCACGATTCGATCGGACGCGCAGAAGAGGCTGACCTTCGAGATCGAGTCTATCGGAGGAAACTGTCACACCTGTAATGTTTCAGGCGTGATTTCGGGCGCCACCGGTTACCCGGGTGGTTGGGCCGCGGAGGGCGATGATTCGAAATGCGACATATCTTTTTCAGCTAGCGGCTCCGCGGTAGTCGTAAGTCCAATCAACGAGGACGAGTGTCGCGTCTACTGCGGGATGCGGGCCGGATTCGACGGCATGTACCATGTTCCACCGGCGGCCTGCACGAACGCGGGCCGGCAAGCGCTGCGCGACCGGTTCCTCGGCTTGTATCGCTCCCGTCGCTTCGCCCAGGCAGCGGACATTCTGCAAAGCCTGATGGCGCAGTGCGAGAAATTCATGGACTGGATCGAAATGGACCAGGTGCGGAATGACCTGGCGCTGGCGCAATATCACAATGGCGAAATCCAGCAATGTCTGGCAACGCTGGACGCCACGCTGGCTGCGAGAGCAGGAAACGAAGGAGAACTCAAGGGAGGAAAGAATGGCATCTACCTTCCGCCTTGCGATTTCGACAACTATATCGGCGTGGCAAAGTCCACCTGGTTCAACAAGGCGCTTTGTGCCAAGGCAATGTCAAGAGGACGTTGAGGCGGCCCGGCTTTACGCTCTTCAACTCCAACGTTGAACGTCCGCTTTATCCGGGCGGACAGTCTTTCGCCATCGATGAGTCATGATGACGAAAGACTTTCCTGAGGCATTCCGCCTCAATACCGGTAAAACACCTCGCGCAGCGTCTTCGTATCCGCCGCCTTGGTCAGCGCGAGCGCGGTGAGAAGGCGGGCCTTGACCGGCGTCTCCGCGACGAATCCGGCTTTCATATCCCCGCTGGACAAGGGGCCGCGATAAATTTTGAGTTCTCCGGAAATGAACGCAGGCGCGGTCCGTTTCACGCCCCCGGCCGCTTGGCGGGCTCGCCGCTATTCGACGAACGGCCTCGTATGCGACTGGGCGATTTCCTCCAGCGTCACCGGCTTGACCGGATAGCGGCCGCGCAGCATTCCGACGTCCTGAACGTGCAGCCCCGAAACCTCGGCGGCGAGCGCGGCGGTCACGCAGGCGCACATGCGGCCCTGGCAGGCGCCCATGCCGGCGCGGGTGAGGGCCTTGATCTGGTTGGGGCCGGCGCCGCCCAGGCGCGCGGCGTGGCGGATCGCTTCGGCGGCGACGTTTTCGCAGCGGCAGACGATTGCCTCGTCCGATGGAGAAAAACAGGCGCGCGGGGGCGGATACAGGGCGTCGAGGAATAGCCGGGGAGCGAGCTTTCTGCGCCATTGCCGGAACAACGGTCCGGCGTGTTCATCGCGCTGCCGCTCGCCGATCCTGCCGGCTTGGCGGGCGATCTCCAGCGCGGCGATGCGGCCCGAGAGCTGCGCGGCCTCGGCCCCGGCGATGCGCCCGCCGTCGCCCACCACGAAGAAGCCGGGGCGGGAGCTTTCCCGCCAGGCATTGCAGCGGACCTGCCAGGCGTACTGGTCCGGGTTCCAGGCGTGTTCGAGGCCGAGCGCGGAGGAAAAATTGGTGTCCGGCATCAGGCCGGCATGCAGCAGCACGGAGGAGGTTTCGATCGTCTGCTGCCTGCCGTCGGCTACGAAGCGGACGCCGCTGACTTGCCGTTCGCCGAGCAGGCGTATCGCGTCGGCCCCTTCGATGCGGCGAATCCCGTGCCGGCGCAGGTCGGCGAGCAGTCGCAGGCCGCGATGGAGCAGCACCGGCGAGCGCAACGCGCCGGGCAGGCCGCGCAGCAGGCGTGCCGGCGCGACGGGGCCGCGCGCGTCGACGATCGACTGGAGGCGGCCGCCGGCCTGGCAGACCTGCCAGGCGAACTGGTAGAGCAGCGGGCCGCCGCCGATCAGCACCGCGTCGCGCGGCGGCAGCAGGCCGGCGGTCTTCAGCAGGATCTGCGCCGCGCCGACGGTCATTACGCCGGGCGTCGTCCAGCCCGCGAGCGGGAAGGGGCGTTCCTGCGCGCCGGCGGCCAGCACCACGAAGCGCGCCGCGACCGGACCCGGCGGCGGTTTGCCCGGTGGGCCGGACAGATAGGCGACCGGCCCGTCGCCGATCTGCCAGACGCGGGTGCGCGGCAGATGGTCGATGCCGCTGGCCGCGAAGCGGTCGAGCAGCGGTTGGCCGGCGACGTAGTCGGCGCCGAGGATTCGGGCCGGGTCCTGCAACGGGTTGCCGCGCAGGTTCCGGTAAATCTGGCCGCCGGGCTGCGGCTGCTCGTCGACCACGAGGACCGAGAGCCCGCAGCCGTGGGCGGCCAGCGCGGCGCTCAGCCCGGCCGGACCGGCGCCGACGACGAGGACGTCGACGCGCTTCATGCCGGCGACCTGGCGCCGTCGACGACCACGCGCATGCCGTCGGCGACCGGGGTCTGGCAGGTTTGGCGGTTGGGGATGCCGTCGATCTCTGCCAGGCATTCGAAACAGGCGCCGGTCAGGCAGAACGGGCCGTGCGGTCGGCCGGCGGCGTCGCGGCGGCAGTGGGCGTAGCCGTGCGCGATCAGCGCGGCGGCCACGCTCCAGCCGGCGTCGACCGGATGCGGCCGGCCGTTGATGTGGAGGGTGAGGGTGGCGGCGGTGGAAGGCAGGCGCTCGAAGCGGCCGGCGGCCGGCGGGCGTTCAGGGCGCGAAGCGTTCTGCATGGAAATCCTCCACGAAGGGCGGCGCGGCATCGCCGGCGATCCACGGCGCGACGATCTCGCCGTGCGCGGCGGCCAGCGTCACGCCGCTGTGGCAGGTGGCGACGAAGGCGCCGGGGTGGCGGCGGGATTCTTGGTAGATCGGCAGCCCGTCCGGCGTCATGATGCGCAGCGCGCCCCAGGCGCGCACCACGCGCGCCGCGCGCAGGCGGGGGAAGAGGCGGATGGCCCGCCGCGCCATGCCGGCCAGCACGTCGGGGCGCGTGCCGTCGTCGAAGCCGACCGGCTCCTGCGAATCGCCGATCTGCACCGTGCCGTCGTCGGTCTGGCGGACGGACGGGGTCGGGCAGGGCAGGAACGGAGGCAGCCGTTCGGTGATCATGAGCTGCCCGCGCACCGGCGCGACGGGCGCCCGCAGCCCGACCCGCGGCGCCAGGCGCGCGTTGCCGAGGCCGGCGGCCAGCACCAGCCGGCCGCAGCGCAGGGCGCCGGCGCCGGTGTCCAGCGTGAACCCGCCGCCGTCGGCGCGGATCTCCTCGACGCGGCGGCGCGGCAGGTAGCGGCCGCCCCGCGCCTGGAAGGCGGCGAGCAGCGCATGCAGCGTGCGCAGCGGGTTGACGTGCCCGTCGAGCGGCGAGTAGATGCCGCCGGCGAGGTCCGGCGCGGCATCGGGCAGGCGCCGGCGCACGCCGTCCGCGTCGAGCACTTCGTAGCCGAAGCCGGGCGCGTGCGCCGCCAGGCGGGCCATCGCCGCGGCCCTGGCGGCGAGTTCGCCGGCGTCGACGCAGAGGCTGAGGCCGCCCGGCTGCGCCAGCGCCGGATCGATCCCGCTGTCGCCGCGCAGGCGCTCGGCGAAGGCGGGCCAGGCGCGGGCCGACTGCGCCGTGAGGCGGGCGTAGGCCGGCGCGTCGACGCCCTTGCCCTGCACCCAGACCAGCCCGAAATTGCCGCGCGAGGCGCGAAAACTCTGGTCGCCTTCGTCGCAGACGGCGACGCGCAGCCCTGCGCGGGCCAGCCCGTAGGCGATCGAGAGTCCGACCAGTCCGCCGCCGATCACGATGGCATCGAAGTGCGCGGACATTTTTGGAAGGAACGGCTGAGCGCGGAGAAAAGCAAAAAAATGATCAACCACGGCGACACGGCGGGCACGGCGAAAAGGCAATTCTTTGTTTTTCCGCTGTGCCCGCCGTGTTCGCCGTGGTCAAGAACGATTTTCCCCGGGGTTTCAGAAAAGGGTAGAGAGACCATTCGCGGCTCAGAACGTGCCGGGATAGCTGCCGCCGTCGATCAGCAGGTTCTGCCCGGTGATGTAGCCGGCCTGCGCGGAGCACAGGAAGGCGCAATAGGCGCCGGCTTCCCCGGGCCGGCCGAAGCGGCGCGCGGGGCTGGCGGCGGCGCGCGCCTGCCAGATCTCCTCGAACGGGCGCCCGGTCTGCGCGGCGAGCATGCTCACGTGGCGGTGCTGGCCGTCGGTGTCGAAGATGCCGGGCAGCAGGTTGTTGATGGTGACGTTGCGGTCGACGAAGGCGCGCGCGATGCCGGCGACGAAGCCGGTCAGCCCGGAACGGGCGCCGTTGGACAGCCCGAGTTCAGCCTGCGGGATTTTCACGCTGCGCGAGGTGAGGTTGACGATGCGCCCGAAGCCGCGCTCGGCCATGCCGTCGACGGTGCGCCGGATCATCTCGATCGGGCCGAACATCATGGCGTCCAGCGCGGCGATCCAGTCCGCACGGGACCAGTCGCGGAAATCGCCGGGAATCGGCCCGTCGGCGTTGTTGATCAGGATGTCCGGTTCGGGGCAGAGCGCCAGCGCGGCGTCCCGGCCCGATGCGGTCGCCAGGTCGGCGGCCACCGTGTTGACCGGCCGGCCGGTGGCGGCGAAGATTTCGCCGGCGGCGGCATCCAGCGCCCGCGCGTCGCGCGCCGCGAGATGGACGCGCACGCCTTCGCCGGCCAGTTGCAGGGCGATGGCCTTGCCCAGGCCGCGGCTGCCGCCCCAGACCAGGGCTTTCCTGCCGGCGATGCCGAGGTCCATCGCTCAGGCCTTGAAGCCGTATTTGCGCGCCAGCCCCAGTTCCCTGACGATGCGCACGCCGGCTTCGAGCGCGTCGCCGTCGAGGTCGCGCAGCGGCCGGCGCAGGCTGCCGGCGGGCAGGCCGATGGCCTTCATCAGCGATTTGACGGCCACCGGGTTGATCGCGGAATAGGTGTAGTGGAGCAGCGGCAGCAGGTGCAGGTAGGCCTCGCGGAAGCGCGCGTCGTCGCCCGGCTCGCGCCACGGCCGGGAAATCGCGGCGAGTTCGGCCGGCGCGATGTTGCCCGTCATGTTCGCCGTGCCGTGCCCGCCGAGGCTCATGGTCGGGACGACCAGGCCGAGATTCGGCGAGTCGCAGCACATCACGGCCACGTCGGGCCGGCCGGCGATGACCTGGGCGACCTGTCCGACGCGCGTCGTGGATTCCTTGTGCACCACGTAGTTCGGGTGCTTGAAGATGCGCAGCAGGCTGGTCCAGTGCAGGTCGGTCTTGACGCGCGGCGGGTTGTTGTAGATGCCGAGCGGCAGGTCGGTGGCGTCGGCGACGTCGAGGAAGTAGCGTTCGATGTCGGTTTCGGCGGCGCAGATGTAGGCCGGCGCGGCGAGGATCGCGCCGTCGGCGCCGTTGTCCCTGGCGAACTTCACGTAGTCGATGGTAGCGTCGGTGTTGTTGCCGGTGCAGCCGTAGAAGAGCTGCAGCCGGCCGGTCTTGAGCTGCGCGGTACGGACGATGATCTCCCGGCGTTCTTCCGGCGAGAGCATCGACACCTCGCCGGTCGAGCCCATGATCAGCACGGCGGAGGTACCGTGCTTCTCCTGGAATTCGAGCAGGGCGCGGAACGCTTCGTAGTTGACGCGGCCGTCGGCGTTGAACGGGGTAATCAGGGCCACGAACGACCCTTCGATCTTGAGCTTGGACATGCTTTCCTCGGTGGATGCGGAATGAAATTCAGGCGGCGGCCAGCACGGGCGCCTTGCGGGTGGGGACGGCCTCGATCAGCGTGCGCGTGTAGTCGTGCCGCGGCGCTTCCCAGATGCCCTGGTGGTCGCCGTGCTCGACGAACTTGCCGCCGTGCATGACGAACACCTCGTCGGCGATGTAGCGCACGACCGACAGGTCGTGCGAGATGAACAGGTACGAGAGGCCGAAGTCGCGCTTGAGTTCGACGAGCAGGTTGAGGATCTGCGCCTGGATCGACACGTCGAGCGCCGACACCGGTTCATCGCAGATCACCAGCGACGGCTTCAGGATCAGCGCGCGGGCGATGCCGATGCGCTGCCGCTGGCCGCCGGAAAATTCGTGCGGATAGCGCGCCAGCGCCTGCCGCGGCAGACCGACGTGGTCGAGCGTCTCGGCGATGCGCGCGCGGCGCTCGGCCCGCTGCCCGACGCCGTGCACGCGCAGGACGCTGTCGAGGATGGTCTCGATCGAATGGCGCGGGTTGAGCGAGCCGAAGGGGTCCTGGAAGATCATCTGCACGTGGCGCCGCAGCGGGCGCAGCCGGTCTTCGTCGAGGTGCGTGATGTCCTGGCCGTCGAGTTGGATGGTGCCGTCGGTCGGCTCCAGCAGGCGCAGGATGGTTTTCGACAGCGTGGACTTGCCGCAGCCGGATTCGCCGACCAGCCCGACGGTCTGGCCGCGCCGGATGTCGAGCGAGACGCCGTCGACCGCGGCGAGCCGGCCGCGCGGCGTCTGGTAGTGCGTGCGCACGCCGCGCAGCGAGAGCAGCGGCACGTCGGACGGCGGCGGCGACGGGATGCGGTGCGGCAGCGCCTCGGTCAGGCGGAAGGTGGCTTCCCCGGCGTCGTCAACGCCGTGCCGGATTTCCGGCAGGCGCGCCGTGCGGTAATGCAGGTCCCGGTCGAGGTGCAGCGAGGTGCCGAGCAGCCCGCGCGAATACGGGTGCGCCGGGTGTTCGAACAGGCGGGGCGTCGTAGCCTCCTCGACCTTCCTGCCGGCGTACATCACCGCGACGCGGTCGGCCCATTGGCCGACCAGCCCGAGGTCGTGGGTGATCAGCAGCAGGCTCATCGAGAACTCGCGGCGCAGGCTGTCGAGCAGTTCGAGGATCTGCGCCTGGATGGTCACGTCGAGCGCCGTGGTCGGCTCGTCGGCGATCAGCAGGCGCGGGCGGCAGGCCACGGCCATGGCGATCATCACCCGCTGGCGCTGCCCGCCGGACAGGTTGTGTGCGAAGTCGTCGACGCGCCGCGCCGGCTCGGGAATCCTGACGAGATCGAGCAGTTCGATCGCGCGCCCGCGCGCCGCCCTGGCCGACAGGCGTTCGTGGCGCTGCAGCACCTCGCCCAGTTGGCGCCCGATGGAGAGCACCGGATTGAGCGAGGTCATCGGTTCCTGGAAGATCATCGAGATCGCGCGGCCGCGCAACTCGCGCATGGCGGACAGCGGCAGGGCGAGCAAATCCCGATCCTCGAAGAGCAGTGTGCCGTTCGACGCGGGCCGAGGGCGGCAGCAGGCGCATCAGCGACAGCGCGGTGACCGACTTGCCGCAGCCCGATTCGCCGACCAGCGCCAGCGTTTCCCCGGCATGGATGGCCAGATCGAGGCCGCGCACGGCGTCGTGGCCGGGGAAGGAAACGTTCAGGTTCTTGATTTCGAGCAGCGGATTCATGACACGCCTCGCAGGCGGGGATTGAGGGCATCGTTCAGCGCGTCGCCCACCAGGTTCAGCGAGAGCACGGCGGCGACGATCATCGCGCCGGGGAAGGCGGTGAGGTACCACGCCGTGCGCAGCATTTCGCGCCCCGCGCCGATCATGCTGCCCCAGCTCACCCGGTTCGGGTCGCCGAGGCCGAGGAAGGACAGCGCCGATTCGATCAGGATCGCCGTGGCGACCATCACCGAGGTGGTGACGATGATCGGCGGCAGCGCGTTGGGCAGGATTTCGTGGAAGATGATGCGGGCATTGGAGTAGCCGAGGCTGCGCGCGGCCATCACGAAATCCGCTTCGCGCAGCGAGCGGAACTCGGCGCGCACCAGGCGGGCGATGGTCGGCCACGAGGCCACGCCGATGGATAGCGAGATCAGCGTGGCCGACGGCCGCCCGATGGCCACCAGCACGATGACCAGGAGAAAGGTCGGGATGGTCTGGAACAGTTCGGTGACGCGCACCAGCAGGTCGTCGAGCCGGCCGCCGAAATAGCCGGCCACGGTGCCGGCCAGCGTGCCGATGAGCAGGCTGATGCTCATCGCCGAGAAGCCGATCAGCAGCGAGATGCGCGCCCCGTGCACCAGCCCGGCGGCGACGTCGCGCCCGAGCGAATCGGTACCGAAGGGAAAGTGCGGGTCCTGGCCGGGCCGCAGCAGCGGCTGCGCGACCATGTCGAGCGGATCGCCGGGGTAGAAGAACGAGGCGGTGAGCGCCATCAGGAACATCAGGACGAGCAGCGACAGCCCGGCCACGCCGGCCGGATTGCGCAGGAAGGCGCGCATCTGCGGGGTGAACCGGCCGGCCGGCGCGGCGGCGGATGGATCGGGAAAGGGCACGGTGGCGGAAGTCATGTCAGCGGGATTTGATGCGCGGGTCGAGCCAGGCATGCAGGAGATCGACGAGCATGTTGGCGACGATCACCGTCAGGGAGGAGAGCAGGAGGATGCCGAGCAGCACCGCGTAGTCGCGGGCCATCACGGCTTCGAGCGCCAGCCGCCCGAGGCCGGGCCAGCTGAACACGGTCTCGATGACCGCGGCGCCGCCGAGCAGGGTGCCGAAGTGCATGCCGGCGACGGTGGTCAGCGGTACCAGCGCGCAGCGCAGGATGTGGCGCACGGTGACGACGAACGGCGCGAGTCCCTTGGCGTGGGCGGTGCGCACGAAATCCTGGCGCGAAATTTCGAGCATCGAGGCGCGCACCAGGCGCGCGTAGATCGCCACGAAGAAGCCCGCCAGCGCCATCACCGGCAGCGCGGCGTGGGCGGCGAAATCACGCAGGTAGGCCCATCCCTGCAGGTCGGCGCCGATGGTGATGTTGCCGCCGCTGGGCAGCCAGCCCAGCCAGACCGAGAAGACCACCAGCGCCATCAGGCCGATCCAGAATCCCGGCGTCGAATAGAGTAGCAGGGCGACCAGCGAAAGCAGCCGGTCCGGCCACTTGCCGGCCCAGGTGGCCATGATCGCGCCGAGCAGGATGCCGGCGGCGATGGCGATGGCCTGCGACAGCAGCATCAGGACCAGCGTCCCCGGCAGGCGCGACATGATCAGGTCCATCACCGGCGCGTTGTAGCGCGGCGAGTAGCCGAGGCTGAAATGGGCCAGGTTGTTCAGGTAGGCCAGCAACTGGACGAGCACCGGCTGGTCGAGCCCGAAGCGGGCGCGCAGCATGGCCAGGCCCTCCTCGGTGATGCCGCCCGATTCACCGGCCAGCACGTCGGCCGCGTCGCCCGGCACCAGCTGGAGCAGGAAGAACACCAGGATGACGATGCCGAACACGGTCGGGATCGCCTGCAGGGTCGTACGCCAAAGCGTGGCACGGATGCGTGCGAAGGTGGTCATGCCTGTCCTCTTGCGGGAACGGGACCGGTGCGTGGAGCGCGGCCGGCGGGCCGGGAAGAGGCCTGGAATGCCCGCGTATCGTCCCGTGGAAACATGGACCGAGTATCGCGGCAGTCCGGATGGCGGACAAATAATTAAAACTGAGAAGCTAATACCGCAAACCGAATAACGCGCCGCGCGTTCGCCGGTGTGCGGGCATGCGAAACCGCCCGGCGTGACGATGCCGTCATGCCGGGCGGAGGAGGGATTGGATCGTGGAAAGGCGGCGAAGGCTGGCGGGCGTTCTCCGCCGCGTGCCCGGTCAGAAGGCCGGGACGACGGCGCCCTGGTACTTGGTGGCGATGAATGCCTTCACGTCCTGGCTTTGCAGCGCGGCGGCGAGTTTCTTGACCGCGTCCGCATCCTTGTTGTCCGGACGGGAAACCAGCAGGTTGGCGTAGGGCGACTTGCTGTTCTCGATGAACAGGGCGTCGCGCGTCGGCACCAGCTTGGCCTCGATCGCATAGTTGGTGTTGATCAGCGCGAGGTCGACCTGATCGAGCACGCGCGGCAGCGTGGCGGCTTCGAGCTCGCGGATCTTGAAGCCTTTCGGATTCTCGGCGATGTCCTTGACGGTCGCCAGGATGTTGTTCGGGTCCTTCAGCTTGATCAGGCCGTTCTGCGCCAGCAGGACCAGCGCGCGGCCGCTGTTGGAGGGATCGTTGGGAATGGCGATGGTCGCGCCCTTGGGCAGGTCGGCCACCTTGGTCACTTTCCGGGAATAGGCGCCGTAGGGCTCGACGTGCACCTGCGCCACCGCGACCAGATTGGTCCCCTTGGTCTTGTTGAACTCGTCGAGATAGGGCTTGTGCTGGAAGTAGTTGACGTCGATCTTCTTCTCGGCGACCTGCACGTTGGGCTGGACGTAATCGGTGAACACCTTGATGTCGAGCGTGATGCCTTCCTTGGCCAGGACGGGCTTGACGTGTTCGAGGATCTCGGCGTGGGGCACGGCGGTGGCGGCGACGCTCAGGCGGGTCTGCGCGGACGCCGACAGCGAGGCGACGGCGAAAACGGCGGCGACGAGGGGAGAGAATCTGATCTTCATGGAATGGTCCTCATAGACGGAAAAAAGAAGGTTGCCGAAAGAGCCGCCGGCGACACGGCCGGCGGGAAAAAAGCGTCATGGCGCGTCAGCTCCGGGTGAAGCGATGGACGAGCCTGTCGCCGGCCATCTGCAGCACCTGCACGAGCGCCAGCAGCACGGCCACCGTCACGCACATGACTTCGGTCTGGAAGCGCTGGTAGCCGAAGCGGATGGCCAGATCGCCGAGGCCGCCGCCGCCGATCACGCCGGACATCGCGGCGTAGGAGACCAGCGCGATGGCGGTGACGGTGATCGCGCCGAGCAGGCCGGGCACGGCCTCGGGCAGCACGGCGCCGAAGATGGTCTGCGCCAGGCTGGCGCCCATCGACTGGCTGGCCTCGATGATGCCCCGGTCAACCTCGCGCAGGACGTTCTCGACCAGCCGCGCGAAGAACGGCGTGGCGCCGACCACCAGCGGCGGTATGGCGCCGGGAACGCCGATCGAGGTGCCGACCACCGACACTGTGAACGGGATCAGCAGGATCAGCAGGATGACGAACGGCATCGAGCGGACCAGGTTGACCAGCAGCGACAGGATGCCGTAGACGCGGGCGTGCGCCATCGGCTGGCGCGGCCCGGTCAGGAACAGGACGACGCCGAGCGGCAGGCCGAAGATCACCGTGAACACCAGCGAACCGCCCACCATCGCCAGGGTTTCCACGGTGGCCATGCCGATGTCGAACCAGTCGATGGCGCCCAACAGGGATTGCAGGGAGGAAATCATCGGGCCAGCACCTCGCAATGAATGGATTGATGCGCGAACGCCTCCTCGACCCGCGCCACGTCGGGATCGGTGCCGATCACCTGCACGGTGAGCTGGCCGTACGGCGTGTCCTTGATCCGGCCGATGACCCCTTCGAGGATATTGAAGCTGACGTCCAGGCTCCGGGAAATCCGCTCCAGCACGGGCTGGTAGGTCGCCTCGCCGAGGAAGGTCAGGCGCAGCAGCGGGCCGGGCAGGCCGAGGTGGCCGACGAGATCCGTGCCGTCCTCGTGATGGCTCTCGCGGACCATCGCGCGGGTGACGGGGTGGCGGGGATGCAGCAGCACCTCGGTGACCAGCCCGTGTTCGATCACGACGCCCTTGTCGAGCACGGCGACGCGGTCGCAGACCGCGCGGATGACGTCCATCTCGTGGGTGATCAGCACGATCGTCAGGCCGAAGCGCCGGTTGATGTCGCGCAGCAGGCGCAGGATCGACTGGGTGGTCTGCGGGTCGAGCGCCGAGGTCGCCTCGTCGCACAGCAGCAGCCGGGGATGGTTGGCCAGCGCGCGGGCGATCCCCACCCGCTGCTTCTGCCCGCCGGACAGCTGGGCGGGATACTTGTCCCGCTGTTCGGCCAGTTCGACCAGGTCGAGCAGTTCGGCGACGCGGCGGTCCATCTCCGCTTCGCTGTATTCGCCGGTGAGCTTCAGCGGGTAGCGGACGTTCTCCGCCACGGTCTTCGCCTTGATCAGGTTGAAGTGCTGGAAGATCATCCCGGCCTTGCGCCGATAGTTCTGCAGTTCCTTGCTGGAGAACCGGGTGATGTCCTTGCCGTCGACCCGGATCTCGCCGCCGTCGGGGCGTTCGAGCAGGTTCAGGGTGCGGATCAGCGTGCTTTTTCCCGCGCCCGACGCGCCGATGATGCCGAATACTTCCCCTTCCTCGATGCGCAGATTGATGTTTGTGATGGCGGGAATGCCGACGCCGTCAACCCGGTATTGTTTGGAAACGTTGATTATCTCGATCACGCGCGATCCATCGTGGCTCAAAAATCGGCGTGCCGCCGCCGCGGCGGCACTCACCGCCGGCAACGGTAGCATGCGCGCAACCGCGGGAAAAGAAGAAAAGCGGCTATGTATATTCAAATCCGAGGGGGTCCGACGTCCGCGGGCAACAGGTCGGGAAGGCCGGAGCGGGCGACCGACGCCGCGAGTTCCCGCGCGGCCGCGGCCAGCGTTTCAGGGGCCTGGAGCAGGTCGACGGCGGCCACGGCGAGCATCCGGGCGGCATGCAGCATGCCCTTGTGCGCGTAGGAGGACTTCCCCTGCGCGACGTTCTGCCAGCTGTGCCCCGGCGTGCCGATGGCGAAGCAGGGGCTCCAGATCTGCGCGGTCGGCACGACCCAGCTGACGTCGGACACGTCGGTCGAGCCGCCGACCGAGGAATGTTCGGGCCGGTAGGGCATCGCCCGGTCGGCCAGCGCCTCGCCGTAGGCATCGGGGATCAGGAACTTGCGCTTGCCGGCGGCCAGCTCCTCCTCGCTCAGGCTCGCCTGGAAGCGGCGCGCGGCGGCGAAGTCCGGCGCGTCGAAGGCGGGCGCGCCGAGCCGGGCGACGAGCGCGGCCAGCCATTCGTCCAGCACGAGGTTGTGCAGCATCGGCGCGGTGGCCTTGTCGACGGCGATCTCCAGCGCGGTCTCGGTCATCAGCGCGGCGCCCTGCGCGATCCGGCACACCCGCCGGTAGAGCGCCTTCAGTTCGGCGGCGGACTGGCTGCGCACCAAGTAGAGCACTTCGGCGCGCGCCTGCACCACGTTCGGCGCATGGCCGCCCGAGTCGGTGATCGCGTAGTGCACGCGCGCATCGGGCGGCATGTGTTCGCGCAGGTAATTGACGCCGACGTTCATCAGCTCGACCGCGTCGAGCGCGCTGCGGCCCAGGTGCGGCGCGGTGGCCGCGTGCGCCGCGCGGCCGGTGAAGCGGAAATAGGCCTGGATGTTGGCCAGGATCGGACCGGTCATGACGCCCGTCGACGCGCCCGGATGCCAGGTCAGCGCCGCGCCGACATCGGCGAAATGCCCGGCGCGGGCGAGGAAGGCCTTGCCGATGCCGTTCTCCTCGGCCGGACAGCCGTAGTAGCGGATGCGCCCCGGCAGGCCGTGGCGTGCGAGGAATTCCGCGGCCGCGACGGCGGCGGCCAGGGCGCCGGTACCGAGCAGGTGGTGCCCGCAGGCGTGGCCGTTCCGCGTGCCGTCCCCCGCGCGCTGCGGGTTGCCGGCCTCCTGGCCGAGGTTGGGCAGCGCGTCGAACTCGCCGAGCAGGGCGATGACCGTGCCGCCGTGGCCGGCTTCGCCGACGAAGGCGGTCGGCATCCCGGCCAGCGCGTCCGCGATCCGGAAGCCGAAATGTTCGAGAACCGCTTTCTGGGCGGCGGCGGAGCGGTGCTCGCGATAGCCGATTTCCGCATGGCCCCAGATTTCGTGGCTCAGGTCGGTGAAGCGCTGCCGCTCGCGGTCGAGGAAACGGGGGATCTCGCTTTCGGCAAGGGTCGTCGGGTCCGTCGGGCGGCTGGAAAGCTGTGCTGTATGGGGCATCGTGTCGCTCCCGCGGCGTCTACTCGATCCAGGCGTTTTTCAGCGACGCGGTGGCCTGGTCGCCTTCCTGATCGACCCCCTTGAGCCGGGTCGAATGCACCGTGAAGAAGTGCAGTTCCAGCAGCGGCAGCGTCGGCAGCTCGGCCTGGGTGATTTGCTGGAATCGCTTGAACAGCGCTGCGCGTTCGCTCTGCGTGGGCGCTCCCTGCGCCTGCTCGATGATCCGGTCCACCTCGGGATTGTTGTAGCCCGAGGCGTTGGTCCAGGGAACGTTCTTGCCGATCCACCCGGACCAGTACATGCGGGTGAGGCCGATCTGCGGATCGGGCGTCGAAATGTTCCAGCTGATCGAGGTGTCGAAGTCACGGTCGCCATAAACGCGCCTGGTGAAGGACGCGGTGTCCTGGCTGCGCAGTTCGACGTCGATGCCGACCCGTTTGAGCGACTGCTTGAGAAATTCGGCGGTACGCCGGTAGTCTTCGCCGTAGGGCAGGAAATCGTCGCTGATCGAAAAGCGCACGCCTTCGGCGTTGCGCGGGTAGCCGGCCTCGTCCAGCAAGGCTTCGGCCTTTTTCGGGTCGAACGGGTAGCGCGGCACGGACGCGTCGTGGAACTGCTTCAGGCTGCTCGGTACGACGCTGACGGGAGGTTTGCCGTAGCCGTACCAGACCACCTTGCCGAGCGCGTCGAGATCGACGGCATGGGCGATCGCCCGGCGCACGCGCACGTCCTTCAGATAGGTGTTGTTCAGGTTGTAGTCCAGGTAGAGAACCGGCGAGGACCACTGGTAGCCGTTGGTTTCGATCGCCACCTTGCCGCTCTCGCGCAAGCGCTGCGCTTCCTTGGGCGGTACCGGGCTGAACACGGCGTACTGGGCTTCTCCGGTTTCGAGCAGTACGGCGCGGGTTCCCGCGTCGGGCACCACCTTGAAGATGATGCGGTCGAGATAGGGCTTGCCCTTGTCCCAGTAGTTGCTGTTGCGTTCCAGGGTGATGTGGCTGCCGCGCACCCATTCCTTGAACACGAACGGACCCGTGCCGACCGGCTTGTTGTTGTACGGATTGCTCAGGATGTCCGTGTTTTCGTAGAGGTGCCTGGGCAGGATCGGGCCGCCCCAGGAATTGAGCGTGGACAACAGGGCCAGGGACGGCTTCGAGAAGCGGAGGATGGCGGTGGCGGAGTCCGGCGTATCGACCTGGATCAGGTTAGTCAGCAGCGCCTTGTTGCGCGGGTGCACCGTCTTCCAGACGTTTTCCACCGACCATTTGACGTCCGCGGAGGTGAACCGCTGTCCGTCGTGCCACTTGACGTCCTTGCGCAGGTGGAAGGTGATGCTCAAGCCGTTTTTCGCGACTTCCCAGCGTTCGGCCAGCTGCGGTTCCGGTTTCAGATCGTTGTCGTAGGAAACCAGGCCGTCGTAGATATTGGTGGCGATCAGCGACGTGGGCTGCGCCGTGTTGACGGCGCCGGTCAGGGTGACGGGCTCAGGCTGGACGATGGCCTGCAGGGTGCCGCCTGTTTTCGGCGTGCCGGCGGCGCCGGCGACGGCGGGAAGGAGGAGGATGGACAGCAGGGCCAGCAGTCGGCCGCCACGCGGATAGGCAAGAGAGAAGGACATCGGTATTCCTGGTGCAAGGGATTAGTTGTCGAGATAGACGTCGGCAAGGTTCGACTCGACGCCGCCGACGGTCAGCGAACGATAGCGATCCCCCGGTCCCGGCTGAACGATTTATTTGTGATAACCAAATAACCCCGGAACCGGCCCGCGCCGGTTATTCGGCTCGATGGCGCGATGATTCCGGAGCCACCTTGGCGCCCGGCCATTGCGGTTCAGCGGTCGTTACGGGCCGAGCGAACGACGTCGACCGGAACGGGCGCGTCGATCGGCTTGGCGAACAGCAGCGTGGCGCGCTCGGGCGCTCGGGCATCCTGGGGTTTCGCGCCGATATCCGATCGCGCTTTCAGGACAAACCCGCTCGCCTTTGCGCGCTCGATGATGTAGTTCTCTTCGATCCGGCCGGTCCGCTTGGTTTCCTCGACGGAGGAACCGGGCGCCGCCCGATACTCGACGATCCCGAGAACGCCGCCGGACTTGAGCGCACGGTAAGCGGCGGCAAACGCGCCGTCGACGACGCCGTTCCGTATCCAGGCCGCGACGTTGAATGCGGAGATGACGGCGTCCACGCCGCCGACCGGCCGCAGATCGCTGTTTGGCGGATCGAACGTGACGATCGCGGCTTCCCCGAATATATCGGGCGCGTCGGCAACCTTGTCGAGGTAACGGCTGCGCAGACGCGTGCGTTCCGGCGTATTTGCCGGCTCGATGGCGGCGATCAGCCGGCCGCTCTCGCCGAGATAGGGCGCGAGAATCTCGGTGTACCAGCCGTCCTTCGGCCAGATTTCGATGACCTTGTGGTCCGGCTTGATGCCGAAGAACTCCAGCGTTTCCTTGGGATGCAACTCGCGGTCCAGCGCCTTGTGCTCGTCGCTGCGATGTTTTCCGGAGATCGCCGATTCCAGCGATGACGCCGGATCCACGCCGAAGGCGAAGGTAGGGAACAACAGGCCAAGGTATACCGCGGCCAGTGAAACGAAGCTTCGAAACTGCGATTTCACGGAAATTCTCCTTTCATCTGAATGGCGTCGGCCGGCGAGAGGCGGACCGGCGCCATTCTCTTCTTGCAGAAGACGACGTGGAACGCAGAAGAATTGATATTCAAATAACAGTCGATCGTAATTAGCTAATGAAATATTAATATGTCGCCCAATTGAAAACGCGTATTAGGAAATTTATGAGGAGACTCTAAGCAAATAGGCAAAAAATCGTTTTTCTATCGTATTTCGACATCAATAATGCATAAGACGTTACTCGCCGCATGGTTAATCGCTGTGTCCCATAACAGATCGGAATATGATGAAATCAATGATACGAGTTGTTGCGACGATGCTTCTTGCGCTTTCGGTGGCTCATGCGAACGGTGCCGCGAATCCGGAAATCATTCGCTTCGGCGTCGCCGATATCGGTATCGGAGGCAAGCCGGTCGCGGGTGGCACTTCGGTCAACCTGGTGCATATCAGGGGGCTGCTTGACGAGGAGTTCAAGAAAGACGGAATCAAGGTCGAATGGAGCTTCTTCAAGGGCGCGGGTCCGGCCGTCAACGAATCGATCGCCAACGGTCAGCTTGATTTTGCCTGGCAGGGCGATCTGCCGGCGATAATCGCCCGGGCGGGGGGGCTCAAGACCAAGCTGATCCTCGCCACGGATAAATTCCAGCCGACTTATCTCGTGGTGCCGGCCGATTCGCCGGCGAAGTCGATCGAAGATCTCAAGGGCAGGAAGGTCGCAATTTTCAAGGGCACCAACCTGCAACTGGTGGCGATCCGCGTCTATGAGGGGCTCGGCCTGACCGAGCGTGATTTCAAGACCATCAACATGGACCAGCCGACGATCCAGACGGCGCTTGCCACGAAGGACATCGAAGGAGGATGGCTGGGGGCCCAGGCGTTCAATCTGGTCGACAAAGGCATAGCCCGTATCCTGTACGCCACCAACGGACCATCCACCAAGCCGGTGCGCCGTACCATCCACGTGCTGGTGACCGAGGATTTCGAGAAACAGCAGCCTCGGATCGTACAGCGCGTCGTCAACACCATCCTCAAGGAAGCCGCCTGGCTCGCCGACGACAAGCATCGCGACGAGGCCTACGCACTCTGGAGCCGCTCGGGAATCGCGGCAGCCGCCTACAAGCGCGATCAGGATGCCGATTTCGCCCTCCGGCACAACCCGCTGATCGATGAACTGTTCATCACGCATTACAAGGAAGCAGCGGACGCTTCGTTCAAGAACAGACTCATCCGCAAGCCGGTCGAGGTCGATTCGTGGTTCGAGACCAAGTATTTGAAGCAGGGATTGAAGGATCTCAAGCTGGAAAAACTCTGGCCGGAATTCGACGCGGGCGGAAAACCGAGGCCGATCAAATGAGCCGTGCCGGACGGCCGTCTTTTTTCGCCTTTGCCGTGCTTTCGCTGCTTGGCGGCCTGAGTTTCGGGTTGATTCGCGTGACTACGGCACTCTATGCCCTCGACCTCGACGCCTCCACCGCCGAGCAGGGACTCATTGCGGCGGCTCAGAACGTCGGGCTGCTATTGATGGCGCTGCCGGTGGGGTGGCTTGTCGAAACCCGCGGGGCACGGTGGTCGTTCGTCTTCGGAAGCCTCGTTGCGGGACTTGTGCTGATCGCCGTGCCGCTGGTTCGGGCGCCGTCGTTCTTGATGGCGTGCTCCGGCGCGCTTGGATTTCTCATACCGTTCCGATTCGTCGCCGTCAATGCCGAATTCATGGAACAGTTGTCCGGCCTGGGCGAGCATCGCGCCGGGTGGGCGCGCGGCAGTTCGCTGATCGGCATGCTGCTGATCGGCCCGGGGCTCGCGGTCGCCATCGTCGCATGGCTCGGATTCGCCGCTTTGTGGTACGTCATCGCGGCGACCCTGGGGGTGTCCGTATTCATCGCACCGTTTGCATTCGGCAGGCGTGCCGGGCCGGCGCGCGCGCCACGATGCTCCCCGCCGTCGGACATTTCGCGCGAGATACGCCGGTTGGCGCACGATCCGGAACTGCGTGAAACGTGCCTGGTGGAATTCGCCATGCAGTCGGTCATCGCCTTTTTCGGTTTCTTCGTCATTCCGCTCGCCGTCGAATCACTCGCTTTTTCCGCCACCGCTGCCGCGCACCTGATTACCATCGAAGGGGCATTCTTCGTCGGAGCGCTGTTCCTGCTTGGCCGGGCGTTGACGCGCCAGGCGCCGCAGCGGCTATACCTTTTCGCACTGCCCGTCGCGGGCCTGGCGTTGTTCGGTTTCGGCCTGGGCGCCACCCACGCCGGTGCCTGGACGGCCAGCGCCTTGCTGGGGTTCTCGCTGGGAACGCTTCAGCTCGTCAATCTCGGGCGCTTCTCGCGTATCGGCGGTCTTCTCGGACGCGGCAGGATCGCCGGCGTCATTTCGTTGATTGGTCCGGCGGGCGGCCTGCTCGGATGCCTGGTCGGAGGATGGCTGGGAGCATGGTTCGGTCTGCGGGCGGTGTTCGTCCTGTTTGCCCTGGGAATGATGTCCGGCGCGGCGTTCATCGGCTTGCGCGTCGGGCCGGCGGATCGTGCGCCGTTGGAAGGAGAGTCCGATGTCGCTGCGGGATAGCGTTCTGTCACGTGCTTTTCTTTCGGCCTCCCGCCTGCCGTGGCCGGATGCCGGCGCGTTGCGCCGCAAAGCTTCGGCGGCGGTGCTTGCCATGGTGGTGCCGGCATTGCTGTTGTACCTGTGGCAACTCGCCTCCCTGCATGCGTGGGTTCCGGCGATGATCCTGCCGGAACCGCGCCTGGTCCTCGATTCACTTTCCGACTTGTGGCGGTCGGGAGAACTGGCGGCGCATCTGGGCATCAGCTTGAGCCGCCTGGTCCTCGGCTTTCTGGTCGGCGCCCTGGCAGGATTGTTCCTGGGCTTCGCGATGGGGCTCTCGCGCGTGGTCGAGGCCTATGTCTATCCCACGTTCAAGGCGCTCAGCCAGGTTCCGGCGCTCGGCTGGATTCCCCTGGCGATCATGCTGGCAGGCATCGACGAGGCAATGAAAGTCATCGTCGTCGCCAAGGCCGCGTGGGTGCCGGTCGCGATCAACACACAGCAGGCGATCCGCAACATTCCGGAAGAGTTCCTTGAGGTCGGACGCATCTATCGTTTCAACCTGGCGCAACGGTTGACCCGGATCGTCGTGCCGGGGGCGCTCCCGGGGATTTTCAACGGTATCCGCTATGGCTTGACGCACGCCTGGCTGGCGCTGGTGACGGTCGAGCTGCTGGCATCGAGCGAGGGCATCGGTTTCCTGGTGATCTGGGGGCGGCAACTGGCGCAGCTCGATATCGTCCTGGCGGTGATCGTGGTCATCGGCCTCATCGGTTCGTCGATCGACCAGGCGCTGCAATGGGTGGAGTTGCATTTTCTCGCCTGGCGGCGAACGGCTTTCTGAGGATGACTGCATGGACCGGCTGATCGCGTTGCCCGGCTTTCTTCGCCGCGATTATCGAGGCCTGGCGCTGCCGCTGTCGTTGCTGCTCGCCTGGTACGTCGTGACGACCTTCGATCTGGCGAATTCGCACATTCTGGCGCCGCCCCAGGCGGTCTGGCTCGAAGGCTACAAGCACCTGATGACCGGGAGCTTTTTCCTCGATCTGGTCAGCAGCCTGTCGCGCGATGCGGCGGGCCTCGCCGCCGGCGGGTCGGCCGGCCTGTTGCTGGGGCTCGCGCTCGGGGTGTCGCGCTGGTGCGAGCGCCTGATCGCGCCGACGTTCAACGCCTTGAAGCAGATTGCCATTTTCGCCTGGATTCCGCTGATTTCGGCGTGGTTCGGAACCGGCGAATCGGCGAAGGTCGTCTTCGTCGCGCTGGCGGCATTCTTCCCGATGGTCATCAACGTGTTCGAAGGGGTGCGCGGCGTCAGCCGCGACTACGTCGAAGTGGCGCGCGCCTTCGAGTTCGGACCGTGGCAACTGCTGCGCAAGGTCATTCTGCCGGCGGCCAGTCCGCAAATCCTGACCGGATTGCAGTTGGCGCTGATCTACTCCTGGCTGGCCACGCTGGGCGCGGAATATTTCATGAAGTCGAGTTACGGCGTCGGGAACTCGATGATCGACGGGCGCGAGCATTTCAATATGGGGTCGGTGCTGTTCGGCGTCGTCGTGGTCGGGGTGATCGGCGCCGTCATCGACCGGTTTTCCACGCGCCTCGAACGGCGGCTGCTGCGCTGGCGCAATCACGGGAGTTGAAACGAAAAGGAGATGTCATGACCAGTACCGGTGACCTGCGCCTCAGTGGTATCCGCAAGAACTACGTCGTCAACCAAAGGACTCTCGAAGTGCTGGACGACATCGAACTGGACGTTCGCTCCGGCGAATTCGTCAGCATCGTCGGCACCAGCGGATGCGGCAAGTCCACGCTGCTCCGCCTGGTTCTCGGCCTGGACGGCGATTTTTCCGGCGAAATCCTGCAGAACGGCCGGCCGATCGACGGCACCAGCCTGTCGCGCGGCATCGTCTTTCAGGAACATCGCCTGTTCCCGTGGCTGACCGTCGAGCAGAACGTCGGCCTGGCGCTGCAGAACTCGCCGCTGAGTGCCGCGGAGAGGCGCAATGCGATCCAGGAACATATCGAGCTGGTGGGACTCGCGGGATTCGAGAAGGCCTATCCCTACCAGCTCTCCGGCGGCATGTCGCAACGGATCGCCATCGCGCGCGGCCTGGTGAATCGGCCGGAGGTGTTGCTGCTTGACGAGCCGTTCGGCGCGCTGGACCCGCTGACCCGCGCCAACCTGCAGAATGAACTGCAGGCCATCTGGGCGTACGAGAAGATCACCATGATCCTCGTTACGCACGATGTCGAGGAGGCCGTCTTCCTCGGCGACCGAGTCGTCGTCATGGAGCCGCGCCCGGGGAGGATTCGGCGGATCGTGCCGGTCGACGTGGCTCGTCCGCGCGAACGTCTCGATCCGCGCCTGCGGGCCATCCGCGAGGAAGTGTTGCGCGAATTCGCCGAAACGTCGCCTTCCCGGACGCCGGAAAGGCCGGCGTTTCGGCCCGTCGTTTCGCTGCAACCCGTGTTTGCCGAAGGTGCGCTCGAATCCGTGGCGATCAGGTGAGGCCGTGAACGAAGTCCATATCGGACAGGCGGGGCCACGGGAGGCCTTGGCGTTGCTGCCGGGGTTGATCGCCCTGATCGAGGATGCCGTCGCGGGCGGCGCATCGGTCGGGTTCCTGCACCCCGTGCGTCTGGCGGAAGCCGAGGCGTATTGGTTCGAGCGTATCCGCGAGATTGATTGCGGCTGCCGCGTACTGCTGCTGGCACGCGCTGGCGAACGGCTCGTCGGAACGGTGCAACTCAGGCTCGAGACGCAGCCCAACGGCACGCACCGCGCGGAAATCCAGCGGCTGCTAGTGCTGCGCGAGGAGCGGCTGCAAGGAATCGGCCACCGGCTGGTTGCAGAAGCCGAGAGGGCGGCGATGCGTCTGGGGCGGTGGCTGTTGACGCTCAACACGCGCAGCGGCGACCTGCCCGAGCAGTTCTACCTCCGGCGCGGGTACGTGCCGGTTGGGCGGATTCCCGAATTCGCCCGCAATCCGGACGGTTCTTTCAACACGACCACCATTCTTTACCGGCAGCTCGCCACTTCCGTCCCAGCGTGACAGGGACATCGAACTCCATGAGCAAACCCACACAGCACATCGAGAACTGACCGGACGATCAGTCTTCCCCGGACGACGGCGCCTGGTTGAGGCCGGCCTGGGTGACGTTGCTGTGCGGCGGGACGCTGTGCGTCAGCCAGACGTTGCCGCCGATGGTCGAGCCGCGCCCGATGGTGACGCGGCCGAGCACGGTGGCGCCGGCGTAGATGACCACCTCGTCCTCGACGATCGGATGGCGCTCCCCGCCTTTGCGCAAGGCGCCGTGCGCGTCCTTCGGGAAGCGCCGCGCGCCGAGCGTCACGGCCTGGTACAGGCGGACGTGCTCGCCGATGACGGTGGTCTCGCCGATCACCACGCCGGTGCCGTGATCGATGAAGAAATGGCCGCCGATGCGGGCGCCGGGATGGATGTCGATCCCCGTCTTGGAGTGGGCGATGTCGGAAATCAGCCGGGCCAGGAAGGTGGCGCCCAGGCCGTGCAGGGAGTGCGCCAGCCGGTGGTAGATGTTGGCCAGCATGCCCGGATAGCAGAGCAGGATCTCGGAATAGCTGGTCGCCGCGGGGTCGCCCTGGTAGGCGGCGTGCAGGTCGCTGACCAGCAGCGCGCGGATGGCGGGGAGGCCGGCGGCGAAGGCCTGGGTGATCTCGACGGCCTTGCGGCGCAGCGCGGCGTCGTTCTCGATGTCCTCGACGGCGACGAAGAACAGTCCGCGCCGGACCTGTTCCGCGAGGTCGGTGAGCGCCGAGTTCAGCGTGCTGCCGACGAAATAGTCCACGCTCTCGTCGGTCAGGTCGCGGTTGCCGTAATGCGTGGGGAACAGCGCCGCCGCCAGTTCCTCGACGACGTGTTCGAGCACGGCCCGCGCCGGCAGCTCGCGGATGCGCCCCTTGTGGCGCACGCTGTGCGTGGTCTCGCGCGAGGTGCGCAGTGCGGCGACGAGGGGCGCCAGATCCCAGCGGGACTTGGCGATCTCGCTGTTCCTGAACGACGGGATGGACATCGGAATCCTCGGTAGTGGAGAGCGGCGGATCGCCGCGCCGAAAAAATGTAGCAGCGGCCAGCCGGGTTTCGAACGACTGAATTCGCATATGCATATCACCGCGACGGATATGTCCCGCGCCGGCGGATATGCCGCACGGCCTATAAGCTAGTGCAAACAAAATCGTTCCCGCGCGCGGGGCGCATGGGTAGGGTATGCATCCTGACTCAACGCCGATTCCGCGAGGTGCCCGCCATGCCTTTGACCGATTTCATCCGCTACCTGAACGCGCAGCTGCCGTTCTCGCATTCCCAGCTGCAGCTCACGTCGCCGTTCTATTCCGAGGGCGGCCGGGTGCTCGTCCGCTACCGCCACCTCCGGCTGGAATCGGAGTTCCTGCCGATCGTCGAGACCGCCGGCGGCGGCGTGCGCGGCCACGCGGCGCGCCTGCTGGCCACGGCGGAGCACAGCTACCAGAGCGTCGCCGAGCCGGCGGTCTTCGCACTGCCCGAAAGCAGCGAGGAACTGGTGTTCGTCGACCGCCTGACGCGCACGCTGCACACGCTGAACTACCTGACCTACCTCGACCGCAAGTCGCGCGGGCTGCTCCTGCTGAAGGTGCATCCGCGCCACGTGGCCGGCGTCGCGCGCGATCACGGGCTGGCGTTCGAGGAAATACTCCGCGCCTGCGGCCTGCTGCCCGACGAGATCACCCTCGAACTCGGCGTGCCGGAGGACGCCGATGCGGGGCATCTCCTGCGCGCGATCGCCAACTACAAGCTGCGCGGCTACGGCATTGCGCTGGCGGGCGCCGGCCGGCGTCCGCCCGGCCTGGGCCTGGTGCGCGCCGCCGGGCCGACGATCGTCGGCCTGCGGCCGCCGGAAACCGCGCGATCCGGCGCCGTCCGCCGCTACGTCGACGCGCTGCACGCGCTGCGCATCTCCGCGCTGGTGCGCGGCGAGGAGCAGCCGCTGCCGCGCGCGCACCTCCTGGAAAACGGCTTCGACCTGCGCACCGAGCCGCCGCGCGCACGCCTGCGGGAGGCGTCGTGAGGCTCCATATCACCGATGCGAATAAGCAAAGCAGGAGAAATTCGTTCGGTTTTCGCGGACGGCTGGCTAGGATGGTTCCGGCAAACCACCGATCATCGAAGCGCATCGCAGGAGACAGCCATGTCGGCATCCGCAGCACGAATCGTGAATCTTTCCGAAGCACGCGCGGGCGAGAGCCTGGACGACATTCTTTATCGCGCCGAGAACCGCGCCCGCGAACGGGAAATCCCGTATCGCGGCCAGCTCACGCCGGATGAGGCCTGGCGCGTCTGCCAGGAGTATCCCGGCGCCCGGCTGGTCAACATCCGCACCAAGGAAGAGCTGGTGCTGATCGGGCGCGTGCCCGGCGCCGTCGAGATCCAGTGGCGCCTGTTCCAGGACTGGGACCTGAATCCGCGTTTCCTGCGGGACATCAGGAAGAATTTCCTGCCGACCGACACGATCCTGCTGCTGTGCCGTTCCGGCGTGCGCTCGCGCGAAGCGGCCGAGCTGCTGGCGGCCGAGGGTTTCCGCAATTGCTTCAACATCCTGGAAGGCTTCGAGGGCGACAAGAACGAGGCCGGCCAGCGCGTGATCGCCGGCTGGAAGGTGCGCGGCCTGCCGTGGTCGCAATGATCGCCGGCGCGCGGCCGTGTCGATCGACTGGCTGAATTTCTCGCCGACGGCGGCGCTGGCCGGCGGGCTGTCGATCGGCGTCGCCTGCACGCTGCTGCTGCTCGGCATCGGCCGGATCGCGGGGATCAGCGGCATCCTGAGCGGCCTGCTCGATCCCGCCGGCCGCGATTTCGGCTGGAAGCTGTCCTTCATCGCCGGGCTGGTGATCGCGCCGACGCTGCTGAAATCGTTTGTGCCGGCCGCCGGCGTCATCGGCGCGCCGGCCGCGTCCTCGCTCGATTTCCTGGCCGGCGGATTGCTGGCGGGCCTCGGGGCGCGGCTGGCCAACGGCTGCACCAGCGGCCACGGCATTTGCGGGCTGGCACGGTTTTCCAGGCGCTCGCTGGTCGCGGTGGCGCTCTTCATGGCCACGGCGATGGCCGTGACCTACGTCCGGCGCCACGTGCTCGGTCCGGCATGAGCGTGGTCAAGCCGGCGGTGGCGCTGCTGTCCGGGCTGCTGTTCGGCGCGGGCCTGTTCGTCTCCGGCCTGAGCGATCCGGCGAAGGTGCTGGGATTCCTCGACGTCTTCGGCACCTGGGACCCGTCGCTGGCGCTGGTCATGGCCGGGGCGCTGAGCGTCGTCGTGGTCGAGTTCAACGGCGCCCGCGCGCTCGACCGGTCTTTCATTGGAGAGCCTTTTGTCTGGCCGAAGTCCGGGCCGGTGGACCTGCCGCTGGTGGCGGGCAGCATCCTGTTCGGCCTCGGCTGGGGCATCGCCGGGCTGTGCCCCGGCACGGCGCTGGTCGGACTCGGGCTCGGCCGGCTGCCGGCGGCGCTGTTCGTGATCGGCCTTCTGCTCGGCTCCATGATGGGCGGCGCGTGGTCCGGGGAAGCCGGGCGGACGTCGAACCGGCCGGGTTGAACCGCTAGTCCGCCGGCATGCGCATGCCGTCCGGTGGCGCCGGACGGCCGATGCCGCCTTGCCGGCCAAGGAACTCGACGCTTGCACCGGTGGTCAGATCGGGCGGGCAGGTTGCCGGAAAAAACTCTCCAGCGGGTCGCACCGTTCGCCGAGCTGGGAACGCCGGTTGCCGGAAGATCGTGTTGCGCGCCTGTGAGGGGACAAGCCATGGACAGCTCCGCCGTCGTCAGCCTGCTGGTCTGGATCAATCGCCTGGTGCTCGCGCTGCTGCTGCTGGCGGCCGGGTGGACCGCCTGGATCGTGGTGCATAACTGGGGCGGAATCAGCGTATGAACAAGCGCCAGACCCGGCTTTTCGCGATCGGCGCGACGGCGGTGAGCGCGCTGGTGTTCGCCGGCCTCACCATCGACAGCCACCGCCAGTTTCCCAAGCTCACGCAGGCGCAGAACATCACCGCCGAGGTGAAGCGCGGCAAGGACGTCTGGCACGCCAACAACTGCATCAACTGCCACACGCTGTTCGGCGAGGGCGCCTACTACGCGCCCGACCTGACCAAGATCACGCAGCACCGCGGCGCGGCCTACCTGCAGGCCTACATGCGCGATCCGTCGCAGTTCTACGACGAGAAGAAGCATCGCCGCCTGATGCCCAAGCAGAACCTTTCGGACACCGACATCACCGACCTGATCGCCTTCCTCGACTGGGTGAGCAAGGTGGACAACGCCGGCTGGCCGCCGCGTCCGATCCTGGTCAGCGGCGCCACGCTGCCGGGCAGCGACCGGCCGCCGCAGGACGTCACCACGGCGGCCGCGCCGGGCCTCGGCAGCCCGCCGCCCGGCGCGCGCCCGGTCGACGCCGGCAGCAACCCGATCGCGCTCGGCGAGAACGTCTTCCGCAGCGCGCAGCCGGCGTGTTCCTCGTGCCACTCGGTGGTGGCCGGCGTGGCGATGGTCGGGCCGTCGCTGGCCGGCGTCGCCGACCGCGCCGCCGCCACGCTGCAGTCGCCCGACTACAAGGGCAAGGCCAAGGACGTTGCGGGCTACCTGCGCGAATCGGTGGTGGAACCGAGCGCGCACATCGTCGCGGGCGGCACTTACGGCGCCAACGGCGTCTCGTTCATGCCGCCGACCTACGGCGAAAGCCTGCAGCCGGCGCAGATCGACCAGCTCGTCGACTATCTCGTCACCCTGAAATAGCCGCGACAGCCACGCTCTAGGGAAGGAAAGCCGCCATGCGCTACAAGAGTCAATCGGTCGCCTACTGGTACTTCGCGGTCGCCATGCTGCTCTTCGGCCTGCAAGTCGCCTTCGGCCTGCTCTCTGCCGCCAAGTACCTCGGGCCGGACCCGCTGCTCTACATCCTGCCTTTCGACGTGACCAAGGTGATCCACACCAACCTGCTGATCGTCTGGGTGCTGACCGGCTTCATGGGCGCCACCTACTGGATGGTGCCGGAGGAGTCGCGCACCGAGATCCACAGCACCCGGCTGGCCTATCTGCAGCTCGGTCTCTTCGTCGTCGCCGGCGTCGCCGCCGTGGTCGGGTACCTGTTCCGCTACGGCACCGGCAACAAGCTGCTCGAACAGCCGTTGTACGTCAAGCTGGCGATCGTCGTGGTCATGCTGATCTTCCTCTACAACGTCGGCATGACGATCTGGCGCGTCAAGCGCTTCACCACGCCCGAGGCGGTGCTGCTGCTCGGCCTGGCCAGCGCCGCGGTGCTCTACCTGCCGGCCCTGCTGCCCTTCGACAACTACACCGTGTCGATCTTCTACCGCTGGTGGACCATCCACCTGTGGGTCGAGGGCGTCTGGGAGATGATCCAGGGCGGCTTCCTCGCCTATCTGCTGATCCGGCTGTCGGGCGCCGACCGGGAGGTCATGGAGAAATGGCTGTACGTCATCGTCGGCCTGGTCTTCATCGCCGGCATCCTGGGTACGGCGCACCATTACTACTGGGTCGGCGTGCCGGCCTACTGGCTGCCGATCGGCGGCCTGTTCAGCGCCCTCGAACCGGTGGCGCTGGTGGGCATGGCGATCTACGCCTACGGCGCGATGCGCCGCTCGGGGCTGCAGCACCCGAACACGCTGGCGCTGCACTGGACCCTCGGCTCGGCGATCTACACCCTGTTCGGCGCCGGCCTGCTCGGCTTCGCCCATACCTTCCCCGAGGTGAACAAGTGGACGCACGGCACGCTGATCACCGCCATGCACGGCCACGCGGCCTTCTACGGCGCCTACGCGATGATCGTGCTGGCGATGATCACCTACGCGCTGCCGGCGCTGCAGCCCGGCCGGCCCGAGCGCGGCACGCCGCTGGGCTACTGGGCGTTCTGGACGCAGCTGACCGGCATGTTCGGCATGACTCTGTCGTTCGCCACGGCGGGCATCGCCCAGGTGTATCTCGAACGCATCATGGGGCTCGGCTACCTCGACACGCAGCTCAAGATCCAGGTGCACTTCCTGATGCTGGTCGGCACCGGCGGGCTGTTCGCCATCGGCGTGGCGCTCTTCGCCATCGACTTCTTCCGCTACGCGCCGCGCTTCCTGGTCAACGTCCGTCCGGCACCGGACGACTCGATCGCGCCGGCACGCGCCGCCACGGCCGCGCGCACGACCCATGCCTGACGGCGGCGCGACGGTGGCGCTGCGGCCCGGAATCCGGCCTGAACTCCGACCCGAGTTCCGGCCGGAGCCGTTCTACCTCGCCAACGGCGACGAGATCGCCATCTTCGAACGCTGCCACGCGCACGGGCTGGCGGTGATGCTCAAGGGGCCGACCGGCGTCGGCAAGACGCGCTTCGTCGAGCACATGGCCTGGCGGCTGGGACGGCCGCTGGTGACCATCGCCTGCCACGACGACCTGAGCGCCAGCGACCTCGTCGGCCGCTTCCTGATCCGCCACGACGGCACGGCCTGGCAGGACGGGCCGCTGACCCGCGCCGTGCGCGAGGGCGCGCTGTGCTACCTCGACGAGGTGGTCGAGGCGCGCCAGGACACGGTGGTCGTCCTGCACGCCCTGAGCGACCACCGGCGCATGCTGCCGATCGACAAGACCGGCGAGCTGCTGCACGCCGCGCCGGGATTCCAGCTCGTGATCTCGTACAACCCCGGCTACCAGCGCATGCTCAAGGACCTCAAGCCGAGCACGCGGCAGCGCTTCGTCACGCTCGACTTTGATTTTCCCTCGGCCGAGCACGAGGCGGCGATCATCGAGCGCGAGAGTCCCGGCATCGACGCGCCGACCGCGCGCGCCCTGGTCGAGCTCGGCCGGCGGCTGCGCGGACTGCATGACCGCGGCCTGGCCGAGGTGCCGGGCACGCGCCTGCTGATTTCCGCCGCGCGCCTCGTCGCCAGCGGCGTCGCCCCGCGCGCGGCGTGCTACGCGGCGATCGCCGGCCCGCTGTCGGACGACGCCGCGCTGGTCGGCGCCATGCACGACCTGATCGACGCCTGTTTTCCGTAGAGACGGCCAGGGAGACGCCGATTCATTGCGGATTCGTCATTCCGGCGCAAGCCGGAATCCAGGGAACCGGGCTCCGGCGCTTGCCGAGGCGACGGTTCTTTCAGCGTTTTCCTGATCTGTCGATGAGGCCCGAAGATGTGTGAATCCGTCACCCCGGCGCAAGCCGGAGTCCAGCCGGCGGTTGCTCTCCGATACTGGATACCGGCTTCCGCCGGTATGACGGCGACTTTCCACTTCATCGGGTTGGGGCAATAGCCTGCCATGGCCGAAGCCGAAGACGTCATCATCGACGCGGCGCGCCACGGCACGGCCTACGTGCAGGCGCTGTGGCGCCGGCACCGGCCGCGGCCGGCCGGCGCCGCCACCTTGCGGCTCGCCGACTGCGCCCAGCGCCTCGACCTGCTGCTTGCCGCGGCATTCGGGCGCAGCTTCCCCCTGCGCAGCGCGCAGCCGCCGAAACCGGCCGGACTGCTGGCGCGGCTCGCCGGCATGGGTCGCGGTCCGCGCGTCGCCGCCGCGCTGCCGGCGACCGACGGCACGCATCTCTGGCTGCCGCCTGACCTCGGCCTCGACGACGAAGCGGACGCTGCGCAGACCTACCGCTTGCTGGCGCTGCAGCAGGCGATGCGCGCCTGCCGGGGCAGCGCGGCGTGGTGGGCGCGGGCGAGCACGCCGCTCGAACGGGAGCTCGTCCTGCTGCTCGAAGCGGACGCGGCCGACGCCGCGCTGATGCGCGCACTGCCGGGACTCGCCCGGCCCCTGCACGCCCTGCGCGCGCGGGCGCTCGCGGCGCGGCCGCCGCTGGCGCGCTTCCCCGCCGGCCGGCGCGCGCTCGAACAGGCGCTGCGCGAACGGCTCGCCCGCGCGCCGGAGGCGTCGCGGCCCGACGCCGTGCTGGAGCATGCGCGCAGCTGGGCGCGCGACCTTGCCGGATCGACGGCCCGCGACACCCCGGCACTGTTCAAGGACCTGTGGACCGGCGAACTGCGCGCGCCGCCGGCGGGTGCGGCGCCGCCGGAAATCATCGCCGGCGAACCGCCCGCGCCCGACCAGAAAGCCCCGCGCAGCGCCCGCCTGGCGCGCGCGCCCCGCGTGCGGAACGCGCCCGATGATGACGACGCCGAGCCCGGCGCCTGGATGGTGCAGACCGCGCAACCGCATGAAATGGCCGCCGACCCGATGGGCCTGCAGCGCCCGACCGACCGCGACGCCGACACGGCGGCTGAGGATTTCGCCGAGGACCTCTCCGAATTGGCCGAGGCGCGGCAGATCGCCACGCCGGGACAGAGCAGGGAAGTGCTGCTCGCCGACGATCCGCCCGAGGCGCCGGCGCGCGCCGCTCCCCGGACGGCCGCGGACGGCGCCGGCGGGCGCGCCATCGACTATCCCGAATGGGATTTCAAGGCCGGCGCCTACCGCTATCCGGGCGCGCGCGTGCATCTGCTGCCCGCGGCCGGCGGCGATCCGGCCTGGGTGGAAACGACGCTGGCCGAACACCGCGGCCTGCTCGCCGGTGTCCGGCGCGGCTTCGAGACGCTCAAGGCCGAGCGCGCGGACCTGCGCCGCCAGCTCGACGGCGACGACATCGACCTCGAAGCGCTGGTCGAGGCGCGCGCCGATTATGCCGCCGGCCGGCCGCTCGCCCAGGCGGTGTACCGGGCGACGCGGCCGGCGCGGCGTTCGCTGGCGATCACGCTGCTGGTCAACATCAGCGGCTCGACCGACAGTTGGGTGAGCGCCCGGCGGCGCGTCATCGACGTCGAGCGCGAGGCGCTGCTGCTGGTCTGCGTGGCGCTCGAAAGCCTGCGCGAGGCGTACGCGGTGCTCGGCTTCTCCGGCCAGGGCATGCGCGGCGTGACGGTGCGCGAGCTCAAGCGTTTCGACGAACCCTACGCCGAGCCCGTGGCGCTGCGCATCGCCGCGCTCGAACCCGAGCACTACACGCGCACCGGCGCCGCCCTGCGCCACGCCGCGGCGGCGCTGATGCGGCAGCCGGCACGCCATCGGCTGCTGCTCCTGCTCTCCGACGGCAAGCCGAACGACGACGATCACTACGAGGGCCGCTACGGCGTCGAGGACCTGCGCCAGGCGGTCGTCGAGGCGCGGCTGCAGGGCATCAGCCCCTTCTGCCTGACCATCGACCGCGCGGCGTCGGCCTACCTCGCGCGGGTGTTCGGCGCGCACCACTACGCGCTGCTGCGCGAACCCGACCGCCTGCCCGGCGCCCTGCTGGCCTGGATGCGCCGCCTCGTGCTGCATTGAGCCGGGGGCCGCGGGGCCGCGACCACCTGATATGACAGGCCATATCGATATCGGAATAACTTCGTTCTAACGCCACAGGCCGCGCGCTAACCTGCTCTCCACTTCGAACCCCTCCGTGGAGAGAGACATGCATTTGAATCGAACCCTGGCCGGCCTGGCGGTGCTGTTTTCGTTTCACGCCGTTTCGGCGGAAACCATCCGCGTCGCCATCGGCACGCAGGACCCGACGATCAATACCGCCACGGGCGGACTGGTGATCCGGGAGTTGAAGCTGCTCGAAAAATACCTGCCCAGGGACGGCAAGTACAAGGACGTCCAGTGGGACATCCAGTGGAAGAGCTTCACCTCCGGCCCGCCGCTCACCAACGAGCAGGTGGCCGGCAAGCTCGATATCGGCTCGATGGCCGAGTTCCCCGGCCTGCTGAACATCGTGGCCCACCGCTCGGCGGGCAAGAAGAGCGTGTTCATCAACGTCATTTCCGGCAGCGTGCAGGGCAGCGGCAACGGCATCGTCGTGCCGGTCGACTCTCCCGTCCAGACCTTCGGCGAACTGAAGGGCAAGCAGATTTCCGTGCCGTTCGGCTCGACGGCGCACGGCGTGCTGCTGCGGGCCGTCGCCAAGCAGGGCTGGGACAACGAGCGCGACGTGACGCTGGTTTCCCAGGCGCCGGACGTCGGCGGCAGCGCGCTCAAGGCGAACAAGATCGATGCGCACGCGAACTTCGTGCCGTTCCCCGATCTCTTCCAGTATCGCGGCTTCGCGCGCAAGATCTTCGACGGTTCGCAGGATGGCAACGCGACGTTCCACGGCACGCTGGTCGATGCCGACTACGCCGCGAAGTATCCCGAGGTCGTGGTGGCCTACCTGCGCGCGGTGATCGAGGCGGACCGCCTGACCACCGAGGACCCGGAAAGGATCAGCGAACTGATCCAGAAAATCACCGGCGTCGAGGCCGAGGTGAACTACCTCTTCCACGGCCCGCTCGGCTTGCAGACGCGGGACGCCACCTGGAAGCCGGAGTTCCGCGCGGCCGCGAATACCGCGCTGAAGACCCTGCGGCTGCTGAAGAAAACCGATCTCGACTTCGACGCCAACGAGTACATCGACGACTCGTACATCCGCGCCGCCTACAAGCAGTCGGGCCTCGACTACGAGGCGCGGCTCAAGGATTACGCCAAGTCCCCGCTCAAGGCCAAGGACGCCAGGACCGGCAGGGAGATCGTCGACTTCCGGCAACTGGCCCAGGTCTGGATCGCGGGCGAGCCGAAGGTCCGCCACTACGGCTCCCCGAACACCGCGCTGGAAGCGGCGGCGGCCGCCGAGGCGGCGGGAGGCAGGGTGCGCGTGGTGTACGCCCACGACCGCAATACCGGCATCAAGCTCTTCGCGCATCAGGCCTGGTTCGTGCGCGACGCCAAGGGCGAATTGTCGGCCTTTCTGCTGAAGGCGGACGCCGATGCCTGGGCCAAGGCCAAGGGCGGCGCGGTGCTGGATTATGCGGCGGCGCGCAAGGCCGCGGCGCCGGCCGCTTGAGCGGGCAGGGTGACCCATGAGCACCGACATCACCCTGGCGGCGCGATCGGCCGGGCCGGCCGCGTCCTTCGCTGCCGCGCAGCGCCGCTTCGCCGCCGCTGTCGGCGGATGGCGCGGGACGCTGCGCCCCGGACGCCTCGCGCTCCGGTTGTTGTCCCTGGCCTGCTGCGTCGTTCTCTGGCAGTTGGCGTCGTCGCTGCGGCTCGATCTCGGCATTGTCACGTTCAAGTACGTTCCCGCGCCGACGAACGTCGTGATCGCGGCCTGGAATCTCTTCCAATCGCCGAAGCTCGCCGCGCACGTGCTGAACAGCCTGGGCCGCGTCTTTTCCGGCTTCGGGATTGCGGCGCTGTGCGGCATCGTGCTCGGGGTACTGATCGGGCGCGTGCGCTGGCTGGAGGATGCGCTGCTGCCGCCGCTGGAAGTGCTGCGGCCGATCCCCGGCGTGGCGTGGATTCCGCTGGCCATCCTGATGTTCCCTTCGTCGGAACTGAGCATGGTCTTCATCACCTTCATGGGCGCCCTGTTTCCGATCCTGCTCAGCACGATCCACGGGGTGGAGGCCGTCGACCGGCGGCTGGTCGCGGCGTCGCGCAGCCTGGGGGCCGGACGCTGGGCGGTGCTGGCGGAAGTGGTGCTGCCCGGCGCCTTGCCCGGCATCGTCACCGGCCTGGCCATCGGCATGGGCACCTCGTGGTTCTGCCTGGTCACCGCGGAAATGATCGCGGGGCAGTACGGCATCGGCTACTACACCTGGGAGTCCTACACCTTGCAGAACTACGCGGACATCGTCGTCGGCATGCTGTTCATCGGCGCCTTCGGCATGGCCAGCAGCGGCCTCGTCAAATTGCTCGGCCGCGTGCTGATGCCGTGGTACCGCATCCAGGAGCGCCACGCATGAGCGACCATTTGCCGAAGCGGGCGGGACGGATCGAGCTGCGCGACGTGGCCATCCATCTGCCGGGGAAAACGCGCTTCGAGGCCGTCCGGCACATCGGCACGCGGATCGAGGCGGGCGAATTCGTCAGCATCATCGGGCCTTCGGGCTGCGGCAAGTCGACCCTGCTCAATGCGGTCGCCGGGTATCTGGCGCCGAGCGGCGGCAGCCTGCGGGTGGATGGCGAACCCGTCGCCGGTCCCGGCCCGGATCGGGGCATGGTGTTCCAGCACAGCTCGCTGTTCCCCTGGAAGACGGCGCTGCACAACGTGGCGTTCGGCCTGAAGATGAGCGGGATCGGGCGCGGGGAGCGGCTGGAGCGGGCAGCGGAATTTCTCGATCTGGTCGGGCTGAAGGGGTTTGCCGACCGCTATCCGGCCCAGCTCTCCGGCGGCATGCAGCAGCGCGTCGAGATCGCGCGGGTGCTGATCAACGATCCGCGCGTGGTGCTGATGGACGAACCCTTCGGGGCGCTCGACGCGCAGACCCGCGAACGCATGCAGCAGCTCCTGCTGGAAATCTGGGGACGCCTGAAGCCGACGGTGCTTTTCGTCACCCACGACATCGACGAGGCGTTGATCCTGGCCGACCGCGTGCTGGTGATGACGCATCGGCCGGGGCGGATACGCGAGGAGATCGCCGTCGGTCTGCCGAGGCCGAGGCCGGCGGACATCGTGGTGTCGCCGGAATTCATCGCCCTCAAGAAGCGCTGTCTGGATCTGGTGCAGGACGAGGTGCGCAAGTCCCTGATCGGCGGGCTGGAGGCGGCGCGCATCGAGCTTCCGGTGGAAGCATGAATCGCGGCGCGGCGTTCTCCAGTGAAGGCAGCGACTCGCCACATTTTTTCGACATGCCTGTCATGACCGGTCATCCACAGCAAACGCCATTGTCCGGCCGGCAGCAGCCCTTGCCGCTTTATGCCCAGATCAAGGAGGCGCTGCGCGAGGAAATCAGTGACGGTCGCCTGCGGCAGCACGAGCGCATCCCTTCGGAGAGCGAGCTGGGCAAGCGGTATGGCGTCAGCCGCATCACGGTGCGGCGGGCCCTGAGCGACCTGGAGAACGAGCAGTTGATCTTCAAGGTCGCGGGCAAGGGCGCCTTCGTGGCGAAGCCTCGTCCGTTCCAGAAAACGGAACGCCTGCAGGGGTTCGGCGAGGCCATGCAGCGGCTGGGGATCACGGTGGTCAACCGGGTGGTGGGCGTGGATGCCGTCGCCGCACCGGAGAAGGTGGCCGCCCGCCTGCAGGTGCCGGAAGGCAGCCCGCTCACGGAAATACGCCGGGTGCGCTGCGCCGACGGCAGGCCGATTTCGCTCGACGTGACCTACGTGCGGCGCGTGCTCGGCGAGCGCCTCGCGCGGGAGGATCTGGCGACGCGCGACATCTTCCTGATCATCGAAAACGACTATGCCACGCCGCTCGATCATGCCGATCTGGTGGTGGAGGCGGACGTCGCCGGCGAGGCGCTGGCGCGCCGGCTCGACGTGGCGGTCGGCGCGCCCGTCCTGCGCGTCGAGCGGCTGGCGTGGACCAAAGACGGGCAGGCGATCGATTTCGAATACATCTACTACCGGGGCGATTCGTTCCGCTTCGAGCTGCGCGCGGAACGGTAGGCGAGCCCGGATCACTTCAAGGAAAACCATGGAAACCAGAAACATCGAGGTCAACATCCTGGTGATCGGCGGCGGGACGGCCGGTCCGATCGCCGCGATCAAGGCCAAGGCCAAGGCGCCCCGGCTCAGGGTGCTGCTGCTGGACAAGGCGAACGTCAAGCGCAGCGGCGCCATCACCGAAGGGATGGACAGCGTGAACAACGCCATCATCCCGGGCTATGCGACGCCGGAGCAGTACGTCCGCGAAATCACCATCGCCAATGACGGCATCGTCAATCAGCGGGCGCTGATGGCCTATGCCACGCGCAGTTTCGGCATGATCCGGGAACTGGACGAATGGGGCGTCAAGTTCGAGAAGGACGAGACCGGCGACTATGCCGTCAAGAAGGTGCACCACCTGGGCGCGTACGTGCTCCCGATGCCGGAAGGGTACAACGTCAAGAAGGTGATCTTCCGCCAGATCAAGCGGGTGGGGGTCGAGGTCTCCAACCGCCTGACCGCCACGCGCCTGCTGATCGGCAAGGACGGCCGCGCGGCCGGGACCATCGCGCTCGATTCGCGCTCCGGCGAAGCGGTGGTGGTGCGCGCGCGCGCCGTGGTGCTGTGCACCGGCGCGGCCGGACGCCTGGGCCTGCCGGCCTCGGGCTACCTGTTCGGCACCTACGAGAACCCGACCAACGCCGGCGACGGCTACAGCATGGCGTACCACGCCGGCGCCGAGCTGTCCGGCCTGGAGTGCTTCCAGATCAATCCGCTGATCAAGGACTACAACGGTCCGGCGTGCGCCTACGTGACCGGCCCGTTCGGCGGCTACACCGTCAATGCCAAAGGCGAACGCTTCATCAAGAGCGACTACTGGAGCGGCCAGATGATGCTCGAATTCTGGCGCGAGCTGGAGAGCGGCAACGGCCCGGTGTTCCTGAAGCTCGACCATCTGGCGGACGAAACGGTCAAGCGCATCGAGAACGTCCTGCACATCACCGAGCGGCCCTCGCGCGGGCAGTTCCATGCCGGGCGCAGCACCGATTACCGCTCCGACCTCGTCGAGATGTACATCTCGGAGATCGGCCTGTGCGGCGGGCATAGCGCCTCGGGCGTATGGGTCGACGAAAACGCACGCACCACGGTGCCGGGGCTCTACGCGGCCGGTGATCTGTGCAACGTCGCGCACAACTACATGCTCGGCGCCATGGTGTACGGCCGCATCGCGGGCGAGGACGCCGTCGATTACATCGACGGGCTGGACCTGCCGGACTACGACGCGGAGCAGGTGCGGCGCGAGCGCGAGCGCTACGAGGCGCCGCTCAGGCGCGCCAGCGGGCTGCAGGCGAGCAAGGTGGAATACAAGCTGCGCCGCATGGTCAACGACTACCTGCAGCCGCCCAAGGTGACCCGCAAGATGGAGATCGGCCTGCGGCGCTTCGCCGAGATCCGCGAGGACGTGGAGCACATCAAGGCCGAGAACCCGCACGAACTGATGCGTGTGATGGAAGTGCAGGCCATCCTCGACTGCGCGGAACTCGCGGCGCACGCCTCGCTGTACCGCACCGAAAGCCGCTGGGGGCTCTACCACTACCGCACCGATTATCCCGAGCGCGACGACGCCCGCTGGAACTGCTTCGTCGAAGTGCGCAAGGGCGCCGGCGGCGAGCCCGAGCTTTTCCGGCGCGACATCCCGGACTACGTCGTGCCGATCGACGAATCGGAAAAGAACGCCTACAACGAGCTGCGCATCGAGGCGGCGCACGCCTGAGGAAAAACCATGATCCTGACCAGGAACGACCCGAATTTTTCCGTATCGATCATCGTTGACCACGACAAATGCATCGCCGCCAAGGGGTGCCGGACCTGCATCGAGGTGTGCCCGACCGACATCCTGAAGCTGGACGACAGCGGCAAGGTCGTGATGGCCTATGACGAATGCTGGTACTGCTATCCGTGCCAGCAGGATTGCCCGACCAAGGCGATCCGCGTCGAGATTCCCTATCTGGTGCGGTGACCCATGGCCTACGCAGCGTTCGATCCCGACCTCCCGCCGCATCTGCTGGCGCAGCTCGGCGATGACGATCCGGCGGTGCGCCGCATCGCGGTGCGCGAAGTGAATGACGAATTCGACAGCGAGGGGCTGGCCGTTTACCTACGCGCCTCCCGCGACGCCGCCGCCGAGGTACGGCTGGAGGCGGCGCAGGCGCTGGAAGGCATCGGCGCGCGTCCGGCGGTCGAAAGCCTGCTGGCGCTGCTCGGCGATGCCGACGCCGAAGTGCGCCGGGCCGCCGCCGCTTCGCTGTCCGAGCTGCGCGACGGGGAGGGCGGTCCCTTGCTGGTGGCGGCGTTGGCGTCGGCCGAAGGCGTGTCGCGCGCGGCGATCCTGGGCGGTTTGCGCAAACTGCGCGAGCCGGCGGCGCTGGCGCCGGCCGTCGAGTCGCTGCGCGACCCGCTCGCCGCGGTGCGGCGCGAAGCCGTCGGCGTATTGGCCTATTTGCGCGACGCGCGGGCCATCGAGGCGATTGCCGAACGGGTGGACGATCCATCGCCTGAAGTCCGCCGGGCGGCGACGGGCGCGCTGGGTTTCGCCGGCGCCGAAGGCTTGCCTGTCGCCCGTGCCGCGTTGCTGGCTGCATTGCGGGACGCGGACTGGCAGGTGCGCGAGGAAGCGGCGGCCACGCTCGGCAAGCTGCTCGATCCGGCCGCCGGCGAAGGGCTGATCGACGCGCTGTTGCGGGACACGTACTGGGAAGTCCGCCTCAAGGCCGCCAACGCGCTGGGGCGGCTGAAGGCTCGCGCCGCCGTGCCCGCCCTGCTGGCGGCGCTGGAGCACGCGGTGAGCAATCTGCGCAAGGAGGCGGCGAATGCCCTGGAGGCGATCGGCGACCGCTCGGCATTGCCGAGGCTGCGGCGCGCGGCGGCCGAGGACCCGGATCTCGAAGTGCGCAAGACGGCGCAGCGGATCGTGGGCGCCTGGCAGGCGGGCCGCTGAATCGGGGAAACGCATGGAACAGGAACAGGTGATCGTTTTCCCGCGCCGGGGCGGCGGCCGGTTTTCGCCGATGCGCATCCAGGCGGTGGGAGACGCCTTGCAGCGGCGCCAGGATTTGATCCGCAAACTGCAGTGGAGCATCGTGGCCGTCTATCTCTTCCTGCTGGTGGCGCCCGTCTTCCTGCCCGAAGCCGATTCACGCGCCGGCGTGTTCGACAGCCTGGCGCGCTTCGCCGAAGCCCTGTTCTGGGGGGCGTGGTGGCCCGGCGTCATCCTCAGCATGCTGATCTTCGGCCAGTTCTGGTGCGGCCTCATGTGCCCGGACGGCACGCTGACCGAGTTCGCCAGCCGCCACGGGCGCGGCCTGAAGGTGCCGGCCTGGATGCGCAAGCCGGCCTTGCCGCTCGTGTTCTTCTGCTTCGTCACGCTGTACGAGCACCTCATCGACGCCTTCCGTTCGGCGCCGGCGACGCTGCTGGTCATCGGGGGAACCTCGTGCCTGTCGCTGATCACCGGGCTGATCTACGGCCGCGGCAAGCGGGTCTGGTGCCGCTTCGTCTGCCCGGGCGCCAGCATCTTCTCGCTGCTGGCGCGCTGCGCCGTGCTGCACTTCAAGGTCGACCGCGCCAGATGGGACGCCGCGCCCCGGCCCGCGCCGAGCGCGGTGGATTGCCCGCCGCTGCTGGACGTGCGGCGGCTGCGCAGCAACGAGAAATGCAACATGTGCAGCCGCTGCAGCGGCCATCGGCAGGCCGTCGCCCTGTCCTGGCGCGCGCCGGGCGAAGAGATCGCCACGCTGGAGCCGGACGAGGTGCGGAACTGGGAGGCGGCCGGCATCCTGTACGTGTTGATCGGCCTGCTGTACGGGGCCGTGCATTGGCCGGGCAGTCCCTGGCACCAGCAGGCGCTGGCGGCATTGCAGCAATGGTCCGGAGAGGCGCCCGTCTGGCAGGCCGAGGTTTCGCGCTGGCTGTTCCGCCACGAAGGCATGCGGAGCGATCTGGCCGGCGCGCTCGCCGCCCTGCTCGGCATCGCCGGCACGGCGCTCGCCCTGGGTACGCTGGCCGGCGCGGGATTGCTGATGGCGGCCTCGGGGCGGCAGAAACTGGCCGGCGCGCTGGCCTACGCGCTGATCCCGCTCGCCGGCATCGGACTGGCGCTGGGCGCGATGGAGCATTCGCTGTCCATCCTGGCCCGCGGCGGCATGAACGCCTGGGCCGTCCTGCCCTGGCTGCGGCTGGCCGGCGTGCTGGCGGGGCTGGCCTGGAGCGTTGCGACCGCGCGGCGGCTGCTGCGCCATTGGCGCGATCCGGCAGGCTGCCGGAAGTTCGCCTTGCCCGCGTTCGCCGCCGTGGCGGGGCTGCTGGCCGCCGCCTATCAATTCGCGCCGGTGCCGGCCTGACCAGCCGCCGGTTCCTTTTTTCCTGCCGAGACAATTCCCATGGCCTTGATGATTACCGACGAATGCATCAATTGCGACGTGTGCGAGGTCGAGTGCCCGAACGGCGCCATTTACCAGGGGCCGGAAATCTTCGAGATCGATCCGGCGCTGTGCACGGAATGCGTCGGCCACTACGCCGAACATCAATGCGAAGTCGTCTGCCCGGTCGAGTGCATCTTCGTGCATCCCGAGCATCGCGAGACGCAGGAGCAGCTTCTGGAGAAGTTCCAGCGCATCACGGGGCGTTCCTGAGGCGGCGAAAAAAGGGGAGGGAAGCGGAATCGGCGCTCCGCTTCCCTCCCGGCCCTACGCGCGCTGGCTGCGCAACTGGCGCAGCGCGCGCACCAGCGCGTCGATGTCCTCGCAGGTGTTGTAGGGCGCGAACGACGGGCGCACCGAGCTCTCCAGCCCGAAGCGGCGCAGGATGGGCTGGGCGCAGTGATGGCCGGCGCGCACGGCGATGCCTTCGCGCGCCAGATGCGCGCCGACTTCCTCGGTCTTGAAGCCGTCGAGCACCAGCGAGATCACGCCGGCCTTTTCCCGGGCGTTGCCGATGATGCGCAGTCCGGGAATGGTCTTCAGCGCCTGCGTGGCGTAGGCGATCAGCTCGTGCTCGTAGCGGGCGATGTTGTCGATGCCGAGTTTGTTGACGTAGTCGATCGCCGCGCCCAGGCCGACGGCGTCGGCGATGTTGCCGGTGCCCGCCTCGAACTTGGCCGGCGCCGGCTGGTACAGGGTGCGCTCGAAGGTGACGTCGGCGATCATGTTGCCGCCGCCCTGCCACGGCGGCGCTTCCTCCAGCGCCTCGCGCTTGCCGTAGAGCACGCCGATGCCGGTCGGGCCGAAAACCTTGTGTCCGGAGAAGACGAAAAAGTCGGCGCCGAGCGCCTGCACGTCGGTGCGCTGGTGCGACACCGACTGCGCGCCGTCGATCAGCACGCGCGCGCCGTGGCGGTGCGCCGCGTTGACGATGGCCCGGGTCGGCGTGACCGTGCCGAGGGCGTTGGAGACCTGCGTCACGGCCACGATCTTCGTGCGCGGACCAAGCAGCCGCTCGTACTCGGAAAGAATCAGATCACCGTCGTCGTCGACCGGGATGACGCGCAGCCGGGCGCCTTTTTCCGCCGCCAGTTGCTGCCACGGCACGATGTTGGCGTGGTGCTCCAGCCAACTGATCACGATCTCGTCGCCCGGACCGACATATTTGGCGCCCCACGTCTTGGCGACCAGGTTGATCGCTTCCGTCGTGCCGCGCACGAAGACGATCTGCTCGGCGCTTTCGGCGTTGAGGAAGGCGCGGGCTTTCTCGCGCGCCTCCTCGTAGGCATCGGTGGCGCGGGCGGCCAGCGTATGGGCCGCGCGGTGGATGTTCGAGTTTTCGTGTTCGTAGAAATAGGCCAGGCGGTCGATCACCGACTGCGGCTTCTGCGTCGTCGCCGCGTTGTCCAGCCAGACGAGCGGCTTGCCGTTGACCTGCTCGCGCAGGATCGGGAAGTCGTTGCGGACGGCGCGCGGGTCGAACGGCCGCGCCGAGGCGAAGCCGAGATCCGGCGTGCGGTTGGGATGCCGCTCGACGAGTTCCGGGACGACCGAGATGGCACCGAAGCCGAAGGGGAGCGCCTTGCCGGTCCCGGCCTCGTTGACGAAATAAAAGCCGCTGGCCGGGGTGACGCTCTCCGCGGACGGCGAGGCGAGGCGCGACGGAATCAGGGAGAGGGCGCCGCCGAGCGTCGACGGAATGTCGCGCAGGTCGTTCGCGGCCGGAGACAAGGCCACGGGCGGCGCGGCATCGGCCGGCAGCGGCGACGCCGCCGGCAAGGCGGGTGCCTCGACCGGCACGCCCGCCGGCGCCGCCGCCTGCGGCGCGATCGACAGCGCCGGCGAGAACGACGGCTGCCGCGGTGTCGGCGCGATGGCGCTGCCCGGCAGGGCCGCGAAGAACTGGTTGGCCAGTTGCGCGATCAGCGCCGGGTCCGGCGCGCCGGCGGCCTGGGCCGCCCGGGTTTCGGACGCCGGCAGGAGGGCGGGATCAGGCGTAGTCATAGTACTGATCGACTTCGACGTTCTGCAGCACGGCGATGGCATCGTCGGTCAGTACGGCCGCCGAGCAATACAGGGAGATGAGGTACGAGGCGATGGCCTTGCGGTTGATGCCCATGAAGCGGACCGACAGGCTCGGCGCGATCTCGCCCGGCACGCCGGGCTGGAACAGGCCGGTGACGCCCTGTTTCTTCTCGCCCGTGCGCAGCAGGAGGATGTCGGTCCGGTTGTTCTCGTTGACGTGCAGCTTGTCGCTCGGCACCAGCGGCAGGCCGCGCCAGGTGAGGAACTGCGCGCCGAAGAGCGAGACGGTGGGCGGCGGCACGCCGCGGCGCGTGCATTCCCGGCCGAACGCGGCGATGGCGCGCGGGTGGGCCAGGAAGAAGGCCGGTTCCTTCCACACCTTGCTGATCAGTTCGTCGAGGTCGTCCGGCGTCGGGCGGCCTTTGCGCGTGGAGATCTGCTGCGCGCGGACGATGTTGTTGAGCAGGCCATAGTCCTCGTTGTTGACCAGTTCGTTCTCCTGCTTTTCCTTCACCTTTTCGATCAGCAAGCGGAGCTGTTCTTGGATCTGGTCGATCGGCGAACTGTAGAGGTCGGACACCCGGGTCTGCACGTCGAGCACGGTGGTCACCGCGTTCAGCGAGTATTCGCGGGGTTTGGTTTCGTAGTCGACGAAGGTTTCCGGCAAGTCCTCGTTGTGGTCCGGGCTGCATTCGACGTCCGCCGGCGAATCGCCGGATTGTTCCTTGACCCGGTTCAGCCGGAAGATGCCCGCCTCGACCGGCGTCCAGGGCAGGAACGAGACCAGCCAGCGCGGCGTGATGCCGCTCCATTGCGCATGGGTCTTGGTGGAATTGGCGAGCTGGCGGGCGGCGGCTTCGCTCAGCGTCCGGCGGACTTCGGTATCGTCGCTCATTGAATTTTTCCTTGATGTTGTCGGGTTCATGTCGCGCGACGTTGCCGTTGCGCTGTCGGATCGGCGCCCGGCGGCTGTCCGCCGGATGACGATTCAATTTATCAAGGAGTCCCGGAGCGGCGAACGATTCGTTTCTTATTTCGATATATGCCGAATGCCGGAGCACCGCCCGGAATGCGCGTGCGCCGGAGCGGGCCGGAACGGCGTCCGCCGCGCCGCCGATCGCTCGCGCAGCCGGTGCACGAGGTCTTCGCCGAGCGGCCAGCGGCCGTACCCCGAGGCGACGTTGATGTGGCCGGCGCCGCGCAGCGTCAGATGGCCGATGCCCCAGGCCCTGGCCAGGGCGACCGCCCGTTCCTCGGACATCCACGGGTCGTCGTCGCTGGCCACCAGAAACCCCGGCCGGCCCAGCGGTTGGCGGAAGACGTCCTCCGGCAGCCCGAACCGGCACGGGTCCGCCGGAGCGACGAACAGGGTGGCGCCGACCGGCGCGCCGCGGACGATCTGCGCATGCGCCGCCGCCAGGCAGCCGAAGCTGTGCGCGACGAGCAGCGGCGGCGTGTCCTGCCGCCGCGCCATCGCGTCGATCCGCCGGCTCCAGGATTCCAGGTCGGGCGCGTCCCAATCGTCCTGCTCGACGCGCCGCGTCGGGGAAAGGTGCTCCTCCATCAGCGTCTGCCAATGTCCGGCGCCGCTGTTGCCGCGTCCGGGTACGATCAGGATCGGCGTTTCCGCGCTCATGTTTTCCCTTGCGCCTATTGCACGAGGCCGCCGCGCTTCATGCGATCCAGCGCCTTGTTCAACTGGCTGATCGAGCGCTTGGTGAACACCACCGGCAGGTTCTGCGCGTTGGCCGCCCGGCGCATCCTGAGCGCCAGCCCGTGGCTGACCTGATCCACCATGATCACCACCAGCCGCGTGTGGCGCGGCAGCGCCTGATCGCATTCGCGCGGCTTGCGGCCCTTCAGGTGCATGACGGGGCCGTAGCCGCTGGCCGAGAGGAAAGCGCGATAGGTGTCAACGTGGTCGCCGCCGACGATCAGCGTGGTCATGGCCGTTCCTTCAACAATGTGTTGCGGCCAATCTAGGGACTTTCGCCGGGAAAGGGAACGAACGATTGCCACGATGATTATTCCTTCCGGGAATATGGCGATATGCGAATCGACGGATATCGATATCAGGATTTTTTCGTTGGCTGTACGCGGCGAAATCCGTACCCTGACCGGGCTTCAAACGCGCTCCTTGCCGCTCGCCGGCATGGAGTTTCTATCCGTCCCGTTTTCCGGATGCGCGTGCCATGCCCGAAACGACCGATGGCGCCTTCCTGTGCGCCGGCAGCCCGGAGTCCGCGACTGTCATTCTCCCGACGCGGCAGCGCAACGCCTTGCGGCTCCTGCTCAACAAGCCCAGCATTTCCCCCCAGGAAGTCGCCGCCCTCGACGCGCGCGTCATCGAACGCGCGCCGGGCATCGGCCGGAAAAGCCTCGAACTGATCGACGACTGGCTGCGCGCCCACGGCTACCGCCTGGCCGGCCTGCCGGCCAGGCACGTCAACCGGCGTCAGGAGCGTCGCCAGCGCAAGGTCGAGGAGGCGATCGACCTGCTGCGCGTCAGCGGCTACGAAGTGCGGCGCGTGCGCTGACCGTCGCACCCGGCGGCGCCGACGGGTCCATCCGGTGCCGGAGTCATGGGTAGGCGCGCTTGATCTCGCTCTCCACCTGGAAGCGCAGGCTGTTCTGGCCGAAGGTTTCGAGCGGCCTGCCGTTGATGAAGAAGGAGGGCGTCTTGGCGACTTTCAACGTCTCCAGGTCCATGGCGTCCTGCCGCAGCAGGGCGGCAATGCGCGGGTCGTCCATGTCTTTTCTGGCCTTTTCGAGATCCAGGCCGGTCTTTTCGAGAAAATCCCACACCTTCTGCGGAGCCGGATGCTCGTGATCGGCCCATACCGGCTGGTTGGCGAGAACGGACTCCACGGACCTCCAGTACATCTCCTCGCCCTGCAGGCGGGCGGCTTCCAATACCCTGGCGACGTAATCGGACCCCTGATGGAAGGTGGCATACCGCAACGACAGGTGAAGCTTCCCCTCATGCGTGCGCAGCAGCGACTTGACGTAGGGGTACATCATCCGGCAGGCCTCGCAGGCCGGATCGAAGAACTCGACGATCACCACCTTGGCCGACTCGGCGCCGAGCGTGGCGGAGGCCGGCCGGTTGAACGGCGATTCGCCCGGCTGCGCGAGCCGGGCGATGTCCTGCGCCTGGCTCGCCTTGTAGTAATAGGCGCCGCCGCCGAAGGCGAGGACGAGAACGAGGGAGGCGGCGATGATCACGTGGAGTCTTTTCACGACGCGGTGCCTTTCCGCACGGCCAGGAGCAGTGCAACGAGGAGAGTGAATGCGAGGAGCGACAACAGGGGAATCGTGACGAAGCCGAACAGCTCCAGCTTGACGTCGGCGCACGACAATCCTTGCGTGCACGGTTGCAGCTGCTGCGGGATGAATCCCAGGTAAAGCAGGCAGTGGTACAGCGCCACGCCCCAGCCCGCGACGGCGAGCGGCAGGGCGTACCGCGCGCAGCGCGGGTCGAACGGAAGCAATCCGGCCGTCAGGATGATCGGCAGGGGAAACATGAAGATGCGCTGGTACCAGCAGAGCACGCACGGCGCCCGGTCCATCACCTCGCTGAAGAACAGGCTGCCCAGCGTGGCGACGCTGGCGATCAGCCAGCCCAGGAAAAGGAGGTTCCACATCCGGTTCTTCTCGGCTTCCATATCCATTTCCATTTCGGCGCTCCGGCCGGGTCACTTGCGCAGCAGGCGCAGGCCGTTGAAGACGACCAGCAGGCTGGAGCCCATGTCGGCGAACACGGCCATCCACAGCGTCGCCTGGCCGGCCAGCGCCAGCACCAGGAACAGCCCCTTGATGCCCAGGGCCAGCGCGATGTTCTGCCTGAGGATCACCGCCGTGTGCCGGCTCAGGTCGATGAAGCGCGCCAGCTTGCGCGGATCGTCGTCCATGATGGCGACGTCGGCCGTTTCCAGCGCGGTCGCCGTGCCGGCCGCGCCCATGGCGAAGCCGACGTCGGCGCGCGCCAGCGCCGGCGCGTCGTTGACCCCGTCGCCGACCATGCCGACCTCGCCGTAGCGCGCCTTCAGCTCGGCGATGACCGATTGCTTGTCCGCCGGCAGCAGGTTGCCGCGCGCGTCGCCGATGCCCAACTGACCGGCGATCACCCCGGCGGTGAGCGGATTGTCGCCGGTCAGCATCACCGGCTCGACGCCGAGCGCCTTGAGCGCGGCGATCGCCGGGGCGCTTTCCGGGCGCAGCGTGTCGGCCACGCCGAACAGGCCCGCCGGGCCGGCCGGCCCGATCAGCACGACGGCCGTCTTGCCGGCCTGTTCCAGCGCCTCCAGCCGGGCCTCCAGCGCCGGCGAGCAGACGCCGGTTTCCTCCACCAGGCGGTGGTTGCCGAGCCGCCACGTCTGCCCGGCGATCACGCCCTGCACGCCGCGCCCGTCGAGCACCCGGAAATCGTCGACGGGCAGGAGCGCCGCGTCCGGCTGCCGCGCGCGCCAGCCGTCAACCAGCGCCCGCGCCACGGGATGCGTGCTGTGCTCGTCCAGGCTGGCCGCCAGCAGCAGGGCGCGCTCGCCCGGCACGTCGGCGAGCGGAACCGGGGGCGCCAGCGCGTCGGTCAGCGCGGCGGCGCCGCGCGTCAGGGTGCCGGTCTTGTCCAGGGCCATGGCCTTGAGCCGGCGCCCGTTTTCGAGGTACACGCCGCCTTTGACCAGGATGCCGTGCCGGGCGGCGGCGGCCAGGCCGCTGACCACGGTGACCGGCGTCAACACCACCAGCGCGCACGGGCAGGCGATGACCAGGATGACCAGCGCCTCGTAGATCCAGTCGATCCAGGGACCGCCGAAAACCAGCGGGCCGAACGCGGCCACCGCCACCGCCACGGCGACCACCGCCGGCGTGTAGTAGCGGGCGAAGCGGTCGACGAAACGCTGCGTCGGCGCGCGCTGCGCCTGCGCCTCCTGGATGGCGGCGGCGATGCGCGCCAGCGTGCTGTCCCCGGCGGCGGCCGTCACCACGGCTTCCAGCACGCCGTCGGTGACGATCGTGCCGGCGTAGAGCGGGTCGCCGGGCTGCTTGTCCACCGGCAGGCTCTCGCCGGTGATCGGCGCCTGGTTGAGCGCGGCGCGGCCGCTGGCGACGCGGGCGTCGAGCGGCACGCGCGCGCCGGCGCGCACGCGGATGCGGCTGCCCACCGGCACCGCGGCCGGCGGCACCTCGCGCCAGCCGTCCGCCGTCTGCACCTCGGCGGTCTCCGGCGCCAGCGCGGTCAGCGCGCGGATGGCGTTGCGCGCGCGTTCGAGCGACAGCGCCTCGATCGTCTCCGCCACGGCGAAGAGAAAGATCACCATCGCCGCCTCCGGCCATTTACCGATCAGCGCCGCGCCGACCACCGCCAGCGACATCAGGAAGTAGATGTTGAGCGTGCGGTTGCGCACCGCGATCCAGCCCTTTTTCAAGGTCGGCAGGCCGGCGCTGGCGATCGACACCAGGGCCAGGACGATGACCGGCAGCGACAGCTCCCCGCCGTCCGCTCCGCCGATCCAGCCGACGGCCTCGGCGCCCAGCGCGGCGAGGCCGCTGACCGCCAGCAAGACCTTCTGCCGGCCGCCCAGCGCCGGCGGCAGGGCCGCAGCCGGCGCGTCGGCGGCGAGCGGGCTCGGCTGCATGTCGAGCGCGTTCAGGGCCGCCACGATGGCCGCCGGATCGTCGAGGCGGTGATGCACCGTCAGCTCGCGCGCCAGCAGGTTGAAGTCGAGCCGGACGACGCCGGCCATCGGTTCCAGCCGGTTGCGGATCAGTCTTTCCTCGGTCGGGCAGTCCATCTTGACGATGCGGTAGCGCTCCATCCGGGTATCGGCCGGCGGCGCGGCGGGCGCCGCCGCCGGGATGGCCGCCTGCGAGCCGCCGCAGCAGGCGTCGGGCGCGGCGGCGGCCGAAGCGCAGCAGGCGGCGTGCGCCGGAGACGTTCCTTCGGCGTGGGCGCGATGATCGGCGCAGCAGGCGTCCTGGGCGGGCGCCGGGGCGTGACGGCACGCTTCATGCGTGGCCGGCGGCTGGCCGGTCTGCGGGCGAGGGGCGCCGCAGCAGGCGTCGTGCTCCCGCCCGTGCGCGGGCGCCTGCCGTTCCGATCCGAAATGTTTGGCGGTATCCGGTGTGTTCATGACGGTTTTCCCCAGAGGGTAATGGCGTCATTGAACAGCCTGTAGCCGCTACAGGGTCAAGCCGTTTCGCCGCGCATTGCGCGTGCCGTGGAACGGCTTCATCATTCGACAGTCCGTATCTGATACGGAGTTTGTTTTCTTGAAGGAGCAGCCATGCGGATCGGGGAACTCGCCAGGCGCGGCGCCTGCGACGTGGAAACAGTGCGCTTTTACGAACGGGAACACCTGCTCGACCCGGCGGCGCGGGAGGCCAACGGCTATCGCCGATATTCCGAGGCCCACCTGACGCAGCTCAATTTCATCCGCCATTGCCGTTCGCTCGGCATCGGACTGGCCGACGTGCGCACCTTGCGCCGTTTCCAGGCCGATCCCGATCTGGCATGCGACGCGATCAACGACCTGATCGACACGCAGATCGCGCGCATCCACCAGCAGGTCGAATCGCTGCGGCTGCTCGAACGGCAGCTGCACGCGCTGCGCGACACCTGCCACGCCAGGCACACGGCCAGCGAATGCGGCATCATGCGCAACCTGGAGCAGGCGGCCGAAGGCGAGGAATGTTCATGCCATGCGATCGGGAATTCGCGGTGACTTGGCGCGCGGCGACGTAATCGGTTCTTGAAACCGGATTCTCGATTGCATATCATTTCGACGGGTTTCGATAAGAGAGGGTGGCCATGCGTCCATCGGTTGTGCTCGATATGAAGCGAAGTGCGGTGCGCGAAGCGGTAAGCCGCTTCCGCACGGCGAACCCGCGCGTCTTCGGTTCGGTGCTGCATGGCACCGATCGGGATGGCAGCGATCTCGATCTGCTGGTCGATGCGCTGCCTGGCGCGACACTCCTCGATCTGGGCGGCCTGCAGGACGAATTGGAATCGCTGCTCGGCGTTCATGTCGATCTGCTCACCCCGGCGGATCTGCCGGCGAAGTTCCGGGCCAAAGTACTCGGCGAGGCTCGGCCGGTATGAACGACTTCCGCCTTCCCGATTACCTCGACCACATACGGCAGGCCGCCGCCGATGCATGCAGCTTCGCGGACGGGCTGGCCAAGGAAGACTTCCTGGCCGACAGGCGTACCCAGCAGGCCGTGGTCATGAGCTTCATCATCATTGGCGAGGCGGCCACGAAGGTGCTGGACGGCTATGCCGAGTTTGCCCAGGCCCATCCCGAAGTGCCGTGGCGCTACATGCGTGGTATGCGCAACCGCATCGCCCACGGTTATTTCGACATCAACTTCGATGTGGTGTGGGATACCCTGCAAACGGCGCTGCCGGAATTGCTCCACCAACTGCCCGCCGTGCGCAAGGATGCCGAAGACGGATATCGTGGCGATCGTGGGACGGAAGCATGACTGGCCAGAACAAGCCGCCCATGGGACGCTGATCCATGTTGATCGGCTACGCGCGTGCCTCGACGCAGGACCCGAACCTCGAATTGCAACGGGAAGCCCTGGTCCGGGCCGGGTGCCGGCAGGTCTTCGAAGACGAGGCGAGCGGCACGCGGGCCGAGCGTCCCGGGTTGGAGCGGACGCTCGAAATGCTGCGGCGGGGCGATACCCTGGTCGTCTGGAAGCTCGACCGGCTGGGCCGCGGCGTCAGGCAGCTGGTCGATCTGTTCGGCGGGCTGCACCGGCAGGGCGTCCAGTTCAAGAGCCTCGCCGACGCCCTCGACACCGGCACGCCTGCAGGCCGGTTCTTCTTCCACCTCATGGACAGCCTCGCCGAGATGGAACGCGAGTTGACCGTCGAGCGCACTCGCGCCGGGCTGGAGGCCGCCCGGTGCCTCGGACGCAAGGGCGGCCGCAAGCCGAAGATGACCGGCGGCAAGATCGAATCGGCCAGGCAGCTGCTGGCCAGCGGCGTCCCGCCCAGGGACGTGGCCAGGAGCCTCGGCGTGTCGGTTCCCACGCTGTACCGCTGGGTGCCGGCCTCCGCGCACGTCTAACGTACTGGACATCCATGTAGTTCCAACCACCGACAACCCAAGCGAGGATGACATGCCCCATATCGTTTCCCTGGAATCCGGCTATTACCGCGTGCCGCTCGAAGCCGAACTGAGCGACAGCACCCATGGCCAGATGCTCGAATTCGAGCTGAACACGCTGCGCGTCCGCGACGCCGATGGCGCCGAGGGCGTCGGCTACACCTTTACCGTGGGCCGCAACGGCGCGGCCATCGAGGCGCTGCTGGCGCGCGATTTTCCCGACCTGGCGCTGCACGAGGACGCCGACCGCATCGAGCATCTGTGGCAGAAACTCTGGTGGGGCCTGCACTACGGCGGCCGCGGCGGGCCGACGGTGCTGGCGCTGTCGGCGTTCGACATGGCGCTGTGGGACCTGAAGGCCAAGCGCGCCAAGCTGCCGCTGTGGAAGCTGCTGGGCGGCCACGATCCGCGCGTGCCGTGCTACGCGGGCGGCATCGATCTCGACTTCCCGCTCGACAAGCTGTTGCGCCAGACCGACGACAACCTCGGCAAGGGCTTCCGGGCGATCAAGATGAAGGTCGGCCGCGCGCGGCTCGCCGAGGACGTGGCGCGCGTCAAGGCGATGCGCGAGCACCTGGGCGAGGGCTTCCCGCTGATGGTGGACGCCAACATGAAATGGTCGGCCGACGAGGCGATCCGCGCGGCGCGCGCCTTCGCACCGTATCAGCCGGTGTGGCTGGAAGAGCCGGTCATCCCCGACGACGTGGCCGGCCACGCCCGCGTGGTGCGGGAGGGCGGCCTGCCGGTCGCCGCCGGCGAAAATCTGCGCACGCTATGGGAATTCAAGCACCTGATCGCCACCGGCGGCGTCACCTATCCCGAACCGGACGTCACCAATTGCGGCGGCGTCACCGCGTTCATCAAGATCGCCCACCTGGCCGAGGCCTTCAACCTGCCGGTGACCTCGCACGGCGCGCACGATGTCACCGTGCAGTTGCTGGCCGCCGTGCCCAACCGCTCGTACCTGGAAGCGCACGGCTTCGGCCTCGACCGCTACATCGCCGAGCCGCTGAAGATCGAGGAAGGCTACGCCCTGGCACCGGACCGCCCCGGCCACGGCATCGAGTTCGACTGGCCAGGGCTGGACGCCATCCGCGCGTGAGGTTGAGTGGTCGACAGGAGAAGTAGGCTGTCAACCGCTTTATTTCCCTTGGGAATGTTTTGTTCCCGCTTAATAACCTACGGTTCTTAATTTATGCATGAGTCGCGCATAAGCAAATAGAAATTGATTCGTTTGGAGGCGGCGCGCGACTCCATAAACTCCGGTTCGTCACCTATTTTCAAGGAGCGAACCGATGACGATCCGCAAACTGTTTGGCGGGCTTGTGCTGGGACTGGCGGTGGCCGCGGGCAGCGGCGTGGCGCGGGCCGAGGTCTCCCTGCTCAACGTGTCCTACGACCCGACGCGCGAGCTCTACCAGGACTACAACGCCGCTTTCGCCAAGTACTGGCAGGGCAAGACCGGCGAGAAGGTCACCATCAACCAGTCGCACGGCGGCTCGGGCAAGCAGGCGCGCAGCGTGATCGACGGCCTGGAGGCCGACGTGGTCACCCTGGCGCTGGCCTACGACATCAACGAGCTGGCCGAAAGGAAGCTGATTCCCGACAACTGGCAGAAGCGCCTGCCGCAGAACGCCTCGCCCTACACCTCGACCATCGTCTTCCTGGTGCGCAAGGGCAACCCCAAGCAGATCAAGGACTGGAACGATCTGGTCAAGCCGGGCATCGGCATCGTCACCCCGAATCCCAAGACCTCCGGCGGCGCCCGCTGGAACTATCTGGCGGCATGGGCCTACGCCCTGAAGCAGCCGGGCGGCAGCGACGACACGGCGCGGGACTTCGTCGGCAAGCTGTTCAAGAACGTCAAGGTGCTCGACTCGGGCGCGCGCGGCGCGACCACCACGTTCACCGAGCGCGGCATCGGCGACGTGCTGCTGGCCTGGGAGAACGAGGCCTTCCTGGCGGTCAAGGAACTCGGGCCGGAGAAATTCGACATCGTCACCCCGTCGCTGTCGATCCTCGCCGAGCCGCCGGTGTCGGTGGTGGACAAGACGGTCGACAAGCGCGGCACGCGCAAGGTGGCCGAGGCCTACCTCGAATACCTCTATTCGCCGGAAGCGCAGGAGATCGCGGCCAAGCACTACTACCGGCCGCGCGACGCCAAGGTCGCGGCGAAGTACGCCAAGCAGTTCGCCAAGGTGAACCTGATCACCATCGACGAAGTCTTCGGCGGCTGGGACAAGGCGCAGAAGACCCACTTCGCCGACGGCGGCTCCTTCGACAAGATCTACGGGGCGGGGCGCTAGCCCGGCATCCGGAAGGAAACCGAGGAGAACGGCGATGAGCGATCTCGTCCTGCCCGCGCCGCGCCGTTCCTGGCGGTCCGTCCTGGACGTGAAGCACAGCGTCCTGCCGGGGTTTTCGCTGGCGCTCGGCTATTCGGTCGTCTATCTGGGGCTGATCGTCCTGATCCCGCTCTCCTCGGTGTTCCTGAAATCGGCGTCGCTGGGCTGGGAAGGGTTCTGGCAGGTGGTCACGCATCCCCGGGTGATCGCCTCCTTCCGCCTCAGTTTCGGCGCGTCGCTGGCCGCCGCCGGGGTCAACGCGGTCTTCGGCCTGCTCTTCGCCTGGGTGCTGGTGCGCTACCGCTTCCCCGGCAAGGGGCTGATCGACGCCCTGGTCGATCTGCCGTTCGCCTTGCCGACCGCGGTGGCCGGCATCGCGCTGGCCACGCTGTACGCCAGGAACGGCTGGATCGGCGGCCTGCTCGAACCGCTCGGCGTCGAGGTGGCCTACACCCCGGCCGGCGTCTTCGTCGCGCTGGTGTTCATCGGGCTGCCCTTCGTGGTGCGCACCGTCCAGCCCGTCCTGGAGGACCTCGAAGCCGAGGTCGAGGAGGCGGCGGCGTGCCTGGGCGCGACGCGCTGGCAGACCTTCCGCCGGGTCATCCTGCCGTACCTCTCGCCGGCGCTGCTGACCGGCTTCGCGCTGGCCTTCGCCCGCGCCGTCGGCGAATACGGCTCGGTGATCTTCATCGCCGGCAACATGCCGTTCATTTCCGAGATCGCGCCGCTGATGATCATCACCAAGCTGGAGCAGTACGACTACGCGGGTGCCACGGCCATCGCGGTGGTGATGCTGGTGCTGTCCTTCCTGCTGCTCCTGCTGATCAACGTGCTGCAGGCGTGGACCCAGCGCAGCCATCGGCGCATCTGAGGGAGGGGATCATGGCGGGAACCGTCACTCTTGGGCTGGCGTCGCGGGCGGAACTCCAGCCCCGCCGCATCGCCACGGACGAACCGTGGCCCGTCCGCCTCGCGCTGATCGCGCTGGTCGTCGCGTTCTTCGGCCTGTTCCTGCTGATGCCGCTGGCCGCGGTGTTCGCCGAGGCGTTCAAGAAGGGCTGGAGCGCCTACGCCGCCGGCATTTCGAATCCCGACGCGCTGGCCGCGATCAGGCTGACCCTGCTGGTGGCCGCCGTCGCGGTGCCGCTCAATCTGGTGTTCGGGGTCGCCGCCGCGTGGGCGATCGCCAAGTTCAACTTTCGCGGCAAGCACGTGCTGATCACCCTGATCGACCTGCCGTTCTCGGTGTCGCCGGTGGTCTCCGGGCTGATCTACGTGCTGCTGTTCGGCGCGCAGGGGTGGTTCGGACCGCAGCTCGCAGCCTGGGACGTGAAGATCCTCTACGCCGTGCCGGGGCTGGTGCTGGCGACCGTCTTCGTCACCTTTCCCTTCGTCGCCCGCGAGCTGATTCCGCTGATGCAGGCGCAGGGCAGCGACGAGGAAGAGGCCGCCGTGGTCCTCGGCGCCGGCGGCTGGACGACCTTCCGCCGCGTCACCCTGCCCAACATCAAGTGGGGCCTGCTCTACGGCGTGATCCTGTGCAACGCGCGGGCGATGGGCGAATTCGGTGCGGTGTCCGTGGTCTCCGGGCACATCCGCGGCAAGACCAACACCATGCCGCTGCAGGTGGAAATCCTCTACAACGAATACAACTTCGTCGCCGCCTTCGCCGTGGCTTCGCTGCTGGCGCTGCTGGCCCTGCTGACGCTGGGCGTGAAGACCTTCATCGAATGGCGATCGGCCGCGGCGAGCCGGGAGGCGGAATGAATTTCCAGCAACTCAGGATCGTGCGCGAAACGGTGCGCCAGGACTTCAACCTGACCACCGTGGCCAACACGCTGTTCACCTCGCAGCCGGGCGTCTCCAAGCACATCAAGGACCTGGAGGACGAACTCGGCGTCGAGATCTTCGTCCGCCGCGGCAAGCGGCTGCTCGGGCTGACCGAGCCGGGCCGGGAAGTCCTGGCCGTGGTCGAGCGCATCCTGCTGGACACCCAGAACGTGCGCAACATCGCCGAGCATTTCGCCAGCCGCGAGACCGGCAACCTGGTCATCGCCACCACGCACACGCAGGCCCGCTACGCGCTGCCCGAGGTGATCAAGCAGTTCAAGGCCGAATACCCCAAGGTGCACCTGGTGCTGCACCAGGGCAGCCCCAAGGAGATCGCCGAGCTGCTGACCACCGGCGACGCCGACATCGGCATCGCCACCGAATGGCTGGCCAACGTCCCCGAGGTGGTCACCTTTCCGTACTACACGTGGCACCACGCGGTCATCGTGCCGCGCGGCCATCCGCTCGCCGCGCTCGAAACGATCACCCTGGCGGACATCGCCGACCATCCGATCATCACCTACCACGAGGGCTTCACCGGACGGGCCAACATCGACCGCCGCTTCGCCGAGGCCGGGCTGGTGCCGGACATCGTGCTCTCGGCGATCGACGCGGACGTGATCAAGACCTACGTCGACATCGGCCTGGGCATCGGCATCATCGCCTCGATGGCCTACCACCCCGAGCGCGACGGCAGCCTCGTGCGCCTCGACGTGCCCCACCTGTTCGTGCCCAACACCACGCGGCTCGCCATCCGGCGGGGCGTGTACCTGCGCAGCTACGCCTACGCCCTGATCCGGCGGCTGGTGCCGGGACTGACCGAGCAGAAGATCGGCGAAGCGGTGCGCAAGGAAGCGGCCGGCGAGGATTTCGTGATCTGAGCCGTCAGGCGCGGCCGTCCGGGCCGCGCCGGCGCGCCGACCGGCGCCGCGCATAGGCGTTCATCAGCGGCGTGACCGAAATGCCGTGCACGATGATCGAGACCGCGATGGCGGTCAGGGTGACGCTGGTCATCCGTTCGGCCGCCTCGCCCGCGATGCCGTGGCTCATGGCGAACATCAGGTAGTAGAGCGAGCCGATGCCGCGGATGCCGAACCAGGACATCAGCAGGCGCTGGTCGCCGCCGACGTCGGCGCCGAGCAGGCCGAGCCAGACGGACAAAGGGCGCACGAGCAGGAACAGGTAGACCGCGAAGCCGGCGGCCAGCGCGTCGAAGCGCAGATACGACAGCATGAAGCCGATCAGCAGGACGATCAGCAGCTCGGCGATGCGTTCGAGCTGATCGCTGAAGGTGCGCGCCGCCTGGTTCATGTAGGCGCCCGCGAACTCCGGATGCGTGGCCACGGCGGCGTGTTCCTCGCGCTTGCGCAGGCTGACGGTGGCGCTCGCCTCGCCGTCGAGGCGCGCGGCCCGGCTGAGGCGCTGGAAGGCCAGCCCGGCGCCGAACACCGCCACGAAGCCCGAGGCCAGCACGGCCTGCGCCGTGCCGTAGAACCAGCGCGATCAGCCCGAGCAGGACGAACTCGTCCGCGCCCACCGCCGCGTTGTACGCCGTGCGGAGATGGTAAACGGCGCGCCCGACCAGCGTCCCCAGCGCCATGCCGAGCAGCAGCCCGCCGGCCAGACTCCAGCCGAAATCGATCGCCAGCCAGCGCCAGCCGAAGGCGCCGACGTCGTGCAGTCCGAGCGCGCCGAGGCCGAGCATCACGAAGGGGAAGGCGGCGCCGTCGTTGAGCGCGCCTTCGCCGCTCAGGCTGAAGCGCAGCCGGTCGCGGTCGGCCGGGTCGTCCACCTGCACGTCGGAGGCCAGCACCGGGTCCGTCGGCGCCAGGATGCCGCCCAGGATCAGGGCGCCGCCGACGGACAGCCCGAGCGCCAGGCAGGCCGCCGCGGCGACCAGCAGGACGGTCGCCGCCATCGACAGCACGGCCAGGCGCAAGGGCAGGGACCAGCGGCGGCCCCACAGCGGCAGCCCCAGCCGCAGGCCTACCGAGAACAGCGAGATGAGCAGGGCGACCTCGGCGATGCGTTCGAGCAGCCCGGCGTAGTGCTGCCAGCCGGGGATTCCCCACCACGCGGAATGCCCCAGCGCGTAGCCCACCGCCAGGTACAGCATGGACGGCGAGACGGGCAGCCGCTTGAGCAGCGAACCCGCCAGCGCCGTGGTGATCATCAGGCCGCCCACGATCAGCGCCCATACGGGAAAGGACAATCGGCCTCCAGTGCGTCAGCGCCCATTCCGGAGACATGCGGATCAGGAATCGGCGGGTCGAATCCGGCGGGATTGCCGCATGGACCCTGCCGGCCGGCACGAGTTCCGCTCCCGGCCGCCGCGCCGCCGCCGGGCACGCGGCTTGCCGCCCGGACTTCGATTCTCGCGGCATCGACAACGGTTTCCCCGCACAGGAAAGGAGTCGCCATGCTTCCATCGACGGTAGATCGGGTTCCCCTGAACACGGCATCCGGAGTCAATGCGCGCATCCGCAGCCACACGCGGCAAAGCGTCATCCGGACATTGCAGGGCGGCCCGCGCAAGATCCAGCGCCGGCTGGCCGAACTCGATCGGGAATGGGATATCGAACGAGTGCTCGAAGCCAACGCCGCCACGGCCGTGCTGGTCGGTTTCACGCTGGCCTTCGGCGTCGACCGCCGCTTTCTGGCGCTGCCCATCGCCGTCGCCGCCTTCCTGCTGCAGCACGCGCTGCAGGGATGGTGTCCGCCGCTGCCGCTGCTGCGCCGCCTGGGCGTGCGCACGGCGACCGAGATCGAGGAGGAGCGCTGCCTGCTGCTCCGGGCGGTGAGCGAGGGCGCGGCCGGAGTCCCGGCCGGAGGCGGCGGCGCGTCGAGCGCCGCCGGGTAGTCGTCCGTCTTCCCTGGAGAGAACCATGACCACCATCAATCTGCAGCTCACGCCGCTGATTTCCCTGATCGCCGGCATCCTGATCCTGTTCATTCCCCGCCTGCTCAACATCATCGTGGCGATCTACCTGATCGTCATCGGCCTGATCGGCATATTCGGCATCAGCCGGATAAATTTCTAGCCGCCGGCGCCGCGCAGCACGCTCAGGCCGCCAGCTCGTCGGCGTATGCCGCCCGCGCGAGCAGGGCGCGCCGCTCCTCGGGGCCGGGCGGCGTCCACTGGTACAGCCAGGTCTCGCTCAGCGGCCGGCCGTTCAGGCGCAGGTACACCCGCAGGTCGACCGGCGCCGTGCCGTCGTCGGTCGGCCGCCAGTCGAAGATGGCGCGATAGCCCGCCAGCGGCCGCAGCGGCCGGACCGACGGAATCTCGATCTCGCCGCGCGACACGCTGATCACCGGCTCGATCGCCGCCTCCTCGCCCAGCATGCCGAACGGCCCGCCGGCGAAGTCGACGACGAACCGCCAGGAAAAGTGCGTGCGCGGCCGGCCGATCACGCCGCCGAGGCCGTTGCGCGTGGCCGCCACCTGCGCCAGCGGCGATTCGTACGGCATGCGCGAGCCCCAGTGCATGCGGTAGGAGAACAGCCATTCCTCGCCCGGCTGCGGTTTCCGTTCCGGGTTCCAGTAGGCGACGATGTTGTCCATCGTCTCGTCCGGCGTCGGCAGTTCGAGCAGATGCACGCTGCCGCGCCCCCAACCGGCCTTCGGCTCGATCCACAGGCTCGGGCGCTTCTCGTAGAACACGCCGTCATCCTGGTAGTGGTCGAAGGCGCGGTCCCGCTGCAGCAGGCCGAAGCCGCGCGGGTTCTCGTCGAGGTAGGCGTTGAAGCGCACCTGCGCCGGGTTGGCGAGCGGGCGCCACAGCCATTCGCCGGCGCCGGTCCACAGCGACAGCCCGTCCGAATCGTGGATTTCCGGCCGCCAGTCCCGCGCCATGCGGATGTCGTTCTCGCCGTGCTGGAACATGCTGGTCAGCGGCGCCACGCCCAGCCGTTCGATCGGCAGGCGCGGATAGAGCGCGCAGTCGACCTCCATGCGCAGCGTGGCGCCGGGGAAAATGTCGAAGCGGTAGGCGCCGGCCACGCTCGGCGAATCGAGCAGCGCATAGACGGTCAGGCGGTCGGCGTCCGTCGCCGGGCGTTCGATCCAGAACGCGCGGAACACCGGGAATTCCTCCGGCCGCTCCATGCCGCAGTCGACGGCCAGGCCGCGCGCCGACAGCCCGTACTGCATCTCGGCGCCGACCGCGCGGAAGTAGCTGGCGCCGAGAAAGGCCACGATGTCGCGCTGCCAGTCGGTGTGGTATTGCACGCGGAAGCCGGCGAAGCCCAGGTCGGCCGGCAGCCGCGCGCCGCGCAGGCCGCTGCGGCCGTAGTCGAACATGTCGGCCTGATAGGCCAGCGGCCGCGCGCCGCCCGCGTTGAGTTCGTGGATCTGCACCGGCGTCCGGTAGTGCAGGCCGAGGTGGAAGAACTGCAGCCGGAAGGGGCCGTCCGATTCCGCCCACAGCGCGTGGTCCGGGCGGAAGCGCAGCGCCTGGTACTGGTCCCAGTCCAGGTTCTCCAGCGCCGCGGGCAGGTGGGCCGGCGCCGGCCGGTAGGGCTGCGCCGCCAGCGTGCGCGCCTCGCCCTTGAGCCAGGCGTAGTCGAAGGCCGGCGGCGAGCCGGCGGCCGCCGCCCACGCACGGGCCGGCGCCATGCCGGTCAGGCCCAGGGCCGCCCAGGCGGTCAGGAATTCACGCCGGCGCATGCGTACGCTCCATGGCTTTCCTCCATTCGGGATAGGGATCGTCGATTGCCCCGACCTGCCGGTGCAGCCGCCACAGCGAGACGGGATCGTCGAGCAGGTCGAGCTTGCGTTGCCGGTCCAGCGCCTCCGGGCCGCCGGCCAGCGCCGCGTCGAAGCGGCCGGCCGGCCGGTTCAGGCGGGGCCGCCGGGCGATGGCGCAGGCGACGGCGTTGACCCGCGGGTCGACCACCACCGCGGCGAAGCCGCCCGGCGGCGGCGAGCGTTCCAGCGCCTGCTGCAGGCAGCGCACTTCGTACGGCGGCGAGGTTTCCTCCGGGATCAGGAAGAAGCCCGCCCGGCGCAGCGCGCGGCCGAGCGACACCCGGCTCGAAAAGACCGACAGGGGAATCGACACGATCAGCGCGCCGACCACCGGCAGCAGCCAGCCGAGGAAGGCCGGGTTGAGCCAATAGACGCCGCCGGCCCAGAGCAGGCCGAGCAGCGTGTGGCCGCCGTGCTTGCCGATCGCCTCGCGCCACGTGGTTTCGGAGTTGTCGCGCGACGGCGAGGTCCATTTGATCTCCCAGCCGGCCAGCGTGGCGATCACGAAGCGCGTGTGGAACAGCATGCGGATCGGCGCCAGCAGGGCCGAATACAGGGCCTCGGCCAGGGTGCTCGCCGCCATGCGCAGGGCGCCGCCGTACCCGCCGGCGCCGCGCCGGAGCAGCAGCAGCGCGCTCAGCACCTTGGGCGCGAAGAGCAGCGAGGCGGTGGCGCTGAACAGCATGATGGCCCAGCGGTGGTTCCATTCCGGCCACACCGGGAACAGCTGGTAGGGCACCACGAAGTACTGGGGCGGCACCAGCGTCTGGATGGCCAGCAGCAGGGTCGACAGCAGCAGGAACAGGAACCACAGCGGCGCCGACAGGTAGGCCATCACGCCGGTGGCGAAGACCACGCGGTGGGCAGGATGCAGGCCTTCGGCGAAGAGCAGCTGCGAATTGATCAGGTTGCCCTGGCACCAGCGCCGGTCGCGCTGCAGTTCGTCGAGCAGGTTGGGCGGCATCTCCTCGTGGCTGCCCGGCAGGTCGTAGGCGATCCACACCGCCCAGCCGGCCCGGCGCATCAGCGCCGCCTCGACGAAATCGTGCGAGAGGATTTCCACGTTGCCCAGCCGGCGGCGCAGGCGGCCGAGCGCGCAGTGGCGGATGAACGGCGCCAGCCGGATGATGGCGTTGTGCCCCCAGTAATGCGCCTCGCCCAGCTGCCAGAAATGCAGGCCGGCGGTGAACAGCGGCCCGTACACCCGGTTGGCGAACTGCTGGATGCGCGCGTGCAGGGTCTCGCGGCCCGAGGTGCGCGGGGCGGTCTGGATGATGCCCGCGCGCGGGTTGGCCTCCATCAGCTGGACGAGCCGGGTGAGGCATTCGCCGCTCATCACGCTGTCCGCGTCGAGCACGATCATGTAGCGGTAGCGGCTGCCCCAGCGCCGGCAGAAGTCGGCGAGGTTGCCGCTCTTGCGCTTGATGCGGTTGCGCCGCCAGCGGTAGAAGAAATGGCCGAAGGCGCCGTGTTCGCGGCACAGCGCCAGCCACGCCCGCATCTCGTCGGCGCGCACGTCGGGGTCGTTGGTGTCGCTGAGCACGAAGAAGTCGAAATGCGCCAGCCCGCCGGCGCGCGCGAGCGAAGCGTGGGTGGCCGCCAGCCCGGCGAAGACGCGCGCCACGTCCTCGTTGCAGATGGGCATCACGATGGCCGTGCGCGCATCCTCCGGCAGCGGCGCGTCGGGCGCCGCGGTGGCCGAGATGGCGTGCCGGTCGCGGCCGGTCAGCAGCACGAAGAAGCCCATGATGGCGGTCCAGAAGCCGGCCGACACCCAGAAGAAGAGCAGGGCGAAGAGGATCAGCACGGCGATTTCCATCGGCCGGCTGCCGTGGTAGGGCAGCACCGCCGTCATCGACCACGTGGCCAGCACCGTCTGCCCGAAGGTCAGCAGGGTCAGCATCGAGCGGCGGCCGAAACCGTCGAGGCGGCGCGGCTGCGGCGGCGTGCCGCGCGCCCTGCGCCGGCCGTTGCCATTACCGTTGCCGTCGCCGTTCCGGCGCCACGGCCAGATCACCGGCGGCCAGCGCCGGGGCGCCATCGACGTGCGGCGGACCGGCGGCGCGATCCGCCGGCAGAGCTGTTCGAACGGCACGCCGCCGTTAGCCGGCACGTCCAGGGCGCGCGCCAGCCGCGCCGGCAGCGAGGCCAGCGCGTCGTCGTCCCCGGCCGGCGGCAGCGGCGGGGCGGCCGCCGGCCCGCGCGCCGCTTCCCGGCGCGGCCCCTGGGCCGGCGGCCGCGCGGAGCGGGCCGGGCGGTCGGCCGCCGTCACTCGGGAGGAAGGATGTAGCTCCATGTTTCCGATACCTGTTTGTCGTTGCGCATCAGTTGGGCGCGCATCTCGACCGGCTTGGCGGCGTCGTTGCGGCGCAGGACAAGGGTCAGCCGCCAGCCGTCGATGGCCTCGTTGCGTTCCAGCCGGCTCTGCAGCAGCGTGGCGTTTTCCAGATGGTGGCTGGCGCTGATCCTGCCTTCGCCGGCGTCGCGCGGCGGAGGCGGCAGCGCGCCGGCGAAATCCACGGTGAACACCAGGCCGTTTTCCGGCCGGTTCTGCGGGTCCGGGCCGCGGCGGGTCTGCATGGTCCACAGCAGCGGCGGACGCGCCTCGGTGTCCTTCTGCCACAGGATGCGATAGCGCAGGTCGTATGGCTGGCCCGGCGGCAGCGGTTTGTCGGGTACCCAGTAGGCGACGATGTTGTCGTTGTACTCGTTGGGCGTGGGAATCTGCACCAGCTCGACGCGGCCCGGCCCCCACGGCTCCGTGGGCTCGATCCAGGCGCCCGGGCGCAGGTCGCGGCGGGTGGCCAGTTCCTCGTAGCTGGAAAAGCGCCGGTCGCGCTGCTGCAGCCCGAAGCCGCCGGGATTGTTGGCGGCGAAGGAGGTCACCAGCAGGCGCTTGGGATTGACCAGCGGGCGCCAGATCCATTCGCCGTTGCCGAGATTGACCGACAGGCCGTCCGAATCGTGCACCTCCGGCCGGGAATCCTCCTGCGCGGGACGCTGGTTCTCGCCGAAGAAGTACATGCTGGTGAGCGGCGCCAGCCCGATCTTGGCGATGGCGGCGCGGGGGTAGAGCCGGGCCCTGACATCGATGCGCGTCTCCTCGCCGGGCCTGACGACGAAGCGGTACGCGCCGGTCACGCGCGGCGAGTCGAGCAGGGCGTAGATGGTGAATTCGCGCGCGGCGGGCGACGGCCGGTCGATCCAGAACTCGACGAAGCGGGGAAACTCCTCGCCCGTCAGCTCGGCGGTGTCGACCGCCAGGCCACGCGCCGACAGCCCGTAGGCTTGGCCCCGGCCGAGCGCGCGGAAATAGCTGGCGCCGAGGAAGACCAGCACTTCGTCCTTGGTCTTCGGCGTGTTGAGCGCGTAATGCAGGCGGAAGCCGGCGAAGCCCAGGCCCTTGAGCTTTTCCGGGTCGATCCGGTTGGCGCCGAAGTCGAAGGCCTCGGGGTCGTAGCGGATCTCCTGCACGCCGTCGGTCGACACCTCGTTGACCCGCACCGCCGGCTCGAAGATCGCGCCGCGATGGAAGAACGCCAGTTCGATCGGCAGTCCCCGGCCGCGCCAGTACATGCGCTCGGTCTTGAAGCGGATGTCCTGGTACTGCTCGTACTTCAGCCGGCGCAGCTCGTCCGGCAAGGTGGTGTTCGGCTTGGCGTAGGCGCGGGCGGAGAGGGCCTTGGCCTGGCGCTCCACGTCGGGCAGGCCGAAGGCCCGGCCGCTGGCCGGCCAGGCCAGCAGCACGGCCAGGAGGAAACCCAGCAGAACAACCGTCGCGCGGCCATGCCATCGCCACGCGCCGGCAAGCGGCGGCCACGCGAACGACACCGGGGGAGCGAACGGCATCGGCGCGTTTATTCCAGGCGCAAGGCGTCGGCCACGGAGCGCATGCCCGTCATCGCGGCGGGAAGAAGCGGTGAGCGGGGGTCGTGGCCATTTGCATTCTCCTGATTCTGATTCGGTTGGACGGGAAGGCGTCAACGCCGACCATCCATTAGCAAGAGGCAGGCCTGCTCCAGACGGCGCGCCGGCCGGCCGAAACCGGGGAATCCGGAAATTACGGCCGCATTTATTACGGAAATTTGAAAAAATTACACGTTCGGGCGATTCCTCCGCCGTGTGACAGGGCCCGCCGGCCGTTCCCGCTGGAACGCCGTTTGCCGGTCCCGTCCAGACCCGGACGCCGGGTTGGCCTGCAATCAAACGGAAAGGAAACATCATGGAAACAGCCATCCTCGAAAAAAGACCCGTGGACACCCTCGGCGCGGAAAATCCGCCGCTGTGCAGCATCCGCTGGGCCGCCGTCATCGCCGGGCTGATCGTCGGCCTGAGCGTGCACCTGGTGCTGGCGCTGATCGGGCTGGCGGCCGGGCTGGCGGTCTTCGGCGCCGGCAGCCGTCCCGATGGTGAAAGTATTTCGATGGCGGCCGCGCTGTGGAATTCCCTGAGCCTGCTGATCGCCGCGGCGGTGGGCGGCTACGTCGCCTCTCGCTCGGCGGGGCTGCGCCGCACCGCGGACGGCGTGCTGCACGCGGTGGCGTCCTGGGGCGCGTCGATGCTGTGCTACGTGTTCCTGATCAGCGCCATCACCGGCACCACCGTCGGCAGCCTGTTCGGCTTCGCGGCGACGACGACCATGGCCGGCGCGCAGATGGGCGGCGGCGATGCCGGCGCGACCGTCACCGAACTGCTGGCGGGCATCGAGCGCGGCGACCGCGAGGCGGTGACGCAGACCATGCGCGAGCGCTTCGGCATGAGCGCGGAACAGGCCGAGCAGGCGGTCGACCGGGCCATGGCGATGTTCGGCGAGGCCCGCCCGGGCGGCGGCGCGCAGACGGCGCAACGGCTCGAAGGCGCGGCGCAGGCGGCTTCCGCGGCCAGCGCCTGGCTGAGCCTGGTGATCCTGCTGTCGCTGGCCGCCGGCGTGGGTGCGGGCGTGGTCGGCGCGCGCGGCACGCGCAAGCGCATGCTGATCGTCAGCCACCGCCGCCACGCGATCCCGCCCGGCGCCATGCCGACCTCGCCCTGACGCGGCGCCCGACGAACCCGACCGACGGGACGGGGCGGCCCCGTCCCGCCGCGTGGAGGCCGCATGGCACGGATCATCTGGAAAGGCGCGATCAGCTTCGGGCTGGTGCACATCCCCGTCTCGCTGGTCGCCGCCACGGCGCCGCAGGGCGTCGATTTCGACTGGCTCGACCGGCGCACGCTGGAGCCGGTCGGCTACAAGCGGGTGAACAAGGCGACCGGCGAGGAAATCGACAACCGGGACATCGTGCGCGGCGTGCAGTACGAGAAGGGCCGCTACGTGGTGTTGAGCGACGACGAGATCCGCGCCGCCTACCCCAAGGCCACGCAGACGGTCGACATCCAGGCCTTCGTGCGCGCCGAGCAGATTCCCTTCCTGTATCTCGACACGCCGTACTATCTCGTCCCCGATCCGCGCGGCGGCAAGGCCTACGCGCTGTTGCGGCGCGTGCTGGAGGAAAGCGGCCGGCTGGCGCTGGCCAGCGTGGTGCTGCACACGCGCCAGCGCCTGGCCGTGCTGGTGCCGTCCGGCCGCGTCCTGGTGCTCGACACCCTGCGCTGGAGCGACGAGGTGAAGGCCGCCGAGGCCGCCGGCCTGCCGGCGGAAACCGACGCCCCGGTCGGCAGGCGCGAGCTGGACATGGCACGGCACCTCGTCGAGGACATGAGCGAGGACTGGGACCCCGCCGCCTACACCGACCGCTTCGCCGCCCAGATCATGGCGCTGGTCGAGCGCAAGGCGCGCAGCGGACAGGTGGCCGAGGTCGCACCGGTCGAGGCGACGGAGGAAGGCGGCGCCGAGATCATCGACCTGGCCGAACTGCTCCGGCGCAGCCTCGGCAAGCCGCCGCCGAAGCGGCCGGCACGCGGCGAGGGCAAGCCGGCCTCGCCGCGCGCGCCGCGCCGCGCGGGCGGGAAAGCGGCCTGACCGGCAGGGAAGCGACGGGCCATGGGCGCGCAAAGGAAGCATGCCGCCGGCGCGCTGGACGAGTACGCCGGCAAGCGCGACTTCTCGGTGACCTCGGAACCCTCCGGGCAGGCGCCTGCGCGCCGGACACGGGCGGCCGGCGGCGCCGGGGCGAAGGCGGCGAAGACGCGGAAACCGGCCGTCGCGCCGGACACGGGCCGCTTCGTCGTGCAGGAACACCATGCGCGCAGCCTGCACTACGACTTCCGCCTCGAACTCGACGGCACGCTGAAAAGCTGGGCCGTGCCCAAGGGGCCGAGCCTCGATCCGGGCGTGCGGCGGCTGGCCGTGCACGTCGAGGACCATCCGCTCGCATACGCCGGCTTCGAGGGCCGCATCCCGGCCGGGCAATACGGCGCCGGCGAGGTGATCGTGTGGGACCGGGGCCGCTGGGCAAGCCTCGACCCGGACCCCTCGGCAGCCTACCGCGCCGGCAAGCTGAAGTTCCGGCTGGCCGGCGAGAAGCTTTCCGGCGCCTGGACGCTGGTGCGCACGCGCCTGCCCGGCAGCGGCGGCAAAGAGCAATGGCTGCTGATCAAGGACCGGGACGAGGCGGCGCGGCCGAACGGCGGCGACATCGCCGCGCGCGGCCATGCCGGCGAGGCCGCCGATCACCCATTCTCCCTCCCGTCTGGTGGCGCGCTCGACAGCGCGCGGCGGGCGGCGCTGCCGGCGCGGCTCGAACCGCAGCTCGCCACGCTGGTCCGGCAGGCGCCGGCCGGCGACTGGCGCTACGAGGTCAAGTTCGACGGCTACCGCCTGCTGGCCCGCCTCGACGCCGGCCGGGCGCGCCTGTACACGCGCAACGGGCTCGACTGGACCGGGCGCCTGCCGGCGCTGGCCGCCAGCCTCGCCGCGCTGCCGCTCGGCCCGGCGTGGCTGGACGGCGAGATCGTCGTGCTCGACACGCAGGGACGGCCGGATTTCCAGGCGCTGCAGAACGCCTTCGAGACGGGCGAGGGCGGCGGCATCGTCTATTTCGTCTTCGATATCCCGTATCACGACGGCTTCGACCTGCGCAGCTGCGCGCTGGAAAGCCGCCGCGCCCTGCTGCGGGAACTGCTGGTGCAGGAGGACGAGGCCGGCGGCGGGACGATCCATTATTCGCGGGACCTGGCCGTCGAGGGCGGCGACGCGCTGCGCAGCGCCTGCCAGCTCGGCCTCGAAGGCGTCATCGGCAAGCGCGCGGGCAGCCGCTACCGGGCCGGGCGCGGCGCCGACTGGATCAAGCTCAAATGCGGCCGCCGCCAGGAATTCGTGATCGGCGGCTACACACCGCCGCAGGGGCGGCGCAGTGGTTTCGGCGCGCTGCTGCTCGGCGTGCATGACGCCGGCGGCGCCTTGCGCTACGCCGGCCGTGTCGGCACCGGCTTCGGCGAGGCGAGCCTGCACAGCCTGCTGGCGGCGATGCGGCCGCTGCTGCGGCCGCGCCCGCCGTTCGCCGATCCCCCGCGCGGGCGCCTAGCGCAGGGCGTGGCGTGGGTCGAGCCGCGGCTCGTCTGCGAGGTCGACTTCGCGGGCTGGACGCGGGACGGACAGGTCCGCCAGGCCGCCTTCCGCGGCCTGCGCGCCGACAAGCCGGCGCCCGAGGTCGCGCGGGAAAGGCCCGCGCCGCCGCCCGGCCCGAACGGAGAGGGCGCGGCGAACGGCCCGCTGGCGGCGGCGAAGACGCAGGCCGGCGCGGGACGCAAGGACGCCGGGGCCGTGGTGGCGGGCGTCCGCATCAGCCATCCGGCGCGCGTGATCGACCCGCAAAGCGGCGTCACCAAGCTTGCGCTGGCCGAGTTCTACCGCGACGTCGCCGACCGGCTGCTGCCGCACCTGCGCGGCCGGCCGGCGGCCATCGTGCGCGCGCCCGACGGCGTGAGCGGCGAACAGTTCTTCCAGCGCCATCCGGGCGCCGCGCCGATTCCGGGAATCCGCGCGATCTTTCCGGACGGCGCGTCCGGCAAGGACGATCCCGGCGACGACGCGCTGATGCAGGTCGACACGCTCGCCGCCGTGATCGGCGCGGTGCAGATGGGCGGCGTCGAATTCCACGTCGGCAACGCCGACGGCACGCACCTGCAACGGCCCGACAGACTGGTCTTCGATCTCGATCCCGATCCCTGCCTGCCCTGGGCGCGGGTCGTCGAGGCCACGCAGCTGCTGCTGGCGCTGCTCGACGAGCTGCCCTTGCGCGCCTTCCTCAAGACCAGCGGCGGCAAAGGCATGCACGTGGTCGTGCCGCTGCAGCGGCGGCACGGCTGGGCGCAGGTGAAGGAATTCAGCCAGGCGGTCGCGGCCCACCTGGCGGGCCACCTGCCGCAGCGCTTCACCGCGCGCATGGGCCCGCGCAACCGGGTCGGCAAGGTGTTCGTCGACTACCTGCGCAACCAGCCGGGCGGCACCACCGTGGCGGCCTATTCGGCGCGCGCGCGTCCCGGCATGGGCGTCTCCGTGCCGATCGCCTGCGACGAGCTGGACGCAGTGGCCGGCGCGGCGGCCTGGACGGTGACCGACCTGCGCCAGCGGCTGGCGTCGCTGAAGACGGACCCGTGGGCCGGCTACGCCAACGACCAGCGCATCACTGCGGACATGCGCCGGCGGCTCGGGCTGAAGGATTGACGCATTCGGACGTGAGGTTCCGAACGTGCCAGTCCGCTGTGCCGCGCTCTTGGCGCCACACTTCTCATGGTGTATAAACACATATACACACAAACACCGGAGAAAAGGATGAACACGGTTCGCTGGAACATCGCCGTATCGCCCGATACGGATCAGTCCGTCCGCCTGTTCCTTGCCTCGAAAGGCGGCGGCCGCAAGGGTGACCTTTCGCGCTTCATCGAGGAAGCCGTACGCAGTTACATCTTCGAGCGTGCCGCCGAGGAAGCCAAGGCGGCCAACCAGAACGTGAGCGAAGCCGATCTGACCGCCATCGTGTCGGAGGCCGTGCAATGGGCGCGTGAACATTGATGCGGGTGGTCCTGGACAGCAATGTGCTGCTCAGCGCGCTGCTCTCGCCGCACGGTATTTCGGATGCGATCTACCGCGCATGGCAGCAGGATCGTTTCGATCTGGTCACGTCGATCGTCCAGGTCGACGAACTGCGCCGGGCCAGCCGCTATCCGAAGTTCAAGGACATTCTTCAGCCTCATCTGGTCGGCACGATGATCAACAACATGCGCCGTTCGCTGATGCTGGACGTGCTGCCTCCGTTGCCCGAAGGCATCGAGGCGAGCGATCCGAATGACGGGTTCCTGCTGGCGATGGCCCTGGCGGGCGAAGCCGATTACCTGGTGACCGGCGATCGCCGCGCCGGGCTGTTGCAACTGGGCAGCATCCGGCGCACGCGCATCGTGACCCCGGCCGTCTTCTGCGCCGAAACGAAATTCGGTCCCGAGAGAAATTGAATCGATCGGGCCGGCCGGGATCTACACGGCCGGCCACGCGGCTTCCTCGACGGCGGTCTTCAGGGACGCCGCGATATCCGTCCGCAGCTGCCGCCACGCCGTGCCGCCGGCGATGACGTGGCGCTGGTTGACCTCCAGTTCGATGCCCACGTAGTCCTCCGCCGCATGGCGCCGCCGCAGCCAGGTGCAGAAGCCGTCGGCCCGGCCGGCGTACGGGCAGTTGCGGCGCAGGCGCAGGCCGGGCGCGAGCCGGCGCAGGGCGGCCATCCAATGGAGGCAGAAGGTCTTCTCGGGCGGCCGCGTGGGGTCGTAGAGAAAGCCGACGTCGGCCTGGCGCACCACTTCGCCCAGCCGGGGGGTGAAGCTGTGCACGTTGACGTGGACGACGCGCAGGCCGGCGGCGAGGGCTTCGGCCACGCAGCGCTCGACGCCGCGCCGGTAGGGCAGGTAGTGGCGTTCCAGGATTTCCTCGCGCACGGCGCGGGGCGCGGCGCGCGTCCGTTCGGAATAAAGCCGGGGGTGGCCCAGCGAGCGGTTGAGGTCGATCAGCAGGCGGCTGACGGTGGCATGGAATAGCGGGGCGTCCAGCGCGGCGGCGAGCTCGCGGGCCAGGCGCAGCGCGCCGGCGTCGTAGCCCTGGTGGCTGCGCAGGCGGGGCTCCTGGCCGGCGAACAGCGGCCGGTAGGGCGCGGGAAGGCGGTTGCCGCCGTGCGGGCAGCCGACGATCAGGCGGACGGGGCGGCCGGTCACGCGGCGGCGTCTCCGGGGAACATCCGGTCGGCGTCGAGGCACGCGCACAGTTCGCGGCAGACCGCCGGCAGCCGCGCCGGATCGCCGGCGATGGCCGCGTCCAGGCGCCGCGCCAGGGTGCCGCGGCGCAGGATGAGGCGCAGCGCCGGCAGCCAGCACGGCGCCAGCAGCCCGTCGCCGGCCAACGTCTCGACGAGTTCCGCCCAGAGTTCGCCGGCGGTATGCGGCCGGCCGGGCAGGCCGAGCCGGGCGAGGTACTCGCGGTCGGCCACCACGGCGCGTTCGGCGTCGCGGATGCAGGCGGCGAAGATGGCGACCAGCACCGCTGTCGGCAGGGCATCGTCCCCGGCGCGCTCGTAGAGCCGCTGCGCCAGGGCGGTCGCGGCCGCGGCGATCGACAGGTCGGCGGTCGGGCATTCCTGCACGTCCAGCACGCGGATTTCGATCGCGCTGCGGGCGAAGCGCGGCGCCGCCGCCCGGACGTCGATCCATTCGTGCGACAGGCTGCCGGCGTCCTCGCCGAGCAGGGCGTCGTAGCGGGCGACGTCGCGCAGCATCGGCTCCAGCACGCGCGCCCGGTAGTCCGCGGGCGACGCCGATGGGTCGGGAATGCAGTCGCCGATGGTCGACGGAATGATCTTCTGGTGATGGCGGTAGATTTCCAGCCGGTAGTCCATGAAGCCGCTGAACCGCCCGTCGGCCCACGGCGAGCTGGCGGACAGCGCGGGCAGGATCGGCAGCGCCAGCCGGATGGCGGCGTGCAGCCGGGCGAATTCGCGGTCGTCGCCGAACGGCAGGTTGAGGTGCATGCTCTGCAGGTTGGCCCAGCCGTGCTGGCGGCAGTCGAAGATGCGGTCGAAGCTGCGGTAGATCGCCGCGTGCTCGTGCGTCCATAGCTGCGCCTCGCGGCGCGGGTCCATCCAGGGATGCATGCCGCCGGGCATCAGCCGCGCGCCGAGCGGCGCCAGCCGGGCGTTCATCTCGCGTATCTCCGCGCGGAAGGCGGCGGGCAGCTCGGTCAGCGCCGCTACCGGCTCGGCGTTCTTCAGTTCCACCACGTGGCTCATCAGCTCGTTCGACCAGCCGACGCCGTCCCGGCGCAGCTCGCCGACGACCCGTCCGTCCCGCTGCAGCAGGAACGGGGCCAGCGGGCGGACCGCGAAGCTGGCGCCGTCCACGATCATGTATTCGAGTTCGACGCCGTGCGCGGAAAACGCCGGCCGGGCGGCCGCACCGTGGCCGGAACTCATGCGGCCGCCCCGCCCAGGCCGGCGCGCTTCAGGCGGCGCAGGAAGACGGCCATCACCTCGCGGTAGAGCGCGTCCTTGAGGATGCCGTCCTCGTTGCCGGCGTCCACGTTGGGGTTGTCGTTGATCTCGATGACGCAGTAGCGCGTGTTGGTCTCCTTGATGTCCACGCCGTAGAAGCCGTCGCCGATCAGGTCGGCGGCCGCCAGGGCGATGCGCAGCACTTCCTCGGGCGCCTCGCCCACGGCCAGCGGCACCGTCCTGCCTTCGCTGCGGCCGCCGCTGCCGTTGTGGTTGATGATCTGCCAGTGATCCTCGGCCATGTAGTACTGGCAGACGAACATCACCCGGCGGTCGAGGATGCCGACGCGCCAGTCGAAAGGCGTCGGCAGCCATTCCTGCGCGACCACCAGCTCCGATTTTTCGAGCAGGCCGTTGACCATCGTGCGCAGCTCGTTTTCGTTCTCCACCTTGTCCACGCCGATGGAAAAGGAGCTGTCCGGCTGCTTGAGCACGCAGGGCAGGGCCAGCCGCGGGGCGATGTGGTCGATGTTGCCGCGGTGGATCAGCAGCGTGCGCGGGATCGGCAGGTTGTGATGCGCCAGCAGTTCCGCCAGATAGACCTTGTTGTTGCACTTCAGGATCGAATCCGGATCGTCGATCACCACCAGACCTTCGCGCTGGGCGCGGCGGGCGAAGCGGTAGGTGTAGTGGTGCAGGAAGGTGGTGTCGCGGATGAACAGCGCGTCGAAGCCGGCCAGGCGGTCGAAGTCGGCGGCGGTGATGAATTCGGGCCGCATGCCCAGCTCGCCCGCCGCCGCCGCGAACTTGCGCAGGGCCTCGGCGTTGGAGGGCGCGTGCTCGGCGTGCGGATCGTGCAGGATGGCCAGTTCGAAGGCGCGCTGTCCGTTGCCGTTGGCCGCGCGGTTGCGTCCCGCGAGATGGCTGGTGCCGGCCTCCAGCGCGAAGCGCCGGTGCGCTTCGGGCAGGTCGCGCAGGCCGAGCAGGCGGATGCCGCGCGTGATCCAGCCCGCCTCGCCGCGCTCGAACGAGGCGCGGAACAGCGGCGCCTGCAGGAAGGCGAACAGCTGCCCGGCCACCACGTCGTAGCCCGAAGCGGGGGTTTTGCCGAAATACACGTCCAGCTCGAAACGCTCGGCGGCGAGCGGCGCCAGGCTCTGCTCGACCAGCTTGGCCAGCGGCGGGGTCAGTATCCGGACCAGATGCGGCGACTGCAGGTCCTCGATGGTGCCGGGCCGGGGGCAGGGCTGCTGGCCGCGCGCGTCGGCCAGCAGCGAGACGTAATAGCCGAGGCTCTGGTAGTGGCTGGGGCCGCACAGGTTGAAGACGCGGGCCGTGCGGTCCTCGCCGTAGGCGGGGTCGGCCAGGTAGCTCAGCGCGCTGACGACGGTAAGCCCGGTATCGTCGGGCAGCGGCCAGTCGTCGGGGTCGTCGACCACGATCAGCACGCTCACGGCGCGTCCTCCGGGGACGGCCGCGGCGCGCCTGTCCGGCGCGGGGCGACGATCAGCAGGTTGGCGTCGTGCGTGACGATGCCGAGCAGCACGGAGTTGAACACCCGGTCCATGCGAATCCAGTAGTTGCGCTCCGGGGCTGCGGGGTCGGGGCCGTACGGATCGGCGACCAGCAGCGTGCGTTCGCGCCGGTTGTAGCCGCTGATGACGACGAAATGCCCGGACGGCGTGCCGCGCACGTCGTCGGGCACGTCGAGCGTGCCGAATTCGCGCCGGGCGCGGTAGAGGAAGGTCGAGCTCAGGCCGGTGATGATCGGCAGCTTCCGGCGCAGGATGCCGCGCACCAGCGGCGGCGACAGGTCGGTGAAGCGCAGGTTGCCGCCCAGGCGCAGGAATTCCAGGTAGCCGTCCGTGGCATAGACGAGCCGCAGGTCGCGCTTCAGCCGGCGCTGCGCCTGCAGCTTCTGCGCGATGTCCACCCGCTGGCGAAACCAGGAGGGATCGAAGACGGTCATGTTGAAGGTGTAGATGGTCGCCGCGTAGCCCTGCATGAGCGCGTCGCAGGCGAGGAACACGGCGAAGGTGCCGCCGTGCCGCAGCGACCGCGTCCGCGCCACCACCTCCGGCAGCGTGGCGCCGCTGCCCAGGTACCGGTACACGGCGTGCAGGCAGGTCGGCCCGCACGTCGTTTCGGTGGGCTGCGCCTGGATCGACAAGGGCAGTTGCAGCAAGCTTGGAAGCATGAGGCGGTCTGTCTCGGGGTACCGTGCCGGTACGGCCGTCCGTCGCGGCCGCGGCGGTTCCCCGGCAGCTTTCATGCCCGCGCCGGGCACGCGGAGCGCCGGCCATGACGCGCGAAACTCGCCTTGGCACGCGGCTTGCCAGACGGCAGGACCTCAAACCGCAGGAGAATGCCATGCTCCGATACGCCGTCATCTTCTTCATCATCGCCCTGGTCGCGGCCCTGTTCGGCTTCGGCGGCATCGCCGCCAGCGCGGCGGGCATCGCCCAGATCCTGTTCTACATCTTCATCGTCGTCGCCCTCATCTCCCTGGTGCTCAGCCTGATCCGGCGCTGAGCGCCGGTGGGGCGACGGATGCCGGACGCCGATGGCTCATCGCCGCTCCGCCGGGCCGGCGCGGCGCTCGCCCGCCACGGCCGGCGGAGCTGTGCCGGCCTGGCCGCGCTGGCGCTCGCCGCCTGCGCCGCGCTGCTGCCGGACGCCGCCTTTCCGCCCGAACGGACGCCGCGCGCGGCCGCCGTCAGCGTGCGCGACGAACGCGGGGCGCTCGACCCGGCGCGCGCCGAGGCCGCGCTGCAGCGGCTGGACGGGGAGGCGGACGGCGTGCTCGCGCTGCACCTGCGGCACGTCGAGCACGAGCTCGCCGAGCCGCTCACGCTCGGCAACGAGGCGCGCCTGCTGGTCGACGGGCCGGAGACGCAGGAGACGATGCTGCAGGCGATACGCGGCGCCCGCCGCGGCATCGACCTGGAGTCCTACATCCTCGAAGCCGAGGGCGTCGGCGAACGGCTGGCCGCGCTGCTCGTCGAGAAACGGCGCGCCGGCCTGCGTGTGCGCGTGCTGTACGACAGCGTCGGCTCGCTGGCGACGCCGGCCGAATACTTCGAGCGCCTGCGCCAGGCCGGCATCGACGTGTGCGAGTTCAACCCGGTCAATCCGCTGCGCCTGCAGCAGAACGAGCGCCTGAGCATCAACAACCGCGACCATCGCAAGCTGCTGATCGTGGACGGCCGGGTGGCCTTCACCGGCGGCATCAACATCAGCCGGGTCTACAGCAGCTCCTCGTTCGGACCACGCCGGGGCGCCGGCCGCGCCGCGCCGCGCGCCGCCGCCGGCGATGCGCCCGGACCGCAGCCCGCCTGGCGCGACACCCACGTGCAGGTGCGCGGCCCGGTGGCCGTCCAGTTCCTCGACCTGTTCGAGGGCAACTGGCGCGGCCAGAACTGTCCGGAGACCGCCGCGCCGCCGCCCCGGCCGCCGCCCGAACGTGCCGGCGCGATGGCCGGGCGGCTGGTGGCCGCCGATCCGGCGGCCGGGCGCAACGAGCTGTACGTGGCGCTGCTCTCGGCCATCGAGCACGCCCGCCAGCGCGTGTGGTTGACCTACGGCTATTTCGTGCCGGACGAGCGGGTGCTGCAGACCCTGCGCGATGCGGCCCGGCGCGGCGTCGACGTGCGCCTGATGCTGCCGGGCTTCAGCGACTTCTGGGCGCCGTTCCACGCCGGCCGCTCGCACTACGGCGAACTGCTCGGGGCCGGCGTGCGCCTGTTCGAGCGGCGCGACGCGCTGCTGCACGCCAAGACCGCGGTGATCGACGGCGTCTGGTCGGCCGTGGGCTCGACCAACCTCGACTGGCGCAGCTTCGTGCACAACTACGAGGCCGATCTGCTGATCCTCGACCGCCGCTTCGCCGAGGACATGGAGCGGCTGTTCCGGCTGGACGAGGGCGCGGCGCATCCCGTGCTCATCGAGGAATGGCGCCGGCGCGGCCTGAAGGAGCGCCTGCTCGAATGGATCGCGCGCGGCTGGGCCTATCTGCTGTGAAGGGGCACGCCGGTTGCCGGCTGCGGAATACGCGGTGCCGGCGGTCGGCCGGCCCACGTTCCTGCCGTGGCGCGGGCCATGCAATATTTTCAGCGTCCTGCAAGATTTACGGCAAGAACGGAGCGGCCGCCGGCGGCCTTCTTTCCGCGATCTTTTCAGGATGAAACGGCATGGACGAACTTACCGAAGAGCAGGTTGCCGCCCTGGTCCGGCGGCTTGAGGAGCGGGTGGCCTCGCTGCAGACATCGATCCGCGATCATCTCGCCCAGCTGCGCGACGTCAGCGCGCCGGGCCACGATTCGACGCCGCCCGGCGACATCGTCGACCAGGCGGACGCCGGCCTCCAGCGCGACGAGCAGAACGACGCGATGAGCCGGGAGACGATCGAGATGCAGGAGATCGCGCTGGCCTTCGACCGCCTGTCCACCGGCCAGGCCAACGTGTGCATCGACTGCGGCGAGCCGATCGGCTTCCAACGCCTGCTGGCGCAGCCCACCGCGACGCGGTGCGTGGCCTGCCAGGACGACAGCGAACGCGGCGAATTCCTCAAGGCGCGGGGAAACCGGAACCAGAACGGCATCGGGACGGCGCGATGAGCGGCGTGTTCGGGGATGCGCTGATGGCCTCGCGCATCCAGTTCGCCGCCAACATCACCTTCCACATCCTGTTCCCCGCGCTCAGCATCGGCCTGTCGTGGCTGCTGGTGTACTTCCGCGTGCGCTTCGCCCGCTCCGGCGAAGCGGCGTGGATGGACGCCTACCGCTTCTGGGTCAAGGTCTTCGCGCTGACCTTCGCCATCGGCGTGGTCACCGGCGTGACCATGAGCTTCCAGTTCGGCACCAACTGGCCCGGCTTCATGTCAACGGTGGGCAACATCGCCGGCCCGCTGCTCGCCTACGAAGTGCTGACCGCCTTCTTCCTGGAGGCCACCTTCCTCGGCATCATGCTGTTCGGCATGCGCCGCGTCGGCCAGGGCGTGCATCTCCTGGCCACGGTGCTGGTCGCCGTCGGCACCACGCTCTCGGCGTTCTGGATTCTGGCGCTCAGCTCGTGGATGCACACGCCGGCCGGCTTCGAGATGATCGACGGCATGGCCTACCCGGTGGACTGGCTGGCGGTGATCTTCACCCCGTCCTTTCCCTACCGGCTGAGCCACATGCTGCTGGCCTGCATGCTGGCCACCGCCTTTCTCGTCGCCGGCATCTCGGCGTGGCGCTGGCGGCGCGGCGACCGCGCGGGCGACGTGCAGGCGGCGCTCGGCACCGCCGTGCGCGTGGCGGCGTTGCTGATTCCGCTGCAGATCCTGATCGGCGACCTGCACGGGCTCAACACGCTCGAACACCAGCCGGCCAAGGTGGCGGCCATGGAAGGCCTGTGGGAGACCAGGCGCGGCGCGCCGGCGGTGCTGCTGGCGCTGCCCGACGAGGCGACGCGCAGCAACCGCTACGAAATTTCGATTCCCGGCCTGGCCTCGTTCTACCTCGGCCATTCGTTCGACGCGGAGATCCGCGGCCTCAACGACTTCCGCGGCGAGCATCCGCCGGTGGCGCCGGTCTTCTGGGCCTTCCGCGTGATGGTCGGCATCGGCGTGCTGATGCTGGCCGTGTCGTGGACCGCGCAATGGCAGCTGAGCCGCCGCGGCATGCTCGCGCCGTGGCTCCTGCGCGCGCTGGCGCTGATGACCTTTTCCGGCTGGGTCGCGCTGGTCGCCGGCTGGTACGTCACCGAGATCGGCCGCCAGCCCTGGCTGGTGCACGGCGTGCTGAAGACGGCCGACGCCGTCACCAAGGTGCCGCCGGAGCGGGTGGGGCTGACCCTGGCCATGTACCTCGTGCTCTACGCCGTGCTGTTGGCGGCCTTCGTGTTGACGCTGTACCACATGGCGCGCAAGGCCGGCGAGAGCGCCGAGGGCAAGACGATGAACCCCGTCGCCGACCCGTTCCGCGCCGGCGGCGGCCAGGGAGCCGGACATGCCTGACCTGAGCCAACCCGCCGGCTGGATGCCGCTGGCGTTCATGATCGTCATGGGCCTAGCGATGCTGGTGTACGTGGTGCTCGACGGCTACGACCTCGGCGTCGGCATCCTGCTCGGCCTGGCCGAGGAAGAGGACAAGGACGCCATGATCGCCGCCATCGGGCCGTTCTGGGACGCCAACGAAACCTGGCTGGTGCTCGGCATCGGCGTGCTGCTGACGGCGTTCCCGCTGGCCCACGGCCTGGTCATGGAGGCGCTCTACTTGCCGGTGGCGGCGATGCTGCTCGGGCTGATCCTGCGCGGCGTGGCCTTCGATTTCCGCTTCAAGGCCCAGGAGCGCCACAAGCCGCGCTGGAACCTCTGTTTCTTCGCCGGCTCGCTGCTCGCGGCGCTGGCGCAGGGCTACATGCTCGGGCTGCTGGTCGCCGGCTTCGAGCGCTCGCCGGGCAACGTGGCGTTCGCCGCCTGCATCGGGCTCGGGCTGGCCGCCGGCTATTGCCTGCTCGGCGCCGGCTGGCTGCTGATCAAGACCGAGGGCGCCCTGCAGCGGCGCGCCGTGGCCTGGGCGCGCCGCGCGCTGTGGCTGACCGAGCTGGGGGTGATCGGCGTGACCGTGGCCACGCCGCTGATGAACGCCGAGGTCTTCCTCAAATGGTTCGCCGTTCCCAACTTCTTCCTGCTGGCGCCGATCCCGGTGTTCACGCTGGGCTTCTTCATCCTGGCCGGCGTCGCGCTGAAGCGGCTGCCGGCCGAGCTGGAATCGGCGCGGCAGCCGTGGGCGAAGGTGCCGTTCGCCGCGACCGTGGCCATCTTCATCCTGGCCTTCCACGGGCTGGCTTACAGCCTGTTTCCCTGGATCGTGCCGCAGCGCATGGATATCTGGCAGGCCGCGGCGGCGCCGGCGTCGCTCGCCTTCATCCTGGTCGGGGTGGTCGTCGTGCTGCCGCTGATCGTCGGCTACACCGCCTTTTCCTACTGGGTCTTCCGGGGCAAGTCGCGCGATCTCGAATATCACTGACGCGCGGCCGCCGGCAGCGGCCCGACGTCGGGCCCGGGCCGCGCCGGGCCGGGCACGATGATCGCCTTGACCGGCAGATGGTCCGAGGCCTGCCGCGCGGCCGGCGTGCGGTGCGCGGCGAAGGCCAGCAGGGTGTGGCGCGGCCGCACCCACACCCGGTCCAGCGCGAACAGCGGCAGCCAGGCCGGGAAGGTGCGCTGCGCCGGCGCGTAGCCGAGCACGCCGTGCAGCCAGCGCAGCGGCCGGCCCAGGGGCAGCCATTCGTTGATGTCGCCGAGCACCACCACCGGCAGGTCGATCGGCAGGTCGTGCAGCAGGCGCAGCATGCGCTCGACCTGGAAGCGCCGCTCGCGTGGACGCAGGCCGAGGTGGGTGACGATCACCCGCACCGGCGTGCCGGCGACGTCGACGTCCACTTCCAGCGCGCCGCGCGGCTCGCAGGTGAGATAGCTGAAGTCGTGGCGCCGCACCGCCAGCACCGGCCGGCGGGTCAGCAGCGCGTTGCCGAAGGCGCCGTCGGCATGCACGACGGTATGGCCGGCCACCGCCCGCATGCCGGTCTCCTCGGCCAGCACGTCCAGCTGCACGGCCTCGTCGGTGTGGGCGAAGAGCTTGCCGACCTCCTGCAGGCCGACCACCTCGCAGCCGAGTTCGTCGATCACCCGGGCGATCCGCCGGATGTCGGTGGCGCCGTCGCGGCCGACGCCGCCGTGGATGTTGTACGAGGCGATGCGCAGGTAGTCCGGCCCGAGGGCCTGATGCAGGTTGCGCCAGTTGGCGAGGCTAGTGACCTTCATGCGCGCGGGCCGCCGGGGAGGCCATTTCCCGGTGCTGGTTGACCAGCCAGCGGCGCACCAGCAGGGTCAGGGCCGTCAGCGCCAGCACGGCCGCCGCCAGCAGGCCGAAATTGATGCGCGAGGGATCGCTGAGGACGTGCTTGAACTGGTCGCCGAAGATCGTCGTGGCCAGCGTGCCGGGCAGCATCCCGAACAGGGTGCCGAGCATGAAAGGCAGCAGCGGCACGCCGATCGCCGCGGCGACCAGCCCCTCGACGGCGAAGGGTGCCAGCGGCACCAGGCGCAGCGCGGTCACCGTGGCCAGGCTGCGCCGGCGCAGCACGTCGGCCAGGTGCATCAGGCGCGCGCCGCCGAGCCGGTGGATGCTGTCGCGCGGCAGGGCGAAGCCGGCGAGGTAGGTGCACAGCGCCGAGATCAGGATTCCCGCCAGAGAATAGACGAAGCCGAGGTAGGGCCCGAAGGCGACCACCGCGGCCAGGGTGATGAGCGGCCGCGGGAACATCAGCACGCAGGCGGGCGTGTAGGCCGCCAGGACGACCAGCGGCGCCCACGGCCGGTCGGCGAATTCCCGCGCGTAGGCGGCCACGCGGTCGGCGTCGATCCAGCCGGCCAGCGGTGTCAGGCGCCACATCGCGGCGAAGGCGCCGATGAGCACGGCGAACAGCGCGAGGCGCACCAGGAAGGCACGCCGGCCGGAGCCGTTGCCGTTGGCGGACCCGGCCGGCGGCGCCGCGCGGTCCGCGATCAGCTGTTCCGGGCTCAGCTCGTCGAGAATCGCGTCGAGCGAGACCGGCTGGCCCGGATCGCCGACGCCGGCCAGTTCGATGGTGGTCTCGGACCATTCGGGCATGTGGTCGAGCGGGCGCAGCGTGCGCTCGCGCCCGGCCAGCGATTCGATCGCGGCGCGCAGCGAGCCGTGCGCTTGGCAGGCGGCCTCGACCGCCTCGGGCTCGGCGTCCAGGTGCTCGGCCAGCAGGCGGTTGCGGAAGTCGCGCACCACGCCGCGGATGCGCGGGTCGCCGCGCGCCTCGATCGCCGCGTCGCATTCGGTGTCCATGCCCATCGAGCGGTTGGAGAGGTTCGACGAGCCGATGCGCAGGATTTCGTCGTCGACGATCATCAGCTTGGAGTGCAGATCGATGCACGATCGCTCCTCCAGCCCGTCAACGTGCGGGTAGTAGATGCTCAGGCGGCCGTGCGCGTCGGCCTCGCGCAGGCGCCGGACGAGGCGCGTGCGCAGGATGTGCATGGTGTGTTCTTCCAGCCAGCCGTGGCTGAACAGGCGCACCACCACCACGATCTCCGGGCCGTCGGCCTCGGCCAGCCGGGCGGCGAGGGCCTCGCCGACGCGGTAGGCGGTGAAGTACTGGTTCTCGATGTAGATGCGCTCGCGGGCGGCGGCGATCATGTCGAGGTACAGCGCCTGCACCTCGTCGACGCCGGGCTGTCCCGGCAGCTCGGGGACGGTGCGCGCCAGCGCCACGTCCACCTCCTCCAGATCGACCGGCATCTCCTTCGGCCAGGCCGCGCCCTGCTCGGGCGGCGGGCGCAGGCGGCGGCCGGTGGCATGCCGCCAGCGCTGCCGCACCAGCTGCCCCAGCGCGCGGGCGGCGTCGCCGTTGACGGCCATCATCAGGTCGTGGAACGGCGGGTAGGGCGTGTCCTGGCAGGTGCGGCGCGCTTCCCGCGCGGCATGCGAGCAGGTGTCCCAGCGCCTCACGGTCAGGTCGAAGCCGCCGATGAAGGCCAGCGCGTCGTCGATCACCACGATCTTCTGGTGATGCGACGCGGCCAGCGGCTGCGTGTCGTCGTAGACCAGGCGCACCCGGCGGTGCGGATGCCAGCCGCGCAGCGTGTAGGAACGGTATTCGCGGTCGGCGCGGAAGACCAGCGGCGAATCCCAGTCCAGCACGTGGATGCGCAGCCCGCGCCGGCGCCGCGCCAGCCAGTTGAGGAATTCGCCCAGGCGCTCGGGCACGTCCCCGCCGTCGAAACAGAGGCGGGTCTGGCTGTTGAATTCCCACGACAGGATGACGATCGACCGGACCGCCTGCTGGGCCGCCAGCATGAAGCTGCGGAAATAGTCCTCGCCGTTGACCAGCAGGGCGACGCGCCGCGCGCGCGCCACCACCTGGCAGTTGCGCCCCGGCACGAAAAGTCCGGACGGCTTTTCGCCGCCGCTCATCGGCGCGGTTCCGTCGGCATGGTCGGCTCCCGGCGCACGCTCAGCCCTGCAGCGGCTGGCCCAGCTGCTGGGTGAGATCGAGCAGTTCGTTGGCATGCTGCTCCTCGACCGCCAGCACTTCCTCGAACAGGCGCCGCGTGGTCGGGTCGCTGTCGCCGATGTACTGGATCACCTCGCGGTAGCTCTCGATGGCGATGCGCTCGGCGACCAGGTCCTCGCGGATCATGCCGACCAGCGTGTCGCCTTCGACGTACTCGGCATGGCTGCGCTCCGCCAGCGTCGCGGGACAGAAGTCCGGATCGCCGCCCAGCTGGGTGATGCGCTCGGCGAAGCGGTCGCCGTGCGCCAGCTCCTCGGCGGCGTGCTCCAGGAACTCCTGGGCGACGCTGGCCGAGGCCAGGCCGCGCGCGGTGTGGTAGTGGCGCCGGTAGCGCAGGCTGCAGACGATCTCGGTGGCCAGCGCCTCGTTGAGCAGGCTCAGCACCTTGTCGCGGTCCGCCGCGTAGTCCTCGGTGACGGCGCCGTTGTCGACGTTCCGGCGCGCCCGTTCGCGCAGGGTGCGCGTGTCGGTGAATTGGGCATTGGCAGAGCGATTCATGGCTTTTCCCTTGCTGGTTGAAAAAATCATGCGGCTTTCCTGGCAATGGACATGCCGAGGCTGAGGCGGCGCACTCCCGCTCCGCGCCGCGCGCGGCGGCCGGGCGCCGCCCCGGAGACGGCCGCCGACGCAAGAATTACCGGTAATTCTTACCTTCCCGGTGCGTCTCGCGGGGCACGGGACGCGGAAACCCGGCCGCCGGCGGGCACGTCGAATGCATGACGCCCGGCATTGTCCAACGCTGCCGGAAGCAACGGAAAGGTCCGCATGGAAGAGATCGACGCCCTGATGACCGCCCATCCCTGGCTGGGCCTGTGCCTGAAAACGCTGGCCGGCGCGCTGGTCGGCTACGTCGTGCATGCCGTGGTCCATCGCATCGCGCTGCGCGCCGCCCGGCGCTATGCGCTGGCCGAGCGGATCATGCATTTCACCCGCCGGCCATTCCAGTGGCTGCTCATCCTGCTGCTGGTGCACCTCGCCCTGGCGGACGCCACGCAGCCGGCCGCCGTGCTCGGCCTGGTGCGCCAGACGCTGTCCATCCTGATCATCCTGCTGGTGACCGCCTTCGTGGTCCGGCTGATCGCCGCGCTCGCCGACTTCGTCACCATCAGCCATCCGGTCACCGTCACCGACAACCTGCGCGCGCGCAGCCTGCACACCAAGGTGCTGGTGCTCGCCCGCACGGCCATGTTCCTGGTCGGCCTGCTCGGCGTCGGCTCGGTGCTGATGACCTTCCCCAACGTCCGCCAGGTCGGCGCCAGCCTGCTCGCCTCGGCCGGCGTCGCCGGCATCCTCGCCGGCCTGGCCGCGCGGCCGGTGCTCGGCAACCTCATCGCCGGCCTGCAGATCGCCCTGACCCAGCCGATCCGCCTCGACGACGTGCTCATCGTCGAGAACGAATGGGGCCGCGTCGAGGAGATCACCGAGACCTACGTGGTCATCCGCATCTGGGACGAGCGCCGCCTGATCGTGCCGCTGGAATACTTCATCCAGAATCCGTTCCAGAACTGGACGCGCAATTCCTCGCAGCTGCTCGGCTCGGTGTTCCTGTGGGTCGACTTCCGCATGCCGCTCGAACCGCTGCGCGCCAGGCTGAAGGAGATCGTCGAGGGCGCGCCCGAATGGGACCGCCGGGTATGCGTGCTGCAGGTGACCGACACCTCCGAGCGCGCCATGCAGCTGCGCATCCTGGTCAGCGCGCCGAGTTCGTCGACCACCTGGGACCTGCGCTGCAAGGTGCGCGAACAGCTGCTCGTCCATCTGCAGGAGAATTATCCCGACATGCTGCCGCAGGTGCGGGCGACGATCGCCCCTTCCGCGCACGGGGAAGATCCGGTCGCCGCGCCGCCCGGCGGCCGCGCCGGACCGCCCGGCGACGCCGTGACGGAGGCCTCATGAAGCCGGACCAGCGTCCCGGCGAGCATCCCGCGCGCGGCCTGCGCGCCGTCCACGCCATGCCGTTCGGGCCGCGGCCGGCGCGGGCCGGAGAGCCGGCGGCGGGCTACGAGTTCCGCCTGTGGGCGCCGTCCGAGCGCGAGGCCGAGGTGGTGCTGGCCGGCGCCGGCGGGCCGAGGGCGTATCCGTGCCTCCCCGCGGCGGACGGCTGGCACCGCTGCGTGGTCGCCGACGCGCGCCCCGGCGACCTCTACAGCTTCCGCCTGGGACGCTTCACCGTCCCCGACCCGGCATCGCGCTTCAACCCGCAAGGCGTGCATGGCCCGAGCCGGATCACCGCGCCGGAGGCGTTCGCGTGGGATGCCGGCTGGCGCGGCCGCCCGTGGGAAGAGACGGTGATCTACGAACTGCACGTCGGCGCCTTCACTCCGGCCGGCCGCTACGACGCGGCCGAGGCCCGGCTCGGCGAACTGGCCGAGCTGGGCGTCACCGCCATCGAGCTGATGCCGCTGGCGGCCTTTCCGGGGCAGCGGGGCTGGGGCTACGACGGCGTGCTGCCGTACGCGCCGCATGCCGCCTACGGCACCCCGGACGAACTCAAGCACTTCATCCAGGCGGCGCACCGGCACGGCCTGATGGTCTTCCTGGACGTGGTCTACAACCACTTCGGCCCGGACGGCAACTACCTGCACGCCTACGCGCGGCCGTTCTTCAACCACCGGCGCCAGACGCCGTGGGGAGACGCCATCAACTTCGAGGGCGCGGACGGCGCCACGGTGCGCGAGTTCTTCATCCACAACGCGCTGTACTGGCTGGAGGAGTTCCGCTTCGACGGGCTGCGCCTGGACGCCGTGCACGCCATCTTCGACGCCGCGCAGCCGCCCTTCCTCGAAGAGTTGTCGCGGCGGGCGCGCGCCGCCTGCGCCGGCCGGCACGTGCATCTGGTGCTGGAGAACGACCGCAACCAGGCCAGCCTGCTCGCCGCGCCCGGCCAGCCCGGCCGCTACGAGGCGCAGTGGAACGACGATTTCCACCACGCCGCCCACGTCGTGCTGACCGGCGAGACCGACGGCTACTACGCCGATTTCGCCGCCCGGCCGGCGGCCATGCTGAGGCGCTGCCTGTCCTCCGGCTTCGCCTTCCAGGGCGAATATTCGCTCCATTCCGGCACGGCGCGCGGCGAGCGCTGCGACGGGCTGCCGAGCGGCGCGTTCGTCAATTTCCTGCAGAACCACGACCAGATCGGCAACCGCGCCCACGGGGAACGCCTGACCGTGCTGGTGCCGCCGCGCCGGCTGCGCGCCCTGGTCGCGCTGCAGCTGCTGTCGCCGGCCACGCCGCTGATCTTCATGGGCGAGGAGGCCGGCGCCCGGACGCCTTTCCACTACTTCTGCGACTTCCAGGGCGAACTGGCGGAGGCGGTGCGCGAGGGCCGGCGGCGCGAACTCGCCGGGCTCGATGCGTTCGCGGACGACGAGGACGGCCCGGACCCCTGCGCCGAGGCCGCCTTCCTGGCCAGCAAGCTCGACTGGGCGGCGCGGGAGACGCCCGAGGCGCGCGAATGGCGCGATTTCTACCGGGAGCTGCTGCTGGCGCGGCGCCGGCAGGTGGCGCCGCTGCTCGACCGCCTGCGCGGCGGCGAGGCGACCGCGCTGGGCGGCGACGGCGCCTTCGAGGTGCTCTGGGCGACCGGCGACGGCGAGGCGCTGCTGCTGCTCGCCAATCTCGACGATGCCGCCTCGCCGCCCGTGGCCCTGCCGCCGGGCCGGCCGTTCGCGGCGATCGGGGCGGACGAGGTGGCCGGGGCCGGAGCGGACCGCCTGGCTCCCTGGAGCGTGCTGGCTTACCGCCTGTCCGCCGGCGAGGCGCGCGCATGAGCGGCGACGCAATCGCCCTGGTGGTCGAGGGCGGCGACGCCGGTTCCCTGTCGCTGGCCGTGGACCTGCCGGCACCGTGGTCGGGGCGGACGCTGCGCTGGCGCCTGTGGCTGGAAAACGGCGTGCAGCGGCGCGGGCTGGCCACGGCCCGGCCCGCGTCCCCCGGCCCGGAGGATGGCGGGGCGGTGGACGGCCGCGTGCCGATGTCGCTGGCGCTCGGCGAGCCGGTGCCCCACGGCCGCCACCGGCTGTCGCTGGCGCCGCAGGCCGGCGCGGCGGGCGATGCGCTCGACATCGACCTGTACGTGTGTCCGCCGGCCTGCTTCGATGCGGAGGCAGCGAGCGGCGGCGAGCGCCTGTGGGGGCCGTCGGTGCCGGTCTACGCGCTGCGTTCGAGCCGCGACTGGGGCCTCGGCGATTTCGGCGACCTGCGGCGGCTGATCGATCTGGCGGCGGACGCCGGCGCGCATTTCGTCGCCGTCGAGCCGCTGCACGCGCTTTTCCCGCACGACCCCGAACGCGCCGATCCCGGCCTGCCGTCGAGCCGCGAGTGGCTCAACGTGCTTTACCTCGACGTCGGCAGCATGCGCGACTTCAGCGAATGCCGCGAGGCGCGCGAGCGCGTCGCCGGCGAGGAGTTCCGCGCGCGGCTGGCGGCGCTGCGCGGCAGCCGGTCGATCGACTACGCCGGCGTGGCGGCCGCCAAGTTCGAGCTGTTCGAGCTGCTCTACCGGCATTTCCGCCTCTATCACCTCGACCGGTTGACCCAGCGCGCCGGCCTGTTCCGCGATTTCCAGCGCGAAGGTGGCCGGGCGCTGCGCCTGCACGCGGTCTTCGAAGCCCTGCAGGAGCGATTCCACCGCCTCGATCCGGTGGTCCAGGGCTGGACGGCGTGGCCGGCCGTCTTCCGCGACGCGCAGGGCGCCGCCGTGCGCGCGTTCGCGGCGGAGAACGAGGCGCGGGTCGAATATTACGAATACCTCCAGTGGCAGGCCGAAGGGCAGCTGCAGGCCGTGGCGCAGCGCGCCTGCGCGCGCGGCATGCGCGTGGGCCTCTGCCGCGCGCTGGCGGCCGGCGCGCATCCCGGCGGGTCCGAGGCCTGGTTGCGGTGGGCGCTCGACGCCGGGACGCCGCCGGAGGGAGCGGCCGCCGGGGACGGGCAGGGCGGCCTGCCGCCGCCCGCGCCGCAGCGGCCGTGCGACGGCGGCTTCGAACCCTTCCTGGCGGCGCTGCGCGCCAACATGCGCCAGGCGGGCGCGCTCCGCCTCGATCAGGCGGCGGGGCTGGCACGGTTGCTGCCCGCGCCCCGGCGGACGGCGCCGCCGCTGCGCGAGCTCTTCCTGCTGCTCTGCCTGGAAAGCCGGCGCCGGCGCTGCGTGGTCATCGGCGCCGATCCCGCCGAGGTGCCGGCCGAAGTGGCGGCGGCGATGGCGCGCCACGGCGTGCTGGCCTGCCGGACGCGCCGCGCCGGCGACGAGGACACGGCGGCGTGGCCGCGCCTCGCGCTGGCGGCCGTGCCCGGCGACGCGGCGCTTGCCGCCGACGCGGCGGCCGCTGCCTGCCGCGCGGTGGCGCGCTCGCCCGCGCTGCTGGCCGTCGTTCCCCTGGCAAGCGTGGCGGGCCGGGCCGACGCCGATGCCCCGGCCGGCGAGGCCGTCGAGCCGTCCTGGCGCCGCAAGCTGGCGCCGGGGATGTCCACCGATCCGCGCTGGCACGCCGCCGCCGCGCTGCTGGCCGCCGAGCGGCCGTGCCCGGCGCTGCCGGTGCGCGGCTCCGGCGCCTTCGAATCGGAGCGGGCGGACGTGCCGCGCGCCACCTACCGGCTGCAGTTCAACCGCGACTTCGGCTTCCGGGCGGCGCAGGAAATCCTGCCGTACCTCGCCGAGCTGGGCATCAGCCACATCTACGCCGCGCCGTTCCTCAAGGCGCGGCCGGGCAGCGCGCACGGCTACGACATCGTCGACCACGGCTCGGTCAATCCGGAGATCGGCAGCATGGACGACTTCCGGCGCTATTGCGCGCGCCTCGGCGAACTGGGCCTCGGCCAGGTGCTCGACGTGGTGCCGAACCACGTCGGCGTGCTCGGCGCCGACAACGAGTGGTGGCTGGACGTGCTGGAAAACGGCCGCGCCTCGGCGCATGCCCGCCACTTCGACATCGACTGGTCGCCGCCATCCGCCGAGCTGCGCGGCAAGGTGCTGCTGCCGGTGCTCGGCGACCAGTATGGCGCGGTGCTGGAGAACGGCGAGCTGGTCCTCGGCTTCAGCCCCGAGCGCGGCGAGTTCAGCGTGCATTACCACGAACACCGCTTCCCCATCGATCCCTGCGACTACCCGTGGATACTGGTCGGCGACGAGGCCGCCGCGACCGGCGTGCCCGACGGCTTTTTCGAGGAGCCCGCCACGGCCACGCTGCTCGCCGCGCTGCGCACGCTGCCCGCGCGCGACGGCGACGGCGAGGCGGCCCATCTGGAACGCCGGCGCAACCAGCCCATTTTCAAGCAGCAGCTCGCCGCGCTTTACGCCCGGCTGCCGGCGGTGCGCGAGCACGTCGCCGCGCGGCTCGGCGCGCTCAACGGCACGCCCGGCGATCCGGCCAGCTTCGACGGCCTGGACCGGCTGCTCGAACGGCAGGCCTACCGGCTCGCCTCCTGGCGCGTCGCCGCCGACGACATCAATTACCGCCGCTTCTTCGACGTCAACGACCTGGCGGCGCTGCGCATCGAGGACGACGAGGTGTTCGCGGCGACGCACGCCCGCATCTTCGGCTGGATCGCCGAAGGCTGCGTGTCCGGCCTGCGCGTCGACCATCCCGACGGCCTGTCCGACCCCGCCGCGTACTTCCGGCGCCTGCAGGACACTTATGCGCGCCTGGGCGCCGGCGTGGAGGGGAAAACGCTCTACGTCGTGGTCGAGAAGATCGTCGGCGAGTTCGAATCGCTGCCGCAGGAATGGCCGGTGCACGGCGAAACCGGCTATCGATTTTCGGCCTTCTGCAACAGCCTGTTCGTCGATGCCGCGCAGGAATCGCGCTTCTCGCGCGTCTACCGCGCTTTTTCCGGCGAGATGCGCGATTTCAGCGAGGTCCTGCTCGAATCCCGCTACCTGATCATGGCGCATTCGCTGCCGGGCGAGGTCAGCGGCCTCGCCTCGCTGCTGCACGCCATCGCCCAGCAGGACCGCGGCACGCGCGACTTCACGCGCAGCCGGCTGCGCGGGGCGCTGCTCGAAATCGCCGCCGGCTTCCCGGTGTATCGCACCTACATCGGTCCGCGCGGCGTCTCGGCGGCGGACCGGCGCCACGTCGAGCGGGCGGTGGACGACGCGGCGCGGCGCGGGCTGGCCGGCGACGCCAGCGCGCTGCACTTCGTCCGCGACGTGATCCTCTCCGCGCCGACCGAGCCGGCGCCGCCGCTGCGCCGGCTGAAACTGGCCTTCGTCCGCCGCTTCCAGCAATTCACCGCGCCGGTGATGGCCAAGGCCATGGAGGACACGGCGTTCTACCGCTACAACCGCCTGCTTTCGCTGAACGAGGTGGGCAGCGACCCGCGCACCTTCGGCAGCGAGCCGAACGATTTCCATGCCGCCTGCGAACGCCTGTCCTGCGACCATCCCTTCGGCCTGCTCGGCTCGTTCGACGCACGACAGCAAGCGGTCGGAGGACGTGCGGGCGCGCCTCGACGTGCTGTCCGAAATGCCCGGCGCCTGGCGGCTGGCGCTGCGCCGCTGGGGCCGCCTCAACGCCCGCAGCAAGACGCGCGTCGGCGGCGTCCCGGCGCCGTCGGGCAACGACGAATACCTGCTCTACCAGACGCTGCTCGGCATCTGGCCGTTCGCACCGGCCGACGACGCGGCGATCGAGGCGCTGGCCGGGCGCGTCGAGGCCTACCTGCTGAAGGCCGCGCGCGAAGCCAAGCAGCTCACCAGCTGGATGAATCCGGACGAGGCCTACGAGGCGGCGCTGTCCGGCTTCGTGCGGGAAATCCTGGCCCCCGGCACGCGGCGGGACATCTTCCTCGGCGATTTCCTGCCGTTCCAGGCCACCATCGCGCGCTTCGGCGCGTTCAACAGCCTGAGCCAGCTGCTGCTCAAGCTGACCGCGCCGGGCGTGCCCGACGTCTACCAGGGCTGCGAGCGCTGGAGCCTCAATCTGGTCGACCCCGACAACCGGCGGCCGGTCGACTTCGCCACGGCGCGGGCGCAGCTGCACGAGCTGCGGCGCGAGTTCGCGCGCGGCCCCGACGCGGAGGGCCTGGGCCGGCTGGCGCGCGGCCTGGACGACGGGCGCCTCAAGCTCTACCTGCTCTGGCGGGCGCTGCAGGCCCGGCGCGAGCTGCCCGGCCCGTTCCGCCACGGCCGCTACATCCCGCTCGACGTGGGCGGCCCGGCGGCGCGCCACGTGGTGGCCTTCGTGCGCGGCGACGCGCGGCAGGCGGCCATCGTCGTCGCCACGCGCCTGCTGTACACCCTCACCGGCGGCGATCCGGAGCAGGCCACCGCCAGCGCGCGCTGGGCGGGCACCGTCGTCGGCGTGCCGGCGCCGTACGTCCACGCCTGGCGGGACGCCTTTTCTGGGCGGCGGGTGGCCGCCGTCATGGTGGCCGGCCACCCGCATATCGATCTGGCGGCGCTGTTCGACGCGCTGCCGCTGCCGCTGGCGCTGCTGCTGCCCGACGCCGGCGAGGAGGCCGGCTGAGCGACCCCGGCAGCCGGCATGGCGCTTGCCGGGAAAGAATCCCGATCCTTCCGACGAGCCAGCCATGAAGCCGAAAACCACGCCTCCGGCGCCGCGGATGAAGCCCAGGCGGCGCAACCTGGAAGAGAAGAAGCCGCCGCGTCCGGCCCCGGCCGAGACCCGCGTCGACGTCGAAAAGGACACGTCGCGCGACGTCATCCGCCATGCCGAGGAGGACGTCACCCACGGCCTGCAGGACACCGAGCGGCGCGGCGTGCCGTCGAACGTGCCGGGTCCCGGCTCGGTGCTCGGTTCGACGGAAGACGACGCCGCGTCCGCGCCGGCGCGCGGGTCGAACCGGAAATCCCGGCAGGGCAGGTAAGTATTTCCGTACATATTGCCGCCGCCGGCCGGAGCCGCCGCGGGCGCCGGCCGCAGCCTCATCGTTCGCCCGAGCGGCACGGCACGGCGCTTGCCGGAAAGGCGGTGAACTGCAGCGGACACCGCGCCGCTGGCAGATTCAACCCTCCGCAACTTTCATTCATGACAGGAGAACGCTATGACCATTTCATCTTCAGGCGACTGCTCGCTGACCGGTTCGCGTCCGGCGATCGTCGGCACGCCCCGGGACATTCCCGACGGTCCCGGCCCCGAAGTCATGGCGGCCAGCACGCTGGACGGCAATGACGTGATCAACGGCAAGGGCGACAACCTCGGCTCGATCAAGGAAATCATGCTCGACGTGCCGAGCGGCCGCGTGGCCTACGCCGTGCTGTCGTCGGGCGGCCTGCTCGGCATCGGCGACAAGCTGTTCGCCATTCCGTGGCGGGCGCTGACCCTGGACGTCGAGCGCAAATGCTTCATCCTCGACATCGACGCCGAACGCCTCAAGGCCGCGCCGGGCTTCGACAAGGACCATTGGCCGTCGATGGCGGACACCACCTGGGCCAGCGAAGTCCATTCCTACTACGGCCAGGAGAACTACTGGGAACCGCGCGGCCTCTAAAGAGCAACCGACCCCGGCGGGATGCGCGACGGATATCGCGCTCCCGCCGCTTCCCTCCCTTGCACTCCCGCCACATGGCGGGGATGAAAGGCCGCGCCCTGGCGCAACGCCGACGCCGGAGCCGCATCGATTCGCCACTGGCGGACAGGAAGAAGTGCCTATGCCGACTCCTCCCGGCTGATCTTCATGCTAGGCGCGTGTTGTCCCTGGACTTTCGACGCCGCCTTCATACTGGATACGCTCGCCTGCGTCTGTCTCGCCAGCCTGACGGCGCGTTCCGGAAGCACTCCCTTCGCCCGCCTGTCCATCTGCGTCGCCCTCGTCGCCGCGCCGCTCCTCCTGCTGCTGGTTTTGCCGCCCACGGAATGGGGTTACGCCGGGCTGTGGGCCGCCGCTTTCCTTGCCTTTTCGTCCATCCTCGCGGCCCTGGCCGCCGGCATGCACGGGGCCGCCCGCCCGCGCTCGCCGTTCACGCGCATCTCCGGCGCGCTGCCGTTGTTCGGCGCCGCGCTGTTTCCCTACGTTCATGCGCTGCTCATGCGCCTGTCCGCGCTGGCGCCCGCCGCCCCGGTCCTGGCCGCCGATCTGCTGCTCGTCCTCGCCGCCGTGCTGGCGCTCCATGGCGCCGAAGCCGGGCCGTGGCGGCGGACCGCCGCGGTGCTGGCGCTGGCCGCATCGGGCTTGCTCGCCCGCCTGCCGCTGCCCGCCGCCGCCTCCGGCATTCCCGCCGCCATGCCGCCCGGCGCGGCGGCAGCGGGCATCGCGCTCGACATGATGGCGCTGGTCGCGCTGTTCCTGCTTCTCCGCCATCTGCTCGATCAGGAAATCCGCCGGCGCGGTTCCGGGCTGGCCGACCTGCGGGCCGCCAACGAGGATCTTTCCCTTCGCCTGCGGGTCCTGCTGGACGAGCACCAGCGCCTGCAGGAACACCATGCGCAACAATGCGAATGCCTGATGGATTGCGCCGGCGCGGGGTTCGTCGATTGGGACCTGCCGAGCGGCACCGTCCGGATGGGCGGCCCCTGGGCCACGATGCTGGGCTATGACGAGCGCAGTCCCGTGGATCAGTTCGCCGATCCGTGGCTGCGCCTGTGCCATGACGACGACAAGCGGGACGCGCAGCGTTTGCTGGCGGAACTCGTCGGCGGACTGCGCAAGGAAGTCCTTTGCGACGTGCGCATGCGCGCGGCCTGGGAGGGCTGGCGCTGGGTGAGAATCCACGCCCGCCCCGTCGAATGGTCGGCCGACGGCATGCCGCGGCGCATTCTCGCCACGCAGACCGACGTTGACGTGCTGCGCAACGTCGAGCAGGTCCTGCGCTCCGAACGGCGTCTGTTCATGTCCGGGCCGGTGATCATCCTCGCCTTCGAGGCGGAACCGCCTCACCGCCTGCGGGAATTCTCGCCGAACCTGCACGACGCCCTGTCCATGCCGGAAGGGCCGTCGGCCGCCGGCCTGACGCTCGGCAAATTGTTCGATGCGGAAACCTGCGGGTGGATCAGGGAGCTTGGCCAGCGGCCGGGCGACCGCGCCGGGTCCTCCGCGCAACGCCACGTCAGGCTGGCGCGCGGGGACGGGACCCGTCCGTGGTACCTGCTGCATCTGGCCACCGGCGGCGCGGCGAACGACGATCTGGTGCACGCCTACCTGGTCGACATCGACCTCCTCAAGGAAACCGAGCGGCGCGCGGCCCGGCGTGATCAGGCGTTGCAGGACGTGGCGCGCGAAATGAACCAGACCCGCCATTTCATGCGGACCCTGCAGCAAACCACGGCACTGCTGCACCTCTGCGAAAACGAGGACCAGGGCTGGCAGATCGTCAGCGACAACGGATTGCGCCTGTTCCCGGCCTGGAGCGGCGCGCTCACCTTCACCGACGATGACGGGCTGACGGGAGTCCGCGCCGCCTGGGGAGAAGCGTTCATTCAGGCGGGTTCCGCCACGCCGGGCAAGTGCTGGGCGGAGCGCCGGGGCCGGCTGCACCAGTGCGCTCCCGACGCCTCCGGTCCGCTGTCGCTGATGTGCTCCCATTTCGTCCGCTGCGGCCTGAACCGGCGCGTCCGGCATGCCGTCTGCGCCCCCTTGCCGATCAGCGAGGATCGTTCCGGCGTCCTGCATCTGGTTTCCTTCGAGGCGATGAACGAGTGGGAACTGCGCCGGGCAGGGTGGGCCGCGGAAGCGCTGGCCGACGCCCTCAAGATGTCGCTGGCGAACCTTCGCCTGCGCACCGCGCTCCGCCAGCAGGCGGTCAGCGACGCGATGACCGGACTCTACAACCGCCGCTATTTCGACGAGATGATGCGCCGGGAACTGAATCGGGCCCAACGGACCGGCGAGAGTCTCGTCCTGGCGATCATCGACATCGACGACTTCAAGCAATTCAACGATTCCTTCGGCCATGAGGCGGGCGACAGGGTGCTCAGAGTCGTCGCCGACGAGATCCGCCGCTTCGTCCGGTCCTACGACATCGCCTGCCGGATCGGCGGCGAGGAATTGGCCATCATCATGCCGCGCGTCCTGGTCGACGAGGCGAGCGCCCGCCTGGAGGAGCTTCGCCACCAGATCGGCCTCCTCGACGTGGCGCATGCTGGCATCCGGTTGCCGCCGATCTCCGTGTCGATGGGCCTTGCCGCCATGGACCCCGACAGGCCGGACGACCTGCAGCACCGCGCCGACATGGCGCTGTATGCCGCGAAACGCACCGGCAAGAACCGCATACGATGCTGGGAGGCGGCCCTCGATCCTCTTGCCGGGAATCGGAAGCCGCCCGATCGAACCACGGACGGCCGGCATGCGGCCGATGAGTAGAACTTGCGGCATTTCTTACCGGGCGACACGTTCCCGAGTCCGGCGGTCCCGTCCGCTTTCTCCGCTCTTCCGCGCGCGGCGCATGCGATGCGGAGCACGCGCGCCGACGGCGTGGGCGGCATGCGTTTTGCCGACTGTTCTCCGATGATGGCAAGCGCACTCCCCTCGGAGAAATCTTCCCGGGCGTCAAGACGGCGTTGAAAGACAGGACACTGATCCCGGGGCGCGGGCGGAGCATGCCGGCGGCGCCGGCGCCATCTTTTTTCGAACCTCCAGCCGATGCGAAGGAAAAGCCCATGACTACCCGCAAGAAATCAGGCCAGGACACCCCCGATACGAACGCCAAGCCCCGGCGGCGCGGCGAAACCCGGCAGGAAAAGAAGGAGGCGGCCGAGATGCCCCTGCGCTCCAACGACGTCACGGCGGAGCAGGGGCACGCGGCCAGCGCGCTGGCCGCGTCCGTGCCGTTCAACCGCCTGAAGGCGCTGGAGCACGGCCACGACAACGCGCTGGCGCCGCCCGCGGGCAGCGCCATGGAACCGGCCGCCGCGCCCCTGACGGCGAGCACCTGCTCGGAGATCAACGGCACGGTCAAGACGGGCGGCGCGGCGGCCCCCGGCATGAACGCGGCGATCGCGCCGCTCGACCGCGTGCGCGCGGACGGGGGAGGGCAGCGGCTGACCACCAACCAGGGCGTGCCCGTCGCCGACAACCAGAACTCGCTGAAGGCCGGGCTGCGCGGGCCGGCGCTCCTGGAAGACTTCATCCTGCGCGAGAAGATCACGCACTTCGACCACGAACGCATTCCCGAGCGCATCGTGCATGCGCGCGGCTCGGGCGCGCACGGGTTCTTCCAGGCCTACCGGGCGCTGGGCGAATACACGCGCGCCGCGCCGTTCGCGGCCGAGGGGAAGATCACGCCGGTATTCGTGCGCTTTTCCACGGTCGCTGGCGAGCGCGGCTCGAAGGACACGGCGCGCGACGTGCGCGGGTTCGCGGTCAAGTTCTACACGGAAGAGGGCAACTGGGACCTGGTCGGCAACAACATGCCGGTGTTCTTCATCCAGGACGCCATGAAATTCCCGGACCTGGTGCACGCGGTGAAGCCCGAGCCGCACCACGGCATGCCGCAGGCCGCCTCGGCGCACGACACCTTCTGGGATTTCGTGTCGCTGATGCCGGAATCGACGCACATGCTGATGTGGCTGATGTCGGACCGCGCCATCCCGCGCAGCTACCGCATGATGCAGGGCTTCGGCGTGCATACCTTCCGGCTGGTCAACGCCGACGGCGCGTCCGTCTTCTGCAAGTTCCACTGGAAGCCGCTGCTCGGCACGCACGCGCTGGTGTGGGACGAAGCGGTGAAGATCTCCGGCGCCGATCCCGATTACCACCGGCGCGACCTGTGGGAGGCGATCGAGGCGGGCGACTTCCCCGAATGGGAGCTCGGGCTGCAGATCTTCACCGAGGAGCAGGCCGAGGGCTTCAGCTTCGACGTGCTCGACGCCACCAAGCTGATTCCCGAGGAACTGGTGCCGCTGGTTCCGGCCGGGCGCCTGGTGCTCAACCGGAACCCGGACAACTTTTTCGCCGAGACCGAGCAGGTGGCGTTCTGCGCCGCGCACGTCATCCCCGGCATCGACTTCAGCAACGATCCGCTGCTGGCCGGCCGCATCCATTCGTACGTCGATACGCAGATCTCCCGCCTCGGCGGCCCGAATTTCCACGAGATTCCCGTCAATTCGCCGGTCGCCGCGGTGCACAACAACCAGCGGGACGGCATGCACCGGCAGGCGATCCATCGCGGGCGCGTGGCCTACGAGCCGAATTCGCTGGGCGGCGGCTGCCCGCACCAGGCCGGGACGGCGGGATTCGTCTCCTTTCCGCAGCCGGTGGCCGAGGACAAGGTGCGCGGCAAGCCCGAGAAATTCGCCGAGCACTACGCGCAGGCCACCCTGTTCTTCAACAGCCAGAGCGACGTGGAAAAGGAGCACATCGCCGCCGCCTTCCGCTTCGAGCTGAGCAAGGTGACGGTGCCCGCCGTGCGCGAACGGATGGTGGCTTCGCTGATCAACGTGTCGGCCGAACTCGCCGCGGAAGTCGCCGCCGGGCTGGGCATGAAGCTGCCGGCGGCGCTGCCCGTGGCCGCCGCCGCGCCGCCGACGCCGGAGGTGGAAGTCTCGCCGGCCTTGTCGCTGCTGGCGCTGCCCGGCGAATGCGGCATCCGCACCCGGCGCGTCGCCCTGCTGATCGGCGACGGCGTGCATGGCGCCTCGATCGGCGCGGTGCTGGCGGCGCTGGACGCCGGGGGCGCGGTCGGGCATCTGGTCGGCGGGCACGTCGGGAAATTCGTCACCGACACCGGTGCCGAGATCGAGGCCGACCGCTCGCTGGAGAACTCCCCGTCGGTACTGTTCGACGCGCTGGTCCTGCCCGACGGCGCGCGGACGGCCACCGCGCTGGCGCTCGATCCCCACACCACCGCGTACCTGTCGGACGCCTTCAGGCACGGCAAGCCGATTCTCTGCCTGGGCTCGTCGCAGCGGCTGCTGGAAATGGCCGGCATCCCGGAGCCGCCGACCGGCGACGGCCGCGTGCTGGTGAGCGGCGGCGACGAGGTCGACGGCATCCTGCCCCGCTTCATCGCCGCGCTGGCCGCGCACCGCCTTGCCCCGCGCGGCCGTCCGCCGCAGCCGTGAACGGACGCGCCGGCCGCGCGCCGGGCCGCCTAGCGTTCCCCGGAATACTCCTTGAGGCGGTTGTAGAGCGTCTTCAGGCTGACGCCGAGCGCCGCGGCGGTGCGCTCCTTGTGATGATTGAAATGTTCGAGCGTGGCCATGATCAGGTTGAACTCGGCCTCCGCCATCGAGGTGCCGATGGGAATGGTGATGCTCGGCGGCGCATCCGACGGCTCGGGCGCCGCGAGCGGCGGGGCCGCCTCGGAGGAGGGCTCGCCGGCCGGCAGCCAGTCGTCGCCGACGATTTCGCCCGGCGCCATCACGTAGGCGCGATGCACGAAATTGCGCAATTCGCGCACGTTGCCGGGCCAGGCGTATTCGGCGAGGCGCTTCAGCGTTTCGGGAGAGAAGCGCTTGACCACGCCTTCCTTCTTGTTGATCTCGGCGAGGAAATGCTCGGCCAGGATGGGCAGGTCGTCGCTGCGCTCGCGCAGGGGCGGCACCGCGATGGGAAAGACGTTCAGCCGGTAATAGAGATCCTCGCGCAGCTTGCCGGCTTCGATGGCCAGCTTGGGCGAGCGGTTGGTGGCGGCGATCACCCGCACGTCGGTGTCCTGTACCTGCGTCGAGCCGACGCGCATGAAGGTCCCCGTTTCCAGCACGCGCAGCAGTTTCACCTGCAGTTCGAGCGGCATTTCGGTGACCTCGTCGAGGAACAGGGTGCCGCCGTTGGCGCGCTCGAAGAAGCCCTGGTGCTGGCGGTCCGCGCCGGTGAAGCTGCCTTTCTCGTGGCCGAAGATCTCGCTTTCCATCAGGTTCGGCGAGATGGCGCCGCAATTGATCGCCAGGAACGGGCGCGTGCGGCGGCGCGACAGGTCATGCACGCTGCGCGCCACGACTTCCTTGCCGGTGCCGCTTTCGCCGGTGATCAGCACGGTCACGGAAGTCACCGCGACGCGGGCGATCTGCTGATAGATCTCCTGCATGCACGCCGAGCGGCCCCACAGGTTGCCGAAGTGCCCCTCGCGCGCCAGCTCCTCGTTGAGGGTTTCCACTTCGGTCTGCAGCATCGCCGGCTGCGTCACCGTGGCCAGGATGTTCTTCAGGTGCTTGACGTTCAGGGGCTTGACCAGATAATCGGCGGCGCCCAGGCGAAAGGCCTGGATCGAGGTCTCCAGGCTGGCGTAGCCGGTGATCAGCACCACCTGCGAATGCCGCAGCAGTTCGGGATCATCGAAGAGTTCTATGCCGCTCCCGTCGGGCAGCTGCAGGTCCAGCAGCACGATGTCCGGACGCTGCAGCGTGATCTGTCGCCGGGCCTCCAGCAGGGAAAACGCCGTAGCCACGGTGAAGTTCTCGGCGGCGACGAGCACCGCCATCATTTCCGCCGAATCCCGGTCATCGTCAACGATCAGTGCGTGGGGCATCGGAAACATCCTGTCTCAAGTTGAAACGGAGAATGACATGCGCTTTTCCCCGGAAGAAGGGCGCCGCGCGCGCCGGGGGGATGGCGCCTGTGCTGATTTCGCCATAGGGACATCGCCGTCCAGGAAAAGTGCCTCCGATCATGGGCACAGGATTTGCCTCGAACCGTTACGCCGAAAGGCGGCTGTGCCGACTCTTTCCTGGAGAAGCAAGATGACGACGAATACGGATTCTATACTCGGTTCCGGCAATGGGGATGACAACGCGCCCGAACGGGACGCGGACAAGGCGAACCCCGCGATCGACCGCCTGCGCGAAAAGGCGAGCTGCGCCAGCGAGGCGCTGCGGCATGGCCTCGAAGACCTCGGCGAACTGCAGGACCGCTGTCTCGACGACTGCCGCGCCTGCGTGCGCGAACACCCGCTGTCCTCGGTGCTGATCGGGGTGGCGGCGGGCCTCATCCTGGCGCGCCTGCTCTTCCGCTAGGCCATGCGCCCGCAGGGGACGGAAAGCGGCGGCCGGCCGCCGCGCGGGGCGGCCGGGGAGGCGAGCCGCGCCGGCCCGGCGCCGCGTTCGGCGCGGGAGGCGCTGGGCTGGCTGCTGGAGGACGTGCCGGGGCTGATCGGCGACCGCGTGCGCATCTTTTCCCTGGAGCTCAGGCGCGTGCGCCTGTCGGCCGGGCAGGTGGCCCTCCTGGGCGCGGCGGCGGCCATCCTCGGCCTGACCGCGTGGCTGGCGGCCTGGGTGCTGCTGGCCGTCGCGCTGCACGCCGGCGGACTGTCCTGGGCGGCCGCGCTGGCGATCGTCCTGGCGATCAACGCGCTCGGCGCCTGGCTGGCGCTGCGGCGCATCGCCGCGCTGGCGCGGGCCTTCGCCTTTCCCGCCACCCTGCGCAGCCTGGGCATCGCCGAGGCGCCGGCGCGGCAGCCCGCGCCGGCGGCCCCGGAAAACGCGGCGAGGCCGCTGTGAACGAGTCCGCGCCCCGGCACGCTGCCCATGCGGCGCCCGCGTCCGCCGACGAGCTCGACGCCGCGCTCCGGGAGGCTGAACTGGTCATGCTCCGGCGCGACGAGCGCGTGCGGCGGACGCTCGAACGCCTCACGCGCGGCGCGCGGCTCGCCGGCTTCGGGCGCGTCGCGCTGGTCCTCGCCGCCGGCGCGGCGCTGTGGGGCCTGCGCGCGCTGTTCCGCGGCGGACGCGGCGGCAGCTCCGGCGTGGCGCTCGCCGACCGCGTCGGGCCGCTGCTGCCGCCGCAGTGGCAGGGCGTGTCCCGCCTCGCGCTCAGTCTGGCGGCCACGGCCGCCGGCCAGTATTTCGCCGCGCGCCGGGCCCGCCGCGCCCGCGCCGGCGCGCCTCCCGACGTGCCTCCCGACGTGCCGCCGCCATGAGCGAGCTGTTCACGTTCACCCTGCCGCCGCTGGAAATCGTCGTGCGCGGCACGCTGGTCTACTGGTTCATCTTCCTGCTGTTCCGCCTGCTGCTGCGGCGCGACGTCGGCGCCATCGGCATCGCCGACGTGCTGTTCCTGGTGCTCATCGCCGACGCCTCGCAGAACGCCATGGCCGGCGAATACAAGTCGGTCGCCGACGGTTTCCTGCTGATCGCCACCATCGCCGGCTGGAACTACCTGCTCGACTGGGCGAGCTACCGCTTCCCCGCCTTCCACCGCCTGATCGAGCCGAAGCCCCTGCTGCTGATCGAGAACGGACGCCTGCGGCGCGACAACATGCGGCGCGAGTTCATCACGCTGGAAGAGCTGGAAGCCAAGCTGCGGGAGAAGGGGATCACGCGCATCGAGGACGTGTGGCAGGCCAACCTGGAAAACGACGGCGAGATCAGCCTGGTCAAGAAGGAGCAGGCCGGCGCCCCAGCCTCCTGATCCGCGCCGCCGCCGGGAATGGGGCTTGCCCGTTCCGCTCGGCGTTTCTTGTCTGGAGAGCGGCTATGGCGAAGAAGGCATCCTCAAGCAAACTCACCGCGCGCAGGAAGGCGGCGCACCGGCCGCCCGCGCCGGCCGGCCCGCGCGGCGGATCGCCCGGCGCCTGGAGCGACGAGGAAATCGAAGCGACGTCGCGCGATTCGCTGATGGAGGAAAACGTGGACATCGCCCCGGAGGACGCGGCCAGCTCCGCGCCGCCGGCGCCGGAAGCGATCGAGGTCGATCCCCCGGATACGCCGGAGGATACGTCCGGCGCGGAGAGCGAGACCGGCAGCGCACGCCCGGCCGGCCGCGAGCGCCCTAGTCGTCCAGGATGATCCGCATCAGCTTGCCGACGGGCACCGGCTTGAGGAGGTGCTCGTCGAAGCCGGCGGACAGCGCCTTCTGCCGGTCGCTCTCGTTGCCGTAGCCGGAGAAGGCGACCAGCTTGCCGCGGAAGCCGCTGCCGCGGCATATGCGGGCGATCTCGTAGCCGGTGAATTCCGGCAGGCCGATGTCCACCACGGCCACGTCCGGAGCGAGCTGCAGGATCATGTCGAGCCCGCCGCGGCCGTCGTGCGCGCCGAACACGGTATGCCCCTCGGCGCGCAGCAGCTCGGTCAGGCTGGCGACGATGTCCTCGTTGTCGTCCACCACCACGATGCGCCGGGGCCGGCGGTGGCCGGCGTCGCCCGCGGGCGGCTGCTCGCGCAGCACCTGCGGCTCGATCGCCGGCAGGGTCACCCGCATCAGCGTGCCGGTGCCCGGCGAGCGGTTGCCCGCCACGATCCGCCCGTGATGCATCTCCACCAGCCGCCGGACCAGGGTGAGGCCGATGCCCAGGCCGCCGCCCCGGCGGTCGAGGCTGCGCTTGCCCTGGATGAACAGGTCGAATATGCGCGGCAGCAGCTCCGGCGGGATGCCGGGGCCGTTGTCGGCGACCTCCAGCACCGCCTCGCCGTCCTCGCGCGCCACCCGGACGTCGATGCGGCCGCCGGCCGGCGTGTATTTCACCGCGTTGATCACCAGGTTGTTGACGATCTGCTCCATGCGCGTGGCGTTGCCCTCGATCCAGGCCTCGTGCAGGTCGGGCACCACATGGTGCTCGCGCAGCTCGCCGGAGAGGGCCAGGGTGTTGACCACCCGGTCGGCCAGCGCGTCGAGCGCCAGCGGATAGCGCGGCATCTCGACGCGGCCGGCCATGACCCGCGACACGTCGAGCAGGTCGTCCATCATGTGCGAGAGGTGGCGGGTCTGGCGGGCGATGATGCCGCGCGCCGTGCGCGCGATCTCGGTGTTGCCGTCAACCTGGTTGAGCACTTCGGTGCTGCAGCCGATCGCGGAGAGCGGATTGCGCAGTTCGTGCCCGAGCATGGCCAGGAACTCGTCCTTCGAGCGGTTGGCCGCCTCGGCCTCGCGCCGCGCCTCCTCCGCCCGGGCGACGAGCGCGTCGCGCTCGCGTTCCGCGATCTTCTGCTCGGTCATGTCCACGGTCACGCCGACGATGTGCTGCGGCTTGCCCTGGTCGTAGATGATGCGCAGGCGGCTCGACAGCCAGCGCGACGAGCCGTCGGGCAGATGCACGCAGTAGTCGACCTTGCCGATCTCCTCGCCGGCGGCGACGCTGCGGCGCACGGTGCGCAGGGTGCGCCGCCAGTCCTCGCCGTCGATGCGCCGCGTCCAGGCCGCGAGCGAGCCGAGATCCTGCGTTTCCGAGAAGCCGAAGAGCATCGACTGGCCGGGCGTCCACACCACGCTGCGCTCGTCGACCACGTACTGGAAGAAGCCCACGTGCCCGGTCTCCTGCGCCAGATCGACCAGGCGCTGGCTTTCCCGCAGCTTTCGCTCGGCGATCAGCAGGTGTTTTTCGGAGAGCTTGCGCGCCGTGATGTCCATGACCGCGCCGACCGCGCCCTGCGGCTGGCGGCGCTCGTCGAGCAGGGGGATCGCGCTGGCGATGACGAAGATCGGCTCGCGGCCCGGCGCCCGGACTTCCAGCTCCATCCCGGTGATCGTCTCGCCGCTGGCGGCCGCGCGCTGCAGCGGCTGCTGGTCCGGGCGCAGGAGCACGCCCTGGTAGAGCACCGCGGCCTCGTCCTGGCGCTCCGCGCCGCCGAAGAGCTTGCTCATGGCCTCGTTGTGGGTCACGTAGCGGCATTCGCGGTCGTGGGCGAAGGCCAGCCCGATGGGGCTGCCGAGCAGCACGGCCTCGAATTCGGCCGCCTTCTTTTCGAGCAGCTCGCCCTTCCGGCGGATCAGCTCCCGGTTTTCCTCCTCCTGCCGCCGCGCCTCGGCCAGCGAATCGCGCAGGATGGCGATCTCGCGCACGGCGATGGTCTCCGAGCTCATGGAAATGTCGTGGCCGGCCAGCCGGCGCAGCGGCTTGATCAGCTTCTGCGCGACCAGGAAGGAGATGAGGAAGCCCAGGCCCAGGCAGCTGCCCACCGTGGCGATCGCCATCAGCAGCGTCTTGGCGTGGATCACGTCCAGCGGCCGGGTCGGCATGCCCACCGCGACGATCCAGCCCGACGCCGGCACGGTGGCCCAGCCGACCAGCGAGGTGTCGTTCTCCACGGTGACCAGCTTTTCCAGCCCGGACGGGCGGCTGCGCATCAGCGCCTGGTTGGCCTTGGCCACTTCCGTGCCGATGAATTTCTCCGGCATGCGGTTGCGCGCCATCATCCGGAAATTGCGGTCGATGAGGGCGGTGCGGCCCGGCTCGGCCGGCGCCGAGTCCATGATGATCCGCTGCCAGACGGTGAACGACAGGCGCGCCCCCAGGTAAAGGCGGGTTTCGCCGTCGATGATCACCGGCACCTCGATGGCGGTGGCGAAGGTGCCGTCGTCCTCGCGCAGCAGGTTCGAGACGGCCCACTGGTGCATTTCCGGCGCGCCCTGCGCGGCGGAGGGCGGGGCGCCGTCGGGATGCGCCGAATCGAGCAGCATTTCCCCGGCGGCGCTTTTCAGGTAGATGCTGTTCCAGCCCTTCTTCAGCAGCGGCTGGCGGCGCAGCAGCTGCCCGAAGGCCTGGTAGTCGCCGTGCTGGATGTCGTCCTGGTAGCTGAGGATCTTGAGCACGTCGACCGACGACTGGATTTCCCGGTCCACGCTCTGGCTGATCGACGCGGCGCTCTGCACCACCTCGTCGAGCAGGCGCTGCCGGTTGATGTTGGACTGCACCCACACCTGCCCGGACATCAGCAGCGAGATGGGCAGGGCGGCGATCAGCATCACCGCCAGCACGTAGGTGCGGATCGAGGCGGTCGGCAGATGACAGAGTCGGCGGATCGAGTTGAGCACGCTGTCCGGATTCCCAGGAAAGGAAGAAGAGGCCGGCGCTCCGGCCTTCGGGATGACCCGTCCGGCGCGCGAACGTTCCAGTGGCCCGCGCTCCCTCCCCTTCAAGGGGAGGGTTGGGGTGGGGATGGGGTAAGGGATGTCAACTCGCTCATGGTATCGCAGCGAAACCCCATCCCCCTCCCAGCCTCCCCCTTGAAGGGGGAGGAGTTGACGGCCGTCAGGACGGCGGCGTTTTTTCCTACCGTTCCAGAAACGCCAGCAGCCTTCCCTCCGCCGCCCGCAGGCCGTCGCGCCGGTCGGGCGGTTCCGGCAGCCGGCTCAGCACGTCGGCCGGGCTGCCGGTCGCCGTCTCCTGGATCAGCGCCAGCACCTGCGGATGGATGTACGACTTGCGGCAGACGTCCACGGTATTGCCCAGCCTCCGGGCAATTGCCGCGACGATCTCGCGCGGGCGGCTCGCGCCGCCCGGGTTCATGCCGGCGAGGCACGCCTGCCGGGCCAGTTCGAGCGCCTCGACGCTGCCGTGCCAGGTGCGGAAATCCTTGGCCGTGAAGCGCTCGCCGGCCAGGTCCGACAGGTAGTCGTTCACGTCGCCCGAGCCGATGCCGCGCAGCACGCCGTCCTGTTCGTACCGGAACAGCTCCTGCCCCGGCAGCTCCTTGCAGCGCCGGACGATGCGCACGATGCGGGGGTCTTCGAGCTTCAGCCGGTGCACCACGCCGTGCTTGCCGCGAAAGGACAGGACCATGGCGCCGCCCGCGCTGCCGGCGTGGCGGTTGCGCAGGGTGGTCAGCCCGTACGAGCCGTTTTCCCGCGCATACACGTCGTTGCCGACGCGCGCGTAGGTGGTGTCGAGCAGGCGCACCAGCGTGGCCAGCGCCACCTCGTGCGAGACGGTCGTCCCGTCGTAGGCCGCCAGCGCGCGCATCACCTGCCGCCGGATGGACGGCAGCGCCCGGCCGAAGGCCGCGAGCCGGGAAAACTTGTCGGCGCCGCGCCGGGCGTTCCATTCGGCGTGGTAGCGGTACTGCTTGCGGCCGCGCGCGTCGCGGCCGGTCGCCTGCGGGTGTCCGTTGGGCAGGGGGCAGATCCAGACGTCGGTGTAGGCCGGCGGCACGGCCAGGCGGCGGATGCGTTCGAGCTCGGCGGCGTCGCCGATCGGTTTGCCGTCGGGCCCGCGATAGACGAACCCGTCCGGCCCCGGCTCGCGCCGGATTCCCGGACGGGCGTCGCTGACGTGCACCAGCCGCATGGGTCCTGCCCGGCGGACCGGGCCAGACCGCCCGGCGGCCCGGCACGGCGGGCCGGGGCTAGCGTCCGCCCTTGCCGGTGGCGCCGTTCAGGGCCTGCGCCTGGGCCAGGTGGTTACGCAGGTGGGGCAGCTGCTTCTCCGCCCACGCCTTGATCTCCGGGTCCTTCGCGTCGCGCGCCGCCTTCTGGAAGCGCTTGATGGCGTCCTGGTGGTCGTCGACGCCCACCTTCTTCACGAAGTCGCGATCGAAGTGGTCCGACTTGCGGAGATTGTCCATCGCCAGGCGTTTCATCGCCGGCAGCTCGCCCGGCAGCTCCACGTTGCGCATGCCCGCCAGCCCCTTGAGCTCCTCGTTCGCGGCTGCGTGATCGCCGGCGAGGGTCTGGGCGAAGGATTTCACTTCCGCGCTGGAGGCGTGTTCGACCGCCAGCCGGGCGGCTTCGACTTCGTAGGTGCCGGAGACGGCGGCGTCCTTCAGGAAATCCCGGTCGGCGCGGCTGACCTTGTCCTTGGCCGCCGCCTTGTCGTCGGCCACCAGCACCATGTCGACGCCGTACATCCGGCGCAGCGCCGCCGCCTGCGTCTGGCCGCCGCCGTCCCACAGGGTGGTGCTACCACCGGTGCCGGGCGCGGCGGGGCTCGGCGCACCGCTGCCCGGCGCCGGGGCCGGAGCCTCGGAAGCGGGGGGCGAGGGCGGCGGCGGAGGCGGCGTCTCCGGCATCGACGGTGCGGCCGGGCTGCCTGCGCTGGGCGGGGTCGCCGGCGCGGTCTGCGGCGGCGGCGGGTTGTTGCGGTTGCAGGCGGTCATCGCGGCGGCGAGGGCGATTGCCAGGAACAGGGTCTTCTCTTTGCTCATCGTATTCATCGGGTTTCCTTTCATGACTCATGAAGGCGGCAGGCGCCTACCTGTTCAACTGCAGGCTGTCGCGCAGCGCGCGCACCTGTTCGAGGTTGCGTTCCGCGCCCTCGTACTGGCGCTCGATCACCGACAGCAAGGGTTCCGGCAAGGACTTTTCGAGCGCCGCGCCATACTTCGCCACGGCGCTCCGTTCGCCGCGTTCGCATTCGTCGAGGACGGCCAGGTCGTCGGAAGCGGAAAGCGTGCTGCGCACCGAAACCCAGCCCCGGTGCAGCGCGCCCGGCACGGTGCCGCCGGTTTCCGGCTTGCCGCCCAGGGCGACCACGTGGCCCTGCAGTTCGCCCGCCGCCAGGCGGCAGTCCTCGGCGCGGCGGGTGAGCAGGGCGGCCAGGTCGCCCGACTTGGCGTGCTCGGCGCAGGAGCGGAATCCGTACTCCCCGTCCTTGCAGGTCTCGATCAGGTCGTTCAGCGTATCCAGGATGTCGTCGTCGTCCATCGTGTCCTCCTTTCCCGGTGTCGCGTCTCCGGGGGTGCATCGCCTTCGCGGCATCCGGCGTGCCTGTCCCCGGCGGCATGCCGCTTGCCCCGCGCAGGCATGCAAACGAAGAAGGACCGGCTCGACCCCGCGCCGCCGCCCCGCCACGTGCTCGACGCCACCATGTTCTGGAGCCGGGCCGGCGGCGGCGTCCACCGCTACCTGCTGCGCAAGCGGGCCTGGCTGCGCGCGCGGCCCGGCTGGCGCCACACCCTGGTCGCGCCGGGCGTGCACGGCGCCGGCATGGTGGACTGCGGCGGCTGCGCGCTGCCGTTTTCCGGCGGCTACCGCCTGCCGTGGCGGCGGCCGCACGCGGCGCGGCTGATCGAGCGCCAGCAGCCCGACCTGATCGAGGCCGGCGATCCCTTCCTGCTGGCCTGGGCGGCGCTCGACGCCGCGCGCCGGCAGGGCATCCCGACGGTGGCCTTCTGCCACAGCGATCCGGGCGCCATGGCCGCGCGGCTGCTCGGCGCGCTGTGCCGCCGCGCCGCCGACGCCTACCTGCGGCACGCCTACGCGCACTTCGATCTGGTGCTCGCCCCGAGCCGGACGACCGCCGAGGCGCTGGCGGCGCTGGGCATCGCACACGTCGAGCGGCAGCCGCTCGGCGTCGATGCCGGCCTCTTCCATCCGGCGCGGCGCGACGCGGGCTGGCGCCGCGCGCTCGGCTTTCCCGACGCGGCCCGGCTGCTGCTGTACACGGGCCGCTTCGCGCTGGAGAAGAACCTGGAGATCCTCGTCCAGGCCGTCGAACGGCTGGGGCCGCCGTACCTGCTGGTGGCCGTCGGCGCCGGGCCGCTGCCGCCAGCCGGCGCGCGGGTCAGGGTGCTGCCGTACGTGCCGGGGGAGCGCGCGCTGGCGCGCATCTACGCCAGCGTCGACGGCTTCGTCCATGCCGGCGACCAGGAAACCTTCGGACTATCGGCGCTCGAAGCGATGGCGTCTGGCACGCCGATCGCCGTGCGCGGCACGGCGGGACTGGCCGAACTCGCGGACGGCGGCTGCGGCGTCGCCGTCGCCTCCGCGTCGGTCGCCGCCTGGGCCGAGGCCATCGAGAGCCTGTTCGACGCCGGCCGGGAGCGCCGCGTCGCGGCCGCCCGGGCGCGCGCCGAAACGCTCGACTGGAATCGCGTGATCCCGGCGCTGGTCGGCCGCTACCAGCGGCTGCTGGCGGGCAAGGCCGGAGGCGGCGCGTGAGCATGGCGGGCGGCGAGGCCGGCGTCCTGACGGTGACCCTCCACGACGTGGCGCCGACCACCCGGCCGGCCTGCGAGGCCCTGCTGGCGGCGATCGCGCGCCGCGCCGGGATTCCGCTCACGCTGCTGGTGGTGCCCCGCTACCACGGCCAGCCGGCCGACGCGGAGTTCGAGCGCTGGCTGGACCGGGCCGCCGGCCGCGGCGCCGAACTGGCGCTGCACGGCTTCACCCACCGCGACGACGGCCGGCCGCGCGGCTGGCTCGATCGCCTGCGGCGGCGCTGGTACACGGCCGGCGAGGGCGAATTCGCCGGCCTCGACGAAGCGCAGGCCCGCCGCCTGCTGCATGCCGGCCGCAACTGGTTCGCGGCGCGCGGCTGGCCGCTGCACGGCTTCGTCGCGCCGGCCTGGCTGATGAGCGCCGGCACGCGCACGGCGCTGCAGACGGCCGGCTTCGACTACACCGCGACGCTGTCCCGCCTGATCCGGCTGCCCGCCGGGCGCGAGCTCGCCAGCCTGGGTGTGGTCTACAGCACGCGCGCGCCGTGGCGCCGGGCGGCGTCGCTGCGCTGGGGCGCGCTGGTCGCCGCCGCGCAGCGCGAGCGGGCGCTGCTGCGGCTCGAACTGCATCCGCCGGACGCGCTCTACCCGGACGTGCTGGCATCGTGGCTGGAACTGCTGGAGGCGGCGCTGGCCACGCGCCAGCCGCTCACGGTGGCCGACGCCGTGCGCCGGCTGGAGCCCCGTTTCGGGCCGCCGCGCGCGCCGTCACAGTGAGAGCAGCAGGGCGACTCCGGCGCCGAGGCTGGCGCCGGCCAGCACGTCGCTCGGGTAATGCAGGCCGAGCACCACGCGCGACGCGGCGACCAGCGCGACGAAGAGCCACAGCGGCACGGCCAGCGCGGGGTAATGCCGGGCGATGACGATGGCGAAGGCGACCGCGTGCATGACGTGCCCGCTGGGAAAGCTGAAGCGGTCGATGGCGCGAGCCCGGGCGCGGATGCCGGGACAGTCGACGAACGGGCGCGCCCGCCGCACGTGGTGCTTCAGGGCGACGTTGAGCGCCACGTTGGCGGCGCCGACCAGCAGCATGTCGAGCAGGCAGTCCTTCCAGCCGGGCGACTCCAGCCACGGCAGCACGACGATCGCCGCGTACCACAGCGGCCCGTCGCCGAGCCAGCTGGCCGCGCGCAGGACCGCCAGCATCGCCGGCCAGGACGCCGCGCGGTGCATGCGCGCGGCCAGGCGCCGGTCCGACTCGGCGTAGCGCCAGAACGCCGCCTGCCGCCGCGACGCGGCCGCCTGCTCACGCCAGGGCCACACGGCGCCGTCGTTCCGGGAAGCCGGCCACGGCGCGCAGCAGGCATTTCTCGAAATGCCCGAGCGCCGTGTTCCAGTCGGCCGCCAGTGCCGTCAGGCGGGCCTGCCGGCGCATTGCCGCGAGGCCGCCGTCCGGCGCGGCCGCCCGGCGACAGGCCGCGGCGAGCGTGGCGATGAAGGCCGGATCGTCGCCGGGTTCGACGGCGAAGCCGTTGTCGCCGTGCGCCACCAGTTCCGCGACCGCCGCGCTGCGGAAGCCGACCACCGCGAGTCCGGAGGCCAGGGCTTCCAGCGTGACGTTGCCGAAGGTCTCGCTTTCGCTGGGAAAGACGAACAGGTCGGCGCTGGCGTAGTGGCGGGCGAGGTCCTCGCCGCGGCGCTGGCCGACGAAGCGGGCGGCCGGGAAGCGCGCCTCCAGCTCGCGGCGCTGCGGCCCGTCGCCGACCACGATCATGCAGGCGGCGGGCACGGCCGCGCGCGCCGCGTCGAACGCCCGCAGCGCCAGATCGACCCGTTTTTCGCGCGCCAGGCGGCCGACGTACAGCAGTACCGGCGGCTCTCCGGCGGCCGCTCCCCAGGCCTCGCGCAGCCCGGGGCTGCGGCGCTTCGGCGAGAACAGCGCGGTATCGACGCCGCGCCCGGCCACTTCGAGCCGGTGGAAGCCGCTCTCGGCGAGCGCGCGCTGCGCCAGGCGGGTCGGCACGAAGGTGCGCGTCGCCCGGTTGTGGAAAATCCGCAGGTAGCGCGCGATGACCGGCTGCAGCCAGCCCAACCGGTAATACTTGCTGTAAGTGTGGAAGTTGGTCCGGAAATCGGTGGTCGCCGGCAGGCCGAGGCGCCTGGCGGCGCTCAGGGCGGCCCAGCCGAGCGGCCCCTCGGTGGCGATGTGCACCAGATCGGGCGCCTGCCGCGCGAAGCGCCGGGCGACCGTGGCCGGCAGCGCCAGCCCGCAGCGCAACTCCGGGTACATCGGCAGGGGAATCCCGGCGGTCAGCCATTCCTCGCGGTCCGGCCGGCGCGTTTCGCCCCGCTGCTGCGGCCGGATCAGGTCGACGTCGTGGCCGCGGGCGCGGAGAAAGCCGACGGTGCGTTCGACGGTCAGCGCGACGCCGTTGATCTCCGGCGGGTAGGTTTCGGTGACGTAGGCGATGCGCATGGCGGCGGAGTTCCTTCGCAAAAAGGGAAGCGGGGCGGCCGCCCGCCGGGGCGCCGTCTCCCCCGACGGGCGGCAACGGCTGTGCCCGGCGGGGCAAGGCGCGCCGTTTGCCCCGCCGGGGAGCAAGGCGCCGCGCCCGGCCGGGTTCGGCGCGTCCACCCGGAATGGAGCACGCCGCGAACCCGCCATGAAACCTTTCCCCTCCCTCGATTTCGACGCCCTGAAAGGCCGTTTCTGGCACGCCGTGCCGCGGCCGCTGCGCTGGCCCCTACACATCGCGGTGGACGCCGGCGAACGCTGGTCCGCCGCCAGCGGCGCCCAGCTGAGCGCCTCGATCGCCTTCTACACCATGTTCGCGCTGGCGCCGCTGCTGGTGATCACCATCGCGGTGGCCGGCGTGGTGTTCGGCCCCGAGGCCGCACGCGGGCAGATCGTCGGCGAGATCTCGCACCTCGTCGGCCCGGTCGCCGCGCAGGCCATCGAGGGCATGATCGCCTCGGCCTGGCGCAATCCGGGCGGCCTGCGCGCCGCGCTGATCGGCACGGTCACGCTGCTGATCGGCGCCTCGGGCGCCTTCCTCGAACTGCGCCGGGCGCTCAACGCCATCGGCCGCGTCGCGCCGCCGAAGGCGTCGGCGGTCGGCACCTTCCTGCGCATCCGGCTGACCGCCTTCGCGCTCCTGCTCGGCTGCGGCTTCCTGGCCATCGCCTCGCTGCTGCTCAGCGCGGCGCTGGTCGCCTTCACCAATTTCCTGACCGCGCGCTACGCGGCGCTGACCGTGCTCGTCACCGTGGTCGACCTGACCGTCTCCGCCGGCCTGCTGACCGCCGCCTTCGCCGCGCTGATCCGCTGGCTGCCCGACGTGCCGCCGTCGCGCAAGGGCATCTGGATCTCGGCCGCCGCCAGCGCGGTGTTGTTCACCTTCGGCAAGTCGCTGATCAGCCTCTACCTCGGCCGCTCGTCGGTGGCGTCGAGCTACGGCGCCGCCGGCTCGTTCGTGGTGCTGCTGCTGTGGATCAACTATTCGGCGCAGATCCTGCTCTACGGCGCGGCGCTCGGCCGCGTCAGCGACGAATACGACCGCACCCGCAGCCGCGCCCGCAAGCGCCGTCAGGCGCGCTGGCGGAAGCGCCCGGCGGCGGCCCCGCTGCGCGACCTGGCGGCGATGAAATGATCAGACGGCGAAGGCGCCCGCGCACGCCGGCAGCGCGTGCGCCGGCCGGGCGCCCTCGCTGACGGCCACCAGCGCACGCAGGACGGTCCGGGAGCCGCGTAGGGCGTCATGCGCCGCCTGGGACTGGGCCAGTTCATTGGCGATGAGCCGATGCACGACGTGGGCGCAGGCGTCCCACGAAAAGCGCGAAACCGCGCTGCGCATCGCGGCGAGGCGGCCGTCCCGCTCCCGGCCGCCGTGCAGCGCCTTTTCGCAGGCGGCGATGAAGGCCTCGATGCCGTCGGCCACCAGCACCACGTCGGAATGGATGGCGATCACGTCGTCGATCGAGGTGCTGATCACCGGCTTTTCCGCCGCCAGGTATTCGAGCGTCTTGGTCGGATTGACGAAGCGCGTGCTCTCGTCGCGCACGAAGGGGATCAGGCAGGCGTCCCAGCTGGCCATCAGGTAGGGCAGGCAGGCGTAGCTCTGCCGGCCCAGCCAGTGGATGTTGTCGCGCCGGGGCAGGGTGGCGGGATCGATGCGGGCGACCGGCCCGACCATGACGAAATGCCACTCCGGCCGGCGCCGGGCGACCCGTTCGAGCAGGTCGACGTTCAGGCGCTCGTCGATCACGCCGCAGAAGCCGAAACGCGGCGCGCCGACCGGGCCCAGGAGGCGGGCGGCGCGCGCCGCCAGCTTGCCGTCGGCGAGGCCGGCGGGGGAGAAGTGCGGCGCGTCGACCGCGCTCGGCAGGCAATGGACGTGCGGGTTGAGCCGCCGCTTGGCCTCGTAGAGCGACGGCCCGCCGGTGAACACCAGCGCGGCGATCCTGAGCAGCACGCTTTCGCGCCGGCGCCATTGCGGCGGCGCCTTCCGCGACGCGGACAGGGCGTCCACGCAGTCGTAGACCACCATGCGCGGGCGCAGGCCGGCGATCAGCGGCAGGGGCAGCGGCGTGCAGAACCAGGCCAGGTAGTCGTCGATGCGCTGGCGGCGCAGGTACTCGGCGAGCAGGGGGCGGAGCACCGCCAGCTGGTCGTCGTGGAAGCCCGGCGCCGCGACCGGCGTGCGCGGGCGCAGCACGTCGAGCCCCGCCAGCCGGGACAGCACGTCGAGGCGGGCCGGCCCGGCGCCGGGCACCGGCTCCTCGACGAAAACGACGTGATAGTGGCGCGCCAGGCGGGACATCAGGTGTTGCGCGCGCTGGTAGACGTCGTCCCAGCGCCGATGCGAGAAAACGAAAAGGTGGGTCATGGGGTTTCCTTGTAGGGACGGGCGGCCGCGTGGCCGCCTCGTGTCCGGCCCGATGGCAGGCGCGCGGGAATGATCGGACGCACGCCGCCTGGGGCAATCGACGTACCTCCGGCGCGGACCGTCGGCGGCCGCCCCGCGCCGCGCGGGAACCGTCCGGCCGGTAATTCTTACGGAAAAAAAGGCCGGACCGCGCGGCGCGCGCGGGAAGGATTCACCGGCCTCTTCCGGCCTCTTCCGGCCGAACGCCCGGCCCGTGGAGAAGGCGCCCGCATGCGGTCGCAATGGCATATCGCTTGCTTCAATCCTCCCGCGGCCTGTTCAGGGCCGTTTTGTTGCCGCGAACAAAAGGAGGACTGTCCATGGGATCACTCATCCAGAGCGCCGGGCAGCGGCAGCAGCAGGGGCTTTCCCCCCGGCTGCAGCGTGCCGTGCGCCTGTTGCAGCTGTCCTCGCTGGACTTCGCCCAGGAAGTCAACGAGATGCTCGGCCGGAATCCCTTCCTCGAAGCGGATGAAGACACCGGCGAGACGGTCGTCGGCGAGGAAGCGGCGGCTGTCGCCGAAATGCCGTTCGCCCACGAGGCGAAACCGGAATTCACCGCCGCGCCGGAGTCCGACGCCCTGCCGGAGAGCGCCGCCGGGGACGACGGCGCCGGCATCGACCCGCCGTCGATCCAGGAGACGTGGCATGCCGACGGCACGCCGATCACCCGCCGCAACGACGACGGCGTCAATTTCCTCGAAATGCACGCCATCGAGGATTCGCTCAGCGACCACCTGCTGGGCCAGCTCCACGTGCTCTCGCTGACCCCGCGCGACACGGCGATCGCCGAGGCCGTCATAGGCTCGCTGGACGACGACGGCTATTTGCGCTTCGCGCTGCCCGAGCTGCTCGGGATCACGGACCTGGCGCCGCCGCCGAACGAGGAGGAGCTGCAGATCGCGCTCTCGCGGGTACAGGCGCTCGAACCCGCCGGCGTGGGCGCGCGCAGCGTCCAGGAATGCCTGCTGCTGCAGCTGGCCGCCATCCCGTGCGACGACGCCCGCGCGCTGGCGCGCACGGTCATCGAGGGCCACCTCAACCTGCTCGCGGCGCGCGACGTGGCCGGCCTGGCGCGGCTCACCGGGCAGACGCCGGCGCGCATCGAGGCAGTGCTGGAATGCATCCGCCGGCTCGACCCCCGGCCCGGCTGGCGCTTCGGCGCGTCGCACGTGCACTACATCACTCCGGACGTGGTGGTGAAGAAGGTGCGCGGCGCGTGGACCGCCATGCTCAACCCGGCGATCGTGCCGCGCGTCCGCCTGAATCACGTGTATGCCGAGATGTTCCAGCGCAACCGCACCGGCCAGCACGCCGAACTGGCGGCGCACCTGGTCAACGCGCGCTGGACGGTGACCAACGTCGAGCAGCGCTTCGCCACCATCCTCAGCGTCGCGCAGGCCATCGTCAGGCACCAGAGCCTCTTTCTGGAATACGGGCCGCTGGCCATGAAGCCGCTCGGCCTGCGCGAGATCGCGGACGAGGTGGGCGTGCACGAATCCACCGTCTCGCGCGTCACCAACAACAAGTTCATGGCCACGCCGCTGGGCGTCTTCGAGCTGAAGTACTTCTTCTCGCGCGCCATGAGCACCGCCAGCGGCGGCGCATGCTCGGCCACCGCCATCCGCGGACTGATCAACGACATGATCGCCTCCGAATCCGCCGGCGCCCCGCTGTCCGACGTCGAGATCGCCCGGCTGCTGTCGCGCCAGGGCATCCGCATCGCGCGGCGCACGGTCACCAAGTACCGGCAGCAGCTCCGCCTGGAACCCTTCGAGAAACGCTGCCGGCACGGCTGATTCAGTTGGTCGGCTCGAAGCAGCTGCGCCACTGGCCGCAGCTGCCGGTGGCGCGGGTGCGGCGGCCGTCCGGCGCCGCCGGCACGGCGCGTTTGCCGCGAGCCGTGGATTCGTCGCCGGTGGCGGGAGTCGGACCGAGGTCGCATGCCGGCGGAGTCGCCGGTTGCATGGGCATCGATGACGGCCGAATCGGGCTGGAGGGCAGCATGGCGATTTCCTTTGCATGGCGGGAACGACGTCCGCAAGCGGCAAGTGCCATTCCTGCCGTCATCCCCGCCGGCTCCGGCGGGCACCCGGCTTGCCGCTCCGGGCCGACTTCCCACGGATGAAGGACGGTATGGTGACCGACATTTTGCCGAAACTGAGACAGTGGCTGCTGCATCGCCAGGCGGCCCCGGGCCGGAACCGACGCGGCCGGCGGGAACGGCTGTCGGAACGGGAAACCTCGCTGAACGCGCAGCTGTTCGGTACCAGCCAGATGGAGGAGTACGGCCGCACGCTGGCGCTGTCCCACCGGCTGGCCGGGCACCATCTGGCGGACCGGCTGATGGCCCGGCTGGACGCCAACGAGGCCGTCCTGCACGACGTCTGCAGCCTGCTGGTCGGGGACGTCACGGCGAAGCGCCCGATCGTGCCGGCCGGCGAATGGCTGCTGGACAACTTCTACCTCGTCGAGGAGCAGATCCGCGTTGCCCGGCGCGACCTGCCGAAGGGCTACAGCCGCGAACTGCCGCGCCTCGACCAGCCGCTGGCCGCCGCCGGCCCGCGCGAAGCGAAGACCGGCTGCCCGCGCATCTACGACATCGCGCTGCAGATCGTCGCGCACGGCGACGGCCGGGTGGATTCCGACATCCTCATCCGCTTCATCGCCGCCTACCAGAGCGTGGCCGTGCTCAAGCTCGGGGAGCTGTGGGCCACCTCGATCATGCTGCGCTTGGCGGTGATCGAGAACCTGCGCCGGCTGGCGGCGAGCATCGCGGCCGACCGGCAGCGCCGGGAAATGGCCGGCACCTGGGCGGAACACCTGATCGCGGTGGCCGAGCAGGACCCCAAGAACCTGATCCTGTCGGTCGCCGACATGGCGCGCTCGAATCCGCCGCTGGACAGCGCCTTCGTCGCCGAGATCGCCCGCCGCCTGCAGGGGCGGGGGCCGGCGCTGGCGCTGCCGCTGAACTGGATCGAGCAGCAGCTTTCGGACGCCGGGCAGACCATCGAGCAGGTGGTCAAGATCGAGAACCAGCGGCAGGCGGCCGATCAGGTCTCGATCAGCAACAGCATCGGCAGCCTGCGCTTCCTGGGCAGCATGGACTGGCGCGAGTTCGTCGAATCGATGAGCGCCGTCGAGCAGGTCCTCAAGGCCGACCCGAGCGGCGTCTACGGGCGCATGGACTTCGGCACGCGCGATCATTACCGCCACGCCGTCGAGCGCCTCGCGCGCCGCTCCAGCCTGCCCGAGACGGAGGTGGCGCAGAAGGCGCTGGCCCTGGCCACCGAGCCGCCGCCCTCGGTGCCGCCGGGCGACGCCGCCCAGGCGCGGCACGTCGGCTATTACCTGGTCGACAAGGGCCTGCCCGACCTGCAGGCGGCGATCGGCTACCGCGCCTCGCGGCGGGCCGCGCTGCGGCGGGGGTTCGCGCGCTTCGCGCTGGCTTCCTATCTGGTGCCCATCGGCCTGCTGACGGCGGCCGGCGCCGCGTTCCTGCTGTCGGTGACGGACCTGGGGAGCGCGTCCCGCTTCGCCGCGCCGTTCCCCGCGCTGGCCGGGCCGGCCGCCTGGGGGCTGGCCGGCGGCGCCGTCGTGCTGGCGCTGCTGGTCGCCAGCCAGCTGGCCGTGGCGCTGGTGAACTGGTGCGTGCCGATGCTGGTGCGTCCGCGTTTCCTGCCGCGCATGGACTTTTCCGGCGGCATCCCGGCGCGCGCCCGGACGCTGGTGGTGGTGCCCTGCCTGCTGACCAGCGAGGCGGGCGTCGAGGCGCTGCTCGAAGCCCTGGAAGTGCGGTTTCTCGCCAACCGCGACGACCGCCTGCATTTCGGCCTGCTCACCGATTTCGCCGACGCTGATCAACAGCACCTGCCGCAGGACGAGCCGCTGATCGAGCTGGCCCGCAGGCGCATCCGCGAACTGAACGACAAGTACCGGGTCGGCCAGGACCAGTCGTGGGACGACATCTTCTTTCTGTTCCACCGCGAGCGGACGTGGAATCCGGCGGAAGGCGTGTGGATGGGCTACGAGCGCAAGCGCGGCAAGCTGGCCGCGCTCAACGCGCTGCTGCGTCCGGAGCGGGCGGAGGACGTGCCGGCCAACGGCTTCGCGCTGGTCGTCGGCGACGCCTCCATCCTGAACAACGTCAAGTACGTGATCACGCTCGACACCGACACGCTGTTGCCGCGCGACGCGGCCCGCCAGTTCGTCGGGGTCATGGCGCACCCGCTGAACCGGCCGCGCTTCGACGCGGCGCGGAACGTGGTGGTCGACGGCTACGGCATCCTGCAGCCGCGCGTGGCGGCCCGGCTGATCGGCTCCAACCGTTCGCTGCACGCCCGGCTGCACAGCCGCGATTCGGGCATCGATCCCTACACGCGCGCGGTGTCCGACGTCTATCAGGACGTCTTCGGCGAAGGCTCGTTCATCGGCAAGGGCATCTACGACGTCGACGCCTTCGAGCGGGCGCTCGGCGGCCGCTTCCCGGAGAACCGGATTCTCAGCCACGACCTGCTGGAGGGGTGCTACGCCCGCTCCGGGCTGTTGAGCGACGTCGAGCTGTTCGAGGAATACCCGGCCCGCTACCTGGACGACGTGAGCCGGCGGCACCGCTGGATTCGCGGCGACTGGCAGCTGCTCGGCTGGCTGCGCCGCCGCGTGCCGGACCATCCGCGCGAACGCAATCCGCTGTCCTTCCTCTCCCAATGGAAGCTCTTCGACAACCTGCGCCGCAGCCTGGTGCCGGTGGCCACGGTCCTGCTGCTGCTCGCGGTCTGGGCGTTTTCCCCGGTGCCGGGCCTCGGCACGCTGCTCATCCTGTGCGTGCCGTTCTTCCCCATCGCCTGCGCCCTGGCCGGCGATCTGCTGCGCCGGCCGGACGGCGGCTCGTGGCGGATGCAGCTCGCGCTGGCCGGCCAGAACGTCCGCTGGCGGCTGGCCCAGCTGGCGTTCGAGCTGGCCTGCTCGGCCTACGAGGCGTTCTACTGCCTGTCCGCCATCGGCCGCACCCTCTGGCGCATGGGCGTCACCCACCGGCGGATGCTCGAATGGAACCCGGCGGCGCACGCCGACCGGGGCAAACCCCGCGGCTCCGAGGCGGGCCAGCTGGCGGCCAGCTTCGCCGCCATGGCCTTCGCGCCGCTGCTGGCCGCCGCCACGGCCGCCTGGCTGGCGGCCGGCCGGCCGGCGGCGCTGCCGGCCGCGGCGCCGCTCCTGCTGCTGTGGCTGGCCTCGCCGGCGCTCGCCTGGTGGCTGAGCCGCCCGCTGCGGTCGCGCGCGACGGCGCTGACGCGCGACCAGCTCGTCTTCCTGCGCAAGCTTTCCCGGCGCACCTGGGCGTTCTTCGAAACGTTCGTCGGGCCGGAGGACAACTGGCTGCCGCCGGACAATTTCCAGCAGTACCGCATCGCCCGCGCGGCGCACCGCACCTCGCCGACCAACATCGGCATGGCGCTGCTCGCCAACCTGTCGGCGCACGACTTCGGCTATCTGCCCGCCGGCCGCCTGGTCGAGCGCACGGCCAACACCCTGGCCACCATGCAGAGGCTCGAACGGCACGCCAGCCATTTCCTGAACTGGTACGACACGCAGACCCTGCAGCCGCTGCTGCCGCGCTACGTCTCGTCGGTGGACAGCGGCAACCTGGCGGGGCACCTGCTCATCCTGCGCGCCGGCCTGCTGGAGCTGCTGCATGCCCCGCTGGTCGACGCGCGCATTTTCGAGGGGCTCGGCGACACGCTGGCGCTGGCCGCCGAGAGCGCGGGCAAGGCGGCCGCCGGCGAGATCGACGCCTTCGACGACGCGCTGCGGGCGGCCTCGGCGCGGCCGCCGGCCGGCGTCGCCGCGCTGCGCACCGCGCTCGTCCGGCTGGAGCAGCGCGCCGCCGGCCTGCTGGAGCGCCTCGAAAAAATGGCGGCGCCCGGCCCGGCGCCGGCGGCCACCGAGGCGGGGGCGAAGCCGGGCCTGCCCGACGCCGTCGGCTGGGCGAGGGCGCTGAAAGAGCAATGCCGCGCGGCGATCGACGAGATGGAGTTCCTGCTCGCCGATGCCGACGACGTGCCGGGCACGCACACCGTGGCCAGGCTGGCCGCCGCCGGACACGCCGGCGCCGCCGCGCGCAAGGAGCGGATCGAAGCGCTGGCGCGGCAGGCCGCCGAACTGGCCGAATTCGACTACGACTTCCTCTACGACAAGTCGCACCGCCTGCTCAGCATCGGCTACAACGTCACCGACCACCGCCTGGACGCGAGCTATTACGACCTGCTCGCCTCGGAAGCGCGCCTGTGCGCCTTCGTCGCCATCGCGCAGGGCCGGCTGCCCCGCGAAAGCTGGTTCGCCATGGGGCGCCTGCTCACCGGTACCAGCCAGGGGCCGGTGCTGCTCTCCTGGAGCGGCTCGATGTTCGAGTACCTGATGCCGCTGCTGATCATGCCGACCTGCGAGGGTTCGCTGCTCGACCAGACCTACAAGGCGGCCGTCACCGCGCAGCAGGAGTACGGCGCCCTGCGCGGCGTGCCGTGGGGCATTTCGGAATCGGGCTACAACACGGTCGACGCCTACGCCAATTACCAGTACCGCGCCTTCGGCGTGCCCGACCTGGGGCTCAAGCGCGGCCTCGGCGACGATCTGGTGGTGGCGCCCTACGCCTGCATGATGGCGCTGATGGTCGCCCCCGAGGCGGCCTGCGCCAACCTGCAGCGCCTGGCGGCCGACGGCCTGCTCGGGCGCTTCGGCTTCTACGAGGCGGTCGACTACACGCCCGCGCGGCAGCGGCGCGGCGAGGCGCGGGCGATCGTCTACTCGCACATGGCGCACCACCAGGGCATGAGCCTGCTGGCGCTGCTCTACCTGCTGCGCGGCCGGCCGATGCAGGCGCGCTTCGTCGCCGACCTGCAGTTCCAGACCGCCTTGCCGCTGCTCGAAGAGCGCATCCCCAAGGCCATGGTGCTGTCCTCGCACACCGTCCAGCTGTCCGAGGTGCGCTCGGCGCGGGTGACCAAGGAAGCGCCGGTACGCATCTTCTCCACCCCCGAAACGTCGGTGCCGGAGGTGCAACTGCTGTCCAACGGCCGCTACCACGTCATGGTCACCCAGGCCGGCGGCGGCTACAGCCGCTGGCAGGACATCGCGGTGACCCGCTGGCGCGAGGACGCCACCCGCGACCACTGGGGCACCTTCTGCTACCTGCGCGAACTGCCCGACGGCCGCGCCCGGCCGGGCGCCGCGCCCGGCCGCTTCTGGTCGTCGGCCTACCAGCCGGTGCTCGGGCGGCCGGAGCGCTACCAGGCCATCTTCAGCGAGGGCCGCGCCGAGTTCCGCCGCCGCGATCCGGTCGGCGCCGGCGACGGCAGCGAGCCCGGCTACTTCGAGACGCACACCGAGATCGTGGTGTCGCCCGAGGACGATATCGAACTGCGCCGCATCCGCATCACCAACCGCTCGCGCCAGCACCGGCAGGTGGAGATCACCGGCTATGCCGAGATCGCCATCGCGCCGGCGGCCATGGACGAAGCGCATCCGGCCTTCAGCAAGCTGTTCGTGCAGACCGAGATCCTGCCCGGCCGGCAGGCCGTGCTGTGCACGCGGCGGCCGCGCGCGCCGGACGAACGGCCACCCTGGATGGTGCATCTGCTGACGCCGCACGGCATCGAACCGCTCGATGCCTCCTGCGAGACCGACCGGGCGCGCTTCATCGGCCGCGGCCGCAGCACCGCCGACCCGCTGGCCATGAACACGCTCGATCCGTTGCCGGGCAGCGCCGGCCCGGTGCTCGACCCGGTCGCCGTGGTGCGCTGCGTGGTCCGCCTGGAACCGGACCAGACGGCGGTTTTCGACATGCTGTCCGGCATGGCCGAGACGCGCGAGGCGGTGGTGGCGCTCGCCGGGAAATACCGCGACCGCCGGCTGGCCGACCGCGTCTTCGACCTGGCCTGGAGCCACAGCCAGGTGGTGCTGCGCCAGCTCAACGCCAGCGACGAGGACGCCGTGCTCTACGCCCGGCTGGCCGGCTCGATCCTGTTCGCCAACGCGGGCCTGCGGGCCGATCCGTCGCTGCTGGCGCGCAACCGGCGCGGACAGCCCGCGCTGTGGGGCTACGCCATTTCCGGCGACCTGCCGATCGTGCTGGTGCGCATCGGCGACGCGGCCAACGTCGGCTTCGTGAAGCGCCTGGTCGAGGCCCACACCTACTGGCGGTTGAAGGGGCTGGCGGTGGACCTGGTGATCTGGAACGAGGACCGCGCCGGCTACCGCCAGGAGCTGCAGGACCGCATCATGGGCCTGATCGCGTCGAGCGCCGAGGCGGCGCTGGTGGACAGGCCGGGCGGCATCTTCGTGCGCCAGGCCGAGCAGATCTCGGGCGAGGATCGCGTGCTGCTGCAGGCGGTGGCGCGGATCATCCTGAGCGACGCGCGGGGCAGCATCGAGCAGCAGCTCGACGACCGCCGCCGCGCCGAGCTGCGCGTGCCGCGCCTGCGGCCGACGCGCACCTACCGCCCCGAACGCGCGTCGGCCGACGCGCCGCCGCAGGGCCTGCTGCTGGCCAACGGGCTGGGCGGCTTCGCGGCCGACGGGCGCGAATACGTGATCACGCTGGCGCCGGGGCGGAAGACGCCGGCGCCGTGGGTGAACGTGCTGGCCAATCCGTCGTTCGGCTGCATCGTCTCGGAAAGCGGCGGCGGCTACGTGTGGGCCGAGAACGCCCACGAGTACCGGCTGACGCCGTGGCACAACGATCCGGTCGGCGACGCCTCCGGCGAGGCCGTGTACCTGCGTGACGAGGAGACCGGCCGCTTCTGGTCGCCGGCCGCGCTGCCGGCGGGCGCGGACCTCGCCCACGTGGTCCGCCACGGCTTCGGCTACAGCGTGTTCGAGACGACCGGCGAGGGCATCCGCTCGGAATTGTGGGTGTACGTGGCGCTCGATGCGCCGGTGCGCTTCTCGGTGCTCAAGCTGCGCAACGTCTCCGGGCGCGCGCGCCGGCTGACGGTGACCGCCTACGTCGAATGGGTGCTGGCGGACCTGCGCACGCGCTCGGCGATGCACGTGCAGACCGAGATCGATTCGGTCACCGGCGCGCTGTGCGCGCGCAACCCCTACAGCACGGAGTTCGGCGAGCGGGTTGCCTTTCTCGACGCCGACGGCGGCGAGGAACGGACGCTGACCGGCGACCGCGCCGAGTTCCTCGGCCGCAACGGCTCGCCGGCCGATCCGGCGGCCATGAAGCGCGCCCGCCTGTCGGGGCGCGTCGGCGCCGGCCTGGATCCCTGCGGCGCGCTCCAGCTCGGCGTCGAGCTGGCCGACGGGCAGGAGCGCGAGCTGGTCTTCCGCCTCGGCGCGGGCGCCGGCATGGAGGACGCCGTGGCGCTGGCGCGGCGCTTCCGGGGCACGGTGGCGGCGCGCGCCGCGCTGGAGAAGGTACGCGGGTACTGGAACCGGACGCTGGACGCGGTGCGCGTCGAGACGCCGGACGCGGCGGTGAACGTGCTGGCCAACGGCTGGCTGGTCTACCAGACCCTGGCCTGCCGCGTCTGGGGCCGCAGCGGTTATTACCAGTCGGGCGGCGCCTTCGGCTTCCGCGACCAGCTGCAGGACGCGATGGCGCTGGTGCACGCCGCGCCCGGCGTGCTGCGCGAGCAGCTCCTGCGCTGCGCCGGGCGCCAGTTCGCCGAGGGCGACGTGCAGCACTGGTGGCATCCGCCGGCCGGCCGCGGGGTGCGCACGCGCTGCTCGGACGATTACCTGTGGCTGCCGGTGGCGGCCCTGCGCTACGTGGAAACGACCGGCGACCACGGCGTGCTCGACGAATCGGCCGGCTTCCTGGAAGGCCGGCCGGTCAACCCCGGCGAGGAGTCCTACTACGATCTGCCCGGCCACGCGGCCGAGACCGCCACGCTCTACGAGCATTGCCGGCGCGCCATCCGGCACGGCCTGCGCTTCGGCGAGCACGGCCTGCCGCTGATCGGCGCGGGCGACTGGAACGACGGCATGAACCTGGTCGGCCTCGGCGGCAAAGGCGAAAGCGTCTGGCTCGGCTTCTTCCTGTACGCGCTGCTGACCCGCTTCGCCGGGCTGGCGCGCGGCCGGGGCGACGCCGGCTTCGCCTCGATCTGCGAGGAGGAGGCCGGGCGGCTGCGGACCAACCTGGAGGCGCACGGCTGGGACGGCCAGTGGTATCGCCGCGCCTACTTCGACGACGGCACGCCGCTCGGCTCGCGGCTCAACGAGGAATGCCGCATCGACTCGCTGGCGCAGAGCTGGTCGGTGCTGTCCGGCGCCGGTGCGCCCGAGCGGGCGCGGCAGGCCATGGAGGAGCTGGACCGGCAGCTGGTGCGCCGGGAGCCCCGGCTGGTCCAGCTGCTCGACCCGCCGTTCGACCATTCGGCGCTCAATCCCGGCTACATCCGCGGCTACGTCCCCGGCGTGCGCGAGAACGGCGGGCAATACACGCACGCCGCGGTGTGGGCGACGATGGCCTTCGCCGCGCTGGGCGACCATCGGCGGGCGTGGGAACTGCTCGGGCTGATCAATCCCGTCAACCACGCGCGGTCGGACGAGGAGGCGGAGCTCTACAAGGTCGAACCCTACGTCGTCTCGGCCGACGTCTATGCCCGGCCGCCGCATACCGGCCGGGGCGGCTGGAGCTGGTACACCGGCTCGGCCGGCTGGGCCTACCGGCTGATCGTCGAAGCGCTGCTCGGGCTGCGTCGCGAAGGATCGTCGCTCGTCGTCGAGCCGTGTCTGCCGGACGAGTGGGACGGCATGACGCTCCATTACCGGGTCGGCGAGGCGACGACCTACCGCATCGCCATCGGGCGCGACGCCGATCTGGCCGGCGAGGGGCCGCTCGGCGTCGCCGCCGTGCGGGTGAACGGGGTCGACCAGCCCGACGCGCGCATCCGCCTGGCGGATGACGGTCGGGAGCATGCGGTCGAAGTCAGGGTCGGCCGGGCGGCGGCGCCGCGGCTGTCCAGGCGGGCCTAGGCAGGAGTCAAGGTGATCGGGAAATCCGGGCGGCGCGGTGCGCTCAGCGGCGGGAGTGGGACTTGCGGCCGGCCGTTTCGCCGTGTTCGGCGCGCGTCTTGTTCACGGTCCGGGCCGCGATTTCCTTGGCCCGGTCCTCGTTCTCTCCGCGTTCCTCGGCGCTTTCCTTGATGTGCTCGTACTGGCGCTTGCGTTTGTTGCTCCATTGCGTCTGTGCCATGCCGTTCTCCTCAGGTGTTGATGATTTCGCCGCCGTTGGGATGCAGCACCTGGCCGCTCATGTAGCTGGCATCCGCGGAGGCGAGAAACACGTACGACGGCGAGATTTCGTCGGGCTGGCCCGGCCGTCCCATGGGCGTGTCCTCGCCGAATTTCCCCACTTTCTCCGCGTCGAAGGTCAACGGAATCAGCGGCGTCCAGACAGGGCCGGGCGCGACCGCGTTGACCCGGATGTTGCGCTCGGCGAGCTGCTTGGACAGCGAGCGGGTGAAGGCGACGATGGCGCCCTTGGAGGACGCATAGTCGAGCAGGGTCGGATTCCCCCGGTAGGCGGTGACGGACGCGGTGTTGATGATGCAGCCGCCGTCCGGAATGTGGGGCAGCGCCTCGCGGCATAGGTCGAATAGCCCGAAGAAGTTGGTGCGGAAGGTCTGCTCCAACTGCTCGCGGGTGACGTCGGCGATGTCCTCCTGCGGATGCTGCTCGGCCGCGTTGTTGATCAGGATGTCGATTTTCCCGAACACGTCGACCGCCTTGCGCACCAGCTGCCGCGGTACCTCCGGGTCGCGCAGGTCGCCGGCCGCGATCTGGCAGCGGACGCCTTCCGCGACGACCGCTTCCTCGGTCTGCCGGGCGTCCTCGTGCTCATCGAGGTAGGCGATGAACACGTCGGCGCCTTCCTTGGCGAAACAGATCGCCGTCGAGCGGCCGATGCCGCTGTCGCCGCCGGTGATCAGCGCCACCTTGCCGCGCAGCTTGCCGCTGCCGACGTACTGGGTGGCGAACGAAAGCGGCGTCTGCCGCATCTCGCTCTCCTTGCCCGGCTGGGTGTCCAGCTGCTGCGGCTGCGGCTTGAATTCCTCGGGGTCCTGCGTCTGCTGCCTTTGCTCTTCGCGCATGTCCGTTCTCCTTGCGTCGGGTCCGTATCCCCGTTCTCGGCAAGGCACATGCCTGCCCGGCGACGCCCCCGGAGAAAGAAACGCGGACGACGGGCCGATGTCGTTATGAGTTAATGAAATTTTCATATAACTGCCGAATGGAAAATCCTATTAGCTAATTTGCGCGGATGCTTTAAGCAAATAGGCAAAGAATCGTTCGTTTTACTTTTCCGTCACTCAATAATGCATAAGCCACTTGTCGCAACGTGGTTTTTTGGCCCGGCCCGTTCCTGCCTGCCGGGGCCACGACGGAAATACGATGGAATCAACGATACGAATTCTCGCGGCGACGTTTCTTGCGGTGTTCACGGCCCATGCTCAACCTCGCGCGCTTCTCGCGGCTCGGCCTGCCGGCGGCATTCGTCCTGTTCGCCCTGCTGATGGCCTCCGCCGCGATGCTCATCGGGCTGGGCGGCGAGCCGGTCGCGCACGCCGCGCTGGAAGGGGAATCCGATGTCGCGGCCCGATAGCGCCCCGTCCGTCGCGGCGGACATTCTTCTGCGGCGGTCCCCGGCCCGCCGCGACATTTCGACAAAGGATATCGATTCCATGAGCCAGCGCACACAGCACATCGCCATCTACGGCAAGGGCGGCATCGGCAAGTCGACGACCACCTCGAACATCGCGGCGGCGCTGGCCGAGGCCGGCTACCGCGTCGTCCAGATCGGCTGCGATCCGAAAAGCGATTCGACCGTCACGCTGCGCGGCGGCAATTACCTGCCGACCGTGCTGGACAGCACGCGCGACGGCGGCCGGGTCCGCCTCGAAGACATTTCCGTCGTCGGCTTCAAGGGCGTGCTTTGCGTCGAGGCGGGTGGTCCGGTGCCGGGCGTCGGCTGCGCCGGGCGCGGCATCAACGCGGCCATCACCTTGCTGCAGGAGTTGCGCCTGTTCGAGGATTTCAAGCCCGACGTGGTGCTCTACGACGTGCTCGGCGACGTCGTCTGCGGCGGCTTCGCGGTGCCCATCCGGGAGGGGCTGACCGACCGCGTGTACGTGGTTTCGTCCTCGGATTTCATGGCCATCTACGCGGCCAACAACCTGTTCAAGGCGATCAACAAATACGCGCCGTCGGGCGGCGCCCGGCTGGGCGGCGTCATCGCCAACGGCCTGGTGGCGCCGTATGCCAGGGCTCTGGTCGACGACTTCGCCGGCCAGACCGGCACCCGCGTCGTGGAGTACGTCCCGCGCTCGCCGGTCGTCGCTCAGGCGGAGCTGTACGGGCAGACGGTGATCGAGGCCAGCCCCGCCTCGGCGCACGCCGAGCTGTACCGGGCATTGGCCCGCGCCGTGCTCGGCGACGTCGAGGCGGTCATTCCGAAACCCTTGTCGGTCAACGACCTGCGCAACTGGGCGCGCAAGTGGGGCGACCTGATCCTGAAGGACGAACAGATCGTCGCGCCGGCCACCGCCGTGCTGTCGGCGGCGTAGGCGGGAGGGAGCACGGCATGTCCTACGTCCGCCAGCGCACGGCGCCGATCCGCGAGAAACGGCTGGGCACGCTCGGCGCCTGGTACGGCAGCGCCGGCAGCCTCCTGCGCGAAGCCGCCGGCGGCAGCCTGGTCCCGCGTATCCGCACCTTCGCGCAGGATGCCGCCAGCGACCTGACCTACGCGCTCGAACTGCTGTCGACGTGGGAGGACGTCGCCATCGTCGTCCACGGCCCGGCCGGATGCGCGGCCGGCCTGCGTGCCGGACGCGAGGCGCGGGCGCCCTGGCTGGTGACCAACATCGACGAGCGGGATTCGATCCTGGGCGGCGACGCCAGGCTGCGCTCGGCGATTTCCGCAGCGCATCGGCGGCACGCGCCGCGCGCCATCTTCGTCGTTTCGTCGCCGGTGGTGATCATCAACAACGACGATATCGATTCCACGACCGAGGCGGCGCGCGAAGAGCTCGGCATCCCGGTCGTGCCGGTCTATGCCGACGGCTTCCGCTCGAAGATCGCGGCGACCGGCTTCGACGTCGTCGCGCATGGACTGCTCAAGCATCTGGTACCACGGTCCGGCAAGCCGGGGGAGCACATCAACCTGCTGAGCCTGAGCGAGGGCCGCGCGGACGTCGACGGCATCCGGGCGCTGCTGGCCGAGGCGGGGATCGAGGCCTTGCCGTTCCCACGCTTCGGCCGTCCCGACGAAGCGCCCCGGACGGCCGGCGCGCGGCTCTCGGTCGCGCTCAACGCGGCCGAGGCGCATTACGCCGGCGAGGCGCTGCGGGCGGACCATGCGGTTCCGTTCCTCGCGCCGCCGGCGCCGGTCGGCGTCGAAGGCACGGCGCGCTGGCTGGCGGCGATCGGCGAGGCGCTTGGTCGGGGCGAGGGCATGGCGCGCCTCGTGGCCCGTGAAAAGCGGCGTCTCGAACCGCGCCTGGCGGATGCCGCGGCGCTGCGCGGACGGCGCGTCTTCATTCATCTCCCACCCGATCATGCCTTCGCCTTTGGGCGGCTGGCGGGCGAACTCGGCCTCGAAGTCGTCGGCGTCAAGGTGCCGTACCTCGACCCGGCGCACGTCGCCCAACTGCAGGACCTGGCGGCGGGCAACGACGCCTTGCCGGTTCTGGTCGGGGAAGGCCAGCCGTTCGAGGAAATCGGCCTGCTGCGCTCGTCCCGTCCGGATCTCTATCTCGGACGCGGCCTCGCGTCGATGCACGCCGCCCGTCTCGGTATCGCCGCCCTGGACGTCGGCGGGCTGGCCTATCTCGGCTTCGCCGGGGTGGAGAACCTGCTGGAGCGGATCGAGCGGCGCCTGGCGAACACGGCGTTCCAGGACTTTCTCGCCGAGGGGGAGACCGACCCCTACACCCAGGCATGGCGGCAGAAGAGCGCCTATTGGTACATCAAGCACGAGGTGAAATGATGTCGTCGATCCTGCAGGAAGACCGCAACGGCTGCGCCTTGCACGGCGCGCTCAAGCTGCTCGACGCCATCAAGGGCGTGGTGCCCATCGTGCACGCCAGCGCCGGCTGCGGAGTCAACGCGCGCTTCGTCGACAACGCGCCGCACGCGGCGGTCGGCCGGCATTTTCGCGGCGTGCTCGAAACCAGCGCGACCACCCTCTACGAGAAGCATGTCGTGTTCGGCGGCACCGCGCGCCTGCGCGAGCAGATCAAGAACACGCTCAAGGTGCTCAACGGCGATCTGTACGTGGTGGCCAGCGGCTGCGTGCCGGAGGTCGTCGGCGACGACGTGCCGGCCATGATCAAGGAAGCGCGCGACCAGCGCTTCCCGGTGATCGGCATCAGCACGCCCGGCTTCAAGGGCAACGCCTACGCCGGCTACGAGCTCGCCGCGCAAGGCGTGGTCGAGGGTCTTGCCGGCCTGTTCGAGGCGGGCGGCGAGGCCAGGGCCGGCCGAGTCAATCTGCTCGGCGTGGTGCCGGAGCAGGATGCCTTCTGGGAGGGCGACCTGCTCGAACTCGAGGCGCTGCTCGGCTCCATCGGGCTCGAAGCCAACCGTCTGGTCGGCATCGGACAGGACGTCAAGCACTGGAAGAATGCCCTGCACGCCCGGCTCAGCCTGGTCGTCTCCCCGTGGGGGCTGGGGGCCGCGCGGTTCCTGCGCGAGCGCTTCGGCATCCCGTACCTGCACTTCGGCTGGCTGCCCGTCGGCGGCCGCGACGTCGGCCGACTGCTCGAGGAAGTCGGCGCCGCGCTGCGGATCGAGGAAGCGGTGATCGACGACGCGCTGCGCCGCTACGAACGCCAGACCCGCTACTTTCTGCAGAAAGCGGCCGGCGCCTGGGTACGGGACGATCTGCAGAAGCGTGTGGCGATCGTCGCGCCGAGCGCGCTGGCGGTCGGGCTCGCGCGCTTTCTTGCCGGCACCTTCGGGCAGGTCGTCCGGCTCGCCGTGCTGACCGACGAGCCGCCGGAGCCGCTGCGCGACGATTTGCGCTCGGCGCTGCACGAGCGCTCGCCGGGCACCGAGATCGTCTTCGCCGCCAGCCGTGGCGATATCGCGGACCACCTGGCGCGCGCGCGGCCGGAAGCCGTCTTCGGTAGCGATCTCGAACGGGAGGAGGCCGACCGGCTGGACGCGGCGCTGGTCGAGGTCGCCACCCCGATACGCCGCACGCTCGTGCTGAACCGCAGCTGCATCGGCTTCGGCGGGGCGCTGGCGCTCGTCGAGCGCTTCGCCGAAGCCGCCCTGCGGCACGACACGGCGCGCACGGGAGGAACGCCGCGCAACCAGACACCCGAGGTATCCGAGCCCTCTTTTTTACCCGAAAGGAAGACAGCATGAGCGTCAATCAGGATAGCGCCATCGACATCAAGCGCAAGCTCTACCAGGAACTCGAACTGAAGGCCGAATTCAACCAGGACGGCTTCGCGCTCGGACACGACGTGCTGCGGCATATCGACGCCGGCGGCGGCAGGCAGGAACAGGTGCAGTGCCTGTTCAACTACAACCGGAACACCGATCCCCGGCTCAGCCTGCCGTCGTTTCTCGTCCTGCCGCACGGGCTGGTCGTGCCTTTCCGCCATGACGGCAAGTTGACGCATCGGCTCGAATTCGACGGCGGCAACTTCTACGCCGTGCATCGCGACGGCACCGCCTACCCGGTGACCGTGCCGGAACGGCCGAAGTACTACGACAAGCTGACCAGCGACGGCACGCCGATGCGCACGGTGGCCGTGCACAACACGGGCGGCGTGATCTTCGTGGCCTACTCGAACGAGTGCGCGCTGCAGTTGACGAGCAAGGATTGCCTGTTTTGCAACATCAATGCCACCAAGGCGACCTACGGCGAAATCCAGGGCGTCAAGTGGAAATATCCGGACCAGATCGGCGAGACGGCGGCCGCGGCCTACCAGGAAGGCAACCGCCATCTCACGATTTCCGGCGGATTCGTGCCCGAGCGGCGCGAAGTCGACTACTACCTGGATGTCGCCGAGTCGATCCGCGAGCACACCGGACTCGACGACTTCAACGGCACGGCGTGCATCGGCGCGCCGCGCGACCTGACGATCATCGAAAAGTACAAGGAAGCCGGCTACCGCACCCTGGCGATCAACATCGAGGTGTGGAACGAGCATTTCTTCCGCGCCTATTGCCCGGGCAAGGAAAAGGAATGTGGCGGCCGGGATCACTGGGTGGCGGCGCTGGAATACGGCGTCGGCGTGTTCGGTTTCGGGCGCGTCCGCTCCAACATGGTCGGCGGGCTGGAGAGCAAGGATTCGACGCTGGAGGGGATCGACTATCTCACCTCCAAGGGCGTTCTGGCCATTTCGCCGGCGTGGATTCCCAATCCGGGCTCGGCGCTCGAAGGGCACCGTTCGCCTGAGCCCGAATGGCATCTCGACGTGGCGAAGAAGACCTACGAGATTTATCGCAAGCGCGGGTTCACCTGGGATCAGGTTTACGACGGCAACGCGGCGCCGCTGACGCTCCTGCACGATATCTATCGCATCGAGGAACGGCGTTTCCCGGTTTTCGAGACGGCGCGCGCCGCCGCTCTGGCCGCCGCTTAGGGGAAAAGACAATGCCCCGGGTCCTGCTGATCACCGGCGCCTCTCGCGGCATCGGCGCCGCCACTGCCGTGCTGGCCGCCGAACGCGGTTTCGACGTCGCCGTCAATTACCGGCGCGACGCCGAGGCTGCCGGGCGCGTGGTCGACGCCGTTCGCGAAAAAGGCCGGCGCGCGGTGGCGATCCAGGCCGACGTCGCTGTCGCGGCCGACGTGGAACGCCTGTTCAAGACGGTGGATGAGACGCTCGGCCCGCTCTCCGCGCTGGTCAACGGCGCCGGCATCGGTTCCGGCGGCGCCCGCGTGGAGGATACGGACCCCGTGGAACTGGAGCGCCTGTTCCGCACCAACGTGATCGGCCTGATCCTGGCCTCGCGCGAGGCCGTCCGCCGGTTGTCCACGCGCCACGGCGGGCAGGGCGGGGCGATCGTCAACGTTTCCTCCATGGCCGCCACCATCGGCGGCCGCCCCGGCGCCTCGCACTACGCGGCCAGCAAGGGCGCCGTCGACGCCTTCACCACCGGGCTAGCCAAGGAGGTCGCGGGCGAGGGGATTCGTGCCGTCGCCGTGCGCCCCGGTTTCACGCGCACGGACATGACCCGATCCTGGTCCGCCGACCCGCAGCTGTTCGCCGACATCGCCGCCACCATTCCCTTCGGCCGGCCGGCGGAAGCTGCCGAGATCGCGCGGCCCATCGTCTGGCTGCTGTCGGAAGAAGCTTCCTTCGTATCCGGCGCGCACCTGGATATCTCCGGGGGAGGTTTCTTGATCGGGGCCGGGCGGCCTGAGCGGCCACGAAGAATATGAAATTGCACGGAATGCGGTTTTTTAACTACTGAAGAAGAGGATGTCATGAAAGTAAAAGGATTGATTCTGGCGCTACTACTCGAAGCCTCCGCGATGCTTTCTCCCGTATCGGTTTCCGCGGCTGAACCCATCAAGGTGCGTTTCGGTGTCGACTCGCATGTGTTCAGCACTCAATACTGGGTGGCCAAGGAGAAAGGATTCTTCGAAAAAAGGGGAATCGCGCCTGAAATATCGGTTTATTCGTACGGAATCGATACGATCAATGCCGCGCTTCTCGATCAGGTCGATTTCGCCGAGGGGTACGATTTCGCCATTCTTTCCCGATTGTCCGGCGGGGATCTGAAGATAATTTCCTACATTCAGCACATCAAGGCCGAAGCCAACCAAGTGGTGGCGCGCGACGGAATCACCAGGCCCGAGGAATTGGCAGGGAAAAAAATCGGCGTACAGAAGGCAACGCAGAACGAGTACGTCGTTCACAAATATCTCGCTCGATTCGGGCTTGAAGGCAAGGTGACGAAAGTCGGCTTCACGTCGAATCCGGAAATATTCGCCGCATTCGATCGCGGCGACATCCAGGCGACGATATTCAATTCGACGTTCCTGGAAAAAGCCTTGAAGATCAAGGGAGTCAAGGTAATCAACACCCAGGCCGACATCCCCCACGCGGGGAAAGGCTTCGCGCTGGTGACGGGCAAGTTCCACAACGCCCACCCCGAAGTCACCCGCAAGGTCCTCGAAGCGCTCGACGAGTCGACGAGATTCATCCTATCGAATCCGAAAGAGGCGGCGGACATAATCTTCAAAACGGTCAAGATTCCGAGGGATGTCCTTCTCGATGATCTGCAGGAGAAAAACATTCTTCTGGATATCCACTTCACTCAGGACGAGTATCGCCAACTCAGGGATATCGGCGAGTATTCCGTGAAGAACAACCTCATCCGCGGCGGCTACAACCTTGACGACCATATCCTCCTGGAGCCGCTTCGCTCTGTCCTGCCACAAAAAGTCTCCGTCGTGCAGGGCAAAAAATAATCCCCTCAAATGGAGATCGACATGTCGACCGGTTTGATTGAACGGAACAAGTCCGTTTCGATATTGAATCTCGGAAAGTCGTTTCGCGCACCTTCAAGAAGGCATGAACAGGTGCATGTGCTGAGCGACGTGAATCTGCATCTCGAACAGGGCGACTTCTACGTTCTTCTCGGTCCGAGCGGCTGCGGAAAATCGACACTGCTGAATATCATCGCGGGATTCATCGACAAAACGGAAGGTGATCTGGTGGTAAACGGCAGGCACACGCAACGGCCCGGCGTCAACCGTGGAGTCGTGTTCCAGCATCCCGATTCCTCTCTCTTCCCGTGGCTGAATGTCCGGGAAAACATCGAATTCGGATTGCGCATGCGTGGAGTAGGGCGCCGGGAACGCGAGGATACGATAGACAGGTTCATCGGGCTGGTGGGACTTTCCAGCCATGAGCACAAATTCCCCAGCGAGATCTCCGGCGGCATGAAACAACGGGTGCAGATCGCCCGGGTCCTTTCAAACAATCCTTCGATCATGTTGATGGACGAGCCGTTCGGAGCGCTGGACGCGCAGACGCGAAGGCTGATGCAAAGGGAGCTCGTCCGCATATGGCAGGCAACGGGCAACACAATAATATTCGTGACCCACGACATCCAGGAGGCCGTCCTGCTCGGGCAGCGGATCGGGATCATGTCGCGTTCGCCGCACGCGACCATCCGCACGGATTACGAGATTGATCTCCCGTATCCGCGGGACGAGACAAGCCCCGAGTTCAGCGCGTGGTACAGAAAAATCCTCTTTCACTTCGAAGACTACACAATATAGGGGCAACCGTAGCACGTATGGTCAAGGCTATATTCACCAAGCTTCTCAGGGCCGGGGTGATCTCCTGGATTCTGTTTGTCGTGGCATGGCAGATCATTGCCTCATGGTTTTCGAAGCCGGACTATCTACCGGGGCCGATAACGACGGTAATCGGATCGTTTGAACTGATCGAGGACGGCTCGCTGCTCAGCTTTTCCTTGATAAGCCTTTCCCGGGTCGTGCGCGGATGGCTGCTCGGCGTGAGCATCGCGCTCCCCTTGGGGCTTCTGCTCGGGCGCGTACGCGCCGCGCGGCTGCTGATCGAACCCTATCTGGACTTTTTCAGATTCATCCCGGCGCTTGCGTTTCTGACGTTGTTCGTGCTCTGGTTTGGCATCGACGATCTGTCAAAGGTCCTGCTGATCGCGTACGCGACGACTTTCATCATCACGATCAATACGGCGGCGGGCGTTTTCGCGCTCGAGGAAGACAAAATCAGAGCCGCGCGGTCGCTTGGCGCGAGCGAATTCCAGATTCTGAAGCATGTCGTCGTTCCGGCGACCATCCCGTATATCTTCACGGGAATGCGCATAGCGATGGGGAATTCCTTCGCCGCCATAGTCGGAGCCGAAATGATCGCCGCCAAGGAAGGGCTTGGGTACCTGATCTGGACATCCCGGCTTTACTTCAGAACGGACTGGGTGTTCATCGGGATAATTTTCCTTGGCATCCTCGGCTTCATCGCCGACCGGGTTCTTCGCTTTACGGGAGCGCGGGTTTTGAGGAAGTACGGCATAAAACATGAGTCAAATTTCAAGAATTAGCCGAAAGTCACCTGTGACCATTTCGAAGTCCTCGATACGGCCGAGGGCAACGCAGGGTTCTTCTACACTAAACGCGAGACCGTTTGATGGAACACATGTTATGGATAATACCATCTACTAAAGTTTACATAATACAAATTATGCGCTTATTTAACCACTCCAGGAGAACGGTTTTCATACCATCGTCACGCATCAACGTCAGTTAATTCGTTCCTCGCTTTTTGCCTTCGGCATCGGAGAAAATACCGCCTTTCGGAAAACAATAATTTAAGAACTATTTGTTTTCCGTCAAAAAGATTTGTCGATTTTTGGCGGTAATCATGGGCAGCCCCCGCTCCGGCCATCAGGCCGCTTACGAAAAATGGTTCGCCCGGCACGAAATCGCGCGGAAAAAAATGCGCATCGGCCGTGGCATGAAGGTTCCCGGCGAACCCCCGATGCCGCCCGGACCAGAAGACGTCCGGATCATCCTGCAGGAGAGCTTGCGCTACGTCGGCGAACGGCGCGCCGCACTCCTGTGCAATGTGCACCGCACCACGATCAAACGATGGCTGGACGGCACCGTTCAAATCCCGCAGGCCGCCTACGACATGATCCGGTTCCATGCGGAAGGCGTCCCGCCCGGATGCGGCGACGGCTGGCGCGGTTTTTCCTGGTCAGGCAATACCTTGACCTGCCCGGACGGCCGAACGACGCTCACAGCATTCGAGATCGCAGGCATCGGCTACAAGAACACCCTGATTGACGTGCTACGCGAGCGCATCCAGCAGCTGGAGCTGCAACTGGTGGAAATGACTACCCGCGTAAATTGGGGTTCGGCGAACGATGCTTATTCGCATGGCCAGGACGTGCGTTCCAAAGCTTTCAACCCCAAGTAAACAAATACCCACCTAACCAACAGCCCCAACGCTTGCCTCAACTTGCACCGGCTTCGGCCCAAAAATCGATTCACGAATCATAGTTTCGTTCGGTATATCGGACACCTTGAACCGAACAAGCTTCACACCCGCATCAGACAATGCCTTGTTTTTCTTGTCGTCAGCACGAATTCTGGACTCTTTAAGATGCGAGGAATCATCCAGCTCAACAGCAGCAACAACGGAAAAATTCTTGCGGCAGATCAGGAAATCAAGACTCATACGATTGATTCGATTGTTCCATTCGTGAAATCTAGCACCTTTTTCAACTCCCAACACGCGCGACAGCTGAACCTGAGAGAGAACGACATAGTCAGGCAAGGCCGTAACAAGTCGATGAAAAAGAACTTGTTCCGGTTGAGTCAGAATCTTTTTCACATAAAACGGCCATCGGCCTGAGGCTGTTTTTTTCTTCAAAAAAACACTAATCAAGGCTACCAAAAGTAATAGAACAATCAGAAAAATAACAACTTTCATATCTCCCCCATGAAAGCATGAAAAAACTAATCAGCTACCACACTTCAGCCGGTAAATCTCATCATTGACCTCACGATGCCGCCGATTCAGCTCATCGCTATTCCGCGTTCTCTGCCAATCGATGATCTGTTTCTTTTCTTCCCATAGCAGCTTGCAAGTCTTTTCATTGTCACGCTTGACTTTAGCGGCCTCACGGCGATCACGTTCGCGCTGATCCTGAAACTGGCGATCTGCCGAATTCAGCCGGTCCTTGAGGTATTGGCCTTGCTGCCGCTGATCGTTTGTCAACACTTGCGTGGTATTAACCGGAGGCATGTCCTGCGCATTAACACGCTTGGTTTCATTGGCCCCTTGTTCTTCACATCTTTGATCGGAAAAGATTTTCTTTCCGTTTTTCACACAATGGTAAATAGCGCTTTGCGATAGCGCGGCAGAACTGAAAAGCCCAAAAAGCACAGCAAGAAAGGTTTTCATGTTAGGTGGCAAAAAGACGAAATCATAGCGCATCCCTTCGGGAACGCGTGCTGCCAGGGGTTCCGTCGCTACGCGACCGGCTTCGCCGCCCTTCTGCCCGCTTGCGCCTACGCGCTCCGCTTGCTCAACAGCAGACGGAAGCACGCCGCTACGCGGCATCGAGTCGGGCCTTGCGGCCCTTGTGGTTTGCGGAAACCGAGACGCCTTTGCGCCTTCCTTGGCCGTGAACCGTCCTAAACGATTGCAGCGCCCTAAAACGCCGACGAATACCACGGGGCAAGCGGAATTCAAGGGCCGGAAAAAAACGGTAATGCGTGTTTTTTTCCTGAAATCCTCGCCCGTTCGGTCCTCGCTTCGCTCCGGTCCGCATGCGGCCTCCGGTTTCACCCTTGATTTCCGCAAGCCTGCCCCGTGGTATCCGACGGCACGGGCACTGCAATCAGGACGGATCACAACCAAGAAAGGAGAAATCATGCAAAAGCAATCTCAACCGCAAACCACCAACAACCCCAAGGAACGGGATGCATCAGTCCAGATCAGGGCAGGAAGGCATACGCCGGGACCGTGGAAAGTAGATGCCAATTGCGGAGACGCCGGCGGGTTAGTGGTTTTGGCTGCAAACAACGACCGTATTGCAAGAGTCTGCTGGTACGGAAAGCAATCGGAAACTCCGGGGGCTGAAAAAGACAACGCCCGACTGATCGCGGCCGCACCGGAATTGCTGGAGGCAGCGGAACAGCTGATCGAAGCCTTGCGAGCTGGCCCGCCCAGAGTCATCGGATACGACAGAGACGGCGCAAACCAAAAGGCTTTTAACCACGGATGGAACTCAAACGCCGACCGCCTGTATGAACTGGCCAGAAACGCCCGTGCCGCGATCGCAAAAGCTCGCGGTCAATAGAACACAAAGACCGGGAAACCGGCCTTCCAGAACACCCCAAAAACTACTGTATAAGGACACGAAAATGACTGACAAAGCAAGATATCTGCGGAATGGACTCAGAATGGAAGCAAAAAAAGAACATGAAGAAAACGGATGGAACATTCCTGACGAAAACCTCGATAGCTACTGCATAGGACGCCTATCGGTGATCACCAGCGACCTAACCAACAGCGATAAATACGCCCGAGAAAGAGCAAAAAAGAGAATCCGCGAACTGGTCAAAATCGGAAAGGAGGCGGAAGCAGAAAAACTCACGCCAGACAATGACAACGAACTTCCCGGCATGTGGACTAAATCCGACTTTACCGGAGGGCAATGCGGATGAAAGCAGCTGACCGGTCGGCCGCCCTCACGGCCGAACTGCCGGGCATGCCTCGCGCTGTACGGCGAGGACGCCCACCCAAGGCCAACGCCATGACTGACGCGGAACGGACCCGAAAATACCGACAAGCCAGAAAACCCATGAAGATCGGCGAACGGATGGCAACCACAATCCGACGGTTCGCGCAGGAATTCGATTTGACCGAGGACGAAGTTATAGCGCACCTCCTGCGCTTCGCCTTATGCAACCGCAACTGGCAACAAACATCTTGCCCGTCCAATCCAGTAACCGCGTGCTACGGGTGCTACAAGTTCATGCCTCTCAACGATCTTGATATCCACCGCCAAGTGCTGGCGGACTTTAGGTCAGTAGTGTCGTTCTTCTCAGAAGCATCGAGAGGTGACGAAAACTCGCCAGCTTACCTTCAGTTAAAGCGGACAATATCTAACGTGCAATCGATAATTGCGGAAATTGAAGGACGCGCAGATGAATGAGCATTACCGCACGTATGTCGATTTTGGCCGGCGCCTGGCAAGCGATCGCGGAATTCTCTGGGACGTTCGGCTCCAGGACGACGGAATGGCAGTGCAGGAAGATGCGTGGAACATCACGCAGTTTGTGAACGACTCCCCTCCCCCTGTCCACTGGGTGCGCGATTTCGGTCTCGATGTAAAGGCCTTGCAATCCATCAACGAAAAACGTGGACAACAGAACCTCACTGCGCTCGAGAAAACACCGCTATCACCTGCTTGGATCGAGTTCTTCAAGGCAGCGGTCGTCGAACAACTTTTCTTCAAGAAAAACACGACGGGACACGTCATTCAGAATGTTGCCCGGCCATTGAGGGTGTTGGCGACTGCTGCGATGGGTCGCGAACCCTGGGATTTGCGGCTGGACGATATTGCGTTTGCTTATGACGTGGCGAAGGGTATTCAGGCTTCCGGGAAATTGGCCGACCTCGTCCTTGGACTCGTGAAAACACTGATTGACGCGAACCATATTGCCGACGTTGGCCCCCTCTCCCCTTTGTTATCGTTCGAGCGCCAAGGCGTTAGAAACAAACGAGCCCGACACACAAAATCTGTGGATGAGCTACGTTCTGATCTCGTGGCCCGAAAACACGCCGAGAAACTCCCTGAACGTCGTGCATTCTGGGAGCTGGTGCGTATTGTTTTCACAGAGAATCCGAGAACTTTTCTTGATCAACTTCGATTTGCTCAAGCCAAGGTGATCCTACTGTGTGGGCTTCGTGTGGGTGAGGCCAGTCTACTGCCAGCGGACTGGAAGCGCGTGCGCGAGTATTACGACACTTCCGGTCGCGCGGCCGGCGAACTTGGCGGGTACTCAAAGGCGCTGATGCTGCGGCATTTTGCCGAAAAGCAGCAGAGCGAAAACGCCGATAGCGTCGCATTGTTTGAGGCAACTCAATATGTGCCGGAGATGTTTGAGGAAGTTCTGACAGAGGCGCTTGATCAGTCTGTCAGATTGACGCAGCCTTTGCGGGAAACACTTCGACGCCAAGTCGAGGAAAACCGAATTCTCCCGTGGTTTCAACGCGATCAGCTGATTTCCGCCGTTGAACTCTACCCTTTCCTCACTGGAAATCCTGTGTTGCTGGGCCTATCTGACGACGAGCAGAATATGTGGCAAACCAAGTATCGGGCCGGCTTTAACTATCAGTACTTCGATGAGCTCTACCACAGTCAATTGAAGCAATTGCGTTTCACCTCCGTCGGGCTGTCTCCCGCGCTCTATGTCTTCTATCATCGGCTCAAGGGCAAGATCGCGTTCCGCCAAAAGGATGGATCTCTTTGGCGGAATGCCCGAATGCAATGGGCGGAGGTCTTCTTTCGCGTGGAAGAGATGGAAGACTATCTCGCGGGAATCCAGACGAAACTCTCTGATCAGTCGCCTTTCCGTTTGTCGACCGGCGATGAAATCAAACCGTGGGATCTCATGTTCTTGATGCCAAAACGCGCACTTGCTGAAGGGCGAAACGATGGGCTCTGCGACATCACTCGGTACTATTCGGTCGGCCGTTTTAGTCCTGAGATGATGATGCTTTCCCTCTCTGGAAAAGAGAATGATGGCTACCCTACCCTCTTCTCTTGCTACGGAGAGAATGATGAAGATCGATCATTGTCGTTAAAACCGCATTCCTTGCGACATCTACAGAACACCGAGCTGTTCAGGCTCGGCGTTGCCGACACGATCATCACCAAACGTTTTAATCGCAAAAGCGTCGCGCAGAGTTACGAATACGATCATCGAAGCTTGGCTGAGGATCTTGAGCAAATCGAGCTGTCGCAAGAGGTTGAGATTGCATTGGGAAGTAAGGCGGCGACCGTCGCGCGCCTGATAAAAGCTGGAAAGGCAACTGGCCCAATCGTCGAAGCATTCAAGAAGATCCAGCAAACGCGGGGCGATGACGACGCCTTCGAGTTCCTGAAGATCGAGGCCGATGGATTTCATTCAACGCCCTATGGGCATTGCATCAACAGTTTTACCGTTGATCCTTGCCCGAAGCATCTTGAGTGTTTCGCCGGGTGTCGCCATCTAACGGCGACCGACATGCCGAAACAGCGGCAGCATCTTATTCAACTTGAAGGACGATTCAAAAACGCCTTGGAAGCCGTTGCCGCACGTCCTGCCAATACGATTGGCAGAGACAATCAATTGATACACGTAAAGAACCGCCTGGAGGCAGTTCGGCAGGTACTGGCCACACCGCATGGCCATGCCGTTTTTCCAGACGGAAAAGACTTGTCCGAGTCCAATACGCAACCAAGGAGTGTGCTTGATGTCCGCCCAGAGCTCTGATGAAAAGCAGCCTGCTGACACGGCTTTGATTGAAATCCTTGAAGGCTTGCTGGAACGTAACGAGGACATCACAGCACGTGCTGTGGCTCGCTTACACCCAGCTATTGGTCACGCATCCACCATCACAAGAAGTCCGGAGCAGTTGGCACTGGTCAGTCAGTTTCAGATGAAGCAGCGGGAAATCCGCAAACACTTGGGTCGCCAGACAAAGCGATCTAAAGAGAGCATCGCGGCCGAATTGGCAACCAAAGATCAGCGAATTGCCGAACTAGAAAAACAAGTCGATATCCTTCGTGCCTCTCACATCGCCATGATTCGGGCCGTTGGGGAAATGGGGGGTATGAGCAAATGGATGAAGTTTTATGAGAATTTCAAGGAGGTTCGCAATCAACTGGACATCTCGCCCTGATTGGATTCAGCTTCTGGCTGAGGGCTTGTTACCTCACAAAGCCTAGGCTCGGATTGGCGTAGGCCAAGGAGCCAGATTTAGATCCGGGGTACTTGAGATTCCGCTGGTTCTGGTTTTCAATCACCGATCAGTGAGCAGGCAACATAGTAGAACTGCCATTCCAGGCGAACTCGCCGGCGGGTCCTTTACCAATACCGATCGTGAGTATCACGCCGGATTCGGGACGGCTATGCGCGGCTTGATTCACGCGCTGTTTTCTGTCGATCCAGATCTGGTGCGGAAACGTGCCGTGAGCACTAGCCCTATCTTCTGCCGTCGTTTAATGTGGTCCGTCCAACGATAAGAAGGAGGAACAAGATTGCAGAACCATACGACACGCCCGCGGCCCGTTTACCACCTTGGAAACGCGGAGCACGCGGAGGATTTAATCCGCGCGGTCGGTGAGGCGTTCGATGTCCGTTGGCTGAGTCAGCATGGCACTCATCGGATCGGATCGGTTTGGGCTCGACGGGATCCACTCGCGTCATCGGAGCTTGTTTGCTTTGGCAGTGCTTTGGTACGCGTACGGGATCTCGCACCAGGGTGGCTTAAGAAGACCGTTCGGCGCATCAAAAAATCTCCTGCCGATGCACACGGTCTGATCTCCGAGATTCTGACGTTCGGACAATTGTCAGTGCCCGATGGTTCGCTCGAGTTGGCAGTCGATAGTCAGCCAGGTTTTGACGCCATCGCGCATCATGGGAATGGATGGAAGCATTTCATCTCCGTAAAGAACCACGACATATCGGACAAGGAAAAACAGTTCCAGCAGGCTGGGCGTCGAATCCGCAAAGCGTGGCAGAACCGGATCGGACTGGAAAAAAGATCGGGAGGGGTTGTTGTGATCTCCCAAGTTCCGTTTGAAGCACATCACGAGGCCGCAGTTGTTGAGCTATTAAAAAGTGAGTGCGCGCCAGACGGCAGGCGGTTGCTATTCGATGAAGCGATATACGTGAGTTGGGGAGGCCCCTACAATCACATTCAACCGTTAAGTACAGCACGCCTCTCGGATCACATTGTCGTCGTTGCTGCCCAACCCACTAGTGAGCAGGACCGTTTCAAAACTGGTTTGCGAAAGGCCATACAACAGATTGAAAAGCACACCCCCAACGAACCGAATACCTGCAGAATCGTCCATATGCGGGTTCACGAAAGCGCGGACCTCGGCCTACTCGAAGCATTGGCAAACGAGCTTGCAGCGCAGCCAGCTTATGCCGTGGATGGAGTATTTCTGTTACAACCCAGTCTGCTTCACGACGCAGTGAGCTCGCAAGTTCTCCACACAGTGAGGATGGGGGGAGCAGGACGAAAATTCATCCAATTTGCTCAAAGTCGCGCCGGAAGTCACACCACCCCGTACACCTACCAATTCGGTGTCGGTGCGTTATCAGATAAGCCTTCCCAAATACAACTAAGTGGTCCGCTCGGCTCTAGTGTTACGTTGCACCCTCACTCGTACGTTTTTCAGCAAGGTGACTATTACGTTGACGCGACGCCTGGCAAGGGTGGAGTACTCGAAGCAAACATCAGTACACCGGCGCCAGGGATTGCGATACACGCCGTCGCCAGGATTCAGGGAGGCGAGTTCGTTATACAGCCATTAAGTCCGGAATCTGATCGCCTGTACCTGCTTTAGATCGCGACCGGCATATGCCCTATGCTTCGTACCATACTGGCGGAGAAAAGTAGCCTTTCAGGGATGAAGAAAAATGAATGGCAGCAGCCACACCCACTGCAGCCGCACGGTTCGCGAGAGCTGAACGGCCGCATTGGCCGAGGCCCGATCGTCGGCCAATACTGCCATTGAACTCCTAGCGAAACTCAGGCTGTAACGTGGCGGTTACATACCTTTGTCACGCATAGTAGTCTGAAGGGCCGTTTGCCGTTCTGCGTTAAGCCGATTGTTATGCGGCATGTAGCCTAGTTTTCATGGGGTTCAGATTTCTCGAAGAGATATTTACCTGTGAACCAAACCGCTCGCCCGAGGTTGTGGATAAGCTGCTCACCTTGCCTTAGATACGAGTTGCTTTGGTCAATGCCTGCGAGCTTGATGGCATCCGTGACTTTTGATCCAGTCGGATGCGCATCACCGACGCGCATATCATAGGTGCCAGCAATTTCGGCAAAAACTTGGCGGGCTTTATCGGTTCCAACTTTCTGGGACAATATATCTTGCAAAAGCTTGTTTGAGCCGAGCTTTTCTTTCTCCGCGTGGATTGAAAGTTTGCGAAGGTCGCGAATATTGAGTCGGTCTGAGAATACGCGGACAAGCTCTTTCGCCAGTCTTAGCAATGACGCCTGGTCCCTGCTGTGGAAGCGAGACACCTGCTGCATCGCCGACTCGTCATCGATATCGTGGCTGAACAAGGCAACCCCGAACTTGTCGCGGAAGCCTTGTTCGAGCATTCGCATGCTCCCAAAGAGCTTTTCCTCAACCGCATGTGTAGACGCCGGTTGGGTCTTGACTTGCGCCGATAACAATTCTCCTGAGACCTTCCCGTCCGGAGCAACGTTATGGGCTGCCCAGATATGCTGCTCCCAAGCTGTGAGACGAGCGATGTCATAGGCGTAGACGGTTAGCAAGTCAGCCGAATTGATACCGAAGTGCGTAGCGTAGCCGGAAGTCGAGCAAATAGCACCAGTCTCTGCCGTGTACCACTTCAGGGCGAAGCCGCGGTGGCCTAGAAGGTCGGTCACTACACTTGAACGAAACCACAGCCATCGACCAATATCTTCGTTGTCCAATTCGGAAGACGCCATACGTTTGCCGTCAGTCTCGACAATAAACTGAGGGAGATTTGCGTCTGCATCTCCACGAACTCGCATGCTTCGGGATTGATGTTCAATCCATTCATCTCGCCAGAATTCACCCTCAACCCGAATACCTTCATAACCGCCACGTTGACCTTTCGAGCTTTCATGGCCGGTGTTGTGGTCATTTTCTGGCCCCATCACAGGAGCGTCTTCATCTTCATCGACGTCCGTTCGCCAGGCACGGAACATCGCCCAGCTCCCTCCGAAAACGTCACTAATGTCGCGGATGAGGAGTTCAAACCGGCCGCCGTCCCGCTCTTCTTGAAGTTCTGCCAGTTCTGCGTAGTCACTGCCTTCAAGCGATGGCACGTTTTCCACTCTTTGATGGTAATAGGAGAGGCGAAGTGAAAGATTTCTTGCGGCCAAATAGTCAAGGAGAAATTCTCGCTTGATCTCGATCAGTTGATGTTCGCCGCTTTCATTGAAACTCTCGCGGGCTACCACAACGAAATCCTCTTCAGGCCGAACCCAGTTCGCTCCCTCTTTAATTAGGCGGAGCGCAACTACCAAATCAGGATTCAATATCCATCGTTTTCCACCCACCACAGGCTGAAGATGTTCGAAGACGAGGTTGACGCCTATTGGCTCCTTATCGTTGTACTGGAATTGGTCGATGGACGCGTAATAACCGTCTTCATAAGCATAAGGCGCCACGGTATGCCCTATTCCAATATCGCTCCAGCCAAGGTGCTCCTCCACCAACTTCCGATGCTCTGGTGGAAATGCAGCAGACCCACAACCAAAATAGTCGCCAATATGGCCTACGTCTTTGACATCTCCCTTCTTGTTATTCACTGATGCCCTCAACGGAACCCAAGTTGCGCTCGCGAATGCTCGGCGAGTCTCTTTTTTTGGGTAATCCAATCTCTATTCATAGTCAGTCTTCCGCCATCAACTCAATGCAACGTGGATTCCTGTCACATAACGTGAAGGTCACCGGCGCCTTGCGGCTTTATCGTGCAGCGCCGGCGGACCAAAAGGCTAGAGCTTAAAGTGCTTTCGAATACTTGGAATAAGCTCATTTGCCAGGTCAGCCGAAGAAGCCTTTTCGGGAAGGCGGACATACTTCTTCATTTGAAGAAATAACGGTAGGTCCTCATGTGCAACAGCACTATCAACAGCGGTAAGTAGCAGTATGTCATGACCAGTACCGAAGCGAGTGAGGAAGCCCTCCATCTCTTTTTCGCACCAAGATGACTTTAGGAAATAGGGCGTAACGAAGAAAATCACCGCCCCGGATGAAGAAATTCCTTCCTGAATTGCAGTAACTATCGTTTGTCCATAGTCAATACTGACTTTGTCGTACCAAACTGGCAGCCCCTTTGCGGTGAGGTATGGGATGACATCTTCGACAAACGGCTTGTCATATGAGGCATGGCTGATGAAAACTGGTAAGGTTTTCCCAAGGGGGCGCATCGAAATCACCGTCGCGATCTCTGATCGCTCTTTAAAGCGGAACAAGGACTCAGCAATATCGACACTGTCGGGTTGAGCCGCGGTTGCCATGTTGAATCGCTTCCTCCCTGACTCGGCAAGCAGCTCATCCATCGGGATGTCGGGCCTATATCGGGCACCGCATGAGCGCAACAAGTCTCTCATCGCCTGAATCTGGTTGTCAGTTGGTCGCTCATACCCAAGAACAACAAAGAATTCCAGGTTGTATGGATTGCTGTTGACGAATAGTGCACACATCGCCAATTCGTCTGCATTCTGATCTGCTAGAAGGGTTTTAAGCACACGGAGAACCCGGGAATGCTCGCCGTAATCGCATTCCCAAACAAAATCGCGATGTTGGAGTGTCATGAGGCCTGTAAAAAAGTAGTTGAGTGGTCGAGATAAGCCGTTATCGCGAGTGGAAGAAATATTCTTTCAATATGGCGCCAAGGTTCCCCGCCTAGTCTTTCTATCTCCTGCCATCAGGAGCAATCAGAAATGGCACACCTTAAAGCCCTAAACGAATGCACGCTTGAAGATCATTCCTGAATCGCTATCGGTATATCGAGCAACAACAGCGCCATCCAAGCTGAAATCAAATGTTCCATCAAGTTCTTTGCGCTCTTCCGGAATGTAAATTTCGTCCTCGTTGAACGTCACGATGTACTGGAATCCAGGATACAACTGGCTTTGTCGATGAACGTAGTTGAGGGTGTTAACCATTGTCCGTTTGGCAATGCCATGAAAAACACCATCATGAACCAAGAATCGGGGAAGTTGCCGTTGTGTCCTGACGGAATGCAGGAATACTAATAAGTCGTAGGCGACAAGTTTCAAATTGAAACGCCCAAGAGCGTCCGACTTGGGTACTTCAATTCCAACATTAAACGGGATTTGGTTGCGCCTAGTATTAGAAGTTGTTGACACGTCAAAATAGGCGGAAGCACTAAGATCAGAGCTTGTCAAAATGGCGTTATCGACGATCTCTCTGAACAAGGTGCGAAGAGCATCCAGCTTGTCTTCGGCACCTTGAATGTCTTCATAAATCGATACCCGAGCCTCAGAGATGTCAATATCAATCTTTTGAAGCTCGCCATTGGTCTCATCGATTCTGTGCAGTATTTGGACGTTCTTCTCTAAAGCGGATTTCTCGGCAGCTAATTCTTCGTAAGTGTTGGCAATGCTATCTAGCTCACCCTTTTCTTCAAGTTGGTGCAGGAGGGCCGCGCGCTGGTTCTCTAGAGCTGTGATTTCTAACTCAACCTCACGCAAAGATGACTCAATATGTTTTTCTCTTTCGAGGTTGTGGCGCAGGCGATTTTCTATAAGGGTTTTCTTAAATTCGATAATCTCGTCCAACTGCTTCTTTACCAAAGCGGCAAAGGCAGTTGAAAGCTCTTCGTACATTGATGTTACTTCAGCAACATCAATATTGAGCGAGGAAACGCTCAATTCACGAAGACGCTTGAGCTTTCTTGATAGTGAGTGAAAGGTCTTTAGCCGATCGTTGATTTGATCATTGATGGTAGAAAGGCTAGCTTCAATCTCCTTGTACTTTTCAAGGAACTTGTAGTCGCGTAGGCTCTTCTCCAAAAGCGATACCCGTTGCTCAAGAACCAAGCGCTCAGATTTGAATTCTGATAATTTCTTGCCGGTTGAGCGTTCGATTTGTTCCGTCAGTGTTTTGACGAATTTTTGTTGATCGCGATAGCGCTTGAGACGTGAACCATATTCAAATAAAGCATCGTTTGGCAGCCCAAGCAGAAAGAAGTTGTATGCGAATTTCTCATGCGCCGTAGCCCGATACGGGAAAAAGTCAAGCGGGTCGGATCGCTGCCTTTGGTCCAGATCGTCCTTCACGAAAAAATTGAAGAGGGTGCGGAACCTATCCCCTTCATAACGAACCGATTCGTCAGTGATTGGAAACATCTTGTCGATTAGGATGGATCGAATTTCGCGAATTTCGTAATCGGACAATCTGTTCGGGCTTGTGCCAAACTCGATGATTCCCTTTTTCTTGCCAAAACTACGGCGGATATAGTGACTCTCGCCAAGAATTTTCAGCTTAAGCGTTATGGTATGGTGCTCGTCGCGAAGGAAGTCGTATCGTTTCTGAGCAAATAGTGTGTCGGCGCCCTCGGACAGCAAAGCGTAATCGATCAAGCGGATGAGGGATGATTTGCCGATCCCATTGATACCGCTTTCCTGCTTATTCCGTCCGTATTTTCCAAGAATAATGTTAAGCCCATGTCGAAACTCAACCTCCTTGTTCAGCAGCCCGGAGTCGGAGTACAGTTCTTCAAGCATAGGGGGGCATTTCAAAGGAAAGTTGTTCTACTCGGTGAATAGCGGATTCATCGAGGCGAAGGCGTGAATTCTCCTGCTCTATGTAGCCAAGGGCGAAAAGGAATGTCACTGAGTTGATAAACATATCCGGTGTTCTGCGCTTGTCTTTCTTTAGGAAATCTTCCATTAGCAATGCAGCGAGAACGAAACTCCCACGTTTTTTTAGGAAGCGAATAATGTCTGCCGCCATGACCATAATGTTCATCGACAGGTCGCTTTCCGGGTGCGGTAGGATCAAAGTACAACCTCAGCAACGTGTGATCCCGATTTCTCGGCGGGGGTCTGCGTTCCGATCAGGCATTGTTCAAAAATCCAGAAGAGCAATGCCCGAATGATGTCGCGGTATTCGCCGTCATCGACGCTTGAATACTTGCCAAGATATTGAAGGGTCAGGTTGTTGATCTTCACAGCAAAAGAATCGCCATAGGCTGATACGTAGTCGTTTCGAATTCGGCGCTTGATTCGCTTCTTCTCTTCGTCATCAAAAGCCTCGAAGGCACTCGCAATGGCGACGAAATACTCTTCTTGTAGATCGCTGTATTCCTGATCGACGGTATCGACTTCATGGGGGGCAAAATTTAAGCGAATCTTATCGGTCACGTAGAGCGGTGAGTTGTATTCGATTACCCCATCGCCGTCTGCATTTTTAAGGATGTCTTCCAATAGCCCACTAATAACATCCAGCGAAAGCAGGTCGGTAGAAATCTTCAGGCTCTCAACAACCTTGCGACGGCTTGCGCATGTAAGCTCGTTGTTGATCATGTGGAGAATTGCATCAATTCCCATGACCGGACTTCCGGCCTGTAATTCGTCAACAAATTTGATTTCGTGTGGCGCAGGCTCTCGGTTGATCACCACGATCCAGTTGGGGTACGTGACGTGCCAGTTTTGCTTGTAGGAAGTGTGGTCGCCCTGTACCTTTTTCTCGAAAGCTTTTTTCACCTTGGATGGAGCTTGCCCATCGGGCCCCCAACAAGCTATCACTGCGTTCTTGGAGAAGATAATCCCGTCTGCGCCGCCATCCTTTACCCGGCGTGTGGCCATGAAGCCATCTGAACCGTAACGATGGTGCATAAGTTCGACAACGAACTCTTGGAAATCATCGCCAGTAAGGCTGGAAACTTGCAGGCGAAGCTGATTCTGGAGTGCGTCCCGGATCATTATTCCCCCTAAAGAGTTGTTTTTAGCTATTTGAAGTTGCGTATTTTAGACCTGATCATCCCCTGAATGAAGCAGAATGGGCGCGCCAAGGACGACGAGTTCAGGGGTTCCCGAGCCGGTTGGGTTGGCAGGCGCGGCTGCCAGCGTCGCAAAGCGGGTCAGGTCGACGTTCCCCCAGATTTCATGAATGATCGTCAGCAAGGCATTCAGGACCGCGATCCATTCGACGGCTGGGACGGTAGCTTTGAATCAGAAGCGACCGACAAGGACGCTGACTGACGACCGCGTGTCCGGTCTGGCGCGCTCGCGGTGTTGCATCAGACGTCGGGATCTTGGTAATTGCTGTTGCGTTGTCGCGTTAATTGCACGCAACAAAGAGGTTGAGTGTTGTTTTGCAACGATTATTTTGTACAAATCGACCCGCAATTTACATGCTGCGGCTTATTGGAGATGCAACACTTTCCATTATTACCTAGATTGCGATTTACGACTATCCCAGTCGTCCCTTTCCCCGTACCCAAATCATCCATGCAAAAACCGGGTCGGAGTTTCGAGATCGGAATACGTCTTGCTGTGATAAAGCGCCGACACGAACTTACGCCACAGGAGATCCGGTTCTCCCAAACTGAAACCGTAGAAGCCGTCGGCTCCATTGTTGTTGCCGCGCAGCGCCAGGGAACGTATGTGTGAAATGTCGCTGCGCCCGAGTTGCACGACCGTTTCGAACCAGACATTCAGCGGCAGCGGCTTGTTGGCGCGAGCCTGGAAGCCATAGCGCGATACTTCGATGACTTCGATGGGGATTCCGTGGCCTTCTTCCGTCCCCTGTCCCTGTACGATGAGTTTCGCCGGACACCTCACCGAGAAACGTTCATGGCGCCGGATAGGAATGGCGTCGGCCCCCGTCGAGAGTTCAGGAAGGACTTCTCTGTAGTCGGGCAAATCGTAGATGGTGTGCAGCAGTACCTTTTTCCTGGCGCTCAGATTCCGGAACGTATCGGTGCGAACGTTGAAGAAATAGTCGATCAGGTCAGGCGTCAATACCGGATCGTTCGTGGTGTAGAAGCGCCGGTTCGGAAATTCGATATTGGGCAGTTTGATTTGCGTGAAGTAGGCGTAAAGGTTCCGGTGCGGCGGTTTGGAGGCGTAGTGCTTGCGGAAGATTTCCGGGGCTTCCTTGAGATCGAGCGTCGCTCCGACGGCGGGAGCGCCATTCACGAAGTCATAGTTTTCCACGACGTTCGCCGTGAGCCGTTGAAAGAACAGCAGCGACTCATACATCTCGATGTGGCTGGGATTGACGGCGATGACGAGATGTCGCGTATCGAAGAAGGTCGTGCAGTACTCATACATGAACTTCATCAGCGGGAACAGGATGCTGCCGCCGGTTCTGCGAAACCCCTTGTGCACCGCTAGTGCGGATACTTCGGCAATCTGCCCTTTCTTTGCCCGGACGGCGCTCAGATCGAAGATTTTCTGCAGCGGAACGCCGAGGGCGCTCTCACGAATCAGAGAAATGGTTCCCACCACCTTGCCGTCGTATTTGGCGCACAGCGTGGTCGTCGTCGGCAAGGCGTGATAGATCGTCACGCGCATTCCGGACGGATGCGGTTTCATGAAGCCGCTGTCCACATAAGCGTCGTGCAGGAGCTTGAAACAGGCCTCCAGCTCCTCGCGGGTTTCGGCGATTTTCAGGACCAGCCTGGGATTCGGGGACGGGTTGCAGTCGGCGAATGAGCGAAACACTTTGAAGCGCTGACTCTTTGGCAGCCACGAGACCGCTTTCCTGGAGGCCTGATGCACCATTCTGCGCGCGACCAAACGGAGTCTTTTCAGCATCTTGCGCTCCCCCATGCCTGCCAAATTCCCGGTTTCATCATACTAGCTTTGCCGGGAAAACAAAGCCTGAGCTTCCGCCGGACTTCGAGTCCGGCCTCTGTCTCATCGTTGCTCGTCGTTCGTAAACGGTGCTTCCCATGATGCCGGCGTGGAACGGCGGACGGCCTTGTGCAGCAGATGGTATGTAAGGAGAGGAAACGGCATGCGGAGCCAGTGCGAGCGGACGTAAAGCGCGCCTCGCGCGAGAGGCGTCCCGGCCGTGTTGCAGCTCGCATGCGCCGGCCGCAATGCGCGCCGATAACAGAAGTCCGTGAGCAAGGACGTTATGGGGGCAGGTTTCCCCGCCTCGGTCGTCGCCTCGACGACGTCCGGAGGAATCGGCGTTTCCAGCAGTTCGCCGCAAAACCTCGCCGCGTAATGGAGCGGGCGTGTCAGCCCCAGTTCTCGGGCGCGCGGCACGACCCTGCTCCAGAAATCCGGATTTTTTCCGAAATGCCTGAACAGGCTGTCCAGATCGAAAAGATCGCGCAAACCGTTGTCGAGGCTGCCTTCATGAAAGAGATGGGCCGCGCTGTGCAGCAGCATGTTAACCGGCTCCAGGACGAAAAGTCCGTCATGTCCGGGCAAGGCAACGCTGTTTCGGAAGAGCGCCGGAGTGTTGACCTTGAGCCGCGCCGTCTCGGGCAGGATCGCGTGATGCACGTCGATGTTGGTACCTCGCCGGATATGGCGCATTGGCGGAATCTCGTGCATCCATCGGCGGTAGTAACGCTGATCGTACTCGTCGTGATGCGTTCCCTGCCATCCGTTCAACATCAGCCGGCTTTCGACCGCAGCGAGGCGGGATTTGGGCACCAGGATGTCGATGTCGGAAAAGGTTCGTCCATGCGCTGCCGGCAGATCCGCCATGACGTAGGCGGCGCCTTTCAGGAGAATGACGCCTGTTTCGGCGACGACGCCTTCCAGCGCCGCGAGGATGCACCGTACTTCCCAGCGCATCGCCTTGTCCTGCCTTTCGACCATGCGCAGCGCGGAAACCAGGTGCAGACGCGACCGCTGGGGAACGGCGCCAAGCAAACCCGCCTCGATCAGCCGATACGCCAGACGCGCCAGCAGATTGGCGCGTCTGCCCTGCCGGATCAGCAGATCCCACTCCACCTCGGACAAACGCAGCGATTCCCGCGGCTCCAGCAAAGCCGTCACGATGAGATCGCGCGGCATCATTCGGCGCCTTCCGCCTGCAGCGCGTCGAAGGCACGCACGGCATCGTCCAGATCGCTGTACGTGAAACGAAGGCAGCGACAGGCATCGATCAACCGCCCCACCGCTGAGAATCCATGGGTACCGTGAATGTCGTAATTGAACGACTGCTGGGCGAGCAGCATGAAGGTTTCCGCCTTGCGATGCGCCTCCAGCAGCGGGGACGACTCCGCGGAATAACGCGGCACGACGACCCAGGCCGGCCGCGCCGGACGCTCGACCATCCCGACGCTTCCCGCCGGCGGGCGCATCAATGCGATCGTCCCTTTGCTGGTATCGCTGACGGGGCGCGTCATCACGACCTCCGGGGCAAACCGCTGGATGATGCCGATCGAGGCGTTCTTCAGATTGACCGGACGGCACATCCCGTACAGCAGGTTCGTGTCCATGTCGAGGAGCGCGAGTTCGTCCGAGAGAAGACGCCAGCCTCTGGTGACGAGCGCCGCGCAAAGCGTGCTCTTTCCGGCGCCCGGCGGGCCGGGCAGGACCGCCGCCCTCCCCCCTCTTTCGACGACCGCGGCGTGGATGATCAGGTACTGGTGGCTATGGGCGGCGACACACCAGTTCAGGCCCCACTCCAACATGGCGAACGCCTGATTCGCAGGCAGCGGGATGAACGAGGGCCGTCCATCGAAAAAGAAACGGGCTCGCGCCCGGATTCGGCCGAACACACCCGAATCGTAGAGGACGGCGACGTGGAAATCGGCAAACGAATCAACCGCGCGAATATCGAATTGCGCGTACATCAACCCGATGTCCCGGGCAACGCTCTCGATATCGGAGCGTACGCGTACGACGAAAGGCTTCAGATCCAGCAATAGCTCGCCGCGCCGGAGGAGCGCCACGAGTTCCTTTTCCGAATGGTCCGATACTTTCAATTCTGATGGGCGGACACCAGCTGGATATCCTGGAGTTGGGACAAGACCTCCCGGATTATATCCAGCGCGGCGCCGGCATCGTGATCCCTGAAAGCGTCGGCCAGGTGCTCGTACACCATTTCCGGAGTGCGGGGAGCGGTTTCCAACAACCGGAGAACCTCGACCGCCAGGGCGCTGACCAAATGGGTATCGCCGCTGGCGCCGCTATAGACGACTGCCAGCTCGTCGTCCCAGGAGTAAAACTGGGTCTCTTCGGGCGAAACGAGTGTCCAGGCCACCCTTTCGCGTTCCGACCGGTCCGTCGCCACCCTCGAATCGGCGATCAGGGCGTCGCGATCCAGTTATTCTGGAGGTATTGAACGATGTCGCTCTGGCTCCACACCACGGACGCCAGATGCGGCGGGCTGTACGATCCGCTGGCCATCGTTTTCAGCGTCTGTAGGGAGATGCACCTGCTGATGGAAGGAAGAAGATACGCGTTGAGCTGGGCGACGACGATTGTTCTCTGGAAAAGCGTGCTGTCCCTGCTCAGGAAGTCCACCACCTTGGCGTCCGTCTTGACTCCCGGCGGCAACACCAGCCCTTTGCCCTGGATGGCCGACATCTTGGCCTTTTTCCAGTACTTGTCCTTGTCTTTTTCGTTGTCGCTGAATCCCAGCTTTGCCCACGGCTTGCCGAGACCGGCACGAGCGGTGTTGTTCTTCCAGTTGTCTATGGTCCACGTCTCGTCAACGTAGGAGTCGTGCCCCGCATTGGTCATCAGGCTGGTGGTCGGGTCCAATTGCTCGGACCCCCAAGCCGACGGAGATTTGCAGTGCCATGCCAGAACGGGACGGCTCGCCAGAGTCAGGACGATCGGCGCGAGTCCCACGCCTTTCTTGAGCATCCGCCGCCGTGCGGAACCCGTCGCCGTATCCACGGACTCGGGTACGTGTGGCGCCAAGTTGCTTTCTTGTTCAGGTGTATTTGCCTTGTCACTCATCGCGGATCCCTAGTTTCTGAATCGGGCTGTTGAGCCACTATAACGACATCCGGGGTACTCGGATGTGATCTATGGCACAGTTCTGTGGCACCCCATCCATGCAAAATCTGTACCTGATACTTAAAACCCTTCTCTAACCATCTATTAATAATGATCTTTTTCAGCGCCCGAATCTTCGGCCTGTGGATCGCAATGAGGATGTGTAAAGTTTAGCGACAGTCTGTTTCGAGTTCACTGTCCAAGCAGTTCCCGCAAATAGACTACCGGTATGGCGAAGCTTATCCCCGACGGTTGGGAAAGCGAGGATTCTTTCGTGCCCTTGACGAAGACCATGTTGATGATGCCGATGACCTCCCCGGTATCCATATTCAAAAGCGGTCCGCCACTGTTGCCGGGATACGCCGTGCCGTCGAGTTGATAGATATCGAAGGTGCCGCTTTTCAGGCGCCGGATCACCTTCTCGGTGAGCTGCTGCGCCGTCGCGCCCGGTAGCGCAATGGGCGTGATCGCCGAAATGATCGCGCGGTGCGTGACCGGCGTCAGGCCGAGCACCGCGCCGATCGGGAAACCGATGAACGCCACCTCCTGCCCTTCCCTCACCGTTTCCTTGCTGAGGGAAATCGGTGGCAGCGGCGGCCCTTCGATTTTCAGCAATGCCAGGTCGTGGGATTTGTCGATCTCGATCAAGCTCGCCGTGCGCTGCTGCGACTCGCTGCCTCCCGAGGGAATCCGCACCACCAGTGCTTCGCTGCCCGACGCGGACAACGATTCCGGAATGACGTGGGCGTTGGTCGCGATCACGTTTCCCGTGCCCAGGACGAAGCCTGTTCCACGCATACCGAAAGCGGGACTCCGGGTGCGGTCGAAGGTGCCGACGGCAACGATCGAGGGCTTGACGCGCTGGATCATGTCGGGCAGCGGCGAGGCGATTGCCGGAAACGCCAATGCCAGCACGGTCAGGACGACCGCAAGCATCTGGCCGAATGCGCGCCGGAGTCTGTCGTACGGCATCGTGGCCTCCCCTGGATTACCCTTGCCGCTTGTTGGCACGGCGAATGCGCGGAAGTTCCGGCGAAGGGTCGGTGATCTGCGGATCGAACGGATGCTCATCCTGCTCGAACAGGTGCAGAATCCGGCCGACGTAATCCCGCGTTTCCGCATACGGCGGAATCCCGCGATATCGGTTGACCGCGCCCTCCCCGGCGTTGTACGCGGCGGCGACCAGCGAAACGTTGCCTTCGAAATAGGCCAGCAGCCAGCGCAGATAGGCCATCCCGCCGCGGATGTTCTGTTCGGGATCGAACGGCTTCTTGACGTTGAAGCGCGCCGAAGTCTCGGGGATGAGCTGCATCAGGCCCTGCGCATTCTTGGGCGAGACCGCGGCCGGCTCGAAGTTCGACTCCGCGCGGATGACCGCCATGGCCAGCCGCGGGCTGATGCCGTATTCGGGCGCCAGTTTCCGCACCAGACCGAGTATCTTCTGCTGTACTAGGTTGTCCGCGCGGAACACGTAGTCGTCGTCGATGACCCTCTTTGCCGCAATCATGCAGTCGGGCAGCGGCGTCGCCGATTCGCCGACGAAACGCAGCATTTTCCTGGACTGTTCGTGCCCCTGGCGCGCCGCGAGCTGGAAGAACGCCGAGGCCAGTTCGTCGTTGTGCGGAACGCCACGCCCGTTCGCATACATCCAGCCGAGGCTGAACTGCGCTTCCGCATCGCCATGCCGGGCGCCGTCGCAATAAAGACTGGCCGCGCGCAAGGGGTCCTTGGGAACGCCTTCTCCATGTTCGTAGGAGCGCGCCTCCATGCGCAACAGCAGCAGTTCCTCCGGGCCGGGCCGGGCTGCAGACTTTTCCGCCGCCTGCGAGGAAAGGCAAAGCGGCACGATGATCGCCCCGGCCAACGCCGCCACAGCGGTGCGGGATTTAACGGAAGGAGCTCTCACGATCAGGCTCCACAGGCGCGGCCGGCGACGCAAGCCGCGCTAGGTACCAGGGCATGGCGACCCGTATTCCCTCCGCCAGCCTGTGCGTCGGCGCATAGCCGAGCAGCCGCGCCGCCTTGGCAATATCGGCCTGCGAGTGGCGCACGTCGCCCGCGCGAAAATCGCGATACAAGGGCGCGTCCACGCGCCAGCCGGGACGATGTTCGAGCAGGGCGTCGCGCAACAGCCCGAACAGCATATTCAGGGAGGTACGTTCGTTGAGGGCGATGTTGTAAACCTGGTTGACCGCCTCCGGATTCTCGGCTGTCGCCGCCAGCAGATTGGCCTGCACGGCATTCGCCACGAAACAGAAATCGCGGCTGGTCTCGCCGTCGCCGTTGATCAGCACGTCTTCGCCGAGCAGCATCGCCCGCGTCCAGCGCGGGATCACCGCGGCATAAGCGCCCTCCGGGTCCTGGCGCGGACCGAACACGTTGAAATAGCGCAGCCCGATCGACGCCAGACCGTAACAGCGGCCGAACACGTCGGCGTACAACTCGTTGACCCGCTTGGTGACGGCGTAGGGCGACAGCAACTGGCCGATGTTCTCCTCGACCTTGGGCAGTGCCGGATGGTCGCCGTACGTCGAACTCGACGCGGCATAGACGAAACGCCTCACGCCGGCGTCCCTGGCCGCCACCAGCATATTGAGGAAGCCGTCGATGTTCGCCGCGTTGGTCGTCAGCGGATCGGCCAGCGAGCGCGGCACCGAACCCAGGGCCGCCTGATGCAGGACGTAGTCGACGCCCTGGCAGGCGGTGCGGCAGTCGTCCGGCCGGCGGATGTCGCCTTCGATGAACAGGAATTTCCGCCATTGGGCCGGCGTCACCGCATCGCGGATTTCATCGAGATTGCGCCGATGTCCCGTCGCGAAGTTGTCCAGGCCGACCACCGTCTGATCGAGCGCGAGCAGGGTTTCGACGAGATGCGAGCCGATGAAGCCGGCACAGCCGGTCACCAGCCAGCGCGCCGGGCGCGACGGCAGGCCTTGCCGAAGCTGTTCGTAAGCGGTCAGAGGCGCCACACGGTGACTCCCCATTTTTTCAGCTGCGCTTCGTCGAACAGGCTTTTCACGTCCGTCAAGACGCCTCCGGGCTGCAATTTTTCCAGGTAGTCGGCAAGGGGCCGGTCCCGGAAAACCTGGTGCGCCACCGCGGCGACGATCGCTGCCGCCTTCGGCAGATCCTCCCAAGGCGTCAGCTCGACGCCGTACTCGTGCCCCGCCTCCTCGGCGTCCGCCACGGGCTCATGCACGATCACGCGCGCGCCGTAGGACTGCAATTCGCGGATGACGTCGATCACTCGCGAGTTGCGCAGGTCCGGGCAATCCTCCTTGAAGGTCAGGCCCAGCACGACGATCGGGGCATCCTTGATCTGCCAGCCGTTGCGCACGAGGTTCTTGACCGTCTGTTCGGCGATGAACTTGCCCATCCCGTCGTTGATCTTGCGCCCGGCCAGGATGACCTCGGGATGGTAGCCGAGCATCTCCGCCTTGTGCGTCAGGTAATACGGGTCCACGCCGATGCAATGGCCGCCGACCAATCCCGGCCGGAAAGGCAGGAAATTCCATTTGGTCCCCGCCGCCTTGAGCACCTCCTGCGTATCGATGCCGACGCGGTCGAAAATGATGGCCAGCTCGTTCATCAACGCGATGTTCAGGTCGCGCTGCGTGTTTTCGATGACCTTGGCCGCTTCCGCGACCTTGATGCTCGACGCCGGATAGACGCCCGCGGCGACGATGCTCGCGTACATTTCGCGGACACGTTCGAGCGTCTCGGGCGTGTCGCCAGACACCACCTTGACGATCTTGGTCAGCGTACGTTCCTTGTCGCCCGGGTTGATCCGCTCCGGCGAATAGCCGACAAAGAAATCGCGCTTCCATTTCAGCCCGGATTCCCGTTCGATGATCGGGATGCAGACTTCTTCGGTCGCGCCAGGGTAAACCGTCGATTCGAAGACGACGATCGCGCCGTGCTTGAGGTTCTTTCCGACCGACCGCGAGGCGCCGACCAGCGGACCGAAATCCGGCTGATGCGCCGCATCGACCGGCGTCGGTACAGCCACCACGATGAAGTCGGCTTCCGCCAGGGCGGCTGGATCGTTTCCGACTTCGAGCCGCACCGCCGCCCGCAGCTCCTCCTCGCTGACTTCGCCCGTGGGATCGATGAACTTCCGGTAATGGGCGATCTTGCTTACCGACAGATCGAAGCCGATCGTCCGCCATTTCTTGCCGAATTCCACGGCCAGGGGCAATCCCACGTAGCCCAGGCCCACTACTGCGACTGTCGTCATCCTCACACTCCCTTCGGGTCGTTATTTCAGGCCTTGCAGCAGCTCGTTGACCTCGCCGCTTCTTGGAAACCTGTCGCCAAGCGTCGCCAGTTCGTCGAGCATCGGCTTGGCGTCCGTGTTCTTTCCGGCCTTGACGAGCGCTTTGGCCAGGTTGAGCTTGATCATCGCATTGTTCGGAGCAAGCGAATGCGCCGTCTTCATCAGTTCGACGCCCCGCTCGAGATCGCCCTTGGCCACCAGCAGCGAGCCTAAGGTATCGACGATGTTTGCCTGATCAGGGGCCAGCTTGTACGCTTTTTCCGCCAGCTCGATGGCCTTCGGGTCCTTGGTCTGCCCCAGAGCCCAGGCCAGGTTGTTCAACAGGGCCGGGTTGTCGGGTTGATTGTCCAGCAACGTCCGGTAGTGCCGGATCGCCACCGGATAGTCGTTGCGGGAGATGGCCGATTCGGCCAGATAAAGCCGGAACTGGAGATCCTTGGGATGCTCCTTCAGCCATCCTTCGGCAAACCTGTCGGCTTCGCCGGGAACGTTCTGCGCCGACAACGCGGCATGGAGCTTGATCGCCAGCTCGTTGGCGCCGGTCTGCCTGATGCCGTTGCGATAGGCGTCCGCTGCCTCTTTCCACGCCTTGCCCACGGCATGAGCATCGCCTTCGAGCAGGTAGCCGACCGGGTTCTTGGGAGCCTGTTTCTGGATGTTGCGCGCCGTCGCCAAGGCGTTCGCGGTACGCCCGGCGTCCAGATCCAGCATCATCATGCCGCGCTGCGCCTCGATCGAATCGGGTTTGATCGACAGCGCCTTGCGCAGACTTTGCATGGCGGCGTCCTTGTCCTTCGCTGCCACGTGGATTTCGGCCATGCGCAGGTAAGGCTGCACGGAGTTGGGCGTCAGGGTGGCCAGACGGCCGTAAACGGAAAGCGCCTGGTTGTAATTCTCGGCCGCCTGCTGCGCCCTGCCCTCGGCGTCCAGGATCAGCGGGTTGTCGGGCAAGGACCCCGATGCCTCCTGGGCGGCCGCCACCGCCTTCTTCGGCTCCTTCGTACCCAGGTGGAAATTGATCAGCGCCAGGCGCGAGGCAACATCGGTGGGGTTCACGGCCACGGACTTGTTGATCAGCGCCAGCACGTCGTCCGGCTTTCCGCCGGTACGCGCCTGCAGTTCCGCGAGCGCGAGCAGCGCCGGCGAGCTCTTCGGATTCTTGGCCAGCACGCCGTCGAAACGTTTCTTCGCCTCGTCCGGCTTCTTATCGGCCAGGTCGAGCCGCGCCAGGCTCGCCGCCGCCGGGAAGTACGCCGGGTCCTTCTGCAGGGCTTTCTCGAAGCTCTTCCGGGCGCCCCCCATGTCGCGCTTGCCGAGCAGCGCGGTGCCGCGCAGGTTGTCGATCAGCGGATTGTCCGGCTGCTTTTTCTCCAGGCCATCGACGGATTTCAGCGCCTGGTCGAATTTACGGTCGCGCAGCTGGGAGGCGATCAGCGCCATGTCCGCCCGGACCCCGGTATCGGTGGAGGCGATCTTCTCCAGTTCCTTGTAGGCCGTTTCGGTTTCGCCCCTGGCCAGGTGCGAGAGCGCGACCGCCGTCTGCTTGCTTTTGTTTTCCGGGTCGAGAGCCGCCGCTTTCGCGAAATAGAAACCACCTCGCTCGACGTCGCCGTTCTGAACGTAGACTTCGCCGGCCAAGGCGAGCATGTCCGAATTGTCGTCGATCTTGTCGAGGATCGGCTGCAGGATGCCGAGCGCCTTGTCGGGCTGTCCGCTGCGCAGGTAGGAGGCAATCAGTATGCGGCGCGATATGCCGAGCTCGGGTGTTTTGGAGAGCACGGCATGCAGATATCGTTCGGCGGTGGCATAGGATTTGAGTTCGTACTCGATGGCTCCCGCCAACTGCTGCCCGATCACGCTGTCGGGAACTACCCGGAGGTGCTGCTGGATCGCCTCGCGCGCTTCCTTGAATTTTTTCTGCCGATAGAACAATTCCGCCTGGACGTACGTCGTCTGCGGGCTTGCCGGCATGAGCTTGCGCATGGCTTCGAACTGCTTTTCCGCCTCGTCGAGCTTGCCGGCTTCCATCTGGCGCGAAATCAGCGAGATGTGCGCCGGCACGTAGTCCGGCCGGGCATCGAGAATCTGGCGGTAGAGGTCCTGCGCCTCCTGGGATTTGCCCTGGAAAGCCAGAAGATCCCCCTTGAGTTGTCTCGCCTCGAGGAATTTGGGATTTTTTTCCAGCGCCGAATCGAGCAGCGCCATCGCCCCGGCCACGTCACGGCCGGCTACCTTGAGTCTGGCCTGGCCGAAAACCGCCGGTCCGTAATCGGCCACGGCGGACAGCGCGGCGTCAAACGCCTGCTTCGCCGCATCCGGCTTGCCTTGGACCAGATAGGCGTTGCCGAGCGTGGTCTGCAGCTCCGCCCGGCCTTCCGGCGAGGACAACTGCGTCTTGCCGAACTCGTCGACGACCTTCTTGGTCTGCCCGAGCTGCAGCAGAACCCGCGCCTGGAGAGGAACCAGCTGGTCCGCCGGATATTTCAGGTCGGCCGCCTTGCGCAACTCCACGTCGGCGCCCGAGACGTCGCCTTCGTCGAGCAGCGCCTTGCCCAGCAGGAACCGCGCTTCGGCCAGGTCGGGCTTGCTTTGCAGCGCGTTCTTCAACTGAATCACCGCCGCCTTGGCGTCGTTCTTCGCCAGATAATCCTTGGCCGACGCCAGCATGGCATCCGGGCTGTCGGTACCGCAGGCGGTCAGCGACAGGACGAGCAGAAATGCTGAAACCGCTTTGAAACCAGTTATTTTCGGATTTTTCATGAAGGTTCCAATCAGAAAGCCGAGCATTCGGAAAGTCGGATCATTTTAGTCCGTAGCGGTACATCAGGTCGTACAGCGTCGGCCGGCTCACGCCGAGCGATTCGGCGGCGCGCAGCACGTTCCCGTCGACGCGCCCGAGCGCCGCGATGATCACGCGCTTCTCGGCATCCTCGCGCGCCTGCCGCAGATCGAGCGCGACGTCTTCCTGGCCCGCGGCGGCTCCCAGGCCGATGTCATCGAAGGTGATCTGGTTGCCGTCGGCCATGATCACCGCCCGCTTGATGCAGTTTTCCAGTTCGCGCACGTTGCCCGGCCAGGGATGTTTTTCGATGGCGCGGATCGCGTCTTCGCGCAGGGTCATGCCACCGCGCTTGTACTCGTCGGCGAAACGGCGCACGAACGCATGCGCCAGCAGCGCCGCGTCACCCCGCCTGTCGCGCAGCGGAGGCAGGGCGACGACGATTTCGGCGAGGCGATAGTACAGGTCTTCGCGGAACCGGCCTTCCTTGATCAGCGTCTTGAGGTCCTGGTGCGTCGCGCAGACGATGCGCACGTTGACGGGAATTTCCTGCCGCCCGCCGATGCGCTCGATGACGCGCTCCTGCAGGAAACGCAGGAGCTTGGCCTGCAGCGGCATCGGCAGGTCGCCGATCTCGTCGAGCATCAGCGTGCCGCCGTTGGCCACTTCGATCTTGCCGGGCGTCGTCTTCACCGCGCCGGTGAACGCGCCTTTCTCGTAGCCGAAAAGCTCGCTTTCCAGCAGGGTATCCGGGATCGCCGCGCAGTTGATGGCGAAGAAACGCTCCTTGCGCCGCGACGAGGCGGCATGCACGCCGCGGGCGATCAGCTCCTTGCCGGTGCCGCTTTCGCCGAGCACGAGCACGGTCGCGTCGCTGGCCGCGACCTTCTCGACGGTGCGGCACACCCGCAGCACGTCCGGATCGCGCGTGATCAGCCCGGCCAGCACGTCCGGCTGGTGCATGAGCTGCAGGCGGACGTTTTCTTGCTGCAGGTCGTACAGGCGGTAGGCGCGGTCGATCGTCAGTCCCAGCATGTCGATCTCGAACGGCTTGGCGAAGAAATCGTAGGCGCCCAGGGCGACCGCGCGCAGCGCGTTGCTGCGATCGTTCTGGCCGGTGAGGACGATGACTTTCGTTTCCGGCGCGATGGAGAGCGTGTCCTCGAGCAGCTTGAAGCCTTCGGAAACGGAGTCGGCGTCCGGCGGCAAGCCCAGGTCCATGGTCACTACCGGCGGCTGATGGCGGCGGATCAGGGCCACCGCGCTCTCCCGATCGCCGGCGGTCAACGTCTCGTATTGATCGAACGCCCAGCGAAGCTGCTTCTGCAGCGCCGGATCGTCCTCGACGATCAGCAACGGACGCTGTTTTTCGGTACTCATACGGAAACTCCTACTCTTGAAGGCATTTCAGTTCCCACTTCGGTCAATGGTAGCAACAAACTTACTTGAGTACCGACGCCGACTTCGCTATCGACCGATATTTTTCCGCCGAGTTCGTGGACGTACTGAAAACTCTCGTAGGCACCGATTCCCATGCCCGCCGGCTTGGTGGTCTGGAAGGGCTTGAACAGGCGCTCCCGCAGGAATTCCGGACTCATGCCGTGCCCCGTATCGCGGACGAGCACGAAGGCATACCCGTCCCGCTTCTCCATCTTGACCCACACCCGCCCGCCCTGCTCCGTCGCATCCAGGGCATTCTGCACGACGTGGCCGATGACCCGCTCCACCCGATCCTCGTGCCCCTTGGCGACGACCTTGTCGGCCAGGTCGACCTCGACCTCGCGGCCCTGGCGCGATTTTGCCGTCTGGATACGGCGGATCACCGCGCCGAGATCGATGCCGCGCGGACTATCCAGCGGCGTCGCGCCCTCGCGCAACTGCATCATCAACTGCCGCATGCGCTCGACCGCGTGCTCGACGGTCATCAGCATGTCCTGCTGGAATTCCGGGTTGTCCCGATGGCGCTCGGCGTTCTTCAGCATCAGCGACAGCTGCGCGACGATGTTCTTCAGATCGTGCACCACGAAGGCCGACATGCGGTTGAAGGCATCGAACTTGCGTACTTCGAGCAAGGCCTCCGCCGCCCGCATCTGCCCGAGAAACGCCCCGGCCTGCCGCCCGGCAGTTTTGAGCAGATCGTTGACTTCCCAATTCACCTCCATCGCGGTGCGCGCCGTCGCCAGGATCACGAAGCCGATCATTTCGCTGCCCGCGGCCAGGGGCACGACCAGCCATGCATTGGGCACGTCGGTGAGCCAGGCGGGCAGTTCCAACGTCCCGTAACGGCGCGGCACCACCCGGTACTCCTCGAGATTGATGATCCAGCCGCTGGTCAGCAGGAAGGTGCACAGGCTGCTGCCGGCATCCTCCGTCATCGCGGTTTCCGGCATGTTCCAGCAGGTGGACTGCGCGTAGAAGCGCCCGGACGAATCCTTCAGCCAAAGCGACCCCGCCGGACTCTCGACCATGTCGGCGAGGCCCTTGATCACGTGCCTGCCCATCTCCGAGGAACCGTCCTGCGCGGACAAGGTGTTGGTAAACCGCAGCCACTCCTCGCGGTAGTCGTACCGGTAGCTGAAAAAGTGTTTGCCGATCAGCACCCTGAGCTTTGCCCGCAACGCCCCCGACAGGCTGAGGACGCCCAGCAGCAGCAGCGCGGCGAAAAGCAGCGCCAGCTGAAAGGCGCGCCCCCATTCGCCGCCGAAGTAGCGCACGTAATAGCCGGCCGCCGACATGAATATGAGATAGATGCCGACGGCGATCAGCGACACCGACCGCAGCGCGGCGCGCTGCGACAGGACGAGGCGTCTCCTCCAGTCCTTGCTGCGCGAGGTGGACAGGGCCACCAGGGGAACCGTCAGGGCGTGCACGAAACCGCGGATACTGAAGGCATCGCCGTCTATCCGGCTGAACAGCAGCGCGTCGGAAAAAAGGTAGAGGTCGAAGAGTATCGCCCCGCCCAGGCCGAGGCACAGCGGTTTGACGCTCCACCGCAATTCGTGGCTGACGCTGCGCCACAACTGTTCGAGCAGCACCAGGGCGAACACGGCGCCTCCCAGCGCGTCGAGCAGCACGATGCGCTGCGGCGGCAAGCGAAAGGCGACGTTCCAGAACATCATGATTTGCGCGATGGCGCCGATCGCAAGCAGGGTGACGCCGATCGACGCCAGCGAATTCCATCGTGAGGACGGCTTTTGCGAGGAGGAATCTGCCGGCAGCAATAGGACGAGCAGGAAGCAGAACCAAGCGCCGTAGCGCAGCAGATCGGCAAACAGGCTGCCCGCCAGGAAAGCTGCATGGCCGGTCAGGGAAAAGGCCAGGCTGAAAACGCCCCACAGGGCGCTCAGCACCACGGCCACGAACAAGGTCCGGCTGCGCAGGCTGGTTTTCCATGCGGCCGCATGAAAAATGGCGAAAGCCGCAAAGACGAAACCGGCCAAGCCGTAACTCCAGGCGCTCAGGGTGTTCAAGCCCGTTTCCACCCGACCAACCTCCTCAGTTCAGGTTCCGCACGAAAGACACTATGACACATCCTGAGAAGGCCCGGGAGCGTCCGGCCGAAACCTCGGAACCCGCCCTGCATCGCGGCATTGACGCCCGTCGACGCACCGTCGCGGAGCTATTGCGCGCCCTTGCCGGTCACCACCACGCCGATGGTTTCGAACAGAATGACGATATCCAGGAAAAGCGTATGGTTCTTCACGTAGTAAAGGTCATACTGGAGCTTCTGGATGGAATCATCCACCGAGGCGCCATAGTGGTAGCTGACCTGGGCCCATCCGGTCACGCCCGGCTTGACGCTGTGCCTGACCGCGTAGAAGGGAATGTCGCGGGTCAGCTGGTCCACGAAATACGGCCGCTCCGGACGCGGGCCGACCAGGCTCATGTCCCCCGTCAGCACGCTGTAGAGTTGCGGCAGCTCGTCGATGCGCAGTTTCCGGATCACCCGGCCGACGCGGGTCGTGCGGTCGTCGTTGGCCGTCGCCCAGCGCGGCTTGCCGTCGCCTTCCGCGTCCCGGCGCATGCTGCGGAACTTCACCACGTTGAACAGGCGTCCGTTGAGCCCGACGCGCTCCTGTCGGTAAAAGACCGGAAAGCCGTCTTCGATGATGATCGCCAAGGCCGTCAGCAGCATCACCGGCGCGGCCAGCAGCAACAGAATGCTGGCCGCGGTGACGTCGAACACGCGCTTGACGAAGGTGCGCGCCCAGCCTTGGCGGAAACCCTCGCCGAAAATCAGCCAGCCGACCTTCAGCGAATCCAGCCGGATCTGGCCGAGCGCCCGCTCGAAATAGCTCGCCAAGTCGAGCACATTGACGCCGGACAGCTTGCAGTCGAGCAGTTCGCGCAAGGGCAGCACGCCGCCACGGCGTTCCTGTACGGCGATGATGATCTCGTTGACGTTCAGCGCGTACGCCGTATCCGACAAGGAACGGGAGCGCGGCAGCAGCAGTTGCTCCGGCACGCAGACCTCGGATTCGGACGGCCCCGGATAGAAGCCGACGATCTGGATGTCCGGGTCCGACTTCTTCAGCACCTTGCCGACGGTTCTCGCCTCCGGCCCCGACCCGAAGATGAGGACGCGATTGACCATGAGCACTCCCGTGCGGCTGTGCATCGTATATACGCGGTGCGCCAGCGTTCCGAACAATGCCGCCAGGCCGGACAAGAGCAGCAGTTTCTGGTTTTCGTCGGCGATCGAAAGCAGGGCGAAAACCGTGTAGGCGATGGGGATCGAGAGATACAGCGACAGGACGACGCGCGCGCGCGTCTGCGCCACCGTCCGGTTGTGCGCGCGGTTGTACAGCCCCAGCCAGGAGTTGAACATCACCATGATGAAGGCGTAGACGGCCGCATAGACGACGACCGTTTCCAGGTCGGTCCGTCCGCCGATGCCCCACAGCAGCACGGCCAGCACCACGCATACGACCGGAAACACGATATCCAGAACGATCTGCAGGATCGTCTTCCAGTGAATCCAATGGCTGAATACCTTGATCATGCTTGCTACCCCTGGCCGCTACCCCGGGTACAGGGGCCGTCCGACACCACAGTATCGGCCCCGACGGAGTTCATTTTGAAACAGAAACGCCGACTTCTTTTCTTGAGGGGATTAAACATCCAAACAGATTTCAACGCCGTGACAAAATTCACAAGCGATACAAATAATTCGCAACTCTGTTTTTGATGCCAACACAAAACACTATAAATCAATGAACTATATAAACCAGAAAAGCAAAAGGATATACAGCCAACATCGATGAAAAGAATGTGACTATACCATGGACATCGGTTGAATCAAAATGACTTTGTCGATCGTTGTTCTTCAAATCCGACGACCATGGCCCAGGCGAGGAACGAGCCGGCCAAGGTGGCCACCCGGGGCATGTCGAGAATGCTGACGATCGAGCCCAACACCAGCATTCCTGCAACGGAAGACAGCAGTTCGATCGAGAAAGTTTCTCCCGCCGAAGCGGCCCGGAAAAGCCGCCGGCACACCAGGAAGACGGCACACAGGAATCCTGCCAGTCCCACGGCTCCCGTTTCCACGAGAAGTTCGAGGTAGAAATTGTCGATATGCCACGGCAGAAAGTACCGGAACGACTGGGGAAACCAGCGCCCCTCGGCTTCGTCGAAACCCGCGTTGGCCAGCAGGTTCCCGCCGTCGGCCGCGAGCCGCATTGCCGAGATCTCGATGGTGCTGCCGGGCGTCAGCACGGACGCCAGGAAGACTCCATGCCCGATGGCGCGCCACGAGGTTTCGGCGCCAAACACGCGGCTGGAGAACGACGCGCTCCGCTCCTGCCATTCGCCGCCCTCGACGCTTACGATTCTCGCGCTGCAGCGCGATGGATAAAGCAGATGGGCAGCACAGACCTGCAAGAGCAGCGTGCCGCCCCGCTCGCTGCGCGCCTGCATGGAAAACCGGTACGGCACGCCCGGGACGGGATCGATCCGCTGCGAAAGCGCAAAAAATGTGCCGGGCGATCGCCCTTTCAGCAGCCCATCCGGGCCGGACAATCTCGCCCCGCGCGTGCCGTCGCCCAAACCGGCCGCCGCGAAGTTTCCCGGCAGCACCACGCCCAATTTCCGCTGAACCTCAGGCGACGGGAATCTCCCGAGCCCGATTCCGAAAAGCCAGTCCGTGGGGGACTCCAACGCGCCGAGCGCCTGCTCCCAGTGTGCGAGCCGCCCGGCGAAATCGCGCGTCGTCTCCTGCAAGCGGCTGTTCATGAAGGAATCCGTCCCGAAAACCATGAACGCTTCGACGCCGACCAGGGCGATGAGCGACAGGCTGGCGGGCCGCACCCGCGCCGGCTGCGATGAATGCCGCCGGCGCGCCTGCCAGCGATGCAGCAGTCCGTGCATGATCGCGGCGCCGGCCGCCGTGAATACGACCCCGCGCGAGAAGGTCGTCAGACAGGCGTACACGAAGGCCAGGATGAACGCGCCCAGGAGCAGGCGCCCGATTGGCGGCAACGGTCGCCTCCAGGCCCAGGCCAGCAGCGGCGCGATCAGCACGAGGTAGACGTCGAGCGCCGCGCCGCCGTGATGCATCTCCCAGAAAAGCCCGACGGTCCGGTAAGGCGTATGCACGTTCAGCAGACCGGGATAAGACGCCCGTTCCCAAAGGACCGCCAGGACCACCCAGACGCTGCCCAGCAGCGATGCCCAGAAAAACCTTGCCAGCATTTCCGGGCGCGGCACGGCAGCGCGGGAGGCGTCCAGTAAGGGCAGCAGCAGCGCGGTCCACACCAGGCTTTTGCCGACCCGCAGGGCGTTCAGCGGCGAAGCGTATCCGGCGAAGCTATTGACGTCCTGCATCGACACCCCGGCCGCTCCCCATGCGATCAGGCAGCCGGCGGCGGCCGTCAGCCAGGCCAAGGTCCCGGCATGGCGCAGATCGGAACCACCCCACCACACCCTGAAATAGCCACCTGCCAGCACGGCCAGTACCAGCAGATCGAATTCATCGACGATCAGCCAGCCGGTCCACGGCGCGAAGTTGAGGATTGGGAGCAGCGCCGGCAAGGCGAGGATGCCCAGCCACGGCCGCCAGGCGGACAGCAGCGCGGCGGCAAGAAAGGCCGACACCGCGAACGCCGGCCATAACGGATGCGCCACCGCCAGGACGGATCCCGCCGTCAGGCAGACCAGCGCGATCGCCGCGCCGGCCCGGCGACGGCATGGGCCTACCCGGCCCGGTGGTCGTTCGGGATGCGCGCCAGCCATTGCAGGGTGGCGTTTTCCACTTCGTCCCGCCAGGCAGCGGTGGAAAACGTATGGTCGGCATCGGGCAGATCCACCCGGCTTACGTTCCCGGCCGCCAACAGGCCGGACCAGGCGGCGTTGACGCGGGTATATTCGATGAATTCCTTCGCCGTGTAATCGCGCCCGCTGAGGATCAGCAGTACCGCGCCGCGAAAGATCCCCAGTCCATTCACCATGCGTTCTCGGAACGACGGCGCACGTATCGGGGAATCCGCCGTTCCGCGCGTTTTTACGGCGCTTGCAAGAAAGTCGCGCAGGGAAGCGGCGACGTTCATTTTCCCTGTCAGCAGCCGGCTCCAGAATTCCCGTTGCAGTAGCCGTTGTCCGTAGTAGTGCTTGATGCGGGTCTGCGCCAGGCCGGCTTCCGAACGGACCCAGGGATTGAGCAGCGCCACGCCGGCGATGCGGGCATCGTCGGTCGTATCCAGATGCATGAGGATCGCCGACGCGGCATCGCACAATCCCCACAGCACGCACCGGCTCATCTGCGGACACTGGCGCATGAACGCGTCGATGGCGCCGGCGATATCCTCGCCGACCTCTTCGAAGGAACGCATGGCGCCTTCGCTGTCGCCCATGCCGCGGTAGTCGAAGCGGAGCACCGGGTAGCCCGCGGCGGCCAGCCGGCGCGAGAGCAGAAGAAACTGCCGATGACTGCCGGCCCGGTATTGCGGCCCGCCGACGGCGATCAGGACGCCGCAGTCGCGGGGCGTTTCCGGGAGCGCCGCGATGCCCAGCAAGCACTCGCCGGCAACGTGGAACGTCAGCGGGACTTCGACGAAGTTCATGCCGTCGCGCCGCCGTCCAGCGCGGCCAACGTCGCCGTCAGCAAACCGGGACATTCCGCGATTTCCGTGGTCTGCCAGAACGACGGTCCGTACACGGCGGAGCCGCGAACGGCGTGTCCCTGCACCCGCCATTTTTCCAGTTCGACCGGTCGCGGCCGGCGACAAGCCGCCTTCCGGCGCGCCGGCAATCTCCAGCCATTCGATCCGCAGGGTCCGTCCGGGCAAGGCCAGTCCGGCGCCGCCCAGGCCGCGCGCCAATCCGGGAGAAAGCGTGTAGCCGGCGATCTCGACCGGGCGATCCTGTTCCAGGTCAGCTTTCAGCCGATCCATCATGCCCTGCCCCTGCCCGGACAGCATTTCTCCGGCGATCTTCAGGCGCAGGAACTGCTGGAGGTGCTGCCGGCCCGAGGAAACCGGCTGCCAGAACAGTAGCCCCGCAACCTCATCGAGCCGATGCGCCGCCGCCGTGGCGACCAGGCAGCCGGCGCGCAGGCCCCACAACCATGGCGCGGTGCCGGTCCGCCGGCGCAACCAGGCGGCGGCCAGGCACACGTCGTCGATCCAGTCCGGCCACGCGGCGTCTCCGAAATCGCCGGCGCTGTCGCCACAACCGTACAGGTCGATCTGCAGCACCGCGTAACCGGCCGCCGCCATGGCGCGCGCCTGCAGCGCCGCCATGCGCCGCGCCTTGTTCATCTCCTCGGCGAAGGGATGGACATAGACCAGCGCCCCGCGCACAGGGATACCGGGTTCGGCGCTATGCAGGATGCAGAACCGCTGCCCTCGCCCGGCCGGCAGGAAAAAAGCCTCGAACGCCATGCGGCGGACAGATCAGCCGTTCAGCTTGCCCTGCACGAAATCGGTCAGCGTACCCACCGTCGCAAAGGCCGTGCCATCGATCTCGTCGTCCTCGACGATGAAGCCGAAACGCTCTTCCATCGACGTGATCAGCGCCACGACGGCCATCGAATCGAGCTTCCGGAATGGCGCCGAGCAGCGCGGTGTCGCGCGTGAAGGAACGGCTGCGCCCCTTGAGGCTCAGCACGTCGTCGAGGATCGCCAGCACCTCGTTGTGAATGTCCATGTATTCTCCTCGTCCGCCGGTGCGGCGGAACTGCCGAAATGGTTTGGGGGCAGAGATTATACTGTCACGGATGCGCGGGGAATCCGTTCCCGTCGCCGCCGCCGGCCGTGCCGGCATCGAATGCGCCATCCGACGCGACACGCCGACGGAACAAATTCGCTGCGCCATGAATCTCTAGTCGATAAAATCGAACTTCGAGTCTGCCTCGTGAGGAAAAAAATGACCGACTCCTGTCTGCTCCCGGATCTCATTGCGCGCTCGGCCGAGCGCTTCCCGGAAAACACCGCGTTGACCTACGGCACGGACTCGATGACGTATGCCGGCCTGCATGCCGCCGTCACCCGGTTCGCGGGCGGGATCGTCGGCCTGGGCCTGCAGCGCGGCGAGCGCGTCGCCATCTACCTCGAAAAGCGCTGCGAGACCGTGATCGCCAGTTTCGGCGCGCCGGCCGCCGGCGGCGTGTTTGTGCCACTCAATCCGCTGCTGAAGCCCGAACAGGTCGCCTACATCCTGCGCGACTGCAACGTGCGCATCCTGGTCACTTCGCCGGAGCGCCACGCGCTGTTGGCGGAGACGCTGGCTGCTTGCGCCGATCTGCGCCACGTGGTGCTGGTCGGCGACGATTCGCCCGCAACCCGCGAGGAGACGTACGCACGCATCGGCTGGAATGCGCTGCTGGCGATGCCTGCGCGCGCCGGCCACCGGGTGATCGACACGGACATGACGGCGATCCTCTACACCTCCGGCAGCACGGGCAAGCCGAAAGGCGTCGTACTTTCGCACCGGAACATGGTGGCCGGCGCGAAAAGCGTCGCCGGTTACTTGGAAAATACGGCCGAGGACACCTTGCTCGCCGCCCTCCCCCTGTCGTTCGACGCCGGTTTCAGCCAGCTCACCACGGCGTTCCACGTCGGCGCCCGTGTGGTGCTGCTCAATTACCTGCTGCCGCGCGACGTGTTGAAGGCGCTGGAACGCGAGCGCGTCACGGGACTCACCGCCGTGCCGCCGCTGTACATCCAGCTGGCGCAGCTCGACTGGCCGGCGACGATCACCGAACACCTGCGCTATTTCGCCAACACCGGCGGGCGCATGCCGCGCGAGACGTTGAGCGCCTTGCGCGCGCGCATGCCGAAGACCCGGCCTTTCCTGATGTACGGGTTGACCGAAGCCTTCCGTTCGACCTTCCTGCCGCCCGACGAGGTCGACCGGCGCCCGGATTCGATCGGCAAGGCTATCCCGAACGCCGAGATCCTGGTCCTGCGCGAGGACGGCACGCCCTGCGCGCCCGAGGAGCCGGGAGAACTGGTGCACCGCGGCGCGCTGGTCGGCATGGGCTACTGGAACGATCCGGAAAAGACGGCGGAACGCTACAAGCCGCTGCCTGCCCGCACGCCGGGCCGCGAACCGGGGCTGGTGATTCCCGAACTGGCGGTTTACTCGGGCGATACCGTGCGCATGGACGCGGAAGGCTTCCTGTACTTCATCGGCCGGCGCGACGAGATGATGAAGACCTCCGGCTACCGCGTCAGCCCGACCGAGGTCGAGGAAGTGCTCTACGCCACCAGGCTGGTCGGCGAGTGCGTGGCCTTCGGCGTCGATCACGACGTGCTCGGCCAGGCGATCCAGGTCGTCGCCACGCCGCCCGACGGCGCCGGACTCGACGTCGAGGCGCTGCTTGCCGAATGCCGTAAGCGCATGCCGGCGTACATGGTGCCGCACGGCATCGACGTGCGCCCCGGGCCGCTGCCGCGCAACCCCAACGGCAAGATCGACCGCAAGACGCTGTCGACCGAATGGGTGGAGAAACGCGCGTGATGGCCGACACGACGGCACTCACAACGCCAGGCCGCAAGACGGCCAATTGACCACGGAGCCGATCATGCAAGCCAGCGAACGCGCCACGCCCAGGCACGCGCCGATGCACCAGTTTCCTGTCGAGGACGGCGAACTGCGGGTCGGCGGCATTCCCCTGACCCGTCTCGCCGCGCGCGTCGGGCAGACGCCTTTTTACGCCTACGACCGCCGCCTGGTGACGCAGCGCGTCGAAGCCTTGCGCGCCGCATTGCCCGAGGCGTTGAAGATTCATTACGCGATGAAGGCTAACCCCATGCCGGCGCTCGTCGCGCACATGGCGCAGCAGGTGGACGGCATCGACGTGGCCTCCGGCGGCGAGCTCAAGGTGGCGCTGGACTGCGGCGCCGATCCGCGCGACGTGAGTTTCGCCGGACCGGGCAAGAGCGAAGCCGATCTGCACCGGGCCGTGGCGGCCGGCGTCCTGATCAACGTCGAATCGTTCCGGGAAGTCGCCGTGCTGGCGCGCATCCACGCGGAAACGGGCTATGCCGTGCGTGTCGCCGTGCGCGTGAACCCGGATTTCGAACTCAAAAGCTCGGGCATGAAAATGGGCGGCGGCCCCAAGCAGTTCGGCGTGGACGCCGAGCAGGTGCCCGAACTGCTGGCCGGGATCGGCCGCGCGGAACTGGATTTCGAGGGCTTCCACCTCTTCGCCGGTGCGCAGAACCTGAAAGCCGAGGCCATCGTCGAGGCCCAGCGCAAGAGCTATGAGCTGGCGCTGACATTGTCCGAATCCGCCCCCGCGCCGGTGCGCACGCTGAACCTGGGCGGCGGCTTCGGCATTCCCTATTTTCCGGGCGAACAGCCGCTCGACCTGGCGCCTGTCGCCGCGAATCTCGGAGAACTGTCGCAACGCGCCGGACGCGATTTCCCGGGCGCAGAACTGGTCGTCGAACTCGGGCGCTATCTCGTCGGCGAGGCCGGGCTCTACGTCGCCCGGGTCATCGACCGCAAGGTCTCGCGCGGCCAGGTGTTCCTCGTCACAGACGGCGGCCTGCACCATCATCTGTCCGCTTCCGGCAATTTCGGGCAGGTCATCCGCAAGAACTACCCGGCCGCCATCGGCAGCCGGATGGCATCGTCCGAACGCGAAACGGCGACGGTCGTCGGCCCGCTGTGCACCCCGCTCGACCTGTTGGCCGACCGGATGGAACTCGCCAGGGCCGAGCCCGGCGACCTGGTGGTGATCTACCAGTCCGGCGCCTACGGCTTCACCGCCAGCCCGCAGGCTTTCCTGGGCCATCCGGCCTGCGTCGAAGTGCTGGTGTAGCGGCTGCCGTCCCGCGATGTCGTCGATGCCCTTGCAGCTCGCGCGTTTCGATCCTTCGTCGTTCGATTTCCCCCGGCCAAAAGTGCCGTTGCTGCCCAATCGCACCGTGAGTTCCGGCAACGGCATTCCGATCACGGGCTTTTTCAAGACCACCCAATACGGTTTTCGCAGTTTCGCGCGCGGACGCTATGCCCTGGGAGCGGCATACCGCCTGTGCGGCATCGGCCCAGAAAAGATCCTGATGGCGCCGGCCTACCACTGCCTGAGCATGCTCGATCCGGCCATCGCGCTCGGCGCCAAGGTGCTGCTTTATCCACTTCGCCCCGACCTCTCGCCCGACATTGAAAAGTTCGACGCCCTGTTCGCCAAGGCCGACCGTCCGGTGAGCGCCCTACTCGCCACGCATTACTTTGGGCTGGCGCAGAATTTTGTGCCGCTGCGGAGTTGGTGCGCGGCAAAAGGCATCACCCTCATAGAGGACTGCTCGCACGTTCTGTTTACCGAAACGGTGCAGGCGCCGCGCACCGGCACTTTCGGAAAATACGTCACCGCCAGTCCGTACAAGTTTTTTGCTTGCGAAGATGGCGGCCTGTTGTGCGCGGCCGAGCCGGGTCTGCTCGGCATGACCGTTGTCGAATCTCCAAGCTGGCGCGACGAAGCGCGCGGGTTTAAACACCTCATGGAAATGCGACGGCCTCCGCCGCTCGCCAATACCGGATCAGCGTCGACCGCCCACCCGCTACCCGCTGAAACTCCGCTCTTCGAGTTGGCCTATGGCCGACCTTCGCCGTACTTCGTCCCTGCCGACGCGCGAAAATCGGCCTTGCGTCTCTCGCGTTGGCTCGTCCGCCGCGCCTCGGTGCATGACCTTGCCGCTGCCCGGCGCCGCAACTACGCGCGCTGGCTCGACGCCACGGCCACGCTGCCGAACTGCCTCCCTCTTTACCCCGACTGGCCGGCGGACGGCGTGCCCTACATGTTTCCGCTGTTGATCGATACTCCCCTCCCGCACTTCTTCTTGCTGAAGCAGGCCGGCATGCCCATCTGGCGCTGGGACGAGATGGCCATCTCCGATTGCCCCGTCTCGCGCCGTTACCAGTTGCATCTGCTGCACCTGCCTTGCCACCAGGGCCTGGACGAAGCGCAAATGGACTGGATGATCGATGTGCTGAGATCGGTCCTGCGACGGACTGGCGAGGACGGCTGCCGCGAGGCTGGCCGATGACTTGGGAAGTACACGCGGCGCGCGAGGCGTTCCCCCGATTTGCCGGAGAGTGGGATCGTCTGAACGAAACGCTGTTCGGCGGGCACCCTTTTTTCGACAGCCGCTTCGTCGGCCCGTTACTGAAGCATTTCGCCACCGGAGACGAGTTCCTGTGCATCGAGCGATCGGACGGACCGAAGGGGCGGATAACCGGGGCGCTCATCGCGCAACCCCAAGGGTACGGACGCTGGGTTTCGTTCCGTCCTTCGCAGGCGCAGATTACCGCGGTACTGCTCGATGACGCCGAGCGGCTCGCCACGCTGTTACCCGCTTTGCCGGGATTCGCCTGGACCATCGAGTTGATTGCCATCGACCCGCGATTTGCGCCTTGCATGGAAAAAATGAATCGCACGGCGCACGTTTCGGCCCAGGCATATACGATCGGTATCGACGGCGCCCTTGCTTTCGATGGCTATTGGAGCCAGCGGCCGAAGAATTTGCGCGCCAACCTGCGTCGCTATTTCAACCGGCTCGACCAGGAGTTCGGCGGCTTTTCCCTGATCCGGCATGCGCGGCCAGAAGACATGGACGAAGCCGTCACGCGTTTCGGCACGATCGAATCGTCCGGATGGAAGGGCAAGGCCGGAACGGCCGTCGCGCCCGACAACACCCAGGGAAGCTTCTACGCGGAAATCATGGAATCGTTCGCGCACGCCGGACAGGCGGCGGTCTACGAGCTGCGCGTCGGCGACCGGTTGGCGGCGTCGCGTTTGATGATCGAAAACGCGGACCTGTCGATCATCTTGAAGACCACTTATGACGAAACGCTGGCGCGGATCGCGCCGGGACGTCTGCAACTCAATCGCGTGATCGAAGACCGCCTGACGAACCATCCGGGACAAACGCTTGAGTTCTACACCAACGCCACCCGTGATCAACGCGAGTGGGCCACCTTCGGTTGCACGATCCTGAACGTGCAGATATTCCGCAGAGCTTTTTTCTCGACCGCTTTCGCCGTGCTCAAAAGCTTGCGCAACGCGCTGCCAGGAGCATCGATGCCGGGCGAACCGCCCGAAGGAGTGATAGTGGACACCTGCACCGGGCTGGAAACGCTGCGCGAGGCGGGATTGGATCTGTCCGGCCTGTCGCGGGAAAAACCGATCGAAGCCTCCACGGAGTGGTTCGAGCTGCTGCAACGCTCGGTATTTGCCGGCGATGCCGGCGTGCGTTACCACTACATGGCCGACGACAAGCGGGTCACGGCGCTGCTGCCGACGCGCCACACCGGTCTGAGAGTCAGGAAAATCGAGGCATTGGGCAATTTCTACACGTCGCTGTACGCGCCGCTCAAGACGGATGAATCGGATTCGGACGCATTGAAACACCTGCTGGCGCACGTGGCGGCTCATCGAGGCGGCGCCCACCTCATGCGTTTCGCGCCGATGGACCCGGATTCACCTGCGTTTTATGAGCTGTACGATCATTTGCTGGCGATCGGCTGGACGCCATTCCGCTTCTTCTGCTTCGGCAACTGGTATTTGAAGATCGAAAGGAACTGGGAAGACTACCTCAAGCACCGCAGCGCCAACCTGCGCAGCCGAATCAAGCGGAAAACCCGGCGGTTCACCGAAGAAGGCGGTGTTCTGGAAGTTGTCTCCGATCCGAGGCGGGTCGATGAGGCGATCTCAGCATTCCAGGAGGTCTATTCAGCCAGCTGGAAAATACCGGAACCGTTTCCCGAATTCGTCCCCGCGCTGATCCGCCAGCTCGCATCGTCCGGCGCGCTGCGCATGGGGATCGCCTGGCTGCGGGGCCGGCCTGTCGCGGCGCAACTATGGATCGTCACGGACAGTACGGCCAGCATCTACAAAGTGGCGTACCACGAGGGTTTTGCCTCCTACTCGCCGGGAACCGTGCTCACCGCCCATCTGATGCAACACGTTATCGATCGTGACCGGGTGAGCGAAGTGGACTTCCTGATCGGTGACGACGATTACAAAAAAATCTGGATGAACCACAGGCGGGAACGCTGGGGAATCGTGGCCTACAATCCGCTGACATTCATCGGCTGCATCCTGCTGCTGCGCGAGATGCTTGCACGCTGGGTAAAATCGGTGCTCGTCAAGGCGGAGCCGCATGCCTTGCCGCAACCGGAGTCGCACCCCTCATTCAAGGACAAATAACTCTTCACGCATGAAGCGACTTCTCATGATCGCCTACCACTTCCCCCCTCTGGCGGGAAGCAGCGGTATCCAGCGCACCTTGCGCTTTGCGCAGCACCTGCCGAAATTCGGCTGGGAACCTCTCGTGCTCACGGCACACCCGCGCGCCTATGAACGTACCAGCGACGACCTGATGGCCGATGTGCCGCCCGGCGTGATCGTGCGGCGGGCCTTCGCGCTCGATACCGCGCGCCATTTGTCCGTTGGCGGGCGCTACATGGCCGCCATGGCCCGGCCCGATCGCTGGATGAGCTGGAAATTCGGCGCCGTGCGCGAAGGGATGCGCATGATCCGCGAGTTCGCGCCGCAGGCCATCTGGTCAACCTATCCCATCGCCACGGCCCATGCAATCGGTGCCGCGCTCCAGAAGCGCAGCGGCCTGCCGTGGATCGCCGACTTCCGCGACCCGATGGTGCAGGACGGTTATCCGGCCGATCCGCTCGTGCGCAAGAGCTTCCAGCAGATCGAAAAGGAGACTTTCTCGTCGGCAAGCGCCTCCACCTTCACTACGCCAAGCGCGGCGCGGACCTACCGCGAACGTTTCCCGGCCTCCGCCGGCAGCATCGAGGTCCTGGAGAACGGCTACGATGAAGAAACGTTCGCACAAGTCGAAGCAGCGGCCGGACTGCCCGCCGGCGATCGCGCGCGGGAAGTCGTGCTGCTGCACAGCGGAATCGTCTATCCCTCCGAACGCGATCCGACACAGCTGTTCGAGGCGCTGGGGCAACTCGGGTCGAGCGGGCGGATCGCGCCCGGCATGCTGAAGATCCGCTTTCGCGCCGCCGTGCATGACGGCTTTCTGCGCGATCTCGCGGCCCGATATGGCGTCAACAAATTCATCGAATGCCTGCCCCCCATTCCTTACCGCGAGGCGCTCTCGGAAATGCTCGCGGCCGACGGACTCCTAGTCATGCAGGCGTCGAACTGCAATGAGCAGATTCCGGCCAAGATTTATGAATACTTACGCTCGAAGCGCCCGATCCTGGCGCTGACCGACCCGCACGGAGACACGGCCGCGGTGCTGCGCCAGGCGGGCATCGCGGATATCGTGCGCCTGGATTCGGTCTCCGAGATTCAGGAGAGGCTTCCATCTTTCACGGAAACGATCCGCCAGAACAGCTACACTTTACCTTCGCAGCAGGCCGTGAAAAGTGCGTCGCGCGAGGGGCGGACGGCTCAACTGGCCGGATTGCTTGATTCGCTGATGGCTGGCCGCAACCGGACAGCCGGAACTGGAGGATGAAGATGATTCGTCTGTTGCGGGCACTATCGCTGCCACTCCTCTTCGCTGCGTGGATGCAGGCCAACGGCGCCGAACCCCTCCTGCCCGGCGAACTGGTGCGTGTAGGCCCGGACCGGACGGTCAAAACGATTTCCGCCGCGGCCAAGCTGGTTCCCGATGGCGGCGTGGTCGAGGTCGATGCCGGGGAGTACGTCGGTGACGTCGCCGTCTGGGTCAACAAGAACGTCAAGGTGCGCACCGTCGGCGGCCGCGTGCGTCTCGACGCCGCCGGAGCCGCCGCCGAGGGCAAGGGCATCTGGGTCGTGCGCGGCGGCAAGGTCGAGGTCGATGGTTTCGACTTCGTTAACGCCGCGGTTTCCCATCACAACGGTGCCGGCATCCGGCTGGAGAAAGGCCAGCTGACCGTACGCAACAGCACTTTCACGCGGAATCAGAACGGCATCCTTACCGGAAACGACAAGGCGGGCATTGTCGAGATCGAAAACTGCGAGTTCGGTTACAACGGTTTTGGCGACGGGCAAAGCCATAATCTGTACGTCGGGGGCATTGCCCGGCTGACCGTGACCGGCAGTTATTTCCATCATGCCAACGTCGGGCACCTGCTCAAAAGCAGGGCGGCCGAAAACCACATCTTCTACAACCGGCTGACCGACGAAACAGGCGGGAAAGCCAGTTATGAACTGGAATTTCCGAGTGGAGGCGTCGTTTATGCCGTGGGCAACGTCATCCAGCAAAGTTCCACCACCGAGAATCCCAGCATCGTCTCCTACGGGGCGGAAGGAAGCTTCTGGCCGGTCAACGCGCTCTACCTGGTGAACAACACGCTGGTGGACAATCGCCCGCAGAACGGGGTTTTTCTGCAAGTCCGCAAAGGCCTTGGCACTGTGACCGCGGTGAACAACCTGCTGGTCGGCCAGGGCAAGCTGGAAACCGCCGGTCCGGGCGACTATCGCAACAACTTCAACGTCGACTGGGACGAATTCGTGCTCGCGGCGCGCGAGGACTACCGCCTGCGTCCGGCTTCGAAACTGCGTGGCAAGGGAATCGAACCACCGGCGGTTGCCGGTGTCGATCTCCGGCCGGCCAAGGAATACGTCCACCCGCGCTCGGTACATGACGTTCGCCCGAAAAAATTGAGTCCCGGAGCATTCCAGAATTGAAACCCATCCTGGCACGACAAGACAAACAGACCATGCATTCCGCGACGACGACCGCTTCTTCCGGCTTCGTTTCCGGCTATCCCCGCTTCCCGGACGCCGAGACGTCCGCGCTCGCCCGTGAGGAAGGCGATCTGGCCGCCTGGACGCGGCTGATCGGCGGGACGGGGATCGGGGCGTTCGCCGGAGTCGCCGGGGATTTCGCCGTGGCCCTGCAGCTGGATGGACGGACTTTCCTCGCCATCGACCGCTTCGCGATCCAGACCTTGTGCTATCGGATCGACGACGGCGTGCTGAAATTCGCTCCGCGCGCCAATGAACTGGCCGACCCGACCACCGAGATAGATCCGCAGGCGATCTTCGATTACCTGTACTCGCACGTCATCCCTTCGCCGCGGACCATTTTCAAGGGGATATACCGCGTTCCGCCGGCGCATTACGTGCTGTTCGAGGATGGCCAACTGACCGTGGCGCCCTACTGGACTCCCGAGTTTCGGGAAGACGGCTCCCGTTCGTTCGAAAGCCTGCGCGACGAATTCCGCGACCTGTTGCGGCAGGCCGTCGCGCGCCAGCTCGCGCTGAATGGAGGAAAGGCCGGCTGCTTCCTGAGCGGAGGAACGGATAGTTCGACAGTCGCCGGGATGATCGGTCTGGTTCGCGGCACGCCGGCGGCAACCTATTCGATCGGATTCCAGGCCGAAGGCTACGACGAAATGGCCTATGCCCGTATCGCCGCCCGCCATTTCAATACCGAGCACCACGAGTACTACGTCACGCCGGACGATCTGGTGCGCAGCATAGCCGAGGTCGCCATCCATTATGACCAACCGTTCGGCAACTCGTCCGCCCTGCCGGCCTTCTACTGTGCCCGCATGGCCAAGGAGAACGGGATCACCCGGATTCTTGCGGGCGACGGAGGCGACGAGCTTTTCGGCGGCAATTCGCGCTACGCCAAGCATCGTGTCTTCGACTGGTATCAGTACGTCCCGGGAGCCGTCCGCAAAGGACTCATGGAACCCATTCTGAAAACGGATCTTGCCCGGCGGTTGCCGCTCGCCCGCAAGGGGGCGAGCTATGTCGAACAGGCCCGGGCACCGATGCCCGACCGGCTGGCGATGTACAACCTGATCGCCCGGCTCGGTCTCGACGAGGTGCTGACGCCGGAACTCCTGGCGCAGGTCGACGTCGACGCGCCGTTGCGGCAGCAGCAGGACGTGTGGAACGGCGCGGTGACCGGCAGCGGCACCAACCGGCATCTCGCCTTCGACTGGCGCTTCACGCTCGCCGAATGCGACTTGCCCAAGGTATACGGAACGACGTCCCTGGCGGAGTTGGACGTGGGTTTCCCGATGCTCGATGACGATCTGCTGGCGTTCTCGCTGCGGTTGCCGGCGGAGTACAAAGTCAAGGGCCTCAAACTGCGCTGGTTTTTCAAGGAAGCCTTGCGCGGTTTCCTTCCGGACGAAATCATCGTCAAGAAGAAACAGGGATTCGGCCTGCCCTTCGGCCCATGGGCGACCCGGCACGATGCGTTGAGAAAACTGGCTTCCGAATCCGTGCGAGGCCTGGCCGACCGCGGCATCCTGCGCACCGATTTCGTGGAGACGCTCCTGACCAGGCACCTCCACGAGCATCCCGGCTATTACGGGGAAATGATCTGGATTTCCATGATGCTCGAACAGTGGCTGCAGTCCCGGTCCCCGAGATTCACTCTCGCGGGCGGTTAGCCCGAGCCCGACCCGATCGGCTCCAATCACGAAGAGAGGGAAACATGTTGAATATCTGCGTTCTTTACGGCGGCAAATCGGGCGAACACGAGGTATCCCTCAAATCGGCGGCCTCCGTCGTCAAAAATCTCGACCCCTCGAAATATCGCGTCACCGTGATCGGCATCGACAAGGCCGGGTACTGGCATCTGCAAGATCCAGTGATATCCCGGACTGTTCCGGGCGAAGGCGAGGCGCTGTGCATCACGCCCTCCTCCACGCCGGTGTCGATCGTGCCGGCCGACGGCATTCACGCCGGAGCAGCCGGGCGGCTGGCCATCGATTGCGTGTTCCCGGTATTGCACGGCAGTTTCGGGGAAGACGGCACGGTCCAGGGCCTGCTCGAGATCGCGGGCCTTCCCTACGTCGGGGCGGGCGTGCTGGGCAGCGCCGCCTCGATGGACAAGGAAGCCGCCAAGCGCCTGTGGCGGGATGCGGGGCTGCCGATCGTGGACTTCGCGGTCGTCGACCGGGCGAGCACCCGGGACGAGTGCGCGGCGGCTGGAGATCGCCTGGGCTGGCCGCTTTTCGTCAAGCCCTGCTCCGCGGGTTCGTCGCTGGGGGCTGCGCAGGTGGCGGACAAGGCAGCGCTGGAAGCCGCCCTGACGGATGCCCTCAAGTACGACCGGCGCGCGCTGCTCGAACGCTTCATCAATGCCCGCGAGATCGAATGCGCGGTCATCGGCAACTCCGGAAACATAAGCGCCTTCGTGCCTGGCGAGATCGTCCCCGGAGGCACGCACGGATTCTACGACTACGCAGCGAAATACACCGACCCGGACGGGGCGAGCCTCGTCGACACGGCTGTCCTGCCGCAGGAGACCCGCGACTTCATCATGCGCACGGCAAAGGCCGCTTACGTGGCAGTCCGCTGCGAAGGCATGGCGCGCGTCGATTTCTTCCTCGACAAGGATACGGGCCGGGTATTTCTAAACGAAATCAACACGATACCGGGGTTTACCAACATCAGCATGTTCCCGCGGATGTGCGTCGCGTCCGGCCTCTCCTATCCGGCGCTGCTGGACACCCTCATCGGGATGGCAGTGGCGCGGCACGAGGAGAGAAAATCCATTCGCTGTGAAAAATAGCGATTGAGGACCGCTTCCCGACAGGTTCGCGGACAACCGCCCGGCCGGGTCCGGAATCCTTGCAGGCGAGCTCTTTGGCAGGAACCCACTCATGCAGCGAAGAGACTTTTTGAACGGTCTGATTGCCGCTTGCGGCTGGGGGTTGGCGGCTAGCGCGAAAAGTGCGCCCCGCGCCGAGGCTGCCGCCGAGCAGGAGCATTTCCGCATTCCGGCGTGGCGGCAGGCGATCCAGCCGGGCCGGATCGCGCAGATCGGCCGCAACCGTCTTTCCGATCTCGATCCCGCGAAAAACCCGGCGATCAACCCCGTCTATCCGAACGCTCCCGAATGGAGCGGATCGCTGGGACAAGCGGGAGTCGTGCTGCCGTGGTGCGGCGCCTGCTGGGATGAGCACGGAGGAACCCTTTGGCTTCCCCTGCAGGGAGGACACGGCGATTACGCGGGAAACGAAGGGTACCGACTCAGGCTGATCGACGACCAGCCCGCATGGGTCATGACCCGTCCGCCCTCCGGCGCCATCGGGAACATTCTGAAGACCCAGGACGGAAAGGAGTTGACCGGCAACTATGCGGACGGCCGCCCGCGCGCGGTGCACAGCTTCAACAAGCCCGTCTATGTTCCCGGCATTGGGCCGGTCATGGTCGTGCAGGGCAACACCTCCTGGAACGGCTCGATGGGGACCGCGCGGACGCTGCTGCTTGATGAGCAGACCGGCGAATGGTCGGTCAAGGCCGTGCATCCCTCGCCCGGCGCGACGATGGCCGGCGCCGGCTGCTACGACCCCTCCCGGCACCTGATCTGGTACAAGAGCTCCGCGGAAGGCCACCCGAGCTATCTGGATCTGCGCAACTGGAACTGGGTCGTGCTCACCCGCTGGGCCAAGGACCCCTCATGGAGCGCGAAGCGTCTGATCTTCCTGCCCGAACACGATCTCATCTTCCAGGTGGACGGCGCCAAACCAAACAAATTCTGCGTGTGGGACCCGGAAAGAGGTTCCCTTTACACCCCTACAGCCATCGGCACCTTCCCGAAAGGATTGGTCTTTAACGGAGGTTCCGGCTGTGAATGGGACGGAACCAGAATACTGGCCTGGCACCATGCCGGCAGCACAACGTCCATAGGAACTTTGACGCCCACCGGCGAACCAAGAAGGGACCCCTGGGCATGGGGGGAAATCGAGTTCTCCGGTATCACGCCGAGTGCCGCCGTGCCAAACGGAACGTATGGCCGGTTCGCCTACAGCAGAAAGCTGAAAGGGTGTGTGTTGCAAAACGCGGTCAACACGCGGACATATTTTTTCGCAATCGGTTGAGAAGACCGCAAGAGCGCGTCGAGACGTTCCATGCGGCACCCCGGCGCCGCGCCTGTGCTTGCGGGAGGCTAGACCGATGAGTGACAAGGTAATGGACCGTTCGCCCGGCAAGACACTCGGGGATTTCCGATCCGCCCTGGCCTGGAGAATCCGGCGGACGTGGGCCCCTTTCGTCGAGCGCGCCACCGATCGTTCGGCCATCGCGGCCGCCAAGGCCTGGCGGCCGTTTTAGCGGAATCCGGTATTCTTTGGCATCACCGGCAGCGCGGGCAAAAGCACGACCAAGGAACTACTGACCGGCATCCTGGCGCAGCGAAGGCGAGGACTCGGGACATCGGGCAACGAGAACGTGCTGCCGTTCATTGCGCGCATGATCCTCAGGATGCGCCCCGAGCACGATTTTTGCGTAGCGGAGCTCACCGAGGGCAAACCCGGCGTGATGGACGAATGCTGCCCCTGCTACGACCCGGCGTGGGCATCGTCACGGTGGCCAGGAATGACCATGTATCCGCTTACGAGTCGCCAGAAGGCATCGCGCGGAAGATGGGCAAGTTGGTGGCCTCGCTGCCGCGGTCCGGAACGGCGGTGCTCAACGCGGATGATGAGCGCGTTCTGGCCATGGCCGACGCATGCCGGGGCCGGATCATCACGTACGGACTTTCCCCGGCCGCTCGCCTGCGCGCGGAAGCATCGACGCGGCATGGCCCGGCCGCCTCGCGCTGACCGTCATTTACGGCGATGAACGCGTCCGGGTGCGTACCCGGCTCTGCGGCGCGCATTTCGTGCCGTCGGTGCTCGGCGCCATCGGTGGCGGACTGGCGAGCGGCCTGAGCCTGACCGAATGCGCGGAAGCCATCGAACACATTGCGCCTTTCACAGGGCGCATGCAGCCTGTGACTACCGACGACGGAGTGACCTTCATCCGCGACGATTTCAAGGCGCCGCTATGGACGCTTGACGCTTCCCTCGAATTCATGCGCGCGGCGCACGCGGCGCGCAAGATCGTGGTCATCGGCGAGTTGTCGGATACGGGCCCGGGCAAGGGAGAAAAATACGCCAAAGCCGCGAACAAGGTGCTCGACGTCGCTGACATTGCCGTGTTTGCCGGCCCCTGGGCCTCGAGCGCCCACAAGGGCCGTTGCGGCGAGCCGCCTGGAGATCATCCTCGCGCGCAGCGGCAGCATTGCCTGCTGGAGAGACGACTGCAAGCGGGTGATGTTCTGCGATGCCTGCCCCGGCAGGCATCGTCCCTGGGAAGTGCCTACTCAGGCATCCCTTGACCGTTCGGCCCTGGAATCGACGACCCTCCGCTCGCGCCTTTGCAACCGGAAACCACCGTCGTCGTTGGCCTTGGCAACTGCGACGCCAAGTACGATGGAACGCCGCACAACATCGGCTTTGCCTGCATGGATCACATGGCGGCTTTCCTTGCGTTCACCTGGGAGACATTGCCCGGAGCCTGGATGGCACGCAGCATGGAGAGCGGTTAACTGATCTGCCTCATCAAGGAGCGGCAGCACATGAACCTGACCGGCGGCGTGCTGAAACAGCTTGCGGAGAATCTGGCCTTCACGCCGGAGCGGTGCATCTTGGTGTTTGACGATCTTGACCTGCCGCTCGGGAAAGTACGCCGGCGAATAGCCGGAGGCGCCGGCACCCATCGCGGCCGTCGCCTCGGTTCTTGAAGCATTTCAGACCGACGCGTTCCGGCGGGTGAAGATCGGAGTGGGCAAGGATGGGGCGAAAAGCAGGCAGATCGACTACTTGCTGTCACCGTTCGATGCATCGGACCGCGAAGCTGTCCGCCAGTCGATTCAGGCAGCCGCCGCGCAAGTGCTCGAACTCGCAAGAACACTAAATTGCCTTGACCGCCGACAGCAGCACCAGAACGCCGTCAAGCGACCTGAGCCTCTGTAACGCCGAGCGTGGTCGGCAATTCATATTTCCCTTTGCAGGTCTTCATGCATTCGTAGTAGGCCAGCCCTGCTTTCAAGGCATAGCCATAGTTTCCCAGCCCGAGTTTCGTAGCCCACAACATCAGCCGTAGACTGCCTTTATGCAGCACGCGGAACGGGAAATCCGGAGCCGACAACATGGCTTTGGCGCGTTCGATCAGATCATCGTCCGGACTCGATCGATACGCGCTGGACGAACCTCCACCCCATTGATCCGGCAGATCGTCGGGCACCGGAACAATGCTTGGCGTGTGCCCCGGATACGCTTGCCAGGGAACTTCGCGAACAGCCGGATCGAAGGACGACAGCCACTGCACGTAAAAGCGATGATACAGGCACGGATCGACGGGAAGTGCTGTCAGGTATTCGAGAAACTCGCTGTCGTAGAACGGAACCTGGAATTCGAGGCGGTGCTGATCGATCGTCTCGAAATGCTTTACCAGGTGCCGGCGCGGCCCATTGAGGTTGAGGAAGATGTAGAACGCACGTACGGGATCGGGATAATCGATTTCCTTCAATTCGTCCAGCAGGCGTTTCTGCAGATGTCCCCGCAAGGACGAAGCGACATCGTCATTCAGGATTCTCGATAATAGCGACTTCCTTTGCTGTTGCAGGAAGACGTCGACAGCGCCGGCGCTGTCTCCGGCCCGCAAGGTCTTGACGATCTCCGGCGTGATATAGACGTGCCCCAGGCCGACGCTTCCCCCCTCCCCGGTCCATACGACGTTGAGACGCTCGGGCATCCGCTCCGCGCGGCGCGGCGATGCGCGCCACGCATCCGCCATGATCGCCGACCAGTTGGGGTTGGCGCCCGCGGGAGTTTCGTGATGGACGGCGCCGCTCTTTTCCGCATACTGGAGCGCGAAAACTTGGTCCTGCGTGCGCGGGGGCGAGAAATTGAAGGTATATACCCGTGCGCCTTCGGCAAGAAGGCCCGCCACCGTACAACGCGAATCGAGTCCACCGCTGAGATAGGCGAACGTCGTCCGGTCGCCGCGAAGACGCCGGCGTATCGCCTGCTGGAACAGATGATGCGTCGCCTCCCGCATCTCCTCGCCAGAAGCCTGCACCAGCTTGATCGCATCCCACCGGAAGTAGCGTGACGAGCGGATGCCATCCGGCCCCACGGTGATCATCTCGCAGGGCAGCATCATTCTGATTCCCGCATACGGCGTACCGCCGCCGAAGGGATAGCCAAAACCGGTGATCTCCACGAGAGCGACCACATCCATCGTCTTGGGCAGGTCGTCGAGTGCCTCCAGAATCCTCAACGCGCTGGAAAAAAAGACGAATTGCTCGGTGACGGCATAATAAAGCGTGCGCAGGCCGAGGCGGTCGGCCACCAGTCGCGCAGTGCCATGGCGCGGATCGAAATACGCGGCGCAAAAAGTGCCGCTTGCATGGCGCAGCGGGCTGAAATCCCCATTGTCCCAGGCTGCCTGCAGATACTCGAGATGCGCGTCGCGTTCCTCGCCTCGCGGACCGTCGCAGACGAGCAGCGGCTCGCCAGCCAGCATGGCAAAGCTTCCCTCCGGCGATTGGTGGTGCGCCGGCCGGCCGAAGGCGCCAATGTCAACCTTGATGAAAAAACAATGCGGCGTACGAAATTCGATCGGCCGATCGGCCGGGTCCCGCGAAATCGTTCGCCTCAATGCGGCGCACAGCGCATCCGGGACGGACGCCGAAGGAGTGCGGCTGATCACGCCTGCGAGAATTGTCATTGCGTTCTCCGTTTTTTTCTTCCGGTGCCGAGCATAATGCAAAGCGGGCCGGGCGTAGCCATATCCGCGTGGCGCACCGTCGTCCTCGTCAGGCCACTTCCCGGAGCCTTTCGACCACCCTGCTCATCCGGGTCGACGCGGACCCCTTGACGAAAACGCAGTCGCCGGGATGTACCAGCTTGGCGATTTGATCGGCGCATGCTTCGCTGGTCTCGAACCAGATATCCGGATTGTAGCGCCTGGCAAGGTCCCCTACGCCGACCAGGAGATCCGACCGACTGCGGGCATAGGCTGCAATCTCCTCGTGGAAGGATGCGTCGTTCTCGCCCAGTTCACTCATGCCACCCAATACCGCCAGCTTGCGGGTGCCTTGTCCGGCTTCACGCGCCAAAGTGTCGAGACCGAGTTTCATCGATAGGGGGTTCGCGTTGTACGTATCGTCAATGATCAGAATATCGCCAACCTGCAGCCGATTCAGGCGACCTTTCGGGTTCTTGAAATCCTTGAGCGCGGAGGCGACGACTTCATCCGGAATACCCATGTACCGGCAGATGGCGCGGGCAATGTTCTGCGAGAGTTCCACCCCCTGGCCCGGTACCTTGACGACGGGAGCGCGTGCCATCTGCTCGAAGCGCGCGACATACTCATGATCCTGCCCCAGGACGACCAGTCCCGACGGCGGCACGGCACGGACGAGCGCCCCCTTTTCCTCGATCACGCCATCGATGGTCTTGAGCTTTTGCAGGTGGGCCGCGCCGATGCGCGTCACCACGGATACCGTCGGCGGCGCCAGGGCTACCAGCTCATGGAGATTGGCCGTATCTCCGACCCCGCACTCCAGGACCATGACCTTCGGGTAGCTGCCGCAGAGGACGCGCATGGCCCGAAATGGCAGCAACAGGAGCAGCGCCATCCTGTCCAGGTAGTTCCAAGGCAGTTCGAGCACGCCGTCAAACCTGAGCAGGGTCGCGGCAACCCCGAGATTGTCGTTCATGTTCTCGACGGTCGAGCCCACCGGACCGACGATCCTCCCGGCTTCCTTGCTGGCAAGGACGGAGGCGATCAGCGCGGTCGTCGTGCTTTTCCCGACGGACCCCGTGACGGCGATGATGAACGGCTTGCGAATCCGGAAAACGAGCTTCCCCAGGAAGATGGTGAATGACTCCAGTCTGCGTAGCGGAACCAATGGCTCCAAGATCCGATCTACAACGAATCTCTTTAGTCTGTGGACCATTTCACATGCTCCATGGTTATGGACCGTCCGGATGTTTCGGAAAGGAAGCGACTTTGCGCAATGTCACAAGAAACGTTGCACCGCCGAAGCACTGGCAAGATCATCGGTTTTCGAGGTATGGGCTTCCGCATTTTTTTGGGTTAACTTACTCTAACCCCCTAGAGCCACTCGGGCGCCCGGAAGTTCCTCGACAGCCGAACAGATCCAAGGGAGGACACGGGAGATGCAGTTCATCATCCGGAAAGTGAAACGTTTCTTCATCGACCGCATACTGGAATCGATCATTCCGGAAAGGCGCCTGGTGGCGTACGTGATTTTTCTCGGCCGATGCGTACATCGGATGCGCAAGCCGTACGTCATCGCGGTAACCGGATCGGCCGGCAAGAGCACGACGACGGAGATGATCGGCTCCACCCTGTCGCACCCCGATGCCGAAAGATTGATCGGGCCGATCTTCTACACCCGGGAGAACATGAACGACAATTGGGGAGTAGCCGCCACCCTCCTCCGCTTCGACCAGTTTCTAATGGTTCCATGGAATCAGGCGGCGCGGATGTGGCTGGTGATTCGCGCCACGTACCGGGCCCTGCGCGCGCTGATCGGAACGTATCCCAAAGTATTCGTGCTGGAGTGCGGCGTCGGCCCCACGGCGGACCTGGAACGTCTCGTCACCATCGCGCCGCCGGATATTACCGTCGTCACCACGATCGGCGCGGCGCATCTGGAGAAGATGAAGACGCTCGACGGCCTGGTCGAGGAAAAAGGCGCCCTGGTCCGGGCCGTACCTTCCCGCGGACTGGTGATCCTGGGCGACGGCCACCCTTACGTGGAGCGGCTGCGCGGGATGGCGCGCGCGCCCGTGGTGACGGTCCAGGGCCGCGGAGTGGAACTGGCGCGGAACGTCGCCCTGGCCGTCTGCCGGCAGCTCGGCATACCGGCGCCAATCGCCGAATCGGCGACCCGTGACTTCAAGAATCCGCCTGGCCGGCTCGACAGCTTCGATGTCGGAGGAATGACGGTCATCGACGACACCTACAATGCCAACCCGCTGTCGATGAGGCTCGGCCTCGATACGCTCAAGGAGGTCGCGGGCGATCGACGGCGACTGGCCATTCTCGGCGCCATGGCTGAACTGGGTGACGACGGCTCGCGCTACCACGAGGAAATCGGCGTTCACGCGCGAGTCTGCGCCGATGTGGTGATCGGTGTCGGCGAGCTCGCCAGGCACTACAAACCGGATATCTGGTTCGAGACCAGCGCGGCGTGCGCCGAACGCATCGCGCAACTCATCCGCGAAAACGACTACCTTCTGGTCAAGGGGTCGCATTCCTCCCAGATGTGGAAGGTGGTGGTCCGGCTTAAGGAAATGACTAAAGCTTCGGTGGCCTAGGCGCGTTTCGTCACGACGATGCTGCGCACGACGTCGAGCACCTGCAGCGCTCCCTTGCGGTCGATAACCAGCGACGCGCCCAGGTAAGACAACGCGCCGACGGCAATCAGGACGCACATGCGCATCGCGCCGTGCAGTTCGTCACCGATCAGATGGCGTACTGCGAAAACGGCAGCGTACATGATCAATGCCGCGCCTGCCGGCGACGACAGCGCCTGGAAAAACTGCCTCGGACGCAATCCGAGCACCGGCGCGCAGCTCACGTAGAAAGGAAGATATACCGCCGGAGCGATGATCAGCGAAACAAGGCTCAAACCGGTCAACCCGCCTACCGAGGTGCCGAGGAACAGCAGCGGAGGTCCGATCAGAAGGGCACGGCAGGTGTTGCGTAGCGTAAGATCGGTGCGACCCAGCCCCTGCGTGGCCGTCCCCACGAAATTGGCGAAGATCCGCAGCGGCACCACCAGCGCCAGCACCTGCAACGGCAGGATCGACATCATCCATTTGGGGCCGAGGATCACTTCGACGATCTCCGGCGCGATGCTGGACATTCCCCATAGCACCGGAAACGCGAAACACGCCAGCACCCGGATGCCCAGCAGGACATACTGGGAAACCCTGGCAAGATCGCCCTGGATGCTCGAAAAGGCGGGAAACGCGACGCCGTTGACCAGTCCGTTGAGCTTCTGGCTCGGCAAGGATGCGAGATTCACGCCGACGGAATAGAAGCCGTACAGTTCGTTCCCCAGTATCCGCGCCCCAATGAACGTGTCGCTCTGCGCGCAGAACATGCCGATCATCCCGGCCAGCGTCATGTTGCCGCCGAAGGTCAGCACCGAGCGCATGCCTTTCAGCGAGAAGCTCGGCAAGTGGGGAAACGGCGACAGCCAGTTCATGCCGATCGTGTGCAGGATCTGCCCGACGAAGGTTCCGGCCACCAGCGACCAGACGCCGCCCCCCGCCCAGGCCACGCCAAGCGTCGTGCAGCTGGCGAGAATGGTTTCGATCAGGTCGAGCAGCGACCGGCTGCGGTACTCCATCCGCCGCAGCAGCTGGACGCTCGGGATGACGTTCAACGCGCCGAGGAGAAACTGCAGCGAGAGAACCCGGATCAGCAAGGTCACTTTCGGTTCGCTGTAAAACGCCGCGATGAGCGGTGCGGCGAGGAACAGGATCAACGCCAGCCCCACATTGATCGCCAGGACGATGCCGAACGTCTGCTTCATCATGTCCAGGCCCAGCTCGGCCTTCTGCACGAGAGCGGGGCCGAGCCCCAGTTCGGCGAACATCTGGAAGAACATGATGAACGCCGTGGCCATCGCCAGCAGCCCGTAGTCGGCCGGCGTCAGGATGCGCACCACGAGAAGCGTGATTGCCCAGGAAATGACCTGGCTGGCCAGTCTGACGCTGGCAGTCCAGCGAAACCCGGACAGCGTCTTTGCTCTGAGAGTCATCGTATTTTGATCTGCAACGGGCCGCCGCTCGGGGATTCGTCGGGAACCCGCGAGGGACGCCGATCCGTCATCTGAAAGTCTGCGATTCTAGCAGCCGCGTCGCGCCGGGAAGACAGAAACGTTCACGCAGGAGGCGAATCCGCCGCTGTTCGAGGAGCATGCAAGGCATCCTTGATCAACCTGAACACCTGGCCGGACGCCTTGCTCAAGGCTGCGTCCACCTCAGCTTGTTTTTCGGGCGGGAACGGCTCCAGAACGAATTCATCGACGGTCTGCCCCGGTTCCGGTTTCCCGACTCCGATTTTCACGCGGCCGATCCGATCGTCCTGGAAGGCCTCGATGATCGACCGGACGCCCCGGTGCCCGCCATCGCCGCCGCGCAATCGTCCGCGAATGGTCCCCAGCGGCAAGTCCATGTCGTCGTGCAGGAGGATGCACTCGCCGGGGCCGAAGCCGGCTTTACCAGCGAGCCGGGCCAGCGGCGGCCCGAGATCATTCATCCGGGCCAGCGGCTTGACCAGAAGAATGTCCTGGCCCTCCCATTTCGTCCGGGCGAGGTGTGCCAGCTCCATCTCTGTCGTCCACGCCGCGCCCAGGCGCTCGGCCAGCAGATCGACGGCCTGTTGCCCGATGTTGTGGCGCGTAGATGCGTAACGTTCGCCCGGATTGCCGAGTCCGATGATGACGAAATCCGGTTTCGCCTCCTTCCCCGGATCGGCCGGCAACGGCTCATCCCCGTCCGTATCCGGCTCCTCTGCGAAAGGTGCGCTGCCGTCCGCCTCGGCCGCCACGTGGACAAGGTCGCACTGATTGCACCAGTACATGCGGTGGCATGCCAGGCGCCAGCAGGCCACTTTACCCGTACGTGCCAGGACCAGACGCTCCAGATGATCGGTACGCACCGAGCCCTTCAGCAAGACGAGATCGCCCGGCCGAAGATAATCGTCAAGAAAAGCCGCCGCGTTCTTGATCGCCGGAAACGCATACAGCGGTTCGCTTTCGTCTTGCCTGGCCCGCATGCATGCCGAAGCGCGCGGGCCGACAAACACCACGCAATCGGCAATATCGAGCGCCTGGCGGGCGACTTGGACGTAGCGCGGCGTGTAAGGTCCGGAATAGTCCGAGATCGTGCCCATCACGATGATTTTCCGGGATGCGCGCGCCTCCCGCATGAATTCGAAGGACGGGGCGATGCCCCAGAACGGCGCCTTCCAGTCATCGCGGATGAACGTGACGCCATCATCCAGCTCCACCGGACTCATGCGCCCTTCGAACGGCTCGACGGCCGACATGGCTGCCGCCGCCGTGGCCAGCGGAACGCCCATGGCCAGCGCCGCCGCCAGCGCGGCCATCACCGCGGGGAGCCAATGCGCGCCGCACAACCGGGTCTGGACACGGACGGTTTCCCCTTGCCAAGTCACCGTGAAGGCAAGGCGCTCGGGCCACGCCGCCGCTATGGATTCCGCCCGGACCATCGCGCTTGCGCCCGTGCCGAAGGTGACGACGCGTCCGGAAAAACCGGCGCCCATCGCCAGTACCCTAGGATCGTCGGCATTGAGCACGGCGATCCCGTCCGCCGGCAGCGACCTGACGAGCTTGGACTTCTCCTGGGCGACGCCGTCGAGACTGCCGTAGGCGGCGACATGATCGCCGCCGATGGTGGTCACCACGCCGATCGACGGCCGAAACAGCGCCAACGGAAAATCGATTCCGGCCTCGTTGGTGATGGCGATTTCCGTAACGCAATAGGCGTCGGACGGCCGGGTACGCAGTACGAGCCGGGCTACGTCATAAGGACCGTTGAGCGTCCCCTCTCCTTTCCTTCCCTTGGGGAACTGGCGTTCCAGGATGCTCGCCAGCAAGTCCTTGGCCGTGGTCTTGCCGGCGCTTCCGGTGATGCCGATAAATACCGTTTTGCCCAACATCATGCGGCGCACGCGTGCGAGCCTGTAGATCGATCTGCTGAAAACCGACCAGGCATAGGCATTCACCCGCCACTGGATACCCTTCCTACACCGTTCCAGCACACCGGCAGAGAGGTTCCTAAGGCGAAGCAGGCGCCACTCACATCCCTTTCTGATTGCGCTGATGGTCATCATCCCGTCGGCACCGGCCATACGCCGTTTCTATATCCGTCCAGCGACGGCAAGCGCACAACGCGCCGCAAACCGCAGCGGCGTACGATCCCACGGCGTAAAACGAGGAATCAAAAGAGGATCGGAATCACTTTTTCCCACACCGCGCTCGGTAGTCACCGCGGCGGCGAAACCCGCCTCACGGATCATTGCGACATGCTTGGGCGAAAAGTCACGCTCCGGATTGCCGTTGGGATAGGCGAACAGGTTGATGTTTTCCCGGAGTATTGCCTCCAGTTCGGTCTTGCCCCGCACGATTTCCGAATAGGCTTCATCGTCGCCGACGGAATTCAAGATCGGATGCGACCACGTATGCCCGCCAATCTCCATGCCCGCCGCGCGCAGGCTTCTGACCTCATCGGCGGTCATCATCAGGTCCGATGCATCCTCGACTCCGGCACGGCGAGCGATTTCCCGTGCCGCTCTTGCGCGCTGGTCATGGGGCGCGTATTTGAGCTTGCCCAGCACGGCGGCGATCGTCGCCCGGCGATGGTCGTCGGAGGCAAGATCGTGCCGGCCGAGTTCGAACTCGGACCAGTCCAGCAAACCTGCAGGGGATAGCCGGATCGCTTCAATGATGTCGTCGTTCCACATGCGGCCGCCATCGAGAAAACCCGCAGCGACGAAAAAGGTGGCGAAGAGTCCGTACCGCCTCAGCAGCGGCAAGGCTACCGTCAGGTTGTCCTTGTACCCGTCGTCGAAAGTGATGCACGCCGCGGCGGCAGGCAGCGTTCCACTTTTCAACCGTTCCACTGCCTTTCCCAATGGCAGGACCGTGAAATTCCTGCTGATCAGCCGCAGCATCCAGTCGAACTGAAGCGTATCGGGATCGTCCCTGCGCAAAGGGTCCCTCTCCGGCAAAACCCGATGGAAGATGAACACCAATAGCCGGCCCCGATTCCTGCCGGGGGAAAAGACCCGCAGTAGCGGCCGCAAAGCTCCCATGGCCGTCACTTCTTGGCCGACGTACCCTTGCCTCTTATTTCTTCGATAAGCTTGGCCAGTGATTTCGAATCCGGAGCGTTCTTTTTCCCCTCCTCCGCCACCGCCAGGGCTTCGCCGGTTTTTCCCTGCTTCAGGAGAGCCTGCGCCCACCACACGTAGGGAGGCGCATAGGACGGATTGATCTCCCAGGAACTCCGGAACGCTATTTCCGCGTTTCTATAATCCCGCACGCCAAGCAGCGCTTCACCGAGCTTCGTGTACATTTCCGGCAACAGCGCGCTGCCGGGGGACTTCCCGCCGTTGAGCAGCGTGGCATTGATGGAGAACCGGAAATCGTCGGCGGCTTCTTCGAACTGGAAACGGCCTTTTCCCGAGGTTACGCCCAGCCTGTAGGCATTAAGCATGTGCACCAATCCCCAGCAATAATGGTGAATGTGCAGATAATCCTGTCCGAGACGGCGCCTCCATTCGCCCTCGGCGGTCGGACGATACAGAAACCGTGCCACGTGTTCCTGGTTTCGGCAGTACTCCGGCAGTAACTGGTACTGTTCCTTGGTTACGGGATCAGACGCAGCCTCCGCGCTGCCGCACGCCAAGGCAAGAACGACATAAAAACCCAGCCGCTGAAGCATGGACATGTTGAAAGATCTCCCGGCACGAGCAAGCCGATGTCGCCGATGCGATGTTTCAGGATGGTCATGCCTGACGAGTTTGCCGAAAAGTGCAACGTTCATGTAATACGCCTTCCATCTGCAAATATCGGAGACCACGGACTAGAGGACACGCGCATTTGCGAGCAGCCTCGATGGCGGCCACTGCTCCCAGGATCTGGGAATGATCCACACCGAGATGAATGTTGACCTGGACATCAGGATCGCCGCCAGATATGCCAGGCCTATCGCGCCGAACTCGGTCAGGCAGCCATGGACCCAATATCCGAGCGGGCCCATAGGATCATCCGGCCGGGCGATCCATACCCTCCCCAGGACGACATACGCCACCGGGTGGAACAGATAAATCCATATGGAGTTTTTTCCAAGCGCTTCGAGCCACTGGAATTTTGGCGTCAGGCTGGCCAGCCAGACGATGGTCAGCACGCCCGACATTCCAGCCAGGTCCTGCAGGATCATGGTTCCGGGCGCATTGATGCCCGCCAGTTCAAAGGTGGCCATTTCCAGATGCACGGGAACGGATACCAGTCTTCCATAGCTCGCCACGAAGATCGCCGCGACGACCAGCCCCCAGTATCTCGGCAGCCGCACGCTGAGGAGCCGCTGCCAGATCAGTCCAAGAATAAACACATTGGCCATGATGGCCAGTCCGAACGGTATCCACAGCATCGTCAGCCGCGGCAGCAATGGGAGAAGCAAATGGGCCAGGACGGCAAGGCCGACGGCCAGGGATTGCCCCCAGCGCGTCTGGATCGTGTTGTACAGGGCGATCAGGCACGTCAGGCCGAACAGGCTGGGCAGGAACCACAGCATCAGGAAGCCCGAGGCCGGCTTGACGAACGGCGCGTTGCCGATCACCGCGGCCAAGGCCCACGCGGCTACGCTCTCCGCGGGGTTGGTGTGCCGCTGGTACATGAAGTAATAAGCGACCGAGGCCGCCGTCAGCGCCCACCAGTAGGGAACCAGATAACGGGCACAACGGTCGGCGATGAATTCCTTGCTCCATATCTTCCTGCCGAACGTAAATATCAGGAGGAAATAACCGAACACCGGAAACGTTATCGGTTCGAAAAGGGTCGGGAAAAGCTTCCAGAAAAACTCGTTATGGTCCGCCGCAACGACAAAGGCAAGGAGCGCCTTGATGCAGTTCACGTTCGAACCGATCAAGGCCTTGAGCGTGCTTGCTGGTGCGTTTCCGGTCATGATCTCCCTCAAGTCATCGATCCGGTTCTGACCGGAGCGTTGCCCTTTGGACAATCGACAAGCCCTCTTAGTGCGATGAGGATCGCAAAGACCATGTACATGAAATCGAAATAGGCCATGTTCAGTGCGGCACCAGCGACAACGTAGGCGAAAATGCTGTATTGAAGGGTTCTCGCCAGATCGCGCGCCCAATGCCAGTCAGGGCGGTCGCGGACCGCCCGTATCACGTTCGAGGCATTGCGCCAGGACGTGAAAAGAATCGCCAGGAAAAGACCCAATCCTACGAATCCCAAATCGCCGAGCGTCTGGAAATAGATGCTGTGGGCCGCAAATGCGACCCGTATGTTCGGGTCCGGTGTCGGGATGAAATCCAGTTTTCTGAACTCCCGCGCGTATTTCAGCCAGACCGCCAAATCCTGCACAGCGTAGAACCCGCCCCCGAACAGCGGGTTGTCGAGGGCGATCAGCGTGCTTTGTTTCCAGGCGATCACCCGTCCCATGAAAGACGTGTCCTCTTCGACGGACTTGATCGTATCCATGCGGTCGGCCCATCGCTGGGGCGCAAACGACACCGCCGCGATGATGAGCGGCACGGCGATGATGGCGTTGCGAATCTTTTTCGGGCTGCGGATGAATGCGAGAAAGCCCACGGCAACCAGACCGATCAGCCCCCCGCGCGAAGACGTGCCTATGACCGTTGCCACCAGGAACGGTATGGACCCCAACAGCCCCCACCTGAGGAAGCGGTGCGTCGCCTGACGGTAAAGGTAGAAGAATACGGGCAGGATCGTGATGACCGCCAGGGCGAAATGATTGTTGTCGCCAATGATGGAGGAGCCCGGCCCATAGATGTGCGAACCTCCCCGGGAAGCAATGAACTTGGCGCCGGCGAGAACGCCGTGGAAGCCGAGCGACAATACCGCAGCGTAAAGAAGCGCGATTATCCTGTCCTTCGAGGTCATGAGGCCGGCAACCACGAAGACGAAAAGAACGATCTTGAGGAATTCCTGCCATTCTCTCAGCGCATCTCCAGAACTGGAAATCGCGGTGAAAGCCGACACGGTTCCGCAAATGCCGAACAGGACAAACAGCACCAGCGTGCCATTCCACGGCAGCTTCTTCGGTTCGCGCGAAAACAGCCAGGACGCCAGCGCGACGATCGCCACGATCTTGTTGTAGTGGATGGCGCGCGCGAATCCATAAACGAAGGTGTTCGGGATCAACAGCGCCGTCCAGCACCACAACAATGCGCCAATGTGTGGATATCTGAATATCTTCCCCAACAGCAGCATGGCCAGAAAGCCGGAGAGCAGAACGATATCGCGCATCTATTTTCAGTCAGTGAATGAAAACACAGGGTATGGATCGAGTTCGGCGAGGTCGAAAGAACCGCTTTCGGCTTTTCAATTCACGATGCACTGTCTTTGGTTTTGATCTGTTCGCGTCGGACGCTCCACATCACGAGCACGATCATTGCCAGGACATCACAAGCCAGCAGCACTGATTCCATTTTCTCGAACTCCCGACACCATCAATCAAACATAACTTGGGCGCTAGGATATCACCCACCCATGATCTCTCTGAATAAACCGATTTGCGCCCGCGTGGTAAGGTCCCAGCCGAATCCTTCGGCGAAGGCCCGCACGGCTACTGCATCATGGCGGTCGGAAAAAAGTCTCTGGCATGCATCGACCAATGCCTGAGGAGTACGGTTCTCCATTATCCGTCCGGCAACCGGATTCATAATTATTTCCGGCACCCCTCCCACATTCGTGGCAATGGCCGGCACGCCACACGCCATCGCTTCAAGCAGAACGTTCGGCCAGCCCTCCCGGCTGGAGCAAAGAACCAGAGCGTCGGCGGCGCTATACCACCACCTGAGCTCCTGGTTGTCGATTCCCCCGGCAAACAAGACACGATCGCGCACATGGAGATCGTCTGCGCGCTGCTCCAGTTTCTGGCGCTCGGGACCGGAACCCGCAATGACCAAAGACACGTCCGAAGGCAGTCCGGGCAAGGCCTCTATTGCAATATGGTGGCCCTTGAGCTCAACCAGATTTCCCACGGACAGCAAGATTCTGCCCGCGCCGAGTCCCAGCCGCCGCCGCGCCGCAGATTTGGCTTCCGGGCGGAACCGCTCCAGATCGACGCCATTACGGAAGACCCGCAGTTTCTCTCTCACCGCGCCCAAGCAAGCGAGCTTATCCACGAGCGCCTTGCTGACGCCGATCGAAGCAAAGGCCTGCCCTGCCGTTCGGAGTATCAGCCGCCTGGGGACGGCATATCGAGCAATCAGATTCAGATCGGTACCGCGCGCCGTCACGACGAACGGTTTTCCGAGCCATTCGGCGAGCAGCCCGGCCGCCACGCCATCCGGGTAGTAGTAATGCGCGTCGATCAGATCGAAGTCGAATCCATCCCGAATCAGTTGTCTGACTACGGGCAACGCGCCTCGCGCGAGGGTGTAAGGCGCGACGTGCATGCCGACTTTTGGCGGCAGGAAATAGCGCGGATGATGAACCTCCACGCCGTTGCGGCGCTCGAAGCGCGGCGTGGCCGCGAATCTGCCATATTCTCCGAAACGCTCTCCCGGGAACGGAAACCAGGGCACTGGCGCCACCACCTGCGTCTCGACCTCGCCGCTTTTCAGCAGTTCACGCAGGCGCGTCTCGACGAATAAACCGTGCATCGGCCGCGACGAACTCGGGTACAGCGTCGAAAAGAGCAGCGTGCGGATCATCGCGGGGACAGGCCGCTTACCTTCCAATCGGGAAATACTCGATGCCCATGCCACGCACGAGCTTCGGATCGTAGAGATTGCGCCCGTCGAAGATCAGCGGCTGTTTCAAGTGTTCCTTGATGGCATCGAAATCGGGACTGCGGAACTCCTTCCATTCGGTCACGATGATCAGCGCATCGGCGCCGCAAAGCGCTTCCATCATCCCGTCCGCGAATTCCAGGCGCGCATCCTGGCCGTAGATGCGCCGCGCTTCGTGCATCGCGGCGGGATCGTAGGCAGTGACGGTCGCTCCGGCTTCGAACAGGTCGGCGATCAGTTCCCGGCTCGGCGCCTCGCGCATGTCATCCGTATTCGGCTTGAAGGCCAGCCCCCACAAGGCGAAATGCTTTCCGGCGAGGCTGCCGAAACGACGCTTCAGCTTTTCGGCAAGGATGTGCTTTTGCACTTCGTTGGCCTGTTCGACCGCGCTCAGTACCTGCAAACGGAGTCCCGCGTCGTCGCTGGCGGTCTTGATCAAGGCTTTCACGTCCTTCGGAAAGCACGACCCGCCGTAACCGCAGCCCGGATAGAGAAAATGGTATCCGATGCGTGGATCGCTGCCGATGCCCTGGCGGACCATCTCGATGTCCGCGCCGACTCGCTCGGCCAGGTTGGCCAGTTCGTTCATGAAGCTGATGCGCGTGGCCAGCATGGCGTTAGCCGCGTATTTGGTCAGTTCGGCGCTTTTCACGTCGGTGACGATCAGGCGCTCGTGGTTGCGCTGGAACGGCGCGTACAGCGCGCGCATCAGGAGGATGGCCTGTTCGTCCTCGGCGCCGACGACTATGCGATCCGGACGTATGAAATCCTCGACGGCGGCGCCTTCCTTGAGGAACTCGGGATTGGAGACCACGCTGTAGGGAATATCGACGCCGCGCTTCCGCAGCTCGCCGGCAATGACCGCCTTGACCCTGGCGCCGGTGCCCACCGGCACGGTGCTCTTGTCCACCACCACCTTGTAGTCGGTCATCAGGCGGCCGATGTTGGCCGCGGCGGCCAGCACGTAGCTGAGGTCGGCCGAACCGTCTTCGTCCGGCGGCGTCCCCACCGCGATGAACTGGATCGTGCCGTGCCGGACGGCCTGTTCGGTATCCGTGGTGAAGTGCAGCCGCCCGGCCGCTGCGTTGCGCCGGACCATTTCCTGCAAGCCGGGCTCGAATATGGGGATTCCCCCTTCCTGCAGTATCCGGATTTTTTCCGGGTCGACGTCAAGGCAGAGCACCTCGTTGCCGACTTCGGCCAAGCATGCGCCACTGACCAGTCCTACATAGCCGCTGCCCACCACGGTTATTTTCATTGCTTCCCCAATCGTCTGGCTCGATTCATTCCCGGCATCACGCCGTCTGTGCTTCCTGCTCTGTCGTACCGATCAGGCTGCCGTAGACCTGCTGGTAGTTGGCCACGCTGCGCGTCCAGTTGCGTTCCTCGACGACGTAGCGCCGGCCGGCGATTCTGAGTTCCGGCCAATATTCCCGCTTGGCCAGCAGCCTCATGACGGTTTCTGCTAAGGAGTTGACGTTCCCGGCCCGGAACAGCATGCCCGTTTCCCCGTCGCGGATCAGTTCACGATGCCCGCCCACGTCGGAGGCTACCACGAGGCGGCCTTGCGCCATCGCTTCGAGCGGCTTCAGCGGGGTCACCAGATCGGTCAGGCGCATCGAGTGCCGGGGATAGGCCAGGACGTCGATCAGATCGTAGTAGCGCTGGACTTCCTGGTGCGGCACCCGGCCGGTGAACACCACCTTGTCGCCGATGCCCAGATGTTCGGCCTGCGCCTTGAGCGCCGCCTCCTGCGGTCCGCCGCCGACGAGCAGCAGGCGCACGTCCGGCAGGCGGGCAAGAATGCGCGGGAGGGCCTCCAGCAGCAAATCGAGCCCCTCGTAGGCGTAGAACGAGCCGATGAAACCGACCAGCGTGCACGAGGCGAGGCCCAGCCGCGCCTTGAGCGATGTGTCGGGTTCACCGCCGAAGTCGAACGATTCGATGTCAACGGCGTTGGGAATCACCGTCACCTTCTCGGCGGAAATGCCGCGCGCGACGATGTCCGAGCGCAACCCTTCGCAAATGGTCGTCACCCGGTCGACCCTTCGCAACGCCCAGGTTTCCAGGTCGCGGGTCATCCGGTAGCGCAGGCTTCCCTCCGTCGTCGTGCCGTGGTCAACGGCCGCATCCTCCCAGAACGCACGGATTTCATAGACTACCGGCAGGCCGAGCCGGCGCCCGACGCGCAGCGCCGGGATGGCGTTAAGCACGGGCGAATGCGCGTGCAGGATATCCGGCCGGATTTGCCGGGCAACGGCCGCCAGCCGTTCCTCGAGCTGCCTCATCAGCTTGAATTGGCCCAGGACGGGCCAATTCGCCGAAGCCCCTTTCAGCGCCGGGGTCCGGTAGAAATGCCAGCCGTCGACCTCCTCTTCGTCCGCCGTGCAGCCGACCTGTTTGGGCGACGTCAGGTGCGACGTTGCCCATCCCAGTTTGCGCTGTTCGCGCAGGATCGAGAGCGTACGGAAGGTGTAGCCGCTGTGCAGCGGGATCGAATGATCGAGGACGTGCAGGATTCGCAGGGTCATGGCATTACCGGAGAGGCCAGTTGCGCGCCGGACGCTTTCGCCGGGCTGCCGTCCAGCACGTTGCGCAGGAAGGCCTCGAACATCAGCAAGGTCCACAATGACGCGCTGTAGTCGCGCGCGCCGGACTGATGCGCGTCGACGAGATGCTGCAGGTAGGCGCGATCGAACCAGCCGGTGTCGGCCAGCCGCGCCCCGAGCATGGCGTCGCGGACACGCTCCTTGAGCGGTCCCCGGAACCAGCGGGCCAGGGGAACGGCGAAGCCCATCTTCGGGCGGTAGAGGACGTCCTCGGGCAGCAGCGGCTCCATCGTCTTCTTGAGCAGGTACTTGCCCTCCCGGCCGCGCAGCTTGAACGACGAAGGCAAGGTGGCCAGCCACTCGATCAGCGGATGATCCATCAGCGGCTCCCGCACTTCCAGCGAATGCGCCATGCTGGCCTTGTCCACCTTCGTGTTGATGTCCCCGACGAGATAGGTCTTGAGATCGAGATATTGGATCAAGGCCAGCGGGTCGTCCGTTCCCGCGCGCGCCGCATGGCGTTCGAACACCTCGCGCGCGTCGTACCCGGCGATTTCGCGCTTGAAGCGGTCGCTGAACAACTTGTCGCGCATCGGTCCGCGCAGGATCGACACCGAATGGAAATAGGCTTCGACCGGCGTGCGCGCCATGCCCTCGAAGGTCGTCTTGGCGCGCAGGAAACGCGGCGCCCAGTCGGCCTTGGGGTACAGGCGTCCGAGCAGACCGAACACCGGACGGCGGATTCCATGAGGCAGCATCGAGCGCATCTGCTCTTCCATCATGTGCAGCCGGTAGCGCCGATAGCCGCCGAAGCTCTCGTCGCCGCCATCGCCCGACAACGCCACGGTGACATGCCGGCGGGCCAACTGGCAGACGCGATAGGTGGGGATCGCCGAACTGTCGGCGTAGGGTTCGTCGTACAGGGACGCGAGCGTGTCGATCAGGTCGAAGTCCTCGCTTTCCACGACATCGACGTAATGATTGGTGTTGTAACGCGCCGCGACCTTCTTGGCGAATTCGGACTCGTTGAATGCCGGATCGGTGAAGGCGATCGAACAGGTGTTCACCGGATCGTCGGACAGGCCCGCCATCAGCGCCACCACGGCGCTCGAATCGACGCCGCCGGAAAGAAACGCGCCCAACGGCACTTCGGACATCAGCCGCAGCCGGATCGATTCCTTCAGGCGCTCGGTCAGTTCCTCGCGCGCCTGCGCCTCGTCGATCCGGGAATCGACGGTGAAATTCACGTCCCAGTATTCGCGCGGCTCGCCCACGGCCTGCCCGCGCTTGATCAGCAGGGTGCTCGCCGGCGGCAGCTTGCGCGCCTGCATGAAGATGGTGCGGGGTTCGGCCACGTAGCCGAGCGCGAAATACTCCTCGACGGCAAGCGGATCGACATCCTTGCGCAGCCCGCCATGCGCCAGCAAGGATTTCAGCTCGGACCCGAACAGCAGGGTTCCGTCGGGCAGCAACGCGTAATGCAAGGGCTTCACGCCGAGCCGGTCGCGCGCCAGGAACAGCGTTTCGCGGTTGCGATCCCACAGCGCGAAGGCGAACATGCCGCGGAAACGCTGTACGCTCGCCTCGCCCCACGCCTCCCAGGCGTGGACGATCACCTCGGTGTCGCTGCGGGTGTGAAAGACGTGGCCGAGGGCCTGCAGTTCCGGAATGAGTTCCAGGTAGTTGTAGATCTCGCCGTTGTACACGACGCATACGCTGCCGTCTTCGTTGTAGAGCGGCTGCTGGCCGGTCGACAAGTCGATGATCGACAGCCGCCGATGCCCCAGGCCGACGCCGGGCTCGACGTGCAGACCGCCTTCGTCGGGGCCGCGGTGGTGCTGGGCTTCGTTCATGCGCGTCAGAACGGCCCGGTCGATGCTGCTCCGGCCGCGGGTATCGAATATTCCTGTTATTCCGCACATCGTTGTGGCTCCGTTCTTGTCCGTCCCGGCCCGCGAGGATCGGCCGTCCGCTACCGCGCCCTGGCTGCCAGGCAGTGGTCATACAAGCCCTGATATTGCCGGACCATCGCCGCCATGCTGTACTTCCGCTCGACCGCCAGGCGACCGGCCCGGCCCATATCCTGTGCCCTTTCACGGTTCCTGGCCAGCGCCACGATTTCCCTCGCCATGGCCTGCACATCGCCCGAGGAAACCAGCGTGCCGGTCATTCCTTCTTCGATCAGTTCCCGGTTTCCTCCCACGTCGGTCGCCACGACCGGCAGCCCGCTGGCCATCGCCTCCAGAATCGTGTTCGAAATGCCTTCCGCCAGCGAAGGCAACGCGAAGCAGTCCAGGCCGCGCAGGATTTCCGGCACGTCGCCGCGCTCGCCCGGCAGCCACGCCAGATCGGCGCAACCCGCCTGTTCCAGCAGTGCGAGCGATGCCGCCCGCAGCGGTCCGTCGCCGACCATGACTAGGCGCATCGCAGATTTCAACTCCGGCGCCATCCGCAGCGCGGCGATGAAGGCCTTCGCCAGATCCGTCTGGTTTTTCACGGTCTGCATGCGCCCCACGGTCCCCACCAGCCACAAATCCTCCCCAGTAAACGGGCAGTCCCGAATCTGCTCACGCCTGGCGGCCGGAAAGAAACGCTCCGCATCGACGCCGTTGTAGATCTGCGCCACTTCGGTGCGCGCCATGCCGACCGTGTCGGTCAGATAATCCTCAAGGTCGCGCGAAAGAGCAATGTAATACGTCACAAAAGGCCGGTAAAAGCGCCGCACCCACTGGTATTTCCTGTTGGAGCCATCCAGGTCGCCCACGTCGCGCCCATGTTCGCCGTGGATGCGTACCGGGACGCCCGCCGCCCATGCCGGCACGACCAGTTCCAGCGCGGCCAGATTGCGGGTATGGATGATCGACGGCCGCAGTTTCCTGAAGAGCCTGAAAAGCCGCGGATAGTTCCACAGCGCATGCCCCGGGCGCTTGTTCAGGGCAATGAACTCGACATCGTCGCGCCTGATGCGCTGTCGGAAATCGGTGATCTCGGTCAGCGCGATGATGACATGCCGGTAGGCATCGGGCGGCATGTGGTTGATCAGGTTGACCACGCCGTTCTCCAGCCCCCCCACGTCAAAGCGGTACATGACGTGGGCAATCAGCGGCCGCGCGTCCCGGCTAGCCATGAGCATCCCGAGCCTTGCGCAGGACCTGTTCGATCGCCGGAGCGGCCGCCTCGATGAACTCCTGCAGCACCGCATGCGGATCGTCCGCAGCGTCCTTGGCTACGTACGCGATCACCACCGCCGAGTCGTCGCCCTGCCCCAGCAGACGGAACAGCGCGGTGTAGGCCTTGGCCAGATAGTCGCTGGAAGTCAGCCGGCCGTTGACCCAGTACCACCGCCAGACGACCAGGCGTTCGTTGTTGGCCGGGGAGCGCAGCTCCGCCGTCCTGACGTCGATCGATGCCCCCTGCACGACGCTGGCGCGCCGGCCGCCGGAGACGCGCAGCCAGTTCCGATCGTCGCTTTTTACCAGGACATTGTTGGAACTCACCATCTTCCGCTCGGCCCCTTGATTCCGGTAATAGCCGACATACAGCCCCACCGATCGTCCATCCTTGCCGTAGATCTGGCGCAGGTAGGCGGAAGCGTTGTTGTAATGCGGGGTCCAGGCGGGGACGCCGCCCGCTTCACCGGTCCAGCCGGGAATCTCCGCCGGCACGCCGAGCGTCGCGATGTTCGGCTTCGCGTTCCGTTCGATCCGCCACTCGGCGAAAGGCCACACGCCCGTCAGAACGACGGCCGCCAGCACGGCGGTCAGCAGGGCCTGCCCGTAATTGTCCGCCCGGTACGGAACGGCCGCGGACCGCCCGGCGGAAGCCGGCTCATCGTCTTCCCGCCAGCGCGATCCGATCCAGAACATCGCCATGATGACGATGCCAAAGAACAGCCAGCCGTAGATGAGATGGTCGACGCCCGCCGCCAGCCTGTTGCCCGAAAGATGGCCCAGCATGACGATGATGTAGGCCCGCAGCCAGTTCGCGATGATGGGCACCACGCAGGAGACGCCGATGAAAACCAGTCGCCTCTTCAGTGATTGATAGTTCAAGTACGCGAACAGCGTTCCCACCATCAGGGAGGCGATAAGATAGCGCACCCCGCTGCATGCTTCGACCACCGACCAGCTGCCGGACGGAATGATGAAATGCAATCCCTCGCGGTAAACAGGCACGCCGCTGAAACGCAGGCACAGAACGGTGACGTTGGCCGTCCATTCCATCAGTTGCGGCATCGCGAATTCGCCGAACGGCACGGCGAACAGAAGGAACGCGAGGGGGAAACCCATTCTCCGGGTCAGTCGCACTCCAAGAACCGCCGCTACCGCCATGACCAGCATGCCGATCAAGGCGAATTGCGAGAGAGGGGCAACCGTGGCCATCTCTCCCAACAGCCACATGAAGCCGGCACAGCCGATGCCCAACGCCAGCCAGGCGTTGGGCATCGGCTCCATTGCGGCAAGCGCGCGGCGCTCGCGCCAGATCAGCCACAGGGAGATCGGAAACACCAGGAATCCGTGCGCGAACGTGTCGCTGCGCGCCCAGATGGCCACCATCGACAGCGCCGTTTCCCGGTAGAGCACGAACTCGGCGACGATAATCGCCGCCAACGCGCCTATCGCCAGCCGCCACCGGCAGGCCGATTCCCGGCCTGGAACTTCCACGATTTCACTGGTCTGCATGGGCTTGTGTGTTTTCAGGAACTGACAGGGCTGGCCGATTCGAGATATCGATCAATAATCGACAAATGGGCATCCCAGCTATACCGCAGAACCACCTGCCGGCGGGCCGCCCGGCCCATCGCCGAGCGCCGTTCGGGTGATTCGAGCAGCGCGGTTATTTGCCGAACGTGATCCTCGGCGCTCTCCCCCAGCAGCAGGTCCCTTTCCGGAACGGCATCCACCGCCTCGCCGCATTCTCTGGCGACGACGACCGGCTGTCCCATGGCCATGGCCTCGAGCACTTTGTTCTGGATGCCCCTGGCGATGCGCAGCGGCGCCACCACCACGCAGGCGTGCCGCAGATAGGGGCGCACGTCGGGCACGGTCCCGGTGACGACCACCCGTTCCCCGGCGAGCTCCTGCACGGCCGGCGAGGGACTGCGGCCGACGATGTAAAAGCGCAGGCCCGGCCACCGCGGCAGCAACCGCGGCAGTATTTCCCCGGTGAACCATTTGACGGCATCGACGTTCGGCCAGTAATCCATCGCGCCGGTGAACACCAGCGGGATTTCGTCCGCAGCGTAGGGCGACGCCAGATCGTGTTCCGGAGAAAAAAAATCGGCATCGACGCCGTTGCACATCGGCAGGGTTCTTTCCCGGCATTCCGGCGCGCGCTCCAGGAAAAGCTCCGTCTCGTTCTCGGTCACGAAAAAGGAACGCGCCGCCGACGCGGCGACCTGCCGCTCGAAGGCCAGCAGGCGTTCGCCCTCGCGCCGGTAGATCCAGGATAGCGGCCAGCGGTGCGCCGGCGCGTATTGCGTCCACTTGGCCGAGTCGACGTCGCAGAAATCGACCAGGGTCCTGTCCTGCGGAAAGTCCCCGAGGTATTGGGCCATCGCCGACGAGAAGACCACGGCGGCATCGATCCCGCCCTCGGCGATCGTCCGGTTCACCCACGCCTGCAGGCCGCCGTCGCGGTAATACGGCAGCGTCAGCGCCTCGCCGCTCACCAGGCCGCGCAGGCTGCGCAGCTTGGCCAGCTCCGGCGACAGCCGCGCGACGTGCATCCCGGCGCAGTAATCCCCCAACGTCCCGACATGGGCCTCGTCCGCCGGATCGTCGATGAAGGTGCCCAGGAAAACCCGATGCCTGGCCGCCAGATGCTTGAGCAGGTGGAACGAACGCACCTTGTCGCCCTTGTTGGGCGGGTACGGCAGGCGGTGCACGAGGTACAGCAGATTGCTCATGGACTACCCCAGGTTGCGCACGATGAACGGCCCCAGCCGGTTGGCCACGCCAACCGGCAAACGCCGCCACGCCTCGATGAAAAGGCGGTACTTGGCGTTCGACGGATTATTCTGCGGGATGCCGTCGCGCCGATAGAGGCGGTATTCGTAGTACAACGGCTTCGGCTCGAATCCCCAGTTCTTCTTGAACGAATACGAGCCGGTGCCCTGCTTGCTGCGGCCGTAGTCGAACACCTTGATGCCCCGCTCGCAGGCGCGGCGCATCAATTCCCAGTACTTGAAATCGTTGCCGGCCAGATCGCGCGCGGCCACGTCGTCGCCGGCGTAATACGGCAGGATTTCATCGCGGAAATAGAAACTGAGCACGCTGCTGACCGCCCTGCCCTGCGCGTCGGTCACGGTCAGCACGTCGCAGTCGCGGCCGAACGTTTCGAGCAGCTGCCGGAAATAGCGCCTGGGCAGCGCGGGCGTGCCGTGCCGCAGGACGTTGTCGGCATAGAGCGAGAAGAACCGTTCGACGTCGCCGTCGATCTCGCTGCGTAGTCCGTTCTTGATGCCCTTGCGCACCATCGCCCGCTGCTTGCGGGGAATGGCCAGCAGGTTGGCCTCGAGGTCCGGCTCGATGGCCTTGCGGAAGCAGACGTAGAGGTCCTGCATCGGCCAGTCGGCGTGGCGGCGCTCGCAGTTGCGCAGTTCGAGATGGTCGACGCCCAGTTGGCGGGCGATCGCCTGCGCTTCGTTTTCCAGCGCCGTGGCGGCCGGCTCGCCGTCGGCCGCCACGCCGCCGTACACGGCGAACGGCAGCGAAACGAGGGCGTTGCCGAAGAGCAGGCTCTTGACGTGCGCGAGCGGCAACACGCCTTCGATGGCACCGTCCCGCTCGGCATAGAGAAAGTAGGTCGGATGCCGGAAGACGCCCGCCACGATGTCCTGCCAGCCGGCACGATGGAAGAACGTCGCCTGCGGGCAGGCATGGACGAAGTCGTCCCAGCGCCGCGCCGTCCGCGCGTCGCCGGGCGCCAGCCGCAAGACAGTCGGCGCCGATGCGGCTTCTGCCGCCTCTTCCGTGTTTTCTCCGCGAGGCAGCGTCATCCGGCGTCCCCGCCCTGCCGGCCAAGAAAGATCGCGTCCATCCGTCCCCAATGGAAATCGCCCAGCAGCCGCCGGATGCGGCCTTCGGTCCGGTGCAGGTTGAGGTAGTGCCGGAAGCGCGTCTTCAGGTCGATGCCCGGAATCCTCGGCTGTTCGTGATCGATTTCCCAGGGGTGGAAATAGAAGATCGCCGGCTGCCCGTCGCGGCAGTTGACCCGCTCCAGCAGCCAGCGCGACACGCGGTACGGCATCAGGCGGAAATAGCCGCCGCCGCTGGCCGGCCAGTTACGGTCGAAGAAGCACGACGTCGTCGCCGGAATCTCCAGCAGGCCGCCGCGCACCCGGTGCGCGAAGCGCGGCGCGTCCGGCATGCCGTAATGATCGTGGCGTATCGGATAGATGCTCGAGCTATACACGTACCCGGCCCGTTCGAGGCAATCGAAGGCCCACAGGTTACTCTTCCCGATCGAGAAGCTCGGCGCACGATAGCCCTTCACCGGCTGCCCGGAAAGGTCTTCGAGCAGCTTGCGCGAGGCGTCGATGTCCGCGAAGAAGGCCGCTTCGTCCAGGTCGCTGGCGCGCTGATGGCCGTAGCCGTGGCTGGCCAGTTCGTGGCCGCCGTCGACGATCCGCCGGACCAGCTGCGGATAACGCTCGGCGATCCATCCCAGCGTGAAGAAGGTGGCCTTCGTCCGGCGCTCGTCGAGCAGCGCCAGGATGCGCTCGATGTTGCGCTCGACCCGGCACGCGCGGCTGTCCCATTCACTGCGGGGGATGTACGGGGCGAGCGCGGAGACCTGGAAATAATCTTCGACGTCTATCGTCAGCGCATTGATGATCGGCGTTCTTGGCATGACCGGGCTCCCATTTCATGGTCCGACGACGGGCATGCCACAAAGTTCAACGACCGCCGCATGCCGCCTGCCGGTCCATCAACCAGCCGGCCAGATGGGAGGCGATACGCTCCGCGGCATGACCGTCCCATAACTCCGGAATGCGCCCGCGCTTGCCGCCTCCAGCAAGGATTTCGGAAACGCCGGCAAGGATCGCCCGCCGGTCGCGCCCGACCATCGTATTAGTGCCCTGTTCGACCGTGATCGGACGCTCCGTGTTCTCGCGCATCGTCAGGCAGGGAATTCCCAGCGCCGTGGTCTCCTCCTGCAACCCGCCGGAATCGGTGAGCACCAGCCGCGCCCCGGCCATCAGGCCGAGCATTTCGAGATAGCCCTGCGGCGGCAGCAGCACGATCCGCGGTCCGGCGACCAGATCGTTCAGCCCGAAGCGTTCGATGTTGCCGCGCGTGCGCGGATGCAGGGCGATGATCAACGGCAACCGTTCGGACACCTCGCGCAAGGTTTCGAGCAGCGGCCGCAGGGTCTCCTCCTGGTCGACGTTGGACGGGCGATGGAGCGTCACCACGGTGTAGCCGGCGGGGGACGCCGCGACGGCGCCGTCGAACCCCGCCGCATCGAGGATTTCCGCCGGCCGGCGCGCATGCTCGCGGTTGGCTACCAGCGAATCGATCATCACGTTGCCGACGAACGCCACCCGCTCCGGAGCAATGCCCTCGCGCAGCAGGTTGTCGAGCGCGCTGCGCTCGGTGGTGTAGAGCAGATCGGCCACCTGGTCGGTCAGCACGCGGTTGATTTCCTCCGGCATGCCCCGGTCGAAACTGCGCAGGCCGGCTTCCACGTGTGCGACGGGAATGCCTTTCTTGACGCCGACCAGGGTGCAGGCCAGGGTCGAATTCACGTCGCCGACGACCAGGATGCACGACGGTTTGTGCTCGTCGACCACCGGCTCGAAGCGCTTCATCACCTCGGCGGTCTGCACGGCGTGCGTTCCCGAGCCGACTTCGAGATTGATGTCCGGGTGCGGCAGGCGCAGGTCCTCGAACAGCCGGTCGTTCATGTCCCGGTCGTAGTGCTGGCCGGTGTGCACCAGCAGCGCGGGAATCGCCGGCCGGTGCGCGGCGAAGGCGCGCAGGACCGGCGCCATTTTCATGAAGTTCGGCCGCGCGCCCACGATGCACAGGACGGGGCCGAGGGTTTCGGGCCAAGCTGGGCAGGTCAAGTCTGGTTCTCCGTCGGATTGTTCTTCTGCACCCGGATGGCATTGACCAGCTGCTGCAGCAAGGTCAGCGTCGCCGCGGTGCTGCGCTCGATCCGGATCATGCTGCGTTCCAGGCGCACGATGCGCTGTTCGTTGATGCCATGCTTCAGGTCCCCGATCGCGTGCAGCGCCTCGTCGGCCGCCTGCGCGTCCAGTTCGAGCCGGGCCAGGTTCAGGTCCATGATGCCGGTGTCGGTCAGGCGCACCTCATGCGGGTGGCTTTCCGCCACGCCCGGCGGGTCCTGCGGCGCCACGCCGGGGGCCAGCGTCTCCTCGTTGAGTTCCCGCGCCACCTCCTCGACGTCGGCCGCCGCGAATCCGGATTTCCCGCCGAGGAAACCGGACAGGAGAATCCTGTCGCACAGCGAATTGATGCGCCGCGGCACGCCGCCGCTGGCCTTGAACAGCGCGGTGTACGCCTCGTCGTCGAACAGCGGCTGGCCTTCGTAGCCGGCGCATTTGAGCCGATGCTCGATGTAGCCGCGGGTTTCGTCCTGGTCCATCGGGCCGATGTGGCACGCCGCGATGACGCGCTGCCGCAGCTGCTGCATGTGCGGGCTCTGCATGATGCTGCGGAATTCCGGCTGGCCGATCAGGAAACTCTGCAGCAGGGCCTGCGTCTCGAACTGGAAGTTGGATAGCATCCTCAGTTCCTCGACCGCGTGCGGCGTCAGGTTCTGCGCCTCGTCGACGATCAGCAGGCAGCGTTTGCCCTGGCGCGTCACGTCGACCAGGAAGGCCTCCAGCGCGAGCAGCACGTCGGATTTGCCGAGATTCTTGGAACGCACGCCGAAGGCGGCGGCCACCATGCGCAACGTGTCGTCGGCGTCGAGCTGGGTGCTCACCAGCTGCGCCGCGATCACCTTCGCTGAATCGAGCTTGCCGAGCAGGCCGCGGACGATGGTCGTCTTGCCGGCGCCCACTTCGCCGGTCACGACGATGAACCCTTCGTTCTGGTGCAGCCCGTACTCGAGGTAGGCCGTCGCACGCCGGTGCTGCTTGCTGCCGAAATAGAAATTCGGATCGGGATTCAGCTGGAACGGCTTGCTGGCCAAGCCATAATAGGATTCGTACATGACTTTGGACTAGAACCGGTGGGAGAACGTCCCGGTCAACGCATTTTCCGTGTAATTCGTGGTTCCATCCACCTCGATCCGGCGGGCGCTCAGGCCCGCATTGGTCTTCGGCCCCAGCTGGGTGACGAAATTGACCGTATACATCGTCTCGTCGGTTTTCAAGGGCGAATCCCCCGTCCCTTTGCTCTGCAGGCGCGAAACGGACCCGGACAACGACGAAAGTCCGCTGAGCTTATGCGACCAGTTGACGCTGGCGCCGGTCTGCTTGACGTTGTTGAGGGTGGAGAAATCCGTGCCGAGGAACCATCCCGAGCCCGTCCCATTGGAAACATCCTGGGTCTCGCTCCGGGTCGCCGCGAAGGTGACCGTGTTGCGGGCACCGAGCAGGGCCAGCGACAATTCCTTGCGTTCCTGCAATGTCACTCCCGTCGTCAGGAAGCCGCCCTGCAGCGCCGCGTTCGGCGACAGGCCGCTGCTCAACAGCATGGCGTTCACGAAAGCAGCGCGCGCCACGGGATCGGGAATGGCCGAGGAGAACATGCTGTCGAGCAAGCTGAAATACGTGCCGACGGTGCCCGATATACGATCGTTGGACGTCTGGGTATCCTTGGTCTGGATATATTTCCACGCGGTTCTGGCCGTCCGGTGCGTGAAGGAGATGTTATCGCTGTTACCGAAGAAGCGGTCCTCGCGGAAGGCCGACAGCAAGGTTCTCTCGGTCGGCGCCCATTCAAATCCTCCGCCCTTGATGGTATGGGATTTTTCATCGACGCTGACGTAATCGTTGGACTCCCGGCCGCCGATCAGGGAAACGCGGAGCTGCGGCGAGTAACGGTAGGTGAGCATTCCCCGCACGAGATTCGACGTCGTATCGCGCCCCTGATCAAAGTCGTTTTTCTGGCGGTTGGCGTCGAGCGACCAGCCGAGCCAGGAAAATCCCGCGGTGCCGGCCAGCCGGCCGGTCAATTGCCTGGTTTGCGTGCTGAAGGCGTTGCCTTCATCCGAGCTCGTTTTGCCCAGATCGTAGCGCAGCAGGTACTCGGTTGAAGAGCCGAGGATGCCCTTGAAATAGGGAGAGATCCGGTAGGTCCTGGTTTCGGTCGTGTTGCCGCTGTCGTTGATGTTGACGGAGGTGTTCGTCGAGCCGCCGAAGGCCGACAGATTCTGTTGGGAAATCGTCGCGTTGGCATCGATGAAGAACAGGTTCTCCAGCACTTCCAGCGACCCGAGCGCATTCAGCGAATTCTGGATGTTGTTGCGCGAGGAGTCGTTGGCGTAGTACAGACCGTGCAGCCGGTAATCGAAACTCAGCTTGAGACGATCTCCACGGCCATTGATGTTGATTCCCGGTGCAATATCGGTGATCCAGTCGCTTTCCCGATTTTTGTCGATCAGGCCGACATTGTCCGTTGCCGTCTCATTGACCGTGATGGAAGGCGTGATCTGCCAATTGCCGGCCCATGCGGGCATGCCCCCCGCACCGCCATACATGCAAAGGAAAACCAGAAAGCGCAGGTCAAGCCGAGGCGCTGTAGCCATAGCCATACCCGTAACCGTAGCCATATTCGTCCTTGCCCATCGTTCTTACCTGGTTAAGAAGCATGAGCCGCACGGGACAGGACTCGATCGCGGCCAACGCGTTTCTCACGTCGGAGTGGGTCGTTCTTTCCGCGTTGACCACGATCACGACCTGCCCCATGTGCGACGCCAAGGTTCTCGCCTCCGTCGTCACCAGCAGGGGCGGCGAATCAAAAATGATGATACGGTCCGAGTAGCGGCTGGACATTTCCTCCAGCAGGCGCGCCATGGCTTCGCTGGCAAGCAGTTCGGTGGCCCGGGGATGCTGGGTGCCGCTCGGCAGGACGGTCAGTTTCTCGATATTGGTTTTCAACAGCACATGCGACAGGGAAATCGAGTCGTCCACCAACACATCGAGCAGGCCCTTGGCCGGCGCCAGCCCCATTTTGTTCAGCAAGGTCGGTCTGGCCACGTCGGCATCGACCAGCATCACGGTATTGTCGAGCTCCATGGCGATGCTTACCGCGAGGTTGAGCGCGGTGAAGGTCTTTCCCTCCCCGGGCAAGGCGCTCGTGATCATGATCAGGTTGCCGTCCTTGATGCGCGCCGCGCCTTTCCCCATCGCATTGTCGATGAGCGGGCGCTTGATGACGCGAAACTCGTCCGCCTTGCGGGAGCGGGGAGCATTGGGACAGACGATCCCGGAAGCGGCAAGTACATCAAGATTGACATCGACCCGGCGCGACACGGGCACTTCCGGCGTCTGCACCGCGGCCGATCCTGTCCCTGGCGCTACCGGCCTGGCAGAACCCTCGCCTTCACGTTCCGCCGGGCGACCGCCGACCTCGCTGCCTCCGTTTGCGCTCGGCCCCGAGCTTTCCTCTTGAGACGGCGAGTGGATATCGACTCCGGCCTTTCTCAATTGCTCCAGACGTTGCGCCGCTTGTTCGATGAGACTCATTGTCGTTCCTCAAGCAGTGCGGGACGTGAAATAAACCAACAGGGCGATTCCCACCCCATAGGCGCCCACGAATGACAGGACCCCGGCAATGAACTGCCGCAGCCTCGTCTTCTCCCTGGCGATGTCGGCATCCGCCACTTTCTTCGAGACGGTCCCGAGCAATGGTAAACCGCTCACTTCCCGCAATGCCCGCGCGTCGAAGAAAACCGGACGGATCTGGCTTGCCGCGAACGGGATGAAGAATCCCGCTCCGAGCGCCAATATGAGCGTCAGCGGCAACAGCAGCAGGCGGTTCGGATACACGGGCTTGGGCGAAACGCGGGGAGGATCGATCAGACGGAAATCAACGGCCGCCGACGACGCGTCCATCTCGCCGGAAATCGTCGCGGATTCCCGGCGTGCCACCAGACCTTCGTAATTCTTCTTGTTGATGTCGTAGTCGCGGTTGAGCTGGGTGAGTTCCGCCTCGATTTGCGGAATCATCTTCATCGAATCCTTGAGTTGATTGTAGCGGCTCTGATACTCCGCCACCCGGACCCGCAGCGACGCCACGGTCGCCTCGCTTTCCGCCAGCGAGATTTTCAATTGCTGATACACGGGGTTGGTACTGGTTACCGCGGCGGGACTCGAGACAGCCACTTTCTTGCGCGCGGCGATCTCCTCGCGTTTCTGCTCTTCCAACTCCTTGATCATCCGCCGCGTCCCGACGACATCGGGATGAAGCTCGGTATATCGCTGCAAAAGCCCATCCAGATTGCGTTTCAGAGAATCGATACGCGCATCGATGTCGGGTACCGAAACCACCGAGGTAATTTCAGGCGCGTCCGACAGCAGTGAGGGTTCTTCCCCTACGATTTGCCGCTTGAGCGCATCCCGTGAATTCTCGGCTTCGCGCAACTCGAGCTTTGCCCTCTCCAGAGACCCACTCACGTCGCCGAGACGGCCGAAATAGTCCTTGCCCTCGGAGGTCTGGGCGGCAAGATTCTTCAGTTTGAACTCCTTCAGGCGATTTTCCGCTTCTTCAAGCTTTTTCTGATACACCTGAATCTGGTCGTCGATGAATTTCCTGGCGGTATCGGCGTCCTTGCGTTTATCCCCCAGGCTCGACTCGACGAAGATCGAGACCAGCGACTGCACGACGCGCTTCGCCCGTTCCGGCTGCGGATCGCTATAGGACAGCGTGTAGAGGTTGTCGCGGGAAGTACTTCTGATCGCCACCGCCTTTATCAGGTCATCCACCAAGGCTTCCTGCGCGGCCTTGGTTTTGACGTTGAGATCGAGATCGGCCATGCGGATCAGCTTCTCGATGTTGGGCCGGCTGATCAGCGTACGGCTGAGAATCAGTATCTGCTGATCCATGTTGGGCTCGATCGCCAACCCCGACATGAGCGGTTTCAGAATCGACTGCGTATCGACATAGATGCGTGCCGACGCCTCGTATCGGTCCGGAATGCGAAAAACCACGACGACGCTGACCGCCGCGACGACCCAGGCGACCACGAGTCCAAGCCAGCGATGTTTCCACATTCCCCGCAGAATGATTGTTGCCTGGCGGAGGAGTTCATCCATTGGTCAATTGTTTCATCAAAGGTTGAAAAATCGCATTGCGTCCGGAAACGCAATGCGAGTCGGAGAAAAACCCGTCAGAACCAGCTGCGCGGGATGATCAGCACGTCGCCCGGCTTCATGTCGACATTGGCCGACACGTCGCCGCGCTTGATCAGATCCGCGACGCGCACGCTGTATTGCTTGTCGCCCTCGGCCGTCCTGAGCAGCGTCGTCGCGTTGCCGTCCGCGAAGTCGGTCAATCCGCCCACGGCGATCATCACGTCGAGCAGGGTCATCTTCTGCTTGTACGGCAGCGTCTGCGGCTTGCCGGCCTCGCCGACCACGCGGATCTGTTCGCTGTACGGGCCGACGAACTGGGTGACGATCACGGTCACGACGGGATCGCGGATGTACTTGCCGAGTTCCTTCTCGATGTCGCGCGCCAGCGTCGTCGGATCCTTGCCCATCGCCGGCAGGTCCTCGACCAGGGGCGCCGCGATCTTGCCGTCCGGACGGACCGGCACCGACATCGAAAGTTCCGGGTTGCGCCAGACCACGATGTTCGACAGAATCGCCGGGACCGATGATGTAGTTGTAGCTCGACGAAGCGGCGCTAGCCGGCGCGGGAGGAACGGAGTTGCCCGTCGCACAGCCGAAGATTGCTGCTCCGAGCACTCCCAGCATGACCCAGCGCATCACTGTAGCAACACCTTGTTTCAGGCTGACCGACATTTCATTCTCCTTAGGCAGCAATCGATCCATGAAAGAAAGATAACATTCAGGATTAAATCTTATCCGAAAAGTCCTGATTCGAATTAAGATTATTCTTACATCAATAACACAACAAACTGATTCTGTTGCCTATTCGCACCGCCACAGCATATTCCACAGGTTACCCGGTCGCCGGCAGCCGGCAAAACAACTAAGTCACACTCCCTGCCGCAGGGCGTCGACCACGTTCAGGCGGGAGGCGCGGCGCGCCGGCAGCACGGCGGCCAGGATCGTCGCCGCGACGCCGATGGCGCCCGCCAGGACGATTTCGCCCGGCACGAGGCGGATCGAAGCCGTATAGCCGATGTTGGCGTTGGGCGGCGGCGGCATGGGAATGCCGATGGCCGAGATGATCATGGCCGCCGCGCACCCGACCGCCACGCCGATCGCCGCGCCCAGCACGCCCAGCAGCGCGCTCTCGGTCATGATCAGCCTGAACACCGTCCCCGGCCGGTCGCCCAGCGCCAGCAGCGTGCCGAACTCGCGCGTCCGCTCGAACAGAGTCATGTTCACGCTGTTGGTGACGCTGAGGAGCACCATCAGCAGGATGATCAGCCGCAGCACGCCGAACTGCCGGTCATAGAGCTTCAGCGTCTTGTCGTAGAAGTCGGACAGTTCGCGCCAACTGGCCAGTTCGAAACCCCGGTCTTCCAGGCGGTTTTTCAGGGAGGCGAGCACGGCGTCGGTATCTTCCGTCCTGTCCAGCATGACGACCAGGACATGCGCCGACGCGGTATCCATGAGCTCGCGCGCCGCCCGCAGCGGGATGCGCACGGCGCGCGCGTCGAAATCCTTGGAAAAGCTCTGGAAGACGCCGATCACCTCGAAATCCAGCGTATTGACCGCGCCCTGGGCCAGACTGATCACCAGGTTGACCCGGTCGCCGGGCTTGAGCCCCAGCGACCTGGCGACGCCCTGCCCCATGACGATGCCGTCCAGGTCTCCGTCGCGCAGCGGACGGCCCTCGATGTAGCGCAGATAGGTGCCCAGTTTTTCCTCGGCCGACGGCTCGACCCCTTCGCCGATGATGCCGAGATCCCGCTTGCCGTTGTTGATGACGCCCGCGAAACCGAGCCGTTCCAGCGTCAGTTGCACGCCGGGCGCCTCGCCGATCATGCGCTTGAGTTCGTCGGGCCGGTCGATGAGAAACGCTTCCGGCGCGCGCACGCGCCCCTCGCGGTAGCCCTTCTTCGCCACCTGGATGTGTCCGCTCTGCGAATGGATCACTGCCTCGCCGAGCTGGAAGAAAATGTCCTGGACGAAGCCGCCGGCGAGGATCAGCCCGGCCACGCCCAGCGCGATCGCCGCGAGCGTCCCCGCCGAGCGCGCGCGCTGCCGGAACACGTTGCGCAGGGCGAAATTCAGGCGCTGGCGGAGATCGGCCTTCATTGGTTCCGCCTCAGCGCATCGACGATGATCATGCGGCTCGCTTTCCAGGCGGGCAGGAGGCTAGCCGCGAAGGTGGTGAACACCGCCAGGACCAGCGCGTCCGCCGCCAGCTGCGGCAGTATCCGTATTTCCCCGAGGAATCCCCTGGCCATGCCGGGCGGCGGCGGCATGGGGATGCCGATCGCGGAGATCGCCTGGGCCAGCACGAATCCGAGGAGCAGCCCCAGCACGCCGCCGACGGCGCCGATCAGCGCACCTTCGGCGACGAACATGCGCATCAGCGCCCGCCGCCGCACCCCGATCGCCAGGCTGGTTCCGATCTCGGTGGTGCGTTCGAGGACGCTCATCATCTGGGTATTGGAAATGGTCAACACGATGATCAGGCCGATGATGAACTTGACGACGCTGACTTGCCTGGAGAAGAGCACGACCGTCTTGTTGTAGAAGTCGGCCAGCGCCGTCCAGGGCACGATCTCGAATTTGTCCCCGGGCAGTTTTTCGGACAGGTAACGGCTCGCCTCGGCCGTCCTTTCCGTCTCGTCGAGAAGCACGACCCAGGAGGTCGCCCCCTTGACCTTCATCAGTTTTCTGGCCGTCTGGATCGGCAGGCGCAGCGCCGAATCGTCGTACTCTTTCGTGGTCGTGGCGAACGTCCCGGCGACCTTAACCTCGATTGCGCTCGGGCTGCCGCTGGCAGCCGTCGCCAGCAGGACGACGTCGTCGCCGGGCGCCACGCCCATGCTGCGCGCGAGCCCTTCGCCGAGAATGACGGCGGCTTCGTCGGCGGTTTCGAGGTCGCGGCCGCTCATGATGTTGACCTGGCTGCTCACCGGCTTTTCGTTGGCCGGATCGACCCCGTCGCCGATGAAGGCGATCGTCGTTTCGCCGTGGCTGATCAGGCCGCTGAAGGCGAGGCGTGGCGCCAGGCTGCGGAACCCCGGCATGCGTTCGACGAGCGACTGTTCCGCCGATTTCTCCGGCAGTAGAAAGGCGTAGGGATCGGCGATGCCTTTTTCGAAGAAATGCGGACGAACGATCTGCACGTGCCCGAACTGGGAATGGATCGCGCTTTCCCGCATCTGCTCGAAAATCCAGGCGATGAACCCGCCGGCCAGCAGGAAGGCGACGATCCCGAACGCCACCGTCAGCGTCGCCACCAGCGTCCGCTGCGTATTGCGCCTGAGGTTTCTTGATGCCAGGCGGAAATCGGCGATCAGGCTATTCATCGGAAGCCGTTGGTCTGCTAGATTAACAGAGGGTTCCCATCATACGACAAGGACTCATCATGCAGGCGTTCGATTACGGAATGGCGTTTTCGAGAAACATCGGATGGGTGACCGAGGCCGAGCAGGAACGCCTGCGAAACGCGCGCGTCGCCATCGGCGGGCTGGGCGGCGTCGGCGGGGTGCATCTGCTCACGCTGGCCAGGATGGGGATCGGCCGTTTCACGATCGCCGATTTCGACGTTTTCGACATCGTCAATTTCAACCGCCAGGTCGGCGCGCTGGTCAGCACGCTCGGGCGCCCGAAAATAGAAGCCCTCGCGGAAATGGTCAAGGATGTCAATCCGGAGATCGAGCTGCGCGCCTTTCCCGGCGGGATTCAGGGCGACACGCTGGAGGAGTTTCTGGCCGGCGCCGACGTCTATGTTGACGGCCTCGATTTCTTCGCTTTCGAAGCCCGGCGCATGACCTTCGCCGCCTGCGAACGCAAGGGCATCCCGGTCGTCACCGCGGCGCCGTTGGGACTGGGCACGGCGCTGCTCGTCTTTGGTCCCGGCGGCATGCCGTTCGAAGACTATTTCGGCTTCGCGGAGTGCCGGAACGAAATCGACATGGCCGTGCGCTTCCTGGTCGGACTTTCTCCCGCCATGCTCCAGCGCGGCTACGTGGCCGACATGTCGCGCGTCAATCTCGCCGAACGCAAGGGACCGTCCTGCATCGCCGCCTGCCAGTTGTGCGCTGGCGTCGCCGCCATCGAAACGCTGAAACTCGTGCTCGGGCGCGGCGGCGTCCGGCTCGCTCCCTGGGCCAGCCAGTTCGACGGCTACCGGATGCGCTACGTCAAGACATGGCGGCCTGGGGGCCACCGCAACCCGCTGCAGCGGCTGATGACCTTCCTCGTCAAGTCCCAGCTGGCCCGCGCCGCCAAACCAGGAAAGTGACTCGCCATGCCGCGCGAAACCCTCGAAAAGATCCTCGCCCTCGCCCGCTGGGCGCCCAGCGGCGACAACACGCAGCCCTGGCAGTTCGAGATCGTCTCGGATTCGCAGATCGCCATCCACGGCTTCGACACGCGCCGGTACGTCCTCTACGATTTCGACGGGCACGCCAGCCACATGGCGCATGGCGCGCTGCTGGAAACGCTGCGGCTCGCCGCCACGCGCTTCGGCCTGCGCACCGACTGGACGCTCCGCCCCGGCAGTGCGGATGAGGAGCCCGTTTACGACGTCGCGCTTACCCCGGCCGACATAGCCGAGGACCCGCTGGTCCGCCACATCGAATCGCGTTCTGTGCAGCGCCGGCCCATGCGGACGACAGCGCTGAGCCAGACCCAGAAGGACGCCCTGACGGCCGCCGTGGGCGGCGGCTACACACTGCAGTTCTTCGAATCGTTCCAGGACCGGCTCGCCGTCGCCCGCCTGCTCTGGCAGAACGCCGGAATCCGGCTGACCTGTCCGGAGGCCTACCCCGTGCACCGCGACATCATCGAGTGGAACGCGCGCTACAGCGAAGACCGAATTCCCGACCAGGCCGTCGGCGTCGATCCGGCGACCGCCAAGCTCATGCGCTGGGTGATGCAGCGCTGGGAGCGCGTCGATTTTTTCAACCGCTATCTCGGCGGCACGATCGTCCCGCGCGTGCAACTGGATTTCGTCCCCGCGCTCGCCTGCGCGGCGCATGTCCTGATGAAGCCGGCCGTCGCGCCCGCGGCGCTCGCGGACCACGTCCAGGCCGGCATCGCCCTGCAGCGCCTCTGGCTGACCGCGACGTTCCTCGGCCTGCACCTGCAGCCGGAAATGACACCGGTCATCTTTCGCTGGTATGCGCGGACGGGAAAGCGCTTCTCCGCGCTTCCGGCAATATTCAGTCAAACCCGAACGCTCGCAGCACGTTTCGAAACCATCGCGGGAGCCGGGCAGAACGACAGCTTTTCCTTCTTCTGTCGGGTGGGACGTTCACGTTCACCGTTTTCCCGTTCCATTCGCAAGCGCCCGGAGGATATTCAGTTCAGTGACAGTGAATAAGCCTGACAAAAAACCCGCCGAAGCGGGTTTTTTGTCAGGTGCGGATGAACAGAATCAGATCTTGCGGCGACGCAGGGTGCCGATGCCGAGCAGGCCCAGTCCCATCAGGGCAAGCGTTGCAGGCTCAGGAACGCTGTTGAAATCGGTACCGCCATTTTCCGAATTGATCGCCACTATCGTCGCGCCCACACAACCGGCGGTATTGCACTGGATACCTTGGCTCGTGTTGTTGAAGTTGCTGAACGCCAACGAATAGAACGGGACCGGATCGGTAAAGAAGGCCTTGCCCGCGTCGGTCAAAAGGAAATTGGTAGTCACGTTCTCAAAGGCGCCGCCGAGGGAATTGATTCCGGCTAACCCGGCAAGAATCAGATTGGCTGATCCCAGCAGTACGTCGTTCGAGCCGTGATCCGTCACAGTCGGAGCACTCGCGAGGGTGGCGCCCGTGAAGGTGTTGATATTCCCGACTACCCCGTTCCAGATATCAGCATACAGACTCAGGCTGATGGAGGTCACGGCGCACGTGACACCCGGGCTGAGAAGGCTGGCGCAGGTGAAGGTCTGGGAGAACGTTGCGTAGAGTCCATACTGGCTGCCCAGTCCGCTCGCAAGCGACTGAACCGGGTTTCCCGCGAGCGAGAACTGCCCATAGGAAATGTAGCCGCTGGAATCGTAGTTAAAACCGCCAATATTCGTAACCCGCGCCGAGGAGACGCCATTGACGAAATCGGCTTCAAACGGTGCCGACGAAACACCCGAGAGCGAACCGGGGGTTACTTCGAAAACAGGTGCCGCGATAGTGCCACCCGCTCCAACTGCCAACGCCGCGCCCGTAGCGATCGCGAGTAGGTGCTTATTGAAAATTGACATATTGAACTCCTGACTTCAGGGTTGGAGAAACTCGAAGAAGCTCTTCGCACGGTGACATAAGCAATGCATATGCCAGCCTTGAAAAGCAGCCATTAACACCTTGTTTTATAAACGTCTTCAATCCCTGAAAGAACTTCCTACCGCAACTCCCTTCAGCGAGTGTAAAAGAAATCGACATTCTCAAAAGCCGAAGACACGGAAGGTTTCATCAAGCCATACCCTTTGGCAACGCCTGCAATTCTCCTCAGCTCGTACGTGTAAGCTTTTGCTTTTGATACTAGACTGATCGGGAAACAGAAATGCAGAGGAGGTGTACTATGCCCAGCCTGTCCGTGATGAAGGTCCTTGTAAAGGAATTGCTATCGCGACCGCAGGTGATGAGGAGCAATGAGCCCTCTCTGGTCATGGACGATCCGCAACAGGTTCGGGAATACACCCAGGCCGGGCTTGAGGGCGGCGTCATGGCGCCCGTGTATCTTTTCCACTCGGCCCAGATCTGCGAGGCCATACGTCCCGGCGATCGCGTACTCGACCTGGCCTGCGGCCCGGCCAATCAGCTGGCGCAGGTTGCCCGCCTGAATCCGGATTGCGAATTCGTCGGGCTGGACCTCTCGCCGGAAATGTTGCGCAGAGCCAGGGATTTGGCGGTCTCGCAGCAACTATCGAACGTCGCCTTTGCTGAAGGATCGATAACCGATTTGGGGCAATACGGCGATGACAGTTTCGACGCCGTGATGTCGACGATGGCGCTGCATCATCTTCCCGATACCGAGGCGCTGAACCGGACGTACAGCGAAGCCGCCCGAGTCCTGAAACAGGATGGCGGTCTGTACCTGGTGGATTTCGGCCGGCTGAAGCGCAAGGACTCGATCGACTACTTCGCTTACCAATATGAGGATCGCCAACCGCCCTTGTTCACCCTTGACTACCTTCATTCATTGCACGCGGCCTTTGCCCTTGAAGATTTCCGGACGGCCTGCCGGCAGAGTTTCGGGAACCGTGCCAGCGTAATGAGCACCTGGTGCGTGCCGTATATGGTGGTGACCAAGACGCCTCCACGCAGGGAGCTTTCGCCGGAAATCGTTAGGTCCCTGCGCAGCTTGCGGGAAGCATTACCCGCTTACCACAAAACCGACCTGGCGAATATGCTGACGTTTTTCCGCCTGGGAGGCGTATCCAGCAAGGTCCTCGCCTGATTCAGAAGCTGTAGCGCACTTCCGAATAAACCCTGTCCTGCCCGTCGTACCGGCCGAAAAGCCCGAGCCGCGGGCCTTTGAAGACATCGGCGCCGACCGCCAGCCGCCAGTTCCGTTCGAAATTCCAGGTGATCCTCGGGCGAAGCAGCCAGTCGGTCCGGTTCAGGCTGGAAATCCACAGCGTCTGGGCTTCCAGCTTGTCGGTGAATTTGTGGCTGAGCAGCAGGCTGTAGCCGTTCTCGCGCGCGTCGGCGATCAGGTCGGAATCGTGGGAAAAGTACTGCCGCTGGAAAAACTGGACGTTGAAACGGGTATCCGCCGGCAGGCTGAAATCGAGGCCGAGCGCCCAGTCCAGGGTGTTCTGCGGAACGACGCCGTTGCTGTCCGAGGCGCGCAGGACGGTGAACTGGCGGCCATGCGTATAGACCATTTCGCCCTTCAGGACGACCTCCCCGAAATCCTTGGCCACGGTGCCGCCGTACTGCTGGATACGGTCATGCTTGGCGCGGTAGATGTAGGTGTCGGGAACGCTTGCGGCGTCGCGGTAGAAGGTCGGCGACACGTCCATGCTGCTGTAGGCGAAGCCTGAGACGTCCCAGCCGTTGGCCAGCGTCGACAGGCGGATGCCGTAGTTGGAATTTTCCAGCGTCCTGGACGGAATGTCCTCGTTCCGATAGACGACGTTCACGCCGGGCGGCTGAATCTGCCACGGGTAGAATTCGGCGCCCGGCTTGCCGATCAGGTCGTAGCTGGCGACCGGAATCCACAGGAATTCGGCGTGGAAATCGTCGTTGAAATACTCCGCCCGGGCCGCCCATTGGGGAATGCGCATCATGTCGAATTCCGGCAGGATGAATTCGCGCATGTCCCTGGCCGACACGACATCGGCGAAGAACAGGCCGACCATCTCGCCCCACACCACGTTTTGCTTGCCGAGGCGGAAATCCCAGTTGCCCGCGCCGACGTCGAGATAGTTCTCGCGCAGGTAGACGTTGAAGCGCTGGTCCCGCTCGACGCGGCCGGGATAGTCGTCGTAGAGGCTATACACGGCGTCGTAATCGACGCGCGCGCCGAGCTTCCACTTGATTCCGTTGCCCAGGTTGCCGCTGCCGGAGAAATCGGCGCGCGTGATCATCTTCGACCAGTGCGCAGGCGATTCCGTGGTCCGCGCCATCTCGAACTGGAGGAAGCCCTTGATCCCGTTGCCGCCGGATGACGGCGCGCCCTGCTTGGGCGCATCCTTGAACGGATCGTCATCGTCGCCGAACAGCACATCCCGGCTTTCCCCCGCGCCGGCCGCATCCGCCGCCAGAAGGACGGACGGCCAGCAGGCGCCCAGCATGACGCCGAAGCAGGCCGACAAGGCCGTGGCGATTCCACTTTTCTCTGCGTTTTCCGGTCGCATGGGTTCTCCTTATTCCTCCCGGGTGCCCTTCGCCGCCACGGATCTGCCCTTGCGCTGGCGCACCAGCGACCATTTGGCGTCCGAGCGGACTCCGAGAATGCTGATCTGGCCGTCCTCGACGCGGACCAGCCGGTCCGCCTTGGCGATGACACGCTTGTCGTGCGTTGAAAAAATGAACGTCGTGTTGAACGCCCGGTTGATCTGCTTCATCAGGCTCAGTATCTCCTCGCCCGTCTTGTGGTCGAGGTTGGCGGTGGGTTCGTCCGCGAGCACGATCGAGGGGAGGATCGCCAGGGCGCGCGCGATCGCCACGCGCTGCCGCTGCCCGCCGCTCAGCTGGTTCGGCCGGTGCTCGGCGTACCGGGACAAGCCGACGATGTCCAGAAAGTAATCGACGCGCTTCTTGCGTTCCTTGGGCGACACGTCCTTGCGCTGCAGCAGGGGATATTCGACGTTTTCGGCCGCGGACAGGACGGGCAGCAGGTTGAAGGTCTGGAAGATGAAGCCGATGGTGCGGTTGCGCAGGTCGGCCAGCTCGTCCGGCGTCTTCCCGCTGATGTCCATGTCGTTGATGTAGATCTTGCCGCTCGTCGGCACGTCGATGCAGCCGATGAGGTTGAGCAGCGTGGTTTTGCCGCTGCCGGACGGGCCGGCGATGGCCAGGAACACGCCGGGCTCGAACGCCAGCGTGATGTCCTTGAGGGCTTGGACTTTCTGATCGCCGAGCAGATAATCCTTGTATACGTGTTCGATGCGGACGACGCTCATCAGCAAACTCTCTCCCGACATTGCCTGAGTTGTCGGCGCAAAGGGGAAAAACCATGCAAATCATGACGATCCGGCATAAATGTGTCAAGGCTGCGCTGGCGCTTGCCTCGCTCCTGTGCCTCGCGGCGTCCGCCCAGGAAGCCGCCCCGGAGAAGCCTTCCGCTCCCGCCGACGATCCGGCCGCGCGCAGCATCGTCGAGAAGGCCGACCTGGTTCGTTTTCCCGCGGAAGGCTTCCAGGTGGACGTGCGCATCGCCACCTCCAAGTCCGGAGAGGACCCGGAATTGCGCCGGTACCGCGTGCTGTCCAAGGGCAACAGCAATACCGTGGTGATGGTCACCGAACCGGCCTCGGAACGCGGCCAGATCATCCTGATGAAAGGCCGCGACCTGTGGGTGTTCATGCCGGACGTGTCGCAGCCGATCCGCATCGCGCTGTCCCAGCGGCTGACCGGGCAGGTCGCCAACGGCGACCTGGCGCGCGCGAATTTCGCCGGCGACTACAACGCGCGCCTGCTGCGCACCGAAACCATCGGTGCCGAGACCTACAACGTGCTCGAACTGAACGCCATCGACCGGGGCGTGACCTATCAGAAAGTCGTCTACTGGGTTAATCAGAAGAACAACTGGCCGTTCAAGGCCGAGTTCTATTCGCTGTCCAACCGCCTGCTGAAGACCTGCAAATACGAGAACTACCAGACGATGGAGGGCCGGCAGCGCCCGACGCGGCTGGTCATGGAGGACGCCATGCGCAGCGGCGAGCAGTCGGTGCTCGAATACGGCAACATGAAGCTGCGCGACCTGCCGGACAAGGTGTTCACCAAGGACTACCTGAAGAAGCTGGATTAACGCCGGAAAAACGCAGCGGACGCTTCAAGACCGTGAAGCGTTCCTGACCAGCGGGCCGATGGCGTCGAGCAGCCCCTGGCCGGCCGCCTCGCACAGATCGAGCACCCGCTCGAAGCCCTCCGCGCCGCCGTAATAGGGGTCGGGAATCTCCTCCTCGCCGGCGTCCCTGGCGAACGCCATGAAAAGTCCCAGCTTGCCGTGGAATTCGGCGGGGCACACGCGGCGCATGAATTCCAGATTCTGGCGGTCCATCGCCAGGAGCCGGTCGAACCGGGCGAAATCCCCGCCGTTCAGCCGCCGGGCGCGCAGGCCGTCGAGATCGTAGGCGCGCCGCGCCGCCGCCTTGCGCATGCGCGAGTCCGGCCGCTCTCCTTCGTGGTAGGCGTGCGTGCCGGCCGAGTCGAGCTCCAGGAAGCGGGACAAGCCCGCCTTGCCGGCCAGGCTCCTGACCACGGTCTCGGCCGCGGGCGAGCGGCATATGTTGCCCATGCACACGAACAGTACGCGATACAAGTTCGAAACTCCGTCGATGAATAAAAAAACACGGCGGGCATTGTAGCCCGCCGCGCCGTTTTTGCCGCCGCTTGCGCGCGGAGGCGGCTGCTCAGACTTTGTACGCCTTCAAGGCCGTCTCGATTTCCCGGCTGATTTCGGTCAGGCGATGGACCGCCTCGGCGGTACTGCCCGCCGCGGCCGTATTGCGCTCGGTCATCTGGGCGATCTGCTCGATGCGCTGCGATATCGAGGTGCTCGCCGCGCTCTGTTCCCGCACGGCTTCCGAGATCTCCTCCACCGCGCCGACCACCGTACCCGACCCGGCCTTGATCTCGCCGATCGACCGCCCCGCTTCCTGCGCGTTCTGCACGCCGGCCTCCACCTCCCGCACGGCGGCGGCCATCGTGTCAACGGCCTGCTTGGCGCTGCCTTGCATCTGGGCGAGCAGCGTCGATATCTCCTGCGTCAACTTCGACGTGCGTTCAGCCAGCTTGCGCACTTCGTCGGCTACCACGGCGAAGCCCCGGCCCTGCTCGCCGGCCCGCGCGGCCTCGATCGCCGCGTTCAGCGCCAGCAGGTTGGTCTGGTCGGCGATTTCCTTGATGATGTTGGCCACCGAGGAAATGCTCTCGCTGTCGTGGCGCAGCGCATCGATCCGGTCGGACGCCTCGCGCACCGAATCCGAGATCGTCTGGATGCCGCTGACCGTGTTGAGGATGACTTCCGCACCCTGGTCGGCCTTGGCCCGCGATTCCTGCGTATGCACGCTGGCATCCTGCGCCTGGGTGGCGACCATGGAGATGCTGACGGTCAGCTCTTCGATCGCGGCCGCCATGCCTGAGGAGGCATCGCTCTGCTGCTGCGAGTTTTCCGCGATCTCCCTGGACGTCTGGTCCACTTCGGTCGTGATGGCGGCCATGCGCGCGGCGACCGTCTGGATGTCGGAAAAACTGCTGCGCAGCTTGGCCAGGAGTTCGTTGTAAACCTGCAGCGTGGCGCCGACCTCGTCGCGGGAATTCACTCTGAACGACTCGGTGAAATCGAGTTCGCTGGCCGTGCGCATGATCGCCCTTTGCATCTCTCCGAGCGGTTTCGTGATCGACTTGCCGAGCATGAAGCCCATCACGCCGATGAGCGCCACGCCGATCACCGCCGCCGTGAGCGTGATCGTCAGCGTCCGGGTGAAGGCTTCGGAGGCGTCCTGGGCGACGGAGTTGACGTTGCCGGTGTTGATCTTCACCAGCGCGTCGAACGACTTGGACAAGCGCTCGTGCAGCGGGCCGATGTCCCGCTGGATCATTTCCAGCGCCGTCTGGACTTCGCCCATGCTCGTCAGGGCGTTGATCTGCTTGATGCGCGTCACGAATGAAATGAGGCTGAGCTTGGCTTCGTCGAGCGCCTGCTTTTCCGCTTCGTTGGTGACGTTCTCGCCGTACGCCGTGATCTGCTTGATCAATGCGTCGTTGCCCTGCTCCAGTTCCTTCTCCAGGGCCGTGCCGCGTTCGGCTTCGGTCGTCGTCGCGCGGTTGTAAAGCTGCGGGATCAGCGCCAGGTAGGTGGCGCGCATGTCGCTGACGCGCAGCAAGGCTGGAACGGATCTGTCGGCGATTTCGACCATGTTCGAGTTGACGGTCTTCAACCCGTACAGGCCGAAACAGGAAACCATGGCCGACGCCGCCATCGCGATTCCAACCAGCAACCAGATTTTTCTGCTTATCAGCATGTTGTCCCCATCCCTTCAAAAGCCCGCCGCTCAAATGAGAGCCGAGCGAATCGACACGCAAAAAAAATGTAAAACACTATGAATCGTGACGGCGATTGGAGGTTGAGTCAACAATCAGCGCGCCCGAAACGCACTGCTTCGGCAGAAAATCCGACGAGCGGGGACGCTGGCCGGATCGGCGCGGCGGCGGAGGCGATGCTTACTGCGCCTCGTCGATCCACGCCTGCTGCACGGCTTCGAGGATTTTTTCGCCGCAATGCCGGGGATCGTCGTCGAAGCCCGGCAGATCCATGATCCAGCGCGCCAGGTCGACGAAATTCACCCTGGTCGGATCGACGTCCGGGTGCGTTTCAGCGAGTTCGATGGCGATGTCGTTGATGTCGGTCCATTTCATCGCTTGCCCTCCTTGGCCATATTGATCGAATAACGAGGGATTTCGATGACCAGCGGCGTATCGCCGACGATGGCCTGGCAGGACAGCCGGGAATTGGGTTCAAGCCCCCACGCCTTGTCGAGCAGATCGTCTTCCTCCTCCTCGGAAGGAGGCAGCGATTCGAATCCTTCGCGCACGACGACGTGGCAGGTCGTGCAGGCGCAGGACATTTCGCAGGCGTGCTCGATGTAGATCTCGTTGTCGATCAGGTTCTGGCAGATGGACACGCCTTCCTTGGCTTCGATGACCGCCCCTTCCGGGCAAATTTCGAGGTGCGGCAATACGATGATCTGCGTCATGCGTGTTCTCCCGTTTTTGCCGCCGCGGCGTCCGGGGCGGCGAGGTCGTCGATCCGTTTTCCGGTCATGGCCTGGCGGATCTTCTTGTCCATGCGGCGGGCGGCGAATTCGCGCGTTTCGGCTTCGAGGTCGTTCATCGCCTGGGCGATCTGGCGGCGGTCCTCGCCCAGCGCCGCCGCCTGCAGGCGGGCCACCGCGGTTTCGATCGACGCGTGCTGCGCGTCCGTCAGCAGATCGCGGTCGCTCCGGGTGGCCGACTGGACGGCCTCGATCAGGCGCTGCGCCTCGACCTGCGCTTCCTTGAGCGCGCGCCGCAAGGCGTCGTCCTTCGAGTGGCTCATGGAGTCCTTGAGCATGTTGGCGATCTCGTCGTCCGACAGGCCGTAGGACGGCTTGACCACGATGCTGGCCTCCACGCCGGAGGTCTGCTCGCGGGCGGTCACCGCCAGCAGGCCGTCGGCGTCAACCTGGAAGGTCACCCGTATCCGCGCCGCGCCGGCCACCATCGGCGGAATGCCGCGCAGCTCGAAGCGCGCCAGCGAACGGCAGTCGGTCACCAGCTCGCGCTCGCCCTGCACCACGTGCACCGCCATTGCCGTCTGTCCGTCGCGGAAGGTGGTGAATTCCTGGGCGCGCGCCACCGGGATCGTCGAGTTGCGCGGGATCAGCTTCTCCACCAGGCCGCCCATCGTCTCGAGGCCCAGGGACAGCGGGATGACGTCGAGCAGCAGCCAGTCGTCCCCGGCGTTGCGGTTGCCGGCCAGCAGGTTGGCCTGCGTCGCCGCGCCGAGCGCCACCACCTTGTCGGGATCGAGGTTGTTCAGCGGCTCGCGCTGGAAAAACTCGCCCACGGCGCGCTGGATCTGCGGCATGCGCGTGGCGCCGCCGACCATCACCACGCCCTTGACGTCCGCGACCGCCAGCCCCGCGTCGCGCAAGGCTTTCCTGATCGGCTGGATGGTCTTGGCCACCAGCGTGCGGGTGATTTCGGTGAACACTTCGGTGGTCAGGCGGAGGTCGACCAGTTCGCCGCTGCGCAGGCGCGCGTTGATCGGCGCCACGCCGTGGTTGGTCAGGTATTCCTTGGCTTCGCGCGCGCACGTCAGCAGCAGGCGCGCGTCCTCGGCGGACAGCGGATTGAGCTTGGCCGCCTCGAGAATCCAGCAGAAGATGCGCTGGTCGAAATCATCGCCGCCCAGCGCGGAGTCGCCGCCCGTAGACAGGACTTCGAAAACGCCGCGCGACAGGCGCAGGATGGAAATGTCGAAGGTGCCGCCACCCAGGTCATAGACGGCGTAGACGCCTTCCGCGGCGTTGTCCAGGCCGTAGGCGATCGCCGCGGCCGTCGGTTCGTTGAGCAGGCGCAGGACGGACAGGCCGGCCAGGCGGGCCGCATCCTTGGTCGCCTGGCGCTGCGCATCGTCGAAATACGCCGGCACGGTGATCACCGCCCCGACCAGTTCGCCGCCGAGCGACTGTTCCGCGCGCTCGCGCAGGGCGCGCAGGATTTCCGCGGAGACCTCGACGGGGCTTTTCACGCCGGCCGCCGTTTCCAGCCGCACCATTCCCGGCGCGTCCTGGAACTCGTAGGGCATGCTCTCGCGGTGGGCGATGTCCTTGATGCCGCGTCCCATGAAACGCTTGACGGAGACGATGGTGTTGCGCGGATCGCGCGTCTGTTCCGCCTGCGCCTCATATCCGACCCACGCTGTCCCGTCCGGCCGGTAGCGCACGACCGACGGCAGCAGGGGCCGGCCGAGCTCGTCGCCGAGCACCACCGCCAGGCCGCTGCGCACGGTGGCGACGAGCGAGTTGGTGGTCCCGAGATCGATGCCGACCGCCAGCCGGTGCTGGTGCGGCGCCGCCGATTCGCCGGGTTCGGCTATTTGCAGAAGGGCCATGAAATTCCTGTTTCCTCAGTACTCGTTCCGTTGATGGATTACCCGCGCCACGGCGGCGAACCGCCGGCGGATCGTGCCGCACGCGCGGCGAAGTCGTCGATGTTCGGGGCGTTCGGCGGACGGAATCACGCTTCGAGGGCGGCCATTCCGTCGTCGATTTCGGCCAGCAGCTTTTCGAGGAACATCAGCCGCCGCACGCGGTCTGCCGCCGTCACGTAGTCGCGCCGGTCGTCGAGCAGTTCGGCAAGCTGGTCGTAGCGCTTGTTCATGCGCTGCTTGACACGGTGGTGCAGCTGCTCCAGTTCGGTGACTTCGCGCCCCTGCCGCGCCTCGGCGACCGCCTCGCGCCACTCCATCTGTTCCATCAGGAACTCGGGCGGCATGGCCGTGTTGTTTTCCTTGTCCACGCCCTGCCCCGCCAGGTCGAGCAGGTACTGCGCGCGGGACAGCGGATTCCTCAAGGTCTGGTAGGCCTCGTTGACCCGCGTGGCCCACTGCAGCGAGACGCGGCGCTCGGATTCCCCGGCATGCGCGAAACGGTCCGGATGCACGCGCGCCTGCAGTTCCCTGAAACGCTTGTCCAGCGCCCGCGGATCGATCCGGAAGGCCGGGGGCAGGCCGAAAAGCGCGAAATGATCGGAGCCGAAATCGATGTCGTCCAGCGCAGAAGCCACGTCACCGCCCTTTCACAGAGACCGCCGGGTCCGCATGCGTCCACGTCACACGCTGAAACTCTCGCCGCAGCCGCAGGCATCCTTGACATTGGGGTTGTTGAACTTGAAGCCCTCGCTCAAGCCTTCGCGAGTGTAATCCAGTTCGGTGCCGTCAAGATACGGCAAACTCTTGGGATCGACCAGCACCTTGACGCCGTGCGATTCGAACTCGATGTCGTCCGGCGCCGCCGTGTCGGCGAACTCCAGTTTGTACGCCACGCCCGAACAGCCGCTGGTGCGCACGCCCAGGCGCAGGCCGATCCCCTTGCCGCGTTTCTGCAGGTATCTCGCCACGTGCCTGGCTGCGTTCTCGGTCAGCGTCACCGCCATTTGCACATCTCCTCTTTTCAGACTTTCCCCGGGCCCGGCGCTCACGCGCCGCCCTGTTTCTTCCGGTAATCGGCGACGGCCGCCTTGATGGCGTCCTCGGCCAGGATCGAGCAATGGATCTTGACCGGCGGCAGCGCCAGTTCCTCGGCGATCTGGGTGTTCTTGATCTCCAGCGCCTGATCCAGCGTCTTGCCCTTGACCCATTCGGTCACCAGCGACGACGAGGCGATGGCCGAACCGCAGCCGTAGGTCTTGAACTTGGCGTCCTCGATCACACCGTCCCGGCCGACCTTGATCTGCAGTTTCATCACGTCGCCGCACGCCGGCGCGCCGACCATGCCCGTCGCCACGCCCGACTCATCCTTGCCGAATGAACCCACGTTGCGCGGATTCTCGTAATGATCCAGCACTTTCTCGCTATATGCCATTGCCTGCTCCTGTCTAACCAATCAATGCGCCGCCCACTGAACCGTGTTCAGGTCGACGCCGTTCTGCACCATTTCCCACAGCGGGGACAGTTCGCGCAGCTTGCCGATCTTTTCGTGCAGCAGTTTCACCGCGAAATCGATTTCCTCTTCCGTATTGAAACGCCCGATCGTGAAACGGATCGAGCTGTGCGCCAGCTCGTCGTCGCGGCCGAGCGCGCGCAGCACGTAGGACGGTTCGAGCGAGGCCGAGGTGCACGCCGACCCCGACGAAACCGCCAGGTCCTTGACGGCCATCAGCATCGATTCGCCCTCGACGTAGGCGAAGCTGACGTTTAAGTTATGCGGGACGCGATGCTCCAGGTCGCCGTTGACATAGACATGGTCGATGTCCGAAACGCCCCTGAGCAGCCGGTCGCGCAGCGCGCCGATGCGCTTGTTCTCCACGGCCATTTCCTCGCGCGCGAGGCGGAAGGCCTCGCCCATGCCGACGATCTGATGCGTCGCCAGCGTGCCGGAACGGAAGCCGCGTTCGTGCCCGCCGCCGTGCATCTGCGCTTCGAGCCGGACGCGCGGCTTGCGCCGGATGTACAGCGCGCCGATGCCTTTCGGCCCGTAGGTCTTGTGCGCCGAAAAGCTCATCAGGTCGACCTTCAGCGCGGCCAGGTCGATTTCCACCTTGCCGGTGGCCTGCGCCGCGTCGACATGGAAGATGACGCCCTTGTCGCGGCAGATCTCGCCGATTTCCGCGATCGGCTGGATGACGCCGATCTCGTTGTTCACGAACATCACCGAAACCAGGATGGTGTCCGGCCGCAGCGCCGCCTTGAACGCCTCCAGGTCGATCAGGCCGTTTTCCAGCACGTCGAGGTAGGTCACCTCGAACCCCTGCCGTTCCAGTTCGCGGCAGGTGTCCAGCACGGCCTTGTGCTCGGTCTTGACGGTGATGATGTGCTTGCCCTTGCCCGAATAGAAATTCGCCGCGCCCTTGATGGCCAGGTTGTCGGATTCCGTCGCGCCCGACGTCCACACGATCTCCTTGGGGTCGGCATTGACCAGGCGGGCGACTTCCTCGCGCGCTTCCTCCACCGCCGCTTCGGCTTCCCAGCCGAAGGAATGCGAACGCGACGCCGCGTTGCCGAATTTCTCGACGAGGTACGGAATCATCTTTTCCGCCACGCGCGGGTCGACCGGCGTGGTTGCCGAATAATCCAGGTAGATCGGCAGTTTCAGCATTTTCCTAGCTCCATTTCAAAAAATTGTTTCAGACCGCCAAGGCCGTCAATTGCTGCAATTTCGTCGTCGTGCCGCGCAACGCGGCGAGAAAGGCATCGACCTGCGCGGGCGTATTGTCCCCGCCGAGGCTGGCCCGCACCGCGCCGCGCGCCACGTCGTCGGCCACGCCCATGGCCTTGAGCACGTGCGACGGCTCCGGATTGGCGCTCGAACACGCGGCGCCGCTGGCCAGCGCGTAGCCGGCGCGATCCAGGTGCGCGACCAGGGTTTCGCCGTCGAACCCCGCGAGCGCGAAATACACCGTGTTCGGCAGGCGCTGCGCGCCGCCGCCGAAAAGCGTCGCGCCCATGCCGCGCAGACCGTCTTCCAGCCGTTCGCGCAAGGCGGTCAGCCGCAGCGCGCGTTCGGCCAGCCGCTGCGTCGCCAGTTCGCATGCCGCGCCGAAGCCGACGATCGCCGCGACGTTTTCCGTGCCCGAACGCAGCCCGCGTTCATGTCCGCCGCCGGCGATCAGCGGGTCGAGCTCGATCCGCTTGTCCAGCACCAGCGCGCCCGCGCCCTTCGGGCCGCCCAGCTTGTGCGCCGACAGGGTCAGCGCATGCACGCCGCGGGCGTTCAGCGCGCGGAAATCGACGGCGATCTTGCCCAGCGCCTGCACGCCGTCGGTATGGAAGAACGCCCCGGATTCGGCGGCCGCCTCGGCCAGCGCCCCGACGTCCTGCAACACCCCGGTCTCGTTGTTGGCCAGCATCACCGACACCAGTTTCGGCCGCAGCGACAAGGTGTGCCGATACGCCGCCCGGTCGATGCGCCCTTCGCCGTCGACCGCCAGCTTGTGCAGTTGCCAGCCGCGCCGCGCGAGCTGTTCCGCCGGCTTGATCACGCACGGATGCTCGACCGCGCTGACGGCCAGCGCGCCAGGCTTCAGGAAAGCCGCCGCGCCCTTGAGGAACAGGTTGTTCGCCTCCGAGCCGCCGCTGGTGAACACCACCTCGGTGGCATGCGCGCCGGCCGCCGCGGCAACCCGTTCGCGCGCTTCGTCGATCGCCTTGCGCGCCGCCCGGCCGTATTCGTGCCGGCTGGAGGCATTGCCGAACTGCGTGGAAAACCACGGCAGCATCGCCTCCAGCACCGCGGGATCGACCGGCGTCGTCGCGTTGTGATCGAAATAGACCAATGCCGCCATCTTCTTCTCAGGCCACCGCCGGCAACGCCCCGCCGCGCGCCCGCGCACCGGGACGGCGCGCGTCCTTGAGCAGGGAAATCTCGGCGCCGGGCTTGTTCAGATGCTTCTCCACCAGGTCGGACAGGGTCACCGACTCCAGGTATTCGTACATCTTGAGATTCAGCGTCGCCCACAGGTCGTGGGTCAGACAGCGCTCCTCGTCCTTGCAGTTCTCGCGGCCGCCGCATTGCGTCGCGTCCAGCGCCTCGTCCACGGCGCGCACGATGTCGGCCACGGAAATCCGGCTCATCGGCCGCGCCAGGCAATAGCCGCCGCCGGGGCCGCGCACGCTGTCGACCAGCTTGTGCCGCCGCAGCTTGCCGAACAGCTGTTCGAGATACGAAAGGGATATCTTCTGCCGGTCGCTGATACCGGCCAGGGTCACCGGCCCGGCGCCGCCGTTCAGCGCCAGATCGGTCATTGCAGTGACGGCGAAACGCCCTTTAGTCGTCAGTCGCATGGTGCCTCCGGTGTGTCCGTTAATACCTGATTAGTTTTGTCGAACCATCGACAAGTTCCCGCGATCAGTCAACAATTCTGCCCAGGTACTTCGGATCGAACTTGTCCGCCGTGGCCAGCTCGTCCTCGACGCTGACGCCGCTGGATTCGAGCTTCTTGATCAGCGCCTCGATGCGCCGGTCGGTTTCCACGGCATGATCGAGCAGGCCGTGGATGGCCTTGGCCAGCGGATCGTCCTGGCTGGACGACAGGGCGTACGCCGAAAAGCCCATCTGGCCGGCCTTTTCCTCGCGTCGCTGCGCCTGCTCGCCGTCGATGATGCGGGCCGGATTGCCGACCGCCGTGGTTCCCGGCGGCACGCTCTTCACGACGACGGCATTGGAGCCGACCTTGGCGTTGGCGCCCACCGTGATCGGCCCGAGCACCTTGGCCCCGGCGCCGACGACCACGCCGTTTTCCAGCGTCGGATGGCGCTTGCCCTTGTTCCACGAGGTGCCGCCGAGCGTGACGCCGTGGTACAGGGTCACGTCGTCGCCGATCACCGCCGTTTCGCCGATCACCACGCCCATGCCGTGGTCGATGAAGAAGCGGCGGCCGATGGTGGCGCCGGGATGGATTTCGATGCCGGTGAAGAAGCGGGCCAGGTGCGAAACGAAGCGGCCGAGCCAGCGGAACCGGCGGGTCCAGAACCCGTGCGCGATGCGGTGCATGAGCACCGCATGCAGGCCGGGGTAACAGGTCAGCACTTCCCACGAGGTTCGGGCAGCAGGATCACGCTCGAATACCGAGCTGATATCTTCTCGCAGGCGGCTGAACATGGAAGCGGTTTTCCGGTTTGGATAAACGGTGAATTTTAGAATACCCGAGTGCTTCTATCAAGATTTTCCGGGCGTGTCCGTGGCAACGTGTTTTTCGACGGCGTCGAGAATCCCGCGCAGGATGTTGATTTCATCGCGTTCGAGCGCGGCCCGCCCGTAAAGGCGGCGGATTTTCGACATCAGCCGCCTGGGCTGGTTCGGGTCGAGGAAGCCGGTGCGGACCATCACCCGCTCCAGGTGCGCGTAGAAACGCTCGATGTCGTCGCCGGTGGCCGGCGGCGAGCTGAACGGCACGGTCCGGGTCACTTCCGCCGGGCGCCCGCCGTACGCCGCCAGCCGCAATTCGTAGCACAGCAGTTGCACCGCAGCGCCGAGATTGAGCGAGGCGTATTCCGGGTTGGCCGGGATGAAGACGGTGCGCTGGCAGCGCAGGACGTCGTCGTTCGACAGGCCGGCGGTTTCGTTGCCGAATACCAGCGCCGCGTCGCCCGCGCCGGCCTCGGCCTTGGCCAGGATCAGCGGCGCCGCCTCCCTGGCCTGCAGGCGTTCCGGCCCCAGGTTGCGGTGCCTGGCGGAAAGCGCCACCGCGAAGACGGTGCCGGTCAGCGCCTCGTCGAGCGTCGTGCAGACGACTACGTCGGCGAGCACGTCGTCGGCGCCCGCCGCCCGCGCCACGGCCTCGGGATCGGGAAACCTTTTGGGATTGACCAGGTACAGGCGGGACAGGCCCATGGTTTTCATGGCCCGTGCGGCGGCGCCGACGTTGCCCGGATGGCTGGGGTTGGACAGCACGATGCGCACCCTGGACAGCGCATCTTGCGGGGCGCCGGGCAGCGTCGGTAAAGACGGGGAAGGCCGGTTCATATTAAAATCCGCGGTTCCATAAACGAAACGGGCGAACCGGAATCCTCCGTCCGCCCGCCGGACTCTTTAAAAGACACGCCATGCATCCAGCACTGAACATCATGGTCAAGGCCGCGCGCCGCGCCAGCCAGATCATCAACCGCGCCGCGCAAGACGTCGAGCACCTGCGCATCACCCCGAAGAAATACAACAACGATTTCGTCACCGAGGTGGACAAGGCGGCCGAAGCGGCGATCATCGAGATCCTGCGCGAGGCGTATCCCGACTACGGGATTCTAGCAGAAGAGTCCGGCCTAGCCGACGCCGGCGAAGGCGGCAAGGACTACCAGTGGGTCGTCGATCCGCTCGACGGCACCACCAACTTCATCCACGGCTTCCCGCAATACGCCGTGTCGATCGCCCTGACCTACAAGGGCCAGCCGAACCAGGCGGTAGTCTACGATGTCGTACGCAACGAGATGTTTACCGCCAGCAAGGGCGGCGGCGCGTACCTGAACGAACGGCGCATCCGCGTCACCAAGTGCGACCGCATGGAGCAGGCGCTGCTCGGCACCGGCTTTCCGTTCCGCAACTTCGAGCACGCCGACGCCTACCTCGGCGTATTCAAGGATCTGGCCAAGCGCACCGCCGGCATCCGCCGCGCCGGCTCGGCCGCGCTCGACCTCGCCTACGTCGCCTGCGGACGCTTCGACGGTTTCTGGGAATTCGGCGTGCTGCCCTGGGACGTCGCCGCCGGCTGCCTGCTCATCACGGAAGCCGGCGGACTGGTCAGCGATCTCGCCGGCGGCGACAGCCACCTGAAGACCGGCAATCTGGTCGGCGGGACGCCGAAGATCTTTTCGCAGATGCTGCAAGTGATCGACGGCCACCGCACGCCGACGCTGCAGGCATAGCACGGAGGGCCCACCATGGCCGCTCATCCCCTCGCACCCGGCGACGCGCTGGTGATCGTCGACGTGCAGAACGACTTCCTGCCCGGCGGACGCCTGGCGGTACCGCGCGGCGACGAGGTCATCGCGCCGCTCAACCGGTGGATCGAGCGGTTCGCGGCGGCCGGCCTGCCCATATACGCCACCCGCGACTGGCACCCCGCCGACCACTGTTCGTTCGCCGCCCAGGGCGGCCCCTGGCCGCCGCACTGCGTGGCCGAGACGCCGGGCGCGGCCTTCGCCGACGCGCTGCGGCTGCCCTCCGGCGCGACGGTGATCAGCAAGGCCGCGCGCCCGGAGGCCGACGCCTATTCGGGCTTCGCCGGCACCGACCTGCATGAACGGCTGCGGCAGGCCGGCGCGCACCGCCTGTTCGTCGGCGGACTGGCGACCGATTATTGCGTGCTGAATACCGTGAAGGACGCGCTCGGCCTCGGCTACGGCGTCGCTCTGCTGACCGCCGCCATCCGCGCGGTCGACGTCCAGCCTGGCGACGGCGACCGCGCCCGCGCGGAAATGCTCGCCGCCGGCGCCGTGGCCATGGAGGAGTGATCTTGAGTCCGACCCGCGAAAGCGTTCTGCTCACCGACCTGTACCAGCTGACCATGCTGCAGGCGTATTTCGACAAGGCAATGAACGCCACGGCGGTGTTCGAGTTCTTCGTGCGCAAGCTGCCGGGCAACCGCAATTTCCTGCTCGCCGCCGGGTTGGAACAGGTGCTCGATTACCTCGAAGGCCTGCGGTTCACCCCGGAGGAACTCGACTGGCTGCGCGCGAGCGGCCGCTTCAGCCCGGCCTTCGTCGACTCGCTGGCCGACCTGCGCTTCACCGGCGACGTGTGGGCCATGCCCGAGGGCACGCCCTTCTTCGCCGACGAGCCGATCCTGCGCGTCACCGCGCCGCTGCGCGAGGCGCAACTGGCCGAGACGCGCATCATCAACCTGCTGCAGTACGAGACGCTGATCGCCACCAAGGCGGCGCGCGTGCGCCAGGCGGCGCCGGACCGGCATCTGGTCGATTTCGGCCTGCGCCGCGCCCATGGCGACGAGGCCGGCCTGCTCTCGGCGCGCACCAGCTACCTGGCCGGTTTCGACGGCTCGTCGAACGTGCTGGCCGGCATGCGCTGGAACATTCCGCTCTTCGGCACCATGGCGCACTCGTTCATCCAGGCGCATGACGGCGAATTCGCGGCGTTCGAGGACTTCGCGCGTTCGCATCCGCGCGCCAACACCCTGCTCATCGACACCTACGACACCGAAGCCGCCGCGCGCGGACTCGCACCGCTCGCCCGCAAGCTCGCCGCCGACGGGATCGCCATCCAGGGGGTGCGCATCGACAGCGGCGACCTCGGCCAGCGCGCCGCCGACGTGCGCGCCATTCTCGACGCCGACGGCCTGCGCGACATCCGCATCTTCGTCAGCGGCAACCTCGACGAATATTCGGTGCAGGCGCTGCTGGCGGCCGGCGCTCCGATCGACGGCTTCGGCGTCGGCACGCGCATGAACACGTCCAACGACTGCCCCTACCTCGAATGCGCCTACAAGCTCCAGGAATACGCCGGCGCGGCGCGGCGCAAGCGCTCCGAGGGCAAGGCCAGTTGGCCGGGGCGCAAGCAGGTGTTTCGCCGCTTCGACGCCGACTGGCGGATGGCCGGCGACACGCTCGCCCTCGCAGACGACGACCTGCCCGGCACGCCGCTCCTGGAATGCGTCATGCGCGGCGGCCAGCGCACCGGCCCGAGTCCGGCGCTGACTACGGTCCGCGACTACGCGCGCGCGCAGATGGCGCGGATGCCGGAGACCTGGCGCAAGCTGGAGACGGGCGTGCCGTACCCGGTGGAAGTCGCGCCGACGCTGCAGGCGTTGGCGCGGCAGGTCGATTCGCGCCCGGTCTGACGAAGACGGCGGGCGCCCCGCGCGCACGTCACGCCCCTTTCTGGTACGTGCCGATCAACTGCGCCTCGGCGAGGACGTGCCCCCGCATCGCCTGTTCGAGCGCCTTCTTGTCCGGGCTGCCCAGATCCGGCAGCGCCACGTCGAGCGCGTACAGCTTGTGGAAATAGCGATGCCGGCCGATCGGCGGGCACGGCCCGCCGTAGCCGGCACGCTTCCAGTCGTTCAGCCCCTCCCGTGTCCCCGCCGGCAGTTCCCGCACGGCTTCCGCCAGCTCGGAACCGGCGACCGGCAGGTTGTACAGCACCCAGTGCACCCAGGTCATGCGCGGCGCCGCCGGATCGGGCGCGTCGGGATCGTCGACGATCAGCACCAGGCTGGCGGCGCCGTCCGGCACGCCGCTCCACGCCAGCGGCGGCGAGACGTTGCGGCCTTCGCAGGTGTATAGCCGGGGAATCGCGCCGTCGGGCGCGAATGCGCTTGAAGTCAGTTGCATGGCGTTCCTCCTGTCTCCATGGTCGTCATCCAGCATAGACGCTCCCGTCCGGACCGGCCAGGCTGGTAATATCCATCCCTTCGCTTCCGGCGCCATCCCCGCACGACCGCACATGCAGACAGATCAGACCATCGCCCTGGAAAACCATACTCCCATGATGCAGCAATATCTGCGCCTGAAAGCGCAGCATCCCGGCCTGCTGCTGTTCTACCGGATGGGCGATTTCTACGAGACCTTCTATCAGGACGCCGAGAAGGCGGCCCGCCTGCTCGACATCACCCTGACCACGCGCGGCCAGAGCGCCGGCGTGCCGATCAAGATGGCCGGCGTGCCGCATCATGCGCTCGAACAGTACCTCGCGCGCCTGGTCAAGCTCGGCGAATCGGCGGTGATCTGCGAACAGGTCGGCGACCCGGCGGCGAGCAAGGGGCCGGTCGAACGCGCCGTCTCACGCATCGTCACGCCGGGCACGCTGACCGACGCGGCGCTGCTCGACGACAAGCGCGACGCCCTGCTGCTGGCGCTGGCCCCGGCGCGCCAGCACGTCGGCCTGGCGTGGCTGAATCTGGCCAGCGGCGAGTTCCGCGTCTGCGAAATCCCGCCGGAAAAGCTGGCGGCGACCCTGGAACGCATCCGCCCGGCCGAAATCGTCGTGCCGGACGGCCTCGAACTGCCTTTCTCGCCCGAGGCGGCGCTCACCCGCCGGCCGGACTGGCATTTCGACGGCGAAGCGGCGGCGCGCGAACTCTGCGCGCACTTCAAGACCGCCTCGCTGGCCGGCTTCGGCGCCGACGGGCTGCACCCCGCCATCGCCGCCGCCGGCGCGCTGCTGCGCTACGCGCAGGCCACGCAGACGCGCGCCCTGCCGCACGTGCAGGCGCTGATCGTCGAGCGCGACGGCGCCTACCTCGGCCTCGACACCGCCACCCGGCGCAACCTGGAACTGACCGAGACGCTGCGCGGACAGCCGGCGCCGACGCTGTTCAGCCTGCTCGACGCCTGCGTCACCTCGATGGGCTCGCGCGCGCTGCGCCACGCGCTGCATCATCCGCTGCGCGATCCGGCGCTGCCCGCGGCGCGCCACGCCGCCGTGGAGACGCTGATCGGCGACGGCGGCCGGACGCTGCGCGAGGTGCGCCAGGCGCTGCGCGGCTTCGCCGACATCGAGCGCATCGCCGGCCGCATCGCGCTGTTCAGCGCCCGGCCGCGCGATCTCTCCAGCCTGCGCGACAGCCTGCACCGGCTGGCCGAACTGCGCGCGCCGCTGGCCGACGCGCCGGCGCCGCTGCTGCGGGAACTGCTGGCCGAACTGGCGACGCCGGAGGCCGCGCTCGATCTTTTGTCCCGCGCCATCCTGCCGGAGCCGTCTACGCTGCTGCGCGAAGGCGGCGTCATCGCAACCGGCTACGACGCCGAGCTCGACGAACTGCGCGGCATCAACGACAACTGCGGCGCCTACCTCGTCGAACTGGAGGCGCGCGAACGCGAACGCACCGGCATCGCCAGCCTGAAGGTCGAGTACAACCGCGTGCACGGCTTCTACATCGAGATCACCCATGCCAACGCGGCCAAGGTGCCGGACGACTACCGGCGCCGCCAGACCCTGAAGAACGCCGAACGCTACATCACCCCGGAACTGAAGTCCTTCGAGGACAAGGCGCTGTCCGCGCAGGACCGCGCGCTGGCGCGCGAGAAGGTGCTCTACGACGCCGTGCTGACGGGCCTGCAGGCCGACCTCCCGGCCCTGCAGGCGATCGCCCGCGCCGTCGCGCACGCCGACCTGCTCGCCGCCTTCGCCGAGGTCGCGCTCGCGCGCAACTACTGCCGCCCGCGGTTTTCCACCGAGCCCGGTCTGCTGATCGAGGGCGGCCGCCACCCGGTGGTCGAGAACGAACTCGCCGGCGGCGAGACCTTCATCGCCAACGACACCAGACTGGGCGATGGCCGCCGCCTGCTGCTGATCACCGGCCCGAACATGGGCGGCAAATCGACCTACATGCGCCAGACGGCGCTGATCGCGCTGATGGCGCACGTCGGCAGCTTCGTGCCGGCCGCGCGCGCGGTGCTCGGCCCGCTCGACCAGATCTTCACCCGCATCGGCGCGGCCGACGACCTGGCGTCCGGGCGCTCGACCTTCATGGTGGAAATGACTGAATCGGCCGCCATCCTGCACCACGCCACGGCCAACAGCCTGGTGCTGATGGACGAGGTCGGGCGCGGCACCTCGACCTTCGACGGCATGGCGCTGGCCTTCGCCATCTGCCGCCACCTCGTCGAGAAGAACCGCGCGCTGACGCTGTTCGCCACCCACTATTTCGAGCTGACGCTGCTCGCCAACGAATATCCCGAACTCGCCAACGTGCACCTCGACGCGGTCGAGCACGGCGAGAAGATCGTCTTCCTGCACGCCGTCGAGGACGGGCCGGCCAACCAGAGCTACGGCATCCAGGTCGCCGCGCTGGCCGGCATCCCGGCCTCGGTGGTCAAGGCGGCCAAGCGCCAGTTGCGGGAATTCGAGCAGCGCGCGTCGATCAATCCCCTGCAGCCCGACCTGTTCGCGGCAGTTCCCGACCGCCCCGAACCGGCCAATCCCGAACCGCACCCGGCGCTCGAACGCCTGGCCGCCATCGATCCCGACGAACTGACGCCGAAACAGGCGCTCGACGCTCTCTTCGAGCTGAAGTCGCTGGCCCGATAAGCACCGTATGGCCTTGCCTTATAGTAACCTATAAGTTACCATTCGGCGATGAAGATCCGGCTCGAAGAATATATCGGCGAAGACGGAGTCAATCCGTACCAGAGCTGGTTCAACGGGCTGGACGCACCGGCTGCGGCGAAGGTCGCCAGCGCCAAGATCCGGCTGCAGTTGGGGAATACGTCCAACGTCAAGTGGTTTAGAGGTATTGGCGAGTACGTGATCGACTGGGGACCGGGCTATCGCATCTATCTGGCCCGAGAGGGCGAAACGCTGATCATCCTGTTCGGTGGCAGCACCAAGAAAGGGCAGCAGAAAGCCATCGACCGGGCGGTAGCGTTGCACGAGGAATACAAGGCGAGAAAGAAGGCCCTCGCCGCAGCCAGGAAAGGGAAAAAGGCATGACGCTTACCCGTGATTTCAAGCAAACCATCGTCGAGCGCGTCGAACGCGACCCGGATTTCGCCAAGGCACTGCTGGACGAAGCGGCCACGCTCTTTCTTAGTGGCGAACCGGACGCGGCGCGCCTCATTCTCCGCGACCTCGTGAACGCGACGGTCGGCTTCGAGGGATTGGCGGAGCTGACACACAAGCCCAGCAAGAGCCTGCATCGCATGCTGTCCCCGAAAGGCAATCCGAGCATGGACAATCTGGCCACCATCTTCGGAGCGATCGGCAATCGGCTGAAGGTGGCGTTCGACGTGCGGCTCGTGGAAACGGCGTAAAGGCGTCAGCGTCGATCCTCCAAAAAGCAAAAAGCCGGGTCGCTGACCCGGCTTTCCCAACGGCGGTCAAAGCCGCAGATTCAGTCCTCCTCGCACTCCCCGTCGTGGATGTGCCCATGCGCGATCTCCTCGGCGCTCGCCGGGCGCACCGCGGTCACCGTGCAGGTGAACACCAGCGCCATGCCCGCCAGCGGGTGGTTGCCGTCGAGCACCACGCGGTCGTCGGCGATTTCCGTGACGCGATAGATCAGCGCCTCGTCGTCGTCTCCGCCTTCCGGCAGCCCCTCGAACTGCATGCCGACCTGCAGCTCCTTGGGGAAATCCTTGCGCGACTCGATCTGGATCAGGTCGGCGTCGTATTCGCCGAAGGCGTCGTCCGGCTGCATCTTGACCACGACGGTCTCGCCAACCTTTTTGCCCTGCAGCGCCTCCTCGATCATCGGGAAGATGTCGTCGTAGCCGCCGTGCAGGTAGACCAGCGGCTCCTTGCCCGCGTCGACGAGCTCGCCGTCCGGATCGGTGACGTTGTAGTCGAGGGTGACGACGGTGTTCTTGATGACTTGCATGTTCATGAATTGAGTTCCTTCGCCGTGCGCAGGACTTCCAGCGCGTGGCCCTTGGCGTTGACCCCGTACAGCACGAAGCGGAGCACGCCCTGTTTGTCGATAACGAAAGTCGAGCGGACGATGCCGTGCTTTTTCACGCCGTCAACTTCCTTCATTTGCCACACGCCGTACTGCTTGCAGACCTGCCCGTCGGCATCCGAGAGCAGCCTGACCGAAATGCCGTGCTTGTCGCGGAACTCGGCGTGCCGGATGCAATCGTCGCGGCTGATGCCGAGCACGACGCAGCCATGCCGCGAGAACTCATCTTCATGATCGGAAAAATCGGTGGCTTCCAGCGTGCAGGTCGGCGTGTCGTCTCTCGGGTAAAAGAAAAGGACGACGTGACGCTTGCCTCGATAGGCGGCAATGTCAACGGCATCCATATCCGCATCGGGGAGGACGAACATCGGTGCCGCTTCTCCTACTTTCAGCATGCTGCCTCCTCAAAGACCCAGGCTCGTCGCAGTGGTACGATCGAGTTGGCCGGATTGTACCAAGCTTCCCTGCCCGGCCACGCGTTAACACTACACTAGACAGCCGCCGCCGCACGACGCGCCGGCCGTCGAAGCCCCTTGATTTCCGAACGGAGAAGACATGCCCCTCACCTCCTCTACCCCGCGCGCATCCCTGCCGTTTCGCTGCCGTCTGCCGCACGCGGCGCTGGCCGCTTTTTCGCTGCTCGCCGCCGGCGCCGCCCTCGCCGAGCCGTTGACCGTCAACCTGTCGTCGGAGGCCAGCCGCCCGGCGGCGAACGACCTGATGCAGGCCACGCTGTCCGCCGAGGCGTCCGGCGCCACGCCGGCGGAGCTGTCCAGGCGGGTCAACCAGGCCGTCGCCGAGGCGCTGAAGCTGGCCAAGGCCTACCCGGCGATCAAGGTCCAGAGCGGCGGGACGAGCACCTACCCGGTCTATGCCAAGGGCGGCGCGATCGAGTCCTGGCGCATGCGCTCGGAGATTTCGCTCGAATCCGGCGACACGGCCAGCCTGTCGGAGCTGCTCGGGAAACTGCAGACGTCGCTGGCCGTTTCCAGCCTGCGCATGCTGCCCTCGCCGGAGACGCGGAGAACGGCCGAGAACGCCGCCATCCTCGACGCCATCGATCTGTTCAAGGCGCGCGCGAAGCTGGTGGCCGACGCGCAGGGCAAGAGCTACGGCATCCGGGAACTGTCGGTCAGCACGGGCGGGCATTTCGCGCCGCCGGTGCCGGTGCTGCGCGCCGCCAAGGCCATGTCCGCCGACGCCGCGCCGATGCCGATCGAGTCGGGCGAATCGCTGGTCAGCGTCTCGGTTTCGGGAAGGATAGAGATCGAGTAGGCGCCGGGCGGGAAGGCGGCGCGCGGAACGCTACTCTTTCTGCTTCACGCCGCCGCTTTCGGCCGGAGAGGCCGTCTTGCCGGGCATCTTCTCGGGAATCTGCACGAAGACTTCGTCCTGGCGGATCATGCCCAGCTCGAAACGCGCCCGTTCCTCGATCGCGTCATAGCCCTGCTTGAGGTCGCGCACTTCGGCGTCGAGGCCCGCGTTGCGCACCTCCAGCGTGCGGTTGCTTTCCTTTTGCTGCTCCAGTTGCCGGGCGACGTCCCACACCCGCAGCCAGCCGCCCTTGCCCAGCCAGAGCGGATACTGCAGCACTATGAGCAGGGCGATCAGGGCGGCGGAGAGCCAGCGCATCGGTTCGAAAAAAAGCGGAGGTCAGGGCGCGAGGCGCGGGAGCGCGGCCGCCCCCGGAACGTTTGCCTCGCCTTCGCCCCGGCTCTTTATCTGAGGTTGTAAAACGCGTCGAGCCCCGGATAGCCGGCCGTATCGCCGAGATCCTCCTCGATGCGCAGCAGCTGGTTGTACTTGGCGATGCGGTCCGAGCGGGAGAGCGATCCCGTCTTGATCTGCAGCGCGTTCATGCCCACGGCGATGTCCGCGATGGTGCTGTCCTCGGTCTCGCCCGAGCGGTGCGAGATCACCGCCGTATAGCCGGCGCGCTTGGCCATTTCGATCGCCGCGAAGGTCTCGGACAGCGTGCCGATCTGGTTGATCTTGATCAGGATCGAGTTGGCCACGCCCTTCTTGATGCCTTCCTTGAAGATGCGGGTGTTGGTCACGAAAACGTCGTCGCCGACGATCTGCACCTTGGCGCCGAGGCGGTCGGTCAGCAACTTCCAGCCGTCCCAGTCGCCCTCGGCCATGCCGTCCTCGATGGACACGATGGGGAACTGGTCGACCAGATTGGCCAGATAGTCGGCAAGCTGGTCCGAGCTCAGCTCCAGCCCCTCGCCCGCCAGGAAGTACTTGCCGTCCCGATAGAACTCGGAGGCGGCGCAGTCCAGGCCGATCAGCACGTCCTCGCCGGGGAAGTAGCCAGCCGCCTCGATCGCCTGCACGATCAACTGCAGCGCGTCGGCGTGGCTGGCGAGGCTGGGCGCGAAGCCGCCCTCGTCGCCGACCGCCGTGGAAAAGCCCTTCTGGTCGAGCAGCTTCTTCAGCGCGTGGAAGACCTCGGCGCCGCAGCGCAGCGCCTCACGGAAGGAGTTCTGGCTGACCGGCAGGATCATGAATTCCTGGAAGTCCAGGTTGTTGTTGGCGTGCTCGCCGCCGTTGACGATGTTCATCATCGGCACCGGCATCTGCATCGGCCCGGAACCGCCGAAGTAGCGGTACAGCGGCAGCCCCGACTCCTCCGCCGCCGCCTTGGCGACGGCCATCGACACAGCCAGCAGCGCGTTGGCGCCGAGCCGCGACTTGTTCTCGGTGCCGTCGAGCTGGATCAGCGTCTGGTCGATGAACGCCTGCTCCTGCGCGTCCAGCCCGATGATCGCCTCGGCGATCTCGGTATTGACGTTCTCCACGGCCTGGGTGACGCCCTTGCCGTTGTAGCGGGCCGCATCGCCGTCGCGCAGTTCGATGGCCTCGCGCGAGCCGGTGGAGGCGCCGGACGGCACCGCGGCGCGTCCCATCACGCCCGATTCCAGCAGCACGTCGCACTCGACGGTGGGGTTGCCGCGGGAATCGAGTATTTCGCGCGCGACGACATCGACGACTGAACTCATGATTTTTCCTTTTCGTCAGAGATGATCAAGCGACCGCGCCCGGGCAACGGGCGGCGATCAACGCATTTCCTCGAAACCGGCCCGCTTGACCGCGCGGTCGAGCTCCGCCAGCGTCGCCAGCAGGCTTTCCATGCGCTGCAGCGGCCAGCTGTTCGGCCCGTCGGACAGCGCCTTTTCCGGACGCGGGTGCGTTTCCATGAACAGGCCGGCGATGCCCACCGCCACCGCCGCGCGCGCCAGCACCGGCACGAACTCGCGCTGCCCGCCCGACGAGGCGCCCTGCCCGCCCGGCAGCTGCACGGAGTGGGTCGCGTCGAAGACGACCGGGCAGCCGGTCTCGCGCATGATCGCCAGGCCGCGCATGTCGGACACGAGGTTGTTGTAGCCGAACGAGGCGCCGCGCTCGCAGACCATCAGCGTGTCGGCGCCGCCGTTGGCCTCCCTGGCCTTGGCGACGACGTGCTTCATGTCGCTGGGCGCGAGGAACTGGCCCTTCTTGATGTTGACCGGCTTGCCGCTGGCCGCCACGGCATGGATGAAATCCGTCTGGCGGCAGAGGAAGGCCGGCGTCTGCAGTACGTCGGCCACGGCGGCGACCGCGCCGACCTCGGCTTCGGTATGCACGTCCGTGAGGATCGACACGCCGACCTGCCGGCGCACTTCGTCGAGCAGCTTCAGCCCGGCGTCGAGCCCCGGCCCGCGCGGCGATCCGCCCGAGCTGCGGTTGGCCTTGTCGTAGGAGGCTTTGAAAATGTAGGGAACGTTCAGCCGGGCGCAGATTTCCCGCATCGTCCCGGCCACTTCGACGCAGAGTTCGAGCGATTCGGCGGTGCACGGCCCGGCGATCAGAAACAGCGGCCGGTCCAGCCCGACCTCATGCCCGCACAGTTTCATGCCTTGCCCTGCCCGGCCTGTCCGGCGATCGCGGCATTGACGAAGGAGGTGAACAGCGGGTGCCCGTGGCGCGGCGAGGAGGTGAACTCGGGGTGGAACTGGCAGCCGACGAACCACGGATGCACGGCGCGCGGCAATTCGATCATCTCGCACAGGTCGGTGCCCGGCGCGCGCCCGGAGATTTGCAGGCCCTTGGCCTCCAGCTCGGAGAGCAGCACGTTGTTCACCTCGTAGCGATGGCGGTGGCGCTCGACGATTTCGGCCTTGCCGTAGATTTCGCGGGCCAGCGTGCCGTCCCGCAGCTTGCAGACCTGGCCGCCGAGGCGCATGGTGCCGCCGAGGTCGGAATGCTCGTCGCGCCGCTCGACCTTGCCGGAGACGACATCCTGCCATTCGGTGATCAGGCCGATCACCGGGAACGGCGAATTCTTGTCGAACTCGGTGCTGTGCGCCCCGTCCATGCCGGCCACGTCGCGCGCGTATTCGACGACGGCGAGCTGCATGCCGAGGCAGATGCCCAGGTACGGCACCTTGTTCTCGCGCGCGTAGCGCACCGCGGCGATCTTGCCCTCCGTGCCGCGCCGGCCGAAGCCGCCGGGCACCAGGATCGCGTCCATCCCCTTGAGCACGGCGCAGCCCTTGGTTTCGATCTCCTCCGAGTCGATGTAATGCACCTTGACCTTGCTGCGGGTGTAGATGCCGGCATGCACCAGCGCCTCGGTCAGCGACTTGTAGGATTCGGTCAAATCGACGTACTTGCCGACGAACGCCACGTTGACCTTGTGCTCCGGGTGTTCCAGTGCATGCACCAGGCTCTTCCAGACCGACAGATCGGCGGCGCGCGCCAGGATGTCGAGCTTGTGGCAGACGATCTCGTCGAGCATCTGGTCGTGCAGCATGGCCGGGATCTTGTAGATCGAATCGGCGTCCAGGCATTCGATGACCGCCTCGCGCTGCACGTTGCAGAACAGCCCGATCTTGGCCTTCTCGTCTTCGGGAATGGACCGGTCGGCGCGGCAGAGCAGGACGTCCGGCTGGATGCCGATTTCGCGCAGTTCCTTGACCGAATGCTGCGTCGGCTTGGTCTTGAGCTCGCCGGCGGTCGGGATGTAGGGCAGCAGCGTGAGGTGGATGTAGCAGGCGTTGCTGCGCCCCTCCTGCAGCCCCATCTGGCGGATCGCCTCCAGGAAGGGCAGCGACTCGATGTCGCCCACCGTGCCGCCGACCTCGATGATGGCCACGTCCGCGCCTTCGGCGCCGCGGCGGATGTGCGCCTTGATCTCGTCGGTGATGTGCGGGATGACCTGCACGGTCTTGCCGAGATACTCGCCGCGCCGCTCCTTCTTGATCACCGTCTCGTAGATCTGGCCGGTGGTGAAATTGTTGCGCTTGCCCATCTTGGCGCTGGTGAAGCGCTCGTAGTGCCCTAGGTCCAGGTCGGTCTCGGCGCCGTCCTCGGTGACGAACACTTCGCCGTGCTGGAACGGGCTCATCGTGCCGGGATCGACGTTGATGTAGGGATCGAGCTTGAGATGGGTGATCTTGATGCCGCGGGATTCGAGGATGGCACCCAGGGATGCAGCAGCGATGCCCTTGCCCAGGGAGGACACCACACCGCCGGTAACGAAGACGTATTTGGTCATTTGGAATGTATGCAGCGGGAAATGCGAATTGTAGCCCAAAACACGTGGACGCAATCAGTCCGCGCGCGGGCGGCGGCCTCCCGGACCCGGCGTAATCGTATAAGATTGGACCTTCACGGTATCCGCCTGCCGCCGCGGCGGGAATGAGATGAACAGCGAACGCCACTTTGCCCGACACAACAGAAAAACCGCGCTTGCGCTCGCCCTGGCGATCGGAATTCTCACCCTGACCACGGGAGGTTGCGGAAAGAAGGAAGGACAGCCGGCGCATGCGAACCACCCGGTGGTCAACGGCACCTTCCCCATGGCCGAACCCGCCCTATCCAACGCGGTCATCGCGGGAAACATCGCCGAAATCCAGAAGATCATCGACGCCGGGACCGACATCAACGCCAAGGATGCGCTGGACAGGACGCCGCTGCATCTGGCCGCCTTCTACGGACAGACGAAAATCATCGCCCTGCTCGTGGCGAATGGCGCCGAGATCGACGCCAAGGATCACACCGGGCTGACCCCGCTGCATGCGGCGGTGATCTCGGGCGGGCGGCAGAGCGTCCAGCTGCTGCTCGACCGGCAGGCCGACCTCCAGGCCAGGAACGAGGAAGGCCAGACCGCGCTGCATCTGGCGGCGGCGACCGGACAGCCCAAGCTGACGAAACTCCTGATCGAGCGCGGCGCCGAGCTGCAAAAGAAGGATTTCGACGGCAAGACGCCGGTGTACTACGCCAAGAAGAACTATCACCCGCAGACGACGGCCGTGCTGGAGCAGGCCGCCAGAAAGACATCCCCGGCGCCCGGCGCGGCGGCGGCCGCGTCCAAATAAGCGCTACATCGCCTCGCCGCCGCGGATCAGCCCGACGGCGATGCCTTCGATTTCCACGTGCCGCTCGCGCGTGTCGATGACGATCGGCGCGAAATCCGGGTTTTCGGCGACCAGTTCGACGATCGCGCCGTGCCGGCGGTAGCGCTTGACCGTCACGTCGTCCTCCATGCGCGCCACCACGATCTGGCCGTCGTGCGCCTCGCTGCTGCGGTGCACCGCCAGCAGATCGCCGTCGAAGATGCCGGCGTTGATCATCGACAGGCCGCGCACGCGCAGCAGGAAGTCGGCGCGCGGTTTGAACAGGCTGGCGTCCAGGGCGTAGCGCGCCTGCACGTTCTCCACCGCCAGGATCGGACTTCCCGCCGCGACGCTGCCGACCAGCGGCAGGCCGAGCTGCTCGACCAGGCGGATGCCCCGCGCCGAACCGGGTTCGAGCACGATGACGCCTTTCTTGGCCAGCGCCTTCAGGTGCTCCTCGGCCGCGTTGTGCGAGGCGAAGCCGAAGGCGCTGGCGATTTCCGCCCGCGTCGGCGGCGCGCCGAGGACTTCCAGCGAATTGCGGATGAAATCGAGAATTTCCCGCTGGCGCGGCGTCAGTTTTTCCATCACGGTCTCTCCGGACAAGATGGACTGTATTTTTATACAGCCTTGGCAAGAACGCAAGCGCCGGAATCCCGAACCACCGCGGTCCACTCCTCCCCCTTCAAAGGGGAGGTTAGGTGGGGGATGGGTTTGTGAGTCAGGAGCACCCACCCCATCCCCACCCTAACCCTCCCCTTGAAGGGGAGGGAAAAGAGGCCGTGCCGGAAGTCCGCTAGCGTATCCAGCCGCTGGCGAAATCCTCGATGGTGCGCGCCAGCTTGCGCGGGTCGTGGCGGATGTAGTCGGTTTCGCTGGTGAAATCGCGCTCGACGAGCTTGATGCCCTTGCGCAACAGCGCCGGCCCGTCGCGCAGGCGCACCGGCGCCTTGCCTTCCTGCTCGTACTTGCGGACCAGGCTGGCGCGCAGTTCCCCGTTGTTGACCAGCAGGTAGTCGATCGTCCCCTCGCCGAGATACTGTTCGAGCACGCGCACGAAGTCCTCCACGGCGAACCCGTCGGTTTCGCCGTGCTTGGTCATGATGTTGCACACGTAGATGATCTTCGCCGGCGAACTGCGCAGCGCGTCAACCATGCCGCCGCAGAGCAGGTTGGGCACGATGCTGGTGTAGAGATCGCCGGGCCCGACGATGACGTAGTCCGAATTCTCGATCGCCTCCTTGGCGCGCGGGTTGAGCTGGCCGCCGCCGAGCAGGAAGGCGTCGCGGATGGGCACGTTGCCGTCGTGCTTGGGCACGTCGATGTCCGTCTCGCCGAGAATCCGCTCCCCGTTTTCCAGCGTCACGCCCAGGCTCACGTTGTCCAGCGTCACCGGGATCACCTTGCCGTGCACGCTGAACATCTCGGACAGCTCCTCGATGCCGCGCTCGAAGTCGCCCATGATGTCGGTCAGCGCGGTGAGCAGCAGGTTGCCGATGGTGTGCCCGGCGATGCGCCGCCCTTCCTTGAAGCGGTACTCGAACAGCCGGCGCACGACTTCGGTGTCCTCGGCCAGCGCCACGATGGCCCGGCGCACGTCGCCGGGCGGCAGGATGCCGAATTCGTCGCGCAGCTCGCCGGTCGAGCCGCCCGAGTCGGCCACGGTGACGATGGCCGCCAGGTTCAGATGCCGGTTCTTGCCCAGGCCGGACAGGACGTTGAAGGTCCCGGTCCCGCCGCCGATGGTGGTGATGTTGCACTTCACTTCCGACGGTTGTTTTCCCATTGCCGTTCTCTTTCTGTCGTGAAGATTCAGGTAAACGCCGGCCGCGCGCTTCATCCCCCGATCATTTGCCGCCGGCGTCCGTTTCCATGCGCGCCGAGAATAGGCTGGCAGTCAGAATCATCGCACCACCGACCGTCTCGCGCCAACCGAAGGACTCGCCGGCCAGCAGCCAGGCCGACACCGCCGCGATCCCCACCTCCACCAGCATGATGACGATCGCCCGGTTGGCGGCCATGTTCGACAGCCCGTGCTGCACCACGACGTTGCCCGCGACGAGCACCAACCCGAGCAGCGCGAACAGCCCGGCCATCGTCCACGCATCGCCGGCGGCGACCGTGACCGGCGCGCCGAACCCGGCGCCGAGCAGCGCGCCGCCGACCGCGACGCCGCCGACGAAGGAGGCCATCGATTTCACCTCGACGGGAACGTTCCGCGCGAGGCGCGACAGGACGTTGAACAGGGCGAAGAGAAAGCCCGAGCCCAGGCCGAGCCAGTCCGCCGCGTCCTGCGGCAAGGGGATCGCCATGCCCGCCTCCCACAGCAGGACCGCGGCGCCCGACAGGGAGAGCAGCACGATGAACGCCCCGCAGCGGTTCAGCCGCTCGGCCAGCAGCACCCTGGACAGCAGCACCGTCCACAACGGCGCCAGATAGAACAGCAGCAGCACGCGGACCACTTCCCCGTTCAGCGTGGCGAGCACGTAGCCGAGATTGCAGCTGCCCGCGGCAGCGGCCAGCCACAGCAGCAGGACGCGCTCCGGCCGCGCCGGACGCCAGGACGACAGGCGGCGCCGGAACAGCCCGCATCCCAGGAGCAGCGCCACCGCGTAGGTCAGCGTCGACGCCAGGATGCCGTCCACCCCGGCGTCCCGCGCCACGCGGTAGGGATACCAGATCAGGCCCCAGACCAGCGCCCCGGTCAGCAGCGCCAGCACGGCGGTCGCCGCGCCGCGCTTCTCCGTTCCTGCCCCCGCCTCCCGCGTCTTTTCCCGTCCTGGACTCATGCTCCCGCCGCGCATCCGATAAGCCATTCGCGCCATGCTTCCTTTATAATCGCCTTCCCATCCCCGTTCCCAGCGCCGACAGTGAATCCCGATCTTCGCAAGCTGCAGACCTACCCGTTCGAAAAACTGCGCCAGTTGATGGCCGGCACCACGCCCAACCCGGACTTGAATGCCATCCGGCTGTACATCGGCGAACCCCAGCATGCGACGCCCGCGTTCATCAAGGAGGCCCTGATCGCCGGGCTGGACGGGCTGTCGAGCTATCCTAGCACGCTCGGACAGCCGGCCTTGCGGCAGGCCATCGCCGACTGGATGACGCGGCGCTACGCGCTCGACGGCATCGATCCGGAGACCGGGATCATCCCGGTCAACGGTTCGCGCGAAGCCCTGTTCTCCTTCGTGCAGGCGGTCGTCGACCCGAGCCGCGGCTACGTGCCGCTGGTGGTCAGCCCCAACCCGTTCTACCAGATCTACGAAGGCGGCGCCTACCTGGCCGGCGCCGACGTGCGCTTCCTCAACTCGCTGCGGGAAAACGATTTCGCCTTCGACTACGCCAGCCTCTCGGACGAGGAATGGCGGCGCGTGCAGCTGCTGATCGTCTGCTCGCCGGCCAACCCGACCGGCAAGGTGCTGGACCTGGACGACTGGAAAGAATTGTTCGCGCTCTCCGACAAATACGGCTTCGTCATCGCCTCCGACGAATGCTATTCGGAAATCTACTTCGACGAGGGCCGGCCGCCGCTCGGCGGCCTGCAGGCGGCTAGGCTGCTGGGCCGGAATTTCGACCGGCTGGTCATGCTCTCCAGCCTGTCCAAGCGTTCCAACGTGCCCGGCATGCGCTCCGGGTTCGTCGCCGGCGACGCCGCGATCCTCAAGGACTACCTGCTCTACCGCACCTACCACGGCAGCGCCATGAGCCCGGCCTTCCAGACCGCCAGCATCGCCGCGTGGCGGGACGAGGCGCACGTCGTCGACAACCGCGCGCAGTACCGCGCCAAGTTCGCCGCGGTCACGCCGCTGCTGCAGGACGTGCTCGGCACGTCGATGCCGGACGCCAGCTTCTACCTGTGGGCGAAGGTGCCGATGGCGGACACCGAGTTCGCCCGCCGCCTCGCCGCCGACCACAACGTCCACGTGCTGCCGGGCAGCTTCCTGGCGCGCCAGGCGCACGGCGTCAATCCCGGCGCCGGCCACGTGCGCATCGCGCTCGTCGCGCCGCTGGCCGAATGCCTCGAAGCCGCCCGCCGCATCCAACAGTTCGTCACCCACCTCTAGGAAAGTCAAATGCAGGAATTCCAACAGATCATCGAAGAAGCCTGGGAAGACCGCGCGTCGCTGCAGCCCGGCACCGCGCCCGCCAAGGTCGGCGAGGCCGTCGGCCAGGTGCTCGCCGGACTCGATGCCGGCACGCTGCGCGTCGCCGAGAAGACCGGCGACGAATGGATCACCCATCAATGGATCAAGAAGGCGGTCCTGCTCTCGTTCCGCCTGGAAGACAACGTGCTGCTCGACAACGGCCCGCTGCGCTACTTCGACAAGGTGCCGACCAAGTTCGCCAAGTACGACGCCGAGAAATTCCGGCGCGGCGGCTTCCGCGTGGTGCCGCCGGCCACCGCCCGGCGCGGCAGCTTCATCGGCAAGAACGTGGTGCTGATGCCCTCCTACGTCAACATCGGCGCCTACGTCGACGAAGGCACCATGGTCGACACCTGGGCCACCGTCGGCTCCTGCGCGCAGATCGGCAAGAACGTGCACCTCTCGGGCGGCGTCGGCATCGGCGGCGTGCTGGAACCGCTGCAGGCCAACCCGACGATCATCGAGGACAACTGCTTCATCGGCGCGCGCTCGGAAGTCGTCGAGGGCGTCATCGTCGGCGAGGGCTCGGTGATCTCGATGGGCGTCTACATCGGCCAGTCGACCAAGATCTTCGACCGCGAGACCGGCGAGGTCAGCTACGGCCGCATCCCGCCCGGCTCGGTGGTCGTGTCGGGCAACCTGCCGTCGAAGGACGGCAGCTACAGCCTCTACTGCGCGGTGATCGTCAAGAAAGTCGACGCCAAGACGCGCGCCAAGACGAGCATCAACGACCTCCTGCGCGGCGACTGACGGTTCCCGCGCTCCTCTCGGGCAAAAACATGCGGTGGAGATGACATGATCCTGGACAGACTCTTCCAACTGATGTCGGAAAAACAGGCTTCCGACCTCTTCATCTCCGCCGGCATTCCCATCCACATCAAGATCCAGGGCAGCACCATGCCGGTCAACCAGCAGGTGATGGATTCGGGAATGATCGAGAAGATCGCCTACGAACTGATGACGCCCGACCAGGCCAAGACGTTCGAGGCGACGATGGAAATGAATCTTTCCTTCGGCGTGCCGAACGTCGGCAACTTCCGCATCAACCTGTTCCGCCAGCGCGCCTCGATCTCGATCGTCGTGCGCTTCATCCTCGGCAACATCCCGGCGCTCGACACCCTGAACCTGCCGCCGGTGCTGGCCGACCTGGTCATGGAAAAGCGCGGCCTGATCCTGATCGTCGGCGCCACCGGCTCGGGCAAGTCGACCACCATCGCCTCGATGCTCGACTACCGCAACGCCAACCGCACCGGCCACATCCTGACCATCGAGGACCCGATCGAATTCCTGTTCAAGCACAAGAAGTCGATCGTCAACCAGCGCGAGCTCGGCATGGACACCCTGGGCTGGGAACACGCGCTCAAGAACGCCATGCGCCAGGCGCCCGACTGCATCCTGATCGGCGAGATCCGCGACAAGGAAACCATGCAGGCGGCCATCGCCTACGCCCAGACCGGGCACCTGTGCCTCGCCACGCTGCACGCCAACAACAGCTACCACGCGCTCAACCGCATCATCAACTTCTTCCCGCTGGAAAATCGCACGGCGCTGTACCTCGACCTCTCGGCCAGCCTCAAGGCCATCGTCTCGCAGCGCCTCGTCGCGCGGCCCGACGGGCGGCGCCTGCCGACCGCCGAAGTGCTGCTCAACACCCGCCACATCCAGGAACTGATCGAGCGCGGCGAAATCATCGCCGTCAAGGAAGCCATGGAACAAAGCCTGGCGCCGGGATCGCAGACCTTCGAACAGGATCTTTTCCGTCTCTACCACGAGGGAACGATCACGCTGGACGAAGCCCTGGCCAACGCCGATTCGCCGACCAACCTCTCCTGGCTGATCAACAACTCGGGCATCGACTCGGGCAAGAAAGAGGAAAAGAATTCCGAACCGCCCCTGGAATTCGGCGAGATCGACGGCAACGGTACCTCGTTCAGGGAATTCACCCTGAGCCTCGATGCCGCCCTGGAAGACGAGAACGCGCATGCCTGAAACGCCGGCCGATCCCGCGCTCGACCTCGCCGAACGGCTGATCGCCTGCCCGTCCGTCACGCCGGACCCGGGCGGCTGCCTGGCCATCGTCGAGGAACGCCTGCGGCGCATCGGCTTCACCACCGAATACATCGACCGGGGCGGCGTCACCAACCTGTGGGCGCGGCGCGGCGCCGGCCGGCCGCTGTTCTGCTTCGCCGGCCACGTCAACGTGGTCCCGCCCGGCCCGGCCGACCAATGGCGCAGCCTGCCCTTCGCACCGACCCGGCGCGACGGCTACCTCTTCGGACGCGGCGCGGCGGACATGAAAAGCTCGATCGCCGCCTTCATCGCCGCGGCCGAAGCCTTCGTCGCCGCGCGGCCGCACCACGCCGGCTCGATCGCCGTGCTGCTCACCTCCGACGAGGAAGGCGACGCCATCGACGGTACGGTGGCCGTGGTCGAGGCGCTGCGCCGGCGCGGCGAAGCCATGGACTACTGCCTGGTCGGCGAGCCGACCTCCGCCGCTCGCCTGGGCGACACGCTCAAGAACGGCCGGCGCGGCTCGCTGTCCGGCAAGCTGACCGTCAAGGGCGTGCAGGGACACATCGCCTACCCGCACCTCGCCCGGAACCCGATCCACCTCGCCGCGCCGGCCCTCGCCGAGCTGGCGGCCACCGTGTGGGACGAAGGCAACGCGCATTTCCCGCCGACCACCTGGCAGGTTTCCAACATCCACGGCGGCACCGGCGCCACCAACGTGATTCCCGGCCACGTCAACGTCCTGTTCAATTTCCGCTTCTCGACCGCCAGCACGCCGGAACAGCTGCAGTCCCGCGTGCACGCCCTTCTCGACCGGCACGGCCTGGACTACGAACTGGCCTGGACCCTCGGCGCCAAGCCCTTCCTGACCGGCGGCGGCGAACTGGTGGACGCCACCCGCCAGGCCATCCGCGACGAACTCGGCATCGACACCGAACTGTCGACCAGCGGCGGCACCTCCGACGGCCGCTTCCTCGCCGAAATCTGCCCGCAGGTGATCGAGCTCGGCCCGGTCAACGCCAGCATCCACAAGATCGACGAATGCGTCGAGATCGCCGCGCTCGCGCAGCTTTCGGCCGTCTACCGGCGCATCCTCGAACGACTGCTTCCGTAAACCTCCCGCCACCGCCAGCCACGTGACCAAAGACCTTTACGACCAAGCCCGGGAAGAACTGTCCACCCTGCGCGACCTGATGCGCTTCGCCGTCAGCCGCTTCAACGAGGCCTGCGTGTTCTTCGGCCACGGCACGGACAACGCCTGGGACGAAGCCGCCTACCTGCTCCTGCACAGCCTGCACCTGCCGGTGGATTCACTCGACCCGTACATGGACGCGCGCCTCACCGCCGCCGAGCGCGCCGCCGCGCTGGAGCTGATCCGGCGCCGCATCGCCGAACGCCTGCCGGCCGCCTATCTCACCCGCGAAGCCTGGCTCGGCGACTACCGCTTCTATGTTGACGAGCGCGTGATCGTGCCCCGCTCGCACATCGCCGAGCTGCTGCGCGAACAGCTGAGTCCGTGGGTCAACGACCCCTGGGCCGTCGGCCGCGTGCTCGACATGTGCACCGGCTCGGGGTGCCTGGCCATCCTCGCCGCCGAAGCCTTCCCCGAAGCCGCCGTCGACGCGGTCGACCTCTCGCCGGACGCGCTCGACGTCGCGCGCCTCAACGTCAAGGAGTACGGCCTCGAAGAGCGCGTCCGCCTGATCGAATCGGACGCCTTCGCCGCGATCCCCGGCGAGCGCTACGACGTGATCGTCTCCAACCCGCCCTACGTCAACGCCGAGTCGATGGCCGCGCTGCCCGCCGAATACCGGAGCGAACCGCAGCTCGCCCTCGCCAGCGGCGAGGACGGCCTCGATTTCGCGCGCGTCCTGCTCGCCGAAGCGGCCCGGCATCTCACCCCGGACGGCATCCTGATCGTCGAGATCGGCAACAACAAGGACGAACTCGAACGTGCATTCCCCCGCCTCTCCTTCGTCTGGCTCGACACCAGCGCCGGCGACCGCTTCGTGTTCATGCTGCGGCGCAAGGACCTGGGCTGAGTCAACGGCCGGACGGGCGGGTGCGCCACGAGGCCGGCTCGCAACGTCCATCATCTCCTCGCCGGTGACTTCGCACAGGTAATGGCCTTCGCCATCGTGATCGCCGGTGTGCGGTTCAGCGTGGCCTGAAGATTTCCGCGCTATCCCCGCAACGGACGCCTCGGTGGTATCTCCGGCCGCCCGCTGTAGCCGCGCGCGCCCGCATTTCAGGGCGTGAACAAGGAAAGACTGCAGGCGCCCAGCCATCGAGAACCTTCGTCAGACGACGATAAAAACCGGGATGACATCTTCCGCCATGCCCCAGGTTCCGGCCCCGGACCACGAGCAATATAGTTTACGTCATATTGCAAGGGCATTAAAAAATCATTAGAATCCATTCAGCATCTATCCATTGACTACCATACGTCATTGGTTAGGTTGATTTCGGTATTTAGGTATAGACACTGCACGATTCGCACTTCCTGCAGACCGGAACAGCTCATCCAGGTTTATATGCCAATAGTTATAGAGGATGAAGAAACGCATAAAAGCACAACGTATGCGCCAAAGCGGGTATTCGGTTCAATTCCAGCAAGCGTGGCCGGCAAGAGAATCAGCGGCAAAGCGACGCTTCACTATCACCAGTTGAAAAGTAGATGGATTTCGAGTTCTGAACGGAGGAGGAAGCACATGAAAATCCAACGAGGAAATATCGAAATTTCACCGACCCATTTGTACTAGTTCTAGCTTTCCTATCGGAGCAAATATGTATGAACACCATACTTTTCTTAGTGAAATTTTATCTCGTTATATGGATCGTAATTTACGTTCTTTTCTGGCTTTCTTTCCCAATAACAAAATCGGATTGTGAGCGGGTACGCAATGAGTTCAGAGGTCGTTCCTGGGGTTTATCGAAATTAGCATTCCTTATATTTAATGCACATGCAATCTTTCCAATTCGATCAATAACAATGGCTGTATTTGCCCTATTAATGCTGTATTTTCTTGGATGACATTACATGGAAGCGAATATTCAAAACATTCGATATAAGGGGTCGGAGACATTAATTTTTGACAATGAAATATTTAAATGTAACTGACCCATTTATACACAATCGAAACATCACCGACCCCTTTGTACGTACGGACTCTTCGTACGCTCTTTAAATCTCTTATTCCTCAACTCGGGAGGCGCTGTTGAAAACAATTTGGCTCATTTGGGGTTGCGGTTTGTTTTGCATTATTTATTTGATTGCCAGTGCAATTTATTTAATCTTGGTTAATAAATTCGATGGAAAGTCAACTCAGGTTAAGGTATGGATTAAGCATGAGAACAAATTCTCACCAATCGGCCTAGATAAATTTCAATTAACTACTTGGCGAATAACTCTGATCTCTCGATGGATTGGCGGCGGGCTTGGTGCTCTTTTCATTATTATTGAAATATTAATTATGTTATTTATGGGATAATAAATGTCAAATCCAATTGATGCTGGATTAAATGCTATTCAACTCATGACTGGACTAGAAGGCTCCTATAATGCGAGCACACCAGTTGCAATGGCGAATAGCCTTACTCAGTTGGCCGCTGGAGTTTCTTCTGCATTGGCATCTCCCTTAGTCTCTATTGAAACCAACGCTGCAGCGGCGTTATTAACTATAAGTACAATTCAAGGCGATTTGGAAAATGGAAGAGAAACGAATCTTGAAGATTGGTTAAATCTCGCTGGGAATATCATAGCTATTGGTGTTGCTGCTGCGATAACGTTTACCCCTGCGGGTAGGGCAGCAAGACTGATGATTTATGCGTCGAGGGTCATCGGAGCTGGTCAGGTCATTAATTGGAGTATTAATAAAGCTCATGCGGATGAGATCGACCCTGCCACCAACACCACCTATCTCTCCGGCCGCAATTGGCGACAAGTCGATCCTCTGGCCCTCGATCTTGACGGCGACGGCCTCGAAACCACCGGCATCGCCTCCACCAACACCACCCTCTTCGACCACGACGGCGACGGCGTGCGCACCGGCACCGGTTGGGTCAAGGGCGACGACGCCCTCCTCGTCCTCGACCGCAACGGCAACGGAATCATCGATTCCGGCCGCGAACTCTTCGGCGTCGATACCGTCCTTGCCAACGGCCAGAAAGCCGCCAACGGCTTCGCCGCCCTCGCCGACCTCGATTCCAACCACGACGGCCTCTTCTCCGCCGCCGACGACCAGTTCGCCCACGTCAAACTCTGGCGCGACCTCGACCAGGACGGCATTTCCGATACCGGCGAACTCGTCAGCCTCGCCGACGCCGGCATCGCCAGCATCAACCTCGCCAACACCGCCACCAATACCGGCCTCGCCGGCGGCAACACCCTGACCGCCACCGGCACCTACACCAAGACCGACGGCACCACCGGCACCGCCGGCAACCTCAACCTCGCCGACAATCCCTTCTACAGCGACTTCACCCAGGCCGTCCCCCTCTCCGACGCCGCCAAGGCCCTCCCCGGCATGCAGGGCTCCGGCATGGTCCGTGACCTGCGCGAAGCCGCCAGCCTCGATGCCCGCATCGTCTCCGACGTCAATGCCCTCGCCGGCCTCTCCCGCACCCAGATGCTGAGCGCCCTCGACAGCCTCATCGCCCATTGGGCCGGCACCTCGTCCATGAAGACTTCCATGGACGAGGCCGAAGGCCGCAACTTCCGCATCGCCTACCTGCCGCCGGGCCTGACCGCCGCCGACTACCGCGCGGACCCCGGCAACGACCACTTCAGCGATGCCGTCGCCACCTTCAACGCCAAGGCGGCCTACCTCCGCAACCTGATCGGCATCCTCGAAAAGTTCAACGGCACCCTCTTCGTCACCGTCGGCAACGACCGCGTCACCACCGGCGCCGGGGCGACGGTCAGCGTGAGCGCGGGAGCGGGGACCGGCTCGGGCGGCAGCGGCGGCATGACCGGCGCCGACATCGTGCCGTACGCTTTCGTCACCCTCAGCGCCGCCCAGGTCACCCTGCTCGAACAGAGCTACACCCAGCTCAAGGAATCCATCTACGCCGGCCTGGTGCTGGAAACGCGCCTGAAACCCTACCTCGACCAGATCAGCCTGACCATCGACCAAAACGGCATCCGGCTCGACTACAGCGCCATGACCGCCGCGCTCGACGCCCTCTATGCCACCGACCGCGTGCGCGCCTTCACCGACGCACTGGACCTCAACAGCTACGGCGCCACGCTCGGCTGGAATTCCGCACAGAAACTCGTCGCCTGGGCCAACGAGGCCAGGGCCAGCGGGCAGCTCGAAGCGCTCAAGGCCGGATTGGCGGCGGTGTTCGCAGGAAGCCCGGACGTCGTCCCCGAATTCAGGATCGGCACCGACGCGAACGACACGCTGAATGGCGGAGCAACGTCGGACATCATTTCCGCCGGGGCAGGCAACGACACGCTCAATGGAGGCAACGGCAACGACATCCTGGATGGCGGCGCCGGCAACGACGTGCTGTACGGCGGATTGGGTAACAACATCTACCTCTTCGGCAAGGGCGACGGACAGGACATCATTGGCACCAGCCACGACACCACGGCCGGCAAGCTCAACGTCCTGCAGTTCAAGGCCGGCGTGCTGCCAGCCGAGGTGACGGTGACACGCGTGGACAACGACCTGGTCCTCCGCGTGGCCGGCACGACCGACCGGATCACGGTGCAGTACTTCTTCTATGGCGACGACCCGGCCACGCCCTACAACTCGGTACAGCAGGTCCGCTTCGACGACGGCACCGTCTGGGACATCGCCACGCTCAAGGCCAAGGTTTTTGGGGGTACCGACGGCAACGACACCCTGCGCGGCACGATCGGGAACGACCTCCTTTCGGGCGGCTTGGGTAACGACACGATTAATGGTGCGGCAGGTGACGATAAATTGTTCGGCGGGGATGGCGCCGACACGTTGTACGGCGACAACGGCAACGACATCCTGGACGGCGGCGCCGGCAACGACGTGCTGTACGGCGGATTGGGCAACAACACCTACCTGTTCGGTAAGGGTGACGGACAGGACCTGATCACCGGTACCACCTACGACGCCACGGCCGGCAAGCTCAGTACCCTGCAGTTCAAGGCCGGCGTGCTGCCTTCGGAGGTCGTGATCCGCCAGGTCTACGACAACTATTGGGGCGGCAACCGTGCTCTGGAAATCTCCATCGCCGGCACCACCGACAAGGTGACGATCAGCGGCTTCTTCTACGCCGACGATCCGGGCGGCATCTACAACGGCGTCCAGCAGTTCAAGTTCGACGACGGCACCGTGTGGAAAATGACCGACATCCTGGCCAAGCTGTACGCCGGCACTGACGGCAACGACGTGGTGCGCGGCACGATCGCGGCCGAAACATTGAACGGCGGCTTGGGCAACGATACCCTCAACGGAGCGGCGGGCAACGATGTGCTACTTGGCGGCGACGGTGCCGACAGTCTGTATGGCGAGGCCGGCAACGACACCCTCAACGGGGGCCTCGGCAACGACATGCTGGACGGAGGCGTCGGCGACGATACGCTCGATGGCGGCACAGGAAACGACACCCTGACCGGTGGAGTGGGCAACAACCTCTACCTCTTCGGCAAGGGCGACGGGCAGGACCTGATCACCGGCACCACCTACGACGCCACAGCCGGCAAACTCAGTACCCTGCAGTTCAAGGCCGGCGTGCTGCCGTCGGAGGTCGTGATCCGCCAAGCTTACGACAACTATTGGGGCGCCAACCGCGCCCTGGAAGTCTCCATCGCCGGCACCGCCGACAAGGTGACGATCAGCGGTTTCTTCTACGCCGACGATCCGGGCAGCATCTACAACGGCGTCCAGCAACTCAGGTTCGACGATGGCACCGTGTGGAACATCGCCGACATCCTGGTTCGATTGTATGCCGGCACGGCCGGGGCCGATGTCCTGGCAGGCACGGTCGGGTCCGATACCCTGAGCGGCGGGGACGGCAACGACACTCTGTCAGGACGTGGCGGTAACGATGTGCTCTATGGCGGTGATGGCGCCGACAGTCTGTATGGCGAAGCCGGTAACGACACCCTCGATGGAGGCCTCGGCAACGACATGCTGGACGGAGGGGTCGGCGACGACCTTCTCGATGGCGGCGCAGGAAACGACACCCTGACCGGTGGAGTGGGTAACAACCTCTACCTCTTCGGCAAGGGCGATGGGCAGGATTTGATCACCGGCACCACCTACGACCCCGCGGCCGGCAAGCTCAGTACCTTGCAGTTCAAGGCCGGCGTGCTGCCGTCAGAGGTCGTGATCCGCCAAGCCTACGACAGCTATTGGGGCGCCAACCGCGCCTTGGAAGTCTCCATCGCCGGCACCTCCGACAAGGTGACGATCAGCGGCTTCTTTTACGCCGACGATCCGGGCGGCATCTACAACGGCGTCCAGCAACTCAGGTTCGACGACGGCACCGTGTGGAACATCGCCGACATCCTGGCTCGATTGTATGCCGGCACCGATGGCAACGACGTGGTGCGCGGCACGATCGCGGCCGAAACATTGAACGGCGGCTTGGGCAACGATACCCTCAACGGAGCGGCGGGCAACGATGTGCTACTTGGCGGCGACGGTGCCGACAGTCTGTATGGCGAGGCCGGTAACGACATCCTCAACGGAGGCCTCGGCAACGACTTGCTGGACGGAGGGGTCGGCGACGACCTTCTCGACGGTGGCATAGGAAACGACACCCTGACCGGCGGATTGGGCAACAACCTCTATCTCTTCGGCAAGGGCGACGGGCAGGACCTGATTACCGGCACTACCTACGACGCCACGGCCGGCAAGCTCAGCACCCTGCAGTTCAAGGCCGGTATCCTGCCCTCCGATATCGTGGTCCGCCAAACCTACGACAGCTATTGGGGCGCCAACCGCGCCTTGGAAGTCTCCCTCGCCGGCACTTCCGACAAAGTGACGATCAGCGGCTTCTTTTACGCCGACGATCCGGGCAGTATCTACAACGGCGTCCAGCAACTCAGGTTCGACGACGGTACCGTATGGAACATGGCCGACATCCTGGCCAAGCTGTACGCCGGCACTGACGGCAACGACGTGGTGCGCGGCACGATCGCGGCCGAAACGTTGAACGGTGGCCTGGGCAACGATACCCTCAACGGAGCGGCCGGTAATGATGTACTGCTCGGCGGCGACGGCAATGATGCCCTGTATGGCGAGACGGGTAACGACATTCTCAACGGGGGCCTTGGCAACGACATGCTGGATGGAGGCGTCGGTGACGACCTTCTCGACGGTGGCACAGGAAACGACACCCTGACCGGTGGAGTGGGCAACAACACCTATCTCTTCGGCAAGGGCGACGGACAGGACCTGATCACCGGCACCACCTACGACGCCACAGCCGGCAAGCTCAGCACTTTGCAGTTCAAGGCCGGTATCCTGCCCTCCGACATCGTGATCCGCCAAGCCTACGACAACTACTGGGGTGGCAACCGCGCCCTGGAAGTCTCCATCGCCGGTACTACCGACAAGGTGACGATCAGCGGCTTCTTCTACGCCGACGATCCGGGCAGCATCTACAACGGCGTACAACAGTTCAGGTTCGACGATGGCACCGTGTGGAATTTGGCCGGCATTCTGGCCCAGTTGTACGCTGGCACTGACGGCAACGACGTGGTGCGCGGCACAATCGCAGCCGAGACGTTGAACGGCGGCCTGGGCAACGATACCCTCAACGGAGCGGCCGGTAATGATGTACTGCTCGGCGGCGACGGCAATGATGCCCTGTATGGCGAGGCCGGTAACGACACTCTCAACGGAGGCCTCGGCAACGATATGCTGGATGGAGGCGTCGGCGACGATACGCTCGATGGAGGAACAGGGAACGACACCTTGACCGGCGGAGTGGGCAACAACACCTATCTCTTCGGCAAGGGTGACGGGCAGGACCTGATTACGGGTACCACCTACGACGCCACGGCCGGCAAGCTCAGCACTTTACAGTTCAAGGCCGGTATCCTGCCCTCCGACATCGTGCTCCGCCAGGCCTACGACAGCTATTGGGGCGGCAACCGCGCCTTGGAAGTCTCGATCGCCGGCACCGCCGACAAGGTGACGATCAGCGGTTTTTTCTACGCCGACGATCCGGGCAGCATTTACAACGGCGTACAACAGTTCAGGTTCGACGACGGTACCGTGTGGGATATGGCCGGCATCCTGGCTCAGTTGAATGCCGGTACGGATGAAGCCGATACCCTGACGGGCACAGTGGGGGCCGACGCCATCAACGGCGGGGCCGGCAATGACACCTTGAGCGGACGCGGCGGCAACGATGTACTCAATGGTGGCGACGGAAACGACATGCTGTACGGCGAAGCCGGCAACGATACGCTCAATGGCGGCGCCGGCAACGACATCCTGACCGGCGGAGCAGGCAACAATACCTACCTCTTTGGCAAGGGCGACGGACAGGATCTGATCACCGGCACCACCTACGACGCCACGGCCGGCAAGCTGAGCACCTTGCAGTTCAAGGCCGGCGTGCTGCCTTCGGAGATCGTGCTTCGCCAGGCCTACGACAGCTATTGGGGTGGCAATCGCGCCCTGGAAGTCTCGATCGCCGGAACGACAGACAGGATCACCATCAACGGTTTCTTCTATGAGGACAATCCGGGTAGCGTTTATAACGGCGTGCAGCAGTTCAAGTTCGACGACGGCACCGTGTGGGACATGGCTGGCATCCTGGCTCAGTTGAATGCCGGCACGGATGGAGCCGATACCCTGACGGGCACGGTGGGGATCGATACCATCAACGGCGGGGCCGGCAATGACACCTTGAGCGGACGCGGCGGCAACGATGTACTCAATGGTGGCGACGGAAACGACACGCTGTACGGCGAAGTCGGCAACGATACGCTCAATGGCGGCGCCGGCAACGACATCCTGACCGGCGGATCAGGCAACAATACCTACCTCTTTGGCAAGGGCGACGGGCAGGACCTGATTACCGGTACCACCTACGACGCCACGGCCGGCAAGCTCAGCACCTTGCAGTTCAAGGCCGGCGTGCTGCCCTCCGACATCGTGCTCCGTCAGGCCTACGACAACTACTGGGGTGGCAATCGCGCCCTGGAAGTCTCGATCGCCGGAACGACAGACAGGATCACCATCAACGGTTTCTTCTATGAGGACAATCCGGGTAGCGTTTATAACGGCGTGCAGCAGTTCAAGTTCGACGACGGCACCGTGTGGGACATGGCTGGCATTCTGGACCAGCTGTATGCCGGCACGGATGAAGCCGATACCCTGACGGGCACGGTGGGGATCGATACCATCAACGGCGGGGCCGGCAATGACACCTTGAGCGGACGCGGCGGCAACGATGTACTCAATGGTGGCGACGGAAACGACACGCTGTACGGCGAAGCCGGTAACGATACGCTCAATGGCGGCGCCGGCAACGACACCCTGACCGGCGGATCGGGCAACAATACTTACCTCTTCGGCAAGGGCGACGGACAGGATCTGATCACCGGCACCACCTACGACGCCACGGCCGGCAAGCTGAGCACCTTGCAGTTCAAGGCCGGCGTGCTGCCCTCCGACATCGTGCTCCGCCAAGCCTACGACAGCTATTGGGGCGGCAATCGCGCCCTGGAAGTCTCCATCGTCGGCACCACCGACAAGGTGACGATCAGCGGTTTCTTCTACGCCGACGATCCGGGCAGCATTTACAACGGCGTGCAGCAGTTCAAGTTCGACGACGGCACCGTCTGGGACATCACCACCCTCAAAGCCAAGGCTTTCGCGGGCACCGACGGCAACGACACGTTGCGCGGCACGATCGGGAACGATCTCTTTTCCGGCAGTCTGGGCAACGATACGATCGAGGGACTGGCCGGCAACGACATCCTGCAAGGCGGTGCGGGCAACGATACCCTGACCGACACGTCGGGGACGGCATTGTTCGACGGCGGCGCGGGGAGCGACACGCTCACCGGCGGCGCCTCCGCCGAGGTGTTCATCGGCGGTACCGGCAACGATACCTACACCACCGGCGCCGGCAACGACGTGATCTGCTTCAACAAGGGCGACGGGCAGGATACCTTCGCCGCCGGCGGCACCGGCGCCGATACCCTCTCGCTCGGCGGCAACTTTGCCTATGGCGATCTGGCCTTCGCCAAGTCGGCCAACGACCTCGTGCTCAAGCTGGGCGCGGACGACCGGATCACCTTCAAGGACTGGTACGCCGCCTCGCCGTCGAAGCCGGTGGTCAACCTGCAGGTGATCGCCGAGGCGATGGATGCCTTCGCGGCCGGCGGCAGCGATCCGCTGCTCGACCAGAAGGTGGAGACCTTCAACTTCGCCGGTCTGGTCGGGGCGTTCGATGCGGCGCGCACGGCCAATCCGGGACTCTCCGCCTGGGCGCTGACCAATGCCCTGACGCAGTTCCAACTGGCCGGGTCGGACACCGCCGCGCTGGGCGGCGACCTCGCCTACCAGTACGGCCGGAACGGTACCCTCGCCGGCCTCGGCCTCGCGGCCGCGCAGGGCGTCATCGGCGAGACCGGCTTCGGCACCCAGGCGCAGACGCTGCACGACCCGGCGTCCCTGCAGACCGGAACGGTGCGGCTGGGCTGATCCGCCACCCCCGCCCCGTGCCGAAACGCATCCTCCGCGGCACGGGGCGGGGTGAATCCGGCCGTGTCAAGGCGCGTCCTGTTGCCCCGCCGCGCCGGGATCGAAGTAGTAGCTGAGCTGCCGGCGCGGGCTGAGGTAGTTGTAGATTTCGCGCGGCAGTTGCGCCGGCCGGATGGCCTTGGCGATGTTCACGTCGTCCTCGCCGTCCAGGTCGACGAGAATCGCTTCTTCCTTGGGGACCGCCGGGTCGTACACCATGACCATCGGTTTCATCGGCTTGGCCGTGTTGACCGTGACGACCATGCCGATCGCGTCGTTGGCAAGCTGCACGACAGTCCCCGGCGGATAGACGCCGAGACAGCGCACGAAGGTCTGCAGCAGCTTGGCGTCGAACCTGGCGCGCAGGCGGGCGAACATGGTGGCCAGCGCCTCGTGCGGCGTCAGGGCGTTGAGGATGTTCACCGGATTGCAGAGCTCGTCGTAATGGTTGGCGATCGCCACGATGCGCGCCAGCGGGTCGAGCTGTTCGCCTTTCAGCTTGCGCGGGTAGCCGCTGCCGTCGATCATCTCGTGGTGTTCGTGGATGATCGCCAGCACCGGCGGCGGCAGTTTCAGCGTGCGGCCGATATCCACGCCGTACTGGCAATGCAGTTCGTAGTAGTTGCGCTCGGCCTGGGTCAAGGGTTCCAGCTTCATCAGGATCTTGTCGGGAATCTCCCGCAGCCCGAGGTCGTGGAACAGGCCGCCCAGGCCGAGAAATCGCGCGCTTTCCGGCGGCAACCCGATGTCGCGCGCGACCATCAGCGACAGCATCGTGACGTTCAGCGAGTGGAGGTAGGTTTCCTCCCCGCCCATCTTGTCGCCCATCACGTGGATGGCGAGGTCCGGGGCGGCAAGGATCGATTCGGCGATGCGGCCCACCAGCGCGCCGGCCTGCTCGATCGCTTCCTCGGGGCGCGCCTGCAGGTTGCGCTCGATGTCGCGGATCGTCCGGGCCGTGTCGAGGAAGGCCGTGTCGATGCGCGCGACCGTCTCCCGCTGCGCCCGGAGTTTCTCGATCAGGGCGCGCTTGGCGGCAAGCACCTGCAATCGTTCGGCTTGCCGTTCGGCGTCCTCGGCTTCGCCGGGAGCTGCCGCCTCCGGCGGCGCCGGCACGCCGGCCGGTAGCGTGGCGGGAGGCGCCGCGTCGCTGCGCGCCGGGTCGTAGCGTACCCGCTGCAGGCGGAGGCCGCGGATGATGCGGATCTGCTCGGCGTCCTTGATCTTGAAACTGCCGAAGGCGAACGGATGCTCGAACCATTTCATGTCCAGATGGACGTACATCCCGATCTGGAGTTGATCCGGCGTGACGAACGAATTTTCAGCTTGCGCCATGATTGGAAATTCATCCCGGCGGGTGGGCCGGAAAGCAGTGCGGAAGAAAAATCAACGGGCGCCATTTTCCATGAAAACCGCCCGTTCCCGGCGCCGCCCCGGGGCGCGGCGCGCCCTCGGGAAAGCTCCGCCGGCCCGCGCCGGACGCTACCGGCTTATTTCAGCCACTTGTTGATCACGCGCGACAGCGTGCCGTCGCCCTTGATCAGGTTGATCCACTGGTCCACGTACTGTTTGAACGCCTCGTCGCCGCGCGGCAGCATGAAGGCTTTTTCGGCGAAGGTGAACGGCCTTTCCGGGTGCACCGCGCAGAGTCCCGGCCGCAGCTTCTGCTGCAGCAGGGTTTCCTCGGCGTCGGTGATCATCAGGTCGGCCTTGCCGGCGAGAATCTGGTCGAAGATGTGCACGTTGTCCGGGAACACCTCGATCTGGGCCTGCTTCAGGTTGGCGCGGGCGAAGCGCTCATTGGTGCCGCCGGGATTGACGATGGCCTTCGTCGTCGGCTGGTCGATCTGTTCCAGCGTCTGGAACTTCGCCGCGTTCTCGCAGCGGGTGATCGGCGTCTTGCCGGAAAGCGCGATCGCCGACGAGAAATACGCCTGGCGCGCGCGGTCCAGCGTGATCGACACGCCGCCCGCGCTGATGTCGCACTTGCCGTCGAGGAAATCCTTCATCAGCGTCGGCCAACTGGTCTTGACGAACACCACTTCGACGTCCTTGCCCAGGCTTTGCCCGAGCATCTGCGCCAGTTCGATGTCGATGCCCTCGAACTTGCCCGTGGCCGGGTCCAGGTAGGTGTAGGGCTTGTAGTCGCCCGCCGTGCACACGGTCAGTTTTTTCTTTTCCAGCACCTGGTCGATACGGCTGGCCGGAAACTCGGCGGCGCCGACGTTCGCCGCCGCGATGCAGCCGGCCAGCGCAAGCAGGACAGAGAGTCGTTTCATCTTCTTTTCCTTTTACGGGTTGAAAAAATAGCGTGCGTAGACCGAACGTTACGCGCCCAGGCGCAGGGCGTCGAGCGGGGACTGGCGCAGCAGCCGCGCGGCGGCGAACCAGCCGGCGCCGACCACCAGCAGGGCGCCGCCCAGCGCCGCGGCCGGCGGCAGCCACCACGCCGGCGCGAGCTCCAGGTTGAAGACCCGCTGCGCCAGCACCTGCCCGATCGCCAGGGCCGCCAGCGCGGCGATCAGCCCGGCCAGGCCGCCGATCGCCGCGAACTCGGCGAGCACGGCCCGCCGCAGCTGTTCCCGCCGGGCGCCCAGGGCGCGCATGATCGCCAGTTCGTAGCGGCGCTCCTCGGCCGCCGACGCCAGCGCGGCGTAGAGCACGACGATGCCGGCCGCCAGCGTGAACAGGAAGACGAACTGCACCGCCCGCGCCGCCTGATCGGTGACCGACTGCAACTGGCGCACGATGGCGGCGACGTCGATCACGGTCAGGTTCGGAAACGCACGCACCAGGCGGCCGACGAAGTCCTCCCGGTCGTCGGCCAGGTGGAAACTGGTGATCCAGCTCGCAGGCTGGCCGTCGAGCACGCCGGGCGGCGTCAGGACGAAGAAGTTGACCCGCATCGAATCCCAGTCCAGCTTGCGCAGCCCGACCACTTCCATGGCGACCGGCGCGCCGGCCACCGAGAACTCCAGCCGGTCGCCGACCTTCAGCCCCAGCGTCGCGGCCAGGCCCTCCTCGACCGAGGCCTCGCCCCGGCCCGCTTCCTCCGCCGCGAACCAGCGGCCGGCCGTGACCGTGTTGCCGGGCGGCAGATTGGCCCGGTAGGAGAGATTGAACTCGCGCTCGACGAGCCGCCGGGCGCGCTCGTCCGCGTAGCGTTCAGGGGCGACCGGCGCGCCGTTCACCCTGGCGAGGCGGCCGCGCACCATCGGCGCGAACTCGGGTTGCAGGCCGTCCGCAGCGAAAAACCGCTGCACCGCATCCCGCTGGTCGGGCTGGATGTTGATCACGAAGCGGTTCGGCGCGTCCGGCGGCACGGCCCGCTGCCATGCGGAGAGCAGTTCGGTGCGCGTCACCGTGAGCAGCAGGAGCGCGGTGAAGCCGAGCGACAGGGCGACGACCTGCACGACGCTGGCCGCCGTATGCCGCCGCAGGCTGGCGATGCCGTAGCGCCAGCCGAATCGGCCATCACCGCGGCCGTCGCTCCGGCCGTCGTCCCGCCCGGCGCCCGCCGACGCGGCCGGCCGCAGCCGCGCGGACAGGCGCACGGCCAGCCACGCCACGCCCGCGAAAGCCAGCAGGGCGGCGGTGAAACCGGCGACGACGTAGGCGCCCAGGCGCGCCTCGCCGGCCACCCAGAACATCAGCCCGGCCAGGGCCGCCAGCCCGGCGGCGTAGCCGGCGGCCAGCCGGGGGGACGGCATGCCGGCCGTGAACAGCTCGCGCCGCAGCACGCGCAGCGTGGAAACGCGCCGCAGCTGCAGCAGCGGCGGCAGGGAGAAGCCGAAGAGCAGCAGCAGCCCGACGAAGATGCCCTGGACCGCCGGCAGCGCGCCCGGCGGCGGCAAGGACGTGGCGAGCAGCTGCGCCAGCCAGGCGTGCAGCACGAGGTGGGCGGCGAAGCCGAGCGCGCATCCCACCGCCGAGGCCAGCACGCCGAGCAGGGCGAACTGCCCGACGTACACGCGCAGCAGGAATCCCTGCGTGGCGCCCAGGCAGCGCATCACCGCGCAGGGATCGAGGTGGCGGTGCAGGTAGCGCCGCGCGGCCAGGGCCACGGCCACCGCCGCCAGCACCACGCTCAGCAGCGCGGAAAGGCCGAGGAAACGCTGCGCGCGTTCGAGCGCCGAACGGATTTCCGGGCGTCCGTTCTCGGCGTCCTCGATCCGTTGTCCGCGTTCAAGCAGTTTGTCAACTATCGTCCTGAACTCTTTGATTGATTTGTATTCTCCGGCCAGGAGCAAGCGATACGAGACGCGGCTGCCCGGCTGGATCAGGCCGGTCGCGTCGAGGTCGGCGCGGTTCATCAGCAGGCGCGGCGCGACGCTGAAGACGTTGAAGCCGCGGTCCGGTTCGTAGGTGAGAATCGCGGCGACGCGCAGGCCGGCCTGCCCGAGCGCGAGGCGGTCGCCGACCCGCGCGTCCAGCGCCGACGCCAGCCGTTCGTCGACCCAGACCTCGCCCTTGGCCGGAACGCCGTCGGCGGGCGCGTCGGCCGCGTGCGTCGCCGGCGCCACGCGCAGCCGGCCGCGCAGGGGGTAGCCGGTGGAAACCGCCTTGATATCGGCCAGCTGCACGCGCGCCGCGTCGCTTTCCCGGCCCTCCCCGCCCTGCGCCACCATGCTCGGAAAAGTCTGCGTTTCCGCCACCGTCAGGCCGCTCCGGCGCGCCGCCTCGGCGACGCCGGGCGCCCAGGCGTGATCGGAGATCAGCAGCAGGTCGGCGCCGAGCAGCTGGTTGGCTTCCAGCAGCAGTGCCTGGCGCACGCGGTCGGTGAAGAAGCCGACGGCGGTGAGCGCCGCCACGGCCACGACCAGCGCCGCCGCGAGCAGGTGCAGCTCGCCGGCGCGCGCGTCGCGGCGCAGCATGCGCAGGAGGAAGCCGAGGGTGTTCATGGTGCGCGTGCCTCCGGCGCCGGCTTCATTCGAGTTCGCGCAGCTTCTGGAAGGCTTCTTCCACGCGGCGCACGGCGATGATCTCCATGCCGGCGACCGGCTGCCGGGGTTTGTTGGCTTCCGGGATCAGCGCCCGGGTGAAGCCGAGCTTGGCGGCTTCCTTCAAACGCTCCTGGCCGCGCGGCGCGGGGCGGATCTCGCCGGCCAGGCCGACTTCGCCAAACACTATAAGTTTCTCAGGCAACGCTTTGTTTTTCAAAGAAGACACGATCGAAAGAAGAACCGCCAGATCGGCCGCCGGCTCGCCGATCCGCACGCCGCCGACGGCGTTCACGAAAACGTCCTGGTCGAAGCACAGGATGCCGGCGTGGCGATGCAGCACGGCCAGCAGCATGGCCAGGCGCTGCGCGTCGAGCCCGACGGTCAGCCGGCGCGGATTGCCGTGCGCCTGGTCGACCAGCGCCTGCACCTCGACCAGCAGCGGCCGCGTGCCCTCCTGGGTGACCAGCACGCACGAGCCGGGAACGTTCTGGCCGTGCTGCGAGAGGAACATCGCGGACGGGTTGCTCACCCCTTTCAGCCCGCGGTCGGTCATGGCGAAGACGCCGATCTCGTTGACCGCGCCGTAGCGGTTCTTCACCGCCCGGATCAGGCGGAAGCTCGAATGCGTGTCGCCCTCGAAGTAGAGCACGGTGTCGACGATGTGCTCCAGCACGCGCGGCCCGGCCAGCGCGCCTTCCTTGGTGACGTGCCCGACCAGGATCACCGTGGTGCCGCTCTGCTTGGCCAGCCGGGTGAGCTGCGCCGCGCACTCGCGCACCTGCGCCACCGAACCCGGCGCCGAGCCGAGCTGTTCGGACCACAGCGTCTGGATCGAGTCGATCACCGCCACGTGCGGCCTTTCCGCCTGCAGCGCGGCGAGGATCTTTTCCAGGTTGATCTCCGCCAGCAGCTTGAGCTGCCGGGTGTCCAGCGCGAGGCGCCGCGCGCGCAGGGCGATCTGCTGGCCGGATTCCTCGCCGCTCACGTAGAGCACCGGCGAGGCGGCGGACAGCGCGGCCAGCGCCTGCAGCAGCAGGGTGCTCTTGCCGATGCCCGGATCACCGCCGATCAGCACCACGCCGCCGGCCACCAGGCCGCCGCCGAGCGCGCGGTCGAACTCGCCGACGCCGGTCGGCAGCCGGTCCTCCTCGCGCGCCTCGATCTCGGAGAGCGTCTGCACCCGCGCGGTGCCGGCCAGCGCGGCGAAGCGCCGCGTCGCCGGCGTGTCGGCCTCGGCCACGGTCTCGACCAGCGTGTTCCACGCTTCGCACCCCGGGCATTGCCCCTGCCACTTCGACGACGTGGCGCCGCACTCGGTGCAGGAGTAGATCGTCTTCCCCTTGGCCATCTCAGCCGCCGCTCCCCGCCTCGACCACCGGCACGCGCCGGGCCAGGGCGCAGAACAGCTCATAGCTGATGGTGCCGGCGGCGGCGGCCACCTCGTCGGCGGGCAGTCCGTCGCCCCACAGCACCACCTCGCTGCCGACGCCGGCCTGCGGAATATCGGTCAGGTCGCAGGTCAGCATGTCCATCGATACGCGGCCGACGGTCGCCGTGCGCGCGCCGGCCACCTGGATCGGCGTTCCGCTCGGCGCGTGGCGGGGATAGCCGTCGGCGTAGCCGCAGGCGACCACGCCGATGCGCATCGGCCGGGACGCCGCGAAGGTGCCGCCGTAACCGACCCGCTCCCCCGGACCGATCTCCTGCACGGCCAGGACGCGGCTGGTCAGGGTCATCACCGGGCGCAGCCCGAAGCTGGCGGCGCTCTCGTCCGCGAACGGACTGCCGCCGTACAGGACGATGCCCGGCCGCACCCAGTCTCCGGCCGTGTGCGGGTGGCGCAGGATCGCCGCCGAGTTGGCCAGCGACGCCGGCAGGTCCCAGCCCGCGGTCATCCGCCGGAAACGTTCGAGCTGCCAGTCCACGCCGTGCGCGTCGTCCGCCGTGGCGAAATGCGTCATCAGCGTGACCGAGGCAAGGAAAGGGGCCGTCTCCGCCAGTTCACGACGCAGCGCGGCGACCTCCTCCGCCAGGAAGCCGAGGCGGTTCATGCCGGTGTTGAACTTGACGTAGATCGGCAGGCGCGCGGGCAAGGCCGCGTCGCGGATCATGCGCAGCTGATCGAGCCGGTGCACGGCGGGCGTCAATCCGTACGCCGCGCAGGCCTCCAGGTCGGGACGGTCGAAGAAGCCTTCCAGGAGCAGGATCGGCTGCCGGAACCCGGCGTCGCGCAGCGTCACGGCGGCCTCGACGTCGAGCAGGGCGAAGCCGTCCGCGACCCCGGCCAGCGCCCGCGCCGCGCGCATCAGGCCATGCCCGTAGGCGTCGGCCTTGACCACCGCCCAGGCCCTGGCCGCGCCGCCGGAGCGCGCCGCATGCGCCTTGGCGACGCCGTAATTGTGGCGGATGGCGGCAAGATCGATACGGGCCTGGATCGGTCGCGGCATCTGCAAAACCCCCTCTGGACGGGCACGCCGGACGACGTGCGACAGCCCGACATTCTGCCTCAAAGGGGCACCGATGTCCGGCCGGAGCGTGACTTTGTCAACGCATCTCCCCCGGAATTTCGTGATATAAACGCGCACCAGACAACAAAAAGCGGTCGGATTTCGATGCCCTTTGGCTTCTACATCATCATGGCGGCGCAATTCTTTTCCGCGCTGGCCGACAACGCCCTGCTGATCGTCGCCATCGCCGCCTTGCGTGAGATGCAGGCGCCGCCGGCCTATGAGCCGCTGCTGAAAACCTTCTTCACCGTCTCCTACGTGGCGCTGGCCGCCTTCGTCGGCGCCTTCGCCGACTCGATGCCCAAGTGGCGGGTCATGTTCATCAGCAACACGATCAAGATCATCGGCTGCGCCATGATGTTCTTCGCCGTCAACCCGCTGCTCGCCTACGCCGTGGTCGGGCTCGGCGCCGCCGCCTACTCGCCGGCCAAGTACGGCATCCTCACCGAATACCTGCCGCACCGCCTGCTGGTCATCGCCAACGGCTGGATCGAAGGCCTGACCGTCGGCGCCATCATCCTCGGCGTGGTCATCGGCGGCACGCTGATCCAGCCGGCCATCGCCCACCGCCTGCTGGGGCTCGACTTCCCGCTCATCGACACCGGCATCGACACGGTGGGCGAAATGGCGCTGTGCTTCGTCAGCGCGTTCTACGTGGTGGCCTCGATCTTCAATCTCTACGTTCCCGACACCGGCGTCGACCACAAGCCGCTGCACAAGAACCCCTGGTACCTGATCCGCGAATTCAACCACTGCCTGACGCTGCTCTGGCGCGACCGCCTCGGGCAGGTCTCGCTGGCCGTCACCACCCTGTTCTGGGGCGCCGGCGCCACGCTGCAGTTCATCGTGATCAAGTGGGCGGAAGTCTCGCTCAACCTCGATCTCTCGAAGTCGAGCATGCTGCAGGGCGTCGTCGCCGTCGGCGTGGCGCTCGGCGCGGTGGCGGCGGCCAAGGCCATCACGCTGCGCAAGTCGGTCAAGGTCATCCCGCTCGGCATCGCCATGGGCCTGATCGTGCTGGTGATGAACTTCGTGCATCACACCTGGCTGGCCGTGCCGCTGCTGATCATCATCGGCGCGCTGTCGGGCTACTTCGTGGTGCCGATGAACGCCCTGCTGCAGCACCGCGGCCACATCCTGATGGGCGCCGGCCATTCGATCGCGGTGCAGAACTTCAACGAAAACCTGTCGATCCTGGCCATGACCGGCCTGTACTACGTGATGGTCAAGGCCAACCTGTCGATCTACTGGGTGATCACCCTGTTCGGCCTCTTCGTCAGCGCCAGCATGATGCTGGTCAAGCGCCGCCACGAAGCCAACCAGCGCGAACACGACGACATGGTCCATCTCGACGACCACGCCATGCATTGATCGCCGGGTTGCCGCGGCGGAGCTGCTACCGCGCGTTCAGCCCGCGCATCAGCGCCCGCGCGCGGCACAGATCCTCCCAGGCCTTGGCCTTGTCGGGCAGGTTGCGCAGCAGGTAGGCGGGGTGGTAGGTCACCAGCACCGGGATTTCGCGGTCGCCGTCGCGGTAGGCCAGGGTCTTGCCGCGCAGGCTGGACAGCGAACCCTCCTGCCCGAGCACCGCATTGACCGCCGCCCGGCCGAGCAGGACGATCAGGCGCGGGCGGATCAGCGCGATCTGCCGCTGCAGGTAGGGGAAGCAGGCGGCCATTTCGGCGTTTTCCGGCGTGCGGTTGCCGGGCGGCCGGCATTTGACGGCGTTGGCGATGTAGACGTCCTCGCCGCGCTTCAGGCCGATGGCCGCCAGCATGGCGTCGAGCAGGCGGCCGGCCTGGCCGACGAAAGGCTCGCCGCGCGCATCCTCCTCGGCCCCCGGCCCTTCGCCGATGAACAGCCACGCCGCGTTCTCGTCGCCCACGCCGGGGACGGCCTGCTTGCGGTTGGCGCACAGGCCGCACGCGCGGCAGTCGAGAATGGTCCGGCGCAGTTCCTCCCACCCCATGCGGGCGATCTGCGCCGCCCGATCGCCGGATTCCCGCGTGCCGGCCCGTTCCTCCGGCGGCGCAGCCGGACGAACGGCCGGCGCGGCGATATCAATATCTTTGGTTGCCGGAGAGGACGTTGGCTCATCCTCCCTCCGCGCCACGCCTGGCTCGTCGCGCCGGACCCAGACGGGCGACAGGCCCATTTCCGCGAGGATCGCCTTGCGCGGCAGGCTCATGCGCGGGTCTCCCCGAGGCCGCAGATCAACACCAGCGCATCCTCGCGCCCGATAGCGGCGGGATAGTAGCCGCGGCGCACGCCGATCTGGCGGAAACCGAAATGGCGGTACAGGGCCAGCGCCCGCTCGTTGGACGGGCGGACTTCGAGCAGCAGCGTCCCGGCGCCGCCCCGCCGCGCGGCGTCCATGGCATGGCGCAGCAGGCGGGCGCCGAAGCCGAAGCCCTGGCGTTTCTCGGCGACGCTGATGTTGAGCAGATGCGCCTCGTTGACGGCCAGCATGAGCACGAAATAGCCGACCAGTTCGCCGCCGACGCGGCACACCCAGCAGCTGTAGCCGCTGCCGATCGAATCGGCGAAGTTGGCCCGGCTCCAGGGGTGCGAGTACGCGCGGTACTCGATGCGCAGGACTTCGTCGATGTCCCGCGCGGTCATCGGCAGCATCTCGACGGCCGGTTCGAGCACGGCGTTCATCAGGCCCGGCCTCCCTCGGCTAGGCGCTCGGCGACGGTCTTGGCCACCTTGTCGCGCACATAGAGCGGCGCGGCGTCCGCCGGATCCACGCGCTCGCCCCGTTCCATACGCGGCCCGGCCAGGCGTGCGACGAATCCGGCGTGCGGCAGGATTTCCGGTTTCCATTCCGCGACCCGCTCGGCCAGGCGTTCGCGCAGCGCGGGATAGGCGGACAGGCCGTTGCCGCAGGCCAGCCAGCCCGGCGACGCGGGCAGCGGCACGGACTCCGGCGGGCAGACGCCGATCTCGCCCTGCAGCACGCCGTCGATGAAGCACCCGTGATAGATCTCGCCCATGCGCGCATCGAGCAGCGCGATTACCCGCTCGCCGTCGGCCGCCAGGGCCATAGCGTCGAGCGTGCCGATGCCGAGCAGCGGCAGATCGCGGGCGACGGCCAGGCCCTGCGCCACGCCGCAGGACACGCGCAGCCCGGTGAACGAGCCCGGCCCCATGCCGAAGGCGATGCCGTCGAGGACGGAAAAACCCAATCCTTCCGCCTCCAGCAGCGCCTGCGCGACCGGCAGCAGCGACGCGGAATTGGACAGCTCGGCGGGACAGACGCGGGCGACGACCCGGCCGTCCAGCCACAGGGCGACGGACCCCGGATCGGTGGCGGTTTCGAGGGCGAGGATTTTCATGGGGGACTATTTTACCCGCTGCCCCCGGTCACACCTATTGCTTCCGAGGACAAGTGCACCACCGGCTCCTCCCCCTTCAAGGGGGAGGCTGGGAGGGGGATGGGGTGGTGTTTGCGGCGATTGAGGCAGCTCTTACCCCATCCCCACCCCAGCCCTCCCCTTGAAGGGGAGGGAGAAAGAGCTTTCCCGCCTACTTCTCGACGAACGCCCGTTCGATCACGTAGTCGCCGGTGTCGCCGATGCGCGGCGAGACCTGGAAGCCCAGGCGGTCCAGCAGGCCGCTGGTGTCGGCGAGCATGGCCGGGCTGCCGCAGAGCATGGCGCGGTCGTGCTGCGGGTCGATCTGCGGCAGGCCGATGTCCCGGCAGAGCTTGCCCGATTCGAGCAGGTCGGTCAGCCGCCCCTGGTTGCGGAACGGTTCGCGGGTCACGGTCGGGTAGTAGATGAGCTTGTCGCGCACTTCCTCGCCGAAGAACTCGTTCTGCGGCAGTTCCTGGTTGATGAACTCGTCGTAGGCCAAGTCGCAGACGCGGCGCACGCCGTGCACCAGCACCACCTTCTCGAAGCGCTCGTAGGCTTCCGGGTCCTGGATCAGGCTCATGAAGGGCGCGAGGCCGGTGCCGGTCGACAGCAGGTAAAGGTTCCTGCCGGGACGCAGGTCGGAGAGCACCAGCGTTCCCGTCGGCTTGCGGCTGACCAGGATCGAGTCCCCCTCCTTGAGATGCTGCAGGCGCGAAGTCAGCGGGCCGTTCTGCACTTTGATGCTGAAGAACTCCAGGTGCTCCTCGTAGTTGGCGCTGGCGATGCTGTAGGCGCGCAGCAGCGGCCGTTCGTTGACCTGCAGGCCGATCATCACGAACTGCCCGTTCTCGAAACGCAACCCCTGGTCGCGCGTGGTCTGGAAGCTGAACAGCGTGTCGTTCCAGTGGCGAACGCTCAGCACGCGTTCCATGCTCAATGTGCTCGGTATGGTCATGATACGGGTTCTTCCTCAGTTCAAGGCGCGGGGATCAGCCCTGCGCGTTTTCCTCGTTCAGCGCTGCGTTCAACGCCGTGGTCAGCGCCGGGACGGCGTCGAACAGGTCCGCCACCAGGCCGTAGTCGGCGACTTCGAAAATCGGCGCCTCGGGGTCCTTGTTGATGGCCACGACGATCTTGCTGTCCTTCATCCCGGCGGTGTGCTGCACGGCGCCCGAGACGCCGATGGCGAAATAGAGGTCGGGGGCGACGATGGTGCCGGTCTGCCCGACCTGCATCTCGTTCGGGGCGTAGCCCGCGTCCACCGCCGCGCGCGTGGCGCCGAGCGCGGCGCCGAGCGCCTCGGCCAGCGGCGAGAGCACTTCGTCGAAGCGTTCCGCACTGCCCAGGCAGCGCCCGCCGGAAACCACCACCCGCGCGCTGCCGAGTTCGGGGCCGCCGCCGGCGCCGTGCCGCGCCCCGATCCGGCGCGAGCCCGGGAAGGCCGGTCCGGCCGCCAGCGCGACGATTTCCGCCTGGCCGCCCTCTTCCGCCAGCGCGAAGCGGCTGCCGCGCACGGTGAGCACCTGGATCGGATCGCGGCTCTGCACGGTGGCAACCAGGTTGCCCGCGTAGATCGGACGCAGGTACGTGTTGTCGCCGAGGATTTCGAGCACGTCGGAGAGCATCGCCACGTCGAGCATCGCCGCCGCGCGCGGCAGCGCGTTGCGGGCGAAGGTGGCGTGCGGCGCGACGATCGCCCCGTAGCCGCCGGCCAGCGAGACGAGCAGCGCCGCCACGTCCTCGGCCAGCAGCGATGCGAGATGCGGCGCGTCGGCCACCAGCACGCGGGAGACGCCGCGCAGCGCCCGCGCGGCCGCGGCGACGCCGTCCAGCTGGTGCCCGACCAGCAGCAGATCGGCTGCTTCGCCGAGCTGGCTGGCCGCCGTCACGGCCTGCCGGGTGCCGACCTTCAGCTGCCGGCCGTCGTGTTCGCCAAGAATCAGTACTTTCATTGCAACACCCCCGCTTCATCCTTCAGCCGCTGGACCAGTTCGGCGACGCTGCCGACCCGCACGCCGGCCTTGCGCGGCGGCGGTTCGGCCACCTTCAGCACGGCCAGGCGCGGCGCGGCATCGACGCCCAGGGAATCCACGGGAATCGTCTCGATCGGCTTCTTCTTCGCCTGCATCAGATTGGGCAGGCGCACGAAACGCGGTGCGTTGAGGCGCAGGTCGGCGGTGACCACGGCGGGCAGCGCGAATTCCAGTTCCTCGGTGCCGCCGTCGATCTCGCGGGTCACGCGCACGACGCCGTCGGCCACCTTGAGGGCGGAGACGAAGGTGCCCTGCGCCCAGCCGAGCAGGCCGGCCAGCATCTGCCCGGTCTGTCCCGCGTCGTCGTCGATCGCCTGCTTGCCGAGCAGCACCAGCGGCGCCTGCTCGCGGTCGACCAGGGCGCGCAGGATCTTGGCCGTGGCCAGCTGCTGCGGCGCCTGCGCGCTGTCCACCAGCACGGCGCGGTCGACGCCCATCGCCAGGGCGTGGCGCAGGACGTCCTGCGCCGCCGCGGTGCCGATCGACACCGCCACGATTTCCGTGGCGATGCCCGCTTCCTTGAGGCGCAGCGCCTCCTCGACGGCGTTTTCGTCGAACGGATTCATGCTCATCTTGACGCCGGCGACGTTGACGCCGGAATTGTCGGGCAGCGCTCTGACACGCACGTTGTGATCGACCACCCGCTTCACCGCGACCAACACTTTCATTTTGTCTTCCTGGGGAAAGCCACGTAAATTGCCGTGAATTCTAGGGTTGCGTACAATATCTGTAAACTGGATTGTTGTTATAAGTTATATCTAAAAGATAGATAAGCCCATGAAGTTCACGCTCCGGCAGCTGGAAGTCTTCGCCGCGGTGGCGCGCCACGAAAGCGTGTCGCGCGCCGCCGAGGAGCTGGCCATGTCGCAATCGGCGGCCAGCACGGCGCTGGGCGAGCTCGAACGCATCCACGCCCGGCCGCTGTTCGACCGGGTCGGCAAGAGCCTGCGGCTCAACGAGGTCGGCACGCTGCTGCTGCCGGCGACCGTGGAACTGCTCGACCACGCGGCCGAGATCGAGAACGTGCTCGAAGGCCGCTCGGGCTTCGGCACGCTGCAGATCGGCGCCACGCTGACCGTCGGCAACTACCTGGCCACGCTGATCGTCGCCGAGTACCTGCAGCGCTACGTTAACAGCCGCGTCGAACTGCGGGTCAACAACACCGCGACGATCATCGAGCAGGTCGCCAGGTTCGAGCTCGACCTGGGCCTGATCGAAAGCGACTGCCAGCACCGCGACCTGCTCGCCACGCCGTGGGTCGACGACGAACTGGTGGTGTTCTGCGCCCCCTCGCACCGGCTGGCCGGACGCGCCGCGGTGCCGCTCGACGAACTGCGCGAGGAGGCCTGGATCATGCGCGAGCTCGGCTCGGGCACCCGCCAGACGCTCGACCAGGCGCTCTCCCGCAACGGCTTCCGCGCCCGCGAGCGGCTGGTCCTCGAACACACCGAGGCGATCAAGCGCGCCGTCGAATCGGGCCTGGGCATCGGCTGCATCTCGCGGCTGGCGCTGCGCGAGGCCTTCCGCCGCGAGAGCCTGAAGCCGATCGAGGTGCCCGAGCTCGACCTGCGGCGGCGCTTCCATTTCGTCTGGCACGCCCGCAAGCACCAGACGCGCGGCCTGCGCGCCTTCCTCGAACAATGCCGCGCCTTCACCGCCGGCGTGCGCCGCAGCGACGAGATCGACCTGCCCTATATCCCCTGAAACCGGGAATCGGTTACCATCGCCGCCCCGCGCGGGCCGCCGGAACGAGGAGAACGCACCATGGAACGAGACGTGATGAACTACGACCTGCTGATCGTCGGCGCCGGCCCGGCCGGGCTGGCGGCGGCCATCCGCGCCAAGCAGCTGGCGCAGGCGGAGAACCGCGAGATCAGCGTGTGCGTCCTGGAAAAGGGCGCGCAGGTCGGCGCGCACATCCTGTCCGGCGCGGTGATCGATCCGATCGCCCTGAACGAGCTGCTGCCCGACTGGCGGGCGCAGGGCGCGCCGGTGCGCACCGCGGTCAGCGAGGACCGCTTCCTTCTGCTCGGCGAGACGGGCTCCCGGCGGATTCCCAACGCCCTGCAGCCGCCGCTGATGCACAACCACGGCGCCTACATCGTCAGCCTGGGCGAACTCTGCGCCTGGCTGGGCGAGCAGGCCGAGGCGCTCGGCGTCGAGATCTATCCCGGCTTCGCCGCGGCGGAGATGCTCTACGACGGCGACGGCGGGGTGCTCGGCGTGCTCACCGGCGACATGGGGCGCGACGCGCGCGGCGCGGAAACCGCCCGCTTCGCGCCGGGCATGGAGCTGCGCGCGGCCTACACGCTGATCGCCGAGGGCGCGCGCGGTTCGCTCACGCGCGAGCTCGAAGGGCATTTCGACCTGCGCCGCGGCGTCTCGCCGCAGAAATACGGGATCGGCTTCAAGGAGCTGTGGCGCGTGCCGGCGGAGCGGCACCGCCCCGGCCTGGTGCAGCACACGCTCGGCTGGCCGCTCGGCCGCGCCACCGGCGGCGGCTCGTTCATCTACCACTATGGCGAGCAGCGGGTGGCCATCGGCTTCGTCGTGCACCTCGACTACGCCAATCCCTTCCTCTCGCCGTTCGACGAGTTCCAGCGCTTCAAGATGCACCCCGAGATCCGGCCGCTGCTGGCCGGCGCGGAACGCCTCGGCTACGGGGCGCGGGCCATCGCCGAAGGCGGGCTGCAGTCGATCCCCGAACTCGTCTTCCCCGGCGGCGCGCTGATCGGCTGCAGCGCCGGCATGGTCAACGTGCCGCGCATCAAGGGCACGCACAACGCCATGAAGTCCGGCATGCTCGCCGCCGAGGCGGCCTGCGCGGCGCTGGCCGAGGGCCGCGCGCACGACCGGCTGGCGGCCTACCCCGAGGCGCTGCGCCGTTCCTGGGTGTGGCGCGACCTCGACGCGGTGCGCAACGTCAAGCCCTGGCTGTCGCGCCTGGGCACTTTCGCCGGCTCGGCCCTGGGCGGCATGGAAATGTGGCTGGCCGCCCTCGGCCTGCGCGCGCCGTGGACGCTGCGCCACCGCAAAGCGGACCACGACTGCCTGACGCCCGCGGCGCAGGCGGAGCGCATCGCCTATCCGAAGCCCGACGGCGTGGTCGCCTTCGACCGCCTGGCTTCGATCGCCCTGTCCAACATCGCCCACGACGACGACCAGCCGTGCCACCTGCGCCTGAAGGACGCCGGCGTGCCGATCCGCATCAACCTGCCCCGCTACGACGCGCCCGAACAGCGCTACTGCCCGGCCGCCGTCTACGAGATCGTCGGCGAACCGGACGCCCCGGCGCTGCAGATCAACGCCCAGAACTGCATCCACTGCAAGACCTGCGACATCAAGGACCCGACCCAAAACATCGTGTGGGTGCCGCCCGAAGGCGGCAGCGGGCCGACGTTCGTGGGGATGTGACCGAAAAATTTCAACCACAACGACACGGCGGGCACGGCGAAAAACGAGATTCTGCTTTTCGCCGTGCCCGCCGTGTCGCCGTGGTCGAACTGCTTCCTGCTTTTTATCCTCTCTCCGCCGATCAATCCTCGACCGGCAGCGGCCAGACGCTCCCCTGTTTGTCGCCGACCGGGCGCGCCTTGCGCGGCGGCTTGAGCACCAGCGACGGCCGCGTGGTCGCGGCGTCCGGCAGCGGCGCCAGCGCGGCCAGCGTGCCGTGCTGCCGGCGCAGTTCGCCGACATCGCCGAACTCCAGGGCACGCTGCGGACAGGCGTCCACGCAATTCGGCTGCGCCCCGGCCGCCAGGCGGTCCTGGCAGCCGTCGCACTTGGTCATACGGCGGATCGAGCGGTTGAACTGCGGCGCGCCGTAGGGACAGGCGTCCTCGCAGGCGCGGCAGCCGATGCACTTCTTGACGTCGATCAGCACCAGCCCGTTGTCCGCGCGCTTGCTGATCGCGTCCTTCGGACAGACCTCGATGCACGCCGGCTCGGCGCAGTGGTTGCAGGCGATCGACACGTAGTAGGCGAACACGTCCTGCTGCCAGGCGCCGTGCACCTCTTTCCATTCGCCGCCGGCGTACTCCGCGACGCGGCGGAAATTGCGCCCGACCTCAAGGTTGTTCATGTCCTTGCAGGCCACCTGGCACGTCTTGCAGCCGGTGCACTTGGACATATCGACAAAGAAACCGTATTGCATATGCTGTTCTCCCCTCAGACCTTGGCGACCTGAACCAGGTTGGTGTGTTGCGGATTGGCCTTGGCCAGCGGCGACGGCCGCAGGCTGGTCAGCGTGTTGATGCAGCCGCCTTCGTCGACTCCGGCCTTGTTGGGCTTGTACCAGGCCCCCTGAGGGAAGGCGACGACGCCGGGCATGATGCGCGGCGAGACCTTGGCCGGCAGCAGCACGGTGCCGCGGTCGTTGAACACGCGCACCGGATCGCCGGTCTTGAGGCCGCGCGCCGCGGCATCCACCGGATTGATCAACAGCATGTCCGGGTGCACCTCGCGCAGCCACTTGACGTTGTGGTAGGTCGAGTGGGTCCGCCCGTGGCCATGCAGGCCGTAGAGCTGCAATGGGTACTTGGCGCTCTTCGGATCGAGGTGGCTTTCCCAGGTGGTCACGTACTGCGGCAGCGGGCTGATCACGTCGCCGGGCGGCAGTTCCCACTCGGCGGCGATCCTGGCCAGCCGCTCGGAGTAGATTTCGATCTTGCCCGACGGGGTCGGCAGCTTGTTCTTCACCGGGTCGTTGCGGAAGGCGGCGAGCGCGACCGGCGTCTTGCCCTTGCCGTACATCTTGACCACGCCCTGCTTCTGGAATTGCGCGAAGTCGGGCAGCTCGGGATTTTTCTTGCGCGTTTCCTCGTAGCACCACTCGACCCATTGCGCCTGCGTGCGCCCTTCGGTGAACTTCTCCTCCAGGCCGAAGCGCCGGGCGATGCCGCGGCAGATTTCATACGAGCTGCGTTCCTCGAAGCGCGGCTTGACCGCCTGCTGGATGGCCACCAGGAAGCTGCCGGTGCCCGAGGCGTAGCCGTCGGCGGCGTAGTCGAAGTTCTCCTGCGCCATCAGGTCGGGCAGCAGGATGTCGGCGTAGCGCGCCGAGGCGGTCATCTGGTTGTCGATGACCAGGATGAACTCGCACTTGCTCTCGTCTTGCAAAATCCGGTGCGTGCGGTTGAGGTCCGAATGCTGGTTGGCGGGCACGTTGCCGGCGTAGTTCCAGAGGAACTTGATCGGCACGCTCAGCTTGTCGACGCCGCGGATGCCGTCGCGTTTGGCGGTCATCTCCGCGCCGCGCTCGATGGCATCGGTCCACAGGAAGAACGGCAGCACCGCCTTGACCGCGTTCTTGCCGACCGGCAGGCCGACGGCGCCCATCTCGACGTCGCCCTCGCGCGCGCCGGTGTTGGTGCCCGGCAGGCCGATGTTGCCGGTCAGGATCGGCAGCATGGCGATGGCGCGCACCGATTGCTCGCCGTTGGCCTGGCGCTGCACGCCGTAGCCCTGCGAGATGAAGGCCGGCTTGGTGTCGCCGAGTTCGCGCGCCAGCCGCACGATGGTCGACACCGGCACGCCGGTGATGCGCGACGCCCAGGCCGGCGTCTTGGCCAATCCATCCGGCCCGTTGCCGAGGATGTAGTTCTTGTAGTCGCTCTTCGGCGGCGCGCTTGCGGGGAGCGTCTTTTCGTCGTAGCCGACGCAGTATTTGTCGAGGAATTCCTGGTCAACCTTGTGCTCGGTGATCAGCACGTAGGCGATGCCCTCGCACAGCGCGGCGTCGCTGCCCGGCCGGATCGGAATCCATTCGTCCTCCTTGCCGAGCATCGAGTCGGTGTACATCGGATCGACGAAGATGCTGCGCACCCCGCCCGCGTCCTTGGCGCACTGCCACTCGTAGCCCTTGCCGCCGCCCGACTGCCGGGTGTTCAGCGGGCTGTTGCCGAAGGTGAGGTAGAGCTTGGCGTTGGCCACCTCGGTCATGTAGCTGCCGTTGCCGCCGGAGCCGTAGGTATAGGGCATGCCTTCGCGGATCTGCGCGCTCGAATAGGTGCCGTACTGGTCCATGTAGCCGCCGAGCAGGTTGAGCAGCCGGAAATTCGGCGCGCGCCCGGCGACGAGCTGGTAGGTGCCGGAACCGTACTGGTAGTAGACGGCCTGGTTGCCGTATTGCTCGATGGTCTTCTTGAGCGCCGCCGCCACGGTGTCCAGCGCCTCGTCCCAGCTGATGCGCTCGAACTTGCCCTCGCCGCGCGCGCCGACCCGCTTCATCGGATATTTCAGGCGCTCCTCGCTGTACAGGCGCTGGCGCATCGCCCGCCCGCGCACGCAGGCGCGCACGTGCGGCGTCGCGCAGGCGTCGGCGCCGGTGTTCTCGGCCTCGATGCGCACCACCTCGCCGTTCCTGACCACGACCCGGAGCGGACAGCGGCTGCCGCAGTTGACCACGCACGAGCTCCAGAACGTCGTCTCGCCGCCCGCCGTCGCCGACTCCACCGCCTGGGCGATGCCGGAACGCAGGAACGGCGGCACGGCCAGCGTGGCGGTCAGCGCCGAGCAGGCGGTCATGAACTGGCGGCGCGAAATACCCTGGCGCGCCAGATGTTCGAGCATCGAGTATTCGCTGCTCGCCGGTGCTTCTTCCTTCGGATTGGTCATGTTTCCTCCCCTAGTAAAAATGATCCGTCGCACTCCCGCCAAGTATCCTACGCCTCCGCGCGCGCCTCCTCCGCAAAGACGCGGACGCGGTTGCGCCCCTGGTTCTTCGCCTCGTAAAGCGCCTGGTCGGCGCGCCCCATCAGCGTGTCGATATTGACGCCGGCCGCCGCCAGCGACGCGACCCCGATCGACACCGTCACGTACAGCGGCAGGCCGCGTTCGAGCGCGATCTCGCGGCGTTCCACGGCGCGGCGCAGGCGCTCGGCCACCTCGCCCGCCTGTCCGACGGAAGTCGCCGGCAGGACCATGGCGAACTCCTCGCCGCCGATCCGGCCGACCATGTCCACCTCGCGCAGGATGCCGCAGAAGACTTCGCCCAGCGTATTCAGCACGCGGTCGCCGACCTGGTGCCCGTGCGTGTCGTTGACCTTCTTGAAATGGTCGACGTCGAGCATCAGCACCGACAGCGGGCCGCCGTAGCGGCTGGTCCGCGCCAGTTCCTTCTCGGCCAGCGCCATGAAATGGCGGCGGCTGAAGACGCCCGTCAGGGGATCGACCTGCGCCAGCCGTTCGAGCTCGCGCTCGACGTTCTTGCGGTCGGTCACGTCCTGGATGACGCCGAACACCGTCCGCGTCGCCCGGTCGAAGGTGGCGATGGAATGGACGTCCTTGATTTCGCCCGTATCCACCGCCTGGATGCGGAACTCGACGTCGTAGGGCACGCCGCCGCGGATCAGGTCCGCCAGCGCGGCGTCGAGCCGGGGACGGTATTCGGGCAGGGGAATCGCCCTGATCGCGGCGATGTGGAGGCAATCGGCGGCCACGCCGTACACCTTGGCCGCGCCCGCCGAGCCGACGATCAGGCCCGAATCCAGGCTCAACTCCCAGTTGCCGGACTTCGCCGCCAGCTCGGCGCGCGCCAGCCGTTCCTCGCTCATGCGCGTGGCGATCTCGGAGCGGACGAGCCGCCTGACGTCGTTCTCCAGCTCGGCGTGCAGGCGCCGGTTGACCATCAGCACGAGGCTGCAGGTCAGCGCGACGTTCAACACCTGGTAGGTCAGGTAAAGCGCCGCGTCGTACATGCCGACCTCGAAGAAATCGTTCGACGGCGGCACCAGGAAGCAGAAGACCAGCCGGCCCACGTTCAGGATCACGTAGCCGATCATCACCGCGCCGACCAGCGTGGTGCCGAAACGCTTGTCGGGATCGACCCGGAACAGCATCAGCCAGGCGCACTGCGCGCTGGTGAGCAGCATGAACACGGCGTAGTTCGCCGCCCGGAAGGGAATGCTCGGCTCGACGTAGGCGAAGTAGCCGTGGATCAGCAGGCACGCGGCAAGGAGCACGTAGTCGCTCCGCCGCCTGCGCTCCTTGCCGAGATAACGTTCCAGGCCGACCCGCAGGTGGATCATGCCGCCGACGACCAGCGCGACGGGCAGCATGATCGACAGAAAATCGGGGATCAGGCCGCGCAGCGCCAGCAGCAGCGTCCCCACGAAGGCCATGACCAGGCTGCGCAGCCAGTAGCCGGTGGCCGGAAAGCGGCCGTGGCTGTAACGCCAGGCCACTCCCATGAAGATGACGCAGATGAGCAGGCAAACCACGTTTCCCGCCAGCAGCGTCCGCATGTCGAGGACATTGATGGACTGCATGGGCCGCATTATCCATCTTTTCAAATTGCATGGCCGCCCGCGCACGCAAAAAGAGCGAGGCGCCGCCGGGCGCCGGCCGCTGCGCACAAATGTAAATTCAACCCAACGAATCATGTATATTGCCCGCGTGAATGCTGAGAAGAAGATCCTCAGAAATGGCGTTCCGCTCCATGAGAGTCTGTTCGTGCGTATGGGAACGCTCGTTGCCGGCGCCGTGGCGCTGGTGGGCATCGTTTTCTTCGAATTCGGCATGGAACCCCTGGCGCGCCGCGCCGCCGAAAGCCAGCTCGCCGAGGCCGCGGCCCGCGTCACGGCCGATCTCGACGGCGTGTTTCTGCCCACCGAGCACATCCTCGGGATGAGCCGGCAGTGGATCGCCGGCGCACCGCCGCCGCCCGGCGCCGCCGATGCATTCAACGCCGTCTTCATGCCCGTCCTGGAGGCCCTGCCGGAAGCCTCCTCGATCAACGTCGGCACCTCGGCGGGCGAGGGATGGATGCTCATGCAGCACGCCGACGGCGGCTGGGGCAACCGCCTCACCGACGTCGGCCGCTGGGGCCGCCGGCAAGTGTTCGTCGAGCGCGCGCCCGACGGCGCCGTGCGGCGGCGCCACGAGGACGTCGACTACGATCCGCGCCTGCGCGCCTGGTATGCGGCGGCGGCGGCGCGGCCAGGCCGGGTGCAATGGACGCCGCCCTACGCCTTCTTCACCACCGGCGATCCGGGGATCACCGCCTCGGTCAGCGTCCCCTCCGCCGATGGACGGCTGTTCGTGATTGGCATCGATCTCATGCTGCGCGACCTGTCGCTCAAGACCATGCAGGCGCGTCCCGGCAGGCACGGGCTGGCCGCGGTGCTGACCGCCGACCGCCGCGTGCTGGCCCTGCCCGCGCCGCCGCCGGAGGTTTCCCGGGAGGACTGGCTCGGCAAGCTCATGCGGCCGGCCGGCGAGCTGGGACTGGCGCCCCTGGCCGCCGCGCAACAAGCGCTGGCGACGCCCCCGGCCACGGAGATCGCCGCCTTCACCGCCGACGGCACGGCCTGGCTGTCGAGCGCGCACCCCTACCTGCTCGGCGACCAGCCGCTGTGGGTGGTGACGCTGGCCCCGGCGGCCGATTTCGCGCCCGACTGGCCAGCGATCCTGACGCCCCTGGCCGCGGCCTCGGCCGCGCTGTTGCTGCTGGTCGCCGGCTTCGCCCGGCGGCAGGCCCGGCGCATCGCGCATCCCCTGGAAACCCTGACCGCGGCGAGCGACCGGATCGGCCTGCTCGACTTCGCGCGGACGGCGGTGCCCGGCGCCGGCATCGCCGAAATCGACCGGCTCGCCGCGGCGCAGGAACGCATGCGCCGCCTGCTGCTGCGGCACCAGCAGAAGATTTCCAGCCAGCAGGCCCGGCTGCGCAGCCAGATCCGCGCGCTTTCCGCCGCCCGGCGGAAGGTGCGCGAGAGCGAGGCGTACAACAAGGCGTTCTACGCCGATTCGCGGATTCCGCTGCTCATCCTCGATCCCGAAACCGGGCGCTGCATCGACTGCAACCCCGCCGCCGCGCGGATCAACGGGCTGCCGGACCGGGACGCGGTGATCGGCAAGTCGCCCGCCGAGCTGTCGCCGCCCCGCCAGTACGATGGCACGCCGTCCGACATCGCCGCCGCGGAAGCGATCAAGGCCGCGCTGGAACGCGGCGCCACCATCCGCGCCTGGCGGCACCAGCGGCCGGACGGCACGGAATGGGACGGCGAGATTCACCTGATGCCGTTCCACGACGGCCGGCGGCTGCTGGTGCAGTGCAGCATCCAGGACGTCACCCAGCGCACCGAATCGCTGCGCGCGCTGCAGCGGCTCGCCCTCTACGACACGCTGACCGGGCTGATCAACCGCGCCCCGTTCATCGAACGGCTCAGCGAGACGCTCGCCGCGGCGCGCGAGGCCGGCAAGAGCGTCGCCATCCTCTATCTCGACCTCGACCGCTTCAAGGAAATCAACGACGCGCAGGGGCACACCGTCGGCGACGAGGTGCTGCGCGAGGTGGCGCGGCGCTTCGCCGGCGCGCTGGACGCGGAGCACGTGCTGGCCCGGCTGGGCGGCGACGAGTTCGCCATCCTCGCCGCCGACGCCGATGCCGCAGGCGCGGCGCTCATCGCCGAACGCATCATCAGCACGCTCGCCTGGCGCATCGAGGTCGGGCAGCACGCCTTCACCCTCGGCGTGAGCGCCGGCATCGCACTGTTCCCGGGCGACGGCGAGGACCCCGACACGCTGCTGCGCCACGCCGACATCGCCATGTACCGCGCCAAGTCCAGCCGCCGGGGCCACATGCGCTACGCGCCGGAAATGAGCTCGGGGCTGGCCGAGAGCATCACGCTGGCGCGCGACCTGCAGGAGGCGCTGCGCGAGCGCCCCGGGGAGCTGTCGCTGCACTACCAGCCGCAGTTCGACCTGCGCGGCGGCCGCCTGCTCGGCGCCGAGGCGCTGATGCGCTGGACGCACCCGACGCTGGGCCCGGTCCCGCCCGCCGTGTTCATCCCGGTGGCGGAATCGCGCGGCATGATGGCCGCCATCGGCCGCTGGGTTTTCGCGGAAGGCTGCCGCCAGATCCAGGCGTGGCGCCGCGACGGCCGGCCGTTCACCGGGCGGCTGGCGATCAACATCGCCACGCAGCAGATCGAGGACGCCCGTTTCCCGGAACGGATCAACGAGATCATCTGCGCCGCCGGGCTCGAACCCCGGCTGTTCGAACTCGAACTCACCGAGAGCGGGATGATGAAGAACGTCGAGCAGTCGATCGACCTGTTCACCCGGCTCAACGCCTTCGGCTTCTCGCTGTCCATCGACGATTTCGGCACCGGCTACTCGTCGCTCTCCTACCTGAAGCGCCTGCCTGCCCGCAAGATGAAGATCGACAAATCGTTCGTGCGCGACATGGTCGACGACGTCAACGACCACACCATCGTCGCCACCATCATCGCCATGGGTCGCACGCTGGGCATGCGTACCATCGCCGAGGGCGTGGAGACCCAGGCGCAGGCCGACGCGCTGCTCGCGCTCGGCTGCGACGAGGTGCAGGGCTATTACTTCGGCTACCCCGAACCGGCCGCCTCCTTCGCCGAGAAGTGGCTGTGCCCTTCACCGCCGGACGGCCGGGGCGCGCGGGGCGTTTCCGGCTGACCGTGTATTGCCGGGCGGAAATCCGGCCGCCGCCTCCGGGCAACGAACTCTCTTCCCGGAATCCGCTCGAAAGCCTACGGGAACCGGCGGTCTGGTTCTCCATCCGGGGAAACCGGCCGGTCTACGCAATGAATCCTTTCCGGACGCGTTTACCCACGTGCACGTTCCCCTACCCAGGAGACTTCCATGAAGATCCGCATCCTTACCCGCATCGCCCTGCTGGCCGCTGCATCGGCGGCCAGTTTTGCCCACGCCGCGCCGGCCATGGTGACGGAGGGCATACTCACCGGCGGCAATGGCATGACCCTGTACACCTTCGACCGGGACGCTGCGGGTAGCGGCAAGAGCGCCTGCAACGACGCCTGCGCCAAAAACTGGCCGCCGCTGAAGGCCAGGGACGACGACATCGCCGGCGGCGACTACAGCATCGTCATGCGCGACGACGGCAGCAAGCAGTGGGCCTACAAGGGCAAGCCGCTCTACTTCTGGGTCAAGGACCAGCAGCCCGGCGACAAGACCGGCGACGGGGTGAACAACGCTTGGCATGTCGTCAAGCCCTGAGCCCGCTCGTGCAGGGCACGCAGCCGCCGGGCCACGGCGGGCCGGCGAACGAAGCGTCTCCCCGAAAAACGTCATGAAAGGAGCTTCACGATGAACACCGGAAACCATCTGCCGGCCGCCGCCTGGCTGTTCGTCCTGCTCGCCGCACCGGCCGCCACGGTGCACGCCGCCGACGCCAGGATGAGCTTTTTCGTCACCAGCGAAGGCCCGGGCAAGGGCGGCGACCTCGGCGGGCTGGCGGGCGCCGACAAGCACTGCCAGTCCCTGGCCGCCGCGGCCGGCGCCGGCAAGCGCACCTGGCACGCCTACTTGAGCACCAGCGCCGCGGGCGGCGCGCCGGCGGTCAACGCCCGCGACCGCATCGGCAAAGGCCCCTGGTACAACGCCAAGGGCGTGCTGATCGCGCGCAACGTCGACGAGCTGCACGGCGACAACCATCTCAACAAGGACACCGCGCTCACCGAAAAGGGCGAGATGGTCAACGGCCGCGGCGACAATCCGAACCAGCACGACATCCTGACCGGTTCCGATTCCATGGGCATGGCTTTCCCGGCAGGCGCCGACGCGACCTGCGGCAACTGGACGCAGAGCACCGGCGGCTCGGCCCAGGTCGGGCACCACGACCGGCGGGGACTGGACGAGAAGCCGCCGGCGAAATCCTGGAACCACGCGCACCCGTCGCGCGGCTGCAGCCTGGACGAGCTGCGCACCACGGGCGGCAACGGGCGCTTCTACTGCTTCGCGGTGAAGTGATCCCGCGCGCGGCGCGGTCGGTCCGCCGGCTTCGCCGCTCCCCGCGCCGCGCCGGTCACCGGCGTTCCCAGACGGTCACCTCGGACAGCGTGTGCTGGAATTTCCGCCTCGTCTCGCGGATCACGAACGGCACGCCCGCCGGTTCGCGCGCGAGGCGGAAGTGCTCGCCGAGGATCGCCTGCAGGCCGTCGAGCGTGGTGAAGTTCTCGCCGTCCTTCTTGAATCCTCCGATCCATTCCTCGCGCCTGGTGTGCTCGGGCAGCCAGGTGTACGGCGAGGCGATCACCAGCAGGCCGCCGGGGTTGAGGCGCGTGTGCGCCGTTTCGAGGAAGCGGCGCGGACTGTAGAGCCGGTCGATCAGGTTGGCGGCCAGGATCAGGTCGTAGCCGGCGAAGATCGGCTTGAGGTTGCAGGCGTCACCCTGCAGGAACTCGACCTTGGCCGCCACCGCGTCGAGCCCCAGCTCGGCGAGGCTGCGCTCTTTGTACGTGAGCAGTTCGCCTTCCTCGACGAGCGTGTAGCGCAGGCGGCCCTGTTCGGCCAGCTGGGTGCCCAGCTGGATGAAACGCGCAGAGAAGTCGATGCCGGTGACGTGTTCGAAATACCGCGCCAGCTCGAACGACGCCCGGCCGACGGCGCAGCCCAGATCCAGCGCCCGGCGCACCGGCCGCTTGCCCATCGCCTCGACGGCCAGGCGCGCCAGGGCGCGCGGGAAATTGGGCACGTTGAAATAGGCGTCGCCGTAATGGAACTCGGCGTATTGCGAAATCTGCGCGTCGGTTTCGTAGCGCGAGGCGGGAATCGCGGCGGGCGCCCCGGCGACCACGTAGCGGAACCCGGCATGCTGAAAGAAGTGGCGGCGGAAGGCGTAGCGCGCTCCGGTCAGCGCCTCGTTGCCGCAGGCGATCCAGGAACCGCCCTTGATCAGGTTGTGCCGGTCGTCGAAGGTCGGCACCGTGAAGTCGTCGTAGATCGGATGCGTGGCGAAGCCCGCGAACGGGTAGGTCGGCGTCTCGGTCCATTGCCAGACGTTGCCGACCACGTCGAAGAACGGCCCGTGCGCGAATTCGGTGACCGGGCAGGACGAGGCGTAATGGTCGAGCTGGAGGTTCGCCGCCACGGCGCGCCCGTCCGGCGGCCCCTCGGCGCCGGCGTGGCGGCACAGCGCCTGCCATTCGTCCTCGGTCGGCAGGCGCACCGGCTGCCCGGTGGCGCGTGCCTTCCAGCGGCAGAACGCCCTGGCCTCGTGGCAGTTGGTTTCCACCGGCCAGTCCCACGGCATCGGCACTTCCTCCAGCATCAGGCGCAGGCGCCATGCTTCGCCGTCGCGGACCCAGAAGGTCGGATGCGCGGCCTGTGCGAACTTCCGCCAGCCGGCGCCCTCCTCGTCCCACAGCGCGTCGTCGGCGTAGCCGCCGGCGTCCACGAAATCCAGGAACTCGCGGTTGGAGACGAGATGGCGGCTGGCCCGGAAGGCCGGCACGGCCGCGGCGTGGCGGCCGAATTCGTTGTCCCAGCCGTAAACCACCGGGTCGTCGATCGACCGGCCGAGGCGCACTTCGGTGGCCGGCACCGGCACCAGCGCGTTGTCCGGCGCCGCGCCGGATTTCCGGCACGGCGTCCAGGCCGGGTGCGGCCGCACGTAGCGCAAATGGTGCTGGCGGATCAGCACCGACGAGGTTTCGAGATGGATACGCTCGTGCTCGATGCCCATCAGGACGATCCACCACGGATGGTCCCAACCGATCGGCAGCGTCAGCGGCCGGGTGCGGATCAGCCGGTCCACCACGTCGCGCACCGAGCGGCGGTAGGCCTTGACCGCCTCGACGGCCGGCCAGTCGTAGCGTTCGTCGTTGAGATCGTCCCAGCTCATCTCGTCCACGCCGATGGCGAACATCGATTCGTAGGCGGGATCGATGCGCCGGTCGATCAGGTCGGCCAGCACCAGCTTGTTGATGAAGAAGGTGGCCGTGTGGCCGAGGTAGAAGATCAGCGGATGGCGCAGGGCGATCGGCTTGCGGTAGTACGCCTCGTCGCAGGTCAGCGTCTCGAACAACTGCTCGTAGCGGTCGAACGTGGCGTGGAAATAGCGCAGGATTTCCGCCCGTTTCTGCTCGCTGTCGCTCCCCGTCAGCAGGGGAGTCCTGGGAAAGACCGGCTCTGGCATGCTCCCTCCGTTCCCGGCCCGGACGGCCGGATCGATCAAACGCCCGGCGGCGCCGATGGGCTGGTATTCAGATTGCCGCCGGGCGGGTTGGTTCAGGAATCGGCGGCCGGCGCCTCCGGCTCCGCCGCGTCGAGCAGCAGGCTGAAGCGCGTCGTGCCGTCGGCCGAGGCCACCGCCACGCTGCCGCCGTGCGCCGCGGCGATCGACTTGACGATCGCCAGGCCGAGGCCCGAATGCGACCCGTCGCCGCCGCGCGCGGGGTCCGCCCGGTAGAAGCGGTCGAACAGGCGCGGCAGGTGTTCGGCGGCCAGCGTCTCCCCCGTGTTGACCACGTCGATGGCGATCGTTCCCGGTGCCGGCCGCCGGACCGCGACGGCGACCCGCCCGCCCGCCGGCGTGTGGCGGATGGCGTTGGACAGCAGGTTGCCGATCGCCCGGCGGATCATCAGCGGATCGCCGTCGACCGCGCCGTCGCCCTCGCCGGCGAGGACGACGCCCTTCTCCTCCGCCGCCAGCCGGTGGAACTCGACCAGATCGCCGACCAGCGGCGCCAGCCGCAGCCGCTCCCGCGTCGGCACGATGCGCCCCTCGTCGGCCTTGGCGATGAACAGCATGTCGGCGACCATGCGCGACAGCCGTTCGTATTCCTCGACGTTCGAGCCGAGCACCTCGCGGTATTCCTCCGGCGTGCGCGGCCGCGACAGGGTGACCTGCGTCTGCGTCATCAGGTTGCTGATCGGGGTGCGGAATTCGTGCGCCAGATCGGAGGCGAAGTCCGAGAGGCGGCGGAACGATTCCTCCAGGCGGGCGAGCATGTCGTTCAGCGTGGCCGCCAGATCGGCCAGCTCGACCGGCACGGTTTCCACCGCCAGCCGCGCGTGCAGGCGCTGCGCGGTGATGCCTTCGGCCTTGCGCTTCATCGCCTGCAGCGGCGCCAGCCCGCGCCGCACGGCCAGCCAGCCGAGCACGCCGGTGAGCAGCGCGGCGGCGGCGACGAACGACCACAGGGTGGCCCGGAAGCCGGCCATGTAGCGCTCGTGGTGGGAAATGTCCGTCGCCACCCCGACCACCACCGGCGCCGCCCCGGCGATGCCGGTCGGCACGCGCGCCGAGATGCCGCGCATCGGCACATCGCGCGGGGTCCGCCAGACCAGGGGATGCGCGGCGTCGGCCACGCCGCGGCGAGCCAGCAGCGCCTCGGGGAAACCCGCGCCGCTGGTGGCGAAGAGCAGCTGCCCGTCGGGCGCCGCCACGGCGACGGCCAGGCCGGGATGGCCGAGCAGCGCGTCGTCGAGTTGCTGCGGCACCGCCGCCAGATCGGCCTCGGACGCCGCCCGCGCGAGGATGCGCCGCGCGGCGTCCAGCCGGCCGGAGAGCACTTCGACGTCCTGCTCGACGAAATGCTGCTCGACGGTGCCGCCGATCAGGTAGCCGAGGCCGAGCAGCACCGCCGTCGATCCCGCGGCGAACAGCGCCGTCAGGCGCAGCGTGAGCGAGGCGCGGCCGTTCATTCGCCGACGGGCGCTTCGAGGACGTAGCCCATGCCGCGCACGGTGCGGATCAGCTTGGGAGCGAAATCGTCGTCGATCTTGGCGCGCAGGCGGCGCACCGCCACCTCGACGACGTTGGTGTCGCTGTCGAAATTCATGTCCCAGACCTGCGAGGCGATCAGCGCGCGCGGCAGCACCTCGCCCTGGCGCCGCAGCAGCAGTTCGAGCAGGCCGAACTCCTTGGCCGTCAGGTCGATGCGCCGGCCGCCGCGCGTCACGCGGCGGCGCAGCAGGTCGACTTCGAGGTCGGCGGCACGCATCACCTCCGCCTCCTTGGCCTTGGCGCCCCGGCGCAGCAGCGTGCGCACGCGGGCCAGCAGCTCGGCGAAGGCGAACGGCTTCACCAGATAGTCGTCGGCGCCGAGCTCCAGCCCCTTCACGCGATCCTCGACCTGATCGCGCGCGGTCAGGAACAGCACCGGCAGCTCGTTGCCCGCGCGGCGGATGCCCTGCAGAATCTGCCAGCCGTCGAGGCCGGGGAGCATCACGTCGAGAATCGCCAGATCGTAGGCCTCGCTGGTCGCCAGATGCAGCCCGTCGAAGCCGTCGGCGACCAGATCGACCACGAACCCCGCCTCGACCAGCCCCTGTTTCAGGTAGGTGCCGGTCTTCGTCTCGTCCTCCACCACCAGGATCTTCATTCGCTTCCTTCACGTTCCGCGTGCGCCGGGCGATTTTCCCGCGATGCGCCGTCCGGCGCAAAAGATTACGGAAATGTAATTTTCCGGTCAGCTTGGCGTCGGCAGGCCTTCCCCATACTGCGCCCCGTTCAACACGAGGAGCGGACGCATGGCACGAAAGTTCTCGATTCTCCTGGCGGCGCTGGCGCTGGGCACCGCCGGGGCGGCCCTGGCCCAGACGGCGAGCACGGTGGAAATCTACAAGAGCCCGTATTGCGGCTGCTGCGGCAAATGGGCCGAGCACATCGCCAAGGCGGGCTTCTCCGTCAAGACGCACGAGGTCGAGGACGTTCCCGGCACGCGCCGCAAGCTGGGCATGCCCGAGGCGCTCGGCTCGTGCCATACGGCGAAGGTCGGCAGCTACCTGATCGAGGGGCACGTGCCGGCCGAGGACATCCGGCGGCTGCTCAAGGAAAAGCCCAAGGCGCTCGGGCTCGCCGTGCCCGGCATGCCGCAGGGCTCGCCCGGCATGGACGTGCCGAACTCGCCGCCCTACGAAACCCTGCTGGTCCAGCGCGACGGCAGCACGCGCGTGTTCGCGAAGCATTGAAAGCCCTCTCCCTCCCCTTCAAGGGGAGGGATGGGGTGGGGATGGGGTGCGAACGGTGGCTGGACGCCGGACCCCATCCCCCACCCGACCTCCCCCTTGAAGGGGGAGGAGCCGATGTACAACGTTCATGGGATTACCCAATTCACTTCCCGGAGAACCCGACATGAAAACCACGATCGCCATCCTGCTCGCCGCCCTCTTTCCCGCCCTGGCCATGGCCGCCGGCGAGCACGGTGCCCACGGCGCCATGCCGGCGCACACCAGCGCGCCGGACGCGAAGATGGTCGACGGCCAAGTGAAGAAGGTCGACAAGGCCGCCGGCAAGGTCACGCTGGCGCACGGGCCGCTCGCCAACCTCGGCATGGACATGCCGATGACCATGGTCTTCCGCGTCAAGGACGCCGCCTGGCTCGACCAGATGAAGGAAGGCGACAAGATCCGCTTCGTGGCGGACAACGTGAACGGCGCCATCACCGTCGTGCGCTTCGAAAAGGCCCAATGATTCCGGCAGCAGTCGGCATCGCCCCGAGACATCCATGCGCAATTCCTTCTCTCCAGCCGGCCTGATCCTGGCGCTCCTGGTCGCGCTGGCGCCGGCCGCGTCTGCCCAGGAAGCCCAGGGCGAGCCGCCCGGCCGCACCGCGGCCAGCCTGCTCGACTACGCCCGCCAGAACAATCCCGAATACGCCTCGATGCGCCACGAGGCCGACGCCGCCGCCGAGCGCGTGGCGCCGGCGGGCGCCCTGCCCGATCCCCGCTTCCGGCTCGAACTGATGGACATCACCCGGATGGGCGAGCAGAACCCCACGCTCTCGCCGGAGCGCGTCGGCAGCACGAAATACACCCTTATCCAGGAACTGCCCTGGTACGGCAAGCGCGACCTGAAGCGCGAGATCGCCGAGCTCGACGCCGACGGCGCCACGGGGCGCGCGCGCGGCTCCTGGTCCGAGATCGCCGCGCGCCTGAAGAGCGCGCACGCGCAGCTGTACCTGCTGCACCGCAACGAGCGGATCACCCGCGAGCTGCTCGACCTGACGGTCCGCCTGGAACGGATCGCCCAGGCGCGCTACGCCGGCGGGCTGGCCATGCAGCAGGACGTCATCCGCGCGCAGGTCGAGCAGACCGCCATGCGCGGCGAGCTGATCATGCTGGAGAACGAGGGCAGGATGCTGCAGGCGCGCGTCAACATGCTGCTGGCGCGCCCGGCCGGCGCGCCGCTGGCCGAGCCCGAGGCGCTGCGCCCGCTGCCGGCGCCGGCGCGGCTCGACTTCGCCGCGCTGGAGGAGCGCGTGCGCGGACGCAACCCGCGCCTGTTCGCCGAGGACGCCGCGATCCGCTCGGCGGAGAAGAAGCGCGAGCTGGCGTACAAGGAGCGCTACCCGGACTTCATGCTCGGCGTGACGCCGGTGCAGTACGGGAGCTCGGTCAAGGAATGGCAGCTGATGGTCGAGTTCAACATCCCGCTGCAGCAATCCTCGCGCCGGGCCATGGAGCGCGAATCCGAATCGATGCTCTCGGCCGCCCGCGCGCGCCGGGACGCCACGGCCAACGAGGTGCTCGCCGAACTCGCCGAGAACCTTTCCGGTATCGAGGCGGCCCGGCGCACCGAAGCGCTGGCCGCGACCAGCCTGCTGCCGCAGGCCGAACTGGCCTTCAATTCCGCGCTCGCCGCCTACGAGAACGGCAAGGCCGATTTCACCACGCTGGTCGAGGCGCAGCAGCAGATCCGCAAGGCGCGCCTGAGCCGGATCAAGGCGCAGGCCGAGGCGCAGGTCCGCCTCGCCGAGCTCGAACGACTCCTGGGAGAAGATCTATGAAGCAGGGAACGGCACTGGCCGTCGGCATCGCGCTCGGCGCCCTGGCCGCCGGCGCGGCCGGTTACTGGCTGGGCGGCGGCGCGTTCCGCGGCGACGCGGCGCAGACCGCCGCCGCGCCCGCCGGCGAGGCCGCCGGCGAGGAACGCAAGATCCTGTATTACCGCAACCCGATGGGCCTGCCCGACACCTCGCCGGTGCCGAAGAAGGACCCGATGGGCATGGACTACATCCCGGTCTTCGCGGGCGACGAGAGCAACGAACCGGCCGCCGCCGGCCAGCTCAGCATCAGCGCCGAGAAGATCCAGAAGCTCGGCGTGCGCACCGAGCCCGCGCAGTTGCGCGCGCTCGACCGGAGCGTCAGCGCGGCCGGCCGCGTCGAGCCGGACGAGCGGCGCGTCTACGCCATTTCGCCGAAGTTCGAGGGCTACGTCGAGCGCCTGCACGTCAACGTCACCGGCCAGCCGGTCGGCAAGGGACAGGCGCTGTTCGAGGTATACAGCCCCGAGCTCGTCTCGGCGCAGCGCGAGTACGCCGTCGCCGCGCAGGGCGTCGAGGCGCTCAAGGACGCCGACGGGCAGGCGCAGGCGGGCATGCGGCAACTGGCCGAGGCGAGCCTGCTGCGCCTGCGCAACTGGGACGTCTCCGAGGAACAGGTCAAGTCGCTGGCGCGCTCGGGCGAGACCCGGCGCACCCTGACCTTCCGCTCGCCGGTGGCCGGCGTGATCACCGGCAAGAAGGCGCTGCAGGGCATGCGCTTCATGCCCGGCGAGGAGTTGTACCAGGTCGCCGACCTGTCCGCGGTGTGGGTCGTCGCCGACGTCTTCGAGCAGGACATCGGGCAGATCGCCGCCGGCGCGCCCGCCACGGTGCGCATCGACGCCTATCCGGACAAGGTGTTCACCGGCCGCGTCGGCTACGTCTATCCGACGCTGAACGCCGCCACGCGCACCGTGCCGGTCCGCGTCGAACTGGCCAATCCGGGGCTGCTGCTGAAGCCCGCGATGTTCGCCCGGGTCGAGCTGCCGGTCGGCGGCAGGAACCGGGTGCTGACGGTGCCGGAATCCGCGGTCATCGACAGCGGCACGCGGCGCAGCGTGCTGGTGCGGCTCGGCGAAGGCCGCTTCGAGCCGCGCGAGGTCAAGCTCGGCGCGCGCGGCGACAGCCACGTGGAAATCCTCGACGGGGTGAAGGAAGGCGAGGAGGTGGTGGTCGCCGCCAACTTCCTGATCGACGCGGAGAGCAACCTCAAGGCCGCCTTCGGCGGTTTCGCCGCGCCCGAGGCGAAAGCAGGCGCGGGCAAGCCGGTGGGACACCGGGCCAGCGGCCGCATCGACACCTACGACCCGCGCACGGGCACGGCCAGCGTCGAGCACGGCCCGGTCGCCAGCCTCAATTGGCCGGCCATGACCATGGAGTTCAAGATCGCCAACGAGGGCCTGCTCAAGGGCCTGCAGCCCGGCGCGCGCATCGACTTCGAATTCGTCGAGCGCGGTCCGGGCGAATGGGTGATCACCGCGCTCAAGCCGACGCAGGCGAACCCGCACGCGGGCCATTGACGGGTTGCCGGGGAGACGACGCGCCATGCTCGCCAAAATCATCGAATGGTCCGGACGGAACCGTGCCCTGGTCCTGCTGGGCACGCTGTTCATCGTGCTCGGCGGCGTCTTCGCCGTGCTGCGCACGCCGGTCGACGCGCTGCCGGACCTGTCCGACGTGCAGGTCATCGTCTACACGGAATACCCCGGCCAGGCGCCGCAGGTGGTCGAGGACCAGATCACCTACCCGCTGACCACGGCCATGCTCTCGGTGCCCAAGTCGAAGGTCGTGCGCGGCTTCTCGTTCTTCGGCGCGTCGTTCGTGTACATCATCTTCGAGGACGGCACCGACACTTACTGGGCGCGCTCGCGCGTCCTGGAATACCTCAACTTCGCCTCGGGCCGCATGCCCAAGGGCGTCACGCCGCAGATCGGACCGGACGCCAGCGGCGTCGGCTGGGTCTACCAGTACGTCCTGCTCGCCAGGGACAAGACGCTCGCCGAGCTGCGCTCGATCCAGGACTGGTTCGTCCGCTACCAGCTGACCAAGGCGCACGGCGTCTCGGAGGTCGCCTCGATCGGCGGCTTCGTGCAGACCTACCAGGTCACCGTCGATCCGGTCCGGCTGCGCGCCTACGGCATCCCGCTGATGAAGGTGGCGCAGGTGATCCGCGATTCCAACCGCGACGTCGGCGGGCGCGCCGTGGAGATGGCCGAGACCGAGTACATGGTGCGTGGCCGGGGCTACCTGCGCGGCGCCGGCGACATCGCCAACCTCGTCGTCAAGAGCGACCAGGGCGTGCCCGTGTTGATCCGCGACGTCGCGCGCGTCGAACTCGTCCCCGACGAACGGCGCGGCCTGACGGAATTGAACGGCGAAGGCGAGGTCGTCTCGGGCATCGCCATGGCCCGCTACGGCGAGAACGCGCTGGAGGTCATCCACAATATCAAAGAGAAGATCGGCGAGGTCTCGGCCGGCCTGCCGGAGGGCGTCAGCATCGAGACGGTCTACGACCGATCGGAGCTCATCCACCGCGCCATCGACACGCTCAAGCGCACGCTGGCCGAAGAATCGCTGATCGTCGCGCTGGTGTGCGTCGTCTTCCTGCTGCACGTGCGCAGCGCGCTGGTCGCCATCCTGATGCTGCCGGTCGGCATCCTGGCCGCCTTCATCGCCATGCGCCTGCTCGGCATGAACTCCAACCTGATGAGCCTCGGCGGCATTGCCATCGCCATCGGCGCGATGATCGACGCGGCGATCGTGATGATCGAGAACGCGCACAAGCACCTCGAAAAACTCTCCTCCCCCTTCAAGGGGGAGGCCGGGAGGGGGATGGGGTCAGCAGCAGCAGCCGAACCCCATCCCCACCCTGCCCCTCCCCTTGAAGGGGAGGCAACCGCGGCCGAACGCGCCCGCGCCATCATCGACGCCTGCAAGGAGGTCGGCCCGGCGCTGTTCTTCTCGCTGCTGATCATCACCGTCTCCTTCCTGCCGGTGTTCAGCCTCGAAGGCCAGGAAGGACGGCTGTTCTCGCCGCTCGCCTACACCAAGACCTTCGCCATGGCCGGCGCCGCCTTCCTGTCGGTGACGCTGGTGCCGGTGCTGATGATGTTCTTCATCCGCGGCAAGATCATGCCGGAGGAAAAGAACCCGGTTAACCGCATCCTCATCCGGCTCTACCGGCCGGTCATCCGCGCCGTCATGCGCGGGAAGGCGCCGACCATCGCGCTCGCCGTCCTGGCGCTGGGGCTCACGGTTTATCCCGCTTCGAAGCTCGGTTCCGAATTCATGCCGACGCTCAACGAAGGCACGCTGTTCTACATGCCCGCCTCGCTGCCCGGCATGTCGATCACCAAGGCCGCCGAACTGCTGCAGACGCAGAACAAGATCATCAAGAGCTTCCCCGAGGTGGCCTCGGTGTACGGCAAGGCCGGCCGCGCCAACACGGCCACCGATCCCGCGCCGACCGAGATGTTCGAGACGGTGATCAACCTCAAGCCCGCCTCCGAGTGGCGCGCCGGGATGACCGTCGACACGCTGATCGCCGAGATGGACAAGGCGCTGCAGTTCCCCGGCATCGCCAACGCCTGGACGATGCCGATCAAGGCGCGCATCGACATGCTGTCCACCGGCATCCGCACGCCGATCGGCATCAAGGTCTTCGGCAACGACCTGGAGGGGATGGAGCGGCTGGCCAAGGAGATCGAAGCGGTGGTGAAGACCGTGCCCGGTACTTCCAGCGCCTTCGCCGAACGCATCACCGGCGGCTTCTACCTCGACATCGAGCCGGACCGCCTGCAGCTCGCGCGCTACGGGCTCTCGGTCGGCGAACTGCAGGACGTGATCGCCAGCGCGCTCGGCGGCGAGATGGCGACCACCACGGTCGAGGGCCGCGAACGCTACGGGGTGACGGTGCGCTACCCGCGCGAGCTGCGCTCCGACCCGCAGCGCATCGCCCGCGAGGTGCTGGTGCCGACCATGGACGGGGCGATGGTGCCGCTCGGCCAGCTGGCGCGGGTCGGCATCGCCAAGGGCGCGCCGGGGATCCGCACCGAGAACGCCCTGCTCTCGGCCTACATCTACGTCGACATCCGCGACGGCGACATCGGCGGCTACGTGGCGCGGGCGAAAAAGGCGGTGGCCGAGCAGGTGAAGATCCCGGCCGGCTACTACATCACCTGGAGCGGCCAGTTCGAGAACATGGAACGCGCGATCGAAAAGATGAAGATCGTCGTGCCGGTCACCCTGCTGGTGATCTTTCTGCTGCTCTACCTGAATTTCCGGCGCCTGACCGAAACGCTGATCGTCATGCTCTCCGTGCCCTTCGCGCTGGTCGGCGGCGTCTGGCTGATCTGGGCGCTCGGCTATCACATGAGCGTCGCGGTGGCGGTCGGCTTCATCGCCCTGGCCGGCGTGGCGGCCGAGACCGGCGTGGTGATGCTGATCTACCTCGATCACGCCTGGGAAGAGGTCCAGGCCGAGTGCCGCGCGGCCGGCCGCGCCCCGGCCGCCGCCGATCTGCACCGGGCGATCATGGCCGGCGCCGTCGAGCGCGTGCGCCCGAAAATGATGACCGTCGTCGCCATCATGGCCGGCCTGCTGCCGATCATGTGGGGCACCGGCACCGGCTCCGAGGTGATGAGCCGCATCGCCGCGCCGATGGTCGGCGGCATGGTGTCGTCGACGATCCTGACGCTGGCGGTGATCCCGGCGATCTATGCGCTGGTGAAGCGGCGTTCGCTGGGGTGCGGCCACTGAGCGGCAAAGCCCCTGCCGCCGTGTCGGTATTATTTACATTTCTTAACAAACGCAATCCGGTCAAAGCTATTTTTCCTGTCGGGTCAATCACTTGCGCATTCTGGCACGAGAATCGCTTTATCTCGTCCGCAGCGAAGAAATTCGCGGATGAAACGCGATAGTGCCAATCCAACGCAACGAAGGACTCGTCATGAAACTACAAAAACTGATCGCCACCGCCGCGCTCGCCGCGCTGATCGCGCCGGCCCAGGCGGCCATCGAATACTTTCCGCAATCCTCGCTCACCCCGACGACGCAGCTCTACACCGACACGATCGGCGGCGGCATCGGCAACGTCGTGGTGATGACCGGCGGCGGCAACGCCAACGGCGCCGGGCAAGCCTCCGGCCGCAACGACGACGGCTTCAGCGGCCCGATCAATTTCGGCTACACCTTCTCGTTCTTCGGGACGAACTACACCAGCTTCTACGCCAACAACAACGGCAACATCAGCTTCACGGGCGGCAATTCGGCCTATGTCCCGAACGGCCCGATCGGCGCCAGTTTCCCGACCATTTCGATCTGGTTCGGCGACGTGGATACGCGCAACCTGCTGAGCGGCGTTCTGCACATCCGTCAGGACATCCCCAATCAGACCATCCTCACGTGGGACCACGTGGGTTATTACAACAGCCAGGGGAACCTGCTGAATACCTTCCAGATGGTCATCCGCGGTTCCGACTACGACATCCCCAGCGGGGAAGGCGCCATCGGCTTCTTCTGGCTGGATATGCCTTGGGAAGCGACCGGTACCAGCCAGACCGCGGCCGTCGGCTTCGGCGACGGCGGCGGCAACGCCGTGGTTCTGCAGGGATCGAACACCGCCGGCCTGAACACCGCCGTGGCCTTCCATCAGACGTGGTTTACGGAGAACCTGACTCCGGTCTGCGGCGTGCCGGGAACGCCCGCCTGCACCAACGACGTGCCGGAACCGGCCACGCTGGCCCTGATGGCGCTCGGCCTGCTGGGGCTCGGCGTCCTGCGCAGACGCAGCGCGTAGTAAGGCCATTCGCCATTCGGCGATAAAAAAGCCGCCCGGAACGCCGGGCGGCTTTTTCTTTGCCCGCGGGCGGGATGCTTCGGCTACAGCACCTTCCCCGGATTCATCATGCCGCGCGGGTCCAGCGCCTGCTTGACGGCGCGCATCATGTCCATTTCGACCCGGCTCTTGTAGCGGAGAATCTCCTCGCGCTTGAGCTGGCCGATGCCGTGCTCGGCGCTGATGCTGCCGCCCAGGTCATGGACGATGTCGTGCACGATGCGGTTGACCTGCGGCTGCGCGGCGATGAAGGCGGCGTTCTCGCCGGCTTCGGGCTTGGACTGGTTGTAGTGCAGGTTGCCGTCCCCGACGTGGCCGAAGGCGACGATGCGGATGCCCGGATAGGCGGCCTGCAGCGCCGCGCCGGCGCGGTCCAGGAACTCGCCGATGCGCGACACGGGCACCGAGATGTCGTGCTTGATGCTCACCCCCTCGATCTTCTGCGCCTCGCTCACGCTCTCGCGCAGCGTCCACAACTGCCCGGCCTGCTCGCTGCTCTGCGCCACCACGGCGTCGGCGATCTCGCCGGCCTCCAGCGCGCTTTCAAGAAAGCGTTCCAGCGATTCGCGCAGCGCCGCATCCTCGCCCGGCCCGGACAGTTCGACGAGCAGGTGCCACGGACTGTCCGCCAGCGGCGCCCGCGCCCCGCGGATGTTCTTGAGTACCAGCCCGAGCGAGACGTCGGAGACCAGCTCGCACGCCGTCAGCGCCGTGCCGAACGCCGCCTGCAGTTCGCTCAGCAGGCGCACCGCCGTATGCGCCGAGTCGATCGCCAGCCAGGCCGTGGCCGTCGCCCGCGGCAGCGGAAAGAGCTTGAGGACCGCCGCGGTGATGATGCCGAGCGTGCCTTCGGAGCCGATGAACAGCTGCTTGAGGTCGTAGCCCGTATTGTCCTTGCGCAGCCCGCGCAGGCCGTCCCACACCTCGCCGTCCGGCAGCACCACTTCCAGCCCGAGCGTCAGCTCGCGGGCGTTGCCGTAGCGCAGCACCTGCACGCCGCCCGCATTGGTCGCCAGGTTGCCGCCGATCTGGCAACTGCCTTCGGCGGCCAGCGACAGCGGGAACAGCCGGCCGGCCGCCTCAGCCGCTTCCTGGACATTCTGCAGGACGCACCCGGCTTCGACCGTGATCGTGTTATTGGCCGCATCGACCGCGCGGATCGCGTTCATCCGCGACAGGCTGACCAGCACCGCGCGGCCCGTCAGGTCCGGAATGCTGGCGCCGCAATGGCTGGTGTTGCCGCCCTGCGGCACGATCGGCGCGCCGGCCGCGCCGCACGCGCGCACCACGGCCGCCACCTCGGCGGTACTGCCCGGACGCACCACGCACAGCGCCGCGCCCCGGTAGCGCCCCCGCCAGTCGCCCAGGTAAGGCGCCGTGTCGCCGTCCGCGGTCAGCACCTGTTCAGGGCCGACGATCGCCGCCAGCGCCTCGATCAGAGTCCCGTCTTCCATTCGTTCCGCTCCCGGAAATTCACGCATCCGCCAGTTCGGCGTACAGATCGTGCTCGTCGGCATCGACCACGCGCACCTGCAGGAAATCGCCCGGCTCGGCGTCGAAATGCCCGTCGATGAAGACCAGTCCGTCGATTTCCGGCGCATCGGCCGGCGAACGCGCGATCGTGCCCTCGTCGTCAACCTCGTCGACCAGCACGGTGATCTCGCGCCCGATCCTGGCCGCCAGCAATTCGGCCGAAATGTCCTCCTGCACGTCCATCAGGCGGCGGCGGCGCTCCTCACGCACCTCGTCCGGCACGGCACCCGGCAGCGCGTTGGCCGCCGCGCCGTCGACCGGCGAATAGGCGAAGCAGCCGACGCGGTCGAGCCGCGCCTCCTCGATGAATTCGAGCAGTTCCTCGAACTCGGCCTCGGTCTCGCCCGGAAAGCCGGCGATGAAGGTGCTGCGGATGGTGATCTCCGGGCAGACCGCGCGCCAGGCCCTGATGCGCTCCAGGTTGTTCTCGGCGCTGGCCGGGCGCTTCATGGCCTTGAGGATGCGCGGATTGGCGTGCTGGAACGGCACGTCGAGGTACGGCAGGATCTTCCCCTCGGCCATCAGCGGAATCAGGTCGTCCACGCTCGGGTAGGGATAGACGTAATGCAGGCGCACCCAGATGCCGAGTTCGGCCAGCGCCTCGCACAGTTCCTTCAGCCGCGTCCTGACCGGCCGGCCGCCGGCGAAGCCGGTGCGGTACTTCACGTCGACGCCGTAGGCGCTGGTGTCCTGCGAGATGACCAGCAGTTCGCGCACGCCGGCCTCGGCGAGATGCTTCGCCTCCTGCAGCACGTCCCCGATCGGCCGGCTGACCAGCGGCCCGCGCAGCGAGGGAATGATGCAGAAGGTGCATGAATGGTTGCAGCCCTCAGAAATCTTGAGGTAGGCAAAATGCTGCGGCGTCAGCTTGACGCCCTGCGGCGGCACCAGGCTGGTGAACGGATCGTGCGGCTGCGGCAGGTGCGTGTGCACATGCCGCAGGACCTCGTCCGCCGCGTGCGGCCCGGTGATCGCCAGCACTTTCGGATGCGCTTCGCGCACCAGCTCCTGCTTCGCCCCGAGGCAGCCGGTGACGATCACCTTGCCGTTTTCCTGCAAGGCCTCGCCGATCGCTTCGAGCGATTCCTCGACCGCCGCGTCGATGAAGCCGCAGGTGTTGACCACCACCAGATCGGCGCCCGCGTAGGTCGGGGAAATCACGTAGCCTTCGGCGCGCAGCTTGGTCAGGATCTGCTCGGAATCGACCAAGGCTTTCGGGCACCCGAGTGAAACGAAGCCGACGTTCGGCGGCTGTCTGGAATCGGTCATTGCGGAATCGGATCGGAAAGACGGGAAACGCCGGCACGCGACGCGCCGCGAACGGAGGAGAAAATGAAAGTGGCGAGCCTTACCCCGGCACTCGCAGTAAATGGCTGTGGCTGCTTCCTTCCGGACCTGACCAGGTTCACCACCCTGCGATGCGGGGAGACCCGCCGCCGCGAATGGTATCACATCGAACCCGCGCCGGAGCAGGCTCATCAGTGCTATATTTGCCGGGCTTTTTTTCCCGCAAAGGAATCCGCACGTGGCGCTTTACTTCGACGTTCTCGTAATCGGGAGCGGCCTCGCCGGGCAGGCGGCGGCCATCCGCCTCGCCGAGTTCTGCAAGGTCGGTCTGATCAGCAAACGCACGCTGGACGACAGCGCCTCCGCCCGGGCCCAGGGCGGCATCGCCGCCGTGCTGGACAGCAAGGATTCGGTCGAGGACCACATCCGCGACACCTTCATCGCCGGCGCGCACCTCAACGATCCCGCGGCCACCCGCTTCGTCGTCGAAAACGGCAAGCGGGCCATCGACTGGCTCATCGAACAGGGCGTCAAGTTCTCGCGCGACGAGGCCGGCTACCACCTGACCCGCGAAGGCGGCCACAGCGCGCGCCGGGTGATCCACGTCGCCGACGCGACGGGCTTCGCCGTACAGGAGACGCTGACCAACATCGTCCGCCAGCATCCCAACATCACGGTGCTCGAACACCACATCGCCATCGACCTGATCACCGGCGAAAAACTGGGGCTGGCGGAAAACCGCTGCCACGGCGCCTACGCCCTGGACAACGCCAAGGGCGAGGTGGTCACCATCGGCGCGCCGCACACCCTGATCGCCACCGGCGGCGCGGGCAAGGTCTACCTCTACACGACGAGCCCGGACACCTCGTCCGGCGACGGCATCGCCATGGCCTGGCGGGCCGGCTGCCGGGTCGCCAACATGGAATTCATCCAGTTCCACCCGACCTGCCTCTACCACCCGCAGGCCAAGTCCTTCCTGATCTCCGAAGCCGTTCGCGGCGAAGGTGGCCTGTTGAAGCTGCCCGACGGCACGCGCTTCATGCCGGAGCACGATGCGCGCGCCGAACTCGCGCCGCGCGACGTCGTCGCCCGCGCCATCGACTTCGAGATGAAGAAGCGCGGCCTGGATTGCGTGTACCTCGACATCTCGCACAAGCCGGCGGAATTCCTGCGGGAGCACTTCCCGAACATCCTGGCGCGCTGCTCCGAACTGGGCATCGACATCACCCGCGACCCCATCCCGGTCGTCCCAGCGGCGCACTACACCTGCGGCGGCATCGTCACCGACCTGCACGCGCGCACCGACATTCCCGGCCTCTACGCCGCCGGCGAGGCCTCCTGCACCGGCCTGCACGGCGCCAACCGGCTGGCCAGCAACTCGCTGCTCGAATGCCTGGTCTTCGCGGAAGCCGCGGTCAACGACATTCTTGCCCAGCCGAAAAGGGAGCGGCCCACGCTGCCCGAATGGGACGAAAGCCGGGTCTCGGACCCCGACGAGGAAATCGTCATCGCGCACAACTGGGAGGAACTGCGCCGCTTCATGTGGGACTACGTCGGCATCGTGCGCACCACCAAGCGCCTGCAGCGCGCCCAGCACCGCATCCGCCTGCTGGAGAAGGAAATCCACGACTACTACGCGAACTTCCGGGTTTCCCACGATCTGATCGAGTTGCGGAACCTGGTGGTGACCGCCGACCTGATCGTCCGCTGCGCCCTGAAACGCCGCGAGAGCCGCGGCCTGCATTTCAGCCGCGACTACCCGGACATGCTGAAGAAGGCGAAAAACACGGTCCTCAGGAAACAGGCGCGGGATCGTTCCCGGGATTGACGCTCCAGCGCAGCCACAGGCGCAGGACGCGGAATTCCTCGCGCGACATGTGATCCGGGAAGAGCGGCAGCGAAACCGGCCGCTTCTCCCCTTCCATCCTGAGGCGCAGCACCACCAGCCACGAAAAGACGGCGGTGTCGGCCAGCGGCGTCGCCGGCAGGCGCGTGCCGTCCGGCAGGATGCATTCGAGCCCGCCGTTGCCGTTCAGGCGCAGGGAAGCGATGCGCGGCGGACGCAGCGCGCGCCAGAGCGACACCGCCAGACCGACCACCAGCGCGCCCCGCAGCCAGAGCGGCCACGGCAGGCAGAGCAAGGCGCCGGCCGCCGCGCCATGCATGACGCAGAGCGAGCCCGCGAGAAAACGCGAACGGCGCAGTCCGATGAAAACCGGAAACTGCACCGTTCGCCGGTGAGACAGTGAAAGCCTAGATGCGCTTGAAAACGGCCGTGGCGTTGGTGCCGCCGAACCCGAACGAATTCGAGATGGCCACGTCGATCTTCATCTGCCGCGCCTCGTTGGCGCAGTAGTCGAGGTCGCACGCCTCGTCCTGGTTGAAGATGTTGATAGTCGGCGGCGAAACCTGGTGGTAGATGGCCAGCGTGGAGAACACCGCCTCGATGCCGCCCGCCGCGCCGAGCAGGTGGCCGGTCATCGACTTGGTCGAGTTCGACCACCAGCTTCTTCGCGTGATCGCCGAACGCGCGCTTGACCGCGACGGTCTCGGCGACGTCGCCCAGCGGCGTTGACGTGCCGTGCGCATTCAGATAATTCACCTCGTCGATGGCGACGCGCGCATTGCGCAGGGCGTTGGTCATGCAACGGGCGGCGCCTTCGCCGTCGTCGCAGGGCGCGGTCATGTGGTTGGCGTCGGCGCTCATGCCGAAGCCGGCCAGCTCGCCGTAGATCCTGGCGCCGCGCGCCTTGGCGTGCTCATACTCCTCGAGCACCATCACGCCGGCGCCTTCGCTCAGGACGAAGCCGTCGCGGTCCTTGTCCCACGGACGGCTGGCGGTCTTGGGATCGTCGTTGCGCGTCGACAGCGCGCGCGCCGCGCAGAAGCCGCCCAGGCCGAGCGGCGACACCGTGCATTCCGCCCCGCCGGCGACCATGATGTCCGCATCGCCGTACTCGATCAGCCGCGCCGCGTCGCCGATGCTGTGCGTGCCGGTGGAGCAGGCGCTGACCAGGGCGATGTTCGGCCCCTTGTAGCCGTACATGATCGACAGGTTGCCGGAAATCATGTTGATGATCGAACCCGGCACGAAGAACGGCGAAATCTTGCGCACACCGGAGGCCACGAATTCGTCGCGGGTCGTCTCGATCATCGGCAGGCCGCCGATGCCCGAGCCGATGGACACGCCGATCCGGTCCGCGTTGGCCGGATGCGCTTCGAGGCCGGCGTCCTTGATCGCCTGGATGCCCGCCGCCATGCCGTAGTGGATGAAGATGTCCATGCGTCGCGCGTCGCGCGCCGGCAGGTACTGGGTAATGTCGAAATCCTTCACCTCGCCAGCGATCTGGACCGGGAACGACGAAACGTCGAACCGCGTGATCCGGTCGATCCCCGAGCGACCGGCAAGGATGTTCTGCCAGGCTTGTTCGACGGTGTTGCCGACCGGTGAAACGATGCCAAGACCTGTGATGACGACTCTGCGTGTCAATTTATTCTCCGGGGAAACAGGAAAGGATGGGGGTCAGAAGAAAAACGCCTGTGGACGGAACGTTCCGTCCACAGACGTTTTCCGGGTGAATCACTTTTTGTGGCTGACGACGTAGTCGATGGCCTGCTGGACGCTGGTGATCTTCTCAGCCTCGTCGTCCGGGATCTCGCACTCGAATTCCTCTTCCAGCGCCATGACCAACTCAACGGTATCCAACGAATCCGCGCCGAGATCGTTGACGAATGAAGATTCGTTCTTGATGTCAGCTTCATTCACGCCAAGTTGTTCCGCAACGATCTTTTTGACGCGTTGTTCGATATTTTCCATTAAGGGACTCCTTTTAAAGGTTCATGTGTGAAACAAAACCGTCTCATTTTAACAAACTGACCGGCTCTTACCAACGATTCAGCGGGCGAACCGGCCAGTCGCCCACTGCCCTTGCGGGCTTCAACTCATGTACATGCCGCCGTTCACGTGGATCGTCGTGCCGGAGATGTAGGCGCCTCCGGGCGAGGCCAGGAAGGCCACCGCGGCGGCGATGTCCTCGGGCTGGCCGAGCCGCCCGAGCGGCACGTTGGCCACCAGCGCGGCACGCTGCTTCTCTTCCAGCACCTTGGTCATGTCGGTGTCGATGAAGCCGGGCGCCACGCAGTTGACCGTGATGTTGCGGCTGCCCAGCTCGCGCGCCAGCGCGCGCGACATGCCGGCCACGCCCGCCTTCGACGCGCAGTAGTTGGCCTGTCCGGCGTTGCCGGCGTAGCCGACCACCGACGAGATGTTGATGATGCGCCCGTCGCGCGCCTTCATCATCCCGCGCATCGCCGCGCGGCACAGGCGGAAGACGGCCTTGAGGTTGGTGTCGAGCACCGCGTCCCACTCCTCGTCCTTCATGCGCATCGTCAGGTTGTCGCGGGTGATCCCGGCGTTGTTGACCAGCACGTAGATGCCGCCGTATTCCTTCTCGATCAGCGCGATGCCCGCTTCGATCTGGGCCGGATCGCGCACGTCCATGACGATGCTGCGTCCCGGAATCTTCGCCTCGGCCAACGCCGCGTCGATGCGCTCCGCGTCCTTTTCGTTGATGCCCGTGCCGACGATCGTCGCTCCATGACGGCCGAGTTCGCGGACGATCGCCGCGCCGATGCCTTGCGCCGCGCCGGTGACGAGTACGACTTTGTCTTTCAGGTACATGGATTACTCCAGGTTGAGGTTGGCTTCGATCGAAGCGGCATCGCACAGGGCGATTCCATTCACTCCGTCGGCGCAGCGCTTGACCAGGCCGGCAAGGACCTTGCCCGGACCGCATTCGGCGACGTCGGTCACGCCCATGGCGGCGATCTTCTGCACGGTCTCGACCCAGCGCACGGGCGAATAGGCCTGGCGGACGAGCGCGTCCTTGATCTTCGCCGGGTCCGTTTCGATGGCGACGTCGACGTTGTTGACCACCGGAATGGCCGGCACCTTGAAGTCGAGCTCGGCCAGGCGCGCGCCCAGCTTGTCCGCCGCCGGGCGGATCAGCGAGGAATGGAAGGGCGCGGAGACCGGCAGCAGCACGGCACGCTTCGCGCCCCGCGCCTTGCAGCCCTCGCAGGCGCGCTCGACGGCGGCCTTGCTGCCGGCGATGACGGTCTGCCCCGGCCCGTTGAAATTGACCGGCTGCACGACCTGCCCCTCGCCGACCTCGGCTTCGGCCTCGGCGCAGGCTTCGCGGATCTTGTCGTCGTCCAGGTTGAGGATCGCCGCCATCGCGCCCGTGCCGACCGGCACGGCTTCCTGCATGGCGCTCGCGCGCAGGCGCACCAGCGGCACCGCGTCCTTGAACTCGATGACGCCGGCCGCGACCAGCGCCGAGTACTCGCCCAGGCTGTGCCCGGCGACCACCGCCGGCTGCCGGCCGCCCTTCTCCAGCCACAGGCGATAGGCCGCGATGGCCGCGGTCAGCATCAGCGGCTGCGTATTGACGGTCTGCGCCAGCAGTTCGGCGGGCCCTTCGGCGACGAGCTGCCACAGATCCTGGTCCAGCGTCGCGGAGGCCTCGTCGAAGGTGGCGCGCACCACCGCCGAATCGCCGTACGCGCCCATCATGCCGACCGACTGGGAACCCTGCCCCGGAAACACGAATGCGAATGCCATGGTTTTTCTCCTTCTAGAACTGAAGCAGTACGGCGCCCCAGGTGAATCCGCCGCCGACGCCTTCGAGCATGAGCTTCTGCCCGCGCCGGATGCGCCCGTCGCGGATCGCCGCGTCCAGCGCCAGCGGAACGGAAGCCGCCGAGGTGTTGCCGTGGCCATCCACCGTCACGACGACCTTGTCCATCGGCAGCCCGAGCTTCTTGGCCGTCGATTCGATGATGCGGATGTTGGCCTGGTGCGGAATCAGCCAATCGACCTCCGACGACGCGATGCCCGCGCTGTCGCAGCATTCCTGGGCGATTTCCGAGAGGACGCGCACGGCGAACTTGAAGACGGCCTGCCCGTCCATGCGCAGGAACGGATCGCCGGTGACCTGCCCGCCGGACACCTGCCCCGCCACGGAGAGGATGCCGAACTGGGAACCGTCGGCGTGCGCCGCCGTGGCCAGTATCCCCGGCGCGTCGGAGGCTTCGAGGACCACGGCGCCGGCGCCGTCGCCGAACAGCACGCAGGTGGTGCGGTCCTGCCAGTCCAGGATGCGCGAGAAGACTTCCGCGCCGACGACCAGCGCCTTCTTGTGGCTGCCGGAACGGATGAATTTCTCGGCGACGCTCAGCGCATAGACGAAGCCGCTGCACACCGCCTGCACGTCGAAGGCCATGGCGCCGACGTTGCCGAGTTTCGCCTGCAGCAGGCACGCCGTGCTCGGGAAGATGAAATCGGGCGTCGAGGTGGCGACGATGATCAGGTCGAGCTCCGCGGCCTCCGCGCCCGCGGCTTCGAGCGCGCGGCGGCTGGCCTCGAGAGCGAGGTCGCTGGAGGTGACGCCGGGCTCGGCCAGGTAGCGCGTCCGGATGCCGGTGCGGGTGACGATCCACTCGTCGGTGGTGGCGACGCCGCGCCGGGCGAGGTCGTCATTGCTGACGGGCGAACCCGGCAGATAACTGCCGACGCCTGCGATACGTGCATACATCATGCTGCGGTCTCCTGAATCGGTTGTTGCTGCGCCTGCTGGGCCACCCGCAGGGAGATGCGCTCCAGGACGCCGTTGCGCACGGTATCCGCCGCGCGGTCGAGGGCGTTGCCGAAGGAAAAGGCGTCGGCGGACCCGTGGCTTTTCACCACGATGCCCCGCAGCCCCAGCAGACTGGCGCCGTTGTAGCGGCGATGGTTGACGCGGCGCTTGAAGTGCTTGATCACGGGCAGGGCGACCAGCGCCGCCAGCCGGGTCAGCAGGTTGCGGCTGAACTCCTGGCGCAGGAAGGTCGCCAGCAGCTGCGCCAGCCCCTCGGACGCCTTGAGCGCCACGTTGCCGACGAAGCCGTCGCAGACGACCACCTCGGCCTCGCCCTTGTACAGGCCGTCGCCTTCGACGTTGCCGACGAAGTTGAGCCCGGAATCCTTGAGCAGTTCCGCGGCGCGCTTGACCACGTCGTTGCCCTTGATGTCTTCCTCGCCGATGTTGAGCAGGCCGACGGTCGGACGCTCCTTGTGCTCGATCGCGCCGACCAGCGAAACGCCCATGATGGCGAACTGCAGCAGGTGCTCCGGGGAACAGTCCACGTTGGCGCCGAGATCCAGCACGTGCACATGGCCCGAGATGGTCGGCAGCACGGCGCAGATCGCCGGCCGGTCGATTCCCGGCAGCATCTTGAGGACGAACCGCGAGATGGCCATCAGCGCGCCGGTGTTGCCCGCCGACACGCAGGCGTCGGCCTCGCCGTTCCTGACGAGGTCGAGCGCCACGCGCATCGACGAATCCTTCTTGGTGCGGATAGCGAGCGCCGGCGACTCATCCATCGCCACCACCTCGCTGGCGTGCCGGATCACCAGGCGCGAAGCGTCCGCGCTCCCGAGGAAGGGGCGGATCTTCTCCTCGATGCCCACCAGGATGGCGCGAACGTCATCGTGCTTGCGCACGAATTCCAGCGCCGCCCGCACGGTGACCTCGGGACCGTGGTCCCCGCCCATGCAGTCGATAGCGACAGTGACAGTCATCCAATAAAGGCAAAAGAAAAGGCAGGCTGCCCACCCACGGGATTCAACCTGCCTAGTTCCAGAGTCTTATTCAGCGGAACCCTTGGCAACCTTCTTGCCACGATAGTAGCCGGTGGGGCTGACGTGATGGCGGAGATGGACCTCGCCGGTCGTCGGCTCGATGGCCAGCGGCGGGTTGGTCAGAAAATCGTGGGCGCGATGCATGCCGCGCTTGGACGGGGACTTCTTGTTCTGTTGGACGGCCATAATTCCTACTCCATGATCAAATTCACCGCACCTTGCCCTTCAGCACGGAAAAGGGGGAAACCTTTTCCGACAGACCACCTGCCTGGGGCAAAGCACAACTTTCGTGACGCGGCGCCGCGGGAAGATCGAGAATGATCTCGTCCTCGATCAACGCCACGACATCGAGTTCCTTTTGCGCCGTGAGGAAATCCTTCGAGTCATCCTCGATTTCCTCCTGCGTCAGTTCTTCTTCGTCCTTGACCAGTTCCAGCAGGGAGCGAATCCTGACCGGAGAGTCAATTCCTTCGAGGCAACGCTGGCAGCGCACGGACAGTACGCCATCCACTTCCAGAACCAGTTGCGGCCGGTTGCGCGGCCCCATCCGTCCCTGTACGCGATAGCTAAGATCGCCGGCCGGATCGGTCAGCATGTCGAGCACTCGCGCCAGACTTGCCACCGGCAATTCGCCTTGCAGCGAACCGCCTTCCCGCGCAAAGGCCAGGCTGTCTATTACGACCCGTTGCGACATAAGGCGCGCATGATATTATTTTCGCCCCCCGAAGTCAAAGCAATTTAAACAAAGCACCCGTCGCAACTATCTGGATTTCTTCCCTTTTTTGAATCCTGCTGCGAAAACGCCGCGATTTTCGCCTATCTTCCCATGACCTGCAGACAACTTGTCCTGGCATCGACCTCGCCGTTCCGCCGCGAGCTGCTCGGCCGCCTCGGCGTTTCGTTCGAAATCGCCAATCCCCGCACCGACGAATCGCCGCTGCCCGACGAAGCCCCGGAAGACACCGTGCTCAGGCTGTCCGAGGCCAAGGCCCGCGCCGTCGCCGCGCAGTTTCCCGAGGCCCTGATCATCGGCAGCGACCAGGTCGCCGTGCTCGACGGCCAGGCCTACGGCAAGCCTGGAACGCACGACAACGCGGTCCGGCAGCTGCGGACGATGCGCGGCCGGACGGTCGAACTTCTTCACCGGCTTGTGCCTGCTCGACGCCCGCACCGGGCAGGCGCGGGTGCGCGGCGTCCCCACCCTGGTCACCTTCCGCGACCTGGACGACGCGGCCATCGAAAGCTACCTGCGCCGGGAACAGCCCTACCAATGCGCCGGCGCCGCCAAGTCCGAGGGGCTCGGCATCGCCATCATCGCGCGCATGCAGGGCGACGATCCGAACGCCCTGATCGGCCTGCCGCTGATCGCGCTCTGCGATCTGCTAGAGGAGGCCGGATGCCCCGTGCTGTGAAAAGAGCCGCCCGGTGAGCGCGGGCACGCTCTACCTGATCCCGGTGCCGCTCGGCCCGGCGCCCGCGCGGGAAGTCCTGCCGGAGCCGGTGGTCGCGCAGGCCGCGCGGCTGACGCATTTCGTCGCCGAAAACGCGAAGTCGGCGCGGGCGTTCCTCAAATCCCTGCCGTCCGCCTCGCCGCTGCAGCATATAGATATACAGGAGCTCAACGAACACACGCCGCCGCAGGCGGTCGCGCAGCTGCTCGTGCCCCTGCTCGCCGGCGACGACGTCGGCCTGGTCTCGGAAGCCGGCTGCCCCGCCGTGGCCGATCCGGGCGCGGCGCTGGTCGCCCTGGCGCACGAGGCCGGCATTGCGGTGATGCCGCTGGTCGGCCCGTCGTCCCTGCTGCTGGCCCTGATGGGCTCGGGGCTGTGCGGGCAGAGCTTCGCCTTCCACGGCTACCTCCCGGCCAAGGACGACCAGCGCAAAAAGCGCATCCAGGAACTCGAAGGCGAATCCCGCCGCGCCGGCCGGACCCAGCTGTTCATCGAGACGCCCTACCGCAACCGGAAGATGCTCGAATCCCTGCTCGCCGCCTGTTCGCCGCAAACCCGCATCGGCATCGCCACCGACCTCACCCTGCCCGGCCAGCGCATCATGACGCTGCGTTGCGGCGACTGGAAGCGCCGGGAACTGCCCGACATCGACAAACGCCCAACCGTATTTCTGTTGCAGGCGTGATCAGGCCAATCGCCCGAATGCCCGCGCGGCGGCCTCTCCCTCCCCTTCAAGGGGAGGGCCGGGGTGGGGATGGGGTAAAAGGCGTGCGTTGCCTCACGTCATCGCTGCAAAGACAACCCCATCCCCCACCCAACCTCCCCCTTGAAGGGGGAGGAGCCGGATTGGAGGCGCTCGTGCGACGGAACTCCAACTCCAGGCGTGACCGCCTCCCCGGCGGCGGGTTATGATGGCGTCGATTACGGAACGGCAAGCGATGCGCCAGGCAGGCTAGGAGGAATTCCGGATGCGTTTCGTCGCTCCAGACCGCTTCGCAGAACTCAAGGCCACGGGCAAGCTGCCTTCGCCCAAGGGCGTGGCTTTATCGATCATCCGGCTGCTGCAGCGCGACGACTACCGCGTCGCCGACCTGGTCCAGCTCGTCCAGTCCGACCCGGCGATCGCGGGGCGCATCCTCTACTTCGCCAACGCCGCGGCGTTCGGCCGTTCGCGCCCGATCATCTCCCTGCAGCGGGCGATCGTGGCGCTCGGCTCGTTCCGCGTGCGCGACCTGGTCATCGGCCTGTCGGTCATGCACAGCCACCGCAGCGGGCAATGCGCCGAGTTCGACTACGAACGCTTCTGGGGCCACTCCCTCGCCACCGGCATCGCCTGCCAGGAACTCGCCCACGTCGCCCAGATCGCCAGCGAGGAAATCTTCACCATCGGCCTGCTCTCGCGCGTCGGCGAGCTGGCCCTGGCCACGCTGTTCCCGGACGACTACGCCGGCGTCCTGATCAAGGCGCGCGAGCGCGGAACGCCGATCGAGGAACTGGAGCAGAAGCGCTTCCAGTTCGATCACCATGAACTCGCCGCCAGCCTCCTGTGCGAATGGGGCCTGCCGGAAGTGCTCATCCAGGCCGCCTTCCACTACGAAAACCCCGACGCCGCCGGCTTCGACGCCGGATCGCGGGTGCAGACCCTGACCTATTCGCTGAGCTTCGCCAGCGCGCTCGCCCAGATCTGCATGGTCGAGGAAGAATCGCGCTGGAGCCTGCTGCCCGGCCTGCTCTCGCGCGCCGCGCGCCTCGGCATCAGCGGCGGGACGCTCAACGAGCTCGTCAACCGGGTGGTCGCCGGCTGGCGGGAATGGGGCGCCAAGCTGCAGGTGCGCACGCGGGACATCCCGCCGTTCGCCGAAATCCTGGCGGCCACGCCGCCGATGCGCCGGATGGCGGCCACGCCGCCCGGCGAGGACCGCCGCGCGCGGGCGGCCGGCCTGAACGTCCAGCTGATCGGCATCCCGCTGGACGAACTCCAGCCGCTGATGCGCCTGATTGAAGCCATGGGGCATCAGCCCGTGCTGGTCGACGACGGCCCCAAGGCACTGGCCGCACTGCTCAAGCGCCCCGCCCAGATCGTGATCGCCGACCTGTCCGCGCCGGGACCGGACCCGGTGGACTTCTGCCGCCGCCTGCGCCGGAGCGCCGCCGGCGAAGACTGCTACGCGCTTTTCCTGGCGTCTCCCGAGCAGGAAGGCCGTTCGCTCGAACTCATCGACGCCGGTGCGGACGACGTGCTGATCAAACCGATCAACGAACAGGCCTTGCGCGTCCACCTCACCACCGCCGGCCGCATGCGCATGCTGAGGGAGCAGATCCATCGCGAGCGCCAGGGCGTGATGCGCTCGACCGACGAATTCGCCACGGCCCAGAAAAAGCTCCTGCAGGACGCGCTGACCGACACCCTGACGCAACTGCCCAATCGCCGCAACGGCATGGATTTCCTGGCCTCGGAACTGCTCTTCACGCAATCCAGCGGCGCGCCGCTGGCCTGCCTGATGATGGACATCGACCATTTCAAGCAGATCAACGACACCTTCGGGCATGCCGCGGGCGACGCCGTGCTCAGGCAGTTGGCCGCCATCCTGCGCAGCGCCGCCCGTACCGAGGACATGGTGTTCCGCTACGGCGGCGAGGAATTCGTCGCCATCCTCACCAACGCTCCGTCGAAGATCGCCCTGCAGATCGCCGAGCGCATCCGGATGCAGGTCGAGGACGCCGATTTCATCTGGGAAGGCCGGCGGATTCCGGTCACTCTCAGCATCGGCGTCGCCCTGGCCGGCGGCAAGACGCAGGACAGCCAGGCGCTGATCCAGACGGCCGACGCTGCCCTGTACCAGGCCAAGAAAGCCGGCCGCAACCGGGTGGTGGCCGAAGGCGCGGCGTAGGGCCGGAAAAAGCTGAATCCGGGAACACCGACGACCCGGCCCCCGGCCTCCGGCCTCCGCCAGGGTAACGAATAAATCAGCGTTTTCTCATCGGCTCGGCCCGATGAAATAGAAAGTCGCCGTCATACCGGCGCAAGCCGGTATCCAGTGTCGGAGAGCAGCCGCCGACTGGCCCCCGGCTTGCGCCGAAGTGACGGATTCATACATCTTCGGGCCTCATCGATAGCTCGCCACCGGGATAGCTCTATAACTTTCGTCATATTGCATCCGCATGATATGAGCCTTAAAATCGTTGCCTTCTTAACCATTTTTAATAATACGAAAGGTTATCGGCATGTCGGCTCCGGAGGCGCTGCGCCATGAAGACCTGCTCTGGCTGCTCGGCAGCCTGAGCGGCCTGTTCCGCCTCCCGTTCGACGCCGCGCTGGTCGCCCAGGACTTTCCGCCACCGACCACCCGCGCCACCCTGCATGACGCCGCCCGCGCCCTCGGCTTCAAGACCGGCGCCTGCCGCCTCGCCGGCCTCGACTGGCACCGCCTCCACTTTCCCGCCATCGCCTTCCTGAAGGCCCCCGTTGCCGAAGCGCCTTCCCCGTCCCCGGAGCCCCCGTCACCCCGGCGCACGCCGGGGTCCAGTAAAGCGGAGGAGGAGCCCCCCGCACCGGCCACCCCACCCACCCCACCCACCCCACCCACCCCACCCACCCCGCTCCTTCTGCTCAAATCCGACGGCCGCCAGCTCCTCGCCTTCCGCGCCGGCGCCCAGGCCCCCGAAACCCTCCCGCTCGACGACCTCGCCCCCCGCCTCCACCCCGAACTCATCCTCGTCGCCCGCGACCGCGCCGCCACCGGCGAGAACGAAGCCATCCCCGGCTTCGAGACCGAGAAGAAAGCCTTCGGCTTCGCCTGGTTCCTCCCCGAACTCCTGAAACACCAAGCCATCTGGCGCGACGTGCTGCTGGCCTCCCTCGCCCTCCAACTCGCCGGCCTGGTCACGCCCCTGTTCACCCAGGTGATCATCGACAAGGTCGTCGTGCACCAGACCCAGAGCACCCTGCTCGTCCTCGGCGTCGCCCTGGTGATGTTCATGCTCTTCTCCGCCGGCATGACCTGGCTGCGCCAGTACCTCGTCCTGCACACCGGCAACCGCATCGACGCCGTGCTCGGCAGCGCCGTCCTCCGGCACCTCCTGCACCTGCCGCTGCCGTACTTCGAACACCGCCCCACCGGCGTCCTCGTCGCCCGCCTGCACGGCGTCGAGACCATCCGCGAATTCGTCTCCGGCGCCGCCGTCACCCTGATCCTCGACTTTCCCTTCCTGCTCATCTTCCTGGCGGTGATGTTCGCCTACTCCTGGCAGCTCTCGCTGATCGCCGTCGGCCTGCTCGGCACCATCGGCCTGATCAGCGTCCTGGTCGCCCCGCTCTTCCGGGACAAGCTCAACCGCCAGTTCATGCTCGGCGCCCGCAACCAGGCCTTCCTCACCGAGTACATCGCCGGCATGGGCACGGTCAAATCCCTGCAGATGGAGGCGGACATCGACCGCAAATACGGCGACCTGCTGGCCGACTACCTCGCCGCCGGCTTCTCCACCAAGCAGGTCGGCAACAGCTACAACGTCCTCGCCAATGCCCTCGAACAGGTGATGACCCTGTCGATCCTGATCGTCGGCGCGCTGCTGGTCATGGAGAGCGGCCGGGACGGCAGGGTCTTCACCGTCGGCATGCTGGTCGCCTTCCAGATGTTCGCCGGGCGCATGAGCCAGCCGATGCTGCGCCTGGTCGGCCTGTGGCAGGAGTTCCAGCAGGCGCGCATCGCGGTGGCCCGCCTGGGCGACATCCTCGACCTGCCGCAGGAGCCGCACACCCTGACCCCGGCACGCGAACCGTCCCGGGGCGCCGGCCACCTCGTCATCGAGAACCTCGCCTTCCGCTACGGCGAGCACCTGCCCTGGCTGTACCGCCACCTCGACCTGGCCTTCCAGCCGGGACGGCTGACCGTGATCATGGGCCCGTCCGGCTGCGGCAAGAGCACGCTGGCCAAGCTCATGCTCGGCTTCTATCCGCCCCAGGAGGGGCGGATCACCCTGGACGGCCAGGACATCCGCACGCTGGCGGCCAACGAACTGCGGCGCGTCTTCGGGGTGGTGCCGCAGGAGACGGTGCTCTTCTCCGGCACGCTCTACGACAACCTGGCCATGGCGCATCCGCACGCGAGCTTCGAGGACGTCATCGCCGCCTGCAAGGCCGCCGAAATCCACGAGGTGATCGAACACCTCCCGGACGGCTACCAGACCGAGATCGGCGAGCGGGGGACGGGACTCTCCGGCGGGCAGCGGCAGCGGATCGCCATCGCGCGAGCCCTGCTGAAACGCCCGAAGATCCTGATCTTCGACGAGGCCGTCTCCAACCTCGACCAGCACACCGCCGAGCACTTCGCGAGAACGATCAACCAGCTCAAGGGCAAGGTCACGATGCTCTTCATCACCCACCAGATTCCCAAGGGACTGCACGTCGATGCCGTGTTCTCCTTCGGACAGGATAGCCAGCACAGCACTCAGGTCGGTGTCGTGGGAGAGGACAGGGAATGAAATCCATGCGTGATGCGCGTCGGTTTTGGTGTTTACATGACTTCCATTTCACATTCCGCCTGAATGCTACCGAGCTTGATGCACTGAACCGGTCACAAATTGTGACCGGTTCAAGCACGACTTGGATCGTTTCCCGAGGATTTCATGCTCCAGTTTGAGAATCATGACATTGCAGCTTTGAGATCACGGATTGTGATCTCAAACACTGGGCATGGCGGCTACCACACGGCACCGTATGCCTTTACCGAACAAGGCGTCACACGTCGCATACCAGCCGCTGACAATATAGCTTACGTCATATTGCAAAAGCATTAACAAGCCGATAGAATCCATTCAGCATTTTATCAGACAGCATTGATGAGATCGGTTTTTGTATGCAAAGAATGCTTTTATGGACTTTTTTAAGTGGTGTATTTCTTTCACTTACCGCTTTTTTTATTTCTCAACTTATAAAACGTATGTTTTCCTCAGAAAAAGCAGCCTTTCATTTCTCACAGTGGCTAATTCTTTCACTAATTTTCGGAACACTAATTTTAATAACTTTTATTAATTCATAAAGAGAAATGATACTGAGGCTTTAAAAATTCAACTTGCTGGTATGAAAGAAGCTGCTGATTACTTATTAAGCACGTTCACTGTTTGGGCGCCAATAATATGCCTTTCTGAATTTAGTCTTGGCATGGAAATGGACAAAAAATATAGCGACACCTCGTTAGCAAGATTTCTTTTTGAAAAAAAATCCAGATGGGCCGTCTCAATTATGAGCTTGATAACCTATTGCTTTCTGTTTTAGCAGCGTACTACCCGCTCAATGAAATACGTGGAATCTAATGAGAAAAATGAAATGGTAGCGCCTCCTTTGGCTCGATTCTTTAACAAGAGAATGGTGTTATTTAGCATTTTTCCAGGCTGGTTAGATACTGTAATTATTATTCTTTTATTTGTTGTACAAAAAAAATATTCTTTCGAGGTAAATGAACTTACAGGAATAATATTTAGTATCGGATTTTTAAGGTATTTATTTCAAGCATCTCTAATTGGTTTCATAAACTTCTCTTCAAGAAATTGGTATATCAAAGAGATTATTTTGCTTGCTGTCGCAATATCTTTACTGTTTTTATATAAGCAAAATACATTTATATGGATATTTTCAGCCTACTACGCTGAACTATCTTTTTTCCAACTAATTGTCTCAATATATAAAACATAAAATGTCGTAAACACTAATTTTATAACGATGAAATATTGAAATGTCACTTACCTATTTGTAATTTATACGTTTAGGGTGAAATTCTATATGAGAACAATATGGCTTCTTTGGGGATGTGGTTTCTTTGGTGTTATTTGTGTTGTTGTAGGTAACATATATTCCAGTTCGGTTGAAAAATACGGAAGACAATCAGCTCAATACCAGGCATGGCTTAAAAACAGCAATGATTTTTCGCCAAGTGGTTTGAAAAAATCACAACTATATCTTTGGAGAATCAGTTTAATTTCACGATGGATTGGTGGTGGACTGGGGTTTATTTATATTTTCATTGAGTTTGTGTTCTTAATTTTTAGAAAAGGATAAATCATGGGAATGGGGAACGCAGTAGATGCCGGACTAAATGCCATTCAACTTATGACAGGATTACAATCGGCATATAACTCAAACAATGCAGTTGATAAGTTGAACAATATTATTCAGTTGGGCGCTGGACTTGCCACATGGCTGGCCTCTCCTCTTGCCTCAGGCGGGGCTAACGCTACCGCAGCAATGTTGGCTATAGGGAAAATTGAGGCAGACATCCAAAACGGAAGAAGCACAGATATCGAAGATTGGTTAAATTTGGCTGGTAATGTTATTGCCATTGGGGCTGCTGTTGGACAGGTATTTTGCCCAGCAGGCAGAGCTGTAGGACTGATGGTAAAGGCTGCGAGAGCAATTGGAGCTGCTCAGACAATCAAGTGGGGTACCAACCAGGCTTACGCCGATGAGATCGACCCCAACACCAACACCACCTATCTCTCCGGCCGCAATTGGCGACAAGTCGACCCCCTGGCCCTCGACCTCGATGGTGACGGCCTCGAAACCACCGGCATCGCCTCCACCAACACCACCCTCTTCGACCACGACGGCGACGGCGTGCGCACCGGTACCGGCTGGGTCAAGGGCGACGACGCCCTTCTTGTCCTCGATCGCAACGGCAACGGAATCATCGATTCCGGCCGCGAACTCTTCGGCGTCGATACCGTCCTTGCCAACGGCCAGAAAGCCGCCAACGGCTTCGCCGCCCTCGCCGACCTCGATTCCAACCACGACGGCCTCTTCTCCGCCGCCGACGACCAGTTCGCCCACGTCAAACTCTGGCGCGACCTCGACCAGGACGGCATTTCCGATGCCGGCGAACTACTCAGCCTCACCGACGCCGGCATCGCCAGCATCAACCTCGCCAACACCGCCACCAATACCGGCCTCGCCGGCGGCAACACCCTGACCGCCACCGGCACCTACACCAAGACCGACGGCACCACCGGCACCGCCGGCAACCTCAACCTCGCCGACAATCCCTTCTACAGCGACTTCACCCAGGCCGTCCCCCTCTCCGACGCCGCCAAGGCCCTCCCCGGCATGCAGGGCTCCGGCATGGTCCGTGACCTGCGCGAAGCCGCCAGCCTCGATGCCCGCATCGTCTCCGACGTCAATGCCCTCGCCGGCCTCTCCCGCACCCAGATGCTGAGCGCCCTCGACAGCCTCATCGCCCATTGGGCCGGCACCTCGTCCATGAAGACTTCCATGGACGAGGCCGAAGGCCGCAACTTCCGCATCGCCTACCTGCCGCCGGGCCTGACCGCCGCCGACTACCGCGCGGACCCCGGCAACGACCACTTCAGCGATGCCGTCGCCACCTTCAACGCCAAGGCGGCCTACCTCCGCAACCTGATCGGCATCCTCGAAAAGTTCAACGGCACCCTCTTCGTCACCGTCGGCAACGACCGCGTCACCACCGGCGCCGGGGCGACGGTCAGCGTGAGCGCGGGAGCGGGGACCGGCTCGGGCGGCAGCGGCGGCATGACCGGCGCCGACATCGTGCCGTACGCTTTCGTCACCCTCAGCGCCGCCCAGGTCACCCTGCTCGAACAGAGCTACACCCAGCTCAAGGAATCCATCTACGCCGGCCTGGTGCTGGAAACGCGCCTGAAACCCTACCTCGACCAGATCAGCCTGACCATCGACCAAAACGGCATCCGGCTCGACTACAGCGCCATGACCGCCGCGCTCGACGCCCTCTATGCCACCGACCGCGTGCGCGCCTTCACCGACGCACTGGACCTCAACAGCTACGGCGCCACGCTCGGCTGGAATTCCGCACAGAAACTCGTCGCCTGGGCCAACGAGGCCAGGGCCAGCGGGCAGCTCGAAGCGCTCAAGGCCGGATTGGCGGCGGTGTTCGCAGGAAGCCCGGACGTCGTCCCCGAATTCAGGATCGGCACCGACGCGAACGACACGCTGAATGGCGGAGCAACGTCGGACATCATTTCCGCCGGGGCAGGCAACGACACGCTCAATGGAGGCAACGGCAACGACATCCTGGATGGCGGCGCCGGCAACGACGTGCTGTACGGCGGATTGGGTAACAACATCTACCTCTTCGGCAAGGGCGACGGACAGGACATCATTGGCACCAGCCACGACACCACGGCCGGCAAGCTCAACGTCCTGCAGTTCAAGGCCGGCGTGCTGCCAGCCGAGGTGACGGTGACACGCGTGGACAACGACCTGGTCCTCCGCGTGGCCGGCACGACCGACCGGATCACGGTGCAGTACTTCTTCTATGGCGACGACCCGGCCACGCCCTACAACTCGGTACAGCAGGTCCGCTTCGACGACGGCACCGTCTGGGACATCGCCACGCTCAAGGCCAAGGTTTTTGGGGGTACCGACGGCAACGACACCCTGCGCGGCACGATCGGGAACGACCTCCTTTCGGGCGGCTTGGGTAACGACACGATTAATGGTGCGGCAGGTGACGATAAATTGTTCGGCGGGGATGGCGCCGACACGTTGTACGGCGACAACGGCAACGACATCCTGGACGGCGGCGCCGGCAACGACGTGCTGTACGGCGGATTGGGCAACAACACCTACCTGTTCGGTAAGGGTGACGGACAGGACCTGATCACCGGTACCACCTACGACGCCACGGCCGGCAAGCTCAGTACCCTGCAGTTCAAGGCCGGCGTGCTGCCTTCGGAGGTCGTGATCCGCCAGGTCTACGACAACTATTGGGGCGGCAACCGTGCTCTGGAAATCTCCATCGCCGGCACCACCGACAAGGTGACGATCAGCGGCTTCTTCTACGCCGACGATCCGGGCGGCATCTACAACGGCGTCCAGCAGTTCAAGTTCGACGACGGCACCGTGTGGAAAATGACCGACATCCTGGCCAAGCTGTACGCCGGCACTGACGGCAACGACGTGGTGCGCGGCACGATCGCGGCCGAAACATTGAACGGCGGCTTGGGCAACGATACCCTCAACGGAGCGGCGGGCAACGATGTGCTACTTGGCGGCGACGGTGCCGACAGTCTGTATGGCGAGGCCGGCAACGACACCCTCAACGGGGGCCTCGGCAACGACATGCTGGACGGAGGCGTCGGCGACGATACGCTCGATGGCGGCACAGGAAACGACACCCTGACCGGTGGAGTGGGCAACAACCTCTACCTCTTCGGCAAGGGCGACGGGCAGGACCTGATCACCGGCACCACCTACGACGCCACAGCCGGCAAACTCAGTACCCTGCAGTTCAAGGCCGGCGTGCTGCCGTCGGAGGTCGTGATCCGCCAAGCTTACGACAACTATTGGGGCGCCAACCGCGCCCTGGAAGTCTCCATCGCCGGCACCACCGACAAGGTGACGATCAGCGGCTTCTTCTACGCCGACGATCCGAGCGGCATCTACAACGGCGTCCAGCAGTTCAAGTTCGACGACGGCACCGTGTGGAAAATGACCGACATCCTGGCCAAGCTGTACGCCGGCACTGACGGCAACGACGTGGTGCGCGGCACGATCGCGGCCGAAACGTTGAACGGTGGCCTGGGCAACGATACCCTCAACGGGGCAGCCGGCAACGATGTGCTGCAAGGCGGCGACGGCAATGATGCCCTGTATGGCGAGACGGGTAACGACATTCTCAACGGGGGCCTCGGCAACGACTTGCTGGACGGAGGCGTCGGTGACGACCTTCTCGACGGTGGCACAGGAAACGACACCCTGACCGGTGGAGTGGGCAACAACACCTACCTCTTCGGCAAGGGCGACGGACAGGACCTGATCACCGGCACCACCTACGACGCCACAGCCGGCAAGCTCAGCACTTTACAGTTCAAGGCCGGTATCCTGCCCTCCGACATCGTGATCCGCCAAGCCTACGACAACTATTGGGGCGCCAACCGCGCCCTGGAAGTCTCCATCGCCGGTACCACCGACAAGGTGACGATCAGCGGCTTCTTCTACGCCGACGATCCGGGCAGCATCTACAACGGCGTGCAACAGTTCAGGTTCGACGACGGTACCGTGTGGAAGATGACCGACATCCTGGCCCAGTTGTACGCTGGCACTGACGGCAACGACGTGGTGCGCGGCACAATCGCAGCCGAGACGTTGAACGGTGGCCTAGGCAACGATACCCTCAACGGAGCGGCCGGTAATGATGTACTGCTCGGCGGCGACGGCAATGATGCCCTGTATGGCGAGGCCGGTAACGACACTCTCAACGGAGGCCTCGGCAACGATATGCTGGATGGAGGCGTCGGCGACGATACGCTCGATGGAGGAACAGGGAACGACACCTTGACCGGCGGAGTGGGCAACAACACCTATCTCTTCGGCAAGGGTGACGGGCAAGACCTGATTACCGGTACCACCTACGACGCCACGGCCGGCAAGCTCAGTACCTTGCAGTTCAAGGCCGGTATCCTGCCCTCCGACATCGTGCTCCGCCAGGCCTACGACAGCTATTGGGGCGGCAATCGCGCCCTGGAAGTCTCCATCGTCGGCACCACCGACAAGGTGACGATCAGCGGTTTCTTCTACGCCGACGATCCGGGCAGCATTTACAACGGCGTGCAGCAGTTCAAGTTCGACGACGGCACCGTCTGGGACATCACCACCCTCAAAGCCAAGGCTTTCGCGGGCACCGACGGCAACGACACGTTGCGCGGCACGATCGGGAACGATCTCTTTTCCGGCAGTCTGGGCAACGATACGATCGAGGGACTGGCCGGCAACGACATCCTGCAAGGCGGTGCGGGCAACGATACCCTGACCGACACGTCGGGGACGGCATTGTTCGACGGCGGCGCGGGGAGCGACACGCTCACCGGCGGCGCCTCCGCCGAGGTGTTCATCGGCGGTACCGGCAACGATACCTACACCACCGGCGCCGGCAACGACGTGATCTGCTTCAACAAGGGCGACGGGCAGGATACCTTCGCCGCCGGCGGCACCGGCGCCGATACCCTCTCGCTCGGCGGCAACTTTGCCTATGGCGATCTGGCCTTCGCCAAGTCGGCCAACGACCTCGTGCTCAAGCTGGGCGCGGACGACCGGATCACCTTCAAGGACTGGTACGCCGCCTCGCCGTCGAAGCCGGTGGTCAACCTGCAGGTGATCGCCGAGGCGATGGATGCCTTCGCGGCCGGCGGCAGCGATCCGCTGCTCGACCAGAAGGTGGAGACCTTCAACTTCGCCGGTCTGGTCGGGGCGTTCGATGCGGCGCGCACGGCCAATCCGGGACTCTCCGCCTGGGCGCTGACCCATGCCCTGACGCAGTTCCAGCTGGCCGGGTCGGACACCGCCGCGCTGGGCGGCGACCTTGCCTACCAGTACGGCCGGAACGGTTCCCTCGCCGGCCTCGGCCTCGCGGTCGCGCAGGGCGTCATCGGCGAGGCCGGCTTCGGCACCCAGGCGCAGACGCTGCACGACCCGGCGTCACTGCAGACCGGAACGGTGCGGCTGGGCTGAGGGATGGCGTTGGGGTGGGGATGAGGTCGGCTGGGCCGGCCTGCGTACCCCATCCCCACCCCGGCCCTCCCCTTGAAGGGGAGGGAGTGTCTGATCCTGCGATTGTCTGCCTTCATTCCTTCGCTTTGAAATGTTGAGCCATCCTGTGCCTGCCCTGACCCAACGCCTCTCGCCCCGCGATCCCGATCCGCTGGCTTTCTCGCCGCCGCTCCTGCGCTTGACCGAAACGCCGCCCAATCCGCTGGGCCGCCAGGTGCTCTGGCTGCTCCTGTCCCTGCTCGCCGCGCTGCTCGTCTGGGCGCTCGTCGGGCAACTCGATATCGTCGCCGTGGCCGAGGGCAAGCTCATCCCGCAGAGCTACCTCAAGATCGTCCAGCCCGCCGAGTCGGGCATCGTCAAGGATATCCTGGTCAAGGAGGGCGACGCCGTGCGCGCCGGACAGGCGCTGCTGCGCATGGACCCCTTGATCGCCGACGCCGACGCCCAGGCGCTCGACGCCGAGTACCGCCGCAAGCGCCTGTCCCTGCGCCGCATCGATGCGGAGATCGCCAACCGGCCCTTCGCCGAAGAGGCCGGCGACCCGCCGGCGCTCTACCGCGAGATCGCCGCCCAGTACCGCGCCAACCGGGCGGCGCTGGAGGCGGCGCTGGCAGAGGAGCACAGCCGGCTGGTGCGCTACCGGCACGATCTCGCCTCGTCCGAGCAGGTGCGGGAGAAGCTCGAAGCCATCCTGCCGCATTACCGGGCGCAGGACGCGGCTTTCGAGAAACTGGCCAAGGACGGCTTCGCCGGCACGCTGATGGCCAGCGACAAGAAGCGCGAGCGCATCGAGCGGGAGCAGGAACTGCAAAATCAGGTGCACCTCGTCGCCTCCAACCGCGCCTACGTCACCCAGTCGGAGAAACGGCTAGCGCAGATCGATTCGGATTACCGCCGGCAGTTGCACGCGGAACGCAACGAACTGCACGGTCAGGCCGAGAAGCTGGCTCAGGAGATCGCCAAGCAGGCGCACCGGCAGGGCCTGCAGGAACTGAAGGCGCCGCAGGACAGCGTGGTCAAGGAGCTGGCGACGCACACCGCCGGCGCGGTGGTGCAGCCGGGCACAGTGCTGGTGACGCTGGTGCCGAAGGAGGAGACGCTGCGCGCCGAGGTGTGGGTGAGCAACGAGGACATCGGCTTCGTGCGGCCCGGCCAGCGCGTGAAGCTGAAGTTCGCCGCCTATCCGTTCCAGAAGTACGGCATGGCCGAGGGCACCGTGGAGCACGTCAGCGCGGATGCGGCGGACAATGCCGGCACCGGCGCGGCGTCCGGCGACAAGTCCGCCGGCGCGGCCGCGCCGCTGCGCTACAAGGCGCTGGTCACGCTCGCGCGCATGGAGCTGGAGATGGACGGCCGGCGCTTTCCGCTCTCCGCCGGCATGCAGGCCAACGCCGAAATCCTGCTCGGCACCCGCACCGTCATGGAGTACCTGCTCTCGCCCGTGCGCAAGGCGTGGCATGAGGCGGGACGGGAACGGTAGGACGGCGGATAGGGGAGCGGCCAAGCACCCCATCCCCACCCCAACCCAGCAGTGCTGGCTTTACACAGCCAGCCCGTTCGGACGGCGCAGAGCGGTGCTCTGCGAAACCCCGTCCTCACCCCCTTGAAGGGGAGGGAGTCGGCGGCGAAGCGCTTGTGCGAATGCCCAGGAGAAGGAACGCCCGCCGACGCTTCACTCGATCCGTTTGCGCTCCTCGTCCACCCGCACGGCTTCGCCCTCGATGATGTCCGCGTCGGTCGGGGCGTTGCGCGGGGGTTCGCCGGGGGGCGGGTCGAAGCCCTGGGCGCGCATCTGTTCCTGCATCGCCCGGCGCAGGGCGCGGGTTTTCCACCAGAAGTAACCCCAGAACGCCAGCGCGGCCAGCACGAGGCCGACGAAGACGACGGCGGAGAACATCAGTGCCACGCCGAAGGCGATCACCGCGCATACCCCGCCGACGATGCGGGCGGCGAGGCTTTGCGGCGGCCGGCCCGATGAATCGAAGTTAAAGTTGATAGGCATCATCCGCTCCCGTGCCTTCCATCGCCATGTCAACGGCCCGTTTGGACAGGTGCGAGGCGAACAGTTCAATGAATTCGTATTCGAAGCGGCGCAGGTAGGTGCCCCGGCGCAGCCCGATGCGCGTGGTGTTCAGCCCGAACAGCTGCGATACGTCGCGCGCCTGCAGCCCCTGGTCGCGCGCCGGGTCGTAGGCCATGCCGGCGATGATGCCGAGGCCGAGGCCGAGGCTGACGTAGGTCTTGATCACGTCGGCGTCGATGGCCGCCAGGACGATGTTCGGGACCAGTTCGGCCCGCTCGAACGCGCGGTTGATCAGCGACCGGCCGGCGAAGGCCGGATCGTAGGTGATCAGCGGCCAGCGCGCCAGCGAGGCGAGCGTGATGTCGCCCTCCTCCAGGATCGGATGCCCGTCCGGCGCGACGACGCTGTGCCCCCACTGGTAGCAGGGCAGCATCACCAACTGCGGGTACTGGTCGAGCGATTCGGTGGCGATGGCGATGTCCGCCTCGCCCTTGAGCGTCCATTCGGCGATCTGCGTGGGGTTGCCCTGGTGCATCGACAGGCGGACTTCCGGATGCCGCTCGATGAAGCGCTTGACCACGGTCGGCAAGGCGTAGCGCGCCTGGGTGTGGGTGGTGGCGATGATCAGGCTGCCGCTGTCGCCGCCCGCGTATTCCTCGCTGACCCGCTTGATGTTGGCGACTTCCTGCAGGATGCGCGCGGCGATGTCGAGCACGCGCCGGCCCGGTTCGGTGATCGCGGTGAGCCGCTTGCCGCTGCGTTCGAAGACGACGACGCCCAGCTCGTCCTCCAGCATCTTGATCTGCTTCGACACGCCGGGCTGGGAGGTGAACAGGGTCTCGGCGGCTTCCGAGACGTTGAGTCCGCTGCGCGCCACTTCGACCAGATAGCGCAACTGCTGTAGTTTCATTGCACAGTCCAAATAACATTAAGTTCTAATAACCTAACTTAATATTCTTTTTTGTTCAAGTCATACGCACTACCATGCGCGGATCGATTCATCCTGAGACACGGAACCGTCCACCATGTATCGCTACGACAGCATTGACCAGCAGCTCGTCAACGCGCGCGTCGCCCAGTATCGCGGCCAGATCGACCGCAATCTGGCCGGCACGCTTTCCGACGACGAACTGCGCCCGCTGCGCCTGCAAAACGGCCTGTACATCCAGCGCCACGGCCCGATGTTGCGCATCGCCATTCCCTACGGCCAGCTCGCCGCGGCGCAGTTGAGGAAGCTCGCCGACATTTCGCGCCGCTACGACAAGAGCTACGGCCATTTCACCACGCGCCAGAACATGCAGCTCAACTGGCCGAAGTTCGAGGAGACGCCGGCCATCCTGGGCGAGCTGGCGACCGTGCAGATGCACGCCATCCAGACCTCCGGCAACTGCATCCGCAACATCACCACCGACCAGTTCGCCGGCATCGCGCCCGACGAGCTGACCGACCCGCGCCCGTATTGCGAGATTCTGCGCCAGTGGTCGACCTTCCATCCGGAATTCGCCTTCCTGCCGCGCAAGTTCAAGATCGCGGTCAACGCCGCGGCCGAGGACCGTGCGGTGATCCGCGTGCACGACGTGGGCATCGAGGTGGTGCGCGGCGGCGGCGACGATGCGGACGAGATCGGCGTGCGCGTGTTTGCCGGCGGCGGGCTGGGACGCACGCCGATGACCGGCAAGCTGGTGCGCGACTTCCTGCCGCGCCGGCACCTGCTGACTTACCTGGATGCGCTATTGCGGGTCTACAACCGCTACGGCCGCCGCGACAACATCTACAAGGCGCGCATCAAGATCCTGGTCAACGCGCTCGGCGTCGAGGAATTCGCGCGCCAGGTCGAGGAGGAATGGAGCTTCATCAAGGACGGCCCGGAGACGCTGACCGACGCGGAGTTCGAGCGCGTCGCCGCGCATTTCGCGCCGCCGCCGTATGAATCGCTGCCGGCCGACGATGCGGGCTTTGCCGCCGCCGTGGCGGAGAACAAGGCCTTCGCCGCCTGGGTGAAGCGCAGCGTGCATGCGCACCGGGTGCCCGGCTACGCCGCCGCGACGCTGTCGCTGAAGGCGACGGGCCAGGCGCCGGGCGACATCACGTCCGACCAGATGGAGGCCGTTGCCGGGCTCGCCGAGCGTTTCAGCTTTGGCGAACTGCGCGTCACGCACGAGCAGAACGTGGTACTCGCCGACGTGCGCCGGCAGGACCTGTTCGAGGTGTGGAGCATCGCCCGCACGCACGGCCTCGCCACCGCCAACGTCGGCCTGCTGACCGACATGATCTGCTGCCCCGGCGGCGATCTCTGCGCGCTGGCCAACGCCCGCTCGGTGCCGATCTCACTGGCCGTGCAGGAGCGCTTCGACGACCTCGACTACCTGCACGACCTCGGCGAAATCTCGCTGAACATTTCCGGCTGCATGAATTCCTGCGGCCACCACCACGTCGCCAACATCGGCATCCTCGGCGTCGACAAGAACGACGAGGAGTGGTACCAGATCACGGTCGGCGGCCAGCAGGGCAACGATGCGACGATCGGCAAGGTGATCGGCCCGTCGTTCGCGGCCGAGGAAGTGGCGGACGTGATTTCCGCGCTGATCGCCGTCTACGTCGACAACCGGACCGAGGACGAGCGCTTCATCGACACCTTCTGGCGCATCGGCATCGAGCCGTTCAAGGAGCGCGCCTACGCCGGCCGCGACCGCCGCAAGACCGCCACCGCCGACGCAGGAGCCGCCCATGCCTAAGATCATCAAGAACGACCGGATCGTCAACGACGCCTGGCAGGTGCTCAAGCTGGCCGAGGGCGAAACGCCCGCGTCGGTCGCCCTGCCCTCCGGCGCCGAAGTGCTGGTGCCGCTGTCCGTCTGGCAGGCGCGCCGGGAGGAAATCCTGGCGCGCGGCGTGCCGGCCGGCGTCTGGCTCGACGCCGGCGAAGGGCCGGAGGCGATCGCCGCCGACCTCGATCATTTCGCCGTCATCGCCGTCAACTTCCCGAAATTCGCCGACGGGCGCGGCTACTCGACGGCCCGCCTGCTGCGCGAACGCTACGGCTACGTGGGCGAAGTGCGCGCCATCGGCGACGTGCTGCGCGACCAGCTGTTCTTCATGCGGCGCGTCGGTTTCGACGCCTACGCCGTGCGCGCCGACAAGGACATCGAGGAGGCGCTGGCCGGCTTCGGCGATTTCCCCGAAGCGTACCAGGCCGCCGCCGACCAGCCGCTGCCGCTGTTCCGGCGGCGCTCCGCCTGAGGGACGGCCGCATGCATCCGATCCGCGACCCCGACCTCGGCGACGCCGCGTTGCTGGCAGCGCTGGCGCAAAAGACCGCAGCGGCCGCCGCACTGCTGCGCAGCATCGCCGCCGACTACCGGCCGGCCGCGCTGGCCAACAGCCTGAGCGCCGAGGACATGGTGCTCACCGACCTGATCGCGCGGGAAAAGCTCGACATCGGGAACTTCTCGCTCGACACCGGCCGCCTGCCGCCCGAGACCTACGACCTGATGGCCGAGATCCGCACGCACTACGGACTGGCGCTGACCGTGTATTACCCGCGCCACGAGGCGGTCGAGGCCTACGTGCGCGAGCACGGCATCAACGCCTTCTACGAGTCGGTCGAGCTGCGCAAGGCCTGCTGCCACGCGCGCAAGGTCGAACCGCTGCAGCGCGCGCTGGCCGGGAAGAAGGCCTGGATCACCGGCATGCGCGCGCAGCAGTCGGCGACGCGCCAGGGCCTGCCGGCGCAGGCGTACGACGAGGCCAACGGCCTGGAAAAGTTCAACCCGCTCGCCGACTGGACGGAGCGCGAGGTGTGGGCCTACATCCGGCTCAACGGCGTGCCCTACAACGCGCTGCACGACCGGCATTACGCCAGCATCGGCTGCGCGCCGTGCACGCGCGCCATCACCGTCGGCGAGGACGTGCGCGCCGGCCGCTGGTGGTGGGAGGACGCCGACACCAAGGAATGCGGACTGCATGTGAAGAAAAGCACACCCCTGAAAGCCCACGTATGACCACGCTGACCAAACAAACGCTGACCCACCTCGACTGGCTCGAATCCGAGGCCATCCACATCATGCGCGAAGTGGCCGGCCAGTGCGCCAACCCGGTGCTGCTGTTCTCCGGCGGCAAGGATTCGATCTGCATGCTGCGCATCGCCGAAAAGGCCTTCCGGCCCGGCCGCTTTCCCTTTCCGCTGATGCACATCGATACCGGCCACAACTACAGGGAAGTGACCGACTACCGCGACAGGCGTGCCGCCGAGCTCGGCGAGCGGCTGATCGTGCGCTCGGTCGAGGATTCGATGCGGCGCGGCACGGTGGTGCTGAAATCGCCGGACGAGTCGCGCAACAAGCACCAGTCGGTGACGCTGCTCGAAGCGATCGAGGAATTCGGCTTCGACGCCTGCATCGGCGGCGCGCGGCGCGACGAGGAAAAGGCACGCGCCAAGGAGCGCATCTTCTCCTTTCGCGACGAGTTCGGCCAGTGGGACCCGAAGAACCAGCGTCCCGAGCTGTGGGACCTGTACAACGCGCGCGCTTTCAAGGGCGAGAACATCCGCGTCTTCCCGATTTCCAACTGGACCGAGTTCGACGTGTGGCAGTACATCGAGCGCGAAAGCCTCGAACTGCCGTCGATCTACTACGCGCACGTCCGGCCGGTGGTGCGCAGGAACGGCGGCCTGCTGCCGGTGACGGACATCACTCCGGCGCGGCCGGAGGACACGGTGGAACATCTCAAGGTGCGCTTCCGCACGGTCGGCGACATCACCTGCACGGCGCCGGTCGAATCCGACGCCGACACGGTCGCCAGGATCATCGCCGAGACCGCCGAGACGACGATCACCGAACGCGGCGCCACGCGCCTCGACGACCAGACTTCGGAAGCGTCGATGGAGCAGCGCAAGAAGGAAGGCTATTTCTGAAAACGGAATCCCCCATGAACGCACCGGAAAAACTCCCGCAACTCACCGATCACGGCCTGCTGCGCTTCCTCACCTGCGGCAGCGTGGACGACGGCAAGAGCACGCTGATCGGCCGCCTGCTCTACGACACCAAGGCGATCCTGGTCAACACGCTGCACGCCATCGAGCGCACCTCTAAGAAGCGCGGCATGGAGGCCATCGACCTCTCGCTGCTGACCGACGGGCTGCAGGCCGAGCGCGAACAGGGCATCACCATCGACGTGGCCTACCGCTACTTCACCACCGGCACGCGCAAGTACATCATCGCCGACGCGCCGGGGCACGAGCAGTACACGCGCAACATGGTCACCGCCGCGTTGACCGCCGATCTCGCCGTCATTCTGATCGACGCGCGCAAGGGCGTGCTGACGCAGACGCGCCGGCATTCGTATCTCGCGCATCTGGTCGGCATCCCGCACCTGGTGGTGGCGGTCAACAAGATGGACCTGGTGGACTACGCGCAGGAGGTGTTCGACCGGATCGTCGCGGATTACCGCGATTTCGCGGCCCAGCTCGGCATCGAGGACGTGCGCTTCGTGCCGATGTCCGCGCTGGCCGGCGACATGGTCGTCGAGCGCGGCGACCGGCTCGGCTGGTACCGGGGGCCGACGCTGCTCGCGCTGCTCGAAACCGCCCAAGCCTCGCACGCCGAGCGCACCGAGAACTTCCGCTTCCCGGTGCAATACGTCTGCCGCCCGCAGGATTCGGCCAACCCGGAACTGCACGATTACCGCGGCTTCATGGGGCGCGTGGAATCCGGGAGCATCGCGGTCGGCGACGCCGTGACCGTGCTGCCGTCGGGCCGCGCATCGCGCGTCAAGGACATCCAGGTATTGGGCCGGTCGCTGCTCTCGGCCTTCGCCGAACAGTCGGTCGCCCTGTTGCTCGAAGACGAGATCGACGTCTCGCGCGGCGACATGATCGTGCGCACCGGCGAGCAGCCGGACGCGGTGCGGCAGATCGGCGCCATGCTCTGCTGGCTCTCGGAAACGCCGCTCGACCCGCGCCGCAAGTACCTCGTGCGCCACACCACGCGCGACAGCAAGGCGCTGGTCGCCGGCATCGATTTCTGCATGGACGTCAACACCATGGAACGCCGGCCGGCGGAGGCGCTGGCGATGAATGACATCGCCAAGGTCAGCCTGAAGCTGGCGCAGCCGATCTTTCCGGATGCCTATGCGCGGAACCGCAGCACGGGGGCATTCATCGTCATCGACGAATCGACCAACAACACGGTCGGTGCGGGGATGATTCTCTGAACGAGAATTCCCCAAAGACCATGCAAGTGCTTCCCCTCCCCTTCAAGGGGGTGAGGACGGGGTTTCGCAGAGCATAGCTCTGCGCCGTCCGGACGGGCTGGCTGTGCAAAGCCAGCACTGAACCGGGCCAGGGTGAGGATGGGGTAAAAGTTGCGCGTAAAGTTTGCGCATTACCTCTTCCCGCCAAACCCCATCCCCCTCCCAGCCTCCCCCTTGAAGGGGGAGGAGTTGCGGCGCCTGGCACTGCCGGGCGTCTGTCGTTTACGCGCCGCGTCGCCTGCGCGCGACGCGACAGGAAAAAAATGCCGATGCCCGTGCCCGCGAAGACACATGACATGCGGGACTTATCTCTTTCCATCCGTGGCTCGACTGAACCGCAGAGAGATGGAATTCACGAAAAAAGCAGACTTCACCCCGCCTGGAGCACCCGCGAAAAACAGCATTCAACTAGCTGATTTTTCCAACTTTTTTCTTTCGAGGAAACGACCATTTCCCGCTCGGCATGTTGACGACCGCCCGCATCGCATGCCATGACACCGAACTTTTCCCGCCACGCGCCCGGCCGTTCGTTAATTGTTTTTTATAGTTTGACGTAAATAAATGGGCGTCGCTATTCAGCGACACGGCAAGCCCTTGTTTCTACTTGATTTAAATAATTCCGTAATCATCCTGTCGCCGGATGGCGACGGAATGGAGCCGGTTTGGCGCAAAACCCCCCGCTCCGCCGCGCACTGCTTCAGTGCAGGCATCTCTTATCCCATTGTTTTTTCTAGCCTGTATGCCAACGGGCACGGAGCTTGCCAACGGTTGGGAGGACCGAGCGGCCGCGAGGCCATGCTTTTGACCGAATTTCAGCGCCTTGACCCGAGCATGTCGTCAGAAAACACACTAGCCCTGTCGCCTCCGGGCATCTCCCTCCCCCCGACGCTGGAAACCCCGGCGCGGAACAGCTTCCTGCAAGCCATCGAAATGATTCTCGAACCGGCCATGCAGGCGCTGTCGCTGTGCCTGGCCGGCCTGTACTTCGAGCACCGGCTGCCGCAGCCCTACCTCATCCTGGCGGCGCTGACCTTCGCCGCGTCATTCCCCGGGCGCTCGCGGCTGCAGTTTCCGCGCACCAAAATGGTCCTCGACATCGTCTTCGGCTGGCTGGTCATCGCCGGCCTGCTGGCGCTGCTCGGCGCGGCCACCCATTCGTTCGAGTACTTTTCCAGCCGCGCGCTGGCCGTCTGGCTGGTCGCCGCGCCGCTCTGCTCGATCGGCGCGCAGCTGGCGCTGCGCACCTGCGCGCCGGTGCTGGTCCGCATCCAGTCCCGCGCGCAGCGCGCCATCATCGTCGGCATGAACCCGCAGGGACTCGAACTGGCGCGGCGCATCGGCGGCGCCGGCTACGCGCACATCGCGTTGACCGGGTTCTTCGACGACCGCTCGGCCGAACGGCTGGGCGCCACCGGCCAGCACCCGCTGCTCGGCAACCTCAAGGACCTGCCCGCCTTCGTCAAGGAGCACCGCATCGAGCTCATCTACCTGTCGATGCCGATGACCTCGCACCCGCGCATCCGCGAGGTGCTCGACGAACTCAAGGACACCACGGCGTCGATCTATTTCGTGCCCGACATGTTCGTCACCGATGTGATCCAGGGACACCCGGACGAGATCTGCGGCATGCCGGTGATCTCCGTGTGCGAGACGCCGTTCCGCGGCCGCAACGCGATGATCAAGTGGCTCAGCGACAAGCTGCTGGCCAGCGTGATCCTGGTCCTGATCTCGCCGCTGCTGCTGGTCATCGCGCTGGCGATCAAGCTCGGCTCGCCGGGGCCGGTCATTTTCAAGCAGCGCCGCTACGGCCTCAACGGCGAGGAAATCCTGGTCTACAAGTTCCGTTCGATGACCGTCTGCGAGGATGGCGGCATCATCCGCCAGGCCAGCAAGAACGACGCGCGCATCACCCGGCTCGGCGCCTTCCTGCGCAAGACCTCGCTCGACGAACTGCCGCAGTTCATCAACGTCCTGCAGGGGCGCATGAGCATCGTCGGGCCGCGCCCGCACGCGGTGGCGCACAACGAGCTGTACCGCAGCCTGATCCGCGGCTACATGCTGCGCCACAAGGTCAAGCCGGGCATCACCGGCTGGGCGCAGGTCAACGGCTATCGCGGCGAGACCAACACGCTCGACAAGATGCAGGCGCGCGTCGATTACGACATCGACTACCTGCGCAACTGGTCGCTTCTGCTCGATCTGAAAATCATCCTGCGCACCGTGCTGGTCGTGTTCCGCGACCAGGCGGCGTACTGAAGACGCACATCGCCTTCCGGCGGGAAAGACAGCGGCCCCGATTGATCCGAACGATCCATAGAGACGACGACACGCGAGAGCGCGGCGCACGGAGCCGGGCGGCCCGGCGCCGCCCGCTCGGGCGTGCCGCGCTCGTCCCGCGCCTGAGCCGAATCATGCTTGCCACGACCCTGGCCGCCGCCACGGCGGCGCTCCACGCCCAGACCCCCGACGACGGCGATCCCTTCGACCTGATCGCCGGCTATTCGGTGCGGCACGAGAGCAACCTGTTCCGGCTGGCCGACGGCGCCGACCCGCAGGCCGCGCTCGGCAGCTCGTCGAAGTCCGACCTGATCGGCATCGCCACGCTGGGCATCAAGGTGAACAAGCCCTACTCGCTGCAACGCTTCGAACTGGACGCCTCGCTGGTCAACTACCGCTACCGCGACTTCGATTATCTCGACTTCACCGCCCGCAACTACGCGGCGGCCTGGCGCTGGCAGCTGACGCCGGCGCTGCGCGGCAACCTGACCAGCACGCGCACCGAGGCGCTCAACAGTTTCAGCGACTACACCAACTACGGCGTGCGCAACGTGCGCACCGACGAGCAGCACCGCCTCGACGCGGTGTTCGACGTGGACGGCGCGTGGCGGCTGCTGGGCGGCGTCGCGCGCACCGAGCGCCGCAACAGCGAGACCTTCTTCGAGGAATCCGACAACCGGTTGGATACCGTCGAGGCCGGCGTGCGCCGCGACTTCCTTTCCGGCAGCTCGGTGAGCCTGATCGCCCGGCACGGGCGCGGCGAATATTTCAACCGCCCCGACCTCTCGTCGGTCTACCAGCTCGACGACGGCTTCACCCAGCGCGAGCAGGAGCTCCGCGCGGGCTGGACGGTCAGCGCCAAGACCACGCTGCAGGGGCGCCTGGTGCACGTCGCGCGCGAGCACGAGCATTTCCCGGACCGCGACTATTCCGGCATGGTCGGCAACCTCTCCGTCGCCCTGCGCGCCACCGACAAGCTCACGTTCACCGGCAACGCCGGCCGCGAACTCGGCGCGTACCAGTCCGACGCCAGCAGCTACGCGACCACGCAGCGCGTCGCGCTCGGCGCGGCCTGGAAGATCGGCGCGAAGACCACGCTGCGCGGCCAGTTCGACCGGGGGCGGCGCGACTTTCGCGGCGCGCTCGCCGAGGTGCCCGACAGCGGCCGCGTGGACCAGTTGCGCAACGCCCGGCTGGCGGTCGAATGGCAGCCTTCCCGCAGCATGCTGCTCACCGCCGCGCTGGAAAAGGAAAAGCGCGACTCGAACCGGGCCGCCTACGACTTCGACAATTCCACGGCCACCGTCTCGGCCCAGTTCTCCTTCTGACCGCCCACCACGATGCACGCCATGAACGACTCGACCGCTTTCTCCCCTTTCCGCCATTTCCTCCCGGCCGGCGCGGTTTGCCTGCGCCGCGCGCTGGCCGTTTTTTTCTTCGCGCTGGCCTGCCTGTCCGGCGGCGCCGCCACGGCGGCCGAACCGCCGAACCGGCAGGACTACCTGCTCGGCGAGGGCGACGCCATCCGCATCCAGGTCTTCCAGAATCCCGACCTGGCGCTGGAAACCCGCGTCTCGGAGACGGGCTCGATCACCTACCCGCTGATCGGCGCCATCCGGGTCGGCGGGCTGTCGATCGCCGCCGCCGAACAGGCCATCGCGCGCGCGCTCAAGGACGGCGGCTTCGTGCAGCAGCCGCAGGTGAACATCGTGCTGGTGCAGATCCGCGGCAACCAGGTCAGCGTGCTCGGCCAGGTCAACCGGCCCGGCCGCTTCCCGCTGGAGACCTTCAACCTGCGGGTCAGCGACATGCTGGCGGCGGCCGGCGGCACCACGCCGACCGGCGACGACGTGGCCATCGTCAGCGGCGTGCGCGACGGCAAGCCGTTCCGCAAGGAGATCGACATCCCGGACCTGTACATCGGCGCGCACCCGGAAAACGACATCGTGCTGGCCGGCGGCGACACCATCTACGTGCATCGCGCCCCGGTCTTCTACATCTACGGCGAGGCGCAGCGCCCCGGCGCCTACCGCATCGAGCGCGGCATGACCGTGATGCAGGCCCTCGCCCAGGGCGGCGGCCCGACCGCGCGCGGCAGCGAGAGCCGGCTGCGCCTGCACCGCAAGACCGCCTCCGGGGCCGTGCAGCAGCTGACCCCGGAAATGAACGAACCCGTGCGGCCGGACGACGTGATCTACGTCCGCGAAAGCCTTTTCTGAGGAGGCCCCCATGACGCTCCACCAGATCCTGCTCGTCCTGCGCGTCCGCTGGCGGACGGTGCTGTACACCGCGGCGCTGGCCGCCTGCGCGGCGCTGGCCGTCAGCCTGGTCATGCCCAAGCAGTACACCGCCGGCACCGCGGTGGTGATCGACGTCAAGTCGCCCGACCCGATCGCCGGGCTGGTGCTGCCCGGCATGATCTCGCCGGGCTACATGGCCACCCAGGTGGACATCATCAACAGCGACCGCGTGGCCCGGCGCGTCGTCGAGCGCCTGCGCCTCGACGCGGACCCGGAACTCGTCGAGCAGTGGCGCGAGGCCACGCAGGGCCAGGGCGACCTCGCCGCCTGGCTGGCCGGGCGGCTGCAGACCAAGCTCGACGTCAAGCCCTCGCGCGAGAGCAACGTCATCAACATCGTGTTCAAGGCGCCCCGCGCCGACGAGGCGGCACGCATCGTCAACGCCTTCGCGCAGGCCTTCATCGACGTCAACCTGGACCTCAAGGTCGAGCCCGCCCGCCAGAACGCCGCCTGGTTCGAGGAGCAGACCCGCGCCCTGCGCGACCGGCTGGACGCGGCGCAGCAGGCGCTGTCCGCCTACCGCCAGAAGGCCGGCATCGTCGTCTCGGAGGAGACGCTGGACTTCGAGACGACCCGGCTCAACGAACTGTCGTCGCAGCTGGCGCTGGTGCAGACGCAGAACGCCGAAAGCCGGGGCAAGAGCCGCGCGGCCGGCGGCGCCCTGGCCGAGGTGCTGCAGAACCCGCTGGTCAACAGCCTCAAGGCCGACGTCGCGCGGCTCGAATCGAAACTGCAGGAGAGCAACGTCAATCTCGGCCGCAACCACCCGCAGACGCAGCGCGCCGAGTCGGAACTGGCGGCGCTGAAGGCGCGCCTGGACAGCGAGACGCGCAAGATCTCGGCCAGCGTCGACACCGCCTACCGCATCGGCCAGCAGAAGGAAAAGGACCTGGCCGCCGCCATCGAGGCGCAGAAGCAGCGCGTGCTCGGCCTCAACCGCCAGCGCGACGAGGTGAGCATCCTCACCCGCGACGTCGAATCGGCGCAGCGCGCCTTCGAAGGCGCCAGCCAGCGTTCGGCGCAGACGCGCCTGGAAAGCCTGTCGGTGCAGACCAACGCGGTGATCCTCAACCCGGCCGCCGTGCCGGTCGATCCCTCGCGTCCGAAGATTCCGCTCAACGTGCTCGTCGCGCTGGTGCTGGGCACCCTGCTCGGCACCTCGTTCGCCCTGCTGCTGGAATTCCTCGACCGCCGCGTGCGCGCCGCAAGCGACCTGGCGCTGGCCGACGGCGTGCCGCTGCTGGCGGCCATCGACCACCTGGCGGACGTGCCGGCGCGGCCGGTCCGCCGGCGGCGCTCCTTCTTCAAGCGGCTTTCGCTCGACCCGGTCCGGAGCACCCCATGAACCGCATGCACAGCCCCTCCCTGCCGGCCTTCGGGGAAACGCCGTCCGACCGCTCGATCGGCGCCATCCTGATCGACGCCGGCCGCCTCTCGCCGGCCGACGCGGAAAGCATCCTGCGCTTCCAGAAGCAGCACGGCGGCCGCTTCGGCGACGCCGCCGTCGAGCTCGGCCTGCTCAGCCGCGAGGACATCCGTTTCGCGCTCGCCCGCCAGTTCGACTACCCGTGCCTGACCGCCGGCGACCCAGATTCGGGCCGCGACCCCCGGCCCGACGGCAGCCTGGTCGCCGCGTACCGCCCCGACGTGCGCATCGTCGAGCAGCTGCGCGGACTGCGCAGCCAGCTCATGCTGCGCTGGTTCGAGGCGGCGCGCGCCGGCAAGGCGCTGGCCGTGGTCGGCGCCAGCCGGCGGGAAGGCCGCAGCTTCATCGCCGCCAACCTGGCCGTGGTCTTTTCCCAGCTCGGCGAGCGCACGCTGCTGATCGACGCCGACCTGCGTTCCCCGGCGCAGCACCGGCTGTTCCGGCTCGACGGCCGCGCCGGCCTGTCCGAACTGCTGTCCGGCCGCGCCGGCGCCGAGGCCATGGTGCGCATCCCCGGCCTGCGCGCCCTGTCGGTCCTGCCGGCCGGGGCCCTGCCGCCGAATCCGCAGGAACTGCTCGGCCGCCCGGCCTTCGGCGAACTGCTGCAGGCGGCCTGCCGCGACTACGACGTGGTGCTGCTCGACACGCCGGCGGCCGGCGAGTACGCCGACGCGCTGACCCTGGCCGCGCGTGCCGGCGGCGCGCTGCTGGTGGCCCGCCAGGATCACGCCTCGCTGCCCGCCTTCGCCTCCCTGGCCGCCGGCCTGGGCAGGACCTGCACCGTGGTCGGCTCGGTGCTGAACGACGTGCGCCGCTGAATCCTGCCGCCAAGCCCGTTTCTCCCGCCAATGCCCGAGGACAACAATGAAAAGACTCCTGCTCCCGCTGCTGGTCTCGCTGGTGCCGCTCAACGCCCTGCGGGTGACGCTCTACCGCCTGCTCTTCGGCTACCGCATCGGCACCGGCGTGCGCATCGGCTTCGGCACGGTGATCGGCGTGGAATCGCTGGAAATCGGCGACGGCGCGGCGATCGGCCCGCTCAACGTGTTCAAGGGGCCGATCCAGGTGCGCATCGGCGCGCGGGCGCGGATCGGGCGCCTCAACCAGTTCTTCTGCTCGTGGCACATCGTCTCGGACAAGTTCGCCGCGCGCGGCTACACGCCGGTCCTCGAACTGGGCGAGCGGTCGCTGGTGCTCAACTCGCACTTCTTCGACGTCTACGGCCGCGTCGAGATCGGCAACGACAGTTGGATCGCCGGCAACGGCAGCCAGTTCTGGACCCACGGCCTGTCGGTGATGGACCGCGACATCATCATCGGCGAGAAGAACTACATCGGCTCGGCCGTGCGCTTCGCGCCGGGCACCTCGATCGGCCACCGCAACATCGTCGCGCTCGGCACCGTCGTGCTCGGCCGCGTCGAGGCCAGCGATTCGCTCATTTCCGGCTTCCCGGCCAAGGCCGTCCGCTCGATCGCCGAGGACGTGCAGGCCGGGCGCTACCGTTTCAGCTTCGAGGACTGGTGAGCCGCATGCGAGAGAACGCAGGAATCCAAGAGGCACGGCTCGTCTCGGTGTGCATCGCCAGCATCGGCCGGCCGTCGCTGCGCGACACCGTCGACGCGGCGCTGGCCTGCGCGCTGCCGCCGGGCTTCGCGCGCGAAATCGTGATCGCCGACGACAGCCGGACGGACGCAGTGGCCGCCGCGCTCGGCGGCCTGATCGGCCGGGACGGCGTGCGCGTGGTCGCCAGCGGCGCGCGCAACATCTCGCTGGCGCGCAACCGGGCGATGGCCCACGCCGCCGGGGAATACCTGGTGTTCGTCGACGACGACGAGGTACCGGCCCCGGACTGGCTGGAGCAGCTCGTCCGGCAGGCCGAGGAAAGCGGCGCGGACGGCGTGCAGGGCCGGGTGATCGGCGTCTATCCCCGGCACGCGCCGGCCTGGGCGAAAAAGCTGCGTCCCTACGACAAGACCTACGGCGCCGCCGGACAGGCCATCCGGGTCGGCTCGACCTGCAACCTGCTGCTGCGCCGCGCGGCGCTCACGGCACGCGGGCTCGAATTCGATCCGGCGCTCGGCCGCAGCGGCGGCGAGGACACCGACCTGTGCTTCCGCCTCACCGCCAGCGGCGGCCGGATCGTCTGCTCGGCCACAGCGATCGTGTACGAGCACGTTCCGACCGAACGGCTGGAGCGCCGCCACCTGCTGCGCCGCTACGCGCGCGGCGGCCACAGCTACGCCTCGACCGTGCTGGCGCACGCCGGGGCGCCGCGCCGGGCGCTGGAGATCGCCAAGGCCGCCGCGCTCGCCGCCGCCTTCTCGGTGCTGGCCGCCGCCGCGTGGGCGGTGGTGCCGGCGGCGTCGATGCGCTTCGCCCTGCGCACCTCGGGCAACGTCGGCAAGCTGCTGTTCTTCGTCGGCCGGCCGGCCTGGAACCTCTACTGAACCCACCCGGAAAGGGAGAGAAAACATGAAAGTCGCCGTCGTCGCCATCACCTACAAACGGCCGGACGGCCTGCGCAAGCTGCTGCGCGGGCTGATCAGCCAGGACCTCGCCGCCACGGGGATCGACGAGATGAACGTCATCGTCGTCGACAACGACCCGCAGGGCAGCGCCGCGGCCGTGCTTGCCGAATTCCGCGACGGCGGCGGCATCCGCCTGACCGGCCTGCGCGAAAACCGTCCCGGCATTCCCTTCGCGCGCAATCGCGGCATGCTGCACGCGATCGTGGACCACGACTTCTTCGTCTTCATCGACGACGACGAGTACCCGTCGCCGAACTGGCTGCGCCGCCTGGTGGAGGTGGCCGAGGAGCTCTACAGCGACTGCGTGCTGGGGCCGGTGACGCCGGTCTTCCCGGAGGGTACGCCGCGCTGGATACGGCGCAGCCGCGTTTTCGAAGGCTGGCGGCATGCGCACCGCGCGCAGATCTTCGAGGCCGCGACCAACAACGTGCTGGTGCGCAGCGCCTTCATCCGCGAGCACGGCATCCTGTTCGACGAGCGCATGCAGGCCAGTGGCGGCTCGGACTACCGTTTCTTCCGCCAGTGCGTGGCGGCCGGCATGGTCATCCACTGGGCGGCGGACGCCGAGGTGTTCGAGGACATCCCGCGCGCGCGCACCACGCTGCGCTGGATGGCGCAGCGGCAGATCCGCCTGGGCAACACCTTCGCCCTCGACGCCCGCCTGTCCGGCGGCACGGGGCGCATCGCCGAGCTCTACGCGCTCGGCCTCGCCCGCGCCGGCGCCGGGCTGCTCGGCCTGCCGTCGCTGCTGCTGTCCACGCGCTGGGGCAGCGGCGCGGCGATCCACCTGTTGCGCGGCGTCGGCATCCTCACCGGCCTGCTCGGCTACCGGCACCAGGAATACGCCAAGGGCCGGCTCGAACGCGAAAGGTCGGCGGCATGAACGCGGCCCACGTCCCCGCCATGGACGGCGCGCACGCCACCCGCTCGCTGCTCGGCGTCGATTTCCACGCGCTGCCGGCCGGCCGGGCGATCGACATCCTCGACGCGCACGTGCGCCACCGCGTGCCGATCAAGGTGGCCTTCGCCAACGCCCACACGCTCAACACGGCGCGCGTCAACCCGCGCTACCGCGAGGTGCTGCAGCGCTTCGCCGTGTTCAACGACGGGGTCGGCGTCGATCTGGCCAGCTGGCTGCGCTTCGGCGAACGCTTCCCGGACAACCTGAACGGCACGGACTTCGTTCCCGCCTACCTCGAACGCACGCTCCTGCCGCTGCGCATTTTCATGCTCGGTACCCGGCCGGAGGTGATCGGCCGCGCCTTCGCGGCGGCGCGCCGCCGCTTCCCGCGCCACGAATGGGTCGGCTGCCGCGACGGCTACTTCAGCCGCGACGAGGAGGACGAACTGCTCGCCACGCTGCGCGCCGAGCGCATCGACCTGCTGCTGGTCGGCATGGGCAACCCGCTGCAGGAGCTGTGGATCGACCGCTGCGCGGCGGCCAGCCGGGCCACCGCGTGCATCGGCGTCGGCGCCCTGCTCGACTTCCTGGCCGGCGAGGTCGGCCGCGCGCCCGCCTGGGTGCGCCGCGCGCGGCTCGAATGGGCCTGGCGGCTGCTGCTCGAACCGCGCCGCCTGTGGCGGCGCTATCTGGTCGGCAACGCCACCTTCCTGTGGCACGCCTGGCGCGAGCGGCGATGACTCCCAGGCACGACGGCACGGCCGCCTCTCCCTCCCCTTCAAGGGGAGGGCTGGGGTGGGGATGGGGCAAGGGCTCCGGCTTCGGGTCCTCGGCGCACGCACCCCATCCCCCTCCCGGCCTCCCCCTTGAAGGGGGAGGAGCCGGCAACTCCATCGCCGCCGCGGCAACCCTCGCCGCCCTGGCGATCGCCGGCGGCGCGCTCTCGGCGCTGGCGCCGTGGTGGCTGGCGCTCGGCGCCTTCGCCGCGATGGCGGTCGGGCTGGCCATCCTCGCCTCGCCCTACTTCGGCCTGATGCTCACCCTGGCCCTCGCCGCGCAGGCCATTCCCGGCGCGCCGATCCCGGCGCTGCCGCTGGGCGGCGCGCTGGTCCAGCCGGCCGAGCTGGCACTGCTGGCGACGCTGGCCGCGGCCGCCGTGCACGTCCTGCTCGACGGGCGGATGCCGGCCGCTTCCGGCGAGCGCGCCGGCGGCTTCGACCTCCGCTTCGCCGCCCTCGCGCTGTTCACCTTCGCCGCGCTCGGGCTGTCCTTCGCCGCCAGCGCCTACCTCATGGGCCAGCGCGATTTCGCCTTCCCGGTGCTGCGCAATTTCCTGCCGCTGGCCCTGCTGCCGCTGCTGCCGCGCCTGCTGCCGGACCGGCGGCGCGTCGAGCTGACCGAGCGGCTGCTCATCGCCTTCGGCGTGCTGATCGCGCTGTTCATCGCCGTGCAGGCCTTCGCCGACGTGCAGTTGCTGAGCGGGCGCTTCGAGGACCTCGGCCTCGAACAGACCACCGGCGTCACCCGCACCGTGCTGTGGGGGCCGGAACTGCTGATCATCCTGGCGCTGCTGCTGATCGGGCGGCGCGGCGCGAAGTTCGCGCTGTCGCACGTCTGGCCGCTGCCGGCCGCGGCCATCCTGCTGCTCGGGCTGATGGGCACCTACACACGCACCTTCTGGATCGCCACCGTGATCTGCGTGGCGCTGCTCACCCTGCTCACCGCCGGCGCGCGCGGCTGCCTGCGCCTGGCCGCGGTGATCGTGCCGGCGACGATCGTGGTCTGGGCCGCCGTCTACGCCGCCAGCCCGCGCATCGGCGAGGCGGCGCTCGACCGCGCCTTCGGCATCGGCCGGGAGATCGAATCCGGCGATTCCTTCGGCTGGCGCGGCAAGGAAAACGCCATGGCCATGGAATCCATCGCCAAGCACCCGCTGCTCGGCATCGGCTTCGACGGCGTGTACAAGAAGACGATCTCCACGCGCGGCCACTTCGCCGGCGAGGAGACGTACATCCACAACGCCTACCTGTACTTCCAGCTCAAGATGGGACTGCTCGGTTCGCTAGTGCTCGCCGCCTTCCTGCTGCTCTATCTGCGGCTGATGGCCGCGGCCGCCGCCATCCCCGACGCGCGCGACCGGACCAGCGCGCTGTGCCACGGCGTGCTCGGCGTGGCGATCATGCTGATCGGCTACAGCGGGCAGACCGTCAGCCGCTTCGTCACCCTGCTCATCATCTGCCTGATGTTCACGCTCATGAGGTTCTATGCCGCGCGGCACTGATTCGGCGCTGTCCGCGCCCGCGGCGAACCCGGCCGCGCCGCTCGCCGGCGCGGAGGCGCGCGCGCTGCGCGACGACATCCAGTGGCTGCGCGGCCTGTCGGTGCTCGCCGTGCTGTTCTACCACGCCGACAAGGATTTCCTGCCCGGCGGCTACCTCGGGGTGGACGTGTTCTTCGTCCTCTCCGGCTTCCTGATCACGCGCAACATCTTCCCGGCGATCGAGCGCGGCGCCTTCTCCTACGCCAGCTTCATCGCCCGCCGCTTCCGGCGCCTGCTGCCGGCCTGCTACGCGATGCTGGCCTTCAGCGCGGCGCTCGGCGCCCTGCTGCTCTCGCGCGCCGACCTGCTCGAACTGCTCAAGCAGATGGCGGGCACCCTGAGCTTTTCCGCCAACGTCGTGCTGTGGCAGCAGGCGGGCTACTTCGACACCGCTTCCGCGCTCAAGCCGCTGCTGCACACCTGGTCGCTGTCGCTGGAGGAGCAGTACTACCTCGTGCTGCCGCCGCTGCTCTACCTCGGCCTGCGCGGGCGGCGCGCCGATCCGCTCAAATTGCTCGCCGCGCTGTGCCTCGGCAGCCTGCTGGCCTGCCTCGCCGCCGTGCATTTCAAGCCGGAGGCGGCCTTCTTCCTGCTGCCCTTCCGCGCCTGGGAACTGCTGGCCGGCTCGATCTGCGCGGTGCTCTCGCTGCAGGGCCGCACGCCGGCGGTACCGGCTCCGGCCCGGTGGCTGGCGCTGGGCGTGCTGATCGCCACCCTGGCCTACCCGCCCGCCGCGCCGCATCCCGGCCCGGCCGCGCTGATCGTGGTCCTGGCCACCTCGCTGCTGATGCTCGGCGCGCTCGACTTCGGCACCCGCGCCCCGGCCCGCGCCATGTACTTCCTGGGCGACATCTCGTATTCGCTCTACCTGTTCCACTGGCCGCTGTTCGCCGTCGCCAACCACGTCTTCGCGGAAAAGGTGCCGCTGGCGGCCAGCGTCTTCCTGATGCTCATCGCGCTGATCCTCGCCGCGCTGTCCTACCGCTTCGTCGAACAGCCCTTCCGCACGGCGCGGGGCGTGCCGCGCCGGCGCGTCTTCCTGCTCGCCGGCGCGGGCGCCGCCGCGCTCCTGCTCGCCGCGTCGGTGGCGCCAGTGCTGCGCCCCGCCCCGGACCGGGACCCGGCCGGCCGCGCTCCGAACTACGGCCTCGGCCGGGCCTGCGCCGCCGACGACGCCTTCGCGCCGCGTCCCGAATGCCAGTCGTCGCCGGCGCCGTCGGTGCTGCTGTGGGGCGACTCGTACGCCATGCACCTCGCACAGGCGCTCTCGTCCGACCCGCGCTTCGGCTTCCATCAGGCGACCAAGAGCCTGTGCGGGCCGCTGCCCGGCATCGCCCCGCCGGGCGGCGCCTACGGCGACGGCTGGGCCGCGAAGTGCCTGGCCTTCAACGATTCGGTGCTGCGCTTCCTCGACGAGCATCCGGAAATCCGCGTGGTGGTGCTCGGCTCGAAATGGCGGCAGTACTTCGAGCCGGAGGGGGATGGCGCCTTCGCCGTGCGCGATGCCTCGGGGACGGTTTCCCGCGACGCCGCGGCGCTCTCACCCGAGACCGTCGAGGCGGCCGTGCGCGCGCTGGTCTCACGGATCGGCGCGGGCGGCAGGAAGGTGGTGCTGGTGCTGCCGCCGCCTTCGGCGGACTTCGACGTGCGCCGCTGCGTCGAGCGCCGGCGCGAGGACCTGCCCTACATCGGCGCGCCCGCCGACTGCCGCATCGACCGCGCCGCCTGGAGCGGACGGGACGCCGCGCTGACCCGCGCGCTGGTTGCCGCCGGCGAGGCGGCGGGCGCCGCGCTGTTCTCGTTCGAGCCCTTGCTATGCGCGGACGCGGAATGCGCGGCCGAGCTCGACGGCGTGCCGCTGTACCAGGACGCGGGCCATTTCTCGCCGCGCGGCAGCGCCGTCGCGGGCGCGCGGTCGGGACTCCGGGGGCGCGTCGCCGCGGCCCTGGCCGACGCCGCGAAACGCACGCCGGAAGGACGGCCATGAACCCCGCGCGCACGCTTCCCCGCGATCCGTCCGCCGCCGCCCCCGGCGGCCGCTACGCCGTGCTCGACCTGATGCGCGGCCTGGCGGCGCTGGCCGTGCTGCTCTTCCACATGAACTACATGCTGGGCACGGAAACGCACGTCGTGGCGCGCGGCTACCTCGCCGTCAACTTCTTCTTCATCCTGAGCGGCTTCGTCATCGCCGCCAACTACCATGCCTCGGTCCGCCCGGCCCTGTCGTGGAACGATTTCCTGTCGGCGCGCATCGCGCGGCTGTGGCCGCTGTTCCTGCTGTCCACGCTGATCGGCTTCGTCGCCGTGACGATGAAGGCGACGCGCGACTTCGGTTTCCTCGACGCGCCGAACGTCTTCTACGCGCTGGCCTTCAACAGCCTGATGCTGCCGAGTTTCGTGCAGTCCTACGGCGTCGACCGGCTGTTCTACTTCAACGCGGCGTCGTGGTCGATCTTCTTCGAGCTGGCGGTCAACCTCGTCTTCATCGCCGGCCTGCGCCGCCTGAGCCTCAAGCCGCTGCTCGCGCTGGCCGCCGGATTCGCCGTGCTGCTGACCGTCGCCGCGCGGGCCAACGGCAGCCTGGACGGCGGCCTGACGGCCGCGACCTTCCACGTGGGCAGCCTGCGCGTGCTGTTCGGCTTCACCGCCGGGATGGCCGTCTACCTGTACGCGGCGCGCTTCCCCCGGCAGGCCGGCGGCCCGGCCACCACCGCCGCCGTGGCCGGGCTGTGCCTGGCGTTCTTCGCCGACGGCAACTGGGTCAGCGACAGCGTCCTGGCCGTCGCCGTCTTCCCGCTGCTCGTGCTGATCGGCGCGCGGGGCAGTCTGCGCGGGGCATGGCGGCGCGTCGGCGGCTGGCTGGGCGATATTTCCTATTCGGTCTACCTGCTGCAGACGCCGGCCATGCTCTTCGTCTCGTGGGCGTTCAAGCTGGCGGTCGGCCGCAAGATCGCCGAATTCGCGCCGTATTCCGGCGTGGCGTTCGTCATCGCCCTGCTCGGCGTGAGCTACCTGTGCTGGCGCTTCTTCGAACTGCCCGCCCGGAACTACCTGCGCCGCCGCCTGACGTCCCCGGCTCCTCCCCCTTCAAGGGGGAGGCTGGGTGGGGGATGGGGTCCGCACGCCGATGGCGCGGGGGCTAGTCCCTTACCCCATCCCCACCCCATCCCTCCCCTTGAAGGGGAGGGAGAAGCAGCTGTCGGGACTTACGGGAGGAACACCCGGTGAGCCGCCACCTGACCCTCTCGATCGCCGACCAGGGCATCGTCTCGGCCTTCAACTTCGCCCTCAACCTGTATCTCGTGCGCGTGGCCGCGCCTGACGATTTCGGCTTGTTCGCCATCGTGAACGCGGCCTCGCTGTTCGCCGCGATGGTACAGAACGCGATCGTGAACACCCCGCTCTCCGTACACCTCCCGGCCGCGCACGACCCCGGCGAGAAAAGCCTGCTGCTGCGCGCCTTCTCGGCCGTCAACCTCGCGCTGGCGGCCTGCGTCCTGCTGGCCGGCGCGGCGATCCTCTCCTGGCGCCTCGGCGCGGCCGCGCTGCCGGTGGCCGGCTGCGCGTGTTTCTACCTGTGCTCGCAGTTCGTCCGCGAATTCCACCGCGCGCAACTGGCGGTCGAGGGCCGGCTCGCCGCCCTGCTGGTCTCCGACGCCGCCTGCGCCGTGCTGGCCGCCGCCGCGCTGGCCGCGCTGCACCGGCTGGACTGGCCGCTGCTCGCCGCCGACCCGCAGTGGCGGATCGCGCCGTCGGCCTTCCTGGTCGTCGGCCTCGCCGGGACGCTCACCGCCGCACCGTGGATCGCCGCCTCCTTCAAGGTGCCGTCGTACCGCCGCCTGCCGGGCGAGGCGGCGCGGGTGCTCAAGGGCCAGCTGCACGAGATCCGCTGGAGCCTGCTCGGCGTGATCACCACCGAGATCCAGAACCGGGGCTACCTCTACATCGCCGCCGCCGTCTTCGGCCCGGCCACGGTGGCCCTGCTGCAGGCCGGGCGCATCCTGTACGGGCCGCTCAACCTGCTCAGCGCGGCCTGGGCCCGGGTCGCCCGCCCGCAGTTCGCCGCGCTGATCGCGCGGGACGACGCGCCCGGCTTCCGCCGCGCGCTGGCGCGCGCCTTCCGCGCCTTCGCCGTCTTCAACCTGCTGTTCGTGGGCGCGCTCTGGCTGGCCTGGCCGGTGCTCTCGCCGCTGGTCTTCGCCGGCAAGTACGGCGCAGACCTCGCGATCATCGTGGCGCTGTGGGGCGCGGCCAACCTGGTGTCGCAGGCCCGCGCGTGCCTGGGCATCGGCGCGCAGGCGCTGCGCCGCTTCCGCGCGCTGAGCATGGCCACCATCGCCGGCGCCGCGGTGTCGCTGGCGCTCGTCGGCGTGGCCTGCGCGCTCAGCCGGCCGGGCTGGCTGGTCGCGCCGGTCATCGCCGGGGAATGCGTGGCGATGCTCTTCGTGCTGCGTATCCTGCGCGGCGACGCGCCGCGCCCGGCCTTCGCCGCCTGACCTGGAGGACGAGATGAGCCTGACGACCCGTATCCGCACCTGCGCCGCCGCGCTGCTGGCACCGCTTCTGGCCCTGTTCCTGGCCCTGCTGCCGCCCCTGCCGGCGCAGGCCGCCGCGTCGTGCGCCGGACAGGTGCGCGGCATCAACCTGGTGCCGCTGCCGACCGGCTGGTACGACAACGCGGTGGAAATGAAATTTCCCGACGCTTCCTACGTGGCCTATTACAAGGGCGTCGGCCTGCGCGCCATCCGCCTGCCGCTGTACTGGGAGGATATGCAGCCGATCTTCGGCGCCTCGCTGAACGCGCGCTACCTGCAGCACACGCGCGAATTCCTCGACATCGCGCAGGCCAACGGCATGAAAGTGCTGATCGACCTGCACAACTACGCGCGCTACCGCAAGGTGCTGATCGGCTCGGAGGACGTGCCGGTGGCGGCCTTCGCCCGCTTCTGGAAGCGCCTCGCCGCCGAACTGAAGTCGCATCCGGCCGTCTTCGCCTGGGGCCTGATGAACGAGCCGCACCAGACCGGCGGCACCTGGCCGGCCATCGCCCAGGCCGGCGTCGACGCCATCCGTTCCGAGGATTCCACGCGCCCGATCTACGTCGGCGGCGACAACTGGAGCAACGCGCAGACCTGGCCGGCGCAGCATCCGGCGCCCTTCGTCAACGACCCGGCGAACAGGATCGTGTACGAGGCGCACGTCTATTTCGACGACGATTTCAGCGGCCGCTACAAGGTGCCGCTGGGCGCCGGCGTCGACGCGGCGGCGCGCGCGGCGCAGCGCCTGCAGCCGTTCATCGACTGGCTGAAGAAGCACAACCAGCGCGGCGCCATCGGCGAGGTCGGCGTGCCGATGGACGACCCGCGCTGGCTGCAGGCGCTCGGCCGCTTCCTGGACATGGCCGACGCGGCCTGCCTCGACTGGTTCATGTGGGCCGGCGGCGCGTGGCGGCCGAACTACGAACTCAACCTCGAACCGATCGACGGCAAGGACCGGCCGCAGATCGAACTGATCCGCTCACGCATGTGATGCCATGACCATCCTCAGGAACCGCCCATGAAAATAACCGTCATCGGAACCGGCTACGTCGGCCTGGTTTCCGGCACCTGCCTCGCCGAAGTCGGCAACGACGTGCTCTGCCTCGACCTCGACCCCGCCAAGATCGACACGCTGCAGAACGGCGGCATGCCGATCTTCGAACCGGGGTTGAAGGAGATGATCCGCCGCAACGCGGCCGCCGGCCGCCTGCACTTCACCACCGACGTCGAACGCGCCGCGCACTTCGGCACCGTCCAGTTCATCGCCGTCGGCACGCCGCCCGACGAGGACGGCTCCGCCGACGTGCGCCACGTGGTCGCGGCAGCGCGCAACATCGGCCGCTTCATGACCGACTACAAGCTGGTCGTCAACAAGAGCACGGTCCCGGTCGGCACGGCCGACGCGGTGCGCGCCGCCATCGAGGAGGAACTCGCCGCACGCGGTATCGCGGTGCCCTTCGGCGTCGTCTCCAACCCCGAATTCCTCAAGGAAGGCGCCGCCGTCGCCGACTTCATGAAGCCCGACCGCATCGTCGTCGGCTGCGACGACGAGAAGGCCGCGCTGCTCGTGCGCGCGCTGTACGCCCCGTTCCAGCGCAACCACGAACGCCTGATCATGATGGACGTGCGCAGCGCCGAACTGACCAAGTACGCGGCCAACGCCATGCTGGCCACGCGCATCAGCTTCATGAACGAACTGGCCAACCTCGCCGAACGCCTCGGCGCCGACATCGAGCACGTGCGCCGGGGCATCGGCAGCGATCCGCGCATCGGCTACGACTTCCTCTACCCCGGCGCGGGCTACGGCGGCTCGTGCTTTCCCAAGGACGTCAAGGCCCTGATCCACACGGCGGCCGAGGCCGACGTCAACCTGCGCATCCTGCGCGCGGTGGAGGCGGCCAACGAGGCGCAGAAGCACGTGCTCGGCCGCAAGATCGGCGCGCGCTTCGGCCGCGACTTGTCGGGACGGCGCTTCGCCCTGTGGGGCCTGGCCTTCAAGGCCAACACCGACGACATGCGCGAGGCACCCAGCCGCGCGGTCGTCGCCGACCTGCTCGCCGCCGGCGCGAGCGTCGCCGCCTACGACCCCGAGGCGATGGACGAAGCCCGCCGCTGCTTCCCCGACGCGCCGGGCCTGACCCTCGCCGAAAGCCGGGAAGCCGCGCTCGACGGCGCCGACGCGCTGGTGATCGTCACCGAGTGGAAGGAATTCCGCAGCCCCGATTTCGACGACATGCGCGCGCGCCTGAAGACGCCGGTGATCTTCGACGGCCGCAACCTGTTCGACCCGGCGTTCGTGCGCGGACGGGGATTCGAGTACCTGGCGATCGGCAGGTAGCCCCCGCTCCCTCCCCTTCAAGGGGAGGGCCGGGGTGGGGATGGGGTAATAGGCCCCGCACCATCTCCGTAAAACACCCCCATCCCCCACCTGACCTCCCCCTTGAAGGGGGAGGAATGAGAGGCCTCGCGCGTTTGCCCGACCCGGCCACCGCCCACCGCGCCATCCCCCGATTCTTCTGTAGAATGGCCCGCTATTCGGGATCATCGAGGGTCGGCATGTTCCAGAGCCATAAAAACATAAATGCGCTCACAGGCAAGCCGGACGGCGCCAGAGGCGGCGGCGCGCTGGCCGGCCTGCGCGTGCTGATCGCCGAGCGGCATTTCAGCGTGCGCACCTGGATGCGCGAGCAGATGTCGGTGATCGGCGCCACCTCGATCTCCATGGCCGCCAACGCCTCCGAACTGATGCGCATGGCGCGCACCCTGCCCTACGATATCGTCATCTGCGACCATCACCTCGACGAAAAGCGCGACGGCCAGCAGTTGCTAGAAGAATTGCGCTTCCAGCACATCCTGCCGCTGCGCAGCGTGTTCATCATCGCCACGGCGGAACGGAAATACAACCACGTCGTCGCCGCCGCCGAATTCGCGCCCGACGACTATCTGGTCAAGCCCTATACGCCGGAGCAGCTGTCGGTCCGCCTGGACCGCTCCCTGCGCAAGAAAAAGGCCCTGCGCCAGGTGTTCGACCACCTCGAAAAGGCCGATCACGAGGCCGCCATCGCCGCCTGCGACGACGTCGTCAAGCAGACGCCGCGCTACCTGCTCGACGCGCTGCGCATCAAGGCCGAATCGCTGGTGACGCTGGGGCGCGTCGAGGAGGCGGCGGCGATCTACGAATCGATCGTGTCGACCCGCGCCGTGCCCTGGGCGCGCATGGGCTACGCCATGACGCTGCAGCGCCAGAAACGGCTCGACGAGGCGCTCGGCGAGGCGCAGCGACTGAACGACGAGCATCCCGAATTCATCTCGGTGTACGACATGCTGGCCCAGATGCACGAGGAGGCCGGCGAGTATGACAAGGCGATCGAATGCCTCGAACGCGCCTCGGCGATCACCTCGTCGAGCACCACCGAGCGGCTGCGCAAGATCGCCGACATCGCCGAAGCCGCGGGCGACCGGCCCAAGGTGATCAGCACCATGAAGCGCGTGGTCGAGCGCACGCGCAAGTCGTCCATGCTCAAGGTCGACGATTACCTGGCGCTGACGCGCTCGCTGATCGACGAGGAACGGCTCGACGAGGCCGCCAAGGTGGCGGAGGAGCTGCGCGCCGAGGCGAAGAACGCCAAGGCGGGCGCCATCGGCACCGAGGTCGCCGCCGCCATGGTGCATCGCGGCAAGGGCCAGATGGTCGAGGCGAAGAACTGCCTGGAGCGCGTGCTGGGACTGTTCGACAGCGCCCCGGCGGAGGCCACCGACGCCATGGCCATGGAGATCGCCGAGGAAGCCGCGCAGCACGGCGACGTCGGCCGTGCGGCGGCGATCATCGCCAAGGTATCCGTCAAGTCGGCCCTGCCGAGCAGGATCAAGTCCCGTCTCCATGCGTGGTTCGGTTCAGAGACCGAGCCGGAGGAAACGGGCGAGGCGGCCGCAAAGATCTCGCGCAAGGCCGTGCTCGCCGAGCAGATCGTCCTGTCGATGCTCGATTCGATCGCCGCGCTGGAAGACGACTGGTCCGATGAAACGGCCGCCAACGCGCGCGAGAAGCTGATCGACGCCTTCACCCTGATGCCGCGCGACAAGCGCGTGATCAACGCGCACATCCGCTACAACTCGATCGCCGTCAAGCACGGCGGGCTGCGCCACGCGCCGACGACCCGGACGAACCCGCAGTAGGGAAAGGCGCCGTCAGGCGGCGGCCTTGGCCCGCCGGGGCAGGCGCAGCAGGCCGGCCAGCTCCTGCCCCTCGACTAGGCGGATGCGGTGCTTGCCGGCGAAGGCGCGGGCATTGTCGGTCACCCCGGCCAGCGCCACGTAGAGCGCGTCGTGCGCTTCTTCCGCCTCGCGCCGCCGGTCCAGCTCGCGCAGCGGTTCGAGGCCGTGGCTGGCCGCCTTCCAGCGCTTGCAGCAGACCAGCGTGGTCTTGCCCATCTTCACCAGCTTGAAGTCCGCCGCGCCGGACAGGCGGGTCACCGTGTAGCCCTCGCGCTGGAAGGCCTGCTCCACCAGCGCGGAGAAGTCGCGCCAGGACATCGCGTTGACCGCCTCGACGGTCGCCGCCACGCGGCCCCGGCCGGGCAGCCTGAGCTGCTTCCACGCGGCGATGGCGCCGATGACGAGGAACGGCAGCGCGAGCGACGCGGCGGGCACGAAATACGCCTCGGGCGCGATCAGCCGCGCCAGCACCAGCACGCCCAGCGCGACGGCGAAGCTGATCCACCAGCTGGAACGCAGCAGGATGGAGAACAGGGAATTCTCGGAGACTTTGAATTTCAGTTGCACGCGGGGGCTCTCTCAGGACAAATGAATGGGTGGGGCGGGCGCTCAGGACGCCTCCGCCTCGCCGGCGCCCTTCTTCATCGCCTTGCCCTCGGCCGCGCGCTGCTTGCGCACTTCCTTCGGGTCGGCGATCAGCGGGCGGTAGATTTCCACCCGGTCGCGGTCGCGCAGCGGCGTGTCGGGCTTGACCAGCTTGGCGAACACGCCGAGCTTGTGCTTCTCCAGGTCGATCTCGGGAAACTTCTCCGGCAGGCCCGAGCGTTCGATCGCCTCGCGCGCCGTGGCGCCGGCGGGCAGCTTGAGCGCCACCAGCTCCTGCCGGTCCTGCAGCGCGTACACCACTTCGACGGTGATCGGCTCAGCCATGCGACGCTCCGTAAACCTGCTGCGCCCGCTTCACGAACGCCTCGACGAAGGTGTTGGCGATCTGGCTGAACACGGGCCCGATGATCTTTTCGAACAGGCGGTTGGAGAATTCATAGGAAAGCTGGAATTCGACCTTGCAGGCGTTCTCGGCCAGCGCCTTGAAGCGCCACAGCCCCTCCAGGCGCCGGAACGGCCCGTCGACCAGCCGCAGGGTCATCCAGGCGGGGTTGTCCTTCTCGTTCTCGGTGGTGAAATGCGCCTTGACGCTGTGGAAGTTGATGTGCAGGGTCGCCACCGTCCGGCGCGCGTCGCGGAAATCGACCCGCGTCGCGCTGCACCACGGCAGGAATTGGGGGTAGCTCTCGATGTCCTCGACGAGATCGAACATCTGCTGCGCCGAGCGCTCGATCAATACCGATTTTTCGACCAATGGCATCGCCGGCCGCGTCCTTCGAATCCTGTAGAATGGCCGGATTCTAGCATTCCCCGCCGCGACATCCGCCGGAAACGCCGCCATGAGCATCATCTCCAACAAGAAAGCTTTCCACGACTATTTCATCGAGGAGCAGTTCGAGGCCGGCATCGTGCTGGAAGGCTGGGAAATCAAGGCCATCCGCGCCGGCCGGGCGAACATCAAGGAGTCCTACGTGATCGTGCGCGGCGGCGAGGTGTTCATCTTCGGCATGCACGTCACCCCGCTCACGCAGGCGTCGACGCACGTCAAGCCGGACCCGATCCGCACCCGCAAGCTGCTGCTGCACGCCGCGCAGATCAGCAAGCTGATCGGCAAGGTCGAACGCGCCGGCTTCACCCTGATGCCGCTCGACCTGCACTACGAACGCGGCCGTGTGAAGGTACAGATCGGCCTGGCCAAGGGCAAGAAGCAGCACGACAAGCGCGAGGCCGAGAAGGAACGCGACTGGAACCGCGAAAAGGCGCGGCTGATGCGCACCAAGGTCTGAGCGCCGGCAGGGCGGCGGTGGAACGCCCGTCGGCATCTCCTGTCGAACGCCATTCCCAGCCAACTCGGAAGCTCGCGCCATGCACCCGTTCCATTGCTCCTGCGGCCAGACGGTCTTCTTCGAGAACACCCTGTGCCAGTCCTGCGGCGCCGCGCTCGGCTACTCCCCGGGCCGGGACGCGATGCTGGCGCTGCCGGCGGAACCGGCCGTGCCTTCAGTTCCGCGCTGCGCCAACGACTTCTGCAACTGGCTGGTCGAGGACGGCGCGGCACATTGCCTCGCGTGCCGGCTCACGCGCACGATTCCCGACCTGGCGGTGCCGGGCAACCGCGAGTCATGGATCAAGATCGAGCAGGCCAAGAAGCAGGTCGTCGTGCAGCTGCTGGCGCTGGGCCTGCCGCCGCAGCCCAAGCAGGACGACAGCGACGCCCTGGGCCTGGCCTTCGACCTGCTCGCCGACGTGGCGGGGGCGCCGAACGTGCTCACCGGGCATGCCGACGGCGTCATCACGCTGAACGTCGCGGAGGCCGACGACGTGGCGCGCGAGGCCATCCGCACCGCGCTCGGCGAACCGATGCGCACGCTGCTCGGCCATCTGCGCCACGAGGTGGCGCACTACCTGCAGTACCGCTGGCTGGCCGGCGACGAGGCGGCGATGGCGCGCTGCCGCGAGGTCTTCGGCGACGAACGGGCGGACTACGCCGAGGCGCTGGCGCGCCATCACGGCGAAGGTCCGCCGCCGGACTGGCAGTCGCATTTCATCAGCGCCTACGCCAGCGCCCATCCCTGGGAGGACTGGGCCGAAACCTGCGCCCACACCCTGCTCGTCGTCGATGCCGTGGAAACCGCGGCGGCCTGGGGCCTGCGGCTGGACGGCCAGGCGGCGCGGACCCGGCTGACCGGCCCGATCGCCGAAAAGCCGGTCGACGACGTGGTGCTCGAACACTGGCTGCCGGTGGCGCAGTTCCTCAACGCCATGAACCGCAGCCTGGGCCTGCGCGACAGCTATCCCTTCCTGATGCCCGACGCCGTGCTCGCCAAGATGGCGACCGTGCAGGCGCTGCTGCGCGCAGCCGCCGCGCGGCGCGCGCAGGCGCCCGCGGCGGACGCCCCGGCATGAGTTGTCTCCAAAGGCGGCGGCCGGCGTCGCGCTACCGCGTCTCCCCGCCGTCCGGCGCCTGGGCGAATATCAGCACGCTGTAGGCACCGATCGCCAGCGCGGCGCTGGCGGGCTGGTTGTCGTAAGCCTCTTCGGCGGCATCGGCGTCCGCCGTTTCGGTGCCCTGGAAATCCCGGCTGTAGCCCTCCCAGTCGCTGTTGAGCAGCAGGCGCCAGCGGCCCGCCTCGGGAAAGCCGATCCGGTAGTCGGCCAGCACGTTGGCGGACAGATTGGCGACGACCACCACCGTGTCGCCCGCACCGCCGACGTCCCAGCGCTTGAAGGCGACGACCTTGTCATCGTCGTTGCAGTGCGTGACTTCGATGTGCTGGCCGCAGAGCCCGCGCGTCGTGCCGTCGCGGTTCAGGCGCAGGCGGATCAGGTCGCGGTACAGGCGGACGATGCCGCGGAATTCGCGCAATTTGTCCCAGTCCACCGGCACCGTGTCCTGGAACCAGCCGCCTTCGAGGAATTCCTGCCCCTGGAAGAGCATCGGGATACCCGGCGCGGTGAACACGAACGCGGCGGCGAGCGTGGAGCGCTTCTGCGCGAAATAGCCCTCGGGATTGTCGGCGTCGACCTCGTGCGGCACGCGCGCCTTGCCGTTGGCCACCTCGTCGTGCGACTCGCTGTAGATCACCCGCTCGAAGGCGTCGAGGTTGTAGCGGAACGCCAGGGCATCGGCGACCTGCGGCATCGAGCGCCATTCGTCGCTGGCGGCGGTGACGCTGGCGCGGATCGGGTGCACGAAATTGGCGTCCCACTGCGCGCCGAAACCGGCGCCGCCCTCCCCGGTCTCGCGGGTCAGCGCCGCATCGTTCTGCAGGTCCTCGGCGATGGTGATCTTGCCGGGGAAACGCTCCGAGATTTCCCGGTTGATCCACTGGATCAGGCTCCAGCCGTCGTCGATGACCCGCCCGCCCGGCTCGGACAGGCGGATGTAGAGCGTCATGTCCATGCGCAGCCCGTCCAGCCGGTAGTCCTCCAGCCACATCAGGGCGTTGTCGCGGATGAACTGGCGCACCGGGCCGCGCCCGTAGTCCGGGCGCGTGTCGCCCCAGGGCGTGCGCCGGCGGTCGTCCTGGTAGAAGTAGATGCCGCCGCCCTCGTCCTCGCTCCAGCCGTCGAAGCGCCAGAGGTCGAGGTCGGACGGCCCGAAATGGTTGTAGACCACGTCGAGGATGACCGCGAAACCCGCCGCGTGCGCGGCCTTGACGAACTGCTTGAGCGCCTTGGGGCCGCCGTAGGTCGAGCTGACGGCGAACAGGTGCGCGGGGTTGTAGCCCCACGAGCGGTCGCCGGGAAACTCGGCGATCGGCATCAGCTGCAGCGCATTGACGCCGAGCCGCCGCAGGTGGCCGAAACGCGCGGCGATCGAGTCCAGCGTGGCGGGCGCCGGGTCGTCGGGGCTGTCGTCGCTGAAGGTGCCGACGTGCATCTCGTAGACGACCAGCTCGTTCCACGGCGGCATGACGAACTCGTCGCCCGCCCAGTCGAATTCCGGATCGGCGATGACGCTGTTGCCCGCGGAGTGCGTGACCTCGCGCGCGTACGGGTCCATGCGCGTGAAATCGCCGGAGGGAGTGCGCAGCGCGAAGCGGTATTCCTGCCCGACCCGCGCCCCGGCCACCTCCGCGTACCAGTACCCTTCGCCTTCCGCCGCCAGCGGGTGCGCCGTCTCGTTCCAGTCGTTGAAGTCGCCGACCACCGCCACGGCCTCGGCGTGGGGCGCCCACACGCGGAACGCGACGCCGCCGTCATGGACGACGGCGCCCATTCCCGGATGCGCTGCCGGCCGCGGTGCGGACCGCCGCGCCGCGGGCTTCCGACTCTTCGATTTCGTCATCTTCTACGCTCCTTTCCAAAAAGCCCGGCCGGCAGACGTCCGGCCGATGCATTCTGAGTGCTTTTGCACGCCTCGTCTGTAGGACACCGCCGACTGAACATTCGGCGGCGTCCGACAGCATTCGGCCGGCGCAGCCCGTACCATGCAAGCGTCGCTCAAAGGCCGTGCGGCCCGCATGCGATTCGACCCATTGACCAAGGAGACGCATATGAACAACGCAAAAACGACCCTCGCCACCCTCGTGATCGCCGGCTTCGTGGGCCTTGGCGCCGCCGGCTGCGCGGTGACCCGCGACCAGTCCACCGTCGGCGAATACATCGACGACTCGACCATCACCACGCGCGTGAAGGCGAAGTTCGCGGAAGACCGCGAAGTCAGCGCCATGGCCATCAGCGTGGAAACGCTGCGCGGCGTCGTGCAGCTCTCCGGCTTCGCCAAGACTTCGGCCGAGAAGGCGAAGGCCGAGAACCTCGCGCGCAACACGTCCGGCGTGAAGGGCGTGCGCAACGACATCGTCGTCCGGCCGTAAGGCGCGACCGGTCCGGGACGGCCCGCCCGCGCTGCGGCCGGGCGATCCTGAGAACCTCCGTCCGCCGGTACCGTCCGGCGGACGCCATGAACAACCACTGCGGTGCGGCCGCCGACGCCGCTCCCTGGAAAGGAGTTGCCATGATCAAGTGGGCCATCATCTTCGCCATCATCGCGGTCGTCGCGGGCCTGCTCGGATTCAGCGGCATCGCGTCGGGCGCGGCCTCGATCGCGAAGGTCCTGTTCGGACTGGCCGTGGTGATCTTCCTCGTGCTGATCGCCCTGGCCATCTTCGGCATCAACGCGCTGGGCTGAGCGCGGACCGGCCGCGTCGCGTGCATCCCGACACCGCCGCCCGCCACGGACCGGGGCGCCTGATGCGCGCGTTGCCGCTTCGTCCGGACTCCTGAACCCCACCGCCCGCTCCAACCGCCGCCATGCCGACCGGAACTTCCAGCGCCACCACGAACTCCGCGGCCGAGGCGCCGGCCGGGCGGCTCAGGTGCTTCCTCGTCGAGGACAACGCCCTGATCCGCGAGAACCTCATCGCCACCTTGCAGGAACTGCTCGTCGTGGAAATCGTGGGGTTCGCGGTCGATGAAAAATCGGCGATCGACTGGATCGACGCGGGCGGCCGCGACTGCGACCTGATCATCATCGACATCCTGCTCAAGAGCGGCACCGGCTTTGCCGTGCTCGCCCGGGCAAAGAAGGTCCTGCCCGCCGCCAAATGCGTGGTGCTCACCAATTTCGCCAGCCCGGACATCCGCCGGCGCTGCCACGAGCTCGGCGCGGACGCCTTCTTCGACAAATCCGCCGAACTGGAACAACTGATCGAGTATTGCGCCGGCCTTCCGTAGTCCGGCCAGGTACCCAGACAAACAGTCGGCATAGTGATGAAAGGCCGGGAAGCGCATTCCCGGCCTTTCGCCGTGCACCGGCCATGCATGGGTTGTCCGTCGGGATTTCCGTCGACGGAGCGGGCGGAGGCCCCCGCGAGCGCCCTCGTCCGGGGCGCTCCGCGCGCCGGGTCAGGCGTCGGGGCGGCGCGAGCGCGTCAAGGCGTTGATCAGACAGGCCAGCAACACGCCACCCAGGGCGGCGATGAACACGGCCTGGGCCGGCTTTTCCCTGACGTACGACGCCGTGCATTCGCCGGCGTCCGCCAGACGGCCCTTGACGGCGCCGCAGGCGTCCGAGGCATAGTCCCTGCCGGCGCGCACATACCTGCGGACCTCGTCGGCGGCATGGCCCGCCTTCTCGGAAATGCCTTCGCGCAGGTTCTCGACGCTTTCCTCGGCGGCGTCCAGGGTTCTGTTCGCCGCGCCGCGCGTCGCGTCGATGGCGTCCTTGACCGAGTCCGCCGCGCGGCCGGCCAGTTCTTCGGATTTCGCCGAAACGGTTTTCGGGTCGATTTTTTTCATCACATTCTCTCCTGTCTTGGAAACCGCCGGATGCGGCGTTCAGCGCTTGCGCAGCAATCCGGCAAGGAAACTGATCAGCGCCATCACGATGAAAAAGAAGAATAGCATCTTGGCGATGCCGGCCGCGCTGGCGGCGATGCCGCCGAATCCGAACAGCGCGGCGATCAGGGCGATGACGAAAAACACCAGGGCATAATGCAGCATGACGGTCTCCTTTGATGGCCGGTCCGGCCCGCGCGGGCGGGGTCCGGCGATAAGGTCGTATCGCGGCTGCAATATCGGCCACGACGAGGAAACTGTACGCCATCGATCGCGCCGCGCCGGACAGCGCATGCCGCGGCGTCCTGTCGGCGGCGGCCGCACGCCGAAGTAGGAGGAAACCTACGCGCGGCACGGCAGCGCCGCCGGCGTTCAGGCCTCGTCCGCTTCGAGCGGCAGCGCCGCCTCGATGACGGAGCCGGCGCCGGGCGACGAGGCGATGGTCAGGAGGCCGCGCTCCGCCTCGACCCGGAAACGCATGCCGCGCAGGCCGTGGCTGCTGTGTACCGCGCGCTCCGGATCGAACCCGACGCCATCGTCGCGGACGCGCACGCGCGCCATGCCGCCGTCTTCGCGCAGCGACACCTCGACGTGCCTGGCCTTGGCATATTTCGAGATGTTGGTCAGCGTCTCCTGCACGATGCGGAACACCGTCGAACTGCGCGCTGCCGGTGAGGCGGACGGGCTCCAGGTCCGGCAGCACCTCGATCTCCATGCGCGCGGCGAAATCCCGGCACAGGATCTCCAGCGCCGGGCACAGCCCGAGGTTGTCCAGCGTCAACGGCCGAAGGTCCTCGATGATGCGCCGCTTCAGCGCGATGACCGCATCGAGCGTCTCGGTCAGGTGCCCCAGGCGGCTGGACAGATCGGCGGCGGCGGCCGGCAGCTTCGGGCGCATGCGCGCCACGTCCAGCTTGGCCGCCGTCAGCAGCGCGCCGAGTTCGTCATGCAGCTCGCGGGCCAGATGCGAGCGTTCGTCCTCGCGCGCCAGCTCCAGGTGCGCGGCCAGTTCCGCCAGCTCGGCGGTGCGCCGGCGCACCTCCACTTCGAGCTGGTCGCGTTCGGCCTTGATCGCCAGCTCCTTGGCGACACGATGCTCGTCGAGCAGGCGGCTCTGGCGCCGGAAGCGCACCAGCAGCAGCACGATGATCACGGTCATCGCGCTGACGCCGATGCGGTTCAGCGCCAGCGTGTCGAAGACGCCGCCGAGATGCGCGTCGAACAGCCTGGCCTGCAGTTCCTGCAGCTCGCGGGTGTCGGCGCGGATGCGGTCCATCTGGCGCAGGCCGAAGCCGGTGAGGATCATCGCCCGCGCCTCATCCAGCCGCTTCTCCTCGATCAGCGCCAGCACGCCGGCGAGCTCGTCGAGCTTCTCGTTGACGTCGTCTTCGAGGCGCTCGCACAGGCTCAACGCCGACTCCAGTTCGAGTTCGGCATAGATCCCGCGCAGGGTGGCCAGCGAGGCGCGCGCGTCGGCGGCGGCCGACTGATAGGGCCCCATGTACTCGCGCCGGCCGGTGATGATGTAGCCGCGCTGCGCGGTTTCGGCGTCGGTGACGCGCTGCACGAGCCCCTGCAGCGCGAAACGCGCGGCGCCCATCTTGACGAGTTCGTTCAAGCCCCCGTGCGCGCCGCGGTATGCCAGCTCGTTGATCGAAATCGTCAGACCGGCCACGACGAGGGTGAGTATGAGGAAGATCCCTTCCCTCTTGAAACGACCTTTTGTCTTTACCATCGCCTCTCGCATCGCCTACACTTCACAGCGTGAATAGCGGCATAAAGGGTTCGCAATGATCCGGATCGCCATCGTCGATGATCATGCCATCGTGCGCGCCGGCCTGCGGCAGTTCCTGTCCGAGCAGGCGGACTTCAGGATCACCGGCGAAGCCTGCAACGGTCGCGAGACGCTTGACATCGTGCGGCGGAAAGACGCCGATGTGATCCTACTGGACCTTTCCATGCCTGACCAGAGCGGCATCGAACTGCTCGCCGCGATCAAGGCGCGCGAACCCGACCTGCCGGTGCTGATCCTCAGCGGTTTTCCCGAAACGCATTATGCGACCGCGCTGCTGCGCCAGGGCGCCGCCGGCTATCTGAACAAGGAATGCGATCCGGAAGAGATCGTCACCGCCATCCGCACGGTATGCCGGGGACGGAAGTACATCACCCCGGCCGTGGGCGAGCTGCTGGCCGAAGGCCTCGCCGGCAACGCCGACGGCCCGGCGCACGAACAGCTTTCGGAGCGTGAACTGCAGGTCTTCCTGCGCCTCGCGCGGGGGGAAACCGTCGGCCACATCGCCGACAACATGGCGCTCAGCGTCAAGACCGTGAGCACCTACCGTTCGCGCGTGATGGAAAAGCTCAAGCTCGCCTCGAACAGCGACCTGACCTACTACGCGCTCAAGAACGGGCTGATTCAGTAAGCCGCCGCCGCACCGTCTCGAACAGGCACACCGCCGCCGCCGCGCCGACGTTGAGCGATTCGGCGTGGCCCGGCATCGGGATGCGCAGGCGCTGCCCGGCGAGCGCCGAGACCTCCGGCCGGACGCCCTGCCCTTCGCTGCCGAACACCCAGGCGACCGGCCGGCCCAGTTCGGCGGTGAACAGGTCCGCGGCGCCATCCGGCGCGGTGACCAGCGACTGGCCGCGATAAGCGGCGAGGAAACCCGGCAGGTCGCCGTTCTCGTGGATGGCGAGCGAGAAATGCGCCCCCATCGCGGCGCGCAGCGTCTTCGGCGACCACGCCTGCGCGCAGTCGGACGACAGCAGGACCTGCCCGAAGCCGGCCGCCGCGGCGGTGCGCAGGATCGAGCCGAGGTTGCCGGGGTCCTGGATGCCGTCGAGCAGCACGGCGTCGGCTGCCGGATCGGGCTGCCGCCCGCCGCGCGGCAGCGCGGCGACGGCCATGATCCCGCTCGGCGTATCGACCGTCGCCAGTTCGGCGAACAGCGCGTCCGCCAGCACGGTGGCCGCCCGGCCGGGGCGCTGCTCCAGGCAGCGCGCGATTTCCGCGCGCCCCAGGCCCGCTTCGCTGACGACGATCTCGTCCGGCGGTCCGAAACGCTCGACGTAGCTTTCGATCAGGTGCATGCCGTCGAGCACGATGCGTCCGGACTTGCGCCGCTCGCGGCCGCTGCGGCAGAGCTGTTTCAGTGCGCGGAAATGGGCGTTGTCGCGCGAGGCGATGCGTTTCATAGCAGCACGAGCTGGGCCACGGGCGCGTAGCTGCGCCGGTGCACGGGGCTCGGCCCATGCGCGCGCAAGGCTTGCAGATGGAAGGCGGTGGGATAGCCCATGTGCCGGTCGAAGCCGTACAGCGGATAGACGGCGTGCAGCGACAGCATCCCCGCGTCGCGCACGGTCTTGGCCAGGATCGAGGCGGCGGCGATCGAGGCGACCTTGCCGTCGCCGCCGACGATCGCTTGCGCGGGGCAGTCCAGGCGCGGGCACTTGTTGCCGTCGATCAGCGCCCGCTCCGGCCGCAGCGCGAGGCCGTCGACCGCCCGGCGCATGGCGAGCAGGCTGGCCTGCAGGATGTTGATGCGGTCGATCTCCTCGACGCTGGCCTCGGCCACCGCCCAGGCCAGCGCCCGGGCGCGGATCTCGACGGCCAGCGCGGCGCGGCGCTTGGCGGAAAGCTTCTTGGAATCGTCGAGCCCGTCGATCGGATCGGCCGGATCGAGGATGACCGCCGCGGCGACCACCGGACCGGCCAGCGGACCGCGCCCGGCCTCGTCGACGCCGCAGGCCAGCCCGTCAGGCAGCAGCAAGGGCAGCATGCTTGCCCGCCTCTCCCGGCAGCGAGGCCAGCACCGCCTCGGCGGCCTTCTCCGCGGTGTTTTGCCTGAGCTGCAGGTGAATCTCGCGGAACACCTCGCCGATGCGCGCGCAGAGGTCCTTGTCGGCCAGGAAGTTCAGCAGCGCCTGCGCCAGATTTTCCGGCGTCGCGTCGTCCTGGATGAACTCCGGGACGACGAAGCGGCCCGCCAGGATGTTCGGCAAGCCGACGTAGGGCTGGTACGCCATGCGCCGCATCAGGCGATGCGACAGCGGCGCCATCTTGTAGGCGATGGCCATCGGGCGCTTGAGCAGTGCGGCTTCCAGCGTCGCCGTGCCGCTCGCCACCAGCACCGCGTCGGACGCCGCCATGGCCTCGTGCGCGTGCCCGAAGAGCAGGCGGATCGGCAGGTCGCGCGCCTGCCGGCGGTACAGCGCCGATTCGAACAGCAGGCGCGTCTCGCGCGTGGCCATCGGCACCAGGAACAGGGCGTTCGGCACGCGCTGATGGATCAGCCGCGCCGTCTCGATGAAGGTTTCGGCCATGTAGGCCAGTTCGGATTGCCGGCTGCCCGGCAGCAGCGCGAACACCGGCTGCTGCGGCGGCACGCCGAGCAGTTCGCGCGCTTCGTCGCGGACGTCCTCCACCGGCAGCATGTCGGCCAGCGGATGCCCCACGTAGCTGACCGGGATGTTCTCCTTTTCGTACAGTGCCGGCTCGAAGGGAAACAGGGCCAGGATGCGGGAGACCGATTGTCCGATGGTGCGGATGCGCTTGCCGCGCCAGGCCCAGATCGACGGGCCGACGTAATGGACGGCCGGCACGCCGCGCCGTTTCAGCGCCCTTTCGAGCGCCAGGTTGAAGTCCGGCGCGTCGACGCCGATGAACACGTCCGGCGCGTCGGCCAGCAGGCGGCGCCTGAGCTCCTTGCGTATCCCGGAAATCTCCCGGTAGTGCCTGAGCACCTCGACGTAGCCGCGCACGGCCAGGGATTCCAGCGGGAACCAGGCGTCGAACCCCTGCCCGATCATCTTCGGCCCGCCGATACCGTAGAACAGCGCGTTCGGCGCCTTCGCCCGCAGTGCCTGGATCAGGTGGCTGGCCAGCAGATCGCCCGATGCTTCGCCGGCCACCATGGCGACACGCAGGACGCGGGAGGTCATCGGATGATGCCGCGCTTCGAAACCGCCAGAAAGTCGAGGATCGGCTGGATCTCCGCATGCGCCTTGGCGTCTTCTTCCAGCCTGGCGCGGGCCTCTTCCAGCATCAGGCCCGACTTGTACAGCGTACGGTAGGCGCGCTTCAGGGCCATCAGCGCCTCGGCCGAAAAGCCGCGCCGCTTCAACCCTTCCGCGTTGATGCCGTAAGGCGTCGCCGAATTGCCAGCGGCCATCACGTAAGGCGGAACGTCCTGCAGGACGACGGTGCCGACGGCGGTCATGGTGTGCGCGCCGATGCGGCAGAACTGGTGCACGCCGGTATAGCCGCCGAGGATCGCCCAGTCGTCCACATGGACGTGCCCGGCGAGCTGCGAGTTGTTGGCGAAGATCGTGCGGTTGCCCACCTGGCAGTCGTGCGCGATATGCACGTAGGCCATCACCCAGTTGTCGCTGCCGACGCGGGTGACGCCCGCGTCCTGCGCGGTGCCGAGGTTGAAGGTGCAGAACTCGCGGATGGTGTTGCGATCGCCGATTTCCAGCCGCGTCGGCTCGCCGGCGTACTTCTTGTCCTGCGGGATCTCGCCGATCGAGGAGAACTGGAAGATGCGGTTGTCGCAGCCGATCGTGGTATGCCCCGAGATCACCACGTGCGGACCGATCCAGGTGTTGTCGCCGATCTCGACGTGCTCGCCGATGATCGAATACGGTCCGACGCTGACGCCGGCGCCCAGCTTGGCGCCGGGATGAATGATTGCCGTGGGATGAATCATGTTACCGCTGCCCGGACCGCGATCAGACCACGTCGCGCTTGGCGCACATCAGCTCGGCGTCGGCGACCACCTCGCCGTCGACCCGCGCCTCGACCTTGTACTTCCAGATGCCGCGCATCTGGCGCGCGATCTCGACGTGCAGGTGCAGCTGATCGCCGGCCGTGACCGGCTTCTTGAAGCGCGCGTTGTCGATGCCGACGAAGTAGAACACCGAGTTCTCGTCCGGCAGGCTGCCCATGGTCTTGAACGACAGGATGCCGGCGGCCTGCGCCAGCGCCTCCATGATCAGCACGCCGGGCAGGACCGGATGGTGCGGGAAGTGACCGACGAAAAACGGCTCGTTGATGGTGATGTTCTTGTACGCATGGAGAAACTTCCCCGGCTCGAAATCGACCACCCGGTCCACGAGAAGGAACGGATAGCGATGGGGGAGGTGCTTCAAAATTTCGTGAATATCCATTGTATTCAAGACCTTTTCTCCATTAGTTCGAGTTTTTTCTCAAGTTCCGCCACGCGCTCGGCGAGCTTCGTCAGACGCCGCATCTGCGCCGCGCTCCGCAACCACTCCTCATGCGCCTCGAAAGGAAAGACGCCGGTGTACTGGCCCGGCTGGTGCAGGCTCTTGGTGATCATCGTGCCGGCGGAGACGTGGACGTCGTCGGCCAGCTCGATGTGGCCGACGATCATGCCGGCCCCCCCGATCGTGCAGCGCCGCCCGATGTGGGCGCTGCCGGCGATGCCGACGCAGCCGGCCATCGCCGCGTGGTCGCCGACCACCACGTTGTGCGCGATCTGGATCTGGTTGTCGAGCTTGACGCCGTCACCGATCACGGTGTCGTCGAGCGCGCCCCGGTCGATCGAGGTGTTGGCGCCGATTTCGACGTCGTCGCCGATCACCACGCGGCCGAGCTGGGGAATCTTGATCCAGCGCTCGCCTTCCTTGGCGAAGCCGAAACCGTCGCTGCCGATGACGGCGCCGGCATGCACCACGGCCCGGCTGCCGATGACGCAGTCGCGATACACCACCACGTTCGGGTAAAGCACCGAGTCGGCGCCGAGCGAAACGCCGTCGCCGATCACGCAGCCGGGGTAAAGCGTCACGTTCTCGCCGATCGTCGCGTTCCTGCCGATCACCACGTTTTCGCCGATGCGCGCCGTCTCCGGCACAGCGGTATGGATCACCGCGCTCGGATGGACGCCGGCCGGCCGCGCTTCCGGCGGATTCAGCAACGCCGCGACGCGCGCGTAGTAGGCATAGGAATTCTGATGGACGATCCTGGGCAGCTCGGTGTCGCCGGCGAACTTCGGCGGCACGATGACCGCCGCCGCGCGGGTCGCCTGGAGCTGCTGGCGGTACTTCGGATTGGCCAGGAAAGCGATCTGGCCGGCTCCCGCCGAGGCCAGCGTGGCAACCTGCGAGACAACGACGGACGGGTCCCCTTCGAGCTGCCCGCCCAGTCGCGCAACGATCTCCTCGAGACGCAGCCCTCCGTGCTTGGTCACGTCGATTACTTGCTGTCGGCGGCCAAGGCCTTGATTATCTTGTCGGTAATGTCAAGCTTCGGGCTCGCCCATACCACGTCCTGCACGATCAGGTCGAATTTTTCGCTTTCGGCGAGCTGCTTGATGGCCTTGTTGGCTTTCTCGATGATGGCCGCGTTTTCCTCGTTCTGGCGCAGGTTCAGATCCTCGCGGAATTCGCGCTGCTTGCGCTGGAATTCCCGCGACAGTTCGTTCAGTTCCTTTTCCTTGGCGCGCCGGTCGGTTTCACTCATCGTCACGGCGTTCTTCTCGAGCGTTTCCTGCATGCCTTGAAGCTGCTTGGCCATACCCTGCAGTTCCTGGTCGCGCCGGGAAAACTCCGCCTCGATCTTCTTCGCCGCCTTCACCGCGGCGGGCGCGTCACGGAAAATCCGTTGCGTGTTGACGTAGCCAATTTTCACCGAATCCGCTGCCGCCACGTACGACGCTGGCAAGGCGATCATCAGCGCGACCAGCAGGGTGGCAAATTTCGTTCTCAAGCTGTTTCTCCTCGGCTAGAAAGTAGTTCCCATCTGGAACTGGAACCTTTGAATATTATCATTCTTCTGTTTGTTCAGCGGTTGGGCGAAGCTGAATTTTAGCGGTCCCAGGGGGGACAGCCAAGTCGCCGCGAGGCCCACCGACATGCGCACCGGGCCTTCCTCGCAGACGATGCCGGAGCCGCTGCTGCAGGCGCCGGTCTTCTCATCGGAATAAACCTGGCCGGCATCGAAGAACGGTCCGAAGCGGAACGACTTGTCGACGCCGAAACCGGGCACCGGCATCGACAATTCGGCGTTGAAGACGAACCGGCGCGTGCCGCCCAGGCGCACTTCGTCGCCGTCCGTGTCGATTTCATACGGGCCCAGGCTGGCCGTGTCCCAGCCGCGCACGGAGCCCGTGCCGCCGGCGTAGAAGTTCTTGAAAAACGGCATGTCCTGTCCGCGCAGCCCCTTGGCGTAGCCGACCTCGCCGTTGAGCATCAGCGTCAGGTTCCGCGTCACCGGGAAGAAGCGCTGGTGCTGATAGGTCGCCTTGTAGTAGCGCAGGTCGCCGCCCGGGCTGACCTCGAACGTGGCCTTCTGGTACGTGCCCTGCGTCGGATTGATCGCGCTGTCCTTGCCGTCGCTGATCCAGCCGACGGTGAGCGGCACCGACAGGTTGCCGCAGGTATCCGCATTGGAGCCGCAGAACTTGTCGATGAAGCGCTGGTACTGCAGCGGCGTGTCCTCGTCCTCGCGGTCGATGGTGACCTTCGTGTAGTCGACCGCCGCGCCGAAGTTGATCGACTGCTTTTCGGAGATCGGGATGCCGAACTTGATGCCGCCGCCGGTCGATTCGGTCTTATAGACGTATCCCAGCGACGTCGGATTCGATTTCCGGTGATAGATGTCGAAGCCCTGGCTCACGCCGTCGACCGTGAAATACGGGTTGTTGTAGCTGAACCCGATGGCGCGGTTGATCTTGCCGGTGCCGATCTGGACCGAGGCGAACTTGCCGCTGCCGAAGATGTTGGCCTGTGAGATCGAGCCGGACAGGATCACCTTTTCCGACTGCGAGTAGCCGGCGCCCACCGTGATGTTGCCGGTGGACTTCTCGGTCACGTTGTAGTTGACGTCGATCTGGTCCGTGGTGCCCGGCACGGGCGGCGTCTCGACCGTCACTTCGGAGAAGTAGTCGGTCTTGTCGATGCGCTGCTTGGAGAGCTTGACCCGCTCGTCGTCGTACCAGCCGCCTTCCATCTGGCGGATTTCCTGGCGGACCACCTCGTCGCGCGTCTTGGTGTTGCCGCCGATGTTGATGCGGCGGACGTACACCCGCTTGCCCGGATCGACGAAGATGGTAAACGCCACCTGCCGCTTCTCCTTGTCGACCTCCGGCGCCGCATTGACGTTGGCGAAGGCGTAGCCCCGCCCCGACAGCTTGTCGCTGATGGCCTTGGTGCTCTGGTTCAGCGCCTCGCGCGAGAAGACGTCGCCCGCCTTGATCTTCATGGCGGTCTTGAACTCGTCCTCGGACAGGATCAGGTCGCCCGCCAGTTTGACCGAGGAGACGACGTAGCGCTCGCCTTCCGACACGCTGATGGTGATGTAGATGTCCTTCTTGTCCGGGCTGATCGAGACCTGCGTCGATTCGATGCTGAATTCGAGAAACCCGCGGTTCAGGTAGAAGGAGCGCAGCGTCTCCAGGTCCGCCGACAGCTTCTGCTTGGAATACTGGTCGTTCTTCGTATACCAGCTGATCCAGTTCGGCGTCTGCAGCTGGAAGGTGTCGAGCAGTTCCTTTTCCTTGAACGACGTCGCCCCGACGATGTTGATCTGCCGGATGACCGCCGAGTCGCCTTCGTCGATCTTGAAATTGATGCCCACCCGGTTGCGTTCGAGCGGCGTCACCGTGGTGGTCACCGTCATCGAATACTTGCCGCGGGTCAGGTATTGCCGCTTGAGTTCCTGCTCGGCCCGCTCCAGCATGCCGCGGTCGAACGAACGCGAGACCGCGAAGCCGGCTTCCCGGAGGCCCTTGATGATCTGGTCCTTGTCGAACTCCTTGAGGCCGACGAAATCGATCTGGGCGATGGCCGGCCGCTCCTCGACGACGACCACCACGACGGTGCCGTCGATCTCGATGCGGACGTCCCTGAAAAACCCGGTGGCGAACAGCGCCTTGATCGCCTGGGCGGCCTTCTCGTCGGTCATCGTCTCCCCGACCTTGACCGGCAGATAGCTGAACACGGTTCCGGCTTCGGTCCGCTGGATGCCTTCGATGCGGATGTCCTTGACGGTGAAAGGTTCGAAGGCAAAAGCGTTTGATACGCACAGTGCGGCGATCGCACCGGCAAGCAGAATTCTCTTCATGGGTCAGCCAGGAATCAATCGGGTGAAGTCATTGTAGAGGGCGAAGGCCATCAACATCAGGATCAACGCCAGTCCGATCTTCTGGCCGATCATCAGGCACCGCTCGGACAACGGCCTGCCTCTCACGATTTCCGCGACATAATACAGTAAATGCCCCCCATCCAGAACGGGAACGGGCAGCAGGTTGAGCACGGCCAGGCTGATGCTCACCAGCGCCATGAAGCGGAGGTACTGGGCGAGGCCCAGCTTGGCCGACTGGCCGGCGTAGTCGGCGATGGTCACCGGGCCGCTGATGTTGTGCCAGGACAGCACGCCGGTGACCATCTTGCCCATCATCCGGAGACTGAATATAGACTTGTCCCAGGTCTCCTCGATCGCCTTGCCCAGAGCCGGCAAGGGGCCGTAGCGTACGGTGATCAGCAGGTTGTCCCTTTCCAGCCCGGAATCGGCGACCGCCGCGCCGATCCGGCCGATCTCGCGGCCGCCGCTCTCAATCCGCACGGGAGTGATTTCGACCGTGGACGCCGCCCCGTCCCGTTCGTATTCAAGGAGCAGCGTCACGCCCGGCGAAGCGCGGACCGTTTGCACCACGTCCGCCCATGAAGCGACGTCCCGGCCGTCGATGCTCACCACCACGTCGCCCGGCCGCAGGCCGGCCGCGGCCGCGGCGCTGCCCGGGGTGATGCTGCCCAGCACGGCCGGGACCACCGGCCGGAAGAAGCGCAGGCCCAGCAGTTCGATGGGGTCCTCGCCGGGCTCGGGGTCCCTGGCCTCGGCCAGCGCCAGCGGGCGGAAGCTGATCTCGTCGCGCTCGTTGACCACTTCCAGCTCCACCGAATCCTGTTCCACCATCCGGCGCAGCAGCTCCCAGCGCAGGTCGGCCCAGGTCTCGACGCTCTCGTCGCCGACCTTGAGCACCCGCTCTCCGTTCCGTATGCCGGCCTGTTCCGCGGCACTGGCGGCGACCGGCTGCCCCAGGACGGGACGCAGTTCCTCCGAGCCGTGCATGAACAGGCCCCAGTAGACGGCGACGGCCAGCACCAGGTTGGCCAGCGGCCCCGCGACGACGATGGCCATGCGCTTCCAGACGCTCTGCCGGTTGAAGCTGCGGTGCGCTTCGTGCGGCGCCACCTCGCCTTCGCTCTCGTCCAGCATCCTGACGTAGCCGCCCAGGGGAAACGCGCCGATCGCCCATTCGGTCCCGTCCTTGCCGGCCCGCCACAGGAACAGCGGGCGGCCGAAGCCGACCGAGAAGCGCACCACCTTAACGCCGGCCAGGCGGGCGACCAGGTAATGGCCGAACTCGTGCACCACGATGAGCACGCCGAGCAGCACGGCGAAGGCCATCGCGTAAAACAGGAAATCGCTCATCGCCGCTGCATCCCCTCGACGATCTGTTCGGCCATCCGCCGCGCGGCGGCGTCGGCGGCGAGCACGTCGTCCAGGGTATCGAGGCGCGCGGCCGGCATCCGCTCCATGACGCGCGCGATGACCCCGGCAATGTTGACGAAGCCGATCCGCCCCTCCAGGAAGCGCTGCACGGCCACTTCGTTGGCGGCGTTGAGCGTCGCCGGCGCGTTGTCGCCGTCCCGCAGCGCCCCGTAGGCCAGCGCGAGACAGGGAAAACGCTCGAAGTCCGGCCGCTCGAAATGCAGCGCGGCGACGTCGAACAGGTCGAGCGGCTCGACGCCCGCGGCAATCCGCTCCGGGTACGCCAGCGCCTGCGCGATCGGCGTGCGCATGTCGGGATTGCCCAGTTCGGCCAGCACGGAGCCGTCGATGTACTGGACGAGCGAATGGATCACGCTCTGCGGATGCACGACGACCTGGATCTTTTCCGCCGGCACGTTGAACAGCCAGTGGGCCTCGATCACCTCCAGCCCCTTGTTCATCATCGTCGCCGAGTTCGACCGAAATCTTGCGGCCCATGACCCAGTTCGGATGGGCGCACGCCTGTGCCGGCGTGACGTGCGCCAGGTCCGCGCGCGGCGTCGTCCTGAATGGACCGCCCGAGGCGGTCAGCAGGATGCCCCGCACGCCGCTCCGGTCGAGGTCGCCCGCATAGTCGGCCGGCAGCGACTGGAAGATCGCGTTGTGCTCGCTGTCGATCGGCAGCAGCCGGGCGCCGCCGCTGCGCACGGCGCGCATGAAGACCGGCCCGGCCATGACCAGGGCTTCCTTGTTGGCGAGCAGGATTTTTTTCCCGGCCAGCGCCGCGGCCAGCGTCGGCGGCAGCCCCGCGGCACCCACGATGGCGGCCATCACCGCATCCACTTCCGGCAGTTCCGCCATGCGCACCAGCGCCTCGGGACCGTGCAGGACTTCCGTGGCGCAGGCCGCCGCCTTAAGCCGCCCGCGCAATTCCGCCGCCAGGGGTTCATCGCGGACGACCGCGTAGCGCGGCGCGAACTCGACACATTGCGCGTACAGGCGGTCGATCTGGGTATGCGCGCACAAGGCTTCGACGCGGTAGCGCTCCGGATGCCGCCGGACCACGTCGAGCGTATTGACGCCTATCGAACCGGTCGAGCCAAGAATCGTGAGCTTCTGCGTCATCGACGGGCGGAATCCTTTGTCAAATGCCCATGCCGAACCGGACCAGCGCGACGAGCGGCAAGGTGGAGGTGAGGCTGTCGATCCGGTCGAGCACGCCGCCGTGGCCGGGCAGCACGTTGCTGCTGTCCTTCAGCCCGGCCTGCCGCTTCAGCAGCGACTCGAACAGGTCACCGACGATGCTGATCGCCGTGAGCGGCACGAGCAGGACGGCCAGCAGCCAGACATGGCCGGCAAGCGTCGCCGGCAGGTGGGAAGAGAACAGCAGTCCATAGGCTACCACCGCCAGGACGCCGCCGACGGCCCCTTCCCATGTTTTTCCGGGGCTGATGGTCGGCGCCAGCTTGTGGCGGCCGAACGCCCGGCCGCAAAAGTAGGCGGCGGTGTCCGCCACCCAGACGATCGCCATGACGGCCAGCAGCTGTCCCGCCCCCAGTTGCCGCAGCTGGATCAGCGCCAGGCAGGCCGGCAGGATGACCAGGGCGCCGGACAGGATGCCGGTCAGCGGACGCGCCACGGTCCAGCGCCGCTGCAGCCACAACGGCACGACCACGCACCAGAAGGCCGCGGCGGGAAGGTACAGCCAGCGCCCCGCCTGCCAGGCGTCCGCGGGTCCGTCGCCGAGGCCGAGCGCGGACGGGAAAACCGCGGCCAGCGCCGCGACGGCAAGCGCGCCGCCCGCGCCCAGGGCCAGCCGCGCCGGTCCGCCCAGGGCCATCAGCCCGCCCCATTCCCAGAACGCCAGCGCCGCGACCAGGGCGCAGAAGCCGAGCCAGCCGGCCGGCGGCAACAGGAACAGCGCGCAGAGGAAGGCGGCAACGAGGCAGAGCGCGGTGACGATCCGCGTTTTAAGCATCGATCTTGGCGTCCGCAGGATGCCCATCGCCGGCCGCCAGCTGCTCGCTGGTCCGCCCGAACCGGCGCTCGCGTTTCTGGTAGGAGGAGACGGCCTTGTCGAATGCCGTGGAATCGAACTCCGGCCAAAGGGTGGCGGTGAAATAGCACTCGGTATACGCCAGCTGCCAGAGCAGGAAATTGCTGATCCGCTCCTCGCCGCCGGTGCGGATGAAGAGATCGGGCTCGGGCGCGTAGCTCATCGCGAGATACGGCGCGAGATCGTCTTCCGTCCACTCGCCGCGCTTTTCCGGACGCTCGACGGCCATGCGGTTGACCGCCTGGACGATGTCCCAGCGGCCGCCGTAGTTGGCGGCGATGGTCAGCGTCAGCTTGCCGTTGGATACGGTCTGCCGCTCGGCGGCGTCGATCAGCGCCTGCAACTCCGCGTCGAAACGGGACAGGTCGCCGACGATCTTCAGGCGCACCCCGTTGGCGTGCAGCTTGGACACTTCCTGCATCAGCGCCCGGGCGAAAAGCTGCATCAGCAGCGACACCTCTTCCGCCGGCCGGCGCCAGTTTTCGGAACTGAAGGCGAACAGCGTGAGATAGCCGATTCTCCGGTCCAGGCAGTACCGGACCGCCTCGCGCACTGTCTCGACGCCGCGGCTGTGCCCGGCGAAACGGGGCAGAAAACGCTTTTTGGCCCAGCGCCCGTTGCCATCCATGATGATGGCCACATGCCGGGGAACGCGGCCGGTATCCGGGATCGTGCGGGTCGAGCTCTTGAAGGAGGCCATCAGCCGGATTCCCTCGGCCTAGATGGCCATCAACTCGGTTTCCTTCTGGGCGAACTGCTTGTCGACTTCCGCGACGTACTTGTCGGTCAGTTTCTGGATGTCGTCCTGCGCCTTGCGCTCCTCGTCCTCGGAGCATTCCTTCTTCTTGAGCAGGTCCTTGAGCGTGGCGTTGGCGTCGCGCCGCAAGTTGCGCATGGCCACGCGGGCATTCTCGCACTCGTGCTTGACCACCTTGATCAGGTCGCGGCGCCGCTCCTCAGTCAGCGGCGGCATCGGCACGCGGATCAGTTCGCCCTGCGCGGCCGGATTCAGGCCCAGATCGGAGTCGCGGATGGCCTTCTCGATCTTCGCCGCCATGCCTTTTTCCCACGCCTGCACGCCCAGCGTGCGCGGATCGAGGACGGTGATGTTGGCCACTGTGTTCACCGCCACCGGCGAGCCGTAGTAGTCGACCTGCACGTGGTCCAGCAGGCCGATGTGCGCCCGGCCGGTACGAATCTTCGCCAGGTCGACGCGCAGCGCCTCCAGCGATTTCTGCATCTTGTGTTCCGCGCCCTTCTTCACCTCAGCAATCGACATCGCATCCTCCCTCAGCAATACACCAGCGTGCCCTCGTTCTCACCAAGGACCACCCGCTTGAGCGCCCCCGACTTGAAGATCGAGAACACCTTGACCGGCAGTTTACGGTCGCGGCACAACGCGAAGGCCGTAGTATCCATGATGGCGAGATTTCTGGAAATAGCGTCGTCGAAGCTGATCGCGTCGTAGCGCGTGGCCGTCGGGTCCTTTTTCGGGTCGGCCGTGTAGATGCCGTCCACCTTGGTCGCCTTGAGCACGATTTCGGCGCCGATCTCCGCGCCGCGCAGCGCCGCCGCAGTGTCGGTGGTAAAGAACGGGTTGCCGGTGCCGCCGGCGAAGATGACCGTGCGCCCCTGCTCCAGGTAGCGGATGGCGCGGCCCCGGATATAGGGCTCGACCACCTGTTCGATGTTCAGCGCCGACTGCACCCGGGCGACCATGCCGGCCACGCGCATCGCGTCCTGCAGCGCCAGGCCGTTCATCACCGTGGCCAGCATGCCCATGTAGTCGGCCTGGGCGCGGTCCATGCCGTTCGCCGCGGGCGCGATACCGCGAAAGATGTTGCCGCCGCCGATGACCACGCCGACCTGCACTCCGAGATCGACGACGCTTTTGACCTCCTGGACGATCTCGGTGATCGTCTGGCGGTTGATGCCGTAGGAGTCGGAGCCCATCAATGCCTCGCCCGAAAGCTTCAGCAGGATGCGTTTGTACTCCGGAATGGCTGCGGTTTCGGTCATGGCGGCGATCCTTGTTTTTGTCGTATCAGTTCTTCGCCGCGGCCGCCTGGGCGGCAACTTCGGCAGCGAAATCGTTCGAGCGTTTTTCCAGGCCTTCGCCGACCACGTACAGCGTGAACCCGGCGACCGAAGCGCCCTTGGCCTTGAGCAGCTGCTCGACCGTTTGCTTGCCGTCTTCCGCCTTGACGAACACCTGCGCCAGCAGGGTGACGTCCTTCAGGTACTTCTGCACCGTGCCTTCGGCGATCTTCGCCAGCATGGCTTCCGGCTTGTTGTCGGCGCGCGCCTTCTCGATCGCGATGCGGCGTTCGGTTTCCAGCAGATCCGCCGGCACGCCGTCGGCGCTCAGCGCCTTCGGCTTGGAGGCGGCGATGTGCATCGCCAGGTCCTTGCCCAGTTGCTCGTCGCCGCCGACCAGGTCGAGCAGCACGCCGATCTTGGCACCGCCGTGAATGTAGGACACCAGCCGGCCCTTGGCCTCGACGCGTTCGAAACGGCGGATCGACATGTTCTCGCCGATCTTGCCGACCAGCGCGGTGCGCACCGATTCGACGGTGCCGTCGCCCAGCGGCAGGCTGGACAGCGCGGCGACGTCGGCCGGATTCCTGCTGACGACCAGCTCGACGCAATTCTTGGTCAGGGCCTGGAACTCGTCGTTCTTGGCCACGAAATCGGTTTCGCAGTTGACCTCGATGATCGCGCCCTGCTTGCCGTCGGCGGTGATGCTGACGGCGACCAGGCCCTCAGCGGTGATCCGCGCGGCGGCCTTGGTGGCCTTGTTGCCCAGCTTGACGCGCAGGACTTCCTCGGCCTTGCCCAGGTCGCCGTCGGCCTCGGTCAGGGCCTTCTTGCACTCCATCATCGGCGCGTCGGTCTTCGCGCGCAGTTCTGCCACCATGCTTGCGGTAATTGCCGCCATTTTTCATCTCCATTTACGGGCACGGCCGGAAAACCGGCCGTGCCTTGTTGAAACAACGAATGATCAGGAAAAGATCGCCTTTGCTCTACCGGGACGGCGAGGCAGGAATTACTCGGACTCCTCGACGAATTCGTCTTCCGAAGTCGCGGCAATGATGTCCTCGACGAACTGGCTGCGCCCTTCGAGGATCGAGTCGGCGACGCCGCGCGCGTACAGGCGGATCGCGCTCGACGAGTCGTCGTTGCCGGGAATGACGTAGTCGATGCCGTCCGGGGAGTGGTTGGTGTCGACCACGGCGATGACCGGGATGTTCAGTTTGTTGGCCTCGGAAATGGCGATCTTGTGATAGCCGACGTCGATGACGAACAGCGCGTCGGGCAGCGTGTTCATTTCCTTGATGCCGCCGATCGACTTTTGCAGCTTGGCCAGTTCGCGCTGCATCATCAGCGCTTCCTTCTTGCCGAGCTTGTCGAGGGAGCCGTCCTCGGCCATGGTTTCCATTTCCTTGAGGCGCTTGGTCGACTGCTTGATCGTCTTGAAATTGGTCAGCATGCCGCCCAGCCAGCGCTGCTCGACGAACGGCGCTCCGGCGCGCGTCGCTTCCTCGGCGATGATCTCGCGCGACTGGCGCTTGGTGCCGACGAACAGGATGGTGCCCTTGTTGGCCGAAAGCTTGCGCACGAAGGCCATCGCCTCGTTGTACTTGACCAGCGTCTTTTCGAGGTTGACGATATGGATCTTGCTCCGCGAACCGAAGATGTACGGCGCCATCTTGGGATTCCAGAAGCGTGTTTGATGGCCGAAGTGAACGCCGGCCTCCAGCATTTGACGCATTGTTGCAGACATGTTTTTTCCTTTCAGGGTTGAGCCACCACTCGTCCAGCTACACGCTCTTCCCGCGTGGGAGGAGCACCCTTGAACAGACGAGTGTGCGTATTTGCAGGCAACCGGTACGCCGCCTGCCGCCTTGCCGAGCCACGAGACTGGCAAAGCTGCGGGATTTTACCACCGCGAAGCGGCCAATTCCAGCGGCGGGACGAGCAAAAACCATCCGGCCGCCCCGGTCGCCGGTCCGCCGCAGCCAAGGCGCGCTTCCCGAATGCGGAAGCAGTCCCGCAGGTGCCGCGGAAGCCTTAGAATGTCAGCCACCCATTTCCACGCAGACCGCGAACGATGAACAGCACCAGAAGCGCGCCGCGCGCCCGGCAGAACGAGTCATCGTCGATCAGCGCCCAGGTCTATCGCCAACTGCACAGCGCCATCATCCGTGGGGAAATCTGTCCCGGCGAGGGGCTTTCCGAATCGGAGATCGCCCGCCAGTATTCGACCAGCCGGCAGCCCGTGCGCGAGGCGTTCATCAAGCTGGCCGAGGAACGCCTGGTCAGCATCCAGCCGCAGCGCGGCACCTTCGTCGTCAAGATTTCCGTCGCCGACGTGCTGGACGCCCGCTTCGTCCGCGAAGCCATCGAGATCGCCGTGACCCGCGAGGCCGCGACGTCCGCACCGCTTTCCGCCATCCGGGAGCTGCGCGACCTGATCGCCAGGCAGCATGCCCTCGACCCCGGCCACAACGACGAATTCCTCGCCCTCGACGAGGAATTCCACCGCACCCTCGCCCTGTCGGTGGGCCGCGCGCATGCCTGGCGGGTGATCGAAGGCATCAAGGCGCAGATGGACCGCATCCGCTACCTCAGCCTGGACGACGCGACGCCGATCCCCCGGATCATCGAGCAGCACGAACGCATCGTCGACGGCATCGAGGCGGGCGACCCCACCGTGGCGGCCGCCGCGATGCGCAGCCATTTGCGCGAGATCACCGTGTCGCTGCCGGCGATCGCCAGCCGCTTTCCGGAGTTGTTCTCGATCGATTGAACGGCCCGGCGGCGGCCGGGCCGGACGCGCGTTACGCCGCCGTCCTGCCGGCCAGGGCCAGGACCTCGGCCCAGACGCCGTCATCAACCACCACGCCGTTGGCGCGATGCTCGGCCCGGATGCGCAGGGTCGATTGCCCCGGATAAAGCACTTCCTTGCTTCTTTCGTCGGGGGTCGACGAATTCACATAATCGGCGACGCTGTCCGCCACCTTGTCGGTGAATTCCTCGCCGCCCAGCTGCCGCGGATCGAACACGATGAACACCTGCGAACAGCCGGTGCAGCTGCCCCGTCCGACCTGGTCGATCTGGCTGGTGGGCAGGCCTTCCGAAAGGACCGCCGCCAGCGTGTCGAGCAGGATGGCGAAGCCGGACCCCTTCCAGTAGCCCATCGGCAGGATGCGCATGGACTGCTCGATCGGACCGGGCTCGGCGGTCAGGTTCCCGTCCTTGTCAAACCCGCCGGGATACGGCAGCTGCGCGCCCTTGAGCCGGGTCACCTGCAATTTGCCGTACGAATACTGCGACATGGCCATGTCGAGGACGATGTTCCCTTTCTTGCGCGGCACGGCCATCACGAAGGGATTGTTGCCCAGGCGCGTGTTCTTGCCGCCCCAGGACGGCATGCACGACTCGGTGTTGGTCCAGCTGATCGCCGCGTAGCCCTTGTCCGCCGCGTACCAGCCGTAGGTGCCACCGCGCATCCAGTGCGTGGTGTTGCGCAGCGTCACGATGCCGACGCCCTGCTCCGCCGCGATGGCGATCGCCCGGTCGGCGGCGAAATACGCATTGAGGATGCCGGGGCCCTGGTGGCCGTCGTAGATCTCGATCACGCCGAGTTCCTTGACGATGGTCGGCCGGGCATCGGGATCGACCCAGCCTTTCTTGAGATAGTCGACGAACCGGGCGACGCGGTTGAGCCCGTGCGAGTAGACGCCGTCGCAACTCGACTCGGCATGGGTCCGCGCGCACGTCCGGGCATCCTCCGGCCGCATGCCGGCACGGACGAACGCCTCGGTCACCACTTCATAAACCGTTTCAAACGGAACACGTGTCATTCTTTTCACTCCAGGGGTTGCCGGGGCACCCGCCCCGGTCATGGTCAAGCAGACGTCACCAGTTCCACAGGGTTCCGTCTTCCAGGCGGGCCACCGGCAGATAGGCGGGTTCGTAAGGATACTTCGCGGCCAGCGCCTCGTCGATCTCGACGCCGAGACCCGGCTTCTCGCCCGGATGCATGAAACCGTCGTCGAAGCTCCAGGCGCACTGGAAGACTTCCATCGTCTGCTCGTGATAGCCCATGTATTCCTGCATGCCGAAGTTGGGCACCGACAGATCGAAATGCAGCGCGGCCCCCATGCACACCGGCGAAAGGTCGGACGGGCCGTGGCTGCCGGTGCGCACCTGGTATAGGGCGGCCAGATCGGCGATGCGGCGCAGATGCGTGATCCCGCCCGCGTGGGTCACGGTCATGCGGATGTAGTCGATCAGCTGCTCTTCGATCAGGTCCTTGCAGTCCCAGATGGTGTTCATGATTTCGCCGACGGCGATCGGGGTGACCGTGTGCTGGCGGATCAGGCGGAAGGCTTCCTGGTTCTCGGCCGGCGTCGGATCTTCCATCCAGAACAGGCGGTAGTCTTCGATCGATTTCCCCAGACGCGCGGCTTCGATCGGCGTCAGGCGATGATGCACGTCGTGCAGCAGGTGCGTGTCGAACCCGAATTTTGCACGCACCGCCTCGAACAGTTTGGGCACGTAGTCCAGGTATTTCTCGGTCGACCACGATTGTTCTTCCGGCCAACCCTTGGTCGCCGGCTCGTAGGCGCCGCCCTTGGAAACGCCGTAGACGGATTTCATGCCCGGAATGCCGCACTGCGCGCGAATGGCCTTGAAGCCCTGCTCCTGGTACTTGGCGAAGGCGTCGAGCGTTTCCGGGATGTCGCGGCCGGTGGCATGGCTATAGACCATCACGCCTGCACGCGAGGCGCCGCCGAGCAACTGGTAAACCGGCATGTCGGCCAGCTTGCCTTTGATGTCCCACAGCGCCATGTCGACCGCGGCGATGGCGGACATGGTCACCGGCCCGCGCCGCCAGTAGGCGCCGCGGTACAGGTACTGCCAGGTGTCTTCGATCTTCTGCGGATCGCGCCCGATCAGCAGCGGGCAGACATGGTCCTTCAGATACGACGCCACCGACAATTCACGGCCGTTCAGCGTGGCGTCGCCGAGGCCGGTCACTCCTTCGTCCGTGGTGATCTTCAGCGTTACGAAGTTCCGCCCGGGACAACAGACAATCACATCCGCACTGACAATCTTCATCTTTCTCTCCTTTCAGACCTCGGTCTCGACGGCCAGGACGCCAGACGGCGCACAGCACACGGCAGTGTAGCACAACTACCATACAAGCTTGATACGAATTCAAACACCGTCCCGCTCCCCCAGAAAATGCCATCGAGGGTAGCCAGTCCTCCGGGAAAATTTACCCCGCCGGACCCCTCTTGCACTGGGAGATAAAGCCCCCTACCATACAAGGGTGCATGCCCGCAGGTCGATTCGAAAGAATGAACGGCCCAGGAGGGACGGGGGTTGGAGGGACTTCCGGCGGCCGGCGCGGGTTCGGGGTCTACCGGGGGAGACGCTCCGGTCGGTGGTCACGGGTTGCCGCTTGAGCACCCAAAATCTTTTTCAAACGGAGGAGGCGAAAAATGAAACTCAACAAAATCCTGGCGACATGTCTGACGCTTGTCGCGGCAAGCGGCGCTTTCGCGGCCAATCCGATCACCCTCAAGGTCGGCGACAACTGGGGCAACACCCACCCGATGGCGGCCGCCCTGGATACCGTGTTCAAGCCCATGATCGAGAAGGGCAGCAACGGGGCCATCAAGGTCGACGTGTACCACTCCGGAACGCTCGGCAACGAGGCCGATCTGTGGAACGGGGTGCGCAACGGCACCATCGAGGTCGCCGTCATCGGTTCGGGCATGAACCAGGAATACCCCACCATGCTGATCACCGACTGGCCGTTCCTCTATCGTGATCTCAACCACGCGAAGAAGGTCTGGACCGGCCCGATCGCGGACGAGCTCAGCGCGGGATTCCATCAGAAGTTCCCGACCACGCATGTCCTGGGCTGGGGGCCGAACAGCGCGCGCACCTTCACCAGCAACAAGAAGCTGACCTCGGTGGCCGACTTCAAGGGCCAGAAATTCCGCATGCCGTCCAATCCCATCCACGTCGGCATCGCCAAGAATCTCGGCGCCAGCGCCCAGGTCATTCCGCTTGGCGAACTGTTCAGCGCGCTGGAAACCGGCGTCGTCGACGGCCAGGATAACGGCATGGTGACGGTGATCAGTGAAGCCTTTTACGAGGTACAGAAATACCTCTACGAAACCAACCACATCATCGCCACCCTGGAAGTCATCGTCAGCGCGCCGTTCTTCGACAAGCTCAGCGCCGAGCACCAGAAAGTCATCCGTGACGCCGCCAAGGCGGCTTCGGTGACGGCCTGGGACAACTACATCGCGAGCGTCGACAAGGACCGGCAGTTCCTCAAGAGCAAGGGCGTGACGGTGACCGCCGTCACGGAAGCGGACCGGCAGAAGATCATTGAAATGCTCAAGCCGCTCACCGACAAGCTGTACGCGGATCACACCTGGGCGAAGCCGCTTACCGACAAGATCAAGGCCGTTCAGTAGAAACAGGCCGAAATGCCGGCAAAACCCTCATGGTTCCCCCATGAGGGTTTTTTGTCCTGTTGCCGCGAGGATTATGATGAATAAATCTAACCTGCTGTTCCGGAGCATCGAGGTCCTGATGGCCTTCTTTCTGGCGGTCATGATTGCCCTGGTCTTCCTGAACGTCGTCTTGCGCTACGTCTTTTCCACGGGTTTCGAATGGTCCGAGGAAATCGCCCGCCTCTGCTTCATCTATCTGGTTTACCTCGGCTCCATCGGAGCCATGCGGGACAACCAGCATCTCATCATCGACAGTCTGCTGACCCGCATCCCGGTTCTCGTCCAGAAGATCATCTATTTCCTGGTCCAGGTCGGGGTCATCTGGGTCATGGTCGTGCTGACCCTGGGCAGCTGGCAGCTGGTCGTGCAAAACCTCGGTGATCGCTGGGTCGCCACACAATTCCCCATCTTCCTGGTCTATGCCGTCGGCCTGGTGACCGGCATTTCCATCATCATCATCGCGCTGGCGAACATGTATCGCCTGATCGTACTCAAGATGTCCGTCAGCGAACTGCTGTCGATTCGCGACGATTCCGGCTCGGAGCAGGTGCAGGACAACCTGCAATAGGAGAAGACCGTGACCCTGATTATTCTGTTCATGTTGTACCTGTGCGGCGCCATGATGCTGGGGCTGCCCATCGCCTTTTCCCTGCTGCTCGGCTCGATCGCCACCGCGCTGCACATGGGGGGAAGCGCGACCAACCCGCAGATCGTGGCCGCGCAGCTCATGCGCGGCGTCGACAGCGTGACCATGATGGCCCTGCCGTTCTTCATCATTGCCGGCGAATTGATGAATCGCGGCGGGCTGACCAAGCGCATCATCGACTTCTGCAATATTTTCGTCGGGGGCGTGCGCGGCGGACTGGGCTACGTCACGATCCTGGCCTGCCTGATTTTCGCCAGCCTGGTCGGTTCGGCCGTCGCCAGCACCGCGGCGCTGGGCGCGATCCTCATCCCGATGATGGCCGATTCCGGCTACAACCGCCCGAAAGCCGCCGGACTCGTGGCCGCCGGCAACATGGTGGCGCCGATCATGCCGCCTTCGGTGCCGATGATCGTCTATGGCGTCGCCGCCGGCGTCTCGATCAAGTCCCTGTTCCTGGGCGGCATCGCACCGGCGATATACCTGACCATCATCATGAGCATCGCGTGGTTCTTCGTTTCCCGCAAGGACGCGGTCGGCGCCACCACGCAGAAAACCACGCTGAAGGAAAAAGCGCGGATCTTCCTGAGCGGCCTGTGGGCGCTGCTGTTGCCGGTGATCATCATCGTCGGGCTGCGGGGCGGTGTGTTCACGGCCACCGAGGCGGGCGTCGTCGCCGTGGTATACGCCCTCTTCGTGGGCATCTTCGCATACCGCGAGCTGACGCCCAGGGACATGTTCAAGGCCCTCACCAGCGCCGCGAAAACGTCCGCCGTGGTCATGTTCCTCGCCGCGGCCGCCCAGGTCGCCGGCTACATCATGACCATCGCGCGCATGCCGCAGCTCATCACCGCCGCGCTGGACGGGCTGGTCGACCGGCCGATCCTGCTGAACGTCACGCTGATGGTGGTGGTGCTGCTGGTGGGCACGGCCATGGACGTGGTGCCGACGATCCTCATCCTGACCCCCATTTTCCTGCCCCTGCTCAAGGCGGCGGGGATCGATCCGGTCTACTTCGGTATCATCTTCACCCTGGTCAACGTCCTCGGCCTGCTGACTCCGCCGGTGGGGCCGGTGCTCAACGTCGCCTGCGCCGCGGGCAAGGTCAAGATGGAGGAAATCCTCATGCCGACTCTGCCCTACTTCATCGCCCAGTGCATCCTGCTGTTCGCGATGACGCTGATTCCCGAGATGATTCTGCTGCCGCTCAAGTGGATTGCGGGCTATGTGCCGAGGGTGCCCGTGCCGTCGCTGCTGAATTACTTCTGAGCGCGGGTTCCCGCGCCGCGGCGCGGGAACCGCCCGTCAGGCAAGCCGCGCAGCCGCTTCGATCCCCGCCAGATGGCGGGGATCGTTTTTCATGTCCGGGACCTCCGGGACGGGAAGCAGCCGGGCGACGTGCGCGGAGCGCCGGGCGTCGAAATCCGGACGCCAGCCCGCCAGCACTTCGTCCACCTTGCCCGGCGCGTTGCACACCAGCAGCATATCGCAGCCGGCATTCCAGGCGGCGGCCACCCGGTCGACGATGCCGCCTGCCACGCTGGCGCCCTCCATCGACAGGTCGTCGCTGAAAATCACGCCGGCGAAACCCATTTCCCCGCGCAGCTTCGCCAGCCATACCGGCGAGAAACCGGCCGGCCGCGAATCCACGCGCGGATAGATCACATGCGCCGGCATGACGGCGTCGAGCGGCAGTTCCCGGAACGGCCGCATGTCTTCCTCGATCTCGGCGGGCAGGCGGTCGTCCACCGGGATCGCCACGTGGGAATCGGCCTCCGCCCAGCCGTGCCCCGGGAAGTGCTTGCCGCACGCCCGCATCCCGGCCGCATGCAAACCGTCGATCAACTGGCCAGCGAGCAGGACGACCACGCGCGGATCGCGATGGAACGCGCGATCGCCGATCACGCCGCTGCGCCCCCGATCGAGATCGAGGACGGGCGTGAAGGACAGATCGACCCCGTGCAACCGCAGTTCGCGGGCCAGCACATAGCCGATGTCCCGGGCCGACGCCTGCGCCAATTGCGGATCGCGTTCCCACAATTCGCCGAGACGCCGCATCGCCGGCAGACGGGTGAAGCCGTCGCGGCAGCGCTGCACCCGGCCGCCCTCGTGATCGATGGCGATCAGCAGCGGTGGCGAGCGCAAGGCATGGATTTCGGCGGTCAGCCTCGACAACTGCTCGGGCGAGGCATAGTTGCGGGCGAACAATATCAATCCGCCGACCAGCGGATGGCACAGGCGCTGCCGATCGGCATCGGTCAGTCCGGTCCCCGCGACGTCGATCATCAGCGGACCGTGCGGCAAGTTCATGGGCATGTCGAATCAGGCGCTTTCCAGGACGACGAACGCCACGGCATAGGCGGCTTCGTCGCTGATCGAAAGATGGACGGACAGACCGCGCTCGGCCAGATAGCGCGCCAGCGGCGGCGCGTAGCCGAACGCCGGCTTGCCGAGCTCGTCGTGCGTCACCGCGATGCTGGGCAAGGTGGCCGGCGCGGCGACGCCGATGCCCAGCGCCTTGCCGAACGCCTCCTTGGCCGCGAAGCGCTTGGCCAGGAAGCGCGCCGGATCGGCAGCCCGGGAGAAGTCGGCGAACTCCGACGGAGCCAGCAGCTTCTCCAGCGCCCGCGCCCCGTGGCGCGCGTAAAGCCTGCCGAGCCGGGCGACCGCCACGATGTCGGTGCCGACGCCGGCGATCATCAGGGCTGTGCCGCCGGACAGGCGGCCGCCTCGCGCATCAGGCGCTTCATCTCGCGGACGGCTTCGCGCAGGCCGACGAAGACCGCGCGGCTGACGATGGCGTGCCCGATGTGCAGTTCGCGGATGCCCGGCAGGCGCGCCACGGGCTGTACGTTGAAGTAGTTCAGCGCATGGCCGGCGTTGAAACGCATGCCCAGCCCGCGGATGGCGTTTCCCGCCGCGCCGATCTTGTCGAGCTCGGCCAGCACCGCGGGACTCTCTGCGTCGCGCCCCAGGTTGTGGAAGGCATGCGCGTACGGGCCGGTGTGGATCTCGCAGACGCGCGCGCCGATGCGCGCCGCGGCCTCGACCTGGGCCAGCTCGGCGTCGATGAAGACGCTGCTGATGATGCCGGCCTCGGCCAGCCGGTCGACCGCCTTTTTCAGCTTGCCCTCCTGCGCGACGATGTCGAGCCCCCCTTCGGTGGTCACTTCGTGGCGCCCCTCGGGGACCAGCATGGCCATTTCCGGCTTGAGCCGGCAGGCGATCGCCACCATTTCGTCGGTCGCCGCCATTTCCAGGTTCAGCTTGATCTGCGTCAACGTCCGCAGTTTTTCGACGTCGGCGTCCTGGATGTGCCGCCGGTCCTCGCGCAGATGCACGGTTATGCCGTCCGCGCCGCCGATGTGCGCCTCGACGGCGGCCCAGGCGGGTTCGGGTTCGTAGGTCTTGCGCGCCTGGCGGATCGTCGCCACGTGGTCGATATTTACGCCCAGTTCGATCATGGTTCCTGTAGCTCCAGAAAAATCTTGCGTGTCTCCAGCCCCTTGCCGCCCGTGTAATGGGCGATCAGGGTCCTCATCAACTGCTTGGCTTCGAGCAAAGAGCGCGGATCGGAAAAATCCCCGGCATCCAGATCGATCAGGGTCTTGCCGCTGACGGCCAGCGCCGAGTCGCCGGCCGCCTGCAACCGGACCGGACCGCGTTCGATCTCGTACGCATAGTACCGCGCCGGATCGATGGGCTGCCCCTCGTCGTCGTGCTGCAGCGTCAAACCGTAGCCGAGCTCCTGCAGAAACGCCCGTTCGAAGCGGCGGAGGTCCGATTCTTTCGGCCCGTCGGCGAACCGCCGCAAGGTTTCCGCATACACTGAGAACAGGCGCGCGTGGGCGTCCTCCCGCGGCAGCAGATCAAGCAGCAGCTCGTTGAGATAGTAGCCGCAGAAAAGCGCCCGCCCGGACAGCAGGGGCTGTCCGCCCTGCCATTCGGCCTTCATGATCGTCTTGATCTCGCCCTTTCCCGCCCAGGACAGTTCGAGCGGCTGGAAGGCCATCAACAGTCCGCGCAAGGCCGAGCGCGGACGCCGCGCGCCGCGCGCCAGCAAGGCGATGCGGCCGACGTCCCGGGCGAACGCCTCGACGATCAGGCTGGTTTCGCGGAAGGGGTAGGCATGCAGCACGAACGCCGGCTGTCCATCGACCCTGTGCCGTTGCATGGCCTCGATTCCCGGTCCGGACTCACTCGTAGCCGAGGCTCTTGAGCAGGCGCTCGTCGTCCGACCAGCCCGACTTGACCTGGACGAAGACTTCCAGGAAAACCTTGCCGTCGAACAGCCGTTCCATGTCCTGGCGCGCCTCGGTGGCGATGCGCTTGAGCGTCTGCCCACCCTTGCCGATGACGATGCCCTTGTGCGCCGGCCGGTCGACGACGATGGCGGCGCTGATGCGGCGCAGCGCGCCGTCCACTTCGAATTTTTCGATCTGCACCGTCGAGGCGTAGGGCAGTTCGTCCCCCAGCAAGCGGAACAGCTTCTCCCGGATGAACTCCGCCGCCAGGAAGCGTTCGCTGCGGTCGGTGATCTCATCCTCGCCGAAGAGTATTTCGCCGTGGGGCAGATGCCCGCGCACTTCGGCGAGCAGGTCGTCGGTCTGGGTCCCCTTGGCCGCGCTCACCGGCACGATGGCGGCGAACGGAAACTCCGGCGAGAGGCTGGCCAGCATCGGCAGCAGCGCCGCCTTGTCCTTGAGCTGATCGACCTTGTTGACGGCCAGAACCACCGGCTTGTCCTGCGGCAGCAGGCGGAGCACGGCCTTGTCCTGGGCGTCGAAATGGCCGGCCTCGATCACCAGGACGACGACGTCCACGTCCGCCAGCGCCTGCGTCACGCCGCGGTTCATCGCCCGGTTCAACGCACCCGCGTGGCGCGTCTGGAAGCCGGGCGTGTCGACGAAGACGAACTGGGCGTCCGGCCGGGTCAGGATGCCGGTGATTCGGTGGCGGGTCGTCTGCGCCTTGCGCGAGACGATGCTGATCTTTTCACCTATCAGGCGATTGAGCAGGGTGGACTTGCCGACGTTCGGACGGCCGACGATGGCAACGTAGCCGGATCTCAGTTCATTCATCGACGTGCAGCTTTTCCAGGGCTTTCTCCGCCGCGACCTGCTCGGCCGCGCGCCGGCTGCCGCCGTGCCCTTGCGTCCTGATGCGCAGGCTGTCGATCTCGCAGACGACGTTGAACGACTGCGCGTGCGCTTCGCCGTCCGTCCCGGCCAGCACGTATTTCGGCAGAGGCAGGCGCCGGCCCTGCAGGTGCTCCTGCAGGCGCGTCTTGGCATCCTTGACCGGCTTGCCCGAGGCGATGCCGGCAAGCATGCTTTCGTACAGGCGGACGATCACCCGGTTCGCGCCGTCGAATCCGCCGTCCAGCCACACGGCGCCGAACACCGCCTCGAGCGCGTCGGCCAGGATCGAGGGGCGGCTGGCGCCGCCGCTTTTGAGCTCACCTTCGCCAAGCCTGAGATGATCGCCGAGCGACAGCGACAGCGACAGCCGGTGGAGGCTGTCCTGGCGGACCAGATTGGCGCGCATCCGCGACATGTCGCCTTCGGAGATGCGGGGAAAACGTTCGTAGAGCTGGCGGGCGATCACCGCATTGAGAATCGAATCGCCCAGGAATTCCAGCCGTTCGTTGTGCGGCGAACTGTGGCTGCGGTGCGTCAACGCCGTGAGCAGCAGCGAGGCATCTGCGAAGCGATAATCGATCGCCCGTTCGAGAGAATTGGCCATGCGCTTGTTCAGCGTTGCGCCGACGATCCCTGGAAATCGATCAGTAGACTAACGTTGTGGAACAAGGAAATGCGTTTCTCGTAGGCGAAGGCCACGACCACTTCGTTGCCCTCCTTGGAGATATCCAGATCGGTTCCCTTGATCGTCTGGATGGAGTCCACGTCGGCGTATTTGTCGAAGATCGCGCGGATTTCGGGGACCGTCTTGCCGCTCGCATTCATGGCCGTCGAGGCGACGATCTTCTTGATCTTGTAGTAGTCGATGACGTCCGGGACCACCCGCATGCCCAGTATGGCCACCAGGGCGATGACCACGCCCCAGACGATCAGCCCCGACAGAGTAACTCCTCGCTGGTATTTCATCTTCACATTCCTCACTTGAATGGCCCGATGCGTTTCAGATCGCCGAAATTGAGCCAGATGAAAAACGCCTTGCCGACGATGTTTTCGTCCGGAACGAATCCCCAGAAACGGCTATCGCGGCTATTGTCCCGATTATCGCCCATCATGAAATACTGGCCTTCCGGGACGGTGCAAATTACACCCGAGTTATTGTAGAGGCAATTCTCCCGATATGGAAACCGCGATGCGTCCGGGATGAACGCCGGCGCGTCCTGATCGTTGAGCACCCGGTACTCGATGCCATCCATCTTTTCGATGAACTGCCGGGAGTAGTACAAGCGTTCCGGATGCAGATAATCGTCGATCCGGCGCATTTCGACCGGCTTGCCGTTGATGGTCAGCTGCTTGTTCTGGTAGGCCACCTTGTCGCCGGGAATGCCCACCACGCGCTTGATGTAGTCGAGCGACGGATCTTCCGGATAGCGGAAGACCATCACATCGCCCCGCTGCGGCGTGTTGAATTCGATGATCTTCTTGTTGATCACCGGCAGACGGATGCCGTAGGTATATTTATTGACCAGGATGAAGTCGCCGACCTGGAGCGTCGGGATCATCGAGCCCGACGGAATCTTGAACGGCTCGACGATGAACGAGCGCAGCACGAAGACGAGCAGGATGACCGGAAAGAAGCTCGCCCCGTATTCGACCCACCAGGGGTCCTTGGCGTCCGGCGCCCTGCGCTTGCGCAGCACCAGCACGTTGACGAACCAGATGGCGCCGCTCACGACCAGCAGGCAAAACAGAATCAATGCGAAATTCACGGTGACCGGCTCCTTTATTTATCGACGCGGAGAACCGCCAGGAACGCCTCCTGCGGAATCTCGACCGACCCGACCTGCTTCATGCGCTTCTTGCCGGCCTTCTGCTTTTCCAACAGCTTGCGCTTGCGGGTGATGTCGCCGCCGTAGCACTTGGCCAGCACGTCCTTGCGCAGCGCCTTGACGTTCTCGCGCGCGATGATGTTCGAACCGATGGCCGCCTGGATGGCCACGTCGTACATCTGGCGCGGAATCAGCGAGCGCATCTTGGACGCCAGTTCACGGCCCCGATAGACGGAATTCGCGCGGTGCACGATGACCGACAGGGCATCGACCTTCTCGCCGTTGATCAGAATGTCCAGCTTGACGACGTCCGCCGCCCTGAATTCCTTGAAATCATAGTCCAGTGATGCATAGCCCCGCGACACGGACTTCAGCTTGTCGAAGAAATCCATGACCACCTCGGCCATCGGCATCTCGTAAACCAACTGCACCTGGCGGCCGTGGTAGGTCATGTCGACCTGGTTACCGCGCTTCTGGTTGCACAGGGTGATGACGTTGCCGAGATAGTCCTGCGGCACGAAAACGGTGATGGTGATGATCGGTTCGCGGATTTCGAGGGTCTTCGTCGTCTCCGGCAGCTTGGCCGGATTCTCGACCTGGACGACGGTGCCGTCGCGGGTCACCACCTCGTACACCACCGTCGGCGCGGTGGTGATCAGATCCTGGTCGAATTCCCGCTCCAGCCGCTCCTGCACGATCTCCATGTGCAGCAGCCCCAGGAAGCCGCAACGGAAACCGAAGCCGAGCGCCTGGGAAACCTCGGGCTCGTAGTGCAGGGAAGCGTCGTTCAGCTTGAGTTTTTCGAGCGCCTCCCGCAGGGAATCGTACTGGTTCGCCTCGACCGGATAGAGCCCGGCGAAAACCTGCGACTTGATTTCCTTGAAGCCGGGCAGCGGCTCGCCGGCGGGCCGGTCGGCGGACGTCAGCGTGTCGCCGACCTTGGCCGCCTGCAATTCCTTGATCCCGGCGATCACGTAGCCGACCTCGCCCGCCGCCAGCGAATCCCGCTGCACGGCCTTGGGCGTGAACACGCCGACCTGCTCGCACAGGTAGTTGGCGCCGCTGGACATCAGCCGCACCTTGTCCTTCGGACGCAAAAAGCCATCGACCACACGGACCAGCATGACGACGCCCACGTAGTTGTCGAACCAGGAATCGATCAGCAGCGCCTTGAGCGGGCCGTCGGGATCGCCCTTGGGCGTGGGGATACGCGCGATGATCGTCTCCAGGATGTCTTCCACCCCGAGGCCGGTCTTGGCCGACGCCAGCACGGCGTCCGAGGCGTCGATGCCGATGACGTCCTCGATTTCCTGCCGCGCATTGTCCGGCGTGGCCGAAGGCAGATCGATCTTGTTCAGCACCGGCACGACTTCCACGCCGAGATCGATGGCGGTGTAGCAGTTGGCGACCGTCTGCGCCTCCACGCCCTGCGAGGCATCGACGACCAGCAATGCGCCCTCGCAGGCGGAGAGAGAACGCGACACTTCGTAGGAAAAATCGACGTGTCCGGGCGTATCGATCAGATTCAGGTTGTACACCTGCCCGTCGCGGGCTTTGTACTGAAGCGCCGCCGTCTGCGCCTTGATGGTGATGCCGCGTTCCCGCTCGATGTCCATCGAATCGAGTACCTGCTCCTCCATCTCCCGGTCGGACAAGCCGCCGCAGAGGTGGATAATCCGGTCGGCCAGCGTCGACTTGCCGTGGTCGATGTGGGCGATGATTGAAAAATTTCGAATGAATTGCAGTTGCATTGCGCCTTACCGTCGCGGCCTCGCCGCACCTGTAAAAAAGGGTGCCGGCGGGCACCCTTCGTCGATACTGCCAGAAAGGGAGGAATTCTAACGGATTTCTTCCAGATAATCACGGACTTTGCTCATGTCCAGGCGGAATCGGCTCAGCTCCGTATTTCCCGACAGCAGCACCGGAACGAACTCCCCGAATCTTGCCTCCAGCTCGGGATCGCCATCGACATCCACGATTTCCATTTCCACGCCGTATTCATCCAGCAAGGGCGCCACCGCCATGGCCATCTCCTCGCACAGATGGCAATACGTGCGTGAAATCAAGGTCAATCTGAGTACGCTGCCCATGCCGATCAGGCCATTCACTTTATGCGTGGCTCGAAGTCCGGCCCGAGCAGGAGATCTTGCACCCATCGTATCCTCTGAGTTCCCCAAGCCACGGCTAGACCGCACACCGCACCGATCATCGAACCGACTTCCCCTGCGAAGGCCACGCCAAGCGCCGCCCCGAGGAATAGGCCTAGCAAGGGAAGGCCATAGCCGGCGACGGCGCTGCGCAACAGCGTCCGGTCGTGGATCACTATCACCACCGCCTCGCCCACTTTCGCCCCCCTGGAATTTAAGACCCGATAGATTTTCGGGGACAGGCAGAACGCCTGCGCGAGATTGCCGCCACCGCAACCGCCCGGCTCATGGCACCGGCCGCACCCTTCCTCGGTAATGCGCACGAGGGCGCGATCGCCGTCGAGCGCGGTCACCGTTCCTCTCACTTCAGCCATCGGAAAAAACAACCGCCAAGTGAGCCAAAAGCCTTCGGCGCCTGCTTACCAGCGATGGTCCGGCGCCGTATCGAGCAGAGGCCGCAGTTTCTCGGCGACGGCCTCGCGAGCCCGGAATATCCGGGAACGCACCGTGCCGATCGGGCAGTTCATCTCCACGGCGATTTCCTCGTAGCTCAGCCCCTCGATTTCGCGCAGCACGATCGCGTTGCGCAACTCTTCCGGCAACGCCTCCATGGCGGCGTTAACCGTCTGCCCGATCTGCTTCGACTGCAACAGCCTTTCCGGCGTATTGATGTCGTGGAGGTGTTCCGCGTCCTCAAAGGATTCCGCTTCGTCGGCGTCGAATTCCGTTGACGTCGGAGCACGCCGTCCCTTTGCAACCAGGTGGTTTTTGGCCGTGTTTATGCCGATTCTATATAACCAGGTATAGAAGGCGCTTTCTCCGCGAAATGTAGGCAAGGCACGATAAGCCTTGATAAAGGCTTCCTGTGCCACATCCTCCACCTCGGCATGATCGCGTATGAAGCGTGACAGCAATCGTCCCAACTTGCGCTGGTACTTCCCCACCAGCTGTTCGAATGCCTGTTTATCGCCTTTCTGTGCGCGCTCGACCAAAGCCTGGTCAATTTCGCGTTCGCTCATTCTTATAAATCCTAGTTGGGACAGATATCAAATCCTTGTCAGTATAAACCAACATTAGAAGCATAGCATGAAGCCCGGGCACACCCTCACGGCAATCACGGAAGTCAAGTTGAGGTTATTCTCAAGGTACTGATTTATTTAGTTTTTTAGTGATTTTTGAGGAGCCGTTGAGATGAACGGAGGTTTTGTGGGGGTGTACCCGGATCACTTGCCGATCCACAGCCTTTTTTATTTTCTTTTTTTTGTGAAATAGAGAAGCCCTCTGGCCTATGAAGGCGAGAGGGCTTTGAGAGGGGAGCCTGGCGGTGACCTACTTTCGCACACGAGCTGTGCACTATCATCGGCGCGACTTCGTTTCACGGTCCTGTTCGGGATGGGAAGGGGTGGGTCCGAAGGGCTATGGCCGCCAAGCATAACTTGTCCGCACGGCCGGTGGGCCATGCGCAAAACGGGAGAAGGTTGGTTGCAATTGCAGCGTCGAGTTGCTGCGCAAGGTTATAGGATCAAGCCGCACGGGCAATTAGTACTGGTTAGCTTAACGCATTACTGCGCTTCCACACCCAGCCTATCAACGTCGTGGTCTTCGACGACCCTTCAGGGGGATCGAGTCCCCGGGGAAATCTCATCTTGAGGCGAGTTTCACGCTTAGATGCTTTCAGCGTTTATCTCTTCCATTCATAGCTACCCGGCGATACGACTGGCGTCATAACCGGTACACCAGAGGAATGTCCACTCCGGTCCTCTCGTACTAGGAGCAGGCCCCCTCAAATTTCCAACGCCCACGGCAGATAGGGACCAAACTGTCTCACGACGTTTTAAACCCAGCTCACGTACCACTTTAAATGGCGAACAGCCATACCCTTGGGACCGGCTACAGCCCCAGGATGTGATGAGCCGACATCGAGGTGCCAAACACCGCCGTCGATATGAACTCTTGGGCGGTATCAGCCTGTTATCCCCAGAGTACCTTTTATCCGTTGAGCGATGGCCCTTCCATACAGAACCACCGGATCACTATGACCTACTTTCGTACCTGCTCGTCTTGTGGGACTCGCAGTCAAGCACGCTTTTGCCATTGCACTATTAGCACGATGTCCGACCGTACCTAGCGTACCTTCGTACTCCTCCGTTACACTTTGGGAGGAGACCGCCCCAGTCAAACTGCCTACCATGCACGGTCCCAGACCTGGATTCACAGGCCATGGTTAGAACCTCAAACAAATCAGGGTGGTATTTCAAGGACGGCTCCATGAGAACTAGCGTCCTCACTTCAAAGCCTCCCACCTATCCTACACAGACCGGTTCAAAGTCCAATGCAAAGCTACAGTAAAGGTTCATGGGGTCTTTCCGTCTAGCCGCGGGGAGATTGCATCTTCACAAACATTTCAACTTCGCTGAGTCTCAGGAGGAGACAGTGTGGCCATCGTTACGCCATTCGTGCAGGTCGGAACTTACCCGACAAGGAATTTCGCTACCTTAGGACCGTTATAGTTACGGCCGCCGTTTACCGGGGCTTCGATCAAGAGCTTGCACCCCATCACTTAACCTTCCGGCACCGGGCAGGCGTCACACCCTATACGTCCACTTTCGTGTTTGCAGAGTGCTGTGTTTTTATTAAACAGTCGCAGCCACCTTTTCACTGCAACCCTTTCAGCCTTCGCGAGTAAATCGCTACAACCTACCAGGGCGCACCTTTTCCCGAAGTTACGGTGCTAATTTGCCGAGTTCCTTCTCCTGAGTTCTCTCAAGCGCCTTAGAATTCTCATCCTGCCCACCTGTGTCGGTTTGCGGTACGGTCTCTTCATAACTGAAGCTTAGAGGCTTTTCTTGGAAGCAGGGTATCAATCACTTCGCGGTACAAGACCACTCGTCGTCACGCCTCATCTTAGCCCGGCGGATTTGCCTACCAGGCACGACTACACGCTTAAACCGGGACGTCCAACACCCGGCTGACCTAACCTTCTCCGTCCCCCCATCGCATTACAAAGAGGTACTGGAATATTGACCAGTTTCCCATCGACTACGCTTTTCAGCCTCGCCTTAGGGGCCGACTCACCCTGCGCCGATGAACGTTGCGCAGGAAACCTTGGGCTTTCGGCGAGCGGGCTTTTCACCCGCTTTATCGCTACTCATGTCAGCATTCGCACTTCTGATACCTCCAGCAGCTTTCACAAGCCACCTTCAACGGCCTACAGAACGCTCTCCTACCATATGTACAAGTACATATCCGCGATTTCGGTGCATAGTTTGAGCCCCGTTACATCTTCCGCGCAGGACGACTCGACCAGTGAGCTATTACGCTTTCTTTAAAGGATGGCTGCTTCTAAGCCAACCTCCTGGCTGTCTAAGCCTTCCCACCTCGTTTCCCACTTAACTATGGCTTGGGGACCTTAATCGGCGGTCTGGGTTGTTTCCCTCTCGACACCGGACGTTAGCACCCGATGTCTGTCTCCCACGCTCGCACTCTTCGGTATTCGGAGTTTGCAATGGTTTGGTAAGTCGCGATGACCCCCTAGCCATAACAGTGCTCTACCCCCAAAGGTGATACGTGAGGCACTACCTAAATAGTTTTCGGAGAGAACCAGCTATCTCCGGATTTGTTTAGCCTTTCACCCCTATCCACAGCTCATCCCCTAGTTTTTCAACACTAGTGGGTTCGGACCTCCAGTGCGTGTTACCGCACCTTCATCCTGGCCATGGATAGATCATCCGGTTTCGGGTCTACGCCCAGCAACTAATCGCCCTTATCAGACTCGGTTTCCCTACGCCTCCCCTATTCGGTTAAGCTCGCTACTGAACGTAAGTCGCTGACCCATTATACAAAAGGTACGCAGTCACCCCTTGCGAGGCTCCCACTGTTTGTATGCATGCGGTTTCAGGATCTATTTCACTCCCCTCCCGGGGTTCTTTTCGCCTTTCCCTCACGGTACTGGTTCACTATCGGTCGATTACGAGTATTTAGCCTTGGAGGATGGTCCCCCCATGTTCAGACAGGGTTTCACGTGCCCCGCCCTACTTGTCGCAAGCTCAGTACCACGATCGGGTTTTCATGTACGGGGCTATCACCCACTACGGCGCCACTTTCCAGAGGCTTCCATTAACGCGATCGCTATCACTTGCAGGCTGGTCCCATTTCGCTCGCCACTACTCTGGGAATCTCGGTTGATTTCTTTTCCTCGGGCTACTTAGATGTTTCAGTTCACCCGGTTCGCCTCGTGCCCCTATGTATTCAGAACACGATACTCCTTGCGGAGTGGGTTTCCCCATTCGGACATCTCCGGATCAAAGCTTCATTGCCAGCTCCCCGGAGCTTTTCGCAGGCTTGCACGTCCTTCTTCGCCTGTAATCGCCAAGGCATCCACCACATGCACTTAGTCGCTTGATCCTATAACCTTGCGCTCTCTTGCGAGACCGCGAAGCTACAGGCAACTCGTTTGTGCAACTTCTTGCTAGCTGTAACAAGAAGTTGTCGATGCAATTACAACCGTATCACTGGCCTTGGTTTGTCGGCAGCCAGCGATACAACCTTCTTCCATTTTGTTAAAGAGCGTACAGATTTTCATCCGTCAGAAGTAAATACTGGACCCAGTACTTACTTCTGACCCCGGAAATCCCAGGCAATGGTGGAGGATGACGGGATCGAACCGACGACCCCCTGCTTGCAAAGCAGGTGCTCTCCCAGCTGAGCTAATCCCCCGATCAGATCTCCGCCGCTTGAACACCTCATCGTTCAAACGTTGGTGGGTCTGGTTGGAATCGAACCAACGACCCCCGCCTTATCAAGACGGTGCTCTAACCGACTGAGCTACAGACCCTCCGTCTGTACCGCATGTGACGATCGATAGGTTGTGGGTTCTTGATCCCGGTTTTTCTCTAGAAAGGAGGTGATCCAGCCGCAGGTTCCCCTACGGCTACCTTGTTACGACTTCACCCCAGTCACGAACCCCGCCGTGGTAAGCGCCCTCCTTGCGGTTAGGCTACCCACTTCTGGCAGAACCCGCTCCCATGGTGTGACGGGCGGTGTGTACAAGACCCGGGAACGTATTCACCGCGGCATGCTGATCCGCGATTACTAGCGATTCCGACTTCATGCAGTCGAGTTGCAGACTGCAATCCGGACTACGATCGGCTTTCTGAGATTAGCTCCCCCTCGCGGGTTGGCAACCCTCTGAACCGACCATTGTATGACGTGTGAAGCCCTACCCATAAGGGCCATGAGGACTTGACGTCATCCCCACCTTCCTCCGGTTTGTCACCGGCAGTCTCATTAAAGTGCCCAACTGAATGATGGCAATTAACGACAAGGGTTGCGCTCGTTGCGGGACTTAACCCAACATCTCACGACACGAGCTGACGACAGCCATGCAGCACCTGTGTCCAGGCTCCCTTTCGGGCACCCCCACCTCTCAGCAGGGTTCCTGGCATGTCAAGGGTAGGTAAGGTTTTTCGCGTTGCATCGAATTAATCCACATCATCCACCGCTTGTGCGGGTCCCCGTCAATTCCTTTGAGTTTTAGCCTTGCGGCCGTACTCCCCAGGCGGTCAACTTCACGCGTTAGCTACGACACTAAGAGGTTTAACCCTCCCAACATCCAGTTGACATCGTTTAGGGCGTGGACTACCAGGGTATCTAATCCTGTTTGCTCCCCACGCTTTCGTGCATGAGTGTCAGTAATAGCCCAGGGGGCTGCCTTCGCCATCGGTATTCCTCCACATCTCTACGCATTTCACTGCTACACGTGGAATTCTACCCCCCTCTGCCATCCTCTAGCCGTGCAGTCTCAAATGCAGTTCCCAGGTTGAGCCCGGGGATTTCACATCTGACTTACACAACCACCTGCGCACGCTTTACGCCCAGTAATTCCGATTAACGCTCGCACCCTACGTATTACCGCGGCTGCTGGCACGTAGTTAGCCGGTGCTTCTTATGCGGGTACCGTCATCTACACTCGGTATTATCAAGTGCAATTTCTTCCCCACCGAAAGAGCTTTACAACCCGAAGGCCTTCTTCACTCACGCGGCATGGCTGGATCAGGCTTGCGCCCATTGTCCAAAATTCCCCACTGCTGCCTCCCGTAGGAGTCTGGGCCGTGTCTCAGTCCCAGTGTGGCGGATCATCCTCTCAGACCCGCTACGGATCGTCGCCTTGGTAAGCCTTTACCTCACCAACTAGCTAATCCGACATCGGCCGCTCCAAAAGCGCAAGGCCTTGCGGTCCCCTGCTTTCCTGCTCACAGAATATGCGGTATTAGCGTAACTTTCGCTACGTTATCCCCCACTCTCAGGTACGTTCCGATGTATTACTCACCCGTTCGCCACTCGCCACCAGGTGCAAGCACCCGTGCTGCCGTTCGACTTGCATGTGTAAGGCATGCCGCCAGCGTTCAATCTGAGCCAGGATCAAACTCTTCAGTTCAATTCCTGTTAAAACTCTCGCTTGACGTCCTTCCAACTGCAAACCCAAGTTCCCTCAAGTCCGCAGCCTTCCTACTTCGCGCGAGCTTCCAATCTCTTAATAACCCACTTACGCAGGTCATCCCAAAGACCAAAAACCCACACCTATCAATCGTCTCATTTTTAAAGAACAATACTGCTCGGTACTGCTTGGTTGCGGGGACAGGATTTGAACCTGTGACCTTCGGGTTATGAGCCCGACGAGCTGCCAGACTGCTCCACCCCGCGTCCGCTAAAGAAACGAGATTATATACAGATCGTTTCCTTCTCGTCAACACTGCTGATCATTTGTTCAATCAGCGAAACGCTTAGTGAAACGTGCGTCGTGTTGCGAGGGGGCGAACTATAGCAACCCGGGCCGCCTGCGTCAACAACGACGTCAAAAAAATGCTCTTGCCTCTACCGCGTTCCGCTACTTTCCCGTTTTGCCCTCTTCCCAGGCGCCGTTTTTGCGGGCGCTGGCTTGCCGGAGGGAGCTTTTTTTGTTTCGGCTGCCTTGGGTTTTCTTTTCGGCGCGTCCGCGGGCTTGATCTGGGCGTACGGGTTCTCGGTGACGTTGAACTGGATGCGCAGCGGCGTGCCCTGCAGCTTGAAGACTTCCCGGAACACGTTCTCCAGGTAGCGGCGGTAGGAATCCGGCACTTTGTCGAGTGCATTGCCATGGATCACGATCAGCGGCGGATTGCGCCCGCCCTGATGAGCGTAGCGCAGTTTGGGTCGGAATATGCCGCTGCGCGGGGGCGACTGGCGCGCCACGGCATCGATCAGCGCGCGCGTGAGCCGGGGCGTGGAGAGGTCGATCGTCGCCGCACGGTAGGCGGCGTCGACGGAGCGGAAAACGGCTTCCAGGCCCTGTCCCGTCAAGGCTGAGACGTAGTGGAACTTGGCGAAGTCCAGGAACTTCAGGCGGGCTTCGAGGGTTTCCTTCACCTGGCTGCGCTTGTAGGCGTCCAGCCCGTCCCACTTGTTGACCGCAACGACGAGCGCCCTGCCGGATTCGACGACGAAACCCGCGATGTGCGCGTCCTGATCGGAGATGTCCTGCCGGGCATCGAGGACGAGAACGACGACGTTGGCGTCTTCGATGGACTGCAGGGTCTTGATGACCGAAAATTTCTCGATCGTCTCGAAAACCTTGCCCTTGCGCCGCAGGCCGGCGGTGTCGATGAGCGTGTATTTTTTTCCGTTCCGCTCGAAGTCGATGAAGATGGAGTCCCGCGTCGTTCCCGGCTGATCGAAGGCAATGACCCGCTCCTCGCCGAGCAAGGCATTGATCGTCGTGCTCTTGCCGACGTTCGGACGGCCGACGATGGCTACCTTGAGCTGGTGTTCCTCGCGCTCGCCGTCCTCGGGTTGCGAGAACGGTTCGAGAACGTCCTCGATCAGGCCGCGCACGCCTTCTCCGTGCGTCGCCGAGATGGCGTACGGGGTGCCCAGGCCGAGCTCGTGGAAATCGGCGATCACCACGCCGTGGTTCATCCCCTCGGATTTGTTGACGGCGACCGTGACGGGGCGCTGCGCGCGGCGCAATTTGTTGGCGATCTCCTTGTCGAGCGCCGTGACTCCGACCCGTCCGTCGACCACGAAGATGACGGCGTCGGCCTCCGCGATGGCCTGCTCGGCCTGGCGCGCCATCTCGTGCATGATGCCGTCCTTGGCCAGCGGCTCGAATCCGCCGGTGTCGACGACGAGATACGGTTTGCTGCCCAGCTTGCCGTGTCCGTAGTGACGGTCGCGCGTCAGGCCGGGGATGTCGGCGACCAGGGCATCGCGCGTCTTAGTCAGGCGATTGAACAGGGTCGATTTGCCGACGTTGGGCCGGCCGACGATGACGATGGTGGGCTTCATTCCGCCTCGATGGCGTAAAGTCCGCCCTTGCCGGTCTGCACCAGGAGGTTGCGCCCGAACGCCTGTGGCGAGGCCAGCACGGGACTGCCGTCGGTGTTCACCCGGACGGCGAAGGCGCCATCCTCCCGATTGAGGAAATGGACGACTCCCTGCGCGTCCGCCACCGCAACCAGCCCGCGGCGCGGCACCGGCGCCGAAACGCGGCGCATGAAGAGCGCGTCCTGCTTCCATACGCTGGCGCCGCTGGCCAGGTCGAGCGCATGCACGGCGCCCTTGTCGTCCGTCACGAAGAGATAGCGCGAATCCATGGACAGCCCGACCGAGCTGGACATGTCGCGCGCCCAAAGGAGGTTGCCGTTGTTCAGATCGAAACACGCTACCCGCCCCTGGAAGGCGACGGCGCATACGGTGCGCCCGGCTATGACGGGCGGGCTGGTGACGTCGGCCACCCGTTCGAGTTCGGTCGTGCCTTTGGGCAGGGCGACCGTGCCTTCCCAGACGGACACGCCGTTGCTGAGGTTGACGGCGACCAGCTTGCCGCCGGGAAAACCGACGAAGACGTATTTTCCGTCGATGACCGGAGGCGCCGTGACGCGCAGCGCGAGCGCCGGCGCCGGGCGCTGGAACAGCCATTTCCGCCGGCCGTCGGCCGCGTCGAAGGCGGCCAGGCGATTGTCGCCGCTGCGCACGATCACCAGTCCATCGCCCACGGCGGGTGGCGACAGGATTTCGCTGGTCGCCTTGGCTTTCCACGCCAGCTTGCCGTCGGCGGCCGAGAACACCAGCACGTCGCCTTTCGGCGAGCCGACCGCGACGAGGTTGCCGTCCGTTCCGACGCCCGCGGACAGGGGTTGGCCCGCGTTGATTTTCCATGCGACCTTGCCGTCATCGACGCGGATTACGCTGCCGTCGCTTGCCGCGGCATAGACTGAGGAGCCGGACACGGCCGGGGAGAACACGTAGTCTCCGCTTTTGCCGACGCTCTCGCTCCATAGCACGCGCGCTTGCGCCGCCGCCGTGAACGGCTTCAATTCAGCCATTTTCGGCCCCTTGCTGGCAAAGGGATTGATCGCGTCGAGCGAACTGCAGGCGCAGACGGCCAACGCCGCCAGGGAAACCAGGGCCAAGCGCCAGCGCATCATTTGCTCCCGCCCAGGGCGTCGATCTTCTGTCCGATCAGGTCGCGGAAGATGGCGTTCGACTCGCCCTGCCATTCAAGGCCCGCGCCACCGCTCTTGCCGCTTTTTTCCAGCTCGTCGAGCTTGGCCAGCGCCGTCCGGTAGGCGGATACCGCGTCCGCCTTCTTGTCCTGGGCGACGAGGATGTCGCCGCGCATGTCCAGGAAACGGATCTCGAACGCCGGGCCGGAGGCGCCGTCGAGCTGCGCGAGCGCCTGATCGTAGGCCTTTTCGTCGAGCAGCACCGCGGCGGCCCGCAGGCGCGCCAGATCGCGCAGTTCGTCCTTGGCATGCTCGGCCGCCCACAGCAACTGCGCCTTGGCAGTCTGCGCATCGCCGGCTTCGACCATGGCCTTGGCCGAGGTCAGCGCCCCCAGGACCGCGTAGGGCGTCCTGCCGAACTTTTCCAGCAATTCGCCGCTGGCCGCCTTGATCCGTTGCGTGTCCTTTTCCTGAACGGCCTTCTGCAGCACGCCGTAGACGACCGATGCCTGGCCGACCTGATTGCGCTGGTACCAGTTCCAACCCTGCCAGGCGATCACGATCAGCGCGACGACGGTCGCCACATTGACCAGGCGATTGCCGTATTGCTTCCACCAGGCCTTGATTTCGGCTAGTTGTTCCTGTTCTTCAAGATCGTAGGCAGCCATCAGGCATCGTCTCCATCAAAAAAGGCATTCATGATTTCGTCAGCGACCTGATCGACGCTGACGCGCTTCTGTTCGTTGCGCTGGTCGCCTTCGGCGCGCAGCGCCTTCAGCGTCACTTCGCCGGCGCTGGCTTCGTCGTCGCCGATGATCACGGCGAAGGCCGCGCCGGAGGCGTCGGCTTTCTTCATCTGCGCCTTGAAGCTGCCGCCGCCGCAATGGAACAGCACGTCGATCCCCTGGTCGCGCAAGCCCTCGGCCACGCGCGGCGCGAGGCGTGCGGCGGCGTCGCCCTGGTGCACGACGTAGACGTCCGTCGTCTCGGGCTCCAGTTCGCACCCCGACTCGCGCATCAGCGTGACCAGCCGTTCGACGCCCATGGCGAAGCCGCAGGCGGGCATCTGCTTGCCGCCGAGCTGTTCGACCAGCCCGTCGTAGCGGCCGCCGGCGCAGACTGTGCCTTGCGCGCCGAGGCGGTCGGTGACCCATTCGAAGACGGTCAGGTTGTAGTAGTCGAGGCCGCGCACCAGGCGCGGGTTGATTTCGTACGGCAGGCCGACGTCGCGCAGCACTTGCTGCACGCCCTCGAAATGCGCCATCGATGCGGCGCCGAGGTGTCCCATCAGCCGCGGTGCGCCGGCGATCATCTCCTGCATCGCCGGGTTCTTGCTGTCGAGGATGCGCAGGGGGTTGGTGTGCAGACGCCGACGCGCGTCCTCGTCCAGCAGGCCGGCGTATTTCTCGAAATAGGCGACGAGTTCCTCGCGGTACTTCGCCCGCTCTTCGAGCTGGCCGAGCGAGTTGAGCTGCAGCCTGACGCCGTCCAGGCCGAGGTCGTCCCACAACCGCGCGCCCATGAGAATCTGCTCGGCGTCGATGTCCGGGCCGGCGAAGCCGAACGATTCGACGCCGACCTGATTGAACTGACGGTAGCGCCCCTTCTGCGGGCGCTCGTGGCGGAACATCTGGCCCATGTAGTAGAGCCGCTGCGGACGCTGCGCCGCCAGGTTGTGCTGGATCACCGCCCGCACGCAGCCGGCCGTGCCTTCCGGCCGCAGCGTCAGCTGCTCGCCGTTCAGGCTGTCCTCGAACGAGTACATCTCCTTTTCGACGATGTCGGTCACCTCGCCGATGGCGCGTTTGAACAGCGGCGTCGGTTCGACGATGGGCAGGCGGATCGGACGGTAGCCGTAGCTTTTCAGCCACGACCGCACGGTCTCCTCGAACAGTTCCCACACTTCGGATTCACCGGGCAGGATGTCGTTCATCCCGCGCACGGACTGGATGCTCTGGCTCATGATGTCGATGCAATCTTTCTCTTGTAGGTACGCGCCACGTAGCGATCCACGATGGCGATGAATTCCTCGGCGATGTTCTCGCCGCGCAGGGTGACGGTCTTCACCCCGTCCTCGAACACCGGCGCGGTGGGCGCCTCGCCCGTTCCCGGCAGGCTGATGCCGATGTTGGCGTGCTTGCTTTCGCCCGGCCCGTTGACCACGCAGCCCATCACCGCCAGGGTCATGTTCTCGACGCCGTCGAATTCCGCGCGCCACTGCGGCATGTGCTCGCGCACGTGGGTCTGGACGGACTGGGCGAGTTCCTGGAAGAAGGTGCTGGTCGTCCGGCCGCAGCCCGGACAGGCCGTGACCATCGGCGTGAAGGCGCGCAGGCCCATGGTCTGCAGCATTTCCTGCGCGACGACGACTTCCTGCGTGCGCTTGCCGCCCGGTTCCGGGGTCAGCGACACGCGGATCGTGTCGCCGATGCCTTCCTGCAGCAGCACGGCCATCGCGGCCGTGGACGCGACGATCCCCTTGGAGCCCATGCCGGCTTCCGTCAGGCCGAGGTGCAGGGCGTAGTCGGACTGCTGGGAAAGCTCGCGGTAGATGCCGATCAGATCCTGCACGCCGGAGACCTTGCACGACAGGATGATGTGGTCGCCGGGCAGTCCCAGTTCCTCGGCCCTCGCCGCGGACTCCAGCGCCGAGGCGACCATCGCCTCGCGCATCACGCCGACCGCGTCGAGCGGCTGCGGGCGCCGGGCGTTGTCGTCCATGATGCGCGCCAGCAGATCCTGGTCGAGGCTGCCCCAATTGACGCCGATGCGCACCGCCTTGTCGTACTTGCAGGCGATCTCGATCATCTGGGCGAACTGTTCGTCGCGCTTCCTGCCGTGGCCGACGTTGCCCGGATTGATGCGGTACTTGGCCAGGCGCTGCGCGCATTCCGGATAATCGGCCAGCAGGCGGTGGCCGTTGTAATGGAAATCGCCGATCAGCGGCACGTCGACGCCCATGCGTTCGAGCTGCTCGCAGATACGGGGGACCGCCGCCGCGGCTTCGGGCGTGTTGACGGTGATGCGGACGAGTTCCGACCCCGCGCGCGCCAGTTCGGCGCTCTGGATCGCCGTCTTGACGACGTCCGCGGTATCGGTGTTGGTCATCGACTGGATGACGACCGGCGCATCGCCGCCGACGACGACCCGGCCGATCCGGACCGCTTGCGTCGGGCGACGCTTGACAAAAGTATTCATGGTCATTCGAGAGTCAAACGGGCAACGTCGTCCCTGCTGCGCTGCGACAGATCGACGGGCTTGCCCTTGTATTGCAGGGTGACGTGGGCCGCGTTACCGACGATCAGGGAAAAAGGCGGCTGGCCAACGACTTCACGCTGGCTGCCGGCCGGGTTGAGCTGGGAAAAGACGATCTTGCCGCCGCGCTCGCGTACTTCCACCCACGACTGCCGGTCAAAGGAGAATACCAGCGTCCCGTCGGACGCGGAGGATACCGCGGGCGCCAGCGCCGAGGGAGCGGCCGGCGCGGGCGCGGCCGGTGCCGGAACGGCGGCGGGCGGCAGCGTTGCGGGCGCCGGCGCCGTTTCCAGGGCCGGGGGCACGGGAACGGGCGTCGCTTCCGGCGCGGCCGGTGCGTCGGATTCCTGGCCGGAGGTTTCGGCCGGCGCCGTGGCTGCCTCACCCCCCGCCTGTCCGCCCGAGACCAGCGCCTTGATCGAGCCGAGGGTCGATCGCCACGTTTCGGTGGGAACGAAAAAATAGGCCAGCAGCGCCAGCGCGAGGATCAGCAGCCCGGCTGCCACGCGGACGTAGTCGCGCCGGTCGCCCCTCCCCTCGCGCGGCATGCTGACCGGGGCGCCGTCGCTCACGGCGAGCTCCGGCCCCTGCGGCATCTGCACGCCGTCCATCGCCGCCATCAGCGGCGCGGCATCGAGTTCGAGATAACGCGCATAGTTGCGCACGAACCCGCGGGTGACCGTCCTGGGCAGATGGAACCAGTCGTTCGTCTCCAGGGCTTCCACCTGGCGCGAACTTAATTTGAGCGCCATCGACGCCTCGTCAACCGAAATGCCGCGGGCTTCGCGCGCCGCGCGCAGGCAGTGCCCGACGTCGATGGCGGCGTCCGCCGACGCCCATTCCTGTCCGTCCTGCTCCTGGCGAAGCGCCGGATTACGGACGGTTCTCTCCTCACTCATTCGAAGTTCCCTTTCAGCAATTCCTGGTACTCGGCGGAATCGGGAAATTTGCGGCGCAACTGGGCGGTCAGGCTCCTCTCGTCCGCCTGGTTGCCCAGCCGGCGCTCGACGCGCACGGACAGCCAGAGCATTTCCGGTCCCGGCTCGACCAGGCGGCTCGCATCCGTCAGCTGTTTCCGGGCGGCGTCGAAGTTGCCGCGCCGGTAGCTGACGTCGGCCAGGTAATACAGCGCCTGCGGACTGTCCTGCGCCAGGCGCAGGCTCTTGCGCAGCGCATCCTCGGCCTGATCGAGCTGGCCGGTCTTGATGTAGCAGGCCCCGGCATTGAGGTAGGCGTTGGCCGGCGTCTGGTACATCGGGTTCCTGTAGGCGCGCTCGAAATACGGGATCGATTCCTTTGCCCGGCCCGTCTGGCACAGGAACCAGCCGTAGTTGTTGTTGATGTCCGGATTCCTTTCCTCGAGGCTCAGCGCCCGCCGGAAATCCTTCTCGGCCGAATCGAACTCCTTCACGTAGTAGAGCACCAGCCCCCGCGTGCTGAGCGCCGGCGCATAGTCCGGATCGATCGCGGCGGCGAGCGTCAGCTCTTCGAGCGCGACGATCAGGTTGCCGTCCTGGAAATACAGCGCGCCCAGTTCGGTATGCGCCTTGGCGCGCGTCCGCGGGTCCTTGGGCAGGGGCGACGCGGAGAAGCCCGCCGGGTCCGGCAGCGGCTGCTGCGCGCTCGCCGACAGGGCGAAGCCGGACAACAGCACCGCGGCGCAGAAACGTGCGAACCAGTTGCTTACGGCTGTAGTCATTGCGATCTCACCTCATGAATGCCGATCACCGGACGCCCTGAGCGCCGGGTTTTATCCCTGACCTGCCCGGCCAATTGGCCGCATGCCGCGTCGATGTCCTCGCCGCGGGTCTTGCGCGTCGTGGTGACGATCCCGGCGTTCATCAGGATCTCCGCGAACCGCCGGATGCGCGGCGACGGAGAACGCCTGAACGGCGAACCCGGAAACGGATTGAATGGAATCAGGTTGAACTTGCACGGCACGTCGCGCGTCAGGTGCAGCAGCCGGCGGGCGTGCTCGTCCGAATCGTTGACGCCGTCGAGCATCACGTATTCGAAGGTCACGAAGTCGCGCGGCGCCTGCTCCAGGTAGCGCTGGCAGGCGGCCATCAGTTCGCGCAAGGGGTATTTCCGGTTGATCGGCACCAGCTCGTCGCGCAAGCCGTCATCCGGCGCATGCAGCGAAACGGCCAGCGCGACCGGGCAGGCGTCGCGCAGGCGGTCCATCACCGGCACCAGGCCGGAGGTCGACACCGTCACCCGCCGCCGCGACAGGCCGTAGGCGTTGTCGTCTAGCATCAGGCGCAGGGCCGTCACCGAGTTGTCGAAATTGGCCAGCGGCTCGCCCATGCCCATCAGCACGACGTTGCTCACCGCCCGCTCGCCGTCCGGCCGCGCGCCCAGGGCGCGGTTGGCCTGCCACAGTTGGCCGATGATCTCGGCGGCCGTCAGGTTGCGGTTGAAGCCCTGCTTGCCGGTCGAGCAGAAGGCGCAGTCGAGCGCACACCCGGCCTGGGTCGACACGCACAGCGTGCCGCGGTCGTCCTCGGGAATGAAGACGGTCTCGACGGCGTTGCCGCCGCCGACGTCGAACAGGAATTTGCGCGTGCCGTCGTCGGACAGCTTGTCCGAGACGACGGCCGGCGGGACGATCTCCGCCTCCGCCTTGAGCTTTTCGCGCAGGCTGCGGGCGATGTCGGTCATCGCGTCGAAGTCGCTCTGCCCGGAGCGATGCATCCAGCGCAACACCTGCCGGGCGCGGAACGGCTTCTCGCCCAGCTCGGCGAAATACGCCGAGAGGCCCGCGGCATCGAAATCGAGCAGATTGACGGTCATGCAAAAATCTCCGGCGCCCCGTTTCAGCGGCCGGCGTAAAGGTTCATCGCCGGGAAGAAGAAGGCGATTTCGACCTTGGCCGTATCGGGGCCATCCGAACCGTGGACCGCGTTGGCGTCGATGGATTCGGCGAAATCCGCGCGGATGGTTCCCGGCGCGGCCTTCTTCGGGTCCGTCGCGCCCATCAGATCACGGTTCTTAGCGATGGCGTCCTCGCCTTCGAGCACCTGCACCATCACCGGCCCGGAAGTCATGAACTCGACCAGCTCGCCATAGAACGGCCGCTCCTTATGCACCACGTAGAACTGCCCGGCTTCCTGCGGCGACAGCCAGGCCATCTTCGCGGCGACGATCTTCAGTCCATTGGATTCGAAGCGGGAATAGATTTTTCCGATCACGTTCTTGGCGACGGCGTCGGGCTTGATGATGGAAAGCGTGCGTTCGATGGCCATGGGGTCAAATCTCCTGGTTGGGTAGGAAGAGAAACAGCCGCGGGTGCGGTGGGGACCTCTGAAAAATTCTTTATTCTACCAACAACCCACTGATCGGCGACGGATTTACAGCGAAAACCTTGCCCCGGCGGACGCTTATCGCACATGCTGCGCCGCGCTCCGACGGCGGTCTCGGGCGCCGGGGCTTGCGACCCGCAACCATAGCGGGTACCATGGCCCGGCTCAAAAACACGCCTTTTTGAATCAACGAATTAGCCCTACTTTCTCGTGCACTTTTCAAGGTCGAGCCGATGGTCGATCAGCCCTTCGAAGCAATGGACGCATGGATCGAGTACTTCGGTACGGTCGACATGCCGATCCTGCGCCAGACCGCGCGCCGGCTCGAAGAAGCCCGCCAGAGCATCGACCGGGTCAATGGGCGCGAGATCGCCGCGATCGTGCTCCAGGACCCCTTGCTGGCCATCAAGGTGCTCGCCTATATCCAGCGCTTCCAGGGCAAGCGCCTGCATTCGGACATCACGACCATCGCCAACGCGGTCATGATGCTGGGCGTCGAGCCCTTCTTCGCGCACTTCGAGGCGCCGACCACGATCGAGACGCTGCTCAAGGACGAGCCGCAGGCGCTGCTCGGCGTGCTGCACGTGATCCGCCGCGTCCAGCGCGCCTCGCGCTACGCGCACGACTGGGCGTTCGAGCGGCACGACATGAACATCGAGGAAGTCGAACTGGCCGCGCTGCTGCACGACCTGGCGGAAATCCTGCTGTGGTGCTTCGCCCCGCAGCTGGCGATCGAGATCCGCCGGCGGCAGCAGGCCGATCCGACCCTGCGCAGCGCCGCGGCGCAGGTCGAGGTGCTCGGCATCCGCCTGTTCGACCTGCAGTTGGCGCTGTGCGACGCCTGGCACCTGCCCGAGCTGCTCAAGACGTTGATGGACGACGCCAATGCCGGTCTGGCGCGGGTGCGCAACGTCGTCCTGGCGGTCAACCTGGCGCGCCACTCGGCCAACGACTGGAACAATCCGGCCTTGCCGGACGACTTCGAGGCGATCGAGAAGCTGCTGCACGTCGATCGCCCGACCCTGCTGGCGCGGCTGAACGTCCCGGACGAGGCGGCCGCGCAGTACCTGGCGCCCCGGCACCGTCCGCCCCGGGGGGACGATCAGGGATAAAGATCGCCGGCGTCCGGCCGATACCTCGTCATCCACGACACACACAAACAAAAAAGGGAGCCCTGCATGACCACCGCCAACATGATCTTTTTCGGCATTCTCGCCGTCGTCCTCATCTACGGCGTCATGCTCTACAACGGGCTGGTCGCGCTCAAGCACAACGTCGCCAAGGCTTGGGCCAACATCGACGTGCTGCTCAAGCAGCGGCACGACGAGCTGCCCAAGCTGGTCGAGGTCTGCCGGCAGTACAAGCAGTTCGAACAGGAGACCCTGCAGCGCGTGATCGAGGCGCGTTCCCAGGTGCACTCGGCGCGCGAGACGCAGGACATCGGTGCGCTCGGCGAGGCGGAAGGCGCCCTGCGTATGGGCCTGGGCCGGCTGTTCGCGGTGGCCGAGGCCTATCCGGAACTGAAGGCCAACGATAATTTCATGCAGCTCCAGCAGCGCATCACCACGCTGGAGAACGGCATCGCCGACCGGCGGGAGCTGTACAACGACGCGGTCAACATCAACAACGTGCGCGTCGAGCAGTTTCCCGACGCCGTCATCGCCCGGCTGTTCCATTTCGAGAGCAAGCCGCTCCTCGAATTCTCCACGGCGGAAAAGACCGACGTCGATCTGAAACAGCTGTTCGGCTGACCGGCGCCCGTCCGCCGCGGACTCCGGCATGATTCTCTCCTTCCGGAAGAGCTACGGCCAGTTCATCACCTCGGGTTTCCAGCTCCTGTTCTTCGTCGCCGGGCTGCAGGCGAAATCGCGCGAAGGCTGGATCGTCTGCCTCGCCCTGATCGCCGTCGTCAGCCTGTTCGCCTGGACGGCAGCGCTGCGGCGCCGGCGCGCGATCACGGATACGCCGACCTCGCGCATCGCCTCCGCCGCGCAGGGCTACGTGGAGCTCTCCGGCGTCGGGCGGCCGCTGGATCATCCGCCGCTGCTTTCCCATCTGACCTGCCTGCCCTGCCTGTGGTACCGCTTCCACGTCGAAGAAAAGACCAGCGGCAACAAATGGAGAACCGTGGAAAACGGGGAAAGCGACGTCCCGTTCATCATCGACGACGGCAGCGGACGTTGCGTGGTCAACGTGGAAGGCGCCGAAATCCTGACCCGGCACAAGGAAACCTGGACGCAGGGAAATTACCGCAATACCGAATGGAAGCTGCTGGTCAACGACCGCATCCACGCGCTCGGCGAGTTCAAGACGCTGGGCGGCGGTTCGGTCAACCTCGACGCGCGGAGCGACATGAACGAACTGCTGGCCGCATGGAAGAAGGACAAGGCGGCGCTGCTCAAGCGCTTCGACCTGGACGGCGACGGCGAGCTGAACATGAACGAATGGGGACTGGCACGCCAGGCCGCACGCCGCGAGGTGGCCAGGATGCATCGCGAGGCGCGCGCCGAATCGGACGTCAATACGCTGAGCTGCCCGCGCAACGGCCGCCACTACCTGCTTGCGAACATCGACCCGAACCGGCTCGCCCGCCGCTACCTGCTGTGGTCGTTGTTCCACCTGACGCTTTTCCTGGCGGCGCTCGGCACGCTGCCCTGGGTGCTGCATCAGCGCTTCTGACGTCCGAGGCCGCCATGGCGCGGCCAGACGGCATCCGGACCGGCTAGTTTTCCAGTGCCTCCCAGCGTTCGAGCAAGGCGATCAGCTCGTCGTCGATCTCGGCCAGACGCGCCGACAGCGCGTTCCCCGCTTGCGGGTCGGTCTGGTACAGGGCGGGGTCTGCGAGGCGCGCGGCGATTTCCTTCTGCTCGTCTTCGAGCGCGCTGATCCGGCCGGGCAGCTCGGCCAGCTCGCGCGTCTCCTTGTAGCTCAGCTTGCGGCTGCCGTCGGCCTGGGTCCTGGGCGCGGCCTCGGCGCGGGCGTTCTCGCCGCGCGCATTTTCATTGGGTTTTGCCGGCGAAGGCGGCGCGGCATCGGCCTGGCGCCGCGTCTGGCAATCGGCCCAGTCCTGGTAGCCGCCGGCGTATTCGCGCCAGTATCCATCGCCTTCCGCGGCGATGGTCTGGGTCACCACGTTGTCGAGAAACGCCCGGTCGTGGCTGACCAGGAACAGCGTGCCCGGATAGTCCTGCAACAACTGTTCGAGCAGCTCCAGCGTTTCGATGTCCAGGTCGTTGGTCGGTTCGTCGAGCACCAGCACGTTGGCGGGACGAGCGAACAGGCGCGCCAGTAGCAGGCGGTTGCGCTCGCCGCCGGACAGCGAGCGGACCGGCGAACGCGCGCGTTCCGGCGCGAACAGGAAGTCGCCGAGGTAGCCGATGACGTGCTTGCGCTCGTTGCCGATCTGCACGAAATCCGAACCCGGCGAAATGACGTCGACCAGCGCCGCCTCTTCGTCCAGCTGGGTACGGAACTGATCGAAATACGCGGCCTGGATATTCGTGCCCAGGCGCACCGTGCCGGCGTCCGGCGCCAGCTCACCGAGGATCAGGCGCAGCAGCGTGGTCTTGCCGGCACCGTTGGGGCCGATCAGGCCGATCTTGTCGCCGCGCTGCAGGCGGCAGGAAAAGTCGCGCACCACATGTTTCTCGCCGAAGCTCTTGTACACGCCGACCAGCTCGGCCACCAGCTTGCCGCTGCGGTCACCCGCGTCGATCGCCAGTTCCACCCTGCCCTGCCGCTCGCGCCGTGCCGCCCGCTCGCGCCGCAGCTGCTCCAGGCGCAGCACGCGGCCTTCGTTGCGCGTGCGCCGCGCTTCAATGCCCTTGCGAATCCAGACTTCTTCTTGCGCCAGGAATTTGTCGAACTTCGCGTTCTGCACGGCCTCGTCGTGCAGCATCTGTTCCTTGCGCGCCTGGTAGTCGGCGAAATGGCCCGGAAACGAGAGCAGCCGGCCACGGTCCAGCTCGACGATGCGCGTCGCCACCCGGTCGAGAAAACGGCGGTCGTGGGTGACGAACACCAGCGACACGCCGGACAACAGCAGCAATTCCTCCAGCCACTCGATGGCGCCGATGTCCAGGTGGTTGGTCGGCTCGTCGAGCAGCAGCAGATCCGGCGTCACCGCCAGCGCCTGCGCCAGCGCGAGACGCTTCTTCTGTCCGCCGGAAAGGGTGCCGACCGTCGCGTCCGGGTCCAGTGAGAAACGCTGGATCACGCGCTCGGCCTGCGCCTCGAACGACCAGGCGTCGCGGGCATCCAGTTCGCCCTGCAGCGCGTGCAGGCGCTCGCCCAGCGCGGCGTAATCGGCGGCCGGGTCGGCCATGGCGTGCGACACCGCGTGGTACTGCGCCAGCAGCGCCGCGACGTCGCCCATGCCCGCCACCACGGCCGCGAAGACGGAAAGCGCCGGATCGAACGGCGGTTCCTGGGGCACATAGCCGACGCGGATGCCCGGCTGGCGCCAGGCCGACCCGTCGTCCAGCGTCCCCTGCCCGGCCAATGCGCGCAGCAGGGACGACTTGCCGCTGCCGTTGCGGCCGATCAATGCGACCCGCTCGCCGGGATCGACCTGCAGGTCGGCGTGATCGAGCAAAGGCACGTGGCCGTAAGCGAGCGAAGCGTCGGAAAGAATCAGATGGGGCATTGCAACCGGATTTCGGAAACGCGAAGAGGCGAATGATAAGGTAGGAACGCCGGTCGGACCGCCCACGCCGCAAGGATCGGCGAAAAAAGCCGCCTGCATGGTGCTAGAATACGCGCCCGACCTCCTCGTAGCATAATGGATAGTGCACGCGCCTCCTAAGCGTGAGATACAGGTTCGATTCCTGTCGAGGAGGCCACTCTGACGGCCCTGTGGCAGTCCGCGCCAGATCAGGCCCGGACCTTTACGGCGACGGCGTTCCTTCCCCGATCACCACTGCGAAAGAAGCGCTTTTTCCGCCCAGAAAAGCGCGGTGATCGTCTTCGCGTCGGTGATTTCCCCATCGCGGACCGCCGCCACGGCCTCTTCCAGCGTCAGTGTCAGCACGTCGATGAATTCCCCGTGATCGAGGTTTTGCCCGCTTTGCCGCGCCAGCCCGCGCGCCAGGAAAATCTCGATGCGTTCGTCCGAATACCCGACGCAGGGATGCATGACTCCGAGGTGCCGCCATTCTTCGGCGACAAAGCCGGTTTCCTCCAGCAATTCCCGCCGCGCCGTAGTCTCGACCAACTCCCCGGGATCGATCTTGCCGGCGGGAAACTCGATCATGGCGCGGCCGAGTGGATAGCGGAACTGGCGTTCGAACAGGAGTTCGCCGCCATCCAGCACGGGGATCACCACGACGGCGCCCTGGTGCTTCACGTATTCGCGCGTCGCCTCGCTCGCATCCGGCAGACGAACCCGGTCCAGGCGGACGTCGAGGAGCTTGCCGCGAAAGACCTGCGAACTTTCGATCGTGGTCTCGGCAAGGTGGGCATGGTTTTCCGGAGGACGTGTATTCATTTTGCGGGCCGAAGAAAAAGACAAACGCCCCGGCGGACGGGGCGTCGTCGATTCAAAAAAGTGAGCCGAAGGTCAAAAGACGATGGACCCCGTCAAGCTCGTCGCGCAGAGCATCATCAGGCCGTTCGGGAAAATCCCGATCAGGGCGACCGCCAGGCCGTTGGCCGACATGAGCACCTTGGCGTCCATCGGCGCCTCGATCGGCGCGGTGCTCGTCGGCGGATCGAAATACATGACCTTGACGATGCGCAGATAATAGTAGGCGCCCACCAGCGAGAAGAAGACGGCGACGAGCGCCAGCCAAAGGTGCCCGGCGGCCACGACCGCCTGCAGCACCGAGAGCTTGGCGAAGAAGCCGACGAAGAACGGTATGCCGGCCAGCGAGAACATCATCATCATCATGATTGCCGCATACCAGGAGTTGCGCTTGTTCAGGCCGGCGAAATCGCTGATCTCGTCCGATTCGAATCCCGCGCGGGAGAGCAGGAGGATGGTTCCGAAAGCGCCCAGGCTGGCGAGGACGTAGGTCACGACGTAGAACATCGCCGAGCTGTAGGCGTTGAAGATGAAGCGCACGTCGCCCATGATCACGCCGGTGGCCATGCCGAGCAGCATGAATCCCATGTGAGAGATCGCGGAATACGCCAGCATGCGCTTGATGTTGGTCTGCGCGATGGCGGCGAAGTTGCCGACCGCCATGGACAGGACGGAGAGGATGATCAGCATCATCTGCCAGTCGCGGGACGCGACGATCAGCCCGCTGACCAGCACGCGGATCACGACGGCGAAGGCCGCGAGCTTCGGAGCGCTGGCGATGAACAGCGTCACGGCGGTCGGAGCGCCGTGGTACACGTCCGGAATCCACATGTGGAACGGCACCACGCCCAGCTTGAAGGCGATCCCGGCGATCACGAAGACCAAGCCGAAGGACAGGATGATCCCGTTCCCCTCGCCGCTGAACAGGCGCGCGGCCAGCGCCGGAATCTCGAGCGTCCCGGTCGCCCCGTAGAGCATCGAGATGCCGTAGAGCAGCAGACCGGAGGCCAGCGCGCCGAGCACGAAGTACTTCATGGCCGCCTCGGTCGAGGCGACCGAGTTGCGGTTCATCGCCACCATGGCGTAGAGCGCCAGCGACAGCATCTCGATCCCGATGTACACCGTGAGGAAATGGCTGGCCGAGATCATGACCATCATGCCGAGCGTGGCGAACAGGCTCAGCACGTAGAATTCGCCCCGGGCCATCTCCGGGCGATCCAGGATGTAGGTGCGCGAATAGAACAGAACGACGATGACGCTGATATAGACCAGGAATTTCAGCAGATCGCCCATCAGGTCGCTGACGAACATGTTGCTGAAGGTATAGGAAACCTGTCCCGTGCTGGTGGCGAAGGTCACCACCGCGGCCCCGACCAGCGCCAGCTGCGTCAGCACGTACGTGACGGTCCGGTTCTTGTCCTTGACGAAGAGGTTGACGATCAGGATCGCGCACGCCATCGCCAGCACAAAGATCTCGGCGCTGGCGATGCGCAGCTCGGGCACAACAAATTGCATTTCGGCAAGCGTCATAGCGAACACCAATTATTGAATCTTGCTTACGGAGATGTGGCGCAGCAACTCGTTGACCGAGCTGTGCATGACTTCGGTGAAGGGCTGCGGGTACAGGCCCATGACCAGCGCGCCGGCCGCCAGCAGCGCGAGCACCAGGAATTCGCGCGCGGTGATGTCGGTCAGCTCGGCCACATGATGGTTGCCCACGGCGCCGAAGACCACCCGCTTGTACATCCACAGGGTGTAGGCGGCGCCGAGGATCAGCGTCCAGGCCGCGGCGAAGGCCACCCAGAAGTTGAACTTGACCGAGGCCAGGATGACCATGAATTCGCCGACGAAGCCGGAAGTCGCCGGCAGGCCGGCGTTGGCCATGGCGAAGAGCATGAAGAAGGCGGCGAACTTCGGCATGGTGTTGACCACGCCGCCGTAGTCCGCGATCAGGCGCGAATGCACCCGGTCATACATCACGCCGATGCAGTAGAACATCGCGCCGGCCACGAAGCCGTGCGAAACCATCTGCACCAGCGCGCCCTCCATGCCCAGCGGGCTGTAGATGAAGAACCCGAGCGTCACGAAACCCATGTGCGCGATGGACGAGTAGGCCACCAGCTTCTTCATGTCCTCCTGCACCAGCGCGACGAAGCCGATGTACACCACGGCGATCAGGGACAGGCCGATGATCAGCCCCGAGAAGGCATGCGAGGCATCGGGCGCGATCGGCAGCGAAAACCGCAGGAAGCCGTACGCGCCGAGTTTCAGCGCGATGGCGGCCAGCACGATGGAGCCGCCGGTCGGCGCCTCGACGTGGGCGTCCGGCAGCCAGGTATGCACCGGCCACATCGGCACCTTGACGGCGAAGGCGGCCAGGAACGCCAGGAAGATCCATTTCTGCTGCAGCATCGGCAACGGCATCTGGTGCCAGTCCTGGATGGCGAAGCTGCCGCCCGAATAAAGGTACAGGTAGATCAGCGAGATGAGGAAGAGCAGCGACCCCATGAGGGTGAACAGGAAGAACTTGAAGGCGGCATACACCCGCCGCGGCCCTCCCCAGACGCCGATGATGAGATAGAGCGGGATCAGGGACGCTTCGAAGAAAACGTAGAACAGCATGCCGTCCAGCGCGGCGAAGATGCCGTTGAGCAGGCCCGACATGATCAGGAAACAGGCGTTGTATTGCGCCACCTTGCTCTCGATCACCTTCCAGCCGGCCAGCACCACGATGACGGTGATGAAGCTGTTGAGGATCACGAAGAGCATCGAAATGCCGTTGACGCCCAGATGGTAGTTGATGTTGAAGCGCCTGATCCACGGCAGGAGTTCGACGAACTGCATCGCGGGCGTCGTCGTGTCGAAGCCGGCATAAAGCGGCAAGGTCACGAGCAGGCCGGCAAGCGCGCCGAGCAGGGCCAGCGCGCGCGCCAGGGGCGAATTCCGGTCGGACCCGGTGAGCAGCACCACGCAGCCTGAGAAAATCGGCACCCAGATGGCTAGCGAGAGAATCGGCAATCCTGACATAGTGTTCCCAGTCGTATTATTCAGTTCAGGCGCGCAGGAGCCAGAAAGTGAGAAGCGCGCAGACTCCAAAGATCATCGTGAAGGCATAGTGGTAGATGTGGCCGGACTGGAACAGGCGCACCAGCATGGCGATCCAGCCCACGACGCGCACGGAGCCGCCCACGATCAGGCCGTCGATGATCCCCGCGTCTCCCCCCTTCCACAATCCGCGGCCGAGCAGCCGGGCGCCCCCGGCAATCACCACTTCGTTGAACTTGTCGAAGTAGTATTTGTTTTCCAACACCGTGTAGATCGGCCCGCAGGCGGCCTTGATCGCCGCCGGAATGCCGGGTTTCTTGAGATAGAAGAACCACGCCGAAACCACGCCGGCGACCGCCAGCCAGAATACCGGCGACGAGAGCGCGTGCGTCGCCATGGCGACGGCGCCGTGGAAATCGCTCGCCAGCTCCTCCATGACCGGATGGGCTTCGGCATTGACGGCGATGGCGTTGCCGAAGAAGTCGCCGAACAGCATCGGCTCGATGGTGAAGTACCCGATGACCACGGACGGGATCGCCAGCAGGACCAGCGGCAGCGTCACCACCCAGGGCGTTTCGTGCGGTTTCTGTCCCGGCGCGAGGCCGTGATGATGATCGGCCGAAACCTCCTCGTCGTCGTGATCACCGGCATGCTCGCCATGGTCGTCCGCGTGGCCATGCGCTTCCTCTACCGCATGGGGCTTGCCGAAGCGCTCCTCACCGTGGAACACGAGGAAGTACATGCGGAAAGAATAGAACGCCGTGACGAACACGCCGACCATCACGGAGAAGTAGGCGAAGCCGGAACCCGGGATGTGCGACAGCTTGACGGCCTCGATGATCGAGTCCTTCGAATAGAAGCCTGAGAAGAACGGCGTCCCGATCAGCGCGAGCGAACCGACCAGCGAGGTCAGCCAAGTGATCGGCATGTACTTGCGCAGCCCGCCCATGTTGCGGATGTCCTGGTCGTGGTGCATGCCGATGATCACCGAACCGGCGGCCAGGAACAGCAGCGCCTTGAAGAAAGCGTGCGTCATCAGGTGGAAGATGGCCACCGAGTAGGCCGACGCGCCGAGCGCCACGGTCATGTAGCCGAGCTGCGACAGCGTCGAATAGGCGACCACTCGCTTGATGTCGTTCTGGATGACGCCCAGGAAGCCCATGAACAGCGCGGTGATCGCGCCGATGACGATGACGAACGACAGCGCCGCATCCGAAAGCTCGAACAGCGGCGACATCCGCGAAACCATGAAGATGCCGGCGGTGACCATGGTCGCCGCGTGGATCAGCGCGGAGATCGGAGTCGGGCCTTCCATCGAGTCGGGCAGCCAGACGTGCAGCGGCACCTGGGCGGACTTGCCCATCGCGCCGATGAACAGCAGGATGCAGGTGGCGCTCATTACCGAGACCGTCGCCGCGTCCCAGCCGGGGATCAGGCTGATCGTCGCGTCGGCCAGGCCTTGCGCCTGATCGAAGACTGTCTGATAGTCGAGCGTGCCGAAATTGGCCAGGATCAGCCCGATGCCGAGAATGAAGCCGAAATCGCCGATGCGGTTGACCAGGAACGCCTTCATGTTGGCGAAAATCGCGGTCGGGCGCGTATACCAGAAGCCGATCAGCAGATAGGACACCAGGCCGACGGCTTCCCAGCCGAAGAACAGCTGCATGAAATTGTTGCTCATCACCAGCATCAGCATGGAAAAGGTGAACAACGAGATGTAGCTGAAAAAGCGGTTGTAACCGGGATCGTCGTGCATGTAGCCGATGGTGTAGATATGCACCATCAGCGAGACGAAGGTCACCACCAGCATCATCGTGACCGTCAGGGGATCGATCAGGAAGCCGACCTCGAAGGTGTAGTCGCCCGAGGAAAGCCACTGGTACACCGGGCCGTTGAAGGTGTTGCCCGCCGCCACGTCCCGGCAGATGAGGACCGAGGCCACGAAGGCGATGGCCACGCCGGCGATGGTTACCGAATGGGCCAGCCAGCGCGGGATCACGCGGCAGAACAGGCCGGCGACGATCGCGCCGAACAGCGGCGCCATAGGGACGAGCAGGTAGAGTTTTTGCATTTCCATGTTCACCCCTTCAGGCTGTCCAGGTCATCCACGTGGATGGTCTTCAGGTTGCGGAACAGCGCGACGAGAATGGCCAGGCCGATCGCCGATTCGGCGGCCGCCACGGTCAGGACGAAGAAGACGAACACCTGTCCGGCCAGATCCTGCAGGTAGTGTGAAAAGGCGATGAAATTGATATTGACGGAAAGCAGCATCAACTCGATCGACATCAGGATGATGATCAGGTTTTTCCGATTCAGGAAAATCCCGACGATGCTGATCGCGAACAAGACCGCGCCTAATATCAGAAAATGGGACAGTGTTAACAAGGTGCCTCCCTGATTGCCTTCCGCAAACGGCAGCGGAACCCGCTACCGCACGACATTCTTCAGTTCAATTGCTCTTCACGTGACCGGACGGAACCCGCCGCCGGCCTCAATCGTTTTTTTCCGCCGGCATCTGCAGGATGCGCACGCGATCCTTGGCTTTGACGAACACCTGCTGCGACGGACTGACCGACTTGCTCTTGCGTTTGCCGCGCAGCGTCAGCGCGGCGGCGGCAACGATACCGACCAGCAGGACGACCGACGCCAGTTCGAACGGATAAACGTATTCGGTGAACAGCAGCCGGCCGACTGCCTGCACATTGCTGTAGCCTGCTTCTGCCTGCGGCACGTCGCTTTCCAGGACGCCCCAGTACATGCCGCCCAGCACCAGCCCCATCTCGGCGACCACCAGCAGCGCGACGATCGAGCCGAGCGGCAGATAGCTCCAGAACCCCTCGCGCAGACGGTCGAGATTGATGTCGAGCAGCATCACGACGAACAGGAACAGCACCATCACCGCGCCGACATACACCAGGATGAGCGCGATGGCCAGGAATTCGGCCTGCAGCAGGATCCAGATGCCGCTGGCGCTGAAAAAGGCCAGCACCAGATGCAAGGCCGCATGCACCGGATTGCGCAGGGTCACCACGCGCAGGCTGGCGAACACCAGGATCGCCGCCAGAAAGTAAAAGACGAAGGTTCTGAATTCCATCGTATCGACGCCCGTTAGCGGTATTTCGAATCGAGCTCGCGGTCGGCGGCGATCTGCGCTTCATAGCGGTCGCCGTTGGCCAGCAGCATGGGTTTGGTGTAGTACAGATCGCTCTGGCTCTCGCCGTGATACTCGAAGACGCGCGTCTCGACGATCGCATCCACCGGGCATGCCTCCTCGCAGAAACCGCAGAAGATGCACTTGTTCAAATCGATGTCGTAGCGCGTCGTCCGCCGCGAGCCGTCCTCGCGTTCGGCCGACTCGATGGTGATCGCCAGCGCCGGACAGACCGCCTCGCACAGCTTGCAGGCGATGCAGCGCTCCTCGCCGTTGGGATAGCGCCGGAGCGCGTGCAGGCCGCGGAAGCGGAAGCTCTGCGGCGTCTTTTCCTCGGGATACTGCACCGTGATCTTGCGGGCAAAGGCATGACGCCCGGTCACGGACAACCCTTTGAGCAGCTCCTTGAGCAAAAGGCTATTGAATATTTCCTTCATCGAACCCATGACCAGCCTCTCACTTCCAGATATTCCAGGGCGACAGCATCCAGCACGCGACGACCGCCAGCCAGATCAGGCAGATCGGGATGAACACTTTCCAGCCGAGGCGCATGACCTGATCGTAGCGATACCGCGGGAACGTGGCGCGCGACCAGAAGAACAGCACCAGCACGCAGAACATCTTGGCGAACAGCCAGAGCGCGCTGTCGGGCAGGAAGGCCACCGGCGACAGCCAGCCGCCCAGGAAGAGCAGGCTGATCAGCGCACACCCCATGAGCATCGCGGAATATTCGGCCAGCTGGAATACCGCGAAGGCCATCCCGGAATACTCGACGTGGTAGCCGACGATCTCCGATTCGCCCTCGGCGAGGTCGAACGGTGCCCGGTTGCACTCGGCGAAAATGGACACGACGTACACGACGAACATGGGCAGCAGCGGCAGCCAGTTCCACGACAGGAACTTCAGCCCCATGTCGGCGAACAGCCCGCGGCCCTGCCCCTGCACGATATCGACCAGGTTGAGGCTGTTGGAGACCATCAGGACGACCACCAGCGCCAGTCCCATCGCCACTTCGTAGGAGATCATCTGCGCCGCGGAACGCATGGAGCCGAGGAAGGCGTATTTCGAGTTCGGCGCCCAGCCGGCCAGGATGATTCCGTAGACGCCCACGGAGGTGACCGACATCACGAACAGCAGGCTGGCATTGACGTTGGCCAGGACGAGGAAATCGCTGAACGGGATCACCGCCCAGGCGATCAACGCCGGCGCGAAGGAGAACAGGGGCGCCAGGAGAAATACGGCCTTGTCCGCGTTGGCGGGAATCACGACTTCCTTGAGCAGGACCTTGAGACCGTCGGCCAGCGGCTGGAACAGCCCCCAGGGACCTACGCGGTTCGGCCCGATGCGCACCTGCATCCAGCCGATGACCTTGCGTTCGGCGAATGTCGTGTACGCGACGACCATCAGCAGTGGCGCGACGATGAGCATCACCTTGATCACCGTCCAGACGACCGTGACGATGTTCGGCCAGGCGGCGCCGAACGTGTTCTGGCCGAGTTGCATCAACCAGTCCAGATGCGGAACCAGGAATCCCGGCAACAGTTGCTGCAGCGTCTCGACCATCATGCACGCTCCACGTTAATCGGTCCGAACATCTCGCCCAGCGCAGCGGTCGCCGCGTGCGCCGCCGCCACCCGGACGCAGCCCGGAGGCACCAGGGCGTCGGCGTAGGCGACGAGAACGGCCTCTCCCTGCCCTTGCTTCACCCTGACGCGGGTGCCGGGAGCGACCGCGAAGCGATCGAGCGTTTCCGGATGCATGCGCGCGGCGGGCTCGGCCGCATCCCGCGTCTGCTGCAGCGAGGCGGCCCGGCGCACCAGCGCGTCGGCGAAGTAGATCGGCACGTCGGCGATGCGCTCCAGCCCTTCGGCGGAAGCCGCCGCTACCGGCGCCAGGGGCAGATCGAGCCCGTTGTCGAGGTTGCCGACGAAGGAGGTGCCGACGGGAATGAACTCGTCGCGGACCTGCTCGCTCGACTCGTAGTCGAAGCCCGGCAGCGCCAGCACGTTGCCGAGCACGCGCAGCACTTTCCAGCCCGGACGTGCCTCGCCCTGCGGCCGGCAGGCGCCGTTGACGCTCTGCACGCGCCCTTCGGTGCTGACGTACGTGCCCGAGGTCTCGGCAAAGGCCGCCACCGGCAGCAGCACGTCCGCATAATCCGCCGCCGCCTGATTGCGGAACGGCGTCATCATCACCACCAGCGCCGCCTGCTTGAGCGCGGCAAGCGCCTCCTGCGGGTTGGCGCAATCGAGTTCCGGCTCCACGCCCATCAGCAGGTAGGCCTTGCGCGCCTGGGCGAACATCTGGCGGGCATCGAGTCCGCTGGGCAGGGCGCCCGCGACGTACCCGCCAACGCTGTTGGCCGCTTCGCCGATGAAGCCGAACGAGGCGCCGGTCAGTCTGGCCAGTTCGGCGCCGAGCGCGTGCAGTTGTCCTGCCTGATCGACCTGCTCGGCCACGTTGCCGAGGAAAATCGCTTTCTTTTCACCATTGACCAGGCTTTCGGCGATGGCCTTCGCCTGCTCGCCCGGTTCCACGCCTTCGAGCCCGGCGGGCGGCACCGCTCCGCGCAGCGCCGCCGCGGCCTTGAGCACTTCCGCCAGCGCGCTCGCCAGTTGCCGTGGCGCGACCGCAATTTGCGCATGCAGATTGATCAGCGACTCGTCGCCGGTCACCGAGACGACGCTCACCTTGCCGGCTTTCTTGGCCAGTTGCCGCAGCCGCTGGGCGAAGAGCGGATGATCCTTGCGCAGGAAGCTGCCGACCACCAGCGCGGCGTTCAGATCCTTGATTTCGGCGATGCGCATCCCCAGCCAGGGCGTGCCGGCGCGCGTGCCGTCCATGGAAAAATCGCGCCGGCGCGGACGGAAATCGACGTTGCCGGACCCCATTCCGCGCACCAGCTTTTGCAGCAGATACAGTTCCTCGGCCGTCGAATGCGGCGACGCCAGCGCCGCGATCGACTCCGCGCCGTGGTTCTTGGCGATGTCCTTCAAGGCATGCGAAACGTAGTCGAGCGCGACGTTCCATTCGACTTCGCGCAGGGCGCCGTTGACGCGCACCATGGGCTTGAGCAGGCGTTCCGCCGAATTCACCGCCTCATACGAAAAGCGATCCTTGTCGGAAATCCAGCACTCGTTGATTTCTTCGTTTTCCCGCGGCAGCACGCGCATCACGCGGTTGTTCTTCACCTGCACCGTCAGGTTGGTCCCCAGGCTGTCGTGGGGGCTGACCGACCGGCGGCGCGACAGCTCCCAGTTGCGCGCCGAATAGCGGAAAGGCTTGGAGGTCAGCGCGCCGACCGGGCACAGGTCGATCATGTTGCCGGAGAGCTCGGAATCGACGGTCCGCCCGACGAAGGTCTGGATCTCCGAATGCATGTTGCGGTTGGCCATGCCCAGTTCCATCACGCCCGCGATTTCCTGCCCGAAACGGACGCAGCGGGTGCAGTGGATGCAGCGCGACATTTCCCGCATCGAGATCAGCGGCCCGACTTCCTTGTAGAACACGACGCGCTTGGCTTCCTGGTAGCGCGACGCCGAAGCGCCGTAGCCGACCGAGAGATCCTGCAGCTGGCATTCGCCGCCCTGATCGCAGATCGGGCAGTCGAGCGGATGGTTGATCAGCAGGAACTCCATCACGCCCTTCTGCGCCGTCACGGCGAGTTCGGAATGCGTGAATACCTTCATGCCGTTGGTCACCGGCGTGGCGCAGGCGGGCAGCGGCTTCGGCGCCTTTTCGACCTGGACCAGGCACATCCGGCAGTTGGCCGCGATGGACAACTTCTTGTGGTAGCAGAAATGGGGAATGTAGGTACCCAGCGCCTGGGCCGCATCCATGATGGTGCTGCCGGGAGGCACCTGAATCTGTTTGCCGTCAATCTCGATGTCTAGCATATCGCAGCCTTAAACCGTCGCCTTGAAGAACGTACTGCCGGCGCGTTGTACTTCCGGCGGGACGAGGCATTTCCCGTTTTCGATGTGGTACGCGAATTCGTCCCGGAAATGCTTGACGAAGCTTTGCACCGGCATCGACGCCGCATCGCCCAGGGCGCAGATCGTCCGTCCCATGATGTTCGTCGTCACGCTGCGCAGGAGGTCCAGATCCTCCTGGCGCCCCTCTCCATGTTCGATGCGATGCACGATCCGGTACAGCCAGTTGGTGCCTTCGCGGCATGGCGTGCACTGGCCGCAGGATTCCTCGTAGTAGAAATACGACAGGCGTTCCAGCGCCTTGACCATGCAGGTCGTCTCGTCCATCACGATGACCGCGCCGGAACCGAGCATCGACCCCGCCTTGCTGATCGAGTCGTAATCCATGGTGCAGTCCATGATCACCTCCGCCGGCAGCACCGGCGCGGACGATCCTCCCGGAATGCAGGCTTTCAGCTTGCGCCCGCCGCGCATGCCCCCGGCCATTTCGAGCAGGGTGGCGAACGGCGTGCCGAGCGGAATTTCATAGTTGCCCGGACGGTTGACGTGCCCCGAGACCGAGAACAGTTTAGTGCCGCCGTTGTTCGGCTTGCCGGCCTCGAGATAGGCGTCAGGGCCCATGTTCAGGACGAACGGCACCGCGGCGAAAGTCTCGGTGTTGTTGATGGTGGTCGGCTTGCCGTAGAGGCCGACGCTGGCGGGGAATGGCGGCTTGAAGCGCGGCTGCCCTTTCTTGCCCTCGATCGATTCGAGCAGCGCGGACTCCTCGCCGCAGATGTAGGCACCGTAGCCGTGGTGGGCGAACAGCTCGAAATCGAAGCCCGAACCGAGGATGTTCTTGCCGACGAAGCCGGCAGCGCGCGCCTCGTCGAGCGCTTCCTCGAAGCGCTTGTAGATATCCCAGATCTCGCCGTGGATGTAGTTGTAGCCACGTACCGCGCCGACCGCGTAGGCGGCGATCACCATGCCTTCGATCACCGAATGCGGGTCGTAGCGCAGGATGTCGCGGTCCTTGAACGTGCCCGGCTCGCCTTCGTCGGTGTTGCAGACGATGTACTTGTCGTCCCTGAAGTCCTTCGGCATGAAGCTCCACTTCAGGCCGGTGGGGAAGCCCGCGCCGCCCCGCCCGCGCAGGACCGATTTCTTGATTTCGCCGATGACCTGCTCTGCGGGAATCTTTTCTTCGAGGATTCTGCGCAGGGCCTTGTAGCCGTCCCGCTTGACGTAATCCTGCAGATGCCATGCGCCGTCGCCGTTCCAGCCGGCGGTCAGTAGCGGGTTGATCGCGCCGAGGAGTGCCATTATTCGAGCTCCTCCAGCAGTTTGTCGATTTGCTCCGGCTGCATACAGCTGCACATGCGCCGATTGTTCACCAGCATGACCGGCGCGTCGCCGCAGGCTCCCATGCACTCGCCTTCCTTGAGCGTGAACTTGCCGTCCGGGGTCGTCTCGTTGAAATCGATGCCCAGTTTCTTCTTGAGATAATCGGCGGCATCGACGCCGCCCGACAGCATGCACGGCAGGTTGGTGCACACCGTCAGCTTGTGCCTGCCGACCGGCTTGAGATCGTACATGTTGTAGAAGCTGGCGACTTCATACACGGCGATCGGCGCCATGCCGAGGTAGTTCGCCACGAATTCGATCGCCTCGCTCGGCAACCAACCCAACTCTTCCTGCGCGATGGCCAGCGCCGCCATCACCGCGGACTGCTTCTGGTTCGACAGGATACTTGGCGATCTCCCGATCGATTTTCTGTATGGATTCTGTAGTCAGCATCAGCGGTCTATCTCGCCAAAAACGATATCGATAGTGCCGACCATGGTCACCACGTCGGCAATCATGTGGCCGCGCACCAGCTCGTCCATGGCCGACAGATGGACGTAACCCGGCGGACGGATCTTCAGCCGGTAAGGCTTGTTGGCGCCGTCGGAAACGGCATAGATGCCGAATTCCCCCTTGGGATGCTCGACGGCCGCATAGACCTGCCCTTCCGGGACGTGGATGCCTTCCGTGAACAGCTTGAAATGGTGGATCAGCTCTTCCATGTTCGACTTCATGTTCGACACGGCGCGGCGGCGCGACCTTGTGGTTGTCGGTGATCACCGGGCCGGGATTGACGCGCAGCCAATCGATGCACTGCTGGAGGATGCGGTTCGACTGGCGCATTTCGTTCACCCGCACGAGGTAGCGGTCGTAACAGTCGCCCGTCACGCCGACCGGAATGTCGAAATCGAGACGGTCATACACCTCGTACGGCTGTTTCTTGCGCAAGTCCCAGGCGAACCCGGAGCCGCGCAGCATGGGGCCGGTGAAGCCGAGTTGCAGCGCGCGCTCGGGCGACACGATGCCGACGTTGACCAACCGCTGCTTCCAGATCCGGTTGTCGGTCAGCAGGGTCTCGTAATCGTCGAGAATCTTCGGGAAGCGATTGACGAAATCCTGGAGGAAATCGAGGAAGGTGCCGCTGCGGACCTCGTTCAGCTGCTTCAGCCGGGCGCCGCTCTTCCACTTGGATTCCTTGTACTGGGGCATGCTGTCCGGCAGGTCGCGGTAAACCCCGCCGGGGCGATAATAGGCGGCGTGCCAGCGCGTTCCGGAAACCGCTTCGTAGCAGTTGACCAGATCCTCGCGCTCGCGCATGGCGTACAGCATCATGGTCATGGCGCCGACGTCGAGGCCGTGCGCGCCGATCCACAGCAGATGATTCAGTACCCGGGTGATCTCGTCGAACAGCACCCGGATGTACTGCGCGCGAATCGGCACCTCGATGCCGAGCAGCCGTTCGATGGCCAGGCAGTAGGCATGCTCGCTGCACATCATCGACATGTAGTCGAGCCGGTCCATGTACGGGACCGACTGAATCCAGGTCCTCGTCTCGGCCAGTTTCTCGGTGGCCCGGTGCAGCATGCCGATGTGCGGATCGGCGCGCATGACGACCTCGCCGTCGAGCTCGAGCACCATGCGCAGCACCCCGTGCGCCGCCGGGTGCTGGGGCCCGAAATTGATGGTGTAGTTCTGGATATCAGCCATTTTCCACGTCCCCGTAATTCTCTTCCCGGACAATCCGGGGCGTTATCTCCCGCGGCTCGATGGTGACAGGTTGATAGACGACGCGCTTCTGTTCCGGGTCGTAGCGCATTTCGACATAACCGCTGATCGGGAAGTCCTTGCGGAAAGGATGCCCGATGAAGCCGTAATCGGTCAGCAGACGGCGCAGGTCGGTATGCCCCGGGAAGACGATCCCGAACAGATCGAAGGCCTCCCGCTCGAACCAGTTGGCCGAGTTCCAAATCGCGACCACCGACGGCACCGCGGGAAAATCGTCGTCCGGCGCGAAGCAGCGGACGCGGAGGCGCCAGTTGTGGGTGATCGAGGTGAGATGGGAGACGACGCCGAAACGCTTGCCCTGCCAGCGGCCGTCGCCGTAGGTCGAATAATCGACGCCGCACAGGTCGATCAGCTGTTCGAAACGAAGTTCCGGCTCATCGCGCAGACCGAGCATCACCTCCGGATAGACGGCCGCATCGACGTCGATGGTAATTTCGCCCAAGGCCGTTTCCAGCCCGACGATCCGGTCCCCGAAATGCTTCTGCAGGTTCTGGCTAAGCAGTTCAAGCTTGGCGGACATGACTTTCTTTCGGATTGATTAACGGGCGATGGTGCTGGTACGGCGAATCTTGTTCTGTAGTTGCAGCAGGCCGTAGATCAGCGCTTCGGACGTGGGGGGACAGCCCGGGACGTAGATGTCCACCGGGACGATGCGGTCGCAGCCGCGCACGACGGAATAGGCGTAATGGTAATAGCCGCCGCCGTTCGCACAGGAGCCCATCGAAATGACCCAGCGCGGCTCGGCCATCTGGTCATAGACTTTCCTCAGCGCCGGAGCCATCTTGTTGGTCAGCGTCCCGGCGACGATCATCACGTCGGACTGGCGCGGGCTGGGGCGGAAGACGATGCCGAAGCGGTCGAGGTCGTAGCGCGAACAGCCGGTGTGGATCATCTCGATGGCGCAGCAAGCCAGACCGAACGTCATCGGCCACATCGAGCCGGTGCGCATGTAATTGATCAGCTTGTCGGCGTTCGTGGTGATGAAGCCTTCCTGGAGAATTCCTTCGATACCCATTGCTCAATCACTCCCAATCCAGGGCACCCTTGGCCCACGCATAGGCGTAGCCAACGACCAGAATCGCTATGAAAACAAGCATCTCGATGAAGCCGAACCACTTCACGGAGTCGGTGTGCACGATTTCCTTGAAGATCGTCGCCCACGGCACCAGGAAGGCGACTTCCAGATCGAAGAGGATGAACAGGATCGCGATCAGGTAGTAGCGGACGTCGAACTTCATGCGCGCGTCTTCGAAGGCCTCGAAGCCGCACTCATAAGGGGAAAGTTTTTCGCTGTTGGGGCGAAAGGGGGCGACCACCAGGCCGGTGATCACGGGCGCGACCCCGAAAACAATGCCGATCAGAACGAAGACAAACACCGGGAAGTAATTTTCCAGCATGATCCGCCACGCGCATTAGTTGTAGAACGAAGCCATCCCCGCTGAATGACTGTGCTTGGTGCCGACGATGAGACTCGAACTCATACGACCGAAGTCACTACCCCCTCAAGATAGCGTGTTTACCAATTTCACCACGTCGGCACAACCACGTCATGGCGGCGAGATCAAACGAGGGAAAGCCCTCTCGCCGCCAATCGACTCCCACTATTACTTGGGAATGTCCTTTGCCTTGGAACCAGGATCTGCAGGACTTCCGGCCTTTTCGCCATCCGTCTGGACAGGCTGCGATTGTACAGCATCCGGCATTACGCTACCAGACGTTTTTGGCTTGTTCGAGGCCAGGTAGGCGAGCGAGAGACTGGTCAGGAAAAAGACGACCGCGAGCACCGCCGTCGTCCGGCTGAGGAAGTTGGCCGAGCCGGTCGCGCCGAACAGGCTGCCGGACGCCCCGCTGCCGAACGCCGCTCCCATGTCCGCGCCCTTGCCGTGCTGGACCAGGACGAGCCCGATGATGCCGAGCGCGGACAGGACGTGTACCAGCAGGATGATCGAGAAGAAGTAGTTCATTTTGTCGAATTAGCGCCCAGCGGCCGTGCAGATGGAAAGGAAATCGGCGGCGACCAGCGAGGCACCTCCGATCAGGCCGCCATCGATGTCCGGCATGGCGAACAGCTCCGCCGCGTTGCCGGGCTTGACGCTGCCACCGTACAGAATCTGCAGTCCGTCGGCGACCTTGGCGTCGGCCTTGGCGATCTGGGCACGGATGGCGGCATGCACCTCCTGCGCCTGCGCCGAAGTCGCCGTCCGCCCGGTGCCAATGGCCCAGACGGGCTCGTAGGCCACCACGGCGCCCGAAAACGCCGCCACGCCGACGCGATTCAGCACGGCGTCGATCTGCGCCGAAACCACTTCCAGCGTCTTGCCCGCGTCGCGCTGCTCCAGGGTTTCTCCGACGCAAAGCACGGGACGCAGCCCCGAGGCCAGCGCCGCGGCGAATTTTTCAGCGACGAGCTTGTCGGACTCGCCGAAAATCGAGCGGCGCTCGGAATGGCCGACCAGCACGTAGCGGCAGCCGAAATCCTGCAGCATCGCCGCGCTCACCTCGCCGGTGAAGGCGCCCTGCGCCTGTTCGCTGAGGTTCTGGGCGCCCCACGCCACCGGCGTTCCACTCAGGACCGACTGCGCCTGGGCCAGATAGGGAAAAGGCACGCACACCGCGACGGCCACGTCGCGCAGGCCCGATACGCCGGCCACGACATCCTGCAGCAATTGCTGGTTGGTCTTGAGCCCGCCGTGCATTTTCCAGTTTCCTGCAACAAGCTTCTGACGCATAGAACACCTTGTGCGAAAAAGAGGAATTATAGCCAGGGCCGGCACGGACGGTCAATTGAACGGACGATCCGGACGGCGCGGCGAAGCAGCGGCAGGCGCCCTCCCCGTCCCGGGAAAGGGACGCGCAGCCGGCCGCGGGACCGCCCGGTCAGCCGAAGCGGCCGGTGATGTAGTCCTCGGTTTCCTTGCGCCGCGGCTTGATGAAGATCTGGTCGGTGACGCCGAACTCGACCATTTCGCCGAGGTACATGTAGGCGGTGTAGTCCGAGATGCGCGCCGCCTGCTGCATGTTGTGCGTAACGATGAGGATGGTGACCTTTTCCTTCAGTTCGGTGATCAATTCCTCGATGTTGGCCGTGGCGATCGGGTCGAGCGCCGAGGTAGGCTCGTCGAACAGCAGGAGCTCCGGATCGGTGGCCAGGGCGCGGGCGATGCACAGGCGCTGCTGCTGGCCGCCCGACAGGTTGGCGCCGAGATCCTTCAGGCGGTCCTTGACCTCGCCCCACAGCGCCGCGCTTCTGAGCGCCGCCTCGACCTTGTCGTCGATGACCGAGCGCGCCGACTCGCCGCGCACCCGCAGGCCGTAGGCGACGTTTTCGTAGATCGACTTGGGAAACGGATTGGGTTTCTGGAACACCATGCTGATGCGCATCCGCACTTCGATCGGGTCGACCGCCTTCGACAGCAGGTCGGTGCGGTCGGGATGGAACTCGATCGTTCCGTCGTAGCGGTTGCCCGGATACAGGTCGTGCATCCGGTTGAAGCAGCGCAGATAGGTCGACTTGCCGCAACCGGAAGGACCGATCAGCGAAGTCACCTTCTTTTCGTAGATGGACATGCTGATGTTTTTCAGGGCCTGGAAGCTGCCATAGAAAAAACTCAGATTCCTGGCCTCGGCTTTGAGGGCCGGCGCGGTTTCCACGTCGTTTTCTGCGAAAGCGGTCATTGTCTTCATCGTCAGTTCTTTTACCATTTGATGTTTTTGCGCAGCCGGTAGCGCAGCCAGATGGCCAGGCCGTTCATGGTCAGGGTCATCAGCACCAGGATGAAGCCGGCGGCGGCAGCGTTGTCGAGAAAGGCCGCGTCCGGCCGCGAGGTCCAGTTGAACATCTGGATCGGCATGACGGTGAACGGGGCGAAGAGCCAGTCGAAGGGGCCTGCCGGCGGGTCGCCGGAGAACGGCGCCGGCGGCAGGAAGGCGATGAAGGTCAGCGCCCCCACGGTGATGATCGGAGCGGTTTCCCCGATCGCCCGCGCCATGCCGATGATCACGCCGGTGAGGATGCCGGCGCTCGAATACGGGACGATGTGATCCCGCACCACCTGCCAGGTCGTCGCGCCGCAGGCGTAGGCGCCCTCGCGGATCATCTGCGGAATGGCGCGGATGGCTTCGCGGGTGGCGACGATGACCACCGGCAGGATCAGCAGGGCCAGCGTCAGCCCGGCGGTGAGGATGCTCTGCCCGAGCCCGAAGGTATAGACGAACAGGCCCAGCGCCAGCAGGCCGTAGATGATCGAGGGCACGCCGGCCAGATTGGTGACGTTGATCTCGATGATGTCGGTCAGCCAGTTCTTTGGCGCGTACTCCTCGAGATAGACGCCGGCGGCCACGCCCATCGGCACCGCCGCGCAGGCCGTCACCAGCATGACCAGGACCGAGCCGACCCAGGCCGACAGGATGCCGGCGTTGGCCGCTCGCCGCGATGGAAACGAGGTCAGGAAATCGAGGTCGATCCGGCCGAAGCCGTGGATGGTCATGTCGGCGAACAGGGCGACGAAGGTCATCAGGCCGATCATCAGCGCCAGAATGCCCAGGACGCCGAACATCAGGTCCCAGCGTTTGTGCGCGGCGATCATTGCGCGCATCGAGTGGAGATCCTGCGTATTCATTTCAATAGGCCTCGCGGTATTTCTTGCGCATGTAGTAGCCGACCAGGTTGAACGCCAGCGTCAGCAGCATCAGCGTCAGGCCGGCGGCGAAGATGGTCTGGTAGCCGATGCTGCCGTGCGGCAGGTCGCCAAGCGCCACCTGCACGATGAACGAGGTCACCGTCGCGCCCGGCTCGGTCGGATCGAAGGTCAGGTTGGGCTGCATACCCGCGGCCACGGCCAGGATCATGGTCTCCCCGACGGCGCGGGAGACGCCGAGGATGTACGCCGCCGCGATCCCCGAAATGGCCGAGGGAACCACCACCCGCAGCGCCGTCTGCAGCCGCGTCGCGCCGGTCGCGTACGAGCCTTCGCGCAGCGCCATCGGCACGGCGCGCATGGCGTCCTCGGACAACGAGGCCACGTAGGGGATGATCATGATGCCCATCACGATCCCGGCCGACAGCAGGTTGAAGCCGGGCAGGCCGGGAAAGACCTTCTGCAGCAGCGGCGTCAGGAACAGCAGCGCGAAATAGCCGTAGATGATCGTCGGGATGCCGCCGAGCAGTTCCAGGAAGGGTTTGGCGACTTCACGCAGGCCGAACGGCGCGAACTCGGAAAGATAGATGGCGATCACCGTACCCAGCGGTATCGCGACCAGCAGGGCGACCGCCGAACTGGTGATCGTGCCCGAGAGCAGGACCATGATGCCGTAGTGGGCGTCATCGAAGAGCGGCGTCCATTGCGTATCGAACAGGAAATCGGTCAGCGGCACGTGCTGGAAGAAGGCCCACGACTCCCTGACCAGGATATACACGATGGCGGTCGTGGTGAACACCGACACGCAGGCCGCCAGCAGAAGCAGGGCTTCGATCACCCGTTCCTTGAAATGGCGGGTATGGTCCTTTTTCAGCCGCGCGCTGGGTTCGGGCAGGGTCTGCAGCCTTCCGGCAGTGGCGGCGCTTGGATTTGGAGGCATCTCGTGATCGGTCTCGAAAGAAGTCCCCGGGAAGTCCCCGGGGCGCGTGGCAAAACGATTCTTCACCAACCGGCGTGTGCCATTGGACGGCGCCCGCCGGCCGGACGTTCGCCGCGGGCGCGCGGCCAACGCCTCGTCACTTGGCTTCCAGCTTCATCAGCTCTTCGATGGTCATGCCGACCTTGTTCTCGCCGCCGAACTTGGTGCCCTTGGCCCGCTTGGCGAAGTGGTCGAGATTGTAGGCGTAGGCTTTCGCCGGCAACGGCACGTATTTCACTTCCTTGGTCAGCTTCTCGCCGTTCTTCATGTAGTACTCGACGAATTCCTTGACTTCCGGACGCTCGGCCGCCTTGGCGTTGACGTAGATGAAGATCGGGCGCGCCAGCGGCTGGTAGGTGCCGTTCACCACCGACTCGATCGACGGCGCGACGGCCGCCTTGCCGCTTTCCGTGGCAACCGACACCGCGGCCAGCTTGTCCTTGTTCTCGATGTAGTAGGCGAAGCCGAAGTATCCCAGCCCGCCGACGTCGCGCGCCACACCCTGCACCAGAACGTTGTCGTCCTCGGAGGCGGTGAAGTCGCCGCGGGTCGCCTTGGCCTTGCCGTTGATGGCTTCGGTGAAATACTCGAAGGTGCCGGAATCCGCGCCCGGCCCGTAGAGCTTGAGCGGACGGTCGGGCCACGCCGGGTTGACCTGCTTCCAGCTGGTGATCTTGCCCTGCGCCGCGGGTTCCCAGATGGCCTTGAGTTCGGCGACCGTCAGGGTCTTGGCCCAGTCGTTCTTGGGATTGATCACCACCGTCAGCGCATCGTAGGCCACCGGCAGCTCGATGTATTCGATGCCCGCCTCCTTGCAGTCTTCCATCTCCTTTTTGGTGATGGGACGGGAAGCATCCGAGACGTCCGTCTCGCCGCGGCAGAATTTCTTGAAACCGCCGCCGGTGCCGGAAATGCCCACCGTCACGCGCACGCTGTTCTTCTTGGCTTTCTGGAAATCCTCGGCCACCGCCTCGGTGATCGGATACACCGTCGAGGAACCGTCGATCTTGACCAGCGTCTGCGCCTGGGCCGCCCCCGACGCCACGGCGCCCGCCAGAGCCGCCATCGCGGCGAAATTCGTCATTTTCATGCAACACTCTCCTTGGAATGGTCACACCACAACGATGTGACGTGACCAGTCTATCCGGCGAATGTTACGTCTCCGTTACACCACGGTGACCTTACGCGCTCACCGCTTCCCGCACGGCGCTGGCCAGCTTCTCCGCGGCCGCGGAGACCTTCTCGGCGTCCCGGCCCTCGACCATGACGCGCAGCAGCGGCTCGGTCCCGGAGGCGCGCAGCAGGACCCGCCCCGCCCCGGCCAGCCCGGCCTCGACCTCCCGCCGGGCCGCGTGGATTCCCGGATGGTCCTGCCAGGGGAAGCCCTTGCCCAGCGGCACGTTGATCAACTGCTGCGGATACAGTTCGAGCCGGGCCAGCAGCGCATGCAGGTCGCCGCCCTCCTCGCGCAGCGCGGTCAGCACCTGCAGCGCGGACACGATGCCGTCGCCGGTGGTGTGCTTGTCGAGGCAGAGAATGTGCCCCGAGTTCTCGCCGCCGTAGAGCCAGCCGTTTTCCTGCAGCTTTTCCAGCACGTAGCGGTCGCCGACCGCCGCGCGCGCGAAAGGCACACCGAGTTCGGCCAGCGCGTGCTCGAACGCCAGGTTGGTCATCAGGGTGCCCGCCACGCCAGCCACCGGGCCGCGCCGCAGGCGGCTGCGCACGACCGCCAGCAGCAACTGGTCGCCGTCGAACAGGTTGCCGTTGGCGTCCACCATCATCACCCGGTCGGCGTCGCCGTCCAGCGCGATGCCGAGGTCCGCCCGGCTGGCCAGCACCGCCCTGGCGAGCGCCGCGGTCGAGGTCGCGCCGACCTCCTTGTTGATGTTCAGCCCGTCGGGCTCCGCGCCGATGGCCACGACCTCGGCGCCCAGCTCATGGAAGACGTGCGGCGCGATGCTGTACGCCGCGCCGTGGGCGCAATCGACGACGATCTTCAACCCGCGCAGGTCGAACTCGTTCGGGAACGTGCTCTTGCAGAACTCGATGTAACGCCCCTCCGCGTCCGCGATGCGGCGCGCGCGGCCCAGCTCCGACGAGGGCACGCAGGCGATCGGCGCCTCGATGCCCGCCTCGATCTCCGCTTCGATCGCGTCGTCGAGCTTGGTTCCCACGGCGGAAAAGAACTTGATGCCGTTATCGTAGTAAGGGTTGTGCGAGGCAGAGATCACGACGCCGGCCTGCAGACGCAGCGCCCGCGTCAGATAGGCCACCGCCGGCGTCGGCATCGGGCCGACCAGGCAGACGTTGACGCCGGCGGCCGAGAAACCCGCTTCGAGCGCGGCTTCGAGCATGTACCCGGAGATGCGCGTGTCCTTGCCGATGAGGATTTCCGGCCGTTCGCCGGCTTTCAGATGCCCCTGTTTGCGGCCCTGGTCCACCAGCACCTTGCCCGCCGAAAAGCCGAGCTTCATGACGAAATCCGGCGTGATGGGCGCCTGCCCGACGCGGCCGCGCACGCCGTCGGTTCCGAAATACTTTCTGGTCATGACCGTTTCCCGTCCGTACGAAAAGGGTGTCATTGTACTGAAATCTCGGCAGGCTAATTTGCGAGGATTCAATGCCTTGTCCGGAGCACCGACCATGACTGCGCTGGCGTATGCCTCGCCGTTCCATCTGTCCTTGATCGATTCCGCGTCGCCGACGCTGCACGCGGGCGAGGCGCACCGCCTGCGCGCGATCATCGAAAATTCACAACTGAGCGCGGTTTTCCAGCCGATCGTCGACTTTCGCAACCACACGTATTTTGCCTTCGAAGGCTTGATCCGCGGCCCGGAAAACTCGCCATTGCACACGCCGAAGGCGCTGTTCGAGACGGCCGACCTGATCGGCGCCCGGCCGCTGCTCGAACGCGCCTGCCGGGAAACCGTATTCCGGGCGTTCGCCCGGCTGCAGCTGCCGGGAAAATTGTTCATCAACGCCAGTCCCGACAGCCTGGACGACCCGGAATTCCTGGATGGCACGACGGAAGAGCTGCTGCGCCAGCTCGGCATCAAGCCGAACCGGGTGGTCATCGAGATCACCGAAAATCAGCACATCAACGATTTCCCCGGCGTCCACCAGGCCGTCTTCCGGCTGCGCGATCTGGGCTACCAGATCGCCATCGACGACCTCGGCGAGGGATTCGCCAATCTGCGCATGTGGTCGGAAATCCATCCGGACTACGTCAAGATCGACCGGCACTTCATCGACGGCATCGCCGAGGACACCCTCAAGCACCATTTCGTCAAGGCCATGCAGAACCTGGCCGAGAGCTGCGCGGCGACGATCGTGGCCGAAGGCATCGAATCGGAGGCCGACTGCCTGGCCGTCCGCGACCTGGGTATCGCCTGCGGACAAGGTTTCCTGATCGCCCTGCCGGTCGCCGCGCCGAGAACGATTCCCTCCGAGAAACTGGTGCAGATGGTCAAGCAGAAGAACATCATCGTGTTCCCGCACGCCTCGACACCGGTCGGCAACATCACCGTGCGCAGCCTGATGCGGCGCGTCGAGCCCGTGTCACCGGGCGCTTACAACGACGAGGTCTACCTGCGCTTCGACGGCGATCCGGAATTGATGTCGATGCCGATCGTCATGTCCGACGGCACCGCCGTCGGCATGATCAACCGCCATGAGCTGGTCGACCGCATGGCCCGCCCGTACCATCGCGAGCTGTACGGCCGCAAGGCGTGCTCGCTGTTCATGGACGATTCGCCGCTGTGCATCGACGAAGGCGCCACGATCCAGGAGGCCGCGCTGATGGTCAGCCGCTCCGCGCGCCGCCACATCTACGACGGCTTCATCATCACCCGCAACGGCCGGTATGCCGGGATCGGCAGCGCGCACGACCTGATGGGGATGATCACCGAAATGCAGATCCAGGCCGCCCGCTACGCCAACCCGCTCACCCAACTGCCGGGCAGCGTGCCGATCAACGAGCACATCGACCGCCTGCTGGAACGCCGCGTCCCCTTCCACGCCTGCTATTTCGACATCGACTGCTTCAAGCCCTTCAACGACGCCTTCGGCTACCGCCGGGGCGACGACGTGATCGCGCTGCTGGCGCAGACCCTGCACGACATCGTCAATCCGCTGGCCGACTTCTGCGGCCACATCGGCGGCGACGATTTCATGGTGCTGTTCCAGAGCGCCGACTGGGAAAGGCGCTGCCGCGAGGCGCTGGCGCTGTTCGACGGGCGCTTGCAGGAACTGGTCGGTCCGGACCTGCTGACGGACGGCGGCTACTACGCCGAAAACCGGCGCGGCCAGATGGACTTCTATTCGCTCCCCGGCCTGTCGATCGGCGCCGTTTTCATCGGCGGCAGCGAATTTTTCGAGTCGCACCGCGAGGTCGCCGCCGCCGCGGCCGAAGCCAAGAAGAACGCCAAAAGGATGCCCGGCAGCAGCCTGTTCATCGAACGGCGCAAACCGGCCTGACGCCGCCCCGCGCGGCGGTCACGCGGCGTCGAGAAAGCGATGCATCACGTAGGCGTTGACATAGCCGAGCGCGCGGTGCCGGAACGCTTCCGGCAGGACGCCGACGACCTTGAACCCGAGCTTTTTCCAGAGCGCCACCGCGCCGGCATTGGTGCTCACCACGAAATTGAACTGCATGGCCCGGAAGCCCCTTTTGCCGGCCTCCTCCAGACAATGCCGCCCGAGCGCCTCGCCGACGCCCAGGCCCCGGACGTCCGGGCTGACCATGAACGAGGCGTTGGCCACGTGCGCGCCGAGATCGCGCTGGTTGGGGATCAGCTTGTACATGCCGGCGATCCGCCCGTCGATTTCGGCGACGAAGGAAACCACGCCCGGCCCGAACCAGTAATCGAAAGCATCCGCCTGGGTGGCCTCCGGGGAAAAGACGTAGGTGTCGCCCGGCGCCACGACGGCCTGGAAGATCGGCCAAAGGCCCGCGAAATCATCCTCAGCCGCTCTGCGAATCCGCATGGCCGGCAACGTCCTTGCCACGATTTTCCTGGGCTGTTCTACCACGGCTTGCGCAAGGCGAGGAAGTCGGCCAGGGCCTCGATCAAAGCCTGGGTCAGCAGGTGTTTCCTGCCGGCGATCCAGCCCGTCATCAGCGACGTGGCATCGTCGTCCGGCCCCAATTCTTCGATCAGCCGCGCGGCGGTGACCTGATCGTTGAATTTCCCCAGCAGGTCCTGGATCGCGACCAGCCTCTTCAGGTAACGGCGCAGGCACTTGCGCGGCAGGAGCGGCGCGAAGAATTCGAGGGTGTAGCGCAGCCTCTTGAAGGCGATGCGCAGGCGATGCCAGCCGGCGTCATCGAGGCGCGCTGGCTTGCGTGCGATTTTCCGGATCGCCGCCAGGCATTTCTGCAGCCGCCGTCCCGCGAATTTGCGCAGCACGCCCTTGCCCCCTTTGCTCCCTTCTCCGGAGTCGATCGTCGGCGGTTCCTGGCGGAACAGGGCCGCGGAAAAAGCCAGCACGAGGCGGCTGTACTCCTCGCCCGACAAGGCCACCGCGGCCGACGCCTGCGCCGCGGACTGGACGGCCAGGCTGCGCTCGCGCAGGCGGTCCAGACCCGCGTCGCGGGGAAAAGCCTTTTCCAGGGGCGCCAGCGTCTCGGCCAGGAACACGTCCCAGTCGCGGGTGCCGCCGAGCTGGCGGCCGAGTTCGCTCCAGCGCGGCGCATAGGTTTCCGCGAACGCCGGGGCGAGCGCCGGCGCGAAGGCCCGGAAGCTGGAACGCAGGCGCCGGATGCCGACGCGCGCCTGGTGCACGTATTCCGGGTCTCGGCCGGAAACGACGCCCTGCTCGTTGCGCTGCAGCTGCAGCAGGCAGGCCAGCGCGATCGAACGGAATGCCTCGCCGGGCGACATCCGGCGCTCGACCGGCGACGGTACGGACTTGGCCGGCGGCGCGACCGCCGCCACGGCCAGCGCATAGCCGCGCTCCGCCTTGCTGGCGATCGCCGGATGCAGATGCACGTCGGCGGCGAGTTCGATGGCGAGCTCGAAAAGCGCGTCGGGAGACGGGCCCTCGATGAGCTCCAGTTCGAGTTCACAGATCGGTTCGCTGGCCTGCGTCACGCCGTCCGCCAGGCTGACGGCATCGATCCGCCCCCGGTCGAGCGCCACCTCGACGCGCGCACCGGAGCGTTCGACGGTCCAGGCCGTGCGCGTGAAGTCGGTCGAAAACACCGGGCGCAGCTCGGCCTGATGCGCCTTGAGGAACGCGCACAGCCCGTCGTCGGTGACGATGTCGAAATCGAACACGTCCGGCTGCGTCGGCGCTTCCCATTCGCTGCGGCGGGCCAGCGCGCCCGCCGCCGGATCGCCGCCCTTGACGGTCATCAGCCACTCGCTCCGGCCCTTGCGGCGCAGGCGCAGGGCGATGCCCTGCCGGCACAGGTCGAGTCCGGGCGTATCGTAATAGGTGTTGAACAGCCGGAAGCGCTGCGGTCTGACGGCAGCCAGCGCGGGTTGCGCCGCGAGGCGCCTGGCCTGCGCGGAGGACACGCTCAGTTTGAGTTCGATTTCACTGGGCATTCGAATTTTCTCCCTCGCCTCGTGCGAACTTCCCGAGCGTAGCAGAGTTGCGCGGCCTCTGTCATGCCGGGCGCGCCGCCGCGACGGCCTGCCACACGCTCAGGGCGTCGCGCGTCTCGGCGACGTCGTGCACGCGCAGGATGCGCGCACCCCGTGCGGCGGCGAGCAGCGCCGCCGCCACGCTGGCCCCCAGCCGCTCGCCCACCGGCCGGCCGGTGATGGCGCCGAGCATCGACTTGCGCGACATGCCGGCGAGCACCGGCAGGCCGGCACAGGTCGTCTCGTCCAGGCGCGCCAGCAGCGCGAGGTTGTGGTCGAGCGTCTTGCCGAAGCCGAATCCCGGATCGAGCACCAGCCGGTCGCGCGCGATGCCCGCCGCGCCGGCCGCCGCCACCCGCCCGGCCAGGAAATCGCGCACCTCGCCGACCACGTCGGCATACTCGGGATGCTGCTGCATGGTCAGCGGCTCGCCCTGCATGTGCATCAGGCAGACCGCGCAGTCGCTGGCCGCCACCGCCTCGAGCGCGCCGGGGCGGCGCAGGGCAAAGATGTCGTTGATCATCGCGGCGCCCTGCGCCAGCGCGGCGCGCATCACCTCGGGCTTGTAGGTGTCCACCGAGATCGGCACCGGACAATCCGCCAGCGCCTCCAGCACCGGCAGCAGGCGCGCGATCTCCTCGTCGCGCGTGGCCGGGATCGCGCCGGGACGCGACGACTCCGCGCCGAGGTCGATCAGGTCGGCGCCCGCCGCGATCTGCCGCCGCGCGTGCTCGATCGCCCGCTGCGTATCCGCCGCCAGCCCGTCGCCGGAAAAGGAATCCGGCGTCAGGTTGACGATGCCCATGATCAGAGGGCGTTCCAGCGACAGGAGAAATTTTCCGCAACGGAGCATGGCTCGGCCCGCAATGAAAAGGGGGAGTCGCCTCCCCCGTTGTGTTGTCTGTATCCGATCGCTCAGGCCGGCGCGGTGGCGCTCGGCGCGGCGTCCGGCGGCGTCGTGCCGGCGTTCCCGCTCGTTTTCGTCGGCTGGTCCTTGGGCGGACGCGGCGGCTTGCCGGCCATGATGTCGTCGATCTGCTCGGCGTCGATGGTTTCCCATTCGAGCAGCGCCTTGGTCATCGCCTCGACCTTGTCGCGGTTCTCGTCCAGCAGCCGCCGGGCCAGCGCGTACTGCTGATCGATAATGCGCCGGATTTCGGCGTCGACCTTCTGCATCGTCGCCTCGGACACGTTCTTGTGCGTGGTCACCGAACGACCGAGGAACACCTCGCCCTCGTTCTCGCCATAGACCATCGGCCCGAGCACGTCGGACATGCCGTAGCGCGTCACCATGTCGCGCGCCATCTGCGTCGCCCGCTCGAAATCGTTCGAGGCGCCGGTGGTCATCTGGTTCATGAACAGCTCTTCGGCGATCCGCCCGCCGAACAGCACGGCGATGCGGCTCAGCAGGTAGGTGCGGTCGTAGGCGTAGCGGTCTTCCTCCGGCAGCTGCATGGTCAGGCCCAGCGCGCGGCCGCGCGGGATGATGGTGACCTTGTGCACCGGGTCGGACTTCGGCACCAGCTTGGCGACCACCGCATGGCCGGATTCGTGGTAGGCGGTGTTGCGCTTCTCCTCCTCGTTCATCACCATGCTGCGCCGCTCGGCGCCCATCATGATCTTGTCCTTGGCCTTCTCGAAGTCCTCCATGTCGACCAGGCGCTTGTTGCCGCGCGCGGCGAACAGGGCCGCCTCGTTAACCAGGTTGGCGAGGTCGGCGCCCGAGAAGCCCGGCGTGCCGCGCGCGATGATGTCGGCCTTGACGTCCGGCGCCAGCGGCACCTTGCGCATGTGCACGTTGAGAATCTGCTCGCGGCCGCGGATGTCGGGCAGCGGCACCACCACCTGGCGGTCGAAGCGTCCCGGACGCATCAGCGCCGGGTCGAGCACGTCCGGCCGGTTGGTGGCGGCGATGACGATCACGCCCGAGCTCGCCTCGAAGCCGTCCATCTCGACCAGCATCTGGTTCAGCGTCTGCTCGCGCTCGTCGTTGCCGCCGCCGAGGCCCGCGCCCCGCTGCCGGCCGACGGCATCCAGCTCGTCGATGAAGATGATGCACGGCGAATGCTTCTTAGCGTTGTCGAACATGTCGCGCACGCGGGCCGCGCCCACGCCGACGAACATTTCGACGAAGTCCGAACCGGAGATCGAGAAGAACGGCACCTTCGCCTCGCCGGCGATGGCCTTGGCCAGCAGCGTCTTGCCGGTGCCCGGGTTGCCCACCAGCAGCACGCCCTTGGGAATGCGCCCGCCAAGCTTCTGGAACTTGGACGGATCGCGCAGGAAGTCGACCAGTTCGGCGACTTCCTCCTTGGCTTCGTCGCAGCCAGCGACGTCGGCGAAGGTGATGTTGTTGGTCGATTCGTCGAGCAGCCGCGCCTTGCTCTTGCCGAACGAGAAGGCGCCGCCCTTGCCGCCGCCCTGCATCTGCCGCATGAAGAACACCCACACGCCGATCAGCAGCAGCATCGGGAACCAGCTGATGAAGATGTTCATCAGGAAGGACTGCTCCTCTTCCGGCTTGGCCTCGACCTTGACGCCGTGCTTGAGCAGGTCGGATACCATCCACAGGTCGGGCGGCGCATACGTGGTGAGCTTGCGGCCGTCGCTGGTCGTAGCCTTGAGCACCCGCCCCTCGATGACCACCTTGGTGATCGAGCCGCGCCCGACTTCCTCCATGAACTGGGAGTACTCCATCGAGGCCTGGGTGACCTGTCGGGAATTGAACTGGTTGAAGACGGTCATCAGCACAAGACCGATCACCAGCCAGACCGCCAGATTCTTGAACATGTTATTCAATGCCGTACCTCATCCTCGTTGCTCCCCGGGGCGGCCGGAGAAGAATACATTCGAAAAACAACATTCTAACCCTTCTGCACTGATTCGTCAGATCAGCTTCCCCGGCCCGAGGCACGCATTTCAAGCCGCCGGCCTCAGTCCGGTTTCAGCGCTTTTCCCAGCAGATAAACTTCCGCGCTGCGATCGCGCGACGCATCCGGCTTGCGCGTCGCCACGCTCTTGAAAACCTGCCTCATCTCGCGCACGAAGTCCTCGTAGCCATAGCCCTGAAAAACTTTGACCAGGAAAGCACCGTCCGGTTTCAGCCACTGCCGGCAGAAGTCCAGTCCGAGTTCCGCCAGGTGCATGATCCGCGCCTGATCGGAAACCGGCACACCGGATATGTTGGGGGCCATGTCGGAAAGCACAAGGTCCACGCGCTCGCCGGCGAGCAGCGCTTCGAGCTGGCGCAGGACGCTCTCCTCCCGGAAATCGCCCTGGATGAAGTGGACGCCGTGCAATCCGTCCATTTCCAGCAGATCGAGCGCCACCACGCGGCCGCTCCCCTTCATCCGCTGCGCCGCCACCTGCGACCAGCCGCCGGGCGCCGCGCCGAGGTCGACGACCGTGCCGCCGGGACGGATCAGGTGGTCGCGATCGTCGATCTCCATCAGCTTGTACGCGGCGCGCGACCGGTAGCCCGCCGCCTTGGCCCGCTGCACGTAGGGATCGGTCACGTGCTCGTGCATCCACGCCTTGCTCGTCCTGGTTCGTTTCATCGCGCAAACCTGTAAAATGGGCGTTTCGAAAGGTCCCGCCAATGCTTGAAATCACTGCCGCCCAGCGGCGTTCGCTGCGTGCCCGGGCGCATGCCCTGAAACCCGTCGTCTCGATCAGCCAGAACGGACTCACCGAGTCGGTCCTCAAGGAAATCGGCGTCTGCCTCGACAGCCATGAGCTGATCAAGATCCGGGTTTACAACGACGACCGCGAGGAACGCGAACACCTCATCGCGGCCATCTGCGAACAGCTCGGCGCCGCGCCGGTGCAGCACATCGGCAAACTGCTGGTGGTCTGGCGCCCCGCCCCGGAGGACAAGGCGGCTCCAGGTTCCCGTCCCACCCCACACCGCAGGGCCGAGCCCCGGCGCAGCAAGCGCAGTTTTCAGCAGTAGCCGCCCCGAGCCGGAAGAGCGCCGCGCCGTTCCGGCATTTCCCTTTCCCGCTACTCGTAACGCACGTCCAGCACTTCGTATTCCCGGATGCCGCCCGGCGCCTGCACCTGCGCCACGTCGCCGGCGTACTTGCCGATCAGCGCCCGGGCGATCGGCGAATTGACCGAGATCTTGCCCGACTTGATGTCGGCCTCGTCCTCGCCGACGATCTGGTAGGTCACCTGGTCGCCCGAATCCTGATCCTCCAGCTCGACCGTGGCCCCGAACACGCAGCGCCCGTCGGCGTCGAGCAGCGTGGGGTCGATGATCTGCGCGTTGGACAGCTTCAGTTCGACCTCCTTGATCCGTCCTTCGATGAAAGCCTGGCGCTCCTTGGCCGCATCGTATTCGGCGTTCTCGGAAAGGTCGCCGTAGGAACGCGCCTCGGCGATCGCGGCGATCACGTTCGGACGCTCCACCGATTTCAGGTGGTGCAGTTCGGCGCGGAGCTTCTCGGCTCCGGCAATGGTCAGCGGTGTCTTGTTCATCGTTGTCTGCCAGAAAACAAAACCGCCGGGCCACGCTAGCGTGCCGCTCCGGCGGTGAATGAAAGCGAATATTAACCGAGTTGTGCGTGCAGTGTCTGCAACGGGTAGACCACCAGGTCGCCCCGGTTCTTGATGCCCACCGCCGCCGCCTCGGCACCCCACACGGTCGTGTAGATGGTCACCCGCGCGGCCAGCGCCGACGTGCGGATCGACCGCGAGTCGTTGATGGCTTTGCGTTTTTCATCGACCGTGTTGACGATCAGCGCGATCTCGCCGTTCTTGATCATGTCAACGATGTGCGGCCGGCCCTCGGTCACCTTGTTGACCACGGCCACCGGAATCCCCGCCGCGGCGACGGTCGCCGCCGTGCCGCGCGTGGCGAGCAGGACGAAGCCGGCGTCGTGCAGGTCGCGGGCGATCGCCGCCACCTTGTCCTTGTCGGAATCCTTGACGCTGAGGAACACTTTCCCCTGGCTCGGCAGCCTGACGTTGGTGGCCGCCTGGCTCTTCACGAAGGCTTCCTCGAAGGTGGTGCCGACGCCCATCACTTCGCCGGTCGACTTCATTTCCGGCCCGAGGATGGTATCGACGCCGGGGAACTTGTTGAACGGGAAGACGGCTTCCTTGACCGAGAAATACGGCGGGATGACTTCCTGCGTCACGCCCTGCCCGGCCAGCGAACGCCCGGCCATGCAGCGCGCGGCGACCTTGGCCAGCGGCAGCCCGGTGGCCTTGGAGACGAACGGCACGGTGCGCGACGCGCGCGGATTGACTTCCAGCACGTAGACCACGTCGTGCTGGATGGCGAACTGCACGTTCATCAGGCCGCAGACGTTGAGTCCCTTGGCCATCAGCTTGGTCTGCCGGCGCAGTTCGTCCTGGATCTCCGGCGAGAGCGAGTACGGCGGCAGCGAGCAGGCCGAGTCGCCGGAGTGCACGCCGGCCTGTTCGATGTGCTCCATGACGCCGCCGATGATCACTTCCTCGCCGTCGGACAGCGCGTCAACGTCAACCTCGCAGGCATCGTTGAGGAAGCGGTCGAGCAGCACCGGCGAATCGTTGGACACCTTCACCGCCTCACGCATGTAGCGTTCGAGGTCGCGCGGCTCGTGCACGATCTCCATGGCCCGCCCGCCGAGCACGTAGGACGGACGCACGACCAGCGGGTAGCCGATCTCCTCGGCCAGGCGCAGCGCGTCCTCCTCGGTGCGCGCCGTGCGGTTGGGCGGCTGCTTGAGGCCGAGGTCGTTGAGCAGCTGCTGGAAGCGTTCGCGGTCCTCGGCGGCGTCGATCATGTCCGGCGAGGTGCCGATGATCGGCACGCCGTTGGCTTCCAGGTCGCGCGCCAGCTTCAACGGCGTCTGGCCGCCGAACTGGACGATCACGCCCTCGGGCTTCTCGACGGCGACGATCTCCAGCACGTCCTCCAGCGTCAGCGGCTCGAAATACAGGCGGTCGGAGGTGTCGTAGTCGGTCAACACGGTCTCCGGGTTGCAGTTCGACCATGATCGTCTCATAGCCGTCCTCGCGCATGGCCAGCGCGGCGTGCACGCAGCAGTAGTCGAACTCGATGCCCTGGCCGATGCGGTTCGGCCCGCCGCCGAGCACCATGATCTTCTTGCGGTCGCTCGGATTGGCCTCGCATTCCTCCTCGTAGGTCGAGTACATGTAGGCCGTGCTGGTGGCGAACTCGGCGGCGCAGGTGTCGACGCGCTTGTACACCGGGCGGATGCCGAGCAGGTGGCGACGCGCACGCACCTGGGATTCGGTGGTGCGCAGCAGCTTGGCCAGGCGCCGGTCGGAGAAGCCCTTGCGCTTCAGCTCGCGCAGGGTCGGGGCGTTGAGGTCGTTCAGCTTCATGTCGTCGAGCTGCATCTCGATGCGCACGATGTCCTCGATCTGCGCCAGGAACCACGGATCGATGTGCGTCAGCTGATGCACCTCATCGAGCGTGAAGCCGTTCTCGAAGGCGTCGCCGACGTACCAGATGCGCTCCGGGCCGGGCTCGCCGAGCTCCTTTTCCAGCTCCTCGCGGTCGGTGGTGCGCTGGTTCATCCCGTCAACGCCGACTTCCAGGCCGCGCAACGCCTTCTGGAACGATTCCTGGAAGGTGCGGCCGATGGCCATCACCTCGCCGACCGACTTCATCTGCGTGGTCAGGCGCGAATTGGCCGTCGGGAACTTCTCGAAGGCGAAGCGCGGCACCTTGGTCACCACGTAGTCGATCGACGGCTCGAACGACGCCGGCGTCCGGCCGCCGGTGATCTCGTTGGCCAGTTCGTCGAGCGTGTAGCCGACCGCCAGCTTGGCCGCCACCTTGGCGATCGGGAAGCCGGTGGCCTTCGAGGCCAGCGCGGACGAGCGCGACACGCGCGGGTTCATCTCGATGACGATCATCCGCCCGTCGTCGGGGTTGATGGCGAACTGCACGTTGGAACCGCCGGTGTCGACGCCGATCTCGCGCAGCACGGCGATCGAGGCGTCGCGCATGATCTGGTATTCCTTGTCGGTCAGCGTCTGCGCCGGCGCCACGGTGATCGAATCGCCGGTGTGCACGCCCATCGGGTCGAGGTTCTCGATCGAGCAGACGATGATGCAGTTGTCCTTGCGGTCGCGGACCACCTCCATCTCGAACTCTTTCCAGCCGATCAGCGATTCCTCGATCAACAGCTCGTGCGTCGGCGAGGCTTCCAGCCCGCGCTTGCAGATCTCGACGAATTCCTCCTGGTTGTAGGCGATGCCGCCGCCCGAGCCGCCCATGGTGAAGGACGGCCGGATGATCGCCGGGAAGCCGAGCGCGGCCTGCACCTGCTGCGCCTCCTCCAGGCTGTTGGCGATCATCGAGCGCGCCGAGCCGAGGCCGATGCGGGTCATCGCCGCCTTGAACTTCTCGCGGTCCTCGGCCTTGTCGATGGCCTCCTGGCTGGCGCCGATCATTTCCACGCCGAACTTCTCCAGCACGCCGTGGTGCGCCAGGTCGAGCGCGCAGTTCAGCGCCGTCTGCCCGCCCATGGTCGGCAGCAGCGCGTCGGGCCGCTCCTTCTCGATGATTTTTTCGAGCACCTTCCAGTTGATCGGCTCGATGTAGGTCACGTCGGCCATTTCCGGGTCGGTCATGATCGTCGCCGGATTGGAGTTCACCAGGATGACCCGGAAGCCTTCCTCGCGCAGCGCCTTGCACGCCTGCGCGCCCGAGTAGTCGAACTCGCAGGCCTGGCCGATGATGATCGGCCCCGCGCCAATGATCAGGATGCTGTGGATGTCTGTACGCTTCGGCATGAGTTACTTTCCCTCGGCCTTTCTGGCTTGCATCATCGAAATGAAACGGTCGAACAGGTAGGCCACGTCGTGCGGCCCCGGACTCGCCTCCGGGTGGCCCTGGAAGGAGAGCGCCGGCCGGTCGGTCCAGGCCATGCCCTGCAGCGAACCGTCGAACAGGGAGACGTGGGTGACCCGCACGTTGGCCGGCAGGGTCGCCGGATCGACGGCGAAACCGTGGTTCTGGCTGGTGATCAGCACCTGCCCGGAATCGAGGTCCTTGACCGGGTGGTTGGCGCCGTGGTGGCCGAACTTCATCTTCAGCGTGCGGGCGCCGGCGGCCAGGCCCATCAGCTGCTGCCCGAGACAGATACCGAACGTCGGCAGCTTGCACTCGAGGAATTCACGGATCGCGGCGATGGCGTAGTCGCAGGGCTCGGGATCGCCCGGTCCGTTGGACAGGAAGATGCCGTCGGGCGCGTACTTGAGCGCCTCGGCGGCCGGGGTCTGCGCCGGCACCACCGTCACCTTGCAGCCGCGCGAGGCGAGCATGCGCAGGATGTTGCGCTTGACGCCGTAATCGTAGGCCACGACGTGGTATTTCGCTTCAGCCGCCGGCCGGTAGCCCGTCAGCGTCCACTCGCCCTCGCTCCACTCGCAGGGCGACTCGACGCTGACCACCTTGGCCAGATCCATGCCGGCCAGCCCCGGGAACGCCCGCGCCTCGCGCAGCGCCTTGCCTTCGTCAATCTCGCCCGCCATCAGGCAGCCGGACTGGGCGCCCTTCTCGCGCAGGATGCGCGTCAGCTTGCGCGTGTCGATGCCGGCGATGGCCACCACTCCGTACTTCTTCAGGTAGTCCGGCAGCGACATTTCCAGGCGCCAGCTCTCGGCACGCAGCGGCAGATCCCGGATCACCAGCCCGGCGGCGAAATTGGCGCGCGACTCGAAATCCTCCGCGTTGCAGCCGACGTTGCCGATGTGCGGATAGGTCAGCGTGACGATCTGCCCGCAGTACGACGGATCGGTCAGGATTTCCTGGTAGCCGGTGATCGCCGTATTGAACACCACCTCGCCGCTGGCGATGCCGGAGGCGCCGATGGCGTAGCCGCGGAAAACGGTTCCGTCGGCCAATACGAGAACCGCGGGCGGAAAAGAGGGTAGCAATGACACAGAAGGCTCCTGTTCCGTAGCGTAGATATGCAAAAGCGGGAGAGCACTCGACTCTCCCGCTTAATGTCTTGAAAACGTTCGGATTATACCCCGAGGGCGCCGCTCTCGGCAACGCGCGGCGCTCTGCCGGCGGAAAACCGGCGCGCCGCCGGCCGGCGATCCGGCCTCAGCGCAGGCCGAGCACGTCCTGCATGTCGAACAGGCCGTTCTCCTTGCCCGCCAGGAAACGCGCGGCGCGCAGGCTGCCCAGCGCGTACGGCATGCGGCTGCCCGCCTTGTGGCTGATCTCGACGCGCTCGCCGATGCCGCAGTACATCACCGTGTGGTCGCCGACGATGTCGCCGCCGCGGATGGTGGCGAAGCCGATGGTCGACGGATCGCGCTCGCCGGTCACGCCCTCGCGCCCGTAGACGGCGCATTGCCTGAGGTCGCGCCCCAGCGCCGCGGCCACCACCTCGCCCATGCGCAGCGCCGTGCCCGAAGGCGCGTCGACCTTGAGCCGGTGGTGCGCCTCGACGATTTCGACGTCGTACCCCTGCGCCAGGATGCGCGAGGCCACGTCCAGCAGCTTGAACGCCACGTTGCAGCCGACGCTCATGTTCGGCGCGAAAACCACCGGGATTTCCTTCGCCGCGTCGGCCACCGTCTGCCGGCCCTCGTCGTCCAGCCCGGTCGTGCCGATCACCATCGCCACCCGGTGCCGCCGGCAGATCGCCAGATGTTCAAGCGTGCCCTCCGGCCGCGTGAAGTCGATCAGGCAGTCGGCACTGGCGATACCGGCCTCGGCGTCCGAACTCACCCGCACCTCGCACGGCATGCCGACCAGTTCGCCGACGGGTTTGCCGATCATCGGATTGCCCGGCAGGTCGATGGCCGCCGCCAGCTCGGCCACGTCGTCCTTGAGCACCGCCTCGATGACCATCCGCCCCATCCGTCCGGTCGCCCCGACCACCGCGATCTTCAATGCACTCATCTCAGAACCCCATGCTTTCCATCATTTTTCCGAAAAATCCCTTCTCCTCGATCGGCGGCGCCACCGTGCCCTCCGGCACCGAGCCCAGGTCGATCTCGCGCATCCTGTTCTCCGGCGCCGCGGACGCGCCGCCCGCGGACTGCAGGGCGGCCACGTCGCCGCCGACGCGGACCAGCCGGTCGTTGTCGTCGAAGAAGGTCGAGAACTTGCGCATCTCGACTTCTCCCGTGCTGCCCTTCTGCAGGCGGTAAACATAGTCCCAGCGATTGGCGTGGAACATGTCCATCAGCACCGGTGTCCCAAGGATGAAGCGGACCTGGTCCTTGGTCAGCCCCGGCTTGAGCTGCGCAACCATGTCCTGGGTCAGGACGTTGCCCTGCTGGATGTCGATCTTGTACTCGCTGATCGGGCGCGGCACCCATGAACACGCTCCGACCAGGGAGACGAAAACGGCGGCGGCCGCGATCCGCCCGCAGCGTGCTCCCCCCGTTAATAAAATTTTGTGGAATGGCATTAAACTACGGTCCCGAGTCAGAGTCATAGCAAGCGGTATATCATAACCGAAAGAACGCATCGTTACTTCTCCACAGCCATGAACAAATCCAGCGAACTCAAGAGCATCGGGCTCAAGGCCACCTTCCCGCGCATGAAAATCCTCGAGCTGTTCGACAGAGCGGAAGGCAAACACCTCACGGCCGACGACGTCTATCGCCTGCTGCTCAGCGACAACATGGACATTGGTCTGGCCACGGTCTATCGCGCGCTGACCCAGTTCGAGCAGGCCGGTTTGCTCGAACGGCACCATTTCGAATCGGGCAAGGCGGTGTTCGAACGCAAGGCGATGCAGCACCACGACCATCTCGTGTGCACCCACTGCGGCCACGTCGAGGAATTCCACGACGAGGAAATCGAGCGCCGCCAGAAGCGCATCGCCAAGGAGCGCGGCTTCGCCATCCAGGCGCACGCCATGTATCTCTACGTCGAATGCACCCGGCCGGACTGTCCGAACAAGGACAAGCACGGAACGGCGGCGACGGAGCACGCCGGCGGGTAAACGGCAGGCGGCGCGACGGCGCCGGCCCGCAGGCCTCAATCAAGGTCAGCCGAGACCCAGCATCTCCCGCGCGTGCTGCCGCGTGATCGCGGTGATTTCCACGCCGCCCAGCATGCGCGCCACTTCCTCGACGCGGCCGGATTCGTCCAGCGCGACGACCTGGCTGCGCACCTGGCCGTCGCGGCTGTTCTTGGCGACCTGCCACTGCCAGTTGGCCCGCGCCGCGACCTGCGGCAGGTGGGTCACGCACAGCACCTGCCGTTCGCCGCCGAGTTCGCGCAGCAGGCGGCCCACGACCTCGGCGACGCCGCCGCCGATGCCCACGTCGACCTCGTCGAACACCAGCGTCGGCACGCTGGCCGCCTGGCTCGTCACCACCTGGATGGCCAGGCTGATGCGCGACAGTTCGCCGCCCGAGGCCACCTTGGCCAGGGGCCGCGATTCGTTCCCGGCCAGCCCGGCGATGCGGAATTCGACCTGCTCCAGCCCGAACGCGCCGCCCTCCGCGACCGGCACCAGGGCGATCTCGAAGCGGCCGCCGCCGAGCGCCAACTGCTGCATCACGCGGCTGACCTCGGCGCCGAGCTGCTTCGCCGCCTTGGCGCGCGCCGTGGAGAGCTTCCGCGCCAGCACCTCATATTCCTGGCGCGCCGCCTGCATGCGCGCCTCCAGCGTCGCCGTGTCGGCCGCTTCGCCCAGCGCCGCCAGGCGCTCCCGCCAGCGCGCCAGCAATTCCGGCAGTTCCTCCGGACTCGCGCGGTACTTGCGCGCGCAGGCCAGGACCGCCTCGATGCGCCGTTCGATCTCGCCCAGGCGCTCCGGATCGAGCTCCAGGCGGTCGGCGTAGCGGTGCAGCGCGGAGATCGCCTCGGCCAGTTCGGCCTGCGCCGACTGCAGCAGGGCGGCGATCTCGCCGAGCGCTGGATCGAAGCCGGCCAGGTCGTCGAGCCGCGCCAGGGCCGCGTCGAGCTGCGCCTCGCACGATGCGTCGTCCTCGGCCAGCGCGGCCAGGGAGAAGCGCGCGCCTTCGACCAGGCTCGCCGCGTGCGCCAGCCGCTTGTGCTCGACGTTGAGGCCGTTCCATTCCTCGGCGGAAAAGCCCAGCGTTTCGAGTTCGCGCACCTGCCAGGCGAGCTGCTCGCGCTCCTGTGCCAGCGCCTCGGCGCCTGCGGCGGCGGATTCCAGCAGATTCTTCGCCTCACGCCAGCGGCGCCAGGCGTCCGCCACCTGCGCCGCCGGGCCGGACAGGCGCGCGTGCGCGTCGAGCAGCAGGCGCTGGGCCTCGGGGCGCAACAGCGACTGGTGCGCGTGCTGGCCGTGGATGTCGACCAGCAGTTCGGAAACCTCGCGCACCTGATGGACGGTCGCCGGCGACCCGTTGAGGTAGGCGCGGGAACGCCCGGTGGCGTCGAGCACGCGGCGCAGCAGCAGGCCGTCGCCGCCGTCGAGGTCGTTGTCGCGCAGCCAGGCGGACACGGCGGGCGCGTCGCCGAGCGCGAACTCGGCCGCGACCTCGGCGCGCTCGCAGCCGGCGCGGATGGTGCCGGCGTCGGCCCGTTCGCCGAGCACGAAGGCCAGCGCGTCGACCAGGATCGACTTGCCCGCGCCGGTTTCGCCGGTCAGCGTGCCGAAGCCCGCCGCGAATTCGAGCTCCAGCCGGTCGACCAGGACGAAATCGCGGATGGTCAGGCGCTGCAGCATGTCAGCGCGTCGTCGGCTGCCGGCTCCAGTGCAGCTTTTCGCGCAGCATGGCGAAATAGCTGTAGCCGGGCGGATGCAGGAAACACACGGAATCCTCCGAGCGCCGGATGCGCATGGCGTCGCCCGGCTTCATGTCGAAGGTGACCTGGCCGTCGAAGTGCACCCGTGAATCGTCGGCGCGCACGATGCGGATCTCGATCGCGTTGCGGTCGCCGACCAGCACCGGCCGGTTGGTCAGCGAGTGCGGGCACAGCGGCACCAGCGCGATGCCGGTGACCTGCGGGTGCAGGATGGGGCCGTTGGCGGCGAGCGAGTACGCCGTGGAGCCGGTCGGCGTCGACACGATCACCCCGTCCGAGCGCAGGTTGTAGAGGAATTCGCCGTCGACGTACAGATCGAAGTCGATCAGACGGCCGATGGCGCCCTTGTCGACCACCACCTCGTTGAGCGCCAGGTTGGAGGCGACCACCCGGCCGTCGCGCACGATCTCGCCGGACAGCAGCATGCGGCTCTCGGCGGTGAATTTGCCGGCCAGCAGGTCGTCCACGCAGGTCAGCATGTCGGCCCGGGCGATGTCGGTCATGAAGCCGAGGCGGCCCTGGTTGACGCCGACCAGCGGCACGCGGTGGCGCGCCAGGTGGCGGGCGGCGTTGAGCATCGTGCCGTCGCCGCCCAGGACGATCGCGGCGTCGGCCCGCGCGCCGATCTCGGCATAGCCGCAGCGCGTCCAGATGTGCGGCTCGACGCCCGTCTCGGACAGGCTGGCGGTGGCTTCCTCGACCAGCACCCCGACGCCCCGGTCGTGGAGGTTCTTCGCCAGCAAGGACAGCGATTCGGCGATTTCGCGGCTTTGATACTTGCCGATCAGCGCGATTGTCTGCGGCGGGAACTGGCAATCCCGGCAGCTTGATGGGTTCGAGGGGTGGGGGGCGGTCATGGGACGGAATTAAACCACAAATCCCAAACCCCAATCGCCTCCGTGCCGCTTGCGGCCCGGGAGGCTTGGGCGATCGCCAAACCGATCTTCACCCTGGTCCTGGAACGACTCGGGCTGACGTCCAAGCTCCGGTAGCCGGATGCATCGCGCGCGATTCAGAAGATCGAACCCCAGGCCCTGGGCGTGAATCCCGACGACGTCCTCGGCGCCATCACCGACGAGGGAACCGGCAACGAATCCGTGGCCAGCCGGAGCTAAGCCATGGTCACCCCCCGGCAAACTGAAAAGCCGCCCAAGCGCACCCTCGGTTCGATTTCCCATCGCTTGCAGATCCGACGGAATCCTCATCAACACCCCGAGCGAATTCATTGCCGGTCGCGTCCGCAACCCTATCATGACCGATTCGATCAAGCGGAGGCCTTCTTCGCGTCGAACTACCCCGTCAAAAGCAAGGTCACGGCGCAGATTTTCGCTACACACATCCCAGAATGGCACCCTGGCCGGCTATTTGTGCATGCGGTTCGGCAAGGGAACACCGTTCGAGGATCTTCTCTGCGGAGAGAACCATCAGGATCCGTCGCTCATGATCTTCTTCACACGGTTTGACCAGGCTTTCAATCATTGACTGGCTGTCCGAGAGCATGCTCGGGACAGGCTCGATGCGATGCGTTTCGATTTCCGTCACTTCGGCCAGACGATCGACAATCAACCCGAACAGCACCTTGTGGCGGACGGATTTCAAGACAAGAATCTGCTGCTTGTCGCTAAAACCATCACTCCATCGCCGTCTTTCATGCGGCGGGCGAATGGCCTGTATGGCCGCGGCAATGTTGACGACGGATATTGCATTGTCCTCATACATGAGACAGCCGACGATCCAGTTCGAGGAGCCTGGAATCGGCGTCAGTCTTTCCGCGTCTACGGCGGCGACGACCGATGTCGGCTGAATGCCGTACCAGTTGTGACCGATGTAAAAACTGGCGATGTCGCGGGTGTCTTGGCTGCCTGCTTGCCTCAGGAGGCGCCCCTCTCCGGCCTCCCCGTGGCGAAGCATTCTCTGTGGACGCGGATCGGCCAGTCTGTCCGAGAGCGGCATGAAGATGAGCGCGACAATTTCCTTCTGGTACGAATCGCTTGCCGACTTGTACTCGCGATACCCCGCGCTTTTGCAGGAGCCGACAGCGTAATAGATGTCATCGTAAGCGATGATGTTGGCGGTGGTCTCGCCGCGCTGCAGGGTAAAGAACTCATCACTGACATCGATAGATCCGTTGGCCGGCAGCGCCGGATTGGTGCTCGCGATAATACGACCGTCGCTGTCCGCAAATACGGCAAATGCGTTCGGAACGGGGGTACCATCTTCTTGTCTGGGTAGTGCGTCTTTGAGCATGGCCTGGAACTGAGACGTCGAGTCGAAGACGATGGCGATGCCGCCGACGGGGTTGTCGTTTTCGACAGACCGGACGGCTGCCGCGAAGACATAGGTCGCCTGATCGGCATAAAGGCTACTGGGTGAAAAATCCGAAACGCAATAGCTCTGCGTGTCGCGAAGGCCGAGGCACGGTCTCACCCAGGCCTCCCCGAGGACGCTCCCCAGACGATCGTTGTATGCCGCATTCGATACGGCAACGACCCGGCCGCTGTTGTCGAAAAGAATCAAGTTGCTGTAGACCGTATAGAGGTCGTTGATATGACGCAATACGGTAGTCAGCTTCTGTCGAAGCGCGGGCGTCTGTGTCTGCGAACCGTCGAGTCCTTCGCGAAAAACGCGGGATAGTGCCCACCACCGGCAATCGTTGGCACGTTCATAGAGATTGCGGTCCATGATGTCGATGGCCAGGGCGGCTTGCGCGCCACAATCGAAAAGTACCGACGAGACGACTGTCTTGTAAAGGTTGTTCGTCGATTCGCTGAAGACGTTGCGGGTACGAACGCCGGTGCTGCCGATTTCGCGCAGCAGTACCTTTGCAAATTGCGAGTTGTGCGCGTTACTTTCCCTTGCCAGCCAAATGTTGCCGTTCCAGACGGCGCGATTAAGTTCCTGCTGGATCGTGGTTGCCCGGACGGGGATGTCCCGGAGGGCTGTGCCGAGCAGTGTTGCCACATCGAGCACCCCGGCGAGGATAGTGTCCGGGACGCCAGACAGCTCGGACGCCTCGGCCATCTCGAAGGCATGATTGAGCGGCGCCATGACGTGTCCGAGCCAACCGGGGCCGCAATAGCCTTGATAGGGGTCGGCCTGGCGCGTCGTAGCAAGATACTCCCGCCCGGCGAAACGCACGATTCGGCATTCGTTGTCCGGGACCGGCTCCACACGCGCACCGAGCGGAAACTGGTACGGATCGCTGCTGGCAATGACGTGGCCGCTCGGATCCAGCAGGGTAATCACCGTCCAGTCATCTTCCGAAACGAGGCTGTCGAAAATTCGTTGACACTCGTCCATGAAGCGGAAACATAGGCAGAGCACTCCGACGGGACGGCTTCCGTCGTCCGCCATCACCCGATAGGCATAAATCAGCGGGCTCGGCTCGTCAGGAAGCAGATCCGTCGGCCGGAAAATTTCGACGTAACCTTGAGACGTCGTCAGCGCTTCATTCAGAAGGCGATCGCTTGTCTGTTTGACGGTATTGGATGGATCCAATTGAGCAAGCACGTCGCCGGAAGGCGATAGCAACATGATGTTGTGGTAAACCGAGTACTTGGCGACGTATTCGGAGAAGTGCGAGTGCAGGCGTGCAAGTCGTTCCTCATCCCGCGCCGCCATGGGGTCGGCTACAACGGACTCGGCGAAAGTGCGGATCTCGTTATCCGTGGCGAGAAACCCGATGTCAGCCGTACGTTCGAAGAGATTGCGGACCAGGATGTCAATCGCAACCCGCGCGCATGAACTGAGGTTCAGCTTTGCCTTCTTGTAATGCTCGCGCGCCAACTGGTCGAGCAATACCGAGGCCAGTTCCTGAAAATCCTGACGCATGCTGGTGATGTCGGTGCCGGCGCCGAGGAGTTGACCGAGCAAGGTCAAGTTGTCGTAAACCGCTTGTATTTCGCCGAGACGCTTTTGGTCGGGAAATAACGATCCCATGAAACGGGTCAGATATTCGGGATCGGCCTTCATGCACGATTTGTTGGGCTTTCTCATATCAGAGTGGTGGAGTCAAGGTGATCGATCAGGTGTCTGGGCGGATAAAGCAATGCATGTGCCATCCGGAATTCCACGTACGACAATGTCCGTCGGGCGAATCGTTACCATGATGCGCGCGCGACAGCACCATCGCTGGGCGCTGCGTAGGGGAATGTCCCGTATTAGGGAGATGTCGCCCCGCAAAAATCGCCTTGTTGAGCCGGCGCCATCTTCTCGGTCCAGGTGATGTCGCCGCATATGACCCGTTGTTCGTCCCCCGCCAGAAAACCGACGGAAACCGTAACGCAAAGACTACCGCTTGAAATTGACAGATAAGGACGGGTGATCTGGACCTTTCCAAAGTGCTCGATGGCACGCCGGAAGTAAGGACAGCGCGACCACCGCGCCCGATGCGTGTCTCTCAGCGGCTCGAGGCGTGGGTCGGGGAACGCCGCAATACCATTGCCTCTAAGATTCACGCCGATTTGCCGCCCCCCTGCATCGAGCAAGTAGCATATCGATGTCTCAGACAACGCCAGAAAGGCAGCGCAGGCCTCTGCTATCGGACGATCAGCCGCCAGAAGAACCGAAGCGTTTCTGATGGCGTTGATATAAGGGGCCATAATTTGGTGCTGCCGCACCGTGTTGACAGCACCGTGTTGATCGAATACCTGCCATATCAACTGCAGTGAATCCTGAACTTCCTCATGTTCTGTACAGAACGGCTCGGGGTGGCCAAACAAATAGCCCTGGGCAAGATCGGCGTTCGCCTCCAAAGCGATGTAAGCCTCTTCTTTGGATTCGATTCCTTCCACCAACACCATCGCCCCTGCCTCATGCAGCAACGATATCAGCTGAGGCAGAATGCGCCTCACCCGCGACTTTCGCGTGACGTCAGCAATCAGGCTGCGATCGAGTTTGACGATCTTGGGCCGCAGGCTGCAGACCCTGTCGAAATTGGAGCTCCCAGCACCAAAGTCATCCAAAGCAATCAAGCAGCCAAGTTCGCGAAAGTACGCGACAGCGCCTTCAAATTCGGCCGAATCACGGACATCCCTTTCCAGGAGCTCAATAACGACATTGTTGGGATTAATGCCCCGGGTCGATAAGGTGTCGCTGAAGGTGTTTCCTGTTTTCGCATGCCTAGTTTGCAGAAAGACCTCCGGGGTCATGTTCAGGAATATCCACCTGTCGCCTGTAGCGTACTGCTTGAAGTTATCCAGGTGCAATTGATGGGAGATGCAGTCAAGCACCATCTGCTTTTCCGGAGCGAGACCGGAAAAGAGTGACACTGGCGAGGTCGCCTGACCGGCAACGTCGCAAGCGCGCAATAGTGCCTCGTGTCCGACAATACGTTGAAGCGAGAGACTGACAATCGGTTGGAAAGCGCTTGCCAGGCGGAATCCTTCGAATGCGACTTGGTTGGGAATCGTAATGTCTGAACGCCCCTCCGCCACGGCGGGGCGCGGTGAGAGGGGAATGGGGGCTATCGAACAGTTCATGATCGAATTAGAAAAATATCCGTCTGCAATCTTGGTATGCTGAATGTGTGGAAAATCGTATGAAGATGACTCGCGCGTAACGATTCCCGCATGATCGTTCTCCCGGTAGTCCTGCCAGTCGTATCCGTCGGCGAAAGGCATCTCATTGGTGCTTCCATCCCCTAATCGGTGCATTGAGGACAGTCCAGATAGTGTTTTGCCTCAATGATGGCGAACGGCATGAGATGGGACGCCCCCATTTCGATGAGCAAATTGGACGGAAACATGGCGGGCGCTTTTTTTTGCAGTTGGTCACGCGAAACATTGAGCATTTGGCGTGCCAGGTAATCTCCGGGCGGCGTCGATGCGACGCCGGGCGCCGAGGTGAACGCAGCCGAGGGCGACGATTTCTTGAAGTCGTTTTTTTGGAGAAGAGAAAGTAAATAACGGCATTTTGTTAACGGGAATTTCCGCTGACGGAAATTTACCTATTCGTAAAACACCTTCTAACGTCTCAGTATTTCCCGGAACCTCTTCGTAATCGTGAGACTAGCTTGTGTAGTAGCCATACCCTAACAAGGAAGCGGTTTTAAACATATATACTTGACAACACAACACGGTATCTCCGGTTTCTTTTGTAGAATCGGCCCCATGCTCGACGAACGCGCCCGGACCCTGCTCAAGACCCTGATCGAACGCTACATCGCCGACGGCCAGCCGGTCGGTTCGCGCGCACTTTCCCGGTACTCGGGGTTGGACCTGTCGGCGGCGACCGTGCGCAACGTGATGGCCGACCTGGAGGACCTGGGCTTCATCGCCAGCCCGCACACCTCGGCCGGCCGGGTGCCGACGCCGCGCGGCTACCGCTTCTTCGTCGACAGCCTGTTGATCACGCAGCCGCTGGAGAGCGAGAAGATCCACGCCATCGAGGGCCGCCTGCATCCGTCGCACCCGAAGGACCTGATCAGCAACGCCTCGGAGCTGCTTTCCGGGTTCACCCATTTCGCCGGCATCGTCCTCACGCCGCGCCGCAAGCCGCAGCGCATCCGGCAGATGGAGTTCGTCAGCCTGTCGGAAAAGCGCATCCTGCTGATCCTGGTGACCACGGACGGCGACGTGCAGAACCGCATCCTGTTTACCGAGCGGCCCTATTCCGCCGCGGAACTGGTCGTCGCCACCAACTACCTGAACCAGTATTTCGCCGGCCACGACTTCGAGCAGATCCGCAACCGCGTGCGGGAAGACCTGCTCAAGCTGCGCAGCGACCTGCAGAACCTGATGGCCGCGGCGCTGGCGGCGGGCGACGAAGCGCTGAGCCGGGCCGATGACCAGTACGTCATCTCGGGCGAGCGCAACCTGCTCGAAGTCGAGGAACTGTCCTCGAACATGAAGCGCCTACGCGAGCTGTTCGATCTCTTCGAACAGCGCACCGCGCTCATGCGGCTGCTCGACATCTCGCACCGCGCCGCCGGCATCCAGATCTACATCGGCGGCGAATCCGGCCTCGCGCCGCTCGACGAATGCAGCGTGGTCACCGCGCCCTACGAGGTCGACGGCCAGATCGTCGGTTCGGTCGGCGTCATCGGGCCGACGCGCATGGCCTACGAACGGGTCATCCCGATCGTCGACATCACCGCCAAGCTGCTTTCCTCGGCATTGACCTACCAAGCCAGCTCCTGATGCCGTCCGTACCGGAGCCCCATCAGGAAGCAGCCGGCAGGACGGCCGTGCTGCTGATCAACCTCGGCACGCCCGACGCGCCGACCGCGCCCGCACTGCGCCGCTATCTGCGCGAATTCCTGTCCGACCCGCGCGTCGTCGAAACGCCGCGGCTCCTCTGGTGGCCGATCCTCCACGGCATCGTGCTCAACCTGCGCCCGCGCAAGTCGGCCGAGCGCTACGCCGCCATCTGGACGCCCGAGGGCTCGCCGCTCAGGCTGTACACCGAGCGGCAGGCCAAGCTGCTGCGCGGCCTGCTCGGCGAAGCGGGACACGCCGTGCGCGTCGATTACGCGATGCGCTACGGCCAGCCGTCGATTCCCGACGCGCTGACCCGGCTGGCGGCCGAGGGATGCGCGCGCATCCTGCTGCTGCCGCTCTATCCGCAGTACTCCGCCGGCACCACCGCCACGGCCTTCGACGCCGCCTTCGCCTGGGCCGGCACCTTGCGCGACCAGCCGGAACTGCGCACGGTGCGCAGCTTCCCCGCCGAACCGGACTACATCGCGGCGCTCGCCGCCAGCGTCCGCCGGCATTGGGCGGCGCACGGCCGGCCGGCATCGTCCTACCGGCTGATCCTCAGCTTCCACGGCATCCCGGCCAAGGCCGTCGAACTCGGCGACCCGTACCGCGACGAGTGCCTAGCCACCGGCCGGCTGCTGGCGCGCGCCCTGGAACTCGACGAGGAGACCTGCGTCGTCTGCTTCCAGTCGCGCTTCGGTTTCGCGCAATGGCTGCAGCCGTACACCGCCGTGACGCTCGAAAATTTCGGCCGGCAGGGCATCGGGCGCGTGGACGTGCTGTGCCCGGGCTTTCCCGCCGACTGCCTGGAAACGCTCGAGGAAATCGCCATCGAAGGCAAATCCCTCTTCCTCACGGCCGGCGGCCGGGAATATTTCGCCATCCCCTGCCTGAACGAAAGCGACGACTGGATTCGCGCGCTGGCAACGCTGGCCCTGCGGCACCTGCAAGGCTGGCCGACCCGCTAGCCGTCCGGCGGGATGCGCGGCCGCCGGACGCCGCTCAAGATTTCCTATTCCTTTCCGTTAGTTCTTTACACGGTTTTACTTGCGGGAAGGACAGTCACCATGAAGATCGCCGGTTCGTCGCTGCAACTCGAATCGAGCCACAGCCAATGGCAGCGCCATGAAGTCTCGGAATCCATGCGCATGTGGGTCGGCGACCGCCGGCCGGATTCCGGCAGTGGCACCGGCGCGGCCTCCTCCGGCGCGGCGATCGGCAGCGTGCTCATCTCCGACGCCGGGCGCTCCGCCCAGGCCGGGGAAAGCGCCTCGCTGGGCAGTCTCGCCTCCTCCGACCGGGACCCCGTGCTCAGCCTGATCCGCCTCCTGCTGGCGCAGCTGACCGGCGAGGACGTCGACGTCTTCGACGCGAGCGACCTCGGCGGCGGCGCAGCGGCGCCGGCGGCATCAGCGCCCAGCGCCGGGTACGGCGTCGAATACGACCGCCGCGAGTCCTACACGGAAGTCGAGCGGACCTCGTTCGCCGCCAGCGGCGTGGTGCAGACGGCCGACGGCCAGACCATCAATTTCAATCTGTCGCTGTCCATGGCGCGCAGCTATCACATGGAGTCCAGCGTAAGCGTGCGCCTGGGCGACGCCCGCAAGACCTGCGATCCGCTGGTGATCAACTTTTCCGGCACGGCCGCGCAGCTGACCGACCAGCGCTTCGCCTTCGACCTCAATGCCGACGGCAACGCCAGCGAGCGCATCAATTTCCTGGCCGGCGGCAGCGGCTTCCTGGCCTTCGACCGCAACGGCGACGGCACGATCAACGACGGTTCCGAACTGTTCGGCGCGAAGACGGGCGACGGCTTCGCCGAGCTGGCCGCGCTGGACGACGACAACAACGGCTGGATCGACGAGAACGACGCGGCTTACGCGCAGTTGTCGGTGTGGACCCGCGACGGCGCCGGCGTCGACGTCCTGCGTTCGCTCATGGCAGCGGACGTCGGCGCGATCAGCCTGGCCCGCGTCGCCACGCCTTTCGCCGTCAAGGACGCGAACAACGCGCTGCAGGGCCAGGTGCGCAGCAGCGGCGTCTATCTCCGCGAAAGCGGCGGCGTGGGCAGCGTGCAGCAGGTCGATCTGACGGTTTGAGTCACCCGCCGAGCACGCGCAGGATCTCCCGCCCGTAGGCTTCCAGTTTCTTCGCCCCGACGCCGCCGATCTCGGCCAGGGCCGCCAGGGTTTCGGGCATTTCCTTGGCCATCTCGGCCAGGGTGGCGTCGTGGAAGACGACGTAGGCCGGCACGTTGTGCTCGCGGGCGACGCCGGCCCGCCAGGCCTTCAAGGCCTCGAAGCGCGCCATTTCCTCGTCGTCCATCGACAGCGGCGCGCGCCGGGCCTTGCCGCGCGCGTCCGGCGCGCCGCGCCGGGTCCTGGCAGTCTTGCCGAGCGGGTTGGCCGGATGGCGCAGGAACAGCTGCACCTCGCCGCGCAGGACGGCGCGCGCGCTTTCGGTCAGCTCCAGCGTACTGAACTCGCCCTCGACCCGCAGGTGGCCGAGCGCGATCAGCTGGCGCAGCACCGCCCGCCACTGCGCGTCGGCCAGATCGGCGCCGATGCCGAAGGTGGAGAGACGCTGGTGCCCGTACTGCGCGACCTTCTCGGTCGTCTTGCCGCGCAGCACGTCGATCAGATGCACGGCGCCGAAACGCTGGCCGCCGCCCTGGTAGAACCGGTAGACGCAGGACAGCGCCTTGCGCGCGGCCTCGGTCGCATCCCAGGTTTGCGGCGGATGCAGGCAGTTGTCGCAGACGTTCTGCGCGGCCGCGCAGGGCGCGCTTTCCTCGCCGAAATAGGCGAGCAGGCGCACCCGCCGGCAGTCGTGCGCCTCGGCCAGCGACAAGAGCGCGTCGAGCTTGCCGCGCTGGCCGCGCTTGAAGGTCTCGTCGGCGGGGCTTTCGTCGATCATCCGGCGCTGGTTGACCACGTCGGCCAGGCCGTAGGCCATCCAGGCGTCCGCCGGCAGGCCGTCGCGGCCGGCGCGGCCGGTCTCCTGGTAGTAGCTCTCGATGTTCTTGGGCAGGTCGAGGTGCGCGACGAAACGCACGTCCGGCTTGTCGATGCCCATGCCGAAGGCGATCGTGGCGACCATCACCAGCCCTTCCTCGCGCAGGAAGCGGTCCTGATGCTCGCGCCGCAGTCCGGCATCCATCCCGGCGTGGTACGGCAGCGCCGGGATGCCCTCGGCCGACAGCCAGACGGCCGTCTCCTCGACCTTCTTGCGCGACAGGCAGTCGACGATGCCCGCGTCGCAGGCGTGCTCCTCGCGCAGGAACGCCAGCAGCTGCCGCCGCGCGTCGCCCTTCTCGACGATCACGTAGCGGATGTTCGGCCGGTCGAAGCTGCTGATGAACACCCGCGCGCCGCCCAAGTCCAGCCGGGCGATGATGTCGGCGCGCGTCAGCGCGTCGGCGGTGGCGGTCAGGGCGATGCGCGGCACGCCGGGATAGCGTTCGTGCAGCACGTCGAGCGCCAGGTAGTCCTCGCGGAAGTCGTGCCCCCACTGGCTGACGCAGTGCGCCTCGTCGATGGCGAACAGGCTGAGCAGGCCGCGCGCGTGCAGGGCGTCGAGCTGACCGAGCATGCGCGGCGTGGTCAGGCGCTCCGGCGCGACGTAGAGCATGACCAGCCGGCCGCTCATCATCTCGCGCTCGACGCGCTGGACCTCTTCCAGCGTCAGGGTGGAATTCAGGAAGGCGGCGTGCACGCCGGCCTCCTCCAGCGCGCCGACCTGGTCGTGCATCAGCGCGATCAGCGGGCTGATCACCACGGCCACGCCCCGGCCGGCGCGGTGCCGGGCGATGGCCGGAATCTGGTAGCACAGGCTCTTGCCGCCGCCGGTGGGCATCAGCACCAGCGCGTCGCCGCCGGCGATCAGGTGCGCGACGATCTCCGCCTGCGCGCCGCGGAAGGCGCCGTAGCCGAAAACGTCCTGGAGGATGGTGGAGGCGGAGGTCGGATCGGAAGAAACGGAAAGCACGGGGAATCGATGGCAACGGCGCTAACGGGACGAAGCCCCGTATGATATACGAATCCGGCCCGGCGGTCGCGGCCGGATCAGGGCGGCGCGAGTTCCAGGTCGCAGGCGGCGGCGCGCCCCTGCACCGCCGGCGGGCCGGAACGGGCCAGGGCCTTGTCGGCCGCGCGCAGGCGCGCCAGCACGTTGGCCAGCAGCGTCTTGCGGAAGCGTTCGAGCAGTTCCTCGGAGGCGAGGTCGAGCGCCGAGCTGTTGATCTCCAGGAACAGCGTCGGTTCGAGCGTGACCACCGTCGCCGAACGTTTGTTATCGCTCGGATGCAGGTAGGCCATCTCGCCGACGACCTCCCCGGTCCCGAGCCGGCACAGCGATTTCCCCTCGACCGACACCTCGACGAAACCGCGGATGATCACGCCGAACGAGCGATGGCTGTCGCCTTCCCTGATCAGCGCGACCTTGTCCGACACGTCGCGCCAGACGCTGATGCGCAGGACCTCCCACAGCTCGACGTCCTCGAATTCGCGGAAGAAGTCCAGGCCGCGCAGGATGTCGAAGTGCTCGGTGTCCTGCTGCGTCTCGTTCTCGTCGTACATCTGGTAGCGGACGGTCAACAGGTCCTTGGCGAACTCCGCGCCGTTGCGATAGCGGTTGTAGAGGTCCTTCTCCAGCGCCTTCTTGAGGATCGGGCCGAGGCCGGCCGGCAGGTTCGGGTTGAGGTCGCACACCGACGGCGGGTCCATGTTGACGATCTTGTAAACCAGCGCCCCCTGGTTGGCGGCCCGGAACGGCAGGCGCCCGGTCAGCAGCTGGAAGAGCACGACGCCGAGCGAATACAGGTCGGTCTTGTGGTTCAGCGGGTAATTCTTGATCTGCTCGGGCGACATGTAGGCCGGCGAACCCACGCCCATGATGAAGGTCGAGTCCCGGTTCATGTCCTTGTGCAGGTTGAGCGCCAGCCCGAAATCGGTGATCTTCGGGTTGTCGTCGGCGTCGATCAGGATGTTCGCCGGCTTGATGTCGCGGTGCACCACGCCCTGCCGGAAGGCGTGGTCGAGCGCCAGGCAGCACTTGAAGACGATGCCGATGGCCCGGTGCATCGGCAGCAGGCGGTTGATCGCGCAGTAGTAATCGAGCGCCTTGCCGTCGAACGTACTCCATCACGATGTAGGCCTGGTCGCTTTCGATCTCGGCGTCGTGGATCTTGACGATGTTCGGATGATCCATGCGCCGGCCGACCGAATCCTCGACCTGGAACAGCTTGCGCAGGCGGCGCGACATGGCGGCGTTGTCGTCGTTGAAACGGATCAGCTTGATCGCCACCTCGCGGCCCGAATCCGGATCGCGCGCGAGGTAGACGACCGCGGTCGCCCCCTTGCCGAGCGTGCGGACGATTTCGTATTTGCCGATCTTGTCCATCCGTTTCGCGGCCCCCTGCCTGCCGATCATTTCAACGCGCCAGCATATCGCAACGCGGCCGAACAAGCACGGTAAAAGTTTTACTTGAAATTACAGGTTTTGTCCCCAAATGGTTCGAAGTTTTCCGGGAGACCACCAACCATGCAAGAACTCGAGAAAGACATCGCCCCCCACCCCGCCGGCGAAAACGCGCCGGAGACCCCCGCGACGGAGCCGGCGGAAAGCACGCCCAGCATCGAAGAGATGATCCGCCAGGCCGAACTGAAGGTGGAGGAGCATCACGACGCCTGGCTGCGCGCCAAGGCGGAAACCGAAAACGTCCGCCGGCGCGCGCAGGAGGACATCGCCAAGGCTTCCAAATTCGCCATCGAACGCTTCGCCGGCGAACTGCTGGCCGTCAAGGACAGCCTGGAGGCCGCGCTGGCCGCCGAGAACCCCAGCGTGGACAGCCTCAAGGCCGGCAGCGAACTGACGCTCAAGCAGCTCGTCGCCGCCTTCGAGAAGTCGGGCCTCAAGGAAATCGACCCGGCCGGGGAAAAGTTCGATCCGAACTTCCACCAGGCGATCAGCATGATCGAGGCGGACCAGGAGCCCAATACGGTCGTCACCGTCCTGCAGAAGGGCTACCTGATCGCCGAGCGCGTGCTGCGCCCGGCGCTGGTCATCGTGGCCAAGCCGAAGGGCTGAACGCCCGCGCTTGAAAACCTTCTCCCCCGGCCCCAGATAGGCGTCGGTACACGATTAACGAAGGGGAGCGCGGCGTGAGGAAGTGCGATTCCTCGCTCCTCACCCCTCACTCCTCACCTGAAAGGACTTGAAAATGGGCAAAATCATCGGCATCGACCTCGGCACGACCAATTCCTGCGTCGCCGTCATGGAGGGCGGCAAGCCGAAAGTCATCGAAAACTCGGAAGGCGCGCGCACCACGCCGTCCATCGTCGCCTACACCAACGACGGCGAAATCCTGTGCGGCGCCCCGGCCAAGCGCCAGGCGGTGACCAACCCGCACAACACGCTGTTCGCGGTGAAGCGCCTGATCGGCCGCCGCTTCGAGGAGAAGGAAGTGCAGAAGGACATCGGCCTGATGCCCTTCAAGATCCTCAAGGCCGACAACGGCGACGCCTGGGTCGAGGCGCGCGGCGAGAAGATCGCGCCGCCGCAGGTCTCCGCCGAAGTCCTGCGCAAGATGAAGAAGACCGCCGAGGACTACCTCGGCGAGGAAGTCACCGAGGCGGTGATCACCGTCCCGGCCTACTTCAACGACAGCCAGCGCCAGGCCACCAAGGACGCCGGCCGCATCGCCGGGCTGGAAGTCAAGCGCATCATCAACGAGCCGACCGCGGCCGCGCTGGCCTTCGGCATGGACAAGAAACAGGGTGACAAGAAAATCGCCGTGTATGACCTGGGCGGCGGCACCTTCGACATTTCGATCATCGAAATCGCCGAGATCGAGGGCGAGCACCAGTTCGAAGTGCTGTCGACCAACGGCGACACCTTCCTGGGCGGCGAGGACTTCGACCAGCGCCTGATCGACTACATCATCGAGGAGTTCAAGAAGGAGTCCGGCGCCAACCTCAAGTCCGACGTGCTCGCGCTGCAGCGCCTCAAGGACGCGGCGGAAAAGGCCAAGATCGAACTGTCGTCGAGCCAGCAGACCGAAATCAACCTGCCCTACATCACCGCCGACGCCTCCGGTCCGAAGCACCTGACCATGAAGATCACGCGCGCCAAGCTCGAAGCGCTGGTCGAGGACCTGGTCGATCGCACCATCGAGCCGTGCCGCATCGCGCTCAAGGACGCCGGCTGCAAGATCGGCGACATCGACGACGTGATCCTGGTCGGCGGCATGACCCGCATGCCCAAGGTGCAGGACAAGGTCAAGGAGTTCTTCGGCCAGGAGCCGCGCCGCGACGTGAACCCCGATGAGGCCGTCGCCGTCGGCGCCGCGATCCAGGGCGGCGTGCTGCAGGGCGAAGTCAAGGACGTGCTGCTGCTCGACGTCACCCCGCTGTCGCTGGGCATCGAAACCCTGGGCGGCGTGATGACCAAGCTGATCAAGAAGAACACCACCATCCCGACCAAAGCCTCGCAGGTCTTCTCGACCGCCGAGGACAACCAGTCGGCGGTGACCATCCACGTGCTGCAGGGCGAGCGCGAAATGGCCGGCGGCAACAAGAGCCTCGGCCAGTTCAACCTGTCCGACATCCCGCCGTCGCCGCGCGGCATGCCGCAGATCGAGGTCACCTTCGACATCGACGCCAACGGCATCCTGCACGTCTCGGCCAAGGACAAGGCCACCGGCAAGGAGAACAAGATCACCATCAAGGCCAACTCCGGCCTGTCCGAGGATGAAATCCAGCGCATGGTGCAGGACGCCGAGTCGCACGCCGAGGAGGACCAGAAGGCGCACGAGCTCGCCGACGCGCGCAACCAGTGCGACAGCATGATCCACATGGTCAAGAAGTCGCTGAACGAGTACGGCAAGGACCTCGCCGAGGAGGAAAGGGGCAAGATCGAGGCGGCCATCAAGGACGCCGAGGAAGCCCACCGTGGCAACGACGTCGACGCCATCAAGCAGAAGAGCGAGGCGCTCGGCACCGCTGCCCAGAAGCTCGGCGAGAAGATGTACGCCAAGCAGCAGGCCGAAGCCGGCGCGGCGGGCGCGTCGGCCGGCGCCGGACCTGAAGCGGGCGCCGGTGCCCCGGGCAACGGCGGCGCGAAGGACGACGGCGACGTGGTCGATGCCGAGTACACCGAAGTGAAGGACAAGAAGTAAGCAGCGCCAGTCGTCGCGGGCGAGGAGCGTATAATCGCGCCCTCGCCCTTTTGCGTTCTATCACCCGGCACACCCACTCATGGCAAAACGCGATTTTTACGAAGTTCTCGGCGTCAACCGGGACGCTTCCGAAGACGAAATCAAGAAGGCCTACCGCAAACTGGCCATGAAACACCATCCGGACCGCAATCCGGACAACCCCAAGGCGGAAGAGCATTTCAAGGAGGCCAAGGAAGCCTACGAGGTCCTTTCCGACGGGCAGAAGCGCGCCGCCTACGACCAGTACGGCCATGCCGGCGTCGACCCGCAGGCCGGCATGGGCGGCGGCTTCGGCGGTTTCGGCGGCGCGGGCGGTTTCTCGGACGCCTTCGGCGGCATCTTCGACGAGATTTTCGGTGGTGGTGGCGGCCGGGGCGGACGCTCGAACGTCTATCGCGGCGCCGACCTGCGCTACAACCTGGAGATCACCCTCGAACAGGCGGCCTTCGGCACGGAGACGAAGATTCGCATTCCGACCATGGAGGTCTGCGAGTCCTGCAAGGGCACGGGCGCCAAGGCCGGCACCCAGCCGAAGACCTGTCCGACCTGCCAGGGCAGCGGCCAGGTGCGCCTGCAGCAGGGCTTCTTCTCGATCCAGCAGACCTGCCCCAAGTGCCACGGCACCGGCAAGTTCATCGCCGATCCGTGCGGCCACTGCCACGGCGCCGGGCGCGTCAAGCAGCACAAGACGCTGGCGGTGAAGATCCCCGCCGGCGTGGACGAGGGCGATCGCATCCGTCTCTCCGGCGAGGGCGAACACGGCATCAACGGCGGCCCGTCGGGCGACCTGTACGTGCAGATCCACCTCAAGCCGCACGCCGTCTTCCAGCGCGAAGGCAACGACCTGCACTGCGAGATGCCGATCAGCTTCAGCACCGCGGCCCTCGGCGGGGAAATCGAAATCCCCACGCTCGACGGCGCGGCCAAGCTGCGGATTCCGGAGGAAACCCAGTCCGGGAAAATCTTCCGCCTGCGCGGCAAGGGCATCAAGGGCGTGCGCAGCCACGCGCATGGCGACCTGCTCTGCCACGTGGTCGTCGAAACCCCGGTCAACCTCACCGAACGCCAGAAGGAACTGCTGCGCGAACTGGAGGAATCGAGCCGCGTCGACGCCGAACGCCACAATCCCCGCGCCAAGTCGTGGATGGACAAGGTCAAGGAGTTCTTCGCGGGCTGAGCGGGGCGGGCCGCTCAAACAGAAAAAGAAAAGGGCACCTCGCGGTGCCCTTTTTTCGTGCCGCGACGGCGGCTAATTCAGCCAGCGCCCGACGATGCGCTGGTACTCGCCGGTGGCCTTGATCAAGTGCAGCCACTGGTCAACGTACTCCTTCGTCGCCACGTCGCCGCGCGGCAGCAGGTAGGCCATCTCGCCGTACTGCAAGGGCTTGTCCGGATTGACGCCGCACAGGCCGGGACGCACGCGCTGCTGCACCAGCGTTTCGGCCGATTCGGTGACGAACACGTCGGCGTTGCCCTTGAGCACTTCGTCGAAGATGCCGATGTTGTCCGGGTGGATGGTCAGCTTGGCGTTCTTGAAATTGGCGCGGGCGAAGCGTTCGTTGCTGCCGCCGAGGTTGGCGATCACCCGCACCTCCGGCTTGTCGATGTCGGCGACCGTCTGGAAGCGCTGGACGTCGGCGCAGCGCACCAGCGGCGTCTTGCCGTTGACCATGTAGGCCGTGCTGAAGGACGCCTGCTTCTGGCGCTCCAGCGTCACGGAGATGCCGCCGACGGCGATGTCGCATTTGCGGGCGACGAAATCGGGCATCAGGTTGGCCCAGGTCGTCTTGACGTACTCGACCTTCACCGCCAGCGAACTCGCCAGCGACTGCATCAGGTCGATGTCGAGGCCCTCGAAGGCGCCGTCCGAGACGGCGTAGCTGAACGGCCGGTAGTCGCCCGGCGTACACACCTTGAGCACGCCGGCCTTGACCACTTCGTCGATGGTCCCGGCGTGCGCCTGGACGCCGGCGAGCGCGACGGACGCTCCGGCAAGCAACTGCAGCAACGGTTTCACTTTCATAGATCACCCTCCAGAAAAAGACCCGACCACGTTGTCATCACCACATCACTCCTAGGCGCGCCGCCAGGTCGTTCCCTGCGGCCCGTCCTCCAGCACGATGCCGGCCGCGGCCAGTTCGCCGCGGATGCGGTCGGCCTCGGCGAAGTTCTTCGCTTTCTTGGCGGCGATGCGCTCGGCGATCAGCGATTCGATCCGCTCGGCCGGGCAGCCGCCCGATTCGCCGGCGCCGCTCGCCGGCGTCGCCTGCAGAAACTCCGTCGGATCGCGCCGCAGCAGCCCCAGCAGGCCGGCCAGCGCGCGCAGCTGCCCGGCCAGCGCGGGCGACCTGGCGCGGTTCACCTCGGTGGCCAGGTCGAACAGCACGGCGCACGCCTCCGGCGTGTTGAAATCGTCGTCCATCGCCGCGCGGAAGCGCAGCGCGTGCGGCTCGTTCCAGTCGACCGGGACGTCCGCCGGCGCCACCGCCTTGAGCGCGGTGTACAGCCGCGACAGCGCCTGGCGCGCGTCGTCGAGGTGCTTGTCCGAATAGTTGAGCGGGCTGCGGTAGTGGGCGCGCAGGATGAAGAAGCGCACGACCTCCGCGTCGTATTTCTTGAGCACTTCGCGGATGGTGAAGAAATTGCCGAGCGACTTGGACATCTTCTCGTCGTCCACGCGCACGAAGCCGTTGTGCATCCAGTAGTTCACGAAGCGGCAGTTGTGCGCGCCCTCGGACTGGGCGATCTCGTTCTCGTGGTGCGGGAACTGGAGGTCCTGCCCGCCGCCGTGGATGTCGAACTGCTTGCCGAGGAGGTCCGAGCTCATCGCCGAGCATTCGATGTGCCAGCCCGGCCGGCCGCGTCCCCACGGCGACTCCCAGAACGGTTCGCCCTCCTTGGCGTGCTTCCACAGGACGAAGTCCAACGGGTCCTGCTTGGCCTGGTCGACGTCGACGCGCTCGCCGGCGCGCAGGTCGTCGAGCGACTTGCCGGAGAGCTTGCCGTAGCCCGGAAACTTGCGCACCGAGAAATTGACGTCGCCGTCGCCGGCTTGGTACGCCAGGCCGTTCGTTTCTAGCTGGCCGATCAGGTTCAGCATCTGCGGCACGTACGCGGTCGCGCGCGGCTCGAAATCGGGCTTCTCGACACCGAGTGCCGCCGAATCCTCGTTCATGAAGGCGATGAAGCGGTCGGTCAGCTGGCCGATGGTTTCGTTGTTTTCCAGCGCGCGCTTGATGATCTTGTCGTCGATGTCGGTGATGTTGCGCACGTAGGTCACGGCGAAGCCGCTGGCGCGCAGCCAGCGCTGCACCATGTCGAAGATGACCAGCACGCGGGCATGGCCCAGGTGGCAGTAGTCATACACCGTCATGCCGCACACGTACATGCGCACCTTGCCGGGTTCGAGGGGAACGAAGTCCTGTTTTTCCCGCGTCAGGGAATTGTAGATTTTCAGCATTTTCTGACTCGCGTGGACGGCTCCGCAAAACGGCGGAACGCATGGAATGCTTTGGTTTCGGGGGGCTTCTTGCTAGAATCCACAGGATTTGAACAAGCCCGAAAAGTATAGCACAGCGATGTTTCCGACCTCTCCAAAGCCTTTGCGGACGCGCCTTCCGGGACTGTTGACCGGAGTCGCCCTGGCCGTTTCGGCGCAGCTCGCGGGCGCGCAGACGCTCGCGGAAATCCAGGGCCTGATGAAGCAGGGGAAAATGCCGCAGGCGTTGGAAAAGGCCGATCTCTACATCGCCGCGCAGCCGCGGGACGCCCAGGGGCCGTTCACCAAAGGCCTGATCCTGACCGAGCTGGGGCGCCCGGACGAGGCGATCGCGGTGTTCACCGGCCTCACCGAGAATTTCCCCGAACTGCCGGAGCCGTACAACAACCTGGCCGTGCTGTATGCCCGGCAGAAGCAGTACGACAAGGCGCGCACGGCGCTGGAAATGGCGATCCGCACGCATCCGGGCTACGCGGTGGCCTACGAGAACCTGGGCGACATCCACGCCAAGCTGGCCAGCCAGTTCTACGACAAGTCGCTGCAGCTCGACGCGGCCGGCAAGACGGCGCGGGCCAAGCTTACGATGGCCAACGAACTCGTCAAGCTGTCGACCGGGCCAGGTACCGGCCCGGCCGCGGCGGCGCCCCGAAGCGCGGCGGTGCAGGCGGCGGTTCCGGCGCAGGCCGGCGAACCCGCCTCCGTCCTCACCGAGGTCGTCCAGGACTGGACGCAGGCCTGGTCGCGCAAGGACCTGAACGCCTACCTGGCGTTCTACGCGGACGACTTCCAGACGCCCAAGGGCATGTCCCGCCGGGAGTGGGAGGACGAACGCCGGCAGCGCCTGGATAAGCCGGGAAGCCTGCAGGTGACCGCCAGCGACGTCCGGGTTTCCATTGCCGGCGAGACGGCGACGGTCCGCTTCCACGAGGAGTATGCGTCGCCGACGTTCAAGTCTTCCGCCGAGAAAACGCTGGTGTTCGTCAAGTCGGGCGGCAGATGGCTGATCCGGCAGGAAAGCGTCAGCTGAAAACACCGTCCGTCCGGACGCTTCATCCATTCCGTCCGCGCCTCGCCGCCCGCCACGCCGGGGCGGCCGCCGGACCGACTTTCACAGGAGGAACCATGAAATCACTGTTCGCCGCGGCCGCGCTGGCAATCGCCACTGCGGCCACCGCCGCAGCGGCCGCGCCCAGCGTGGAAATGCAGACCAGCCAGGGCCGCCTGGTCATCGAGCTGAACGCCGACAAGGCGCCCGCCACCGTGGAGAACTTCCTGAAATACGTGAAGGACGGCCACTACGACGGCACGATCTTCCACCGCGTGATCGACGGTTTCATGATCCAGGGCGGCGGTTTCACGGCGTCGATGGAGGAGAAGAAGACCGGCAAGCCGATCCAGAACGAGGCGAAGAACGGCCTGAAGAACCAGCGCGGCACGATCGCCATGGCGCGGCGCGCCGACCCCAATTCGGCCACCGCGCAGTTCTTCATCAACCACCGGGACAACGCCGCGCTCGACTATCCCGGCCAGGACGGCTGGGGCTACGCCGTGTTCGGCAAGGTCACCCAGGGCATCGACGTGGTCGACAAGATCGCCAAGGTGCCGACCGGCAATCGCGGCATGCATCAGAACGTGCCGGTTGAACCGGTCGTCATCCAGTCCGTCAAAATCCTCTCCGACAAATAACCAGGAACCGCCATGATCAAGCTGCACACCAATTTCGGCGTCATCGCCCTCGACCTCGACGCCGAAAAGGCGCCGGAAACCGTGAAGAACTTCCTCGCCTACGCCGAGGCGGGGCACTACGACAACACCATTTTCCACCGCGTGATCGACGGCTTCATGATCCAGGGCGGCGGCTTCGAGCCGGGGATGAAGCAGAAGCCCTGCAAGACGCCGATCAAGAACGAAGCCGACAACGGGCTGAAGAACGACGCCTACACCATCGCCATGGCGCGCACCGGCGATCCACACTCGGCCACCGCGCAGTTCTTCATCAACGTGGCGGACAACGACTTCCTCAACTTCAAGCTGCCGAGCGGCAACGGCTGGGGCTACTGCGTCTTCGGCAAGGTGGTCGAGGGCACGGACGTGGTCGACAAGATCAAGGGCGTCAAGACCGGCAATTCGGGCTTCCACCAGGACGTGCCGAAGGACGACGTGATCATCGAACGCGCCGAAGTCTGCTGAACCTCCCGCCGGGTCCGCGCCGTGCTCCACTTCCTGTCGGACCTGCACCTCTCGCCCGACGCGCCCGGCATCACGCGCCTGTTCCTCGACTACCTCGCCGGCGAGGCGCGTAGCGCCGAGCGGATCTTCATCCTCGGCGACCTGTTCGAGGCGTGGCCGGGCGACGACGCCCTCGACGACCCCGAGGACGATTTCGCCCGCGCCGTCGCCGACCGCCTGCGCGCCCTTGCCGACAGCGGCACCGGCGTCGCCGTCCAGCACGGCAACCGCGACTTCCTGCTCGGCGACCGTTTCGCCGAGCGATCCGGCGCCACTCTGCTGCCGGACCCGTACGTCCTCTCGCTGCCCGCCTGGCAGTTCGTCCTCTCGCACGGCGACGCGCTATGCACCGACGACGCCGACTACCAGGCGTTCCGCGCGCAGGTGCGCGCGCCGGCCTGGCGCGCCGCGTTCCTGGCGCGGCCGCTGGCCGAGCGCCAGGCCGCCGCCGCCGCGATGCGCCTGCGCAGCGAGGCCTCCAAGCGCGAAAAGACCGCGCAGGCGATGGACCTCAACGCCGCGGCCACGGACGACTTCCTGCGCCGGCACGGCTACGCCACGCTGATCCACGGCCATACGCACCGCCCCGCCGAGCACGATCACCTGGTCGACGGCATCCACGTGGAACGCTGGGTGCTGGCCGACTGGCGCGAGGAGCGCGGCGAATACCTGGCGTGGGACGGCCATCGGTTCGCCCGCCACGCCCTGCTCCCGGTGGCCGCGCCACGCCTGCCGGCCGGAGCGCGATGATAGAATTCCCCTTCCCATTCCACACCTCCAGCCCCCCATGAACAGCCCTGCCCCATCCCTGCCCGACTACCTGAGCGACGCCGAGATCGAACGCAACGTCGCCGCCGCGCTGGCCGAGGACGTCGGCGCCGGCGACCTCACGGCGCAGCTCGTGCCGGCCGGCCGCATCGCCCGCGCCACCGTCGTCTCCCGCGAGCACGCCGTGCTGTGCGGCACGGCCTGGTTCGAACGGTGCTTCAGGAAACTCGACGCCACCATCGAAATCGTCTGGCACGCCCGCGACGGCGAACGCCTGGCGCCGGGCCAGCTGGTCTGCGCGCTGGCCGGCCCGGCGCGCGCCCTGCTGACCGGCGAGCGCACCGCGCTGAACTTCCTGCAGATGCTTTCCGGCGTGGCCAGCAAGGCGCGGCAGTACGCCGACGCGGTGGCCGGCACCCGCGCCCAGGTGGTGGACACGCGCAAGACGCTGCCCGGCCTGCGTCTGGCGCAAAAATACGCGGTGCTGTGCGGCGGCGGCGGCAACCACCGCATCGGCCTGCACGACGCCATCCTGATCAAGGAAAACCACATCGTGGCGGCCGGCGGCATCGCCGCGGCCGTGGCGGCGGCGCAGGAAATCGCCGGGGCGTCGGGCCGCTGCAAGTTCGTCCAGGTCGAGGTCGAAAATCTCGATCAGCTCCGGCAGGCGCTCGCGGCCGGCGCGGCCATGGTCCTGCTCGACAACATGAATCTCGAGCGGATGCGCGAGGCGGTCGCCATCGCCGCCGGCAAAGCGGTCCTGGAAGCCTCCGGCAACGTCAGCCTGGAAACCGTGCGGGCCATCGCCGAAACCGGCGTCGACCGGATTTCGGTCGGCAGCCTGACCAAGGACGTGCGCGCGCTGGACCTGTCGATGCGTTTCCAGGAGGAATAGAAGCGACGGGCAACCCAGGGGGAAATCCGGCAGATACCCCTAATGAAGTCGCCGCGGTTGCCGATATAAGAATTCATTGCGGGCGTACATCTGCCGGCCGCACCCATAAAAAGAAAGGGAAGTTATGCTGTTCGCGTTGTTCTACGTGGTTGCTATAACCATCCTGATCCTCCATTTCACCGGATTCCTCGCCCGCCACAACCTCGAATGGCTGGTGATCGCCCTGGCGGTGCTGGTCTTCCCGGCCGTCCTGTACCTCTGACGCCTCCGCGCGGAGAAAACGAAAAAGGGCACATGGCGTGCCCTTTTTGCATTCGCGGCGGGCCGCGGACTAGCGCGCTGCCAGCTGCCGCGCGATGAAGCGCTTCACGGCGTCGGCGTCAACGTCCATCACCTCGACGCGCTGCGGCAGCGCTTCGATGCCGGCCATGGCGGCCGGGCGATCGGGCCGGCGGCCCAGCGCCTCGACGATGGTTTCCTCGAACTTGGCCGGCAGCGCGGTTTCCAGCACCAGCGTCGGCATGTCGTCCGGGCGCTGCTCCAGCGCCACCTTGAGGCCGTCGGCGGTGTGCGTGTCGATCATCACGCCGTAGCGCTCGTAGGTCCGGCGAATCGTCGCCAGCCGGTCGGCGTGGGTGCTCTTGCCGGAGACGAAGCCGAATTCCGGCAAGGCGGCGAAGTACGGCGTCGCCGACAGGTCGAAGCTGCCGCCGGCGTCGACCTTGCTCCACAGTTCGCGCACCACGGCCGGGTCGCGGCCGACCAGGTCGAAGACGAAACGCTCGAAGTTGGACGCCTTGGAAATGTCCATCGACGGGCTGGTCGTCGTCCAGGTATCGGCCGTGCCGCGCGGGCGATAGACGCCGGTGCGGAAGAACTCGTCGAGCACGTCGTTCTCGTTGGTCGCCAGCACCAGCCGGCCGATCGGCAGGCCCATCATGCGCGCGACGTGGCCGGCGCAGATGTTGCCGAAGTTGCCCGACGGCACGGCGAAGGCCACCCGCTCGTCGTTCGACCGGGTGCCGGCGAAATAGCCCTTGAAGTAGTAGAACCACCTGCGCGGCAACGCGCGCCCAGTTGATCGAATTGACCGCGCCGATCTTGTAGCGGGCCTTGAAATCGTGGTCGTTGGAGACCGCCTTGACGATGTCCTGCGCGTCGTCGAACACGCCGCGCACGGCGATGTTGAAGATGTTGGCGTCCTGCAGCGAATACATCTGCGCGCGCTGGAACGCGCTCATGCGCTCGTGCGGCGAGAGCATGAACACGCGGATGCCGTACTTGCCGCGCATGGCGTACTCGGCCGCCGAGCCGGTATCGCCGGAGGTCGCGCCGAGGATGTTGATCGCCTCGCCCTTTTTCGCCAGCACGTACTCGAACAGGTTGCCGAGCAGCTGCATGGCCATGTCCTTGAACGCCAGCGTCGGGCCGTTCGACAGTTCGAGCAGGCCGAGCCCCGGCTCCAGCCAGCGCACCGGCGTGATCTCGGCCGCCCGTTCCGGATTGCGGCCGTTGCAGTACACGGCGGCGGTGTAGGTCGTGTCGGCCAGCGCCTGCAGGTCGGCCGCCGGAATGTCGTCGATGAACTTGGCGAGCACGGCGCCGGCCAGCTCGGCGTACGACAGCCCGCGCCAGCGGTCCAGCTCGGCGCGCGTCACCTGCGGATAGTCTTCCGGCAGGTACAGCCCGCCGTCGGGCGCGAGGCCGCCGAGCAGGATTTCGGTGAAGGTCTTGCTGGGCGACGAGGCGCCGCCGCGGGTCGAGATGTAGCGCATGGAGGCCGTGTCCGGGTGGAAGGTGATGGAACGCCGAAAGTCCGGGAGTTTACCATCACCGCGCCCGGCGGCCCGAGGGCCGGCGGCGATCAGCCGGCGACGATGCGGTTCTTGCCGGCGCGCTTGGCGGCGTAGGTGGCGGCGTCGGCCCGCTGGAGGGCTTCCTCCAGCGATTCGAAGTAATCGTGGCCGATCACGCCGGCGCTGAAGGTCGCCGGCTGCGCCATGCCCGGCGCCCGGCGCGCCGAGAATTCGCCGAGGAAGCGCCGCACGGCCTTGCAGGCGTCGCCGACCGAGGTGTCCGGCAGCATCAGCACGAATTCCTCGCCGCCGAACCGGCACAGCGCGTCGGACGGACGCATCGCGTCCTGCAGCACGCGCACCAGGTGCACCAGCACCCGGTCGCCGACCATGTGCCCGTACCGGTCGTTGAGCGCCTTGAAGTCGTCGAGATCGATCATCACCAGGGCCAGGCGTCCGCCGCTGCGGCGGGTGCGCGCCATTTCGCGCGCGTAGGCGCGCTCGAAACCCCGGCGGTTGAGGGCGCCGGTGAGCGGGTCGGCGAAGGCCGCGCTGCGGGCCTCCGCCAGGGCCTTCTCCAATTCGGCGATGCGCATTTCCGCGGCCAGGAGTTGGAGCATGCCGGCGTCCCGCACCACCTCGCTCGACAGGCCGAGCAGCGTCTGCACCGCCGCCGTATGGGCGCGCGGCGTGAGGACCGCGCACGGCTGCGCGGGCACGGGCTGCGGGAAACGGCGGTGCAGGCGGCGCGAGGCCGGCCGGTTCGACTGGAATAGCGAGGTATTGTCGTGACTCATGTTGTTCTGCCTTCTCTCCCACGATCCCCAAACGTTTTCCGGCGCCGGTGTGCCGGATTCCGGTTTCCCGGGAACGGCGGCGCCGCTTTCCAAGCGTTCTAACGGAAAAAAAGGGCGAAACTTTACATTTATTTTAGGAAAACATCGCAATATATTGTTTTAAATAATAAATTGCGAAAAATTTCCGCCCTGCGGCGAACAATGGAACACCTCGGCGTCCCGGCGGAAGCCGGGCGTCGAAGCGAACGCGCGCGGCGCCTCAGCTGCCTTCGCTGCGCAACGCCCGGCGGCGTTCGTGTTCGGAAAGGTAGCGCTTGCGGATGCGCAGGCTTTTCGGGGTGATTTCCACGAGTTCGTCGTCGTCGATGAACTCGACCGCGGATTCCAGCGTGAGCTGGACCGGCGGCGTCAGGCGCACCGCCTCGTCGGTGCCCGAAGCGCGGACGTTGGTCAACTGCTTGCCCTTGATCGGGTTGACCACGAGGTCGTTCTCCCGCGAGTGGATGCCGATGACCATGCCTTCGTACAGGCGATCGCCGGGCACCACGAACATGCGGCCGCGGTCCTGCAGCTTCCACAGCGCGTAGGCCACGGCCTCGCCGTGCTCGGCCGAGATCAACACGCCGTTGCGGCGGCCAGGGATGTCGCCCTTGACCGGCGCGTAGTCGTCGAACACGTGGCTCATCAGGCCGGTGCCGCGCGTCAGGTTCATGAATTCGCCCTGGAAGCCGATCAGGCCGCGCGCCGGCACGCGGTATTCGAGGCGGACGCGGCCGCGCCCGTCGGAAACCATGTCCTGCAGATCGCCCTTGCGGTAGCCGAGGGCTTCCATGACCGCGCCCTGATGGTTTTCCTCGACGTCGAGCGTCAGCATTTCGTAGGGCTCGCACTGCTCGCCGGCGATCGTCTTGAAGATCACGCGCGGCCGCCCGACCGCCAGTTCGTAGCCTTCGCGGCGCATGGTTTCGAGCAGGATCGTCAGGTGCAGCTCGCCGCGCCCGGAGACCAGGAAGGAATCGGTGTCGCTGGTGTCCTCGACGCGCAGCGCCATGTTGGTCAGCAGTTCCTTGTGCAGGCGCTCGCGGATCTGGCGGCTGGTGACGAACTTGCCTTCGGTGCCGGCATACGGCGAGTTGTTGACCATGAAGGTCATGTTCAGCGTCGGCTCGTCGATCTTGAGCATCGGCAGGGCTTCCGGCGCGTCCGGCTGGGTGATCGTGCAGCCGATCGACAGCTCTTCGATGCCCGTCACCAGCACGATGTCGCCGGCCACCGCCTCGTCCATCGGCGTGCGCTCGATGCCGCGGAAGCCGAACACCTGGTTGACCTTGGCGTTCTTCGGCGCGCCGTGCTCGAAATTGCCGTCGGCGTCGGGCTGGCCGTACATCACCGTCACCTGCTGCGCGGGCCGCAGCCGGCCGCGCTGGATGCGGCCGATGCCGATGCGGCCGACGTAGGACGAATAATCCAGCGCGGCGATCTGCAATTGCAGCGGGCCGTCAACGTCGTCGGCTTCCGGCGCCGGGACGTACTGCAGGATCGCCTCGAACATCGGGCGCATGTCGGTGCCGGGCGTCTTCAGGTCGGCCGTGGCGTGGCCGTCGAGCGCCGAGGCGTAGATCACCGGGAAGTCGAGCTGCTCGTCGGTCGCCCCGAGCTTGTCGAACAGGTCGAAGGTGTGGTCGACGACCCAGTCGGGGCGCGCCCCGTCGCGGTCGATCTTGTTGACCACGACGATCGGCTTCAGGCCGAGGGCCAGCGCCTTCTTGGTCACGAAGCGCGTCTGCGGCATCGGCCCCTCGACCGCGTCGACCAGCAGCAGCACGCCGTCGACCATGCCCAGCACCCGCTCCACCTCGCCGCCGAAGTCCGCGTGTCCCGGCGTGTCGACGATGTTGATGTGCACGCCCGCGTAGTCCACGGCCAGGTTCTTGGCCAGGATGGTGATCCCGCGTTCCCGCTCCAGGTCGTTCGAATCCATGACGCGCTCGGCGACGTGCTGGTGGGCGGCGAAGGTGCCGGCCTGCTGGAGCAGCTTGTCGACCAGCGTGGTCTTGCCGTGGTCGACGTGGGCAATGATGGCGATGTTGCGGACGGGGCGGGACATGGAGGGGCAACTCATTGAAAAGGGGTGCGATTCTATCACACGCCGGGCCGGCCGCTCCGCCGCCGGACGCTCGCCGGCGCGGCCCGGAGCGGACTGTAATACGGCAGTAACCGCCGTGCTCCAGAATGACGCGACAAAAATGCGCTGCGGATGAACGAAAACAACATGAACGTACCGACTTCCTTCGGCAAATACGCCGGCCTGGTGCTGGCCATCGTGCTCTTCCTGGTGATCGACGTCGGCGTGCTGGCCTTCAACGTGGTGGCCTCGCGGGAAATCGAGCAGGACGCCTCCGAGATCAACACCGCCGGCGAACTGCGCATGGTTTCCCAGCAGCTCGCCAAGGCGATGCTGACGCTGGAGGACGAGGTGCGGGACGGTTTGCCGACGCAGACCAGCCTGGCCCAGATTCTCGAAGCCGGCGACGAATTCGACGATGCGCTGGCCAGGCTGGGAGAGTCGCGGCAGGGCCCGTTCGCCGGGCTGTTCGGCGACCGCGAGGCGCACGACGAGCGCAACCGGCTGCTGGAGGAACTCGCCGCCGAATGGCGCCCGCTCGGGCGCGACGTCGGGAGAATGCTCGAACGCAAGGACGGGCTGACGCTCGGCGACATCCAGCCGGTGTCGGTCAAGACGGTGTCGCGCAACCTGAAACTGCTGCAGCTCTCCGACGACCTGACGCAGCAGATGGAGGACATCTCGCGCGGCAAGACCACGGCCATCCGCACCATCCAGATCACCGCCATCTCGCTGGCGCTGCTCAACTTCGTCTTCATCGTCTTCAAGTTCATCCGCCAGCTCGAGGCCAGCGACCGGCGCGCCGCCGCGGCGCGCAAGGAGACCCTGGACATCCTCGGCACGGTACACCAGGGGCTGTTCCTGCTGCACGCCGACGGACGCATCGGCGCACAGCGCTCGGCCTCCCTGGAACGCCTGTTCGGCCGGCCGCTCCCGCCGCAGGCGCATTTCATGGACGACGTGCTGGCGCCCGTGCTCGCCGACGCCGAGGCGCGCGAAAACGCCGCCGGCTTCATCGCCATGCTGTTCGACAGGAAGGTCAAGCCGGTCCTGCTGGAACAGCTCAATCCGCTGACGGAAATCGAGGTCGCCACGCCGGACGACGCGCGCCACCGCACCAAGCACCTGAACTTCACCTTCGAGCAGGTCCGCGTCGGCGGCGCAGTCGATTCGCTGCTGGTGTCGGTCCTCGACGTCACCCGCGAGGTGCTGCTGCAGCGCGAACTGGCCTCCACCGAGGCGCGCGCCAGGACGGAAGTCGAACTCCTGCTCGGCGTGGTCGACCAGGACCCCGCGCTGGTGCAGGCCTTCATCGCCGACGCCAAGGCGCGCATCGGGCAGATCAACGGCGAGTTGCAGAACGTGCGCCCGGACGCCGCGTCCTACGCCCGCACCCTCAACTATGCGGCGCGCAACATCCATGCGATCAAGGGCGAGGCGGCCCTGCTGAACATCGGCGCGGTCGAGCGCCACGCCCATGCGCTGGAGGACGATCTGGCCCGCCTGCGGGAAGACAAGGCGCTCGCCGGCGAGGACTTCATCGCGGTCGCGGTCGGCGTCAACGAACTGCTCGAGCGGATCGGCACGGTCGAATCCGTGGTCGGCCGGATAGCCCGGTTCGCCGCCGCGGGCGACGCTACCGCCGAAGCTGCGACGCCTGACGCCCTGACGCCGATCGTCGCGGCGCTCGAACGGCTCGGCGCCGAAATCGCCGGCGAGCTGGGCAAGGAAGTGTTCTTCGAAGCCGAGTTTCCGCCGCTCAGCGCGGTTTCCGACGAGCTGCTGGAACTGTGCCGGGAGGCGTTGCCGCAGTTGATCCGCAACGCCGTCGTGCACGGCATCGAGGACCCCGAGACCCGCGTGCGGCGCGGCAAGGCGCCGTCCGGCTGCATCCGGCTGCGCTTCACGCTCGAAGGCGCCGCCGGCTACCGCATCCACGTCCGCGACGACGGCGCCGGCATTTCCCTGCCGGACCTGCGCCGCCGCGCCATCGAGACGGGACGCGGCTCGGAATCCGACGTGCGGAACATGGGCGACCGCCAGATCGTCTCCCTGCTCTTCGAGCCGGGCTTCTCGACGCTGGACGCGGCGCACCGGCACGCCGGCCGGGGCGACGGCATGGCCGTGGTGCGCGCGGCGATCGACCGCGCCGGCGCCGGCCTGCGCCTGCTGTCCGGCACCGGACGGTTCACCGAGTTCGTCATCCACAAGCCCGCATGAACGCCATGGCCGCCACGCATCGCCTGCTGATCGTCGACGACTCGATGCTCGTGCGCAACCGCATCGCGCGGCTGTGTTCCCGCGCCGAGCTGTCCGGCATCGCCATCGTGGGCCTCGCCGCCAACGGCGCGCAGGCGCTCGCCGTGGCGCGCGAGCAGTCGCCGACGCTGGTCACCCTGGATCTGACGATGCCGGAACTCGACGGCGAGGAATGCATCGGGCAGCTGGCCGCCATGCTGCCCGACGCGCGGATTCTCGTGGTCTCGGCCCTGTCCGACAAAGCCACCGCGCTGCGGGCGGTGCGCCGCGGCGCCCACGGCTTCATCCACAAGCCGTTCCGCGACGAGGAAATCGCGGACGCCCTGATCGAACTCATGGAATGACCGCATGTCCTGCGAACTGCAACCCGAAGACATCGAAATCCTGGCCGGCGCCATCACCGAATATTTCGAGGTGACTACCGGCGACCCGGCGCAGATCCGCTCGGCCTGGCTGCTCCAGCAAAGCGAGCCGGTCCTGCGCGAGGATTACAACGGGCTGATCGAGATCGGCGGCGGCTACCGCGGCAGCATCTGCTTTTCCGCCCCCCGGCGGCTGCTCGACTTCATCCTCCTGGCCTCCGGGCACGGCAGCTATGCGGAAGCCGACTACCTGGACGTCGTCGGCGAGATCGCCAACACCCTCTCCGGCCGCGCGCGCCGCTATTTCGGCGAGACGCTCGCCATCTCGCCGCCCCGCGCCTTCAAGCGCGACGACCCGGCCGTGGCGCCGCGGACCGACGGCACGCCATACGCCATCCCGATCGTTTTCCGCGCCCAGGAGGCGAATCTCGTCGTCCACCTGAGCCGCGCCTGATTTTTTTCTCCGCCCTCGCCGCCCCGCTCCGGAAACCAACATGACCCCGCACACGCTCCTCGCCGCCGTCGCCGCCGCATGCCTGACCCTGCCAGCCGCCGGTGCCGCCGTCGTCAAAATCGACGGCTCCTCGACCGTCTACCCCATCTCCAACGCCGTGGCCGAAGAATTCGAAGCGGCGAGAAAGAACGTCAACGTCGAGGTCGCGGTGTCCGGCACCGGCGGCGGTTTCGCCAAGTTCTGCCGCGGCCAGACCGACGTCTCCAACGCCTCGCGCCCCATCTCGGCCAAGGAGATGCAGGCCTGCCGCGAAGCCGGCGTCCGCTACGTGGAAATGCCGGTGGGCTACGATGCGCTGACCGTCGTGGTCAATCCGCGGAACGATTTCGTGCAGTCCCTGACGCCGGCGCAGCTCAAGCGGATGTGGGAGCCGGCGGCCAAGGGCCGGGTCGCCACCTGGCAGCAGATCGACCCGTCCTTTCCGGACGTGCGCCTCCGGCTCTACGGACCGGGGGCCAACTCGGGCACCTTCGATTACTTCACCGAGGCCATCGTCGGCAAGGCCAGGCAAGCGCGCAGCGACTACATCGCCTCGGAAGACGATTACCTGATCGTGCGCGGCGTCAAGCGCAACCCGGGCGCGATCGGCTACTTCGGGTACGCCTACTACCTCGAAAACCGGCGCAAGCTCAAGGCCGTGCCGATCGACAACGGCCACGGCCCGGTGCTGCCGTCGCCGGCGACCGTCGAAAACGGCAGCTACGCCCCGCTCTCCCGGCCGATCTTCATCTACGTCGCCGAGCGCGCCCTGGAGCGGAGCGAGGTCCGCGCATTCGTCGAGCATTACCTGGACAACGGCGCCCGCATCGTCAAGCGGCAGAACTACGTCCCGCTCGCCGACGCCGTTTACCGGAGCAACCGGAAAAACCTCGACGACCGCCGCTACGGCACCGTTTTCGGCGGCACCGAGGCCGTCGGCGCGCGCATCGAGGACATGCTCAGGCGGCCGGCGCAGGAATAGCGCGCCACGGCGCCGGTGACGCTCGACGGATCACGGCTCCGGAATCTCCGCCTCGACCAGCCACGCCAGCAACTGCAGCGACTCCTGCCAGCCCAGATAACAGGCTTCGGCCGGAATCACGTCGGGGATGCCTGCCTGGACGATATCGGCCTCGGTGCCCACGCTCACCGGACGCAGCGTGACCGAGGTGCGCATCTCGCCCGGCAGATTGGGGTCTTCGAAACGGTCGGTGTAGACCAGGCGCTCGTTGGGTACGAGTTCGAGGTATTCGCCGCCGAAGGCCTGACTGTGGCCGGTGGCCAGGTTGGTGAAGGACATCCGGTAGCTGCCGCCGACGCGGGCGTCCAGGTGATGCACGCGGCCGGTGAAGCCGTGCGGCGGCAGCCATTTGGCCATCGCGTCGGAATTGAGGAAGGCGCGATACAGGCGCTCGGCGGGCGCGCGGAAAACGCGGTGCAGGCGGACGGAATTGCTCATGACGTTTCCTTTCTCAATGGTGTCGCCCGGCCGGGCGCACCGGAAAAACGCTTGCGCGTTTGACCCGCCGGCGCCTCGCGGATCGCCAGGCGATCGTCGGGGACGTCAACGGCCTTGCGGTGTTCGATCCGCCGCTTGCCTGCGCGTTCCGGTTCGATACGCGGCGCCGCGCCCGGACATGACCGGATGCGTCCTCACTCCAGGGGCCGGATGACACGGCAGGGATTGCCCGCCGCGAGCACGGCGGGAGGCACGTCCCGGGTGACCACGCTGCCGGCCCCGATGACCGCGCCCGCGCCGATCGTGACGCCGGGGCAGATCACGACGCCGCCGCCGATCCAGACGTCGTCGCCGATGGTGACGGGCTTGCCGAACTCGAGCCCCCGCCGCCGCTGCTCCGCGTCGAGGGGATGCCCGGCCGTATACAGCTGCACCGACGGACCGAACAGCACGTTGTCGCCGATGACCACCCGGGCCACGTCGAGGACGACACAGTTGAAGTTGAAATAGACGTTCCTGCCCAGGGTGATGTTCACGCCGTAGTCGCACTGGAACGGCGGCGTGACGTGCGCATCCGTCGCCCGGCCGAACAGTTCCGCCAGCAGCGCAGCGCGCTCCTCCTCCGTGGCCGAGAGCGGCAGCGTGCTGAAGCGCCGGCACAGATCCCTTGCCCGGCGGCGTGCGGCGACGAGCACCGCGTCCGAACTGTCGTAGAGCTCGCCGGCAAGCATCTTGTCCTTTTCCGATTTCACCGTGCGCTCCTTTCCAAGTGGGTCATGCCACGAATTTTGGCATTGTTTGGTTTACATACGCCACCCAATCAAACTAGACTAACGAGACTTAGTTTACCTGAGATCATCATGCAAACAGTCAATATCCATGAAGCCAAGACACATCTGTCGCGTCTGGTCGAACAGGCTGCGGAGGGGGAATCGTTCATCATCGCCAAGGCGGGCAAACCGCTGGTCAAGGTGGTGGCATTGAACGCGCCGGAATCCGGCCAGCAAAAACGCCTGGGATTCATGGCCGGACAGATCGAGGTGCCCGACGACTTCGACCGTATGGGTGAGAGCGAAATTGCGCGGCTTTTCGAGGGTGAGGCATGAAGCTCCTGCTCGATACCCATCTGCTGCTGTGGGCCGCCGGAATGCCTGACCGCCTGCCTGCCGAAGCACGGAAACTGATGGATGATCCGGAGAACGAATTGTTTTTCAGCGCCGCCAGCCTGTGGGAAATCGCGATCAAGCAAGGGTTGGCCCGAGACGACTTCAAGGCCGACGCACGGCTGCTGCGCCGTGGGCTGTTCGACAACGGTTACAGCGAATTGCCGGTTGCCAGCGAACATGCGGTGGCGATAGATAGCCTGCCGCCCATCCACAAAGACCCGTTCGACAGGATGCTGGTGGCGCAGGCCACCGTCGAAGGCATCACTCTGCTGACGGCGGACGCGATGGTGGCCCGCTATCCGGGCCCGGTACGGCGGGTGTGAAACGCACCCGCCGATGCAAACCCGCAGTCAGGCCGCCGTCCGTGCCAGCGCCCGCTCGTAAACCCGCAAGTCATTGGCGGAGAAGCAGCAGAAGATGACTTCCGCGACGGTGGACGGCTGCTGCAGCGACTGTCTCACCGTCGACACGGCAATTTCGGCCGCGAGTTCGATCGGGTAGCCATACACGCCCGTGCTGATGCTCGGCAGCGCGATCGAGACGACGCCGGCCGAGGCCGCCAACTCCAGCGAGCGCCGATAGCAGGAGGCCAGCAGCTCAGGCTCCCCGCTCGCTCCGCCATGCCATACCGGCCCCACCGTGTGGATGACGTACCTGGCCGGCAGGCGATACCCCTTGGTGAGCTTGGCGTCGCCCGTCCGGCAGCCGCCGAGCAGCCGGCACGCTTGCAGCAATTCCGGCCCGGCGGCCCGATGAATGGCCCCATCGACCCCGCCGCCGCCAAGCAGCGACGAGTTCGCCGCGTTGACGATGGCGTCGACGGCCAGGGTGGTGATGTCGGCTTGAAGCGCGCGGAGGATTGTCGGCATTGGGGGTAGCGTCCAATAGTCGAAGTGCAAGTGTACTCAGGACATGTAACCGCATGACAAGGCGCGAGCCCAGTCGGGCCTTTGCCGCGCCAGGGCAAGCTGTTCCATGGAGCGGTGATCATATGAAATCGAAATAAGCTCGCATGACCAACGCCCTTCTGTTCGTTCAATGATGGCATAACGCGCGTCGGGAGAACCCGTTTCCACGACATGCGGGAAAGGATGAATGTCGTCGTAGGCGGGCAGTCCAACGCTTCCCGGATTGACGATCAGTTGACCGCTGGAAGAGCGTACCGACCGGGGAATATGGGAGTGTCCGCAGACGACGACCGCCGAACGCTCTTCGCCGAGGCGCGCATCGATTTCCATGCGTCCCGCCATGCGAAGACCGCCAGGCTCGACCGTCTCGAGGAAGTACTCCATATCGCTTGCCGGGGTGCCGTGGCACAACAGGATGTCGTGGGTGTGTCGAACACTCTTCTGTAGCGAGGCAAGCCAAGCGAATTCCGTGGACGTCAGCTGGGAATGCGCGAATTCATCGGAGGCGCTGCGTTGCCCCGGACCATGTGTCAAAAGCTGACGCTCATGATTGCCGGCAAGATGCATCCAGTCCTGCGACATGAGGAATTGCGCCGTTTCCCGTGGCAACAATGGACCGGAAAGACTGTCGCCAAGGTTGACGACGGTGTCGACACTTCGCCGCTTCATGTCCTTGACCACCGCTTCAAGCGCGGCAAGGTTTCCATGAATGTCGCTGAGCACAGCCACACGTTTAGAGGACATGGCGCGTAGAGATGGTCGAGAGTGAGGCCGGCTGACGGGTCAGGCCGGATAGGGAGAGTACTGATCCGCCACCGCCCACCACCTGCCATTTTCCCTGACGAAGAAAAACATGTCCCGCCCTCCCGTGTCGATTGTCTGTCCCCCCATGTCGAAGGACATGTCGAAGTAGTAGGAGACGACGGCGGAATCGCCATAGACGTGGATTACCGGATCGATTTCCTCCCAGCGATGAATACGGGCCGCATTGGAAAAGCCCTTCCACCCGGCGATGCAGGCAGCGCCGCCGTCGAGGCGATTTCGATCAGTCGCGGTGATGGCCACCATGTCTCGATGAAAAAACTTGCCAAGGTCGTCCGGGTCGCCCTTTGTCCAGGCGTCATTCATGGCGCGCACGGTCGCCCAGATTTCCTGTTTCAGCGGATCGTTGAAGTTGAAAGTCATAGGAACGCCCCTGGTGATTTCGGCAAGATCTGGCCGCCCCTCGTTTTGATGTCGTCTCGATCACGTCCGCGAAGGAAGCTCATCCGGCGGCAGGTTGGTTTATCGGCGGACATGCCGAACGCAATTCTACCGTGCCAGGACGCCAGAAAGGCCGAAAGGACTTTCGGCGGCTAATCCCGCAGCGTCGCCACGAGGCGCAACGGATTGGCGAGAAGATCCAGGGCGTCCAGGATGCTCGTGGCGGCGACGTCGGACGCCGCCAGCGCCACCGTGGCAGCGCCCTCCTGCTGGATGACGGCGATGCCGAGCGCCGCGTGTTCGAGCATCAGCCGGTCGTTGCGTCCGTTGCCGATGCTGGCGCATTTGGCGGCATCGAGTTTTTGCAGGTACGCCAGTTTCGCCGCCGCCTGATTCCCAGCCGGAAGCACGGAGACGCCGCAGGGCAAGCCGCGCAACGCCTCCTTTGCCTGGCCGAACGTATCGGCGGTCACGACATGGACCCGCAGCCGCCGGGCCAACGCCGTCAGGCGTTCGCCGACACCCGGCAACAGGCATCCGTCGCAGGCGAGCGTGCCGTTGAAGTCGAGTACGAGATGTTCCAGAACGAATGTTCCCGATCCCGGGATGCTGAGTTCGATCATCGTTTTTCCTCCGGTAAACAAAACTGCCCGCCAATCACGGCGGCGGAGCGCGCCTGCCCGTCCCGCGCCCGGACCGCTACGCTTCCGCGCCGAAGATCGTTGCATACAAATCCTCGCCGTAACTCGTTTCCAGCGGCTCCCCGGGCACCACCCGGAAGCTGCGCTGCCCATCGGCCAGGCGTTCCGCGCGCAGGAAGAGCGTTTCGTCCCCGTCTTGCTCGAAGCGGCTGCGCGCGAAATCGTACTGGTGCGTCACGAAGAACACCCGGATGCGCCGTTCCAGCAAGGCGTCGACCACCTGCCGGGCGATTTCCGAGCCTTCGCGCTCGTTGGTCGAAGCGAACGATTCGTTGCACAGGAGGATCGAACCGGGCGTGATGGCGTCGGCGATCTCGCTGAGGCGGGCCAGTTCCTCGTCGAACTTGCCGTGCGCCAGCGACGCATCTTCTTCGCGCTTGTAATGGGTGAACAGGCCGGCGCACGGGGCGGCGCCGAAATCGCTCGCGGCTACGAACATGCCGGCGTGCATCATCACGTATGCCAGCCCGAGGCTGCGCAGGAAGCTCGATTTGCCGCCCTGGTTGGCGCCGGTCACGACGACCAGCCCTTTTCCGTCGGCGTTCACCGTGTTGGCGACCACGGCGCGTTCCATCGTCAGCGCGAGCGAGACGTCGCTCAGGCCGGCGCAATGCAGGCCGCGTTCCGGCGCGTCCGCCGGGACGGGAAAGCTTGAGTGAACGCCCAGCGCATCCAGCCTGCGATGCAGATTCAGGCAGCCGATGTAAAAGGCCAGTTCCGTGCGCAGCGTCGCGAAGAAACCGGCGATGTGCTCGGCCGATTGTGCGACGGCGTTGGCGACCAGGCCGATTCCCCGGCTGCGCAAATCCGACAGGATTCTCGCGCCGGCCTCGTCGCGCTCGCCGATGCGGAAGCTGTATCCGGGCTGGCCCCGGCCGAGCAGGCGCGCGAGCCAGTGCGGAGGCTTCCCGCGCGGCTGCCGCAGCACGTGCCCGCAGCTTGCATGGCCCACGCCGAGCTGCGCGCTCAGCAGGAGGCCATCCTTGAATTCCAGTCGTTTCAGGTGTTCCCGGATCACGGCGAGATAGTCGTCGGAAAGCTCGCGGCGCAGCATCGCCATCAGGGCGGACAGCCCCTGCGATTCGAACAGGCCGGCATGCGCGTCGGCGAAATGCCTGACCTTCACGAGGGAGTCCATCAGCATCCGCATCAGGGCCATCGCGTCGTACAGGATGCCGGGAGGATAACGGGAGAAGATGCTGAAGCGGAGCTTGTCCTTGCCGTCGATGGCCCCGGCGGCGAGCCCGTAGAACTGGGCGATCGCTTCCGGATGCCGCAGGCAGTCCCTGACGATCTCCTGCCGGTACAGGATCGTTTCCCGGTCGCTGCCCAGGCTCGACAGCAGCGCCGCGTGCGCCACGTCGTGGAGGAAGCGGTCGTCGCCGGCCATGGCGTGCTGCACCGTCTCCAGGGCCAGGTCCTGCGTCACGGCCGGTGCGTGGCGGGGCAGGTCCTGCTCCGGGTCGAAGTCGCGGTCCAGGTGCATCAGGAGCGCCTTCATGGCCGAATCCGCGCCTTCAGGCGTTCCCGCGTGACGCCGTGCTTTTCGGCGATCGCCAGGGCGTAGGCCAGCCCCTCGGCCGGCCGGCGCTCCACCCGATAGGTGCGCAGCGACGGATCGGCCTGCGACGCCGAACCGACCAGGCTGACGGTTTTGCCGTCGAAGGCCGTCGAACTCGTCGAGGAAGGTGACGAGCAGCGCGAGCATGTCGCGCCGCGATAGTTCCGCCATGATCTTCCTGCCCAGATAAACGGCGTCCCTGAGCGTCGTCGAGGAAAATATCTCGTTCATGATCACGATGCTGTCCGGCGTCGCCCGCTCCAGTATCCGGCGAATCCTGACCAGATCGTCCTGCAGCTTGCCGCGCTGGTTGCCGATGTCCTCCTGGCGTTCGAAATGCGTGAACAGGCGGTCGCAGAGAAACAGCCGGGCGCTGGCGCCGGGGACCGGGACGCCGAGGCGGGCAAGGTAATGCAGCTGGCCGAACATCCGGGCGAACGTGGTCTTCCCGCCCTGGTTCGGACCGGTGACGACCTGGATGCGCTCGCGCCCGGAAAGGTGCAGGTCGTTGCAGACCACGGGCGTTTTCTCGTCGACGAGCTTGCCGGCGAGCGCGGCATCGAAGGCGCCTTCGACGGCGATTTCCTTCGAGCGGCGCGACAGTTCCGGGTAGCAGAAGCGCAGGCCGGCACGCCTGAACTTCTCGACGTAGCGGAGAAAGGCGAGGTAGAACTGAACGTCCCGGTCGCAGCGCGCGATCATCCGGTCCTGGAAATCGGCATGCTCGGCGCAGAACGCGCGCAGGCGGCCGAAGACCTCCGGGAAAAGGAGCGCCACGCGCTCGACGATCTGCGCCTCGACGTGGTTCATTCCCGCCTGTTCGGGAGACTCGACGAGGCGATTGCGCGCCGCGTCGCGCCGGAATTTGGCGAAGGTTTCCTCGACGGCTGCGCTGTAGTCGTCACCGCCGTCGTACGGCCGCACGGTGATGACCGGACCGTGGAGCAGCAGCCCGTAGCGGATCGCGCCGAGATCGGACTGGAGCCGCCGCATCTCCGAACGGAGGCGGACGAAACCGGCGGAATCGACGTAGTCCGCGAGCGCGTCGCGCAAGGCCCGCAGGCCGGCCGCGCCGAGGTCCAGCCCGCCGAGGCCGTCGCGCAGCGCCTCGACGCCGGTGCAGTAGCTGTCGCAGGCGGCGAGGAACCAATACTGCTTCTCGTGCGCGTAATAGCTTTTGTCGCGGTTCTCCAGGCGGACGCGCAGCGTGCGCATCCGCTCGGCAAACGCCCGGACGGCCGGCAAGGCCCCGCCGCCGTCGAGGTCGCGCATGATCTCCTGGCGATAGCGGATCGTGGCGGGGTCCGACAGCAGGCTGCGGAACAGCGGCGCCAGGTCGTATTCCCGCCAGTCGGCGGTGATGGCGTCGATGATCCGGTCGAGGGACAGATCGCGGAAGAAGTCGGCGGAGTAGATTTCCCCCTCCGCCTCGCCTTCCGTCTCCCGAAACAGGAGGCTGTGGAACCGGGGGCGGCCGGTGGGCAGGCTGGCCGTCATCCGTTCCGGCTCCACGGCGGGCTCCGTTCAGGCGCCGAAGCGCGCCGCCCGGCCGAGTTCGGCCTCGATCTCCAGCAGCCGGTTGTACTTGGCGATCCGTTCGCTGCGGCACATCGAGCCGGTCTTGATCTGCCCGCCGCCCATGGCCACGGCGAAATCGGCCATGAAGGCATCCTCGGTCTCGCCCGAGCGGTGCGAGATCACGAAGCCCCAGCCGGCCTTGCGGCACAGGCGGATCGCGTCGATCGTCTCGCTGACCGTGCCGATCTGGTTGAGCTTGATCAGCGCCGCGTTGCAGGCCTTCTCGGCGATGCCGCGGGCGACGTACTTCGGATTGGTGACCAGCAGGTCGTCGCCGACGATCTGGATGCGTCCCCCCATCCGCTGCGTCATCGCCGCGAAGCCTGTCCAATCATCTTCGGCCAGACCGTCTTCGATGGAAACGATCGGGTAGCGGTCGATCCATTGCTCGAACAGCGCGATCATCTCGGCGCTGGTCTTGTCACCCTGGCCGCTGCGGCTCAAGCGATATTTGCCGTCCTCGTAGAAAGACGACGCGGCCGGATCGAGCGCGATGGCGATGTCGCGGCCCGGTCGATAACCGGCCTGCTCGATGGCCGAGACGATCAGTTCACAGGCTTCGTCGTTGCCGCCCTTGAGCTGCGGCGCGAAGCCGCCTTCGTCGCCGACCGAGGTGGCGTAGCCCTTGCTGTACAGGATCTTCTTCAGCGCCTGGAAAGTCTCGGCGCCGTAGCGCAAGGCTTCGGCGAGCGACGGCGCGCCGACCGGCATGATCATGAATTCCTGGAAGTCGAGGCTCGAATCGGCGTGCTTGCCGCCGTTGAGCACGTTCATCATCGGCACCGGCAGATGCGTCGCGCCGGCGCCGCCGAGGTAAGCGTAAAGCGGCAGGCCGCAGGAACAGGCGGCGGCGCGCGCCACCGCCTGCGAGACGCCGAGAATCGCGTTGGCGCCGAGCCTGGCCTTGTTTTCCGTGCCGTCCAGCTCGATCAACAGCGCGTCGATCGCCGCCTGTTCGGTGGCGGCGCGTCCGGCGAGCGCGGCCGCGATCTCGGTATTGACGTGGTTGACGGCCGTGCGGACGCCCTTGCCGAGGTAGCGCCCGGCGTCGCCGTCGCGCAGCTCGACCGCCTCGTTGGCGCCCGTTGACGCGCCGGACGGGACCGAGGCGGTCGCGCTGCTGCCATCGTCCAGCGCCACGCGCACGCGGAGGGTCGGGAAGCCCCGCGAATCCAGGATCTCCAGGGCGCGGACGGATTGGATGGTACGTATCATGATGCTGATCTCCTTTTAGTATGGGTCGATGATGGCGGTATCCGGTTCGAAAATGCCGGATGCCGCCGGAAGCTTGAATCGTCGGGCCGGCGCGTTCACTGCTCAGCGCGCCAGCAGCACCGGACACCCGGCATGGTTGAGAATCTGCTTGGCGATCGAGCCCAGCAGCCAGCGCTGCATGAGGCCCCGCCCGCGGTGGCCGATGACGATCAGATCGGCGCCCCAGCGCTCGGATTCGATGAGGATGCGCTCGGCCGGATGGCCGACCGCCACCGCGCAGTCGAGGTCGATGCCGCGATCCGCCGCCAGTTGCCGCAGGGGTTTATGCACCTCGTGGTAGTGCTTGCGGGAATGCTCCAGCACGGCCTCGGTCTCGACCTCCTCGCCGAACTCCGGCGGCCGGGCCACCGACAGCACGCGGATCGCCGCGTGGCAGCGTTCGGCGAGATCGAGCGCCAGGGCGATGGCCTTGTCGGCCGGCTCGGAACCGTCGTAACCCACGAGAATCTTCTGGAACATGGCTTCGCCTCCCTAGGATGATCGAGCTTTGCCGCCGGCATCCTGCAGCAGGTGCCGGGGCAGGAAGAATGCGTTGGCGACCAGGGTCGGCACGACCGCGCTGCCGATCACGGCGGCGACCAGGTAGGAATACTGGGCGCGGTCGATGATCGCGTGCGAGAGTCCGAACAGCGCCGAAATCGTCCCGAACGTCAGGCCGGTTGACATCAGCAGGGTCGTATAGGCGGCTTCCTGGCGCGGCGACTTGTAGAACCGGGCGACCGGATAGACGCCGGCGACCTTGATGAACATCTTGGCGAAGAGCAGGACGAACAGGGCGAGCGGCGCGGCGACGATCGTCTGCATCGAGACCAGCGAACCGGCGCGGATGAAGTAGAACGGCGTCAGCAGTCCGAAGGTCAGCGTGCGCAGGCGGCGGATCAGCGCATGGTCCTTGCCGACCGTTCCCGCCAGCACCATGCCGATCAGGTACGCCGGCAGGACGGCCTCGCTGTCCGCCCAGGCGGCCAGCCCGCCGAAGGCGAACAGCCAGAACAGCAGAAACTTGGCTTCGAGCTCCGAGGGGCGATTGCCGTAGCGGTGGAAAAACCGGGGCGTGCCCCAGGGCAGCACGGCGGACGCCGCCGCGCAAACCGCGAAGAAGATCGCCGTCCGGACGGTGAATGGCGCGAAGATGAAGCCGAGCGCCAGCACCGTCGCCAGGTCGGTGATGAAGCAGGCGGCAAGCACCGTCTTGCCGTAGTCCGTAGCGTTGAAGCCGAATTCCAGCATCACCGCATAGACCACGGCGACCGAAGTGGTCGACATGGCGATCCCGGCCAGCCAGCTCGCCGGCGCGCCCCAGCCCAGCCCCCAATGGGCGACCGCCGCGCAGCCGAAGAACGGCGCGGCGAAGCTGATCAGGCCGACGGCCATCGATTCCTTCCACTTGCGGCGCAGCACGTGCGGATCGAGTTCGGCGCCGGCCAGGAAAGTGAGGACGATGGCGCCCGTGCCGGCGAGGAATTTCACCCAGGACTCGTCGGCGCCCAGGGCGATACCGCCGACGAACGCGCCGATCAGCAGTTGCGCGATGGCGCCGACGACGATTTCCGAAAGCGCCGTCGCGATGCGCAGCCAGATCGAGAGCAGGCTGGCCACCAGCGCCAGCCCGAGCCAGAGGGCGGCCAGCAGCCAGGTATCCGTCATTGGTCGAGCTCTCCGAGCGTGCCGTATTCGACGACCGATTTCACGTAGAACAGGTGGATGCCCTCCTGCTCCAGGAAAGCGAAAAGGCGGACGGCTTCCTCCTCCGACATGGCCATCAGCACTTCCTGCGGCTGATCCGCCAGTTCGAAGAAGCGGGCCGAGTGGATTTTTCGGTGTTTGCCGTAGCCTTCGGTGCCCGAGATGACGGTCGCGCCCCGGACTCCCAGTTCGCGCGCGGCATGCATCAGCCATTCGGCGGCCGGCTTGTTGCGATGCATGTGATCCTGCTGGGTAAAGAAGGTGATTTGGTAGCCTTTCATGCCATGCTCCTCGATGTTCAGGCGGATTTGATCAGGTGCCAGGTCGCCAGGCCGGCCAGGGTGGCCAGGAGCGAACCGCTCACATGGGTGGCGATCGCGCCGATGGCCCAGGTCACGCGACCTTCCTGGAGCAGAGAGGTAACTTCCGCCGAGAAGGTGGAAAAGGTGGTGAGTCCGCCGCAGAAGCCGGTGATGATGAACAGGCGCCATTCCGGCGCGATGCCCGGCGCCTGGGCGAAGAAGGCGGCGGCGACGCCGATGATGTAGCCGCCGATCAGGTTGGCCATCAAGGTGCCGGGCGGCAGCGTGGGGAAAATGCTGTTGAGCCGGGCGCCGAGCTGCCAGCGCAACAGGGCGCCCAGCGCCGCGCCGATCGAGATTGCGAGAGTTGGTCTCCACATGGTCCTGTCCTGTTGTTGATCTTGATCGGACAAGAGCCGTGCCTACGCCTCCCATCCGGGGTCACGTAGGCATCATCAGCCTCGCTGAACTACTGAAGCGGGGCGTTTAAGGGAGGAATGCCATCTCCAACTGCTCCCGGAGTATAGCCAAGGCGCCGGCGGGCCGCAAATCCGGGTTGCTCGCGGCGGTCACCGCTTCTTTTTGATCTTGGCGCCGGGCGGGGGACGCCGCCCGGCGGCGCGCTCCGTCGCATTGGCCGTTGCGGCGCCGGCCCGGCCCTGCCGCAGCCCGGTTCCCGCGGGCTGGAAATGCGGCACCAGATGTTTCTTGCCGTTGCCGATCAGGTCGGCGCGGCCCATCTGGCGCAGGGCCTCGCGCAGCAGCGGCCAGTTCTCCGGGTCGTGGTAGCGCAGGAAGGCCTTGTGCAGCTTGCGCTGGCGGCCGGCGCGCACGGTGTCCACCTTCGGCGATTGACGGCCGACCTGCTTCAGCGGGTTGCGTCCGCTGTGGTACATCGTCGTGGCCAGCGCCATCGGCGTCGGCAGGAAGGTCTGCACCTGGTCGAGGCGGAAGTCGTTGCGCTTGAGCCAGAGCGCCAGGTTGAGCATGTCCGCGTCGGTGGTGCCGGGATGCGCGGCGATGAAGTACGGGATCAGGTACTGCTCCTTGCCGGCCTCCTTCGAGAAGCGCTCGAACATCTGCTTGAAGGCGTCGTAGCTGCCGATGCCCGGCTTCATCATGTGCGCGAGCGGTCCCGGCTCGACGTGCTCGGGCGCGATCTTGAGGTAGCCGCCGACGTGGTGCGCCACCAGCTCCCGCACGTACTCCGGCGCGCGCACGGCGAGGTCGTAACGCAGGCCGGAGCCGATCAGCACGCGCTTGACACCGGGGATGGCGCGGGCCTTGCGGTAGAGCGCGATCAGCGGGCCGTGGTCGGTGCCCATGTTCTCGCAGACGTCCGGGTAGACGCAGGAAAGCCGCCGGCAGGCGCGCTCGATGCGCTGGTCCTTGCAGGCCAGGCGGTACATGTTGGCGGTCGGCCCGCCGAGGTCGGAGATGATGCCGGTGAAGCCCGGCGTCCTGTCGCGGAGGTCCTCGATCTCCCGCAGGATCGATGCCTCGGACCGGCTCTGGATGATGCGCCCCTCGTGCTCGGTGATCGAGCAGAAGGTGCAGCCGCCGAAGCAGCCGCGCATGATGTTGATCGAGAAGCGGATCATTTCGTAGGCCGGAATCTTCGCGTCGCCGTACGCGGGATGCGGCCGGCGCTGGTACGGCAGGCCGTAGACGCCGTCCATCTCCGGCGTGGACAGCGGGATCGGCGGCGGATTGAGCCAGACGTCCCGCCGCCCGGCGCCCTCGCCATGCGCCTGCGCCAGCGCCCGCGCGTTGCCGGGGTTCGATTCCAGGTGGAAGGTGCGCGAGGCGTGCGCGTAGAGCACCGGGTCGTCCCTGACCTGTTCGTAGGACGGCAGCCGGACCACCGTGCGGGCGCGGTCGAGCTTGCGCGCGGCCGCCGGCTGGAAGCGGACCGGCTGGGTTTCCCGTCCGTCCGGTGGAATATCCGGCGGCACGCCTTCCGCTTCGCCGTAGGGATTGGCGTGCCGGATCAGCGGCCCCGGCGTATCGACGTCCGTCGAGTCGACCTCCGCCCAATCGGCGCCGGGGCGCCAGCCGGGCGGGACCATGAAAGCCGTGCCGCGCAGGTCGCGGATCTGCGCGATCGGTTCGCCGGCCGCCAGCCGGTGCGCCAGGGCGATCAGCGCGCGCTCGGCGTTGCCGTAGATCAGGAGGTCGGCCTTGGAATCCGGCAGCACCGAGCGCCGCACCTTGTCCGACCAATAGTCGTAGTGGGCGATGCGGCGCAGGCTGGCCTCGATCGAGCCGATCACCACGTTGGCTTCCGGGTAGGCCTCGCGGCAGCGCTGCGCGTAGACCACCACGGCGCGGTCGGGACGCCGGTCGGCCGCGCCGTCGGGCGTATAGGCGTCCTCTGAACGGATCTTGCGGTCGGAGGTGTAGCGGTTGACCATCGAATCCATGTTGCCGGCCGAGACGCCGAAGAACAGGTTCGGCCGGCCCAGCGCGCGGAACGGTTCGGCCGAATGCCAGTCGGGCTGCGCGATGATGCCGACGCGGAAGCCCTGCGCCTCCAGCAGCCGCCCGACCAGCGCCATGCCGAAGCTGGGGTGGTCGATGTAGGCGTCGCCGGAGACGACGATCACGTCGCACGAATCCCAGCCGAGCGCGTCCATCTCGGCCCGCGACATGGGCAGGAACGGGGCCGTGCCGAAGCGTTTCGCCCAGTACGGGCGATAGGAGAAAAGCGGCTTGGGCGTATCGGGCGGCATCGGGTCCTGCGGCGGGTCGGCTGAGGCAAGGGGCGGATTCTACAGGGTTTTCGGCCACTATCGATGCAGACCCGCGGCGCCCGCCGAAGTTCGCGCCGGCAACCGCCCCGCGCGGGCGCGGCGGCGCTGTCACGCAAACGCAACACGCCTTTTCTATGCTGGGCGCTCTCCCAGCAACCACGAGGACAGGCCCATGCGTCTTGCTTTCTTTCCCCGGACGGCGCTCGTCGCCGCCGCCTTCGCCCTGCCGCCGCTGACTGCCTCCGCGCAGGCCATCTACCCGATCGACCGGGCGGAGATCCTGTCCGGCGCGCGCTTCGACTTAAAGGTGGAATTCCCGGGCGTCGTCGATCCGGACAAGGTCTCGGTCACCATCAACGGCCGGGACCACGCGCAGGTGCTGGGCAAGGCCGCCGAACTGATCGTCCGCGAGGACGGCAAGGACGCTTCCAGCCTGCTGCTGCGCGACGTGTCGATCGCCCGGCCGGGCACCTACACGGTGACGGCCGGCGACGGCACGGCCAGCAGGTCGGTCGAATGGACCGTCTACGCCACGCCCGGCAAGCGCGCGGCGAAGAACGTCATCCTGTTCATCGGCGACGGCTTCTCGATCGGCCACCGCACCGCCGCCCGCCTGCTTTCCAAGGGCGTCGACAGCGGCAAGCTCAAGGGCAAGCTGGCGATGGACCAGATGCCCTACATGGCGCTGCTGACCACGCAGGGCACCGATTCGATCATCACCGACTCGGCCAACGCCGCGCACGCCTACACCACCGGCCACAAGTCCTGCGTCAACGCGCTCGGCGTCTACTGCTCGCGCGCCGCCAACTCGCTCGACCATCCCAAGGTGGAAACGCTGACCTCGCTGGCCAAACGCAAGGGCCTGGCCGTCGGCGCGGTGACCAACTCCGAGGTCGAGGACGCGACGCCGGCCGCGATGGTGGCGCACACGCGCCGCCGCTCGGATTACAACGACATCGTGCAGATGTTCCACGACAGCAGGATCGACGTGCTGATGGGCGGCGGCTCGCCGAACTTCCTGCCCAAGAGCACGGCCGGCTCGAAGCGCGCCGACGACGACGATTACATCGCCCGCTTCAGGGACGCCGGCTACGCGCTGGCCACGACCAGGAGCGAAATGCTCGCCGCGGCCGACGACGCGAAGACGACGAAACTGCTCGGCCTGTACAACACCGGCAACGTGGACGGCGCGCTCGACCTGAAATTCCTCAAGAAGGGCTCGGTCGCCAAATTCCCGGACCAGCCCGACGTGGTCGAGGAAATGCGTGCCGCGATCAAGATCCTCGCACGCAACAGGAACGGCTTCGTGCTGATGGTCGAATCGGCGCGCATCGACAAGTACTCGCACTCGATGGACCCGGAACGCGCGATCTACGACACGATCATGCTGGACAACGCGGTCAAGGCGGCGCAGGACTGGGCCAAGGCCAACGGCAACGACACCCTGATCCTGGTCACCGCCGACCACAGCCACCCGGTCAGCGTGATCGGCACGGTCGACGACAATGCGCCCGGCGGCGAGCTGCGCAACAAGGTGGGCATCTACGAAGGCGCCGGCTTCCCCGACTACCGGCCGAACGACGAGGGCTATCCGGTCAGCGTCAACGTGCCGCGCCGCCTGCGCTTCGTCTTCGGCGCCTACCCGGACTACTACGACACCTTCCGCCCCTTCCTCGACGGCGAATTCGTGCCGGCGGTCAAGAACGGCGACGGCGTGATGGTCGCCAACGAGAAGTACAAGGACGTGCCGGGCGCCGTGCTGCGCGTCGGCAACCTGCCCAACACGGGGCCGCGTGCCGCCAACCAGGGCATCCATTCGGGCGACGACGTGATCCTCACGGCAATGGGTCCGGGCGCCGGGAAAGTGCGCGGCCAGATGGAAAACACCGACGTCTTCCGCGTCATCGCCGAGGCGCTCACCCTGGCGCCGCGCGGCAAGGCCGCCGCCGGAAAGGCGAGCAGCCAGTGACCGTCGCCGGCCGCCGCCTCGGCCCGCCCGCCGGGGAGCGCCGCGCGCTTTCCCGGCGCGCGTTCGTGCTGCTGCCCCTGCTGGCCTTCCCCGCGCTGGCGGGCGCCACCGAGGCGCTGACCTTCGACGGGCTGTACCAATCGATCGGCGTGCTCGGCGTCCAGTATTCCGAACGCGCGCTCGCGCTCAAGGGACGGCCGGTGCGCATGCGCGGCTACATGGCGCCGCCGCTCAAGCCGGAAAGCACTTTCTTCGTGCTCACCCGCGAGCCGGTCGCGGTCTGCCCGTTCTGCGCGTCCGACGCCGAATGGCCGGTCAACATCGTCGTCGTCTATCTCAGGAAGACGCTGATTCCCGTCAACGTCCAGCAGCGCATCGCGGTCGAAGGACGGCTGGAGATCGGCTCCTGGACCGATCCGCGCACCGGATTCGTCAGCCAGGTGCGCCTGGTCAACGCGGACGTCGGGCGCTGAGCGGAGACGGCCATGGGACAGACGCTGCACGTCGAGAACCTGGTCTGGCGCTTTCCAGGCCAGCAGCAGGCGCTGTTCGAGATCGCCGCACTCGACGTGCCGGCGGGTTTCAGCCTCGGCATCCGCGGCCCCTCGGGCGCCGGCAAGACCACGCTGTTCCACTGCCTGTCCGGCATCGCCGCGCCCCACTCCGGCAGCGTGCGCTGGGACGGCGCCGACCTGTGCGCGCTCTCCCCCGAGGCGCGCGACCGCTGGCGCCACCGCCACCTCGGCCTGGTCTTCCAGGACTTCCACCTGATCGACGGACTGGCGGCGTTCGACAACGTGCTGCTGCCCGCCCACTTCGGCCGCTGGCGCGCGCCGGCCGAGTTGCGCCGCCGGGCCGGCGAACTGCTCGACGCGGTTGGCATCGGCTGCCCGGAACGCGACGTCGCGCTGCTCTCGCGCGGCGAGCGGCAGCGCGTCGCCTTCGCCCGCGCCCTGCTCTTCGCGCCCGGCATCGTCATCGCCGACGAGCCGACCGCCAGCCTCGACCCCGACCACCGCGCGCGCATCGGCGACCTGCTGGTCGACCTCGCGCAGGCGCGGGGCGCCACGCTGATCGTCGTCTCGCACGACCAGGAACTGCTCGCCCGGCTCGACCGCCGCGTCATGCTGGAAGACGGGAGACTGCAATGAACCCGTGGCCGATCGTCCGCGCCGACCTGCGCCGCAACCGCCTGCTGGCGGCGGCGACCATCCTGCTGGTCGCTCTTGCGCTGGCCACGGGAATCGCGGTGATTTCGCAGGAACGCGCCCTGCGCCAGGGCAGCGCGCGCGCCGCCGACGACTTCGACCTGCTGATCGGCGCGCCCGGCAGCCCGACGCAGCTGGTGCTGAGCACCGTCTTCCTGCAGCCGCAGGCCATTCCGCTGGTCAACGGCGACGTGCTGGCGCGAGCCGCCGCGTCCCCCGGCATCGCCTACGCCGCGCCGATCGCCTTCGGCGACCACTGGCGGGGCCATCCGATCGTCGGCACCACGGCCGCTTTCGCGCTGCGCGGCGGCACGCTGAAGCCGAGCGAAGGCCGGATGTTCGCACGGCGCGGCGAAGCCGTCGTCGGCGCGGCCGTGCCGCTCGCCATCGGCGCCGAAATCACGCCGCAGCATGGCCACGGCGAACACCATGATGACGACGAAGACCACGACGACGATGACGATGCGCATGAAGCCGGGCATGCCGGCATCCGCTACGCCGTCGTCGGGCGCCTGCCGGCGAAACACACGATCTGGGATGCCGCCGTGCTGGTGCCGGTCGAGGACGTGTGGGCGATCCACGGCCTGGCCGACGGCCACGGCGCCGGGGACGCGCGCATCGGCCCGCCGTGGGACGCCGCGCGCCTGCCCGGCGTGCCGGCCATCGTCGTCAAGCCGGCATCGGTGGCCGGCGCGTACGCGCTGCGCGGCGCCTTCCGCACGCCGCAGAGCATCGCGCTGTTTCCCGCCGAAGTGCTCAACGAGCTGTACGCCGCGCTCGGCAACGTGCGCGACCTGATGTCGCTGCTCGCCGTCGCCGCGCAGGCGCTGGTCGTCGCGGCGGTGCTGATGGCGCTGCTGGTCGGCTTCCTCGCGCGCCGGCGCCAGTTCGCCGTGCTGCGCGCGATCGGCGCCGGCCGGGCCTACGTCTTTGCCGCGATCTGGATCGAGGTGGCGCTGCTGGTCGGCGTCGGCGCCCTGCTCGGCCTGCTGCTCGGCTACGGCAGCGCCGCGGCGCTCTCGCTGTGGCTGCAGGGCAAGACCGGCTTCGCCATGCAGGCCCGCCTGGGCCTCGAGGAATTCGTCCTGGCCATCGGCCTCGTTCTGGCCGGCGCGCTCTTCGCCGTCCTGCCGGCGTGGCAGGTGTTCCGGCGGCCGATCGTCGCGGGGCTGACCGCGCGCTAGGAAGTCACTCCCGCGAAAGAAACTGTTCGATCGCCGCGGCCACGCGCTCGGGCTGGTCGTGCTGCACGCTGTGGCCGGAATCGGGAATGGACACCGTGCGCAGGTCGCGGAAGCTGGACAGCCGGCGCTCGAATTCCGGCGGGTCGTTGCCGAAGCGTTTGACGACGAAGCCGTGCTCGGCGATCTGCAACTGCACCGGCGCTTCGACGCGCCGCCAGCAGGCCAGCGTGTCGTCAACGTGATAGGCCAGCGGCGACGGCACGCGATGCCAGGGATCGCAGGCCATCATCACCGTGCCGTCGGCGTTCATGCGGCTGACGTGCCAGGAGAGGAACGCGGCGCGCGCCTCGGTGAGGCGCGGATTGGCTTCCATCAGGCGGGCGGCGAGCGCCTCGCAGTTCGGATACAGGCTCGACGGCGGGCCGTTCTCCACGTTGTGCAGCCACGCGCCGAGCAGCTTGGGCGAGTCGTCGTCGATGGCTGGCTTGAGGCCGAGGAAGTCGAGCATGGCCAGCTGCGCCACCCGTTGCGGCCGCACGCCGGCATACGAGCCGGCGACGTTGGCGCCCATGCTGTGGCCGACGATGCGCGCCGGCCGGTCCGGGGAGTAATGCGCCAGCAGGCAATCGAGATCCGCGTAGTAGTCCGGGAACCAGTACGGCCGGCCCAGCCACTCCGATTCGCCGTAGCCGCGCCAGTCGGGCGCGATCACGTGCCACGGCCGTTCGAGCGCGTCGACGAGGAACTGGAAGGTCGGCGAACAGTCCAGCCAGCCGTGCAGGAAAAACACCGCCGGCGCATCCTCCGGCCCCCAGTGGCGGACGTTGTAGCGCAGGCCGCGGATGTCGATTTTCTCGGTTCTCGATTTCTTGTGCTGCATGGCGGACGAAACGGCGGTTGGCGAAGGCATGGGATTCTGCCACGACGGCAGGCCGAAAGGGACTGCCCGCGGGCTCAGCCCTTTCCGCCGACCATGTCCTCCGCCCGCACCCAGCGGTCGAAGTCGGCCTCGCCGACGTAACCCAGCGCCAACGCCGCCTCGCGCAGCGTCGTCCCTTCGCGGTGGGCCTTCTTGGCGATCTCGGCGGCGCGGTCGTAGCCGATGTGCGGCGCGAGCGCGGTGACCAGCATCAGCGAGCGGTGCATGAGTTCGTCGATGCGCTCGCGGTTGGCCTCGATGCCGCGCACGCAGTGCGCCTCGAAGCTGGCCATGCCGTCGGCGAGCAGGCGGATGCTCTGCAGGGCGTTGTGGGCGAGCAGCGGCTTGAACACGTTGAGCTCGAAATTGCCGAGCGCACCGCCGATGCCGACCGCCGCGTCGTTGCCCATGACCTGCGCGCAGAGCATGGTCAGCGCCTCGCACTGGGTGGGGTTGACCTTGCCGGGCATGATCGAGCTGCCCGGCTCGTTCTCGGGGATGCGGATCTCGCCGAGCCCGGAACGCGGACCGGAGGCCAGCCAGCGCACGTCGTTGGCGATCTTCATCAGCGCCACGGCCAGCGTGCGCAGCGCGCCGTGCGCGGCGACCACGGCGTCGTGGGCGGCCAGCGCGGCGAACTTGTTGGGCGCGGCGGCGAACGGCAGGCCGCAACTTTCCGCCAGCGCCGCCGCGACGCGCGCGCCGAACTCGGGATGCGTGTTCAGCCCGGTGCCCACGGCGGTGCCGCCTATCGCCAGTTCATACAGTGCCGGCAGCGTCGCCTCGATGGCCGCGCGCGCGTGGGCGAGCTGCGCCACGTAGCCGGAGAATTCCTGCCCCAGGGTGAGCGGCGTGGCGTCCTGCAGGTGGGTGCGGCCGATCTTGACGATGCCGGCGAAGTCCGCCGCGCGCGCCTCCAGCGCCGCGCGCAGCCCGTCCAGCGCCGGCAGCACGCGCCGCGCGACGCCGAGGGCGATCGCCACGTGCATCGCGGTGGGGAAGACGTCGTTCGACGATTGCCCGAGATTGACCTCGTCGTTCGGATGCACCCGGCGCTGCAGGCCGCGTTCGCCGCCGAGCAGTTCGGAGGCGCGGTTGGCGAGCACCTCGTTCATGTTCATGTTGCTCTGCGTGCCCGAGCCAGTCTGCCACACGACGAGCGGAAACTGCGCCGCGTGCCGGCCGTCGAGCACCTCGTCGGCCGCTGCCGCGATCGCCGCCGCCTTGTCCGCCGGCAGCAGGCCGAGATCGCGGTTGACCACGGCGGCCGCCCGCTTGACCTGCGCCAGCGCGTGGATCAGCGCATCCGGCAGGCGCTCGCCCGAAATCCGGAAGAATTCGAGCGAGCGCTGGGTCTGGGCGCCCCACAGGGAATCGCCGGGCACCTCGATCGGCCCGAAGGAGTCGCGTTCGGTGCGGGTGGCGGGAAGTCCGGCGGTATCGCCGGAAGTGTGCGTCGTGTTCATGGGATTCGTTCCTCCTCCATGTCGGCCGGGCGCTGCGAGCGTCAACTCTCCTCCCCCTTCAAGGGGGAGGCCGGGAGGGGGATGGGGTGTTCGAAGGCCGTGATTCCATGAGGTTACCAGCGCTCGAACCCCATCCCCACCCCAACCCTCCCCTTGAAGGGGAGGGAGAACGTCAGGCCAGCCGTCCTTCGCGGTAGTCGCCGAGCGCCCGGTAGATTTCCTGCTCGCTGTTCATCACGAACGGTCCGTATTGGACTATCGGCTCGCGCAGAGGTTGCCCGGCGATCAGCAGCGCGCGCGTCCCGGCCGCGCCCGCCGCCTCGATCAGCACGCCGTCGGCCTCCGGGTCGTTGGCCAGGATCGCCATGCGCTGCGCGGGCACCGCCGTGCCGGCCACGCTCGCCTCGCCGCGATAGACGTAGAGGAAGGCGTTGTGCCCGGCCGGCAGCGGCTGCGCGAAGCGGCCGCCCGGCGGCAGATGGAGATCGAGGTACAGCGGCGCCGTGGCCTCGCGCGTCACCGCGCCCGCCACGCCGTGGCTCTCCCCGGCGATCACCGTCGCCTCGACGCCCGCGTCGGTGGTGAAGCGGGGCAGCTCGGCGGCGGCGAAGTCGCGGTACCACGGCGCGTTCATCTTGTCGCGCGCCGGCAGGTTCAGCCAGAGCTGGAAGCCCTCCATGCGGCCGGCCTCCTGCTCCGGGATCTCGGAATGGATGACGCCGCGCGCGGCCGTCATCCACTGCACGCCGCCGTTCTCCAGCAGGCCCTCGTGCCCCGCGCTGTCGCGGTGGCGCATGCGGCCGGCGAGCATGTAGGTCACCGTCTCGAAGCCGCGGTGCGGGTGATCGGGAAAGCCGGCGATGTAGTCCTGCGCGTCGTCGCTGCCGAAGGCGTCGAGCATCAGGAAGGGGTCGAGACGATGCTGCAGCCCCTGCGACAGCACGCGCGTGAGCTTCACCCCGGCGCCGTCGGACGTGGCCCGGCCGGCGACCAGTTGTTCGACGCCGCGCGAACGGCGAACGGATTCAGTCTGGCGGATGGTTGCCATGATGTCTCCTTTCCATATTCAACGGCCTCAGGCGAAGGCCGCGGCGATTTCCGCCTCGGCTTCGGCGAAGCCCTGCCGCGCCGCCTCCGGCCCCATGTTGAGACCCTCGGCGTAGAAAAAGCTCACGTCGCTGATGCCGAGCAGGCCCAGGATGGCCTTCAGGTACGGCACCTGCGTGTCGAGCGGCGTGCCGCGGTAGCGCCCGCCGCGCGCCAGCGCGACATACACCTTCTTGCCTTCGAGCAGCCCCTGCGGCCCCTTCTCGGTGTAGCGGAAGGTGACACCGGCGCGCGAAATCGCGTCGATCCAGCTTTTCAGCTGCACGGGCACGCCGAGGTTGTACATCGGCACGCCGAGCACGATCACGTCGGCCGCCTGCACCTCGGCGATCAGCGCGTCGTCGAGCGCCACGCGCGCCGCCTGCTCGGGCGTGCGCTCGGCGGCCGGCGTGAACAGGGCGCCCAGCGCGACCTCGTCGAGGATCGGGTGCGGCATCCTGGACAGATCGCGCACGTTCCAGCGCGCGTCCGGATAGGCGGCGCGCAGGCGCGCGGCGATGGCGTCGGCGACGCGGGTGGAATTGGCGTCGCGGCGGACGCTGGCGTTGATTTGCAGGATGTTCATGCGGGCTCTCCTTGAGTGGCGATGGCGATGGCGATGGCGTCACTCTATTGGTTTGAAAATGTCGAATAAAGCCCGTCAATCGGATAATATCGTTCCACAAATGGAACAATACGACCCCAACGACCTGCTGATCTTCGCCCGCGTCGCCGAAGCGGGAAGCTTCAGCCGCGCGGCGGAGCGCATCGGCCTACCGAAGTCGACGGTTTCCCGCCGCGTCACGCTGCTGGAGAACCGCCTCGGCGAGCGCCTGATGCTGCGCACCACCCGCCGCCTGACGCTGACCGAGTTCGGCCGGCAACTGCTCGAACACGCCCGCCAGGTGGCCGCCGAGGTCGACGCGGTGCGGGCGCTGGCCGAGCATCGCCAGGCGCGGCCGAGCGGCCGGCTGCGCGTGTCGATGCCGAGCGACTTCGCCAGCCTGCTGCTCACCGACATGCTGGCCGCGTTCATCGCCCTGCATCCGGAGGTGTCGCTGGAACTCGACCTGTCGCCGCGCCGCGTCGACCTGCTCGGCGAGAACTTCGACATTGCCATCCGCATGGGCGAACTGCCCGACGACGCGCTACTGGCCGCCCGCCGGCTGACCGATTTCCGGGCCGGACTCTACGCCGCGCCCGCCTATCTCGCCGAGCATGGCGATCCGGCGGCGCCGGCCGATCTGGAGCGGTACCGCTCGCTGCGCCTGCTCGGCCGCAATGGCGAACCGCTGGCCTGGACCCTGCAGCGCGGCAAGGAAACCTGGACAGGCCTGCCGCCCGGCGCGGCCACGGCGAATTCGCCGGAACTGCTGATCCGGCTGGCCATCGCCGGCGCCGGCATCGCTTCGGTGCCGGATTACTTCGCGCAGCCCGACGTGCGCGGCGGCCGGCTGCGCCGGGTCCTGCCCGACTGGAGCCAGCCGGCGCATACCGCCTGGGCCGTCTTCCCCGGCCGCCGGCTGATGCCGGCCAAGACGCGGGCTTTCCTGGACATGCTGCAGGCGGCGATGGAATAGCGTTTTTTTCCGGCGAGAAGCCTTTTATGGGAAGGCAATCGCCGGAATTGGACTGCGGCAAAGGCGCTTTTACCCCATCCCCACCCTAGCCCAGCAGTGCTGGCTTTGCACAGCCAGCCCGTTCGGACGGCGCAGAGCGGTGCTCTGCGAAACCCCGTCCTCACCCCCTTGAAGGGGAGGGAAAGGAGTTGGGTGGGCCTGCGCGGTCAGTTGCCGTGCCGGAGCGTTGCGACGTAGGCGCCCGCGCCGAACAGGCAGAGCGCGCCCGTCCGGTTGAACGTCCGCCGCGCGGTCCGGCTGGCGAGCAGCGCCCTGAACCGGACGGCGGCCAGGGCGTACATGGACAGCACGGAGAAGGCGAGCGCGATGAAGACGACCGCCAGGACGGCCATCTGCGGCAGCGCGGCGCGCGCCGGATCGATGAACTGCGGCAGCAGCGCCGCATAGAAGGCGAGACCCTTCGGATGGAGTACGTTGACCGTGAACGCGCGCAGGACGATCCTGCGCGCGCCGCGCTCGACCGGCCCGTCCGCCTCTCCTGTCGCGGCGGGCGCCCGCCAGAGCTGCAGCCCCAGGTACGTCAGGTACAGCACGCCGGCCCACTTGAGCAGCGCGAAGATTTCCGCCGAGGCCGCCAGCACGGCGCCCAGGCCCGCGAAGGTCAGGGTCATGGCCGCGGCGTCTCCCAGGCAGACGCCGAGGATGCACAGCCAGGCCGACCGCCGGCCTTGCGAAATCGCGTAGCTCGAAACGAGCAGCACCGTCGGCCCCGGAATCAGGATCACGGCGAACGCCGCCGCGCCGAACGCAAGAAGCAGGTCAGGAGATGGCATGGTTTTTCGGGCGGAGGGTCATTCCGGCGCGCTGTCGTGATGTCGTTCGCCATCATACGGACAAACCGCCATCCGGGGAGGTCTCCATCCGTTCGAGGCTGTCTAGGTACGCGCAGAACATGCCGGCCATGACTTTGGCTTAGCGGGCGATCTCCCCGGGCGTCCGGGGGCTTTCCGAAAAGCGCTGAGCGTGGTGGTGATCAGGTAGCCGGCGGCGCCACGCGCATTTCGGCTTGAGCCCTGAAATTATCCCGATAAACGCAACATTGATTTAATTATTTTCGTATTTATCCCAAAAAATATTGAAATTATAGTGTGTCGCATGCATCGGATACGGATGCACGGCCATTACGGTCATTTCAATCGAGTCACACGGCAAATACGGAAAGGACAAATCATGAACGTTACCGTCATCGGCGCAGGCAACATGGGTTCGGCCCTCGTCAAGCAACTGGCCCGCGCGGGCCACCAGGTCAGGGTCACCGCCAGGAATCCCGAGAAGGCCCAGGCCGTCGCGGCCGCCAACCCGGGCGTCACGGCCGTCCGGCCGGGCGACGCCGCCGCCCAGGCGGAGGTGATCATCCTGGCGACGGGCTACGGCGACGCCGTGGCCGCGCTGAAATCCGCGGGCGATCTGCGGGGCAGGATCGTCGTCGACATCACCAATCCGCTGACCGCCGACTACATGGGCCTGACCATCGGCCACGCCACCTCGGCCGCCGAGGAAATCGCCAAGGCCGTTCCGGAAGCCGAGGTGGTCAAGGCGTTCAACACGGTGTTCGCCCAGGTGCTGGCCGAAGGCGGCGACTTCGGCAACGGGCAGACGGTGCCGGTATTCGTCGCCGGCGACAGCGAGCGCGCCAGGCAGACCGTCGCGGACTTGGCCAAGAGCATGGGGTTCGCCGGCATCGATGCCGGCGGCCTGAAGAACGCGCGCTACCTCGAACCGCTGGCCGGCCTCAACATCTACCTGGGCTACGGCGCGGGCTGGGGAACTTCGATCGCCCCGACCTGGATCAAACGGCAGTAGAGCCGGCGGGCGTCCCGGCAGCGGGACGCCCTCCCGCCCTCTTCCCGGAAGCAGCGGTTTTTCGGGGTCATTCCTCACCGGCGGACGGAAAGGAAGGTGAAATGTCGGCAACGGACACCACGCAGGAGATGCGGAGGCGCTATGCGGCGGCGCTGTCGTCGTTCGGCCCGGCGAGCCGGGGCCGCCATGTGGCCGTGCTGTCGATCGGCCCGACGGAGACGGCGGTGGCGACGGGCCGGGGCGAGGACCCCGACGCCGTCCTGGTGCTGCGGATCGGTGCCGAAACCATTGCGCGCGGCCATTTCGGACACATGCCGCCGACCGCCCTCGAACTCGAAAACGCCATCCTCGCGGTCGAGGACGAGATCGCCCGCGCCCTGTTTCCGCCGGATACGGTGCTCCTGAGCATGGATGCGCCCCTGCGCGAACTGGCGCTGCTGTCGGGCATCCGGCAGGCGGACGCCATGGCCATGAGCCGCGCGGCGGTCGAGGGAACGTTCGAGCGGCTGGCGCAGGCCGCCTCGGGCCGGCCGCTCTCCTCGTGCGGCATCCCGGCCGACCCGGAGTTCGCGGCGCGCCTGCTGATCCTGCGCGAATTCATGCATCACCTGCAATTCGACGAAATCGTCTGCCTGCGGGAGCGGCACGGCCAGACCGCCACCGTCGGCGGACACCCCGTTTGAGCGAGGAATGAAACCATGACTGCAAAAACCAGCGCAGAGAAAGTGCAGGCCGCCTCGGACTGGTGGTTGACGGAAATCATCGACATCCATCCGGGCGAGATCGCCATTCGCGGCTATCCGATCCAGGAACTGATCGGGAACGTGGGCTTTGCCGAGATGATCTGGCTGATGCTGCGCGGAGAGCTGCCCACGCGCGGCCAGGCCGAACTGCTGGAGGCGGCGATGGTGCCCGCCGTCGATCACGGCCCGCAGGCGCCGTCGATCGCCATCGCGCGCATGTCGGTGACCTGCGGGCTGCCGCTCAACGGCGCGATGGCCTCGGCGGTCAACGTGCTGGACGACATCCACGGCGGCGCCGGCCAGCAGTGCATGGAGCTCTATTACGAGATCGACCGGGAGGCCGGCGCCGGCGGCGACCTGGTCGCCACGGCCGGCGCGGTCCTGCAGCGCCGTGCGAAGATCGTTCCCGGCTTCGGCCACCGCTTCCACCCGATCGATCCGCGCGTCGAGCCCCTGTTCGCGCTGGTCGACCGGGCCGTGGCGCGGGGCACCGTCAGCGGCCGCTTCGCGGCCATCGGCCGCGCCGTGGAAACCGCGCTCAAGGCGGGCAGGTCGCGCCCGATCCCGATGAACATCGACGGGATCACCGCGGTCATTTTCTGCGAACTGGGATTCGAACCGGAGCTCGGCCGCGGCATTTTCGTGCTCTCCCGTTCAGTCGGCATCCTGGCGCACACCTGGGAGCAGAAACGGCAGGGCGGCAGGATCAAGGGACCGCTGCCGAGGGAAATCCCCTATACCTACACGGGACAGGCGAAACGCCCCCTGCCGCGCCGCCGGGAAGAGTGAAAAGGCGCGGGCGGAGAACCGCCGATCCGACGGTTCTCCGCCCGCAACGCTGGGGCGGGCGCGTTCTACAGCTTGCCGAGTTCGACGATCATGGTGTTGGCCTGCGCGGCCAGGTAGTCGGCCGTGGCCTGCGAAATGCTCTTCTCCGTCGCTGCCTCCGCCTGCACCAGCGCGATGTAGGCGGTGAGCGAGGCAATCGCCCGCTGGAAGAACGGCCGCGCCGCCGCCGCGTCGCTGAACAGGTAGCCCGTGGCGATCTGTCGCGTCGCGTCGTCGATGTAGGCCAGGATCTTGGCCCGGCTGGCGATGTCGTAGGCGAAGAAATGCAGGCGCAGCGTCAGGATGGACGGTTTCTTGGGGAACTGGCTGACGTCCGCGCACAAGGCGCCGTCGCAGTTCAGCCCTTCGCCGATGATCGAGGCCTCGGCGTTGGCGATCGCCTCGTCGGCGTCCTCCTGCAGCAGATAGCCCTGCGCGACGGCCTGCTGGGCGTACGACCTGTACTTGTTCACGTAGTCGGCGTGCGTCGGATACAGCGCGTCGAGGACGGCCTTGGCGAACGGCACGTGCGTGCCGATGTAGGCGGTGATGCCCGGCAAGGTGGTGTGTCCGGTATCCGTGGCGATCGGCGCGTCAACGTCTGGCAGGCGCAGGCCGCCCAGCGCGTTGCCGTACGCATCCCGTACCACCGTGGGCACGCTGGCGTCGGCCACCTGCATCGGGGACGCCTTCGGCAGCGGCGTGCCTTTGTCGAGGTACTTCTCGATGTTGACGATGGCGCTGTTGGTCGCGTAGCGGAACGGAATGCGGCTGCGCGTGGGAACGCCGCCGGTTTCGCCGATCTCCCGGTCCAGGTCGCGCTTGAGAATGGTGCCGCGCACGACCGCGCCGTAGATTTCCGAGTGCGAGGTGCCGGTGACCTGCCAGGTGACGAAATTGGCGGCGTCGGCCTGCAGCACCGGGTTCTCGTTGGTGATGCTCGCCAGTTCGCTCTCGCTGAGCACTTTCATGATCGGAATCTCCAGGTCCGTGCGGATCTTCGGACCGCCGACCACTAGGATCGCTCCGTCATAGATCTTGTGCAGCGGCTGGATGCCGTTCAGATAGACCCCGAGCCGCGCCGCCGACTGCGAATTGCCGATGGCGATGAGCTTCTTCGTCTGCAGGCCGCCCATCACCGGGGCAACGCTGCGGATGGCCTTGGCCGCCTGCGAAAAGATGTCGTAGGACAACAGGTCGCCGCTCACCGTACCGCCAGCGGTCACGTCGAGCGTGCCGTAGCGGGCAGGGCTCCAGACTTTCAGGCCGGTCGTGGCGTTGGTCAGGCCCATGCTCTGCGCGGAGACCTCCACCCAGGCATAGCCGTTCCTCAGGGCGAAATCCTTCTGCTGAATCCATTGCACCGGCGTGTCGTAGCCGTTGGTCACGTTCTGCCATTCCACGATGGTGGTGCCGTTGAAGCGGGCCGCGTCGGTCGGGCGGTAGACCACCATGCGCGTCTTGTAGCCATTGTCCCTGGTCACCACGCTGGCGGTCGCGCCGGCCGTCGTCAGGTTGTTGCCCACGCCGCTCGGCGCCGGCGTGTCGTACGTGTTGGCCTTGCCCTCGAAGAAAAACTCCTGCTCGACGTAGCCCAGCTTGTCGAGGTTCATGTCCCAGGCGAAGAACGGATAGTTGCGGTCCGCGCCGCCGATCGTTCCCGTCGGCACCAGGGTCGCGGCCGGGGTGGGCACGGCGGCGTATTTGTCGACGACGGGAGGCGGCGCCGGCGTCTCGTCGTGCCCGCCTCCGCCGCCGCCCAGGCACCCGTGCATCGACACGGTGATGACCGCGGACAGGCCAGCGGCAAGACAACGGCGCGGAATTTTCGCCCACCCCCGGCCACGGCCCGGAAAACCGAACATACCGTTCATTTTTTTCCCCTTTCGCGCATGTGGTGATCGTTCATCGCTTCGCTCGGCCCCGCACCGGCAGGACGGCCGCCGGGCCGCACGGGCGCCGCATCGATTCCGCCGATGCCTCCGGCGCGCCGGATCGGGTGCGGCTGAAAGGCATGCTATTTTTGTCAATGCGAAATGTGCATCGGGGAATTCCTGAAAAACGCTTCCATTTCTCCTAGTGGGAAATAATGCGTTTCACCCCGCAAAGGACTTTCGCCCGCATGTGAAATCCGTCACGCGCCGCCGGCCGGGCCGGTGTTAACCTGCCGTCGAGCCATTCGAACGGCACCGCATCGCGAGCGCGCCCATGTCCCTATTCGACGAAAAACGCAAGCTGACCGACCGCCGGGCCAAGGACGACGGCCCGCCCTCCGGCTATCGGGAGCGCCGGCACAGATTGAACCGGCGGCAGATCGAGATCGCCGAAATCACCTTCCACGAATGGATCAGGCATTTCCTGGGATTCAGGAAAAGGGTGGAGGCGAAGGCCAGGACGCGGTAAGCCGCGGTCCGTTCCCCGCGCGCCCGGTTTGTTACTCCCGTCTGACCCAAAGGATGTCGGGCAGGGTGGCGCGCTGCCGGTAGAGGAGCGCCTGCAGGCGGACGTGGGCGCGGCCGAACCAGGCGTCGGCCTCGGACAGGAAGTACTGGCTCTCGACGGTGTAGAGGGCCGGGCGGGCCGTGGTGCGCAGGGCCTCCGGCAAGGCGTTGACGAAGTCCTGCCCCGACGTGAAATGCCCGCGCGCCCGGCGGCCGACCAGGACTTCGGCGTCCTGCAGCGACAACCCCGGCGTCACCGCCATCAGCACCTCCGGCGGCGCGAAGTTCGACGTTGACCGACGTCGCTTCGGGCAGCAGCACGGTGAAGGGTTCGAACGCCGCCAGCCGCTCGGCGTCGCCGCCGGACAGCCCCGCCAGCGCGGCGAGTTCGGCCAGGCCCGCCGCCGGCAGCAGCTTGCTGGTAAGCCGCGCCGCCGCCGCGTCGGCCTTCTTCGCCTCCTGCCAGAGCGTGACCTGCGCCGCCAGCGCCGCGGCCAGCTGGCCGGCCCAGTCGGACGGCAGGTTCTGCGTGGACAGCAGCCGCTGCAGCGCGAGCACGCCCTCCGCGCTCACCTTGCCGTCGCGCTGCAGGGTGTAGAGATTGAGGCGCCCCTGCAACTCGACGAGGCGGCCGCCGACGCGCCCTGCCTCGACGTTGATCGGCGGCACCGGCACGGTCCACGCTTCGAGCAGGTGGTCGACCTGGTTGTTGCGCATGTCGTCGCGCAGGGTCAGCCGCGCCAGATCGATGGCGCTCAGCGCCGTGGACTGCGCCGCCGCGAGGTCGTCGCGGTTGCCGAGCTGGGTCAGCCACAGCCGTTCGCGGGCGCTCAGCGCGAAGGCCAGCGAGGCCACCAGCGCGGCGATCAGGATCGCCGTGATCAGCGCCATGCCGCGCTGCCGGCGCCGGGCGGGAAGCTGAGGACTCATGGCAGGACGAACACCCGTTCGAACACGCCCTGCCCGGCCAGCGCCAGACGCAGGCGGATCGCCCGCGGCCGCGCCAGCGACTGGTCGCCCGGCCAGCTGTCCAGCCAGGCGTTGGCGGCGGTGAGGAAGGCCGCCTCGCAGCGTTCGACCGCGCCGAGCAGCGGCGTGTCGAGCGGCCGCCCCGCCTCGTCCACGCCCGTCGCGGCGAGCAGGCGCGCGGGGCTCACGCGCAGCGTCAGCGTGCGCCGGTCGCAGAGATAGCGCACGCGCACCGGCCCGCGGTCCGCGTCCTGGCGGATCAGTTCGATGAAGAAGCCGTCGTTCTCGTCGTCGCCGCCGAGTTTGCCGCCGCGCACCGGCGGCCGCACGCGGTCGGGACCGTCGCGCAGCGGCTGCGGCACGCTCTGCAGGAAGTCCGTCTCCATGCGGTCGAAGACCAGGCCGAGCTCACGCCAGAAGCGTATTTCCTTTTCCAGCGCGCCCTTGGTCGAGGCCACGGCATCGAGCCCGGCGTAGGCGATCACGCTGGCCAGCGCGAAGATCGCCAGCGCGACCAGGATCTCCAGGAGGGTGAAGCCGCCCGCGGCCCGCGCGGCCTCAGTTCTGCTGGCGCGCGACATAGACGATCTGCCGGGCCACGGCGTGCTCCGGCTGCTCCGGCAGGAAGACCTTGATCTCGACGCGCCGGAAGCTGTAGTTGGGCGTGCCGCCGATCTCCTCGCGCCAGAGGAATTCCTGCCGCCCCTGCACGGCCCGGCCGCTGGCCGCGCCCATCGCGGGGAAGGCGCGCGTGGCGCGCAGTTCGCCGGCCAGGTTCTGGGCCACCCAGGCCGCAGCCGTGCGCGTGCGCAGTTCGGCGACGGTGTCGACGGCGAAGCGGGTCGAGCGCATCGCCGCGGCCATGGCGATGCCGACCACCGCCAGGGCCACCAGCGTCTCCAGCAGGGTGAAGCCGCGCGTCGGTTTCACGGCGTGTCGCGGATTTCGATGCGCCCGAGCGCATCGCCGGCGATGTCGAGCGACTGCGGGCCGGCCGTCAGGGTCAGCGCGAACGCCTCGGCCAGGCCGCCGAACGAGAAGACGAGCCGTTCGCCGAGCGGCCGCGCCGCGCCGTTGATGCGCAGCGCGCTCAGCGCCACGCCGTCCGCCAGGCGGCCCGCGGCCACCGTGTCGGCGTCGGCGAGCGCCACCCAGGCGCCGCGCTCGCGGTCGGACACCCAGAACTGGAAGCCCTGCCCGTCGCTGGAGAAGGCGACCGGCTGCCCGCGGATCACCGCCTCGTCGCGCGCGGCCTCCAGGCGGCCGGCCAGCATCTCGGCGGCTTGGCGCAGGCGCCGGCCGTCGGAGGCATCGAGCTTGATCATGGTGATTCCCAGGACGATCGCCGCGATGGCGCAGGCCACGAGGATCTCGATCAGCGTGAAGCCCCGTGCCCGGCGCCGGGGGTGAGTTCCGTGGGGCATGGCCTCATCCACATCCCCGGCTCACGGCATCCAGGAGCCGATGTCCGCGTCGTAGCCCTCGCCGCCCTGCTGGCCGTCGGCGCCGTAGCTCATCACGTCGATCTCGCCCTTGAGGCCGGGATTGAGGTAGATGTAGTCGTGCCCCCACGGGTCCTTCGGCGCCTTCTCCAGGTAGCCGCCGCTCTTCCAGTTGGCCGGCACCGGCTCCGACGCGGGCTTTTCAAGGAGGGCCTTCAGGCCCTGCTCGGTGCTCGGATAGCGGCCGTTGTCCAGCTTGTACAGCTTGAGCGCGGCGACCAGCGTGCCGATGTCCTGTTTGGCGGCGACCACCCGCGCCTCGTTCGGGCGGTCCATGATCTTGGGCACGATCAGCGCGCCGAGAATCGCCAGGATGGACACCACGACGAGGATCTCGATCAGGGTGAAGCCGCGCGCCGTATGCGGATGCGTGGGTGTTTGCATGGAAGCTCCTTGCTTCATTTGACGAACTGGTTGATCTCGAAGACCGGCAGCAGAATGGCCAGCACGATGAACAGCACCACGCCGCCCATGAGCAGAACCACCGCCGGCCCGAGCAGGGTGGTGAACGCCTCGATGCGCCGCGACAGCTCGCGCGAGAGTTCCTGTGCGGCCCGTTCGAGCATGCGGTCGAGGCGGCCGGTGGCTTCGCCGCTGGCGGTCAGGTGGATGAGGATGGGCGGGAACTGGCGCGTGCCGGCGAGCGCCCGCGACAGGCCCATGCCCTCGCGCACCTGCGCGGCGGCGGCGTTGGCCGCCGCGCGCTGCACGCGGTTGGTCATCACCCCTTCCGCCGCGGCCAGCGCGGACAGGAGCGGCACGCCGCTGCCGACCAGGATGGCCAGCGTGCTGGCGAAACGCGCGGTGTTGGCGGCGCGTTCGAAATGGCCGAACAGCGGCAGTTCGAGGCGCCAGGCGTGCACGCGCAGGCGGCAGGCTTCGTGGCGCATGGCCAGCGCGAACAGCGCCCCCGCGATCGCCGCCGCGGCCAGCAGCCACAACCCCCAGTCGCCGACGAAGGCGCTGATCGAGAGCAGCAGGCGGGTCATCAGCGGCAGCGTCTGGCGGGCGCCCTGGAACACCTGCACCATCTGCGGCACCACCCAGGTAAGCATGCCGACGATGACCAGCGCCGAGACCACGAAGACCACGGCCGGGTAGATGAACGCCAGCGCCACCTTGGCGATCAGCTCGGCGCGCTCTTCCAGGTAGACGGCGAGCCGCTGCATCACCCCGGCCAGCTTGCCGGACTCTTCGCCCGCCTTGACCAGCGTCGGGTAGAACGACGGAAAGGCGCGCGGCAGCGCGGCCATCGCCGCGGAGACCGAGAGGCCGCCGGCGATGTCGCCGCGCAGCGCGGCGATCAGGCGCTTCTCACGTTCGTTGTCGGACTGGTCGGCCAGCACGGTGAGCGCCTCGTCCACGGTCAGCCCGGCGTCGAGCAGCGCCGAGAGCTGGCGCGAGAAGCGGGTCAGCAGCGCGCCGCCCAGGCGCAGCCGGGAACGCTCGGCCGCGCCGCTCTTCTGCGCCTCGATTTCGGAGGCGAGCAGGCCGCGTTCCTTGAGCACGGCCCGCGCCTGGCGCGCGCTCTCGGCGTCGAGCGTGCCCTTGACGGGCCGCCCGCCGGCCAGCGGGATGGCGGTGTAGCGGAAGACGGGCAAGGTTCCTCGCGTTCTTCAGAAACGTGCGTGGCGGCCAGGATCGGGCAACGGCATGCCGATCCGCTCAGAACGTTACCACGAAGCCCTCGCCGTCCTTGGGCAAGGAAGCCAGCACCGGGGAGAGGCCGGGGATCGGCGCCTGCGGCGTCAGCACGGCGCGGCCGCCGAGCCGGCCGCGGTTGGCGTCGAAGCTGCCCTGCCCCGCGACCTTGAGCGTCCCGGCGACGGTGGCGAGCTGCCAGTCGCCCTGGCCGTCGGCGCCCTTGAGGTCCAGGCGATAGCTGCCGAGCTCGCCCGCCGCGGCCAGCGGCGTGAACAGCTGCTCGATCGCCACCGTGGCCTCGACCGGCGCCTGCGCGGCTAGCCGTCTGGCGGTGACGCGCAGCGTGGCACCGAGCTGCGCCGGCTTCAGCTGCGGATGCAGCGCGGCCAGCGGTTCGAGCGGCAGCGCCAGGCTCACGCCGTTCAGCTCCGCGCCGCGCGGACGCAGCGCCAGTTCGAGCCGGCTGGTCTGGTCGGCCAGCCGGCCACGCACCGCCCAGGCCAGCTTCGCGTCGAGCAGCGCGCCCGGCAGGAAGCTCCACGCCACCTGTTCCTGGACGAGCACGCCGTTGATACCGACGGCGGACGCCCGCCCTTCCCAGAAGGAGCCTTCCACGCCCCGGAGCTGGATGGCCGGCGGCAGCGCCAGCGTGGCGAAGCCGGCCGGCAGCCGCACGACCAGGGCGATCACGAAGAGGCCCACGGCCAGGACGAACTGGCGCCGCGCGGGCAGCAGCGGCCGTTTCATGGCGCCCGCTCCAGTTCGACGACGAGGCGCGCGGCCTGGCCGGCGGCGCCGTCGCTCTTCGCGCCGAACACCGCGACGCGCGCGCCGGTCTGCCGGCGCAGGGCGTCCAGCAGGTCGAGCGCGTCCTGCATCGGCAGCTCCGGCAGGCGCATCTCGACGCGCGTCGGCGACAGGGCCCGCAGCTCCGCGCTGAGCTTGCGCTCGGCGAGCTGGCCGTAGAGCGCGCTGCGCAAGTCCTCGCCGGACGGCGGCGCGGCGGCGGCCGCGCCTTTGACGGCGGGCGGCTGCGCGCGCATGCGGGTGAGCAGCCGTTCGAGTTCCGGGATGCGATTTTCCAGGACGGCGATGCGCTGGACCAGCGGCGCGACCACGCCGAACCCCAGCGACAGCACGGCGACGGCCGCCACCCATACCGCCAGCAGGCGGCGTTCGCGCACGGAGCGTCCCTGCCACCACGGCAGCAGGTGCTCCTGAAGTCTTTGCTGAACCTGCACCTTCTTCCCTTCAGCGTGGTTCCCGCCCGAGGCGGTAGGTCAGTTGCGTGAAGCCGGGCCCGGCCGGCAGGCGTTCCGGCGTGCCGGGCGCTTCGAGCTGCGGCTTGAACTGCGCGGCGTCGCCCTCGCTCAGCGTCAGGCGCACGCCGCCTTCGCTCACTTCGAGCGCGCGCGGGCGCAGCGGGACGTTGAGGCGGGCGGCGAGGCGCACGGCGGTGTCGAGCGCGTCGTCCCGCGCCTGCAGCGATTCGCGCCGCTTGCTTTCCCATTGCAGGATGGGATCGACGATCGGCGTGCCGGGATAGGCCGCCGCGAAGGTCTGGCGGATTTCGTGCTGCAGGCCGGCCAGACGGTTTTCCAGATGCCGCCAGTGCGCGACGGCGCCGGTCAGCGCCAAGAGGGCCGACACCACCAGCAGCGCGCCCGCGCGGCGCAGCGGCCGCAGGTTGACGCGCCGGCCGGCGAAGCGCGCGAGCGCCTCCGGCAGGCCCGTCCGGCAGGCGGACGGGCACGGCCGGCCGGCGAGGTCCTCGACGCGCCGCAGCGTCTGCCCGCCGGCCAGCGGGGCGAGCGCCGCCTCGTTGCCGACGATGCCGCACTGCCCCGCGGCGTTGCGGAAGATCGTGCCGCCCGTGGCCGCGGCGAAGACCGTCGCCGCGTCGTCCTCGGGCAGCAGTTCGTACTCGGGGATCAGGCGGGCCGCGTGGCGGCCGGCGCCGGCCAGGCGTTCGAGCGCGCCTTCGAGCCAGCGGCGGCTGCACACCCACACGCGCCGCTGCGTGCCCTGCGCGCCGCCCGCCACGGCCAGCGCGTCGGCCCGGTCGCCGAGCAGGCGGTCTTCGAGCGCCTGCCGGATCAGGGCGTCGAGGTGCTTGCCCGCCCGTTCCGGCAGGTCGAGCCGGTGCATCGACACGCGGCAGGCCGGCAGCAGGAATTCCAGTTCGTCCGCCGCCGGCAGCTCGGCGAGCGGGCTCATGCCGCACCCGGCCGGCACGTGCCCGGCGGTGAAGCCGCGCCAGTCCAGGCATTCCCGCTCCGCCCACGCCTCGCCCGGCGGCAGGCTGACGCGCAGGACGGCGAAGCGGCGCGCGACGGCGGATGCAGGGGAGGAGGAAGATGACGCGGCGGCCATGGGTTCAGCCCTCCCGGGTGACGCGCAGCACTTCGTCGAGCGTGGTCTCGCCGGCCAGCACGCGGGCCACGCCGTCGCTGCGCAGCAGCATCATGCCGTGCGCCAGCGCCAGGGCGCGGATGTCCTGTTCGTTGCCGCCGCGATGCACCAGCGCGCGGATGGCGTCGTCCACCACCAGCAGTTCGTAGAGGCCGGTGCGGCCGCGGTAGCCGGTCTGGTTGCACTCGGGGCAGCCGGCCGCGCGGAACAGCGTCTGCGGCTGCGCGAGGCCGAGGAGTTCCATTTCACCGGCGTCGGATGCGTAGGCCTGCCGGCAGGCCGGGCACAGCCGGCGCGCCAGGCGCTGCGCCAGCACGCCGATGGTCGAGGAGGCCAGCAGGAAGGGCTCGATGCCCATGTTGACCAGCCGCGTGATGGCGCTCGGCGCGTCGTTGGTGTGCAGCGTGGCCAGCACCAGGTGGCCGGTCAGCGAGGCCTGCACGGCGATCTGCGCGGTCTCGCGGTCGCGGATCTCGCCAATCATGATCACGTCCGGGTCCTGGCGCAGGATGGCGCGCAGGGCGCGCGCGAAGCTCATGTCGATGCGGGTGTTGATCTGCGTCTGCCCGACGCCGTCCAGGTCGTATTCGATCGGGTCCTCGACGGTCATGATGTTGGTGGCGCGGCTGTCCATGCCGGCGAGCGCGGCGTACAGGGTGGTGGTCTTGCCCGAGCCGGTCGGGCCGGTGACCAGCAGGATGCCGTGCGGCTGCTGCAGCAGGTGCTGCAGGCGCGCCAGGGTGTCCGGCCGCATACCGAGCCTTTCCAGTTCGAGCCGGCCGGCCGATTTGTCGAGCAGGCGCAGCACGACCCGCTCGCCGTGGCCGCCGGGCAAGGTGGACACGCGCACGTTGACCGGCCGCCCGGCGATGCGCAGGGCGATCCGCCCGTCCTGCGGCAGACGCTTCTCGGCGATGTCGAGCCCGGCCATGACCTTGATGCGCGAGACCATCGCGGCATGCAGGCCGCGCTTGGGTTCGATCACGTCGCGCAGCTGCCCGTTGACGCGGAAGCGCACGGTCGCCCGCGTCTCGAACATTTCGAAATGCACGTCGGAGGCGTTCTCGCGCAGCGCCTGGGCGAGCAGCGTGTTGATCAGGCGGATGACCGGGGCGTCCTCCTCGGCGTCCATCAGGTCTGCGAGCTCGGGCATCTCTTCGAGCAGGTTGGCCAGATCATCCATGCCGGCCAGGTCGTCGACCATGCGTGCCGCGCCCGCGCCGCCGTCGTTGAAGGCGCGCGCCAGGCGCTCCTGGAAGGCCTCGAGCGCCAGGACCTGCACGCTCAGGGGCTGCGGGCAGTGGCGCTGCAGCTCGCTCAGCGCGCCCGGATCGCCGCCGGCGCGGAACAGCACGCGCCGCACGCCGTTCTCCTCGCCGGCGTCGAACAGCCCGAACTCCCGGGCGTAGGCGTAGGTGACGACGGCCGCGCTCATGGCATCGACGGGCTCACCAGTGCCGGGGGCGGAACGACATCGCCCGCCGTCTGCGGCGGCAGTTGCACGGGGGGCTCGCCGGCCGGCGCGCCGAACCGCGCCTGCTCGGCGCGCAGGTATTCGTAGCGCTCGGAGGAGAGCGCCTGGCTCGACTTGGCGTCGCGCAGGATGACCGGACGCAGGAAGACCATCAGGTTGACCTTCGAGCGGTCGCGCGTCTCGTAGCGGAACAGCGCGCCCATCCAGGGGATGTCGCCGAGCAGCGGCACCTTGTACTTCGATTCGGAGACCTTGTCCTCGATCAGGCCGCCGAGCACGATGGTCTGGCCGTCGTCGACCAGCACCTTGGTGTCGATCTGCCGCACCTTGGTGGCGAGGCCGGCGCCGTTGGTGTTGACCGAGTTGTCGACGCTGGAGACTTCCTGCGCGACCTTGAGGGTAATCGAGCCGCTGTCGGAGATCTGCGGCCGGATCTTGAGCACGATGCCCACGTCCTTGCGCTCGACGGTCTGGAAGGGGTTGGTCGTGCTGCCGGAGACGGTGGTGTAGGAGCCGGTCAGGATCGGGATGTTCTGCCCGACCATGATCCGCGCTTCTTCGTTGTCGAGCATCAGCAGGTTGGGCGTGGACAGGATGTTGCCGTTGCCGTTGCTCTCCAGCGCGGTGATCAGCATGCCGAAGCTGCCGTTGAACAGCCCCAGGCTGAAGGTGGTGGGGATCGTCAGCGAATCCGAGACGAAGCCGGAATACAGCGTGCCGAGGTTGGTGGCGGTCGGGCTGATGTTGGACAGCGCGCCGCCCTGCAGCGAGCCGTTGCTGCCCGCGGCGGCCCACTGCACGCCGAGTTCCTTGCTCCTGGAGACGTTCACTTCGGCGATCAGCGCCTCGATGTAGATCTGCGCCCGGCGCACGTCGAGCTTGTCGATCACCGCGCGCAGGTTGTTATAGACGTGGTCCGGCGCGGTGATCACCAGGGCGTTGGTGGTGCTGTCGGCGCGGATGATCACCGTGGCGCCGCCGACCTGGACGCTGACGCCCGACGCTTGCGACGCGCTGCCGGCGGACGACGAGGCGGCGGCGTTGGACAGCATCGAGGTCTGCGACGCCGTGCCGGAGGTGGAGCTGCCGCTGGTGCCGCTCGTGCCGCCGAAGCTGGTGCTCGCGCCGCTCAGCCCGCTGCCCAGGGAGGAGGCGCCGGTGCCCGTGGCGCCCGACGACGCGGGCGCGTCCTGGCCGCTGCCGGTGAGGATGCCCTTCAAGGTGTTGGCCAGCGCCACGGCCTCGGCGTTGCGCAGGTAGACGACGTTGATGTTGCTGCCGGAGGCGGCCGGCGTGTCGAGGCTGGCGACCAGCGCGCGGATCTGCTTGCCGTGCGCCGCCGCTTCGCTGCGCACCAGCAGCTGGTTGTTGCGGATGTCGGGAACCACCACCGTGCGCCGGACCCCTTCCGGCAGCGGCATCGGCGAGGCCACGCCCTGCACGAAGACTTCCGGCATCAGCCGGCCGAGGGTCTGCGCCACGTCCAGCGCCGAGGCGTGCTGGATGCGGATCGTCGAGATTTCGTTGCCCGCCGGCTGGTCGATGTTCTCGATGATCTGGCCGATGCGCGCGACGTTGTCGGCGTAGTCGGTGATCACGATGGTGTTGCCGCCCGGGTACGCCGCCAGCAGGTTATTCGCGGACACCAGCGGCCGCAGGGTCGCCACCAGCTGCGTGGCCGATTCGTGGGTCAGCGGGAAGACCTTGGTCACCACCCGGTCCCCGGCCGCCTTGCCGCCGCGCGCGAAGACCTGCAGGGCCTGGGTCTTGGCGTCGGCGTCCGGCATGATCTTGACGATGCTGTCGTTCTCCACCGCGGTGAAGCCCTGCTGGCGCAGCGCCGAGAGCAGGATCGGGTAGATCAGCGCGCGCGCCACCGGCTGGCTGGAGACGATGTTGATCGTGCCCTTGACCTTCGGGTCGATCACGAAGTTCTTGCCGGTGATCACCCCCACGGCCTTGACCGTGGATTCGATGTCGGAATTGACGAAGTTGAGGGTGACCGTGTCTTCCGCCGCCCGCGCCGCCGTCAGGCCGGCGCCGAGCAGCACGATGCACAGGAACCGGCAAAGGATGAGTGTCTTGGTGATCATGGCTGGATGTCGTAATGCTGGATCAGGGGAACGCCGCGGCGGATGAGTTCGAGGTTGACCGACGGCTGCTGGCCGAAGTGGAAGAACAGGAGCGATACGTCGGCGACCCGTTCGAGCGGGCGCCGGTTGACCTTCTTGAGCACGTCGCCGTCCTTGAGCTGCAGCAGCACGGCGAACGGCTGCGCCGCCACCCGGTCGAGGCGGATGCCACCGTCCGGCGCGCCGGACAGGCCCGTGTCCCAGCCCGCCACGTTGCCGCCGCGCATCACCGCCACCATCTGGCCGTGGGTGAGGCGGATCGGTTTCAGGACCGCGGCCTTCGGGGCCGAAGCCGAGGCCGGCGCGGCCGGGGCCGGCGCGCCGCCGGGCCGGCCGAACAGGGGGCGCGCCTCGGCCTGCGGCAGCTTGATCTCCTGCCGCACCCCGCCGCGCTCGATGATGGCCCCGCCGGGTTCGACCGCGATCAGGCGGCTCGACGCATCCAGCGCCTCCCCCGTGCGCACCGCTAGGCTCTTGCCGTCGCTGCCCCGGAACAGCGCTGCCCCGTTCCGCCCGGCGATCACCGCCATCAGCGCGTACTCGCTCGCCGCCGCCGCGTCCGCCTTGGCCTCGGCGCCAAACCACCCGATCAGCGCCTCGCGCGAATCAACCCGCGCCGGCGCCGCCCGCGCCGCCACCGGCTGCGGTCCTCCAGAACCCGGCGCGAACACCCACCACACCAGACCCGCCAACTGCCAGCACACCACGGCCAGAACGATGCGCTCGAGCCATGCCGGCAGCCTGGCGGCCAGCGCGCGCACGCGCTCCCCCACGATCACGACCGGTCACCCATCAGGAATCCCGACCCGCCACGCTGCGTACCGCGATATCCGCCACCTTCACGACCTCTCCCCATCCCTTGCTGCCTGCTGCCGGGCTGCGCTGTTTGTTCTATTCGGCGAGATCGCCCTGTTTCCCGGCCCCGCGGACGATGCTGCATCGGCCTGGGAGATTATCGAATCAATCGCCTTCGAGACATCAGGAATTCCCCGATTTTGCTTTCCGAAATCCCTGACGGCTGCGCCGCGCCAGCGCGCCTTGCGGAGTGCGATGATAGCATTCCGGTTTTTCACCGGTCTATCAGAAAGCTGCGCGGCACCAGCAAAATCGTGTGCCCGATCAACGCTGTTGCCGCATCGGCCGAAAGGTTTCGAGATCAACATTTTCAAGCATCGTGTTATGAAAAACCGGCGAGCCGGACATGATCGGCCCGCCGGCATGGAAAGCCCCGCGTACTGCGGTTACCGGGTGAACGTTCCCGCCTGCAACAGGTCCTTCGGCGCGGACGAACTACCGACCAGCACCGTATAGCTGCCCGACGGCGTGACCCAGGCGTTCGTCGCCTTGTCCCACACGCCGAGCGGATGGTTGCTGGCGGCGGGATCGATCGAGACGGTCACGTCCTGCTGCGCACCGGCATCGAGCTCGACCTTGGCAAAACCGACCAGCCGTTTCGGAGGCTGCACCAGACGGCCCGCATTGGCCGAAGCGGGCAGCTGGAGGTAGACCTGGACCACTTCCGCGCCTTTCTTGCCGCCCGTGTTGGTCACCTTGACCTTGACGTCGTACTTGCCGCTGTTCGCCGCGACGGACGGGTTGGTGAAGGCGAACGTGGTGTAGGAAAGACCGTGGCCGAACGGGAAGGCGACGCAGGCGTTTTCCCCGTTGCTCACGGTGCACCCCGCGGCCGAGACGAAATTGGCGTCGTACCAGCGATAGCCCATGTTCAGGCCTTCGCTGTAGTTGACCACCGGCAGGCCGCCGGACATCGTTCCGGGGAATTGATCCACGGTGATGTAGTCGATGAAGCTCTTGCCTTCCCTGGGGAAGGTGACCGGCAGCTTGCCCGACGGATTGACCTTGCCGAAGAGAAGGTCGGCGGTGATGTTGCCGTCTTCCTGGCCGGGGAACCACACCTCGAGGATCGACGCCGGACCGTTGGCGCCGATCAGGCTGTCGGGCACCGAGAAGCTGGCATTGTCCTTCAGCACCAGCACGGTCCGGTCCTTGAGGCCGGCGTCGGCCGCCAGGATGGCGTTGATCATGGCCATGGTGCCGCTGCTTCGCGTGCCGGCCTTCTTGGTCTGGGCGCTGGGGCCGGCCGAGGCATACCAGTCGAGCGTCATGCCATTCCTGGGATGGTAGGCCGGATCGGCATCCCACCCGATGGACGTGACCTGGCAGCCCGCCACGAAGCCGCAATACGATTCCATCCCCACGCCAGACAGGGAGGTCAGAAAATCGACCGTGCCCCGGTCGCCGCCTTCCTCGGCGATGGTGCCCGCCATGACGATGATCGCCTTGTTGGCCGGCTTGTTGATATGGTTGGCCAGCGCGTCGGCAAAACTCATCGGCGTGCCATTGACCGACGCCAGGTTGTTGGCGTCATCGACGAGGATCAGCCGCACCTTGCTGGACCCGGCGCTGACGCCCAGCGCCTTGGCGATGCCCTCGGCCGGCGTGACGGTGTAATCGGGAATCACGTCCGAGCTTCCGCCCGCGGCGATCTTGCCGACCGTTGCCCCGCCCATGACCGCCTGCTGGGCGTAGGGCTGGGTGGCCTTGCCGATGATGGTGACGTAATCGGAGCTGCCCAGCGTCGCGGACAAGGGCAGGAAGCTGCTCCTGTTCTTCAGCAGCACGGACGACTTGGCCCCGATTTCGCGCGCCTTTTCGCCGCCCGCGGCGAAATCGATCGGCGTCTGCTTGACCGGGCGGTCCAGGATGCCGGCCTTGAACATCTGCGTAAACCGCCGTTCCAGCGCCAGATCGATGCGTTCCCAGGTCACGCCGCTGCTCGGATCGGCCAACGCGGCCTTCACCTTGTCGGGCGCCCACAGGCTGGGCGCCGGCATTTCGTGATCCATGCCGCCCAGCAGCGCCGCGCCGAGCGTCCGGGTGGCCAGGAAGTCGGACTGGATGTAGCCGGTGAATCCCCAGTCGTCGCGCAGGATCTTGTTCTGCATTTCGTCGTTCTCGCAGGCCTGCGTGCCGTTGAGGTAGTTGTACGCGCACATGATCGAGCCGACCTTGGCGTCCTTCACCGCCATTTCGAACGGGATCAGATAGATTTCGCGCAGGACCTGGTTATCGACCGTCGAATAGGTCTTCTGGCGCATCGTCTCCTGCTCGTTGGCCACGAAGTGCTTGGGCATGGCGATCAGGCCGGCCGCCTGGATGGCCCTGGATTCCTCGACCGCCATCGTGCCGGAGAGGAAGGGATCTTCGCCGAAGTATTCGAAGTTGCGCCCGAGCAGCGGTATCCGCGCCATATTGACGCCCGGCGCTTCGAAGACGTGCAGCGCGAGGTTGTTCATTTCGGTCGCGATGACGTTGCCGTACAGGTGGGCGGTACTCCTGTCGAACGAGGCGGCCATGGCGATCGCCGAGGGCAGCGCCGTGGCCTTGGCGGAAAACTCGGTGGTCAGCGGCTGCTGGGTGCCGATCGGCGCGCAGTCGTTCTGCCCCACGCCCACCGGCCCGTTGGTGATGCGCAAGGTGGCGATGCCCAGCTCGGGAATGTTCTTCACGTGCCGGCCGCCGTAGCAGTCGGGCAGCTCGGGAACGATGGTGTTGCCGGCTCCGGTCAATTGATCCAGCTTCTGGTCCTCGGTCATCGCGGCGATCAGTGCCTTGGCGCGCCTTCTCGCCACCGCCTCCTTGGCTGCATCGGTGGACGCGGCGTTTTGCTCGGCGATGATCTTCGGATCGAACCAGGCGTGACCCGTGTAGGGTGGTTCGGTAACCGGCGGGGTCGTCGCCACGTCGTCGTGGCCATCGCCGCCGCCGCATGAAATGAGGCCGATGGCCATGGCGACGCTGGCGGCAAGCACCGACAACCGTATCCCGGTATTGAGCATTCGCATTGTTTTCCCTTCCCGTTTCGTTGTGATGGAAATGAGCGCGATGCCGCAAACCTCACGCAGGCAGACCGGCTGGACTCCCTGACTGTTTATCGGCTTGGCATCGCCCGTCGCCTGTTCGCGGGCGGAGAGCCCTGCGGAACAGGTTACGGAGCACGATTTTTCTTTACCGTTTCGCTGCTCGTCCAATGCCGAATAGGCATGAATTTCATGCCTTTCCTTTATTGGCAAGGAAGCCGGCCGCTTGCATAGAATGCGTCGTGTCGGGAATGCCTGAATAACCATACGAAGGGGCTGGGAGGATTCATGGATACACGTTCTCTCGTCTACTTCATTGCGGTTGCCGAGGAGCAGCACATTGGCCGCGCCGCGTCGCGCCTGCACATCACCCAGCCAGCGCTGACCCGCCGGGTCCATGCATTGGAGGACGAGGTGGGCATGCCGCTGTTCACGCGCACGCCGACGGGTATGAAGATCACGCCGGCGGGCATCGCCCTGCTGCAGCACGCGCGCGCCGTGCAGGCCGAACTGGCGCAGGCCAAGCTCGCCGTGAAGCAGATGGGCCGCAAGGAGCGCCAGTCCTTCAACGTCGGCGTTTATGGCTCGGCGATTTTCAACGTCGTGCCGCGGATACTGGGCGAGTTCTCCAGGAAAAACCCGCATGTCGAACTGCGGCTGCACCATGTGCGCAAGGATCAGCAGATCGAGCTGCTGCGCCAGGGCAAGGTGCAGATCGCCTTCGACCGCTTCCTGCCGCAGGAGCCCGATTTCGCCTACGAACTGGTGCACCGCGAGCATCTCTGCGTCGCCCTGCACGAGGATCATCCGCTGGCGGCGCGGGAGATCATCAATATCGGCGACCTCGACGGCGAGCTGTGCATCGACGCCAATTTCGACAGCGAAATAGCGTCCAAGCTGGCGCAGTTCTTTGGTTCCTCGCCGCAGGTCAACCATCATGCGGACGACGTCCTGAGCTGTCTGGCGCTGGTCAGCTGCGGCCTGGGGATTTCCTTCGCCCCGGTCTCCATCCGCTCCCTCGGCATCCCGAACGTGGTTTACCGCCCCTGCCTGGAAGCCTCCGAGATTCCCTTCAATCTTCTGTGCATGTACCGCAAAGGCGACTGTTCGGCCCTGATCCAGGACATGCTGGAAACGATCAGCGAGTTCCGCTCGGCGCAGGGCGACGCGGCGCCATGAACGCCCGCCGGCCTGCGCCGCGACCGATCGCCGCGTCCTTCGGCCGGGACGGCACGCCGCCTGTAGAATGCACCCGCGCCGAGAGCGCAAAATACCGAAGGGGCGGGGCGACTCATGGATACACGTTCTCTCATCTATTTCATCGCGGTTGCCGAGGAAAAGAACATCGGCCGGGCCGCGGCGCGCCTGCACATCACCCAGCCGGCGCTGACCCGGCGGATTCACGCGCTGGAGGACGAAATGGACGTGCCGCTGTTCATCCGCACGCCGGCAGGAATGGAGATCACGCCGGCGGGCACCGCCCTGCTGCGGCGCGCGCGGACCATCCAGGCCGAACTGGCCCAGTCCAGGCACGACGTGAAACACGCGGACCGCGCGGAGCGCGTGCCTTTCGACATCGGCGTCTTCGGCTCGGCGATGTTCGACGTCGTGCCGCGCGTGCTCGGCGAGTTCTCGAAGCGGAATCCGCACGTCGAGCTGCGGCTGCACAACGTGCGCAAGGATCAGCAGGTCACGCTGCTGCGCCAGGGGAAAATCCAGATCGCCTTCGACCGCTTCCTGCCGCAGGAACCCGATTTCGCCTACGAGCTGGTGCACCGCGAACAGCCCTATGTCGCCCTGCACAAGGATCATCCGCTGGCGGCGCGGGAAATCGTCGACTTCGAGGAACTGGCCGGCGAGCCGTGCGTCGGCTCCAGTTTCGACACCGAGACGGAGTCGGCGCTGGCGCGGGCTTATGGCCGCCAGCCGCCCAGGCATCACCGGGCGGACAACGTCCTGACCGCCCTCGTCCTGGTCAGCTGCGGCCTGGCGTTCACGTTCGCGCCGCCGTCCATACACATGCCGAACGTCGTATACCGGCGCTGTTCGGGAGCCCCGCAGATTCCCTTCGATCTCCTGTGCATGTACCGCAAGGACGATGGATCGGCGTTGATCCGGGAAATGCTCGAAACGATCAGGGCACTCCGCGCCGCGCAGGACGCTACCCCGGCCGCCGGAAAATGACGGATACGAAACCGCTGGCATGGTCCGGCGGCGTCGGCTGGCCTGGGCGGCATGGCCGGCGGTTTCATCGCCTCGACAGGATGCATGTCCCCGCTGCATTGCTTTCGCGCCGGCGATACCGAATCCTGGCACCTAGAGTCCGCTCACGCCGCTCTTCGAGCGCGCCGGCAGGGGCATCCCCTTCTTCCAGCCGTCCGCCAGGCTTCCGGCTTCCCGGAGCTGCGCCGGCGACATCCTGGCGGCGACGGCATCCCGTCCCTTGAGCGCATCCGCGTGGCCGCCCTTCCCGGCCAGATCGAACATCGCGAAGGCGAGAACCGGGTCGCGCGCGATGCCCTGGCCGTCCCGGTAAAGCTGGCCGAGGCCGTTCAGCGCGGCCGGCAGGCCTTGCCGCGCGGCCTTGCGCATCCATCTGAGCGACTCGGCCGGATTCTTTTTTATCCCGTAGCGCTCGCCGTGCATCACGGCCAGATTGAATTGCGCCTGGGCATCGCCCTGCTCCGCCGCCTTGCGCGTCCACGCCAGCGCCAGATCGTTGTTCTGCGACACGCCTTCCCCGATCAGGCACAAATAGCCGAGCGCGGCCTGGGCTTCGGCCAGCCCCTGTGCCGCGGCCTTGTGGAACCATTCCGCGGCGCCGCGAGGGTCCCGCGGCACGCCCTGGCCGAGGCTGGCCATCCTGCCGAGCCGGTACTGGGCCGCGGCGTCGCCCTTTTCCGCCAGCGGCGCCAGTTCCCTGAGCGCCGCCGCGTAGTCCGCCCGGTCGTAGGCCACCAGGCCTGCGGCGAGGCCGGCCCGCGCGGGGAAAGGCGCGGCCAGCAGCAGCGTGGCGAACAGCGCGGCGATCAGGCGGCAAGCCGGATCGATTCCGGCACGGAGGATTTTTTTCATCGTTTCGCGGACCCTGTTGGAAGGAGAACGGGCCCCTCCCTGAACGGAGGGGCCCGTCGTCAACCGGCCTTTCAGTAGGTCAGGCCGTAGCCGAACTTGTAGAGCGCTCCGTCGGCCGTTTCATCGAAGCCGGGCAGATCGGTCTTCTGCTCCTGCACGGCCGCCTGGGTCTTCGGCAGCGCGAACGGCAGCTTGCCTTGCGGCTTGAACTTGCCGGACAGGACGTCCATCATCGCCACGTCGGTCACGCCGAAGGTGGCCAGGATCGCGCCGGCGTCCTTCATGCCGCTGGCGTCGTCCAGGACGTACGGCGCGCGGAAATAGACGCTCAGGACCACCTTCTTCGCATCGCCGATTTCAGCCATGATGGCCTTGATGTCGGCCAGCGTCGGGTAGATGCTGCGCGACTGGGCCGCGGCCATGCCGGTGAAGCTGATGTCGCCGATTTCCCACGGCAGCGCGCCGCCGAACACCAGGCTCGGTCCGTCCGTGCAGGTCGCATTGACGGCCGGGAACATCCGGCACGGGTCCTCGGCGCCCCAGGTCTTGCCGGTCAGCGGGTTGAGGTAGAGCGGATTGTCGCCGGTCGCCGCGTCCTTGCTGCCGTACGCGGCGGTGCCGTCCCGCACCAGCACGCGGATGATCGCCACGTCGGTGCCGGCCGGCACGGCGGGCCGGGTCTGGCTCTTGCTCGCGTCGTAGTTGCCGTCGGTCACGGTGTAGCCGTATTTCTCGACGTCCGACTTGCCGAAGCCGATCGTGTACACCTTGGCGCCGGCCTGGAGCGGCAGGACCTTGCTGCCGCCGGTCCCGGTCTCGTTCTTGAGCAGGACCACCGACTTCTTCTGCAGTTCGAGGCCCGTGGCGCGGCTGGCGTCGGAGCCGATCACGCCGTTCGCCTGGGAGGCATCGATATACGGGTTTTCGAACAGCCCGAGCTGGAACTGCTCCTTGAGCAGGCGCGTCGCCGCTTCGTTGACGCGGTCGCTGGAGATCAGTCCGGCGTCGAGCAGGTCCTTGATGGTCTTGTTCGTGGCGAAGCCCGAGAGGGTTTCCGTGCCGCCGTTGATCGCCGCCGCCACGCGCTCCGGAACGGTCTTGTCTTCCAGGCCCCAGGCGCGGTCGTTGATGATGCCGGTGTCGGAATTGACGTAGCCCTTGAAGCCGAGCTTGCCGCGCAGCAGATCGGTGACGATCGATTTCGAGAAGGCGAAGCCGGTGAGCGGATAGGTCACGCCGTCGTGCGTCAGCGGGATCGGGTTGCCGCCCGCGTCGCGGCCGCTCATCGGCACGCCGTAGTACGGCATGATCGCCGACACGCCGGCATTGATCGCGGCGATGAACGGCTTCATGTGGTAGGCGAAGTTGCCGTCGTAGCGCTGGTACTTGCCGAACGAATAATGCGGGTCCATGCCCAGTTCCTGCGGACCGCCGCCCGGGAAGTGCTTCATGGTCAGCGCCACCCTGGTGCTCGCGCTGACCGAGGTGCCGTCCTTGATCGTCGTGCCCTGCAGCCCTTCGACCAGGGTCTTCATGATGTTGGCGTTGAGGTCGGCGTCCTCGGTGTAGACCTCGTGCGCGCGGTACCAGCGCGGCTCGGTCAGCAGGTCGGCCATGTAGCCGTACATGGCGCGCAGGCCGACGGCGTTGTATTCGCGGCCCATCACCTCGGTGAAGGTCTTGATCACGGACATGTCGCCGGTGGTCGCCTTGCCTTCCTTGAGATACTGCTCGCCGAGCGCGGCCGCCGCCAGGCCGGCCTCCTTCGGGAACTGGCTGAACGCGCCCGAACCGGCGCCGATGCCCTGGCGCGGATCGGTCTCGACGTGATTGCGCGCGTTGTCCTTGAACACCAGCGGGATGCCGAGGCGGGTCTTCTCGGCCATTTCCTGCAGCGCATTGGTATAGGAAGCCAGCTGCTGCGGCGTCACCTTGTAGCCGCCGCGCCCCGGCGTCACGCTGCCGTCGCAGGGATCGGCGGCGGCCGCCGCCGTGGAGCGCAGGATGAAGCGGGTCATCTTCTGGGTGTTGATGTAATCGTCGGCAGTCGCCGTGACGGCGCCGGCGCAACCGGCGTTGTTGTCGTTGATCATCATCATCCCGACCTTTTCCGTGTCGGTCATCTGCGCGACGAGGTCGTTGATGCGTTCGTCCACGCTCAGGCGCCAGTCTTCGTACTTGTCGAGCTTGCCGTTGCCGTTCAAGTCCTTGAACTGGTATTTATCGACCGTGATGATGGGTTTCGCCTTCGCGCCGAGCGCCGGCTGGGTAAACGAAGGTTCGTCATCCCCGCCGCCGCCTCCGCAGGCGACGAGCGCCAGCGTGGAGCAAACGACGCCACCGCGCAGCAGAACCGGAATGATCTTCCGTGAAAGGCCCTTCCGCTCCGGCATGGCTTGCGAGCGCATGAAACTCGTATTCATATGTCCGACACCTCATTGTGCTTATTCGAAGAATGGCCTGAATTGCTCCAGACCCGCGTTGCCTCGGGAAGCGCCGTGAGCCGGCGTTCCGGAGTTCGCGGGAATCATTGCAAAAAGGAATCGGCCGTTCCAATGCCGATTTGCGTTAACGCCATACCGCTGCGGTATGCCGCCGCCGGGGGCGCTCAGGAGAGTTCTTCGCAGCGCTCCGCGGGGGACGCCTGGCCGGCGCTCATGCCGCCGGCGTTGCCGTGGGCATGCACGACGGCGAGGAAATCCCGCAGCAGCTCCGGCTGCGCGCCGGGCCGGAAAATGCAGTAGAGATCGATGCCGACGTCGATTTCGGCGATCAGCGGACGATAGACGACGTTGGGCAGTTTCAGGATCTGCAGCGACTGCGGCACGATGCAGCTGCCGAACCCGCCCGCCACCATGGACACCGCCGAGATCAGGTTGTCCGATCGCTGCACGACATGCAGATCGAAGCCATAACGCTGCACGAGGGCGTGCATCGGCTTCTGCACGTTGCGCGGGAAACGTCCGCTGATCATCGGCCGATCGCGCAGTTCGGTGAAATGTATGGCTTCCCTGGCGGCCAGCGGATCGTTCTGGTTCAACGCGACCAGCAGCGGCTCCCGCATCACCTTTTCCTTCCGCAGATCGGGGAAATCGGGCACCACGCGATCGAAGAACACCAGCAGCCGTCCCTGGCGGAGCGCTTCGGCCATCTGCTCCTTCGGCAGGTTGTGGATGACCGTCTCGACCGCCGGATACCTGCTTTTGTAAGCCTCCAGAACGCTCGGAACGTAGGTCAGCAGCACCGCCCCGAAGGCGCCGATGTCCAGGCGGTCGGCCTGCCCGCACGCCTGGCTGCGGGCCTGCTCAACCAGCAGTTGCAGGTGGTTCTGGATGCCTCTCGCCCTGACCAGAAGCATCTTGCCGGCCTCGGTCGAACTGGACGCCCCAGGTCGTGCGCTTGAACAGCAGGACGCCCAGTTCGTCCTCGAGCTCCTGGATGTGCCGGGTGAGCGGCGGCTGCGACAGGTTCAGGCGGACGGCCGCCCGGCTGATGTTCAACTCCTCGGCCACGGCGATGAAGTACTTGAGGTGTCGGGTGTCCATGCGCGAATCCTTCGTTACGCGAGGCTTGCCGGCGACATCCGGGACGGATTCTGGTGGTGGTAGCCGTGGATGCAGTCGAGCAACGAGCGGAGCAACGGCGACTGCTCGTTCCGGCGATAGGCGCAGTGCAGGTCGATGAAGCATTCGACGTCGGTGTGCAGCGGACGGTAAACCACGCTCGGCAACTGGACGTTCAGCACCGATTCGGGCACGAACGCGCTGCCGAATCCGCCGGCGACCATGGCCACGGCGGAGATCATGTCAACGGCCTTGTGCGCGACGCGCGGCTCGAAGTCGTAATGCCTGAACAGCGCCCGGCAGGTCGGATACACGCACGGGTCCTGCTCGCCGATCAGCGGGGACGCGCGCAGGTCCTCCAGGGATATTTCCGGCCGGCGCGCCAGGGGATCGTTCCGGTTGAGCGCCACCCACAAGGTTTCCCGGCAGACCAGCTCGCAGTGGAGCTCGGGCGTGTCCGGCAGATAGCGGTCGAAGGCGATCAGCAGGCGTCCCCGGTGCAGGGACTCGATCTGCTTGCCCCGCGACGCCACGTGGAGCACCACCTCGACATCCGGATGGGACGACGAATACGCGCCGAGAATCTTGGGAATGCTGTCCAGCATGGCCGAACCATAGACGCCGATGTCGATTCTGCCGGCCTGGCCCCGGGCGACCTTGCGGACCTGCGCGGTGGCCTGTTCGACCTGGGTCCTGATCGCCCGGGCGTGGCTCAGGACGGTCTTGCCGACTTCCGTGAGCTCCACCCCGCCGCTGGTGCGGTTGAACAGCGGCACGCCCAGTTCCTTTTCCAGCGACTGGATGTGGCGGGTGAGCGGCGGCTGCGTGATGTGCAGCCGCTCGGCCGCCCGGCTGATGCTCCGCTCCTCGGCCGTGACCACGAAATATCTCAGCCTGCTGATGTCCATGGTGTCCACCTTGCCACGCGCCCGACAAGCCGCCATGATTACACGGTGTGGCCCATTCAACCAATAACGTCGCAGCCGGCCACGAACCCGTATCGTCCCTCGCGCGACAGCCGGCCGCCGGCTCGCCCTCACCGCGGAGTATTCCATGAGCGTCGCCCGGCCCCTCACCTGGTTCAACGTCATCGGCTACGGCGCGGGCGACATGGCCAACAACCTGGTCTTCGCCATGGGCTCCCTGTTCCTGCTCCACTATTACACCGACGTCGCCGGCATTCCGGCGGCGGCGGCCGGCACCCTGCTCGCCGCCGTGCGCATCTACGACGCGGTCATGGACGTGGCGGCCGGCCGCGTGGTCGACCGCACTGCGACGTGCTGGGGGCGCTTCCGGCCCTTTCTGCTCGGCGGCGCGCTGCCGCTGCTGCTGCTGAGCGTCGCCGTATTCTCGGTGCCGTCCGGCTGGAGCGCGGGCGCGAAACTGGCCTATGCCTACGTGACCTACGCGCTGCTCGGCACGGCGTACTCCTTCGTCAACATCCCCTACGGCTCGCTGGCGACCGTGATGACGCAGGACCCGCGCGAACGCGCGCGCCTGGGCGCCTCGCGCACGTTCATGGCGGTATGCACGGCCAGTTTTCTGACCATGGTGGTCGGTCCCACGGTCGCCGGCCTCGAGGGCCAGGCGCTGCAGGCGTGGCTGACCCGGCTCACCCTCGGGCTGGCGATCGCGGGCGCCGTGCTGTACGCCTCCTGCTTCGCGGCCACGCGGGAAATCGTCGAACGCCAAGTCGAGCGCCCCCGGCTGGACGACAGCCTGGGCACGCTGATCCACAACACGCCGCTGCTCATGCTGTGCGCCGCCGCGCTGTGCGCGCTGACCGGATTGGCCTCGTCGACCGCTTCCCTGGTTTATTTCGCGCGCTACATCCTGGGCGATGCCGGGCTGTTCTTCTTCGCCATCGGGCTCATGTCCTTGTTGACGGCGTCGGTTTCCGCCGCCGTGGTGCCGATGCTCGCGGGCCGCATCGGCAAGAAGCACACCTTCCTGCTGGGACTGGCCATCGCCGTCCTTGGCTACGGCATGCTTTTCCTGGCTCCCGGAGCGGGCAAGGCGTGGGTCTTCGGTTCGTTCGCAGTCGCCGCCCTTGGCGCCAAGGTGTCCATGGCCATCATGTGGGCGATCGAAGCCGACACCGTGGAATATGGCCAATGGCGCACCGGCGTGCGTATCGAGGGGCTGACCTATGCGCTCTTTTCCCTGACGCGCAAATGCGGGCAGTCGCTCGGCGGCTCCGTTCCCGCCTTCCTGCTCGCGGCCGGCGGCTACGTCCCGAACGCGCCGGTCCAGGACGAAACCGCGCGGCAGGCCATCCTGCAGGCCGTCGCGCTCGTGCCGGTCCTCGCCTTTGCCGCGGCGTTCGCCATCATGGCCTGCTACCCGCTGACCGACCGGCGTTTTGCCGAACTGCTCGCTGAGATAAAGGACCGGACGGCCGGCGCCGGTTGACGCGCGCCGGGCTGGCTCCGTTGACCCCGTGCGCCCGGCGTGACCGGCCCCCGGCATGACGAAATCGCCGGAGACCGGCCGTCGACGAGGCGCCGCCGGAATGGCGCCTCCTCATCGGGCGGCCGGTCCGGCGGACCCTCAGCCTACTGGCACGTCCAGGTCGTGCCGCCGTCGGCGCTCCTGGCCTGCGTCGGGTAGGCGCACAGCGGCCGGGTGATGCCGGCCGCGATCAGGGAGGTCGGCTTGTAGGCGGCCCAGGCGCCCGTATACAGGTAGTTCTGGTCGCGCGAGGAGGCGGCCACGGAACCCGGGGCCACGCCTTTCTCGACCCAGTCGACCAGGGCGCCGAGCATGTCGAACTTGTCGGTCGACGGTCCGCCCGAGCAGTGGTTCATGCCCGGAATCGGGAAGTAGCGCGCGAACGCCGCCGCGTTGCCGCCGTACGCCGCGTTCAGCGCCTGGTACCAGTTGCGGGTGTCGTTCGACGAGAACACCGGGTCGCTGGTGCCGTGCGCGACGATCAGTTTCGCGCCGCGCGCGCGGAAGGTGTCGTAGTTGATGCCATTGCCCGAGATGAAGCCGACGCCGCGCTCGGTCTTGCTCATCGACGGCGTGGTGAAGATGCCGGACGTGGCGTAGATCTTGTCCGGATCGACGGCGCCCGTGCTGGCGGCGGCGGCCGTGGCGATGGAAAGCTGCAGGTTCAGCGCGTTCGTCGAGCCGGTCAGCACGCTGTCGCCGGTGATCACCGTTCCCGGCGACATGAAGATGGTCGGCAGGGCGTGCGCGCCGATGGAAATCGCGGAACTCGCGCCGCTGGCAGCGCCGGACGCGGCGACGTCGGCGCGGCCGATCTTCCAGTTGCGCCAGTCGCGGTAGCTCAAGCCGGCATCCCACGGGAAATCGGCATAGATGCTGCCGCCGCCGGCGTACCTGGCGCCGCCGAACACGGCCTGCAGGACCGCCTTCTGGGCCGCCAACAGGCAGGTGCCGTCGTTGGCGCCCGGGCAGGTGGCGAGGTCGGTGGCGGGGACGAACGCGGTCGAGCAGGCGGCCTGGTCCTGGATCAGGCCGTCGACCGCGCCGTCGAGGGCGTCGCACTTGGCGAGCACCTTGCTCGATACATAGTCGAGATCGGCCTTGGAAAACGAATCGTGGATGGCCGGGCTCAGGCTGTAGAACTGCTGTGTGTCCCAGGCCTGATTGACCGCCGCCTTGGCCAGCTGGAAGCCGGGATTGAGCGCATACACGCCGTCGAATTCGTTGGGCAGGCGCTGCGAGGCCACCATCGCGTCGCGGCCCCCGTTGGAGCAGCCGACGAAGTAGGAATGGTTCGCCGCCGTGCCGTAGCGCTTGGCGACCAGCGCCTTGGCGATCGTCGTGGTCCGCGCCACGGCGTTGTAGCCGAAATCCAGCCGCGCCTGGGGGTCCATGCCGAACAGGACCTGGTTCTGCGCGTCGGTGCCGGACCTGGCGAGGTGGCCGCCGTCGGTGGCGGCCACGGCGAAGCCGCGGGACAAGGCGTTGTCGTAGGGAACGCCGCTGGCGTCCACCAGGTTGCCGCGCAGGTTGCCGTACGCCGTGGCCAGGAAGCCGTTGCTGCCGCCGCCGCCCTGGAAGAAGAAGCGGCCGTTCCAGCCCGTCGCCGGCATGCGCACTTCGAAGCCGATGGCATAGGTGCTGCCGTCCTGCCCGGTGCGTTCATCGGCCTTGCCGCGCACCAGGCAGTGCGCCGGCAGCGGGCCGGTGTTTTCGGTCGTGCCGCTGGGGCCGACGCCGGCCAGGTTGGCCGTGGCGTCAACCGCCTGGGCCTCGGTCAGCGTCACGCCGGCCATCGTGAATTTGGTCAGTAGATCTGCGCAGGCGATCTCCACCGGCTTGGTCTCGACCGAATCGCTGCTGCCGCCACCGCCGCCTCCACCCAGGCAGCCGCCCAGCAGGGCGAAGCAGCCCGCGACCGCGAGACCCGTTGCCGTCCTTGTCGCCATGTTCCCGTGCTTCATTGCTTCCCTCCGATGTCAGGATCGAAAAAGCGAGGCGCGTCCGCTGCGCAACCGCGGCCCGCGCTTCGCGCCGGCGCCCGGATGAGGGAAAGGCAATCAAGCATGATGGGCGGCCGAGGCGCCCGCTCCCCTCTTTTTTTGCTTATCCGGACACCGGCAACGCGAAGCTTACGAATGCCGATCGTCCCGGTCTTCCAAAAAGCGGGGGAGACGCTTGCGAATACCTGCTCAGAGCTCCCGTTCGCCCGCGCCGGCTTCCCCGGCCCGCACGCCGTCACGGAACCCTTTCACCGCGCCGCCGAGATCGGTGCCGACGGTCCGCAGTTTCTTGGTGCCGAAAACGAGCAGCACGATGGCGAGGACGATCAACCAGTGCCAGATGCTGAGACTTCCCATGCCTTTCCTCCTGTTCGATCCATGCAAAGTGGAGTGAAAAAAACCCGCCTGGCCACGTGCGGACCAGGCGGCACCCGTTCCATCGACCGGCTGCGCTGGCGCGCAGCTGGCCCCGGCCCCGGCCTAGACCAGGACCACCGTGAACGTGTAGGAACTCGACGTGCTTCCGTCCGGCGCCACGATGTCGACCGTGATCTTGGTGCCTGCCGATACGGCCACCGTCACGCTGTCTCCCTGCTTGATCGCCGCCCCATTCACTTTCATCGACGCGATCTTGTTCGACATGGCCGTCGGCTTGAAGACGATGCTGCTTGTCCCGCTCTGCACGTTGATGGTGTAGGCATAGGTCCACGGATCGAACTTGTTGGACAGCTTTCTCGGGACGTTGTACGTGACGCCGTTGTAGGTCGGGCTGTAGGCGGCGCCCCAATAGACATCGACGCCGACGAGCGTGCCGCCCGCGATCTGGACGTTGCTCAGCACTGAATATTTCTTGTGGCCATCGGTGGCGTTGTAGTCGATCGCGACGCCGCTCGGATAGGTCGTGACCGGCGCGCTGTATTGGCTGATGGTTCCGGAATTCCAGTTGCTGCCCAGCGAATTGCCGATATCCATCCAGTCCTTGTCGCGCCACATGTCGCCAACCCGGGAAGAACGGGAATTGCCGGAGCTCGTCGGGTTGCCGGAAATGCCGCCGCGAACCGAAGGCTCCGTGGCCGCATCGCCCTGATCGATCAGCTGCTGGAAGCACTCGATGAAATTCTCGGCGCACACCATGCCGACCGAGCGTTCCTGGTGAGCGTTGGTCAACTCCGTCACCGCGCCGCTGGTGCTGCTCTTCTGGTAATTGGCCAGCAACTGCTGGACCAGCGAGAGCATCCGGTCAACCTTGACGCCGTTGTACTGGGTCGTATCCGCCGTATAGGCGCGGTTGCACCCCCACATGTCGGACGCGTAAACCCAGCCGGTTTCGTTGACCAGCAGGGTGGCCAGGCCATCGGTATGGCCCGGCTGCATCCAGTACGATACCGTGCAGTTGCCGAGCGGAAAGACATGGCCGTCCGGAATGACGATCGCCGCCGCCGCCGCGGCCTTCTGGTCGGCCCGCCCGGAACTGATCAGGTTGGCCTGTTCGACGGCGTTCAGGTAGAAAGCGACGCCGGCGTTCGTGAAGTTGGAGATCTGCTCCGAATGGTCGGGGTGATGGTGCCCGAGCACGAGATCGTAGGGTTTCGTGGCGATCGTGTCGATGAAACTCTTCAGGTTGGCCTTCGTGTAGCTGTACTCGCCAGCGTCCCAGCAGATGCCGCGCGCCGATCCTTCGATGTAGAAGACGTGCGCCTGGAAGTACTCGGCCCGATTGCTGATCCGGTAGACCTTCGGCGAGGTCGCCGTCGCCTCATGCATGATTTCCGCATAGAAAACGCTTTCCACCGGGCGGTAGATGTTCCAGCTGTATTCCATGATGGGACTGCTGACCATGCCGTTTTTCACGGCCACGGCCTTCAGCCGGTAAAACCGGTAATCCGTCACGGCCACGCCGGTATCAGGATTGGTAAAACCCGGGTTGCCGTTCCCTGCCGTGGGGCTGGGATTGACGAACTGCAGCACGCCGTTCGTCCGCAGATCGAAACTGTAGGTACTGTCCTTGCTGTAGGTCCTCACTGTCGCCGCCACCGCCGTTGCCGGATCGGGGTCTTTCGGCTCGCTCGTATCGTAGGTATAGGTGTAATAGATCGTCGCTCCGTCCGTCGGCGTCGAAATGGTGACGTAGCGGCGCGGCGCCGTCGTTCCCGACTTGCACATCACCTGCGGCGGCGCAACCATGGACGAAGAGATCTTGGCCAAGATCGCCTTGGCATCGTTGACGGATAACGTGCCCTTGGGCGAGAACAGCGTCGAACTGGTACCGCCCATGTAGCCCGCGGCCACGATGGCGTTGACGCTGGCCTTCCTGCTGGCGCTGATCGTGTCGGCATCGGAGAATCCGGTCAGCGCATTGGTTGCCGACGCCGGAATCCTGAAGGCCTTGACATACATGTCCGCCGCATCCTCGCGGGTAATCGACCGGGCCGGATAAAACTCCCCGTCCGAATTGCTGACGACCCCGGCTTCCAGAGCCATCTCGATCTCTTTGGCGTGGTCCGTCGCGCCAAGCACGACATCGACGAAGGTGGCCGGAGTCTTCGCGTAAGGATCGACGTACTCCGAATAATGCACCCAGTCGAAATAATCGGAAATCGTCGCCACGAAAGCGGCGCGGGAAAGCGCCTGGGTCCCCGGATCGACGGGCGTTTCAGGATTGGCCGACGTTTCATCGTCCGATCCGCCGCCGCCCCCCAGGCAGCCCGACAGCGACACCGTCGAGGCCAGCACCGTCTGCGCGCCGAGCAGCTTGCCGAAGCTCCGCCGCGATATCTTCTCCGTCAGCAGGCCGCCCAATCCGGACGTGCGCGACTCTGCCGAAGCCTGTTCGACTTCTCCCTTGGTTTTCTCGGTCATTTCTCCCTCTGCTTTCTGATTCGATCAAGACCCTGCCACCGTACCGGGGCGGGCGTTTCCACCGCCCCCGGATGACTCGGGGACGAACCCGCGCGCTCGATCCGATGGACGGCCGACGCGGGCTGATGCGGATTGTAGGGAGGCGGGAAATGGGTAGAAATCGGGATAATCTGTACCGAAGCAGCTAAATACCTGAGGACGGGTCAGGGAAAAACGAAGGCATGGCCCGCTTCCATACCGGAATCGCCCGTCACCTGGTCAACTTCCGCCGGCCGTGCCGTGGCGATGGGTCCGCGGCGCGTTGTCGCGTCCCGAATACCTGCCGACGCGCCGCCTTTTCGTTCGATGACCAAAAGGAACCGCCCGATCCTTTACGAACCGGGCGGTTCCATGACCACGTCTGCCAAAACCCGATCAGGACTTCGTATTGGTCACCGTGAAGGTGTACGTGCCCGTCTGGCTGCCATCCGGAGAAACGATGACCACGGTGATCTTGCTGCCGGCCGTTGCCGCCACCGTCGTGCCCGCCCCCTGCTTCACGGCCGTGCCGTTGAGCGTCATCGACTTGAAGTTGCTCGACATCGCCCACGGCACCACCGTGATGCTACCGGTTCCGGCCGGCACGTAGATCTGGTAGCTGTAGGTCCAGGGATCGAGCTTGTTCGCCAGCTTGCGGGGGACGCTGCCCGCGCTCTGATTGGTGTTCCAATAGACATCGACGCCGATGAGCTCGCCGCCCGTGATTTCGAGGTTGGCCAGCACCGAATATTTCTTGTAGCCGTCGGCGGTGTTGTAGTCGACCGTGTTGTTGCAGGGATAGGCCAGGCCGGTGCCCGTCATGACGCTGCTGGAGCCTTCGGTGAACGTCGTGAAGTCCTTGTGCGCCGAGGGATTGCCGCCAATCTCGACGGCCATCCAGTTCCTGCCGCGCCACATGCCTTTGACGTTGCTCTCGCCTTCGCGGACCATGCTCATCCGGTTGACGCCGCCGCGGATGGAGCCCTCGGTGGCGGACGGACCGTCGTCGACCATCTTCTGGAAGCACTTGATGAAGACGTCGATGCCCTGGCCGGTCAACGGCGCCTCGTTGTGCGCGTTGGTGACTTCGAGAATCTGGCCGCCGGCGATGCACTTCTTGTAGTTGGACACGAGCTGCCGCGTCATGGCCAGGAACAGGTCGCTGCGCATGCCGGCATAGTTCGTGGTGTCCGCCGTATAGGGGCGGTTGCAGCCGAACATGTCGCTGGCGTACACCCAGCCGTTGCTGGTCACCAGCGTCACCAGTCCGTCTTCATGCGCCGGGGCGTGCCAGGCGGTGACCGCGATGCCGCCGCCCAGGTCGAACACATGGCCGTCCTCCAGTTCGACCGCCTCGTCGCCGGCCGCCTTGTAGCCGGCATTGGTCGAGGCCGAGACGGCCATCAGCTGGTATTTGTCCAGCTTGGTCGTGTAGATCTTGCCGCCCCAGGACGCCACCCCGCCCGAGCCGTCCGTCGCCACGCTCGTGAAGTTGCCGATCTGCGCCACGTGGTCGACGTGGTTGTGCCCGAGCACCGCGTCGTAGGGAACGCCGTTCGCCAGCCGGTCCACCAGCGTCTTCATGTTGCCGCTCAGGTAGTGCACCTGGAGGAAGTCGAAGACGATGCCCCGGGTGGGCCCCATGATCAGGTACGAGAAGGCCTGCACCGATTCGGACATGTTGTAGATCTTGTACACCGTCGGCGAGGTGCTGGTTCCCTGGTGCACCACCTTGTATTCGAACGGCTGCGTCTGCTTTTCCGCCGGTTCCTTGATGTTGGAGCCGGGACGGTTGAGATACCAGGTGAACGACTGCACGTTGCTCGTGGCCAGGCCGTCCTTCTTCGCCACCGCCTTGACGCGGATGGTTCCGCCCGGCTGCGTGACCTTGAGCGTGCCCGCCCGGCCGTCGTCCACGACGTAGGCCCGCGTGCCGATCGTGACGAAATCGTAGGCGATCGCCTTGCTCGAAGTCGTCGGGTCTTCCGGCTCGCTGCCGTCGAAGGTCTCGGTGATGTAGATTTTCGCGCCCGGCGTCGGCGTGGTGTAGCTCACGTAGCGCCGCGGCGAGGTCGTCCCCGGCTTCGGCATGGCCTGCACCGGCGCCACGAGCGTGGAGGTGACCTTCGCCAGGATCGCCTTGGCGTCGTCGGCGGAGACCGTCCCCTGCGGCGAGAACGCGGTCGTGCTGGTCCCGCCCATGAAGCCCGCCGCGACGATCGCCTTGACGCTGGCCAGTCGGTCCGAGCTGATGCTGCTGGCGTCCGAGAACCCTGTCAGCGGATTGGTCGTCGCCGCCGGAATCCTGAAGGCCTTGACGTAGATGTCCGCCGCGTCTTCGCGGGTGATCGGCTGATCGGGATAGAAATAACCCTGGCTATTGTCGAGCAGGCCGGCTTCCAGCGCGGTCTCGATCTGCTTCCCGTAAGGCGTCACGCCCAGCGTCACGTCGCTGAAGGTCGGCTGCAGCGCCTTGAACTGATCGAGGTATTGCGACGAATGCGTCCAGTCGAAATAATCGGAAACCGTGGCCACGAACTCCGCCCGCGTCAGCGTTTTCGCTTCCACGGGAGGCGTTTCTTCATCGTGCGATCCGCCTCCGCCGCCCCCCAGGCAGCCCGATAGCGACACCGTCAACGCCAGCACCGTCTGCGCGCCGAGCAGCTTGCCGAAGCTCCGCCGCGATATCTTCTCCGTCAGCAGGCCGCCCAGCCCGGACGTGCGCGACTCCTCCGAAGCCTGTTCGACTTCTCCCTTGGTTTTCTCGGTCATTTCTCCCTCTGCTTTCTGATTTCTGATGCGTCAAAAATTCGGCCGCCCCACTCCGGAGCCGGCTGCTTCACCTGCCTTCCCGACGTACCGGCACGCGGCCCGAACCACTTGCCGATACGCGACCAAGGCACGTGCAAAAAATTGTAAGGACGGCGGAAAACGCCGGTAATCGGGGGCAACCCGCGCGGCGTTCGCGAAATCCCCTATGGCGATTAGGGGAAAACGCGGCATCCGGCGGGAAACCGCGCCGCGGCGCATCGCGGCATTCCGCGCAGCGGGGGATGGTCAGCAAACGGCATCGCTCCCGCGGCAAGCGGGAGCGGAGACCGCGGCCCGCCGCGAACGCGGGCTAGAGGGGAACGATGCCGTGGCGGATCGCGTAGCGAACCAGGCCGGCGATGTCATGGATATCGAGTTTTTCCATGATCTGCGAGCGGTAGGTTTCGACGGTCTTGACGCTCAGATTGAGGTTGCTGCCGATCTGTTTCGTGCTCTGGCCCTCGGCGATCATCTTCAGCACCTGGCCCTGCCTTTCGGTGAGCAGCGACAGCGAATCGTCGTTGCCGCTGCGGCCCAGATAGCCGTCGATCACCGTTTTCGAGATCGCCGAGGACAGCCAGGTATCGCCCCTGTTGACGGCGGCGATGGCCAGCACCAGTTCGTCGGGCAGAACGTCCTTGAGCAGGTATCCCGCGGCGCCCAGCTTCAACGCGCGGTGCACGTGTTCGGCGCCGTCGTGCATGGAAAGCACGATGACCTTCACGCGGCCGCCGCCCTCGCCGATCCGCCCGAGCACGTCGAAGCCGGACATCTTGGGCATCGCCAGGTCCAGGATCAGCACGTCGGGATCGACTCCGGCGATCAGTTCCAAGGCCTGGGCCCCGTCCGAGGCCTCCCCCACGATCTCGATTTCGGGAATCTCTTCGAGCAACGCCACGATGCCCGCCCGGACCAGGCGGTGATCATCGGCGACCACGATGCGCGTGACCATCAAACCTCCTCGACTGCCTTGAATACCGCCTTGACTTCGGTCCCCCCGGAGGGCAGCGCCTGGATCAGCAGCTGTCCGCCGTTCGCCGTGACGCGCTCGCGCATGCCGACGAGGCCCAGCGCGCCGGGGGAAATCTGGGCCGCATGGTACTGCGCGACGTCGAAGCCGACGCCGTCGTCCCGGATGGCGAGTTCCAGGCAGGGCGCGTCGAACGACAGCGAAACCTCGACCCGCTCGGCCTTGGCGTGGCGCAGGCAATTGGTCAGCGCCTCCTGCGCGACGCGGAAGCAGCACAGTTCGAGGTCGCGGGAAAACCGCCGGTGCCCGACGTTCTCGGTCAATTTGACCTCCTGGCACACGGGGCGGACCATTTTGTCGAGATGCGAGCGCAAGGCGGCAGCGAGGCCGAGCTGGTCGAGTTCGGACGGCCGCAGCCGATAGGCGATCTCGCGCACGCCGCCGACCATCTCCTCGACCATCCGCTGGCCGCTGGACAGCAAGGCTTCGGTTTTTTCGCGGTCCTGCAGGTTCTGCCGGGCGCGGTTGAGGGTGATCTTGAGCGCCGTCAGCGACTGGCCGATCTCGTCGTGCAGCTCATGCGAGATGCGGGCCCGTTCCCGCTCCTGCGCCCCCAGGATGCCCTGCGCGACGTCCTGCAGCTCGGCCTGCTTCCGCGAGAACAGCCGCTCCGCCTGATGCTTGGCGAGCATCAGCCGATAGATCGCCAGACCGCCGGCGAGCATCAGGACCGCCAGCAGCAGCGGCACCCTCGTCCGCGTCCACCAGCCGGTCCTGATGAAGGACGCGGGAACGCTGATGAAGGCCGTCACCGGATAATTGACCAGCCGCTGATAGACCACCAGCGATTGCGCACCCGTCGCTTCCTGATTGATCGTGACGTACCCCGTGGTGGGGAAGCCGCCGGTCTTGACGTATTTCGACAGCGCCGCCGCCTCGGCGTCGCCGAATCTGCCCGCGGACTCGACGCCGGGATTCGCCGCATACCGGTTGATCAGATAACCGTCGTCGTGGATGAAGCCGATCGTCGATTCCTGCGGAATCAGCGAGGTTCTCCACACTTCCTGCAGCGCCCCGATCCGCAGGCGCGAGCGGACGACGTAGCGGAGTTCCCCGCCGCCGTCGCGCACGGCGTAGCGGAAAGGCATGATCAAGCCGTCGTCGAGAATGCCCTGCCCCGGGTATTCGAATTCCAGCCGCTCGTTGACCAGTATGTCGTCCGGCACTTTCCTGGACGGTATCTCCGACAGGTAGTACGGTCTGCGCTCGTTCAGGTCGGTGTCCGTTTCCGCGATCAGGTCGCCGTTTCCGGCGAGCAGCGCGAACCACCGCTGGTCGTGGTTGATCCCCTTGTAATTGTTCAGCATGGTGACCGCCTGCTCGGCGGAAACCTGCCGGCGCGCATGCAGCAGTTCGGCGGCCAGTATGCGATGCTGCTTTTCGACCCGGCCGAAATAGGTTTCGCAGTACTGCGTGGAATAGCGCAGGATGGACGAGAGCTTGCCGACCACGTATTCCTGCTCCGTCACCCAGGAGTACCCCGCGAAGCCGGCCAGAAACACCAGCGACACGCCGGCCATGACCTTGGCCAGCAGCTTCATGTTGCGCAAGTCGGCGTCGGGATTTTCGCCTCGAACCATGGGTGACACGCACATCCTGTATGAATGGGGACGGCGCTTATCGTTGTCGTCGCTTTTTCCGTCCGGGTTCCGCGAAGCCGGTCCGGCATCCCGGATCGCCGCGGAAATCAGGCGGCAATACTAGCAAGCCCGGCCGCGCGAAGCCAATTTTTCGGCGGCGGAGGGTCAGGAGGCCCGCCAGCGGGCCGGCGTCTGGCCCAGGTGCGCCTTGAACGCCTGCGTCAGGTGCGCCTGGCTGGCGAAGCCGACCGCCAGCGCGATGTCCGCCACGGTCCTGCCCGGCTCGGCGCGCAGCAGATGCGCCGCCCGCGCGATGCGCATCTGCAGGACGTAGCGGTAGGGAGAAACGCCGAAACTCGCCCGGAACAGCCGGGAAAAGTGGAACGGGCTGATGCCCACCACGGCCGCCATGCCTTCCACCGTCAACTCGGCATCCATGCCCGCATCCACGAAATCGCGCACCCTGGCCTGCTGCGCCGGCGAAAGCGCGCGGGCTTTCGGCGCGGCGCCGGCCGGCCGCACCGCGTGATGGCGGCTCAGCCAGCCGATGATCGTCAGCGAGAGCCCCTCCGCGTAGAGCACGCCGTTCGGCAGCTGATGCTGCATTTCCTCGGCCAGCGCGAAGACGGCGTTCACCAGGGCATCGTCCCGGACCGAGTAGTCCGTCTCCAGGTCGAAACGGTACGCCTCGTCCTGGATGTAGCGCCGGACGACGTCCGGGTGCAGGCGCAGGCAGAGGGTCTCGCCGCCGGGCTCGCACTCCCAGCGCCCGGCGTCGCGCTCGTAGGCGGCGCCCAGGAGATCGACCCCCGGCGCGATCATCGGGATCTCCCGCATGCTGCCGTTGCACTTGTACCAGCGCCGTCCGGGCGAATACCTGGACGCGATCACCATCGGCACTCCCGAGAACTGCGGCCCGCACTCCGCGCGCACCGGAATCTCCTTGCGTTCCAGGATCAGGCCCTGCCAGTCCCGGGGCCGGCTCAGGACGGGCCGCCCGTCGACCCCCAGGATTTGCGCACTGTGCGCCCCAAGCAATTCCCTTTGCCCGACCATGTCCCTGCTCCCCTTCCCCGCCGAAGCCGTACGGCGGCCCGGAACGCCGCCCCTTCGCTCGTTATTTTTTTACTCCCGCCGCCCGGAAAACGCGCACGCATCCCCGAGGCGACCGCCCGCGGAAGAGTAGGAGCGTGCGCGCGCCGAGTATTTCAGAATCCTGCCCCGCCTTTGCGGATACGTGCTCCGGCGGACGGTGCCGCGCGAATTCGCGCGGCGCTACCCTACCAGTAGAACGCGATCATCGCGGGGCCGCCCTCGCGTACGTCCACGCGCCGGGACTGCGAACGGCCCTCGTAGGTGACGTCGATCCGGTAGGCGCCCCTGGGCAGCTTGGCGAGCAGGTAGGGCCCGGCGTTGTTGACGTCGAGCACCGTCTTGCCCGCGCCCTCCGCGATCACCACACGCGCGCCGGTCACATAGGCGCCCCCTTTTCCGCCAGCAGCAGGCGGACGTTGGAATCGCCGCTGGCCGTCTTGATCGAGGCCAGTTCCTCCTCGCCGACGCCGCCGGTGAGGTATGGCGTCCCTCCCTGGTTCTGCCAGGACGGCGCGGAACCCTGGGCCATCGCGAGGCTGCAGGCCAGGCCCAGCGCAAGAAAGGCGACATTTCTCTTCATCGGAATCTCCTTCGTGCAACGTGGAAAACGCCTCGAACGGATGATCTCGCCGAGGAATCAACGGTCGCGGGAGGCGTGCGCGGGCCTATCGCATGCGCGGCGCCTCCCGCGACAGCTTCTGCACCAGCGGATGATGCTGGCTGCGGCGGGTGCGGATGGCGTAGATATCCTCGTTGACACCCTCGCAACAGCCCAGCAGAAGCAATCCGGGCATCAGCCCGAGGTCGTCCGCGCCCAGGCGGCTGACGGGAAAAACGCCCAGCCCGCGCGCGGCGAACACCGACATCAGCGCGCTGTCCTCGAACTCGCCGACCACCCTCACCTGCAGGCCCTGCGCATGGAACCAGTGATCCAGGCTGGCGCGCAGCGCGGAATGGCCCGTCGGCAGCAGCACCGGCAGACGTTCCAGCGAGCGCGGAAAAGCATCGACGGTATCCTGGTCGATCAGCCGGGCGGGGCCGTACCAGGCCACCGGCGACGACACCAGGCGCTCGCTGATCAGGCGCAGGTTCGGGTTCTCCGGCAAAGGCTGCCCGGCCAGCACCAGGTCGAGGTCGTGCAGCGCCAGTTCGGCCTGCAGCTGCTCCAGTTCGCCCTCGTGGCAGATGAGGCGCAGGTCCGGCGTATCCAGGATCGGCCCGAGCAGGGCGTGGGCGGCGAGCTTCGAGATGCCTTCGGACAGGCCCACCGCGAGCCGTATCACCCGCCCGGTGGCCGCATCCTGCACGGCTTCGACGAGCGACTTGCCCATCTGGAAAATGCCCTCCGCGTGGCTCAGCGCCACCTGCCCCGCCTCGGTCAGGATGACGCCCCGCCCGAGCGGCTTGAACAACTGCTGGCCGAGCGACCTTTCCAGCTCGCGCACCTGTGCGCTGATGGTCTGGACCGCCATGTCGAGCCGCTCGGCGGCCCGGGCGAAGCCGCCTTCCTTGCTGACCATCCAGAAATAATAGAGGTGACGGTAATTCAACATGGACGACGCCATACTTCGTAAATTTCGAACATAAATTAAGTTTTATACAGATTTATACGACAAAATAAAACCCGGAGTATCATGCGTTTCGATACCGATTACCTGAGGGCAACCATGGATTTCCTGCTCGATCCCAACGTCTGGATCGCCTTCGCGATGCTCACCATGCTAGAGATCGTGCTTGGCGTAGAACAACATCATCTTCATCTCGATCCTGGTCGGCCGGCTGCCGCCGGAGCGGCGCGACGTCGCGCGCCGGCTCGGCCTCAGCCTGGCGATGGTCAGCCGCCTGATGCTGCTGGCCTCGCTGAGCTGGGTGATGGGCCTGAAGGCCGACCTGTTCCATGTGCTGGACCAGGGCATCAGCGGGCGCGACCTGGTGCTCCTGCTCGGCGGCCTGTTCCTGCTCTACAAGGCCTCGCACGAAATATTCATCGAGGTGGAAGCGGACGAAGAAGACAAGCCGCCGGAAACCGACCCCGCCGCGCTCAAGGCCGCGGGAAAGAAGCTGTTCTGGACGATCATCGGCCAGATCGCGGTCATCGACATCGTCTTCTCGCTCGACTCGGTGATCACGGCGGTCGGCATGGTCGACAACCTCGCGGTCATGGCGGCGGCCGTCGTCGCCGCGGTCGGCGTGATGCTCTTCGCCGCCAAGCCGATCGGCGACTTCGTCGACAGCCACCCGTCGGTCAAGGTGCTCGCCCTGGCCTTCCTGGTCATGGTCGGCATGGTGCTGGTCGGCGAAGCCTTCGACATGCACGTGCCCAAGGGCTACATCTACACCGCGATGGCCTTCTCGCTGGCCGTCGAGGCGCTCAACATCCGGGCGCGCAAGAAACGCAAGGCGGCGCGCCATTCGGCCTCGGCCGCCTGAGGCCCCGGCGCGGCATCGCCGGCCGGGAAGCCGCCCGGTTCCGCCGCGCTATTCGGACTCGATGCGGAAGCCGACCTTGAGCGTCACCTGGACGTGCGCCACCTTGCCGTCCACGACGTGCCCGGTCGTCTTGACCACCTCGAACCAGGAAATATGGCGGAGGGTGTGCGCGCTCGTTTCGATCGCGTTGCGGATCGCGTCGTCGACGCCCAGATGCGAAGAACCGACGATCTCCACAATCTTGTATACATGGTCCGACATCGAAGACTCCTTTCATGCGGGAAGAATGTTCGCCCCTTTCTTTCCTGGGGGCACGGCGGGGGTTGCCGGTCCAGTATAATCCGGCCCGGCGGGAAACGCGCAGCCGCCGGAGCGGCGCGGGCCCGGGGCGCGTGACAAGAGACTCCCCGGATGCTAGGGTTACGTTCGAGCCGTCGGATTGTCCGCAGCGAAAAGCATTCCGTGGAACGCCCTCCGGGCGTGCAGCTGCCGTTCAAGGATTCCAGTGCTCGATCGGCCACGGCGGAAGGTGATTTCTGTTTTTTCGGCAATCAGGAATAGGAGTAGCGAGAGATGAACATCAAGGACACTGTCAAGGAAAACATCGCCTACAGCAAGGAATTGCTGGAAGCGGGCATCGATGGCGCCAACACCGCGCGCAAGGAAGTGCTGGCCTCGGAGGCGACGCCCGATCTGGTCACCTCCGCCGCGCAGGAATCATGGCAGCCGGCGACCATCGGCGTGCTCGCCGGCGCGATCTGCGGCGTGCTGGCCGACGACCGCAGGCCGCTGCGCGGCGTGATCGCCGGCGGGCTGTTCGGCGCCGTGCTCGGCTTCGCCGGCAGCTTCGCCTGGAAGACCCGGCCGCTGACCTCGGCCATGGCCCGCAAGGCCGGCAAGCGCATCACCGAGGTGCGCGACGGCCACTGGCTGAGCAAGCATCCGATCAACTACGGCTGAAACTACGGCTGATCGTCGGGCATTCATCGAAAAAACGAAGGGCCGGTCTGGAAAACCGGCCCTTCGCGTTTCCGGTCGGGCGTTGCCTCACTTCATGATCAGGTGGGGCAGGAAGGTCGTCAGCGCGGGGATGTAGGTGATCAGCCCCAGGACGCCGAGCGCGAGGAAGAACGGCACCCAGATGCCCCTGGCGAGTTTGTCGAGACTCAACCCCGAAATGCTGCAGATGGAGAACAGGACCGCGCCGACGGGTGGCGTGATCAGCCCCAGGACGAGGTTGAAGCAGACCACGATCCCCAGGTGCACCGGATCGATTCCCAGCTGCGCGGCGATCGGCGCGATGACCGGCGTCACGATGGTGATGGCCGGCGCCGTTTCGAGGGGAATCCCGACCAGGATCAGCAGCAGGTTGATCAGCAGCAGGACGATGTACGGCGAGGTGCTGATCTGGCCGATGGCGTTGATGATGATCTGCGGGATTTCCTCGGAGGCGATGACCCACGAGAAAGGCTCCGAGAGGCCGAGCAGCAGCATCACCATGGCCGATTCCAGCCCGGAGACCAGAAGAATGTCCGGGATGCGCCGCCACTTGAGCTTGCGGTAGAAGAAGGCGCCGACGAGGATGGCGTACGCGACCACCACGCCGGCGGCTTCCGTCGGCGTGAAAACCCCGCCCAGGATGCCGCCCATGATGATCACCGGCATCAGCAGCGCCGGCAGCGCCTGCCAGGCGCCCTTGCAGATCTCGCCGAACGATGCCTGCGGTTCCCGCGGATAGCCCCGCTTCCTGGCGACGAGATACACGTACACCATCAGGAACGCGCCGAGCAGCAGGCCGGGAATCACGCCGCCCAGGAACAGCGCGCCGATCGACACGTTGGCGATCACGCCGTACATGATGAATGGAATGCTCGGCGGAATGATCGGCCCCATGCACGACGCCGTCGCCGTCAGGGCCGCGCCGACTTCCTCGTCGTAGCCCGCCTCCTTCATGGCCGGAATCATGACCATGCCGATCGCCACGGCGGTGGCCACGGCGGAGCCGGAAATCGCCGCGAAGATGGCGCTGGCCAGCACGGTCGCCAGCCCCAGGCCGCCGCTGATGTGCCCCATGACGAGCCGGGCGAAACGCACGAGGTCCTTGGTCAGGCCGCCCTCGTTCATCAGGTTGCCGGCCAGCATGAACAGGGGAATCGCCAGCAGGGGGAACGACGACATGCCGCCGAACGTGGTCTGGACCAGCATGGTCAGGGACAGGTCTTCCTGCATGAGCACGTAGGCCATGGCCGAGGCGCCCAAGCCCAGGGCGATGGGCATGCCGAGCGCGAGCAGGACGACGAAGCTGATGCCGAATGCGATGAGGATCATCTCGTCACTCCTCCACCGGCTTGGCGAACAGGAAATCCGCCAGTTGTTCGATCGTGACGAAGAACATGATCAGGAAGCCGATCGGCAAGGCCAGATAGGGAATGCTCATCGGGATGCCGATGGTCGAGGACACCTGCGTGCGATTCACCATCACCTGTTCGAAACCGTAGTACGTGACGAACGCCAGGAACACCAGGACGACCAGGTAGCTGACGGTCTGCACCGCCCGCGCCGGCCCGGGTGAAAGGCTGTCCGTCAGGGAGGTGATGCCGACCTGATAGCCCCGCTTGAGCCCCACGGCGCCGCCGAGCATGGACGACCACACCAGGCAATACTGCAGAAATTCGCTTCCCCACATGGACATGTTGCCGAGCACGTAGCGCCCGAACACTTCGTAAGGCACGACGATGGCGATGGCCGCCATCGACGCGATGACCACCCAGCCCGCCACTTTCAGCACGACGGCATTGAACTGACGCAAAAGCCGCATGTTCGACCCCCCTGGTTTTCCCTGATGCGCCGAGACGCGAACCGGAGGCTCCCCGGCGGGGAATCCCCGGCCCGCGCGGACCGTTACTTGGTTTGGATGATGGCGTCGATCTTGTCCTTGCCGAACTGCTTGGCGAACTCGTCGAACGCGGGCTGCATCGCCTTCTGCCAGGCTTCCTTGTTGACGTCGCGGACGACCACCAGGCCCTTGCCTTCCATTTCCTTCAGTTTCTTGTCTTCATCGTCGCGGTTGAGCTTGCGCTCGAACGCGGCCGTCTCGAGCGCGGCCTTGGCGATGATTTCCTGGTCTTCCTTGGGAATGCGGTTCCACTTCTTCTGGCTAAACAGCACCAGCGCCGGCGAATACACGTGTCCGGTCAGCGACAGGTACTTCTGGATTTCGTTGAGCTTGGAGGCGTAGAACACCGCCACCGGATTTTCCTGGCCGTCGATCACGCCGACCTGCAGGGCCGAGTACACCTCGCTGTACGCCATCGGCGTGGGGTTCAGGCCGGCCGTCTTGAAGGCCAGCATGTGCGCCTTGTTTTCCATGGTGCGCAGCTTCAGCCCCTTGGCTTCCTCGGGCGTCTTGGCGGTGACCTTGTTGTTCGACACGTGGCGGAAACCATTCTCCCAGAAAGCCAGGCCCTTGAAGCCGGACTTGTCCACGTCGGCCAGCAGCTGCTTGCCGATCGGACCGTCGAGCACCTTGTCAACGTGGTCGTAGTCGCGGAACAGGAAGGGAATGTCGACGATCAGCATCGACGGGCTGAAATTGCCGACCGGGCCGGTCGAGCCGACGTAGATGTCGATGGTCCCCTGCTGCAGGCCTTCGAGCATTTCGCGCTCACCCTTGGCCAGCGTGCTGTCGGTGAACACCTTGAGCTGGATGCGGCCGTTGGTGCGCTCCTTGACGAGATCGCCGAACTTGTTGGCCCCCAGCGCATAGGGATGCGCCGCCGTCTGCGTCATGGTGACCTTGTAGGTCGCCGTGAACGGCTCCGCCTGAACGAGGGAAGACTGCAAGGAAAACGACAACAACACGCCTGCTGCGATCATGCATTTCATAACGTTACCCTCCTGGAATGTTGAAAAGCACCCCTCACCGATGAACGCGAAGCCGGGCGGCGTTATTCTGGTCCCTTGACTGCCAAGGGTTGGCCGTTCCCGGTTCCGCCTGCTACATGCTGCGCACTGCCTGAAGCACCTCCTGTACGAATGTCATATTGTACGGCATTTTATTCCAGTGTATTCAAATCTGCGGCTGCTCTGGATGGAGCATGGTGGCGATGGCCTTGTCCAGGACGTCGTCCTCCCAGATCCGCTTCCAGTCGTCGCGCAGCACCAGGCGGTTGCCGAGCCCGATGGCCACCTTGCAGGCGTCCGAAACCTGGACGTTGCCGAGGCGGCCCAGGAAAATCGAGGACAGCACGTTGATGTGCCCGGTCAGGAAGGAAACCGCGGCCTCGCGCTGGATGCCCCGGCGCTCGGCTTCGTTGACCGTCTCGGCCATCGCGTAGAGCGTGGACGCGCCGAGGATCTCGACCAGCGTGGGCTCCAGGAACGCGATGTCGCGAATGCCCATGACGAAGCAGTTGGTCACCGGCGCGAACATCAGCTCGCTCACCGTCTTGGCGTTGGCGAAATTGGCGTCGTCGCCCTGGATCTTGGCCATCACCAGATCCTGGGTCGCGGCGATACCGCCGAAGGCGTCGGCGCGGGCCTCCTCCGATTCCTGGTTGACGAAATAGGACGGGTGGCACGGATGCGTGACGACGAAGGAGCAGTCGTCGCGCAGCGCCAGTTCCCGGGCCACGGCGGCGGCGGGGTCGAGAATGATCAGCGTGGCGCCGGGCTTCATCAGGGCGACGATGCCCACCGACACTTTCTTGATGATCACGTCCGGAACGGCCAGGACGACGATGTCGCTTTCCGGAACGGCTGTCTCGGCCGCGACGACCGAAAAACCGCGCGCCTGGATCGCGGCGACGCCGCCCGCCGAGTTTTCGCAGAAACGGAGGTCGATGCTGTCCGGGTGCTTGGCGAGATTGTTGCTCACCCGCGTTCCCATTTTTCCGCCCGCACCGATGACGCTGACCACGATCCTCTCGCTCATGACGATCCTTTCCGAAAGTTGATGAAACGTTGAAATCCCCGGCGTGCGGCCGGTCATCGCCAGCCCGTGACGCGCGTGTCTTGGTTCTTGCAGCCCCCGCTTATATTCTCATACAACAGACGTTTGACGTTTGACAAAACTAGCACAGTGCGTTTTTCACTGTCAATGGATTTCTTGGGTATGCGGAAAACCCGGCGCGGGGATTTCCCCGCCGCCCTGCTACGGCTTGAAAACCAGGGATTCCCAGACTTCCAGCGATTCCTCGACGGCCTTTTCCGCCGTGGCCACGTCGCGCCGCTCGACCGCTTCCAGAATTTTCCGGTGCACGTCGCAGGATTCGTGGCTGAAGTTGCTGTGCTTGGTCAGGCTCTGCGCGATGTAGGGCCGGAAATACTGCATGACGAACCGGTAGATCGTCTCCAGCGGCCGGTTCTTCCCCGCGCGGCCGAGGATGGCGTGGAATTCGAGGTCGAGCGCCAGGAGTTCGTCGTAGTTCTTTTCTTCCTTGTCCTTCAGGGCCCGCGTTTTCTCCACGCATTCGCACAGCGCCGCCAGATCGTCGTCCGCCGCATGCAGCACCGCCAGGCGCACCACGTTCTTTTCGAGGATGACGCGCAGTTCCTTCAACTCGGCGAATTCGGGCTGCGACACGATCATGCTGAACAGCAGGGGATCGAACATCACCTCGCCGCTGCCCGTGGAAATGTACGTGCCGTCGCCCCGCCTGACCTCGACGATGCCGAGCGCCGAGAGAATCTTCATGGCCTCGCGGACCGAGCCGCGGCTGACCGACAACAGCCGGCACAGCTCGGTTTCCGGCGGCAACCGGTCGCCGGGCAGGACTTTTTTCCCGAGCAGCAGCTCCTTGATGCTGTCGACCACGAAATCGACCGACGACGCCGTCGGCCGGGATGCCAGGAACGCCGAAAGATCGGGTTCCCGGACTGTCTCCTGGGTACTCACCACTGTTCTCCTGCCATCCGCAATGCCCGCAGCCGCGCGTTGCGGAGGCGTTACCGTTTTGATGGCGCGAAGTGTACCGCATACGGCGCGCCGGCCACTACAGGACGGCGCGCATACGTTCCAGATTGTGGGCGTTCCATGCGTTCTCGGTGCGGGCCGTCTGCTCGTAATCGTCCTGCCAGGTCAGCCAGTGCTCGACGATCTGGTTGATCCCGCGCGCCGCCGGATCGACCTTGCCGATCATGTAGTCGTAAGGCAGCAGCCCCTTGCCCAGTTCGACGCCCTCCAGCGTGAAACCGACCCAGCCGCCCCGCCGGGTGAAGGCGAAATCCTTGACGTGCAGGTTCGCCACATACGGCGCGCAACGATCGATCACCGCCACCGGATGCTCCAGGTTGGCCACGCAATTGGCCGGATCGAGGCAGATGCCGAGGCTCCGGCTGCCGACGCTTTCGACCAGCGCGACGAGCTCCGTCGAACTCAGCTGCTCGTAAGTCTCCAGCGCGAGCGTCACGCCGGATGCCTCGTAGGCCGGCAGCGCCGTCCTCAGCAGCGCCTCCGCCTCGGCCAGCGTGGGCCGGTGATCCGGCGCAGTCACCATGCTCCGGATCGTCTTCGCGCCGAGCCGGTCGGCCATGCGCAAATGATTCGCCAGATGCTCGGGCCGGATGCCCTTGGTGCCGAGCTCCAGGACGATCCCCTGATCCTCGGCGCATCGCCGCAGATCATCGAGCCGGGCGTCGGAGTACGTTTGCAGCGGCGGGTAATCGCAGATCTGGAACACCTCCGCGCCCAGCGCCCGGGTGCGCGAAAGCAACGCCTCCAGGCCGAGCGGCTCGGGCGCACGGTCGGATATCTGCCAGAAAAACGCATAGGTGCTCAGCCCGATCATGGTTATCCCCTGGAATTGATTGAATCCGACACGCCGATTGAAAACACCAGACGTTTGATGTTTGATCAAAATTATCAAAGGAGAGAACATGGCTTGTCAATCGCTATCCGCCATCGGCATATGCAAACGCCGCGCCGGGCGATACATCGTTACCAGGAAACCACAGCCGGGCGCCGCAGAAGGCGCCGTGGCGGCCTGCCGACACATCGGACGCTGCAATTTCCGGCGCACCTGATAGACTCGAAACAGCCTCGACCCCCACGGAAGGTTATCCATGCCGACCTTTCTGCAAAGCCTGAGCAACGTCTTCGTGCGCATGGCCGACGCGCTGCGGATAGACACGGGCCGCATCATCGGCTCCCCCGCCGGCCTGCCGGGAGAGCGGGTGCCGTTCGCCACCGTCGAAAAACTGGGCTATGCCATCCTCGACCGATCCGGCGACCCGGCCGTCGGACTGACCGCCGCCTCCTGCTGGCATCCCGCCGACCTCGGAGCGTTCGGCTACTCCTGGTTCTCGTCCGAGAGCCTGCATGCGGGCCTGAAGCGGCTGGTCCGCTACTCGAAGGTACTCAATTCCCACCAGACCCTGACGCTGAGGGAGACCGGCGACGTCCTGCGGCTGGCCCTGACGACCCATTTCCGGCCGTTCCCTCCGGACAGGGTCCGGTACTTCCTGAACGACGTGCACAGCGCACTGACCGTTGCGCTGTGCCGCAAGAATTTCGGCCCCGGCTTCGCGCCGGTCAGGGTGGGCCTGACCCGCCCACGGCCGGAGAATACGGCGCCGTATTTCCAGTTCTTCGCGTGTCCGGTCGAATTCGGCGCCGACATCAACTTCCTGGATATTCAGCGCGCGGTCGCCGACATGGCGCTGCCCACAGCCAATCACGCCCTGGTGGCGACGTTTGACGAAATGCTCTGCCGGGAACTGGCCCGGCTGGACGCGAGCGACATCGTCACCGTGACCAAGGCCATGCTGATCAAGACGCTGGTCGACGGCAACCCGCACGACAGCGACATCGCCGGCCAGCTTTTCATGAGCCGGCGGACCTTCCAGCGCCGCCTCGCCGAACGCGGCACCAACTTCTCCCGGCTGGTGGACGAAGTGCGGCGCGACCTGGCGATGAAATACCTCGCCGACCCGCATCATTCGGTGACCGCAATCACCTACCTGACCGGCTTCTCGACGCCCAGCGCGTTTACCCGAGCCTTCATGCGCTGGGCGGGCACGACGCCATCCGCGTGGCGGGAGAATCTGGTATCGGCGGCGAAGAAGACCTCCGACAGCGCCGCCGTGCCGACAACTATTGATGGCGTCCGGCCGGTCGCGTGAAATCGTTTTGACCACGGCGACGCGGCGGGCACGACGAAAAACAAGATTTGTCTTTCGTTGTGCCCGTTGTGTTCGTTGTGGTTAAAAGTTCTTGCCTTTCGCCGTGCCCGCCGTGTCGCCGTGGTTAATGTGCTTTTTTAGAACTTGTATTGCACCTGTACCGACGCGCCGCCGCCGTCGCGCTTACCGGCGTAGCTGGTGGCGGCGAAGTCCAGGGTCAGATTGCGGCTGGTGGTGGGCCGGACGCTGGCACCCAGGGACAACAGGCCGGTGCCGCCCTTCACGCTCGGCGCCTCGATCCTGTAGCTCCCATACGTGGTGGCTTTCGCCTCGCCGTCGAACTCCCGCTCGTAGCCCAACCCCGCCTTGAGCGTCACCGCCGGGGAATAGCGGTGCGCCAGTTCCGCGTTCAGGCGCAGGCGCTGCGAATCCACGCGCTCGAAGTGGAGCGGATCGCCGGCCACGGTGACGTGCTTGCCGCCGACCCGGCTGCCCAGATATTTGGCCGAGAGGTCCAGCGTCTGGTCGGCGGTCAGCGGCAGTTCATAGCCCACGCCCAGGTGCGCGCTCACGTAGCGGGAATGGAGGCGGTAGCGCGCGAACTCGCCGGTCGCCAGGTTCTGCAGGTCGCCGGTGTCGAAGCTCAGGCGGGTCCTGCCGGCGCGGAGGGAAGCCTCGGTGTAGAAGCCGCCGGCGAAGGCATAGCGCCCGAGCAGGCCGGCGCCGTAATAGCGGGCGTTGCCGTCGCCGTCGACCGAAGCGGCGTTGTAGAAACTGTTGTGGCTGTCGTAGTTGCCCCAGCCGCCCTCGACGAAGGCGGCGGCAGTGAGTGCCTCCTGTCGGAAGCTGAAGCCGGCGGCGAGGAACTGGTCGTTCGAAGTGACGTGCGAGCCGCTGGCGTAGCGGGAGCGGCTCGCCGAGGCCAGGGCGAAGGACGACGCGCCGAGGCCGGACGTCTGGGCGGCGATGGCGTCGAACGCCTCGTCGGCGAGGCGATCGGCGCCGCGAGCGACCAGCATCGTGCCGCCCAGGTAGCCTTCGGACAGGGCCTTGAGCTGCGGATTCACGCGCGCCGCCGGGCGGCCGCCCGAGCCACCACCGGAGTCGCCACCGGAATCACCTCCCGAAACAGTACTCGGACACGTCTCGCCCGCGCTGGCCTGGCAGGCGAGGATCGTGGCGGTCACTTCCTTGCCGGCGAGATCGACGCGGGTCTCCACGTCGTACAGCAGCGAGATGCCCTGCTGGGCCACGCCGGTGGAGGTGAAGCCGATGCCGCTGCCGGACAGGTCGGCCGCACGCATCAGGACGAACTGGTCACCGGTGTTCAGCGCGTTGCCGGAATGGATGCCGACGACCTTGATCTCGGAGGCCTTGGCCGTCTGTGCACTGTCCAAGTTGTCGGCGTTGCTGCCGAGGACGATCTCCTGCGCGCTGATCAACGCGGTCGGCTGGTTGGCAAGCGCGGGCTGGAGGGTGAAGTTGTATTTCTCGAAGTTGGCGACGGTATGCACGCTGACCGGTTGCGCCGAGAAGTTCAGGGTGTTGCCGGAGAACACGTCGTAGCTTTCCGGCTTGTGGTTTGGCGCTTCCAGGAAACCACCGTAGAGCGAGACGTTCCCAGCCAGCGTGGCGTGATCGCCGATCGTGACGGTGTTGTCGGTGGCCTGCGCCCGGGAACCGGACGAAAGAACGCCAGCCACGGCCGTTCCGCCGCTTGCGGACGCATCGGCGGTTCCCTGCACGGCCTGGAAGCGGACATATCCGCCGTAGACGGAACCCCCCTGCAAGCGGCCGTCCAGGGTCACGGCGTTGCCGCTGGCGCTGACCCGGCTGCCCGTCACGTCCACGCCCGCGAAGGCGTAGGCGCCGGTCGCCGCAACGAGCGCGGCGTGTCCCGCCCACGTGTCGAGAGACGCATGGCCGCCGTACAGGCTCCCCGTCACGAGCGCGTCGCGGTTTATGGCGACGGCGTTGCGGTCGGCGCCGACCGTGGAGTCCTTGGCGTCGGTCCTGACGTCGGCGCTGCTGGCGTCCGCCGTGCCGCCCGTGGCGTGCCCCGCCCGCGCCTCGAGAGACGCATGACCGCCATACAGATCTCCCGCGACCGTGGCGCCGCCATCGACGGTGATCGTGTTGTCGTCGGAGCTCACCCGGGAACCGGAGATGTTGACGAAGGAGGAGACGATGCTGGTGACGGTGGCGCCGGCCTCGCCGGTCGCCTCGCCGCCTCTGGCCGCATCGGCGTAAACGGCAGCCCCCGCCTGACCGCCATACAGGCCCCCAATGACATTGGCACCGCTGTGCAGAATGACCTTGTTGTTGCCGGCATGCACCGAGGAATTCCGGGCTGAAGCGTAGGTATCGGCGTCGGCATAGGCATGGGTAGTCCCGCTTGCCGTACCGCCCAGGGCCTTGCCGGCGCTCGCGGCGATCCCCGCATGGCCGCCATGGAGGTCTCCCGTCACCGAGCCGCCCTCCTTGATGGCGACCGTGTTGCCGTCGGCGCGCGCCACGGCGGAATCGGCACGCGCCGAGGTGCCGGCCGAGGAATCGGCCACGGCCTCGGTCGCCGCACCGCCCGCGGCATCATCGGCGCGCACGGCGATCGCCGCATGGCCGCCGGACACGCTCCCCCCGACAGCGGCGCCGCCATCGACGGTGACCGTGTTGCCGTCGGCGCCGGCCATGGTCCGGCTGCCGTCGGCATGCGCATCGGCGTTGGCCGCCGAACCGGTGCCGGCCGTGGCCTTGCCGGCATGCAAGGCGATCATCGCCCGACCGCCGTACAGGCCGCCGGCCACGGCCGCGCCCTCCGTGGCGGCCACCCCATTGCCGTGAGCACGCGCCGCCTGATCGGCCAGGTTGATGTCGGTCGCGGCGGAGGCATCGCCGCCGGAGGTTCCGCTTCGGTCATCGTCGGCCACGAAGGACGTACGCTGCGACAGCCCGCCATGAACGCTGCCGTGCACGTTCCCTCGGACCATCGTCACCGTATTGCCCTCGACCGTTTCCGTACCGTCCTCCAGATAGCCGCCGATGACGAACCGCGGCTCCGTTCCCGGAGCGGCAACGATGGTCAGGTCCGCGCCGGCCGCCGCGGTAGCGCCGCCGGTGCGATAAATGACGCCCTGATCCGCCGCAGTCAGCCCCGTCATCCAGTTCAGGGGCGACGAGCTTCCCGTGGCCAGCGGTTCGAGCGATGCCGTGCCGGGATCATTGCTGCCGTCGTAGATCAGTCCCTGCGCGAATGCGCCATCGGCGGGCAAGACCAGGGCCAGGGCGGCGCCGGCGTTCGCGATCAGGCACAGCGGGCCGTTCCCGGGGCGCCTGCGCGCCGGCCCCTGGCGGCCGCTCTTGCCCCGGCTGCGGGCACATTCCGGCGCCGCGACCGCATGCCCCGTCGAGGGGTGGCGGATGATTTTGTGGATTTTGTTCATGGGTTGAATGCTCCGTGTTCAGGATGTGAAGAAGGTGTCTTGCCGGGCGGGGTCTCACCACCGGTAGCTGAATCCGGCCATGCCTTCGAGCTGCCGGTAATCCGAGTCGCCGCGCTGCAGGCCGGCGTGTATCCAGCCGGTCCAGTTCTTGCCGATCGCCCCTTGCAGCCCGGACTTCAGTTCCCAGCGGCGGCGCGGCGCGCCCTGGTTGACGTCGATGCCGTTGAAGGCGATCGACAGGTTCCGGTCCGCATGCCACCAGTTGGCCTCGACGTACGGCCGCAGATCGCCGCCGTCATGCGCTCCGTCGCGGGACAGCCGCATCCCCAGCCGGGTCTGTACCGTGCCGTCTCCCGAGTGGTCGATCACGGTGCCGGTTTGCTCCGCGTACCCGTCGGCCCGCTGGCGGCTGTGGATGATCTGGGCCTGCGGCGTCAGGCGCACGGCGTGCGACGCGCCTTCGGCCAGAATGAGTTGGTAGCCGGTTTCCAGCGAGGCGGAAATGACTCTGGAATCGTAATTCTCCGGCTGCAGCAGGTCGCCCTTGACCTGGTTCCGGTAGCGGCCGTATTGCAGCCAAGCGTCGGCATACGCGCCGCGCCGCGTTTTGCCGTCGGCATGCCAGGTGGCGTAAAGGCCGAGGCTGTAGCCCTCCAGCTCTCCCGTGGCCCGATGGCGGTTGCCCTGCGCCCCGGCATGCGTCCGGCCCTGCCCCCAGCTGCCCATCAGGCCCAGGCGCAGATCGTCGCGTCCGGACAGCCCGACGTCGCCGCCGACGTGCAGCAGTGCGTAGTCGGTGTCCTGGTCGACCTGGCCGCCGGCGGCGTGACCGCGCTGGCGCCCGCCGATCGCCCGGCTCCAGACGGCGTCATGGCCGCGCTGCGCGCCCTGGCGGTCGAACAGCGTATGCCGCTGCAGCGCGGCGGCCAGGTCCTGATTGGCCAGATACGCGCCGACCTCGGGCCGCCATTCCGGCGATTTGACGCCGCCGGCGCCCGCATCGCCGCCGCCCGAGCCACCGCTGTCCGTGCCGCCGTCGGACTGCTCCGAGCGCAGATACCAGTCGCCGCCGCTGCCGTCGGGCAGGCCTTTGTGCAGGCTGTACTCATACGGCCCGGCGACCACCCGGTTGGCCAGCGTGAACCGGCCGTCGGAAGCGCCGCCGACGGCGATGACCCGCGTGCCGTTGACGGTCTGTCCGCCCTGGGCGCCGGTCCCGTTGACCCGCACGGCGGTCCGGCCGGCGGTATCGCCCTGCACGACCAGCCTGTCCGTGGCGGAGTCGTCGCCGCCGAGCGCCGTGTTCAGGACCAGCGTGCCGTCGTCGCCGACATAGTTTCCCCGGACGGTCAGCGTGGAGAACGAGCCCGGCGCATCGAGCGCGCCGGGCGCCAGCGTCCCCGCGTTGCGCAGGCTGCCGCCCGCCGTACCGATCGCGCCGCCCCCGCCGAGCGTGCCGCCGGACGCCACAGTGAAGTTTCCGCCGAGGCCGTGAGCGACGATGAGCCGTCCGCCCAGGACCGAGACGGTGCCGGCGAAGGCCGAGCTGTCGGCGGACAGGACGGTCGTGCCCGCATGCACGGAGACATCCCCCCGGCCGGTCAGTATCGAATCCTGGACGTACGCACCGCTGTCGTCGGTATGGTTGAAGTTGATGCGGCTCGTTGCCGGCTGCGCCAGATGGATTCCGGGCGTGTCGAGGCGGCCGGGCGCCAGCGCGCGCTCGCCCGGCGCCGCGCCGACGTTCAGCGTGCCGGTCGAGCCGTTCCCGACGGCGACGGCGATGAAGGGCGCCTGCACGCTTCCCCCGTTCGCGACGGTCAGCGTGCCCGCGCCTTGGACGCCCACGTTCAGCCCGGTGGAGCTGATCCACCGCGCACCGGCGCCGCGCACGAGCACCTCGCCGACGCTGCCGGCCCCCTGGCCGACGGCGCCGTCGGCGCTCGCCACGTACCCGCCGTCGGCGACGTCGAGCCGGCCGGCGCCGCCGTCGCCCACGGTCAGCAGGCCGGCGTTGATCCAGCGCGATCCCGCGCCGCTGACCAGCACGCGGCCCCTGCCGTCCGGCCCGGTACCGAGAGAGGCGTTCGCATTCGACACGCTGCCGCCATCGGTGATTTCAAGCAGGCCGTCGCCGCCAAAGCCCGCGAACAGCTCGCCGGCCTGGGTCCACCGCGCGTCCGGACCGCTGACCCGCACATGGCCCGCGGCACCCTCGCCGGTACCGATGAAACCGTCCGTGCTCGATACCCTGGCGCCGTCGATGATCTCAAGCGTGCCGGCGCCGCCATAGCCGACGAACAGTTGGCCGGAGTTGTCCCACTGCGAACCGGCACCGCGCACGGATACCGCGCCGGCGCTGCCGGGCGCATAGCCGAGCACGCCATCGCTATTCGACACGCGGCCGCCGGCGGCGATGTCCAGCGTACCGGCACCTTCCTCGCCCACGCTCAGCACGGCGGCGTTGACCCACCGCGCACCCGGACCGCTGACGACGACCGCGCCCGAACTGCCGGGAGCGAGGCCCAGGAAAGCGTGCTCGTTCAACACGACGCCGCCGCCGGAAATGACGAGCGCGCCGCCGCTGGCGGTAGCGCCCACGATCAGCGGACTGCCGGCATCCCAGGGCGATGCGTACGATCCCGGCACGGTGACCGTCTGCCCGTCGTCGATCGTCAGCGCGAAAGCGGACGAACAACTCAGCAGCGCGGCCACCGGCACGGAGGCTCCTGGCAGCACTCTCATGCGCAAAAGCGAGCGCGCAAAAAAGAAGCGCGCCGAAACGTCGCGCCACGAAGGCGCCTGCACAGACATCTGCATTGTTTTCTCCTCAAGCCGCGCAGGCCATGTCGTCGCCGGCCGGGACGCCGGGCAACGCGCCAGCGCGCGTTCCGAGGCGGGCGCCGCCCGTGTCCACCGGGACGGTCCGCTCCGCCGCCGCGCGCACCGTCGGCGCCGGGTCCTCGAAGACGCGCGCGATCCGGATCAGCCGCTCCTCCGCCGCGTCGAAGGCCGCCACCACGGCGGGATCGAAATGGCTGCCGCTGCCCGCGCGAATGATCTCGGCCGCCGCCTCGTACGACATGCCGGGCTTGTAGACGCGGGCCGAAATCAGCGCGTCGTAGACGTCGGCCACGGCCATCAGCCGCGCCGAGAGCGGGATCGCCTCGCCGGCCACGCCCTGCGGATAGCCCGTCCCGTCCCAGCGTTCGTGGTGGCCGTGGACGATCTCCTTGGCGATGCGCAGGAACTCGATCGGGCCGCCGAATTCCTTTTCGGCGCGCTCGATCACCTGCAGGCCGATGCGCGCATGTGTCTTCATCGTTTCGAACTCGTCCGCATCGAGCCTGCCCGGCTTGAACAGGATCGCGTCCGGGATGGCGATCTTGCCGATGTCGTGCAGCGGCGCGGACTTGAAGAGCAGCTCGATGACCGGCGGCGTCAGCTGTCCGGCATAGTCCGGATGGCGCGCCAGTTCCTCCGCGAGGGCGCGCACCAGGTGCTGCGTCCGGCGGATGTGGCGGCCGATATCGTCGTCCCGCGCCTCGGCCAGCGCGGCCAGGGCGAAGATCGCCGCCTCATGCGCGGCGGCCACCTCGCAGCGGGCCGGCTTCCGGAGCAGTGCATGGACTTCGCCCGCCGCAGCGTCCGCACCCCGGCCGTGGCGTCCGGCATGGCCGTCGTCCTCCCGCCGGAACGCGCTCGGGCCCTGGCCTCCGGCGATCTCCATATCGTTTACCGCATCGTTCGGAATCACGCGCACTGCCGCGCCGCCCTGGCCGGCAACCGACGTCGTATGCACGCGCCCGCCCCACGTCCCGAAACGCGCCTGCGGCAGTCCGCCGGACGCATGCGGCTCACCGGTCATGCGCGAGCCCTCCACGGTGGAGCGCGATCGGCTGCCGCACCGCGTTGCCGGGGTCGCGCGGAAAGCAGGAAACCGGCCCGCGATCGCCGCGCGAACCCTGCGCGAAGGCGGAACCGAGAAAACGGCTGAGGTGATTCATCGTGGCTGCTCCTGTGACGAACTGAAGGAAGCGCCACTATGCCCACCGGCCGCCGGGCGGACTTCTCCGCGGACGCCGATGCATATCCCTCGCGCGCCATTCGCCCCTTCCGAAGTCCCGCGACGGCGCTCCGATAGGAACACTCCTAGCGACCGGGCATCGCGAAACATCCTCCGGCACGACGGCCAAGAAATGCAAAACGCATCGAATTCGCAAAAAACGTTCTATTTTCCGCATGCCTGCCGTTGCGCGGAATTCAATCAAATTCAGATAAGTCCTATTGCCGGCTTCGGAGTCCTAGACAGAGAATAAATCTCAACATCGGACAAGACGATGGCATTCTCCGGCGCCGCGAGGCATGGCAGATGCGCCGACGATCGGCCTGACGCTCCGGGGACATCGTCTGGCGCCAGCGAAACAGCTTTGCCGAACCGTCGCAGCTACATTGCCGGCGCCAACCACTGACCACGCCACATCATGGACAACGACGCGAACAACCAGATCAGCCCCCGCTCCGGACAGGAAACGGCAGGATGCAAGCTCGGCGAGACCGGCCTCACGCTCGCGGAAGCCCTCGTCCAGGTTCTGGACACCATCCCGGACTACGTCTTCATCAAGGACCTCGACGGCCGCTACCTGGTGGCCAACCAGGCGCTGTGCATCGAACTGCAGAAGCCGCGCCACGAGATCATCGGCCAGACCAACGCCACCCTCTTCCCGAAGCGCATCGCCGACACCACCACCGAAATCGACCGGAAGACGTGCGCCCTGGGCAGGACCTACCACGCGACCACCCAGATCGGCCAGGACGACGGCTCGCTCATCCACATCGATTCCGTCAAGAGCCCCCTGCTCGACGCCGGGGGCCGCACCGTCGGCGTCGTCGGCATGACGCGCGACATCTCGGAACGCACGCGCCATACCCAGGAGCTCGAAATGGCGCGCCGCGAAGCCGAGAGCGCGGCCAAGGCCAAAACGCGGTTCCTGGCGCACATGAGCCACGAGATCCGCACGCCGCTCAACGGCATCATCGGGTTGGCGCACCTGATCCTCGACGACAGCCTTTCCGACGCCCAGCGCTGCCGCGTCACCAAACTGATCTCCACCACGCGCTTCCTGCTCGGCCAGCTCACCGACATCCTCGACTATGCCCGCCTGGAAAGCCGCAAGATGGAAATCTGCGAAACCGAGTTTTCGCCGCAGGACGTCTTCCAGACGATCTCCGACGTCTTCCTGCACCAGTTCGCCGAAAAGGGGCTGTCGCTCGACTTCGCCCACGACGCCAACCGCATGCAGCGGCTGCTGGGCGACCGGCAGAAGATCGAACAGGTCATCACCAACTTCGTCAGCAACGCCCTGAAATTCACCTGCGCCGGCGGCGCCCGGCTGTCGATCAGGGTCAGGCGGACCGAGAACGCCGACGCCGCCTGCCTGCTCACGGCGACCGTCGAGGACAGCGGCCCGGGCATCCCGCCCAGCCTGCAGAACCTGCTGTTCGAACCCTTCGAGCAGGCCGATGCCTCCACCACCAGGAACTACGGCGGCAGCGGCCTGGGGCTGGCCATCTGCAAGGAACTCGCCGCGCTGATGCACGGCACGGTCGGGGCGAGAAGCACGGTCGGCCAGGGCAGCGTGTTCTGGCTGACCGTGCCGGTGCGGGAAGCCACCGGAGCGCTCGGCGAGGACGCCGGCACCCAGGCGCGCCGTTCGCTCGAAGGCGTGCGGGTGCTGCTGGTGGAGGACAACGAACTCAACCGCGAGGTGGCGTTCACCATGCTGCGGCGCGCCGGGGCCAAGGTCGTCCTCGCCGCCGACGGACAGCAGGCGCTCGAACATGTCTTCGCCGACAGCCAGGGCTTCGACTGCGTGCTGATGGACATGCGCATGCCCAGGATGGACGGCCTCGAAGCGACGCGCCGGGTGCGGTTCCACGGCCAGTTCGGCGAGCTGCCCATCGTGGCGATGACCGCCAACGCCTCCAAGGACGACCAGGACGCCTGCCTGGCCGCCGGCATGAATGGCTTCATCAGCAAGCCGTTCGATCCGCCGCAGCTCTATGCCAAGATCCTCAACACCATCGCCGCCGGCCGGACGGGCCGGGCGGCGACCGCCATGCACACCGAGCGCATCGATGGATAAGCCGAGCCCGTTCTCCACCTTCAGCCGCCCCGCCATCCGCGCCGTCGTGGCCGACGACCACCCGCTGGTCGTCTGGGGCATCCGCAAGATGCTCGAAAGCCACGGCATCGCCGTGCCGGCAACCACGGGCGACATCAACGACATCGTGCCGATGCTGGAACGGACGAAGCCGGACATCCTCATCCTCGACTACTACTTCGAGAGCCTGCGCTCGTCCGACGGCCTGCGCATCCTGCAGCAGATCCGGCAGAGGAAGCTTTCGCTGCAGGTCATCCTCTATTCCGGGGCGACCGATCCGGTCACCGTGATTTCGGCCCTGCGGCTCGGGGCGCGAGGCTTCGTGTCCAAGTCCAGCAGCCTCACCTGCCTGCGCGACGCCATCTTCGCGGCCGCCGAAGGCCACCTGTACGTCGATGCCGACACCGAAAGGCAGCTCCTGCAATACAACGTCGGCAAGTACGCGCGCCAGCCAGACAGGGAAGTCGTCCTGTCGCGCCGCGAGGAGCAGGTGGTCTCGCGCCTGGCCGCCGGGCTGACGCTCGTCGAGATATCCCAGCAGTTCCAGCGCAGCATCAAGACCGTCAGCACCCAGAAAAGGAGCGCCATGCGCAAGCTCGGAGCGACCTCCGACTACTCGCTCATCAAGGCGTACAACAACATCAACGAGATGAAAGGACACCGAGGCGAGAAATGAACTCCCCCCATGCCGCCCGCCACGTCCCCTTTGGCAAGCTTCCGGACCGGATGACCGGCTCCGGACGGGCGGAACCCGGCTGCAGGCTTCCCGCGAGGACAGGGCCATGGAGAAAAGCCTTCTGGCGCTGGACGACGCGCAACGGATGCTTCAGGTGGACGAGGCGGAGTGGCTGCAATTCCTCGGCCTGTTCGTCACCACGTCGGACCGCGACCTCGCCCGCCTGCGGGAAGCCTTTTCCGGCCGCCAGCTGGATGACGTCCGGATGCTCGCCCATCGACTGAAGGGCAGCTGCCGGACGCTCGGCCTCGACGATGCGTTCCGGGCGCTCGAACTGCTCGAACGGATGGACGCGGCCACGCCCGATCCGGCGTGGAGCCGCGCCTATGCCGACGCGCTCGCCGCGATGGCCCGCTGCATCGCCGCGGCGCGGCGCCGGATGGGCTCCGCATGCCCGGAATCGGCGGATTGAGGAGGCGCGCAGACATATCGAGCGTGGCCAAGGATTTCTTGTCCTGAAAGGAGGGAGGCAACATGGCGCATCTGGAATGGCAGAACGGGTTCAGCGTCGGCCTTGAGGTGCTGGATCAGCAGCACATGCGGATCATCGACTACCTCAACGCGCTGGACGACGCCGACGTCAACGACCGGGCGCTGATCGCCCGCATCCTGGACGAAACGATCGACTACACGCAGACGCACTTCACCTACGAGGAAACGCTGATGGAAGAGGCCTCCTACCCCTTCCTGCGCGCGCACACGCGGGTGCATGAGCTCTTCACCCACCGGGTGGCCGACTACAAGCGCCGTTTCGACGCGGGCGAAGACGTCGCCCGCGAACTGCATGAAACCCTCGCCCACTGGCTGGTCAGGCATATCAAGCGGGAAGACGCCGACTATGCGAAATACCTGCGCGCGCATTTTGTCAAGGCCGCGGCGGCCAGCCGGCCGACGCCGGCGCCCGGCCTGATCGCGAGAATCCGGCGCTTTTTTGCCGACGAATGAAGCAAAGCCCGGCCGCGCGGGGCGGGAGAGTCCACGGCCGGCCGTTCGTGGAAATCGGAATGGTCTGATTTCGGTTTGCAGCAGCGGCGGCCATGCTTGTATCCCTTTCGGGACGCGGCCGCCAGACGTTCACCCGCCTCCCGCTCCCTGAACAGAAAGAGGTAAAGCATGGGCAACGGCACCGATCCCCGCGCAGCGAACGGAACGGACGACGGGCGCAGCGAACTCTCCCAGGCCGGGCAGCAGGCGATCCTGAAGGTCTATGTGCTGACCCACCACCTGTACCACCGGCACCAGTATCTGAGCCGCGCCTGCCGCCAGAAGGCCATCGAGGTCGTGACCATCGTCTGCGGCGTGCTGTGGTTCGCCGGCCCTCTTCCCGGCTTTCCCGTCCTGCCGTGCGCGGCCGCCTTTCTGGCCGGGCTGGCGATGCTGCTGGTCATGCAGTTCGGCAACAAGGGCCAGGACGCGAGCCAGCGGACGTGCCACTGGGAAGTGCTGCTGCGCGAGATCGAGGCGGCCGTACCCCGCAAGTGCACCGAAACGCAGCTGTATCACTGGTACCAACGCGCGGTCAACCTGCAGAACGGCGAGCGGATCACCGACCAGCGCCTGCTCCAGCGCTGCTACCAGCGCGCCCAGGCGGCCACGAACTGCGTCTATCCCGAGGCGCCGCCGCTTTCCCCGCGCGCAGCGGCGGAATCGTCGGGCACGCCCGCCGGCTATTCCGGACGGCCCGGCGGCACACGCTGAGCGAGAGTAAAAACGGCGTGGCCCCGAACCTCGGGATGTCGGCGCCGCACCGGGATCAGATCAGCTGCTCGTAGATGGCGCGGATGTCGGCCTTGTCCATGGGCCGCGGATTGTTGTCGAGCAGGCGGGTGACCTTGGCCGCGCCGTCGACCAGCGTTTCCAGGTCGCCGCCGGTGATGTTCCAGCGTTTGAGATCGCCGGGAATCCGCAGGTCGCGGTTGAGCGCGAACAGCGCGTCGACCATCGCGTCGGCGGCCTGGGCGGGCGACAGCGAGGCCACGTCCAGTCCCATCGCCAGGGCCACGTCGCGGAATTTCTCCTCGTTGCCCACGGCGTTGAAGCGCATCACGAAAGGCAGCAGGATGGCGTTGGAGATGCCGTGCGCGATGCGGTACTTGCCGCCCAGCGGATAGGACAGCGCGTGCACGGCCGTGGTGCTCGACGTGGCGATGCACATGCCGCCGTACATCGCGCCGAGCAGCATGTCGTGCCGCGCGTCGAGGTCCGTTCCCGTGGTGAATGCCCGGCGGATGCTGCGCGAGATCAGCGTGATCGCCTTGAGTGCCAGCAGTTCGCTGAAGGGGTTGCCCTTTTTCGAGGTGTAGCATTCGATCGCGTGGCACAGCGCGTCCATGCCGGTCGAGGCGGTGATCGCCGGCGGCAGGCCGAGGGTCAGCTCCGGATCGAGGATGACGCAGTCGGGCATCAGCTTCGGGCTGACGATGCCGACCTTCAGTTCGTCCTCGGGCACCAGGACGATGCTGTTCGGCGTGGTTTCCGAGCCGGTGCCGGCGGTCGTCGGGACCATCAGCGTGGGCACGCCGCGGCGCGCGATCGGTGTCTTGTTCACCAGTTCGCGCAGCGACACGGCGTTGTTCAACAGCACGGCCACGACCTTGGCCACGTCCATGGCGCTGCCGCCGCCGATGCCGACGACCAGATCCGGCGCATGCGGCCGCGCCGCCGCGAGGATGGCCTCGACCTGCCCGACTTCCGGCTCGGGCGGCGTGTCGTCGAGCACGGCGACGCGCAGGCCGGCTTCCTCAAGGAGCTTTCTCGGCCGTTCGATCAGGCCGGCGCCGGCGACGCCCCTGTCGGTGACGATCAGCACCCGTTCGGCGCCCAGGTCGGCCGCCACGTCCTTGATGCCGGCGATGCTTCCCGGCCCGGCGATGATGCGGCCGGCATTCAGCAGCGTGTATGTGCTCATGTGTTTCGCTTCCTGCAAAAAATGCGTTACCGGCTGCCGCCCCGGACCCAGGCCTCGTCCACCCGCGCGTAGCGGATCTTCTGGCGGAAGAAGGTGTAGGCGATGTGGAGCGCGCCGTCGCCGGTCTGCTTGATGCTGGGATAGGAGTATTCCCGGTTCAGCTGCAGTTCCGAGTTGTTGGTCATGCAATAGCCGTCGCCCGTTTCGAGGTTGCGCCGGTACGGCCAGGTCCTGCCGCCGTCCTCGGAGATGGCCAGGGTCATCGGCGCGCGCGGCGCGCCCCAGAAGGCCGTGCGGCCCCGCGCCGCCGGCTGCGGCGCGGCGGCGGCCGGTGTGGCACCCGCCGCCTCGTCCTCGATCTCGTCGTACAGCGACGCGCGGCGCCCGGTCGCCTGCGCGGCGCTGGCGTCGTTGAAGACCACGGCCAGGTGGCCGTTAGCCAGCGTGACGAACTGGATCGACGAGTTGTTGTTCGGCAGCCCGGCGGGGACGGGCGCCGTCCACGTGCGGCCGCCGTCCGTCGACCGGCTCTGGTAGACGTGATCCGCCCAGCGGCTGCGGAACAGGGCCAGCAGCGAACCGTCGGGCAGCTTGCCGATGTTCATGTGCACGCAGCCGACGCTGCCCGGCACCTCGACCTCGCTCCAGGTGCGCCCCTGGTCTGACGAAATGCGCACAGCGCTGACGTCGTCGTCGCCGACCCACTTCTCGCCCGGCCGGGTGCGGCAGTAGAACACCGGCAACAGCCAGTCGCCGTTGTCGAGCACGACCACCGGCTGGCGCACGAAGGTGCCGGCCTTGTCGAACAGCACGCCGATCGGCCCCCAGGTGCGGCCGTGGTCGTGCGAGACGCGGCAGCGGATGATCGAGGTGTCCTGGTTGCCCGACTTCTGGGCCGTGTAGAACAGCCACAGCGCGCCGTCCGGCGCCGGGAACAGCACAGGGTTCTGTTCGGAGCGCGCGGGGTCGTCGGAAAGCTTCACGGCCTCGGTCCAGCACGCGCCGCCCGCCGGCAGCCGGGAAAAGTAGATGGAAATGTCGGACTTCCCTTCCTGGCTGCCGCCGAACCAGACGCAGGCGAGGTCGCCGTTGGGCAGCGGCATCAGGTTGGCCGCGTGGTTCTGCACGCACGGCGACGGGATGTCGGCGATCAGCCGCGCCGCGTCGTCCGGGTGCGGATGCAGGCAGGCGGGATTCGTGGAGTCGGTCATGGTCGCGTCCCTCGCTTCGCGGATGGTTTTTACAGGCCCTTCCTGCGCCGTCCTTCGAGCAGCTTCAAGGCGTATTCGGCGGCGTCGACCAGGCTGTCCGGGTTGGCGATGCCCTTGCCGGCGATGTCGAAGGCCGTGCCGTGGTCGACCGAGGTGCGCAGGATCGGCAGCCCGAGCGTGACGTTGACGCCGCTGATCGCCTGCCACTTGCCGGTCTGCGGGTCAACGTCGAAGCCGAGCAGCTTGACCGGGATGTGCCCCTGGTCGTGGAACATCGCCACCACCGCGTCGAACTGGTTGGCGCGCAGCTTGATGAACACCGTGTCGCCCGGCACCGGCCCGGTGACGTCGTAGCCCTGGTCAACGAACTCCCTGATGATCGGCGCGATGATTTCCTCGTCTTCCCGGCCCAGGATGCCGCCCTCGCCCGAATGCGGATTGAGCCCGGCCACGCCCAGGCGCGGCTTGTCGAAGCCGAGGCATTCCAGGGCTTCCAGCGTGACCGAGAAGACCCGGCGCAGGCGCGTCGGGGTCAGGCGGCCGGGCACGTCGGCGATGGGGCAGTGCGTGGTCACGTGCGTCACGCGCATCGGCCCGTGCGCCAGCATCATCACCGCGTCGCGCTGGCCGGTAAGGTGCGCCAGCAGCTCGGTGTGCCCTTCGAACAGGTGGCCGGCGAGGTGCAGCGCCTCCTTGGACAGCGGCGCGGTGACGATGGCGTCCGCCTCGCCGGCCTGCACCAGCTCCGTGGCCCGCTTCACGGCGCGGTACGCCCACTCGCCGCCGACGGCGGCAATCCGGCCGGTCACCACCTCGCCATCGACCGGGCCGACGTCGATCATGCGCAGCGGCAGCGCGTCGGCCGCCACGTCCAGTTGCGCGCAGGCCTTGGCCAAGGCTTCGGCGCTGCCCAGGACGAGCAGTTCGATCCGCCCCGCCGCGATTTCCGGCTCCAGCTTGCGCGCCGCCTTGGCGACGATTTCCGGCCCGATGCCGGACGGGTCGCCCATGGTCACCGCCAGACGAATGGCTTTCGACATAACGTTTCCTCTCAACAAGATGTTGGCTGCTCCAGGGCGCTGACCAGGGCGACGAGATCGTCCGCCGCGCCGAAGGCCCCGGAGCGTGAATAACAGGGCACGCCGTCCCAGGCGCCGCCCATCAGCCGCGCGCAGCCCCAGCCCGGACGGAGCGAAGCGCGCGCCGTCAGGCCCGCCGCCCCCGCGGCGCGACACAGGCCGAGCAGGGTGTCGCCGCCGACCACGATCAGCCGGCCGGGCACGGGCAGCTCCTCAACCAGCCGCCGCGCGTTCGCTTCCAGGCGGCGCAAGGCCTCCTCCGGGCGGATCGACGCGCGCGGCGAAAGGTCGAACCACGCCTCGCCCGCCCCGGCGCGCGCCTGCGCGATGGCCGCCGCGATGCCGGCGGCGTCGCCAGCTTCGGCCACGGCCGGCGCCGGCCGGTTGGCGCGCAGCCGCGCCCACTGCTCCCTGAACACCGGCTGGAAACTGGCGCTGATCAAGACGCTCGGCCCCGCGCCGGCGGCCAGCGGCGCGGTCGGGGCCGCGTCCGGCGCCAGGCCGAAACGGCGCGCCAGCGCGTTGCCCAGGCCGGCGCTGCCCACCCACATCATGCCGTCCCCGCCGGTGTCCGCCTGCCGGACGACCTGATCGAGGTCGTGGTCCTCGGCGACCTCGGGAATCCAGATATGCACGCCGTTCCGGAACGCCCCGAACGCGCCGAAGGCCTCGAACGCCTGCGCCGAGCGCAGCCCCAGGCGCGACAGCGCCTTCTGCAGCGGCACGGCCACGGCTTCCCGCCCGAGGCCGGAGCGGATAATCCACTGCCGGCCGCCGACCGTGATCCGGCCCTGCGCCGGGAAGGCCGGCGCGAAGACCGCCCGCGCGAACCCGGCGTTCCTGAACAGCCAGGCGATCTCGGCGAAAGTGTTGCCGCGCAGCAGGCTGTCGAACTTTCTTGAACGACAGGCTCCCCGACCGGAACCACTCGACCGCCGGCGCCAGGAAACCGGGCAGCGCCGCGGCCGCCACGTCGCGCGTCGGCGTGGCCACCACCGCGACCGGCGGCGCGGCCGCCTCGACGCCGGCCGGCGGGCGATCGATGTACACCGGCACCTCGCCGGCGAACGCGGCGGCGGTGTCCAGCGCGCCGGTCAGATCGTCGGCGAGGATGCGGATGCCGCTCCGCGTGCCGCCCTCCTGCCGCTGCGCGGCGGCGGAGCGGCTGCGCACGGTGGATCGGCCGCGCAGCCGCGGCGCCGTGCCCGGCGAAACTCCCTGCGCCGCTTTCCCCGAGGGAACGGGAGCGCCCCCTGCGGGCGGACGGGCGGGGGCGCTCATGGCAGGTTCTTGGCGATGACCAGCTTGACGCCCGCCGAGCGGATGCGCTCCAGCTCTTCCTGCGGCGCGCCCTCGTCGGTGATCACCTCGGCGATCTCGCTCATGTCGCAGACGGTCATGAATACGCGCGGACGGAACTTGGAGGCGTCCACCAGCAGGCGCGACGAAGTGGCCGAGCGCATCAGCGCGCGCTTGACGGCCGCCACCTCGGGTGACGTTTCGGAGACGATGTTGTCGGTCACCGCGTGCGCGCCGAAGAACAGGACGTCCGCGCAGATCCGCTTGGCCGCGTTCTGCACCTGCTCGCCGACCACCGTGTTGCTGCCGGGGCGCAGCTGGCCGCCGAAGAGGTGCACCTGCACCAGCGGACTGGCGTTCAGCACCTGGGCGATCTCGATGTCGTTGGTCACGGCGACGATCGGGATCTTGCGCGCGACCACCGCGCGCGCCGCTTCCAGCACCGTGCTGCCGCTGTCGAAGATGACGCTCTGCCCCGGCACCAGCGACTCGGCCGCCGCGGCGCCGACCAGCCGCTTTTCGCGCGGCGACAGGTCGCGCGCCGCGGCGATGTTCGGCTCGAAGGTGCTGTACTGCAGATGGCGCAGGATCGCGCCGCCGTGCGTGCGCTCGACGACGCCTTCCTCGGCCAGCGCGTCGAGATCGCGGCGCAGGGTGGACAGCGAGACGTGCAGCGCCTCGGCCAGCTGCTGCAGCGTCACTGCGCCGTGATGATGGAGGAATTCCGCGATGCGCTGCCGGCGCAGCGCCGGCAGCAGCGGCACGCTGTCGGCATCCGGCAGGTTATCGTTATGCGCGACCAGTTCCATGACTCCTCGCTTTTCCATTCACCCAGGACAATCCAGAAAACTGCGGCGCGATCGGACACGCCATTGATAGAACGTGAAACTTTTTGAACGAGTTTACACCGGAGATCGCCTAAAAATCAACCAAGACCGCACATTCATTTAGCGAGACAAGACCGTTTCGGGGCGCGGTTACGTCATGGAAACAATCCGCGGCAGCCCGTGCGACATTTTGGCAACAGCCGGTGAAAGATTTCAGAATAATAAAAATACACTTTAAAATCATTATATTAATTTAAAAACAGCAAGATCGGCGGCGGCCTTTGGGCGGCTTGTCAACTTCCGGCGGCATGCCAGATCCGTTCCGATGAGAGATATTAGGCATTAACGAAACAATCCGATAGATTTTGTTGACATCGATTATCAAATCAATCAACATTGCTCAAACGCCATAACTTCGGATGGATTCGGGCAGGCGGAATCATCGGCGTGCCGCGCCTCCCTCCCCAACCCAACGACCGACCGTCGATTTGCAGAAAAAGGAGAAATTTCGATGCCCGCCCGGATTCAAGGAGTGCTCACCGCCATCGTCACCCCGTTCGACGCCGCCGGCGCCGTCTGCCCGGACCGGCTGCGCCGGCAGGTGCGGCGGCAGATGCAGTTCGGCAACGGCATTTTCTGCAACGGCACCAACGGCGAGTTCTTCGTGCTGAACACGGAAGAGAAGCTGCGGGTGACGCAGACCTGCGTCGACGAGGCGGCGGGCAAGGTCCCGGTCGTCGCGCACATCGGCGAGAACTCCACCGCGACGACCATCCGCCTCGGCCAGGACGTCGCCGCCATGGGCGTCGACGCCGTCTCGGTGATCACGCCCTCCTTCGTGCCGTTGCGGCAGCATGAGCTGATCTACCACTACACGGCCATCGCCGACGCGGTGCCGGTGCCCGTCTTCCTCTACAACATCCCGGCGCGCACCGGCAACACCATCGAGCCGGCCACCGCGGCCGCGCTGGCCAGACACCCGAACATCGTCGGCATCAAGGACAGCGCCGGCAGCTACGAGAGCCTCAAGGGCTTCCTCGACGCGGTCAGGGACATTCCCGACTTCGACGTGCTGAGCGGCCCGGACCACCTGGCGCACCAGGGCTTCCTGGAGGGCTGCTCGGCCTGCATCTCCGGCCTGGCCAACGTCTGCCCGGAAGGCGTCAGCCTGATCTGGAAGCACTTCCGCGACGGCGACGTGGCGAAGTCGAAGGCGGCGCAGGACTTCATCAGCGGGCTGCGCAAGGACCTCTACGCCGTCTGCTTCGCCCCGGCCGCCGTCAAGAAGGCGACGGCGCTGCTCGGCGAGGACGTCGGCGACAGCCGCTACCCGATCCTGTTCTCCGAGCAGGACCTCGCCACGATCCGCGAGGTCGTCGCCAAGTACGGCAACGTGCCGGCGTTCTGAGGCAGGCGCGGCCCATGAAAGTCATCTCCACCTCGCCGTCCTTCGCCAAGTACAGCGACCACCCGGTCGTGTACTTGAAGGAGCACGGCTTCGAAGTCCAGTCGTTTCCCGCGGACGTGACGCTGGCCGAGCTGAAGCCGCATCTGGCCGACGCCGACGCGCTGATCGTCGCCTTCACCGAAATCGGCGCCGAACTGCTCGACTGCGCGCCACGCCTGGGGATCGTATGCAAGCACGGCGTCGGCGTGGACAACATCGACCTCGCGGCCACCCGGGCGCGCGGCATCTGGGTGACCAACGTCCCCAACGCCAACAAGCATGCGGTCGCCGATTTCACCTTCGCCCTGCTGCTCGCGCTCGCCCGCCAGATTCCGCAGGCCAATGCGCTGACCAAGGGCGGCGAATGGCCGCGCATCTTCGCCACCGACGCCTGGGGGAAGACCATCGGCATCTGCGGGCTCGGCAACATCGGCAAGCAGGTGGCCTTGCGCGCCAGGGGCTTCAACATGCGCGTCATCGCTTTCGACTTCTTCCAGGACCAGGCCTTCGCCGAGGAGCACGGCATCGCCTTCGTCGACAAGGACGAACTGCTGGCGCGCAGCGACTTCATCACGCTGCACATGCCGCTGACCGATGCGACGCGGAACTTCATCGCCCTCGGCGAGATGAAGAAAATGAAACCCGGCGCCTACCTGATCAACGCCTCGCGCGGCGGCGTGGTCAACGAGGCCGACCTGTTCGCGGCGCTCGCGGACCGGGTGATCGCCGGCGCCGCGTCGGACGTCTTCGAGACCGAACCGCTCGCCGAACACCCGCTGTTCGCCCTGGACAACTTCATCGCTACCTCGCACATCGCGGGCTACACCGACGGGGCGGTCAACGCCATCGGCGAGCACTGCGTGGAAAACATCGTCGCGGCCCTGGTCAGGAAGGTCCGCCCGGAGAACGTGATGAACGGCCTGTAGGCCGCAGGCGCCGGCCGGCGTTCCGCACGTCATGAAAAGCACTACGGGAGGGAGTCGTCAGCGTGGAAATCAGGAACAAGCAGAATTTTGGGGCGGGGGTATTTTTCGCGGCGTTCGGGGGATTCGCGGCGGTGGTGGCGCGGGGCTACACGCTGGGCACGGCGGAGGATATCGGGCCGGGCTACTTCCCTTTCTGGCTGAGCGTGCTGCTCGGCGTGCTGGGCGCGGTGCTGGCGGTCTCGTCGCTCGCGCCGCGGGCGCAGCGCACGGAAGTCGGCCGCCTGGACTGGAAATCGATGCTGTGGATCGTCGGCGCGGTGCTGCTGTTCGCCGTCCTGCTCGCCCCGCTCGGCGTGATCCTGGCGATGGTCGCGCTGGTCCTGGTGGCCGCGCGCGGCAGCCATGAATTCACCTGGACCGGCGCCGTCGGCTCGGCGCTGGTGCTGGGCGTGCTGGTCTATCTCGTCTTCGTCCAGGGATTGCACCTGCAATTCCCGACCTGGCCGACGATCTTTGCCTGAGCGCGCGCCATGGACCTGATCGCCAACCTCTCGCTCGGCTTCGCCACCGCGCTGACCCTGCAGAACCTGCTCTACGCCTTCATCGGCTGCGTGCTCGGCACGCTCATCGGCGTACTCCCCGGCCTCGGCCCGGTGGCCACCATCGCCATGCTGCTGCCGGTCACCTACGGCCTCGATCCGACCACCGCCCTGATCATGCTCGCCGGCATCTTCTACGGCGCCCAGTACGGCGGCTCGACCACCGCCATCCTGGTCAACCTGCCCGGCGAATCGTCCTCGGTGGTCACCGCCATCGACGGCTACCAGATGGCGCGCCAGGGCAAAGCCGGCACCGCCCTGTTCACCGCCGGCTTCGGCTCCTTCTTCGCCGGCTGCGTGGCCACCCTGGTGCTCGCCGCCTTCGCCCCGCAGCTCGCCGAACTGGCCTTCAACTTCGGCCCGGCCGACTACTTCTCGCTGATGGTGCTCGGGCTGGTCGGGGCGATCATCCTGTCCTCCGGCTCGATCCTCAAGGCCATCTGCATGATCCTGCTCGGCCTGATCCTGGGGCTGGTCGGCACCGACGTGAATTCGGGAGTGATGCGCTACACCTTCGCCCTGCCGGCCCTCTTCGACGGCATCGACTTCGTCTGCGTGGCGATGGGCCTGTTCGGCTTCGCCGAGGTGATCGCCAACCTGTCGCTGAAGGAGCACCGCGAGACCTTCACCAGGAGCGTGTCCGGCCTGTGGCCGACCCTGGCGGACTTCAAGCGCATGCTGCCGGCGATTTTCCGCGGCACCACGCTCGGCTCGATCCTCGGCATCCTGCCCGGCGGCGGCGCGGTGCTCTCGTCGTTCGCCTCCTACACCTTCGAGAAGAAGGTCTCGAAGTACGCGCACGAGTTCGGCCACGGCGCCATCGAGGGCGTCGCCGGCCCCGAGTCGGCCAACAACGCGGCGGCGCAGACTTCCTTCATCCCGCTCCTCACCCTCGGCATCCCGTCCAACGCGGTGATGGCGCTGATGGTCGGGGCGATGACCATCCACAACGTGCAGCCCGGCCCGCAGGTGATGCAGAACAACCCGGAGCTGTTCTGGGGCCTGATCGCCTCGATGTGGGTCGGCAACCTGATGCTGGTGATCCTCAACCTGCCGCTGCTCGGGGTGTGGGTCAAGCTGCTGACCATCCCGTACCGCTTCCTCTACCCGGCGATCCTGGTGTTCTGCTGCATCGGCGTGTATTCGCTGAACAGCAGCGTGGCCAACGTCTACATCACCGCCGTCTTCGCGGTGGTCGGCTACCTGCTCGCCAAGCTCGGCTGCGAGGCGGCGCCGATGCTCCTCGGCTTCGTCCTCGGGCCGATGATGGAGGAGTACTTCCGGCGCGCGCTGATCCTCTCCCAGGGCGACTACGCGGTCTTCGCCACCAGCCCCATCTCCGCCGCCCTGCTCCTGCTCACCGCCGCCCTCGTCGCCGTCATGGCCTTCCCCGCCGTCAAGCAGAAACGCCAGGAGGCCTTCCAGGAGGAATGAGGACCGCGGACCGTCCGCCACGCATGCTTCGCCAATAAAAGTCAGCCGTTGGGTTAAACACATCGAAAGGGGAAAGTCATGAAGAAACGCCTGTTTTCAATCGCCGTCGCCGCCTGCGCCGCGCTGTCGCCGGCCGCCGCGCAGGCCAAGGACGAGTGGCCGACCGACACGGTCAAGATCATCGTGCCGTTCACCGCCGGCGGCACCACGGACATTTTCGCCCGGGTCATCGGCGACCACCTGCAGAAGACCTTCGGCAAGCCGTTCATCATCGAGAACGTGCCCGGCGCCGGCAGCGTCAGCGGCATCGCGCAGGTCGCCCGCGCCAAGCCGGACGGGCTGACCATCGGCATCGCCAGCACCTCCGGGCTGGCGATCAATCCGCTGCTGCGCCCGGACCAGATCCCCTACAAGCCGCTCAAGGACCTGATCCCGGTGGCCATGTTCGACCGCGTGCCCAACGTGCTGGTGATCAACCAGAACAAGCTCAACGTCAAGACCGTCCCGGAACTGATCGAGTATCTCAAGAAGAATCCGGGCAAGGTGGCCTACGGCTCCTCCGGCGTCGGCACCTCGCAGCATCTGGCGGCCGAGCTCTTCCAGCAGATGACCGGCACCAAGATGACGCACGTGCCCTACCCCGGCTCGGCGCGCATGATCACCGACATGATCGGCGGCCAGGTGGCGCTGACCTTCGACAACGTGCCGCTGCTGCTGCCGCACGTGCAGGGCGGCAAGCTGACGATGCTGGCCACGGCCACCGGCAAGCGCGCCGCGTTCGACGAGAAGGTGCCGGCGGTCGCCGAATTCCTGCCCGGCTTCGAGGCGGTCGCCTGGCACGGCTTCGTCGCGCCGGCCGGCACGCCGAACGAGATCGTCCAGAAGCTCTCGGCCGAAGTGCAGAACTGCATGAAGAAGCCGGAGACGATCAAGAAGTTCTCCGAACTCGGCGCCGAGGCGTTGGCGATGAATTCCAAGGAGTTCGCCGACTACATCGCCGCGGAAATGGACAAGTGGAAGGTCGTCATCGAGAAGGCCAACATCGTCGTCAAGTGATTCCGGCAGCGGCCCGTTGGCGCCAACGGGCCGGGAAACGGCTGGCGGCGGATGCCGCCATTACAACGCAGCACCATCGAGGAGGCTCATCATGAACCATGCAACACGCACATCCCGGCGCGGCTTCACCCGGCTGCTGGCCGCCGTCGCCCTGGCCGGCATCGGCGTCGTCGGCGCCGCCCACGCCCAGAACTACCCGGCCAAGCCGGTCACGCTGATCGTTCCCTATCCGGCCGGCGGCGCCAACGACATGCTCGGCCGCCTGATCGGCCAGAAGCTGTCCGAACGCCTCGGCCAGCAGTTCATCATCGAGAACAAGCCCGGCGCCGGCACGCTGATCGGCGCCACCGTCGTCGCCAAGGCGGCGCCGGACGGCTACACCCTGCTGGTCGGCGGCTTCGCCTCCAACGCGGTCACCCCGCTGCTGTTCAAGGCCGAGTACGACCCGATCAAGGACTTCGAGCCGATCGGCATGTTCGGCACCGCGCCGACCGTGATCATCACCTACCCCGATTCCGTTTACAAGACGATCAAGGACGTGGTCGACGCGGCCAAGAAGAAGCCCGGCGAAATCATGTACGGCTCATCGGGCAACGGTTCGCCGCTGCACATGGCCGGCGAGATGTTCACCGCGCAGGCCGGCGTCAACATGACGCACGTGCCGTACAAGGGCGGCAGCGCGCACATCCTCGACCTGATCGGCAAGCGCCTGGACGTCATCTTCGACACCTCGACCAACTCGACGCCGCTGATCAAGGGCGGCAAGGTGCGCCCGATCGCCGTGTCGTCCAAGACGCGCCTGCCGGACTTCCCGGACGTGCCGACGCTGACCGAGGCGGGCTATCCCGACTTCTCGGTCAACGGCTGGTACGCCCTGTACGCGCCGGCGAAAACGCCGAAGCCCATCGTTGACAAGCTGAGCACCGAGCTGCAGGCCGTGCTCAAGCAGCCGGAAGTGATCGAGAAGCTGCGCGGCGTCGGCGTCACGCCGGGCTCCGGACAGGCCGACGAACTGGCAAAATACGCACCGGCCGAGCTGGAGAAGTATCGCAAGCTGATCAAGGACGCCAACATCAAGGCCGACTGATCGCCGGTTTGCGCTCTGGAAGTCCTCCCGCCGCGCCGGCTTGACCCGACGCGGCGGGAAACCTCCGGCCGCACCTGCCAGAACTGAGAGCGTCCATGAAAATCAAGAGCCAAAAGGATTTCGTCTCCGGCCTCGCGCTGATCGCGGTCGGCGTGGCCTTCGCCATCGGCGCCACGAACTACAACTTCGGCACCTCCATCCGCCCCGGTCCGGGCTATTTCCCGTTCGGCCTCGGCATCATCCTGGCCATCCTCGGCGCGGTCGTCCTTTTCGAAGCCTTCACCACCAAGCGCAAGGACGGCGACCCCATCGGCCGGATTCCCTGGCGGCCGCTGATCTGCATCGTCGGGGCCATCGCCTTCTTCGGCTACTTCCTGCCCAAGCTCGGCTTCATGATCAGCTTCCCGGCGATGATCGTCATCACCTCGGCCGGCGGCAGCGAGTTCCGCTGGAAGGATGCCATCCTCAACGCCGTCGTCCTCACCGCCCTGTCGTACGCGATCTTCATCTACGGGCTGCAACTGACCATTCCGGTGTGGCCGGCCTGAGCCGGTTCGATACGCTGAAAGACGCTCATGGATCTGCTGAACAACCTCTACATCGGCTTCCAGACCTCGCTGTCGCTGATCAACCTCTGGTACGCCTTCCTCGGCGCCATGCTCGGCACGCTGATCGGCGTCCTGCCCGGCCTCGGCCCGATCGCCACCATCGCCATGCTGCTGCCGTCGATGTACTCGCTGCAGCCGACCTCGGCGCTGATCATGCTGGCCGGCATCTACTACGGCGCCCAGTACGGCGGCTCGACCACGGCCATCCTGATCAACGTGCCCGGCGAAGCCTCGTCGGTGGTCACCGCGCTCGACGGCTACCAGATGGCGCGCAAGGGACGCGCCGGCGCGGCGCTGGCGGTATCCGCCCTCGGCTCGTTTTTCGCCGGCACCTTCGGCACGCTGGTGGTCGCCGCCTTCGCCCCGCCGCTCACCGCGCTGGCCTTCGAATTCGGCGCGCCCGAGTACTGCGCGCTGATGTTCCTCGGCCTGGTCGGCGCCGTCGTCCTGGCCTCGGGCTCGCTGGCCAAGGCGCTGGCCATGGTCGTCCTCGGCCTGCTGCTCGGCCAGATCAACACCGACGTGATCACCGCGGTGCCGCGCTTCAGCTTCGGCATCCCGGAACTGATGGACGGCATCAACTTCGTGGTCATCGCCATGGGCGTGTTCAGCTTCGGCGAAATCATCGCCAACCTCGGCAAGACCGAGGAACACCGCGACGTATTCGTCAAAAAGGTCACCGGCCTGTGGCCCAGCAAAAAGGACTTCCGGGAAGCCTCGCCGGCCGCCGTGCGCGGCACCATCCTCGGCTGGCCTGCTGGGCGTGCTGCCCGGCGCCGGGCCGATGCTCGCCTCCTTCACCTCGTATTCCTTCGAAAAGAAACTGGCCAGGCATCCGGAAGAATTCGGCAAGGGCGCCATCCAGGGCGTCGCCGCGCCGGAAGCGGCCAACAACGCCGGCGCGCAGACCTCCTTCATCCCGATGCTCACCCTGGGCATCCCGACCAGCGCGGTGATGGCCCTGATGATCGGCGCCATGACGCTGATGGGCATCCAGCCCGGCCCGCAGGTGATGACCAGCAACCCGGAACTGTTCTGGGGCCTGATCACCTCGATGTGGGTCGGCAACCTGATGCTGGTGATCCTCAACCTGCCGCTGATCGGCATCTGGGTCAAGCTGCTGACCGTGCCCTACCGCTTCCTCTTCCCGGCGATCATGGCGTTCTGCGCGATCGGGGTCTATACGCTGGCGAACAGCACCTTCGACGTCTATTGCGCCGCCGCCTTCGCGGTCGTCGGCTATATGTTCCACAAGCTCGGCTTCGAGCCGGCGCCGCTGATCCTCGGCTTCATCCTCGGCCCGATGATGGAGGAAAACCTGCGCCGCGCGCTGCTGATGGCCCGCGGCGACTGGAGCGTCTTCGTCACCCGCCCGATCGCCGCGACCATGCTCGCCGTGGCCGTCGCGCTGATGGTCGCGATCATGCTGCCGGCGATCAGCAGGAAGCGCGAAGAGGTGTTCGTCGAAGAGGAATAGCCCGCGCGGCAAGACGGCCGCACCGCCCGGCGTTTCGAATAGAATGTGGCCTTGCCGCGGCCGCCGGCCGCTTCCGTTCAACGCCCACGCATACGTCCACACGGCCATGACTTTCCGCTCCCGCTTTTTCCCACGCTTTCTTGCCGGCATCGTCCTGCTGCTCGGCGCGACCGCCGCCAGCGCCATTCCCAAGGCGGCGGAGCACGAAGACGCGCCGGTGATCATCGCCCCCGACGTGGCGAAGCCCGCCAAGGCGTCGGCCAAGCCGGTGAAGAAGACGGTGCACAAAAAGGCCACGCCCGCCGCCAAAACCAAGCCCGGCAAGCCGGCGGCCACGGCCAGGAAAAACAAGGCCGCCAAGGCCGCGGGCAGGAAATGACGCCCGCCGGGCATCGGCACGCAACGCTTTTTTCCGATGGAGTCCGCATGTTCCGACTGACCCGCGTGGCAGGCGTCGCCCTGTCGCTGCTCGCCGCGACCGCCCTGGCGCAGATGCCGTCGATCGCGCTGACCGCCAGCTTCCACCGCATCGAGGCCGAGGTCGCCGCCGACCAGGCGTCGCGCATGGAGGGGCTGATGCACAGGAAGAGCCTGGCGCCCAACCAGGGCATGCTCTTCGTCTTCCCGCGCCCCGATCGCTACTGCATGTGGATGCGCAACACCTTCCTGCCGCTCTCGGTGGCCTTTCTCGACGACGAGGGCAAGATCCTCAACATCGAGGACATGAAGCCGCAGACCGAAGACAACCATTGCGCCGGCGCGCCGGCGCGGTTCGCGCTGGAGATGAATCGCGGCTGGTTCGCGGACAAGGGCATCAAGCCGGGACAACGCATCGGCGGGCTGGAAAAATCCCCCCGCCCGCAATAGGCGGCCTCCGGCATTCCGCATGCGCGCAGGCATCCGGACGAACTGGCGCGCCCGCCCGCCGCTCGGCGCGGACGGCCGGCCCTTCAAATCCTGGTTGAACGATCGCGGCTCGCTCACCGCGCGCCTGCAGTCCGCGGGGCGCTTCGCCCTGGCGGTGCTGGGCCAGCGCCTGGACGCGCCCACGCGCGACGAGGCCCGCCGGCTTGAGCTGGCGCCGGGACGGCTGGCCTGGGTCCGCGAAGTCGTGCTGTACTGCGACGGCCGGCCGCTGGTGTTCGCACACAGCGTCCTGCCGCGGCGGCCGCGCGGGCCGATGACCCGCTGGCTGGCGCGGCTCGGCGCCCGTTCGCTGGGCGCCCTGCTCTTCGCGCACCCGCGCTTCGCGCGCGGCGATCTGGCAGCCTGCCGCCTGGATGCCCGGCATCCGCTGTTCCGGCCCGCCGTCGCCGCGCTGGGCCTCGAAGACGCGCCGCCTCCGGCGCTCTGGGCGCGGCGCTCGTCGTTCTCCTTCGGATGCCAGTCGCTGCTGGTCACCGAGGTGTTCTCGCCGGCGGTCGCCGGACTGCGCTCGACGCGCCGCCGCTGATCCTGTATAGTCCGCCCCTCGCTGCCGTCTTCGGACGCGGCGACCACGCGCTTCGCACACCTGGCCGCATTTCCAAAGCCCTCCTGCCTCCTGGCGCCGAACCTTTCAGGCGCCGTCCTGGCACAAAGCTTTTGTGCCGAAAAGTTCCGGATTCTCTCGCCCCGGCGAGAACTTTCCCGCTGTTCAGACGGTTGCGTTGCATTACCGAAACCCGTGCGCCGCACGCCGCGGCCGCGCGACCCCGTTACATCAGGAAAGAGAACCATGACCTTCGCAGAAACCGGACTCCAGGAAATCCTCCTCAAGGCCCTCGCCGAAGCCGGCTACCAGGAACCCACCCCCGTGCAGGCGCAGGCCATCCCGGCCGCGCTGGAAGGGCGCGACCTGCTGGTCTCCTCGCAGACCGGCTCCGGCAAGACCGCCGCCTTCATGCTGCCGGCGCTCGACCGCCTGGCGGCGCAGCCGCGCCGTCCGTTCGTGCCCGACGCGCGCCGCGCCTCCGGCAAGGAACGCCCGTCGTCCCGCCCCCGCCTCCAGCCCGCGCGGCCGAGGATGCTGGTGCTCGCACCGACGCGCGAACTCGCGCTGCAAGTCACCGCCGCGACCGAAAAGTACGGGCGGCACATCCGCCATCTCAAGGCGGTCGCCATCCTCGGCGGCATGCCCTACCCGAAGCAGACGATGCTGCTCGCGCGCAATCCCGAGATTCTCGTGGCCACGCCGGGCCGCCTGATCGACCACATGGAATCGGGCCGGATCGATTTCTCGGAGCTGCAAATGCTGGTCCTCGACGAGGCCGACCGCATGCTGGACATGGGCTTCATCGAAGACATCGAGAAGATCGTCGCCGCCACCCCGGCCGACCGCCAGACGCTGCTGTTCTCCGCCACGCTCGACGGCGCGGTGGGCCGCATCGCCCGCGAGATCACCCGCGACCCGCTGCAGATCAGCATCGCGGCGGCGCACACCCGGCACGAGAACATCGAGCAGCGCCTGCACTTCGTCGACGACCTGGCCCACAAAAACCGCCTGCTCGACCACCTGCTGCGCGACGCGAACATCGACCAGGCCCTCGTGTTCACCGCCACCAAGCGCGAGGCCGACACGCTGTCCGACCGGCTCAACCTGGCCGGCTTCAACGCCGCGCCGCTGCACGGCGATATGCACCAGGGCGCGCGCAACCGCACCCTCAACGCCATGCGCCGCGGCCACATCCGCGTGCTCGTCGCCACCGACGTCGCCGCGCGCGGCATCGACGTGCCGACCATCACGCACGTGTTCAACTACGATCTGCCCAAGTTCGCCGAGGACTACGTACACCGCATCGGCCGCACCGGGCGCGCCGGCCGCGACGGGCTGGCCATTTCGCTGGTCAACCACGCGGAACAGTTCGCCGTGCGCAAGATAGAACGTTTCACCAAGCAGACCATCCCCGTCGAGACCGTCGCCGGCCACGAGCCGGTCCGGCGGCCGGCGGCGAAACCGGCGAAACCCGCCCGCGCCAAGGGCGGTTGGCCAACCGGCGAAACGCGCAAGGGCGCGGGGCGGCCGCAGGGCAAGCCGGCCGCGCATTCCCAGGACAAATCCCGCGCATACGCGGCGCCGCGCTCCCCGGCCGGTGGCGACCGGCGCGCGCCCGCCGGCGCCAAACGCTCCGGCGCGGCACAGCGCCGCGCCGGGTAGCTCGGCAACGCCGGGAGGAAGCGCCCCGTCCTCCCGGTTTTTCCTTAAGATACGTGCCGGCCATCCAACGCAGCGAGACCGCCATGAATCCGGAACTGATCACCCAGTGGTCCGAACACGACGGCGCGGTGCAGAAGATCCTGCTCCTGGCGACACGCAGCCTGCGCATCTTCGACCCCGATCTGGCCCGGCTGGGCCTGGAAAGCCGCGAAAGCGAGTTTTTCCTGCGCCGTTTCCTGACCGCCGCGCCGCGCAACACGCTGCAGATCGTCCTGCGGAACGCGGAGCCGTTCCGGCGCAGCAGCCCGCGCCTGTTCAAGCTGCTCGCCGATTTTCCGCATGCGCTGCAGGTCTGGGAATGCCCGCCGCATCTGGCGCACCTGACCGACGCGATGTTCCTCGCCGACGACCGCCATGCGCTGGTCCGCATCCATCAGGACCACGCCCGGTCGCGCGTCATCATCGACAACGCGGACGCCTGCCGCCCCTACCTGACGCGCTTCGACGACATCCTCCGGGAAGGCGGCACGCCCGTCGGCGCCACGACGCTCGGCCTTTAGACCCTCCGAAGAAGCACCGCGATTCCCGGCCGCGGGCCGGCCGCGAACGACAGGGCAATTGCACGAACGCTGCTCTCTCCTGGCGGTAGCAAAGAAGCATAGTTTCGCGCAGACACCGTCGTCCCGGCGCAAGCCGGGACCCAGTGCGTGCACCATAAAACTGGATTCCGGCCTGCGCCGGAATGACGGCACGGGCACCTTGGCCCCACCCAGAATTCCACGAGCATCCGCGCGATAACCCTGCCGCGAACGGCCACGGCCCCGGCAACGCCCTTCGATGCTGTTATAATTCCGGGCTGACCGGTTTCGAGCCGGTCAACCAATCGTTTTTTGGCGCGTTCAGAAAGCTGTTGGTGATGTTGTAGTCGTATGGTGTTGTTTTTTTGTTGTCGTCGTTTTTTTAGATATAGGAAAGCTCAAGATGAAAAACTCGCTCCTCGTTGCCGCCCTCGTTGCTCTGACCCTGACCGCTTGCGGCAAAAAGGAAGAAGCTCCTGCTCCGGCCCCGGCTCCCGCCGCCGCCCCTGCTCCTGCTGCTCCCGCTCCTGAAGCTGCGCCCGCCGCTCCGGCTCCCGCCCCGGCTGCTGAAGCCCCGGCGCCCGCCGCAGACGCCAAGCCCGCTGAAGCCGCGCCCGCCGCTCCGGCCCCTGCAGCCGAAGAACCCAAGAAGTAAGCGTTTCTCCGCTTCGGTCAAAAGCCGGCATTGCCGGCTTTTTTGTTGCCCGGCGCCTCGGGCCGGGCGGATCAGAGTTCGCGCGCGAGATCCCGCCAGCCGGTCCCGTCTTCCTGTGACGCCACGCCGATCCACTCCTCCGCGCAGCCCAGCGCCTGCGCCAGCGCCGCCCTGGCCAGGGCGGGCCGATTGTTCTCCTCGCTCAGATGCGCCGCAACGACGTGGCGCAGCAGGCCGGCATCGATCTGCTGCAGCAGGGACGCCGCCTGGGCATTGCCGAGATGCCCGAAGTCGCCCGCGATGCGCCGTTTGAGCATGGCCGGGTAAGTCGAGGCCGCCAGCAGGTCCGGATCGTGGTTACATTCCAGGACGAGCGCGTGGCAGCCGTCCAGCACCGCCGCCACGTGCGGCGTGATCGTCCCGCAATCGGTCAGCACGCCCAGCCGGCACTGGCCGTCCGAAAAGACGAACTGCACCGGCTCGCGCGCGTCGTGGGGCACGGGAAACGGCGTCACCTCCACGCCGTCAACGGAAAACGCGGCATGGCCGTCGATCAGGCGGCAGCCGGCCGGGACGCCCTGGCCCTGCGACGCGGCGGCATGGGTGCCGTGCGTCATGTAGACGGGAATCCCGAAGCGGGCGGAGAAGCGGAAGATGCCGGCGATGTGGTCGCTGTGCTCGTGCGTGACGAGAATGCCGGAGATTTCCTCGGGAAGGATCGCCAGCCGGGCGAGCCGGCCGACCATCGAGCGCACCGAAAAGCCGCAGTCCAGCAGCAGCTTGGTGCCGCCGGCATCGACAATCAGGGAATTTCCCCGACTGCCGCTGCCCAGCGACGCGAAACGCATCACTTCAACTGTTCGAACAGGAGATCCAGGATTTTCTTGCCGGTATCCGACTGGTCGGCGCCGCCCTCGGCGGAGAGCACCTGGACCGTCGTCCGCGCGCCGCCTTCCTTGACGTAGACGCGATATTTCGTCTGCGGATCGGGCGTCGAGGGCTTCCAGAACGCCAGCTTGGAGAGCAGGCCGGGGTCCTTGTTCTGGACGTCGCTTTCCGGATCGACGTAGCGGACGAAATACAGGCCCTTCGAACGGTCGCGGTCCTCCACCGTGAAGCCGACGCGGTCCAGCGCCAGGCCGACGCGGCGCCACGCCCGGTCGAACGACTCGTCGACCACCAGCGAAGCCGGGCCGTTGCCCGGACGTTCGAGCTTGGCGCGTTCGGCCGGACGAATCTTCGCATCCGCCAGTTCGATCTGCGCCCGGCGCTCGTCGCTGCCGAAACGCACCATCAGGCGGCGCAGCATTTCGGCCTCCAGATCGGGGTCCGGTTCGCGCGGCTGCCAGCGCGTCTGGTCCTTGCCTTCCGAAACGTAGATCTCGTACATGCCACGATGGCTGATGTAGACCTCGGTCGTCCCCGGCACGGCGCCGGGCTCCAGGCGGGTGCGGAACTTGTCGCGCTCGGCGGTCGAATAGAGCGAATCGATCACCTTGCCGAGCCAGTTGCGGATGAAGTCGTTGCCGATCTTGGCGCGGTTTTCCGCCCAGTCGGTCTCCATCACGCCGGCCTCCGGCAGTTCGAGCTTGATCAGGAAGCCGAGCTCCTGCCAGAAATCCTTGACCTGCCCCCACAGCTTGTCAGGCGGTTCCTTGATCACCAGCCAGCGCTGGTTTCCGGACCGCTCGACGCGCACCTTGTCGATGTCCGGCAGCACTTCGCTGGGCTTTTGGGCGGCCTGCGTCCGCTCGCCGGAGTACGCGGAATACGTCGCCGAGCCCTTGCCGCCGGTGTCGGGCACGACGAACCTGTCGTCCCGCGTGGGCGAGGTGAGATCGGGAGGTACTTCCAGCGTCGGAGCCCGGACGGTAGAGGCCGACTTGTAGTCAATCTTCTTGGACTCGATCGCCAGATCGGCACAGCCGGCGACCACTCCTGCCAATGCTGCGGCCAGCGCGCACGACGCCAGCCGCCGAACAACAACTCTCATCGAAACCCCTGGAACTGGAAGCAAAAAATCACCCCAACAAGCCGGCCTGGCGCATGGCGGCACGGACGCGCTCATGGAACTCCGGCGACAGCGGCGTCAGGGGCAGCCGGATGCCGCCGCCCATGAAGCCCAGCTGCTGGCAGGCCCACTTCACCGGAATCGGGTTGGCCTCGCAGAAAAGCTGCCGGCTCAGCCCGCTCATGCGGAAATTGAGTTGGCGCGCCTTCGCCAGGTCGCCCGCCAGCGCCGCCGCGCACATGTCGCTGACCAGGCGCGGCGCGACGTTGGCCACGACGGAAATATTGCCCTTGCCGCCGAGCAGCATGAGCGCGCACGCCGTCGCGTCGTCGCCGCTGTAGATGGAGAAGCCCTGCGGCGCGCGGTTGATCAGTTCCGCGCCGCGGTCCATGTTGCCGGTGGCGTCCTTGATTCCGACGATGTTGGGAATCTGCGCCAGGCGCAGGGTCGTTTCGTTGGCCAGATCGGCGACCGTGCGGCCGGGCACGTTGTAGAGGATGACCGGAATGTCAACGGCCTCGGCGATGGCCTTGAAATGGCGGTACAGGCCTTCCTGCGTCGGCTTGTTGTAGTACGGAACGACCGACAGGGCCGCGTCCGCGCCGACCGTTTTGGCGAACCGGGTCATTTCGATGGCTTCGGACGTCGAATTGGCGCCGGTGCCGGCAATGACCGGGATGCGTCCGGCCGCGTGCTCCACTGTGACGCGGATCAGTTCGTGATGTTCCTCGACGTTGACGGTCGGCGATTCGCCCGTGGTCCCGACGATGACGATGGCGTTCGTCCCTTCCTGCACGTGGAAATCGATCAGCTTGCGCAGGCTGGGCAGATCGAGCTTTCCATCCTCGTGCATCGGCGTGACGATGGCGACAATGGAACCGGTAATCGTATTCATAAGCAAGCCCCAAGGTTTATTTCGACAATTCTAACTGAACACAGGCATGACGAACATGAAAAACGCGACATGCCCGAATCCGCTGACACCGGGGCCGCTTTTTTTCCCGGAATTACACGTAGCTGAAAAAACCCTGGCCGGTCTTGCGCCCGAGCCGGCCCGCCTCGACCATTTCGACCAGCAGCGGCGCGGGCCGGTATTTGGGGTCCTTGAACCCTTCGTGCAGGACCTGCATGATCGCCAGCTCGACGTCCAGGCCGATCAGGTCGCACAGCGCCAGGGGGCCGAGCGGGTGATTGGCGCCCAGCTTCATCGCCTCGTCGATCTCGGCCGGCGTCGCCAGCCCTTCGGCGACGGCGAACACCGCCTCGTTGATCATCGGGCAGAGCAGGCGGTTGACCACGAAGCCGGGGCTGTTGCGCACCTTCACCGGCGTCTTGCCGATCCGCTGCGCCAGCCGCCCGGCGGCGGCCGCGGTCTCGGCCGAGGTCTGCAGGCCGCTGATGATCTCGACCAGCGCCATCATCGGCACCGGGTTGAAGAAATGCAGCCCGATCACCTGGGCGGGGCGCCGCGTGGCGGCCGCCAGGCGGGTGATCGACAGCGACGAGGTGTTGCTGGCGAGGATCGCGTCCGGCCGGGCGAGCGCGTCGAGCTGCCGGAAAATGTCGAGCTTGAGCCTTTCGTCCTCGGTCGCCGCCTCGATCACCAGGTCGCAGCCGGCGACCACCTGCACGTCCCGCTCCGCGGCGATCGCCGCCAGCGCCCGCGTCTTCTGTTCCGGCGTGATCTTTTCCTTCTTGATCATCCGGTCCATGCTCGCGGAGATCGTTTCCATGCCGCGCCGCAGCGCGCTCTCCGCCACGTCCGTGATCACCGTCTCGATGCCGGCCAGCGCGAACGCCTGGGCGATGCCGCTGCCCATGACGCCCGCCCCGACGATGCCGACTTTCCGGATTTCCAAATTTTCCATTGCCGCCCCCGTTGTCTCGAATGATCGCCAAAATGTCCGCCGGAGGCGCTTCCCGGACTTCCGGAGCCGCCGCGGCCGCCGCCTCTTTTTCCCCCGCCCGGCCATCGAGCGATAGAATCGGGCCGGTGACTACATTACCTCATTCCCGATCGTTTCGCGCCGACGCCATGGACATGTCATCCGCCTTCCCCGCCTCGGCGTCCGTTGCCGAAGTCATCGCCGCCGCCAACCGCATCATCCTCGGCAAGGATGCCCAGGTGCGCCTGGCGCTCGCCTGCCTGCTGGCGCGCGGCCACCTGCTGATCGAGGACCGGCCGGGCGTCGGCAAGACCACCCTGGCGCAGACGCTGGCGCGCCTGCTCGGCCTGCAGTTCTCGCGTATCCAGTTCACCAGCGACATGCTGCCCGCCGACGTCATCGGCATCTCGATCTACGACCGCGAACGCAACGCCTTCCGCTTCCTCCCCGGCGCCGTCTTCTCGCAGGTGCTGCTGGCCGACGAGATCAACCGGGCCACGCCGAAGACGCAAAGCGCCCTGCTCGAAGCCATGGAGGAGCGCCAGGTGACGGTCGACGGCGAGACCCGCCCGCTGCCCGAACCGTTTTTCGTGATCGCCACGCAGAACCCGTTGAACGCAGATCGGCACCTTTCCCCTGCCGGAATCCCAGCTCGACCGCTTCCTGCTGCGCGTGGAACTCGGCTATCCCGACCGCGCCGCCGAGCGCGCGCTGCTCGAAAGCGGAGGACGCCGCGACGCGCTGCCGGCGCTCGCCGCCTGCCTCGCGCCCGAGCAGATCGTGCCGCTGCAGCAGGCCGCCGGCGGGGTGCATGTGGCGCCGGCCCTGCTCGATTACGTACAGGCGCTGGTCGAGGCGACGCGGACCAGCCCGCGCTTCGTGCACGGCCTCAGCCCGCGCGCCGCGCTGGCCCTGCTGGCGGTGGCCCGCGCCTGGGCCTTCCTGGCCGGCCGGCGGATGGTCATGCCGGAGGACGTGCAGGCGGTGCTGCCGAGCGTCGCCTGCCACCGGCTGCAACTGGCCGACGGCAACGGCCACGCCGGAGCCGAGGACATCGCCGGGCTGATCCGCTCCATCCCGGTCACGTGATGGCGCTGCGGCAGGCGCTGGCGCAGCGGCTGTTCCGCTGGGGGCGCGACGAACGGCTACCCGTGGTGCTGACGCAGCGGCGCATCTTCATCCTGCCCACCGGCGCGGGGCTGCTGTACGCGGTGGTCCTGTGCGCGATGCTGACCGGCGCGATCAACTACAACCTCAGCCTCGGCCACGCACTGGTCTTCCTGCTCGCCGGGCTGGGGCTGGTGGCGATGGTGCACACCTTCCGCAACCTGCTCGGGCTGCGCATCGCGCCGGGACGGGCCGAGCCGGTGTTCGCCGGCGACACCGCGCATTTCACGCTGCACGTCGAGAATCCCTGGCGGCACGCGCGCCGGGCGCTGGAACTGGCGATCGGCAGGAACCCGCCGGTCGCGCTCGACGTGCCGGCCGGCGAGCGGGCGTCCGTCGCGCTGCCCTGCGCCGCGCCGCGCCGGGGACGCCTGGAGCCGGGCCGCGTAACCCTCGCCTCGCGCTATCCGCTCGGGCTGTTCCGCGCCTGGAGCTATCCGCACCCGCCGCTGTCCTGCCTGGTTTACCCGAAGCCGCTGGCCGCGCCGCTGCCGCCGGCCGCGCCCGCCCGGGAAGCAGCCGGGCGGCGAGGCAACGGCGGCCAGGAGGATTTTTCCGGCCTGCGCGAACGCCAGCCCAACGATTCGCCGCGCCACATCGCCTGGAAGGCGGTCGCCCGCGACTTCGCGCATCGCCCGCTGCTGATCAAGCAGTTCGACGGCGGTGCGGCGGAAGCGCTGTGGCTGGACTGGCAGGCGACGCCGCCCCACGCCGACACGGAAACGCGGCTGTCGCTGCTGGCCGGCTGGGTGCTGGCGGCGGAACGCGAACAATGCCGCTACGGCCTGCGCCTGCCGGGCCGGGTCATCGCGCCCGAGTGCGGCCCGTCCCACCGCGACGCCTGCCTGGAGGCGCTGGCGCTCCATGCCTGACACCGGCCGCCTGCGCTGGCCCCGGCGGCGGCCGCGCGCGCCGGCCGCGCCCCGCCCGCTGCTCGAACACGGCGCCATTCCCTGGCTGCTGGCGGTCGCCGTGGCCACCACGCTGCCGCACGTCGGGCATCTGCCGGCGTGGCTGTCGCTGCTCGCCGGCGCGGCGCTGCTCGGACGCGCCTGGCTGTGGCTGCGCAACGGGCGGCTGCCGCGCCGCTGGGTGTTGGCCTTGCTGGTCGTCGCCGGCACCGCCGGGATCGCCTGGCAGTACCGCACGCTGTTCGGACGCGATCCGGGCATCGCGCTGCTGGTGTTCTTCATGGCCTTGAAGCCGATGGAGATGACCACCCGCCGCGACGGCCTGGTCACCGTCATGCTCGGCTTCTTCCTGCTGCTGACACACTATTTCCATGCGGAAGACATCGCCACCGGGGTCTGGCTGCTGGCCTCGGCCACCCTGCTCACCGCCGCGCTGCTGCGCATGCACGGCGGCGCGCAGCCGCTGCGCGGGATTTTCCGCTACGCGGCGCTGCTGGTCGCGCAGGCGCTGCCGTTCATGCTCATCCTCTTCCTGCTTTTCCCGCGCGTGCAGGGGCCGCTGTGGGGGCTGCCGCAGGACGCCTACGCCGGGCTGACCGGCCTTTCCGACCAGATGTCACCCGGCTCGCTGGACAGCCTGATCCAGTCGGGCGAGATCGCCTTCCGCGCGCGCTTCGCGGCGGGCGTGCCGGACCGCTCGCGGCTGTACTGGCGCGGGCCGGTATTCGACAGCTACGACGGGCAGACCTGGCGCACCAGCCCGGCCAGCGCCTCGCGTTCGGCTAACCTGCCGGCGACGATCGAAACAACGGGCGCGGCGCCCGTCGATTACACGATCACCCTGGAAGCGCACAACCGGCGCTGGCTGCTGGCGCTCGACCTGCCCGTCGCCCTGCCGGAGGGCGCCGCGCTGGCACCGACCTTCGAGGCGCTGGCGCGCATGCCGGTGCGCTACCGCACGCGCTTCGCCTTCCGCTCCGTACCGGAGTACGCGGCCAACCGCGAGGAATCGCGGCGCATGCTGCAGCAGGCGCTGCGCCTGCCGCCCGGCCTCAACCCGCGGGCGCGCGAACTCGCCGCGTCGTGGCGGCAGGCATTCGCCGAGCCGGAACGGATTTCCGCCGAGGCGCTGCGTTTCTTCAGGGAGGAGCAGTTCTTCTACACGCTGCAGCCGCCGCGGCTCGGCGCCAACGCGGTCGACGAATTCCTGTTCGACACCCGGCGCGGATTCTGCGAGCACTACGCCGGCGCCTACGTGGCGCTGATGCGCGCGGCCGGCGTCCCGGCCCGCGTGGTGACCGGCTACCAGGGCGGGGAAATCAACCCGGTCGACGGCTACCTGACGGTGCGCCAGTCGGACGCCCACGCCTGGGCGGAAATCTGGCTGGCGGGCAAGGGCTGGACGCGCGTCGATCCGACCGCGGCGATCGCGCCGTCGCGCATCGAGCGCGGCATCGGCGCCGCCCTGCCGGACGGCGAGCCCCTGCCCGCGCTGGTGCGCCTGGACAGCGACTGGCTGGTGCAGCTGCAGCGCCTGCGCTACCGCTGGGAAGCGGTCAACAACGCCTGGAATCAATGGGTTCTCGGGTACAATGCCGAGCGCCAGCGCGAAACGCTGGCCAGCCTCGGCATGGCGGACCCGGACTGGCGGAGCATGGTCCGGGCCATGGCGGCGCTGAGCGGCGCCGCGCTGCTGGCGCTGGCCGGCTGGACGCTGGTCCGGCGCACTCGCGCCGCCCCCGAGGTGCGGGCCTGGCAGTCTTTCTGCGCCCGGCTCGCACGTTTCGGCATCCGGCGCGCGGCCTGGGAAGGCCCGCTCGACCTGGCCGCCCGCGTCGCCCGCGAGCGGCCGGACCTGGCGCCGGTGGTGGACCGCGCGGCGGGCCATTTCGCCGAGCTGCGCTACGGCACCGGGCGCCGGGAACATTTGCAGGCCTTGCGCGAGTGCGCGAAACGGCTTGCCTCACTCAGGAAAAAACCGCTTTGAAACATCGACTCGCCGCCATTTTCATCAGCCTCGCCTCGGCCGCGCTACCGTTCCAGGCCGGCGCCGCCAAGAACGCGGGCGCGCCCGCCTTCGCCGACGTGCCGGCGGTCCGGGAATTCATCGCCGAGATGCACGTCCGGTATGGTTTCGACGCCGCGCACCTGACCCGCCAGTTCGCCTCGATCCGCAGCAATCCGGCCGTGCTGCGCGCGATCCAGCCGGCGGCGGTGCCCGAGCTGCAGCGTTCCTGGCAGCGCTACCGCGCGCGCTTTCTCAACGAGCGGCGGCTGACCCAGGGACTGCGCTTCTGGCGGGAACAGGGCGCCGCGCTGGCGCGCGCCGAGGCCATCTACGGCGTGCCGCAGGAAATCATCGTGGCCATCATCGGCGTGGAGACGGAATACGGCCGCAACACCGGCGCGTTCGGCGTGCTCGAGGCGCTGTCCACGCTGGCCTTCGACTATCCGCCGCGCGCCGACTTCTTCCGCGGCGAACTGGAGCAGTTCCTGCTCATGGCGCGGGAGAGCGGCGCCTCGCCGCTGGCCTACAAGGGGTCGTACGCGGGCGCCATCGGCATCCCGCAGTTCATGCCGAGCAGCCAGCGCCGCTTCGCCGTCGATTTCGACGGCGACGACCGCATCGACCTGGGCGGCAGCGCCGCCGACGCCATCGGCAGCGTGGCGCGCTTCCTGAGCATGCACGGCTGGCAGCCGGGCGGGCCGGTGGCCGTGCCGGCCGGCGTGGAAGGCGACGCGGCGGCGCTGGTCGCGGCGGGCATCAAGCCCTCGCTGCCTTTGCGCGAGATACGGGAACGCGGCATCGTACCGCTGACCATCGGCGCGGAACGCTTCGCCGACGCGCCGGCCGCGCTGATCGACCTCGTCTCGCCCGACCAGCCCACCGAATACTGGCTCGGCTTCGACAACTTCTACGCGATCACGCGCTACAACCGCTCCAGCTTCTACGCCATGTCGGTGTTCATGCTGGCCGAGTCGCTGCGCGAAGCGCGGGACGCGGCGGGCCGGGAGGCGCCGGAGAAATAGCGCGCCGTGGGCGGCGCCGGTTCAGCCGGCGTGGGCTGCCTGCGTCCGCTTGGCTTCCTCCAGCTTGAGCAGCTTGTACTCGATCGAATCCACCAGCGCCAGCCAGCTCGCCTCGATGATGTCGGTCGACACGCCGACCGTCGTCCAGATCACCTCGCCGTCGGTCGATTGCAGCAGGACGCGCACCTTGGACGCGGTGGCGTCCTTGCCGTTGATCACGCGCACCTTGTAGTCGGTCAGGTGCACGTTGGCCAGTTCCGGGTAGAAGGTCTCCAGCGCCTTGCGCAGCGCGCTGTCGAGCGCGTGCACCGGGCCGTCGCCCTCGGCGGCGGTGATCTCGTCCTCGCCGTCAACCTTGATCTTGATGATCGCCGACGAGCCGTACTCGCCCTTGGCCGGCTGCTCGCCGATGATCCTGAAGTGCTCCAGCTCGAAGAAGGAGCGGTACTTGCCGAGCTGCTTGCGCACGATCAGCTCGAACGAGCTCTCGGCGCCCTCGAACTGGTAGCCGTCGTGCTCCATTTCCTTCAGGCGCTTCATGATGCGGTCGGTCACCGGATCGTCCTTGGTGACGGAGGGATCGACCTCCCAGATCTTGTCGAGGATCATGCGCCGCCCGGACACCTCGCTCATCAGGAAGCGGCGCTGCCCGCCGACCCGCTCCGGATCGATGTGCTCGAAGGAGTGCGCGGCCTTGTTCACCCCGTCGATGTGCATGCCGCCCTTGTGCGCGAAGGCGCTGTTGCCGATGAATGGCTCGCGCTCGTTGAGCGCCACGTTGGAAATCGCCGCGACGTGCCGCGCCACGTGCACGATGTTGCGGTACTGGTCCGGCGGCAGGCATTCGTAGTCGCGCTTGACGCCGAGATTGGCGATGATGGTCAACAGGTTGGCGTTGCCGCAGCGCTCGCCGAAGCCGATGTAGGTGCCCTGCACGTGCCGGGCGCCGTGCTCGACCGCCGCCACGCTGTTGGCCACGGCCATGCCGCAGTCGTTGTGCGCGTGGATGCCGAGCGGCACGTCGAACAGTTCCGCCATGCGGGTGACGATCACCCCCACTTCGGACGGAAAGGTGCCGCCGTTGGTGTCGCACAGCACGAGCGTGCCGGCGCCGCCCTCGACCGCCGCCCGCAGGGTCCGCACCGCGTACTCCGGGTTGTGCTTGTAGCCGTCGAAGAAGTGCTCGGCGTCGTAGATCACTTCCTTGCCCCTGGCCTTGAAGAACGCCAGCGTCTCGCGGATCATCGCCAGGTTTTCCTCGAGCGAGGTGCGGATGATGTCGGTGACGTGGAAATCCCAGCTCTTGCCGAAGATCACCACCACCGGCGTGTCGGCCAGCAGCAGCGAATGCACGTTGCTGTCCTGCTCGACCTGGATATCGCGCCGGCGGGTGCTGCCGAACGCCGCCAGCCGCGCGTGCCTGAGGTGGATCGCCTTGGCCCGGGCGAAGAACTCGAGGTCCTTCGGATTCGAGCCCGGATTGCCGGCCTCGATGTAGCCGACGCCGTGGCCGTCGAGCAGTTCGAGCAGCCTGAGCTTGTCCTCCACCGAGAACGAGATGCCCTCGGCCTGCGCGCCGTCGCGCAACGACGAATCGAATATCGCAACCTTCTTGCTCATTTCAGGCTTCCCTCATCAAAACCCGTTTCCAGGAACGGCGAACGGCCGCGCGCCGCCCGGCGCGAAGCCGGCCCGGCACTATAGCAAACAATCAGATCAGGTTTTCGCGCGTCACGCCGCCGCGCTTGATCACCCGGCGCAGCTGGTCGAGCGCCTCGATCTGGATCTGGCGCACACGCTCGCGGGTCAGGTTGAGCTCGGCCGCCACCTCCTCCAGCGTGCTGACCTCGGCGCCGCCGAGGCCGTAGCGCCGTTCCAGGACGCGGCGCTGCTTGTCCGTCAACTGCTCCACCCACTGGTTCACCAGGTTGCCGATCTCGGCCGATTGCAGCAGCTCTTCCGGATCGAGCGCCTTCTCGTCCGCGATGGCGTCGGCGATGGTGTGGTCCGGGTCGACTTCCAGCGGCGCGTCGAGCGAGGCGATGTGTTCGTTCAGGGCGATCGCGCGGCGCACGTCCTCGACCGGGCGGTCGATCAGGTGGGCGATCTGTTCGAGCCGCGTTTCCTTGCCGTTGGCCATTTCCAGGTGCCGGAAGGCGCGCAGGATCAGGTTGATCTCCTTGACCACGTGCACCGGCAGCCGGATGGTGCGCGACTGGTTCATGATGGCCCGCTCGATGCTCTGGCGAATCCACCAGGTGGCGTACGTCGAGAAGCGGAAGCCGCGCTCGGGATCGAATTTCTCGATCGCGTGGATCAGGCCGAGGTTGCCTTCCTCGATCAGGTCGAGCAGGGGAATCCCGCGGTTGAGGTAGTGCTTGGCGATGTTCACCACCAGCCGCAGGTTGTGCTCGATCATCTTCTGGCGCGCCACGAAATCGCCGATGCGCGCCCGGCACGCCCAGGCGTATTCCTCCTCCGGCGTGAACAGCGGCTTGGCGCCGATCTCGTTCAGGTAATGCTGGGTGACGTCGTTGAGCAGTTCGACTTCGGGCGGCGACGCGCTGGTCTCCTCCTCGGGATCGGCGAGAAAGCCCTCCTCGCCGCCTCCCCCCCGAGGGGCTTCGTCGTCCATCAGTTCGGCGTCCTGATCGGCGTTCGTTTCCATCTTCAGCGCGACGGCAGATGCTTCAGCGGATCGACCGGCTTGCCCTGGCGGCGGACTTCGAAATGCAGCTTGACCTGATCTGCGTCCGTATTGCCCATTTCGGCGATTTTCTGCCCCTTGGTCACCGACTGCCCTTCCTTGACCAGGATGTTCTGGTTGTGCGCGTAGGCCGACAGGTAGGTGGCGTTGTGCTTGATGATCACCAGCTTGCCGTAGCCGCGCAGGCCCGTGCCGCTGTAGACGACCCGGCCGTCACCGGCGGCGATCACCGGATCGCCGGCCTTGCCGGCGATGTCGATGCCCTTGCTGCCGTTTTCGCTGAAGGTGCCGACGATCTTGCCGTTGGCCGGCCAGATCCAGGGCACCTCGTCGCCGCCCGCCGCGGGCTCGGGCGCTTTGTCCGCAGGTTTGTCCTCGGGCTTCGGCTCCGGCTTGGCCACCACCGCCGGCGGCGCTTCGGACGGCTTCGGCTGCCCCTGGGCCTGCGCCGAGGCCAGCGCCTGCTCGGAATACGGCTCCTTGCCGGCCTTCGGCTCGCGCTTGAGCTTTTCCGTGTTGCCACCCGCTTCCGGCCGCGCCTCGACGGCCGGAGCTTCGCCGATCGGCCGGGTGACGACGACGTCGGACGTCACCGGCGCGGTGACCGCCACATCGGGCGCGGCCGAGGTCGACGGCGGCCTCACCTTGAGCACCCGCCCGACCGCGATCTGGTTGGGATTCTCGATGCCGTTCAGCGCGATCAGCTCGCGGAAGTCCATGCCGTGTTCGCGGGCGATGCTGTAGATCGTGTCGCCGCTCTTGACCGTATAGGTATCGGCCTGCGCCGCCGCCTGGGCCGGCGTCCGCTGCCCGCCGCGCTCGACCACCGGCGCGGGCGACCGCGAGGCGCAGCCGGCCAGCGCGAGGGCGAAAATCACCAGGGCGGCATGCCCGATGCCTGAAGGGAAACCAATCTTTCTCATTCGAGTCCTGAAAGTAGCGGAACGAAACGAACACCGTCCAGACGGGTTTCGACGTAACCTTCAGCACGCCGTTCGATCAGCACCAGATACTGATCCCCGGAACCCAGCGGCAGGAGCATTCTGCCACCAAGCGCCAGTTGCTGCAAAAGCGCGGGCGGCACGCTTGGCGCGGCGGCGGCGACGATGATGGTGTCGAACGGCGCGGCCTCGGGAATGCCGAGCTGCCCATCCGCATATTTCAGGCGCACGCGGAACTGGCGGATCGCCCGCAGGTTGACCTTGGCCCGGGCGAGCAGCGATTCGATGCGTTCGACCGCGTAGACGTCGCGCGTCGAACTGCGCCAGCACGGCCGCCTGATAGCCGCAGCCGGCACCGATTTCGAGCGTCTTGCCCAGGCCGGCGCGCCCTTCGCGCAGGATTTCGATCATGCGCGCCACGACGAACGGCTGCGAAATGGTCTGCGCAAAGCCGAGCGGCAGGGCCGTGTCCTCGTAGGCGCGCGAGGCCAGGGCCTCCTCGACGAACAGGTGGCGCGGCACGGCGGCCAGCGCCGCCAGCACGGCCTCGTCGCGGATGCCCTGCTCGCGCAGGCGTTCGATCATGCGCGCCCGGGTGCGCTGGGAGGTCATGCCGAGCCCGGCGGCGCTGCGCGTCATCGTTGCAGCCATGAACGGACCATGGCCAGTTGCGCGTTGTGCGTCAGGTCGATCTGCAAGGGCGTGATCGACACGTAATTGCTGGCGACGGCGTGGAAATCCGTCCCCTCGCCGGCGTCCTGCGCGGCGCCCGCGGCGCCGACCCAGTACACCGTCTCGTGGCGCGGCGTGACCGTGCGCACCACCGATTCGGCCTTGTGCCGCTTGCCCAGGCGGGTGACCACCCGGCCGCCCAGGGCCGCGTAGGGAACGTCCGGCACGTTGACATTGAGCAGCACCGGCTCCGCCGATCCCCGCTGCTGGATCATCTGCACGACTTCCAGCGCGATCCGGGCGGCGGTTTCGTAGTTCGCCCCGACCTTGCTGCACAGCGACACCGCGACCGACGGGACGCCGAGCAGGAACCCCTCGGTCGCCGCCGCGACGGTGCCCGAATAGATGGTGTCGTCGCCCATGTTGGCGCCGTTGTTGATCCCGGACACGACCATGTCGGGCATCGCGTCGAGCATGCCCGTCACCGCCAGATGCACGCAGTCGGTCGGGGTGCCGTTCACGTAGTAGAAGCCGTTGGCCGACTGCTTCAGCGACAGCGGCCGGTCCAGCGTCAGGGAGTTGCTGGCGCCGCTGCGGTCGCGCTCGGGGGCGACCACGGTGATTTCGGCGACGGCCGACAGGGCGTGCGCCAGATGTTCGATTCCCGGAGAGAAGTAGCCGTCGTCGTTACTCAGAAGAATGCGCATATGAACCCAAAAATGCGGTAAAGAAAAACCGGCCGCCGCCGGTTTCCGGGAGATCGCCTCAACGGTCGGCGTCCCTTTTTCAAGCCTGGAAATTATACGGGGATTCGGAAACCTCGGCAGCATGGCGACGCCGAATTGTGCCGGATCTGCTACCGATCATCGCCACCGGCGGCCCGATGGCTGATCGGAAGCGTGGCCATTTTCCCGCTCGGAACTCTCCGGCGCCTGACCGGCGATCCCGGCACGAGCGAGGCCCTCCCGCAAGGCATGCCCTCTTTCCGTTTTCGGCAAGGGCCGGGAAACATTACGTATTCCCTATAGCTGAATCGATATCCATAAAAAATACTCAATACAAGTCGCAAGAATTTGATGGCATAGTCCACAGCCATAAAAAATGACTCCAGGGCTCGTCACCGGACATCGACGCCGCAGCCCCTTTGCCATTCCTCACACCACGCCCCCAGGAGGCCACGATGAACCGAGCTCTGTACCGTCATGTATTCAACGAGAAGCGCGGGCAGGTGATGGCGGTGGCGGAGAGCGCGGTGGGGGATGGCAAGGGGACGGGGGCGGCCGGGCGGCATGGGGCGGGGACGGCACGCTGGGCGCGGCTGCGGCGGCTCGGGTTCTGCCTCCTGGTGGCCTTCGGCGGGGCGGCGGTGCTGCCGGCGGCGGCCCAGGTCGTCGCCTACAAGGCCGCCCCGGCCGCGCAGCAGGCGACGATCCTGTCGGCCGGCAACGGCGTGCCGCTCATCAACATCCAGACCCCGAGCGCGGCGGGCGTCTCGCACAACACCTATGGCCAGTTCGACGTCGGCGCCGCCGGCGCCATCCTCAACAATTCCAGGAACAACGTCGCCACCCAGCTCGGCGGCTGGGTCCAGGGCAACCCCTGGCTCGCCCGCGGCACCGCCCGCGTCATCCTCAACGAAGTCGTGTCCAGCACCCCCAGCCTGCTCGGCGGCTATATCGAAGTGGCCGGCGACCGCGCCCAGGTCGTCGTCGCCAACCCGGCCGGCGTCACCTGCGCGGGCTGCGGCTTCCTCAACGCCCACCGCGCCACGCTCACCACCGGCACCCCGCTCCTCTCCGCCGGTACCCTCGACGGCTACCGCGTCGAGGGCGGCACGCTGCGCATCGACGGCGCCGGGCTGGACGCGCGCGGCGCGGACTATACCGACCTCATCGCCCGCGCCGTCGAACTCAACGCCGGCGTGTGGGCGCAGACCGTGAAAGTCACCACCGGCGCCAACCGGGTCGATGCCGCGCACACGCAGGCCGTGCCGATTTCCGGCGCCGGCCCGGCCCCGGCCTTCGCCCTCGACGTCGCCCCGCTCGGCGGCATGTACGCCGGCAAGATCGTCCTCGTCGGCACCGAGGCCGGCGTCGGCGTGCGCAACGCCGGCACGCTCGCCGCCTCGGCGGGGGAGGTGCTGGTCACGGCGGAGGGGCAACTGATCAACCGCGGCACCGTGGTGAGCGGCGAGTCCTCCCTGACCGTCGCCACCCGGGGCCTGGACAACACCGGCACGCTGGCGAGCGACGGCAATCTGACCGTGGCGAGCCGGGGCGACATCGACAACAGCGGCCTGCTGCACGCCGGGCGGGAACTGGTCCTTGCCACCGACGGGCAGCTCGCCAACCGCCAGGGCACGCTCGACGGCCAGCGCCTCGACCTGACGGCCGGCGTCTTCCGCAACGACGGCAGCGTGCGCCAGAGCGGCACGCAGGCGCTCGCCCTCACCGCCGCGCATCTCGACAACGCTGCGGCCGGGGTGATCGGCCACCTTGCCGCTCCCTCCGAGGCTGGCGGCGGTACGCCTTCGGGCGGGGCCGGGAGCGGGTCCGGCGCCGGGACCGAAACCGGCGCCCTCGCCGGCGTCCCCACCGCCAGCACGGCGGGCGGCACGCTCGCCGTGGACACCGCCGTCCCGCTCCCGCTCGCCGACGGACGCATCGCCGTGGGCACCCTGGCCAACACCGGCACCCTCGTGGCCAGCGGCACGTTCGCCCTCACCGCCACCAAGGCCCTGGACAACGCCGGCACGCTCACCCTTGACCGACTCACCGCCACGGGCACCGCCTTCCGCAACTCGGGCACCGTCACCGCCACGGATGCCGCCCTCGCCGCCGCCACCCTCGACAATCGCGGCGGCGCCCTCTCCGTGAGCGGCCGGCTCGCCGTCGCCGCATACGACCTGCTCAACGTCCGGGGCACCTTCGACTACGCCGGCGCCGACGCCCTGACTCTCACCCTCGCCGGCCGCTTCGACAACACCGAAGGACGCTTCGCCAGCAACGGCCACGGCCTGTCCCTGAGCGCCGACACCGTCGACAACACCGGTGGCGTCCTCACCCTGGCCGGCGACGGCATGCTGACGCTGACGAGCGGACAGCTCATCAACGCCGCCGGGACGATCCAGGGCCAGGGCGCGGTCACCGTGCACGCGGGCACGGTGAACAATGCGGCGGGGGTTCTTGGCGCCCAAGGCGCCCTGGTGGTCACGGCGGCCGGACTGGACAACACCGGCGGCCGCATTACGAGCGAGCAGGGCGGCATGCTCACGGTCGCCGGCGCGCTCGACAACCGGGGCGGCACGCTCGCCAGCGGCCAGGCGCTGACCATTCAGTCCGCCACGCTCGACAACCGGACCGGCGGCCGGATCGTCGCCAACGACGCGCTCGCCGTCACCACCACGACGGGGCGGCTGGACAACGCCGGGGGCACGCTCTCCGCAGCGAAGGCGCTGACGGTCACGGCGCAGGGCGACGTGGCCAACGCCGCCGGCCAGCTCGTCGCCGGCACCGACCTCACGCTGCGCTCCGAGGGCGCGCTCGACAACACAGCCGGCACGCTCGGGGCGGTCGCCGGGCGGCTCGACCTCAGCGCGGGCGGCGTCGTGACCAACACCAGCGGGCGGCTCGAAGCGGCCACGGACCTCGTCCTGGCGAGCCAGGGCCTCGGCAATGCCGGCGGCACCGTGCTCGGCAAAACGCTCACCGTCGACACCCACGGGCAGGCGCTCGACAACACCCAGGGCGTCCTCGCCGCCGAAACCACCCTGCAGATCGACAGCGGCGCCCTCACCAACACCGGCGGGCTGCTCCAGGCCGGCGGCGCCCTGACCCTCGATACCCACGGCCAGGCGCTGACCAACCGCGACACCCTGGGCGAGAACCTCGGCATTCGGGGACAAGGCGCGGTCACGCTCACGACCGGGGCAATGGACAACGCCGCCGGCCTCGTCAGCGCCGGCGACGCGCTCGCGCTCACCGCCGCCGGTCGGTTCAACAACACCGGCGGCACGCTGGCCAGCGCCGCCGTGCTCACGCTTGCCGCCGGCGACATCGAGAACCGCGCCGGCGGGCAGATCGTCGCCGACGACGCCCTGACGCTCACCACCACGGCCGGCGGCCTGGACAACGCCGGCGGCACGCTCTCCGCCAAGCAGGCGCTGATCGTCAGTACGGCCGGGGCGCTGACCAACACCACCGGCACGCTGGTCGGCGGCACGGACCTCACGCTGAACACAAACGGCGCGCTCGACAACACGGACGGCACCCTCGGTGCGGTCGCCGGTGGGCTCACCCTCAGCGCAGGCGGCCTCCTGACCAATGCCGGCGGGCGGCTCGAAGCGGCGCACGCGGTCGTCCTGGCGAGCCGGGGCCTCGCCAACGCCGGCGGCACCGTGTTCGGCCAGACGCTCGCGCTCGACACGCGGGGCCAGGCCCTGGACAACGCGCAGGGCCAGTTGGTCGCCGACCGGACACTCCACATCGATAGCGGCGCGCTCGACAACACCGCCGGACTGATCCAGGCCGGCGACGCCCTCACCCTGGACACCCACGGCCAGGCGCTGACCAACCGCGACACCCTGGGCGACGGCCGCGGCCTTCGCGGGCAAGGGACGGTGACGCTCACGGCGGGCGCGCTGGACAACGCGGCGGGCCGGATCAGCGCCGGCGGCGCGCTCACGCTGACGGCGGCGGCGCTGGACAATTCGGGCGGACAGGCCGTCGGTAGCGGCGCCGGCACGGTCGCCGTCACCGGCGCCCTCGACAACCGGGGCGGCACGCTGGCCACCGAGGGCGCGCTCGCCGTCACCGCGGGCCGCCTGGACAACGGGAGCGGCGGCCGGATCGTCGCCAACGACGCGCTCGCCGTCACCACCACGACGGGACTGCTCGCCAACGCCGGCGGCACGCTCTCCGCCAAGCAGGCGCTGACGGTCGGCGCGGCCGGGGCGCTGGACAACAGCGCGGGCGTGATGGTCGGCGGCACCGATCTCACGCTGAACGCCGGCGGCGCGCTCGACAATCGCGGCGGCACGCTCGCCGCGGTCGGCGGCCGGCTCGACGTCACAGCGGCCGGTCGCATCGACAGCACGGCCGGCCGCCTCGAAGCTGCCACGGACCTCGTCCTGACGAGCCAGGGCCTCGGCAATGCCGGCGGTACCGTGTTCGGCCAGACACTCGACATCGACACGCACGGCAAGGCCCTGGACAACACCCACGGCCAACTGGTCGCCGACCGGACGCTCCACATCGACAGCGGCGCGCTCGACAACACCGGCGGGCTGATCCAGGCCGGCGACGCCCTCACCCTGGACACCCACGGCCAGACGCTGACCAACGCCCAGTCCGGCGAACACGGCGGCCTCTTCGGCCAGTCGTCGGTGACGCTGCGCACCGGCGACCTGGACAATACGGCCGGAGTCCTCGGCGCCAGGGGCGCCCTGGCGATCACGACGGCCGACCTCGCCAACGCCGGTGGCCGCCTCACCAGCGAGGACACGCTCCGGATCGAGGCCCGCGCGCTCGACAATTCGGGAGGGCAGCTCCAGGCCCTGCAGGATATCGGCATCCGGGCCGACGGGACGGTCACCAACACCGCCGGATTGATCCGCACCGCCCAGGCCCTCACCCTCTCGGCGGCCATGGTCGACAACACCGGCACCCTGGACACCGGCCACGGCCTCGAAGGCGGTAGCGTCGACATCACGGCCGGTACGCTCGCCAACGCCGGCGGCGCCGTGCGCGCCAACACCGCCCTCACCGTCACCAGCGCCGGCACGCTCGACAATACCGGCGGCCTCCTCTCTTCGGCCGATGCGCTGACCCTTCACGACCCTAACGCCACCGCCAAGACGCTCTCCATCACCAACACCGGCGGCACGATCATTGCCGACCGGCAGCTTGTGATCGACACGGCGCACTTCACCAGCGACGGCAAGCTGCTCAGCAAAGAGGACCTGACGCTCACGCTGACCGGCGACCTGCACGTCACGGGCGAGATCACGGCCAACCGCGGCGCCCGTGTCGAAACCGCCGGCCTCCTGACCAACGACGGCACGCTGCAGGCCGGCCAGACGCTGGCAGTCCAGGCCAACCGCCTGACCAATACGGCTTCCGGCAATATCCTCGCGAACAGCATGGACATCGCCGCCGGCGCCCTGACCAACCGCGGCCTGATCGACGGCGGCGAAACACTCATCACCGCCGGCAGGCTCGACAACCTCGGCACCGGCCGCCTCTACGGCGACCACCTCGCCATCGCCGCCGGCACGCTGAACAACCTCGCCGAAGGCGGCACGGCGCCGGTGATCGCCGCGCGCAGCCGCCTCGACCTCGGCGTGGGCACCCTTGCCAACCGCGACGGCGCATTGATCTTCTCCGCCGAGGACATGGCCATCGGCGGCGGCCTCGACGCCGGCCGCCACGCCACCGGACAGGCCGGCAGCCTGTTCAACCATGCCGCCACCATCGAAAGCCTCGGCAATCTCTCCATCGCCGCCGGCGAAATCAAGAACACCAACGCCGGCTTCGTCACCGAGACGGTGTTCGAAAGCAGCCGGCACATCGAGGAAGTCCAGCCCGAAGGCTGGGGGCAACGTTACGACGTCGCCTTTTTCCCCACGATCTTCAACTACAAGATCGAGAAACAGTCCTATGTCGTCGATGGCGTCGTCGTCGGCCGGTTCGAGGACTACACGTTCTACGACTACACCGCCACGACCACCGTCACCGAAGTCGTTTCCACATCGCCCGGAAAGATTCTCGCCGGCGGCAACTTCACGCTGGCCGGCAACCTGGAAAACATCGACAGCCAAATCATCGTCGGCGGCACGCTCAAGCAACCTGTCGGCGTGCTGACCAACACCAGCACCCAAGGCACCCGGACCACCACCTACGACGGCTGGGCCCAGTTCCGCGACTGGGATGGACGCAGCGAAAAACTCAAGTTTGGCCCGCGCTATTCCTTCAGCCCGGCGCCTGTCGTCACCACCTTCAGCCTCGGCACCGCGCGTGTCGAGGAGCACGCCGCCACGAACGCGAGCACGACGCTCGACGGCCGTGCCATCGGCCAGGTCAACGCCGACGCCACCGGTGCCGGCCAAGCCAGCGCCGCCGCCGGCCCGGCCGGCGACGCCACGCGCACCGCCTCGGCCGGCACGGCCAGCACCTCGGTGGGCGCAGGCCAGAACATTGCTGCCACGGCGCAGACAGCGTCCGCGAACACCACGGCCACGAGCGGCGCCGGCACCGCCCGCATCACCCAGGTGACCGTCGCCGGCAGCGCCAGCGGCCCGTCCGCCGTGATCGCCACGGCCGAGCTGCCCTTGACGCTCCCCGCCAACCGGCTCTATCACACCAACCCGAACAGCACAGGCGGCTACCTCGTCGAGACCGACCCGCAATTCGCCAACTACCGCTCCTGGCTCTCCTCCGACTCTCTGCTCAAGGCCCTGGGCCTCGACCCGGCCATGACGCAGAAGCGCCTCGGCGACGGCTTCTACGAACAGCGCCTGATCACCGAACAGATCGCCCAGCTCACCGGCCACCGCTTCCTCACCGGCTATGCCAGCGACGAGGAACAATACCGCGCGCTGATGGCCGCCGGGCTGACCGTCGCCCGGGACTGGCAGTTGATCCCCGGCGTGGCGCTGACCGCGGCGCAGATGGCCCAGCTCACCACCGACATCGTCTGGCTGGTCGAGAAGACCATCACCCTTGCCGACGGCAGCACGCAGCGCGTACTCGTGCCGCAGGTCTACGCCCGGACCCGGCCCGGCGACGTAACGCCCTCCGGCAGCCTGATCGCGGCCAGCAGCATGGAGCTGACGCTCACCGGCGACCTGACCAACAGCGGCACGATCGCCGGCCGCGAACTCGTCTCGCTTTCCGCCGAGAACATCCGCAACACGGGCGCCATCGCCGGCCGCGACGTGGCGGTCCGGGCAAACACCGATCTCACCGTGGCCGGCGGCAGCATCAGCGCCGAACGTACCCTCATCGCCACGGCCGGCCGCGACCTGACCGTCGCAAGCACCACGCGCGACACCGAGAACGTCGAAGGCGCCGCCCGCTTCACGCGCACCCACATCGACCGCCTGGCCGGACTGTACGTGACCGGCGCGAACGGCACGCTGGTCGCCAGCGCCGGTCACGACCTCACGCTGCTGGCGGCCGCCGTGGTCAATGGGGCGTCCTTCTCCGGCACCGGCGCGGGCGCCGGGCAGACCGTTCTGGCGGCGGGACATGACCTCACGCTGGGCACGGTGCGCATCGCCGAATCGAACCATACCGGCCTCAATGCCGCCAACGTCAATCGCAGCGGCGGCACGGCCGAAGTCGGCACGTCGGTCGTCGGCACCGGCGACGTGACCCTCGCCGCCGCCGGAGACCTCCGGGCGCGCGCCGCCAGCGTGACCAGCACGGCCGGCGCGCTCTCCGTCACGGCGGGCAACGACCTCGTCATCGAGGCCGGCGAGGCCTCCAGCTATTCCGAAATCACGCAGAAGACCAAACGCAGCGGCACCTTCTCCAGCACGACCAAGATCCAGCGCGACGCCTTCGAGGAAACCACCGCGATTTCCAGCACCTTCTCCGGCGACACCGTGGCGCTCGCCGCCGGCAACGACCTCACCGTCAAGGGCAGCAGCATCGTGGCGCAAGGCGACCTCACCGCCGTCGCGGGGCACGACCTGACGATCACCGCGGCGACCGAGCGGCGTGCGGAGACGCACTACCATAAGGAAACGGAAAGCGGCCTCTTCGGTTCCGGCGGCATCGGCGTCACCATCGGCAGCCGCATGCTCTCCACCGACCAGCGGAGCACCGCCACCACTGCCGTCGGCAGCACCCTCGGCAGCGTCGAGGGTAACGTCACCCTGGTCGCCGGCAACGCCTACACCCAAATCGGCAGCGAGGTCCTGGCGCCGGGCGGCGACATCGGCGTGCTGGCCAAGTCGATCGCCATCGAGGAAGCGCGCGAAACCTCGCACAGCTCCTACGAAATGAAAGCCAAGCAGTCGGGCCTCACGGTCGCCATCACCAGCCCGGTGATCAGCGCCGTCCAGACCATCGGCCAGATGGCCCAGGCCGCCAGCGACACCTCCGATGGCCGCATGCACGCCCTCGCCGCCGCCAGCGCCGGGCTGGCCGGCTATCAGGGCTACAAGGCCATCGAGACCGGACAGGGCAAGACGGTCACCCTGGACGACGGCACAGTCAAGACCAACCAGATGGACGTCTTCAACGACAAGGGCGAAGTCATCGGCACCCGCGACGCCACGGCCGGCGAACGGGCCGGCGGCATCAATCTCAGCCTCAGCCTCGGCACCAGCAAGAGCCACAGCATGAGCACCGCGACGAGCGACACGGCCGCCGGCAGCACGCTCGCCGCCGGCGGCAACGTCACACTGATCGCCACCGGCGGCGGCGCCGAATCGGATATCCGCATCCAGGGCGCCAAGGTCCTCGCCGGGCAGGACGTCACGCTGCTCGCCGACGATGCCATCGAACTCCTCGCCGCCCGCAACACCGCCAGCCAGACGAGCAAGAACAGTTCAAGCAGCGCCAGCGTCGGCGTCTCCATCGGCACCAACGGCCTCCTCTTCAACATCGGCGCCAGCCAGGGCAAAGGCAAGGCCAACGGCAGCGATCTGGCCTGGACCAACACCCACGTCCAGGCCGGCGAGACGCTCACCCTCGTCTCCGGCGGCGACACCACCCTCAAGGGCGCCGTGGCCGGCGGCAAACAGGTGATCGCCGAAGTCGGCGGCAACCTGCTCCTGGAAAGCCTGCAGGACCTGAGCACCTACGACAGCAAGCAAGGCAGCTTCGGCTTCTCTCTGTCCATCCCGATCGGCCCCGGCACGATCAGCGGGTCGGTCTCGGGCGGCAGCAGCAAGGTGAAGAGCGACTACGCCAGCGTCACCGAGCAGACCGGACTCCTGGCCGGCGACGGCGGGTTCAACGTCAAGGTCGCCGGCGACACGACGCTCAAGGGCGCGGTGATCGCCAGCACGCAGACCGCCCTTGACGAAGCCAGAAATGCCTTCGCCACCGGCGGCGCGCTGACCCTCGAAGACATCCAGAATCGGGCCGAGTACGAGGCGAGCGGTTACGGCGTCAACGTTGGCGCCGGCAAGAGTTTCGATGGCAAATACGTGGCGACCGGTTCGGGCGCCGGCATCGGCTCCACCAGCGACAGCGCCAGCAGCACCACCTCGGCCGGCATCTCCGGGATCGCCGGCAACACGGAAACCCGCACCGGCGATCCCCAGACCGGCATCGCCAAGATCTTCGATGCCGAGAAAGTCCAGAAGGAGATCGACGCCCAGGTCAAGATCACCCAGACCTTCGGCCAGCAGGCCAGCCAGGTCGTGGAAGATTATGCCCGGCAACAACGGACGGAGTTGCAGGCGCAGCTTAAGGAAGCGGCAAGCGACGAAGAGAAAGCGGCGATCCGGGCCAAGATCAGCGAGATCAATAACGAGGAGCGGATAATGAACGTCCTGATCGGCGCCGTGACCGGCATGGGCAATTCTGCACTGCTCAAGGAAAGCCTTTCGGCAGCAGCGGAGGAAATGCGCGATTACACGATCAAGGATTCACAGAAGTTCAAGGGCATCACCGACGGAACGACGGTATTGACCAATACGTCTGGCGAAAGTGAAGGTATCCGCCAGGATGGAACCAAGACCGGCGGCACGCGCGCTGATCTCGACAATATCTGTGGGAAGACGAATGAGCGGTGCAAAACGAATACGGACGGCAGCTTGGCATACGATGGCCAAGGCCGTGTCCAGTTTGACGTAGAAAAATCAGGCATGAGCCTAGCCGAATACCTCGAATCCACCAAAGGCCAGGAGGCGGCAGGCGCCACAGGCGGTATTCAAGGCTGGAAGGGAACGCTGTTCGGCCGTCCCTATGCGGCGGGAAGTTGGCAGGACAAACTGATTGATTCTTTCGGCGGGTCACACGACGTAATCGGTGGAACCCTCACTGGACTCTATGATGAACAGGGGAATACCAAGCGAGGCATGTCTAATATTGAGAAATTTGTGCATGACCGTATTTCAGAATTAGCAATCGTTCCCGCGGCACCATTCGCCATGTCAGAACTGTTGCCCCCAGAAGTCTGGAAAGGTATTTCCATTTTTCTAAGAGCAGCGAAATGAGAAAAACACTTATTCTGCTACTAGCTGTATCGTTATCGGGATGCTTCTGGTGGCATGCGCCATATTGTTATCTCGACTGCTCGCCCACACCCATCAAACCCTATCTCCGGCACTTGGAAAAACCCGGAGTCACGGATGAACAACGGCGGGAGGACTGCCGGGCATGCGGTGGGCTGTGCGGCTCTCATCTTCATCCCAAATCCATCCCTGAAGTGTGCTGGTCAAATCCAAGCAACCCGTCCAAATGTACGGATTATCTGGATCATTTTCCCTATTTCTCCGGAGAAAAATTAAAAGCTGCCGGATTACTTCCAGAAGGCCGTGACCCAAAACTTTATTACGACGAATCGCGTTTGATAGAGCCTTGGAAACAATGCATGTTCGGCAAAGGTTACACGTGGAATCCGAGTAGCGAATAAAAGGAAAGCGCCAAAGAGTAATTTGATTCTCGGCCAACCTTCACGCCAAAGAGGTCGTAGCGATATCTAGATTTTCCAATTCACTACGCCCCCTTTGATTCGCTTTTTTCTGAGAACGGCGAGATGAGAAAAACATTTATTCTGCTACTGGCCGTATCATTATCGGGATGCTTCTGGTGGCATGCGCCATATTGTTATCTCGACTGCTCGCCCACACCCATCAAACCGTATATTGATTACTGGGAAAAACCGGGAATGACTGAAGAAGGACGGCTTTCAGATTGGCTCACTTGCGGGGGTGACAAGGATGGAACATTCTCTTGGGATACAAGGAAAAGACTGGAAAATGAGACCAACGAACAATCGAGAATAAGACAAAGTCGATCCCATGAGCGTTGTTTAATTTCGCACGGCTATCGTTATACGGGAAATTGTTCCAGTTCAGCGATGAGGACTGAGCCGCTCTGTGAGCACCATGAGGAGCAGAAAGACAAAAAGGGGTAGTGGCGCTCCAGTGCTAAAGGCGGCGTAGTGATTTGGCTTTCAGCCAACCTTGGTTCGTGGCGAATCTAGATTTTCCAATTCACTATGAAGTATCTCGGTTTCCACGGAGAGGGCAATTAGGCACCGTGTTGCCATTCTTGCTTGGCTCGTTCTGGCGTCCGACAGCCGAGAAACGATGGAGATCGAAATCGGGGCAAGCGCGGCATACCGGACGGGACGGCCCCATTCACCGGGTATCGTCGAAGCGGGGCCGCGGGGGCTGTCCTACTTGAGCGACTCCGAACGCGCTTCGCCCGCGGGGACCTCGTCGCTCGCCGCCGGCGGGTGAAGACGGCCGTACGCCATGTGCGTGCGGGACAGGTGTTCGAACATGGCTTTCGCCGCCGCGTCCGGATCTCGGGCGACGATGGTTTCGACGATGCGGGCGTGTTCCCGATGGCTGAGCATCACCGAGCCTTCGATGTGCACCGCCTCGGTCTGGAAACGCGCCAGCCAGTTGAGCAGGTCGCGCGCCGTGGCGACGAGCAGCGGATTGTCGGAAAGGCCGACGATGGTCGTGTGCAAGGCCATGTCGGTCTGCAGAAAGACGCGCGGATCGGCGATCGCCTTGCGATTGGCTTCGAGCGCGTTCCTCAACCGTTCGGCATCCTGCGCGGAACAGGTCTGCGCGGCGTTGCGCGCCATCTCGACTTCGAGGAAAACGCGCATCTGCCGCACGTTCCGCACGTCGCGCTCGGTCGGAGCGCCGGGCAGGCGGATCGCCTCCGCTTCCGCCCATATATCCGCCTGCTCCGGCAGGACCCGCGCGGTACGCCCGTGCGACCGCTCGACCAGGCCTTGCGCCTGCAGGGCGACCAGGGCCTCGCGCACGGCGACCCGGCTGGCGCCGAAAACCGTCGCCAGCGTCCTCTCGGAAGGCAGCGGCTCGCCCTGCCGGTATTGTCCGTTGGCGATCGCTTCCCGCAACTGATCCAGGATCTGGTCGGCCAGCTTGTGGCGCACGAGCGGTTTGAAGGTAGTCATGGGCGTTTTCTGCAAAACTGGTATTACCACAAGTATAGTTAAATTCGGCCACCGCATTCAAGCCACGGCCCGCCAGCACATTGTAATTCGAATACCGCCGCGATGCTTTCGGTGCCTCGGAAGGCGGAGCTATCGGATACCTTCAGGTGATCATCCGCCAGCACGGAGGTTGACTCCGGCCGAAATTACGGTTTATGGTATTACCAGTTTAAAAAAAACCGGAGGGTCAATGATCATCAGAAAAATGGTCGATGGGCTGATGCGCGCCATCGAAATCACCATCATGGCCGCGTTGGTCGTCATGGTCGTGCTGGTCTTTATCAACGTCGTCATGCGCTACGGTTTCGGCAAGGGCCTGGCCGTTTCGGACGAGTTGTCGCGCTACTGCTTCGTGTGGCTGGTGTTCCTGGGGGCCATCGTCGCCATGCGCCAGCATGCGCATCTCGGCATGGACACCGTGGTGCGCATGCTGCCGCCCGCGGGAAAGAAGATCTGCTTCGCCGTCAGCCACTGCCTGATGCTCTACGGGTGCGTGGTCTTCTTCCAGGGCAGCTGGACGCATACCGTGCTCGGCCACGCCAACAAATCGGCGATCACCGGGATTCCCATGTCGTGGGTCACGGCGGCCGGGGTGCTGTCGAGCGCCGCGATCGGCGTCATCCTCGTCGCGGACCTGGTGCGCCTGGCTCTGGGGCGCCTGTCCGACGCGGAACTGATGACCGTCTCCGAAGAACAAGGATAAACCCCATGAGCCTGGCCATCTTCACGATTTCCCTCTGCCTGTTCATGGTGCTGGGCATGCCGGTCGCCTTCGCGCTGCTGATCACCGGCATCCTGATGCTCCGGCAGCTCGGCGTCTTCGACGCGGCGGCGGTCGCGCAGTACATGATCGAGGGTGCCAACAGTTATCAGCTGCTCGCCGTGCCGTTCTTCATGCTGGCCGGCGAGCTGATGAACTCGGGCGGCATCTCCCGCCGCATCGTCGCCCTGGCCGTCTCGCTGATCGCGCATGTGCGCGGCGGCCTCGGCTACGTGGTCATCGCCGTCGCCGTCGTGCTGTCGAGCCTGTCGGGCTCGGCCGTCGCCGACGCGGCGGCCCTGGCCGGCGTGCTGCTGCCGATGATGCGGGACAACGGGTACGACGAGAAACAGTCCGCCGGACTGATCTGCGCGGGGGCCATCATCACGCCGGTCATCCCGCCGTCGATCTCCTTCATCATCTTCGGCGTCGCCACCAACGTCTCGATCACCAAGCTTTTCCTGGCCGGCATCGCGCCCGGCCTGCTGATCGGCGTGTCGCTGGTGTTCACCTGGTGGTGGGTGATGCGCAAGGCGACCGTCCGGGTGTCGCCGCGCCAGCCGCTGTCGGTCAGTTGGAAGCATTTCACCGAGGCGGCCTGGGGACTGGTCCTGCCGGTCATCATCGTCGTCGGCCTGCGCGGGGGGATCTTCACCGCGACCGAAGCCGCCGTGGTCGCCGCCGTCTACGCCTTCGTCGTCGGCGTGTTCATCTACCGCGAGCTGAAGCCGGCGCATCTGCTGCACGTCTTCGTGGCTTCGGCGAAGACGACGGCGGTGATCATGTTCCTGATCGCGGCGTCGTTCGTCTCGTCCTACGCGATCACCCTCGCCGACCTGCCGGGAGAAGTCTCGGCCGTCATCGAGCCGATCCTCGACAGCCCGATCCTGCTGATGACGGCCGTGATGGTTCTGCTGACCGTCGTCGGCGCCGGACTGGACATCACCCCGACCATCCTGATCCTGGCGCCCGTGCTGGTGCCGATCGCCGTCAAGGCGGGCATCGATCCGGTCTATTTCGGCGTGATGTTCGTGATCAACGGCTCGATCGGACTGATCACGCCCCCCGTCGGCACCGTCCTCAACGCGGTCGCCGGCGTCGGCCGGATGAAGCTCGACGACGTCGTCCGCGGTTCCTGGCTCTACATGGTCGTCCTCAGCGCCGTCATGATGCTGTTCGTCGTTTTCCCCGGGCTCATCACCGGGCCCGCCCGCTGGTTGTTCCGCTAACCCCGATCGACAAGGAGACTCACATGAAGCTTTCCATTCGTACCTTCACCCGCCATACCGGCTGCCTGGCCGCCGCGTGCGTGCTGGGCCTGCTCGGCGCCCAGGGTGCGCTGGCCCAGGACGTTCAGTCGCGGATCATCCGGTTCGGCTTCGGCAACCCGGACAGCAGCCCGTCCGGCCAGGGCGTCAAGCACTTCGCGGAGCTGGTCGAGAAGAAAAGCGGCGGCAAGATGAAGGTGCGCCTGTTCGGCGGCGCGGTGCTCGGCGCCGACATGGCGATGCAGACGGCGCTCACCGCGGGCACGCAGGAAATGATGGTCGGCTCGACCGCGACCCTGGTCGGCATGGTCAAGGAATTCGGCATTCTCGATCTGCCCTTCGTTTTCCAGACGCCGGAAGAAGCCTATGCCGTCGTCGACGGCCCGATCGGCCAGAAGCTGACGGCGAAGCTGCCCGACGTCGGCCTGATCGGCATCGCCTTCTGGGACAACGGTTTCCGCAACCTGACCAACAGCAAGCGCGCCGTGGCGAAGCTGGAGGACATGAACGGGATCAAGCTGCGCGTGATGCAGAACCCGGTTTATCTGGAGTTCTTCAAGGAGCTGGGCGCCAACCCCGTGCCGATGCCCTGGAGCGAGGTGTTCACCGCGCTCGAAACGCGCGCGGTCGACGGCCATGAAAACCCGGCGTCGACGATCGACACGGCCAAGATCTACGAGGTGCAGAAATACCTCAGCCTGACCCGGCACGCCTATGCGGCGCATCTGGTGATGGCCAGCAAGAAGTGGTGGGATACCCTGAGCAAGGACGAGCAGCGGATCATCACCGAGGCGGTCGTCGAAACGCGCCCCTTCCAGCGCAAGCTGAACAACGAGGCGGACAGCAAGTCGATCGCCGCGCTCAAGGACAAGGGCATGACCGTGACGACGATCCCGCCGGCCGAACTGCAGCGCATGAGCGACAAGGTGCGGCCGGTCGTCGACAAGTTCGCCGCCGACTTCGACGCCAGCCTCGCCAAGGAGATGTTCAACCAGGTCGCGGCCATGCGCCAGAAGAAGTAGGCCGGGGCACGCGGCGGGCAGGCCGCGGGCGGGCATCCCTTCCGTCACCGCGCGCCCTTGCCCTCCCCCGCTTCCACGCAGACCCACCGGCACTGCCGGCGCCGCACGGCGCCGGCGGCGGCCCCGGCCGTCTCCGCAACCAAGGAAAGCATCATGCAACTGGGATTGTCCTCCTACTCATTCACCTGGGCCGTCGGCGTTCCCGGGCAACCGCCGGACGCGCCGATGACGCCGGCCGACCTGCTGCGGCAGGCGCACCGGTACGAGCTGCCGGTCGTGCAGATCGCCGACAATTGCCCCCTGCACCTCCTGGATTCGGCGGCCCTGGACGATTTGCGCCGCCTCGCGGACGAGCTCGGCGTGCGCATCGAGGTGGGCATGCGCGGGCTGATCCCCGCCGACGTCCGGGTTTACCTGGACATCGCGCGGCGGCTCGGCTCGGACATCCTCCGGCTGGTCGTCGATGCCGCCGGCTACGAGCCGGAACTGGACGAGGCGATCCACACGATCCGGGCGCTCGTGCCCGAGTTGCGGCGGGCCGGGGTCCGCCTGGCGATCGAGAACCACGACCGCTTCCTGAGCCATGAATTCGCGCGGATGGTCGCCGAAACCGATCCCGAATGGGTCGGCATCTGCCTGGATTCCGTGAACAGCATGGGCGCCGGCGAAGGCGTCCGGGAGGTCGTGCGGACCCTGGCGCCTTACACGATCAACCTGCACCTCAAGGAATTCACGGTGCGCCGCGTTGACCACAAGATGGGGTTCGTCGTGGAGGGCCTTCCCGCCGGCCGGGGGCTGCTGGACATTCCCGGACTGGTGGCGGCGGTCGCGCCGGGCGGGCGCTGCAGGAGCGCCATCGTCGAACTGTGGACGCCGCCGGAAAAGACCCTGGACGCGACGATCCGCAAGGAGGCGGAATGGGTCGCCGCGAGCGTGGCCTTTCTCAAGGAAAGCCGGCTGTTCGCATGAACGTTTTCCCGTCGGTCCGCGCCGTCGTCGCGCGGGCCAAAGATCAATCCTCACTCTGGACATGAATCATGCAAAAAATCACTCTGGTGGGCGCCGGCGGCAAGATGGGCATGCGTCTCGCACATAACCTGCGCAAGTTGACGTACCTCACGCGCTATCTCGAAATCAGCCCGGCGGGACTGGCCCGGCTGGCCGAGGCCGGACTGGCGGCGGCGCAGCCGGACGACTGCATCCGCGATGCGGACGCGGTGATCTTCGCCGTGCCGGACGTCGCCCTCGCCAAGGTGACGGGCGACTACGTCCCGCAGATGAAAAGCGGCGCGATGGCCGTGATGCTCGATCCGGCCGCGCCCCTCGCCGGGAAGATATGCCGGCGCGCGGACCTGAGCTACTTCATCGCGCACCCGGCGCATCCGTCGATCTTCTATTGGGGGCCGACCCCGCAGGAACAGCACGATCATTTCGGCGGCGTCGCCGCCAAGCAGGCGATCGTCTGCGCCCTGATGCAGGGGGACGACAGCCAGTACCCGCTCGGCGAACAACTGGCCTCGGTCTTCTACGGCCCGGTCGCCAAGGCGCACCGGATCACCGTCGAGCAGATGGGGCTGCTCGAACCCGCGCTCGTCGAAACCCTGTCCTCGACCTGCATCTACGTCATCCGCCAGGGACTCGACGAAATCATCAAGCGCGGCGTTCCGGCGGACGCCGCGCGCGACTTCCTGCTGGGCCACCTGCGCATCCAGCTGGCGGTCCTGTTCGACGAGATTCCCGGCGCGGTGTTCTCCGACGCGGCCAACAAGGCGCTGGAGCGCGGCCTGCGCGAATTCATCAAGGACGACTGGCGGAAAATCTTCGAACCCGACAACGTCCGGGAGCAGATCGAGGCCATCACCTGAAGAACGCCGATCCATTCGCCACACCGGCGCAAGCCGGTATCCGGGTCGTCGATTTCCTGGATTCCGGCTTGCGCCGGAATGACGGCTTCTGGCTCGATTCACCGCAGCGACCATGACCACTGAAAAATCATGAAAAACTATACGATCGGGATTGACTTCGGCACCCTGAGCGGCCGCGCCCTGCTCGTGGACGCCAGCGACGGCCGGGAGGTCGCCACCGCCGTCCACGATTACGCCGACGGGGTCATCGACCGCCATCTGCCGGGAGGCCGCACGCTCCTGCCGCCGAACTGGGCGTTGCAGAACCCCGCCGATTACCTGGAGGTGCTGCGCGTCACCATCCCGGAACTGCTGCGCGCCAGCGGCGTCGATCCCTCACTGATCAAGGGCGTGGGGATCGACTTCACGGCGTGCACCTTCATGCCGGCGCGGCGCGACGGAACGCCGCTGTGCATGCTGCCGCGCTGGGCGGACCAGCCGCATGCCTGGCCCAAGCTCTGGAAGCACCACGCCAGCCAGCCGCAGGCCGATCAGGTCAACGCCGTCGCCCGGGAGCGGGGCGAACCCTGGCTGCCGCTGTACGGCGGCAAGATTTCGAGCGAATGGTCGGTCCCCAAGATGCTGCAGGTGCTGCAGGAGGCGCCCGAGGTCTACGCCGCGGCGGAGCGTTTCATGGAAGCCGGCGACTGGGTCGTCTGGCAGCTCACCGGCCGCGAGGTGCGCAGTGCCTGCTTCGCCGGCTACAAATGCATCCTCACCGATGCCGGCTTTCCGGGCGCCGACTATTTCGCGGCGCTCGACCCGCGTTTCGCGGACGTCGTGGACACGCGCCTGACGCGCGATTTCCGGCAGTTGGGCGAGCTCGCCGGCCCCTTGAGCGAACGCGCCGCCGCGCTGACCGGCCTGCTCCCCGGCACGGCCGTGGCCGTGGCCAACGTTGACGCCCACGTCACGGTTCCGGCGGTCAAGGTGACCGGCTCCCGGCGGATGGTGGCGATCATGGGGACGTCAACCTGCCACATGCTCATCGGCGACCGCCTGGAAGCCGTGGAAGGCATGTGCGGCGTGGTCCATGGCGGCATCGTGCCCGGCGTTTACGGCTACGAAGCCGGCCAGAGCTGCGTCGGCGACGGGTTGGGCTGGTTCGTCGAGCATGCGGTGCCGGAGTCCTACCACCGGGCGGCCCGCGCCGCCGGCCTGGGCATCCACGAGCATCTCGAACGGGAATCGGCCAAGCAGCGGCCGGGCGAGCACGGATTGGTCGCGCTCGACTGGCTCAATGGCAACCGCTCGACGCTGGTCGACACGGACCTGAGCGGCATGCTCCTGGGCGTGACGCTCGCCACCCGCGCGCCCGACATCTACCGGGCGCTGATCGAGGCCACCGCGTTCGGCACGCGCACGATCATCGAGGCCTTCGAGCGCAAGGGCGTGCCGGTCGACGAGTACGTCGCCGCCGGCGGGCTGCCGCAGAAGAACGCCCTGCTCCGGCAGATCTACGCGGACGTTCTCGGCAAGCCCGTGCGCCTCGCCGGCTCCGCGCAGGCGCCGGCGCTCGGCTCGGCGATCTACGCCGCCGTCGCCGCCGGGCTGTATCCGGACATCCATGCCGCCGCCGAACGCATGGGGCACATCAGGCCGGAGGCCATCCTGCCCATTCCGGCCAACCAGGCCATCTACGACCGGCTGTACGACGACTACCGCCGGCTCTACGACTATTTCGGCCGGGGCGAGAACGACGCGATGAAGCGGCTGAAGGCGATGCGCAGCCACGCCGCCTGAGCATCGGCAAAAAACGGAAGCGGCTGCGGGCGGCGCGGCGGCGCCGGAAACGGAACGCGGCCACGCCCGGCGGAGTTCGGTAACATGCCTTCGCATCGAACGAAGGGAGACTCCGACAACAATGATCAGACTGCTTCGCCGTTTCTGGCCGGCGACGCTGCGCATGCAGCTCATGCTGGTCCTGCTGCCGATCGTCGGCCTGCCGATCATCGCCACCGGCTACGTGCTCGAACTGCGCAGCCACGAGGCCTTCATGGCCGAGAAGCACGATCATCTGCATGGCATCGACGTGCTGCTGGCGCGGCACCTGGAGGGCCGCGGCGGCTTTCGCGGCTTGCTGGACGGATACGCCGGCGATCCGGACGACCGCGACGCCAAGATCCATTTCCTCAACGTCCGCCTGCGCGAGTTCAGCGATCAGGTGGCGCAGGCCTTCCCCGGCGTCGGCGTCGGCTATTTCCATCGCGACCTGAACGCGATCGTCACCTACGGGCCGAGCGACCAGTACGACCGGACCGTGGGCATGACCATCCCGGCGGGCCACCCCGGCTGGAAGGTCATGGCCGGCGGCACGCCGATGACGGTGAGCGGCGGGCAGGTGCGCGGCCAGATCATGAATTCGATGCTGCCGATCGAGGAGCGCGGGCGGGTGGTCGGCTACATCTGGGCCAACGAATTCCTCGACGCCATCGAGCGGCAGGCCGGCGCGATGCGGCTGGCGGTGCAGACGATGACGCTGGTCGGCTTCGGCCTGTCCCTGGCGGTGGTCTACTTCGTCGTGGCGCAGCTGACGAACAAGCTGGAGAAGATCAAGAAGGGTCTGGCGCGGCTGCGCTTCGACCTGGGCACGCCGATCGCTCCGATCAAGGGAGAGATCGGCGAGATCGTCGAGGCGATCAACGGCCTGGCGCAAAGCCTCCTCGAAACGCGCTCGATGCACGACAACATCCTCGACAGTCTGGCGGACGCGGTGATCACCGTCGACTCGGGAAACACCGTGACCTACATCAACCCCGCCGGCTGCGAGCTCTTCGGCTGCCGCCCGGAAGAGGTGGTCGGTAAGCCCTATCTGGCGCTGTTCCGGCCCGACGCCAACTTTTGCAGTCCGATCGTGGACACCCTGCAGAGCGGCCGCGAGCATCGCGGCATCGAGGTCGACTATCCGCTGCCGCAGCGCACGCCGCACGTGGTCGCCAGCACCAGCGTGCTGTACGACGGGCGCGGGCGGAAGCTCGGCGTGGTGGCGGTGATCCGCGACATCACCGAGCAGTTCCTGCTGCGCCGGAAAGTGGCGCAGACCGAGCGGCTGGCGGCGGTCGGTGAAATGGCGGCGGGCATCGCGCACGAGCTGCGCACGCCGCTCACCTCGATCCGGGGTTTCGTGCAATACCTGCAGGGCTCGTCCAGCCCGCGCGAATGGCGGGAGTACGGGGACATCATCATCCGCGAGGTCGACGGCCTCAACCGCATCGTTTCCGAACTGCTCGACCTGGTACGCCCGCAGCCGCTGCACCCCGTGCCGACGGACGTGAATCAGCTGGTGCGCGAGACGCTGATCCTGGCCCGCGACGCCGCCGCCGGCGCGCGCATCGCGTTCGTGCCGGAACTCGCGGCAGGGCTGCCCCTGGTCGAGGCCGATCCGGGACCGATCAAGCAGGTGCTGCTGAACATCGTGGTCAACGGGATCGAGGCCATCGCCGGCAGCGGCGAGATACGCATCCGCACGGCGGCGGACCGGCCGGGCCGGGTCAAGGTGAGTGTCGCCGACACCGGCTGCGGCATCGCCGCGGCGGTCCGGGAGCGGATCTTCGATCCGTTCTTCTCGACCAAGGCCACCGGTACCGGACTCGGCATGGCAATTGCAAGGCGCATCGTCGACGGCCACCACGGCACGATCGAGATCGACAGCGAGGAAGGATGCGGAACCACGGTCACCATTCACTTCCCGGCACGGGAGACGGAAGGTTGAGGAAGGTTGAGGACGATGAAAGCCGATTACCAGATATTGATCGTCGACGACGACGAGAGCATCCGCCGCATGCTCGCCGCCGTGCTGGAGCGCGAGGGCTACCAGACGGTCGCGGCCAGGGACGGCGAAGCCGGGCTGGCGCTGTTCCGCAGCGCCTCGCCCGACATCGTGCTGATGGACATCCGCATGCCCGGCCTGAACGGCATCGAGGCCATGAGCGCGATGCTGCGGCACCGCCCCGGCGCGGCGGTGATCCTGATGACGGCCTTCGCCGACCTCGACACGGCGGTCCGGGCGATCAAGAACGGCGTCTTCGATTTCGTCATCAAGCCCTTCGACCTCGCGGAGATCAGCCTGCTGGTCAACCGCGCCTACCAGATCCGGGAGATGCGCCGGGAAATCGGCCTGCTCCAGCACGAGCTTTCGGAGACCTACCGGCTCGACCGTTTCATCACCAGCGATCCGGCCATGCGGCAGCTGTGCCGTGCCATCGAGCGCGTCGCGCAGCACAACGCCTCGGTGGTCATCCACGGCGAAAGCGGCGTCGGCAAGGAATTGCTGGCGGCCTCGCTGCACTACAACGGCCCGCGCGCCGCGCGCCCGTTCGTCAAGGTCAACTGCGGCGCCATTCCGGAGGGGCTGCTCGAAAGCGAGTTCTTCGGCCACGAGAAAGGCGCCTTCACCGGCGCCGTGGCGCGTCGCACCGGACGCTTCGAGCACGCCGACGGCGGCACCCTGTTCCTCGACGAGGTCGGCGAGCTGCCGCTGGCGCTGCAGGTCAAGCTGCTGCGCGCGCTGCAGGACCGCGAATTCGAGCGCGTCGGCGGCGACCGCACCCTGCGCGTCAACGTGCGTCTGGTCGCCGCGACCAACCGCAACCTGGAGGAGATGGTCGCCGCCGGCACCTTCCGCCAGGATCTCTACTACCGCCTGAACGTGGTCAGCCTGTCGATTCCGCCGCTCCGGCAGAGGCCGTCGGACATACCGTTGCTCGCCGCGCATTTCCTGCGCAAGTTCGCGGCGGAACACCAGCGCGAGATCGACGGCTTCGACGACCACGCGCTGGCCATCATGCAGCGCTACTCCTGGCCGGGCAACGTCAGGGAGCTGTCCAACGCCGTCGAGCGCGCGGTGGTCATGAGCTCCGGCCGGACGCTCTTCACGGAGGATCTGCCGCTGCCGATCGTGGAGGCCTGCCGGCCGGCGCCCGCCGAACCGCGGCAGCCCAGGCAGCTCAAGGAGCTGGTCCGCAACTTCGAGGCCGGCGTCATCGCGCAGGCGCTCGACCGCAACCAGGGCAACCGCTCGCGCACGGCCAGCGAACTCGGCATCAGCCGGCGCGCGCTGCTCTACAAGCTGCACGAGCTGAATCTCGACGCAGGCGACTGCGCAGATTCCGTCGCGCTGTGTGAATGAATTTGCGCACCCGGCGCCGCGCCCGCCGGGATTTCCCCTAGCGATCGCCGCAAGCGGCTGATTATCCTGGAATATCGCGGCAGGCACGCATCCTGCGTTGGCCCCGTTGCTTTTCAACGGGCATACGGAGCCAACACATGAGCCAAACCAGCAAGCGAATCAGTTTTGCCGAGTTGAGGCCGCGCTTCAGGGACGGGATGAGCATCCTGTTCGGCGGCTTCCTGGGGGTCGGCACTCCCGACGGGATCGTGCGCGCGATCCTCGATGCCGGCGTCGGCAATCTCACGGTCATCGGCAACGACACCGCCACGCCGGACAGCGGCATCGGCGTGCTGATCGCCGCCCGGCGCGTCGGGAAGGTCGTCGCCTCGCACATCGGCACCAATCCGGAGACCGGCCGGCAGATGATCGCCGGCGAGATCGAGGTCGAGCTGGTGCCGCAGGGCACCCTCGCCGAGCGCATCCGCTGCGGCGGCTCGGGCCTCGGCGGCGTGCTCACGCCGACCGGCGTCGGCACCGTCGTCGAGGAAGGCAAGACCAGGCTCAGCTTCGACGGCGTCGACTACCTCGTCGAGCGGCCGCTCCGCGCCGACCTGGCCATCCTCAAGGCGCATTGCGCCGACCACGCCGGCAACCTCGTCTATCGGCGCGCGGCGCGCAACTTCAACCCGATCATGGCGCTGGCCGCCGACTTCGTCGTGGCCGAGGCCGACGAGATCGTGCCGGCGGGCGCGATCGATCCCGACCTCGTGATGACCCCGGGCGTGCTGGTCAACGCCCTTCTTCTTGCCGGGGAGCAGTGACATGGATGCCAAAACGCTGATCGCCTGCCGCGTCGCCCAGGAGATGAAGGACGGCGACGTGGTCAACCTGGGCATCGGGCTGCCGACGCTGGTGCCCGACTTCCTGCCCGAGGACGTGCATATCACGCTGCAGTCGGAGAACGGCTTCACCGGCCTCGGGCCGCTGGCCGGCCCGCCGCTGCCCGATCTGGTCAATGCCGGCGGCAAGCCGTGCGGCATGGTGCCGGGAACGGCCTTCTTCGACAGCGCGCTGTCGTTCTGCATCATCCGCGGCGGGCACGTGGACGTGACCGTGCTCGGCGGCCTGCAGGTCGACCAGGAGGGCAATCTCGCCAACTGGATGGTGCCCGGCAAGATGGTGCCCGGCATGGGCGGCGCGATGGATCTCGTGACCGGGGCGAAGAACGTGATCGTGGCCATGGAGCACGCCACCCGGGAGGGCGGCGCCAAGATCCTGAAACGCTGCACCCTGCCCCTGACGGCCGCCGGCAGGGTCGGCACGATCGTCACCGAACTGGCCGTCTTCCGCTTCGTCGACGGCCGGCTGGTGCTCACCGAGACCGCGCCGGGCGTTTCCCTCGACGACGTCCGCGCCCGGACGGAGGCCGATTACGCGGTCAGCCCGGCGTGCCGCGCCATGCCGCTTCCCCGCTGGCTGTACGAATGAACGCCGGGCGGGAACGGCCCGCGCGGGGCCCTTCCCGCTACGGCGATGGAGCAACGCCCATCGTGTCCCTGCAAGGGAGAAGGAGAAAAACATGAATCCGCACACAACCGTCAGCCACGAACTGCCGGCCCGAACCGACGCCAACGACCAAGGCCTCATGGCGCGCTGGGGGGCCGCGCTGGCCGACTGGGCCGAGAAGTGGTTCCCCGACGCCTACGTGTTCGCCGCCATCGCCGTGGTCGTGGTCTGCGGCGCGGCGCTGGCCATGGGCCGCACGCCGGCTCAGGTTTCGGTCGATTTCGGCAAGTCGTTCTGGAACCTCATTCCGTTCACCATGCAGATGGCCTTCGTGGTGATCGGCGGCTACATCGTCGCCGTGTCCGGCCCGGTGCGCAGGATCATCAACGTCCTGGCGGCCGTGCCCAAGGAGCCGAAGACGGCCGTGGCCTACGTCGGCTTCCTGGCCATGCTCGCCTCGCTGCTCAGCTGGGGCTTCAGCATGATCTTCGCCGGCATCCTGATGCGCGAGATCAGCAAGCGCGTCAAGGGCGTCGACTACCGCGCCATGGGCGCCGCCGGCTACCTGGGCCTGGGCAGCGTGTGGGCCCTCGGCCTGTCGTCCTCGGCCGCGCTGCTGATGGCCACCAAGGGCTCCATTCCGCCCGCCCTGCTCAAGATCAGCGGCATCATCACGCTCGGCGAGACGCTGTTCACCTGGCAGAACCTGGTGATGATCGTCGTGCTGGTGGTGCTGTCGGTGTGGATCTGCTACGCCTCGACGCCGACGGCCGACAAGGCGAAGACCGCCGAGATGGCGGGAATCGTCTACCAGGACAGCCATGAGGAAATCGGCTCGCCGCAGACACCGGGCGAGAAGCTCGAATTCAATCCGGCCCTGACGCTGGTGCTGGTCGCGCTCGGCGTCGTTTACCTGTACGACGTCTTCAGCACCAAGGGCGGGCTGGCCGCGCTCGACCTGAACACCTACAACTTCATGTTCCTGATCGCCGGCATGCTGCTGCACTGGAGCCCACGCTCCTTCCTGCGCGCCGCGGCCAAGGCGGTGCCGATGACCGGCGGCGTACTGCTGCAGTTCCCGCTGTACGCGGGGATCTTCGGCGTGCTGATGGGCTCCGGGCTGAACGAAGTGCTGGCCAGGTTCTTCGTTTCCATCTCGACGCAGGAGACGCTGCCGCTGGTCGGCGGGATCTACTCGGCGATTCTCGGGCTGTTCCTGCCGTCGGGCGGCGGCAAGTGGGTGGTCGAAGCGCCCTACCTGCTCGAAGCGGCCAACCAGCTGCACGTGAATCTTGCCTGGATGGTGCAGGTCTACAACGCGGCGGAGGCGCTGCCGAACTTCATCAACCCGTTCTGGATGCTGCCGCTGATGGGGCTGACCGGCGTCAAGGCGCGCGATCTGGCCGGCTATTCGACGCTGCAGCTGATTTTCCACACGCCGGTCGTGTTGATCCTGCTCTGGCTGCTCGGCCTGACCCTGCCGTACGTGCCGCCGATCCTCGGTTAGCGGTAAAACCTCGTTGCCGCGCCCGCCGCCGGGAGGGCGCGGTTCCCTGCGGAAAACCTCGAATCAGCAAGGAGCAAGCATGGCTACACAGATATTCGCGCTCAGCGCCGTCCGTTCGGCGATCGGCACCTTCGGCGGTGCCCTGAGCGGCCTCGCGCCGGAAGACCTGGGCAGCACGGTGGCCCGCGAGGCATTCGCGCGCGCCGGCGTCGACGCCGCCCTGGCCACCTGCGCCGTCGTCGGCAACGTCATCCCCTGCGGCAGGAACTTTCCCTACGTCCCCAGGCTGATCGCGGTGCGCGCCGGCATGCCGATGGAGTCGACGGCGATGGCCTGCAACCGCCTGTGCGGCTCGGCCATGCAGGCGATCGTCGGCGTCGCCCAGAACATCCTGCTCGGCGACGCCGAGATCGGCCTGGCGGGCGGCGTCGAAGTGATGTCCGCCGGCGGCTACCTGTCCCCGAGCATGCGCAACGGCGCGCGCATGGGCGACGCGCAGATGGTGGACATGATGGTCGCCGCGCTGACCGACCCGTTCGGCGCCGGACACATGGGCATGACCGCCGAGAACCAGGCCGCCAAATGGTCGATCGGCCGCGAGGCGCAGGACGCCTTCGCGCTGGAGTCGCAGCGGCGGGCCGCGCAGGCGATCGCCGCGGGCCGCTTCGCCGCGCAGATCGTGCCGGTCACGCTGCGCACGCGCAAGGGAGAGGCGGTTTTCGACACCGACGAGCATCCGCGCGAGACCAGCCTGGACGCGCTGGCGCAGATGAAGGCGGCGTTCAAGAAGGAAGGCGGCACCGTCACCGCCGGCAACGCCTCCGGCATCAACGACGGCGCGGCCTTTCTGGTGCTGGCCGGCGCCGAGGCGGCGGAGCGCCTGCACCGCGCGCCGCTGGCGCGGCTGATGGCCTACGCGATCGCCGGCGTCGAGGCGAGCGTGATGGGCGACGGACCGATCCCGGCCACGCAGATCGCCTTGCGGCGCGCCGGGCTGTCGCTCGACCAGATCGACGTGATCGAGGCCAACGAAGCCTTCGCTGCGCAGGCGCTGGCGGTCGCCAAGGGCCTCGGCCTCGACCCGGCGAAGACCAACCCGAACGGCGGCGCGATCGCGCTCGGGCATCCGGTCGGCGCCACCGGCGCGGTGATCGTCACCAAGCTGCTGCACGAGATGCAGCGCGTCCAGGCCCGCTACGGCCTGGCCACGATGTGCATCGGCGGCGGCCAGGGCATCGCGACGATCTGGGAACGCTGCTGAGAGGCCGCCGGCCGGCCAATGAAAAACGGCCTCCGCGCAGGAGGCCGTTTCTTTTCGATACAGCGCAGCTTTAACGAATGACGCGGGCGCCCTTGCCCTTCATGGCGGCCTCGACCTCCTCGACGCGGACCATCGAGGTGTCGCCGGGGGTGGTCATGGCCAGGGCACCGTGCGCCGCGCCGTATTCCACCGCCGCCTGCGGCCCCTTGCCTTCCAGGAAACCGTAGATCAGCCCCGAGGCAAACCCGTCGCCTCCGCCCACCCGGTCGTAGATCTCCAGGTCGTCCCGCTGCATCGACTGGTACAGCTGCCCCTGGTAGTACACCAGCGCCGACCAGTCGTTGAAGGTGGCCGTCGTGGCCTTCCTCAGCGTGGTCGCCGCCACCTTGAAGTTGGGGAACGCCGCGACCGCGGTCTGGATCATCTTCTTGAAGCTTTCGGTCTCGATCTGGGTGAGGTGTTCGTCCGCGCCTTCGACTTCGAAGCCGAGGCAGGCGGTGAAGTCTTCTTCGTTGCCGATCATCACGTTGACGTTCTTGGCGATGGTGCGGTTGACCCGCTGCGCCGCCTCCTTGCCGCCCTGGCTCTTCCACAGGGAAGCGCGGTAGTTGAGGTCGTAGGAGACGACGGTGCCGTATTTCTTGGCGGCTTCGACCGCTTCGATCACCGCTTCGGCGGTGTTGCTGGCCAGCGCGGCGAAGATGCCCCCGGTGTGGAACCAGCGCACGCCTTCTTCACCGAAGAGCTTTTCCCAGTTCACTTCGCCGGGCTTGATCTGCGAGGCGGCGCTGTTGCCCCGGTCGGAGCAGCCGAGCGCGGGCCGCACGCCGAAGCCTTTTTCGGTGAAGTTGAGGCCGACCCGGGTGTTCTTGCCGAGGCCGTCGAAATCGCGCCAGATGACGTGGCTCAGATCCACGCCGCCTTGCATGATGAAGTCTTCGACCAGCCAGCCGAGGTCGTTCTTCGGCAGGGCGGTGACCACGGCGGCGCGCTTCTGCCAGCATTTCTTCATGGCCCGCGCCACGTTGTATTCGCCGCCGCCTTCCCACACCTGGAAGCTGCGGGCGTTGCGCACCCGGCCGAAGCCGGGGTCGAAGCGCAGCATGACTTCGCCGAAGGAGACGCAGTCCCAGCGGGCTTCGCTGGCGGGTTTGATGATGAGTTCGCTCATGGGGGTGTCCTCAAAAAAGCAGGTTTAACCACGACGTGCACAACGCACACAACGAGAAGCCAAACAAAATGATTTCGTCGTGCCCGTTGTGTTCGTTGTGGTTAATAGGGGTTGATGGGTGTCCGCCTTACTTGGCGAGTTCGGCCTTGATGCGCTTGACCAGCGCGATGGTCTGCCGGACGTTCTCTTCAAGACCCTTGTAGTCCTTGGCGTCGAGCAGCTTCTTGGTGATCAGGTTGGAGCCGACGCCGCAGGCGACGATGCCGGCGCCGAACCATTTGCGCAGGGACTCTTCGGTCGGCTCGACGCCGCCGGTGGGCATGATCCGCGTCCAGGGCATCGGGCCCATCACGCTCTTGACGAAGTCCGGGCCGCCGACCGAGGCGCCGGGGAAGACCTTGATCAGTTCGCAGCCGAGTTCCTGGGCGTCGCCGATTTCGCTGGCCGAGCCGCAGCCGGGGCTGTAGGGGATGCCGCGCCGGTTGCACACCTTGGCCACTTCGGCGTTGAGCAGCGGGCCGACCACGAACTTGGCGCCGTAGGCGATGTAGAGCCCGGCCGTCGGGGCGTCCACCACCGAGCCCACGCCCATGATCACGCTCGGGTCGGCCTTGGCGAAGTGCTTGGTCACCCGCAGGAAGACGTCCGCGGCAAAGTCGCCCCGGTTGGTGAACTCCACGCACTTCGCCCCGCCGTTCGCGCAGGCCTGGATCACGTTCACGCACACCTCTTCATCCGGGTGGTAAAACACCGGAATCACCGATTGGTCCAGCATCGCCAGCAATACCGACAGCCTGTCTTTCGTTGCCATTTCTTTCTCCTGTCCGTTAAAAAACTCACCACGATGAAACTGACGGAGGCTTGACGGGGCAAGCCTTCCTAAGCAACCACACCCGAGGCCTCAGATCCTTTCCCGCATGGCCTTGACGTAACCGAGACGCCTCGAAATCATCCCGCCGATCGACTGCAGTTCGTCGACGATCTTCTCGCCGTTTTCGGTCATCCGCTTGACCGGCCCGGAAACGCTGATCGCGGCGGCGACCCGGCCCGTATAGTCGTAGACCGGCACGGCCAGGCAATACAGGCCGTGCTCGACGCCTTCGTCGTCCACCGCGTAGCCGCTCAGGCGAATCCTGGCGAACTCCTCATGCAGGCGGATGCGCTCGACGATCGTCTTGTCGGTCAGCTTCTCCAGCGACCTCTCGAAGATCCGGTCTGCTTCCTCGATCGGCAGATTCGCCAGGATGGCCTTGCCGAGGGCCGTGCAGTAGGCCGGCCGGCGGCTGCCCAGGGTGGCCGTGGTGACGATCGATTTGTTGCCTTCCACCTTGTACAGGTAGACCACGTCGCCGCTGTTGTATACCGCCAGGAACGACGTTTCCCCGACCGATGAGGACAGTTCCTGCAGATAAGGGACGGAGATGTTGACGATGTTCTGTCCGATCAGGCCGCTCAGGCCGATCTCCAGCGTCTTGAGCCCGATGGAATATTTCTCGCTCTCCGGGTCCCAGGTGGCGTATTCGCGCGCCAGCAGCACTTCCAGGATGCGGAAAGCGGTCGTCTTCGGTATGCCAACCGATTTGACGAGTTCCGCCAGCGACACGCCCTTGGAGTTCCGCGAAATGAATTCGAGGATGCTCAGCGTCTTGTCGATGCCGGAATTGAGCTTTTCATTCATGTTGCAGGACCATGCCCGGAAATGAAGTTTTCTGGAGGACTCGCGTCAGCCAGCGCGATTATGAAACAGCGTTTCATTTTAACCAAAAGACCGGCCGAGATAAAGAGGCCGGCGTCATTCACCGCTCAACGAACCTGCGCCACGCCGGGTTGCATGATCCGGAGTGGCGCAGGTGATGGAGAAGGCTAGCCGTTGCCGGCCACGGCCTTACTTGACATCGCGGACGGCGTCGATCTGCTTGATGATGTCCGCGCCGCCGAACTTGGCGGTGAAGGTGTCGCGACCCGGCTTGGTGGCTTCCAGGAAGGGCTTCGGATCGACGTTTTCGACGACCTGCATGCCGGCCTTCTTGACGTCCTCGATCACGCGCTTCATGCCCATGTTGTTGAGGTTGCGCTGCAGTTGTCCGGCTTCACGCGCGGCTTCGATCAGCGCCTTCTGGTGCGCCGGCGGCAGCGAGTCGAACTTGGCCTTGTTCATCACCAGGATCAGCGCGCTGTAGGCGTGGTTGGTGATGGACAGATGCTTCTGCACTTCGTACAGCTTGGCCGACCACAGCACGCCCAGCGGGTGTTCCTGGGCATCGACGGTCTTCATTTCCAGCGCCGTGTAAAGCTCGGCCAGGGGCATCGGCACCGGGTTGGCGCCGAGCAGCTTGAACGCTTCGATGTGCGCCGGGCTGCCGGTGGTGCGGACTTTCAGCCCCTTGACGTCGGCGGGCGTCTTGACCGGGTGCTTGGAATTGGTCAGCTCGCGCCAGCCGTTGTCCCAGAACGCCAGGCCCTTCATGCCGAACTCGCCCAGCTTGTCGAGCATGTCCTGGCCGATCTTGCCGTCGAGCACGCGGTAGGCGTGCTCGGAGTCCTTGAACATGAACGGGATGTCGAAGATTCCCAGCAGCGGCAGCAGGCCGCTGAAATTCGCCGAACCCGAGACGGCCATGTCGATGGTGCCGCCGCGCACGCCGGAAATGGCGGCCTGGAAGGCGCCCAGCGAGCTGTCGGCGAAGATCTTGAGATCCAGCGCGCCATTGGTCTTGGCCTTGAGCAGTTCACTCATTTTCTCGCCGGCGATCGACTGCGTATCGGTGCGCGGCGATTCCGAAGCAAAGCGCAGCGTCTCGGAATGTGCGGCGCCCACGCCCCCCGCGATCAGGCCAACGGCCATCAGCGACGTAATCAGACCTTTTTTGAATTTCATTTCACCTCTCCAGTTAATGGTAAAACAACGGTACCACCTACATCGTCAACCGCATTTCTTCGGGAAATGCGGGTTCGGATCAAGCCACAGGAACAAACCTTACCATCGATCAATAGAACCAGCGCGCCGGGATCATCACCAGCTGCGGGAACAGCACCAGCAGGAACATCACCAGCGTCTCGGCGATCAGGAAGGGGAACATCCCCTTGATCACCGTATCGAGGTTCACCCGCGCGATGCTCGACACGACGTTGAGCACCGTGCCGACCGGCGGCGTGATCAGGCCGATGGCGTTGTTCATCATGAACATGATGCCGAAGTAGTACGGGTCGATGCCGGCTTCCTTGACCAGCGGCATGATCACCGGCGTCAGGATCAGCACGGTCGGCGCCAGGTCGAGCGCGGTGCCCACCGCGTAGGCCAGCAGCATCAGCACGATCATCAGCATCATCTTGTTGTCCATGAACGGCTGCATCATGCTGGTCACCTGCGACGGGATGTCGGCGATGGTGATCAGCCAGGCGGAAACCATCGACGCGGCGACGATCAGCATGATCGAGCTGGAGGTCTTGGCGGCCTGCAGCAGGATCTTCGGCAGGTCGGTGAACTTCATGCCGTGGTAGATGAACACGCTGACCAGCAGGGCCACCACGGCGGCGACCACGGCCGCCTCGGTCGGCGTGAAGATGCCGGTCTTCATGCCGCCGATGATGATGATCGGCAGCGTCAGCGCCCAGATCGCCTTGCGCAGGGAGCGCAGCAGCAGGCCGCTGTCGAAGGTGCTCTTCGGCGAATTGGCGAAGTCCTTGCGCGCCACGATCTTCCAGGTGATGACCAGCGACAGCGCCATGAACAGGCCCGGGAAGATGCCGGTGAAGAAGAGCTTGGTGATCGACAGCTGGGCGACCACGCCGAACAGCACCAGCGGCATGGCCGGCGGCAGGATCGGGGCGATACAGCCCGCCCCGGCGATCAGGCCGGCGGAGCGGCCGACGTTGTAGTTGGCCTTGCGCATCATCGGGATGACCACCGCCGCCAGCGCCGCCGTGTCCGCCGCCGCGGAGCCGGAGATGGCCGCCAGGATCAGCGCGGCGATGATGGCCACGTAGCCCAGGCCGCCCTCGATGTGGCCGACCAGCGCGTTGGCCACGTTGACGATCTGCTGCGAGATGCCGCCCTTGTTCATGATCTCGCCGGCCAGCATGAAGAACGGAATGGCCATCAGCGGGAAGTTGTCGGCGCCGGAAATGAGGTTCTGCGCCAGGATGTGGGTGTTGAACTGCCCGAGATGCACCATCAGCGACACGCCGCAGACGAGCAGCGCGAAGGCCACCGGCATGCCGATGCACATGGCACCGCACAGCGACACCAGGAAGATTGTTACGGTCATTTGTTTTCTCCTATTCCCTGTGTGCGTGCGATCAAAGCGCGTCGTCGAAGTCGGGGCACATTTCCTGCTCTTGCATCTGGCCGGTCAGCAGGCGGTACATCGAGTTGAGCAGCAGGATGCCCATGCCGACGCTGCACACCAGGCAGGCGATGAACACCACGCCGAGCGGAATCTCGGACACCGGCGCGATGTTCGGCATGTTCAGCGCGACGACCTTCCAGCCGCCGATGGTGAGCAGGACGCAGCATCCGAAGGTGATGAGGTCGCTGAGGAACTTGCAGACCTTCTTGCCGGCGAGCGGCATCAGCTTGGTCAGGGTATGCACCCCGAGGTGGCCGTTGTCGCGCAGCATCAGCACCGAGCCCAGGAACACCATCCAGATGAAGAGGAAGCGCGAGACCTCTTCCGAAAAGACGATCCCGGAGTTGAAGCCGTAGCGCAGGACCACGTTGCCGAACACCAGGATCACCATGAATCCCAGAATGGCCATCAGCAGCCACTCCATCGCTTTTACCAACCCTCTCACGAACATGTTTTATCTCCGATCATGTAAACCAAAAACCTTGACTGTCTAGCGCCCCAGCCACCCGCCGTTGACGGTGAGGGTGGTGCCATTGACGTAGTCGGAGGCGGGCGAGGCGAGGTACAGCACCGCCCCCACCATGTCCTCCGGCCGGCCCCACCGCCCCGCCGGAATCCGCTCCAGAATCTGCCGGCTGCGCGTCGCGTCCGCCAGCAGCGCCGTGTTCATCTCCGTCTCCATGTACCCCGGCGCGATGCAGTTCACGTTCACCCCACGCCCCGCCCATTCGTTGGCCAGGCTCTTGGTGAATTGCGCCACCCCGCCCTTGCTCGCCGCGTACGCCGGCACCGTCAGCCCGCCCTGGAACGAGAGCAGCGAGGCGATGTTGATGATCTTGCCCCGCCCTTGCGCCAGCATGCCCTTGCCCACTTCCTGGCACATGAAGAACACGGCGTTCATGTTGACGCCGATCACGAAGTCCCAGTCCTTTCTCGGGAACTCGGTGGCCGGGTGCCGGCTTTGCACGCCGGCGTTGTTCACCAGGATGTCGATCCGGCCGAAGTCGGCCTGGATGCGGGCGATCAGCGCCGGGATGCCGTCGATGTCGCCCAGGTCGTGTTCGTAGAAGCCGCCGCGCACGCCCTGCGCGGCGATCCGGTCGAGCAGGTCGGGGACCGGCGTGCGGCCGACCACGGCGACCGATGCGCCGGCCTGGGCGAGGCCGAGCGCCATGGCCTGGCCGAGGCCCCGGCTGGCACCGGTGACGAGGGCCACCCGGCCCTGGAGGTTGAAGAGGTCGTGCATGTGTTTTTTTCCTTGTGTCTTTCCTGGTGTGCTTGCGGGGTCCGGGGCTCAGCCGAGCTGGAAGATGAGCTTGATGGCGTCGGTCTTGCCACTGAGCAGTTGGCCGAACTGGTCCGGGGCCTCTTCCGGGGCGGCGACGGTGAGCAGGCGTTCGAAGTCGATGCGCCCGCTCTGCAGGATGGCGATGGCGGTTTCGAAGTCGCGCCGTTCATACACCCGCGTGCCGATCAGGGTGAGTTCCTTGAATTCGATCTTGAGCAGGTCGACTTCGGCCGGTTTCTTGTAGGAGCCGACCACGACGCCGGTGCCCTGCACGCGCAGGATGTCGAGGATGCTGGTGTGCACGCTGGGGTGGGCGGCGCAGTCGAAGGCGAGGTCGGCCTTGCGGCCCTGGGTGTACTCCAGCACCTTGGCGCGCAGGTCGTCCTTGACCGCGTCGATGACGGTGAAGCCCAGCTGCCGGGCGACGTCGAGCCGGTGCGGGTTGGCTTCGATGACGATCACCCGGTTGGCGCCGAAGTAGCTCAGGCACCCGGCGACGCACAGGCCGATCGGGCCGGCGCCATAGACCACGGCGGTGTCGCCGGGGCGGTAGCCGGAGCGGGCCACGGCATGCACGCCGACGGCCACCGGTTCGATGAAGGCGCCGAGCTTCAGGGAGAAGTCGGCGGGAATGGGCAGCACCTTGTCTTCGGGCACCTTGACGTAGTCGGCCATGCCGCCGTCGCAGTCGATGCCGATCAGCTTCAGGGTGTCGCAGACGTGGGCGTAGCCGTTCCGGCACGGCTGGCAGTGGCCGCAGCTGAGCAGCGGGTAGACGGTCACCGGGGTGCCCGGCGGCAGCGTGCTGTGGCCCTTCTCGATCGTGCCGGAGAACTCGTGGCCGAGCACCAGCGGCGCCTTCGCCCGCGGATGCACGCCCTGGTAGATGATCATGTCGGAACCGCATACCCCGGCGTAGGCCACCTTGATCAGCACTTCGCCCGGACCGACTTCCGGCACCGCCTTCTCTTCGCACGCCACCTGCTGCGCCGCCTTGTATTGAATGCTTTTCATGATCCGTTCACCTCAGAATTTGTTGACCTGGTACATCGGGGCTTCGCCGCGCAGCACGCGCCGGACTTCCTCGGCCGCCTTGCGCTTGAGTTCCTGGGCGGACTCTTCCGAGTGCCAGGCCATGTGCGGCGTGCAGTAGAAATTCTCGTGCCTGAACAGCGGATGGCTGGCCGGGCCGGGCTCGGCCGCCAGCACGTCCATGGCGGCGCCCGCCAGCTTCTTTTCGGTGAGCAGCTTGTCCAGGGCGACTTCGTCGACGATGCAGCCGCGCGCCGTGTTGACCAGGTAGGCCGACGGCTTCATCAGGCGCAGCATCGGCTCATCGAGCATGTTGCGCGTGGTCTCGGTCAGCGGGCAGTGGACCGAAACCACGTCGGACTGCGCCAGCACCGCTTCGAGCGGCAGCAGGGAAATGTACTCCGGCAGGTCGGCCGGCTTGACGTACGGGTCGTAGCCGACCACCTTCATGCCCAGGGCGTGCGTCTTGTGCGCCATGGCACGGCCGATGCGGCCCAGGCCGACGATGCCGATGGTCTGCACCTGGTGGCGGTGCACCGGGTGCATCAGGCGGAAGTCCCATTGCCCGCGCTTGATCTGCGCGCTGGCCATGGGCACCTTGCGCGTCAGGCACAGCATCATCGCCAGGGCATGGTCGGACACCTCGTGTGTGCCGTAGTCCGGCACGTTGCTGACCACGATTCCCCGGTCGGAGGCGGCCGCCAGATCGACCGTATCGACGCCCACGCCGTAGCGGGCGATGATCCGGCAGCGCGGCAGCTGTTCGAGCACGCGCCGCGTCATCGGCGCGTACTGGATGATGATGCCGTCGCCGTCGCCGCATTGGGCGATGATTTCATCCTCGGTCTTGCACGCCAGCCAGCGCACCTCCGAGGCGACGCCTTCCAGCACCGACTTCTCGATGTCGATCGACGGATGATCGCAATCCGCCACGATGACCACGCCCTGCTTACCCTGATGCTTTTCCACTTGACCTCCCGAACTCCAGCGCATGAATGAAAACGGAACAATATTCCTTAATAAAAAGTGCCGGAGATTTTTATGGAACGACGTTTCGTTGTCAAGCCATTTTGTCCCGTTTCATTCACTTTTGCGTGTTTCACGCACCGTCAGTCGGCGAAGCTCAATTGCACCTTCATCTGCGACGAACGGTCGCGCGCGATGGCGAACGCCTCGGCGGCCCGCTCCATCGGCAGGGTCTGGGTGATGATCGGCTTCACGTCGATGCGCTGTTCGCGGATCAGGCGGGCGGCCACGGCGTATTCCTGATGGAAGCGGTGCGTGCCGACCAGCCGGATTTCTTTGCCGACCAGCGCGTTGATCGGGATGTCGGCGCTGCCGGTGACGCCGACCTGGACGATGGTGCCGCGCGGCCGCACGACGGGAAACGCCTGCTTGAGCACGGCGCCCACGCCGGTGCATTCGAAGGCCACGTCGAAGTAGCCCTTGTCGGCCGAATACTCCGCCGCCAGGCGGTCCGGCTCGTTGGCCGCGTTGATCGCCACGTTGGCGCCCATGGCCAGCGCCGCCTTGAGCGGGGCTTCGGAAATGTCCATGGCCACGATCTCCTGCGCGCCGGCGACGCGCGCCGCGCCGATCAGCAGCGCGCCGATCGGGCCGGCGCCGGTGACCAGCACGCGCTTGCCCACCAGGCTGCCGGCCTGGTTGACCGCATGCACGCCGACGGCCAGCGGCTCGGTGCACGCCGCCTCGCCGATCGACACCTTGTCGCCGACCGGCTCGCACTGGAATTCCTCGGCCACCAGGCGGTCGCGGAAACCGCCGTTGGTGTGCGGCTTGCGCATGGCGCTGCCGAAGAACTGCATTTCCAGGCAATGCTGCTGCTCGCCGGACTGGCAGAACTTGCACTTGCCGCACGGACGGCTGGGGCAGACCGCGACGCGGTCGCCGGGGCGCACGCGGGTGACCTGCTCGCCCACCGCCTCGACCGTGCCGGCCACTTCATGGCCGAGGACGATCGGTTCGCTGACGCGGATCGTGCCGATGCCGCCGTCCCAGTAATAATGGATGTCCGACCCGCAGACGCCGCCGGCGCCGATGCGCACCAGCACCTGCTGCGGCCCGACTTCGCCGACGTCGCGCTCCTCGATGCGCAGGTCTTCCTGCGCGTGGAGAACACAAGCCCGTGTTTTCATGTTCCGCTCCTTCCGTTCAAAGCGACTTGATCTTGGCCCACACGGCGTCCTCGACGGGAATGCCGTTGGCCAGGTTGGCGTTGCGGATGTTCATTTCCTTCTCGCCCGGATACAGCACCGGTTGATTCGGATCGACCCGCTCCGATCCCTTGATGTTTTCCAGCACTTCATTGACCGCCGAGGCCAGGAAGGCTTCGCCGGCGATGCGCGTGGCGTCGATGGCGATGAACATCTGCGACAGGCCGTATTCGTCGCTGCCCAGTTCGCCGACCTTCAGCGTCGAGCGGCCGCCCGAGAGCACCGCGGCGATGAGGTCCATGACGATGGACATCGACGAGCCCTTCCAATAGCCGATCGGCAGCACGCGCCACGTCTTGGCGATTTCCTTGGGGTCGCACGAGATGTTGCCCTGCTCGTCGTAGCCGCCCGGCACCGGCATCATTTCGTTGCGCATCGCCGACGCTTCCATCTGGCCGTAGGAGAACTGGGCCATGGCGATGTTGACCACCACGTGGCCTTCCTTGCGCGGGATGGCCATGATGTACGGGTTGTTGCCGATGCGCCGGTCCTTGGCGCCCCAGGCCGGCATGTTCGGCTGGGTGTTCGTCCAGCAGATGCCGACGCAGCCGGCGTCGGCCGCCTGCCAGCCGTAGCTGCCGCCGCGCAGCCAATGGTTGGTGTTGCCCAGCGCGACGCAGCCGATGCCGAATTCACGCGCCAGTTCGACGGCGCGGTCCATCGACAGCTTGGCGTTGACGTTGCCCAGGCCGAGCTTGCCGTCCCAGCGTTCGAAGGCGCCCATGCCTTCGACCTTGGTCGGCTTGGCCTGCAGGTCGATGTAGCCCTTCTCGATGTATTCGACGACGCGCGGGAAGCGGTTGACGCCGTGCGAATACACGCCGTCGCAGCTGGTTTCGGTCATCAGTTGCGCCGACAGGTCGGCGGTGGCTTCGTCGCAGCCCTTCTTGATCAGGACGCGCTTGAATTCGGCTTTCAGTTCGGCAAACGGAATGCGGGGCATGTCTGGCTCCTAAAAATTCTTGTTTGAATCAGCGAACGTCGGGACGCGCCAGGCGCGTCCCGGCAATAACCCTCAATAACCTTTCTCGCGGCGATACGCGCCGAGGATGGTGTCGGCCACCCAGGTCGAACGCACCGCGCTCTCGACGTTGCCGGGGCACGGCGCGACGCCGTTGAGATCGTTGACGATGCTCTGGATGAACGGCTGCTGCACGTGCGGCGGATTCGGGATGTTGACGATCTGCTCGCCCTCCTCGTTAATCAGCTTGAGCGGCCGGTCCGAGAAGAACTCGAAGGTGATCCGCCCCTGCGAACCGACGATCTCGACGAAATCCTCGCCGTGCCCGCAGACGTAGCACCACGAGCCGTAGCCCTGCACGCCGCTGGCGTGCCGCCAGGTGGCGGTGACCGTGTCCTCCACGTCGTACAGCCCGGCGCGGTTGCCGGCGATGCCGTGCACCTCCTCGATGGCGCCGAACAGGAAGTCGAACAGGTCGAGTTCATGGATGCCCATGTCGAGGAACTTGCCGCCGCCCGAAACTTCGGGCTTCAGGCGCCACGGCAGCGTGGCGCGCGACAGGTCTTCCGGCGCGGGCGGCTGGTGCTGCACGGCGCGCACGTTGCGCACCTCGCCGATGGCGCCGCTGTCGATCCATTCCTTGATCTTCAGGAAGCGCGGCATGGCCCGCCGGTAGAACGCGACGAACAGCCGCACGCCCTGCTGCGCGCAGACGTTGACGATCTCGCGGCATTCGTCGAAGCGCATGGCCATCGGCTTCTCGACGTAGACGTGCTTGCCGGCCCTGGCGACCAGCAGCGACAGCGGCTTGTGCGAGGACGGCGGCGTGGCCACATACACCGCGTTGACGTCCGCGTCGGCGACCAGTTGCTCGCTGGTGTCGTATGCCTTGGCCACGCCGTGGCGCTCGGCGAACGAGCGGGTCATCGCCGGGTCGGCGCTGGTCACGGCGACGAGTTCGGAATGCGCGGCCTTGTAGAAGCCCGGACCGCTCTTCACCTCGGCCACGGCGCCGCAGCCGATCATTCCCCAACGCACGGTTTTCACGTTCAGGCTCCGGCCAGCAGCGACACGCGCACCTTGACCACGACCTTGCGCACGGTCGCCGGCCCGCCGACCGCGACGCCCGGACGATGCACGTCGGACGGCAGGAACACCGCGAAGCTGCCCGGCGTCATGGTCAGCATCGATTCGTTCTGCACGCCGGCATAGAACAGCAGGTCGCGTTCGGCCAGCAGGTCTTCGGCCACGGCGTTGCTGCCGTCGTCGGAGGCCACGCCGATCTGCTCGTGGCCGCACACCGAGAACTGCACGTCGGCGTACTGGCGATGCACTTCCGGCCGCGTCTCGGCGAACGGCTTGGTGGTCATGTCGAAGACCTGGACGTAGATGTCCTTGCCCTGGAGGTCGTAGTTGCCGACCGGCAAGGCCTGGAAATCGGTCTGCTTGAGATGCTCGATGACGGTCTTGAAAGGCTGGGGCAGCCAGGCGAAGCCGGACTCGTAATCCTTGATGTTTCCGAAGATCATGGTGACTCCCTGTTATTTGTTGGCAAGTTTGTTGGCAGATTCGGCGGAATATTTGCTGACGGCTTCCCACAGGCCGTTCAGATACACGGCGCCGAGCGCGCGGTCGTAGAGGCCGTAGCCCGGCTTGCCGGTCTCGCCCCAGATCATGCGGCCGTGGTCCGGCCGCCAGTAGCCCTCGAAACCCACGTCGTAGTACGCCTTGACGATCGCCGCCATGTCCAGCGAACCGTCGCACGAGCGGTGCGTCGCCTCGTAGAAGGTGCCGTCCGGCTCGACCTTGACGTTGCGCAGGTGGCCGAAGTGGATGCGCCCCCGCGCGCCGAATTCGCGCACCAGCGCCTCGACGTTGTTGCACAGGTCGGCGCCGAGCGAACCGGAACACAGGGTGATGCCGTTGGTCGGGGTATCGACGATGGACAGCAGGCGCGCGTAGTCGTCGCGGTTCTTGACGATGCGCGGCAGACCGAAGATGGGACGGGGCGGATCGTCCGGATGCATCGCCATCTTGACGCCGGCTGCCTCGGCCACCGGGATGATCGCCTTGAGGAAGTATTCGAGATGCGCCCACAGCTGCTCCTCGCCGACCGACTTGTATTCGGCGAGCAGGCTCTTCAGTTCCTCGGGCTTGTAGCTGGCGTCCCAGCCCGGCAGCGAAATGCCCTGCTCGGGGTCGATCTTGGCGACTTCGGCCGCGTCGAAGGCCAGCGTCGTCGAGCCGTCGGGCAGGACCTTGGCCATCTCGGTGCGCGTCCAGTCGAACACCGGCATGAAGTTGTAGCAGATCACCTTGACGCCGACCGCGGCGCAGTTGCGGATGTTCTGCTGGAAGTTGGCGATCAGGCGGTCGCGGGTCGGCTTGCCGAGCTTGATGTCCTCGTGCACCGGCACGCTCTCCACCACCTCGAACTTGAGGCCGGCACCCTCGATGCGGTCGCGCAAGGCCTGCAGCTTGTCGACCGGCCAGACTTCGCCGACCGGGACGTCATAGATGGCGGACACGATGCCGTACATGCCCGGAATCTGGCGGATGTATTCGAGCTTGACGGGGTCGGACTCGCCGTACCAGCGAAAGGTCATCTTCAACTTCGGTTTCTCCTTCTGTCGTTGGTGGGAAGCGGCCTTCAGGCCGCGATCTGCGATGCCGTGGCCACGGCGGGATTGCGCGCCAGTTCCTTGAACTTGCCCAGCACTTCGGCGCGGAACGCGGCGTCGGCCGGCACGTCCTGGCCGAAAATCTTCTGCAGGCCGAGCAGGTTGTCCACGATCGCCGCGGCGTCCGTGCTCTTGCCGGCCTGGGCCAGGATTTCGGCGGACATCGGGTCGCTGAGCGCGGCGCCCGGCGTATGCGCGGTCTTCACCGCGAAATGCATCCACGCCGCGATCGCCGTGGCGATGGCCGGCGACGCCAGCCCCTTGGCGATGCGCTCGCGCAGCGGCGCGAGCAGGCGCTGCGGCAGTTTCTGCGAACCGTCCGAGGCGATCTGCGCGGTGCGGTGCTTGAGCGCGGGATTGCGGAAGCGCTGCTTCAACTGTTCGACGTAATCGGCCGGATCGACGCCCTTCGGCGCCTGCAGGACCTCGCGGTTTTCGCGCCACAGCGCGTCGAGGATGTCGGTGATCAGCGGCAGCTGCATCGCATCGGCGACCGTTTCGCGGCCGGTGAGCTGGCCGAGATAGGCCAGCGTCGAATGCGAGCCGTTGAGGCAGCGCAGCTTCATGCTCTCCCAGCGTTCGATCTCGTCCGAGAACACGGCACCGCCGAGGGTCCAGTCCGGGCGGCCCATATTGAACTTGTCCTCGATGACCCACTGCACGAACTGTTCGGTGACGACCGGCCAGGCGTCCTCCATGCCCAGGCGCTCGTTGATGTGCGCCCGGTCGGCGTCGGTGGTGGCCGGCGTGATGCGGTTGACCATGGTGCACGGGAAGCAGACCTCGGCCTCGATCCAGGCGGCGAGCTCGGCGTCGACCTCGCGCGCGAAGGCCACCACGGCGGCGCGCGCCAGCTTGCCGTTGTTGGGCAGGTTGTCGCAGCTCAGCACGGTGAACGGCGGCACGCCGGCGGCCTTGCGGTTGCGCAGCGCATAGACGATCAGCCCGAGGATGGTCTTCGGCACGGCCGGATTGGCGAGGTCGGCCGCGATGGCCGGCGACTGGAGCTGCAGCTTGCCGGTGGCGAGATCGAGGTAATAGCCTTTTTCGGTCACCGTGATGCTGACGATGCGCGTGCTGGCGTCGCTCATCTTGGCCAGCAGGCGGGTTTTCTCGGCGTCCTCGGCACCGCCCAGCACGTCGACGAGCGCGCCGACCACGCTGATGCGCTCGAAATCCGCGCCGAACTCGGCCACCGCGTAGAGGCAGTCCTGCGGCGCCAGCGCGTCGCGCATGCCGGACGACTGCATGCCCGCGCCGACGATGCCCCAGGCCAGGTCGCCGGAATTGAGCACGGCCTCGGTCATCAGCGCCTGATGCGCGCGGTGGAACGCGCCGAGGCCCAGATGGACGATGGATGCCGTCACCTCGCTTCTATCGTAGGAAGGACGCCGGATCGACGCCGGCAAACCAGACAGACCCTGCTCGCAAAGCCGCATTACCCACCCTCCATTTTTTTCGGGAAAAAAAAGAAAAACGAATGTATACTTGTATACTAGCATCCAGAAAAGACGACATGCAAGCCCATCATCGTTCTCGTCTGGATACGTCCGGGAGGAAAAAAATGGAAATGGAAACTTTCGACACTTTCTCGGCGGCGAACTTCCGCCCGCAGGAATCGCTGTCCATCGGCGCGCAGCTGCACCGCATCCTGCGCGCGGCCATCATTCGCGGCGAACTGGTGCCGGGACAGGCGATCTCGGAAGTCGAGATCAGCCGGAAGTTCTCGACCAGCCGGCAGCCCGTGCGCGAGGCGTTCATCAAGCTCGGCGAGGAACGCCTGATCGAGGTGCTGCCGCAGCGCGGCACCTACATCCGCAAGATATCGGTCAAGGAAGTGCTCGACGCCCGCCACCTGCGCGAGATCATCGAGGTGTCGATCGTGCGCGAGGTCGCCGAGAAGAAGACGCCCGCCCTGCTCGCGACCTTGCGCTCGCTGGTCGCCGAGCAGCGGAAAGTCCGGCACGGCGACAACCAGTCCTACCTGCTGCTCGACGAGGAATTCCACCGCGCGCTGGCCCTGCACGCCGGGCGCGAATACATGTGGCGCGTGGCCGAGAGCATCAAGGCGCAGATGAACCGCGTGCGCTTCCTGACCTTCGATTCGGCGACCCCCATGCCGCAGCTGACCGACGAGCACGCCGGGATCGTCGACGCCATCGAGGCCGGCGACGCCGACCTCGTCGCGACGCGCATGGAACAGCATCTGCGCGCGCTGCTCCAGTCGCTGCCGCTGATGGCTGAACGCTACCCGGAACACTTCACCGCCGAATAGCCGCCGCGCCGCGCGGGGCCGGCTCGCCGCCCCGCGCCCGCGCTCCCGGCCCGCTCCACACCGAATCCGTTTGCCGCCGATGCGCGGCGAACGGAATTTTTTTTGCGTGCCGGATTCGTTGAGCATAGAATTGCGTGGTCGGGAGGCCTGACCAATTATCGCAAAAATCCGACACAACGCAAAAAACTTCAGGAGAGCAAACATGAACACCACCACGGTACGTTCCAGCACCTGCGCCGCGGGCGCCCTGGCGCTGGCACTTTTCGTTCCCCCCTTCGCCCTGGCCGCATCGCCGCCGTATGTCGAACTGCGCGCCGTCGACTTCCAGAAGGAGGTGGACGGCAAGAAGGTCGATCTGTACACAATCAAAAACGGCAAGGGCATGGCCGTCCGGATCACCAACTACGGCGCGCGGGTGGAGCAGATCCTGGTGCCGGACCGCAACGGCAAGCTCGGCGACGTGGCCCAGGGCTACGAGACCATCGACCAGGTGATCGGTGGCCAGGGTTCGATGGGCGCCTTCATCGGCCGCTACGCCAATCGCATCGCCAACGGCGGCTTCACGCTCGACGGCACGGAGTACAAGCTGGCGATCAACGACCTGTCCACGCCACCCGCGCCGCCGCGCCAGAACACCTTGCATGGCGGCAAGAAAGGCTCGCGCTTCATTCCCTTCGACGCCCGGCAGCTTTCCGACCGCGCCGTGGAAATGACCATCCTGTTCAAGGACGGCGAGGAAGGCTTCCCCGGCGACCTGCCGGTGCGCGTGGTTTACAGCGTCACCGACGACAACGAGCTGGTGATCAGCTACGACGCGGTGGCGGTCAACAAGAAGACGGTGGCCAACTTCACCGGCCACACCTTCTTCAACCTTTCCGGCGATCTCGGTTCGTCGATCGAGGATCACATCCTGACCGTTCCGGCCGAGCAGGTGCTGGAGGTCTCGCCCGCGCTCGTGCCGAACGGCAACTTCCGCGCGGTGGCCGGCACCCCGATGGATTTCCGCGCGCCCAAGGCCATCGGCAAGGACATCAAGGCCGATTACGACCTGCTCAAGGCGGGCAACGGCTACGACAACCACTACGTGCTGAGCATGAAGCAGCCGACCGAACTGGCGTTCAACGCGCGCATCGCGGACCCGAAGTCCGGCCGCGTCATGGAAGTATGGTCGACCGAACCCGGCATCCAGGTGTATTCCGGCAATTTCCTCGAAGGCAAGATTCCGCGCGATCTCGGCAAGGGCTCGACGCCCTACGCCTTCCGCAGCGCCTTCTGCCTGGAGCCGTCGCGCTTCCCCGACTCGCCGAACCATCCCGGCTTCCCGAGCACCGAACTGAAGCCCGGCGAATGGTACAGCGGCAAGATCGTCTACAAGTTCACGGTTCGACAAGGCCAGGGCGGGCGCCGGCAGATAACGCGGCCGCCGCCAACGCCCGAAAGAAAAACGACGCGGGATTCTCCTCGAACCCGCGTCGCTTCCGGCCGCGTTCCGGCGCCGGTCAGCCGAGGGCTTCCCTGGCGTTCGCCGCCAGGATGAAGGCGGCCACCCCCTTGAAGTCGTTTTCCACGACTGGCTCGCTGTTGTAGTACGCGAAGCTGCCGTCGCGCCCCGGCCTGCCGCCGAGGCCCGCGGTCTTGCAGACGTGCAGCACGCTGAGCAGACCGTCTTCTTCTTTCCTGAGCAGGAACTGCAAGGCGCCGTCGAATCCCTTGTCGAGCACCGCGCGGAACCTGGGTTCGGCCAGCATGCCCAGGCCGATGCCGCGGGCGAAGGCGTACAGGAACATCAGCGACGCCGACGCTTCGAGATAGTTGCCTTCCCGCCCGCCCTGGTCGAGCACGTTCCACCACAGGCCGGAGGCGCGATCCTGCACGCAGGCCAGGGCCTCCAGCAGGCTCTTGAACACGCCGGCCAGTCCGGCGCGCCGGGCGTGGCCGGCGGGAACGATCTCCAGCAGGTCCGCCATGGCCATCGCATACCAGCCGGTCGCCCGCCCCCAGAAGCTGCCCGAGCAGCCAGTGCGCGGGTTGGCCCAGGACTGCGTCCGGGTTTCGTCCCAGCCCTGGAAGAACAGGCCGGTCCCGGCGTCCCGGTTGTGCTCCGCCAGCAGGAAAATCTGCAGGAGGGCGTCGTCGATGGCCGCGGCATCGTTCTCCGCGCACCCGCATTCGGCATAAAACGGCGCGCCCATGTAGGTGCCGTCCAGCAGCATCTGGCGGGGCATCGCCCCGTTGTGCCAGAAACCGCCGGCGCCGTTACGCGGATGGCGGCGATACTGCTCGCGCAGCGTGGCGATGGCGACGCGGTAGCGCACGTCCTCCGTTCTTTCGAGCAGCGGGAACAGAAGACGGCCGCTGTTCAGGTGATCCAGGCTGAAATGCTCCAGTTCGTACCCGGCGATGGCGCCATCGGCGTCGATGACGGCATCGACGTGGCGCTTGACATACGCGTAGTAGCGTTCGTCGCCGGTCCGGCGCCAGACGTCCAGCAGCGCCTTGAACAGGACCCCGTATTCATGGTTCCAGGCGGCCGGCAGGTTCGCCCAGCGCGCCAGGACCGTGTCGGACATGCGTACCGACCATGCATCGCTCGTCGTCATTTCTCCGCCTCCGTATCAGAAATCGGATCAGGACCTTGATGCAGGTTTTCTTCACCAGGTGTTCAAGTCCTCCTTTTCCCGTCGCTCCACCTTCAGTTCGGGATTCAATATCCTGGCGAGTTCGACGTACATGTTCTTGATCGTGTAAACGAGCATGATGCCGCCGCAGATCGGCATGCACATGTAGAGCCATTTCTTGGACATGGCGAACGCCGTCGTCTGCTCGTCGGTGCCCAGGGTGAGGTCCAGCGAATACTTGAAGAAGATGGCGATGAAGAGCAGCGAGATCAGCTCGACGAACAGCCGGTAAGCGAAGCGGCCGCGCACGCCGGGGATGAACTTCGAGATCCAGTCGCCGACGCTGAAATGGTTGTGTTCCATCCAGACGACGGCCGCGCCGTAGAACACCAGCGCGGCGAACAGCAGTTCCAGCACTTCGTCGAACCAGTGCATCGACATGAACGGATAAAAGCGGACGATCATGCTCAGCGTCAGGATGACGGTCATGGCGACGAGCAGCAGGATGCAGAACCAGCGCATGATTTTCACCAGCGCCTTGTCGAACCGGGACAGCGCGTCGATTACGGTCTGTTTCATCTTTTTTCCTCGAATGTCGGATCAGTTGCCCGGCCCCATCAGCCAGTCCGGCACGCACAGCGCGATTTCCGGAACGAAGGCGCAGAGGATGGTCGTCAGCAGGATCGCCACCAGATGCGGCATGCTTTCGTACGCCAGCCGCCAGACCCCGATCTTGGCGAAGCTGTTCGACCGCGAACAGGCACATGCCCACCGGCGGCGTCATGTTGCCGATCATGATCAGCAGCGTCATCACCACGCCGAAGTTCACCATGTTGACGCCGTAGATCGGGCACAGCTTCATGAAGATCGGCAGGGTGATCAGGAAGATCGCGTTGCCGTCGATGAAGCAGCCGAGCACCAGGATGATGGCGATGACGATCCAGATGAAGCCGGCGGGCGTCGTCCCGAGGGACAGCAGCTGCGCGATCAGGGCGTCCGGGATGCGCTCGAAGATGACGAACCAGCCGAAGAAGTTGGCCGTGGCGATGATGAACATCAGGCCGCAGGTCTGCTTGATGGTGGTGAACAGCACGTCCGGCAGATCCTTCACCTTGAGGTCCCCGTAGTAGAAGCCCAGGCCCAGGGCGTACAGGGAAGCGACCACGGCCGCCTCGGTCGGCGTGAAGAAACCGGTGATCATGCCGCCGATGATGATGATCGGCGCCATCAGCGGCAGAAAGGCCCGCTTGGTCGCCACCCACAGCTTCGGCCAGTAGTCGCTCGACAGCGTGTCGCACGGCAGGCCGCGCGGTCCGGCCATGAGATAGATGGCGAGCATCATGGCTCCGCCCATCACCACGCCGGGCAGGCAGCCGGCGAGGAACAGCCGGGTGACCGACACGCTGGTGATCGCCCCGTAGAGCACGAAGGGAATCGACGGCGGAATCACCGGCCCGAGCGTCGAGGCGCCGACCACGATCGCGGCCGCGACGCCGTCCGGGTAGCCCGCACGCTTCATGGAGGCGTACTGCACGCGCCCCATGCCCGCCGCGTCGGCGATGGCCGAACCCGAGATGCCGGACATGATCATCGCCGCGACGATGCTCACCTGCCCGACGCCGCCCTTGATGTGCCCGACCAGCGCCCGCGCGAAACCGAACAGGCGGTCGGTGGTCCCGCCCGTGTTCATCAGGTTGCCGGCCAGGATGAAGAACGGAATCGCCAGCAGCGTGAAACCGGTCGTGCCGAAATACATGCGCTGCGGCAGCAGCGCCAGAAAATTCGCCTGCCCCTGGGCGACGAAGAAAATGACCGCCGTCAGGCCGATGGCCACGGCAATGGGCACGTCGATCATCAGCAACAGCAGCAGGACACCGAAAATGGCGAGGGTCAACATCAAAACTCTCCCGACGAGCTTCGCAAAAGGCGTGAAAAATGCGGGATGCCTTGAACGGGCATCCCGCTGGACCCGCGGCGGCGCCTTACTTGCCGCTCTTCTCCACGATGTCCATGAACCGCTTGAAGTTGTCGGCCCCCACGCGCGCCTTGACCTTGTCCCATGCCGGGCCCATCGCCGCCTTCCACGGACCGAGATCCGGCCGGGCGATGACGATGCCCTTGGTCGTTTCGAGGTCCTTGAGCTGCATGGCCTCGTTGTCGCGCAGCGTCTTGCGGGCCAGCCTGGCGGCGGCGGCCGATTCCTCGGCGACGATCTTCTGCTGCTCCGGCGTCAGCTTGTCCCAGCTCTTCTTATTGACCACGTGCACCATCGAACTGTAGGTGTAGTTGAGGATGGACATGTATTTCTGTGTCTCGTACAGCTTCAGGTCGTAGATCGTGCCGACGGGATTCTCCTGCCCGTCGACCACGCCCTGCTTCATCGCCATCACCAGCTCGGCGAAGGCGATCGTCACCGCGTTGCCGCCCGCCGCTTCCACGAACGCCTGATAGGCGAATGCCGGCGGCGTGCGGATCTTCATGCCCTTCAGATCGGCCGGCACGATGACCGGCTTCTTGGAGTTGGTCAGCTGGCGGAAACCCCATTCCCAATCGGAGATGTGCACCAGCCCTTTCTTCAGCAGCTCCGGCGCCGCCCAGGCCTTGAACTCTCCGTCGATGATCCGGTCGGCCATCGCGTAGTCCTTGAAGGCGAACGGCGTGCTGATCACGTCGTAGAACGGCAGGTGCTTGGCGATCTGGTCCTGCCCCGAGAGGCTCATGTTGACCGCGCCCAGCATCACCTGCTCCAGCACCTCGGGCGGCGAACCCAGCGCGTTGTTGCCGAACAGCGAAATCTTCACCTCGCCGTTGGTGCGCTTTTCGACGTTGGCCTTGAATTCCTTGGCGGCGATGCCGCACGGGTGGGTGTCCGAGGCAAAGTGCCCAAGCTTGAGCTCGACGGCCGCGTGCGCGCCCGTCGCCCCCAGGGCCATCAGAATCGCAAGTGCAAGTTTCTTCATGACCTTCCCCTCTCGTTGAAATCGTTGGAATCCATGCGGGGGCTGGCCCGCCGGATTCGTTTCAGGTGAATCTCGCGCGCAGCAGGAATGCCTTGGTAAGACCGCCTGACCATCTGACCACGATGAGGAGCATAAGGCTTATACGTACGGTGTCAAGTATTTTGGAACAACATTCCATTCCTGCACGACGGCCGGCCGGAAGCCGCCCGATACCTGGATCACGAAGAGAGGAAAAGCGCCTCGTCCGGCCGCCGACGCGCCGGACGAGCGTCCCGGAAAACCGCGGTCAGCCCTTCTCGAAAAGCGCGATGGATTCGACGTGGGACGTATTGGGGAACATGTTGACCACGCCCGCGCCGCTCAGGCGATAGCCCTTCTGATGCGCCAGGATCGCCGCGTCGCGCGCCAGCGTCGCCGGACTGCAGGAGACGTAGACGATACGGGGCGGCCCGTCCTCGCCGATGGCCTTGACCAGCTCGGCCGCGCCCTCGCGCGGCGGATCGATCAGCATCTTGTCGAAGCGGCCGAGCGCGGCGAGCGATTCCGGCGTCGTCTCGAAGAGGTTGGCGACGCTGTACTCGACCCGGTCCGCCAGCCCGTTGGCGGCGGCGTTCTCCGCGGCCCGGCGCACCAGTTCCGGACTGCCCTCGATGCCGACCACGCGCGCCCCGGAGCGCGCGATCGGCAGCGTGAAGTTGCCGAGGCCGCAGAACATGTTGACGATGCGCTCGCCCGGCTGCGGATCGAGCAGGGTCATCGCGCGGCGCACCAGCACGCGGTTGATCGCATGATTGACCTGGGTGAATTCGGTCGGCGAGAAAGCATGCTCGATGCCGTAATCCGGCAGCAGGTACGAGAGCCTGCGCTCGTCCAGCGGGTAGAAACGGTAAACCGAGGCCGGCCCCTTGGGCTGCAGGTAGAAGACGATGCCGTGCCGGTCGGCGAAATCGCGCAGCATGCCCTCGTCGGCGGCATTGATCGGTTCCAGGATGCGCAGCACCAGCGCCGTCATGGTTTCGCCGACGGCCACCTCGATCTGCGGCATGGCCGTGCTGATCGACAGCGCGGCGACCAGTTCGCGCAGCGGCACCAGCAGATCGGAAACGTGCGGCGGCAGGTTCGGACACTGCCGCATGTCGGCGACGTAGCTGCTCTTGCGCTCATGGAAGCCGATCAGCATGCCCCCCTTCTTCGGCACCAGGCGCGCCGACAGGCGGGCGCGGAAGCGGTAACCCCACGGCGCGCCGTGGATCGGCGCGTAGATCTGGCCCGCTACCAGGCGGCCGAGGTGCCACAGGTTGGCTTCCAGCAGGCGCTGCTTGGCCGCCACCTGTGCCGAGGCTTCGAGATGCTGCATGCTGCACCCGCCGCACACGCCGAAATGCGGGCACTTCGGTTCGACGCGGCTGGCCGAGGGCGTAACCACGCGATCGATGCGGGCGATCTCGTAGGTCGGCTTCTTCCTGTAGCAGGAATACTCGACGCGCTCGCCCGGCAGCCCGCCCTCGACGAAAACCGTCTTGCCTTCGAGCCGCGTGATCCCGCGCGCCTCATGATCGAGCGATTCAATGATTCCTGCCGGCATTTCGTGTCCCGAAAACCAAAAACGTGGAATTTTAACTTTCATCCGGATTTTCGCGAAAGGCGCGGAGGAAACCGCTCAACCGCGCGGTTTCGGCGAGCCTACAGTTTCCGGGCTAACTTCCGTTATAGGTTAAAATCCAGCAAAGATGGCCTTTCCGGCCCGGAACCCATCAGAGCATTCACGGTTCACTACCCCCAAATGCCAGCACCTTATTTCTTCTTCAGACCTCTTCTCGCCTCCGACCGCAGCTGGGCCGCCCTGGACTGGCAGCCGGAGTGCCCGGGCGAAACGGAATTCGCCGCGCTCGTCCAGTGTTTCGCCAATTCCGCCGCCGCGCCCCTGGCCCACGTGCTGCCGCTGGTCGTGCCGATCCAGGCCGAATTCGTCTTGCGCCACGAGTTTCTCGAAGCATTCAGAGGCGAGCCGATCACCTTCGTCCTGCCGGAATCCTGTCTTGCCGACGGGCCGGTCATCGAGCGCTGCAAGGAATTGCACAACCATGCCCGGCCGCTGGCGCTCCAGATCGACACCCCGGACGCCTTGCGCCGGGCGCCGCTCGCCGCCTTCAGCGCGGTTCGCTTCGACGCCGCGTTCGCCCGCCAGGAACTCTCCGCGAAGGAACTGGAGCACGCCTGTAACTGCGGTTTCAGGAAAATCGCCACGCGCGTCAACGCCTACGAGATGTTCGACTGGCTGACCAAAAAAGGCGTCGAGTGGTCGGACAGCCACTTCCTGACCACCCCCAACCCGCAATTCGGCAAGGAGCCCGACCTCACCCGCCTGAAACTGCTCAAGCTCCTGAATTTGGTCAAGCAGGACGGCGACACGCGCGAAATCGAAGCCATCTTCCGCGAGGAAGCCAAGCTCTCGTACAACCTGCTGCGCCTGGTCAACTCGGTCGCCGTCGGCGCGCGCACCAAGATCAGCAATTTCTCCCAGGCCATCGCCATCCTCGGCCGCCGCCAGCTGCAACGCTGGCTGCAGCTGCTGATCTACGCCAACAACCTGGCCGACGGCAATGCGCCGAATCCGCTGATGCAGCTGGCCGCCGCGCGCGGACGGCAGATGGAGCTGCTCAGCGCGGCCATCGACCCGATCCCCGACGTTCCCGAGCTGACCGACAATGCGTTCATGACGGGCCTGTTCTCCCTGCTCGACGTGCTCATCAACCTGCCGATGAGCGAAATCCTCAAGGAAATCCCGCTGCAGGACACGGTGATCGAGGCCCTGAGCAATCCCGCCGACGACGGGGTGCTCGGCCAGTTGCTGTCAGCGATCGCCAGCGGCGAAGCCGGCAATTTCGCGGCGGCCGCGCGCATCTTCTCCGAGCTGGGCATCGACCCGGCCGTGCATGCCAAGTCGCAGGTCACCGCCTACTACTGGGCCAGCCGGATCAACGTTGACAACCACGACTGACCGGCCCGCGGTCAGCCCACCCGCTTCAGGTGGCTGCCGCAGCCGGCCGAGCAGTCGCTGGCGCCGAAACCGGGTACCGGAATCCCGCCCGCGGTGCGCCGGTTGACCGGGCACTCGCCCTCGCCGAAGCGCCTGACCTCGCGTATCCGCACGCCCGGCGCGGCGAGCAGGTAATCGATGTGCCAGTGCATCTTCTTCGCGGGCGACAGGTGGCGCCGGATGCGCGCCTCGAAATTGCGCAGCGCGCTGCCGGTGTAGCAATAGAGGCCGGCGGCAAACTCGAACTCGCCCAATCGCCCGACGGCCACGCGCACCGGCGCGGCCACTTCGATCAGCAGCTGGTAGGTCCGGGCGGGGCCGCCTTCAGGACCAGTCGCTGCAGAAGGGATTGTTGAGCCGCTCTTCGCCAAAGGTTGACATCGGCCCGTGGCCGGAAATGAATGCGACGTCGTCGCCGAGCGGCCAGAGTTTCTGCCGGATGGAGGCGATCAGCGCGTCGAAATTCCCTTTCGGGAAGTCCGTGCGCCCCACCGAGCCGCGGAACAGCACGTCGCCGACCACCGCCAGCCGGGCGGCGTCGCTGAAAAAGACCACGTGGCCCGGCGTGTGGCCGGGGCAATGCAGGACCTGCATCTCGACCTGTCCGAAGCGGACCGTGTCGCCCTGCTTCAGCCAGCGGTCCGGCGTGAAGGAGCGGACGTCCGGGAAGCCAAAGGTCAGCGCCTGCTGCGGCATGCCGTCGATCCAGAAACGGTCGTCCTCGTGCGGACCTTCGACCGGCACCGCCAGCCGCTCGGCCAGTTCGGCGACGCCGCCGGCATGGTCGATGTGCCCGTGCGTGACCAGAATCCGCTCCACCTGCACGCCGCGCTTCTCGACCGCCGCCAGGATGCGGCGGATGTCGCCGCCCGGATCGACCACGGCGGCGCGCATCGTCTCGTCGCACCAGAGGAGCGAGCAGTTCTGTTCGAAGGGGGTGACCGGTACGATCTGGTAGTTCAGCGCCATGGCGGAAACGTGTCGAAAGGGAGTCGGCTGGAAAGTATAGCAAAGCGCGCTCCCGGCTCCCGGAACCGGCTTTCGCCGGCACGGCGGACGGCGCCTTACCCGTCGATTTCCTTGATCAGTTCGAACAGCCGCTTGTAGAAGTCCGCCGACGTCACCGTCTCCTCGCCCGACTGGACCAGCGTGTCCTTATCCACGAACCACGGCAGGGAGAGCGAACCCACGCCGGCCACGCTGAGGCCGCCGGAGCCCTGCGACTTCATGTGGTAATGCGTCTGCAGCGCGTTCGCGTAGATCACGGCGCCCAGGCTGCTGGGCAGGCAGACGAGCGTGATGGTCAGCTTGGTGGCCTGGTCGGACACCGGCTTGAAGTACTTCTCGCCCTTGATCGCCAGCGGCTTGCCGTCGTCGACCTGGTAGCCCTGGCTGAGCAGCGCGCGCTTGCCGACCTCGCACGCGCCTTCCGGCTTGCGGCTGCTGTAATACTCGAACGGCGTGTCGCGCACGAAGGATTCGTTTTCGTACACCCGCACCGACCCGCCCATGCCGCACGAGGCGAGCGACAGGCAAGATGCGGCGGCCAGCGCGACTGATCGAAAACGCCCGAACATGGTACGGCAGCGGAGAAAACCTGAAACCGCTATCTTAACCAAAAACCCCGAGGAAAACCGTCCGGACGCCCTCGCTTTCACGGCCGCCGGCAGCCCCGCCCGGCCGGCCGCGCGTGCCTCAGTCCTTTTTCTTCCGGCACGGACAGTTCTTGCAGGGCTTCGGCTTCTGACAACATTTCTTCTTGCTCATGCGCCACCTCCGGTTTCATCCCGCGCGGCCATGTCGCCCGCGCTTTTGTCGACGCTTTTGTTGACATTCCCGCCCGCTTCGCCGACGACGCGCCCGAAGCTCGCCGTGCCGGTGCTCTTGACGAACATGCACGGCTTGCCCGTGCGCTTGCATTGCTCCTTGACGCGCCAGTAGGCGTTGTGGCTGATGCAGCCGACCTGGCAGATGACGATGTCGGCCGCGGCCAGCGCGCCGTCGATGCGGTGCAGGCTCTCCTCCCGGCCGCCGTCGTGGTGCATGAAGCGTCCGCCCTGCCGCTCCACGACGCTGCGGTACGAATTGACGGCGCCCGAACGCCCGCCGACGCACAGCACGCATTTACCGAGTAGCTGGTTGCCGGCCGGCAGGTACGCCGCCTCGTCCGGCACGCCCGCATCGGGGTCCGGCTCCCGCACCAGCGTCTCGATGGTTTCTTCCGCGTAGGCGGCGAAATCGCGCAGGCGCGCGACCTCGTTCTCCAGGTTGGTTTCCCGCTCGCGCGCCGCCGACAGGCGTTCTTCCGTGTTGCGCAGACGGGCCTGCAGCCGCACGCGCTCATCGAGGTCCGGCAGCATCGCGCGCAGGCGCTCCATCTCGCCGCGCAGGCGTTCGACCGAGGCCTCCTGCGCCGACAGGTCGGCCTGCAGCGCGGAAATCCGCCGGTTGAGCCCGGCCGCCTCCCCGGCATGATCGGCGCGCAGCTGTTCGCAGCGCTTGCGCGCGGCCTCCGCCTCCTGCCGCAGCCGCCGGTTCTCCGCTTCGAGATTCTTCATGGCCTGCAGGTCGATGCGCGCGCCGGCGCCGACCTGGTGCTGGATCATGTGGATGTCGGCCTGGATCTCCTGTTCGAGTTCCCGGTCGCAGGCCGGGTGCGTGCAGGCGGCCCACAGGCCCGCCGGAATCTCGGTGCCGTGCCGGCACACCTCGCGCCACGCGGCGCGCAGCTCCGGCGCCGTCTTGCAGGCCGCCATGCGCCGGATCATCAGCGCGAAGCGCTTGTCCAGCAGGCGGTTGAACTGTTCCGACAGCGGACAGCGCTTGTCGCACACGCCGACGGCGATGGTATGCCACACGTAATCCGTGGTATCGGGCGGATAGTCGAGCGCCTTGCCGACCATCCGGCGCAGTTCGGCGACGTCGAAACATACGCCGATCAACGGACAGTGGTACTTGGCAGGCAGCTCCCAGAGGCGGCGGCGGCGCGAGGTCTTGGCCCCGTCACGCTGCGCATCGAACGGCTCTTTCGTCCGGCCCGGTTCGGCGGCGCCCTTGCCAAAGGCGCCGGCAACGGCAAGCTCGGCCTCGCTCCGGGCCGGGGCCATGGGCGCGGCGAACGCGCCGTAGCTGAGGATTCCGGTCATCGCGCCTCCGTTCACACGACGACCGTGGCCTGCTGCAGCCGGGCCATTTCCATGAGCAGCCCGTCGCGTTCGGACGCCATGCGGCTGCATTCCGAGTGCACCTCGCGCAGCGCCTTTTCGAGCGTGCCCACGCGCCGCAGCTCCTTCCTCAGCGCCTCGTTCTCCGCGCGGCTCTCCACCAGGCGGCGCGCCATTTCGATCAAGGGATCGTCGCTGCCCAGCGATTCCAGCCGCCGGCGATAGGCGGAATTCAGGTTCTCCAGCCGGGTCACCTCCGACGTCAGCGCGCAGATGCGCCGCGTGCTCTCCAGCGCCCCGCGATGCAGGCGCTCCCGGCAATCCCGCAAGGCCTGGCGCAGCGCCTGTATTTCCTCGGCGGCCGGCGCGGGCAGCGATCCGCATGGGCCGTCGGTCAGCAGACATTCGTCCGTTGCATGCATGTATCGATACCTCCACTTTCCCCGCCACCGCGCGGGTCCGCAAACGATGAGAACGATTCTCATGTTTAAGGGAAAAGTTGTCAAGGTTGTTGATAGCGGTTTTCAATAACGAACCGCCTGCACGTACCAGGACGAGATGTGCGCGAAACTCCGGACCGCCGGAAATGGATCGAGATGCAGAAAATGCTGACGGCGCAGGCCTTTAAGGAAACACTGGTTTATTGGTCACCCCGGCGCAGGCCAGGGTCCGGTTCGTTGGTTTTCCTGGATTCCGGCTTGCGCCGGAATGACGAATGCGGGATATTTCAGCGCCTGCTCAAGCGGCGCCGCGCCTGCCGAGCCAGCTGAGGACGCCTTCGGCCGCGCGGACTCCCGAAGCGAAGCATGCCGTCAGCAGGTAGCCGCCGGTCGGCGCCTCCCAGTCGAGCATTTCACCGGCGACGAAGACCCCGGGCAGCGCCTTGAGCATCAACCGCTCATCCAGGCCGTCGAAGCGCACGCCGCCCGCGCTGCTGATCGCCTCCTCGATCGGGCGCGCGGCCTGGACGGTGATCGGCAGCGACTTGAGGGCGCCTGCCAGCACGGCGCAATCCGCCAACTGTTCCTTGCCGAGCATCTCATGCAGCAGGGCCGACTTGACGCCGCCGATGCCCAGGCGGCTGCGCAAATGGCTGGACAGCGAACGCGATCCCCGGGGATGGCCGACTTCGGCCGACACCCGCCCGGCGCTCCAGGCGGGCAGCAGGTCCAGGTGGAACGTGGCGCTGCCGCGGGCGTTCAGGCAGTCGCGCAACGGCCTGGAGAATGCGTAAATCAATCCGCCCTCGACGCCGTGCTCGCTGATCGACATTTCGCCCTGCCTGCACTCGGTGCGCCCGTGCACGTCGGTGAAGGTCAGCGCCACCGATTTGACCGGCGCGCCGGCAAACCGGCGGCGCAGGTGTTCGCTCCACGGCACGTCGAAACCGCAGTTGGCGCTTTGCAGCGGCGCCACGCCGACACCCCGGTTCCGCAGCAGCGGCACCCAGGCGCCGTCCGATCCCAGCTTGGGCCAGCTCGCGCCGCCGAGCGCCAGCACGGTCGCGGCCGGCCTGATGGACAGCGGATCGCCGGGCCGGGACAGCCGCACCGCGCCGTCATCATCCCAGCCCAGCCAGCGGTGGCGGGCATGAAAGCGCACACCGGCCTCGCGCAGGCGGTGCAGCCAGGCGCGCAGCAGGGGCGCCGCCTTCATCTGCGTGGGAAACACGCGCCCCGAACTGCCCACGAAAGTCTCGATGCCCAAGCCGTGCGCCCAGTCGCGCAGGGCGGCCGGCGGAAAGCGGTCGAGCAGCGGCTGGAGATGAGCGCGGCGATCGCCGTAGCGGGAGCAGAAAAGCTCGTAGTCCTCGCCATGCGTGATGTTCAGGCCGCCGATCCCCGCCAGCAGGAATTTGCGCCCGACCGACGGCATCGCGTCGTACAGATCGACCCGGACACCGGCAGCGGCCAGCACTTCTGCGGCCATCAGCCCGGACGGGCCGCCGCCGATGACGGCAACCTGGACGGCACAATCAGTCATTCGATCAAAAACCAGGGATGAAAGGCCGCCAATCATATCCCGCCCGGCTCGGCCGAACGAGTCCACGGACGCCCCGGCCGCTTGCCCGATCGAAATCACCGGCCGTCCCTGCAAGACACGCGCTTCCGAATTCGGCAGAGGGTTGGAAACTTTACGTATTCCCTATGGTTGGATCAATATCCATAAAAAATACTCAATACAAGTCGCAAGAATTTGATGGCATAGTCCACAGCCATAAAAAATGACTCCAGGGCTCGTCACCGGACATCGACGCCGCAGCCCCTTTGCCATTCCTCACACCACGCCCCCAGGAGGCCACGATGAACCGAGCTCTGTACCGTCATGTATTCAACGAGAAGCGCGGGCAGGTGATGGCGGTGGCGGAGAGCGCGGTGGGGGATGGCAAGGGGACGGGGGCGGCCGGGCGGCATGGGGCGGGGACGGCACGCTGGGCGCGGCTGCGGCGGCTCGGGTTCTGCCTCCTGGTGGCCTTCGGCGGGGCGGCGGTGCTGCCGGCGGCGGCCCAGGTCGTCGCCTACAAGGCCGCCCCGGCCGCGCAGCAGGCGACGATCCTGTCGGCCGGCAACGGCGTGCCGCTCATCAACATCCAGACCCCGAGCGCGGCGGGCGTCTCGCACAACACCTATGGCCAGTTCGACGTCGGCGCCGCCGGCGCCATCCTCAACAATTCCAGGAACAACGTCGCCACCCAGCTCGGCGGCTGGGTCCAGGGCAACCCCTGGCTCGCCCGCGGCACCGCCCGCGTCATCCTCAACGAAGTCGTGTCCAGCACCCCCAGCCTGCTCGGCGGCTATATCGAAGTGGCCGGCGACCGCGCCCAGGTCGTCGTCGCCAACCCGGCCGGCGTCACCTGCGCGGGCTGCGGCTTCCTCAACGCCCACCGCGCCACGCTCACCACCGGCACCCCGCTCCTCTCCGCCGGTACCCTCGACGGCTACCGCGTCGAGGGCGGCACGCTGCGCATCGACGGCGCCGGGCTGGACGCGCGCGGCGCGGACTATACCGACCTCATCGCCCGCGCCGTCGAACTCAACGCCGGCGTGTGGGCGCAGACCGTGAAAGTCACCACCGGCGCCAACCGGGTCGATGCCGCGCACACGCAGGCCGTGCCGATTTCCGGCGCCGGCCCGGCCCCGGCCTTCGCCCTCGACGTCGCCCCGCTCGGCGGCATGTACGCCGGCAAGATCGTCCTCGTCGGCACCGAGGCCGGCGTCGGCGTGCGCAACGCCGGCACGCTCGCCGCCTCGGCGGGGGAGGTGCTGGTCACGGCGGAGGGGCAACTGATCAACCGCGGCACCGTGGTGAGCGGCGAGTCCTCCCTGACCGTCGCCACCCGGGGCCTGGACAACACCGGCACGCTGGCGAGCGACGGCAATCTGACCGTGGCGAGCCGGGGCGACATCGACAACAGCGGCCTGCTGCACGCCGGGCGGGAACTGGTCCTTGCCACCGACGGGCAGCTCGCCAACCGCCAGGGCACGCTCGACGGCCAGCGCCTCGACCTGACGGCCGGCGTCTTCCGCAACGACGGCAGCGTGCGCCAGAGCGGCACGCAGGCGCTCGCCCTCACCGCCGCGCATCTCGACAACGCTGCGGCCGGGGTGATCGGCCACCTTGCCGCTCCCTCCGAGGCTGGCGGCGGTACGCCTTCGGGCGGGGCCGGGAGCGGGTCCGGCGCCGGGACCGAAACCGGCGCCCTCGCCGGCGTCCCCACCGCCAGCACGGCGGGCGGCACGCTCGCCGTGGACACCGCCGTCCCGCTCCCGCTCGCCGACGGACGCATCGCCGTGGGCACCCTGGCCAACACCGGCACCCTCGTGGCCAGCGGCACGTTCGCCCTCACCGCCACCAAGGCCCTGGACAACGCCGGCACGCTCACCCTTGACCGACTCACCGCCACGGGCACCGCCTTCCGCAACTCGGGCACCGTCACCGCCACGGATGCCGCCCTCGCCGCCGCCACCCTCGACAATCGCGGCGGCGCCCTCTCCGTGAGCGGCCGGCTCGCCGTCGCCGCATACGACCTGCTCAACGTCCGGGGCACCTTCGACTACGCCGGCGCCGACGCCCTGACTCTCACCCTCGCCGGCCGCTTCGACAACACCGAAGGACGCTTCGCCAGCAACGGCCACGGCCTGTCCCTGAGCGCCGACACCGTCGACAACACCGGTGGCGTCCTCACCCTGGCCGGCGACGGCATGCTGACGCTGACGAGCGGACAGCTCATCAACGCCGCCGGGACGATCCAGGGCCAGGGCGCGGTCACCGTGCACGCGGGCACGGTGAACAATGCGGCGGGGGTTCTTGGCGCCCAAGGCGCCCTGGTGGTCACGGCGGCCGGACTGGACAACACCGGCGGCCGCATTACGAGCGAGCAGGGCGGCATGCTCACGGTCGCCGGCGCGCTCGACAACCGGGGCGGCACGCTCGCCAGCGGCCAGGCGCTGACCATTCAGTCCGCCACGCTCGACAACCGGACCGGCGGCCGGATCGTCGCCAACGACGCGCTCGCCGTCACCACCACGACGGGGCGGCTGGACAACGCCGGGGGCACGCTCTCCGCAGCGAAGGCGCTGACGGTCACGGCGCAGGGCGACGTGGCCAACGCCGCCGGCCAGCTCGTCGCCGGCACCGACCTCACGCTGCGCTCCGAGGGCGCGCTCGACAACACAGCCGGCACGCTCGGGGCGGTCGCCGGGCGGCTCGACCTCAGCGCGGGCGGCGTCGTGACCAACACCAGCGGGCGGCTCGAAGCGGCCACGGACCTCGTCCTGGCGAGCCAGGGCCTCGGCAATGCCGGCGGCACCGTGCTCGGCAAAACGCTCACCGTCGACACCCACGGGCAGGCGCTCGACAACACCCAGGGCGTCCTCGCCGCCGAAACCACCCTGCAGATCGACAGCGGCGCCCTCACCAACACCGGCGGGCTGCTCCAGGCCGGCGGCGCCCTGACCCTCGATACCCACGGCCAGGCGCTGACCAACCGCGACACCCTGGGCGAGAACCTCGGCATTCGGGGACAAGGCGCGGTCACGCTCACGACCGGGGCAATGGACAACGCCGCCGGCCTCGTCAGCGCCGGCGACGCGCTCGCGCTCACCGCCACGACCCTGGACAACCGGAAGGGCCGCCTCGTCGCCCAAGCTGGCATGCGCCTGGACGCCACCGCCGCCCTCGACAACCGGGACGGCGACATCCAGACGGCCGGGGACCTTGTCGCCCAGGCCACCGGCCGGATCGACAATCGCGGCGGCCTGATCCGCGCCGCCCAGACCCTCGCCCTCTCGGCGGCCACGGTCGACAACGCCGGCACCCTGGACACCGGCCACGGCCTCGAAGGCGGCAGCGTCGGCATCGCGGCCGGCACGCTCGCCAACGCCGGCGGCGCCGTGCGTGCCAACACCGCGCTGACCGTCACCAGCGCCGGCACGCTCGACAATACCGGCGGCCTGATCAGTTCGCAGGGAACGCTCGCCCTCCTCGACGACAGCGCCGACCGCACGCTCGCCGTCACCAACACCGGCGGCACCTTCCTCGCTGGCAGCGCCCTTGCGTTGCGCGCCAAACGGCTCTCCGGCGACGGCAATGTCCTCTCGCACGGCGATCTGGCACTCGATCTCGTGGCCGACCTCCTCAACACGGGCGACATCACCGCCGCCCGCGACCTGCACCTGACCACGGCCGGCACGGTGACCAACCGCGGCACCGTCCAGGCCGGCGAGGCGCTTGCCCTGCAGGCGGCCGCGCTGGACAACGCCGCCACCGGCACGCTCGCCGGCGGTGCCCTCGACGTGCGCGTCACCGGCGCCCTGACCAACCGCGGCCTGATCGACGGCGGCGAAACCGTCATCACCGCCGGCACGCTCGACAACCTCGGCACCGGCCGCCTCTACGGCGACCACCTGGCGATTGCCGCCGGCACGCTGAACAACCTCGCCGAAGGCGGCACGGCGCCGGTGATCGCCGCGCGCGACCGCCTCGACCTGGGCGTGGGCTCCCTTGCCAACCGCGACGGCGCACTGATCTTCTCCGCCCAGGACCTGGCCATCGGCGGCGGCCTCGACGCCGACCGCCACGCCAGCGGGCAGGCCACCGCCATCGACAACGCCAGCGCCACCCTTGAAGCCCTGGGCCATCTGGTCCTCGACACGGCGAGCCTGACCAACCGCAAGACCGCCTTCGCCACCGCGACGGTGCCGGACACCGCGCCGCCCGCCGGCGCCGCCCCGCTCGACTACGCGCCCGGCCTGCAGTTCCATTGGCCGATCAAGGAATCGAGCGCCGCGATCTGGCGCGACTACGTCCGCGACCGCTACCTCAACATCCTCGTCAAACTCCTCGGCGGCGGTCCCGACGCCGTCCTGGTCGCCCTCTACAACCCGGCGCCGGCCGACCCGGACGCCCCGGCCCCGGACCCCGACGTGCCTCCCGTCACGCCCTCCGTGCGCGACGACTTCGTCAATGTCTGGGGCGACCTGGCCGGCTACGCCGGCCCGCTCGGCGGCGGCCTCGACGCCGCCACCCGCGCCCGCCTCGTGGCCGCCGTCAACGCCCAGGACCCGCAGACGCTGGCCGACTCCCGCCGCATCTGGCAGATCCTCCTCGACACCCTGGCCGCCGAACGCCCCGCCGCCCTCGGCCAGCTGACCGCCGCGCTGGCGGCGCAGGGCGTGGCCTCGACGGCCTACTGGCAGACCTGCCGGGACATCTACGACGACTGCAGCTACATCGACAACACGGCCGCCACGACCACCGCCAGGCGCGACGTGGTCACCGCCGATTCGCCGTCCGCGGTGATCCGCGCCGGCGGCGCCATGGCCATCGCCGCCACCGCCCTGGAGAACCGCTACAGCCTCATCCAGTCCGGCGGCGACATGGTGCTGACCGGCGCCACGCTGACCAACGTCGGCGCCGAACTCTACCGGGTGACCGACACCACCGCGACCACCCAGGACTGGCACTGGGTCAACAACGCGAAGGATTCGTGGACCTCCGCCTCCAGCACGCAGACCCTGATCGGCAGCGTGCCCGGCCAGATCGTCGCCGGCGGTACGCTCACCGGCAGCTTCACCGGGCGCATCGACAACGTGACCGTCCGGCAGAACGCCGCGCCGGTCGTCGGCGCCACCGGCAGCTCGCCCGGAACGGCCGGCGCGGGCGGCGTCGGCCAGGCTGCCGGCGGCGCCGGCGCGGCCGATGCCGCAACCTCCGCCGGGCAGGCCGCGCCGCGCGTCAGCCAGGTGACCGCGGCCGGCGGCGCCAGCGGCCCGTCCGCTGTGGTCGCCACGGCCGAGCCGACGCTGGCGCTCCCCGCCAACCGGCTGTACCACACCAATCCGGCCAGCACCGGCGGCTACCTCGTCGAGACCGACCCGCAGTTCGCCAGCTACCGGTCCTGGCTCTCTTCCGATTATCTGCTCCAGGCCCTGGGCCTCGATCCGGCGCTGACCCAGAAGCGCCTGGGCGATGGTTTCTACGAGCAGCGCCTGATCACCGAGCAGATCGCCCAGCTCACCGGCCGGCGCTTCCTCGCCGGCTACGCCAGCGACGAGGAGCAATACCGCGCCCTGATGGCCGCCGGTGCCACCGTCGCCCAGGCCTGGCACCTCATCCCCGGCGTGGCGCTCTCCGAGGCGCAGATGGCCCAGCTCACCACCGACATCGTCTGGCTGGTCGAGAAGACCGTCACCCTCGCCGACGGCAGCACCCAGCGCGTGCTCGTGCCGCAGGTCTATGCCCGCGTGCGCGCGAACGATCTCGACTCCTCCGGCGCGCTGATCGCCGCCGAGAACCTCCAGCTCCAGACCGCCGGCGATCTCACCACCAGCGGCACGATCGCCGGCCGCCAGACCGTGGTGCTCACCGCCGGGAACATCGCCGTGCAGCGCGGCGCCGTGGCCGGGCGCGACGTGGCCCTGCAGGCCGCCACCGATCTTGCCGTGCTCGGCGGCACGGTCGAAGCCGAGCGTACCCTGATCGCCACCGCCGGCCGCGATCTCACCGTGGCGAGCAGCACCGTCGACCGGACGTACGCCCCCAGCGAAGGCCGGGCCGTGCACGCCGCCGTGCAGACCACGGTGATCGACCGCGTGGCCGGCCTCTACGTCACCGGCGAGGGCGGCACCCTGGTCGCCGCTGCCGGCCGCGACCTGTCCTTGCTCGCCGCGGCCGTGGCCAACGCCGCCTCAGCCGACTCGGGCGGCGCCACCCTCCTCTCCGCCGGCCGCGACCTCACCCTCGGCACCGTCACCGAAACCAGCGCAGCGTCCACCTCCAGCAAGGGCAACCGCTGGCGCCAGGACACGCGCACCGAGGTCGGCAGCACGCTCGCCGCGGCCGGCGACCTGACGCTGGCCGCCGGCAACGATCTCACTGCCCGCGCCGCTTCCGTCGTCGCCGGCGGCGCGCTCGCCGCCTCGGCCGGGCACGACCTCACCATCACCACCGGCGAGGCCGCCCTGTCCTCCGAAGCCTGGAGCAAGAGCAGCAAGAGCGGTTTCTTCGCCAAGCGCTCCAAGGAACGCCTCGACACCCTCGACGAAACCACCGCGATCGCCAGCACCTTCTCCGGCAACACCGTGGCGCTCGCCGCCGGCAACGACCTCACCGTCAAGGGCAGCAGCATCGTGGCGCAAGGCGACCTCACCGCCGTCGCGGGGCACGACCTGACGATCACCGCGGCGACCGAGCGGCGTGCGGAGACGCACTACCATAAGGAAACGGAAAGCGGCCTCTTCGGTTCCGGCGGCATCGGCGTCACCATCGGCAGCCGCATGCTCTCCACCGACCAGCGGAGCACCGCCACCACTGCCGTCGGCAGCACCCTCGGCAGCGTCGAGGGTAACGTCACCCTGGTCGCCGGCAACGCCTACACCCAAATCGGCAGCGAGGTCCTGGCGCCGGGCGGCGACATCGGCGTGCTGGCCAAGTCGATCGCCATCGAGGAAGCGCGCGAAACCTCGCACAGCTCCTACGAAATGAAAGCCAAGCAGTCGGGCCTCACGGTCGCCATCACCAGCCCGGTGATCAGCGCCGTCCAGACCATCGGCCAGATGGCCCAGGCCGCCAGCGACACCTCCGATGGCCGCATGCACGCCCTCGCCGCCGCCAGCGCCGGGCTGGCCGGCTATCAGGGCTACAAGGCCATCGAGACCGGACAGGGCAAGACGGTCACCCTGGACGACGGCACAGTCAAGACCAACCAGATGGACGTCTTCAACGACAAGGGCGAAGTCATCGGCACCCGCGACGCCACGGCCGGCGAACGGGCCGGCGGCATCAATCTCAGCCTCAGCCTCGGCACCAGCAAGAGCCACAGCATGAGCACCGCGACGAGCGACACGGCCGCCGGCAGCACGCTCGCCGCCGGCGGCAACGTCACACTGATCGCCACCGGCGGCGGCGCCGAATCGGATATCCGCATCCAGGGCGCCAAGGTCCTCGCCGGGCAGGACGTCACGCTGCTCGCCGACGATGCCATCGAACTCCTCGCCGCCCGCAACACCGCCAGCCAGACGAGCAAGAACAGTTCAAGCAGCGCCAGCGTCGGCGTCTCCATCGGCACCGACGGCCTCCTCTTCAACATCGGCGCCAGCCAGGGCAAAGGCAAGGCCAACGGCAGCGATCTGGCCTGGACCAACACCCACGTCCAGGCCGGTGAGACGCTCACCCTCGTCTCCGGCGGCGACACCACCCTCAAGGGCGCCGTGGCCGGCGGCAAACAGGTGATCGTCGAAGTCGGCGGCAACCTGCTCCTGGAAAGCCTGCAGGACCTGAGCATCTACGACAGCAAGCAGAGCAGCGCCGGCTTCACCCTGTCCATCGGCTACGGCAAAGTGAGCGGCTCGGTCTCGGCCAGCGGCAGCAAGGTGGAGAGTGATTACGCCAGCGTCACCGAGCAGACCGGACTGCTGGCCGGCGACGGCGGTTTTAACGTCACCGTCCGAGGCAACACCGACCTGAAAGGCGCGGACATCGCCAGTACTGATAAAGCCGCGGAGAACGGAAAAAATCAATTGACAACAGCCTCTCTGACTACGAGCGATATCCAAAACTGGGCCAAAACCGACGCCAGCAGCAGCGGTTTCACCGTCAGCACAGACATGTTTACGCAGGGCAAATACGGCATGGCAAAGGGCATTGTCAGCAATGCGCTGAACGATGCTGAGACTTCCGACAGCTCTCACGAACAAACGCGCGCGGCGGTCAGTGCGGCAACTGTTACTATCACGGACGAGGTTGCCCAGCAGCAACGTACCGGGCAAACGGCCGAGCAAGCGATAGCCGGGCTGAATCGAGACGTGGCAACGGCACATAACGCTGCCGAGCGGATCAATTACCAGAAGCTGGAGAAAACCGCCGAGGCAGAAAGGACGATCAAACAAGAGGCTGTTAAAGCCGCCACGCTATTCACCGACGAAGCTTATCGCACGTCATTCCTTGAAAAAGCGAGGATGTACAAAGTGTTGCGTAACTCGGAAAGCGGCGAAGTCATCCGGGGTGCGGATGGAAAACCGGTGATGGTCGAACTAACCGATGCTGAAAAATGGGCACTCAGGCCGGAACCTGGTGGCAAACTAAATATTTTCACTAACGGCATATTCAACGATACGGCAGCTGCAGCCGGCTATGCAGTCCAAATGAGCGAACTTCCACCCGGCCAAGATATATACTTGATGTATTACCCACAAGCCAGCAACGCTGTTTCCGAGTTGCTGGTGGCAGGCTACCAGAAATTCCTTGAAGGTAATGTCGGTGATCTGGCAAACGCGACGCAAGAGATCAAGAGGCTTATGGCGACCTATGGTGAGGACGGGCTGAATCTGGTTGCACACAGCCGAGGGGCAATGACAGTTGGTAATGCCATGGCGTCTTTGGCGAACGATCCTGGATCAGCCAGCATACTGACCAATACCAGCATCAAATTCGTTGGCCCCGCTTATAACACTCAGACTGCAGCCGACCTTCTGAATTGGTTGAGCAGTGGCAACGTTACCTCGGTCAGGCTACAAAATCATGCGGACGACTTTGTAGGAAGCTTTATTGGTGGCAATCAAGCAACGAATACGCAACGACCTGACGAAAGCAGTCGGCTGACTGAATGGTTCCGTATATTCGGCGAGGCCCCTACTGTGCATAGCTGTTATGGGACGATGGCAATCAACTCAGGGGGCTGCGGCAGACTATATGGTACACCTATGACAATCGAAGTTGAGGCCAAGACCATAAAACGATAAGAAGTAAAACAATGAAGCGAAGGCTGTCTTTTCTGTTACTGATTACGCTCTCCGCGTGCGGACAATATAGTGTCCGCAACATCGACAAACCTGTGCCGCGAAGTTATGAGGGCTGGCTAAATACTGACGGAAGTAACATGCATTGGGTGGAGGCTCGTCGAGCTCTGCTTGAATGCGGCGCACCTGCGCCAGATACAACTGGTTCTGTATACAAACAGGCGATGGGAATTACCGATCTTGATAACACTCTCACGCATTCTTTCATGGTTCAAGGCTGTATGGAGCAGTCTGGGCTACGGCAATGTTGGGGTACGCTCAAAGAGAGCTGCAATCTTTATCGCAGATATACAGCCTTCCCTGCGTGCCAACCCGGCACAGTCTTTCCTGAACGCAGCGTTGAGCGTCGTCTGAATAGTTGGTACTGCAAGATCAAGACGGATCGTGAGTATTGCCGCAAGCACGCATTCACGCCATCGACATGCGATGACCCCAAGAAAGACTACAATAATCCGCCTCCTGAGTGCCTGCCATGACTTTTCCTTTCCAAAGTATATCGCCATTTCTTCCAGTCCTTTTTGGCGTGGGCTGCCTTTGCAGCTGCGTAACAATGAGTGGCGACTACATCCTCACGGCGGTCAATGCCCGAGGCGAAGCAATCAAAGACACATTTCTTGCTCGAGGTCGGCATATTTATTCAACACGGAACGGTATCTGTGCTGCTCACCCCGGAGCCGTTGTCACTATTCGCCTCAAGGAAACCGGAGCAGAACTCGACGGCGAGAGTCCGTACCGATGTCGATAAGATGGGAATACCCATGCACAAGAAAGTCATTACTTCACTGTTTTTTTGATATCTCTTCAGACTGGATGTGCCAGTTACGACTATACGGATGCACCACCAACATTAGGTGTCCTGTACTCGAGATACGCGTACATTGGTTACCCTGGCGATATCAAATCGATGGACAAAATCGGCGTTGTCACGACGGATGGACTGATCAAGGTTGTAGCTGTCAACGGTCAGTCAACAATGCAACTGAGGAGATACCGGGAGCAAGGGTTCTACTCCGGCGGACGCTTTCAGTTACACCTGCTGCCCGGCAGATACGTACTGACTCTTGGGTTTCATGATGACCGGGGCTCGGGGACGGTTTCCTGGTCGGCAGGCAACGTCCTCAAGGCCGTGGAGATCAGGGAAAAGCAGGTCATTCACCTGGTCCTGTCCACTTCCGGACAGACGTGGACAGCGAAAGAGATGGACGGAAGCCGCGCATGAGACGCCATTGTCAGCGATTTTAACGAACTGTCCCGACAGCAAACGGCGGAATGAGTTGCCAAAATCTACTCACACTATGTTTTCCATAAACATAATGACTATCCCAAAGAAAATTGCCTCCTTGATATTGGTCGGCTTGATTACCACCGTTGCTCATGCACAATCACCAGGGCAGCCAGTAAGTCCAAAGCAGTCATTTTCCAGCAGCATCTTAAATATTCACGCTCCAGATTCTGAAGGTTGGATTATTACGGCCGTTGCGGGCAACGGCATCTCGTTCGGGAAAAAAGGAACCGTAAGCGGTGAGACGTATGGGGCGCAAGTAGTATTCTTTGAATTGCCTCTGACAACAGGTAACGAAGAATTTGTCAGCTTTGTCAAAAAGCGTATAGCTACAATGAATCCTCCTCCGCGCTTTCAAGAAACAGACTCCAATTATCACTATATCGAAGATCGTGGTTATCCATGTGTCGATGCTCGTATAAACCTTGATGACACCGCAGCGGTTACACCTACCGGCAGGGAGCAACTTAAGTTACAGGTCATTTCCCTCTATTGTCGCCATCCAGAGCAACAACAAGTTGGTTTTTTTGCTGCATATTCTCACCGCGGGAAGGTGGCTGATGATCAAATCGAAAGCGCGGCAAAAAACTTCATAGAAACAATCAATGTTCCGAAAAAATAGAAGTAACTCGTCATTTTTCCAAAGGGATCGTAGTGATTTGATTTTCGGCCAACCTTGGTTCGCGGGTAATTGGATTTTCCAATTCACAACGCACCTTTGATTTCGCCTTGAAGTGGAAGAGTCGATGCACGCACCGATACACCGCTCCCGCGCCTGACGCCAGAACGCTTGCCCATCCGTTTGGTCTAAATGTATTTTCCAGCCATCCAGGAGGCCCGCCATGCATCGCTACCTCGTTCGTCGTTTTCTGACCTGTCTGTGGTTGAGCGTCCTTGCCGGCACCCTCCCCGCCCACGCGCAGACCCCGGCGCAACGCATCCGCGGCGACGTCGTGTCGCTAGATGGATCGACCCTGCGGGTCAGAACGACACAAGGCGAAACCGTGGCGCTGGAGGTGGCCGACAACGTCCGCCTGACGGCGGTCTCGCGCGCCGAGCGCTCGGCCATCGCGCCGGGCGTTTTTCTCGGCACCACCGCCGTTCCGCAGGCGGACGGCACGCTCGCGGCCGTGGAAGTGCATATCTTCGCGGAATCCATGCGCGGGACGGGTGAAGGGCATCGCCCCATGGATTCGCCTGGCAATACCATGACCAATGCCACAGTCACGGGAGTGAGTGGTTCAGGCGGCAAGACCATGACCAACGCGACGGTAGCCGAGGGGGCGACCGGCCAGCGGATCATCCTGCAATACAAAGGCGGCGAAAAGACCGTGACGCTCGGCGCGGACGTTCCGATCGTCTTCCTTGAACCGGCCGACCGCAGCATGCTGGCCTCCGGCGCGCACGTCGTGCTGACGGCCACTGCGCAGGAAAATGGCAGGCTGCGCGCCGACCGGATCACGGTGGGTAAAGACGGTACGGTTCCACCGATGTAGCGCGGCATGCTTCGGACGAATCTCGCAGCCGCCGCTTGGAGATCACGGCGCGTGGCCGATTCGCCCCCAGAAGATGACAGGATCGAGCGCTTTTTTCTTTTGTCGTGGTCGAAGGAACCGACTACGCCATCGCTCTGACGATCAAGCGATCCTGGCAATTGCGATACATCGCGGACAGTAATCAGACCAATGCCAACCGCTCGACGGTATCCGGGAACTTCTCAACGAGGCGGATCAAAAGCACAGCCTGTGCATTCGGTTTGGCTCGACCTTGCTCCCAATTCTCCAACGTCCTGGGATTGGTACGCAGGTAGTGGGCAAATACCGGACGTGACAAGTGAAGGCGCTCGCGCAAGGAAATCAACTCTGCGGCTGTAACGTCGGGAACCGGCTGCATCTCGACCTTGTGAGTACGCAACGTCCGCTTGCCGGCGCGCGCATCGGCCAGAGCGTCAAAACCTTCAGCAATCTCAGCAAACAAATTACGCTTTTTCATCCCGTCTCACCTCCAACTCCGCTTTCAACATCCGCTTCAGCGCCTTCTTCTCGTCGGCGCTCAAGTTCTCCATTTCGTCCTTGTCGTACAGAGTGAATAGCCAAAATTGTCGGCCGCCATCCCACCAGTAATAAATCACGCGCAATCCGCCACGCTTACCTTTGCCGCGGCGTGGATCGCCATAGCGCATCTTGCGCAATCCGCCTGTTCCTTCGATCACCTCACCTGCTTCCGGGTTCATCAGCATTGATTGCTGTAGCCCACGTAATCCCTCATCGTCCAAGTAGTCCGCCCGGTATCTGGTGAATGCAGGCAGTTCGATAAATAAAGCTTTCATGCGCTAAATATACGTAAATTACGTATATTTATCAACATAAAGGAAGGCTATTAGCCAAAGCGGAACATCGGGCCGGATCACCCGGACGTTCGGCGAGCTCGCACTCAAGGCTCAGCGCCCAAGGCAGCCGCATGCCGACCATGCGAGTTCGGGGAGACCAGCGGATTGTCGTCGGAAGTTGGGCGATCGATCGGCGGGACCGGATACTGCCTTTTCGTCTGCTGGTGTCGGGACGGACGAGTTCAAGGGCAATCCAAGTCATTTTTCCGTAACGTGAAAGCAATAAAGTCACGGGGCACGGTACCTCATTCCCTGACGGTACCGCCTTCTGTCAGGAGGAATGAATCGGATGAAGACGTTGCTGGTTCTTGTCGGTGCTGCCTGTTTTTCCGCCGCCGTGTCCGCGGCCCCGTTGCGCATCGCGCATCGGGGCGGCACCGGCGATGCGCCCGAAAACACCGTGGTGGCCATCGAGCAATCCCTGCACAACGGCGCCGATGCCGTCTGGGTGACCGTTCAGTTGACCAAGGACGGTGTTCCCGTGCTCTATCGGCCGGCATCGCTCGATGCCTTGACCAACCTGCAAGGGCCGGTTTCGGGACGCACGGCAGCCGAACTGGTCCGGGCCGACGCGGGCTGGAAGACCGGCGGCGCGGACTCTCCGTGGCGCGGAAAAGGGATCGGCATCCCGACGCTGCAAGCCGTGTTAACGCAATTTCCGGACGTGCCCTTCTTCATCGACATCAAATCGCCCGACGCTGACCCAGCCGTTATGGCGCGCGCCTTGGCCGATGTATTGCAACGTACCGGAAGTCTGGCCCGCAGCCGGGTGTATTCGACCGATGCGCGCTATCTCGATGCTTTGCCGCACGAGGTGGCGCGATTCGAGAGCCGTGATCTGACACGTACCGTCCTGGCCCGGGTGGCGATGGCACACCAATGCGAACTGCTGCCGGCACAGGAAGGCGAACGCTGGTTCGGCCTGGAGATGAAGCGCGACGTCGAGGTCGTGGAAAAATACACGCTCGGCGAGGCGCGGTCCGCGGCCCAGCTGGTGTGGGATCAGGAGGCCATGGACTGCTTTCGCAGCAAGGGGGCTGCGCGCATCGTCCTGTTCGACGTCAACAGCGAAGCGGATTACCGCGCGGCCAAGACGCTCGGAGCGGACGCGGTGATGATCAATTCGCCTGCGCAGTTCCGCAGTATCGCCCGTTGAGCCGGTTCTGCCACGAACAGACGTGGCATCGCGGGCCGGCAACGGCACCGGATTCCGTCAAGCGGGAAAGAAACGCCCGTTGCCGAACCTGACAAGGAGCGGCATGGATGGCGCTCAGACGGCCGCCAGGACTGCCGGGCCGGACAGGCGCGCGGCAAGCGATTCCGGCCCGAGCACGGCCAGCGCCCGGTGCAGCCTTTCCGGATGCGCCGTGGCCGTCAGCTCCAGCCGGCCGGAGGCGGCGCCGCCGGCCGTTTCTCCCGTATCTTCGCCAAGTTCTCCGGCAATACGGCGGCATTGCCGGGCGACGGCGTCGGCCACGTCGATCAGCACGGCGCGGCCGGCCACGATGGGTTCCAGCACCGGCGCGAGAAAGGCGTAATGCGTGCAGCCGAGCACGACGTGGTCGGCGCCCGCGGCCAGCACCGGCTCCAGCAGGCGCTGCGCCGCGTCCGCGAAATCCGGGTCCTCCAGTTTCAGGGTTTCCACTTTCGTCGCCCAGCCGGGGCACGGCAGGATGTCGACCCGCACCGGGCCGGCGTATTGCCGGATGAGGCGGGCCAAGCGCTCGCTGCGCGCGGTCGATTCGGTCGCCAGCACGGCGATGCGGCCGCTGCGCGAGGCGGCCGCCGCCGGCTTGATGCCCGGCTCGACGCCGACCACGCCGATGCGCGGCAGGGATTCGCGCAGCGCGGCGACCGCCGCGGCGGTGGCGGTGTTGCAGGCCACCACGATCTGCCGGCAGTCCCGCTCGGCGAGGTAGCGGCCGATGCGCAGCACACGCGCGCGGATGTAGGCGTCGCTCTTGTCGCCGTACGGCACGTGCGCCGTGTCGGCGAAATAGATGAAATCCGAGCGCGGCAGGACGCGGGCGACGGCGGCCAGGACCGACAGGCCGCCGATGCCGCTGTCGAAGACGCCGATCATGCCGGCCGTCCGCGTTCCGAATCCATCATCCGCGTCAGCCCCGGTTCAGCGAGGAGGCGGCGAGGCCGAGGCCGAGCGCCACGAGCACGCCGCCGATGGCGCGCTCGACGAGATGCCGGGACGAAGCGACGAACTGCCGCGCGGCGGCCGAGGAAAACGCGCAGGCGACCAGCGCGAACCACACGAGGTGCGCCAGCGACATGAATGCACCGTAGCCGAGCTGCACAGCGAGCGGCGTCTCCGGGCTGATCACCTGGGTGAACAGCGAGACGACGAACAGCGTGGTTTTCGGGTTCAGCGCGTTGGTCAGAAAGCCCGTGCGCAGCGCCGCCCGGTCGGAAAGCGCGGCGGCCGGCGCGGCGGCCTGCGCCGGATCGGCCTTGCGCGCGCGCAGCATGGTCACGCCGAGGTAGACGAGATACGCCGCGCCGGCCAGCTTGAGCGCGTTGAACAGCAGGATCGAGCGCGAGATGAGCAGGCCGATGCCGGCCATCGAGTAGGCCACGTGCACCAGCACGCCGAGCGCAATCCCCACGGCCGTGAGCAGGCCCGCGCGGCGCGAGAGCACCATGCTGTTGCGCGTGACCATGGCGAAATCGGCGCCGGGGCTGATCACCGCGAGGATGGTGATGGTGGCGACGCTGAAGGCTTCGAGCATGCCGGTCTCTCAGCGCGCGGCGACGACCGCGATCTCGACGCGCATGTCCGGGTGGGCCAGCCGGGTTTCGACGCAGGCCCGCGCGGGCGCCGTGTCTTCCGGCACCCAGGCGTCCCAGACCGCGTTCATCCCGGCGTAGTCGGCCATGTCGCGCAGGTAGACGGTGGCCGTCAGCAGCTGCGACTTGTCGCTCCCCGCCTGGATCAGCAGGCGTTCGACGCTGTCCAGCATTTCCCGCGTCTGCCCCGCGATGTCGGCGTCGAGGTTCTGCGGCACTTCGACGAGATACACGGTGCCGCCGTGCGCGACGACGTCGGAATAGCGGCGCGTGGTGCCGTGGCGTTCGATGTTCATGCGTTTTCTCCGCAACAAAAGAAGCCGGCACGGGCCGGCTTCGAAAGATTCCCGGGCGCCGGCGCGGGCCGGCGCACCGGTCTCAGTGCTTGCCGCCGGACAGGATGCTGACCGGCAGCTTGCCGATCTTCTGGCACCATTCCTGCGGACCGATGGTGTGCACCGAGGTGCCCGTCGAATCGACGGCGACGGTCACCGGCATGTCCTGCAGGTCGAACTCGTAGATGGCTTCCATGCCGAGGTCCTCGAAGGCGACGACCTTGGCCGCCTTGATCGCCTTGGCGACCAGGTAGGCGGCGCCGCCGACGGCCATCAGGTAGGCCGACTTGTTGTCCCGGATCGCCTCGATGGCGACCGGGCCGCGCTCGGACTTGCCGACCATCGAGATCAGGCCGGTCTTCTCCAGCATCATGCGCGTGAACTTGTCCATGCGCGTGGCCGTCGTCGGGCCGGCCGGGCCGACCACTTCGTCGCCGACCGGGTCGACCGGGCCGACGTAGTAGATCACGCGGTTGGTGAAGTCCACCGGCAGCTTCTCGCCCTTGGCGAGCATGTCCTGGATGCGCTTGTGCGCGGCGTCGCGGCCGGTCAGCATCTTGCCGTTCAGGAGCAGCTTCTGGCCGACCTTCCACGAGGCGACCTGCTCCTTGGTCAGCGTGTTCAGGTTGACGCGCGTGGCGGTCTTGGTGTCGGCGGTCCAGGTAACGGCCGGCCAGTCTTCCAGCTTCGGCGGTTCCAGCCGGGCCGGGCCGCTGCCGTCGAGGTGGAAGTGGATGTGGCGGGTGGCCGCGCAGTTCGGGATCATGGCGATCGGCAGGTTGGCCGCGTGCGTCGGGTAGTCGAGCACCTTGACGTCGAGCACGGTGGTCAGGCCGCCGAGGCCCTGCGCGCCGATGCCCAGCGCGTTGATCTTCTCGTACAGTTCGAGGCGCAGTTCCTCGGCCTTGGTCTGCGCGCCGCGAGCCTTGAGCTCGTGCATGTCGAGCGGCGCCATCAGCGATTCCTTGGCCATCAGCATGGCCTTCTCCGGCGTGCCGCCGATGCCGATGCCGATGATGCCCGGCGGACACCAGCCGGCGCCCATCTGCGGCACGGTCTTGAGCACCCAGTTCGACGAGGTCGTCGGAGGGGTTGAGCATGGCGAACTTGGCCTTGGCCTCCGAGCCGCCGCCCTTGGCCGCGCAGATGACTTCGACGTGGTCGCCCGGCACGATTTCGTAATGCACGATGGCCGGGGTGTTGTCCTTGGTGTTCTTGCGGGTACCGGCCGGATCGGCGAGCACCGAGGCGCGCAGCGGGTTGGCCGGGTCGTTGTAGGCGCGCTTGACGCCTTCGTTGACCATCTGCTGCAGACTCATCGTGGCGTCCGCCCATTGCACGTTCATGCCGACCTTGAGGAACACCATGCCGATGCCGGTGTCCTGGCAGATCGGGCGATGGCCTTCGGCGGACATGCGCGAGTTGGTCAGGATCTGGGCGATCGCGTCCTTGGCGGCGGAGGCCTCCTCGCGCTCGTAGGCGTCTCCGAGCGCCTTGATGAAGTCGAGCGGATGGTAGTAGCTGATGTACTGAAAGGCATCGGCAATGCTCTGGATCAGGTCTTCCTGTTTGATGGCGGTCATTTCAGGGTCTCGCTTGGAGTGGAAAAAGAAGAAAGCGGGCAATGCGCGCGGACGCCGGACGCGCCGCGGAACCGGCCGAAATTCTACCACCAAGGCAGACGGCCCGCCGCCGGGTTCGAACCGGGTTGCCGGCCGAAACGAGGCGCGCAGGGGCGACGTCTATTGCTCGAAAGGAATTGTCGCGCTAAGGTGCGCGGGACAATTCAAACGGCTGCGGCGACCGGCCCGACATCTGGCCGGATTCGCCGATGGTCCGGACTTTCAGGAGAGGGGTGAAATGGCGAGCGTGACCCTGAAAAACGTGGTCAAGCGTTTCGGTTCGACGACGGCGGTGAACGACCTGTCGATCGACATCCAGGACAAGGAATTCGCCGTGCTGGTCGGTTCCTCCGGCTGCGGCAAGACCACCGCGCTGCGCATGATCGCCGGCCTGGAAAGCGCGACCTCGGGCGACATCTACATCGGCGACACGCGGGTCAACGACCTGGAAGCCAAGGATCGGGACATCGCCATGGTGTTCCAGAACTACGCGCTGTATCCGCACATGAACGTGCGCGACAACATGGGCTTCGGGCTGCGCATCCGCGAGTTCACCAAGGCCGAGATCGACGCTCGCGTCGAGGAAGCGGCGGACATCCTGGGCATCCGCGATCTCCTGGAGCGCAAGCCCAAGGAACTTTCCGGCGGCCAGCGCCAGCGCGTGGCGGTCGGCCGCGCCATCGTGCGCAAGCCCAAGGTGTTCCTCTTCGACGAGCCGCTCTCCAACCTCGACGCCAAGCTGCGCGTGGCCATGCGCGCCGAGATCAGCAAGCTGCACCGGCGGCTCGAAGCGACCATCATCTACGTCACCCACGACCAGGTCGAGGCGATGACCATGGCCGACCGGATCTTCATCATGAGCCAGGGCGTGCTGCAGCAGAGCGGCGCACCGATGGAGGTGTACGCGCGGCCGGTCAACCGCTTCGTGGCCGGGTTCATCGGCTCGCCGGCGATGAATTTCGTTGACGCGGCGCTGACTGCCGAAAACGGCGGCCTGTGCGTCGACGCCGGCGGCTTCAAGGTCAGGATGCCGCAGGCGTTCGAGGCGGCGCTGGCGCCGTATGCCGGCAAGACCGTGGTTTTCGGCGTGCGCCCCGAGGACATCGCCCTGGCCGAGCCGGGCGCGGCCGACGGCCGCTCGATCACGGCGCGCGCCGAGGTGGTGGAAACGCTCGGCTCCGAGATGTTCGTCCACCTCTCCTGCGGCGCGCACAACCTGGTGGCGCGGCTGGAAATGCCCGACCGGCTCCCGTCGGTGGGAGAGACGCTGAACATGGCGCTGAAAATGCCGAAGACTCACGTCTTTGACAAGGAGACCCAGCGGGCTATCGTGTAATGGCATCGACGCCGTTCACCGCGAGGGATGCGGCGGACGTCGTTTGGTTGAAGCTGTTTTTCCCGAGCTGTTCTTTCATAGTCACCGGAGGAGTCATGAAAAAGAAACTGACCGCAACAACACTCGTCGTCCTGTCTTCCCTCTGCCTGTCGCAAGGCGCCTGGGCGCAAGCCAAGGAAATCCGCGTCCTGCTGGCCAACCACCCCTACGGCGAACTGCTGAAGACGGCGATCCCCGAATTCGAGAACGCCACCGGCATCCGGGTCAACGTCGAAAGCCTGCAGGAAAGCCAATTGACGCAAAAGCTGACGACGGAATTCGCCACCAGATCCTCGACCGTCGACGTGTTCATGACCCGTCCGCTGCAGGAAGGAAAGATGTTCTACAAGAACGGCTGGTATGAATCGATCCCCAGCTACGATTTCGCGGACTATCCGAAGAACATCATGGGCGTTGCCGCTTTCGGCGGCAAATCCTATCTCGTGCCACTGGTGACCGAGTGGCAGGTACTCTACTACCGCAAGGACGTGTTCCAGAAGGCCGGCATCAAGGTGCCGACCAACTTCACCGAACTCGAAGCCGCCGCCAAGAAGCTCAATTCCGACGACCTCGCCGGGTTCGCCTCGCGCGGCAAGGGCGCCGCGGCGGTCACCCAGTTGTCGAGCTACGTCTATAACTACGGCGGGCTCTACCTCGACAAGGGCAAGGCGGTCTTCGACTCGAAGCCGGCGGTCGACGCCACGCGCTTCTACGGTAAGCTGCTCGGCAACTACGGGCCGAAAGGCGTGACCTCGATGTCGTGGGAAAACATCATGCCGCTGTTCCAGGCGGGCAAGGTCGCGATGTGGACCGACGCCTCGGTGTTCTACGGCCAGATCGTCGACCCGGCCAAGACGCAGATTCCCGCGGAAAACGTCGGCATCGCCAACTTCCCGGCGGGCCCGAAGATGAATACGCCGTTCATCGTCGTGTCGTGGGGCATGGCCGTCGCCAAGCAGTCCAAGAACAAGGACCTTGCCGCCAGATTCCTGGAATGGGCCACCAGCAAGGATCTGGCCAAGCGCGGCATGCTTGCCAACATCACCATGGCGCGCACCTCGGTCTGGCAGGACAAGGAAGTGCTCGCCAAGGTGAACCCCGGACTGGTCGAGACGCAGATTTTCGCCGCCAAGCACGGCAATCCGTTCGACCGCCCGTACATGAGCGCGGTCGGCGAAGCGCGTGACCTGATCGGCGAACTGATCATCGAGTCGATCAACACCAAGGGCGAATCGCCGCAACTCGAAAAGATGGCCAAGGACAAGGTCGCCAAGGTCAACGAAATCCTCCAGGACACCGGGGAATTCGGCAAGTAATCGCCGGCTCGCGCGTCGGCGCATCGTCCCGCATCGCCGGGCGGCGCGCCGCGCGCGGCTTCCGAACGCGCATGTCGAAGGGCAACTCATGATCAAGTCGAACTATCTGGAGCGACATCTGCACATCCTGTTTCCGCTTCCGGCCATCATCTTCGTCGCCCTGCTGATGATCTTCCCGGTGCTGTACACGCTGTTCCTCAGCTTCACCAACTGGAACCTCACCTCCGGGATGCCGCTCTCCTTCAACGGGATCAACAGCTACATCCGCGTGCTCTCGGAACCGCGCTTCCTGCACGCCGTCGGCAGGACGTTCAGCTTCACCATTTTCGCCGTGCTGATCGAGGGCTTCCTCGGCGTGGCGATCGCCCTGATCCTCAACCGCGCCTTCGTCGGCAAGGGCCTGGCCAAGATGCTCCTGCTGCTGCCGCTGGTGTCGACCCCGGTGGCGGTCGGCATCGTCTTCAACCTCTTCTACGACCCGACCATCGGCCTCGCCAACTTCGTGCTCAAGTCGCTCGGCCTGCCGCAGGGGCTGTGGATCTCGAGCGCCGACTCGGTCATTCCCTCGCTGATCCTCGTGGACGTCTGGCAATGGACGCCGATGATCACGCTGATCGTCCTCGCCGGGCTGGCCGGACTTTCGGACGAGCCGGTCGAGGCCGCGCGCGTCGATGGCGCCAGCGAATGGCAGATCCTGCGCCACGTCACCATCCCGATGGTCATGCCGGTCATCCTGACCGCCGTGATCCTGCGCCTGATCGACGCGCTGAAGACCTTCGACATCATCTTCGCCATGACCGGCGGCGGGCCGGGATACGCCTCGGAAACGCTCAACATCATGGGCTTCAAATACAGCTTCGAGTACTTCCGCATGGGCCAGTCCTCGGTGATCCTGGTCGTGCTCTTCCTGATCGTCTTTCTGTGCAGTCTCGGCATCATGAAGCTGCGTTCCGCCTCCGAAATCTGAGCCGCCGGGGAAAACAATGAACAAAAGATTCGTCCGGAACCTCCTGTTCTACATCATGGTGATCGCGATCGCGCTGATCGTGCTCTTCCCCTTCCTGTGGATGCTGGCCTCCTCGTTCAAGACGCAGGTAGACATCATTTCCTGGCCGCCCAAGCTGGTCTTCTCGCCGACGCTGCAGAACTACCGCAAGGTCTTCGACGAGCAGGACTTCCTCAAGTATTTCGTGAACTCGACGATCGTCGGCTCGCTGGCCGTCGGCTTCTCCCTGCTGCTCGGCCTGCCGGCCGCCTACTCGATCTCGCGCTACGCCCAGAAGAAACTGGCCGTGTTCATCCTGCTGGCCCGCCTGATGCCGGGCATCTCCTTCCTGATGCCCTGGTACATCGTCTTCTCGCGCCTCGACCTGATGGACAGCTACGTCGCGCTGGTGCTCAGCCACATGCTGATCGCGCTGCCGATCGTAGTCTGGATCATGTCTACCTATTTCAGCGCCATCCCGCGTGAAATGGAGGAATCGGCGATGGTCGACGGCGCCACCAGGCAATACGCCTTCTGGGCCATCATCCTGCCGCTTTCGGGACCGGGCATCATCACTGCGACCACGCTCTCGTTCATCTTCTCCTGGAACAACTTCATGTTCTCCCAGGTGCTGAGCATGGAAAAGACCAAGACGCTGCCCATCGCGGTGTACAACTTCGTCTCCTACGCCGAAGTCAACTGGGGCGGCGTGATGGCCGCCGCGGTCGCCATCATGGCGCCGGCCATCGTCCTGACGATGATCTTCCAGAAGTACGTCGTGAAGGGTCTGACGATGGGTGCCGTCAAGGGCTGAAACGAGCGGAATTTCCGCCCGTTCCGGGTTTGTTGATCCAGGATGCTTCTGCTAGAATTTGCCCTCCCGGAGAGATGGATGAGTGGTTTAAGTCGCACGCCTGGAAAGCGTGTGTAGGGTAATACCCTACCGCGGGTTCGAATCCCGCTCTCTCCGCCAGTCAAATCGATTAAGCCCATGACCTCATGGGCTTTTTTGTTTATTCGCGTTTAACGACGGAAGAGCTGCCGCTTTTCTGCTACAAGGCAAAGCCGAGAAATAGCACATTCCCGCTTGTACAAGATGCGATAGAAGCGCGAACCCGAGCACCTTGAGCTTGTAGATCCCCAACATCAAGCTTCCGAACGATATCCACCGCGACATCGCATGGGATATTCGCCATTTCCACCAAGTTCAAGACCGATGCCGGGAATCCTGTCACTTTGACTGATGCATCATTGGCTGCAATCAGCCTTACCGCCCCAAAGCGCGTTATAAAACCTGTAGCCGGGTCTCCGCGTGTAATGCCAGCTCGAATCAAATGCTCCGCCGCGCAAGTTGATTCCGCGCTGGAGATTTGTCCGTCCCCGTCTACCGCGCCCCCTCCGCCAAAGCGGCAAGCCGCGCTGACATCGGGAATTTCCTGATCGACCGGGAAATCTCCCGGCAGGTAGCGGTAACGCTGTTTGAATACCTGTACGGCAGCACTAAGGTCTTTTGCAGTTGCGATGATGTCCTGCGTTTGTCCGCTACGCAGCAAGGCTTGCCCGCCCAACACCGCCGAGATGAGAAGTGCGATGATCGAGACGACGATCGCCATTTCCACCAAGGTAAAACCCGCTTGATGGCGAGTTGTTTTCATTTCCTGCCCTGCTCGTCCTCTTGGCGCAAGGCGCTGATGTAGAGCGTCATTGCGTAGGCAACGACAAGCGAGGTAAGCCCGCCCCATGCCACTAGCTGCCAAATGCTTACAGCGGCAAGCAGTACGCTTGACGACATGGCATGAAGCCAAGTGATCCAGACGACCAGCGTAAAGATCGGGATCGCGAGAATGAGGCTCAGCTTGATTCGGGATTTCGGTGTTTTCATGGACATGCTGTTGTTGGCGATGTGGGAATTCGGGTGCGTATTTGCCCATAGGTTACGTTTAGGCCAGTGGTCAATATCCGATCATCGCCTCCGCCGCTTGCGCGATCCGGCCCAAATGACCAGATGCTAAAGGCTATCGTCTCCAAGTTTGCTGGGGTTGTCGCGGTTAACTTAGTTTCCGTATTCGGATTGCTGTAGTTGATTGGTGCGCCCCATGGGTCGATAGGTAGTCCGGTTGGCAAAAGGCTCGTTGTAAAGGCAGATAGGGAAACAGGTTGACAGGCGTTGCTTAGCATTTGAGCAATTGCGGCATCTCTTACCGTCGCCAATTGTTCCTGGATCAACGCCTCTGCCGATTTGAGTGCCTCATCCTTGATTAGCGGCATCAGCAAATCATTCGGACGAAGCGCCATGACCACATCGTCAAATGTTTCAGTTCTATCGTGAACGATCAGAGTAATGATTCTAGGAGGAGGATTTAACTGCTCGAATGAACTCGGTGGCAACCACTGCGGCGGCAACTTGTCAGATAGACCAGGATCAGGCGCATTTTTCTGTTCATCTCCGTCCGTCGGTGGTGCGTTGCGTCTTCCTTTCAAGGTAAACGCCCCGAGCCCGTTGCTTCCATGCGAGACGATGACGACGGCTGCCAAGTTTCGGGAGAGTGTGGTATCTACGCCATTTTCAGTAATGGCAAAACGACCTGGATTCCCAACGCCAAAGCCAGGAAAACCCGCCGCTGACGTCAGCGTCCAATCTGGCTCAGCCGGCGTTCGGGCCGAAGAGACGAAATAGGTAAAGAAGTTTTCGTAGCCGTCTATCGCTACATCGCGTGACAATCCAAGGTCGGCATAAGGAAGCGTCCCCCAGTATGAAAGGCAATTTTTAAGGGGAGAGCCTTCTTGGCGACTTTCCTTACCAACCGGGCCATCCGTCGGGAATGCAGTTACAGCTTCCGGGCAAGGTAGCCGCCTGAAGTCCCTTAAATAGGTGATCAGCGCATCTCGGATGATCTCTTGTTTTTTCTTGGTAGTGGATAGTGCGGCATTGCCGGTCTGAGCGTTGAACGCAGCCAATCCGAGCGTCAAGAAGATACCCATGAGGACGACCACAACGGCCATCTCGACGAGAGAGAAGCCTTTGTTTCTTAAATGTCGTTTCTGGGCTGTATCGCCAGTATTTACCATGACGCGCAAGAGGTGAAATCAACATATTTGTTGGATTTATTATCAACATAACTGACCCTTCAGCAATTCGCAAGCCTCAACCAGTCTTGTTGATCGAAAGGACAACACGAATGGTTGAAAAGAAGACGGTCACAAATGACCTTGCAAGGCGACTTGGTAAGGAAATCGGTTCCCGGCGCAAGGCGCTTGGATGGACTCAGGATGCGCTTGCTGAACGGGTTGGGGTCGATGCCGAGACGATTTCGCGCTTCGAGCGAGGCGCGCATCTGCCTTCATTGCCGACGCTGGAAAGGCTCGCCATCGCTTTGCACGTGGAAATCGGTGAATTGTTCTCAAAGAACACTGCCGCAAAGACGGATGAGGCTATTACGTTATCTGCATGGATGGACGAGTTGTTGACGGAGGATCGCCAATTTGTACTGTCCGTTGCTCGCCAATACTGCGATCATTTGAGAAAGAAAAATCGCTCATAATCTATGGCTTTGAGGAATTTGCTATCCTTCTTCTCCTGTGTCATGAGGCAGGATTCGGCCAATTCCGGTCATTCACGTAATTGCCCGAAAGCAGTCCTTCGAGTTGTGTTCATGCTCTTGAAAAACATGGTGCGCCTCTCGTTTGTCTTGTGCTGGAGAGGCTGAGTCCGGTGATGACGTTTTTTCTCATGCTTTTAGGCTCTACTAAATATTTGCAACCTATTGATTGAATTAGTTTCACTGCACATTAAAGTGTGTTTTTCCGATTTTATACGTCATCACGGAAAACATTGCGTCATGAGTGACAATTAACGTTAGGCCGCACCCGCCACGTTTCCTGAGTGGGTGCTTGCGACAACACAAACCGTGATCTCTCCGCTCATCGTCGGAAGCTTGCATCGACGGCTCGCGGGAACAACCGCCGCCGCAGCCAATCGTCCTCGCCCCGGCCAAGATTGCGCTTCCCCCTTGGGTGCGCCAGCGCCTGCGCTTCGCACCAACGCCGCTTCTCATTAATCCGCCGTCTGCGCTATGCTCTTACCCATCATGCTTATACCAACGCCTGCGCCTAACCCGCCAGTCAAAGGGACGCCGAATAAGCGGGCGCTCTTCGATCACAACGCCCCACGCGGCGCCCCTTACTTTCAACGTTGGGCGTCATAGCCAAAGGAGCTTCGGTCGTGTTCAAGTGGTTGAACAAACAAGGCGTCGAAAGCGATTCTGGATTTGTAGTCCAATTCACCGGGCGCTTTACGTGTGAATACAGAGAAAATGGCCAGAAGATTGAGATTGAAGTTGAAAGTGGCTTTAGCGGCGGCAGACCAAGCGTAAGCATTAAGCGAGATGCGTTCGCACAGTGGGGGCGCCTTCGTCCGTTTCATGAGGCACCCGCAGAGGAGCAAGCAAGGCTATTGAAGAACTTCAAAGAGGCGATGGAGTTTCAAGGCCTCGCGGTAGATGTTTACTAATGGCCGTGCTCGCGAAAATTACGCCCAACAAATCCGTCGAGAGGGACCGCCCACAAGCTGCGCTTGTGGGTTCCCTTCGCGGCTTCGCCGCTACGGCGGCCCCTCACGTCAAACGTTAGGCATCGAAATGGATATCGTTGTGCGCGAGTTTGAAGAAGCGGATAGAGAGGCACTTGGCCTCTTGTACGTGGCTTCACGCAACGCAACTTTCACCTGGAACCCCTCCGCGCTGCATCAAACATCTGACTTTGATTTGCACACGAAGGATGAGAAGGTGTTGGTCGCTCTCTCAGATCAAAAGATACTGGGCTTTGCCTCGATCTGGGCGCCAGACAGTTTCCTGCACAACCTGTTTGTTCATCCTTCAGCCATTCGTCGAGGCATTGGCCAAGCGCTGCTGAACAGGTGCGCAACTTACTTCACCAAAGATCCACGTCTCAAGTGCCTCACGGCCAATGAGAACGCGGTTCAGTTCTACAAGTCCCAAGGGTGGAAAGCTTTGCACGAGGACATCGGCCCAGAGGGCCCGTACATCCTCATGGCAAAGGTAGTCGAAATATGCCCAACCAAATCGTGAAACCCAAACGTCACGCAAGCATCGGGTAGCATCAAACTAGCGCCAAGTACCGCGCGCTGCCTAACTGTAGGTTCAACACGGACAAAAATGCTCCGCATTTTTGCCGGTTAACCTGGGCGTTAGGCGTCGCAAATAAACCCGATGCGGCGGCACGAGCCACCGCAGATCCTCTGAGGAGTACGAAGTGATGAACGAGTTGGCAGAAAGCTTCCATCAAGAACTACTCGCCATATACGATGCCGCCCTCAAATTGAGGCCGCCCTACCGCTCCGCGCCATTTTTGCGCATGCTCGGAGAACATGGAGGCAAAGGCACCGCCGATCGCCTCCTTGCTACCAACAAGCCATCTCAAGGGTTCACCGAGTTGTTTCTTCGCGGCAAAGAGAACCTTCGCCTGAGCGTCGAGTACGCAGTTCTGCGAGAGCCTTGGCGCGCACTGTTCACTGCCGAACAGCGAGCAGTCGCGAGGAGGCGACTCAAAGAAGTCGAATGCCCGCTGCCACCAGAAGACTCTGCGCCGTGAGAGCGACGCCTAACCCTTCGCTCCAGCGGACGGCTTCGCCGCCCGCTGAGCTATGACGTTAGCCGCTATGAATCCATCGCACTCCAAGCTCGCCAGTGTTGTTACTGCAGCCTACGTCTTGATGGTTGTAGGGGGGATGCTGCTTCACTTTTTCAACACCGGCGAACTCGGCACTCTCAAGTACAGCCTCATGCTTCCAGCCACGCTGGCCGCAATTTTCGTTGGCGGCTTAGTCGCATTCGGTCTTTGGCATCGCTTTGCCTGGGCATGGTGGCTGGGTTTGGCTGCTGTAGGTATCCAACTCATTCGCTTCGGTAGCTGGTTCATTAGCCGCTTGAGTGTTGGTAATGCGCCTATGGCTTCCTGGGTCATAGCGTTACTGCTCGTGGCCTTCTTGCTTCTGTTGCTCTCCAAGGACACGCGCCAACAATGCACTCGTTAAGCGCTGCGGCTAACCCGGTAGTCGAGCGGACCTGCGCAAAAAGCCGCGCAGGCCGCTCACTTCTACGTTAGGCCGCACCCGCCACGTTTCCTGAGTGGGTGCTTGCGACAACACAAACCGTGATCTCTCCGCTCATCGTCGGAAGCTTGCATCGACGGCTCGCGGGAACAACCGCCGCCGCAGCCAATCGTCCTCGCCCCGGCCAAGATTGCGCTTCCCCCTTGGGTGCGCCAGCGCCTGCGCTTCGCACCAACGCCGCTTCTCATTAATCCGCCGTCTGCGCTATGCTCTTACCCATCATGCTTATACCAACGCCTGCGCCTAACCCGCCAGTCAAAGGGACGCCGAATAAGCGGGCGCTCTTCGATCACAACGCCCCACGCGGCGCCCCTTACTTTCAACGTTAGAGTTTGTTATGGCTACTGATCACAATCTTCTTATTGCGAAATCGGCTAAAGCAGTTCTTGGCCCTCTTGGCTGCACACGAAAAGGAACGTCACGCACATGGCTTGATGATCATGGTTGGTGGGTCGGGGTTATCGAGTTCCAACCCTCAAACTTCGCCAAAGGAACCTTCCTTAATGTAGGGAGCTGCTGGCTGTGGTCGGGCAACGATTTTCTTTCGTTTGATGACGGATATCGCATCGAACCCTTCCAAGCGTTCAGTGACGAAATTCAGTTCGAGAGCGTTGCGACAACGGTGGCGGAGCGTGCGAAAGAGGAGGTTCTAAAGCTTCGGGAGCGCTTTCTTACAATCGAAAGCGCCTCTGTTCATCTTCAACAAAAAAGTGAGGTTAGCCGTGATATATGGGCCAAATTTCATGCTGGTGTGTCGTCTGGCTTGATGGGCTTCATCAATGACGCGAAGAATTATTTTGAGTTGGCTCTTGAAGCAGACGACCGAGACATTAATTGGGTGGTGCAACTCAAGTATCGCTGCACTGAACTTCGAAAACTTGTTGAAGACAATACGAGCTTCAAATCACACATTGAAGAGCTTATTGCCCGAAAGAGATCTGCATTAAAGTTGCCCTCTCCACGAGAGGTGTGTCTTGAGCTCTAACCTTTCGGTCAAGCGGAACTGCGGGACCGGCGTGGCTTCTCCGGCCAGTCGCTTTTACGCCGCAGCCCCTTACCTCCAACGTTAACCGCCATAAGCAGGTGCCTTTCGCACTTACATCCATGCCTCCGAAGCAAGCCAATATTCAGCTCGCCGACTGGCAGTTGGCCTTTGTCGAGCAATTCATTTCAGACAAGAAGAGACGCACACGTTTAGTCGCCAGCGCCGGAATGGGAAAGACGACCGTTGCCTGTTATGCCGCCCATGAGGTGCTGCGACGGCAGGGAAACGACTACGCGCTTGTTGTCAGCCATCATCGCGCCCTCGCAGAACACTGGCGGCGTAGTGCCGAAACTGACAATTTGGTCTTGGGTACCTCGGTTGACGATCTACGGGCCGGAAAAGCAACTGGACTGGTGGTGACTTCCCACAATTTGCATACTTCGGATCTTGGTCGTGAAATATTGGCACTGGGTGAGGATACGAGCTTCCTTGTTATCGTGGACGAAGCACACGATGCATACCCCGCCCTGGATGAATACGTTGGCCAAATCCTTGCGGCAAATGAGCAGTCGCGGGTGCTCGGTTTATTTACGCCTTATCAAGAAACCAAGGCCGGTGAGTGGAGTACTGACGTCGATGCTGAGTATTTCTTCCAGCCAAGCGTAATCGCACTTCCCGAGTCTCGAGTGGAGGTGGCTCGTTTATCGCCAAGCCACTCCGTACTTCAATCGTTGCTGTATCGTCCAGGTGGCCTGGATGAATTGCACTGGAGACAATTCGAGAAGCTTATTGCCGAGTTGTTGGAGGCGGATGGATATACGGTTGAGCTCATGGAAGGAACGAAAGACGGCGGCGTTGATGTGATCGCAGTAAAGGATCAGGGACCGCTCGGCTTGTTTAAGACACTCTGGCAAGCGAAGAAGAAGAATCCGGGAAATAAGGTAGGGCTGTCCGTTATTCGGGAGTTGGCCGATACTCGAAACGAGTTTGGTGCATCAAAGGCATTCATCGTCACCAGCACCTACCTAACGCGAGACGCAATTAAGCGAATCCAGCGGGATTGCTATCAACTTGGCAAGCTCGACAGAGATGATCTCAACAAATGGATAAGTCAGGTGCTGTATGGCCCACACGGCTAACCCATCAATGCACCGGACCTGCGCGAAAAGCCGCTCAGGCCGGTGATTTCAGACGTTACTGTCTGCTTCCCTTGGTCCAACGACCGCTTCGGGTCGTCAAGAGTCATAGGACTGGCGGCTGATGTCTGCCTGATGCCATAATCGAGAAATCCGACAGGAGTCGGCCAGAAGCAGCCGTACCCGCTCGTTGCCACAAATCGGACATTCACCTCAGGAAGATGCACAATCCGAATTAGTGCTTGATCGCCTGTCTCCTTTTTCGTGAGAAAAATAACGAACGAAATGCTCGGAAAGCCTTGCAAACTATTGGAGTTTTGGTGTTTCTATCGCGTCCACTCGAATATGCATAGGCGGACCGATCGGTCTGCTTATTAACTGTTGGGCACCTTAGGAACGCTCGTGAATCCGTTTGAAGCAGACATCATCCGAGTCACCGACCCGCTGACGCCTTATACGCGGAGCGTACGTAAATCGCTTCTCATCTCAAGCGTCATCGCAATGGCGGTCGCTAAGACGGGCTTCGTGCCAACAAAGATTTCAGCCCTTGGCCTTGAGTTCTCGCAGGCAGATAGGGGGGCCATGCTTTGGCTCGTCGGCGCCGTTGTCGCCTTCTTCCTCATTTCTTTCCTCGTATCAGCTTTCGGAGATTTTATGGCTTGGCGCATGTCACAAATGGCCAAGGCATGGGACGAAGACTCTGTGGGATATGAAAACCTTCGGAAGCTGTTCCTCGAAGATAAGAAGCTAACCGAGGAAGAGCGTGAGGAGCTTCGAGAGCAAGAGCGTCGGGTCGGCGCCATGTGGCGCAATGCTGGCCACCTTGATAACCACCTGCTCATCCAAAGGCTTGTCGGGCCAATCTCGTGGGCGCGCGTAACCGTCGAATTCATTCTTCCATTTCTTGCAGGCATCGCGGGGCTAGTACTTATCGTCCGAACCACACCATGACGCAAAGGTGCCCAACCCTGCGGTCAACTGGACCTGCGCAAAAAGCCGTGCAGGCTGGTTACCTTGAACGTTAGGCTTCCATATGCTGCCCGATGAAGAGCTCTGCCGAGACTTCAAAAAAACATGGATGGCATTCGTCGTTTCAAGCGTTGACGAGAAAGGCCGTGAACACCACCTTCCCATTCGTCGGTACTACCCGAAGTTTGTTGCCTGTTTGTCGTTTGCATTCGTGTGCGGGTTCATTTCTCCAAGAATCAACGGCGTCTGGGGAGCATTGGCCGTCAAATCTGTGCTTGTTATCGTGCTTATCTTGGTCGTGCTCGTCTATATCCACTCGTCCTCTCGTCGCCGCTCGTGGTCTTCCATTGGTCAGCGCCCACCAATGGCTCGGGTCGAAATATGCGGTCTTGCCGTTGGCCTGTCGCTCTCGGCAGGTCTGTTGGCAAGCATCCTTCTGCTATGAGATATTGTCAGCCTAACACTGCGGTCAAGCCGCTTCCTTCGGTCACTGGACGCTGCGCGATAAAAGCGTCGCGCAGCGCTCCTTACCTTGAACGTTAGGCCTCTCCATGAATGCCGTTCACATTGCTTTCCTACAATCCATTGAGGAAATTGGTGCGCCTTTTGACTACATCAGAACGAACAAGATTGAACGAATAAATTTCCCGTTCTGGTCGTACCAAGAAATCCAAGATGGCCTAGGAATCAGGGAAGATTGGGATATCCAAACATATCAAGTCCCATTTTGGGGCGATTGGCATGATGTGCTCTGCTTGGATACCAACACCGGCCAAGTGCTCTATTTAAACGATGCTCGAAATTCTGTGTTTTCATGGTCAACAACACAGGAATTCATAGGCAGCCTCACAAACGAACCAGCTACGCCCGTAGAAAACCAACCAGAACCAACATTAATTCAAAGCCATTTTTCAGATGAATTCCGTAAGAAAACCGAAGCCATTCTCAAACGGCGCAAGGCCTAACCTGTCAATCAACCCGACCGCCCAAAGCTTCGCTTTGGGTTCCTTCCGCTGCGCTCCGGCGGTGGGTTATTTCCAACGTTAGGCCGCAGAGCCAATGCGCATCTCCGCCCTCACCGCATCAGATGCCTCGCAGTATCGTGAGCTCATGCTAGAGGCTTACGTTCAGGCCGCTGATGCCTTCACCTCCACGGCTGAGGAGCGCATCAAGGAGCCGCTGTCGTGGTGGACCAACCGCATCGCTTCAGCCTCCGGCCTCAGTCAATGCTTCGGTGCCTTCCAAGCGGAGCAACTGGTCGGCACGGTGGCGCTGGAGTACTCGGCCAAACCGAAAACCCAGCACTCCGCGCTCGTCATCGGCATGTATGTCAGGCCCGGGGCGCGCCGCCTGGGCGCGGGTGCCATGCTCATGCAGGCAGCCATTTCCGCGGCTCGTGCCAGGCCAGGTCTTCGCATGCTCCGCCTCACGGTCACGCAGGGCAACGAGGCCGCCTTCCGGCTGTACGAGTCCGTCGGGTTCTCCGCTTGGGGCGTCGAGCCAATGGTCATCCTCACGCCTTCGGGCTACAAGGCCAAGGTACACATGGTCTTGCAGCTTGGCGGCACCGAAACTGCGGCCTAACCCTGCGCTCGAACCGACTCGCACCGGCATGGCGATCGCGGCTCAGCTCAAACGTTCATGAACGGCTGCTTTGCCTTTTCTTGAAGGTCCGCAACGAGTCGTTAGGGACCAGAAACCGCCCTCTCCTCGTAATTTTTTGAAATTGACTACAAAAAAAAGCGGCACTGAATCTACTGTGTTGCGAGATCGACACCGATACCAGTTTCCGTCCTCTCCGCTAGTTATGAACATAGCCCGTACTATTGACGATTTATTGCCGTTTCGCCGAAGCCCTGCCCATGCCCACATGGGGACGCTAAGGGCGGTCGCAGCTGTGGCATAAGCTGCGACACTGGGCGAACGAACGGAGCCTTCCTCGATGAAGACATTTGCGCTGTACGTAGCAACCGCACTGGCCGAAATCATTGGTTGCTACCTGCCGTACCTGTGGCTAAAAGAAGGAAAATCGGCATGGCTGCTGCTGCCTGCCGCCGCAAGTCTTGCCGTCTTCGCGTGGCTTTTGACGATGCACGAAACAGCCGCCGGGCGCGTTTACGCAGCCTACGGCGGTGTTTACATCGGTGTAGCTATCGTATGGCTATGGGTCGTTGATGGAGTACGCCCGACCCACTGGGATATGGCCGGTGTTTTGGTTGCACTTACGGGCATGGGCATCATCATGTTTCAGCCGAAATAAAAAAGCCTGGCACGAAGTAGGGCAAAAGTCCCCCGCAGCCTTGATGGACTTTGGCCGATCACCCGTTTACAACTTTCCATCGGCGGCCGGAACCAAAAGCCGGCCTCATTATTTCCGACCCTTTCTGTAGGACATGGCCGACTGAACATTCGGCCGTCTCCCACAGTATTCATCCGGCCGAATCTCTAGCATGGAAGTGTCGCTCGGCGCCGTGCGGCCGCATGTGATTCACCATGACTAAGGAGACTGTGATGAACAACGCTAGAACGACTCTCGCTACGCTCGTGATCGCCGGCTTCCTGGGTATCGGCCCCGCGGCCGGTGCAGCGACGCCGGACAAATCCACCGTCGGGGAGTACATAGACGACTCGACCATCACCACGCGGGTGAAAGCCAAGTTCGCGGAGGATCGCGACGTAAGCGCCATGGCCATCAAGGTGGAGACGTTGCATGGCGTCGTACAGCTGTCGGGATTCGCCAAGGCCGCGAATGAAAAATCGAAGGCCGAAACCATTGCGCGCAACACCTCGGGGGTGAAGGACGTGCGCAACGATATCGTCGTCCGCCCGTAACGGACGCGGCTCGCGAGAACCCGCGTCTCGATCCCGCGCGTGGGTTCGCGTCCGGATGCCGGGCACGTCGATTGCCCGCATGCGTGTGGTCTGGACGGATCGGACACTCTTCGCATTCGACACGCCGGTCGCGCGAGAAAAGCGCGCCGGCGCGGGAACCATGGAGGTGGCAATGAACAGCGCATTTATCGAGTACCGGCGGACGAGCGGCTGCCGACTGGCCGAGACCGCCATCCCGGGGCCGGGAGAGCCGGCCGGGCCTCAGAACGAGCCTGAAATCCCTCCTCCTCGTCCCAACCCCATTACTGATCCGAATCCCATCCCCAACCCGAATCCCAATCCCGACGTCGTTCCGGGCAACGTGCCGCCGCCCGAGGTGGACGTTCCCCCGCCGCCCGAAATCGATCCGGAGCCGACCGAACCGCAGGTAACGCCGCCGCCGGTACGGGACAGGTGACACGATGGATTGACGCCGGACGCAGGCCCACCTCCTCTTTTGACACGCCGGACTGAGCGAGGAATGGACGCGAAAGAGATGAACGCCATGCGAAACCAACGGCAAGGGCAGTCGGGCCGGGTCTCGCCCGCGCTGCTGCGCCGGCCGTGGTTCTGGGTGGTCCTGGCCGTGGCGGTCGTAGCGCTGCTGGAATGGATGGCGTGGCCCTTCCTGCGCTGGCCGGCGGAGCGCGGCCTGTCCGCGCTGCTGAAGCGGGAAGTGACGATCGACGGCCGCTTCGGCATCCGTTTTCTGGGTTCGCTGCGCACGCACATGGGCCGGTTCGTGATCGGGCCGCCGCCGTCCGACAGCGGCTTCGGCGAGGAGCAGCGGGACCTGCTGCGCGCGGACGGGCTGGATCTGGCGGTGCCGTATGCCACCCTCTTCTCGCTGGCCGGCCGGAAACCGTCGCGCGAGGACCGGGAAGCCGGACCGCCCCGCCGCCCGTACATCACGGCCCTGGCGGCGGACCGCGTCGAGCTGGTATTGGCGCGCAATGCCGCGGGGCAGGCCAACTGGCGTTTCCGCCCCGCCCGCCCGGACGAGGACGAGCCGCTGGTGCTGCCCGCTTTCGGCCGTCTGAGTCTGGGCGAGGGTGATATCCGCATCGACGATGTACCCAGCCGGTTGAAGGTGCAGGTGAACATCCGCCAGACGGCGGAGGCGCCGGCAGGCACTCCCGGCGCAGCGGCCGTTCCCGGCCTGCAGGCCGACGTGACGGGCGCGTATCGCGGCCAGCCCATGGTCGGGCATGCGCGGATCAGCGCGCTGTCGGCGCTGGCCGACGCGCAGGCCGGAGACACGGCCTTGCCGATCCGGCTGGAGCTGCGGGTGGGCGCCACGCAATTCGCGTTCACCGGGCAGGCGAAAGGAATTCCCCATCTCGCCGAGGCCGACGGGACGTTTCGCCTTTCCGGCGCCTCGCTGGCGGCCGTGGGCCGCATTTTCGGGGTGACGCTGCCGACGACCGCATCGTTTTCGATGCATGGGCAGGCCCGTAAGGAAGGGGACGTCTGGTCGGCGGCGGTCGAGGCGCTGGCGGTGGGCCAGTCCCGGCTCAACGGCGACTTCCGCTACGATCCGGGCGGCAAGGTCCCCCGCCTGACCGGGCGCCTGGGCGGCACGCTGCTGGCGCTGAAGGACCTGGGTCCGGCCGTCGGCGCGTCGCCGAACCGGAGCACCGGAGGACGGAGCCCGGCGCCAGCCGCCGCCGCGGATGCCGGCCGGCGGGTGCTGCCGCAGCGCGAGTTCGACATTCCGTCGCTGGCGGCGATGGATGCCGACGTGAGCATCGCCCTCGACGCGCTCGACCTGGGCTCCGACCAACTGGAGAAGATGGCGCCGCTGCGCGGTCATCTCATCCTGGAGGAGCGCCAGCTGTCGATACTCGACCTGGTGGCCGGAACGTCGAACGGCACGGTGCGCGGCAAGGTGGCGTTCGACGCGCGCCGGGAGACGCCGCGCTGGACCGCCGAACTGAACTGGTCCGGCATTCAGCTCGACCGCTTCATCAAGACGCGCAATCCGGCCGACCGCGCGGCCTCTTCCGGCTACGTGAGCGGCATTCTCGCGGGCCGCGCGCGCCTGACCGGCGACGGCCGTTCGACCGCGCGCATCCTGGCGACGCTGAACGGTGAACTGCAAATGTGGGTGCGCGACGGCAAGATCTCGCATCTGCTGGTCGAAGCGCTGGGCCTGGACATTGCCCAGGCGCTGGGCGTGCTGGTGCGTGGCGACGACCCGCTGGCCATGCGCTGCGCCGTGGCCTCGGTCGGCGTTCGGAACGGCATGGCGGAGCCCACGGTGGCGCTGATCGAAACCAGCGACAGCACGGTGCAGGGCTCGGGCAGCATTTCCCTGTCGGACGAGCGGCTCGATCTGGTCTTCAAGACCGCGCCCAAGGACATTTCACCGGCCGCGCTGCGCGCGCCGCTGCACGTGGAGGGAAATTTTGCCGATCCCGAAGTACGCCTCGACAAGCGCCCGATCGGCATGCGCGTGGCCGCCGCCGCGGCGCTGGCGGCGATCACGCCGGTGGCGGCGCTGCTGGCGCTGATCGATCTGGGCGAGGAAGACAAGCAGGCCTGCCTGAACGCCGTCCCCCCTTTGCGCGACAACGCGCCGCAGACGCGCGGCAAGCCGCCGCGCAAGGCGGACATCCGGCGGAAGTGACGATCGCGTGCAGGCATGCCGCACCGCGCGGATCAGCCTCTCGATCCGCGGCGACGGCCGGATTCGCAGCGTATTTCCCGAAACCGGCCCGTCTGGAGGCAATGGCCGAAGGCGGGAGCAGACGACCTCGCGACGCCTTAGGGCTTCCGTTCGGGAATCTGGGTGTCCTCGGTATCGGGGGCAGTAAGGCCTTCCTCGTCCGCGACTTCGGTGGCGATCTCAAGGGTGTCCGAGCCGGGTCCCCGGCCAGGGGTTTTATGGCTCTGGCGGCCGGATGAATCCTTGGGAGCGCGGCGGCCGGTTTGCGGCGCGGTACGATCCTTGTCCTTTTCCGGCGCGGACGTCTCGCTGCGTGTCCCGGTTCCGGACAGCGGGGTTGCCTTGTCTTTATCGGAGGCATTCTTCATTGCGTCGATCTCCAAAGGGAACAGGGATAGAGGTATCGGGCAAGGGAGATACCCGACGAGCGGATGCGCCTTGGGACCATGGAGCATGTCCTATGCGCCGGGCGAAATGCCTGCCGATTCCGCCCCGTGGCCCTTCCGCGCCGGGCTGTGCAGGCAGAAGGCCACGGTGCCGCAGCAGGTCCGCGGGCGTGCCGCGTTCGGCGATGCGGCCGTGTTCGAGCACTAGAATCTGTCCGCATGCACCACCGAGATCGGGGACATGCATGAAAATCCGGCGGGCGGCCGGACGGCGCCGCCCGCCGGGGGACAGCCGTTACAGATCGCGGGATTGCCAGTAATTGCGCTGTCCATAGTAGGCATGGACTTCACTGGCCCATGAGGTGTCGGCCATCGACGGCCAATGGTCCTTGTCGAACCCCGGCGCCATTTTCAGGCGCTCGGCGTCGACGTCCAGGATGAAGCACTTGCGTTCCACGTCCAGGGTCAGGGCCGCCCACGGGATGGCGAACAGCTTGTCGCCGATGCCGAGCAGCCCGCCGGACGAAAGCACGGCATAGGCGACCTGGCCGCTCGGCACGTCGATCATTATTTCCTTGATCTTGCCGAGGTTCTCCCCCGTGCCGTTAACGACCTCGTCGCCTTCGAGCGTGCTCGCCGCCATCACCTCGGGTCCCGGACCCTCGGGAATATCCCGGGGCGTTCCGACGATCGCGGGGCGCGAACCGGGCAGCGAAGCGTCTTCTGAAAATGCGGTTGCCATAGCTGTCTCCTATCGGGTTTGGGTGGATTGAATCTGCCAGGGGACCGGGTGGAAGTCCTGGCGGTCGTGCACCTGGGCGGCGGCAAACGACGTGCCCCCGCAATCGCCCGAACATCCCGCCTGGAGCGCCGGCAACCGGGCCGACCCTGAAAAACGTACGGAAATAATTACCTCTCCTCGCCGCGCGAACGGCCTAGGCAAGACCTCATGGCCGTGAATCCTTCCTCGTGGCGAACCATGCCTTGAACGGAGGCGCTTATTCACCGCACAAAATGCGGTGAATAAGAGTGCCATTCGCCGCTGAGGCGCGAATGGCTAAACGCCCGGCGGCAGCTTGCTGCGCATCATTTTCCTCCGGTCGATGCGCTCGCCGTCCACGATGAAGGTGCCGTCGCCGACGGCATGGATCGTCCTTTTCTCCTTGCGGGTTCCGTCGCGGTACGCGGCGACGCCCTCCAGCACGACGATGTTGTGCTTCTCCACGATGTCGACGACCTTGCATTCGATGTTGGCCAGGCACTCCCTGATCAGCGGCGCCCGGACATGCTGCGCGGCCAGCGGGGTCAGGCCGAAGCGCTCGAACTTGTCCGTATCCGCACCGGAGCACGTGCCCACGCCCACCACCCGGTCGATCAGGTCGACGGTCGGCACGGCAATCACGCATTCCCGCGATTTTCTCAGCGCGGCGTAGGAGTGGTTCCACGGGCCGGTGGTCATAGCGAAGGTCGGCGTGAAGTCCACGACCATGGTCCATGAGATAGTCATCACGTTGTTCTTCTGGCCGTCGTGCGTGGCGACCAGCACGACGGGGCCGGACTCCATCAGGGTGAAGGCCTTGGCGAGCGGCAATCGTCTCATCGTCACCTCCGTCGAACGCGGAAAACCGCGATCAGGTCGAATCCTCTTCCCGCCAGACGATCCGCCCGCCGGCCGCTTCGTTCAGGCGGGCGATCAGCGCGGCGGCGGCATTTTCCGGCAGGCCGAATTCGCAGCATACGCCGGCGCCGTGGGCCACGCGCTCCAGCGTCGCGCCGCTCCGTTCGAGTTCGCGCCGGAGCAGGCCTTCCAGCGGGTACGGCAGCTCGCAGCGCAGCCTGCGCAGCCGGAAGATTTCCACCTTGCGGGCGCCGAGCAGCGCCTGCGCGACGCTGCCGGCATACGAGCGCACCAGCCCGCCGGCGCCGAGCTTGACGCCGCCAAAGTAGCGCACCACGGTCGCCAGCACGCCGTCGAGATCCTGGTGGCGCAAGACGTCCAGCATGGGCCGGCCCGCCGTACCGCCGGGCTCGCCGTCATCCACCGCGGCCGACTGCCCGCCAGCCAGCAGCGCCCAGCAGACGTGGGCAGCGTCCGGGTGCCGCGCGCGCAGTCCGGCCACGACCTTCTGCGCCGCAGCCCGGTCCACCGTCGGCTGCACGCAGGCGATGAAGCGGCTCTTCTTGACGATCAGTTCGTGGTGGACGGGAGACGCGAGGGTCAGCGGCATGTCTGCGCGGCGGGACGGGGCGATGGCGGCAAGTGTAGCCGACCCGGCGCCGGCCGGCGGCTTGTGTGTTTCCAACTCGCCCGATAGAATGCCCGTTGATTTCGGGTGCTCCGTTCCACGGCCGTGGAATGGAGTGAAACGGGAAGCCGGTGCCTCTGCTCATCTTCGTGAGCCAGACATTCCGGCGCAGCCCCCGCTGCTGTAGGCCTGACGATTCCGGCAATACGCCACTGCGCGACGCGATTCGCGCGGGAAGGTGCCGGAAGAGGATGACGGCGAGCCAGAAGACCGGCCCGAGAGCTTGGATGGGTATTTCCCCGGGGTGGGTGAAAGCCGTCTGGCGCCACGCGACAACAAGAAGCATCCGCGCATCGCGGAAACCGGAAAGAACCTCTTTCCACCTGCTTGTGCTTCCACCCGTCCGCGCGGCCTTGGCCGACTGGAACCGTTGCGGCGTTTTCCGACGTTTCGAGCATTCCCCCGACCCGGTGATCCCACGCTTCGTTTGATCGGCGGTGCGCCTTTTTCCGGGCATCGCGCGCATTGGGGAAGGACCATGGAACTGAGCCGGTGGGTGCTCAAGGTCGAAGCATTGCTGCTGTTGCTGGCGCTGATCGCCGCATGGCTGCCGGGCCGCGCCAGCCGCCCGGCGCATCCTGCGGCAAGCGCCGCGTGGTGGGCTGCGGCGGCGGCCGGCGCGTGGTATGCCGGCCTGCGCTACTGGATGGTCTGGCCGATGACGCCGATGTTCTCCGGCAGTATCCTCTTTCCGCCGCTGCTCGCTCTGCTGGGCATGTCCGCGCTGCGCGGCGGCCGCGCCGAGGGCGCGCTCGTGGTGCGCCGCTGGCTGATCGCCTGCGGGCTGGTGGCGGTGCTCGCCGGCGTCTGCTTCCCCAAGGATTTCTACGTGCCGATCATCAAGACGACGTCCGTCTACGCGCACGGCGTGCTGCTGTTCGGTTCACTCGGACGCGCCTGCCTGTTCATCGCCGGCGGCTGGGGCTGCGCCGCGCTGTGCGGGCACGGCAACGTGATGCAGCGCATGTTCCGCTGGATGATCTGGGGCTTCGCCTTCTGGACGCTGTCGCTGTTTTCCGGAGAAGTCTGGTCGTATTCCGGCTGGGGCGTGCCGATGGTCTGGGAGGACGCATCCACGCTGACCGCCATCGCCACCTGGTTGTTCTACGTCGGCGCCATCCACCTGCACCTGGGCGGCCTGGGAAGCCGCCGGATGCGCGCGGGGATGAGCGTCCTCGGCGTGGCGCTGGTCCTCGTCCTCAACGGCGGCCCGGACATGGGGCCGTTCCGCAACCCACTCGCCGGAGGGTGGCTGCCATGAGCGGATCATTGCGCGGACTCGCGGTCCGGCTGTGGCGCGCGCTCGGCAGCATCCGCCTGACCGTCGCCCTCTGCTTCCTGCTCGCCGCCGACCTCGGGCTGGGCTATCTGTCGCTGCGGGAGAACCTCGAAATCTTCGCGCCGATGAGCGACGTCGGCCTGCTCGAATGGATGGACAGCTACGGCGCCGCCAATCCGGCGCATGCGCTCTGGTTCTTCGTCATGCTCGTCCTGCTCGGCGGGCTGGCGGTCAACACCTTCGTGTGCACGACCGAGCGCGTCATCCACATCCTGGCGCAGCGCCCGGCCCGGCGCGAGCTGCCGTTCCGCCTCGCGCCGCACCTGATGCACTACGCCGTGCTGATCATCCTCGCCGGCTATCTGTGCAGCTATCTGTTCGCCACCAGCGACACCGGCCGCGCCTTGCGCCCCGGCGGACGCATCGAACTCCCCGGCACGGGAGCGGCACTACATTTCCACGGCTTCGCGCCGGACGTGCTGCAAGGCAAGCGCGTGGAAGCGTTCGAGGGGTACGTGATGCGGCCGAACGCACAAGTGACGATCCTGCGCGACGGACAGGCCTACCCGGCGGTGCTCAATTTCAACGCGCCGATCCACGTTGACGGCGTCGGCATCTACCTGAGCGACTTCCAGCCGCGCAAGCCGGGCGGCGGCATGGGCCGCGCCTACATCGGGCTGATCGTGCGCCGCGACCCGTCGGCGGTCATCTACCAGTCGGGCATGGCGATCTTCGTGCTGGGGCTCGCGCTTTATGTTTTCGGACGCAAATTCAGGAGGTAGGAAACCATGGGAATCTTTCGCCGAACCGGTTGGATCGGCTGTCTGGCCGCCGTGCTGATCACCGCGCTGGCCGCCTGCCAGAACGACGCCGCCGTGCAGAAACCGAAGAAATCGTTCATGAACATCGGCGAGTTCTCGGTCAACAAGAAGGACGGCTACACCGAGGTGCGCGACGGCGCCGGCCGCAAGCTGGCGCTGATCCCGCGCGGCGCGAAGGCGCCCGAGGGCTTCGCGCCGACCAACGTGATCGAGATACCGGTGCGCCGCGCGGTCGCCTACCGCGCCTTCGAGGTCGGCATCATGGCGGCGCTCGGCGTCTCCGACGCGCTGGTCGGGGTGACCGACCCGAAGGAAAAATGGATGCGCGAAGACGTGCGGCGCGGCTTCGACGAAGGCCGCATCGTCTATGTCGGCCAGAGCAGCGACGTCAACTTCGAGCGCATCAAGGCGCAGCACCCGGACATGGTGATGACCTGGGACCCATCGATCATCCCGATGATGGACAGCCTGGGCATCCCGGTCGTGGTCACCACCACGCCGGTCGCCACGTGCCTCAGCACGCACATGCGCTTCGTCGAGTTCATCGCGCCGTTCTTCGAGCGGGAGGCGCAAGGCAAGGCCTATTTCGAGAAAGTCGCCGCCGCCCTGCAGGACATCCGCGACCGCACCAAGGACCTGCCGCAGCCCAAGGCCATGTGGGGCGACATCTACGAGAAGCGCGTGCTCGTCGAACCCGGCAACGCCTGGGTGGCGGAACTGATCGGGCTGGCGCAGAGCAGCTACCTGTTCGACGACGTGTACGGCACCTCGTGCATCGAGATTTCCACCGAACGCTTCATCCACAGCGGCAAGGAGGCGGACATCTATTTCACCTACCGCACGCCGGGACGCGGCGCCTCGTCGAAGGCGGCGCTGGCGCGCTCCAACCCCCTCATCGCCGAAATCCGGCCGCTGGGGCCGGAAGGCCGCGTCTATGCGCCCAAGCCCCATTACTCGCAATCGGCCGACCGGCTGGACGAAATCCTGACCGAAATCTCGGCCATCCTCCATCCGCAAGCCTATCCGGAGCACACGCTGTCGTTCTTCGTCGAGCTGCCGGACACCGATCCGGTCAAGCCGGCCGCGGGAGGTTGATGCCATGCACGCCGAAGCCATTCAAGCCAACCTGATCGCCCCGCTCAGCCGCCGCGCCTGGGTGTTCGCCCTGCTCCTCGCGCTGACCGCCGTGATGATGGTGCTCAACCTGCGCATCGGGTCGATCTCCTACCCCGTCAACGACCTGATCGGCGCGCTGCTCAATCCCGCCGGGAAGAGCGACATTTCCTACATCGTCTGGAACATCCGCCTGCCGCGCACCATCGCCGCCGCGCTCGGCGGCGCCTTCCTGGCCGTCTCCGGCCTGCTGCTGCAGGTGTATTTCCGCAACCTGATCGTCGGACCGTTCATCCTCGGCATCTCGTCCGGCTCGACGGTGATGGTCTCGCTGGTCATGCTGACCAGCATCGGCCTGGGGTTCTCGGGCTACGCGCCGTATCTCAACACCATCGCCTCGTGCCTTGGCGCCTACGGCGTCACCGCGCTGATCGTGGCCATCGCCGCGCGCGTGCGCGGCGGCGCGACCCTGCTGATCATCGGCCTGATGATGGGCTACCTGTGCGGCGCGGTGACCTCGATCCTCACCGCGCTGGCCGAGAAGGAAACGATCAAGGGCTTCGTGCTGTGGCAGATGGGCAGCTTTTCCGGCTTCAAGTGGGCCGAGGTGTGGATCATGTTCATCGTCGGCGGCCTGATGCTCGCCGGCACCTACCTGATGAGCAAGCCGCTCAACGCGCTGCTGCTCGGCGAGGACTACGCCGCGTCGATGGGCGTGGACATCCGCCGCTTCCGCCTGGCGATCCTGCTGCTCGCCTCGTCGCTGGCCGGGCTGGTGACCGCCTTCGCCGGCCCGGTCGCCTTCATCGGCCTGGCCGTGCCGCACATGGCGCGGCTCTCCCTCGGCACCTCGGACAACCGCGTGCTGCTGCCCGGCGCCTGCCTGTTCGGCGCGCTGATCACCAGCCTGTGCGACCTGATCGCGCGCATGTGGCTGTCCCCGGTCGAACTGCCGCTGTCGGCGATCACCGCCTTCTTCGGCGCGCCGATCGTCATCTACCTGCTCCTGAAAAAGGGAATGAAATCGTGACCCACGCAAGCATCCTGCGCAGTTCGGGACTGACCGTCGGCTATCGCCAGCCGGTCCTCTCGGACATCGATCTCGACTTCGGGCGCGGCCAGTTCATCGGCCTGCTCGGCCCCAACGGCGCGGGCAAGACGACGCTGCTGCGCACCCTGTCGCGGCACATCAAGCCGCTGTCCGGCACGGTCGAAATCCTCGGGCAGAACATCGAGCGCATCAGCGCGCTCGACCTGGCGCGCGCCGTGTCGGTCTGCCTGACCGACAACGCCAAGCCGCCGCTGCTGTCGGTGAGCGAGTTCGTGGCGCTCGGGCGCTACCCGCACACCGGCTTCATGGGCCGACTGTCGGCGCGCGACGTCGAGGTCGTCGGCCAGTCGCTCGCCGCCGTGGCCGCCGGCGACCTGGCCGACCGCCTGGTCGAGGAGCTGAGCGACGGCGAGCGGCAGAAGGTGGTCCTGGCGCGGGCGCTGGCGCAGGAGCCGAAACTGATGCTGCTCGACGAACCGACCGCGCACCTCGACCTCAAGCACCGCATCGAGGTCATGGGCATCCTGCGGTCGCTGTGCCGCACGCGGGGACTCAGCGTGCTCGCCTCGCTGCACGACATCGACATCGCCGCCAAGGTGGCCGATCGCGTCCTGCTGGTCGGCGAAGGCCGCGTCTGCGACTACGGGCTGCCGGAGGCGGTGCTGACCGGCGAGAAGGTCGCCCGCCTCTACGACTTCGACGCCGCCGATTTCGACCTGCGGCTCGGCAGCATCGAATTCCGCGGCGACGGCGGCGCCGGCCGGGCCTTCGTCATCGCCGGCCACGGCACGGGCGCCGCGCTGTTCCGGCTGCTCAGCAAGAAGGGCTTGACGATCGAGACCGGCGTGCTCAACGAGGGCGACCTCGACGCCTACGTCGCCGGTGCGCTCGGCGCGGTCTCCTATGTGCGCGCGGCCCACGCCGACGCGCCTTGCCAGACGCTCGCGGCCGCCCTCGACGCCCTGCCCGCCTGCGATTTCGTCGTGGACAGCGGCGCCCGCGGCCCCGACGCCGACGCCCTGCGCGCCCGCTCCGCCGAACGCGGCATGCCGTTCTTCCGGCTGGGGGACACCGGGCACGGACACGCCTGCGCCAGCCTGGCCGAACTGTCCGCCGCCATCGACCGCCTGCACGTTGCCGGCCACGAATCCAGCCAGCGGGCCACGGCATGACGCGGAACGACGCCGGCCGGCCCGGCCAGCCGCGCCACCGGCCGCACCACCATCTGCTGCGCCGCGGCTATCCGTTCTCGGCGATCCTCGCGCAGGAGGAGATGAAGCTGGCGCTGCTGCTCAACGCCGTGAACCCGGCGATCGGCGGCGTCGTGGTGCGCGGCGAGAAAGGCACCGCCAAATCGACCGCCGCGCGCGGCCTGCGCCACCTGCTGCCGCCGGCCGCCGACGGGACGGCGCCGGCATTCGTCGATTTCCCGCTCGGCGCCACCGAGGACATGGTCATCGGCGCCATCGACTTCGAAAGCGCGGTGCGCGACGGCGAGCTGCGCTTCCAGCCCGGACTGCTGGCGCGCGCCCACGGCGGCGTGCTGTACATCGACGAAGTGAACCTGCTCGACGACCACCTGGTCGACAGCATCCTCAACGCGGCGGAGAGCGGCGAGAACATCGTCGAGCGCGAGGGGCAGAGCCTGCGCCACCCGTCCCGCTTCATCCTGATCGGCACGATGAACCCCGAGGAAGGCGAATTGCGCCCGCAGCTGCTCGACCGCTTCGGACTGGCCGTGTCGATCGGCGGCGACACCGATCCGGACGTGCGCGTCGAGCTGCTCCGGCGGCGCGAGGCCTTCGACCGCGACCCGGCGGCCTTCCTCGCCGCCCGCGCCGGCGAGGAGGCGGCGCTCGGCCGGCGCATCGCCGACGCGCGCGAGCGCCTGCCGGAGGTGGTCATTCCCGGCCATCTGGTCGGCTTCATCACCGAGATCTGCGCCCGCAACCACGTCGCCGGCCACCGCGCCGACATCGTCATCGCGCGCGCGGCGCGGGCGCACGCCGCGTGGCACGGACGCAGCGACGTCAATGCCGACGACATTCTGAAGGTGGCGCCGATGGCGCTGCTGCACCGCATGCGCGCGGGCACGCCGGAAATGCCGCCGCCTCCTCCGCCGCCGGGGCCGCCCAGGGACGAGGAAGAGGAGGCGCAGGAGCCGCAGGACCAGGACCCGCCGCCCGACGAAACCCCGCCGCCGGAAGACGGCGGCGACGCGGCAGACGGCGGGAGCGACGCCGCGCCTCCCCCGCCGGCCGGCGATCCCGGCCGCGACGGCCGGCCCGACGAGGCGCCCCCCGAAAACGACCGCGGCCAGGACGACGAGACACCCGACGACGTGCAGGAAATCGGCGCGACCTACGCCGTGCGCGCGCTCCAGCGCCAGAGCCAGGACCAGGTCCTGCGCACCGGCTCCGGGCGGCGCTCGCGTTCGCGCTCGGCCAGCAAGCAGGGCCGCTACGTCAAGAGCACGCCGCGCCGCTCGGCGCGCAACGACCTGGCGCTCGACGCCACGCTGCGCGCCGCCGCGCCGTACCAGAAGCTGCGGCGCCTCGCCGAACCGGACGGCATGGCGGTGCGCATCGCGCCGGACGACATCCGCGAGAAGATCCGCGAGCGGCGCATCGGCAATTTCCTGCTCTTCGTGGTCGACGGCTCGGGCTCGATGGGCGCGCGCCGCCGCATGGTGGAAACCAAGGCGGCGATCATGAGCCTGCTGCTCGACGCTTACCAGAAGCGCGACAAGGTGGCCATGGTCTCCTTCCGCGGCCGCGCCGCCGAAGTCGTGCTGCCGCCGACCAACTCGGTCGAGCGCGCCGCGCGCCTGCTCGCCGACCTGCCGATCGGCGGCCGCACGCCGCTCACCGCCGGACTGGCCGAAGCGGCCGGCGTGCTGCGCCAGGTGCTGCGCAAGGAACCGGCGATCCTGCCGCTGGTGATCCTGATGACCGACGGCCGCGCCAACGCCGCGCTCGGCGAAGGCGTGCCGCGCGACGAGGCGCTGCGCGCCGCCGCCGCGCTCGGCGCGCAGTTCCCGACGGCGCAGTTCGCCGTGGTCGACACCGAGGCGCCGGGCGTCGTCCGCCTCGACCTCGCGCGCCAGCTCGCCGTGGCGCTCGGGGCGTCCTATTTCAAAGTCGAGGAACTTCGCGCCGAAGACCTCGTTTCCATCGCCAAGGAGCATCAAGCGTGACTACCACCGTGCCAGCGGCCCAGGCCAGCCAAGGCGGCCGCGCCGCCATCTATCCCTTCGTCGCCATCGTCGGCCAGGAAGACCTCAAGAAGAGCCTGATCCTCAACGTCATCAACCCCGGCCTCTCGGGCGTGCTGATCCGCGGCGAGAAAGGCACCGCCAAATCCACCGCCGTGCGCGCGCTGGCCGACCTGCTGCCGGAGATCGACGTGGTCGACGGCGACCCGTTCCAGAGCGACCCGCACGACCCGCGTGCCATGGCGCCGGAGGTGCACGCGCGCCACGCGGCCGGCGAGGCGCTGCCGGTGCGCCGGCGCAAGGTACGGGTGGTCGAACTGCCGGTCTCGGCCACCGAGGACCGGGTGATCGGCACCATCGACCTGGAGACGGCGCTGAAGGAAGGCCGCAAGGTGATCGAGCCGGGCCTGCTCGCCGCCGCCAACCGCGGCATCCTGTACATGGACGAGGTCAACCTGCTCGACGACCATGTGGTCGACGTGCTGCTCGACTCGGCGGCGATGGGCGTCAACACCATCGAGCGCGAAGGCATCAGCCTGTCGCACCCGGCGCGCTTCACGCTGATCGGCACGATGAACCCGGAGGAAGGCGAACTGCGCCCGCAACTGCTCGACCGCTTCGGCCTGTGCGTGCACGTCGAGGGCCTGACCGACCCGGCGCAGCGCGTCGAGGTGGTCAAGCGCCGCGCCGCGTTCGAGGACGATCCGTCCGCCTTCGCCGAACGCTGGGCCGGCGAGACGGAAAAGCTGCGCCAGGCGATCGCCGCCGCCATCGCCGCCTACCCGCACGTGCAGGCGGCCGACGCGATCCTCTACGCCATCGCCGAACGCTCGCTCAGGCTCGGCGTCGACGGCCACCGCAGCGACATCATCATGCTCAAGGCCGCCAAGGCGCTGGCCGCCTGGGCCGGACGCGAGGACGTGCGCGAGGAGGACGTCGACGGCGCGGCGGCGCTGGCGCTGGCCCACCGCGTGCGCCGCCGCCCGTTCGAAAACGTCATCGCCACGCGGGCGGCGTGAAGCCGATGGCGACGGCATGGCATGCGAGCCCCGGGGGTTCCTCCCCCTCCCCTTCAAGGGGAGGGCCGGGGTGGGGATGGGGTCAGAGACGTCAACTCCCTCCTTCTCCGCGCGAACCCCATCCCCCACCCAACCTCCCCCTTGAAGGGGGAGGAGCCGGTCGCTGAACCTCCATCTCTTCGCCTGCCCGCATCCCGATATAACCAAGAACAAAAAAACCTGTCGCCGTGCCCTCCCTGGCCAACAAAGATTTTCCATAATCAACAAAAACCCAAGATGATCGTCCTCGACAATCTGCAAAAGCGTTACGGCGAGCGCGCCGCGCTGGCCGGCGTCAGCCTGCACGTGCGGCCCGGCGAGCTGTTCGCCTACCTCGGGCCGAACGGCGCGGGCAAATCGACCACCATCCGCATCCTCGCCGGCCTGACCCGGCTCTCCGACGGCCGCGCCATCGTCGGCGGCGCCGACATCGAGGCCGATCCGCTGGCCGCCAAGCGGCAGTGCGGACTCGTCGTCCAGCACACCAACGTCGACAACGACCTGTCGCTGGCCGACAACATGGACCTCCACGGCCGGCTGTTCGGCATGCCGGCCGGCGACCGCGCGGAGCGGACGCGCGTGCTGCTCGACTACGTCAACCTCGCCGACCGCCGCGACCAGCGCGTCGGCACCCTGTCCGGCGGCATGAAGCGGCGGCTGATGATCGCCCGCGCGCTGATGCACCGCCCCAAGATCCTGTTCCTCGACGAGCCGACGGTCGGGCTCGACGCCGACGTGCGCCGCCGCCTGTGGGGATTGATCAAGACCATCCAGGCCGGCGGCACGACGATCTTCCTGACCACGCACTACATCGAGGAAGCGGAATTCCTCGCCGACCGCGTGGCTTTCCTCGACGCCGGCCGGCTGCGCGCGCTCGACACGCCCGCCGCGCTCAAGGCCCGCATCGGCGAATGGGCCATCGACCGGTACGGTCGGGAAGGCCGGGGTTCCGTCTATCGCACCGACTATTTTCCCGACCACGGCGCGGCGCAACAGGCCGCCAGCGGCTTCTCCGACGCGCTGACGCTGCGCCGCGTCAGCCTGGAGGACGCCTTCCTGCGCATGACCGGCAAGGAGGCGCTGCCATGCTGAACGGCTGGAACGGCTTCGTCGCCGTCTACCTGCGCGAAATGCGCCTGCTGCGCCGGCGCTTCTTCCGCCACCTGACCTCGATGATGGTGCTGCCGCTGCTCTACCTCGTCGCTTTCGGCACGGCGATGGCCGGGCATTCGCCGCTGCCCGGCCGCAGCTACCTCGAATTCCTGATTCCCGGACTGGTCGCCATGACCTGCATGACGCAGGCCTACGGCATCGCCGGCGAAATCAACGTCGCGCGCTTCTACCTGCACGTGTTCGAGGAATTCCAGGCCGCGCCGATCCCCAACGCAGCCTACGTGCTCGGCGAGGTCTGCGCCGGCGTCACCCGCGCGGCGCTCGGCGTCGCGGTCATCCTCGCCGTCGCGCTGGCCTTTTCCATCGGCGTGCGCGTGGACGGATGCTTCCTGCTCGCCGCCGCGTTGAACGCCGCGGCCTTCGCCTCGCTCGGCGTGCTGCTGGCGATGATCGTCAAGTCGCACGCCGACCAGTCGATGCTGGTGTCCTTCGTGATCACGCCGATGTCCTTCCTTGGCGGCACGCTCTTTCCGGTCGACAGCCTGCCCGGCTGGGCGCAAACCCTGGTCCGGCTGCTGCCGCTGACGCACGCCGCCGACGCCATCCGCAACGCGGCGCTCGGCCTGCCGGCACGGTCCGCCGATTTCGCCGTGCTGGCGGGCGCCGGCGCGCTGTTCTTCATCCTCGCGCTGGCCTCGGTCGGCCGCGCGCGCGACTGAAGCACGACAGTCAGCGATGCCGCCGCCGCTCTTTCCGCCGCTCGCCGTCAAGCTGCTCGTCGTCTGGGTCACCACGCGCTGCCAGTTGCGCTGCCGCTACTGCTACATGAGCGCGGGCGACGTGCCGGAGGTCGATCTCGACGAACGGACCTTCGCGGCGGCGGCGCAAAACCTCGGCCTCGGCCCCGGCGCCGAAGTGCAGATCGCCGGCGGCGAGCCGCTGCTCGTGCCACGCATCGTGGACAGTGTCGCCGCGCAGGCCCGGGCCCTCGGCGTCACGCGCATCGGCGTGCAGACCAACGGCATCGCCATCGACGACGACTTCATCGCGCTCGTCAAGCGCCACCGCCTCGCCGTCGGCGTCAGCCTGGACGGGCCGCCAGCGGTCAACGACCGCGTGCGCGGGCACACGGGCGACGTGCTGCGCGGCCTCGCGCGCCTGGAAGCGGCCGGCATTCCGTTCGGCGTCACCGCCGTGGTCGGCCGCGACACGGTCGCCACGCTGCCCGACCTGGGCCTGCTGCTCGCCGGCTTCGCGCAGGCGCGCTCGCTCGGCCTCGATATCCTGCGCCCGGCCGGCCGCGCCCGCGAGGACGACCTCGCCGCGCCGGCCGACCTGCGCCGTGCCTTCCGCGCGCTCGCCGAGCGCCTGGAATGGACCAACCGCCACCGCCGCGCGCCGCTCCGCCTGCGCGAACTGGCCGCCGCCGACTGCGGCGGCGATGTTGGTGGCGGCGGCTACTGCCCGAGCGAAGCCGGCCTCGGCGCGGCGCTGACCGCCGACGGCAACCTCTACCCCTGCGCCTCGCTCGCCGGCCGGCCGGAATACCATTGCGGCACGGCGGCGGCGCCCGACTACGCCCGCCTGCGCGTGGGCCTGCCGCCCGACACCTCGGCCTGCGGCGGCTGCGCCGCGACCGGCTGCCGCGGCCGTTGCCCCGCGCTAGCCCTGCTCTCGCCGCGCGCCGGCAAGCTCGACTGCCTGATGCGCCTGGCGGTCAGGCCGCGGGTTATGCTGGACGGTACAAAAGATTGACCACGGCGGGCACGGCGAAAGGCAAAAGCGAAACCGTATTAACCCAAAGGGCATGAAGAACATGGAGAAAACCGCGCATTCCTTGAAAATCCTGGTTTTTCGCCGTGCCCGCCGTGTTCGCCGTGGTTAACCAATCATCAATGCCACCAGGAAACGCGACATGCTGCTGAACACTTATTTCGACGCCATCGAACTGCATCGCAACGACAAGTTCGTCGCCCTGCGCTTTCGCACGCCGCACCGGGTCATTTCGACCGGCCTCGACAACGGCGGCATCGCCGAGGGGCTGGACCTGGTGTACAACCACCAGGGCTGCGAACCGGCCGGGCCGCTGTCGCGCCATCCGTCGCGGGCGGTGATCGAGCGGCCGGACCTCTATGCCGCCGCGCTGCTCGAACGCCACGGCCTCGGCGGCCTGCGCGCCGCGCAGCTCGGCACGGCAGCGAACATGAACAACCTGGCCGTCGTGCACGAGGAATTCCGCGACATCGCCGTGCTCGCCGTGGCCACCGGCGGCGTCGAGAGCAACGCCGCGCGCGCCGGCGACCCGGCCTCCGGCTACGAGTTCGACGGCCGCTACGAGCCGATCGCGCGCGAACAGCCGCCGGCGCACGGCACCATCAACGTGATGATCGCGCTCAACCAGCCGATGCTCGACGGCGCGCTGGTGCGCGCGGTGATGACCGCCACCGAGGCCAAGACGGCCGCGCTGCAGGAACTGTCGGTGCCGTCGCGCTACTCCTCCGGGCTGGCGACGGGCACCGGCACCGATCAGGTCGCCGTCTGCGTCCCGGCCGCCGGCGCGGCGCGCCCGCTGCGTGGCGCCGGCCATCACACCACAGCCGGGGAGCTGATCGGCAAGGCGGTGCGCCGCGCGATCAAGGAAACGCTGCTGTTCCAGAACGGCATGCATCCGTCCGAACGCGGCTCGTGCGCGCGCCTGATGGAACGCTTCGGCCTGCGCGGCACGGCGCTGGTCGACGCCGTTCTGCCGCTGCTGCCGCCGGACGCGCGCGCCAGCGTGCAACTGGTGCCGTCGCTGCTCGAACGCGATCCGCTGACCGTGCTCGCCGTCGCCGCCTTCATCCACGTCTGCGACCAGATCGGCTGGGGCGTCGTCCCGTCGCCCTGCCGGCGCGAGGCCGCGGCCAACCACGGCGCGCAGATCGCCGTCGCCACCGCCGGACGGCGCGACCGCTGGAACCACTACCACGACGTGCTGGCCGAACGCTGCGCCGCCGCCGGCCGAGACGACCCGGCCTTCGTCGTGCCGCTCGCCCTGGGCCTGGGCTACGCCGACAAGTGGGAACACCAGCATGGCATGCTCGCCGCGCTGGACGCGCGCATCGCGGGGCTCGCGCCGGGCGATCCGGCGGCGTAGGGAGGAATGCGGCACGCGACGGGGAAAAGTGCTCATTAGCACGGAGAAGACGGGGAGCACGGAGAAAAATAATAATATTCTGGTTAAAAATATTCTTCGCCGTGCCCGCCGTGTTCGCTGCGGTTACGGAAACACCGATTTATTCGTCACCCCGGCGCAGGCCGGGGTCCAGTGCGCCGGTTCTCCTGGATTCCGGCCTGCGCCGGAATGACGAATGTGGACTATTTCAGCGCTTCCTTGACTGAGGACTTCCAGTATGAACCCCAGCGTCGCCAGTGCATTGCTCGCCGCTTTCCTGTTCGGGGCGAGCACGCCGCTCGCCAAGCTGCTGGTCGGCGAGACGTCGCCGTGGCTGCTCGCCGGGCTGCTCTATTTCGGCAGCGGCGCGGGCCTGCTGCTGGCCCGGCTCGTCCGCGACCGGGGCTGGCGGCCTTCCGGACTGGCCCGCGCCGAATGGCCGTGGCTGGCGGGCGCCATCGTCTTCGGCGGCATGCTCGGCCCGGTGGCGTTGATGTACGGGCTGAGCCGCGCCAGCGCGGCGACCGCCTCGCTGCTGCTGAACCTGGAAGCCGTGCTCACCGCGCTGATCGCCTGGGTGGTCTTCCGCGAGAACGCCGGCCGGCGCGTGGTGCTGGGGATGGCCGCCATCGTGGCGGGCGGCGTCGTGCTGTCCTGGCCGGGGAAAACGGGCGCCGTCGACGCGGCCGGCATCGCCGGTCCCGCCGCCATCGCCTTGGCCTGCCTGTGCTGGGCCATCGACAACAACCTGACGCGCAAGGTGTCCGCCGCCGATGCCTTCTTCATCGCCGCAGTCAAGGGCGCCATCGCCGGCGCGATCAACATCGCGCTGGCGCTCTGGCTCGGCGACATGCTGCCCGGCTGGGGCGTGACCGCGGCGGCCATGCTCGCCGGACTGGGCGGCTACGGCGTCAGCCTGGTGCTCTTCGTGCTGGCGCTGCGCGGGCTCGGCACGGCGCGTACCGGCGCGTACTTTTCCACCGCGCCCTTCATCGGCGCGGCGATTGCCCTGCTCCTGCCCGGCGAAGCGGCCGCGCCGGCCTTCTGGATCGCCACCGGGCTGATGGCCTTCGGCGTGTGGCTGCACCTGACCGAGCACCACGAGCACGAGCATGTGCACGAGGCCATCGAACACGCGCACCCGCACGAGCACGACGCGCACCACCGGCACGCGCACGCCCCCGGCGAGGAGACCGCCTCGCCGCACGCGCACTTGCACCGGCACGCGCCGCTGCGGCACAAGCACCCGCATTTTCCCGACATCCATCACCGGCATGCGCATTGAAACTCCACGCGCGGCGGGAACGGGGTTCGACGCGGAAGCCGGCGCCATGATCCGCGTCCATGCGGCGAGCAAGCGCTACGGCACCCGCGCGGCGCTCGACGGGGTCGAACTGAGCGTCGGCGCCGGCGAGATTTTCGGCCTGCTGGGACCCAACGGCGCCGGCAAAAGCACGCTGGTCGGACTCATGGCGACCATCAAGCGCCCGAGCGCGGGCTGCATCCGGGTCGGCGGCCACGACACCGTGCGCGAGCCCGAGGCGGTGCGCCGGCTGATCGGCCTGGTCTTCCAGGAAAACAACCTGGACCGCGAATTGACCGCCCGCCAGAACCTCGCCTTCCAGGCCCGCCTGCACCGGCTCGACGCCGCCGCCGCGCGGGTCGCCGCGATGCTCGACCGGCTGGGCCTCACGGAGCACGCGGATCGCCCGGTCGAGGACTTCTCCGGCGGCATGCGCCGGCGGCTGGTGATCGGCCGGGCGCTGCTCACCGGGCCGCGCGTCCTGCTGCTCGACGAGCCGACCACCGGCCTCGACCCGGCGATCCGCCGCGACCTGTGGACGCTGGTCCGGCAGATCCGCGATGCCGGCTGCACCGTCGTGCTGACCACCCATTACGTGGAGGAGGCCGAGGCGCTGTGCGACCGCGTGGCGATCCTGCGGCGCGGGCGCGTCGTCGCGCAGGGCACGCCGGCCGCCCTGCGGGCGCGCTACGCCCTGCCCACGCTGGAAGAGGTCGTGCTGGCGCTCGACGCCGGCAACGAAAGGGACGCGCGATGTCCCGCCTGAGCGGCGCGCTGCCGATCTTCCTGCGCGAGATGCAGTTGTTCCGCGTCAAGCTCTCGCGCCCGACCTACGTGGTCTCGGCCCTGGTCACGCCGCTGATGTACCTGCTGGTTTTCGGGCTGGGCCTGGGCCGCCAGGTGCGCATCGGGGGCGGCGATTACCTGTCGTTCCTCGTCCCCGGCCTGATCGGCATGACGGCGATGAACAACGCCTTCAACTGGGTCGCCAACGCGGTCAATTTCTCGCGCTTCTATTACCGCACCTGGACGCTGGTGCTGCTGGCCCCGGTCAGCCCGCTGGCGATCTGCGCGGGCCACGTCGCCGCCGGCATCGCCCGCGGCCTGATCGCTACGGCGCTGGTCGCCGCCGCGGGATTCGCCGCCGGCTGGCGGCCGACGCCGACGCTGCTCTTCCCGCTCGCCCTGCTGCTGGAAATGGCCTGCTTCTCCGCGCTGGGATTGCTGGTGGGGATCAAGACCAAGACGAGCGAGGAGCACATGGCCTACACCAATTTCCTGATCACGCCGATGGGATTTTTCTGCGGCACCTTCTTCCCGCTCGACGGCCTGCCCGGCTGGCTGGCGCAACCGATGCTCCTGTCGCCGCTGACCCAGGCCAACATCGCCCTGCGCCTGCCGGCGTTCACCGGCGAGGCGCTCGTCGCCCTGGGCGCGCTGGCGGCGTTCACGGCGCTGTTCCTGCTGTTCGCGGTGAAGGCCGTCGCATCCTATGCCGAATGAGCGGAGGCCGGTCAGGAAGATGACAGCAGCACGACTCCCGTAATCAGCACGGCGCATCCTGCCAGCCGCCACGGCCCGACCTTCTCGCGCAGGATCAGCATTCCCATCAGCGCGCCGACCATCATCGACATCTCGCGCATCGGAGCCACGAGGCTCAGCGGCGCGCCAAGCGTCAAGGCCGCCAGCACGAGGATATAGGACAGCGGCGACAGCAGCCCCACACCGAGAGCCGTCCACCAATGCCCGCGCATCGCCCCGATGGCGCGGCGGGGATTGGCGAGGAACAGCGGCAGAAGCAGAAAGAACCGCAGCAGGTTCGAGAACCAGTCCAGCACCACCGGCGCAATCCCGAGCGTCTTCACCGCATAGGCGTCCACGACCGTATAGGAGGCGATCAGCCCGCCTGTCGCGGTGCCCCAACGGACCCCGGCCTGCCCGCTCGGGCGGGCGAACTCGGCCAGCTTCCCTTGCGTGGCGATCAGCAGGATACCGGCAACGACCAGCGCCAGCCCGAGCAGCCCGGTTCCCGTCGGCGTTTCGCCGAGGATCAGGAATGCGCCGATGCTCGAAAGCATCGGGCCGGTGCCTCGCGCGACCGGATAGACGACCGACAGATCGGCCACCTGATAGCCGCGTTGCAGGCACAGGCTGTAGCCCAGATGAATCAGCCCGCTGAGCACGACGAAGCCGACGCCCGCCCCTGTCCACGCGATGCTTCCCTGTCCGAACAGATACAGCACCCAGGGCGCATAGGCCACGCCGCTGATCAGGGTGCAGGCGAAGACGAAGACCGGACCGGCCGGAGCGGCCCGTTTCGCAAGCAGGTTCCAGCTTGCATGGATGAAGGATGCGAGAACGACCAGAAACAGCGAGGCAAGCGTCATTGAGACCCCCTTGTGCGCCCATCGGCGTGGTTGATCTCGACGTCTCCTCCCCTGGGTTTTTGTCCCTTGGGTGCAGCCGCGGAAATCCCGCGGTTTCTACAACGCTCGGTCCTGCGGCGGATCGCCCGGAACCCTAGTTGCCACTCGGTCGATGCCGCATTCTAGACGCCGCCGGATCGCCATTTCAAGCGCGTCGCAACGGGCAGCAAGAGTCCCGCATCGCCAGGAACGATGCCGGGCCGCAATGCGGCGCTCCAGCTCAGCGCCCGGTCCGGGTGATCAGCCGCGCGCCGCGCTTGTAGGTCAGGAACGACCACAGCCAGTTGATCGACACGGTGATCCGGCTGCGAAAGTCGATGAGGAAGTAGATGTGCACGATGCCCCACAGCCACCACGCGATGGGGCCGCGCAGAGAAATCCAGCCGAAATCCGCGATGCCCGCCCGGCGCCCGATGGTCGCCATGTTGCCCGGATCGCGGTAGCGGAACGGCGGCGGCGCGCTTTCGCCGCGCAAGGCCGCGCGGATCACCCGCCCGACGTAGTGCCCGGCCTGCTTGGCCGCCGGCGCGACGCCGGGAATGCGCCGGCCGGCGCTGTCGGTCAACGTTGCCGTGTCGCCGATGGCGAAGACGCCCGCGCAGCCCGGCACGCCGAAGTCCGGCGCCACTTCCACGCGCCCGGCCCGGTCCGCCTTGGCGCCGAGCCACGCGGCGGCGCCCGAGGCCTTGACGCCCGCGGCCCAGATGACCGTCGCCGCGGCGATGCGCTCGTCGCCGAGCATGACGCCGCCCGCGTCGCAGCCCGTGACCCGCGTATCGGTCCGCACGGTGACGCCGAGCCCTTCCAGCGAGGCCTTGGCCGCCGCCGACAGCTTCTCCGGAAACGCCGGCAGCACGCGCGGCCCGGCCTCGATCAGGAACACGCGCGCGTGGCGCGGATCGATGCGGCGGAAATCCCGCACCAGCGCCGCCCTGGCGAGTTCGGCGATCGACCCGGCCATTTCGACGCCGGTCGCGCCGCCGCCGACGATGACTATGGTCAGCTTCGCATCGCGCTCGGCGGGGTCCGTCAACATCTCGGCCATCTCGAAGGCCATCAGCAGGCGCTCGCGGATGGACAGGGCGTCCTCGACGGTTTTCAGGCCGGGCGCGAAGGCCTCCCACGCATCGTTGCCGAAGTAGTCGTGCCCGGCCCCGGTCGCCAGGACGAGGAAGTCGTACGGCAGTTCGCCCCGGCGGCCGCCGTAATCGATGCTCACCGTCTTGCGCGCCGGGTCCGCGCCGACCACGCTGCCCAGCACGACGGAGACGTTTTTCCGCGTGGAAAAGATGCCGCGGATCGGCGCGGCGATGTCGGCGGGCGACAGCCAGGCCGTCGCCACCTGATAGAGCAGCGGCTGGAACAGGTGGTGATTGCGCTGATCGACCAGCACGATGTCGACCGGCTCGCCGGCCAGCGCCGTGGTTGCCGCCAGCCCGCCGAAGCCGGCGCCGACGATGACCACGACGGGTCGTTTCCCTTCCATTGAGGCCTCCTGAAAAAAATGCGATGTCCTGCCCGTCGGGCAACTGTACTTTGTAGGCGGCGGCGAAAGCCGGGAAGTTCCCCGGCGGACGGCTTCGATCCCGGCATCAGGACTGGATCTCGGCGAGAATCCAGTCCCGGAAGGCCTTGACCTCCGGCTTCTCCATGTCCCGCTCATGGAAGACGAGGTAGTAGGAATACGCCGCCGGCAGCGTGATCGGAAAAGGCACGGCCAGCCTGCCGGCGCGCACGTCGGCCTCGGCGTTGGTGTCGACCAGCAGGGCCAGGCCCTGCCCGGCCAGCACGGCCTCGTGCACCAGCACCGAATTCGAGTAGCGCGGACCGTTGTCGGGATTGACGCCCTTGACGCCGGCCTTCTGCAGCCACTCGCGCCAGCTCGGCCGCTTGTCCTCGTCGGGCAGCGCCTCGTCGTGGATGAACACCTGCCGGCGCAGATCCTTCAGCGTGCGCAGCGGCGGGTCCGCATCGAGCAGCGCGGGACTGCACGCCAGGACGTAGTGCGGCGTCAGCAGCCGCTCGACCTTGTGGCCCGGATAATTGCCGGCGCCGAAGCAGATCGAGATCGTGTCGGCGCCCTGGCGCGGATCGACCGGTTGCTGTGCCAGGCGCGTCAGGGTAAGCGGGCCGTCGATGAGATCCGGATCGCTGATGACGCGGATCGCCACGTCGGGAAATCCCGCCGAATACGCGGCCACCCGGTGCGCCAGCCAGCGCGTCGCGAAGTTGGGCGGCGCCGAGATGGTGAGCGTCCGGGACTTGACCTGCCGGATCTGTTCGATCCCCGTGGCGAAGCATTCGAGCCCCTCGCGCACGCCCGCGATCAGGGACACGCCCTGCTGGGTCAGTTGCAGGCCGCCCGGAAGCCGCTCGAAGAGCATGACGCCCAGGTAGGATTCGAGGCTCTTGATCTGCTGACTGACCGCCGACGGCGTCACGTGCAGTTCCTCCGCGGCCCGGCGGAAGCTGAGATGGCGGGCGGCTGCCTCGAAGACGAGGAAGGTCGACAAGGGAGGAAAACGATAAGCCATTGCCACTCCCGAAATAGCGCAAAGCGGTTAAGTTTTTCTAATCGGCCCGATTATAAATGATCGTTTGATCGCGACTCTCCCCGAAATTAAATTGGACCCCGACGCCAATCAATCAGGAGAGCACCATGAGCCATGACCACGCCATCCACCCCGTAACGGGGACAACCGCCCATCCTCGCCCGGCCCGCGCCAGCGCGGCGCTGCATGGCCGCCAAGCTGGAGAGGCATCGGGCAGCACGGACAAGAATAAGGACAGAGGTCCGTGGTACACCCGTGGCCTGAGGCCCGTCGAGAACGAACTCGACGCCTTTCTCAAGAACGATTTCGTCTGGTTTGGTTATTGAAGGCGTTTGTGTGGAAAGCGAATGCAGATAAAACCAATACCGGTTGCGGGATTGCCAGAGAGCTTACCGCTCCGTCTTGTCGCAACTGAGCAAGACAATCACCTTGAACAATGACTTATCGGGTAAAGAATCGGCCAGGAATTACCGTTCGTCGTTTTGGTAAAGCAACTGTTGGAGAGATTGCTTCGCTCAGAAAACTGCTGGACAGCCTACGGGAGTACCTCGACAAAAAGGGACCATCAAATTGTGAAATCTGACCGATGGTAATCGACCCGTTGCCGACGTTGGTTTTCCGACAGAGAGCGGTAGCAACAACCTTAAAACGGGCATGCCGTAGTTGCTGCCTAGGTGACCCAACCCGCTCCAAGACGAGGTTGTTTGAAAAATTCATCAGCCAGATGCGCTTCGGAACTTCATTTCACGGGCCGATGAATTACTGCTTCATAATACCGTTTCACTATCGCCGCCTAACCGTTGAGACGATCAGAAGGATGGTGAGAGCAGCAATAATAACGATCGACGCCTTGACTGCTAACATCAAAACAGACGCCCAAACTGTCAGGGCACCCAAGCCGAAAATGCCAACAAACAGGCTACCAAAAATGATAAAGAGCCAGATCATTTCATTGCCCCTTTCTTGCGGTATTGAAACGCTTTGGGTACGGGCATCCGCCTTGCCAGAATAGGCTTTGCCAATGATTCACTAGACGGTGTCTTTGCGTACGTTGTGAGCAGCTGGGCCTTTGTCATTGCGACCTGTCAGGAAGACAACTTTCAAACCGCCACAAACTTCTTTCTGATCAATGTTGTCCAGATCGCTAATATGAAAGAAAAGATTCTCGCCACCACTAGCTGGTTTAATAAAACCAAATCCCTTTTCAGGAAAGAAATTTACGATCTCCCCGTTTCTTTCCTCTCTTCTCATAGTTGTCGCATTTTGTGACAATCGATCCAGGGTGGCAGTAACTGTGCTTTTTTCCATGAATAAACCATCAATAAGAGGGTCTTTACGCCGCTCTCTAGCGTCAATTTCCGTATCCATCATGATCGGATAGTTAACGCGGTCGATCAGTTCGGTGGCAGCGTGAGTGAGGTATGTGCGACCGTCTCTTTCATAGCTGAAATCCCATGCAACAAGCATCACGCGCGACCCGAGCGTATTAAGCTTGTTGACGAGGGGAACAAAATCTCCATCTCCGGTAACAAGGACACAAACATCATATTTCTTCAAGCTCGCCATCTCATAGGCCTCCAGGGCCAACCAGACATCAATGCCTTTTTCCTCAAAGCCGCCGTCTTTGTTTGTTTTAAGGTGTCGCTGAAACAGCGTAACGTTGGCTCGCATCAGGACATCTTCGAAAACCCGATCTGAGTACAGCTTGTCCTGATCCTGTGCTTGTTGCGCGGAAAGCCGACCACGGAAATATGCGGCATCAACGATCTGACAATGGCGCGCATCCATGCCTTCGCTCTTCGCTACTTCGGACACTATGAATTCGTGCAACCCTCTGAAAGACAAACGCGCTTTGCGCTCATGCTGATATAGGTAGTAGTTGCTGACCTTGAAGAAATAGGTGCCATCGTAAAAAACGGCAATTCGACACAGTTTGTTTTCCATATTTTTCCTTGAATGGACGAGCAGAGACAGTGCGATGGTTACGAACCGATTAATAGATTTAGCGATAGCAGTCTTAACAGACTACGCAGGCTTGTGCTTTCCACTCGCGCAACCAGGTATACAACGTGGATTCCTTGAAACCGATACGGGATGCGTAATCAAGCACTGCCCTTCGCCGAGATGAGGCGTAAGCGGTCAGGCGTGATTTAAGTGGCAGAGTTGGGCGGTAAGTCGCGAAATGCGCGGAAAGCTCTTGGAAGTAAATCCGCTTGGCTTCAATGGCTTTGGCATGGCGACATTGCGCAGCATGCTGCTGATGTTCTTTTTTCACGGCGCTTCTCCTTTGCATGACTTCTATACGTAGCGTGATCATGGCCCTAAGCGGGTTTCAAAACACGTTTATTACTTACGCCACCGAAATGGCTTCTATCTAATTTGAACTACTTATTTCCACCGAGATGGAATTACCTATCTAACTTCTCTCTATACAACGATCAATCAATAGCAGTACTCAATATAAGTGCAGGATATTTAGCGCGTTGGCTGCCGTCAATAGTTTCGATGGACATAACTTCAGTCTGCCAATGCGAGCAGGTGATAGAGCCTCGTCAGCGCCGACTATAGTGGTTCGTCAAGACAATAGTTGATAATGCAGCACGGCAGCGCTGCAAGGCATCTTCCACACCAAGCACATTTTCTTCTTCAGGGAGCGAACTTCCGGTTTACGTTCTGTGCCGATGTAGTCACCCAATAGGTCAATGGTAGGCTGTGGCCGACAGCGGAAGCTGCCAACATGGTAAACCATCTGCTGTTCAGGCCGAGTTACTGTCCGCGAGTAGTCTCTTTGGGCGACAGTTCTACTCAGAAACCTGCCGTTGAACTATCGAAACGACGGACAGCACTGAGTCGGAAAAAGTCACTCACTACGGTGCGATTCGACGGTCAACAAATGCGATTTCGTAACTGTTCGGCCGGTAGATACGCACTCCCGGTCTTCATCTAGCGCCGAGTTCCTAGTCCCGCGCCGCCAGCCCCGGCCAGCAGAAATATTCACCCGCTCATCCCCTCCGCCAGCGAATCCTCGATATCCCCCTCGGCTTCGAGCAGCAGCGCCTCCAGCGCGTCCTTGTCGTCGCCGGGATTTTCCCACAGGCCGCGGGCGATCGCTTCGAGCAGGCGTTCGGCGATGTTCTGCAAGGCATACGGGTTGTGCTGCCGGAAGAAGCGCTGCATCTCCGGGTCGAGCGCGTAGGTCTTGGCCAGTTCCTTGTACTGCCAGTCCTCCAGGATGCCGGACGAGGCGTCCCAGTGGTAGCAGATGTCGACCAGGCGCGACATGTCGCCGGCGCCCTTGTAGCCGTGCCGCTTCATGCCCTCGATCCACTTCGGGTTGAGCACGCGCGTGCGGAAGATGAAGCGCCCCTCCTCGTCGGTCGAGCGGATGCGCGGCTTGCGCGGGTCGGACGAGTCGCCCGAGTAGCTCGGCACGTACTTGCCGCTCGCCGTCTTCACCGCCGCGTTCATGCCGCCATGGTAGTTGTTGAAGTCGACGCAACTGAAGATGTCGTACTCGCGCGTCAACTCGTTCTTGACCGTGAGATCCAGCCGGCCCAGGCGGCGCCGGAAGTCGTCCTGGCGCGCGTCGCCGTAGACGCCCTGGCCGTAGGCGTAGCCGCCCCAGGCGATGTAGATCTCGCCGAGGTCGGCGACCTCCTCCCACTTGCCGCTGTCGAGCAGGTCCGCGACGCCCGCGCCGTAGGTGCCGGGCTTGTCGGAGAAGACGCGGAAGGCGGCGCGCTTCTCGGCCTCTTCCGGCGACAGGCCGGCCTTGAGCAGCGCCTCGCGGTCGATGGCGACGTTGTGCGCCAGCACGTTCATCTCGGGCGGTTCGTCGAGCGCGGCGACCATGCGCGCGGCGCCATCGATCATTTCCATCAGGTTGGGGAAGGCGTCGCGGAAGAAGCCCGAGCTGCGCACCGTGACGTCGATGCGCGGGTAGTCGCGCTCGTCCAGCGGGATGACCTCGACGCCGGTGACCTGTCCGTTGTGCCGGTTCCACACCGGGCGCACGCCCATCAGGTAGAGGATCTGCGCCATGTCGTCGCCGCGCGTGCTCATGGTCGGCGTGCCCCACAGCACCATGCCGATCTGGCGCGGCACCTTGCCCTCGTCCCGGCGGTAGCGTTCGATCAGGGCGTCGGCCTGGCGCACGCCGACTTCCCAGGCTTCCGGCGTCGGAATCTTGAACGGATCGACCGAGAAGAAATTGCGCCCGGTGGGCATCACGTCGAGGCGCCCGCGTGTCGGGCTGCCCGAGCTGCCCGGCGGCACGAAGCGGCCGGCCAGGCCGACCAGCGTGTAGTCGACTTCGTCGGTGATCCCGCGCAGCTTCGGGCGCACCACGTCGCGCACGAAGCGCAGTCCGTCGGCGACGCGCGCCGAACCGGCGAAGCGCGTGCGCGTCTCGACCATGATCGCCGCGTCGTCCCAGCCCGCCGCGTCGAGCGCGTCGAAGGCGGCGCGCAGGTCGGCCAGGATGGTGGACAGGAGCTGGCCCTTGGTCTTGCCCAGAGCCTCGACGAGTTCGCCGGGATGATCGCGCAGGTCCTCGCCGTCGAAGCCGCGCGCGGCGGCGACGGCGTCCCACAAGGAAGGCACGTCGCCGACCGGCAGGCGCGTGAGATGCACCATCGTCTCGTTGAAGCGCTCTTCCGGCGGCACCTGCCCCAGCGTGTGCAGCCCGTCGTTGATCGAGCTGACGTCGACCGTCTCCAGGTAGCCGTGCAGCTTGCCGAAGAAGGCGAACGGATCGGCCTCCGCCTCTTCGCGCGGCACGCCGACGTCGGCGTCGAGATGCGCCTCGACGGCGAGGTTCCACACCTTTTCCAGGATCAGCGTGATCTTGCTCGGCGCTTCCTGGCGCGCGTGGTAGGCGGCCTCCAGCAGGTCCTCGATCTGCCGGAAGGCGTCGGTCTTGCCGGCGTTGGTCTGCGGCGGAATCATGTGGTCGAGGATGACGCAGTACGAGCGCCGCTTGGCCTGCGTGCCCTCGCCCGGATTGTTGACGATGTACGGGTAGAGGTGCGGGATGTCGGCGATCGCCGCGTCCGGGTAGCACTCGCGCGACAGGCCGGCGCTCTTGCCCGGCAGCCATTCGAGCGAGCCGTGCGTGCCGACGTGGATCACGGCGTGCGCGCCGAAGTCCTCGCGCAGCCAGCGGTAGTAGCCGAGGTAGTGGTGCGTGGCCGGCAGATAGGGATCGTGGATGGCCTGCCCGTCGGGCTGCAGCGACGGTTCGTCGGCCTCCTCCATGCGCGCGCGCGGCGGCTGCACGCCGAGGAAGACGTTGCCGATGACCATGCCGCCGATCAGCAGCCTGCCGTCGTGGCAGAAGGTGACGCCCGGTGCCGGCCCCCACTTCTCGTCCATCTCGCGCCGCATCCTTTCGCTGCGCTCGGCGTGCCAGCGCAGCGCCGTCGGCGTGTCGATGGCGGCAGCGGCGCGGGCGGCCATCTGTTCCGGCGCCAGGTAGCGCCGGTCGCTGGTCAACCGGTCGAGCATCTCGAAGGCCATCGCCTCGCCGCTCTCGAACCGCCGGTCGACGCGATAGCCGTCCGCGCGCATGCGTTCGAGGATGGCCTGCACGCTTTCGAACGAATCGAGCCCGGACGCGCAGCCGAGCCGGTCGTTGCGCGGCGGGTACTGGTGGAAGATGATCGCCACCTTGCGCTCGGCCGGCGGCGTGCGGCGCAGCCGCGCCCAGTTCAGCGCCCAGCGCACCACGTGGCGGCAGCGTTCCGGCACCGGCAGGCGCATCAGCAGGCGCGCGCCGGTGGCCGGGTCGATGCCGGCGTCGTCGCGCGTGCCGGCCACGGTGCCGACGATCGCGCCGTCGAACTCCGGCTGCGCGATGTTCACCGACACGTCCATCGGCGACACGCCCTGTACCGTCTCCTCCCATTCGGCGCGCGGGTTGTAGGTCAGGATCACCTGCAGCATGGGCACGTCGAGCGCGGGCAGGACGTCGTCCGAGCCCGGCCCGGCCATGTTCAGCGAAAAGCTCATCGGCGAGAGCAGCGCCTCGATCAGCGTGCCGCCGTCGCGCCTGAAAAAGGTCTCGGCGACCTGCGCGACGCTCATGTTGCCGATCTCGGCGTCGCGGAAGCGCAGGTGGAACACCGCCAGCGGCACGCCGCCCTGCGCCTCGATCTCGGCGATCAGCGCGTCGAACACCGCCAGGTCGCCGTTCTGCCAGGAATACTGGCCGAACCACAGGCCGATCACCGGCGCGCCGGGCGCCGCGCGGCCGCGCGCCCAGTCGAGGTAGCCGTCGCGGTCGAGCAGGCCGCCGCGCCATTGCGGGTGGTAGATGCCTTCGTTGGGCAGCTTTTCGGCGGGCGGCGGCTCGGGCAGGTCGGCGCCGAGCTCGCGCGCCACGGTCAGCAGCAGGCCGCGCCAGTTGTTCACGCCGCCCTCGCGCAGATAGGCGTGGCGGACGGCGTAGGCCGGCGCGCCGAAATCGCTGCCGTGCGCGCTGGCCATCTCCACGTCTTCCGACGACATGCCGCCGGCCTGCACGTGCACCAGCCGCCCGGCCGCTGCCGCGGCCAGCGCCGCGGCACCGGGAATCGAGCGTTCTCCGCCGTGCGGCAGCATGATCAGCGCCGAGGCCGCGCGCACCGTTTCGGCCATCGCCGCGATGCGTTTCTCGTCGAACAGATCGTCCTTGCCCGCCGCGACCACCCGGATGCAGGCCGCCTCCGCCGCCGGCAGCGCCGCCACAGCGCGCCCCAGCACCGGCAGATGCGCGGCGGTGGCGTCGATCACGACGATGGTGTGCTGTACTGCTGCCATGATTGGCTCCCTTGCAAAAATCTCAGCGTTTTAAAAAAAGCGTTTTAACCACAACGGGCACAACGGGCACGACGAAAGACAAAATCTTGTTTTTTCGTTGTGTCCGTTGTGCTCGTTGTGGTTAATTTTTTGCTTTTCTCCATGCTCCGTGGTTAATCCTTGCCGTCATTTGACGGTGAAGGCGTACCGCCATTCCTTCACCGCGTCGCGCGTGCGGATGTCGACCGCGCCACCCTGGTGTTCGCCGATGCCGGATTCGCCCATGGCGTCCTCGAGGTCGCCTTCGATTTCGAGCACCGCCGCCTGCAGTTCGTCGCGGCGGCGGGCGTCGGCCGCCCACAGGCCGCGCGCGTCGGCTTCCAGCAGGCGGCGCACGATTTCTTCGAAGGCGTGGGGGTTGGTCTGGCGCAGCCACTCGCGGTTGGCGGCGTCGGCCACCAGCCGGTCGTGCACCGCGTCGAACTGCGCCCGCTCGACCACCCGCGCCGTGGCCGACCAGCCGAACAGCCCGTTGACCCGGTTGCTCACGCCGCTGGCGCCGGCATAACCCTGCGCCCGCGCCGTCGCCAGCCATTCCGGATTGAGCAGCGTGACGGCCAGCCCCTGCGCGACTTCGTCCGCCAGCGCGCGCACCTCGCCCTCGGCGTCGGTCTGCGTGTCACCCCAGTACAGGCGCATGCCGCCGCCGCCCAGGCCGCGCCGCGCGGCGGCGGTGCCGCCCTGCACGTCGAGGTAGCAACTGCCGGAGAGCAGGTCGGTCTCGGGCGACGAGGCGCGCTGGTAGGACACTTCCATGCGCCGCAGCAGGTGCGCGTACTCGCCCATCTGCCGCGCCGCGGGCGCCGCCGCCGGACGGCCGTCGGCGCCGTAGGCGGTGCCGGAGGTGTTGATCAGCGCCTCGGCGAGGTCGGCGTCGTCCTCCCAGGCCGAAGCGTCGAGCGCGAGGCCCACGCCGCCGCCGTAGCCGCCGTCGCCGCTGGAGAAGCAGCGGTAGCTGGCCAGCCGCCGCAGCGCCGCGTCGTCATGATCCGCCAGCGTGCCGCGCAGTTCGGCCATGCGCGCGCGGACGTGCGCGCGGATGAAGTTGCGCGCGTCCGGTTCGTCGAGCTCGGTCACGGCCGCCACCGCCTGGTCGAACAGCGCGTAGATGTTGGGCAGGAGATCGCGCACCACGCTGCTCATCTGCACCACCACGTCGATGCGCGGGCGCTCCAGCACGCGCCCGCCGTCCTCCAGCGTCAGCGCCTCGGGCGGCAGCGCCTCGACGCCGGTGATCCGGCCGTTGGCCGCGCGGCGCGGAGCGCAGCCCATCAGCCAGAGGATCTGCGCGGCCAGCTCGCCGTCGGACTGGAAGGCGTCGGTCGACCACAGGGTGATGCCGATCGTCCCGGGGAAACGGCCCTCGTCGGCGAGATAGGCGCGCAGCAGCTTGCCGCCCATGCGCGCGCCGACCTCCTGCGCCGCCGGCGTGGGGATGCAGGAGAGGTCGATGCCGTAGAAATTGCGCCCGGTCGGCAGCACCTCGGTGCGGCCGCGCGAGAGGTGCCCGCTCGGCCCCGGCGCGACGAAGCGGCCGGCCAGCGCGCGCAGCACGGCGTCGATCTCGCCGCCGCAGGCGGCCAGTCCCTCGCGCAGCGCCGCCTCGCCGGCGGCGTCCATGCCGCCGCGCCGGGCTTCGTCAACGTAGCGGTCGGCGTCCGCGCCCGCCGGCGCGCGGCCGAGCACGTGCAGGCCGACGCTCAGCACGCGCCGGCGCAAGGCCTCGATGCGCCGCGGCAGTTCCGCGACGGCGCGCTCGAAGGCGGCATCGTCCTCTGCCGGCGGCAGGCCGAGGCCGGCCATCTCGGCGCACAGCGTTTCGCGCAGGGCCTGCCGGCGCGCGCCCGGCGACGCGGCCAGGTATTGCCGGTGCACCTCCTCGATGGCGTCCCAGCGGTTGCCGAGCGCGTCGGCGCGGGCCACCGGCGCGCTCAGGTGGTCGACCAGCACGGCCCGGCCCCGCCGCTTGGCGATCAGGCCTTCGCCGGTGACCGACATCAGGTAGGGGTAGACCACCGGCAGGTCGCCGAGCGAAACGTTCGGGAAACAGGTCTCGGACAGGCCGGCGCGCTTGCCGGGCAGGAATTCGAGCGGCCCGTCGGTGCCCATCATGACCAGCGCGTCAACGTGGCGGCGCAGCCAGGCGTAGGTCCCCAGCCAGTGGTGCGACGGGGCGATGGCCGGGTCGTGCAGGATGCGGCAGACTTCGCCGTCGCAGCGCGGCCCCCAGCAGCCGCGCTTGGGATCGGTCATGACGAAGACGTTGCCGAAGGCGAGGCCGGTGACCACCAGCGTCGGCCGCGGCCCCTCGGGATGATGCACCATCGACTTGCCGGGGAAGACGCCCCAGGCGTCGTCGACGGCCTGCCGGAGCGCTTCGGGCAGCCGGTCGAAATCGGCGCGGAAGGCGGCTTCGTCGATCTCCGCCAGCACGCCGCCCTTGGCCACGATCTCGTCGACCGAGGTCCAGCGGAACTCGGAGATGGCCTTGCGCGCGAGGATCAGGTCGAGCAGGCCGCGTCCGTCGGCCGGAATTCCGTCGACCGTGTAGCCCTCCGCGCGCAGCCGGCGCAGCAGATCGACCGCGCTGTGCAGCGCGTCCAGCCCGCTAGCATTGCCGATGGTCGCTTCCAGGCTCTTGCACGGCGGGTTGTGCAGCATCAGCGCCACGCGCTTTTCGGCGTTGGGGGTCCGGCGCAGCCGGACCCAGGCGCGGGTGCGCCCGGCCAGGCGGGCCAACTGGTCGTCGAGCGGCTCGACGCGGCGGCGGTCGTCGGCGTCCTCCTCGGTGCGCAGCGAGCAGGCCGTCACCGTCGGGTCGATGCAGCCGAGCATTTCCGGCCGCGCCACGCCGAAGGCGAGGCCCATGGGATTGAGTCCCTGCGCGTCGAGCCGCCATTCGGCCGCCGACGCGGTCCAGTGGCGCACCAGTTGGAACACCGGCACGTCGTGCGCGGCGAACGGCCCGCCGGGGCCGGATTCGTCGCGCCGGTGGATGACGATCGCGTTCCAGATCGCGGCCAGCCGGTCGCCGCATTGCCGGGTCAGGCGATACAGCGGATGCTCGGGGGCGCCGAAGGCGGCCGGCGTCTCCCAGTCGCAGAACATCGGCACCGGCGCGAGCCCCGCCGCCTCCAGGTAGCGGATGGCGGCGTCGACCGCCGCCAGTTCGCCGTTGAGCCAACTGCCGCGATCGAAGGTCAGCGCCACGGCCGGCCGCGTGCCGGCCGCCGGAGGCTGGCGGCCATCGGCCCACGCCAGGTAGGCCGCGCTGTCCCGCCAGATGCATGTCGAATCGGGTGAATCGGGATGGTAGATGCCCGCCAGCACCGGCTCGCCGGGCGGCGCCGGCGCCTCGCGCCGGCGGCCGGCGCGATGCAGGAGCCACAGCGCGGCGTTGGCGAGGTCGTCCTCGGTGCCGGCCTTGAGGTAGGCGGCCACGGCGAGCTGCGCGTCGCGGTCGATGGCGCCGTCCCAGGCGGCCTCGGTCTCGATGCCGGCGGGCACCGCGTGGCCGGCCTGCCGCGCCGCGTCGAGCAGGCGGTCGAAGGAGGGGAAATGCCGGGTCAGTTCGAGATAGACGGCGTCGGCCGCGGCGGTCTCCCCGGCGAAGCGCTCCCAGTCCTGCGTGCGCATCTGGCTGACCACCCGCAGCCGCACGCCCTGCCCGGCCAGCCTCGCCGCTGCCCGGTCCCACATGCGCGTGAGCGTGGCGTGGGTGAACACGAAAATGACCGAGGGCGCGGCGGCATCGGGGCGGCTTTGATCAGGATCGCTTTCAAGCATGCTGTTCTCCGTGTTCTCCGTAATTCCCCCGCGCCGCCGCCTATTTCCCCGCCGGCTGCGTGACAAAGCCGATCTTGGCGACGCCGGCGCGGCGGGCGGCGCTCATCGTTTCCGCCACCGCCTCGTAGCGCACCGCGCGGTCGGCCATCAGGTGCAGCTCGGCGCCGCGGTCGCGCGCCACGGCGTCCCGGAAGCGCGCTTCCAGCGCGTCGCCGTCCAGCTTTTCGCCGTTGAGGAAGACGCCGCCGTCGGCGGTGATCGACACCGGCAGCGTCAGCGGCTTCTCGGGCGTCGGCGTGCTGGAGGCGCGCGGCAGGTCGACCGGCACCGAATGCGTCATCAGCGGCGCGGTGATGATGAAGATGATCAACAGCACCAGCATCACGTCGACCAGCGGCGTGGTGTTGATCTCGGCCATCGGCGCCTGCCCGCCGGAGGAGTTGAAGCTGCCCATGGCCATCTCAGGCGACCTCCGCCGCCTTGCCGCGCCGGGCGGATTGCGCCGGCTGCAGCGGGTGCACCTGCGCGCTGTTGGCGACGAACGGCTTGCCCACGGTGAAGAAGGCGTGCAGGTCGTGCGCGAAGGCGTCGAGGTCGGCCATGATCACCCGGTTGGCACGGGTGAAGGCGTTGTAGGCGAACACCGCCGGCAGCGCCACGGCCAGGCCGGCGGCGGTCATGATCAGCGCCTCGCCGACCGGACCGGCGACTTTTTCCAGCGCCGCCTGCCCCGAGATGCCGATCGCCACCAGCGCGTGGTAGATGCCCCACACCGTGCCGAACAGTCCGACGAAGGGCGCCGTCGCGCCGGTCGTGGCGAGCACGGTCAGGCCGCTCTCCATGCCGGCCTGGATGCACGAGAGCTGCTGGCGCAGCGCGCGCTCCATCTGCTCGACGGGGTTGAAGCGCGCGGCCAGCCGGCCGGCCGCCGCCTCGCTGCACTGGAGGTCGCAGTGGGCGGCCTGGGCGGCCAGCTCGGCGTAGGGAGAAGCATCGCCGCCCCGGCGCAGCGCGGCCAGTCCTTCGTCCAGGGTGGGCGCCGCCCAGAACGCGCCGACGTGGCGCGCCGCGCGGCGCAGGCGCCAGGCGTCGAGGCTTTTGGCCAGGATCAGGTACCAACTGGCGACCGACATCAGCGCCAGGAGAATGGCGACGGCATGGGAGACGGCGTCGCCGTTTTCCCACAGGTGGGCGAAACCGAATACGTTGGCTGAAGGGTCTTGCATTTCATGACTCCAGTTTGAACAGAATGGGGACGAGCACCCAGCTCTCGACGGCCGTGCCGCCGCGCCTGGCGGGGATGAACTTCCAGTGGCGCACGGTGCGCAGCGCCGAATCGTCGAGGCGGCCGCTGCCCGAGGAGGTCTTGAGCTCGACCTGCTGCGCATTGCCGTCGGCCGAGACGAACACGCGCAGGATCACCTTGCCCTCCTCGCCGAGGCGCCGCGACTGCGGCGGATACGGCGGCGCGGGATTCTTCAGGTAGTCGGCGTCGAAACGCGCGCCGACCACGCCGCCGTCACTGTCGCCCCTGCCCGCCGGGGCGCCGGCGTCGCCCGTTTTCGCCGCCGGGGCCGGCGCCGGTTCGGCAGCGGCGACCAACGGGGCGCTGGCCGGCGCGGGTTCGGTGCTGGTGGTCGTTTCCAGCCGGGGCTCTTCCGGTTTCGGGACGGGCTTGGGCGCCACTTTCGGGCGCGCGACCGGACGCGGCGCGGCCATCGGCAGCGGCTTGGCGGCGGGCGGCTCCGGCGCCACCTCGACCGGCTTCGGCGGCTCGATGAACTGGACCATCAGCGGTTTTTCCAGAAGCTCCGGGGCCACGCTCTTGACCGTCAGCAGCAGCAACAGCACGCCGGCATGCAGCGCGATCACGGCGCCGAGCAGGCCGCCGCGGCGCAGGCCGCCGGCGGAGGCGGGATGGGAGAGTGCGTAGTTCATGGTTGCAACACCTTCATTCCTTCTCCGGGAGGGCGACGGAATCCGCGGCAACGAGGTTTTCCCGGCGCATCACCATTTGCCCTCCAGGGTCACCAGCACGGCGCGCGGCTGTCCGTCCGTGCTGCCGAGCTGCCATTCCTGCCCGCCGGACCAGGCGCGCTGGATCTTCTTGAGGTCCGCGCCGAGGATGTTCTGCAGCGTCAGGCGCAGGTTGGTCGTGCGGTCGAGCTTGCGCACCCAGTAGGCGTCGAGCACCGAGCGCGCCTCGACCTTGGTCCACTGTTCGCCGTCGACGTCGGTGCGCGTGGCGCCGGTGCGCTGCAGCAGGAAGCCGGCGCTGGAGGCGAGCGACGGCAGCGCCTGGTCGTAGCCGATGCTCAGGATGTAGCGCGGCAGTTCGCGCGCGTCGCGTGTGACGCCGAGGCGCTCGTCGTCCACGCGGGCGAACGGCAGGGTGAGATGGGCGCGCAGCGCGCCGCCCTTGAAGCCGAACGGCTCCGACTTGGCCTTGGCGTCGAATTCGACGCCGTAGTGGCGCGCGTCGCCCTCGTTGTAGGGGCGCTCGATCCAGCGCGCGCCTTCCAGTCCGGTGCGGCGTTCGACGAAATTGCGGGTGCGGCGCAGGTAGAAGTTGGCGCCGGCCACCGCCGTCTCGTCCGGCCAGTAGCGTTCGACGCCGAGCTCGAAGCCGACGCTGCGTTCCGGCCGGAGGCCGGCGTTGCCCCGCCGGTCGGGTTCGAGCGGCGAGTTGACGCTGGTCGAGCGGACCGGCGCGTCGCTGATCTCGTCGAGCTTGGGCGCCTTGAGCGCAGCGCCGAGCGAGGAGCGCAGCACCCAGCGTTCGTCAACGTCCCAGCGCGCCGCCAGCGACGGCGACACGGCGCCGTGCGTGCGCGAATCGCCGTCGACCTTCAGCGTGATCGATTCGCCGCGCAGGCCGCCGGTCAGCGTCAGCGCGCCGGCCGCCGCCCATTCGTCCTGCAGCCACAGCGCCTGCTGCCGCTCGTCAGTGCGGTAGACGCCGCTGTCCGCGTAGGTGCCGGTATAGACCTGCTTTTCCTTGCGTTCCAGCGCGGCGTATTCCAGCCCGGCGCTGCTCACGTGCTTGTCCCAGCCGCGGTCGAGGCGCAGGGCGGCGTTGATCTCGTTCTCGTCGCGCCGCACCGCTTCGAAGGCCGTGCCGGAGGAACCCTCGCGCACCGTGTCGGTATCGCGCGAGCCGTCCATCAGCGTCACCCGGCCGGAAAGCTTGTTGCCCCCGGCGACCGTCTCGCCTTCCAGGCGCAGGCGGTCGATGCGGTAGCGGCTGTCTTCGCGGTCATCGCGCGTGAGCGCCGTGGCCAGACCGGTGCCATTGACCGGGTCGGCGTATTGCGTGCGTTCGAGGTCCGTGTCGCGGTCGCCGCGCGCGCGGAACAGCATCGGCCAGACGCTGAAACTGCTTTTCCCTGCCTTCCAGCTGAGCTTGGGCGCGAAATACTGCTCGAAGAACTTGTTGCGGCCGCTCTCCTCCTCGTACTGCCACAGGCTGCGCGCGCCGCCCGAGAAATCCTGCCGCTGCGAGTCCCGGTCGACCGGCGAGCGGTAGTCGCTGAACGACAGCGGCAGCGTCCACGACCACGGCCCGCTGTGGCCCTCGCCGGTCAGCGACGCCTGGATCACCGGCTGGCTGTCGCGGCTGCCGGCGGCCAGCTTGTAGGACAGACTCTGCTGGCGCCGGCCGCGGGTGGTCACCAGGTTGATGGTGACCGGCGCGGCGCCGCCGAATTCGGCGGTCGCGCCCTTCATGATCTCGACGCGCTCCAGTTCGCCGGCCGGCATGCGCGAGACGATCATCAGCGCGTGCCGCGAGTTCGACGCCGGCCGTTCGCCGTCGATGAGCACCTGCACCGAGTCGCGCGTCATGCCGCGCGAGCGCAGGTTGACCGTGCCGTCGCTGCTCGGCGCGCCGGCGTCGACGCCCGGCAGCTTGCCGAGCACCTCGCCGACCGTCAGCCCGCCGGTGGCCTCGATGGCCTGGCGGTCGAGCACCACCTTCTGCGTGACCGCGGCGCGCTGGTCTTCGAGCGTCGACGCCTGGGCGCTGACCGTGACTTCCGAGAGCATGCGCTCGTCGGCCGCCTGCGCCGCGCCGCCGGACAGGGACAGCAGCCCGCAGGCCATCCATGCCGTCCGCCGGCGCCGGACGCCGTTTCCTCGTCCGGGGCTCGACCTCATCGCCCGGAACCCGCAACGGCGGGCGATCCAGCCATTGTTCCCGCTGGCTTGTACAACACGAAACGCTCCTTCGAACACTTAAGCAAAAAAATGCCGCGGCAAGCCCTTGGCGGGCTTCCCGCACAAAAATGCTGGCGGCGCCGGTTAGGGAATCGCCGCGGAAAACCCCTCCCGGCCGTCCCAATCCACGTAGAACACCCGCGATTGCGGCGAACTGAACGAGAGCACCCGCCGGCCGCCCGCCGAGACGGCGCTCTGGCCCTGCGAAAAATCGAGTTCCGGCTCGCTGCCGGTGCGGTTGTTGACCACCAGCGGCAGGCCGGTCTCGCGCGAGCGGTCCTCCCACGTGGTCTTCGGGCCCATGTCGCCGACCGGCGGCCAGTTGGCCGGCGACAGCAGGATCGCCGCGCCGCGCTCGCGATGGCGCGCGGCGTAGTCGGGAGACCAGGCGTCGGCGCAGATCAGCACGCCGACCGGGACGCCGTCGACGACGAAGGGCGGCGTGTCCGCGCCCGGCTGCGACCATGCTTCGGCGCTGCCATGCACCACCAGCTGCTTGCGATAAGTGCCGAGAATCGATCCGGCGCGGTCGATCACCGCCACGCTGTTGTGCAGGCGCCCGCTCTTCGCGTCGCGCTCGGCCACGCCGACGAACAGCGCGACGCCGTTGTCGCGGGCGATCGCCGCCAGCGTGCTGACCCAGGCGCTCGGGAAGGGGGCGATCCAGTCGGTGCCGATCCGGCTGGCGAAGTTGTAGCCGGTCTCGGCGAGTTCGGGCGTGGTCACCCAATCGGCGCCGCCGCGCACCGCCTCGGCGATCCCCGCTTCGATGCGCGCGCGGTTGGCCGCCACGTCGCCGGGAACGCTGTCCATGTGCAGCAGGGCGATGCGGATGGCGCCCGGCGCCTTGCCGGCGGCCTGTCGTTCGCCGGGGACTTTTTTCGCTCCCGGCAGGAAGAAGCCGTTCTGCTTGCCCAGCGCCTCGACTACCGCGGCGTGCGTCGCCCTGCCGATCAGGTCGCCGAGACGGCTGTGGCCGCCGGCGGACGTGGCTTGCGGGCCGCGCGTGCCGGACACGACGATGACGCTGTCGGTGCCGGTGGCCTGCGCGGCCGGGGTGTAGGTGCTCGGCACGTTCAGGTCCTGCAGGGCGGCGGTCTTGGCTTCGGTCGCGGTCACCATGGCGCGGGCCATGGCGCCGTCGGTCAGCCGGGCGTTGGTGAGCAGCATGATGTTGATGGTTCCGTGGTTGGCGGCGGCGGAGTCCAGGCCTTCAATGTGGGTGCCGGCGTCGACGCCGGCGCGCAGGGCGTTCGAGCGCGCCCCGGCGGTGACCAGCGCGGTGACGGTCAGCGGCCCGAATTCGCGGGTCGCCACGGCCAGGTTGTCGAGGTCGGCGGCCGTCGCCATCTGCACCACGCCGCCCGGTTCCAGTCGGAGGCGCGCGGCCGTCAGCGCGCGCACGTGCTCGATGTAGGCCTGGCCGCCCCGCCCGTCGGCACGCATGAACGTGCGGCCGACCCGCTCCCACAGCCAGGGGTGCGCCGCGTGGTTGATCGCCGCCCGCGCGTCGACCAGCCCGTCGAAGGTCAACAGCGTGCGGCGGCTTTGGGGAAAGGTGACCAGCAGCGTCTTTTCCCACAGCCCCTCGCGTTCCGCGCGCACGATGCGCGCCTCGGCGTCGACCGCGGCCGGCAGGGCCAGCGGCGAATCCGTCGCCGCCCCGGTGGCGAACGCCGCCGCCGAGGCGAACAGCAAGGCCAGCGCCAGCCCCGCCAGCAGGCCCAGCCAGGCCGGCGTCCGGAGCGGAGCGCGCCCCGGACGGTACGAGCCGATGGGAATCTTCCGTGGCACGGTCATGGCAAGCTCACGCGGCCAAGGCATCATTTGAAGTCGTAGCGCAAGCCGGCGTAGAAACTCCGCCCGGCGTCCGGATAGCCCCAATACATCTCGTTCTTGCCGTCGAACAGGTTGTTGATTTCCGTGCGCAGGGTCAGCGCGCCGTAGTTGCCGCTGAATTCCACCAGTTCCTTTTCCAGGCTCACGTTGACCACCGTTCCGGAGGGCCGCTTGATGTAGGGCGCGGAGGACTGGCTCCAGTCGCGGGTCAGCAGCGTGCCGTAGGTGTTGGCGTTGACGCGGCTCCTGAGCTTGTAACCCGGATGGGCGTAGTCCAGACCGTAGCTGAACATCCATTCGGGCGTGTTGGGCAGGGTGTCGTCCTTTTTGCCGTGATAGGTGATGAACTGCGTTTCATCCTTGCTCTCGCGGGTCCCGAGCCAGGTGAAGCTGAGGTAGGGCGACAGGCTCCAGCTTTGCCCGAAGGCCTTGCCGAGATCGGCGCGCACGCTGCCTTCCACACCGGCCAGGGTCGCGTCCTTGATGTTCTGGTATTGGTAGGGGCGCGGCAGGCCGGTGACGGCCATGCCGATGATCTTGTTCTCCCAGTCGGAGTGGAAATACGTCAGGCTGGCGACGACCGATTTCCACTCGGCATCGATCCCGATTTCCCAGGTCTTGCTCTTTTCCGGCTGCAAATCGGGATTGGCGGCGTAATACGGCGAGCTGCCGGTGAGCTGCACGGGCGAAGGCATCTTGAAGCCCTCGGCGTAGTTGGTGCGCAGCTTCAGCCCGTCGGCCGGAATCCAGGCCACGCCGACCGAGCCGCCGACGTTGTCGTCGTCCTGGCTCTTTTCGCCCTCCTTCTTGTTGGTGTACGTGTCGTAGCGTCCGCCGGCCGAGAGGATGAGGCGTTCGTCGAGCAGGCGCAGCTTGCCGGCGAAATACGCGCCGGTATCCTCCATGCTGCTCTTGGTCGGCGTGTAGCCGCCCGAGTTCTTGTATTCGAGCGAATCCACCCCGACCGACAGCGAGAAGCGCTCGCCGTTGTAGCCGGCCTGCGCGTTGGCCATCCGGTTCTTGACGAGGTTGCTGTACCCGGAGGAGATGTAGTCCCTTTCGTCGCGTCCGCTGGAATAGCTCGCCGACCAGTCGAACAGCTTGTCGTCGGTGCTGCCGGTATAGGTCAGCGCGGTGTTGCGGTTTTCCTTCTTGTACTCGGCATAGGGCGCGTTGGGGGTGTTGCCGCTGTAGGGCCGGATGCCGCCGTTGCTCTTCGGCAGGTTGGACTCGATGTCGCCGAAGTTGTAGTTGATCCCGATGCGATGGTTCCTGGCGAAGGTGTAGCCCAGGTCGACGTTCCCCGCGGTGTTGTGGCTGATGTCGGTGTGATACCAGCGCCCGTCGCCCGAGGTCGTCACGTCGTCGCGGCGGAAGTTGGTGAGGCCCAGCGCGTAGTCGAAACCGCCGACCGCGCCGCCGAAGGCGATCTTTTCGCGGGAGAGATCGTCGCTGCCGATGCCCGCCTCGGCGGAAAAGAACGGTTTGTCTTCCGTTCCCCGCTTGGTGATGATGTTGATCACGCCGCCCATCGCGGACGAGCCGTACTGCACGGCCGACGGACCGCGGATGATCTCGACCCGTTCGACGTTGGCCAGCCCGATGATCGCCAGGTTGGCGTTGCCGACGCGGCGTCCGTTGATCAGCGTGAGCACGGTGTTTTCCGCCTCGTTGGGCACGCTCAGGTTGCCGAAGCCGCGAATCTGCACGGCGCTCGTGTCGCCGGTCGTGACGATCATGAAACCTTGCTGCGCCATGAGATCGGCCATCGTCGAGGCAGCCGAGGCCTTGATTTCCTCCTCGCCGATGATGGTGACGTTGCTGCTCAGCTCGCGCTTGGCTTCCTGGGTGCGGTTGGCGGTCACCACCATCGTCCCCAGCGCGGATTCCTGCGCCGACGCGCCGTACGGCGCGGCCAGCGCGGCGAGCGCGGCCGAGCCGGCGGCGATCACGGCCATTCTTTTTTGTTCGACCCTGCGATAGTGCTTCATTGTCTTGCTTCCCTTGTCATCGTAAAAAAATCCAGGACGGCATGCGCGGCGCCGATCAGAAGGTGTATTCGAGACCGGCCTGGAAATTCCTGCCCGGCTGCGGATACCATTGGGCCGGATTGGCGTAATAGGCGCGCTCGGTGTAGTACTTGTCGAACAGGTTGTTGGCCTTGGCGAAGAGTCTGGTGTTCTTGAACGGCTCGTAGCTGGCCGCCAGGTCGACGACCCAGTACGACGTCTGCTTGTTGCCCATGTACGGATCGGCTTTCCTGAATTCGCGCCGGTCGATGTTGCGCGCCTTCAGATCCGCGGAGAAACGGTCCTGCGCGTAGTTCAGGCCGAGGTTCCAGGCATCCTTGGGCAGCTGCCCGTCGCGGTTGGCGTTGGCGTTGTCCTGCGCCTTGATGTGGGTGTAGGTGTAGCCGACCGTGCCGGTGAAATGCCGGAGGAAGGATTTGCTCAGGGTAAGGCTGGCGCCGTGCGCCTTTTCCTCGTCGAAGTTCACGTACTTGCCGTCGGAAAAGCCGGGGCCGATCCACTTCCAGATGATGATGTCCTCGGAGTCGCGCTTGAAGACGTTGAACGTGGCGTTCATCGTCGAATCGAACTGGTGCTTGACGCCCGCTTCGACGGTGTGGCCCTTTTCCGGATTCAGGTCCGTGTTGCCGAAGATGGAATACAGCTGGTACATGTTCGGCGCGACGAAATACTCCTTGTACGACACGTAGTAATTGGTGCGCTCGTTGGCGATGTAGTTGAGCGAAACCGCCGGCGAAGTGTGGTCGCCATACATCGAGTGGTGGTCGAGGCGTACGCCGGGCGTCAGGGTCCAGCCGGCGGCGAACGACCATTCGTCCTGGATGAAGTAGCCGGTCAACGAATAGGATTTCTTGCCGATGGAGCCGTAGTAGTCCTGGTAGTCCTTCAGCTTGTCCTTGTAGTAGTCGATGCCGCCGATCAGCACGTGGTCGCCGGAGCGGAAGGTGAGCTGGTCGCTGACGCCGTCGGTTTCGAGATTCATCAGCCAGCGGTCGTACTGGGTATCGAAGGCGTCATCGAGGTCGTTGCGGTTGCGGAACACGGACAGCCGGTTGGTCAGCTTGTCGCCGAGCTTCTGCACGTAGTTCAGGGCGATGCGGCTGTTGTCCTTCTTGCCGGAGACCGGCGTGTAGCTGATGTCGCCGAGGTTGTCCGGACGCATGTAATCGGAGAGGTAGCGGCTGTAGTCGAGCTCGACGAACGAGACGCCGTCGTCGAACTTCTTGCCGAGCTTGAGGCCCCAGGTCTTGTCCTTGACGTTCTCGGGAATCTTCTTGCCGTCGCCGTCCTTGTAGTCGTCCGAGGCGCGCTTCTGGCCGCTGATGGCCCAGTAGAAGCCGTCCTTGCTGCCGGCGTGGCGGAAATTGTATTGTTCGAAGCCGTAGCTGCCGCCGGAGTAGCCGACCGTGGTGCTGACCTGCGCGTCGGGCACCCGGCGCGTGATGATGTTGATGACGCCGCCCTGCGCGTCGCTGCCGTAAAGCGTCGATGCCGAGCCTTTCAGCACTTCGATGCGCTCGACCATGCTCAAGTCGACCAGCTCGTTGGCCGAGAACTTGTTGGAGGTGTTGCCGTTGGTGTTGACGCGCATGCCGTCGACCAGCACCACGACGTTGCCGGTGCCGTTGATCATCAGGCTGTTGGCGCTGTAGTTGGCGCCGCTCGATCCGTAGTTCATGATCGTCACGCCGGGCACGTCCTTCAGGGCCTCGCCGAGATCGTGGTAGCGCTTTTCGTCCAGCGTCTCGCGCGTGATGACGCTGATGTTGGCCGGCGCCTTGAACTCCTCGATCGGCGTCCGCGTGGCCGTGACCACCACCGTGCCCATCGCCGCCTCCTGCGCCGACGCCAGCCACGGCGCGGCGAGGAGGGTCAATGCGGCCAATCCCGTGGCGGCGGCCTGCCGCCGCTGCCCGTCTCCCTGATTTTTTTTCATGTTTTCATTTCCTTTCCATCGATAAAAAATGACGACAAAAAATCCTCAGGGCGACGTCTTCGGGGCCATCACGCGCACCCCGTCCTTGTCCGCTTCCAGCGCCAGCAGCAGCGTGGCGGCCTGCGTCGGCGAGATCTTGCCGCCGATCACCTGGCGCTCGATCGCCGGCATGTTCAGCCTGACGTTGGCGTTGCCGTAGAAGGAACGCTTGATCTGTTCGAGCACCAGGTTGTGCATCCAGTCGAGGTTCTGCTGCTGGCGGCGCTTCTCGAACACGCCGGAGGCCGTGGTGTTGGCGCGGAAGGCCTCGACCGCCGCCCACACTTCGTCGATGCCGTCGCCGGTGTAGGCCGAGCAGGCCAGCGCCCGCGTCTTCCAGCCTTCGGTGGAAGGCTGCAGGTAGTGCAGGATGCGGTCGTAGTCGGCGCGGGCGGCTTCGGCGCGCAGCGTGTTGTCGCCGTCGGCCTTGTTCACCACCACCAGGTCGCAGCGTTCCATGACGCCTTTCTTGATGCCCTGCAGTTCGTCGCCGGCGCCGGCGATCTGCAGCAGCAGGAAGATGTCGACCATCGAGCGCACGGTGATCTCGCTTTGGCCGACGCCGACCGTCTCGACGAAGATCACGTCGAAGCCGGCCGCCTCGCAGACGATCATCGTCTCGCGGCTCTTCCTGGCCACGCCGCCGAGCACGCCGCCCGACGGCGACGGCCGGATGTAGGCGCCGCGGTTGCGCGAGAGCTGCTCCATGCGCGTCTTGTCGCCGAGGATGCTGCCGCCGGTGACGCTGCTGGTCGGATCCACCGCCAGCACGGCGAGCTTGTGCCCGCGTTCGCACAGGCGCAGCCCGAGCGTCTCGATCACCGAGCTCTTGCCCGCGCCGGGAACGCCGGTGATGCCGACGCGGATGGTCTGGCCGGCATGCGGCAGCAGGCGCGTGAGCATTTCCTGCGCCTTTTCCCGGTGGCGTTCGGCGTTGCTTTCGACCAGCGTGATGGCGCGCGCCAGGATCGAGCGGTTGCCGGAAAGCACGCCGTCAACGTACTCGTCGACGGTGAGCTCGGGGCGCTTCCCGGTGGCCGGATAGATCGTGGTTTCCAGGCTCGCGCCGCCGGGCAGGCCGTCATGCCGGCTCTTGATGCCCGGCATGACGTTGGTGGTGAAGCCTTCCGCCTCGCCGGCCCGCTCCGGCACCCACTCGGGGCGGTGGTGCCCGTCGGAGGCCGGTTCGGCTGCGGGGTTGGCCACACGATCGTCCTTCATCGGCCGGCTCCGCCGCTCAGTCGAGTGCGGCATTGAGCTTTTCCAGGACTTTTTTCGCCGCCACCGGGATGACGGTGCCCGGCCCGAAGATCAGCGCCGCGCCGTTCTTGTAGAGGAAGTCGTAGTCCTGCGCCGGGATGACGCCGCCGATGCAGGCCAGGATGTCGCTGCGCCCGCGCTTGCCGAGTTCCTGCACGAGTTGCGGCAGCAAGGTGTTGTGGCCGGCGGCGAGCGAACTGAAGCCGACCACGTGCACGTCGTTTTCCACCGCCATGTCGGCGGTTTCCTCCGGCGTCATGAACAGCGGGCTCACATCGACGTCGAAACCGAGGTCGGAGAAGGCCGTGGCGATCACCTTGGCGCCGCGGTCGTGCCCGTCCTGGCCGATCTTGGCGACCAGCATGCGCGGACGCCGGCCGTGGCGCTGCTCGAAATCGGCGCACATGCCCTGCACCGTCGCCAGTTCGTCGTTCTCGGCATATTCCGAGCTGTACACCCCGGAGATCGAGCGGATCACCGCCTTGTGGCGCGGGAAGACCTTCTCGATGGCGTCCGAGATCTCGCCCAGGCTGGCGCGCGCCTTGGCCGCCTCGATGGAGAGTTCGAGCAGGTTGCCGTTCTCGCGCGACTGCGCGGCGCGGGTGATCGCTTCGAGCAGTTGCTTGACCCGGGCGTTGTCCCGGTTGGCCTTGAGCTTCTTCAAACGCTCGATCTGCGACAAGCGCACCGCCGTGTTGTCGATCGACAGGATGTCGATCGGGTCTTCCTGGTCCAGACGGAACTTGTTGACGCCGATGATCGGTTCGGCGCGCGAATCGATACGCGCCTGGCGACGCGCGGCGGCTTCCTCGATGCGCATCTTCGGCAGGCCGGTTTCGATGGCCTTGGCCATGCCGCCGAGCCGCTCGACTTCGACGATGTGGCCCCACGCCTTCTTGCGCAGCTGGTCGGTCAGCCATTCGACGTAGTACGAACCGCCCCACGGGTCGATCGCCTTGCAGATGCCGGTTTCGCTTTGCAGGTAGATCTGCGTGTTGCGGGCGATGCGCGCAGAGAAGTCGGTCGGCAGCGCGATGGCCTCGTCGAGCGCGTTGGTGTGCAGTGACTGCGTGTGCCCGAGCGTCGCCGCCATGGCCTCGATGCAGGTGCGCGCGACGTTGTTGAACGGGTCCTGCTCGGTGAGGCTCCAGCCGGAAGTCTGCGAGTGCGTGCGCAGCGCCAGCGACTTCGGGTTCTTGGGATTGAACTGGTGCAGCAGCTTGGCCCACAGCAGGCGGCCGGCGCGCAGCTTGGAAACCTCCATGAAGTAGTTCATGCCTTCCGCCCAGAAGAACGACAGGCGCGGGGCGAACTTGTTAACGTCGATGCCGGCGTTGATCCCGGTGCGGATGTATTCCAGGCCGTCGGCGATGGTGTAGGCGAGTTCGATGTCGGCCGTCGCCCCGGCTTCCTGCATGTGGTAGCCGGAGATGCTGATGCTGTTGAACTTGGGCATGTACTTCGAGGTGTATTCGAAGATGTCGCCGATGATCCGCATCGAGCCCTTCGGCTCGTAGATGTAGGTGTTGCGGACCATGAACTCCTTGAGGATGTCGTTCTGGATGGTGCCGGCCAGCTGGTCCAGGCGGGCGCCCTGCTCCAGGCCGGCGACGATGTAGAAGGCCAGCACCGGCAAAACGGCGCCGTTCATCGTCATCGACACGGACATCTCGTGCAGCGGGATGCCGGAGAAGAGGATCTCCGCGTCGAGGATCGAATCGACCGCCACGCCGGCCTTGCCGACGTCGCCGACGACGCGCGGGTGGTCGGAGTCGTAGCCGCGGTGGGTGGCGAGGTCGAAGGCCACCGACAGGCCCTTCTGGCCCATCGCCAGGTTGCGGCGGTAGAAGGCATTGCTCTCTTCCGCGGTCGAGAAACCCGCGTACTGGCGGATCGTCCACGGCCGCTGCACGTACATCGTCGGATACGGTCCGCGCAGGTTGGGCGCGATGCCGGCGGAGAAGCCGAGATGCTCGATGCCGGCCATGTCGTCCTCGGTGTACAGCGCCTTGACGGGAATCTGCTCGTTGGTCATCCACGTCGGCAATTCGCCGGCGCGCTCCTCGAAGGCTTTTTCCCAGGACGCCTGCTCGACCGGCTGGACGGTCGGGTTGTAGGCGACTTCGCTGAAATTCGGAAAATTGCTCATGTTCATTACCCCATGTACTTTTCGTGCAGTTTCTTGTTGAGTTCGAAGCAGTTGGCGCGCACGTGGATGTAGTCATCCACGCCGGCGGCGTTGAACGCCTCCGTCACATCGGGCGGCTGCTTGCCGGCGACGATCACCGTCATTTCCGGTTTTGCGGCCTTGATGCGCGCGGCCAGTGCCGGCACGTAATCGGGGTAGGTGGCGTCGGTCGAGCAGATGACGACGACCGGGGCGCCCGAGGCGAGCGCGGCGTCGGCCGCGGCGTCGGCCGTCTCGAAACCGTCGTTGCCGACGACGTCGAAACCGGCCACCTCGAAGAAACCGCGCGAGAAGTCGGCACGCGGCTTGTGCTGCGGGATCGGTCCCATGTTGGCGAGGAATATCTGCACGCGCTTTCCTGCGCTGGCAAACTTCGCTTCGACCTGCTGGCGCAGGCGCTCGAACGATTCGGCCAGGCGGGCGATCTTGAGTTGCGGCGCCGTGGGGCGGTAGCCGTCGCGCGTCGCCAGGACCTCGAACACCTCCCCGAGCGAGGCGCCGTTGGCCACGGCATCGATCGCCAGTTCGACGGCGTCGCCCGGCTGGCCGGCAAAGCCCTCTTCGATGCGGGTCAGGTCGAAGCCCAGCGAATACAGGCGGTGCGCATGCAAACTCTTGGCCACCTCGTCGGCACGTGCCTTTTTCATGGCGGCGCGGTCGATCACCGGCGCCTCGATCTTCTTCTCGACGAGATTGGCGTACATGTTGGTGCCGAGAATGACGTCGGCGCGCGTCTCGACGGCTTTCGCCCGCTTGGCGGCCGTCGCCGCGGCCATCGCCTGCGGCTTGCCGGCGATGATCGCCGCGGCCATGCCGCCGTTCTTTTCGATGTCCTGGAAGATGCGCCAGGCCGCTGCGGCGAACTCGTGCGTCAGTTTCTCGATGGTGTAGGAACCGCCGCCCATGTCGATCGGCATGGTGAACCGCGATTCTTCCTGCAGCATCACCTGCACATTGCGCGCGATGCGGCGTGAGAAGCGGTCCGGCGTGCGGATCGGCTCGTCGAACGGCGAGAGGTGCATGCTATCGACGCCGCCCACGGCGCCCGAAAACCCTTCGCTGGTCACGCGCAGCATATTGACGTAGGGATCGAACACCGTCTTCGTGAACGCGGACGTGCGGCCGTGAATGGTCATCTTCTGCGCGTCGCTCGAACCGCCGAACGCGGCGACGATCTGCGCCCAGAGAATGCGCGCGGCGCGCAGCTTGGCGATCTCCATGAAGAAGGTCGCGCCGAGCGAGAAGCCGAAGCGGATGCGCGGCGCCACGTGTTCGACCGCCAAACCGCGCCCGACCAGCTCGCGCAGGTATTCGGTGGCCGTTGCCAGGGCAAAGGCCACTTCTTCCGTCGAGCTCGCGCCCGCATCGTGGTACGGATGGCCCTGCACGAAGATCGTCTGCAGCTTCGGGGACTTCTTCAGCGCCCACGCCGTGGTCTGGTACAGGCAGTCGTAAGCGGTCTTGAGCGACACGGGCAATTGTCCATCCGTCGCCAGCACGGCCAGCGGATCGGCGCCGACGCAGGCGTCGATGCCGTGGATATGGTTGATGCCCTTCTCGTTGTCCTGCAGCGCCACGTCGAGCATGGCGAGGAGCGGCAGCGCCGTCGCGCCGGCATGGCATTGCACGGCCACCTTGTCGAGATCGATCTCGCGGAAAAGCTCCGAAACGTCGGCCAGGGCCGCCAGCGAAACGCCGCCCTGCCCCACGTCGCCTTCCGGCGCATCCGCGGGGTCGAGCCCGTTGCGCGTCGCCCGGTCGAGCACGATGTTCAGCGCCGTCTGGCCACGCGCGATGTCGAAGCGCGCTTCTGCGTTGAACTCTTTCGGGAAGGCCAGCGTCAGCTCCTGGCTGATGCGCCACGGCGCCTTGATGAATCCGTTGGGACGCGTGCTGCGCACGAACGGGCGGAAGCCCGGCTTCGATTTCAGATGCGGCAGTCCTTCGATGTCCTCGGCGCAATAGATCGGCTCGATGGTCAATCCTTCGTAGGTCTTCGTAAACATGACCTTGTCGAAGGGCGCGCCCTTCAGCGCAGTGGTCGCTTCCTCCTTCCACTTCTCTTTGCTCGGCTTCTCGAACTCGTCGAAAAAGCCGTGATCGGCGTCGATCCGTGTGATGTCGACCGTGGCGTTTTCACCCATGGGTTGGCTCTCCTGGTGGTTTCCGTTAACAAAATTCGTCGTTTGGCGCCCGGCGAGCCGCTTGCCTCGCCGGGCGCCCGATGGGCGCCGCCTCCACCGCCGCCGCCGTCATGTCCAGTGAAGCATTGGCGGTTTCAGCGACATTGACCGGAATCGCCGCGCGGGCATCAACCCGTACCCGATGCGGCATCGAATGAGGAGAGGAATCACAGTTCTGGAGCGCGTCGCAACGCATGGCCAGGAACGCACCGCCGGCATGCGGCCGCAGCGCGCAGACTGGTGGCTGACCAAACGTTACGGCGGGAAATCCGCCCCGGTGGTGCACGATCAGACTCCTTCGTCTGACCTCCTGCCCCGGTTTGCGGTTTACTGGCGGCTGATTGGATCGGGTCTCGCCATGCTGTACGCGGCCCGTTCGCTCTCTGGCCGCCTCCCGCACCCCACAGGAGGTCGATTCCATTGACCGCCAAAGCCTCTGGCGGCTCCTGCGACAGGCCGGTCTCCGGACTCGCGAGGAGAAGCCGGATGCCATCCGGATTCCGATGCGCCACCTTCCCAGGCCGTTCGCGCACGCCGTTCTTGACGGCGTCACGTTGCGGCCCAGTGGCTGGCTCTTCCCGGGAGGAAGAACCGCGGCGCATCTGCACTCGCCTACCGTTGCGGGGGCAGTCGGGGAATTGCGGCTCGCGCCGCGCACCCCGTTCCCGTTTCACCCGTCAGCGACGCTGAGCGGGCACCTGTTGCTTCGTTTGGTCCGTACGCACCCCATGACGGGGCGCGCGCGCACCGGTGTTGCCGTCGTCCGCGGGGCGAACGACAAAAAAGTCACTGCGGGATGCTCTGGGGAGGAATGCCGCCGCTTCACGCGACGTTGCGGGGGTCCGGAATACGTACAATGCGAAAACCACTCCGGACGGCCGGCTTCACCCCACCCCGGGGCACACCAAACCACGATTCTGGGCCGGTCTTCTGACTCGCCTTCGTCCTTCCCTGGAAACCTTCCCGTGCGAACACAGTGGCATTGTCCAGAGTCGTCAGGCCTACAGCAGCGGGGGCTGTGCCGGAATGTCCGATCAAATCGAACGGAGCCACCGGCTTCCCGTTTCACCATGCCCCGCGATCGCGGAACATGGCACCCAAAACGCGATGCATTCTAGGTCGCTTTACTCGTGCTGACAAGTGCGGCAAACCGAAAGCGGGATTGCCGACCTCAATCCATCCTCCTGGTATCGACCGTCAGGGCGATCAGGAAAGTCAGCAGGCTCATCGAGATGACGAGCCAGAAGACCGCCTCGTACGAGCCATGGAAAAACGTGATCATGTAGCCCATGATCGTCGGCGCCAGGATGCCGGCGGTCTGCTGGCCGAAGTTGGCGATGCCGGTGGTGGTGCCGACGAAATCCTTCGGCACGTACTTGAGCGGCAGCACGAAGATCGCCGGCGAGGAAACGCTCATCATGACCGTGGTCACCGTCAGGTAGGTGAAGGCCATGGCCACGCTTTCCGCGTTGAACATCAGGTAGGTGAACACGGCGGAGACGAGCATGCACGCGGCGATCAGCATCTTTTCCCGGCCGGCCAGATAGCGGTCGAGCAGCCAGCCGCTGACGTTCATCAGGACGAAGGAGATGATCCACGGGATCGACGAGAGCGCGCCCATGGTCACCATGTCGAGATGGCGCACCTTCACCCAGTACGAGGGCATCCAGGAATTCAGGCCCCACAGGAAGAAGCCGATGCCGAACTGCATGCCGGCCAGCTTCCAGACCAGCGGAATGCGCAAAACTTCCTTGAACGACGGCCTGGCCGGCGCGTCCTTTCCTGCCGCGACGCCGGCCGGCATGGCACGGCGGCATACCGTCCAGAACACGGCGGAAAGGATCATGCCGCAGCCGCCGAAGAGGAAGAAGGCGTTGCGCCAGCCGCCGGCGTGGACGATGATGGCCGCGACGATGACCGTGCCGAAGGCCATGCCGACCGTCGCCGCCGAGACGAGAAACGACTTGGCCCGGCCGCGCTGCTCTTTCGGGAACAGCTCGGCGATCGTCACCGAGCTGGCCGACGGGAAGCCGCCCTCGGCGGCGCCGAACACGAAGCGCGTGAACACCAGCGAGGCGAACGACCACGCCAGCCCGGTGAAGACCGTGAACAGCGACCACAGCACCATGATCACGGCGATCACCCGGCGCGATCCGTAGCGGTCGGCGAGCATGCCGCCGAACAGCGTCATGGCCGCGTAGCTGAGGAAAAAACTGCTCATGACCATGCCGATCTGCCCCTGATGCAGATCGAACTCCTTGCCGATCTGGATGGCCGCGACGTTGATCGCGTTCTTGTCGAAATACCCGATGATCCAGGACAGGAAAAGGATTCCGAGGATCACGTACCGGCGGTTCTTGTCGTTCATTTGCATGCTCCCTGGTTTTTTCGTGGCGAAGAGGGATCAGCGCAGGTACGCTTCGGCGAGCTTGACCCAATAGCTCGCGGCGACCGCGAGAATGTCGTCGTTGAAGTCGTAGCCGGGATTGTGCACCGAGCAGCCGCCGCGCTCGCCCTCGCCGTTGCCGATGATCACGTAGCAGCCGGGACACGCTTCCAGCGTGAACGAGAAATCCTCGCTGCCGGTCAGCGGTTCCATGCCGGCGATGAGACCCTCCTCGCCCAGCCAGTCCCTGATCACCTGCTGCGCGAACGCCGTCATCTCGGGCGAGTTGCGCAGCGCCGGATAGCGCCATTGGTAGTCGATCTCGACCTGCGCGCCGAAAACCGCGGCCTGCGTGCGGACCAGTTCGACGATCCGCCGGTGCAGCGCCTCGCGCACTTCGGGCGCGTAGGCGCGCACCGACAGGCGCATCTCCGCCGTCTCCGCGATCACGTTCGGCGCGCTGCCGGCGTGCAGCGCGCCGACGGTCACGACGGCCATCTGGCGCGGATCGACGTTGCGCGACACGATCGTCTGCAGCGCCACGGTGATGTGTGCCGCGACGAGCGTCGCGTCCACCGTCAGATGCGGCATCGAGCCGTGGCCGCCGCGGCCCGTTACCTTGACCACTACGGTGTCCGAGGAGGCCATGAAGGTGCCGGGCAGCGTGCCGAACTTCCCCGCCGGGAAACCGGGCATGTTGTGAAAGGCGAAGACAGCGTCGCAGGGAAACAGCTCGAACAGGCCGTCTTCGAGCATGCGCCGCCCGCCGCCGGCGCCCTCCTCCGCCGGCTGGAAAATCAGATGCAGCGTGCCGCTGAAGTCGGCTTCGGCCGCCAGGTGGCGCGCGGCGGCCAGCAACGCGGCGGTGTGGCCGTCATGGCCGCAGGCGTGCATCTTGCCGGGAACCCGGCTGGCGTAGTCGAGCCCGGTCCGCTCCTGCAGCGGCAGCGCGTCCATGTCGGCGCGCAGGCCGAGCCGCAGGGGGCCGGCGCCTTTCCTGAGCGTTCCCACCACGCCGGTGCCGCCCAGCCCGCCATGCACGTCGTATCCGTAGTCGCGCAGTTGTTTCGCCACCAGCTCGCTGGTCCTGAACTCTTCGTAGCCAAGTTCCGGATTGGCGTGCAGATCGTGGCGCAACGCGATGATTTCTTGCGTGTTCCTGGCGATGCCGGGAACCAGGAATGACTCCATCAACATATCCGATAACCTCTTGTCGTATGATTGAGGGAAGGCGCATGGCGAAATCCCCGCGCCACGAAACGACACATGCATCAAGCCGCATTGAAGGCGTCTTCCGGATTTTTGCGAAGTTAACCAACGGTTTACATGTCTCCAGAAAGCGAACGCCCCCGGCCATGACGACGATGAACCGCACGCCCGACGTGAAGCTGCACCAGTTGCAGTACCTGATCGCGGTTGCCGAGCACGGCAGCCTGCGCCTGGCCGCGCAGGCGAGGAACGTTTCCATCGCCGCCGTCAGCAAGGGGCTCCACGAACTGGAAAACGCGGTCGGCACGCCGCTGCTCGAACGCAAGGCGCAAGGGCTGGCCGTCACTCCGGCCGGCCGCACGCTGCTGTCGCGGGCGCGCGTGATCGCGGGCGAGATCCAGGGCGCGTTCGACGAAATCAACCGCCTGCAGGCGGCGGCCGAAACGCGGCTGTCGGTCGGCATCACCCCGTGGATCGCGCACTCGCTGCTGGCGGCGACGGTGGACCGTTTCCTCGCGGTGCGGCCGGACGTCAACCTGAACCTGACGGAAACGCTGGGCACCGATTATTCGGCGCTGCGCGAAGGCGCGCTGGACATCGCCGTCGGCCTGACGCTCGAACAAACCGCCAGCGACCTGATCAGCCGCCCGCTCTTCTCGTACGAACTGGCGGTCGTCTGCCGGCGCGGCCACCCGCTGCAGGGCATGCGCACGCTCGCGGCCTTGCGCGGACAGCCCTGGCTACTCAGCCACGGGATCGATCAATACAAATCGCCGCTGCGGGAATTCTTTCTCGAATCGTTCGGTTCCCCTGCCGTGGCCGGGAAGGGTCGCATCCATTATTCGCGCTCGACGCTCATCGCGCTGCAGGTCATCGAGAACAGCGACATGCTCTGCGTCATGCCCTACCCGCTGGTCGAGGCGGTCAGGGACAGATACCGCATCGAAGCCCTCGCGCTCGACGACCCGCTGCCGCAAAGCACGACGAGCTACCTGACCCGCCGCAACACGCCCAGCAACGGCGCGATCGCCCAGTTCGTCGGCGCACTGATCGAGACGGTCGACCGGGATTGCCAGATGGAAAACCGCCTGCTCCGCCGGGTCTTCCACTCCTTCGAGACGCTCCATAAGGCGTGAGCGCCCGTAGCAAGCGCCAAATCCGGTTTTTTTTCTGGACGCTTCGAGCCGTGTCGGCCATAAGACGAAATGATTCCTGTTGGCAGGGAATTCGGAGCTGCAAAATACAAATTGCAGAAATAGCGATCTGCAGCGACTTCAATTCGGCCAGAGTCGCCGAACGATATCAAAAAGATATCAATATTGAAGAATATGCTCGTTGTTTGTCAACATTCCCGCTCCCCATAATTGCGCCATCTCTTCAATAGACGAAAAAACGACAAATACATTTTTGTCGGAACCCAACCTGTCAAGGAGTGAGGAATGGCCAGATCGAATCGAGTTCAAGTGATGACGGCAGACGAGGCCGCGAAGCTGATCAAGTCGGGAACTGTCGTCGCATTTTGCGGCGCTGGCGGCGGAATTGTCGAACCGACCGAAGTGATCAATGCGCTGGCAAGACGCTACAAAGAGACCGCGCAACCAAAGAACTTGACCATTCTTGCCACCACGGGGCTTGGTGACCGTGCAGAACGTGGCATCTCCCCACTGGCTCAGCCCGGCATGTGCAAAAGAGCGATTCTGGGACACTGGGGACAATCGCCGCGCATCGCCGAGATGGCCGAACGCAACGAGATCGAGGCCTACAACTATCCGCAAGGTGTGATGAGCCAGATGTACCGTGCCGTCGCGTCCGGGCAGCCCGGCGTATTGACCCACGTTGGCTTGGGCACCTTCATGGACCCCCGCCAGAAGGGCGCCAAGGTGAACGAATGCACCAAAGAAGATCTGGTTCGCCTGATGGAGATCGATGGGAAGGAATATCTCTTCTACAAGGCGATCCCTCCCGATGTGTGCATCATTCGCGGCACGACGGCCGACGCCGAGGGCTATATCTCGTTGGAGGACGAAATCACGCCCCTCGACGTCTATGCGATGGCGGCAGCGGCGCACAACAACGGCGGCATTGTGATCGCCCAGGTTTCGCGTCTGGTAAAAAAAGGCTCGCTCCATCCGAAGAGAATCGCCATTCCTGGCTACCTGATCGATGCGCTGGTCGTTGTGCCGGACCAGCCGCAAGTCTATTACTCCCCGGTCAACAGATTTATCTCTGGTGATTTCATCGCGGATACTGAAACACAAGAAGCCATATCCCTTACCGAGAGGAAACTGATCGCTCGGCGGGCACTCATGGAAGCCGAGCCCGGCGACGTCGGCAATCTCGGCGTCGGCATCGCGGATGGAATCGGCAATGTGGCCGCGGAAGAAGGCGTGATCGACCAAATCACCCTGACAACGGAGCACGGCGCAATCGGCGGAATCACGGTTCAGGGCCATGCCTTCGGTGCCTGCATGAACATGAAGGCCGTGATCGACATGCCCTCCCAGTTCGAGTTTTACGACGGTGGCGGGCTGGATGTATGTTTCGTCAGTTTTGCCGAGCTGGACCAGTGCGGGAATGTCAATGTGCATAAGTTCAACGGAAAGATCATGGGCTCTGGCGGCTTCATCAACATCACGCAGAACAGCAAGAAGATCGTGTTCTGCGGCACCCTGAAATCAGGTGGTTTCAAGACGCAAGTCGGCAACGGAAAAATCGAGATCCTGAGTGAAGGACGATTCCTGAAACTCGTTCCCGCAGTCAGTGAAATTACCTTCAACGGCAGAGATGCCGTCAAGCGCGGGCAAAAGGTCGTTTTTATCACCGAGCGTGCAGTGTTCGAAATGACGGAACAAGGTTTCGAATTGACCGAAATTGCACCGGGCATGGATGTGGAAAAGGACATCATTGCGCACATGGGATTCCGTCCGCTGTTTGCGAAGAATCTGAAAGAAATGGATGCCCGACTTTTCCGGGAAGAACGTATGGGGTTGGATGGTGACTGGACCAAACAACACGGACATCTTGGGTAACGGACAGTGTTTGCTCAAACCTCCGGAACACCGCCCGACGTGCTGAATGAATTTGCGGCCAGCCGTAGCCGAAAAGTGGCCGAAGAAGGGGTTGGTCCGGATGGCATGAACGGCGTCGTTCAGGTGGGCGAAAGCCTGGGGACTTTGAAACGGATACAGCCGGCCGCCGAGATCATTCAGGAACTCATGGCGGAGACAAGAGCTCTGCCGTGCAATGCCCCGGCGCTGGTTGTCCAAGCATAGACAGGAAATGTGACCATGATTGAAAACAAATATTTCGAGGACTATACGGTAGGCGAGGTGGTAGTTTCCGACACGTTCGTCATCACCGACGCGGAGATCACAGCCTATTGCAAGCTGGTCGGCGACGATCACCAGATTCATCTCGACAAGGAATTCTGCCGGGCGCAACTGGGCGTTTCGGAGGTCGTCGTTCCCGGCTGTCTGACGCTTGCGCTGGCCGATAGTCGTTGGGCTGCGCTGGTCACGCCATCGAATCCGTACAGTCCACACTACGGACAGGACAAGGTACGTTATCCGAATCGCCTATTGGCTAACGAACCCGTGTTTTGCGAATTCAAACTAGCGGAAAAACACAAACACAATGATGTCTACGGAATGCTGACGTTTGAAACCTACGTGAAGAAGAGCAACGGTGATGCGGTGATCTTTGAGATCGACAAGGTGCTGGTCCCCTTCCGTAATCCGGAAAGTTGAAAGACAACCGTCTTGACGTGGTACCCCTGCCTTTCTTAGGGCAGGGTATTCCGAGGGGATTACCGGCGGTGGGCGGAGCGTCTGGATGTCGGTCGATCCGGCCCGCCCTGGTTTTTCTTTTCCACAAAATCATGAATTTTTGCCAACAGTGCGCGAACAGCGGCTGAGCGTTCGAAACGGCGATGCACGAGAATCAGGTTTGACGTTGCATCCAGATTCTCCAGCGGAAGATAGCGTACCTCCGGAATCTGAAGGTGGCTGACGATATCCACCACGAGGCCCACACCGAACCCCGTGCCGACAAAGCTGATCATCGTCGTCAGATTCTGCGTCCGCTGCGAGAAACGCGGCTCGAATCCTGCCTGCCGGCAAAGATTGAGGACGGCTTGATGCATCCCGATGCCGTCCGGGTCGGGAAATCCAAGAAACGAGTCTTCGGCCAAATCTTGTAATCGCACCGAGTCAAAGCCGGATAACCGGTGTTTGGCAGGGAGTGCCGCCACCAGTCGCTGCGACGACAGGATGAAGTGTTCCAGCCCTTCCAGCAATTGCGCGGGAATCGGCTCCCGGACGATTGCCAGATCCAGATGTTTGTCTCTGACCGCTTCGAGTTGCGAGACTACGGGCAACTCATTCAACGACAATTTCACATCGGGATGTGCGAGGCAATAATCTCTGAACAATTGCGGTAGGTCGTGCTCATACATCACCGAGCCGACGATGCCTATATTGATGTTGCCCGATACGCCGCGGGCTATGTCTTTTGCGACGTTGACCGCCTTGTCCGCTGCTGCAAGGGCTATACGCGCTTCTATCAGGAATGCGGAACCCATTTCCGTTAATTCGACGCGGCGCTTCTCCCGGCTGAAGAGTTTTCCGCCGAGTTGGTTTTCCAATACCTTTATTTGCTGACTAAGCACTGGTTGAGCAATGCCAAGCCGTTCCGCCGCTTTTGCGAAATGCAGTTCTTCTGCTGTTGTAACGAAATACCGGAATTGACGGAAATCCATTTTTCTCTATTTTCTTGTCCCAGGGCCAAATGATATTGAAAAGCTATCAATAATGGGCGATTTTCGTGTTGTTCGTAAACATGCCGCTTGGCCATAATCACCCTACAGCATCGGTGACTGCAGACGTTGGTAACGGATTTGAAAGGGGTGATCAGGATGGACATGATGAAGGCTGTGGTTGTTGACGAATTCGGCGGGCCGGAGGTGCTCCAGTTCAAAGACGTGCCTCGACCCGTGCCGGCGCCGGACGAGGTTTTGGTCAAAGTTCAGATTTGTGGCGTCTGTCACTTGGATCTCATTCTGAGATCGGGCATGCGGTCACGTGTGAGGCCTCCGCGTATCCTGGGGCACGAACTGGCCGGAGACGTCATTGCGGTCGGTGCGCAAGTCAAGGACTTCATGCCAGGCGACAGGGTGACGTCATTCAACTTCCAGGCCTGTGGAAAGTGTGACGATTGCCTTCGCGGTCGTCCCTCATTGTGTCGGCAAACGCATGGCGACATCGGTCAAACACGTAATGGCGGGTATGCGGAATATACGACTCTCCTTGAAAGCAACATGGTCAAGATTCCCGAGGGGATGCCCTATGAGCACGCCTGTTTCGGAGCGTGCGTGTTCGGCCCTCCCTACAAAGCGATTCGTCAGATAGGCCGGATTCAAGCGGGGCAAACGGTGGTCGTCACCGGTGCCAGCGGCGGTCTGGGCTTGGCGGCGATTCAGATAATCAAGAAACTGGGGGCTCACTGCATTGCTATTACGAGCAACGAGTCCAAAGTCGAACCCTTGAAAAAAGTTGGTGCGGCCGAAGTTATCGTCAGTTCCGACGGTATGTTCGGCGATGAGGTCAGAGCATTGACTAACAACCGAGGCGTCGATTTGGTCGTTGAATTGATCGGTTCTCCAACTTTCAAAGGAACTCTTCGCAGCATGGCGCCTGGGGGCCGGTGCGCCGTCATTGGGGAACTCCACGGTAAGCCCGTTGAAATCAACCTTGGACTGCTGATTATCAAGGAATTTGAGTTCTACGGCATTCAGAGTGCAAATAGGGTTGAGCTTCAGGAAATCCTGACGTTCATGCATGAATCGCAAATTGAACCGGTTATCTGGAAATCGTTACCGCTGAGTCAGGCAGCGGAGGCTCACAGGCTTCTTGCTGACAGAGAAGCCCTTGGTCGTATTGTCCTGGTTCCATAGATCCGGATTGCTGAAAGCCAACCCGTCTTCTCGACGAACGACCGGTATGACTACCAAAACCGATGCTTGCCAAGTAATAGTAAAAGACTGCTATGGCCGACATCCAGCCTGATCCCAGCGGTAATAGGCGGCACCTCGGCCTGAGTAGCCGTTGGATGAGGTCGGTGCCAAGGGCAGTAACGGGGCAATCATGCTCGCTACAAATCTCACTTGGCCATCTTCAACCCGCTATGACAGTGTTTCTGCCATTGTGCTTGGCAGCATAGAGATGCTCATCCACACGCTTGATCAACTCATTGATTTTTTCATTACCCGTGAATTCCGCAACGCCAACGCTGATCGTAACCCGTGTATCTATTGCAAACTGATGGTTCTCGACTAATGAACAGAGTCTGATTCCGAGTGCCTTGGCTTCTTCCTGGTGAGTCTCAGGACACAAGATAAGAAACTCTTCTCCTCCCCACCTACACGGGATTTCTGTCACGCGCAAATTAGCTCTGAGCAACAGTGCGAGTTCTCGAAGTACAGTATCCCCAGCCGGGTGGCCGTAGGTATCGTTGATTTTCTTAAACCAGTCAATGTCGAATAGGACAATCGAGAATACGCTCCTGTATCGCACTGAGCGTTGAAGTTCCTGTTCGAGATTGACCTCCATTTTATGACGGTTGTACAGCCCGGTAAGCCAGTCCGTGATATACAGTCTTTCTAATTCCCGGTTCTTTTCTTCAAGAAGTTTATTCGCATCCTCAAGCAGCTTGGATCGTGTATAGAATTCGTGTGCGGCCAACTGTTCCACCTCACTGGCGATGATCCCAATCTCGTTTTTCGGATAGCTGTAGTCTGAATCGTTCTCAGGATCTCCGCGAATGATGGATTTGACCTTCTCCCGCAGTTCAAGCAGTGGGGTTGAAAATCGCCGGCTCAGCAACGCACTCTGAGCGAGACCCAGCAAAACAGCAATCAGGCCTGTTAGTGCGATGCAAAAGAATATCTGCCAAATGACAGGCGTAGTGATTTCACTTTTATCAACGACCGTGAAGACCAGCCAGTCGGTTTCTTTAGAACGGCTGTAACAGGCAATTTTGTCTTTGCCGTCCAGATCGTAGGTAATGCTACCCCCTCCTTCTTCCAAAGCCTGGGGAGTGCTTGTAATTTCCGATATGTGCTTTTGTAGGTAATCCCCGTTGTGGTGAAGAATGATTTCACCGTCGAGTTTCGTCACAAAACTGTAGGATGATTTATATACCTCTCCCCGTTGATTGAGCATATCAACGATCATTTGAACGGAACTATCGCTCGACACGACGCCAGAGTAACCATGTTCCTCGCTGAGCAAGGCCTTGCTGGTTGCAAAGAGCCATGCTTTGTCTTTTATATCCTGATAGGGAAGGCCGGTTAATAGTTTTGGTTTCACAGCCATCGCCGCTTGATACCATGGCCGCGATGTCGAATCGAACCCATCGGGAGGGGCGTAATCGTTGATTACCAGATCCTTGTTTTCGTATCCCGAATATATATAGGTGAGATTCTGGTTGGCCCTTGTAAAGGATTTAAATAGGTTCAGAACTCGCTCTCGGCCTGCCATATCAAGCCAAGGGATGTTCTGAACATCCTTGTTGTCTGCCAGAATCTCAATAGTGTTGTTTACTTCGGAAAAATAGCCATCGATGAAGTAATTAACAGCGAAATTCCTCTGCTTGATAATATCGGTCGCCTTTGATATCCCAGAGCGGTAAAGGATATTCGAGAGAAAAATACTGAATACAACCAGAATTGAGCATGAAAAAATCATGCTGCTTCTGAAAATCTCTCTCCTGACTGAACTTTGTGCAGATATGTTCATTTGGCATTTGCACTTAAGGCGCAATGCACGCCGATAACTTAATAGTCGAATGTTCGGGCATGAATTGTTATGTCTTATTGGAACACGTGGTCGATTACTCGCAAAATTTTGTGATCAACAAGGCTTATCTTAGCAGCACTACTTGTAATGGCCGCATCGCGTGCATTTTCCCCATCGCAGCGTTCAGCGGCTCGTCTTCCGTCGAGAGTGCTCGGATAGCGATCAGAGGTGGCCCCGCGTGCGTGGACAGAATTTCGTTCTTAGAAATATTTCTGACGGGGATTAAGCCGATGCGGTGAGCGGCTGCTTTCCGGCTGCTTGCAAAGTGTTGTTCGCATTCGCAGAATAGAGAAGCGGCCGATCAGGCCATCTCAAGGCTGAACGGCAGGTAAGCAGCGCATTGTTGCCCGCTACTGCCTATCAGGCTAACGGCCGGATTGGCCGAAAACTTGTCGCAGACGCCGCTGCTCGACGTCGAAGCGCTGATGGTACTCGTGACGGGTATGCTCGGCAGAGCTGGCGCCCGGACATGGGGGAAGTTCAAGGGAGTGGCGAATTGATAGACCGTGCGTGGCCAGCGGAGGCGAAAAATCTGTCTGTCTAATAGCACGCGACCATAACGCGCAAAAACAAAGGCTTACGTCGCTTGTGCTGTCGATTCAACCAGACAGCACGATCGATGTAAGCCTTTCAATTTAATGCGTATTCTTATGGCGGTACTGGGATCGAATAAATCTCTACATTCCTTGAATGGCAAGTATTTCACAGATTTATATTTATTACATACCCCCAAAAATACCCCCACTCAGCTTAGTCGTGTGACGTTGCATCCACCCCACAATCAATCCAACGCCGTAGGCAGTATGAGGTAACCATCGACCCTAGCCCCGCTTACGGCGCACTCGGCCTGACCTGCGAAGCAACTCGCCATTTTCTAAACCTGCTCTCACTTCCGCCTGTACTGCCTGCAGGTCCTCTGGATGGACTTCTTTTCCGGCAAGTTTCTTGATCAGGAACTCGGGAGTTATTTCTTCAAAAGAGATCGATTCTCTTGCACAAAGCAACTTGAACCAGCGCAGATTCTCAAGAGTGATAGACAGGATGGTATGAATTTCAGGAGACAGCTCCATTCTGTGAATAAATAAAGCCTCTGCTATCCGGGCTGTCTGTTCGTCCTCGCTCAAAGGCATGGAAGAAGCTCCATATTCATGATGCCGACGCATGATGCGCTGAGTGGCCCCCTAAAGCAAACAAAGTAAGTTAATCCGCCCACTGACGGACAGACGCAAGGCGAGTCGCATATCGCCAGGCCCAGGCACGCGGCCACCGAAACACCTGGCAACGAGTTCAGCGATGTCTGTAACTCGCGCCTTCTCAACATGGACGAGGGCGAATATTTTGGCATTCGCCTGCTACGCATTCGAGCTACGCGCGGCAGCTTCTTAATTTCGGAGGTTCGAAGATGGCTAAAACCAGAGAAGGGGAACTGATCTATACCCTGAGCGCGGAACAATTCGCCGAGTTGAATCAAGTGCGAGCCCAAACAGTGCGCGCCCGCCTCTGCCAAACCGGCAGTTACTTCGGCGTCACGCCCAAAAAACTGATGAACGGTCGCCTCGCCTGGCCTGATGTACAAGTCGCAGTTGGGGAACAACGTCATGGTTCCGCAGGCAGCGTTACGACCCGTCGCGGCAATAGCGAAAGGAGCGCGCAATGAAGTTCGATCCGACAACTGCTGTTCTTGTGGAAGAGGATGATGATAGTCCCGAACCTAAAATGGCGGGCGGCGGCTTCCTCGGCGGAAATCTCGGCATCGCACTGGGTGCCGGGGCCGACGAGTACAACAAGCAGCAGCAATTGCAGCGTCAAAACACTTTTCAGGACCAGCAGTTCCAACTGTTCAAGGCGCAGAACGACCGGTCGCAGGAAACTCACGACGAGGCCATGCGCAAGGCACGCGAGCAATATGAACGCGAAGCCAAGGCAACGGGCATCATTTCGGAAAACCTGCCGCTCCTGACCGGTGACCGGCAAGGCAAGTTTAAATACCTGAATGACTGGTACGCGGCTGGTCCGGAGACCCTGCTGGGCAGCCCGATGGGCAACATTAAAAATGGATTTCTGAATTATGTTGCGAGGAATGGCCTCTCTACTAAAAAATCCGTAGCCCAGGCCGAAGTTGACCGCCGTACTAGGTTTTTGAATGATTTTGGATTCGGTTCCCAGGATAGATCAAGCAGAGGGTACAAAGTATCCGTCCAAGAAACACCGTCCGGCGCTCGACTCCTGTTCTTCGATGCGGATGGGGCGCAGACGGGAATGCGGGATTTTTCGGATGCGCAGATCGATGACCATATCGTGCGCTCGATCTACGGGAGATTGGCGGCAATCGACCCAGGGTATGCGGAAAAATTTCTCGGCATGGTCTCGAAGCCCGCGGAGGACGAGCGTGCCGCACAAGCAAAGCGCGCCGAAGCCGACTATAAGACCATGAACGACATCCTCGTGAATGACGCGAGACAGGCCTCGGAAGCGGCTTACCGGCAGCCGGACCCGAGCAAGCAATACGTGCGGCTGGGGGCCGGCGAGCAACTGTACCGGATCGGCCAGGATGGCAGCCTGACGCACCAGGTCGGCGCCTCGGCGCCGAAACCCCTGACGGAGGCGCAGCAGCTACACAACTACGAAGTCATGGCGGCGCGCAATCGCCTGAAGGCAATGAGCCCCGAAGAAATCCGCCGGAAAACGCAACGGGCGACCGACACTGGGCGCGACAACGCCGATTTCGATCCGACCCTGGCGCGCCAACTGTTGCTGGCCAGCCGCAGGCTTTACGGGAATGACCCATGGTTCGACGCTCAATCAAGCGGACAGGCTTCGGAGGCAACCGCGGGCGGCAATGATGTCGTACAACGCTTCCAGGCCGATCCGGCGATGCGTGGGTTTCGACTTGGCAAGCAGACTGCGCGGGGTGCCGAGGTCTTCGACGGCACCGGCAAGCTGGTCGGCCATTACCAGTGAGGTCGGCCATGCCATTCGTTCCCCTGAACTCCAGCCGCATGCCCTCTCCCGCCGACTTCCCGCGCGTATCCCCGGCCGAACAGGAAGGCCGCGATGCCCTGGCCGAGGATCTGGTCCATGATGAATTCGACGAGGACATGCCGGAAGAAAACCGCGCAGCGCTCGAGTCGGAATACCTGACACGCTTCGGCAAGCAGCCGCCTTCCTACACCCGTGGAGCAGCAACACCGGGGCCGGCAGCATCGGCGCGCGGCTTCATTCCCCTGTCGGCCTCCGAAACCGGTACGCAAGGCAACCGGCGCGGCTTCATCCCGCTGGGGTCCGACGATTCCGGGAACTCGGCCGACAAGGGCTTTGGCGAATACCTGGCGCCGGCGGCCAAAACCATGGGGGCTATCGCTCGCGGCTATCCTGTCGTGGAAACCGGCATGAATCTTCTGACGCAGGGCGTTGCCCTGCCGGTGGCCGGGATTGCCGGGCTGGGCGCGGCGGCAGGCAAAGCCCTGGGGCTGACCAATGCCGAACCGGCAAATGTCGTCCATGCGGTGAACGATGCGCTGACGTACAAGCCGGTGACCGAGCACGGCAAGTACCTGACCGAGACGGCGATGCTACCCTTCGAGAAGCTGGCGGAAGCTGGGCAATGGACCGGTGGCAAAACACTCGAAGCGACGAATAGCCCACTGGCCGCGACGGCGGTGGATACGGCGATCAACGCCCTTCCCATGGCCATCGGCCCGGCTGTCAAGGCCGCGCGTGGGCTCAACACCCGTTCCGCGGCGGAGCGTGTCGAACCGACGTTCGAGCGCGCCTCCACACCCGAGCCCGGGCAGACGGTGAGCGCGGAGTTCATGGGCGACAAGATCAGCCCGGCCGGAGGCAACGAGTTCCGTCCTTCCGCTCCGGGGCAAGAAACCGTCATTCCGTGGCACAGTTCGAATGAAAGCACTCCGGGAACACCCAGAGCCGCCCCGGCTCGAGAAAACCTCGCCAGCGTCGCGGAAACGCCGCGGAGCGGTATTGATTCCACTGTCCAGACTCCTGGTCCGCGCGGTTTCGTGCCACTGGACGCCGGCGAACCGATCCGAGGGATGCATGGAAAAACGGCCGAAGCGTTCTCCGGACGGCCGGAGGCATCGCCGACAGCCGCGAGGACGGTCGATGTCAGCGGCGGCTCTTCCTTCCACACCGAACTCCAGAAACTTGCGGCATGGGTTCGCGAGGGGCGCGTTGAAGTACCGGAAACCCTCGTTCAACGGCGAACTGCCGACCCCGGCCCACACCGCCCGGAAGCGGCGGACCGACCGGTAACGCCGGTAGCCAGAGACGGTGAGGCGGGAAGGCTCGATGCCAGGGCCATTCAGTCCCGAGCCGTTGATGCGGCGGAACGCATGCTGGTCGACCTGCAGCGGAAGAATGCCAGCGATCAGCCGGCGGGTACAACGGCACGCATTGATTTCCTGAAAGACTCGCTCGACGAAGTCCCGCATACGGCCGCGACGAGTCCGAGAAGCGAGCGGCCGCCCGTATCGGCTCAGGGGAGTTAACCGTTCCGGTCCTACGCGAAGGCATACGTCGAACAACTGGCAAAACGATTGACGCAGCGGGGACTACCGGTCGAAGCCTATCCACACCCCTCGGGCGACGGTTCGTATGCGATACGGGCCAAGGCGCTTGGATCAATAAATCCTGATGCCGAAGCCGTGCGCCGCGGATTGATCGAAAACCCGGCCACTGCCCGCCTGGAACCTGGCACCGGGATCGGCCCAGGAACGCGCGCATTGCAGGAACGGACCGACGCACGAGAGAGCCCGGAGGCACGCAACGCATTCGCCCCGGGTGCGAACCACACCGGTTTCATCAAGGACGACCCTGTCGGCCAGGCGATAGCGGCAACGGCTCGGCAATCGACACCGATCCGTCGGGAAGACATCCTCGTTCCCTTCGCCAAGGCGCTGGGTACGTCGATCTACGAGGGGCGCGTGCAGGGCCAGAACCGTCTGGGCTTCTTCCGCCCGAATGTGCAGGAGGTGCGCATCAAGAGACACGCCGACCTCGAGACGGCCGCGCATGAAATCGCCCACCTGCTCGATGACCGCGTGCCGGAAATCTCGGCCGCCTGGAGGCAGGACAAGGCGCTGGCCGACGAACTGCGGGGCATCAGCTACGACCGGACGAAGGTCTATGAGGGGTTTGCGGAGGGCGTCCGTCTGTGGATGACGCAGCCTGACGTCCTCAAAGCCAAGGCCCCCAGAGTGGCGGCGTGGCTGGATGGTTTCGCCCGCCGGCACGAATACGGTCCTGCCCTGCTGAAAGCGCGCGAAGGCATGCGTGACTGGTTCGGCCAGGATGCCATCAACCGGGCGCGTTCCAAGATCGGCGACCATCGCCCGCTGTCCGATGCGTTGAACGGCCTCTGGGACAACTTCCGGCAGTCGGTCGCGGACGATTTGCACGGCGTCTATCGCATGGAACGCGGACTCTCCGACGGCAAACTGGCGTCGGTCGGCGCCTACGAAACCGCTCGCTTGTCCCGTGCTTCCGCGTCGATCGCCGACGGCGCGGTGCGCTATGGCCACCCTGTCAGGAAGGCGGACGGTTCCTTTACCTATCAGGGCAAGGGGCTCGAAGCGATCCTGAAGCCGGTTTCCGGAAGCCTCGACGATGCCTTGCTCTACTTCGTCGGCCGGTCGGCGAACGAATTGCTGGGCCAGGGCCGGGAACATCTCTTCACTCGTGGCGAGGTTGACGCCATGCTGCGCCTGGAGACGCCGGTGGCGAAAAAGGCGTTTGCCGACTACCAGCAATGGAACAAAGGGGTGCTCGATTTCGCCGAGGCCACCGGAGTGATCAACCCCGAGGCCCGCACCTTGTGGCAGCGCACGCAATACCTGCCGTTCCATCGGGTGGGCCAGCCGGGTGGGTTCAAGGGGAAACCCGGCGATTGGGCCGGTATCCAGCAACTCACCGGCGGTACCGAAAACATCCGCGACGTCCTGGGCAATATGGTCGGCAACGCCGCGATGCTGATCGACAAGGCGGTGAAGAACGAGGCGCGCCTGAAGATTGCCGAACTGGCCAGCCGGGAAGGCGGCGGCCGGTTCATGGTCAAGATCGACCCGGAAGCACGTCCCGTGAAGGTCGCCGTCGACCAGGTGCTCAAGGCGATGCTCGAGAAGTACGGCATCGCCATCAACGGCGAGGCGCCGGCCTTCTTCGAGTTCCTGATTCATGGACAGCCCCCGGCGGGCGGCAACGTGGTGGCCGTGCTCAAGGGCGGCAAGCCGGTCTGGTACGAAGTAGCCGATCCGATCCTGTACCGGGCTCTGACGGCGATCGACCGGCCGCCGACGCGCTGGCTGACGCAATGGCTGGGATTGCCCAAGCGCATCGGCCAGGCATCGATCACGATGACCCCGGATTTCATGATGGCCAATATCGCGCGGGATACCCTGATGGGCTCGATCATGAGCCAGTCTGGATTCCGGCCCGTCCTCGATTCGCTGCAGGGCATGCGCCTGCGGATGATGAACGATCCAATCTACAAGGACTACATCGCCAACGGTGGCGGTCTGTCCTCTATCTATCTCGATGAGGGGAGGCTGCGCGCCAAGCTCGAGAAGTTCTACCGGAAGCAGGGCATCGATTACCGGACCGTTCTGGATGCCCCGGACAAAATCATGTCCTTCTTCGAAACCCTGGGCGATGCCTTCGAGACGTTGACCCGCCTCGGGGAATACAAGCGCGCCATCGACAAGGGCGAGCATCCGCGGCATGCGGCGTACCAGGCCCGGGAAGTCTCGACCGACTTCGCGATGCGCGGGGATTCCAAGGCGCTGGGCTTCATGTACGACACGGTGATGTTCCTGCGCCCGGCCGTGGTTTCCATGGATCGCCTGTTCCGTGGCATAGCGCACGATCCGAACCGGGCCGCCATCGGCATGAAGACGGCCATGGTGGCACTGTCGTCTGTCGGGCTCTACCTGCTGAACCGGGACGATCCTCGTTACCAAGACCTGCCGGATTGGGATCGGGACACGAACTGGCATTTCTTCGTCGGCGACAAGCATTTCCGCTATCCCAAAATATGGGAAATCGGTTCGGTGGCATCCGTCGCCGAACGCACCTTGGAGAAAACCCTCGACGGCGATCCGCAAGGGCTGGGCAAGGATCTCGTCCGGATCATCGGCAACACCTTCAATCTCAACTTCATGCCGCAACTGCTGGCGCCGCTGTACGAGCAGGCGACCAACCGCAACAGCTTCACCAAGGCACCGATCGAGACGCCGGGCCTGGACAGTGTGCAGCCGTTCCTCCGGGCCAAGCCGACGACCAGCGAGACGATGAAGGCGATCGGACTGGAAATGCGCAACCTGCCGGAGTCGCTGCAACTCAACCCGGTTCGTGCGGAAGCGCTGCTGCGCGGCTATCTCAATACCTGGGCGATGTACGGCCTGATGCTCTCCGACAAGGCGTTCTTCGGCGACAAGCTACCAGAAATGCGCACCGACCAGATGCCGGTGATCCGGCGCTTCTACAGCCAGGAACCGCCCCAGCACACGAAATACGAGACGCAGTTCTACGAGATGCTGGGCGAAGCGAAACGTCTGCAGGGAACGTTGCGTGAGCTGGACAGGATCGGCCGTTCCGATCTGGCCGACGAGAAGGAGGTGTCACCCATGGCCGGAGAAGCCAAACCGCTGGAACATGCGGCCAGGAACCTGCAAGGGCTCAATGCCGACATGCGCAAGGTCCGCCGGGACGTCGGTCTGATGCCTCTGGAGAAACGTCAGAAGCTCGACGGCTTGACGGTGGAGCGGAACGACTTGCTGAAACGCGCGGTGAAGGATGCGCAGGCGGCACAGAAGGAAAAGGAAAGGATGTAACAGCCGATGTAACAGCAAATTCCCATAGGTTCAGTCGCTGTTACATCGGAAGTTGCACTAGAAATCCATGCAGTCGGGCAGCGGCACCTCGCTAACGCAACTCGACACTTTTGAGTTCAGATTATCGAAAGGTTGTTGAAAAACACCAAAAACTACTCGAATCGCACAACAGCCAGTAGTGGCAAGGGTTTCATGGAAATTTCAAGCAGTGAAAATGTCCAAAGATGTCAAGTGATGTTAATTTTTTTTCCGGACAAAAATATGTCGGGAATGTGATGCCCGGATATGTGATGACCGACAACGGAAGCATCATCAATGCCGAAGAGCCGAAAACAAAGACAACGGCTGTAATTTATAAATGAGGATGTTGCTCTTTAGACCAGCCAGTTTGGCTTTGACCCTATTGTAGAGGCTGATCGAGATTACATGCTTATGCGCAGCACGGTGAGTCCGACAAGCATAATGCCAAAAAAGAAACATACCCCAGCTATAGTAAAGCCCCAAGCAAGCACATTGGCTTCGTTAGACGATGGCTTTTCACCGCCGACGCTAAAAGCCACCACAGCCATCGCAACGAGAGCTGAAAGGATCGCGACGCAAAAAGCGGCAGCGGAACGGAATAATGACTGAGAAAGATGTGGCTCGTTTGCGAACTTTTCAATGAGAGCAAGAATGAGCAAAATCGAGCCTGAGCTGAGGGTAGTAAGGTGTTTGAGAAAATCAAATACCATTCTGAATATTTCTATCCTTCGGTTCGGATTAGTATTCGTCATAATTTTACAAATATATAAAATCTATGTGTAGAGGTGATCTCAACTCAGAATGCTACGATTCTTTCTTCATCTGCCCCATTGAGAAATGGCAGGGGTATCTCCGCATAAAGCATAGGCTCGTAGACCATAAAAGATGTTTTCCAAAATACAAAAAAATCATTGCCAGCTAACAACTTTAAGCTATCTGTACAACTCCCATACGCACTCGTCACTCTCAACGCTATTTTTACAAGCTCTATCCATATCCGCGTATATTTTCATCAACCTTGCTTTGCTGATTCCAAAGCTCTTAGCAGTCTTCGTGTTTTCAGCTTCCTGATAGTAGGGGTCATCCTCGTTGAGCCCGTATTCAGTCAATTCATCTTGAGAAAGCCACCGAATTCTTTCGGGAGGAATACGGATCATCAGATCATAAAGTCGACTGGGAACATTCACGCTATCGAGATATGCCTTCGCCGCTTTTTCAATCTTGGCATACTTGCTTTTCTGCCTGGCCGGATCTGTAGTTTCATCTTGTGAGTCGTAAGGCCGATGAATACCTATTTTCCCGACTGAGTACCGTGTTACGCCTCCAGCCAGAATAAATACGCAGGAACTGGCACAAATAGCGTCCTGATGGACAACCACCCTGCCCTCACTGGCATGCACTAGCCCTCCGATTAGAAGCGCCGTGACGAAACTTCCGCCCCTTGAATTCAGTTCGGTGACGAAGGCTGGAAAGCCGCTCGCTGTTCTTACAAGAATCTTTCCCTGGGATGCATCTTGCTCAACCTGTTGTAGCGCCTGCCTAAATGATTGCAGGTCTAGTGGTTGAATCATCCCAAATATCGTGATGGTTGCCGGGCTGTGAACGCCGGCACGATAAACCGGGCTTCGATAACTGACGTCGGCCAGCACATTAATGCTGATCAGTGCGACAGCGAAGAAACCGAGGATCGTTTTTCGAATATCCAAAACCGCAGAAAATGTCATATAGATGACCGATGGTCTTCTGTTCGAAAATTCGTGCAATGCATTGTTGCGCTGCTCCTCGATTCTCCTCCATCCTCGGTTTATACCGGTAGAAATTTTTGTTCCGAGCCCTCTTCGGCTGACGAGTTACTCAGAGACCTTTAGAACTGTGTGGTCGATCTCGAACCCCTCCCGTACAACTTGGCCGCAACAGGGGCAGATTTCTTTTCCCCTCATCCGCATAACTGCTGACAAAACGGTACCAGCCTTGATGCCAACACGACGCGCGGCCTCGCTGGCGCCTATTCCTTCGCTTTCCATGAGCGATAAAGCTTGCTGGGTTTTGCTGAGTGGTGCCATAGAACCTCCAATGCTGGTGCTGTTAATTATAGCACAAATTACTATTGACACCAAATGTAGCAGTTTATACTATAAGCCCATCGCAGCACGAAACGCTCTTTATCCAATCCGAAAGAATCAAGCGCGAGCATCGGCAACTGGCCGGATCGACGGGAACCTAGGCCCTGACGTCGCACAGTGCGCTTGATCGGCAACCAGGCGGCCGGGACAGCCTGGAAATAGCGAAGCCCGGCGGTGCTTGCAACACCAACCGGGCCTCTCATCACCTAATCAGACCTGGAGTCCAAATCATGGCGACTGCCCAAATTGTATCAATCTCCACGCAAAAGCGTACTCACGTCATCAACCGCTATCTCGCACTATCGCAGCAAATGGCGAAGCTCAAGACCGAAATGGAAATCATCAAGGTCGAGGCCATCGAACTGCTCGGCGAGGGACAACACGAGACCACATCGGCGCGCGTGACGATCAACAGGGTGACGCGCTGCAGCCTGGATGCAGCCAAGGTCAAGACCTTTCTGACGGAAACGCAAATCGCCGAGTGCAACAAATCGACCTGCTATCTGGATGTGCGTGTCAAGGCACTTTGAGAGGAGAGAACATCATGGCAAAAGCCACTACCCGAGCAGCACAGAGCAAAAGCCCCCGTGCGGAAGCGCAAAACCAGGACAGCCAAAAGCTGCTCCTCGACGTTGAAAATTCGGTATTGATTGCGGATTCCGATATGAAAGCTGTGCTCGCAATTCTCAATGCGGCCGAGATTCTTTGCGCACTCGAACGGTCGCCCGAGCACCAAGACACACATCCAAGCCATGACATCAAGACCGGTGGCGGATATGCCCACGGCCGGCGGTTGTGGAATGACACGCTACCGGATCTCCTTAAGCATGCTCATGGATTGGCAAACATGGCCATTGATGAATACGGCGTGGTCAATGAAAAACTGGTCGAGGCTTTGAAAGGCGGTGCAGCATGAGCGCCGCGAAAATCATCAATACGCTGTGGCCCGATGTCGTCAAGTATTTGACCGACGAGCAGCTTGAGCAACTGAGCTATTCAGACCTGCATGGAACCCTGGGAAACACGGCCGAAGTCATGATGGGCATTGGGTGCCTAGTCGCCGAGGATGGAGCCCACAAGATCCCGTCCGGTAACTTCCAGGATTCGGAATCGGTTGCAAAGCTCTTGTGGTTCTTCTCCGATCTGGTCGAAACAGCCGCGGTAGTATCGCGCGTATCCGGTGACGCAAAAACGATGCTGAGCACGCGCCTGGCGGAGCGTTCCACCAAGCAACGCAAGGAGACGAAAGCATGAGCGCGACTACTGATACCGGATCACAAGAGTATTTCAGTTTCGCCGCGGCTTGGGACACCTTGGCTAGGTCCGCAGAGCAGAACGACGAGAAGGCATTCAGCGCTGCGGCGTCACTCCTCGATATGCGACCTACAACAGTTCTCCGCGGACTGGCATTCATGATGCAGCAAGTGGCCATGATTCCTGAGGACGACGTTCCCTCCAGCGAAATCAAAGACGCGATGCAATCAGTGGCGGAGGTCGTATCCCTCATCGCCGTGATACTTGAGCATCAAAACCAAGATGTGGCGTACAGCATAATTTCCACTACGAAATAACAACAGCCCAACTTTGCAACCCGCCCGTGTGGCGGGTTTTTTTCCCCTTCCGATAGTGGGGTTTCGAATTTCTAAGCGTACATGGTCCACGTGCTTTGACCGGCTACCCTGTCCAGCCTGCAAGGTGAAGCATGTGCTAAAGATGCAGTGAGGAACGAAAACTGATGGAACACATCATCGTAGCTCCGATTTGTCTCGATCTGGCCGCGGCGGCCGGCGTGCTCTCTTTGTCTGAATCCACGTTCCAGGCGCTGACGCGAGATGATCCGACATTCCCAAAGGCCAGAAGGCTTTCTGTCCGACGAGTAGGTTGGCTATATGGAGAACTGATCGCCTGGGCCGAGACTCGCCCTGTTTCCGACATCTTGCCGCCAAAGAACACCGGGTCCAAGAAGCCACGCGCCAAATTGTCACCGACTAGTGCAGATGACGCATCGCGCATATCCAGTGACGCAAAAACGATGCTGTATCTGCGTCAGGAGGAACGTTTGGCGAAACAGTAAGCACGGGAAGCGAAGTCGCCACGCTAGCGCCCCGAGTGCAGTACTGCAGTCCTCTTCAAGAGTCCCAGCCTTCACGCTGGGGTTTTCTCATCTGCTCGAACTGCCGTACAGTCGAACTCGAGATTTTTGAATGACACCGTTCGACGCGCACCTCTCGTCGTGAAAGAGATCGAGAAATGGCACCAAGGCTGATACCTCTGGAAGTCTGGGCAATCGAAATCTACGGAGACAAGGCGCCGTGCCTCAACACCCTCCGGCGTTGGGCGAGGGAAGGCTTCATTACGCCGCCGGCGGAAAAGCACGGCCGAACGTACTTTGTGCTCCCGGATGCCAAATACACGCCCAGGAAGAAGGTGAAGATCGATATTCCGGCGGAACGGGTCCATGGGCCGCGAGAGCCGCCGGAAAGCGCGACGGTCCTCTTGAAACGAATGATTGAAGAAGCTAGTAAGCGCAGGAAACGGGCAGCGAGGAACGATTGAATACGTGCGGCCTAGCTGCGATTACCTTCCCGGTGCGTCGGTTGGTGATTGAGTCGGTATCTGGTCGCCGCCGTAGATCACGTGTGTTCAGGTTCGCCCTCTTGATTTGCGTCGTCCGCACTGCTTAACTGGGCCATGTATCACAGGTCAGGGAGAAAACAAGATGAAGAGTCATCGATCGATGGCCGCTATTTTCCTGATGGTACTGTGCCCTGGATTTGCCGTAGCCCATGGCGGCGGGCTGAACGCTGACGGCTGCCATTTCAACCGAAAAACCGGGGATTACCATTGCCACAGGGCTCCTGCCAGCGCACCGAATAGGCCTCAACAATCACCCCAGCAGCCGGCTCAGAAAGGGGCATCAAGTACGCCCCTCTATAACCAGGTCGATAACACCTGCTACACCGGTCCAAGAGGTGGCAGATACCGTATCGTCAATGGAAAGAAGCGGTACGGTTGCTGAATCTCTTTCTGCACCAAGCCCGAACATAGCTGGCGGCGATCCATCGCTAAAATCGGCGTGGCGAGAAACGTATTCTCACGAGGATTGGAATCGGATGGTCTTCTGATTTTCACGCTCGACGGTTGGCCGACGGGATCAGCGCCAAAGCTGATACGTTGGTATCCAAACACAGGTATCCAAAGTAGTATCCACGGAAATCAATGTTTCCGAGGGCATCTGTCTCCGTGGTTTTTCCTTTCCAGATGCTTCGTCATGGCACCGTCGTTTCAGAATCCGCGCAGAGAACCGTATGCCGCAATTCCCAGAACAGGGTCAGTTGCCCGGCCAAATCAACGATGCAGTGGTGTCTTGCCGCGTTCGTGACGGCTTCCTCGAGGCTCACACCGGGCGCGAGAAAGTTGAACGGCGGTACTTCGTTGAGGTGGGCCGATTTGTGGGGAAGGCCTGTCATCGGTTTTCTCCGACAGCATGGCGTATCGCTTCCGCCTCCGCGGCAAAGAAATCGGCCCACAGCCGGTACCGCTCCTCGTGATCATCGATTGCCGCCAGAACCTCGACACCGGTCGCAAGGATGACTTTCACGCCCACCCGCAACCGATCGGGACCAGGCTCAAGATCCGTGCGCAGCATGGCCTTGAAGTCGGCTATCTCCGCTTGGGTCCATTGCCCGATGGCGATGCGATGGCCGGCCCAGATTTCGAAGTCGTCTCGGAATTTCTTGGTCACGGTTGCCATGTCAGAACTCCACGGTATCTTCGTCGCTGATCAGATTCATGGCCTTCGGCTGCTCGTCAGGGCGCTGCAGGAACGTCTGGCTGCGCCGATCGAACCACAGGCGGATGCGCCCTTCCCATTCGCCGTGCCGGTGCTTGCAGACGATCAGCAAGGCGTCTTCCTCGTCGTCCTTGTCGTGCCGGTTGTCGTCCTGCGCCAGTTCCTTGCCGCGGTTGCGCCAGACGCTGAAGACGTTGTCGGCCAGATCGGTAATCGATGCCGAGCCGCGCACGTCGAACTTGCCGGGTGGGGTCAATTCATCCTTGCCCTTGCGGCTGTGGGCGAGCAGATGAACCGCCTGCCCGGTGTCGTGAGCGTGTGTTGCCAGGCTGAGCACGAACTGCTTCTGCTGGTCGTAGCCGTCCTCGGGAATGCCGCAACTCAGCAGATTGTCGACGGCCAGGTGCGTGACGCCGAGCTTGTCGTGGCAGTACCGGCCGACCGCCAGAATCCGCTCCGGGCTGACTTGGCCTTGCTGGTCGTACAGCCACAGCCGGCCATTGGTCCAGTGGTGCAGGTCCTCGATGTCCCCCCGAGACGGCGCATTGCAGCCGAAGGCCTGCCGGCACAGCCGTTTCATAGTCGCGGCCGGCTTCATTTCCATGCTGGCGATGCAGACCTTCTCGCCCTGGGCCATCAGGTGCAGCGCCACCTGGCCGATCAGCATGGATTTGCCGTGGCCCGACATACCCGGCCAGATCGTCAGTTCGCCGCGCCGGAGACGGATGACGCTGTGCGTGGTCGACCAGGGCAGCGTCGCGCCAGAGAGGTGCGCAGGCTGCTCGAATGCCACCAGAACGTCGGCCAGCCAATCACTGGCCGGCCGTACCGACGCGCTTTCGTCCGGGCCGTTCAGGTAGGCGTCGAAGTCGATGGCATCGTCGATCACGCGCATACGGTCTCCGCATCCTGTTGCAAGCCCAGGCCGGCGTATTGCCGGCGTTCGTTGGCGCCCATGTACCGCAGCAGGCCACGAGGACATGCCTTGACGCCTTCGACGATCAAATTCCGCCCGTCCTGGCGGTCGGCCAACCACAAGGCAAGGCTGGCGGTCGGCAAGGCCTTGAGCGCTTCGAGAACGCGACGCACGACCGATTTGTCGGTGTCGGTGTTGGCGACCACCAGCACCGGCAGGTCGACGAGGAATGTCCAGTCGTAGGCCCGCGAAGGATTGGCGACGATGACGGGATTCACTTCGCGCAGCGGACCGATCAGCGAGACGAGAACCAGGTCAGCGGGACGTTTCCCGACCCGCCGCAAGTCCGCGATTTCACGCCCGCCGTAGGGAAGCGTCTTCGGGTTCATGTCGGTACCCAGCCCATCGTCTCGGTGAAGCGTTCCTGGATACCGCCTCGGGTCCGTGTCGCGCCTGGAGGAATAGCTGCTGGTGCGCCAATGGTGACGGCTGGGCCTGACGCACCGCGGGCTCGTCCAGTCGCCTGCGCTTCAGCCTTCAGGGCAAACAGCCCCTGCCAGCCGTTGGCGATCGACTGTTCGACGACCGCCGCTTGATCCGCTCCAAATCCGGCCAGCTGGCGCTGGGCGGCCAGCACCGACGCTGGCTTGATAGCTTTGCGGATTTCCTTGCGATAGGCCAACCAACGATTCCAGGCATCCAGGTCGAGGCCTGCCGGGACTTCGTCTTCCAAACGAAAAAGAGAGCCCGTTTCCACACACGCGTCTCTCTCTTCAGAATGGTCTCTCTCTTCCTTGCGTGTAGCGTATTCCGCAACACGCTGCGTGTTGCGTAATGCGCAACGGGGTCCCCTAGCGGATTCCGTAACCGTTACGTGTTGCGCAACCGTTGCGGATTCCGTAACGGTTGCGGGTTGCGCTACGGTTTCCGGGATAACGATGATGTATTTCGTGGCTTTGGAGTAACCGCCTTTACCATCTTTGCGCAGCCATCCGAGACGTTCGAGTTCTGATGTCGCGGTACTGATCACCGAGGGATGCAACCCGCAACGCTCAGAAAGCGCATCACGGCCTGGATTGACCTCCCACGTATCGGCGCCGTCACGGAAAGAGCACAGGGCCCCCAGCACGACAAGCTGACGATACGTCAGGCGCCGATCGGCCAGCGCCTCGATCGGAAGCATCGCGAACCGCGGGGTCACCACGCGCCTCCGAATGGAAAGGAGATTGCCCCACGCCGCTCCCATGTAGCCTGGCGGCAGTGATCGAGGATCAACTGCACGGAGCGCAAGTCAAAGTCGTGAAGGTAGGCGAAACAGCGCTCGTTCCTGCCCCAGGTGACAATGGGCGCCTCAAGGGCAATCGACACGCGCCACGGGCCGCGGATGTTCTCGAACCGAACCGGCGCATGGAACTGCATCCGAGGACACCGCCCGGCGTCGCCGCGAATCTGATGGCGGGCCATAACGGAAGCTCAGCAGGCTTCGGCGATCAGTTTGCGGATGTCCTCGACGCGCCACACGGTCGTTCTGGCGCCCAGTTTGATCGGCTTCGGATATTTTCCGGACTTCACGCCATACCAAAAGCTTGCCCGGCATACAGGGATGATCGGCGGAATGCCACGCTTGGCGTCACCGATGATTTGCGACAGGCGCAGGAAACCAGTCTCCGGAAGTTGGTTCATTTACATCCGTCCTTGTTCAGATTAAGACGGACGTATCCTCCGTTCTCCGATAGCGACATTGACCGCATGCGGAATCAGAAAAACCGCATGCGGCATGCCTCTATTATTTCATGCGGGATTCAAGGGCATCGGGGATTCTTGCCAGTACCCGCCGCACGGTGTCGTCGGATACGGCCGCCCCAATTTCCTCCGTCAGCTTGGCTATCTGGCTGGCGGCCCCGCGCTCTTGTAGCTTGATCGAGGAGTACTCACAAAGTGCCGCGATGATGGTCAGCAGGGAATAGCGCTCGCTGGCTGCAATCGGCTTCTCTGTTCCATTCGGTGCCCCATTCACCGACTGTTCAAATTCGCGCAAGGCTTTGGTGCGAACCACGATCACAGCATCTTCCGGCAGTCCCCATGCGGGGTAATAGTTATTTTCCGTGGGCCGTGTTCTTTGCTTTTCGAGAAACTCTTTCCGTTTTTCCTTGTGCCGATTCAACAACGATTCAGCCTCGGCACCCTTGATGTTGTTATCCGCGATGTGCTGTTCCAATCTCTCCAGTTGGGCGCTTGAACCAGATTGGTACTCGTTTTCGTCGAAATGCTCCTGAAGCTGGCATACTCGCCCATCGCTCCCTTCCACAAAAGCACCATCCAAACCTTGAAGGGTCAGGCCCGGGCCACCCGTCAAATTCTGGTAATAGTGCTCGATGTCCAGTTGTTCATTGCCGATCATCGGCAAGTCCCACACTCCCCGCAGTGTCGTAACAGTTTTGTCCAGCGTCAGGAACCGCTCGCCGTCGATATTCAGGCTGAGCATCATCGGACAGTAGTTCTTGTGCTCATTTACAGGATATTCATTGTAGAGAGCTGCCAGTTTGGTAGGACATGGGCGACACTCATTCGTAATAAGTTGTTCGCCCCACTTCATTATTTTCCCCCCTGGTAAATCATCCGAATCTGGAAACAGCCACCAATCCGTTTCTTCCCAAGGAATGACCTTGCCGCATCGCGCCTTCGCGTGATTCACAAAATAGACCGAAAGGCGTAAATGTCCATCAAGCCCTAGGCGCAACACGTCGGCTTCTGTTACGTCCTCGCCGAATACGATTGAAAGATGCTGGGCAGCATCAGCCACCGTCAGCCATTCTTTCAGGTTGAATAGCTTTCCCATGTTGCCTCCCTTTCTCGCTGCCCTTGATTGAATGCCACGTCAACCGGGCAAGGGAATCCCGGTTTTCACCCTCGGGGATCAGCCTCGAGCTAGGCCGTAGCAAACTCGTTACGCTGCGCTTCCGTGCAGCGGTATCACTTCGGCTCCTGATTTCAGCTTGTCCAAGTAGTCGGCCCAAAGCTGCATCATGGCGCGGCGCTCCTTGAGGAACTTCGTGCGGTTGTAGGCCGCACCCAAGGCATCCGGGACCTTGTGTGCCAATTGGTGCTCAATCACTTCGGGCGCAAAGCCAAGTTCCTCATGCAGTAGCGTCCTCGCCATCGCTCGAAATCCGTGCGGTGTGATTTCCTTCTGCGTCGAGAAGCCCATTCGGCGCAAGGCAGCGCCCAATGCTGCCTCGCTCATCGCACGCTTGTTGGTACGTCCGCCGGGGAAAACGAAACGCCCAGCCCCGGTGAGCGGGAACAGCTCGCGCAGGATGGTGACAGCTTGCGACGACAGAGGCACAAGATGTTCCGTCTTGGTCTTGCTCGTGGTGAATCGCCATTCCATGCGTTCCAGATCGATGTCGACCCACTGCGCTTGCCGTAACTCGCCAGGTCGAACAAACACCAAGGGAGCCAGACGCAACGCGCTGGCAACCACCTGTGTCCCCTTGAAAGCATCGATCGCCCGCATCAGCGCGCCGACTTCCCGCGGATCGGTCAACGCGGCAAAGTGTTTATCGGGCAGATTCGTCAAGGCGCCACGCAGATCGGCAGTCGGATCTCGCTCACAGCGACCGGTCTGCACGGCATAGCGGAAAATCTGCCCACACGAGACTTTGGCGCGCAGGGCGGTGTCAGTCGTACGTGCCTCGATCCGGCGCAACACGGTCAGCAGTTCGGGCGGGGTAATTTCGGCGATAGGGCGATTGCCGATCCAGGGAAACAAATCGCGCTCAAGCCGGCGAATGGTGCGCGTAGCGTTGGATTCGGCTAGCGTCGCCGAGTGCTTGGCGAACCACTCCCGGGCGATGGTCTCGAAACTGTTGGCCGTACGCTCGCTGCTGGCCTGTTTCTCAGCCTTTTTCGCTTCTCCGGGATCTGTTCCATTCGCCAGTAGTTTGCGCGCTTCGTCACGCCGTTCGCGCGCGTCCTTGAGGCTGACGTCAGGATATACCCCCAGGGAAAGCAGCTTCTCCTTACCCCCAAACCGATATTTCTGGCGCCACCATTTCGAACCGGTCGGACTGATCAGCAGGTACAAGCCTTTCTCATCCGCCAGCTTGTAGGGCTTTTCGGCTGGCTTGGCCTTGCGGATTGCGGTATCGGTCAGCGGCATGCTGGAGCTCCGTATGAGTGTCCTCCAGCCTGTTTGGGGGTATCAATTCGCCAGGAAATTGACGTTACCCCCAGATATACCCCCGAGCAGGTCCGGATTTACGTAGATCATTCTGGACAAACCCGGACAAAAAATCAAAGAAAAACCCGCACTTGGGCGGGTTTTCTGGACTTGCTTGGACTGCTTTGGATGTGTTCCTGGTGGGCGGTACTGGGATCGAACCAGTGACCCCTGCCGTGTGAAGGCAGTGCTCTACCGCTGAGCTAACCGCCCGATAGAGGGGCCGCATTACACCATAACCCGACGGACAGGTCAAATATCGGTGCGTATTTTTTTGTGTATCGTGGCGGCCCGTTTCTGTGAATGACGTTCACGATGTGGAAACAAATCCTTACAAATCGCGACGTTCCGAAATCGCTTCCATTTCCGATTGAGCGGAAAATAAGCATCGGCTATTTTTCGGTTGCCGTTTGAGCAAACCCTGCGCTCATCAGCGACCGTCTGAAAACGGCAAGGGGATTGTGATGAGAAAACAGTTGATCGCTACCATCGCGCTGGTGCTGCTCAGCCTGATTGCAGTCGGCGATGCTTCCGCCGACAGGGGCGGGTGGCATGGCCGCACGAGCGTGGGCATCGTCGTCGGGCCGCCCTATTGGAGCCCGTGGTATTACCCGCCGCCTTACTATTACCCGCCGTACTACCCGCCGGTCGTCATCGAACGCCAGGCGCCGCCGGTTTATATCGAGCAATCGCCGCCGGTGGAGACCAAGACGGCCGGGTATTGGTACTACTGCCAATCGCCGGGCGGATATTATCCGGAGGTGCGCGAATGCCCCGGTGGCTGGGTGAAGGTGCCGCCGCGTCCTTAGCCTGATTTAGCGAGAGAAGCCATGAAACCATTGCATGCAACCATCGGGCTGGCCGCCGTCCTGGTCTTGGGCGGGTGCGCCACCATTCCCACGGGGCCGAGCACGATGGCCCTGCCGGGCACGGGGAAGACCTTTGAACAGTTCCGTTTCGACGACGGCGAATGCCAGCGTTATGCCTTTCAGCAGATCGGCGGCATGACCGCTGAAAAGGCCGCAGAAGAATCCGCGATGCGCAGCGCGGTCGTCGGCACCGCCGTCGGCGCGGTTGCCGGCGCGGCGATCGGCGGCAGGAGCGGCGCCGGGGTCGGAGCCGGCACGGGCCTGCTCTTCGGCTCCGTGGCGGGGACGGATGCGAGCCAGCGTTCGGCCTACGGCGGCCAGCGGCGCTACGACAATGCCTACATCCAGTGCATGTACGCTCGCGGCCACAAGGTGCCGGTGTCGGCCGAGATGGCCCGGTCGCTGCAGCAGCAGGCGCCCTCCTCCTACTCGCCGCCGCCCGCCGTCGACAGCAGGACCGTTCCGCAACCGCCGCAGGGCAACCCGCCGCCTCCGCCGCCGGGTTATTGACCTGCTTCATTCCGCTGCGCAGCGGACCTCGGGATACGCGCCGGACGGGCGCGACGGCGCGTGCCCGATTGAACATCCTTTACAATACGGCCTTTCGCTTTTCGGCCACAGATCATGATCCGCACCCGCTTCGCTCCTTCCCCGACCGGTTTCCTGCACATCGGAGGCGCGCGCACCGCGCTGTTTTCGTGGGCGTTCGCGCGCCATCACGGCGGCCGGTTCATCCTGCGCATCGAGGACACCGACGTGGCGCGTTCGACGCCGGCGGCAGTCCAGGCGATTCTCGACGGCATGGAGTGGCTGGGACTGGCGCATGACGAAGGGCCGTTCTACCAGATGCAGCGCATGGACCGCTACAAGGCGGTGCTCCGACAGATGCTCGCCGACGGCCACGCCTATCCCTGCTATACGACGCAGGAGGAACTCGACCGGATGCGCGAGGAGCAGCGCGCGCAGGGCCTGAAGCCGCGCTATGACGGCACGTGGCGCCCCGAGCCGGGCAAGACCCTGCCGACGCCGCCCGTCGGCGTGCAGCCGGTGATCCGCTTCCGGAATCCGACCGACGGCGTCGTCGCCTGGGACGACCTCGTGAAAGGCCGCATCGAGATCGCCAACGCCGAACTCGACGACCTGATCATCGCCCGCCAGGACGGCACGCCGACGTACAACTTCTGCGTCGTGGTGGACGACTGGGACATGAAGATCACCCACGTCATCCGCGGCGACGACCACGTCAACAACACGCCGCGCCAGATCAACATCCTCCAGGCGCTAGGCGCCGAGGTGCCGCTGTACGCGCATCTGTCGATGATCCTCGGCGACGACGGGCAGAAGCTTTCCAAGCGCCACGGCGCGGTGAGCGTGATGCAGTACCACGAGGACGGCTACCTGCCGGAGGCCGTGCTCAACTACCTCGCCCGCCTCGGCTGGTCGCACGGCGACGACGAGGTGTTCTCGATGGAGCAGTTCTGCGCGTGGTTCGATCTCGACCACATCACGCCGTCGGCGGCGCAGTTCAACACCGAGAAGCTGAACTGGCTCAACGCCCACTACATCAAGCAGGCCGACAACGCCCGCCTGGCCGCCTTGGTCAGGCCCCGGCTGGAGGCGCGCGGCGTCGCGGTCACCGACGCGCCGTCGCTGGAGGCGATCATCGGCCTGTACAAGGAACGCATCGCCAACCTGAACGAACTGGCCGACGCCGCCGAGGTGTTCTACATCGAGTTGACGCCAAACGCCGAGCTGCTGGCGCAGCATCTGGCGCCGGAAGCGAAGCCCGCGCTGGCCGACTTCATCGCGGGCATCGAGAACGTGGCCTGGGAAGCGCCGGCCATCAATGCCCTGATCAAGAGCTGCATCGGCGCGCATGGCCTGAAGATGCCCAAGCTGGCGATGCCGCTGCGCGTGCTGCTCACCGGTCAGGCGCAGACGCCGTCGGTCGATGCCGTCGTCGCGCTGTTCCCGCGCGAACGGGTGCTCAAGCGGCTGGCCGCCGCCGGCTGATCTTCCGGTTCAAAACAAAAAGCCGGAACGCCTCGCGGGCGTTCCGGCTTTTTTTGTGCGGTCCGGCTCAGCGGCTCGCGCGGATCAGCTCGGCCAAGCGCTTGACGCCTTCCTCGATGCGCGGCGGCGGCACGGTGACGAAGGCCAGGCGCAGCGACTCGATCGAAGGCCTTTCGGCGAAGAACGGCATGCCGGGGACGAAGGCGACCTTGTTTTCCACCGCCTTGGCCAGTAGGACCGCGGCGTCCATGCCCTTGGGCAGTTCGGCCCACAGGAACATGCCGCCCTTCGGGCTGTTCCAGCGCACGCCCTCGGGCATGTGCCGCGACAGCGCGCCGAGCATGGCCTGGCACTGGTCGCTGTAGAGCTTGCGGATGGTCGGGATGTGCGAATCCAGGAAGCCGTCCTTGATCACTTCGTACGCCGCCATCTGCGACAGCGTCGAGGTGTGCAGGTCGGTGGCCTGCTTGGCCTGCACCAGCTTGGCGCGCAGCGCCTGGGGAGCGATCACGTAGCCCAGGCGGATGCCGGGGGCGAGGACCTTGGAGAACGAGCCCATGTAGACGGTGCGCTCCGGCGCCAGCGAACGGATCGTGCGCGGCGTGTCGCCGGCGTACGACAGTTCGCCGTAGGGATCGTCTTCGAGGATCAGCAGGTCGAGCTCGCGCGCCTTCTCGGCGAGGCGGTAGCGGCGCGCCTCGGCCAGCAGACGTCCGGTCGGGTTCTGGAAGTTCGGCAGGCAGTACAGGAATTTCGCGCCGCGCAGCGAACCGCCCATCGTCTCGGGCAGCAGGCCGTCCTCGTCCGAGGGGATCGACACGAACTTCGGTTCGAACAGCGAGAAGGCCTGCAAGGCGCCGAGGTAGGTCGGCGTTTCGACGAGCACCGTGTCGCCCGGATCGATCAGCACCTTGGCCAGCAGGTCGAGGCCCTGCTGCGAACCGGACACCATCAGCACCTGGTCGGGATGCACCGGCGCTTCCGGCGTGCTGTTGCGCGCGGCGATCCATTCGCGCAGCGGGGCGAAGCCTTCGGTCGTGCTGTACTGCAGCGCCTCGCGGCCGGCGCCGGTCAGCACGCGCTCCATGGCGGCCAGCGTTTCCTTGACCGGGAAGGTCTCCGGCGCCGGCAGGCCGCCGGCGAACGAAATGACTTCGGGGCGCTCCGTGACCTTGAGGATTTCCCGGATGGCCGAGCTCTGGATGGCGCGCGCCCGTCCTGAAAAGAGGGTTTCGAAATCCGGGGACGCAGGAGCCGTGTCGCTTTTCATTACGGTATTCGTTTTCATGGAGTCGATCGCTGGTATTGGTCTGGCCCGAACTCCCTTGATTTCCGGGGCCGGGATGGCGAAGAAGGCAGTTTACGCCTTTGTTCCCCCGTTCGCAAAAAAGGCGTCGCCGCCGCCTCAGGCCCGGCGGCCGGCCAGCATCTGCCTTTTTCCGGCAAAGCCCGGACGTTTTTCCACGGCGAAGCCCGCCTCGCCCAACGCCCGCCGCACGCCGCCGGCCACCGACCACGTCGCCAGCGTGGCGCCCGGTTTCGCCAACCGCGCGAGTTCCCGGCAGAGGGCGAGCGACCACAGATCGGGATTCCTGGCCGGGGAAAAGCCGTCGAGGTAAAAGGCGTCCACCGCGGCGTCCAGCCCAGGCAAGGCGTCCACGGCGTCGGCGAAGACGAGCCGGAGGTCGACACCGCCGCCGTCCAGCGCGATCCGGTGCTCGCCGGCGACCGGCGTCGGCCAGCGGGCGCGCAGCAAGGCCGACAGTTCGGCGAATTCCGGCCAGGCGGCATGGGCGATCGCCAGGTCGGCGGCGGCGAACGGGTGCTTTTCGAGCGAGATGAAGCACAGCGTCCGGCAGCGTTGCGGATCGTCGCGCCAGGCCAGCCAGGTCGCCAGGAAATTCACCCCCAGGCCGAAGCCGGTTTCCAGGAGGGTGAACGCCTCGCGGTCCCGCCAGCGCGCCGGCAAGCCGTTGCCGGCCAGGAACACGTGCCGCGCCTGCGCGTGCCCGCCGGCGGCCGAGTGATAGACGTCCCCGTAGAACTCCGAAACGGGCGTGCCGTCCGGCGCGAGCGTCAGGCGGGCGGAGACGAGCGGGGCTGGCATGGCGGAATCAGTGTGCGGGAAGCGAAGCGGACCGGCGACTGTAGCAAACAACGGCGGCGCACGCATCGTCCGCGGAAAAATTGCCGGGAAAACAAGGCACGTTTCCGCATACAATTAGCGCCGCCACAGCCTCTTCATCGCACTGTCCGCCGGACGGTGTTCTTTTTTTCAGGAAGGAAAAACATGAAACTGCTCACCAAGATACTGCTGCCGTTCGGACTGGCCGTGCTTTTCGCCGGCGGCGTCGGCGCCCAGCAGAAGGAACTCGTGGTCGGATCGAGCGCGACCTATCGTCCTTTCGCCTACGAAAATCCGGCCAAGGAGATCGTCGGCTACGACATCGACATCATCAAGGCCGTCGCCCAGAAGGCGGGCCTGCAGATCAAGATCGTCAACACGCCATGGACCGGCATCTTCGCCGCCCTGAACAACGGCGACGTGGACCTGGTCATCTCCGGCGTCACCATCAACGAGAAGCGCAAGCAGTCGTACGACTTCACCGCCCCGTACTTCGAGGCCCGCCAGCTGATCGGCGTGCATAAGGACAGCCAAGTCAAGGGGCTGAAGGACCTGGCCGGCAAGAAGATCGGCGTGGTCACCGGCAGCACCGGCGACGACATCGCCTCGCGCGAATTCGGCAAGACCAGCCCGGACATCAAGCGCTTCGAGAGCACGCCCGTGGCCATTTCCGAGCTGGCCAACAGCGGCGTCGATGCGGTCATCGGCGACAACGGCGTGATCGCCTACCGCGTGCAGGAGCACAAGCAGCTCAAGACGGTGAGCGATCCGAACTTCCCGAAGGAATATTTCGGCATCGTCGTCAAGCAGGGCAACAAGGCTCTGCTCGACAAGCTGAACGCCGGCCTGGCCGCGATCAAGGCCGACGGCACCTACGCCAGCATCTACAAGACCTGGTTCCAGGCCGAAGCTCCCGCGCTGCCGGCGCAATAAGCGGAGGCCGGTCTGATCCATGGAACCAACGCTCTGGTTCGGATGGTTCCGCGCCGACATCATCGCCGAATACGGGGTGATGTTCTGGCGCGGGCTGCAGATGACCATCCTCGTCACCGTCGTATGCATCGTGCAGGGCACGGCGCTCGGGCTGGCCATCGGGCTCGCGCGCCTGGCGGACGCGCGCCATGCCCCGGCACGGCAGATTTGCCGCTATTTGCTGCGTTGGCCATCCACCGTCTACGTGAGCTTTTTCCGGGGCACCCCGCTGTTCGTGCAGATCCTGCTCATCCATTTCGCCGTGCTGCCGGTGTTCGTCAATCCGGCCGACGGCCTGCTGATCGCTGGCGAAACGGCGCGCAGCCTGAAGCAGAACTACGGCGCCTTCATTTCCGGCGTCATGGCCCTGACGCTGAACGCCGGCGCCTACATCTCGGAGATCTTCCGGGCCGGCATCCAGTCGATCGACCGCGGGCAGATCGAAGCCTCGCGTTCGCTCGGCCTGTCGTTCGCCCGGACCATGTATCACATCGTCCTGCCGCAGGCCTTCCGCCGCATGCTGCCGCCGCTCGGCAACAACGCCATCGCGCTGCTCAAGGATTCGTCGCTGATCTCGGCGATCGGCCTGGCCGAGCTGGCCTACACCGCGCGCACGGTGGCGGGCGCCTATTCCCGCTACTGGGAACCCTATCTCTCGATTTCATTCATGTACTGGATACTGACGCTGGGTCTCGCCTGGGCGGTCAAGAAACTGGAGGCTCGCTATGGACGAGGTGATACGCGTTGAGGGTCTGACCAAGCATTTCGGGCCGCTGCAGGTGCTGCGCGGCATCGACTGCTCGGTCAAGGCCTCCGAGGTCGTCTGCGTGATCGGCCCGTCGGGGTCGGGCAAGAGCACCTTCCTGCGCTGCCTGAACGGCCTGGAGGACGCCTCGGGCGGGCGCGTGCTGGTGCACGGCGTCTCGGTGCACGACCACCATACGGACATCGACGCCCTGCGTTCGGAAATCGGCATGGTTTTCCAGCGCTTTAACCTGTTTCCGCACAAGACGGTGCTGGAGAACATCACCCTGGCGCCGACCAAGGTGCGCGGCGTCTCGGAAGAGGAAGCCAGGACGCGGGCGCGCGACCTGCTGATCAAGGTCGGGCTGCTGGACAAGATTGACGCCTATCCCAACCAGCTGTCCGGCGGGCAGCAGCAGCGGGTGGCCATCGCCCGCGCGCTGGCCATGCAGCCGGCCATCATGCTGTTCGACGAGCCGACCTCCGCGCTCGACCCCGAAATGGTCGGCGAAGTGCTGAGCGTGATGCAGACGCTGGCCGAGGAAGGCATGACCATGATGGTGGTCTCGCACGAAATGGGCTTTGCCCGGCGCGTCGCGCACCGCGTGCTGTTCATGGACGAGGGCGTGCTGGTCGAGGAAGGCACGCCGGAAGAGGTCTTCGACAACCCGCGCGAGGAACGCACGCGGCGTTTCCTGAGCAGCATCCTGTAAACGGCGCCGGGCCGGACTGATCTAGAATGGCTGTTTGCCAGCCGGCCGGCGGTCGACAGGGAAGGAGAATCGTGAAAACTGGCCTCAAGCGGACCTTGGGTCTCGTCGTCCTCTGCCTGGGCTTCAACGCCTTCGCCGCGGAGAAGATCACGATCATGGTCAGCGGCATCGACAAGCTGATCTACCTCCCGGCCAAGCTCGCGGAGCAGCTCGGCTACCTCAAGGAAACCGGGCTCGACATCGAACTGCTCAGCGAGCCCGCCGGCAGCAACGCCGAAACCGAAATGCTCTCCGGCGTGGCCCACGGCGTCATCGGCTTCTACGACCACACGCTCAGCCTGCAGGCGCGCGGCAAGCTGGTCCAGTCGGTCGTGCAGTTTTCGCACGCGCCGGGCGAAGTCATCCTGGCGTCCCAGACCGCGGCCGGCGACATCCGCGGCCCGGCGGACTTCAAGGGCCGCACGCTCGGCGTCACCGGGCTCGGCTCGTCGACCTACCATCTGACGCGCTACATCGCTTCCCAGGCGGGGCTGAAATCGGCCGACTACCGGCTGGCGCCCGTGGGCGCGGGCGCCTCCTTCATCGCGGCGATGGCCAAGGGCGACATCGACGCCGGCATGACCACCGAGCCGACCATCTCCAAGCTGCTGTCCACCCGGTCGGCGACCGTGGTGGTCGATCTGCGGACCATGGAAACGACCCGCGCGGCGCTCGGCGGCCCGTATCCGGGTGCCTGCCTGTACATGCCGGCGGCCTGGGTCAACCGGCACAAGGAGCAGGTGCGCAAGATCGCCGGCGCCTTCGTGAAGGCCCTGCAGTACATCAGGACCCACAGCAGCGAGGACATCGCCGACAGGATGCCGCAGAGCTTCTACGGCGCGGACAAGGCCCTGTACGTCAAGGCGATCGAGGACAGCAAGCAGATGTTCACCGCCGACGGCGTGATGCCCGAGGAGGGGCCGGCCACCGTGCTCAAGGTCCTGCGCGCCTCGGACAAATCCCTGCAGGGAAAATCCATCAACCTGGCGAACACCTTCACCACGCGCTTCGTCGTTCCGGGCCAGCCCTGATCCGCCGGACCGGCCGCTTCAGCGGCCTGACGGGAAACGGACGTCCACCCGCAGCCCCTGGCCCCCGTCCGGCGTGGACAGCGTGATCCGCGCGCCCAGCGCGTCGCAGATTTCCTTGACGATCGCCATCCCCAGGCCGGAACCGTCGGGATTCGCTTCGTCGACGCGGAAGAAGCGCTCGAACACTCTCCCGCGCAAGGCTTCGGGAATGCCGATGCCGTTGTCGATCACCGACAGCGTGGTTTCGTGCCCGGCCGCCACGACCGAGACGGTCACGTGCCCGGCCCTTCCCATGTGCTGGATGGCGTTGCCCACCAGATTGGTCAGGAGTTCATGCAGCAGGCGCGCCGGCGCCTCGACCGCGGCGTTCTCGTCGAGCGATTCGACGCCCAGTTCGATGCCCTTCTGCTGGCCCAGGGGCGCGAGTTCCTCGATGACGCCGGTGACGACCGGCACGAGCGGGACCTTCCCGGCGGGCGCCGCGCCCTGCCTCGGCTGTTCGAGCGAGGCCAGCATCAGCAGCTGGTTGATGATGCGCGTGCACTTGCCGAGCGTCTTCTGCACCGCCCGCAGCACTTCCTGCTGGACCGGATCAGCACCCGCGGAACGCCGGGCGAAATTGACCTGCGTGCCGATGATGGCGAAGGAATTGCGCAGGTGGTGCGCGGTATCGGCGACGAACTTTTCGTAGGATTTCAAGGTGCGGTCCAGCCGCTGGACGTAGTCGTTCATCGCGTGGATGACGGGCGCGAGTTCGCTCGGCGCGTCCTGCTCGTCGAAGCGCTCCAGCGATCCCGGCTGGCGCGCCTCCAGTGAGCCGCTGAACCCGGCCAGCGGCTTGAGCATCCAGCGGAACGCGATGACCATGAAGAACACGGTCACCGCCATCAGATAGAAATGGCGGCGGATCGTCGAATCCAGCAGGCCGTCCCGGAACTCGTTGTGATTGCGCAGCGTCTGCGCCACCTGCGTGACCACCGAATCGCCGTTCGGGGAGTTCGGGATCACGTAGGAATAGGCGATGACCCGGACGCTCTCTCCGCGCAGAGTCGTCAGGAAGAATTCCTCGCCTTCCTGCCCGATTTCGCCCTGGAACGGCGGCAACTGGTCGTCGCCGGCGATCAGCTGCCCGTCCGACCCGTGGATGGCGTAGGCCACGCGGTCCTTGAAGCGGTTCTTCAGCAGGTCGAACGCGGCCGGCGGCACGCTGATCTCGTATTCGTCGTCGCTGAGCGTCGAACTGCTCGGAGATCATGGCCGCCGCGCCGTGCAGCAGTTGCTGCTGGACCAGCGTGGCGATCTGCTCGCTGCTGCGGAAGGAGACCAGGAGGTCGATGGCGATGATCAGGATCGAAGGCAGGAACACCCAGACGGCGAGCCGGCTCTTCAGGCTGCGCAGGCGGAACAGGCTACTCGGGCGCATACGCCGTCAGCATGTAGCCCAGTCCGCGCAGCGTCACGATCTGCGCCCCGGTGTTCTCGATCTTCTTGCGCAGACGCACGATGTAGATTTCCAGCGCCTTCTCGGAGACGGTGTCTTCGAGCGTGAACAGGCCGTCCACCAGGTCCTTCTTGGACACCGTCTTGCCCGGATAGCGGATCAGCGCCTCAAGCACGGCGTGCTCGCGCGGCGTCAGCGACAGGGCCTTGCCGTCGCTCGAAAAAATCTTCGAATTGGTGTCGTAGCGCAAGCCGCCGCAGGCCAGCACCGGACTCGTCTTGCCCGTGGCGCGTCGCAGCAGCGAACGCAGGCGCGCCTCGAGTTCGAGGATGTTGACCGGCTTCACCAGATAGTCGTCGGCGCCCAGATCGAGATGCCCGATGATGTCCTGCAGGGCGTCCTGCGCGCTGACGATCAGCACCGGCACGTCGTCGTGCCGGTCCCGGATGCGCTTGAGCACCACCTGGCCCTTCATGTCGGGCAGCATCAGGTCGAGCAGGATGGCGTCGTAATTCTGGGTCATCAGGAACTGCAGCGCCTCCGCGCCCGAGAAGGCCTGCTCGACCGCGTACCCCGCCTGCGCGAGCAGACGGGTCATCCAGAAGGACAACTCGCGGTTGTCCTCGACAAGCAGCAGTTTCATCCCCTCCCCGCCCCCGTATCGGCTGTGATGCGCCGTATGAGGCGGCAGTATGCCACGCCGCGCGATCCGGATCAGCGCAAGCGATACCCCTGCGGTTTGTAGGCAAATTGAAGGCATCCGCCTGATAGATTGCCGGCCGAATGCACCGGGATCATGGAGTTCGAATAAAGGTCCCGTGCGACGACGGTGATTTTCGTTTATTCAACTACTGGGAGCAGTCATTCATGAACGATCCGACCACGCTGGCGATTGCCGGCTTCACCATGATCATCGTATTCATGTACCTGATCATGTCCAAGCGCATGTCAGCCATGAACGCGCTCATCCTCATCCCGATCGTCTTCGCGGTCGGCCTGGGCTTCTACGACGCCAAGCTGGGCAAGATGATGTTCGACGGCGTCAAGAAGGTCGCCCCGACCGGCATCATGATCTGCTTCGCCATCCTGTTCTTCGGGATCATGATCGACGCGGGACTGTTCGACCCGATCATCTCGCGCATCCTCAAGGCGGTCCACGGCGACCCGATGAAAGTCTGCGTCGGCACCGCCCTGCTCGCCGCCTTCATCTCGCTGGACGGCGACGGCTCCACCACCTACCTCGTCACCTGCTCGGCCATGCTCGCCGTGCACCGCCGGCTGGGCATCAACCCGATCATCCTGCCCGCGCTCGCGGTCATGGAAAACAGCGTGATGAACATCATCCCGTGGGGCGGCCCGACCGGGCGCGTCCTCGCCTCGCTGAACGTCGAAGCCTCGCAGGTCTTCGTGCCGATGATCCCCGGCATGGTGCTCGGCACCCTGTTCGTCTGCTTCATGGGCTATCGCTGGGGCCTCAAGGAACGCACCCGCCTCGGCGTACTCGACCTCAAGCACGACACCAGCCACGACACCATCGTCGAAGATCCCGAGGTCGCCAAGCTCAAGCGTCCCGAGAAGTTCTGGATCAACGCCGCGCTGGTCGTCGTCCTGATGGTCTGCCTGATGAACGAAGTCCTGCCGCTGGCCATCCTGTTCATTATCGGCACCGCCCTGGCGCTGCTCATCAACTACAAGAACAAGGACCAGCAGGCCCGCATCGCCGCCAACGGCGCCAACGCGACCCCGGTCGTCGCCATGGTCTTCGCGGCCGGCATCTTCATGGGCATCCTGGCCGACACCAAGATGGTCGACGCCATGGCCAAGATGATCATCGCCGGCATCCCGCAATCGTTGGGGCCGCACTTCTCGTTCATCACCGCGCTGGTCAGCCTGCCCGGCACCTTCTTCATGACCAACGACGCCTTCTACTTCGGCGTGCTGCCGGTGCTGGCCAAGGCCGCCGCCGCGTACGGCATCGACGCCGCCGAGATGGGCCGCGCCGCGCTGATCGGCCAGGGCGCCCACCTGCTCAGCCCGCTGGTGCCTTCCACCTACCTGCTGGTCGGCCTGAACAAGGTCGAATTCGGCGACCTGCAGAAATTCGCCCTGCTGCCCGCCGTCGGCATCTCGCTGATCTGGCTGGCGACGGCCGTCGTGCTCGGCCACATCCATCTCTGACCCCCGTCCCGGCGCCTCGTCACAGGCGCCGGAAAGCGAAACCCCGGCTCCGGCCGGGGTTTTTTTATTCTCTGCAGGAGATCGCCCGCCCGGCCCCCTCAGGGAGCCTTGGCAAACAGCGCCACGCCCGGCAACCCAGCGCTGCGCCGTCACATAGACGGTGGCGTCAACGGTGGCCAGCTTGTGCGCGCAGAGCAGGTCCGCCGCCAGCAGCGGCACCGTCAGTAGCGGTCCGCGCGGTCGCGGTAGTCGTCGGTGCGGGTACCCTCCGCGATGCCGTCCAGCTCGTTCAGCTCGGGCACGGGCATCATCAGCACGCCCTTGCCCTTGGGGATGAAGACGAATTCCTGCCCGGCTTGCCAGTGCTGTTCCTCGCGCACGGCCTTGGGAATGGAAATCTGGAACTTGCTGGACAGGGTGGCGGTGGCGGTCATGGTCGCACCTTCGAACCATCGATCAGGATTTGGTAAGAATAAACGGTTTACTCCGGGAAGCCAGTCGCCGTTTGCCTGAGTTAGATCGAAAAAAACCCGGCCGAAGCCGGGTTTTTCACGGATGCCTTTCAGGGCATTGCCTTTACCTCCAGAATCAGCCCGCGCCGAAAAAGAGCGCCACCCGGTAGGTCACGAACGCGGCGAGATAGGCCAGGCCGAACAGATAGCCGGCCATCACCAGCGGGATCGTCCATCCGCCGGTTTCCCGCTTGACCGCCGCCAGGGTCGCCAGGCAGTGCGGCGCGAAGACGAACCAGGCGAGCATGGACAGCGCCGTCGCCAGGCTCCACGAACCGGAAATCTGTTCGCTCAACGCCTCTTCCGTCTCCGCCTCGTCGTCGGAGGACAGCGAATACACCGTGCCCAGCGCGCTGACCACCACTTCGCGCGCCGCCATCGCCGGGATCAGCGCCACGCTGAGCTGCCAGTTGAAGCCGATCGGTTCGAAGACGACGGACATCGCCTTGCCCATCTGGCCGGCGAAGCTGTATTCGATGGCCGACTTGTCGGCGCCTTCCGGCGCCGCCGGATAGCTGGCCAGGAACCACAGCAGCACGCTGGAGATCAGGATGATGCCGCCGACGCGCCTGACGAAGATCGTCGCGCGCTGCCACAGGCCGATGGCGACGTTGCGCACGGTCGGCATGTGATAGCTCGGCAGCTCCATCATCAGCGGCCGCACCTGCCGCCCCGCCGCGGTGAAGCGCTTGAGCAGCCAGGCCACCAGCATGGCGCCGAGCACCCCCGCGAGATACAGGGCGAACAGGACGAGCCCCTGCATCTGGAACGTCCCCCACACTTCCCGCTGCGGGATGAAGGCGCCGATCAGCAGCGCATAGACGGGCAGGCGCGCCGAGCAGGTCATCAGCGGCGCGATCAGGATCGTCACCAGCCGGTCGCGCGGATTGCTGATGGTGCGCGCGGCCATGATGCCGGGAATGGCGCAGGCGAAGCTCGACAGCATCGGAATGAACGAGCGCCCGCTCAGGCCGACCCAGCCCATCAGCCGGTCGAGCAGGAACGCGGCGCGCGGCAGGTAGCCCGATTCCTCCAGCACCAGGATGAAGAAGAAGAGGATCAGGATCTGCGGCAGGAACACCAGCACGCCGCCGGCGCCGGCGATGATGCCGTTGACGATCAGGCTCTTCAGCCAGCCGTCGGCGAGGCGGCTGCCGGCCAGCGCGCCCAGCCATTTCGTGCCCTCCTCGATCATGCCCATCGGCGTTTCGGCCCAGGCGAACACCGCCTGGAAGACCAGGAACAGCACGGCGGCCAGCAGCAGCGGACCGAGCACCGGATGCAGCACGAAACGGTCGATGCGGTCGCTCGCCGCGTGCGGCACGATCTCATCGAGGTCGAGCTTCTGCAGGATCTTGCGCACGGCGAGGTGATCGCCGTGCTCGGACGCCTCGTCCGCCTCGGTTTTCGGCGGCACGGCGCGCCACACGCTCTGGTCGTCGACCAGCGCCAGCAGCGCCTCGACGCCGCTGCTCTGCACCGCCACCGTGCTCACCACCGGCATGCCGAGTTCCGCCGCCAGCGCCTCGGGCGCGACGCGGATGCCGCGCTTCTCGGCGAGATCGGTCATGTTCAGCGCCACCACGCAGGGCAGTCCGAGCCGCTTGATGGCCAGCGCCAGGCGCAGATTGCGGCGCAGGTTGGTGGCATCGACGACGCAGACGACGAGGTCCGGCCGCTTCTCGCCGGTCGCCCGTCCGAACAGGACGTCGCAGGTCACGCGCTCGTCGGGCGAACGCGGATAGAGGCTGTACGCGCCCGGCAAATCGAGCACGCGGACCGCCTTGCCGGAGGCCGTGACGAATTTGCCCTCCTTGCGCTCGACCGTCACCCCGGCGTAGTTGGCGACCTTCTGCCGGCTGCCGGTCAACAGGTTGAACAGCGCGGTCTTGCCGCAGTTGGGGTTGCCGACCAGGGCCATCAGCGGCCCGCTCGGATGCAGGTGGATGACGGCCTCGTTCATGCGCGCGCTCCTTCCGCCACCGCCCGGTCGAGCGACGACGACGCGGCGAAGGCGTCGACCGGCACCACGCTGATACAGGCCGCCTCGGCGCGCCGCAGCGCGAAGGTGGACTGGCCAACGCGCACCACCATCGGATCGCCGCCCGGCACGGCCTTGGCCATCAGGCGCACCTGCTCACCCGGGACGAACCCGATTTCCTCCAGCCAGCGGCCCCATTCCGGCGCCTGCGCCGGCGCGTCGATCCGCAGCACGGCCAGCGCCTCGCCGATGATCGCCCGGTCCAGCGTCGAACACGAAGGAACACAGTCGTTCGTTTTCAAATCAATCTCCCATTACCCCGATCACACGGGCTGGCGCGCGCCAGCCGCATGATCGCTCATCGAAACCTCTCAGAAACGCCAGGTCAGCCCGGCCGTCCACGTATTGGTTTTTGCTTTCGGGCTGTCGTTGTCGGTGGTGCGGATGAAACCGACCGCCAGGTCGAGATCCTTGTTCGCCGAATAGATCGCGCCGATTTCACCATATTTCGCGCGCACCGTGTCGCCGTTGGCGCGCGACCAGTCCACGCCGAAGTCGGCGGCCAGCTTCCATTGTTCCGAGACGTCCCAGACCGGCGCCACCGACAGATGCTTGGTGGTCGCGTTGTCGTCCGAATTGCGGAACCGGTCGCGCCCCACGCCGGCGTTGAAATGGATCGAACCGAACGGCACGTCCTGGCTCAGGATGAAGGTCAGCGCGCCGGAGGTCTTGCCCGTGCCCAGGCCGTCCTCTTCGCGGTGCGAACTGACCGGCGCGGCGATTTCCGGCTTGATCGCCAGGCTGGTGCCGGAATCCTCGTTTTCGAAGAACCGCCACTTGGCGCCGATCACCGTGTTGCTGAAACCGTTGGCGTCGTCGCCCGGCACGCGGATGCGCTGATAGGCGATGCCGGCGTAGACGTTGACCGTGTCGGTCAGGCCGTAGGTGTAGACCACGGGCACGGAATGGACCCGCTCGGTCTCGCCGCCCGCCCGGGTGCGATCGTGGCTGTACGAGACTTCGAGCTGGTTGCCGCCCTCGCCCTGCGTTCCCGTATCGTCGGTGATCAACGGCTGCAGCGCCGAAGAAGACGTCGAAAACGCCGCCAGCGCAGCCAGCAGGGCGGCGGAAGAAAGCAGCCGCGAGGAGTTGAAAGACAGATGTTGCATTTGCGGACCTCCTAGGTTATAAAAAGTTCCATGAGAATGCTTCACATTTTAGGTGACAACGATTATCGCCCGCAACAAGAAAACGAGGGATGCATGAGGCATACATATCCACATGAAAACAAAGGAAATTCCCAAGAGCTCCCAAGCGTTGCCGGCGACGCCGCAGTGGTGTTTTTGCGGAAACGGGGTTGACGCTACACCAAAAATAGTGCGTAATGATAACTATTCGCATTTGTTACATTTGGGGTCTTTCGATGAGAAAGGCTCACAACAACGACGTGTTCGGAAATCGACGATGAGAAATGCTTCCGAATCCCCGGCATCGCCGACAAGCAACGCCCACTTTTTGCCGAAAAGAGAAAGGCCGTGACGGACAACGCTGTTTCACCGGGGAGCACGCCGCGCATTCTGTCGGGCGCGCTGGCGTATCTGGCCCTGCACATGGAAGGGGACGGCGCCTGCCCGCGCGCGGCGTACCTCGCGTCGCTGCTGCTCAACCGCATCGCCGACGATCCGCAGAACGACGCGCAGTTGCGCTGCGAAGCGCAGCGCCTGGCGGAAACCATCGCGGCCGCCGGCGACCATTACGGTCCCGCGCGCCGGAGCCGCTCCCTCCCTTCCGATTCCACGTTTTGATCGATCCAGCGCCATGACCCAGCAACTTCGGCTCGCCGCCATCATCGCCCTGCTCTCCTCGTCCGCCCTGCGCGGCACGACGGCCAGCAAGGGCGCCGCCCTGTGCATGCACCTGGAGACCCTGCTGAAGCAGCCGGACGCGCTCGACGGCCACCTCCGGGAGACTCTCGCCGCGGCGCTCAAGGAATGGAAGCTCGCCGCCCACGTCCAGTCCTGCCCGCCGCAGCACCGGACCAACCTGTCGTCAGCGCCGGCTGTATTGCACTGACCGTCTCACCACCCTCGCTTCGATTGGAGAAACAACCATGTCGCGTTATACCGGACCCCGACGCAAAGTCATGCGCGCGCTAGGCGTTGACCTGCCCGGCCTGTCCCGCAAAAGCACCGAAGGCCACAACCATCCGCCCGGCCAGCACGGCCTGCAGAAGGCGAACCGGAAAAAGTCCGAGTTCGGGCTGCAGCTGATGGAGAAGCAGAAACTGCGCTTCAACTACGGCGTGACGGAAACCCAGCTGCGGCGCATCGTCGAGGAAGCCAAGCGGCAGAAGGGCGCCACCGGCAACCGCATCGTCGAACTGCTCGAACGCCGGCTCGACAACATGGTCTTCCGCGCCGGTTTCGCGCCGACGATTCCCGCGGCCCGGCAGATGGTCAACCACGGGCACATCCAGCTCAACGGGCGCCGGGCCACCATCCCGTCGATCCGCGTGCGCGCCGGCGACGTGTTCGGGCCGACCGAAGGCGGCAAGAAGCTCGAACTGCTGCAGGCCACGCTCAAGGACCCTGCGCTCGAACGCCCGGAATGGATCGCGCTCGATGCGCAGGCGCCGTCCGCCCAGCTGACGCACCTGCCGGAGGGCGCCGACGCGGCGCCGTTCCCGCTCGACGTGCAGCGCGTCGTCGAATATTACGCAACCCGCATCTAGCCGGATGGCACGGGCAATGTCCGGGAACAGCCTGATCATCAGCGTGCTGATCGCGGGCGCGGTGCTGTTCCTGGTATTGCAATTCGGCTGAACGGACGCCGCGGACGGCCATGACGGACACAAAAGCGGCGAAACATCCAGGCCATCAATCGAGAGAGTCCTTGCCATGCGGTACTGGTTCTTCTGCTTTCTGAGCGGCTTGCTGCTGGCCCTGTCGGCCGCGGCCGCGACCTCTTCGGCGCCGGACTTCCCGGCGCTGGCGCGCGACATCGAGCGGCGCCTGGACCTGGCGGCGGAGCTTTATGCCAAGCAGGACGCCACCGAGGCGCGGGCCCAGGTGCAGGGCGCCTATTTCGAGGTGTTCGAGAACCTGGAGGGGCCGATCCGCATCAACCTGTCGGCGCAGAAGAGCATCGAGATGGAAAGCGCGTTCGGCGAGATTCGCAAGATGATCGCCGCGGGGCGCCCGCACGCCGAGGTCGCCGCGCGCATCGGCAAGCTCAAGGCCGAGATCGACGAGGTGGTGCCGCACCTGAGCAGCGGCCACCAGCTGGTGGCCGAAAGCCAGCACGGCGGTTATGACGATCCGCGCATCCTGCCCCATTGGCGGCAAAGCATGCAGATCATCGACGACCGGCTGGCCGAGGCCATGAGCGCCCACGAGGCGGGCAAGGTGGAGGAGGTGCGCCAGAAGATCCAGCAGGCGCAGTACGACGGCTACAAGAACTCCGAAATGGAAATCGCCATTCGCCAGTTCCGTTCCAGCGAACAGTCGGGCGCCATCAACAAGCAATTCACCAAGCTGATGGAACTGGCCGAAAAGCAGGCCACGCACGGCGAATTCGGCTACGAGATCACCAACCTGCTGCAGGACATCGGCGACCTGCTGCCCGACCTGCCGGCCACCCGTCCGGACCAGAACCCGCAGCCGGCCGCCGCCGACGCGCAGGGCGCCAACACCGACTGGAAAAAGGTCGTCGCCGACATCGACGCCGCCGTCGCCGCCGCCATCGCCCAGTACAAGAACGGCGACGCCAAGCAGGCCATCATGGCCGTGCAGGACGGCTACTTCGACCTGTTCGAGGCCTCCGGCATGGAGAACAAGGTCGGCGCGCGCGATGCCGGCGTCAAGACCACGCTGGAAGGCTACTTCACGCGCATGGTCAGCCTGATGAAGGCGGGCCGGCCGGCCGACGAGGTCGCCGCCCAGGCCGCCTCGCTCAACGCCGACCTGAACAAGGCGGCCGAGATGCTCGGCGGCTCCGGCCAGCAGAGCAGCTGGGGCCTGTTCATCTACAGCCTGCTGATCATCCTGCGCGAAGGGCTGGAGGCGCTGCTGATCGTCGCCGCGATCGTCGCCTACCTGGTCAAGAACCAGCATCGCGACAAGCTGCCGCTGATCCGCCAGTCGGTGCTCGTGGCGCTCGGCGCCAGCGTGGTCACCGCCCTGCTGTTCCAGATGCTGTTCGCCAACTCCGGGGCCAGCCGCGAGCTGCTGGAAGGCTTCACCATGCTGATCGCGGTGGTGATGCTGTTCTCGATGAGCTATTGGCTGCTGTCCAAGATCGAGGCGCGCCACTGGAAGGCCTATCTCGAAGGCAAGCTGTCTCAGTCGCTGAGCAAGGGCTCGCTGGTCGGGCTGTGGCTGACCAGCTTCCTCGCCGTGTATCGCGAGGGCGCCGAGACCGTGCTGTTCTACTTCGCCCTGTTCGGCGACGCCTCCTCCACGGCCGACATGGCATCCATCGGCGCGGGTTTCGTGGCCGGCTCCGTCCTGCTGCTCGCCGCCTACCTGGTGATGCGCTACACGGTCGTCAAGCTGCCGCTCAAGCCCTTCTTCCTCTTCACCGGTTCGTTCATGTACCTGATGGCCTTCGTCTTCGCCGGCAAGGGCGTGCTCGAACTGATCGAAGGCAAGCTGTTCCAGCCCACGCTGCTGCCGGGTGCGCCCGAGATCGGCTGGCTGGGCATCTACCCCTATGTCGAGACCCTGGCGCCGCAGGCGGCACTGATCGTTGCCGCACTGGTCGCGCTGTGGGTCATGGCGCGCCAGCGCGCCGGCAGCCCTACCCCGCAGAACACCGCGGTTTCCTGAGTCTTTTTCCCGTTCCGGGTCTTTTCTAAAAAGGTAAAACCACCATGGACTTCCGTAAAACCCTGTACTCCGGCGCCTGCGCCGTCGCCATGTTCACCGCCACCCAGGCGTTCGCCTTCAAGGAATATCCGGCCGGGGAGCCGGTGACGATGAACGAGATGGAGATCGCCGCCGTCTACCTGCAGCCCATCGACATGGAACCGCGCGGCATGGGCCTGCCGGCCGCCAAGTCCGACATCCACCTGGAAGCCGACATCAGCGCCACCGAGGGCAACAAGAACGGCTTCGGCAAGGGCGAGTGGATGCCCTACCTGACCATTTCCTACACCCTGGTCAACAAGGACACCGGCGCCAAGCAGACCGGCACCTTCATGCCCATGGTGGCCAGCGACGGTCCCCACTACGGCAACAACATCAAGATGATGGGCGTGGGCAACTACACCGTGACCTACCACATCGAGCCGCCGCCCAAGGCCGGCATGCACCGCCATACCGACAAGGAAACCGGCGTAGCCCGCTGGTGGAAGCCCTTTGACGTCAAGTTCGACTTCAAGTACACCGGCCTCAACTAAGACGGTGCCCGCCGCACGGCAAAACGGCTGGTTCCACGGAACCGGCCGCTTGCGTTTCAAGGAGCCGCGCGCCGACGCCGTCGGCGCGCCCATTTATCGATGAGCCATTTCTTCGTCCTGGTCCTGCAAAGTTTCCTGATCCCGGTCCTGCTGCTGGGCCAGCACTGGAGCGCGCAGGCGCGCGTGCCCGCGCCGCGCATCGCGCTGGCGACGGTGATCGCGCTCGCCGCCGGCACGGCGCTGGGCGCCGTGTGGCCGGCCGAGCAGACCTTCGTGCTGGGCGCCACGCTGGCGCAGATCGCCATCCTGGTCCTGCTGGTCGGCCCGCGTGCGCTGCGCCGTCCGCCCCTGGCGCTCGCCCTGCACGCGCTGGTGATCGCCATGGCGGCCTTCCGCTGGGGACAGAACCCGCAGCTCAAGGCCGTCACGCCGACCGGCATCGTCAATACCGACCTGCTGCTGAACACCGCCGCCATCGCCGGCGCCTTCGCCACGGTGGCGGCGCTGGCCTTCCTGCTGGCCTGGATGGAGCGGCGCCAGCCGCGCTGGCGGCGGCCGTTCATGGCGCTTCTCGCCCTCCTGCTGCTGGTGCCGCTGACCGGCGAGCTGATGCTGGCGCTGGTCAAACTGCAGGTGCTGCCGCTGACCCGCGGCTGGATCAGCGTCATCGCCCGCGCGACGGCGTTCTCCGGCCAGCTCGGCTACGCCGCTCTGGCCCTGCTGCTGGCGCGCGCCGGCCTGTACGCCGCCGGCGTGGTGCTGCCGCAGCGCGCCGTCATGCGGCAGGAAGCGAACGCCATCGCCCGCCGCCAGGCCACGGCGAAGTACCGCGAGACGCGCCGCGTGCTGGTGAGCACGCTGGCGCTGCTGCCGCTGGCCGGCAGCGTGCAGTGGTACTGGAAGGCCGTCGCCTCGCGCCCGCCGCGCCTGTCGGAGGCCACCCGGGTCGCGCTCGACGCCGGCGACGAGATCCGGCTGGCCGTGGAGCCGCTGCGCGACGGCCGCCTGCACCGCTTCGCCTGGGTGGCGGAGGACGGCAAGCTGGTGCGCTTCTTCGTCATCAACCGCTATCCGGACAAGCTCAGCCTGGCCGTGGTGTTCGACGCCTGCCTGCTGTGCGGCGACCAGGGCTACGCGCAGCAGGGCGACCAGGTCACCTGCGTGGCCTGCGGCGTGTATCTGTTCACCCCGTCGATCGGCAAGCCCGGCGGCTGCAACCCGGTGCCCATCGAAGGCTGGCAGGTCGAGGGCGACGCCCTGCGCATTCCGCGCGCCAGCCTGGAGGCCGGCCAGCCCATGTTCACCACCGTGGTGGAACTGACCGTGACCGACCCGGTGGACGGCAGCCAGCTCAAGAACACCACCGCCGAGTACAGCTACACGCATGGCTCGCGCACCTATTTCTTCAACGATCCGGCGCATTACGAAGCCTTCCGCGAGGCGCCGGAAAAATACCTGCAGGAGCCCTAGCCGTGTTCTGGCGAATCGTTCGTCAATCCTGGCGGCGCAACCCGCGCCGCCGGCTGCTGGCGGTGCTGACGGTGTTCCTCGCCGCCGGACTGGTGTCGGCGCTGATGGCCGTGTCCATCGACGTCGGCGACAAGATGGCGCGCGAGCTGAAATCCTACGGCGCCAACATCCTCATCGAGCCGGCCGGCCAGGCCACCCTGCCCGCGCTGTTCGGCGAGCAGGACAGTCCCCTGACCGGGCAGGATTTCCTCGACGAGGAGGAACTGCCGGTGATCAAGGACATCTTCTGGCGCAACAACATCGTCGGCTTCGCGCCGCTGCTCTCCGGCGTCGTGCACGCCACGCAGGGAAAAGAGCAACGCGAGGTCGGCGTGCTCGGCACCTTCTTCGACCAGCCGCTGGCGGTGCCGGACGAGGACGACTTCCACACCGGCCAGAAGATCATCAGCCCGTACTGGAAGGTGGAGGGCGCATGGCCCGCCGACGGGGAGGCGCAGGCCCTGGCCGGCCGGCATCTGGCCGCGCGCGCCGGCTGGAACGTCGGCACCGTGCTGACGCTGGAGGGCCCCGGCGGACGGCAGGAGGTCGCCATCACCGGCCTGCTCACCACCGGCGGCGAGGAGGAAACCCGACTGGTCCTGCCGCTCGCCCGGGCGCAGGAATTGCTCGACCTGCCCGGCAAGGTGCAGGCGGTGCGCGTCTCCGCGCTGACCGTGCCGGAGACCCAGCTCTCGCGCAAGGCGCGGCGCGGCGTGGACAGCCTCGACGCCGAGGAATACGACCTGTGGTACTGCACCGCCTACGTCTCCTCGATCGCCCACCAGCTCGAAGAAGCCATCTCCGGCTCGGTGGTGCGGCCGATCTGGCAGGTGGCGGCCTCGGAAGGCGCGATCATCCGCAAGATCCAGATCCTGCTGGCGGTGGTCACGCTGGCCGCGCTGGTCGCCTCGGCGATGGGCATCGCCTCGCTGATGACCAGCACGATCATGGAACGCTCGCGCGAGATCGGACTGATGAAGGCGCTCGGCGCGCGGCCCTGGCAGATCCTGCTGGTGTTCTACGCCGACGCCGTGCTGGCCGGCCTGATCGGCGGCGCGCTCGGCTGCCTGGCCGGCTGGGGCGTGGCGCGCGCCATCGGCATGGCGCTGTTCGGCACGCCGCTCGGCTTCGCCTGGGTCGTGGTGCCCTGCGTGCTGCTGCTCTCGGCGTTCATCGCGGTGAGCGGCACCTGGCTGCCGGCGCGGCGCATCGCCCGCCTGTATCCGGTGGAGGTGCTCTATGGCCGCCACTGAGACCGTTTTGGGCACCGGCCCGAAACCCGGCATGCTGCCGGACGCCGTCGCGCGGCGCCGCCGCGCCATGTTCTGGCACCTGGTGCTGCGCGCCCTGCGCCTGCGCCGGCAACGGGTGCTGGTGGTCTTCGGCGCGCTGGCCGTGGGCGCGGCCATCGTCACCGCCATGGCCGCGGTGTATTTCGACATCAACGCCAAGATGAGCCAGGAGCTGCGCAGCTTCGGCGCCAACTTCTACGTCGGGCCGGGCGGCACCGGCCGCATGGCCGAGGCGGACTACGACGCCGTGCTCGCCGCCGCGCCGACGGGGCTCGTCACCGCCGCCAGCCCGTATCTGTACGGCATGGCCCGCACCGAGAAGGAAAAGGTGGTGATGCTCGGCCTGTCCTTCGCCAGCCTGCGCCAGCTGGTGCCCTACTGGCAGGTCAGCGGCAACTGGATCGGCGTCGACTTCGACGACCGCAGCGCCATGCTCGGGCGCAAGCTCGCCGAGCGCCTGGAGCTGCAGCCCGGCGGCACGCTGACGCTGGTCGAGGGCGGCGCGCGCAAGGCGCTGCGCGTGCGCGGCCTGATCGAAGCGGGCGACGCCACCGACAACCTGCTGGTGGTCACCCTGGGCCTCGCCCAGCGCTGGCTGGACGCGCCCGGCCAGATCAGCCACGCGCTGTTCAGCCTGGACAGCAACCTCGGCCGGGCCGACGGCTTCGCCACGCGCATGCGCGACGAGCACCCGGATCTCGACGTGCGCCCGATCCTCAAGGTCTCCGCCAGCGAGGGCCAGGTGCTGGACAAGATCAAGGGCCTGATGGGACTCGTCTCGGTGGTGATCCTGGTGCTGTCCACGCTGTGCGTGAACACCACGCTGATCGCCATCGTCGGCGAGCGCGCGCGCGAGTTCGCGCTGCAGAAGGCGCTCGGCGCGCGCGACCGCGACCTCGTCCTGCAAATCCTGGCCGAGACCGGCCTGACCGCGCTGGCCGCCACCGTCACCGGCTGCGCGCTCGGCTACCTGCTGGCGCAGGGGCTCGGCCGCGCGGTCTTCTCGGCCGCCATCGACCTGCGTTGGCCGGTGCTGCCGCTGACCATCGCCAGCCTGTCGCTGGTGGCGCTGGCCGCCGCCGTGGCGCCGATGCGGCGCATCATGCAGATCCAGCCGGCGGCCGTACTGAAAGGGGAATGACCCGAATGACCGGAACAACCAACTCGCAGCCGGTGATCGAAACCCGGCATCTCAGCAAACGCTTCGGCGCCGTGACCGCGCTCGACGACGTCAACCTCGCCGTCGAACGCGGCGAATTCGTTGCCTTCATGGGCGCTTCCGGCTCGGGCAAGACCACCTTGCTGAACATCCTGACCTGCCTGGACACCGCCACGTCCGGCCAGGTGCTGCTCGACGGCGTCGATGCCGCCGGCTTCGACGAGGAGCGCCGGCGCGCCTTCCGCGCCGAGCGCATCGGCCTGGTCTTCCAGCAGTTCCACCTGATCCCCTTCCTCTCCGCGCTGGAAAACGTGATGCTCGGCCAGTACTACCACAGCGTGGTCGACGAGGCGGCCGCGCGGCAGGTGCTGGAGCACGTCGGGCTCGGCCACCGCGTCACCCACCTGCCCAGCCAGCTCTCCGGCGGCGAACAGCAGCGCGTGTGCATCGCGCGCGCGCTGGTCAACGAACCGCCGTTGATCTTCGCCGACGAGCCGACCGGCAACCTGGACGAAGAGAACGAACGCCTGGTGCTGGACCTGCTGCGCGAACTGCACGGCCAGGGCCGCACCATCGTCATGGTCACCCACAACCCGGAACTCGGCCGCTTTGCCGACCGCATCATCCGCCTGCACCACGGGAGGGTCGTCGATGAAAACATGGTTCCCGCCTAGACTGCGCGCGGCGCTGGCCGCCGCGTTCCTGCTCGCCGCGCTGGCCGGCTGCCGGGAGGAAAAGCTCGTCGTCGGCGAACCCGCGCCGGCGCTCGCCGCCACCGATCCGGCCGGCGAACCGGCCTCGCTCGCGGCCTGGCGCGGGCAGCCGGTGTTCCTGACCTTCTGGTCGGCCGGCTGCGGCAGCTGCATCGTCGAGATGAAGCAGCTGGAGACGCTGGCCCGCGCGCATGATGGCAAGGTCGCGGTGGTGGCGGTCAACGTCGACGCCGCACCGCCCAACGTGCAGGAAGTCCGCCGGCGCCACGGCTTCACCTTCCCGCTGCTGCAGGATTCGCTCGGCATCTCGCTCGAACGCTACGCGGTGATCGGCACGCCGACCTCGGTGCTGGTCGACGCCCGCGGCCGCGTCGTGTCCCACCACGTCGGCATGCAGACGCCCGCCGAACTGAGCAACGCCTTCTCCGCCCTGGCGGCTTCCGCGCCCGTCCCGGCCACGCCGGGGACGTGATCCTGCGCGGCACCACCGCGATGGGACCTGCCGGCCTCGCCGGCCGGAGTCCCGCAGCCGTTTCCCACGCCGTCATTCCCGCAGCGCGGGCCGTATCGCGGCACGCGCTGCGGGCTCCGCGCGCACGGCTTCATTCCATGAAGTTCGCATGAGACGATGCGCGTCGTCGCCGTTCCAAAAAAAATCAGGACCGCGATTGCGAAAAGCTATTGCAACCATTAATGAGTTTCATTATCATTAAGAACGTTCTGATTTCAAAAGGGAGGGAAACACGGTGGAAACGCCCGACCGCATTGGCGCGGCCAAGGCTAGCAGCCAGGTTCTGGCGAAGCTGACCGATCTCTATTTCGAAGCATTCAATCACGACGGTTTTGCCGAGATTCGCGTGGAAATGCGCATTCTCCGTCGTGGGCAGAAGGAAATCATTCTGCATTGCGGCAAGCAGTACCGCTTCGTCGTCGATTGCGCGATGGCGTAAGGCGGCAGTCACAAGAAAAGCCGCTTGAGGCGGCCGCAGCACAAGATTTAACACCAGACATTCTGGCCAGGGCGGGCCTGGCAGATGGGCTTTACAGGCTGGCGACGTGGGGTCGCGGCGAATCCATCCGGAGCGATCCGGGCTTTCGTTGAAACCTGGAGCAGGAGTTCCCGGGGCGGGAATCCGAGACCATTTGCTAGGAAATTTCACATGCTGAGCAAACTCATGGCCCTCACCCGGGCCGAACTCAAGTCGAAGCTGCAAGCCATCGACGCCTCCGCCGTCAAGGGACGCAACCTGCGCCGCAAGTTCGAACAGATCCGCAGCAAGAAGGAAGGCGGCTTCACCCTCCTCGAACTGCTCGTCGTCGTCGCCATCCTCGCCGCGATCGCCGGCACCGCCACGATCATGCTGCAGGACACCGACCGCAAGGCGTCCGCCGCCGCGCACGTGGCGATGATGGATGAACTGTCCAAGGGCATCCAGACCTTCCGCGTGCTGAACTCGGGCCAGTATCCGGACCGTTGGGATTCGCTGTTGCAGAATACGACGTCTGTCCTTACCGGCGCGTCTCCGCTGGCCATTCTCTCCAGCGATCTTTTGGGTTCCATCGCCGTTAACGCGACTGCGCTGACCGCCGCGGAAGTCACTGCCCTCGATTCCGTCGGCATCAAGAATCTGCGCATGGTCGATACGGGAGCGACCTGCGGCGCCACGCTGACGACGCAGCAAGCCGCCATCAACGACAAGACCAACGACATCACGGCGCAGAATATCTATCGCATCCCCACCGCGAACGGATGCGGTCTTGCGGATGATGCTCCGATCATCGCCGGAGCCCCGCTGATGCTCTGGAGTGCTGCCGGCAACAAGCGCGTCAACGCCTTCAATCTCAACGACGTCGTTGACGGCGAGACACTTGCGGCGGACGACAAGCTCGTCGCCTTCGGCGTCGGCCCGGACTCCTCGCTGTTCCGTCCGGACATCATCGGCGCGCTGTCCAACGTGCCGGTCTATCGCCACGTCCAGCCGGATGAGTACAACCGCTTCGTCGTCCTGTTCAAGGTCAGCGGCGTCGGCATCAACGGCCAGGCCACCTTCCAGGCCATCGTCGACGGCGCCGGCGACACCAAGGACGAGGAACTGGGCGAACTCGACAACGTCCGCGCGACCTGATCGGGGTTTTGCCTGATCGATCCCGCCGGGTACTCCCAATCCTCCCGGCGGGGTCATGGCGGGGCCACCGGCTGCCCGGCGGCCTCGCCAGTTTTTTCCAACCGGCATCACTTGGCGAACAAAAACGGGACCGGCCGTCGCGCCGCATCCCATACGAATGGTTCAACGATGATCAACGCAACACGCATCGCCGGCGCCATCGAGGTGTTCTTCGTCCGCTTCCGGCCCTACCTCGGCTACCTGCACATCGTTTTCTTCCTCTATTTCATGGTGCTGCTCTTCCTGCCGCTGGCGACCGACGCGGCGGTGCTGGGCGACACGCCGCTCTCCAATTTCGCGCTGTTCTCCAATTACGTGATGTGGGGCCTGTGGTTCCCGCTGGTGCTGCTTTCCGTGCTGTTCACCGGCCGCAGCTGGTGCGGCCTGATGTGCCCGATGGGCGCCGCGTCCGAATGGGCGAGCAAGTCCGGCCTCAAGAAATCCATCCCCTGGTGGCTGCGCTCGGAATGGACGCCGCACGTCAGCTTCCTGATCATCACCGTGCTCGGCCAGACCATCGGCGTGCGCGAGCACCGCGAGGGCATGGCCATCGTCTTCGGCGGCACGCTGGCCTGCGCCATCCTCTTCGGCTTCCTCTACGGCAACGCCGAGGCGCACCACGGCAAGCGCGCGTGGTGCCGGCATACCTGCCCGATCGGCCTGCTGCTCGGCCTGTTTTCGCGCATGGGCATCGTGCAGTTCACGCCCAAGCGCAAGGTGATCAACATCGCCCGCTACACCGAGCGCGGCGTCTGCCCGACGATGATCAACATCAACCGCAAGGACGAGTCGCGCCACTGCATCGAATGCTTCAAGTGCGTCTATCCGGGCAAGCCGACCGCCGGCCTCAAGGTCGAACTCAGGAAGCCGGGCATCGAGATCGAGACGATCCGCGAACACAACCCGAACATCATGGAGGTGATGTTCTTCTTCATTGGTATCGGCACGGCGCTCGGCGGCTTCCTGTGGCTGTTCCTCGAACAGTACCAGGCGTTCCGCCAGATCATCGGCGAGTGGGCCTTGAATCAGGGCTGGCTGTGGATCGGCAATCCGGCGCCGGGCTGGCTGGTCAGCGCGCACCCGGAGCTCGGCGAGACCTTCAACTGGCTCGATTTCTTCTGCATCTCGGCGTACATGATCCTGTGGGCGTTCGGCACCTGCGTGGTGCTCTCGCTGACCACCCTCGCCTCGGCCTTCCTGGCCGGCGAAGCCAAGGCCGGCGGCACGCTGTACTCGCGCTTCCTCGAACTCGGCTACCAGTACGCGCCGGTGTGCCTCGTCTCGCTGGTCATCGGCCTCGGCGCCAAGCTGTTCCCGCCGTTCGACGTGTTCGGCCCGCAGGCGCCGGACATCGCCAAGGAAGTGCTCTTCTCGCTCGGCTTCGTGTGGAGCGTGTGGCTCGGCTGGCGCCTGCTCGCCGGGCAGGGCCTGCCGCCGGCGGAGCGCGTGCTGCCGTTGATTCCCGGCGTGCTCGGCAGCGTGCTGGCGGGCATCTCGTGGTGGGTCGCCATCTTCGGCCCGATCGTCATCGAATAACCGCTCGTCTGGAGAACGTCCGTGCTTTCCCGTCTGACCCGTCCCCTCTTCCTCCTGCTTTGCTCCCCGCTCCTGGCGCTGCCGGCCGGCGCCGCGGAATTCAAGCTGTCCAACAAGGCCGGCGAACGCATCGTGCGCGAATCGATGACCGTCGAGGGCGGCTACATGCAGCCGATCATCCTGGAGAGCGGGCGCGAGAACCGCCCCCGCGAACAGTCGGACGCCTATTTCGTCGCGCACCTCAAGGCGGCCTCGTCCAACCCGTACGGCTTTTCCAAGTTCGCCTGGATTCCCTTCCTCAAGGTTTCCTACACGCTGGAAAAACTCGATTCCGGCTGGAAGCTGGAAGGGCCGCTGAGCGCGGCGATCGGCAAGTTCGGCCCGCACTACGGCGCCAACGTCAAGCTCGACGGCGTCGGCAAGTACCGCTACACGGTGCATGTGGCGCCGCCGGACACGGGCCTCGACCGGCTGGTCGACACCGAGAACGGCGTCACCTGGTGGAAGCCGTTCGCCGTGAGCTGGGACTTCACCTATCTCGGCCTCGGCAAGAAAGGCGTGATCGGCGCCACCGGCGGCTACTGAGCCCGGACCGCCGATGCCGCTTCGCGCCGTTTCCCGCCATCCGCCCCGCGCCGCGGCGCCGGCAGGCTTCACCCTGATCGAGCTGCTCGTCGTGTGCGGCATCCTCGCGGCGCTGGCCTTTACCGCCTGGAGCGGCTACGCCGGCGTGCAGGAGAGCGCCGAGGACGACATCGCCATGGCCGACCTGCGCCGCGTCACCCATGCCGTGCGCCGCTTCAAGGCCGACACCGGCTACTACCCCGGACAGGGGCCGTTCTTTCTTGCGGCGAGCGCCATCACCGAGGCCGCGTGCACGTCAAGCGACGGCATCCTGCGCGCCTGGGCCGCGCCGGACCTCGACGCCGACCGCGACGCCTGGTTCGCCTCGCCGGCCAATCTGGCATTGCTGTTCGACGCGCCGCTGCTGTGCGGCAAACACCCGCTCGCCTATCTCAAGACCTGGAACCCGGAAACCGGGCGCGGCTGGCACGGCCCGTACCTCGACCGCACGCTGCGCCTGTGGGTCGACCACGGCACGGACCTCAACGCCAGCACCGTGGTGGCGGGCGCGCCGGACGGTACCGGCACGCTGCTCGCCGGCGCCAAGATCCGCGACGTTCCCGCCTACGGCACCGGCCCGCGCTACCGCGCCGCCGGCCCGTCCGGCGCGGCGTGCTCCAGCCAGGCGGCGACCACCGGCACCTGCATGCTGGGCTGGCGCACCGTGGCGCGCGAGGAAACCGGCTACGACGCCGACGAGCACGAACTGCCGCGGCATGCCCGCCCCTTCCTGCTGTTCGGCCTCGCCAACGACGACCATCCGCGCGCCGTCTATCTCGGCAAGGACGGCGTTTACGGCGGCCGCAACCTGGCCGATCCCTGCCGCCCGAACCTCGCCGCCAGCGGCGGCGCCGACGACCGCGTGCTGTGCCTGGCCGGCGACGGCTGATTTTTCCCGATGCGAATTGAAAGTTCCCGATGAAACATCCGATGCATTCACTCCCGGCCCGCACCCTCCGTCCGAGCCGCTGGCTCGCCGCCCTGCTGGGGTCGCTGCTGCTGCTCCACGGCGCCGGCGGCCTCGCCCAGCCGAAGGCAGCCGCGCCGGCGGCGGTCGAGGCGGCCGAGGCGCCGGCCGATCCGGCGGCCGCCTACAAGGACGTTGACCTGAAAAAGCTGGTCGCCAACGCGCGCACCGAGATTCCCGGCCAGCGCGTGATCTTCGCCCCCACCGCCGTGCGTTTCCGCGCCGTGCTGGCGGCCATGCCGGCGCCGCAGAAGACGGACTATCTCAAGAAGGCGCTCGGCATGATGGGCATCGAGAACATCGGCAACGTCAGCCAGCGCATCGGCATCGACTACGGCGGCGACAAGGCACTGGCCGCCTACATCGAAGACTCGGCGGCCGCGCGCCTGGGCAAGGAGGCCAAGGCCGGGCAGCCGCTGCAGTTCTACGCCTACCACGTCTACAACCACGCGCGCGGACCGGCGCTCGTCGTCACCTCGTTCGCCCAGTAGCCGCGCCCGTCCATGACCGCCCCCGCCGCACGCCGCATGCCACGCAGCGCTGGCTTCACGCTCATCGAACTGCTGGTCGTGATCGCCATCCTGTTGACGGTGACGCTGCTCGCCTTCGACGTGTTGACCGACGACCGCGCGCAACTGCGCTACGACGACACGCGCGCGCGGCTGGCGGCCCTGGAACGCGCCATCCTCGGCCGCCTCGGCCCGGCCGATCCGGCGGCGGTCGGCGGTTTCGTGGCGGACAACGGGCGATTGCCGGAGAACGTCGCCGAACTGCTGTCGGCGGGTAGTTTGAAGACGCAGGCGGCGCAGACGCCGCTCTTCGACCCGCAGCCGGACACATCGAGCTGCGCCAACAACGGCGGCGAGACCACCCTGACCGATCCCTCGGCGCTGCTCGTCAAGGGACATCGCGGCAGCTACCTCGGCGGACTCGCCTTCAACGGACGGTTGCGGGACGGCTGGGGCAACGAGAACGGCGATGCGCTTCTGGATGCCGCCAACTTCGGATGGAGCTTCGACAACACCAGCGTCTCGCAGCAACTGCTCCTGACCAGCCTGGGCGCCGACAACGCGGCCGGCGGCGACGACTATGCGGCAGACGTGGCGTCAACGATCAGGCCGCTCGACTGGCAAGTGCCGATCGGCGGGTGGACGGTACGGGTCGTCAACAGATCGGGCGCCGACATTGCCGCCAGCGGCTATCTGTCGGCGAGCCTGCTGGTCTTCGTCAACAATTCCTCGGGCGGCTACTGGCGGCAGTTTTCATCGAACACCACGGCGGGCTGTCTCGACGGCACTGGCGACGGACTGGTAAACGGGGAGCCTTGCCCACCGGGTCTCGATCTCGTGTTCCCGATCTCGCAGTGCGGCCTGAGCGGCATTCCGCAGGGCCGCCATCTTCTGGCGCTGGTCAGGCGGACGACCAACGCCGGCACGAGCAGCGGCGACACGGTCCATACATGGACCGACACGACGTCGTCGCCGTCGGCCACCCGTCCGGTCGTTGCCCAGATCACCGCCGTCGCCGGCATGGCGCTGCCGGCAGCCCGCCTGGAAATCCGATGAAGCTGCCGCGCCTGTCCTTCTCCCTGCGCCGCACGCCATCGGCATCCGGCGGCACGCCCGGCCCGGCGGCGGCAAGCACCGCGCCGGACACCGGTGCGGCGCGGCGGCCGTTTCCGTTCCTGCGCCAGCCCGGCAAGCTCGCCGGCCTGTTCCGCCCCGGCGGCGGAGGCGGCGCCTGGCTGCTGCTGGCCTGGGACATCGCCGGGCTGCGCGCGGCCGTGGTCCGGGGCGACCGGCAGCGCTGCGCGATCCTGGCGCGGGCGCAATCGCGCGAGGCGCATTTCGCCACGGCGCTGGCCGACGTGGCCGAACAGTTGCGCGGCCCGCTGCTGGCCGGCGGCCACAAGCTGCCGCGCCGCGCGGCGCTGGCCGCCCGCCACCTGCGCCCGGCGGCGGTCGACCTGCCGGTCAATCCCGACAAGCCGCGCCCCGACGCGCAGATGCGCGAGCTGCTGCGCGGCGACCTGGAACCGGTGCTCGCCGAATTCGGCGGGTTGTGGACGATGGGCGCGCTGCTCTTCGCGCGCGGCCACCTCGGCGCCGCCGACCGCGACCGCGTGGCGCTCGAACAGACGCTGCGCCGCGAGGACCGGCGCACGCCGCTGCGCTACGGCGAAACGGCGCTGGAACTGGCGCTGATCGACCGGGCCGCGCTGAACGAGTGCCTGGAGCTGCAGGAATCGCTGCACTACGTTGACGGCGAGCTGATGAGCGCCTGGAAGGGGCGCCTGGACAACGGCGAAAAGCACTGGCTGGCCGGCGCGCTGGCCGGACGCCTGTACCGCCAGTGGAGCGACGCGCTGGCCGGACGCGGCCTGCGCCTCGACACGGTGCTGCCGCTGGCCTGGCTGTGCAGCGAAGGCGAGGCGGGCGGCGAACGCGGCGGCGGTGAGGGGGAGGACATCCAGCGGCTGACCCTCGAACTGCATGCCGAGGAAGTCGTGGCCGTGCGCCGCCGGCACGGCCGGATCGTCGCCGCCCGCAGCGAGGGGCGCATGGAGCGGCCGCTGCAGTCGGACTGGCTGCAGCGCCTGATCGAGGACTGGAGCAGCGAAGCGCGCGCCGAAATCGAGCTCGTCTGCCTCGACGGCACCGATGAAACCGCCGCGCGGCGCGCCGCCGACGACCTCGAACTGACCGGCGGCCACCCGGTCCGCGTCGTCGGCGCGGACGCCGCCTGGGACGCGCTGTGGCCGGCGCTGCTGCGCGAGGCCGCCACGGAAGCGCCGGAACACCGCCTGCCGCGCCTGGCGCTGCGCGAGCTGCGCGGCAAGCCGTGGAAGAACCCGGACATCCTGCGCGCCGGCGCGCTCCTGGCCGTGCTGCTGGCGCTGGCCGCCACCGAGGGCGTCCAGCGCTACCGGCTGCACGGCCTGCAGCAGACGCTGGCGGAAAAGGCGAAAAAGGAAAGCGAGGAGCAGAAGCTGGCGCAGCTCACGCTCAAGGCCAACGCCGAAGTGCAGCAGGTGGCGCGCGACCTCGAAACGATGCGCGCCACGCTCGAACCGCTGGTCAACGAACGGACGCGGCTCGAAGCGATCGCCGCCATGCGCCAGTACCTACCGGACCTGATGCTGACGCTGGGCCAGGCCATCGGCAACGACGCCGTGCTCGAAAAGGTCGGCAACAGCCGCGTCGGCAACGACGCCACGGCGATCCGCGTCGAGGCCTGGAGCCCGACGTACACCGGCGCGCAGGACTTCGTGAACCGCGTCGCGGAACAGACGCGCGCGCTGGCCTACGGTGTGGCGCAGACCGAAATCCGGGAGGAAAAGGGGCGCACCGGCAAGAGCGGCTACCGCGTCGGCTTCTGGCTGGTACAGGAACCCGACGAACTCGAACAGCCGCCGGCCGCCGCGCCTGCGGGCAGCGCCGCGCCCGGCCCCGCGGCGCCGGGAAAGGAACAGCCATGAACGGCGCCAACGGCGGGCGCGACGGCCGGACGTCGATGGCGCCCGGCGCCCTGTGGAAGACCTGGACGGCGAAAAAGCCCGGCGAGAAGAACCTGCACGTGGCGATCGCCGCCGTCGTCCTCGCCGCGCTCTACCTAGCGGCGGTCTTCCCGCTCACGCACAAGGAGATCGACCGCATCGCCTACAACACGGAAAAGGCGCGCGCCCGGGAGAAGAGCGCCGGCAAGCAGAAAAGCGCGCCGCCGCCCCCGCCGCACGCCTTCGGCGGCAAGAACCTGCGCGACGCGGAAAAGGAGCGCGACGCGCTGCGCCGGAAGCTCGACGAGACGCGCGCCGCCGTCGCCGCGCTGAAGAACGCCTTCGTCCCGCTCGACGACACGCTGGCGATGAACGCGCTGAAGACCGGCCTCACCGCGCTGGCCGAGGCCGGCGACATGGAAGTGCTGGGCATCGAGCACATCTACGCGCGGCCCGAGGACAAGGACCGCGCCCCGACGCCGCAGCTGATCCAGGAAGCGGCGCGCAGCAACCCCTTCCAGCGGCCCCTGCTGGTGATGCGCGCGCGGGCCAGCTACCGCGGCCTGATGCAGTTCCTGTTCGGCCTGTCCGAGCTGCCCTACGTGGCGGCGCCGGTGTGGAGCGACATCAGCGTCGGCATCGAGCGCAACCCGCAGACCAAGATGCCGGTCCGGCAGTGGCTCGACGTCACCATCCGCTTCGCCGTGTAGGAAACGACATGCGCAATCCGACCTCATCCGCGCCCGCCCAGCACCTCGCCGCGCTGGCGCGCTTCGACGAATTCCTCGCGCGCGTCGTCCGCGCCCGCGCCTCCGACCTGCACCTGTCCTGCAACCGCGTCCCGGCCTGGCGGCTGCACGGGCGCATCGAGGCGTTCAGCGAGCACCCCTGGCACAGCGGCGAGATGCTGGAACTGCTCGACGGCCTGCTCGCGCCGGGGCAGCGCGCCGACTACACGCAGCGCGGCACGGTCGACCTGGGCTACACCGCGCCGGGCGGCGAGCGCTTCCGCATCAACGTCTTCCGCACGCTCGGCCAGCCGGCGCTGGTGGCCCGCCACCTGCCCTCGCGCTTCCACTCCTTCGCCGAGCTGCGCCTGCCCGAGACGCTGCAGGAACTGGCGCATCTCCCCTCCGGGCTGGTGCTGGTGACCGGCATCACCGGCAGCGGCAAGAGCACCACGCTGGCGACGATCATCAACGAGATCAACGCCACCACGCCGGCGCACATCCTGACCATCGAGGACCCGGTCGAGTTCGTGCACGCGCCGAACCAGGCGGTGGTCACGCACCGCGAGCTGCACACCGACGTGGCCGATTTCGCCGGCGCGGTGAAATCGGCGCTGCGCGAGGACCCGGACGTGATCCTGGTCGGCGAGCTGCGCGACACGGAGACCATGCGCGCCGCGCTGACCGCCGCCGAGACCGGCCATCTGGTGTTCTCCACGCTGCACACGGCGGACGCCACCGGCGCGGTCGAGCGGCTGGTCGGCGCCTTTCCCGGCGAAGAGCAGGCCGTGGCCCGCCACCGCCTGTCGCTGGTGCTGAAGGCCGTCGTCGCCCAGCAGCTGCTGCCGTCCGCCGACGGCGACGGGCGCATCGCCGTCGTGGAAATCCTGCGCGTCACGCCGGCGGTCGCCAACCTGATCGCCTCGGGGCGTACGGCGCAGATCTACTCGGCGATCGAATCCGGCCGCGAGGCCGGCATGCAGACCTTCGACCAGGCGCTCGCCGCGATGGCCCGCGAGCGCCTGCTCGACGCCGACGAGGCAAGGCGCCTGACGCGCGACGGCAACAATTTCGATCGCCTGCTGCGCCAGCCGAAGTTCCTCCCCCGCAACGACCGGAGCGAAAACGCATGAGCCGTGAACGAGCCTCGGGACGCGCAGTTTCCTCTCCCTCCCCTTCAAGGGGAGGGCCGGGGTGGGGATGGGGTCGGGCTCCGGCCGCCGTGGATTCACCCCATCCCCCTCCCGGTCTCCCCCTTGAAGGGGGAGGAGCGCGCTTGCCGCAGGTGGCAACGGGGGTTTCGGCATGATCCAGAACGAAGCCGCCCTGATCAACGCCGGCCTGCAGATCGGCCTGTACGACCGCGAGACGGTCAACCGCCTGCGCGGGCATGCGCGCGTTTCGCGGCAGCCGCTGCTCGACACGCTCTCGCGCGAGCTGGGCCTGCCGCGCACGGCCTTCTACCTGGCGCTGGCCGAGGCGCACGCGCTGCCCTACGCCCGGCTCGACCGGTGGACCGTGGACGCCGCGCTGGTCGGCCGCCTGCCGCCGTCGCTCTTGAAGCGGCACCTGATGGCGCCGGTGCGCGACGAGGCCAGGGCGCTGCATCTGGCGGTCAACGACCCGAGCGACCAGGTCGGCATTGAGACGGCGCGGCGCATCCTCGGCGCCGACACGCCGCTGGCCATCGCCGAGCCGGACGCGCTCTCGCCGCTGGTGGCGCAGTACGTCGCCGCCGAGGCGCGCGACGCCGGCGCCGAGGACCCGGTGGCGCTGTTCGACCGGCTGGTGCGCGACGCGCTGCTGCGCCGCGCTTCCGACCTGCACGTGGAAAGCGTCAAGGACGGCGTGCGCGTGCGCCTGCGCGTCGACGGCCGCCTGCAGCCCTGCGGCGGCCTGCTGCCCAAGGCGCTCGGCGACGGGCTGATCTCGCGCGTCAAGGTGCTTTCCGGCATGGACATCGCCGAATCGCGCGCGCCGCAGGACGGCGGCCTGAACTACGCGCTCGGCGACGGCATCGAGCCGGTCGAGATGCGCGTGGCGTCGATCCCCGCCAAGTTCGGCGAGCGCCTGACCCTGCGCGTGATGAAGAGCGATCCCGGCCGCCAGACGCTCGATTCGCTCGGCATGCCGCCGGCGATGGTGGCGCGCCTGCGCGAGGCGCTGGCGCATCCGCACGGCATCGTGCTGGTCACCGGGCCGACCGGCAGCGGCAAGAGCACCACGCTGTACAGCGCGCTGCGCGAGCTCGACGCGGGCAGCCTGAACATTCTCACCGCCGAGGACCCGGTCGAGCAGATCGTGCCCGGCGTCACCCAGGTGCAGGTGAGCGGCAAGGTCGGCTTCGCCGGCGCGCTGCGCAGCTTCCTGCGCCACGACCCGGACGTCATCCTGGTCGGCGAGATCCGCGACCTGGACACCGCCGACGTGGCGCTCAAGGCGGCGACCACCGGCCACATGGTGCTCTCCACCCTGCACACCAACAGCTCGGCGAGCGCCATCACCCGGCTGGCCGACATCGGCTGCGAACGCTTCCTGATCGGCGCCACGCTGCACGGCGTGATCGCCCAGCGCCTGGTGCGCATGCTGTGCACGCACTGCCGCGCGCCGCGCCCGGCGACGCCCGGCGAGCGGGAACTGCTCGGGCTGGACGGCGCGGACGAAGACGTCCAAGTGCATGAGCCGCGCGGCTGCGCGCGCTGCCTGGGCACCGGCTATCGCGGCCGCATCGGCCTGTTCGAGGCGCTGTGGGTCGACCCGGCGCTGACCGAGCGCATCGCCGCCGGCGCCAACGAGCACGAGCTGACGCAGGCCGCGCGCGACTACTGGCGGCTGGCCGAGGACGCGCGCGCCAAGGTGCTGGCCGGCCAGACCAGCCTCGACGAGGCGCGTCCCTACCTGCGGCTGCTGGCCCAGAAGAAGGCCTAGCCGCGACATGGAACGCAAAAACATCCCCGCGTCCGTCATTCCGGCGCAAGCCGGAATCCAGTGGGGCACCTCCGGATTCCGGGTCAAGCCCGGAATGACGGCTTTCCTTACCCTCTTCAACGCAAGCGGCGGCTAGGCCATGGCGACCTGGTACTACCTGGCGATCGGCCCGGACGGCCGCGAACTGCGCGGCAGCGCCGACGCGCCCGACGAGACGCAGGCGCGCCGCCAGATCCTGGCGCAGGGGCTGCGCCTGCTGGAGATCGGCACGGAAGTGACCAGGTCGCGCGGCGACTTCTTCCGCTCGCTCGGCTACGCCTTCCGCCTCGGCCTGTCGGTGCGCACCGGCGACCTGCAGATGTTCTACCGCCAGATGCAACTGATGCTGCGCGCCGGACACACCCTGCTCGAAGCGCTGGAAGCCTGCTCGCACCTGGCGCGGCGGCCGCGCCTGTCGCGCGCGCTGGACCGCTGCGCCGAGCGCATCAGCGCCGGCAGCAGCTTCTCGGCGGCGCTCGCGCGGGAAGCGGAGATTTTCCCGCGCATCGCCGTCAAGCTGGCCGAAGCGGGCGAGGCGAGCGGCGAGCTCGACGCCGTCTTCGAGCGCCTGGCGCTGCTCGCCGAACGCCGCGCCGACGTGCGCCGGCAGGTGCTCACCGCGCTCACCTACCCGAGCGTCGTGCTGCTGGCCGCCATCGGCGTGATCACCTTCCTGGTGACCAAGGTGATTCCGCGCTTCGCCACCTTCCTGCAGTCGCGCGGCAAATCCATCCCGTGGGCGGCCAGGACCATGATGGGCATCGCCGACTGGCTGTCCGCCTGGGGCGGCCCGCTGGCGCTCGCCATGCTGGTCGCCGTCGCGGCGCTGGTGCTGGCCCGGCGCCTGCCGCGCCTGCGCCTCGCCAGCGACCACGTCTTCCTGCGCCTGCCGGTCGTCGGCGGCACGCTGATGGCCGCGTCGATGGCGCAGATTTCCTGGACCTTCGGCCTGCTGCTGAAAAGCCGCCTGACCGTGCTCGACGCGCTCAACTCGGTCGGCCAGATCACGCCCAACGCGGCGCTGGCGAGCGCCTTCGTGCGCGCCTCGGACGGCGTGCTCGAAGGCAAGACGCTGGCCGTCGCCCTCGAACGCCGGCCGATCCCGGTCCTGCTGCGGCACATGGCCGCGATCGGCGAGCGCAGCGGGGAAATGGAGACCGTCTTCGAGGCGCTCGGCACGCACTACCAGAAGGACCTCGACGCCCGCGTGAAATTCCTCTCGGCCATGATCGAACCGATGCTCACCCTGCTCATCGGCGGCGTGGTCGGCTTCGTCTACTACGCCTTCTTCCAGGCCGTGCTGGCCGTGTCGACGGGGGGAGGCTGAGCGCATGGCATTTTCCAAGGCTGCCCGTAAATGACCCGACCCAGCTTTCTCCCCCGCACGGCGCTGGCCTGCCTGCTCGCCGTCACCGCCGGACTGGCGCAGGCGGCGAAACCGCCGCATCCGGCCGCGGCGGCGGCGCGCGAGCGGCAGGCGGACATCCCGGCGCCGAGGCACGAACAGCCCGACACGATCGGCCGCCTGGCCGCCGAAGCCGGCCGCCGCGTCGGGGTGCCGGCGGCCAACGCCGGTGCGGCGGCGGCGCGTCCCTCGCGCCAGGTCGACCTGATGGTCGATCCGTTCGAGGTCTCCCCCCAGCTGCGCGAAGGCCGCAGCGGCTCGCGCTTCACCGGCCTGCCGGGCGCCAGCGTGCTCGAACTGCAGCGGCGCGTGCGGGTGCGCGCCGTGCTGCGCACGCCGCAGGGCACGCTGGCCCAGCTGCTGATCAACAACAAGGACGTCGTCACCCTCATGGACAAGGAACTGATCGACCTCGGCGACCTCGGCACCTACCAGGCCGAAATCCTGGCCGGCGCGGTCTCCCTGGCGAACCCGAGCCAGCCGCAGGGCAAGAAGGTGGTGCTGCGATGACGCTGCGCCGCTGCCTGCAACTCACCGGCCGCCTGCTGCTGCTCGCCCTGGTGCTCGCCTGGGCCGCCTCGGCCCTGGCCGCGCCGGCCGCGCGCGCGGGCCGCGCCGCGCCGCCGGCGGACCAGCCGCCCGGCGACATCATGCTCACCCAGGTGCGCCTCGACGAGGCCGTGCGCCTGCTGGCGCAGGTCGGCAAGGCCAACATCGTGGTCACCGGCAAGGTCTCCGAGCGGATCGTCTCGCTCTACCTGCGCAATTCGAGCGTGGACGACATGATCCGCAACCTGTGCCGCGCCGCCGGCGTGTGGTACCGCTACGACGGCGCCTCGAAGACCTACATCATCATGAGCGGCGACGAGTACCAGAAGGACCTCGCCATCGTGCGCGACGAGCAGACGCGGGTATTCACGCTCAAGCACCACAACGTGGTGTCCACGGCCAATGCGGTCAAGGCGCTGTTCGGCAGCCGCGTGCAGCTCAACACGCCGGTCGAGGAAATGCCGCCGACCTCGCTCGGCAGCGGCACGCGCACCAGCACCGGCGGCAGCCGCAGCGGTTCCGGCAGCTCGTCGTCCGGCAGCGGCAACCGCAGCTCCGGCAGCGGCACGGCGAGCGGCGGGCTGGGCACGCTGGCCGACACGGCGGCGTTCTCCGGCGGGTCCGCCGCGACGCGCGGCGGCGCCACGGCAGGCGGCACCTCGGTCACCGCCTACGACCCGGCCGCCGACCTCGCCCGGCTGGGCATGGACCGCCTGCAAAACCAGCTGCGCGAGGGCGCCAGCGGCGAGCAGACGGTCAGCATCACCGAGATCCAGGAACTCGCCGCGCGCCAGGGGCCGCCGATCTACGTCACCTACAACAGGCTGAACAACCTGCTGCTGGTGCGCACCGGCGACGAAGCGGCCCTCAAGCAGATCGGCCTGTTGGTCGCCGACATGGACAAGCCGCCGCGCCAGGTGCTGCTGGAGATGAAAATCCTGGAAGTGACGCTCGACGACGGTTTCCGCTCGGTGTTCGACATCGGCGCGTCGAGCAAGGGCACGACCAGCGGCCCGCACGCCACCGGCGCGCTGGAAAGCACCAGCAGCAGCTACGCCAGGAACGCCGTATCGAGCGGCCTGTTCGACGCCGAGGAGGACGCCACCTTCGTCTGGCAGGTGATGAGCAGCCGCCTCTCGCTGCGCTTCCAACTGCTGGCCGAGCAGAACAAGCTCAAGGTGCTCTCCTCGCCGATGCTGGTCGCCGCCAACAACCAGCCGGCGCGGCTGTTCATCGGCGACGAGCGGGTGCTGACGGTCGGCGCCTCCTCGCAAAGCGTCACGGGCACGACCGGCGCGACCAACACCACGATCACCGTGGAAACCGAGAAGCGCGACGTCGGGCAGACGCTGTCGATCCTGCCACGCATCAACGGCGACCGCTCGGTCAGCCTGACCATCGACCAGGACAGCTCGACGGTCAAGCTCGGCGACGCCACCATCCCGATCTCCACCGCCGACGGCGACATCATCTATTTCCCGATCGACACGGTGAACACCGCCGCGCTGCAGGTCACCGCGCACGCGCAGGACGGCATGACCGTGGCCATCGGCGGCATGATCCGCGACAGCACGCAGTACGACAACCAGAAGGTCCCGGTCCTCGGCGACATTCCGGTGCTCGGCACGCTGTTCAAGCGCGACGTGCGCGCCGCCGGCCGCAGCCAGATCGTCCTGCTGATCACCCCGCGCGTGCTGGAGAACCCGCAGGAAGCGGAGGCGCTGGCGCGCGAGAAGACGAAGAACTACGAGGCGCTGACCGACACCTTCCCGAACCAGCCGATCGTGCCGACGCTGGCCGATTTCACGGACGACCGCGTTGCCCCGGCGGCTGCGGCCGCGCCGCCGGCAGCGTCCGCGCGGACGCCCGCGCCGAAGGGCGAGGACGCCGCCTTCGCCGCGCTGGCGCGCGCGGCCGCGACGGCCGTGCGCCAGGCCGATCCGACGGCGGCGGCGCCCGACGGCCTGCGGCCGCTGCCGCTCGCCGACCGCCGGCCGCTGGCGCTGGCCAACGGCATGCAGGCGCGCCTCGCCGGCAGCTGGACGCGCGACGGCCTGTACGTGACCGCGCTGCAGGTGATCAACACCGCGCCGCTGCCGGACGGCGTGGCGCCGACGCTGATCCGCGGCCGCTGGGCGGCGCTGGTGCTGGAAAGGACGCGCCTCGACGGCGCCGGCGGCGACAACTCCTGGACCTGGGCCTACGCGGTGTCGCGGCAGCCCTTCGAGCAGGCGGTGGAGCGGCCATGAGGCGCCATCGGCACGCCCTCCTCGCCGGACTGCTGTGCGCGGCGCGGGCGCTCGCGGCGGCCGACCCGCTGGCCGGCGCGACGCTCACCGTGTTCGAGCCGGGCGCGGTCCGGCAGGTCGGCCTGGGCGCCGGGGACGCGCCGACCATGACCGTCTATACCGACGCCGGCCCGCGCGAGGTAGCGCTGACGGCGGTCGCGCCCGCCGGCGGCGGACGCGCGGAGGGCGGCTACTTCCGCCTGTCCTCGGGTTACCGCCACGATAAGACGAGCTACAACATCGCCTCCGACGCGAGCGGCAGGGCCACGCCGAACGTTCTTTCGGAACTGGCCTGGGAGATGCCGAACGCCGAGCTGCGCCTCGACGCCGGCTGGACGCATGCGTCCGGCTTCACCCTGCGCGGCCACGCGGCGTACGCCCGCACCCTCGGCGGCGAGGTCCAGGACTCGGACTACCTGCTCGACGGCCGGCAGGCCGAGTTCTCGCGCTCGTATTCCGATCCGCGGGGCAGCACCGCGCACGACGTCTCGCTCGGCACCGGCTGGCGCTTCCCGCTGGCCGCCGGCCACGACCTGACCCCGATGATCGGGCTGGCGCGCTACAAGGGCAGCTACCGCATGCGCGACGGCAAGCAGGTCGTCGCCGACTACGGCTTCGGCATGCCGCTCGGCGGTTTCGCCGGGCTCGACGCCAAATACGAACCCGAATGGCGCAGCGGCTGGATCGGAGTGGAGAGCGAGTCGCGCCCGAACGAGCGGCTGACCGTGCGCGCCGGCCTGAAGCACCACTGGTTCTCGTACGAGGCCACGGCCAACTGGAATCTGCGCGAGGACTTCGCCCACCCCGTCAGCTTCCGCCATCTCGGCCACGGCACCGGCTGGGAAGCGGACTTCGGCGCCGACTGGTCGCCGTGGCCGCGCCACAGCGTCTCCATCGGCCTTTCCGGCCGCACGCTGCGCCTGCGGGACGGCCGCGACATCACCTACTTCGCCGACGGCAGCAGCGGCGAAATCCAGCTGAACGGCGTCGACAACGACAGCTGGGCGCTGCGCCTCGGCTACCGCTTCGACTACTGATTCATCACACCGCCATGAAACCCCGCTCTCCCCGCCTGCTGTTCTATCTCGCCCTCCTCGCCATCGCCTGCGCCGGCCTCGGCCATGCCTGGTGGAAAACGCGCCACGCCTGGCGCGCCGGCTACGGCGACGGCGACATGAGCTACTTCACCCGGGCCGATCCGCGTGCGCTCTCGGGCGGCGACCTGACCGTCTTCCACGACGGCTTCATTCCTTTCGGGCAGACGCCGAACAACCTGCCGTGGCAGTACGAGGCCATCTTCGAGGCCGGCGACGGCGTCTTCGACAAGGTGTTCGTGCCGGGCGACGGAACGACCGCCGCGCAGCGCAAAAATGCCGGCGGCACGCGGCGGCGCGGCCTCGGCCCGCTGTACAACGCCAGCGGCTGCGCCGAATGCCACTTCCGCGACGGCCGCGTCGAGAAACCCTACGCGAGCGGCGGCGAGATGATCGGGATGTTCCTGCGCCTGTCCGTTCCCGACGGCCAGGGCGGCTGGCAGCCGCCGGAGGGCTACCACCACCAGCTGCACGACCGCGCCGTCGCCGGCGTGCCGCCCGAGGGCAAGGCGCACATCGACTGGGAGGAAATTCCCGGCCGCTTTGCCGACGGCGAAGCCTACAGCCTGCGCCGGCCGCGTTTCCGCGTCACCGATCTGGCGCACGGCCCGCTGCCGGAGAACGTCATCATCGAGGCGCGCAGCGCGCCGCCGGTGCATGGCGGCGGGCTGCTCGAAGCCATCGCCGAAAGCACGCTGCTGGCGCTCGCCGAGGCGCAGAAGAACGATCCGGACGGCGTCTCCGGCAAGCCCAACTACGTCACCGACCCGGAAAGCGGCAAACGTGTGCTCGGCCGCTTCTCGCTCAAGGCCAACGAGCCGAGCCTGCGCGCGCAGGCCGCCGGCGCCGCGTTCAACGACATGGGCGTGACCAGCGTGATCCACCGGCGGGAAGGCTGCCTGCCGCACCAGAAGGAATGCGCGGCGGCGAAAAACGGCGGCACGCCGGAGGAACCCGAACTGTCGGCGCAGCAGCTCGACGACCTGACCATCTACCTGCAGCTGCTGGCCGTCCCGGCGCGCCGCAATCTCGACGACCCGCTGGCGCAAAAAGGCGAGGAACTGTTCAAGCAGGCGCGCTGCAACGCCTGCCACGTTGACACGGTGCGCACCGGCGACACGCATCCGATCGGGCGCCTGCGCCACCAGACCATCCACCCCTACACCGACCTGCTCCTGCACGATTTGGGGCCGGGCCTCGCCGGCCGCCCGGACGGCGAGGCGACGGCGCAGGAATGGCGCACGCCGCCCTTGTGGGGTATCGGCCTGACCGAACGCAGCAACCACCACACGAATTTCCTGCACGACCAGCGCGCGCGCAGCCTGCAGGAAGCGATCCTCTGGCACGACGGCCAGGCCGCCGCGGCCAAGGGCCGCTTCATGGCCATGCGTCGCGACGAGCGCGCCGCGCTGCTCCGCTTCCTGGAGTCGCTGTGATGCCGCAGCCGCATCCGTTCCCCCCGTCATTCCGGCGAAAGCCGGAATCCAGAAACCACGCCGCCGAATCTCAGGCGGCTTCGCGGCCGCCAACGCCGCCACTGGATTCCGGCTTTCGCCGGAATGACGGCCTGTTGAATTCCACCCTTACCCGCAGCCCCGAAACCACATGAACGACCTGAACCAAACCCATCTGAACACCAACGTGCCTTCCCTCGCCGACGCCGCCGCGTGCATCGACGGCATCCTGCTCGGCAAGCCGCGGGCCGTGCGCCTGGCGCTGGCCTGCCTGATCGCGCGCGGCCACCTGCTGATCGAGGACCTGCCCGGCATGGGCAAGACGGTGCTCGTGCATGCGCTGGCGAAGGCGCTGGGCCTGGACTTCAAGCGCGTGCAGTTCACCAACGACATGCTGCCGGGCGATCTCACCGGCGCGGCCATCTTCGACCGCGCGAAAGGCGAATTCGTCTTCCACCCCGGCCCGATCTTCACCCAGCTGCTGCTCGCCGACGAGATCAACCGCGCCTCGCCGAAGACGCAGTCCGCGCTGCTCGAAGCGATGGAGGAGCGGCAGGTGAGCAGCGAAGGCGTCACCCGGCCGCTGCCCGAACCCTTCTTCGTCATCGCCACGCAGAACCCGGTCGACCACCTGTCAACCAACCCGCTGCCCGAAGCGCAGCTCGACCGCTTCCTGATGCGCCTCTCGCTCGGCTACCCGGACGCCGAGGCCGAACTGGAAGTGCTGCGCGGCGAGGACCGGCGCGTGCTGCTCGACGAGTTGCAGCCGCTGCTCGACCCGGCCGCCCTGACGGCGCTGCAGCGGCAGGCGCGCGGCGTCCACGCCGGCGATGCGCTGCTGCACTACGTGCGGGCGCTGGCCGAGCACACCCGGCACGCCGCCGGGCTGGCCTTCGGCCTCTCGCCGCGCGGCGCGCTGGCGCTGCTCGCCGCCGGCCGCGCCTGGGCACTGCTCGACGGGCGCGACCACGTGCTGCCCTCGGACGTGCAGACGGTCTTCCCGCACGTCGCCATGCACCGCCTCGGCCACGGCGACGCGCGCACGGCGGCGCATCACGCGCAGGCCATCCTCGACGCCGTGCCGCTGCCATGAGTCCGCAGGAACGCCCTCTCCCTCCCCTTCAAGGGGAGGGCCGGGGTGGGGATGGGGTCAGCGCTCCGGCTCGGGGTTTCCCCCATCCCCCTCCCAACCTCCCCCTTGAAGGGGGAGGAGTCGGCATTCCGGCGCCCGGTTCGCGGCGGCGCCAGCCGCTCCGGCCCGGCCTGCGCCCGACCGGCGCCGGCGTGTGCTGGTTCGCGGCCGTGACCGCCCTGCTCGCCACCGCCATCAACTACGGCAACAACCTGGTTTTCGCGCTGGCCTTCGTCATGCTTTCGCTGTGGCTGCAATCGGCCTGGCTCTGCCGGCGCAACCTGCGCGGGCTGCGCTGGCAGCCCGCCGCGCCCGCCCCGGTCTGCGTCGGCGAGCGCCTCGGCATCGGCGGCACGCTGAGCGAAACCGCCGGCATCCGCCGCCACGCGCTGCGGCTGCACGCCGGCGGCGACGCCTCGCCCGCCGCTGGTCTCGCCCCGGCGTCGGACGCGCGCCTGGAGGTCGGCGTGCCGGCCCGGCGCCGCGGCATCCAGCTGGCCGGCCCGCTGGCGCTCGCCTCCACCTGGCCGTTCGGCCTGTGGCGCCAGCGCGTCGCGCTGCCGGCGATGGAGGCGCTGGTCTATCCCACCCCGGCCGGCGAGGCGCCGCTGCCCACGGCCGCGCCGGTGCCCGCGCACCGCCAGTTCGCCGCCGACAACTTCCAGGGCGTGCGCCGCTATGCGCCGGGCGACCCGACGCGGCGCATCAACTGGCGCGTTTACGGGCGCAGCGGGCAACTGACGGTCAACCAGTTCGACGGCGCGCAGGGCGGCGAGGCGCTGTGGCTGCGCTGGGAACAGACGCAGGGCGACGCCGAGGCGCGCCTCTCCCAGCTGGCGGCCTGGGTCCTCACCGCGCAGCGCGACGGGCTCGACTACGGGTTGCAGCTCGGACGGCTGCACATCCCGCCGCAGCGCGGCGCCGGCCACCAGGCGGCCTGCCTGTCGGCGCTGGCCCGCTTCGACGCGGCCGAGGCCGGCGACGTGGCCCGCCGCGAGGCGATCGAGGCATGACGGCGAGCGTGGCGAGGCGCCCCGCGCCGGCCGGCCTGCCGCTCGCCGCACTGCTCGGCCTGATGGTCGCCGCGCACGCGCCGGCGCTGCCGTGGGCGGCGTGGCCGGTCCTCCTGCTCGCCGCCGCCAGCCGCCGGCTGCCCGCGACGCGCACGGCCGCCGCCCTGCGCGTCGCCGCGCTGCTCGGCGTCTATGCCGCCGCCGCGCTGGCCTGGGGATGGTTCGCCGCCGCAACGCTGCGCCTCGCCCTGCTCGCCGCGCTGCTGCTCAAATGGGCCGAGTCGCGGAGCGCCGCGGAAGACGCGCTGGTCGCCGCCGCGGCGCTGGTCGCCGTCGCCGTCGGCAGCCTGAACTGGAGCGAGGCCGGTGCGCTGGCGTGGATCGCGCCGGCCCTGCCGTGCGCCCTGGCCGCGCTGGGCGCGCCGGAAACGGACCCCGTCCCCGGCCGCCGCCCGGCGCCGCGCCTGAAAACCGCGCTGCGGGTGCTGCGCATGCCGCTGCGCCATCTGGCCGCCGCGCTGCCGCTGGCCGGCGTGCTGTTCGTGTTCTTCCCGCGCATTCCCGGCCCGCTGTGGGACATCGGCCTGAGCTTCGGCCTGCCGCTGGCCATCGGCATCGACCAGTCGCCCGCCGGCCTCGGCGTCGCCGCGACCTTGAAGCCGGGGCAGACCCAGGCCGGCGCGGCGATGGCCGCGTCGACGCCGGTGCTGGTCGCCGAGTTCGAGAACTGGGTGCCGCCGACCGCGCAGCTGTACTGGCGCGGCCCGGTGTTCTACGACTTCGACGGGCGGGAGTGGTCGCTCGATGCGGACATCGCCACCAACGGCCGCCGCTTCATGCAGAAGGGCTGGCGCAGCGCCCGCGCCTTCGGGGAGGAGCAGCTGGCGCAAAAGGCGCAGGAAGTGCGCTACACGATCCGCCTGTCGCCGCACAAGGCCACCTGGCTGTACGCGCTGGACCTGCCCGCCGCGCTGCCCACCGAGGCCTTCGTCGCCCCGGACTGGCAGGTGATCTCGCACACGCCGGTGGCACGCGAAATGACCTACGGCCTGGCCTCCTGGCTGGAATGGACCGCCCGGCCGGAGATCGCGCCCGACCTGCGCGAGCGCGCGCTGGCTCTGCCCGCCGCGGGCAACCCGCGCCTGCGCCGGCTGGGCGGGGAGTTGCGGGAGCTGCGCGCGGCCGGCGAGGCGGATGCCGACGCCATCGTGCGCGCCGCGCTGGCCCGCATCGCCGAGGGCGGCTACACGCTGCGCGACCGCTTCGAGGCGCCACCGGAGGCCGACGCCTTCGACGCCTTCTGGTTCGACACGCGCGCCGGCAACGCCGAGTTCTTCGCCGGCGCCTTCGTCTACCTGATGCGCGCCGCCGGGGTACCGGCGCGGCTGGTGACGGGGTATCGCGGCGGCAAGCTGATGGCGCTGACCAACTACGTGGTGGTCAAGCGCAGCCACGCCCACGCCTGGGCGGAGGTCTGGGACGGCCGGCGCGGCTGGCGGCGCATCGACCCCGTGGACATCGTCGCCCTGCAGAAACGGGTCGAGACGGGCCCCCAGGCCAGGGAGCGCGCGGAACCCGCGGCAACGGCCCCCGCTCCGCGCGAGGAAGGCCGCAAGAATGCGGCTCCCCGCCCTCTGCCGAACGGCGACTTCGCCGAACGCGCGCCGGCCGCGCAGCTCCGACTGCAGCCGTCGGACGACGCGCCGTCCTGGCTCGACGCCCTCGGCGACTGGATCGGACGCTGGATCGTCCGCCTGGACGCCGAGCGGCAGCTGGAACTGCTGGCCGGCAAGGGCGGCGGCTTCGCCTGGGTGTGGCTGCTGCTCGGCGCGGTGTTCGCCGCCGCGACGCTCGCCGGCGCCGCCCTCGGCCTCGCCCGCTGGCGCGACGCCCGCCGCCTGCCGCCCGCGCAGCGCGCCTGGCGGCGCGCCTGCGCCCTGCTGGCCCGGCACGGCCTGCCGCTCGCGCCGACGGAATGCCCGCGGGACTATGCGCGCCGCGTCGGCCGGGCGCGCCCCGAACTCGCCGTCGGCATCCAGACCCTGGCCGACGCCTACTGCGGCTGGCGCTACGGCCCGGTGCCCGAGCGCTGGCCCGCCACCGTCGCGCAGGCCGCGCGCTACCTGATGAACCTGATCCAGGCCATGCCCGCGCCGCGGCCGGCCGGAAAAACCACGGAGACCAAGAAGCAATGACGATGCATCACGATACGCCCCCCGCAGCCGTCATTCCGGCGCAAGCCGGAATCCAGCGGCGTGCCTCCGGCGTCCGGGCCAAGCCCGGAATGACGCGCATCCTCCTGCTGGTGCTGGCGCTCGTCTGCCTCCTCCCGGCCGCCTTCGCCGCCACCGACGGCAAGGCGGTGGTCGCGGAAATCGCCCGGCGCGGCGACGCCGCCGTCGCCGCCTACGCACCGGACAAGCGGCTGGCGACCGGCGCCGAGTTCTCCAAGCTGTACTTCGACGTCTTCGAGGGCGCCGGCATGGAGCTCGACCTCGGCATCAAGTCGCCGGGGCTCAAGACCGAGATCGAGGTGCTGTTCGGGCTGGTCAACGGCAAGGCCATGCGCGGCGTGCCGCCGGCCGAGCTGGACGCATCCTGGCAGGCCCTGCGCGCCCGCCTGCTCGACGCCGCCGCGCTGTACGACGGGGCGGACAGCAGCGGCTTCTGGCCGGTCTTCGCGCAGTCGCTGCTGATCCTGCTGCGCGAGGGCGCCGAGGCGATGCTGGTGGTGGCGGCGCTGGCCGCCTACCTGCGCCGCGCCGGCGGCGCCGACCGGCTGTGGGTGATCTATGCCGGCGCCGGCATCGCCGTGCCGCTCTCGCTGCTCACCGGCTGGGCGCTGACCGGCGTGCTGCAGGCGGCCGGCGCCTCGCGCGCGGTGATCGAGGGCGTGACCATGATCTTCGCCGCCGGCGTGCTGGGCTGCGTCAGCTTCTGGCTGTTCTCCAAGAGCGAGGCGCGGCGCTGGCAGGCCTGGATCGCCGGGCAGATCGACACCGCCCTGTCCAATGGCTCGCTGTTCGCGCTCGGCGGCGCGGCCTGCCTCGCCGTCTACCGCGAAGGCGCGGAAACCGTGCTCTTCTACCACGCGCTGGCTACCGGCAGCACCGGCCAGATGCCGGCGATCGCCGCCGGCATGGCGGCCGCCGCCGCGCTGCTCGCCGCCGGCGTGGTAACCTTCCGGCTGGCCGCGATGCGCATCCCCTACCCCCTGTTCTTCGGCACGACCGCCGTCCTGCTTTACGGCATGTCGATCGTCTTCATGGGCCAGGGCATCGTCGAACTGCAGGCCGCCGGACACATCGGCGCGTTCCATCTGCCCGGCATTCCGCAAGTTTCCTGGCTCGGCCTCGCCCCCACGCTGCAAGGCACCGGCACGCAGGCCGCGATGCTCCTGCTGCCCGTCCTGGCCTGGCTGTGGCTGCGTTTTCGCCCGGCCACGGCTTGACGTTTTGGATCATGAAACACGGAGAACAACTTTTTTTACCACGGCGACACGGCGGGCACGGCGAAAGGCAACTTCCCGTTTTCCCGCCGTGCCGCCGTGCTTGCCCGTCTTTTTCCTTCCCTTAGAGGCCCCCTCATGAGCATTCCCCTTTCCCGTCGCCGGCCCGTGGAGGCGCGGCCATGACCCGCAAGCGCCATCATCCGCTGATCCGCGTCCTGCACTGGCTGATCGCCAGCCTGATCATCGCCGCGCTGGTGATGAGCGCGCTGGTGATGTCCGGGATTCCCGACGATTCGCCGGAAAAGATCGACGCGCTGCGCCGCCACATGTCGGCCGGCGGGCTGGTCTTCGTCCTCACCCTGCTGCGCTTCGTCATGCGCCGCAACGCCAAGCGCCCGCCGGTGCTGAGTTCCGGCATGGCCTGGGCCGACTGGCTGGCGCGCGCCGTGCACCGCCTCTTCGACGTGCTGATCCTGGTCATGATCGCCAGCGGCGTCGGCATGGCCCTGCTCGCCGACCTGCCGCGCGTCGTCTTCCTCGGCTACGGCCGCCTGCCGGCCGACCTGGACGAGCTGCCGCTGCTCGCCGTCCATCGCTACACGGCGATGGCGCTCTTCGCCCTGCTCGTCCTGCACGTCGGCGGCGCGCTCTACCATCAGTTCATCCTGCGCGACGGCCTGCTCTCGCGCATGGGCTTTTCCCTGCCGTGGAAGCGCGGCGCACAGGGCGGCGAGGCGAAAGCCGACACAGCCGCCGAGGCGGGCAACGGCGGCCGCTGACCGTCCCCCGCCGCGCCCGGCCATGGACTCCGCCGCGGGCTTCCGCATCAACGCCGCCGGCGGACGCGAATTCGCCACGCTGCGCGCCAACAAGCGGCTGATCCGGGCGCTGGCCGGCGCCGGCCTCTTTTCGCTGCTGGCCTGCCTGGCCTTCTACCTGTTCGAGGTCGAACGGCTGACCGACCGCCAGCTTGCGGCGCTGGCGCACTACGCCGGCCAGATCATGCGCGCGGCGGACCTCGACTGGCGGCGCATGGCCGCGCCCGTGCCGGACGGCGTCGAGCGGGTTGGCCTCGCCTGGTCGTTCGACGCGGCGTCGGACACGCTCAGCCGCGCCGCCTTCGCCGCCGCGCCGCCGGGCGCCTCCCGCGCGGCCCCGCTTGGCGCGCGGGCGTTTCCTCTCGACGACGCCTGGCTGGCGTCGAAAAGCGGCCCGGACATGCGCCTCTTCGTGGTGCACGGCGAGCGCGTGCTGGCCTCCTCGCTCGGCGAGGCCGGCGCCGGGGAAATCTCGGCGCTCGACCCGCGCCTCGTCGGCCGCCTGTCGCGCCACGGCAGCCTTTTCGTGCAGGTGCCGCAGCGCTGGGACGATCATCCGGACAGCCCGCTGCTGGTCATCCAGCAGCGCCTGCAGCTGCCGTTCTCGCTGGGCGAGATCGCCGCCGCCGGCCTGTTCCTGTGGGGCACGCTGGCCGCCGTCATCTGGCTGACCGTCGGCCTGTGGCTGGACAAGGCGCTGCGCCACGTGCATTTCCTGGCCTACCACGACCCGCTGACCGGCCTGACCAACCGCGCCGGGCTGCGCATCGGCCTCGTGCACATGCTGGCCGAGAGCCGCCGCCGCGACACCCTGCTCGGCCTGTTCTACCTCGACCTGGATCGTTTCAAGATCATCAACGACTCGCTCGGGCACGCCGCCGGCGACCACGTGCTGCGCGAGACCGCGCAGCGGCTGCGCGGCAGCGTGCGCGACAGCGATTTCGTCGCCCGCCTGGGCGGCGACGAGTTCGTGGTGGTGGTCGGCGAGCTCGGCGACCCGAACCACGCCGCTTCGCTCGCCCGCAAGATCATCGGGCGGATCGGCGCGCCGATCGGCTTTGCCGGGCAGCAGCTGCAGACCGGCTGTTCGATCGGCATCGCGCTGCATCCCGGCAGCGTCAACGATCCCGACGACCTGCTCAAGCAGGCCGACCAGGCGATGTACGCCGCCAAGCAGGGCGAGCGTGGCGGCTACCACTATTACGACGAGAGCCTCGGCGTCAACGCGGCACGGCGGCTGTCGCTCGAAATGCGGCTGCGCGACTCCGTCGCCAGCGGCCGTTTCGTCCTGCACTACCAGCCGCTGATGATCGACAGCCGGGAACCGCGCCTCGCCGGGTTCGAGGCGCTGCTGCGCTGGCCGGAGGCGGACGGCCGGCTGGCGCCGCCCGACGAGTTCATCCCGGTCGCCGAGGAAACCGGCCTGATCGTCCCGATCGGCCGCTGGGTGCTGCGCGAGGCGTGCCGGCAGATGCGCGCCTGGCAGGAGCGCTTCGCCCTCGGTCCGGATCTTTCCATGTCGATCAACATCTCCGCCCGGCAGATGCTGGACGCCGATTTCGCCCGCCACGTCAACGAGGCGCTGGCCGAGAGCGGACTCGCCGCCGGCGCCCTGATCCTCGAACTCACCGAAAGCCTCTACCTGCAGGTGGAGCCGCCCGTGCTGGAGGCGCTGGCAACCCTGCGCCGGCGCGGCGTGCGCTTCGCGATGGACGATTTCGGCACGGGTTTTTCCTCGATGGCCTACCTCACCCGCCTGCCTCTCGACCGCCTGAAGATCGATCGCAGCTTCGTGCGGAACATCACGCAGGACGCCGACGAGCAGGTCATCGTCCGCACCATCGTCGCCATCGCCCGGCAGCTCGGGCTGGAAATCGTCGCCGAGGGCGTGGAAACCCGCGCCCAGGCGGACGCCCTGAAAACCTACGGCTGCTACCTGCAGCAGGGATGGCTGTTCGGCCGCGCCGCCCCGCCGGACGAAATCGAGGCCCTGTTCCGGGCCGGCGACCGCCCTCCTGCCGAGGTTTGACCCGGCCGCCGCCGCACGGCTACCGTTCCCTCAAGCTTTCGTTGGCGTACTGGAGCAAGGGGCTGAGGAAGTACTCGACGACCTGGCGCTGGGCGGTCCTGACCTCGACGGTAACGGCCATGCCGGGGGAGAGATGGACGGTCTTGTTCTCCACCCGGAGCGCGTTCCTCGCCAGCTTGACCCGCATCGGGAAGATCAGTCCGCGCTTCTCGTCATTGACCGCGTCGTCGGAGACGGACGTCACGGTGGCATCGACCGTCCCATACCGGGTGAACGGAAACGTCTCGATCTTGACCACCGCCGCCTGCCCCGGATTGACGAAGCCGATGTCCTTGTTCTCGACGAAGGCCTCGACCTCGATCGGATTGTCCCTGGGCACCAGCATCAGCAAGGGCTGCGCCTCGGTCACCACGCCGCCGACGGTATGCACGGCCAGTTGCTGCACGGTGCCGTCCACCGGCGCGGTGAGGGTCATCAGCCTGTTCCGCGTCTCGGCCACCAGCGCGAGGCGCTGGCCGCGCCCTTCCTGCAAGGCGGCGGCGAGCTCCTGCAGCCGGCTCTGCTGGGTGGCGAGGTCGGCTTCCTGCTCGATGCGCGCCTGTTCCTTCTCCAGGTAGCCGTGCCGGGAGACGAAGTTCTTCTCGACCAGGTCCTTGAAGTCCTGTGCCCGCCGCCGGGCGATCGGCACGGTCTGCTCCAGCTTGCGCACGATTTCCCGGGTCGAGCGCAGTTCCGCCTCGCGCTTGGCGACGTCGGCGTCGATGCGGGCCAGCCGGGCCCGGTACTCGCCATACTGGCCGTCCAGGACGTGCTGTTCCTGCGCCAGCCGCTCCGGGCCGGCGCCGGCGACCGCGCCGAGCGGCGGCAGGCGCCCGCCGGCGAGGGCGGCCAGCATCGCCCTGGCGCGCGCCCCTTGCAGCCGGGCGGTCACCAGGTCGTTGGCCGTGCGCGTGGTGTCCGCCGTGGTGCTCGTCGCGTCGAGTTCGATCAGCACGTCGCCGGCCTTGACGGCCTGCCCGTCGGCGACGTGGATGGCGCGCACCGTCGCCGTCTCGAACGGCTGGATCATCTTGGTCCGGTCGTTGGGCACGATCCTGCCGTGCGCCACCGCCACCACGTCGATGCGGCCGCAGACCGCCCACAGGAGCGCGATCAGGGCGAAGGCCATCAGCAGCCACATGGCGACGCGCGGCGCCGGCGAAACGGGCGTGTCCTGCAGTTCGAGCGCCGCCGGCAGGAACTGGGCCTCGTGCGGCAGGCGGCGGGCCGGATCGAGTTTGTGCCGTTCGCGCCAGACGTGGCGGAAGACCGAGGCGTAGCGGCGCAGGAGGTCGAGGGCGGCCCGCAGGCGCAGGGGTAACGATCGGCGCATGTTCAGTTCACCCCATCTGCAGCCGGTGCAGGCGCGAGTAATGCCCGGCCTCGTGCGCGAGCAGCTCGGCGTGCGTGCCCTGCTCGACGACCTGGCCGCGATCCAGGACGAGGATGCGATGGGCGTCGCGCACGGCCGACAGGCGATGCGCGATGATCAGCACGGTCCGTCCGCGGCAGATGGCCTTCATGTTGTTCTGGATGATCCTTTCCGACTCGTAGTCCAGCGCGCTGGTCGCCTCGTCGAAGATCAGGATGCGCGGGTTGGTGATCAGGGCGCGCGCGATGGCGATGCGCTGGCGCTGGCCGCCGGAGAGCGTGGCGCCGTGTTCGCCGACGATCGTGTCGTAGCCTTCGGGCAGTTCGAGGATGAACTCGTGCGCGCCGGCCAGCCGGGCGGCGTTGATCACCGTTTCCATCGCCAGGCCGGGATCGGTGAGCGCGATGTTCTCGCGGATGCTGCGGTTGAACAGCATGTTCTCCTGCAGCACCACGCCGATCTGGCGGCGCAGGCTGGAGGTGTCGGCCAGCGCGAGATCGACGCCGTCGACCAGCACCCGGCCCCGCTCGGGCAGGTACAGGCGCTGGACGAGCTTGGTGAGCGTGCTCTTGCCGGACCCCGAGCGGCCGACGATGCCGATCACCTCGCCGGGCCGGATGGTCAGGGCGATGCCGCGCAGGACTTCCGGCGCGTCGGGCCGGTAGCGGAACACCACCTGGTCGAATTCGATGCGCCCGGCGAGCGGCGGCAGGGTGCTGCGGTTGGCCTGGGCGAGTTCGGTGCGGGTGTTGAGGATGTCGCCGAGGCGCTGCACCGAGATGCCGGTCTGCTGGAAGTCGGTCCACAGCTGGGCGAGCCGCATGATCGGCGTGGACACGCGGCCGGCCAGCATGTTGAAGGCGATCAGCTGCCCGACCGAAAGGTCGCCGCCGATCACCAGGCGCGCGCCGAGCCACATCGTCGCCACGGTGACCAGCTTGCCGACCAGCGCCACGCCCTCGTGCGCCAGCGTCGCCAGGGTGGCGGTGCGGAAGCCGGCGGCGACGTAGGCGGCGGACTGGTTGTCCCAGCGGCGCATCATCTGCGGCTCGACGGCCATGGCCTTGAGGGTGTCGATGCCGTTGATCGTCTCGACCAGGAAGGCCTGGTTCTCGGCGCCGCGGTTGAACTTCTCGTGCAGGCGGGCGCGCAGCAGCGGGGTGATGAGCAGCGAGAGGAGGAAGTAGCACGGCAGCGAGACGACCACGATCAGCGTCAGCCAGCCGCTGTAGTAGAGCATCACGGCGAGGAAGACGACCGAGAAGACGAGGTCGAGCAGCAGGGTGATGGCGTTGCCGGTGAGGAACTGGCGGATGTTCTCCAGCTCGCGCACGCGGGCCACCGTGTCGCCGACGCGCCGGGCCTGGAAATAGGCGAGCGGGAGGTTGAGCAGGTGGCGGAACAGGCGGGCCACCAGTTCGACGTCGATGCGGCTGGTGGTGTGGGCGAAGACGTAGCTGCGCAGGCCGGAAAGCAGGACTTCGAAGACCGAGACCACGAGCAGGCCGACGGCAATCACGTCGAGCGTGGTGAAGCCGCGGTGCACCAGCACCTTGTCCATGACCACCTGGAAGAAGAGCGGCGTGACCAGCGCGAAGAGCTGCAGGACGAAGGAGACCAGCAGGACCTCGCCGAGCAGCTTGCGGTACTTGACGACGGCGGGGATGAACCAGGTGAAGTCGAATTTGGCGAGTTCGCCGGCGAGCGAGGCGCGGGAGGTGAAGAGGATCAGCTGGCCGCTCCAGCGCTGCGCGAAGTCCGCGCGGGAAACGACCTCCGGCCGGCCGGCGCCGGGGCTCTGGATGAGCGCCTTGTCCGCCTCGGCGCGGGCGAGGATGAAGAAGCGGCCGTCCCGGCCGACGGCGAGCGCCGGCAAGGGGGTCTTGTCCAGGCGGGAGAATTCCGTCCCGACTATCTTGGCCTTGAGGCCGAGTTTTTTGGCGGCCAGGAGGATTTGGGGAATGTCGAAGGGCTGGCCGTCGACCCGGAACTCGTGGGCGAGCTGGTCGGGGTCGGCGGCGACGTTGTGGAAGCGCGCCAGCATGACGAGGCCGAGCAGACCGGTGTCGGGAGCGGGCGGGGGTGCCGATTCCGCTCCGGGCGCGTCGGGGTCGGCCAGCAGCGTCAGCGGTGGGGAAAGGTGAGTCATCCTGGAACCCTTGTCGTAGCCACGACGGCATCGCCATTACGCGAAATCGATAGCCGCTGATCCTCTTTGTCGGCCACAAACCACCGCATCGCTTCAAATCGACCGATAGACACAGAACGCAACCAATCCCAGGCCCAAAAGCATGAGTACCCAGGAAACCGCTTTCTGTACCGGATTCCGCTCCGAAGGCTCCTCAACGATCGAGACGTCTCCAAGCCAGAGCCGATCACCGAGAAGCGTGGCGAGCGCCCCGACGATCAGGGCAAAACCGAGAACGTGGTAAGCGAGCAGGTCCGGCGCGATCCACGGTCCCGATCTACTTCGCAATGAGAACAGGAAGCCCAGAAGCACACCGGTGACGCTCCCTGCGACAAATCTCAGAAACCATGCAACCCACCGGATTGCAGCCGGGTATTCGTTCATCACAAAAATCGGTCTGGGTCGATTGTCCGAACATGAAAGAAAAATCTCCCCCGCCGTCCGGCAGGGGAACATCGGCGGCCGGGATTACCGCCAGTTGGCGGCGATCACCGGAGCCAGCGCATCCTGATAGTTCTGCGGCAGCGTGGTCTGGCCCGCGGCCGGCGGCGCGAAGGCCGCCATCGCCTGGACCAGCATCTCCACCTGGGTGTGCAGCAGAACCTCGCCGTCGGCGGTCTTGAACTGCTCGATGCGGTAGGCCGTTCCGGAATACCAGTTGGCGAGCGTCGCCTTGTCGGCCGTGCCGATCAGCGAGACTTCCAGGTCGTTGCCCACCCGGCGCAGCCAGATCTGTTCGGCGTCGATCTCCGTGCCGAACGACAGCAGATCGGTATTGCCGGCCGTGCTGTCGTACTCGCTGATCCGGTCGACACCGTCGTCCCGGCCGAAAACGTAGGTGTCGTTGCCGCTCCCTCCGTCCAGCGTGTCGTTCCCCGCGCCGCCGATCAGCGTGTCAGCGCCGTTACCGCCGTTGAGCGTATCGTTGCCCCCAAGCCCTTCCAGACGGTTGGCGGCGCCGTTGCCGGTGATCAGATTGTCCAGATCGTTGCCGACACCGTCGATGGCGGACGCGCCCGTGAGGGCGAGGTTCTCGACGTTGGCGACCAGTCCCGAGACCGTGATGCCGGCCTGGATCGTGTCCGTCCCTTCGCCGGCCAGTTCGACGACTTCGTCGGCGGCGTCATCGACCACGTAGATGTCGTTGCCGGTGCCGCCCACCAGCGTGTCGGCGCCGGCGCCGCCGTTCAGCGTGTCGTTGCCGGCCAGACCGACGAGGGTGTTGGCCGCCGCATTACCAACGAGCGTGTTGGCAAGCTCGTTACCGGTGCCGACGACGGCCGCGCCGACGAGCGCCAGGTTCTCGACGTTGGCGCCGAGCGTGTAATCGATGCTCGACTGCACGGTGTCCGTGCCGGCGGAGGCCGACTCGACGACGGTATCGCCTGCTTGGTCCACCACGTACGTATCGTTGCCGCCGCCACCCACGAGCGTGTCGGCCCCCTGGCCGCCGTCGAGGATGTTGTTGCCGGCGTTTCCGGTCAGCACGTTGTCCAGCGCATTGCCCGTCCCGTTGATCGAAGCGCTCCCTGCAAGCACCAGATTTTCCACGTTGGCGGCGAGCGCATGGGTGATCGTCGACTGCACCGTGTCGACGCCTCCGCCGGCCAGTTCGGTGACCACGTCGCCGACGTTGTCCACCGCGTAGATGTCGTCGCCCGCGCCGCCGATCAAGGTATCCGCCCCGGCGCCGCCATTCAGGGTATCGTTGCCCAGCCCGCCTTCGAGGCGGTTGGCGGCGGCGTTGCCGGTCAGCGTGTTGTCGAATTCGTTGCCCGTGCCGTCGACCGCCGCGCTGCCGGTGAGAATGAGGTTTTCCAGATTGGCGCCCAAGCTCCAGCTCACCGACGCGCGGACCGTATCGACGCCTTCCCCCGCCAGTTCCGCCACCACGTCGTCCGCCGCATCCACCACGTAGGTGTCGTTGCCGGCGCCGCCGATCAGGATATCCGACCCCGCGCCGCCATCGAGGGTGTCGTTGCCTTCCAGCCCGGAAAACACGTTGGTGGCGGCATTGCCGGTCAGTACGTTGTCCAGCGCGTTGCCGGTGCCGTCCACAGCGGCGCCGCCGGTGAGGAGAAGGTTTTCCACGTTGTCGGCCAGGCTGTGGGACAGCGCCGTCTGCACCTGGTCCGTGCCGCCGCCGGCGGCTTCGATCACCACGTCGCCGGCGTCATCGACGACGTAGGTATCGTTGCCCGCGCCGCCGGCCAGGGTATCCGCTCCCAGGCCGCCGTCGAGCACGTTGTTGCCGCCGTTGCCGGTCAACACGTTGGCGAGCGCGTTGCCGGTGGCGTTGATGCTGCCGCTGCCCGTGAGCGTGACATTTTCCAGATGCGCGCCCAGGCTCCAGTTGACCGACGACAGGACCGTATCGGCGCCTTCTCCAGCCAGTTCGACGACCACATCGGTGACGGCGTCCACCACGTAAGTGTCGTCGCCGGCACCGCCGATCAGCGTATCGCTTCCTGCGCCGCCGTTCAGCGTATCGTCGCCCAGCCCGCCCTCCAGCCGGTTGGCGCCGCTGTTGCCGGTGAGCGTATTGGCGAGTTCATTGCCGATACCGTTGATGCTGGCGCTGCCGGTCAGCACGAGGTTTTCCATGTTGGCTCCGAGCGTCCACCCGAGGCTGGACTGGACCGTGTCCACGCCCTCCCCGGCCAGCTCGGTCACCACGTCGCCGGCGTTGTCCACCACGTAGGTGTCGTCGCCCGCGCCGCCGGTCAATGCGTCCGCTCCGGCACCGCCGTTCAGCGTGTTGTTGGCGGCGTTGCCGGTCAGCGCGTTGTCGAGCGCGTTGCCGATACCGTTGATCGCCGCCGTGCCGGTCAACACCAGGTTCTCGACGTTGGCCGCGAGCGTGAAGCTTGCGCTCGCCAGCACGGTGTCGATGCCGGCATCCACGGCTTCCTGCACGATGTCGCCGGTGTTGTCGATCAGGTAGAGATCGTCGCCGGTGCCTCCGGCGAGCGTATCCGCGCCGGCACCGCCATCCAGCGTATCGTCGCCGGCGCCGCCCTCCAGCCGGTTGGCGGCGGCGTTGCCGGTGAGCGTATTGGCCAGTTCGTTGCCCGTGCCGTTGATCTTGGCGGAACCGGTCAGCACGAGATTCTCCACGTTGGCCGCCAGGATGTGCGTCACGCTGCTCTTCACCAGGTCGACGCCCTCGCCGTCCATTTCCAGTACCGTGTCGCCCACGTTGTCGACGATGTAGAGATCGTCGCCCGCGCCGCCAATGAGCGTATCCGCCCCGGCGCCGCCGTCCAGCGTGTCGTCGCCGCCGCCCGCCGCAAGGCGGTTGGCCGCGGCGTTGCCGGTGAGCACGTTGGCGAGTTCGTTGCCCGTGCCGTCGATCGCCGCGCTGCCGGTCAATACCAGATTCTCCACGTTGGCCGACAGCGTGTGCGTCACGCCGCTCTTCACCAGGTCGACGCCATCCCCCGCGTTCTCGATCACCACGTCGCCCGCGTTGTCGACGACATAGACGTCGTCGCCTCCGCCGCCAGCCATCACGTCCGCGCCCGCTCCGCCGTCCAGCGTGTTGGCGGCAGCATTGCCGGTCAGCCGGTTGTCCAGGGCGTTGCCCGTGCCGTTGATCGCCAACGCACCGGTGAGCACCAGATTTTCCACGTTGGCCGCCAGGGCATGGGTGAGGCTGGACAGCACCGTGTCTTCGCCCTCGCCGGCATTCTCGATCACGCTATCGTTGTCATCGAGGACATAGGTATCGTTGCCCGCGCCGCCTCGGAGCACGTCGGAACCTCCCTTGCCATCGAGCACGTTGTCGCCGGCATTGCCGATGAGCACGTTGGCGAGCGCGTTGCCGGCGGCGTCGATGGCGGCCTCGCCGAGCAGCGTGACGTTCTCGATGTTCTCGCCGGCGGTCCAGGAAACGCTCGCCTTCACCGTATCGGTGCCTTCGCCGGCATTCTCGATCACCACGTCGCCGGCGTCGTCAACGACATAGGTGTCATTGCCGATCCCGCCCACCAGGGTGTCCGCCCCGGCGCCGCCGTCCAGCGTATCGTCGCCGGCCAGGCCGTACAGCGTGTTGGCCGCCGCGTTGCCGGCGAGTTGGTTGCCGGCCGAGTTGCCGGTGCCGTCGATGGCCTCCACGCCGGTCAATGTCAGATTTTCCAGGTTGGCGCCCAACGTGTAGGCCACGCTCGCCCGGACGGTATCCGTTCCCTTGCTGGCGCCTTCGATCACCATGTCGCCAGCGTTGTCCACCACGTACGTGTCGTTGCCCGCGCCGCCGTCCAGCGTATCCGCGCCCAGTCCGCCGTCGAGGACATTGTTGCCGCCGTTGCCGGTGAGCGCATTGGAGAGTTCGTTCCCGCTACCGTCGATGTTGGCGCTGCCGGTCAGCACGAGATTCTCGATATTCGCGGAAAGGGTGTAGGCGATGCCGGACCGGACCGTATCCACGCCTTCCCCGGCCAGCTCGATCACCGCATCGCCGGCGTTGTCCACCACGTAGGTGTCGTTGCCTGCGCCGCCGATCAGCATATCCGCGCCGGTGCCGCCGTCCAGCGTGTTGTTCGCGGCATTGCCGGTCAATGCGTTGTCGAGCGTATTGCCGGTACCGTTGATCGCCGCCGAACCGGTCAACACCAGGTTCTCGACGTTCGCACCGAGCACATAGGTCGTTCCGGCGTAAATGGTGTCATTCCCCTCGGCGGCATTTTCCACGACTGCGTCACCGGCGTTATCCACGATATATCGATCGTCGCCCGTGCCGCCCGCCAGCACGTCGGCTCCGCCTCCGCCGTCCAATGTGTCGTCGCCCGCGCCGCCTTCCAGGCGGTTGGTTGCCGCATTGCCGGTGAGCGTATTGGCCAGTTCGTTGCCCGTACCGTTGATCTTGGCGGAACCGGTCAGCGTGAGATTTTCCACGTCGGCCGAAAGTACGTGCGTTACCGACGACAGGACCATGTCCACGCCTTCGCCAGCCCGTTCGATCACGCTGTCCCCGGCGTTGTCCACCACGTAAACGTCGTTTCCTTCGCCGCCGATCAGCGTATCCGCCCCGGCGCCGCCATCCAGCGTGTCGTCGCCGCCGCCCCCCGCAAGATGGTTGGCCGCGGCGTTACCGGTGAGTATGTTGGCAAGCTCGTTGCCCGTGCCGTCGATCGCCGCGCTGCCGGTCAGCGCCAAGTTCTCCACGTTGGCCGACAGCGTGTGCGTCACGCCGCTCTTCACCAGGTCGACGCCTTCTCCGGCGTTCTCGAGCACCGCGTCGCCCGCGTTGTCAACCAGATAAGTGTCGTTGCCCGCGCCGCCCGCCAGCGTATCCGCTCCGGTGCCGCCGTCCAGCGTGTTGGCGGCGGCATTGCCGGTCAACCGGTTGTCCAGGGCGTTGCCCGTGCCGTTGATCGCCGCCTCCCCGGTCAGGACGAGGTTCTCCAAGTTGGCACCGAGCGTGTAGCCAATGGCGCTTTCGACCGTGTTGACGCCTTCGTCGGCCAGTTCGATCAGCGTGTCGGCGGTACTGTCGACCACGTAGGTGTCGTCGCCTTTTCCCCCCTTCAACGTATCGTTGCCGCCCCGGCCGTCCAGGCGGTTGTCGCCGGCGTTGCCGGTAAGCACGTTGGCGAGCGCATTGCCAGTGGCGTCGATGGCGGCCTCGCCGAGCAGCGCGACGTTCTCGATGTTCTCGCCGGCGGTCCAGGAAACGCTCGCCTTCACCGTATCGGTGCCTTCGCCGGCATTCTCGATCACCACGTCGCCCGCATCGTCCACCACGTAGGTATCGTTACCCGCGCCACCCGCCAGCGTATCCGCGCCCAGGCCGCCGTCGAGAATGTTGGCCGCGGCGTTGCCGGTAAGCGCGTTGGCAAGTTCGTTGCCCATTCCGTCGATGGCGGCCGAGCCCGTCAACACGAGATTTTCGACGTTGGCGGCGAGAGCGTGGCTGAGCGAGGAACGGACGGTGTCGATCCCCTCCCCGGACAGTTCGACGACCGTGTCGCCGGCGTTGTCCACCACGTAGAGGTCGTTGCCCGCGCCCCCTTTCAATGTGTCCGCCCCGGCGGCGCCATCGAGGATGTCGTCGCCGCCCAGCCCGGCCAGCACATTGGCGGCGCCATTGCCGGTAAGCGTATTGCCCAGGCCGTTGCCGGTGCCGTCGATGTTCCCCGTGCCCGTCAATACCAGATCCTCGACATTGTCCGGCAAAGTGTAGGAAACCGATGATTCCACGCGGTCCTGGCCGGCGTTTGCGTTCTCGACCACCGCGTCGCCGGCGTTATCGACGATATAGGTATCGTCCCCAGTCCCTCCATCCATCGTGTCCGCTCCAGGGCCGCCATCGAGGCGGTCATTGCCCGCGCCCGCGATCAGACTATCGTTGCCGCCCAACCCGGAGAGCGTGTCGTTCCCGCCGCCGCCGTGGAGCACGTCGTCCCCTTCGGTCGCTGCCGGGAAAAGCCGCGCGGCGATGTCTTCCGCCGTCCACACGGTGCCGTCGGCAAAGACCACGGCAGCCAGCGCATGGCCCTCCAGATAGTTCTCCACGGTCAGTGTGTTGGCTACGTCGAGAGTGAGGACGAGGTCGCTGCCGGCCAGCGACAGCGTGATGTTCTCCGGCAGGATGCCCGCGCCGAGCTCGATCCGGTCGGTGCCGTCGGCGTCCAGGATGCGGTCGTGCCCGTCGTCGACGCCGAGCTGCCAGGTACGCGCGAAGCGGAAGGTGTCCGCGCCGCTGCCGCCGACCAGCGTGTCGTTTCCGCCGCCGCCGATGAGCACGTCGGCTCCTTCCCCGCCGTACAGGTGGTCGTTGCCCGCGCCGCCGTCGAGCACGTCGGCCCCGCCGCCCGCGGCTGCCGCCTGAAACTGACCGGCGTCGCGCGCAACGCCCGTGATCAGTGCGAATGCCGTCCCGGTGAATTCGATATGCCAGTCGTGTGCCGCGGCGATCGGGCTCAGCCAGTAACCGGGAGCGCTTTGTTCGTAGCGCAGCTTGGCGCCATTCCACATCCAGTCCGCGCCGATCCCGCCGCCGGGCAGGATGGTCTCGCCGCTTTGCAGTTGCTTGAGCGCGTTCAGCGCGTCGAGGTACAGCCCGGGCTGTGCCATCAGGGTGGCTTGCAGGATGCCGAGTTCGATGCCCATTTGGATGGCGCTGTAGGCGACCACCTGGGTATAGTTAACCCGGTAGTCCGGCCGGTAGTCGCCGTCGCCGGTGAGCACGTCGTCTCCGCCACCGCCGTACAGAGTATCCTGCCCGGCGCCACCCGCCAGGAGGTCGCCACGGGTGCTGCCGTAAAGCGTGTCGTTGCCCGTGCCGCCGTTCACCCAGTCGCCTTGTCCGGTTTCGCCTGGCAAATAGATGTCGCCGATGTCGTTGCCGCCAACAAGCAGATCATCCCCGCCGTGTCCGTCGATCAGGTCGCGGCCGTCGCCGCCGAACAACTGGTCGGCTTCGCCGGCCGCGGTGGCGGAAACGTCTCCGAATAGCAGATCGTCGCCCGCCTCCCCATAGACCAGGTCTTGTCCCGCGCCGGCATAGACGATGTCCGACCCGGTGCCCGCGTACACCCGGTCGTTCCCGGCGTCGGCGAACACGACGTCGTCCTGGTCGAACGTGCTGATGCTCTCGCCTGCGGCGCCGCCGAACACCCGGTCGTGCCGCCCATACAGGGCCGCCAGTCCGTCGCCCAGCAACCGGATGCCGAGGTCCCCGTTGAGGAAATCCTTGATCCGGACTTCACCGTCGTCGCCCGTACCCGAACTGATCCGCAGATCGGCGCCGTCCACGGTGTAGAGATACTCGCCACCTTCGCTCGCCCAGACGAACGTATTCCCCATGCGGCTGCCACCAGTCAATGTCTGGCCGTCGAAGATCACCGTGCCGGTCCGGTCGGTATCGAGGATGGTGTCGGAACCGCTGCCCACGCGGTAGGTATCGTTCCCCGACCCGCCTTCGAGGTAATCCGAGCCCCCCGCCCCTTCCAGCGTGTCGTCTCCAGCACCGCCATAGAGACGGTCGGCCGCGCCATCACCGGTGAGTGTGTTGGCGGCGCTGTCTCCAAAGACGATCTGATGGTTGGTCACCTCGATGCCGTTGCCGTCGATGGATAGCCGTAATGGATTGTCGGCGCCATCCCGCGTGCCGTAGTCGGTGTAGTCCCAGTCGCCGGCGATTTCTGCCGCAATTTTGGTGCCGTACGCAGTCTTGGTGGTGTCGTATCGCGTCTTCCACCCCAGCAGGGCCGCACGGTCGGCAATCCAGCTCTCCGTGATCTGTCCGCCGGAGGTATAGAGGTCGAGCGAGCCGTCGGCGTTATAGGCGCTGTAGTCAATACCGTCGATGGCAACGTAGCGCAACTGCTTGAGCGCATAGCGAGCTGCCAGTCCGGCTTCCCCCGTGGATTTCGCCTGGCTGACAAAGTCACTGACGCCAATAGCATCGTCGCCATAACCGACGAGCCCCAGGGCGCTGCCGATCGCCGTTGCATTGTGCAGATGGTTCATGCCGCCCCCCGTCGTCAGCGCCGGCTGAGGTTGGTAGGGCTCTTTCATGAGTTCCACCATCTTCGCTTCGCCGAGATTGGTGTAGGTCACCAGCAAGGCATCGCGGAAAGTCTGCGGCAGACTCTCCCATTGCCCGGCGTAGGCGTTGTTGTTCTTGAAGAACGGTTCGGCGTACTCCTTCATGTACAGGCCGTAGAGCTTGGCCGTCAACTCACCCGTCGGACGCATCAAGTCCTCGACGAGTTTCGCATAGTCGTCGAGGTACTGCGTTAAGCCAAGCGCCGCATATTCTGCTTTGCCGGCATGTTGGACGACGATGTCGATTGCGGTGGCAATCTTGAAGTTGCCCGGACCGGCGTCGATCAGAGCCGGGTTGATGATCTTGTCGGTCAGGCTAGGAATACCGACGAATGCTTCCGCCGCAGCATAGCAAGCCTGCCACTGCGCATGCGTTCGAGTCGTTGCCAACTGCGCGACGTTTGTTGCTTCCCATTCCGCAACGGCAATCGCTCCTCCGGCCATGGCGCCCGGAAACGTGAGCAGCGCCATGGCCGGGTCGAATCCCGATTTGGCGTAGAGATCAAGCGCTTTATCTTTCCAATCGTAGGCCGTGTTTTCCTCTGCCATTGCGCCGGCTATGGCGCCGGCAGAAATGCCGAGGGCATCGGCTGCATTACGAATGTAATCCTTTGCTGTTGAAATGAAACCAAAAGCTTCTTCGCTGTAGGTTTCGTTGGTTGCGCTGCTCAGGTAGGTGACGGTTCCCATGGGGTAAATCCTCTGTAATGAAATTAATGACGGCCGTTACACATACGGATGAACCACTGCGGCTCGATCTGCCGATACACACATTCGAAGCCCTTCCAATGGTTGGGCAGGCGGTTAAGGGAAGGGAATACACGGACTCTGTACTGAGTCGTCGCAACGCCTTCCTGTTCGTGATACTGATGGGGACCAGGAAACCCTTTCCCCACTATGCTGAGTGGGCCGAAGAGCTCGCCATTCTCGATTCGAGGAATTTCCGGTAAAAAGTAGTACTCCTTCCAGATCACGCCAAAAACCACCGTGTTCCGGTAGTGCCTTCTATGATCGGTTCGATCGGGATGATCGATGCGCGGCGTCGTCGCGGGTTGAATGTATAAGGCTCCATATCTGTAAAACAGCCCAAACGGGCCAGTTGCCTTACGCTCATTTTCCATATTCATTGCTGTTTCCATTGAATACGGATTAGGAAGCCAAGGGGTCCAAGCATCATGGTCAACACTGTCAATCCCCGCGCGTTTGAAGAGCTCCAGTGTGTCGCCGTCCTTGAACCAGAAGGCGGTATCTTTGCCCGGCGGGCGCGGGTATTCGCGGTAACGGCGCACCACCTCAACAAAATCCGCCCGATGCGTCTTGAAGTTCTCGATCATCTCCTCGTCGCTCGGCAGCGGATTCCATATCCACAGGTAGTAGTAGAGTGCGGCGGCAGCGCCCGGCAGCCAGAGCCAGCGGAAGAATCCGGAGCAGCGTGCCTTACAGCCCGGATGCATGCCGTACCCCACGGACGAAGAGAGTCTTTTTACGCCGTGTCGCATCCGCCGGCAGGTCGACGCAAGCCGATGGCGTGGCGGCGAGAGTCGAACGGGGAGGGCTTCTGGCGTTTCAGGGAAACAGAACGCGGCGAATCAGCAGCGACGGCGGACAGGAAAGCGGGCAAGAATGGGATCAGAAAATGACGCATGGCGCACGAGGATTCCAAGATTCGTGCGCTCCGCCCGCCGGAGCCGCCCGAGTGTGATGCGGACGGGATGTTCAGGCGTAAATCTACGTCAAGCTTATCGATGACGTCAAGTTAAATGAGAAATATTATTGAATACCCGATCAGCCTGTCAGTCGGAAAGGGCCCGTGTTGGCGATGCGCGGCCGTCGTCAGTGCCGAGTCGCTAGGCGTGGACGAAACGGAAAGTATCGGCGCCAAGTCCGTCGCCAAGCAGAACAGCTCTCAAAAACCAGTTTTGCCGCCGCGGGGTCCTTGCAGTTTGAAACGGCCAATCGTCGTGCGGGCCTGCGCGAATGACTCAGGGTTGGCGCCTCCGCCGGCGGTAATCGCGGCATCCAGATACCGAAACCCACCGGCTTCCCCGGATCACGGAGTGATGCCACGACTTCGTTCCAGACGGCAGGCGTCCTCCGTGCCGCCTCGCGGCGCTCCGATAGCGGCGATGTATCGCCGGCATTGGCTTAATTAACTGGAAACGGAGGTGAGGGCTCGCTAGACTTAGCGCTGAGCAGCAGGCGGTCCATTTTATAAAAGGAGAGTCCTCATGACCACAGAAAGCAAATGCCCCTTCGCCGCGCAACACGGCGCACGTACCACGGAAAGCATGCAGTCGAACCGTGACTGGTGGCCAGACCAGTTGAACCTGTCGATCCTGCAGCAGCACTCAGAGAAGTCGAATCCTATGGGCAGAGACTTCAACTACGCCGAGGAGTTCCAGAAGCTCGACCTCGATGCGGTGGTCGCCGACCTGAAGGCCCTGATGACGAACTCGCAGGACTGGTGGCCGGCGGACTTCGGCCACTACGGGCCGCTATTCGTGCGCATGGCCTGGCACAGCGCGGGCACCTATCGCATCTCCGACGGCCGCGGCGGCGCCGGCCGGGGCCAGCAGCGCTTCGCGCCGCTGAACAGCTGGCCGGACAACGTCAGCCTGGACAAGGCGCGCCGCCTGCTGTGGCCGATCAAGCAGAAGTACGGCCGCAGCCTTTCGTGGGCCGACCTGATCGTCCTCACCGGCAACGTGGCGCTCGAGTCGATGGGCTTCAAGACCTTCGGTTTCGGCGGCGGCCGCGAGGACGTGTGGGAACCGGATGAAGGCGTCTACTGGGGCAGTGAAACCAAGTGGCTCGGCGGCGACGTGCGCTATGCGCATGGTTCGGAAGGGGTCGACAAGGGCGACGACAAGGCCGTGCTGGTGTCCGACGACGACGCCGACGGCGACAAGCACTCGCGCATCCTGGAGAACCCGCTCGCGGCGGTGCAGATGGGCCTGATCTATGTGAACCCGGAAGGCCCGGACGGCAACCCCGACCCGATCGCGGCGGCCAAGGACATCCGCGAGACCTTCGCCCGCATGGCGATGAACGACGAGGAGACGGTGGCGCTGATCGCCGGCGGCCATACCTTCGGCAAGACGCACGGCGCCGGGCCTGCCACGAACGTGGGTCCCGAGCCGGAGGCGGCCCCGATCGAGGCGCAGGGCCTGGGCTGGCACAACAGCTTCGGCACCGGCAAGGGCGGCGACACGATCACCAGCGGCCTGGAAGTCACCTGGACGACGACGCCGACCAAGTGGAGCAACAACTTCTTCTGGAACCTGTTCGGCTACGAATGGGAACTGACCAAGAGCCCGGCCGGCGCGCACCAGTGGGTCGCCAAGGGCGCCGGCGCGACGATTCCGCACGCGCACGATTCGTCGAAGAAGCTGGTGCCGACCATGCTGACCACGGACCTCTCGCTGCGCTTCGACCCGGAGTACGAGAAGATCTCGCGCCGCTTCATGGAAAACCCGGACCAGTTCGCGGATGCGTTCGCCCGCGCCTGGTTCAAGCTGACGCACCGCGACATGGGCCCGCGCTCGCGCTACCTCGGCAAGCTGGCGCCTCAGGAAGAGCTGATCTGGCAGGACCCGGTGCCCGCAGTCGACCACCCGCTGGTCGACGAGAAGGACGTTGCGGCTCTGAAGGCGCAGGTGCTGGCTTCCGGCCTGTCGATTTCCCAGCTGGTCTCCACCGCCTGGGCCTCGGCCTCCACCTTCCGCGGCGGCGACAAGCGCGGCGGCGCCAACGGCGCGCGCATCCGCCTCGCCCCGCAGAACGAGTGGGCGGTCAACCAGCCGGAGGAACTGGCGCGCGTGCTGGCGAAGCTGGAAAGCATCCGCCAGGAATTCAATGGCGCGGCCTCGGGCGGCAAGAAAATCTCGCTGGCCGACCTGATCGTGCTGGCGGGCAATGCGGCCGTCGAGGCGGCGGCAAAGGCCGTCATGGACGTGACGGTGCCCTTCGTGCCGGGCCGTACCGACGCCTCGCAGGAGCAGACCGACGTCGCTTCCTTCGCCGTGCTCGAACCCAAGGCCGACGGCTTCCGCAACTACCTCCGCCGCGGCCTGGAGCCGTATGCGGCCGACCTGCTGGTCGACAAGGCGGAGCAGCTGACGCTGACCGTGCCCGAAATGACGGTGCTCATCGGCGGCCTGCGCGTATTGAACGCCAACGTCGGCCAGTCGGCCCACGGCGTGTTCACCAAGCGTCCGGGCGCCCTCAGCAACGACTTCTTCGTGAATCTGCTCGACATGGGCACGGTCTGGAAGCCGACCTCGGAGGCCCGCGAGTCGTTCGAAGGACGCGACCGCGCCACCGGCGAACTGAAGTGGACGGCTACGACTGTCGATCTCGTCTTCGGGTCGAACTCGCAGCTGCGGGCGCTCGCCGAAGTCTATGCCTGCGACGATGCGAAAAAGACCTTCGTGCGCGACTTCGTGGCGGCGTGGAACAAGGTGATGAATCTTGACCGCTTCGACGTGAAGTAAGGCAATACGGCGTTCGGAAGCGTTTCGGGCGCATCCGCGCCCGCTTCCGAAACACTCATGGACCCTCGCTTGCCGAGGGTCCATTTGTTTGGGGGCTGCAGAAGCAGACTGCCGCGCGTCCGGATCAAGAGGCGGCGGATTGGCCGCCGGCCGAGACCGCCTTGCTGCGCTCGATGGACTGCAGCGCCAGGTAGTTGTCGCCGAACTTGACGAGGTTGTCCATTTCCTTGTCGTAGCGGTCGAAGTGCGTTTCCTCGTCGGCGACCAGCGCCTCGAACAGCTTCTTCGACACCGAATCCTCGTTCTGCGAGCATTCGTTCGCCCAGCGGTTGTAGTCGCGGGCGCTGGCCGTCTCCATCTTCGTCGCCATTTCGAGCATGCCCTTGACGTCGTGGATCTTCTGCACGCTTTCGGACGCGGCCATCTCCACGTCGCCCTTGAGGAACAGAATCCGCTCGGACAGTTTTTCGATGTGCATCATCTCCTCGATCGCCGTCCGCTTGAACAGGTTGGCGAGGAGGTCGTAGCCCTGGTCATCGCAGTGGAAATGAAAGTACATGTACTGGTGCACCGCCGAAAGCTCGTCGGCGACCGCCTTGTTGAGCAGCTCGATACTCTTCTGGTTTTTCATCGTTTTCTCCCAATCCATGAAAGACGGTCTCGATCGCCGGCACGCATTGCCGACAGCCGGACGCCATGATTTTAAACGAGCCGTCTTGAAACACGCAGCGGCAAAAGGGTTATCATTGCTTTGTCAACATAGAGTCGTAACGGGCCCGGCGAGGCCACATCGCCGTATTTCGGGAGTGCCCGGCAAACGAATCCGAACGCGCGGCCGCGCCGCGGGCGACAGCTCCGCGGAAACATCGCACCGGCCGCCGCGCCACGGAAGGGAAAAGAAGGGATTCACCAGATGAAACGCATCGTTTCCGCCGTACCGGGGCGGCTGCGAGTCAGGGATTCGCGCCTGTCCGATCGCGCCGTCGCCCAGCGCGTCATCGATTCGACCACGCGGGAATTGCCCGTGCTGGAGGCGCGCGCCAATCCCGCCGCGTGCAGCGTGATCCTGCGCTACGACGCCAAAGTGATCCCGCTGCCAGAAATGCAGCAGCGGACCGAGGCCGTGCTCGCCGCCTGCCTCGCCTCCCAGAGCGGCGAACATCCGCCGAGAAGGCGCCGCCGCAGCGCCCGCCTGAGAGTCAACCGCTACGCCAAGATCGGCGCGCTGGCCAGCCTGGCCGCCTCGCTGGCCTTCGCCTACACCGGCCCCAAGCGCCTGCACATCGTCACCGGCTGGATCTTCGTGGCCTGCCTGTGCGCGCACCTGACCATCTTCCGGCGCACGCTGGTGCATTGACCGGCCGGCGCGGCACACCGAATCAGCCAAGATAGCGAAACCATGAGCATCATCGAAAAACTCCGCCAATTCTCGCCTTGCATAAGGATCGCCCATCACGTGCCCGGCCGCATCCGCCTGCGGCTGCTGGTCGATCAACTGCCGCCGCTCGACCCGCAGACCGAATGCCTGGTCGCCCGGGCGCGCACGCTCAAGGACGCGCTCGACGCCACGCCCGGCATCCGTTCGATCCGGGTCAACGCGCTGGCGCGCTCGTGCACCATCGAATACGACCACCGGGCCATTCCCTTCCAGGCCTGGCCGGATTTCCTGGGCAGCGTGCAGAGCGAGGCGGCGGCCGTGCTGCAACGGATCATCTCGGACAAATACATGGAGGTGGCCTGTGCCTGACTTCACCTGGGATTCCCGCGGCATCCACGGGGCCTTGCGCACCGCGCTGGGCGCGGAGATGCAGGCGCGCGCGTTCTGCCGGCGCATGACGGAAGCCTACGGCTCCCGCGCCCCCTTCCCCGCCCTCCTGGCCGGCAGCGAAAAGCGCGTCGGCTGGCTGGTCGCCGCCTGCCGGCGGCACGGCGTCGCCTGTCCGGCGGACGCCTACGCCGGCACGGAACGGATCACCGGCACCTGGTTCGAGGATTGCCGCCGGGCGGCCAACGGCGAAGCCGCGCTGGCCGCGCTCCATGCGCGCCAATGGCCGCTGGCCGGCGCGCCGGACATCGCCGCCGTGTTCGAACGCCTGCGCCGCCAGTCGCTCAACCGCCGCCTGCCGCAGCTGCTGCGCGCCGTCATGCGGGCCGAGCGGACCGAGCGGATGCACGCCGCCTACGGCATCCCCGCCGAGGAGGCCTACCTGCGGCATGGATTCTTCTCGGATTTCCTGGAGAAGACCTTCTCCATCCTGGGCGCTGAACATCACCCCTTCGGGCTGTTCGCGCCGCTGCTGCGCAATACCAGCCCCGCCCTATTGACCGGTCTGGCTGTCGGGGGTGCCATGGCCTATGCGCTCAAGAAGAAACCCCCGTCGAGAAGAAAGGAAGGTTGACATGTTTCCATTGCTCCCATTTGCCGCCGGCCTGCTGGCCGGAGTGGCCGCCATCAAGCTGATCCGCAACGACAAGGCGAAAAAGCAACTGGACAAGGCGCAGGACCGCCTGCGCGAAGCCACCGTGAGCGGCCTTGCCACCCTCGAACACTCGTCGGCGCGCCTGCGCGACAAGCTCCAGGCGGCGCCGGCCGCCGCCCCCGCCGTCGAGACGCCGGCGGCGGCAGCCAAGGCGGCGAAACCGGCCCGCAAGCCCGCCGCCAAACGCCGGGCGCCGGCCAAGCCGAAAGCGGCCGCGCCCACCGGAGGCGCCGCATGAAGCGCCGCGTGCCGCCGTGCCCGGCGTGGGGACCGGTGCCTCCCGGCTACGGGCGCCCGCGGCGCGGCCGGGGCTGCGCCGTCGTCCCGCCGGTTTGGCCGGCGCCGGAACTGGCGGCGCGTAACGGTTTCGTGCGCGGCTTCATCGCGGCCGGACTGGTCGCCGCCAGCGGCGCCGGACGTCCGGCGCGCCGGGAGACGCTGCGCCTCGCCCTGCAGGGCGGGACCGCGATGGCCGCGGGCGTCGCCGGCGCCAACGCGATCGACCGCCGCGACTACGCTTCGGCGCTGGTCGCCGTGGCCGCCGGCGCGGCCGGCCTGAGCGTCATCAAGCATCTGTTCCAGGATTCACCTTCCAGCACGAAAGAGGTCATCGATGAGCAAGAAAAAGCTTAAGAAGATGCTGCGCAAAGCCATCAAGAACGGCTACGGACAGAACGGCGCGGCGGGATACGAAAATTACGGCGCGGGCGGCGAGGACGGCTACGGCTATGGTTTCCCCGGCGCCTATGGCGGCAAGGACGCCGCGCAGCAGCAGGGACTCGGCCTGCTGCGTGGTCTGGGCCTGCCGCGCGGTCTCGGCGCGGGAACGACGGAGCAGTTCGTCATCGGCGCCCTGCTCGGCGCGGCCGCCGCCTACGTGCTGGCCGACGAGGAACTGCGCGGCAAGATCATGAAGTCGGCGATGAAGCTCTACACCGGCCTGGCCGGCGGCGTCGAGGAGTTCAAGGAGCAGATGGCCGACCTCAAGGCGGAGATCGAGGCCGAACACGGCGCCTGATACATGACGCAGGAAAGCTGGTTCGTCCGTCTCGAGCGCCTGCACGAGACGCGCGGTCGCGTGCGCTGGCGCTATCGCTGCCGGCCGGAGACGCCCCAGGCCGCGAAGGACATCTCGCTGGCGGCGAGCAACCTGCCCGGCGCGGTCAACGCGCGGGTCAACGCGGCGGCGCGCGCGCTGATCGTCGAATTCGACGCCGGCCGGACCGATGCCGATGCGCTGGAAGCGGGCCTCCTGGCGCTGGGCGCGCCGCCGCCGCTGCGCTCCGGCAAGAACGGGACGGGCGCCGCCGAGACGCGCGGCGTGATCGCCAGCCTGATCACCCTGCTCGCCACGCAGCGCCTGCCGGAAACGCTGAAGACGCCGGTGACGCTGGCCGCCGCGGCGCCGCTGCTGGCGCACGCCCTGACCGAGCTGCGCGAGAGCGGGCTCACCTCGCACGTGCTGGAGGCGCTGGCCGTGTCGATCTCGGTGGCGCGCAAGGACTACCTGGCGGCCAACACCACGACCTTCATGCTGGCCCTCGGCGAGTACCTGGAGGAATCGATCGCCCGGCGCTCGGAAGAACTGCTCAAGCACCTCGTCCACCCGGTCAGCGACGAGGTCTGGGTCGAGCGGGACGGCACTGAAATCCTGACGCCGGCCGGCGAAGTGCAGGTGGGCGACACGGTCGTCGCGGCGACGGGCACCGTCATTCCGATCGACGGCACCGTGCTCGGCGGCGAGGCCACCATCAACGAGGCGTCGATGACCGGCGAGAGCACGCCGGTGGTCAAGGTACGCGGCGACGCGGTGCTCTCCGGCACGCTGATCGAGGAAGGACGCATCCGCATCTACGCCGAGCACGTCGGCGGCAAGACCGCCGCCGCGCGCATCGCCGAATACGTCGAGCAGTCGCTGACCGCCAAGAGCGAGGCGCAGCTCCAGGCGTCCCGCCTCGCCGACCGGCTGGTGCCGGCGGTGCTCGGCCTGGCCGGCGCCTCGTTCGTGCTGACGCAGGACTGGGAACGCACCGCGTCCGTGCTGCAGGCCGACTATTCCTGCGCGCTCAAGCTGGCGACGCCGGTAGCCTTCAAGTCGTCGATGTACTCGGCCGGCAAGAACGGCATCCTGTTCAAGGGCGCGACGGCGCTGGAGCGGCTGGCCGAGGCCGACACCTTCGTGTTCGACAAGACCGGCACGCTGACCACCGGCCTGCTCGAAGTCACCGATTCGATCGCCCTGGACGAGGCCTTCACCCCGGACGACCTGATCAGCCTCGCCGCCTCGGTCGAGGAGCACTACTTCCATCCGCTGGCGATCGCCGTGGTCAGCGCCGCGCGCGCGGTGCACGGCCGGCACTTCGACCACACCGAGGTCGAATTCGTGGTGGCGCACGGCGTGGCCAGCGAAATCGACGGCAAGCGCATCGTCATCGGCTCGCGCCACTTCATCGAGGAAGACGAAGGCATCGACGTCGCCGAGCACGAACCGACCGTCAAGCGCCTCTACCGGCAGGGCAAGACGCTGCTTTACATCGGCTACGGCGGCGCCCTGATCGGCCTGCTGGCGCTCAAGGACCATCTGCGCGAGAACAGCGCGGAAACGGTCCGGCGCCTGCGCGCGCTGGGCGCCAGGCGCATCCTGATGCTCACCGGCGACCACCGCGAACGGGCGGCGGAACTGGCCGGGACGCTCGGCCTGGACGGCTTCCACGCGGAACTGCTGCCGACGGACAAGGCGGCGATCATCGAAAAGATGAAGGCGGACGGCGCGCGCATCGCCTTCATCGGCGACGGCATCAACGACGCGCCCGCGCTGTCCGGCGCGCACGTCGGCATCGCCATGCAGAAAGGCGCCGACATCGCCCGCATGTCGGCCGACATCGCGCTGCTCGAGGACGACATCGCCCGCGTCGCCGACGCCAAGGCCATCGCCGCCCGCGCCATGAAGCTCATCGACACCGACTACCGCCTGGCGGTCGGCCTGAACACCGCGATCCTCGGCGCCGCCGCGCTCGGCGTCCTCAAGCCGATCGCCGCCGCCACGCTGCACAACGGCACCACCATCGGCATCCTGCTCAACGCGCTGCTCGGCGGCAGGAAGGTCTGAAGCGGGCCGCACGCATCACCTCCTCCCCCTTCAAGGGGGAGGTCGGGAGGGGGATGGGGTGGTGGCAAGGCCAGGCGCTTACCCCATCCCCACCCCGGCCTTCCCCTTGCAGGGGAGGGAGCGCACGTTCATGCGGTCGACCTGGCCGACGGCAAAGACGGCAGCAATGGTGTATGGTGCCCCTTCGACGACATGAACGAATCGCCCGATGACCGACGATCCTGCCCGTATCCTGCTTGATCCAGGCTTTCAGAAATACTGCCGCCGCGCCGCCGCGATCATGTACCTGCTAATCCTCGTCCTCGGCTCGATCCCCGGCGCGCGCGCCGGGATCGGGGAATACGCGCCGAGCGCCGTCCTGCACGGGTTGTCCTATTCCGTGCTGGCGCTGCTGCTCTTCCTCGGCCGCCCCGGACACGCCGCGCAACGGGCGAAGACGGCCGTGCTCGGCGTCATGTTCATGGGCGCCGGGGACGAGTTCGTACAGTCTTTCCTGTCCTACCGCGGCGCCTCGGTTGCCGACTGGCTGGTCGACTGCGCGGCGGCCCTGGCGGCCGCCGCCGTACTGTTCGTCCTGTATCCCCGGCTGATGCGGGGACGGACTGCGCAGGCTAGCCGAACAGGCCGCCTTTCTTCAGCAAGGCCAGCCCCTCCGTCAGCAGATCGCCCTGATTTTCCTGCGGCAACCGGCCGTCCGGCGTCAGGTGATCGATGATCTGCGGCAGCAGGTCGGCCAGGCCGCTCGAGGCCTGTTGCGGCGTGATGCCGAGCTGGGCCGCCAGCCCTGGAAGTAGCGAATCGCCCAGCGACGCCTGAAGCTGCTCGGCCGACACCGGCTGGTTCCGGCCGGTCGATACCCAGGAATCGGCGGCTTCGCCGAGGCCGCTCTGCCGCAGGATGCCCAGCAGGCCGCCGAGGCCGCCGATCTGCGGATTGTTGATCAGCTGCAGCACGGCCTGGATGAGTTGCGTATTGCCGCCGCCGTTCTGGCCGCCGGCCAGCGCGCCGACGACCTGGTCGAGAAGTCCCATGTCCGTCCCCTCCGTGAAATCGGTGAAGGAATCATCGTAGCCGAGCGGTCCCCGGCAAAATGTGAAGAATTGCGAAGGCAGCCTGTGCAGCGGGTGCCGTGCCGTTCCGGCACTGCCTGGGGAATCAGCCGCGCTCGACGGAAACGACGCCCTGCAGCCGGCCGTTTTCCACCCTTGCGGTGATCGTGCACCGATCGCCGTCCGCGCATTTTTGCAGGATCGCCTTTTCTTCGGGTGAATGGCGCCCGAACAGCAGCGCCGCACCATCGGGGCATTCGATGCGGCCGCAGCCGTCTTCCAGGACGATCCGGCCGGAAAGGCTGATCGTCCGCTCCGGCGTCTGCTGCGCGCCGCAGGCGCCGATGCAGCGCACGCCGCCGCAAAACCCGCATTCGGCCTTCTGCGGAGGCGGCCGGCGCAGGTTCAGCATTTCCGGAAGATGTTTGAAAAAACCGCGCATGACTTTCCAGGACGGGAGGGATTCCGGCGCCCGCCGGCGGCAGGCGGTGTCGAGTATATAACGCTGGCGGATTCCGTCCTTGCCGGAGCCGGTTCCGCCGGGGCAAGCGCACGAACGCCGGACACATCGACTCCTCCCCCTTCAAGGGGGAGGCTGGGAGGGGGATGGGGTTGTGGCGAGGCCGGACGCTTACCCCATCCCCACCCCGACCCGGTAGTGCTGGCTTTACACAGCCAGCCCGTTCGGACGGCGCAGAGCGGTGCTCTGCGAAACCCCGTCCTCACCCCCTTGGAGGGGAGGGAGAGCAGGTTCGGACAGCGCGATTTCGAATTTCCAATTCGAGCCAACCCTGATAAGTTTCATACTGGCGCGCCGCCGCCGGGACGGCGCCGTCGAAAAAAAACGTGCGTGCCGCGCTGGCGCCTGGCAGACCGGCCTGCCGTCACCAAAGGAATCCGCCATGGATGTAGCGTTCGCCCTGGGCCTCACCCTGCTGGCCGGCCTCGCCACCGGCATCGGCAGCATCATCGCCTTCACCGCGCAGCGCACCAACTACCGCTTCCTCTCGGTGGCGACGGGATTCTCGGCGGGCGTGATGCTTTACGTCTCCTTCGTCGAGATCTTCTTCAAGGGCGTGGCGGCGCTGACCGAACGCTTCGGCGATCCCTGGGGGCACTGGATCAACGCCGCTTCGTTCTTCGGCGGCATGCTGCTGATCGGGCTGATCGACAACATGATCCCGGCGGGCGAAAACCCGCACGAGGTCCGCACCGAGGACGAAACCCTGCCGCTGCACGACGCCTCCGCGGTCCACGCGCCGCCGCCCGTCCCGGCACTGGTCGTCGCGGCGCCCGTCCATCCGCACGGCGGGCACGATCATCACCGGCTCATGCGCATGGGGCTGTTCACCGCGCTGGCCATCGGCATCCACAATTTTCCCGAAGGGCTGGCGACGTTTCTCGCCGCGCTGGAGAACCCCCAGCTCGGCGTGGCCATCGCCATCGCCATCGCGCTGCACAACATCCCGGAAGGCATCAGCGTCTCGGTGCCGATCTTCTACGCCACCGGCGACCGCAAGCGGGCATTCCTGTACTCGATGCTGAGCGGGATCGCCGAACCGGTGGGGGCCGGCGTCGCCTACCTCATCCTGTTTTTCGTTTCCGGCGGCGAAGGCGGCGTGGTCCCGCCCGAGCTGATGGGCATCCTGTTCGGCGGCGTGGCAGGGATCATGGTGTACATCAGCCTGGACGAACTGCTGCCGACCAGCCGCGCCTACGGCAAGGGCCACGACAGCCTGTTCGGCCTGGTGGCCGGCATGGCGGTGATGGCCCTCAGCCTGCTGCTGATGCGCTGACCGGATCAGAGCGTCGTCAGCACCAGCACCTGCGCGAACAGGATGCGCAGGAACATGGTCAGCGGATAGACCGTGGCGTACGCCGTGGACTGCGCCTGCACGGGCGCGAAGCCGTTGGCGAACTCCAGCGCCGGCGGATCGGTCATCGCGCCGGCCGCCACGCCGCAGATTTTCAGGTAGTTGATCTGCATGAACCGGGCGACCGCCGCCGCGGCGAAGATCGGGACGAAGGTGATGACCGCGCCGTAGAGCATCCAGACGTACCCGCCGGCATTGAACGTCTCGACGAAGCGCTCGCCCGAGGACAGGCCGACGCAGGACAGGAACAGGATGATGCCGAGTTCGCGCAGCATGGCGCTGGCGCCGGGCGCGATGTAGAAGTCGTAGCTCCCGATGCGCCCCTTGAAGCCCAGGAACAGCGCCACCAGCAGCGGCCCGCCGGCCATGCCGAGCTTGGCCGGCACCGGCAGCCCGGGAATCGCCAGCGGCACGCTGCCGAGCATGACGCCGAGGAAGATGCCGAGGAAGATCGGCGCCGGATTGGGATGCACGAGTTCCTTCACCGAATTGCCGAGTTCCTCGCGGATGTCGTCGAGCAGTTCGCGCTTGCCGACGACGCGCACCACGTCGCCGAGTTCGACCACGGTGCCGGCGGTCGGCAGGATTTCCATGCCGGAACGGAAGATGCGCGTGATGTTGGCCTCGTAGCGCCGGCCGATGCCGATCTGCTCGATGGTGCGCCCCGCCGTCCGGCGGCAGGTCACCAGCACGTGGAACATCGCCAGGTCGCCCGAAATTTCGCGCTTGCCCGAGATTTCCGTCGGGCCGATCTTCAGGCGCAGGTTGTCGAGGTGGTCGGCGGTAGACACGCCGTACAGCACGTCGCCGTCGCACAGCGCGATCTCGTCGCGCGGGATCAACTGGTCCTCGCCGCGGCGGATGCGCGAGATGACCAGTTCCTCGTCGATGAAGCGCCGGACGTAGCCGATCTGCTGCCCGATCAGGTTGGGATTGGCGACGGTGATCGTCACGCTTTCCAGCTTCTGCTGGCCGCCGTTCACGCTGGCGTTGTAGTCGGCCACTTCCCGGTCGATGCGGATGCCGAAGAAGAAGCGGATCAGCACCATCGTCACGATGATGCCAACGATGCCGAACGGGTACGCGAGGGCGTAGCCCATGCCGGCGATCTCCGCGTCGCCCGCGCCGCCGTATTCGCTGAGCAGCTGCTGCGCGGCGCCCAGTCCCGGCGTGTTGGTCACCGCGCCGCTCATCACGCCGGTGATCACCGGCGTATCCACGCCGAGGTAGGCATGGAACGCCCAGGCGATGGCAAAACCGGCGATGACCACGGCGGCCGCCAGCAGGTTGAGCCGCAGGCCGTCGCTGCGGAACGCCGTCAGGAAGCGCGGGCCGACGTCGATGCCGACGGCGTAGACGAACAGGATCAGCCCGAATTCGCGGGCGAAGTGCAGCAGATGCGTATCGGGCCGGGCGCCGAAATGGGCGAACAGCAGCCCCGAGAACAGCACCCCGGCCACCCCGAGGCGGACCCGGCCCAGGCTGCATTTGCCGAGCAGCACGCCGGCGAACGCTGTGGCGCTGATCCAGAAGACGGCGGTGGCCACGCCCGTGCCGAACAACAGTTTTTGCATTGTTTCCACGAAGTTCTCTTTCAGAAATTGATGACTTTCCGGCGGCGGACACCGACCGGGGACGGCGCCTTCAGCGCAGCTCGATCCGTTCGATCTCCGCCACCGCCGCGGCGATGAATGCCTCGCCGACCGGCCGCGCCGCGCCGTCGGCACCGCGCACGGTCTGCAGGACGAGGCGGCGCACGCCCAGCCCGGCCAGTTGCACCGCCATGCGCCGGGCATCCTCCGGCGAGAGCAGCGATTCGTCGGCCGTGCAGCGAATCTCGCACGGCGTGCCGCGCGCCAGCAGATGCACCAGCGCACGCCGTACCGCCGCGCCGCCGTTGGCGCCCGTCACGTGCCGATAGCGTTCGAACGGCGCCTTTACGTCGAAGCCGACCCAGTCCGCGAGCGGCAGGATTTCGGCGAACCGCGCGGGCCGCATGCCCGAGGTATGCAGCCCGATGGCGAAGCCCAGCCCGCGCGCCTCCCGCATGGCGTCGCCCAGGCCGTCCTGCAGCAGCGGCTCACCGCCGCTGAACACCACGGCGTCGAGCAGCCCGCGCCGGGAGGCGAGCCAGTCCAGCACCGCCGGCCAGGGCTGGCCGGCGGCCGATGCCTCGACCGGCTGGAGATGCGGATTGTGGCAATACGCGCAGCGCCACGGACAACCCTGGCAGAACACCACCGCCGCCAGACGCCCCGGATAGTCGACGGTGGAAAACGGGATCAGTCCTCCGACGCGGAGCGGGCGCGGCGCGGCCATCCGGTCACCGCGCCGGCAGCGGCCAGGGTTCGTCGAAGTGCTGGCGCTCGCCATGCTCGCACTGCTTGCCGGGGTTGAACTCGCTGACAGGGCGGTGATAGCCCATGACGCGCGTCCACACCTCGCAGCGCTGGCGCTCGTGGTCGGCCAGATGGTACGGATTGAAGGACGATGGACGGATGGCATACATAAAAATCTCCTTTCGGGGGATGAAAAAACGGAACGGCGATCAACCCGCCGACGCCGCCGGCTGCCGTCGCCGGGCCGCGATCTCCTCGTCGCAGAGCGGGCAGAACTCGTGCTCGCCGTTGAGGTAGCCGTGCTTGGGGCAGATCGAGAAGGTCGGCGTCACGGTGATGTAGGGCAGCCTGAACCGCGACAGCGCGGTGCGCACGAGCTGGCGGCAGGCGTCCGGCGAGGAGATCCGCTCGCGCATGTAGAGGTGCAGGACGGTGCCGCCGGTATAGCGGGTCTGCAGCTCGTCCTGCCGCTGCAGCGCCTCGAACGGATCGTCGGTAAAGCCGACCGGCAACTGCGTCGAATTGGTGTAATACGGCGCGTCCAGCGTGCCGGCCTGCAGGATGTCCGAATAGCGCCTGGCGTCCTCGCGCGCGAAACGGTAGGTGGTGCCCTCGGCCGGCGTCGCTTCGAGGTTGTACAGGTTGCCCGTGCCCTCCTGGTAGTCGCGCATGCGCTCGCGCAGGAAATCGAGCAGGCGCAGCGCCAGTGCGTGGCCCTGCGGACGGCTGATGTCGGCCACGCCGCAGGTGAAATTGCGCACCATCTCGTTCACGCCGTTCACGCCGATCGTCGAGAAGTGGTTGCGCAGCGTGCCCAGGTAGCGCCGGGTGTAGGGGAACAGGCCGTCGTCCATCAGGCGCTGCACGACCTTGCGCTTGATCTCCAGGCTGTCGCGCGCCATGTCGGCCAGCTGGCCGAGCCGCGCGAACAGCCCGGCCTCGTCGCCCGCGAAAACGTGGCCGAGCCGCGCGCAGTTGATCGTCACCACGCCGATCGAGCCGGTCTGCTCGGCCGAGCCGAACAGGCCGTTGCCGCGCTTCAGGAGCTCGCGCAGGTCGAGCTGCAGGCGGCAGCACATCGAGCGCACGTGGTTCGGCTGCATGTCGGAGTTGAGGAAGTTCTGGAAGTACGGCAGCCCGTACTTGGCGGTCATGGCGAACAGGCGCGCGGCGTTCTCCGATTCCCACGGAAAGTCCGGCGTGATGTTGTAGGTCGGGATCGGAAACGTGAACACGCGGCCGCGCCGGTCGCCGGCAGTCATCACCTCGATGAAGGCGCGGTTGATCATGTCCATCTCGGCCTGCAAGTCGCCGTAGGCGAACGGCATCTCGGCGCCGCCGATCACCGGCACCTGCTCGCGCAGGTCGGCCGGGCAGACCCAGTCGAAGGTCAGGTTGGTGAACGGCGTCTGCGTGCCCCAGCGCGACGGCACGTTGAGGTTGTAGATGAACTCCTGCAGGCCCTGGCGCACCGCGCCGTAATCGAGCCCGTCGTTGCGCACGTAGGGCGCGAGGTAGGTGTCGAAGGAGCTGAACGCCTGCGCGCCCGCCCACTCGTTCTGCAGCGTGCCGAGGAAGTTGACCATCTGGCCGAGCGCGCTGGAGAAATGCTTCGGCGGATCGGCCTCCGGCTTGCCGGCGACGCCGTTGAAGCCCTCGTACAGCAACTGGCGCAGCGACCAGCCGGCACAGTAGCCGGACAGCATGTCGAGGTCGTGGATGTGGAAATCGGCGTCGCGGTGCGCCTGGCCGATTTCCGGCGGGTAGACGTGCGACAGCCAGTAGTTGGCGATGACTTTGCCGGAGACGTTGAGGATCAGCCCGCCGAGCGAATAGCCCTGGTTGGCGTTGGCCTTGACGCGCCAGTCGGCCCGGTCGACGTATTCGTCGATCGACGCCGCCACGTCGATCAGCGTGCGCCGGTCCTCGCGCAGCCGCCGGTGCTGGTCGCGGTAGGCCACGTAGGCGCGGAAGGTGTGCAGATGGTTGGCCTCGACCAGCACCTGCTCGACCACGTCCTGCACCTGTTCGACCGTCGGGTCGGAACTGGCAAAGCGGTGGCGCAGCACCTTGAGCACGCGCTGCGCGAGCAGGTCGGCCTCGTCGTCGTCGAACTCGCCCGAGGCCTGCCCGGCGCGCGCGAGCGCCACCGCGATGCGGCGCGCCTCGAAGGCTACGCGGCGGCCGTCACGCTTGACGATTCCGCGGGGGAGAAGGGACTTGCGCGGTTTTGTCTGCTGCTCTGTTACCTGCCCTGCTGGGTGGCTGTGCATCGCTCGGCTCCGCAATGGAAATGGGGAGCGGACCGCACCGGCGCCACGGCGCGCGCGCCCGCGCCGAACCGGAAGGCGAACGCCGCCTTCCCGGCCTCGCGCCGGACACGCTGAATGCGAATCGAATGGACATGCTGCACCTTTCGTCCGGGACGCCCCGCCCCTTTACGTGGAAAAATGCTGAGGCAGGTCTCCTGGCTCTCGGGTCGCCGTCCTGCGCCCGCCTTCCCGGTGCACGACCAGTGGCAAGATGGGGCGAGGACTCGCCGATTACAGTTGCGGGGGCAGCTCCGGATTTCAGGCCAAGACTTCACGCCCGGCACCGGATTCCCTTTCAATCCCCTTGCGGGGAACCATCAACGGCCGCGAGTCTATCGGCATGTACGGCCCATTGTCAATTACGGTTTCCCGCAAGCCCGCATTTCCGCGACGGTTTTGGCGCCGCCGCGACACCCACTATATTTAGTAAATATTTAGCCATCCGCTACTAGGGATAGTAGCGACAGGGTTGACCCGGCGCGCGAAATACCTTTAGACTGCCTACCGTTGATGGTTCCCTACCCAGGGATTAAAAGGGAATCCGGTGCCGAGCATTGCATGCTTTGAAAACCGGAGCTGCCCCCGCAACTGTGATCGGAGAGCATTTCGCCGACCACCGCCACTGGATGCGTCCGGGAAGGCGGGCGAAATGCGCTGACCCGAGAGCCAGGAGACCTGCCGCAACGTCCTTCCACCAACGATGGGGCGGGGTGTCCCTGACGAAAGGTTTGCGCGTGCTGCTGCTGGTTTCCGTTCGCGAGGCGCCGTCCCGGCCGGGAAATCCCCGCGCCGGCGCTCGTTCCGCCTGCGGCGCGCTCCTCCGGTTCTCCGCCCCCCTGTCCGGAGAACCGCCGTGCCACCAGACGTTCCAGCCCCCTCCGACGCCAGCGAATCCGCGCTGGCCGCCCTGCAAGTCATCCGCCGCAACGGCGCCGTGGCCGGGTTCGACCCCGGCAAGATTGCGCTGGCCATGACCAAGGCCTTTCTCGCCGTCGAAGGCAGCCAGAGCGCGGCTTCGTCGCGCGTGCGCGAGGTCGTCGCCCGGCTCACTGAAACGGTCGTCCGTTCGCTGACCCGCCGCCTGCCGGACGGCGGCACGGTGCACATCGAGGACATCCAGGACCACGTGGAGCTGGCGCTGATGCGCGCCGGCGAGCACGACGTGGCGCGCGCCTACGTGCTGTACCGCGAACGCCGCGCCGCCGAGCGCGCCGCGCTGGCCGAGGCTGCCGGCGCCCCGGCCCTGCACGTGCTGGCCGACGGGCGGCGCGTCCCGCTCGACCCCGCGGCTCTGCTGCGCGACTGCGAATCCGCCTGCGCGGACCTCGGCGACGCCGTTTCGCCGCGCGCCATCGTCGACCACGCGCTGAAGAATCTCTACGACGGCGTCAGTATGGCTGACGTGCGGCAGGCCCTGGTCCTGGCCGCCCGCACGCTGATCGAAACGGAACCCGGCTACAACTACGCGGCGGCCAGGCTGCTGCTCTCGGCCCTGCGGCAGGAGGTGCTCGGCCATCCCGCCGCCGCGGAACTCCAGGAGCGGGCCACGGCCGACTACCTGCCGCGCTTCGTCGAACGCGGCATCGCCGCCGAACTGCTCGATCCGCGCCTCGCTGAGTACGATCTGGACAGGCTGGCGGGCGCCCTGAAGCCCGAACGCGACCGGCTGTTCGGCTACCTGGGGCTGCAGACGCTGTACGACCGCTATTTCCTGCACGTTGACGGGCGGCGCATCGAGCTGCCGCAGATTTTCTTCATGCGCGTGGCGATGGGGCTGGCGCTCAACGAAATCGACCGCGAGGCGCGGGCCATCGAGTTCTACGACCTGATCTCGGGCTTCGACTTCATGTGCTCGACGCCGACGCTGTTCAACAGCGGCACGCGGCACGCGCAACTGTCGTCCTGCTACCTGACCACGGTCGACGACGATCTCGACGGCATCTACCAGTGCATCAAGGAAAACGCCCTGCTGCAGAAGTATGCCGGCGGCCTGGGCAACGACTGGACGCCGGTGCGGGCCATGGGCAGCCGCATCAAGGGGACCAACGGCAAGAGCCAGGGCGTGATTCCCTTCCTCAAGGTGGTAAACGACACCGCCGTCGCGGTAAACCAGGGCGGGAAGAGGAAGGGCGCCGTCTGCGCCTATCTCGAAACCTGGCACCTGGACATCGAGGAGTTTCTCGACCTGCGCAAGAACACCGGCGACGAGCGGCGGCGCACGCACGACATGAACACCGCCCACTGGATTCCCGACCTGTTCATGAAACGGGTCATGGAGGAAGGCGAATGGACGCTGTTCTCCCCCGACGAGGTGCCGGACCTGCACGAGAAGTTCGGCGCCGACTTCGAGGCCGCCTACCTCGCCTACGAGGCGCAGGCCGCCGCCGGCCGGCTCAGGCTGCACAAGAAGGTCGCCGCCCTGCAACTGTGGCGCAAGATGCTGACCATGCTGTTCGAGACCGGGCATCCGTGGATCACCTTCAAGGACGCCTGCAACCTGCGCTCGCCGCAGCAGCATGCCGGCGTCGTGCATAGCTCGAACCTCTGCACCGAGATCACCCTCAACACCTCGCCGTCCGAAACCGCCGTGTGCAACCTCGGCTCGGTCAATCTGCCGGCGCACCTGAAGGACGGCGAACTCGACCAGGAGAAACTGGCGCGCACCGTGCGCACCGCCCTGCGCATGCTCGACAACGTCGTTGACATCAATTACTACGCCACCCCGAAGGCGCGCAACGCCAACCTGCGCCACCGCCCGGTCGGCCTCGGCATCATGGGCTTCGCCGACTGCCTGTACCGGCTCGGTCTGCCATACGCCTCGGAAGCTGCGGTTGACTTCGCCGACCGCAGCATGGAAGCCGTGTGCTACCACGCCTACTGGGCATCGACCGAACTGGCGCGGGAGCGCGGCCGCTATTCGAGCTTCGCCGGCAGCCTGTGGGACCGCGGCATCCTGCCCCTCGATTCGCTCGACCTGCTGGCGGCCGGGCGCGGCGGCCACCTCGAAACCGACCGCGGTTCCCGGCTCGACTGGACGGCGCTGCGCGCGCGCATCGCCGCCCACGGCATGCGCAATTCGAACTGCGTGGCCATCGCGCCGACGGCGACCATCGCCAACATCGTCGGCGTCTCGGCGAGCATCGAGCCCGGCTACCAGAACATCTACGTCAAGTCGAACCTGTCCGGCGAGTTCACGGTGGTCAACGAGGCGCTCGTCCGCGACCTGAAGGCGCTCGGGCTCTGGGACGCGGTGATGGTCGCCGACCTCAAGTATTTCGACGGCTCGCTGGCGCGCATCGAGCGCATTCCCGACGAACTCAAGGCCCGCTACGCGACCGCCTTCGAGATCGACCCGCGGTGGCTGATCGAAGCCGCGGCGCGCCGCCAGAAATGGATCGACCAGGCGCAATCGCTCAACCTGTATCTCGCGCGGCCGTCGGGCAGGAAGCTCGACGAAATCTACAAGCTGGCCTGGCGGCGCGGGCTGAAGACCACCTATTACCTGCGCACCCTGGGCGCCAGCCAGGCCGAGAAGGCCGGCGGCCGCGACGACGCCGTCCCGCAGGAAGAACCCAAATCCTGCGGCATCGACAACCCCGACTGCGAGGCATGCCAATGAACGCGCTCCCCTTCGACGACTGGGACCTGCCGCCGGCGCCCGACGCTGCGCCTGCCCAACCATCCGACCGGGCACTGGCCCCGGTCAACGCCGCGGACAAGCGCATCGTCAACGGCAAGACCGACATCAACCAACTGGCGCCGTTCAAGTATCCCTGGGCCTGGGAGTTCTTCCTCAAAGCCAACCGCAACCACTGGACGCCGCTGGAAATCAGCATGGCGCAGGACGTCCAGGACTACCACCACACGCTGACGCCGGCCGAGCGGCACGTCTTCTCGAACGTGCTGGCCTACCTGACCACCTCCGACATCCTGGCCATGCGCAACATCGGCCTGGCGGTGATGGAGAAGATGAGCGCGCCCGAATTGCAGATCTACCAGGCCCGCCAGGTCTACGAGGAAGCCCTGCACACGTGGACCTACCAGCATTGCATCGAAAGCCTGGGGCTCGACCAGCAGGAAATCTACAACCGCTACCGGGTCGTCCCGGCAATCCACGGCAAGATCGAGCTGGCCAATCGGCGCCTGGACCGCGTGCTCCGCTCCGATCTCGACCTCGAAGACCGGGACAACCTGCACGAGTTCGCGCTCTCCTACCTGTTCTTCGCGGCGATCTTCGAGGGCTGCTGGTTCTACAACGGCTTCACGCCGATTTTCGCCTTGCAGCGGCGCGGCTTGATGAAAGGCGCCGCCGAGCAGCTCCAGTACATCATGCGCGACGAAGTGCTGCATTGCGCCTTCGGCATCCGCGTCGTGCGCGAACTGCTCAAGGAAGAGCGGCTCACGCTCGACCCGCAGGCGCTGCGCGCCCTGTGGGACGAGGCGGAAGCGACGGAGACGGCGTACGCGGGTTATATCCTGCGCGACCCGATCCTGGGCTACAACGCCGAGCTCCACGTCGGGCAGTTCCGCTTCATCGCCAACCGCCGCGCCCGACAGGTGGGCATCGCCGAGCCCTTCCCCGACGCGGAGAATGTCCTGCCCTGGCTGGACGAGCAGGCCAACCTGCGCAAGGAGAAGAATTTCTTCGAGACGCGGGTCACCGAGTACCAGACGGGCGGCGCGCTGAACTGGGATTGATGTCGGTTTCCATCCTATCGGCGATCCGGATTTACGGTAGAATCGCGAGCCGTGGCGCCACCAAAAAACACTATATATAGTTGTTTATTATCAAATAGAACACTACATATAGTATAAAAAGCTTGCCATCGCCGAAGCATGGACATTAAAATCGACGCTTTCCCAATAGGATCAAAAGGGAATCTGGTGCAGGCCGAATCGCGCCGGGACGGCCGGACGCCAGTTACAGGCAACAGGATCATCTTCGAGTGCCGTCCGCCTTTTCCGGAGGGCGGCCAACCTGCCCCCGCCCTTACGTTATCCGCACGTCACATTGCCGGCACGCGGCCTTCGGACGGCATGCCGCGAAGACACTTTCCAGCTCGGAGAAGCTAATGTTCAACGTCATCAAGCGCGATGGTACTACGGCCCCGTTCGACATCATGAAGGTGGCCGTTGCCTGCCAGAAGGCAGCAGCCGCCGCCAACATCCCCAACCCCAGCGCAGTCGCGTTCACGGTGGCCGCCGAAGTCGAAAAACAATGCCGCGGGCAAGGCCGGGCTGCCATCGATATACCCACGATTCAGCAGCATGTCGAAGACGCGCTGATGCGCCTGCATCCCGAAGTCGCCCGCCACTACATCGAATACAGGCATGACCGCGACGTCGTCCGCGTGCGCGGCTCGGCCCTGCATGCCCAGCTCATGGGCCTGGTAGACAAGACCGACGAAGAGGCCGTGACCGAAAACGCCAACAAGGACGCCAACGTCTTTCCCGTGATGCGCGATCTGATGGCCGGCATCGTCTCCAAGCAATTCGCCGGCAACTTTCTCTCCAAGGACGTGCTGCAGGCTCACAACGAGGGCGACCTGCATTTCCACGACCTCGATTACTCACCTTTCCTGCCTTTCACCAATTGCTGCCTGGTCGACCTGGAAGGCATGCTGGGACACGGATTCCGCCTGGGCAACGCCGGCATCGAGAGCCCCAAGTCGGTTGGCGTGGCGTGCGCCGTCACCTCGCAGATCATCGCCCAGGTGGCCAGCCATCAGTACGGGGGCACCACCATCCCGAACATCGATCAGACGCTGGCCCCGTATGTCCAGAAGAGCTACCAGAAGAACCTCGACATCGCGCACCAGTACGGCATCGCGGACCCTCTGCGCTACGCGCGCGAGCGTACCGAGAAGGAAACCTACGACGGCATCCAGGCCTGCGAGTACGAGATCAACACGCTGTTCAGCTCCAACGGCCAGCAGCCTTTCGTCACCTTCTCCTTCGGCATGGGCACCAGCTGGCAGGAGCGCGCCGTGCAGCGCGCCATCCTGCAGGTGCGCATCAAGGGCATGGGCAAGGAAGGCATCACGCCGGTCTTCCCCAAGCTGGTGTTTTTCATCGAGGCAGGCATCAATCTCCGGCCGGAAGACCCGAACTACGACATCAAGCAACTCGCGCTGGAATGCGCCTCCAAGCGCATGTATCCGGACATCATCTCGGCCAGGCTCAACCGTCAGCTGACCGGCTCCTCCACGCCGGTCTCGCCGATGGGCTGCCGCAGCTTTCTGTCGGCATGGAAGGACGAGCACGGCCGGGAAGTGCTGGCCGGGCGCAACAACCTCGGCGTGGTCAGCATCAACCTGCCGCGCATCGCCATCGAGGCGCAACAGGACCAGAAGCGCTTCTTCGAGATCCTCGACGAGCGCCTGGACATGGCCCACCAGGCTTTGATGACGCGCATTCGGCGCCTGGAAGGCGTCAAGGCCAACATCGCGCCGATTCTCTACACCGAAGGCGCCTTCGGCGTACGCCTGAAACCGGACGACGACATCCTCGATCTATTCCGCAACGGCCGCGCCTCGATCTCGCTGGGCTACATCGGCCTGCATGAAGTGGCGCTGCTGATGTCCGGCGGTGAGCATCCGTTCGACAACGAAGCCCTGCAGGCTTTTCTGCGCCGGGTGGTGGCCTACCTCGCCGCGGCCACGCGGCGCTGGAAGTCGGAATCCGGCTGGGGCTTTTCCCTCTACTCCACCCCCAGCGAATCGCTGTGCCACCGCTTCTGCAAGCTGGACGTGGCGCGCTACGGCGAAATCCCCGGCGTCACCGACAAGGGCTACTACACCAATTCATTCCACCTCGACGTGGCGCGCAAGGTCAATCCCTTCGAGAAGATCCAGTACGAAAAGGGCTTCGCCGACGCCGCCTCGGGGGGACACATCACCTACGTCGAACTGCCCAACATGCGCCACAACCTCAAGGCGCTGGAGCGCATCTGGGATTACGCCGTGGACCATGTACCCTATTTCGGCACCAACACGCCGGTGGATTCCTGCGGCGAATGCGGCTTCATGGGCGAGGCCCTGGCCACGGCGGAGGGCTTCACCTGTCCCGAGTGCGGCAATCATGACAGCGCCAGCCTGTCGGTGACGCGCCGCGTGTGCGGTTACCTCGGCAGCCCGAACGCCAGACCCTTCAACGCCGGCAAGCAAAAGGAAGTCATGCGCCGCGTCAAGCATCTGGCCGCGTCCGTGCCGGAGACGGCGCCCCGCGGCGAGGAGCTTGACGCACAGGCGGCATGAACTACGACCGCTACTACACGTGCGACGTGGTCAATGGTGAAGGACTGCGGGTCACCCTGTTCGTCACCGGCTGCACGCACGCCTGCCCCGGCTGCTACAACGAATCCATCTGGAACCGGCGCTCCGGCAAGCCGTTCACGGACGAGGTCCGCCAACGCTTGCTGGAGGAATGCCGCGACCACGACGGCTTGAGCCTGTCCGGCGGCGACCCGCTGCTGCCGGCCAACCGTCCGGCCATCGCCGAACTTTGCCGCCTGTTCAAGCAACAGTATCCCGACAAGGACATCTGGCTATGGACGGGCTACCTGTTCGAGGAAGTGCGGCACCTGGAAATGCTGCGCGATGTCGACGTGCTGATCGACGGCCGCTACCTGCAAGACCAACCCACCACCCAACCCTGGCGCGGCTCCGACAATCAGCGCCTGATACGCCTGGCATCGCACCGCTAGGTTCAAAAGGCCTGCCGCGCGTCCTCGGTCAACCGCCACGGCAGCGGCAGATCGTGCAGGACGCGCCCGATGCCCGACCCGTGGCAGGATGGGGCGGGGACCCGCCGATCACAGCTGCGGGGCAGCTCCGGATTTCGGGCCAAGCTATCGGCAGGCGAGCTTCGTTGCCAATTGCGCGTTCCCGCAATCGGGCATTTTCGTAAACGCTCAACGGCGGCATGGCGATATTTTTCGTCAAAATCTTATGGACTATCCAGACAACAGCACGAACACGACATAAAGCATAAAAAAATACCTTTGTTCTATGCAATCAGGTTGACTTTGGACTGATTCCACAGGCATCATCCGCGGACTGATGCATACCGCATCGTCTTGGAGACAGTCATGTCGCATGGATTCCGGGGCGTGTCCGGCCGGGCCTGGGCCGTCTTTCTGACCGGCCTGTGCGCCGCCTCCGTGGCCGGCGCCTCCCCGCCGGGCTGCAAGGTCGGCGATTGCGGCCTGCGGCAGGCGGCGCCCTTCGCGCACATCGTGGTGGCGCGCCTGTCCCACGTCGTGACGGACGACGCGATGCGCCGGCTCTATCGCTGGGGCAAGGCCGGCGTCTGGAAGCACCTGCCGGACGACGAGGCGGACTACCTCGCCCGCAACCGGGTGCTCGTCTTGCCGGCCGACGACAAGGGCACCCCGCTCATGCTGCACATGAGCCATGAAGAATACCGCCGGCTGGTCTTCCACGAAGGCGACCTCGTCCGCTACACGCCGCGCCTGGCCGGCCTCCCCCACCCGAGCGGGCCGGCGCCGTCGATCTACAGCACCCTGTCGGGATGCATCATGGTGCTCTGCCGCGCCGAGGACAGCGCCTGCGCGGCGCACTATCGGACCGGCGTTTTCCGCCACGCCGACGGCGTGCAGATCGATCCCCGGACGCAGCAGCCCCTGCCCGGCGGCATCACGATCGACCCGCTGTCGCTCCTGCCCAAGCCCGCCCCGGCCAAGGCCCCAAACAACTGACCGCGCGTCCCGCCGGCCGGCGGGGCGGCGCGCCAAACACCATTCACTCTCTTCGACGAAGGATGTTCCATGCGGATAGGTAACCTGTTCCGCCGGGCGGTTCTGGCCGGTTTTCTGATAGGCATGCTGGTGCCGCTGCCGGGCGCCGGGTCGGCGCCGCCCCAAGTCGGGGCGGCAGCCGGCGCGACCGAGCCGGCGCCGGCCCACGCGGCGCCGCTGACCTCCCGCCTGCTGGCCGAACCGCTCGTCCCGACCGGCCCGTCCTCGCCCGCCGAACGGACCGCGCTGCGCGCGGCCCTGGCGCGCTTCGACGCCGCAGGCGACCCGCTGGACCGCGGCGTCCTCGACGCCTTTCTCGAACGCCACCCGGACAGCGTGTGGACCAGCGCCCTGCGCGGCAACCTCGGCCTCGCCGCGGCGCATGCGGGACGCTACACGCAGGCCCTGCGCGACTGGCAGGCCGCCTGGGACGCCGGTCAATCCGCCACGGCACGCCCGGCCCGGGCCTTCGCCGACCGCCTCCTGGGCGAACGCCTGCACCTGCTGACCCGCCTCGGCCACCAGGATGCCGTCGCCGCCCTGCTGGCGGACACCGACGACCGGCCGCTGGCCGGCAGCGCCAGCGAAGCCCGCACCTTCGCGCGCGAAGGCCTGTGGCGGATGCGTCACCAGCCGGAAACGGCCTTCCTCTGCGGCCCGCGGGCCCTGGACCAGCTGCAGCCCGCGCCGTCGCCCGACCGGTCTCCCGGCGCCGCCGTTCCCCCGCCGGCCGCGCCGGGCGGCCATACCCTGGCCGCGCTGCACGCCCTGGCCCGGGCCCGGGGACTCGACCTCACGCCCGTGCACCGCCGCGACGGGCAGGCCATCCCCGTCCCCGCGATCATCCACTGGCAGAGCGGCCACTACGCGGCCCTCGTCGCCGCCGACGGCGACCGCTACCTGGTGCGCGACCCGGTCATGCCCCAGGAAACCTGGCTGCCCCGCGCCAGCCTCGACGCCGAAGGCAGCGGCTACTACCTCGCGCCGGCGCCGCAGGTGGCGGCCGCCGGCTGGCGCGTGCTCGCCGCCGACGAAGCCGGCCGCATCCGGGGCGCCGGCAACACCGGCACCATCATTCCCACCGAGACGCCGCCGTGCGACGCGAGCACGGCCTGCGCCTGCGACGGCGGGGACGGCGACGGCGCCGGGGGCGGCGATGGCGGCCCGTTCGGCTTCATCCCGCCGGCGGCCATGCTCACGGCCCGCGTCCAGTCGCTGGCGGTCAGCCTCGCGCTGTCCGACACCCCGCTCGCCTACACCCCGGGCAAAGGCCCCGCCGTCCCGCTCACGCTCACCTACAGCCAGCGCGAAGCCTACCAGCCGGCCGCCTTCACCTATTTCAACGTCGGCCCGAAATGGACCCTCGCCAGCCTGTCCTACATCGTGGACGACCCGCGCAGCGCGGGCAGCGGCGTGCAACGCTACAACGCCGGCGGCGGCACCACGCTCTACGCCGGCTACGACGCCGCCACCGGGCAGTTCGCCCCCACCGCCCGGGACATGGCGGTGCTGGTGCGGACCGCGGCCGAGCCGGTCGCCTACGCACGGCGCCTGGGCGACGGCAGCACGGAAATCTACGCCCACAGCGACCGCCAGGCGGCCTATCCCCGGCGCGTCTTCCTGAGCCGGATCGTTGACCCCGCCGGCAACGCCCTCAGCTTCACCTACGACGCCCGGTTGCGCCTGACCGCCCTGCGCGACGCGGACGGGCGCAGCACCACCTTCCAGTACACGCACGCCGACCCCTTGCGGGTGACCGGCATCACCGATCCCTTCGGCCGGCAGGCGACGATCGCCTACGACTCCCTCGGGCGCCTGGTTTCGATCACCGACGTCCTGGGCTTCACCTCCAGCGTCACCTACGCCGGCGGCGGCCACTTCATCGACAGCCTGACCACGCCCTACGGCACTAGCCGGTTCGCCTACGGCGAGAACGGCGTGCGGCGCTGGCTGGAACTCACCGATCCCCACGGGGCCACCGAGCGCGTCGAATTCCTCAACGGCGCCGCCGGCATCCCGTTCAGCGAAACGCAGGTGCCGGCCGGCATCGACGCCTTCAACGCCTACATCAACGGCCGCAACACCTTCTACTGGGACAAGACCGCCCATGCCCGCGCCCGGGGCGACTACACCCAGGCGCGGATCAAGCACTGGTACCACGACCGCACCGACGGCAACGCCGCGGTCGGCGTGCTCGAATCGATCAAGCAGCCGCTCGAATCCCGCGTCTGGTTCAACTATCCCGGCCAGGGCTGGGCCGGCGCCAACGGCACCTGCGACCGCCCCTCGGCGATCGCCCGGGTGCTACCCGACGGCCGCACGCAGTTGACCCGGATGACCTACAACGCGCAGGGCCAGCTGCTCACCCGCGTCGATCCCAAGGGCCGGCGCACCACCTACACGTATGCCGACAACGGCATCGACCTGGTGAAGGCCACGCGCGCCACGGCCGCCGGCGAGGACGTGCTGCTGGAAATGACCTGGAACGCGCAGCACCGTCCCCTGACGTTCACGGACGCCGCCGGGCAGGTCACCCGCTTCACCTACAACGCCGCCGGCCAGACGCTGACGCAGACCAATCCGCTGGGCGAGACCACGACCTACCGCTACGACGCCGACGGCCGCCTGCAGGCGGTCCTCGACGCCCAGGGCCGGACGCAGCGCCGCTACGCCTACGACGACCACGGCCGGCTGGCCGCGGAGACGGATTCGGAAGGCTACGCGCTGGCCTACGCCTACGACGCCCTGAACCGCCGGATCAGGACCACCTACCCGGACGGCACCACCCGTGAGCACACCTGGGACAGGTTCGACCTGGCCGCCACCCGCGACCGCCACGGCAGGACCACCCGCTACACCCACGATGCCACGCGCCGGCTGACCGCGGTGACCGATCCGCTGGAGCGCACGGTCCAGTACGGCTACCAGGAGAACGGCCGGCTCGCCAGTCTGACCGACGCGCAGGGCAACGTCACCCGCTGGGAGCGGGACCTGCAGGGGCGCGTCACCGCCAAGGTCTATCCGGACGGCGCACGCGACACCCGGGCCTACGACAGCGCCGGCCGGCTGGCCGAGCGCACCGACGCCCTGGGCCAGACCGAACGCCGCCGCTACGGGCTGGACGACCGCCTGACCGGCATCGAGTACCTCAACCCGCAGCAGCCGACCCCGGCCGTGCAGGTCCAGGACGACGACGCCTACCCGCGCCTCGCCGCCCTGACCGACGGGCTGGGCACCACGCGCTACGCCTACGTGCCCGCCGGCACGCCGGGCGCCGGGCAGGTGCAGGCGATCGACGGGCCCTACGACAACGACGTCGTCGCCTACGTTTACGACGCCCTGGGCCGCCCCACGCAACGGACGGTCGGCGAGGCGGCCGAGACCTTCGCCTACGACGCGCTCGGCCGCCTCACGGCGCACGCGACGCCGCTGGGCCGGTTCAGCTACGCCTACCTGGGCCAGACGCCGCAGGTCCAGCGCCAGCAACTGGCCGGCGGCTTCGTGATCGAGCGCATGTACGAGGGCAATGCCGGCGACCGGCGCCTGAAGGTCATCCTGCCGTGGTCGCTGGCCAGCCTGCCGGGCACGAACGCGGCGGTGCACGTGTACGAGAACCGGCCGGAGCAGCTGATCGCGGCGCACGGCACGCTGCCGGGCCGTGCGGTGCGCTACGCCTACGATGCGGCCGACCGGCTGGTGCGGGAGGAGCGCCTGCCCTGGTTCCTGGACTGGAAGACCTGGATTCCCGGCCTGGCCGAGGCCGGCGCGCCGCTCGCCACGCTGCTCGGCGAGCACGGCCGCACCCCGCCGAACCCGCCGAACCAACCGAACGTCCCGAGCAGCCGGCGCACCACCGCCTACACGCTGGACGCGGCCGACAACCTGACCCGGGTCGAGGCCCCGGACGCGGGCTGGAGCGGGACGGTCAATGCGAACAACCAGTACGTGACGGCCCAGGGCGCGCTCTGGCACTACGACGCGGCGGGCCGCCTGCGCGACGACGGCCGGCGGACGTATGCCTGGGATGCGGCCCAGCGGCTGGTCCGGGTGGCCGACACGGCTTCGGGGCGAATCAGCGAATTCGCCTACGACGGGCTGTCGCGGCTGACGGTGCGCAGGGAATACGCCCACGCCGGCGCGGCGCCGGTCGAGACCCGCTACCTGTGGTGCGGCGACCGGGTCTGCCAGCGCCGCGACGGGCGGGACGTGCCCGTCGGCCGCCACTTCGACGAGGGCGAACTGCAGGGCAGCACGGCGCTGTATTACGTGAAGGACCACCTGGGCAGCGTCGCCGACGTGGTGACCTCGCAGGGCCGCCGTCTCGGCACGCTCGACTACACCCCCTACGGCGACACCGCGGCCGCCTCCGGCACCCTCCCCGACCACCGCTACGCCGGCATGCTCGCCCATCCCGAAACCGGCCTCTATTTCACCCACTTCCGGGTTTATGATCCCCTCACCGGTCGTTGGCTCTCCAGAGACCCCAGCGGCGAAAACGGGGGATTGAACCTCTATGCGTATGTGGAGGGAAATCCGGTTAGCTTCAACGATCCTCTGGGCCTGAATCCCTTTGGGGCAGGAGGTCTTGTTGGTAATAGCGGAGGAGCAACCGGCGGGTTCGGCGGGCTGGGCGGATTTGGAGGGCTTAGCGGTAGTGGCACTAGCGGTGGCTCAGAAAACAACGGATCATTTGGCGGTTTGTTCCCTCCCGGAACATTCCCGGGTAACACAGGGAATAATGGTGGGCCGATGACCTTTCCGACTCCCATAGAGGCCGCGCCAGGGAACCATGTAGATACTGCAATACAAAATGCATACAGCAACTATGCAAGCAATATGCTAATGAGCTGTAAAGATCCTGACGATCGCTGCAAGTGGCTAAAAAACAATGCACAATATTTTCCTGCTGACGCTGTTAAAGCCACTGCCAAGGCATGGGGTTGCAGAGGATCAAGATGGAGTGGTGGAGATAATTTTTAATGACAACTAAAGCAGAATTCGATTTGCACATCCTTGCTTGGCAGCGAGTAAGGGAACTCACGAATGCCGAGTTACTATGTTTTATTCGCTCAAAGAACACACAGGTTCGTGATTTGATAATTCGAGAGTTTCACGTCAGGCCCAGCCGTGAAGTTTTGGAAATCGCGCTGTCATTAGTAAATGAGAAAAAGGCTGTAGCTCGGGCTGCAGGTTATTTGATTCTCGGACAACTCGGCTCACCTGATCGTCCATTTCGGAATGATTCCATACCTGCGATAATGAAGGGCATTGAGTCAGAGAAACTACCTTCCGTACGGTGTGCGATTGCCTATGCGATTGGTCATCTTGCCCCACCAAAAATATTCCACGAACAAATCATCGTCGGTTTTTTGCGTTATCTCGATACCAAGAACAGATCACTGCAAGAGGCTGTCGCCTTCGCTGTAGCTGGACTTTCGCCATCTGACCGATTGAATCAATTGATAGAAGTACTTTTAGCAGATGGCGATCAAGATATACGTGAGTGGGTAGAAATTGGCCTTGAGGCTAGCAAACATCGAGAGTAGCAAAATGAACCAAAAGAGATCGAGGACCGGAGTAACTCAGATTTTCAATTCACTCCGGCCTTTTAACGGAAGTGGCATAGGTTGAAGCAGGTTCTCTTAAAAATCCCCGTACCTATTGTCGCCATTCTCGCGTTTGCTTTACCCATTGCATTAATTTCCATAATTGCTTACCTAACTAGAGACGCGCTTTCTCCAGAGGAGGCGTGCAGTATGAAATGCGAGAAATTAAATCGCGTAGGCGTTATGGTTTTTGTATATCGGCCGGAAATTACCGCTGGAATGAGAAGTCAGGGACCGAAGAAGTGTGAATGTCGATAAAAAAAGGGCGGAGTAATTTAGATTTTCAATTCACTTCGGTCCTTTTAACGCTAATCATGAAAACTAATAATGGGTTCAAGGTACGTTATGAGGATGCCGACCTTCTAGACACTTGCACTCAATTTTTTTCGCACAAACAAGCATTCATTCTGATCTGTAATGACGAATCTATTGCAAAGTGCAGGAAGGCAGCTGATCTCTTCTTGCAGTATGAATCTCAACGGCCAAGGGAAAGATGGGAAAATTTGAAGAAGCTGGCGAAACTGGGGGTAGCCGGCATGCGCACACCGCCCCTCATGGCCGTATGCAATCGAGCGTTGTTACTAGGCTGGACAGTGACTGTTCGAAGAGAAGAGAACTACGTCATTCATCTAAGCCCGAGAAATAACAGTTAAGGAAAAAGCAAAAGAAAGGCCAGAGTAGTTTAGATTTTCCAATTTACTCAGGCCCTTTTCTTTGAACAATCGCCAGACCGGCACCGTCCATCTCCCTGCGGCACTCGACCCCGGCCGTGCAGTTGCTGGACGACGGAGTCTTCCACCGGACCCGCCCGGCACCTTTCCCGCCTCTTTGACACCCAGCCCCAAATGGACTAACATGAAGTGCCAAATGGAGAAAGCCATGTCCGCACAATCCCGTTCCCTCGCCAAGAAACCCGCGCCGGCCGTGGAGGCCCCGGCCGTGAAGCGGCCGAAGAACCTCGGTTTCCTGGAGACCTACCAGGCGTCTCCGTTCGAGCGCGTGGCGGTCATCCGCAAGGGGCTGCCGGCGGCGGTGATCGTCGAGACGAGCAAGGCCATGGGCATGCCGCAGGAAAGGCTGTACCAGATACTCAGGCTGCCGCGGACGACGGTGAGCCGCAAGATTTCCGCCAACGGCGTGCTTTCCCGCGAAGGCTCGGAGCGGGTGATGGGCCTGCGCAAGATCATCGGACAGGTCGAGCAGATGATCCGGGAATCCGGCGACGCCACAGGCTTCAACGCCGCGGAATGGGTGTCGAACTGGCTCGAAGCGCCTTCCAGTGCGCTGGGCGGGCAGAAGCCGGGGGATTTCATGGATACGGCGGAGGGCCAGGAAGTGGTGTCGCACCTGATTGCGCAGATGCAGTCGGGGGCCTATGCATGATCGCGTGGCGCATCGCCACGGACGCGCCGGCCTACGCGGCGGACGACCTCTCCGGAGAAGGCGCCAGGATCACCGGCGGGCGCTGGAACAGCAAAGGCATGGCCGTGCTCTACGCGAGCTCGACCATCGCGCTGACCGTGCTGGAGACGGTGGTGCATCTGTCGAGCGGCGGCCTGCCGCTGAATCGCCAGCTGGTCCGCATCGACATCCCCGACGACCTCTGGGCGCGGCGGGAGGAAATCGACCAGGAGACCGCGATCCCCGGCTGGAACGCCCTGCCCGCCGGCACGGCCAGCCTCGGCTTCGGCGACGGATGGCTGCGCGCGCAGCGATCGGCCGTCCTCGTCGTTCCCTCGGTGATCGTTCCGGAGGAGCGGAACATCCTCGTGAATCCCGCGCATCCCGACGCCAAGGACATCACGGCAAGGAAAATCCGCAAGTGGACGTATGACCCGCGGCTGTTCTAGGGCGGCGCTGAGATAGTCCACCTTCGTCATTCCGGCGAAAGCCGGAATCCAGGAACACCAACGCACTGGGCCCCGGCTTTCGCCGGGGCGACGAATAAGTTCCGCCGGGCGCCCGGCCCGCCGGCATATGCCACACGTCACCGGGCCGTCGGACGGATGCAGGCGGCGGTGCTGGCGGGTACGCAACCGCCGGTGCAGACGACTTTTCCTTCCTGATCGACCATCGCCCCGCCGCGCGGCTGGCTCGAACACAGGATGTCGCCGCGCTGGTCGGTGACGCAGCCGCCCGGGGCGCAGAGAAGCTCGCCGTAGCGGTCGTTCATCATTCCGCCGCCCGGCTTGGTGCACACGACTTCGCCGTGGCGATCGAGGGCGCAGCTCGAATCGGGCGGCCCGCAGACCACCTTGCCGCTCCGGTCCGCGATGCATCCGGCGTTCTGCGCTTCGGCCAGCATGGTCAACACGCATAGCGCGATGGCCGCAAAGAGGAGTCGGGCAATGGCGTTCATGAATTCCTCCAGCATGGCAAGGACGGGTCGCCCGGCGGCTGGCCGGGGCCGGATGCGCATCGCGTTCCAGACTAGGATTGGCGGGCGCAGACGTCAACACAAGTGTAAGAAAGCGTTTCGCCCGCCGGCGTTCGTCATCCGAAGCCGGCCTGATCCGTTACATGCCTGCGCATCCGACTTCGCCCGCCCGAAAGGGTATACTTGCCGGCTTCGCTCTGCCGGCGACGTCGGCGGACAACCACCATTCCAGGAACATGACGCCTACCCCGACCCAGCTTGCCGCACCGCCCACCGCCGTGCCCGTCCCGGTTCCCAGCCCCGTTTCCCCGACCTCGATGCCTTTGCCGGATTCGTGGCGGCCGCTCGTCGAAGGCCGGCTCAAGAAGGATGAGCAGGTGCTGGCCTGGCTGGAGATCGACCTCAACGCCGGCCTGCGCTTCGCCAAGGGGCTGGTGGCGCTGACCGACCAGCGGCTGCTGGCGCGGACGGAAGACAGCGCGGAATGGCAGAACCACGCGCTGCGCGCCGGATTGCGCCTGACGCGCCGCGACCACGCCGGCGTGGGCAGCCTGGAACTGTTCGACGCCGACGGCCGGCTGGCGCTGTGGCGCTACACGCTCGGCCAGGACATCGCCGCCGGCCGCCTGATCGACCATTTCGACCGCCAGCTGGAATTCCTCGCCACCGGCGCCCTGCCGCCGCAGCCCGAGCAGGCACTGTGCCCGAAATGCGAGACGCCGCTGCTCGCCGGCCAGGACGAATGCCCGGTGTGCGGCAAGGAGGAGCTGACGCCGCCGTCAACTTGGACGCTGTTCCGCCTGTGGCGCTTCGCCCGCCCCTACCGCTGGCAGCTGCTCGCCGGCTTCCTGCTCTCGCTGGCCACCACCGCGGCGACGCTGGTGCCGCCGTACCTGACCATGCCGCTGATGGACAAGGTGCTGATCCCCTTCCAGAACGGCCAGCCGATCGACACGGGCCGGGTGACCATGTACCTGTCCGGCCTGCTCGGCGCGGCCGTGCTGGCCTGGGCGCTCGGCTGGGCGCGCACCTACATCCTGGCGCTGGTGTCCGAACGCATCGGCCGCGACCTGCGCACCACGACCTACGAGCACCTGCTGAAGCTGTCGCAGGAGTATTTCGGCGGCAAGCGCACCGGCGACCTGATGGCGCGCATCGGCTCCGAGACCGACCGCATCAACATCTTCATCTCGCTGCACTTCCTCGACTTCGCCGCCGACGTGCTGATGATCGTCATGACCACGATGATCCTGGTCTCGATCAATCCCTGGCTGGCGGTGGTCACGCTGCTGCCGCTGCCGGTCATCGCCTTCCTGATCCACACCGTGCGCGAGAAGCTGCGCACCGGCTTCGAGCGCGTGGACCGCATCTGGGCCGAAGTGACCAACGTGCTGGCCGACACGATTCCCGGCATCCGCGTGGTCAAGGCCTTCGCCCAGGAAAACCGCGAGGCGGCCCGCTTCCGCGCGGCCAACCAGCACAACCTGGAGGTCAACGACAAGGTCAACAAGGTCTGGTCGCTGTTCGGGCCGACGGTGACGCTGCTCACCGAGGTGGGCCTGCTGATCATCTGGGCCTTCGGCATCTGGCAGATCTCGCGCAACGACATTTCGGTCGGCGTGCTCACCGCCTTCCTGGCCTACATCGGCCGCTTCTACACGCGGCTCGACTCGATGAGCCGCATCGTCTCGGTGACGCAGAAGGCCGCCGCCGGCGCCAAGCGCATCTTCGACGTGCTCGACCACGTATCCAGCGTGCCGGAGCCGGCCAATCCGGTGCATCTGCCGGCCGTCGCCGGGCGCATCGAACTGCGCGACGTGGGCTTCCGCTACGGCACGCGCAGCGTCACGCGCGACATCAGCCTGGCCATCGAACCGGGCGAGATGGTCGGCCTGGTCGGCCACAGCGGTTCGGGCAAGAGCACGCTGGTCAACCTGATCTGCCGTTTCTACGACGTTTCCGAGGGTGCGATCCTGATTGACGGCGTGGACATCCGCACGGTGCCGGTCGCCGAATACCGCAAGAACATCGGGCTGGTGCTGCAGGAGCCCTTCCTGTTCTTCGGCACGATCGCCGAGAACATCGCCTACGGCAAGCCGGACGCGACGCGCGAGGAGATCGTCGCCGCCGCGCGCGCCGCGCACGCCCACGAGTTCATCCTGCGCCTGCCGCACGGCTACGATTCGCTGGTCGGCGAGCGCGGCCAGGCGCTTTCGGGCGGCGAGCGCCAGCGCATCTCGATCGCCCGCGCGCTGCTGATCGACCCGAAGATCCTGATCCTCGACGAGGCCACCTCGTCGGTCGATACGACGACCGAGAAGGAAATCCAGAAGGCGCTCGACAATCTGGTGCGCGGCCGCACCACCATCGCCATCGCGCACCGGCTGTCTACGCTGCGCGAGGCCAACCGCCTGGTGGTGCTCGACCGCGGCAGCGTGGTCGAGGTCGGCAGCCACGACGAGCTGATGGCCAGGGAAGGCCACTATTACCGCCTGTACCAGGCGCAGGCCCGCAACGTCGACGAGGAGAACGGTTCGGACCTCGACGCGGCCGGCGGGCAAGGCAAGGAAGGAGACCGCGAATGACCGCCACCCCGGATTTCCGCCTGCATCGCGACGGCTTCGGCCGCCTGATCTTCACCGGCGGCGACGGCGAGGCAAGCGAGGCCCTGCCGGTGCGCGCCTTCCCGATCGGCGCGCCGGACGACGGCATCGCGCTGGTCGATCCGCACGGGCACGAACTGGCCTGGATCGACCGGCTGGCCGACCTGCCGGCCGAACTGCGCGGGCTGGTCGAGAGCGAACTCGCCAGCCGCGAATTCATGCCGGTGATCGAGCGCATCGTCGAGGTGTCCAGCTTCGCCACGCCGAGCACCTGGACGATCGTCACCGACCGCGGCGAGACCAAGCTGATCCTGAAAGGCGAGGAGGACATCCGCCGCCTCGCCGCGCCGGCGCTGCTGATCGCCGACAGCAACGGCATCCAGTACCTGATCCGCGACCGCCAGGCGCTCGACGCGGGCAGCCGCAAGATCCTCGACCGCTTCCTCTGAGCCATGCGCTGCCCTTCAGTCAGCCGAACGGCGCATTCCGCGTTATTCGGCGCATGATCGCTCCCGCCCCTGACACTCTCCTACCGCACGCCACTCACCGCAGACCACGCACATGACCAGCAAAGACATCAAATTCCGCGAAATCCGCCACCTGCGCGGACCCAACATGTGGACCTACCGTCCGGTCCTGCAAGCCATCGTCGACATCGGCGACCTGGAGGACTGCCCGTCCAACACCATTCCCGGCTACTACGAGCGCCTGAAGGCGCTGCTGCCCTCGCTGATCGAGCACCGCTGCAGCTACGGCGAGCGCGGCGGCTTCCTGCGCCGGGTCGAGGAAGGCACCTGGCCGGCGCACATCCTGGAGCACGTCACGCTGGAACTGCAGAACCTGGCCGGCCTGCCCGGCGGCTTCGGCAAGGCGCGCGAGACGTCCGAACGCGGCGTGTACAAGGTCATCGTGCGCGCCTGGCAGGAACAGGTCACCCGCGCCGCGCTGCACGAGGCGCGCGAGCTGATCATGGCGGCGATGGAGGACCGCCCGTTCGACGTGGACGCCGCCGTGGAACGGCTCGCCGACCTCGTCGATTCGCGCTGCCTCGGCCCGTCAACGGCGAGCATCGTCAACGCCGCCGACGACCGCGACATCCCGACCATCCGCCTGCTGGAGACCGGCAACCTGGTGCAGCTCGGCTACGGCGCGGCGATGCGCCGCATCTGGACGGCCGAGACCGACCGCACCAGCGCCATCGCCGAGGGCATCTCGCGCGACAAGGACCTGACCAAGCGCCTGCTGCAGAACTGCGGTGTGCCGGTGCCGGAAGGCCGCGAGGTCGACAGCCCCGAGGACGCCTGGGAAGCGGCCGAGGACATCGGCCTGCCGGTGTGCGTCAAGCCGGTCGACGGCAACCACGGGCGCGGCGTGTTCATCGACGTGAAGACGCGCGAGGAGATCGAGAAGGCCTATGCCATCGCCGTCGACGAAGGCTCCGGCGTGCTGGTCGAGCGCTCGATCCCCGGTTCCGAGCACCGCCTGCTGGTCATCGGCGGCAAGCTGGTCGCCGCCAACCGCGGCGACATGGTCAAGGTCAGCGGCGACGGCGTGCATAGCGTGCGCGACCTGATCGAACTGCAGATCAACTGCGATCCCCGCCGCGGCCCGAGCGAAAGCCACCCGCTGTCCCGCATCCGCATCGATTCGGCAGCGCGGATCGAACTCTCGCGGCAGCAGCTCGACGCCGACTCGATCCCGGCAGCCGGCCGCGAAGTGCTGATCCAGCGCAACGCCAACCACGAATTCGACGTCACCGACGACGTGCATCCCGAAACCGCGGAAATCGCCGCGCTGGCCGCGCGCGTGGTCGGGCTGGACATCGCCGGCATCGACCTCGTCTGCGAGGACATCTCCAGGCCGCTCGCTGAGCAGCGCGGCGCCATCGTCGAGGTCAACGCCGGGCCCGGCCTGCTGATGCACCTGAAGCCCGGCGTCGGCAAGCCCCGGCCGGTCGGACAGGCCATCGTCAACCACCTGTTCCCCAACGGCGCCAGCGGGCGCATCCCGGTCGTCGGCATCACCGGCAGCCACGGCAAAACCACGGTGGCCCGCCTCGTCGCTCGCCTGCTCACGCTCTCCGGCAGGCACACGGGCCTCGCCTGCGGCGACGGGCTGTTCTTCGACCGCCGCCAGTCGGAAAAGGGCGACTGCGCGCACTGGGAACACGCCAACCGCATCCTGATGAACCGCGCCATCGAGGCCGCGGTCTTCGAGAACGGCAGCGACGCCATCGCCACCGAGGGCCTGGCCTACGACCGCTGCCAGATCGGCGTGGTCACCAATTTCGACGCCGCCCGGCACACCGGCCGCAGCTACATCGACACGCCCGAGCACGCCTACAACGTGCTGCGCACGCAGGTCAACCTGGTCCTGAAGACCGGCGCCGCCGTGCTCAACGCGCGCGTGCCGGAACTGCAGGAAATGGCCGAGCTGTGCGACGGCGAGGTCGTTTATTTCGCCTACGACCCGTCGCTGCCGGCGATCACCGCACATCTCGAACAGGGCCGGCGCGCCGTCATCGTGCGCTACGGCCAGATCATGCTGGCCAGCAGCGAGGGCGAGGTGTCGCTGGCCAAGCTCAAGGACGTCCCGCTCACCGAGGGCGGCGCCAACGTCGCGCAGACCGAGAACGTGCTGGCCGCCATCGGCGCCACCTGGGCACTCGGCGTCACGCCGGACGTCATGCGCACCGGCATCGAAACCTTCTTCATCGAACAGCACTAACCCGAGGAAACCAGGATCATGGACGTATCACGCATCCGGGCGCTGCGCGGCCCCAACCTGTGGAGCCGGCACACCGCCATCGAAGCCATCGTTTCCTGCGCCGAGGCCGAGCGCGACATCAACGACATCCCCGGCTTCGAAACGCGCCTGCGCGAGCGCTTCCCGGAAATCGCCCTGCTGCAGCCGGCGCTGAACGGCGACACCCACTCGATGGCGCAGATCCTCGAATTCGCCACGCTCGGACTGCAGGCGCAGGCCGGCTGCCCGGTCACCTTCAGCCGCACCGCGCAGACCGTCGAGCCAGGCATCTACCAGGTGGTCGTCGAATACAGCGAGGAGGAAGTCGGACGCCTGGCGCTGGAGCTGGCGCAGACCCTGTGCCGGGCGGCGGCGGACGACGCGCCGTTCGACCTCGCCGACGCGCTGCATCGCCTGCGCGAACTCGACGAGGACGTACGCCTCGGGCCGAGCACCGGCTCGATCGTGTACGCCGCCGTGGCGCGCGGCATCCCCTACCGCCGGCTGACCCAGGGCAGCCTCGTACAGTTCGGCTGGGGCAGCAGGCAGCGGCGCATCCAGGCCGCGGAAACCGACATGACCAGCGCGGTGGCCGAATCGATCGCGCAGGACAAGGAACTGACCAAGCGCCTGCTGCAATCCGCCGGTGTGCCGGTGCCGACCGGTCGCCCGGTCGAGGACGCCGACGACGCCTGGGCCGCGGCGTGCGAGATCGGCATCGAGAACGGCGTCGCCGTGGTGGTCAAGCCGCAGGACGGCAACCAGGGCAAGGGCGTGGCGGTCAACCTGACCACCCGCGAGCAGGTGCTCGCCGCCTACGCCGTGGCCTACAAGATCAGCGACAACGTGCTGGTCGAACGCTACGTCAGCGGCCAGGACCATCGCTTCCTGGTGGTCGGCAGCAAGCTCGTCGCCGCCGCCCGGCGCGAGCCGCCGATGGTCATCGGCGACGGGACGCACACCGTGCGCCAGCTGGTCAACCTGGTCAACGCCGATCCGCGCCGCGGCACCGGCCACGCCACCTCGCTGACCAAGATCCGCTTCGACGACATCGCGCTGGCCCGCCTGGCGCAGGACGGGCTCAACGCCGAATCGGTCCCGGCCAGGGGCCAGCGCGTGATCCTGCGCAACAACGCCAACCTGTCAACCGGCGGCTCGGCCACCGACGTCACCGACGACGTGCATCCCGATTTCGCGGCGCGCGCCATCGCCGCCGCGCAGATGGTCGGCCTGGACATCGCCGGCGTGGACATCGTCTGCAAGAACGTGCTGCGCCCGCTTGAGGAACAGGGTGGCGGCATCGTCGAGCTCAACGCCGCGCCGGGCCTGCGCATGCACCTGCAGCCGTCGTTCGGCAAGGGCCGCGCGGTCGGCGAGGCGATCATCGCCAACATGTTCGCCGACGGCGACGACGCGCGCATCCCGCTGGTCGCCGTCGCCGGCACCAACGGCAAGACCACCACCGTGCGCCTGATCGCCGGCATCCTCGGCAGCCAGGGCCACCGCGTCGGCATGACCAGTACCGACGGCGTCTACATCCAGGGCAAGCGCATCGACACCGGCGACTGCAGCGGCCCGAAGAGCGCGCGCAACGTGCTGATGCACCCGGACGTCAACGCGGCCGTGCTGGAGACCGCGCGCGGCGGCGTGCTGCGCGAGGGGCTCGGCTTCGACCGCTGCGACGTGGCGGTGATCACCAACATCGGCAAGGGCGACCACCTCGGCCTGTCCTACATCAGCACGGTCGAGGACCTCTCGGTAGTCAAGCGCGTCATCGTGCAGAACGTCAAGCCCGGCACCGGCTACGCCGTGCTCAACGCGGCCGATCCGATGGTCGCGCGCATGGCCGATTCCTGCCCCGGCAAGGTCATCTTCTTCGCCCACGACCGCAACCACCCGGTGATGGCCATGCACCGCGCCCAGGGCAAGCGCATCATCTTCCTGGACGGCCGGGAGATCGTGGCCATGGAAGGCGGCGCCGAGCAGCGCCTCGCGCTCAAGGACATCCCGGTCACCGCCGGCGGCGCCATCGGCTTCCAGATCGAGAACGCCATGGCCGCCGTCGGTGCGGGCTGGGCGCTCGGGCTCGACTGGACGGTCATCCGCGCCGGCCTCAAGTCCTTCGTGAACGACGCCGCGTCGGCTCCCGGCCGCTTCAACGTGTTCGACTACCGCGACGCCACGCTGATCGCCGACTACGGCCACAACCCGGACGCCATCCAGGCGCTGGTCAGGGCCATCGACGGCATGCCCGAGAAATCGGGCAAGCGCCGCGCGGTGGTGATCAGCGGCGCCGGCGACCGGCGCGACGAGGACATCCGCCAGCAGACCGAAATCCTCGGCGACGCCTTCGACACGGTGGTGCTCTACCAGGACCAGTGCCAGCGCGGACGCGCCGACGGCGAAGTCCTTGCCCTGTTGCACCAAGGGCTGGCGAACGCCCGCCGCGCCAAGGAAGTGAAGGAAATCCGCGGCGAGTTCCTGGCCATCGACACGGCGCTGGCGGACCTGCAGCCGGGCGACCTGTGCCTGATCCTGGTCGACCAGGTCGAGGAAGCCCTGGCGCACATCGCCAAGCGGATCGCCGAAGCGGGAAACTGAGCGGGAAAGGCGGCGGCCGGCGCGTCAGGCGTAGCGGACGCCGTCCCGCTTGAAGCGCTGCAGCGAGAAGAGCACTTCGCTGGCATACGCGCCGAGCCCCAGCCGCTCGCGCAGCGCGGCGATCGCCGCCAGCAGGTTTTCCCGCGACGGCCCGCGCAGGATGCAATAGACGTTGTACGGCCAGTCCGGCAGGACCCGGGCGCGCTCGTAGCACAGCGCCACCGCCGGCTCGCGGGCCAGCAGCCGGCCCACGCGCTCGACCGCCTCGTCCGGCACGTCCTGGACCAGCAGCGCGTTGTCACCCTCGTCGGGCGCCTGGCGGCGCACCACGATGCCGAAACGCTTGATCGCGCCCTCGGCACGCCAGCGCCGGATGCGCTCCAGCAGTTCGTTCTCGTCGCAGCCGACGCGGCTCGCCAGGATCGAGAACGGCCGGATGAACAGCGGCAGCCCTTCCTGCAGCGCCATCACCAGCCGGCGGCCGATCTCGTCGAGCGCCGTGGTCTGCTTCGCCGTTGCCGCGCGGCCGGCCTCGTCGCCCGGCGCCTCGGCGGCGAATTCGCGCAGCATCGGCAGCGCCGCGACGGGATAGCCCGCCGCCTGCCCGATCGCCCCCAGCGCCGCCTGCAGGCGGCCTTCCGAACCCGCGGTCACGACGAACCACAGGTTGTAGCGATGCTCGCGCTCGTAGTTATGGTTGACCTCGGGAAAACGATTGACCGCCCGCGCCACCGCGTCGAGCTTTTCGGGCGGAACGGCCATCGCCGCCAGCGTGCTGGCACCGATGCGCTTGGGCGCGAACACCGCGCCGACGCGGGAAATCCGCCCCTCGCGGCGCAGCCGTTCGAGCATGCCGAGCACGGCGCTCTCGGCCACGCCGAGGCGCCCGGCCAGGACCGCGAAGGGCGCCGGACAGATAGGGAAATTCTGCTGAAACTCGTTCAGCAGCCGGAGGTCAAGCGAACAGTCGCCGGTTTTCTCGTTCATCGCTTTCGGGCCCGGGCCGCCGGAGCGGGTGCCGGGAGCCGGAGGTCGTTCCCGGGAGGCCGCGCCGCGGAAGGCTCCGGGCAGGTGGCATCATTGACGTCGATGCTTGATTATATCTTTATATTTTCAACGCCGCCGGTTGGCGGCAGAGTAGTCGCAAGAATGCGAAAGGCATCGATTCCTCCCCCTTCAAGGGGGAGGCTGGGAGGGGGATGGGGTGGCGGCGGCGCGAGGCCATGACCCCATCCCCATCCCGGCCCTCCCCTTGAAGGAGAGGGAGCGCAGGCCCCGCCGCGCGCGGCAGGCCGGCGGCATGGACTACAATCGGCCGGATCGAGGATGGAAGGACGAATGAACCCGGAAAAATCGCTTGACCACGACCGACGCGGCGCCGGAGACGCGGCATGAAACGCTCCGTCGTGTTCGCGTGGGCGGCCGCCAGCGCGTTTCTGGCCGGACTGTTCGTATGGCTGGCCTTCTTCTGGGAGCCGGACCCGGCGGGATACGCCGGCGGCGCCCGGCAGGAGACGGCCGCGTCGCGGCCGAACTACCTGGCCGGCGGCGATTTCACGCTGGACGGACCGGACGGGAAGCTGTCCCTGCACGACTATCGCGGGCAGGCCGTGCTCATCTATTTCGGCTACACCTTCTGCCCCGACGTCTGCCCGACCGCGCTGGCCGTCATCGCCGAGGCGCTGCGCGCGCTGCCGCCCGAGGAAGCGGCCCGGGCGCGCGGGATTTTCATTTCCGTCGATCCCGAGCGGGACACGCCGGACGTGCTCAAGGCCTACGCGCCGTTCTTCCATCCCGGCATCGTCGGCGCCACCGGCACGCCGGAGCAGATCGCCGAGGTGGCCCGCCGCTACGGCGTGCTCTACATGAAACAGAAGCCCATCGACGGGCGCCCGTACACGGTGGACCATTCCTCGATGACCTATCTCGTCGCGCCCGACGGCGCGCTGGCCGCCGTCCTGCCGCACGGCGCCTCGGCGACGGAGATCGTCGCCGCGCTGCGCAAGACGCTCGCCGCGCCGCCGGCCAACTGAACCGATTCCCCACGACACGGAGAAGCACATGAAGAAACGACTGCTCAACGGCATGCTGGCTGCGGCGTTCCTGTCGCCGCTCGCCCTGCCGGCCGCCGAACCGGCCATCTCGATCCAGGCCCCGTACGTCCGCCTGCCGCCGCCGGGAATCCGCACGACCGCGGGCTTCATGTGCATCCGCAACGCCGGCGCCGACGATCGCCTGCTGCTCAGGGCGGAAAGCCCGGCGGCCGGCGTCGTCGAACTGCACAACCACATCGACGAAAACGGCGTCATGAAAATGCGCCCGGTGCCGGGCATCGCCATCCGGGCGCACGGCCAGACCGAACTCAAGCCCGGCGGCTACCACCTGATGCTGATGGAGTTGAAGGCCGCGCTCAAGGAGGGCGGGGAAGTACCGATCACGCTGCATTTCGACGACGGCAGCCGCCTGACCGTCCTGGCGCCGGTCAGGCGGCCGGGGGCCGAGGCGCCGGCGCACGGGGAAGCCGCCGGCCACGGCGCGCACGCGCACGGTGCGCACGGACAGGAGCGTGTTCCAGTCGCCTGTGTCTTCTGAGACAATTGCCACCCGCACGAAATACATGCGTCGATTCGCACGCCACGCACCATGCCCATCGAAATCATTGAGACCCGGCGACTGTACCGCCAGATCGCCGACCAGATCGTCCGGCTGATCGAAACCGGCGAGTACCGGCCGGGCATGCGCCTGCCGGCGGAGCGCTCGCTGGCCGCGCAGCTCAACGTCAGCCGTCCGAGCGTCCGGGAGGCGCTGATCGCGCTCGAAGTCGAAGGCTGGGTGGACATCTGCGGCGGCACCGGCGTCTTCGTCAGCGAGAGACGGGCCGCCGAAGCGCCGGAGACGGCGCGCCCCGCCGCGGAACGGCCCGAGCCGCAGCCCGCGGTCGGCCCGATCGAACTGCTCGACGCGCGCGACATGGTCGAGCCGGAGGTCGCCGCCCTGGCCGCCCGGCACGCCACCGACGAAAACATCGCCGCCCTGTCGGGCATCATGGGCGACATGGTCTGCTGCTCCTCCGAGGACCCGCGCCACATGGAGCACGACCACCGCTTCCATGCCGCGCTGGCGGTGGCCACGGGCAACGCGGCGCTGGTCGAGCTCATGGAAACCCTGTGGGCGATGCGCCTGGCGCCGCTCTACGTGCAGCTGCAGAACCATTTCCACAACGAAGCCGTCTGGCAGCAGGCCATTCTCGAACACCGGGAAATCTTCGAGGCCGTCAGGAAGCGCGACGCCAAGGAAGCGCGCGCGGCCATGCGCCGCCACGTCCACAACGCGCGCAAGCGCTACGTCTCCACCTGGCGGAAACCCTGAACGCGGCCGCTCCTTTCCAACCGACCACCATGCCCATCGAATCCATCGACAACCGCCGGCTGTATCGCCAGATCGCCGACCAGATCACCCGGCTGCTCGAAGCCGGCGAATACCAGCCCGGCGCACGCCTGCCCGCCGAGCGCGTCCTGGCCGAGCGCCTGGCGGTCAGCCGCCCCACCGTGCGCGAGGCGCTGATCGCGCTCGAAGTCGAAGGCTGGGTCGAAATCCGCGGCGGCTCGGGCGTCTTCGTCCTCGACCGCCCCGAGACGCACGCCGCCGCCTCGGGGCCGGCCCCGGAGGCGCTGCCGACGCCCGGCCCGTTCGAAGTGCTGTTCGCGCGCGACCTGATCGAGCCGGACATCGCCGCGCTCGCCGCGCGCAACGCCACGCCGGGGCACCTGGCGGCGCTCGCCCAGGCGCTCGGCGAAATGGTCTGCTGCTCGGCGGGCGACGTGCGGCGCATCGAATACGACCGCGAATTCCATTTCGCGCTGGCCGAGGCCTCGGGCAACAGCGCCCTGCTGTTGGCCATCCAGGCGCTGTGGACGCCCCGCGTGCAGCCCCTGTACCGCCGCCTGGAGGACCATTTCCACAGCGAGCAGGTGTGGCAGCGCGCGATCATCGAGCACCGCGAGATCCTCGAAGCGATCAAGCACGGCGACGCCAAGGCGGCGCGCTCGGCCATGCACCGCCACATGAGGAACGTGCGCACGCGCTTCTCGTCGAGCTGGAGCGAGAGCTGAGCACCCGCGCGAAAACGCGCGCCGGAGCGGAAACGGCCTGTCCCTGCGGCGGCGGTGCCGAATACGCCGCCTGCTGCGGCCGCTACCACGCCGGGCTCGACGCGCCGACCGCCGAGGCGCTGATGCGCGCCCGCTATGCCGCCTACGTCCTGAATCACGCCGCCTACCTGCTGCGCACCTGGCACGCCGACACGCGGCCGCCGTCGCTCGACCCGGCCGGCGACGGCGCGGTGCGCTGGCTCGGGCTGGAAGTGAAGCGCCACGAGCCGGCCGGCCCGGACCGGGCCGTCGTCGAGTTCGTCGCGCGCTGCAAGCGCGGCGGCCGCGCCAGCCGGCTGCACGAGATCAGCCGTTTCGTGCGCGAGGACGGGCGCTGGTACTACGTCGACGGCGAGTTTCCCGGGCAGTCCTGATGCGGGAGGAACTGCCGGTCGTCTTCCGCGACGAGCATCTCGTCGCCGTCAACAAGCCGGGCGGCCTGCTGGTCCACCGTACCGCGCTCGACCGCCATGAAACCCGCTTCGCGGTACAGATCCTGCGCGACTAGACCGGGCGCCGCGTCTACCCGGCGCATCGCCTCGACCGCGGCACCTCCGGCGTGCTGCTCTTCGCCTTCGACCCGGCGGTCTGCGCCCGCCTCGCCGCGCAGTTCGAAGACCGGCGGGTGGAAAAGACCTACCTCGCCGTGGTACGCGGGCATCCGCCGGAAAGCGGCGTGATCGACCATCCGCTGGCGCGGCGGTTCGACGACTACGAGTTCCGCGCCGACGCCGCCGCGAGTCCGGCCCAGGACGCCGTCACCCGCTACCGGAGGCTGGCGGTCGCCGAGCTGCCGTACCCGGTCGACCGCTACCCGACCAGCCGCTACGCGCTGCTCGAAGTCGCGCCGGAAACCGGCCGCCGGCACCAGATACGCCGCCATCTCAAGCACATCGCCCACCCGGTCATCGGCGACGCCACCTACGGCAAGGGCCGGCACAACCGGCTGTTCGGGGAATTGTTCGGCTGCCGCCGGATGCTGCTGGCCTGCACCGCGCTGCGGCTGGCGCACCCGGTCAGCGGCGAACCGCTGCGGCTCGAAGCGCCGCTGCAGGACGACTTCGCCGGCGTACTGGCCAAGCTGGGCTGGGCTGAGAAAAGCGATTGATCACGGCGACACGGCGAAAGGCAATTCCTGTTTTTCCGCCGTGTCGCCGTGGTCAAATCACTGTCGCTGCCACCCCCAAAGCGGCTCAGCTGTCCTCCCACACCGGCAGCACGCCGGCCTCACCGGGCGCGCAGGCGAACGCGGCGTCGCAGCCGATGGCGCCGACCCAGGCCAGGCGGCCGTCGATCCACAGCAGGGGCAGGCGCTCGCGCTCCCACGGCGGCACGGCGTTTTCCTGCAGCAGGTTGCGCAGGGTGCGGCGCGGCCGGCGGGCGTCGGGCTGCAGGCGCTCGCCGCCCTGGCGGGCCTGCAGCAGCACGTGTTTCTCCGCCAGCGCGCCGCGCCGGAGGCCCTGCCCCGTGCTCGCGGTGAAGCGCACCCGGCCGCCGGCCCACGGCAGCGCCTCCTGCCCCGACCACGGCACCGGCGCCGCCGGCGGCGCCTCGCGCAGCGGCACCAGATGCAGTTCGCCGCGATAGACGTGCAATTCGCCGTCCGCCGTCGCCAGACGGAGTTCCGACGACGCGCCGGCCGTCGCCAGCTGCTTTTGCGCCTCGTCGATCCAGCGCGCGTCCGGCGCGCGGAAGCCGGCCCGGCTCCAGGCATGGCGCAGCAGGTTGCGGGCGCGCGCCGGGGCGAGGCGATGGAAGGCTGCCAGGGCGATGCGCCCGGAGGCGGCGGCGACGGCCTCCCGGTCGAGCGCGGCGAGGTCGTCGAGCAGCGCGGCGGCTTCGGCGAAGTGCGCGGCGGCGCGCACCAGCGAGGCGCCGGCGCCCGGAAATTTTTGTTCGAGCGGCGGCATCACGTCGTGGCGCAGGAAATTGCGCCGGAAATGCCGGTCGCCGTTGCTCTCGTCGTCGACCCAGGCGAGGCCGTGCGCCTCGGCGTAGCCCTCGATGGCGGCGCGCGCGACGCCGAGCAGCGGCCGCACCAGCGCCGGCCCGCACGGCTGCGGCCGCTCGGCGAGCATGCCGGCGGCGCCCGCCACGCCGGCGCCGCGCAGCAGGTTGAGCAGCACCGTCTCGGCCTGGTCGTCGCGATGATGCGCCAGCGCCAGCCAGTCCGCGTCGAGCTCCGCGAAGACGCCGTGCCGCAACCGCCGCGCCGCGCCCTCCAGCCCCTCGCCGCTGTCGCGCGGCACCTCCACCCGGACGACGCGCAACGGCACCTCCAAGCGCGCGCAGCACGCGCTGCAGAACGCGGCCCAGTCGTCGGCGCGGGCGCTGATGCCGTGGTGGACATGCGCCGCCGACAGGCGGATCGCCGGCGCCTCCGCCCGCGCCATGCGCCACAGCGCGTGCAGCAGCACCACCGAGTCGATGCCGCCGGAGAGGCCGACGCAGACGCGCGCGCCCGGCGTCAGGCGGGGCCGGAAAAAGCCGGCGAGCGCGGCGTCGACCTGCGCCGCCGCAGCCGCTTCCGGCCGTTTACGCAGGCGACGGCTCCCGGGTGCGGCCATGGGCCATCAGGCGCCGGAAGCGCGCTTCGATCAGTTCGTCGAGCGACAGCGCGTTGAGCTGCTTGAGCGAATCCTGCAGGGCCTTGCGCAGGTTCTTGCCCATCAGCTGCGGATCGCGGTGCGCGCCGCCGACCGGCTCGTGCACCACCTTGTCGATCAGCCCCAGGGTTTTCAGGCGCGCCGCCGTGATGCCCATGATCTCGGCCGCGTCGCTCGCCTTCTCGGCGCTCTTCCACAGGATCGACGCGCATCCCTCGGGCGAGATCACCGAATACGTCGCGTACTGCAGCATCTGCACCACGTCGCCGACGCCGATCGCCAGCGCGCCGCCCGAACCGCCCTCGCCGATCACCGTGACGATGATCGGAATGCGCAGCCCGGCCATGGCGTACAGGTTGCGCCCGATGGCCTCGGACTGGCCGCGCTCTTCCGCGTCGATGCCCGGATAGGCGCCCGGCGTGTCGATGAAGGTGAACAGCGGGATGCCGAACTTTTCCGCCAGGCGCATCAGGCGCAAGGCCTTGCGGTAGCCTTCCGGGCGCGGCATGCCGAAATTGCGGTAGAGCTTTTCCTTGGTGTCGCCGCCCTTCTGGTGCCCGATCACCATCACCGGCTTGCCGTTGAAGCGCGCCAGCCCGCCGACGATGGCGTGGTCGTCGGCAAAGGCGCGGTCGCCATGCAGTTCCTCGAAATCGGTGAAGATGAGCCGGATGTAATCGAGCGTGTAGGGCCGCTGCGGATGCCGGGCGACCAGCGCGATCTGCCAGGGCGTCAGCTTGGCGTAGATCTCCTTGGTCAACTGCTGGCTCTTGCTTTCCAGGAGAACGAGCTCCTGCGAGATGTCGACCGGGGAATCGTCCTGCGAACGCCTGAGCGCTTCGATCCTGGCCTCCAGATCGGCGATCTGCTGTTCAAATTCGAGAAAACTGGTCTTCATCGCGCTCCGGGTCCGGAAAAATCGAAATTCATTCTAACGCAAAGCCGTCCGCCCGTTTCCGCGTGAAGAATCGTCCGTTCCGCAAAAAAAGCGAAACACTTCACCAAAACGCTTTACAAGCCTCCGGAGCGTCCCTATAATGCGCCCTTCTTTCGAGCGGGGGTATAGCTCAGCTGGGAGAGCGCTTGCATGGCATGCAAGAGGTCAGCGGTTCGATCCCGCTTACCTCCACCAGAACGCCGAAAGAAATGTTTCAGGTTTTAGTCCGGGTCCCCATCGTCTAGAGGCCTAGGACACAACCCTTTCACGGTTGGTACCGGGGTTCGAATCCCCGTGGGGACGCCAAGGTCATGCAGTACTGGAGTGGTAGTTCAGTTGGTTAGAATACCGGCCTGTCACGCCGGGGGTCGCGGGTTCGAGCCCCGTCCACTCCGCCAGTCCTGAAATGCCTGTTCGATTCGCCCTGAGCGGTGGAATCGGACAGGCATTTTTCTTTGCGGCTTCCCTTTTTCCCCGTGCACTTCCGGCGCAGGTCAGCGCCGGGCGCTCCAGCGCCGGTCGCGTTCGGCGCGGGCCTTGTTTCTCCGATCGACCTTGGCGCGGTGCCGCAGGAGCCTGTCGCGCCGTATCCGCCGCCATGCCGCCAGCCACAGAAACGCCAGAATCACCACGAAACTCAGCGCAACCCAGGGCTGGTCGATAATTTTCTGCATCACCATGCTCATCCGACCAAGAACCATCCGATGAATCCCGCACTTTACTCCTTTACGGCGGTCATCGCGCCTCCGGCCGTCCCGCCCGCGGCTACAATGCCGCCATGACTCCGCATTACTGGCAGCGCGCGGCCGGTGAACTGGCGCGGGTCGATCCGGTGATGAACCGCCTGGTCGAAACGTATGCCGGCGCCTCGCTCGTCTCGCGCGGCGACCCCTTCCTCACGCTGGTGCGCTCGATCGTCGGCCAGCAGATCTCGGTCAAGGCCGCCGACAGCGTGTGGACGCGCCTGCTGGCCGCCCTCCCCGCGCCGACGCCGCAAGCCGTGCTGGCGTGCACGGCGAAGGAATTGCGCGGCTGCGGCCTGTCGGCGCGTAAGACGGAATACATCGCGGATCTGGCCGGACATTTCACCGAGGGACGGATTCATGCGCACCGCTGGCCCGACATGGACGACGCCGAGATCATCGCCGAACTGACCGCGGTGCGCGGCATCGGCGTGTGGACGGCGGAGATGTTCCTGATCTTCAACCAGCTGCGCCCCGACGTCTTGCCGCTCGACGATATCGGCCTGCAGAAGGCCGTCGCCCTGCATTACCTGCAGGGCGAGCGGCCGGGGCGGCGCGAACTCGCCCGCCTCGGCGAGCTGTGGCGGCCGTGGCGCTCGGTGGCCACCTGGTATCTGTGGCGCAGCCTCGATCCGCTGCCGGTGGCGTATTGAGCCGACGGCCGGAGAGCAGGCCAGGAAACCGGCTTCGATCGGAATCCCGCAACCGGTAGTTTCAGGACGCCACGCCGACGCCGCGCCGCGCCTCCTCGCTCGCGCACTCCAGGACCAGCGCCCTGATTCCGGTGAGCAGGGCGTCGCTCAGCGCGCGCAGCTCCGCGCGGCCGTCCTCAAGCTGGCCGGTATTGCCCATCTGCTTCCGCTCGCACAGCACCTTGGCCAGGACGTGCACCTCGCCGTGCAGACGCCGGATCTCCGGGAACAGGGGCCGCTCCGCGTAGCTCGCCTGCCCCTCGTTCGCCAGCCAGCTGCCGAACCGGCACTCGTCGGCGCCCAGCCGCGCGGGGAAGCCGGCGTCGTCGACCAGGTACTTGTCGATGCCGGCGATCCAGGCGCGGTGCTCGGTGCCGGCGAACAGCAGCGGCAGGTCGTCCTTGCCGAGCGGACGCAGCAGGCTCCACTGCGGATCGTGGCGCCAGTCCGCCGCCCAGCCCGAGAGCTCGCCCTCGGGCATCGGCCGGGCGATCCCGTAGCCCTGCGCCAGCTCACAGCCGAGTAGCAGCAGCATTTCGCCGTGCGCCGGCGTTTCCACGCCCTCGGCGATGACTTCGCGGCGGAAGGCCTCGGCCAGGCTGATCACGCCTTCCAGGATGGCCAGGTCGTCCGGGTCGTCGAGCATGTCGCGCACGAAGCTCTGGTCGATCTTGAGCTGGTCGACCGACAGGCGCTTCAGGTAGGTCAGCGAGGAGTAGCCGGTGCCGAAATCGTCCAGGGCGAAGCGCACGCCGAGCGAGCGGCATTCCTCGATGATCCGCGAGACGCCCGCCAGGTCTTCGAGCGCGCTGGTTTCCAGCACTTCGAGCGTGAGGTGCCCCGGACTCACGGCCGGATGGCGCGCCAGGAGCTGCTGCAGGCGTTCCGGGAAATCGTCCTGCTGCAGCAGGCGCGCGCAGACGTTGACGCTGACCGGGATGGTCAGGCCGGCGCCCTGCCAGCGTTCGCTCTGTTCGAGCGCCCGCTCGATCACCCACTCGCCGACCTGCACGCCGAGCGGATGATTTTCGATGACCGGCAGGAAGACGCCCGGCGAGAGCAGGCCGTTTTCCGGATGGCGCCAGCGGATCAGCGATTCGGCGCCGACGATCTTGCCGGTGCGCATGTTGACCTTGGGCTGGTAGAAGAGCACGAATTCGCCCTCGGCCAGCGCGCGGCGGATGTGTTCCAGGCTCTCGTGCCGGCCGCGCAGGTTGCGGTCCTGGTCGGCGTCGAAGATGTGGTAGCGGTTCTTGCCGGCCAGCTTGGCCTGGTACATGGCCTGGTCGGCCTGGCGCAGCAGCTGGTCGGCGTCGACCTCCTCGCTCTGCGGATAGAAGGTCACGCCCAGGCTGGCCGAGACCTGCAGCAGCAGCTCGCCGATGCGCACGGGCTGCGCCGCGGCGCTGAGCAGGCGGTTGAGCATCGGCGGCGTGGCGGACATGTCGTCGAGGTCGATCAGCACGGCGACGAATTCGTCGCCGCCGAGGCGGGCCAGCGTGTCGCTGTCGCGCAGCACCTGCTGCATGCGGCCGGCCAGCGCGACCAGCAGCTGGTCGCCGACGCTGTGCCCGTGTATGTCGTTGACCGCCTTGAAACCGTCGAGGTCGAGATAGACCACGGTCAGCAGCTGCTTGCGCCGCTGCGTCTGGGTCATGGCCTGGTGCAGGCGGTCGCCGAGCAGGACGCGGTTGGGCAGGCGGGTCAGCCGGTCGAAATGCGCCAGATGCCGGAGCTGCTCCTCGTGGTCCTTCATCGGCGTGATGTCGGTGAACAGGGCCACGTAGTGCAGGAGACTGCCCTGCGCGTCGCGCACGGCGCTGATGGTCAGCAGCTCGGGGTACAGTTCGCCGTTCTTGCGGCGGTTCCATATCTCGCCGCTCCAGAACCCCTTGCCGAGCAGGTCGTGCCACATCGCGGCATAGAATTCGGGCGGATGGTGGTCGGACTTGATCAGCCGGGGATTCTTCCCGATCACCTCTTCGCGCGCGTAGCCGGTGATGCGGGTGAACGCCTCGTTCACGTCGACGATGGTCCCGTCGGGCGAGGTGATGGTGATGCCTTCCCGGGTATGCGAGAAGACGCTGGCGGCGAGCTTGTTGCGGTCTTCCGCCTCCTTGCGCTGGGTGATGTCGGAAATGACGCAGACCACGCCGAGCTCGACGCCCTGCGCGTCGAGGAAATGGCGCGCCGTCAGATGCCCCCAGAAGCGGCTGCCGTCGGCCCGGCAGAACATCCGGTCCGCTTCGAGCACGCCGTCGCCGGCGGCGATGCCGCCGAGCCGCTGCCGCCAGTCCTCGCGCTCGCCGGTCGGCACCAGGGAGATGAATTCGCCGCCGTGCAGCACGTCGGCCGGGTAGCCGAACATCTCGGTCGTGTGCTGGTTGGCCCGCGTGATCCGCCAGGTCTTGTCCACCAGGAAAATGGCCACGTTGGAGGTGTCGAGGATCTGCTTGAGCAGCGCTTCCCGCTGCCACAGCGTGTCGAGCAGCCGGTTGAAGCCGCCGATCAGCTGCCCGATCTCGTCGTCGCGCATGACGGCCAGCGGCCGCGCGGATTCGGGCGCGTCGGACATCTCGGCGAGCGATCTGGCGGCGATGCGCAGGGGCGAGAGCTGGCGCTTGAGCAGCCACCACGACAGCAGCCCGGCGAGCACGGTCAGCACCAGCGTCGCCACGAGCATGCGCCGCTCCATTTCGCGGATCGGCGCGAACGCCTCGGCGGTCGGCAGGTAGCCGACCACGGACCAGCCCGTGGCGGGAATCGTCCGGGCCGCCGCCAGCATTTCCGTGCCGCGCGGGTTGACGGTCACGCCATACCCCTGGTAGCCCTTGAGGAAGCGGTCGAGCAGCGTGCCCTCCGCGGGCGATACGACTTCCATGACGTGCGTCTTGTCCGTCGCCGTGGCGATCATTTTCTGCTGCGGCACGAGCAGCAGGAATCCGCCGGTGCTGCTGTGATGGTTCTGCGTGGCGTAGTCCAGGAAATTGGGTTCGGCCATGTTGATCACGCCGTTCAGCGCCCCGATGACTTCACCCCGCTCCCCGCGCAGCGGCACCGCCACCACGATCACCGGCGTGCGCGAGGTACGCCCCATCAGCGGCTCGCTGATCGCCACCCGGCCTTCTTCGAGCGCCGCGATCATGTAGCTGCGGTCCCGGTAGCTGACGCCTACCCGCCGCGAGGAATGCGGCACCGCGGCGATCACCACGCCGTCCGCCGCGGTGGCGAAAATCCCGCCGTTGAACTTGGCGAACAGGCTCTCCCACCCGTCGAGCTCCGACTGCACCGAGCGGGGGTTCCGCCGCATGGCCTTCTCGGCCTGGCGGGCGACCTCGGTGAGCCAGCCGATCCGGTCCGTAAACTCATAATCGACGCGATCGGCGACCAGCAGCACCGTCGAATACTGCTGCTCGCCCAGCAGGCGCTTCATGTCGGCGCGCAGGGTCCAGCTGGCATGGAAGGAAAGCGACCAGAGGCTGGCCAGGAAAATGACGAGCGACCCGAGGATCAGCCGGGTCTTGAGAGAATGCGGTGAAAAGACGGATTTACCCATGGAATCGTCCGATACGCGGAGGCTCGACGCACGCCTCTCACCCCGTCGTACGCGCATCTCCGGCATACCTCATGGGCGTATCGGGCGGCGGGTCCGCGCTACTTTAACAGTCTTGCCGCCGGGACGCATCGAAAACCCGTCGCAACGCCCCGCCGGCCGGCCCGCATTCCGGCGCGGGCCAAGTCTTGCTATAGTTGCGCCTTGACGCCGCCCGCGGGTTTCTTCCGTCCTGGCGGCTTTCTTTTTTGCAGTGGAATCTTCCCTCCCGATGAGTTCGACCTCCTTTCCGCCCGGCATCCTGCGCGACGTCGCCAAACGCCGTACCTTCGCCATCATTTCCCACCCCGACGCGGGCAAGACGACGCTGACCGAGAAGCTGCTGCTGTTCGGCGGCGCCATCCAGCTCGCGGGTACGGTCAAGAGCCGCAAGAGCGCGCGCCATGCGACCTCGGACTGGATGGAGGTGGAAAAGCAGCGCGGCATCTCGGTGACCAGCTCGGTGATGCAGTTCGAATACCAGGGCCATACCGTCAACCTGCTCGACACGCCGGGCCACGAGGACTTCTCGGAGGACACCTACCGCGTGCTGACCGCCGTCGACGCGGCGGTGATGGTGATCGACGCGGCCAAGGGCGTCGAGGCGCAGACGATCAAGCTGCTCGATGTCTGCCGCATGCGCAATACGCCAATCATCACCTTCATCAACAAGCTCGACCGCGAGGTGCGCGAGCCGTTCGAACTGCTCGAGGAAATCGAGAGCGTGCTCGACATCGAGTGCGCGCCGATCACCTGGCCGATCGGCATGGGCAAGACCTTCCGCGGCGTCTACCACCTCGGCGGCGACAGCCTGCTGCGCTTCGCGCCGGGCGAGGAGAAGCGGACCGACGCCGAGAAGATCGACGGCATCGACAATCCGCTGCTCGACCGCGACTTTCCGCTGGAAGTCGGCAAGCTGCGCGAGGACGTCGACCTGATCCGCAGCGCCAGCAGTCCGTTCAATCTGGTCGATTTCCTGGCCGGGCAGCAGACGCCGGTGTTCTTCGGCTCCGGGATCAACAATTTCGGCGTGCAGGAAATCCTGCAGGCGCTGCTCGACTGGGCGCCGCCGCCGCAGCCGCGCGACGCCGGCACGCGCCTGGTCGAGCCGGCGGAGGCCGCCTTTTCCGGCTTCGTCTTCAAGATCCAGGCCAACATGGACCCCAAGCACCGCGACCGCATCGCCTTCTTCCGCGTCTGCTCGGGCCGCTACAGTTCCGGCATGAAGGTGCACCACGTGCGCATGGGGCGCGAGATGAAGCTGGCCAACGCGCTGACCTTCATGGCCAACGAGCGCGTGCTGATGGAGGACGCGGTGGCCGGCGACATCATCGGCATCCACAACCACGGCCAACTGCACATCGGCGACACGCTGACCGAGGGCGAAACGCTCGGTTTCAAGGGCATCCCCTACTTCTCGCCGGAACTGTTCCGCTCCGCCCGCCTGCGCGACCCGCTGAAGAGCAAGCAGTTGCAGAAGGGCCTGCAGGAGCTCGGCGAGGAAGGCGCCATCCAGGTCTTCGAAAACCTCGCCAGCGGCGCGCTGCTGCTCGGCGCGGTCGGCACGCTGCAGTTCGAGGTCGTCGCCCAGCGCCTGCAGACCGAGTACAAGGTCGACGCGATCTTCGAGCCGGCCGACATCCACACCGCGCGCTGGCTGACCTTCCCGGACGAGACAACGCGCAGGAATTTCGAGCGCGAGCAGCAGCACCGCATGGCCAAGGACGTGGACGGCAACCTGGTCTATCTCGCCAGCACGCGCTACAACCTCGACGTCACCCGCGAGAAATGGACGGCGGTGGGCTTCCACGCTTCGCGCGAGCACGGGCAGATTCTTTGAGCAAGGTGCGCATGCCCAACATCTTCTTCTTCGACATCGACAACACCCTGCTCGACCACCGCACGCTGACCATCCCGCCGTCGGCGCTGGCGGCCATCGGCGAGCTCAAGCGCGAGGGGCACACGGTGGTCGTCGCCACCGGCCGCGCGCACGGCCACGCCAAGCCGTTCATCGACCAGGTGCGGCCAACCTACGCGATCACCCAGAACGGCGCGCGCATCCTGCACGGCGAACAGGAAGTGTTCAGCGTGCCGCTGCCGCGCGCGCGACTCGTCGCGCTGTTCGACTGGATGGCCGCGCGCGGGCATCACTACGGCATCAACGACGGCATGTCGGGCTACCTCAGCCGCCTGGTGCCGATGACCACCGAACCGCTCGACACGGTGGCCATGCCGTACCAGTCCGAGCGCCCGATCCACCTCGAACGCGACACCTACCAGGGCTGGCTGTTCTTCGACGAAGCGCTCGACGCGACGCTGGTGCCGGACATCCGCGCGCGCTTCCCCGAGTTCGACATCGTGCGCTGGCACCGCTGGGCCGTCAACGTCCAGCTGCGCGCCATCAACAAATGGACGGGCTGCCAGTGGGTCATGGCGCGCACCGGCTTCAGCCCGGAGCAGGCCATCGCCTTCGGCGACGGCTTGAACGACATGCAGATGCTGCAGGGCGTCGGCCTCGGCATCGCCATGGACAACGGCCACCCGGACCTGAAAGCCGTCGCCGACCGCATCGCCCCGGCGCTGCACCTCGACGGCATCGCGCGCATGCTGGACGAGCTGGCCGACGCCAACCGGGCGGGATGATTGGCCGGGATGGTCGCACAAGCGTCCCGCAGCCGACTCCTCCCCATTCAAGGGGGTGAGGACGGGGTTTCGCAGAGCACCGCTCTGCGCCGTCCGAACGGGCTGGCTGTGCAAAGCCAGCCCCGGAATGGCTGGGTGGGGGATGGGGTTGCGGCGAGGCCAGGCGCTTACCCCATCCCCACCCCAACCCTCCCCTTGAAGGGGAGGGAGTGCGAATTCATGCGATAGCCCCTGAATTGGCGAGGAAACGCCGTTTGCGGTAGCCTTGCGGCTGGCTCGCGCCCCGTCCCCCCACTCTCCATCGCCCCATGATCCACACCATCACCCTGCTGCTGCTCTATCAACTGGGCGGCGAAGTCCTCGTGCGCCTGCTCGGCCTGCCGATTCCCGGCCCGGTCGTCGGCATGACCCTGTTCTTCCTGACCCTGCTCGCCAAGGACCACATCAGCCACGACACGCGCCAGAACGTCGGCGCGCTGCTGCAGCACATGTCGCTGCTGTTCGTCCCCGCCGGCGTCGGCGTCATGGTGCATCTGCAGCGGGTGGCCGGCGAGTGGCTGCCGATCACTCTCGCGCTGGTGCTCAGCACCTTCGCCGGCATGGCCGTCACCGCCTGGGTGATCAAGGCCCTGCTGCCCAAGGGATCGAATCATGCGCCGGGAGAGCAGGCATGAAGCCGATGCCTCCCGCCGAACTGTGGACGCAGCTCGCCGGATTGCCGCTGCTCGGCCTCACCGCCACGCTGCTCGCCTACCTCGCCGGCGTCTGGCTGTTCAAGCGCAGCGGCCAGAAGCCGCTGTGCAACCCGGTGCTGATCGCCATCGTCCTGCTCTCGCTGCTGCTCTGGACCACCGACACGCCGTACCAGCGCTATTTCGACGGCGCGCAGTTCATCCACTTCCTGCTCGGTCCGGCCACCGTGGCCCTGGCCGTACCGCTGCACGCCTACTGGCGCCGGCTGCGGCAGATGGCGCTGCCGCTGGTCGCCGGGCTGCTCGCCGGCTCGGCCACCGCCGCCTTCTCGGCGATGGGCTTGGCCCGGCTGTTCGGCGCCTCGCCCGAGACCGTCTTTTCGCTCGGCCCGAAATCGGTGACCACGCCGATCGCCATGGGCGTCGCCGAACAGATCGGCGGCATTCCCTCGCTCACCGCCGTGCTGGTGATCCTCACCGGCATCCTCGGCGCCATGTGCTTTCCGAGCTTTTTCCGCCTGCTCGGCATCCGCAACCACGCCACGCAGGGATTCGCCGTCGGCCTCACGGCCCACGGCCTGGGCACGGCGCGCGCGTTTCTCGTCAGCGAGGAAATGGGCGCCTTTTCGGCGCTCGGCATGGGGCTCAACGGCGTGCTGACCGCGGTGGCGCTGCCGCTGATTCTGCATTGACCGGCCGGCGGCAGTGTGTTGCCGGTGCCGTTTACCGGCTCCCGCGCTGCGCCGGACGGTAATTCAACGCCGAAAACGCTGCCGGTACTGCATCGGGCTCACTCCGGCACGCCGCGCGAACAGCCGCCGGAAGGCCGAAACGTCGCTGTAGCCGACTTTGCCGACAATCTGTTCGAGGCTCAACGACGTGCACTCCAGCATCTCCTTGGCTTGTTCGACGCGCAAATCCTGCAGGTAGGCGAGCGGCGACATGCCGGCGGCGGACTGGAAGCGGCGATGCAGCGTGCGATAGCTCACATGCAGCGCATCGGCCAGCATTTCGGTCGAGATACCCACTTCAACCTGCGTCGCCAGCCAATCGGTCGCCCGCTGGATCAGCGGGTCCTCGAAACGGCGGCGCAGCATCATGAAGGGCCGCTGCGAGATCCGCACGCCATCAACCAGCATGATGTTCCCGACCCGACGCGCCAGCGATGCGCCAAACAGACGGCGCAGCACGTGCAGCGTCATATCGGCATGCGCGGTCATGGCCCCGGCGGTGATGCAGCGGCCGCCGTCGGCCACCGCGAGGTCGGCGTCGAGCCGGACGCGCGGATAGCGCTGGCGGAAGAGATCCCGGAACCACCAGGTCGTGGTGGCCTCGACGTCGTCGAGCAGGCCGCTCTCGCCGAGCACGAAGGTGCCGTAACAGCTTGCGGCGACGAGGGTATCGTCGGGCAGGAGGCGCAGCCGCGCGATGACCGGCTGCCAGAACGTCCCCGCCGCCTCGATCAAGGTGGCGGCATCGCCGGCAAAGAAGCCGGGCAGAATCACCGCCGTATAGCCTGTGAGCACGGCAGGCATGGCTTGCGTCTCGACGCTGACCGGCGGCGAAAGCCGTACCGGGCCGCCCGCGATCGACAACAGATCGAGCCGGCAGCCCTCCACCTCGGGATAGCGACTGGCGATATTGACCATGTCCAGCGTGAGCATGACGCTGGACGGCGTCGCTCCGGGCTCCACGATCAAGGCAATTTTCATGGCAGATTCGGCTTGTTTTTTGTCAATTATGCCTCTTGGGGTGACTCGATCGATGGGAGATCATGGCGGCGCCCATTCAGGAGACCGATCATGATTCCCCAAACCCTGCTCGACATGGCCGGCGCGACGCCAGCCGCCGCCCGGCTCTCGGACGCCGTTCTGCTCATCATCGACGCCCAGCGGGAATACGTCGATGGCCAGTTGCCGCTGGCGGGCATCGACAAAGCCTTGGCCGCAGGCGGCGAACTGCTGACGCGGGCGCGTGCCACCGGTACGCCGGTGGTGCACGTTCTGCACCGTGGCGCCGGAGTGCTCTTCAATCGCGAAACCATCGGCTTTCAACCAGCGGCTCCGCTGATTCCACGCCCAGATGAGGCTATCGTCGAAAAGACACTCGCCAATTCGTTCGCCGGGACCCGCCTGCAAGAGGTACTTGCGTCCAGCGGGCGCAGGAGCCTGATCGTCATCGGGTTCATGACGCACAATTGCGTCAGTTCAACCGTCCGCGCCGCGCGGGAAATCGGTTACGCCTGCACCGTCGTCGCGGCAGCCACCGCGACCCGCGACCTGCCCGACGGCAGGGGCGGCACGGTTCCGGCCGCGACGCTGCAAACGGCCTGTCTTGTCGGTCTCGGTGATACGATGGCGAAAATCGTCTGGAATGCCTCCGATATCGAGGACTGAGCCACGAGCACCGACTTCGGGGTTCTGTCTGCCAGCTCCCGGCGCATGTGGATAACGGCGAGAAAACGGGCTTTCAGGACTTGGTTTACCCTTTCCCCTCGATGAAAAAGAACCGATGACTACTCCGCAATCCGCCCTCCCCGCCCTGACCCCCGTCGAAGCCCGCATCCTGGGCGTCCTCGTCGAAAAGGAAAAGACAGTCCCCGACACCTACCCGCTGACGCTGAACAGCCTGGCCGCGGGCTGCAACCAGAAGACCTCGCGCGAGCCGGTGATGAATCTCGCGGAAAGCGAAATCCAGTCCGCGCTCGAAGAGCTGCGCGGCCGCTCGCTGGTGCTGGAAAACTACGGCGCGTCGGGCCGCGTGCTGCGCTACACGCAGAATTTCGGCAAGGTGTACGGCCTGCCGCAAGCCAGCGTGGCGCTGCTCGCCATCCTCGCTTTGCGCGGCCCGCAGACGGTCAGCGAGCTGCGCGCCAACTGCGAACGGCTCTACCGCTTCGACGACGTTTCGTCGGTCGAGGCCTATCTGGAAGAACTCGCCACGCGCGGCAGCGGCGCGCTGACGGCGAAGCTGCCCAAGCAGCCGGGATCGCGCGAACACCGTTGGGCGCATCTGCTGTGCGGCGAAGCCGCCCTGCCGGCGGCGCCGGAAGCGCCCCGCGAACGCGTCGGCGCGGCGCTCGAGGAACGGATCGCCCGGCTCGAAGAAGAAGTCGCCGAACTGCGCGCCGCGCTGGCGGCGCTTGCCGGGCGCGCCGCCAGCGGCGACTGACCGCCCACGGCTTGAATCAGCCGCCGGCGTCGACGGCGCCGGCGACGGTAATCCCGACCCAGCCGGCCGCCGCGTCGGATACCTCGATTTCGCCCAGGCAGGCAATGTCCTCGCCGGGATGCGGATGGATGCGCAGCTGCGCGTCGGCGGCATGCCAGGCGCTCTGCACCTTGTCGCGGATGTCCGGGCGGACGAGGCACGGCTCCGGCATCGCCTCCGGCCGGCGCAGGTCGGCCCAGCCGACGGCGCCGACGGTCGGCATGGCAAGAAAGCCGAGCGGCCGGCCCGCTTCGCCGCGCAAGGTCGCCTGCGCCTCGATCAGCCGGCGGTCCTTCACCGCCAGGGCGGCGCCCAGCCGGCTGCCGGCGCGCAGCGGCGCGGCGGCCGGATGATCGAGCGGCAGGCTGCGCGTCAGCCACGTGCTGCCCATCTTCTTCGGCCACCCCTGCAGCAGGCCGCGCATCAGGGAGATGTCCTGGTCAACCCAGATCGCCGGGCAATACATGCAGCGGCTCCCGTCCGGGCGTTCCAGCTCCAGGACGACGATGGTCTCGCGGTACTGGGCGAGGATCGGATCGAGCAGCTCATGGCCGTCCGTGCATGCCTGCCAGTCGGCGAAGTGCACGCAGCCGCGCCCCACCGGCCGGCCGGCGGCGGGAGGGACGAGCGGCAGCGCGCGCGCCGCGTCGAACGAAAAGGCGACGTTGAACAGCCACCCGGCATAATGCCAGGGCGGCGGCGGCACCAGGGCGCTGGTCCCGGTGGCGGTGAACGGAGCGGTGAAGCCTCGATTGTTCCAGGTCGGTGTGCTCATGGACGGGCCGTGTCGGAGTTGGCGAAGGGGTGAATAGAGCACACCGGCGCACGGCCCGCAAGCCGCGCGCTCCGGCGCGTCCTGTCAGAACCGTTCGGGGAAATGCCCCAGCCACAGCCAGTCGATGCCGAGCAGCAGGACCATGATCAGCGCTAGCGTGGCCGCCACGAAGCAGCCGGCCACCAGCAGCGCCAGGCTCAGCGTGCCATCCAGGAAGCTGCCCCAGGCGAACCAGTGCGCCGACACGACCGACCATCGGAGCATGAATCGCGGGAGGCAGAAGCGCATCGCGCGGTTGTGCCGGTAGTTCGACTGTTGCTGCAGCCGGTCGCCTACGGTGGCGTCGCGGAAATACTGGAACGGCCAGAGATAGCGGTAGAGCAGATGCCAGAAGGTCTCCCGCTCGCTGCGCTCTGCCCCGCCGGGAGCCTTGTCCTTGTCGTCCATGCGCCACATCCCGAATCCGCTGTCACGCCGTTTCGACCTTGTGCGGGAACCCGAGTTCGGGCCGTCCCGCGAACGTACAGCCGCCGGCGGCATCAAACGGCAGACGTGGCGCGCAGCCCGCGGGCCATGGCAAACCGGAGAACCGCCATGAGCGATCGATCCTGCGACCTCGCCGCGCGCCACTGCAAGCCCTGCGAGGGCGGCGTGCCGCCGCTGACCGGCGAGGAGGCCGCGCAGATGCTGAAAACCCTGGACGGCTGGGAGCTGGCCGGCGACGAAATCGCCAAGACTTACTATTTCCGCAACTACCACGAGACGATGGCGTTCGTGAACGCCACCGCCTGGGTGTCCCACCGCGAGGACCACCATCCCGACCTCGCAGTGAGCTACCGCGAATGCCGCGTCCGCTACTCGACACACGCCATCGGCGGCTTGTCGGAGAACGACTTCATCTGCGCGGCGAAGATCGACGCGCTGCTGGCGGCTCCGTAGCGTTCGTGGCGCGACCTCCGCATGGACTTGCCGGTGCGGGGCGGCTAAAGTTGGGCCTCCACCGACCAGGAGATTGCCCATGCCCACCATGCACATCGAACTCTTCGCCGGCCGCAGTCCGGAGCAAAAGCGCGAACTCGTCGAGGCGCTGACCAAGGAAACCTGCCGCGTGCTCGGCTGCGATCCGGGCGCGGTCAACATCATCCTGATCGACGTCGAACGCCACAACTGGGCGACCGGCGGCACGATGTGGTCGGAAAGGCCGTAGCCGCCCGAACCGACATGCTCTATCTCTACACGCCCGACCAGCAGGAATGCTACACACGCCTGCTACGCGAAGCGCTGCCCGATGAAACCGTCGCCTGCTGGCCGCAGGAGGCCGGCGCCGAGGCGGTGACGCACGCCGCCGTGTGGGCGCCGCCGGACGGCTTCTTTGCGCGATTCCCGAATCTGCACACGGTGTTCGCGATGGGCGCCGGGGTCGACAAGCTGTTGCAGCGCAAGGACCTCGCGCCGCACGTGCGCATCGTCCGCTTGACCGACGCCGGCATGGCGCAGCAGATGACCGAGTATTGCCTGTACGGCGTGCTGCATTATCAGCGGCAGATGGACCGCTACGCCGGGCAGCAGCGCGCGGGGCGCTGGCAGCCGCTGGAGACACGGCTGGCCCGGGACGTGCGCGTCGGCATCCTGGGGCTGGGGGAACTGGGCGGCCGGGTCGCTACGGACCTCGTCGGCCTGGGCTATCACGTCGCTGGCTGGAGCCGCCGGCCGCGTTCGATCGACGGCATCCGCTGCCTGCACGGCGAAGCCGGGCTGCGCGAGCTGCTGCCGGAGACCGACGTGCTGTTCTGCGTGCTGCCTGCAACGCCGGAAACGCAACGATTGCTCAATACCGACCGGCTGGCCCTGCTGCCCGACGGCGCGGCGCTGATCAACGCCGGACGCGGCGCGCTGATCGACGAGGATGCCCTGCTCGCGCGGCTCGACGCCGGGTGCCTGCGCTTCGCGCTGCTCGACGTGTTCGCCGGGGAGCCCTTGCGGGAGGACCATCCTTTCTGGCGGCACCCGCGCGTGATCGTCACGCCGCACGTCGCCGCCGACACGGTGCCGGAAGACGCCGTGGCGCAGATCGCGGCCAACCTGCGCGCGCAGGCCGCCGGCCGGCCGCTGAACGGCCTGGTCGAACGGGACCGCGGCTACTGACGCGCCGCGGACTCAGCCCCGATCCAGTCTCATTCGCCGCGGGCGAACGCCGCCGCCCGCCGGAACAGCGCGTCGTCCGGACGCACGCCCGTGTACAGGACGAACTGTTCGACGGCCTGGATGGCGAAGACTTCCGCGCCGGTGATGACCGGCTTGCCGAGCGAGCGCGCCAGCAGGATCAGCGGCGTTTCCGGCGGCAGGGCGACGACGTCGAACACCGCCAGCGCTGCCGCGACGTCGGCCTCGGCGAACGGCAGCGCCTCGGCGTCCGCGCCGCCGGCCATGCCGATCGGGGTGACGTTGATCAGCAGGCCCGCCCGCAGCCCGGCCGCATCGGGCCGCCAGGCGTAGCCGTACAGCCCGGCCAGCGCGCGGCCGGCCGCCTCGTTGCGGGCCACGACGAGGCCGTTCCGGAAACCGGCGTTCTTCAAGGCGCAGGCCACGGCCTTGGCCATGCCGCCGCTGCCGCGCAGCGCGAACGGCGTTTCCCGCGGCAGCCGGAGTTCGTTCAGCAGCGCGCTGACGGCGAGGTAGTCGGTGTTGTACGCCTTGAGACGGCTGGCGGTGTTGACGATGGTATTGACCGAGTCGATGGCGCGCGCCGAGGCGTCGAGCTCATCGACCAGCGGGATGCACGCCTCCTTGAACGGCATGGAAACGGCGCAGCCGCGGATGCCCAGCGCGCGCACGCCGCCGATCGCGGCGGGCAGGTCGGTGGTGGTGAAGGCTTTGTAGAGGTAATCGAGCCCGAGCGCCTCGTACAGGTAGTTGTGGAAGCGCGTGCCGAAGTTGCTCGGCCGCGCCGCGAGCGACATGCACAGCGTCGTGTCCTTGGTGATCTGTCGGGTCATTTCGAATTCCAGAGTCCGTTTTTCGCAAGCATCCGCCCCACATGATATCGGACCGCCGATGCCGCGAGCGCAAAAAAACCGGCCCCTCGGGGCCGGCTGCGGAATGGCGCCGAAACCGCCTCAAAGCGTGGCGAGATCCGGGAACGGCCGCACCGGGTCCTTGCCGTCCCAGCCTTCGCTGGCCTCGCGGATCATCTTGAACATCTTGCCCTTGGGGCCGAGCACTTCGGAGAGCTCGATCACGGTTCCGGGGTGATATTCGGTGTCGAAGTAGATGAAGCGCCCGCGCTCGCCCACTTCGCCCTGCATCACCGGTTGCCAGCCGAGGCCGAGCAGCCTGTCCAGGTCGCAGTCGTAGTCCTCGGTCCAGAAAGCCACGTGCTGCAGGCCGCTGCCGCTCGTCTGGCGGAAGTCGCGGTACATCGACGGGATGTCGTTGCGCGTCTGGATCAGCTCGACCTGCACGTAGCCGGAATTGGCCAGCGCCACCGAATTGTGCGGCTCGTACCCTTCGCCCTTGTAGCGATAGTTCTTGATCGGCACTTTCGGGTTGTAGTACCAGGGCCCGACGCCCAGGACGTTCGACCAGTATTGCATCGCCGCCTCGATGTCGGGCACGACGTAGCCCAGCTGCCGGATCGGTCCAAGATGTTTGCTCATGAGAAGTCACTTCCGTATCAGGTTGGTGAAAGGGTTCGCGAACGGCGTACCGGCGGCCGGAAACCGGCCTCCGGCGAACCGCCCGGATACCGTTGCTGCGGGAGTCCGGCCGGCCCGGAGGTGAGCCTCCGGGCCGGACCGGGTTCGGGATTTACAAGAAGCCGGTAGAGATCCAGGGCACGAAGGCCACCACCAGCAGGCCGAGCACCAGCGCGGCGAGATAGCCCCAGATGTAGCGGATGCCCTCGTCGGGATGCACCTTGCTGACCGCGCAACAGCCGTAGTAGCCGACGCCGAACGGCGGCGCGAACAGGCCGGTGCCCATGGCCAGGATCACGACCATGGAATAGTGCACGTCGTTGATGCCCATCTCGCGCGCGATCGGAAAGAGCAGCGGGCCGAACAGCACGATGGCCGGAATCCCCTCCAGCACGCTGCCGAGGATGATGAAGACGACCACCGAGACGATCATGAAGGTGCCCGCGCCGCCGAGGCTCTTCATCAGCACGGCCAGGTCGTGCGAGAACCCGGACTGCGTGAGTCCCCAGGCCATCGCCGTGGCGCAGCCGATGATGAAGATGATGGCCCCGGCCAGGCTGGCCGTGTCGATCAGCATCGCCACCGCGCGCCTGAAATCGAACTGCCGGTAGACCAGCAGCCCGATGAGCACGGAATAGACGATGCCGATGGTGGACACCTCGGTGGCCGTGGCGATGCCTTCGATGACCGCGAAGCGGATCACGAAGGGCAGCACCAGCGCCGGCAGGGCGACGACGCACATCCGGCCGATCTCGGCGCGGGTATAGCGCCGGACCTTGGAGAGATCCTCGTGCCGGTTACGCCACCAGACGACGACGCACAGCGCCAGCCCGCAGATCACGGCCGGCAGCAGGCCGCCGACGAACAGCGCGGCGATCGACACGCCGGTGACCGAGCCGACGGTGATCAGCACGATGCTCGGCGGCACCGTCTCCGTCTGCGCGCCTGTCACCGAAAGCAGCGCCACCAGATCGCCCGGCTGGGCGCCGCGATCCTTCATCTCCGGGAAGAGCACCGGGGCGACGGCCGCCTGATCGGCGGTCTTCGAGCCCGAGATGCCGGAGACCAGATACATGGCGCCGATCAGGACGTAGGACAGGCCGCCCCTGACGTGCCCGAGCAGACTCGCCAGAAACTGCACCATGGCCCGCGCCATGCCCGTCATCTCGATCAGCAGGCCGAGGTAGACGAACAGCGGCACGGCCAGCAGCACGAGGTGCGACATCCCCTCCTCGACGCGCCCGACCATCACCGGCATCGGCGTGCGCGTGGTCAGCGCCAGATAGCCGAAGGTCGCCAGGGCGAAGGAAAAGGCGATGGGCACGCCGGCGAAGACGTTGATGCCGACGATGACCACGAAGAAGATCAGCAGGTTGGCCTTGCCCAGCCCCTTGAGCAACGGGCCGGCCAGCCAGAAGGCGGCGACCAGAGCGGCGACCGCCAGCACGCACAGCGCGATGTCGCGCGGACGGCTGCGCAGGACCAGGCGCAGGATGGCCGTCACCGCCATCAGCGCGCAGCCGAGGGGCAGCGCGACGGCGCGCCACAGGTTGCTGATCTCCAGCGCCGGCGTGGTGATCATCGCCTCGTCCTGGGCATACTCCCAGGCCGGCCAGAGGAACAGCGCCAGGAAGGCCAGCGAGGCCACGATGCCGAAGACCTCGACCAGCACCTGCTTTTCCCGCGGCAGCTTGGTCACCACCGCCGTCATGCGCATGTGCGCCCCGCGCCGCAGGGCGACCACCGCCCCCAGCATGGACAGCCAGAGAAACAGCGTCGAGGCCAGCTCGTCGGACCACACCAGCGGCTCATGGAACACGTAGCGCGACAGCACGCCCGAGAACAGCACCACGATCTCGGCCAGCACCACGGCGGCGGCGACGTATTCGACCGTGCCGCCGAGGCCGCGGTCGAACGCCGCCAGCGCCCTTCTCCAGCCGCTGTCGTTCTCCAGCGGCAAGGCAAACGTCGGTGACTGCATCGTCCCCTCCTCCGCTCAGGACAGCTTGCCGACGTACTGTTCCAGCAGCCCCCAGGCCTCGTCGCCGAACTTCTTGTGCCATTCCGCGTAGAAACCGGCCTTCTTGAGCGCGGTGCGGAACGAATCCGGCGTCGTCGCGTTGATGATCATGCCCTTGGCCTTCAGATCGGCCTGCGTCGCCTCGTCCAGCGCGCGGACGTCCTCGCGTTCCTTGAGCACCGCATCGTTGAACGCGCCGGACAGGATCTGCTGCAGGTCCGGCGGCAGCTCCTTCCAGGCGCGTCCGTTGACGATCATCCACCAGCCGTCCCACATGTGGTTGGTCAGCGAGCAGTACTTCTGGACTTCGTACATCTTGGCGATCTGGATGATCGTCAGGGGATTCTCCTGGGCGTCATACACCTTCGTCTGCAGCGCGGTGTACAGCTCGGCGAACTGCAGGCTGCCGGGCGCCGCGCCGAGCGCCTTGAACATTGAGACGAACAGCGCGCTGACCGGCACGCGGATCTTCAGGCCCGCCATGTCCTGGGCGCCGTTGATCGGCCGGCCGCTGGTGGTGATCTGGCGGAAGCCGATGTCCCACACGCGCTCGAGCGGATGCAGGCCGACCTTCTCGATGGCCGCGCGCACGTGGGCGCCGAGCTTGCCGTCCATGGCCGCCCACACCTGCTGATAGTCGGCGAAGGAAAAGCCGACGGCATTGATGGTCGCCACCGGCACCAGGGTCGACAGGCCCGCCGAGGACGGCGCATACATCTGCAGGCCGCCGCTGCGCACCTGCGCCAGCATGTCGCTGTCGCCGCCCATCTGGTTGTTGGGGAAAATCTTCACTTCCAGCCGGCCCTTCGACTCGGCGAAGACGCGCTCGGCCGCTTCCTGCGCGCGGATGTGCATCGGATGGCTGGTCGGCTGGTTATGGCCGAACTTGAAGGAAAACTCGGGCGCGGCGGCGCGCGACAAGCCCGGAATCGTCGCGGCGGCGGCCACGATGGGAGAAGCCGCCAAGGTGCGCAAGACATTTCGCCTGGAAGAACTGAACATGATGTATCCCCTTGTTATGAACACCGATCGCTCCCTGCGGGTGCAGGAAATCCCATAAACGCCGGGCCGGATGCGCCGGCCGGCAAAAAGATCCGTCCGAAAACCTCCCTCGCGGATCGTTCAGGACGCCGTCCTGTTGTTTTTTCATCACCCCGGCGCGGCGCCGGACGCCCAAAAGGCGGCGTTTCCGGCGGACTGCGTGGCTTTGATGTTTCCTGATATCTTATTATTCGACTCGAAGACTTGATTCGCGGAACAGGCGTCAATTTATGCGTTGATCGCCGCCGGGGTCAAACCTTGTTTCCTGATTGTTTTTGATGTATTGAAAAATGCCATCATCTCCTTCGCGTACACGCATCGTGGACATCGCGCGCGAGGCCGGGGTGTCCACGGCGACTGTGGACCGCGTCCTCAACCGCCGTTCGGGAGTGCGTGAAAGCACCATCCAGCGGGTCCTGAAGATCGCCGGCAAGCACGACTACCTGCCGGAATCGCGCCTGTTCGAATCGCTGCGCCCGAAGCCGCTGCGCCTGACCTTCCTGCTGCCCTCGGGAACCAACCGCTACCTGCGCATGCTCGGCGACATGGTGACGTCATCGGAGGAGCACCTGGCGCCGTTCAACGTGCGCTGCCGCAACTACTTCATCGAAGGCTTCAACCCCGAGGTCCTGGCCGAACGGCTGCTCTACCACGGGCGCCGCGCGGACGGCGTCGCCTTCATGGCGCTGGAGCACCCGCGCGTGCGCGAGGCGGTGGCCACCCTGGCCGACGAGGGCATTCCGGTGGTCACGCTGGTGTCGGACCTCACGCATTCGCGGCGGGTGGCCTACGTCGGCCTCGACAACCGCGCCGCCGGCCGCACCGCCGGGCTGATCGTCGGACGCTTCCTCGGCGGGCGCGGCGCGGTGGCGCTGATCGCCGGCAGCCGCTCCTACCGCGGCCACGAGGAACGGGAAGTCGGCTTCCTCAGCCTGATGAACGAGATGTTCCCGGCCATGCGCGTCGTCGGGCTGCGCGAGGGACAGGACGACGCCGAGAAGAACCGCAAGGAAACGCGCCAGCTGCTCAAGCAGTTCCCCGACATCGCCGGCATCTACAACATCGGCGGCGCCGCCGACGGCGTGGCCATGGCGCTCAAGGACGCCGGGCGCGACCAGAAGGTCGTGCTGGTCGGTCACGGGCTGACCCCCGACACCCGTTCGCTGCTGATCGACGGCGCCATGGACGCCGTGCTCACCCAGCCGCCGCTCAGCGTCGTCATGAACTGCGTGCGCATCTTCTGCAACCTGCGCGAGAAGCGCGACCCGCTGGCCGGCGTCGAGCCCCTGCGCATCAGCGTCGTCTTCCGCGAAAACCTGCCGTAGCGAGGCGTCCGGCATCGGGAAAAACGGGGTCGGACGCCGGCGGGGAACGGCGCGCAAAGCCTTGCCGGGCGCCGGACACAGCCCCGTGATGGACTTCAATACACATCAAAAACCATCATCGATCGCCGCCGGAATCGCATTGACACGCTTCTTCCGCCGCCCGTCTAATAGCCCCGGCGCGCACCGTCGGAAATGACTCCAGGATATTCGCGGCGCGCGGCCGATGCCGGCGGAACGGGCTCACCCGCCGCCGGCGCAAGGCGGGCGACCCGGCGGCACGCGGGTCCCGAATCCACGGCATTCCTGGAAGGAGACGGATCGATGGGCAAGGTCATCATATCGCTGGCGCCGGTGTCGGCGGCGGACACGCGGGTCATTCCCGAGGAAGTGGCGGCGGAAACCGTGCAGGCCGAGGCGCTGGGCGCGGCGATGGTGCATCTGCACGTGCGCGACCGGACGGGGAAGCTGACCCCGGACGTCGCCGACTTCGCGGAGACCATCTGCCTGATCAGGAAAGGCTCCAACCTGATCCTGCAGGCGTCCTCGGGTGGCATTTCGGAGATGAACATCGAGCAGCGCTGCGCGCCCCTGTTCAAGTGCCCGAGCGTCGAAATGACCTCGCTCAACGGCGGCTCGACCAACCTCGGCGACGCGGTCTACGCCAACTCGCTGCCCGACGTCCGCTACTGCGCCGAGCTTGCCGCCGAGAAGCGGATCGTACCCGAGTACGAGGTCTTCGAGATCGGCATGATTCACTCGATCTGCGAGATCGCCGCGCAGGTCGAGGTCGCGCGGCCGATGCTCATCAACACCGTTTTCGGGCATCGCGGCACGATGCCGGCGACGATCGACGCGCTCGTGCATTTCCGCCATTTCGTGCCCAAGGATGCGCTCTGGGGCGTCACGCATTTCGGCCGGCGCGGCTTCGACTTCCTGGCGGCGGCCATCGGCATGGGCGCCGACCTCGTGCGCATCGGCTTCGAGGACAGCAAGTTCCTCGACCCGGAACGGCGGGCCGAGAACAACCTGCAACTCGTCGACAAGCTGGCCGCACTGATCCGCGCCATGGACCGCGAGATCGCCACGCCCGACGAAGCGCGGCGCATGCTCAACGTCCAGCCCAAGCCGTGAATCGCCCGGCGGCGATCCCGACGCGCCGGCGCGCGGCGCGGCCTGGACAAAATCCGTCCCCCGGAATATGGTGTCCGGGCGCCTCGCCCCGGTACGCGCGTCCGACCTGACGCCGTCCGGGGCCGCGGCCGAGCGGCGGCGACTCCCCAGGGGCGCCGGCCGCGCACAGGAATGCCGCCTGTCTTCGAAACGGCTTTCACGAAAGGGAATCGTCATGACCGCGACATGGATCGCCGCCGCCTCCCGGTACGAGACCATGCCCTATCGACGGCTGGGCAGCAGCGGTCTGAAACTGCCCGCCCTCTCGTTCGGGCTGTGGCATAACTTCGGCGGCAGCACCGATCCCGCCGCGGCGCGCGAGCTGCTGCTGCGCGCCTTCGACCTCGGCATCACCCATTTCGACCTGGCCAACAACTACGGCCCGCCGCCCGGCGCGGCGGAAACCCTGTTCGGCCGCATCCTGGCCAGGGAGCTGGCGCCCTATCGCGACGAGCTGATCGTCTCCACCAAGGCGGGCTACCCGATGTGGTCCGGTCCTTACGGCGCCGACGGTTCGCGCAAGCACCTGCTGGCCAGCCTGGACCAGAGCCTGAAGCGCATGCGGCTCAGCTACGTGGACATTTTCTATTCGCATCGCTTCGACCCGGACACCCCGCTCGAGGAAACGATGGGCGCGCTGGCCTCCGCCGTGCGCCAGGGCAAGGCGCTGTACGCGGGAATCTCCTCCTATTCGGCGAAGAAGACGCGGGAAGCCGCGGCGCTGCTCAAGGCGATGGGCGTGCCGTGCGTGGTCAACCAGCCGTCGTACTCGCTGCTCAACCGCTGGATCGAGGAGGATCTGCTCGACACGCTGCGCGACGAAGGCATCGGCTGCATCGTCTTCTCGCCGCTGGCGCAGGGCCTGCTGACCGGGAAATATCTCGCCGGCGTGCCGGCCGACTCGCGCAAGGCCAAGGGCGCCGCGTCGTTCCGGGAAAACTACCTCGCCCCGGCCACGCTGGAGAGAATCCGCCCGCTGATGGAAATCGCCGACCGCCGCGGCCAGACCCTGGCGCAGATGGCGCTGGCCTGGGTCCTGCGCCACCCGCAGGTCACCTCGGCGCTGATCGGCGCCAGCCGCATCGGCCAGTTGGAAGAAAACGTCGCCGCCCTGAAGCGGCTGGATTTCACCCCGGAGGAACTCGCCGAGATCGACCGCTGGGCCGGCGAAGCGAACCTCAACATCTGGTCGGCGTCGAGCCTGGCCGGCTGAGCGCTGGCCGACGCCGGCCGCCCGCCGGCGCCACGCCCCCCGCAAACACTGGCGCAGCCGGCGTCAGGATTGGCCATTCGCGCGTCGTCTGTAAGCCTCGCCGATGGCCTTCAGACCTCCCAGCGCAAACCCGTGCAAATGCTCCACGAGCACCTCGGGCGGCTGTTGCGCCAAGTCCTGCAACGGGCCCGGGATGCCGCGCCGGCCGATCAGCAGCGACAGACACGGCGCGCCCACGCTGAGCAGACAGCGCGTCAGCGCGGGATCATCCGCCGGAATGGCCGTGATTTCGCCGAGGATCTCTTTCATCAAGGAGGCCTTGGGCAGTATCTCGGACTCGAAAAGTACCTGGATATGCGAGGAAGGCGTAAAGATTTCCGCGGCCAGTACCGTCAGGTGCCACCCCTCCGCGTCGCCGGTCGCTTTCCTGACCAATTGCCCGATCAAGGCTTTCAGCTTGTCGGCGGCGGGCAGCCGGCTTTGCGCCAGCGATCTCAGATCGGCCACGTCCATCAGGCGCCGGTGCGCCTCGATGAGCACGGCCTGGTAGAGGCCGGCGCGGCTGCCGAAGTGGTAATTGATCGACGCGAGATCGACCCCGGCCTGCGTCGCGATGGCCTTGTTGGTGGTTTCGGCGAAGCCCCGCGCCGCGAAAAGCTCGCCCGCCGCGTCCAGTATGCGGACGCGGGTCGCCTCGCCGTCGGCGCGGACTCCTCGAGTACTCATCGGATTCTCTCTACAAATGCCTGGGCAGGTATTTTACCTGAAATTTAAGTTTAAATTTAATTTAGTATTAATGTATGATTGCGGCTCCCGGTCCCTGCCTCCCCATGGAGCCCAACATGAAGAAGCTGCCCATTGCCCTTGTGGTCGTTGCCCTCGCTCTCGTCGCCGCCGGAGCCTGGTGGTTCAAAAGCCGGCCCGGCAACGGCGATGCGCTGGTCCTGTACGGCAATGTCGACATCCGGCAAATCTCGCTGGCGTTCGAAGGCAGCGGCCGCGTGACCGAATTGCGCGTCGACGAGGGCGACCGGGTACAGGCCGGCGACGTGCTCGGCCTGCTCGATACCCGCACGCTGGCGCTGCAGGCGGAACAGGCCCAGGCCCAGATCGGCGTTCAGCAGCAGACCCTGACGCGCCTGCGCAATGGCTCGCGGCCGCAGGAGATCGCCCAGGAACGCAGCCGGCTGGTGGCGGCCGAGGCCGATGCGCTGCGCGCCGGGCAGGACCACGCGCGGCTGCAAGGCATCGCGGCCAGCACGCAAGGACGCGGCGTGAGCGCGCAGGATCTGGATCGCGCCGGCAGCGCCCTGCAGGTTGCCCGGGCCAAGGTGGCGGAGCAGCGCGAAGCCCTGCGCCTGGCCGAACTGGGGCCGCGCGCGGAGGACGTGGCGGGCGCGGAAGCGCAGCTCAAGGCGGCGCAGGCGCAACTGGCGCTGTTGCGGCACCAGATCGCGCAGGGCGAACTGCAGGCGCCGGCCGATGCGGTGGTGCGTTCGCGCCTGCTGGAGCCCGGCGACATGGCCACCCCGCAGCGGCCGGTGTTCGCCCTGGCGCTGACGCAGCCGAAATGGGTGCGCGTTTATGTCGGCGAGCCCGATCTCGGCAAGGTCCGGCCGGGCATGGCGGCGCGCGTCGTCACCGACACCCGTCCCGATCGGCCCGTCGCCGGCAAGGTCGGCTACATCTCGTCGGTGGCCGAATTCACCCCCAAGCCCGTGCAGACCGAGGAACTGCGCACCAGTCTGGTCTATGAGGTGCGGGTGCTGGTCGAGGACCCGGCGGACGCGCTGCGGCTGGGACAACCGGCGACCGTTCATCTGGACGCAGGTGCCGCGCAATGAACGGTGTCGACGCGACGGTCGTCGCCGAAGGCCTGCGCAAGACCTTCGCGGCGCCGGACGGCGGCGTGCTGCGCGCGGTCGATGAGATGACGATGCGCGTGCGCGCGGGCGAGCTGACCGCACTGGTCGGCCCCGACGGCGCGGGCAAGACGACGCTGCTGCGCATGATGGCCGGGCTGCTCAAGCCCGACGCCGGGCGCCTGCGGGTGCTGGGATTCGACGTGGCGAAGCATCCGCAGGCGGTGCAGGACCGCATCAGCTACATGCCGCAGCGCTTCGGGCTGTACGAGGACCTGAGCGTGCGGGAGAACCTGGATTTGTACGCCGACCTGCACGGCGTGCCGCCCGGAATCCGCCGCGAACGCTTCGCGCGGATGCTGGAGATGACCGACCTGGCACGCTTCGTCGACCGCCCGGCCGGCAAGCTTTCGGGCGGCATGAAGCAGAAGCTGGGCCTGGCCTGCACCCTGGTGCGCTCGCCCGATCTGTTGCTGCTGGACGAGCCCAGCGTCGGCGTCGATCCCCTCTCGCGGCGCGAGCTCTGGAAGATCGTGCAGCAACTGGTCGACGACGAAAACCTGAGCGTGATCGTCAGCACGGCCTACATGGACGAGGCCGAGCGTTGCGCGCGGATTTTCGTGATGCACGCGGGGCGGCTGCTGGCCGAGGGCATGCCGGCCGCGCTGCGCGAACGCGCCCGCGGGCTGGCCTTCACCGCGGCCCCGCCCGCCGGCACGCCGGCGCGCGACCTGCAGGCCCGCCTGATCGACGCCGACGCGCTGATCGTCGATGCCGTGCCCAGGGGCGGCACGGTGAACTTCATCCGCCAGCCGCAGGCGGATGACCGGGCGCTGGGCGAACTGCTCGGCGACGTTGACTGCCGGCCGCGCGGCGAAGAACTCGAAGATGCCTTCATGATGCTGCTGCGCCAGCAGAAGGTCGCGCGGGCGGCCGCCTCGCCCGAGCCGGCCGAACCTTCCCCGCGCGCCGGCGCGCACGGCGGCCCGAAGAGCGACGGCGCGGATGCGCCGGTGATCGTGGTGCGCGATCTGGTGCGCAAGTTCGGCGACTTCACCGCCGTGGCCAGCACCTCCTTCGAGGTGGTGCGCGGCGAGATCTTCGGCTTGCTGGGCCCCAACGGCGCGGGCAAGACCACCACTTTCCGCATGCTGTGCGGTCTGCTGCCGGCCACCAGCGGCCATCTCGAAGTCGCGGGCGTCAATTTGCGCACGGCCCGCGCCGAAGCGCGCCGGCGCATCGGCTATGTGGCGCAGAAATTCGCGCTGTACGGCAACCTGACGGTACGCGAGAACCTGGAATTCTTCGGCGGCGCCTACCGGCTGCGCGGGAACGCGCTGCGCCGCCGCGTGGCCGCCGTGATCGAGCGCTTCGGGCTGGACCCCTCGGCCATCAGCGGGCTGCTGCCCGGCGGCTACAAGCAGCGCCTGGCCATGGCGGCCGGCCTGCTGCACGAACCGGAGATCCTGTTTCTCGACGAACCCACCAGCGGCATCGACCCGCTGGCGCGCCGCTCTTTCTGGCGCACCATCACCGCGCTGGCGCAAGACGGCGTCACCGTCATCGTCACCACCCATTTCATGGAGGAGGCGGAATACTGCGACCGCATCGCGATCCAGGACGGCGGCAGGATGCTCGCGCTCGGCACGCCGCAGGCGGTGCGCGCGCAGGCCGGCGGCGATGCCGGCACCGACATGAACAGCGCCTTCATCGCCATCGTCGAGCAGGGCCGCGCCGCGAACCGGGGCGCAGTTGCGGGAGCCGGCGCATGAACGCCTCGGGATTCGTCAGGCGCTTCGCCGCGCTGCTGCGCAAGGAGGTCCACCAGATGCTGCGCGACAGGAGCAACCTGGCCGTCGGCCTCCTGCTGCCGGCCATGCTGATCCTGCTGTTCGGCTACGGCCTGTCGTTCGACGTGAAGAACGCGCCGGTCGCCGTGGTCATGGAAGACGGTTCGCCCACGGCGCGCCAGGTGCTCGACGGCCTGCAGGGCTCGGTTTATCTCTCGCCCGTGTGGATGAAGAGCATGCCCGAGGCCGAGGCCCGCCTGCGCGCGGGCGAGGTGGACGGCATCGTGCGGGTGCCGATGGACTTCTCGCGCCGGCTCGCCATGGGGGACGCGCGCATCCAGTTGGTGCTCAACGGCGTGGATTCGAACACGGCGAACACCCTCGAAGGCTATGTCGGCGGGGCCGTCGGCAAATGGGCGCAGGGGCTGGCGGACCGCGCCGGCGGCAAGGCGGCCGGCGGCGCTGGCGTCGACGTGGTCCAGCGCATGTGGTTCAACGAGGCCGGCATCAGCACCTGGTACCTGGTGCCGGGGCTGATCGCGCTCGTGCTGACGCTGATCGGCGCCTTTCTCACGTCGCTGCTGATCGCCCGCGAGTGGGAGCGCGGCACGCTGGAATCGCTGTTCGTCACGCCGGTGCGGCCGCTGGAAGTCGTGCTCGCCAAGCTGACCCCCTACCTGTTCGTGGGCGCCATCGACATCGCGCTGTGCCTGCTGGCGGCCCGCTTCCTGTTCGACGTGCCGATCCGCGGCTCGTTGCCGGTTATCGTCGCCGTCTCGCTGCTGTACCTCGCGGTGTCGCTGCTCCTGGGGCTGTTCATTTCCGGCAAGACGCGCAACCAGTTCCAGGCCAGCCAGCTGGCGCTGCTGACCAGCTACATGCCGGCCCTGATGCTCTCGGGCTTCGTGTTCGACCTGCGCAATGTGCCGGTGGCGATCCAGGTCGTCAGCCATCTGCTGCCGGCCACCCATTTCATGGGGCTGGTCAAGACCCTGTTCCTCTCCGGCAACCACTGGCCCACCATCCTGAAAAGCGCCGGCATCCTTTCCTTGTATGTCGTCGTATTGATCCACGCCACGCGCGCAACCCTGCGCAAGACACTGGACTGACGCCATGGATTCCCTCGTCGACACCCTGGCGCAGATCGCCGCGCTGATCCGCAAGGAAATCCTGGCGCTGGTCAAGGACCCGTCCAGCCGGGCGCTGCTGTTCGTGCCCGCGCTGATGCAGGCGCTGTTGTTCGGCTACGGCGCTACCTACGACCTCAGGCACGTGCCCTATGCGGTCCTGGACCAGAGCCGCAGCGCGGCCTCCGTCGAACTGCTGGCGCGCCTGGACGGCACCGGGGTGTTCAAGCGCGCGGCCATGCTGACCTCGCCGCGCCAGATCGCCGAAGTCATCGACGACCAGGACGCGCTGCTGGTGCTCGGCATTCCCGCGGATTTCGCCGATCGCTTGGCCGCCGGCCAGCGCGCGCCCCTGCAGATGATCCTCGATGGACGCAACTCGACGACCGCGGGCGCGGCCGCGGGCTACGTCAACGCCATCGTGGCCGACTTCAACCGTTCTCTCGGCGGCGCCGACCCGGGCGTCACCATCGAGCGGCGCGCCTGGTTCAATCCCAATCTGGAATCGCGCTGGAACATGATGCCGGCCCTGATCGCGGCATTGAGCATGCTGCAGACCCTGCTGATCGCGGCGCTCTCGGTCGCGCGCGAGCGGGAGCAAGGCACCTTCGACCAGTTGCTGGTGACGCCGCTCACGCCAATGCAGATCCTGATCGGCAAGGCCCTGCCGGCGATCTTCATCGGCCTCGTCCAGGCGACCACCATCTTCCTGATCATCCGCTTCTGGTTCGGCATCCCGATGAGCGGTTCGGTGTGGCTGCTCTATCTCGGGCTGTTCGTGTTCACGGTCGCGTCGGTGGGCGTGGGGCTGTCGATCTCCGCGCTGTCGCTGACCATGCAGCAGGCCATGCTCTACGCCTTCCTGGTGATCATGCCGCTGATGCTGCTCTCCGGCCTGCTCACCCCGGTGCGCAACATGCCCGAGGCGCTGCAGATCGCCACCTACGTCAATCCCTTGCGTTTCGGCATGAGCATCGTGCGCCGCGTCTATCTCGAAGGCGCCGTGCTGGGCGACGTCTGGCCCCAGTTCATCCCCTTGCTGGCACTGGCCTCCGTCACGCTGCCGCTGGCCGCCTGGCTGTTCCGCAACCGTCTTTCCTGATCCGGGGTATCGCCATGTCCAACTTCCACTCCCTTTCCCGTCGTTCGCTGCGCTCCGGTCTGGCGGCCGGCGTGCTGGCGCTGGCCCTGGCCGGTTGCGCCACGGGGCCGGATTTCGTCAGGCCCGCGCCGGCCGCGCCCGATGACTGGACGAGCTGGCGCAGCGCGGACGATTCCCTGCGCATGCCCGTCGGCGGCGAGCAACCGCTCCCCGAGCGCTGGTGGCGGGCATTCGGCGATCCGCTGCTGAACCGGCTGCAGGAACGCGCCCTGGACGCCAGCCCGGACCTGCGCACCGCCGCGCTGCGCTTCGCCCAGGCGCGCGTCCAGCGCAACACGGTGGCGGCGCAGCAGGGACCGGAGGTCGGCGTCAGCGGCGGCGTGAACCGCCAGCGCCAAAGCGAGTACGGCGCCGGCACGCGCATGATCGATGCCATCGGCGTCGACGATCGCGCCACCCTGGCCAAGATCCTGAGCGAACCCTTCACGCTCTACCAGGCCGGCTTCGATGCCTCCTGGGAACTGGATCTGTGGGGGCGCGTGCGCCGCTCCATCGAAGCCGCCGACGCCGACGTGGCCGGCCAGGCGGCGCTGCTCGACCTGGCCCGGCTGAGCCTGGCGAGCGACGTGGCGGGCAACTACTTCGAATTGCGCACCACGCAGCGGCAGATCCGTCTGGCGCGCGAGGACATCGCCGCACTGGACGATCGCCTGCAACTGCTGGCCGCGCGCGTGCGGGGCGGCGTCGTTCATCATCTCGACCTGGAGCGCCAGCGCGCCGAGTTGGCCGCGCTCAAGGCGCAGTTGCCCGGCCTGCTCGCCCAGGAAGGCGCCAGCATCAACCAGATCGCGCTCCTGCTCGGCGAAACACCCGGCGCGCTGCGTGGCGAACTGGCCGCGCCGGCCGCCGAGGGCGGGAACGCACCGCCCGATCTGGCGCTCGGCCTGCCCTCGGAAGTGGCGCTGCGCCGGCCCGACATCCGCGCCGCCGAAGCCCGCCTGCATCGGGCCACGGCGAACATCGGCGTCGCGCGGGCGGAGCTGTACCCGAGCATCCGCCTCGGCGCCCGCTTCGGTCTCGAATCCTATCTGAGCGGCGAATTCGCCGACTGGGGCAGCCGCGCGTGGTCCGTCGGGCCGAGCCTGAACCTGCCTCTGTTCGATCAGGGCCGCCGCAAGAGCGTGGTGCAACTGCGCGAACTGGAGCAGCAGGAAGCGGCAGTGAATTACCACCAGACGGTGCTCAAGGCCTGGCAGGAGATCGACGACACCCTGAGCGCCTATGCGGCGGACCGGCAGCAACTGCGGGAGCTCGAAGTCCGGGCCGAGGCGGCGGAACAGGCCTGGCAACTGGCCCAGGCCCGCTACGACGGCGGCGCCACCGATTTCCTCGCCGTGCTCGATGCCCGGCGCGGCCATCTGCAGGCGCGCCGCGATCTCGTGACGGCGCAGGGACGGTTGAACAACCGCTTCGTCACGGTGAACAAGGTGGTGGGCAACGGGTAACGGGCCGGCAGATCAAACGGCCCACGAGCGCCATCCCCGCGCTACCGCACCCCGCCGTTCCTGAACGCGCGGACTCTGTCGAAATACGCCCAGGCCGCCGCGAACCTGCGGCGTTTCCGGTAGAACCAGGCCGAGGCCGATGCGCGCCTCGCCGCTCTCCGGCCGTTTCTCAAGCACTGTGGAAAAACACGTGTGGGCCAGATCGAGATCGGCGGCACCCAGGCCGGCCCGGCCGAGCGCCAGCATCGCCGGCGTCGAATCCGGCTCGGCCGAGAGGGAATTGCGTAGGGCGGGAATGGCCAGCTCGAAGCGGCGCAATTGCAGCAGCACGGCGCCGAGATCGTGCCAGGCTTTCGCCAGCAGAGGATTCGGCCGGGTGGATTCGCGCAGGCAGACCGTCGAGGAGCGCTCGTTGTCGGAAATGTCGGCGTCCGCCGGGGCCGCGGCGCGGCAACCGCAGCGGCGGACGACGCGCTCGAAGACCGATACGGCCTCGTCAACCCGCCCGGTCCGGTAGTAAACCAGCCCGAGAAACTGGAGCGAGACGAGATCGTTGGGTATCGCCGCCTGCAGGGAGCGCGCGATGACTTCGAAGTTCGAAAGGTCGTTGTTCGCGTAAAAGATTCCCAGCAGATCGACCAGGGCAGTAATCATGTGGCGTCTCCCAAAACGACCGATGCGGCGAATATCCGTGTCTTCGGCAACTGCGGTCTGGCGAGGGTACCGCCCCGCCGCTTAAGGAAAACTTAAAAACCGGCCGCGAACCGCTTCCCGGCGCGCGGTTTTCGCGCCGCGCCGGCGGCCGGCGCCGGCGCTCAGTGCGTGCGCTGTTCGCGGCCCTTCCCTTCCGTCCGCCGCGCGTTCTTGCTGCCGGTCTCGTCGAACGCGGGGCATGGCGTCTGGCGGTCGTCGACGATGACCAGGTGCCCGTTCGGGACGATCTTGCTCACCGCGTCGTTGAGCGAGGGAGTGTCCATCGCGACGGGAGGCTGCATCCCCTGCCAGAGCAACTGGTTGGACGGAGAGAATATCTGATAGCAGGTGGCCAGTGCGGCCGACGAAAAGAAGATGCCCAGGATGGTGAAGACGGTTTTCATCGCTACCCCTTTTTTGATGTTGTCACGGCGACCGTTCATGGAGAAAACGGGAAGGCTTGCGCAGCCCGGTCCGGCGAGAGTCTACACCTTCCGCCACGCAATCCGGCCCGATTTCTGCTGCGCGCGACCCGCCCGGTGGCGGCCCGCCGCAGCCGCCGTCATGCCGCCTGCCGGTCCAGCGTGAAACCGGCGCCGGCGTCCTCGCGCAGGGCTTCCGCCAGGAACGGCAGCGCGCCGGCCAGCGTGTCGTGCAGCGTCCACGGCGGGTTGAGCACGAACATGCCGCTGCCGTGCATGCCGAAGCCGTCCCTGGCCGGTTCGCGCACGCGCAGCGTCGCGTCGAGCCAGCCCTTGGCCGGCAGCCGCTTCAGCCGCTGCGGCAGCTCGCGCGCCTCCAGCCGGGTCAGCTGCGGGTACCACACGGCGTAGGTGCCGCCCGGAAAGCGCGTCAGCGCATCCTTGAGCGCCTGGACCACCCGCTCGTAATCCTGTTTTTCCTCGTAGGACGGGTCGATCAGGACCAGCGCGCGGCGGGGCGGCGGCGGCAGCAGCGCCCGCAGTCCGGCGAAGCCGTCCGTGCCCTCGACCAGCACGCGCCGGCCGGCGTCCTCGAAGTTGCCCCGCAGCAGGCGCGCATCGCTCGTGTGCAGTTCGAAGAGGCGCAGCCGGTCCTGCTCGCGCATCGTCCACAGCGCCAGGAACGGCGAGCCGGGATATTTCCGCAGCGCCCCGCCGGGATTGAAGCGGCGCACCAGGTCGACGTACTCGGCCACCGGCGCGGGCAGGTCGCGCCGCGCCCACAGGCGGCCGATGCCGCCCTCGTGCTCGGCCAGCTTCCGGGCGTGCGCGGATTCCAGGTCGTAGGCCCCGGCGCCGGCATGCGTGTCGATGACCCAGAACGGCTTGTCCTTCTGCCCGAGATAGCGCACCAGCTGGAGCAGGACCAGATGCTTCAGCACGTCGGCGTGGTTGCCGGCATGAAAGGCATGGCGATAGCTGAGCATGGCCTCTCCGGAAAGTCAGAACGGGGCGGACGCCCTCATTCCGGCAGCGCGATCTTGCCGTCGGTGCTGAACTGGTAGTCCTTGAAGACGTGCTCGGCCGTGAGCAGCCGGTAGGTGCCGTCCTCCTGCTTCTGGCTGGTGTCCTTGAGGCGGTAGGTGTAATGCCCGCAGGTCCACAGGTCGAAGTTGCGCATCTGCGTGCACAGGCAGGTCTTGTCCATCACCGAGACGCGCCGGGCGCCGGGGTTGGCCGCCACTTCGCGGTTGTACGAGGTGATGTACGAACAGTTGCCGTTGGCGTCGAGCAGGTAGCCGTACGCCTCGCAGTTGGGGCGGATGCCGTCGCCGATCGCCGGGCTGTTGGAAAGCATGCGCATCGGATAGCCGGTCGGCGAGATCATGTTGACCTCGATGCCGTCCTCAGTGGCCTGGAAGTACTTCTGCTTGACCTCGTCGGGCAGGCCGCATTCGCCGGTGACCGTGAACCGCGTCGCCACCTGCACCGCCGACGCGCCGTGCTCGAGGAAGCCGACGGCGTCGCTGCCGGTGAAGATGCCGCCCGCCGGGATCAGCGGAATGTCGAGCTTTTCCGAGAGCAGGTACTGGCGGATTTCGGCGACGATCGTCGCCAGGTCGTACTTGGCCCAGTCCATGCCGAAGCCGAGATGCCCGCCGGCCAGCGGCCCTTCGATGACGATGTAGTCGGGCAGGCGGTTGGTGCGCGCCGACTTCTTGAGGAAGAGCTGCAGCGCGCGCAGCGAGGAGACGATGATGCCCAGCTTGGCGTCGCGGAAGCGCGGATGGTCCTCGATCAGCGCGAACGATCCCAGGTGCAGGCCGGCCGCCAGCGTGATGCCGTCGACGCCCGCGTCGAGCGCGGCTTCCAGGCGCACGCGCAGGGTCTCGCGCGGCGCGTTCATGGTCAGCTTTTCCATGCAGTTGACCAGGATCAGCCCGTCGCCGCGCTTGCGCTCCATGGTGCGTCCGACGTGCAGCGCGGTGGCCTCGGCGAGCTGGCCGAGATCGAACTGGACGATCGACTTGTTGGAGTTGGCGACGTTGAATTTGTACTGCTTGAGCTTGTCCTTGACGAACTTGGTGTCGAAGCGGCGGTCGGTCACGGTGTTGACCATGGCGTCGGAGATGTGCCCGATGCCGCCCAGGCGCGCCGCTTCCAACGCCAGGTCGGCGGTCGAGATGTCGACCCCCATGCCACCGATGACGATGGGCACCAGCTCCTTGCCGCCCAAACGTAAACGGAAATCATCAACACGCTTCATCGATACCCTTCCACTGATCCGACTCCGGCCTTGAACCGGACGAATTTGGCTAATCCGGCATTATCGCTCATTGCTCCCCAAGTTGGTTGAAATGCAAGCAAGAAATCACGATTTCCGGGGCGCGTGTATCATCGACTGAAGCCGACCAAGGAGGAAGCCGTGTCCGATTGCCGCGACCATGACCATCCGCCGCCCCTGCCCGCTCAACTGGGCATCCCGCGTGCCCGGGAGTTCGATCCGGCCGCCTTCGAACGGGCCATCCACGACCTGCTCGCCGCCTGCGGCATCGCGCCCGACGTCGACCACATGGGCAAGACCGCCCAGCGCGTGCGCGAACTCTGGCAGAAACGCCTGCTCGGCGGCTACGACATGGACCCCGCCGTCGCCCTGGGCGACGGTTTCGACGACCATCGCCGCGACATGGTCGTGGTGCGCGGCATCGCCATACACGGCGTCTGCCCGCACCACCTGGTGCCCTTCCGCGGCGTGGCGCACGTCGCCTACCTGCCCGGCGGCCGCCTGCACGGCTTCGGGCGCATCGCGCGCCTGGTCGACGCGATCGGCCACCGCTTCACCTACCAGGAGTGGATGACCCGTGACATCGCCGAGGCGCTGATGGCGCACGGCAAGGCGCGCGGCGCCGCCTGCGTGATCGAGGCCGAGCAGCTCTGCCTGCTGCTCGGCGAGGACCGGCGCGGCGACGAGCGCGTGGTCACCCAGTCGTTCACCGGCGAATTCGAAACCTCGGCGCAGTCCCGCAACGAATTCCTGCGCGCGATCGGCGCCGGCCGGCGGAACGACTGAACATCAGGCCATCAGGGAAAGCACCAGCGGCGTGGTGACCGCCGCCAGCGCGGTCGACAGGACGAGGCTGCTGGCGGTCGGCCCCTCCAGCGCCTTGAACTGTCGCGACATGAGGTAGACGTTGGCGCCGACGGACATCGACGAAAGCAGGACGACCACCTGCGTCTCCATCCGCGGCAGCCCGATCAGCCACGCCAGCCCCCAGACGACCAGCGGGGAGACGATCAGCTTGACCACGCTGACCGCCACGCTGATCCGCCACCCGTCCCGCACGCCGTACTCGGCCAGCCCCATGCCCAGCGCGATCAGGGCCATCGGCGCGGCGGCCTGGGCGACCATCCCCAGCGTCTCGTCGACGAATTGGGGAAGCGGCAGGCCCGTGAGGCTGAAAAAGGTGCCCGAAAGAATCCCGACGACGACGGGGTTGGTCAGCACGCCGCGCGCCGTGCGCGCGAAACCGCGCACGGAGAAGCTCCCGTGCTTGGCCCATTCGACCGAAACCGTGACCAGCGTCCACAGGATCAGCGCGTTGAACACCAGCACCAGCGCCACCGACGGCACCGCCTCGTCGCCGAACGCCACCTTGGCGACCGGCAGGCCGAGCATGACGCAGTTGGAGAAGATTCCGCCGAGCGCGAACACCGACTGCGACACGCCGTCGAGCGCGAACAGCTTCCAGGAAAGCAGCCGTCCGATCCCGAAGACGATCAGGCAGCCGCCGAAAAAGGCAATCAGCAGCCGGGAATCGACCGGCGGCAGCTTCGCCGAATCGCTCATCAGCCGGAACAGCATGGCCGGCATCGCCACGGAGAAGACGAAACGGGTCAGGCTGTCCGAGACGACGGTCGGCCAGCCGGAAAGACGCATGGCGGCGTAGCCGGTGAGCACGAGCAGAAACAGCGGCAAAGCCAGCGTGAGGTGATGAAGGAAGGTAGCCATTGGAATCGATTCAGGGAGATGGTGCGGAATCGGCCGGCTGCGCGCGTGGCCTCGTTTCCGGACACGCATCCGGTTGGCCTATAATCGCGCGGCGCGACACGCCGCTCCGCCGCCCGACATTATTCCATGACCACCACTCCGTTTCGCCACGCGGCGGAAAAAGATTATTCACTGATCCACGTCGACCGCTCGCTGATCGTCGCCGACAAGCCGACCCGGCTGCTGTCGGTGCCCGGCCGGGGGCCGGAGAAGCAGGACTGCCTGGTCACCCGCCTCCAGGCCGAATTCCCGGACGCGCTGATCGTGCACCGGCTGGACTACGACACCTCGGGACTCATCGTCCTGGCGCGCGGCAAGACGATGCACCGAGAACTGAGCATCCTCTTCCAGGACCGCCGTGTGGAGAAGCGCTACGTCGCCGTCGTCGACGGGAAGCCGGCGCGGGAAAGCGGCGAGGTCGACCTGCCGCTGATCGTGGACTGGCCGAACCGGCCGCTGCACAAGGTCGACTTCGAACTCGGCAAGCCGGCGCTCACGCGCTACACGGTCGTCGCCTACGATGCCGCGAACGACGCGGCGCGCGTCGCCCTCGTCCCGGAAACCGGGCGCACCCACCAGTTGCGCGTGCACATGCAGGCGCTCGGCCATCCGATCCTCGGCGACCCGCTCTACGCCGGCGAGCGGGCGCTGGCCAAGGCGGATCGCCTGCTGCTGCACGCCGAATACCTGGCCTTCACTCACCCGGTCACCGGCAAGCCGCTGGATTTCACCTGCGCGGCGCCGTTCTAGGGAAACCCTGATTTATTCGTCACCCCGGCGAAGGCCGGGGTCCAGTGCGTCGGTTTTCCTGGATTCCGGCTTTCGCCGGAATGACGAATGGGGAATATTCCGGCGCCTCCTTGGGGCGAAAAAAAGCCGCGGATCGCTCCGCGGCAAGCAGATGAAAGGTGTCGTCGATCCCGTCGGGTGCGCTCGCCGTCACGCCGCCAGCGACCGGCCGTCTCCGCCGAAGGCGTGGCAGTTCTCCTTTGCCAGGCGCACGCGCACCGTGTCGCCGCGCCTGATCCCGCTCTGCCCGACCACCTGGACGACGAGCGCCTGCTGCGCGCCCAAGGCGCCGTACAGGACCGTGTTGCCGCCCAATTGCTCGGTCAGCGCGACCCGCATCGGCAAACCGTCGTCCGCCAGTTCGACGTGTTCCGGCCGGATGCCGACGGTGACGGCGGTTCCTCGCTCGCGGGCCGCGCCGGACGGCGGCACGGCGACGAGTTCGCCGCCGTCGAGCCGGATCGTCAGGCCGTCCGGGGCCTGTCCGGCCACGGTTCCGTCGAGGAAGTTCATCTTCGGGCTGCCGATGAACCCGGCGACGAAGCGATTGGCCGGCCGGTTGTAGAGATCGAGCGGCGAGCCGGCCTGCTCGATCACGCCGTCGCGCAGGACGACGATGCGGTTGGCCATGGTCATGGCCTCGACCTGATCGTGCGTGACGTAGATCATGGTCACGCCGAGTTCGGCGTGCAGCTTCGAAAGCTCCACGCGCATCTGCACGCGCAATTCGGCGTCGAGGTTGGAGAGCGGCTCGTCGAACAGGAAGAGCCTGGGCTGGCGCACGATGGCGCGGCCGATCGCCACGCGCTGCCGCTGCCCGCCCGACAGCGCCTTGGGCTTGCGCCCGAGGTAGGGCTCGATCTTGAGCAGGCGCGCGGCGTGCTGCACGCGCCGGTCGATGACTTCCTTCTGCTCACCCGCCGTCTGCAGGCCGAAGGCGAGGTTGTCGTAAACGCTCATGTGCGGATAGAGCGCGTACGACTGGAAGACCATGGCGATCTGGCGTTTGGCCGGCGCGACCTCGTTCATGCGCACGCCGTCGATGCACAGCTCGCCGGCGGAGATTTCCTCCAGCCCGGCGATCATGCGCAGCAGCGTCGACTTGCCGCAGCCCGACGGCCCGACGAAAACGACGAATTCGCCGTCCCCGATGTCGAGGTCGACGCCGTGGATGATTTCCGTCGCGCCGTAGCGCTTGACGACGCCGCGCAGGCTGAGCTCAGACATGATCCACCGCCTTGGGGAAGCCGCCCCGGGACGGCGTCCAGTTGTCGTATGCCGGGTTGTCCCGGGCGATGGGCAGCGTCACCGGCAGGCCGGTGTCCGCCGAATGGTAGATGGCGGTGATCAGCTCCAGCGAGGCGCGCGCGTCGGCCAGCGTGACGGGCTTGGCGGCGCCTGCGGTGATGCTGGCGTGGATGCGCGCGAACTGGCCTTCGAAGGATTCGAGCGACGGCGCATATTCTTCGAGCGCGCGCCGGATCGCAGCGTCGATCTTCGGCGTCCGGCCCTTGAAATGCCAGGGTTCCAGGCCGGGCCGGTAGGGGTTCGGGCTGGCGCTGGAAACGGTCATGTCCGCGAACACGAAACACAGGCGCGAGCTTTCCTCGGCGGCGCCGAGCGTGACCGAGAGCGTGGCGGCCGACCCGTCTTCCAGTTCGGCGGCGATCGCCGCGCAGTCCTCCACCTCGATGTCGTTGACCCGCGTGGCGAGCCGTGCGTAGACGCGCTTCACCGGACCGTTCACATACGAAAGGATGTCGTGGGCGTGCGAGGCATGGGTCAGGCAGCAGCCGCCCTTCTCGGTGGCCCACTTGCCGCGCCATGCGACCGCGTAATAGTCCTCGTCGCGCCGCCAATGGGTTTCGATGGTCGTGACCAGCGCCTTCGTGGCGAAGCCCCGCGCCTGGAGAAACTTGAGCTTTTGCAGGCCGTTGCCGAAGCGGTACTGGAAAACGGGGAAGAGCATGCCGCTCGCCGCCTCTTCCGCCCGTTCGACGGCGTCGAACTCGGCGAGCGACCCGACCAGCGGCTTCTCGCAGATCACGTGCAGGCCGGCGGCGAGCGATTGCTCGATGAGCGCGCGGTGGCTGTTCGGCGGCGTGCACAGGTCGATCACGTCGAGTTCGTCGTCCGCCAGCAGGTCGGCCAGCCGGGACGTGTGCCGGGCGACGCCGAATCGGACCGTCGCCGCGGCCACCTTGGCGGCGTCCAGGTCGCAGATGGCGGCTACTTCGAAAAGCTCCGGAATCCGCGCATAGGCTTCGAGGTGGCTGGTCCCCACGCCCAGGCCGACGACGGCGACGCGCAGCTTTTTCATCGTTGTTCTCCTTCCAGGCGCACGGCCATCGCCTCGGCCTTCAGCGCGAGTTCGGTGGCCAGGAAACAGTGCGCCTGCGGCATCGCCGTCTCGGTGCGGTGCAGCACGTCGGCGATCAGGCGGGCGCCGTAGGGCAGCTCCTGCGCCTGGCAGTCGACGTAGTGCTGGCCCTGGCCGTTGACCAGGAAAAGATGGTCGCCGCCGGGGCGGCCGGCGATGTCGACGTACTTGCGCAGCTCGATGTAGCCCTCGGTGCCGAGGATGGTCAGGCGGCCGTCGCCCCAAACGCCGAGCCCTGCCGGCGTGAACCAGTCGACGCGGATGAAGCCGCTGCCCCCATCGCCGCGCAGCATGACCGCGCCGAAATCCTCCAGCTCCGGGGTTTCCGGATTGCCGAAATTGCCGATCTGCGAGGCGACGACCTCGGCGCGCGTCGACCCGGTGAAATGCAGGAACTGATCGCACTGATGCGCGGCGATGTCGCACAGGATGCCGCCGTAGCGCCGGCGCTGGAAGAACCAGTCGGGACGCGGATTGTTGCGCAGCGCGTGCGGCCCGAGGCCGACCGTCTGGATCACCTGCCCGATGGCGCCGGCGGCGACGAGTTCGCTGGCCTTCTCGGTCGCCCTGCTTTCGAAGCGCTCGGAATAGCAGACCGAGAAGATCCGCCCGGTCTCCCGCTGGACCTCGCGCACGGCGGCCAGTTCGTCGAGCGTGATGACGCCCGGCTTGTCGACCATGATGTCCTTGCCGTGGCGCATGGCTTCGATGGCGGTCGCCGCGCGGACGTCCGGAATCGTCGCGCTGACCACCAGCGGAATACTCTCGTCCTCCAGGATGGCGCGCCTGTCGGCGACGCGCCGGGCCTGCGGAAACGCCCGGAGGTAGTCGGCCGCGAGGTCGCCCTCCTCGGCGAAAACGGCGACGAGCTCGGCACCGGCGTTGAGCAGGGCGCGGGTCTGGCCGTAGATGTGGTTGTGGTTCAGGCCGATCGCGGCGAAACGGAGCGGAGCTTGGGCAGGTAGGGTCATCGTTTCATTCCTGAGTTGGCAACGCCTTCGATGATCAGGCGCTGAAAGAAGAGAAAGAAAAGGAAGATCGGCAGGATCGCCAGGACGGACATCGCGAACAACTGGCCCCACGCCGACAGGCCGGTCGAATCCATGAACGAGCGCAGCGCCAGCGGCACGGTGTAGTTGCTCGCGTCGTTGAGGTAAACCAGCGGACCGAGGAAATCGTTCCAGGTCCAGATGAAGGAGAAGATGGCCGTCGTCGTCAGCACCGGCAGGGACAGCGGCATCATGATCTTCCAGTAGATGCGCCACGGGCCGCAGCCGTCGAGCACGGCGGCCTCGTCGAGCTCGCGCGGGATGCCGCGGAAGAACTGGACCATCAGGAAGATGAAGAAAGCGTCGGCGGCCAGGAACTTCGGCACGATCAGCGGCAGGAAGGTATCGATCCAGCCCAGGTTCAGGAACAGCACGTACTGCGGAATCAGCGTGACGTGATATGGCAGCATCAGGGTCCCGAGCATCACCACGAACCAGCAGCGGCGCCCGCGGAATTCGAGCCGCGCGAAGGCGTAGGCGGTGATCGAGCAGGACAGGACGTTGCCGACGACCACCAGCGCCGCCACCAGGAAGGAATTCCTGAAGAAGACCGTGAAGCTCTGCTGCAGCGAATGCCAGCCCTGCGTGTAGTTGGAGAAATCGAACGACGGCGGCACGATCGACAGGTCGGTGAAGATCAGCGACTCGGGCTTGAACGACGAGGCCACCATCCACAGCAGCGGATAGAGCATCACGAAGGACGCGCCGACGAGGACGCCGTGGCGCAGCAGCGCGCCGAGCGCCACGCCCAGCGGTCCGGGGCCGTGCCGGACGGTCTGGTCAGCGGGGATCGTCTTCATAGTAAACCCAGTACTTGGAGGTCAGGAAACTGACGCCGGTGAAGCAGCCGATGATGATCAGCAGGACCCAGGCCATGGCCGACGCATACCCCATGCGGAAATAGGAGAACGCCTCCTGGTACAGATAGAGGGTATAGAAAAGCGTCGCGTCGATCGGTCCGCCGGTGCCGCCGGAAACCACGTAGGCCGGGGTGAACGCCTTGAAGCCCTCGATGATCTGCAACACCATGTTGAAGAAGATGACCGGCGCCAGCATGGGCAGCGTGATCTTGTGGAACTTCCGGAAAGTCCCGGCGCCGTCCATCGACGCCGCTTCGTAGAGATCCTGCGGCACCTGCCGCAGGCCGGCCAGGAAGATGATCATCGGCGAACCGAACTGCCACACCGCCAGCAGGACGAGCGTGTAGATCGCCGTGTCCGGGGTCGATATCCAGCTTTGCCCCGTGTAGCCGAACAGCCGGAACAGCACCTGGTTGACCGTCCCGCTGCCGTCGAACAACTGGCGCCACAGCACGGCGATGGCGACCGACCCGCCCAGCAGCGACGGAATGTAGAACAGCGCCCGGTAGAATGCGCCGCCGCGGATGGCCTTGTCGAGCGCCATGGCGATCGCCAGCGCGAACGCCAGCTTGAGCGGGACTTCGCACGCCATGTAGGTGAAGGTGACCTTGAGCGACTGGTAGAAGCGCGGGTCCTCGGTGAACATGCGCGCGTAGTTGTCGGCGCCGACCCAGACGGCGGGGTTCAACAGGTCGAAACTGGTGAAGGAAAGATAGAGCGACACGAGCACCGGCCCCAGCGAAAAGCACAGGAAGCCGACCAGCCACGGAGTGATGAACGCATACCCGGTCAGGTCGCGCCGGAGCGCCGCTTGCGAGCGGCTTCTTCGTTCGGCAGGTGAGGTGGTCATGGTGGGATGCGCGGGCCTTGTCGTGTGGCGGGACGATCGGACGCTGCGTTCGCTCGTGTCTGCGGCGAAGCGGCGTCCCGCGGGAATGCGGCCGGCGGACGACGGGCGCGTCCGCCGGATCGCGGGCGCCGCTCAGGCGGAGGAGCGGGCCAGGACGCGGACGGCCTCACCGTGGAAGCGCGCGGCGCCTTCCTGGACCGACGCCTTGCCGAACGCCACAGAATCGCTGACGCGGCGGAGCAGGTTCTCGATCTCCCCGGCGCCTTTCGGCGGCGGTGGCGGCAGCGGAATCGCCGTCTCGGCGACCTGTGCGATGAAATCGAGTTGCATTTTCCCGGGCGCGTCGAGTTCGGGCACCAGGACCGCGCGCGCCGCTGCCGAGGCCGGGACGCCGCGTTCGATGCCGAGCAGCCTGACGCCCTCCGGCGCATTGACCATGAAGTCGATGACCTTCGCCGCCTCCTCGGGCGACCTGGAGCGCGCCGACACGCTCATCAACTGCGACGGCTTGATGTAGTGCCCGGACGAACCGCCCGGCTCGCGCGGGAAAGTGCTGATCGCCAGGCTGTTCTTGTTGAGCGCCTGGAAGGCCACGAGCTGGTTGGAGTTGGAGAAGCTCATCGCGGCGACGCCCCGGCTGACCGCGAACTCCTCGACCTTGCCGGTATTCACGGCGCTGATGTCCGGCGGCACGACCGCGCCGGCCTTGCGCAGCTTGTCCCACAAGGCGAACCAGGCGGCCACGTCGTCCCTGGTGAACGCCACCTGCCCGTCGGCGTCGTAGAGCGACTTGCCCTGCTGGTTGAGCCAGTGTTCCAGGCCCTGCTCGATCCGGCTGTTGTCGTCGGAACCCCAGTATTTTCCCGGATTAATCCTGGAGATCTCGCCGGCGATCCGGGCGAATTCGTCCCAGGTCCAGGCCGGATCGATCGACGTGACGCCGACCTTGGCGAGCACGCCCGTGTCGTAGATCAACGCTTTCGAATTGGAACCCAGCGTGACTCCGTAGAGCTTGCCGTCCACCTTACCGCCGTTGCGGTCGTTGGCGTTGAAGTCAGGGAGCGGCAGCAGTTTGTCCAGCGGCAGCAGCGTGTTGCGGCGGGCGTATTCGAACAGGTAGCGGTAGTCCATCTGGATCAGATCGGGGGCGTTGCCGCCAGCGACCTGGGTGGCCAGCTTGGTCCAGTAGTCGCCCCAGCCGATCGATTCAGCGGCAATCTGTATGCCGTTCTTCTGGCTGTAGAGGTCGAGCACGGCCTTCGTCCGGCGATCCCGGTCGGGGTTGCCCCACCAAAAACAGCGCAGTCTGGCCGCCTGCGCCAGCGACACCGGCGCGGCCAGACCGAGGGCCAGCGCCCCTGCCACGGTGATGAAACGGCGACGTGAAAACGTTCCCATGAGCGCACTCCCCTTTGAGTAGTCGAAGCACTTTTGTTAACCATTAAGTGAATTGTATAAGTCATAAAATTTGTTTGTCAAATCTATTTGTCTTATGAAAATGCACAAACCATGCAGCGAAAACGCAAAAAATATTCAATTTTTAAATCAAAACAGAACATTTAAACCGAAAAATAGGAATGTAATTTTATGATTAATATAGTTTTTTATTTTTCTACAACAAACCAGTCAGAGAAAATTCAACTTTCCTGATCCCTGCCATGCCCTCGTGATATCGTCTATCATGATGTTTATGCCATGGCTTGCCCAACTCACCGAATAATTCCTTTCACTTAATTTATTCACCATATAGTTAAGAAAATCATCGTTTGTCTTTGTTTTTTTGGAGGTAGGCCAATGCCCATGAGTAGAAAACGCCATGCGTTCGTCGGCACGGGCGGACGCGCATTGAGTTTCATCGATCCCCTGGTGACCGCGTATGGCGAACGCCACGAACTGGTCGCCCTCTGCGACCTCAGTCCGGCCCGGATGGCCTATTACAACAAGGTGCTGGTCCGCGATCTCGGCCATCCCGCCGTGCCCACGTACACGGCCGACCGCTTCGACGCGATGCTGCGCGAACGCACGCCGGACGAGGTCTTCGTCGCCACCCAGGATTCGACGCACCACGAGTACATCGTGCGGGCGCTGAACGCCGGCTGCGACGTCATTACCGAGAAGCCGATGACGACCGACGCCGCCAAATGCCGGGAGATCATGGCCGCGGTCGAGGCCAGCGGGCGCCGGCTGCGCGTCGCGTTCAACTACCGTTGGGGGCCGTTCCGCAGCCGGGTGAAGGAGCTTCTACAGAGGGGCGCGGTCGGCAGCATCCATTCGGTCAACCTCGAATACCTGCTCGACACCCATCACGGCGCCGATTACTTCCGCCGCTGGCACGCCCAGATCGAGAACTCCGGATCGCTGCTGGTGCACAAGAGCACGCATCATTTCGATCTGGTCAACTGGTGGCTCGACGCGATTCCGCGGCAGGTGTTCGCCTACGGCGACCTGGCGTTCTACGGCAGGGAAAACGCCATCGCGCGCGGCGACGAGAAATTCACCCGCTATCCGCGCTACACCGGCGTGCCGGAAGCCAGGGACGATCCGTTCTGCCTCGACCTGTCCGAGAGCGAGCCCTTCCGCGAGCTCTATCTGGCGGGCGAAGCCGATTCCGGCTACGTGCGCGACCGGAACGTCTTCCGCGAGGGAATCACGATACCCGACCAGATGTCGGTCAACGTCCGCTACCGCACCGGCGAGCTGCTGACCTATTCACTCGTCTGCTACAGCCCGCGCGAGGGCATGCGCGTCGCCTTCAACGGCGACCGCGGACGGATCGAATACCAGGAATTCGTCGGCTCGCACATGAACCGCGCCGTACGGCCGGGGGATTGGTCGAGCGAAGAAGCGCCCTGCGGCGAGGCCGAAGGCGAGTGGATTCGGGTGTACCCGCATTTCGGGGAAAGCTATGAAGTGCCGATGCCGGCGGATGTGGCGCAAGGCCCGCACGGCGGCGCCGACGCCATCCTCAACGCCCATTTCTACGGACCGGAGGCCGCACCCGATGCGTTGGGACGGACCGCGGGGCACGAGCAGGGCGCCGCATCGATCGCCATCGGCATCGCCGCCGTGGAGTCGATCCGGACCAACCGGCCGGTCGACATCAGCGATCTGGTGCCGCTCGCCCCGGACGCGCGGCACCTGTCGGAACTCGCCTGAGCGATCGGCCAACCGGCGGGATTCCCCGCCTTCGCGGGATATCTCGCCGGGCCTGGCTTTCTAGGCGCCCCGCCGCAGCGATTCGTTCAACGCCGCGAGGGCCTCGTTGCCGGGACACAGTTCGGCGACGCCGAGCTGGTTGAGCGGCGTTTCCACCGTGTTCAGGTAGCGGTGCAGTTCCTCGGCACTGGAATCGACGTAGATCAAGCCGGTAACGATCTCGCCGAGCGCATGCCGCTCCTGCAGGTAGTTCATCGCCCCGACGCGGTCGGACGGGTCGTAGTCCTCGTGCAGCTTGCGCAGGTGCAGCACCGACCCGTCGTGCTGTACGATGCGGCGCAGTTCGCCGGGCGCATAGCTGGCGGTGATCTTGTCCTTGGGCAGGATCACGTCGAGCTTGTTGATCGCCTCGTTGTGCTCGCGCACGTAGTCGTAGCTCTTGGTCGAACCGGCGTGGTTGTTGAAGGTCACGCATGGGCTGATCACGTCGAGCAGAGCCGAGCCGCGGTGGCGCATGGCGCCCTTGATCAGCGGGATCAACTGCTCCTTGTCGCCGGAGAAGCTGCGCGCGACGTAGGTCGCGCCGAGCTGCAGGGCCAAGGCGACGAGATCGATCGGCGTGTCGTTGTTCACTACCCCGCGCTTGCTCTTCGAGCCCTTGTCGGCAGTGGCCGAGAACTGGCCCTTGGTCAGGCCATAGACGCCGTTGTTCTCGACGATGTAGACCATGTTCACACCGCGCCGCATGGCGTGCGCGAACTGGCCGATGCCGATCGAGGCCGAATCGCCGTCGCCGGAGACGCCGAGGTACAAGAGGTCCCGGTTGGCCAGCGCGGCGCCGGTGAGCACCGAGGGCATGCGCCCGTGCGTGGTGTTGAAACCGTGCGAGTTGCCGAGGAAGTAGTCGGGCGTCTTCGACGAGCAGCCGATGCCGGAGAGCTTGGCCACGCGGTGCGGCTCGATGTCGAGATCGAAGCAGCACTGCACGATGGCCGCGCTGATCGAGTCGTGGCCGCAGCCGGCGCACAGAGTGGAGATGGCGCCCTCGTAGTCGCGCTTGGTGTAGCCGAGCGCGTTCTTCGGGGTGTCGGGACGCAGCAGTTTGGGTTTGGCGAGATAGGTCATGAGGCCACCTGTTTGCGCAGCGGTGTGACGTTGCTTTCCTGGACGATGCCGGCGATGCGGCCGGCGATGAAGCGCGCGGTGATCGGCGTGCCGTCGTAGTGCAGAACGCGGATCAGCCGCTTCGGATCGATGTCGCCCTCGTTGATCAGCAGCGTGCGCAACTGGGCGCTCTCGTTCTGCTCGACGACGAAGACGTGGTCGTGCTCGGCGATGAAGTCCATCACCTCGTCGGCGAAGGGGAAGCCGCGCACGCGCATGATATCCACGTGCACGCCCTGCTTTTCCAGCATGGCGAAGGCCTCGGCCATCGCCGGGCTGGTCGAGCCGTAGTAGATCGCGCCGAAGCGCGTCGGCTGGCTGGCCTTTTGCACAACCGGTGCCGGCACGAGCTTGCGGGCCGTGACGAACTTGCGGCGCAGCCGTTCCATGTTGTAGATGTAGTCGGTGCCCGCTTCGCTGTACTTGGCGTAGGCGTTGCGCGTGGTGCCGCGGCTGAAGAAGGCGCCCTTGGTCGGGTGCGTGCCGGGGATGGTGCGGTAGGGGATACCGTCGCCTTCGACGTCGAGGTAGCGGCCGAAGTTCTTGCCGGCCTCCAGTTCGGCCGCGCTCATCACCTTGCCGCGGTCGTAGCGGCGGCCGTCGTCCCAGTCAAAGGGCTTGCACAGCACCTCGTTCATGCCGATGTCCAGGTCGGACATGACGAACACCGGCGTCTGCAGCCGCTCGGCGAGGTCGAAGGCCTGCGCGCCGAGGGTGAAGCATTCGTAAGGGTCCTCGGGGAAGAGCAGGACGTGCTTGGTATCGCCGTGCGAGGCGTAGGCGCAGGCCAGCAGGTCGGACTGCTGCGTGCGTGTCGGCATGCCGGTCGACGGGCCGCCGCGCTGGACGTTGAAGATCACCGCCGGCACCTCGGCGAAGTAGGCCAGCCCGAAGAATTCCTGCATCAGCGAGATGCCCGGCCCGGAGGTGGCGGTGAAGGCGCGGCAGCCGTTCCACGAGGCGCCGATGACCATGCCGATCGAGGCGAGTTCATCCTCGGCCTGGACGATGGCGTAACGGGCCATGCCGTTGTCCGGGTCGGTGCGGTACTTGCGGCAGTAGCTGCTGAAGGCTTCGATCACCGAGGTCGACGGAGTGATCGGGTACCACGCGGCGACGGTGGCGCCGCCATAGACGGCCCCGAGGCCGCAGGCGTCGTTGCCGTTGATGAAGATGCGGTCGCCGACGCCGTCGGAGCGCTCGACGCGCAGGCCGATCGGGCACGGCAGCGTGGCCTTGGCCTCGTCGTAGCCGAGCCTCAGGGCCTGCACGTTGGAGGCGATCAACTTGTCCTTGCCGCGGAACTGGTGCGAGATCAGACCTTCGACGACGGCGAAATCCATGTCGAGCAGCGCGGTGAGCGCGCCGACGTAGAGGATGTTCTTCATCAGCTGGCGCTGGCGCGGGTCGGTGTATTCGCGTGTGCAGATCTCGGTGAGCGGCAGGCCGAGCACGGTGATGTCGTCACGGAAGCGCGAGCGCGGCAGCATCTTGGTGCTGTCGTAGAAGAGGTAGCCGCCCGGCGCGAGTTCGGCGACGTCGCGGTCCCACGTCTGCGGGTTCATCGCCACCATCAGGTCGCAGCCGCCCTGGCGGCCGAGCCAACCCTCGCCCGAGACGCGCATCTCGTACCACGTGGGCAGGCCCTGGATGTTCGACGGGAAGATGTTGCGCGGCGCCACCGGCACGCCCATGCCCATCACCGCGCGGGCGAAGAGCTCATTGGCCGAAGCCGAGCCGGTGCCGTTGATGTTGGCAAACTTGATGACGAAATCGTTGCATTTCTGCAGGGGTTGCACGGTACTCATGTTCTCGGAGCCTCTTTGCCCGCCTGGGCGGTTTCAAGATAGAACTTCTGCATGTCCCATGCGCCGGTCGGGCAGCGTTCGGCGCACATGCCGCAATGCAGGCAGATGTTCTCGTCCTTGACCATCACCCGCCCGGTCTTCAGGAGGTCGGAGACGAGCAGCGTCTGCTCGGTGTTCTGCGCCGGCGCCTTCAGCCGGCCGCGCAGGTCCTCCTCCTCGCCGTTGGCGGTGAAGGTGATGCATTCGGTCGGGCAGATGTCCACGCAGGCGTCGCACTCGATGCACACCTTCGGGGTGAACACGGTCTGCACGTCGCAGTTGAGGCAGCGCTCGGCTTCGGAACAGGCCATCAGCGGATCGAAGCCGAGTTCGAGTTCGAGCTTGATGTCCTTGAGGGTCTTTTCCAGCGACTTGACCGGGACCTTCTTGCGCGCTTCCTCGGAGACCTGGTTGTCGTAGCTCCACTCGTGGATGCCCATCTTCTGGCTGACCAGGGTGTAGCCGTGCGGCGGACGCTCCTCGGGCTTCCTGCCCTTGCAGAAGAGGTCGATCGAGATGGCGGCCTCGTGGCCGTGCGCCACCGCGGTGATGATGTTCTTCGGCCCGAAGGCGGCGTCGCCGCCGAAGAAGACCTTCGGCAGGGTCGACTGGAAGGTCTTCGGGTTCAGCACCGGCAGGCCCCACTTGTCGAATTCCAGGCCGATGTCCTTCTCGATCCACGGGAAGGCGTTCTCCTGGCCGATGGCCACGAGCACTTCGTCGCATTCCATGAAGACGTCGGGTTCGCCCGTGGGAATCAGCTTGCGGCGGCCCTGGTCGTCGTATTCGGCCTTGACGACTTCGAACGTGACGCCGAGCAGCTTGCCGTTCTCATGCACGAACTCCTTGGGCACGTGCATGTTGATGATCGGGATCTGCTCGTGCAGGGCTTCTTCCTTCTCCCACGGCGAGGCCTTCATTTCCTCGAAGCCGCTGCGCACGACGACCTTGACGTCGGTGCCGCCGAGGCGCCGCGCCGAACGGCAGCAGTCCATGGCGGTGTTGCCGCCGCCGAGCACGATCACGCGCGGCGAAATCCTGGTGGTGTGCCCGAAGGCGACGTTGGCCAGCCAGTCGATGCCGATGTGGATGTGCGCCGCCGCTTCCTGGCGGCCGGGAATGTCGGCGTCGCGCCCGCGCGGCGCGCCGGTGCCGACGAAGACGGCGTCCCACGCCTCGCCGTCGACGAGTTCCTTGAGGCTCTTGACCCAATGGCCGAGCTGCAGTTCGACGCCGAGATCGAGGATGTAGTCGCATTCCTCGTCGATCACGCTGTCGGGCAGGCGGAACTTCGGGATCTGGGTGCGCACCATGCCGCCCGGCGCCTTGCCGTTGTCGAAGATGCTGACCTGGTAGCCTTGCAGCGCGAGGTCGCGCGCCACCGTCAGCGAGGCGGGGCCGGCGCCGATGCACGCGACCCGCTTGCCGTTCTTCTGCTCCGGAGCCTTGGGCAGGACCGCCTGGATGTCGTCCTTGAGGTCGGCCGCCACGCGCTTCAGCCGACAGATCGCCACCGGCTCTTTGTCGATGCGTCCGCGCCGGCACGCCGGCTCGCACGGCCGGTCGCACACCCGCCCCAGGATGCCGGGGAAGACGTTCGACCGCCAGTTGATCATGTACGCTTCCGAGTACTGCCCGCCGGCGATCAGCCGGATATATTCCGGCACCGGCGTGTGCGCCGGACACGCCCACTGGCAGTCCACCACCTTGTGGTAATAAGCGTCACCGAATGTTTGCGTCGGTTTCACGTGAGAAAAACTCCACTTGCGAACAAAAAGGCCGACAACGGCTATGATGTCGGCTCCCAGAAAAAGCCCAGAGTAGCCAAGTGTACCATCGAGTGCACATCCTTAGGAATTGCTAATTATTTCGGTAAATATGACTAATCGGAACAACTTCAGCGGAAAAAATAGGCTACTCTTGGCATCCCCTTATTAATAAACAACTTCGGGTACTATTCCATGGCTTTGCGCGCACTCATTTTCGATGTCGATGGAACCCTGGCCAACACCGAACGCGACGGCCATCGCCCCGCGTTCAACGCGGCGTTCGCCGAACTCGGGCTGCCCTGGCACTGGGACGAATCGTTTTACGGCACCCTGCTGATCAAGGGCGGCGGGCTGGAACGGCTCTATTTCTACGCCGAACATTTCGATCCCGCCACGCGCGCCCGTCCGGACTTCGACGAGCTGATGCATCGCGTGCACGAAATCAAGACGCGCAACTACCAGCGCCTGCTGGCCGCCGGCGCGATTCCGCTGCGCGGCGACATCGGCCAGTTGATCTGCGACGCGCGCACCGAAGGCGTGCGCCTGGGGATCGCATCGAGTTCCAAGCAGGAGAACGTCGTCGGCCTGCTGCGCGCCAACCTCGGCCCGAACGCCGACGCCTGGTTCGACGCCATCGTCACCGGCGAACTGGTGCAGGCCAAGAAACCGTCGCCGGACGTCTACAAGAAAGTGCTCGAACAGCTCAACCTGCCCGCGCGCGACTGCCTGGTCGTCGAGGATTCGGCGCACGGCCTGGCCGCCAGCCTGGCCGCCGGCATCCCGACCGTGATCACGCTCAGCGATTACACGCACGACGAGGATTTCGAGGGCGCGCGCATGGTTCTGCACGAAACGGAAAACCTGTCGCTGGACAAGCTGCGCCTGTGGCACGCCACGGCGAGCACTTCCTGACCGGTGTCTGCGCGTCCCGCGGGCGGCAACGCGCGCGCTGCGGGACCCGGAAAGCACAAAGCCGCCCATCCGGGCGGCTTTGCATATCCGATAACAGGAAACGGGCGAATCAGCGCTTGGAGAACTGCTTGCGCCGGCGTGCCTTGTGCAGACCGACTTTCTTCCGTTCGACTTCCCGCGCGTCGCGGGACACGAAGCCGGCTTTCGAGAGCACGGGCTTGAACGTCGCATCGTATTCGATCAGCGCGCGGGTGATGCCGTGGCGCACCGCGCCCGCCTGCCCGGACTCGCCGCCGCCGGCGACATTGACCAGGATATCGAAGGTGGCGGCCTGTTCGACCAGTTCGAGCGGCTGACGAACGATCATCCGCCCCGTCACCCGGGAGAAAAATTCATCGACGGGCTTGCCGTTCACGACGATGTTGCCCGCCCCGCGCTTCATGAAGACGCGCGCAACGGCGCTTTTGCGGCGCCCGGTACCATAGTAGTAATTTTCAGCCATTTCGACCTCTTAGATTTCCAGAACCTTCGGCTGCTGCGCCGCATGCGGATGAACGTCGCCGGCATAGCACTTCATCTTCTTCAGCATGGCGTAGCCCAGCGGGCCTTTCGGCAGCATGCCCTTCACGGCCTTTTCGAGAATCCGGCCGGGGAAACGCTGTTGCATCTTCTTGAAGCTGGTTTCATAGATCCCGCCGGGGAAACCGGTGTGGCGGTAGTACATCTTGTCCTCGGCCTTGTTGCCGGTCACGCGCAACTTCTCCACGTTGGTCACGATGATGAAATCGCCGGTGTCGACGTGGGGCGTAAATTCGGGTTTATGCTTGCCACGCAGGCGGCGGGCAATCTCGGTCGCGAGGCGGCCAAGCACCTTGTCGGTGGCGTCGACCACGAGCCACTCGCGCTTCACTTCATGCGACTTGGCGGAGAAAGTCTTCATTTCTAAAGCCGTCCTTGTAAGCCTGATAACGGAAAGCCGTGCATTCTAGGGTAAGCCCTCAATCCATGTCAATCGATGTTTTAATATCGTCCTGTTTTTCCAGTCAATACCGACCGCAACGACGAAAGGAACCCCAGGTTATGGAGTGCAAGGTAAGGTGGATCGATGGAGGCATGTCATTTCTCGCCGAAACGGGCAGCAACCACGTGGTCGTCATGGACGGCGCGCCCGAGGCCGGCGGCCGCAACCTGGCGCCCCGCCCCATGGAGATGCTGCTGGCCGGCGCGGGAGGATGCACGGCGTTCGACGTGGTCACCATCCTGAAAAAAGGCCGGCACGCCGTCACCGGCTGCGAGGTCAGCCTGCAGGCCGAACGCGCCGAAACCGACCCCAAGGTCTTCACCCGCATCCATTTCCACTTCCGGGTCAGCGGCAAGCAGCTCAAGCCCGAGGCCGTCGCCCGCGCGATCGAACTGTCCAAGGAGAAGTACTGCTCAGCTTCGATCATGCTGGGCAAGACGGCGACCATCACCCACGACGTCGAAGTCATCGAGGAGTGATCGCCCGCGCGGCCGCCTACAGGTAGTAGGCGGTCGAGGTCATCACCCTGGCGGCCAGGCGCATGGCCGTCTTGACCGGCCCCGGGAGTTCCCTGGCGCCCAGCCGGACCGCCATGTCGGCGTGCTCCTTCTCGTCGAGCTTCATCTGCCGGACGACAGCCTGCGAGCGGGTATCGGCCTCCGGCAGGCGCGACAGATGCCCGTCCAGGTGGGCTTCGACCTGCCGTTCCGTTTCGGCGAGGAAACCGAGGTTCCATCCCTCGCCCAGCTTCCCCGCGACGACGCCGAACGACAGCGCGCCAGCATACCAGACCGGATTGAGCCGGCTTTTCCGCCCGCCCAGCTCCTCGATGCGGCGCTCGGTCCAGGCCAGATGCTCGGTTTCCTCGCGGCCCGCCTGTTCGAGCGCCTGGCGTACCTCGGGATTGCGACAGGTCATGGCCTGCCCCTGATAGAGCGCCTGCGCGCAGATTTCCCCGACGTGATTGACGCGCATCAGCGCGCCGGCATGTTTCTTTTCCGCAGCGGACAGCGGCGCCTCGGGCAGGCCGCGCCCCGGCACCTCGCGTATCGTGGGCGCCCGGCAAAACAGGGTGCGCAGGACCTTGTCGAATTCGATGACGGCGTTGTCGATCATGGCTATGCTCCCGTCGGTGACTGCCTGCTGTAACGCAAGACGCGAGCCGCCTCTTCCGGCGTCCTGATGGCCTTCTGGCCGATCGCGCAGAAATAGTCGGAAAACAGCGCGACGTGATGCGAGTTGCTGCCGCCCTGCAATCTGATCCACTTGTTGCTGCGCGCCTTGGACCACGTGCGGTCGGCCTGGCCGAACGCGTAGACCCGCCGCTCGCCGGTGGTGCAGCGCATGCCCTCGAAGCTGATGTTCTGCGCCCCCGACGAGCTGATCACGACGAGCGTATAGCGGATCACGTCGTCGCTGCCGATCGAGATCGATTTTTCGTCGATGAAGAAACGCATGTCGGTCACCGCGCCGACCTTGAACGGAATCAGGTTGTCGCGCTCCGGGAACGGAGGCAGCTGGACTTCGATCTCCTGCCAGGGTTTTTCATCGAACTCGTTGTCGAAGGAGTCCGCGAAAACCGGCTTCGGGAAAACTGAAAGCAGCAGACCGGCAAGCACGAAAACCGGTATAAAACGACATATCGCAGCCATATTTCTCATCCATCCATCCGCTTCTGTCGGTGGCGCTACTCGTTGCGATCGAGCTCCGCCCTTCCCGCGTTGCGCCGCCGGCCCGCCTCGCGCCGCCAGCGGCGATGATCGGAATCGAGGAAGCGCGCCAGTTCATTCAGCGCCTGCTCGTAAACCTGGCGCTTGAACTCGATGACCGAATCGAGCGACACCCAATACGTGTTCCAGCGCCAGGCGTCGAACTCGGGATGATCCGTTGCGCGCAGGGAAACGTCGCTGTCCCTGCCGACCAGGCGCAGCAGGAACCAGATCTGTTTCTGTCCACGGTAGCTTCCGCGCCATTCGCGCTTGACCCAGTGAATCGGCACATCGTAACGCAGCCAGTCCTTCGTTCTGCCCAGGACGTTCACGTGCTCCGGGAGCAACCCGACTTCTTCGTGGAGTTCCCGGTACATCGCCTGCTCGGGGGTTTCCCCGCGCTTGATGCCGCCTTGTGGAAACTGCCAGGAATGTTCACGAATCCGCTTGCCCCAGAAAACCTCGTTTTTCGCGTTACATAGGATGATGCCGACGTTCGGGCGGTAGCCTTCACGATCGAGCATTTCGTCTAAACCTGCAAATGTAGTGGTTAGCCGGATTTTTTCACATTTCCCGGGGCTTGGAAAGCCGACGCCTTTTCGAGTAGTCCTGTAAAATCCGGTCTTTATCCTGAATACCTACAACTCGAACGACAATGCGAACCTCGAATTATTTCATTTCCACGTTGAAGGAAGCGCCCGCGGACGCCGAGATCGTCAGCCACCAGCTGATGATGCGGGCCGGCCTGATCAAGCGCCTGGCCGGCGGCATTTACACATGGATGCCCCTGGGCCTGCGCGTCCTGCGCAAGGTGGAAAACATCGTGCGCGAGGAAATGGACCGCGCGGGCGCGGTCGAGCTGCTCATGCCCGCCGTGCAGCCGGCCGAACTGTGGCAGGAATCGGGCCGCTGGGACCAGTACGGCCCCGAACTGCTCCGCCTGAAGGACCGCCACCAGCGCGATTTCGTCATCGGGCCGACGCACGAGGAGGTCGTCACCGACATCGTGCGCCGGGAAATCAAGAGCTACCGCCAGCTGCCGGTGCATTTCTACCAGGTGCAGATGAAGTTCCGCGATGAAATCCGCCCGCGTTTCGGCGTCATGCGCGGCCGGGAATTCCTGATGAAGGACGGCTACTCCTTCCACACCAGCTACGAAGACCTGCAGCGCGAATACCGTAACATGTTCGACACGTACTCGCGCATCTTCACCCGCCTGGGTCTGAAGTTCCGCGCGGTCGCCGCCGACACGGGCTCGATCGGCGGCACGGGCTCGCACGAATTCCACGTGCTGGCCGACTCGGGTGAGGATGCGCTGGCGTACTGCCCGGACTCGGACTATGCCGCCAACGTCGAGCTCGCCGAGGCGCTCGCCCCGGCCACGCCGCGCGCCGCGGCGACGGCCGCGATGGCCAAGGTGGCGACGCCGGAGAAGAAGCGCTGCGAGGACGTGGCCGAATTCCTCGGCGCCCCGCTGACGCAGACCGTCAAGGCCATCGCGGTGATGTGTACGCCGAAGGGCGAAACGGAGGCCCGCTTCGCCATGCTCCTGCTGCGCGGCGACCATGATCTCAACGAGGTCAAGACGCAGAAGATCGTCGGCGATTTCCGCTTCGCGCGCGACGACGAGATCGTCGCGGCGCTCGGCTGCGAGCCCGGCTATCTCGGCCCGGTCGGCATCGGCGGCATTCCCGTCTTCGCCGACCGCACCGTGGCGGCGATGAGCGATTTCATCTGCGGCGCCAACGACGCCGGCTACCACCTGACCGGGGTCAATTTCGGGCGCGACCTGCCCGAGCCCGCGCAGGTCGCCGACCTGCGCAACGCCGTCGCCGGCGACCCGTCCCCCGACGGCAAGGGCCGGCTGGAAATCTGCCGCGGCATCGAAGTCGGGCACATCTTCCAGCTGCGCAAGAAATACTCGGAAGCGCTGAAGTGCTGCTTCCTTGACGTCAACGGCCAAAGCCAGGTCATGGAAATGGGGTGCTACGGCATCGGCGTGTCGCGCATCGTCGGCGCGGCCATCGAGCAGTGCCACGACGCGCGCGGCATCGTCTTTCCGCGCGCCATCGCGCCCTTCGAGGTGTGCATCGTGCCGATGGGCTACGCCAAGAGCGAAGCGGTCAAGGCCGCCGCCGACCGGCTTTACGCCGACCTGCGCGCGGCCGGCATCGACGTGCTGCTCGACGACCGCAACGAGCGGCCGGGCGTCATGTTCGCCGACATGGAACTGATCGGCATCCCGCACCGCATCGTCGTCGGCGAGCGCGGACTGGGCGAAGGCAAGCTGGAATACAAGGGCAGAACCGACGCCGAGGCGGAAATGGTCCCGCTCGACGCGATCGGCGAGTTCATCAAAACCAAGCTGTGCGCCGCCTGACCCTCGTTCTCCTGGCGCTGCTGTTCCCGGCTGCCGCGCTGGCCGGGGCGCAGAAGTACGAGCCGTTGTCGGACAGCGTGCGCGCCACGCTGTCGCGCACGATCGCCGACCAGGCGCCGCCCAAGAGCTCGTTCCGCGATCCGATGGAGGCGGTCGACTGGCTGACCGAAATGTCGCGCCGCCTGGAAAAGCGGATTCCGAACCGCGACCACCGGCACGAACTCCTGCGTGCGGTGCATTACGAGGCGACGCGCGCCGGGCTCGACCCGCAGCTCGTGCTCGGGCTGATCCAGGTCGAAAGCGGCTTCAAGAAATACGCCGTGTCGTCGGCGGGCGCGCGCGGCTTCATGCAGGTCATGCCGTTCTGGATCAAGCTGATCGGCGGCGGGGACGACAATCTTTTCCATCTGCGCACCAACCTGCGCTACGGCTGCACGATCCTGCGGCATTACCTGGACATCGAGCGGGGCGACCTGTTCCGGGCGCTCGGGCGCTACAACGGCAGCCTCGGCCGCGCCGAATACCCGAACATGGTGCGCGGCGCCTGGCAGGGGCAGTGGCTTTACGCCGGCAATCGCATCCCGGTCGCCGGCAACAGCGCAACCTCGCCCTAACGGAGGCCGGGCAGCATACCCTTCATGCCGCGCATCAGCTTGCCGATGCCGCCTTTGGAGAACTGCTTCATCATCTTCTGCGTCTGCTCGAACTGCTTGAGCAGGCGGTTCACTTCCTGCACCTGAACGCCGGCGCCCGCCGCGATGCGCCGTTTGCGCGAGGCCTTGATCAGCTCGGGCTTGCTGCGCTCGGCCGGCGTCATGGAATCGACGATGCCCTCGATGCGCCGGACGGTCTTGTCCTCCATTCCCGCCGGCATCTGGCCGGCCACCTGGGCGAACTGGGCCGGCAGCTTGTCGAGCATCGAGGTGATGCCGCCCATCTTGCGCATCTGCCCGATCTGCTCCTTGAAATCGTTCAGATCGAAGCTCTTGCCCGACTTGATCTTCTTGGCGAACTCGATGGCCTTCGCCTCGTCGATTCCCTTGCGCGCATCCTCGATCAGCGACAGCACGTCGCCCATGCCCAGGATGCGCGAGGCCATCCGTTCCGGATGGAAGGCCTCAAGGCCGGTCAGCTTCTCCCCGACGCCCGCGTACTTGATCGGCTTGCCGGTGACGTGACGCACCGACAGCGCCGCGCCGCCGCGCGAGTCCCCGTCGAGCTTGGTGAGCACCACGCCGGTCAGCGGCAGCGCGTCGCTGAAGGCCTTGGCGGTGTTGATCGCGTCCTGGCCGAGCATGGCGTCGACCACGAACAGCGTTTCGATCGGCTTGAGCGCGGCGTGCAGCTCGGCGATCTCCTTCATCATCGCTTCGTCGATCGACAGCCGGCCCGCGGTGTCGACCAGCAGCACGTCGTGGAAATGCCGCTTCGCCCAATCGACCGCGTTGCGCGCGATGTCCACCGGCTTGTCGGTCGTCGACGAAGGGAAGAACTCCACGCCGGCCTGCCCGGCCACAGTCTTCAACTGCTCGATCGCCGCCGGCCGATACACGTCGCACGAAACCACCAGGACCTTCTTCTTCTGCGTTTCGCGCAGGAATTTGGCGAGCTTGCCGACGGTGGTGGTCTTGCCGGCACCCTGCAGGCCGGCCATCAGCACCACGGCCGGCGGCTGGGTCGCCAGGTTGAGTCCGCTGTGCGCTTCCCCCATCAGGGCCGTGAGTTCCCGATGCACGACGCCGATCAGCGCCTGCCCCGGGCTCAGGGAACCGATCACTTCCTCGCCGACGGCCTTTTCCTTGACCGCCGCGATGAACGCCTTGACGGCCGGCAAGGCCACGTCGGCCTCCAGCAGGGCCAGGCGCACCTCGCGCAGCGCGTCGGCGATGTTGTCCTCGGTCAGGCGCGCCTCGCCGCGGAGCGTCTTCATCACGCGGGCGAGGCGTTGGGTCAGGTTATCGAGCATTTGGCTTCCGGCTTGGTGTAAACTCAAAAAATGCCGGATATTCTACTGCACCTTCTGCCGCATATCGCTGCCGCCTTGTTGTATGCGGGGCTCGGTTACCATTTCTGGCATACCCGCTGGAATGATAGCGGCAAGCCGCTGGACCCGCTGCCGATGCAGACCTGGGAAAGGTGCGCCATCGCCTTCGCGCTGTTCCTGCAGGGCGCCGGCCTGTACAACGAACTGTTCTCCAGCGGAAGCCTGCGTTTTTCCTTCAGCCTGGCCGCGTCGCTGATGCTCTGGCTGGCCGTGCTCATCTACTGGCTGGAGAGCTTCCGCTCGCGCATGGACGGCATGCAGCCCATGGTGCTGCCCCTGGCCGCGCTGTCCGCCGCCCTGCCGGTGGCGTTTCCGCAGACGCACGAGATCGCCCACGCGCAGGCCATGGGCTTCAAGATGCACTTCCTGGTCGCCATGCTGGCGTACAGCCTGTTCACGCTGTCCGCGCTGCACGCCGTGTTCATGGGCTTCATCGAGCACAAGCTGCACCGCAAGACCCTCAACCGGCACCAGGCCAGCCTGCCGTCGATCCTGTCCATGGAATCCCTGCTCTTCCGCATGATCGGCATCGGCTTCCTGCTGCTGACGCTGACGCTGATCAGCGGCCTGGCCTTCTCGGAGCAGATCTTCGGCAAGGCCTTCGTTTTCGATCACAAGACCGTGTTCGCCTTTGCCTCATGGGTGATCTTCGCGGCATTGCTGTTCGGGCGGTACAACTACGGCTGGCGGGGAAGAATCGCGCTGCGCTGGACGCTGGCGGGGTTTCTCGTGCTCATTCTGGCCTACATCGGCAGCCGTTTCGTCCTGGAAGTGCTGCTGGGTCGGGTGTGAGGCCATGCGATGTGTCTCTGCCCCCGCAGACACAGCCGGCGAACATGTCGCCGGCGATTTTTTTACAAATACTGAAACACGACGCATCATCAATATGACATAATCGGCAGAATTTGAAGATCCCTGGCGGCGGAAGCATCGTCGCTTCCACCGGTGATCGAACATGGCAGCCAACCCACAACAATCGACCCTCAGCGGGCTCGCCCGCGCACTCGTCCAAGCCGGCCGGATCAAGGAATCCGAGGCCGAGGCATTGCTGTCGCAGGCCGGCGCCACGCGGACCACGTTCATCGAGCAGTTGGTCAATTCGCACAAGCTCAAGGCGTCGGAAATCGCCCGCTTCGCCTCGGACACCTTCGGTTATCCGCTGCTCGACCTGGCCGCCTTCGACGATGCGCAGATCCTTACGACGGCGATCGACCGCAAGCTGATCGCCGCCCATCGCGTCATTCCCCTGCACAAGCGCGGCAACCGCCTGGCCATCGCGATCGCCGACCCGACCAACCTGCGCGCCCTGGACGAGATCCGTTTCCAAACGGGCATGGCCGTCGACCCGGTGATCGCCGACGAAACCCAGCTCGCGCCGCTCGTTGCGAAATTGTCGGTGTCGGCCGAAGAGACGCTGAAGAGCCTGGCCAGCGAAGACATCAACCTCGAATTCACCGACGAGGAGGCGGCCGAAAAAGTCGATGAATCGGCCTCGGTCAACGTCGATGACGCGCCGGTGGTGCGCTTCATCCAGAAAATGCTGCTCGACGCGATCAACGACGGCGCCTCCGACATCCATTTCGAGCCATACGAAAAGACCTACCGCATCCGTTTCCGGATCGACGGGATGCTGCGCGAAATCGCCTCGCCGCCCCTAGCCATCAAGGAAAAGATCGCTTCGCGCATCAAGGTGATCTCGCGCCTGAACATCGCCGAAAAACGCGTCCCGCAGGACGGCCGGATGCGCCTCGTCCTGTCGAAGAGCCGCGCCATCGATTTCCGCGTCAGCACCTTGCCGACGATGTATGGCGAAAAGATCGTGCTGCGCATCCTCGATCCGAGCAGCGCCACGCTGGGCATCGACATGCTCGGCTACGACCCCGACCAGAAGGCGCTGCTGCTCGACGCCATCGAGCGCCCGTATGGCATGGTGCTGGTCACCGGCCCGACCGGGTCGGGGAAAACGGTGTCCCTGTACACCTGCCTGAACATCCTCAACAAGCCGGGAATCAATATTTCCACCGCGGAGGACCCGGCCGAAATCGCGCTGCCCGGCATCAACCAGGTCAACGTGGACGACCGCCAGGGCCTGACCTTCCCGGTGGCGCTCAAGGCCTTCCTGCGCCAGGACCCGGACATCATCATGGTCGGCGAAATCCGCGACCTGGAAACGGCAGAGATCGCCATCAAGGCCGCCCAGACCGGCCACATGGTGCTGTCGACGCTGCACACCAACGACGCCCCGTCAACGCTGACGCGCCTGATGAACATGGGTATTCCCACGTTCAACATCGCTTCCAGCGTCCTCCTGATCACCGCCCAGCGGCTCGTGCGCCGGCTGTGCTCCTGCAAGAAGCCGCTCGACACGCCGCTGGAGACCCTGCTCAACGCCGGGTTCACGGAGGAGGACATCGAGGCCGGCCTGACCGTTTACGGACCGGGCGAATGCGAACGCTGCAAGGGCTCCGGGTACAAGGGGCGGGTCGGCATCTACCAGGTCATGCCGGTGACCGAAACCATCCAGCGCATCATCATGACCAACGGAACCTCGCTGGATATCGCGGAGCAGGCACGCCGCGAGGGCGTCAACGACCTGCGGCGTTCCGGACTGCTCAAAGTGATGCAGGGACTCACCTCGCTCGACGAGGTGCTTGGCAGCACCAATGTTTAAAGCATAGAAGGGGGACGGACACCTATGGCGACGGCAGCGAACCCGGCCAAGCAGCGGCACGAAACGAAGGAATTCACCTTTCTCTGGACCGGCAAGAACAAGGCGGGAAAGATCGTTCGGGGAGAACAGCGCGCGGCGAGCGAAGCGGTGGTCAACGCCACCCTGCGCCGACAGGGCATCCTGGTCACCAAGGTCTCAAAGCAGAAATTCCGCGGCGGGCGCAAGGTTTCCGAAAAGGACATCGCCCTGTTCACCCGGCAGCTCGCCACCATGATGAAATCCGGCGTCCCGCTGCTGCAGACCTTCGACATCGTCGGCCGCGGGCATGACAACCCGTCGGTGGGCAAGCTGCTGCTCGACATCAAGTCCGACGTCGAGACGGGCAGCTCCCTGTCGCAGGCGTTCCGCAAGTTCCCGCTGCATTTCGATCCGCTCTACTGCAACCTGGTCGCCGCCGGCGAACAGGCCGGCATCCTGGAAACGCTGCTCGACCGCCTGGCGACCTACAAGGAGAAAATGCTCGCCATCAAGTCGAAGATCAAGTCCGCGATGTTCTACCCGACGGCGGTCATCGTCGTCGCCTTCATCATCACCGCGGTGATCATGATCTTCGTCATCCCGGCGTTCAAGGACGTCTTCAAGAGCTTCGGCGCCGACCTGCCGACGCCGACGCTGATGGTCATCGCCATATCCGACTTCTTCGTGCAGTACTGGTGGCTGATCTTCGGCGCGATCTTCGGCGGCATTTTCGCCTTCTTCTATGCCTGGAAGCGCTCCGAGAAGATGCAGTTCGTTCTCGACCGGTTCTTCCTCCGCCTCCCGATTTTCGGACCGATCATCCGCAAATCGGTCATCGCCCGCTGGACGCGGACCCTGGCCACCATGTTCGCGGCGGGCGTGCCGCTGGTCGAATCGCTCGACTCGGTCGGCGGCGCCGCCGGCAACTACGTCTATAAAGAGGGAACACGCCAGATCCAGGGCGAAGTCAGCACGGGCACCAGCCTCACCTCCGCCATGCAGAATACCAACCTGTTCCCGAACATGGTCAACCAGATGGTCGCCATCGGTGAGGAATCCGGCTCCCTCGATTCGATGCTCGGCAAGGTGGCCGACTTCTTCGAGGCCGAGGTGGACGACGCGGTGGAAGCGCTGTCGAGCCTCATGGAACCGCTCATCATGGTGGTGCTCGGCGTGCTCATCGGCGGCATGGTGATCGCCATGTACCTGCCGATCTTCAAGCTCGGCTCGGTCGTCTGACTCCATGGGCACCTCATTCGTGCAGGCGCTGGCCGATCCCGGCGTTTTTCCGGCGGCCAGCGGCATCCTCGGCCTGCTGGTCGGCAGCTTCCTCAACGTCGTGATCCACCGCCTGCCCCGGATGATGGAACGGGAATGGCAATGCCAATGCGCGGAACTGCGCGGCGAGGAAACGCCGCAGGGCGAGACGATCTCGCTGATCGCGCCGCGTTCGCGCTGTCCGGCCTGCGGCCACGCGATCTCGGCGCTGGAGAACATTCCCGTCGTCAGCTGGCTGTTCCTGCGCGGCAAGTGTTCCGCGTGCCAGGCGGCGATTTCCATGCGCTATCCGCTGGTCGAGGCCGTCACCGGACTGCTGACCGCGTTCGCCGCCGTGCATTTCGGCTTCGGATGGAGCGCGCTGGGGGCCATCCTGCTCATCTGGGCGCTGATCGCCCTGACCTTCATCGACTTCGACACGACCTACCTGCCGGACGCCATCACGCTGCCGCTGCTCTGGTGCGGCCTGCTGTTCAACCTCGGCAACACCTACGCCGACCTCCCGTCGGCGGTGATCGGCGCGATGGCGGGCTATCTGGCCCTGTGGTCGGTCTATTGGGGGTTCAAGCTGCTTACCGGCAAGGAGGGCATGGGCTACGGCGACTTCAAGCTGCTCGCCGCGCTCGGCGCGTGGCTGGGCTGGCAGATGCTGCCGTTGATCGTCCTGCTTTCCTCGATGGTCGGCGCCGTCGTCGGCATCCTGCTCATCGTGCTGGCGAAACGCGGGCGGGAAGTGCCCATCCCCTTCGGCCCCTACCTCGCGACGGCCGGCGTGATCGCCGTTTTCTGGGGCGACACGCTGACGCAGCATTACCTGCGCCTCATCTGACGCCGGCCGTTTCCGCGGCGTCCGCGTACCGCCCGAATAAGGTCTTGAAATCATGGATTTCAGCCGCATATCGCGGCTGCCGGGGCAGCGTTTGCCCCTTTCTGTTCGGGTATAATCTCACGCCTTGTCTCGCTGACGGATGGAACCATGCCGATCTATGCCTATCGCTGCACCTCGTGCGGCTTTGAAAAAGATCATCTGCAGAAACTGAACGCGCCGGTGCTGGTCACCTGCCCGCAATGCCACCAGGATACCTACCAGAAACAGCTGACCGCCGCGGGCTTCCAGCTCAAGGGAAACGGCTGGTACGCCACCGACTTCAAGGGGAAGAACGGCGCGCCTCCGGCCAAGCCTGAAACGCCGCCTGCCTGCCAGGCGTGCCCCGGAGCCACCGCGTGCGCCGGCAATTGATCAAGCGCTATTTCATCACCGGCCTGCTCATCTGGGTGCCCCTGGCGATCACCGCCTGGGTCCTGTCGCTGATCGTCGGGGTGGCGGATCAGTCGCTGCTGCTGCTGCCGGAGGCGTACCGTCCGCACAACCTGCTGGGCTTCGACCTGCCGGGTGCGGGCATCGTCGTCACCGTGGTGTTCATCCTCGCCACGGGGCTGCTGGCCGCCAATTTCATCGGGCAGCGCCTGGTCAACTGGTGGGAGAAGCTGCTGGCGCGCATTCCGGTGGTCAATTCGATCTACAACGGCGTCAAGCAGGTCTCCGATACACTCTTGTCCCCGACCGGGATGGCGTTCCGGCAGCCGCTGCTGGTGCAGTACCCCCATCAGGGCTCTTGGACGATCGCCTTCCTGACCGGTGAACCGGGCGGCGACGTGGTCAATCACCTGGCGGGCGAGCACGTCAGCGTCTATGTCCCGACGACGCCGAACCCGACCTCGGGCTTTTTCCTGATGTTCCCGAAGGACCAGGTCATCGAGTTGGACATGGACGTCGACGAAGCCCTCAAGTACATTATTTCGATGGGCGTCGTGGCACCGCCCGCCCACCCGAGAAAACCCTCCTAGATTTCCCAATCAACCTTTCTTTTCCAAAACAGCATGCGTACCCATTACTGCGGACAACTCGACTCACGGACAATCGGCCAGGAGGTCATCCTGTGCGGCTGGGCCCATCGCCGGCGCGACCACGGCGGCGTCATTTTCATCGACCTGCGCGACCGCGCGGGCCTGGCCCAGGTCGTCTGCGACCCGGATCGCCCCGACATGTTCGCCATCGCCGAATCCGTGCGCAACGAGTTCTGCCTGAAGATCACCGGCACGGTTCGCGCCCGGCCGGCCGGCACCGTCAATCCCAACATGCCGAGCGGCGAGGTCGAAGTCCTGTGCCACGCGATCGACGTGCTCAATCCGTCGGTCACGCCGCCGTTCAACCTGGACGACGACAACCTGTCCGAGACCGTGCGCCTGACGCACCGCGTGCTCGATCTGCGCCGTCCACAGATGCAGAAGAACATGCTGCTGCGCTACAAGACGGCGCGGGCGTTCCGCCGCTTCCTCGACGATGCGGGCTTCATCGACATCGAAACCCCGATGCTGACCAAGAGCACGCCGGAAGGCGCCCGCGACTACCTGGTGCCGTCGCGCGTGCATTCGGGGCAGTTTTTCGCCCTGCCGCAGTCGCCGCAGCTGTTCAAGCAGCTGCTGATGGTCGCCGGCTACGACCGCTACTACCAGCTCACCAAGTGCTTCCGCGACGAGGACCTGCGCGCCGACCGCCAGCCGGAATTCACCCAGGTCGACATCGAGACCTCCTTCCTGAACGAGCAGGAGATCACCGGGATCATGGAGGCCCTGATCCGCTACGTCTTCAAGGAAGCGATCGGCGCCGACCTGCCCGATCCGTTCCCGCGCATCTCCTACGCCGAGGCCATGCACCGCTTCGGCTCCGACAAGCCGGACCTGCGCGTCACGCTCGAACTGACCGAGATCACCGACGCGGTCAAGGACGTGCCCTTCAAGGTCTTCGCCAACGCGGCCAACAGCGAGGGCGGCCGCGTCGCCGCCTTGCGCGTGCCGGGCAGCGCCGGGCTGACGCGCAGCGAGATCGACGGCTATTCCCAGCTGGTCGGCATCTACGGCGCCAAGGGCCTGGCCTACATCAAGGTCAACGACGCCTCCCAGCCCAACGAGAACGGCCTGCAATCGCCGATCGTCAAGAACCTCCACGAACAGGCGCTCAAGACCATCGTCGAGCGCTGCGGCGCGCAGAACGGCGACGTCATCTTCTTCTGCGCCGACAAGGCCAAGATCGTCAATGACGCGCTCGGCGCGCTGCGTCTCAAGATCGGCCACGAGAAGGGCTTCGTCAACGGCAACGCCTGGGAGCCGCTGTGGGTCGTCGACTTCCCGATGTTCGAATACGACGCGGAGGACCAGCGCTGGGTCGCCTGCCACCACCCCTTCACCAGCCCGAAGGACGACCACATCCATTGGCTGGCGACCGATCCGGGCAAGTGCCTGGCCAAGGCCTACGACCTGGCGCTCAACGGCTGGGAACTCGGCGGCGGCTCGGTGCGTATCCACCGCGCCGACGTGCAGGAGCAGGTGTTCAAGGCGCTCGGTATCGGCGACGAGGAAGCGCGCCTGAAGTTCGGCTTCCTGCTCGACGCGCTCAAGTACGGCGCCCCGCCCCACGGCGGCCTAGCGTTCGGTCTCGACCGTATCGTCACCATGATGACCGGCGCCGAGTCGATCCGCGACGTGATCGCCTTCCCCAAGACGCAGCGCGCGCAGTGCCTGCTGACCAACGCACCGAGCCCGGTGGACCGAGAAGCAGCTGCGCGAGCTGCACATCCGCCTGCGCCAGAAGGTCGAGACGGCCGAGGCGCCCAAGACCTGAGCCCGATGCAACGGCTTGCGGCATTTTTCCGGCTGGCGTTGTTCCTGACGCTGGCCGGTTTCATTTTCGGCGGCCGCCTGGCGCCGGCCCGCGAAGGGACGGCCGAACGGATCGGCACGATACGCCTCGCCGACCTGCCGCCCGAGGCGCGCGAGACGCTGGCGCTGATCAAGCGCGGCGGGCCGTTCCCCTTCCCGCGCAAGGACGGCGCCACCTTCGGCAACTTCGAGAAACGGCTGCCGGAACGGCCGCGCGGCTACTACCGGGAATACACGGTGCCCACGCCCGGCAGCCGGGACCGCGGCGCGCGGCGCATCGTGGCCGGCGGCGGGCGGTCCGGCGACGTCGCCGCAGCGGGCGAGTACTACTACACTCAGGATCACTACCGGAATTTCCGCCGCATCCAGGAACGCCCATGAAAACGGAGCAACTTCGCGCGCTGTTGACCCGAACCGACCTCAGCGGCATCTACCACCTGCCGTCCAGCGGCGTCGGGGCGCTGCGGCGGGCGGCCGGGACGCTGGGCTTCGCGTGCTTCGAAGTCGATCTCGGCAAGGCTGGCGAAACCGGCGACCTCGCGGTCGTCCTGCAGGCGCTCGGGCGCGGCCTCGGCTTTCCGGAGTGGTACGGCGCCAACCTCGATGCCCTGAACGACTGCCTGACCGACTTCTCCTGGAACGAAGCGCCCGGCTACGTCGTCGTCCTGTCCGGCGCCGACACGCTGCATGAGCTCGGCGAGCCGTTCGCCCGGCTCAACGGCGTGCTCGACAACGCCATCCGGGAATGGCGCCGGCAGGGCGTTCCCTTCTGGGTCTTCTACGACCTGCGCGCGGACGGCCTGGCGTTCCTGCCGACACTGGCATGACCTACAAGCGCCCGGTCTCGGTCCTCGTCGTCATCCATACGCCGGCGCTGGAGGTGCTGCTGCTCGAACGCGCGTCGCACGCGGGCTACTGGCAATCGGTGACCGGCAGCCAGGAGGCGGACGAAACGCTGCCCGGCACGGCGCGGCGCGAAGTCGCCGAGGAGACCGGCATCGCGGCGCCGCCGGAGGCGTTCAGGGACTGGGGCGTCACCAACACCTTCGAGATCTTCGCCGAGTGGCGCTTCCGCTATGCGCCCGGCGTCACGCACAACACCGAGCACGTCTTCTCGCTCGAACTGCCGCAGCCGCGGGCCGTCCGCCTCGCCCCGGACGAGCACCTGGCCTACGTCTGGCTGCCCTGGCGCGAGGCGGCCGCCAAGTGCTTCTCCTGGAGCAACCGCGACGCCATCCTCATGCTGCCGGAGAAGCGCGCTCGCTGAGCAGCCGGTCGAAGCAGTCGGGGCACAGGCACTGCCCGCCCTCGCCGGATTCCAGCGGCAGCAGCGGCCGTTCCATGCACCAGCATTCCCGCAGTCCGCGCGCCGCGCCGCAGACGAAATGCTGCCCGCAGCGCGGACAGACGGCATCGGGTTTTTCGCCGTTTTCTCGAGGTGCCACGTTCTTTTCCTTTCGCGGCATGCCGCCGCTTTTTATTTGATTCGCCGCCGAGTAAAATCCCGCAGTCTTCGAAAAGGAACCTTGCCATGACTCTGGAACAGATCTCGCCGGCGCAGGAAGCCGCCATCCTCGCAGAAGCCCTGCCGTACATCAAACGCTTCCACGGCAAGACCATCGTGGTCAAGTTCGGCGGCAACGCGATGATCGACGAAAAACTCAAGCAGTGCTTCGCGCGCGACGTGGTCCTGCTCAAGCTGGTCGGCATGAACGTCGTCGTCGTGCACGGCGGCGGGCCGCAGATCGAAAACCTGCTGACGCGGGTCGGGAAAAAGGGCGAGTTCATCCAGGGCATGCGCGTGACCGACGCCGAGACCATGGAAATCGTCGAAATGGTACTCGGCGGCCAGGTCAACAAGGACGTGGTCAACCTGATCAACCAGGCCGGCGGCAAGGCGGTCGGCCTCACCGGCAAGGATGGCGGCATGATCCGGGCCAGGAAGCTCATGCTGCACAGCCGGGACAACCACGCCGACCTGCTCGACATCGGCATGGTCGGCGACATCGTGCAGATCGACCCCGCGCTGATCAGCCACCTCGAAGCCGGCACCTTCATTCCGGTCATCGCGCCGATCGGCGTCGGCGAGAACGGCGAGACCTACAACATCAATGCCGACGTCGTCGCCGGCAAGGTCGCCGAAATCCTCAAGGCCGAGAAGCTCGTGCTGTTCGACCAACACGCCGGGCGTGCTCGACAAGGACGGCCGGCTGGTCACCGACGTCACTCCGGCCCAGATCAACGCTCTGGTCGAGGACGGCACGCTGCACGGCGGCATGCTGCCGAAGATCGGTTCGGCGCTCGAAGCCGCGCAGAGCGGCGTCAAGAGCGTGCACATCATCGACGGCCGCGTCGAACACGCGCTCCTGCTCGAAATCCTGACCAGCCACGGTTTCGGCACGATGATCAAATCGTCGTGAACGCCGTGCGGAGAAACGGGGCCGCGGCGCGGGCAGCACAGGCCTGCGCCCCGGCCCTCGTTCCCGCTTCTTCCCGTACGGCGGAGTTCTCGCGGACCTGGCTGTTCGACCTGGACAACACGCTGCACGACGCCAGCGCGTACATCTTTCCGCACATCGGCCGCGCCATGCGCGACTACATCCGGCGCCACCTCGACCTCGACGAGGCACAGGCCACCGCGTTGCGCCAGCAGTACTGGAAGCGCTACGGCGCCACCCTGCTCGGCCTGATGCGCCACCACGACGTCGATCCCCGGCATTTTCTCGACCACACGCACCAGTTCCACGATCTGGCCAGCATGGTGGTGGTCGAGCGCGGGCTGAAGGCCATGCTCAGGCGGCTGCCCGGACGCAAGATCATCTTTTCCAACGCGCCCCTGCGCTACACGCAGGCGGTCCTCGCCATTGCCGGCATCGACGGCTGCTTCGACGCGGTTTACTCGGTCGAGCGCCTGCACTTCCGGCCCAAGCCGGCCACGCAGGGCTTCCTGCATCTGCTGCGCGCCGAAAGGCTGGCGCCGCGATCGTGCATCATGGTCGAGGACACCCTGCCCAACCTGCGCACGGCGAAGCGGCTGGGCATGACCACGGTGTGGGTCAATCCGGGTACGCGCCGGCCGCCCTACGCGGACGTCCGCGTCGCCAGCGTGCTCGACCTGCCCTACCGCCTGCGCCAGCTATGAGCGATCGCCATAAAAACATCATCGGGGAGTGCGGACATGGTCAAGCCGGGTGAAAAACGCTTGCAGATCCTGCAGACGCTGGCCGGAATGCTCGAAGATCCCAACGGGGAAAAGGTCACCACGGCCGCCCTGGCGGGCCGGCTGGACTGCTCGGAAGCCGCGCTGTACCGCCATTTCGCCAGCAAGGCGCAGATGTTCGACGGCCTGATCGAGTTCATCGAGACCAGCCTGTTCGGCGTCATCAACCAGATCGCCGGCAGCGAGCCCGCGGGGCTGCGCCAGGTCGAACTGATCGTCGCCCTGCTGCTCAACTTCTCCCAGCGCAACCGCGGCATGACGCGCGTGCTCGTCGGCGACGCGCTGGTGCACGAAAACGCGCGCCTGCAGGCGCGCATCAACCAGCTGCTCGACAAGGTCGAGGCGGCGCTCCGGCAGTCCCTGCGCGTCGCCGCCACGCAGGGCCGGCTGTCGCCGGAAGCCGATTTCGTCGGGCTGGCCAACCTCTTGCTCTGCTACGTCATCGGACGCTGGCAGCAATACGTCAAAAGCGGCTTCGCCCGCGAACCCTCAGCGCACTGGGCACAGCAATGGCCGATGCTCTGCGTCGCCTGCCTCAGCCAGAACCACACATGACCGCACACACCGTTCAACCCGCCGTTTCACGCTTTCCGTTCATCGACGCCGTCAAGGCCATCGCCTCGCAACTGATCGTCCTGCACCATCTGGCCTTCTACGGGCCGATGTCCGATTACGCCCGGGCGATCAGCCCCGGCCTGATCACCTGGCTCTCCCAGTACGCCCGCATCGCCGTGCAGGGCTTCCTCGTCATGGGCGGATTCCTGGCGGCGCAGGCGCTGGCGCGCGACGGGCGCCCCGTCGCCAAGCCCGTGGGCAAGCTGCTCTGGCGGCGCTACCTCAAACTGGCGATTCCCTACCTCGTCACCCTGCTGCTGGCCATCGCCGCCGCGGCGGTCAGCCGCCACCTGATCACCCACGATTCCATCCCCGACGCGCCGGGCCTCTTCCAGTTCATCGCCCACATCCTGCTGCTGCAAGGGGTGTTCGGGTTCGACGGGCTTTCCGCCGGCGTCTGGTACATCGCCATCGACTTCCAGCTTTACGCCCTGCTGCTGATCATCCTCCGCTCGGCGGACCGCATCTGGCCGGAGCGGCCGGGCTGCGCGCGCGGCTGCGTAATCGCGCTGATCGTCGCCTCGCTCTACGTCCTCAATCGTGACGCGGCGTGGGACAACTGGGCGGTCTATTTCTTCGGCGCCTACGGGCTCGGCGCGATCGCCTACTGGGGAACCCGGCCGGGACAGACCGACTGGTGGGCCATCGCCACGGCCGTGGCGGCGGCCGTCGCGCTGGTCGTCGATTACCGTTCACGCATCTTCGTCGCGCTGCTGGTCGCCATCGCCCTGGGCCTGTCGCGCTGCAGCGGCATCATCGCGACCTGGCCGCGCACGCGGCTGCTCGCCTGGCTGGGGGAAATCTCCTATTCGGTGTTCCTCGTCCACTTCCCGGTCTGCCTGCTCGTCAATGCCGTTTTCGAGCGCTTCGTCCAGCACGCGCCGGCGATCCAGTTCGCCGGGATGCTGCTGGCCTGGTTCGCCAGCATCGCGTGCGGGGCGCTGCTCCATCGCGCCGTGGAACGGCGCGCGGCGGGCTGGCTCAAGCGCTGACCGCCGTCCGGCGGCGGGCCGTCACCCCGCCATCCGGTTGCGGAAAAACTCGCCGTAGCGCCGGTCTTCCTCGAGGATGTGGTGCGACAGCCAATCCTTGAGAAACGCCAGCACGGGCTCGCCGAGCGCGCGCTTGCCGAACTTCACGTATTCGTCGCGATACTCGTTGATCCAGTTCACGAAGCCCTGGTGCTCCCGCCGGTGCGCTTCGAGCTGCGGATAGTCGGCATGGGCCATGAGGCTTTCCTCGAACTCGAAGTGGAAGGCGGCATAGCTGAGCAGCTCGTCGAGGATCATCGACACGGCGAACTGGTTGTGCAGGCTGTCGGCGCTGGCCAGCTGGTTGATCGTGTCGATCAGGATGCGGTGCTGGTCGTCGATGCGCTGATGGCCGACGCTCATGGCGCCCGACCAGCGCACGATGCATACACGTTCGCGTTCTTCGAGCACTGACACGAAGGCGCGGACGACGTCGGGGTCGAACTGCGTGCCGCCCTGCTCCTTGATCAGGGAAACGGCCCTGTCCATGCTCCACGGCGCCTTGTAGGGCCGCTCGGAGGTCAACGCGTCGAACACGTCGGCCACGGCGCAGATGCGGCCGGGCAGCGATATCTCGTCGCCCGACAGGCCGTACGGATAGCCGCGGCCGTCGAACCATTCGTGGTGCGTCAGCGCGATTTCCGCGCCCATGTCGAGAAACGGATTCTCGCCCATGGTCAGCTTGGCCTGCCGCAGCAGCTGCGCGCCCAGCGCCGGGTGCTGCTTGATGACTTCCCGCTCTTCGGCGGTCAGCGGTCCGGTCTTCAACAGGATCTGGTCCGGCGTGGCGATCTTGCCGACGTCGTGCAGGATGCTGGCCGTGGCGACGTGCTCGATGAACGCCTCGTCGATCATGCTCCGATAGGCGGGCAAGGCCATCAGTTTGCGCGCGGTCTGGCCGACCAGGCGGGCGACGCGCAGCACGTGGATGCCGGTGTCGGCGTCGCGGTGTTCCGCGAGGTTGGCCATGGCCACCACCGACGCCTTGTTGTTCCGCCGGATGGACTCGCGCAGCCGCCGTTCCTCGCTGACGTCGGAGTAGACCAGCGCGTAGCCGCCTTCCGGCAGCGCCCTGGCGGTGATCGACAGCGCCACGCCGTTCGGGCGGACGCGCTGGAGCCCGATCCGGTTGCCGGGAGCGATGCGGGTCAGGCCGTTGACCAGCGCTTCCTCCGAATCGCCCTCGTGGAATTCGCCGCGCGACTGCAGCACGCCGAGCATCTCGGCGTAAGGGCGCCCCACGAAACCATCGCCGCTGTCGACCAGATCGAGCATCCGACGGAAAGCGGTGTTGTGCGCCTGGACGCGCAGCCGGTCATCGAGCCAGAGCACGCCCAGGAAGATGGAGTCACACACGCCGAGAACCGGGAAAGGCACAGCGGAAGACACGGTAGGCATGGTCGGAGATGGAAATGGGATAGAAGGCGCTTGTGGCCGGACGGCAGTTGCCATTACGGAAGATTCCGACGCTTCTTGAGCCGACGGCTCAGAAGAATTTCCTGAAGAACTTGCCGAGCAGACCGCCCTCTTGCGCTTTCGCGCGCTTCGCGTGATCGGCATAGATCTTGTCCGATACCAGGATATGTTCGATCAGCCAGTCGCGCAGGAAATACATCAGGTCGAGCGACAGGGTGCCCGCCGCGATGGCGCGCTTCTTCTCCTCCACCACGCGCTCGACGAACCGCTGATGCTCCCACTTGTGCCGGGCGAAATCCGGATAGTCGGTCGAGCGCATGAAGGCTTCCTCAGCCGAGAAATGCGAGAGGGTGTACTTTTCCAGCTCTTCCACCAGGACGAAGATTCTCGCCTTTTCGTCGCGCGCCACGATCGCCCGCCAGATGTCGTTGATCAACGCCAGCAACGAACGATGCTGCTCGTCTATCTCATCGAGGCCCAGGCAATATTCCTGGCTCCACCTCACCAAATCTTCCGCCATTACACGCCATCCATCGGGAAAAACAGAAGGGCCTAAGACTATTCCGAACTTCTTTCCGCAACAATCGCCCAGGCCCTTCCCGCGATAACGATGACGTTTTTTTACACTTGCCGGCCTCGGCGACCGGCTCTCCGGCGCGGCGTCACCCGCGGAGCCAGGCGGCCGCGTCCAGGGCGAAATACGTCAGGATGCCGTCCGCGCCGGCACGCTTGAACGCCAGCAGGCTCTCCAGGATGCATGCTTTCCCGTCCAGCCAGCCGTTCCGTTCGGCGGCCCGGAGCATGGCGTATTCGCCGCTCACCTGGTAGGCGTAGGTCGGCACGCGAAACTCGTCCTTGACCCGGCGGACGATGTCCAGGTATGGCATGCCCGGCTTGATCATCACCATGTCGGCGCCTTCGGCCAGGTCGAGCGCCACTTCGCGCAAGGCCTCGTCAGAATTGCCCGCGTCCATCTGGTAGGTGTGCTTGCTGCCCTTGCCGAGGTTGGCCGCCGAGCCGACCGCGTCGCGGAAGGGGCCGTAGAAGCTCGACGCATACTTTGCCGAATAGGCCAGGATGCGCGTGTGGATCAGCCCGTGCCCGTCGAGCGCCGAACGGATGCGGCCGATGCGCCCGTCCATCATGTCCGACGGCGCCACCACGTCGGCGCCGGCGCGCGCGTGCGCCAGCGCCTGCTGCGCCAGCGCTTGGAGCGTCTCGTCGTTGAGCACGTAGGCGCGCGGGTCGTCGTCGGCGATCAGACCGTCCTGGCCGTGGCTGGTGTACGGATCGAGCGCCACGTCGGTGATCACGCCCAGCTCCGGGAATTCCTTTTTCAGCGCGGCCACCACGCGCGGAACCAGCCCCTCGGGGTTCCAGGCCTCTTCCGCGCCGGGTGTCTTCAACGACGGATCGATCACCGGGAACAGCGCCAGCGCCGGAATGCCGAGCCCGCAGGCCCGCTCGGCCGTCGCCAGCAGCCGGTCGAGGCTTTGCCGCTCGACGCCCGGCATCGACGCCACCGCCTCCACCCGGTTTTTCCCTTCGAGGACGAACACCGGATAAATCAGATCGTCCGCCGTCAACGTTGACTCGCGCATCAGGCGCCGCGAAAAATCGTCCCGGCGCATGCGGCGCAGGCGCGTTCCCGGGAAGCTCGCGTGAGGGGTGATCATGATTCGGCTCCTTTTTTGAAGAACTTAAAAAAAATGGGAACTATTCGCAGGACCCGCGTATCGAAGCTTCCAGATGGCACGCACCATCTCCCGCTTCATCTCCCTGAGCGGGTGCCTTACATCCCCGTAAGGCATTTTTGCCCCTGGTCATCGATTGACCGGGGGCTTTTGTTTTTGGGCCGCCCGCATTTTCTCCGAGGTGCGGGCGCTCCAGCCCATGGCGCCGCGCTTGCGCGGCCGCGCCGCCTTGCCGGCGGCTTCCGGCTTGGCCGGCCGATCCGCATTTTCGGCGGGAGCGATGCCCAGCCATCCGGCGAGCACCCGTTCAGCCTCCTCGACGCCGCTGTGCTTCAAGCTCGAAAACAGCTGCACCGAGCAGCGCTCGCCGAGGCGCCTGCCTGGATCGGCCAGCGACGCCTTCACCTCGCGCACGACCCGCGCCTGTTCGTTGCGCGTCAACTTGTCCGCCTTGGACAGCAGGACGTGGATCGGTTTGCCGGTCTGCGCGAACCAGTCGATCATCTGCAGGTCGAGTTCGGTCAGGGGATGGCGGCTGTCCATGATCAGCACCAGCCCAGCGAGCGGCGAGCGGTGCATCAGGTAAGGCGCCAGCAGGCCTTCCCATTGATCGCGGATTTCCACGGGCGCCTTGGCGAAACCGTAACCGGGCAGATCGACCCAATACCGGCCGTCGCCGAGCCGGAAATAGTTCAGATGCTGGGTACGCCCCGGCGTCTTGGAAACGAAGGCCAGGCGCGTATGGTCGGCGAGCGTGTTGATCGCCGACGATTTGCCCGCGTTCGAGCGGCCGGCAAAGGCGACTTCGCACACGGAATCGGCCGGCAGATCGCCCAGATTTGCAACGGTGGTATGGAATACGGCATGCTTGAACAGTGGCATCAGGCTCTCCGAACCGGCGTGGAGCTTCGGCAAAGTGCTATAGAATATCAGGTTTGAAAGTGCTTCTCGGACGAGGATTCAACAACAGGGAGTCAGCACATGATTCGTACCGCGGCCATTGCAATTCTCGCTACCACCTGCTGCTCCGTGCTTGCCGCGGATGAGGCGAAAAGCAAGCCCGACCTGGCCAAAGCCAAACAGATCGCCGAAACCGTGTGCGTGGCCTGCCACGGCGCCGACGGCAACAGCCCGACGCCGGCCAACCCGATCCTGGCGGGGCAAGGCGCCGATTACATCTTCAAGCAATTGACGGAATTCAAGTCCGTGGACGGCAAGCCGGGCATCCGCAACAACGCGGTGATGGCCGGCATGACCGCGACATTGTCGACCGACGACATGAAGGCGCTGTCGGTCTATTTCTCGCAGCAGAAAATGAGGCCGTCGGCCGCCACCGACGCGAAGCTGGTCGAAGCCGGCAAGCAGTTGTGGCGCAAGGGCGATTTCGAGCGCGGCGTGCCCGCGTGCGCCGGCTGCCACGGCCCCGCCGGAGCCGGAGTTCCCGCGCAATATCCGCATCTGGCCGGGCAATACGCCGAATACACCGAGCTGCAGTTGAAGAACTTCCGCAGCGAGGAAAGGTCGAACGACCCGGAAAGGGCGATGAGGATGATCGCCGACAAGCTTTCCGACAAGCAGATAAGAGCTCTTGCCGACTACATCGCGGGCCTGCGCTGAGCCTCCGGTCATTTTGATTCGGGCGGTGGAACGGACGGCCGCGAATGTCTTCCACAAAGGACGAAAAATGAAAACGCTCAGACAATTCATCGCAGGCAAAAACAAACCCATAGTCGCCATCGCTCCGGAAGAGACGGTCCTGCGCGCGCTGGAGTTGATGGCTGAACACGACGTCGGCGCCCTGCTCGTCCTCGACGGCAACCGTCTGGCCGGCGTGTTTTCCGAGCGCGATTACGCGCGCAAGGTCATCCTGCTGGGCAAATCGTCCCGGAATACCAAGGTCAGCGAGGTCATGACCGGCAAGGTGCTCTACGTCACGCCGGAGACCAGCATCGAGGAATGCATGGCGATCATGACCGACAAGCACATCCGCCACCTGCCTATCCTCGAAGCCGACCAGTCCGTCATCGGCGTCATCTCCATCGGCGACGCGGTCAAGGAAACCATCAGCCAGCAGCAGTTCATCATCAACCAGCTGGAGAACTACATCAAACGCTGAAACCACGGCGCACAAAAGAAAAGAGCAGGCCGCGACGCCTGCTCTTTTTTTGCCCCGAATCGGGAAGTTACTTGATTTCCAGCAGGCTTTCGTCCCACTTGGCGTGCTTCTCGAATCCCAGCAGGTTGGCGATCGTCGCCGCCAGGTTCGACAGGCCGGCCTGTTCCGTCTGTTTCAGGCCCAGCTTGCCGCCGCTCACGTTGTCATAAAGGATCAGCGGCACCGGATTGAGCGTGTGCGCCGTCTTCGCCTTGAACGTGCCGTCCTTGTTCACGGCCGGCTGCTTGGTTTTCTTGTCGATCTCGTACATTTCATCGGCGTTGCCGTGGTCGGCGGTGATCAGCGCCACGCCTCCCATCGCGTCGATCACCGGCAGGATGCGCCCGAGCGACAGATCAACCGCCTCGATGGCCATCGTCGCCGCGCGGAAATTGCCGGTATGGCCGACCATGTCCCCGTTGGCGAAGTTGCAGCGCAGGGTGCGGTACTTGCCGCTCTGCAGCGCGGCGATCATCGCGTCGGCGATTTCCGCAGCCTTCATCCACGGCCGCTGCTCGAAGGGAACGACGTCGCTCGGCACCTCCAGGTAGGTTTCCCCCGCGAACTTGCCCGAACGGTTGCCGTTCCAGAAATACGTCACGTGGCCGTATTTCTGCGTTTCCGAGCAGGCGAACTGGGTGATCCCCGCCTTGGAGAACCATTCGCCCATGGTGTCCTGGATGGCCGGCGGCGGCACCAGGAAACGCTTGGGCAGCTTGAGGTCGCCGTCGTATTGCAGCATGCCGGCATAGGTGACCTTCGGCACGCGCACGCGGTCGAACTTGGCGAAGTCCGCCTGCTCGAAGGCCAGCGTAATTTCGATGGCCCGGTCGCCGCGGAAATTGAAGAACACCACCGCATCGCCGTCCTCGACGGTACCGACCGGCTTGCCGTCCTTGGCGATCACGAAGGCCGGCAGATCCTGGTCGATCGTACCGGGGAACTTCGCGCGCAGCGCCTTGATCGCCTCGGCCGCGCTGGCGAACTGGTCGCCCCGCCCGAGCACGTGCGTCGCCCAGCCCTGCTCGACCATGCTCCAGTTGGCCTCGTAGCGGTCCATGGTGATCTTCATGCGGCCGCCGCCGGAAGCGATCTTCGCGTCGAAGCCGTCGGTGTTGGCCTCGGCCAGGAAAGCCTCGAACGGCTCGACGTATTCGAGCGCGCTGGTTTCCGGAACGTCGCGGCCGTCGAGCAGGATATGCACGCGCACGGTCTTCACGCCTTCCTGCTTGGCGCGCAGCACCATCGCCTTGAGATGGTCGATGTGGCTATGCACGTTGCCGTCCGAGAACAGCCCGATGAAGTGCAGCGTGCCGGGCTTGCTGCCGGTTCCCGCCTTGGCGCCCGCCACGATCTGCTGCCACGCCTCGCCCTGCCAGATGGTGCCGGTGGCGATGGCGTCGGCAACCAGCGACGCGCCCTGGCTGTAAACCTGGCCGGCGCCGATGGCGTTGTGGCCGACCTCGGAGTTGCCCATGTCCTCGTCGGACGGCATGCCGACCGCCGTGCCGTGCGCGCGCAGGCCGATGTTCGAATAGTTGGCGAACAGCCGGTCGAGGTTGGGTTTGCGGGCGGCGGCGATGGCGCTGCCGACTTCGGTTTTCGACAAGCCGTAACCGTCCATGACGATGGTCACGACCGGACCCTTGATTCCGGCGAAAGAGGCGAGTTTCTGCAACATGATGATTTCCTGCAAGGATTAAGAAACGAAATTGGCTTGCTGGCCTAGCCAGTCAATCATAACAAATCCGTCCCGGTTTTCCGCCGCGGGTAGCCGCCGAGGTCGAATTTCCGGAGGATCAGCGCTCGAAGAACGCCACCACCTCGTCCAGCGCGCGCGTGCGCCGCATCGGCGGCAGGCTGCGCCAGATGCGCTTGCCGTACGGCTTGCCGACCAGGCGCGGGTCGCAGATCATCAGCACGCCGCGGTCGGTCTCGTCGCGGATCAGCCGGCCGGCACCCTGCTTGACGTTGATCACCGCGCGCGGCAGCTGGTAGTCCATGAAGGCGTTGCGCCCTTCGGCCTTCATGCGGTCGATGCGCGCCGAGAGCACGGGATCGTCGGGCGGCGCGAACGGCAGCTTGTCGATGACCACCAGCGACAGGGCCTCGCCGCGCACGTCAACGCCTTCCCAGAAACTCTGGCTGCCGACCAGAATGGCGTTGCCGAGCCGGCGGAAGCGTTCGAGCAGCTCGTTCTTGCTACCCTCGCCCTGGATCAGCAGCGGCAGGTCGAGTTGGGCGCGCTCCAACTGCTCCTGCAGCAGTTCGTAGGCGCGGCGCATGGCGCGCAGCGAGGTGCACAGGAAGAAGGCCCGCCCGCCGCTCGCCTGCACCACCGGGAATGCCGCCTTGATCATGGCTTCGGTATAGCTGTAGCTGTTCGGGTCGGGCAAGCCGGTCGGCGCGTAGAGCACGGCTTGCTGGCCGTAGTCGAACGGGCTGTCCCACGACGCGGATTCGGCATCGGCAAGCCCCATCTCCGCGCAGTAGTGGCTGAAATCCTTCTGCACGGCCAGCGTCGCCGAGGTGAAGATCCAGGCGCGCGGGTGACCGCTCATCTGTTTCTGCATGATGCTGGCGATGATCAGCGGCGTGGCGTTCAACTGCAGCGCATGCGCGTAGGTTTCGCCCCAGCGCACGTAGTCCTTGTCCGCGCCGCTCTGCCAGCGCCGCAGCTGGGCCACCAGTTCGCCGGCGCGCCGCCAGCAGTTCTCCAGCCCTTCCGCGCGCTGCGCCTGCGTTTCGAGCAGCGCGGCCAGCGCATCCAGTTCGCGGATCAGGCCGACGAGGTTGTTGTCGAAGCCCGCACGCTCCTCGAGCTGCGCGAGCGGGAAGCGCGCCGGCTCGACCGGCAGCGTCAGGCGCAGGTCCTTCGCCGCCTTTTCGACGACGCCGCAGGCCTTCTGCAGATCGAGGCAGTCGCGCGCGGAGGCCAGCCCCTCGACGCGGACGTCGCGCGCCAGATCGAGCACCTGGGCCGTCAACACGTTATTACCGAAGAACAGGCTGGCCGTTTCCGGCAACTGGTGCGCCTCGTCGAAGATCACCGTGTTGCAGGCCGGCAGCAGCTCCGCCGTGCCTTCGTCGCGCAGCATCACATCGGCGAAGAAGAGGTGGTGGTTGACCACCACCAGATCGGCGGCCAATGCCTCGCGCCGCGCGGCGAGCACAAAGCATTCCTTGTGGTGGGGACAGTCCTGGCCGAGACAGTTTTCGCGCGTGGAGGTGACCATGTTCCACACTGGCGAGTTCTCGGGAACGTCGCCGCACTCGGCCTTGTCGCCGGTCTTGGTGCGCTTGGCGAAGCGGGCGATGCGCGCGGCGTCGGCGGCGTCCTCGCGGCTGAAGAAACGGCCGTCGTCCTGCGCGCGCTTCAAGTGATAGTGGCAGACGTAGTTGGCGCGGCCCTTCAGGAGCGCCACCTGCACCGGCGCGCCGAGCACCTTGCGCACGGTCGGGATGTCCTTCGAGAAAAGCTGGTCCTGCAGGTTCTTGGTGCCGGTCGAGACGATCACCTTGCCGCCCGAGAGCAGCGCCGGGACGAGGTAGGCGAAGGTCTTGCCGGTGCCGGTGCCGGCCTCGGCGACGAGCACCTTGTTGCCGGCGATGGCCGCGGCGATGCGCTCGGCCATCTCCAGCTGCTGCGGACGCAGGCGGTAGCCGGGAATACCCGAGGCCAGACATCCGTCGGCCGAAAACACGTCAGAGAGGGAAATTGCCATGCGTTGCTGCGATTATCCTGAACGATTGTGCCCGCAAGATCCACTCGGATATGGACGACCAGCGCGCTGCATTTGTTGACAGCGGATATTGTCGCTTATTCGGGATCGGATGCCCATACGATCGGAGGCGATGTGGTAGAGTAGCCGGCGGTTTCGCGTCTATCATGCCCCCCAGCAGAATGAAAAGAGCAACAATCCAAGACGTCGCTCGAAGCGCCGAGGTGTCGGTTACCAGCGTCTCCAATTTTCTCAACGGTCAACACAATCATCTGCGTCCCGAAACCATTGAGCGCATCCGAAAAAGCATCGAGAAGCTGAACTACTCTCCGAGCAAGGTCGCCAGGCAGCTCAAGACCGGACATGCGCCAATGCTCGGCGTGCTGACACCTACTATCGTCAACCCCTATCATGGCGAACTGGCCCTGGCCATCGACGAAGCAGCGCGACGGCGGGGTTTCCGCGCGGTTCTGGGCAATAGCCACCGCGACGAGCAACGGGAGATCTCCTTCATCGAAGAATTGGTCGATTACGGCGTGCGCGGAATCATCGTCACGACCGAATTGACCAATCAACGCATCATGATGTATTTCGTCAAACGCGGAATCGCCTTTGTTCTTTTCGACTTGCGCGCTTCGGAAGCGGGTATCAAAGGCATCGATGTCGTTTCGATCGACAACGTTCTGGCCACCTCGATCGCCGTCGACCATCTGGTTTCGCTCGGGCATCGCCGGATCGCCTACGTCACTCCTACGCGGCTGTCCGCCAGCCGCCGGGCCCGTCTGCAAGGGTTCGAGAGCGCGATCCGGCGTCACGGCCTCGGGGAGCCGATCGTCATCAGCAAGGACAGCGATCCCCTGGCGGACCAGGGCGATTCAAAACTCGCCTATTTCGGACAGCGCGCGGCCGAACAGCTCTTGCGTATCAAACCGAGGCCGACAGCCGTCGTGACGATGAACGACATTCTGGCGATAGGCGTCCTCGCCGGGTTGCACAAACAAGGTATTGGCGTACCGGACGACATGTCGCTGGTCGGCATCGACGATATCCAGATTTCCGGATTGATCGTGCCGACCATGACCACGCTGCGGCCGAATTACCAGAAAATGGCTGAAAACGCCGTCAACTGCCTGATTTCGCGGCTGGCTACGCCGACTCGCGCCGACCGCGAATGCATCTTCGCCCCCGATCTGATCGAACGCGAATCGAGTACTCCGCCAGCGACCGCCAAAAGGTCTCGTTCCGTCCGGGTTTGAACACTTGCTGATCGGCAACAGGTCCTAATAACGCTCGTTTTCCTCGAGCTTGACGACGCCGATGGTCAGCAAGAGGTTGGCAAAACGGCGCGTTTCACCCGTCGCTATGATCAATGACGTCATAGGCGAACAGACCAGGTCGTAAAAGGCGTGACGCTCCATGCGTTTGACCGGGATTCCACCGGGCAGCATCTCGATATATTCGTCATGGACCGGTGCCGGCTCTCCGTTGGGCGTCTGCATGACGGACGCTTCCATGATCGGGATTGCATCGAGAAGCGCTTCGAGTACGTCGGTTGTCTTCGGAATACCCGGCATCAGGTTGAGAAACACCTTGGTCGCCTCTGGCGACGACTTCGAGATGAACGGATAGTTGCCGTCGGCAATCAGAATCTGCGAGAAATGCCCCGAACTCCCCAGCACCCGGAGTATTTCCGGATGCAGCAATTTTGATTTAAGCATCGTCGTCTTTCCTTATGAGGCCCGCGTACGGGCGCCGTATTTATCAGACATGGGTGCCACCGGCATGTGTCCGGCGAAGAAAGCAACCGGTTGCATTACGCGCAATAGACTCCGCCGTTGATGTCGAGCGTCGCCCCGGTGATGAATCCGTCGTATTCCGCAGCAAGCGATACCACGGGTCTGGCCACGTCGTCGGCATTGCCGGCGCGGCCGAGCGGAATTCCGCGAATGGTCTCATCAGCCGATTCCTTTGTCGTATGTGTGGTGTGGAAACTGGTGCCCAGGATCAACCCCGGAGCGACGGCGTTCACCCGGATTCCCCGCGCCGCCAACTCGGACGACAGCGCGCGCGTAAAGGTCAGCACAGCGCCCTTGGTTGTCGAATAGATCAGCGAACCGCCATGTCCACCCTTGCGTCCGGCCAGCGACGAGATATTGACAATCGACGCCCCATTGGCTTTTTCGAGATGGGGAACGGCCTCGCGGCATACCAGCATCATCGACGTCATATTGACGTCAACGACTTTCTGCCAGAAATCCATATCGACCTGTTCGAGTTGCCGGCGTGCCACCAGGCCGCCGGAATTGTTGATCAGAATATCCAGGCCGCCAAGGAACCCGACCACCTCCTTCACGAGACCGGCCGCCCCGCTTTCCTTGGTCAGATCGGCCTGGAAGGACTGTGCACGGACCCCGAGCTTTCCGGCCAGGGAGACGACCTCGGCCGCGCCGGCGCGATCGGAATAATAATGAACGGCAACCTCGCAACCTTGACGGACGAGTTGTTCGGCTATCGCCTTGCCGATTCCCTGACCGCCTCCAGTTACAAGTGCGCGCTTTCCCACGAGAGATCCCATTTATTTCTCCAGGTTGAAAATGAAAAGGCGTTACATTCGGTAGCCCATGAGCTGCGGAAGCCACGTGGTGATGGACGGAACAAATGCGATGAGCAACAGACCGAAAAGGACAATTGCCATGTACTTCATCATCGGACGAATGACTTCGTTCATCGTCACGCCGCACACGGCGCAAGTGGCGTACAGTCCGAGACCGATCGGCGGCGAGAACAGTCCGAATCCCATGGCGATAATCAGGACGCTGGCGTATTGCAGGGGATTGAAGCCGAGCTGAACGCCAATCGGGACCAGAATGGGGCCAAAAATGATCAGTGCCGGAGCCCCTTCGAGAACCGCCCCGAAAATCATGACGATGACGATGGATAGAACCAGAAACGTTCCCGGACCATAATCATGACCGAGCGAGACAAGCCAATCAGCGATGCGTTGAGGAATCATCTCCATGGTCAGTGCATAGGAAAGACTGGTCGCCGCGGCGACGATGAACAGCAGCATGCCTGACTTGGCCGCCGTGTCGATGAACAGCTTGACCGTCGCCTTGACCGTCAGTTCACGGAAAGCCAGATAGCCGACAATCAGGGCATAGATCACCGCGAAAGCCGAAATTTCGGTCGCCGTGGCAATCCCCGCCATCACCCCGCGCCCGACCATCAACACCATGACCAGCCCGACCAGGCCGCCAACCAGCAGGTCCTTCGTGGGCATCAGGACCGGGTAGGCTTCGTTGATGTCGATCTTCCTGCCGAAAACGATGCCGGCAATGACGAGCAGGACAAGCAGACAGACCGCCGGAACGATGCCGGCGATAAACAAGGCGCCGATCGAGATATTGGCCACAAACCCCATGACGATCATGTTCACGCAGGGCGGAATCGTCTCAGCCATGACCGCCGATGCGGCAAATAGTCCCGCCGCGTCGGCGCTGCTCTGCCGCGTCCGGCGAACGGCCGGCATGAGGACGCCGCCGACCGCTGCGATATCGGCCAGCTTCGAACCCGATATGCCCGAAAAGAACGCCACTCCGGTCGCAATCGTAAGGTTCAGGCCTCCGCGAAACCGCCCCATGCAGCGGACGATCAATTCGACCAGGCGGGACGACATGCCGTTGACTTCCATCGCCGCCCCGGCGACGAGGAAGAACGGGATCGACAGAAGAACGAAGTGATCCACGCCGGCGGAGACCTGCTGAGCAAAGAAAACGAACGGCAGATCGGGGTTTGAAACGAAATAGACCATCGCCGAGAGACTCAGCGTGAAGGCAATCGGCACGCCGCAGACGATTCCTACGACGAAACACGCGAACATCAGGAGCCCGGCGGCAGAAATGTCCGCAGGCACGCTGACATAGGCCAAGTATCCGGCGGCGACCAGCACCCCAATCCCCAGCAGGCTGAGCGAAACGCGCTTCGCGGGAGCCCTCAAGGCGTGCTCCAGCCCATTGGTCGCCATCACCAGTGCGCCAAAAATCAGCGGCGCCACGTACATGATCTGCGGCAAGCCGATCGGAGTCGTCTGGACCATGGAAGCAAAGCCCAGGTCCACGCTGGAAATGAACAGCCCCACTGAAACGATACACAACACCCATGTGGCAGCATGGGTGACGTAGCTCCGGATGCTTGCGGGAAGTCCCTTCAGGAACAGGTCGATCCCAATGTGCGCGCCTCTTCCCATGGATGTTGCCGAACCGGAAAAGATTATTGTCACCATCAGCGCGCGCGCAATCTCCTCCACCCACTCCAAAGGCTCGTTGAGCGCGTAGCGCCAGAAAATCGATGCAAAAACGATGATGACATCCGCTGCCAGAGCAACAGCGCCGACCCATGAAGCAAGCTTCGTCAGGTAGTCGTTGATCACGCTGAGGAATGGAATCGGCCCGCTGACGCCATCGGCACCGACGCATACGCTTTGAGAAGACATACCTCCTCCTTCGATTGGAGCACTTTCGGCATGAGCATTATTTGCCGATGACATAGCCACCCCTCTTTTCGACGCTCGATTTAGTCGCTGCGCGGAACCGCCGCCGCGTTGTGTTCCGGATGCGTCTTACGGCGCACCCGGAATCGCACTCCACCGCAAATACCGCTCGCGGCGGCGCTTAATGCCTGGTCGATTCCACAGCGTCGAGCACGGGCTTCACGGCGGGATACTGCCTGACGAAGTCATCCCAGACGGGGCGGACCGCCTTGCTGAAATACGCCCGGTCCGTCGGCGTAACGGTTACGCCGCGTTTCTTCAGTTCGTCGAATGCTTTGGCCTCGGCCTCGGCAGCCGTTTTCCTCTCGAAACGCGTCGCCTCGGCCGCCGCGTTCAGGATCGCGGTTTTGTACTCAGCGGGAAGCTTCTCGAATTTGTTGTTGTTCATGGCCACGACGATCGGGTTGAAGATGTGCTGCGTCAGCACGCAGTGCTTCGCAACCTCATAGAATTTGCTCGCCAAAACCGAGGGCGCGTCGTGCTCAACCCCTTCGATCACCCCCATCTGCAGCGCGGAATACACCTCGCCTCCCGGCATCGGAACCGCCGCCGCACCCATCGCTTTGAGAGTGGCAATGAAATTGGGCGCGGGCAGCACCCGCACCTTCACCCCCTGCAGATCGGCCGGCTGCTGGATGGGCTTCTTGCTATACACGTTCCGGGCGCCAAAACTGAACCCGAAACCCAAAGGAATGATATTTGCCTTTTTGAGCAGGATACCCGCAATGATCTCGCCGGCCTTACCGTCAAGAGCCCGACCGGCATGATCGTTGTTCTCGAACAGATAGCCGAGATCGAACAATCCGACTTCCGGTACCAGCGTCAACCAGATGGAAGTGCCCGAAACCATCATGTTGACCGCGCCGAGTTTGACCTGCTGAGCAAGGTCTGCTTCTTTCCCCAAGATCGCGTTGGGGAAAAAAGATACTTCGACGGCGTCATTGACGGAGGCTTTCAAGTTGTCGCGAAAACGCTCGTACCAGACAAAATGCGCCGAATTGGGATCGGCTGGCAGCGAGGACGCGAGGCGAAGCTTCACCGAAGGAGCAGCGAACACCTCTGGAGTGCTGGCGGCGAGCCCACACACGCCGGCACAAGCAATAAGCAGACCCTGCAGGACATTTCTACGGATTTGACCAAGAACCATGACAACCTCCCGATTAATTAAGCCGACATTCGAACGCTTACCGCCTACTTCCCCCACTGCAAAGAGCTCGATCACCAGGAACACTTGCGAGCACATGGCCTCGTTTGTCGCGAGCCTCGACTCAAGCACCTGAATGGCCTTCTTGTGTATCGTTACACTTTATTTGTGTAACGATACACATTAGAATTTTGACTTGTCAAGTCAACGAATTGCTGTTTCCGGAATAACTTGGAGCCGGCCCTACAGACAATGCATGCGCCGGCACGTCGTGCAAGACGACGAAGCCTGTCGAACCCTCACCGGGCAACGCCAGCAGTCTGGTGCGTCACCGCCACAGGCGCCTACAGCATGTTCTCCAGGAACGCCCGTGTCCGGGGATGTTCCGGCGCGGCGAACAGTTCCCGCGCCGGCCGCGCCTCGACGATGTTCCCCTCGTCCATGAAGATCACGCGGCTGGCCACCTCGCGGGCGAAAGCCATCTCGTGCGTGACGACGACCATGGTCATGCGCTCCTCGGCCAGGCCGCGCATGGTGCGCAGCACTTCGCCGGTGAGCTCGGGGTCGAGCGCCGAGGTCGGTTCGTCGAAGAGCATGATGTCCGGCTCCATGGCCAGCGCGCGGGCGATCGCCACGCGCTGCTTCTGCCCGCCGGACAGGCGCGAGGGGTAGCTGTCGCGCTTCTCGAACAGGCCGACCTTCTTCAGCAGCGCCTCGGCCTTCGGCACGATCTCCTCGCGGCGCATGCCCTTGACCGTGAGCGGCGCCTCGATGACATTCTGCAGCACGGTCAGATGCGGAAACAGGTTGAAGTGCTGGAAGACCATGCCCATCTTGCCGCAGATGCGCCGGACCTCGACGTCCGGCACGTAGCGGCAGTGCCCGGCGGCGTCGGTCAACACCAGCGTTTCGCCCTCGATGACGATGGTGCCGCGGTGCACCGTTTCCAGATGGATCAGGCAGCGCAGGAAGGTGCTCTTGCCCGAGCCCGACGGCCCGATGATGGCGATCACCTCGCCCTTGCCGACTTCCAGCGAAACGCCCTTCAGGACTTCGATCGGGCCGAAATGCTTGTGCACGTCGACGGCGCGGATCATCGGGTCATTCATCATAGACGGCATATTTCTTTTCCAGGCGCTGGAAGCCGTAGGTCAGCACCAGCGTCATGATCAGGTAGAAGGCGCCGGCCACCACGAACGGCGTCGTCGAGAAGTCGCGCTGGACGATGCCGCGCGCCGCGCGCAGCAGGTCGTTCATCGCCAGCACGTAGATCAGCGAGGTGTCCTTGACCAGGGTGATCGTCTCGTTGCTGATCGGCGGCAGGATGCGCTTGATCACCTGCGGCAGCACGATGCGGCGCATGGTCTGCGCGTAGGTCAGGCCGAGCACGCGGGCGCCCTCGTACTGCCCGCGGTCGATCGACTGGATGCCGGCGCGGAAGATCTCGGCGAAGTAGGCGGCGTAGTTGAGCACGAAGGCGACGATGGCCGCCGGGAAATCGGGCAGGCGGATGCCGATCACCGGCACGAAGGGCAGCGCGAAGTAGATGAACAGCATCTGCAGCATCAGCGGCGTGCCGCGCATCAGCCAGATGTAGCCGTTGACCAGGCCGCTGACCAGCTTGAAGCGCGAGATGCGCATCAGCGCCAGGGCCAGCCCGAGCGGCACGGACAGGACCAGCGTGATGAAGAAGACCCGCAGGGTGACCCCGGTTCCCTGCAACAGGGGGGGCAAGATGTCGAACACGTAGTTCATGAAGGAAACTCGAAGCCCTGAAAAGGGAAATCCGGCCGGGTAAACAAAGCCGCCAGTCTACCGGATGGCCGGATCGAAGGGGTGCAAACGGATTACTTCTTGAGGATGTCCTTGCCGAACCACTTGGTCGAGATGGTCGCCGCGGTGCCGTCGGCCTTCATGTCGTCCAGCGCCTTGTCGATCTTGCCCATCAGCTCGGTGTCGTCCTTGCGCACGCCGACGCCGTAGTCCTCGGTGCCGAAGTGCTCATCGAGCACGCGGTACTCGCCCGGCTTCTTCGAGGTGTAGTAGCGGCCGACTACCTCGTCCATGACGATCGCGTCGAGCCGGCCGGCGGACAGGTCCATCAGCGCCGTGACGTTGTCGGAGAACTTCTTCAGCTCCTTGATCGACTTGGCCGCCTCGGCGTCCTTGTTGACCGCGTCGACCGCGCTGCTGCCATCCTGCACGCCGACGACCTTGCCGGCCAGCTCGGCCTTGGCCTTGATCGGCGACGCCTCGGTGACCACCACGATCTGGCGGTTTTCCAGGTACGGCTTGGTGAACAGGATGTTGGCCTTGCGCTCCTCGGTGATCGTCAAGCCGTTCCACAGCACGTCGATGCGCTTGCCGTTGAGTTCGGCTTCCTTGGCGCTCCAGTCGATCGGCTTGAAGGTCACTTCCAGCCCGATGCGCTTGGCGGCTTCGCGCGCCAAGTCGATGTCGAAGCCGACGATCTCGTTCTTGTCGTCGCGGAAGCCCATTGGCGGGAAGTGATCGTCCAGGCCGATCACGATGGCCGTGGCGGCGGGCGCCGGAGCCGGCGCGGGCGCGGCGGCCGGCGCGGGTTCTTCCTTCTTGCCGCAAGCGATCAGGAACGTGGAGGCCAGGAGGGCCACCGCCAGGAGCGAGAGGCGTTTTTTCATGTTTTCACCCATTCGAACAGAGGTTGAGAAATCAGGACTGCGCGGCCGCCGCTTCGCGCGGCAGCAGCAGGTTGAGCAGCACCGCCAGCACCCCGCACAGGCTGATGCCCTGCAGCGAGAAGCTGCCGATAGTCACGCCGAGGCCGCCGATGCCGGTGACCAGCGTGACCGAAACGATACACAGATTGCGCGCGCTGGACAGGTCGACGCGCCCGTCCATGATCGTCTTCAGGCCGATGCCGGCGATCGAGCCGAACAGCAGCATCATGATGCCGCCCATGACCGGCATCGGAATGGTCTGCAGGAAGGCGCCGAACTTGCCGACGAAGGCCATCAGGATGGCGAACACGGCCGCCCAGGTCATCACCACCGGGTTGTAGTTCTTGGTCAGCATCACCGCGCCGGTCACCTCGCCGTAAGTGGTCACCGGCGGCCCGCCGAACAGGCCGGCGATGTTGACCGCCAGGCCGTCGCCGAGCAGCGTGCGGTGCAGGCCGGGCGACTCGGTGAAGTCCTTGCCGGTCACCGAGCCGATGGCCAGGATGCCGCCGACGTGCTCGACGATCGGCGCGATCGCCACCGGGATCATGAACAGGATCGCCGCCAGGTTGAACTCGGGCTTGCCGAATTCAGGCACGGCCAGCCAGGCGGCCTGCGTCACCTTGGCGAAATCGACGATGCCGATCGCCAACGAGTAGGCATAGCCGACGGCCACGCCGACCAGGATCGGCACCAGCTTGAGCAGCCGCCGCGCGCGGATCGCCGTGAGCATGGTCGCCAGCAGCGAGATGGCGGCCACCGACAGCGCCGTGCCGTAGGGCATGATCTGCTGGTCGCCGGCCTTGCCGACGGCCATGTTCACCGCCACCTGGGCCAGGCCCAGGCCGATCACCATCACCACCGGCCCGATCACCACCGGCGGCAGCAGGTGGTGGATGAAGCCGACGCCGCGCCATTTGACGAGGCCGGCGGCCACGTAATAGAAGAAGCTGGCCGAGGCCAGCGCGCCGAAGGTCGCCGGCATGCCCCAGGTCTGCACCGAGTAGATCACCGGCGCGATGAAGGCGAAGCTCGAACCCAGGTAGATCGGCACCTCGCGGCGCGTGCACACCTGGAAGATCAAGGTGCCGATGCCCGCGCCGAGCAGCGCCAGGCTCGGATTGAGGCCGGTCAGCAGCGGCACCAGCACGGTCGCGCCGAAGGCCACGAAGAGGATCTGCGCGCCGGCCAGCGCGGTGCGCCAGGCCGGATCTTTCGCGGGCGCCGCGGCCACTGTGGTAGTCGTCATTGGAATCGTCCCTTTTCTTATTTGGTCCCGAAAATCTTGTCCCCGGCGTCGCCCAGGCCGGGGATGATGTAGCCGACCTCGTTGAGATGGCTGTCGATCGCCGCCGTGTAGATATCGACGTCCGGATGCGCCGCGTGCAGGGCCTTGATGCCTTCCGGCGCGGCGACCAGGACGATCGCGCGCACCTGCTTGCAGCCGTTGCGTTTCAGCATGTCGATGGTGGCGATCAGCGAGCCGCCGGTGGCCAGCATCGGATCGATGATCAGCCCCATGCGCTCGTTGAGCTGGCCGACGAAGCGCTCGAAGTACGGTTCCGGCATCAGCGTCTCGTGGTTGCGCGCGATGCCCACCACGCTCACCTTGGCGCTCGGAATCAGGTCCAGCACGCCGTCGAGCATGCCCAGGCCGGCGCGCAGGATCGGCACCACGGAAACCTTCTTGCCCTTGATCTGATCGATCTCCACCGGCCCGGCCCAGCCCTGGATGGTGCACCGTTCGAGCTCGAAGTCGCGGCAGGCCTCGTAGGTCAGCAGGCGCGCCAGCTCGGCGGTTAGCTCGCGGAATTTCTTGGTGCTGATGTCGGCCTCCCGGAGAAGCCCTATTTTGTGTTTGACGAGCGGGTGGCTGACCTCGATGACGGGCATGGCGTTCTCCGGGATGATGGGGTTCGGGCAAACCTTGCAAGGTTAACGGATTCGGCGGGAAAGTGCATCTAAAAATTGCCGAAGACGTTCCGCAAGGCGTCCGTCGAAGGCACTCCGAAGGCCCCGGAACGGCCAGGGCCTTGGCCGCCGGGGTGCCGGCATCGCAGCCGCGACTGGCTACGGCGGCCTGCCGCTGCAAATCCTCTGGGCCGAGCTGGACCTCATCACCATCGCGGTGCTGGGCAACGGACTGTACCTGTGGTGGACGAAGCACAAGGCGCCGCCGATACGCGAAAACGGCCCCTGATCCGGCCGGCGGACTCCCCGTCCGGCGAACCCCCGCGGCCGCCGGCCGAGCCAATCTCCGCCCGCCTGGACGACGCCGCGACTTGACCCTGGCACGGTTTCTAAGAACAATCCGACCGGCAACGCTTTTTTGAGAAGGCTGCAAATCAATGATCGACCGCATCGTAGACGACTTCGCATCCCCCGCCACCGGCGGAAAAACCTTCCACTTGAAGGACCACGCGGGCAAGACCGTGATTCTTTATTTCTACCCCAAGGACAGCACGCCCGGCTGTACCACCGAGGCCATGCAGTTCCGCGATCTCCACGCGGATTTCGTCCGGGCCGGCTGCGTCATCGCCGGCGTCTCGCGCGACGGGCTGCGTTCGCACGAGAACTTCAAGGCCAAGCAGGAACTGCCGTTCGACCTGCTCTCCGATACGGAAGAGAAACTGTGTACGCAGTTCGCGGTGATCAAGGACAAGAAGCTGTACGGCAAACCCGTGCGCGGCATCGAGCGCAGCACCTTCGTGATCGACGGCAACGGGGTATTGCGGCGCGAATGGCGCGGCGTCAAGGCGCAGGGACATGCGCAGGAGGTGCTGGACTTCGTCAAGACGCTGTAGCCCCGGCAATGCCCCGCACAACCCCGTCAACCGGAGAATGATCGTTCATGGGCCCGAAACCTGTATCGAAGCCGAAACATAAAAAACACCCCGTCCCGCAAACCAAGCTTTTCGTCCTGGACACCAACGTCCTGCTGCACGACCCCACCTCGGTCTACCGCTTCGAGGAACACGACGTGTTCCTGCCGATGAAGACCCTGGAAGAACTGGACAACAACAAGAAAGGCCTGTCCGACGTCGCGCGCAACGCGCGCCAGGTCACGCGCACGCTGGACGAGATCGTCAGCAGCCGGGAGGACGGCATCCAGAGCGGCATCTCGCTCGCCGAACCGTCGCACCGGCTGGCCAGCGGCCGGCTCTTCCTGCAGACCGAGGCCATCGCCAACGAACTGCCGGCCGGCCTGCCGACGGCCAAGTCGGACAACCAGATCCTGGCGGTGGTCATCCACCTGCAGCGCCTGCATCCGTCGCGCCCGGTCATCCTGGTGTCGAAGGACATCAACATGCGCATCAAGGCCCGCGCGCTCGGGCTGGAGGCGCAGGACTACTTCAACGACAAGGTGCTGGAGGACATCGACCTGCTGTACAGCGGCATCCGCGAACTGCCGCACGATTTCTGGGAAAAGCACGGCCAGGGCATGGAATCGTGGAAGCGGGAAAGCCGCACGCTGTACCGCGTCAGGGGCCCGCTCTGCCCGAAACTGCTGGTCAACGAATTCCTCTACCAGGAAGGCGAGCAGCCGTTCCAGGCGATCGTGCGCGAGATCAGCGGCAAGACGGCGCAGTTCGAGACGCTGATCGACTACACGCATCCCAAGAACAACGTGTGGGGCATCACCGCGCGCAACCGCGAGCAGAATTTCGCGCTCAACCTGCTGATGGACCCGGAGATCGATTTCGTCAGCCTGCTCGGCCAGGCCGGCACCGGCAAGACGCTGCTCACGCTGGCCGCCGGGCTCACGCAGGTGCTCGACAGCCAGCGCTACTCGGAAATCATCATGACCCGCGTGACCGTGCCGGTCGGCGAGGACATCGGCTTCCTGCCCGGTTCGGAAGAGGAAAAAATGGGGCCGTGGATGGGCGCGCTGGAGGACAACCTGGAAGTGCTCAACAAGTCCGACGGCCACGAGGGCGGCGAATGGGGGCGCGCGGCGACGCACGACCTGATCCGCAGCCGGATCAAGATCAAGTCGCTGAACTTCATGCGCGGGCGCACCTTCCTGAACAAGTACCTGATCATCGACGAGGCGCAGAACCTGACGCCCAAGCAGATGAAGACGCTGATCACCCGCGCCGGCCCCGGCACCAAGGTGGTCTGCATGGGCAACATCGCGCAGATCGACACGCCGTACCTCACCGAAGGCAGTTCCGGCCTCACCTACGTCGTCGACCGCCTCAAGGGCTGGCTGCATTCCGGCCACGTCACGCTGCAGCGCGGCGAGCGTTCGCGCCTCGCCGACTACGCCGCCGAAGTGCTATAGTTTTTGGCAGTCCGTTATCGAGCCGTGTCATGGCACACGGCTCGGTCGTTTTCAATCCCCGGTTCCTCTGCGCTGCACGCAGGACGGACCTATCGCCTACCGGAGAATCGTTTGAAACGACGCGAATTCGTCACCGCTTCCGCCGTCCTGGCCCTGCTGGGCAGTTCATCGGCGCACGCCGCGAAAAAACAGCCCGCGTCGAAGACGACGGCCAAGCCGGCGGCGAAATCCTCCCAGAAGACGCCCGCCCGGTCCACGGCCAAGAAGCCGGCGGCGGAAAAGCCGGCGCGCGCCGCCGCGGCCGCGCCGGCCGGCGCCGAAGCCGAGGAAATGCCGGCGGCCGAGGTGCCGCGCAATGCCATCAGCCTGCCCGACGAGCCGGTGGCGCGCTGGCGCAACTACGACATCCGCTCGACGCTGGCGCTGAAGAACGTCAAGGGCAAAACGCGCCTGTGGCTGCCGCTGGTGCAGTACCGCGACACGCCCTGGGAGCGCTCGTTCGGCCACCACTGGCAGGGCAACTTCGAAATGGCCGGCATCTACCGCGACCCGGTCGCCGACATGGAGGTCTTCTACGCCGACTGGCCGGAAGGCGTCGCCGAGCCGAAGCTCGAAATCGTCAGCCGGATCGGCACGCAGGACCGCCATTTCGACATCACCCGCCGCGGCGCGATGGCCGAGCGCACCGAGATCCTGCGCCGCTGCCTGCACGCCACCGAGCTGGTGCCCACCGACGGCATCATGCGGCGCACGGCCGAGCGGGCCGTCGGGCGGATCAAGGACCCGCTGGCGCAAGGCAAGGCCATCTACGACTGGGTCGTCGAAAACACGGTCTACGACCCGCAGTCGCCTGCCTCGGGCCACACGCACATCGCCCGCTTCCTGGAAGGCGGGCGCCTGGCGGGACGCAGCGTGGAGATATCGCTGCTGTTCGTCGGCCTGTGCCGCTCCATCGGCATTCCGGCCCGCCCGGTGTTCGGGTTGCGCATGGACAGTTCGCGCCTGTTCGCCAGCCTGGGCGTCACCGGCGAGCTCAATGCCGCCCAGCACTGCCGGGCCGAGTTCTATTCGCCGGGTTACGGCTGGGTGCCGGTCAATCCGTCGGACGTCCGCCAGGCCATCCAGATCGAAGGCCTGGGCCAGTACGACCCCAAGCTGAACGTGCTGAAAAAGCTGCTGTTCGGCTTCTGGGAAATGAACTGGGTCAGCTTCAACGCCGCCCAGGACGTGATCCTGCACGGCGCCTCCGGCAGCGCGCTGCCGTTCCTGATCAATCCCGTCGTCGAAACGCGCGAAGGCCGCTTCGACGATCCCGCCTCCGGCCAGTACAGCTACAGCGTGAGCGCGCAGCGTACCTGACGGCGGACGCGGCTCAGTACGCGCTGCCGCCCGACGTGGCGTGGTTCTCGAAGCGCGTGTACTCGCCGAGGAAGGTCAGGCGCACCATGCCGATCGGGCCGTTCCGCTGCTTGCCGATGATGATCTCGGCCGTGCCCTTGTCCGGCGTGTCGGGGTTGTACACCTCGTCGCGGTAGATGAACATGATCACGTCCGCGTCCTGCTCGATGGCGCCGGACTCGCGCAGGTCGGACATCACCGGCCGCTTGTTCGGACGCTGTTCGAGCGAGCGGTTCAGCTGCGACAGGGCGATCACCGGCACGCTCAGCTCCTTGGCCAGCCCTTTCAGCGAGCGCGAAATCTCCGAGATTTCGGTCGCCCGGTTCTCGCCGCCGCCCTGGTTGGCCGACGACATCAGCTGCAGGTAGTCGATGATGATCAGGCCCAGCTTGCCGCACTGGCGGTGCAGGCGGCGGGCGCGGGCGCGCAGGTCGATCGGGTTGAGCGCCGGCGTCTCGTCGATGTACAGCGGCGCCTCGTGCATCTTGCCGAGGGCGAAGGACAGCCGCGACCATTCATCGTCGTTCAGCCGGCCGGTGCGCACGCGGTGCGCGTCCAGCCGCCCGACCGAGGACAGCATGCGCATCGCCAGCTGCGTGCCGCCCATTTCCATCGAGAACACGGCGACCGGCAGCCCGACCTCGATCGCCACGTGCTCGCCCATGTTCAGCGCGAACGAGGTCTTGCCCATCGACGGCCGGCCGGCCACGATCAGCAGGTCGCCGGGCTGCAGGCCGGAGGTGCGCGCGTCGAGGTCGTGGTAGCCGGTCGGCACGCCGGTGATGTCCGACGGATTGTCGCGGTCGTGCAGCTCCTGGATGCGCTCGACGACCTGGGTGAGCAGCGGATTGATGTGCTGGAAGCCGGTCTGGTGCCGGAAGCCGGATTCGGCGATGGCGAACACCTTGGCTTCCGCCTCGTCGAGCAGCTGTTTCGGATCGCGGCCCAGCGGGTTGAAGGCGCTGCCGGCGATCTCGTCGCCGGCGGTCACCAGCTGGCGCAGGATCGCCCGCTCGCGCACGATCTCCGCGTAGCGCCGGATGTTCGACGCCGACGGCGTGTTCACCGCCAGTTCGCCGAGATAGGCCAGGCCGCCGGTTTCGTTGCCCTCGCCCGCGAGGTCCAGGCTTTCCGCCACCGTCACCGCGTCGGCCGGCTTGCCGCGTTCGAGCAGCTTGCTGACGTGGCGGAAGATGCGCTGGTGCTCGTCGCGGTAGAAATCGCCCTCGGTGATGATGTCGGCGATCTTGTCGAACGCCGCGTTGTCGAGCAGCAGGCCGCCGAGCACCGACTGTTCGGCCTCGATCGAATGCGGCGGCACGCGCAGGTGGGCGATGGCCGGATCGAGGGCGGGCTTGGGCGAATTGGCGGAATTGAACGGCTTGGCCATGAGAACAATCAACTGAGCGGGACCGTCGAGTTTAATCCTCTTCGGCGCGGGCGGAAACAAAAAAGCCTTGCGCGAGGCAAGGCTTTCGATGGTCTGGAGCGGCGGAAAACCGCCCCGGACGTGCTTACTGCTCGCCGACCACGGCCACCTTGATGGTCGCCACGACGTCGGTGTGCAGCGCGACTTCCAGCGTCGATTCGCCGATCATCTTGAGCGGGCCGTTGGGCATGCGGATGTCGGACTTCTCGACGGTGAAGCCGAGCGCCTTGAGGCCGTCGGCGATGTCGTAGTTGGTCACCGAGCCGAACAGGCGGCCGTCGACGCCGGCCTTGCGCGCCACGGTGACGACCACGCCTTCCAGCCGGGTGGCGAACTCCTGCGCCTCGGTCAGCTTCTCGGCGGCGGCCTTTTCCAGCTCGGCGCGCTTGGCTTCGAATTCCTTCATCGCCGCCGGCGTGGCGCGCTTGGCCTTGCCGCAGGGAATCAGGAAGTTGCGGGCGTAGCCGTCCTTGACCTTGACCAGATCGCCGAGGTTGCCGAGATTGACGACCTTCTCCATCAGAATGATTTGCATCGTCGTCTCCTCGCCTTATTGGTGGTTGTCGGTGTAGGGCAGCAGCGCCAGGAAGCGCGCGCGCTTGATGGCCACCGACAGCATGCGCTGGTAGCCGGCCTTGGTGCCGGTCAACCGCGCCGGCATGATCTTGGCGTTCTCGGCGATGTATTCCTTGAAGAGGTCGACATCCTTGTAGTCGATGCTTTCCATCTTCTCGGCGGTGAAGCGGCAGAACTTGCGGCGCTTGAACAGCCCGCTGCCGCGCTTCTTGACGTTCTTGTCATCCTTTTTCTTGAAAAACCTAGCCATTTTGGTTTCCTTCCACAAATTCGATCGTTGTCACATGCAGCCTGAGCTGCTTGCTGTTCCTGCTGCGGGCGGCCAGAAATCCTGTCATTCGCATCGTCGTTCCGGCGGCGGCGTCCTGCATCCAGCGGGCCGAATCACCCAGCGCGATGGCCGGGATTTCGCATTCGACACGCCGCGGACTCCCCGCCTCGACCTGCTCCGAACAGTGCCCGATCACGCATTCCATCACCGGCACGCCGGCGGGAGTGAAACGCAGCGCCTTGCGCTCGATCAGGGTTCCGGTCAGCTCGACGCGATTCAGGCCGGCCCCGGCAGTCAAGCCGCCGGCGACGCCTCGGGAGCGGCCTGCGCCGCCGCCGCGGGCGCTTCCTCGCGCGGCTGCTCCATCATCGACTTCGACTTCTCTTCCTTCATCATCGGCGAAGGCGTGGTGACGGCCTTCTTCATCTTGATGGTCAGGTGGCGCAGCACGGCGTCGTTGAACTTGAACCCATGCTCGAGTTCGGCCAGCACCTCGCCGTTGCACTCGATGTTCATCAGCACGTAGTGGGCCTTGTGCAGCTTCTGGATCGGATAGGCCAACTGGCGGCGTCCCCAGTCTTCAAGGCGATGGATCTGGCCGCCTTGCGCGGCGATGATCGATTTGTAGCGTTCGATCATCGCCGGGACCTGCTCGCTCTGGTCCGGGTGGACGATGAATACGATTTCGTAATGACGCATGAACACTCCTTTTGGCAAAAGCCCCCCGCCATGCGAACGGTGGAGCAAGGTGGAAAAAGAGAAAGGCGGCGATTCTAGCCGAAAACCGCTTGTCAATCAATGCGATCTTGCGGTTTTTCCGGCTCTTCCGGCGCCTTCGCCGCGAGCAGGCGCTTTTCGAGCTCGGCCAGCGGCAGTCCGGGCGCCAGATCCCGCTCCAGCACCCTGAGCAGCGGCAGCACTTGGCCGCCGAGTTCCGCAAGGTGCGGCACGACAGCGCTTTCGTGGCCCGCGCGCAGCAGCTCCAGCGCCCGTTCGAGCGTCGGGGCGGCCTCCGTCGGCGCAGGCGCCGCTGCTGCTGCGGCACCCGCGATCACGCGGTTGCCGCCGGCCTGCTGCGCGGCCTTCAGGCGCGCGCCGGCCAGTTCGATCAGCGCGCTGGCCGAGGCGACCTCGTCCGCCGGGCTGTTGCTGATGCCGACGCTGACCGAGAGCGCGAGCCGCTGCCCGTGCACGGCGATGCTGGCCACGCGGATGGCCTCGCGCAGGCGGTTGCCGAACGCCTCGCAGGCGGCGAAGGAGGTTCCCGGCGAAATCACCACCAGCTGGCTGCCGATGTAGTGGCCGAGGCTGTCCTCCTTGCGGATCTTGCCGGAGAGCATGGCGATGAAACGCTGCTGCAGCAGCTTGAGCACGTCCGCGCCGTACTCGTCGCGCAGGGCGCCGACGTTGTCAAAGCCCATCACGATGGCGCTCACCTGGCTGTTGTGGCGCATGGCGTGCGACATCGCCTGCAACGCCTGCAGTTCGACGTATTTGCGCGTGAAAATGCCGGTTTCCGGATTCTGGACCTGCTGCTCCAGGTTTTCCTTGAGCTGATGGCGCGCGTGCGCCAGCTTGAGCAGCGAGTCGATGCGCGCCAGCAGTTCCGCGCCGCCGGTACCGCGGCTGATGAAGTCCGAGGCGCCGTGCGCCTTGGCGCGCGCGATCGCCTCGTCGTTGTCGCCGGCGATCATCAGCATCGGCATCTGCGCCAGGCGCGCCAGCCGGGACGAGCGCACCCGCGCCAGCAGGCCGTCGCCGTCGAGCACCGGCAGGGACAGCGAACAGATGACCAGTTCGACCGAATGGTCCAGCACCAGCACCTGCCACGCCGCCTCGCCGTCCGCCTCCTCGCGGAAGTCGTAGAACTCGCGGATCTGCCGGATGAGCATCGCGCGCACCATGCGCGACTCGTTGACGACCAGGATGCGCGGCAGCGGACTCGGGCTGTTCATGCCGGTTCTGTCCCGTGGAGTGGAGGCGCGCTCAGCCGCCGTTCACCTTCACTACCACCCGGCCGCGGGATTGGCCGGCCAGGAAAGCGTCGAACACGCCGGGCAATGCGTCGAAATCGATCACGCGCGTCATTTCCCGCAGGTGGACCGGCCGCAGATCCGAGCACAGCCGCTGCCAGATGGCGGCGCGGCGTTCCGCCCCGATCTCGACGGCGTCGATGCCGAGCAGGTTCACGCCGCGCAGGATGAATGGCATCACCGTCGTATGCACCGCGTGGCCCGCCGCCAGGCCGATGCTGGCGATCGAACCGCCGGGCAGCATCGTGCTGGCCAGCCAGGCCAGGAAATCGCCGCCCAGGTTGTCCACCGCGCCGGCCCACGTCGCCTTGCCGAGCGGCCGGATGCGGGAGAGGTCGAGGGTCGAGCGGAGCATCACCTCCTGCGCGCCCAGGCCGCGCAGATAGCCGCTTTCCGACTCCTTGCCGGTCAGCGCGGTCACCGCGTAGCCGCGCCCCGCGAGCATGTCGACGGCCATGCTGCCGACGCCGCCGGTCGCGCCGGTGACGATGACCGGCCCCCGCTCCGGCGCCAGGCCGTTGTGCTCCAGGCGGGAAATGGCCAGGGCCGCGGTGAAGCCCGCCGTGCCGATGGCCATCGCGTCCGCCAGCGACAGCCCGTCCGGCAGCGGCACCGCCCAGTCGCCCCGGATGCGCGCCAGCTCGGCGTAGCCGCCGTGATGCGCCACGCCGATGTCGAAACAGCTGGCGATGATCCTGTCGCCCGGCTTGAAGCGCGGGTCGTCGCTCTTCTCCACGACGCCGGACAGGTCGATGCCGCCCACGCACGGAAAGCGGCGGATGATCTTGCCCGCGCCCGTCGCCGCCAGCGCGTCCTTGTAATTGACGCTGGAGTAGGCCACCCGCACCGTCACCTCGCCCGGATCGAGCTGCGCCTCGTCCATGTTCACGAAACCGCTGCGCGTCTTGCCTTCGATTTCCTCGATCAGAAAAGCCTTGAACGAACCCACGTCATCCCCTTCACACACGAAACGGCAAAAATGCCACCCTCGGACTCAAGCGCTACATGATACCTACAAACGGGCATTTCCGACACGCTCCACATCGCGCGGCAGCTCAAGAACAAATCAAAAATAATCAATGCGTTACAAAATAAAACGACGGTCCATTAGGCGGCCGAACGGCAAAAATGGTTTACAGCCGCGGATTTTTCTTTTAGATTGCCGCCCCATGTCGTGCCATAAATCCATAACAATCCTGCTTTCGGCAGTCGCCTTTTTCCTCAGCACCGGCGTCGCCCGATCGACCGAGCAACAGCCCAGGCTCGGCGAAGAGACTTCTTTTTTCGAGCGTTACACCAACAACGCGCAGGATCTGATCCTCAAGGGGCTGGAACTCGTCGGCATCAACTACCGGCGGGGCGGCACCAATCCGGACAGCGGGCTCGATTGCAGCGGCTTCGTGCAGGTCGTCTTCAGGGACGCGGTGGGCAAGCTGCTGCCGAGAACGGCCAAGGAGCAGAGCGAGGTCGGCAACGTGGTCGACAAGAACGAACTCAAGCCGGGCGACCTGGTGTTCTTCAACACCATGCGCCGCGCCTTCTCGCACGTCGGCATCTATCTCGGCGACAACCGTTTCATGCACGCCCCGCGCACCGGCGCGGAAGTCCGGGTCGAGGACATGAGCCAGAGCTACTGGGTGAAACGCTACAACGGCGCGCGCCGGGTGGTCGAACGCTGAGGCGGCCGATCGGCGCCACACACGAAAAGACGCGCCTGCGTCTTTTTTTTCCACCTGAACTGATAAAGATTATCATTTACAAAAAGCCGGCAACACGCTAGCATGGACGGGCTGCATCGCGTCATCCACCGTCAAGACAGGAGCCATTCATGCACTTTCGCCCCGCCTGCCGTCTTCTCGCCCTGCTGCTCTGTTCGGGCATCGCCGTCTCGGCCCATGCGCATGGACAGGAAATCAACATCTATTCCGCCCGCCACTACCAGACCGATGAACAGCTTTACGGCGAGTTCACCCGGAAAACCGGCATCCACATCAACCGCATCGAAGGCAAGGAGGAGGAACTGCTCGAACGCCTGCGCAACGAGGGCGCCAACAGTCCGGCCGACGTGTTCATCACGGTCAACGCGGCGCGGCTGTCGGCGGCGCACGAACTGGGCCTGTTCGCGCCGGTGAAGTCGAAGGTGCTCGAAGCGCGCATTCCCGCCCATCTGCGCGCCGACGACTGGATTTCCTTCTCGAAGCGGGCGCGCGTGATCGTCTACGCCAAGGATTCGGTCAAGCCGGAAGACGTGCGCAATTACGCCGATCTGGCCGATCCCAAGCTGAAAGGCAAGGTGTGCACCCGCTCGGGTTCGCATCCGTACAACCTGTCGCTGCTGGCCTCGATCATCGCGCACCGCGGCGAAGCCGCGGCCGAAGCCTGGGCGCGCGGCGTGGTGGCGAACTTCGCCCGTCAGCCCAAGGGCGGCGACACCGACCAGATCAAGGCGGTCGCCGCCGGCGAATGCGGCGTGGCCATCTCGAACTCCTACTACGTGGCGCGCCTGATGCGTTCGGACAAGCCCGAGGACCAGAAGGCGGCGGCCCGCATCGGCGTCGTCTGGCCGGACCAGGACGGCAACGGAACGCACATCAACGTTTCCGGCGCCGGCATGCTCAGGCACGCGCCGCACAAGGATGCCGCGGTCAAGTTCCTGGAGTACCTGGCCAGCGACGACGCGCAGCGCTACTTCGCCGACGGCAACAACGAATGGCCGGTCGTCCCGTCGGTCAAGGTGGCCAATCCGGCGCTCGACGCGCTGGGCAATTTCAAGGCCGACACGCTGCCGGTCGGCTCGCTCGGCATGTACCGCGCCAAGGCGCAGATGATTTTCGACCGCGCCGGCTTCCGCTGATCCACCCAATCCGCGCGACGAGCAACGGCCGGCGATTCCGCCGGCCGTTTTTTTTCACGGAGGCGCCGCCCGGTAAGCGCATACGGTCCGGTGGCAGCCAGCGGTCAGGCGTATCCGGGCAGGCTTTGCCGATTCACGTCGGTGACGGCAGGGGCCGATGACTGGCGCCGATACTGCGTCGGAGAACACGACATTATTCTCTTGAAGGCCGTGCTGAAGGCGCTTTCGGACTCGTACCCCAGCGAGAAGGCGATGGAGGAAACGCTCTCGCCGCCACTGCGCAGGCGATCCGCCGCCACCAGCATGCGCCAGCGTGTGAGGTAGTCCATGGCCGTGCTGCCCGCCAGCGCCTTGAAGCGCTGCGCGAACACGGTGCGCGAGACACCCGCCACGCGGGCCAGCGCCGCCAGCGTCCAGGGGCGGGCCGGCTCGGCGTGCATGGCGCCGATGGCGGCGCCGACCGGCCGGTCCGTCAGCGCGCGGAACCATCCCTGCGGCAGGTCGGCGGATGCCGTCAGGAACAATCTCAGCACCTGTACCAGCATCAGGTGCGCGAGGTGGACGGACATGAGCGCCGCGCCGGGCTGCGGATCGCGCAGTTCGCAGGCCCACTGGTCGAGCGCCCAGCGCAGCACTTCGGCCTGGCTCGACGCCTTGGGGATGTTGACGATGGGCGGCAGCGCATCGAACAGGACGGCGGCATGGCTGCCCGAGAAGTCGAAACGCCCGCAGATGAGGAACACCTCGCCGCCGCCGTTATGCACGGCCACGCCGTCGTGGGTCACGGCATTCAGGATGTGGGTGGCGTCCTGCGGCGACAGCGCCGGGTCGGACGAAAGCACGAAGCGGCGCCCGCCGTTCAGCAGGAAGCAGTCGCCTTCCTCGAAGCGGACGGGGTGGTCCAGGCCGTCCGCGATGCCCCAGCAGGCGCCGCGCATCATGGCCGCGAACTTGATGCCCTCGTGCGGCGGGAAGTCGAAGGACCAGTCGCCCGCGGCATCGAAGCCCGCGTAGAACTGGCTGCGCGGCTGGAGCAGCGAGAGCACGTCCGAAAGAGGGTCCATCACGTATCCGTACTTTTGAAAAGGAAAAGCGTACTTTAGAGTATGGATCGTTCGCAAAGCAAAGGCTATCGTTCATCCCTCAAGGCACCTGTGGAAAGGAAACCGGACATGCAAGCCGTGAAGTTCAAGAACAGCGCGATCGAGATGGCCGCGAACCTGCATTTTCCTGCCGGCTTCGATGCGCGGAAGACGTATCCGGCCATCGTCGTCACCCATCCCGCCGGCGGCGTGAAAGAGCAGACGGCGGGCCTCTATGCCGGCAAACTCGCGGCGGCGGGCTTCGTCGCCATCGCCTTCGACGCATCCTGCCAGGGCGAGAGCGGCGGCGAGCCGCGCCAGCTCGAAAATCCTCATGCGCGTGTCGAGGACATCAGCGCCGCCATCGATTACCTGACGACGCTGCCCTATGTCGACCGTGAGCGCATCGGTGCCATGGGCATCTGCGCCGGCGGCGCCTATACCGTGACCGCGGCGCTGGCCGATCGCCGCATCAAGGCGGTGGGCACCGTCAGCGCCGCCAACTACGGGGCGATCCTGCGCCACGGCTGGGAAGGCCGCGACGATCTCGCCGGCGCGTTCGCGCTGCTGGAGAACGCCGCGCAGGCCCGCACCGGGGAAGCCAACGGCGCCGACACGGGCTACTACCCGATCGTGCCGCAAAAGCCGGAAGAAGCACCCAATGCCGACTTGGCGGAGGCGGTCGAGTATTACCGCACCCCGCGCGCGCAGTGCTCCACGTCGCCGAGCATCGCGCCCACGCGCAGCCTGATGCAGCTCGTCACCTTCGACGCCTTCCACCTGGTGGATCTGTTCCTGACCCAGCCGATCCAGATCGTCGCCGGCGAGAACGCGGGCACGCGCTGGCTCAGCGAAGACCTCTTCCGCCGCGCCGCCAGCCAGGACAAGCACCTGCACATCGTTCCAGGCGCGTCGCATATCGGCCTGTACGACAAGCCGGAGCTGGTGGCCGAAGCCATGGCGCAGCTCGGCCCGTTCTTCAAGGCCCGTCTGTAGTCCGCACCCGCCAGTCAAGGAGCATTTCATGAGCCAAACGCAATCCGTCACCTTCAAGCGCGGCACCTGGGACGTGGCCGCCACGCTGCGCCTGCCCGAGGGCTTCGACGCCGGCAGGAAATACGCGGCCATCGTCTGCGCCCACCCCATCAGCAGCTGCAAGGAGCAGACCGCGGGCGCCATCTACGGCGAGGCGCTGACCCGGGCCGGTTTCATCACGCTGGCCTTCGACGCCTCCACCCAGGGCGCCAGCGGCGGCGAGCCGCGCTTCAGCGAAGACCCGGCCACGCGCGTCGAGGACTTCCGCTGCGCCTTGGACCATCTGGTCACGCTGCCCTGCGTCGATGAGGAGCGTATCGGCGTGCTGGGCGTGTGCGGCGGCGGCGGATATGCCGTCAGCGCGGCGATGACCGAGCGGCGCTTCAAGGCCGTGGGCACCGTGGTTGCCGCCAACTACAGCCGCCTGATGCGCGAGGGCGACATGACGCCCGACGCCGCGCTCAAGACGCTGGACGCCATCGCCAGGCAGCGCACCGCCGAGGCGCGCGGCGCCGAGCCGCTGATCGTGGGCTACATCCCGAACTCCGAGGCGGAGCGCGTGCAGGCCGGCCTCGACGACATCGACATCGTCGAGGCCGTCGAGTACTACACCACGCCGCGCGGCCGGCAGCCGGGCTCGCCCAACAAGCTGCGCTTCACGAGCACCGCCGCGGCGGTGGGCTGGGACGCCTTCCACTTGGCCGAGGTGCTGCTGACCCAGCCGCTGCACATCGTCATCGGCGGCGTGCCGGGCGGCTTCGGCTCCTACAGGGACGGGCTGGAACTCTACGGGCGCGCGCGTTCGCCCCAGAAGAGCCTCCAGATCGTCGCGGGCGTCAGCCACTACGACCTGTACGACCAGCCCGAGGCCACCGCCAAGGCGCTGGAGCAACTGGTGCCGTTCTACCGGCAGCACCTCGGCGCTTGAAGCCGCCCGCGCGGCGCCGCGCCCTCCGGCGCAGCCGCCGCCCTGCTGCTTGCGCCCCTTCTCCATGACCTTTTTACGCCGCGGTGCGGGCATCGCCGCCCTCATTGCACTCATCGCCTGGAGCACCCACGCCATGCTGCAACCCAAGCTTGCCGACTACGCCTCGTCGCCCCGGTCGCGCGACGGGCGCTTTCACAACCAGCGCCCGCCCGGTCCGGGCGACCTGCCTGGATCCACGCTGCGCGTGTGGTGGGATTTCTTCTTCAACAAGCCCGCGGGCACCGCGCCCGCGGCGCCCGTCCCCATCCGGCGCCTGACCCGCGCCGAGCTGGACGCCGCGCCCGACCGCAGCCTGTACCGCCTGGGCCACTCCACGGTGCTGATCAAGCTGCGCGGCCGATGGTGGCTCACGGACCCGGTGTTCTCCGAGCGCGCCTCGCCCATGCGGTTCATGGGCCCCAAGCGCTTCCACGCGCCGCCGGTCGCCATCGACGAGCTGCCGCCCATCCGCGCCGTGATTCTCTCGCACGACCACTACGACCACCTCGACCACGCCGCCATCCAGGCGCTTGCGGCCAGGGTGGAACTGTTCCTTGCGCCGCTGGGCGTGGGCGACCGGCTGGCCGGCTGGGGCATCGCCGGGGACAGGATCCGGCAGTTCGACTGGTGGCAGGGCACCGAGGTGGACGGCCTGCGGTTCACCGCCACGCCCGCGCAGCATTTCTCGGGCCGCGGCCCGACCGACGGCAACCGCACGCTGTGGGCCTCGTGGGTCATCGAGGACGACGACTATCGCCTGTTCTTCAGCGGCGACAGCGGCTACTTCAAGGGCTTCGCCGAGATCGGCGAGCGCTTCGGCCCGTTCGACCTGACGCTGATGGAAACCGGCGCCTACAACGCGCGGTGGCCCTACGTGCACATGCACCCGCCGGAAACCGTGCAGGCGCACCAGGACTTGCGCGGACGCTGGCTGCTGCCCATCCACAACGGCACGTTCGACCTGGCCATGCACGCCTGGGACGACCCGTTCGAGCAGGTGCTGCGTTTCGCCGCCGGGCGCGGCGTGCCGGTCGCCACGCCGATGATGGGCGAGCGCATCGACATGAACGCGCCGCATGAAGGCAGCCGCTGGTGGCGCGCCATGCAGACACAGGAGTCCGGCGCATGGGCACCCCAACCGCAGTGATCGCCGGCGGCTCGTCGGGCGGTCTGACCACCCTCTGACACACAGGAAAGAAATCCAATGAGCAATGCAAAGAAAGTCTGGTTCATCACTGGCGCCTCCTCGGGCTTCGGCAAGGCGCTGGCCGAGGCCGTGATCGCCAATGGCGACATCGCCGTCATCACCGCCCGCCGCCTGGACCGCCTGCAAGCCATCGCCCAGGGCCATGAAGACCGCGTGCTGCCGCTGGCCGTGGACGTGACCAACGCCGCCGCGCGCGACCGGGCCGTGGCCGACACGCTGGCGCGCTGCGGCCGCATCGACGTGCTGGCCAACGTGGCCGGGCGCGGCGTGGCGGGCGCCTGCGAGGAATTCAGCCTGGACCAGTTGCGCGAGCAGATGGAGCTGAACTTCTTCGCCGCCGCCGAGATGAGCCGCGCCGTGCTGCCGCAGATGCGTCGGCAGGGCGCGGGCCACATCCTCACGGTGAGCAGCATCGCCGGGCTGGTGGCGATGAACGCCGCCGGCCCCTACTGCGCCGCCAAGTTCGCCATCGAGGGCTGGACGGAATCGCTGGCCATCGAGGCCAGGCCGCTGGGCATCCACGTCACCCTGGTCGAGCCGGGCGCGTTCCGCACCGAGTTCGCGGGCGACGTGAACATGCGCCCGGCGCGAAGCATCGCCGCCTATCGCCCCATGGTCGAGCCGTTCGAGACCTACCTGGAAACCTCCGCCGGCAAGCAGATGGGCGACCCGGCCAAGGCCGCCCGGCGGATGCTGGAGGCAGTCGCCAGCGACGCGCCGCCGGTGCGCCTGATGCTGGGCCGCGATGCCTTCTCGATCTGGGACGCCACCATCGCCAGGCGCATCGAAGACCTGAACAGCTGGCGCGCACGCGGCGAGGACACCGCCTTCGACGGCTCCGAGGTCGTGGAAATCCGGCTGTGACGCCCGCGACAGCCGGGGCATCGCTGTATTGCTCACCCCGTGCGTGAGGCGCATTGGCGCCCCGCCGCTTCTCATCGACCAAAGAAAGGACGAACGATGTTCAGCCACCTGCTCCTCGGGAGCAATGATCTGGTCCGCTCCAAGCGTTTCTACGATGCCGCGCTCGGCGTCATCGGCGTCGCCCCCGGTACGCCGCTGGTCTTCGGTTCGCCGCGTGTGATGTACCGGCACAAGGGCTTCATATTCGCCGTGGCGCAGCCGCTGAACGGCCAGCCGGCCACGCCCGCCAACGGCGGCACCGTCGGTTTCCTGATCGACAGCCCGGAACAGGTCGAAGCCTTCCACGCCGCCGCGCTGGCCCACGGCGGCACCGCCTGCGAAGACCCGCCGGGCAAGCGCGAGACGCCGGCCGGCCCGCTCTATCTGGCCTATGTGCGCGACCCGGACGGCAACAAGCTCTGCGCCTTCCACCGGCCGGGCTGAGCCGGAATGCCATTGATCACGAAAGAGATGTTCTCATGCACGATCCGCAAACTCCCCTGAACTCCGGCTTCGGCTTCCACAGCACCGCCGCCGGGGTGCTGGCCGGCATCGACCTGTCCGGCAAGCTGGCCATCGTCACCGGCGGCCACTCCGGCCTGGGCCTGGAAACCACCAAGGCATTGGCCGGCGCCGGCGCGCGCGTGCTGGTGCTGGCGCGCAACCCCGAAGCGGCCCGCAAGGCGCTGGACGGCGTGCCCAAGGTCGAGGTCGATCAACTCGATCTGGCCGACCCCGCCAGCGTGCGCGCCTGTGCCGAACGTTTCGTCGCCGGCGGCCGCCAGGCCGGCATCGTCATCTGCAACGCCGCCGTGATGGCCAACCCGGAGACGCGCGTGGGCGACGGCTGGGAGTCGCAGTTCGGCACCAACCACCTCGGCCACTACGCGCTGGTCAACCTGCTGTGGCCGGCCATCGCCCCCGGCGCGCGCGTCGTGTCGCTGTCGTCGAGGGGCCACCACTTTTCGCCGATGCGCTGGGACGACGTGCAGTTCACCACCGGCTACGACAAGTGGCTGGCCTACGGCCAGTCCAAGACCGCGATCGCGCTGTTCGCCAAACAGCTCGACACGCTCGGCCAGGCCAAGGGCGTGCGTGCTTTCTCGGTGCATCCGGGTTCGATCTACACCCCGCTGCAACGCCACATGAGCATGGAGGAGCTGACCTCGCTGGGCTGGCTCAACGACAAGGGTGAAGTCATCGACCCCAACTTCAAGACCCCGCCGCAAGGCGCCGCCACCACGGTGTGGGCCGCCACCTCGCCGCTGCTCGCAGGCAAGGGCGGCCTGTACTGCGAGAACTGCGACGTGGCGGTACGCGACAACACCCCGACGCCGACCGAGACCGGCGTGCGCGACTACGCCATCGATCCCGCACTGGCCAAGTGCCTGTGGACGCTGTCGGCCGGGCTGACCGGCATCGATGCCTTCGCTTGAATTCCATCCACAAGGAGATCCCTCATGAAAATCTGGTTCATCACCGGCGCCTCGTCCGGCTTCGGCAAGGCACTGGCGGAATTGGTCCTGGCCAGGGGCGACAGCGCCGTCCTCACCGCGCGCCGCCTGGAGCCGCTGCAGGCCATCGCCGCCGCCCACGGCGGGCGCGCCCTGGCGCTGCAGCTGGACGTGACCGACGCCGCCGCGCGCAAGCAGGCGCTGCAAGCGGCGATCGAAAGGTTCGGCCGCCTCGACGTGCTCGCCAACATCGCGGGCGCGGGCGCTTACGGCGCGCTGGAGGAGTTCACCTCCGCGCAGATCCGCGCCAACCTGGAGCTGAACTTCTTCGCCGCCGCCGAGCTGTCGCGCGAGGTGCTGCCGCAGATGCGCGCGCAGAGGTCCGGCCACATCCTCAACCTGACCAGCATCGCCGGTCTGGTGGCGTTCCCCGGCAACGGCCTCTATTGCGCGTCCAAGTTCGCGCTGGAGGGCTTCACCGAGGCGCTGCACCATGAGGTCAAGCCGTTCGGCATCCGCGTGACGCTGATCGAGCCGGGCGCGTTCCGTACCGGCTTCGCAGGCAGCGCCGCCATGCAGGCCGCCGCCGGGATCGCCGACTATGCGGCGCTGGACGCGGGCCTGGCCGAATATTTCGCCACGCAGGACGGCCGGCAGACGGGCGATCCGGCCAAGGCTGCGCACGTGATCATCGACATGGTGGCAAGCGCCGCGGCGCCGGTGCGCCTGATGCTGGGCGAGGACGCCTACCAGCTCTGGGAAGGCGCCGTCGCCTCGCGCAACCGCGACCTTGCCCGATGGCGGACACGCGGCGAGGACACGGCCTTTCCCGACGGCATCAGGAATCCGGTCCAGGCGCTCTGACCGGCCGGACTACGGCGCGGCGCGGCCGGGGCGCCCCCGGCGCGAAATCTGCCGCGAGAGCACGATCACCGGCAGCAGGCCGGCCGCGACGATAGCCAGCGCGGCGGTCGAGGCTTCCGCCAGGCGCTCGTCCGAGGCGAGCACGTAGGCCTGGGTGGCCAGCGTGTCGAAATTGAACGGCCGCATCACCAGCGTCGCCGGCAGTTCCTTCATCACGTCGACGAACACCAGCAGTCCCGCCGTCAGCAGGCTCCCGCGCAGCACCGGCAGATGCACCCGGCGCAGGACGCCGCCCGCGCCCTCGCCGAGGCTGCGCGCCGACTCGTCCATGCCCGGCGTGATCTTCGCCAGGCTGGCGCCCACCGTCTGCAGGGCGACGGCGAGGAAGCGCACGAGGTAGGCGTAGACCAGCGCCGCGATACCGCCGGTCAGCAGCAGGCCGGGGTTGACGCCGAACCAGTCCTGCCACTGCTGGTTCAGCCAGTGGTCCAGCCGCGTCACCGGAATCAGCACGCCCACCGCGATGACCGAGCCCGGCACGGCGTAGCCGAGCCCGACCAGCCGGTTCAGCGCCGCCGGCATCCTGCCCTTCGCCAGGCGGGCGCCGTAGGCCAGCAGGACGGCGAGGCCAACGGCGGCGGCCGCGGTCACGCCGGCCAGGATGAAACTGTTGCGGGTCAGGCGGATGAACGGCGCCCCGAACTGCGCGTCGCCTTCGAGCAGCGCCAGGCGCAGGAGCAGGCCGGCCGGCAGCAGGAAGCCGATGACCACCGGCGCCAGGCAGGCGGCGCAGGCCAGGACCGCCGGCACGCCGCGCAGCGGCTGGCCGCGTCGCGGCCGATCGCGCCCGGTGGTGTCGTGGAAACGGGCGCGGCGGCGCGAGGCCTGTTCCAGCAGCAGCAACGCGATCACGAAGCCGAGCAGCGCGGCGGCGAGCTGCGCCGCGGCGATGCGGTCGCCGAGCGAGAACCAGGCGCGGTAGATGCCGGTGGTGAAGGTCTGCACGCCGAAGTACGAGACGGCGCCGTAGTCGGCCAGGGTTTCCATCAGGGCCAGCGTCGTCCCCGCCGCCACGGCCGGCCGCGCCAGCGGCACGGACACCCGCAGGAAACTGCGCCACGGCCCCAGGCCCAGCGTGCGCGCCGCCTCCAGCATGCCGCCGGCGCGCTCGATGAAGGCCACGCGGGCGGTCAGGTAGACGTAGGGATAGAGCACGAAGACGAACAGCACGATGGCGCCGCCCAGGCTGCGCACTTCGGGGAAGAAGTAGTCGGCCCGCGTCCAGCCGAACGCCTCGCGCAAGGCGCTCTGCACCGGGCCGGCGAACTGCAGGAAGTCGGTGTAGACGTAGGCCAGCACGTAGGCCGGGACGGCCAGCGGCAGCACCAGCGCCCATTCGAAAATCCGGCTGCCCGGAAAGCGGTGCATGGCGGTCAGCCAGGCGGTGGACACGCCGACGGCGACGGTGCCCGATCCGACCCCGAGGCACAGCCACAGCGTGTTGCCGACGTATTCGGGCAGTACCGTCGCGGCCAGATGCCGCCAGACGCCCGACGTGCCGCCGTCGAACACGTGCGCCAGCACGCTGGCCACCGGCAGCCCGATCAGGCCGGCCACCACGGCGGCGAGGATGAGCAGGCCCGGCGACGCCGCGAGCTTCATGGAGGGCGCTCAGGCGAAGAAAAACACCGGCATCGCCTCGCGCGGGATGATCGCTCCGGCATGCTGGATCACGATCGAGGCGAGCTTGTTGCCCGACCGGGCCGCCACCTCCGGCCCCTGCCCCTGCAGGCGGGCAGCCAGATAGCCGCCGGCGAAGGAGTCGCCGGCGCCGGTGGTGTCCACCACCTTGGCCACCGGGAAGGTGGGCACCGCGATCGGTTCGCGGCCAGCGAGGCGCACCAGCGTCGGCTCGGCGCCGCGCTTGATCACCACCTCGCCGGGCGGCAGCGCGCAGGCGTGGCGGATCGCCGACGCCGCGTCCGGCAGCCCGTAGAGCGCCTGGTTGTCGTCCAGCGTGATCATCGCCAGGTCGCAGCAGGCGAACGCCCGTTCGTACCAGGCACGCGCGTCGGCGAGGCCCGGCCACAGGCGGGCGCGGAAATTGTTGTCGAAGATCACCTGCCGGCCCGCGGCGCGCAGCCGTTCGGCGCACTTGAACAGCCGCTCGCGCCCGTGGCGGGACAGCACCGCCAGGCTGATGCCGCTGAAATACAGCGCGTCGAGCGTGCCGAGCGCGTCCTCCAGCGGACTGCTGGCGCCGTCGAAGTAGTGCCGCGCCGCGCTGGAATCGCGCCAGTAGTAGAAGGTGCGCTCGCCGGTCTCGTCAACCTGGATCGTATACAGCCCCGGCATGCGGCCGGGTTCGCGGATGACCAGGCTGGTATCGATGCGGTCGTCCCGCCACGCGCGCAGCATCGCCTCGCTGAAGGCATCGGTGCCGAGTTCCGTGGCGTAGGCCACCTCGATGCCGCCGTCGGCGGCGAGGCGCGCCAGATACACGGCGGTGTTCAGCGTGTCCCCGCCGAAGTATTGCTGCATCGTGCCGAACAGCTGGCCGCGCAGCTCGATCATGCATTCGCCCAGCAGCGCGATGCGGATTCCGCGTTCCATTCCTTCCTCCCTCCGGGGCGCGACAGACCCGGCGCCGACATGCCGAATGGTACGGTATCGCGCGCGGTGCTCAAAACGGCGCGGGCGCGGCCGGAAGCCCGCGGCGGGACCGTATAATCCCCCCGTCCCGCCAGACCGTCGCCGCCCATGGCCCACCTCGAACTCGATCGCATCGTCCAGCGCTACGGCGCGCATACCGTCGTCGACGGCGTCGGCTTCCGCGTGGACACGGGCGGCATCGTCTGCCTGCTCGGGCCGTCGGGCTGCGGCAAGACGACCCTGCTGCGCTGCATCGCCGGGTTCGAGCCGATCGTCGAGGGGGAAATCCGCCTGGACGGCGCGCCGGTCAGCCGGCCGGGATTCAGCCTGCCGCCGGAAAAGCGGCGCATCGGCATGGTCTTCCAGGACTACGCGCTGTTTCCCCACCTCACCGTCGCCGGCAACATCGGCTTCGGGCTGGCCGCGCTGAGCGGGCGCGAGCGCCGGGCGCGGGTGGAGGAACTGCTCGCGACGGTCGGACTGTCCGGCCAGGAGCGCAAGTATCCGCACGAACTCTCGGGCGGGCAGCAGCAGCGCGTGGCGCTGGCCCGCGCCCTCGCCCCGCGCCCCGAACTGGTCCTGCTCGACGAGCCCTTCTCCAATCTCGACGCGGAATTGCGCGAACGCCTGTCGCACGAAATACGCGCCATCCTCAAGCAGCAGGGCATGACCGCCATCCTGGTCACGCACGACCAGAACGAGGCCTTCGCCATGGCCGACGAGATCGGCCTGATGGCGGACGGGACGATCCAGCAGTGGGATACGCCGTACGACCTTTACCACCGCCCGGCCAACCGCTTCGTCGCCGACTTCATCGGCCAGGGCGCCTTCCTGCCCGGCACGGTCGCCGACGGCGGCCGGATCGACGTCGAGCTCGGCCGGCTCTCGCCGCGCCTGCCGCTCGCCGCCGGCCGCGGCTGCCCGGTGCAGGTGCTGCTGCGCGCCAACGACATCGTCTACGACGAGTGCAGCGCGCTGCGCGCCGAGGTGGTGCACCGCGCCTTCCGCGGCGCCGAGTTCCTGTATACGCTGCGCCTGCCGAGCGGCGCCGAGGCCCAGCTCCTGGTTCCCTCGCACCATCACCACGCCCTGGGCGAAACGATCGGCATCCGGCTCGGCGTCAACCACGCCGTCGCCTTTGCCGACGACCGCCGCGCGCCCGGAGCCGCCCGATGATTCCCTGGCTGGGCAACGCCGAGAACTTCCCGCCGCTCGAACTCGCCCTGCGCGAGCCGAACGGCCTGCTCTGCGCGGGCGGCGACCTGACGCCGCAGCGCCTAGTGCAGGCCTACATCAACGGCATCTTCCCCTGGTACTCGCCGGGCGAACCGATCCTGTGGTGGAGCCCCGATCCGCGCATGGTCCTGTTCCCCGGCGAATTCAGGATTTCGCGCTCGCTGCGCAAGACCCTGCGCCAGGGCGGCTACCGGGTGTGCCTGGACAGCGGCTTCAAGGCGGTGATCCAGGCCTGCGCGCGCAAGCGCCGTCCCGGCCAGGCGGGCACCTGGATCACACCCGAGATCCAGGCCGCGTATCTCCGGCTGCACGAACTCGGCTACGCGCACTCGGTCGAAACGTGGGTCGATGGCAAGCTCGCCGGCGGCCTGTACGGCATCGCCATCGGCAAGATGTTCTACGGAGAATCGATGTTCACCCACGTCACCGACGCCTCGAAGATCGCCATCGCCCATCTGGCGCGCTTTCTTGAACAACAGGGCTTCGGCCTGATCGACTGCCAGATGAACACCTCGCACCTCGCCTCGCTGGGCGCCCGGGAAATCCCGCGCGACGACTTCATCCTCAACGTGCGGCACCTGACCGCCATCCCGCCCCTGTGCGGCCGCTGGCCGGCCGACGCGGCGGCGGGCGACTGGCGATGACGCGCCTCAACGATTCCGACCTGCCGCTGTCGCTGCTGCAGTTCTGCGACACGGCGCCGCATCCGTGCAGCTACCTGCCCGGCCGGGAAGCCGTCTCGCGCGTGGCCATCCCGCCGCAGCTGGTCGGCGCCGACATCTACGCCGAACTGGTCCGGCGCGGCTTCCGGCGCAGCGGCGATTTCACCTACCGTCCGGCCTGCCACGGCTGCCGGGCCTGCGTGCCGGTGCGCGTGCCGGTCGCCCGCTTCGTGCCGGACCGCAGCCAGCGGCGCTGCCTGAAGGCGAACCAGGCGCTCGAAGTACGCGAGCGGCCGCTCGGCTTCTGCGAGGAACACTACGCCCTCTACCGCCGCTACCAGGCGCAGCGCCATTCCGGCGGCGGCATGGACGACGACGACCGCGAGCAGTACGTGCAGTTCCTGCTGCAGAGCCAGGTCGACACCCGGCTGATGGAATTCCGCGACGGCGGACAGCTGCGCATGGTCAGCATCATCGACGTGCTCGACGACGGGCTGTCGTCGGTCTACACCTTCTTCGATCCGGACCTGCCGGCCGCCAGCCTGGGCACCTACAACATCCTCTGGCAGATCCGCCAGTGCCTGGACAACGACTGGCCCCACCTCTATCTCGGCTACTGGATACAGGAATGCCGCAAGATGAGCTACAAGGTGCGCTTCCGGCCGATCGAGGGGCTCATCGACGGCGTCTGGCAGGAGCTCCCCGATTAAAGCCAGCCCGCCCGCTTGAAGCGCAGGTAGAGCAGCAGGCTGCTCAGGGCGATGACGATCAGCGCGACCGGGTAGCCGTAGGCCCAGTCCAGTTCGGGCATGGCCTTGAAGTTCATGCCCCAGATGCCGGCGAACGCCGTCGCCACCGCGAAGATCCCGGCCCAGGCGGCCAGCTTCTTGTTGTCCTCGCTCTCCTCGATGGCCACCATCGAGAGGTTGACCTGGATCGCCGTGCCGATCATTTCGCGGACGTTGTCGATCGAGGTGTTGATGCGCGCCAGGTGGTCGTGCACGTCGCGGAAATACTCGCGGCCGCTGGCGCAGACGGCCGGCGCGCGGCTGCCGAACAGCTTGCCGGTCTCCTCCAGCAGCGGCGCCACCGCGTGCTTGAGCCGCATGACGCGGCTCTTCAACGAGTAGAGCCGCTGGATGTTGGCGCGCGCCGCGCCCTGGGTGAAGATCAGTTCCTCGATCTCCTCCAGTTCCGTTTCCAGGAGGTCGGCGATCGGAATGTAGCGGTCAACGGTGGCGTCCATCAGGGCGTAGAGCACGAAGCCGGAGCCCAGCCGGAGCAGTTCCGGCTCGCGCTCGCAGCGCTCGCGCACGGCGAGGAAGTGCTGCACGCTGTGGTTGCGCACCGACAGCACGTAATTGCGGCCGACGAAGATGTCCACCTCCCCCGTACCGGCGTCGGCCGCCGTGCTGGCGTTCGGGCCGAAGTCCAGCAGATGCATGACGACGAACAGCGAATCGCCGTAGTCCTCGATCTTCGGCCGCTGGTGCCCGTGGCGCGCATCCTCGACGGCCAGCTCGTGCAGTGAGAACTCCTCCTTCATCGTATCCAGTTCTTCCGGCGTCGCATCGGCCAAAGCCACCCAGACGAAGCATTCCGGCCGCGCCAGGTAATCGCTGATTTCCTCGATCGGCAGATCGGCCAGCTTGGTGCCGTTCTCATAGGCCACGCAATTGATCAGCACGGCGTTCTCGCTTTCTCGCATCGATTCCGGGGATGCAAAAATACCAGAGACGCGGACGGGCATGGCGAAAAGCGCGGGCTTTTTAACCATAACGAGCACAACGGGCACGACGAAAGACAAAATCGGGAAAATCGTAATTAACCACGGCGACACGGCGGGCACGGCGAAAAGCAAAATCCTGTTTCTTGTTTTTCGTTGTGCCCGTCGTGTTCGTCGTGGTTAAAAGCCCTTGCCTTTCTCCCTCCCCTTCAAGTGGAGGGCCGGAGTGGGGATAGGGCAAAAACCACATCTCTCATCCGGTTTTTCCGACGATTCCTATTTGACATTCCCGCGTTTGCGGCGACCCTACGCGAGCTTTTGCGTCCGGGCATCGCAGACCGATGCCGGACGAATCCCCCCGCGTTTCGTCCTCGCGGCCAGGTGACCCTCGCGCACCCGGCCCGGCGGAGCGTATTCCTCACAATCTGAACAGGGAACCTCCGAACCATGACTCAGCCCTCCGTCTCCAGCCTCCAGCCCTCTAACCACCCGCCCGGCGCGGCGGAGCGCACCATGAGCCGCAGCGCGACTGGCCGCCGGCGCCACGCGGGCACGCGCCGCCGGGACACCCCGCGCTTCCTGGTCAGCAGGATCAGTGCCGCTCTGGCCCTTGTCCTGCCCGCCGCCGGCGCATTCGCCCAGACCATCATCCACGACGGCACGACGCCGCCCGAAACGGCGGCGAGTCTGGGGCTTCCATTATGGGTAGGGGCACCGACGAGCCTGGGCGTCATCTATCGCGACGGCGGCTATACCGTGACCACCAATGCGGACCTGATCATCGACGACACGTCCGGGACACACCTGGACTTCATCATCGGCGGCTATTCGAACAATGGAGCGGGGGTGGAACAAAACGCCGTCGCGATCAGGCAAGGCAGCATTCAGGGCAACATTCTTGGCGGTCTGTCGCAGATCACGAATATTACGTCGGATCAACACTTGAGCGGCACGGGAAGCATCAGCGACACCACCGCCAGTAGCTACGGCGGAGCAAACGCCAACGGCAACACGGCCACGCTCGACGATCACGCGGTGGTCGCGGGGACTTTGTTCGGCGGCCACGCGGTGCTCATGGCCTACGCCGGGAACGCCACGAACGGCGGCAATGACGCCCGATCCGCCGTCGCCGACGCCGAGGTCTCTTCCGGAGCCAGCGCAAGCGGCAACGAGGTGGCCGTGAATGACAGCGCCACCCTGACGGGGCACCTGTTCGGCGGCCGGGCGTCGATCTACGCGCGCGCCGGGCGGGCCGAGATCGATTCGGTGATCGTGACCGGCAGCATCGACGCCCACGCCCAGGCCAACGCCAAAATCATAGCAGCCGGCACCCACGCGGATACCAACACGCTGTTCGTGAACGGCAGCGCAACCGTAGCGGGGCGCCTGTTCGGCGGACAGGCGGCGATGGATGCGCATGCCGGCACGGCCCGCGTCGGCGACGTGACCATGACCTCCGCTGCCGACATCTTCACCAGTGTCGATGTCTCCGCCAACGCCAGCGCCCGCGTCGTCGGCACCACGGCGGCCGCCGGCGACAACACGCTTATCGTCGCGGGCACGGTCGTCACGGGAGAACTGTACGGCGGACAGGCGACGATCGGCGTATACGCGGCCGAAGCCACCGGCGCCACGACCACCGCGCCGACCGACGGCACCGATGCGCTAGTCATGGCCGACGCCCGCGCCGACGCCCGCTTCGATGCATCCAATGCCCGCGCCAACGGCAACACGCTCACCGTCGCGGACGGCGCATCAGTCACGGCGGACCTGCGCGGCGGCCACGCGGCGATCGACGTACGGGGCGGCACGGCCGAGGGCGGCACGGCGATCAATTTCACCCACCGCAACGCCGACGCCAGCGCCAGCGCCGATGCCGTGGATTTCTGGGTTAACGCCGACGGCAACGGGCTCAACCTCGCCGATAACGCCACCGTGACCGGGGACCTGTACGGCGGGCAGGCTTCTGTCAGCGTACACGCCGGCATGGCCACGGGCGGGGGCGGCACGGCGGGGACCGCCTCCGGTACCGCCAACGCCGGAGCCAGCAGCACCAGAGCGCATGCCGACACGAACACGCTCACCGTCGGGCGGTACGCCATGGCGACGGGCGATCTGCACGGTGGCCGCGTGACGATCGACGTGCAGGCCCAAAATGCCCTGAGCGGCACCGCGACAGCATCGATGAACGATGCCGTAGCCGATGCCGTAGCCATGGCCTTGTTCAACTTGACTATGGCCAGCGCCAACCACAATACGGTCACCCTCGCCGAAAGCGCCGCCGCCCAGGGCAGCCTGTACGGCGGCCGCGTTTCCCTGGCGGCGCACAGCGCATCAGCCGTTGCCGGCACGGCCGACAGTTCCTCCGACGATGCCTACGCCAGGGCGGCCGCCCCGGGCGGCTACGTCGCCTTCTCTTCCATCAACGCTTTCCAAAACTGGGCGCAGGCCGACACGAACACCGTCGCCGTCGGGGAGAACGCCACCGTGCACGGCAGCCTGTACGGCGGCCACGTCGAGCTCGACGCACAGGCCGGCACGGCCACCGGCAACACGGCGAGCGCGACCGCCGGCAGCGCCCGCGCCGAAGCCATTGCCGCCGCCATGATGAGCCATACCTGGGTCAGCGCCACCGGCAACACGGTCGACCTCGCCGAAGGCGCCGCCGTCGAAGGCAGCCTGTACGGCGGCTGGGTGTCCGGCAGCGTGCGCGGCGGCATCGCCACGGCAGGTACGGCCAACGTCTCCGCCAGCGGCGCTTCCGGCAGCAGCGTCGCAGCCAACGCCACTGCCGACATCCAGAATTCAGCGATGCGCGCCGACGGAAATACGGTCACCGTCCGGAAGAACGCCGCCGTGAGAGGCAGCCTGTACGGCGGCCATGCGTCGCTCGACGTGCAAGGCGGTACGGCCGCCGGCGGAATGGTTACCGGCGCCACGGGCGTCACCGCCGATGCCGACGCTTCCGTGCTGGTCGTCAACAGCATCGTCAGCGCCAGCGACAACGTGGTCAGCCTGAACGGCAAGTCGACGGACGGCGGGTCCATTTACGGCGGGTATGTCCGCTGGTCCGTGGCGGCAGGCACGGCGAGCGTGGCGGCCAGCGGCGCAACGGCGCGCGCCGATGTCGTTTCATCCGGTTCCCGGGCCCTGGCTACGAACAACACCGTCACCATCGGCGACCAGGCCCGCATCCTCGGCGGCAACACCTCGCTCTACGGCGGCTACCTGGAAGCGCCAAACCACAAGCCGGAACGCTACGACGTGTTCACCGGCAATACCCTGAACTTCTCGGCGCAGCCGGTCAGCGTGCATACCGTCGCCAACTTCGAGAAATACAACTTCACCCTCCAACCGTCCCTGGCGAACCAGCCGACCGCGCTGATCAGCGCGCAGCAGATCGTCCTCGGCAGCAACGCCGACAACCTGGACAGTGCGCAGGCGGCCAAGGCTTCCGAGATCAGGGTCGTCGGCATCCATTCCGGCAACGCTCTGAACGCCGGCGACCAGTTCGTCCTGATGCGCGCGGCCAGCAGCCTGTCCGGCAGCGGCATCGGCCTCACCTCGACCGGCATGCTCCAGCAGGGCATCTCGCTGCTATACGACGTGCAGACCCGCGTCAACCTCGCCGGCAAGGAAGTGACCGCCACGATCCTCGCCTGCCAGGCCAGCGCGGGCGAGACGTGTCCGAGCAGTGGTTCGGGTGACGGTTCGGGCGGTAATTCCGGTGGCGGCTCGGGTGGTGGTTCAGACGGCGATTCCGGGGCCGGTTCGGGCGGCCGCCCGGCAGCGCGCGTGAATCCGCAGCTCAAGGCCCTGTCCGAAGGCTACCTGGGCGGCGCGATGCTCGTCACGCGGGGCGCCGACCACATCGCCGACGAGGCGTTCGACGCCATCGCCGCCCAGGCGTCCGGCTCCGGCGCGTCATCCTTCGCCCTGGCCTCGGCCGGCCGTTCCCGCTACGACAGCGGCTCGCACGTGACTTCGAACGACCAGTTCCTCGCCGCCGGCCTCGGCGTCCGGCAGGAGGCATTTACCGCTGGTGCCTTCGTCGAGGGCGGTTGGGGCAACTACGACAGCCACAACAGTTTCTACAACGCCGCTTCGGTCGACGGCGACGGCCACGCCCGCTATTACGGCGCCGGCCTGCTCGGGCGCTATGCCTTCGCCAGCGGCTTCTACACCGAGGCGTCCCTCCGCGCCGGCAGGACCCGCCTGAGCTTCGACACCGGCGACCTGCAGAACCTGGCGAGCGGCGAGTTCGCGCGCTACCGCCTCCATTCCCGCTACGTGAGCGCGCACCTGGGCGTGGGCTATGAACTGCCGCTGACCGCCGACCAGACGCTGGACCTCTCGGCCAAATACCTGGGCAGCCGGGTCGGCGGCAAGCACGTCACCGTGGCCGGCGACCCGCTCCACTTCGAACGGGTCGATTCGCAGCGCCTGCGCCTGAACGCGGAACTGGCGCACCGCTACTCCCCGGCGGTGACGCTCAAGGCGGGGCTGGGCTACGAGCGGGAGTTCGACGGCGAGGCGAAAGCCACCACGTATGGGAGCTACAGGATCGAGGCGCCGAGCGTGAAGGGTGGCACCGGCCTGTTGTCCCTGGGCGCCAGCGTCCGGCCGACCGCCAGCCGCAACCTGACCCTGGACTTCGCCGCCACCGGCTACGCCGGCAAGCGCGACGGCGGCGGCGCGTCGGTGCAAGTGCAGTACAAGTTCTAAAAAAAGCACATTAACCACGGCGACGCGGCGGGCACGGCGAAAAGCAAAATCTTGTTTCTTGTCTTTCGTCGTGCCCGTTGTGTCGCCGTGGTTAACCGCCCTCGCTCATCTTCCCGTTTTATAACGTTTCCGCATATTCATGCACTGATTGCGTGGTTGAACGGCATTAGGCGAAAGCGGATAATCCCCGCCTGATCCGACTGAAACCACCGCTTGCAGGAACAATGGTCCATTACCTGTTCATCGTCATCGGCGCCGTGCTGGTCAACAACGTCGTGCTGGTGAGGATTCTCGGCCTGTGCCCGTTCATGGGCGTGTCCAAGAAGCTGGACACCGCCTTCGGCATGGGCGCGGCGACGACCTTCGTGCTGACCGTCGCCACCGGCGCCAGCTACGTGATCGACCACCTGCTGCTGACGCCCTTCGGCCTGGAATACCTGCGCACCATCTCGTTCATCGTCACCATCGCCGCGATCGTGCAGTTGACCGAGATGGTCATCCAGAAGACCAGCCCGGTGCTGCATCAGGTGCTGGGCATCTACCTGCCGCTGATCACCACCAACTGCGCCGTGCTCGGCGTGCCGCTGCTCAACGTCGCCAACGGGCACAATTTCCTCGAATCGCTGGTGTTCGGCGCCGGGAGCGCCGTCGGCTTCTCGCTGGTGCTGGTGCTGTTCGCCGGCATGCGCGAACGCATCGAGGGTGCCGACGTGCCGGCGCCCTTCCGCGGCGTGTCGATCGCGATGATCACCGCCGGGCTGATGAGCCTCGCCTTCATGGGCTTCGCCGGCCTCGACAAGTATCAGTGATGCTCACCGCGCTCCTCATCATGGCGCTCGGCGCCGTCATCCTCGGCGCGGCGCTCGGCTACGCCTCGATCAAGTTCAAGGTCGAGGGCAACCCGCTGGTCGAGAAGATCGACGCCATCCTGCCGCAGACCCAGTGCGGCCAGTGCGGCTATCCGGGCTGCCGGCCCTACGCCCAGGCGATCGCCGAGGGCGAGGCGGACATCAACCGCTGCCCGCCCGGCGGCCAGGAAGGCGTGGCCAAGCTGGCCGACCTGCTCGGGCGCGAGGTCAAGCCGCTCGACGCCGAGGAAAAGCCCAGGCAGGTGGCGCTCATCGACGAACAGTTGTGCATCGGCTGCACGCTGTGCATCCAGGCCTGCCCGGTCAACGCGATCGTCGGGGCGGCCAAGCAGATGCACACCGTGGTCGCCGCGCTGTGCACCGGCTGCGAACTGTGCGTGAAGCCCTGCCCGGTCGAGTGCATCAGCATGGAGCCGGTGCCCGAGAAGATCGACAGCTGGAAGTGGAAATATCCGGTCTTCGCCATCCGCGCCGTTTCTCCAGCGGCCGAACCCGTGCGGCGCGCCGCCTGAACGCGGGACGACCATGCTCCAGCGACTTTTCCAGTTCAAGGGCGGCGTCAAGCCGGAAACGCACAAGGCGCCGTCGGTGCAGGCGCCGATCGGCATCGCCCCGCTGCCCTCGCTGCTCATCGTGCCGCTGCACCAGAGCATCGGCGGCCATCCGCAGCCGCTGGTCGCGGCCGGCGAGCGCGTGCGCAAGGGCCAGCGCATCGGCGCGGCGGACAAATGGGTCTCGTCGGCGGTGCATGCGCCGACCTCGGGCACCGTGCTCGCCGTCGAGGAGCGCACCGCCGCGCACCCGTCCGGCCTGCCGACACTGTCGGTGGTCATCGAGCCGGACGGCCGGGACGAGTGGATCGAACGCACGCCGCTCGACCACGCCGCGCTGACGCCGGAGCGCGTGCGCGAGATCCTGCGCGACGCCGGCGTGGTCGGCCTGGGCGGCGCCGTCTTCCCCAGCCACGTCAAGACCGAGGCGGCCCGCTCCGTGCCGATGGAGGAGCTGGTCATCAACGGCGCCGAGTGCGAGCCGTTCATGACCTGCGACGACATGCTGATGCGCGAGCGCGCCGAAGGCATCGTGCGCGGCGCGGCCATCTTCCGCGATCTGCTGCAGCCGCGGCGCGTGCTGATCGGCATCGAGGACAACAAGCCCGAGGCGATCGCCGCCATGCGGGCGGCCGTAAGCGCCGTCGGCGAGGATTTCGCGGTGATCGCGGTGCCGACTCGCTACCCGGCCGGCGGCGCCAAGCAGCTGATCCGCGTGCTCACCGGCAAGGAAGTCCCGGCCAGCAAGCGCTCGCCGGAAATGGGCGTGCAGTGCTTCAACGTCGCCACGGCCTACACCGCGTGGCGCGCCGTGGCCTTCGGCGAGCCGGTGCTGTCGCGCATCGTCACGCTCACCGGCAACGTCGAACAGCCGCGCAACTGGGAGCTCCTGCTCGGCACGCCGCTGCGCGAAGTCCTGCCGCTGATGCGCCCGCGGGCCGACACCAACCGCTACGTCATGGGCGGCCCGATGATGGGCTTCGACCTGCCGAGCCTGGATGCCCCGGTGGTCAAGGCCACCAACTGCATCATCGCCGGCTCGCCGGCGCTGTTCCCGCCGCCCGCGCCGGAGATGCCGTGCATCCGCTGCGGCGCCTGCGCGCTGGCCTGCCCGCACGAACTGCAGCCGTTCGAGCTGTACTGGTTCGCGCGCGCTCGCAATTTCGGCAAGACGCAGGAATACCAGCTGTTCGACTGCATCGAATGCGGCTGCTGCAGCTACGTCTGCCCGTCGCACATCCCGCTGGTGCAGTACTTCCGTTTCGCCAAGAGCGAAATCTGGTCGCGCGAGCGGGACAAGCTCAACGCCGACGCGGCCAAGGCGCGCTTCGAGTGGCGCAACGCGCGCGACGAGCGGGAAAAGGCCGAGAAGGCCGAACGGCTGGCCCGGGCCGCCGCGGCCAAGGCGGCGGAAAAGGCGGCACCCGCCGGTGCGCCGGCAGGAGCGACGCCGGCCAATGCCGCTCCGGTCGACGCGGAAGCGGCGAAGAAGGCGGCCATCGCCGCGGCGATGGAGCGCGCCCGCGCGCAGCGGGAAAGTGTCCAGCCGAAAAATCTCGACGGCCTGACCGCCACCCAGCGCAAGGAAATCGCCGAGATCGACAAGCGCCGCGCGCCGCTGCAGGAACAGGACGCGACCGCGCCGCAGGCGGAGACGCACGACGCGCGGGGAGAACAACAATGAGCCTTACCGGTTTCTCGCCGCGCCCGCCGCGCGTTCGGCGTCCGGAACGCCTGGAAGAGACTGAATGAACGGTCCCACGGATTTCATCACGCCGCCGTATCTGGCGCAGAACATCAGCGTCCGCCGCGTCATGCTGCAGGTGCTGGCCGCGCTGCTGCCGGGCGTCGCCGCCTACCTGTGGCTGCTCGGCCCGGCCGTGCTGGTGCAGCTCGGCATCGCCACGGCCACGGCGCTGCTTGCCGAGGCGGTCATGCTCGCCGTGCGCGGCAAGCCGCTCGGGCTGTTCCTCGGCGACGGCAGCGCGGTGGTCACCGCCTGGCTGATCGCACTGGCCTTCCCGCCGCTGGCGCCGTGGTGGCTGGTCGCGGTCGGCACGGCCTTCGCCATCGTGGTGGCCAAGCACCTCTACGGCGGCCTCGGGCAGAACCCCTTCAACCCGGCGATGATCGCTTTCGCGGTGTGCATCGTCTCGTTCCCGGCGCTGATGTCGCAATGGCCGGCGATCGATGCCGGCGCGGGCTTCGGCGAGCGGCTGGCGCTGATCCTCGGCCAGGCGCCGCGCCTCGACGCGCTGACCGGCGCCACGCCCCTCGACGCGCTGAAAACGGCGCTCAAGCTCGGCGAGGGACGGACCGGCGTGGCCGCGATCACCGCCGACCGCCACGTGTTCGGGTACGTCGCCGGGCACGGCTGGGAATGGGTTTCCGCCGGCTACCTGCTCGGCGGGCTGTGGCTGTGGTGGCGCGGGGTCATCGGCTGGCACGTGCCGGTCGCCTTCCTCGGCGGGCTGGCGGCGATCTCGGGCGCGTTGTGGCTGTGGCAACCGGAGGCCTTCGCCGACCCGCTGTTCCACCTGTTTTCCGGCGGTTCGATGCTCGGCGCGTTCTTCATTGCCACCGACCCGGTGACCGGCTGCACGACGCCGCGCGGCAAGCTGATCTTCGGCTTTGCCGCCGGCGTGCTGGCCTACCTGATCCGCGTCTTCGGCGGCTACCCGGACGGCGTGGCCTTCGCGGTGCTGCTGCTGAACATCTGCGTACCGGTCATCGACCTGTACACGCAGCCGCCGATCTTCGGCATGAAGAAATGACGCAGAGCAAGCCCATCACCGCCCCCCGGATGGCCGCGCGCACGGCGCTGATCCTGTTCCTGTTCGTGCTGGTGTTCACCTCGCTGCTGTCGGGCGCGTACCTGTGGACGCTGCCGTCCATCGAAGCGGCCGCCGCCGAGGAGAAGATGAAGCTGATCGACGCGGTGCTGCCGCGCGATCGCTACGACAACAAGCTGCTCGACGACGTCGCCGTGCTCGGCGCCGCGCCGGAGCTCGGCCTCGACGCCCCGGCACGCATCCTGCGCGCGCGCAAGAGCGGCCGGATCGAGGCGCTGGTCCTCGAAGCCGTGGCGCCCGACGGCTATTCCGGCAAGATCCGGCTGCTGCTGGCGCTGCGCGCCGACGGCGAGGTGATCGGCGTGCGCGTCATCGCGCACAAGGAGACGCCCGGCCTCGGCGACTACATCGAGCCGCAGAAGGACCGCAACAAGGCGCGTCCGTGGATCACCCAGTTCGACGGGCTCAACCCGGCGACGATCGAGGCGCATGCATGGCAGGTGCGCAAGGACGGCGGCCGCTTCGACTCGGTGGCCGGCGCCACGGTCACGCCGCGCGCGGTGATCAAGGCGGTGCGCAAGGCCGGGCTGTTCGTCGCGGCGAACCGCGAACGCATCCTGGCGTCACAGTAGCGGAAAAGGAGACACCATGACCCCCGCCGAACTCCGCCAGATCGCCGCCAACGGCGTCTGGAAACAGAATTCCAGCCTGGTGCAGATCCTCGGCCTGTGCCCGCTGCTGGCGGTCACCACCAACCTGGTCAACGGCGCCATGCTGTCGCTGGCCACCATCCTGGTGATGGCGCTCTCGGGGGCCGCCGTCTCCGCGCTGCGCAACCTGATCCCGCACGAGATCCGCATCCCGGTGTTCATCCTCATCGTCGCCACGCTGGTCACGGTGGTCGACCTGCTGTTCAACGCCAACCTGCACCAGCTCTACCTGGTGCTCGGCATCTTCATTCCGCTGATCGTCACCAACTGCATCGTGCTCGCCCGCGTCGAAGCCTTCGCCAACAAGAACCCGCCGCTGCAGTCGATGTTCGACGGCGTGTTCATGGGCGTCGGCATGCTGTGGACGCTGTCCCTGCTCGGCGGCCTGCGCGAGCTGATCGGCAAGGGCACGCTGTTCTCCGGCATCGACATGGTCATCCCCGGGCTCAGCCCGCTGCAGCTCTTCCCCGCCGACTACCCCGGCTTCCTGCTGGCCCTGCTGCCGCCCGGCGCGTTCATCGTGCTCGGCTGCCTGGTCGCCTGGAAAAACTGGATCGAGGCGCGCGCCGCCGCGCGCGGGAAACGCGCGCCGCTCGCCCCGGCCGCCGCCGGCCATAGCCATTGACCGCTCCCGACCACTGCCCATGAACGCCGCCCGCCGCACTGCCCTGTTCGAACGCCTGAAGGCGGCCAATCCGGCGCCGACCACCGAGCTCGAATACGCCACGCCGTTCCAGCTGCTGATCGCCGTCATCCTCTCGGCGCAGGCCACCGACAAGAGCGTCAACGTCGCCACGCGCCGGCTGTTCGCCGACGCGCCGACGCCGCAGGCGATCCTCGCGCTCGGCGAGGAAAAGCTGGCCGAATACATCAGCCGCATCGGCCTGTACCGCACCAAGTCGAAGAACGTCATCGCCACCTGCCGGCTGCTGCTCGAACGGCACGGCGGCGAGGTGCCGCACGAGCGCGCCGCGCTCGAAGCCCTGCCCGGCGTCGGGCGCAAGACCGCCAACGTGGTGCTCAACACCGCCTTCGGCGAACCGACCATCGCGGTCAACACGCACATCTTCCGCGTCGCCAACCGCACCGGCCTGGCGCCGGGGAAGACGCCGCTGGCCGTCGAACTCGGGCTGCTCAAGGCCGTGCCGCCGGTCTACCGCAAGGACGCCCACCACTGGCTGATCCTGCACGGCCGCTACGTCTGCAAGGCGCGCAAGCCGGAGTGCTGGCGCTGCGTGATCGCCGAATACTGCGAGTTCCCGCACAAGAACGCGGCCGCGAGCGTCGCGGCGTAGGCCTGCTCCCGCTCCCATTCCACCGCTCTCCGATGACGCTCGCCACGGCTCTCGTCTCCGCCAACGCCGCGCACGCCCGGCTGGCCGAGGAGGCGGTCGCGGCGGCGCTGGACAAGGCCGGGCTCGCCCGGGCCAACGCCGTGCTGCTCTTCCTGACCCCGGAATTCGCGCGCTGCGCCCAGGCCGCCGTGACGGCCGCGGCGCACGCCGCGCAATGCCTGCAGGTGGCCGGCGGCATCGCGCCCGGCGTGCTGACCGAGCAGGGCTGGGTGCTCGACCGCCCGGCGGCGGCCGCGCTGGTCTTCGGCGATCCGTTTTCCCTGGCCCCGTGCGCGCACGCCGATGCCCCGCTGCTCGGCCTCGCCGACGCGCTGCCGCCGGCGGACTGGCTGGCCATGGCGCCGCGTTTCGGCGGCGTGCTCGGCAGCGGCTTCGCCGACCCGACGACGCGCGGCGGGCCGGCGCTCTGGCAGCAAGGCCGGCCCGCCGCGCCGCACGCCAGCCTGTCGCTGGGCGGCGCCGAAATCGCCGTCGGCCTGTCAACCGGCCTGCGCGTGCTCGGCCAGGCCCAGCGGATCACGCGCGCCTCCGGCTTCGATCTCGAAACGCTGGACGGCCGGCCCGCCGCGCAAAGCCTGCGCGACGCCCTGCCGCCCGACCTGCGGGACGCGCCGGCCCGGCACGCGCACCACCTCGCGGCGATTCTCCACGACGCCGAGCCGGCGCCGGACGATCCGCGCCACGGGCGAGGCGATCGCATCGCGGCGGTGATCGACGCCGCCTCCGAACATACGGTCACCCTCGCCGAGCGGGTGCGCGGCGGCCAGTACCTGGCCTGGGCCACGCGGCAGCCGGCGGCGGCCGAGGCTGAAATGCGCGCCGCCGTCGCCCGGCTGGAAGTCGCGGCGCCCGCCTGCGCGCTGATGTTCTCGTGCATCGGACGCGGCCCGTTCTTCTACGGCGGCGAGGACCGCGATCTGGCGGCCCTGCGCGCGCGCTTTCCCGGCCTGCCGATCCTCGGCGCCTACGGGACCGGCCAGCTCGCGCCGGCGGAGCGCCCGCCGGGCGGCTCCCGGCTGTACCACAACGCCGTCGTCGCCGCGCTCATCGGACGCGGGCGGCGCTGACTCCTTTTCCATCACTCCGCCATCCATACGCCATGACTTCTCCCCTGCCTCCCGAATTCGGCCCGCTCGCCCGGCAATTCGCCTTCCTCCTCGAAATCGACCGGCTCAAGACCGTGCTCCGCCAGAACACGCTGCTCGACCGCAGCCGCCGCGAAAACAGCGCCGAGCACAGCTGGCACGTGGCGCTGCTGGCGCTGGTGCTGGCCGAGCATGCCGAACGCCCGGTCGACGCGGGCCGGGCGATCGAGCTGCTGCTGGTGCACGACCTCGTCGAGATCGATGCCGGCGACACCTTCGCCTACGACGCGCGCGGCGCCGAGACGCAGGAGCAGCGCGAACAGGATGCCGCCGAGCGGATTTTCGGGCTGCTGCCGCCGGCGCAGGCGCAGCGCCTGCGCGCGCTGTGGGACGAATTCGCCGCCGGCGAGACGCCGGAAGCGCGTTTCGCGCTGGCCGTGGACCGGCTGATGCCGATGATCCACAACGCGCTCACCGAAGGCAGCGCCTGGCGGGCCAACGGCGTCCGCGCCGAACAGGTGCGCCGGCGGGCCGAATCGATCACCCGCGGCGCGCCGGAACTCGGCGCGCTCGCCAACCGCCTGATCGACGCCGCGGTCGCGGCGGGATATCTCCCCGACGCCGCGCGCGGGAGCTGAGACGCCTCTCCCTCCCCTTCAAGGGGAGGGTTGGGGTGGGGATGGGGTGAGTGCCCAACCTCGCCGCAACACCCCATCCCCCTCCCAGCCTCCCCCTTGAAGGGGGAGGAGCGAATGCGCCCAACCTTCATGCCCCCACATAGCACTTGCGTCTCAAAATTTAGACTGGTATCTTTTTTTAAACAAGCCTTCAGAATTCATTCATATACCTTTGCGGTGCTCATCCCGCGGCAGCTTTTTTCTTTTGGGAGATCCTCGATATGGAAACGACAAGCGCCAATCCTCCGGTCGCCGCCAGCGGCACCGACGAAAAAGTCAGCAAGTACGGCTGGAAAGCCCTGGCCGGCTCGACCGTCGGCTATGCGATGGACGGCTTCGACCTCTTGATCCTCGGCTTCATGCTCTCGGCGATTTCGGCCGACCTGCAGCTCTCGCCGACCCAGGCCGGTTCGCTGGTCACCTGGACGCTGGTCGGCGCCGTCGCCGGCGGGCTGATCTTCGGCGCGCTGAGCGACGTGTACGGGCGCATCCGCGTGCTCACCTGGACCATCGTCCTGTTCGCCGTCTTCACCGGCCTGTGCGCCGTGGCCAGCGGCTACTGGGACCTGCTTTTCTACCGCACCATCGCCGGAGTCGGCCTGGGTGGCGAGTTCGGCATCGGCATGGCGCTGGCCTCCGAAGCCTGGCCGGCCAAGCACCGTGCGCGCGCCACCTCCTACGTCGCGCTCGGCTGGCAGCTCGGCGTGCTGGCCGCCGCGCTGGTCACGCCGGCGCTGCTGCCGAACATCGGCTGGCGCGGCATGTTCCTGGTCGGGGTGATCCCGGCGTTCGTCGCCTGGTTCATCCGCAACCGGCTGCACGAGCCGGAACTGTTCGTCAGGAGCACGGCCAAGCGCCGCTCGATCATCGATGCCTTCAAGCTGCTGTTCAAGGACACGGCGACCAGCAAGATCAGCGTCGGCATCGTGGTGCTGACCTCGGTGCAGAACTTCGGCTACTACGGCTTGATGATCTGGATGCCGAACTTCCTCTCCAAGCAGCTGGGCTTCAGCCTGACCAAGTCGTCGATGTGGACCGCGGTGACCATCCTCGGGATGATGTTCGGCATCTGGGTGTTCGGCCAGCTCGCTGACCGCATCGGCCGCAAGCCGACCTTCCTGCTCTTCCAGGCCGGCGCCGTGATCATGGTGCTGACCTATTCCAACCTCGCCGACCAGAGCCTGATGCTGTGGGCGGGCGCGGCGCTCGGCATGTTCGTCAACGGCATGATGGGCGGCTACGGCGCGCTGATGTCCGAGGGCTATCCGACCGAGGCGCGCGCCACGGCGCAGAACGTGCTGTTCAACATCGGGCGCGGCGTCGGCGGCTTCGGGCCGGTCGTCGTCGGCTCGCTGGTGGCGACGTACTCGTTCCAGATCGCCATCGGCCTGCTCGCCGCGATCTACGTGCTGGACATGATCGCCACGGTGTTCCTCATCCCCGAGCTCAAGGGCACGGAACTCAAGTAAAGGCCGGCTCGCCGCGGCATCGACACGAACGCCAGGACACACGCCCATGGATTTGAAGGAATCGCGCTCCATCGCGGAAAAACTGTTCGCCGAGATCCGCGAACTCACGTTCGACGGCGTCGGCGTCTCGCGGGAAAGCTATGGTGCCCGGGAATCCGCCACCGCGGACTACCTGCGCCGCTTCGCCGCCGACGCCGGCTTCGCGGTACGGGCCGACCGCGCCGGCAACCTGGTGATCGGCTTCCCCGACGCGCCCGCCGACGCGCCGGCCGTGTGGTGCGGCTCGCACATCGATTCGGTGCCGCAGGGCGGCAACTACGACGGACTGGCCGGCGTGGTGGCCGGCCTGCTCTGTCTGCTGGAACAGCAGCGCAGCGGCGTGCGCTCGCCGCTGCCACTGCAGGTGCTCGGTTTCCGCGGCGAGGAAAGCGCCTGGTTCGGCAAGGCCTACATCGGCTCGTCCGCCCTGCTCGGCAAGCTCGACGCGGACGATCTGGCGCTGCGCCAGCGCGACACCGGCGAAACGCTCGGCGCCTGCATGCAGCAGGTCGGCGCCGACATGGAGGCGATCCGCGCCGGGCAGGCGCTCTTCGATCCGCAGACGGTGCGCGCCTTCCTGGAACTGCACATCGAGCAAGGCCCGGTGATGGAGGCGCGCAAGCTGCCGGTGGCGATCGTCTCCGGCATACGCGGCAACATCCGGCACAACGGCGTGCAGTGCATCGGCGCCTCCGGGCACTCCGGCGCCATTCCCCGCTGGCTCAGGCGCGACGCGATGTTCGCGGTGGCCGACCTGATCATGCGGCTCGACGAGCACTGGAGCGTGCTGCTCGAACGCGGCACCGACCTCGTGGTCACCACCGGCATGCTGTCGACCAACACCGCCGAGCACGCCACCTCGCGCATCCCCGGCCACGTCAAGTTCAGCTTCGAGGTGCGCAGCAAGAGCATCGACACGCTGGAGGCCTTCTACCAGTTGATGCGCGCCGAGTGCACCGCGATCAGCCGCGAGCGGCAGGTGCGCTTCGAGTTCGACCGCCGCCTGCTGTCCAGCCCGGCGACCATGGACCCGCAGTTGTGCAACCTGCTGTCGAAGGTCTGCGCCGGCAAGAACATCCCGTTCGAGGTCATTCCCAGCGGCGCGGGGCACGACGCCTCGATGTTCGCCAACGCCGGCATCCCCAGCAGCATGATCTTCGTGCGCAACGAGAACGGCTCGCACAACCCGGACGAGGCCATGGACCTCGACGATTTCATGCTCGGCGTCGACGTGCTCGACCGGGCAATCCACGAAATCCGCTGACCGATGCCCGCGCCGTCGCTTCCTCCCCCCGCCGCCGTCCCGTCGTCGATCGACTACGCGGAGCTGGGCTGCCGCCTGCGCGCCTACCGCATCGGCGCCTCGCTGCTGGCCGACGAGGTGGCCGAGCGCCTGGGCATCTCGCGGGCGGCGCTGTACCGGATGGAGCAGGGCAAGATCGTCAAGATCGAAACGCTGGAGCGGCTCGCCCAGTTGCTGGGCACGTCGCTGGCGTCGCTGCTCGGCGTCGAGGTCGAGTACTACTCCACCGCGCGCGGCTTCCTCGAACGCATGCGGCAGATCGAGCAGGAGGCGGAGCGGATCGTCGCCCACTTCGAGCCGATCTCGCAGCTGCTGGCCTCGGACGACTACCAGGAGCACCTGCGGGCGATGCTGCTCGAATCGCTGCCGCAGAGCGCGCCGCAGGCCGCCCGCCACCGCACGGAGGTGGCCGGCATCCTCGACATCCTGGCCGAACGCAAGGCGGCGTTCGCCGCGCGGCGGCCGAACGTGGTCAGCCTGATCGGACTGCGCGAACTGGAACTTTTCCTGCGTACCGGCCTGGTCGGCACGCTGGACCTCGACGAGTCCACCCGCCGGCAGCGCATCGAGGCCGCCCGCAAGGAAGTCGAACGCATCGCCGAACTGATGGAAAACGGCCCGATGCACATCCGCATCGGCCTGATCGAGGACGCCATGCCCGCCGCCTCGTTCCAGCTCCTGTACGGAGCGCAGCGCACCGTGCTCGCGGTCAGCCCGTTCCGGCTCGGCGAAATGCCGAGCATACGCAACGGCATCGCCACCATCACCGCCGCGCCGGAACCCGTCCGGCTCTACGAGGAGATGACCGAGTGGCTGTGGGAAAATGCGCTCAAGGGGAAGACGGGCGCGGCGCAACTGCGTAGAACTGTTGGACCTGACCTGACCCCCCCTCATCCGCTGGAGGCTCCGCCATGACACCGACCACTGCCCTCAGGGACGACGAAGACATCCGCGTGGCGAAGGACGTCTCGCTCGCCCTGCTCTCCACGTCCTGCATCGAGGTCCAGATGGACGAGCCGTTCCGCCTGCCGTCCGGCTGGGCCAGCCCGGTCTACATCGAATGCCGGCGGTTGATTTCCTTCCCGGAGATCCGGCGCAAGCTGGTCAAGTACGCGCTCGACCTGCTGCGCAAGCGCCATTGCCTCGACGGCGTCTCCGCGGTCGCCGGCGCCGAGGCCAGCGGCATCGCCCTGGCCGCCTGGATCGCCGAGGAGCTCAACCTGCCCATGCAGTACGTGCGCAAGCAGCGCAAGGGGCTCGGCCCCGGCCGGCAGGTCGTCGGCGTGGTGCATCCCGGCGAATCGGTGCTGCTGGTCAACGACCTCATGTCGGGCGGCTACTCGGTGGTGAACTGCTGCCTGGCGATCGCCGAGGCGGAACTGCGCGTCAAGGACGCCTTCGTCGTCTTCGACTACGGCACCTTCCCGACCCGCAACGTGCTGGACACCATGGGCGTCACAGTCCATTCGCTGGCGACGTGGCAGGACATCCTCGTCGCGGCGCGCGAAAGCGCGAAGTTCCAGACCCGCGAGCTCGCCGAACTGGAGACCTTCCTGGCCGACCCCATGCAGTGGTCCCATGCCCACGGAGGAAAATCCTCCACCAAAACCGAAACGAAAGGACTCATATGACCTTCCAGGAAACCGCAGCCCAATTCGCGCAGTCCGGCGGAGGCACCGACGATTTCAAGCGCCTGTACAAGGAGGCGTTCAGCCTGATGAAGACGGACGGTGCCAACGCGGCGCTCTACTTCGTGATCGGCGTCGCCGCGCATGCCTACGTCCTCACCTACGAGGACCAGGCGGTCACCACCGAACTCGCCGAAAGCGCCAAAGCCGCGCTCGTCGGATTCAACGAGAAGATCTGCCGGGCGCTCGACGCGGACCCGGCGACGCGCCTCGCGTTGCTGGGCGAAGTCGCCAGCGACTACCAGTTCCAGGTCAACAGCTTCTGAGGTTCAACAGGACCCCCTTGCGCAAACCGCCTCGACCCCTGCCCCGGCGCAACCGGCCGTGGGCGCGGCGGGGTGCGCACGCCACACCGAAACCCGCTGGAGACACACCATGCAATTCGCTTCACAGATCCTGTCCAACGTCGAGATCGCCCGCGACTACTGGCGCATCCGCCTGACCGCCCCGCGCGAATTCGCCGCCGCCACGCCGGGCCAGTTCGTCATGGTGCGCATCGGCGGCGGCCTCGATCCGCTGCTGCGCCGGCCGCTGGCCGTCTTCGACCTCGGCACGGACGAAACCGGCGGCGTCGCGCAGGTGTGGTTCGAGATGCTCTACAAGGTCGTCGGCAAGGGCACCGCCATGCTGTCGACGATGCGCGCGGGCAGCGCCGTGGACATCCTCGGCCCGCTCGGCACCGGCTTCGACATGGGCGGCGACGACGAGGAAAAACTGCTGGTCGGCGGCGGCATCGGCCTCGCGCCGCTCTACCTGCTCGCCACCGAACTGGTGCGGCGCAAGTCGCCGGTGCACCTGTTCGCCGGCGGCCGCACGCGCGACGACCTGTTGTGCCTCACCGATTTCGAACGCCTCAGCGTCAAATGCCACTGCGCCACCGAGGACGGCTCCTACGGGGCGAAGGGCTTCGTCACCGTGGCCCTCAACCGCCATCTCGACGCGCTCGCCGGCAAGGCCACGCTCTACGCCTGCGGGCCGGACGGCATGCTGCACGCGCTGGCCAAGATCGCCGCCGAGCGCAAGCTGCCCTGCCAAGTCTCGCTCGAAGGCTACATGGCCTGCGGCGTCGGCGCCTGTCTCGGCTGCGTCGCCACCGGCAAGAACCATTCGCCGCAAACCCCGGACTATCGCTGCGTCTGTACCGAAGGACCGGTTTTCGAAGCCAGCGAACTGCAGTGGGGAGCCTGAACATGAGCACCAGCAAGCCAAACATGCGCGTTTCGTGCGCCGGCCTCGACCTGCGCAACCCGGTGATGACCGCCTCCGGCACCTTCGGCTACGGCGAGGAATTCTCCGAGTACGTCGACCTCACCAAGCTCGGCGCCTACATCACCAAGGGCCTGTCGCTGCGCCCGCGCCCCGGCAATCCGACGCCGCGCATCGTCGAGACGCCCGGCGGCATGCTCAACGCCATCGGCCTGCAGAACGTCGGCATCGAGGCCTTCATCGAGAAGAAGCTGCCGTTCATCCGCACCGTCAACACGCCGTGCATCGCCAACTTCTTCGGCGACACCGTCAACGAATACGCCGAAATGGCCGGCCGGCTCGACGAACTGCCGGAAATCGCCGCGCTGGAAATGAACATCTCCTGTCCCAACGTCAAGCACGGCGGCATCGTCTTCGGCACCGACCCGACCAGCGCCGCCGGCATCGTCGCCGCCTGCCGCAAGGCGACCAAGAAGCCCCTGATCGTCAAGCTCTCGCCCAACGTCACCGACATCGTGGCGATGGCCAAGGCCTGCGCCGACGCCGGCGCCGATTCGCTGTCGATGATCAACACCCTGATCGGCATGGCCATCGACCTCGGTACGCGCCGCCCGGTGCTCGCCAACTTCACCGGCGGCCTCTCCGGACCGGCGGTCAAGCCCATCGCCCTGCGCATGGTCTGGGCCGTGTCCCGCGCGGTGAAACTGCCGATCATCGGCATCGGCGGCATCATGACCGCGACCGACGCGATCGAGTTCATCCTCGCCGGCGCCACCGCCGTGCAGGTCGGCACCGCCAGCTTCATCACGCCGGGCGCCGCGCAGCAGATCGCCGAGGGCATGGAAGCCTGGATGCTGGCCCAAGGCGAAACCGACATCCGCAACCTGATCGGCGCCCTGCGGGTCTAAGCCTGCATGTTCAATCCATCCCGCGAACAAGTCCGCCGCTTCTTCTGCGAATCCTGGCGCAAGCACCGCGAGCGCCTGGTCCTAGAAGGCGCCGAGGCGACGGCGGCCGACCTGATCGCCGAGCACCCCGAGTACCACGCCCTGCTGGAGGACCCGCAGGCGGCGGTCGAACGCGAGTTCACGCCCGAGGGCGGGCAGATGAACCCCTTCCTGCACCTCTCGCTGCACCTGGCGATCGCCGAGCAGATCAGCATCGACCAGCCGCCGGGCATCAAGGCCGCGTATGCCGCCCTGCGCCGCACGCTGGACGTGCACGACGCCGAGCACGCCATCATGGAATGCCTCGGCGAGACGCTCTGGCGCGCGCAGCGGAACAACGCGCCGATGGACGGCGAAGCCTATCTCGACTGCGTCCGGCGCAAGGCGGGCGGCTGATCGGCCGATAGACGTTGCGGCCCCGGCAAGGCGGCATTAAGCTGCTCGGACAATCGCGCCGCAGGCCCGGTCACGAGTCGCTGGCCTGCGAGCTGTCCGGGAAGAATGCAAGGCGCAGTCGCACTGGACGGCATGCGAAAACAACCCGAATCATTACCCATGAGGGAGTTTCCATGAAGATCCTGATTGCCGACAAGGTATCCGCCAAGATGGTCGCCGACTTGCAGTCGCTGGGCTGCGAGGTGGCGCTCGAACCCGACCTGTCCGCCGAGGCGCTGCCCGCGGCGCTCGCCGGGGTGGAAATACTGATCGTCCGCTCCAAGCAGGTCACCGCCGCGGCCATCGAGGCGGGGAGCTCGCTGTCGCTGATCATCCGCGCCGGCGCCGGCGTCAATACCATCGACATCAAGAAGGCCAGCGAAAAAGGCATCTACGTCGCCAACTGTCCCGGCAAGAACACCGACGCGGTCGCCGAACTGGCGATCGGCCTGCTGATCGCCGCCGACCGCCGCATCCCCGAGGCGCTGATCGACCTGCGCGCCGGCCAATGGCGCAAGAAGGAATACGGCAAGGCGCGCGGCCTGAAAGGCCGCACGCTCGGCGTCGTCGGCCTGGGCAGCATCGGCTGCGCCGTGGCCCGCCGCGCGCTCGGGCTGGAAATGAACGTCGTCGGCTGGTCGCGCAGCCTGACGCCGGCCCGCGCCAAGGCGCTCGGCGTCGGCTACTGCGCCACGCTCGAAGAGTTGGCCGAGAGCGTCGACGCCGTCAGCGTGCACCTCGCGCTGTCCAAGGACACCCGCGGCCTGCTCGGCGGCGCCTTCTTCGAACGCATGAGGAAAGGCGCGCTGTTCGTCAACACCGCGCGCAGCGAAGTCGTCGACGGTGCCGCGCTGAAGGCGGCGCTCGCCGCCGGCAAGATCCGCGCCGCGCTCGACGTGTTCGAGAACGAGCCCGCGGGCGGCGAAGCCCCGTTCGCCGACACCGAACTCGCCGGTCGGCTGGCCGCCGCCTCGCCGCACATCGGCGCCTCCACCGACCAGGCCGAGGAAGCCATCGCCGAGGAAACCGTGCGCGTGGCGAAGACCTTCCTGGAGACCGGCAAGCCGGTCAACGCGGTCAATCCGCGCAAGCTGCACAGCGGCGTGCCGCTGGTCATCCGCCACTACAACCGCGTCGGCGTCCTGGCCAGCGTGCTCGGCGAGCTGCGCGCCGAGGGCATCAACATCGAGGAGATGGAAAACACCATCTTCGAGGGCGAACTCGCCGCCTGCTGCGCGCTGGTGCTCGACAAGACACCGTCCGAGGCCCTGATGCAGCGCATCGCCAAGGCCGAAAACGTCATCCAGGCGGCGCTGAAGTAAGCCTTCTCCAGCCGGGCCGGCGGCCGCCGCCGCCCGGCATCCTTCGCCAGAGCGTCGAGTCAGGCCCCTAACTCCTGCGGCAAGCCGCGGTAACGCCCGGCGGCGAGGTCCGCGCCGGCCTCGCCGATCTTTTTCCGTCTTCTTCCGGAAACAACCAGGCACATAGACGGCGGCCGACCTTGCCGCATGGATAGCCCGGAATGCGCCCCTCGGGCGCCACGACTCCGGATTTCCTTTTCCCCTTTGCCCATAGCGTTCGACGGCGTCCGCTCGTCCGGCTACAGGCCGCGCCGTGACTGGCCCGGCGGGCAATCCGCCGCGCGCCGCGCCGCGAGATATCCCATGAAACCAGTAAAAACATTTGTTGTATTTGTTTTACATGTGTATTAGTATCCCATAGGTCTTTTTCATTCGGTATAAAAACTACCTATGGCATATTAAATTTTTAATAAATTCAATTTGTTATAAACAACTCATTATTAATATCAGATACAGAAATAAGAAAAGTCTTAATTCAAAGTCATTTTCCAAACGATGAGAGAACTGCCAGCGCGACGCTGTCCAGCGTCGATCGAAACCAACCACGAGGAGAAGTCGCCATGAACTATCACGATGAGGAAATGCTGGCCGTGGTCTGCCACGCGCCCCGGAACTATCGGCTCGAATGGGTCAAGCGTCCGGCCGCCGGTCCACGCGAAGTGATCATCAAGATCCTGTCCTGCGGCATCTGCGCGGGCGACTGCAAGGGCTGGGCGGGCGCGCCGCGCTTCTGGGGCGACGAGCAGGCCGGCCGCCCGTCCTACATCAAGGCGCCGGTGATTTCCGGCCACGAATTCTGGGGCGAGGTCGTCGAGCTCGGCGAGGGCGCGGCCGACTTCCATCGGGTCCAACTCGGCGACCGCGTCGTCGCGGAGCAGATCGTGCCGTGCGGCCGTTGCCACTATTGCCGTACCGGCCACCGCTGGATGTGCGAAGTGCATGACGTCTACGGCTTCCAGCGCGAGGTCGCCGACGGCGGCATGGCCGAATTCATGCGCCTGTCGGCGCGCGCGGTCATCCACAAGATTCCCGACACGGTGTCCTTCGAGGACGCCGCGGTGATCGAGCCGCTATCGTGTTCGATCCATGCGGTGAACCGCGGCGACATCCAGTTCTCCGACGTGGTGGTGATCGCTGGCGCCGGGCCGCTCGGACTGTTCATGGTGCAGGCCGCCCGGCTGAAGACGCCGAAGACCCTGGTGGTGATCGACATGGCCGACGATCGCCTGGCGCTGGCGAAGAAGTTCGGCGCCGACGTGGTCATCAATCCGTCGCGCGAGGACGCGGTGCGCATCGTCAAGGACATGACCGACGGCTACGGCTGCGATGTCTATATCGAGGCCACCGGCCATCCGGGCGGCGTGACCCAGGGGCTGCAGATGATCCGCAAGCTGGGCCGCTTCGTCGAATTCAGCGTCTTCGGCCACGAGACGACGGTTGAACTGGTCGATCATCGGCGAGGAAAAGCACCTCGACATGCGCGGCGCCCATCTCTCGGGCGACTGCTACCCGGTGGCCATCGATCTGCTCAACCGGGGCCTATGCACCTCCAAGGGCGTCGTCACGCACAGCTACAAGCTCTCCGAGTGGGACGAGGCGCTGAAGGTCGCCCAGTCGATGGATTCGATCAAGGTGCTGCTCAGGCCTTGAAGGAGACGTCACGCATGAGATCCCCGCCCGCCCAATGCAGCCCGGACGCCATGACAGCGGAGCGCCGTGCCGGTCCGCGTCTGCGCCGGTTCGCGCTGCCGGCCGTCGCCGCCGTCCTGCTCGCCGCCATGGCGCTCGACACCCAGGTCGTGCCGGTCGAGCAGACGCACGTTAACGTCTTCTCGGCCGAAGCCTTCGGAAAGAAGGAATTCGCGCGCATCCAGGCCGAGATCGAGCAGGCCGCGGTCGACGCGAAAGACCTGGCGGCGGCGATCGCCGCCGATCCGGCCGCGGCCGGCGAAAAGCACGGCAAGCCCGGCGGCATCGGCCCGATCTTCCCGATCCGCTTCAGCGGCGTGGTCGGCGAGGGCAGCGGCGGCGTCTTCGCGGTCAGGATCGGCGGCATGCCGGGAAATGTCGGCGTCCGGGTCCAGACCGGGCCAGCGATCAACGGCACCGAGGTGCGCGACGCCACCGGCACGATCAGCTTCGGCCAATTCACCAACCAGATCGAATACCAGGACGCGGGCGCCGCGCTCAACGACGAGGTCAAGGCGCAGGTGCTCGCCGGCCTGGACCGCGACGCGCTGAGCGGCCGGACGATCGAGGTCGTCGGCGTGTTCCAGTTGATCAATCCCGCCAACTGGCTGGTCACGCCGGTACGCTTGAAGGTCGCGCCATGAACCCCTCGCCCGTGGACTCGCGCGCCGACGGCGAAGTCGTGCTGTCGGCCCGCAACGTCGCCAAATCCTTCGGCAGCGTGCGCGCCCTGAACGGCGTGAACTTCGACATCCATCGCGGTCAGGTCACGACGCTGTTCGGCGAGAACGGCGCGGGCAAATCGACGCTGATGAAGATCCTGGCGGGCATCCAGCCGCCGACCTCCGGCGAGATCATCCTCGACGGCCGGCCGGTGGTCCTCACTTCGGCGGCGGACGCGCGCGAGCGCGGCATCTCGATCATCCACCAGGAGTTGAGCCTGGCGCCGAATCTCTCGGTGCGCGACAACATCTTCATGGGGCGCGAAATCCGCACGCCCACCGGCGTCGACTTCGCCGAGGAAGCCCGGATCGCCCGCCGGTTGATGGCGGAGCTCGAAGAGGACATCGATCCCCTGACGCCGGTCGAGGCGCTCCGCCTGGGCCAGCAGCAGATCGTCGAGATCGCGCGCGCACTGTCGGTGAACAGCCGCATCCTGATCATGGACGAGCCGACCTCGGCGCTCTCGGCATCCGAGGTGGACGCCCTGTTCAAGGTGATCCGCGACCTGACCTCGCGCGGCGTATCGATCGTCTACATCTCGCACCACCTGGAAGAGGCGCTGCAGATCACCGACCACGCCGTCGTCCTGCGCGACGGCAACATGACGGCGAAGGCGCCGCGCGCGGAGATCGACCTCGCCTGGATCGTCCGCCACATGGTCGGCGACAACTTCGATCTCGGCAGCCCGCCGGGCGGCTACGAGTTCAGCGAGGTCGCGCTGTCGATCAAGGACGCGGTGGTCACCGAGGCCTCCGGCGCCAATGTGGTCGACCACCTGTCGCTGCAGGTGCGCGCCGGCGAGATCGTCTGCATCTACGGCCTGATGGGCGCCGGCCGCACCGAACTCCTGGAGGCAGTGGCCGGACGCGGCGAGCTGGTGAACGGGCGGGTGCTGCTCGAAGGACGGGACCTGGCCGGGCTGACCATCGCCGAACGGATCGCCCGCGGACTCGCGCTGGTGCCCGAGGATCGCCAGCGCGACGGACTGGTGCAGACCCTGTCGGTCGGGCAGAACCTGTCGCTGGCCAGCATCGGCGCGTTCGTCCAGGGCCTGTTCACCTCGACGCGGCGCGAGCGGGAACTGGTCGACGACGCGATCCGCCGCGTCACCATCAAGACCCGCGACGGAGCGGCCGCCATCGGCTCGCTCTCGGGCGGCAACCAGCAGAAGGTGGTGATCGGCAAGATGCTGGCCACCCATCCCAAGGTGCTGCTGCTCGACGAACCGAGCCGGGGTATCGACGTCGGCGCCAAGACCGAGGTGTTCCGCCTGGTGGCCGAGCGGGCCCGGCAGGGGCTGGCGGTCATCTACTCGACCTCGGAGGTCGGCGAATGCCTGGGCGTCGCGCACCGGATCATCGTGATGCGGCGCGGACGGATCTCGGCCGAATTCGGCGCCGGAGCAAGCAAGGAACGGATCATGGCCGCCTCCGGCGAAGCCGTGGCCGCATGACAAGGACCACAAGGAGGATCGCATGACCGCAGCGCAAAAAGTCGTCCAGGGCATTCCGCAGGCCGCCGCCGGGGACGGCTTCGACCTGGTGAGGCTGCTTCTCGAGGGACGGGCGTTCTTCGCCCTGATCGTCATCGTGGCGGTGTTCTCGCTGCTCTCGCCCGTCTATTTCTCGGCCGGCAATTTCCTGACCATGGCCTCGCACGTGGCGATCTACGGCCTGCTGGCGATCGGCATGCTGATCGTCATCCTGACGGGCGGCATCGACCTGTCGGTCGGCTCGACGCTCGGCCTGTGCGGCGTGGTGGCGGGCGCGCTGATGCAGGGCGTGCCCCTGAAGGCGCTCGGCGCGGTACTCTACCCGCCGGTGTGGGCGGTAGTGGTCATGACCTGCGCGCTCGGCGCCTTCGTCGGCGCGGTCAACGGCGTGCTCATCGCCTACTGCAAGGTGCCCGCCTTCGTCGCCACGCTCGGCGTCCTCTATGTGGCGCGCGGGGTGGCGCTGCTGCTCACCAATGGCCTGACCTACAACAACCTCGGCGGCGCGCCCGCGCTCGGCAACACGGGCTTCGACTGGCTCGGCTTCAACCGCCTGCTCAACGTGCCGATCGGCGTGCTGATCCTGGTCGTGGTCGCGCTGATCGCCGTCGTGCTGCTCAACCGCACCGCCTTCGGCCGCTGGGTCTATGCGACGGGCGGCAACGCGCGCGCGGCGGAACTGTCGGGCGTGCCGGTCAAATTCACCACGATCACGGTTTACGTGCTCTCCGGCGTCTGCGCGGCGATTGCCGGGCTGGTCCTCTCCTCGCAGCTCACCTCGGCGGGCCCGACCGCCGGCACGACCTACGAACTGACCGCCATCGCCGCCGTCGTGGTCGGCGGCGCGGCGCTGACCGGCGGCCGCGGCAACGTGCGCGGCACGCTGCTCGGCGCCTTCGTCATCGGCTTTCTCTCGGACGGGCTGGTGATCATCGGCGTGTCCGCCTACTGGCAGACCGTGTTCACCGGCGCGGTGATCGTGCTCGCCGTGCTGCTCAACTCGATCCAATACGGCCATCGGCCAAGGCGCGCCGCCACCGCGGCCGGCGCGCCGCCCCTTCCTCAGCGCGAGCCCGCAGGCAGGCTCGACTGATGAACTTCCGCCGTTCGCTCGGCACCGTGAAACGAAGCCACCAAGGAGACGTAGAAATGTTTGGGACGACTCGACGTAAATTGATCGCCGCGCTGCTGCTCACCCCGCTCATGGCCGGCGCCGCGCTGGCGCAGGGCAAGGGCCTGATGACCATCATCGTGCACGACCCGGCCAATCCCTACTGGTTCACCGAAGGCCAGATCGCCAAGGCCACCGCCGAAAAGCTGGGGTATTCGGCGGTCGTCGGCGCGCACGTCGGCGACACCAACACCGAGAGCAGGCTGGTTGACACGGCCATCACCAACAAGTCGGTCGCCATCATTCTCGACCCGGCCAACGCCAGCGGCTCGGTCGGCGCCGTGCAGAAGGCGGTGGCCGCCAACATCCCGGTCTTCCTGGTCAACGCCGAAATCAACAAGGAAGGCTTGGCCAAGGCGCAACTGGTGTCGAACAACGCCCAGGGTGCCGCACTCGGCGCGCAGCAGTGGGTGAAGATCATGGGCGACAAGGGCAAGTTCGTCGAAATCCTCGGCTCGCCGTCCGACAACAACGCCGCGACCCGCTCCAACGGCTACAAGACGGTGCTGAGCCAGTACCCCGGCCTGAACCGGGTCGCCGCGGAAGTCGCCAACTGGGACCGCACGCAAGGCCACAACAAGATGCAGTCCATGCTGCAGGCGCATCCCGACATCACCGGCGTGATCAGCGGCAACGACGAAATGGCGCTGGGCGCGATCGCGGCCCTGAAGAAGGCCGGCAAGCTCAAGGACGTGGTGGTCGGCGGCTTCGACGGCTCGCCAGACGCCGTGGCGGCGGTCAAGAGCGGCGAGCTGGCCTACACCGTCCTGCAGCCGGTGGCGACCTTCGCGGCGGCCAGCGTGCAGCAGGCGGATTCGTTCATCCGCACCGGGAAAACCGGGGCCAAGAGCGAGAAGCAGCTGTTCGACTGCCTGCTGATCACCAAGGAAAACGTCGGCAAGTACTCGTCCCCGTTCGTCCTGGACAAGTAAGCGACGGCTCGCGCGGCCGGCGCGGCGATGAAACCGCCCGCGCCGCGCGCGGCCCTTCCCCACCCACCAATGGAGCCTGATATGGGACTCACGATGAAAGCCGCGGTGATGCACGCCCCGCGCGAAATCCGCATGGAGGAACGCCCCCGCCCGAGCGCGGCGCCGGGCGAACTGCTGGTCAAGGTGCGGCACGTCGGCATTTGCGGTTCCGACATGCACTTTCTCAAGGACGGACGCCTGGGCAACTGGGTGGTCGACGCGCCGCTGATCCTGGGACACGAATCCGCCGGCGAGGTCGTCGAACTCGGCGCCGGCGTCCGCGGCTTCGCCGTCGGCGACACCGTGGCCCTGGAGCCCGGCGTGCCCTGCGGCGCGTGCCGGAATTGCATGACCGGGCACTACAACCTCTGCCCGGAGATGTCGTTCATGGCCATCCCGCACGAGCGCGACGGCGTGTTCTGCGAATACGTCTCGCACCCGGCCAAGATGTGCTTCAAGCTGCCCGCCAACGTCGGCACGCTGGAGGGCGGCCTGTGCGAACCCCTGTCCGTCGGGCTGTACGCCGTCGAGAAATCGGGCGCCCGGTTGGGGCAGAGCGCGGTCATCTTCGGGTCCGGATGCATCGGCCTGGTCACGCTGCTGGTCCTGAAAGCCGTCGGCGTGGTCGACGTCACCGTCGTCGACGTGGTCCAGAAGCGCCTGGACAAGGCCCTCGAACTCGGCGCCCGGCGGGTCATCCGCGGCGACTGGGAAGACGCGGTCGCCGCGCTGATGGCGACGGGCGGCTGCGACGTGGTCTTCGACGCGGCCGGCAGTCCGGTCACCGCCCTGCAGGCCACGCGGGTGGTCGCGCCCAACGGCGTGGTGGTGATGGTCGGCATGGCCGCCGATCCGGTCATCGGCCTGGACGTCGGTACGCTGGCCGCGCGCGAGGCCCGCCTGGAAACGATCTTCCGCTACCGCAACCATTACCCGACGGCGATCCGGGCGGTCGAATCGGGCGTCATCCCGTTGAAGAACATCGTCTCGCACGTCTTCCCGTTCGAGCAGATCGCGGAAAGCATCCTGTTCAACATGGACAACCCGAACGAAGTCGTCAAAGGCGTGATCAGCTTCGCCGACTGAGGCCCGACAGTACTGAATGCGTCGATTGGCGGGCGCGGCGCTGGACACGACCGCGCCCGCATTTTTTTCCGACGCATGGCTCGCCGACGGCGCGGCCGGCCCGAGCCGGGAGCCGGGAGGCGGCCTGCTAGAATGCGGGTAACGTCTCACACCGCCCAACGAACCATGACCCCGACCCCGCAAGAAACCACGTGCCGCATCTACGGTATCAGGAACTGCGACACCATGAAAAAGGCCTTCGCCTGGCTGGACGCCAACGGCGTGGCCTACGCATTCGTCGATTACAAGCAACCCGGCGTCGCCGAGGCGCGGCTGCCCGACTGGAACCGCCGCGCCGGCTGGAAAACGCTGCTCAACACGCGCGGGCTGACGTGGCGGAAGCTGGCCGAGGACGAACGCGCCGACGTCGACGAGGCCAAGGCCCTCGCGCTGATGGCGCGCCATCCGGCCCTGATCAAGCGGCCGGTGCTCGACACCGGCCAAGCCCTGCTGGTCGGCTTCGACGCCGACCGCTACGCCAAGGAACTCACCCCATGAGCGATACCGTGCGCCGCTTCCTGTTCGACGACCTGGACATCCGCGGCGCGGTGGTGCGCCTCGACGCCGTCTGGCGGCAGTTGATGACCGGACGCGGCTATCCCGCGCCGGTCGTCGACCTGCTCGGCCAGATGACCGCGACCACCGTGCTGCTGGCCGACAACCTCAAGCAGCCGGGCCGGCTGACCATCCAGCTGCGCGGCAGCGGCCCGGTGTCGCTGCTGGTGATCGACTGCAGCGAGCGGCTGAACCTGCGCTGCATGGCCCATCACGCCGAAGGCATCGCCGCCGCGCCGGCGCTCGACCTGCTCGGGCAGGGCCAGCTGACGCTGTCGCTGGACACGCCCGCGCGGCGCGAGCCCTACCAGAGCGTCGTGCCGCTCGAAGGCGGGACGATCGCCGAAGTCTTCGAAAACTATCTGCGCCGCTCCGAGCAACTGACCTCGCGCTTCTTCCTGGCCGCCTCGCCGGCCGGCGCGGCCGGCCTGTTCGTGCAGAAGATGCCCACCACCGACCAGCGCGATCCCGACGGCTGGGCGCGCATCGAGGCGCTGGCCGCCACGGTCCGGCCCGAGGAACTGCTCGGTCTCTCCGACGAGGATTTGCTGACCCGCCTGTTCCACGAGGAGACCGTGCGCGTGTTCGACGCCCGGCCGGCGACCAACGACTGCCCGCCGGACCCGGGCAAGGTGCGCAACATGCTGCTCGCGCTGGGGCGCGAGGACGTGTACGCCAACCTCAAGAAAAACGGCGTCATCGTCATCCACGACGAACTCTCCAACCACGAGTACCGCTTCGCCAAGGAGGACATCGACCTCCTGTTCAGCCGCACGCCGGAAACGCCGAAGTCGGTGCACTGAGTCCGCCCCGCCCGCCGATGCGGGTGGAATCATCGCCGGAACGCGCGGCGGGCCACTTCGCCAGCACGATGGGATACAATGCCTGCGGCATTCGCCGCGCGCAGCGGCGAATGCCGTCACGAACGTCCGGCACCGCGCCGCAACCCGTCAGGAGACCGCATTGAAGCGAAAAAACATGACCCTCGCCGTTCCCTTGGCCGCCGTGGCCGTGCTGGCCGCCGCCTACCCGGCGTCCGCGTGGTACTTCGGCCGGCAGATCGAGGCGGCGCACGCCGAACTCGACGCGCAGCTCGCCGCGCTGCCCTACCTCAAGCTGATCCGCCATGACTACGAACGCGGCGTGTTTGACGCCAGCGAAACGCTCACCGTCGAATTCTCGCCGCTGTTCCGCATGCCGGTCGTCCCGCCCGCGCCGGCCCGCCCGCCGGCGGACGGGGCCACGCCGGAAGCGCCGCAAGCGCAGCCGGCCGCCCCGGCCCCGGCGCCCTTCCCGCCGCTGCGCGTCACCTTCAAGACCGCCGTCCGGCATGGCCCCTTTCCGGACTTCAGCGCCTTTGCCGCCGGCAGCGCCACCACCGTCGTCGAGTTCGACGAGGCGATCCAGAAGATGGTGCTGGAAGCCTTCGGCGGCAAGCCGGCGGCGGAAATCCGGACGCTGTACGACTTTTCCGGCGGCGGCCGGGGCACCATCGCCAGTCCGCCGTTCAAGCTCGTCCTGCCCGGCCGGACCGAAGGCAGCACGGCCACGCTGTCGGGCGACGGGCTGGAAATGACCGTCGATTTCACCCGCCGCATGGAACGCTATTCGATGCAGGGCAGCGCTCCGCGCTTCGAACTGGCCGACCCGGACGGCCCTCGCCTGGCCCTCGCCGGCCTGAGCTTCGAAGCCCGCCAGCAGCGCGTCTTCACCGACGAGCCGCTGCTCTACGCCGGCTCGCAGCGCATCGCGCTGGCCGGATTGACCGTCGCACCGGGCCAGGCCGACGGCCAGGCGAAAGGTCCGGCGATCGCGCTCAAGGGACTCCAGTACGACGAGCAGACCGCCGCCGACGGCGAATTCATCGACCTGACCGTGCGCAGCGGCGCCGCCGGCGTGCGCGTCGGCGAGCAGGACTACGGCCCGGCCGCCTACGATTTTTCGGTCAAGCATCTGCACGCCCGCAAGCTGATGGCGCTCTACCGCGACATCATGGCGCTGTACGCCAAACCGCCGGAAACGCTGCAGGATCAGCAACAGCTGCTGCAGGCCGTGGCGCCGATGAAGGACAAGTTCGTCGGGCTGCTGCTCGACGCCCCCGTGCTGTCCATCGACCGGATCGCCTTCCGCCTGCCCGAGGGAGAGGCCAAGCTCAGCGCCAGCGTCCGGCTGGCCGAAGCGAAGGCCGAGGATTTCGCCAACCCGTTGATGCTGGTCCGCAAGCTCGACGCCGCCGCCGAAGTGGTCATGCCGAGCACGCTGGCCGTAAAGCTGGCCGGCGGCAAAGCGGAAAGCGAGGAGGCGGCGCGCGAGGAGGCCGAGCGCAAGGTCGACGCCTTCGTCCGGCGCGGCTACGCCACGCTGGAAAACGGCATGCTCAAGAGCCGTCTCTCGTTCAAGGGCGGCCAGCTGCATATCAACGACCAGCTGTTCAACCCGATGGACATGGCGGCGCAGGCGCCGCAGGAAGAAGCGGAACAGTAGGCGCCGCGCCGGAGCGGGCGGGGGACGCGCCCCGCCGGCCGGCAGCGGCCGCTCAGCTGCCCATGCCGGCGAACGGCGACGGCTTGCCGCCCAGCCCGGTCATGCGATAGACCTTGGCGAGGCCGCCCTCGGCGGTCTCGCGGTAGCCGGCCTTCATGTCGCGGCCGGTCTCCCACATGGTCTGCACCACTTCGTCGAAGGACACCAGGTGCTGTCCGTCGGAAAGCAGCGCATAGGTCGCGCAGTCCACGGCGCGCACGGCGGCGATGGCGTTGCGCTCGATGCAGGGGATCTGCACGTAGCCGCCGATCGGGTCGCAGGTCAGCCCGAGATGATGTTCCAGGCCCATTTCCGCCGCGTATTCGATCTGGCGCACCGAACCGCCGAGCAGTTGCGCCGCCGCCGCGGCGGCCATCGCGCAGGCCGTGCCGACCTCGCCCTGGCAGCCGACCTCGGCGCCGGAGATCGAGGCGTTGCGCTTGACGAGATTGCCGACCAACCCGGCCGTGGCCAGGGCGCGCATGATCTTCCGGTCCGGCAGCCGCGACTGCCGCTGCAGGAAGAGCAGCACCGCCGGCAGCACGCCGCAGGCCCCGCAGGTCGGCGCCGTGACCACCTCGCCGCCGGCCGCGTTTTCCTCGGACACCGCCAGGGCATAGGCGAACAACAACGCCGTCTTGCCGAAATGCCCGGCCGCGCCCCGCGCCCGCGCGTGGTAGGCCGACGCCTTGCGCGGCACCTGCAGCGTGCCCGGCAATCGTCCTTCGGCGTCGAGGCCGGCGGCGACGGCCTGCTTCATCGCGCTCCAGATGCCGGCGAGAAAGGCATCGATGCCGTCGCCCTCGCAGCGGCGCACCACTTCCCAGAAGCCGAGCCGCTCGCGCTCGCAGAGATCGAGGACGTCGCGCATGCAGACGTAAGGATAGACGTCGCCGCCGGCGTCGGCGCCGAACGGCGCGCCCGCCTCGTCGAGCAGCGCGCCGCCGCCCACCGAATAGACGCTCCGCGCCAGCAGTACGTCGCCGCCATCGCCAAGCGTCTCGAAGCGCATTCCGTTGGGATGGCGCGGCAAGGTCTCCTCCGCGCGCCAGACGATCTCGACCGGCAGCGGCACGAACGGCCGGCCGACGGCGACGTCGGTCAGGTGCCCCCGCCCGGTGGCGGCCAGGCTGCCGTACAGCGTGACGCGGACCCGCGCCGCCGCGCCGAACACGCCGGCCTGGAGCATCTCGGCCCGGAACGATTCGGCCGCGCGCCGCGGCCCCATGGTGTGGCTGCTCGACGGGCCGATGCCCGGACAGTAGAGTTCTCTGAGCGATTTCATGGGCGGCATTGTACCCGTGCCGCTGCGGCCGCCGCGCGTGGCAGGCGCAGGAACATGCCCTCCCTCCCCTTCAAGGGGGTGAGGACGGGGTTTCGCAGAGCACTGCTCTGCGCCGTCCGAACGGGCTGGCTTTGTTAAGCCAGCACTGCTGGGCCGGGGTGGGGATGGGTAAGAGAGGTCGACTCGCTCATGGCATCGCAGCGGAACCCCATCCCCCTCCCAACCTCCCCCTTGAAGGGGGAGGAGTTGACGCGCACAGCATTCATGTGATCGCCCCGGCCGCCGCGTTACAATGCGCCCCCATGGACGACCGCCCTTCTCCCCTGCTCGTCGCCGCCGCCCTGGGCCTGGCGGGACTGCTCGCCTGGTCGGGCGTGGCGCCCTACGACCGGGCCACCTGGGCGCTGGAAGTGGCGCCGGTGGTGATCGCGCTGGCCGTGCTGGTGCCGACCTGGCGCTGCTACCCGCTGACCGGTCTGCTCTACTTCTGGATCTTCGTGCATGCGATCGTGCTGATCGTCGGCGGCACCTACACCTATGCCCGCGTCCCGCTCGGCTTCCAGCTGGCCGACCTGCTGGGCGGCGAGCGCAATCCCTACGACAAGATCGGGCATTTCTTCCAGGGCTTCGTGCCGGCGCTGGCCGCCCGCGAGATCCTGATCCGCGGCGCTTACGTGCGGGGCCGGCGCATGCTCCACTTCCTGGTGCTGTGCGTGGTGCTGGCGATCAGCGCGTTCTACGAGCTGATCGAGTGGTGGGTCGCCGAGCTGATCGGGCAGAACGCCGACGAGTTTCTCGCCACGCAGGGCTATGCCTGGGACACGCAGTCGGACATGCTGTGCGCGCTGATCGGCGGCATCGCGGCGCTGCTCTGCCTCGCCCGCCGGCATGACCGGCAGATCGCCGCGCTCAGGCCGCGCCGAGCCGCCACAGCGAAGTGACTTCCGCCGCCCGCGCGGCGTGCAGCGGATCGTCGGGATCGGCCGCCTTGGCGTGCGTCGGGCGCACGTCGTGGCGGCCGAGCACTTGCAGGCCGGCCTCTCCGATCCACGCCAACAAGTCCTCGCGCGAGCGCAATTTGAGATGTTCGGCAAGGTCGGAGAGGATCAGCCAGCCTTCCCCGCCCGGTTCGAGATGCGCGGCGAGTCCGGCGAGAAAGCCGCGCAGCATGCGGCTGTCCGGGTCGTAGACCGCGTATTCGAGCGCCGAGCTCGGCTTGCCCGGCACCCACGGCGGATTGCACACGACGAGCGGCGCGCGGCCCGGCGGGAAGAGGTCGGCCTTGACCACCACGACCGCGCCGTCCAGGCCGAGCCGCACGACGTTGTCGCGGGCGCAGGCGAGCGCCCGCTCGTCCTGGTCGGTCGCCACCACGCGGCGGACGCCGCGCCGGGCGAGCACCGCCGCCAGGACGCCGGTGCCGGTGCCGACGTCGAAAGCCGGGCCGTTCGCCGCCGCGGCCGGCAACGGCGCGTCGCCGACCAGCGCCACGTATTCGCCGCGCACCGGCGAGAACACGCCGTAATGGGGATGGATGCGGCCGCCCAGGGCCGGAATGGGCACGCCCTTCCGTCGCCACTCGTGCGCGCCGATCACGCCGAGCAGTTCGCGCAGCGACATGACGTACGGCGCGTCGGCCGGCCCCAGGGCTTCCGTGCAGGCGTCGCGCACGTCGGGCGCCCGCCGCAGCGGGATCAGGTGGCCGGCGTCGAACGGGATCAGCAGCATGCCGAGCACCCGCGCGCGCTGCGCCTGGGCCATGCGCTTGCGGTGAAAGGCTTCCGGGAACGGCGCGCCGGAGCCGCTGCCAGGCTTGCCGCCGGCGCGCGCCTTCCGGTCGACGCGCCGGGTCAGCGCCTGCAGCAGCTGCCGGGCGTTCTGGAAGTCGCCGCGCCAGAGCAGCGCCGTGCCTTCGCAGGCCAGGCGGTAGGCGGCGTCCGCCGTCAGCGTGTCGTCCGTGGCCAGCACGCGGCGCGGCGCCGGGGCGCCGCCCGGCGAGCGCCAGCGCGCGGTCCGCACCGCGCCCGCCTCCGGCCATTCGATCATCGGCGCCGGCACGGGCGCCGGGGACGCTCCCGCCGCCGTCACGGCACTTCCACCGGGTCGGGCTGCGATGCTTTTTTCAGGAGCGGGAAGAAATCGTGGTCGTCGATCAGCATGTGCTGCGCCACCACGTCCCGCGTGACGAACGCCACCACGTCGCCCATCGGCAGCTCCTGCGTGACGGCCAGCCGGTACAGTTCCTGCGCGCGTTCGGTGAGCGCCCGGTGTTTCAGGACGTGCTCGTCGAGGCCCGCGTAGCCGTGGCGCGCCAGGATTTCCTCCTCGTTGCGGAAATGCACGGCCACCGCGGCGATCAGTTTTTCGAGCATTTCCGGCAGCTTGTCGGGCGAGACGCGCCCACTCGCCACGGCGCGGATGATCGCATTGCCGTGGATGAAGAGACTCTTGTGCTCCTGGTCGATGGTGGCCTCGCCGCACTGGTAGGAACGCCGCCACACTAGCGTCCCCATTTCCTGGCCGCCGCACGGTTCGCCGGACAGGTCGCCCTCCCGGCCGCCGCCCGCGACGAAGACCTGGGCGCGCCCCAGGCCCTTGGCGATGTACATGGCGTCGTCGGCGCTCTTCAGCAGCGAGTCCTCGTTGCCGCCGTGATCCGGGTAGAGGGCGACGCCGATGCTGCAGTCGATGTTCACGGTGATGTCGTCGGTCACGTGGAACGGCGCGCACAGCGACTGGCGGATCTTCTTCGCCACCCCCACGGCGTCCGCGGCGCTGCCGATGGTCGGCAGGATCGCCACGAATTCGTCGCCGCCCACGCGCGCCAGCGTGTCGGATTCGCGCAGGCACTTCTGCATCCGCCCGGCGACCGCGCCGAGCAGGAGGTCGCCGACCGAATGCCCGTACTGGTCGTTGACCGGCTTGAAGCGGTCGAGGTCGATCATCAGCAGGCCCAGGCTGGCGCTCTCCCGGCGCGCCTGCACGATGGCCATGCGGATGCGGTCGTGGAACAGGCGCCGGTTGGGCAACTGGGTCAGCGGATCGTAATTGGCCAGCCGCGACATTTCCGCCGCGACCTGCGAACGCTCGGTGATGTCCGTCGCCACGCCGCAGCACAGGAGGTTGCCCTGGTCGTCGCTGAACACCGTGATCGACAGCAGCACGGTCAGGCGGGTGCCGTTCTTGCGGATGTAGGTCCATTCCCGCTCGTCCACCCGGCCGGTCGCCCGCGCCTTGGCGATCAACGCCGGGAAGGCGGCCGCCACCGGCACGCCCAGTTCCTCGGTCAACTCGCGCGCCCGCCGGCGCACTTCCTCCGGATCGTGGAACAGCATCGGCGTCTGCTTGCCGATCACTTCCTCGGCGGCATAGCCGAGCATCGTTTCCGCGCCGGGGCTGAACAGGGTGATGTTGCCCTCGCTGTCGGTGGCGATGACGGACTGGCGCAGCGCCTTGAGGATGGAAAAGCTGATCCGCTCGTGCCGGCGCAGGTTGCGGTCACTGCGCTCGCGCGCGCCGATGCTCTCTTCGAGCAGCTGCAGGGCGAAATTGATCTGCGCGCATTCATCGCCGCCCGGCAGCGGCCGCCCGCCCGGCGCATCGCGGAAGTGCTTCTCCAGCAGGCCGTCGAGGCGCCGCTGGATGACCCGCAGCGGCAGGCCGAGGCGGAAGAAGAACACGGCCGCGGCCAGCGCCGCCAGCGTGAGGATCAGGCCGATGCCCAGCAGCGCGTGGCGCTCGCGCAGGCTGGCCTGGGCCAGGCGGCCGGCGGTGTATTCGTCCGTCAAGCGGCGGATCTCCGCCGCCAGTTCGCTCATCGTGTCCGCCGCCTTGAGCGCCTGCGGCGCGTAGTCGCGCGCATAGGCGCCGTTGCCGGCGACCGGAGCGCCGCGCCGGGCCGCCTGGAGGACTTCGCCCTGCCTTTTGCGCAGCGGATCGAGCAGGTCGCCGTGAATCTTGCCGAGCAGGTCGCGCGTGCGGTCGTCGCCGACCTGGCGGATGCCCTGTTCCAGCCCCTCCCAGACGATCATGGACTGCGTGCGCAGCAGTTCCAGGGCGGCGATTTCCCGGGCCGTCACCGGGCGCACCGAGAGGAGGTTCATGGCGAAGATGCCGGATTCCGCGCTGAACACGGTGCGCAGCAGGATGCTGGAATGCCTCAGCTGGCTGAACCGTTCGAGCCCGGCGTCGTCGCTCTCGGGCGCATCGGCCACTTCGTGCGCCAGATCGAGCAGGCGGATCGCCAGCGCGTCCGACACCGCCGTCCACAGCTCGGCGACCGCCGGATCGCGGCCGTCCCGGGGCGACGCCAACGCCCGGTCCAGGACCGGCCGGGACTCGCGGACATGCTCCCAGGCCGAGCGCACCGCCGCGGCCAGGGAGCGTCTACGCTCCCCCCTTGCCGCCGCCTCCGTCACGCGGGCCAGCGTGCGCGCCAGGAGCTCGTCGCCGACCCGCCGGCGCTCGTCGAGCAGCGCCCTCTGCTCTTCCGGGATGCGCAGCCCGCCGAGCAGATACACCAGGGCGTGGCTGCGCTCGGCGAAGAAGCTGTCGGCCGCTTCCAGGCAGACGTCCGCGATTTCATTGCGCTCGACCATCAGCCTGACATGGCGCGATACGGTGCGGCTATCCCGGTACGCGCCGACGGCGAAAGCGAGCGCGACCAGCACCAGCGCTCCGACCATCAACGCCACGAGAGTCCGCAGGGATAGCCCCGACAGAATCTTCTTCATCATTGAGACAGGCGGATAATTCGTGCCCTAGTATGTTCACGTATTTATCCGCGAGTCAAAGAGTGTTAACGCCGGCGAATGACGCCTTCGCCGGGGTTGCGTTGCGCTCCTTCACGAATCTTTACGCTCTCCGCCAGACCGCCCGGCGAAAAAAAGCCCTTCCTGCCGGCAGGAAGGGCCTTGGCTCATGGGTCAAGCCAGGACGGGTGTCAGGTTGGCACGGCCACGCGCAAGCCTCATTTCTGGCTGCTGCGGAACTTGGCGATTTCGGCCTGCATTTCCTTGAACAGCTCGGGGTTGTATTCCTTGGCGTACTTGTCGTGCATCGGCATGACTTTCTGGCGCATCTTGGCCAGTTCGGCGGCGGACACCTCATTGACCTTCATCTTCTCCTTGGCAATGTTCAGGGATTCGGCTTCCAGCCGTTCGGCCATCTCGCGCTGCGGGCCCTTGGATTCTTCGAACGCATCCCTGATCACCTGCTTCTCGTCGGCGGACAGCGTGTCCCATATCTTCTTGCTGAACAGGAGCGATTGCGGCTCATACATATGCCGGGTGAGCGACAGATATTTCTGCACTTCGTAGTACTTCGAATACCTGACGTTGATCATCGGCTGGGCGCAGCCATCGACGATTCTCTGCTCCAGGGCATTGTAGAGTTCCGCCACGGCCATCGACACCGCGTTGCCGCCGAGATCGTTGATGAACTCGATATTGATCGGCGTTTCCGTCACGCGCAGCTTCTGCCCCTTGAAGTCGTCAACGGTGACGATCGGGTGCTTGTTGCTCATCATGTTGAGGAAGCCGAAGCCGTAATAGCCCAGGCCGATAATGCCCCTGGGCTCGAGGGAGGCATGGATCTTCTGGCCGACCGGGCCATCCAGCACGGTAAAGACTTCCTTCCAGCTGCCCCACAGAAACGGCAGCTGGACCAGGCCGGCGTCCTTGGAATTCCCCACCAGCAGGCTGGTATACATCATGGTCATTTCGAGCGTGCCCCCCTGCATCGCCGACAACGCCTGGATATCCTTGCCGAGCGAGCCGTTGGGGAACAGCTTCACGACCATTTTGCCGCCGCTCTTCCTGGCGACGAGATCGGCGAAGATCTTGGAGCCTTCGTGTTGCGGGTTGCCTTCGCCATTGGCGTAGGCGAGACGCATGACGCGCTCCTTGATGTCGGCCGCGCCGGCCGTCCCCATCGCCATGACCAGGCTGCACACGGCAGCCGCCGAAAACAGGCTCTTCACTACTTTGTTCATCATTTGCCCCCTTTACGCTGTGAAAAAATACCGATGAGATTCACCGGACCCGAGATCTGCCGTGGCCACGCACGACGGTGTCACGCGCCGTCCACTTCGATCGTATGGCCGGTCCTCGCGGCTTCGAAGACGGCCTGCACGGCCAGCAGGGTACGCACGGCGTCGCGCCCGGTGATCTTCGGTTCGGCCTCGCCGCGCACGACCGCGCAAAAATGCCGGATCTGCCGGACGAGCGGATCGGTCGCCTCGACGGCGAGACGTTCGCGCTGCAACGGGAATCCCCAGCCCCGCTCCGCTGCGTAGCGCCACAATTCGAGCTTCGGCACGGTCAGCGCGCCTTCCGTCCCGGAAATGAGGTAACAATTCTCATCGTTGCGCGGATAGAACGGGTTTTCCCCCGCGGTCAGCTCCCAGCTCCAGGGCGCCACCGCCGTGTCCGACACCGTCAGCGTCCCCAGGGCGCCGCTGGCGAAGCGCAGCGTGATGACCGCCGTGTCCTCGACCGGATAGCGGCGGACGGCATGCGAAATCATCGCCTGCACCGCGACGACGTCGCCGCAGATGTAGCGCAGGTCGTCGATGTCGTGCACCGCGTTGGTCAATACAGGGCCGGCGCCAGGCGAGCGGCGATGGACGGCGTCAAAGTACTCGCTCGCCTTGAGGAGCATCCACTGGGCGGAAATCGCGGTGACCCGGCCGATGCGTCCGCTCTGCACGACCTCGCGCGCCCGCTCGATGATCGGGTTGTGCCGCCGGTGGTGCCCGACCAGCAAGGCCACGCCCGCCCGTTCGGCGGCCTCGGTCAATTGCAGCGCCGCTTCGACGGTATCGGCGATCGGCTTCTCCACCAGCATGTGGATGCCGCGCTCGGCGCAGGCGATCCCGACCGGAGCATGCAGCACGTTGGGCGCGGCGATGATGGCCGCCTGCGGGCGGACCCGGTCGAGCATTGCGCGGTAATCCTCGAAACAGGGAATCCCGAGTTCGCGGGCATACGCTGCCGCCTCGGGGCCTGGATCGGCAATCGCCACCAGCCTGCAGCCCGGTTCCTGCTGCATGGTCTCAACGTGCTTGCGGCCGAACAGGCCTGCGCCAACAATGGCAATGTCTATTTGCGTCATCCTCGAATACCTAGCGACTGATTACCGGGCCCGGATTCCGGCACTCCCTGCGCCACGCCACGGTGCGGGCGCCGGGAACGGGAGAACCGATCGAAATTTCATGTGGGCAATTTATCTGCGCCTGCGCCGGGGATCACCCGACCAAGGTAGGGAAGATGCGGGGAATCCGACGCGACGGAAAATCGACGGGTATCCGCCGGAGTAGAATGCTCCGGCAAGGCAAGGCGGCGGTTCATCGGGGGAAGCCGCCTCGGGAGGCAGAAGCCAGGACGTCGACGATCGACCGTTTCCGACAAAAAGATCACACAGGCATGAAAAGCATTTCACCGCAGGCGCTGATCAACACCAAGATCAGCATCCCCGCCCCCGGCACGCGGATCGTGGCCCGGCCGCGGCTCGCGGACAAGCTGCACGAGGGGCTGCAACGTCCGCTGACCGTGGTCACGGCGCCGGCCGGCTTCGGCAAGACCACCATGGTCGCGGACGCCTTGAGGGAAGACGCCGGAGACCGCCAGGTGGCCTGGCTCTCGCTCGACGAGGAAGACGGCCACCTCGTCCGCTTTCTGTATCACATGGTCGCGACCTTGCAGTCGGTCGCCCCGGACGTCGGCCGCGCGCCGATCTTCCTGATCGGGCGGCTGCAGCTGCCGGCGCCGAACGATCTGATCGCCGCGCTGCTCAACGAAATCGCGGCGTCGACGCAACGGATCGTGCTGGTGCTCGACGATTTCCACGTGGTTTCCTCGCCGGAAATCCATGCCTCGATCGGTTTCCTGGTCGAACACATGCCCGAGCAGTTGCGCCTGGTCCTCATCAGCCGCAAGGTTCCCGACCTTCCCCTGGCACGCTGGCGCATGCAGCGGCGCCTGAGCGAGATCGTGCTGGACGATCTGCGCTTTTCCCTGGACGAATCGTCCGCGTTCCTGGAGCAGGCGATCGGCATCGCGCTGCGGGCGGACATCATCGAGGCGCTGGAACAGAAGACGGAAGGCTGGATCGCCGGCCTGCAGATGGCGGCGCTATCCCTTCAGCACTCGGCCGACAAGGACTCGATGGCGAACTTCGCGCAGCGGGTCGCCTCGTTCAGCGGCGAGCACCGGCACGTGCTCGAATACCTGGCCGAGGAAGTGTTCAGCCGGCAGGCGCCGGCAGTGCAGGACTTCCTCCGGCGCACCTCGGGGCTGGATCGCCTGTGCGCGTCGCTGTGCGACGCCGTGACCGGGGGAAGCGACGGCCGGCGCCAGCTCAATCACCTGGAGCAGGCCAACATGTTCCTGCTCCGGCTCGACGAAACGCGGCACTGGTATCGCTACCATCAGCTGTTCGCCGATTTCCTGCGCACGGAGTCCGACGCCGCGGAACAACGCAGGCAGCACCTGCAGGCCAGCGAATGGTACGAGGCCAACGGTTTCGAGGAAGAAGCGATCCGGCACGCGCTGGCGGCCGGCGACTTTCCCTCGACGGTGCGGCTGTTCAGGGCCTTCGCCGACGACGTCCTGTCGCGCGGAGAACTGTCCAAGCTGCGCAGCTGGCTCGACGAACTGCCGGACGAGCTCGTGCGTGCACACAGCGACCTGGCCTGCTACAAGGCCTGGACCCTCTACCTCGGCGGGCAGACGGCGCAGGCCCAGCCCTACGCCCGGCTGGCCCGCGAGCTCGGCTCGGAAGGCGAGCCGCCCAAGCGCCGCGGCATGCTGGCCGCCATCCACGCCTACATCGCCCTGAGCTGGGGCGATCCGCGCGACGCCGTGGTCAACGCCCGGCACGCGCTCGACTGGCTGGGCGAGAGCGCCTCGTTTTTCCGCGTCTACGCGCACAGCCTGCTGGGCCAGGCCCAGGCCCTGGTCGGCCAGCGCGGGGCGGCCGTGGCCACGCTGGGCAAGGGCGTCCAGCTCGGGCAGCAGCTCGACAACCCGTTCATGACCGTCGACGCCATGGGGCCGCTGATCCAGATGATGACCGCCCAGGGCCGCTTGCGCGAAGCCCGCGCGATGGGCCAGAACGCCATCCGCCGCTACGTGGACGCCAAGGGCGCCCCGGCGCCGGTCGCCGCGCTCCTGTACATCCGGCTGGGCTGCCTCGACCACGAGCAGAACGACCTGGAGGCGGCCCGCTACCGGCTGATGACCGGGATCGAGCTGTCGCGCCAGCTCGGCATGGTGTTCTACGCCCTGCTCGGCCTGCGCGCCCTGGCCCGGCTGCTGCACGTCTGCGGCGAACGCGAAGCCGCCTGGGACACCCTGGCCGAAGCCGGCGAACTGGCGCAGCGGCCGGAAAGCGCGCGCCGCCGCCGGCTGATCGCCCAGATCGTCGCCGAACTGCAGCTGCGCGAAGGCAACGTCGACGGCGCGGCGCGGACGCTGGACGAAATCCGCGCCATGGTCGACTACGCCGGCGAGGAAGAGGACCTGCTCACCGCGCGCATCCTGCTGGCGCGCCGCCAGGCGGTGCGCGCGCTCAACGCCCTGGCGCCGCTGGAGGCGCGGGCAAGCGCCGACGGCTTCGCCGGCAGCCTGATCGCCATCCACGTGCTGCAGGCCTTGTGCAAGAAATCGCTCGGCGAGAAGGCGGCGGCGGCGCGCTATCTGGCCGCGGCCGTTTCGCTGGCCGCCAGCGGCGGCTACAAGCGCGTGTTCCTCGACGAAGGGCGGGCCATGGCCGAACTGCTCGAGGACGTCCGCCACGTCGACCCGGCGTTCGTCAGCGGCCTGATCGAATCCTTGGCCGACGACGAGGAAACGCTGCCTTCCACGGCGCTGCATGAAAACCTGAGCCGGATGGAGCGCGAAATCCTCAAGCTGGTCAACGTCGGCCTGACCAACCAGCAGATCGGCGAAAAGCTGGGCATCACGGTCAGCACCACCAAGTGGTACCTGACGCAGATCTTCGGCAAGCTGAACGTGCGCAACCGCACGCAGGCGATGGCCCGGGCGAGGCAATTGAAACTGCTGTGACCGAAGGCTCCCTCCCCTTCAAGGGGAGGGTCGGGGTGGGAATGGGGTAATCGTGTGGGACGACGCAACCCATCCCCCACCCATCCTCCCCCTTGAAGGGGGAGGTGTTGACGCTTACTTGCCCGTCACCGCCCGGCGCACGATGGACAGCGCGGTGCGCAGGTCCTCGATGGCGACCTGCCCCGGTGCGGAGCTGCTCCTGCCCACGGCGAACGTCGCCGCCGAGCCGTAGACCCAGCCCATGATGCGCGACAGCGAGCCCACGCCGCCCATCGACATGCTGATCAGCGGGATGTCCAGCGCCGCGCGCGCCCGGCTGGTCGCCGCCAGCAGCTCCAGCACGTCGCCTTCATGGGTCGGCATCACCGCCACCTTGCCGACGTCGGCGCCCAGTTCCTTGGCCGCGGCGAACTTGCCGTCGAGCGTGGCGGCGTCCGGCGTCATCTGGAAGTTGTGGTACGACATGATCATGCCGATGCCGTTGGCCTTCGACACGGCGCGCAGGGCCTTGATGTCCTCCGGCCGGTTGGACAGTTCGTAGTCGATCAGCTCGACGCACCTGGCCTCGCAGGCGGCCTTGTACATGGCCACCACCGCCGGTTCGTCGATGGCCAGCGGCTGGCCGCCTTCGGTCGCGTTGCGCCGCGTCAGCAGCACCGGCACGCCGCCCGCCGCGGCGCGGATGGCCAGCGCCGTGTCGATCACCGCGGGAATGTCGCCGATCGCCTGGAAGAAGTCGATCCGCCATTCGAGCAGATCGGGCTTCTTGGGCACGATGGCCGCGACTTCGTCGAGCACTTCCGCCCGGGTCTTGCCGACCAGCGGCGTGATGATGATCGGCAGCGTTCCCCCACCCAGCGGCTTGCCCTGCACCTGGATCAGTCTGGTTTCCTTCATGCTTCGATACTCCAAATGATTGAGTTAATGGGTTTTTCCACCGATGTCTGCTTCGCTTGCTGCTTGCGGCAGCGGATCGCGTCGAATTGTTGTTATTGCGTCGCCGTATCGCCGCATGGCACTCCGAGCGTCGGCTATCTTAATCGGCCGGCCGCAGGATGTCACCCGACCTAAGTCGGGCGGCCGCGCGGACGTCCTTCGCCGTGCGGCGCTCAGCGGTGCTGCCAGTAGCGTCTGCGCTCGTCCCGCCAGGCGGAAACGTCGGCCGACGCGTCCGCCGCGAGGACCGCGCGCACGGCGCCGTCCCGGTCGGTGCGCCAGTGCCGGCTGCCGGCGTAGCGCGCGAGCACGTCCGCGCGCGGGTGGCCGAAGGCGTTGCGATAGCCCGCCGAGAACACCGCCTCGCGCGGCGCGACCGCCGCGACGAATTCGGGCGACGACGAGCCGCGTCCGCCGTGGTGCGGCACCACCAGCACGTCGCTGCGCAGTTGCCCGCCGGCGCGGGCGATCAGGGCGCGCTCGTCGGCGGCCTCGATGTCCCCGGCCAGCAGGACGGCGCCGGCGCCGTTCCACACGCGCAGGACGCAGCTCATGCCGTTGGGCCGCTTCGCCTTGTCCGCGTAGTCGCGCTCCGCCGGATGCAGGATCGCGAAGCGGACGCCGTCCCATTCCCACGACTGCCCGGCGGCGCACGGTTCGGCGCCGATGCCGGGGATCGAGGTCAGGAAACGGGCGATAGGCCCGTGCGCGCGCACGGCTTCCAGCCCGCCCGCATGATCCGTGTCGCGGTGCGAGACGACGAGCGCGTCCAGCCGCGCCACGCCGGCGGCGCGCATGAACGGCGCGACGACGCGCTGGCCGGCGTCGGTCTCGGCGCCGTAGCGCGGACCGGTGTCGTAAAGCAGCGTGTGCTCCGCCGTGCGCACCAGGACGGCCAGCCCCTGCCCCACGTCGAGCACGTCCACCCACGCCGCGCCGGCGGGCGGCCGCGCCGGCGCCGCCGCCAGCGCGGGCACCATCAGGCAGAGCCCGAGCCAGCGCGCCGGAAAGCCGCGCGGCAGCAGCAGCCAGCCGGTTCCCGCCACGGCCAGCGGCACCGCCCACCACGGTGGCGCCGGCTGCTGCCAGACCGGCCAGCCGGACAGCCAGCCGAGCAGGTCCATCAGTTGCGCCAGCAGCCAGTGATCGAAATGCAGCAACGGCGGCCAGGGCAGCAGCGCGTACACCAGCGCCAGCGGGGTGACGACGAAGCTCACCACCGGGATCGCCACGGCGTTGGCCAGCGGCGAAACCAGCGAGAACTGCTGGAAGAACAGCAGCAGCAAGGGCAGGCCGCCGACCGTGACCGCCCATTGCGCCGCGCCCCATTGCCGCAGCCCCGCACGCCAGCGGCGCAGGCCGCCCGCTTCGCCGCCCTGTTCGCCCAGGCGCGCCGTGCCGACGAAGAACAGCACCGCGACCGCGCCGAACGACAGCCAGAAGCCCGTCGCCAAAACCGCCCAGGGATCGGGAACGAGCACGGCCAGCAGGGCAAAAAGGAGCGTACGGACGGCGCCCAGATTGTGGCCGGCGTACAAGGCCAAAGCCACCACGCTGAGCATGTACACGGTGCGCTGGGCGGGCACTTCGAAGCCGGCGAGCAGGGCGTAGGCCAGCGCGGCGAGCCAGCCGGCGGCGACGGCGGTCTTCTGCGCCGGCAGGCGCAGCATCAGGCGCTCGCTGCGCCGCCACAGGGCGTTGACCAGCGCGGCGCAGAGGGCGGCGACCATGGTCACGTGCAGCCCGGAAATGCTGACCAGGTGCGTCACGCCGGTGCGGCCGAACATCTGCCACTGCGCGGCGGGAATGGCGCGCTGGTCGCCGATCGCCAGCGCGGTCAGCACGCCCGCGTAAGGTGCCTCCGGCAGTTCAGCCAGGAAACGTTCGCGCAGCGCGTCGCGCAGGCGCTCGACGGCGTAGCCGGGGCGCCACGCGAATTCGTCCAGCCGCGTCGCGCCTGCGCGGGAGCGCACCGTGCCGGTGGCCCGGATGCCGCGTTCGAGCAGCCACGCCTCGTAGTCGAAACCGTGCGGATTGGCGTTGCCGTGCGGGCGCTTCAGGCGCACCGTGAAACGCCAGCGTTCGCCGGGATGCAGGGCCTGGGCGGCACGCCCTGTCGCGTCCGCCTCGTCCTCGTCGGCGGCGTCCCAGCCGTGATACCAGGACAGGAAGATCCGTTCCGGAACCCGCGCGCCGGTCGTCTCGACCGATTCGACGTCGAAGGCGAAGCGTTCGCCGCGCTCGAAGCGCTGCGGTAGCGCGGCCACCACGCCGACGACCCGGATGTCCCGCATCTCCCAGGCGGCGGGCAGTTCGTCGGCCAGCCGGCATTCGGCGCGCCAGGCCGCCCAGGTGAAGCCCAGCAGCGCGCAGGCGCACAGCAGCAGGCCGCGCGACGCCCAGGCGCCCCGGCGCGAGGCGGCGAACAGGCCGCCGAGCCCGGCGGCGGCGCAGGCCGCGACGGCCGCCGGACCGGGCAGAACGGCCTGCGTCTGCAAGAACAGGATTCCCGCCGCGAAGGCCAGGATGGCGCTGCGCATTCGACTCCCCCGGACGGTCGCGGAATGAACGGAGGGCACGCAATGAAAAACGGGGAAAGGCCGCCGGCCCTTCCCCGTTTCCGATCCTCCCCGGACCCTTCTTGATGTTCCTTGGCGATGCCGCCTAGCCTTCCAGCTCCTGCAGGCGCGCCGCGAGCAGCTGCTCCAGCGTTTCCAGCGCCTTGGTGAAGCCGGCGATGCCCTCGGCCAGTTTATCCGACGCCATGCGATCGGCCGCGTGCATGCGGGCGAACGTTGCCTCATCCACGGTGATCTTGTCAAGTGCCGCGGTAGCGGCCTTGGCCGGATCGAGCTTCCTGGGCAGTTCGCCTGCGGCGGCCTGCAGCTCGGCGAGCAGCGACGGCGCGATGGTCAGCAGGTCGCAGCCGGCCAGTTCGGTGATCTCGCCCATGTTGCGGAAGCTGGCGCCCATGACTTCGGTCCGGTACCCGAACTTCTTGTAGTAGGTGAAGATCTGCGTCACCGACACGACGCCCGGGTCCTCGGCGGCCGGGTAGGCGTCGCGGCCGGTGTCCTTCTTGTACCAGTCGAGAATGCGCCCGACGAACGGCGAGATCAGCGTCACCCCGGCTTCCGCGCAGGCGATCGCCTGGTGCAGGCCGAAGAGCAGCGTCAGGTTGCAGTGGATGCCTTCCTTTTCCAGGATTTCGGCGGCGCGGATGCCTTCCCAGGTGGAGGCGATCTTGATCAGGATGCGCTCGCGCGACACGCCGCGGGCTTCGTACTGGGCGATCAGCTCGCGCCCCTTGGCGACGGTCGCCTGGGTGTCGTAGGAGAGGCGCGCGTCGACTTCGGTCGACACGCGGCCGGGAATGATCTCGAGGATTTTCAGGCCGAAGGCCACCGCCAGGCGGTCGAAGGCCAGCGAGGCGACCTGGGCCGCCGGCGCCGCCGCGCCGCAGTCGAGGCGCGCCTGCTTCAGCGTGGCGTCGACGATGCCCCGGTACTGCGGCATCTGCGCCGCCGCGGTGATCAGCGACGGATTGGTCGTCGCGTCGCGCGGGGTGAATTTCTCGATCGCCTGGATGTCGCCGGTGTCGGCGACCACCACGGTCATTTCGCGCAATTGTTCGAGCAGATTCTTGGGCATGGCTGAACTCCTGTCCTGTGATGCTTTGATGTCGGAAAGATACGGCAAGAAAACCGAAACGAGGTCAAACGGGCGGAAACGCTCATTGTAGCGAATGCCGCCTCGATAAGCATCAAAAGTACATCAAATAAAACAAATGTACGCAGACTATTAACCGCACTTTACGATTGCGCATCAGTCCATCCTCAGAGTAATCTTATAAAAAACTCAGAGTAATCTCATAAAAAAACAGCGGATTAAGTCCGCCAGAACAATAAAACAAGTGGGGCTTCGCAGCAGATAGGGGGGATTTTCCGGCACCTGAAATCTTGGTTTTTCGGAGAAAGTCATGCGATTGAAAACACGGGTTTTGATCATCGTCCTGTCCTCGCTGGTCGGGCTGGCAATCATGGGCCTGTTCGGCCTCTACAGCATGCGGCAAAGCATGATGGACGAACGGCGGGCGCAGATCACGCAGCTGCTGGATTTTGCCGATTCGCAGCTGAAGTACTACCACGGACTGGAAAAGTCCGGAAAACTGTCGCGCGAGGAAGCTCAGGCGCGCGCCAAGGAGGCGATCGGGTCGCAGCGGCAGGGCGACAACTACTTCTTCATCCGGACGCTGACGGACGACTATTTCGTATGGCATCCGATCCCCAGCCGCATGGGCAAGCCGGACGACGGCGGCAAGCAGCCGGATGGACGAACGACCGTCCAGGCATACCGCGACGCCTTGGCGAAAAGCGCGGACAACAAGGCATTCATCGACTTGAAGGCGCCCAAGCCCGGCGCTCAGGACAAGACCGTGCAATACCCCAAGATGAACGGCGCCCTCAAGTTCGAACCGTGGGGCTGGATGCCGGGAATCGGTTTCTTCGTTGACGACATCGAATCGCGTTTCTGGCAGCAATCGGCCGTCTTCCTGGTCGTCGCCATCGTTCTGCTGGCGGTGCTCGCCACTCTGGTGTTCAAAATGCGCGCCGTCATCCTGCGGCAGCTGGGCGGCGAGCCCGCCGACGCCGCGGAAAGCATGAAGCGCATCGCCAACGGCGATCTCGGGGTCAACATCGCGGTCGACAAGAACGACAACGACAGCCTGATGGCCTCGCTCAAGCTGATGCAGATGAAGCTGACCAACCTGACCTCGGCCATCCAGGAAAACGCCGCGACCCTGTCCGATCAGGTGCAGGCGTTCGACCAGACGGCCAAGGCCCATTCCGAGGCCAATTCGCCGGAGACGCTGGCCGACCTGCTCCGCTCGGTCAAGCGGCTGGGCAAAACGGCCGGCATCCTCGACAAGTCGATCGCGCGCATCAAGCTTTGACGCGGTCCCGTCCCGTGATCAACGAACCGCCGAGGTAAGCCAGTGGATCTGTCGGCCAGCGTGCGCCTCACCCCCAAGGGCGAGGACGAGGTCAAGCATCGGACCAACAGGCTGAGCGTGCGCAAACGCAGCCTGCTCCTTCTCCTGGACAAGCCGCAGACGCTTGAATACGTGTTCAAGAAAACGGTGCTGCATCAGGAGGAAGCCGATGCCGAGGTGCAGAGCCTTCTCCGCGAAGGCTTCATCGCCGTCGGAGACGGCGCCGGCTTCACGGCACCGGGCCCGACCGCCGCGAAGCCGCCGCCCGCCCCGCCGGCGCCGGGCGCCGCCTTCCGGCTGAAGGACGACATCGTCGTGTCCGAAGCCAAGTTTCTGCTGATCGACTTCTGCGTCGACAGCTTCGGCACCAACTCCGAAGCGTTCTGCAACGACGTCCGCGCGTGCCACAGCGTGGCGGCCGTGGCGGCCAGCCTCGGCGCGATCGTCGCCGCGGCGGAGAAACAGTGCCCGCAGCGCCTGCCGGCCCTGGCCCGGCTGGTCGAGGAAATCAACGCCACGGCCGATTGAGGGCGCGCCGGCGGCGCGCCCTTCCCGCCTCCTTCAGCGGCTCTCCGCGAACACCCCGTCGCACAGCGTCAGGATGCGGTCGGCGCGCGCGGCCAGGCCGGGGTCGTGCGTGACGATGACGAAGCTGGTGTGGTGCGAGCGGTTGAGCGAGAGCATCAGCTCGAACACGTCGCCGGCCGTCTGCCGGTCGAGGTTGCCGGTCGGCTCGTCGGCCAGCACGCACGCCGGCCCGGTGACCAGCGCCCGGGCGATCGCCGCGCGCTGGCGCTCGCCGCCGGACAGCTCGGACGGCGTGTGGCCGAGGCGGTGCGCGAGGCCGACCTCGCCGAGCATCGCCGCCGCCTTCTGCAGCGCCTCCTCGCGCGGCATGCGACGGATGAACAGCGGCATGGCCACGTTCTCCTGCGCGGTGAATTCCGGCAGCAGGTGATGGAACTGGTAGACGAAGCCGAGATGCCGGTTGCGCAGCTCGCCGCGCTCGGCGTCGCCGATCGCCGCCAGGTCGCGCCCCATCAGCTGGACCGAGCCGCCGCTCAGGCTGTCCAGTCCGCCCAGCAGGTGCAGCAGCGTGCTCTTGCCCGAGCCGGAGGCGCCGACGATCGAGACGCGCTCGCCGGCCCGCACTTCCAGGTCGACGCCGGTCAGCACGCGCACTTCGGCGATGCTGCCCTGGCGATAGGTCTTTTTCAGGCCTGTGCAGGCCAGCACGACGTTCCCGGCCTCATTCATAGCGCAGCGCCTCCGCCGGATTGGTGCGCGAGGCGCGCCAGCTCGGATAGAGCGTCGCCGCCAGCGACAGCACGAAGGACACGCCGGTGATGGTGATCACGTCTTTCCATTGCAGTTCCGAGGGCAGGTTGGAGATGTAGTACACCTCCTTGGAGAACAGCTGCGTGCCGAGCAGGCGTTCGATGAACGGCACCACCACGTCGATGTTGAGCGCCAGCGTCACGCCGCCGAGCACGCCCAGGCCCAATCCGATGAAGCCGATCAGCGCGCCCTGCACCATGAACACCGCCATGATGCTGCGCGGGCTGGCGCCGAGCGTGCGCAGGATGGCGATGTCGGCCTGCTTGTCGGTGACCGCCATGACCAGCGTGGACACGATGTTGAAGGCGGCCACGGCGACGATCAGCGAGAGGATGATGAACATCATGTTCTTCTCGATCTGCACGGCGCGGAAGAAGTTGGCGTGGCTGCGCGTCCAGTCGCTGATGTAGGCCGGCACCGTCAGCGTGGCGGCCAGCTGCCGCACCACCAGCGGCGCGCGGAACAGGTCGTCGAGCTTCAAGCGCACGCCGGAGACGCGGTCGTCCATGCGATAGAGCTTCTGCGCGTCCTCCAGGCGGATCAGCGCCAGCGCGCTGTCGTATTCGAACATGCCAACCTCGAACAGGCCGCTGACGGTGAAGGTCTTCAGGCGCGGCACCACGCCGGCCGGCGTGACCACGCCCTGTGGCGCGATCACCGTCACCTTGTCGCCGGGCAGCACGCCGAGCGCATGCGCCAGCTCGCTGCCGAGCACGATGTTGAAGGCGTCCGGCTGCAGCGAGTCGAGCGAGCCTTCCTTGATGTGCGAACGGAAGTCGGCGACCTTTTCCTCCTCGTCGGGGATGATCCCGCGCACCATCGCGCCGCGCACCGACTGCCCGAAGGAGAGCATGCCCTGCGCCTGCACGTAGGGCGCCGCGCCGCGCACTTCCGGCAGCTTGGCGGCCTCCTGCGCCACCGCCTCCCAGCCGGACATCTCGCCGTCCGCGCCGCTGATCTGCACGTGCGAGACGACCGCCAGGATGCGGCCGCGCAGTTCGGTCTGGAAGCCGTTCATCACCGACAGCACGACGATCAGCGCGGTCACGCCGAGCGCGATGCCGAGCATGGAAATCAGCGAGATGAAGGAAATGAAATGGTTGCGCCGCTTGGCCCGCGTGTAGCGCAGGCCGATCAGCAGTTCGTAGGGCAGTGCCAAGGCGGTGTCCGGGTCGGTCAAAGGCGCTATGGTACACTTCTTCGCCAGTTCCCCGTCATCGAAAGCGCCCAAGGGCTCCATGCCGCTCGCCTGCCTCACCCTGCTCGTCCCCGAACTGCTCTGGCCCGAACCCGAGGACCGCGAGGCGTGGGACGGGCTCGCCTGCCCGGCGCTCGCCACGCTGCTCGCGCGCGGCCGGTCCGGCCACGCTCCGCGGCAGGCGTTCGAGACCGTTCTCGCCGCGCTGTGCGGCCACGGCGAAACGGGCGCGCTCGCGGCCTGCCGCAGGCTCGGCGAGAATGACCGGGCGGCGGCGGACGGCGCGGTCTGGCTGTGCTGCGACCCCGTCCACCTGCGCTTCCACCAGGACAGCCTGATCCCCGCCGACGCCAGCCGGATCGAACTTGGCGGCGACGACGCGGACGCGCTCGCGGCGGCGCTCGACGCCGAACTCTCCGCCTGGGGGCGTTTTTCCTCGGCCGCGCCGGGACGCGGCTACCTGCGCCTGGCCGCCGGCAGGAAACCCGACGACTTCGGCGCGCCGCCCTTGTCGGCCGTCGCCGGCCGCCGCGTCGAGCATCTCCTCGCCGACGCCTCGGGCGACTGGCGCGCGCTGTTCAATGAAATCCAGATGTTCCTGCACGACCATCCGGTCAATTGCCGCCGCGAAGCGGCCGGCCAGTTGCCGGTCAACGCCTTCTGGCTGTGGGGCGCGGGCGCCCTTCCCGCCCGCCCGGAGGCCACGGCGGGATTCGACGGCGTATGGAGCGGCGATCCGCTGGCGCGCGGACTGGCGCGTGCCGGCGGCGCGGCGGCCCACGCGCTGCCGGACGGCGCGGCGGAGGTGCTCGGCGCGCCGGGGCAAGGCAGCGGGGCCAGCCGCCTGGCCGTGCTCGACGCCCTGCTCGCGCCCGCGCAGTACGAGCACGGCGCGGACTGGCGCGCCGCCTTGCTCGAACTCGAAGCGCGCTGGTTCGCGCCGGCGCGCGCGGCGCTCGCCGCCGGCCGGCTGGCCCGGCTGGAAATCGTCGCGCCGACGGCGTACGCGACGCTGCGCTGGTCGATCGGACGCGGCGATCTCGTCAAGATCTGGCGCCGACCCCGCGCGCCGGCGCAGATCGCCGGCGCGCTGGTGCAGGCGACGCATGCTGGCCAGGGCGAACACGCCCCGGCCGCGCAGGCAGCGCGCCCGCCCGGACGAAACGACCCGATCGAACACCCCCACCCACCACAACGATGACCCGTCTACAATCCCGCCCGGTGCCGCCGCGCGCCCAATGGCAGCTCGAACAACAGGGGCTGCACCCGCTGCTCGCCCGTCTCTACGCCGCGCGCGGCATCGCGGCGAAAAGCGAGCTCGACTATGACCTCAAGGGCCTGATCCCGCCGCCGCAGCTGACCCACGCCGCCGACGCCGCCGTGCTGCTGGCGGACGCCGTCGAGGCGCAGGCGCGCATCCTGATCGTCGCCGACTACGACTGCGACGGCGCCACCGCCTGCGCCGTCGGCGTGCGCGCGCTGCGGGCATTCGCCGGCGATACGGGCGCGACGATCGACTACCTGGTGCCCAACCGATTCACCTACGGCTACGGCCTGTCGCCGGAAATCGTCGAACTGGCGGCGGCGAGGAATCCCGATCTGCTGGTCACCGTCGACAACGGCATCGCCAGCCTGGCCGGCGTCGCGCGCGCCGCCGAACTGGGCATCGCCACGCTGATCACCGACCACCACCTGCCGGGCGACGAACTGCCCGCCGCGGACTGCATCGTCAATCCCAACCAGCCCGGCTGCGGCTTTCCCAGCAAGTGCATGGCCGGCGTCGGCGTGATGTTCTACGTGATGCTCGCGCTGCGCGCCGAGCTGCGCGCGCGCGGCTGGTTCGCCACCGCCGGCGTGCCGGAGCCGAATCTCGGCGCGCTGCTCGACCTCGTCGCGCTCGGCACGGTGGCCGACGTGGTCCGGCTCGACCGCAACAACCGCATCCTGGTCGACCAGGGCCTCCGGCGCATGCGCGGCGGGCGCCTGAATCCCGGCATCCGTGCCCTGTTCCGCGCCGCCGGGCGCGAGCCGGCCAGGGCCTGCAGCCTGGACCTGGGCTTCATGATCGGCCCGCGCCTCAACGCCGCCGGGCGGCTGGCCGACATGTCGCTCGGCATCGAGGCGCTGATCACCGACGACGCGGCGCGCGCGCTGAACATCGCGCAGGAACTCGACCGGCTCAACCGCGAGCGCAAGGACATCGAATCGGGCATGCAGGATCAGGCGCTCGCGCATCTCGACGCCATCGACGAGGACGGTGCGGCGGCGGCTCCCGCGCTCACCCTGTTCCATCCGGAATGGCACCAGGGCGTGATCGGCATCCTCGCCTCGCGTATCAAGGACCGGCGCCACCGGCCGGTGTTCGCCTTCGCGCGCGGCGACGAGGCGAGCGCCGACGGCGAGCTCAAGGGCTCCGGCCGCTCGATTCCCGGCCTGCACCTGCGCGACGCGCTGGACGCCGTGGCCAAGCGCGCGCCGGGCCTGCTCAAGCGCTTCGGCGGCCACGCCATGGCCGCCGGCGCGACCATCCGCGAAGCCGACCTGCCGCGCTTCCGCGAACTGTTCGCCGCGGTCGCCGGAGAGCAGCTGTCCCCTGCGGACCTGACGCGCACGCTGGAAACCGACGGCGGCCTGGAGGATGGCTATTTCTCGATCGCCACGGCCCGCCTGCTCGAAGAGGAAATCTGGGGCCAGGGCTTTCCCGCGCCGCTGTTCGAGGACGAGTTCGTCGTCGAGAACCAGCGCATCCTCAAGGAGAAGCATCTCAAATTGCGCCTGCGCAAGGGCCGCCTGGCCATCGACGCCATCCGCTTCAACTTCGCCGGCGCGCCGGGTGCGACCATCCGCGCGGCCTATCGGCTGGCGGTCAACGAATACAACGGGGTGGAATCGCCGCAGCTCCTGATCGAGCATTTCGAGGACGTCTGACCGTCCGCGCCGATCGACTTCAATCACCGGAAAGCGAGAAAACGACCATGCACGCCGCCCCGGAACGCTGCCCGTGGTGCGGGAACGACCCGCTCTACGTCGCCTACCACGACGCTGAATGGGGTGTGCCCTGCCACGACGAGCGCGCGCTATTCGAATTCCTGATCCTCGAAGGCGCCCAGGCCGGGCTGTCGTGGATCACCATCCTGCGCAAGCGCGAGAACTACCGGCACGCCTTCGACGGCTTCGATCCGGAAAAGATCGCCCGCTACGGCGAGCGCGACGTCGCGCGCCTGCTGGCCGACGCCGGCATCGTGCGCAACCGCCTGAAGATCGCCGCCGCCATCGACAACGCCCGCGCCGTGCTGGCGCTCCACGAAGCCGGCGACAGCCTGGACGAACTTTTCTGGCGCTTCGTCGACGGACGCCCGGTGGTCAACCGCTGGCGCAGCCTCGACCAAGTGCCGGCGCACACCCCGGCCGCCCAGGCGCTGTCCAAGGAACTCAAGCGACGCGGCTTCCGCTTCGTCGGCCCGACGGTGATCTACGCCCACATGCAGGCGACCGGCATGGTGAACGACCACCTGGTCTCCTGTCCGCGCCATCAGGCGCTCGGAGGGTAGCGCGGTCGGCGACAGACGCGCGGTGGCCGCCGGAGATATGGGTAGAGGTTTGTGATGGAGGTTCGCAGTTCGCAAACTGCGAACCTCCATCAATTTCAGAAGTAAGGAAAAACTTTGTAAACCGGCTGCCAAAAGCCGAAAAAAAACGGCCCGGCAATCGCCGGGCCGCTTTGACTTACCCTGTACTGCGCGTCAAACCGTGACGCTTTCCGCCGCTTCCTGGAACTCGGCGATCTGGTCGAAGTTCATGTAGCGATACACGTCGGCCGCCTTGGCGTTGACCGACTGGATGCGCTCCATGTACTCGGCCACGGTCGGGATCTTGCCGACCAGCGAGCAGATCGCGGCCAGTTCGGCCGAGCCGAGGAAGACGTTGGTGTCGATGCCCAGGCGGTTCGGGAAGTTGCGCGTCGAGGTCGACATCGCGGTGCTGCCCTTCCTGATCTGCGCCTGGTTGCCCATGCACAGCGAGCATCCCGGCATCTCCATGCGCGCGCCGCTCTTACCGAGCACGCCGTAGTAGCCTTCCTCGGTGAGGATCAGCGCGTCCATCTTGGTCGGCGGGGCGATCCACAGACGGGTCGGGATGTCGCTCTGGCCGTCGAGGATCTTGCCGGCGGCGCGGAAGTGGCCGATGTTGGTCATGCACGAGCCGATGAACACTTCGTCGATCTTGGTGCCGGCGACTTCGGACAGCAGCTTCACGTCGTCCGGGTCGTTCGGGCAGGCGACGATCGGCTCCTTGATCTCGGCCAGGTCGATCTCGATCACCGCGGCGTACTCGGCGTCGGCGTCGGCCTTCAGCAGTTGCGGATTGGCGATCCAGTCCTCCATGGCCTTGACGCGGCGGGCCAGCGCCTGGGCGTCCTGGTAGCCGTTGGCGATCATCCACTTGAGCAGCGTGGCGTTCGAACGCAGGTACTCGATGATCGGTTCCTTGTTCAGCTGCACGGTGCAGGCGGCGGCGGAACGCTCGGCCGAGGCGTCGGTGAGCTCGAAGGCCTGTTCGACCTTGAGGTCCGGCAGCCCTTCGATTTCGAGGATGCGGCCGTTGAAGACGTTCTTCTTGCCCTTCTTCTCGACGGTCATCAGGCCCTGCTTGATGGCGTAGTACGGAATGGCGTTGACCAGGTCGCGCAGCGTGATGCCCGGCTGCATCGTGCCCTTGAAGCGCACCAGCACCGATTCGGGCATGTCCAGCGGCATGGTGCCGGTGGCGGCGGCGAAGGCCACCAGGCCGGAGCCGGCCGGGAAGGAGATGCCGATCGGGAAGCGCGTGTGCGAGTCGCCGCCGGTGCCGACGGTGTCCGGCAGGCACATGCGGTTCAGCCAGCTGTGGATGACGCCGTCGCCCGGGCGCAGCGAGATGCCGGAACGGGTGGTGATGAAGCCCGGCAGCGTGCGGTGGGTCTTGATGTCGACCAGCTTCGGATACGCGGCGGTGTGGCAGAACGACTGCATGACGAGGTCAGCCGAGAAGCCCAGGCAGGCCAGGTCCTTCAGTTCGTCGCGGGTCATCGGGCCGGTGGTGTCCTGCGAGCCGACGGTGGTCATCTTCGGTTCGCAGTAGGCGTTCGGACGCACGCCCTTGCCTTCCGGCAGGCCGCAGGCGCGGCCGACGATCTTCTGCGCCAGGGAGTAGCCCTTGCCGGTATCGGCGGGTTCCTGCGGCGCCTTGAACAGCGTCGAGGGCGGCAGGCCGAGCGCGGCGCGGGCGCGGCCGGTCAGGGCGCGGCCGATGATCAGCGGGATGCGGCCGCCGGCGCGCACTTCATCGAGGATCACCGGCGTCTTCAGCTGCGCTTCGGCGATGACCTGGCCGTTCTTCAGCGCCACGACCTTGGTCGTGGCGGCGTCGATCTTCAGTTCGAGCTCGTCGCCCATTTCCATCTGCGCGACGTCGATCTCGACGGGCAGCGCGCCGGAGTCTTCCAGGGTGTTGTAGAAGATCGGGGCGATCTTGGAGCCGAGGGTGACGCCGCCGCAACGCTTGTTCGGCACGAAGGGAATGTCCTCGCCGGTCCACCACAGCACGGAGTTGGCCGCGGACTTGCGCGAGGAGCCGGTGCCGACCACGTCGCCGACGTAGGCGATCAGGTTGCCCTTCTTGGCCAGTTCCTGCAGCTGCTTGATCGGGCCGCGCACGCCGGGCTGCTCGGGTTCGATGCCGGGGCGCGGGTTCTTCAGCATGGCCAGCGCGTGCAGCGGGATGTCCGGGCGCGTGGTGGCGTCGGGGGCCGGCGACAGGTCGTCGGTGTTGGTTTCGCCGGTGACCTTGAACACGGTCAGCTTCTGGCTGGCCGGGACTTCCGGACGCGAGGTGAACCACTCGGCGTCGGCCCAGGACTTGAGCACGGCCTGGGCGTTGGCGTTGCCCTTGTCGGCCAGCGCCTTGACGTCGTTGAAGTAGTCGAAGATGAGCAGGGTCTTCTTCAGCGCCTCGGCGGCCACGGCGCCGACTTCGGCGTCGCCGAGCACGTCGATCAGCGGCTTGACGTTGTAGCCGCCGAGCATGGTGCCGAGCAGTTCGGTGGCCTTGACGCGGGAGATCAGCGCACAGGATTCCTCGCCCTTGGCGACCTTGGCCAGGAATTCGGCCTTGACCTTGGCGGCGTCATCGACGCCCGCCGGGACGCGGTAGCTGATCAGTTCGACCAGTACCTGCTCTTCCCCTTTCGGCGGATTCTTGAGCAGGCCGATCAGCTCCTGGGTCTGTTTGGCGCTCAGCGGCAGCGGCGGCACGCCGAGGGCCGCCCGTTCAGCGACATGGGCACGATAGGATTCGAGCATGAGAACGTCCTTTCAGAAAGATCAAAAATGAAAAAGGCTGGAATTCCGGGACGGCCATTTTAGCGCCGGGCCTTGCCACTGCATTGGCGCGGCGACTTGATATTATTTCAGGAGTTGCTGCCAATTGTGCACGAAACGCACAAAAGAGGCCGCCGAAAGAAATCCCCGGCCGGCGGCGTTACGCCAGCACCACCGTCTCGCCCGCGTAATCGACGCGCTGCCCCGGCCGCAGCTTGGCGCGCCGGCGGGTTTCCACCGTACCGTCCACGCGCACCCGGCCGGCATCGATCTCGGCGTGCGCCTGGCCGCCGGAATGGCACAGCCCCGTCGTTTTCAGCAGCTGGTCGAGCCGGATGTGCTCGCCGCGGACTTCAAGCGCGATCGTCACGGTGTCTCCTCACGGTATTGCCCGCGCCACGGCGGGTCACAGTTCGAGCGGCGGCAGGCCGTAGCGCCGCCGCGCGCGGTCGCAGGCCTCGTCGCCCATGCCGAGCGGCGCGTACGGCGCGAAATCGCGGCAGGGGCCGGGGCGCTCGCGGTAGATCGAGCAGCGCACGCTCTTGCCGATCTCGCCCTCCAGCGCGATGCAGCGCGGCGGCGCGTCGTCCGTGCCGCACATGCGGTACAGCGTCGGCGTCAGGCGGATGGCCATCCGCTCCGGCACGCCGCCCTTGCCGGCGACGGCCAGATCCTCGCGGTGAAAATCGACGCGAAACGCGGCGCAGCAGGCGCCGCAACTCAGACAGGCTTGTTCAGGCACGTTCGACTTCGGTGAAACGGGACGAGGCGCAGATTGTCTCCCAGCGGCGCCCACGCCGCAAACCCTTCGTGCGCGCCGCCTTCAGCGCGCGTCGGGCGCCAGCTTCTGCGCGAGCCAGTCGCCCTCCGGCGCGGCGTATCCGCGCATCGAGCGCAGCAGTCCGGGAGCGTCCGCGGCCACGTGCAGCAGGCCGAGGTGCTGCGGCTTGACGAAGCCCGCCGCCGACATGTGCCGCGCCATCGCCAGCAGCGGGTCGTAGAAGCCCTGCACGTTGAGCAGTCCGACCGGCTTGGCATGGATGTGCAGTTGCGCCCAGGTGACGATCTCGAACAGTTCGTCGAGCGTCCCGAAGCCGCCGGGCAGGGCCACGAAGGCGTCGGCCCGGTCGGCCATGGCCGCCTTGCGCGCATGCATGCTGTCGACCACCCGCATTTCGGTGGCCTGCGGGTGCGCCAGCTCGCGCTCGGCCATGAACGACGGGATCACTCCGTACGCCCGCCCGCCGGCGCCGAGCACGGCGTCGGCCAGCACGCCCATCAGTCCGACGTTGCCACCGCCCCAGACCAGTTCGATGCCCTCGCCGGCCAGCAGCCGGCCGAACGCCGCGGCGGCCGCGGCATAGGCCGCCTCGCGCCCCGCCGAGGCGCCGCAGAAAACACAGATTGAACGCATGGATCACCGTCGCGAATCGGGAAACTCGCGATTATCCCCCGAAAACGTGTCGCCTACGTGACGCATCAGGTGCGCAGGTTGACCACGGCCCGGTACAGCGCATGCCCGGACGCCAGGTATTTGCGTTCGAACGGCGTCAGCGGCGCGTCCGGGACGAACGGTTCGCAGAGCGCTTCCCGCCCGCTCAGCGCGCCGACCGCGAGACAGAACTCCTCGACGTAGATGCGCCAGTTGCTGCGGCATTCGAGCACGCCGCCGAGTTCCAGCACGGCGGGGAACACCGGATGGCCGTGCCAGCGGCGGGAGAGGTGGCCGATCTTGGGCCAGGGGTTCGGATAGAGCAGGTATTGGCGCGCCAGACGGACGCCCTCGTCGCGCAGCAGGCGCCAGTAGTTGACCAGGTCGGCGCGGGCGAAGCCGGCATTGGGCGGCAGCGGCTCGCCGCCGCCGTCCTGTGCCGCCAGGCGCCGCCGCAGGCGCACCGCCGACTGGTCGACGCCGAGCACGTAATGGTCCGGGAAAAGGGCCGCCAGGGCGAGCGTGCTTTCGCCGGTGCCGCAGCAGGCGTCGAGGATCAGCGGCGCGTCCGGCGCCGCGCACCGCCAGCGCCCGATGCTGGCGGCGAACGCGGCGCGGTTGTAGTCGGCGCAGGGCTTGCGGAACGGCGCCCGCCGATGGCGTTCGAGCAGCGCCGGCAGCTGCTCGTGCACCGCCGTCTGGGCGCTGGCCGGAACGCGGGAGTTCGCCTGCATGGCCCTAGCGCGCGGCGGCCGCCGCCTCCAGCGCCGCGGCGACGGCGCCGACGTCGCTGCAGGCGCGTATCCGGTGATAGAGCAGGTTCGCCTGCGGATAGCCGCGCCGCAGCAGGTTCAGCCACAGTTTCAGCCGTCCCGGCGCATGCTGGAGCAGCAGGCGCGCTTTCACCCGCTGCCAGAATTCGAGCAGCAGGACGGACAGCTCGGGCCAGTCCGCGGCCGGGTCGTGCGGGCCGTAACAGCCATCCCCTTCCGCCCGCCGGAGGCGCCGGGCCAGGAAGGGGTCGGCCACCGCGCCGCGCCCGAGCATCACGTCGGCGCAGCCGCTCACCGCGCGGCAGCGGGCGTAATCGTCCGGCGACCAGATTTCGCCGTTGGCGATCACCGGCACGGCCACGGCTTCGCGCACCCGGCCGATCCATTCCCAGTGCGCCGGCGGGCGGTAGCCCTCGACCTTGGTGCGCGCATGCACCACCAGCGCCGCGGCGCCGCCCGCCTGCAGCGCGGCGGCGCAGTCCAGCGTGCGCGCCGTGTCGCGGACGCCCAGGCGCATCTTGGCCGTCACCGGGATCGCCTCGGGCACCGCGCGGCGCACGGCAGCGACGATGCGCAGGAGCAGGTCGGGATCGTCGAGCAGCATGGCGCCGCCGCCGTGCCGGTTGACCGTCGGCGCGGGGCAGCCGAAATTGAGGTCGATGCCGTGCGGCGACAGCCGGGCCAGCCGGGCGGCGGTCTCGCCCATGCGTTCCGGGCAGCTGCCCAGCAGCTGGACGGCGACCGGCGAGCCGCTGGGCGTGCGGCCGCCGTCGTCGAGTTCGGGGCAGACGCGCCGGAAGGTGCGCGCGGGCAGCGTCGTGCCCGACACGCGGATGAACTCGCAGACCGCGCCGTCGTAGCCGCCCGCCCGCGTGAGCAGGTCGCGCAGCAGGGCGTCGGCCAGGCCCTCCATGGGTGCCAGGAAAATCTTGCTCATCGCGGGAAAGGCGTGGTTACGGAACCGGCGAGTATACGGGGTCGCGCGGGGTTCAGCCGAACAGCGCGTCGATGTCGAAGTTCTCGGCGATCTTCGCCGCCAGCGGCTCGGAGGCGACGATCACGCCCTGCGCGAGCAGCTGCTCGTAGCAGCACACCCAGTTGCGCCCGAAACGCTTGGCGCAGTACAGCGCCTCGTCGGCGCGCCCCACCGCGTCGGTGGGCACGTCCCGCTTCGAAACGGCGGTGAAACCGATCGAGCAGGTCACCTTGCCGACCTGCGGGAATTCGTGTTTTTCGACCGAGGAGCGGAAACGCTCGAAGCCGGCTTCCGCCAGTTCCCGGTCCGGCGCGTTGAGGATCACCACGAACTCCTCGCCGCCGAAGCGGAACAGGCGGTCGCCGTCGCGGAAGGTCTTGCGCAGCAGGTCGCCCATGCGCAGCAGCACCTCGTCGCCGAACAGGTGGCCGAAGGAGTCGTTGATGCGCTTGAAATGATCGATGTCGATGACGCCCAGCCAGGCCGGATACTCCTCCTCGTGCAGCCGCCGCTCGTGGCGCCAGAAGTCGCAGCTCGATACGGACGACGCGGTGAGCAGGCGATCGAAGGTTTCGTCGAAGGTCTTGCGATTGAGCAGGCGGGTCAGCGAATCGAGCTCGCTGTAGTCGATCAGCCGCACCTGGTTGCCGAAGATGCGCGCCAGGGTCTCGATGGCGTCGGCCTGGACGTCGACGAGAGGGCGGCGGATGCCGAAGACCAGCACCAGCTGGCCGCCGCACAATTCGGACGATTCGAGCGCCATCGCCCCGCAATGCAGCCCCGCCTCGCGCGAGGACAGCAGGCTGCCGTCCGGCCGCGCCTGGCAGGCCAGGTCGGTCCACACCGCGTCGGGCAGGTCGGAGCCGGTGCCCGCGCAGAGGCGCAGCGCCTTGCCGCCCTGCGGATCGCGGACGCGCGAGAAGATGCCGGCCTCCACCTCTCCGCCGAACAAGGCCTCCACCGCGCCGAGAAAGACGGCGGGCAGCTTGCCCCGATCCCGGCAGGACGAAATCGATTCGATACTCCGCAGCAACGGCAGCACGCTCTGGAATCCTCCTGGAACGTGGAAATGGAAATGGAGTCTGGCATGCGACAATCCCGCTGATTTTAGGAGTCTATCCTTCCCGCGACAACCTTTTTCGCATATGCCCCGCCAGAACCCGCCGAGAGCCGTCCGCGCCGTGCTCGACACCAACATCGTCATGGACATGCTGCACTTCCGCGACGGCCGCACGCTGCGCCTGCAGGAGGCCATCGCCGCCGGCCGCGTCCGCTGCTTCGGCGACGCCGCGTGCCTCGCCGAACTGGAGCGCGTCGCCGCGTATCCGGAGTTCGGACTCTCGCCGGCGGCGCGGGACGGCCTGATCGCCGCCTGCCGCGGCATGGTGGAAATCTGCGGGGACGCCGCGGCCGAGGCCGAGGACCGGCTCCCGCGCTGCCGGGACGCGGACGACCAGAAGTTCCTGGCGCTGGCCGCCCGCTGCCGGGCCGACGTGCTCATCACCCGCGACAGGCAGTTGCTCCGGCTGGCGCGGCACCGCCTCAACCCGCCGCCCTTCGCCATCCTGACGGCGGAGGAGGCGGTCCGGGCCTTTTTGCCGGAAGGCTAGTCGAGCCGCCGCCGGAACACCCAGCGCGCCGCGTCGGAAGCCTCGGCGGCGAAGGCGTAGCCGTCCTCGTCGAAGGATTTCAGCTCCGCCGGCTCGAAGCAGCGGCGGCGGATGGCGAAGCGCGCCATGGCGCCCCGCGCGCGCTTGGCGTAGAAGCTCACCACCTTGAAACGCCCGCCGCTCCAGTCCTCGAACACCGGCTGGATCACCGGCACGGCCAGCTTTTTCTCCTTGACCGACTTGAAATACTCCACCGACGCCAGATTGACCACCGCCGAGGCGTCCGCCGCGCGCGCGGCGGCGTTCAGCGCGTCGGTGATGCGCTCGCCCCAGAAGGCGTACAGATCCTTGCCCTGCCGAGTGGCGAGGCGGATGCCCATCTCCAGCCGGTACGGCAGGATCAGATCGAGCGGCCGCAGCACGCCGTACAGGCCGGAGAGGATGCGCAGGTGGCGCTGGGCGAAGCGCAGGTCGTCCTCGGCCAGCGAGCGCGCGTCGAGCCCCTCGTAAACGTCGCCGTTGAAGGCGAGGACCGCCTGCCGCGCCTTGCCGTCCGGGTAAGGCGCCGTCCATTCGGCGTAGCGGCCGGCATTGAGCGCCGCCAGCGCGTCGCTGATGCCCATCAGCGACGCGATTTCCGACGGCGACAGGCGCCGCAGCCGGTCGACCAGCATTTTCGAGCGGTCGAGGAAATCGGGCAGCGACGCCTCCTGGACGGTCAGCGGGGATTCGAAGTCGAGCGACTTGGCGGGAGAGAGCAGGATGATCATGGGTCGGGTCGGAAATCGGCGAGGAAGCAGTGGATGCGGGCGAAAAAAAGCGGAGCGGAAGGGGCGGCCGCTGCGGTTTTCCGGGGACGCGGGCGGCGGCCGCCGCTTGCTACAATAGCGGATTCTCCCATCCGCAGAAACCCGCCATGAAACGCAACCGCCTCTCCTCGCGCAAACGCATGTCCTCGGACGCCACCGAACTCGGCCGCCTGGCCACCGGGCTGGCCGAATCCGGCGGGCGGCTGGAAGAGGATTTCTGGGACCGGCAGCTCGTCGAACTGATCGACCGCATCCTCCAGGACGGCGCGGAGGACGACCTGAACGCCGCGCTCGACCGCCTGTTCGACTCGCACGCGGCCGCGCACGACTGCCTCGCCGACGCCATCGAGGCGCGCGCCGAATCCTGCGTGCTGACCCACCAGGGCCAGGATTACGACGTGCTGCTGTTCAACGCGCCGCTGCTGGCGTGGTCGCGCTTCTCGATCCCCGCCGGCACGATCGCGGCCAAGGCGCTGCAGACGCTCAAGGTGCAGCTCGGCGCGCACGTCTTCTCGGCGGCGGCGCAGATTTCGCTGGTCGACTATCTCTACAGCCCGGACCAGCTGCCGCGCAGCTTCGTCGACACCTGGCAGCTGATGCGCGACCTCGGCGGCGCCGCGCTGTGCGGCAAGGCGCCGCAGCTCGACATTTCCGCCATGCCGGAGACCAACCAGTTCCTCTCCGACACGCGCTACCTGATCGGCGCCGTCGTCGTGCCGCGCGGCATGCCGCTGTTCCGCTGGAACGAATCCGACGGCGTCACGCGCGAATCGGCGCTGAAGGAATGGGTCAAGCAGGGCGGCCCGTCGCTGGAGCCGCTGCTCGCCGGCTGCGCCTTCCAGCCGCTGCTCGCCGACGCCTACCACGCCGCCTGCCGGCTGGCCGACATGGCCTCGCGCCCCTACTCGCTGCGCGCCTCGGTGGCCTTCCTGCAGACCACGCTCGGCAAGCCGGCCGAATCGCTGCGCGCGGTCATCGGCGGCTTCCACGACAAGCGCCTGGAGGAATACCGCATCGGCTTCGGCCCGCGCAACGGCGACGCCATCTACCACGGCATCGTCTGGCCGCTGCTCGGCAGCGAGGACGAGGCGACCGACGTGGTCGGCGAGGTCGAGGGCATCCTGCGCGAATCGGGGATCAAGGAAGTGGTGGTGCACAACCAGCAGTTCCCCTTCGAGTTCTGCGACGACTGCGGCGCGCCGCTGTATCCGAACGTCGAGGGTGAGACGGTGCACGCCGAGATGCCCGACCTCGGCAACGCCCCGTCGCAGACGCTGCACTGAACGCCATGGACAACGCCGACCTGCTCCGGCGCAGCCTGGCCGCCGTCTGGCATCCGTGCACGCAGATGAAACAGCATGCCGGCGGCGAGCTGCCGATGATCCCGGTCGCGCGCGGCCAGGGCGCGTGGCTTTACGATTTCGACGGCAAACGCTACCTGGACGGCATCAGCTCGTGGTGGGTCAACCTGTTCGGCCACGCCAACCCGCGCATCAACGCCGCGCTGCGCGCGCAGCTCGACGAACTCGAACACGTGATCCTGGCCGGCTTCACCCACCGGCCAGTGATCGAGCTGTCCGAACGCCTGTCGGCGCTGACCGGCGGCGCGCTCGGACACTGCTTCTACGCCTCCGACGGCGCCTCGGCCACCGAGATCGCGCTGAAAATGTCGTTCCACAGCTGGCGCAACCGGGGACGCGAGGCGAAGCGGAATTTCCTCTGCCTCGAAGGCGGCTACCACGGCGAGACGGTCGGCGCGCTGGCCGTCACCGACGTGGCCATCTTCAGGGATGCCTACGCGCCGCTGGTGCGCGCCGCCGCCACCGTGCCGACGCCCGACGCGCGCCGGGTCGAGCCCGGCGAGACGCCGGCCGACGCGGCCCGCCGCGCCGCCGCTGCGCTCGAACGCCACCTGGAAGCGCACCATGCGAGCATCGCCGCCTTCATCGTCGAGCCGCTGGTCCAGTGCGCCAGCGGCATGGCCATGCACGACCCCGAGTACCTGCGCCTGGCGCGCGCGCTGTGCGACCGCTACGAGGTGCACCTGATCTGCGACGAGATCGCCGTCGGCTGCGGCCGCACCGGCACCTTCTTCGCGCACGAGCAGGCGGGCATCCGGCCGGATTTCCTGTGCCTGTCGAAAGGCATTTCCGGCGGCTACCTGCCGCTGTCGATCGTGCTCACCACGGACGACGTGTATCAGGCCTTCTACGACGACGCCACCGCGCGCGGCTTCCTGCATTCGCACTCCTACACCGGCAACGCGCTGGCCTGCCGCGCGGCGCTGGCGACGCTCGACATTTTCGCCGAGGACCAGGTGCTGGAGGGCAACGCCGTCCGCGCGCGCAAGCTGGCGGAGGCCCTGGCGCCGCTCGATGGCCACCCGAACGTCCGCCACCTTCGCCAGCGCGGCATGATCGCCGCCTTCGACGTGGCCACCGACGACCCGCAGTTCGCCCGCCGCTTCTACCGCGCGGCGCTCGCACGCGAGGCGCTGACCCGCCCGATCGGCGCCACGGTCTACCTGATGCCGCCGTACATCGTCGACGACGAGGAGATCGCGCATCTCGGGCGCGCCGTGGCCGGCGCCCTGGAGGCCGCGCTCGCGCCATGATCTGGGACGAACTCGCGGACCGGTTGGCCGGGCTCGACCGCGACGGCCTCAGGCGCCAGCGGCGCACGCTCGCGGCGCCCTGCGGCCCGCTCGCCCGCGTCGGCGGCCGCGAGCTGGTCAGCTTCTGCAGCAACGACTACCTGGGCCTCGCCAACGACCCGGCGCTGGTCGACGCCGCCTGCGCCGGCGCGCGGGAGTGGGGCGTCGGCAGCGGCGCCTCGCACCTCGTCAGCGGCCATCTTTCCCCGCACCAGGCGCTGGAGGAGGCGCTCGCCGCGTTCACCGGTTTCGATCGCGCGCTGCTCTTCTCGACCGGCTACATGGCCAACCTCGGCATCGTCGGCGCGCTGGTCGGGCGCGGCGACGCGGTGTTCGCCGACCGGCTCAACCACGCTTCGCTGATCGACGCGGCGCAGCTCGCCCGCGCCGAACACGCGCGCTACCCGCACGGCGACATCGACGCCCTCGCGCGGCTGCTCGCGGCGAGCACGGCCAAGCGCAAGCTGATCCTCACCGACGCCGTGTTCAGCATGGACGGCGACCTCGCGCCGCTGCTCGAACTGCTGCAACTGGCCGAGCGTTTCGACGCCTGGCTGGTGGTCGACGACGCGCACGGCTTCGGCGTGCTCGGCGAGCAGGGGCGCGGCAGCCTCAGCCATTGCGGCCTTCCCGCCCACCCGCGCGTCGTCTATATGGGCACGCTGGGCAAGGCGGCCGGCGCCTCGGGTGCCTTCGCCGCCGGCTCGGAGACAGTGGTCGAATGGCTGCTGCAGCGCGCGCGCACCTACATCTTCACCACCGGCGCCAGTCCGATCATGGCCTGCGCCCTGCTGGCCGGTCTCGAACTGATCCGCCAGGGCGACGCGCGGCGCGACCACCTGCGGCGGCTGACCGGCCTCCTGCGCGACGGCCTGGCCGGTACGCGCTGGCGTCTGCTGCCCTCGCCGACGGCGATCCAGCCGGTGATCGTCGGCGACAACCACGCGGCCGTGGACGTCGCGCGGGCGCTGTTCGAGCGCGGCCTGTGGGTGCCCGCGATCCGGCCGCCGACGGTACCAAAGGGCACCGCGCGCCTGCGCGTCTCGCTCAGCGCCGCGCACGACGAAGCGCACGTCCGGCAACTGATCGACGCCCTGCGGGAGCTGGCATGACGCGGCCCGATCTCGTCCTGATCCACGGCTGGGGCCTGCGCCGCGAGGTGTGGTCGCCGTGCCTCGACGCGCTGCGCGAGGTCGCCGACGTGCGCCTCGCCGACCTGCCCGGCTACGGGGAAACGCCCGACGCGGGGCGATCCTTCGCCGAGGCGGCGCGCGCGCTGGCCGATTCGCTGCCCGCGCAGGCGACGCTCTGCGGCTGGTCGCTCGGCGCCCTGCTGGCGATGCAGGCGGCGCGGCTGGCGCCGGAGCGGATCGGAAAGCTGATTCTCGTCGGCGCGACGCCACGCTTCACCCAGGACGAGGACTGGCCGGCGGCGCAGCCCGCCTCCCTGCTGGACGACTTCGCCGCCGCCGTGGCGAACGACGGCCGGGCGACGCTGCAACGTTTCATCGCTCTGTTTAATCAAGGCGACAGCAAGGCCCGTCCGATCGGTCGCGACATCGCCCGGAACGTGCTGTCGTCGCCGCTGCCGGCAACCCCGACGCTGCTTGCCGGACTCGGCTGGCTGCGCGACACGGACCTGCGCATCCAGGCACCGGAGATCGCCTGCCCGCTGCTGCTGATCCACGGCGCGCACGACCCGCTGATGCCGCTCGCCGCCGCGCAGTGGCTGGCGGACCGCCTGCCGCACGCGCGCCTGGAAGTGTTCGCGGACGCGGCGCACGCCCCTTTCCTCAACGACCCCGGGCGCTTCGCCCGCCTCGTCGGCGATTTCCTCCATGCCTCCCGGATCGATTAAGCACCGCGTCCGCGACGCCTTCGACCGCGCGGCGGCCACCTACGACGGCGCCGCCGTGGTGCAGCGCCGCGTCTGCGACCGCCTGCTGGCGGAGCTGGCCTGGGACGGCGATCCGCCGGAGAGCATCCTGGACGCCGGCTGCGGCACCGGCTACGGCGCCGCGAGCCTGCACGGGCGCTGGCCCGCGGCCCGCGTCGCCGGCCTCGACTTCGCCCCGGCGATGCTGGCGCTGGCGCGCACGGCGCTGGACGACCGGCTGGCGGCGGACCTCGAACGGCTGCCGTTCGCCGCGCACAGCTTCGATCTCTGGTGGTCCAGCCTGTCGATCCAGTGGTGCGACGCCGACGCCGCGTTCGGCGAAGCGGCGCGCGTGCTCCGGCCCGGCGGGCGGATCGCCTTCAGCACCCTGTGCCCGGACACCTTTGCCGAGGTGCGCGCGGCGTTCGCCGGCATCGACGGACATCGGCATACCCTGCCCTTCAACGAACCTGACGCGCTCGGCCAGGCGCTGGAACGCGCCGGGCTGCGCGGCATGCGCCTGGTGCGCGAACGGCACACGATCTTCTACCCGGACCTGCGCACCCTGCTGCGTTCGATCAAGGACATCGGCGCGCACAACGTCGGCGAGGACGGCCGCCAGGGCATGCTCGGCCGCGCCGCCTGGCGGCGGGTCGAGGCCGCCTACGAGCAATTCCGCACGCCGGCCGGCCTGCCGGCGAGCTACGACGTTCTCCTGGGATACGCAAGCAAATGAACAGCCAACCGAATCCGCACGCCACGGCCTGGTTCGTCACCGGCACCGACACCGAGGTCGGCAAGACCTTCGCCACCTGCGCGCTGCTGCTGGCGCTGAAACAGCGGGACGTCCGCGCCGTGGGCATGAAGCCGGTCGCCGCCGGCACCGACGCGCAGGGCAGGAACGACGACGTCGAGCAGCTGAAGGCCGCCTCCGGCGTGGCGGCGCCGCCCGAACTGGTCAATCCCTACCTGTTCCAGCCGGCCATCGCGCCGCACATCGCCGCCGCCGAAGCCGGGATCGCCATCGACCTCGAACATATCTCGACGGCGTTCCTGCGCCTGCGTGAGACGGCCGACGCCGTCCTGGTGGAAGGCGTCGGCGGCTTCTGCGTCCCGCTCGGCGACGCCTGCGACGCCGCCGACCTCGCCGCGCGGCTGGGGCTGCCGGTCATCCTGGTCGTCGGCCTGCGCCTCGGCTGCATCAACCACGCGCTGCTCACCTGCCAGGCCGTCGCCGCGCGCGGCCTGCCGCTGGCGGGCTGGATCGCCAACCGCATCGACCCCGGCATGCCACGCTGGGAGGAAAACCTGGCGGCCCTGCGGCAACGCATCGATGCGCCGCTGCTCGGCGTCATCCCGCCGGCCAGCACGCCAGAAGCGGCGGCGAATCTCCTGCACCTGCCGGCGATGGGCTAAAATCGCCCACCATCGAACGCCATCCCGGCCGGCGCCGCCATGAAATTCCTCTTCGATCTGTTCCCCGTCATCCTGTTCTTCATCGCCTTCAAGACCGGCGACATCTTCATCGCCACCGGCGTGGCGATCGTCGCCACCTTCGCCCAGATCGGCTGGCTGCTGGCGCGCAAGCGCAAGATCGACAAGATGCTGTGGATCAGCCTGGCGATCATCGTCGTCACCGGCGGCCTGACCCTGATCTTCCACGACGAGACCTTCATCAAGTGGAAGCCGACGGTCCTCTACTGGGCGTTCGCCGCCGGACTCGGCGGTAGCACGCTGCTGTTCCGCAAGAACTTGATCCACAGCCTGCTCGCGGAACAGTTCGACGCGCCCGATTTCGTCTGGCGGCGGCTCAACCAGGCGTGGATCGGCTTCTTCATCTTCATGGGCTTCGCCAACCTGGCGGTGGCCTTCGCCCTGAACCTGTCGACCGAAACCTGGGTCAACTTCAAGCTGTTCGGCGGCATCGGCCTGATGCTCCTGTTCGCCCTGATCCAGGGGCTGCTGCTGTCGAAATACATCGAGGAGAAAAAGTAATGCTCTACGCCATCGTCGCCGACGACGTGCCCGGTTCGCTGGACAAGCGCCTCGCCGCCCGCCCCGCGCATCTCGAACGCCTCAAGGCGCTGCAGGAGGCCGGACGCATGGTGCTCGCCGGCCCCTTCCCGGCCATCGACAGCGCCGATCCCGGCCCGGCCGGCTTCACCGGCAGCCTGATCGTCGCCGAGTTCGATTCGCTGGAGGACGCCAAGGCCTGGGCCGACGCCGATCCCTTCGTCGCCGCCGGCGTTTACGCCGGGGTCACGGTCAAGCCGTTCAGGAAGACGCTGCCGGCATGAACGAAGTCGAAGCGCTGCTGCGCGAACGGCTCGCGGCGCTTTCCCCGCTGCGCCTGGAAGTCGTCAACGATTCCGCGCTGCACGCCGGCCACGCCGGCGCGCGGGCGGGCGGGCACTACCGCCTGCTGATCGTCTCGCGCGAGTTCGCCGGCAAAACCACGCTGCAGCGTCATCGTCTGATCCACGACGCCTTGGGCGAACTGATGCGTAGTAGAATACATGCACTGAGCATCCGTTCGCTGACGCCCGACGAGGCGCCCTGAACGCCCCGCCCGGTACGACCCGGCCGCAGCCCGTCATGGCTGCGCCAATGCAAACTCACCAGGAACGATCCACATGCAAAAACTGACGCAAATCGTCGCCGCGCTGGCCATCGGCGCCTCGATCTCCGTGGCGGCGATCGCCGCCGACAAGACCTTCGTCAAGGTCAACGGCGCCGCCATCCCGCAGAATCTCGCCGACGCCTTCATCGCCGAACAGAAGGCCAAGGGCGCCCCCGATTCCGCCGAGCTGCGCAACGCCGTCCGCGAGGAACTGATCCGGCGCGAGCTGCTGCTGCAGGAAGCGAAGAAGGCCGGCCTCGACAAGAAGCCGGACGTCGCGGCGCAGGCCGAGGCGGCCAAGCAGGCCATCCTGATCCGCAGCTACGTGCAGCAGTACGTCCAGAAGAACCCGATCAAGGACGACGAGCTGAAGGCCGAGTACGAGAAGATCAAGGCCCAGGTCGGCAGCACCGAGTACAAGGCCAAGCATATCCTGGTCAAGGAAGAAGCCGAGGCCAAGACCATCGTCGACAACCTGAAGAAGGGCGCCAAGTTCGACGAACTGGCCAAGCAATCGATCGACCCCGGTTCCAAGGACAATGGCGGCGATCTCGGCTGGGCCGCGCCGAGCAACTACGTCAAGCCGTTCGCCGACGCGCTGACCGCGCTGGGTAAGGGCAAATACACCGAAACGCCGGTCAAGTCGGAATTCGGCTACCACGTGATCATGCTCGAAGACACCCGCCCGACGACCTTCCCGGCGTTCGACGAGGTCAAGCCGCGCCTTCTGCAGCAGGCGCAGACGCAGCAGATCACCAAGATGGTCGACAGCCTGCGCGCCAAGGCCAAGGTCGAGTAAGCGATCCTGCGAACCAGCAGGAAGCCGCCGGGACCGTTCGGTTCCGGCGGCTTTTTTTTGCGCCGGATTTTCCGCTCTCCGCCTCTCCCCGCGTTCGCTGGGCCGGGCACATGCCTTGCCATGATTACCCGGCACGTACCACGTCCCAAAGGAGAGAGAAATGGCTACAAGGAATGCGAATACGCTCGAAGCATTGTTCATCCAGCAACTGTCCGACATCTACAGCGCCGAGAAACAGCTGACCAAGGCACTGCCCAAGCTGGCCCGGGCGGCCACCAATCCGGATCTCGTCGCCGCCTTCGAATCCCATCTGCAGGAGACGCACCATCAGGTCGAGCGCATCGATCAGGTGGTGGAGAATACCGGCGTCAAATTGAAGCGCATGAAGTGCGCCGCCATGGAAGGGCTGGTGGAAGAAGGCCAGGAAGTGATCGAGGAATTCGAGCAGGGCCCCGTGCTGGACGCGGCGCTGATCGCGGCGGCGCAGAAGGTGGAGCACTATGAAATCGCCAGCTACGGCACGCTGATCGCCCTGGCGCGGCACCTGAACTTCGGCCAGATCGAGGGCCTGCTGCAGGACACCCTGGACGAGGAAAGGGCGGCCGACCAGAAGCTGACGCAACTGGCGGAAGGCAAGGTGAACGTGAGCGCCCGGCAGGAAGGCGGCGGCGCCGGCAAGCCATCGGGAAGGCACACCTGATTTGCGCGGTATGGTGGAAGCAGTCCAGTTCGAGCGACGCCCCGGCGTCGCTTTTTTTGTGCCGATTGCCTGCATGCGCCGGCGGCCGGCGAGCGCGGCGGCACGCGGTTTGCCGCGCCCTGCCGTGCGCAACGGCAAGGCTTACAGGTTTTGAATTTTTTTCCGGAGCGGGGCGGCGCCGGGATCAGCGCCGGCCGAAATGCGCCGAATCGCCCCACTGGTCCCTCAGCGTCCGCCGGCCGACCGAGGCGATGCGCGCGTCGAGGCATTCGGCGCACTGCCCGGCGGATTCGTCGAGGCAGGGCTTGCCGTCGTAGAGCGTGTACATCCGCCGCACGCGCGGCGGCGTCACCTGCGGCATGATCACGTTGGCGCCGAAGCGCAGGCCCTGCTCGCGGCCGTCGTCGGCCATCGCCTGCAGGGCCGTGGTGGCGGCGATGTTCACGTCGCGCAGCAGCAGGCGCGCGGCGGCGATCATGCGCAGGCCGAGGCGCAGCCGTTCGTCCGCGGCGGGAATCGCGCCGGGCAGCACGGCCTGGGCGTGCGGGATATACGGGCCCATGCCGAGCATGTCGACGTCCAGATCGCGGAAGAACAGCAGGTCGTCGATGAGATGTTCAACGGTCTGGCCCGGCAGGCCGATCATCACGCCGGTGCCGACCTGGTAGCCGATCGCGCGCAGCGTCTGCAGGCAGGCGAGGCGCGTTTCGTGGCGCTGCTCCGGCGGATGCAGTGCGGCGAACAGCTCGGGCGACGAGGTTTCGATGCGCAGCAGGTAGCGGTGCGCGCCGGCGGCGAACCAGCGCGCGTAGGTCGCTTCCGTCTGCTCGCCGACGCACAGGGTGATGCCGAGCCCGTCCGGCTGCGCGGCCGAGCGCGTCGCCGCCTTGATCGCGCGGATCATTGCCTCGACGCGGCGGACGAACGCGGCGTCGCGCCGCTCGCCGGACTGCAGGACGAGCGAGCCGTAGCCCTTGCCGGCGCACCAGCGCGCGCAGGCGACCACGTCGTCCAGCGTCAGCGTGTAGCGGCTCACGGCGCGGTTGCCGCGGCGGATGCCGCAATAGCGGCAGTCGAGCACGCAGCGGTTGGAAAACTCGATCAGGCCGCGCAGGCGCACGGTGTCGCCGCAGTGGTCGAGCAGCGTCCTCTCGGCGGCGGCGCGGACGGCTTCAACTTCATCCCGATCGACGGTCGTGAGGATGCGGCGCAATACCTCGCGCGCTCCGGCGCCCTGCCGCCAGTCGCTATCCAGCAGACGCGCGAATTCGGCGGCCTGGGCGCTCGGCGCCAATGCCGGAGCGCGCCGGTGCCAAGCGATCGCGACCGGCGCGCTCACGCCGCCACCCTCTCCAGCGCGCGGCGGTAGGCGTCCAGCGCCGCCGGGAAGCATTGCAGCGAGCGGTCGAGCACGCCCTGCACGACAGAAATCGCCATGCCGTAGTTGGTCATCGGCACGCCCTGCCGCGCCGCGCGGTACTGGCGCGCGAGCATCTGCCGGCGCGTCACCGTGCAGCCGCCGCACTGCACGATCAGCGCGTAAGGCGTGAGATCGTCGGGAAAATCCCGTCCGGATTTCACGTCGATCTCCAGGTTGCCGCCGGCGAACTGGCGCAGCCAGCGCGGAATCTTGACGCGCCCGATGTCGTCCGCCAGCGCGTGATGCGAGCAGGCTTCCGCGATCAGCACGCGGTCGCCGGGCCGCAGGCGCGGGAGCGCGCCGGCGCCCTCGGCCAGCCCGATCATGTCGCCCTTGAAGCGGGCCATCAGGATCGAGAAGGTGGTCAGCGGAATCCCGCGCGGCGTGTCGGCGGCGACTTTCAGCACCACCTGCGAATCGCAGACCACGAGGCGCGGCGGCGCGGCGAGCCGGGCGAGCGTGGCGGCCAGCTCGCGCTCCTTGACCATCAGGCCGGCCGCGTCGCTGTCCAGCAGGTCGCGCAGCGTCTGCACCTGCGGCAGGATCAGCCGCCCCTTCGGCGCGCCGAGGTCGATCGGCACGACCAGCACGACGACGTCGCCGGGCGCGACCAGGTCGCCGATCAGGCGCGCGTCCTCCAGCCCGCTTTCCGGCGCCTGACGGACCATGGCCTCCTTGAGCGCGTCGATGCCGCTTCCCCGCGTGGCGCAGACGGTGACGGATTCGACGTTGTCGGCGGCCAGCTCCATCAGCAGCGGCTTGGCCGGCTCGCGCAGGTCAGCCTTATTGAAGACCACGACGAAGGGTGCGCGCCGCGCGCGCAGGCCGGCGATCAGCTCCTGTTCGAGCGGCCCCACGCGGCCGTCGTCGACGACGATCAGCGCCAGGTCGACGCGCTCCAGCACGGCGCGCGTCCGCTCCACGCGCAGCGCGCCGAGTTCGCCCGCGTCGTCGAGCCCCGCCGTGTCGATGAACACCACGGCACCGAGCGGCGCGAGCTCGTAGGCCTTTTCCACCGGATCGGTGGTGGTGCCCGGATGTTCCGAGACGATCGACACCGCCTGTCCGATCAGCGCGTTCATCAGCGTCAACTTGCCGCTGTTGCGCTTGCCGAACAGGCCGATGTGCAGGCGCAGGCCTTTGGGGGTGTCTTGCATGGTCAATCCTTGGGATTCATGGAGAACGAGAGTTCAACCACAACGACACGACGGGCACAACGAGAAGCAAGAAAAAAACGATTTCGTTTTTCGTCGTGCCCGTCGTGCCCGTTGTGGTTAATCCGCTTTTCATTTGCCATACCCCAGCGCCGTCATCGCGTCCGCCGACAGCAGCCGGTCCAGCACTTCCGGCGCGAGCAGGCCGCGCGCCAGGACGACCGCGCGGATCGTCCGCCCCGTCGCCTGCGCCTCCTTCGCCACTTCGGCGGCGAGTGCGTAGCCGAGCGCCGGGACCAGCGCGGTGACCGGGGCATGCGAGCGTTCGAGCAGTTCGGCGCAGCGTGCCGCGTCGGCGGCGAGTCCGTCGATGCAGCGCGCGCGGAACAGCGTGTCGGCGCGTTCGAGCAGGTCGAGGTTGCCGAGCAGCGCGTGCGCCAGCAGCGGCAGGAAGGCGTTGAGTTCGAGCTGGCCGGACTGCGCGGCGAGCGTCACCGCCTGGTCCTGCGCCATGACTTGCAGCGCGGCCTGGCCGACGGCCTCGCAGATCACCGGGTTGACCTTGCCGGGCATGGCGCTGGAGCCGACCTGCACGGCCGGCAGGCGCAGTTCGCCGAGCCCCGCGCGCGGGCCGGAGGCGAGCAGGCGCAGGTCGGAGGAAATCTTGAACAGGTTGACCGCGTGCGCCTTGAGGATCCCGGATACCTCGACGAAGGCGTCGGAGTTCTGCGTGGCGTCGACCAGGTTTTCGGCGCGCGCGAGGTTCATCCCCGTCGCTTCGCGCAGCGCGTCGGCGACGCGGAAGATGTAGGCGCGCGGCGCGGTCAGGCCGGTGCCGATCGCCGTGCCGCCGAGGTTGACCACGCGCAGCCGCTCCTCGCACTTGAACACGCGCCAGCGGTCGCGGCCGCAGGCTTCGGCCCAGGCCGAGCATTCGGCACCGAGCGTCATCGGGCAGGCGTCCTGCAACTGCGTGCGGCCGACCTTGACGATGTGCGCGAAGTCGCGCTCGCGCGCCTGGAACGCCGTCTGCAGCCCGGCGACGGCCTTTTCTAGCCGGCGCAGGCCGTCGATCGCGGCGACCTTGAGCGCGGTCGGGAAGACGTCGTTGGTGGACTGGTGCAGATTCACGTGATGCAGCGGATGCACGCGCCAGTACTCGCCGCGCCGGCCGCCGAGCCGTTCCTCGGCGCGGTTGGCGAGCACTTCGTTCACGTTCATGTTGAGCGAGGTACCGGCGCCGCCCTGCAGCGCGTCGACCACGACGGCCCCGGCCAGCCCGGCTTCGCCGTCCGCCAGTTCGCGGCAGGCGGCGGCGACGGCCTCGCCGACCTCCGGGTCGAGATGGCCGAGCGCCGCGTTGGTCCGCGCGCAGGCCAGCTTCACCAGCGCCATGCCGCGCACCAGCGCCGGCGCGCACGGCCGGCCGGTCAGCGGGAAGTTGGCGAGCGCCCGCGCGGTGTGGATGCCGTACAGGGCGTCGGCCGGGACGGCGAAGTCGCCGAGGGAATCGGTTTCGATGCGGGTCGTCATGGCCGGCCTCGCCAACCATCCGCCGTGCCTGCCGCCGCCGTCATTCCGGCACACGCCGGAATCCAGGTTTCCGGAGCACTTGCTGGATCCCGGCGTGCGCCGGGACGACGGAGACCAAGACGCGAGAGCATGCGATTCTCTCTCAGCAATACACGTCCCGTTTGCCGGCGCGGATGTGCGCCAGCATCTTCTCGGCGTTGCGCCGCGTCTTCGCGCCCATCCGCTCCAGCTCGCAGCCGATCGCCGTTTCGCCGGCGCCACGGGCGGCGTCGGAGGCGTAGTCGATCAGGTATTCCTGGAAGGTGGTGACGGCGTTCGGATCGCACTTCTGCTTGATCAGGCCGGGCTTGGCCAGATCCATGAAGTCCTGGCCGGTGCGCCCGAGCCGGTAGCAGGCGGTGCAGAACGACGGGATGAAGCCCATCGCCGCCAGTTCGGCGATGACTTCGTCGAGCGGGCGGTGGTCGCCGAGCTGGAACTGGCCGGCGGCGCTTTTTTCATCACCGTCGCCGGCGCTGTAGCCGCCCGGATTGGTGCGGCTGCCGGCGGAGATCTGCGACACGCCAAGCGCGTAGCATTCGCGCCGGATCGCCGCCGATTCGCGCGTCGACAGGATGATGCCGGTATACGGCACGGCGAGGCGCAGGATGGCGATGATCTTCCGGAAATCCTCGTCGCTCACCGGTGCCGGCGGATTGACCGACACCGCCGAGCCGTCTGCCGGCTCCATGCGCGGCACGCTGACGGTGTGGCAGCCGACGCCGAAGACGTCCTCCAGGTGCGCGATGTGCTGCATCAGGCTGAGGATTTCGAAGCGCCAGTCGTGCAGGCCGAACAGCACGCCCATGCCGACGTCGTCGATGCCGGCCTGCATGGCGCGGTCGAAGGCGGTGACGCGCCAGTCGAAATCGCGCTTTTTGCCGGCGAGGTGCACCGCCGCGTAGGTCTCGCGGTGGTAGGTCTCCTGGAAAAGCTGGTAGGTGCCGATCTCGGCCTGCTTCAGCTCAGCGAATTCGCCGACCGTCAGCGGCGCGAGATTGACGTTGAGCCGCCGGATGTGGCCGTGCGCCTCGGTGACGTCGTACACCGCGCGGATCGCGTCGAGCACGTAGCCGAAGCCGCCACGCGCCGCCGGATAGCCTTCGCCGGCGACCAGCAGCAGGCGCTTGTGGCCCTGCCGGACCAGCTCGCGCACGTCGGCGCGGATGCCGTCCATGTCCAGCGCCGTGCGCGGCAGCGCCTTGTTCGCCGAGCGGAACGCGCAATACGTGCAGTCGTTGGCGCAGACGTTGGAGATGTACAACGGCGCGAAGAGCACCATGCGCCGCCCGTAGATCGCCTCCTTGACCTCCCTCGCCGCGGCGAACAGCTCATCCGCCAGTTCCGGCGCGGCGATGCCGCACAGCGCCGCCACGTCGTCCGCGTCCAGCCCCTTCAGCTCGCGCGCCTTGGCCAGCACCTCGCGCACGCGCCCCGCGTCGCACGACGCCGCGCGCAGCGTCGTCTCAACGGCTTGCGGGTGCAGCCAGCCGGCGAATGTTTCCGTTTTCATGTCCATGAGAATTCCCTTGCCTCATTCCTTGCCGTCCTGCTTCCTCAGCTCTTCCCATGCCGCCCGGATGTCGGCCTCGACGCCGCAGGGGCGCGGCGCGTACTGCGTGTGCAGCATGTGGTGCGCCTTTTCCGAATGCGGCGCGCCGAGGTAGTCGGCGTAGAGCTTCTTGACCTGCGTATTGTTGTGCGACTGGCGCACCCTGGCCTTGCGGTCGATGTTGAAGATCGTCTCGCGGCGCTTCATGGCGTACGGGATGTAGGCCTTCTTCGAGCGCAGCGTGCCGCCGCCGTCGACGCAGCCGCCGGGGCAGGCCATGATCTCGATGAAGTCGAAGTCCGCCCGGCCGTCCAGCACCGCCTCGACCAGCTCGCGCGTGCCCTTCAGGCCGTGGCACATGGCCACCTTGATCTCGCCGTACTGGCCGCCGAGGTTGACGTGCGCCGAGCGCACGTTCTCGAAGCCGCGCAGCTGCGACACCTCGATGTGCTCCAGTTCCTTGCCGTTGACCACGTAGTACATGGTGCGCACCGCCGCTTCCATGACCCCGCCGGTGGTGCCGAAGATGGCGCCGGCGCCCGAGTACTCGCTCATCAGCGGGTCGTCGTAGGCCGACGGTTCGAGGCTCTTCAGGTCGATGCCCTCGCGGCGCAGCAGGCGGGCGAACTCGCGCATGGTCAGCACGATGTCCACGTCCGGGACGCCGTGCTCGCCCAGCACCGGGCGCGCCGCCTCCTCTTTCTTGGCGGTGCAGGGCATGATCGAGATCACGCGCATCCGCGCCGGATCGAAGCCGCGCTTCTCGGCGAGATAGGTCTTGGCGATCTTGCCGACCACGGCCTGCGGCGAGCGCGTCGAGGACAGCAGCGGCAGGATGTCGGGATAATGCTTCTCGGCGAAATTGATCCACGCCGGGCAGCACGAGGTGAACACCGGGCGCTTCTTCTCGGCCAGCTTGCCGAGCAGTTCGGTGCCCTCCTCCATGATCACCACGTCGGCGCCGAAGTTGGTGTCGAGGATCACGTCGGCGCCGATGCCGCGCAGCGCGGCGATGATCTGCCCCTCGACGTTGGTCCCCGGCGGCAGCCCGAATTCCTCGCCGAAGCCGACGCGGATGGCCGGCGCCACCTGGAAGACGGTGACGATGTCCGGGTCCGCCAGGCAGTCGAGCACCTCCTGCGTCTGGTCGCGTTCGGCCAGCGCGCCGGTCGGGCAGACCATCACGCACTGGCCGCAGGTGACGCACGGCGAGACCTCGACGCTGCCGCCCTTGAGGCGGATGCCGGCGGTCCGGCCCCAGCCGGTCATTTCCAGCGCATCGACGCCCTGCACCTTGCGGCATACCGCCACACAGCGCTGGCAGCGGATGCAGCGGCTGCGGTCGTAGACCACCGGCTGCGTGCCGTGGTCGGGCTCCAGGTCCTGCCAGCCTTCGGTGTAGCGGAAGCGGATCTGCTTCAGGCCGACCGAGTTGGCCACCGAGAGCAGTTCGCAGTTGCCGTTGCGCGGGCAAGTCGAGCAGTCCTGGTGGTGGTCGGCCATGGTCATTTCCATCTGCAGCCGGCGCATCTCCTCCACCTGCGCCGTGCGCGTCAGCACCTGCCAGCCTTCGCCGAGCGGCGTGTCGCAGGCGGTCAGGTACTCCGGCTCCGCGCCGCCGGGCCGGCGCACCTCGACGAGGCAGATGCGGCAGGTGCCCGGCGCGTGGTCGATGTCGTTCAGCTCGCACAGCGTCGGGATGAAGATGCCGTGCCGGCGCGCGACGCCGAGGATGGTCTCGTTGGTTTCGAAGACAATGTCCCGGCCGTTGATTTTCGCGTCCATATCGATCACCCCGCAATGGCTGTCGCGGCGCCGTTCGTCGCGCCGTTTGCCGATTTCGCGCCGGCCGCGTGCGCGGCATGCGCCGCGCCGTGCAGCGCCTTTTCCGTGACCAGCGAATACAGCCGGTAGCAGCGCAGGCAGCGGCCGGCCTCCTCGTAGGCCGTCTCCTTGGCGATCACGCCGTCGACTTCATCGAAGCAGCGCACGCGCGCGTCCGCCGGCAGTTCGGGGACGCCGGCGCGCGGCCTGGCGAGCGGCGCGTGATCGAGCGGCTGGTCGGCGAGCAGCCGGTTGCGCGCCAGGAACTTCTGCAGGCGCTGCTCCGGCCGGACGTGCGTGCGGCCGCTCAGCAGGTAGTCGCGGATACTCGCCGCGGCGCGTTCGCCGTGATCGAGCGCGTTGACCAGCGTCAGCGGGCCGAGCACGCAGTCGCCGCCGGCGAACACGCCGGGCCGCGAGGTTTCCAGCGTGTCGGCATCGACCTTGACGCAGTTCCAGCGGTCGAGCTCGATGCCCTCGCCGGGATGCAGCACGTTCTCGTCGACCACCTGGCCGATGGCGGCGATCAGCCAGTCGCAGGCCATGAAGGTCTCGGCATCCGGAATCGGCTCGACGCCGCGCCGGCCTTTGGCGTCGAGCTCGGTCTGGCGCATGGCGGCGAGCTTGACGCCGATCACCCGGTCGTCCTCGATGACCACTTCGGACGGCGTGGTCAGGCAATGGAAGACGATGCCCTCCTCCTCGGCGGCGTGCACCTCGGCGCGGTCCGCCGGCATGTCGGCGAGCGTGCGCCGGTAGACCAGATGCACCGAGCGGGCGCCCATGCGCCGCGCCGAGCGCACGCAGTCCATCGCCACGTTGCCGCCGCCGACCACCACCACGTCGCCCGGCAGCTCGAACGGCTCGCCGCACTCGACGCGCTTGTACACCGCGCGCAGGAAATCGACGCCCGAGGCGTAGCCCTCCGGCAGCAATTCCTCGTTGCGGATGCCCATCTGCGCCGCCTTGTGCGCGCCGTAGCCGAGGAAGACCGCGTCGTAGCCCTTGCCGAGCAGGTCGTCCACCGAGAAATCGCGCCCCAGCGCCTTGCCGTAGTAGAAATGGCCGCCGAGCTGGCGGATGACGTCCTCGCTCTCGGCCTTGAGCACGTCCTTGGGCAGCCGGTAGCTCGGAATCCCGACCGAGGCCATGCCGCCCGCCGCCCGGTGCGCGTCGAAGACGTCAACCCGGATGCCGCCGAGCAGCAGCTTGTACGCGCAGGTGATGCCCGCCGGCCCGGCGCCGATCACCGCCACGCGCTGCTCGTGGCGCTCGCCGCTCGGCGCGAAGCGCAGCCGCCCGTGCGCCAACGCCTGATCGGCCGCGTAGCGCTTGAGCATGCGGATGCCGACCGCGCCCTCGGCGGCGTTGCGCCGGCAGGCGTCCTCGCAGAAGCGCACGCAGACGCGGCCGCAGGTGGCCGCCATCGGATACTTGTCGAGCACGACGCCGAGCGCGAAGTCGAACTTGCCGTTCTTCACGCCGTCGATGTACCTCGGCACGTCGATCTTCGACGGACAGGCCTCGATGCAGGGCGCGGTGACGTAGATGAAGCTGTGCTGGAACACCGCCTGCGCCGGGGTCATGGCGCCGAACTCCGCCGGGAAATGCACGAGCGCCGCGTGCAGGGCGCGCGCGCAGTTCTGCCCCATGCCGCACAGCGAGGTCTGGGTGACCTGCCACGCCAGCACGCGCGCCTCGTCGAGCGCGCCGGGCGCGGCCGTGCCGGCGGCGACACCCCGGAGCAGGTCGCGCAGGCGCTGCGTGCCCACGCGGCACGGCGTGCAGCGGCCGCACGATTCGTCCGCCGCGCGCGCCAGATAGTCGGCGAACGCATGCGCGAGGCAGACGCTTTCATCCAGGATCAGGAAACCGCGGTCGGCGATGAACGCCATGGCCGCCGTCTCGGGCGCGATGTCGTCGAGCCCGGCGAGCGGCGGCGCCCGCCGCCCCGCCGGATCGCGCCGCGCATCGATCGCCGCGCCGTCCCACACCCCGTAAACGCAGTGACTCATGTCCCCTCCCAAGATCGAACCGATCCGCCACGCGGCTGCCTTTCCTCTCTGGCGATGTTCTGGAAAGGCCCGTTTCGACTCTTAGTTTAGGAACAAAATTACGTAAATAAAATTAAGACTTTTTTTGTTGTTAATTAAGTAAAGTTAATCATTTTTATCGGGCGCGGTGGCGCCGCGAACGGCGGCACGCAGGGTAATCGCACGAATGCTCATGGAATCCATGGGTGAGGCCAAAGCGCCCGCGCCGGGACGACGATGTCCGCGCGAATTCTGCTTCGGTATCACCCTGAGCGGTCACCGAGGCGTTCGCGCGATTGCCCTGCGGCGGTACGCCGCCCGGCGCGCCGCGGCGCCGGGCTCCGCTCTGTCCCGTCCGCTATCCGACCCACTTCCGCGCGTTGCGGAACATGCGCATCCACGGCGAATCCTCGCCGAGGCTTTCCGGATGCCAGGACATCTGCACCGTGCGGAACACGCGCTCCGGGTGCGGCATCATGATCGTGAAGCGGCCGTCCGCCGTGGTCACGCCGGTGAGGCCGGCCGGGGAGCCGTTCGGGTTGTAGGGATAGGTTTCGGTCGGACGGCCGGCGTTGTCGAGATAGCGCATGGCCACCCGCACCGCCGCCTGCTGTTCGGCCGAATCGAACTCGGCGCGGCCCTCGCCGTGCGAGACGACGATCGGCATGCGGCTGCCGGCCATGCCGGCGAAGAACAGTGACGGCGATTCGGGAATCTCGACCATCGTGAAACGCGCCTCGAACTGCTCGACCGCGTTCCGTTCGAAGCGCGGCCAGGCGTCGGCGCCGGGGATCAGCTCCTTGAGCGCGCTCATCATCTGGCAGCCGTTGCACACGCCGAGCGCGAAGGTGTCGCCGCGCCCGAAGAAGGCCGAGAACTCGTCGCGCGCGCGGGGGTTGAACAGGATGGTGCGCGCCCAGCCCTTGCCGGCGCCAAGCACGTCGCCGTAGGAGAAGCCGCCGCAGGCCACCGCCCCCTTGAAACCGGCCAGCGAGACGCGGCCGGCCAGGACGTCGCTCATGTGCACGTCGACCGCGGCGAAGCCGGCGCGGTCGAACGCGGCGGCCATCTCGATCTGGCTGTTGACGCCCTGCTCGCGCAGGATGGCGATCTTCGGCCGCGCGCCGGCGGCGATGTACGGCGCGGCGATATCTTCCGCCGGGTCGTAGGGCAGCGACACCGTCAGTCCCCGGTCGCTGTCGTCGAGCAGGCGGTCGTATTCCTGCTGCGCGCATGCCGGGTTGTCGCGCAGGGACTGCATGCGGTAGCTCGTCTCCGACCAGGCGCGGTGCAGGTCGACGCGCCGCTCGCGCAGGATCGTCTCGCCGCGGCAGTCGATCTTCACGGCGTCGCCATGCTCGGGCACGCCGAGCAGCGTCGCCGCGATTCCCGCCGTCTGGAAGGCCGCCTGCACGGTATTGCGCACCGCGCGGCGGACCTGCACGACGGCGCCCAGTTCCTCGGCGAACAGCGCGCGCACGCGGCCGGCCGCCGAGCCGTCGCACAGGTCGCCGATGTCGATCGCCAGCCCGCAGCGCGAGGCGAAGGCCATTTCGGCGAGGCAGGCGAACAGGCCGCCGTCGGAACGGTCGTGATAGGCGAGCAGCAGGCCGTCGGCGGCGAGCTTCTGCACGATGGCGAAGAAGCCGGCCAGCTTCTCCGGCGCCTCCACGTCGGGCGCCTCGGTGTCCGTGGCGTTGAACACCTGCGCCAGCGCCGAGCCGCCGAGGCGGTTGCGCCCGGCGCCGAGGTCGATCAGCAGCAGGTCGGTGGCCTCGCCGTCAACCTTGAGCAGCGGCGTCAGCGTGCGCCGCGCGTCCTGCACCGGCGCGAAGGAGCTGACGATCAGCGACAGCGGCGCGACGACCTGCCTGGCCTCGCCCGCGTCCTCCCACGCCGTGCGCATCGACAGCGAATCCTTGCCGACCGGGATCGACACGCCGATTTCCTGGCACAGGTCAGACACCGCGCGCACCGTGTCGAACAGGCGCGCGTCCTCGCCCGGCACGCCGGCCGGGGCCATCCAGTTGGCCGACAGCTTGACGTCGCCGAGCCGGGCGATGCGCGCCGCGGCGATGTTGGTCAGCGCCTCGCCGACGGCCATGCGGCCCGAGGCCGGCGCGTCGAGGATCGCCACCGGCGTCCGTTCGCCCATGGCGAAGGCTTCGCCGCGCAGCGTGTTGAAGCCCATCGTGGTCACCGCCGCGTCGGCCACCGGCACCTGCCACGGCCCGACCATCTGGTCGCGGGCGGTCATGCCGCCGACCGAGCGGTCGCCGATCGAGATCAGGAAGGTCTTGTCGGCCACCGCCGGCAGGCGCAGCACGCGGTAGGCGGCCTCCCCGACGTCGATCGCCGCCGGATCGAAGGGCACGGCCGCGCCGGGCAGGCGCGCCACGTCGCGCGTCATGCGCGGCGGCTTGCCGAGCAGCGCGTCCATGTCCATGTCCACCGGCGCGTTGCCGAAATGCCGGTCGGCGACGACCAGCCGGTGGTCGTCGGTGGCCGTGCCGACCACGGCGAACGGGCAGCGCTCGCGCGCGCACATCGCCTCGAACTCGGGCAGCCGGCCCGGCGGAATCGCGAGCACGTAGCGCTCCTGCGATTCGTTGCTCCAGATCTCGGCCGGCGACATGCCCGGCTCCTCGATCTTCACCTCGCGCAGCTCGAAGCGCGCGCCGCCCTGGCCGCTGTGCGCGAGCTCCGGGAAGGCGTTGGACAGGCCGCCCGCGCCGACGTCGTGGATCGACAGGATCGGATTGCCGTCGCCGGGCCGCGTCGCGTCGCCGCGCGGCGCGCCGAGCTGCCAGCAGCGGTCGATGACTTCCTGCGCGCGGCGCTGCATTTCCGGGTTGCCGCGCTGCACCGAGGCGAAATCGAGGTCCTCGGCGTTGGCGCCGGTACTCATCGAGCTGGCCGCACCGCCGCCCAGGCCGATCAGCATGCCGGGGCCGCCGAGCTGGATCAGCAGCGTGCCGGGCGCGAACTTCGCCTCCTTGTGCGCCTGGCTGTCGGCGATGTTGCCGACGCCGCCGGCGACCATGATCGGCTTGTGGTAGCCGCGCACCACCGCCGCCTCGCCCTCGCCGACGTGCTGCTCGTAGGTGCGGAAGTAGCCGGCCAGGTTCGGGCGGCCGAATTCGTTGTTGAACGCCGCCGCGCCGATCGGCCCTTCGAGCATGATCGACAGGGCCGAGGCGATGCGCGACGGGCGCCCGTAGGACGCCATTTCGGCCTCCCACGGCTGCGGCGCGTCGGGCAGGTAGAGGTTGGACACCGAGAAGCCGCACAGGCCGGCCTTCGGCTTCGAGCCGCGCCCGGTCGAGCCCTCGTCGCGGATTTCGCCGCCGGAACCGGTCGCCGCGCCGGGGAACGGCGAGATCGCCGTCGGATGGTTGTGCGTCTCGACCTTGGCCAGAATGTGCGTCAGCTCCTTGCGGTAGGCGTAGCCGCCGTCGGCATCCGGGTAGAAGCGCTCGACCTCGGCGCCCTCGAACACCGACGAGTTGTCGGAATAGACGACGACGTTGCCTTGCGGGTGCGCGGCGTGCGTCTCGCGGATCATGCCGAACAGCGTTTCCTTTTTCGCCTCGCCGTCGATGATCCACGAGGCGTTGAAGATCTTGTGCCGGCAGTGTTCCGAGTTGGCCTGCGCGAACATCATCAGTTCGACGTCGGTCGGATTGCGCCCGGTGCGCGTGGCGAACAGGTCGACGAGGTAGTCGATCTCGTCCTCGGAAAGCGCCAGGCCCAGGCGGGTGTTGGCCTCGACCAGCGCGGCGCGCCCGCCGCCGAGTACGTCGACGGTGGTCATCGGCTGCGGCGCGAAATGGCGGAACAGTTCGGCGGTCTGCTCGAAGCTCCCGAGCACCGCCTCGGTCATGCGGTCGTGCAGCAGGGCGGCGACCGCGCCGCGCCGCGCCTCATCCACGCCCGCGATGTCGAAGGCGATGCCGCGCTCGATGCGCTCGATGCCGGCGAGGCCGCAGTTCCAGGCGATGTCGGTGGCCTTCGACGACCACGGCGAGATGGTGCCAACGCGCGGCGTCACCAGGAACAACGCCCCTTGCCGCGCTGCCGGCGCCGCCCGTTCCTCCAGCAGCGCCGCGAGCTGCGCGCGCGCTGCCGGGGCGAGCTCCTGTTTCAGCTTGGCGAAATGCCAATAGTCGACGCCGGCGATGCGGGCGCCCGGCGCGACGTCCTGGAGGCGTTGCTGCAAACCCTGCAGCCGGAAAACGGAAAAAGCGGGAGCCCCGCGCAGGAACAGGATGTCGGCCATGGTCTACCTGGAAAAGAGCAGAAAAATCTGCGTTAAAACAAGGAGAAGGCCGAATTATAGCCGAGTCGGGGCCTGGCCGCGCCGGCCGACCGCCTCCCGGCGATCAGCCCGTCCCGTCAGACGGGAGGATTGGGATAGCGCTCGCCGGCGGGAATTTCGGGAACCGGGTCCGCCTGCTGCGGCCCGGCCGGCGCGGGCGAAACATCCCAAGGACGGCCGCAGCCGACGCATTGGTTGGTTTCCGGGTCCGGCCGGCAGATTCCGGCGCAGGCGTAGAAAGTGTCGTCGTCCATATCCCGTGCATTCATGATTGGAGCAGCTCGCGCCGCCGTTCGATTTCAGTCAGGATGGCCCGCCGCTCGTCGTTCGACGCCGCCAGCCACGCGCCGATCTCCGAGCGCGTGCGCAGGCAGCCGGCGCACCAGCCGACGGCCTCGTCGATCTGGCAGATGCCGATGCACGGTGAAGGTACCACTTCCTGAGAGCACATGGCGTTGGCCCACGAGTCGATTCCGCTCAGAGGACCGCGCGCGGGAAAAGTTTCGCGGCGTCGACGAAAAGCGACGCGCGGGTGCGCTCAAGGCGACGGCAAGGGGCAGCGGCTCAAGGCGCGGCGCGCCAGCGCGACGACCAGCATCGCCATGCCGCCGCCGATGAAGCCGAGCGCGGCCAGCAAGGAGAGCTTGGCGACCCGGCGCCCCTCAGGTTCGAGGGAAACCTGCAGGCCCTTGCCGAAGGCCGCCAGGATCGAGCGGATGCCCGATTCGAGTTGGGTCAGCGCGTGCTGGCGGATCAGGTCGTCCGCGAGCACTTCCCGGCGCAGGCCGGCGACGATCGCCAGCAGCTCGTCGCCGAGTTCCGGGCCGTCCATGAACTTGTCGGCCGCCGGGAGCGCCCGTTCGAGGAAGCGGCGGGTCACGGCGTGCTGGGCCTGGGCGTTCCTCATCCGCCCGAGCGACTCGTCCAGCGCGTAGAGGTCGGCGTTGGCCGCCACGATCTGGGTTTCGAGCGGCAGGTATTTCGCGGCCGTATCCTTCGGATCGAGAATCTGCCCCGCCGTGCCGGCGACGTTGCCGGGAAACCGTTTGCGCAGCGCTTCGAGATTGGCCGTTTTCCTGCGCAGGAAATCCATTTCCACCTCGGCGGCCAGGATCTTCTGGCGCAGGTCGGCCTCGGCCCTGGTGGCGGCGGCGTCCGCCTCCAGCACCAGCCGCTTCAGCTCCAGATAGGCCGCACCGCTGCGGATGAAGTCGATGGTGGTCGCCAGGTTCTTGCGCGCCTCCTCGCGGCTGGCGCCCGCGCTTTCCACGGCCAGATACTGGATGCGCGTGGCCTCCGCATCCTGGAACTCCTTGCTGGCGCCGGCCAGCAGCTTGCTGTCGTTCTTGGAGAAGGCGTACTGCGGCTGGACGTTCTTGTCCCACCATTCCGGGCGGGACAGGCGCCGGCATTGCGCTTCCCGGTCGTCGGCCGGCACGCGGCCGGACTGGAGCAGATCGGCCGCCAGATTGGGCAGCGTCCGCTGGAAATACTTCCATTTGACGAAGTCGATGGCCCCGGCGACCTGGATGATCGCGCCGCTCGCCTTGTAGTCGCCGAACGCGGCGGCGCCGCCGACGACGAACAGCATCGTCGCCATTGCTCCCGCCAGCAGCTTGCGCCACTCGCCCCGCAAAAAATCGGCGATGTCCCGCAGATCGATCTCGTCCCTCTCCTGGTCGAAACCCTGCACGTATTGTTGTTCGATCATTGCCTCACGCCACCGACGGTCCGAAGTTTTATACGGCCAGTATAACCCATTATGGGATATCCCATTTAGGGTTATCACTATTCAGGGATGCCCAATCCCCTGCACGAACCCAACTACCGGACATTCCGCACACTGCTGATCGAGGCGCGGGAACGCCGCGGCCTGACCCAGACGGATGTCGCCCAGCGGCTCGGCAAGCCGCAGAGCTTCGTGTCGAAATACGAACGGGGCGAGCGCCGGCTGGATTTCGTCGAGTTCGTGGTGCTGGCCGAAATCCTGGAAATCGACGTCAATGCATTCGTGGCCGATTTCATCGACAGGAGAAACGGCGTTTCGCACCATCACCCCTGAGCGAGACGCAGGCCGGAAATACGAGGTAGACTGCGTTTTCATCACCCACCCTCTCCGCCCGGCCATGTCCGCCACCGCGCTTTTCCGCTCCCCCGACCTGCGCCGAATCGAAGCGGCCGCCGCCGACCAGCGGCTGATGCAGCGCGCCGGCCGGGCCGGCGCCGATCTGGCCGTCGCCCTGCGCAACGACGGCGACGCGCCGGTGCTGATCCTGGCCGGCCCCGGTAACAACGGCGGCGATGCCTTCGAGCTCGCCCGCCTGCTGCGCGAACGCTTCCTGGCGGTGCACGTGGTCTTCGCCGGCGACGCGGCCCGGCTGCCGCCCGACGCCGCCGAGGCCTTTCGCCGCTTCACCGCAGCCGGCGGCGCCACCTGCGCGGCGATTCCGGCCGGCCTGCGCTGGTCGCTGATCGTCGACGGCCTGTTCGGCATCGGGCTCGCGCGCGCGATCACCGGCGCCTGCGCGACCCTGATCGAGCAGGCCAACGCGCTGGCCGAGCGCGACCGCTGCCCGCTGCTCGCGCTCGACTGCCCGAGCGGCCTCGACGCCGACACCGGCGCGCTGCACGGAGCGGCCATCCGCGCCAGCCACACGCTCACCTTCATCGCCGCCAAGCCGGGGCTGTTCACCGCCGACGGGCCGGATCATTGCGGCCAGGTCACGGTCGCCGCGCTCGATCTCGACGCGCGCACCTTCGGCGACCCGCCCGGCCGGCTCATCGCGCGCGCCCAGTTCGCCGACCGGCTGTGGCCGCGCCCGCGCAACTCGCACAAGGGCAGCTACGGCAACGCCGGCATCCTCGGCGGCGCGGCGGGCATGGTCGGCGCCGCGCTGCTCGCCGCCCGCGCCGCACTGCGCCTGGGCAGTGGGCGCGTCTATCTCGGCCTGATCGACGAGCAGGCGCCGCCGCTCGACCCGCTGCAGCCCGAACTGATGATCCGCCGCCCCGACCGGCTGTTGGCCACGGAGCTCACGGCGCTGGCCTGCGGGCCGGGCATGGGCAACAACGGCGAGGTGATCGCGCTGATCGAGGCCGCCTGCGGCCTCGACGTGCCGCTGGTGCTCGACGCCGACGCGCTGAACCGCATCGCCGAGAACGGCGAGCTGCGCGTGGCCGTCAAGGCGCGGCGCGCGCCGACGCTGCTGACGCCGCATCCGACCGAAGCCGCCCGGCTGCTCGACTGCCACACCCGCGACGTGCAGCGCGACCGCATCGCCGCGGCCGGCGAACTGGCCGCGCGCTTCGACGCGCACGTGGCGCTGAAGGGCTGCGGCACCATCGTCGCCGCGCCCGGCGGCGCCTGGTCGATCAACACCACCGGCAACCCCGGCCTGGCCACGGCGGGCAGCGGCGACGTGCTGACCGGCATCGTCACCGCGCTGCTCGCGCAGGGCTGGCCGGCGGCGCAGGCGCTGCCGGCCGCCGTGCATCTGCACGGCGCGGCGGCCGAACGCCTGGCGGCCCGGCCCGGCGATTCCGTCGGCCCCATCGGCCTGACCGCCGGCGAGGTGATCGACGGCGCGCGGGCCTGCTTCAACGACTGGGTCCGGGCCGCGCGCTGAGCCGCGCGGCATGAACTTCCCGGCTTCGCGCCGGCCCGCCCGATGAATTCCGATGCGCGACGATCCGCCGCGCCACCGGCCCGCACAAAAAATGCAAAATATTTTCTCTTGTGAATATAATTAGAACATTAATTCCAAGGACACCGGTATGGGCCGGCAGCGTCCGTCGATCATCGGTCAAACAGTGCAACAGCAAAGGAGCGAACAGCATGGCAATCAGAATGGCAGTCATCGGCGCCGGACGCATCGGCCAGATCCATGCGGCCAACGCCGCCCGCAACCCGGCCGTCGCGCTGGCGGGCATCGCCGACGCCCTGCCGGAACCGGCCGAGAAGCTGGCCGGCGCGCTCGGCGCGCGCGTGGTCACGGTCGAGGAAATCTTCGCCGATCCCTCGGTCGACGCGGTGCTCATCGGCTCCTCCACCGACACGCACGCGGACCTCATCCAGCGCACGGCCAGGGCTGGCAAGCACATCTTCTGCGAAAAGCCGGTCGATCTCGATCTGGCCCGCGCGCGCGAATGCGAACAGGCGGTCAAGGCGTCGGGCAAGGCCTGCCTGATCGGCTTCCAGCGCCGCTTCGACCCGACCTTTTCGGCGTTGAAGGCGCGCCTCGACCAGGGCGAGATCGGCGCCCTCGAAGCCCTGTCGGTGATCAGCCGCGACCCGGGCGCGCCGCCCGTGGACTACCTGCGGCGCTCCGGCGGCATCTTCAAGGACATGCTGATCCACGATTTCGACATCTTCCGCTGGATTCTCGGCGAGGAAGCCGAAACGGTGTACGCCACGGCCAGCGCGCTGACCGACCCGGCGATCGCCAGCGAGGCGAACGACGCCGACACGACCGCGGTGACCCTCCGCACGGTCGGCGGCAAGCTCGCGCAGATCCACACCTCGCGCCGCGCGGCCTACGGCTACGACCAGCGCTTCGAGGTGCTCGGCTCGAAAGGCATGCTGCAGGCCGGCAACCACCGGCCGACCGAAGTCGTGGCGTCCGGTCCCGACGTGGTATCGGTTGACAAGCCCGAGCACTTCTTCCTGCAACGCTACGAGAAGGCGTACCGCATCGAACTCGACCATTTCGTCGCCGTGCTCGGCGGCCGGGAGAAGCTCCGGGTGAGCATCGAGGACGGCGTCAAGGCGCTCGAACTCGCCGACGCGGCGACCACCTCGTGGCGCGAGAACCGGATCGTCCGCCTGCGCTGAGCCGGCCCGGCCGCGCGCCGGGCGCCGCGCTGCCACTGTTGGGATAGAATCCATGCGGACCGGGCGATAAGACGACAAGGACGCGCGGTTTCCGATCAACGGCCGTCGAGCGGGAGAACATGGCACAAGCGAGCAGGGTGGAGGAACTGGTCCGGCGCGTCGCGGACGAATACGACGCGCTCTCCAAGCAACTGAAAACCATCGCGCAGTACGTCACCGAGAACCGGCAGCAGATGGTCGTCGTGCGCATCCGCGACATCGCCGAGGCCTGCAGGGTGCAGCCTTCGGCCGTCGTGCGCTTCGCCCAGCACTTCGGTTTTTCCGGCTTCTCCGAATTGCAGGCGGTGTTCCGCGACGCCTACGCCAACAGTGCCTCGACTTCCAGCTACCAGCAGCGCATCCGCGCCGTGATCAGCAAGCATCCGGCGAAGATGAAGAGCGCCGAGCTCGCCCGCAGCTTCATGGACGCCTGCCAGTCCGGCATCGCGGCGATCGGCGAAAACCTCGACGCGCGCGCGTTCGAAGCGGCGGTGACCCTGCTCCAGGACGCCCGGCACATCTACATCATGGGCGTGCGCCGGATGTTCCCGGTGGCGAGCTACCTCGGCTACGTGCTGCTGCGCACGCGCAAGCGCGTGATCATGGTTGACGCGATGGGCGGCATGTACCGGGAGCAGATCGAGGGGCTGGCCAAAGGCGACGTGCTGATCGCCATCAGCATGGCGCCCTACGGGGACGAAACCCGCCACTGCACCGAAGTCGCCGTCGAGCGGCAGGCGCCGGTGCTGGCCATCACCGACAGCCCGCTGTCGCCCATCGCGCGGGCGGCGGCGGTGACGCTCACGGTGCAGGAGGCGGAGGTCTACAACTTCCGGGCCCTGGCATGCACCATGAGCCTGGCCCAGTCGCTGTTCATCGCCCTCGCCTACCGCCTCGAACTCGACCTGGAACGCGCGGAGGAAAAAGGCCGGGAAGCCTGAAGGCCGGGCCTGACTCGTGCAGCCCGCGGCCCCGGGCGCCCGCAATTCGGAGGACGCCGGGATGACCCTGAAAAACCAGACCGCATTCGCCGCCGGACGCCCGCGCGACGTGGTGTCCATCGGCCGCCTGGCGGTCGATCTCTACGCCAACCAGTACGGCTGCAACCTCGAGGACGTCTCGTCGTTCGCCAAATACCTCGGCGGCTCGGCGGGCAACGTGGCGTTCGGCTGCGCGCGCCTCGGCCTGCGCAGCGCGATGATCACCCGCGTGGGCGACGAGCAGATGGGGCGCTTCCTGCTCAGGACTCTGGCCGCCGAGGGCTGCGACGTCTCGCAGATCAAGGTTGACGCGGTGCGCCTGACCGCCCTGGCGATGCTCGGCATCAAGGACCGCCAGACCTTCCCGCTGCTGTTCTACCGCGACAACTGCGCCGACATGGCGTTCTGCGCCGACGACGTTGACGAGGCGTTCATCGCCGGCTGCAAGGCGCTGCACATCACGGGCACACACCTGTCCACCCCGCAGGTCCGGGCCGGCAGCCTGCGCGCGCTCGAATACGCCCGCCGGCACGACGTGCGGACGATCCTGGACATCGACTACCGGCCGGCGCTCTGGGGCCTGACCACCCTCGGCGACGGCGAGACGCGCAACATCCCGAGCCCGGCGGTCACGCGCGAACTGCAGGAGATCCTCGACCGCTTCGACCTCGTGGTCGGCACCGAGGACGAATTCACGGTCGCCGGCGGCGCGGAGGACCTGATGGCGGCCCTGCGCGCGGTGCGCGCCAGGACGCGCGCCACGCTGGTCGTCAAGCTCGGCCCGCTCGGCTGCGCGGTCATCGAGGGGGAGATCCCCGCGCGCATCGAGGACGCCTTCGCGGTGCGCAGCCCGCGCGTCGAGGTGCTCAACGTCCTCGGCGCGGGCGACGCCTTCCTCGCCGGATTCCTTTCCGGCTGGCTGCGCGGCCAGGACTACGGCACCTGCTGCCGGCGCGCCAACGCCAGCGGCGCGCTGGTCGTCTCGCGCCATGCCTGCGCCCCGTCGATGCCCACCGAGGAGGAGCTGCAGTACTTCCTGGCGCACGCCGACACGCTGACCGAACCGGCGCATGACAGCACGCTGAACTGGCTGCACCACGTCACGCCCCGGCGCCACGTGTGGCAGGACGTATTCATCTTCGCCTTCGACCACCGCAGCCAGCTCTACGACCTGGCGCGCCAGGTCGGCGCGCCGGAAAAGCGGCTGCCGGCACTGAAACGCCTACTCGTCGAAACCGTGGCGCAGACCGAAAAGCGGCTGCAGCTCCACGGCAGCCTGGGCGCGCTGATCGACGACCGCTACGGCGAGGACGCGCTGCACACCGCCACCGGCCGCGGCTGGTGGCTCGGGCGTCCGGTCGAACGCCCCGGCTCCAACCCGGTCATCTTCGAACTCGGCAGTTCGATCGGCTCGGTGCTCGCCCACTGGCCGCGCGAGCAGGTGGTGAAATGCCTGATCTTCTACGACCCGGACGACCTGCCGGACCGCCGCCTGGCTCAGGAAAGCCAGGTGCGCACGCTGTGCGAGGCGACCAACGAGACGGGCCATGAACTGCTGCTCGAACTGATCCCGTCCAAGGGTTCCCCGCCGGACCCGGAGGCGATCCTGCGCACGATGACCCGCTTCTACAACCTCGGCATCCACCCGGACTGGTGGAAGCTGCCGGCCACCTCGGCCGAGCACTGGGCGCGCATCGACGCGCTGATCGAGAAGCGCGATCCGTTCAGCCGAGGCGTGGTGATGCTCGGGCAGAACGCGCCCATCGAACAGCTCGTCGCCTCCTTCGAGGAGGCGCGCCACAGCCGCACGTGCCGGGGCTTCGCCGTGGGCCGGAGCATCTTCCAGGACCCGGCGCGCGCCTGGCTCGACGGCCGCATCGGCGACGGCGAACTCGTCGAGCGCTGCTGCGACGGCTTCGAACAGCTGATCGTCGCCTGGCGGCGGATTCGCGCCTCCTGAACGCGGCGGCGGAGCGCCGCCGCTGAACGGATTGGGCGGCCGGCCCCGCCCCTCAGCGGCTCACAGGCGGACCAGCTCGTTCGTCTCGAACGCTTCCTTGCACTTGTAGGCGATCTCGGTGCACTTCGTGCCGTCGTACACCGTCACTTCGGGCCGGCAGCCCTCGTTGATGCAGCGCACGAATTCGTTCATCTCGGCCAGATAGGCGTCGCCGAAGCGTTCCAGGAAATTCTGCGAGCACTCCTTGCGCACGCCGTGCCGGTCGAGAATCTCGACCAGATTCTTCTGCGGCACCGCGGCGATGCGCAGGATGCCCTGCGTCCCCATGATCTCGGTTTCCACGTTGTAGCCGTGCGGCGCGGTGCGGCCGGCGAACAGGAACACCATGCCGTCGTCCTTGAGGTGCATCAGCGCCGCCACGTTGTCGCCATCGTTGTACTGCGCGAATTCGGGATGGGCGTAGCAGCCGCCGATGGCGAAGATCGACTTCGGGTCCGAGCCCATGAACCAGCGCGCGAGGTCGATGTCGTGCACCGCCATGTCGATGAACTGGCCGCCCGAATGGCCGGCATAGGCGATGGCGCCCTGGATCGCCGATTCCGGGTCCTGGCAGTAGCCGCGGAACAGGAACGGCCGGCCGATCCGGCCCTCCCCGATCATTTTCCTGGCGTAGGCGTAGGACGGATCGTAGCGGCGCATGAAGCCGAGCATGAACACGCGGTCGGGATGCTTCTCCACCGCCGCCTCGGCGATGCGGCATTCCTCGACCGTGGTGCCGAGCGGCTTCTCGCTGAACACGTGCAGCCCCCGTTCGAGCGCGGCGGCGATCTGCGCGGTGTGCAGGTGCGACGGCGAGACGATCGCCACCGCGTCGAGCCCGCCGCCGTCGAGCATCGCCGCGAAGTCCGTGTAGGCGCGGGCGACGCCCCACTCCCGCGCGACCGCGTGCAGCTTCTCCGCGTCCGCGTCGCACAGCGCCGCCAGTTCCACGCCGGGGATGGCGAACCGCAGGTTCCAGGCATGCCGATGGCCGAGCCGACCCAGGCCGACCGCTCCGATTCTGATGGTCATATGCGCTCCATTCGGTTGGGTGATAACGAAGTCATTTCTTCTTGGCGTTCTTTCTCATGTCGATGACTACGGCGGCGACGATGATCGCCCCCTTGATGATCTGCTGCCAGTACGCCGAGACGCCGAGCAGGTTGAGGCCGTTGTTCAGCACCCCGAGGATCAGCGCGCCGACGACCGCGCCCTGGATGGTCCCGATGCCGCCCGAATGGCTGGTGCCGCCGATCGTCGTCGCCGCGATGGCGTCGAGCTCGTAGGCCACGCCCATGCCCGGCTGCCCGGTGTTGAGGCGCGCCGAGAGCACCAGCCCGGCCAGGCCGGCAAGCATGCCGGCGTACATGTAGATCTTGACCAGGTTGCGGTGCACGTTGACCCCGGACACCTCGGCCGCGACGACGTTGCCGCCGATCGCGTAGATGTTCTTGCCGAACTTGGTGTGGTTGAGCATGACCCAGGTGACGAGCGCCAGCGCCAGGAACAGGATCACCGGCACCGGGATGCCGAACACGTAGCCCTGCCCGATGAACTGGTAGGAGGCGGTCAGGGTGCTGACCGGCCGGCCGTCGGAGTAGAGCAGCGCCAGCCCGCGCACGGAAACGTAGGTGCCCAGCGTGGCGATGAACGCCGGGATGCCCGTCTTGGCGACGAGCAGGCCGTTGACCGCGCCGACCAGCGTCCCGACCGCCAGCGCGGCGAGGATCGGCACGATCACCGGCATTTCGGGCAGCGACGGGTACATCTTCGCCGCCCAGTCGCCCGCCTGCCCGACGCTCGCGGCCATCACCGCGGCGAGCGCCAGCGTCGAGCCGCTCGACAGGTCGATGCCCTTGGAGATGATGACCAGCGTCACGCCCAGCGAGATGAGCCCGATCACCGACACCTGCCGGATCACGTTGAGCAGGTTGTCCTGCGACAGGAACACCGGCGACATGAAGCTCATGACGATGATCATGACCACCAGCACCAGATAGATGCCGTACTTGCCGAAAAACTGCTTGATGTTGTCTTTTCCATCCATATGAAAGAACCCCGGACCCTGGTTGATGTTGAACGTGGCAGCGGACGATCGGCTGGGGGAACGCTGATTCATTCGTCACCCCGGCGAAAGCCGGGGTCCAGTGCGTTGGTTTTCCTGGATTCCGGCTTGCGCCGGAATGACGGATGCGGACTGTTTCAGTGCCTCCCTAGGTCTTCGTCGTCGCGTATTTCATGATCAGCTCCTGCGTCGCCTCCTGGCGCTCGATGATGCCGGTCAGCCGGCCCTCGCGCATCACCGCGATGCGGTCGCTCATGCCGAGGATTTCCGGCAATTCCGACGAAACGAGGATGATCGCCTTGCCTTTCGCCGCCAGGTTGGTGATCAGCGTGTGGATTTCGGCCTTCGCGCCCACGTCGATGCCGCGCGTCGGTTCGTCGAGGATCAGGATGTCCGGCTCGGAGAGCAGCCAGCGCGCCACCAGCACCTTCTGCTGGTTCCCGCCGGAGAGGTTCATGATCTTCTGTTCGAGGCTCGGCGTCTTGATCTTGATCTTCTGCCGGTACTCGCCGCAGTCGTTGCGAATCTGCGCATGGTTCAGGAATTTCCCGAGACGGTTGCGGTAGCGGTCGAGCACCGCCATGACCATGTTGTCCTTAACGTCGAGCATCGGGAAGATGCCGGACAGGCGCCGGTCCTCGGTCAGCAGCGCCATGCGATGCCCGATCGCGTCCTCGGGCGTGCGGATGTCCACCGCCCGGCCGTCGATGCGGACGGTGCCGGAACTCCGATGCCGGATGCCGAACAGCGTTTCCATGACCTCGGTGCGGCCTGCGCCGACCAGGCCGGCGAAACCCAGGATTTCGCCCTTGCGCACGTCGAAGGACACGTTCGCGAACGCGCCCGGACTGGACAGGTTTTCGACCCGCAGCCGGACATCCGTTATCGGGCAGTTGACCTTGGGAAACATCTCGTTCAGTTCCCGCCCGACCATCAGGGAAATCAGCCTGTCGGTGTCCAGTTCGCCGGCCGGATACGTGCCGACATACTGGCCGTCCCGCAGCACGCTCACCTCGTCGGAGATGGCGAAGATCTCGTCCATCTTGTGCGAGATGTAGATGATCGCCCGGCCCTGTTCCCGGAGCCGCCGGATGATCCTGAACAGGTGTTCGACCTCGCCCTTGGTGAGCGACGAGGTCGGCTCGTCCATGATCACCACCTCGGAGTTGTACGACACCGCCTTGGCGATCTCCACCATCTGCATCTTGGCGACCGTGAGCTTGGCCATCTCGATGCGCGGGTCGATGGCAAGCTCCAGGTCGTCGAGCAGCTTCTTCGTTTCGTCGTGCATCCGGCGATGGTCGACGAACGGCGTACCCCTGATGAGCGGCTCGCGGCCGAGCCAGACGTTCTCCATCACCGAACGGTGGGGAACGGGAGACAACTCCTGGTGAATCATCGAGATGCCGAGCCGGATCGACTCGATCGGCGCGTTGAACTCCGTTTCCACGCCCTTGTACAGTACCGCGCCTTCGGTGGGCTTGTACATGCCGCTGAGAATCTTCATCAGCGTGGACTTCCCGGCGCCGTTCTCGCCCATCAGGGCATGCACGGTCCCCGGCCGGAATCCGAGCGAGATATTGTCGAGCGCGACGACGCCGGGGAACACCTTCCTGACGCCCCGGGTTTCCAACACGTACTCGTTACCCATAAAGCCCCTTGCCTCAAGTCGGAAGCCGCTCGAAACCGGCCCCGCGCGCCTGCCACGGGCTGTCTTTCGAAACGACTTCCGGCGAAAAAAACGGAAGGGGCGGCCCCTTCCGGAATCGGGTCGCTTATTTCTTGAATTGCGACAGATTTTCAGGGGTCACGAGCTTGAAGGGCACCCAGGTTTCCTTGGCGACCTTTTCACCACGGGCGGCCTTCACCGCCACTTCGACCGCCCCGCCGCCCTGGCCGACCGCGTCTTGGAAGACGGTCGCGGCGAGCTCTCCCTTGGCGATGGAAGTCAGCGCATCCGGCGTGGCGTCGACGCCCAGCACGATCACGTCGGTGCGCTTCTTGTCCTTCAGGGCCTGGATCGCGCCGAGCGCCATGTCGTCGTTGTTGGCCAGGATGGCGTTGATCTCCTTGCCGAAGCGGTTGAGCCAGTCCTCGGTCTTGACCAGCCCTTCGTTGCGCTGCCAGTTGCCGGTCTGCTTGTCGAGAATCTTGATCTCCGGATACTTGTCCTTCCTGATCTCCTCGTTGCCGGCCGTGCGCTTCAGCGCGCCTTCGTTGTCCAGCTTGCCGACCAGGATCGCCACGTTGCCCTTGCCCTTCAGCTTCTCGCCGAGGAACTCCATCTGCAGACGGCCGGCGACCATTTCCTCGGAACCGACGTAATAGGCCCCGTCGGGCAGATTGCCCGGGTTGCGGTTGACATAGACCGCCTTGATGCCCTTGCCCAGGATGCTCTTGGTCATCGGCGCCGTGGCGCTGGTGTCGACCGGGACGACGATGACGGCATCCATCTTCTGGATGATGAAATTCTCGATCTGATCGAGCTGCTTCGCCATGTCCTCCTTGGCATCGGTGAAGGTCAGCTGGATGTCGTTCGGATGCGCCTTGGCCCAGGCTTTCATGCCGTCCATCATGTAGGTGAGAAAGGTGTCGTCGAAGTTGGCGATCGATACGCCGACCTTGACCGGAGCGGCAAAAGCGATGGTGGAGGCCGCGAGAAGAGCGATGCCAGACAGCAAGATCTTTTTCATACAGTTTTTCCCCTCGTGTTCATGCAAAGATTCCTTTGCCGGATTGGATGTTTGACCGAAACAAGCAAATGCGAACGTCGTGGCGTTTTCTCCTTTCTTTCCGTCGATGGCGGCGCTCCACCGCGTGTTTGTGGTTTTCTCCGGACAAAGCGGTCCCACCGGTGCCGCGCGCGGCATTTCCGGGGGACCGGCGGGCGAGACCCGCTATTTCTTGTCGGGATTCGGGATCATCGCGTCGCGCACGATGCCCAGCAGCTCGTGGTAATGCTCGCAGAAGACGCGCAAGGTTCTCGCGGTCGCGCCGAAGCCGTTGAATTCCTTGATCGACATGCCGTCCTCGTCGTAGGCGCGGCGGAAATCCGGGACCATCGCATAGAGTTCGTCGACGATCTTCGGGTCGACCGGGTCCTGCATGCGTTCCTTGACCTCCACCTTCGACTGGTTGAACAGCACCTGCCAGTCGTAGGGAATCGTCAGGATCACGTCGCCGCCGATGAACTGCGACCAGTGCAGGTGGCTGCGGTAGGCCGCCGAAAGCAGGCGGGTGCGGTAGCCGCGCTGCCGATAGATGGCATAGGCCTTCTTGAACGCGGCCACCCCCGCCCAGTCGGCGTAGCCGGGCGTGAGCAGGATGCCGTCCCGGGCGGTGACCACCTTCATCCAGTCGTCCAGGCGGCCGACCATGATCGTGCAGGCGGGGAAGATGCGGTCGACCGGCTTGCCTTCCTTTTCACGCCGCTTGAGGCCGCGTTCGACGGCTTCCGCCACGGCGATGGCCTGCGGCACGGTGAAGGACACCGTCGCGTTGATCGTCACGCCGCGATAGGTGGCTTCCTCGAAGGCGGCGATGCCGGCTTCGGTCACCGGGATCTTCACCTGGATGTTCGGCGCGAGGCTGTCGAAATGCACGGCCTGCTCGACCAGCGCCGCGGTATCGCGGAAGTAGGTCGGGTTCGTCTGCATCGACAGGCGCCCCTTGCGCCCGTTCTCGCGCTCGAACACGGGCAGCAGCATCTGCGCGCCCCGCACGCCCAGTTCCTCGATCAGGCGCCAGGCGACCTTGTCCTCGGGCCAGGTCGAGTTGCCGGAAATGATGCCGAACAGGGTGTCCTTCCAGTCGGAGAATTCCTTCTTCAGGACGTTCAGCACGATGCTCGGATTGGTGGTCGCGCCCACCGCGCCGTTGCGGATCGCGTAGGCGAGCTCCCGGGTGCTGCACGAGTCGTTCCAGTAGTCGGTCGGCGTCGTGTGCGTGGTGCGATAGAGCGGACTGCCGGTGTCGTATTCCTGTGTCGGGGTGCTGGTGGTCATCGTGTCCTGCCTTTCGGTGTCGTTTGTGATTCGCTCCCGGCCGTCCGGCCATCGCCTGCGTCTTTCGCATCGCTTCCGCGACGTCGCGGCCGGGACCGGTCCCTCCATCGTCTGCCGATCCGCCGTCCGCCTTCTTCCGGGCGGGCATGCAATTCGAATCGCATGCTCAAACAATAGGCATTCTAAAAATAAAAGTCAATAGAAAAATAATTCTCTTTTTTCGATCGTTCCGCTCCGGAAAAATAGAACTTAATTTCCACGAAATAAAAGTTTCGAAACTTTGTTTGCATTCCGCGCGAAAGCGCGCTATCTTTGTGGAATGCGAAATGTGACCGGCAGGCATGCGGGCCGACGGCGTGGCGCTCGCCGCATGTTCATCGGGGAGGGGACGCAATGACGACGATTCGACTGACGATGGCCCAAGCGCTGGTGCGCTATCTCGCCGCCCAGAAAGTGGCGGCTCCCGCAGGGCGGCAGCCCTTGTTCGGAGGCGTCTGGGCGATCTTCGGGCACGGCAACGTGGCCGGCCTCGGCGAGGCGCTGTACGCGCTGCGCGAGCAGTTGCCCACCTACCGGGCGCACAACGAGCAGGGCATGGCGCTGGCGGCGACGGCTTACGCCAAGGCGCACTTCCGGCGCCGGATGATGGCGGTGACCACGTCGATCGGGCCGGGCTGCACCAATCTCGTCACGGCCGCCGCGACGGCGCACGTCAACCGCCTGCCGGTGCTCCTGCTGCCCGGCGACGTCTTCGTTTCGCGCGCCCCGGACCCGGTGCTGCAGCAGGTCGAGGACTTCCAGGACGGCGGCGTCTCCGCCGCCGACTGCCTGCGCCCGGTGTCGCGCTACTTCGACCGCATCGTCAGCCCGCATCAACTGCTGACCGCCCTGCCCCGCGCCATCGCCATCCTCACCGACCCGGCCCTGTGCGGCCCGGTCACGCTCGCCCTGCCGCAGGACGTGCAGGCGACGGCCGCCGACTGGCCCGAGGAATTCTTCGCCGAGCGCGTCGTCGAGTTCCGCCAGCCGGTGCCCGAGCCTCGCCAGATCGCGGCCGCCGCCGAGCTGCTGAAAGCGGCGAAGCGCCCGCTGCTCGTCTGCGGCGGCGGCGTCCTGTACAGCGAAGGCGGCTGCGGCGCGCTGCAGCGTTTCGCCGAGGCCCACGGCGTCCCGGTCGGCGAGACGCAGGCCGGCAAGGGCGCCCTGGCCTGGGATCACCCCTTCGTCTCCGGCGCCATCGGCGTCACCGGCACGCCGGCCGCCAACACGCTGGCGGCCGAAGCCGACGTGGTGCTGGCCGTGGGCACGCGCCTGCAGGACTTCACCACCGGCTCGCACACCCTGTACGCGCAGGCGAAGCTCGTCTCGATCAACGTCAACGCCTTCGACGCGATCAAGTGGGGCGGCCAAAGCATCCAGGCCGACGCGGCCACCGCGCTCGACGCCCTGTCCACGGCACTGGGCGGCTGGAAGTCCGACGCCGCGTGGCGCGAGAAGAGCCTGCGCGCCAACGCCGACTGGCGCAACGCGATCGGCGACATCGTGGCCAGCTCGCGCGCCGCGCTGCCGACCTACGCCGAAGTGATCGGCGCCATCCAGGCGTCGTCGCCCGATTCGCCCAAGCATGACATCGCCGTCTGCGCGGCGGGGACGCTGCCGGCCGAACTGCACAAGCTCTGGCGCTCGGCCGTGCCGGGCGGATACCACATGGAGTACGGCTATTCCTGCATGGGCTACGAGGTGGCCGGCGGCGTGGGCGTGAAGATGGCCCGGCCGGAGCGCGAGGTGATCGTCGTCGTGGGCGACGGCAGCTACCTGATGCTCAACCACGAACTGGCGACCTCGGTCATGCTCGGCCGGAAGATCATCGTGGTGGTCACCGACAACCTCGGCTACGCCTGCATCACCCGCCTGCAGAAAGCCTGCGGCGGCGCGCCGTTCAACAACATGTTCGAGGACTGCCTGCAGGGGCCGGACGGCGCGCCGGTCATCGACTTCGCCGCCAACGCCCGCTCGCTCGGCGCCAGGGCCGAAAACGTCGCCAGCATCGCGGAACTCGGCGAGGCGATGCGGCGCGCCCGCGCCTCGGACATCTCCTACCTGGTCAGCATCCGCATCGACGGGCCGCAAAGCACGCCCGAGGGCGGCTGCTGGTGGGAAGTCGGCATCCCCGAAGTGTCGACGCGCCCGGCCGTCGTCGCCGCGCGGCGGGAGGCCGACGCGCAGAAGAAGCAGCAGCGGCTCTGAACCCAACCATCAACGCAAAAAAGAAAGAGGTTTTCGCATGGGCAAGCTGGAGGTGAGGATCGGCATCAACCCGATCTCGTGGACGAACGACGACCTGCCGCAGCTGGGCGGCGACACGCCGCTGGAGACGTGCCTGTCGGAAGGCTCCGAGATCGGCTACGTCGGCTTCGAGTTGGGCAACAAGTTCCCCAAGGACCCGGAAGAGCTGCGCGCCAAGCTGGCGGGCTACGGGGCGGTGGTGGTGTCGGGCTGGTACTCCGGCACGCTGGCGGAAAACAGCCTCGAACATGAGATCGACGCCGTGCAGGCGCACCTGAAGAAGCTCCTGCACAACGGCTGCGCGGTGATGGTTTACGGTGAAGTCGCCGGCTCGGTGCAGGGCCAGCGGCAGACCCCGCTGTCGCGCCGCCCGCGCTTCGCCGGCCCGGCCCAATGGGAAGCCTACGCCAAGAAGCTCGACGCCTTCGGCGCGTATCTCAAGGCCCAGGGCATCACCCTGGCCTACCACCACCACATGGGCGCCTGCTGCGAGAGCCCGGCCGACCTCGACACGCTGATGCGGCTCACCAGCCCCAACGTCGGCCTGCTGTTCGACACCGGGCACATCACCTTCGCCGGCGGCAACGCGCTCGCCGAACTGAAGAAGCACATCGGCCGGGTGGTGCACGTGCACTGCAAGGACGTGCGCGAGAACGTCATGCTGCGCGCACGCAACAACGACCAGAGCTTCCTCGACGCGGTCCTCGACGGCGTGTTCACCGTCCCCGGCGACGGCATGATCGACTTCGCGCCGATCCTGCAGACGCTCGCCGACCACAACTACCAGGGCTGGCTGGTGGTCGAAGCCGAACAGGACCCGGCGGTGGCGCCGAGCTACGAGTACGCCAAGAAGGGCTACGACACCCTGGCCGGGCTGGTCGCGAAGATCAACGGACAGGCATGAGGAGACGCGCGTGAGCAAGCTACTGGTCAAGGCCCGGCCGGGCCGGGAAATCGCCGCGGTGACTCCCGCCTCGGCGGGCTGGGGTTACGTCGGTTTCGCCGCCTACCGCCTGCAGCCCGGCGAAACGGTCGCCTTCGCGGACGCGGCGCGCGAGGCCTGCCTCGTCGTCCTCGCCGGCAAGGCGCGGGTGCGGGCCGGCGAACTCGACTGCGGCGAACTCGGCACGCGCGCGAGCGTGTTCGACGACAAGGCCCCGGACGCCGCCTACGTCCCCAACAACTGCCAGGTCAGCGCCACGGCGGTGACCGCCTGCGAGATCGCCATCGCCCACGCCCCCGGCCGCGGCACTCATCCGGCGCGGGTCATCCGCGGCGAGACCGTCCGCCGCTCGGTGCGCGGCACCGGCACCAACACCCGCTACGTCACCGACATCCTGCCGGCCGACCAGCCCGCGGACAGCCTGCTGGTCGTCGAGGTGATCACGCCTGCGAGCCACTCGTCGAGCTATCCGCCGCACAAGCACGACACCGACAGCCTGCCGAACGAGAGCGCGCTCGAGGAGACCTACTACCACCGGCTGAACCCGCCGCAGGGCTACGTCCTGCAGCGCGTCTACACCGACGACCGCAGCCTGGACGAAGCGGTCGCCGCCGAGGACCACGACGTGGTGATGGTGCCGCGCGGCTACCACCCGGTGACCGTGCCGCACGGCTACACCTCGTACTACCTCAACGTGATGGCCGGGCCGAAGCGCGACTGGGTGTTCAGGAACGACCCGGCGCACGAATGGATGCTCAAATAAGCGGGGAGACAGGACGACGCCGCGCTTCATTGCCCCGGCGCGGCGTCCCGTTTGCACTGATTGAATGACTTAAGGAAAGCGAAATGACCATCAAGCGTTTGAAGTTCTGTATCAACAACGAATGGACCGAATCGGCGACGTCGAAGTACATGCCGGTGATGAACCCGAGCCTCGGCGTGCAGATCGCCGAAGCGCCGTGCTGCACGCAGCGCGAGGTTGACGCCGCCGTGGCCGCCGCCGCCGCGGCCTTCCCCGGCTGGTCGAACACGCCGATCCCGCAGCGCATCCAGCTGATGTTCCGCTTCAAGGCGCTGCTCGACCAGCACCTCGACGAACTGGCCACGCTGCTCGCCACCGAAATGGGCAAGGTGCTGGCCGAAGCCAAGGGCGACGTGCTGAAAGCCATCGAGGTCGTCGAATGCGCCTGCGCCTCGCACTACCTGATGCAGGGCGACACCTGCATGAACGTCGCCGCCGGCTACGACACGGTGTCCTACCGCGAACCGCTCGGCGTCTTCGTCGGCATCGCCCCGTACAACTTCCCGGCGATGATCCCGATGGGCTGGATGCTGCCGTTCGCCATCACCACCGGCAACACCTTCGTGCTCAAGGCCGCCTCGATGGTGCCGCAGACCTCGATGCGCATGCTCGAACTGCTGATCGAGGCCGGGCTGCCCAAGGGCGTGGTCAACCTCGTCACCTGCTCGCGCGTCGAGGCCGACTCGCTGCTCACCAATCCGCTGGTGCGGGGCGTCACCTTCGTCGGCTCGACCGCGGTCGGCCTGCACATCTACTCGACGGCGGCCGGCGCCGGCAAGCGCGTGCAGGCCCTGTGCGAAGCCAAGAACCACGCCCTGGTGATGGAAGACTGCGTGCTCGAACGCACCGTCGCCGGCATCATCAACTCCACCTACGGCTGCGCCGGCCAGCGCTGCATGGCCCTGCCGGTGGTCTGCGTGCAGGAATCGATCGCCGACGAGTTCGTCGCGCTGCTCAAGCAGAAGGCGCAGGAACTCAAGCTCGGCCCGGCCTACCTCGCCGACTCGCAGCTCGGCCCGCTGGTTTCCGCCGCGCAGAAACAGTCGGTCGAGAACTGGATCGCGCGCGGCGTCGAGGAAGGCGCGCAGCTCGTGCTCGACGGCCGCGGCGTGAAGGTGCCCGGCGGCGAGAACGGCTATTTCGTCGGCCCGACCATCTTCGACCACGTGAAGCCCGGACACGCCATCGGCGACGAGGAAATCTTCGGCCCGGTGACCAGCGTCAAGCGGGTCAAGGACTTCGAGGAAGGCCTGGCGATCATGAACGGCAACCGTTTCGCCAACGGCTCGTGCATCTACACCAGCTCGGGCTACCACGCCCGCGAGTTCGCCAAGCGCACGCACGGCGGCATGGTCGGCATCAACGTCGGCATCCCGGTGCCGTTCTCGATCTTCCCCTTCACCGGGCACAAGGATTCCTTCTTCGGCGACCTGCACGCCATGGGCAAGGACGGCGTGGCCTTCTTCACAGAGACCAAGGCCGTCACCTCGGTGTGGTTCACCGAGGAAGACGCGAAGAAGAAGGTTTCCACCTGGGACGGCACCCTGACGCGCAACTGAGCCGCATCCGGACAGTAATCAAGCCACGATCGGGGCTGCGATCGGCCCCATTCCTCCGCTCTCCTGTTGGCGGCCGGACTGCCGGCCGCCCCGCGAGGCGCCCGCCCCTCCCTGGCGAGGACGGACGCCCGCGGATTTTTTTTGCATACCGCCGCACGCCGTCCGGCAGCGGTTTACGGGTAGACTAGCGGCCTTTTGTCCATCCGCGTCGCCGGATGCCCTCAAGGAACCCGACACCCCGTGCAGCATAAACTCCTCGGCGCCGCGCTGATCCTGATCGTCACCTTCCTCTTCGCCCTGCACGACGCGACCGCGAAATACCTGTCCGGCTTCTTCGCCGTCCCGCTGCTGGTCTGGGCGCGCTACGTCGGCAACCTGCTGATCCTGCTGGTCGGCGTCGCGCCGCGCATGGGCTGGCAGCTCGTCGCCACCCGCCGCCCCGGGCTGATGGTCATGCGCGCCGCGATGCTGGCGGCCGTTTCGCTGCTCTTCCAGAGCGCGTTGAAAAGCCTGCCGCTGGCGGAAACCTCGGCGCTGCTCTTCGTCACCCCGCTGATCGTGGCCATGCTGGCCGGCCCCATCCTCGGCGAAAAGGTCCGTCTGGGTGCCTGGATCGCCATCGTCGCCGGCTTCGGCGGCACCCTGCTGATCGCCCGGCCCGGCGGCGCCATGACCTTCACCGGCGTGCTCTACGGACTGGGTGCGGCGCTGTGCTACGCCGCGTACCAGCTGTTCACCCGCAAGCTCGCCGAGACCGAGCCGCCGATGCGCCAGCTCTTCTATTCCGCGCTGGTCGGCTCGCTGGTAATGAGCTGTATCGTGCCGGCCTACCTGGACGGCCCGCGGCCGACGCCCGGCCAGGGCGTGCTGATCGCCTCGCTAGCGCTGGCCGCCACTGCCGGGCATTTCCTGTTCACCCGCGCGGCGCGCGAAACGCCGGCGGCCATCCTCTCCACGCTGCTCTACATGCAGCTGGTGTGGACCGTGGTCCTCGGCTGGCTGGTCTTCGACCACCTGCCCGATCTGCCGAGCTCGCTCGGCATGCTGATCATCGGCGCCTCCAGCCTGAGCATCGCCCTGCAAAAACGGACGCCGGCGCGGCCGGACGACGCGCCGGCCAACTGACGTCGGCGAATGCCGGCACACGCACCGGACGCCAGGCCGGTTGCGCCTCCGCGCGCGGGGTGCCGACGTCGTCGGCACCCCGCCCAAAACCCCCGACACCCTCCGAAAAAGACGAAATCGTCGTCGACTTGTCATTGTAATTTCATTAAAATGCCAAAGGAGTAAACAATTGGTATAAACAAAGAACGATGGAATTATCAAATGACATTCAATCACTTATTCCTCACTTCCGGACCGAAACCGACACGGATTGCGGCATTGCGGCATTGCGGCATTGCGGCATTGCGGCATTGCGGCATTGCGGCATTGCGGCATTGCGGCATTGCGGCATTGCGGCATTGCGGCATTGCGGCATTGCGGCATTGCGGCATTGCGGCATTGCGGCATTGCGGCATTGCGGCATTGCGGCATCGGCCATCTGGCGATGGCCGATGCCGCGCCGTAGTACGTTCGCGCTGGGCCTCCTGCTCGCCGGTCCGGCGTTCGCGGCCGGCACGCTCGACAAGATCCAGAAGACGGGAACCGTCCTCGTCGGCTACCGCGAATCGTCGCCGCCCTTCTCTTACCTGGCGGACGGCAAGCAGCCGATCGGCTACACGATCGACATCTGCGGGAAAGTGGTCGAGGCGGTCAAAAAGGAGTTGAAGCGTCCCGACCTGGCGGTCAAGTACGTCCCGGTATCGTCCTCGACCCGCATTCCCCTGCTCCTGTCCGGCGACATTGACCTGGAATGCGGAATGACCACCAGCACCGGCGAGCGGCGCAAGCAGGTGGCGTTCACCATCCCCACCTTCATCGCCGCGGTGCGCGCCATGTCCCACAAGTCGGCCAAGATACCGTCGGTTTACGAACTTGCCGGGAAGACCGTGGTCACCACCAGCGACACCAGCAGCGTGCAAATCTTCAAGGACTACAACACCACCCACGATCTGCGCGCCACGCTGACGCTCGGCAAGGACCACGCCGAGTCCTTCGCCCTGCTCGAAGCCGGCAAGGCGGACGCCTTCCTGATGGACGACGTGATCCTCTACCGCCTGCGCGCCACGTCGAAGAACGCCGACGACTATGCGGTCACCCGGCAGCCGCTGACCGTCGAGCCGCTGGCGATCATGCTGCGCAAGGACGACGCGCCGTTCAAGAAACTGGTTGACGCCGAAGTCACCCGGGTGATCACGCAGGGGGAAATCCAGGGCATCTACAAAAAATGGTTCGAGAGCCCGATTCCTCCGGACCAGGTCAACCTGCGGATGCCGATGAGCTACATGCTGCGCGACTCCTTCAAGGTGCCGACCGACTGGCTGCCGAACTGAGGCCGGGGCGTCGGCATCCGGAATTCCGTACATCGGCCCGGCCGCCGATTCGCTGTTCCGAACGCCGCCCCGGATGCCATGCCGCAGCCCGCCGTAAACAGTGGCCGTCGCCCGGCGATGAATCTGGCATGCTCTGTGCGTAAACGACTGTGGCGTGGAATTTCGCCACTCCGTCAATCACCCTGAAAGGACGAAACATGCTCGAAAAGAGATTCATGAAATGGGCTCTGGCCATCGTGTCCGCCATGCTGGTGAGCGGCGGCGCCCTCGCCCAGGGCAAGCCCAACGTGGTGATCCTCGCCACCGGCGGGACGATCGCCGGGGCCGGCGCGGACGCCACCAACAGCGCCACCTATCAGGCCGCCAAAGTGCCCGTTGACAAGCTGATCGCCGGCCTGCCGCAACTGGCCAACGTCGCCAACGTGCGCGGCGACCAGGTCTTCCAGATCGCTTCGGAAAGCTTCCGCAACGACAACCTGATCACCCTCGGCAAGCGCGTCTCCGCGCTGCTCAAGCAGAACGACGTCGACGGCATCGTGATCACCCACGGCACCGACACGACCGAGGAAACCGCCTACTTCCTGAACCTGGTGATCAAGAGCGAAAAACCGATCGTCGTCGTCGCCTCGATGCGTCCGGGCACGGCCATGTCGGCCGACGGCATGCTCAACCTGTACGACGCCGTCACCGTCGCCGGCAGCAAGGATGCGCGCGGCCGGGGCACGCTGGTGGTGATGAACGACACCATCCACAGCGGCCGCGACGTGAGCAAGATGATCAACGTCCGGCCGGAAGCGTTCCAGAGCCCGTGGGGCGCGCTGGGCATGGTCGTCGAAGGCAAGAACTACTGGTTCCGCAAGCTCGACAAGCGCCACACGACGAACTCCGAATTCGACATCGACAAGATCGACGCCCTGCCGCTGGTCGAGATCGCCTACGCCGGCGGCAACGTGAACGACACGGCCTACCGCGCCTTCGCCAATGCCGGCGCCAAGGCCATCATCCATGCCGGTCCGGGCAACGGTTCGGTCGCCGCCACGCTGGTGCCGGTGCTGCAGGAACTGCGCGGCAAGGGCCTGCAGATCATCCGCTCGTCGCACGTCAACGCCGGCGGCTTCGTGCTGCGCAACGCCGAACAGCCGGACGACAAGTACGACTGGCTGGTGGCGCACGACCTCAATCCGCAGAAGGCGCGCATCCTCGCCTCCGTCGCGCTGACCGCCACCAGCGACACCAAGGAACTGCAGCGCATCTTCATGGAGTACTGAAAACCCCCGTCGACCGGCGGCCTGCCATGCCGCCGGCCGAAGCCGAGCCGTGCCGGCCCGTCGCCGGCACGGCTCGGCTGCGTCAACGGGCCGTCCGAAGCGCCGGAGCGCCGCCGCATCGGACGGCCGGACGACGCGCGGACCGGCGAATCGGTGGCCATGCCAGTTGACCGAAAAAGACCTCGCGCCCGACGCGGGCTTACGCTGTATCATCCGTAACGGCGGCCGGCGACGGCCCGCGAATTTCCGCTTCCGATCTTCCCGAGGCCGGGGAGATCATCCGACGACATACAGGAGACCCCATGAATGCGCAATGGATTCACCGTTTCGGCTGGCGGGCACTGAGCATTTCCCTTTGCGTCCTGCCGGGACTGATCGCCGCCCTGCCCGCGCGGGCGGAAGGCACGCTGGACAAGATCGCCCGCACCGGCACGCTGACGCTCGGCTATCGCGAGTCGTCGTCGCCGTTCTCCTACCTGGGGAGCGACAAGCGCCCGATCGGCTATTCGATCGACGTCTGCGAAAAAATCGTCGAGGCCGTCAAGCGGGAATTGAAGCGCCCCGTCCTCGCTGTCAAGTACGTGCCGGTCTCCTCGTCGACCCGGATGACCCACCTCGTGTCGGGAGAGATCGATCTCGAATGCGGCTCGACCACCAACACCGCCGAGCGGCGCAAGCAGGTGGCGTTCACCATCCCCACCTTCATCGCGGCGACCCGCCTGCTGACCAAGAAGGATTCGGGCATCACCGCGTTCGACGACGTGGCCGGAAAAACCGTGATCACCACGCAGGGCACCAGCAGCGAGCAGTTCTTCAATGAGCGCAACGAGGCCCGCAAGCTGCACGCCAAGCTGGTCCTCGGCAAGGATCACGCCGAGTCCTTCGCCCTGCTCGAAGCCGGCAAGGGGGTCGCCTTCCTGATGGACGACGTGCTGCTCTACAGCCTGCGCGCCGCGTCGAAAGACCCCGGCGGCTACGTGATCACCAAGGACGCGCTGACCATCGAGCCGCTGGCCGTCATGCTGCGCAAGGACGACGCGCCGTTCAAGAAGCTGGTCAACACCGAAGTCGCCCGCATGATCACGCAAGGGGAGATCCAGGGCGTCTACAAGAAATGGTTCGAGAGCCCGATTCCCCCGAACCAGATCAACATGAAGATGCCGATGAGCTACATGCTGCGCGATTCGTTCAAGATGCCGACCGACTGGCTGCCGAACTGATCCCTTCGTCCCGGAACCTTGCCAACCCCGAGAATCGGAGCGCCCCATGTCCTTGAAACAACGCCTGTTGATTTTCGTGGCCACGCTGCTGGCGGTCGTCATCGCGGGGCTGTCGGGCATCGCCTACTGGCAGATGCGCGCGGAGATCGTCGATGGCGTCGGCAAGGAGATCGAAACCGCCGTGCACGGCAACCGCGAAGCCCTCGCGCGCTGGATGGACCAGCGCTACAACGCGATCGAGGCCACCGCGTCCCGCCTCGCGCAGGCGGCGGACCCGATCCCGTTCCTGACCGCTGGCAAGGACGCGGGACGCTTCGACCAGACCTTCGCGGGCTACGCCGACAAGCGCATGATCTACCACCTGCCGGACAAGAAGCCGCCGGAGGGCTACGACCCGACGGCGCGCCCCTGGTACAAGCTGGCCACCGAGCAGAAGGCCACGGTGGCCACCGCGCCCTACATCTTCGCCAGCACCAAGAAACCGGGCATCACGGTGGCGCGGGGGTTCGAACACGAAGGGCAGCCGGGCGTGGTCGGCGGCGACATCTCGCTGGAGGAGATCATCGCCATCGTCAACTCGATTAAGCTGCGCGGCGACGGTTATGCCTTCCTGGCGACGCGGGACGGCAAGATCGTCGCGCACACCAAGCCCGACAGCGCGCTGAAGCCCGTCGGCGAAATCGTCGCCGGCTTCGACGCCTCGCTGCTGCAGGCGCAGGGCGACCGCATCGCCCTGCGCGAGCTGAACCTGGACGGCACGGACAAATACGTGGCCATCGCGCCGGTCGGCGGGGTCGACTGGGCGCTCTGCGTGGTGGTGGACAAAGCGACCATCCTCTCGCCGCTGCGCGCCCTGCTCGGCGTGCTGGTGCTGGCCGGGCTGGTCATCGCCGCGCTGGGCGCGCTGTGCGCGAGTTTCGCGCTGGCGCGGCTGCTCAAGGGCCTGTTCGGGCTGCGCGACGCGCTCGCCGAAATCTCCACCGGCCAGGGCGACCTGACGCGCAAGCTGCCGGTGTCCTCGAACGACGAGATCGGCCATACCGCCGGCGCCTTCAACCGCTTCCTCGACAGCCTGCGCCACATGTTCCTCGACGTGCGCGAGAAGGTCGATTCGCTGTTCGCCGGCATCGATTCGCTGAACGGCGTCACCCGCTCGATGGCCGACGAATCGAGGCGCCAGGCGGAAACCCTCAGTTCCACGGCGGCGACGATCGAGCAGATCACGGTCAGCATCAACCACATCGCCGACAACGCCCGCCAGGCCGAGCAGACCGCGACGCGCACCGGCGAGGTGTCGCTGCACTCGGTCGGCGCGGTCAATGACCTGGCCCGCGGCATCGGGACGATATCCGACGAGGTGGCGCGCCTGGCGGCCACGCTGGGCGGGCTCGGCGAGCGGTCGCAGGAGATGAACGCCATCATCGGCGCGATCCGCGAGATCGCCGACCAGACCAACCTGCTGGCGCTGAACGCCGCGATCGAGGCCGCGCGCGCGGGCGAATCCGGGCGCGGTTTCGCCGTCGTCGCCGACGAGGTGCGCAAGCTCGCCGAGCGCACCGCCAAGGCGACCGTCGAGATCGGCCGGCTGATCGATTCGACGCACGGCGACATCCAGTCGGCCCTCGCCGACATGGAAGAGACCCGGCGCTCGGTCGCCGCCGGGCTCGGCGCGTCGCAGGCCGTGGCCACGGAGATCGCCGGCATCCAGGGCGAGATCGCCCAGGTCGTCGGTTCGATCCGCGACATCGCCGACGCCACCCGCGAGCAATCGGTCGCCACCAACGAAATGGCGCGCTCGGCCGAGGAGGTCAATCGCATCACCGCCGAAGCCGATCACGCCGTGCAGAGCGCCACGCAGACGGTCGCCGAGCTGCGCGCGCTATCGAACGGCCTGCACGAGCTGGTCGGGCGCTTCCGTATCTGAGGCACCGGGCAGGGGCGTTCCCTTCCCGCGCCGGTTAGTTCCGGCGGCCGTCCGCGCCGCCGGGATCATCCGGCCTTGCCGCACCTGCCCTCGCCCGCCGCCGTCCCCGCGATCAGCGGCTGCAGCACCGGCTGCAGTTCCTTGAGCAGCTGCACCGGCAGCGCCGAGGTGAAGTCGTAGCCGGCCGCCTTGGCGCCGGGCACGAAGGCGGTGGCAACGCCGTAGAAACGGTCGCCGATGTAGAAAGCGAAGGTCGCGGCGCGGTTCATCACGCGCGAGCTCTTGACCGTGCCGTCGGCGGCGACGGTCTGGAAGCGGTGATCGCCGGTGCCGGTCTTGCCGCCGATCGGAATCGGCTTGCCGTCCGCATCGCGATAGGCGTCCTTGACGCGCCGGGCCGTGCCGCTGTCGACCACGCGCAGCAGGGCGCGCCGGGCGGTCCGCGCCACTTCGGGCGGCAGCACCTGCTCGCCGGGCTCCGTGCGCCGTTCCAGGCGCGTCTCGTAGGGCGTGCCGAGGGCGAAATCGAGCCGGCCGATGCGCACGGCCGGCCGGCGCACGCCGTCGTTGACCACGATGCCCATCAGTTCGGCCAGCGCCGCCGGCCGGTCGGCCGAGCTGCCGATCGAGGTGGCCAGCGAAGGCACCAGCTGCTCGAACGGATAGCCCAGCCGCCGCCATTCGGTGGCGAGGCGCTCGAAGGCGGCGACCTCGACGACGATGCCGATGCGCACCTGCTGGGCGCGGCGGAAACGGCTGGCGAACAGCCAGCGCGAGGCTTCGCGCCGTTCGGCGACGCTGTTGGCGATGACTTCCGGCAGGCCGGCCTCGGGATGCGTCCGCAGGTAGCGCACCAGCCACAGTTCGAGCGGATGCACGCGCGCCAGGTAGCCCAGGTCCGAGAGGTCGTACTGGCGCGCGGCGTGGCCGTCGTAGAGGCGGCGCAGGCCGGCGTCGCTGCCGGCCTTCTCGCCGAGCTGGCCGCGCATGAAGACCAGGTAGTCGTCGAACGGAACGCCCGGATGCGTCCCCAGGAAGGCGGCGGCCAGCGGCGCCGGCCGGGCCGGCGCGGTGTCGGCCAGCAGGACGAGGCGCTCCGCCGGAGCGACGTCGCGGTACTTGTGCCAGAAGGCGCGCAGGAAGCCGATGCCCTCGCGCTCGGCAAAGCGGTTGAGGAATTCCTCGCGCATCTTCGCGTCGCCCTCGCGCAGCCCGCGCGCCGGGGCGTCCTCGGCCTCATAGGCGTGGTAATGCACCACGTCGCCCATGATGCGCACGAACACCAGGTTGATCGACTGCTCCAGCGCGCCGGCCACCGTCGGGTTCTGCGCGTCGTCCTCCTTCTTGAAATTGGAGAAGCGGTGCATGCCGCCGCCGGTGAAGAAGGCCTCGTGCGGGCTCGCCGAATAGCGCCGTTCCAGCGCCGCGTCGAGCATCCCGGCCAGGCCGGCCTCGCGGTGCGCGCGCAGGTAGTCGAGAGCCCAGTTGCTCAGCCGGTCGGCGGGATGCGTGGCGACCGCCTCCAGGCCCTTCCCGTCGAGCCCGGCGTAGCGGCGGTGCAGGTCGGCGACGACGTTGAGGTAGGACACCAGGGTGCGGAACTTGGCGCTGGAGCCAAGATCGAGCTTGGTCCCGGCGTTGATGTCGAGCGGCTGGTCGAGGTTGTCGGCCTGCACGCGCAGCAGGTTGCCGAGCGGCGTCCGCTCGTACAGCGTGAAGCTGTAGTTGACCGCGGCCGGGTCGCCGCGGTCGAGCAGCCGGCGCTCGCCGAAGCCGGCGCAGCGCAGGTAGGCCGGATCGGCCATGCGCCCGAGCTGGGCGGTGACCGCGGCCTGCGCGCGGGCGTCGAGCGTGGTGTGCGCCTCTAGGTCGAAGCGGTCGAGCGCGTACAGGTCCTCTACGCCGAGCAGTTCGCCGAGCGTCACGCGCACGTCGTTGACCGCCTTGCGCTGGACGAAGGACACGCCGCCGTTAAGCCGCACCCGCCGCGCGGGCTTGAGCCGCGTGTGCAGCGCCGCGTCGCGCAGGCTCTCCGGAATGCCGCCGGCGCCGGCCAGCAGGCGCAGGTAGCTGTCGGTCAGGCCGTCGAGCCGCGCGGTCGAGTCGAGCAGCAGCCCGGACGGGCGGCGCTGGGCGACGATCAGCGACAGGGCTTCGCGGAAGACCTGGGCGCGCAGCTGCGGATCTGCGTTCTCGTCGACCAGCACGCGGTTGGCCGTGACGAAATCGCGCCCGTACCACGCCCACAGGCCGTCGCCCAGGCCGTTGATCTCGCCGTAGCCGGCCAGCCCGGCGAGCGGCACCGAGTTCAGGTAGTCGCGCACGATGCGCCGGCGGGCGGCCAGCGTCTCCTCGCCGTCGAGGTAGGCGCGCAGCGAGGCGGAAGCCATCTGGCGCAGCTTGTCGCCAGCGCCGTGCGTGCGCCCGCCGGGCGAATGGCGGAATTTCTCGATCTGCGTGGCCAGCGTGCTGCCGCCGGCGCGGCCGCCTTCGCCGTCGATGACGCGCATGCCCTGCTCGAACGCGGCACGGGCGAAACGCCCCCAGTCAACGGCCGGATTGCGCCGCGCACCGGGCGCGAGCAGGTCGCGGTTCTCGACGTACAGCAGGGCGTTGACCAGCACCGGGGGAATCTCCTCGAACGTCGCGTACTGCCGTTCGGGGAAGCGGCTCTGCTGCAGCACGGCGCCGTCGCGGTCGAACAGCGCCAGCCCGGCCTGGTTTTTTTCACCGTAGATCGGATAGAAGCCGCGCTGGACCGTTTCGAGAAATTCTTCCGACGGATGCGCCTGCGCGGTAATCGCGTAGCCCGCGTCGGCGAGGCGCGGCAGCATGTCGCGCATGCGGCTGTAGCCCAGGCGATGGTCGTACGGGCCGGGCAGCGGGAACCACGCCTCGGGATTGGCGCCGGGCCGCACCTCCCAGCGCATCTTGCCGGCCAGCGTGGAAAAGAACTTCGCCTGCAGCGTCGACTCGCCGGCTTCATGCCAGGCGCCGGCGGCGACGGCCGCCAGCACGGCCAGGGAAACCGCCCAGCGGAACAGACGGTACTTGAGCGGAATCCGGCGGCGTCCATTTTCCTGCGCGCCCGCTTTCCGGTCCGTGCCTGCGGCCGGATTCGCCGCCGCCGTTTCTTCTGCTTCGTTTACCACGCTGTCCGCCACACCCTCACCCGCCGCCAAGCCCTGTCGGCGCTATTATCGCCGATACCGCGCCCCCTGACCGCTCGGCCGGTGCCGGGGTTGCGCTCAGACGGCGTTTTTCAGGTTGAGGTCGAGCTGGCGCGAATCGCCGCCGTCGACGACGGCCGTGGCGGAGGAGCCCTCGCGCGCGCGCTCGATGGCGTCGAGGTAGGCCTCCGTGACGTCGCCGGTCACGTAGCAGCCGTCGAAACACGAGCTGTCGAACAGGTTGATCGCGGGATTGATTTCGCGGATCGACGCCTTCAGCGCTTCCAGGTCCTGATAGACCAAGGCGTCGGCGCCGATCTCGCGCGCGATTTCGGCCTCGGAACGGCCGGTGGCGATCAGCTCGCCGCGCGTCGGCATGTCGATGCCATAGACGTTGGGATAGCGCACGGGCGGCGCCGCCGAGGCGAAATAGACCTTGAGCGCGCCGGCCGCCCGCGCCATCTCGACGATCTCGTGGCTGGTCGTGCCGCGCACGATCGAATCGTCGACCAGCAGCACGCGCTTGCCCTTGAACTCCTGGCCGACGGTGTTGAGCTTCTGGCGCACCGACTTCCGGCGGATCGACTGGCCCGGCATGATGAAGGTGCGGCCGATGTAGCGGTTCTTCACGAAGCCTTCGCGGTAGGGGATGTTCAGGCGCTGCGCCAGCTGCATCGCCGCCGGGCGGCTCGAATCGGGAATCGGGATGACCACGTCGATGTCGTCGACCGGCAGGTTCTGCGCCACCTTGTCCGCGAGATGCTCGCCCATGCGCAGGCGCGTCTCGTACACGGACACGCCGTCGATCACCGAATCCGGGCGCGCCAGATAGACGTACTCGAAAATGCACGGCGAGAGCACCGGCGCCTCGGCGCACTGGCGGAAGTGCAGCGTGTGCGCCGTGTCGACGAACACCGCCTCGCCCGGCGCCACGTCGCGCAGCACCTTGAAGCCCAGCGTGTCGAGCGCCACCGACTCGGAGGCGACGAGGTATTCCGGGCCCTGCGGCGTCTCATTGACCCCGACCACCAGCGGCCGGATGCCGAACGGGTCGCGGAAGGCCAGCAGGCCGTAGCCGGCGATCAGCACGACCACCGCATAGGCGCCCTTGCAGCGGCGATGCACGCCGGCGACGGCGGCGAAGATGCTGTCCCGTTCGAGCCGGAAGCCCTTGGCCGACTCCTGCAGCTCGTGCGCCAGAACGTTGAGCAGCACTTCGGAATCGGAACTGGTGTTGATGTGGCGCAGGTCCTGCCGGAACATCTCCTCCTGCAGCTGCCCGGTATTGGTCAGGTTGCCGTTGTGCGCGAGCACCAGGCCGAACGGCGAGTTGACGTAGAACGGCTGCGACTCCGCCGAATCGGACGGCGAGCCCGCCGTCGGATAGCGGCAGTGAGCGATGCCCATGTTGCCCGGCAGGGCGCGCATGTTGCGCGTGCGGAAGACGTCGCGCACCAGCCCCGGGCTCTTGTGCATGAAAAAGGCGTTGTCCTTGCTCGTGGCGATGCCGGCCGCATCCTGGCCCCGATGCTGCAGCACCATCAGGCCGTCATAAAGCAGCTGGTTGACCGGCGTGTTCGCCATGACTCCGAGAATACCGCACATAGGGATTTTCCTACCTGAATCGAATCCGTTTAGCCACGTCCTGCGGCAGCCAGGGCTTGCACGCCAGCACCGCCGTTTCGAGCGGCGCCGACAGATACGCGCCGCTCCACCATGATTCCCTGGACAGCGACAGCATGCCGCCGAGCGCCACCAGCGCCAGCACGATCACTCCGCCGCGCACCGCGCCGAAGAGCACGCCCAGCGCCCGGTCGGACAGGCTGAGCCCGAGCGCCTTGAGCAGGCCCCGGATGGCCAGGCGCACCAGCGCCATGAGCAGCAGCACGATCACGAAGATGAGCACCCAGGCCGCCACCAGCCGCACCACCGGATCGCCGATGCCGGCCAGCAGCTGCCGGGCGAATTCGTCGCCCCACCACTTGGCCGCGAAGAAGGCCAGCACCCAGGCGGCGACGGCGAGGATCTCGCCGAGCACTCCGCGCCACGCGCCGAGCGCCATGGACGCCAGCAGGATGACCAGAACGGCGTAGTCGAACGGCGTCATCGCTTGGCCGCGACCACTCCGTTGACCCCGATGCGCTTCATCTTCTCCAGCGCCTTGTCCGCCGCGTCGCGGCTGGCGAAGGGACCGGCGCGCACGCGGGTTTTCCTGCCCTCGGGTGAGTCGAGCGGTTCGGTGTACACCTTGATGCCGAGCTCGCCCATCTTCGTCTGCAGCTGCTTGACGTTGGCGGCGTTCGAAAAGGCGCCGATGAGGATCACGTAGGCGCCGTTGCCGGCGGCGGCGGACGCTTCGCCGGCCGGCTTGCCGCCGAGGATCGCCGCGGCGCGCTGCGCCTCGGCCTGCGCGTCGGGTTTCTTACCCGCCGTCTTGTCGGCGGCCTTGTCCGCAGGTTTTTCCGTCGGTTTCGCCGCCGGTTTTTCAGCCGGCTTCTCCGCCGGCTTGGCCGCGGGTTTTTCCGGAGACTTCTCGACGGGTTTTTCAACCGGTTTCTCGACGGGTTTCTCGGCCGGACGCGCCGCCTCGGCGGCCGGCGCGGGCGGCTCCTTCGTTTCGCCGCCGGCCGGTTCCAGCCTCGGCTTGAACGGCGGCGTCTGGTCCTGGCCGGGGATGCGGATCTGCACGTCCTGCACCTGCTGTTTCGGCTCCTCGTCCATGACCATCGGCAGGACCACGGCGGCAAGCCCGGCGAAGGCCACGGCGCCGACCAGCCGCCGGCGGGCGCGTTTCTTGAGTTGCAGGTTGGCTTCGGGTGAATCTGACATGGACGGGCAAAAAAAGGAAACGATGCGGTCGAATCCGGTCAATCCTGCCGGGCCTGCCCGATCTCGCGCAGGACGGCGGCAACGGTGTAGAACGATCCGAAAACGGCGATTCTATCATTTTCTGCCGCCAGCCCGGCGGCGCGCCGGAAGGCCTCGGCCGGCGCGGCGAAACGCTCCACCCGCCCGCCCAGTTGCCCGCCCTCCACCGCCGCCGCCAGGGTTTCCGCCGGCGCGCCGCGCGGCACGTCGAGCCCGGCCAGCAGCCAGACGTCGATCCGGCCGGCCAGCGTCGCCAGCGCGCCGACGATGTCCTTGTCGGCCAGCATGCCGACCACGGCGAAGGTGCGGCCGGAAGCGCCCATCGCGTCGAGCCCTGCCGCCAGGCAGGCCACCGCCTGCGGGTTGTGCGCGACGTCCAGGATCACCGCCGGGCGTTCGCGCACGCGCTGGAAGCGCCCGACGAGCCGGACGTCGCGCAGGCCGGCGCGGACCGCCGGTTCCGGCACGGGCAGGCGGTCCCGCAAGGCGTCGATGGCCGCCAGCGCGGCCGAGGCGTTGCCGAACTGGTGCGCACCCGGCAGCGCCGGGATCGGCAAGGACTCGTGGCAGACGCCGTGGCCATCCCGGTACGACCATCCGTCGTCCGCGCGGGCATAGCCGAAGTCGCGGCCGATCAGGCGCAGGTCGGCGCCGATGGCCTGCGCGTGCGCCAGCAGGCTGCCGGGCGGGTCCGCGTCGGCGCAGACGGCCGGCCTGCCGCCGCGGAAGATGCCGGCCTTCTCGAAGCCGATGGCTTCCCGGTCCGGCCCCAGCCAGTCGGTATGGTCGAGCGCGATGCCAGTCACCACGGCCGCGTCGGGCTCGTAGACGTTGACCGCGTCGAGCCGCCCGCCCAGGCCGACCTCCAGGATGACGGCCTGCGCCCGCGCCGCCGCGAACACTTCCCACGCGGCCAGCGTGCCGAATTCGAAGTAGGTCAGCGCCACGCCTCCGGCCGCCTGCCGCGCCGCCTCGACGCGGGCGAACGCGGCGCACAGCTCGGCGTCGCCCGCCGGCATGCCGTCGACGCGTACCCGCTCGTTGTACGCCAGCAGGTGCGGCGAGGTGTAGCAGCCGACGCGATAGCCGGCGGCGCGGTAGATCGCCTCCAGGTAGGCGCAGGTCGAGCCCTTGCCGTTGGTGCCGCCGACGATGATCACCGGGCAGTCCTGCCGCTGCCCCAACCGGGCCTTGACGCGGGCCACGCGCTCCAGCCCGAGCTCGATCCCGCCCTGCCCCTTGGGATGCAGGCTTTCGAGGAATGCCAACCAGTCAACGAGCGATTTCACGGACGCGCCCCGGTAAAAACGGAAAACGGGATTTTCGCTTGGTTGGTCGATTTTGGGGGTGGTTAATAAAGCGGATCACAATAGTTGACATATTGTCAATTATTTAACAATATATAAACATGAAAGCGACAAGCTCCGAACATCGCCATCTGCTCGAACAACTCCAGCAGATCGCGCGCGGCCTGGGGGAGACCTTCGCGCCGTTCTGCGAGGTGGTCGTCCATGATCTGACCGACCGCCGGCACGCCATCCTGGCGATCCACAACAACCTCTCCGGCCGCGGCGTCGGCGAGCCGGTGACGGAACTGGGCAGCCAGCGCATCGCCGACCCGGACTTTCCGGAAGTCGTCGCCAATTACCCCAACCGCTTTCCCGACGGCCGGCAGGCGAAAAGCACGTCGGTCGGCATCCGGGACCGCGAGGGGAAGTACGTGGCGGCGCTGTGCCTGAACGTCGATCTGACCGTCTTCCAGAATCTCCAGAACGTGCTCGCCCGGTTCGGCAGCACGGCCGCCGGAGAGGAAATCAGGGAGTCGCTGGCCCCGGTCGGGTCGCAGACATTGCTCGAACGCATCGACGCCTTCGCCGCCCAGCGCGCCACGACGCCGCGCGCGCTGAAGACCGACGAGCGCCGCGCCCTGCTGCGGGAACTCAAGGCAGGCGGCTTCCTGGAGGTGCGCCGCGCCATCGACACCGTCGCCCGGCACCTGGGCGTTTCCCGCACCACCATCTACATCGATTTCCGCCAGATCGGCGGCTGAACCGCACGGAGGCCAGCTCATGACCAAGAACACCCGCCTGCTGCTCATCGACAAGGATCAGGTCGACTCGCTGCTCACCCTGGACGACGCGCTGGACGCGACGCGCGAAGCCTTCCGGCTGCACGGCCTGGGCGCAGGCCGCGTGTTCCCCGTGGTGCGCGAAAAGCTCGCCTCGGGCGGCGTCTTCGGCATCAAGTCCGGCGGCGTCGAAGGGCAGAAAATCCTGGGCTTCAAGGCGGCCGGCTTCTGGCCCGGCAACCGCGCGCTCGGCGGCGAGCCGCATCAGGCGACGATCCTCCTGTTCGACCCGGACACCGGGCGCCCGCTGTGCGTGATCGACGGCAACGTGGTCACCACGCTGCGCACCGGCGCCGCCGGCGGGCTCGGGCTGCTGCAGTTCGCCCGTCCTGAAAGCGTCCGGCTGTGCGTCTTCGGCACCGGCGTGCAGGCGCAGATCCAGGCGCGCTTCGCGCTGCGCCTGATGCCCGCGCTGCGCTCGCTCGCCTACGTCAGCGTCAACGGCAAGCCCGACGCCCGCTTCGAGGCGGGGATCGGCCCGGACGCGGCCGCGCGCGGCTGCGCGCTGGCGCACGCGGCCGACCGGGACGCGGCGGTCGCCGCCAGCGACGTCGTGATCACCGCGACCCCCGGCACCGGCCCGCTGTTCAGCCTCGACGCGGTGCGGCCCGGCACGCACGTCAACGCGGTCGGCGCGGACACCGAGGGCAAGCGCGAGCTGCCCGCCGGCCTGCTCGCCCGCGCGCGGCTGTTCGTCAACGACGCGGTCCAGGCCCGCGCCATCGGCGAAACCCAGTGGGCGAAGGACCTGCCCTGCACCACCCTGGGCGAACTGCTGACCGGCAAGGCCGCCTTCGCGCGGCAGCCGGACGACATCACCGTTTTCGACATGACCGGCATCGCCCTGCAGGACCTGACGGTCGCGCAACTGCTGCTGCAACGGGCCACGGCGTCCGGCGCGGGAACCCGCGTCGCGTGGCCGTGGTAAGCCATCCCAACGCTCCGGAGGAGAAGAAATCCATGCTGACACTGCCCACCTACGATGACGTCCGCGCCGCCGCCGACCGGCTGCGGGGCCACGCCCATAAAACCCCGGTGATGACCTCGCGCACCATCAACCGCGAGACGGGCGCCGAGCTGTTCTTCAAGTGCGAGAACCTCCAGCGCATGGGCGCCTTCAAGTTCCGCGGCGCGTTCAACGCGCTGTCGAAGTTCGACGAGCGCCAGCGGCGCGCCGGCGTGGTTACCTATTCCTCCGGCAACCACGCGCAGGCCATCGCCCTGTCGGCGTCCCTGCTCGGCATTCCGGCGACCATCGTCATGCCCAACGACGCACCGGCGGCCAAGATGGCCGCCACGCGGGGCTACGGCGGCAACGTGGTGATCTACGACCGCTACACCGAAGACCGCGAGCAGATCGGCCGGACGCTGGCCGAGCAGCACGGCCTGACCCTGATCCCCCCGTACGACCATCCGGACGTGATCGCCGGACAGGGCACGGCGGCCAAGGAGCTGTTCGAGGAAGTCGGCGAGCTCGACGCCCTGTTCGTCAGCCTGGGCGGCGGCGGGCTGCTGTCCGGCTCGGCCCTGTCGGCGCGCGCCCTGTCGCCGCGCTGCACGCTCTACGGCGTCGAGCCGGAGGCGGGCAACGACGGGCAGCGCTCGTTCCGCTCCGGCAGCATCGTGCACATCGAGACGCCCAAGACCATTGCCGACGGCGCGCAGACGCAGCATCTCGGCGCCTGCACCTTCGAGATCATCCGGCGCGAGGTCGACGACATCCTGACCGTCTCCGACGCCCAACTGGTGGACGGCATGCGCTTCTTCGCCGAGCGCATGAAGCTGGTGGTCGAGCCGACCGGTTGCCTGGGGATCGCCGCCGCGCGTGCCATGAAGGACGCGCTCAAGGGTAAGCGCGTCGGCGTGATCATCAGCGGCGGCAACGTCGACATCGAACGCTTCTGCGCCCTGCTTGCCCCGGAGGCCCGGCCGTGACCCGCCTCGCCGGGCTTGACACGCCGGCGGCCATCGTCAACACGGCGCGCATGCAGGCCAACATCCAGCGCATGCAGACCCGGATGAACGAACTCGGCGTGCGCTTCCGGCCCCACGTCAAGACCTCGAAATGCCTGCCGGTGGTGCACGCGCAGCTGGCGGCGGGCGCGCAGGGCATCACGGTGTCCACGCTCAAGGAGGCCGAGCAGTTCTTCGCCGCCGGCATCGGCGACATCCTGTACGCCGTGGGCATCACGGCGGCCAAGCTGCCGAAGGTCCTGGCGCTGCGCCGGCAAGGCTGCGACCTGAAGATTATCGCCGACAACGCGGCGGCCGCGGACGCCATCGCGGCGTTCGGCAAGGAGCACGGCGAAACCTTCGAGGTGTGGATCGAAGTCGACTGCGACGGCCACCGCTCGGGCATCCGGCCCGATGAAAAGGATCGGCTGGTGGACCTGGCGAGGCGGCTGGCCGAGGGCGGCATGCGCCTCGGCGGCGTGATGACGCACGCCGGATCGAGCTATGAGCTCGACACGCCGGAAGCCCTCGCCGCACTGGCCGAACAGGAGCGCGCCGGCTGCGTGCAGGCGGCGGAGCATCTCCGCGGCGCGGGACTGCCGTGCCCTGGCGTCAGCGTCGGTTCGACGCCGACGGCATTGCATGCGCAAAACCTGGCGGGCGTCACCGAAGTCCGCGCCGGCGTCTACGTGTTCTTCGACCTGGTGATGCACAACGTCGGCGTGTGCCGGACGGACGACATCGCCCTCTCCGTCCTGACCACGGTGATCGGCCACCAGACCGACAAGGGCTGGGCCATCGTCGATGCCGGCTGGATGGCGATGAGCCGCGACCGCGGCACGGCCAAGCAGCGGCGCGACTTCGGCTACGGTCAGGTGTGCGCCGTCAACGGCACGGTGCTGCCCGGCTACGTGATGAGCGGCGCCAACCAGGAGCACGGCATCATTTCCCGCGAGGGCGACCCCGACGACCGGATCGCCGAACGCTTCCCGGTCGGCACGCAACTGCGCATCCTGCCGAACCACGCCTGCGCCACCGGCGCCCAGTTCCCCGAATACCACGCGCTGTCCGGCGACGGAACGACGGAGGTCTGGCCGCGCTTTTACGGCTGGTGAGTCAACCGCCGGGAAAAATCATTTTTAACCACGGCGACACAACGGGCACAACGAGAAATAAGATTTTGCTTCTCGCCGTGCCCGCCGTGTCGCCGTGGTTAATTGTTTTTGCCTTTCATCCCTTTCCCACGACATCAAGGATGCGCAGGATTTCCGGCAGCAACTGCTTCTTGCGCGAGAGGATGCCGGGCAGGTCGAAGATGTTTTCTTCGAGGCGCTTGTAAGCGAACTCCTTCGCCGCGGCGGGCCAGGGCGAGCACAGCAGCACGCTGTGCTCGCGGGTCACGTCGGTCACCAGCAGCAGCGCCCAGGTCAGGTTGCGCTCCTTGCAGACACGTTCGAGCGCGGCCAGGATGTTGGCCTTGACCTCGTCCATGTCGGCCAGCGTGCCGACCTCGACTTGGCTGACGCCGACCCGGAAGCCGCATTCGGCGTATTCCTTGAAGTCGCCGGTGACCATCTGCAGCGGATCGGTCTGCTTCAGGCTGGCCGTGAGCGAGAGCATCAGCGTGCCGTATTCCTGCAGGTCCACGCCGGCCAGCCGCGCCAGTTCCGGCGCGTACAGGCGGTCTTCGGGCGTGGTGGTCGGCGAGCGCAGCAGCATGGTGTCCGAGAGCAGGCCGGAGAGCATCAGCAGCGCGGTTTCCCGGTCCGGCGCAACGCCGGCCATGCGGAAGTGGCTGTACACGATCGAACAGCTCGAACCGATCGGCTTGCAATAGATGTAGATCGGCGTGTTGGTCTTCTCCGCGCCCATGCGGTGATGGTCGATGATCTCGCAGATCTCGGCGTCCTCGGCGCCGGCGACGGCCTGCGACAGCTCGTTGTGGTCGATCAGGATCAGCTTGCGGCGCGGCTTCTCGATGAAGCTCTCGCGCGTCACCACGCCGACGAAGCGCCCGTCCTTCAACACCGGCAGCCCGTGATGCTCGGTGTTGAGCAGGGTTTTCTTGGCGGCGTCGAACAGTTCGTCGTGCGGCAGGCACAAGGGCTTGGTGTCCATGATCTGCTTGACCGGCAGCGACAGGCGCAGCATGCGGATCGTCTCCGAGGTATCGCAGGTGGACACATAGACCGAACCGGCAAAGCCGCCGAAATCGACCGACGGCGTTTCGCCGGCTTCGTAGCCGGTGAGGATGATCGCCGGGACTTCCCGGTTGATTGCCATGTCGATCAGCTCCGGCCGGTTGCCGACGATCATGATCGGCTTGGCCGGCGCCAGGGCGTCGAGCCGCTTGGCGGACTGGTCGAGGGCCATCGCCCCGGCCATGATCGGCGCCCGGAACTCGTCGTCCCGGCCGCGCTTGAGGAAATAGCCGGGGATCACCTTTTCGATGTTGTCCGCGCGGAAAGTGTAGAACGGCCGCGACTTGACGGTGCCCTCGACGAAATAGCCGAGCATTTCATGCACGCCGACGATGCCGGCGAAGTTCTTCGCGTCGTCGAACACCGGCACCACCGACAGCCTCGGCGTATCCAGATCGTGGAAGGCCATCTTCAGCGGATCGTTCTGGTCGAGGCGGATGCCGGCGTCCTCGGCGATGTCGCCGACGCGCGGAATGACGTCCTTCAGGTAGGGTGGCGGTTCGACGCCGGCATTGGTGAACACGAACTTGGCCTGCCGCCCCAGCTGGCCGCACACCGCCGCGCGATAGCGGTGCTGCGGATCGACGGCGTTCTTGTAGCGCGCGTAACTCCAGGCCGCGCAGGCGGAATCGGTGTCGGGATTGCGGTGGCCGATGACGATGATTTCAGACATGGGATTCTTTCAGCGAAAAATGACGCGGATGCCGAACATGGACTACGCGGTGATCCGTATTTCGGAGGCGGGCGACACGCGGGCGCGAGGGCCGAAGCTCGTAATGCTGCTCAAGGTCGCATTGTGATGAGCGGATATCTGGGAAGCCTTGAGCACGCCGTTATCGACAGTCGAATGACCGTCGGAGACTAAAGTCACGGGATACCCGAGCGCCAGGGCGCGCCTGACGGTGGTATCCACGCAAAAATCGCTTTGCAGGCCGCAGACGATCAGGCTCGAAACGTGGCGCGCGGACAATATCGCCTGCAGCTCGGTGTTGTGAAACGAATCCGGCGTCCGCTTGCGCAGGCGTATATCCGCAGGAGCGACGACGAGGCCGGCGGCCGTCTGCCAGCCGGGCTCTCCGAATTTCAACGGGCCGTCGGGCGTCTCGTGCTGGATGACGACCACCGGGATGCCCGCGCTTCTGCCGAGCGCGGATACCTGATTGATGCGATCGATGACGCGCTCGGCCTCGAATGCGGCGAATTCGCCGAAACAAAGCGACTGCTGTACGTCAATGATCAGAAGCGCTGTGGTCATGGCTGGAAATTCAAAGGCCTATGCGATGTAGTTTTGCCGGAATCCCCGGGCGGTACCGCCATCTCTCCCTCCCCTTCAAGGGGAGGGCCGGGGTGGGGATGGGGTAACGCCTCGGCCATCTAAACGCCACCCCATCCCCCTCCCAACCTCCCCCTTGAAGGGGGAGGAGTCCGGGGCGGAACCGGTGTGGCAAATTACTGACCCCCAAAACATCACGCCGCCGCCGGCAGCTTCTGCAGCATGCCCAGCAGCTTCGCCAGCCGGTCCTTGAGTTCGCGGCGGTCGACGATCAGGTCGATGGCGCCCTTTTCGAGCAGGAACTCGGCGCGCTGGAAACCTTCCGGCAGTTTCTGGCGCACCGTCTGCTCGATCACACGCGGGCCGGCGAAACCGATCAGCGCGCCGGGTTCGGCGATGACCACGTCGCCGAGGAAGGCGAACGACGCCGAGACGCCGCCCATGGTCGGGTCGGTGAGGATCGAGATGAACGGCAGGCCGGCCTCCGACAGCCGGGCCAGCGCGGCCGTCGTCTTGGCCATCTGCATCAGCGAGAACAGGCCTTCCTGCATGCGCGCGCCGCCCGAAGCGGCGACGCAGAGGAAGGGCAGGCGCTGCTCGACCGCCAGTTGCACGCCGCGCACGAAGCGTTCGCCAAGCGCGGAGCCCATCGAGCCGCCCATGAACTCGAACTCGAAGACCGCCAGCACGACCGGGATCGCGCGCAGCCGCCCCTGCATGACCACCAGCGCGTCGGTCTCCCCCGTGCTTTTGGCCGCGTCGGCCAGCCGGCCGGCGTACGGCTTGCTGTCCGTGAAGTGCAGCGGATCGGCGGGCAGGACGTCGGCGCCGATCTCGAAACGCTCGTCCGCATCGAGCAGCAGGTCGATGCGGGCGCGCGCGCCGAGCCGGTTGTGGTGGCCGCACTTGGGGCAGACCTGGTCGTTCTTCTGCAGGTCGGTGGCGTAGAGCACGGCCTCGCAGGCGGGGCACTTGCTCCACAGCCCTTCCGGCAGGCTGGTCTTGCGTTCGACGCCGGCGGGGCGCTTGATCTTGGGCAGGACCTTGTTCAACCAGCTGCTCATGGCGTTTCCTTCCTCAGGCCTGGCCGGCTTCATCGATGCCCCGGCGCAGCTCGGCGACGAGGCGCTTCACCCGCGCGCAGACGTCGCCTTCCGGCGATTGCTCGATTTCCTCGATGATCCGGCTGCCGACGACCACCGCGTCGGCGATGCGCGCGATCGCGCCGGCCGTCCGCGCGTCGCGGATGCCGAAGCCGACGCCGACCGGCACGCCGACCGCCGCGTGGATCTCGGGAATGCGCCGGGCCACCGCCTCCACGTCGAGCTGCGCCGAGCCGGTGACGCCCTTGAGCGAGACGTAATACACGTAGCCGCTGGCCAGTTCGGCGACCATGGCGACGCGCTCCTCGGTCGAGGTCGGCGCGAGCAGGAAGATCGGATCGAGCGCGTTGGCCTGCATGGCCCGGGCGAAATCGGCGCTTTCCTCCGGCGGGTAGTCGACCACCAGCACGCCGTCGACGCCCGCGTCGAACGCCGCCGCGGCGAAGGCCTCGACGCCCATGGCCTCGATCGGATTGGCATAGCCCATCAGCACGACCGGCGTCTCGTTGTTGTCGGCGCGGAAGTTGGCGACCATTTCCAGCACCCGGCGCAGGCTGACGCCCTTGGCCAGGGCGCGTTCGGAGGCGCGCTGGATGGTCGGCCCGTCGGCCATCGGATCGGAGAACGGCACGCCGAGCTCGATGATGTCGGCGCCGGCTTCGACCAGCGCGTGCATCAGCGGCACGGTCAGCGCCGGCTCGGGGTCGCCGGCGGTGATGAAGGGGATCAGCGCCTTGCGCTGCTGCGCCTGCAGACGCTCGAAGGTGGCTTGGATCTTGGACATGGCGGCCTCCTTAGAATTGGATGCCCGACTTTTCGGCGACGGTGTGCATGTCCTTGTCGCCTCGGCCGGAAAGGTTGACCAGCAGAATCTTGTCTTTGCCCATCGACGGGGCGATCTTGACCGCGTGCGCCACGGCATGGCTCGATTCGAGCGCCGGGATGATGCCTTCGAGCCGGCACAGGGTATGGAAGGCCTGCAGCGCCTCGGCGTCGGTGATCGTCGCGTACTCGGCGCGGCCGGTGTCCTTCAGCCAGGCGTGCTCGGGGCCGACGCCGGGATAGTCGAGGCCGGCGGACACCGAGTGCGTCTCGATGATCTGCCCGTCGGCGTCCTGCAGCAGGTAGGTGCGGTTGCCGTGCAGCACGCCGGGATGCCCGGCGGTCAGCGAGGCCGCGTGGCGGCCGGTCTCGATGCCGTCGCCCGCCGCCTCGACGCCGATCAGGCGCACGTCCGCGTGGGCAATGTACGGGTGGAAGATGCCCATGGCGTTCGAGCCGCCGCCGACGCAGGCGATCACCGCGTCGGGCTGGCGGCCGCACAGCTCGGGCAGCTGGGTCAGGCATTCCTGGCCGATCACCGCCTGGAAGTCGCGCACCAGCATCGGATACGGATGCGGGCCGGCGACGGTGCCGATGATGTAGAAAGTCGTCGACACGTTGGTCACCCAGTCGCGCATCGCTTCGTTGAGCGCGTCCTTGAGCGTCTTCGAGCCGCTTTCGACCGGCACCACCGTGGCGCCGAGCAGCTTCATGCGGTAGACGTTGGCCGCCTGCCGCCGGATGTCCTCCGAGCCCATGTAGACGACGCAGTCCATGCCGTAGCGCGCGGCGACGGTGGCCGTGGCGACACCGTGCTGGCCGGCGCCGGTCTCGGCGATCACCCGTTTCTTACCCATGCGGCGGGCGAGCATGGCCTGGCCGATGCAGTTGTTAACCTTGTGCGCGCCGGTGTGGTTGAGATCCTCGCGCTTGAGATAGATCTGCGCGCCGCCCAGTTCGTCCGACAGGCGCTTGGCGTGGTAGACCGGGCTGGGCCGGCCGACGTAGTGCTTGAGGTCGTACTCGAACTCGGCGATGAATTGCGGATCGCGCCGGGCGGCCGCGTAGGCCTCGTTCAGTTCGGCGAGCGCGGGAATCAGCGTTTCGGCGACGAAGATGCCGCCGTAGGGGCCGAAATGGCCGCGCGCGTCGGGCAGGTCGTAAGGTGTGGCAGTCATGATTTTTCCTTGAGGCGATTGAAAAGGGACAACGGATGATCGGGTCGATCATCGGCCTCAGGTGTGATCGGCAAGGAACCGTCTCCAGCAGGTGCGGGTACGTCCGCCACAGGTCTTGCGCATCGTTCCGTCCAGTTCTTCCCGGAAAGTCCGGATCAATCGGTTGCCGCCGCGCGCGCGGCGGCGATGAAAGCGCGGATCTTCGCCGCGTCCTTGATGCCCTTGGCCGCCTCGACGCCCGACGAGACGTCAACCGCCGCCGGCCTCACCCGGGCGACCGCCGCGCCGACGTTGCCGGCGTCGAGCCCGCCCGAGAGAATGAGCGGCTTCGACAGCCCGGACGGCAGCAGATTCCAATCGAATGCCCGGCCGCCGCCGCCGTACCCGGCGACGAAGGCGTCGACCAGGATGGCCTGCGCCGAGGGGAAAGCCGCTGCGTATTGTAGCAAATCGAATCCCGGCCTCATCCGCGCCGCCTTGACGTAGGGCCGGCCGAACTGCCGGCAGTAGGCCTCGTCCTCGTCGCCGTGGAACTGCAGCAGATGCAGCGGCACGGCGGCCAGCGTTGCGTGCACGCGCTGCGGCTCGGCGTTCACGAACAGGCCGGTCACGCTGACGAACGGCGGCGCCAGCCGCGCCAGCCGCGCCGCCTGTTCGAGGTCGACGCAACGCGGGCTCGGCGGGTAGAAGACGAGGCCCAGCGCATCGGCGCCGGCGTCGATCGCCGCCCGCATGTCCTGCTCGCGCGTCAGGCCGCAGATCTTGATTCGCAACATAGGCACACATGAATTGAATGGCGGGCTTCGATTATACGATGCCCGATTTTTATCCTCTCCCACTGATGATTTGCCGCCCCAGTGAAGACTACAATAGCCGCTTTTCGAATCGCGTCAGGGGACCAGATGGCCATCTGGAATCTAAGATTAAGAACAAAGGCGATATTGGCGTTGTTGTTGGCATGTTTGCTGGTCATGCTGCCGGCGGGCCTGGTGGGGCGACATGTTTTCGAGGAGGTCCGCAATCATTTCGGGGAAGCCTACGCGGTCAATTTCACCCTGCACAAGCGGCAGAGCATCCTCGCGCCCGTGGCCCGGGAACTGGTGCTGTCCCAGCGCCTCGCGGATTCGGTCGTTTCCATCCAGTGGCTGCTGGACGAGGACAACGCCGACAAGCGGGCGCTGTTCTTCAAGGAAGCGGACAGATACCGCAAGGATTTCCGCGATCACGCCTATTCCATCGCCAGCGCGGACAGCCGGGGCTATTACGCCAACGACGACAAGGAGCCGTTCAGCGAGCAGCCCCGTTACGTGCTGAGCCGGGACAACGAGCGCGATTCGTGGTTCTTCAGCTCGCTCGCGCGGCGGGAGGATTACAACATCAACGTGGACTACGACCGCGTGCTGCAGGTCACGCGCGTCTGGTTCAACGTGCTCGTCCGGGACGGCGACCGCATCCTGGGCGTCGCCGGCGCGGGCCTCGACCTGAGCGGCTTCCTCCAGGATTTCATCGCCACCAGCGAACCGGGCGTCACCTCGATCATCATCAACCAGGCCGGCGCCATCCAGGCGCACGGCGACGAGCGCCTGATCGCCTTCAATACGGCGGCCAACGCGGCCAGCGGGGAGCAGACGCTCGCCGGCCAGCTGGCGGACGGCGGGCAGCGCGGCGAACTGGCCCACGCCATGGGCCAGGCGTACGCCCAGCCGGGCAAGGTGTTCACGCTGTACGCCACGCTGGACGGCAAGTCGCAGCTGCTCGCCCTGTCCTACATCCCGGAACTGAAGTGGCATATCGTCACCGCGCTCGACCTGCAGGCCGCGCAGGTGCTGGACCGGATGTGGCTGAACATCGCCATCGCCGCGCTGGTGGTGCTGATCGCCATCCTCTCGGCGGTTTTCGCCTACGCCGTCAACCGGCTGGTGCTGCGGCCGCTGAACAAGCTCAAGCTGTCGGCGACGGCGCTGGCGCAGGGCAATTTCGAGGTGTCCCTGCCGCCGCCCACGGAGGATGAGCTGGGCGACCTCAGCCGCGCATTCGGCGTCATGGCCAACCGTATCCGGCGCAACACCGAGGAGCTCGAGGACAAGGTGCAGGCCCGCACGCAGGCGCTGGAGGCGGCGAATCTCGAAATGCGCCGGGTGCACCAGAAGATCAAGGATTCCCTCGACTACGCCAGCCTGATCCAGCGGGCCACCCTGCCGGACCGGCAGCTGCAGCACGCGCTGGGACAGCATCACTTCGTGCTCTGGCGGCCGCGCGACGTGGTCGGCGGCGACTTCTACGTCTTCCGCGCCGACGACGAGCGTTTTCTGGTCGGCGTGGTCGACTGCGCCGGCCACGGCGTTCCCGGCGCATTGATGACCATGCTGGCCCGCGCGGCGCTGGATTTCGCCACCAGCCGCGCCGGCATGGAATCGCCGGCGGCCATTCTCGAACAGGCGGACGTGTCCATCCGCGACATGATCCGGCAAGGCGATTTCCAGCGGTCGATCGCCACCAACATGGACGTCGGGCTGGCCTACGTGAACCGGGAGCGCAAGATCCTGCGCTTTGCCGGCGCCAAGATCGGCCTGTACTGGACCGACGGCGGGCAGGTCAGGGAAATCAAGGGCGCGCGCCGGGCGATCGGCGACCGCCGCCGGGGCAGCTACGCCGACACGGAAGTCGAGATACAGGCCGGCGCGACCTACTACCTGGTCACCGACGGCTTCCTCGATCAGGCCGGCGGCGAACTGGGCTACGGTTTCGGCAACACCCGTTTCGCCGAGCTGCTTCAGAAATGCGCCGGGCTGCCGATGGAAGAACAGGCCGGCGCGCTGAATCAGGCGCTGGAGGACTTCCGCGGCGCCTATCCGCAGCGGGACGACATCACGATACTATCTTTCCGATTCGACTGAAGGGGGAGCGGCGATGGAACCGATCGGCATCTTCGAACTGCGCGAGTATTTCAACAGCGGAAAAATCCTGCTTTGTTTCAACGGTCCGATTTCCCGGAGCCTGATCGAAGAAATCGGCAATGCCCTGAAGAACTATCTGCAGGCCGACAACGCGCATCCGGCCGAAGCCATGGACGTGTTCGGCGTCTACGTCGAAATGACCCAGAACATCCGCCATTACGCCCTGGCCCGGGGCTACGACGAAATGAACAGCTCGGCGACGGTGATCGTGGCGCGGGACGCCAGCGGCCGCTACCTGGTGGAAGCCTGCAACCTGGTGGAAAGGGACGACGGCGAAACGCTGCTGGCGCGCGTCGGGGAGCTCGCCCGGATGGACAAGGAGCAGCTCAAGGCCGCCTACAAGACGCAGCTGCGCCTGCCGCGCCCGGAAGGCGCGGCCAGCGGGGCGGGCCTGGGACTGATCGACATGGCCAGGAAGTCGGCCGAACCGCTGCGCGCCTGCCTGGAGCCCACCAGCGCCGTGCGTTCCTTTTTCAGCCTGCGGGCCGTCATCTGAAATCGTTATCGGATTTAGCGCAATGAATAGTCTGAACATCCAGGGAAGCCAATCGACCCCGAGCATCAGCGGCGACTGGGAGCGCGGCGTGCTGGCCATGGCCGGCGATTCCTACCCGGAAAATTCCTTCGAGTTCTTCGGGCAGGTGATCGGCTGGGTCGAACGCTACCTCAAGGAAACCTCCGCGCCGCTCAACCTCGAATTGCGGCTGGTGTACATGAACACCAGCTCGGTGCGGGCCATGATGGACATTTTCGACCTGCTCGAAGAGGCGCATGGGCGGGGCCGCGCCGTCAGCGTGAACTGGTATTACGACCCGCGCAACGAGCGCGTGCTGGATCTGGCCGACGAGTTCCGGGAGGATTGCACCTTCCCGTTCGAGATCGCCGCCGATGTGCGCCAGTAGTCCGCTGCCGACTCCGGCCGCCTCCGAAGACGATCTGGCCGCGCTGATCCGGGCGGCCCTGGCCGATCCCGCGCACGCCGGCAATCCGCTGCGCGAACTGCTTGCGCAGCTGCTCGAACAGAGCGACGGCCAGCGGCAGCGGCTCGAACGCCTGGTCAGGATTTCCGACGGCTATCACCTGCTGTCGCGTTCGAGCAACGAAACGCTGGTGCAGCAGTACGACCGGCAATTGCGCCGCATCGAAAAGCTGGTACGGATTTCTGACCGCTACCAGCAGAGCCTGAGGGAATTGAGCGAGACGCTGCGCGAAGTGTCGCTGCGCGACCCGCTGACCAGCCTGGGCAACCGCCGCTTTCTCATGGAACGGCTGGCCGAGGAGAGCGAGCGCTCCAGCCGCAACGGCACGGGCTATTCGCTCGGCATCGCCGACATCGATTTCTTCAAGTCGGTCAACGACCGGTTCGGACACGACGTCGGCGACCGCGCGCTGTCCGAGGTCGCCTTCACCATCCGCGACGCGCTCAGGGAATACGACGTCTGCGGCCGCTGGGGCGGCGAGGAATTCCTGTTCATCCTGCCGGAGACGCCGATCGAACTGGCCTGCCAGATCGCCGAACGGGTACGCACGTGCGTCGAGCGCATCCGCTTCGATTTCACCGAGAGCATAACGATCAGCATCGGCCTGGCCCGCTACCAGTGCGGCGAAAGCTATTCGCACACGCTCAACCGCGCCGACAAGGCGTTGCGCCAGGCCAAGACGCTGGGCCGCAACCGCGTCGAAGTCTTCTGAGTTTTTGCCGCCGGTCCGGCCCGTCAAGGAATGGCGTACCCCGGCAGGAACGGATTTTCCGCCACCGGCAAGCCCCAGCATTTTTCGTAGCGCACCCCGACGAGGTATAGGCCGGCCGCCGCGAAGGTCGGCGCCGCCAGCGTGCGGTCCCGCGCCGCCAGCAGCTCGCCGATCCATTCCGGCGGATGCTTGCCCTGCCCGACGTAGACCAGGCTGCCGACCAGGTTGCGCACCATGTGGTGCAGGAAGGCGCCCGCTTCGAAATCGAAGACCAGCATCTCGCCGACGCGCCGGACCTCGGCGTGGCGCATCGTCTTGACCGGCGTTTTGGCCTGGCAGTCCGCCGCGCGGAAGGCCGAAAAATCGTGCTCGCCCAGCAGCAGATCGGCGGCCCGCTGCATCTGCGCCTCGTCCAGCGGCCGGTGATGCCAGCCGGCGCGGCCGTGCCAGACGCCGGGGCGCTGCGGCCGGTTGAGCAGCAGGTAGCGGTAGCAGCGCCCGTACGCCGAGAAGCGGGCATGAAAAGCGTCGCCCACGGGCTGCGCCCAGCGCACGGCGACGGCCGGCGGCAGGAAGCTGTTGGCCCCGCGCACCCACGCCGTCAGCGGGCGCGCGGCCTGCGTGTCGAAGTGCACGACCTGCCCGGCGGCGTGCACGCCGGCGTCGGTCCGTCCGGCGCAGACCACGGCGATCGGTGCGCCGGCGATGCGGCTCAGCGCCGCTTCCAGCGCGTCCTGCACCGTGCCGCCGCCCGGCTGCGTCTGCCAGCCGCGCAAGGCGCCGCCGTCGTATTCCACTCCCAGGGCAATGCGCATCGCCGGCTACCGGAAACAGAACAGAACGAGACCGCCGAGCAGCCCGGCCATCACGCAGCCGTCGAGCCAGCGCAGGGCCTGATGCTCGATCTCGATGGTTTCGCAGGCGGCGGTTTCCGGAATGTCGAGCAGCGATTTCCAGTCGCGCGGCCGGGGCAGCGTTTCCACGTAGCGCAGCACGAGCATCAGGCGCACGACCCCGCGGTCCGCATCCACGCCGAGGCGCCGCAACGGCGCGAGCAGCGCGTGCGTGGCCGCCAGCAGTTCGGCGAGCGGCATGAATTCGAGGAACGCCGCCACCGAGACGAGCACCAGCACCAGGCGGCCGAGATGTTTCAGCGCCTCGTCGACGCCCTCGCGGGTCGGCGCCAGGCTGCCGCTCCACAGCGGCTCGCCCGCGACGCCCCAGGCAAAGACGAGCAGCAGCGAGAGCAGCAGCCAGCGCGTCCGCCAGACCAGGCGGCCGCCGCGCCGCATCACCCGCGCGCCCGCCAGCGGGGCGAACAGGCAGGCGGCGAGCAGCACCGCGCCGCTCAGGCATTGCACGGCGATCAGCAAGGCCAGCCAGGCGATCAGGCGCGTCGCCGGATGAACGGCCGTTTTTCCCATATGCACCGAATCCGCTCCCCCCGCTCAAAAGAGAAGGCCGCATCCCGCTGCCGGGCTGCGGCCTTGCGTGCCACGTCCCGCGAGGATTATCCGCCGATCCGCGTCAGCATGCTCTGCGCGGCCTCGCGCTGATTCGCATCCCCTTCCTTCAGGACTTCCTGCAGCAGTTCGCGCGCGCCTTCGACGTCGCCCATTTCCTCGTAGGCCTTGGCCAGATCGAGCTTGGTCGCGACCTCCTCGCCCACGCCGATATCCAGCTCCGGCGCCAGTTCCTGGGCCGGACCGGCGGTCGAGGGACTGATGACCGTCTCCGCCTGCTGGTTGGCGAGTTCGAAATTGAGCGCCGTGTCGGACTGCGCATCCGGTATTCCCGGCACCACCAGCGTTTCCATCTGTTCCGAGGCGAAATCGGGGTTCACCGTCGTGTCGTCCTGGCCGCCGGCGAAGCTGGTGGGCGTCACCACGGTTTCCATCTGCTCCGTAACGAAATCCGGATTGACCGCGGTGGATACCTGCGCGCCCTCGAACGCGGCTTCCCCGGCGGGCTCCTGGGGCGTCTTCGCCGCACTGGCGGCGGCGGGCGGTTCTTCGAGTCCGCCGATTTCCAGATCCGGCGACTGCAAATCCAGATCGATCGCCGCCATGTCGAACGACGACGGCTCGGGCGGCAGGCGCCCGAGGAAAGTGGATTCGGTCAGGCTGACGTCGAACTCGACCGCATCGTCCCCCAGGGCCGGCGCGTCGGCGGGCGTGTCGGCCGCCTCGGCAGCCTTCCCGAAATCGACCGGGACCACGCTGTCGCTCCCCAGATCGAAATCGAGATCGGACAGCTGCGCCTTGGCTTCCTGCCGGTCGAGCGTCTCGGACAACGGCGCGATCTTCGTGCCGATGTCGAAATCCAGATCCGACGCTTCGGCATCGGCCGCCGGAGCGGCGGGAGCCGCCGGCACGGCTTTTTCGGCTGCGGCGGGCGCGGCGAGGTGCTGGCCGGCATCGCCGCCGAGATCGAAATCAAGCGTCTCGGGCAGCGGCGATGCCTTGCCGGCCGGTGCCGGCTGCGGAGCCGGCGCGGGCTTGTGCCCGTCGTCGCCGAGATCGAAGTCGAGGTTCGCCAGGGCGGCGGCGGACGCCCCCGCGACGGCCGCCGCAACGGGTGCCGCCAGCCCGGACGAGCCGCCGTTCGCCGGCCCGGCCTTCACCGCGCCGGCGGACACGGTGCCGCGGAAAATCGGATTGTTGGGGTCGAGCAGACGCCCCATCGCCGCGGCCTTCTCCCAATCGGAGCCGACGCCGCCCGTTTCGCCGTACAGCTCGGCCGCCAGCGCCTCGAACTGCTTGGCGTCCTTGCGCCCCGAGTAGATCTCGAGCAGCTTGACGGCGATGGCGGTGCGCTTCGGGTCCTTCTGGCGGGCTTCGAGCAGGATTTCCTCCGCCTGCGCGTCGCGGCCGTAGGCCATATAGACGTCGGCCTCGGCCACCGGATCGACTTCGTCGGTATCGATGCTGCCCGGCCCGGCCTGGCTGAAATCGGTCTGCGCCGGCACCTGCGACGAGGTATCGACGCTCTGCCCGCCGGTGTTGCGGAACACCGAATTGGCCGTCAGGCCGGTCGTGCTCGGCGGCGTCAGGGTGCTGCTCAGATCCCGCTCCGGCGTGTCGGCCATGGCGCGCCGGCGGCGCATGAACAGGTAGGCCGCGATGAGCGCCAGAATGCCCCCGCCGCCCAGCAGCGCCGTGGTGTTGCCGAGCAGTTCCTCGAAGAATCCCGGCTCCTCGGGGGGAGGCGGCGGCGCGACGACCTTGGGTTTTTCGGCCGGCTTCGCCGGCGGCGGCGGCGGCGGCTCCACCTTGGCCGCGGGCGCCTCAGGCGCCGGCGCCGGGGGTGGCGCCACGGCGGCGGGGGCGGATTCGGCCGCCTTGGGAGGCTCCGCCGGCGCGGCTGGCGTGGCCGCTGCGGGCGCCTCTTCCGGCTTCGCCGCCGGAGCGGCGGGCGCCGGCTGCGCCGAGGATTGTTTCTGCAATTCGGCCAGGTTCTGATTCTTCAGTTCCAGCAGCTTCTGCAGGTCGGCCACGTTCTTTTCGAGGGCCGCCACGCGCTCGTTGGACTCCTTGAGCGCCTTGTCCCTGGCGACCGCATCCTCCGCGGACTCCTTCGCGGCCGCCGCGCCGCCCTTGGCCGGCGCCGATTCGGCCTTGGAAACCTTCAGCTGATCCTTGGGCGCGGCTTGTTCCGCATCGTCGACCTTGGCGGTGATCTTGCCACTGGCTTCCTGCCGCGCCGCGTCGTCCTTGGCCGGCGACTTGGCGGCGACGCCGGCGAGCTTGCTCCGGTAGGCGTTCCAGTCCGACGACTGCGCCACCACGATTTTCCTGGCTTCTCCCGGAGCGACCGCTTCGATCGCCGACTTGTCGGGTATCGCGAGAATGGCCCCGGTCTTCAGGCGGTTCATGTTGCCGCCGTCGAAGGCGCCGGGATTGGCGCGGAACAGGGCGACCAGCATCTGTTCGAGCGAAACGCCTTCCAGTTTCGTTTCCGAGGCGATGCGGTGCAGGGTCTCGCCGCGCTTGACTTCGCGCCCTTCCCCGGCCTGGACGGCCGGTTCGGCGGATTTTTGCGGCGCCTGCTGCCGGCCCTGCACCTGCGCGGCCGCCCGCGCCCGCACCTCGTTGTCGATGGCCGAGGAGCCGCCGGACGCCGGCACCGACCGGCCGGCCGGCGCGGCGACGACCGCCGGGGCCGCCGGCGCGGACGCCTTGGCGGCGAATTCCGGCGGATCGAGCAGGAAGGTGTATTCGCGCACCAGCCTGCCCGTGGACCAGTTCAGCTCCAGCAGCATGTCGAGGAAGGGCTCGCTGATCGGCCGGTCCGAGGTCAGCCGGATGACCGCCTGGCCGTTTGGCCGCTTGTCGAGGCTGAAGCGCACGTTCAGCAGGGCCGTCGCGTAATCCAGTCCGGCCTGCTTGAAGGTCTCGGGCGAGGCCAGCTGCGCCTTCATGCCGGCCAGTTCCTCGCGCGTCGCGGTGACCTCGATTTCCGCCCGGAGCGGCTGGCCGAGCGCCGAGAACACGACGAGCCGGCCGAGGCCGGCCGCATGCGCCGCCAGCGGTACGCCGGACAGAACGAGGGAGGATGCGACCGCCATGACGGAGGAGCGCAGGCCGAAGTGCTTGATGGATTGATATGTTTTATTTGCCAAGACGGCACCCTGAGCGTCGAAATCGGGAATATTAAAATAACATCATGGGGTTAGCGATGCAAGCTCGACTTGCTTATAACATGCCGCCAAACCGTAAAAAAGACCGGGGAGCCACCCCCGGTCCTTTTTTTGTACCAATCAGCCTTCGAGCAGGACGCGCAGCATGCGCCGCAGCGGCTCGGCGGCGCCCCACAACAGTTGGTCGCCGACGGTGAAGGCGCCGAGGTATTCCGCGCCCATGGCCAGCTTGTGCAGGCGTCCGACCGGCACCGTCAGCGTGCCGGTGACCGCCGCCGGGGTCAGTTCGCGCTCGCTGATCTCGCGCTCGTTGGGCACGACCTTGGCCCACGGGTTGCCATCGGCGATGATGCCCGCGATCTCGTCGAGCGGCGCGTCCTTGCGCAGCTTGATGGTCAGGCCCTGCGAGTGGCAGCGCATGGCGCCGATGCGCACGCAGATGCCATCGACCGGGATGCTTCCCGGCGAGCGGAACGGCGGACGGCCGAGAATCTTGTTGCATTCGGCGCCGCCCTTCCATTCTTCCTTGGACTGGCCGCCTTCGACCGGCACGTCGATCCAGGGGATCAGGCTGCCGGCCAGCGCCGTGTTGCGGAAGTTCTTGGTCGGGAAGCTGGACGCGCGCATCGTCTCCGCGACCTTGCGGTCGATTTCGAGGATGGCCGAGGCCGGATCGGCCAGCTCGGCGCGCACCGCGTCATGCAGCGCGCCCATCTGGCACAGCAGTTCGCGCATGTTCTGCGCGCCGGCGCCGGAGGCGGCCTGGTAGGTCATCGCCGAGACCCACTCGACGAGATCGTGCTTGAACAGGCCGCCGATGCCCATCAGCATCAGCGACACGGTGCAGTTGCCGCCGATCCAGTTCTTGCCGCCCTTGGCCAGCGCGTCCTTGATGACGTTCAGGTTGACCGGATCGAGGATGATCACCGCGTCCTTGTCCATGCGCAGCGCCGACGCCGCGTCGATCCAGTGGCCGTTCCACCCCGTCGCGCGCAGCTTGGGGAAGACTTCCTTGGTGTACTCCCCGCCCTGGCAGGTAATGACGATGTCCATCTGCTTGAGCGACTCGACCGACATCGCGTCCAGCAGCGTGCCGCCGTCCTTGCCGCCCCATGCCGGCGCCTTGCCGCCGACCGACGAGGTGGAGAAATACACCGGTTCGATGAAGGCGAAATCGCCTTCCTCTTCCATGCGCTGCATGAGCACGGAACCGACCATGCCGCGCCAGCCTACGAGACCTACCTTCTTCATTGCGTTTACCTCGATCAAAAAAAGAAATCTTTACGCTGCCCGGAGCGCCGCGAGCACGGCGTCTCCCATCTCGGCGGTGCCGACCCTGGTCGTGCCCGGCTCGTAGATGTCGCCCGTGCGCAGGCCCTGTTCGAGCACGCGCTTCACCGCGTTCTCGATACGCCGGGCCGCTTCCTCCTGGGCGAACGTGTAGCGCAGCATCATCGCCGTCAACAGGATAGTCGCCAGCGGATTGGCCACGCCCTTGCCGGCGATGTCCGGCGCCGAGCCGTGGCAGGGCTCGTACAGCCCCTTGCCGGTCTCGTTGAGCGAGGCCGACGGCAGCATGCCGATCGATCCGGTGAGCATCGACGCCTCGTCGGACAGGATGTCGCCGAACATGTTGCCGGTGACCATCACGTCGAACTGCTTGGGCGCGCGCACCAGCTGCATGGCGGCGTTGTCGACCAGCATGTGCGTGAGCTCGACGTCGGGATATTCAGGCGCCAGTTCGTTCATCACGTCGCGCCAGAGCTGCGTCGTCTCCAGGACGTTCATCTTGTCGAACCGAACAGAGCTTGCGGTTGCGCTTGCGCGCGGCTTCGAACGCCATCTTGCCGATGCGCCGGATTTCCGCTTCGCTGTAGATCATCGTATTGACGCCGACGCGCTGTTCGGCGCCGTCAACCTGGCGCGTCTCGATGCCGCGCGGCTGGCCGAAGTAGATGTCGCCGGTCAGTTCGCGCACGATCAGGATGTCGAGGCCGGACACGACTTCCGGCTTGAGCGTCGAGGCGTTGGCCAGTTCGGGATAAAGCACGGCCGGACGCAGGTTGGCGAACAGGCCGAGCAGCTTGCGGATGCCGAGCAGGCCGCGTTCCGGGCGCAGTTCGCGGGCCAGGACGTCCCATTTCGGGCCGCCGACCGCGCCGAGCAGCACGGCGTCGGCCGCCTGGGCAAGTTTCTGGGTGGCCTCCGGGAACGGATTTCCCGTCGCGTCCACGGCGCAGCCGCCGAGCAGGGCTTCTTCCATCTCGAACTTCAGGTCCAGCGCCTTCAGCACGCGCAGCGCCTGGGCGGTGATTTCCGGACCGATGCCGTCACCCGGCAAGACACAAATTTTCACGTCATTTTCCTCGATACGATCAAAAAACCGGTTTCGCTCTTCCTCGGAGCGTCAACACGCAGAGGCGGCTACTTGGTGGCCGCCTTCTCGATGGCCTGGCCGCCGCGCTCGATGTCCTTGCCGATGCCGCGCACGGTGTTGCACGCCGCCGACAGGGTGGCGGCGACGAGCACCAGGGCGAGCACTATTCTTCTCATGGCGAATCTCCTCCAATTGCGACAAGTCGGCCATCCGTGGGACATCTCTGTGAAAGACGCCGAAAAACCCGATGATTATCTCATGGGATACCGGCCCTGTCAGCCGACACAACCCCATGAAACCAAACAAATTCAATTCCTTGCACGCGCCGCGCGATAGAGCGGCTGCACGCGCTCGGCGTAAACCCGCAGATCGGCGAGGCGCGTCTCGTTCGACGGGTGCGTGGATAGCCATTGCGGCGTGCCGTTCCCGGACGCGCGCCCCATCTTCTCCCAGAGGGAGACCGCCGCCAGCGGATCGAAGCCCGCCCGCGCCGCCAGTTCGACGCCGATCCGGTCCGCCTCCTGCTCCATCCCGCGCGAATTGGGGCGCATGAACGCCAGATCGCCGGCGGTTCCCACCACCTCCTTGCCGATGCTGGCATCGAGTCCGTAATACGCGCCGATCACGCCGCCCAGCGTGGCCGCCAGATCGACGCCCGCCGCCTGGCTCGCCTTCTCCCGCCCATGTTCGCGCAGGGCGTGGGCGATCTCGTGCCCCATCACCGCCGCCAGCTCGTCGTCAGTCAGCGCCAATTTTTCCAGCAGCCCGGTATAGACGGCGATCTTGCCCCCCGGCATGCACCAGGCATTGAGCTCGCTCGAACTGATGACGTTGCTCTCCCAGCGCCAGCCGGGCGCGTCCGTACGGAACACTCCGGTCACGGCGACCAGGCGCGCGGCGACCGCCTTGACCCGCTGCACCTGCGCGGGATTGCGGTTCAGCAGGTTTTTCGCCCGCGCTTCCTGGATCGTCTGCGCGTAGGCCTTTTCCGCCGCCTGGTTCACCTCGGCGGACGAGAGCAGCATGGCCTGCCGCCGCTCCACGCCGACCGCCCCGGCGGACGTCGTATGCGTCGGCGTACAGGCCGTGCCCAGCAGCATCGATAGAAAAACCGCGCTCACCCCGACCTTCAAAACGCTACCTCCGTCGCCCTTCGACATCGCTCACTCCATTGACAACGCACAACGGTTGATTTTCGCCGACATCCGCGCCCCGAACCCCGAAAAAAATGACAGTTAGACCGACGAGCGCGAACAACGATCCCAACGCGAACGCCTCGGCGCCGCCCAGGCGCTCCCAGGCCCAGCCGCTGGCCAGCCCGCCGGCCACGCCGCCGGCGCCGAAGCTCACCGAGGAATAGAGCGCCTGGCCGCGGGCGCGGATGTTTCCCGGGAACCAGAGATTGATCGTGGCGACCGCCGCCGAATGAAAGGCGCCGAAGGTGAGTCCGTGCAGCAGCTGGGTCAGGACCAGCGCGACCGGCAAGTCAACCAGTTGTCCGATGGCCGCGAAACGCACGACCGCCGCCGCGAAGCACGCCAGCAGGACCTGCCGCAGGCCGAAGCGGCGCATGAGCTGCGCCATGAAGAAAAAGGTGACGATCTCGGCGAGCACGCCGAAGGTCCACAAGGTTCCCGCCGCCGACTTGCTGTATCCGTGGTCGGTGAGGAAGATGGTGTAGAAGACGTTCATGGCGCCGTGCGCCGCCGACATGGCGAAGCAGGCGGTCAGCAGGGCCATGACGCGCGGCTGGCGCAGGACGCGGCCGATCGGCTGATGCGTTCCGGCGGCATGCGGGACGCCCGCCTCGGGCACCGCCAGCCCGCACAGCGCGGCCATCGCCAGCGAAAAGCCGCACGCCCAAAGCACCGCGTCCACCGGCCACCGGTCGAGCAGCGCGCCGACGCCGAGCACGGCCGCGATGAAGCCGACCGACCCCCACAGGCGGATGCGGCTGTAGCGTTCCGGCTTTTCCCGCAGATGGTCGAAAGTCAGTGTTTCCAGCAAGGGCAAGGCCGCCACCCAGAAGAAGGAAAAGCAGCTCATGGTGGCCAGCACGATGCCGAAGCGGCGCGCCACGAAGAACACGCAGAACAGCGCGAAGGTGGCGATCCCGGTCAGGCGGATGACCGCGATCCGCTTTCCCGTCCGGTCCGCCAGGGCGCTCCAGAAGAACGGGCCGGCCAGGCGCATCAGCTGCATCTGCGTCATCAGCAGGCTGATGTCCCACGCCGAGAAGGCGAGCGAGCGGAGATAGAGCGCGAAGTACGGGGAAAAGGCGCCGATGAAGGTGAAATAGAAAAAGTAGTAGGCCGACAGGCGCCAATAAGGAACGGGGAGCATCCGGCAATTCTACCGAACGCTCCCCGGACCGATTCCGTAAAAAAGAGTTATTTGACCGACTGCTGGCCCGCGCGGTAGGCAAGCATCATGTGATAGAGGTCGTCCTTGACCTTGACGCGGTGCTTTTTCATGTCTTCGAGGGTGAAGTCGTCTACCGGCATGTCGTGTTCTTCCAGATCTTCAACCTTGCCCGTCAAGCGGTGGTAGGTCGCGAAAAGCCGGGCAAACATGGGATTTCCCGTGCGCAAGGTATTGATCACGTCCTTCATCTCGGGAAATTCCTGGTGAAGCTCATGGTGTTCGACGTGCATTTTGAGTCCCTCCTCCGTGCAAATTTCCAGTTGGACATCGACAGAAAGATGCGTTTGTTTCAAGGCATTTTGCTCCCAATTTTCGGCGTTTGGCAATCCACGTCCGCGCACTGCGCGCGGTGCCGCAAGGCATGGTCGATGAGCACCAGCGCGAGCATCGCCTCGGCGATCGGTGTGGCCCGGATGCCCACGCACGGGTCATGGCGGCCGTGGGTTTCGACCGTGGCCGGCCGGCCCTGCAGATCGATCGAGCGGCGCTGCAGCCGGATGCTCGACGTCGGCTTGACGGCCAGGCGGACGACGATCTCCTGGCCGGTGGAAATGCCGCCGAGCACGCCGCCGGCATGGTTGGAAAGAAAACCCTCGGGGGTCATCTCGTCGCCGTGCTCGCTGCCCTTCTGGGCGACACAGGCGAAGCCGGCGCCGATCTCGACGCCCTTGACGGCGTTGATGCCCATCATCGCGTAGGCGATGTCGGCGTCCAGGCGATCATAGACCGGCTCGCCCCAGCCCGGCGGCACGCCGCGCGCCGCCACGCTGATCTCCGCGCCGATCGAGTCGCCCGCCTTGCGCAAGGCGTCCATGTATTCTTCGAGCCGCGGCACGATCGCGGCGTCCGGCGCGAAGAACGGGTTTTCACCGATCCGGGCGGCATCGACGAAGGGAATCTCGATCGGCCCGAGCCGGCTCATCCAGCCCTGGATGGTCACGCCGCAGCGCTCCTTGAGCCATTTGCGGGCGATGGCGCCGGCCGCCACGCGCACCGCCGTCTCGCGCGCCGACGAGCGGCCGCCGCCGCGATAGTCGCGGAAGCCGTACTTCTGCGTGTAGGCGTAGTCGGCATGCCCCGGACGGAAGGTCTGGGCGATGTTGCCGTAATCCTTGCTGCGCTGGTCCTGGTTGCGGATGAGCAGGCCGATCGGCGTCCCGGTCGTCCGGCCCTCGAACACGCCGGACAGGATCTCCACCGTATCCGGCTCGCGGCGCTGCGTCACGTGCCGCGAGGTGCCCGGCTTGCGTCGGTCCAGTTCCGCCTGGATGTCCGCCTCGCACAGCGCGAGCCCCGGCGGGCAGCCGTCCACCACGCAGCCGATGGCCGGGCCGTGCGATTCGCCGAAGGAGGTGACGGTGAACAAGGTGCCGAGTGTATTGCCTGCCATGATTTCCCGGGATCGATAGAATGAGCGGGAAGTCTAGCATAGAGGCATTGCCCGCCCCGCCGAGGAGACACCGCCATGCGCAACCCGCCGAAACCGCCGCGCCAGCCCCGGCCGGACTCCGGCCGGCCGGGGGACGGACCGGCCGTGCCCGACCCGTCGCGCCAGCCGGACCGGCGCTGGCAGCGCACCGTGCGCTACGGCTGGGACAAGGGCGGATCGCGCGGCGGCCGGAAGTAGCACCGGCCCGCCCGCGCCCGTCAGAGGCGCCGACGGTGGGAAGGCCCGCCCGTCAATCCTCCAGCGCCCGGCCGAAGTCGGCGAGCAGGTCCTCGACGTCCTCGATGCCGACGGAGATGCGGATCAGCGATTCGGCGATGCCCAGGCTGGCGCGGCGCTCGGGGCCGAGCTCGAAATAGATCGTCGGCGCGACGGGAATGGCCAGCGTGCGGTTGTCGCCCAGGTTGGTCGAGGAAATGACCAGTTCCAGCTTGCCGAGCACGTCAAAGCAATCGACGCCGTCGACCAGCTCGAAGGACAGGATGCCGCTATTCCCGCCGAACAGCGCCTTGGCGCGCGCGTACTGGGGATGGCTCTCCAGCCCCGGATAATAGACTTTCGCCACTTTCGGGTGCGCCGCCAGGAACTCGGCCAGCGCCTGGGCGTTGCTGCAGGTGCGCGCCATGCGCAGCGCCAGCGTCTCGGCGCCGATGGCCAGGTGATGCGCCGCCTCGGGCGACAGCGTGGCGCCAGCGTCGCGCAGCCCCTTCTTGCGGATCTGCACGATGCCCCACGTGCGGGGATCGCCCTTGCGGTACAGCTCGCTGATGTTCGGATAGCGCGTCCAGTCGAACAGGCCGGTGTCGGTGAGCGCGCCGCCCAGCGCGTTGCCGTGGCCGCCGATGTACTTGGTCAGCGAATTGACGACCAGGCTGGCGCCCACGTCCCGAGGCCGGAACAGGTAGGGCGAGGTGACGGTGTTGTCCACCACGTAAACGACGCCGCGCGACCGGCACAATTCGCCGATGCCCGCGAGGTCGGTCACCTGCGTGCGCGGATTGGCGATCGTTTCGACGAAGACCAGGCGCGTCTCCGGACGCAGCGCCGCCTCCACGTTGGCCGCCTCGGTGGCGTCGACGAAGCTCACCTCGATGCCCATCCGGCCGAAGGTTTCGAACAGGCTGGTGGTATTGCCGAACAGGAAGCTGCTGGAAACGATGTGGTCGCCGGCGCGCAGCAGCGCGAAGAGCGTCGCCGAGATCGCCGCCATGCCGCTGCTGAAGGCGACGGTCAGGAACCCCTGCTCCATGCGCGTGACCTTTTCCTCCAGCGCCGCCGAGGTCGGCGTGCCCTGGCGCCCATAGACGAAACCGGCCTGCTCGCCCTGGAAGACCTTGACGAGATCGTGCGCGCTGGCAAAACCGAACGCCGCCGAGTTATGCACGGGTTTGTGGGTCGCGCCGTGCTCGATCGGCTTGGCACGGTCGCAATGCAGCGTGGTGGTGGTGAATCCGCGTTTGTTCATGATGTCCAGAAGAAGATTGAGGAGGTGGGAGGCGATCGCCCGAGCGGGCTCCGGCATCGCGGCAAAGCAGTCATTCTAACGCTCCGGCAACCGGTTCCGACGATCTGTACGTGCAGGATGTCCCCCGGGAATCGGTGCCGGAGGGGACATGGCCGCGGGAGATACGCCGAAAAAAAAGCGCGGCGGGCTGCCAGGCCAGGGCCGACACCTTGCGAAGCGGCGGCGTTCAGTTCACCGATTTCACCGAGGAAGCGCGCTTGACGCGCAGGCCGTGCGACAAAAGGAGCACCCAGATGACCGTACCGAGCGGCAGCACGGCCCCGATGCCGAAAAGGACCATTTTCGTCGAACGACCGAGCGGCGTACGCGCAAAAAACAACGCGCCATGGGCCTGAGTCAGCTTTTTCCCCCACTTCATATAGCCGCGTGACAGGGATGCGGCATTCTCTTCCATCTCGACGGTCCTCTTCTACAGGACTTCATTATCGCGCAGCACCGTGACCGAATGATGAAAAAAAACAACAAAATCACTGGAAGTGTTGTAAATCTGCAAAAACATCCCCGGCGTGGCTGGGACGCGCCGTATCGGCAGACAAAATCGCTGCCGATTCAATAGCTAACGCTGCGAGGCAGTCGTCAGCTGCTCAACTCCGGTGGGTCCTCCCTAGGGCGGGCGTAGCTCATACCTGGCCATGGGGCGGCCGGATCACCGGGCAACGGGCGGATCGTTCCGACAGTCCCCCGTCGGCGGCGCGGGCCAGCGCTTCATTCGTCGTTGAGCGGCAGCAATATCTTGACCGTGGTGCCCTGGCCCAGCTCCGAGTTCAACAAATATCCGTCCCTGGTGGGCCATGATCACCCGATAGCAGTAACTCAGCCCGAGCCCCCAGTTTTCCTGCCTGTTGCCCGTGCTGAAAAACGGAATGAATATCTTGTCGAGATTGTCTTTCGCAATGCCGCACCCGTTGTCGGAGATCGAAATATCGACCCAGAACTTGTTTTTGTGCATTTCGATGCAAAGTGAGCGCGGCTCCTGCGGCATTGCCTGCAGGGAATTGTTCAGTATGTTGATGAACACTTCCTTCATGTGTTGCGGATCGAGAAGAACGGGAAGCGGGTGCTCGTCGGCCGAGTACTCGATGCCCACCCCTTCGGACTTGAATTGATCGAGCGCGCGACTCATGACCTCCCGGATGTCCGCGGCGCACAGATTAAGCGACGTGACGGAGAACTTCGACTGAATTCCGTTGAGGGTGACCAGCAGTTCCTTCGAATTCCGAATGATCCGGTCGGCGTGCGTCAGGACGGACGATGCGTCGGACACCTTGTTTTTGAGCGATTCGCCGTCGACCAGGATGGCCATGGCGAAATTCTTGATCATATGGTTGTAGAACTTGATGCCTGAATTGGTGATGTCGAATGAACGATAGATGTTCGTCTTGACGTTTTGCAGAGAAAAATACAGGTGGTTGAAGCGGTACAGCGCCAGCAGCAGGGTGACGAACGAGGCCAGCATGATATGAGGGTAGAACTCGATGATGTTGCCTTCGACGAGAATCGATACCGGCAGGAAATGCATGGAGTCCTTTGCCGTGGTGAGAGAAATAAGCCTCTTGGGCGCCCACCAGAGAAAGGTGATGAACAAAAGCACTATCGACGTGTATCCGGAAGCGATCAGGAAATAGTAGCTGCGGAAATATTTTATTTTTGGGGTGATGAAGTAGTTGTAAATCATCATCACGAAGCCCGAGCCTATGTAGGAATGATTGACCAGTTTCGTGATGAAATGGATATTCTCGTCAATGGCGTAGAAGTCGGCGAATGAAATCACGTCCTGATAGGGCGAGACGAAAAGAGTCCTGTAGACGTATTCATATACCCAGGGAGAGTAGATGAAGAACTGCAGAAGTTGAGGGATGGCCAGCAGAATGTAGATACCCGTGTTCTTCCTGAGCGGCTTCAGAAAAGACAGCGGAAAGCAGAGCGCCGAATATACGAAAATGGCTATTCCGAAGTTCATTACCGAGATGATCTTGTCGCCGCTGCCAAGCAGCGTGATCGGCGATTTTGGCAGGAGCGTGGTGATGAGTATCTTTTTCGAGAACAGGTTCTGGTACAACTCCCGTTGATCCAGGTATTGGATGTAAGCGATGAAAAAGAATACCGAGATGATCCAGCCGGCGGTGAGCAGGAACAGGAAAATCCGTGTATCGCCTTTTTCCTTATAGAGGATGAATAACGAAAACGCGACAAGAATGACTGCCAGATAGACCATCACGGTTGCGATCCGCAAATAGTATTGAAAATGGGAACGGGCGCGCCGGGATGCCGTGCGTGGCGCGCGTCGGCTAGAAGCGGATCGACTGACGCAGAAGATCGTCGGATTGATAGTTTTTCAAGGCCTTCACGATGTCGCTCGAACTCTTCATCTCCAGTTTCTTCAAAATACTGCCGATATGCGTCTTGACGGTCGACAACTCTATGCAACGTATATGAGATATTTCGTTGCGCGTCTTTCCGTCGCACAGCAAAAGAAGGATATCCAACTCGACCTGCGTCAACACCCTGGCGATATGCAGCACGAATCTCATCGACTCCTGGTTTCCGCGAAGGTGCGCGAATTCCTTCCTGAGTTTTTTTGCGATCAGCGGAGAAGGCGTTGACTGATCCCGGTATGCCGACTTGACCGCTGAAAGGATCTCGTCGGGCTTGGCGTTCTTGAGCAGGTAATCCACGGCGCCGATCTGGAATGCATTGAAGACGGTTTCGTCATCCTCGAGGACGGTGGACATGATGATTTTCACCGACTTCAAAGCTGTGCAGATCTGCGTCGCCGCATCAATTCCGGCGCGATCGTTCTCCATGATTACATCCATGAGAATGACATCGGGCCGTTGCTTGAATGCAATCGCGACGGCTTCTTCTCCCGAGGACGCCACCCCCACGACCTTGATCGCCGGATCGTCCGAAAGAACTTCGCAAAACCTTTCGCGAAAGGTTTCCATATCGTCAACTACGAGAACTCTGATCATAAATAAATAACGCTGTGAGTGAGAAAAGTACGAACAAATCCGCCTGGGAACCGTCGATGCGCAATTCGGTTTACGCAAACGGCCCGAGCCTTCAATATTTTTTCCGCAGGTCCGCGATGATCTGCTGCTCCTTTTCCATGCCGATCCTGCGGGCGTTTTCCACGTGCAGGCTCCTGCATATGTCCACCGCGCGTTCATAGTCGGCGTTGCTGAGTTCGGTCACTTTCAAGCCGTACTGCTCCTTCAATATCTGTTCATTTTTCTGGTCGAATTCGATCGCCCAATCGAGTTGCTCCTTGGCCGAATCCTGCGCGGCCTGGATTACGATGTCTCCAATGTCCTTCGGCAGTTTCTTGATGAATTTTCCGCTGAGGATGGCCGGCATTGCCATGTGGTTATGCGCCGTCCTCAATACATACTTCGACGTTTCGTGGAATTTCATTCCAATGAGCGCGGTCATCGTGTTTTCCGCTCCATCGACGCGCCCGGCCTGAAGCGCCGAATACAGTTCGAAGTATCCAGTCGGCGTCGGATTGGCCCCAAGCGCCCGCCAGGCGCCGAGTTCGCTCGGTCCCGTCATCGTTCGCAGCCGGAGCCCCTTCAGGTCGTCGAGTGTATGAATTTCCTTCCGGGTAAACACATTGCGCACCCCCTCGGTGTAGACGCCGACAAAATGATTTCCTTGTCTTTCCATCACTATCTTCACGAGCTTGTCATTGACCGCGCTATTCATCACGGCCTTCATATGAGCCCAGTTCTTGAATGTGTAAGGGGGGCTGTAAATATCCATCTCCGGTACGGAATTGGCGTATTTCGCCGACGAGTGGATGGTGAAATCGACGGTTCCCTGCTGCATTCCCTCGGCCAGTTGTTCTTCGTCGCCCAACAGGCCGTCGGCGATCACTTCAACGACGACCTTCCCGTCGGTTCTCTCCTCGACCAGCTTTTTGAAAATCAGAATTCCCTGGTACTGGCCGCTTATTTTTGGATTGTTCAGCGCCGCCCGCAAGACGACGGGACTCATGCTCCGGTCCGTTTCCGAGAGAGCTTGCATTGGAATGCCGGACAGGACGAGGCCGGCGAAAGACAGCAGGAATAAACAAATCCGATTCATGGAATTGCCTTTAAGGAAATCCAGTTCCGCAGGCTAGATTAACTCTTTTTCCGAGATAGAAATATCTTCCTTCGAATCATTTTTGCGGTCGGCGCGATATATGGAAATTTGTATTCCTTGAAAGCGGATTCAAGGCTGCGCATTACGAAATACCGCATTGCGCGAACGGGGAGGTGGAGAAAATATCCACCTTCCGGATGGGGGAAATACCCGACTCCCGGGTGGATTAAATCTCCGACTTACGCGGCCGGAAAAGGATTGTTACTCTGGAAATGCAGAAGCCCTGAATGTGCGTCTCTGCGAAAACGATCAGATAAGAGGGTTAGACTTTTTGGAGGAAACACATGATTAATCGATTCAGAATATTCACGGCATTATTGGCGTCGGCCGGGCTTTGCATGATGGCGCCGCAGACGTCGTTGGCTCAGACAGGCAAGAAATCGGTGATCGGGTTTTCGCAGGTTGGCGCGGAGACGGAATGGCGCGTAGCCATGTCGAAGATCATGAAAGAAACGATCGGCAAGGAGAAGGATATGGAACTGATCTTCTCCGACGCGCAGCAGAAGCAGGAAAACCAGCTCAAGGCGTTGCGCACGTTCATCTTGCAGAAGGTGGACTTCATCGTCTTCGCTCCCGTCGTGCAGACCGGCTGGGATGCCGTGCTACAGGAAGCGAAGGAAGCGAAGATTCCGGTCATCGTCATCAACCGCCTGGTGAAGACCAGCGCCGTCAAGCTGGAGGACCATACCGTCACGTTCATCGGTCCGGACAATATGGACGCGGGCCGGTTTGCCGCCAACTACATGATCGAGAAATTCAAGGACGCCAGCGGCACCGTGAACGTCGTGCAACTCGAGGGCACGGTCGGCGCTTCGTCGGCGGTCGAAAGAAAAGCGGGTTTCGACGAAGTCATCAAGGGGCAAAGCAAACTGAAGATCGTCAAGACTCAGTCGGGCGACTTCACTCGCGCGAAAGGCAAGGAGGTCATGGAGGCGTTCTTGAAATCGACGAAGGCCGAAGGCATCAAGATCGACGCGCTGTTCTCGCATTCCGACGACATGGGCATCGGCGCCATGCAGGCCATCGAAGAGGCCGGTCTGAAGCCGGGGAAGGATATCGTCATCGTCGGCATCGATGGAGTGAAGGGCGCCTTTGAGGCCATGATCGCCGGCAAGCAGGCCGCGACGGTCGAAAATCCGGTCGACTACGCCAAGCCGCTCATCCAGGTGATTCGGGATTACCAGGCCAAGAAACCGATTCCGCCTTGGGTAAAGCTCAAGAACACGGTTTATCCGGCTGAGGTCGCCGCCAGGGAACTGCCCAACCGCCTGTATTAGAGCGTCGCCGATATTGCGCTTCCCTCCCGGGGTAACGCGGCAAGCACCTTGTATCGCCAGCGAGATGAGGGGCCGATCGCGGACCCCGGGGACGGGTTTTTTCCGAATCAACGCAATCGAGGGAAAAAAGGGCCATGGGGACGACCAATCCACTCTTGAAAATGCAAGGCATCAGCAAGGAATTTCCGGGCGTGAAGGCGCTCGACAATGTTGATTTTGAACTTCGGCACGGCGAGATCCACGCGATTTGCGGCGAGAACGGCGCCGGCAAATCAACCTTGATCAAGGTTCTGACAGGCGTCGAGATCAACGAGCGCGGCGACATTCATCTGGAAGGGAATCCGATCCGTCCGAAGACGCCCATGGAGGCGCCGGCACTGGGAATCAGCACGGTGTACCAGGAGGTGAACCTGTGCCCCAACCTTTCGGTGGCCGAAAACATCTTCGTCGGCCGCGAGCCGATCAAACACGGGAAGATCGACTGGGAAGGAGTGAATCAGCGCGCGGCGGCGGCGTTGGCTCGGTTGAACGTCAGACTGGACGTAACGGCGAGGCTCGACGAATACTCGGTGGCCATTCAGCAGATGGTGGCGATTGCACGGGCGCTGGACATTTCGGCAAAGATTCTCGTGCTGGACGAACCGACTTCGAGCCTCAACAAGACGGAAGTCGCCAATCTTTTCCGGGTCATGCGCAAGCTGAAAGGCGAAGGGATCGGCATCATCTTCATCACCCATTTTCTCGAGCAGGTGTACGAAGTCACCGATCAAATCACGATCCTGCGCAACGGGCGGCTGGTCGGCCAATTCGAGACAGCCAAACTGGATCGCCTGCAATTGATCGCCAGGATGATCGGCAAGGATCTGGCGGAATTCGACAAGGCGATCAAGGAAAATGTGCAGGATGCCGACCCCGCCGCGGATGAAAGAACCTTCTACAAGGCCGAACGGCTGGGGCAGCAAGGTTCGATAGCGCCGTTCGACCTGTGCATCGGCAAGGGTGAGGTGGTGGGACTGGCCGGCTTGCTGGGGTCGGGCCGCACCGAAAGCGCACGGGTGATTTTCGGAATCGATCGGCCGGACAGCGGCGACGTCCATGTAAACACCAGGAAGGTCTCGATCAACACGCCGGCCGACGCGATCCGGCTGGGCTTCGGCTTTTGTTCGGAGAACAGGAAGACGGAAGGCATCGTCGCCAATCTCACGATCAGGGAAAACATCGTCCTGGCATTGCAGGGAAAACGGGGCCTGACGGCCTTTCTGACCCGCAAGGAGCAGGAAGACATCGCGGACAGATACGTCAAGCTGCTGAACATAATCACGCCCAGCATCGAGCAATTGGTCGGGAATCTGAGCGGCGGGAACCAGCAGAAAGTGCTCCTGGCGCGCTGGCTGGCGACCGACCCGGAATTGCTGATCCTGGATGAGCCGACGCGCGGGATCGACATCGGCGCGAAGGCCGAGGTACAGAAACTGGTTCTTCAATTGGCCGGCGAAGGGAAAGCGGTGCTGCTGATTTCTTCGGAACTCGACGAGATGGTTCGTTGCTGCGGCCGGATGGCGGTCTACAAAGACAAGCAGAAGATCGGGGAGCTGCGGGGCAAGGACATCTCGGAGTTGAACGTCATGAGAACCATTGCGGGAGGACAGCATTGATGAACACCAGAAAGAAGATGGACAAAAGGCTCATCGATCATCAACTCTTCTGGCCGCTGTTTGCCTTGGTCGTGCTCCTGGTATTCGATTTCTTTTACATCAAGGGGTTCTTCCACATCGAGATCATCGACGGGCATCTCTACGGCAGCCTGATCGACATCGTCAATCGGGCGACGCCGCTGATGTTCATGGCGATCGGCATGACCCTGGTCATCGCCTCCGGCGGCATCGATATTTCGGTGGGCTCGGTCCTGGCGATTTCGGGAGCGATCACCGCCATCATGATCGGCGGCGACATGGTCTTCGTGGACGGCGTTCAGAAATATGCCGCGCACTACCCGATGTCGGTGGCGATCCTCGTGGCCCTCGCCGTTTCGGTCGTATCCGGGATATGGAACGGGCTGCTGATCGCCAAGCTGGGGGTCAACGCGATGGTCGGGACGCTCATCCTGCTGGTCGCGGGGCGAGGCATCGCCCAGCTCGTCGTCGACGGCAACGTGATCACCGTCTACTACGAGCCGTTTTTCTACATCGGTTCCGGCTTTTTCCTGGGCTTGCCTTTCTCCATCTACCTCGTTGCCGCATTTCTGGTGCTCATCATGTGGCTCATAAAGAAGACCGCCTTCGGCCTCTTCCTGGAATCCATCGGCTCCAACAAGGTGTCCAGCCGGTTTACCGGGTTGAACGTACAGACGATCGTCTGGGCCTGTTATGCGATCAGCGGTCTGTGCGCCGGCATCGCGGGAATCATCATCGCTTCCGAGGTGAAATCGGCGGACGCCAACAGCGCCGGCCTGTTCATCGAGCTCGACGCGATCCTCTCGGTCGTGCTGGGTGGGAATTCGATGGCCGGGGGACGGTTCTCGGTGGTCGGCAGCGTGATCGGAGCCCTGGTCGTGCAAACCCTGACCACCACCATTTATGCCATAGGCGTTCCACCCGAAGTGACCATGGTGGTCAAGGCCCTGGTGGTCATCGTGATCTACCTGATCCAATCGCAGATGGGCAGGAAAGCGGTCAAGGCGCCGGCAGGCGAGCCGTCACTGAAAACCCAGGAGGCCAAGGCATGAGAACGCTGCAGATCAACTCCAAGTTCATTCCTCTGCTCATCACCATCGCCCTTTTTGGCGGGCTGTTCGTCGCCGGTTCGGTTTCCTATCGGGGATTCTTCTCGATGCAGGTCGTATTGAACCTGCTGGTGGACAATTCGTTCCTGATCATCGTCGCGCTCAGCCAGGCGATGATCATCATCATGGGCGGCATCGACCTGTCGTGCGGGGCGCTCATCGCCCTGTCGTCGATGGTCGTGGCGTACTCGATGTCGCACCTGAACTTCCATCCGGCGCTCGCCATCCTGGCGGTGCTCCTGGTCTGCTCGCTCTTCGGGCTCGTGCAGGGGTGGCTGATCACCTACCGGAAGTTCCAGCCGTTCATCGCCACCTTGTGCGGAATGTTCATCGCCCGCGGCCTTTGCTTCATGATCAATCAGGATACCGTGCCCATCACGGACCCCTTCTTCATGACCATGGCCACGACCCGCATCAAGCTGATGCCGGGCGCCGTGATTTCGACCAGCGTGATCATCGCCCTGGTCATCCTGGCTCTCTATATCTACATCGCCCACTTCACGAAGTTCGGCAGGGCCATCTACGCCATTGGAGGCAACGAGCAATCGGCGCGACTCATGGGCTTGCCCGTGGATAGGACCAAGGTCCTGGCCTACACGCTGAGCGGTTTCACCTCCGGGCTCGCCGGCATCGTGTTCTGCTTCTACATGCTTTCAGCCTACGGCCTGAATGCCATGGCCCTGGAGATGGACGCCATCGCCGCGGCGGTGATCGGAGGCACGCTGATGACGGGCGGCGTCGGGTATGTCGTCGGCGCGGTTTTCGGCGTGATGATCGAGGGCATCATGCAAACGCTCATCACCTTCCAGGGCGACTTGAATTCGTGGTGGACGCGCATCGCGATCGCATTCCTGTTGTGCGTATTCATCGTCGTTCAACGCATCCTCGTCCTCAGGAGAGAATCCAGGAAGATCATGAGGCCGGTCGAATTCATCGGTTAGGTCGTGCATCCTTTGTCGCGGTGTTTGCCGGGCGGCCACGGCCGCGCGTTCCCGGGGACGCTGCCTGATTTTTGCGTGCGGCAATTTTCTGGAGTGGGCTTGCAATGAAAAAAATAGGTTTCGTCGGGCTGGGCATCATGGGGTTTTCCATGGCGGAAAACCTGATGAAAGCCGGTTATGAACTTTGTGTCTTCGCGCGTTCGGACGGAAAGGCCCGGCTTCTGGAAGAACGGGGCGCCGTGCGCAGCCCCACGCCGGCCGACCTTGCCGCCAGGTCCGACGCCGTGGTCGTCATGGTGACGGCGGACAGGGATGTCGAAGAGATCGTGCTCGGCGAGAACGGCCTGGCCGAGGGCGCAAGGCCGGGCCTGGTGATCCTCAACGGCAGCACGATTCTTCCCTCGACCAGCAAGCGGATGGCCGAAACCGCCGCCGCACGGGGAATTCACATGCTGGACTGCCCGGTGACGGGCAGCGCGCCCCAAGCCAGGGAGGCGAAGCTGGGATTCATGGTCGGCGGCGACAAGGAAATCTTCGAGCGTTGCAAACCGCTTTTCATGGCCATGGGCAAGGCCGCGTACTACCTGGGAGAGAGCGGCTCCGGCTCCTACGCGAAGCTGGCCAACAACACGATGTACGCCATCAACCTGCTGTCGTTCGTCGAGGCCGTGTCCATTGTCGGCAAGAGCGGCATCGATCCGGAATTGTTTCTTGAAATCGTGGGGCAAGGCGGCGCCAGGAGCGCGGTCTCCGAAGCCAAGCTCCCGAAGATCATCAGCCGCGATTTTTCCCCCGCGTTCTCCCTGGCGATGATGAACAAGGATGCGGGACTGGTTGGCCGATTGGCCGCGGAGCTGGGCGTGGCCACGCCGGTGTTCGACGCGGTCAGGGAGGCCTTCGGCAAAGCGCTCGAAAAAGGATGGGGGGACGAGGACTTGTGCAGCGTGATCAAGCTGTACGAGGAATCGAGCGGACACGTGATCGGCAGACGCCGCTGAGGCATGGCGATGAAAATCCTGATCTTGGGAGGCACCGGGGTGATCAGCCGGGAGATAGTCCGGCAGCTGATCGCCGCCGGGCACGGCGTGACGGTCTACAACCGCGGCCTGCGTGATCCGGGGTTCGGCAAAGAGGTAGGCCAATTGATCGGAGATCGCCTCAGGCGGGCCGAATTCGAGGACGGCATGCGGAAAACGCGGTACGACGCAGTCATCGACATGATCTGCTTCAACGCCGACGACGCACGCTCGACGATTCGCGCGTTCGCGGGCCGGGCCGGCCAGATCATCGTGACCTCGAGCATCGCCGCCTACCGGCGGCCGTATCGGAGCGTGCCCACGCAGGAGGCCGAGGAGACGCTCTGGGACGACCCGGCCTTTCTCTATGCGTTCCACAAGGCGGAGATGGAGAAAATCCTGCGGGAGGCGATCCGGCGGGACGGATTACCCATCACCGTCGTCCGTCCGTCGCTGACCTATGGTCCCGGCGCGGCCAATATCGGCGTGCTTCGACAGAATTGCGGGATCGTCCACCGGATCAGGCAGGGCAAGCCGCTGGTCATGTTCGGGGACGGTACGACTCCCTGGAGTTTCACTTTTGTTCCCGATCTGGCCAAGGCCTATGTGGGCATCGCCGGGAATCCGAAGACCTTCGGCGAAGATTTTCACGTGACCAGCGAAGAACGCCGGGTATGGGACGACCTGTACCTGGAATTCGGCCGCCTCGTCGGGAAGACGCCGGAGATCGTCCACCTCCCTTCCGAGCTGTTGCGCAAGGCGGCGCCTGACCTTTGCTCTCACCTGTATTTCGAAAAGTCGTATTCAGGGTTGTTCGACAACTCGAAACTGCGCAGCGTGATTCCGGATTTCAAGGCGGACATTTCGCTTCGCGAGGGATTGCAGACGATCCTGGCCGGCTACGAGGCCGAGGCGCACGAGGCCGATGCGCAAAAGGATGCGCTCGAAGATCGACTGGTGGCGCTCCACGGCGAATTCGCGGCGCGGATGTGCGGCCTCCAGGCAAAGTGAGGCGATGAATGCGCCACCCGCGAGAAGGCCATCCGGCGGCAGCCCGACGCACTGCGTCCAACATCAAGGAGCGGAAATGAAAACCATCGCGGCCGTCTATACGGCCCAGTCTCTCATCGATCCAACCCGGGCCCTGTTTGCCGAGCTGATGCCCGGGCACCGGCTGGTCAACATCTTCGACGACAGCCTGATTGCGGACGTCATCCGGGCGGGGTACTTCGTCACCACGGACGTCCGACGGCGTCTGGCGTCGTATTACCGTGCCTGCGAGGACATGGGGGCCGATGTCATTCTCAATACCTGTTCATCGATGGGCGATGTCGTCGATCAGATCGCCCCCTTCTCGCGCGTGCCGATCCTGAAGATCGACGAGCCGATGGTCCGGAAGGCCGTCGAGACGGGCGCTTCGATCGCCGTGATGATGACCAATCCGACGACGATCGTGCCGACGCTCCGCCTCGTCCGCTCGGTGGCGGGACAGCTGGGCAAGCCGGTCAATATCGTCGAAGGATTGGCGAACGGGGCATTCGAAGCGCTCGTGGAAGGCCGGCCGGAGGTGCACGACGAATTGCTGTTCAAGGCGGCCATCGCCGCCGCCAGCGAAGCCGACGTCGTCGTTCTGGCCCAGGGGTCGATGGCGCGAATGCAGGACGCAATCGAGCAAGCCACGGGCCTGCCCGTCTTTTCAAGCCCCCGGCTCGGGGTGCTGGCGGTCAGGTCCTTCCTGGAGGATTCGTGACACGGACCGGGATTCCATCCGGGGAGAACGGACTTGCCGCCCCGTCACCCACGACCATGCCTAACGACAGGGAACACCCAATGATCAACGTAACCATCCTCTCGTTCTCGGACGGCCGGAAAAGGGTTCATGACACGCTCGAACCCTACATCGCCGAGCAGGCCGAACGCCTCCGGGCGAGCCTGGAGAGCGCCGGCGAAATCAAGGTCCGGGTTGCCGGCAACATCGTCTGGAACAACGCGCTGGCCAAATCGGAGGCCATCGCCTGCCTGGCCGGATACCCCGATGCGGTGATTCTGAACATTCCCGTGTTCGCCTTTCCCAACTTCGCCATGATTGCCGCCTCGCTGCTCACGTCGCCCTGCCTGGCGATCGCCCCGGTCAACGGCAAGCTGCCCGGGCTGGGCGGCCTGCAGGCGGCCACCAACGCCATCCGGCAAGTCGGACTGAAGTGCGACAAGGTGTGGGGCAACATCGAGGAAGACGCGACCTTGCGGCGCGTCATCTCGTTCCTCCGGGCCGCGCATGCCGTCACCCGGCTGAAGGGGCAGGTCTACGGCCTGATCGGCGGCCGGAGTATCGGCATGGCTTCCGGAGCGGTCAATGCCGATGCCTGGATGAGGATTTTCGGCGTCGATGCGGATCACGTCAACCAATCCGAAATCCTGCGTCGCGCGGCCCTCGTCGAAGAGGTCAGGGTCGACGCGGCATTGGCCTGGCTGTCGCAGAAGACGGGAGCTATCCGCTATGACGGCGACAAGCTGACGCCCGATTCGCTGAAAATGCAGATCCGCTGCCATATGGCCACCCGGGAATTGATCGACGAGCGCCATTTCGACTTCGTCGGCGTGAAATGCCACTACGACCTCAGCGAGTACTACGTTACCCAGTGCCTGTCGGCGGCGCTGTTCAACGATCCATACGACTGGGACGGCGCCAGGCAGCCGACGGTCTATTCGTGCGAGGCCGATGCGGACGGGGCCCTGACCATGCAGATCATGAAACTGATCTCGCGGCAACCGGCCCTGTTCTTCGATTTTCGGCACTACGACAAGGCGGCGGGCGTGTTCGTGTTCTGCAACTGCGGCGCCATGTCAACCTGGTACGCGGCCCGCAGCGACGACCCTGGAACCAATCTGAAAAAGGTCACCCTGCATCCGATCATCAACAAATACGGTGGAAAGGGCTGCCACGTGCAGTACGTCGCCGCCGCGGGCGAGATGACGCTGGGACGCCTGAGCCGGGTCGGCGAGCGGTACAAGATGACCCTGTTCCGCGGCCGGCTCCAGTCGTTTCCGGAAGAAAAGCTCCAGGAATCCTGTCCGGTCTGGCCGCATGGCTTCCTGGTGCCGGATGCCGATCCGCGGCGGGTGATCGACGGCTACGACAGCAATCACGTGCACGGCATCTACGGGGATCATCTCGATGCCTTGGCGAAGTTCTGCGAATTGAAGCAGATTCAATGCGAAATCCTGGAATGACGGGCAGTCCGGCCGGTAGCGATACCGGCCGGCGCGTAACGAGGCAAAACCGAGGGAGAACGATCGATGAACGTCAATGAGATATGGATTGGCAACGACCACGGCGGCTTCGAGCTGAAGTCGCAGATCGTCGAGTTTCTGAACAGGAAGGGAATCGCACTCAACGATGTCGGAACGGGGTCGACGGATATCGTTCGCTACCCTTATTTCGCGCAGAAAGTGGCCGGCGCCGTTTCCGAGGGACGTGTTGCGCGCGGCATCCTGATCTGCTCGACAGGCATCGGGATGAGCATCATCGCCAACAAGTTCAAGGGCGTGAGGGCGTCGCTGTGCACCAGCACCTTCATGGCCAAGATGACGCGCGCGCACAATGACTCCAACATCCTGGTCCTGGGCGGCAAGATCACCGGAGTGCTGGAGGCGCTGGACATCCTGGAGGCCTGGCTGTCCACGGAATACGAGGGCGGACGCCACGCCATATCGCTCGGGCTGATCCGGGAAGCCGAAGAAGCGATCTGCAATCCGGCGGGATGGCAGCCTGCGGATACGACCCGATGAGCGGCGTCGGAGCGCAGGCGGCCTGACCTGCCGGATCCCTTCTGCTCGCCCGGTCCCGGAACACGGTTGCCGGCGGCAAGTCACGCGCCGCCTCGTGGAGTTCGAATCACGGGAAGACGACAGCGCGCGCGCCTGAACCATCGCGCAACACGAACAATGCGCTGGCCACGTACAGCGCCAAGGTTTTCACTACGACGCTCCATCCGTTCGTCAAATGTCGCAGCTTATCCAGCGGCTTGCGGCGAGAGAAAGGCCCACCGGCGAGTGCGCCTCGCGAAGACCCCCAGCGGACCGTCAACAGGCCGCTACCAATAAAAAAAAAGCCCTTGAGGAATCAAGGGCTTTTTTCAAAACTGGCGGAGAGGGAGGGATTACCTCAACTATCTACCAGTCCTAGTATTCATGCGGGTTCCAGAGGAGTCCCCTGCGAATTGTTCCCAGCGCCGTTCCCGGCAACATTTACGTATGCAGCATTCTCCTCCCTCCCGGCAACAAGCACAAGCATCCATGAAATCCGACGAAAATTTCCGAGAGGCCTTCCTCTTCTTGATGCCCAGCAGGTTTCCCCCGGTAGGGGATTAATTTCGTACAAACCCCTTCAATTCCGCAATCGAGAGCCACTGCCGTTTTCTGTGAATCATGCGGTGGCAGTTCGAACAAACAAGCTCTAGATCATCAATGTGAGTTTTGTGCCCTGCCGAGAGACTTGCCAGAGGTTTCGTGTGGTGGCACTCAATATAGCCCGAGCCATATTCCCCATACTTCATGGAAAAATCGAAACCGCAAACCACGCATTCAAGCTTGCCACTCTTTTTCAAAACCCTATTTCGCTTAGCTTCAACTAATTTTCGGTCACGTTCCCTGACTAAGTGCGTTCGAGTAAGCAAGCGTCCTTCAGGTGCTTCCTCAATGTCCTCCGAAATGGCACCACTTCCCTCCCCACCATCAGCCCCAAAATTCTCAAGACTTCCGATAATCGCATTCGCGACTTCGGTGCATCTTCCAGGGAACTGCGAGAACTCTTCCCAAACCAGTTCATCGCCCTTTGAACCCCTAGCCAAACCTGATTTGTTATGCGAAGTGTATTGAGAGTCAAGCCGCCTGAAGTTCATTAGCTTCATGTAAACACCATTCACGTTACGAAAGGTGTCCGAAATCGCGTAGTGCGGAAAAAGGAGTGGGGCTAGGCTTTGAAGCTGCCTGCTGAGTTGATTGATTTCTTCACTCGTCTTAGCCGGAGGATTCGGGCGATGCCTCAGGTACACATCAAGGGCAAGAATGAGTTCATCTCTAACCCAATCCGGGTTACTGTCTTTCATCCGGGCTTTATGGCTCAACGAACAATCCGGGTTTCTAGCAAGGTGTTCGAAGTGGGCTTCTGCCCCTCCGCCACTTTTATGCGGTCTGACTTGTTCTCCGCACTCGGGGCACCGAAAAACAGCCGTCCCTAAGTTTTTTCCGTACTGCGTCCGATATGTTAGTGCCTCATTGATGTCGATGCGTTTGCCACCAAAAATTGCCTCCGTAAGATTGGGCATTCCCCTCTCCTCAAATAGACTTTGTATGTACCCTCCGCTGCATTGCAGTGATTCGCCAGCGGTAAAAACGAATCTCGTAAAGAGAACAATTGCCAATTTAGGGCATATCTTTTCCCGGCTGTCGAGATTTTGTTATTTTTTGCCACAAACCGGCCACTTTCTGACACTCTGCCGAAGACTGTCACAAAACTACCCGTTCCATTAAGTGACGGTCTGTGCTATCCTGACACCGTTTTATAACAAAAAGGTCAGCCATGAGCCGTGTCTTTGCGTATGCCCGCGTCTCCACTGTGGAGCAGCTTACCGAGAACCAGCGGGAGCAAATCGAGCAGGCTGGATACCAGATTGCGCCCCGCAGATTCATCGAAGAGAAAGTCAGCGGGAGTGTCCCGGCCCTCCAGCGCCCCGGCTTTGTCCGCCTACTGGATCGCCTTGAGGCCGGGGATACCGTAGTCGTCACCAAGCTGGACCGCCTCGGGCGGGATAGCATCGATGTTCAGCAGACGGTAAAGCTTTTTCAGGATCGGGGATTGCGCCTCGTGGTCCTCCAACTGGGGAACCTCGATCTGACCAGCAGTGCGGGCGGGCTCATGGTCAAGATGCTGGCGGCTGTGGCCGACTTCGAACGAGAACTCATCATCGAACGGACACAGGCAGGACTTGCCAGGGCCAAGGCTGAAGGTAAGCGGCTGGGGCGTCCGACGAAGACCTCCGAGAAGGACCGGGAGGCAATCCGTAAGGCGATCCAGCAGGGGCAAACCATCAGCGAAATAGCCAGGAACTACGGCATCAGTCGGGCGCTTGTCCATAACATCCGGGATGCAGCAGCGAGCGGAGCGTAGTCCGGAAGGCGACAACCACACCCGTCTATTTGTGACATTGGTATAGACACTCAGCGATCCTGTCGGGCGCCTTGAATGGCAATGGTTTATAAGTATTTACTTATGTAAAACCCCCCTATCACAGATACCGGACCCCGCACATCTGCGCGATGGCCCCCAAGAACGGGCACCGTACAGCCGCCCTTAAAGCCACCTTACGGAGCCTCCAGCAAGCCGTCAGGGCCGAGACATACCCGAGCATGGGAAAGATGTTCTGCACCCCTATTGCGGCCTGCAATGAGGTTTCTGCGGGAGCCTTCGAAGAGTTCTTCGGGGTACTTAAAGAGGACGCCAACAAACTACCTTGGGAGGATTGAATACCTTGAATTGCGGCACACAGAACAGAACCGAAGCCCTTGTCTTCAGGCAAGTGGCCTTCCCACTGTCAGCCTTCGACTACCTCAAGGAGTTTCAGCGAGTGTATGAAAAGGCGCATGGGGTACGATTGAATAATAACCAGACCTTGGCCGTGATCCTGGCCGAGCATAGGCAGATAACTGAAGAAAGTGGAGAACAGCAGGATGAGTGCAGCAAGTTCGAACGGTAGTGCTTGGCCGTGGAGGACCCCCAGCGAGTCCCAACGGGTAAGCGTGGAAAAGATTCTCAGGGACGAGAGACTTCAACCACGGGCGGCGTTGCTCCCCTCGCTGGTGGAACGCTACAAAAACTCAATGGAAACGGGGAGCCAGTTCCCTCCCATCACGCTAGCGAGGATCAGCGGGAAGGAGAAGCTGCATTTGGTCTGCGGCTGGCACAGATTCGAGGCCGCGACCATCAAGCTAGGTATGGAGCATGTGCAGGCGGTAATCATCGATGCGCCTTTCAACGAAGCCCGCTGGATCGCGGCAAGTGACAATCTAGAAAACGGCCATGCCTACACCCAGCGGGGGGACAATAAGCGGGTCTTCCTTGCGTACATGCATGCCAGGAAGAACAAGAAGGCGGATGGCTCATTGAAGAGTTACCGGGAAATTGAACGCGAAATCCAGGTCAAGAAGTCCAGCCTGCACAACTGGATGAAGGAGCATTTCCAGGCCACTGCGCTCAAGATGGGCGAAGAGAAAGCGGGCAACCGCGATGCGGACGCCCCCGACATGGACCACAGCGGAGAACTCCTTCGGGCCATCGAGAGAAACACACAGGAGCTGGAGAACTACGTGGAAAAACTCTCGGACCCGGAGGCCCGCTGGAGGGCCGTCGATAGCATCCTGGGTATTGTGGAGCGAATGAAGCGACTGCCTATGGAAGAGCCGGAATTCCATTGACCCAGCAGCCCCCGGCAGGGAACTCCGCAGGTATCTTCAAGTTTTTCCCTTGAAGGGACCCCAGCGGGAACTCTGCCTGGGGTGCTGTCCAAAATGGACACCTACAGGGAACAGAGGACCGGGCCAAGCCTTGCGGCGGCTGGCTTTTATACAGGCTCCCGACAACCAAAGTCCGATGGTGATCAAAGAAGTTACACCAGCGCCCGCGTCCCGTCCTTGATCCCCTGTTTTTTACGCCCCACAGAGCATCAAAGAGTCACCTAACGAGGGGCGAGAAGGTTAAATCGTAATGAATGCGTTCTAGCTTGTCCCGGTTCTTGGTCAAGGCTATGGCCTCCTTGTAGCCTTCTTCGGTAGCATTTGCAGACGACTGGCGGTGCCCCGTCAAAGTCCCCGGCTTGGGAATATCCAGATGATCCGCACGCGAAAGGAGCGTGGATCGCATGGCATGGAATCCTACAAGCCGCTGTTTTGGTGTCTCGTCCCGGAGCCCTATGGATTCGAGCAACCCTCTAAACCACTTCTCGGCCTTCCCGCTGGCTCTACCCTTTACCGGGGGCCATTGCGGGAACAGTAGCGCCGCCCCTCCTTCTTTCATCTGCTGCGCGTACCGAAGGAAGCCCAATCCAAGTAATGTTGAATGAATGGGAACTTTGCGGCGAGAGGAGTTGTTCTTCACGCTCTTCCTGACGCCTTCTGCGGTGTCGGATTCATCCGTGATGTCCAATAGCCAGACCCCATGCTCTTCCCGGATGTCACATTGCGGATTAAGCTGGCATAACTCATTGACACGCGCCCCAGTAAAGAGCCCTAGCAAGGGAAGCCAATAACAATGCTCCTGTGTAGGGTCACTCGCAAAGGAGGCGAACTCCGGCCCCTCGAAGAGTCGTTTTAGTTCATCCGGCCTGAGCGCCCTTTGCTTGTTTTCTCCCCCCTCGCGGTCCCCCTGGTACTTGATACCTTCCGTAGTTAGATTCGCGGGGAAACCCTGATCCCCGAAGACGCGGCGGGCATGAATAAAGAACGGGCGGAGGGCGGCCATATAGCTGTCCTCAAAGGTCTTGCGATTGACACACTTTTCCCACTCCATGGCAGCCAATTCACGGGCCGTCTTCCCGAGTTGTCGCTTCTTGTCAGACCAGCGAGGTGGCAGACGGCAGATGAGCGAGAAGAAATCATCGACTTCCTGCTGTTTCAAGCTGGATACAGGGCAATCCCCGAGGACTTCAAGGAGAAGCGCCGTAGCCCCCTTGTACTTCTTGAACATTGGGGCGCCTTCACGTTGCTTGCTAAGGAAATGCTGGACCACCCCGGAAAGCGTCAGGTTCTGGACCGGCTCACTGCGCGAAGGAGGCTCCGGGCGAGGAGGCGTTTCTACCCATTCCCCGGCATTACGAGCCTTCTTCGCCTGTATCGCTTCCGCCCGCCCCTTGGCAAACTCTCTACAGACTTCCCGGAAGGACTCGCTATCGCGGGGAATGTCGTAGCCATGCCCCCAGAGCCAATCTTCCACGATGGACGGTAACGCCCCTGTGAAAATGCGGCGTGAGATAGCTAAACGGGTCTCGCTATCTGCCTCTTCAAGGTCCCGTTGGGCGCGCTCATATGCGAGGTCATCGGCAAAATCGCCAGCATCTGAGCACGCCTCATGGGCCTCTAGCGTGGAATGCACCATCATCCGCGCCAGATGTTGGACATCCTCGTTGGAGATGACTTTCCTTTCCTTGCTGCCAGTCTCCCGGATACGCTGGAACTCTTCTTCAAGGGCGGCACGCCAACGCCAGACAAGAACATCAGCGGCTTGCCTGTTAGATTTACCTGTCTGGTACCGGAGAAAATCCGAGGCGTAATGTTCCCGGAGAGCTTTAGGTACGCGCTTTGTTGCGCGCCATCCTGAACCGTGCAACTCCATCCCTGGAGCGTGTCCCATTTCCTTGTCCATCCCCGCATGATAGCTGGAATGTTCCCAGCTTTGTTCCCAAAATGACCCAAGGGAACCGCTTGAATTACAAGGAAACCTTTAAAAACAAAGGCCCCGAAGGGCCTCTGGTTTGTTCTGGCGGAGAGGGAGGGATTCGAACCCTCGGATGCCGTAAGACATCGCCTGATTTCGAGTCAGGTACAATCGACCACTCTGCCACCTCTCCGGTAGGCGGCGGATTCTAGCACAGCTCCGTTGACCGGTGCCAGCTTTCGCCGCTTCTTTCCCGCATTTTCTCCGCCGCCCGGCCTGCGTCACGCGGCCAGGATCTTCTCCATGCCGCCCAGGTAGGGGCGCAGGGCCACCGGGACCGTGATGCTGCCGTCGGCGTTCTGGTAGTTTTCCAGGATCGCCACCAGCGTGCGCCCGACGGCGAGGCCCGAGCCATTGAGCGTGTGCACGAGCTCGGTCTTGTTCTTCTCGTTGCGGCAGCGCGCCTGCATGCGCCGCGCCTGGAAGGCCTCGAAGTTGGAACACGAGGAAATCTCGCGGTAGGCGTTCTGCCCCGGCAGCCACACTTCGAGGTCGTAGGTCTTGGCCGACGAGAAGCCCATGTCGGCGGTGCACAGCACGACGCGGCGGTACGGCAGGTCGAGCTTTTCGAGGATGGCCTCGGCGTGGCGGGTCAATTCCTCGTGCGCCTCGTTCGACTTCTCGGCGGCGACGATCTGCACCAGTTCCACCTTGTCGAACTGGTGCTGGCGGATCATGCCGCGCGTGTCCTTGCCGTAGGAACCGGCCTCGGAACGGAAGCACGGCGTATGGCAGACGAACTTCAGCGGCAGGACGCCCTGCCCCAGGATTTCGTCGCGCACGATGTTGGTCACCGGCACCTCGGCGGTGGGAATCAGGTACAGCGGCTCGGCGTCGGCGCGCAGGATCTTGAACAGGTCGGCCTCGAACTTGGGCAGCTGACCGGTACCGAACATGCTGTCGGGATTGACCAGGTAAGGCGCATAGACCTCGGTGTAGCCGTGTTCGGCGGTATGCACGTCGAGCATGAACTGCGCCAGCGCGCGGTGCATGCGGGCGATCGGCCCCTTGAGCAGGGAGAAACGCGCGCCGGCGATCTTGGCGGCGGCGGCGAAGTCGATCTGGCCCAGCCCCTCGCCGAGGTCGACGTGGTCCTTGACCGGGAAATCGAAGGCGCGCGGCGCGCCCCATTTCTTGAGTTCGGCGTTGTCGGCCTCGGATTTGCCGACCGGCACGCTTTCCTGCGGCACGTTGGGGATGGTGGCGATGAAGGATTCCATTTCCTTCAGCAGTTCGCCGAGGCGCTGTTCGTTGGCCTCCAGTTCGTTCTTCAGCGCGGCGACTTCGGCCATCGCCGCCGAGGCGTCCTCGCCTTTGCCCTTGAGCATGCCGACCTGCTTGGACAGGCTGTTGCGCTTCGCCTGCAGATCCTGCGTCCGGGTCTGCAGGGTCTTGCGCTCGGCTTCGAGCTTCTGGAAGGTGGCGGCGTCGAGCGTGTAGCCGCGCGTGGCCAGGCGCGCGCTGACCGCGTCGATGTCGGTGCGCAGCAGTTGGATGTCAAGCATGGTCGGTCCTCAAAGTGGTTCGATTCGTCGGCTTCGTTCTATTTCTTCGCCTTGCGCAGCGCCTCGCGGTCGAGTTCGCGCAGGTGCGCGAGCTTTTCGCGGATCTTGATTTCCAGCCCGCGGTCGACCGGCCGGTACCACTCGACCGGCGGCATGTCCTCGGGAAAGTACTTTTCGCCCGCCGCGTACGCTTCCGCCTCGTCGTGCGCGTAGCGGTAGTCCTTGCCGTAATCGAGTTCGCGCATCAGCTTGGTCGGCGCGTTGCGCAGGTGCAGCGGCACCGGCCGGGAACCGTCCTTGGCGACGAAGGCCCGCGCGGCATTATACGCGACGTAGGCGGCGTTCGATTTGGCGGCCATGGCCATGTAGATCACCGCTTCGGCCAGCGCCAGCTCGCCTTCGGGCGAGCCCAGCCGCTCGTAGGTTTCGGCCGCGGCGGCGGCGACCTGCGCGGCGCGGGGGTCGGCCAGGCCGATGTCTTCCCAGGCCATGCGCACGATGCGCCGGGCCAGGTAGCGCGGGTCGGTGCCGCCGTCGAGCATGCGGCAGAACCAGTACAGCGCGGCGTCGGGGTTCGAGCCGCGCACCGATTTGTGCAGCGCCGAAATCTGGTCGTAGAACGCCTCGCCGCCCTTGTCGAAGCGGCGCAGGCTCTGCGCCAGCGTGTTGTCGATGAAGGCGCCGTCGATGTGCGCGCGCCCGGCCGTTTCCGCCGCCGTGCGCGTCTGTTCGAGCAGGTTGATCAGGCGCCGCGCGTCGCCGTCGGCCTGGCCGATCAGGCGGTCGCGCGCCTCGTCGTCGAAGGTCAGTCCCTGCAGGGCCTTGGCGCAGGCGCGCGCGAAAAGCTGCCCCATCTCCTCGGTGGACAGCGGGTTGAGCACGTAAACCGAGGCGCGCGAGAGCAGCGCGGAATTGACTTCGAACGACGGGTTCTCGGTCGTCGCGCCGACCAGCGTGAGCAGGCCTTCCTCGACGTACGGCAGGAAGGCGTCCTGCTGCGCCTTGTTGAAGCGGTGCACCTCGTCGACGAAGAGGATCGTCGAGCGCCCGTGCTGGGCGCGCACGGCCTCGGCCCGCGCCACCGCCTCGCGGATGTCCTTGACGCCCGAAAACACGGCGGACAGGGCCAGGAATTCGGCGTCGAAGGCATCCGCCATCAGCCGCGCCAGGGTCGTCTTGCCGACGCCCGGCGGGCCCCAGAAGATCAGCGAATGCGGCTTGCGCGCCTCGAAGGCGAGGCGCAGCGGCTTGCCCGGCCCGAGCAGGTGCTGCTGCCCGATGACCTCGTCCAGCGTCTTGGGCCGCAACGCCTCGGCGAGCGGCACCGGGTGGGCCTGGGTGAAAAGGTCACTCACCGATGACGTCGGTACCGGCCGGCGGCACGAAGCGGAACTGCGCAGCCGGCAGGGACGGGTTGCGCTGCAGGTTGGAAAAGACCAGCGAGGTCGTCTGCCCGAAATTGTCGTACAGCTCCATCGCCTTCAGGTCGTCGCCGTCGAAGCCGAGGTGCAGCTTCTCGAAGCCGCTGTCGGGCGACTTGGGCTTGGCTTCCAGCCAGTCCAGCCCTTCGCGCTCGCCCAGTTCGCGCAGGTCGAAGTTCTTTTCCAGCGTGTTGCCGCCGACCAGCAGGGCCGCCGGCGTGCTGCCCAGCGCGGCGTCCATCTTCTTCACCGTGGCCTGGCGCAGGTCCGGGTCGTACATCCAGACCCGCTCGCCGTCGCCGACCAGCAACTGGCTGTAGGGTTTGTCGACCTGCCAGCGGAACTTGCCGGGCCGCGCAATCATCATCGTGCCGGACGACTGCTGCGGCCGCCGGCCGTTCTTGGCCACCACGAGCTGCGAAAAGTCGGCGCGCAGGGTTTTGGTCGTCTCCAGGAAGCGATGCAGCTTGTCCAGCGCGCCGGCCTGCGCCGGCAGGGCGCCAAGCATGGCGAAGCAGCACAGCAGCGCCGGAAAGAAGCGTAATGAACGTCCGCCGAATTTCATGTTCCTTGCACCCTTGCGTCTCCGTGGCCGGCGTCCGCCGGCGTCATTCGTCCGTCGTCCGGCCGAGGACTTCCCGGCCGCCGCGCGCGTCCATGGACGACACCAGCCCGGCCTTCTCCATCGCCTCGATCAGACGCGCCGAGCGGTTGTAGCCGATGCGCAGGTGGCGCTGCACCAGCGAGATCGAGGCCCGGCGGTTCTTCAGCACGACCTCCACCGCCTGGTCGTACAGCGGATCGGCCTCGGCGTCGCCGCCGTTCTCGCCGTCGCCGTTGCCATTGCCGCCTTCCTCGTCGTCGAAGCCGCCGCCGTTGAGCACGCCCTCGACGTAGTCCGGCGCGCCGGCCTTCTTGAGGTGCTCGACGACGCGATGCACCTCGTCGTCGGCGACGAAGGCGCCGTGCACGCGCGTCGGGTAGCCGGTGCCGGGCGCGAGGTAGAGCATGTCGCCCTGGCCGAGCAGCGCCTCGGCGCCCATCTGGTCGAGGATGGTGCGCGAGTCGATCTTGGACGAGACCTGGAAGGACATGCGCGTCGGGATGTTGGCCTTGATCAGGCCGGTGATCACGTTGACCGACGGCCGCTGCGTGGCCAGGATCAGGTGGATGCCGGCCGCGCGCGCCTTCTGCGCCAGGCGCGCGATGAGCTGCTCGACCTTCTTGCCGGCGACCATCATCAGGTCGGCCAGCTCGTCGATGACCACCACGATGTACGGCATGGCGACGAGCGGTTCGGGCGTCTCCGGGGTGAGCGACAGCGGATTGGGCAGCTTCTCGCCGGCCTTCTCGGCGTCCTTGATGCGATGGTTGAGGCCGGCGATGTTGCGCACGCCCATCGCCGACATCAGCTTGTAGCGGCGCTCCATTTCGCCGACGCACCAGTTGAGCGCGTTGGCCGCCTGCTTCATGTCCACCACCACCGGCGCCAGCAGGTGCGGAATGCCTTCGTAGATCGACAACTCCAGCATCTTGGGATCGACCAGGATCAGGCGCACCTTGTCCGGCTCGGACTTGTAGAGCAGCGACAGGATCATCGCGTTGATGCCCACCGACTTGCCCGAGCCGGTCGTTCCCGCCACCAGCAGGTGCGGCATCTTGGCCAGGTCGACCACCACCGGCTGGCCGCCGATGTCCTTGCCGAGGGTCATCGCCAGCGGCGAGGACATGGCGTGATAGTCGCGGCTGGAGATGATCTCCGACAGGCGCACCATCTGGCGCTTGGGATTGGGCAGCTCCAGCGCCATGCACGACTTGCCCGGCACCGTCTCGACGACGCGGATCGACACCATCGACAGCGAGCGCGCCACGTCCTTGGACAGGTTGACGATCTGCGAGCCCTTCACGCCGACCGCCGGCTCGATTTCGTAGCGCGTGATCACCGGGCCCGGATAGGCGGCCAGCACCTGCGCCTGCACGCCGAAGTCAGCCAGCTTGCGTTCGATCAGGCGCGAGGTGAATTCCAGCGTCTCGGCGGCGACCGTCTCGGTCGCCGCCGCGGGCGGCTCCAGGAGATGCAGCGGCGGCAGCAGCCCGCCGGCCACGGCCTCGGGGAACAGCGGCGTCTGCCGTTCGCGCTCGATGCGCTTCTCGACCTTGGGCGGCACCGGCGCTTCGGGCGGCGGCGCCTGGATGATGATCGGTTCGCGCGTCTCCTCGCGGCGCTTCTCGCCTTCGACCACCGCTTCGCGCTCGCGCGCCACCTCGCGGCCGATGCGCCGGTCCTGCCAGCGGTCGAGCAGATCGCGGACGCCGAAGATGGACTTTTCCAGCAGGGCGCCGAAGCGCTCGACGACGGACAGCCAGGACATCCCGGAAAAGATGCTCCAGCCCAGCGCCCACGCGGCGATCAGCGCCAGCGTCGCGCCCGTGTAGCCGAAATAGCGGACGGTCAGGCCGCCCAGCCCCTGCCCCAGCATGCCGCCCGGCCCCAGCGGCAACTGGGCCTTGTGCGAATAGAAGCGCAGGGCCTCCAGCGCGCTGCTGGCGACGATCAGCAGCAGGAAACCGCCCAGGGCGATGTACAGCGGCCGGCGGTCGGCCGGACGCAGCCCGTCCAGCCGGCGGTAGCCCCACCAGACCATGGCCAGCAGCAGGATCACCCACCACCACGCCGAAAAGCCGAAGACGTAGAGCAGGAGGTCGGCCAGCCAGGCGCCGCCGCGCCCGGCCGGGTTATGCAGGGCGGTCGCGGAAACGGCATGTGACCAGCCCGGATCGGCGCGGTCGAACCCCCATAGCGCCAACCCTAGAAAAGCCGCCACCGCGATCAGCGCCAGCCAGCGCGATTCCTGGAGAACGAGACCGATCTTCTCCGGCAGCGGGCTGGGAGGGGCGGAGGCACGGTTGAACTTGGCGGTGGATTTGTACTGCGCAGCCATCACGATCCGTCGTACGGGTCAAAAGCGGATTATAGCCGTCCGGCACCCGGTGCTGCGCGCGCCGGCCAGTGCCCGGCGGCGGTCAGTCGCCGTTGAGGATGATCCGCCCCGGCTCGCTGCGGATGATGCCGCGATGTTCGAGATCCCGCATCACGCGGCTGACCATCTCGCGCGAGGCGCCGACCATCTTGGCCATGTCCAGCTTGGTGATCCGGCGTTTCACGCTGCGCACGCCGTCCTCGGTTTCGGAGAGATCCAGGAGCAGCTTGGCCACCCGCCCGTACACGTCCATCAGCGCCAGGCTCTCGATCTTGTGGTTGGCCTCGCGCAGGCGCAGGACCAGGCTCTTCATGATGTTCAGGCAGAGATCGACGTTCTCGGACAGCGCCCGGGTGAAGTCGGCCTTGGAGATCACCAGCAGGTCGCAGGGCTCGTTGGTCACCACGTCGGCCGAGCGCGGCGAATCGTCGATCAGGCCCATTTCGCCGAAACACTCGCCCGCCCCGAGCATGGAGAGAATGACCTCGCGCCCTTCGGAATCCCGGTTGAGCACTTTCGCGCTGCCCTTGACGATGACGAACAGCGAATCGGTCCCCGCCCCCACGAAGACGATCGTCTTGTTGCGGGGCTCCCGCCGCAGCACGGCCATGCGCGCGATGTGGTTCAGCTGCGTCTCGGGCAGGCCCGTGAAGAGGGGAATGTTCTGCAACAGCAGACGCACGGACTTTCCCGCGACCGTTTCACCGACGTTATCCATGGATGCTCCTTCGTCCGGGACGATGACCGTCCCCCGCTATGATCCGCCAATACTCGCCCCCAGTTCAAGCGCGGCGGCATCGTGCCGCCGGCCGGGGGCCGCCATCCGCGCCTGCCGTTATAATCAAGCCGGCACTCACAATCAAGGAAAGGAACCGACATGTCGCAAGCGCGCCACTGCAAGCTGCTCATCCTGGGGTCCGGCCCGGCCGGGTACACCGCCGCCGTCTATGCCGCGCGCGCCAATCTCAAGCCGGTCCTGGTCACCGGGATGGCGCAGGGCGGCCAGCTGATGACCACCACCGACGTGGACAACTGGCCGGCCGCCGCCGAGGGCATCCAGGGCCCCGAGCTGATGCAGAAGTTCGAAGAGCACGCCCGCCGCTTCGAGACCGAGATCGTCTTCGACCACATCCACACCGCCGATCTGGCGAAACGGCCCTTCACCCTGGTCGGCGATTCCGGCACCTATACCTGCGATGCGCTGATCGTCGCCACGGGCGCGTCGGCGCAATACCTCGGCCTGCCCTCCGAAGAGGAATATTCCGGCCGCGGCGTCTCGGCGTGCGCGACCTGCGACGGCTTCTTCTACAAGAACCAGCCGGTCGCCGTGATCGGCGGCGGCAATACCGCCGTCGAAGAGGCGCTCTATCTCGCCAACATCGCCAGCCACGTCACGCTGGTGCACCGCCGCGATAAGCTGCGCAGCGAGAAAATCCTGCAGGACCACCTGTTCGAGAAGGAAAAGACCGGCAAAGTCACGATCAAATGGGATTCGACGCTGGAGGAAGTGCTCGGCGATCCCTCCGGCGTCACCGGCATCCGCGTCAAGAACGTGCGGACCGGCGCCAGCGAGGAAATCCCCCTGCTCGGCGTATTCATCGCCATCGGCCACAAGCCGAACACGGATCTGTTCGCCGGCCAGTTGGAGATGGAAAACGGCTACATCATCACCCAGGGCGGCCGCCACGGCAACGCCACCGCGACGTCGATCCCCGGCGTCTTCGCCGCCGGCGACGTGCAGGACCACATCTACCGCCAGGCCTGCACCTCGGCGGGCTCCGGCTGCATGGCGGCGCTGGACGCCGAGAAATATCTCGACGGCCTGCTGGACAAGTAAAGAGGCAAACGCCGCCGCGGCACGGCGAAAAACCGGGCGCCGGCCTTCGACGAGGCCGGCGCGCCGGGTGCGATGCCGTCCCGCCGCGGTTCACGACCGGGTTTCCGCATGCCGATGAGTGAACCTCCCCAGCCGTCGCCGGAAGACATCGCCGATTTCCGCTCGGCCGTCGCCGACGCGCGTCCGCTGAAGACGCCGGAGCGCGTCCTGCACGAGCGCTCCAAGCCGAGTCCGCGCCCGCGCCAGCGCGAACTCGACGAGGCGGCGGCCGTCGCCGAATCGCTGCATGGACCGCTGGAGATCGACGACCTGCTGGCCATCGGTGAGGCCGACGCCTTCCTGCGCCCCGGCCTGCCGCGCAGCGTGCTGCGCGACCTGCGGCGGGGCCGGTGGACGATCCGCAACCATACCGACCTGCATGGCCTCAACCGGCACGAGGCGCACGAGGAAGTCGCGCGCTTCCTGGCCGAATCGGTGCGCGAAGGCAGGCGTTGCGTGCGCATCGTACATGGCCGCGGCCACGGTTCGCCGGGCCGCGAAGGCGTCCTGCGCCAGCTGGTCAAAAGCTGGCTGTCGCGCAGCAAGGACGTCCTGGCGTTCTGCCACCCGCCGCCCAACGACGGCGGCGAAGGCGCGCTGTGGGTCCTGCTCCGCTCTTCCACCCGTGCCTGAAGGCACCTTCCGCTACTTGAGCAGGCCGCGCGCCTGCATGCGCTCGCAGCCCAGCTGGCGCGCCGCCGGCAGCGTCACGCCCCGTTCCCTGGCGCGCGCCTCCATGACCGCGCGATGTTCGGTCTGGTACGCCTTGCAGTCCGCGTAGGTCTGCATCGACAGCATTTTTTCCCGGTGCGCGGCTTGCTCCGCCGGCGTCATCAGCGTCCATCCCGGCGTATTGTCCTGGCTGAAGCGCATCCCGCGTCCCATCCCGCTGCCCATGCCCGGCGCGGCGTTCTGCATGCGCGGTCCGCCGCCCATGCCCGGTCCCGGCTGGGCCAGCGCCGAAGCCGCCAGCATCCCGCCGAGCAAGGCGGCCAATGCGATGTTTTTCCAATCGGCAGCGCTTTTCATGTCGTCTCTCCCATAAAGCGGATCAAGTGCAGGACGCCCGTCGTTCGGCGCGTCCATGGCGCCATTGAACGCTGGAGTTGTAAGCCCGATGTTGCCGGGGAAAACTGAATTGCATCGCAGCGTTGCGGCGCCTCGCGGCGTTACACTGCGTTACACGCCCGCCGCCACGGCGCGGGAAAAAGCGCTATCAATCGCATCGTGCAGCATCGCCAGAGCATCGCAATGGATAAAACCGACACCATTCTGATCGTCGACGACGACCCGGAAATCCGCCGGCTGCTCGAGGACTATCTGGCCCGCAACGGTTTCGCGGCCATCGCCGTGCGCGGCGGACGCGAGATGTGGCAGGCCCTGGAACGCCATGCCGTCGACCTGATCGTGCTCGACCTGATGCTGCCCGACAGCGACGGCCTGACGCTGTGCCGCGACCTGCGCGCCAAGCCGGGCAAGCCGAATCTGCCGGTGCTGATGCTCACCGCGCGCGGCGAGGACGCCGACCGCATCGTCGGCATCGAAATGGGCGCCGACGACTACCTCGTGAAACCGTTCAATCCGCGCGAACTGCTCGCGCGCATCAAGAGCATTCTGCGCCGCACGCGCGCCCTGCCGCCGAACCTGGCGCCGGAGGCGGCGCGTTATCTCGTCTTCGCCGGCTGGACGCTGGATACCGCGGAGCGTCTCCTGACCGCGCCGGACGACGTGGCCACCCCGCTTTCCGGCGGCGAATACCGGCTCTTGCGCATTCTGCTCGACCATCCCAACCGCGTGCTGACCCGCGACCAGCTCACGGAGATGATCCACGGACGCGAAGCCGAGCCCTTCGACCGCGCGATCGACGTGCAGGTCAGCCGCCTGCGCCAGCGCCTGCGCGACGACAGCCGCGAACCCGCCCTGCTCAAGACGGTGCGCGGCGAAGGCTATGTGCTGGCCGCGGCGGTGGCAAGGCGGGAAAAATGACCCTCGGCCGCCGCCTGGCCGCGTTCATGCCGTCCAGCCTTTCCGCCCGCCTGGCGCTGATCCTGCTGGCCGGCCTGGCCGGCGCCCAGTCGCTGAGCCTGTGGCTGCACTGGAGCGAACGTGCCGCGGTCGTCACCGAGGCGCGCGGATTGCACATGGCCGACCGCATCGCCGACGCCGTCCGGCAGCTCGAAGCCGGCGCCGCGGCGGGATACCCGCAGGCCATCGCCCGGCTTCAGACGGACGACCTGCGCGTGGCGCTGATCGACGCACGCCAGGTGTCGCCGTTCCCGCCGCGCGGCCAGATCCAGGCGGGTGTCGCCGCCCGCCTGGGCGGCGAGCGCGAGATCCGCTCGGCCGGCGGCATGGGAAAAGGTGGCGGGATGGGCGGCGGCATGGGCGGCATGGGGCGCATGGCGCAGGACTCCGCCTCGCGCACTTTCGACCTGCGCCTGCGGGACGGCCAGTGGGTGCGCGTCACGGCCACGTTGCAGCCCGGCGCGCCGGCCTTGCCCGGCTGGTTCTACGTCTACCTGGCGGCCTCCCTGGGCATCGTCGCGGCCGTCGTCATGCTGGTCGTGCGCCAGGCGACGACGCCGTTGCGGCATCTGGCGCAGGCGGCCGACACGCTGGGGCAGAACCTCGACGCGCCGCCGCTGGCCGAGGCCGGCTCGACCGAGGTGCGCACGGCGGCGCAGGCGTTCAACCGCATGCGCGACAAGCTGCGGCGGCTGATCGAGGAGCGTTCGCGCGCCCTGGCCGCCGTCTCGCACGACCTGCGCACGCCGCTGACACGGCTGCGCCTGCGCAGCGAGCTGATCGAGGATGAACGCCTGCGCGAGCAGATGGCCGCCGACCTCGACGCCATGGCGCAGATGATCGACGCCACGCTGGATTACCTGCGGGGCCTGCGCGAAAACGAACCGATCCGGCCGATCGACATCAATGCCCTGGTCCAAAGCCTGGCGGAAGATTCCTCCGCTCCGGGCCGGCGCGTGACCGTTTCAGGCCAGGCGCTGCATGCCTATCCGGGGCGTCTGGCGGCGCTGCGCCGGGCCTTGCAGAATCTCATCGACAACGCCTGCAAGCACGGGAGCAACCCGCGCCTGCGCATCGCCGACGGCGCCGAGGCCCTGCGCCTGGCGGTCGAGGACGATGGCCCGGGCATCCCGGAAGCGGCATTGCCGCTGGTCACCGAGCCGTACTACCGCCCCGACGGCGCCCGCGCCGCGGACACCGGCGGCGTCGGACTGGGCCTGTCGATCGTCAAGGACGTCGCCCTGCTGCATGGCGGCGAACTGATCCTCGCCAACCGGCCCGCAGGCGGGCTGTCCGCCACGCTGGTATTGCCGAGGACCGCCACGTGATCGGGCCTGCCCGGGCGCGGCCGACGCGAGAAGCGCGGACGCGGCATCCTGAAGGGCACTGACGCCGGACCTCCCGCCGGAAACGAGGACAGCAAAAAGGGGAAGGGCGCGGCTGCGCCCTTCCCCTGCGCGGGGGCGCATCGGCGCCCCCCGGACTCCCCTGCCCCGTTACTTCTTCGCGGCGCGGTACTTGGCGATCTCGGCGAACAGCAGCTTGCCGAGCGCTTCGTCGTAGACCTTCAGGTACTTCTCGACCACCGGCTTGGTGGCTTCGCGGAACGGCGCGATTTCCGCCGGCGTGAGCTCGGTCACCTGCGTCTTGGTCTTCTTCAGATCGGCCAGGCAGTCGGCCGATTTCTTCAGGGAAATCTGGCGCTGGAAGCCGGTCGACTCCTTGGCGGCATCGGAGATGACCTTCTTCTCGTCGGCCGTCAGCTTGTCCATCGTCTTCTTGCTCATCAGCAGCGACACCGGCGTGAAGGAGTAGCGGTTCACCGTGTAGAACTTGGAGACTTCGCCGATCTTGCCGTAGATCATGTTCAGCGGCGGCTGCCCGCCGCCGTCGACGATGCGCGATTCGAGCGCGCTGAACAGCTCGGCGTAGGCCAGCGGCACGGCGTTCGCGCCCCAGGCCTTGAAGGTATCGATGGTCACCGGGGTCTCAGTCACGCGCATCTTGAGGCCCTTGACGTCGTCGATCGTCTTGATCGGGTGCGTGTTGTTGTGCAGGCTGTAGTAGCCCATGTCGAAGAACGCCAGGCCGATCAGCCCCTTCGGTTCGAGTTCGGAATGGATCTTCTGCCCGAACGGGCCGTCCAGGACGGCATAGGCTTCCTGCTCGTTGTCGAAGATGTAGGGCAGATCGACGAGGCCGGCGTCCTTGACGATGCCGACCAGCAGGTTGGTGTTCATGGTCGCGCCATCGACGGTGCCGCCCTGCATCGACGACAACACCTGGATGTCCTTGCCCAGGGTGGCGCCGGTGAACACCTTGACCACCATCTTGCCGCCGCTCTTTTCCTTGACCAGGTCGGCAAACTTCATCAGGCCGTCGACCTGCGGATTCCCCTCGACGTTGCTCGACGCGAATCTGAGCACGCGCTCGTTGATCTGCGCGGACGCGCTCGTCGCGGACAACGCCAGACCACAGACGGCCAGCGCCGCGACTACCGTTTTGAGTGCCTTGACCATGAAGCAATCCTCCTTATCGATTTTTCCCTTCCGGGATTTTTGTCATCAGGCTTCGAGTCCCGCATTCCGCAAAGATCTGCCCGCCCCTCGTCTATAAACCATGCACGGACTTTGTGCCGCTTCCAAACAATCGTCCAAGCCGTCTGCCGACAGCCGCGAGGTCATTCTAGCGCAAGCCCTCTTGAATTCATGTTTGACGGGCATCCTAGTCGCGACGAATTATTCTGTCTATAAAATGAAAAATATATTAATTATCTGTAGAAAAGAATATTTGTACCGGAACGGCTCCGGACGCCACTACCCGATCTCCTCTCCATTTAGGTACCGTCTTCCGTGCGGGCCGTAAAGCTTGGTACGGATTGATCATGTTAATTTTCATATACTAAATATATTTTCCATTTTATTTACTCGATAACACGTTTTCCCTATAGTCGCGCCGTGCTTCGGCCCACGGTACCTCGGCCAGGCATCTTGCCGGGTGCGGGCCACGCAGCCGAATCCGGAAAACGCATGAAAAACGGGTACCGCGCCTCCGGGAGAAACACTGTCCATGATCACCGGCCAAACGCAACTGCTGCCCTTGTTCGGCTATCCCACGCACGCCTTCAAGGCGCCGCTCATCTACAACCCCTGGTTCGAGCGCAACGACATCGACGCGGTGGTCGTCCCCATGGGGGTCAAGCCCGAGGACTACCCGGCGGTGATGAAATCCGTGTTCGCCCTCACCAACGTGCCGGGCGCCCTGGTCACCATGCCGCACAAGATCACCACGGCCGGGCTGGTCGACGAACTGTCCACGGCCGCCAAGATCGCCGGTTCCTGCAACGCCGTGCTGAAGCGGCCGGACGGCACGCTGCTCGGCGACATGTTCGACGGCGCCGGTTTTACGCGCGGACTCCGGCGCAAGGGATTCGCCTTCGCGGGCGCGGAATGCCTGGTGGTCGGCTCCGGCGGCGTCGGCTCGGCGATCGCCGCGTCGCTCGCCGCCGAGGGCGTGGCGGCCATCACGGTCCATGACGCCTTTCCGGAATCGGCCGCCGGCCTGGTCGACCGGCTGCGCCAGCATTACCCGAAACTGGCGGCGCGCACGGGCACGAACCGGGCCGCCGGCTACGACCTGGTGGTCAACGCCACGCCGCTCGGCCTGCCGGGCGACCCGCTGCCGATGGACCTCAACGACCTGTCCGCCTCGACCTTCGTCGGCGAGGTGGTGATGAAACAGGAGATGACGCCCTTGCTGCAGGCGGCGCGGGCGCGCGGCTGCCGCTACCAGATCGGCGTCGACATGCTCTACGAAATGATCCCCGCGTACCTGGAGTTCTTCGGCTTCGGCCGCACGACGACCGAGGAATTGCGCGAAGTCGCGCAAGTGGCCTATTGACGGCCGATGAACCGGAAAGGCATCGACCAGAACACCCGCCGGCCGGCTCCGGCCTGATTACCCGTTCGAGCGCAACAATGGCTCAGGCGTCCCCCGCTCCACCGACGGGGGGCGCTTTTTTTCGCCCGTTCCGCAGCCTTGCCGTTTTCGCCGGGTCCCGGTCAGGCGGCCGCGCCGCCAACCTCCTGGCCGACAATCCGATAGCACGGGTGGTAGTCCTTGCCCGGCAGCTTCATGCGCGTCTGCTCGACGAAGGACGCCAGCAGCGCGTCCATCGGCCCCATGATCGCCGCATCGCCATGGATTTCGAACGGCCCGTGCCGCTCGATCTCCCGGATGCCGTCGGCCTTGACGTTGCCGGCCACGATGCCCGAAAAGGCGCGCCGCAGGTTGGCCGCCAGAAGATGGCTCGGCCGGTCCTTGTACAGGTCGAGCGTCCGCATGTTCTCGTGCGTCGGCCGGAAGCGCCGCTGGAACTCGTGGTCGACGTGCAGCAGCCAGTTGAAGTTGTAGGCGTCGCGCCGGCTTTTGCGGAATTCGCGCACGAGCGTCAGGCCGGCCTTCATTTCGCGCGCGACGCGCTCCGGATCGTCGAGGATGATCGAATAGCGGCGCTGCGCCTCGCGCCCCAGCGTCTGGCCGATGAAGGCGTCGATGTGCCTGAAATAGCCCTCCGCGCTCTTCGGTCCGCTGAACACCAGCGGAAACGGCAGTTCGGCATTGCGCGGATGCAGCAGGATGCCGAGCAGGTACAGGATTTCCTCCGCGGTGCCGGCGCCGCCGGGGAAGATCACGATGCCGTGGCCGACGCGCACGAACGCTTCGAGGCGCTTCTCGATGTCCGGAAAGATGACCAGGGCGTTGACGATCGGATTGGGCGACTCGGCGGCGATGATGCCAGGCTCGGAAAAACCGAGATAGCGGCCGCCGATGCGCTGCTTGGCATGGCCGATGGTGGCGCCCTTCATCGGTCCCTTCATGGCGCCCGGACCGCAGCCGGTGCAGATGTCCAGGCCGCGCAGGCCGAGCTGGTAGCCGACCCGCTTGGTGTAGTCGTACTCCTCCCGCGAGATCGAATGCCCGCCCCAGCAGACCACCACGCTGGTGTCGGCCACCGGCTGCAGGATGCCGGCGTTGCGCAGGATGTGGAAGACGATGTCGGTGACGCCGTCGGACGTCGATTGATTGAATTTCCTGTTGTCGCGAATCTCGTCGCCGAGATAGACGACGTCGCGCAGCACGGCGAACAGATGCTCGCGGATGCCGGCGACCATCTTGCCGTTGACGAACGCGCTCGCCGGCGCGCCGTGGATGTCGAGCTTGATGCCGCGCTCACGGCTGATCAACTGGATGCTGAAGGACGGATAGCGCTCCAGCAGTTCCTTGCCGTCATCGAGTTCGTTGCCGCAGTTCAGGACGGCCAGCGCGCAGTTGCGGAAGACGTGGTGCAGGCTGTCGTGGCCATGATCGAGCAGCCGGGCGACCTCGGCGCGGGACAGGACTTCCAGCCTGCCGGTGGGTGAAACCTGGGTATCGACGACGGGGTAAGGCATCTTTTCGTTTCGCTTGACGGGGTGGCAACGATAGCAGAAGCCGGCCGCCCGCGAAAATGGGAAAAAGACGCGCCCGTGGCCGCAACTGTGCTATACATGACGCATTTTCCCAACAATCGGCGATAACACCATGAGCCCGCTCGAAAAAACAGTCGTTTTCGGAACCGAGGACCTGCTCGTCAGCCTGTGCGATTCGGTAACCAAGGTCCTCACCCTGGCCACCCAGAGCCAGATCCGCTATTCGGCGATGGTGCAGCGCATCAGCAAGACCTGCCTCAAGCCGGACATCGGCTGCTTCGTCCTCTTCGACGGCGGATTCTCCGGGCTGGTGATCATCAACTTTTCCGCCCAGGCGGCGATGGAACTCTACGAGCGCTACATGCTCAGCATGGGCATCCCGAAGGACGGACTGGCCAGCTCCTTCACCTCGGACGAAGTGGCCAACGTCATGGGCGAGTTGATGAACCAGATCGTCGGCGATTTCACCGGCAAGATCGGGCGCGAGCTGCAGACGCACATCACCCAGAACCAGCCCAAGATGCTGGCCATCAACAAGCAGGTCATGCTCAGCGTCGACGCCAACCTCGATCAGCCGGAGGCGCGGCGCGTCACGTTCTACACCGGCGGCAACAACATCTTCTACCTGGAACTGGCGATCGACCGCACCGAGTTCATCAAGCTCTACGACTTCGAGCCGCACGAAGCGCCCGATCCGGACGAGCTGATCGCGCAGGCCAACAGCGGCGCGACGACCGCGACGCCGCCCTCGCCGCCCGACCACGGCGACAGCGACGAACTGCTCAGATCGCTCGGCATGTAGCCGCCAGCGAGCCGGCCGACGGAATCAGGCCGACTTGCCGAAGAACAGCATGTAGCCGCCCAGGGCGATCAGGAAAACGCCGAACAGGTTGCGCAGCCAGCTTTCGTCGAGGTGGTTGGCCGCCATCGCCCCCAGCCACGCGCCGACGAACAGCGTCGTGGCCAGGATGAGGGCGGCCTGCCAGTCGATGTGCCCGGCGCGGTAATACGCGTAAACCGCCGCCGCGCCGATGGGCGGCAGCAGCACGGCGAGGCTGGTGCCGACGGCCCGATGCAGCGGGAAATCGAGCAGGTATACCAGCGCCGGCACGATCAGCACGCCGCCGCCGATGCCGAACAGCCCGGAACTCATCCCGGCGCCCATGCCGATCAACACCAGAATCGCCATCCGCATGCCCGCTCCTCGCGTCAATACCCTGCCAGTCGGAAGGGCGGGATTATAAGGGACGCCGTCCGATGCCTCAAAAACGCCCGCCGTTCGCCGGCGGCGCCAGCCGTGTCCAGGTGTTGCCCGCATGCCGCAACCGGGACATTCCTGCGCTATCCACGCAGCAGGCAAGACGCGGCCGGGGCATCGGCCGTATAGTGGACGCTTTTCTCCCGCCCTTCCCGCATCATGAAAAACACGTCAAGCGCGGCAGCCGGCTCGGGCACCGCCTTCGGGGTGCTCGGCGCCATCAGCTTCTCGCATTTCCTGAACGACACCATCCAGTCGCTGATCCTGGCGATCTATCCGCTGTTCAAGACCGAATTCGGCCTGAACTTCGCCCAGATCGGGCTGATCACGCTGGTTTTCCAATGCACGGCGTCGCTGCTGCAACCGGTCGTCGGCTATTACACGGACCGGCGGCCCAAGCCGTACTCGCTGGCCCTGGGCATGGGCTGCACGCTGGCCGGCCTGCTTACCCTGTCGTTGGCCAGCCATTTCCCCGTGGTCCTGCTGGCGGCCGCGCTGATCGGTTCGGGCTCGGCGGTCTTCCACCCGGAATCGGCGCGCGTCGCGCGCATGGCCTCGGGCGGACGCCACGGACTGGCCCAATCGATCTTCCAGGTCGGCGGCAACGCCGGCGCGGCGACCGGGCCGCTGCTCGCCGCGTGGATCATCCTGCCGTACGGGCAGCGCAGCATCGCGCTCTTTTCGCTGGTCGCGCTGCTGGCCATGATCGTGCTGATCGGCGTCGGGCGCTGGTACCGGCAGCACCAGCGGCGGCCGGCCAGGACGCCCGCGTCCTCCGGACAGTCCCTGCCCAGGGCCAGGATCGTGCAGACGCTGGCCGTGCTGCTGACGCTCATCTTCTCGAAGTTCTTCTACATGGCCAGCATCAACAGCTACCTGATCTTCTATCTGATGCACCAGTACGGCCTCGATACGCAGACCGCGCAGTACCACCTGTTCTACTTCCTTGCCTCGGTCGCCGCCGGGGCGCTGCTCGGCGGGCCGATCGGCGACCGCATCGGGCGCAAGCGGGTGATCTGGATATCCATCCTCGGCATCGCGCCGTTCACTTTGGCGCTGCCTTATGCCGGCCCCGCCGTGTCGGTCGTGCTGACCATGATCATCGGTTTCATGCTGGCCTCCGCCTTCCCCGCCATCCTGGTGTATGCGCAGGAACTGTTCCCCGCCCGGATCGGCACGGTTTCCGGACTGTTCTTCGGCCTGGCCTTCGGTCTGGCCGGCATCGGCGCGGCGGTGCTCGGACAGCTCGCCGACGCATGGGGCATCGTCGCCGTCTATCGGCTGTGCTCTTTCCTGCCGCTGCTCGGGCTGTTCGCCGTCTTCCTGCCGGACCTCCGCCATCCGGCGCCGGCCCCTGGCGTGCCGGAAACGGCGAAGGCCGGCTGATCCCCGGTCGCAGGCTTATTTCGAAGGAGAAAAACATGGCACTGCTCGGCAACGCGGCAATGATTCTTTCGTTCGACGTCGTCCCGGAGGCGGTCGCCGAACACGACGACTGGCATTCGCGCGAACACCTGCGGGAACGGATGTCGATCCCCGGTTTCCTGCGCGGATCGCGCTGGACGGCGACCGGGCCGGGCCCGCGCTACTTCGTGATGTACGAGGTCGCCGGCCTCGACACGCTGGCCTCGCCGCCCTACCTCGAACGCCTGAACAATCCGAGCGCCTGGACGGCCCGGATGATGCCGCACTACCGCGGCATGCGCCGGGGATTCTGCCGCGTCGCCTTCAGCCGCGGCCCCGGTCTGGGCACCAGCGGACTGTTGATCCATTTCAGCCCGGACCCCGGCCAGGAAACCGCCCTGCGCGACTGGCTCGTGGCGCAGGCGCTGCCCGCGTCGGCCGACCGGCCCGGCGTGGCGAGCGCGCACCTGTTCGAGGCCGCGCTGACGCCTGAGATGACGCGCGAGCAGCGCATCCGCGGCAAGGACGGCGGCGTGGACTGGGTGCTGCTGGTCACCGGCCACGCCGAGGCCGCCATCGAAGAACTGGCCGCCACCGCGCTGGCCCCCGAGGCGCTCACGGCCCGCGGCGGCATCAACGTGGCCGCCGGCCGCTACCGCATGGGCCATGCGCTCTCGGCGCAGGAAGCGGCGACCGACTGATCCCGTTCATCCGGGACGGCGGCCGGAAGCGTACCCGGCAAGGTCGGGGCGGCCGGGAAATGCAATAGAATTGTGGAAATCCGATGTACGCGGGAGGGATGGCGGTAGCGTAGGATCGCCGGTGCGGATTTCCGCCGACGCGACGGTTCTCCCTCTCCCTGGCCGCCGCGTCGCCATTTTTTTCCAGGGTGCCGCGGCCTTTCCGACAACGTTTTTCAGCGGGATCGCCTCATCCATGCCTTACCTCGTTCTGGTCACCGTCCTCTGGGCGTTTTCCTTCAGCCTGATCGGCCAATACATCGCCGGCCGCGTGGACGCCGACTTCGCCGTGCTCGTGCGCGTGGCCATCGCCGCCGCCGTATTCATTCCCTTCACCCGCTGGCGCAACCTGCCGTGGCGGCTAGTCGGCGGCCTGTGGCTGGCCGGCGCGCTGCAGTTCGGCATCACCTACCTGTGCCTGTACCGCAGCTTCAACGTGCTCACCGTGCCGGAAGTCCTGCTGTTCACCGTGCTCACGCCGATCTACGTGACCCTGCTCGACGACGGCCTGGCCAGGCGCTTCAATCCCTGGTCGCTGGTCGCCGCCGCCGTGGCGGTCACCGGCGGCATCATCATCCGCTTCCACAAGATCGAGGGCGAATACCTGATCGGCTTCCTGCTGCTGCAACTGGCCAACGCCACCTTCGCCGCCGGCCAGGTGCTGTGCCGCCAGCTACTCGCCAAGTATCCGACTGATCTGCCGCTGCACCGCTTCTTCGGCCATTTCTTCCTCGGCGCGATGGTGCTGGTGGTCCCGTCCTTCCTGCTGTTCGGCGACCTGTCCAAACTACCGCAGACCGCCACCCAATGGGGCGTGCTGGCGTGGATGGGCCTGTTCGCCACGGCGCTGGGCATGTACGGCTGGGTCAAGGGCAGCACGCGGGTTGACGCCGGCACGCTGGCGATCATGAACGAACTGCACGTGCCGGCCGGCCTCATCGTCAACCTGCTGATCTGGAACCGCGACGCCAATCTGCGCACGCTGACGATGGGCGGCACGGTGATTCTTTTCTCGCTGTGGGTCAACGGCCTCGGACGCAAGCTCGGGAGGCGGCGGACGGAGCGATTGCTCTGAAGCAGGGAGGGTGGCGCCCTACCTGACCAGAACGTCGGCCAGGAATTTTTGTGTTCTCGGATGCTGCGGGCTGTTGAAAAAACTGGCGGGGTCGTTCCGTTCCATGATGCTGCCTGAGTCCATGAAGATCACACGGTCGGCGACCTCCCGGGCAAAGCCCATCTCATGCGTCACGCAAACCATCGTCATGCCTTCCTTCGCTAACTGCTTCATGACGCCAAGCACCTCTCCGACCATTTCAGGATCAAGCGCGCTCGTTGGTTCATCGAACAGCATGATCGGGGGCTCCATGGCGAGGGCGCGGGCAATCGCCACGCGCTGCTGCTGCCCTCCGGACAAGTGTATTGGATAGGCATTCTCCTTGCTGAGCAGTCCTACCCGGTCCAGCAGTTTCCTCCCCCGTTCTTTCGCCTCGGCCGCACTGATGCCCAAGACTTGGCGGGGCGCAAGCGTGATATTTTCGATGGCCGTCAAATGAGGGAAGAGATTGAATTGCTGAAACACGAAGCCGATTCCACCTCTGAACTCATTCAACGACACCGACTTCGAATGGATATCTACGCCACCAATGCGGATATTTCCTGCCTGAATGGGCTCCAGGCGATTGATGGTCCGAATCAGCGTCGATTTGCCGGAACCTGACGGCCCGCAGACAACGACTACCTCGCCCTTGGCGATCGTTTCGTCGATATCCTTCAATACTTGGAAATCGCCATACCATTTGCCGACGCTTCTAAACTCGATCATCGCAGCCCCGTCCACCTATCAATCATCAACGCCAACAACAGCCAAAATCACGATCCTCAGGCCGGTTTGCTCTCAGCCGGCACCATGTCCTGTTCGCCGCCCCGCGGCCCACCACCTCCCCGCTTCCTGGTAATCATCCGATCGACGCGGCGGGCAATCTGTGTCAACGTGAAGCAAAGCAAAAAATAGGTTATCGCCAGGATGCCGTACACCTCTGCCGGTTTCGTCAGCAAAACGCTATTGATCTGATTGGCGGCAAAGGTAAGCTCGTGAACGCTGATCACATAACCGAGCGATGTTTCCTTGATCGTCGATACGAACTGACTGACCAGGCTCGGCAGTACGTTGTAGAGCGCCTGGGGAAGAATGACGCCGCGCATCGCCTTGAAGTAGCCGAGCCCCAGCGACCGGGCCGCCGCCATCTGCCCCTCCGGCAACGCTTCTATTCCGCCCCGGATGATCTCCGATAAATACGCGCACTCGTAGATGATCAGTGCGCACACCAGGGTCGTGAAACCCGAGATGGCCTTTCCGGTAATGGCAGGCAGGAAAAAGTAGACCCAGAAAATGAACATCAGGAACGGCAAGCCCCTGACCACCTGGATCAAAGCGAATGCAGGATAGTAGATCAGGCGAAAAGGACTGAGGCGGGCCAATGCAAGAAGAATCGCCAAGGGAAACGAAAGTACAAGTCCCAGGATTGCGATGATGAATGTCAGGCTCAAGCCGCCGAGCGGACCATGGGGATACTGGCCGATGAGAAGCAGCAACCAATTGTCGCGAAGCACGTCCCACATACATCAACCTCCGCGGCGGCGCAAACGCCGTTCGATCCGCTGGCCGAACGCCATGATCCCGAACGACACTGACAGATAGATCAAGGTGCATATCGCATAGATCTCAAACGTGCGAAAGGTGTCGTTTTCGATTTCGCGCGTTTTATACATCAGTTCCGCCAAGCCGATCGCCATCGCCAAGCTGGAGTTCTTGAACAGCAGCAGCGCCTGGCTGACCAGAGGCGGAATGGAGGCACGGATGGCCTGCGGCATGACGACGAGACGCATGGTCTTGAGATAGCTCAATCCGAGCGCCCGTGCCGCCTCGATCTGAGAGGATGGGATCGCCCGGATACCGCTCCGCAAGTCCTCCGACATGTACGCGGCTGCGCACAGCCCAAGCGCCATCATGGCGGACAGAAATTCCATGTTGTGGGCGATCAGCCAGTCACGCGCCTCTTGCGGCAGCAATTCCGGAACACCGAAGTACCAGAATAGAATATGGACCAGCAGCGGCACGTTACGCTGATACTCGACATAAGTAGCGACAAGCCACTGCAAGGGTTTGAAAGGCGTGCTCCGAATGCCCGCCAGCAGGATAGCTAAAAAGAAGCCCAACGACCACGCGGCAACGGAGAGCTGCAGGGTCAGCCAGAGACCTTTCAGCAGCCCAATGGGATATTCCCCGGCCAGTACGACGCTGAAATTGAATTGCATATCAAGAGCGTGTGTGCAGTGTTACGCAGGTCGATTGGGCCGGCAGCTCGACAGAAGGCGGCAGAGACTGACGACTCCCGCTTGCGTCGCACATCGGCTGGACGCCCCTCTCATCCCGACCGGATGATAAAGCCAGAAATGATTGGGGAGTCACGGCAGCCCGCTCTCAGTCCTTGATCTCGGCGATCTGATACTCACGCTTCATTTTATAGATCGTGTCGTTTCCGAACCATTTTTTGAAGGTAACGTCGATTTCACCCGTGGTTTCGAGACGTGCAAGCGTTTTGTTGACCTGATCGAGGAAATTCTTTTCACCTTTCCGCACGCCCAGTCCCCAAGCTTCGACCATCAGGACGTCGTCCAAGATCTTGAGAGGTTGCGTTTTTTCACTCTGGTCTTTCAGCTTGACCAGGTTCAGTTCAGAGGAGCAGAACGCCGACACCTTGTTCTGCACCACGGCGAGATAGGCCGCCGTACCGTCGTTGTAGGTCGTGGTTTGCGCCTCCGGGATTTCACGCCGTACCGCCATTTCCGAGGTCGATCCTTTGGTCGCGGCGATCCTTTTGCCTTTCAGTTGCTCGCGGCTATCGATGCCCGAATCTGCTCTCACCAGCAGCTTCTGCATGCTGACGAAGTAGCTGTGGCTATAATCGATCTGCTCTGCGCGTGCCTTGGTGTACCCCAGGTTGGCCGCCAGAATGTCAACCCGGCCCTGCATCAGCGAAGGGATTCTGGCGTCGACGGCGACCATCTGCACTTGCAATTTGACACCCAGGTCTGCGGCGACTGCTTTGCAGGCATCGACATCGAAACCGATGATTTCTCGTGTTTTAGGATCCTGGAAACTGAAGGGCTCCGCAGTGCCGAGCGTCCCGCAAATCAGAGTCCCTCTCGCTTTGATGTCCTCGAGTTGATCGGAAAAGGCATTCCCGCTCATCAATGCAACGGCAGCGACAGCGCCCATGAACGACATGCAGGACCTGCGCCTCGACCCCCTGCCTGCATGACGCACCAAACCGAAGAAACCACCTAGTTGGCCAGTTTTCACGCTTACACTCCTTATCACATAGTAAAAATCTTCAATGGCTAAACTAATGCATTGCAGCATTGCCTGATCCGTTGGCATCCATCAACAAGCTCATCGACCGATGTGGCAATCGAAATGCGGAATGCGGGCGATAGGCCATAAGCAGACCCGCTCACGACGGCTACGCCGCCCTGTTCCAGCAAATGCAGTACGAGATCGTCATCGCTGTCGATGCGCCCCCCATCGGCCGTGCGCTTACCCATGAGGCCGGCGCACGAGGGGAAGAGGTAGAAAGCGCCCTCCGGCTCGACGATCGACAATCCCTGGGTTCCCTCCAGAATCGACAGTGCAAGATCGCGTTTCTCGTGCAGATTCTTCACATTCTCCCGAATCGAACCTTGCTCCCCAATCAATGCAATCCGCGCCGCTTCCTGACTGATCGAAGTGACACACGATGCACTTTGCGATTGCAGTTTCGACATGGCGTCGATCAGCATCCGGGGCCCGCCTGCGTAGCCGATACGCCAGCCTGTCATCGCATAAGCCTTCGAAACCCCATTGATGGTCAAGACCCTTTCGGTCAGTTCGGGGACAGCCTGCGCAAAGGTGGTGAATTTCGAATCGCTGAAGCGAAGATGCTCATAAATGTCATCCGTCATCACCCAGACATGGGGATGACGCTTCAGCACGTCTCCCAACGCACGCAGTTCCTGTTCGTCGTAAACCGCCCCCGTCGGATTGTTAGGCGAATTGAGGACCAACCAGCGGGTACGCGCCGTGATCACCGCCGCCAATGCGTCGGCGCGCAACTTGTAGCCGCTGCTTTCAGAACAGGGAACGATGACCGGCTGCCCCCCGTGATACTGGGCGATGTCAGGGTACGAGACCCAATATGGAGCGGGAATGATTACTTCATCCCCATGATTCAAGGTGGTCGCGAAGGCGTTATAGATGACCTGCTTGGCACCGGCGCCAACGAAGACCTCTTCGACATCGTATGTGAGATCGTTATCTCTTTTGAATTTTTGGACAATTGCGCGGCGTAGCGGCAGCGTTCCTTTACCGTGAGTGTACTTCGTGTCGCCCCTCCAGATCGCGTCGACCGCCGCTGTTTTGACGTGGTCCGGAGTATCGTAATCAGGCTCTCCGATGGTCAGGTTGACCACCGTTCTACCTGCCTCCTTCAGCGCTCTGGCCTTGTCATTCGCCGCAGCACTGGGTGAGGGGCGAATTCTCTCTATTCTTTCTGATAACTTTAATGACATATTCGACTCGAAACTTCCAACGATCCAAACCTACGACACTATGCCTTTGGCTTTCAGCACGGCATCGATCCATGACACGTCGAGCTTTCTCGACGCTATCGCCAGGCGAATCTCCTCTTCTTTCCGGTGCAGCGCATTGGCAAGCTCGAGCACACGGCTCGCATCATCGGGCGGAAGTACAACCAGTCCATCTTCATCACCGACCACCAGATCACCAGGATTGATGACGGTACCGCCGATTGCAACGGGGACATTGACCTCGCCTGGACCTTCCTTGTACGGCCCGCGATGGGTCACCCCTTTCGCATAGCATGGAAACGTGGATGAGCGATAAGCGGCGACATCCCTGATGGCGCCGTTGATGATGAACCCCACACAGCCCCTCGATTCCGCCGTCAGCTTCATCAACTCACCAACCAGCGCATTACTCGTATCTCCGTATCCGTCGACGACCAATACATCATCCGGTTGCAGCATTGTCATCGCTTTGTGAATCATCAGATTGTCGCCCGCACGGGTCTTGACGGTCAGAGCCCTTCCTGCCAAGGGGGAAGGCCGGTGATAAGGATTCAGCCCCAGAATGCCCGAGGCTCTATGCAGGTTGTCGCTGATGTGGGCGGTTGCTACAGATCGGAATTTCTGGATCGTTTCGCTGGAAAGCGGTCTGCAGTCTCTTGGCAGTACCCGGAACCCTGGCTCTTGCATGCTCTGTATCCTCCATTACGCCTATGTACGGCAAACACCGTATGTTCGACATGGATTCTGGGCATTTCCTTATAATAAAAAAAACGATATTTTTTAATATAAAAAAATCACTTTTTTAGATAATGACACAGCGATAGAGAAAGGCCGACGTAGCGATGATGACATTCAAGCAATTGGAAGCGCTCCATTGGATCGTCAAGCTAGGAAGCTTTTCGCAGGCGGCGGCCAAGCTGCACACGACGCAATCGGCCATCTCGAAACGAATTCAGGAATTGGAAGACTATTTCGAGACTGAACTTTTCGATCGCAATCGGCGCACGGCCCGACTGACGGAAAAAGGGGAGGAACTGTTGCTGCAAGCCGAGCGACTGCTTGCACATCGTGATCAGGTGATCGAGGCTTTCAGCCGTTCGGAAGTACTGGAGCGCCGTATCAGTCTGGGTGTTACTGAAATGACGGCGCTTACCTGGCTCCCTCAATTCGTAGATAAAATCCAGCAATTTTATCCCAGAGCCATCGTAGAGTCCGATGTCGATCACAGCGTGAATCTGAGAGACAAATTACTGGCTGATAAAGTTGATCTCGTCATCGTGCCCCACATTTTTCATGAATCCCTGTTTCGCGTCACCCCGCTCAGCAAGGTAGACAATGCATGGATGTGCAAGCCAGGCCTCATCAAACATGGCAGAGCGCCAATCTCGATGCACGAGCTCGCAAAATTCCCGCTGCTGATTCAGGGAAACCGATCCGGGTCGGGTTTACTGCATGGCCGTTGGCTCGACGATCTCGGCATCAAGCCCGTCAATCACATTGACTCCAACAGTTTGATCGCGATGATAGGGCTGACCATTTCCGGGCTGGGGGTCAGCGGCCTGCCGAAACAGTGCATGACCCAACTGATCGAGTCGGGCATGCTGGAAATCATCCACACCCGGCCGGCGCTTCCAGCCATCCCGTTCGTGGCCGTATGCAAGGCCGAAGCGCACAGCGCTCTACTGACCTCCATCACTAATATCGCCAAGGAATGCTGCGATTTTTCAAAGTTGTTTCAAGCAAAGCGCGGCGATACCTCTGGACAGATCACCCGGTCGTCAGTTGCGCGTCATCAGACTGGGTGACCGGGATACGCGGCGTGTGCGCTCCCTACAGGCCGTATACCGTCACTCCGACACGCGGCTCGTATTGCATCGAGAAGCAACCGTAGCGTACGGGTAATCGCCTAGCAGTACAGGCGGAGCAGTTACTGATAACCAGACGAATCATGGATGAAGCACAACTAGGACTTAAAGGCACAGTGATCCTCCTCTGTTTGTGGGTCAACGAACTGGGCTGCAGGCTCGAGCGGTTGCGGGTAAGATAGGCCAGATGGACAAAACCATGTTCTGCCAGAAAAGTCTGCGTACCGCCCTCGCTGGCGGGTTCCTTTCTCTGCTTGCCCTGCCAGCCGCCGCGGCCGAACTCGACGTGCGCGTCGAAGGGCTGGCGGCCGCCGGCGACGTGCACATTTACGTGTTCACCTCGCCCGAGGGCTTCCCGAAGGAAGAAAACGCCGCGGTCCACCGCAGCTACCCGCGGCCGTCCGGGGAGCGGAACGACCTGACGGTGCGGGTCGAGGTACCCGATGCGGCCGAGTACGCGCTGGTGGTCTTCCAGGACAAGGATGGCGACGGCAAGATGAACCGGCTGCTCGGCATGATTCCGCAAGAGCCGTATGGCCTGAGCCGCAACCCCGAGGTGTTCGGGAAGCCCAAGTTTCCCGATGCGGCGATACGCCCCGGCAACCCGCCGGACCGCGCGCCGATCGTGATCAGGCTGCGCGACTGACTCGCGCGCGGGGAAATCTCTCCCCGCTCATCCCCGCCCCGCGCCCGGCGTTCCCGCCGCCGGCACCACCGCCCGGACCCACGCCAGCAGCGCGGCGAGGCTCATCGCGCCGGCGCGTTGCTGCACGACGCGGCCGGCCTGGAAAATCGCCAGCGTCGGGATGCTGCGGATGGCGAAGCGCGCGGCGATGCCGGCCTCCGCCTCGGTATCGAGCTTGGCGACCCGCACCGCCGGCGCCAGGACGCGCGCCGCCTCGGCGATGACCGGCGCCATCATCCGGCACGGACCGCACCACGGCGCCCAGAAATCGACGAGCACCGGGAAATCGGACTTTTCCACGTGCCGGTCGAAATTCGCGCCGGTGAGCTCGATCGGCTCGCCGGGAAAGAGCGGCCGCTTGCAGCGTCCGCACACCGGACCTTCGTCCAAACGCTCCGCCTGCAGGCGATTGACCGCGTCGCAGTGCGGGCAGACCAGTTGAATCACTCGTTCCATGCGCCACCTCTATATATTAGATTATTCTTATATTATAATAACCAAAGCTATTCAACCCAACTCAAGGAGAAGACATGACTTCCAGCTACAAGCAGATCGTCACCGACATCGGCGGCAAACTCAAGGAACTGAACAAGGAGATTCCGGAAACCATGCAAGGTTTCCAGCAGATGGCCAAGGCCACGCACGCCGACGGCGCGCTGTCGGCCAAGACCAAGGAGCTGATCGCCACCGCCATCGGCATCGCCGCCCGCTGCCAGGGCTGCCTCGGTTTCCACGCGCAGGCCTGCGTGCGCATGGGCGTGACGCGCCAGGAGTTCGAGGAGATGGTGCAGGTCGCCATCTACATGGGCGGCGGCCCGTCGGTGATGACTGCGGCGGAAGCCCTGCAGGCCTACGAGGAGTTCGGCGGGGAAAAGGCGGCCTGACCTTCGCCCGCCGAACCCGGTCCCGGCCACGCGGCGAGGGAAAAACTCCCGGCCCGTCCACGGTCCGTTTGATTACACGGCAAAATCCGACGATGATTCATGCGTTGAACGGCCGTTGGACGGACAGAGGAAAGGGAGCGACGTGGAAATTTTGGGCATCGATGTCGGCGGAACGGGGATCAAATCGGCGATCGTCGAGACGGCGACCGGGGAGCTGCTGGACGAGAAGCACCGGATCGCCACGCCGCGCCCGGCCACGCCCAAGGCGGTGGCCAGGGCGCTCGGCGAGGTGCTCCGGCACCATGGCTGGAACGGCCCGGTCGGCATCGGCTTTCCGGCGGCGATCCAGCATGGCGTGGCGCGCACCGCGGCCAACGTCGACAAGTCGTTCATCGGCCTGCCGATCACCGACTATTTCTCCCGCGAAACCGGCCGCCGCGTCTTCATCGCCAACGACGCCGACGTCGCCGGCCTGGCCGAGATGCGCTTCGGCGCCGGCAAGGGCCATGCCGGCGTGGTGCTGATCATCACCATCGGCACCGGGCTCGGCACGGCGCTGTTCAGCGGCGGGCACCTGCTGCCCAACACCGAGCTGGGGCACGTTTTCCTGGAAAACGGGCAGGAGGCCGAACGCTACGCCTCGGAAGCGGTGCGCGTGACCAAGAAGCTCAAATGGAAGGACTGGGGCGAACGCCTGAACCTTTACCTGCGCACGATGGAAGGCCTGCTCTGGCCGGACCTGATCATTCTCGGCGGCGGCGTCAGCGAAAAGCTGAACAAGTTCTCGCCGACGCTCACCACCAAGGCGCCGGTCGTGGCCGCCGGCTTCCTCAATCGGGCGGGGATCGTCGGCGCGGCGCTGTTCGCCGAGGAGTCGCTGCGCAAGGCGGCAGGCGCGTGATACGCCGGCAGTAAATGATGCGTCGAAGGGAATCCGGGGGAATCCGATGAAGATCGCGGTCATGGGCGCCGGCGCGGTGGGCTGCTACTACGGCGGCCTGCTCGCGCGGGCCGGACACGAGGTGCGGCTGATCGGCCGCGCGCGCCACGTGGAGGCGGTCGCGCGCCACGGCCTGCTGCTGGAAACGGCCGGCTCGTCCGGCCGCATCCCGCTCGCCGCGACGACCGGCGCCGACGGCGTGCGGGACGCCGAACTGGTGCTGTGCTGCGTAAAGACGTCCGATACGGCGCCGGCGGCCGCCGCGATGCAGCCGCATCTCGCCGCCGATGCCATCGTCGTCAGCCTGCAGAACGGCGTCGACAACCCGGACCTGCTGCGCGCCGCCCTGCCGCAGGAGATCATCCCGGCTGCCGTCTACGTGGCGACGCAGATGGCCGGCGACGGACACGTGCGGCATCACGGCGGCGGCCGGCTGGTGCTCGGCGACACTCCGCGCGCCGGCCGGGTGGCGGCGCTCTTCGCCGGGGCCGGGATTCCGGTCGAAATCTCCGGCAACATCGACGGCGAGCTGTGGACCAAGCTGATCGTCAACTGCGCGTACAACGCGCTGTCGGCCATCACTGCCCTGCCCTACGCCCGGCTCGCGCAACACGCCGGCGTGGCGCAGGTGCTGCGCGACGTGGTCAACGAATGCCTGGCGGTGGCGGATAAAGCGGGCGTCGTGCCGGCCGGGGACGTGTGGGAAAGCGTCGGGCGCATTCCCCAGGCCATGCCCGGACAGATCTCCTCGACCGCGCAGGATCTGCAGCGGGGCCGCCCCACCGAGATCGATCACCTGAACGGCTGCATCGTGCGCCGGGGCGATGAGCTCGGCGTCGCCGTGCCCGTCAACCGGCTGTTGTACACTCTGGTGAAACTCCTGGAATCGCGATCGTCATGAACCTGCTCGCCCGGCTGAAGCGCCGGCTCGCCGAATTCAACAAGGAAACGCGCCCGCCCTCGCTGACGGCGCTCGAAATCTTCCGCTACATCGGACCCGGCCTGCTGGTCACCGTCGGCTTCATCGATCCGGGCAACTGGGCCGCCAACATTTCCGGCGGCGCGCAGTTCGGCAGCATCCTGCTGTGGGTCATCACGCTGTCCACGCTGATGCTGATCGTGCTGCAGCACAACGCGGCGCACCTGGGCATCGCCACCGGGCTGTGCCTCTCCGAGGCGGCCACGCACCACCTGCCGGCGCGCACCGGCCGCTTCCTGATCGGCTCGGCGGTGCTCGCGGCCATTTCGACGGAAGTCGCCGAACTGCTCGGCGCGGCCATCGCCATCAACATGCTGCTCGGCATCCCGGTCAAGCTGGCGGCGGTGGGCGCCACGCTGTTCGTCGCCTTCTTCCTCTACAGCAACTCGTACAAGCGCATCGAAACGATCATCATCGGCTTCGTCTCGATCATCGGTGTCTCGTTCATCTACGAGCTGCACCTGGTGCCGGTCGACTGGGGCACCATGGTCCGCCACTGGCTGACTCCCACCCTGCCCGACGGATCGATCGTGCTGGTGATGAGCCTGCTCGGCGCCGTGGTCATGCCGCACAACCTGTTCCTGCATTCGGAAATCATCCAGAGCCGGCAATGGAACCTGGAAGACGAACAGGTCATCAAGCGCCAGCTCAAGTACGAATTCCTGGACACGCTCCTGTCCATGGGCATCGGCTGGGCGATCAACAGCGCCATGATCATCGTGGCGGCCTACACCTTCTTCACCGCCAGCGTCGACGTCGTCGACCTCTCGCAGGCGTCGGTGCTGCTGGAACCCATCCTCGGCAAGGGCGCGGCGCTGGTGTTCGCCTTCGCCCTGCTGTGCGCCGGGATCGCCTCGTCGATCACCGCCGGCGTCGCCGGCGGCAGCATCTTCGCCGGCCTGTTCGGCGAACCCTACGACATCAAGGACAAGCACTCGCGGCTCGGCGTCAACCTCGTGCTCGGGTTTTCGCTGGCGATCATTTTCCTGATCGAGGACACGCTGCAGGGACTGGTGCTGTCGCAGGTCGTGCTCTCGCTGCAGCTGCCCTTCACCATCTACCTGCTGGTCCGCCTCACTTCCTCGCGGGAGGTGATGGGCATCCACGTCAATCCGCCGGGCACCCGCTGGCTGCTGATCTTCTTCGGGGCGATCATCACGGCGCTCAACCTGTACCTGCTGTTCGATCTCGCCAGGGGCATGCTGGGCTGACTCCCCGCAACGACGGCGTCAGCCCCGGCCGATGCTCGGCCGCTTCGGATCGTATTTCCAGCCGGGGAAGAGATATTGCATGGACGCGGCGTCGTCGCGCGCGACGGCACCGATCCTGCCGTACAGCGCATTCGCCTCGAAAATCCGCTCCATGTCCGGTTCGATGCCCAGGCCGGGCCTGTCCGGCACCCGCACGTGCCCGTCGACGATGCGCAACGGTTCCCGGGTCAGGCGCTCCCGGCCTTCCTGCCAGATCCAGTGCGTGTCGATCGCCGTGATCTCGCCGGGCGCCGCCGCCGCCACGTGCGTGAACATCGCCAGCGAAACATCGAAGTGATTGTTGGAATGCGATCCCCAGGTCAGGCCGAATTCATCGCACATCTGGGCGACGCGCACGGACCCCTGCATGGTCCAGAAGTGCGGGTCGGCCAGCGGGATGTCCACGGCGTCCAGCTTCAGCGAGTGGCTGAGCTGGCGCCAGTCGGTGGCGACCATGTTGGTCGCCGTCGGGATGCCGGTGGCGCGTTTGAATTCGGCCATGATCTCGCGGCCCGAATAACCGTCCTCCGGTCCGCACGGGTCTTCGGCGTAGGCCATGACGGAACCCCGCCCCTGGCACGCCGCGACGGCTTCGGCCAGCGACCAGGCGCCGTTCGGGTCGAGCGTGACGCGCGCCCGCGGAAAACGTCGCTTGATCGCGGCGATGGCCTCCACCTCATCTTCCGCGCGCATCACGCCGCCCTTGAGCTTGAAATCGGCGAATCCGTACGCCTCCGCCGAAGCCTCCGCCAGGCGTACGAGCGCTTCGGGCGTCAACGCCTCTTCGTGGCGCAGGCGATGCCATCCGCTCTTCGCCTGCGGTTCGGCGGGATAAGGCAGATCGGTCCGGGTACGGTCGCCGATGTAGAACAGGTAGCCCAGCATGCGCACCGCGTCGCGCTGCCTGCCGGCCCCGAGAAGCTCGCACACCGGCACGCCGAGATGCTGGCCGAGCAGGTCGAGCAGGGCCGCTTCCACGGCAGTGATCACGTTGTCCATCCGCAGGTTGATCTCATGCGGCTGCGCCAGGACCCGCGCCTCCGCAGCGGACGTCACTTCATGCACGGTCGCCTGGCGGGCCGTCCGCCCGCCCGCGAAGGAGTGCCGGATGCCGTTGAGGATGGCGTGATACGAGCCGATGCGCCGGCCGACCACCAGTTCGTGGGAACGCTCCAGCGCCTGCCGGATGCCCTCGCCGCCCGGCACCTCGCCGATGCCGATGCGGCCGGCGCCGTCCTTGAGCATGACCAGGTTGCGGGTGAAGAACGGCCCGTGCGCGCCGCACAGGTTGAGCAGCATGCTGTCCCGCCCGGCGACGGGAATCACCTGCATGTCGACGACGGGCGGCGTCCCGCCCGCCGTGCTCCGGCTTGAATCGTTGTCGTTCATCGTTCGGTTCCGGTAAGTAGTCCATCGGGCCGCGCGCCCGCCCGTCGAGCGGCAGGCGCCGGCAGAATAAAAAGCCGCGCCGGGAGCGAGAGGATGAGCTCCCGGAGCAGATGAAAGCGTTTTGCGTGCCGCTTTTCAGGCGCGGGGCCGCGTCATTCCGCCGAGGCGCCCGACTTCTTGATCAGGGCGGTCCAGCGCGGGATTTCCCGCTGCATCAGGGCTGTCAGCTCCTCGGGGGAACTGGCCACGATCTCCATGCTGATGCCCTTTTCCAGCCGGTCCTTCGCGTCCTGCGACTTCAAGCCCTTGGTGATTTCGGCATGCAGCCGGCTGCGGATGTCCTGCGGAATCCCGCGCGGCGCATACACCGCCTGCCACGACACCATCTCGAAGTCCTTGACGCCCGCCTCCATCATCGTCGGCGTGTCCGGCACCAGCGGGGAGCGCTTGGCGGAGGTCACGGCGAGCAATTTCAGCTTGCCCGCCTTGACCAGCCCCAGTCCGGCGGTCAACTGGTCGAACATGAACGCCACCTGCCCGCCGGCCACGTCCTGGAAGGCCTGCGGGCTGCCCTTGTAGGCCACGTGCGTCAGGGGCACGCCGATGATGTCGGCCAGCAGCTCTCCCGCCAGATGCGTCGACGTTCCCGAGCCGGACGAGGCGAAGGTGCGCGCGTCCGGGTCCTTCTTGAGCAGGGCGATCAGGTCGGCCACCGAATTGACCGGCAGCTGCGCATTCACGTACAGCGCATTGGGGATGAAGCCGACCAGCGTGATCGGATCGAAGTCCTTGACCGGATCGTAAGGCAGATTCTTGTACAGGCCGGCGTTGATCGCGTGAGTGCTGATCGTTCCGCCCATCAGCGTGTACCCGTCCGCCTTGGCCTTGGCGGCGGCGGTGGCGCCGACGGCGCCGGCCGCGCCGGGCCGGTTCTCGACGACCACCGGCTGGCCGACGGCCGCGGACAGATGCTGCGCGACCGTGCGCCCCACCACGTCGGTCGTCCCGCCCGCCGTGAACGGCACGATGTAGGTGATCGGCTTCGACGGCCAGGACTGCGCCAGCGCGGCAAGGGAGGTACCCGCCAGCAAAGCGGCGGCCATGAGGGGAAGCGTGCATCGGTTCATCGCGATCTCCTTGGAATCGGGTTGAAGAACACTGGCTGCTGAAAAAACGGTTCGCCGCACCGGATCAGTCGTCCTCGACGAAGACTTCCTCGCGCTTCCTGCGCAAGGCGGGCAGCAGGATCGTCGCCATGGCCAGCGCCGCGATCGCCAGCATCGCCGCGCTGATGGGCCGGCTGACCAGGACCATCGGGCTGCCCTTGGAGAGCAGCAAGGCGCGGCGCAGGTATTCCTCCATCATCGGCCCCAGGATGAAGCCGAGCAGCATCGGCGCCGGCTCGCATTCGAGCTTGCGGAAGACGTATCCCGCCAGCCCGAAGGCGGCCATGAAATACACGTCGAAGGTGGTGTTGGCCAGGCTGAACACGCCGATCGCGCAAAACACCATGATCGTCGGGAACAGCAGGTGGTAAGGCACCGAGACCATCTTCACCCAGAGGCCGATGAGCGGCAGATTGAGCACGACGAGCATCAGGTTGCCGATCCACATCGACGCCACCAGCCCCCAGAACAGCGCCGGCTGTTCGGTCATCACCGAGGGGCCGGGCTGGATGCCCTGGATGATCATGGCGCCGATCATCAGCGCCATCACCGGATTGGACGGGATGCCGAGCGTGAGCATGGGGATGAACGATGCCTGGGCGCCGGCGTTGTTGGCCGCTTCCGGCGCCGCCACGCCTTCGATCGCGCCCTTGCCGAAATTGGCGGCGTTCTTCGAAACTTTCTTCTCCAGCGCATAGGCCGCGAACGACGAGAGCATGGCCCCGCCGCCGGGCAGGATGCCCAGGATCGACCCGAGCAGGGTGCCGCGCACGACCGGCGCGGCGATCGCCTTGTACTCCTCCCTATTCAGCATCAGCCCGGTGACCTTGGTGACCATCAGGCTGCGCTCACTTTCGTTCTCCAGGTTGCAGATGATCTCGCCCAGGCCGAACACCCCCATGGCCACCACCACGAAGTTGATGCCGTCGAGCAATTCCGGAACGCCGAAGGTATAGCGCGCCACGTTGGAATTCACGTCGGTGCCGACGATGCCGAGCAGCAGGCCGAAGACGATCATGCCCAGGGCGTGCAGCAGCGAACCCCGCGCCAGCACGACCGACGCCACGAGTCCGAGGACCATCAGCGAGAAATACTCCGCCGGGCCGAAGCGCAGCGCAATTTCAGCGAGAGGCGGCGAAAACAGCGCGATCAGCACGGTGGTCACCGTCCCCGCGAAGAACGACGCCAGCGCCGCGGCGGCCAGCGCCTTGCCCGCCCGCCCTTGCCGCGCCATCTCGTGGCCGTCCAACGCCGTCACCACGGACGACGACTCGCCGGGCAGATTGATCAGGATCGCTGTCGTCGAACCGCCGTACTGGGCCCCGTAGAAGATTCCGGCCAGCATGATCAGCGCCGATACCGGCGGCAGGCCGAAGGTGATCGGCAGCAGCATGGCGATCGTCGCCACCGGTCCGAGGCCGGGCAGCACCCCGATCGCCGTCCCCATCACCACGCCGCAGAGGCAGTACAAGAGATTGACGGAGCTGGCGGCCGTCTGCAATCCCATCCAGAGATTGCCGAAAAGGTTCATGTCCATGGGCTCTCCTTTTCAGCCGCCGAACCACGAACCGATGAGCGGCATCGGCAACGACAAACCCTTGACGAACACCGCCACGCAGAAAGCGATCAGGGCTGCCGCGGCCAGCATGGCGCGCCACTCGAAACGGAAGCGGACGCTGGCCGAAGCGCCGCCCAGGATGAGCGCGGCCAATGCCGCGATGAAGCCGGCCCGCTCCAGCAGGAAGGCGAACGCCACCGTCGAACCCGCGACGATCAGCGCCGGCTTCCAGGCGAACCGGCCCAGCGGCGCTCCCGTCCGGGTCACGCCGCGCAGCAGCGCGATCAGGCCGAAGACCATCAGCAGGACCGACAGCACGGTCGGAAAATAACCGGCGCCCATGCGGCTGGCGGAACCGAAGGAATAATCGCGCGCGATCCAGAACGCCAATGCCCCGAATCCGCAATACAGAACGCCCGTCCAGAAGTTTCTCGGGCTCTTGATCAAGCACGCCACCCCGCCCTCCTTCGCCGCCGATCCGGCGCCATTTGCCGCAGCCGGTCGGCCGGGCTATCGGCAAGGGCGGGTCGCGCCTGCCCGGCCATTTTTTCGAAAGGGAACCGCTTTGTACGGAGGATCGAAACGATATAGCATCCACCGTACCCTGCTTCTTTTGTAGAATAGTAAAGCACTAATATATTAGTGTGTCGAACAGACCTTGGGAATCAACATTCATGGCCTCACCGACGGATTTTCGAGCCCCCGACTCTGCCGCCGCACCGGCGCTCGACCGCTCCAGACACGCCGCGCCGCAGGTTCTCGACTACCTGCGCGAACAGATCATTGCGCTGGCGCTGCCGCCCGGCAGCGTCCTTTCACGCCCCGAGATCGCCGCGAATTTCGGCCTGAGCCAGACGCCGGTGCGCGACGCCCTGATCCGGCTGGCCGAGGAAGGACTCGTCGACGTTTTCGCCCAGCACAAGACCGTCGTCAGCCGGATCGACCTCCGGGCCGCCAAGCAAGCGCATTTCCTGCGGCGGTCGCTGGAACTGGAAATCGCCCGCACGCTGGCGAAGACGCCGGACCGGGAACTCGTCGGCGCATTGCGCTCGGTGATCGTCCGGCAGGAGCAGTCGCTGGCCGCCGGCGACTATGAAGGCCTGATCGACAACGATCGCGAGTTCCACCGCCGGATGTACGAAGCGGCCGGCGTGCCGGACCTTTACGCGGTCGTCCGCCGGCACAGCGGGCACATCGACCGGCTCCGGCGCCTGCACGTGCCTTTCCCCGGCAAGGGCCCGTCCGTCATCGAGGAGCACCGACGCATCCTGGAAGCGATCGCCGTCGGAGACCAGGAAGAAGCCGCGCGCAGCGTCGAGAAACACCTCAGCGGCACGCTGTCCTGGATCGACGGCGTACACGCGCAATTCCCGGAATACGTGATCAACGATTCAGCGGACTGAGGGCACGGCGCCGGCAAGGTTCGCGGCGATTTACGCACGACGGGATCGGCCCCATGCGTGCGGCATGGCTCGGCCGCGCCAGGCGCGGTCCGGGAATCGCCTCAGCTGGAAAAATCGGTTTTTTCTTCCTGAGGCTCTTCGCTGACCTCGCACTGCGCCCTGATTTTCTCGATCAGGTCCGCGACTTCCTCGTAAGGCCGCTTGCCGAGCGCCTGGAGCAGCGAAAAGACGTCACTGTCAGTCAGTTCGAGCGTCAGCTGTTTCATGGAGTCACCTCTTCAGCGTTTCGGACCGGCCGGCGCCGGACGGCGCCGGCATTCAATGTCAGACCCTGTGTCTGAGTATTGGCGACGGCCGGGAGGAAAGCAAGCCGCGCCCGCTCCGTCAGGGCGCGGGCACGCCGCCGCCCGCTGCCGCCGCTTTCTTGCCGAGCAGGCAATAGGCCAGCGCCTTTTCCTCGTCCTCGGACAGCACTTCGCGGTCCGCGGCATAGTGCAGGCGGAACGCCAGCCGCGACGCCTCCGGCGCGATGGGCGAATACCCCAGCGCGGCCAGGGCCAGCGGCAGGTCGAAGCCCTCCGGCGCGGGCGGCAGGGGCGCCTCGCACCACAGGCCGAAACCGTGCTCGGCCAGCCGCCGCCAGGGGAACCACGCGCTCGGGTCGACCTTGCGGCCAGGCGCGACGTCGGCATGGCCGACGACGTTGGCGCCGGGGATGTTGTGCCGCTGCAGAACGTCGGCCAGCAGCAGGAGCAAGGCGTCGATCTGCGCGTCGGCGAAGGGTTCGAAGCCGTCGTTGTCGAGCTCGATGCCGATCGAGCTCGAATTGATGTCGGTGTTCCCACCCCACCAGGACACGCCGGCGTGCCAGGCGCGATCCTTTTCCTCGACCATCTGCACGATCTCGCCGTCGCGCCCGATGAGGTAGTGCGCGCTCACCTTGCGCGCGGGGTTGGTCAGCGTGGCCAGCGCCTCGTCCAGCGTGCCGTCGCTGGTGTGGTGCAGCACTACGAGATTGGGACGGCGGGCGTCGAAATTCGGCGACATTTCCCGGCGGATGGCCGTGCCCGCGAGCGAGCGCGGCGGCGGCGAGGTGCAAGCGGCCAGCGCCGCGGCCAGCAGGACGGCCCAGAGCAGGCGCGGCAGGAGGGAAAAGCGCAGGCGGTCGTTCATGCTCCGGCCGTCACTCGCTGTCGTACTTCATCAGCCGTTTTTCGATGATGCGCTGCGCCACAGCCTCCGGCACGTCGTTTTCCCAGGCGCCCCGGCCGCGGCGCAGGCCGGCGAGGACCTCGCCGGCGTCGATGTGCATGTGGCGGTCATCGAGCGGGATCAGCGGCAGCATTTTGCTGTTTTCCTTGAGGTGGGCGAGCAGATGCCGCAGGTTGGCCGGGACCTGCACGTTGTCCAGGGTGATCTGCGCCGACGGGTCCGTGCCGCGCGGACGCGAGGGATAGACATAGACGTAGGTGTTGTCCGGGAACAGCTTGCCGAAGGCTTCCAGGATGCCGCCCTCCAGGCCCTCGTAATATTTTTCGTCGAACAGGTACTGGAAGTCGCGCACCGAGAGCACGATGCCGATCGGTTTCTGGGTGTAGCGCCGGAAGTAGGCGCGCAGCCGGAAGTAGCGCAGATAGTCGGAAATCATCACCGTATAGCCCTGCGAGGCCAGCAGGTCGACGCGGGCCAGGAAGTCGGCGCCGTCGACGTTGTCCTCGTGGATCAGCGAATTCATGGTGACTTCGGCCAGCGAGACGACCTGCGCGTCGTCGACGGCCGCCAGTTGGCTGAACTGCTTGAGGCCGGCGGCCATCATATCCACGTTGACGTGGGTGACCGGCTTGAAATGCCCGCGCATCACCATCACCGGCTTGCGGTAGAAGAGCTCGCCCGGCACCACGACTTCGCCCTCCGGGTTGAACACCACCGCCCGCGTCAGCCAGCTGCGGATCAGGTGCAGGTTCATCAGGCGGTTCTCCACCTCCTCGAAATAGGGGCCGGAGAAATGGATGAGATCGACCTCGATGCGCTCGGGACTCAGCCCGTCGGCCAGGCAGGCCACCACCCATTCGGGCTTCTGGTGGTAAAAAAACGCGCCGTGGATCAGGTTGACGCCGAGGATGCCAAGCGCCTCGCATTGCTGGGCGTTCTCGTTGTCGAGCATGCGCACGTGCAGGATCACGTCGCTCGGCTCCGCGCCCGGATGCAGCTGCAGGCGGATGCCGATCCAGCCGTGGCACTCGTTCTGCTGCTTGAAGCTGCGCGCGGTCACCGTGGCGGCATAGGCGAAGAAGGTGGTGTTTTTCGGCCGCACGTCGCTCAGCCGGTCGACCACCTTGGAAAATTCCTTGTCCAGCATCTGCAGCAGGCGGGCGCGGCTGACGTAGCGGTCGACCTGCCCGTAGATGTCGTCGCTGATCGCCATGTCGTAGGCGGACATGGTCTTGGCGATGGTCCCCGCCGCGGCGCCGACCTGGAAGAAGCGGCGGGCGACTTCCTGGCCCGCGCCGATCTCGACGATCGTGCCGAACTTGTATTTGTCGAGGTTGAAGGCCAGCGCCTTCTGGTCGGTGGTCAGGCTGGTGTCGCGTTCACGCATGAGTGCTCCGTCGGCGGGTCGCTTTTTTCAGGGGAACGGCGGGCCGGACAAAGGTCCCGGCCCGCCGGATTCTCACCCCGAAGTATACGGCACGCCGCCCCGGCGACGGCCCCAACCGACCGCCGGCAACGGTCAGCCGACCAGATCGTCCTTGATGAATGCGCGGACGATGCTCTCGAAGTCCTGGTCGCCCTTGAAGCCGAGCATGTGCGCACGGCTCATGTCCCAGCGCGTGGGCCAGGTGTGGATGATGCGCTGGATGGCCGGATCCGGCTCCCAGCGGATCAGCCGCGTGGCGGGCTCGCCGGCGATCCGGCCGAGCACGTCCACCATGTCGCGCACGGTGACGGTCACGCCCGGCAGGTTCAGCACCTGCCGCTGCCCGAACGCCTCGGCGCCCAGGTTGTGCCCGTGGATCAGGCATTCGATGGCCTGGCGCGGGGACATCAGCCACAGCTTCATGTCCGGCGTCACCGGGCAGACCGTCTTCGCGTTGTTCAGCGGCTCGCGGATGATGCTGCTGGTGAAGGACGACGCCGCCTTGTTCGGCTTGCCCGGCCGGATGGCGATCGTCGGCAGGCGCAGGGCGCGGCCGTCGATGAAGCCCTTGCGGCTGTAGTCCGAGAGCAGCAACTCGATCACCGCCTTCTGCACGCCGAAGGAGGTTTTCGGCGTCAGCACGGTGTCGTCCTGCACCACTTCCGGCAGCGCGCCGCCGTAGACGGCGAGCGAGCTGGCGAAGATCACCTTCGGGCAGTGCCCGACTTTCCTGCACGTTTCGAACAGCCGCCGCGAGGCGTCGATATTGACCGACAGGCCGAGGTCGAAATCGTCCTCGGCCTGGCTGCTGACCACGGCGGCCAGATGGAATACGGAGGTCGTTTCGACGTCGATGACTTTGGCCAGCGCCTCGGGATCGTTCACGTCGCCGGTCACCACGTTGATCCGCGGATCGTTGAAGCCGAGCGCCGGGACCATGTCGAACAGGGTGATCCGCTCGATCTTTTCCTCGCGCAATTCGGCGTTCTTGAGCGTTCCCCGCTGCAGCAGCTTGGCCGCCAGACGCCGGCCGAGAAACCCGGCGCCCCCCGTAATCAGAACCTTCATCACATCTCGTATGTTCTCTCTGCGGCACGAACCTAGCTAGTTCGCGCTGTGAGCAGAGGGTTAGTTTGGATCAAACATATCAGTGGTTTTACCACGATAGGGAGACAAAACCCCCTGTTCTTTCCGATTCGCCACGCTGAACGGTATCCAAGGGCTCGACCCTGTACGAACGAGGCAAAGGCGGATTTATTGAACTGTATTAGGGGATGTTTATGAAAACACTGCTTGTAACGATAAGTAAAGGTGGCGTGGGCAAAACAATGTGCACGTGTCAGTTAGCCCGTCACGCACGATCACTCGGCCTCCGCGTCCTGGTAATCGACTTCGACGATCAAGTGAACGCAAGCAACGCCCTTGAACGCAAGTATACCGAAAACGACGTCGTTGCGACACGCCTTGGTCAGACGGCCACAGAATTGCTGTTGCGTTACAGCGAAACCGACCTCGGATCGATCCCGGAATTCGCCCTGGTCGCCGGCGACGGCGCGCTGGTACGCGAGTTCGTTGAATTCGCCCGCACGACCGATCCGGGACAAGTCCATTCCCGGATGTACATGGCGCAAGCCAACTTCGCCGCATTCCTGGGGGATATCGCTCCGCACTTCGATCTGTGCATCATTGATAGCCCTCCAGCGGCCGACATCCGTATATCTGTTTCGCTCATGGAGGGTGATGCTGTCCTCAGCCCGATCCAACTCAGCCAGGAATGTATCGAAGGCATCGCGGAGACCCTTTCCGGCCAGCGCGGCATCCTGCGTATCAAAGCGTCGACCAACCCCGAGCTCCAGTTCCTGGGCTTCCTGCCCAACATGGTCGAATCGACCCCCAAGCAACGCGAGGCCCTGCGCGAGATCGCGGACAACGTGGGCGAATTCCTGCTGCGCAATGAAAACGAGGAACTCGTGTTTCTGCCTCGGCGTGCTGCCTTTGCGGACGCCCAGGAGAAGGGTACGGCGCTCGCCAACCTGGCGAAGACCAACACGGCGGCCCGGGAAGCTTGGGCGATCACCAAACCGATCTTCACCCTGATCCTGGAACGGCTTGGGCTGACGCCCAAGCTCCGGCAGTTGGACGCATCGCGCAAGATTCAGAAAATCGAATCCCAGGCCCTGGGCGTGAATCCTGACGACGTCCTTGGTGCCACCGCCGACGAGGGTGCAGGCAACGAATCTGTGGCCAGCCGGAGCTAAGCCATGGCCACTCCCGGGCAAACTGAAAAGCCGCCCAAGCGCACCCCCCGGTTCGATTTCTCGTCGCTTTCAGATCCGACGTCCGTGCAGACGGCCCGCAAATGGGCGGCCGAAGTCGGGCAGCGGGCGATCGTCGAGTTGTCGCTCGCTGTCGTCATCGAAGACCCGGATAATCCCCGCACCTGGTTCGACGAGGAAGTGCTTCAGGCACTGGCAAAGGGCATCAAGGCCCGCGGCGTCATGCAACCGATCCTTGTTCGCGAACGAGGACCGGATGGGATGCACATCATCATCCACGGGGCACGGCGCTATCGCGCATCGAAGATCGCCGGCAAAACCACCATCCCGGCCATCATCATTCCGGACGCCGAACTGCACATTTACGACGACTACAGCCAGGTCATCGAGAACGTTCAGCGCGAAAACCTCAACGCCGAGGACATCTACGCCTTCATCATCAAACGTCTGGCGAAAGGTGACAAAAAGGGCGACATCGCCGAAAAGCTCGGCATTCCACCAAGAACCGTCTCGGCCTACCTGTCATTCAAGGATCTGCCTGAGAACATCCTCGACCTGTTCCGCGCGGGGAAGATCGCAGGGATCGAACCTCTGTATGACCTGGTACGTCTTCGGGCGAAGGCGCCTGAACTGGCGGACCAGCTGGTCGCCGACGCCGAGCAGACCAACCTGGGCGAAATCACGCTGGCCATGATCAGGCGTGCCCTCAAGGGAGCGGAACAACCGCAGGCCACCGGGCCGCAGTCAGGCGCATCTCAACTTCAATTGGTTCATTCCTCGTCGCCGGCGGCGAGCAGTGGCGGATTACAGGTCGGAGAGGCCCTGTCGTCCGAAGCTGCAACTGCAGGTGGTGAAGAGGAGCCGTCCGGGGAGGCCGTATCCACGGTCGCCAGCCCGCTCACGCTTGAGCAAACCCAGGATGTGCAACACATCCGTTCATCCAAAGGAGATCAAAACGCTGAAGAACCCACAAAACCCCAACCCACCGCAGGGCTTGTGCCATTCCACAACCCGGATGCGCACAAAGCGTCGGGTAGTGGTGATGGCCGCAAACCCGATCCGGATTACATCAGGAAGCCGCTCCTGCTGGGCGAGATCGACGGCGAGCCGGTAAAAGTCCTGCTGACGCGTCGGCCGACGTCGCCCGGCCTGGTGCATATCAGCCGGGAAGACACGGGCATCGAAGAGGAAGTGGCGCTGGACCGGATCAAGCTGACGCTGCTGTCCGACATGAAGGTACAGGAGACGGCATGATGGATACAGCGCGTATGCAGCTGGATTGGAAAGACGCCGCCATCGAGACGCCGCCCGACGAGTCGTTGCTCTTGGTCATCGAGGACCGCAACAGTAAAGGCCGTGCCGGCGATATGGTCGCCGGTTTTTTTGCCGAGGGCGAGTATGTCATCGGGACCACGATGGCCGGAGATCCACTGCCGGCCGACCAGATTGTTCGATTCTGGGCGATCCCGGTGTGGCCTCAAGGCTATGACGATGCCGGCATCTGGCACGAGCCGGGCGAAGAAGCTACAGGTATTGCGACCTGTATCGGATGCGGATGCAACGATCTGCATGCCTGCTGGGACGACGCGGCAGGCAATCCTTGCAGCTGGCTGGTCGTCAACCGAGCTTCCGAGCGTGGTGTGTGCTCCTGCTGCGCTGACCACCTGGAGCGATGGCATCAAGGCGACCAGGAGGTTGCGGTCCCCGTCCATCGGGCCGCCATCCAGGAGCGAGGGGTCGATCGATGAACTTCGATGTCTTCGCTGCGCTCGCCCAGCCCGGTTTTTCCGTCACCGTGCACAACGTCCGGCTGATCGACGTGCGGCCTGCCGAGGACGGCCACGAGTTGCTGGTTGTCGAGCACGCCGGTGGCACACGCGAGCTGATCGGTGGTGGATTGTGGAATGAAGAATTCAGCCGCCGCAACGTCGGCCGATTCGGTTATATCGTGCCGGCTCAGCCCTTCGGCCTTGAGTTGCCAGTCGGTGCGTGCTGCTTCCGCGATTACCTCGATCAGAGCCTGCGTCGCGTGCCCGAGCTGGACAGCGATTACCAGGAAGCCAGTGGTGCCGGACGCGTCCTGGAGGTCATCGGCTGGCGTTGCGATGCGCAGCCTTACGGCTTTCGTGCGCCGGCTGGCATCATCCCGGGCGAGGGTGGACGCTTCGTGCCCGACGACACCATTCCGGTCACGCTGCGCGTGCCACCCGAGTTCGTGCGCGAGTGCCGGCGCGTGCAGATGACTCCGGAGGAACTGCTGCGCAGCTTCGTGGGCGACCTGGCCGGCATTCAGAACTTCGCCGTCTGTCCGCGCGCCGATGGCTACGGCAACAACGGTAGCGACGAACGCGACTACGCCGAGGCCTGGCTGCATCGCGCGCACGGCATGAACGCCGTCAACCTGGACGAGATCGAGGCGCGCGAGCTGGAGGCCGGGGAAAAGCAGTTCGAGCGTGAGGATTTCGCCGACCTGCTGGATGACTTCGAGGGCTACGGCGGCAACGTCGATGATCTGTTTGCGGCCGTTCAGGCGCTGGTTGACAAGCAAGGCGAGATTAGCAAGCGGAACGGGGAAACCGCATGATGACTCCCGGCATCCTCGCCTTGATCCAACTGTGTGCGCCGATGGTCCACCCGACCACCATGGCAAAGGTCGTCACCGTCGAATCCTCGGGAAATCCCTACGCCATCGGCGTCGTCGGCGGACGCCTCGCCCGGCAGCCCCGGAATCTGGCGGAGGCCCTGGCCACGGTGGAGGCGCTGCAGGCCGCAGGCTGGAATTTCAGCGTCGGCCATGCCCAGATCAACAAGGTCAACTTTCGCAAGTACGGATTGAATCCCGAAACCGCGTTTGACCCCTGCACCAACCTCCGCGTCGGCGGCCTGATCCTCCAGTCGTGCTACGTGTCCAGCCTGTCGTCGGCCCCGGCACGGAACGACAGCCAGTTTCACCTGACTCGGGCGCTCTCCTGTTACTACTCGGGTCGGCTGGACTCCCGCGACGGCTGGCACTACGCCGGCAGTGTGTTTTCCGCAGGGAGCGGAAACAGATGAACGACCATGAAATGAAAACCCTCATCGTCGCTGAAAAATCCTCTGTCGCCAAAGACATCGCCAAGGCCCTGGGCGGCTTCACGGGCCAGGGCGATTACCTCGAACGCGAGGATATCCTCGTCACGTCCGCCCGCGGCCACCTGGCCGGCCTGCAGGTCTCCGAGGCCGCCGCCGGCGCGACCCTGCCGATCATCCCCGCCGAGTTCGGGGTGGCCCCCATCGACGACGACTGCGCCAAGCGGATCCGCATGATCGCCGGCCTGGCCAAGAAGAAGGACGTCACGCGCATCGTCAACGCCTGTGACGCCGGCCGCGAGGGAGAATTGATCTTCTGGTACGTCTTCCAGTGCATCGACGTCGCCAAACCCTTTTTCCGCATGTGGATGCAGTCCATGACGGACGGCGCCATCCGGCAGGCGTTCGCCCAAATGGCGCCGGCCGCGGACAAGGCGGGCCTCCTGGCCGCCGCGCGATCGCGCGCCGAGGCCGACTGGCTCGTCGGCATCAACGGCAGCCGCGCCTTTACCCAACTGTTACGGATGGCCACTGGTCAACGGATCAACGTCACCGTCGGACGCGTGCAAACGCCTACGCTCTCGCTCATCGTCCACCGCGAGCTGCAGATCCGTCACTTCAAACCGCGGGACTACTATGAAGTCCACGCGACCTTCCACGTGCGGGCCGGCCAGTACGTCGGCCGCTGGGTGCGCCAGCAGCCCAGCGGGGACGATGACAGCAAGCACCGCATGTCTGACCTGGTCAGCGCCCAGGCCATCGTCGCGACCTGCAGGAACGCCGGCGGAGACATCCGTGTCCGGGAAGAATCCAAGCCGACCAGCAGGTCTCCCGGCAAGCTGTTCGACCTGACCAGCCTGCAGCGCGAGGCCAACACCCGGTTCGGATTCACTGCCAAGCAGACGCTCGACCTGGCGCAGAGCCTGTACGAGAAGCACAAGGCCACCTCGTACCCGCGTACCGACTCCAGCTTCCTGCCCGACGACTACCCGGGCAAGGTGCGCGACATCCTGGGCGATCTGTCCAATCAGGACGTCTACTCGCCATTGGCCACGGCGGTCCTCAGCAATGACTGGGTGGCCGCCAACGGCAAGACCTTCGACAGCAGCAAGGTGTCCGACCACTTCGCCATCATCCCAACGGGCCAGGCGCCGCGGGATTTGGCCGAGGCGGAACAGCAGATCTACGACCTTGTGGTCCGGCGCTTCATCGCCGTCTTCTATCCGGCCGCACGGTATCTGCAGACGATCCGGACGACCCTCGTCGGATCGGAGACCTTCCTGTCCACCGGCAAGGTCCTGAAACCCCCGGGCTGGCTCGCCGTGTACGGCCGGGCCGCCGACGAGGATGACGCGGATCCGGAGCTCTGTCCCCTGGACGCCGGCGAGACGGTGGGGCTCTCTGACATCGAGGCCAAGGCCAAGCAGACCACGTCGCCCAAGCGCTTCACCGAGGCCACCCTGCTGACGGCCATGGAGCACGCCTCCGCCGACATCGAGGATGACGACGACGCGCGCCAGGCCATGGCCGAGAAGGGCCTCGGTACGCCGGCTACCCGGGCCGCGACGATCGAAGGGCTCGTCGAGAAGGGCTACGCCAGCCGCGAGGGCAAGCAATTCGTCCCGACCGAACGGGGTCTCCAGCTCGTGCAGCAGCTGGAGCGCCTGCAACTCGGGCTGCTGACCTCGGCCAAGCTGACGGGTGAGTGGGAACACAAACTCGGTCTGGTCAACAAGGGCCGGGAATCCCGTGCGACCTTCATGGCGGAAATCGCCGATTTCACGCGCGGCATTGTGACTCGCCTTGAGGAGGAGCGGAGCCAACTGAAGCCGCGCCCGTCGGCGCAGTCGTGTCCGGATTGCGGGTTTCCGATGCTCCTGGGTCAGAGCAAGTTCAAGGCCGGTGCTCGTTACTGGGAATGTTCGAATTACCCGACCTGCAGGACGAAATGCGACGACGTCAACGGCAAGCCTGGGCGGAAAAAGGAAGCGCCTCCGGTGAGTACCGAACACCTCTGCCCGGACTGTGGCAAAAGCCTGATTTTCCGGCGCGGCGTGGGCAAAAAGGGGCCATGGAAGATGTGGACCTGCAGCGGCTATCCCGAGTGCACGGCCAAGTTCGACGACGCCGGCGGCAAGCCGATTCTGTAGAGGAAAGCATGCCAAGACCGATCCAGTTCGGGAAATGTTCGTAGCGAAAGCCACGGCGCCGTGTTTGGCTGCCGTGGGTTGTAGCACCGGCTTCAGGACCTTGGAGGAGATAAGGCCTTGGAGATAGCACGGCGGTTGTTGGAGCAGCCGTCATGCCAAACGGTGGTGAGGAAAGGTGTCGCGTTTGTTGGAGCAAGCGCGATACCGGACCGCACGAGGACACGGCGACTGTTGGAGCGGCCGCCATGCTCAGTGAGGAAGGAAGGAGGGAGGGTATAGCGCATTCGGTAGGGGCGGCACTACGGCTGTTGGAGCAGCCGTAGTGCCTAACCAAATACGCGCTGCGGCTTGCGGAGATAGGCCACAGAAGTCACGGCGACGGGTAATTGGCTGCGATGGATTGTAGCACCAGCGTCAATCCTGGGAGATAGGACAGGGCCTTGGGGAGGCACGGCGACTGTTGGAGCGGCCGCTACGCCAAACGCGAGGAACGGTGTCGCGGTTGTTGGAGCGACCGCGATACCCGACCTTTTGTGAAGTAAAGGGGAGCGCAAAGTAAAGGACCCGAACCGCTGGTCAATTGATTACGCATATCCCATATTCTTTCAACACAACCGTAACAGAAGGAGATAGAGATGGAACAACAGCACTCCCAGAAAACGCCAGCACTGCGCCGGCAAGCACTCTTCACGCTTGGCCTCGCGTTCATCAGCCAGTCGGTCCTGGCTACGCCCGGCCAGAGCCAGCTGTCCACCGTTCAAGGATGGCTCCAAGTGCTCGGCGGAACCATCATAACCATCGCTGTGATGTACGTGAGCCTCAAGATGGCGTTTCAGAAAACTCCGTTCCATGAGCTTTCTCACGTTCTCGCCGGCGGCGTCTTGTTCGGATGTGCGTCGTTGGTTGGGTCCATGCTGATCTCTGGCTGATCGCCCGTCATGGAAAAGGGGAGGAAACTCACCGCCATTGATCCGCTGTTCAAGGGATGTACCCGGCCCGCCATGCTGCTCGGCGTGCCCATGATCCCGATGATGGTCGTCTGCATGGCGATTTTCCTGCCGGGGATGTGGGTTCTGCTGTTCGCGGGTCCGATCGGCCTGGTCCTCATTTTCGGGGTGCTGCCGGGCTGCGTCTGGTGGATGCGCGAGGTGACCAAGAAAGACGACTACCGCCTCGAGCAGTTGATCTTGCGCCTGTCGCTGCGCATCCGGCAGGTCAATGGCGCGCTATGGGGCAAGGGCGTGGCCGCGTACAGCCCAATTCAGTATCGACGGCGATGGCGGTAGATCGTACGTCTCCAATGCGCTCAATGGGCAGCCGGGTAGCTCCCGGTGGGAGGGAACTTCATCCCCGTTCCTCTCCCTGCCCACCCTTTTTTTGCTCTCCGCGGGGAACCCCACACTCATGGCCGCTGTAACTTCCAAGTTGAAATTCTCCGATGAGGCATCCCGCGAGGTGCCGGTTGCCGATTTTGTGCCTTATCGGGGCCACGTCACACGGCGCATCGTCAAAAGCCGGGACGGCGCCTACTGCTCGACCTGGAAGGTTCGACGGCATCACCTGGAAAACCAGCGACCCGCAGGATCTGCTCACGCGCCACGAAGGGCTGAACCAGATGATTCGCGGCCTGGGCCACAACGTCTCGATCTGGATCCACCGGATCCGCCGGCCGACCTCCGATCGCCTGTTAACGGACTATGACAACGACTTCGCCCGGGATCTCGCCGAACGGTACTACGACAGTTTCACCGGCACGCGGATGATGGCCACCGAACTGTATTTCACGATCGTTTACCGGCCGACGGAATCGACGGTCGCCAGCAATCCGCTGCTGCGCGTTGTGTCGTCGGGAAAGCCCCGGTCGCTGGCGGCAGTCCGCGCCAATGAGCACGAAGCCATCCGCGAGATGGAGGACTTGGCCTACAAGGTCGAGTCGGGACTCAAGAAGTTCGAGACTTTCCCACTGGAAATGCGGGAGCCAGAGCCAAGCGGTGTGGTGTTCTCGGACCAGCTGGCGTTTTACGGTTTCCTGATCAACGGCGTTTGGCGCCGCGTTGGCGTACAGCAAAGCAGCATCGGCAACTACCTGGCGACGTCCCGAGTCTTGTTCGCGGGCGAGATGCTCGAAATCCGGCGCCCCGATCAGCAGTTGTACGTGGGGTTTCTGGACTTCAAGGATTACCCGTCCGATTCTGGCCCCGGCATACTCAACACCTTGTTCGACTGCCGCTTCGCTTTCATCGAGACGCACAGCTTCTCGATCTACAGCAAGGCGGACGGCAAAAGCGCCCTGGAAACCCAGCAAGGCCAGCTGATGGCCGCCGAGGATGCCGCCGGCAATCAGATCCAGGCCATGGACAAGGCCCTGGAGCAACTCATCGACGGTAAGTTCGTGATGGGGGAATACCACTATTCCCTCGCTGTCATGGATGCCGACCTGGACGCGATCACCAAGCATCTTGCGCAGGCGGAGACGGCCATCAACGACGCGGGCTTCCAGGTCGCGCAGATCGACCTGGTCGCGGACAGCGCCTGGGCCGCGCAGCTTCCCGGAAACTGGCGCTACCGGCCGCGGATCGCCAAGATCACCAGCCGCAACTTCGCCGGCCTCGCTTCGATGCATAGCTTCGGCAGCGGCAAGCGCGACTACAACCCCTGGGGCGAGGCGGTCACCGTCCTCAAAACCCCGAGCGGGGAGCGCTACTACCTCAATTTCCATGGCACGGACGAAAAAGAGGATTCGACCGACAAGAAGCCGCCGGCGAACACCATGATCATCGGCATGACGGGCAGCGGCAAGACCGTCCTGGAGCTGTTCCTGATCTGCATGCTGCAAAAATTCGGTGTCACCGTCGTGATCTACGACAAGGACCGCGGCTGCGAGATCGCGATCCGGGCGCTGGGCGGCAACTACCGCACGCTGCGCCGGGGCACTCCGACAGGCTTCAACCCCTTCTGGCTACAGCCGACGGAACAGAACATCCGCTTCGTCGAGCAACTGATCCGTTCCCTGATCCCCCGCAGCCTGTCGCCGGTCGAGGCCAAGGCCCTCGATGGCGCGATCCGTGCCACCTTTGCGTTCGACGACAAGTCCAAGCGCCGTCTGGCCTACATGCATCAGATGCTGCCGCTCGGCGACGAGCACAGCATGCACGCCTACCTCGGCCGCTGGGTCCAGGGCGGCGCCCTCGGCTGGGTGCTCGACAACCCGGAAGACACGCTGGACTTGACCAGCAATACGCTCTACGGCTTCGACGACACCGATTTCCTCGAGGATCCGGAAGTCCTCGCGCCCGTCACTGCCTACCTGCTGCACTGCACGGAATCCCTGATCGACGGCCGCCGCTTCGTCTACGTCATGGCCGAATTCTGGAAGCGTCTACAGCTGCCCGTGTTCGCCGAGTTCGCCGGCAACAAGCAGTACACCATCCGCAAGCAAAACGGTTTCGGCATATTCGATACGCAGTCGCCGGCGCAGATTCTCGGCACCAAGCACGTCGCCGCGATGGTGGAACAGAGTGCCACCCAGATCTTCCTGCCCAACCGGAAAGCCGACCGGAAAGACTACATCGACGGTTTCAAGGTCACCGAGGCCGAATTCGACATCATCAGCACTCTGGATGACGACAGCCGGCAGTTCCTGGTGAAACAGAACGGTAAATCCACCCTGGTGCAGCTGGACCTCAAGGGCATGGACGACGTCCTGGACATCCTGTCGGCGACCTCCGACAACGTCGAGATGCTCGATGACATTCGCCTCGCCGTGGGAGACGACCCCGCCAGGTGGATACCGGTTTTCCGGCAGCGTCTCGAGGAACGCCGGACATTCACCCGGGAGAAAAAACGGAAATGAGCAAGGCTGTTCTCAACGGCAAGGACCGCGACGCTACCAACGATGTCGCCATTTTCCTGCTGGACCCTGCTGGCCGATTCTCGCCGGTAGCGTCATACCGATCCGAAATCGATGCCCTTTGTGCAGAGATTGTCCGTCGTACAGGCACAGGGGCGGAAACCCGGCTGTCCGGCAATGCCGATATTGAAGGCATGCATTTCGTTGCCGTGCGTGACGATGTGCGGATCGAGATTGAAGGGCCGCTGGGACAGCTAAACATCAATGCGGAGTTTCGCGATGTCGCCGCCAGCATCACGCCGCTCTCCTGGACGGTGGCAACCCCAATCGACCTGCTTTGCCTCCTGGCGCGGATACTGGCTGCCCTCGATCGAGCCGCCCTGGCTCAACACCGGCCCCGGCGCCCATGCCGCGCCCCGTGTGGTGAAGGCGTCGTCGTTCTCGACGAACACGGCGGCCTCGGCGCACGAACAGAATGGCGAGCGGGAATTGACGCACTGTGCTCAAGCATTCGCCAAAGCGTCATGAAGGCGACCGTTCAGTTCTGCCCATATCGGCATGGACATGCGCTGGCTCTCGATCTGGTCGGCCCTGACCAACTGATCACGATGAGCGTTTCAATCAATCCGCAGGGCAACCCACTGGACATTGCACCTGACGACCTTCCGGCGCGCTCCTTCGGCGACTTACCGCAACAAAACGCGCTGGAGTTCTGGCTCGCGAATCACGCTGATTGCCTGTACTTGGCCGCCAGAGTGCTTGCTGCACTGAATCAAGATGGCGAACTGGCGTTCGCAGTCTCGACACCCTCATCCAGCTTGGTGCCCAGTATCAAAACAAGGCGTCGCAAGCTGGCGGACGCGGCTCAAGGAAGGACGTGATGGCCGTCATCACCAATTTCGACACGCTCAAGGCGTTGCACGAAAACGCGAGGGCGAGCAGCGCCGGCCGGCGGGACTGGATCAAATTCGCCGACACCATGATCGATTCGTTCCCCAGCCTGTACCGGACGGCCAAGGCGATGAATGGCCGCTCTGCGGAACTTGAAAAAGCGCTGCGCGACCTGGTCGCCCAGATTGAGTTAAGGACCGACTGCATGGACGGCCGCATTGATCGTGCGGCGCTTGACGATCAAGTCGAAACCGCCGAACGCCTGGTTGGAGTCGGGCCAGGAGGGACGAGATGAACGCATTGCGCCACAAAGCAATACGTCTGCGCGATGCGCTGAACGTCCAGATCAAAACCACGAATGACGGCGGCCCGAGCGTATGGATGGGCGCCGGAAAAGCCCTCGAGAAGCACTGGCAGGTGCTCGGGGTAAGGCTCATTTCCAAGACGCGCGGCGAAAAGCTCGGCCTGGCGCTCAAGCGCAATGCCCGGCCGCTGCTGATCCGTTACTTCGGCGCCCCAATCAATGACCACGTGGCGTTGTACGACCAGTTCACGCAGTTCTCGCGCAAGGCTATCCGGAGAGACGCTGCCAGGGCAGCAGCGGGCGTTGACAAGGGGAAAGCCGATGTAGCGACCTAGCCTGACACCAAAAACAAAAGCCCACCGGCAAGTGGGCTTTTGGTGAGACTTTCGGGCTGGGAAGCCCACGGCTGCACAAAAAAATGCACAGCGACAGGAAGCGTCATTCTAGTGCAGCCGTGCCCCGGAACGCAAGCCTCGTTCGCCCTCAATTTCGCAACAGAGGTTCCGGGAAAACATGGCCGTCCCCCAGGCACAACCAGAAGAACAGACGCAGGCCCGTTACTTCCAGGCAGGCACGGCACTCCACCGCATCTTCACCGAAGCTCCCTATCTGCCACGCTGTTCGGACAACAAAACGGCCGCGCGCGTTCGACCGCGTGAATATGCCATCCGCTACCCGTACATGCAGGTGAACCGGAGCGGTTTCGTCAGCTGGCTGATCTTCGACCTCGATCACAACCGCGCCATGGCCTGGGACGATGCCGGCCTGCCGGCGCCGAACCTCATTGTCCGGAACCGCGACTCCGGCCACAGCCACCTCTTCTACGCCATCCCGCCAGTCTGCACGACCGAGAACGCCCGCAGCCGGCCGATCGCCTACATGAAAGCCGTCTATGCCGCCTTCGCCGTCCGGCTCCAGGCCGACCCCGACTTCCACAGCGGCCCGGTGGCAAAGACGCCTGGCCATCCCTGGTGGCTGACGCACGAACTGCACAACCACGTTTACGAACTGGGCCAGCTGGCCGATTACGTCAACCTGGCCAACGAGAGCCCCTGGGGCCAGAGCCCGCGGCTTGACGACGTCAGCCACTCCCGCCATTGCATCCTCTTCGAGCAGCTGCGGCACTACGCCTACAGCATCGTCAACAAGGAACGCGAACGCGGCACATTCGAAACGTTCACCCGCCTCCTGGAAGCCTACGCCTACAACAAGAACCGTTTCGTGAAGCTGGGCCTGGGCTTCAGCGAGGATCTGCCGCTCTCGTCGATCAAGGCCACGGTCAAGTCAGTGGCCCGCTGGACCTGGTCGCGCTACGCCGGCACCGGCCGGTGCAATCGCGGGGTGATGAACCTGGACAAGGATCTGCCCCTGCCCGAGCGCCAGCGCCTCTCGGCCACCAGAACCCACGAACTGCGGCGCAAGGCCACCGAATCGAGGATTCGTGGCGCCTGCAGAGCCCTACAACAGCAGGGCAAGGCCTTCACCCAGGCCGCCGTCGCCAGGGCTGCCGGGATCTCGCGCCAGACGGTGGCCAGCTTCAAGCACGTGCTCGACGAGGTCCGAAAAATCCCCGAAACCGTCACCGCCCTGGTGAAGCCCTTGGCCAAGGCCGTCGATGTCAAGTTTGGTGGACATCAGGTAACTGCCGGCCCAAACGCCATGTCCCCGCCGCCGATTTTTCCACGGAATGACGGCCTGCCTGTTCCTGACACCTGATCCGTATATTTAAATCCCGTCGAAACGAACCCCCGGCGACCTGATCCCGCAGCGAAGCGAGGACAGCAGGTTGCCCGACAAGCGAGGGTTATCCACGGGCCACCGGCCGGTGGATAACCCGGAAAGCGCGTCAGGTGACGGTATGGAGTTCTTTCGAAGTTTCAGCTTTATCCGGTCAGCTTTTCAGCCTTATGGAAGCTCTTCGAGATCGAAGACGGTAGGATCGAAGCGGCCTCCGGACCATTCGATCATTTCGCTGTGTTCGGGATGAGCACGATAAACTGTCCAGCGTTATAAAATAACGTCCCAAGAATATAAGTCTCGTCCTCGTTGGAGCCAGAAATGTCCCAAGCGCCTGATCTGACCAGACACCAGTCACTCGTGTTCAACGCCCTTTCTCGCGAGGCTGGTCCAGCCAGCGCCTATACCCTGCTCGACCATTTGCGCAGCGACGGCCTTCGGGCGCCGCAACAGATCTACCGCGCCTTGGACAAGCTGCTTGAGTACGGCCTCGTTCACCGTCTCGAGAGCCTGAACTCCTTCGTCATCTGCGCGCACCCGCATGACCATAAGCATGGAATGATCGCTTTCGCGATCTGCGATACCTGCGGCCATGTGGACGAGTTCTCCGATACGGCGATCGAGAAGCGCTTGAAGGGCTGGTCGAATGACCACGCCTTCACGCTGAACAGGGCCGCGATCGAGATGCACGGCACCTGCGGGAATTGCGAAGCGGGGTAATCCTCTCGCCGTGCCGAATCGCCTTAAAATTCCATTTTCATACTGACCGATACAGTCCGGCCGGGAGCCGTATACGCTGCCAGTCGCGCATCGTTGCCGGTCAACTGGCTCACGGCCGGCCAGTCGAAATACTTCCGATCGAAGAGGTTATACACGGCAAAATTCAGGGTGACCTGCTTGTCCAGGCGCCGATACCCGATCACACTCCAACTATGAGAGACATCAAGTAACGGTCACAGGCGACGAAGAAGTCTGACAGTTCTCCTGGCCAGAAGCATGCATCGAGCAAAACGTGTGTTCAGGTTCAGGGCTTGCGTTCCTTTGGCGTGTACTTTATGACCTTGCTGGCGGTCATGCTGTAACCGCTGATGCCCATCGAGGAGTCAACGCGCCCCACCCCGAGCTTTCCGCTGACCCAGACCGCGTCCATGGTCCGGAAGCCCTTGACGGGGGACGACGAACGGACATGGACGATCTGGTTGGCAGGCGGCGGCGGTACGTGAATGCAAGCCCCAAAATAAGGAACGAGCAGAAACTCCCGAATACCGTCCCTGCCGGTCTCCAGCGGCACCAGATACCCTGGCAGCGTGACGGCGCGGCCCGCCAGGGTTGGCACGGTCGGAGCGTTGTCCCAGACTTCGCGCATGCGGATGTACAGTTGCTGCACACGGACATCGGAATCCGGAAGCGTGCTGAGGCTCTGCAAATCCTGGAACGACTTCATCGGATCCCAGTTCTTGGGAATCAAATCATCCCAGGAGATTTCGGGAAAGTCCGCTGCGGGTGCGAGCGGGGCGATGGCGATACCGAGCGCGGCGAGCAGCAGCCGCCTGCGCGTACGGTTTCGTTGGCCGATGTCGATGTCCATGGCTTCAGATCCGGGGAGACAGGCCGTCGGCCAGCGAGAGCCGGTAGGCTTGCCATGCCGGCAACAGGCTGGCGAACCAGCCCGCCGCCAGAAGACCGCCCAGCAGCAACCATTGCATCGGGGTCGGCTGAGCAAGATGCAGGGTCAAACCGAATTCGGCCTGCAGCCAGGGCCCAAGCGCAAGCAGGACTGCCGCCATGGCGGCAGTCCCGATCGCGATTCCGGCAAGGGTCATCAGCAAGCCCTCCAGGGCCAGGAGCAGCAGTACATGATACAGGCTGGCACCCACCGCGCGCAGGACGGCGAGTTCGCGCCGCCGTTCGTTCAAGCTTGCGAGCACGACCGACATCAGCCCCGCCATGCTGACCAGCGCCACCAGCCCCGACATCAGCAGCAGGGCTTTCTCGCCCGAACCGACCACCTCCCAAAGCTCATCCAGCGCAACGCCGGGGAGTATGGCCATTAGCGGCTCGCCTTCGAAAGTGTTGATCCGCCGTTGAACCGAGAAAACGGCCGCGCGGCTGTCGAGGCCGACAAGCGCCGCGGTGACTGCCTGGGGCCGCAGGTTCATCGTGCGCACGTCGTCCGGGCCGATGCGCAGACCCGGGATCGGAGCCCCTCCCATCCAGTCCACGTGCAGCGCCTCCATGGCTTCCAGGCTGATGTGAACGGTACGATCCACGGGCGTACCGGTGCGGGCCAGGATGCCGCTGACAGTGAACGGCTTGTCTGCGTGCTCGGCCAGGTTCAGGTCTCCGCTGCCATGGGCCAAGGTGATGCGCTGACCCAGCCGGTACCCGAGTCTGTCGGCGACCTCGGCCCCGAGCACCGCGTCGAAGAGATCGGCGAACCGCTGTCCCGACTGGAACCGCAGGGCTTGCCGGTCGCCGTGCCGGAAATGCTCGAAATAGTCCGTCGAGGTCGCGAGTACAGGAAAACCCCGGTGCGAGTCACCGAGCGACAACGGCACCACCCAGGCGACGCCGCGTTGTTGCTGCAGCGCCTGCACGCTGCTCCAGCGGATATTGTTGGTCGCGGCCCCGACGTGGAAAACGGCGTACAGCAGCAACTGCACGGAGCCCGTGCGTGCGCCGACGATCAGGTCCGTTCCCGAGACGGCCGATGTGAAGCTGTCGCGCACGTCAGTACGGACGCGCTCCACGCCCAGCAGCATGAAGGTGGACAGCGCGATCGAACACACGACCAGCGCCAGCGTCATGCGACGGCTCCAGGCGCTGCGCCATGCCAAGCCCAGAAGGAACGAGGTCATGGCACGCTCTCCTCGCCCCGGCCGGCCCGATTGATCGAGGGAAGGAGGACTTCGCGCGGAAAACGGCTGGCGATGCGCCGGTCGTGGCTCACGAAGACCAGGGCGCTGCGGGCATCGGCGCAGGCGGCGAGCAGGAGGTCGAGAAAGGCGTTGCGGCGGTCTTCGTCGAGCGCGGAGGTCGGTTCGTCAGCGATGACCAAGGCAGGCCGCCCGACCAGTGCGCGCGCCGCAGCCACGCGCTGCTGCTGACCGACCGACAGATCCCGTGCGGCACGCAGCCAGAGCGCGCGTTCCAGGCCCATGCCGTCCAGCCAGGCCTCGGCCTCGGCCCGTGCGGAACCTGCCCTTTCGACCGCGGCGGCCCGGCGGCGCATGGAGAACCGGCACGGAACGAGCACGTTGTCCAAAACGCTCAGATAGGGCAGCAGGTTGAACTGCTGGAAGATGTACCCCACGTGGTCCACCCGGAAACGGTCGCGGGCGACCTGGCGCAGGGCACCCCAATGGGTACCTAGCATGGCGACGCGGCCCGCCTGGGGCAACAGTACGCCGGCCATCAGCGACAGCAGCGTACTTTTGCCGCAGCCGCTAGGGCCGTGCAGGAAGACGGCTTCTCCGGCATGGACCTCGAATACGGGGATGTCCAGGATCACCTGGCCGCGCGACCAGGCAAAGCGTAGGTCTTTCAACTCGAGGACGACGGAATGCAAGGCGTCAACGACCCCACTGAATCCGCGACGAGCCGGGCTTCAGGCTGTGCTTGAACTGGCCTTGGGGGGCGGCAACCTGCGCGTCTATGGTTCGAATGCCCTTGAAAGCGTCGAACAGTTTGACGTCGATGAAGCGTGCCGCAGCCGCCTTGGCGCACGCAAAGACAACCGTCACATCGATGTCCGCATGTTCGTGCCCGCCATCATCTTTTTTGTCGTGACCGTCGTGGGCGTGGTGATGATCCTCCTCCTTCTTGGCGCCGCCCAAGTCCAACACCGTGGATTCGATATCCACCTTTGCGAGCTTGCATTCAGCGCCCGGATCGGGTTGAAAGAGCCGATCCGCCGCATTGAGGCGGGCTACCATGTCCGCAACCCGCTTGCGCTCGGCATCCGTGCGCGGCGCGCGCTCAAAACCCAGGAAGTTGTCCAGCGGCGATTCGATCTGCAACGTAATGGCTTGAGTGTCAATGGCAACGTCCAGTTCGACGCGGCCGTGCGTATGCGCATGCTGCTGCGCGTTGCCAGTACCAAGCATCATCAACATGGCCGCAGCACCGACGGCACGTACGACGAATCGGCGGCAAGGGAGGTACGAGTTCATAGATGGCTCCTGGACACAAACAATTATGACTTGGACTCCAACCTTCGGAGGAAGGCCGACCTAAATGTTATTTTATAACATCCCAATCAGTCGTTACACCCTCGTTTCCATGTCTGTCGGTTCCGATCACTCTTGAACGGGGCGCAAAACCAACTGCACCTTGCCATGCCAATCCTGGAGGCCATCCGGCCTGATCCCGGCGGCAATAGGCGGCACCTCGGCCACAGCTGCCGCTGCCGAGGCGGACAATGTCGGGCGGCAATGAGTCGGTAAATTGCCATTCCGCCAGCGATCAATCCGAACGGCAACTTCCTCAAATTGTGAATTCGTGTTTCCGACCCGTTGCGCACCTTCGCTGGGGCGCAGGTTGACGGGTAGGTGGCAAGGTACAACCGCCGTTTGTGGCATGGCCACGAGCGAGTCGTCCGCTGTCGTTCTTCGGCCGCGCCGACAACGATGACGCCATAGGGCTCTCGTTGGCATCTGAAAAACGCCTTGACAACCATTTTTACGAGGAGCAAACTATATTTGTGAACTAAGTTCATATATGTGAACCGAGCGGTGATCAGGTTGTTCGCGCAATGTGCCTTCAAGCATCTTCAGCGGTTGCGCGTTCTGCTTACCATCAACCAGTTGCGGCAAATATCGACGAACTACAGGTGCCGAGGGCAAAGGTCTCGAGAGCGCCGGTTAAGGAGAAGCTTATGAGAGTCTTGGTGAGCGGCGGGAGCCGCGGGATTGGAGCAGCGGTTTGCTTGCGAATCACAGAGGCCGCACTCGCGAGGGGTGAGCACCCGAGGATTGCGGTTTGCGGCCTAGAGGGGGCTGACGCGGAGCAGGTTGCCCGAGCGGTGCGCGAGATGGGCGGAGAGGCCATCGCCTTGGTCGGAGATTTGGCCGACGCCAACGTCCCCGCGAAACTGGTGGATGCGGCCGTTGCGGAATTCGGCGGCCTCGACGCGCTCGTTTCCAACGCCGGCGTCGCGAGTCCGGCAAAACTCTGTGACGTTTCGCTCGAGGAATGGACCAGGATGTTCGACGTCAACCTTCGCGCAGGCTGGTTGCTCGCCAAAAGTTGCTATCCGCATCTGAAGGAGAGTCGCGGCGCAGCCTGCTTCACGTCTTCAATGTCTGGACAACTACCGCATGAAGGGTCGGGGGCGTACAGCCCGACAAAAGCGGCGCTTACCATGCTTGCGCAGACGCTCGCACTGGAGTGGGCGGCTGACGGCATCCGGGTCAATGTCGTTTCTCCGGGCATGACCCACACTCCAATGTCCGCCAAGATGTACGCTGACCCAGCTATCAAGCGGGCACGGGAAGCTATTATTCCATTGGCAAGGATTGGCGAGCCGAGAGACATCGCTAATGCGATCGAATTCATGATTAGCCCGCTGTCTAGCTTTGTTACTGGCCAAGACCTCTGCGTGGACGGCGGCTTCACAAAGTCCATCCTGAACCATATTCCTGGGCGGCCGAGTTCCAAGTCTTAGGTGTAGAAGGGAATTCTTTGTCCATGTGCTGACAGCCTCAGTGCTATTCGACCCTAAGTCAGGTCGCACATCGCTTTCAAATCCGTATGCCGTTGCCGGAGATTGACCAATGATAATTTCTACGTTCTCGTACCTGTGGTCGCACTCTGCGATTGATGCGATAACTGAACTGAGTCGAGCTGGGTACCGCGAATTCGAGGTGCCTATCAGCTCACCGCATTGTTGGCCGGCTGAAATGCCGCCTTCTGTGCGGTCGGAAGCAAAGCGACGTTTGCAGGACTGTGGTGCCAGCGTGAGATCGCTCAACCCTGGTGGATATGACCTCAATTTGGCAAGCCCCGCGGCAAATATGAGGCGCAAGAGCATCGACCACATCAAGGACGTGATGGATCTAGCCTTCGAATGGGGTTCGACCGAACTGGTGATTTCGCCGGGAACCCGACGCCCTATGATTTCTCCGTCGTTGTCAAAGACACTCGACTGGCTGACCGACAGTTTGGAAGTCCTGCTGCCTAGAGCGGAGCAGGCCGGCGTTCGATTGCTTCTCGAAAATACGCCGTACTGCTTCCGGCCAACCTTGGATGAGATGCTAGGCCTCGTCAAGCAGTTCAATAGTGAAAAGCTGAAGATTGTCTACGACGTTGCGAACGCAGCATATATCAACGAGGACCCCGTAACGGCTCTGCTGGCCGGTGGCTCGGAAGTTGTGCTTGTGCACGTCTCTGATACGGGTCTTGAGGAATGGGGCCATGATCCGATTGGCACGGGGGTCATCGATTTTGAAGCGCTTGGCAAGGCGGTCGACGCTACCTGCAAAACCGAAAATGCTGTTCTCGAAATTATCCGGGAGAAGGGCCCACTGACGGAAATGCACGCTGGCATCAGTGAGCTCAAGAAGCGCGGGTGGCGCATCAACCCTTAACTTCGATTGATGGCCGTTCACCATGTTGTGTGGGCCCGAGATTTGACCCGTTCCTACATGCTGGCCGAACAATTCGGCGTACAGAGCTTCCAGTGTTATGAAGAACTGCTGGCATCAACCGACGCTGTCAGCTTTGCCGCAACTCCTGTAGGGCAAGCCGAACTGGCCCCTCAGGCGTTGCAAATATCGACGAACTAGACGGAAAGAAGTCCATGGATCTCGTGAATTCCATCGTCAAGGCGGTACGTATCCTCGACCTGCTCAAAGGTCACGGAAGCCTGAGCTATATCGAAATTCTCAAATTGTTCCCTTTGCCGAAGGGCACGCTTTTCAAAATCCTTTTCACGCTTGAAAGCGAGGAACTGATCCGTCGCGACCAGGCCAGCGGCAAATACGAGTTGGGTGTGAAATTGATCGAGTGGGGTACCGGTGCCCGGTCGCAGTTGGAAATCCGCAAGATTGCCTTGCCTTTCATGCAGAAGCTCAGCGAAGACATTGACTGCACGATTCACCTAACCGTTGTTTCTCACGGTGAAGTCTTGCCGATCGAGAGCTTCGAATCAGGAAGCACGACGTGGCCGCACTATCTCTTTCACGGCGGCGTCGGCATCCCAGCGCCTTTGCACGCTACTGCTGCCGGGAAAGCGATTCTGGCCTTCATGAGCCAGGAGAGCCTCGAAGATACGCTCAAGGGCAAGGTGCTAGAGAAGTTTACCGAGAACACTATTACGACCATGCCGCAACTGCGCGAGGCTCTTGCAGAGATTCGTCGCACCGGCTATGCGGTCAGCTACTCCGAACACTATGAAATGGTTCGCGGAGTCGCCGCCCCCATCCGTGACAACGAGGGCAAGGTGTTCGCTTCGCTGAGCGCGCTTGGTGTCACTTCTCGAATGACCGCGGAGTGGTTGCCGGAAGTCGCCTTACAGGTGGTTGAGGCCGCGAATGGGATCTCGCGGCTATTCGGGTACTCCGCGTCTGGCGTGAGAGCCGCCTGAACTGGCGCATGGCAATCGCGAGCAGCGCAGACCTTTTTAAGCTGAATCAGAGAAAAATGGCTGACCCGACCAAAACTGATAGACCGTTGCGTGCCGCGATTATCGGAGCAGGCGACTGGGCGAAGCAGTACCACTTTCCAGCACTGGCGCTCCTTGCCAGCGAGCGTGCGGTCCATATCGCAGGAGTATGGAACCGGACTACTGAAACAGCCGAGCAGGTTGCGCGCCAATTTTCGATCGATCGTGTTTATCGTAGCTTGGACGAGGTTCTGAACGACCAACACATTGATTGTTTCGTTGTTCTCGTCAATTCGAATGTGCTTGCTGAAACCGTTTGGCGTCTGCTCGTACGCGGCCTGCCCATATTCACCGAAAAGCCGCCGGGAGGAACGTACCGGGAGGCCTTGGCGCTGGCGGACGGCGTCACGGTTCCCAATCTTGTCGCATTCAATAGACGCTATATGCCCATTAATCGGCGCTTTAAGGTATTCGCCGACGCGATTGAAGGCGTTTATTTTGCCGAATGCCACTTCTATCGAAATGAGCGACTCTACGACCACTTCGTGCGGGAAACGGGCGTGCATGGGATCAACTACATGGAATACCTGTGTGGCCCGATCCGCGAGCTACATACTGAAACCGGAAGAATTGCGCGGAACGGCTCGCAGTTCTGGATCAGTTCGGTGACGTTCGAATCAGGAACGCGAGGAGTCTTCAAGTTCTTCCCGTGTTGCGGTTCCAGCATCGAACGCTATGAAGTGCATGGGCAGGAGACCTCGATCTACCTGCACTGCCCTCAGAGCTACACCAGCGATCATCCGGGGCGAATCGAGGTTCATAAAAATGGCTATGTGGATTCGATCATCTACGACGCTGAAGAAGAGGGAGACCTCTTGTCGATGGGCATCGTCGATGAGTATCGGGAATTCTTCGCTGCGGTCCTGCATGGTTCAGGGACCGCGTCGAATTTCGCTAATGCCTGCAACACGATGAAAGTCGCCGAAGCAATCGAAGCCGGCACTCCTATCAGCCCCAATTCCTCTACGCAACCAAACTCTTGAGGACGCTCTCCGCCAAAGAGAGCATTCGCGAACGATTGAAAACCTACAGACGTTAAATGCAAATGGACGCCACCAGACACATCAAAGGTACAACGCGACTCTACGGGTCGGTAGGCGATCCGGTCGCTACGGTCAAATCGCCCGAACTCCTGAACCGTCTCTTCTGCGAACAGCGCGTAGACGCGGTCTGCGTCCCGTTCCGGGTAAAGGCAGGCGATCTGTCCGCGTTCGTTGCAGGCGCACGAACCGTGCGAAATCTTTCCGGCTTGCTGGTCACGATGCCTCATAAGCAGGAGATGCTTTCCTTTGTCGACGAACTGCACCCGACAGCTCGCCAGGTCGGTGCGCTGAACATCATCCGCTGTGACGACGAAGGCCGCTGGGTCGGTGCCATGTTCGATGGCGTCGGCTGCGTGCTTGGCATGCAATGGGAAGGTCATCCCCCCGCGAACAAGTCGGTTCTTCTCGTCGGCGCCGGGGGCGCTGGTCGGGCGATTGCCTTTGCGGTTGCAGATGCAGGTGCCCGATCGCTCACGATTTTTGACATCGATGAGCGTCGCGCCGACGAACTCGCCAGGTCCGTGGCCGCCGCAACCGGGTGTGCCACGTCATTTGGCGCCCCGGATCCGCGGGGTCATGAAATAGTCATCAACGCAACGGCGCTGGGCATGAAGCCCGGAGACGCCATGCCGGTGGATCCCAATCGTCTCGAGCCTGGTTCCACCGTTGTAGACATTATCACTACGCCGGACCCCACACCGCTTTGCCGTGCCGCCCTTGAACACGGCTGCCGTACGCAAGGTGGACGTCCCATGCATGAAGGCCAGGCGGTGCATGCGTTGCGCTTCCTGGGATTTGACTACCTGCCCGAAGGGAAGTCACTACAAGACATTGGTTTGCCGTCCCTGCCGGCCAATGATGCCGCACCCCTGAAACCGAAGTTCTGAAGAAACAAAGCCCGAAAACCAACCCTTGTCACCGATCGAACGAATGGAGACCCACATGAACAGCATTCTTAGGACACTTCTTACTGCAGCATTCGTTGCATCTGGCGTCGCCACGGGCGCCGCGCAGGCGCAGGCGCCGGACAAATGGGATGCAAACCCATGGATCGACGGCAAGCTGTTCACGCTGAAGGCCGGCTACAACACTGTTAGGCAATATCCGCACGCCCGGGCCATCGAAAGGTTCGTCAACCGAGTTGCCGAGCGCACCGGTGAAAATCTCCAAATTCAGACGTTCCCGTCCGAGCAGGCCGGTAACGAACGCCAAATGTTCGACGCCGTCACTCTTGGCACCCTTGACATTGCCAAGGTGTCCACCGGCGTGATTTCTGCCGCGGTTCCTGAGTTCGGTGTCTTCGACCTGCCCTATGTGTTTCGCGATCTCAACCACATGATGGCGACCACTCAGAGCAAGGTTGGCCAGGACCTGGCGGCCAAGCTCGAAGCTCGCAACGTAAAAATCCTGTTCTGGATGGAACAGGGCACCCGCAGCTTCTACACCGCGTCGAAGCCGGTCCGGACCCCGAGCGACCTCAAGGGTATGAAGATCCGTACCATTTCCGCCCCGGTGATGGTTGACACCATCAACGCGCTCGGCGCAACGGCAACTCCGATGGGCTTTGGTGATCTTTACCTCGGCCTAAAGTCAGGGATAGTGGACGGCGCGGAAAATGCCCCCGATGCAATCTGGTTTGCGAAGCACTATGAAGTGGCCAAGTATTTCACGCTCACCAATCACTTCCGCACGCCCGTCGTGGTGGTGATGAACAAAGCTAAGTTTGACGCACTTTCTCCCGAGTATAAGGAAATCATCACGACGACGGCGCGCGAAACCCAGGAATGGGCTGGAGCGCTCTATTCGAAGGTCTCCGAAGCACTCTTGGCGTCCCTCAAAAAGGCCGGCATGACGATTGTCGAGGCCGATGAAGAGGCCTTCCGCAAGGCAGTGGAGCCGGTGTATGCGAAGCACGGGCAGCAATTCGCGGCTCAACTGAAAGCGATCCGCGAGATCAAGTGATCGGGAGTGCCACGCGGACGTAGTAGCCCGCGTGGCACGACTTTCTTATTAGGCTGGTTAGAGGACAAATGAACAACATGCCAACCCTGCTTCGTCGCGGCCTCGAATATTTGTGTGCCGGACTTCTCTTTGTCATCGTAGCCATCGTTTTCTCCAACGTGGTCGGCCGCTACTTCTTGCACTCACCCATTCGGTGGAGTGACGAGGTTTCGCTGTTCCTTTTTCTCTGGCTCGCGTACCTGGGGGCTTTGACCGCATTGATGGCCGGACGCCACTATTCATTCCCGGGCCTGATTGACTTGTTTCCGCCCAAATTGCGCCTTGCTGCAAAGACGCTGAGCGATTTGATCGTGCTGGTCATGCTTGGGGTCCTGGTTTGGTGTGGCGTTCAGCTCGTCGATTTGCTGCACTTCCAGCGATCCCCGGCCATAGACCTCCCGCTGTACTACGTATATTCCGCGTTGCCTCTCGTTTCCTTTCTTATGGCGCTGGTTGTTGCCTATCAGATCGTAGCCCGACTGCGCGGAGCTCCGGAGCTCGGTCAGGAACCCGTTGAGCCCTCATCGAATCCGGATCCGCTATGACATCGACTCATCAGAGTATGAAAAACACTACAAGCAAAGGGGTTGCACGATGATTTCCGGCATCTTAATGAGCGGCTTCATAATCCTACTTCTGCTCGACGTCCCGATCTCATTCGCGCTCCTCGGCGCCGCTATGGTCGCGATGTATCTTACGGGCAGCCTCATGCCCGCGGCGCAGAGCATGATCGCAACGGTGGACTCGTTCACACTATTAACCATTCCACTATTCATCATGGCGGGCGATCTCATGAACCGTGGCGGAATCACGTCGCGGCTTGTCGATCTGTCGAACGCCTTGGTCGGGCACTTCAAGGGATCGCTGGCACAAACGGGCGTGGTCGCGGCAACGCTCTTCGGTAGTGTCTCGGGGTCTGCGGTTGCTGATACCGCGGCTGTCGGGTCTGCGGTGATTCCGCCGATGCTCAAGCAAGGTTACGCCCCCGCGTTTTCCGCGGCCCTGATCGCGACATCAGGCACGATCGGCATGTTGATGCCCACCAGCATAACGCTCATTATCTTTGCGATTACGGCGAATTTGTCGATCGCCAAGCTGCTGGTGGCAGGTCTCATCCCGGGCCTCATTATGGCCGCTCTACTGTGCCTCTATAGCTACGCTTATGCGGTGCGCAACAAGATCGAGTTCGCCGAGAGATTTTCTTGGGGCAAGCTGTTTCGAGCCGTTCGCCAAGCGATTATTCCCGGGATTACTCCTGGAATCATCGTTACCGGTATTGTCGGCGGCGTTTTTACGCCGACAGAAGCTGGCGCTGTCGCGGTTGTATATGCTGCTTGCATTGGTTCCTTCGTGTATCGCGAGCTGGACTGGAAAGGTCTTCTTGACTCTGCCGTCCATACCATTGCGATCACGGGGCTCGTGATGTTCCTGATCTTCACTTCCTATGCATTCAGTTGGGTGATTACCCTGGAGCGCGTGCCCGAGATGTTCTCGTCGCTTCTGTTGAACGGCACGAACAGCCCCCTGGTGGTGTTCTTGCTGATGAACGTATTTCTGTTGGCAATCGGCACTTTCCTTGATCCGACACCCACTATTCTGATCACGGTCCCGATTTTCCTGCCGATCGCAATGCAGTTCGGCATCGACCCGACGCATTTTGCGATCGTCTTTGTGATCAATATGGCGATTGCGCAAGTGTCGCCTCCGGCCGGGGCAGTGTTGTTCACGGCATGTGGGCTGGCGCGGGTATCGATGGCACAAGTCACCCCGCCGTTACTTCCCCTGATGGCCGTTCAGTTGGTGAGTATGGTTGTCGTCATGTTGGTGCCATCGCTCGTACTGTTTCTGCCGAACCTGTTCTTTGCCAACTAGGGAATGGCAAAACGTTTAAGACTGCGAACCGAGAGTAGAGAGGGCAAAGAATGAGAGTTGCGTTACTGGAGGCGAGCCACTGGCATGTCCCACTGTATCTTGATCCGCTCGATGCGAAGGGGATTGAAGTGGTGGCCGTTTCGGATGCGGAGCACGTAAAGGGTGCCGCGATTGCCGAGCGCTATGGATGCAAGCTGTATTCATCGAGCCTTGAGCTGCTCGACCGCGAGCAAATCGATTTCGCGTTTGTATTCGGCAGACACTCCGAAATGCCGACGTTCGCCGAAGCATGCATAGCGCGCAAGATTCCATTTGCCCTGGAAAAGCCCTGCGGGATCAACATGGCGCAGGTCACCCGGCTCCGTAAGTTGGTGGAGGACGCTAACTTGTACTGCGCGGTACCGTTCATCTTTCGCTTGAGTGACCTCTACGAGGCCGTCAAAGCTGCTGAGGGACGGATTCCTTCGGACTTCAACTACATGTCGTTCCGATTCATCGCCGGTTCTCCCGAACGTTACAAGGCTGTCGGCTCGGGATGGATGCTTGACCCCATGTTCTCGGGTGGTGGATCGACCATCAATCTCGCCACGCATTTCATCGATTTCTTCAGATTGCTGACAGGCAAGGAAATCGTGCGAGTGTCTGCTGTCATGAATTCCCTCACCCACCACGGCGCCATCGAGGACTATTCGCTCCTGACGATGCAAACGGAGGATGGCGTGATCGGGTCGATTGAAAGCGGATACAGCTTCCCCAGCTCTGCTGACGAGCAGCGCGAATTCTCTTTCACCCTTGCATCCGATCGTATGTACGCGCAATCGGGACCGGATCGGATTGAGATTCGCGACCGCAACAATCTTGCCGCCGGGACCCGAAGTCTCCGCCTTCGGCTGGAAACTGATGTGTACTACCCGCTGTTCGTCAAGCAAGTTCTCGCTGAATGCCGCGCAGGGGCGAAGCCGATCGCATCCTTACGTGACGCCGAAGCGATGATGCAGGTGATGGATGCGGCGTACGCTTCCGCACGGCAAGGGGGAGCGCCGCAGACTCTTGCTCCGATTCCTGCATAACTCCAGGGTGCCGAGATGGACTCGCGTAATCCGCAGGCGACAAAGCCCCTCAACAAGGGAACTTACGGGGTTAACACGTATTCATTCACGCAGACGCACCGCGCGGGAGACTGTCTCGAACAGCTGGCTGACCTGGGATACCGGCGATTTGAGATCATGCTGGTCCCCGGGCATTTCTGGCCGAGCGTGGATGGCGACACGGGGCGGCGGCAGATCGAGTCACTGGTCGGCCGAAAATCTCTTGAGATTTTGTCGCTGAATCAACCAAACCTTGACGTCAATCTAGCCTCGCTCGTCCCTGAGATGCGCCGGCATTCCTGCGCCGTTGTTGCGAGCGCTATTGAGCTCGCCGCGGCTTGGAATGCCAAGGGAGTAGTCGTCAATCCAGGAAAGAGTAATCCTGTTTTTCCTGCGGCCACGGAGATCCTCGCTGACTGCTTCCGACGGTCACTCGAAGTCCTGGTTCCGGTCGCGCGAAGAGCCGGCGTCCAGTTGATCGTCAAGAATCATCCGCTCAGTTACCTTTATCGTGCAAGCGCGTTGCAGCAGTTCTTCGATGCCTTCGGCTGGGAGCAAGTGGGGATTGGCTACGACTTCGCGAACGGACATTTTGCGGGCGAAGCGGCGGAAGAGGTAGTACAGCTCCGTGATCATCTGTCGTTTATGTATGCCGCAGACACGACGCTCGACACGTTCCGTCACGCGCAAATAGGTACCGGCACTGTGCCGTTCGAGGCGATCGCGAAGATGCTCCGCGACGCGGGGATGAATCTGCCGACGATTCTGGAAATCGTTGCCGAAAACGCGCAAGTTGCGATCGACGCCAGCGTCCGGCATCTCGATAGCGTCGCTTGGCCGACTGCTTGAATGAGGATCCAACGAGCGAATCCACATGAGCGACTAAAACGTTTCCGCCTGTCAGCGCGCTGCGCTTGTGGACGATTGCCACCAGTACCCTCGGTCAACGTGACTTGCCCAAGCCACAGCTTCATCGACCACCATGGTCCCTTGAAACCCACTACCACGAGATAACCATTGAATACCATGATTCCCGTACGCGAACTCCTGCTGCCGACCGACCACGCGCGCTTCAGCCAATGTCATGCTTCGACCCTCGTTCTCTTGCCGGACGGAGACATCCTTGTTGCGTTCTTTGCCGGGGCCCGTGAGGGTGAAGGCGATACCGCGATCTGGATCGCCCGTCGCAGCGACGGGCGATGGAACGATCCACAGCGGCTGATGGCCGAGCCCGGTGTGCCGCATTGGAATCCTGTGCTGCACGCGGAGGGCAACAATGTCTGGCTGTTCTACAAGACGGGCGCGACCGTGCACGATTGGATCACGCGCTGGGCGGCTTCTTCCGACGGCGGTCGCTCCTGGTCGAACTCTTCGCTGCTGGTGCCGGGGGACGCGTCGCCGCGCGGCCCGGTGAAGAACAAGCTGATCGTGATGTCCAATGGTGAATGGCTTGCGCCGGCTTCGGTCGAGACGGAAACGACCTGGGATGCGTTCGTCAACGTCTCGCATGATCGCGGCGAACACTGGCAGCGATGCGACATCCCACTCGTTCACGTACAGCCGGGCGCGCGCCGTGAGAGCGCAATGTGGGACGGATTAGCCTCCAACGCGTTGTGGGAGAGCGACGTCGATACGGTCTTCGCGTGGGATGGCGTCATCCAGCCGACGTTGTGGGAATCGGTACCTGGAACGATCCACGCACTGATGCGAAGCACACGGGGTCACGTCTTTCGCAGCGATTCCTTCGATTGCGGTCGGACCTGGTGCCCTGCTTATAGCACGCCGTTGCCCAACAACAACAGCGGCATCGATGCCGTACGTACAGAAGATGGCCGTGTCGCGCTGGTGCACAACCCGGTCGAGGGCAACTGGGGACGTCGTCACCCGTTGTCCCTCACAGTGTCACGCGACAACGGTGAGAACTGGGCGCCGCTTCTCGATCTGGAGACGGAGGCTGGAGAGTTTTCGTACCCAGCGGTGATCGCACAGGGCGATTGTCTCCACGTCACTTGGACGTGGAACCGGCGAACTATCGCCTACCGCCGCGTGTCGCTTGCGGATTGACTTGAGGCTATGTTGTTTTTGCGCCATTCAGCGAAACGTCACTAACTCGAAGTAACCAAATCAAACGCGGCGTAAGGTGCGTCTGATTCGTCGTGACTGACGACCGGCCGCCCATTTCAACCGAAAAGGATACTGCCATGCTTACCCTGACCCTTCCCGCATCCAAACCGCTGATCAAGGCCGGCGACCAGGAAGTGCTGCTGGTCACCAACGCCGACCTGCGCGAATCCGCCAACGTCGAATGCTGGCCGGTGGAGAAGAAATTCGAGGACAAGCTGGAACGGGCGCTCGCCGGCCGCTTCGGCCTCAAGGCCCGGCGCGCCCACCCGGTCAAGGACGACAAGGGCCACGGCTTCATCAGCAGCCAGCGCGAAGGCAGCGACCTGTTCGCCGCGATCGATCCGGACGCGCCGGTCATCGTGCTGCTCACCGCCTGGCAGTACTCGCACCACCTCGCGCCGAGCCTCGCCCGGCATCGCGGCCCGGTGCTGCTGCTGGCCAACTTCGACGGCACCTGGCCGGGCCTCGTCGGCATGCTGTGCATGGCCGGCACGCTGACCAGCCTGGGCAAGACCTATGCGCGCCTGTGGTCGGCCGAGTTCGACGACGAATTCTTCTTCAAGGGCCTGGCATCCTGGCTGAAGACCGGCGCCATCGAGCACGACACCTCGTACCTGCGCCCGGTCGACGCCGCGCATGCGGCGAGCAACACCCCGGCCTGGGCCGTCGGCCGGCAGGTCGGCGAGTTCGTGCTGCGCAACAAGGAAATCATGGGGCTGTTCGACAGCTTCTGCATGGGCATGATCAACGGCGTCTTCCCGCAGAAGGCGCTGGTCGACATCGGCATGCCGATGGAAAGCCTGTCGCAGTCGGCGCTGCTGGTCGAGATGGCCAAGGTGCCGGCGGCGCTGCGCGAGGAATGCCTGCGGTGGTACGAGGCGCGCGGCATGAAATTCGAGTTCGGCAGCGACCCGGCGACGGAGCTGACCCGCGAGCAGGTGCTCGAACAATGCGCGATGATGATCGCCATGGCGCGCTTCACGCAGCGCTTCGGCCTCACCGCCGTCGGCGTGCAGTACCAGCAGGGGCTGGCGCATTCCTGCGCGGCGTCGGACTTCGCGGAAGGCGCGATCGGCTCGACCGAACGCTTCCCGATCCCCGACGAGAACGGCCGGATCATCCGTCCGGGCAAGCCGATCACCTGCATCAACGAGGTCGACATGGGCACGGCGATTCCGCAGACCATGCTCTTCCGCCTGCTCGACTCGCTCGGCCTGCCGTCGGAGACCACGCTGCACGACATCCGCTGGGGCAGCGACTACCAAGGCACCTTCTACTGGGATCTGGAAATTTCCGGCGCGGTGCCGTTCGAACATCTCAAGGGCGGCATCGCCGGCGCCACCGGCTACCGCCAGCCGGCGATGTATTTCCCCAAGGGCGGCGCCACCCTCCAGGGCCAGGGCAAGGCCGGCCGCCTGATCTGGGCGCGCGCGCACTACGAGGGCACGCGGGTGGTGATGCACATCGGCACCGGCACCGCCGTCGAGCTGCCGGCGGAAGAGTTCGAGCGCCGGCGCCGGGCGACCACCTACGAATGGCCGCTGCTCAACTGCACGCTCGACGGCGTCGGCCGCGACGACCTGATGGCCGGCCACCAGAGCAACCACATCACGGTGGCCTACGTTGCCGAGGACAAGCTCCAGGACGTGCTGCGCGCCTTCGTCGCGCAGGCCGTCACGCAGGGCATCCAGGTATCGGTCGCCGGCGACGCTTTCGGCATGCTGTAACCCTCCCCAGGGCGGCCGGCGTTGCCGCCGCCTCCATTTTTTCGCTGGATGAGTATGAGCACCACTGACCACTACCGCGGCGTCTGGCCGGTCATGCTGACGCCTTTCGACGACCGGCGCGAGATCGACTGGGCGTCGCTGGAAAAACTGATCGACTGGTACATCCGGGCCGGCGTCAACGGCCTGTTCGCCAACTGCCAGTCGAGCGAGATGTTTTTTTTGTCCGAAGCTGAATCGTTGCAGCTGACCCGCTTCGTGCTCGATTACGTCGATGGCCGCGTACCTGTCGTGGCTTCGGGCCATACCGCCAGCAGCCTGTCGCAGCAGATCGACCAGCTCGGCAGGATGGCCGAGACGGGCGTCGACAGCGTGATCCTGATCAGCAACCGCCTGGCCATGCCCGGCGAGGACGACGGGACCGTGCTGGACAACCTGCGCAAGATCACCGCCGCCCTGCCGGAGACGGTCGGCCTCGGCATCTACGAATGCCCGCACCCGTACAAGCGCCTGCTTGCGGACGAGGTGGTGGACTGGTGCGCCCGCAGCGGCCGCTACACCTTCATCAAGGACACCTGCTGCCGGATCGGCACGATCGCCCGCCGCGTCGAACTCTCCCGGGGCAGCCGCCTGCGCATCGCCAACGCCAACGGCCAGACCCTGCTGCCTTCGCTGCAGGCCGGCGCGCACGGCTACAGCGGCATAATGACCAACTTCCACCCCGAGCTGTACGTCTGGCTGTGTGACAACTGGCAGGCGGAGCCGGAAAAGGCCGAAATCGTCGCCGCCTATCTGTCGACCGCGTCGCTCGCCGAATACCTCGACTACCCGATCTGCGCCAAGGACTACCAGAAGTCGATCGGCAATTTCGCGTCGGTCGCCAGCCGCGTCCGCGAGGCCGGCAACTATTATTCGGCGCACTTCCAGAGCAACATGCGGCAGATGGTGCAGCTCGGCGAAATCGTCAAGAAGCAGCTCGCATTGTTTGGTTGAGCCGGCAGCGCGAGTTCGCTTCAGCGTTCTTTGGTTCCATGATGGTCAAGCCGGCCGAAAGATTGGATTGACTTTTTCCGGCCGGTCAAATCCGATATCAACGCTCGGTCTGCAACCTAGTGTGAGTTCCCCGAATCGGTAAGCTGTCGGTCAGCGTGATTTTCAGCTGAACGGCAGTTGACCTGCGCATTGCCGCCCGACATTGCTTGCCCCGGCTACGGCAGCTCTGGCCGACAACTTACCGGCCGAAATATCGTCGGCCAGAAGTCTTTCCGAATTCACACTCCTCGGCCAAAGCGGCCCGTCGATGCTCAGAGGAGCAATGACCGGTTTACACAGAAATTCGGATATATCCCTGTCTGGACAAGCGCTGCCGCCTCGCGTAGCATCGCCGCCCCGCCGCACATCTCACCTGCTTTCTCCATGCCTCACGCCTCCTCCGCCCGCGCCTGCGGCCTCGATTTCGGCACATCCAATTCCACGGTCGGCTGTGTTCGGCCGGGGCAGGAAACGTTGCTGCCGTTGGAAGATGGGAAGGTGACGCTGCCCTCGGTCGTGTTCTTCAATGCTGACGATGGCAGTACCTGCTTTGGCCGCACCGCGCTGCAGGAGTATCTGACCGGTTACGAAGGGCGCCTGATGCGTTCGATGAAGAGCCTGCTCGGCAGCCGCCTCCTCGACGGAAGAACCGAAGTTCACGGCCGTTCTCTGCTGTTTCGAGACCTGCTCAGGCAGTTCATCGGCGAACTCAAACGGCGGGCCGACCTTCATGGAGAGAGAGCATTCGAGCACGTGGTGCTCGGACGGCCCGTGTGTTTCGTCGACGACGACCCGGCGGCCGACCGGACGGCAGAAACGACGCTGGCTGAGATCGCACGAACCATCGGCTTCAAAGAGGTGAGTTTCCAGTACGAGCCGATTGCGGCGGCCTTCCATTACGAGACGGAGATTCATCGCGAGGAACTGGTACTGGTCGCCGATATCGGCGGCGGTACCTCGGATTTCTCGCTCGTTCGCCTCTCGCCGCAACGCGCGACACTGCCGAATCGTCGCGAGGATTTGCTGGCCAACGGCGGCGTGCATATCGGTGGCACGGACTTCGACCGTCTGTTCAGCCTGGTCGGCGTCATGCCGCTCTTCGGCTTCCGCAGCCTGCTGAAAAACCAGCGCGAAATGCCCTCCCGCGTCTATTACGACCTCGCTACCTGGCACAGCATCAACGCGGCCTACACGTACCGGGTGCTGACCGAGCAGAAGCGCTTTTCGTTGGACGCGCAGGAACCGGAAAAAATGGCCCGCCTGCTCACGCTGATCGAGAAGCGCGCTGGCCACTGGTTGGCCAACGAGGTGGAGCAGGCAAAAATCGCCCTGTCGGATCAGGAGAGTACGACGCTGGTGCTGGATCACATCGAGCCCGACCTGCGGCGGCAGCTGACCCGCGACGAATTTGACGCGGCAACTACCGGTTTGGTCGGCAAAATTGAAGCGAAGCTTGCAGCGCTCTTGCGCGATGCCGGCGTAGCGCCTGAACGCATCGATACGATCTTCTTCACAGGCGGCGCCAGTGGCATGCCACTCCTGCGCCGCCGGGTCGCAGCCCTGCTCCCGCAGGCGCGCCCTGTCGAGGGGGACCTGTTCGGGAGTATCGGCGCGGGACTCGCGATCGAGGCTGCACGACGCTACGGGTAGGTCTGAAACGTCACTTTTCCAGACCCAAGGTCTGTTTTGTTTTCTGACAAAGCGATGCGCCTGCTACTTGTCGATCAGTCTTGAAAGTCTGGGAACGGCAGCCTCATGATTCGGCGAATTCGAGCTTCCGACCCGTTGCCGTCATCCGTTGTCACCACAGGCCAACGGCAGGTTTCTGAGTCGAGCGGTCGCAACATGCCGTCTCACCGGCAACTGCTCGGCCAAAGCGGCCAGTTAGCGATGGAATAACTAACGGCCGGTTTACACAAAAATCCGGACACGCCCCGCCCATAGCATTTGCGTCGTCATCCGCGACGGCATGTGGAAAGTGCGGTACATTTACAACAATCTCCATCTGGCATTTTGTTAGAAGTCATGCTATTCGGTCGCGATACAGAAAATTTTGGCCAGCCGTCGGCCGGATGCCAGCGATTTTTGGGTGGCAGAGTGGAAAAATTTAGGTTTATCGACCTCTTCGCAGGTCTTGGCGGATTCCATGTCGCCCTCGGCAAACTCGGAGGCGAATGTGTGTTCGCTGCAGAGTGGCAGGCCCATCTTCAAGAACTGTACTTCAAGAACTTTGGCATTCGACCAGCAGGCGATATTCGAGAAGTGAAGCCGGCTTCGGTACCGGACCATGAGTTGCTCTGTGCCGGATTCCCTTGTCAGCCATTCTCGAAAGCCGGCGAACAACTCGGTTTCGAGTGCACTCGACAAGGCAATCTCTTCTTCAACGTCGCAGCCATCATCAAAGCAAAGACGCCGCGCTATTTCATCCTCGAAAATGTCCCTAACCTGCTGCGGCACGACGGCGGCAAGACGTTCGAACGCATCAAGGGTATTCTAATCGAACTCGGCTATGAGGTTGACTCGCGGCGCCTCTCACCACATCAGTTCGGGATTCCGCAGATCCGAGAGCGCGTCTACATTGTGGGCTCGCGAGTTGGTCTCAATGACTTCGAGTGGCCCGAGCCGACCAACCAGCCGACTAGCATTAGGTCGGTTTTAACACAGCAGCCTGCCGATGCAAAGCCACTCTCCCTGCAGGTGGAAAAAAGCCTCGATGTCTGGAACGACTTCCTGAGGCGAAGCCCGCAGTCCATCGAACTGCCGTCTTTCCCCATATGGTCGATGGAATTCGGGGCAGACTACCCCTATGTTGATGGTACACCGTTTGCCGTTTTGCGTGAGAAAGGGACGCGAGGTCTCACCAAATTCCGTGGTTCTCACGGCGTACCCTTGAGGCAGTTCAAGCCGAACGACCGATGGGCAGCACTGCCGAGCCATGCACGTACCGAGCAGTTGGAGTTTCCGAAATGGAAGCAGAACTTCATTCGACAGAATCGCGAGTTCTACGCGACGAATAAGAAGTGGATAGACCCGTGGCTATCTAAGGTCCTACCGTTCCCTTCAAGCTTGCAGAAGTTGGAATGGAACATCAAAGGTGGTGAGCGCGACATCTGGCACTACGTAATTCAGTTCCGCGCCTCGGGCGTGCGCATCAAACGGCCGACAACTGCTCCTAGCCTCATCGCGATGACGGATACTCAGGTGCCCATCATCGGATGGGAGAGGCGCCATATGACGCCGAGAGAGTGTGCCGGACTTCAGAGCCTTGGAGACCTTGTACTGCCCCAGAGCCGTACGCGCGCATTCGAAGCACTCGGCAACGCGGTCAATGCTAGCGTCGTCGGCAGTATTGCATCGAATCTCATTGCTAACTTCAACCAGTTCGTCCCCTCATGGAGACAACCCTCTGATCGGGAGGCTGCACGCACATGGCCGGCGCCATAACCAAGGTCAACATCCGGCCAGAAGTTGAACATCCTGTCGGTGCTACGGCACCTGAACTACCGGCCGTGGTTTGCACTTGCGGAGTTCGTTGACAACGCTATCCAGAGCTACATCACCAACCGAGAAGAACTGCGAGCAGCAGATGGCGTTGATGCCCCACTTTGCGTGACGGTAAATATCGACCCAGAGGGTGCGGGTCGAATAACCGTTACCGACAACGCAGCCGGCATTGCCCTACGCGACTTCTCCCGTGCCTTCCGGCCGGCGCAGGTTCCACCAGACCGCGATGGCCTATCCGAGTTCGGCATGGGCATGAAGAGTGCGGCGTGCTGGTTCGCTAAGAATTGGAGCGTCCGCACTAAGGCTCTCGGGGAGAACGTCGAGCGGGTCGTCAGATTTGACATCGACGAAATCGTCGAGGACCGCATCGAGGAGTTAACGATTATCGAAGTGGCTTCGCAGCCACAGAGGCACTATACAGTTCTCGAACTCACTGACCTTTGCCACGTGCCGAAGAAGCGCACGATTGGAAAGATAAAGGAGCACCTCGCCAGCATCTATCGAACCTTCCTGCGCGACAAAACGTTGACGCTGGTCTTTGGACGAGACGAACTCACCTTCGAGGAGACGTCCGTCCTCAAGGCGGCGCCGTTTCGCGAGCCGTCCAGCAAGCCGATTGAATGGCGCAAGGCCATCGAGATGGACCTTGGTAATCCTCACAAGGTAACTGGCTTTGCGGCGCTACGCGAGGTCGGTTCAACAACACACGCAGGGTTTGCGCTCTTCCGCCGCGGGCGGCTCATTCAGGGGAGCGCCGACGAGTCATATCGGCCAGAGCAGATTTTCGGCAAGAGCAATAGCTATACGTTCCAGCGGTTGTTTGGCGAACTTCACCTTTCCGGTTTCGAGGTGAGCCACACGAAGGATGGATTCCGCTGGGAAGAGCACGAGGAACTCTTCCTGGAATTACTCAAGGGCGAGTTGAGGGTGTCGCCGATGAACCTCCTAGATCAGGCGGAAGGTTACCGAGCCAAGCAGCAAAATCGCACGCGGGACCTCGAGAATGTCGCTAAGACGGCGACCAACAATGTTGCCAATGTCGTTGAGCGTGAACTCGCGCCGGTACTCGAGGAAGAGACGCAACATCCGGCAAATCCACCTGCAGTTCCACTAAAGATTCCGGTCCCTTCTGTCTCGGGCTTTGAGCGCACAATCGAGGTTCGCGTGTCGACGACCGTCTGGGTCTTGACCATCAAGGCAAGCACTGACCCCACCGTGAGTGACTGGCTCAGAGTAGGCGACGCCACGAAGCCGGCCAACGACGGCATGCGGCAGCGCAGCGTACAAGTTGAACGTCTCGCTAGTACATCCGTTCGTGGAGCGGTTCGCTGGAACTAGCAATGAAAACATGGAGGTATTCGTACGCTTCGCAAGTGCCGCTGCTTTGGCGGCCGCCCTCAGTTCAGAAGCCGGTGGGAAGCCTCAGTTCTTCCTCCATCATCTCAATAAACTCCTCCGCGAGACTTTCGCGGCCCCTTAGTCATGAATATTGTTATCGAGCGCCTAAGCGGTGGCACCCTAGATACCCGCTGGACCCCAGTTGTGGGGCCTTTCACCAAAGAATTCGTCGAGCGCAAGCTGAAACAACGCAGTGCCCCCGACGCTGATGCGATGGACCGCGTCGTGACCGAGGCAGCAACTATTCTTGGCCGCTGTGTACCTCCCTCTGAGTCGGCCGGCCAGGATGCTGGCCTTATCGTTGGCTACGTGCAATCCGGCAAGACCTTGTCGTTCACCACTGTCACGGCGCTAGCGAGGGATAATGGCTACGGTGCGGTCATTCTGTTGGCTGGCACCGCCGTGGCGCTGAAGGGCCAGTCCGAGGACCGGCTCACAATTGACTTGGGCATGAGTGAAATCCAGCACGACTGGCGCAAGTTCGAGAACCCTGAAGTTAAGGCGGGCCATGCTGCCGACATTGAGAAAGTCCTACGCGCATGGAGCGGCAGTCGCGGTGGTGCCCCGGGCACTGCAAAGCGCTCTGTCCTGATTACAGTGCTTAAACACCACCAGCGCCTCAAAAATCTGCGCGACACCCTTGAGCGCGTGGACCTCACAAACGTCCCCGTCCTCATCATCGACGATGAAAGCGACCAAGCCGGGCTCAATGCTAAGGCAGGGAAGAATCTGCGGACCGGCTCAAACGAGTTGAGTTCGACGTATCGGCGCATTCTCGAACTCAAGGCGGTCATCCCCCACCACACTTATCTCCAGTACACAGCGACTCCGCAAGCAAACCTCTTGATTGCCGTCGCCGACGTCCTGAGCCCGTCCTTTGCCGAGTTAGTTTCACCTGGTGGCGGCTACGTCGGCGGTAGTGACTTCTTCAGTGAAGATAAACCGCTCTGCTTCAAGATTCCTCCCCAGCAGGTGCCGACGGTGCAGAACCCGCTGACAGGGGCACCACAAACCCTACAGCAGGCGCTGCAGCTTTTCATCCTGGGAGCCGCTCATCACAGCGTTACGCGTGGCAAGGGCAATCGCTCGATGATGGTCCACCCGTCTCAGCGCACTGCACCGCACACGGATTACAAGGAATGGCTGGATGGCTTGCTTGACCATTGGCGCGACTTTCTTGAGCAGCCCAAGGGCAGCGCCGTGCGAAAGGAACTTGAGCGCAGCCTCCGTGAGAACTACGATGAGTTGCTGAGGACGTTCCCTACACTCGAACCGTTCGACACGCTCGTGGATGCACTACCTGAAGTCTTCAGCGAACTTAAAGTCGTGAAGGTGAATTCCAATGCTGATGGCCAGAAAGCGGTCAAGTGGAATGACTGGCCATATTGGATCCTGGTCGGAGGCCAGAAACTTGACCGGGGTTTCACGGTCGAGGGGCTCACCATCAGCTACATGCCGCGTACTGCGTCAAGCAACGCGGATACCTTGCAGCAGCGCGCCCGGTTCTTCGGATACAAGAAATCCTATGAAGGGCTGTGCCGGGTCTTTCTCCTCGACGACGTCATCGACGCATTCGAGAGCTATGTGGAGTCCGAGGAATTCGTACGTGGAGCCCTCTCCGAGCATCGAGGGAAGCCGCTGCAGGAATGGAAGCGCGACTTCATCCTGAATCGTGCGTTGAACCCGACGCGAAAGGCAGTTATTGGTCGACGCATCGTTCAGGTGGAAATGGACGAAGGATGGGTCGTGCCTGGCTCGCTGTACTTCGACGCAGAGGCCGTCCGCCACAATCGCCAGTTGGTCGAGCGCAAAGCTGTTGCTTGGAAGCAGGCGTACGGGGCAGTTGATGCGGCGCAACGACCAGAATTCAAGGATTTGCGCCGCGACTCGCCTCGTAACGTCCTTGTTGAGGGCGTGCCCATCGACGAAGTGCTGGACTTCCTGCTCGACGCAAGAATCCGTAGCCTTGACGATTCGACGGATGTCGCTGCCGCCGCGATTTCGCTTGTCAAGCATCGCGATGAAGCCGAAGAACCCGCACTCGTGGACGTCATCTTGGTTGGCAACCTCAGTACGGCCGGCCTCACAGGTCGGAGCCTTACTGCGGACGGAAAAATCAACAACCTCTTCGTCGGTGAAAGTCCGAAGAGTGCGGCATCCATCGATCAACTCAACTACGTTGGTGACCGTGCCCTCTTTACTCCTGGCCGAGTGACGCTGCATTTGCGCTACCTGGTGTTCAAGCCAGATACCAGGATTGACGCGAGTATCGCGGACTGCGTGCCATGGTTCTCCATTCACCTCCCCGAGCCGGTCGCGAAAGACTGCGTCATCGAAGAGTTCTGAGATGCGCAGCAAGTTCTATGACGCGTATCGTGAGGCGGCGTCGGCTGCGCCGGCCGGGGATGGGGCACTACCGGCGTCCGCAGCACCTGGTCGCAAGCACGACTACATCTCCGTGGGGACGCAGCAACAACCAGTCCTCCTACTCTCATGCACCTCGTTGGTCGGCCTCAGGCGCCCGCCAATCAGCCTGCGGCACCTGACCATCGAGTTCGGGATTCGCTTCCGCGTTCGCGCTTCCTCCGGCGTTGTGGATGGCGACTTCGTGGTGGTCTCGCTTCGCGGTGACGACCTTGGGCTTGCCGAAGCGTTCTGTTTGGCTGCAGACGCACTTGTAGCAGCGTTGCCTGAGGCTCCTTCTTTGTCAGACATTGAAAAGGCTGTTCGTGAGTTCGTCGAGGTGTTAAGCGTGCTGTCGCTTCCATCTTCGCGTGCTATCGCCGGCCTTTGGGCCGAACTTTGGATTATGTCAGTTGCATTATATCCGCCGGCCGCGGTAGCAGCTTGGCATCGAGATCCCACAGATCGGTTCGATTTCTCGTTCGCTACCCACTTTGTCGAAGTCAAAGCGACCGAGCGAGAGGAGCGGATCCACAATTTCTCTTATGAACAACTCCGTCGGAGCGAGGCGCCTATCACGGTTGCATCATTAAGACTTAGACGGACACAGGGCGGCAAATCCGTTGCCGACCTTGTGGCCACGCTCCAGGAAGGGCTAAACGCAGCACTGCGGACGAAGTTGGTCAAGAACGTGTTTGGCGCAATTGGCAGCGCCGTTTCCGAGGCATCGGAAATCCGATTTGACGAAAAGTTTGCCGAGTCAAACTTAAGGGTCATTGCGGCCGACCGGGTCCCGGTAGTGATGATACCCGATGCTAGTCCAATCACAGCGGTTCGGTTTCGGGTAAAGCTAGACGACTCGTCGTTGGCAGCCGACCTGCTGAGACCCGCGGTTCAGTTAGCACTCTGCGCACCTTAGCGCTGTCGCTATCGGTAAGACTCACACAGGCTGATCATCTCCGCCGTTTGCCGCAAATCACAACTGAGTGGCAGGTAATCGATGCGTTGCTGCCAACGATGGTCAAGATGGCTAGCGTCTGCTTTGTAAGCCCCCGGCGAAGTCATCTATGAATTGAGGTTTTAGACTGGGAAGATCGTATCCGCTAAAAAAAATGGGGGACACGATCGATGGAAATACAGAAACCGATGCGGCACACGCGGTATCACCGGGAAGAGTTCAAGCGTAAGCGTCCTACGACGCCACTGATCCAAGACGATGGTTGCGACTAGATGTCAACGGATAGGCCTAGGCGCTCGCCTTCTGCACAGCGTCCTCCAACCACCGTAATGAACGCCTGTAATGCGCGAGGTCCGCCCCGTCCGCATCTTTAGCGTGAGTGTCGGGACGGTCGTTCACAACGACCGAATGCTCTTTAAACAGTCGAAGGTCGTTGAAAATCGGGGAAAACAACATCCACTCCTTCTCCACTAGCCTGACAAGTTCAGACCACAAGAGCTTTTCAACTAAATCATCAGCGGGGAGATGCTTCAGCTTATCGACTCGAGCTTTCTCGACGCATGCTTGAATCCTTCCGGTAGCGGTCCCCTTTGATTTGTCTTGTAGGCAGGAGAATTTAATGAAGTTCAAGGAAAGTGCGCGCATCCGTTTCTCGAGCTTATTCCGAGTTGCATTGATCAGCGCCAACTCATCGGCCCATTCATCAATCGTAAGTTTTAGGGCGGGATTCGCGCCGGCCTCTACAACCGGCACCGGCAGTGCGACGGAGCTCCGTTTTTGAAGGTATAGCTTCATTCCCTCAGAGATCATCGTGCTTGCGAGTAAAACCCGGCCGGACCGCTCGGCCACAACTCCATATCGCATTAAGGTCGATACCAGCGGCTCGGCCTTGCTATGGAGGCGGCCATCTGCAATGCTCTTTGCTGACTCGAATACCTCCGGGTGCACCTTGAACAGGTGATTGAGCGCTACTTCTGCAATCGCAGCGCCTTCAACCTCCACGAACTCCCCGACTAATCGCTCGACCGTTTCGCGAGGAACAGCACATGGGCGATCTCGGACATCAATGTGACGGTGAATGTACGAACAGGCCTTTCGAGTCCAGTAGGGCATGTTCCCGCAGGAGTGCCCTATCCACTCGGCCGTACTTTCATCGAAGGAAAGGCCCGCAACTTTGGATATCGAGCGGATCATCGCGGCGATCGCTGTCGGCGCGAGCGGAGAGAGATACTCTTCAGGGATGAACGATAAGACTGCGTTTTCAATGCCGTTAACCGATTCTTCCTTGAACCATTTGCTGGAAACCCCGCAGACGAAGAGAGAGAAATTTCGACTGGAGCGAGCCGACTCCTGTGTGACTGCCCGCAGGTTTCGCCAGAACGGGTTGAAGTTTTCCGCCCACAGTTCACGCGAAGTTGGACTGCTAGGTGTTATGTAATCCACTTCGTCAAAGAAGATAATGACTGTGCCAGGTGCAGAACTTACCGCGCTCTGCAGGCTGCGTCGGGCGCTACTCAAGTCGTAGCTCGGCTTACGCGTTCTTTCAACCTCCGCGTAGTGAGGATTTGCGCCGGCGGCTCGCTCTACGGCGTCAGATATTGATTGCAGCAATTCCCCGGCTGTTTGCGCCCATATATCGTCCTTTGAGCAGTCGATCATCACGCACACTGAGCCGTGATTAGCTTTGGCCTCATGTAGGACCCGGTTCAGAATGGAAGTCTTTCCAATCTTTCTAATTCCAAGTGAAGAACGGATCTGACCGCCCTGGAGCTGTCGAGAGATGTCGAGTGCTTCGGACCGCCTCCCGAAAAACCTTGCATCGTCGGAAACGGGCCCAGTGACATCAAACGGGTCGTTTGAGAAGAAGTCCTGAAGCAGATCTCGTTCGAACGCGCCACGGTCGGATAACGAGTCGATTGAGGATATGGGAAGTACGGCAATTCCCTGTTCACGCCCCCAGTTCTTCAGCTTGTTATTTCCGTCCGGATCAGCATGAACTACCACTGCAAGCGCAGTTTCAACTCGCCCTAGAGACTTTTCGATTTGCCCCTTCAGCGCGTGGATTGTTCTTTGCTGTTGCTCCGGGAAGTTGGTGATCAGAACAAACACCTCACGGTCAGACGAAAAAATCTTGGATAGCCGCTTGTTTGGCCTCACGTACATTTCGCCGTAAGTGCCGTTTTCGTACTCGAAGCTGTCCAGCGGGCGGGTAATGGAAAATAGACCCTCTGAAGAATCCTCAAAAAGTCGAGCAAGCTCTGTGATCTTTTGAATTGAACGCTTAACCATACTGCCCTCCACAAGTTTTCGCGGCAGTATATAGACAAACTCTTGCGGTGCGTTACCGCGAGCAATACTCGCCCGAACCGCAGCCACAATCGCGGTCGACTTAGTGGTGACCGCCGGAGTGAACGAGCGCACAGTTGATCCGGCAAACTCATTGCCATTCATCGTTACGGGAGGACAGCCACTGGTTTCCAAGGCGATCACGCCACTGTCCGCTCCATCGATCCGCGAGCGGCAGAGATGGGTCGGTTGTGTGAGCTCACCAAATAGGCAGGCTGACGTTCAGCGTCAAATCGGCAAGGTTTGTTGTCCACGGGAGACCCACCGTTCGCCGACGCAAGCCCTATTCTAGATCGGCCGAGTTGTGTGAGTTGGCTATCCGGCAGGTTGCAAAGCACGGCGGCCATTCACATGGCGGCTTTATGACAGAGGTGTGAGATCGCTCCTAGCCAAAGCTGCCGGAGATCAAGATTACAAGAACCCTTGGTCGAGCGCGCATTTTCGTCGACGAAAATTTTTCCGCCCTCAACCGAACCGGTCTGCCACTGCTGAATACGTCGCAACTATAGCTGCGTGGCGGCAATGGGCAAGGAAGCTCTTGATTCGGCCACTCGATTTGGTAGGCAGCAGCCATCTTGCAACAGCAACTGACCTCCTTGTATGAATCTGCCGACGATCAATCCACAAAAGTCGGGGATAAGCCTGGGGATAAGCCGAGAAGTCCCCCCGCAATCAATGGATTAGCTGAGTGATTCGTTTTTGAGCAGCCCAAGGCCGACTGGCGGATATGTTTTAAAAATATGTTTTACAGGTATAGCAAATATGCCAAAGATCAAATACAATTAGCATCTATGCCGTCGGGGTCCTCTCCCCCCGGGCGGCTGATCAAGCTCATCGCCGCATGATGAGGTGTTGGTACGTCTTATCCATCGGAGAGGAATCATGAAACGCTTTTGGATCATCCTTGGCTTGCTTACTATGCTGACGATTACGACCGGTCCTGCTCGTGCACAGGGAATTCCTGTCTACGACAACCTCGCTGTGGTCCAGCAGATTCAACAGGTCGCGTCCTGGGCGCAGCAGCTCAGGGCCATGGCGGACCAATACCAGCAGCTGGAGGGACAGTTCCGGGCGTTAACCGGCAGTCGGGGCTACGGCAACATTTTCAACAACCCCCTGTTGCAGCAGTACCTTCCCGCCGAATGGCAGCAAGTCTACGGACAGATCCGCCAGGGCGTGGATGCCCTATCCAGCGGCGCGCAGGCGTTCAGGCACCAGATCGGCGACACCCGCAGTTGCTCCATGATCGCCGATACCAAGGCTCGCATGAGCTGTCAGCAGGCCATCGCTTCGCCGTACCAGACCTACGATGTTTTCCAGAGTGCGCTGAACATCGCTAACCAGAAGCCGCAACAGATCCAGTCGCTGATCGGCCAGATTCAGACCACCGAGGACCCCAAGGCCATCGCCGAACTGCAGGCCCGCATCGCTGGCGAGCAAGCGGCTATGCAGAATGAACTGCTCAAGGTTCAACTCTCAGTGCAGATGGCCGAAGCGCAGAACAAGCTGACCAAGGAACAAGCCGAGCGGGATCGGTTGAATGGCATCCGCAAAGCTGGGAATGATTCTCTCAAACGACTTCTTGGAAAATAATTCATGAAAAAAACACTCGTACTGACTTTGAGTCTGATTGCCATCGCCCTCTCAGCCTGCCAGAAGACGCCAGAGGAAAAAAGGAAGGAAGAGATCGCCGCCGCCTTGGACAAGGCCACCAGCAAAGAGGAAATCCAACGTCTGAATGAAATTAGAAGGCAAGGAGATGAATCTTTGAAAAAACTCCTTGGTGATATGAAAAAAGGTAGTTCTACGAAACCAGAGAAATAAAGAAGTCTTATCATGAAAAAAACACTCGTACTGACTTTGAGTCTGGTTGTCATCGCCCTTTCAGCCTGCCAGAAGACGCCGGAGGAAAAAAGGAAGGAAGAGATCGCCGCCGCCTTGGACAAGGCCACCAGCAAAGAGGAAATCGAGCGTTTAAACGAAATTGGTAGGCAAGGAGATGAATCTTTGAAAAAACTCCTTGGTGATATGAAGAAAGGTAGTTCTACGAAACCAGAGAAATAAAGAAGCCTTAAAAAGTCAGCGAGAATACTAACTGCCTGCGGGGTCCTCTCCCCCCGCAGGTGAATTTGCAGCCGTTGCGTATGCGACGGTGTAGCTGCGCGCCTACGCGCATAGGAGAGGATAAACATGGAAATCTATGTTTTCAGGAACATCGGCGGCATCATCGAATCCAGCCTGGTTGAACCGGCACAGCAAATCGCAGAATCACTTTCGGGCAACCTGATTCCATTCGTTGCCATAGGCATAACGATATGGGTGATGGTTTATGCACTAGCCATAGTGCGAGGTGTGGTTCATACACCCGTCAGTGATTTTGTCTGGCGCATCGTCAAAATCACTCTGATCCTATACCCCGGCATTGCCGGCGGCATCTTTCAACCCGAGGCCTTCGGGTTCTACACTGAAATTTCCAATGCCATTTATAACGCCGTCAACCAGGGAGGTGGTGGCGTTTGTGCCATTTCGGAGAACGATCCAATGGGCATTTATAGCGCACTCGATTGCGGCGTCAACCAAAGCCTCACACCGCTATTCGAGGTCGCAGGCAAAGTCTTAGCGTTAGTAGCCCCAGCTGATGCCGGTTCATTGGACATCGCGGGGAATATCCTTAGTGCCATTGTCCCGTTTGCGCTCTTCCTCCTTATGTTCGCCGGCGGCGTGATTCTCGCCATTGCCATGGTCGCCTATATGGGATTCGAAGTCATTTCGTTACGCGTCACTGTCGGCCTGGCGTTCGCACTCAGCCCGCTGTTCATCTTTGCGTTGGCCTTCGAACCGATCAAAAGCTTCTTCTCGAACTGGCTCAATTTCGTCATCAAGTCGATCGTGTTTCAGGCGCTTTTCGTGACCTTCATGGGCGTAGCCTTTGGCGCTTGTGCCAACCTCGTCGGGCAAATGTTTGATTTTGCCCTCACAGACATAATCGGTGCGCTGTTTGCAGGTGCCTTTGCTCTGGTTAGCTTCATCATCATGATGGTGATCTTTGTCTTCGTCGCCGCCCGCCTCCCGAGCGTGGCATCGGAACTGACTGGCGGCGGCGCGGGCAGCGCAGGCCTGGGCACGATTTTGACCGCCCAGGCGGGAAAACAACTGTTCAAATGGACCGGCGGCAAGCTGGGCAGCATGATGAACAAACCAGGAGGAAAGATGACCGGTAACGACTAGCACATCGCTACAGATCAGGCACTGAACACTTAGTAGCACCAAGCAATACGCGGCATTGGAGTGCCGCCAGGAGATAGGAAATGTTCAAAAAGCTGACCACGCGCTCGGCCGCAGGGGCCGGCGCGCCATCGTCCGCATCTGGCGAACGTGTGGAATCGCTTCTGCAACAAAGCCAGGACTGGGAGGCCGACCGGATCGAGGCGCTCGAACGCTCAGAAGCCCGGGCCTGGAGCACCGTCCGCATCATGGGCGCGATCACCATCCTCGCCGTCGCCGCGCTGGTGGCGATGGTGCCGTTCTACAAGGTGATCGCGGCTGTCTTCGAGGTGGACCGCGCCACCGGCGAAGTGACGCAAGCCATCACGGACCCGTCCAAGATCACAGAAAACGAGCTGGTGGCCAAGAACATGCTGGCCAGCTACGTTTCCCGCCGCGAGCGGTACCACTGGACGCTCCTGGACGACGACTACGACGCCGTCCTGCAGATGTCGGACGAACACGTCGCGCGCGACTACAAGGCCATCTACGACGGCCCCAACGCCCTGGACAAGCGCCTGGGCGACGGTACGGACATCCGGGTCAAGATCGTCTCCGTCGAACTCTCCCCGAATGAGCCGGACAGGCGCGGCACCGTGCGCTGGGAACGCCGGACCCGGCGGAACGGCCGGGACGAGGGCGGCGTGGAACGGTTTTCCTCGACGATGTCGTTCAAGTTCGCGCCGCCCAACGTTTTCAAGCGCGAAAAGACCCTGATCGCCAACCCCATGGGCTTCAAAGTGGACGGTTACGCCGTGGCCAGCGTCTTCGTCAGCGAGGGCCGTAAATGACCGCCCTGCCCTTGCCTTCCTTGGGCAGCCGTCGATACAGCCGTACCGCTACAGTGCTGTCCCTATGCCTGACCGCGCTGCTCGCCCAGGGCGAGGCGGCAGCCCTCGGCGCCGACGCTCCCCGTTCATCGGAACCGGCAGCGGCGGACAAAGCAGCGGCGCCGGACACCGCAAACGCCAAGTCTCCCAAGGCCAAACCAAAGGCTGCCGGCCCCCGGACCGCCGGCGCCGGCAACCCGGCCGATCGCTGCGCGGCCCCCAGCCGCATCGAACTCTTCGAGCCGGGCCGAACCTATCGCCTCCAAGCCCGCCGGGGCTACGTCTCGGAAATCCATCTGGGCGCCGGGGACAGCATTTCCTTTCCGCCGGCGGGGGGCGACACGGATGGCTGGGATGTGGATAGCACCATCGGCTCTGCCGTCGTCACGGTCAAGCCCCGGCACAAGGCGGAGAATTCCAACCTGATCCTTCAAGCCGCCGGCCGCTCCTACCTGATCGCCCTCGACGTCATTCCTGAACACTCGCCGTGCAAGGGCGAATGGCAATTGTCGTTTCAGCTGCCGGCCCCGCCGGTGGTGCTGATGGCTGAGCCGCCGGCCCTCGTCGCGGCCCGGGAGGCGCGCGCCCTGCGGGAGGCGACGCAAGAGGTCCCGGTCGGGCGCAACTGGTCGTATTCGATGCAGGCCCTGCCCGGATCCGACGACATCGTGCCGACCGAAGTCTACGACGACGGCAGGTTCACCTTCATCCGGATCCCGGGCAACCGGGAACTGCCCAGCGTGTTCCGCATTTCCAGCGATGGCACCGAGAGCTTCGTGGAACGCCATATGGAAGGCCGGGATGTGATGGTCGTTCACGACGTCTCCCGTCAATGGGTGCTGCGTCTGGACAAGCAGACCGTCGGCCTGTGGAACGAGGCCTTCGACATCGAGGGCGTCCCTCCCGTCGCCGGTGCCCGTTCCGATCGGATCCAGCGTGTCATTCGCGGCGGAGAACAACTATGAGTGCCTCTAGTGAGAGCGGCACGCCACCCGCTGCCGACGAAGCCAAGCCCAATGAGATCGTGCCGGATCGCGGTTCGCCGCGCGTCCAGGCTCGGTCCGAGCCGAACCGATTCCTGGCGCTGGTCCCGACGGTGATCACGATCACGGTGATTTTGGGCGCCATCATCGGCGGTTGGCTATCCTGGCAGGCGCATCGCCAAGCGCAGGAGCAAAACGCCGATGGGAATGTGGCCAGCAAGACCTCCATCGGCAAGCGTCGTAACGACAACACCGAAGACTCCCCGCGCCGGCTCGGCGCCGACGGGGAGGACCCCGCCGCACAGAAACCGCCCCAGGTGCCCGCCGTCGAGCAGGAAAACCGACGTCAGGGCGCCTCCCCGGGCCAAGCCCAACCGATTCCCGTCCAAGGCAACGGCAACGGAGCCCCGGCAGCCCCGCCACGTAGCCGCTACGATGCCCCGATGCGTTTCGGCTCCAGCGGGCAGGACGCCTTAGCCACGGGCCAACCTCCGGCGTCCCCTGGATATCCGGGAACGCCGCCGTCCGCCATGAAGGCCGGCCCCGGTACCCGGCCGGACTACTCGGTTCCCCCGGCGCCGTCGTCGGCCACGCAGATCCCGCTCACCGCGGGGCCGGTCCCCAAAGGCGCCCTCAATCTCCAGACGCTCAAGACGCCGAAGGCCGAGGCCTCGCTGATCGGCAACCGCAATTTCATCCTCGCCAAGGGCGCCTCGATGGACTGTGACCTGGATACCGCGATGCGCTCGAACCAGCCCGGCATGGTGCGCTGCACGCTCATCAAGGACGTCTGGTCGGACAACGGGCGCGTGGTGCTGGCTGAACGCGGATCGTCGCTGACGGGCGAATACCACGCCAACGTCCAGCAAGGGCAGGCCGAAATCCAGGTGATCTGGAGTCGGATCAAGACGCCCTACGGCGTCGTCGTCAACCTCGCATCGCCGGCGACCGACGCCCTCGGCCGCGCCGGCATCGACGGCACGGTGGACAACCACTGGGGCCAACGCGTCGGCGCCGCCTTCCTGCTCTCGTTCGTGAAGGATGCCATCGGCTACGCGACGGCAACGAACGGCACCAATGCGGCAACGACGGGGACCGTCTACAACAACAGCGCCACGACTGGCGAGTCCATGGCCGACACCATCCTGAAACAGACCATCAACATCCCGCCGACCATCGAGCGCGCCCAGGGAACCCGGGTCAAGGTGTTCGTGGCGCGGGATCTCGACTTTTCCAGGGTGTACGAATTGAAACTGAACCGGGGGCCGCATGCTGATTAACGACGTTCCTATCGAGCGCGGCGCGGCGGTGCTCGCGCTGGCCGAGCCGATTCTGCTCCATCTGGCCCGGCCCGGCTTGACCGATCTCGTCATCAACCGGGCCGGCGTCGTCCAGGTTGAAACCGATCGGGGCTGGGAACGGATCGAGGATCCGGCCCTGGACCACGGCAAGCTGATGGCCTTGGCCACCGCGATCGCCACGTACAGCCACCAGAAGATCGGCGCCGTCCACCCGATCCTCTCGGCCAGCCTGCCGACCGGCGAGCGGATCCAGATGATCGTTCCCCCCGCCGTTGAGCCCGACACGGTCAGCTTTACCATCCGCAAACCCTCTTTCGAAACGCGCTCGATGGAGCAATACATACGGGACGGCCTGTTTGAAACAACCCGGTGGCGTGCCAAGGGGGCGAAGCGCGATCAACTGGAGCACAAGGACCGGGACCTGCTCGATCGGCTCGCCGCGCGGGACGTTCCCGCATTCTGGCGCGAAGCGGTCCTTCAACACCGCAATATCGCCATCGTCGGCGCCACCGGTTCCGGCAAAACGCTGTTCATGCGCATGCTGTGCAACCTCATCCCCGATCAGGAACACATCATCACGATCGAGGACGTCCGCGAACTGTTCCTGCGGCACAGCAATGTCGATCACCTGCTGTACAGCACAGGCGGCCAGGGCATGGCGAAGGTGACGCCCTCCGACCTGCTCACCGGATGCATGCGCCAGAAACCCGACCGGGTACTGCTGGCCGAGCTGCGCGGCGCCGAAAGCTACGATTTCCTGAAGCTGCTCACCAACGGCCATGACGGATCGATCACCAGCTACCACGCCGGTTCTCCGCAGGCCGCCATCGCCCGCTTCATCCTGATGGCCAAGCAGCATCCCGAAGCCGCGTCCTATTCGGCCGCCGACCTGAAGCACCTGTTTTTCTCGGCCATCGACATCGTCGCCCACATGGGCGTCGAGAAGATCTACGACGGCGACGGCCAGCAGATCGGCCGGCGCTGGCGGATGACCGAGATCTATTTCGACCCGGTGAAGAAGCTCGAATTCGCCTATGACGTCTGACCCCAAGGAGACCTCCGTGAAATCCATGACGCCGCGATGGCCGCGCCCGCTCGGGATGGCCCTTGCCTGCCTGTTGTCCGCCTGCGCCTCCTTCGCGCCGGAAAAGCCCCCGGTGCCGGACGGCAGTTCCCGCGTTCCGGTCAATCGCCTCGCCCGCGGTCCGGCCCCGGCCGGCGAGACGGCCGCACCGGCGGCCCGCCAGGCTCCGCCGGCCCGGCCGGCATTTACGCTCGAAGCCAAACCCGTAGACGGAAAAACCGTCCGGGTGTCCCTGCTCGCCACCCTGGAGAAGATCGCCCGTCACACCGGCCTGCGTCTGCGCGACAACGATCTTGCCGACGAAATACTGCCCATCGTCCCCAGCGACGACCCCTTCGACGTGCTGCGCCAGCTGGCCGGCCAGACCCGCTACCGGATCGGCCTCGACCGCGCGACGGGCCGCCTGACCCTGAGCGGCGAGGAGCCTGCGGCCGGCATCGTCGTGCTGCGCGACGCCCAGCCGGTGCGGCAGATCGGCTCCCCGGTCGCCCTGGCGAAGATGCCCGGGAAATCGCTGCCGATGATCGAAGCCTTGCGGCTCCTGGCGCCGGCGGATTTCGAGATCGGCTACGCCGGCGACATCGATCCGAACATCCGCGTCAACCTCTCCCAGGCCACGAGCTGGCTGGATGGACTGGAGCGCGTCGCGATGCAGACGCCGTACCGGGTCGTTTTCGACTGGGACAAGAAGCTCGTCTATGCCATTCCTATTACGCCTGTCGCGGGCAAACCCAAGCGGAGCTGAGATGAACTACCTGTCTGTTTTCCCGACCCTGGCCCTGGCCGGCCTGCTCGCCGCACCGGCCCATGCCGAAACCTACGGCGAATCAGTACCGGACGAACCCGCACTGCCCGGCCACATCAGGACCGTGCCTCGCGCGACGCCGGCGGCCACCAGTCCCGCGATCGTCCCGGCGGCAGCGGCACCGTCCCCCGAGACCGGGCGCTGGCGCCTGAGCGCCGGCCACCTGGTCCGGCAGGACCTGACCAGCTGGGGCAAGACGAGCGGCTGGCAGGTGATGTGGCATCTGCCGCACGACTGGACGGTCCCGGCCGACACCGATTTCGACGGCGATTTCAAGGCTGCCGCCAGCGCCGTCATCCGCACCCTTGCGGAAAACGGCCTGGTCATCCGCGGCCAATTCTACGACGGCAACCGCACGCTGGTCGTCAGCGGGGCCGGGCCGGTCATTCTCGATCCTCAGTGAAGGACGTTCTCATGAAGCATTTTTCTTGGCTCTCCCTGATGCTGCTGGCCGTCAGCCTGGCGGCCTGCGTCAATTTCGATTCGACCCGGGCCCTGAAACAACGGACGACGGACGAGCTGCGCACCCGCATCGCGCAGCACGAGCAGAAACCGCCGGTGGTGACTTCCACGGCCGGCGCCTGGCTCGCCGGCCCGTCCGTGCAACTCGAAGAACCGCTGCATCCGGCCCTGAAGCAGCAGTTCGTCTACCACCCGACGCAGGCGGTCACGCTCTCCGAGGTCGCCTCCTGGATCACGCAACGCACCGGGATTTCCGTCAACATTTCCGAGCTGCAGGCCTCTGCCGGCAATGCCAACACGGCGGCGCTGCCCCCCGGGCAACCCGGCAGCGCCCTGCCCAACCCGGGTTCCTCCGGCGGCCAAGGACAGTACGGGCCGAACCGCGAAAGCATGTGGGCCATGCACCTCAACTACGAGGGCTCGCTGGCCGGCCTGCTCGACGTCGCCGCCAACAAGGCCGGCGCCTGGTGGCGCATGGCGAACGGGAGGGTCACGTTCTACCGGACGCTCTCCCGGACCTTCTACCTGCCGGCCATCGCCCGGAAGTTCAATGCCAGCTCCACCATCTCGACGACGTCGGGCAACAACAACGGCAGCACCGCGAACGCCACGACGAACCAATCGTCGCTCTCGTCTTCCGGCGGCATCGCGACGAACAGCCTCTATGCCGTGGACCTCTGGAGCGATCTCGAAAAAACCGCGGCCAAGGTCGCCGCCGGCGCCCAGATCGCCGTCAATCCGTCCGCCCGTTCGATCACGGTGACCGGCACGCCGGCGCAGGTCCGGCAGATCGAGGAATGGACGAAGAGCCTGAGCGACCAGCTCACCCAGCAGGTGGAAATCACCGTCCGCACGTTCAACGTCAAAGTCGAGCACGCCGACAACTACAACTGGAGTCCGAGCGTGATCTTCAAGTTGACGTCCGGCGTGCTGGGCGCCACCCTGACCGGCGCGCAGGCGCCCAACATCGCCTCGGGGATGACGGCCGCCCAACTGGGCCTCTCCATCTCGGGCAACGCCTTCGACGGGACCACCGCGGCCCTGCAGGCGCTTTCGACCCTGGGCGAAGTCGTCGAGACGAACAAGCAGACGGCGGTAACCACCAATGGGCAGCCGATCCTGCTGCAAACGGCCAACACGCAGGGCTACATCGCGTCCGCTTCCACGACCGCCACCACCAACGCCGGCACCACCGCCACGCTCACCCCGGACTCGGTCACGGCCGGCACCACGTGGGTGTTCCTGCCGCAGATCGCCAACGGCAAGGTCATCCTGGGGATGAACCTGACGCGCACCATCAACAACGGGTTCAAACCCTTCACGTCGGGGGACATCAAGGTCCAGACGAAGGACGTCGACTCCGACAGCTCCGAGCAGTCCGTTTCCCTGACGCCCGGCGATGCCCTGGTGCTGTCCACGCTCACCCGGGAAACCGGCAGCACCAACAAATCCGGCACGGGCAGCCCGGACAACCCGGTGTTCGGCGGCGGCTTCGCCAACGTCCGCGGCCAGGTGCTGACCGGCATCGTCATCAGCGTCCGCATTCTCTAACCCAGGGAGAACTCTCGTGTCGAATCCGAACATCCACCTCCTTGCCATCGCCTTGCTCGCCGGCCTGAGTCAACCGGCCTTCGCGATCGGCACCGCCCCTCCGGACGCCGCCCCGGCCGCGGCTGAATCCGCCGCCAAGCCGCCCCCTTCCCGCGAACCCTCGCCGCTGCCGGCGGGCGCCAAGTCGGCGACCAAGCTCGAACTCGACGCCCTCCGCACGCAGAACGCCCTGGCCGCCGAGCGGGCGAAGGCCCTGGGAGCGGCGAACGGCATCAGCGCCGGCCCCACCGTCCCGGCCGCCGATGCCCGTCCGATTGACGTGGAGGCCACGCCCGGCCGCGGCGGCGCCGCCGCCAATTCGGCGCGCGTCACGATGGTCGCCGGTCCCGTAGGGCAACTGGCGGCCACCATCATGACGGCGCGGGGACTGGTCGTCGCCCGCGCCGGCGACCGGGTGCCCGGGCTCGGCACGATCCGCGCGATCGCGGTCAATCAGGTGCTGGTCGAAGACGGCAAGCAGACGGTCTCGCTTCCTTTCGCGGCCGAGCCGGCCGGCAGCCTGATCCAGGGCGGCGCCCCGATGCCCGGAGGCGGGGGCATGCCGGGCGCGGGCCTGACCTACGGAGGCCGGTGAGATGCGGCGCCGGCCGAACGTGCTGCATCCGAACGTCGTCGAGATCGACGGCAAGCCCTATTACCTGGGCATGGAGTGGTATGCCTACCCCGAAGCGCCTGCCCGGGCGGAGATCCAGGAAAAAGCCGATCTCAAGGGTGCGCAATCCTACGTCCTGCGCGAGGGCGAGAGCGCGCTCCAGGTGGGCTTCTGCGCGCCGTCACTGGACGAGCTGCCCAAGGGCACCGTCAGTCTTGCCGCCTGCCTGGCCGACTCCGCCCTGCAGCCATGGCTGGGAACCTTCGAGGTCGCGCCGGGCCGGTGGTGGTACATCGCCGTGCGCGACCACAACGCCGTTCTGCCGGACGGCGACGTACTCGGCGACGAGCAGCAGGTGAAAGCGGCCCAGGACGCGCACAGCGGCTTCGTCGACTGGCGCTATCTCTCGGGCACCCTCGACGACCTGGCGCGCATGGTCACGGACACCAAGGCGAAAGGCGCCCGCCTGCGCTCGGTACGCACCACGCCGGGCGAGCGCCGGCGCCACGTGCTCGCCGCCGGTGCGGCCACCGTGATCGCAGCCGCGGCAGCCGCCGGCGCCTGGTACGTCAACGACCTGCAGGAACAGGAAGCCCTCCGGCAGCAACGCGCCCGCCAGGACGATCTTCGACGCGGCAAGATCGATGCGGCGAAAGCGGCGTTCGTCAGCCCCTTCTATCTGACGCCGGCGCCCGCCAGGCTGCTGATCGCGTGCCGCCAGGTATTCGCCGCGACGCCGATCAGCGACCAAGGCTGGACGTCCGACCGGATCACCTGCACGCCGGCCGGCGCCACGATCGAATGGATACGCGGCGAAGGCGCCTCGGTCCGCCACATGCCGGCCGGCGTCATTACCGACGACGGCGACAAAGGCACGCAGAACGTCGCCTTCACGCTCCTGCCCGATGCCGGAAGCGCCGACGGACTCGTCAAGCTCGACGAGGTCAGGCTGGCCCTGCTCGCCTGGGCGCAGGAAGGCGGATTTACGTTCAAGGCGACGCCGCTCCCGCCGCCCGCCATCCCGGAGGGCGTCGACGTGAAGGATCTGCCGCCGATCCTGCCGGCCCTGTCCTTCGTCATCGGTTCGAAGATTTCCCCGCTCGGGATGATCGAGGACTTCCAGAGCTACCCGGGACTGCGGCTGACCTCCCTGCAGGAGAGTCCGACCGGCTGGATCATCGAAGGAGCGCTCTATGGCAAACGATAAACGCCAGCTGGCGGGCCTGTTCCGCCGGCCGGCGCCTGCTCCGGCGCCGGACGTCGAAGCGGCCGCCGGCGTGCTCCTGGCGCCGCCGGCGGATCTGCAGAACGCGATCGCCGTGGATCTGCATGGCTCCCGCGCGACGGTGTACGTCAGCCAGGCCTTCGCCGGCAACCCGTTGTTCCTGACCTGGATCGCCAGCAACCGGGACCGCGGGACGGCGATCCAGGTACAGCACATCGGCGTCGAGGAAATCGCCGGTTACCGGACTCGTTTCGGCACGCCCGCGCACGAAGCCGATCTCGATCTGGCTGCCCGCAATCAGGCCATCGATCTGCTCAAGCAGGCCGCCGCCTACAAAGCCTCGGACATGCACATCCGCGTCAATGGCGAATACGGCGAGGTCCAGATCGTGGTCAAGGGAGAGCTCAGGATCCTGCACCGGCTGCCCCATCAGGCGGGAGAAACCCTCATCCGCGCGCTGTATCAGGGAGTGGCGCGCACCAAGAGCGACAGCCTGAAACCGACCGAATACCAGAATGCCCAGATTCCGGGGGACGTGTTCGGCAGCGAGGTGGGCGTCACCTCGATCCGTCTGGTGCGCGGCCCGTGCTACCCGGTCGCCGAAGGCGGCCAGTTCATGACCCTGCGCCTGCAATACCACGCTCGCCCCGCGGCGCCGCCCGGCGGGCCGGCTCCCCAAGCCGCGGCATGCGTGGAGCTGCTGCCGCTCCCGTTCCCGAAGCCGCCGCCGGGAGAACTCCATCTGCACCAGCTGGGCTACAGCCGGACGCAGATCGACAGGCTCGCCATGCTGATGGCGGCGCCTTCGGGGCTCGTGCTGTTCACCGGCCCCACCGGATCGGGAAAAACGACCACGATGTTCGAGTGCCTGTCCGAAATCGCCCGCCGGCGGCCCTGGGATCGCCAGGTCACGGCGGAGGATCCGGTGGAGTACCCGATGGACTGGGCCGTCCAGCTCGGCTTCACCGATTCCCGCTCCGACGTCGAAGCCGGCGCGGCTTTCCTGGAAGCGGTGCGGGTCATGTTGCGCATGGCGCCCAAGGTCATCCTGATCGGCGAGATCCGCGGCGCCGAGGTGGCGAGCGCCGCGATGAACGCGGCCATCACCGGGCATCTGGTCATCTCGACGCTGCACGTCGACGATCCCTACCTGTTCGTGGAACGCCTGGAGTTCATGGACCGGGCCCGGCTGCAGCGCGACGTGTTCTGCGACCCCAAAATCGTGCGCGGCATCATCGCGCAGCGCCTGATTCCCCGCCTGTGCCCGAATTGCCGGATTCCGCTGGGCGATGCGCCGGGAGAATTGCCCGAGCGCATCCTGGCCGGCCTGGCGGCCCGCGGGCCGCTCGCTCGGGTCATGCTGCGCGGCCCCGGCTGCAGGCGCTGTGCCGGCGACGGAACGCTCGGCCGGACGGCGATCGCCGAGGTGGTCGTCATGGACGACATCCTGGCGGCCGATTTCATCAAACACGGCACCGCCGTCGCACGCGCCCGCTATCGGCAACGTCCGGATGCCGATCCGTCCATGCTCGAAACCGCCATCGCGCACGCCCTGGCCGGCGAGGTCGATCCGCGGGCCGTGGAGAAGAACATCGATCTCATTCTGCCCCGGTGACGATCATGGCCACCAAAGCACATTCCCCCAGCCGCATCCGGAACGCATTGGGCTTCGGATGGACGCAGCGCAAGAATTTCTACCGGCACCTCGCCATCCAGAGCGCGAATGGCGTGCCGCTCGAACGCGCCCTGGACAGCTTCCTGCCGCGCCTGCACCGCAGCCGCAAGGTCTACGCCGCCGGAGTCATCGCCACGGTCGCCAGGCGCTTCCGGGACGGAGCTCCTCTGGCCGATGCGCTGAAGGGCTTCGTCCCGCCGGACGAACTGGCAGTCATCCGCAGTGGCGAGCTCGGCGGCACCCTGGCTGACTCCCTGGCCCTGATCATCGAGTCGGCGGACAGCGTGCAGCGCGTTCGGAACGCCATCCGCCGGGCCGCATTCACGCCCGCCGTCTACACCGTGGCGACCTTCGTCCTGCTCTGGATCATCGGCCGCTACGTGCTCCCCGATCTGCAGCAGGTCCTGCCCGCGCAGCGCGCCCAGGGGTCGGTCGCCCTCCTCTATGCCCTGGGCGACGTCGCCAACAGCCTGTGGGCCGCGCTGCCGCCGGCCATCGCGCTGGCGTGCGCGGCCTGGGTGTACTGGGCCATGCCGAACTGGACGCACCCGACGCGCCTGGCGGCCGAGCGTTTCTTCCCCTTCAGCTTTTACCGCGACACCACGGGGTTCCGCTGGCTGATGAGCTTCACGTCCCTGCTCGGCGCCGGCGTACCGGACGTGGAGATTCTCCAGATGCAGGCGCGCGACGCCTCCCCCTGGCTCGCCCAGCGCCTGCGGACGTTCCACCGGGCCATGATCAACGGCACGTCGTTGTCGGGCGCCCTGCTGACCCGCGCCAAGGGACGCCGGCCCTACGGTTTTCCCAACCCGGACATCGTCAACGACATCACGAGCTTCGACGGCTTCCCGGATTTCCACATCAACATACAGGCGCTGGCCCGCGAATGGGCGCGCGACCTCGAGGAAAAGACCCTGCTGTGGGCCTCACGCATGGGTTTCTACTGCGAAATGGTCCTGTTTGCCGTCATGGGCTTGCTCATGGTGGCCATCAACGACCTCTCCTCGCAGATCTCCCACGTCACGGGCATGTGACGACCTTCATCCATCCATCAAGGAGTCGAAACCATGAGTGAAATTCTCGGTGCCATTTTCAAAGCCATCGTCGCGCTGCTCTCCCTTGGCGCGGTCGTCGGCATCGGCGTCACGGCCTCCAACGGCAACAAGAACGCGAACGCCGTGGCCGAACTGTCGCAGTTGGTCTTCAACGTGCAGGCCAGTTATCCGAGCGGTGCCTTCACGAGCCTGACCAACACCGTCGCGACCGCCGGCGACAAAGGCTCGCGCATGGCGCCCGAAGGCATGATTTCCGGCACCAGCCTGGTCAATCCCTGGGGCGGCGCCGTGACGGTGAACGTCAACGCCGGCAATGCCGCGCGCTTCGACGTGACGACGGCCTCCGTCAGTGCGAGCGGCTGCCAAAAACTCGCGACGAACATGGGCACCGCCCTGGCCCTGTCGATCAACGGCACGGCCCAGACCCTGCCGATGGACGCCGGCACGGCCACGACCGCTTGCCAGAATTCGCCGAATTCCATGGCCTTCACCTTCGGCCACTGACCCGGGACGCCCGATGACCTCGCTTGCCGACCTGGCGTTTTCCGATTTGTGCATCGACCCGGTGATCTCCCGATCCTGGATCAAGGCGACGCCGGATTCGCTCAAGGCCGAGCCGCTGCCCGGCGCGTGCCACGACGAAGCCGGGCACCTCCTGGTTGCCCTGGAGGCGCAATTCCGGCAGGTCGGCAAACCCAATTTCCGCTTCGTCTGGCGGGAGAATCCCATACGTGTGCAACGCATGCAGCTGTACGACGGCACCGCCGTTTTCATCTGCCGGCAATTCAGGAAACTGGCCGGCGGCCTGACGGGATTGGGCGTCCCCCGGCCGGTCGCCGCCGAACTCCTGTCGCCGCGCCTGCGGGAAGGGATGGTCGTTTTCCTGGGGAAAGCCGGCTCCGGCAAGACCACGGTCGCCGGCACGCTGATCGTCGAGCGCCTGGCCACCCTGGGCGGCATCTGCTGGACCATCGAAAACCCCATCGAGATGACGCTCGAGGGACGGCACGGCCAGGGCATCTGCTACCAGACCGAGGCCAGTTCCGATGAAAGGATGGCGGCCCTGATCGCCGAGGTTTACCGGGCGACCCCGAACATGATTCTGGTGGGCGAGGCGCGGGACGGGCACACCGTCCGCGAGGCGCTCGTCGCCTCGCTCTCCGGGCATCTCGTCATTCTCACCCTGCACGCCGGAGACATCATCACGGGCATTTCGCGCCTCGCCAGCCTCCATGGCGGCGGAAACGCGTTCCGGGTCTTGGCCGACGCGCTGCGCGTCCTGGTACACCTGAATCTGCACCACCCTCCGCCGCTGCGCCCCCTGCAGACCGCGCAGCGCGTGCTTTCCGTCGAGCCGTTGCTGGTCAACGCCGAATCCGTCCAGGCCGTCATCCGCGATGGTTCGCTGCACATGCTGCGCAACGAGATCGAACGGCAGCGCCGCGTCTTCATGTCCCACGGGCAGGAGCAACGCTGATGGGGGCCTCGCCGCTGTTTCCCCTGTTCGTCGCCCTGTTCTTTCTCGGCATCGCCGCCCTCGGCCGCAATCATCTCGAGATGAGCCGGAGCCAGACGACCACCGTGGCCGATACGGTCCTCCAGGCCGGCGCCTTCCTGCACTATCGGGGCGCAGTCACCGCCTACGCCGTGGCCCACCCCGGCTGGACCGGCACGGTGCCCGCGGCCCACCTCGACGGCCAGGGCATCACCACGGCAGTCCAGGGACTATTCAGCCATCAAGTCGTCGCCAGCACCGCCGGCAGGCAGGTCGTCGTGTACGCCGGCATGCCCGGCAAAGGGTATGAGGTCTATCGCCAGGCAGAAGGGGACGCCTCGATCGGCGTGGCCGTGAACGGGCAGTTCCAGTCCTTCAATCAAGGCCTGCCGGCGGTGCTCCCTATCGCCGTCCCGGACGGCAGCGTCATTTCATTCGTGGAAGCGGGCAACTAGCCCCGGAGACAAAAAATCATGGCACCGATCCTCGGCGCGCTCTTTGCGATTCTCATCGGGCTGCTGTCCGTCCCTTCGCTGATCTCCTGGCAGAATCAGGCCAAGAACAACGTCAACGCGGCCTCGATCGCCCAGCAGGCCCGCCAGGTCGTCCTGGCGTCGAGCCAGTATATCCAGGCGAATGCCGCCACCCTCCAGGCGACGGCGACAGCCAGTACGCCGGTCACGGTTTCGGTCGCGCAACTGCAGGCCGCCGGGCTGCTGCCGGAGGCATTCAAGGCGACCAATCTGTACAACCAGACGTGGCAGCTCCAGGTTCTCCAGCCGACGGCCGGCAACCTGCAGGGCCTGGCCATCACCACGGGCGGCGAGGCGATCAGCGACGTGCAGGCAATGCAGGTCGCCAAACTGATCGGCTACGAGGGAGGATTTTTTCCGAAGAACGATACGGGACTGTACCCGGGAGGCGCCGACAACGCCCACGGCGCCAGCTGGGGGCCGCTGTCCGCCGCGGGCTACACCCGTCAGGCGGGCCACATCGCCTTGCTCATCAACTTCAACAACGGCCAGCTCACCGACAATCGCCTTTACCGGAACGCGGTGCCCGGCCAGCCCCAGCTGAACACCATGACGACCCCGCTCATCATGGCATCGACCCAGACGCAAGACGCCGCATGCGGAACGAAGGGGGCGATTGCCGCCGACAGCACGGGAGGACTGCTCGTTTGCCAGTCCTCGCAATGGAAGTCGCCCGGATCGGCGTACTGGAAGGACCCGGTGGCGAATTATGCGAGCCTGCCGGCGACCGATCCCGTGGGGGCGGTACGGATGACGGTCGATACCGGCCGGGCATACATGTGGACCGGAGGAGGATGGGCGGCTCTTGCCGTCGATCAGGACGGCAATCTGACGGTACCGGGAACGCTCAGCGCAGCGGGCGGCCGGGTAATCGCCTGGAACGCGGTGTCCGAAGGCGGCGTGCTGCAGTTGGTCGGCGCGAACGGCGTGAGCATGTACCTGGAGAACAACAACGGTACGTTTCGTTTGATCAATCATCCCTGGAACGCGCAGCTTCTGTCCGTGGATCAGAACGGGAACCTCTCGACCAAAGGCAACGTCGCGGCCGACGGCGCACTGATGCCCGGCCTGACCGTGGCGGAAAACAGCAGCTGTGCCGGGTACCAGGAAGGCGCGATCGCGCGATCGGCCAACACGTCCGGTTTAACGCTTGCCTGTCAGTCCGCGACGTGGAAAAGAACGTCAAAAATGACCATCAACTATGGAGCATGCCAATACTACGGCTGGGGCGGCTTCTATGGACTCTGCCCCGTCGATCACTTCATCGTTGGAGCGGTCACCAGGAATTCCGATAGCGGCGAGTGGAACGGCTTCTATTGTTGCCCGCTCAACTAGCCACCCGATAGGTTTTTTTCATATCCTTTTTTCATCAATTTGATCATATTTCATAGCCTGTATTCTTGGAGGCACGGAAGATAGACGATATACTGTTCGGGTAGCGAGGCAGATCCGCTTCGCCAACGAAAATCCGCCGCCGACGGGGTCCTCTCCCCCCGCCGGCAAACAAGACCCGTCGCACGCGTGGCGACGGGTTTTCATGCCTTCATGCTCTTGGAGAGGAATCGCCATGCCCTTCCGGCCCATCTTGCCGCGCCCAACGCCGGCATGCCCAGCAAATCGCGCACCCCGCAGAACGTCCGGTTTCAGTAGCGTCGGCCGGTAGGTCGTCGGCATGCACAAGAAGCTCAGGCCGTACCTGCCTGTCTTCATCGTGGCCGGAATCGCCGCTCTGGCACCGGTCGCGATGTTCCTGGCCAGCATTCTCTATTTTCTGCTCCACAAACTCAGCCCTCTCCGGGCCAGTTTCTGGAGCTGGGTGGACTACGTCGTCAAGGACCCTTCCGATCGGCTGGTGCAGCTGAAGGCGATGGGCATTGCCCTCTTCACCACCTACCTGCTGATCCCGCTGTTCATCTCGACGCTGCTCCACAAGAAACCGGCGCTCCACGGCGAGGCGCGTTTCGCGACCGCCCACGAAATCCGGCAGGCCGGACTCTTCGATCTCGACGGCATCATCGTCGGCCGATATGAGGGGCGCCTTCTCCGCTTCGGCGGCCAGCAGTTCGTGATCCTGGCGGCCCCCACCCGCTCCGGCAAAGGGGTCGGCATCGTCATTCCGAACTGCCTGACCTACGAACAATCCCTCGTCGTCACCGACCTCAAGCTGGAGAACTTCAAGAAGACCGCCGGCTACCGGAAAGCGGTCATGGGCCAGGACGTCTTCTTGTTCAGCCCCTTCGCCGGCGAGCCGGCCGATCCGGACGACCCGGACAGCGAACCGACGCCGATGTGCAGCCACTGCTGGAACCCGCTCGATGTCATTCCGCACGGGATCTTCCGCATCGGCGAGATCATGAGCATCGGCAAGGTGTTCTGGCCGGGCACGGACGAGAAGAACAAGTTCTGGGACGAAGGCGCCCGCAACGTGTTCGTGGCCATCGTCCTGATGCTGTGCGAGCTGCGCGACCAACGGAGGAAGGAGATTGCCGAAAACGGCAAATCCGGCCTGCCCGACTACCCCGTCTCCTTTGGCGAAGTCCTCCGCCAGGCGAGCGGCCGTGGCACCGGCAAAACCGCCAAGGCCCATTTCAAGACCCAGCTCGAAATCTACCCCTGGCTCTCTCCCCGCTGCCGTGACGCCCTGACCAAGTTCGCCGCGTCCACCGACGACGTCGCCCAGAGCACCATCGACACGCTCACCAACCCGCTGGGCATCTGGCTCAACCCGATCGTCGATGCCGTGACGTCCACCAGCGATTTCAGGCTGTCCGACGTGCGCAAGAAGAAGATGACGATCTACGTCGGCATCCCGCCGAAACGTCTGAAGGATTCCGCCCGTCTGATCAATCTGTTCTTCTCCCAGCTGGTCAGCCTCAACACCGGCCAACTCCCCGAGGACAACCCCAAGCTCAAGTACGCCTGCCTGTCGCTGATGGACGAATTCACCGCCTTCGGCAAGATCGAGATCATGGCTGAAGCGGTGTCCTACATCGCCGGCTACAACCTGCGCCTGATGCCGATCATCCAGTCGATTGCGCAACTCGAAACGACCTACGGCAAGGGGGATGCCAAGAACTTCGTCACCAACCACGCGATGCAGATCGTTCTACGCGCCTCGCGAGCAGGAAGACGCCAACAAAGTCTCCGAGGCCTTGGGGTATTTCACCCTCAAGAACGACAGCCGCAGCCGCTCGACGGGCGGACGCGGTGGCGGTTCGATCAGCACGTCGGACCAGCGCCGGGCGCTGATGCTGCCCCAGGAGGTCAAGAGAATGGGGATGTGGAAGGAAATCATCTTCCTGGAGAACACCGAGCCTATTTTCTGCGACAAGATCAAGTATTACGAGGATCCGTTTTTCACGGAACGGCTGCTCCCGGCCCCCACGATGGCGGCGCTGGACATCGACCTGTTCCTGGCCCGCCAGGAAAATCGCCTGCGCGAAATCACCAACGCCGACATCGACTTCAGCGAACTTCGCCTGGTCGATCCGCCGGGCGCCTCTCAGCTCCAGCTCGTCGGCGAGTGCGGCCCCATCCCGATCGACTACGGCGACCCGATCGACGAGCGGGCCATGCTCGATGCGGTCGGGACGCTGTACTCGGCGGCCGGCATGCCGGCGGAGCGCATCGCCACGGTTTCCGACCAGGTCCGTACGGAAGCGCAGGCCCGGGCGGCGGCCCTGGAGGCGTTCGAGAACGGCCCGCGCACGGCGCCGCTGGCGGGCGATCACGGCCGCGCCGTCTCCGGCGCCGACCTGGCCAGCGTCTTCGGCGACCTCGGCGACGAACTGGAACTGATCGAGGCCGATACCTCCCCGCTGCCGGAAGACACCGCCGTTCCTCTGTCGCCGGACGACATCGACACCGCGTTCGGCGTCGGCGCGCCGGCATCCCAAACGGCCGATGCCGACGCCCCCTTCGCCGAGATGGCCAGCGCCTTCGGCGGTGATGAGCCGGATTCCGATTCGATGGAGTTCACGCAATGAGCGACCCCCGACTGGTGACTGAATACGACAAAGCACACGAAGCCTTGAAGTATGCCGACCCGAACTGCGACCGCCTGACCTGGGTGCGGATCGCCACCGCTCTCAAAGGTGCGTTTGAAGAGAAGGTCGGTTTCGAGCTGTTCGATACCTGGAGCAAGGGAGGCGACAAATACGACATGTACGCGACCCGCGACACCTGGAAATCGGTCAAACCCGGCAGCGGTGTCTCCCTCGGCTCGCTCTACCACGAAGCGAAAAAAGGCGGATTTCGGCCGTATGAGTGGCAAACGCAGGCGGCGCCGGTACGGGTGGATGACGGCCAGCGAGCGGCGGAACGTGCCGCGGCTCTGGCAGCCGAGGCAAAGGAAGAGGCGCGCCGGTACGCCGAAGTGGCACAGAAGGCTGTGGAGCTGTTCAAGAAGGCGCGGCAGGTCGCGGCCGATCACCCTTACATCGTCCGCAAAGGCCTGCGGGATCACCCCTGGTTGCAGGCCGAGGCGGTGGCTCCCCGGGAAATGGACGCCGCGGATCTCGCCAGGCACCTCGGCTACAAGCCCAAGGCCAAGGGCGTGCCGCTGGCCGGCCGCGTGCTGCTGATCCCGATGATCGACGGCCGCACCATGACCACCCTGGAATTCATCGACGGACACGGCCGCAAGACCGCCCTGGCCGGCGGGCTCAAGAAAGGCGCCTGGAACACGCCGGTGCCGATGGGTCTGCATCTCGCGGCCAACCCGGACACGCCCATCGTCGTCGTCGAGGGCTGGGCCACCTCCTACAGCGCCCAATACGCCTTTCTGCGGCCTGAACTCGAAATGCCGGGTGCCTACGTCGTGGCCGCCGGCGCGGACACCAACCTGGGCAACGTGGCGCGCACGCTGCATGCCCAACATCCCGATGCGCCGATCGTCATCGGCGCCGACGTCGGCAACCCCGACAGCATGGACTACGCACGGAAAGCGGCGGCGTCGGTCGGTGGCTGTGTCATGACGCCAGACTTCCCTGACGAACAGTTTCACTTTTTGCAGGGCTATCTTGGGAAGTCCCCCACCGACTTCAACGACCAGCTCGCCTACTACGTGGCGAACCGCTTGCCCCTGGACGGCTTCCTGAAGGACTTGGACTACGCCTTCCGGCATGCGGAATTTCCCGACCGTTCGGAATTTCCCGACCTTGTTCCGGAGGCGGCTGTCTCGCACGCCTCCAGGGCAATTTCAATCCCCCGCGAGGCCCCCGCATTCACAGGAGACAGGACGATGGAAGCAGAAGCACCCAGCACGCACGCCCCCACCCAGAAGCGCGAACCCGGCGAGCCGCTCTACGACATCAAAACTCTCCCGGACGAAACCCGGGACGCCGTCCAACGCATTTTTGGGAGTCGCCATACGCTCTACGCTCCCCGTGAAAACGGCGGGCCCTACAGCGGGGAGGTGCACGAAGCCCCGGGTTATCTCATCCAGGAGGTCGGTTCGCGCTCGCTCGTCGTCCACGACAAGACGACGCTGCAATTTGCCAACGATCGTCTGAAATGGATGGACGAAAACCAGAAATTGAATGGCCACGAGTTGTCGGTCTTCTACAACGACAACCAGGCGAAGGTCTATCCCTACGACCGTGTCCGCGACGAGCTGGACCGGGCGGTCGGCTCCTTCAAGAAATCGGCGAAGGAACTGGGCCTGGATCCTCAGTTCGCGGACCAGCTCGACAAGGCCTTCACGAAATCGATGGACCGCATCCAGGGCCTGCGTAAAGAGGCCCAGGCCAAGGCGAAGGAGTCTCGCGCCGCCAACACGCCGGCAGCCCCGGCACCGCAGGCGAAAACCGAGCAGCACCCCCAGCCCGCCAAACCGACCCGCAAAGCCAAGCGGTAACCCCGAGTAACGCGGCGCCGGCCGTCTAGAAGACGGTTGGCGCAGCTGCTCGGCAGAGACATGCCCCGATGAAAACCTCCAACTTGCCCAACGATCCCGAGTTCACCGCGATCGCACGCGCCTATGGTCACCAGTTCTACAACGCGGTCAGTCTGGAAAACGGGCAAAAGAAAACCCCGGCAGTCTCTCCGAGGGATACCCCCGAGCAAGTCGGGGAACGCGCCACATCGGCCAATACCGAGGTTGACTCCTTTATACGCCCGCCGCTCCGCTACATCAATCCCGACACGCGGCCGCGGCATCAGCGGCACCCGCACCGAACTCAAAAACCGAGGGACAGCCGCAACCCACCCAACCGGCCCGCAAACCCTGGCCCTAACCCTTTGGCGGTACAGCACCAGCCGTGCGAAGGACGGTCGGTACAGCTGCCCGGCGTAGACATACCCCGATGAAAACGTCCACCCTACTCGACGATCCTGAGTTCGCCGCAACCGCGCGTGCCTATGGCGGCGCCAAAGGCTACGCGCAGGCTCAGGTCACCGGCCGGACGAAGCTGACCTACCAGCAGTGGGTGCAGGTACGGACGCCGGTGTTCAAGGCGTGGTTCGGGGATTGGGAAGGCGGCAATGCCCGCATCCAGCCGGTGACACTGGATTTGGCGGGTTGGTCAGGCAGCGCCTCCGAACTGAGCGCACTGGCGCGTGAGGTTTACACCAAGGAACTTCAGGGGACCACGATCGATAACGCCAGCCTGGGCGCGCCTGTAGCTTTCTCGGCGGAAGGTAAGGGCGAAGCGTTCGGCGCACGCGGCAAGCTGCGCAATCCCGCTCGGGCCGAACTGGTGCGAGTATTGCGTGAGGTGGTCGGTGGCGCTGTTGCGGTAGCGCAGGAAGCGCCGAAGAAGGGCCGCGAAGTGGATACACGGGCGTTCCATACGTTGGTGGCACCGCTGTCGGTGAACGGCCAGACGCACGCGGTCAAGGTGACGGTACGCGAGGCGCTCAAGGTGCCACCGGGCGACGCAGCGCACAAGTTCTACGATGTAACTTCCATCCAGATAAACCGAAGCCCCGATGTGCATGGACTTGATGGTACCGAGGCACCAGCGCATCCCGCTCCTGTCGAGGCTTCGGTTGTTATGGTAGCTGATCTGGCGCGGGCCTTCAATCTGAATGTGCACGTTGATCCAGCCTCCGTCTCCAAGGTCACCGATCCCGCCACCGGCGAACCTTTAGTGCTGTATCGCGGCACGGAGGCCACTTTCGCCGCGTTCAGCCGGGAACACCCGCGAGACGACGTTCCGTTCCCACCGGGGCTTTTTTTTACAAGGACTCCGCCGTCCAGCGATGCAGCACCCCCCGTATTCCTGAATGCCAAAACGCCCAACGGCGCAATTGACCACGTCCACGACGGCGATGCCTGGCTGGTGTTCGACCCGGCCCAGGTCCAGAACGCCGTTGGCAATCCCCATTCCCTCGACCAGGACGAGCTGACGATCGTCCTGGCCAACCTTTCAGCAGGAGATCAAACCATGGCGAATCCCATTCAGAACGAATCCGCGGTTTACGGAGGAATACCCCCGGCCGAGCCTGGCAGCGGCCTCGTTCACGACACGCCCCTCGACAGTTCTGGTGAACCAGAGACACGGGAACCTTGGCGCCTGGAAAACGGCGTTGTGGATGACGTTCTCTACTACGCCGAAGGTCAAGAAAAATACGATGAAGCGATCCGCGACGGCAACCACGCGTTGGCCGACGATATCTCGGGATACTACAACCTAGCTCACCAGAAGGAGCTTTCCGGTTTCACGCTAGAGAGCTACGCCCGCGACTATGACGAGGCGCACAGACTGAATGCCGCGATGGATCCGGCCCGTTTTTCCGAGGAAAAGCCGGCGACCCCGAAACGGACCAAGAAAACCACGGCCGGCGCCCAGTCCTCGCCGGCGTCGAAAGCGACAAAACCGAAACGGGCAAGCTCGGCTAAGGCCAAGGGGGATGCGGCTTCGAAGCCACAGGCCACCGCTCCCCAGGAAACGGTAACGCCGGCGCCGGTACCCTCACCTGCCCCACCCCCGGCAGACGTCGCCGCACTCGACCCTCACGCCCAGCAACGCCTGGACCGCGTCTCGTCGAACCGGGCCGCCGACCTGGCAGATGCGCAAAAGAAACTGAACGCAGACGCGGCGAATCGGGCCAGGATCCATCTCCTGCAGGATCCGATCGGGCGGCACATTGTCGCCATCGATCGCGGCGGTGTCACCAAGGCATACGCCGTCGATGAAAATCCGGGTATCGCGGCCAAGACGGTCAACACCCTTCGTGACGGCATCCGCAAAATCGGCGACCTAGCCGGGGAAATCAACTTCCTCCCCGACGTCATCAAGACCCGATTCCGCCTCAAAAGCGGGGAGGAAAAGATCGCCTACAACGTTGACCCCGAAGGCGTCGATCCCCGGCATTCGCAAATGCGCGAAGCCGGGCTTGGCGAAAACGACCGGCGCAATCTGGTCGTGATCCCGGAGGGCAATCCGGACGAGATTTCCAGGCACGTCCTGCCGTCGTCCCATCTGCCCGACGATGTCAGGAAACGGTTCGTGTACAGCGACACGGTGCCCGGCCAGTATTTTGACCGCAACCGCAAGCTCGCCTTCATCGACAAAGGTGGTCGTCTTGCCACCGACCAGAACGCCCCCGAAATCATCGCCTCGATGGTATCCGTTGCCCAGGCCAAAGGCTGGAAGGCAATTACCGTCAAGGGGCACGAGGACTTCCGGCGCGAAGCCTGGCTGGCCGCATCCTTGGCCGGTCTCGAGGTCAAGGGCTTCAAGCCGAGCGATCCGGACTTGGCCAAGCTCGAGTACGAACGCCAGCTGCGGCTGGGCAATGCCATCCAGCCGGCGCTACCACCCCCCGCGACGGTCGTGAATGAAATGGTGGGAACTTTCCCGGAAGCGCCACCGCCCGTCATCGGCGCCGAGGCGGTTGCCCTGGGCGAGGTAGCCCGCCTCAAGGGGGTCCGTGAGGATCAGATCCCCAATTTCATGAAGACGGCCCAGGCCTTCATCGACGAAGCCAAGCGTGTCGGCATCGATCTGCCCGCCTTGAAAGTCTTCGATCCGGCGGCGCCGGCGACGCCCACCATCGCCACTCCCGACAAGGCGAAGGAACCGGCACGGGGCATCGACCTTCCGCACCCGGACAAAGCACCGAAGCGATAACACGGCCCGGCGAATATGCACATCACACAGGAATTCATGCACGACCTGGCGGAAAACGTCCAGCGTCCCGAGCTGCCCGACACCGGCGAAATCAGCAAGACGATGGCGCTCCGCTATCTCGCTCCGGAGATCCTCCAGCTGCGGCTCCTGGGGTTCAAGCTCGATGCGATCCGGACGCTCCTGGAGGAGGAACATCTCCAGGTATCGCTGCCGCTCATGCTCAAGACCTTACGCCCGTCTTCTCTGCTGGTGGAGAGCATCGATGAGTGACACCGTCGTGATCGTCACGCGCGCGTCACGGGATGCCGGCGAGGCCTTCACCGCCTATTGCCGGCGTCGGCGGTCGACCGTCGCGGAGCAGCTGCGGCGCCTGATCGGCGAGGCCTTGGAAGAAGATATCCAGCACGACGTGGAAATCGCCCCGCGAACGATCGGCCGCGGTGCGCTGCGCTTCGAGCTGCGTCTGCGCCCGAACGAGGGGCGCCTGGCGGGCCAGCTTGCCGAAGCCGATGGAATCACCATCCAGCAGTGGTTTATCGCCCGCCTGCTCGATGCCGGCCTGAAACGTGACGACTGTTTCGTCAATACGCCGGAGGCGCGCCGCCTAGCCGAGGAGATCGAGCGCATCATGCGCTCGCTGCTCGGGATGGCGAACAATCTGAACCAGGTCGCCCGGGTATTGAACAACACCCGGACGTCTAGCCAGAAGATCGCGCCGGAGCGCCTGATGGTGCTGTCCATGATCGAGAAGGATCTGATGGCCTTCGTCCACCGGGCGCATGCGGTCCTGGAGAAGTTGGACAATCCCCGCGGCCTCAAACCGCTGCCCAAGAAGAACTCGATTCCCATCACGCGCGAGCTGTGCGAGCAGATCCGCGGGAAGCTCGACGTGTTCATCCGTGAACGCGGTGCGGACCGCCCCTGATGGCGTATCCCAAGGTTTACGTTGACGGCATTCTGCTCAATTGGGCGGACAGGCTTTTTCCGGCACCCTACAAACGTCCGCGCAGTGCGCCAGGCCTGTCGCCGGTGCTGCTCCACCTCGCGCTCCGGTCCGGCGGAAAAGCCGCCCGGGTGCGTGCGCAGGTCGATCGGACGGCCCGAAAAGTGCCGGAAGTGATGGTCAAGGTCACCAATAAAAAAAGCGCCGGTCGGGGAATGGCGGCCATCCGGGAACATCTCGATTACATCTCCCGCAACGCCAAGATCGAAATGGAAGACCAGGATCGTGAGATCTTCAACGATCGGCAGGCGCTTCGCCAGCTAAAGGAATCCTGGCAGGTCAGCGGCCGGCGCCGGATCCCCGACGAAACGGAGAACGGGCGAGGACTCGATGCTTTGAACCTCATGTTTTCCATGCAGCCCGGCACGCCGCCGGAGCTCGTGAAGGACGCCGTCCGGGATCTGCTGCAGGAGGAGTTTCGCGGCCGCGAATACCTGTTTGTCCTGCATACGGATAAGCTGCACCCGCACGTACATGTCTGTCTCAAAACCGAAGCGACCCGGGAACTGCCTCGCCTACGGCATGGGCGAAAAGAGCTACAACGCTGGCGCGAAGGATTCGCGGAGAACCTGCGGCAACGCGGGATCGAGGCGAATGCTACCCCACGCCCGACCCGGGGACAGCCGCGGTTCCCGGTCCCACTTCATGAATACCATCGTGACAGGAAGACGCCCCGGCCGCCGTCTCCGCCTCCGCCCGTCAGCCCGCATGCGTTCCAGCCCCAGCGTGACGCCTGGCGCGCCATGGCCCACGTCCTGAACCGGTCGAGCCGGCCGGAGGACGTCGGCCTGGCCAAGCGCATCGTCGCGTTCTGGCGCAGCACGCCCGTCGGCGCCGTCGCACCCTCTCCTTCTTCTCTCCCTCCGGAACCCCGAAACCATGAAAACCCCGAAAGACTCCAGCGCGCCCGCATCGCCGCGGCTCGACTTAACCACCCTGCCCTATTTGAGCCCGACCCTGGAAACCCTGCAACTCGCCGGCAAATTGAACCCCTTTCCCGCCTGCGGCATGTGTCCGGCGGCGATCTGGTACAGGACCGCCAAAACCCTGAACTGCTTCTGCAGCCGCATGCACGCGGTCACCTGGAACGGTAAAGAGGAATCCGCCGTACTGAACTGCGACGGGCAGGTGCTGGCGATATTGCAGATGGAAGTAGCTAAGCGTGAGTGATCGAGCCCACCAACTCGAAGTGACAACCCTGGAGCGTAACGAAGGAGCGTGCCTCATGAAAAAAACTGTATTGATCGCGGCCACGGTGGCCCCCCTGATCGCGGGCCACATCGCACCCGCACACGCCGATGATGGCGTGTTCGAAGGCGTGACGCGCTTGGCGTGCGAGGCGCTGCTGTGCCTTTCCAGCGGTGTCCGCCCGGGCGCCTGCTCGCCGTCGCTGTCGTATTACTTCGACATCGTCAAAAGGACAATGTCCGGAACCATCAGCGCCCGCCTGGATTTCCTGAACCTTTGTCCGGTGGCCAGCCAAACGTCGGAAATGCAATCCTTGGTTTCGGCGATCTCACGCGGCGCTGGACGCTGTGACACGGCGTCGCTGAATCGAATTCAGTATTACGATCAGGTCACCGGGGAATCCTATGTCAGCAATCAATACCCGGCCTACTGCAACGCCTACTACACCAATAGCTACACGGACTTCATGTCTGGTTACTACCTGCCGAAGTATGTTGGGGTACCGGAGCGTGGGGGGTATTGGGTTGACCCGAAGGACTACGATGCCGCGCTGGCCGAGTACGAAGCGCGTGTTGCATACGAGGATGAACAACGCGAGATGTCCGGTTCGGGCGGTGGGGGTTAACTGTCAGGAGATGGAAGGCCAAATTTTAGTGGTTAGTCTCCACAACGAAAGGGCTTCAAGATGTTGACTGAAAGTGATTGCAGCAATCTGCGTGACTTGATTTTCGCAAGCACGTTTCACACGCTTCAGCCGGGTGTATCCGAGCGGCGGTTTCGGTTCGTCGCGGTCGAGCCTGGTGGTGCGAGGGATTCCGATGCCACCGTTCATTTCGCCTACGTCCCAGCCGTCTGGACGCGTGCCGGATACGGCAGTGCGTCCAGTGATGCGGTGACGTCTGGAGGCGACGATCAATGAAACACCGTACAAGGACAAAAATCTCACGCTTCAATTCCACGACTACTTGCGCGGCGGCTGGCCGGTTGCATGGGACATCACCGCCAAGGAATCCTTTGACAATTTTCCTACCTTAGTGCTGTCTGAAACTGAGGACGGGAAGGTGGCCGGCGTGCTGATGCGCAACCCGCACCACAGCAACGTCGACGCTCGCTTGGCGAATGCCTATGCGGAGCCGCACGAGGTCGAGGTTTTGATCAAGGAGCTCACGGGCCTTGCTCCGGACAAGCGGTTCATGGGCTGGTACAAGGACTGCAACATTACGGCGGACTCAATTGACGCAGCCATTGCGTTGACGCCGGAATCGGATGCGGGGCAAAAGCACGTGCTTGTTTACCGTGAAATGGAATGGCTGTCGGGGCTATGGAACAATCCGGCCAAGCCCCACGCCTATCCGATGGAGCTTTCGAGTGTGGCTGATTTCCACGGTACCCGTGTCTCAGTGGCCAAGCGACGTTCTCGGGGTGATCTTGAAGTTGCGCAGGCAAAGCAAACAATCCCGGGTGATTACGACGTGCTGGACCAGGCCCTCGCATTACTGTCTTCATCCGATGGCGGCACGAATTCGGACTACGAGGCCGTTCCCGCCATCAAGGTTTTGTGTGACTGGTGGAACACTCATGCCCCGGAGTCCATGCGGCCGGCGGCACTCTTCCGTGTGTATATCTGGAAACCGAATCGCCGTACGTTCGTGGCGGCCGATCCGGAGGAACCTGCGCTCCAGGCGGAGGTTTTGGCGAAGATCCCGGCGTATGCGATCTTCCAGCGTAGCGGCCGCCCTACCATCGCCCTCAACTTCTACCGTGGCCGCCTTTTTAACAAAGAAGACACGTGTGGAACGTTAACATATTACGCCAATGGTCAGGAGGCTTGGCAGATCGACCAGGACCTTGCCCAAGTGGATGAAGCGTATTACTCGCTAAAAGGGATGCGTGCCCTTAACTCGCAAATCGCAAATCGCATTTAGTGGTTGATATCAACCATTAAATCCGGACACCCTAAATTTGGAGTGTAGTGGTTACGTTAAAAACATGGCATTTCGATTTCCTATACGTTTGCGATGGTCATTTGTTGGCCACAGACAGAACAGACGTATTTTGGACTTCCATGCTCGTCCGTTCCTGCGTCCCGCATGCCGCTTAAAGAAACCGACTCCCAAGACTTGGAATAAGGCTGATCGTTTTCGGAAGTCTTTTCTACGCCTTGATGCCCCGCTGGACACACATAATGAACGAATGTTCTTAAAACCTCTAACAAAATGACGGTTACCCCTGTTCACAGAGGAGGAAATTGGTTAACCTCTGGGTTGTTTTTTGAGCAGAGGAAATGGCCAAGCCGATACTGGACGACGCCTTGTGGGGGCTGATCGCGCCGTTGCTACCGCCGCCCAGGCCACGCCGGGCAAAGAACCCGGGACGCAAGCCGCTGGACGATCGAGCGGTGCTGACCGGCATCCTGTTCGTGCTGCAATCGGGCATTCCGTGGGAAATGCTGCCCCAGGAGATGGGCTGCGGTTCGGGCATGAGTTGTTGGCGCCGGCTGCGCGCCTGGCAGGATGCCGGCGTCTGGCAACGCCTGCACGAAGTTTTGTTGGCCAAGCTGCGTTCGGCAAATGCCATCGATTGGTCACGCTGCATCGTCGATTCATCCTCAATTCGAGCGGTGGGGGCCGGTCAAAAACAGGACCGAATCCCACCGATCGCGCTCGTCCCGGCTCCAAGCACCATCTCATCACCGAAGCGCAGGGCATCCCGCTCGCGGTGATCCTGACCGGCGCCAACCGTAACGACATCACCCAACTCTTGCCGCTCGTCGAGGCCATTCCGCCGATCCGAGGCAAACGGGGCCGACCGCTCTCCAAGCCTCGCCTGATCCAGGCCGATCGGGGCTACGACCATGACACGTACCGTCAGCCCTTGCACGCCTCAGGCATCCCCACCCAAATCGCGCGACGTGTCCAGACCGCCGGAGAAGGCGATGCCGACGCGCTCGCCGGCGGGAATCTTTTGCAGGATGGTTGCAGCCACGGAGGTTTCTCACGATGTTTGAGGGATACCCGTATTGTAGCGCGTCCTCCGCGCTGCCCGCGCGCCGGAGCGCTGGCGGCGGCCTGCACCGCGGCGCGCGTCCACCCGGTAAATCCAGAGGCGCCGTCATTCCGGGCTTGACCCGGAAGCCATGGGGCGCCACTGGATTCCGGCTTTCGCCGGAACGACGGGAACTGTCTCTGACTGACTACCCGGCCGTCCCGGCGGACACCGGCGCCCCCGGCTGGGCGATCCACTCGCTCCACGAACCGGCGTAGAGCGCGGCGCCGCCGAGTCCGGCGACTTCCATGGCCAGCAGATTGTGGCAGCCGGTCACCCCCGAGCCGCACTGGTGGATGACCTGGGCGCTCGGCCATGCGCCCAGCACCGCGGCGAACTCGGCGCGCAGCTGCTCCGGCCGTTTGAAGCGGCCGGCGGCGTCGAGATTGTCGCGGAAGAAGCGGTTCGCCGCACCGGGAATGTGCCCACCCACCGGGTCTATCGTCTCGTTCTCCCCGCGGAAGCGGTCCGGCGCGCGCGCGTCGAGGACCAGGGCGCGGGGCGCGGCGAGGTTCGCCAGCACCTCGCCGAAACTCGCCGTGCGGACCAGGCTGGGCCGGGCGGTGAACGCCGCCCGGCCGCCGCGCGCCACGCCGGGTTCGCCGGTCGCGGCGTGGGTGGCGTTGACCGCCCGGCCGGCCGCGCGCCAGCCGTCCAGCCCCCCGTCGAGCACCGCCGCCCGGCCATGCCCGGCCCAGCGCAGCAGCCACCAGAGGCGGGCGGCGTAGGGGCCGCCGGCATTGTCGTAGGCGACGACCAGGGTGTCGTCGGAGATGCCCAGGGCGGCGACCCGGGCGGCGAAGGCGTCCCGCTCCGGCAGGGGATGCCTGCCGGAGCGCCCGTTTTTCGCGCCGCACAGATCCCGGTCCAGGTGCACGTACACGGCGCCGGGAATGTGCGCCTGGCGGTACAGCCGGTAGCCCTGCTCCGGGTCCGCCAGATCGAAGGAGCAGTCCGCGATCACCAGGTCGAGGGACGGCGAGCCGGAGACCTCCGCCAGTGCCTGCGCGGAGATCAGGTTTTCATGCGTGGAGATCGATTCGTTCATGGTCTGGCCTTGTGCCTTGTCCGGTGCCGCCGCGGACGGACGCCGGCCAGGCCGGCGCGCCGCGCCGCGGCACGGCGCTCACAACTGGACGAACTTGCCGTCGCGGACGGTCAGCACCACGCCGTCGTAGGCCGGGGTGCGCGTCGCGGTCTGGGTCAGCGAACCGTTGCCGAGCACGGTCGGCAGGTTCTTGATGCCGGCCAGGCCCTTGCGGATCGACTCCGGGCTGTAGTCCGGGCCGGCGCTCTTGATCGCCGCGGCGGCCGTCTTGAACACGGTGTAGCCGATGGCGGCGAAGGTGTCCGGTTCGATGCCGTACTTTTTCTTGTAGGCGGCGATGAAATCCTGGTTCAGCCTGGAGGGATTGCCGATGAAGTAGTCGGAAGTGAAGATCACGCCTTCCACCGCCGGGCCGCCCACCTTGAGGAACTGGTGCGAGGCGGCCGACGGCGTGCCGACGATGCGTACGGACGCCGGCAGGCCGGCCTGCTTGGCCTGGATGACGATGTTCGCGGTAACTTCGCCGGTGGTCGACACCACCAGGGTGTCGATGTCCTGCGCCGCGATCTTGGTGACGATGGCGCTGAAGTCGGTGTCCGAACCGACGATGGTCTCTTCCAGCACGGTCTTCACGCCGGCCTGTTCGAAGCGCGCCTTGACTCCCTCCTTCTGCTGCACGTAGGACTCGTTGTCGCGGTTGAAGACGTAGGCCGCGCGCTTGGGCTGGTAGTCCTTCAGATAGCGCTGCGCCAGGCTTTCCATGATCTTGCTGGGCGAGGCGTTGGCCTTGAAGATCCAGTCGCCGATGACCGCCACGTCGCCCGAGGCCTGGGTCAGCGCGGGAATCTTCTTGCTCTGCGCGATCGGCAGATAGGCCTGCGCCTCCACGGTCGAGGTCGACCCGAGGATCAGCACCGCCTTGTTGGTGTTGAGGAAGCGGTTCACCAGGTTCACCGCCTGGTTCTTGTCGCTGTTGGTGTCTTCCAGCAGCAGCTTGATCTTGACGCTGCCGAGCTCGCCGGACTGGGCGACCTCCTCGGCGGCCAGGGTGATGCCGTTGCGCGCCGGCAGATTGGCGAAGGAGAAGATGCCGGACGAGGAAATCGGCACGCCGACCAGGACTTCCTGGGCGTGCGCGGAAAGGCCCGTCAGGGCCAGCGCGGAAAGCAGGGAGAGCAGGGATTTTTTCACGGTGAACGACTCCAGGTGGGACGAAAAAAAAGGGTTCAAAGCGCCGCCGCGGCCGGCGCGAGGCCTTCCGCCGACGGCAGGTAGTGCTCGACGATGCGCGGATCGTGGCGCAGTTCCGCGCTGGGCCCGTCGAGCACGATGCGGCCGTGTTCCATGACGTAGGCGCGGTCGCTGGCGGCCAGCGCCAGGCTGGCGTTCTGCTCGACCAGCAGGATGGTCAGGCCGCTCCGGCGCAAGGTCTGCAGCACGGCGAACACCTGATCGACGACGATGGGCGCCAGCCCCAGGCTGGGTTCATCGAGCACCAGCAGGCGCGGTCCGCCCATCAGCGCGCGGCCGATGGCCAGCATCTGCTGCTGCCCGCCACTCAAGGTACCGGCCTTCTGGCGCCGGCGTTCGCGCAGGATGGGGAACAGCGCGTACACCTCGTCCAGGCCGTGAGTGGATATCCGCCCGGCCAGCGCCTGGCGGCCCAGCAGCAGGTTGTCCTCGACGCTCAGCGGTCCCAGCACCTGACGCCCTTCCGGCACCTGCAGCAGGCCGGCGCGAGCCACCTTGGCGGCGCTCCAGCCGGTGATGTCCCGGTCGCCGAAACGCACCTCGCCGTCCGCCGGCCGCAGCAGGCCGCTGAGGGTGTTGAGCAGCGTGCTCTTGCCCGCGCCGTTGGGACCGATCAGCGCGATCAGTTCGCCCTGATCGACGCGCAGCGAGGCGTCGCGCACCGCCTGGATGCGGCCGTAGGAGGCGGAGAGTCTATGCAGCGTGAGCATGGCGGAATCAACTCCCCAGATAGGCCGCGATCACCGCGGCCTGCGCCCGCACGGCCTGCGGCTCGCCGGAGGCGATCAGGCGCCCCGCGTCCAGCACGTGCAGTTCCCGGCACAGCGACATGACGAAGCGCATGTTGTGTTCGATCAGCAGCACCGCCAGGCCGTCGGCCGCCAGCGCGGCGAAAATCTCGCCCAGGGCGTCCGCCTCGCGGTCGTTCATGCCGGCCACCGGTTCGTCGAGCAGCAGCAGGCGCGGCCCGGTGGCCAGCGCGCGCATCATCTCCACGCGCCGCTGGTGGCCGTAGGACAGATTGCCGGCCAGCTGCCCGGCGTACTGCAGCATGTTGAACTGGCGCAGCAGGGCGGCGGCGCGCTCGCGGAATCCGGCGGCCTCGCGGCGCGCCGCCGGCGTGCCCAGCAGCGAGGCCAGCCAGGGGCTGCGTTCGTGGCGATGGAAACCCGCCGCCACGTTGTCCAGCACGCTGGCTTCCTTGAGCAGACGGATGGTCTGGAAGGTGCGCGCGATGCCGCGGCGCGCCACCGCCGCCGGCTCGATCGCCGAAATATCCTCGCCGTCCAGGTGGATGGTGCCCTGCGTCGGCAGCAGCAGGCCGCTGATCAGGTTGACCACCGTGGTCTTGCCCGCGCCGTTCGGACCGATCAAGCCGGTGACGCGGCCCGGCCGCACCGAGAAGGATACATCGCCGACCGCCAGCAGGCCGTCGAAGCGGCGGCTCACGTTGCGCAGCGTCAAGCCCTTCATGCCGCCTCCGTCTGCGCGCGCACCGCCCTGCGCTGCCGCCAGTGCAGGCTCAGCGTGTCGACCACGCCGTGCGGCCAGTAGATGATGGCCAGCACCATCAGCACGCCGTTGACCGCCAGGCGGTAGTCGGCCAGCGGCCGCGCCGCTTCCGGCAGCAGATTCAGGATCAGCGCGCCGGCCAGCGGTCCGAGCACGGCGTTGCGCCCGCCCAGGACGACGAAGCTGAGCGCGGCGATCAGCAGCGGAAAGCCGAAATCCTCCGGCACGATCGAATAGTTGCGATAGGCCATCAGCCCGCCGCCCAGGCCGCCCAGCGCGCCGCTGAGCGCGAAGGCCAGGCGCTGGTGGGCGACCACCGAAATGCCCAGCGACACGGCCACGGTCTCGTCCTGGCGGATGGTGTCGAAGGCGCGGCCGATGCCGGTGCGCGAGACGGCCCGCATCAGGTACAGGACGGCGCCGGCCACGATCAGCAGATGGCCGAGGTGCACCAGCTTGGGAATGCCGTTCAGGCCCAGCGCGCCGCCGGTCAGCGACTCCCAGTACAGCCCGAAGGACATCACGATCTGCACGAAGGCCAAGGTAGCGATGGCCTGGAACACGCCGCGCAGACGCGCCAGCGGCCAGGCCAGCGCGCCGCCGGCGGCCGCGCCGATCAGCGACGCCGCCAGCAGCCCGGCCCAGAAGGGGAATCCGAGCCGCACCGCCAGCAGCGCGGCCGCATAGGCGCCCAGCGAGGCGAAACCGGCGGTGGCCATGGAGAAGACCCCGGCGCGCAGGACGATGTACTGGCTGTAGGCCAGCACCCCGCTGACCAGCACCAGCTCGAGCAGGGACAGGTGGCCGAGAACAAAGGCGCTCACTGGACTCCCCTCCTGTCACTACGTGACGCCCTCCCCGAGGGAGGGCGAGCGCCCCCTTCGGGCGGCCGGGCGGAGGCGCTCATGCCCGCACCACCCGCGTCTCGATGTGCAGCTTGCCGAACAGGCCCGAGGGACGCAGCAGCAGGACGCCGAACAGCAGGCTGTATATGATCGCGTCGCTGAGCGAGGAGGACAGATAGCTGATCGCCACGGTCTGCACCAGGCCGAGCAGCAGACCGCCCACCAGGGCCCCGCCGATGCTGCCCAGCCCGCCCAGCACGATGACCACGAAGGCGCGCAGCAGGTAGGGCTCGCCCATCAGGAAGTGCACCGAATTGAAGGCCAGGCCGATGACCACGCCGGCCGCCCCGGCCAGCGCGCCGGAGATGAAGAAGGTCAGGAAATAAACCACGCCGGGACGGACGCCGAGCAGCGCGGAGGTGCGCGCGGAGATCGCCACCGCGCGCAGCTGGCGGCCGAAATCGGTGCGGAACAGAAACAGCAGGAGCGCCAGCGCGAGCAGCAGCGACAGCGCCAGGATGACGATCTGCAGCAGCGAGATGCGCAGCCCCCAGAATTGATGGACCACCACCGGGAAGGTGCCGAAGGGGAAACGCATGATCTGCGTCTGCGAGATCGCCTGCCCGGCGCTCATCAGCACCTGGGCGATGCCCAGCGAGGAGATGATCGCGGCGAACTCCGCCGCGCCGCGCTGGCGCAAGGGCCGCAAGGCCAGCCAGTCCACCGCCACGCTGATCAGCCCGCCGGCCAGCATGGCGAGCAGCAGCGCCAGCGGCAGCGGCAGGCCGGCCGCGGTCACCGCGTACAGGCCGGCAAAGGCGCCGGCCATGAACACCGCGCCGTGCGCCAGATTGAGCACGTGCAGCACGCCGAACACCAGGGTGAAGCCCAGGGCGAACAAGGCATACGTGCTGCCGGTCACCAGGCCGTTCAAGAATTGCTGAGCGAGCATGCGAAACAGTCTCTCCAAAGGGAATCGAATGAAGGGAGGGAAACCGGCTCAGGCCTCGCGCCGGTTGCTCCACAGCTCCCAGGAGAAGCGGGCACGCACGCCGACGTCCAGGAAGGGGCGCGGCGGCAGCAGCGCCGGCCGGCCGAAGGATTCGTAGGTGGCGATCAGCGGGTTGTCAACGCCGCTCGCCTTGTCGGCGATCAGCAGGCCCGAGGCGGTGCCCTTGGTCCAGCCCATGCCGTTGTCGCACACCGCGGTGTAGACGCCGGGCGCGACCTCGCCGAAGCCGGCGCCGCCGTTGCTCGAGATGCAGATGAAGCCGGACCAGGTATGTTCGATGTTCACGCCCTTGAGTGCCGGGAACCAGGTGTCGAACAGCGCCTGGTGGTGTTCGGCCACCTGCGGGTAGGAGTCGCCGTCGCGCACCAGCCGCGGCTCGTAGCGCATGTCCTGGCGGATCAGGATGCGCTGGTCGGGGGTGCGCCGCACGGTCACGCCGACGAAGGCGTTGGCCGGGGTCAGCCCCCAGGTGCGCAGTCCTTCCAGGCGGCCCTGCTCCTCCTCGGTGAGCCGGCGGGTCAGGCTGCCGTAGGCGGAGATCGGGATCAGGCGGTTGCGCAGCACGCCGAACTGGCCGGCGAAGACGCTGACCGCCAGGATCAGCTTGCCCGCGCGGACGGTTCCCTGCGGCGTGCTCAGGCGGATTCCGGGCTTGAAGCGCACTTCGGTCACCGGCGTGTTTTCGTACAGGCTGACGTTGGCCGGCAGATGGTCGGCCAGCCCGCGCGACAGCGCGGCCGGGTTCACCAGCACCGCGCCCGGCGTGTGGATGCCGGCGGCGAAATGCTTGAAGCCGATGCGCTCGTGCAGCGCCTTGTCCTCCAGCCAGGTATAGGGTTCGCCGAGCGAATCGAGCACCTCGCGCGTCGGCTTGAGCACCCGCGCTATGCCCTGCGGCGAAACCGCCGTGTGCAGCTTGCCGTTGGGGTCCCAGTCGCACTGGATGCCGTGCTTGCGGACCTGCTCCTCCAGGCTGGCGATGGCGCTGCGCGCCAGCCTGACGTGATCGCGCGCGGCCGACAGTTCGCCGAGCGAACTGCCCACGTTGTGCGGGGTGTCGATGATGAAGCCGGCATTGCGCCCCTGCGCGCCTTCGCCGACCTCACCGGCCTCGATCAGCGCGATCGAATCGCCGGGGCGGTTCTCGGCCAGGCGGCGGGCCGCGGCCAAGCCGGCCTGGCCGGCGCCGACCACCGCCCAGTCCACCGACAGCTCCCCCTGCAGCGCCGGCCGGGGCTGGCGCGGCGGCAGAATGCGGCTCCAACCGTTCGTCTTGTCGTTCAAGGGACCAATCGCCACGACCGTCATACGCGCTCCAGGATATTCGTTGAATGGCTCGGCCGGCCGCGCGCCATGGCGCCGGAAACGGGCGTCACGGCGGCGGGGCGCCGGGCTGCGGCCTTGCCGCGAGGGAGCTATTTGAAGATTTTTCGCCCGGGCAGAGAACTAATAATTTCTGCTAACCATATGCGAATGAGCGCACAGGGGCGGGACGGCCGCCCCTCGCCGCGCGGGAGGGAAGCGGCGCGGGACAGGCGCACGGCATGCGGCATGCGGCATGCGGCGGGCGGCGGGCGGCGGGCGCGCGGCGCACCGACCGAACGGAGCGGGAGCCCGCTCAGGATGCGGGCATGAGCGGCCGGCGCGCCGGTTCAGGCGCCGCCGATGTCCAGGACGACGTCCGGGAACCAGACGCTCTGCCAGCGGCTGCGCTTCTCGCTCGCGGAGAGCAGCCTCGGCGACACCGGCTGCGCCTCCCCGAAACGCGCTTCGCCGGCCAGCGCGGCACGGTTCACCGTGGCATACGCGCGCCCGCCGTCCTGGTAAAGCACGCCGATCAGGACGGCGGCAGCGCGTGCAGAAAAGACAGTCCGCGCTGCCGCCGCCCTGACGGTATCTGCCGAGGCAGCGGGAATCCGCGGCCGCGATGGGCAGCGCACCGAGCGGGTCGGAGATGAAGGCCGCGCCGTGCTTGCGGCAAAAATCGCAATCGCAGACCCGGGGCCGGTACTCGCCCGGAGGACGGGAAAGCTCGGCGGCGACGCGCAGCCCTCCGCAATGGCATCCGCCTTCGATCCGATGCATGCCGCCTCCGCTCACGGGTTGTGGTGCGGCATCCAACTGGTACTGCAAAATTTCCGTTGACGGAAATTTCCTCCTGCCCCTTGCTGTTTCTAACAGGGCCTGCCTGTTTCGCTTGAAATGAGGACAAAAAACACTAAACGTATACGTTTGCCGGTATACGGCATATCCTGCCTTAGATTACCGCTTTCGCTCTTTTTGCTTTTTCGTTGCCTTTCCCTTCAGAGCAGCAACGACCGTTGATGCGATCTCAAGTGGGTGGAATTTCCGTCAACGGCAATTCCACCCGGCGGGTCCAGGGCTGGCCACAGAAGTCCTGGCGAGGCGTGGGCGCTGCCCTGGCCTCGAATCGTTCCGGGCTGGGGGCAACTGCGCCCAGCCCGCCTCAAGCGGCCACTGGCCGCCTGCGCACAGGCCGCGCAGGTTACAGAAAAACCTCGGAAACCACCCCAAAAACTTTCGTCAACGAAAATTCCGCCCGCGTCGGTCGGCACCCCAAAAACTTTCGTCAACGAAAATTCCGCCCGCGTCGGTCGGCACCCCAAAAACTTTCGTCAACGAAAATTCCGCCCGCGTCGGTCGGCACCCCAAAAACTTTCGTCAACGAAAATTCCGCCCGCGTCGGTCGGCACCCCAAAAACTTTCGTCAACGAAAATTCCGCCCGCGTCGGTCGGCACCCCAAAAACTTTCGTCAACGAAAATTCCGCCCGCGTCGGTCGGCACCCCAAAAACTTTCGTTAACGAAAATTCCGCCCGCGTCGGTCGGCACCCCAAAAACTTTCGTCAACGAAAATTCCGCCCGCGTCGGTCGGCACCCCAAAAACTTTCGTCAACGAAAATTCCGCCCGCGTCGGTCGGCACCCCAAAAACTTTCGTCAACGAAAATTCCGCCCGCGTCGGTCGGCACCCCAAAAACTTTCGTCGACGAAAATTCCCGCGAGCGGGAATTTTCCCTGGCCCGATGGGCCAGGGGGCTACTACACCCGGCCGACAAGCCGGACTCTTCGATTGCCGTGCACTTGTGAGCAGCAACGACCGTTGATGCGATCTCAAGTGGGCGAAATTTCCGTTGACGGAAGTTCACCCGGCAGGTCCAAGGCTGGCCACAGAAGTCCTAGCGAGGCGTTGGGGGCAGCCCAGGCCTCGCATCGTTACAGAGAAGAACCGCGCATACCACGGGAAGAAATTTCGCTGATGGAAATTCCCGCAAGCCGGCGGGAACTTTTACAGGCTCCGACTGGCGCCGTCGCTCCAGTCGGAGGCCCGATCAATCAATCTTGCAGCATCGCATGGATGCAATCTTCAAAAACCGCCGGAACATTAATCCGTCCGTCCTGGATCGCGGCTAACGTCTGGTTGGGCAATGACGACAACAGCTTACGTGCTCGGATAGCCAGGATATCTTGGGCAATCTGACTCCACAGGACGCCGGCAAGGCCCGTTCCATCTTCGGTATACTCGATCATCCAGTCCAGAGCGCGCTCGGACAAATCTTCAATGGCCGCGGTAACAAAATCGTATTCCATAACCTGGCCCCCTATGCAGCCATGAGCTCGTAGCTGGCAAAGGCACCGGCATCGGCCAGTCGTTTGTGAGCGGCGGCGTAATAGGTCGGATCAAGCTCGATTCCGATAAAACGACGACCACACTCCAGAGCCGCTATGCACGTCGAGCCAGAGCCGGCAAACGGATCGAGGACGATTCCGTTTGCCGGGCAGAACGCCTTGATCAGAGGAACAAGCGCGGACACAGGTTTTTGCGTCGGGTGCAGCGTATTCCCGCTGTACTTCCAGGGCAGCACGTCGGGGGGCGGCTCGGCCGGTAGGGCCGGATTGCCTTTAGCAAGCAGGAATGCCGATTCGTGGCGGTAACCGACAAATCTTGCATTCGACACGTAGGGCTTTGCGAAGACGATATGTCCGACCGGGCGCAGACCGGCACGCTTCCAGGCAGCCATGAACGTATCGACGCGCGTCCAGCCGTAAAAGCTCGCGCAAAGCGTGTTCGGGCGTAGGACGCGCGAGACCTCGGCAAAGGCGGGTTCTAGCCACTCTTCCCGCAGGTCGTTTGCAATGGACCGGCCCGAACGGTCCTTGTAGTTGACCAGGTAAGGCGGATCGGTAAGCACGAAATCCACAGAGCGCGCCGGCAGTTTCAGCAGCACATCCAGACAATCCCCATTCATCAGCACGTTATTGCTCATAACATAAGCCTCCATATCAGGTTGAGATAGGGGCTGAAATGGGTGACGCGGCCACCGCAGTTCAGATCCCGGCGCTGGCGAGCGCACGGGGGGATGGCCTGGTCAAGGGACCGTGGAATAAATGTGGGGGAAGCCCGTAGGGGGTACCGCTTTTATGCCGCGAAAGCCCTTGAAGCCTGGAATTGCGCGACAATTTATGCGCGCAATTCCAGGCGTCCGGGGCATCCCCCCCGGGCGAACGTTGGCGCCGGGATCTGAACTGCCCACCTCGCGCGAAGCGCCTCGGCAGAACGCCAGTGGGAATACCCACTGGCGCGTTTTTTTAGATCGTACTTTTCGGACGAATAGACGGAGTGAAGTTGACCACGCTTTAGTCAGCTCACATTTCCGCCGGCGAAAATCCAGGTGTCCCCAAGAGCCGTTACAGGAACAATTTTTAGGCCTGGAAGGAGGAATATTGATTTAAGAAATTGCCTATTCGTATGACTTCCAGGAAATGCTAGATTCCGAGGAACGTAGCACTTCCATACCCGCTCACCGCCTATTACAAAAGTATCAGCATTACGACATGATCGTGCGTAGGAGATTTACTGGTAGGCAAATGAAATACGAGTGGCCGGCCGATTAATGCTCAACGGTATGAAGCGGGTTCGACCCTGAATACGAGACAAACATAGAGGCATCTGTATGGAGATGTGCATGCGCCTATCAACATTCATGCGGGAACCAAAATGCACTACCTCGGCTGCGACGTGTCGAAACAGAAACTCGATTTTTGTTTGCTGACTGAAAATAAAAGCGATAAAGACCAGGGCGCGCTTCGGCCAAGATCTAAATCTAAAACGGTGGCAAACACTTCCGCCGGAATCGAGGAGTTCCTTAACTGGCTAAAAAGAAACGACGTAACAGACGTGTGTTGTGCCCACGTCGCAATGGAGGGAACAGGCGTCTATCATGAGGTGGCCGCCTATGAGCTGACGAAATACGGAATCATCGTTTCGGTCTGCAATCCAGCTCAAACGAAGAACTTCGGGAGAGGTGTAGGCATCCAGAACAAGAATGACAGCATTGACAGCTACGTCCTTGCGTATTATTGCCAGAAGGTCAACCCTAGGCCATGGATTCCACCTTCCCCGGAGGCGTACACATTAAGGGTTCTTATCGCGCGTACTGACGCGATTACCAACGACCTGGTTCGGGAACAAAACAGGGCGGAGAAGGCTGCCGCAACCCGTACGCCGGATACCGTTGTGTGTTCAATTCAGGACAGCATTGAATTTCTCAAAATGCAGCTGGCGTCAATACAGAAAGATATTGACGAACACATCTCAAGCCACGAGAACTTAAGGCAGGATATGTGCTTTCTGACAAGCATTCCGGCGATCGGCAACAGGGTTGGTGCAGCAATGCTCTCTCTTTTGCACTGCCACTCATTCGACTCCGCAGAGCAGCTCGCCGCCTATCTCGGCCTCGTACCTATCATGAGGCAGTCCGGAACGTCCCTTGCCGGGAAACCGCGAACGTCGCACCAAGGCCCCAAACGACTACGCTCCCTCCTGTATATGGCCGCCGTGTGCGCCATACGCAAGAAATATGGGAACACTTTAGTCCGTCCGCTTTATGAGCGGTTGCTGGCGAAAGGAAAAGCCAAAAAGCTGGCGCTAGGGGCCGTGATGCGGAAACTCGTGCATATCTGCTTTGGCGTTTTTAGAAGCAAAACACCGTTTGCTGCCTCTGCATCGCCGGAAATTTCTCCGCAATCATGAGATTAGCCCCTATAGCCGCATCTCTTATGAGGTTGCTTTCAGCATTCTTTGCTTGACAAAGGACACGGTATCTCCCTAAACCATCCCAGGCCATCCTCGGTGCGGCCGCGCGGCCTGTATTCGCAACCGACGAAACCATCATAGCCCATCTCGTCGAGCAGCTTGAAGATGTGGCGATAGTTGATCTCGCCCTCGTCCGGCTCGTTGCGCGTCGGCACGCTGGCGATCTGCACGTGGCCGATGCCGGCGAAATTGTTCTTGAAGGTCATGGTCAGGTCGCCCTCGACGATCTGGCAGTGGTAGAAATCCATCTGCACCTTGAGGTTGGGCAGGCCGATCTCCTTGCACACCGCATGCCCTTCGGCCTGGGTGTTCAGGAAGTAGCCGGGCATGTCGCGATGATTGATCGGTTCGATGACCAGCATGCGGCCGTGCTTGGCCATTTCCTGCGCGGCATAGCGCACGTTTTCGATGTAAAGCGCCCGGTGCTGCGCATGATCACCGCCCGCGGGGACCAGCCCGGCCATGCAATGAACCTTCGGCGTGCCGAGAGCCAGCGCGTACTCGACGGCCTTGGCCACGCCGTCGCGGAACTCCTGCTCGCGCCCCGGCAGCGAGGCGATGCCGCGTTCGCCGGCGGCGAAATCGCCGGGGGGCAGGTTGAACAGGGCGTTCACCAGGCCGTTCTCCTTCAGCCAGCCCGCGACCTCGGCGGGCGCATAGTCGTACGGAAAGAGGAATTCGACGGCCTTGAAACCGGCCTTGGCGGCGGCGGCGAAGCGTTCCGGGAACGGAACCTCGTTGAACATCATCGACAGGTTGGCGGCAAACTTGGGCATGGCGATCCTTTCGTTCAGATATCCAGTTTAAAAGCGACCTTGAGTTCCTCGATCTGCTCGGCGTTGAGGCAGTTCGTGGGCGCGTTGCGCAGCATGAGGAAAATCTTGGCGGTTTCTTCCAGCTCCTCGGAGGCGTAGATGGCGCCTTCGAGGTCCGCGCCGGAAACCACCGGCCCGTGGTTGGCCAGCAGCACGGCGCTGTTCTTCGGCGCCAGCGTCTTGATCACCTCCCCGAGCGCCTTGTCGCCCGGCCGGTGATACGGCACCAGCGGCAGGCGGCCGATCTTCATCACGAAGTACGGCGTGAGCGGCGGGATGCAGTTCGCCGGGTCGAGGCCGCACAGGCACGAGACCGCGGCCGAATGCGTCGAGTGCAGGTGCACGATGGCCCCGGCCTTGGGGCGAACCTCGTACATCGAGCGATGCAGGAAGGCTTCCTTGGACGGCGGGTCGCCGGCCAGGACGGTGCCCTGCCAGTCGAGCTTGCTGATGCGCGCCGGATCGAGTTCGCCCAGGCAGGAGTTGGTCGGCGTGAGCAGCCAGCCGTCGGACAGGCGCACGCTGATGTTGCCGCTGCTGCCGGCGGTCAGCCCGCGCTCATACAGGGAACGCGACAGGCGGGCGATCTTGTCGCGCTCGCGGGTTTCTTCGGTGAGGATGGCGGTCATGATGCGAGCTTGCTCCAGGCCTTGAGGAAGAAGTCGGGGGTGCCGAAGTTGCCGGATTTGAGGGCGAGGGCCAGCGGCCGCTGCACGGCGTCCTTGGTGATGCCGGTGGTCCAGGGCACGCCGGGGTCGATCTCGGGACCGATGCGCAGGCCACTGACGCCGAGCGCCTTGACCACCGCGCCGGAGGTCTCGCCCCCGGCGACGATGAGTTGTCCGACGCCCAATGCAACCAGCCCTTTCGCGATGGCGGCGAGTGCGTCTTCGACCAGGCTGCCGGCCTTCTCGGTCCCCAGTTGGACCTGCACGGCTTTGACGGCTTCGGGAGTGGCGGTGGCATAGAAGAGGACGGGTTCGTTCTCGATCTTGCCCCTGGCCCAGGCCAGTGCCTCGCTCACCACGTCCTTGCCGTGCGCGAGATCGAAGGGGTCGATGTTGAAGGCGGGATGTTTCTCGCGCAGGGCGGCAACCTGCCCTTGCGTGGCGAGCGAGCAGCTACCGGCGATGACGGCGCGCAGGCCGCCGGTCGGCGGCAGGGCATCGGCAACCTGGTGCTCGGGCAGCAGGCCGGCTTTCCGGAAGTTCTGCGGCAGGCCCAGCGCGATGCCGGAACCGGCGGTGACGAGCGGCATTCCGTCACAGGCGGCGCCGATGGCCAGCAGGTCGTCGTTGGTGATGGCGTCGGGAATGGCAAAAGTACAGCCGGCGGCCTTCAATTGCTCGAAGCGGGCCTTGATGGCTTCCGGGCCTTGCCGGACGACGCCGTAGTCGACCAGGCCGGCCTTGCCCTTGATCTGCGCCTGCAGGACCTTGACCAGGTTGGCGTCGGTCATCGGGGTGAGCGGGTGGTGGCGCATGCCGGAGTCGGAAAGCAGAATGTCGCCGACGAAGAGGTGGCCCTTGTAGATGGTGCGCCCGTTGACCGGGAAGGCCGGGCAGGCGATGGTGAAATCCGTTCCCAGCGCGGCCATCAGGGCTTCGGCCACCGGGCCGATGTTGCCCTTGGGCGTCGAGTCGAAAGTCGAGCAGTACTTGAAGTAGAACTGCTTGCAGCCGGCCTGCTGCAGCCAGCGCAGCGCGGCCAGCGATTCGGCGATGGCTTCCTCGACCGGGTTGGTGCGCGACTTCAGGGCGATCACCACGGCGTCGACGTCGTCGCCGATCGGTTCCCCCGGCACGCCGATCATCTGCACGGTGCGCATGCCGGCTTTCACCAGCATCCCCGCCAGGTCGGTGCCGCCCGTGAAATCGTCGGCGATGCAGCCCAGCAGAACGGTCATTTGCTTGCTCCTTCTCGTGTGCGGCGGATTGAAGGCGCGACGGGCGGACGCGGATTCCGCCTTGCAGGAACAGCCCCTTCGTCGCCTCCCCGCCTGAAATGGGTGGTTGACTTACTTATCGGGTTATCATACAACATTACATATTCCAAGCTCTGCAAGTAGAACATAGAAAAGCGCCGATTACAACATCGGCAACTGATTTGATCTGACGGGTCGAGGCGATGACATCCATTCCGGAATTCAAGGTTGAACGGATCACCCTGGCGGGCACGCTGACCGACCGCGTCTTCGACGCGCTGACCCAGCTCATCAACGGCGGGGACTTCAAACCGGGGACCCGCCTGCCCTCCGAACTGGACATGGCCGACCGCTTCGGCGTCAGCCGGACGGTCATCCGCGAGGCGGTATCGCGGCTGAAATCGGAAGGATTGGTCGAATCGCGCCAAGGCAGCGGCGTATTCGTGCGCGATCGCAACATGCACACCCCTTTCCGCATCGACCCGACCCTCATGGATTCGATCGAATCGGTCCAGCAGGTGGTCGAGCTGCGCCTGTCGCTCGAAGGCGAAATCGCCGCATTGGCGGCAACGCGCCGGACCCGCGCGCAGATGGCCGCCATCAAGCGCGCGCTGAAGCAGATCGAACTCGCCGAACAGGCGGGAAAGGACGGCGTCGAGGCCGACATCGAATTCCACCGCAGCATCGCCGAAGCCACGGGCAACCCGCATTTCCTGGCCCTGATCAAGTTTCTCTCCAATTTCCTGATCAAGGCGACGCTGATCTCGCGCAGCCATGAAGCAACCAAGGCGACGCTGTTGCAGCAGGTCAGGGACGAGCATCAGCGCATCGTCGACGCCATTTCCCAACAGGACCCCGCAGCCGCCCGCCTTGCCGCCCGCCAGCACATGGAAGGCGCTTCCCGCCGCCTCGGTTCGGTCGACATCGGGCGATTCCCCACGCAAAACGGTCAGAACGAAAGCTGACCGTCCACTCCGGGACGAACCCGGCAAGAACGCGCGAAAGCGAGGTTCGATGCCGCCCGGAGCGACAGCCGCGCACGTCCCCGGATGCGAATCCCGCACTTACCAGGCGAAACCCGCAATCCTTCGCGGATTATGACGGTAATATACGCTCCTCGGAATCAGTTCTTGCTGGTAACGTGTGTGAGTTGAACGCCCGCCACCGGCACGCCTGGCTCCGTCCGGGCCGCATGTCCTGGCCAAACCACCGACGCATCGCCCCCCTCGGGACGCGTCGTCAGAATTGAACAGCAAAGGAGCAGCAGTGAACAAGAATCTGCGCGAAACCGCACTCGAATATCATCGACTCCCGACCCCCGGCAAGATTTCCATCCAGCCGACCAAGGCGCTGACCAATCAGCACGATCTCGCGCTGGCCTACTCTCCCGGCGTGGCGTTCGCCTGCGAGGCCATCGTCGAAGACCCGGACAATGCCGCGCTCTACACCTCCCGCGCCAACCTGGTCGGCGTCGTGACCAACGGCACCGCCGTGCTCGGCCTGGGCAATATCGGACCGCTGGCCGGCAAGCCGGTGATGGAAGGCAAGGGCTGCCTGTTCAAAAAGTTCGCCGGCATCGACGTATTCGACATCGAACTGGCCGAAAACGACCCTGACAGACTGATCGACATGATTGCCGCCCTGGAACCCACGCTGGGCGGGATCAATCTCGAAGACATCAAGGCCCCCGAATGCTTCTACATCGAGCGCAAGCTCAAGGAACGCATGTCGATCCCGGTCTTTCACGATGACCAGCACGGAACGGCGATCATCTCGGCGGCCGCCATGCTCAACGCGCTGAAAGTGACCGGCAAGAACATCGGCGAAGTCAAGGTGGTCTGCTCGGGCGCCGGCGCCGCGGCGATCTCCTGCCTCGATCTCTGGTGCGATCTGGGCATCCGCCGCGAAAACGTCCTGGTCTGCGATTCGAAGGGCGTGATCCATGTCGGCCGCGAGGCGCACATGGAACCGACCAAGGCGCGCTACGCGCGCGAAACCGAGGCGCGCACCCTGGCCGACGCCATCGACGGCGCCGACATCTTTCTCGGCCTCTCCACCGCCGGGGTGCTGAAGGCCGAGATGGTCGCCAGGATGGCCAGGCAGCCCATCGTCTTCGCGCTGTCCAACCCGACGCCCGAAATCATGCCGGAGCTGGCCCGCGAGGCACGTCCCGACGTCATCATGGCCACCGGCCGCTCGGACTATCCGAACCAGGTCAACAATGTCCTGTGCTTCCCCTTCATCTTCCGCGGCGCGCTCGACGCCGGAGCGACGCGCATCACCGAGGAGATGAAGCTGGCCTGCGTACACGCCATCGCCGCCATGGCGCATGAGTCGGTGGCCAGCGAGGTCGCCACGGCCTACCCGGGCCAGGAGCTTGCGTTCGGCCCCGAATACCTCATCCCCAAGCCTTTCGATCCGCGCCTGATCCTGGTCATAGCTCCGGCCGTGGCGCAGGCCGCCGCCGATTCGGGGGTCGCCAGGCGCCCGATTCAGGACATGGCCGCCTATAAAGAGAAGCTGCAGGGCTTCCTCTACCGGACCGGGGTCGGCATGCGCTCCATGTTCTACGCGGCCAGAAGCGGCAAGCCGACGCGCATCGTCTACCCCGACGGCGAGGACGAACGGGTCCTGCGCGCCGCCCAGATCATCAAGGAAGAACAGCTCTGCCTCCCGACCCTGATCGGACGCCCCGAGGTCATCTCCGCGCGCCTGGAAAAAATCGGTTCGAAGCTGCGCATCGGCACGGACATCGAGGTCGTCGACCCGAACAACGACGACCGCTACAACGAATGCTGGAGCGCCTACCATCAGATGATGCGGCGCCGCGGCGTCACCATCGAGATCGCCAAGGCGCGCTTGCGCAAGCACAACACGCTCATCGGCGCCATGATGATCAGGCAGGGCTACGCCGACGGAATGATCTGCGGCATTTCCGGCCGTTTCGAACACCATCTGCAGCAGGTGGAGGACGTCATCGGCAAGGCCGCCGGACGCTCGACGCTGGCGGCGATGAACCAGATCATCCTGCCCGGCCGCGCCTTGTTCATTTGCGATACGCACGTCAATGAAAACCCGGACGCCGCACAGTTGGCCGAGATCGCGCAGATGGCGGCCGACGAAGTTCGCCGTTTCGGCATAGAGCCGAAAGTCGCCATGCTCTCCCATTCCAATTTCGGAGCATCGACGTCCGCCTCTGCCCGCAAGATGGCCGAAGCCACCGCGCTCTTCCGTGCCAAAGCCCCCGGCATCGAGGTGGATGGCGAGATGCATGGCGATGGCGCGCTGTCCGAGGAAATCAGGAAGAAGTTCGACCCTGATTCGTCGCTGACCGGCGAAGCCAACATCCTGGTCATGCCGAACCTGGACGCCGCCAACATCTCCTACAGCCTGCTCAAGATGACCGGCGGCGACGGCATCACCATCGGGCCGATCCTGCTCGGCGCCGCGCGTCCGGTGCATGTCCTGACCACGACGGCGACGGTCCGGCGGATCGTCAACATGACCGCGCTGGTCGCGGTCCAGGCAGCCAATGCATGACGTTTCACGCCAGGCGCCCGCCCGGCGTGACGACGATGGCGGACAGGAGCGCCAGGTGAAATGGTGGAACGACGGCAAGACGCCCGACTACCGTTTCACCCTGGCGAACGAACGGACGTTTCTGGCGTGGATACGAACGGCCCTGGCCTTCATGGCGGGCGCGGTGGGCATCGACCAGTTCACGCCCGATCTGGGCGTGCCATGGATGCGCCATGCCGTGACGACCGCGCTGCTCGTCGCGGCCTTCTGCCTGGGCCTATGCGCCTACCGCCGATGGGCCGCGACCGAGCGCGCCATGCGCCAGGAAAAGGACATCCCCTATACCGGCCTGCTGCCGCTCATCGCCCTGTTCGTCTCGCTGGTCGGCATGGCGCTCCTGCTCCTCATCCTCATCCGCTAGGGCACCGAGTGGGCAACGGGGCGGCAACGGAAAAGAAAGATCCAGGCCTGCAACTGGAACGCACGGGGCTCGCCTGGTCGCGCACCGCGTTCGTCCTTTTCCTCTACGGCCTGCTTGCGCTCCGCGCGGCGATCGTGTCGCCGAGCCTCGGCTTTGCCGGCATGGCCATCCTTGCGTTCTGCGTATCGGCACTGGCATACGCACTGGCCGTCAAGCGCGCCTCGTCCGTGTTGGCGGGGGCAATACCCATCCCGGCGATGCGCGGCGTCATGTCCCTGATGGCGCTTTTCGTCTGCGTCTGTTCAGGAGGGGCGCTGCTGCTGCTCGGCGGCCGGCTGATCCTCTGAATGCGCGGAATCGGCGCCATGTGGCAAGACCATCGGCAACGGGCAAAAAAAAGCCCCGCGAATCGCGAGGCTTTTTTCGAACCCGAAGGGGGCTTTATTTAAGCTTGGTTTCCTTATAAGCCACATGCTTGCGGGCGACCGGATCGTACTTTTTTATTTCCAGCTTTTCCGGCGTCGTCTTCTTGTTCTTCGTCGTAGTGTAGAAATGGCCCGTTCCGGCGGTGGATTCGAGCTTGATCTTTTCACGCATGGCTGAACTCCTTGTCAGATCTCGCCGCGGGCGCGCAGGTCGGCGAGCACGGCATCGATCCCGTTCTTGTCAATGACGCGCAGACCGGCATTGGAGATACGCAGGCGCACCCAGCGGTTTTCGCTTTCGACCCAGAAGCGGCGGTACTGCAGGTTCGGAAGGAAGCGGCGCTTCGTCCTGTTGTTGGCATGGGAAACGTTGTTCCCAACCATCGGGGCTTTGCCCGTCACTTGGCAGACACGTGCCATGATTCGTTACTCCAATTGGTCTCGGGGAGAAAGTCGCGCATTTTATCCCGAACCCGTGGGGAAATTCAAGACCTTTATGAATTCAAGGCTATAACAGCCCGCGCTCGGCGAACGACAGCGGCGGCGCCTGCCCAGCCACCACGAAATGATCGAGCACCCGCACGTCGACCAGCGCCAGCGACTGCTTGAGGCTGCGCGTCAACGCCTCATCCGCCGGCGACGGCGTGGCCACGCCGGACGGATGGTTGTGCGCGAACACCACGGCGGCCGCATTGTGCGCCAGCGCCTTCTTGACCACCTCGCGCGGATACACGCTGGTCTGCGACAAGGAGCCGCGGAACAGCTCCTCGGCCGCCAGCAGGCGGTGCTGCGCGTCCAGCCACAGCGCGAAAAACACCTCGTGGGCCAATCCCGACAGATGCAGGCGCAGGTAATCGCGCACCGCGGCCGGGCTGGCGAAGGCGCTGCGCGCCTTCATCGTCTCGCCCAGCGCGCGCCGCGCCATTTCCAGCACCGCCTGCAATTGCGCGTACTTCGCCGCGCCCATGCCGGGAATGGCGGAAAACTCGGCTTCGCTGGCGGCAAACAGCGCGTTCAGGCTGCCGAAATGACCGATCAGCTGGCGCGCCAGATCCACGGCGCTCTTCCCTTTCACCCCGACGCGCAGAAAGATGGCCAGCAATTCCGCGTCCGACAGGCTCGCCGCGCCGTGCGCCCGCAGGCGTTCGCGCGGCCGCTCGCTCTCCGGCCAGTCCGTAATTGCCATGCGGCGATCTCGGTTAGAATGACAGCCCGGCATTCTAGCGGAAAATTCGTATGGAATTAAAAGGAAAGCGCGTGGCGCTCGGCGTCACCGGCGGAATCGCCGCCTACAAGTCGGCCGAACTGGTCCGCCTGCTGATCAAGCAGGGCGCCTCGGTGCAGGTGGCGATGACCGAGGCGGCCATGCATTTCGTCACCCCGACGACCTTCCAGGCACTCTCCGGCAACCGGGTGTTCACCGACCAGTGGGACGCGGACGTCTCCAACGGCATGGCGCACATCAACATCTCGCGCGAAGCCGACGTGCTGCTGATCGCCCCGGCCTCGGCCGATTTCCTGGCCAAGGTGGCCAACGGCATCGCCGACAACCTGTTGACCACGCTGACCCTGGCGCGCGACTGCCCGCTGTTCGTGGCGCCGGCGATGAACCGTCAGATGTGGAGCAACCCGGCCACGCAACGCAACGTCGCCACGCTGCTGGGCGACGGCGTGACCGTGCTCGGCCCCGGCAGCGGCGAGCAGGCCTGCGGCGAATTCGGCGACGGCCGCATGCTGGAGCCGGCGGAGATTCTCGAAGAGCTGATCGCCCATTTCCAGCCCAAGCGGCTGCAGGGCAGGACAGTGCTGATGACCGCCGGCCCGACTTTCGAGGCGATCGATCCGGTGCGCGGCATCACCAATCTGTCGAGCGGCAAGATGGGCTTCGCCATCGCGCGCGCGGCCCGCGAAGCCGGCGCCGAGGTCACGCTGGTCAGCGGGCCGGTGTCGCTGCCGACGCCGCGCGGCGTCGCGCGCGTCGACGTCACCAGCGCCCTGGAGATGCGCGAGCAGGTGATGCGGCGCGCCACCGCGCACGACGTGTTCATCGGCGTCGCCGCCGTGGCCGACTATCGGCCCAGGACCGTGTCGGAACAGAAGGCCAAGAAGGACGGCGGCCTGCCGCCCGTGATCGAACTCGTGCAGAACCCCGACATTCTCGCCGAAGTGGCCGCCCTGCCCCACCCGCCGCTGTGCGTCGGCTTCGCCGCCGAAACCCGCAATCTGGCCGAGTACGCGGAAAAGAAGCGCCGCACCAAGAAGATCCCGCTGATCGTCGGCAATCTCATCCAGGACGGCTTCGGCGGCGACGCCAACACGCTCGTCCTGTTCGACGACAACGGCCGGCAGCCGTTGCCGCCCGCCTCGAAACTCGAACTCGCGCGCCACTTGGTCGCGCGCATCGCCAACCTGCTGGAGAACCCGCATGCACCGCATTGACGTGCGCATCCTCGATCCGCGCCTGAAGGATTCGCCGCCGCACTACGCCACGCCCGGCTCGGCCGGCCTCGACCTGCGCGCCTGCATCGAGGCGCCGATGACGATCCGCCCCGGCGAGACGCACCTGATTCCCACCGGCATCGCCATCCATCTCGAAGACCCCGGCCTGGCGGCGTTGATCCTGCCGCGCTCCGGCCTGGGACACAAGCACGGCATCGTGCTCGGCAACCTGGTCGGGCTGATCGACTCGGACTACCAGGGCGAAATCATGGTGTCGACCTGGAACCGCGGCCAAGAGAACTTCACGCTCAACCCGCTCGACCGCCTGGCGCAACTGGTCGTCGTGCCGGTGCTGCAGGTGGCCTTCGACGTCGTCGAGGAATTCGCCGCCAGCACGCGCGGCGCCGGCGGCTTCGGCAGCACGGGCAAGGGCTGAGCCGCCGCCGCGCTACTTGCGCTTGAAGAGGAACTCGAACGTCGCGTCCGCCTCGACGGTGGACAGCAGTTCGTTGCCGGTCTGCCTGGCGAACGCCTGAAAATCCTTGACCGCATGGGCATCGGTGGCCACCACACGGAGAATCTGGCCCGAGGCCATCTCGGCCAGCGTCTTCTTGGTGCGCAGGATCGGCAGCGGGCAACTCAGCCCCTTGACGTCCAACTCGCGATCAACGTGCATGGACGGCCGCCGTTCGGACAAATGCAATCGTTCTAACCACCGTTTCTTCCCTTCTTCTCTTCTTCCATCTGCAACTTGCGCAGCTCGCGCAGCCGCGCATCGACGGCGGACAGTTCATAGAAATCGCCATCCGTTTCCTTCTGGGCGAACTGAAGCTGCTCGATCGCCGGCCCGAGCTGCCCCTGGAGCAAATAGTACTCGGCCTGCGCGCGGCGCTGCGACACGCGCTTGCCCAGCGCCGCATACGTCTTGGCCTGCAGGCCGAACAGCCTGAAGTCCGCTTGATCGCGGACCAGCTGCCCCTCGAGGAACGCCAGCGCCTGCTGGTACGACCGTGCCGCGAAAAGCGAATCGGCATAGCCGTACACCAGCGACTTGGCCTGCGGAAAACGCAGCAGCGCCTGCCTGTACAGCTCGTGCGCGCCGGTGAAATCGCCGGACTGCTCCTTGATCGACGCGGCCAGCCCGGCCAGGATCGGCGACTCCCCCTGCAGCGCGGCCAGCGGAGCGCTGGCGCGCCGGGCGCCTTCCACGTTGCGGGCGCGCAGCAGCGCATACGCCAGGCCGTAGCGCATGGCCGGCTCCGACGAGTACTTTTTCTCCTGCAGCGCCCGCTCGAACTCGGCGACGGCGTCTTTCGGCTGCCCGGCCTGCGCCCGCAGCTTGGCGCGCACGAGGTGGAAATCGAGGCTGCTGACGACCTGCCGGTACGGCGAATCCTGAGCCCGGTTCTGCATGTCCGAAAGCCGCTCGACGGTCAGCGGGTGCGAGCGGAAATACACCGGCGCGTTGTTCTCGTACAGCCGGCCCGCCTTCTGCAGACGCTCAAAGAAGTCGCTCATGCCATGGACGTCGAACCCGGCTTTTTCCAACGATTGAAAACCCACCCGGTCGGCTTCCCGCTCGAAATCCCTGGAATAGGCCAACTGCGCCTGAATCATGCCGGCCTGTACCGAAGTGATCGCCCCCGCGGCGACCGACGTGTTCGAGCGCGCGGCGAGCACCCCGATGGCCATGGCGATCAGGCTCGGGATGGTGTTCTGCTTTTCCTTGGCGATCTGCCGCGCCAGATGGTTCTGCGTGACGTGGGCGATTTCGTGGGCCAGCACGGCGGCCAGTTCCGATTCGCTCTGCGCCGTCAGCACCGTTCCGGTGTTGACGCCGATGTAGCCGCCGAACATGGCGAACGCGTTCACCGTGTTGTCGCGAATGGCGAAGAAATGAAACTCGCCGGTCGGATTGGCGCTGGCCTCGACCAGGCGGCGGCCGAGCTGCGCCAGATAGTCGTTGATCTCGGGATCGTCGACGTAGCTGGGCTCGCGCAGGCGGATCTGGTTCATGATGCTCTCGCCGATCTTGCGCTCCGTCTGCGGCGACAGCTCGGCGCGCGCAGACTCGCCCAGATCGGGCAGATCATTGACCTGGGCGTTGCCCGCGAGCGAAATGCAAGCGATCAGCGCAAGAACCGCCCCACGGACGCGGCGCTGTTTGGAGAGACTCGGCGACTTCATGACCATCCGGCTGACGCGAAAAATTCGCGTCTATGATAGCGGAGACGGCCGGAAGGTGCTGTTTCGGTTTGTATCGAGAATGGTGGACAAAACGGTGGACAAAAAAAACCCGCCGATGGCGGGTTTTTTCAGCGTGGTCGAAATAATCAAGCACGTGTGATATTCGAAGCCTGTTTACCCTTTGGACCCTGCGTGACATCAAATGACACTTTTTCGCCCTCTTTGAGGGTCTTGAATCCGCTCATGGTTATCGCCGAAAAATGGGCGAAGAGATCTTCGCTGCCATCGTCCGGAGTGATGAAGCCGAAACCCTTGGCGTCGTTAAACCACTTGACAGTACCAGTTGCCATATTGCTACTTCCTTAAAAAAGACTAGATCCGGGCCAGGCCCGACTTGCATGCTTGGTCTCGTTAACTGCTTAAAAAACCAAAACATGCGGTCTTTGTACGCTAGTTTTGTCGGATGCGTCAAGCATTTGCCGCCTTCTCCCTCGTGATTGTGTGGTTTTTCACACAAAAGAACGCGGATGGCGGCGGTTTTCGCACCCCCTAAGACTGGCTACAATGAAACCATGGCAAAACCTCATCAGCACGAAGGCTCAGTATTGGAAGCACGACGGACCAAACTCGTACCGCCGCCGCTGTATACCGTATTGCTGCTCAACGACGATTTCACTCCGATGGACTTCGTGGTCCATGTATTGCAGAAGTTTTTTTCGATGAACCAAGAACAAGCGACGCAAATCATGCTCAAAGTTCACATGGAGGGGCGCGGCGTATGCGGCGTCTATCCACGTGACGTCGCTGCCACGAAGGTCGAGCAGGTATTGAGCTTTGCACGGGAGAACCAGCACCCGCTGGCGTGCATCATGGAGGAAAACTAGATGATTGCGCAGGAACTTGAAGTCAGTCTGCACATGGCCTTTGTCGAAGCCAGGCAGAAACGCCACGAGTTCATCACCGTCGAGCATCTTCTGCTGGCGCTGCTCGACAACCCCTCGGCCGCCGAGACCTTGCGCGCCTGCGGCGGGAACATCGAGCAGCTGCGCAAGGACATTTCGCGCTTCATCGACGAGCATACGCCGTCGATCGAAGGCAAGGACGACATCGACACCCAGCCGACCCTCGGTTTCCAGCGCGTCATCCAGCGCGCCATCCTGCACGTGCAGTCGTCGGGGAAGAAAGAGGTCAACGGGGCCAACGTGCTGGTCGCCATCTTCGGCGAGAAGGATTCGCATGCCGTCTATTACCTGCAGAAGCAGGGCATCACCCGTCTCGACGTGGTGAACTTTATCTCGCACGGCATCAGCAAGATTCCGCAGCAGGCCGCGCGCAGCGAACCGGAATCCGAAGTCGAAAGCGAGCAGCAGGCGGCGCCGGGTTCCCTGGAAAGCTACACGATCAACCTGAACGCCCTGGCGCAGCAGGGCAAGATCGATCCGCTGATCGGGCGGAACAACGAACTGGAGCGCGTCATCCAGACGCTGTGCCGGCGGCGCAAGAACAACCCGCTGCTGGTCGGCGAGGCGGGCGTCGGCAAGACGGCGATCGCCGAAGGGCTGGCCCGGCGGATCGTCGAGCACGACGTTCCCGAGGTCTTGGCCAACGCCCGGGTTTACGCGCTGGACATGGGCGCGCTGCTGGCTGGGACCAAGTATCGCGGTGATTTCGAGCAGCGCCTCAAGGCCGTGGTCAAGCAATTGAGCGAAAACCCCAACGCGATCCTGTTCATCGATGAAATCCACACGCTGATCGGCGCGGGTTCGGCCTCCGGCGGCACGCTGGACGCCTCCAACCTGCTCAAGCCGGCCCTGTCCAACGGCCAGCTGAAGTGCATCGGCGCCACCACGTACAACGAGTACCGGGTGATCTTCGAGAAGGACCACGCGCTGTCCCGCCGCTTCCAGAAGATCGACGTCAACGAACCTTCGATCAACGACACCATCGAGATCCTGAAGGGGCTGAAATCGCGCTTCGAATCGCACCACGGCATCAAGTATTCGGCGGCGGCGATCACCTCGGCGGTCGATCTCTCGGTGCGCTTCATCACCGACCGGCACCTGCCCGACAAGGCCATCGACGTCATCGACGAGGCCGGCGCGGCGCAGCGCATTCTGCCGAAATCCAGGCAGAAGAAGATCATCAGCAAGCAGGACATCGAGGAGATCATCGCCAAGATCGCGCGCATTCCGTCGGCCCAGGTGTCGAGCGACGATCGCCACGCGCTGAAGAACCTCGACCGCGACCTCAAGGCCGTCGTCTTCGGGCAGGACCCGGCGATCGACGCGCTGGCGAAATCCATCAAGATGGCCCGCTCCGGCCTCGGCACGCCGGGCAAGCCGATCGGCTGCTTCCTGTTCTCCGGGCCGACCGGCGTCGGCAAGACCGAGGTCGCCAAGCAGCTCGCCTACTGCATGGGCGTGGAACTGCTGCGCTTCGACATGTCGGAGTACCTGGAACGGCACGCCGTGTCCCGCCTGATCGGCGCGCCGCCGGGCTACGTCGGGTTCGACCAGGGCGGCCAGTTCGACCGAGGCGGTCACCAAGAAGCCCTACTGCGTGCTGCTGCTCGACGAGATCGAAAAGGCGCACCCGGACATCTACAACATCCTGCTGCAGGTCATGGACCATGGCACCTTGACCGACAACAACGGGCGCAAGGCGGACTTCCGCAACGTGGTGATCATCATGACCACCAACGCCGGCCAGGAAGCGATCCAGAAGTTGACGATGGGCTTCACCGGCAAGCGCGAGGCGGGCGACGAGATGGGCGAGATCAAGCGCCTGTTCACGCCGGAGTTCCGCAACCGGCTGGACGCGATCATTTCGTTCAAGGCGCTCGACCACGAGATCATTCTGCGCGTCGTTGACAAGTTCCTGATGCAGCTGGAGGAACAGCTGCACGAGAAGAAGGTGGAAGCGGTCTTCTCCGATCGCCTGAAGGAGCATCTGGCGAGCAACGGCTTCGACCCGCTGATGGGCGCCCGGCCGATGGCCCGGCTGATCCAGGACACGATCCGCGCGGCGCTGGCCGACGAACTGCTGTTCGGTCGGCTGGCCAGCGGCGGCCACGTCACGGTCGATGTGGACGACGAAGGCAAGGTGCGGCTGGTGTTTGCCGAGGAAGCGGAAGCCGTCGAACTAGCCGTCGATCGGCAGGGACCTCCCTCCGGTTCGCGCGAAGGCGCGGCCGGAGGATGGATTATTCTAAGGCGGCCATCGCCCGCGCCAGGGAGACGATGATCCCGGCCGTCGCGCCCCATATGTAGTGCCGTCCGTAGGGCATGGCGAAGAAGTAGCGCGTCGTTCCCTGATATTCGCGCGAGCGGCGCTGGTGATTGGCCGGGTCGAGCAGAAAGGCCAGGGGCACCTCGAAAACCTCCGCCACTTCCGAAGAGTCGGGCCGCAGGGTGAACGGAGGCGTCAGGAAGCCGACCACGGGAGTGATCCGGTAGCCGGTCACGGTCCGGTATTCCGGCAGGAAGCCGGCGACCTCGACATGGCGGGACGCCAGGCCGATCTCCTCCTCCGCCTCGCGCAAGGCCGTGTATTCCGGCGAAAGGTCGCCCGGCTCGGCGCGCCCGCCCGGGAAGCTGATCTGGCCTGCGTGGTCGCGCAGGTGTTCGGTGCGCTGCGTCAGCAGGACGGTCGGGCCGCCCTCGCGCAGGACAATCGGAAAGAGCACCGACGCCGCGACCAGCGCCTGCGTTTCCGCTCCCGTCTCGACGACGGGCTCGGCACTGGCCGGTCGGCGCAGCAGGGCCGCACGCAGGCGGTCGAGATTCACACTGGCAGGAGCGCCGAGCGGCGCCGCCTCGCCGGCTGCGTCATTCTCCTGGAACAGGGTCCTCTTCCTCGATTTCGGCGTTAACGGAACTCAGGGCATCCCTGAGGCTTTCTTCCGGCAACAGATTGATCGACGTGGCCAGCTGGTCGGCCGCCTCGACGGCTCCCACCGGCAGGCGCTTGCTGTCCAGGCTGGCGATCAGCACGGCGCTCGCGCCCACGACGCGCAGCAGTCCCTGCCGCTCCCCCATCAATATTTCGAGCTGGCGGCGCAGCATGGCTATTTCCTGGTCACGATGCGGCATGGAGCCCTCCTAGTAGCGTTTGGTCAAGGTCATGGTGTCCCCGCTTCGCTGCATTTCCATGCGATTGAGGAAACTCATGCCCAGCAGCGTCACCGGCAGGTCATGCTGGTGCACCAGCGCGTTGACGTTGTTCAGTACGACGTCGCCGACCCGCACGGAGTTGAGTTTAACCCGGGACACCTGAGCCTGTCCGTTGGCGGTGTTGACGATCCCCGGCACGCCCTTGCCGGGGTCGATCCCCATCCGCCGCGCGTCGCCGGCGCCGATGGACACCATCGAGGCGCCGGTATCGACCAGGAAGCGGACGCTCGTCCCGTTGATGTTGCCGGTGGTGAAAAAGTGCCCGCGCGCGTCGGCGGTCAGCACCACGCTGGCCGGGCCGGCACCCGAAGGCTGCGCGGCGACGTTCTGGCCGACGCGCAGCACGCGCCTTTTGCCGTTGACCTCGATGGTCGCCGTTTCGCCTTCGATGGCGACGACGCCGACGCCTTCGGCGGTCCGGGTGCCGACGGCGACGATGCGCGGGGCGCCGCCATTGATGGTCAGCAGGGCCTTGCCGGGAAACAGGCCCGCCAGCCCGACGTCCGCGCCGCACACAACGAAAGGCCACAACCCGGCCGCCAGACAGAGGTCTCGCAAGATATTTCGTTTAGAATTGGAATCCGGCCTGGCATCAGGCTCTGTCATCCCGAAAATCCGCGCCATGAAACCCATCGCCATTTTTCGTCACACCCGAACGGAAGGTCCGGGCTATTTTGCCACATTCCTCGACCGGCACTCGATTCCCTGGCGGCTGATCAAGATCGATGACGGCGAGCCCGTACCGGACTCCGTCGCTCCGTTTTCCGGCCTCTGCCTGATGGGCGGCCCGGTCAGCGTGAACGACCCCTTGCCGTGGATCGGGCAAAGCTGCGCGCTGATCCGCGCGGCCGTCGCCGGCGGCCTGCCGGTGATCGGGCATTGCCTCGGCGGCCAGTTGATGAGCAAGGCGCTCGGCGGCCAGGTTACGAAGAACCCGGTCAAGGAAATCGGCTGGGGGACGGTCCATGTTGACCGGAGCCCGGAGGCGGAGCGCTGGTTCGCTGCCGCCGTTGACGAGGCGAGGCTGGCCACGGTCTTCCATTGGCACGGGGAGACCTTCAGCATCCCGCCCGGCGCGGTGCGCCTGCTGAGCGGCCCGTTCTGCGCCAACCAGATGTTCGCGCTGGGGCCGCACCTCGGCATGCAATGCCACGTGGAGATGACCGAGGCCATGATCGAGACGTGGAACAAGGGCTGGGACGGCGAAACGCAGGGCCTCGCGCCCCTGCCGGAAAGCGTGCAGACGCCGGAGGAAATGCGGCGGCAGACGCCCGACCGGCTGCCCGCCATGCGCCGTCTGGCCGATCAGTTGTATGCGGTGTGGATTCGCGGCCTCGCGCGCGACTGAGCAAAAAAACGGCGATGATCATCGCCGCCGTTTTCTTCGCAGCCGCCGCGCCGGAGGCGCGCGCTCAATGCATCAGGACTTGTGCTCGACGACCACGCATTGGTAGACGCCGGCGAAGAAGGTCCGCTTGCGCCAGGTGAACTGGTCGGCCTTGCGCGCGTAATGCCGGATTTCGTTCTTCCACATGGTTTCGGCGAACGGTTCGAGATAGCGGTTGACCACCTTGAGGATGTAGCGGATCGGCTGCCACCACGCCGGGTTGTGGTAGTCGACGAACACCGCCTTGCTGCCCTTGGGCAGTTTGGCCAGCATGTGATTGACGATTTCGTGCTTCTTCTCCTCGGGCACCTCGTGCAGCAGGAAGAAGCTGCAGATCAGGTCGTACGAATCCTGCTCCGCGAAGTTGAAGCTGGCGGCGTCGGCGCGGATGACCTTGGTCCAGTCCATGCCGGCCAGCTTGCGGGTGCCGTGCTCGATCTGCACGGGCGTGATGTCGGTCAGATGGAAAACCCCCTTGGGGCCGACCTTCCTGGCGACGCGCGTGACCAGGTCCCCGTACACATGGGCCACCTGCCAGACGCGCATGCCTTCCTTGATCTCGTCCAGGTAGGCGCGCATCAGGCGCTGGTCGTTGAGGAACAGGAGAACGCGGACGACCCAGTTGTGATCCAGCGCGCGCACCCACTTCGGATCGACATACGCCCAGTCATACACTTCGGTCATGTACTCGGGAACGCCATCGTAATAAGGATCGATGGCAAGTGACGAGTGGTTCTTGGTCATTTTCTCTGTCCTATCTATGCAAATTCTGGAACGGGTGCGATCGGCGCGGGGCGGCCGCGGGAAATGCGGCGGAGGGGCGGGAGGGGCACAAAAAAAGCGATTATCCTCCAAGCCTCGCCGCACGGTCAAACAGGGGAAGCTGATGAATGGAAGGCAAATCCCTTTGCTTTCATGGCTCTCGCCGCGCCCGAGCCCTGTCAGGAGGGCAGCGGGGCGAACAGCGCGGCGATGTCGTCCTCGCCGAACTTGAGCACGGCGTTGCTGTCCGCCGACAGGATTCCGTCGGCGAGATCGGCCTTGCGCTCCTGCAGCGCGAGGATTTTCTCCTCGATGCTGCCGGCCACGATCAGCTTGTAAACGAACACGGGCTTGTCCTGGCCGATGCGGTGTGCGCGGTCGGTGGCCTGGTTCTCCGCCGCCGGATTCCACCACGGATCGTAGTGGATCACCGTATCGGCGGAAGTCAGGTTGAGGCCGACGCCGCCCGCCTTCAGGCTGACCAGGAACACCGGCACCTCGCCGGCCTGGAAACGGCACACCGGGCGTTCCCGGTCGGTGGTGTCGCCGGTGAGCAGCTCGTAATCGATGCCGGCGCGCTTCATCTCCTGCTCGACCAGCGCCAGCATGCCGGTGAACTGGGAGAAGACGAGGATCCGCCGCCCCTCGTCGACGAGTTCCGGCACCATGGTCATCAGCAGGTCGAGCTTGGCGCGCTCCTTGACCTTCTGGGCGATCGGCACCTTGACCAGCCGGGGATCGCAGCAGACCTGGCGCAGCTTGAGCAGGGCATCGAGGATGACGATCTGGCTGCGCCCGAAGCCCTTGCTGGCGATTTCCTCGCGCACCATCACGTCCATCGAGGCGCGCACCGCCTCGTAGAGGTCGCGCTGGCCGCCGGTCAGTTCGACCTTGCGCAGGATGACCGTCTTCGGCGGCAGCTCGGGCGCCACTTCCTCCTTGCGCCGCCGCAGGATGAACGGGCGGATGCGCTGCGCCAGCAGGTCGCGCCGCTGCGTGTCGCCCTGTTTCTCGATCGGCGTGCGCCAGTACCGGGCGAAGGTATTGGCGTCGCCCAGGAAACCCGGCAGCAGGAAGTCGAACTGGCTCCACAGCTCGCCCAGGTGGTTCTCCAGCGGCGTGCCGGTCAGGCACAGGCGGTGCCGCGCGTCGATCCGCCGCACCACCTCGGCGCCCTGGCTGCGCGAATTCTTGACCGTCTGCGCCTCGTCGAGGATGAGCATGTGGTATTTGAAGCGGGTCAGCTCGGCGGCGTCGCGCCAGAGCAGCGGATAGGTGGTCAGCACCACATCGTGCCGCGGAATCCCGTCGAAGCGGAGCTTCCTGTCCACGCCCTGCAGCGCGAGCAGCGACAGCGCCGGGGCGAAGCGCGCCGCTTCGTTCATCCAGTTGAAGACCAGCGAGGTGGGCAGGACGATCAGCGCCGGCCGGTCGAGCCGCCCCGCCTCCTTCTCCAGCAGGAGGTGCGCCAGCGCCTGCGCGGTCTTGCCGAGCCCCATGTCGTCGGCGAGGATGCCGGAAAGCTCATGCTCGCGCAGGAACTGCAGCCACGCCACGCCTTCCTTCTGGTATTCGCGCAATTCCAGCCCGAGCCCCGCCGGCGGCGCAATGGGGCGCACGCCCTGCGCGGCCAGCAGGCGGTCGGCCAGCGCCACGATCTCCTCCTGCCCGCGGAACTGCCAGCGGCTGGTGTCGTGCAGGGCCTTGATGCGCTGCACGTCGAAGCGCGAGATGCGCAGCCGGTGGCCGCCGTCGAAGCCGTCGAACAGGTCGATGAGCGTGGCGGCGAGCGGCTTCAGCCGTTCCGCCGCCACGCGCAGGCGCCGGTTGGTCGGCGTGCGCAGTTCGATCGCCTCGTCGTCCGGGATTTTCAGCAGCTCGACCGTCTCCAGCCAGCGCGCGTCGCGCTGGAACAGGGAGGCCAGCAGCGGCGCCAGCGGCAGCCGCTCGCCTTCGACCACGATGCCCATGTCGAGCGCGAACCAGCCGTTTTCGGAGGGGAGCAGCTCCGCGTCCCAGGCGTTGACCTGCAGGGCGTGATGCCGGAATTCCTCGTCGAATTCGATCTCCCATCCCGCCGCGCGCAGCGCGTTGCACCCGCCTTGCATGAAATCCGCCCAGCGCACCTCGGCGGCCAGCGCGTACATCGCGTCCGGCGAGCGACCGACGGTGCGCAGCAGGGCGGCGGGAACGGGCTGCAGGCCGGCCCCGGCCAGGGCCTCGACGAAGGCGTTTTCCAGGTCGGGCCGCCGTTCGACGCGCACCGTTTCGCCGTCCTCGAGCGCGACGAACACCTGCTCGTCGCCGATCCCGACTTCGGCCTCGCCATAGCGGAAGCTCGGCAAGGCCACGTCGAAGCCGACGGTATCCGGCGTTTCGAGGTAGTCGCGCCAGGCCGCATGGCCGTGCGTCTCCAGCGTGCGCAGGCGCAGCACGGGACGCGGCTCGGCGACGATGCGGCGCAGCGACGCCTGGGCGTTGGCGTCCGGCGGCGGCAGATCCGGCGCCAGTTCGGCGAGCATCTCGGCCACCAGCGCGGCCCGCTTGTCCGGCAGCGGCGGCAGCGAGAACAGGCGGGCGATGACGACAGGATCGCCGGGAATCTCCAGCGGACCGACCAGGCCCCGGTCGAGATCGACGTACCACGGGGGGAGCAGCGGCAGGGCCAGGCTGGATTCCGCAAGCGCCTTGAAACAAGGACGCTGGCATCCCTGCGGGTCGATCCGCCAGCCGAAGCTGCCCGGCCTCGCTTCGCCGGGAAGCAGGGGCGAAAGATCGGTGGACAGGGCTAGGCGCCCGGTCCGCAGCAGGCGCTGCAGGAGCTCGCCGGCCTGCGCGCCGCGCAGCGCGAAGGCCTGCAGGCCGCCGTCGTCCATGCCCGCCTCGCGCAGCATGTTCAGGATGTCGAGATCCTGCTCGGTCACGAAAGGCGGCGGCTTGACGAGCGCGCGGTCGATGTCCCGCCACGCTTCGGCGTCCTCCAGATCGCGCCCGCGATGCACGGTGATCCCGAAACGGCTGGCATCGGGCGTCCAGTGCAGCAGATAGAAAAGCTGATGGCGGCTCGACGCCGGTTTGCTGCTGCTCTGGCTCACCGCCAGCGACACGCGCCGCAATTCCTCCGCCCACGAGAGTCCGGCCGGAGCACCGGCTTCCTTTTCACTCAGATCTTCAACAACCTTCGTTGACATGAATAACGACATCCGCCCGGCGAACGGCACGATACGGCAAAAAAATCACGCCGCCGGCTTCGCCGCCCGGCAGGCCAAACGCGACAGTTTATTCCATTTATGGAGGGCTGGCGAGGCGAACGAGAGATCGCCGGCGCCCGGCGCGGGCGCCGCCGGCCTTCGCGGCGACGGCGCGCGCCCCGCGGACGGGCAGGATAAGGGGTCCGCTAGTCGCGGAAATTGCCGTACTTGATCGGGTAGTCCGTGATCGCCTTGGTCACCGTGGCGATGCAGGCCTGCAGTTCGTCGCGCTTGGCGCCGCTCACCCGGACGGTGTCGCCCTGGATCGTGGCCTGGACCTTCAGCTTGGAGTCCTTGACCAGCTTGACGATCTTCTTCGCCAGTTCGCTCTCGATGCCGATCTTGATCTTCAGTTCCTGCTTGACCTTGTTGCCCGAGATCTTCTGCACGGCCTGGTGATCGAGGCGCTTGACGCTTTCCTTTTCCTTCTTTTCCATGGCCGGGAACAGGATGTCCTTGATCTGGCCGAGCTGGAAGTCGGAATCCCCGTGCAGCGTGATGATCTTGTCCTTCTCGTTGAGCTCGACCTTGGCCGACGTGCCCTTGAAATCGTAGCGCGCGTCGATCTGGCGGCTGGTCACGTCGATGGCGTTTTTCAGCGCGACGAGGTCGGCTTCCGAGGAAAAATCGAAGGATGGCATGGCGGCGGCCTCAGCCGAAATGGCAGACGTAGTGGTACGGCTCGTCGCAGGCGATCTCGAACGACGAGTCGCCCGGCACGCTGAACGACTGGCCGGCCGCGTACGTCTTCCATTCGCTCTCGCCCTTGAGGCGCACGCGGCAGCTGCCGCCGACGCCTTCCATGCGCTCGGGCGCGCCGGTGTTGAACACCAGCGACGACGGCAGGATGACGCCGACGCTCTTCTTCGTGCCGTCGGCCAACACCACGGTATGGCTGACGCACTTGCCGTCGAAATAGACGTTGGCCTGTTTGAGAACGCTTACGTTGTCGAATTGGGACATGGTTGCTTTTCCATAAATTTGCGATCGCCGACCGGGCGACGACGTTGGCCTGTGTTCAGGAACTCACCCGGCCGAGGAGGAGGAACTCCATCAGCGCCTTCTGCACGTGCATGCGGTTCTCCGCCTCGTCCCAGACGAAGCTCTGCGGCCCGTCGATCACCTCGGCCGTGACCTCCTCGCCCCGGTGCGCCGGCAGGCAGTGCAGGAAGATGGCGTCGGGATTGGCGGCGCGCATCATCTCGCCGTCGACCTGGTAATCGGCGAAATCGCGCAGGCGCGCCTCGTTCTCCGCTTCGAAGCCCATCGAGGTCCACACGTCGGTGGTCACGATGTCGGCGCCGCGCGCGGCCTCCATCGGGTCGGAAAACTGCCGGAAGTGCCCGGTGCCGTGCAGGCCGGCGCGTTCCGGCTCGACCTCGTAGCCGGGCGGGGTCGCCACGTGCACGTTGAAGCCCAGCACCTCGCCCGCCTGCAGCCAGGTGTTGCAGACGTTGTTCGAATCACCGATCCAGGCCACCGTCTTGCCCTGGATCGCGCCGCGATGCTCGATGTAGGTGAAGATGTCGGCCATGATCTGGCACGGGTGGTATTCGTTGGTCAGCCCGTTGATCACCGGCACGCGCGAATTCGCCGCGAAACGCTCGACGATGGTCTGCTCGAAGGTGCGGATCATCACCAGGTCGCTCATGCGCGAGATCACCTGCGCCGCGTCCTCGACCGGCTCGCCTCGCCCCAGCTGCGAATCGCGGGTGTTCAGGTAGATGGCCATGCCGCCGAGCTGCTGGATGCCCGCCTCGAACGACAGGCGCGTGCGCGTGCTGGCCTTCTCGAAGATCATCACCAGCGTGCGGTCGCTCAGCGGCCAGTAGCGCTGGTAGGCCTTGAACTGCGCCTTGATCCAGCGCGTGCGGTCGAACAGGTAGGCGTATTCGTCGCGGGTGAAGTCGTTGAACTGCAGGTAATGCCTGACGGCCGGCTTGACGGTGGTCATATCCACCTCCGCTCAGGAAGCAAGGAAGGCGCGGATCAGCGCCGAGAGCCGTTCGACCAGCTCGCGGCCCTCGTCCGCGCTGAAATTCAGGGCGGGCAGCAGACGCACGACCCGCTCGGCGGTAACGTTGATCAGCAGCCCGGCGTCGAGGCCGCGCTGCACCAGTTCGCCGCACGGGCGATCGAGCTCGATGCCGATCATCAGGCCCATGCCGCGGATGCCGACGACGCCCGGCACGCCGGACAGCGCCTGCGCCAATCCCTCGCGGACGACTTCGCCGACGGACACCGCGTTGACCAGCAGGTTTTCCTTCTCGACCACTTCGAGGGTGGTCAGCGCCGCCGTGGTCGCCAGCTGGTTGCCGCCGAAGGTCGAGCCGTGGTTGCCCGGCTGGAACAGCCACGCCGCCTTGCCGGCCGCCAGGCAGGCGCCGATCGGCACGCCGCCCGCGAGGCCCTTGGCCAGGGTGACCACGTCCGGGCGGATGCCGGCGTGCTGGAAGCCGAACCAGGTGCCGGTCCGCCCCATACCGCACTGCACCTCGTCGCAGATCATCAGCCAGCCGTTCTCGTCGCACAGTTTGCGCAGGCCGCGCTGGTACTCCAGGTCGGCGACGTAGACGCCGCCCTCGCCCTGGACGATCTCCAGCATCACCGCGACGACGTTCTTGTTGTGCTCGCCGATCGCGCGCACCGCCTCAAGATCGTTGAACGGCACGCGCACGAAGCCGGCCACCAGCGGCTCGAAGCCCGCCTGGACCTTGCGGCTGCCCGTCGCCGACAGCGTGGCCAGGGTGCGGCCGTGGAACGAATGCTCCATGACGATGATCGCCGGATTGTCGATGTCCTGCCGGTGCCCGTAGAAACGCGCCAGCTTGATCGCCGCCTCGTTGGCCTCGCAGCCCGAGTTGCAGAAGAACACCTCGTCCATTCCGGACAGCTCGGCCAGCTTGTCCGCCAGCCGCTCCTGCTGCGGCATGCGGTAGATGTTGGAGGTATGCAGCAGGCGGCCCGCCTGCGCCGAGATCGCCGCGACCAGGGCCGGATGGTTGTGCCCCAGCGTATTGACGGCGATTCCCGACAAGGCGTCGAGATACGCCTTGCCCCCGGTATCGGTGAGCCGGCTGCCGTTGCCGTGGCTGAACGCCACCGGCAAGCGCGCATAGGTATTCATCACGTGCGACATCTTCAACCCCTAAAGCTGAGGTGCATAAATGAAACGGCGGCTTGCGCCGCCGGAACCCATCGCCGCCTGCCGGCACCTGCGTGGAACACGCCGCCAGCCGGAAATGCAGGAAGGGAAATTCTATGGGAAAACGTGGGGATTGTATAGCCGGACGGCCAAGACAAACGGCGCCCGCAGGCGCCGTCGAATCAGGCTCCGGCGTTCCCGGACGATCAGGCGGCGAGCGCCTTGATCTGCGCCGACAGGCGGCTCTTGTGGCGGGAGGCCTTGTTCTTGTGGATGATCTTCTTGTCCGCGATGCGGTCGATCACCGACACCGATTCCTGGAAAATGCTTTGGGCGGCCGCCTTGTCGCCAGCGACAATCGCCTTCTGCACACGCTTGACGGCCGTACGCAGGGTGGAGCGCAGGCTGGCGTTGTGGGCGCGTTGCTTGACGGCTTGACGGGCACGCTTGCGGGCTTGTGCGCTGTTGGCCATGAATTGATCCTCGGAAAAAGCTGTTGAGTTACGGAAACCCGCGATTCTACAAACTTGGCGGGAGGAAGGCAAGCGATCAAGGCGATCGCACGAATGTGGCAGGGCTCGGCTGGCGGAGTGGCGTGGATCGCCGGCCTGGGCGGCGGCACGGTGGGCGCGCCGGCGATCCGCCGGGTTCAGGACGCCCTGACCGGCGCGTCCGCGGCGGCTTCGGCCGGCGCGGCGTGCCCGGCCGGCGACCAGACGCTGTCGGCCGGGCCGTTCGCCAACCGGCGCGCGGTGGCGCGGGCCATCCCCAGGAAGCACAGGCCGCCGGCCAGCGCCGTGGCGTTGACGCCCAGGCTGGCCGGACTGCCGTGCGCCCACAGGCCGAGCGCCGGGAAGAGCCAGGCGAGCAGCGTGGTCAGCGGGATCATGAAAGTAAACAGCGCGGCGGCGACCAGCAGGTGCACGGAGGCCCGCGCGGCGCCGCGCAGGAAGGCCCAGCCGACGCCGGCGAAGAACACCGCGTAATAGACGTAGCGGTGCCAGGCGCCGAGGTCGGCAACCTGCCCGGACAGCCATTTGCCGGCGACGATGGTGGCCGAGACGCCGGCGACGCAGCCCAGGCAGACGCCGACCGTCGCCGCGGCGAGCAGGCGGACGTCGCGGCGCTGTTCCGGCGCCGCGCCGCCGTCGCGCGCGGCCTTGCGGCGGCGGCTCTCGATCCACAGCAGGTTGCCGCTGTAGAACAGCCAGGCGCCGGCCAGCCCGAGCAGGAAATAGGCCCATTGCACCGGCGTGCCGCCGAAGGTGGCGAAATGCGCGGCGAAGAAGCTGCTGACCAGCGTGTGCGCACCGTCCTGGCGGCCGGGCAGGTAGTCGGCGCTGACGATGCGGCCGTCGTACGGATCGATCGCCACGAAGCCGCCGGCCGCGCGCGGCGACAGCGCCGCCGCGTCGTGGCCCCACACCCGGACGACGGCGCGCGGGCTGGTCGTATTCAGATATTGCAGCGCGTTCGGCGCGAAACCGGGCGAGAGTTCGTGCACGCGGGCCAGCAGTTCCGCCGGCGCCAGCAGGCTGGCGGGATCGCGCGCGGGTCCCGGCGGCGCCTTGCCGCGCCCGCCGCCGGCGAAGGCGGCGGTCAGCTTGCCGTCGTGGAACATCCGGTCCTGCAGGTGATAGATGCCGTCGTGGAAGGCGAACACCACCGCGGTCAGCGCCATGACCAGATGGAACGGCAGGCTGACGATGCCGACCACGTTGTGCGCGTCCAGCCACATGCGCTTGAGGTTCCGCCCCACGCGCAGCGCGAAGAAGTCCTTGACCAGCGAGGGCAGCAGCACGACGACACCGGAGATCAACGCCAGCGTATAGAGCGCGGCGACGACGCCCATCACCCAGCGGTTCGGGTCGGTGTCGAAGGGCAGGCCGACGACGCGATGCAGCACGTCGATGAAGGCGCCGACCTGCGCCGGACGGGCTTCGTCCACCCGCGCCGTACCGTCGGCCTCCAGCGTCGCGGTGTAGTGGCGGGCCGACGAGGCGTCGTGGTCGTCGGCGTCCGCTTCGCGGACGTGCCAGCTCAGGCGGGCCGGCACGTGCTCGGCGGCCTGCAGGTGCAGCCGGAAATCGCGGGCGGCGTCGGGCCGGCTGGCCAGCACCTGGGCGATCAGCGCCGGCGCGTCTTCCAGCGGCACGGCGGCGGCGCCGGCCGCCGGCGGCGAGGCCCAGCGCGCCAGCGGTTCCTTGAAGACGGTCAGGGCGCCGGCGTAGAAGGCGATGAACAGGGCCATGCCGGAGAGGATGCCGGTCCAGGTGTGGACCGCCTTGTAGATTCGGACGTAGTCGGAACGCATGGCGTTTTCCTTGCCGCTTCAGGGCAGGCGCACGGCGGCCAGCAGGCCGAGGATCAGCGCGTTGGCGCCGGCCAGCCAAGCCCAGGCCAGCCGGCCGCTGGTGAAGAAATAGCAGCCGCCGAGCACGGCCAGGGCGATCGGCGGCACCATCCACATGGCTATCTGGCCGCGGATGCTGGTAGCCATGCCCGGCGCCAGTTCGGTGAACAGGCCGCTGCACAGCATCGCCAGCGTGAAGCCGAGCAGCATGCCGGCCAGCGTCTTGGACAGCCAGTCGCGCCGGATCGGAGCAGGCTTGGCCGGCGTCATGATTTCCCCCGCGGGCCGCGCAGCGCGCCGAAATAGGGGAAGGCGACGAACAGCAGCATCAGGCCGGTGGCGAAGGTGAACACGGCGGCGACGCCCTGCATGTCCCGCCACAGGGCGGCCAGCCCGGCTGCCAGCAGCAGGCAGCCCGCCGGCCTTCCAGCCGGCCGGGCACGCTCCAGCCAGCGCTGGTTCGGCGACGCCAGGTAAATGCCGGCGCAGCCGAACGGCAGCAAGGCCAGCCCCACGACGAACAGTTCGCTCATTTTCAGGAATCCCGTGGAATGGCGGACGCCGGCCGGGCCATGTCCGGGCTGGCGTCCAATCAAGAATGATTCTTATTCTCCCGATTTCGGTCTGGCCGGTCAATGCATGCCGGCGGGCGGACGGGACGCCGCGTCCGCCATTAGCGGCTAAGATGGCGGCTTTCGATGCGCCGCCGCCCCGATGAACCTGCTCAAAGCCCTTGCCACCGTCAGCAGCATGACCTTTCTCTCGCGCATTCTGGGGTTCGTGCGCGACTTCGTGATCGCCCGCATTTTCGGCGCGGGCGTGATGACCGATGCCTTCTTCGTCGCCTTCAAGCTGCCCAACCTGCTGCGCCGGCTGTTCGCCGAGGGCGCCTTTTCGCAGGCCTTCGTGCCGATCCTCGGCGAATACAAGAACCGGCTCGGCGACGGCGAGGCGAAGCGCCTCGTCGATCGCGTCGCCACCCTGCTGCTCTTCGTGCTGGTCGTGGTCACCCTGCTCGGCATGGCGGGGGCGCCGCTGCTCGTCTACATCTCGGCGCCCGGCTTCGCCGCCGAACCGGAGAAATTCGCGCTGACCGTCGAGCTCACGCGCATTACCTTCCCCTACATCCTGTTCATGTCGCTGGTGGCACTGGCCGGCGGCGTGCTCAACACGTGGAACCGCTTCGCTCTGCCGGCCTTCACGCCGGTGCTGCTCAACCTCGCGTTCATCGCCATGGCCCTGTTCGCCGCGCCGTGGTTCGCGCGCCCGGTCCTGGCGCTGGGCTGGGCGGTGTTCATCGGCGGCGCGCTGCAGCTCGTCTTCCAGGTTCCCAGTCTGCGACGCATCGGCATGCTGCCGCGCTTTGCGCTCGACTGGCGCGACGCCGGCGTGCGCCGCATCCTGAAACTGATGGCGCCGGCCGTGCTCGGCGTCTCGGTGTCGCAGGTCAGCCTGCTGATCAACACCATCTTCGCCTCGTTCCTCGGCACCGGCAGCGTTTCCTGGCTGTACTACGCCGACCGGCTGATGGAGTTCCCCTCGGGCATGCTCGGCGCCGCGCTCGGCACGATCCTGCTGCCGTCGCTGGCCAAGTACCACGCCGGCCAGAAACTCGACGAGTATTCCCGGCTGCTCGACTGGGGGCTGCGCCTGACCCTGCTGCTCGCCGCGCCGGCGGCGGTCGCGCTGGCGATCATCGCCGTGCCGCTGATCGCCACGCTCTTCCACCACGGCGCCTTCGCCGCCGACGACGTGTTCAAGACGCGCGACGCGCTGGTCGCCTACAGCGTCGGCCTGCTCGGCCTGATCCTGGTCAAGGTCCTCGCGCCGGGCTTCTACGCCCGGCAGAACGTGCGCACGCCGGTCAAGATCGGCGTGGTGACCCTGTGCGTCACGCAGGCGCTCAACCTGGCGCTGATCGGCTGGCTCAAGCACGCCGGCCTGGCCCTGTCGATCGGCCTCGCCGCCTGCCTCAACGCGGCGCTGCTCTACCGCGGCCTGCGCCTGCAGGGCATCTACACGCCGCAGCCGGGCTGGCGGGTCTTTTTACTCAGGCTGGCGGCGGCACTCCTGGCGATGGGCGCGGCGCTGTGGTTCGCCGCCGGCGGTCCCGGACCGTGGCTGGAATGGCGCCTCGCCGCGCGCCTCTGGCGGCTGGCGCTCGTCGTCGGCTGTGGCGCCGGCGTCTATTTCGCTACACTATGGCTTGTCGGCTTTCGTCTTGGGGATTTCCGGCGGCGCGCCGCCGAGTGAACCTCTGAATGATCCTGCGTGACCTTACGGAGAAACGACCATGAAACTGAGCAGCGACAGCTTCGCGGACGGACAAGCGATCCCGGGCGATTTTTCCTTCTGCATCCCGGACCCGGAACACCACGTCTGCCTCGGCAAGAACCTGAATCCGCACCTGGCCTGGATCGAGGTCCCGCCGGGCACGCTCTCGTTCGCGCTGATCTGCCACGATCCCGACGTCCCCAGCCAGGGCGACGATGTCAACCAGGAAGGGCGCACGGTGCCCGCCACGCTGCCGCGCGTGGATTTCTTCCATTGGGTGCTGGTCGATCTTCCCGCCGAGGTCACCGCGATCGAGGCCGGCGAGTTCTCCAGCGAGGTCACCCCGCGCGGCAAGGGCGGCCCGGCCGCGCCGCACGGCGCGCGGCACGGCATCAACGATTACACGGCGTGGTTCGACGGCGACGGCGACATGCGCGGCGACTATTTCGGCTACGACGGTCCCTGCCCGCCGTGGAACGACGAAATCCGCCACCGCTACGTATTCACCGTCTTCGCGCTGGACGTGGAGCGCCTGCCGGTGGAAGGACGCTTCAACGGCCAGCAGGTGCGCGAGGCGATGCGGGGGCACATCCTGGCGCAGGCCAGCCTGACCGGCCTCTACGCGCTCAATCCGGCGATCGGCGCCTGAGCCGGCACCGGCGCACCCGGGCGGCGACCGCCCGGGTTTAAAACCCTCTGCCTCTTCGTTTCCCGAAACCCCGGCGATCCGCCTAGCCGAGCGCCGCGAAGACCGCCCGGGTGATCGCCTCGACGCTGCCGACGCCCGACACCTTGCGGAATTTCGGCGCCGCCGGATCGCCGGTCGCCGCCCAGCGCGTGTAGTAGTCGATCAGCGGCTGGGTCTGCGCATGGTAGACCTCCAGCCGCTTGAGCACCGTCTCGCGCGAATCGTCGTCGCGCTGCACCAGCGGCTCGCCGGTCACGTCGTCCCTGCCCTCGACCTTCGGCGGATTGAACTTCACGTGGTACGTGCGGCCGGACGCCAGGTGGACGCGGCGGCCGCTCATGCGTTCGACGATCTCGGCGTCGTCCACCTCGATCTGCAGGACCGCGTCCAGCGCCACGCCGGCGGAGCGGATGGCCTCGGCCTGCGGGATGGTGCGGGGAAAGCCGTCGAACAGGTAGCCGGCGCGGCAATCGTCCTGCCGCAGGCGTTCGCTGACCAGCCCGACGATGGTGTCGTCGGAGACCAGGCGCCCCTGGTCGATGACCTTCTTGGCTTCCAGCCCGAGCGGCGTTCCCGCCTTGATCGCCGCGCGCAGCATGTCCCCGGTGGATATCTGCGGAATCCCGAACCTGTCGCAAATGAACTTGGCCTGCGTCCCCTTCCCTGCGCCCGGCGGACCGAGCAATATCAGTCTCATGATTTTCCTCGTACGTTGAACCGACAAAACCCGACAAAACCGGCCGGGCCGCGCCCTCTCCCCGGGCGCGACAATCTCAGGCGTTCCTGGCGAACCACTCCTGCATGCGCGCCGCGTCCTCGGGCGTGTCGACCCCCGGCATCGGCAGGTGGTCGGACACCAGCACGCTGATCCGGTAGCCGTGCCACAGGGCGCGCAGCTGTTCGAGCGCCTCGAAGCCCTCCACCGGCGACGGCGCCAGGCGGGCGTAGGCGCGCAGGAACCCGGCGCGGTAGGCGTACAGGCCGATGTGCCGGTAGGCGGGAAGGCCCGCGGGCAGCGCGTCCTTCCGGGCGGCGAAGTGATCGCGCGCAAAGGGAATCGGCGCGCGCGAGAAGTACATCGCGTCGCCGTCGGCCCTACACACCACCTTGACCACGTTCGGCGCGAAGAAGTCGGCGGGGTTGTCGATCGGGTGCGCCAGGGTGGCGATGTCCGCCCCGCTTGCGGCGAGCTGGCCGGCCGTGCGGGCGATCAGCTGCGGGTCGAGCAGGGGTTCGTCGCCCTGCACGTTGACCACGATCGTATCGTCGCCCCAGCCGCGCTGCTCGACGACCTCGGCGAGACGGTCGGTGCCGGTCGGATGATCGGCGCGGGTGAGCAGCACCGAAAGGCCGTGGGCTTCGGCCGCGCGCACCACGTCGGGATGATCGGTAGCCACCCAGACTTCCTCGGCGCCCGACTGAACCGCGCGGTCGGCCACGCGCGCGACCATCGGCTTGCCGCCGAGATCGAGCAGGGGTTTGGCCGGCAGCCGGGTCGACGCGTAGCGCGCCGGCACCACGGCCTTGAAACCGACGCTTGCCGACGGCATCAGAGGTCCTCCTCGGAGAGGCGGCGCGCCTGATCCTCCAGCATGATCGGAATGTCGTCGCGCACGGGGAACGCCAGTTTGCAGGGCTTGCACACGAGTTCGGACGCCGCCTTGCGATATTCGAGATTGGCCTTGCAGATCGGGCAGACGAGGATGTCAAGCAGACGTGCGTCCATGCAGTTTCTCCAGAATGATATCCAGCAGCGAACTTCCGTCCGGAGCATCGTCGATGCAGGCTTCCACCGGCAACACCCACGCCTCGGACAAAGCCAAACCTGCGCATTTTACTGCATCCTTCTCGGTCATAAGAAGCACGCCGTGACGGGCGAAAGCCAGATCGTCGGCGCCATAGGCCTGGTGATCGGGAAAGGGATGCGCCGAGAATTCGAGCCCCATCGCGGCGAGCTGCGCGAAAAACCGCGACGGGTCGCCGATGCCCGCCAGGGCGTGCAGGTTCTTCCCCCGCAAATCCTCCGCCGAACACGTTTTCCGCGGATCGTCCAGGGCCGTGAAACGCCGCCCGAACAAATGCATCGGGAAACACGGCGCGCCGGCCGCAGGCACGTTCGCGGCGCCGCCGTTGAACACCACCGCCGTCACGCCGGCCAACCGGGCCAGGGGCTCGCGCAGCGGGCCGGCGGGCAGCAGGCGCCCGTTGCCCGCGCCGCGCCGGTCGAACACGGCGATCTCCACGCGCCGGGCCAGCCGGTAATGCTGCAAGCCGTCGTCGGAAACCAGCACGTCGCACTCCGGGTGGGCGGCGAGCAGCGCCTTGCCGGCGGCGGCGCGGTCGCGCCCGACGAACACCGGCACGCCGCCGCGCCGCGCCAGCAGCAGCGGCTCGTCGCCGACTGCGGCGGCCGCCGAGTCCGGCAGCACCGGCCGGACCGCCTCGCCGCCGCCGTATCCCCGGCTGACGATGCCGGGATGCCGGCCGCGTGCGCGCAGGCGCTCCGCCAGCCAGAGCACCAGCGGCGTCTTGCCGCTGCCGCCCACCGTCAGGTTGCCGACGACGATCACCGGCACGGGCAGCGCAACCGCCGCCAGGATTCCTTTGCGATAGAGAAAGCGCCGGAGCGCGGCGATGCCGCGAAACAGCCACGACAGGGGCAGCAGGGGCAGCAGGAGCGGCGAGAGTCGCGCGCGGAACCACAGGCGGGGCAGACGTTGCGCGAGGCCGCCGCGGCTCATGGGATGACCCGTCCGCCGCTCAGCGCGGCGCTTGCGTGGCGAAGGAGATGTGCGGATAACCGGCCGTCTGGGCCGCCTGCATGATGTCCACGACGCTCTGGTGCGTGGCCTTGGCGTCGGCGTTGATCACGATCAGCGGGTCCTGCCGGTCGCCGGCCGCGCGCCGCAGGGCCTCGCTGATCGAGCGCACGTCGGTGGCCGCCAGCGGCGTCTTGTTGACCAGCACCTGGCCGGCGGCGGTGACCGCGACGTTGACCTCGTTGGGCTGCTCCGCCTGCTTGCTCGCATCGGCGGTCGGCAGGTTGATCTCCAACCCCGAGAACTTGGCGTAGGTGGTGGTCAGCATCAGGAAGATGATGATCACCAGCAGCACGTCGATCAGCGGGATCAGGTTGATTTCGGGTTCGTCGTGGCCGCGGCCGCGCTGGAAGTTCATGGCCGCGCCCTCACGCCTGGCGCTCGCCGTGCAGGATCTCGACCAGGCGGATCGCCTGCTGCTGCATGTCGATGACGAAACTGTTCACCAGCGCCCGGAAGTGGCGCCAGAAGATCATGCTCGGGATGGCGATCAGCAGGCCGAAGCCGGTGTTGTACAGCGCCACCGAAATGCCGTGCGCGAGCTGCACCGGGTTGCTGCCCGTCGGCGCCTGCGAACCGAAAATCTCGATCATCCCGACCACCGTGCCGAACAGGCCCATCAGCGGACTGATCGAGGCGATCGTGCCCAGCGTGGTCAGGTAGCGCTCCAGGTCGTGGGCGACCACGCCGCCGGTTTCCTCGATCGCCTCGCGCATCACCTCCCGCGAACTGCCGACGTTGCGCAGGCCCGCGGCGAGCACCCGGCCGAGGGGCGACTGCGCTTCCAGCGCGGCGAGGGACGATTCGTTCACGCCCTGCTGCCGATAGTCGGCGACCACGCGCTGCAGGAGCCCGGCGGGCAGCACCTTGGCCTGGCGCAAGGCGGCCAGCCGCTCGATGATCAATGCGACGGCGACAATCGATGCGAACAGCAAGGGCCAGATCGGCCAACCGGCCGCCAGAATGATCGAAAACACGCTTTCTCCCTCATGATGATTCGAGCATGAGACTTTAGCCCGAGCGACTGCGGGCGGCAAGTCCTGTATCGTTCGCGCGCCGCGCTCCTTGTCCACATATTCTGTGGATAACTTTGTGGATCACTCCTGAGGAAGCCACGTAAGCCCTCTTTGCCAAAGGCTTTTTGACACTTTGCAGAAAAAAGAGGCATGTAATATTTTTCATTTGAAATCAAGAAGATAATAAAATACCCAGGCTACGTCAGGCTTTGCCGCCGGTTCCTCCCCGCAAACGCAGCAAAGATGTGCATGATTTGACAAGAATGTAGAATCGATGCATGGATGAGACCCGTTCCTCTGCCGCAGGCCTTGCGGCGCCTGCCCCTATCCTGACCATTTCGCTGCTCAACCGCCTGGCGCGCGAGCGGTTGGAGAGCGCGTTCCCGCTCTGCTGGGTCGCGGGCGAGATTTCCAATCTGACCATCGCCGCCTCGGGGCATGCCTATTTCTCGCTGAAGGACAGCGCGGCGCAGGTGCGCTGCGTGATGTTCCGCAACCGCGCCCAGCTGCTCGGCTGGCGGCTGGAGAACGGCCAGCACATCGAGGCGCGCGTGCTGGTCACGCTCTACGAGGCGCGCGGCGATTTCCAGCTGAACGTGGAAACCGCCCGCCGGGCCGGCGTCGGCAATCTCTACGAACGGTTCCTGCGGCTCAAGGAAAAGCTGGAGCGCGAGGGGCTGTTCGCCGCAGAGGGCAAACGCCCGCTGCCGGCCTTTCCGCGGCGGCTCGGGGTGGTGACGTCGTTGCAGGCGGCGGCGCTGCGCGACGTCCTGATCACGCTGAAACGCCGCGCTCCGCACCTCGACATCGTGCTCTATCCCACGCTGGTGCAAGGGGACGAAGCGCCCGCGCAGATCGTCGCCGCGCTCGAAACCGCCAGCCGGCGGCGCGAATGCGACGTGCTCCTGCTGTGCCGGGGCGGCGGCAGCCTGGAAGACCTCTGGGCGTTCAACGACGAAGCGGTGGCCCGTGCCATCCGCGCCTGCCGGGTGCCGGTGGTCAGCGGCATCGGGCACGAAACCGACTTCACCATCGCCGACTTCGCCGCCGACCGGCGCGCCGCCACGCCGACGGCCGCCGCCGAAGTCGCGGCGCCGGAACGCGCGGCCTTGCAGAACCGCCTGCTCGATCTGCGCAACGCCCTGGCGTACCGCATCGCACGGCGCCTGGAAGCCGGCGGCCAGCGGCTCGACCTGCTGGCCCGCCGCCTGGTCCACCCCGGCCAGCGCCTCGGCCGGCAACGCGAACAGCTCGACGCCCTGCAACGCAGGCTGGCGGCGGCGCTCCGCCAGACCGGGGCGCTCGGCCTCGCCCGCCTGGCCCGGATCGGCCAGCGCCTGCGCCTGGCGCGGCCCGATACGCAGGCGCGGCGGGCCCGGCTGGAAAGGCTCGGCGACGGCATGCGCAACGCCTGGCTGGCCGACCGCAACCGGAAGATGGCCCTGCTTGCGCGCCTCGCAGCCGGCCTCTCGCACCTTGACCCGCGGGAGGTCATGGCGCGCGGCTACAGCATCGTGCGCGACGCCGAAGGGCGCATCGTCAGGGACAGCCGGGCGCTGGAACCAAACCATGCGGTCACTGTCTCTTTCCACTCAGGTGAGGCGGAGGCCCGGATCACCTCGGTACGTCACTGAACAGAATGCACCAAGCCGCCGGCGGCATTCGCCGGCGGAAAAAAACCAAGACCAACACCGCTCTTACTCGATCAAGGAGACATGATGGAACATCAACTACCGCAACTTCCTTTCGCGCAGGACGCGCTTGCCCCGCACATCTCGAAGGAAACGATTGAATACCACTACGGCAAGCACCACCAGGCCTACGTCACCAACCTGAACAACCTGATCAAGGGCACCGAATACGAGAACCTCGATCTGGAAGCCATCGTCAAGAAGGCGCCAGCCGGCGGCATCTACAACAATGCCGCGCAGGTATGGAACCACACCTTTTTCTGGAACAGCCTGAAACCGAACGGCGGCGGCGCCGCGTCCGGCGCGCTGGCCGAAGCGATCAACAAGAAATGGGGATCGTTCGACGACTTCAAGAAGGCTTTCCAGACCTCCGCCGTGGGCAATTTCGGCTCCGGCTGGACCTGGCTGGTCAAGAAGTCCGACGGATCGGTGGACATCGTCAACATGGGCGCCGCCGGTACCCCGCTGACCACCGGCGACAAGGCGCTGCTGTGCATCGACGTGTGGGAACACGCCTACTACATCGACTATCGCAACCTGCGCCCGAAGTTCGTCGAGACCTTCCTGAACAGCGTCGCCAACTGGGGCTTCGCGGAGAAGAACTTCGCCGGCTGATCGCGGTTATTTCAGGATAAAAACTCGTAAATACGAGCCTGAGTCAAAAAGGGAGCCGTCGGCTCCCTTTTTCATTGCCGTTTCACGATCACGACTGGAGCCAACATGACCGACCACATGCCGGACGACTTGTCCGCCGCCGGCCGCGACTTGCGCGCCTACACCGACGAGTTGCGCCCCAGGCATCCGGTGGTCAGAAACGTCGCCGGCGAATGGGTGCTGCTCAGGCATGCCGACGTCGTCGCGGCGGCCCTGGATCACGAGCGGTTCTCCAGCAGAGTCTCCCGTTACCTGCAGGTCCCCAACGGCTTCGACGGCGAGGAGCACGCCCGCTACCGGGAAGTCATCGCGCGCTACCTGAGCCATGACGCGCTGGCCCCGTTCGTGCCCGTCTTCGCAAGTGTGGCGGCCCGACTGATGGCGGAATTGCCCCGGCGCACGGTACTGGACGCCGTGAGCGAAATCGGCGCCGTGTTCGCCGTACGTGCCCAGTGCAAATGGCTGGGTTGGCCCGCCGAGCTGGAACCACGCCTGCTGGCGTGGATGGAGGAAAACCACGCCGCCAGCCGCTCCGGGGACCGTGCCTGGATGGCGGACGTGGCCGACCAGTTCGACCGGATCATTCTCTCGGTCATCCTACCCCGCCGGGCAGCGGCAGGCGACGCGCCCGACGACGTGACCACCCGGCTTTGCCGCGAGGTGGTGGACGGGCGCTTGCTGACGGAGGCGGAGCTGGTTTCGATCCTGCGCAACTGGACCGGCGGCGACCTGGGCTCCATCGCGCTGTGCATCGGCGTACTCGTGGCCCAGGTCGCCGGGCAGCCGGAACTGGCGGAGCGGCTGCGTACGGCCCCGGACGGCGAAGTGGAAGCGGCCATCGATGAGATTCTGCGCCTCGACGACCCGTTCGTGTCCAATCGACGCATCACCACCTGCCCGGTGCGGATCGGAGGCCAGGAGATCCCCGGCGGTGCCCGGGTCAAGCTGCACTGGACTTCGGCCAACCGCGACGAGGCCGTCTTCGACGACAACCGCTTCGACCCCGAGCGGAACGCGGCAGCCAACCTGGTCTACGGAATCGGCGAGCATGCCTGCCCTGGGCGGCTGCTGGCTACCTGGGAATTGCGCATTGTGCTGCAGGCCTTGCTGGCGTCGGTGCAGAGCATCGAGCTGGCGCCCGGCCAACCGCCTGAGCGGGAAGTGGCGCCCGTGGGCGGGTACCGCCGGGTGCCGGTGATATTGCGCTAATGTCGTGCTGCCTGCTGTCCGGAACTCAAATCGTGCCGCGAACGCCTTCCCGTCTTGAGTCAGCCGCACATCCACGGGGCCACGGACGATTTCCCGATCGGAAACACCCGGAATGTGTTAGGATCGCACCTCCTCGCCGCGCCATTCATCAGTCTTGGCGCGCGCCCGATCCGGCTCGGCGGCATCGCCTGGCCTGACCCAACAATCCCTGTGCGTCTGCCCAGACTGGTTCGTGCATCCGCGGTCATCCGCGCACGCAGGGCAGATGCCTGGAGTCCACACACGTGAAATTCACCGAACTGGGTCTCGTCCCCGAGATCCTGCGCGCCATTGCCGATCAAGGCTATGAAACCCCCACCCCGATCCAGGCCCAGGCCATCCCCAAAGTCGTCGCCGGGCATGACCTGATGGCCTGCGCCCAGACGGGCACCGGCAAGACCGCCGGCTTCACCCTGCCGATCCTCAACCGCCTGGCGAGCAGCAAAACCACCGGACCGCGCAAGATCCGCGTACTGATCCTGACCCCGACGCGCGAACTGGCGGCACAGGTCGAGGACAGCGTCCGCACCTACGGCGCCCATCTGCCCTTCAGGTCGCTGGTCGTCTTTGGCGGGGTCGGCATCAACCCGCAGATCGCGGCGCTCAAGAAAGGCGTCAACATCCTGGTGGCCACGCCCGGCCGCCTGCTCGACCACGCGCAGCAGCGCACCGTCAACCTGTCGGGCATCGACGTGCTGGTGCTCGACGAGGCCGACCGCATGCTCGATATGGGCTTCATCCACGACATCCGGCGCGTGCTCGCCCTGCTCCCGAAGAAGCGCCAGAACCTGCTGTTCTCGGCGACCTTCTCCGACGAGATCCGCACGCTGGCCGGCAGCTTCCTGGTCGATCCGGAATACGTCGAATCCGAACGCCGCAACACCGCGCCGGAACTGGTCAAGCAATACGTTTACAGGGTCGACCGGGAGCGTAAGCGCGACCTGCTGGTCGACCTGATCCAGGAAAAAGGCTGGTCCCAGGTGCTGGTGTTCACGCGCACCAAATGGGGCGCCAACGGCCTGGCCGAAAAGTTGCTCAAGGCCGGCATCGGGGCCGATGCCATCCATGGCAACAAGAGCCAGAACGCCCGCACCCGGGCGCTCGCCGATTTCAAGAGCGGCAAGCTGCACGTCCTGGTGGCCACCGACATCGCGGCGCGCGGCATCGATATCGATGAACTGCCGCATGTCGTCGAACTACGAGTTGCCGAACGTGCCTGAGGACTACGTCCATCGCATCGGCCGTACCGGCCGCGCCGGCTCTGAAGGAGCGGCCGTCTCGCTGGTTTGCGTCGATGAGCACAAGCTGCTGAAGGACATCGAGCGGCTGATCAAGAAGCCGATCGACGTGGTGGCGCATCCGGGGTACGAGCCCGACCCCAGCATTCGCCCCGAACCGATCCAGGTGCGTTCGGCCGGAGCACGCGGCGGACAACGCCCAGGGGGCGGGCGCCGGGGAGGCGCGGCGCGGGCGACCACACCGAAAGTTCCGGCAAAGACAGCGGCCCCGGCCGGCAAGCCCGGCGGCGGCGCGGCGCGGCGCAGGAAGGCGCGCGACGGGAAGCAAGCCTTATGACCTATGAAGAACACCTCGACGAGGTGACCACGCTGATCACCGAAAAATACGCGCTGGCGGATCGAGACGCCATCGAAATGGTGATGCTTGCCCAGGCGGACGACTACTTCAGCGGCCACGACGACGACCCGTCGATCTGTACCCTGGACCGCGCGCACGAAGACGCGCGGACGGTGTTCAAGAAGTACGGGGCCAGGAAGCCCAATTGAGGAAGCGGATCGGCGCAGGTCTGATTAAATGACAGGAACGGGATTCTTACCGACTATTCGCAACTGCGCTGGTCGATGAGCGCTTCGGCCGAGGACACGACGTCGGCCAATCCGGCCGTTCGTTTGCCTGGGTCTATCGGTCGGCAATGCACGGTTACCTTGCCCCACTTTTCCCGAGCACGCGTTCCTTCGCCAGAGCTTCCGCCTCGATGACGTCCTTCTTCGCCTGCGTTTCCGCGTCGATGATCTGCACCTTGTTGGCGGCCTCGATGCGTGCGTAGTTTTCCTTGGCCAGCGCATCCGCCTGGATTATCCGTTCCTTGGCCTCGGCTTCCGCGCGCAGAACCTGTTCCTTGCCATCCGATTCGGCCCGAATGGCATCCGCTTTGCTCTCGAACGGCTGCGCGCTGGCGCCGCTCGTCCACTTCACCAGGTTCAGCGCAATGAGCAGCGATGCCAGCAGAATGCAGAACAGGCCGGGGGAACTCACCTTGATCGCCAGGGAACCGAACTCCGCAGCGCTGCCTCTGAAGGCCGAGGCGCCTTCGATGCCCATCACGAAAAGAGAAAAGCCGATCGAGATGAGTGCGAAGCAGAAGCCAAGCAGGAGTGTGGCCTGCCTCTCTTCGGATTGAGCCATTCTCTGGTAGATCTCGAAGAGCCTGGTGACAAACGCGCCGGACGAATCCGTCATTTCGTCATTTCGCGCCACTCCGGCGGTGGCATTGCCCTGGGTCTGGCGGCTGGGGACCGTCGATGCCTCCGGGGTGGCTTGCGACTGCATCGCTTGCACGGCATGACCGTAGCTTTGCGGCGAGGGTCCTAAAAACATCAGAATCCAGGCGAGAACCATATTGAGCACGGCGATGGTGATGCCCGTGACGATCAGGCCTTTCGACCACCGCGAGTCCCGCGCATGAAGAGGGCTTTCGTCCATGAGCCGTCCCTGTCAGGCGGCCACCACGATAGGGAAGACGGCCCGCAGGCCGTCGCCCTCCGGCGCAAAAGTCACGGTCAGCGCGGCGCGGTCGGCCACGCTCAAGCTGCGCCATAGAAAATCGCGAGGGTTGCCGGGATCGCCCGCGACATACACCTGTGTGGTCAGCAGCTCGCGCGAGCCGAGCCTGACCTTGATGTGAATATGCGGAGTACGCCCGCTGTAGGCCACCGGGCGGATGGTGTGAAAGCGGTAACCGCCGTCGGCCGCCACCGTGACTCTGCCAAACCCCTGAAACCGGCTGTCTGCCGCGCCGCCGTCGCCGGGATGGTGATAGTGGCCCGCATGGTCGCACTGCCAGATTTCGACCTGCGCGCCGGCAACCGGCCGTCCGGCAAGGTCGCTGACCCGCCCTGCGAGCCAGACCCGCTGCCCTTCCGGATAATTCAGGGCGCCGTTCTTTAAAAGGTCGTAATCGGCATCCTTGGGAAAAACGACCGGATAAAACGGGCCTTCGGTTTGCGCCGGCGTGGCTCTCCGGCCCTGGAACGGCTGGGCCAAAGCATCCATGCACAGGGACGGCGCGCCCACCAGCACGGCAACGACGGCGCGGCGGCGCAGCAGTCCATGAGGCGTCATTGAAGAAAGCGGGGCGGCAGGGCGCATGAGAGATCTCCAGGCACTGACTTTCGAGGCGGCCGACAGGACGAAGTTCCGGATTTCGCCAGGAAGAACCCATTGGCTCCTCTCGCGGCGACGGCGATGGCCCCGCTCAGCCGTACTGTATATAATCACAGTATTCAAGGAATCCGCCATGTCCGTTCGCCCCCCGCGTTTCATTTGCCCGTATTGCCATTCCCCGATTGATCCGGGCCGGATGGAAACCGCCCTGAAAGGCGCCGCCGAATACCGCGTCTGCCCGGAATGCGACGTCCCGGTCGCGCTGCAACCGCAGTCCCCCGTTTCACGGGAACGGCCGGCGGAGCCGTGCCGTCCATGAGCGCAGCGGCGGCCGGAATCCCGGCCTACCTCGCCCGCCTCAACGATGCGCAGCGCGCGGCGGCGACTCACGGCATCGGCGAAACGGACGTCTGCGCGCCCCTGCTGATCATCGCCGGCGCCGGCACCGGCAAGACCGACACCCTGGCCCACCGCGTGGCGCATCTGCTGGCCCACGGCGCCGATCCGGACCGGCTCCTGCTGCTCACCTTCTCGCGCCGCGCCGCCGACGAAATGACCCGGCGGGTGCAGCGCATCGCCGGCCAGGTCTCGCCCCGCCACGCCCGGCTGGCGGAGGGCGGTTTCGCCTGGGCCGGCACCTTTCACGGCGTCGGCGCCCGGCTGCTGCGCGACTACGCCGGCCGGATCGGCATCGACCCGGCGTTCACCCTCCACGACCGGGAAGATTCCGCCGACCTGATGAACCTGGTGCGCCACGAGCTGGGCTTCTCCGGCCAGGGCAAGCGCTTTCCGCTCAAAGGCACCTGCCTGGCGATCTATTCCAGCGTGGTGAATACCCAGGCGGATCTGGCGACCGTGCTGCAGACCACCTACCCGTGGTGCAGCGAGTGGGAGGCGCAGCTGAAGCCGCTGTTCCTGGCCTACGTCGAAGCCAAGCAGGCGCAGCGGGTCCTCGACTACGACGATCTGCTCCTCTATTGGACACAGATGGTCGGCGATGCCGAGCTGGCCGGGGAACTCGGCCGCCGCTTCCCCCATGTGCTGGTCGACGAATACCAGGACACCAATCCCCTGCAGGCCGCGATCCTCCTGGCCATGAAGCCGGACGGCCGGGGCCTGACCGTGGTCGGCGACGACGCCCAGTCGATCTACCGCTTCCGCGGCGCCACCGTGCGCAACATCCTCGACTACCCGGGGCGCTTCGACCCGCCGGCGCGGGTGATCGCCCTCGAACGCAACTACCGCTCGACGCAGCCCATCCTCGCCGCGGCCAACGCCGTCATCGCCGAGGCCCGGGAACGTTTCACCAAGGACCTGTGGAGCGAACGCGCCGCCGCGCAAAAGCCGGTGCTGGTGACCGTGCGCGACGAGACGGACCAGGCCGCCTGCGTGGCCGGGCACGTCCTCCTGCGACGCGAGCAGGGCGTGGCGCTCAAGGCCCAGGCCGTGCTCTTCCGCTCCGCGTCGCACAGCGTCCGCCTGGAGATCGAGCTGACCCGGCGCAACATCCCGTTCGTGAAGTTCGGCGGCCTCAAGTTCCTCGAAGCCCGGCACGTCAAGGACATCCTGGCCCTGCTGCGCTGGGCGCAGAACCTGCGCGACCGCGTCTCCGGCTTTCGGGCGCTCCAGCTCCTGCCCGGCATCGGCCCGAAGACCGCCAGCCGCATGCTCGACAACCTGCAGGCGGCAGCGCCGGGTTGCCTGCTGCTGGCCGAACAGCCCGTGCCGGAGAAGGCTCGGGCCGAGTGGCTGGAATTCGTCGCGCTGCTGGACGGGCTGGAGCAGGCCGGCGCCTGGCCGCTGCCCCTGGAGCAGGTGACGCGCTGGTACGACGCGCAGATGGAGCGGCTGTTCGAAGACGCCGAGACGCGCCGCGCCGACGTCCAGCAACTGGCGCGCATCGCGGCTACGTACCCGAGCCGGGAACGCTTCCTCACCGAGCTGACGCTCGACCCGCCGGAGGCGAACGCCAGCGAAGCCGGCGTCCCCTTGCACGACGAGGACTACCTGATCCTGTCGACCATCCATTCAGCCAAGGGCAAGGAATGGAAGGCGGTATCGATCCTCAACGTCGTCGATGGCGGCCTGCCCTCCGACCTGGCCACCGGCAGCGAAGAGGAGATCGAGGAAGAACGGCGCCTGCTGTACGTGGCCATGACCCGCGCCAAGGACCATCTCGAACTGCTGGTGCCGCAGCGTTTCTACACCACCGGGCCGACGGGCGGAGGCGACCGGCACGTCTATGCCGGCCGCACGCGCTTCATTCCCAATCGTCTGTTGAAATACTTCGAGGAGCGCAGCTGGCCGCTGCCGGAGCTGCCGGGCTTCGAGGAATGGCAGCGCCGGAATCCAATGGAGCCCGGACAACGCCTCGACCTCGCGGCACGCATGCGGGAAATGTGGAAATGACGGGGAGCGCCGGCGGACTCGCCGGACGGCCGGCAGAGGCGGCTACGTGGAGGCGCTTCGTCCGGTCCGGGAACGCGACGTCGGCCTTTGCCGGCATTTGATCGCCTGGGTATTTCGCTCCGAGAAGCGTTGCCCCGCAGACCGTCAGAATTACGACGAACGCCAGCTTTCTGTAACGAGAACTTTGATTTCTAAAGGTTCACGCACGCCCGACTGCAATTCCCGGTCAAAGTAGATAAATTGACCACGCGCTCGACCATACGTTGCGTCCAAGTGTTACGTATCAGCGCCTGCTCTGCTCTGGCACGAGTTGGGTAATACTCGACCGATTCCCGTGAAAAGGGCAATCCGTCTTTGTGGGTCCCAACATAAAAACCTTCTCCAGTTTCCAGAATTTCCAACGAAAGCTCTTCCCCAAAACGTAGGGCGATTTTTCCAATCCTACTGGCTTGTCTCATTCGTTTTCCTCAGTTAGCCGCGAGTTCAACTGCACCGCATCGAACGTGATCGATGGCAATGAGTATCCAACGCCGCCATAATTTATAAAAACGAATTAAAATTATTAAATAAATCAGATTTTCTGACCAATATGAAAAAACTGGACTTGGACGTACTGAGCATGCTGGTAGCAGTGGCCGATAGTGGCAGTTTCATTGCTGGTGCCGAGCAGGTACACCGCTCGCCATCTGCACTCAGCATGCAGATCAAGGCGTTGGAAACGGCATTGGGAAAGCCCTTGTTCATTCGCACCACACGTAATCTGGCGCTAACGCCGGAGGGCCATACTTTGCTCGGTTATGCGCGCCAGATGCTCGCGTTGCGCGATGAGGCATGGGCGGAGATGGTTCGTCCGGAGGTCAGAGGCCGTGTACGCATAGGAATGCCGGATGACTATGCGTCATCCCTGCTGCCACCGGTATTAAGGAAGTTCTCAATTACCTATCCGAGAGTCGAGATTCAGGTAATTGGTCGGCCCAGCCATGAGTTGGCATCGCAAATAAAGGACAACTCTCTCGATCTGGCGTGCATAACCAGAACCAAAGGCTGTCCCGGAGAGTTCATCCGGTTGGAACCTATGGTATGGACCGGGTCGTCGGCAAGCCGACCCGTATGGAAAGAACGGCCATTGCCCATCGCTGTGTTTTCGGAAGGCAGTGTCGCCCGTGCCAACGCCATCGAAGCCTTGCAGAATGCCCGCATTGCCTATCGTATGTCATACGAAAGCCCGAGCATTCAAGGACTGCTGAGCATGGTCGATGCCGGCCTGGCCATAGCCCCGCTGGCACGTTGTAGTGTGCCTGCCCATTTGATTCCTCTTGGGCCTAGTGACGGATTGCCTTCCCTGGCTGGACTGGAAATGGTGCTGGCGCGCAGCGCCCAGTCCGCAAAATCCCCTTGCGACTTCCTCGCCGAATTGATTTTTCAGGAACTGAAGCAGTGAAACGTTTCGAACCGCCCAATCAATGCCTCCTGCGGCGATGGAGCGCCGCACTGACGAGCAGGCTGGAGACCGTTGCCATGGTGTAGACGAGGACGGGATTCAACACCGGCAGACCGAGCGCCACGACCGAAAAGAAACTCATAAACGATGAGGAACCGAGCACGATGCCTCGCAACAGATTGGTCGCGTGTCCGTACCCCGCTTGCCGATGGGTGAAGGTGCTGAAAATCAGGACGAAAACCGGAAACGGAGCGAGCAAACCACCCAGCGTTGAGCCGAGGTCCCGAGATAACGTCGTCATCCCAAAGACGAATACGGCCGACAGCAGCATTCGTACCGGGATATCCCAGACTGGAGGCCGGGGTAAGGGTGTCAGCACGTGGACCGGCCGCATGATCCGAAGCAGCAACAGTATGGTCGAGATCAAAAGCAGCAGTGCTGTGGGCAGAGTCCAGGTGATCGCGCTCCATAGGGACGTCGAAGCGGCAAACGTCAGAATTCCGAGCGCAGCGCTGGTCCAGCACGCCATGCCTTTTCGGGCCGCCGCCCAATAGGCCAGGCAGAACAGACAGGTTGAAACCTGACCGACCAGATTGGACGTGGCGGCCTTTGCGGCAAATGCCGCTCCTTGTTCCCAGGCGACTATGGTGGAGATCGGTCCGGTCAGAAGGGGAATTCCGATCAACAGGCCAACGAGCGCGGTTCCGTACCTCCGGGTTGCCCAGGTCAGGGCCGCAATGAGGATCGGCGCCGTGAAAAGCTTGAATAGGAGGATCAATTGGGAATCGGCGCGGCAACCGGACGTACGCGAAGGGGAAGGAGAATAGTACATAAAGCCCCTGCGCGGTGAATCTGGCACCCGCGCCAACAGGACGCCGTGATCAAAGCCGGTCTCCTTCGTGGCAATGGCGCCCGCCAAGCCGATAGCGGCGGGAAAAGCCGTCAGGGCCGGAGGTTCGCGGTCACCCGATGACGAAACTGCCCTTCAGCCCGGCTCCGACATTCTGAGCGTTTTCACCAGAAGGCCGAACAGGTTATCCACGGCTTTCGAGCCCCGCGATTCGCGGCTGCGGTAGGCGGCGACTTCCATGGGTTCGAGCGGTCCCAGGCCGTGCTCGCTGCCCAGGATCAGCAAGTCTCCGGGCGCGCTGCATTGGGTCAGCACCGCGACGGCCAGGCCGCTGTCGACGGCGGCGATCTGCCCGGCCAGGCTGGAACTGTTGTAGACCACCTTGTAGCGGCGTCCCTGTTGTGCCAGCGAATTGATCGCGCTGCGCCGCGCGAGGCTCGTGTCCTCGTACACCGCGATCGGCAGCGGGTCGCGCCGCCACAGTTCGAACTGCGGCGAACCCACCCAGACCATCGGTTCATGGAACAGCAGGGTGCCGCGCCGGGAATGGTCGCGCGACACCAGGGCCAGATCGAGGTCGCCGCGCGCCACGCGCGGAATCAGCGCGGTGGATTGCTCGCAGTTCAATTCGATCTCGACACCGCTGTATCTGGGCGCGAAGCGTTTGAGTACGGGGGTCAGGTACTTCGCCGCGTAGTCGTCGGGAACCCCGAGCCGCACCCGGCCGGTGAGCTCTTCTCCGTTCGGGGCGATCTGCGCCTCGGCGTGCAGATCGAGGATGCGGCGCGCATAACCGAGCAGCAACTGCCCGTCCGCGGTCAACTGGAGCTTGCCGGCGCCCCTGTCGAGCAGCCGGCGCCCCAGCGCGCTTTCAAGCTTCTTCAACTGCATGCTGACCGCCGACTGCGAGCGATAGACCTCCCCGGCCGCGCTCGACAGGGAGCCCGCATCGACCACGGCGACGAAGCATTTGAGCCAATCCAGTTGCAAGTCTCGCGGGATCATGTGCTCTTTTCCACTTTCGTTTATCGAATGCATGTGTTCAGGATTATGCGCTTTCCGTTTGCCTGATTGCAGCACAAACTGCGCCGATGAATACGCACCGACACCTCCAGGAAGCAGCCTCCGGCCGTGCCACGCCCCAAAAGAACTCGAACACCCGTGGGAGCGCGGCGGGTGCGGCCCCTTTCCTCCTGGGCAATGCGCTGCTGGGCACCATCGGCGTCTTCGTCCATCAGGCCAATACCGATCCATTGACCGCCACCTGGTTTCGCTGTGCTTTCGGTTTGCTCGGCCTGACGGCGTGGCTGCTGTCGCGCCGGCAGACACGCTTCCTGCGCCTGACCAAAGACGACGGCCCATGGGTGCTGGCCGCCGGCATCCTGATGGTGCTGGCCTGGGGACTGTTCTTCGCGGCGATCGAGCGAACCTCCGCAGGCGTGGCGATCGTGCTGTTCCACTTTCAGCCGCTGTGGGTCCTGCTGCTGGGTTCCTGGTGGCTGAGGGAACCGATCGGCCGGCAGCGCATCGCCTCGGTCTGCGCGGCGATGCTGGGGCTGATCCTGGCGGCAGGCGTCCTGGAACACACATCCCTGTCCGGGGGAAACGGAACGCTCCGGACGGGTTATTGGCTGGGCGTCGGCGCATGCCTGATCGGCGGTCTTTGCACGGCGCTGGTCACGGTCATCGCCAGGCGCCTGCGCCACGCCCCCGCCGGAATACTGGCCTGGTGGCAATGCGCGGTCGGCGCCCTGGTGCTGTGGGTGTGGCCGATGGCACGGGGTTGGCCTGACTGGGGCCTGTCATGGGGGTGGCTGGCGGGCTTGGGCCTGATACACACGGGTCTGGCCTACACGCTGATGTACGCGGGCATGGCCCGCCTGAACACCGGCCGCATCGCGGTATTCCAATTCGTCTATCCCGCGGTGGCCATCATGATCGACTGGCTGTTGCTTGATCAGCGCCTCAGCGGCATGCAGCTGTCCGGCATCGCGCTGATGGCCGCCGCCATCTGGTTCGTCGAGCGGCCTGCGAGAGGATGAGAAAACCCCGGAACGTGCCTGCCTCCAGCCCACCGTCGCGCGGCGTTGTACAGGGAAATCGCCGAGAGGAACACGCATACCTGGATCTTCCGCCGGTAATTCCTGTCCGGCCGTGCGAAGGGTGTTTGGGCGGCCCGGGCCGGCCGGGCGGCGGTTATGCGAGAATTCCCTCCTCGCAACCGCGCGGTGACCCCATGGACCGGATCGACAAGGAAATACTGGCGCTGCTGCAGGAGAACGCCGACCTGCCCCTCTCCGAAATCGCCGGCCGCGTCAAGCTGTCCTCCACGCCGTGCTGGCGGCGCATCCAGCGCCTGGAGGAACAGGGCTACATCCGGCGCCGGGTCGCGCTGCTCGATCCGGGCAAGCTGAACGTCGGGGTGACGGTCTTCGTCCTGCTGCGCACCAGCCGGCACAACCAGGAATGGTTCGAAAAGCTGCGCGCCATCGTCGACGCCATCCCGGAAGTCGTCGATTTCTACCGCATGAGCGGCACGATCGACTACCTGCTGCGCGTGGCCGTGCCCGACATCGCGGCCTATGACGCGGTTTACAAGAAGCTGACCAGCAACATCGAGATCTTCGAGGTCAGTTCGAGCTTCGCGATGGAAGAGATCAAGCACACGACGGCCCTTCCGCTGAGCTACATCGATCCGGACGAGCACCCCTGAACGCCCGGCGGCGCCGCCGTCGCGGGCGGGCCGGCGATCAGCAGTGCTTAGCCATGATGATCTCGATGATCTGCCGGTCGGTATGCGCCATGCTCCCGTTGGCCAGAGCGCAGAGGTTGGTGATGGACTGGTCGACGCCATCCGCCACGATGCCTTCCTGCCCGGTCACCCGCGCATCGTCGAGCGCCATCAGCACCGCCTTGTAGGCCGAACTGGCCGACGTCGACACCTTCATCGCGCAACTGTTTGACGCGCCGTCGCAGATCATCCCGGCCAGGTCGCCGATCATGCTGCAGATGGCCATGCTCACGGTCTTGAAGTCCCCGCCAAGCAGCCGGGCCATCCCGGACGCCGCGCCCATCGCCGCCGTGGTGACGGCGCACAGCGCGGAGAGCCGGGGCAGCTTGCCGTGAATGTAGATGGCCATCAGGTGCGACAGCGCCAGGGCGCGGGCCAGCGCCTCGTCGCCGGCCCCGACGTGCTCGGCGACCACCACCACCGGCAGGGTGGCGACGATGCCCTGGTTGCCGGAACCGGAATTGCTCATCGCCGGCAGCGTGGCGCCGCCCATGCGCGCGTCCGAGCACGCGGCGGAGCGCATCACGACGCGCGTCTGCAGATCGTCGGAAAGCAGCCCCGAATCGACGTTGCGGCGCAGGGTGGCGCCGATGTGCAGGCCGTACCCGCCGCGCATGCCTTCCTCGGCCAGCCGCGCGTTGAGCCGGGCGGCTTCGAGGATGAAGGCGATTTCGCCGAACGGCGCCGCAACCGCGAAATCGAAGATGTCGGCGGCCGTCGCACCGTCCGGCATAGGGTCCGGCGCGCAGCCGTCCGAGCCCGGCTCGGCCTTGAACAGGATCTCGCCGTTCTTTTCGACGAGAACGACGCCGGTATGCGAATCGGCGATGCAGACGCGCACCCGGTCGTCGTTGCGGAACAGGCGGACCTCCGCGTAAAGGATGTGCGGCACCGCGGCGATGCCCACGTCCACGCGCTTCTCCGCCAGCATCCGCTTGCCCGCGGCCACCGCGTCGGGCGACAGTTGGCGCAGCACCTCCAGGCCGCCGTCCGGATCGCCGCCGAGCGCCCCGACCGCCGCGGCGATCGGCAGCCCGAGCATCCCCGTGCCGGGAACGGTCACTCCCATGCCGTTCTTCATCAGGTTGGCCGAGACCCTGGCCTCGATACGCTCCGGCGGGCCGTCGAGATGCCTTGCGGCGATGGCCGACGCCAGCGCCAGGGAAACCGGCTCGGTACAGCCGAGCGCGGGCACCACTTCGTGTTTGAGGGCCTTGAGAAACGCGGGCCACAGCAGCGTCTGGGGGGTCAATTCAAGTTCCTCATGAGGATTTCAGCAAGGCCGCCCGGCGGTAATAGTAGAAAAATAATACTTCTTTGATATAAAACTTAACAATATTTATTTTTAAAATAAAAAATATTAGTAATATTTTCTGCAATACAAGATATCACGGCATTTACATGCCAACAGAAGCCTGAATTCGCAGGCCTGTTGAAAAAATATTCCGCACGGGAAGAGGAAACGGCGGGCCAGGCAAAGCACGATTTCGTGAAGACAGCGTCGTCCCGGCGCCAGCCGGGACCCAGTTCGTGCCCCGCAAAACTGGATTCCGGCTTGCGCCGGAATGACGGCACGGGTACCTGAGTCTCACCTATGGATTCCATGAACATTCGTGCGATTGCCCCGAATTGCGCATTGACGTCCTCCCGACAACCTCCTAAACTTGGCATGACAGGTTTCAGAAAACCAACGGGAGGAGAAACCATGAAGCATGTCGGAACAGCCGCATTTGCAGGAGTGATCTGGATGGCGGCAGCGGGTGCCGGCGCAGCCGAGTCGGTCAGCGCCTACTGCTCGATGTCGCAGGTCGATTGCGAAACCATCACCAAGGCGTTCACCGCCGATACCGGGATCGAGGTCAAGTTCATCAGCCTGTCGGCTGGCGAGAATCTGGCCCGGATCAAGGCCGAGAGGAACAATCCGAAGACGGCGGTCTGGATCGGCGGTTCGGCCGACGTTTATATCCAGGCGGCCAGCGAAAGGCTGCTGGAACCCTATGTCGCCAAAGGCGCCGACAGGATCGACGCAAAATACAAGGACCCGCAGAATTTCTGGACCCCGACCTCCTGGGCGCCGCTCGGCATCGAGTCGAACAGGAAACTGCTCAAGGAACTCGGCATCGGGGCGCCGGCGAGCTGGGAGGAGTTGACCAACCCCGCCCTGCGCGGTTCGATCGTGCTGGCGCATCCCGCCTCGTCGGGCACCGGCTTCGCCGTGCTGGCCACGCTGGTCCAGGCCTATGGCGAGGAACGCGGTTTCGCGCTGATGCGGGACATCGCCAAGAACGTCGCGCAGTTCACCAAATCGGGCGGCGCGCCGGCCAACATGACGGCGCTGGGACAGGCCGCGGTCGCCGTATCGTACGTCATGGATATCGAACTCGCCCGCAGCAAGGGCTACGACGTCGAGGCCACCTTCCCCGCCAGCGGCACGGGCTACGGCGTCAACGCCGTGGCGCTGATCGCCAACGGCCCCAAGGCGCAGGCGGCCAACGCGCGGGCCTTCGTGGACTGGATTCTGACCGAGAACGGCCAGAAGGCCGTTGCCAAGTCGTTCTGGCGTCCCGTCGTGCCGGGCGTGCCGAACGAGAACGCCATCGTTGACACGTCGAAAGTCAAGCTGATGAACTATGACGCCTTCTGGGCGGGTGAGAACCGGGCGCGACTGCTACAGAAATTCGAGGCCGAAATCAGCAGCCGCGCGCAGGCCAAATGAGCTTCGCCGGAACGGCCATGCCGGAAGCCCTGGCCAATGCGCGCCGGGAGCCGGCGCGCTTCCTCGTCTTCGCGCTCCTGTGGGCCGGCGTCTTCCTCTTCGCGGCGGTGCCCGTCCTGGCGGTCGTCCGCCAGGCGGCGTCCGGCGAGGACGGCCTGGACGCCGCCGCCCTGTGGGGCTATCTGAACCAGGAAGTGGTGTGGCGCGCTTTCCGGAACTCCGTCGCCCTGGCGCTGGCCACGGGCATCACCTCGACGCTCGCGGGGTTCATCCTCGCCTACACCGTGACGAGGACGACGGCACCCGGCCGCCGGCTGTTCCATCTGCTCGCCCTGCTCCCCATCGTGGCGCCGCCCTTCGTCCTGGCCCTGGCGATCATCCTGCTTTTCGGGCGCTCGGGGCTGATCAGCAGCGCGCTGCTGGGAATCCGCGGTGCGGACGTTTACGGCTTCGGCAGCCTGCTGCTGATCCAGACATTGTCGTTCAGTTCGCTGGCCTATCTGAACATCCGGGGAATGCTGCTGGCGATGGACGCCTCGCTGGAGGATGCCTCGCTTTCGCTGGGGGCATCCAGCTGGCGGACCTTCCGCAAGATCACGCTCACGCTGTGCGGCCCGGCGGTGGTGGTTTCGTTCATCCTGGTCTTCGTCCGCTCGCTTGAGGATTTCGGCAATCCGATGCTGATCGGCGGCAACTACACGACGCTCGCCGTGGAGGCCTACACGCAGATCACCTCGATGTACAACATGAGCGCCGGCTCGGTGCTGGCGCTGGCGCTCCTGGTTCCGTCCATGAGCGCCTTCCTCGTCCAGCATTACTGGACGCGCAGGAAATCCTACGTCACCGTCACCGGAAAACCGGGGCGCGAACCCGTGCGCAACGACCATCCGCTCGCCGTCGGCGGCCTCACGCTCCTCTGCGCGCTGATCACCGGCGCCACGCTGCTGCTCTACGGCACGGTCTTCGCGATCTCCTTCATGCGCACGGTGGGCGCCGACAGCACCCTGACGCTGGCGCATTACCACCACATTTTCGACTCCGGTTTCCGCTCGCTGCGGAACTCGATCGAACTGGCGCTGATCGCGGCGCCGATCACCGCCTTCGGCGGCATGCTGGTGGCCTATCTGCTCAACGGGCGCGCCTTGCCGGGCGCCGGCGGCCTGCGCTGGCTGACCCGGCTCGCCTTCGCCGCGCCGGGAACGATCGTCGGCATCGGCTTCATCCTGGCGTTCAACGGGCCGCCGCTCGAATTGACCGGAACGGCGATGATCATCGTGGCCGCGATGGCCATCCGCAACATGCAGGTCGGCATCGACGCCGGCGAGAACCAGCTGCGGCAGGTCGACCCGTCGATCCAGGAAGCCTCGCAGGCGCTCGGCGCCTCGGGCTGGCGGACCTTCTGGCGGATCAGCTTTCCGCTCATGCTGCCCGCCCTGTTCACCGCGCTGGCCTATGCGTTCACCCGTTCGCTGATCACGCTGAGCGCCGTGATCTTCCTGGTTTCGGCCGACTGGACACTGGTCACGGTGACGATTCTCGGCCAGATCCAGTCTTCCGCGCTCAGCACCGCGGCCGCCTATTGCGTGCTGCTGGTCGTGGTGGTGCTCGCCGTCCTGGCCGCCACCTCGCTGATCCTGAATTTCATCGGCGGTAAAAGGAGGAATGCCTAGTGGCCAGCGTGACGTTCGCGGGTGTGAGCAAGCACTATGGGCGCCCGCCCCAGAAAGCGGCCGTGTCGGAGCTGGATCTGACCCTGGCGGAGGGCACGCTGGTGACGCTGCTCGGCCCGTCCGGCTGCGGCAAGACCACCACCCTGCGCATGCTGGCCGGGTTCGAGCGCCCCAGCAGCGGCCGCATCCTGATCGACGGCAGCGACGTGACCGACAAGCCGGTCAGACAGCGGGACGTCGGCATCGTCTTCCAGAACTACGCGCTCTTCCCGCACATGACGGTGCGCGAGAACGTCAATTACGGCCTCGAAAGCCGCGGGCCGCTGACGCCGGAACTGCGGCGCCGCATCGACGACATCCTCGCGCTAATGAGTCTCGGGGACTATGCCGACCGGGCGCCGAACCAGCTGTCCGGCGGCCAGCAGCAGCGCGTCGCGGTGGCGCGGGCGGTGGTCACCCGCCCGCGCGTCCTGCTGTTCGACGAGCCGCTCTCCAACCTGGACGCGCAGTTGCGCGAGCGCGTGCGCGACGATCTGCGCGCCATCCAGCAGGATCTCGGAATCACCAGCCTCTACGTCACGCACGACCAGTCCGAAGCCCTGGCCATTTCCGACCGGGTGGTGGTGATGAACCAGGGCCGGGTCGAGCAGGATGCCGAGCCGGAGATGATCTATGCGCGGCCGGTGAGCGAATTCGTCGCCCGCTTCATGGGCCGCGCCAACATCATCCGCGCCCGCATCGCGGCGCTTTCGCCGCTGGCCGATCCGGACGTCCTGCGGGCGAACGTCGCCGTCAACGGGCTCGAATTCGTGGCGGACGGCTGGCGTGGCCACCTTGCCGGCAAGTCCGTCGGCGACCTCGTCACCTGCGTGATCCGGCCGGAATCGATCGCGATCGGACGCGACGCCAGTGGCCCGGCCTTCCCGGTCGTGCGAAAAGTCTTCCAGGGAATGCAGACGGAATACCATTTCGATTTTTCCGGGGACGGGCTCCTCGTGTTCGACACGAGCAAGGCGACACCCCTGAAGCCCGGCGATCGCGTGCCGCTCGATCTCTCGGCGGCGAAGGCCTGGATCGTCTCCGAAACAGGAGGAACGCCGGCGTGAATATCTACGAAGCGGCGGTCGTCGAATTCGCGCGGCTCGGCGGCACCCTGGCGCGCGCGGCGTTCCAGGCCGAACGGAGAATGGAAGCGCAGGAGAAGGCCGGACATTTCGACATCGTCACCCAGACCGACCGTCAGGTCGAGATGGCGATCATCGAATCGATCGAAAAGCGTTTCCCGCACTCCCGCATCCTCGGCGAGGAAGGCGGCATGCGCGGCGAGGGCGAGCTGCTCTGGATCATCGACCCCATCGACGGCACCAGCAATTTCGCCTCCGGCCTGCCGATCTTCGCCACGACGCTGCGGGTCGAGGATCGCAGCGGTCCGCTCGCGGCGGCGACATACGACCCGATGCGGGACGAGTTGTTCTCCCTCGCCGGCGACACCTTGCGCTGCAACGGCACGCCGTGGCGCTGGGACGACCAGCCGCTGGCGCCGGCCCACGGCGAACTCCTGACCAACGCGCCCTACGAGGGCGCGCCCCTCGCGGGCGTCGAACTCGAACGCTTCTCGCGTTCGCTGCGGCGGTTCAGGGCGGTGCGCCGCCTCGGCTCCTGCGCCCTGCACGTCGCCTATGTCGCCGCCGGCAGGGCGGCCGCGTGCTACGAATACAGTTTCCATCCCTGGGACATCGCCGCCGGCCTCGCCTTCGCGCAGGCCTCGGGCTGCCGCTTCTTCGGCGCGGACCGGCAGGGCCGCCTCGTCGACGACCCGGTGCGCGACCCGCTGAATGTCGCGCGCATCCTGGTCAGCGCCCCCGGTTTGCATCTCGATCCGGCCGACTACGGAATCGGCCCCTGACCGCGCCGCCGGCCCGGCGGCTATTCGTCGATATCGCCCGAGATCGAAAAGTCCAGGCGGCTGCTGTCGCCGCGATAGGAGGCGCGGGAATATTCCAGCGCCCGCCCCGCCGGATCGTAGTGGACGCTGAGCAGCATGAGCAGGAAAGGAAAGTCGCCGAGCGCCATCAATTCGATTTCCTCCGCCGCAGCCGCCCGCACTTCGACGCTCCGATCCGCCTTGGCCACCCGCGTGCCGTATGTCCGGAAGATGACATGCAGGGGCGTCGTCGACGCGTCGCTGCGGGACACCTGCTCGCCCAGCGGCAGCGGAATATAACTCTCGATCCGGACCCAGGGCGTCTCGTTGGCGAGACGGAGCCGTTCGAGATAATAAACGCGCGTACCCGGCGCGATACCGAGCCGTTTGGCGATCTCGCCGGGCGCCTTGCGGAAGCCGCTGCGCAGGATCCTGGTCGTGAAGGCCGTGCCGCCACGCGCCACCATCTGCGTGTAAAGCCCCTTGAGCGTGAAGCGGTTGCCTTCGGTCCCGGCATGCTCCGCCAGGAACGACCCCTTCCCCTTGACGCGAAAGATCAGCCCATCGTTCTCCATCCCCTCCAGCGTTTGCCGCACCACCGCGCGGGACACCGAATACAGCTCGCACAAGCCGGCTTCGCTGGGCAGCGCGTCGTAAGGCTTGAGCCCGAAAGTGTCGATGGAACGCAGCAACTCCTCGCGCAATCGCTCGTGCTTCGTGCCCCCCTCGCGCACCGCGAGCGGGAAGGCGCTGCCTCTGTCCTTCCACATCCGGGCCGCGCGGCGCGAATTGACGAGCAGGTTCTGCTGGCTGGCGTTCATACATGCACTCTGGGATCGGATTCGGGAATCATTGTAACGGCGCGCACGAAGGCAGGCATTGATCGCCAGGAAAAGAACGGCCCGCCTGCGCGGCGGGCCGTTGCGGGAAAGGATCGTGGTATCGGCGTCCGGCTCAGAGCGCCGCTTCGCCGGTCTCCCCGGTGCGGATGCGCACCACCTGCTCGACCGGCATGACGAAGATCTTCCCGTCGCCGATCTTGCCGGTATGCGCGGCCTTGATGATCGATTCGATCGCCATTTCGACCGCCTCGTCGCCGACGACGATCTCGATCTTCACCTTGGGCAGGAAATCGACCACGTATTCCGCGCCGCGATACAGCTCGGTGTGCCCCTTCTGGCGGCCGAAGCCCTTGACCTCGGTGACCGTCAGGCCGGTGACCCCGATGTCCGACAGCGCCTCGCGCACTTCATCGAGTTTGAACGGCTTGATGATCGCTTCGATTTTCTTCATTGATTGACTCCTGGAGGGTTGCGCAAGATCGTGACCGGTCAGTAAGGATCACGATAACGATTGGTGATCGGATAGCGCCAGTCCTTGCCGAAGCCGCGCTGCGTCACGCGGATGCCGACCGGCGCCTGCCGGCGCTTGTATTCGCTGATCTTGAGCAGGCGCACGACGCGGCGCACGTCCGCCTCGGCATAGCCGCGCGCGATGATCTCGCGCGGACTCAGATCGTGCTCCATGTAGGCCTCGACGATGGCGTCGAGCACGTCGTACGGCGGCAGGCTGTCCTGGTCGGTCTGGCCCGGCTTCAGCTCGGCCGACGGCGGCCGGGTGATGATGCGCTCCGGGATGACGTCGCCCACCGTGTTGCGCCAGCGCGCGATGCGATAGACCAGCGTCTTGACGATGTCCTTGATCACCGCGAAGCCGCCGGCCATGTCGCCGTACAGCGTGCAGTAGCCGACCGCCATCTCCGACTTGTTGCCGGTGGTCAGCACCAGCGCGCCGGTCTTGTTGGACAGGGCCATCAGGATCATGCCGCGGATGCGCGCCTGCAGGTTTTCCTCGGTGGTGTCGGCGGGCAGTCCGGCGAATTCCTTCTCCAGCATCGCGGCGAAGGTCTGCATCGCCGGCGCGATCGGAATCTCGTCGTAGCGCACGCCCAGCCGGCGGATCATCTCGCGCGAGTCGGCCAGGCTGATCTCCGCCGTGTAGGGCGACGGCATCATCACCGCGCGCACCTTGTCGGCGCCCAGCGCGTCGACCGCGACGCACAGCGTGAGCGCCGAATCGATGCCGCCGGACAGGCCGATGAGCGCGCCCGGGAAGCCGTTCTTGCCCAGGTAGTCGCGCACGCCGAGCACCAGCGCCCGGTACACTTCCGGCTCGATCGGCTGTTCCGGCACGAACGGACCGGGCAGCGGCGCGCCGTCGGCGATCTCGACGATCTCCAGCGCCTCCTCGAACTTGGGCAGCTGGCAGCACACCTCGCCGCCCGCGTCGAGGACGAAGGAGCCGCCGTCGAAAACCAGTTCGTCCTGCCCGCCGACGAGATTGACATAGACGACCGGCAGGCCCGTCGTCTCGATGCGTTCGCGCAGCACCTCGGCGCGCAGCCCCTGCTTGCCGATGTGGTAGGGCGAGGCGTTGAGCACGAACAGCACTTCCGCGCCGGCATCCCGCGCCTGGTCGGCCGTGCCGGCCGACCACACGTCCTCGCAGATGTTGATGCCGCAGCGCACGCCCTTGATCGCCGCCACGCAGGGCGTCTCGCTCGGGTCGAAGTAGCGTTTCTCGTCGAAGACCTCGGCGTTGGGCAGGCGCTGCTTGCGGTACGTGGCGACCGCCCGGCCGCCCTGGATCAGCGTCGCCGCGTTGAAACGCTTGCCGTCCTCCGCCAGCGGATGCCCGACGATCACCGCCAGATCCGGCAGCTGGCCGGCCAGCGACTGCATCTCGGCGGCGCAGGCGGCATAGAAATCCTCGCGCAGCAGCAGATCCTCGGGCGGATAGCCGCACAGCGCGAGTTCGGGGGTGAGCATCACGTCCGCCCCGCGCTCCTTGGCGCGCCGGGCGAAATCGAGAATCCTGGCGGCGTTGCCGGCGACGTCGCCGACCACCGCGTTCATTTGGGCAATAGCGATCTTGAGTGGCATAGGCGTAACTATAAACGAGGCCGCGCCCGAAAAAACGCGGAAACCGGCCGGCAGCCCGGAAACCGCGTTCGCCACCCCCGCCTGCGGCCTAAAGCGGCCGCCCGAGACGCCGTTCGACCTGCCGCCTTTCCCATTCCGGGCCCAGCATCCAGTCCGGCCCGAACACCCGGAAGGCGTGCAGCAACAGGCCGATGCCCCAGCCGCCCATCACCCAGAGCACCCACCAGCGTCCGGGCGACTGGATCAGATTGATCGCCGCCAGCGCGAGATTCACCAGCACGTAGCGAAAACAGTGCAGATAGAACCTGCGCAGTCCGCGCACGTGGTCGAAAGCTTCCTTTTCCCGTTGTTCGTCGCAGGGAAGTTCCGTCGCCGCCATTTGTGCCATGTGTCTCTCCGTGTCAAGGATTGAAAAGTCCAGCTCGAACACGGCGGCGATCGACTTGAGCGTTTCTGTGCTCGCGGGCTGCCCCGCCTCGATGCGCTGGATGGTCCGCGCGCTCAAGCCGCTGGCGTCGGCCAACTGCTGCTGGGACCATCCGCGTTTCAGACGCAGCTTCTGGATAAGCATTCCGATGTCTCCGTTGCCGTGGTTTGGCAAGAGTGGCGCATCCCTGGACGGAGCGCGACGACAGCGAGGCGACACGGACACGTCAGCGACGCGACAGCGGCCGCCGACGGGCGCCCGTCAGCCGGCGGTGTTCCAGGCGGCCAGGAATTCCGCCCAATGCGGCTTGTTCAGCTTTTCCAGTTCGCTGCGCACGAACAGGAGTTCGCTCTCGTACTCCTCGCGCGACATTTCGCCGCGCATCAGGCGGAAGCGCAGGTAGACGAGGTAGGTGTTCATCACGTCGGTTTCGCAGTAGTCGCGGATGCCGGCGATCTCGCCGGCCTGCCACGCCTCCCACACCTTGCCGCCGTCCATGCCGAGCTTGCCGGGGAAGCCGATCAGCTTGGCCAGGTCGTCGAGCGGCGCGTTGGCGCGCGGCTGGTACATGGCCAGCAGGTCCATCAGGTCGAGATGGCGGGTGTGGTAGCGGCTGATGTAGTTGTTCCACTTGAAGTCGCGGCTGTCGCCGTAGTCGCCGTCGCCGAGGTCCCAGTAGCGCGGCGCCGCGACGCCGTGGATCAGCCCGCGGTAGTGCAGCACCGGCAGGTCGAAGCCGCCGCCGTTCCAGGAGACGAGCTGCGGCGTGAACTTCTCGATGCCGTCGAAGAAACGCTGGATGATCTCGGCTTCGCCCTGTTCCGGCTCGGCCAGCGACCACACGCGCAGATCCCGGCCCGAACGCAGGGCGCAGGAAATGACGGCCACGCGCTGCAGGTAATGCGGCAGGAAGTCGTTGCCGCTCTGCACCCGGCGCTGCTGGAAAGCCATCTCCGCTACCTCGGCGTCGGAAAGCGCCGAATCGAGCCCGTGCAGGCGGCGCAGCCCCGGTACGTCGGGGATGGTCTCGATGTCGAAAACGAGGACGGGTTTCATCGGAGGGCCTGCGAGGATGAGGTACCGTCTGCCTCCGTGGTTTCAAGCCGGAAAAACCCCGGTCGAAAGGTAGCGGTCGCCGCGGTCGCAGACGATGGCGACGATCGTCGCGTCGCGCACTTCCTCGGCCAGGCGCAGCGCCACGGCCAGCGCGCCGCCGGACGAGATGCCGGCGAAGATGCCTTCCTCGCGCGCCAGGCGGCGTGTCATGCGCTCGGCGTCGCCCTGCGAGACCGATTCGACGCGATCGACCAGCGTGCGGTCGAAGATCTTCGGCAGGTAGGCTTCCGGCCATTTGCGGATGCCCGGAATCTGCGAGCCGTCCTCGGGCTGGCAGCCGACGATGCACACGGCCGGGTTCTGCTCCTTGAGGTAGCGCGAAACACCCATGATCGTGCCGGTGGTGCCCATGCTGCTGACGAAGTGCGTGACGCGCCCCTGCGTGTCGCGCCAGATTTCCGGCCCGGTCCCTTCGTAATGCGCGAGCGGGTTATCGGGGTTGGCGAACTGGTCGAGGATCACGCCCTTGCCTTCGTCGCGCAGCTTCTCGGCGACGTCACGCGCCAGTTCCATGCCGCCGTCGCGCGGAGTGAGCACCAGCTCGGCGCCGAAGGCGCGCATCGTCTGGCGGCGCTCGACGCTCTGGTTTTCCGGCATGACCAGGATCATGCGGTAGCCGCCCATTGCCGCGGCCATCGCCAGCGCGATGCCGGTGTTGCCGGAGGTGGCCTCGATCAGCGTGTCGCCGGGCTTGATGTCGCCGCGCCGCGCGGCCCGCTGGATCATCGACAGCGCCGGCCGGTCCTTGACCGAGCCGGCCGGGTTGTTGCCTTCCAGCTTGGCCAGCAGGACGTTGCCCCGCGCCTCGGCCGCCGCGCCGGGCAGGCGCTTCAGGCGCACCAGCGGCGTTTCGCCGACGTAATCTTCGAGCGTCTTATACATGATCGTTGAGCCAGCGAACGTAGTGGGCCACGCCTTCCTCGACGCGGGCGAACGGCGCCTCGTAGCCGGCTTCGCGCAGGCGGGTGAGGTCGGCCTGGGTGAAGCTCTGGTACTTGCCTTTCAGCGCCTCGGGGAACGGGATGTATTCGATGAAGCCCTGCGCCAGCAGTGCGTCGAGCGGTTCAGCCGGCTTGCCCTGCAGGGCGCGGCAGCTGTTCACGTTGGCCGCGGCGAGTTCGTTGAAGCTCTGCGCCCGCCCGGTGCCGACGTTGAAGATGCCGGATTTTTCCGGGTGGTCGAGGAAGAACAGGTTCACCCGCGCGACGTCGCCGACATAGACGAAATCGCGTTTCTGCTCGCCGTTGCCGTAGCCGTCGCAGCCTCCGAACAGCTTGACCTTGCCTTCGCTGCGGAACTGGTTGTAGTGGTGGAAGGCCACCGACGCCATGCGCCCCTTGTGCGCTTCGCGCGGGCCGTAGACGTTGAAGTAGCGGAAGCCGGCGATCTGCGCGGAGGCTTCCGGCAGGCGCTGGCGCACGATCTGGTCGAACAGGAACTTGGAGTAGCCATACACGTTGAGCGGCGCCTCGAAGGCGCGCTCCTCGGTGAAGCGGCTGCTGCCGCCGTAGGTCGCCGCGCTGGAGGCATAGATGAACTGGATCTTCCGCGCCTGACACCAGTCGAGCAGCGCCAGCGAGTAGCGGAAGTTGTTCTCCATCATGTAATGGCCGTCGGTCTCCATGGTGTCGGAGCAGGCGCCCTGGTGCAGCACGGCGTTCACCGCGCTGTCGAACTGCCCGGCCCGCAGGCGCGCGAGGAAATCCTCCTTGTCGAGATAGTCGGCGATCTCGCAGTCGACGAGGTTCTTGAACTTCTCGGCCCGCTTGAGGTTGTCGACGGCGATGATCCTGGTCACGCCGCGCTCGTTGAGCGCCTTGACGACGTTCGCCCCGATGAAACCGGCCGCGCCGGTGACGATGGTGTACATAGTGGGACTCCTTGCTAGTTCAGTGCGGCCGCCAGTTCGTCGCGGGTGACCACGGCCGTGCCCAGCTTGCCGACCACGATGCCGGCCGCGACGTTGGCCACGTGGATCGCCGGCGCCCAGCCGGCGCCGTGCGCCAGCATCACCGCCAGCGTGGCGATGACCGTGTCGCCCGCGCCGGACACGTCGAACACTTCGCGCGCCACGGCCTTCTCGTGGATCGCCCGGTCCGCCAGGAACAGCGACATGCCCTCCTCGCTGCGCGTCACCAGCAGCGCCTCCAGGTCCAGTTGGCCGCGTAGTTCGGCCGCCCGGCGCTCCAGGTCCGCCTCGTCCTTCCAGCGCCCGACCACTTCGCGCATTTCCGAGCGGTTCGGGGTGATCAGCGTGGCGCCGGCGTAGGCGGAATAGTCGTCGCCCTTCGGATCGACCAGCACGGTCTTGCCGGCGTCGCGCGCCAGCCGGATCATCTCGCCGATGTGCGTCAGCCCGCCCTTGCCGTAATCGGAAAACACCACGGCGTCGCAGCCGGGCAGGCGCCGGGCGAATTCGTCGAGCTTGGCGCGCAGCACCTCGTGCGACGGCCGGTTCTCGAAGTCGATGCGCAGCAGCTGCTGCTGGCGGCCAATCACGCGCAGCTTGACAGTGGTTGACACCGCCTCGTTGACGTGCAGGCTGGCGTCGATGCCGCCCTCGCGAGCCAGTTGCGCCAGCCGCGCGCCGGCCTCGTCCTTGCCGACCAGGGAGAGCAGCGCCACCCGCGCGCCGAGCGCGGCCGCGTTGCGCGCCACGTTGGCCGCACCGCCGGGACGCTCCTCGCTGCGCTCGACCTTGACCACCGGCACCGGTGCCTCGGGCGAAATGCGCGAGACGTCGCCGAACCAGTAGCGGTCGAGCATCACGTCGCCGACGATGAGCAGCCGGACGGAGGAAAGATCGGGGAGGGCCATGCGGAAAAATCCTAAGGTGCCAAGTCGAATTCTTCGGTGCGCTTCGGCGAATAGGTTTCCCAGCCGCCGCACGCCGGGCAGCGCCAATAGAACTGGCGCGCCTTGAAGCCGCAATTATCGCACCGATAGCGCGCCAGACGGCGCGTGTAGCCCTGCACGATGCCCTTGGCCAGGTCGAGATCGGCGCGCGCCTCGGGTGGGGCGATCAGCAGCCGCGCCTCGATCAGCTTGTCGAAGCCGAGCAGCGTCGGGTTGCGCCGCAATTCGTCGCGGACCAGCCCATACGCCGCTTCCGGCCCTTCCGCTTCGATCACCAGCTGGAAAACGACGTCGAGCAGGTCGAGCGACGGATAGCGTTCGAGATAGCCGCGCAGCAGCAGCAGCCCTTCCTCGCGCCGCTCCAGCTTACGGAACGCTTCGAGCAGGCGTTTGGCCACCAGCGCGAGATAAGGCGGGTCCTGCTGCTCGATGCGCTGCCAGCAGGCGATGGCCTCCTCCAGGCGCCCCTGCTGCGCCGCGATGTCGCCCTGCAGCAGGCTGGCGCGCACGCACTTGCGGTTGCGTTCGAGCGCGGACCTGAGGTGCTCGGCCGCCGCCTCCGGGCGGGCGCGCATCATCTCGGCCGCAGCCAGTTCGCAATGGTATTCGGCGATTTCCTTCTGCGAGGCGAAATCCGGCAGTTCGGCGGCGATGGCGATGGCCTTCGCCCAGTCCTTTTCGAGCTGGTAGATTTCGAGCAGGTTGCGCTTGGCGTCCTCGGCGCGCGGCGACTCGCGCAGCTTGTCGAAGATGTCCTCGGCGCGGTCGAGCAGGCCGGCCTTGAGGTAATCCTGGCCGAGCTCGGACAGCGCCTGCAGCTTGAGCTCCTCGGGCAGGTCGTCGCGCTCGATCAGGCTCTGGTGCATGCGGATGGCGCGCTCGGTCTCGCCGCGCCGGCGGAACAGGCTGCCCAGCGCGAAATGCAGCTCGACCGTTTCGGGATCGACCTTGACGGCTTCGACGAAGGCTTCGATCGCCCGGTCGGGCTGCTCGTTGAGCAGGAAGTTGAGCCCCTGGAAATACGACCGGGGCAGCGCCCGCGATTCGCGCACCAGGTGGCGGATGTCGATACGCGCCGCCGCCCAGCCCAGGCCGAAGAAAAGGGGAAAGAAAAGAAGCTGCCAGTATTCGAGTTCGATCATTTTTTTGTTCACTCGTCCGGTTCGGCCCGGCGCCGCCGGGCGAACGTGCCGCGGTTCAGGGCAGCGGCGTCTCCGCGATTTCGTCCCTGCCGCCGTCGGCCTTGCCGCGCTTCAGGCGCGAGATCTCGCGCTTCAACCCGAACACCGTGCCGAGCAGGGCCAGCACGCCGAGCGCCATCCCGCCGGCGAAGAAGGCGAGCACGACGATGATCAGCGGCGCCTGCCAGGACGTATCGAAGAAGAAATAGACGTTCACCGGGTCCGTGTTCTTCAGCGCAAAAGCCAGCAGAAACAGGAAGATGAACACCCGGCAACACCACAAGAGAACACGCATCGATTCCGACCTCCTGAAAGAAAAGGGCGGCAAAACCAGTTGCCGCCCGTTCATTCATCCGAACACGTCCGTCATTCAGACCGCTTTGATCGACTTGTTCGACGCGCTCCCGCAATTCCTTGCCAGCCTTGAAATGCGGCACCCACTTTTCCGGGACGCGCACCTTGTCGCCGGATTTGGGGTTGCGGCCGACGCGCGGCGGCCGGTAGTTCAGCGAGAAGCTGCCGAACCCCCGGATCTCGATGCGGTCGCCCTTGACCAGCGCCTCGGACAACGCATCGAGAATCATCTTGACCGCAAAATCGGCATCCTTCGCGACCAGTTGCGGAAACCGCTCGGCCAGCCGCGCGATCAGATCTGACTTGGTCATGCGAGGACCTTATTGCTGGCTGTTCAGCTTGGCCTTCAGCAAGGCGCCGAGGTTGGTCGTACCCGAGCTGACGCTGCTCTCGGCCGAGAACTTCTGCATGGCCTCGTGCTGCTCGGCCTGATCCTTGGCCTTGACCGACAGGTTGATGGAGCGCGTCTTGCGGTCGATGTTGATGATCATCGCCTCGACCTCGTCGCCTTCCTTGTACACCTTGGTCAGATCGTCGATACGGTCGCGCGAGACTTCGGAGGCGCGCAGATAGCCTTCCATGTCACCGTCGAGCGTGACCACCGCGCCGCGGGCGTCGACCGACTTGACCGTGCCCTTGACGATGGCGTTCTTCTCGTGCGTGGCGATGAAGCTGGTGTAGGGATCGCCGTCGAGCTGCTTGATGCCCAGCGAGATGCGCTCCTTCTCGGTATCGATGGCCAGCACCACGGCTTCCACCTCGTCGCCCTTCTTGAAGTTGCGGATGGCTTCCTCGCCCGGCGTCGACCACGACAGGTCGGACAGGTGCACCAGGCCGTCGATGCCGCCCGGCAGGCCGATGAACACGCCGAAGTCGGTGATCGACTTGATGGCGCCCTTCACCTTGTCACCCTTCTTGTGGTTCATGGCGAAGTCGTCCCACGGATTGGCGACGCACTGCTTCATGCCCAGGGAGATGCGGCGGCGTTCCTCGTCGATTTCGAGGATCATCACCTCGACTTCGTCGCCGAGCTGGACGACCTTCGACGGATGGACGTTCTTGTTGGTCCAGTCCATTTCCGAGACGTGCACCAGGCCTTCGATGCCCTGCTCGATCTCGACGAAGGCGCCGTAGTCGGTCAGGTTGGTGACCTTGCCGAACAGGCGGGTGCCCTGCGGGTAGCGGCGCGAGATGCCGACCCACGGATCTTCGCCGAGCTGCTTCAGGCCCAGCGAGACGCGGTTCTTGTCCTGGTCGAACTTGAGGATCTTGGCCTGCACTTCGTCGCCCACGGCCAGCACTTCGGACGGATGGCGGACGCGGCGCCAGGCCAGGTCGGTGATGTGCAGCAGGCCGTCGATGCCGCCCAGGTCCACGAAGGCGCCGTAGTCGGTGATGTTCTTGACCACGCCCTTGACGATGCTGCCTTCCTTGAGGTTGGAGAGCAGCGCCTCGCGTTCCTCGCCCACCGTGGCTTCGAGCACGGCGCGGCGCGAGACGACGACGTTGTTGCGCTTGCGATCGAGCTTGATGACCTTGAATTCGAAGGTCTTGCCCTCGTACGGCGTGGTGTCCTTGACCGGGCGCATGTCCACCAGGGAGCCCGGCAGGAAGGCGCGCACGCTGTTGGTCATGACGGTGAGGCCGCCCTTGACCTTGCCGGTGATCGTGCCGGTGACCAGCGAGCCGTCGTTGAGGGCCATTTCCAGAGCGTTCCAGGCGGCGACGCGCTTGGCGCGCTCGCGGGAGAGGCGGGTTTCGCCGAAACCGTTCTCCAGTTGTTCGATGGCGACCTGGACGAAATCGCCGACCGCGACTTCGATTTCACCGGCATCGTTGAGGAATTCGTCCCGGTCGATGTAGCTCTCGGACTTCAGTCCGGCGTTGACCACGACGAAATTCTGGTCGATGCGCACGACCTGCGCGGTGATGACCTCGCCTTGACGCATTTCCTGGCGGTTGAGGCTGGCCTCGAAGAGATCGGCAAAACTTTCCTGCATGGGGGTGGGATTGGTTGACATAGGAGATTGTGTGTTACCGCGTGATGCGGATGGGGTTGAGTTGAAACCACGTCGCCGGCCCGAGGGAAAATCGTCCCGGCGACACCGAAACGGGCCTGCGCAGCAACGCTGCTGCGCCATGCCCGGCTGCTACCCGGCCGTTCCACTCCATGCCAGGACCTGCGCCACGGTTTGGGCGATGGACAGGTCCGTCGTATCGAGCAGGTGGGCCTCTTCGCTTTGCTGCAACGGCGCCACGCTGCGTTGACTGTCCCGCAGATCGCGTTCGCGCAAGTCCAGCAAAAGAGGGGTAATACTAGCAGCGATTCCTTTTTCGATCAACTGCTTATAGCGCCTTTGGGCGCGCACCTCGACGCTGGCCGTGAGGAAAACCTTGGTCCGCGCGTCGGGGAAGACGACCGACGCCATGTCCCGGCCGTCCGCCACCAGCCCCGGCGCGCGACGGAACAGGCGTTGCCGGAAAAGCAGCGCCCGGCGCACCGCCGGCAGGGCGGCGACGTGCGAGGCGCCGATGGAAATGGCCTCGTGGCGGATGGCGTCGCCGACCTCCTCGCCGGACAGCCGGATCGAGTTCTCGCCGAACTCCGCGTCGAGCCCGGCGGCGATGCGGGCCACGCCCGCCTCGTCGTCCCAGGCCACGCCGGCCCGCTGCGCCGCCAGCGCGGTCAGGCGGTAGATGGCGCCGGAGTCGAGGTAATGCCAGCCCAGCGCCGCCGCCACCTTGGCGGCGATCGTGCCCTTGCCCGACGCCGACGGGCCGTCGATGGCGATCACCGGCACGGCCTGGGTCACCTCGGCGAAGCGGGCGAAGTAGTCGGGAAAGGTCTTGGCCACGCAGCCCGGCTCGTTGATGCGCACCGGCACGCCGCGCGCGGCGAGCGAGAAGCACATGGCGATGCGGTGATCGTCGTAGGTGTCGATGCCCTGGTGAGGCGAAACGAGCGCGGCGGGCGGCGTCACCCGCAGCCAGTCGCCGCCCTCCTCGACCACGGCGCCGAGCTTGCGCAGTTCGGCCGCCATCGCGGCGATGCGGTCGGTTTCCTTGACCCGCCAGCTGGCGATGTTCTTCAGCGTCGTCGGCCCTTCAGCGAACAGCGCCGCCGTCGCCAGCGTCATCGCCGCATCGGGGATGGCGTTGCAGTCGAGTTCGATGCCGCGCAGGCCACCGTTCTCCGGCCCGCTGGCCTCGATCCAGTTCGGCCCCAGGGCGATGCGCGCGCCCATTTGCGCCAGTGCGTCGGCAAAGCGCACGTCGCCTTGCACGGAGTCCTGCCCGACGCCCTCGACGCGCAGCGGCCCGCCGCCGATCGCGCCGAGCGCCAGGAAATACGACGCCGACGAGGCGTCGCCCTCGACGTAAACGACGCCGGGCGAGCGGTAAACGCAGCCGGCCGGCACGACGAAGCGTTGCCAGCCGTGCCGTTCGACCCGCACGCCGAAGCGTTCCATCATGGCCAGCGTGATCTCGACATACGGCCGGGAAATCAGCTCGCCGACGACTTCGATGGCCGTTTCCACGCCGGTCAGCGGCAGCGCCATCAGCAGGCCGGTCAGGAACTGGCTCGACACGTCGCCGCGGATGCGCACCGTGCCGCCCGGACGGATCGCCGCCGGGCGGATGTGCAGCGGCGGATAGCCCGCGTCGGCCGTGTATTCGATGTCGGCGCCGAGCTGGCGCAGGGCGTCGACGAGGTCGCCGATCGGCCGCTCGTGCATGCGCGGCACGCCGGACAGGCGGTAATCGCCGCCGCACAGCGCCAGGGCCGCGGTCAGCGAACGGAAGGCCGTGCCGGCGTTGCCGAGGAAGAGTTCGGCGCGCTTGACCGGAAAGGCGCCGCCGGCGCCGGTCAGGCGCCAGGCGTTACCGCCCAACGGCGTCATCGCCACGCCGAGCGCGCCCAGGGCTTCGCGCATGCGCGCGGTATCGTCGGATTCGAGCAGGTCGCGGATCTCGGTGCCGCCCTCGGCCAGCGCGGCGAGCAGCAGCACCCGGTTGGAGATGCTCTTCGAGCCGGGCAGGCGGACGCTGCCCCGCGCGGACAGCAGTTCCGGCAGGTCGATGGATTCCGGCGTGCTCATCTGGACTTGCTTCCGTCCCAGGCGCGCCGCGCCGCGCGCGCCACGTCGAAGGTCTTTTCCAGCACCGCGCCGTCGCCACGCGAGAGCGCGTCGTGCAGTTCGTCGAGCTGCTCCTGGTAACGGTCCAGCTCGCCGAGCAGGGCGACGCGGTTGGCCAGGCAGATGTCCCGCCACATTTCCGGATGGCTGGCGGCGATGCGCGTGAAGTCGCGGAAGCCGCTGGCGGCGAAATTGAAATAGAGTTCGCTGTCGTCCCGCACCGCCAGGCCGTGCACCAGGGCGAACGACAACAGGTGCGGCAGGTGGCTGACCGCGGCGAAGACGCGGTCGTGCTCCTCCGGCGTCAACTCGAAGAGCTGGGCGCCGCACCACTCCCAGGCCGAGCGGACGCGCGCGACGTTGAGGACCGGGTTCTCCGGCAGCGGCGTGAGCACCACTTTCTTGTGCTGGTACAGGTCGGCCCGCGCGGCCGCCGCGCCGCTGTTCTCCGCGCCGGCGATCGGATGCGCCGGCACGAACTGACCTGCCCGTTCGCCGAGATGCTCGCGCACCGCGGCCACCACGTCGGACTTGGTGCTGCCGCCGTCGGTGACCACGGTTTCCGGCCCGAGGTAGGGCGCGATGCGGGCCATGATCTCCGGCATCTGCCCGACCGGGGTGGCGAGCAGCACCAGATCGGCCTCCACGGTCTCCTGCCCCGGATTGATCCCGATGCGGTCGATGATGCCCAGGTCCAGCGCCTGCGTCAGGGTGGACAGGCTGCGTCCGAAACCGACGACTTCCTCGACCTGCCCGGCGGCCTTCAGCGCCAGCGCGAACGATCCGCCGATCAGGCCGACACCGAAGACGACGACCTTGCCGAATTCCGGCTCGGAACTCATCGGCCCGTCCTCATCCGCGGGCGGTCTCCAGCGCCTGCAGGAAGCGCCGGTTCTCCGCCTCGGTGCCGATGGTCACGCGCAGCCACTCTGGCATGCCGTAGCCGGCGACCGGGCGGACGATCACGCCCTGCCGCAGCAGTTTGTCGTTGACCGTGGCGGCGTCGCCGGCCCGGAAGGCGACGAAATTGCCGTACGACGGAATGAACTCGAAGCCGAGCTGGCGGAAGCCCGCGACCAGTTGTTCCATGCCGGCGCGGTTGAGCTCCTGGCTGCGCGCGACGAATTCGCGGTCGTCGAGCGCCGCCGTCGCCGCCGCCAGGGCCAGGTTGTTGCAGTTGAACGGCTGGCGCACGCGGTTCATCAGGTCGGCGATTTCCGCCGAAGCCAGCGCATAGCCGACACGCAGCCCGGCCAGGCCATAGATCTTGGAAAAGGTGCGCGTGATCACCAGGTTCGGGAATTCGCCGAGCCAGTCCTTGGAGTCGGCGCTCACCCTGGCCGGCAGATATTCGTTGTAGGCCTCGTCGAGCACCACCACGACGTCGCCGGGCAGCGCGCGCATGAATTCCTTGAGCTGCGGATACGGCACGAAGGTGCCGGTCGGGTTGTTGGGGTTGGCGATCCAGACGAGGCGCGTATCCGGCCGCACGGCGGCGCGCATGGCGTCGAGGTCGTGCCCGAACTCCCTGGCCGGCACGGCGATCAGCTCGGCGCCGACGGACAGCGAGGCCAGCGGGTACACCGCGAAGGCGTGCTGCGAAAAGACCGTCGAGCGCCCCGGCGCCAGGAACACGCGCGCCGCCATGTCGAGCAGGTCGTTCGAGCCGTTGCCCAGGACGATGCGCTCCCGCCCGAGGCCGGTATGCGCGGCGACGGCCGCCTTCAGCTCGAAGTCGTCGGGGTAGCGTTCCAGCGTGCCCACCGCCGCTTCCAGCGCGGCCCGTGCCTTCGGGCTCATGCCCAGCGGGTTCTCGTTGGACGCCAGCTTGACGATCCGCTCGACCGGGATGCCCATTTCGCGGGCCAGTTGGGTGATCGGCTTGCCGGGCTGGTAGGGCGAAATGGCGCGAACGTAGGGCAGCGACTGGTCACAAAGCGACATGCTCGAATCCTCGACGAAAGTGGTTCAGTAAACGGCGACGGGATACGACCCGAGCACCTTCAGGTAGGCGGCGCGGCGCGCCAGTTCGGCCAGTGCGCGGGCCACCCGCGGATCGTCGCGGTGCCCGTCGACGTCGACGTAGAACACGTACTCCCACAGCGTATGGCGCGCCGGCCGCGATTCCAGGCGCGTCATCGACACGCCGGCGTCGGAGAACGGCGCAAGCAGTTCGCACAGCGAGCCGGTGCGATTGGGCGCGGACATGATCAGCGAGGTCTTGTCGCGTCCCGACGGGCCGGCCTCCTGGCGTCCGAGCACGACGAAGCGGGTGGTGTTGTTCGGCTCGTCCTCGACGTTGCCGACGAGCACGGGCAGGCCGTAGCGTTCGGCGGCCGCCTCGCCGGCCAGGGCCGCCGTTCCGGCTTCCGCCGCGGCCAGCTGCGCGGCCTGGGCGTTGCTGCCGACGGGAATGCGCTGCGCCTTGGGCAGCGAGCGGTTGAGCCATTCATGGCACTGCGCCAGCGACTGCGCGTGCGAATACACCTTGGCGATGTTCTCCAGCGATGCCTCGCGGGTCATCAGGTGCTGATGGATGGGCAGCACGACTTCGCCGCACATCCTGAGCGGCGAGGTCATCAGCAGGTCGAGCGTGCGCCCGATCGCGCCCTCGGTCGAATTTTCCACCGGCACCACGGCGAAATCGGCATGCCCGGCCTCGACCTCGCGGAACACGTCGTCGATCGAGGTCTGCGGCTGCAGTTGCGCGGCGTGCCCGAAGTGCTTGGTGGACGCGCTTTCCGAAAAGGTGCCGAGCGGCCCGAGAAAGGCCACGGTCAGCGGCCGTTCGAGCGACAGGCAGGCCGACATCACCTCGCGGAAGAACCAGGTCACGCTCTCATCCGGCAGCGGCCCGGCGTTCATGTCCTGAATCCGCCGCAATACCTGCGCCTCGCGCTCCGGCCGGTAGATGAAGCCGCCCTCGCCGTGCGCCGCCTTGATCTCCCCGACCTTCTGGGCGCAGCGCGCCCGGCGGTTGAGCAGGTCGAGCAGTTGCGCGTCGATGGCGTCGATTTCGCCGCGCACTTCGGCGAGTTCCTTTTTCAGCGCGTCGCTCATGGCAATGCAGGTAGCCCTCTTCAGAAAAACCTTCCCCTGGTTGGACGGAGAAAATCCGGCCCGACGCCGATCGCGCGGCGCTTTCCAACAGCGCTATTATTCCCCGTCCTGCTCCGGCGCGGAATCCGCCGCATCCTTTTCCTGGCCGTTCTCGGCGTCGTCCTCGGACTCGACCACCTTCTCCAGGCCGGCCAGCTTTTCTCCGTCGTCGAGCGCGATCAGGGTCACGCCCTGCGTCGCCCGCCCGAGTTCACGGATTTCGGCCACGCGCGTGCGGATCAGCACGCCGCCAGTGGTGATCAGCATGATCTCGTCCTCGTCCTTGACCAGCCGCGCGGCGACGACCTTGCCGTTGCGCTCGCTGGCGGCGATGGCGATGACGCCCTGTTTGCCCCGGCCCGAGTGGCGGAAATCGGCCAGCACCGTGCGCTTGCCGAAGCCGTTCTCGGTGGCCACCAGCACCGTTTCCTGGTGGTTCTCGGCGACCAGCAGCGACAGCACCTGCTGCCCCTCGCCCAGCCGCATGCCGCGCACGCCGCGCGCCGTGCGGCCCATCGGCCGGACGTCCTCCTCGTCGAACCAGACCGCCTTGCCGGCATCGGAGACGAGCACGATGTCCTGCGTGCCGCTGGTGATCTCGGCGCCGATCAGGTAGTCACCCTCGTCGAGCGCCACCGCGATGATGCCGGCCTTGCGCGGATTGGAGAAATCCGACAGCGGCGTCTTCTTCACCGTACCCTGCGCGGTGCACATGAAAATGAAGCGGTCTTCGACGAATTCCTTGATCGGCAGGATGGCGTTGATCTTCTCCCCGTCCTCGAGCGGGAACATGTTGACGATCGGCTTGCCGCGCCCGGTGCGCGCGCCTTGCGGCACCTCGTAGACCTTGAGCCAGTAGACCCGCCCGCGATTGGAGAAGCAGAGGATGTAGTCGTGGGTGTTGGCGGTAAACAAATGGTCAACGAAATCGTCTTCCTTGACCGTCGCCGCCTGCTTGCCGCGCCCACCGCGCCGCTGGGCGCGATAGTCGGCGAGCGGCTGCGACTTGATGTAGCCCGAATGCGACAGCGTGACCACCATGTCCTGCGGCGTGATGAAGTCCTCGATGCCCAGGTCCTGCGTGTCGAGGACGATCTCCGAGCGCCGCTTGTCGCCGAACTGCGCGCGCACGACGTTGAGCTCCTCGGCGATGATCTCGGTGATGCGCTCCGGCCGGGCCAGGATGTCCATCAGGTCGGCGATGCGTTCGAGCAGTTCGGCGTAGTCGGCGACGATCTTGTCGCGTTCGAGGCCGGTCAGGCGCTGCAGGCGGAGTTCCAGGATCGCCTGCGCCTGCGCCTCGGACAGCAGGTAACCGCTCCGCGACAAGCCGTATTCGAGCCCCAGCCCTTCCGGGCGCGTCGCGTCCAGCGCGGCGCGCTGCAGCATCTCGCCCACCGTCGCCGACTGCCACAGCTTGCCCATCAGCCCGCGCCGGGCGTCCGCCGGCGTCGGCGAGGCCTTGATCAGGGCGATGATTTCATCGACGTTGTCCAGCGCCACGGCCAGGCCTTCCTGGATGTGCGCCCGCTCGCGCGCCTTGCGCAGGTCGAACACGGTGCGCCGGGTGATGATCTCGCGCCGGTGCGCCAGGAAGCAGTCGAGCATCTGCTTCAGGTTGAGCAAACGCGGCTGGCCGTCGACCAGCGCCACCATGTTCATCCCGAAGGTATCCTGCAGCTGCGTCTGCTTGTACAGGCAGTTGAGCACGACTTCCGGCACTTCGTTGCGCTTGAGCTCGATGACCACGCGCATGCCGGATTTGTCGGACTCGTCGCGCAGATCGGCGATGCCGTCGATCTTCTTCTCGTTGACCAGTTCGCCGATGCGTTCCAGCAGCGAACGCTTGTTAACCTGGTACGGCAGTTCGTCGACGATGATTGCCTGGCGGTCGGCGCTGCCCTTGATGTCCTCGAAGTGCGTGCGGGCGCGCATGATCACGCGGCCGCGGCCGGTCTGATAGCCCTCGCGCACGCCGGACACGCCGTAGATGATCCCGGCGGTCGGAAAATCGGGCGCCGGAATGATCTCGATCAGATCGTCGACCGTCATCTCGGGATCGTGCAGCAGCGCTAGGCACGCCTCGACCACCTCGTTGAGGTTGTGCGGCGGAATGTTGGTCGCCATGCCGACGGCGATCCCCGACGAGCCGTTGATCAGCAGGTTCGGGATGCGCGCCGGCATGATCAGCGGTTCCTGCTCCGAACCGTCGTAGTTCGGCCCGAAATCGACGGTTTCCTTGTCGATGTCGGTCAGCAGTTCGTGGCCGATGCGCGCCATGCGCACTTCCGTGTAACGCATCGCCGCCGCGTTGTCGCCGTCGATCGAACCGAAGTTGCCCTGCCCGTCGACCAGCATGTAGCGCAGCGAGAAATCCTGCGCCATGCGCACGATCGTGTCGTAAACAGCCGTATCGCCGTGCGGATGGTATTTACCGATCACGTCGCCGACGATGCGCGCGGACTTCTTGTACGCCTTGTTCCAGTCGTTGCCCAGTTCGTGCATGGCGTACAGCACCCGGCGATGCACCGGCTTCAGGCCGTCGCGCGCATCCGGCAGCGCCCGGCCGACGATCACGCTCATGGCGTAATCGAGATACGACCGGCGCATCTCGTCTTCGAGGCTGATGGGGAGTGTTTCTTTGGCGAAGATTTCCACGGCTCGTTCCAATTCGGCGACCGGTTGACCGGCGGGTACGGACTTCGGCACCGGCATTTTCGTTTTGTCGAACGCGCCATTCTAACACGCCGCCCATTGCTCCCGACGCCCGGACCGAATTTCCGGAAGATCGCGGGACAAAACCGGCGGGTTCCGAAGTAAGCTTATACGGCGTCCGGTAAATGCGAACCGGTATCACTCACCGCGAATAAACGAACAGCGAGCGAACTGCGCGATGCCCGATCCAGTTCGACCTACTCATCGAAGCCAGATGGATCATCCCCGTCGAACCGGCCGATACCGTTCTGGAAAACCACTCCGTCGCCATCGACAAGGGCCGGATTGTTGCTATTTTGCAACAGTCGGAAGGAAAATTTCGCTTCGCCCCGCGCGAAACCAGGCAACTGCATGACCATGTCCTCATTCCGGGCCTCGTCAATCTGCACACGCATGCCGCAATGTCCCTGCTGCGGGGCCTTGCGGACGATCTCCCCCTCGACGCCTGGCTGCGCGAACACATCTGGCCGGCCGAGGCGAAACACGTCTCGCCCCAGTTCGTGCATGACGGAACGCTGCTGGCCTGCGCCGAAATGCTGCGCGGCGGCATCACCTGTTTCAACGACATGTACTTCTTCCCCCAGGCGACCGTCAAAGCCGCGCGGGAGCTGGGAATCCGGGCCGTGGTCGGGCTCATCGCGCTGGACTTCCCGACCGCCTACGCCGCCGACGCGGACGACTACCTGGCCCGCGGACTGGCCGTCCGCGACGAATTCCGCGACAGCCCGCTGCTCGGTTTCTGCCTGGCCCCGCACGCCCCCTACACGGTCGGCGACCGCACGTTCGAGAAGGTGCTGACCCTCTCGGAACAGTGCGACATCCCCATCCACCTGCACCTCCACGAGACCCGCAAGGAGATCGAGGACAGCGTGAAGCTCTTCGGCGTGCGGCCGATCGAGCGGCTGCGCCGCCTGGGCCTGCTCGGTCCGGGGCTGATCGGCGTCCATGCCGTCCATCTCGAGGATCACGAGATGCAGCTGCTGGCCCAGCACGGCTGCTCGGTCGTGCACTGCCCCAGCTCCAATCTCAAGCTTGCCAGCGGCATCGCGCCGATCGAGCCGATGACCCGGAGAGGCCTGAACATCGGCCTTGGCACGGACAGCGCCGCCAGCAACAACCGCCTGGACATCCTCCAGGAAATGCGTCTGGCATCGCTCCTGGCCAAGGGTTCCAGCGGGCGGGCCGACGCCGTCGGCGCCCACCGGGCGCTGCGCATGGCCACGCTGAACGGCGCGCGCGCCCTCGCTCTGGACAAGGAAATCGGCAGCATCGAGGCCGGCAAATCGGCGGATTTGTGCGCCATCAAGATTAATGACTCCCTATTGGCACCGTGCTACGATCAAGCATCACTGCTTGCTTATTCGGCAGGACGTGAGCATGTATCAGACGTATGGGTAGCCGGAAAGGCTTGTGTTTCCAACGGAAGCCTGCTCCACTGCAGCATGATCGAGTTGAAAAATCTGGCGGCTTTGTGGCAGAATCGAATCCGTTCGTGAAATGGTTTTCTAGTCTTTCAACAATGAGTCGCAACAAGCCACTTGGACAAACCCGCAGGCTCTAATCAACACTAACGAGGTAAATCAAGATGAATAAAACAGCAAAACATTCCGCGATGGCCTTGCTGGCCGCAACCATTGGCCTGTGCGCCTCGTTGGCGCAAGCCCAGGCTGTTGATCGTGTCTACGCCATCGACGGCCGCGGCGAGGTCGTGATGGACCCGTACGGACTGTGCTGGCGGACCAACTTCTGGACCCCGGCCGCCGCCGCCAAGGACCCTGCCGGCTGCACGTGCGACAAGGACCTGCTGCCGAAGGAAGTCTGCGAGCCCAAGGCCGCTCCGGTCGCCGCCGCTCCGGCTGCTCCCGCTCCCGCTCCGGCCGCCGCTCCGGCCCGCGACAAGGTGACCGTCGCCGCCGACGCGCTGTTCGACTTCAACAAGGCTACCCTGCGCCCCGAAGGCAAGGCCAAGCTTGATGACGTCGTCGCCAAGTCCCAGCAACTGGTTCTCGAAGTGGTCATCGCCGTCGGCCACGCCGACCGCATCGGCAGCGCCGCCTACAACCAGAAGCTGTCCGAGAAGCGCGCCGCTTCGGTCAAGGACTACCTGGTCAGCAAGGGTATCCCGGCCAACCGCATCTACACCGAAGGCAAGGGCAGCAAGCAGCCGGTCACCAAGCCGGGCGATTGCAAGGGACCGAAGAGCCCGAAGGTTATCGCTTGCCTGCAGCCTGACCGTCGCGTCGATATCGAAATCATCGGCACCAAGAAGTAATCAGGTCCGATACAATGAAAGCCCTGCCTCGGCAGGGCTTTTTTATTGCCTTGACTTGACCGCCATGCACAACGCCGATCCTCACGAACTCGACAAATTCAGCCAGCTCGCTCACCGGTGGTGGGACCCGCAGAGCGAGTTCAAGCCGCTCCACGAAATCAATCCGCTCCGCCTGGGCTGGATCGACCGGCACGTCAAACTGGCCGGCAAGGCGGTGCTAGACATCGGCTGCGGCGGCGGCATCCTGTCCGAAAGCCTCGCCCAATGCGGCGCCAGCGTCACCGGCATCGACCTCTCCGAAAAGGCACTCGGGGTGGCGAAACTCCATCTCCTGGAAAGCGGCAGGACGGTCAACTATCGGCTGGTATCCGCCGAGGAACTGGCCCGCCAGATGCCCGGCGCTTTCGACGTCGTCACTTGCATGGAAATGCTGGAGCACGTCCCCGACCCGGCCAGCACCATCGCCGCGTGCTCGGCGCTGGTCAAGCCCGGCGGCCACGTCTTCTTTTCCACCCTCAACCGCAACCCGAGGTCGTATCTGTTCGCCGTCATCGGCGCCGAGTACGTTCTAGGGCTGCTGCCCAAGGGGACGCACGATTACGCGCGCTTCATCAAGCCGTCGGAACTTTCGCGCTGGGCCCGCAGCGCCGGACTGGAGCCGGACGAGCTGATCGGCATGACCTACAATCCGCTGAGCAGGAAATACAGCCTGTGCGGCGACACCGGGGTCAACTACCTGATGCACACGGTCAAGACCGCCTGAGCGCCCGCCTCACGCCTCCGCGCGGACCGCGTCGGCCCAGCAATTCGGGGTCTCGTACAGCCGCACCCGCTCCAGCCGCAAGTGATTGCCATAGGTGTCGCGGTAGGCCGCGTCGAGAATCCGGAATGCCTTCTCGGCCAGATTCTCGGCCGTCGGAATACAATCGAGAATTACCGTCTTGTGCCCCGGCAGGGAAGCGAGGAAGTCGACGACCGGCACGTCGCCTTCATAGACGAGGAACGCATGATCCCACAGGTCAACCAGATGACTTTTCGCCAGTGCCTTGACTTCGGAAAAATCCATGACCATGCCGTTGGCGGGGTCCCCCGCCTGGCGGATGATCTCGCCGGCAAGCGTCACTTCGAGCGCGTAGCGATGGCCGTGCAGATGCCGGCATTGGCTTTTGTGGTCGGGGATACGATGGCCGGCGTCGAATTCCAGGCGGCGGGTGACGAACATGGCGAACTCGGGGAAAAAAGCTGCGCGATTATATCACCGGGAACCGCCCCGATCCCCGCCACTCTCAGGTGATGCCAGCCATGCTCACCATCCACGACCACAGCCGCGACAGCGCCGGAATGAAGTACGTCTACCCGGTGGTTTCCCGCCGCGCGGGCGGCGTTTCGGTGGGCATCAACCTCAACGTGAACAATGCCTGCAACTGGGCGTGCATCTACTGCCAGGTTCCCGATCTCAAGCGGGGCGGCCCGCCCGCAATCGATCTGCCGCGGCTCGAAGCCGAGCTGCATGAATTCCTGCGCGAGGCGGTGTCCGGGGACTTTCTCGACAAGAACGCCCCGCCCGGCTTCCGGAAACTGGTCAACGTGGCCTTCTCGGGCAACGGCGAACCGACCAGCGCCCGCGAGTTTCCAGACGCTGTGGATATCGCCGGCCGGCAGCTCGAGCAATTCGGCCTGCTCGGCACCGTCAAACTGCGCCTGATAACCAACGGCAGCCTGCTGCACCAGGCGAGCGTGCAGCGGGGAATCGCCCGCATCGGCGAGCTGGGGGGCGAGGTCTGGTTCAAGATCGACCGGGGAACGGCCGCAGGCATCCTGCGCGTCAACGGCACGCGCACGACGCCCGGCAAGCTCCGCAAAGCGGTCTCGACCTGCGCGCAGCTGGCCCCCACCTGGGTTCAGACCTGCCTGTTCGCCATCGACGGCAAGCCGATCGATGCCGCTGAATTCGACGCCTATCTCGAACTCGTCGCCTCGATCAGGAACCGGATCGAGGGCGTGCATCTCTACGGACTGGCCCGGCCTTCCCTGCAGCCCGAAGCGACGAGGCTTTCGGCGCTCAGCGCCGAAAGCCTCTCATCGTTCGCCCAGCGCATCGCCGCACTAGGCGTACGGGTGATTGCAAACCCCTGATCAGCCGGCCTTCCTTTTGGCCTTGGCCGCCTTTTTCAGGGTCTTGTACAGATCGGGGTCCTCGCTCTTGAGGTAATCCACGATATCCACGTCCTCGCGCTTGATGCGCTGGATGTCGATCTGCTCGACATGGACCAGGCGAAGCAGCTCGCGCACCGGCCGCGGCATGTTGCGGCCGCTCTCATAACGCGATCCGCCGCTTTGCGTCACACCGATCTTCGACCAGAACTGCTGTTGATTCAAACCAAGCTTGCGGCGGATCTCGCGCGGTTCACTGGTTTTGTCGTTCGTTTTCGCTGTAGTCATTTGCATCCTTTCATTCGGCTGTCAGCCGTAGTTTTGGGTCCATTTCATACATTTCGATCGCCGCGCTTCCGCTCTCGCGACCTATAACTTTCGTTATAGTGCTGGAAGTATAGAACAGGAACATAAGCCATTGCAAGTAGCATTTAAGCACTTGTTTTGAATAGATTTGAGGGGGCCGAAAGAGGGGAATTTGCCTTGTCTTTCAAATAAATGTTGCGCTAGAATCCCCGACTTTCGTTACCAACTTCTGGATTGTGAATGGCTCTGATAGTGCAAAAATTTGGTGGCACGTCGGTCGCATCAACGGACCGGATCAAAAACGTTGCCAAACGGGTGGCCCGGTGGAAGGCCCAGGGGCATGACATTATCGTGGTTCCTTCGGCGATGTCGGGCGAAACCAACCGCCTGATCGCGCTGGCCAAGGAAATTTCCACGACGCCCGACCCCCGCGAACTGGACGTGATCGCCTCGACGGGCGAACAGGTGACCATCGGCCTGCTGGCCATGGCACTGAAGGAAGAAGGCGTCAAGGCGAAAAGCTACACCGGACCGCAGGTCCGCGTGCTGACCGACAGCACCTTTACCAAGGCGCGCATTCTGCAGATCGACGACGAGAGGATCCGCGAGGATCTCGCCGACGGATGCGTCGTCGTGGTCGCGGGCTTCCAGGGCGCCGACGAGGACGGCAACATCACGACGCTCGGACGCGGCGGCTCCGACACGTCCGCCGTCGCGCTGGCCGCGGCCCTGAAGGCCGACGAGTGCCAGATTTATACCGACGTCAACGGCGTCTATACGACGGACCCCCGCGTCGAACCCGAAGCGCGCAAGCTCGACACCATCACCTTCGAGGAAATGCTGGAAATGGCCAGCCTCGGCTCGAAGGTCCTGCAGATCCGCTCGGTCGAGTTCGCGGGCAAATACAAGGTCAAACTGCGCGTACTTTCCAGCTTCCAGGACGAAGGCGAAGGTACTCTGATTACTGTTGAGGAAGAAAAGCAAATGGAACAACCGATCATCTCCGGAATCGCCTTCAATCGCGACGAGGCCAAGCTCACCATTCTCGGGGTTCCCGATCGTCCGGGCGTCGCCTACCAGCTGCTCGGCCCGATCGCCGAGGCCAACATCGACGTCGACATGATCATCCAGAACGTCGCCAACGACGAAACCACGGATTTCTCCTTCACCGTCAATCGCGGCGAATACAACAAGGCTCTGGAAATCCTCAAGGGCACCGCCGAGAAGCTCGGCGCGCGCGGCGTGCAGGGCGACAACAAGATCTGCAAGGTGTCCGCCGTCGGCGTCGGCATGCGCTCGCATCCGGGCATCGCCAGCAAGATGTTCAACGCGCTGGGCCGGGAAGGCATCAACATCAAGATGATCTCCACCTCCGAAATCAAGATTTCGATCGTCGTCGAAGAGAAGTACCTGGAGCTGGCGGTGCGCGTCCTGCACAAGACCTTCGGCCTGGACAAGGCGGAGTAAGAAATCCGCTCCGGTTCGTTTGACCGATGGATACGGAAAGGCTATCATCGCGCCCTTCCGGAGACGTGGCCGAGAGGTCGAAGGCACTCCCCTGCTAAGGGAGCATACGGGCATAAACCTGTATCGAGGGTTCGAATCCCTCCGTCTCCGCCAACAAACCCGATAGCCGGCTATCGGGTTTTGTTTTTTCCGATCCGCTGCCCGCCTCATCATCTTTTGGATTCTCCTCATGACGGCAAAAATTCTCGACGGCAACGCTCTTGGACAGAAGCTGCGCGCCGGCTTCAAGCAACGCGCGGAGGAGCTCGCGGCGCATGGCGTGCGGCCGGGGCTGGCGGTGATTCTGGTCGGCGACGATCCGGCGTCCCAGGTCTATGTGCGCAACAAGGTCAATGCCTGTGCGCAGGCCGGCTTCCACTCGGAAAAATACGCTTACCCGGCGGACACGGAACCGCGCGCGGTGCTCGCCAAGATCGCCGAGCTCAACGCCGATCCGAAAATCCACGGCATCCTGGTCCAGCTGCCGCTGCCCCGGCATTTCGACGCCGATGCGGTGCTCGACGCGATCGCGCCGGAGAAGGACGTTCAACGGTTTCCGCGCGGAGAACGTCGGCGCCCTGATGCAGGGACAGCCGTGCTTCATTCCGTGCACGCCGTACGGGGCGATGAAGTTCTTCGAGGAGGCGGGCATCACGCTCAAGGGCAAGGAAGCCGTCGTCGTGGGCCGCTCGAACATTGTCGGCAAGCCGATGGCGATGCTGCTGATGCATGCGGGCGCCACGGTCACCGTCTGCCACTCGCAGACGCGCGACCTGAAGGCGCACTGCCAGCGCGCGGAAATCCTGGTCGCCGCCGTGGGCAAGCCGAAGATGATTACCGGCGACATGATCCGGCCGGGCGCCGTGGTCATCGACGTGGGCATCAACCGGCTACCGGACGGGAAACTTTGCGGCGACGTGGATTTCGAATCAGCCAAGGAAGTCGCCGCGTTCATCACGCCGGTTCCCGGCGGCGTCGGTCCGATGACCATCACCATGCTGCTGGCCAACACGCTGGAGAGCGCGGAGCGCGCGGCCAACGCCTGATCCACCAACCCACAGGAGACAATCATGTCGGATCAACCCCTCGTCGGCATCGTCATGGGCTCGGACAGCGACTGGCCGGTGATGCGCGCCTGCGCCGAAACGCTGAAGAAGTTCGGCGTGGCCTACGAAGCCAAGGTGCTGTCCGCGCACCGCACGCCGGACGCCGCGCTGGAGTACGCGGCGACGGCCCGACAGCGCGGCATGCAGGTGCTGATCGGCGCGGCCGGCGGCGCGGCCCATCTGGCGGGCGTCCTGGCCGCCAAGACGGAGCTGCCGGTGCTGGCGGTGCCGATGCCGTCCAAGCACCTGCAGGGGCTCGATTCGCTGCTGGCCATGGTGCAGATGCCCGGCGGCATTCCCGTCGCCACCTTCGCCATCGGCGAGGCCGGCGCGACCAACGCCGCCTTGTTCACGGTGTCCATGCTCGCCCTCGGCGACGCGGAACTGGCGCGCAAGCTGAGCGAGTTCCGCGCGCAGCAGACCGCCAAGGTGCTGGCCAAGACCCTGCCCGATCTGCCCTAACTTGCCGAGCAACGTGCCTGCTTCGATCTCCGCGGATTTGACGGCGGCCGTCCGGCTGCTGCAATCCGGGCAACTGGTCGCGTTTCCGACCGAGACGGTGTACGGCCTGGGCGCCGACGCCGCCGATCCGGCCGCGGTGGCCAGGATCTTCGCCGCCAAGGGCCGGCCGGCCGATCATCCCCTGATCGTCCACCTGCCGGGCGCCGCGTATCTGGACCAGTGGGCCCGCGACATTCCGCCGTCGGCCTGGGAACTGGCCGAAGCCTTCTGGCCGGGGCCGCTGACGCTGATCCTCGCGCGCGCGCCGGCCGTGCCCTACGCGGTCACCGGCGGACAGGAGACCGTCGGCGTGCGCGTGCCGGCGCATCCGCTGGCGCTCGCCCTGCTGCGCGCCTATGCGCAGGCGGGCGGCGGACGCCACGGCATGTGCGGCATCGCCGCCCCGTCGGCCAACCGCTTCGGCCGCATCAGCCCCACCGACGCCGCGCACGTGCACCAGGAACTGGGCGATGCCGTCGCCCTGGTCCTCGACGGCGGCGCCTGCGAGGTGGGCATCGAATCGACGATCCTGGACCTGTCGCGCAACGGCATGCCGCCGCGCCTGCTGCGGCCGGGGCACATCACGCCGGAACAGATCGGCAGCGTCATCGGCGAACGCCCGGAACTGCCGGAGGGCATGCAGGCGGACGGCATTCCGCGCGTCTCCGGTTCGCTCGACGGCCACTACGCGCCGCGCACCGCGATGCGGCTGGCGGCATCCGGCGATCTGCCGCGGGCGATCGGGGAAGCGCAAAGCCAGGGCAAACGCTGCGGCCTTTTGCTGCGCGGCCGGTTGGCGCCGCCGCCGGTCCATTCGCTGCGCCGCCTGCCGGACGCTCCGGAGGGTTACGCGCGCGGGCTCTACGCCGCCTTGCGCGAGCTCGATCAGGCCGGCAACGACGTCATCCTCGTCGAGGCCGTTCCCGCCGGTCCCGACTGGGCCGCCGTGGCCGACCGCCTGCGCCGGGCGGCACGCGGCGCGGGAACGGTCTAGCCGCCGATCCGCGGCGCCCTACAGCCGCTGCCGCTTTTCCATCTCGCCGGCCAGGGCGTGAAACTGTTCCTCGACCTCGTGCTGGATGAAGATCGCGCCGAACAGCCGGGCGAGCAGCGAATCGGGTTCGATCTCGGCGTGGTAATGGATCGAGGTCCCGTGGTTGGTCTCCGCCAGATCGGCCTCGCTTTCGAAACGCTTGGCCTGGCCCGAGATCTGCCGCACGACGATGCGTTTCATCGGTTCCATGCGCACTTTCCGCTCGGACAGGAAGCTGTAGGAGATGAGCCCGAAGCGCGCCGTTCCCTCCTGTTGCACGACCACGGTGTTTCCCTTGCGGCGGCTGATCCGGCTCGACCGGAGATTGCTCACCACGCCGGCCATGTTGTCGAAGTCGGTGAGCACGTCCCAGACGGTGCGCACCGGATACGGGAAGTCGATGTCCGCGTCGACGACGAAGGTGCCGCCGGACTGTGCCACGGCGACCTTCATCTCCGGCTCGGCCGGGCGCGCGGGCGAGGCGAAGACCAGCAGGAAACAGGCGAACAGGCGGACGAGCGCGATCATGATCGACTCCTGGCGATATGACCGCTGACCGGCCGCCGCGAGGCAAGTTCCTCGCTCCCCCGCGCGGCGATGCAACGCCTGGCCGCCATGCGCTACGGAATCGCCGGGCTCAACGCGCTCCCCACGGCATGACGGGAATCGTCGAGATGCTGTTGGCCGGCGCCCCCTCGATCAGCTTGCGGCTGATCGCCAGATAGACCAGCGTCCGGCTGGTGGCGTCCCACATGCGGATGACGCGCGTTTCCTTGAACAGGATCGAGGTGTCCTCGCTGAACACTACCTCGTTCTTCGGCAGCTTGTCGGGCAGGTTGATCGGGCCGGTCTGCCGGCAGGACAGGGAGAACTGCGAGGGGTCCTGGGCCAGCCCCAGGCTGCCCTTGACCCCGCCCGTGCGCGCCTGCCCGACGTGGCAGGTCACGCCGGGCACCTTGGGGTCGGTGAACGATTCGACGCAGACCTTGTGGTTGGCCCCGAGCAGCTTCCACTCGGTCGTCACGCAGCCGATCGTCTCGGCAAACGCGGACGCCGAATGCAGGGCGAGAAGAATCAGCGGGACGGCATGCTTGCTCATGATCACGGTCTCCTTCCGTCGGGGTCGGCGACTTCGGCCTGGACGGCGCCCGCCTGCCCGCCCGCAAAGCGGTCGCGGTGGCGCGTGACATACACGCCGCCGAACACGAACGCCGCCCCCGCGGCCTGCAGGGGGCCGAAAGTTTCCCCGAGCAGGAAATAGGCGGTGACGACGGCGAACACGGGGGTCAGGTTGTTGAACACCGAGGCGCGCGCGGTGCCGATCACGCCCGAGCCCCAGATCCACAGGAAATTGCCCAGGCACAAGCCGAACACGGCCGAAAACGCGACGCTGCCCCACGCCGGAACGGGCAGTTCCGTCCACGCCACGGCGCGCATTTCCGGCACCGACACGGCCACCATCAGCACGGTGGTGATGACCATCAGGGAGGCCGTCACCTGATACGTCGAATAGCGGTCGAGCAGTTCCCGCGAAAACACCGTGTAGTAGGCGTAGCCGACCTGCGAGCCGAGGATCAGCAGTGCGCCGATCAGGTGGCCGCCGGCCAGGCTCAGTTCCCGGCCGGCGCCGAGCACGATCAGGACGATGCCGGCGATCGAGCAGCCGATGCCGATCACCACGGCGCGGTTGATCGTGTCGAACCCGTAGAAGCGGTTGAGCAGCAGCACGAACACCGGCAGCAGGCAGAACATGAACGCCGCGTTGCCCGAGGTGGTGCGCTGGATGCCCTCGGTAAACAGGATCTGGAAAACGAAGAAGCCGAAAACGCTGGCGCGCAGCAGCCGCCCGAGATCCTCGCGCGTCGGCCGGCGGTAGCTGCCCGACAGCCAGAGGGCGAGCACCGCGATGGCGCTGCCGACGACCATGCGCGCCACGTTGTAGGGCAGCGGCGGAATGTGCTGCAGCCCGAGCTTGATGACCGGCGGGTTCATGCCCCACATCAGGGCTACCAGCAGGAGCATGCATTCGGCGAGCACCGTCCTCTTCCGGTCGGGCGCGGCGGCCATGGGCGGCGTCCGGCTCAAGAGGCGTTCATCCAGGGTTTCAACAGGGCGCGCAGCCGCGATTCGTCGTAGCCATGCACGACGTCCTCGCCGACCACGATCAGCGGCACGCCCCTGCCGCCGAGCTGGCGGTAGCCGTCGCGGCCGACGCTCGATTTCTCGATGTCCAGTTCGGTGTAGCGGATGCCCTGGGCCGCGAAAAACGAGCGCGTGGCGGCGCAATAGCCGCACCATTCGGTGGCGTACAGCAGCACGTCCGGCTGCTCCCCCCGCCGGGCGGACGCCGCCGCGAAGGTTTTCTCCTGCAGCACGGGCCGGACCGCCCAGACCGCGCCGCCGAGCACCGCGCAGACCAGCAGCCCCTTGAACAGGCCGAAGCCCTGCCTGCGCGGCGGGGCGGGCGGCGGCGCGTAGCGCCCGTACGCGCCATCGACCGCGGCGCCGGCGCCCTTGTTGTAGGCTTTCTCGCAGGCGGGGCATTGCCACTCGGGCGCGGTGTCGGTCGTTTGCCGGCGATGGCCGCAGTTCGGGCAGGTTCGGGACATGTGCGGACGGCTTATTTCCGGCTCTTCGCCTTGGCGTTGTCGGCCGACTTGTCCCGGCGCAGGCAGCGCGGATCGACGTAGGTCACTTCCAGCCGGACCCATCCCGGTCCCGGCGAGGTCTGCGCGCAGACCGTGTCGCCGGTGACGCTCTGCCACCGGTACCAGGGCGCGGGCTCGGCCCGCGCCGGCAGCGCGCAGGCGAGGAACAAAGCCATGGCGATCAACTCAAAAAGCTTCATGGAGCCACCCGTCGGATTCCATCCGGGATTCACCCGTAGGCATGAAGCTTCCATTGTATGATCAAACGCAAGCGAGGAACCGCGTGGAAAGGCCGATCATGAAACGCAACGACGAGTTGGGCCCGCAAATCCACAGCAGCGAGATCACGCCGCGCGCCGTTTTCGAGCAGCGCCGAACCCTCATCCGCGCCGCGGCGGCGGGCACGTTCGGCGTCGCCCTGGCGCCGTTCTTCGCGCGCCGCGCCCTGGCCGAGACGGCCAATCCGTCGCCCACCCCGTCACCCAATCCGGACAGCGCCAAGCTCGCCGCCGGCGTCAATCCGCAGTACGCGCCGAACGAAAAACTGACGCGCTACAAGGACATCACCACCTACAACAACTTCTACGAATTCGGCACCGACAAGGGCGACCCGGCGCAGCACGCCCATGCATTGAACACCCGGCCGTGGACCGTCGCCGTCGAGGGCCTCGTCAAGAAGCCGAAGGTTTACGACATCGACGAGCTGCTCAAGCTGGCGCCGCTGGAAGAGCGCATCTACCGCCTGCGCTGCGTCGAGGGCTGGTCGATGGTCATTCCGTGGATCGGGGTATCGCTGTCCGAACTGATCCGGCGCGTGGAACCGGCCGGCAACGCCAAATACGTCGAATTCACCACGCTCGCCGACAAGAAGCAGATGCCGGGGCTTGCCGTTCCCGTCCTCGACTGGCCGTACGTCGAAGGCCTGCGCCTCGACGAGGCCATGCATCCGCTGACCCTGCTGACCTTCGGGCTGTACGGCGAGGTGCTGCCCAAGCAGAACGGCGCGCCGGTGCGCATCGTGGTGCCCTGGAAATACGGCTTCAAGAGCGCCAAGTCGATCGTGCGCATCCGCTTCACCGAAAGCGAACCGAAGACCAGCTGGCACCTGGCGGCTCCGAACGAGTACGGCTTCTATTCCAACGTCAATCCGACGGTCAACCATCCGCGCTGGAGCCAGGCCACCGAGCAGCGCATCGGCGACGGCGGCGGCAGCGTCCTCTTCCCGCCCAAGCGCAAGACGCTGATGTTCAACGGCTACGCCGAACAGGTCGCGTCGCTGTATACCGGCATGGACCTGAAAAAGAACTTCTGATGGCGCCCGGCATCCCCGGCCCGGCCTTCGGCCTGCTGCGCCTCGCCGTCTTCCTCGCCGCGCTCGGGCCGCTGGGCCGCCTGGTCTGGCTCGGCATGCACGACGGTCTGACGGCCAACCCGCTGGAATTCGTGACGCGATCGACCGGGACCTGGGCGCTCGTTTTTCTCTGCCTGAGCCTGTCCATGACGCCGCTCAGGCGCTTCACCGGCATGGGGCAATGGATCAAGCTGCGCCGCATGCTCGGACTGTACTGTTTCTTCTACGCCGTGCTGCACTTCGCCCTGTGGTTCTGGATCGACCGGGGGCTCGACCCGGCCGCCATGTGGGAGGACGTGCTGGAGCGGCCGTTCATCACGGCCGGTTTCACCGCCTTCGTCCTGCTGATCCCGCTGGCCGCCACCTCGACCAAGGGCATGATGCGCCGGCTCGGCCGCCGCTGGGTGCAACTGCACCGGCTGGTCTACCTGATCGCCGTGGCGGCGATCCTGCACTACTGGTGGCACAAGGCGGGCAAGAACGATTTCGGCGAAGTCTCGATCTACGCGGGAGTCGTCGCCTGGCTGCTCGGCGTCCGGCTGTGGTGGGCCTGGCGCGACCGGCGGGCGGCGGCCGGCGGCCGCATCAGCCGTGGCGCAGCTTCAGGGCAAGCACCACGCCGGACAGGATCAGCGTGATCAGATTGGCGGCGATGATCGGCCAGGACGCCAGCAGCACGCCATACACCAGCCACAGGCCCACGCCGCCGGAAAACAGGATGTACATGCGCAGGGAGATGGCGTGCGTCTGCCGGGTTTTCCAGATGTGCAGGACCTGCGGCACAAAGGAGATCGTGGTGAGGCTGGCGGCAAGGTAGCCGATCCATTCGGCGAAAATCATCATGCGTTCCAAGACGGAGAAAAACGGCGACCGATGGCCCGGACGGCGCGCGTCGCCGCCGCCATCGTTTTGGTCGAGCCGCAAGAATACCACCCGGCTCTTGCCCGCGGACGCCGGAATCCGCGAGAATCGGGCAAGTTTCCACTGCGAGAATGCCAATGAGATTAGCTCCGCAAACCGAAATCCGCGCCGCCTGCCTCCTGTTCGACATGGACGGGACGCTGGTGGATTCCACCCGGGCCGTCGAACGTGTGTGGCGCAGGTGGGCCGAGGCACGCGGGATTCCATTCGAGAGCTTCCGGCACACCATGCACGGACGGCGCGCCATCGACACCATGCGCGAAGTCATCCCGCCGCATCTCGACCTGGCGAGCGAACTGGCGATCATCGACGGCGACGAACTGAAGGAAACGGAGGGGATCGTCGCCACGCCTGGCGCGGCCGCGCTGCTGGCGGCGATCCCGTCCGGCGCCTGGGCGCTGGTCACCTCCGCACAGCGCCCGCTGGCCCAGGTGCGCATGCGCGCGGCCGGACTCCCCTGGCCCGAAATCGTGATCTCGGCCGAGGACATCCACGCGGGAAAACCCGATCCTGAGTGCTATCTGCTCGCGCTGCGGCGCCTGGGCTGGAACGCGGACAGCGCCGTGATCTTCGAAGACGCGCCCGCGGGCCTCGCCGCCGGGCACGCCGCCGGCTGCCGGACCATCGCGCTGGCCACCTGCGCCACGGAGGCGACGCTGGCGGACGAGGACTGGCTGCCCGACCTGTCCCACCTGGCGCTGGCCGGCGTCGACGAAGGCGAACTGCGTCTGCGGGTCAAGTAATCGCACGCGGAAGCGTCGCCGTGTCGGCAACGTTTGCCGGCACGGCCGCACGTTGTTGCCGCCCGACGCGACCGGTGCATCGACGGCTCCGGCGCCGGACGGCATGGCATCGGTCTTGCTACGGACCATCAAGGCACAACCCTACGGGAGACACCGATGATGCGGATCGATAGCGCCGTTCATTCCGCCGGCTTGATGAATCGTCTGAATACCGTCGCCGCCGGCCGTGCTTCGGCATCGACGTTCGCTTCGACGTCGGCCGCAGCGGCCGGCGAGGAAAAGGCCGCCCGCAGCGACGGCACGAAGCCGACGACCGAAGAACTGCTGAAAAAACTGAACGAGTACATCGAAAAAGGGCCGGTCGTGGCCATGCGCGAGAAAATCCTCAAGTCGATGGGTCTGACCGAAGACGAGCTGAAGACGCTGCCTCCCGACGAGCAAAACGCCATCGAGGCGGAGATCGCGAAAAGAATCAAGGAAATGCTGCTGGAACAGCAGGAGGCGAAAAACACCCCGCAAAAAAGCAATCAGGCGACCACCATGGCGGCCGCCTTCTGGGCCGCGTCGGCAAAAAGCGCGATCTGACCACGCCGGACGGAGGTCGAAACGGGGATTCAGAAGCGCCCCGGCTCTCCTCTCCCCATGCCGCCCGGTCCGCCACGGCCGCCCGCACCGGGGCCGCCGCCTTCGCCGCCGGGCCGGCCCGCGTCGCCCGGGCAGACCGGCGCGGCGTACAGCGCCGGAACGGTGCCGGCCAGACGCTGGTCGGCGATCTTCTTCTGCCCGTTGTCCAGCGACCGGTACAGCGCCGCCGCCCGCTCCGCGATGTCCTCCATCGCCGCCAGCCGGTTGCGCGCCATATCCACCTTGCCGTCGATCTGCTGCGGCGCCGAGCGCGGCGAAGGCGCGTAGATTTCACGCTTGATCTGATCGGCCATCAGGCCGCCGACGCTGGCCTGATAGGCCTCCCACAACACCACCTGCCTTGGCGTCAGCTGCAGCGCCTGCGCCGTTTCGGCGAGCTGTTCCTGTAACTGGTCGATCGGCGACCTGCACGTCCCCTGGCCCGGCCCGCGATTGCCGCCATTCTCGGGACCGCGCCCGCCCATCGAGGTGCCGCAAGCGCTGACGAGCGCCGCCATCAGGAGGAAAACGCGAACCTGCTTTCTCATGCCGCCGCTCCGGAAAATCATGGGCGACGATTGTCCTGAAACCGGCTCCGCGCCGATAGGCCGAAAAGTGAAAAAACAGGTTAAATCACGCCCGATCTCGGGAACCGCCGCCCCGCCCGACAGCCGAGGCAAAACCGCATACATCCGCATCGTTCGGCGCTTCGGGCGCACCGCGTCGTTGTCCACCGTTGCCGGACTTGCCTTTGGCATGGGCTCCGGGCATCATGCGCGGCCGAATGTCTTTTGATTTTCATCAGGCATTACCGGTCATTTGCACGACACCAATCCCGGGAGGACACATGAAATACCTGCGCATGAGCCGGACGGCGCTGTTCGCGCTCGCCTTGGCGTTCGTTCATCACGCCCAGGCGGAAGACCAGGAAATCAGGGCGGCGGCCCGGCGTTACCTTGAAGCCGCACCGATGAAGTGGATGCTGGACGAGACTTATGCCGAACTGGCCAGGCAGTATCCTGGCGATGAGCCCCCTCAATTCATCGCCGACCTGCGTTCCGCCATTTCGCTGGAGAGAATGGAACAAATCGCTCTGGCTGCCATGGTCAAGACCTTCACCGCCGCCGAACTGAATGCGCTTGCCGATTTTTACTCCTCGCAGCACGGCGCCAGCGCAATGGCCAAATTCGGGACCTACATGACGGAGATCATGCCCTCCATCGAGCAGGAATTTCGGCGCGCCAGCGCGGAAATTCAGGCACGGAAGACGAAATGACGAAGTGTGACGCTTATGCGGCCTCTGCAGGCGGGTTATCTTGTACGGCTTGCCGCCGGGCTGTAGATTACGTGCTTCGGCGCCCGTAGGCCTGATTCACTCCATCGGTCGATTTGCCTCATGCCGGCGGATGTGCCGGCGCCAAGGCAAACCACTACGGACGCGATAAACAAAAAACCCCGCGATTTCGCGGGGCCGGGAACTGTGCGGAACCACGACGGATCATTTCCTGGTGCCCCCGGTCGGAATCGAACCAACGCCTGATGATTACAAATCAACTGCACGACCTTCATGCTACGGGGGCGGAACTGCCAGTCGAGGCGCGCATTATAGCTGAACGGAATCGGCCCGGCAGTCGGGGCGTGCCGGCCCATCTTCGGGCATATACACATTTTCTGAAACACGCATAACCATGGCGACACTGACCAATCCCGCCGAGATCGCGCGGGAGACGCTGAAGCAGATGATGATCCGGCGCATGGCGCCGTCGCCGGACAACTATCGCGCGATCTACAACGAGATCGCCGGCATTCCGGAAAAAACGGCCGAGGTTTTCCCCGAGCGCGAACTCAAAGCGCTGCTGCTCCTGCTGCCCAAGGAAACGCCGGCCCAGCAGGGGCTGGCGCGCCAGCTCGACCAGGCGCTCAAGAACCAGGATTGGGACGGCTATCGCAAACCACTGGCCGACTTCATCCGGGAACACAGCAGCGAGTCCGATCTCGCCTGGGGCGAGTTGATCGCCGAGTTCCTGCAGCAGTGGGAAACCAAACAGAGCGGATTCACGCAGGCGCGCAAGCGCGAATCGCTGGATCGGGTGCTGTCGGCCAGCGGCAGGAACAGCGAGCTGCTGTTCGGCCGGCTGCAGAACCTGACCCGCTCCTGGTCGATGGACGAGACGGCCGCCAATGACATCGAACTGGCGGACGAGGCGCGGGAGGCGGCCGCGACCGGCGCCGCCGCGTCGCCGCACGCCACGGCCGGCGCCCCGCTCAGCCGCGCCAGCGAACTGCTGCCCGAACTGCGCGAAACCTTCGTTTTCACGCTGGAGACCATCGTCACCGCGCTGCTCGATGACGAGCCCGAATTCGCCGCGCAGGCCAGGGCGTTCGCGACGGCCGTGCGCGGCGCCTCGACGCTGAAGGCCGTGCAGACGCTGCTCGCGGACATCAGGCGCTTCGCCTTCCAGCTCGAATTCGTCGCCGAGGACCGCGCCGAGCTGCGCACCGGGCTGCTCAAGCTGCTGCAGCTGATGATCGAGAACATCAGCGAGCTGGTCGTCGACGACCGCTGGCTGAACGGGCAGATCGGGATGGTGCGCGAAATCGTCGGCCGGCCCATGAATCTGCGCACGATCAACGATGCCGAGCAGCGCCTCAAGGAAATCATCTTCAAGCAGAGCCAGCTGAAACACAGCCTGGTGGAGGCCAAGGAAGCGCTGAAGCAGCTGCTGACCGGCTTCGTCGACCACCTCGCCGATTTCGCCGATTCGACCTCGGACTATCACGACAAGATCGAACACTGCGCCGAGAAGATCAGCCAGGCCAACGACATCACGCAGCTCGAGGACGTGCTCGACGAAGTCATCCGCGAAACGCGCATCATCCAGCTCAACGCCCAGCGCTCGCGCGACGATCTGCGCGCGACCAAGCAGCGCGTCGCGGCGGCGGAGCAGCGCATCAACGAACTGCAGGACGAGCTCGACCGGGCCAGCCAGCTGGTCCGCCACGACCAGCTGACCGGCGCGCTCAACCGCCGCGGGCTCGACGAGATCTACGAGAACGAGGTCGCCCGCGCCCGGCGCCGCCGCTCGCCGCTGTGCGTCGCGCTGCTGGACATCGACAATTTCAAGAAACTGAACGACGCGCACGGCCACGACACCGGCGACGCCGCGCTGATCCATCTCGTCTCGGTCATCCGGGAGACCCTGCGCCCGCAGGACACGCTGGCGCGTTTCGGCGGCGAGGAATTCATCATCCTGCTGCCGGACACCCCGGCCGAGGATGCCGCCAAGGCGCTCACCCGCGTGCAGCGCGAACTGACCCGGCGCTACTTCCTGGCCAACAACGAAAAGCTGCTGATCACCTTCAGCGCCGGGGTGACCGAAGTCCGCGCCGACGACACGCAGGCCGCCGCAGTCAAGCGCGCGGACGAGGCGATGTATACGGCGAAGACGGCCGGGAAGAACCGGGTCGTATCGGCTTGACGTCAGCGGAAAAGCGACCGCCGATGCCCGCTGCGACAGGTTGACGGCCGGATTTCAATGCGATCTACTTTGTCACTCTTTAAAAAAGCGCCCTGCCCGGCAGCACCATTCCCGTTGCACCGCAATCCCGGCCGGACGAACCGGCCCGACGCCGTTGCCACGCACACATTCAAAAACCCGAGGGAACCCAATGGACAACGTTTACCAGCTCGAACTCGAAAACGGGAAATGCATCTTCATCAACCCGCAGGACAAACGCGGCGTCGCACTTATAAATTCGCAAGGCCAGCTCAACTCGAATTCGAAGAAAACCTGGGTTTACCTTGCCAAGCTCCACCCCTGGGATTTTGTCATCGACATCGGCAGCAACTACGGGGAAATGGTCGTCGCCCTCGACCTCGAGAAAAAAACCAAGGTCTATTGCTACGAGGCCAATCCGGAACTGGCGGACAATTATCTGGCGAAAACGATTGCCGGACTGGGCAATGAAAACATTTCCCTGGTCAAGATCGCCCTGGGCGAAGAGGAAAAGGACGACGTCGATTTCTACATCGACACCGTATGGAGCGGAACGTCCGGCCTGTCGAAACAAACGTCGATGAAGCTCCACCACGGCCAGGACACCACGAAGGCTATCAAAACGAGAATCGGGACCTTGGACCGGGAAATCGCCCTGGCCGATGCCTCCGCGCTCATCAAGATCGACGTCGAGGGAAACGAAAAATCCGTCCTGCTGGGGGCCTTGAACAATCTGAAGTCGTGCCGGCACTGCCTGCTGATGTTCGAATCCCTGCATCTTTCCTACCAGGAATTCATCGACATCCACGCCCTGCTGCCGGACTACGAAATTCTGGCCTTCAACGTGGAAGCGCCCGGGCTGGCGAAAGTCCCGCTCGATTCAGAGGAAGCGTTCAACCGCTTTCGCGGCCTGAGCGCATTCAATCATCAGGATTACGTTCTGGCCAAGAACATCGACATTCATCTCAGCGCGCCACTTCCCATCCGCAACAAGAAATACGTCGTATACACGGCGCTCATCGGGGAGAGCTACGAAGAACCCAACCAGAATCCCTTCCCGGAAGACGAGAACTGCGATTACGTCTGTTTCACGAACATCCCCGGACTGTATAGCGACAAATGGAACATCGTGCCGGTGACTCCCTATTTTCCCCGCGACAACATCCGCAGCGCGCGCTACCTGAAAATCATGGGGCCGCTCCTCCTGGGGGATTATGAAGCGTCCTTGTGGATCGACAACAGCGTCAGTCTCAAAAAACCGCCCAGCCAGATCATCGACGAGTGGTTGTCCGACAGCGACGTCGCCCTGCCGGACCACAGTTTCCGCTCCAGCGTCGCCGCCGAATTCGAAGCCGTCGAATCCGCCGGTTTCGACGATCCGAGCCGCATCTACGAGCAATTGATCGCCTACGCCAATACGGACCAGCAAGCCTTGCTGGAAAAACCGTATTGGACCGCCATCATCGCCCGCAAGCACAACGACACCAACTTTTCCTTCCTCTTGAGATGGTGGTCCCACGTTCTCCGCTATTCGAGGAGGGACCAGCTTTCGTTCAATTTCGCCGCCAAAGAGGAACACCTGAATCCCAAACGCATCATGATCGACAATCATGCTTCCGAATTCCACGTCTGGCCGGCGATAAGAAACAGGAACAGGAAGCTCACCGCGGAGAAGATATCGAATTGCCTCAAGATTCCGTTCATGGACCTGGGCGCGATTCACAATGAACTGACCCGCCGCCAGATTCTGATCGAGAGCCTCAGCCTGGAACTGGAAAAAGCGAAGAAATCCTCTGCGGACCCGGGCAAACAGGCAGGTAACTGATCCCTGAAGGGGCGCCCACGCCCCTGCAAGTCAGCACCAGCGCCGCCACATGGCGCGGAAAGCCTGTTCCAGATGGTGCGCCATGCGGGGAGCGTCCATCAGCGGACTGGCCAGCATGCGCTCCCGCACACCGGCGCGCAGCGTTTTGAGCCGTTCCCGGTCGCGGGACAGTGCCACCGCCCGCGACACGTAATCGTCCTTGTCCGCGGCCACCAGTTCGCCGAGCCCGACGTTCTCCAGGATGGCCTTGCCCATCCTGGACACCAGCATGTCGCCGGGCAGGGTGACATACGGCACACCCATCCAGATCGAATCGTAGCCGGTGGTGCCGCCGTTGAACGGGAAGGGGTCCAGGCCGAGATCGATGTCGTTGTAGCTCTCGAAATAGGCGAGCTGCGGCTGAATGCCGAGAATCTCCAGGCGCTCCGGCCGCACGCCGTGGCGGGCGAACTGTTCGTGGATGTAGGCGATCAGGGTTCCGTCCCGGCCGCCGCGGGCGACCACGAGCAGGCGGGAATCGGGAGCCCGCTCGAGAATCTCCGCCCACAGGCGGATCGTCTCCTGGCTGGCCTTGCGGAAATTGTTCAGGCAGCCGAAGGTAAAGGGACGGCCGGTCCGCTCGCACGGCAATCCCGGCCGGATCGGCACGTCCGGAATCCCCGTGCGCACGCCGTAGCAGTCGGGCAGGGGCCAGGGCGTCTCGGAGCACCAGGCGCCAGCCTCCAGCACCGGGTCCGGCGGCACGATGATGTAATCGATCGCCGACATGCCGCTCGTGCCGGGAAAGCCCAGCCAGGTCACCACGATGGGCGTCGGCTTGCGCGCCACGGCCAGCAGACGGTTGCCTTCGGTGTTGCCGTTGAGATCGACCAGAATGTCGATCGCATCGCCCTCGATCAGCTTGGCCAGGGCCTCGTCGCCGATGGACACCACCTCGCGCCACAGACCGACCGCCGCGCGGCAGCGTTGCGTGACCTCGTCGGCGGCCGGCGAGTTGTAGTAAACGACGGATTCGACCTGCTCCGGATCGAGCTTGCCCAGGAAAGGCAGCACGAAGGCGGCCACCGGGTGCGTGCGGAAGTCGGAGGTCAGCCAGCCGATGCGCAGCTTGCGATCGGGGCGTCTGTCGCGGCCGGGGAAATCGTCGGTACGCAGATACTGCCGGCACAAGTGGGCGTCGAATTCCCGCGCCAGCTGCAGCACGTCCGCCGCCGTCGACTCGCTCGAATGCACCAGCACCCACAGCGAATTCACGTACGCCGTCGCCGACCTGGGATTGACCGCCAGCGCCTTGCGATACTCGGCCAGCGCCTCGACGTTGCGGGCCTGGTCGGAAAACCAGCTGCCCAGGTTGAGCAGGGCATTGACGTGGCGCGGATCGATGGCCAGGATGGTTTCCGCCGCCTGCCGCGCCTTCTCGCTCAGACCCAGTTTGGTATACACCACGATCAGCGTGTTCCAGGCGTTGAGATTCTCCGGCTGGCGGGCCACCGCCATTTCCAGGTTCTCGCGCGCCACGTCCAGCTGGCCGCGCGTGGTGAACAGCAGCCCCATGTGTTCGAAGATCCAGTCGTCCGAAACGCCGAGCTCGTGCGCTTTCTCCATGGCGTCGATCGCCGGAATCGTGTCGCCGCACTGCACCAGGGCGATGCCCAGCTTGGCCCAGACGTGAGGCGTATCGATGCCGAGCCCGGTCGCCCGCTGAAAATGATCCGCCGCCCGGCGCGAGTTGCCCTGGGACAGCTCGATGTCGCCGCAGGCCAGCGCCACGTTCGCCGAATCCGGCGCCAGGGCGAGCGCCTGCTGCGCGCACGGCACGGCCTTGTCGATCTCTCCCCTGACGCGATACAGGTCGGCCAGGGACAGCCAGGCGTCCGCGTAGCCGGTATCCATGCGCGCGGCCTGCTTGAAGTCGGCCAGGGCCGCATCCAGTTCGCCCAGGTGCTGCAACGCCATGCCGCGTAAACAATAGTGCGCGGCCAGCAGGTCCTTGCCGGCCAGCACCTTGTCCAGCACCCGGCGCGCCCCGGCCCAGTCGTCGGCGGCCACGTAGGCGCCGCTCAGGGCGCAGGCGATGGCGCTGTCCCTGGGCGCCAAGGCCGCCGCCCGCTCGAGCTGCGCCACGCCCTCGGCCACCGCGCCCAGCCGGCAAAACGACTCGCCCAGGCGCTGCCGGTACGACGCCGTGTCCGGGCTCAGGCCGGCGGCATGCGCGTAAAACGCATGCGCGGACTCGGCATCGCCGACCCGCGCGGCGATCTCGCCCAGGCCGTACCAGGCGCGATGGTTCTCCGGCTGGGCCGAGACCACGATTTCGAAAAGCTGCCCCGCCTTGTCGTAATCCCCCGCTTTCAAGGCCATCTCGGCCAGGCCCTGCTCGTGCATGCGCCGCGCTTTCATAACCCGTCCATTCTTGTTACCGGAGAGTCCGGTGATGCGGAAGTATAACGTCGGCCCGTTTCCCTTTCGCTTTCTTTGCCGTCAAAAAGGCCACCGTACCCGACCCTGAAAAACAGCAACAATCATTTTATTTACAACTACTTATGAACCAGTACAAGGCGGGTTCCGAGCCCCTTCCGCCGGGCGGCGGCCTGCGCCACGAAAAATGCCTAAAGTTCTCCAGGCCCCAACCGTTAAAGGTCACAAGCGGTGAAATCTTTTTCGCAACTCACATCGCTGAACAGGACCCACCCCTCGACTACGCTCTTCAAGGAGATCGAAAATGGCACTCACCATCAACACCAACATTGCGTCGCTGAATGCCCAACGCAATCTGAACACGTCGCAAAGCGCGCTCAAGACCTCTTTGCAGCGCCTCTCCTCCGGCCTGCGCATCAACAGCTCCAAGGACGACGCCGCCGGCCTGGCCATCGCCGAAAAGATGAGTTCGCAAAGCCGCGGCATGACCGTTGCCATGCGCAACGCCAACGACGGCATCTCCGTGGCGCAGACGGCCGAAGCCGGCCTGAGCACGGTCGCCACCCACCTGCAGCGGATGCGCGAACTGGCCACCCAAGCCGCGTCGGGCCAATACGATTCGACCAACCGCGCCGCCCTGGACAAGGAATTCAAGGCGCTGGCGAGCGAAGTCTCCCGGGCCATGGACGCCACCAATTTCAACGGCACGAAACTGCTCAACGGCAGCTACTCCGGCATCAATTTCCAGATCGGCGCGACGACCGGCTCCGAGTCGAAGATCGCCATCACCATCGGATCGGTCAACGTCACCAGCCTGACCTCGATCAGCGACGTCGCCGCCGCCACCGCCGCCATGTCCGCGCTGGATACGGCCATCGACACGGTCAGCAATAGCCGTGCGGACCTCGGCGCCCTGCAATCGCGCTTCGAAGGCGTGCTCTCGCAACTGTCCGCGGCCAAGGAAAACACCGATGCAGCCCGCAGCCGCATCATGGACGCCGACTACGCCGAAGAAACCGCGAGCCTGAGCCGCGCCCAGATTCTGCAACAGGCGGGCACGGCCATGCTGGCACAGGCCAACGCTCTTCCGCAGAACGTGCTGACGCTGCTACAGTAATTCTGGGATTCTCGACAGAGATAGATTCATCGGTTCGAGGCTGAAGCGCGTCGGCGGCAACGCAAACGCGCTTTCAGCGCTTCCGGAAGGAAAAAATTCATGTCCATCCAGTCCATCGGCTCTCTCGTTCAAACACCCGTCGCGCTGCCGGACACGCACGCCCAGGCCAAGTCAGTCAGGCAGGGTGAGAGCGTGGGCGGCATCAAGGATCAGACGGCGGCGCCCACGGCCGCCAGTCCCGCCACGCCGCAGGAACTGCAGGAAGCGGTCGACGGCATGAACGATTTCGTCAGCAGCCTGAGCAACACCCTGAATTTCAGCATCGACAAGGAGACGGGCCGTACCGTCGTCAAGGTGATCGACCGGGCCACGGACGAAGTCATCAAGCAGATCCCCGCCGAGGAAATGCTGGCCATCGCCAAGGCCATCGACAAACTGAAAGGTCTGCTCATCCAGCAGAAAGCGTAAAATCGGGCGCCTGGAAGGGCCGTTTCTCATTCAACCAAGCCAGTCAGGCAGGAGGCTCCATGGCTACTATCACCTCGCTCGGGACGGGTTCCGGACTGGAACTGGAGTCGCTGATCACCAAACTGATGACGGTCGAGAAAGCGCCCCTGACCGCCCTGCAAAAGAAGCAGACCGCCTACGAGACCAAGATTTCCGCCCTGGGCAAGCTGCAGAGCGTCCTCGCCACCCTGCAGACCAGCGCCCAGAGCATGAAGCCCGGCGTGCTCGAATCGGCCACGACGAAGTTCGCCGCCTATACCGCGTCGGTCGCCGACACCGCCGTGGCCAGCGCCACCGCGACCACCGGCGCCATCGCCGGCAACTACTCGCTCGAAGTGTCGAAGCTGGCGCAAGCGCAGCAGCTGCAGAGCGCCGCCTTCAGCAGCAGCACCACCAGCATCACCAGCGCGGGCGGCTCCCTGACCCTGACGCTCGGCACGCTGGCTGAGGACGGCACCTATACCGCCGACAGCAGCCGCAGCTACACCTTCAACCTCGCCGCCGGCGCCACGCTGAAGGACTTGCAGAACGCCATCAATTCCTCGGACGCCGGCGTATCGGCGACCATCGTCAACGGCAGCGGCGGAGCGCAGCTGGTGCTGACCAGCGGCGAAGGCACCAACAACGTCATGCAGCTTTCCGGCTCCGGCATCACCGGTTTCGACTACGACCCCGCCGCCACCGGCACGCAGGGCTGGACGCAAAGCAAGGCCGCCAGCGATGCCGCATTCACCCTGAACGGCATCGCGGTGACCAGCCACAGCAACACGGTCACCGACGCGCTCGACGGCGTGACGCTGGAGCTGACGGGCACGACCACCACCGCGACCACCCTCAAGATCGCCGAGGACTATTCCGCGAACATCCAGTCGGCGCTCGAATCGTTCGTCTCGGCCTACAACTCGGCCTATTCGACCATGTCCTCGCTGGGCGCCTACGACCCGGACACGCAGGTGGCGGGCGACCTGCAGGGCAACAGCACCCTGCGCTACGCCATGAACCAGATCCGGCAGGCCCTGTTCAACACCACCTCCGGGGACGACGATTCGGACTACCAGACGCTGTCGAACATCGGCGTCAGCATCAGCGCCTCCGGCACGCTGACCATCGACAGCACCAAGCTGACCGCCGCCGTCAAGGCGGACCCGGACGCCGTGGCGAACCTGGTCGCCAATGTCGGCACCAAGTACGACTCCATCGTGCAGAAGCTGATCGGCACCGACGACAGTCCCATCCCCGCCGCCACGAGCGGCTTGAAGAAGACGGTCAGCAACCTCGAAGACCAGCAGGAAAAACTGCAGCTTCGCCTAGAATCGATCGAAGCGCGCTATCGTGCACAATTTACCGCGCTGGACACGCTGATATCGTCGTTGAACACCACGGCGGACTATCTCACCAGCTATATTTCCAGCCTGAACTCGAACGACAAGTAATCGACCATGTTTGGGAAAAGCCTAAATCCCCTTTCCGCCTATGCCGAGGCGGGCATCGCCGCCAAAGTCCAGGCCGCTTCGCCGCACCAGCTGATCCTCCTGCTGTTCGACGGCGCCGCCACCGCCATCGCGGTGGCCCGCCTGCACATCGAGCAGAACGACGTGGCGCAGAAGGGGAAACACATCTCGCAGGCGATCGACATCATCAGCAACGGCCTCAGGGTCAGCCTGGACATGGAAGCGGGCGGCCAGCTCGCGGAACAGCTGTCGGCGCTGTACGACTACATGTGCCGGCGCCTGATCGCGGCCAATATCGGCAACGATGTCGTCGCCCTCGACGAAGTCGCGCACCTGCTCGACGAAATCCATTCGGCCTGGAAAGAGATCGCCCCGACGCACCCGGGCGCCTGAACCATGAGCGGCGGCCAACTGGCGGAAATCGAGGAACTCACCCTGGCCATGCAGGAAGCGGCGCGGGTCGAGGACTGGGACCGGCTCGCCGCTCTCGAAAGCAGGCGCGTCGCCCTCGTGCAGGCCATCGACCCGACCAGCCTGCGCACGCCCGAGGGACAGGCGGCGCTGGCCCGCATCGTCGAAAACAACGCGCGCCTCGTGCAGCGCCTGCAAGATCGGAAAAACGACATCGGTTTGCTGCTGAACGGACTGACAGGTCATCCCCGACGGGATAGCTGATGATTCCGCCCGACGTCGCCAGCCGCCTGCAAAGCTCCGCCGATGTCGCGCTCCGTCCCGTCGCCCCGGCGCAGGAGCTGACCGACAAGCTCGGCGGGCTGGACGTCGGCCAGCGCGTGATGGCCGAAATCCAGGCCATGCTGCCCAACGGCACCTACCGCGCGCTGATCAACCAGCGCAACATCACCCTGGCCCTGCCCTTCTCGGCCAAAAGCGGCGACACGCTGGAACTCCTGGTCACCGAATCCGACGGCAAGGCGGCGCTGGCCGTGGTTTCCCACCAGGCCAAGGACGGCGCCGCCCAGACGGCGCGCGAAGCCGTCTCGGCCACGCTGAGCCGGACGGCGCAATTCATCAGCCAGCTGGGTTCCCGGCCGGAAGAATCGGGCGACGGCCCGAAGGGCCTGGCGCTCAACAACAACCAGCCGATCGCCACGGCGCCGCCCCGCTCGGCCCAGGACATCCTGCCCCTGCTGAAGCAGGCGATCGCGCAAAGCGGCATGTTCTACGAATCGCATCAGGCCGAATGGGTCGAGGGACGCCTGCCGCAAAGCCAGTTGCTGCAGGAGCCGCAAGGCCGGCTGTCGGCCGCGCCGCAGCCCGGCGTATCGCCCGCGCCGGCCCGCGCCGAGGCGGATGCCGCCGTCCCCGGCACGGCCCGCGACCTCGCAGCGGCCGGCACGGCGGCGAGGCCGGCGGCCGATGCTGCCGCGCAGAACGCCGCGCACCTCGTCGCGCCGCAGGCGCAACCGATCGTCCAGCACCAGCTCGACGCGCTCGCCACCCAGAATTTCGTCTGGCAGGGACAGGCCTGGCCGGGCCAGACCATGCGCTGGGAAATCGAGGAGGACGGCAAGGGCCGGGAAGGCGCGGAGGACGAACCGGCAAGCCGCTGGCGGACCGGCCTGAAGCTCACCCTGCCGACGCTCGGCGGGATAAGCGCGCGCATCCAGCTCGAAGGCTCGCAGATGACGCTGGACATCCGCGTCGACGAAGCCGCAACCGGCGCGCGCATGCGCGCCGACGGCGCCACCCTGCGCCAGCGGCTCGACGAGGCGGGGCTGACGCTGAGCGCCTTCCACATCACGCACGGCGACACGGACCATGAGCAGGAAAACGCCGGATGAGCTGAAAAGCGCGGTGGCGCTGGCCTACACCCGGACCGACGCGGCGCCGCGCGTGGTGGCCAAGGGCCGGGGCATGCTGGCCGAACGGATCATCCTGCGCGCGCACGAAAGCGGCGTGTATGTCCACGAATCGCCGGAACTGGTTTCGCTGCTGATGCAGATCGACCTCGACCAGCGCATCCCGCCGCAGCTGTACATCGCCGTGGCCGAACTGCTGGCCTGGATCTATCGCCTGGAAAACGGCCAGCCCGCGCCCGCCGCGCCGCTGCTCTCGCCGCTGCCGGAAACGCTCGACAAAAAGACGCCCGCCGGCTGAGCCGCATTCCGGCGCATGCATGGAACCCCCGGTGATCTCCTGCTAGACTGCGCGGGCTTGGGAGGAACACGAAGGGATACAGTCGATCGCGATGGAAGAAACCGAACCCGTGAAAGCCGCGCCGCCGGTCTTCGAACTCGAGCTGCCCGACGATTACAGCCAGTACCTCCTGCATTCGCGGACGGAGGTGCTCGCCGTCCTGCGCTCGGTCGTGCAGAAGGGCGCGCTGATCACCGCCCATTTCGACCAGGGCCGCTCCTTTTTCCTGACGTCGATGATCGCGCTGCAGCCGGACGACGGCGAACTGATCCTCGACGTCGGCAGCAACGAGGAGATGAACGCCAGGGCGCTCAAGGCCGGCAAGCTGATCTTCACCACGGTGGTCGACAAGGTGAAGATCCAGTTCAGCCTGGAGCGGCTGCGGCGTACGGACTACCAGGGCCGCCCGGCGTTCGTCGGTGCCGTTCCGGGCACGCTGCTGCGCCTGCAGCGCCGGGAGTTCTTCCGGCTGGCCACCCCCGTCGCCACGCCGATCCGCCTGTGCACGACCCTGATGCCGGAAGGCCGGGCCGTCAACGTTTCCCTGCTGGACATCAGCGGCGGCGGCGTGGGGCTGATGGCTCCCCTCGACCTGGCCGGTCTGCTGGAACGGGGACGCATGCTGGAGAACTGCAGGATCATGCTGCCGGGCGAAGGCCTGCTGGCGGCGACCCTGTGCGTGCGCAACCTGTTCGATGTCACCACCCGCGGCGGTTCGCGCTACGTGCGCGTCGGCTGCGAATTCGTCGGCCTGCCCACCGCCCGGCTGACCGCCGTGCAGCGCTACATCATCCACGTCGAACGGGAACGCAAGGCGCGGCTGAACGGGCTGTCGTAGGTATCACAAAAAGAAAACGGCGCCCGCGGGCGCCGTCTCGTTCCGTGCCGCAACCCGTCACACGGACATGTTCATCACGTCGTGGTAGGCGGTCACCAGCTTGTTGCGCACCTGCACCATTTCCTGGAACGACAGGTTGGCTTTCTGCAGGGAGATCATCACGTCGTGCAGGTTGGCGTTGCCGTCGCCGGCGGCAAATTTTGCCGCCATGTCCTCGGCCTGCTGCTGGGTCTGGTTGACCTGCTCGATCGTGTTCTTCAGCACCTGCGCGAAATCGGTGCCGCCCGCGGCGGCTGCCGGCGTCTCGCCCGCCTTGCTGCCCGCCTGCGCCGCGGTGGCGCGCAGCACGCTCAACATCTGATCAAGGCCCTTGGTATCCATCGACTTCTCCAGATTCGTTCATCGCAATATACGCAAAAACCGCGCCATCGAACATCCCATCCTACTCGCTGAACAATCCCGCCTCGCGGTACTGTTTGAGCTTGTGGCGCAAGGTTCGTTCCGACATGCCGAGACGTTCCCCGGCCAGCTTGCGCGAGCCGCCGACCGCGGCCAGGGTCTCCAGGATGTGTTCGCGTTCGAGATCGCGCATGTTGTCGGTCCTCGGCGCCTCAGCCGAAACGAACGCCGCGGGGCTCGCCGCCACGGCCCGGGCGATCGGCGGCACCGCCAGATGCAGCGCCCCGGCCTCGACGGTGTCGCCGGCGGCCAGGATCACCGCGCGCTGCATCACGTTCTCCAGCTCGCGCACGTTGCCCGGCCAGGCGTGGCGGCGCAGCGCCTCCTCGGCCGACGGCGCCAGGCGCAGGCCGCTGCGGCCCGCGCGCCCGCCATGCTCGGCCAGGAAGCGCGTGGCCAGCGGCACGATGTCGTCGGGCCGCTGGCGCAGCGCCGGGATCAGCAGCGGGAAGACGTTCAGCCGGTAATACACGTCCTCGCGCAGCACGCCCTTGGCCACGGCTTCGGCCATGTCGCGGTTGGAGGTGGCGATCAGACGGATGTCCAGCGCCACCGGCTTCTTGCCGCCGACCCGCTCCACCTCGCGCTCCTGCAGCACGCGCAGCAGCTTGGCCTGCAGGGCGAGCGGCATCTCGGTCACTTCGTCGAGCAGCAGGGTGCCGTCCTGCGCCTGCTCGAACTTGCCGGCCTGCGCCTGCTGCGCGCCGGTGAAGGCGCCCTTCTCGTAGCCGAACAGCGTGGCTTCGAGCAGGCTGTCCGGGATGGCCGCGCAGTTGATAGCGACGAACGGGCCGTCGCGCCGGGCCGAATGGTTGTGGATGTAGCGCGCGACGACTTCCTTGCCGACGCCGCTCTCGCCGGTCAGCAGCACCGTGGTGTCGGTCTGCGCGACGCGGGCGGCCAGGGCGAACAGGTTGCGGCTGGCCGGATCGCTGGCCACCACGCGCTCGTCGTCGAGCGAATCCGGCAGCCGGTAGCGCGCCACGTGTTCGAGCAGCGCGCGCGGCTCGAACGGCTTGAGCAGAAAGTCGCAGGCCCCGGAACGCATCGCCTCGACCGCGCGGTCCACGTCGGCGTAGGCGGTCATCAGCACCACCGGCAGATGCGCGTGGCGGCCGCGGATCTCTTTCAACAGGGTGATGCCGTCCATCGGCATCATGCGCACGTCGCTGACCACCAGCGACACCGGCTGCGCCTCCAGCAGGCGCAGCGCCTCCGCGCCGCCCGGCGCCGACACCGCCGCCTGTCCGGCCAGTTCGAGCGTGTCGCAGACCGCCTCGCGCAGATTGGGGTCGTCCTCGACGACCAGTACGGGTAATCCTTGTGCCATGGCGTGATTATCGGACGTTTTCGTCCATTCCGGCGCCAACCGGCAGCGTCATCACGAATTCCGAGCCCGTGCCCGGCTTCGAGCTGACCCCGATCGAGCCGCCGTGCGCCCGCGCCACGCCGAGCGCGATCGCGAGGCCCAAGCCGGTGCCCTGCCCACGCGTGGTGAAGAACGGCTCGAAGATGCGGGCCTGCGTCTCCGGCGCCATGCCGATGCCGGTGTCGCGCACGCCGATGCGCACCTGCCGGCCCTCGACGTCGGCCCGCACGGCGATTTCCTGGTCCGCGCCGTCGCCGCCTTCGCAGGCCTGCAGCGCGTTCTCCAGCAGGTTGAGCAGCGCGCCGCCGAGCGCCTTGCGGCTGCCGGTCAGGATGGCGTCGCCGACGTCCGCCGCTACCCGCAGCGCGACGCCCTTTTGCCGACACAACGGCTCGACCGTCTGCACCGCCTCGGCGACCAGCGCGGCCACCGGCACCACGTCGCGGCCGAGGCTCTCCCCGCGCGTGAACAGCAGCACGTCCTGGATCAGGCGTTCGAGCCGCTTCAACTGTTCGGCGGCCTTGCCGGCGAAGCGCACCCGCGCCGCGTCCGCCAGCTCCGGCTGCGCCAGGTTGGCGCTGTACAGCAGCGCGGTGGCCAGCGGCGTGCGCAGCTGGTGCGCCAGCGAGGCGGCCATCTCGCCCATCGCCGCCAGCCGCTGGTTGCGTTCCAAGTTGGCCTTCAGCTCGTGCGCGGCGGTGATGTCGTGGATCAGCAGCAGGCGCCCGCCCGCCGAATCGAGCGGGCTTTCGGCGATCGCCACGCGGCGCGCGTCGAGCTGCCACTCGTCGGGCGCGTCGGTCGGCGACAGGCGGCTGCCGGCCAGCGCCGCCCAGTCGCCGCCGGCCAGCGCCTCGCCGAACATGCGCTGCGCCGCCGGGTTGGCCTCGCCGACCGTGGCCGCGCTGTCGAGCACCACCACCCCGGCCGGCAGGGCGTCGAGCAGCAGCGACAGGCGTTCGGACAGCGCCTCCTTTTCCTGGTACTGCCGGCGCAGTTCGCCGTTGGCCACCGCCAGCTCGGCCGTCAGCGATTCCACGCGGCGCTGCAGGGCCTCGTAGGCCTGCGTCAACTCCAGCGAAACCTGGTTGAAAACGTCGAAGGCGCGCTGCAGTTCCTGCGCCTTGGTTTCAGGTGGCTGCGTTTGCGCCGCATCGCCCATTTCGTTGGAAAATCCCATGCAATAAACAGCTACAATAGTAAGATAATTCTTAGCAAATAGCGCCTTTTGCTTGATTACTCTCAGAGTTTTGACCCACTATTGCACGCATGGCGGCGACCGGAACCGAATCCCCCTCTGCAGCGGCCACTGGCAATCCGCTGGACCGCGTGCGCCAGGCGCTCGGGCAACTGACCAACCAGCAGAAGATCCTGCTGATGGTGGCGATCGCCGCGCTGGTCGCCCTGCTCGTCGCCAGCAGCACCTGGCTCAAGCAATCCGACTACCGGGTCCTGTTCTCGAACGTTTCTGAACGCGACGGCGGCGCCATCATCGCGGCGCTCGACCAGATGAACGTGCCGTACAAGTTCAACGACAGCGGCAGCGCGATCCTCATTCCCGGCGGCCGGGTGCACGAAGTGCGCCTGCGCCTGGCCACGCAGGGGCTGCCCAAGGGCGGCAACGTCGGCTTCGAGCTGATGGAGAACCAGAAATTCGGCGTCAGCCAGTTCGCCGAGCAGGTCAATTACCAGCGCGGGCTGGAAGGCGAGCTGTCCCGCACCATCCAGTCGATCGGCGCGGTGCAGGCGGCGCGCGTGCACCTCGCCATTCCCAAGCCCACTGTCTTCGTGCGCGAGGAGCTCAAGCCGTCGGCCTCGGTGCTGCTCAACCTGTACGCCGGCCGCACGCTCGACGCGGCGCAGATCGCCGGCATCCAGAACCTGGTCGCCGCCAGCGTGCCGAACCTGGCGCCCGCCAGCGTCACGCTGATCGACCAGACCGGCGCCATGATCTCCCAGTTGAAGACGCGGCTGATGGAAGCCGGGCTCGATCCGGCGCAGCTCAAGTACGTCCGGGAGATCGAAGCCGCCGCGATCCAGCGGGTCGAGGACATCCTGTCGCCGATCCTCGGGCAGGGCAACTACCGCGTGCAGGTCGCCGCCGACATCGACTTCTCGCAGAGCGAACAGACCGCCGAGACGCACCGCCCGAACGCCGTGCCGCCCGAGATCAGCATCCGCAGCCAGCAGACCAGCGAATCGGCGAGCACCATGCCGTCGGCGCAGGGCGTGCCGGGCGCGCTCTCCAATCAGCCGCCGGTGCCGGCCACCGCGCCGCTGACCCAGCCGGCCGTGCCCGGCGCGGGCGCCCCGGCCGCGGCGGGTGCGCCAGTTCCCGGACAGATCAACGCTGCCGGGGTGCAGGCGCAGATTGCCAACGTCGGCCAGCCGATCAACACGCGCAAGGATTCGACGATCAATTACGAAGTCGACCGCACCATCCGCCACACCAAGCAATCGGTCGGCGCCATCCGGCGCCTGACGGCGGCGGTGGTGGTCAATCACCGCAAGGACGCCAAGGGCGCGGTCAAGCCGCTGGCCGAGCCCGAATTGCGGCAGATCAACGACCTGGTCAGGGAGGCCCTCGGCTTCAGCCAGGAACGCGGCGATTCCGTCTCGGTGGCCAACGCGGCGTTCACCGCCATCGACAAGGCCGAGGCCGAGCTGCCCGCGTGGAAGGACCCGGAAATGCTGGCGCTGGCCAAGGAAATCTTCAAGTACGGGCTGATCGCCGCGATCGCCCTCTACCTGCTGTTCAAGGTCATCCTGCCGCTCGTCCGCACCATGCTGCAGCCGCCGCCTCCCCCGCCGGCGCGCCAGCGCGTGGGCGGCAGCATCGACATCGTCGACGAGGAAGGCGAGGGACGGACGCCTTCGGCGGCCGAGGCGCTGGAGCAGAAGCTGGCGCAGGCCCGGGACATCGCGCAGCAGGACCCGAAGGCGGTCGCCAACATCATCAAGGACTGGACGAGCGCCAATGCCGGCGGATGACGGAATCGAAAAAAGCGCCATCCTGCTGATCGCATTGGGCGAGGACTATGCGTCCGAGGTGCTCAAGCACCTCGGCCCCAAGGAAGTGCAGAAGCTCGGCCACGCCATGGCGGCGCTGAAGACCGTGCCGCGCAACAAGGTGGAGTCCGTGCTGGCCGAATTCCACCAGACGGCGTCCGAAGCCGCCGCGGTGCACATCGATACCGAAGCCTACGTCCGCTCGGTGCTGACCAAGGCGCTGGGCGACGACAAGGCCGCCAACCTGATCTCGCGCATCCTGCAGGGCGGCGACACCAACGGCATCGAGGGGCTCAAGTGGCTGGACGCGCCGACCGTCGCCGAGCTGATCCGCAACGAGCACCCGCAGATCATCGCCACGATCCTCGTGCACCTGGAGAAGGACCACGCCAGCGACGTGCTCAACCACTTCACCGAGCGCCTGCGCAACGACGTCGTGCTGCGCATCGCCACGCTGGAGGGCATCCAGCCGGAGGCGTTGAAGGAGCTCAACGACGTCATGCTGCGCCTGCTCTCCGGCTCGGCCAACATCAAGAAGTCGGCGATGGGCGGCGTGCGCACGGTGGCCGAGATCCTGAACTTCATGGGCTCGGCCAACGAGACCACGGTGATCGACTCGATCCGCGAGTACGACCCGGACCTGGCGCAGCGCATCCTCGACGAGATGTTCGTGTTCGAGAACCTGCTCGACCTCGACGACCGGGCGATCCAGCTGCTGCTGCGCGAAATCCAGTCGGATTCGCTGATCCTGGCGATGAAGGGCGCCTCGGAGCCGCTGCGCGAGAAGATCTTCAAGAACATGTCGCAGCGCGCGGCGGAAATGCTGCGCGAGGACCTGGAGTCGCGCGGCCCGGTGCGCGTTTCCGAAGTCGAGAACGAGCAGAAGGAAATCCTCAAGATCGTCCGCCGCCTGGCCGACGAAGGCCAGATCGTGCTCGGCGGCGCCGGCGGCGAAGAGATGATCTGACGACGCCGCAGCCATGATCGGTTTCATTCCCAAGGAAAAACTCACGGCCTACCAGCGCTGGGAACTGGCGGCCTTCGACGAGGAAGAGCAGGCCGCCGAGCCGCCGGCACAGGCCGGCGCGCACGCCGCGGAAACGCCGCCGCAGGCGGAGGCGCCCGAGGAACCGCCGCTCGTCCTGCCCACCGCCGCCGACATCGAGCGCATGCACAACGAGGCGCACGAGCAGGGCTACGCGGCAGGCTACACGGAAGGCCTGGCCGAGGCGCAGGACGTCAGCGCCCGGATGGCGGAAATCCTGGACAGCCTGCAGCAGGCCGCCGGGGGAATCGAACAGCACGTCGCCGAGCAATTGCTGGCGACCGCGCTGGAGATCGCCAACCAGGTGCTGCGCCAGAGCCTGCAGGTCAAGCCCGAACTGCTCCTGCCGGTGGTGCGCGAGGCGGTGGCCGCGCTGCAGCTCAGTTCCGGCCATCCGGCGCTGCTGGCGCATCCCGACGACGCCGCGCTGATCCGCGCGCACATGGGCGAGCATCTGGCGCACAACAACTGGCGGATCATCGAGGACCCCGCCCTGACGCGCGGCGGCTGCCGGGTCGAACTGGGCGCCAGCGAAGTTGACGCGACCCTGGAAACGCGCTGGAAGCGCGTCGTCGAAACCATCGGCGCCGGCCGCGACTGGCTCGGCGACAAGGCCTGAGGACGGCGGACGCCATGAGCGGCAGCACGCAGAACCGCTACCTCGACCGCTGGAACGCCTTTCTCGGCACCTGCCAGGAAACCGTCGCCCAGGCCACGCCGCTGCTGCCCAGCGGCCACCTGACGCGGATCAACGGGCTGGTCATGGAAGCCGCCGGCCTGAAGCTGCCGCTCGGCAGCTCGTGCCGGATCATTCCCGTCGGCGGCTCGCCGGTCGAGGCCGAAGTCGTCGGCTTCAACGGCGAGCGCCTGTTCCTGATGCCGTCGGAAGACGTCTACGGCCTGTCGCCGGGCGCCCGCGTCGTCGCCCTCGAAGCCCAGGCCGTGCGGCCCAAGGTCGGCCAGCCCGCGCCGGCCCGGCGCCGGGCCGTGGACCGGGCCAAGCTGCTGCCGGTCGGCGAATCGCTGCTCGGCCGGGTGATCGACGGCGCCGGCCGGCCGCTCGACCGCCACGGCCCGCTCGTGGCCGACACGCTGCGCCCCTTGCAGGGCCGGCCGGTCAACCCCATGTCGCGCGCGCCGATCGACCATTCGCTCGATGTCGGCATCCGCTGCATCAACGCCCTGCTCACCGTCGGGCGCGGCCAGCGCATGGGCCTGTTCGCCGGCTCGGGCGTCGGCAAGAGCGTGCTGCTCGGCATGATGGCGCGCTACACCGAGGCCGAGGTGATCGTCGTCGGCCTGATCGGCGAACGCGGCCGCGAGGTGAAGGAGTTCATCGAGCAGATCCTCGGCGAGGAAGGCCTGCGCCGCGCGGTGGTGGTGGCCGCGCCGGCCGACGTCAGCCCGCTGATGCGCATGCAGGGCGCGGCCTACGCCACGGCGATCGCCGAGCATTTCCGCGACCTGGGGCGCCACGTGCTGCTGATCATGGATTCGCTGACGCGCTACGCCATGGCCCAGCGCGAGATCGCCCTGGCCATCGGCGAGCCGCCGGTGACGCGCGGCTATCCGCCCTCGGTGTTCGCGCGCCTGCCGCAGCTCGTCGAGCGCGCCGGCAACGGCGCCGACGGCGGCGGCTCGATCACCGCCTTCTACACCGTGCTCGCCGAGGGCGACGACCAGCAGGACCCGATCGCCGACGCCGCCCGCGCCATCCTCGACGGGCACATCGTCCTGTCGCGCACGCTGGCCGACGCCGGGCACTATCCGGCGATCGACATCGAGCAATCGATTTCCCGCGCCATGGTCAACCTGATCACCCCCGGGCATCTCGAAAAAATCCGGCACTTCAAGCAGCTCTACTCGCGCTACCAGCGTTCGCGCGACCTGATCAGCGTCGGCGCCTACGCCGCCGGCTCCGATCCGCTGCTCGACCAGGCCATCAACTTCTACCCGTCGTTCGAGCGCTTTCTCCAGCAGACGCTCACCGAACGCTCCGGCTTCGACGACAGCGTCGGCGAGCTGGCGGGCCTGTTCGGCGATCCGCGCGGAGCGAAATCATGACCCGACCCTTTTCCCTGCAGACCGTGCTCGACCTGATGCAGGCCCGCACCGACGAGGCGACGCGCAACCTGGCCCGCCTGATCGCCAGCGAGAAGGATGCGAAGGCCCGGCTGGACATGCTGCTGGGCTACCGCGACGAATACGCCGGCCGCTTCCGCGAGGCGGCGCAGAACGGCCTGACGCAGCGCGAGTGGCAGAATTTCCAGCACTTCCTCGGCCGCCTCGACGACGCCATCGAGCAGCAGCGCGGCATCGTCGCCATGCAGGTGCGGAATACCGCCGCCGGCCAGCTGCAGTGGCAGCAGCAGCGGAAAAAGCTCAAGGCCTTCGACACGCTGTCGGAGCGGCATTTCGCCAGCGAAAGCGCGCGTGAGATGAAACGCGAGCAGAAACTCCAGGACGAGTTCGCCGCGCGGAGCAAGGATCGCCCAGAACGTTGAGCCGGGGCCGCGCCCGGCCCGCAATGGCACGGATATTGCTGAATCGCCGTCAGCGCCAACGCATACCGCTTTCGGAACGCAGCCATGCCCATCACCCTCGTATCGGCCTTGCCCAAATCAGCCCCCCTGCCCGCGCCGGACGCCGCCGCGGGGACGGAAAGCACGGATGCGGTCCAGGATTTCACCAGCCTGCTGCTCGGCCAGCTGGCCGCCCTCCGTCCCGACGCGGGATCGCTGCCGGGCGCGGCGCCCGCAGCGGAGGCCGACGACTCCGCCGGCGGCACGGACGATGCCAGCGCCGCCGGCGATCCGTCGGCCCTGCTGGCCGCGCTGGCGCAGGCGCCTTTCGAGCAGCGCAGCACGCTCGCGCCGGCTGCCGCGCCGGCGGGCAACGAGACGACGGCCATCGCGGCCCACGCCTCGCCCGCGGACGCCAGCCTGGCGGCGGCCGGCCGCACGGCGCCGGACGCTTCACAGACGCTGCCCGCCGACCGGCTGCCGGCCGCGGCAAGCGAGCCGGCGGCAAAATTTGCCGCGCTCCCGGAGACCACCGCCGCCGCGACTCAGGAACCCGCTGCGCTTCCGGCCGCGGCCGCCGCCGTGACGCCCGGCGCGCACGCCCGGCACGACGACGCGCCGACGCTCCCCGTCGCCACCTCATTGCACGACCGCGACTGGCACGACGACTTCGCGCAGAAAGTGACGTGGATCGCCACCAGCCACAAGCAGTCCGCCGAGCTGACGCTCAACCCGCCGTCGATGGGCAGCATCCAGATCTCGCTCAAGCTCGACAGCGACACGTCGACCGCCACCGCCACCTTCGTTTCGAGCAATGCCGAGGTCAGGGAAACCATCGAGACCGCCCTGCCCAGGCTGCGCGAAATGCTCGCCGGCGCGGGCATCCAGTTGGGGCAGGCGCAGGTCAGCGCGGAATCGTTCCGGCAGGCGCCCGGCAACGGCCAACAGCCGGGCGGAAGCGCATCCCCATCGGGAAACGATATGGCTATACTTGCGCCTGATTCGCTGGCGGCCGGCGGTGCCACGACGGTGGTCGGCGCCGGACGCGGCCTGGTCGATACGTTCGTCTGAACACCATCATCGGGGGGACGGCCAGGCGCGGCGGATAATACGAGAAGAACACGAGCGAGGTTTCTAGCATATGGCCAAGGAAGCAAAACCCGAAGCGGCGCCGGAAGCGGCGCCGCCGAGGAAAAGCAAGAAGCTGCTGATCATCATCGCCGCGACGCTGGTGGTGATCCTGGCGCTCGGCGCGGCGGGCGCGTTCTTCCTGATACGCAAGCACAACGCCGAGAACGCCGAGGAAGAGACGGCCGCCGAGACGACCAAGAGCAAGAAGAAGGGCGGCAAGGAAGTGCTGCCGGTCTATGTGGCCATGGATACCTTCACCGTCAACCTCGTTCCCGAATCGGGCGACCAGTTCGTGCAGCTGATCCTCTCGGTCGAGGTCGCCGACGCGCCGGCTGGCGAACGCATCAAGACCTACACGCCCAAGATCCGCAACAACGTGGTGATGCTGCTCTCCGCCAAGAAGGCGTCCGAGCTGCTGACCAAGGAGGGCAAGGAAAAGCTGGCCGGGGAAATCCGCGAGCAGATGAACCACGTGCTGGCCCCCGGCGCGAAGGAAGACGACGCGCCGGTCAAGGAAGTCCTGTTCACCTCGTTCATCATCCAGTAAGCGATGTCCACCGATTTTCTCTCCCAGGACGAAGTTGACGCACTGCTCAAGGGCGTCACCGGGGAATCGGACGAGCCGGCCGCCTCCGACGAAGGCCAGGACGGCATCCGTCCGTACAACCTGGGAACGCAGGAACGGATCGTGCGCGGGCGCATGCCGACGCTCGAACTGATCAACGAACGCTTCGCCCGCTACCTGCGCATCGGCCTGTTCAACTACATGCACCGCACCACGGAGATTTCCGTCGGGCCGATCCGGGTGCAGAAATACAGCGAGTTCATCCGCAACCTCGTCGTTCCGACCAACCTCAACCTGGTCGCCGCCAAGCCGCTGCGCGGGACCTCGCTGTTCGTCTTCGATCCGAACCTGGTGTTCCTGGTCGTCAACAACATGTTCGGCGGCGACGGCCGCTTCCATACGCGCGTCGAGGGGCGGGACTTCACGGGCACCGAGCAGCGCATCATCCAGGGCCTGCTGAACGTCGTGTTCACCGAGTATTCGCGCGCCTGGAAGCCGGTTTACGAGATTTCCTTCGAATACATCCGCTCGGAGATGAACTCGCAGTTCGCCAACATCGCGACGCCCTCCGAGATCGTCATCTCGACCACCTTCTCGCTCGAATTCGGCGGCACGGCGGCGGACATGCACCTGTGCTTCCCGTATTCGATGCTCGAACCGATCCGCGACCTGCTCTACAGCGCGATGCAGAGCGACCAGCTGTCCACCGACCAGCGCTGGATCATGATGCTGCGCAAGCAGCTCAAGGACGCCGAGGTCGAAATCGTCGCCACGCTCGGCACGACCACCATCACGCTCGGGGAAATCCTGAAGCTGGAGGCCGGCGACATCATTCCGGTCAGCATCCCCGACCAGATAACCGCCTGCGTCGACGACGTGCCCGTGATCGAATGCACCTACGGCCAGCAGGGCGGCCAGTACGCGCTCAAGATCAACCGCTTCATCACACACGAAGGCGACGAACCGGCGCCTCAGAGGAGTTAATCCATGGCCGACGCGACCGACGGCAAAGCCGCAGACGAAACCAGCATGGACGACGACTGGGCGGCCGCCATGGCCGAACAGGCGCAGAGCGAGGCCGCGGCGACCCAGGCGCGGCCGGCGCAAATCTTCCCGTCCTTCGGCGACGCGGCGGGCAAAGCGTCGATGATGAACGAGCTGGACATGATCCTGGACATCCCGGTCCAGATCTCCGTCGAACTCGGCCGCGCCAAGATCACCATCAAGAACCTCCTGCAGCTCGCGCACGGCTCGGTGGTCGAGCTCGACGCCATGGCCGGCGAGCCGATGAGCGTGTTCGTCAACGGCACGCTGATCGCCCAGGGCGAAGTGGTGGTGGTCAACGACAAGTTCGGCATCCGCCTGACCGACATCATCACGCCCTCCGAGCGCATGCGGAAGCTCGGCCGCTGACGCGGCCGGCGGCCGCATGAATGCCTGTGGAATCCACGGGCGACGCCAAAGTATCCGTGCCGTCATTCCGGCTCAAGCCGGAATCCAGTTTCTCGGGGCACGCACCGGGTCCCGGCTTGCGCCGGGACGACGAGGTTTCCCGTTCAGGCGGCTTGGATTAAGATAGCGGGCGGTCTTCACCCGCCTTCCATCCATCGCCGACGAGCCGCCAATTGCCTCATCCCCCGCTGCACTCCCTGACCCGCCATGCCCGCTTGCCGGGCGCCCTCCGGACGGGCGGGCCGCTTCTCCTGGCGCTGATCCCGCCGGGGCTGGCCGCCGCCCAGACCGGCGCCGGCGCGATCCCCGAAACGCCCGCCCTGCCCGGCGGCGCGATGCTGCAGATGCTGTTCGGCCTGGCGCTGATCATCGGCGTGCTGTTCCTCGGCGCCTACCTGCTGCGCCGGCTCAACGGCGGCAGGGCGTTCGGCCACACCGGCCCCCTGCGCGTCGTCGGCGGGCTGATGCTCAGCCCGCGCGAGCGCATCGTGCTCGTCGAGGTCGGCGAGACCTGGCTGGTGGTGGGCATCGTCCCCGGCCAGATCAAGACGCTGCACACCCTGCCCAAGGGCGAGCTGCCGGCCGGCAAGGACGCGGAGAACCGCTTCGGGGCCTGGCTCAAACACGTGGCCGAGCGCAAGAATGGCAACTAGGGAAGCACCGATTTCTTCGTCGCCCTGGCGCAGGCCGGGGGCCGGTGCGTCGGTTCGCCTGGATTCCGGCTTTCGCCGGAATGGCGCATGGGGAATGGTTCAGCGCCTCCTCAGGCTCGCGCGCCGGCTGCCGCCGCTCATCGCCGTGCTCGCCCTGCTGGCGCCGCTGGCCGCGCTGGCGCAGACGGGCGGCTTGCCGGCGCTGACCAGCACGCCGGGCGCGGGCGGCAGCCAGACCTACACGCTGTCGATCCAGACGCTGATCACGCTCACCGCGCTGACCTTCATCCCGGCGGGCCTGCTGATGATGACCAGCTTCACGCGCGTCATCATCGTGCTGTCGATCCTGCGCCACGCGCTCGGCACGCAGACCTCCCCGCCCAACCAGGTGCTGGTCGGGCTGGCGCTGTTCCTCACCTTCTTCATCATGTCGCCGGTGCTGGAACGCATCTACACCGACGCCTACGTGCCCCTGTCCGAGAACCGGATCGCCTTCGCCGAGGCGGTCGACCGCGGCGCCGTGCCGCTGCGCGGGTTCATGCTCAAGCAGACCCGCGAGGCGGACCTCGGCCTGTTCGCGCGCCTGGCCAACGCCCCGCGCATCGCCTCGCCCGACGACGTCCCGATGCGCGTGCTCATTCCGGCGTTCGTCGCCAGCGAGCTGAAAACGGCCTTCCAGATCGGCTTCATCATCTTCATCCCGTTCCTGATCATCGACATGGTGGTGGCCAGCGTGCTCATGTCGATGGGCATGATGATGATGTCGCCCGTAATGGTGTCCCTGCCCTTCAAGCTGATGCTCTTCGTGCTGGTCGACGGCTGGCACCTGATGCTCGGCTCCCTGGTGATGAGCTTCGCCACATGACACCCGAAACCGTCATGGCCCTCGGCCGCCAGGCGATCGAAGTGGCCCTGCTGCTGTCCGGCCCGCTGCTGCTGACGGCGCTGGTCGCCGGGCTGATCGTCAGCATCTTCCAGGCCGCGACGCAGATCAACGAGGCCACGCTGTCGTTCATCCCGAAGCTGGTCGGCACCTTCCTGGTGCTGAGCCTGGCCGGCCCCTGGATGCTGCAGCTGTTCGTCGACTACATCCGCCAGCTTTTCGAGAAGATCCCGCAGCTGATCGGCTGATCGCGCATGCTCACCTTCACCTCGGCCGAGCTCGACGCGCTGATCGCGGCCTTCGTCTTTCCCCTGGCGCGCGTGCTCGCGCTGCTCGCCGCCGCGCCGCCGTACAACAACGACGCGCTGCCGGTGCGGGCGCGCCTGATCCTGGGTCTGGCCATCACCCTGGCGATCGCGCCGGCCATCGGCGCGGCAGGAACGCCGCCGGGCGTCGCCCCGGCCTCGGGCGCCGGGCTGCTGATCCTGGCCGAGCAGATGCTGATCGGCTACGCGATGGGCTTTTCCATGCGCCTGGTGTTCAGCGCGGTCGACCTGGCCGGCAACGTGTTCAGCACCCAGATGGGCCTCGGCTTCGCCACCAGCTACGATCCGACCAGCACCTCGCAGACCGCGGTCGTGTCGGAAATGATCGGCCTCCTGGCGCTGCTCATGTTCATGGGCATCGACGGCCACCTGATGGTCCTGTTGACCCTGGCGCAGAGCTTCCAGGCCCTGCCGGTCGGCACGCTGCCGGGCAGCGCCTCGTGGGCCAACATCGCCAACGCCGGCGCGATCGTCTTTTCGGGCGGCCTGCTGCTGGCCCTGCCGATCATCGTCGCGCTGCTCATCACCAACACCGCCCTCGGCGTCCTCGGGCGCGTGTCGCCGCAGCTCAACCTGATCGTCATCGGCTTTCCGGTGACCATCACCCTCGGCTTCGCCGCCCTCTACGTCTGCCTGCCCTACCTCATCCAGCCGCTGATGCAGCTGTTCGAGACCGGCCTGCGCTCGATGCTCGGGAATTTCGTCGCGCGGTGAATCATTTCGGGCGGCTGGCCGATTGAAGCGATGAGCCGGCAGGATCGGGAAGGGTACCCGGCCAAGTAGTCCGCCGATCGCGCCGAGCCAGTCCGGATTTCCTCCGGCGCGCCTGGCGGCCGTCATTTCATTGTCTTGGGAACAAGCCGCCGGCCCTGCCGGGCCGAGCGCGCCGGCCGGTCCGCATTCCGCGCTTGCGCGCTCCATATCCGAATTTTCGGTCCATTCGCCGACGACGGGGCCGAAGTCATATTCTTCGTGAGTAGTGAGTATTAGTTCTCATATCTCCCACGCATCCCGTGGCATAATCCTGCGCCATATTTTTTCCGGATGACGGCAGGTTGGGGTGCTGAACATGACGCGCGCAAACAATGACAAGAACAAGCGGCCGCCACGACAACGCCGCACGGGACGGACCGGCCGCCTGCTCCGGCTGCTCATTTCCCTCCTGTTCCCGTGCCTGGCCGCATCGGCCGTCGCGGCGACGCCGGAAGAAGCGGCGGCACAGGAAATCCAGCGCCAGCAGGAGCGCGAGCGCGCGCTGCGGGAGCAACTGGAACGCCGCCCCGACGTCCGCCTGCCGGCGGGCGAAGCGCCGGCCGCCGAACGTCTGCCCGAGCACGAAACCCCCTGCTTTCCGATTCACGAAATCCGCCTCGACGATGCTTCCGGCCGGTTCGCCTGGGCGCGCGAGGCGGCCGACCTGCCCGGCGATCCGGCGACGGGGCGCTGCCTCGGCAGCGGCGGCATCAGCCAGGTCATGGCCCGCCTCCAGAACGCCATCGTCGCGCGCGGCTACGTCACCACGCGCGTCCTCGCCGAACCGCAGGACCTCACCACCGGCGTGCTCACGCTCAAGATCCTTCCCGGCCGCATCCGCGCCATCCGCTTCTCCGCCGACAGCGACCCCCGCGCCACCGCCTGGAACGCCGTTCCCGCCGCGCCGGGCGACCTGCTCAACCTGCGCGACATCGAGCAGGCCCTGGAAAACTGGAAGCGCGTCCCCACCGTCGAGGCCGATATCCGCATCGAGCCGGCCGAAGCGCTCGGCGAAAGCGACCTCGTCGTCACCTGGAAGCAGGCCTTCCCCCTGCGCCTGACGCTCTCGGCCAACGACGGCGGCTCGGAGACGACCGGCAAGTACCAGGGCAGCGTCACCGTCTCCGGCGACCATCTGCTGGCGGCGAGCGACCTCTTCTACGCCACCTACAACAACGACCTCGGCGGCGGCCGTTCCGGCGACCGCGGCACGCGCGGGACCACCCTGCACTACTCCGTCCCCTTCGGCTACTGGACGCTCGGCGCCACCGGCAGCGACAACCGCTATCACCAGAGCGTCGCCGGCGCCAGCCAGGACTACGTCTACAGCGGCACCAGCAGCACCCTCGAAGCCCGGCTTGCGCGCCTCGTCTACCGGGACGCGGCGAACAAGAGCACGGTTTACCTGCGCGGCTACCTCACCCGCTCGCGGAACTTCATCGACGACACCGAAGTGGCCGTCCAGCGCCGGCGCATGGCCGGTTGGGAAGCCGGCGCCGAACACCGCGCCTTCTTCGCCGACGCCACGCTCGACCTCGACCTCGCCTACCGGCGCGGCACCGGCGCCTTCGCCGCGCTCGAAGCGCCGGAAGAGCCCTTCGGCGAAGGTACCGCCCGGCCGCAGCTCGTCACCGCCGAGGCGGCGCTCGCGCTGCCCTTCGAACTGCTCGGCCAGCGCCTGCGCTACAACGGCCGCTGGCGCGCGCAGTGGAACCGCACCCCGCTGGTGCCGCAGGACCGCTTCTCGATCGGCGGGCGCTACACCGTGCGCGGCTTCGACGGCGAAAGCGTGCTGATGGCCGAACGCGGCTTCCTGATCCGCAACGACCTGTCGCTGCCGTTCGGCGGCGGGCAGGAACTCTACCTCGGCCTCGACCACGGCCGGGTCGGCGGCCGGTCCGCCGACCTGCTGGTCGGACGCAGCCTCACCGGCGCCGTCCTCGGCCTGCGCGGCGCCTGGCAGCGGCTCTCCTACGACGCCTTCGCCGGCCGTCCCGTCGGCAAGCCGGCGCACTTCCAGACCGACCGCGTCACCGCCGGCTTCAACCTCACCCTTTCTTTCTGAAATACCTCCGGAGAACGCCATGAACCGAGATTTTTACCGTCATGTATTCAACGAGAAGCGCGGGCAGGTGATGGCGGTGGCGGAGAGCGCGGTGGGGGATGGCAAGGGGACGGGGGCGGCCGGGCGGCATGGGGCGGGGACGGCACGCTGGGCGCGGCTGCGGCGGCTCGGGTTCTGCCTCCTGGTGGCCTTCGGCGGGGCGGCGGTGCTGCCGGCGGCGGCCCAGGTCGTCGCCTACAAGGCCGCCCCGGCCGCGCAGCAGGCGACGATCCTGTCGGCCGGCAACGGCGTGCCGCTCATCAACATCCAGACCCCGAGCGCGGCGGGCGTCTCGCACAACACCTATGGCCAGTTCGACGTCGGCGCCGCCGGCGCCATCCTCAACAATTCCAGGAACAACGTCGCCACCCAGCTCGGCGGCTGGGTCCAGGGCAACCCCTGGCTCGCCCGCGGCACCGCCCGCGTCATCCTCAACGAAGTCGTGTCCAGCACCCCCAGCCTGCTCGGCGGCTATATCGAAGTGGCCGGCGACCGCGCCCAGGTCGTCGTCGCCAACCCGGCCGGCGTCACCTGCGCGGGCTGCGGCTTCCTCAACGCCCACCGCGCCACGCTCACCACCGGCACCCCGCTCCTCTCCGCCGGTACCCTCGACGGCTACCGCGTCGAGGGCGGCACGCTGCGCATCGACGGCGCCGGGCTGGACGCGCGCGGCGCGGACTATACCGACCTCATCGCCCGCGCCGTCGAACTCAACGCCGGCGTGTGGGCGCAGACCGTGAAAGTCACCACCGGCGCCAACCGGGTCGATGCCGCGCACACGCAGGCCGTGCCGATTTCCGGCGCCGGCCCGGCCCCGGCCTTCGCCCTCGACGTCGCCCCGCTCGGCGGCATGTACGCCGGCAAGATCGTCCTCGTCGGCACCGAGGCCGGCGTCGGCGTGCGCAACGCCGGCACGCTCGCCGCCTCGGCGGGGGAGGTGCTGGTCACGGCGGAGGGGCAACTGATCAACCGCGGCACCGTGGTGAGCGGCGAGTCCTCCCTGACCGTCGCCACCCGGGGCCTGGACAACACCGGCACGCTGGCGAGCGACGGCAATCTGACCGTGGCGAGCCGGGGCGACATCGACAACAGCGGCCTGCTGCACGCCGGGCGGGAACTGGTCCTTGCCACCGACGGGCAGCTCGCCAACCGCCAGGGCACGCTCGACGGCCAGCGCCTCGACCTGACGGCCGGCGTCTTCCGCAACGACGGCAGCGTGCGCCAGAGCGGCACGCAGGCGCTCGCCCTCACCGCCGCGCATCTCGACAACGCTGCGGCCGGGGTGATCGGCCACCTTGCCGCTCCCTCCGAGGCTGGCGGCGGTACGCCTTCGGGCGGGGCCGGGAGCGGGTCCGGCGCCGGGACCGAAACCGGCGCCCTCGCCGGCGTCCCCACCGCCAGCACGGCGGGCGGCACGCTCGCCGTGGACACCGCCGTCCCGCTCCCGCTCGCCGACGGACGCATCGCCGTGGGCACCCTGGCCAACACCGGCACCCTCGTGGCCAGCGGCACGTTCGCCCTCACCGCCACCAAGGCCCTGGACAACGCCGGCACGCTCACCCTTGACCGACTCACCGCCACGGGCACCGCCTTCCGCAACTCGGGCACCGTCACCGCCACGGATGCCGCCCTCGCCGCCGCCACCCTCGACAATCGCGGCGGCGCCCTCTCCGTGAGCGGCCGGCTCGCCGTCGCCGCATACGACCTGCTCAACGTCCGGGGCACCTTCGACTACGCCGGCGCCGACGCCCTGACTCTCACCCTCGCCGGCCGCTTCGACAACACCGAAGGACGCTTCGCCAGCAACGGCCACGGCCTGTCCCTGAGCGCCGACACCGTCGACAACACCGGTGGCGTCCTCACCCTGGCCGGCGACGGCATGCTGACGCTGACGAGCGGACAGCTCATCAACGCCGCCGGGACGATCCAGGGCCAGGGCGCGGTCACCGTGCACGCGGGCACGGTGAACAATGCGGCGGGGGTTCTTGGCGCCCAAGGCGCCCTGGTGGTCACGGCGGCCGGACTGGACAACACCGGCGGCCGCATTACGAGCGAGCAGGGCGGCATGCTCACGGTCGCCGGCGCGCTCGACAACCGGGGCGGCACGCTCGCCAGCGGCCAGGCGCTGACCATTCAGTCCGCCACGCTCGACAACCGGACCGGCGGCCGGATCGTCGCCAACGACGCGCTCGCCGTCACCACCACGACGGGGCGGCTGGACAACGCCGGGGGCACGCTCTCCGCAGCGAAGGCGCTGACGGTCACGGCGCAGGGCGACGTGGCCAACGCCGCCGGCCAGCTCGTCGCCGGCACCGACCTCACGCTGCGCTCCGAGGGCGCGCTCGACAACACAGCCGGCACGCTCGGGGCGGTCGCCGGGCGGCTCGACCTCAGCGCGGGCGGCGTCGTGACCAACACCAGCGGGCGGCTCGAAGCGGCCACGGACCTCGTCCTGGCGAGCCAGGGCCTCGGCAATGCCGGCGGCACCGTGCTCGGCAAAACGCTCACCGTCGACACCCACGGGCAGGCGCTCGACAACACCCAGGGCGTCCTCGCCGCCGAAACCACCCTGCAGATCGACAGCGGCGCCCTCACCAACACCGGCGGGCTGCTCCAGGCCGGCGGCGCCCTGACCCTCGATACCCACGGCCAGGCGCTGACCAACCGCGACACCCTGGGCGAGAACCTCGGCATTCGGGGACAAGGCGCGGTCACGCTCACGACCGGGGCAATGGACAACGCCGCCGGCCTCGTCAGCGCCGGCGACGCGCTCGCGCTCACCGCCACGACCCTGGACAACCGGAAGGGCCGCCTCGTCGCCCAAGCTGGCATGCGCCTGGACGCCACCGCCGCCCTCGACAACCGGGACGGCGACATCCAGACGGCCGGGGACCTTGTCGCCCAGGCCACCGGCCGGATCGACAATCGCGGCGGCCTGATCCGCGCCGCCCAGACCCTCGCCCTCTCGGCGGCCACGGTCGACAACGCCGGCACCCTGGACACCGGCCACGGCCTCGAAGGCGGCAGCGTCGGCATCGCGGCCGGCACGCTCGCCAACGCCGGCGGCGCCGTGCGTGCCAACACCGCGCTGACCGTCACCAGCGCCGGCACGCTCGACAATACCGGCGGCCTGATCAGTTCGCAGGGAACGCTCGCCCTCCTCGACGACAGCGCCGACCGCACGCTCGCCGTCACCAACACCGGCGGCACCTTCCTCGCTGGCAGCGCCCTTGCGTTGCGCGCCAAACGGCTCTCCGGCGACGGCAATGTCCTCTCGCACGGCGATCTGGCACTCGATCTCGTGGCCGACCTCCTCAACACGGGCGACATCACCGCCGCCCGCGACCTGCACCTGACCACGGCCGGCACGGTGACCAACCGCGGCACCGTCCAGGCCGGCGAGGCGCTTGCCCTGCAGGCGGCCGCGCTGGACAACGCCGCCACCGGCACGCTCGCCGGCGGTGCCCTCGACGTGCGCGTCACCGGCGCCCTGACCAACCGCGGCCTGATCGACGGCGGCGAAACCGTCATCACCGCCGGCACGCTCGACAACCTCGGCACCGGCCGCCTCTACGGCGACCACCTGGCGATTGCCGCCGGCACGCTGAACAACCTCGCCGAAGGCGGCACGGCGCCGGTGATCGCCGCGCGCGACCGCCTCGACCTGGGCGTGGGCTCCCTTGCCAACCGCGACGGCGCACTGATCTTCTCCGCCCAGGACCTGGCCATCGGCGGCGGCCTCGACGCCGACCGCCACGCCAGCGGGCAGGCCACCGCCATCGACAACGCCAGCGCCACCCTTGAAGCCCTGGGCCATCTGGTCCTCGACACGGCGAGCCTGACCAACCGCAAGACCGCCTTCGCCACCGCGACGGTGCCGGACACCGCGCCGCCCGCCGGCGCCGCCCCGCTCGACTACGCGCCCGGCCTGCAGTTCCATTGGCCGATCAAGGAATCGAGCGCCGCGATCTGGCGCGACTACGTCCGCGACCGCTACCTCAACATCCTCGTCAAACTCCTCGGCGGCGGTCCCGACGCCGTCCTGGTCGCCCTCTACAACCCGGCGCCGGCCGACCCGGACGCCCCGGCCCCGGACCCCGACGTGCCTCCCGTCACGCCCTCCGTGCGCGACGACTTCGTCAATGTCTGGGGCGACCTGGCCGGCTACGCCGGCCCGCTCGGCGGCGGCCTCGACGCCGCCACCCGCGCCCGCCTCGTGGCCGCCGTCAACGCCCAGGACCCGCAGACGCTGGCCGACTCCCGCCGCATCTGGCAGATCCTCCTCGACACCCTGGCCGCCGAACGCCCCGCCGCCCTCGGCCAGCTGACCGCCGCGCTGGCGGCGCAGGGCGTGGCCTCGACGGCCTACTGGCAGACCTGCCGGGACATCTACGACGACTGCAGCTACATCGACAACACGGCCGCCACGACCACCGCCAGGCGCGACGTGGTCACCGCCGATTCGCCGTCCGCGGTGATCCGCGCCGGCGGCGCCATGGCCATCGCCGCCACCGCCCTGGAGAACCGCTACAGCCTCATCCAGTCCGGCGGCGACATGGTGCTGACCGGCGCCACGCTGACCAACGTCGGCGCCGAACTCTACCGGGTGACCGACACCACCGCGACCACCCAGGACTGGCACTGGGTCAACAACGCGAAGGATTCGTGGACCTCCGCCTCCAGCACGCAGACCCTGATCGGCAGCGTGCCCGGCCAGATCGTCGCCGGCGGTACGCTCACCGGCAGCTTCACCGGGCGCATCGACAACGTGACCGTCCGGCAGAACGCCGCGCCGGTCGTCGGCGCCACCGGCAGCTCGCCCGGAACGGCCGGCGCGGGCGGCGTCGGCCAGGCTGCCGGCGGCGCCGGCGCGGCCGATGCCGCAACCTCCGCCGGGCAGGCCGCGCCGCGCGTCAGCCAGGTGACCGCGGCCGGCGGCGCCAGCGGCCCGTCCGCTGTGGTCGCCACGGCCGAGCCGACGCTGGCGCTCCCCGCCAACCGGCTGTACCACACCAATCCGGCCAGCACCGGCGGCTACCTCGTCGAGACCGACCCGCAGTTCGCCAGCTACCGGTCCTGGCTCTCTTCCGATTATCTGCTCCAGGCCCTGGGCCTCGATCCGGCGCTGACCCAGAAGCGCCTGGGCGATGGTTTCTACGAGCAGCGCCTGATCACCGAGCAGATCGCCCAGCTCACCGGCCGGCGCTTCCTCGCCGGCTACGCCAGCGACGAGGAGCAATACCGCGCCCTGATGGCCGCCGGTGCCACCGTCGCCCAGGCCTGGCACCTCATCCCCGGCGTGGCGCTCTCCGAGGCGCAGATGGCCCAGCTCACCACCGACATCGTCTGGCTGGTCGAGAAGACCGTCACCCTCGCCGACGGCAGCACCCAGCGCGTGCTCGTGCCGCAGGTCTATGCCCGCGTGCGCGCGAACGATCTCGACTCCTCCGGCGCGCTGATCGCCGCCGAGAACCTCCAGCTCCAGACCGCCGGCGATCTCACCACCAGCGGCACGATCGCCGGCCGCCAGACCGTGGTGCTCACCGCCGGGAACATCGCCGTGCAGCGCGGCGCCGTGGCCGGGCGCGACGTGGCCCTGCAGGCCGCCACCGATCTTGCCGTGCTCGGCGGCACGGTCGAAGCCGAGCGTACCCTGATCGCCACCGCCGGCCGCGATCTCACCGTGGCGAGCAGCACCGTCGACCGGACGTACGCCCCCAGCGAAGGCCGGGCCGTGCACGCCGCCGTGCAGACCACGGTGATCGACCGCGTGGCCGGCCTCTACGTCACCGGCGAGGGCGGCACCCTGGTCGCCGCTGCCGGCCGCGACCTGTCCTTGCTCGCCGCGGCCGTGGCCAACGCCGCCTCAGCCGACTCGGGCGGCGCCACCCTCCTCTCCGCCGGCCGCGACCTCACCCTCGGCACCGTCACCGAAACCAGCGCAGCGTCCACCTCCAGCAAGGGCAACCGCTGGCGCCAGGACACGCGCACCGAGGTCGGCAGCACGCTCGCCGCGGCCGGCGACCTGACGCTGGCCGCCGGCAACGATCTCACTGCCCGCGCCGCTTCCGTCGTCGCCGGCGGCGCGCTCGCCGCCTCGGCCGGGCACGACCTCACCATCACCACCGGCGAGGCCGCCCTGTCCTCCGAAGCCTGGAGCAAGAGCAGCAAGAGCGGTTTCTTCGCCAAGCGCTCCAAGGAACGCCTCGACACCCTCGACGAAACCACCGCGATCGCCAGCACCTTCTCCGGCAACACCGTGGCGCTCGCCGCCGGCAACGACCTCACCGTCAGGGGCAGTTCTGTCACCGCCGCGCACGACCTGGCCGCCACCGCCGGCCGCGATCTCATCCTCGACACCGCCCAGGACACCTCCCGCGAGACGCATTTCTACAAGGAGAAATCCTCCGGCCTCAGCGTTTCCTACGGCGGGATTTCCTACGGCAAGAGCGCGCTCAAGCAGAACGCCGACGTGGACACTGTCACCCAGGTCACCAGCACTCTCTCGGGCGAGAACGTCACCCTCGTCTCGGGCCGCGACACGGTGATCCGCGCCGCCGGCGTGCTGGCCGACAACGACCTCACCGTCCTGGCCGGCCGCAACATCGATATCCTGGCCGCCGCCAACACCCAGGACGTCGAGACGCACACCCAGAGTTCGTCGAACAGCATCGGCCTCACTCCCAACGCCTACGGCCGCTGGACGCTCTACGGCAAGAGTGCCGGCAGCCAGGACGCCGACGAGCACGTCGTCAGCCAGAGTACCAGCCTGCTCTCGGCCAACACCGGCGACCTCACCCTGCGCGCCGGCCTGGACAGCCAGTACAAGGGCACCGGCCAGGGCAATCTCCTGACGCAAGGCGCCGACCTGCTCGCGGGCGATGCCCTGACGCTCTCCGGCAACGCCGTCGCCCTGCTGCCCGCGACCGACGAAACGTCCAGCCACAGCCTGACCCAGAGCAAGAGCCTCACCGTCGGCGCCCGGCTGGCCGGGCCGATCGGCGAGATCATCGACACCCTCGGCCAGATGGCCGAGCGCGCCACCCACACCGACAACAACCGCCTGGAAGGCGCGCTGGCCTTGAAGGCCGGCTACGATGCCTGGAAGCTCTATGAGAACGGCGGCAAACTGGCGAGCGACGCCACCCAGGCGGCCAGCGACAACGTGGTCAGCAACAGCGGCGGCGCAGTCGTCGGCGCCAATGCTCAGGTATCCCCCGGCATCGGCGTCCAGGTCTATGTCGGCAGCAGCAAGAGCAAATCGGAATCCTCGTCCCACACCGCCACCGTCACCGGCACCAATCTGCAGGCGAAGACGATCAACATCACGGCGACAGAGACCGACCTCACGCTGGTCGGCGCCAAGCTGCAGGCCGAGGACATCGCCCTCTCGGCCCAACGCGACATTCTCCTCGCCGCCGCCGCCAATACCGGCGAACTCGCCAACAAATCGAGCGGCAGCAGCGCCGGCTTTGGCGTCACCGTGGCCTTCGGCGGCCAGCAGAACGGGCTCTCCTTCCAGATCAACGCCAGCCAGATAAAGGGCACGGCCAACGGCTCGGAGACCGTCTACGACAACACCCTGATCACCGCCAGCGATTCGCTCTCCGTCAAGAGCGGCCGGGATACCACCCTGAAGGGGGCGCAGCTCGCCGGCGAGTCGGTGCTTCTCGACGTGGGCGGCAACCTGCTGATCGAGACCTTGCAGGACAGCAGCGTCTACCACAGTAAGCAATCGAGTTCGGGCTTCAACCTCTCCATCTGCTGGTTCTTCTGCGCCGGTACGCCGGTCACCGGCAGCGTGGGCGCGAGCAAGCAGGAGATCAAGCACAACTACCTGTCCGCCGTCGGCCAGAGCGGCATCGCTGCCGGCGACGGCGGCTTCGACATTACGGTCAAGGGGCATACCGACCTCGTCGGCGCGGCGATCACCAGCACGGCGGAGACGGAGAAGAACCAGCTCACCACCGCCAGCCTCACCAGCCGGGACCTGGAGAACGCGCAGACGACAAAGTCTTCGAGCAGCAGCGTGAGCTTGTCCTACAGCGGCGGTAGCGCCCTCTCGACGCTCGCCTCCAACACGACGTCCAATCTCCTCGCCAACCTCTCCGGCAACGCCGCAATGCCGAAGAACCAGAACGAGACGAGCACGACCCAGAGCGTGATCAGCCCGGCCAACGTCACGATCACCGGTTCGGGCAATGCGGAGACTGAGGCCAGGAGCCAGACCATCGCCGACGAGCTCATGGCCCGCGATCCGGCCACCGCCAACGGCAGCCTGACCAACTCCCTTTCCCTGCAGCAGGCCCAAGTCCTCGAACAGAAGATCCAGAAGCAGAAGGAGAACCAGGAGGCCGGACAGCTCGTCGGGGCGGTGCTCTCGGGCCTGGTCGGGGATTATGCGCAGAAACAGGCGGCCGAACTGCGTGCCCAGGGCAAGGAAGAGGAGGCCAGGCAATGGGAGGACGGCTCGGCGATGAAGATCGCTCTGCACGGTCTGGCCGGCGCCATCGCCGCCAAGGTCGGCGACGGCGGCCTCGCCGCCGGCGCGCTCGCCGGCATGACCCAGGAAGCGCTGGCGCCCATCGTCTCGAAGTACCTGACCGACCAGGGCATCGTCCCCGGCTCGGCCGAATACACCAGCCTGATGCAGCTCGGCGTGACGCTTGCCGGCACCGCCGTCGGGGCCGCCACCGGTGGCACCCAGGGCGCCGCCACGGGGGCTTCCACGGCCTACGTCGGGGTGACCAACAACTATCTAACACATGACCAGATCGACCAGAAGAAGAAAGAACTGGCCGCCTGCAAAAGTGCTGCAGATTGCAAAGTTGTCGAAGGCAAATGGAAGGCGATTGATCAGCAACAAACTGCCGAGGCGCTGGTCTGCTTGACCAACGGAAAGTGCAATTCCGTTATGATGTCCGCTGATACACTCAAGCAAATCCGCGATCAACTACAGCAAGACTGCGCCACATTTTGCTCTGCTGACGCACTTGCTTCGCTCAAGGAACTTAACGGCTACTTCCTACCCAACGGTGATATCAATCAGGATGCGTTACGTACAGGCCAGTTCGATCTGGGCCGATTTACGAAGGCGGGTATTAATCTAGCCGGATCAGTGGCGGGGGTCGGTACGGGAGCCATTTTGACAACAGCGGGCGGAGCGATAGTTCTGGCACCGGACCCGACTGGCATATCCAAACCGGCCGGCGTACTTACTACTACGACAGGCATCGCGACATTAGCTGATTCCGGTTATGGGATTTATTCGAGTCTGGTCAACCTGTATCGAGCGACACAAGGAAGCGCGGTCTACCTCCCCGACAGCGGCACCGGTTGGCTGGCCAACTGGCTGGCGCCGGGCAATCAAACAGCGCAGGATATCGCACAGATCGCCTCGCTTGGGCTCGCCTTTGCGTCGGGACGCATGTACGTGGGGACGACACTAACGCATGGCGACAGCTTGCTCGCTCAATATATGCCGGCCACCATCGATGGCATGTTGAACTCCTCAGCCGCAGCGCCATCAGGAGCATTCAAGTTTGCATTGATTCCTAATACGAATTCCGGGACGTCGATGGCGTCTTGGTTCCTTGATCGAACACAAAGGTTGCAATTATTTAACAGTTATTATGATTCAGTCCAACGCATTGAAGGTTTACTCAAATAGTTGAGAGAAGGCTTAACAACATGTCCTTTAAATTATTTCAATTGTGTTTTGATTTTTTTGTCTATATTTTTTTTGCCATCGTGATTGGGCTTTGGTGGGTTCCTGACCTTATGAGAAGTAATGCAAATACATCGTTACTACTAGCGACATTAGCCTTGGTTATTGTCTCTGGAATGTTTTACAAGTCAGTAGTTTCGGCGAAAAAACGGCATTTTGCTTGGCCTTTATACTTTTACTCCATAATAGGTTTACTAACAGTATCCTGTTATTTATATGGAGTAATTTTTAAATGGTTATAGAATAGTAATTTAAGTTTTTTCCAACCTCGACCCACCGAATAATCTGAATTTTCCAATTCACTACGCCCCCTTTTGATTCCATACGAACAGTCTAGAACTGGCTAGCCATTACAAGATATTTAGTGAGGCTGGCGTGACAAATTTTTAAATTTATCATTACACCGGTGAAAAACTGAGGCATAGATCATGACTGATCAAGTACAGGATTTGGAATGAATACTTGGTGGAAATCTTGAGCAAAAAGATGCTAGGACTATTCCCGGAAAAGATGGTGTCACCACGCATGAGACTGTTTATTTCTCTGATGATGGAAAAAACAAATTCCGGAAGTAGTTTAAAAATATAACGTGTTTCACCAACACGTCTTATACAACGAAAGGAGGAGTCAATGAAGCTGGCTGTGATATTACTCCTCCAGATAGTCCGTTGTTTCATGAGGTTATATATCACGGTGATATTAATGGGTGGTGGAAGGACATGAAGAAGAAGCCAAAGGTCTTGGGTTGCTCCTTGCCAGAATCGAAGGTGATCAATTCGTTATTTCTGATGGGTGCTCATTTCCACTACCAGAGTGCAAGATTGAATTCACTTGAATAAATGACCCCGGCACCACCGACCACCGAAGGTGGTTGTAGTGAGGTATCCCAGTTTCCACGGACAGGTTAATTAAGCCCCGTGTTACCACTCACCCCTGATCAGATTTCGGCAAGCATTCATGGGCCAAAATGGTCGTAGCGAGGTGATTTTCCAATCAACCCCCTTTGAAGGTGTCTTTGATTGGTTAGACCTTGGGTCCGCCTATTAACTGTTGGGCCTGAATACAAATCTCATGGAGCATGTTAAAAACATACTATGGCAGTTGCCATTGTGGCGCCGTCACCTTCGAGGCCGATCTCGATCTCGCGCAAAGCTCTTACCGCTGCAACTGTTCCATCTGCAGGCGCAGCCGCTTTTGGCCGGCCGTGGCCAAACCCGAGAACTTCCGGCTCCTTTCCGGCGAGTCGGAGCTGACACAGTATTTGTTCAACACGAAGAAGAACCATCACTATTTTTGCAGGCATTGCGGCATCCGTGCTTTCGGCGTCGGCAACGACACGCCTATCGGCAAGATGTATGGCGTCAATCTCGGATGTCTCGACGATGTCACGGACGAGGAGTTGTCGAAGGTGCCCGTCACCTACGTTGACGGCCTGCATGATGAATGGCAGAGCGCGCCGGAGTTTTACAGCCACCTGTGAGCATCGGGCCAAAGGCCCTGCCGGTCATCATCGCGCGATGAACGTTCAGCGGGCTTTCACCAGCTGGATCGTGCCTTCCGAGACCTTGTAGGTGAAGGGCGTGGCGGATTCGATGCCTTCGGAGTAATCGAGCAGGCGGTAGCTCTCGTAGCCCTTCTCGCGCTGGAGCTGCAGCGCCCGGCGCTTGACGATCTGCATCGCCTCGCCGTCGCCGCCGACGCGGAAATGCTTGGCGCGCAGGGAGAGGCGGTAGGTTTCCGCGTCGATCGCCTGTTCCTTGATCGTCCAGTTCGGCGCCAGCGGGTCGTAGATGATGTACAGCAAGGCGCTGTTCTTGGGGTTGAAGACCTCTCCCGGCAGGCCGAGCGCGCTGACCGGATGTCCGAAGATGAGCAACCCGCCGGCGATCGCCGCGGTCTCGGCGCTCACCGCCACGTTCGGGGTGAGTTCCGCACCGGGCCGCGAGGCCGTTTCTCCCGACGGCTTCACGGATTCGATGGTGGTGCAGGCGGCCAGGTAGCCGAGCAGAGCGGCCGAGGCCAGGGCGAGCCGGGGCTTCATCACAGGTACTTGAACAGGCTCAGGGCGCTGATCTGGGCGAAGGAAGCCTGCGCGGCCTGCAGCTGCGTCTGCTGCTGGACGAAGGCCGAAATCGTCTCGGCATAGTCGATGTCCTGCAGGTCCGACAGGCGCGACTTGTACTGCAGCTCCAGCGCGTCGGAGACGCCGCTCAGCGAATCCAGTTCGTTGAGCCGCGAACCGACCGAGGCCTGTACCGACGAAACGCTTTCCAGGGCGCGATTGAGGTTGTCCATTTCGGTGTTCATCACGTTGCTCAGGGCGGCCCTGCCGCTGGCATTCCCCTCGACATCGGTGGAGAACGCATCGATCAGGTTCTGCAAGGTGCTGAAGATGCTCTGGTTGCGGCTCGCCGAGACGGAAAAGCTGTCGCCGGCCGCCGGCGTGCCCTGGAGCGTGAAGGTCACCCCGGCAATGGACGTGATGCTGCTGCCGGCGGAGTAGGTATAGCTGCCGACGACCGATCCCGTCGTCGTGTCGGTCACCGTGTAGTCGGTCGGCGAGGAGAACGCGATCGCATAGTCGTGGCCGGACCACGCGGTCGGATCGACGACGGAGCCGGAACTGATGACGCCGGTCCCGGTGTTGCCCGAAGCGGCGCTGAGGGAGAAGGTGCCGTTGCCGGTCGGGATGTTTACGAAGATGTCCCGGCCCGAGTCGCTGACGGCGATCTGGCGCGACGAGGCGACCTGCAGGCTGCGCTGCCCGTCGTCCCCGGCGTAGCTCACCGAGCCGTCGGAGGCGGTCTGGAAGGGCCGCGTGCCGCCCTGGTAGCCGGAAAACAGGTAATAGCCGTTGGCGTCGGTGCTGTTCGCCACGCCGAGCAGGAAATCGAGCTGGCTTTTCAGGTCGTTGGCGATGTCCTGGCGCTGGCTGTCGGAGTAGGAGCCGTTGCCGCCGGCGATGACCTGCCCCAGCACGTATTGGATGTTGTCCACCACGGACTGCAGCTGGCTTTCTTCGAGCGACAGCTGGCTCGAAGCGTTGGACTGGTTGTCCGAGTACTGCGCATTGACCGCCAGCGCCTGCGAGTTGAGCAGGACCTGCGCCGCCGCCACCGGATCGTCCTGCGCCGAGAGGAATTTCTTGCCGCTCGACAGCTGGTTCTGCAGCTTGTAGAGCTTGCTCTGCCCGTCCATGAGGCTGTTCGCCCCGGAGTGGAATATCTGGCTGGTGCTGATGCGCATGTCTGGATTACCTCTCAACTGATCTCGAGAATCGAGTCGAACAACTGGGACGCGATCTGCAGCATCTTGGCCGCGGCCTGGTAGGACTGCTGATACTGGATCAGATTCACCGCTTCCTCGTCCAGGTTGACGCCCGAGACGGAGTCCCGCGCCTCCTCGGCTTCCGTCAGCATGGTCTGCTGGGCCGCCAGGACGCTCTCCAGCTCGCTGCCCTTGTTGCCCATGCTGCTGACCATCTGCGCGTAGACGGTCGAGAAGCTCGCCGTGTTGCCGGCCATGGTCTTGCCCGTCTGCATCTTGGCCAGCAGCAGGACGTTCCGGTTGTCCGACACGCCGTTGGAATTGCGCGCGATGCTGAAGGTGTCGCCGTCCTTGGGCGTGCCGCTGATGGTGAAGCTGATTCCGGAAAAGGTGAAGGTGGCGCCGTTGGTGTACGGCACCGTTCCGGAGGCGTAGGTGGTCTCCACGCCGTTGACGGTGACCGTCACGGGATAGGCGGAGAAGCCGGAGAAGCCGCCGGTCGAACTGCTGTAGGTCAGTGTCACCGGTGAACCCGACGCCGGCGCCGTGTACCCGGTCGCCACGCTGCCCGACGAGATCGTCGCCGTGCCGGTGTTGGCCGTGCCGGCCGAGGCGAGCACCGGCGCCGCCACGGCGATCTGCCGGACGTCGGCGGCCAGGGTGGCGTTCACCGCGATGTTCTGCGCGGCGTTGCGGGTCGGCTGGATGATGTAGCTCGATCCCGCCACGAAGCTGCCGCTCGCCGAAAGGGTGAAGCCTTGCGGGCCCTGCGTGCTGGCGTTGACGGCCGTGTTCAGGTCGGCGATCGACGCGCCGCTCCACGACGCCTTGTCGGAAAGCCGCGTCAGGGTGAACGTCGTGCCGTCGTAGTCGAGCTGATAGTCGCTGGCCGTCAGGTTGGTGTAGAACGTCCCGTCGCTGCTGTACGACGGGTCGGAGAACGCGGCCGACACCGTCGCCGTGCCCGCCGGGTTGTTGGTGTTGGCGACAACCCTGGGCGTGCCCAGCGTGAAGAAATCAGCCACGAAACCCGCGTCGCCGGCGATGTTGCCGAGCAGGTCCTGCCCCAGCGCGTGCTGGGCATTGAACGCCAGGGCCACCGAGGCGGCGATCTGGCCGAGCGAATTGGCCGCCGCGTCGAGCGACCCGGAACGGTATTGCAGGACGCCGGAAAGCGCGCCGCCGCTGATCAGGGATTCCGGCAGCTCCTGCGTGCCGGCGGCGTTGACGATCGCCACCGTGAGCCGGGTGGGGTCCGAGGACGATGCCACGGCGGTCAGCGACGTCGCCGTGGTGCCCACCACCAGCGGCTGCCCGTTGCCGAAAAAGACGTTCAGCGAGCCGTTGGAATTGGTCGTCGTCTGCACGCCGACCAGCTTGTTGAGTTCGCCGATGAGCTGGTCGCGCTGGTCGTACAGATCGTTCGGCGGCTGGCCGTTGGCGGCCTCGGCGGCGACGATCTGCTTGTTCATCGTGGCGATCTGCTGCGCATAGGAGTTGATCGAACCGACGTAGCTCTGGACCTGGCTGTTGACGTTCTTGTATTGCGCGTCGATCTGCGAATTCAGGCTCTGGAAGCGCGACGCCAGGGCCTGCGCGGCCGAGACCATGCTCTGCCGGGTGGTCAGCGACGAGGGGTCCGAGCTGACCTGGTTGATGCCCGCGAAGAAATCCTCCAGCGCCGACTCCAGCCCGGCGTCGTCGTCCACCAGCAGATTGTTCAGTTCGCCGATCGACGTCGAATAGGATTCGAGCGAGCTGACCGACGCCTGCGCCTTGGTCACCTGCTTGGCCAGGAAGCTGCTGTAAATGCGCTCGATGGTCAACACGTGCGCGCCGTTGCCGACGTAGCCGGAGCCGGTCAGGGTGGCGACGTTGGACACCTGGATGATGCGCTGGCGGTTGTAGCCGTCGGTGTTGGCGTTGGCGATGTTGTGTCCGGTCGTCGCCAACCCGAGTTGCGCGTTCTGCAGCGCCGAGACGCCGATGCTGTAGATTCCTGAACCCATGGAATGCTCTCCTCTTCCATGCTGCTAACGGCAACTTTGCCGGATTATTGAGGGTGGCGGCCGCGCGGGCCTAGCCGACCAGCGCCTGCCTGAGCGTCGCCCCGCCGATGATGCGGCCGAGTTTGTCGGCGTAGTCGGGGTCGGTGGCGTAGCCCGATTGCTGCAGGGAACGAGCAAACTGCATGCCATCCTGCTGGCCGAGCACGCCCGAGAAACGGGAATTGCCGCGCAGCACCCGGGCGTAGTCCTGGAAGGCTTCGCCGTAGGAGCCATAGACGCGGAATTTCTCGCGCGTGCTGCGCGCCACGCCGTCCACGTATTCGGTGGTCTGCACCTCGACGGTCGGCCCCTGCCAGCCGCCGCCGGCCTTGATGCCGAAGACGTTGTAGGACGGCGCGCCGTCCGCCCGGCGGATTTCGCTCTTGCCCCAGCCGCTTTCCAGCGCGGAATGCGCCACCAGGAAATGCGGCGGCACGCCGAGCGTCTTCGCCGCCTCGACGGCGTACGGCAGGACGCGATTGACGTACTCGCGCCCGCCTTCGGCGGTTTCCACCGACCCGCCGCCGGCGCCGTTGCCGCCATTCCCGCCGACCCGCCCGGCGCCGCCGGCAAACACGGCGGCAGAACTTGCCGCCCGCTGCTCGGACAAGGCCTGCTGGAATTGCCCGAGCGCCGTGTTCAGCGCGTCGCCGTCCTGCGGCGTCATGCTGCGTCCGAGTTGCTGCTCGATCAGCTTGGCGAAGCCGAGCGCGTCTTTCGCCGCCAGGTTCTGGGCCAGCTGCTGGTCGAGGATCGCGGTGAAGAAGCGCGTCTGGTCGTTGTCCAGCAGGCCGTCCTGCGGCGTCGCGTCGCGCATGCTCTTCAGCATGGTCTGCAGCAGCAGCCCCTCGAACTGCCGGGCCGCCTGCCGGAGGCCCGCCTGCGGGTCTTCCTTGAGGGTCTGGCGCAGGTCCGCCGTGGTGCGGGTGTCGAGCACGAAACGGGGCGCGTTGAGGTCTCCGGCTTTCATGCGCCGAATACTAGCAATTTCCAGGCCGGTCAGATGACTTCCAGGTCGGCGCGCAGCGCCCCCGCCGCCTTCATGGCCTGCAGGATCGACAGCAGATCCTGCGGATTGGCGCCGAGCGCGTTGATCGCCTTGATCACCTCGGACAGGTTGGCGCCGGCCTTGACCGCCATCAGCGCGCCGCTGCCCTGCTTGATCGTGATCTCGGACTGCTGCGTGGTCACCGTCTGCCCGCCCGACAGCGGATTCGGCTGGCTGACCTGCGGTTCGGTGCTGACCACCACCGACAGCGAGCCGTGCGCGACGGCGCACGATTCGATGGTCACCATCTGGTTCATCACCACCGAGCCGGTGCGCGGATTAACGATCACCTTGGCCATCGTCCTGGCCGGCCGGATTTCGAGGTTTTCCAGGCGCCCCATGAAGGCCACTCGGGTGTCCGCGTCCTCCGGCGCGTTCACCCGGATCACGCGGCCGTCGAGCGCCTGCGCGGTGCCCTGGCCCATCTCGCGGTTGATCGCCTCGACGGCGCGCTGGGTGGTGCCGAAATCGGTGACCGCCATCTCGTAATGCACGTACGGCCCGCTGCCGAGCGCGGTCGGCACTTCCCGCTCGACCGTCGCGCCGGCCACGATGCGGCCGGCCAGCAGGTGATTGACCACCGCCCGGCTGCCGCCCGCCGACGCGCCGGCGCCGCCGACCATCAGGTTGCCCTGGGCCTGCGCATAGATCTGGCCGTCCGCGCCCTTGAGCGGCGTCATGATCAGGGTGCCGCCGCGCAGGCTCTTGGCGTTGCCCATCGACGAGACCGTCACGTCGATCTGCTGGCCGATGCGCGCGAACGGCGGCAGGTTGGCGGTGACCATCACCGCCGCGACGTTCTTCAGCTGCATCGACTGCGTCGTCGGCAGGGTGGTGCCGAGCTGCGCCAGCATGTTGATGATGCTCTGCGTGGTGAAGGGCGTCTGCGTGGTCTGGTCGCCGCTGCCGTCGAGGCCGACGACCAGGCCGTAGCCGACCAGCTGGTTGCTGCGCACGCCCTGTACGGTGGCCAGGTCCTTGAGCCGCTCGGAAGCGGCGGCGCCGCCCCCGATCAGCGGCAGGCAGGCGCAGGCCAGGACGGCCAGGCAGCGCGCGAATTTGCCGACGTTCTCGTTCATGATCCTGTCCATCCGGCCGTCAGAACGGCAGCACCGACATGAAGAAACGCGCCAGCCAGCCCATGACCTGGGCTTCGCTGATCGCGCCGGTGGCCTTGTATTCGATGCGCGCGTCGGCGACGTTGGCCGAGCTGATGGTGTTCGCCGTGCTGATGAAGTACGGATTCACCACGCCGGACAGGCGGATGTACTCCGTGCCGTGCCCGATCGACACCTGTTTTTCGCCGGAGACCAGCAGGTTGCCGTTGGGCAGGACCTCGATCACGGTGACCGTGATGTTGCCGGTGAACACGTTGTTGGCCGCCGCGTCGCCCTTGCCGGCCAGCGTGTTCTCGCTCTCCGCGGACAGCGCCAGCCCCTGCAGGGATTTGCCCGGCAGGCCGCTGACGGTGGGCACCGACGCGCTGATGCTGGTCGAGCGGTTGACGTTGGTGTTCGACTTGGTCGAGGCCGAGGTGGTCTCCGCGATCACGATGGTCATCGTGTCGCCGACGTAGCGGGACCGGCGATCCTCGAACAGCGTGCGCGACGCGCCCGGCTGGTAGATGCTGCCGTTGGCCGGCGGCGAATCGCCGCGCGCCGCCGGGCGCACGGTCATCGGCTGGTGCACGTTGGTCGGCGGCACGGTCTCGCAGGCCGCCAGCACGAGCGCCGAAACCGTCAGGAGGAGCAGTCTGGACATGGCCGCGTCTTACAGCTGGGTGAGCCGGCTCAGCATCTGGTCGGACGTCGAGACGACCTTGGAATTGAGCTCGAAGGCGCGCTGCGCCTGGATCATGCTGACCAGTTCCTCGGCCACGTTGACATTGGACGTTTCGACGTAGCCCTGGCGCAGCACGCCGGCGCCGTTCTGCCCCGGCGTGCTCGGGGTCGGCGTGCCGCTGGCGGCGGTTTCCAGATACAGGTTCTCGCCGATGCTCTGCAGGCCGCCGACGTTGATGAAGGTGGTCACCTGCAGGGTGCCGATCTGCGTCGTCGCGGTCGAGCCGGAGGTGACCACGCTGACCACCCCGTCCTTGGCGATGGTCACCGAGGTGGCGTTGGCCGGGATGGTGATCGCCGGCTGCACCGCGTAACCGCTGGAGGTGACCAGCTGTCCCTGGCTGTCGCGCTGCAGCGAGCCGTCGCGCGTGTAGGCCGTGGTGCCGTCGGGCAGCAGCACTTCCAGGAAGCCGGCGCCGTCGATCGCCACGTCGAGGTCGTTGCTGGTCTGCTGCAGCGAGCCCTGCACCTGGATGCGCGCCGTGGACACCGGCCGCGCGCCGGTGCCCAGCTGCAGGCCGGCGGGAATCTGCGTCGATTGCGAGGATTGCGCGCCGGGCTGGCGCACGGTCTGGTAGAGCAGGTCCTCGAACACGGCGCGCGCGCGCTTGTAGCCGTTGGTGCTGACGTTCGCCAGATTGTTGGCGATCACGTCGAGGTTGGTCTGCTGGGCGTCGAGGCCGGTGCGGGCAATCCAGAGGGAGCGGATCATCGTGGGGTTCGTCCTGTCGCTTAACTCATCGAAAGTATCTGGGTGGCCTTGCTGGCGTTGGCGTCGGCGCTCTGCAGCATCTTGATCTGCATCTCGAACTGGCGGGAGAGCGAGATCAGGCTGACCATCGCGTCCACCGGATTGACGTTGCTGCCTTCCAGGGTCTCCGGCGCCAGGCGCACGTTCTCGTCGGCCTCGGCCGGCTGCCCGCTGCGCGTCCGGAACAGGCCGTCGTCGCCGCGCACCAGCGTTTCCCTGGGCGGATTGACCAGCTTGATGCGGCCGACGTCGTTGGTGCTGTTCGGCGTGCCGAACAGGGGCACCACGGAAACGGTGCCGTCCGGCGAGATGGTGATCGAGTTGTCGGGCGGCACGGCGATCGGCCCGCCCTCGCTCAGCACGGTCAGGCCGCCGGTCGTCTGCAGCTGGCCGTTGGCATTGACCTGCAGGTTGCCCGCCCGGGTATAGGCTTCCCGGCCGTTGGCCGTCTGCACGGCGATCCAGCCGTCGCCGTGCACGGCCACGTCGAGCGGCCGGCCGGTGGCCATCATCGGCCCCTGCTCGAACACGTCGGCCACCGAGGCGTCGACCACGAAAGCGCGCGTCGGCGCGCCCTCGCCCTGCACCGGCACGGCGCGGAAGCGATGCTCCATGGCACGGTAGCCGATGGTCGAGGCGTTGGACAGGTTGTGCGCGACGCCCGCCTGCTGCACGAAGGCCTGGCGGGCGCCGGTCATCGCCGTGTAGATCAGCCGGTCCATGAAGTATCCGTCCGCGTCGCGTGGCTAGGGCGCGTCAGCGCAGGTTGACCAGGGTCTGCATGATCTGGTCCTGCGTCTTGATCGACTGCGCGTTGGCCTGGTAGTTGCGTTGCAGGGTGATCATGTTGACCAGTTCGGCCGTGAGGTCCACGTTGGACTCCTCGATCGCCGACGACTGCAGCATGCCGCGCGAGCCGGCCCCCGGCGTGCCGTCCAGCCCCTGGCCGGAGGTCGAGGTCGCCTGGTAAAGGTTGTTCCCCGCGTTGATCAGGCCGTTGGCGTTGGGGAAGGTGGTCAGCACCACCTGCGCCAGCTTCTTGGTCTGGCCGTTGCTGTAGTTGCCCAGCACGATGCCGTCCGTGCCGATGCTGATGCTGGACAGCGACCCTTGCGAGAAGCCGCCCTGGTACTGCGAATTCACCGTGCTGTCGCCGGCAAAGCTGGTCGAGCCGGTGAAGTCGATGTTCCAGTTGGGCAGCCCGCTGCCCAGCGGACTGGCGGCGCCGGTGGAAACGGTCCAGGTCGTCGGCAGGGCCATCGGCATGGTCGAGGTGAGCTGGCCGTTGGTGTCGAACTGCAGGCTGCCCATCGACTGCGGATCGGCTCCGTCCAGCGTGGCGTGGACGTCCCATTGCCCGGTCGTCGAGGTCTTGACGAAGTAGTAGGTGATGTTGTGCTCGACGCCCAGCGTGTCGTAGACCGTCTGCGCCGTCGAATAGGTGTAGCTCAGCGGATTGTTGTAGTTGAACGTGGTGACCGTGGGCACGTCCTTGCTCGAATCGAGGTTGAGCACCATCTCCGCGTCGCCGCCCAGCACGTCGCCGGTCGCCCGCGGCGCGATGTTGCTGGCGTCGAGGCGGATCTCGGCCGGCTCGGACGGCACGATCTCGCCCGTCGAGGTCGCCAGGTAGCCCATCAGGCGGTAGTTCTGGTCGTTGATGATGTAGCCCTGGGTGTCGGTGTGGAACTGGCCGTTGCGGGTATAGGCCACCAGGTTGTCGCGCGTCACCTTGAAGAAGCCGCCGCCGTTGATGGCGATGTCGAGCGTGTTGCTGGTGGTGGTGATGTTGCCCTGGGTGAATTGCTGGAAGACCGAGGACAGCGAGGTTCCGATGCCGACCTGCGAGGCGCCGCTGCCGCTCAGGGACGCCGCATACACGTCGGCGAAATGCCCGCTCGACGACTTGAAGCCGACCGTGCTGCTGTTGGCGACGTTGTTGCCGACCACGTCCAGCGCCTTGGACGACGCATTGAGCCCGCTCAAACCCTGTTGAAATGACATTGCTTACCTCTGCTAGAAAACCTGTTGCACGTCGTCGAAGTCGTACTGGCCCAGCGAGCCCAGATCGAGCACGAAATTGCCGTTCGTCGTCCGCGTAAGAGCAGAAACCGTGCCAAGCTGCAAGGCTTCGGCTGTGACCGACGACGAGCCCTTGGTCGCCGTGACCTTGAAGGTGTACGAGCCGTCCGCGGCGGTCGTGCCGGAACTGGTCGAACCGTCCCAGGAGAACAGCAGGTTGCCGGCGTCGGCCTTGCCGAGCGACTGCGTCTGCACCAGATTGCCCGACGAATCGTAGATCTTGACCGTCACCGTGTCGGCGGCGCTGGCCAGATTCACGCCGCCGTAGGCGTCGCCGTCGGACAGCGTGAGATGCGAGCCCGGCACCAGCACCGTCTTGCTGATCAGCGCCGACGCCTGCACGGCCTGCGTATCGGCCAGGCTGCTGACCAGCGAGTTGAGCGTGGTGTTGAGCTGTTCGATGCCCTGCACCGTGCTCATCTGCGCCAGCTGGTTGGTCACTTCGGTGTTGTCCAGCGGATTGAGCGGGTCCTGGTTCTCCAGTTGCGCCACCAGCAGGGTCAGGAAGCGGTTCTGGATGTCCTCGCTGGTCGTCGTGCTGCTCGTCGAACGGCTGCTCGAATTCAACGTCGCGAGCACGCTGCTCGATTTCGTGCTGTCAACCGTGGTCATTTCGGGTCTCCTCGGATTCCTGGTTCGGTCGCGCCTACTGGCCCAGCGTCAGGGTCTTCAGCAGCAGTTGCTTGGCGGTGTTCATCACCTCGGCGTTGGTCTGGTACGAACGCGAGGCGGAAATCATGTTCACCATCTCGTCCACCACGCTCACGTTGGGCATCGTCACGTAGCCGTTCTCGTTCGCCGCCGGATTGCGCGGGTCGTAGACCATCCGCCCCGGACTCGCGTCCTCGACGACCTGCTTGACGCGCACGCCCATGGCGTTCTGCCCGTCCACCGGCGTCGCCTCGAAGACCACCTGCTTGGCCCGGTAAGGCCTGCCGTCCGGCCCGGCCACGCTGTCCGCGTTGGCCAGGTTGCTGGCCACGGCGTTGAGCCGCAGCGATTGCGCCGTCAGCGCGCTGCCGGCGACCTGGAAGACGTTGAATACGCTCATGATTGCGCCTGCATGGCCGCCGTCAGCATTTTCAGCTGATGGTTGATGAAGGTCACGCCGGCTTCGTAGCGGACGGCGTTTTCCGAGAACTGGGCGCGTTCCACGTCCATTTCCACGGTGTTGCCGTCGGCGCTGGCCTGCGCGGGCGTGCGGTACATCAGCCGCGCCGGGCCGCTCTCGCCGGTGCCGGCCAGATGCGCCGGATCGGTCCGCGCCACCGGCAGGCTGCCTTCGCCGCGCCCGGCCACGGCCTCCTGGAGCGCGGACGCGAAGTCGAAATCGCGCGCCTTGTAGTTCGGCGTGTCGGCGTTGGCGATGTTTCCCGCGAGCACCTGCTGGCGATAGGCGCGCAGGCCCAGGGCCTGTTGCTGGAAAAAAAGCGCGTTGTCGATCTTGCTGGCCACGATGCCTCCGTTGCTCGGAACGTCCGGTTCCCTCACAAGCAACCCGCGTGCCATTCCCGCAGCAGGCCGCCCGGCGGCCTGAACGGCACAGGCCCTGCCGGCAAATCGGCAAATATTGCCGCTGCGTCCCGCCGTCCGGCAACGCCGGCCGATTTTGTTCGCCCGCGTCCGGCGATCTGGAGGCAAAATGGCGGCATGACACGCCTCACCTTCTGCCGCCGCACCGTTCTGCTGTTCATCGCCCTCTGGCCGCCCGCCGCCTCGGTCCTGGCGCAGCAGGCCGCGGCCCCGCTCTACCGCACCGTCGAAGACTATCTCCGCACGCAGACCCAGGGGCTGCCCGGCAAGACCAGCTACCGCATCACGCCGCTCGACGCGCGCACCCAGCTCGCCCCGTGCGACGCCTACGAGCCTTTCCAGCCGGCCGGCGCCGCGCCATGGGGAAAGACCACGGTCGGCGTGCGCTGCCTCGGGCCGGCCTCGTGGACGGTGTACCTGCAGGTCCAGATCAGCGTGCAGACCCGCTACCTCGTCGCGGCGCGTCCGCTGGCCGCCGGCCAGGTCATCGGCGAAAGCGATTTCGTCGCCCGCAACGGCGATCTGGGCACGCTTCCTGCCACGGTCCTGATGGACGCCGAGCAGGCGGTCGGCCGGACGGTCAGGATCGGCATCGCTCCCGGGCAGCCGCTGCGCGGCGATCAGCTGATCATTCCCTGGGCGGTGCAGCAGGGGCAGACGGTCAAGACGGTGTCCCGCGGCACGGGGTTCAGCGTCAGCAGCGAGGGCAAGGCGCTGAACAACGCGCAGGACGGGCAGGTGGTGCAGGTCAGGACGCCTTCCGGGCAGACGGTCAGCGGCATCGCCCGGTCCGGCGGCGTGGTCGAAATCATGTACTGAGTCCGCGGAACGCTCGGCGCGCCGGAAAAAATGCTAAAGTTGCGGCCACCTGCGCCGATAGAACGTGCAAGCACGAAATTTTTCGAGGCATGGCCATGAAGATCGAACAATCCACGAAACTGAACAACGCGCAATTCGTCAAGGAAGCGCGCGCCACGCCGGCGAAGAAAGCGGAAAGCGCATCCGACGAAGTCGAGTTGAGCAGCGTGGCGTCCCAGCTGGCCGCCTCCGACAGCGAGCCGGCGTTCGACGCCGGCCGCGTCGCCGAGATCAGGCAGGCCATCGCCGAAGGCAAGTTCTCGATCAACGCGGAGGCCATCGCCGACCGCCTGATCGCCTCGGCCAAGGAACTGGTCGGCTCCCGCCAGCAGTCCTGACCGGGCCATGGCCGGGGACCTCTCGGATTTTCTGGAAGTCATCGTCCGCGAAGCGGAACTCGTCGAGCGCTTCGTCCGCCTGCTGGAACAGGAAAAAACCCTGCTCACCGAGGGCCGCACCGAGGCGCTCACCATCGCCGTCGAGGAAAAGGAACGGCTCGCGGCGGACCTCAACGACCTGTCGCAGCAGCGCGCCCGCCATCTGATCGACCACGGCTACACGCCCGACCGCGCCGGCATGGCCGCCTGGGCGGCCGGCCACGCGCAGCACCAGGAAGCGGTCGCCGCCTGGAACCGCACGCTGTCGCTGGCCGCGCAGGCGAAGGAGCTCAATCGCGTGAACGGGCAGTTGATCCAGCTGCACATGCAGTTCACCGGACAGGCGCTCGAAATCCTGCTGCGCAAGGAAGGCAAGCTGGACCTCTACGGTCCGGACGGGCGGTCGACGACGTCGGGGGATCGGCAGATCAACGACGCCGTCTGAGCCGGCGCCCGTTTCGCCTCATCTTTCCGGCGCGCTGCCGCCGTCCATGTCGACTTCGCGGCCCTTCTCCGCCACGCTCGAATCGATCAGGATCGTCACCCGCCGGTTGCGCGCCCGGCCCTCGGCCAGGACGTTCGGCTCGACCGGACGGGTATCGGCGTAGCCGATCGCGGTGAGCCGGTCGGCGGCCACGCCCGAATCGGCGAACAGCCGCAGCACGGTGGTCGCCCGCACCGCCGACAGCTCCCAGTTGGAGGGGAATTGCGGCGTGTTGATCGGCACGTTGTCGGTATGCCCCTCGATGGTGATCGGGAAGTCGGTCGGCGCCAGCACCTGCGCGATGGCGCGCATGGCCTTGGACGAGGCCGGCTGCAGGACGGCCTGCCCCGGCGCGAACAGGATGCTGTCGTTGATCTCGATGGTGACGCCGCGGCTGGTCTCGATGATCCGCACCTTGCCCTGTTCGATCAGCGGCGCCATCACGTCGAGCAGTTCCCGGGCCACGTTGCGCATCTTGTCGCGGCGCTTCTGCTTCTCGACCTCGGCCTGCCGCGCCGCCTGGGGCTGTTTCTGCGCCATCGGGATCGGCGGCGTCACCACGATCGGCAGCTGCGTCGAGCTGTTGGCCTGGATGTTGCGGAACGCCGCGGTCATCGAATCGCTGAGAATCCGGTACTTGCCCTCGTTGACCGTGGACAGCGCGTACATGACCACGAAGAAGGCGAACAGCAGGGTGATGAAATCCGCGTACGACACCAGCCAGCGCTCGTGGTTGTCGTGCTCGTCCTCGCGTTTGCGGCGCGCCATGGGCTAGAAGATGTAGCCCTGCAGGCGGCTTTCGATGATGCGCGGATTGTCGCCGTTGGCGATGCCGACCAGCCCGTCGACGATCATCTCGCGCTGCACGATCAGGCGGTTGATGTGCGCCTTGAGCTTGTTCGCCATCGGCAGGAAGACGAGGTTGGCCAAACCGACGCCGTAGATCGTGGCGACGAAGGCCACGGCGATGCCCGCGCCGAGCTTGGACGGATCGGACAGGTTCTCCATCACGTGGATCAGCCCGAGCACCGCGCCGAGGATGCCGATGGTCGGCGAATAGCCGCCGGCGGCCTCCCAGATCCGCGCGGACATGCGCAGTTCCTGCTCGTAGGTGTTGATGTCCACTTCCAGCACCTCGCGCAGGCGTTCCGGCTCGGCGCCGTCGACCAGCAGTTGCAGGCCCTTGCGCGCGAAGTCGTCGCGCAGCTGGCCCATGGCGCCTTCCAGCGCGAGCAGGCCTTCGCGCCGGGAGAGCTGGCTCCAGCCGGTGATCTGCTTGATCAGCTGCCGGTAGTCGACCGACGGCGGGTACCACACCCAGCGCACCATGCGCATGCCGCGCATGAAAGTCGCGTAGGGGCTCTGCAGCATGACCGCGCCCATGGTGCCGCCGAGCACGATCAGCAGCGCCGTCGGCTGCGACAGCGAGCCGATGTGCCCGCCTTCGAGCACCTGCCCGCCGATGATGGCCACCAGCCCGATGGTCAGGCCGAGGACGCTGATCTTATCCATTCTTCCCGGCTTTCTTCTTGATCCCCGACTCCCCGAAGAGGCGCGCACGCAGGCGGGCGACCGCCTGCGCATGCAACTGGCAGACCCGCGACTCGGTGACGCCCATGACTTCGCCGATCTCGCGCAGATTCAAATCCTGCTCGTAATACAGGGCCATCATCAGTTTTTCCCGCTCGGGAAGCAACTCGATGCCCTGCACCAGCGACTTGCGCAGGTTCTCGTCCTCCAGGATACGGTAGGGATCGCCGGCGCTGTCGGCGAAATGCCGCTCCAGGAAATCCTCGCCGTCCTCCTCGACCAGGTCCTCGAACGAGATCACCTGATGCCCGCGCGCGTCCTGCAGCATTCTCTGGTATTCGGCCAGCGGCACGCCGAGCGCCGCGGCGAGTTCGTTTTCCGCGGGCGGACGGCCGAATTCCTGTTCGAGCCGGGCGATCGCCTGCTCGATCTGGCGGAACTCCCGGCGCAGGCTGCGCGGCAGCCAGTCGTTCTCGCGCAGCCCGTCGAGCATGGCGCCGCGCACCCGCTGCGCCGCGTAGGTTTCGAACTGCGCGCCCATCCCCGCCTCGAAGCGGTCGATGGCGTCGAGCAGCCCGATCATGCCGTTCTGCACCAGATCGTCGACCTGGACGCTGGACGGCAGGCGGGCCATCAGGTGATAGGCGATGCGCTTGACCAGGGGAGCGAAGCGCTGGACCAGATGATCCTTGTTGAACTGACCTGCGGCGTTGTACATGTTCTCTGCCGGTCAGGCGTAAATGGCGACCGGATCGATTTGCCGGCTCAAGTGTAGCAGGTGCTGGACGAATTGTTCGAGCCCGCCGGGTTCCCCGTCCGGCAGGCGCCACTCCAGCAGATCGCCGGCCAGGGCGCGGCAGGCCCTGGCCGCCGGCGACTCCGGATACAGCCCGACCACCGGCTGGCCGAGCGCGGCCGCCCGCTGCATGTGCTCGTCGAGCGGCACGCAGCCGGCGAACTCCAGCCGCGCGAAGCGCCGGCCGTGCGTGACCCGCGCGATGTTGCCGAAGACCGCGCGGCCCTCCTCCATGCCGCGCACCCCGTTGACCAGCACGCGGTAGTTGCGCCGGGCGTAGCCCAGGCTGACTTTCTTGATCAGGGCGTAGGCGTCGGTGATCGAGGCCGGTGTCGGCGCCATCACGATCACCGTGTCGTGCGCGGCCAGCCCGAGCGGCGAAAAGCCGAGCGGATGGTCCGGCGAGGCGTCGACCAGGATCACGTCCGGCGGCTCGTCCAGCGCGCACAGGCCGGCGAGCAGCGCCCGCTGCTGCGGCTCGCTCAGTTTCCCGAGCTGTCCGACCGCGCCCGCCGCCGGCAGCACCTGGATGCCCGGCGCGACGCGCAGCAGCACGTCGGCGACCGGCCGCGCGCCGTCGATGACCCGCGCCAGGTCGTGGCGCGCGACCGCGCCGAAGCAGGAGGCGATGGTCTTGCGTCCGGCGTTTTCGTCGAACACCAGCACGGACTTGCCCTGCTGCGCCAGACAGGCGGCCACGCCGGCGACCAGCAGGCTTTTGCCGACGCCCGGACTGCCCGCGGCGAAGGTCACCACGCGCAGGCGTTCGCGGGCAAACAGGCGCCGCAGGCCGGCGGCCTGGTCGGCGTACTCAGCCACGGCGGCTTCCGGCCGCGGCGGCGCCGGTGGCGCTGGCCATCACCAGTCCCGGTTCGAGGCCGCCCAGGCGGTGCGGCGACGATTCGGGCAGATCCTTGAACGCCCGGTGCAGCAGGTAGACCCGGTTGGGCAGATGCAGATCCTCGGGCACGCGCTGGCCGTTGGACACGTAGTGCAGCGGCAGGCGATGGCGGATGATCACGTCCAGCGCGGTGGCCAGGCTCGCCGCCTCGTCCACCTTGCTCAGGATGCAGCCGGCGAGATCCGGGCCGCTGTAGGCGCGCACTACGTCGTCCAGCGTGTCGCCGCGGCCGGTGGCGGCCAGCAGCAGCAGGCGCTTGACGCCGCTGTGCCCGAACATGGCGACCTGTTCCTCGACCATCCGGTCGCGCTGGCTCATGCCCATGGTGTCGATCAGCACCATGTGCTTGTGCTGCAGGCTGGCGAGGGTCTGCTGCAGTTCCTCGGCGTCCTTGACCAGGAAGACCGACACGCCGAGGATGCGCCCGTAGATGCGCAGTTGCTCGTGCGCGCCGATCCGGTAGCCGTCGGTGGTGATCAGCGCGACCTTGCTGGCGCCGTGGCGCAGCACGCAGCGCGCCGCGAGCTTGGCCGTGGTGGTGGTCTTGCCCACGCCGGTCGGCCCGACCAGGGCGTAGACGCCGCCGCGGTCGATGATGTCGTTCTCGCTGCCGATGGTCAGCAGCGCGCGGTCGGCAGCGCCCTTGGCCCAGCCGAGCGCCTGCGCGGCGTTGAGCTCCCGCGGCAGTTCGGCCAGCAGTTCGCGCGCCAGGGCGGGAGAGAAGCCGGCGTCCAGCATCTGGCGCAGGGTCTCCGTCTTGACCGGCTCGGCGCGCGCCTCCTCGCCCCAGGCGAAGCCGGCGAGGTGCCGTTCGACCATCTTGCGCAGCGAGCGGATTTCGTCCATCACCTCGGCGGGAACGATTTCGGCCTGCCGCGGCGGCGCGGCCGGATCGGCCGGCGGCGCGGAACGTTCGAACTGCGGCATGGGGCGCGGCGCCAGCGGCGGCGCGTCCTCACGCGCGACGGGCCGGGCGGCCGGCGGCACGGGAGCGGGCGCCGCGGCCGGGGCCGACAGGCGCACGGTGTAGTCGCCGCCCTGGCGCGGCGGCGCTTCCCGGCCTGCCGGGGGAACCATCATCTCCATGTCGCTCGCCGCCACCGCCATGATCTCCACGCCGCCGGGAATGGCGCGATTGGACAGGATGATGGCGTCCGGGCCGAGCAGTTCCTTGACCTTGCGCAGCGCATCCCTGGCCGACGAGGCGACGAATTTCCTGACGTTCATGCTTTACCCCCAATGATCGAGGTGACCTTGATGATCTTGTTTTCCGGCACTTCCGCATGGGCCAGCACCTTGAGTTGAGAAATGCCCCGCCGCAGGAAGCGCGAGAGCAGCGTGCGCAGGTTCCCCGAGACCAGCAGCACCACCGGCAGCCCGAGCGCCTCCTGCCGCTGGGCGGCCGCCGCAGTCTCGCGCACCAGCGTGTCGGCCAGGCTCGGCTCGATGCTGGCGCCGTCGCCGCCGCCGGCGATGGCCTGCAGCAGGATGCGTTCGAGCTGCGGATCGAGCGACATGACCTGCATCTCGTCGCCGGCGGGATAGAGCTGCTGGACGATCGAGCGGCCGAGCGCGACGCGCACCTGCGCGGTCAGCGCCTCCGCGTCCTGCGTGCGCGGCGCCCATTCGGCCAGCGTTTCGATGATGGTGCGCATGTCGCGGATGGGGATGCCTTCCTCGAGGAAATTCTGCAGCACCTTCTGCAGCACGCCGAGCGGCAGCACCTTGGGCACCAGGTCCTCGACCAGCTTGGGCATCTCCTTGGCCAGGTGGTCGAGCAGCGCCTGCGTTTCCTGGCGCCCGAGCAGTTCGCCCGCGTGCGACAGGATCAGGTGGTTGAGATGCGTCGCCACCACGGTGCTGGCGTCGACCACGGTGTAGCCGAAGGCCTGCGCCTGCTCGCGCGCGGCCACGTCGATCCAGATCGCCGGCAGGCCGAAGGCCGGGTCCTTGGTCGCCGTGCCCGGCAGCTGGCCGAGCACGCGCCCGGGATTGATCGCCAGCAGGCTGCCGGGAAAGGCTTCGCCCTGCCCGACCTCGACGCCCTTGAGCAGGATGCGGTAGGCGTTCGGCTTCAATTCCAGGTTGTCGCGGATGTGCACCGGCGACACCAGGAAGCCGACCTCCTGCGCGAACTTCTTGCGGATGCCGCGGATGCGCCGCAGCAGCTCCCCGTCCTGCGCCTTGTCGACCAGCGGAATCAGCCGGTAGCCGACTTCCAGGCCGAGCACGTCGACCGGCGCCACGTCGGCCCAGCTGGCTTCCTGCGCTTCGGTCTGCAGGCTCGCCACCGGCGCCGCCTGGACCTCGACCGGCTGTTCGCGCGCCTGCTTCTTGGACGTCTCCCAGGCCAGGAAGCCCAGCCCGCCGGCCAGCAGCAGGAAAACGAAGTTCGGCATGCCCGGCACCAGCCCGAGCATGCCGATGATCGCGCCCGACAAACCGAGCACCTTGGGGTTGTCGAACAGCTGCCCGAGGAACTGCTGCGACAGGTTCTGGTTGTCGCCGACGCGGGTCACCACCATGCCCGCCGCGATCGAGATGATCAGCGCCGGGATCTGCGCCACCAGGCCGTCGCCGATGGTCAGCAGGGTGTAGGTCCGGGCCGCCGTCGCCAGGTCGAGATCGTGCTGCAGCATGCCGACGAAGAGCCCGCCGATGACGTTGATGAACATGATCAGGATGCCCGCCACGGCGTCGCCGCGCACGAACTTGGAGGCGCCGTCCATCGATCCGAAGAAGTCCGCCTCCTCGGCGATCGTGGCGCGGCGGCGGCGCGCCTCGTCCTCGCCGATCAGGCCGGCGTTGAGGTCGGCGTCGATGGCCATCTGCTTGCCCGGCATGGCGTCCAGCGTGAAGCGCGCGGCCACTTCGGCGACCCGGCCGGCGCCCTTGGTGATGACCACGAAGTTGATGATCACCAGGATGGCGAAGACGACGATGCCGACCGCGTAGTTGCCGCCGACCAGGAAGTGGCCGAAGGCGTCGATCACCTGCCCGGCGGCGCCCGGCCCGGTATGCCCTTCGAGCAGGACGACGCGGGTCGAGGCCACGTTGAGCGACAGGCGCAGCAGCGTGGTGATCAGCAGCACCGTCGGGAAGACCGAGAAATCGAGCGGCTTCAGCACGTTGATCGCCACCAGCATGACGACGATCGAGATGGCGATGTTGAAGGTGAAGAACAGGTCGAGCAGGAACGGCGGCAGCGGCAGCACCATCATCGACAGCACGAGCAGGATCAGCAGCGGCCCGGCGAGCTGCTGCAGGCCGACGCGGCCGAGGAAATTCTGCAGGCTGGCGCTGGCGCTAGCCATCTACCGCCTCCGGCACCATGTCCGCGGGAACCGGGATGTCGCGCGGCGGGATCGGATAGTGGCCGCCCTGCTGGCGCCACCGCGAAAGCTGATAGACGTAGGCCAGCACTTCGGCCACGGCGGCGTAGAGCGGCGACGGAATCTCCCGGTCGAGCTCGGTGTGGCGGTACAGCGCCCGGGCGAGCGGCGGCGCCTCCAGCTGCGGCACGCCGTGCTCGGCGCCGATCGCGCGGATCTTGCGGGCGATCTCGCCCATGCCCTTGGCCACCACCTTCGGCGCGCCCATGCCGCTCTTGTACGCCAGCGCCACGGCGAAATGCGTCGGGTTGGTGACGATCACGTCGGCCGCCGGCACCGCGCTCATCATGCGCCGGCGCGCCGCTTCGCGCTGCAGGCTGCGGATGCGTCCCTTGACCTCGGGGTTGCCCTCCATCTCCTTGCTTTCGCGGCGGACCTCCTCCTTGGTCATCTTCAGCTTGTTATGGTATTGCCAGAGCTGGAACGGCACGTCGAGCCCGACGATGATCAGCATCGACAGCACGATCATCATGAAGCTGTAGTTGATCAGGTGGCCGGCATTGGCCAGCCCGGCGTCCACGGTCTGGCCGAGCAGCGCGACGATTTCACCGCGTTCGGCCCACAGCACGTACGCCGCGACGCCGCCGATCAGCGAGGCCTTGGCGACGCTCTTGACGAGTTCCAGCAGCCCCGACCAGGAGATCATCCGCGAGAAGCCCTTGAGCGGATTGAGGCGCCCGACGTCCGGCGCCAGCACCTTGAGCGAGAAGTTCCAGCTGCCGAGAAAGAACGGGGACAACAGCGCCGCGACGACCAGCGCCAGGACGAACGGACCGAAGGCGACCAGCGCGTCGAGCGAAATCTCGGCAAAGCGGGCGAGCATGAAGTGGGGATCGCGCAGGGCCTGCCCGTCGAAGCTCAGGCCGCGCCTGACGAGGGCCGTGGTGCGCTGCATCATCCAGCCGCCGACCATCCAGAACGCCCCCGCCGAAACCATCAGGATCATGAAGGCGCCGATCTCCCGTGAACGGGGGACCTGCCCCTCCTGACGGGCCTGCTCCAGCCGTCTCGATGAGGCAGGCTCTGTTCGTTCGAGATCGCTTTCTTCGGCCATCCGCAGCTTCCATTCGGTTAGGGCGTATTATATGAAAAAACTTTAAAAAATAAAGGAGTATGAGATTTTATTTAGGCTGATTCTCGAATAGTCGCGCGCTTGCAACAAGGCTTCCGCAAGGCAAAAAAATAGACAGGAGGCCGGAGCCTCCTGTCTAGTCGTTTGTTTCTATTGGAATTTACATCGAGAGTTCGAGCGTCTTCGAATGCCGGATGCCCAGATCGCGGTCGATATGGGCGTTCAGGTCGGCCAGAAGCTCCTTCATGTCGAGGATCAGCACGATCTGGCCGTTCGACAGCGTGGTCACGCCGGCCACCCCGCGCGGCCGGAAATCGTCGAGTGACTTGATCACGGCGTCGTCGCGCCCGGCGAAGCTGTCGACCGAGAGGATGAAGCTGCGTTCCGAAGTCTGCATCAGGACGCCGTACTCCGGCCTGCGCACCTGTGGCCAGCCCAGCAGGCGCGACAGCGCGACGACGGGCAGGACCTCGCCGCGCACCACCAGCGTCTCCTTGCCGCCCACTTCCTGCATCTTTTCCTTCTCGATGGGCAGGATCTCGCGCACCATCGACAGCGGCAGGGCGAACGGCTGGTCGCCGAGCAGCACCAGCAGCACCGGCAGGATCGCCAGCGTCAGCGGCAGCGAGATGATGAACACCGACCCCTTGCCGGGCTCGGAGCGGATCTCGACCGAGCCGTTGAGCTTCTGGATGTTGGTCTTCACCACGTCCATGCCGACGCCCCGCCCGGACACGGCGGAGGCCTGCGTCATCGTCGAGAAGCCGGGCAGGAAGATCAGGTTCAGGCTCTGGCGGTCGTCCAGCGTATTGGCCTCTTCCTCGCGGATCAGCCCCTTCTCGATCGCCTTGGCGCGGATGCGCTCGGGATTCATGCCGCGGCCGTCGTCGGCGATGATCAGCACGATGTGGTCGCCTTCCTGGCGCGCTTCCAGGCGGACGATGCTCTTGGTCGGCTTGCCGGCGGCCAGGCGCTCCTCCGGCGACTCGACGCCGTGGTCCACCGCGTTGCGCACCAGGTGCACCAGCGGATCGGCGAGGTCCTCGATCATCGTCTTGTCGACCTCGGTTTCCTCGCCGAGCAGGGCCAGTTCGACGTCCTTGCCCAGCTGGCGCGCCAGATCGCGGGCGATGCGCGGGTATTTCTGGAACAGCCGGCCGATCGGCTGCATGCGCGTCTTCATCACCGAGTTCTGCAGGTCGGAGACCAGCAGGTCGAGCTGGCTCACGGCCTGGTCGAGCGCGTGCAGCGTTTCCGCGTCGTTGCGTCCGGCCAGGATGTCGGCGCGCAGGCTGGTCAGGCGGTTCTTGGTCAGGCCGATCTCGCCGGACAGGTTGAGCACCTGATCCAGGCGCGCCGTATCGACGCGGATGGTCAACTCGCGCGTGGCGATCTTCTCTTCCGCGCGCCGCCCCGTGGTCGCGCCCGAGCCGACGAAACCGGGCTTGTCGGTCACGCGCCGCCCCTCGGGCGGGAAATGCGGCGTCATCTCGGCTTCCGGCACGACGTCGGTGCCGGAAGCCGGCTCGATCCGGGTGCCGGACTGGCCGGCCGGGGCCGCTGCGACGACCGCCTGGCCGGTGACGGCGGCGTGCAGCGCCTGCCAGTCGGGTCCGGCAGCCGGCGGCTCCGCCTGCGGCGACGGTGTAGGAGCGACGGCGGCGTCCGCCGCGGGCTCCGGTTCGGCGGCAGGGGCGGCGCTCTTTTCCTGCAGCGCGACACGCAGGGCGTGGATCACTCCCTCCGGCGCCGGCCGCGGCTGCATCGCCTGGCCGAGCTCGCCGAACATCGAGCGGACGCCCTGCGTCGCCGCCATGATGGTGTCCATCAGTTCAGGCGTCAGGCCCATCTCGGCGTTGCGGAGCTTGTCGAACAGGTTTTCGGTGAGGTGGCAGAGCGTCACCAGTTCGGTCGCGTTGAGGAAGCCGGCGCCGCCCTTGATGGTGTGGAAGCCGCGGAAGATGTCGTTCAGCAGGCGGCGGTCGCCCGGGTCCTTCTCCAGGTCGACGAGCTTGTTGTCTACGTCGGAGAGCAGGTCGCTCGCTTCCTGCAGGAAATCCTGCAGCAGGTCTTCCATGCCGGAAAAATCGCTCATGTTGAATCTCCTAGAATCCCAAGCTGTCGAGCAGATCGTCCACCTGCTGCTGGCTCACCACGACGTCGGAACGCCCCTGACCGTTGATAACGGGTCCGTTGAGCAAATTCTTGACCGATGCCGTGCGTTTTTCTCCGGGAATCGTTTCGATCAAGATGCTCATCAGCTGCGTTTCGAGGTCCTGGGCGAGCGACACGATCTTCTTGATGACCTGCCCGGTCAGATCCTGGAAATCCTGGGCCATCATGATTTCGAGCAGTTGCTCCTTGGTCGCCGCCGTCCGCTGCGGCACGGCGTTCTTGAGGAAAACGCGGGTTTCGCTGGCCAGCAGCTTGAAATCCTCGACGCCCATCTGGTTGGCGTACAGGGCGTCCCACTTGGCGGCCAGCAGCGCGGCGCCCGCTTCGAGCTCCTCCTGCAGCGGACTCGCCACGTCGGTGGCGTTCAATACCTTGCACGCGGCCTGCTCGGTCAGGTCGGCGATGTACTTCAGGCGGTCGCGCGCGTCGGGAATCGCGTTGACGGTTTTTTCGAGCAGCTTGTCGTAGCCCAGCGCGCCGAGTGTGTCGTGCAGTTGCCGGGCCATCTGCCCGACCTGGGTGAACACCTTCTTCTGGGTCGGCCACTCCGCGCCCGCGCCCGCACCTTCGCCTTCCGCGCCCTGCACGCCCTTGCCCTCGGACACGATGGCGTCGAACAGCGCCTGCAATTCCTGCGAATCTTCCGTCAGATCGTCGCTTTCCTGGGCCTGCTTCATCAGCGACGGCTTTTTTTCGGCGGCCGGCGGCGGAGCGGCGGAATTCGCTGGATTTGCCGATCCTCCCCCCACGCCCCCCGCAATGCTGTCGAACAGCGCCTCGAGTTCGGCCGAGTCGCCCGAAGAAGTCGTGTCGCTCATGTCAGACACCCATCTTGTCGAAGATCTTCTGCAATTTTTCCGCCAGCGTGGCCGCGGTGAACGGTTTCACGATGTAGCCGCTGGCGCCCGCCTGGGCCGCCGCGATGATGTTTTCCTTCTTGGCTTCGGCGGTGATCATCAGCACCGGCAGATGCGACAGGGACGGGCTCGAGCGGATGGCCTGCAGCAATTGCAGTCCGTCCATGTTGGGCATGTTCCAGTCCGTCACCACGAACTCGAAGCCCCCCGCCTGCAATTTCTGCAACGCGATGGCCCCGTCCTCGGCTTCATCCACGTTGGCGAAACCCAACTCCTTGAGCAGATTCCTGACGATTCGTCGCATGGTCGAAAAATCGTCCACCACCAGAATTCTCATTTTCGGATCAGCCATTGTTCATCGACTCCTGATTTTCTTTTCTATCGTTCGAGCAGGGGACGCAAGGTGTCCGCCAACACCTCGGCGTCGAATTTCGCCACGTACGCATCCACGCCGACGGCCTGGCCCATGGCGCGGTTGGCCTCCGACGACAGCGAGGAATGCATGACCACCGGAATGCCGTCGAAGCGGGAATCGGCCTTGATGTACTTGGTCAGGACGTAGCCGTCCATTTCCGGCATTTCGGCATCGACCAGGATCAGGCGCACTTCGTTGCGCAGGCTGATGCCGGTCTGCTGCGCGTGGGAGGCCAGCCCCTGCAGCCGGGTCAAGGCCTCGACCCCGTTGGTCGCGTGCTTGTGCTTGACGTGCAGCTTGTCGAACACTTCGGCGATCTTCTTGCGCGCGACCACCGAATCGTCAACGAAAAAGACGCCGATCTCCTCGGGTACCTGGGCCGGAGGCACGTCGACGATGACCGCCTCGCCGAAGGCGTTGGCCAGGATCTGTTCGACGTCGAGCAGGGAAACCAGCGTGCCGTTCTCCAGTTCGGTGATCGCCGTGATCAGGCCCTGGTTCGAGGACAGCACGCTTTCCGGCGCCTTGACCTTCTCCCAGTCAACGCGAATGATCCGGTCCACCTCGTGCACCAGGAAGCCGAGCGTGCGCTTGGAGTATTCGGCGACCATCATGGTCTTACCCTGCTCCACCGGCTTGTCCTGATGGTCGAGGAAGCTGACCAGCGAGAGCACGGGAATGACGTTGCCGCGTAGGGACACCAGGCCTTCGACGCCTTTCGGCATGTTGGGCGTGCGGGTGATGTGCGGCGTGCGTCCCACTTCGCGCACCTTGAACACGTTGATCCCGAAGGTTTCCCGGGTGCCCAGGGAAAACAGCAGGATCTCCATTTTGTTGGACCCCGCCAGCCGGGTCCTGGCATCGACGCTATCGAGCAGATTCTTCTTTTCAACCAGATCCGTTGCCATCGACATACTCCACGCTATAGTTGGACCTCATCCGTTCGCCTGGGCGACCGGGGCAGAGCCGAGCAGGCGCCGCGTCAGGATTTCCGAGAGTTTCTGGGGTTCGAACTTGGGCACGTACTCGTCAACGCCGACGGACTTGCCCAACTGCTGGTTGGACATGCCGGACAGGGACGAATGCATGATCACCGGCACCCCGGCGAAACGCGGATCGGTCTTGATCTTCTTGGTCAGGATGTAGCCGTCCATCTCGGGCATTTCGATGTCGGTCAGCACCAGGCTCACCAGTTTCGACACTTCCTGGCCCGAAGCCTGGGCATAGGCAGCGACCTTTTCCAGCTCCTCCCAGGCCGCGCGCCCGTTGATCGCCTCCACGTAGCGCACGTGCATCGCATTGAGCGTGCGCACGATCTGCTTGCGCGCCACCACCGAGTCGTCGGCGAAGAACACCGTCAGCGTCGAATCGTTCAGCGGCTTGATGTTGCGGTATACGACCTCGTCGTCGTACTTGGTGGTTTCCGAGAGGACCTTCTCGACGTCCATCATCATCACCAGGCGCCCGTCCGGCAGTTCCGTCACCGCCGTGACCAGGCCGCCCATTTCCGCCGTCATCATGTCCGGCGGCACTTTCATCTGGCTCCAGTCGAGGCGCAGGATGGTATCCACGCCTTCGACCAGGAAGCCCTGGGTGTGCCCGGCGTATTCGGTGACGATCATGATCGAGCGCGGCGAATCGGTCGTCACGCCCGCGTACTTGGCCAGATCGACCACGGGAACCAGGGCGCCGCGCAGGCTGACCATGCCTTCCACCGAAGCCGGCATCTCGGGCGCGGCGGTGATGGGCGGGGTGCGCATCACTTCGCGCACCTTGAAGACGTTGATGCCGAAGGTCTCGCGCCGTCCGGTGCGGGAATTGGTGCCGAGCGTAAACAGCAGGATTTCCAGTTTGTTCGTGCCAGCGAGCTTGGTACGCGCATCGATGCTTTTCAGCAGCTCTGACATTCGTGATCCCCTTTTTATGGTCGTGTGGCCGTGCCAACCACTAACGCGCATCTTAATCGACCGCCCGCCATTTCACCACATTCCTCCCCACAAACAAAGGCACGGAAGCGTTTGCCGCCGCGGCGCGGAGGCCTGGAAACGGCATGGAAGGGCATGCTTTTGCGGGAATTCTCAACCGAGGCGGCTGGCGGCAAGCACCTTCTGCGCCAGCGCGTCGAGCCCGGCGATCTCCTCGACCGCCCCGATCAGCGCGGCTTCCCGCGGCATCCCGTAAACCACGCAGCTGGCCTCGTCCTGGCCGAACGTCCGGGCGCCCGCCTGGCGCATGCGCAGCAGGCCGTTGGCGCCGTCCTTGCCCATGCCGGTGAGGATGACGCCGACGGCGTTCCGCCCGACGACCTCGGCGGCCGAGTCGAACAGCACGTCGACCGACGGCCGGTGGCGGTTCACCGGCGGCGTCCTGAGCAGTTCCGTGGCATAGCCGGCGCCGGTCCGGCGCACGCGCATGTGAGAATGCCCCGGCGACACGTAAACGGTGCCGGGGACCAGCGTTTCGCCGCCCTGCGCCTCGATCACCCGCGGCTGGCACAAGCCGTTCAGGCGCGCGGCGAAGGAGCCGGTGAAGGATTCGGGCATGTGCTGCACGATCAGCGTCGGCGGGCAGTTGGCCGGGAATCCGAGCAGGAAGGTCTTGATCGCCTCGGTGCCGCCGGTCGAGGCGCCGACGAAAACGATGCGGCCGAGGTTCGCCGGCGGCCGCGCCGCCGCGCCCGGCGCGGGAGTCTGCACACCCATGTCAGCGGGCTCCGTCCGCCAGTTCGTAGAACGGTCTTGCCCTGCGAGCGGAAGAGGTCCGCCGCGTGCAGGAAGCTCTCCGAATGCCCGGCGAACAGCAGGCCGCCGCGGTCCATCAGCGGCGCGAACCGCTTGAGGATCTTGTACTGCGTCGGCTTATCGAAATAGATCATGACGTTGCGGCAGAAGAGCGCATCCAGGGGGCCGCGCACGCTCCAGTTCGGTTCGAGCAGGTTCAGCCGCTGGAAGGTCACCAGCCGGCGCAGCTCGGGACGCACGGTAAACGAGCCGTCGTCGCCGCCCGCGTTCTTCAAGAAGAACCGGTTCAGGCGCTCCGGCGGCAGCCGATCCACCCGGTCGCGCGCATAGACGCCCTTCGCCGCCGTGGCGAGCACGTTCGTATCCAGGTCGGAGGCGACGATCGACACCGGCACGTTGAAGCTGTTGAAGGTTTCGACGACCGTCATGGCGATGCTGTACGGCTCCTCGCCGGTCGACGAGGCGCAGCACCAGATCCTGATCGACGGCTTGCCCTGCAGCTTCTTGAGGTGCGCGCCGAGGATCGGAAAGTGATGCGGTTCGCGGAAGAACGAGGTGAGATTGGTGGTCAGCGAATTGACGAATTTTTCCCACTCGGCCTTGTCGCCCCGCTCCAGCAGCGCCAGGTATTCGCCGAAGGTCTTCATGCGCGTTTCGCGCAGGCGCCGGGCCAGCCGGCTATACACCATGTCCTGCTTGGCGGACGAGAGCGCGATGCCGGCATGCTCGTAGATCAGCTTGCGGACCCGCTCGAAATCGGCCTGCGTGAAGACGAACTCACGCTCGCCGCTTTCACGTGGCGGCAGCGGCTTGCCCCAGGGCGCATTATTGGCGATCACGCACCACCTCTTTTCCGGCTTGTTTTCGTTCCGGCGGCTGTGAATTCCCCGCGCCGGGTCATTGTTTGGGTTTTTCCGCGCCCAGCACGGACGACGTTTCCTCGGAGCCGTCGACCGTCAGGGTGGCGTTCCCGTCTTCCATCAGCATGGCTTCCTCGGTCCGCTTGTTCAGCACCACGATATTGATGCGCCGGTTGGACGGACTCAGCGGATCGTTCCTGTCGAAGAGGACCATGGACGACAGGCCGACCACGCGCAGGACCTTGTTTTCGTCCATGCCGCCGGCGATCATCTCGCGCCGCGAGGCATTGGCGCGGTTGGCCGACAGTTCCCAGTTGGAAAACCCCTTCTCGCCGCCGCTGAACTGCGCCGCGTCGGTATGCCCGGAGAAACTGACCTTGTTGGGCACGGCATTCAGGGCCTTGCCGATTTCGCGCAGGATCACCTTCGAGTATGGCTTCAACTCGGCGCTGCTGGTGTCGAACATCGGGCGGTTCTTCTCGTCGATGATCTGGATGCGCAAGCCCTCGGTGGTCACGTCCATCAGCAGCTGGTTCTTGAACTGGCGCAGCATGGAGTTGTCGTCGATCAGCTTCTCGATGTTGCTCTTGAGCTCGTTGAGCGACATTCTCTCGCGCCGTTCGAACTCCTTGCGCAAGTCCTCGGTGCGCGCGTCCCGCGCGCTGGGATTGGTCCTTTTGTCGGTCTGGACGTCGCCCTGCTTGACCTGCCCCGAACTCCGGGAGAGGTCCTTGCCACCGCCTTTCAGGATGCTGGTCGCGTCGCCCGCGCCCGAGCCGCCGGAAAAGCTGACCTTCAGCGGATTCTGGAAATAATCGGCGATCCCCTTCAAGTCGCCGCTGGCCGTCGAGCCGAGCAGCCACATCAGCAGGAAGAAAGCCATCATCGCCGTCACGAAATCGGCGTACGCCAGCTTCCAGGCGCCGCCGTGGTGCCCGGCGGCGCCTTTCTTGATGCGTTTGATGACGATCGGACGGAGATCTTCGCTCATGCGGTATCCTCGGCACGCGGGCGGGCTTACTTGCCCTTGCGCGCCTTGAGCTCTTCCTCAAGCTCGATGAAGGTCGGCCGGTCGTTGGAGAAGAGCACCTTGCGGCCGAACTCGACCGCCACCTGCGGCGCGTATCCCGACATCGACGCCAGCAGCACGACCTTGACCACCTGGTAGATCTTCGACCCCTCGTGCGCCTTCTGCTCCAGCAGCGAGGCGATCGGCGAGACGAAGCCGTAGGAAATCAGGATACCGAGGAAGGTGCCGACCAGCGCGCCGCCGATCATCTTGCCGAGCACCGGCGGCGGCTCGCCGACCGAGCCCATGACGTTGACCACGCCCATCACCGCGACGACGATACCGAAGGCCGGCAGGCCGTCGGCCGACTTGGCCATGACGTGCCCGGGCACCTCCACCTCGTGGTGGTGCGTCTCGATCTCCATGTCCATCAGGTTCTCGATTTCCAGCGCGTTGAGATTGCCGCCGACCATCATGCGCAGGTAGTCGGTGATGAATTCCATGACGTGGTGGTCGTGCGAGATCGACGGATACTTGCTGAAGATCGGGCTGTCGTGCGGGTTCTCGACGTCGTTCTCGATCGACATCAGGCCTTCCTTGCGCACCTTGGCGAGCACCTCGAAGAGCATGGCCAGCAGGTCGACGTAGGCCGCCTTGTTGTATTTGGAGCCCTTGAACAGGCTGGGCAGCGCGCCGAGCGTGGCCTTGATGACCTTGAGGTCGTTGCTGGCGACGAAGGCGCCGAGCGTGAGCCCGACGATCGCCAGATACTCCATCGGCACCCAGAGCGCCGCCAGACTGCCGTGCACCGCGTAGGTTCCGAGCGACGCCGCCAGTATGATGAGGTAGCCGACGATGAGAAACATTCCAATCCTCCGGGACGCGCCGGTCCAGGGCGCAAATTCGTTTGTCGGGCGTCATTGTAACGGGATGCCGGGCCACGGGAAACAAGAGTAAAGCCGCCCCGGAACGGCAGCTGACACGAGACAGCGCCGTTGCCAACACGCCTGCGGGATCGGCTAGAATCGATCCCTACCCTGACGACGAGCGGACATGAATTACTGTACCCGGTGCGGCGCCAAAGTCGTGCTGCGCATTCCCGAAGGCGATTCGCACCTGCGCCACGTCTGCCCGCAGTGCGGCGAAATCCACTATCTCAACCCCAAGCTGGTGATCGGCTGCGTCGCCGAATGGGACGGCCGCGTGCTGCTCTGCCGGCGCGCCATCGAGCCGCGCTACGGGCTGTGGACGCTACCCGCCGGCTTCATGGAGAACGGCGAATCGACCGCTCAGGCGGCGATGCGCGAGACGGTCGAGGAAGCCTGCGCGCGCGTCGGCATCGAACGGCTCTTCGCGCTGGTCAGCATCCCGCACATCAGCCAGGTCCACCTGTTCTACCGCGCCCGGCTGCTGGACGCCGATTTCGGCGTCGGCGAGGAAAGCCTGGAGACGACGCTCTTCGAGGAACGGGAGATTCCGTGGGAGCGGCTGGCGTTCCGCAGCGTCGCTTTCTGCCTGGAGGCGTATTTCCGGGACCGCCGCGCCGGCGCCTTCGGCTTCCACGAGAGCACCCTGCCGCCGCCCTGAGCTTACCCGCCGTCGTCGAGACTGAAGGTGATCTGCTGCAGCATCCGAAAATCCCGACCTTTCAGCCCCTCGGGCAGTTCGGTGTGGCGGACCGCCTGGCGGAGCGTTTCGAGCGCCTGCTCGTCGAGAATCCTTTGCCCGCTCGACGCGCTGAGCGAGAGCACCGGCTCGGCGCCCAGGCGCCGGAAATCCAGCGCGATTTCCGCCGTCCCCTCCCAGCCGCGCTCCTTCGCCAGCGGCGGATAGCGCTTGAAGCGCCGGGCGCTGATGCCCAGGGCGAAGCGGTACTGGCGGAGGTCGTCGGCGCCGATCCCGTCCTGCCGCGCGGCCGCGCCGGACGGAGCGGCCGCCTGTGGCGCGCCGCCCGAGGCGCTCGCGGAACCGGCCTGGGGCGCCGCCGACGGCGCTGAAGATGCCGGCGCAGCTGCCACGGCGTCGGCGACGGCCGGCGGCGAAGGGGCCGCCGCGACGGCGACCTCCTGCGGACGTTCATCGGGAACCTCGAGTTTTCTGGCGGCGGCCTTCGGCCCCCTGGACGGCGCCGGCGCCTCGGCGCGGGCCGGCGCTTCCACGGCGGGCGCGGGACGCGGCGCGCTCACGGGAAGGGCGGGAGGAACGGGAGGAACGGCCGGGCGGCTCATCCCCACCACCCGGATGACCGCGGGCGGCGCCTCGATGCGCGCGGGCAGAATCCTGACCACGCCGACCAGCAGAGCGGCATGCACCAGCAGGGAAACGATCAGGGCACGCACCAGCGCGCGCCGGGGATGGAAGCGCATCGAAGAAAAACCGGACCGCCGGGAATGCGGCAAAGCAGACATGGGACCGGCGATGTTACTGCACAATCGGCGCGGCGCGCCACGCGGGCGATCCCGATGCGGCTTGCGCGGCAAACCGGCGCGGGAATGCGCCAGGTTTTTCCGTCCGGCATTTGGTGTTACATTGGTCGCCCCACGCGAGGCCGCGCGGCCCGTCCACCCGGAGCACCCCGACCGATGACCGACCACGGGAGCGTCCCTTCAGCCCGAGCGCCCGTTCCTCCGCGCATTTCCCTGCCGCGCGGCCAGTGATGGCCGCGCGCGGCGTATCGGCCATGGACCACCTGATCCGCGACTCCGCGCCGCTCGAACTGTACGCTTGGCTGGACGCTGACGCCGAGCTTCCCGGCTGGGACGTGCTGTCGGACAACCCCTTCAGCCTGCCCCTGCCCGAAGACAGCTTCACCACCGTGCAGAATTATTTCGCGGAATACCATCTGGAATACTACCGCCAGCGCCTGTTCAAGGAATTCCCCAGCCGCCTGCACGCGCTGCTGCTCTTCGCCACGCGCGTCGACGCCGAGAATTTCCGCGCCAAGCACCCGGCGCGCGTCTTCGGCAAGCATCTCGTGCCCGCCCGCAGCCAGGGGGCCTACGTCGTCTCGTTCCACGATTCGAGCTGGCTCGACTACCTGCGCCTGCCGCACAGCCTGAACCTGGCGACGCTCGATGAAGTGTCGAACCACTACTGGCGCGGCCGGCTGGTCGAGGAGATCGGCCTGCGGTTCATGGACGCCGCCTGGCGGGAGCCGCCGGTCATCGAGGCGCTGTTCCAGGGGACGCTCGAACTGGTGACCCATCATCATCACACCGGCTGGCTGCCCGGCTTTTCCTGAGCGGCCGCCGGTCAGTCCTTCGCGGGCGGCGACGCCGGCGCTTCCTTGCGCAGCACGTGCTTTCCCGGTTTTTTCTCCGGTACCGCCGGACGCGGCGGCGGCGGCCGCGGATGCTCCCACGCATGCCCCGGATAGGGCGGCCGGATGATGATCGGACGCGAATGGAAACGCACCGGCGGCGCGCGCATCACCACGTGGCCGCTGCCGTCCACGACGGCAACTTCGAGTTGCACGCCGCGATTCGCGGGCAGGTAGCCGTCCGGCCAGAAGCCGGGAGGAATCACGAATTCGGTCGCCGTGAACCGCTGGTTGACGGGCCGCCCGTCGATGCGCACGATGAAGGCGTGCCCCTCGCCCAGCAGCAGCGGGGGATCGACGGCCAGCCGGACTTCGAGCAGCGACGTGTCGCCGGCCACGCTGCCGCCGTCCGCCGGCTCGACGACCGCCAGGCTGCGGTACGCGGCGGCGGCTTCGGGACGCTGGCGTTCCGCCGGCCGCGCCTCCGTGCCTCCGGGCGGTTGCGTCGCGTGCGCCGGCACGGGTTCCGGCGCGGGGATCACGGTCAGCGGCTTGAGCGTCACCTCCTTGGCGCCGGGCTGCGGCTTGTCCGAAAACACCGGCCCGTTTTCGCCGCGCGTCACGTAAACGCCCTGGGCCGGCGCCTCCGCGCAGACGAAGGCCAAGCACACGGCGCAGGCGGTGAAGGGATGCAGCTTCATGGTCATCTCGAACGTAATCCGCCACGGAAAGCGGGGAAAAAACGCGCCCGGAATCAGGGCGCTTCGCCGCCAGTATCGGCCAGCGCCACGTGCGGCGCAAGACGCCCGCAAGCGCCGCCCGGAAATGAAAAAGGCATCGCAGAGCGATGCCTTTTTTGGTGCCGGAGTGCCGGCGATCAGAAGCCCGCGCCCTTGATCGACTTGAGGCCCTTGTAGATGGCCTTGGCGCCGAGCTGCTCCTCGATGCGGATCAGCTGGTTGTACTTGCAGATGCGATCGGTGCGCGACAGCGAGCCGGTCTTGATCTGGCCGGCGCCGGTGCCGACGGCGAGGTCGGCGATGAACGAGTCTTCCGTTTCGCCCGAGCGGTGCGACGAGATCACGCCGTAGCCGGCCTGCTGCGCCATCTTGATGGCGTCCAGCGTCTCGGTCACGGTGCCGATCTGGTTGACCTTGATCAGGATCGCGTTGGCCGCGCCCATGCCGATGCCCTGCTTCAGGCGCGACGGGTTGGTCACGAAGAAGTCGTCGCCGACGATCTGGACCTTCTTGCCGAGCGCCTTGGTGAACTTGACGTAGCCTTCCCAGTCGTTCTGGTCGAGGCCGTCCTCGATCGAGACGATCGGGTACTTCTTGCACCACTCTTCGTACTTGGCGATCATTTCGTCGGCCGTGAACAGCTTCTCGGGATTCGACTTCCAGAACTTGTAGCCCTGGCGGCCGCCTTCGTCGAACAGTTCGGAGGAAGCGCAGTCGAGCGCGATGGCGATCTGCTTGCCGGGCTTGTAGCCGGCGGCGGCGATAGCCTGCATGATCACTTCCAGCGCCTCGTCGTTCGACAGGTTCGGTGCGAAGCCGCCTTCATCGCCGACGGCGGTGACGTGGCCGCCTTTCTTGAGCAGGCTCTTCAGCGCATGGAACACTTCGGTGATCCATTGCAGACCCTGCGAGAAGGTCTTGGCTCCGACCGGCATGATCATGAATTCCTGGAAGTCGATCAGGTTGTCGGCATGCTTGCCGCCGTTGATGATGTTGGCCATCGGCGTCGGCAGGACGAATTCCTTGTTCTTGTGCAGCTTGGCGATGTACTTCCACAGCGGCATCTTGCTGACGCTGGCGGCGGCGACGGTGATCGCCATCGACGCGCCGAGAATGGCGTTGGCGCCGAGCTTGGCCTTGTTCTGCGTGCCGTCGAGCGCGATCATCGCTGCGTCGAGTTCGCGCTGCTTGAGCGGGTCCTTGCCCTTCAGCAGCTTGGCGATCGGGCCGTTCGACGGCTTCGACCGCCTTCAGGACGCCCTTGCCGAGATACACCTTCTTGTTGCCGTCGCGCAGTTCGCAGGCTTCGAATTCGCCGGTGGACGCGCCGGACGGAACCGCGGCGCGCGCCAGGAAACCGTTGTCCAGCAGCACGTTGACCTCGACCGTCGGATTGCCGCGCGAATCGAGAATCTGGCGGCCGACGACCTTGCTGATCTTGACGAAGGCGGCAGCCGGCTTGGCGGCGACGACGGTCTTCTTGACGGCGGCCTTGGCCGAGGCGGCCTGCTTGGCGGGCGCGGCCTTCACGGCGGCCTTCTTGACGACGGGCGCAGGCTTCTTGGCGGGCGCGGCCGGCTTGGCCGGAGCAGCTTTCTTGGCGGAAACGGCTTTCTTGGAGGTTGCAGCTTTAGCGACAGTGGCCATCTTTGGATTCCATGACAGAAGTTATAAAAAGGGAACGGCAGACACAAGGCCGTGATTATACAATGAAATATTTGCGGCCTGACCAGAGGCGGCGGTGATGCGGCGGCTTCATGACGGGCGTATCCGCGTTGGCCGCGGGCGCGCATGCCGCTTTCATCCAGCGGCCGGCGCGCGATCCTCGGCGTCGGGGTTGATGACGCCGAAACGCGCCGGAATCCGGGCATAGAACACGCGGATTCCCGCCGCGCAGACGATCTCCAGCAGGCGCTCCGCCTCGGCGTCGTTGACGATGAACTCCACCTCGACGACGACGCTGCCGGCCAGTTCGAGGAAGCGGTTCTCGTGCAGCAGGCGATGCCGCCCGAAGCCGCCGATGGCCTGGAACGCCGAGCCGCCCCGGATGTTCAGGCCGCAGGCCTGCTCCAGCAGCCATTCCCAGAGCAGGACGCCGTGATGACGCTGGCCTTCCTCGACGTAGAACCTGAGGAACGTTCCGTTTTCCATGATTCCCTCCGCTCTCTTCACAAAATGCGCCGGACGCCGTACACCGTGCCGATGCCGGCGAACGTCATGAGCACCGAGCCGGCCACGTGCCCCGCCGTCGCTCCGGCGGCCAGCAGCAGCTGTCCTTGCTGCAGCAGCACGGTGACTTCGCCCGAGAAGGTGGAAAACGTCGTCAGCCCGCCGCAGAAACCGGTGACGATCAGCAGGCGCCATTCCGGCGCAATGGCCGGATATGACGCGAAGCAGGCCATGGCGAGCCCGATGACGTAGGCGCCGATCAGGTTCGCCGCCAGCGTGCCCGGCGGGATGGAAGGAAACAGGGCATTCAGGCGGTTACCCAGATGCCAGCGCAGCAGCGCGCCCAGGGCCGCGCCGATGGCGATGGCGGCGATCGATTTCCACATGGCTTCAGTCAGCAGTCGGATGATTTGTGCGGCCGCGCGGCACGGACCGCCCGCGGGCGGTGCCGACTATACCACCGCGCCGCCGGCCGCGCCGTGCGCCGGCCGGCGGGCGAACGGACAACACGCTGGCAAATGCAACCACGTTGCAGTTGCCAGCGTGTTGTGTTTGAATGAGGCGCCCCGCTCCGACCCATTGCCCGAAGGCCCTCATGCCGTTTCCCCTGCCCGCCCAAATCGTCCTGGCCTGCCTGCTCGGCGGCGTGCTGAGCATCGGCGCCGCGGCGCTGATCATGTTCGGCCTGCCGCGCCGGTGGATCACGCTCACCGTCAGTTTTTCCACCGGCCTGCTGCTGGCCATGGCCCTGCTGCACCTGCTGCCGGAAGCCCTGGAAGGCGGGCTGACCCCGCACGAGGCCTTCTCCATTCTGCTCGGCGGCATCCTCGGCTTTTTCACCCTGGAAAAGATCGCGCTGTGGCGCCACGCGCACCACGCCAGCGGCGACCAGCACGCGGCAGAGGCGCAGTGCGAGGACCACACGCACGCCCACCATCACGCGCACGCCGCCAACGAGGGCGCCTTCGCCATCCTGGTCGGCGACGGGTTCCACAACTTCACCGACGGCCTGCTCATCGCCGCCGCCTTCCTTGCCGACCCGGCGCTCGGCTGGAGCACGACGCTGGCCATCATCGCCCACGAGGTTCCCCAGGAAGCCGGCGATTTCGCCATCCTGCTCGGCGCGGGCTGGAAGCGCGCGCAGGCCCTGTTCTGGAACATCGTCTCCAGCCTGACCGCCATCGTCGGCGGACTCGCCGGCTATTACATGCTCGACCGCGCCCGCGACTGGATTCCGGTGATCATCACCCTCGCCGCGTCGAGCTTCCTCTACGTCGCCATCGCCGATCTGATGCCCCGGCTCAAGCGCGAATCCACGTCGATCGGCTGGCACAGCGCGCTGCTGGTCGCCGGCATCGCCGTCGTGGTGCTGAGCAGCACCCATTCCCACTGACCCTTGCGGAGGAAAGCCCATGCACATCCGACACCTCGCCCTGATCGCCGCGCTGGCCGCCTGCGGCGCATACGCCGCGGAACACCACCATCAGCACCAGCATGGCGTCGGCCTGCTCGACGTCGAGGTCGAGAACGCGGAGATCGAGATCGAGCTCGACGTGCCGATGGATTCGGCCGTCGGTTTCGAGCACCTGCCGCGCAACGCCTCGGAAAAGGCGGCGCTGGCCAAGGCGGAAGCCGTGCTGCGCGACGCCGCGGCGCTGTTCAAGCCCACGCCGGCGGCCGGCTGCACGCTCGTTTCGGCCAAGGTCGAACTGCCCGACGGCGACGACAAGCACGAGGACATCGAAGGCGAGTACGTCTTCCGCTGCGCCGATCCGGCCGCGCTGAAGGGCATCGAGACCACGCTGTTCAAGCACTTCAAGCAGCTTTACCGGCTCGAGGCGGAATACTCGGGGCCCATGGGCCGGGGCACGGCGCGGATTACGCCCAAGCAGCCCGCGCTGACCTGGTAATCCGGGTCACGGATTCAACGCGGCCCACTCCACTTCGACCAGCGCCGCGTCGGCGAACAGCAGCGCGCCGCGCACCGCACGGCCCGGATACGCGGCGGCGACCACCCGGCAGTAGCCGGCGACCTGCGCCCGGTAGTCGGCGAGGCGCTGGGTATCGCTGCCCGAGCTCTTGTAGTCGAGCACCCACAGCCCGTCGGCGAACTCGACCAGTCGGTCGAGGCGCAGCAGCGCCCCGGCGCCGTCGGTGAATTCCACTTCGTTCCACGCCCGCAGATGCAGCTCCGGGGCGAAGAAGCGGCGCAGCGGCGCGGCCGCCAGCAGGCGCTCGGCGACCGGCAGCGCGCGCCGGTATTCGGCGTCGTCGAAGCCGAGCGCCTTCCACCAACAGCCTGCGTCGCCGCCCTGCGTGCGGCGTTCCAGCAAGGCATGCAGCAGGATGCCGAAGCGTTCGCCGCCCTGCGCTTCCGGCTTGCGTTCGCCGACGGCGGGCAGCGCCTCGGCCGCGCGGACCGTCTTCCCCGACGGCGGCGGAGCGTCCGGCAAGGCGGCCGTCGGCAGCGCATCGCCGTAGGCCGGCGCACCGCCCAATGCGCCGAGCGCCTTTTCCAGCAGGCGGTACGGCGTGCCGGCGGCAGACCGGGCGCTTTCGATGCCGCTGGCGATGAACACCTGGCGCGCCCGCGTCACCGCCACGTAGAGCAGGTTCAGCTCTTCGCGCCGTGCGGCCGCCGCCTCGGCGTCGAACAGCGCCTGGCGCGCCGCGCCGCGCTCCTCCTTGCGGCCGAAAAAGGAAAAGTGGCGCGGCGCGTCCTCGTCCGGCGGCCAGTCGACCAGCACGTCCCAGGCCTCGCCGCCGCGCGGCGACTCGTTGGCGCCGAGCAGCCAGACGATCGGCGCCTCCAGGCCCTTGGCGCCGTGGATGGTGAGGATGCGCACGCGGCCCGCGTCGTCCGGGCCGGCCCCGTTCCGTTCGTCCGGCTCCGCCTCGATCCGTCCTTCGTCCGGAGCATCGTTGGCGTCGGCCTCGCGCAGGTCGCGCAGCGCGTCGATGAAGCGCGGCAGGCTCGGGTAGCGCCCGCCTTCGAGATCGAGCGAGAGCAGCAGCAGGGCGCGCAGGTTGGCCTCGACGGCCGGCGCGGCGGCGGGCGGCACCGCCAGGCGATAGCGCGCCGGCACCTCGCCCTGGTGGTAGATGCGGTCGAGCAGGTCGTGCACCGGCAGCTTGCCGGCGACGCGCAGCCAGTCGCCAAGCAGGTGCGCCGCCCGCGCCAGGCGCGGGCCGGCGGCGCCCGCCTCGGCCAGTGCGACGAGCCGCGGCCACCACGGCGCACGGGCCGCACGGCCGTCTGCCGCCACGGCGGCCGCCACCGCCGCCAGATCCTCGTCGCCGCAGGCGAACAGGGGCGAGCGCAGCGCCTGCGCCAGCTTCAGGTCGTCGACCGGCGTGACCAGGAATTCGAGCAGCGCCACGATGTCGCGCACTTCCAGCGTGTCGAGCAGCCCGCCGCGCGCGCCGGCGTCGAAGGGAATCCCGGCCTCCGCCAGCGCGCGCTCGTAGCATGCCAGGTGCGTGCGCGAACGGGCCAGCAGTATGAAATCGCCATAGCGCGCCGGACGCCGGACGCCGCCGTCCGCGCCCTTGGCCTCGATCAGCCAGGCCGGGCCGCCGCGCCCCACGATCTCCGCGATCTTCGCCGCCAGCGCGGCGGCTTCCTCCTGGCGGCGCAGGTCCTCGGGCTCGACGTCCGGCTCGGCCAAGGGATCGCGCAGGCCGTCCCGCCCGGGCGCCGTCTCGCCGGCAACGCGCGCGCACAGCGGCAGCAGCTCGACGCGGCCCGGCAGGTTGCCGGCCAGCGAGGACTGCGCGCGGAACGGGGCGAATTCCGGCACGCCGAGAAACAGGGCGTTGACCACGTCGATGATCGGCGGCGCATTACGCCGCGTCGCGTCCTGCTCGCAGCGCACCGCCGCGAAGCCGCGCTGCAGGAAGTCCGCGGCCACCGCGAACAGGCGCGGCTCGGCGCGGCGGAAACGGTAGATCGACTGCTTGGGATCGCCGACCAGGAAGACGCGCGGCCGGTCCGCGTCCGAGTAGGCGTCGAACCACGCGCGCAGGATCTGCCATTGCAGCGGGTTGGTGTCCTGGAACTCGTCGAGCAGCACGTGCTTGTAGCGCGCGTCGAGGCGCGCCTGCAGGAAGGCCGCCGTGTCGGGCTCACGCAGCAGGCGCAGCACCTGCCATTCGGCATCGGTGAAATCGATCTGCCGGCGCGCGCGTTTGAACGCCTCGACGTGCGCCAGAAAGGCGGCGAACACGGCGCACGCCCGGCGGTTGAAGGCCAGGATGCGCTCGGCGGTCTGCCGCTCCAGGCACTCCAGCACGCGCTCGCCGAGGGCGGCATGCAGCGCGGCGAGGCGCGCGGCGCCGGCCGGCGTGAAACGCTTTTCCGCCGCCTTGTTCGCTTCCCGCTTGCGCAAGGCGTCGGACGCGGTCAGCAGCACCCCGCGCAGCAGCGCGAAGCAGGCTTCCCCGGCCGGCGCGGCCAGGGCTTCGCGCAGCGCCGCCGCGTGGCGCTGGTCGGTCGCCAGCTCGCTCATTTCGAGCAATCCGAGATACGCCTGCACGTCGTCCGCCCAGCCCGTGCCGAAGAACCCGGCCAGCGCCCCGCCCGGCTCGCCCGCACCGAGCCGTTCGCGCAGCGCGTCGACCACGCGCCCGGCGAGCGCCGGCCCGTCCTCCCCGGTCGCCGCGCCCAGCGCCAGCCATTCGCAGCGGCGATCGTGCGCCCGCCGCATCAGCCGGCGCACCGCCTCCAGTCCGGCGGCGTCGAGCAGCGCGACGAAAGCGCGCGTCGCCTCGCTGTCCGGATGCCGCGCCAGCTCGGCGGCGAACGTCTGCCACAGCTCGTCGAACAGGCGCGAATCGAATTCCGCCAGCGTCGCGCCGGCCAGGTTGGCCGACAGCGGCGCCGCATCGACGAGCTGCAGGAACCAGCCATGAAAGGTATTCACCGCCAGCGCCGGCTGCGCCGCCAGGACGTTCTCATAGAGCGCGCGGGCCGTGCGCAGGGTCGCCTCGTCCGGATTCACCCCGCGCTCGACGAGGAATGCCGCCACCTCCGCTTCGCCGCCCGTTGCCAGCAGCCGCAGCCAGTCGACCACGCGCTCCTCGATCTCGCGCGCCGCCTTGCGCGTGAAGGTGATCGCCAGGATCGCGCCGGGCGGCACGCCGGCCAGCAGCAGCCGCACGATGCGCGACGCCAGCAGCCACGTCTTGCCGCTCCCGGCACACGCCTCGACGACGACGCTGCGGGCGGGATCGAGCGCCTGGGCGGTCAGTTGGGAAATGGTAGAGGTAGACATCCAAGTTTCACGGCGGCAAATTCTTTCATTTCAAACACGGACATGGACGGGCTCAGGCCCGCGTAGCGAACATCCGAATCAAACGATGACGGACTGACCAACGATTCCCTCTTGGTTTTCAGCATTTGACAAGCTGCCCGGCAACTACCGACCCAAGACCGACATTCGCAATGAGAAAAGTTTAAGGCGAGGTATGCGGAGTCGGCTTGCTGGCATAACACCCCGGAGGAAAAGCTGCATTTTGATTAGCTGTCGGACGGTCATTTACTGGTTCTTCTTTTTGGCGTTATTCAATTCCGAAAGTCTCTCAGCGATCTCAATAGCAGCCGCCCGCCGGACTTTAGTTCTTCGTTCCATTTCCTTCCGTTCAATATCTCTCAAAGATAAAGAGGTTTTAGGATTTCGAAACAGCCATATGACCAGAAAGCTGCCAATAAAAATTGATGCGGGCAGGAGTGTCCATATCGCGTAAGTTGTACTGGCGTGGCCTTGAACAAAATAGACCAAGCGAAGAATGGTTCCGGTTCCAAAGGGAAACGCAGATTGAAAAGCAATTAGGATTGGCAAAGGATTTCCTGCAAATGGCCCATTTTTAGTCCACAGAGCAAAAACGGCGATGGTAGTAATACAAAGAGCCAGTACAGTTGGCAATGGTTGCGACAGTACATCGCCTAAACGACTGCATCCCCACCCGGAAGTGCGAGTTGCGGTATAGAACGTACAGAACAGTCCTTTCGGCATTCCTTGAGCCATGGAATAAGGGATTGGGTATACCTGGAAGAAGATCACAAAGTACCCGACAATCATTAGTCCTACGGCGATAACATTTACGATACGGCGTACGTCAATCATCATTGTCTAATCGATTGTAGAAAATGGTGGGGTTCCGAATGATGCCGTGGGTGAACAGCCGAAGCAAGTCATAGTCATATCCGCAAAGGAGACTTGCTTGCCATGGCACGACATATAAACGCTCAATTCCGGCCGGTCGAATTCGATAAGCGTGGACCGTGACGCAGGAAGAGATTCTGCACCCTCGCCGCTCCGCCTGTCGCCGTCGAACGACAGCGGAAATGCCCGATTCATCGGCGTTCGCGCCGATACCCGCCGGCGCGCGTCGCCGGGAAGCGACAGATAATCCCGGATGCAACATCGGGAAATCACTTCAACCGGTTGATTAAAAAAACAAACACACGGTCTGGCACGATGCATGCCCCTGCCTTGGCTGGAAGCCTGATTCGCCGATTCCGGCAGCGGCTTCCGCCCTTTCTTCATTCACACCTTGGAGGTAAAGCATGCTGAAACGAACCGCATATACGATCGTGCCGACCCGCATCCTCGCGCTGCTGGCGGCGACGGCGTCGTGCCTGGTGTTCCTGCCGGTGCAGGCGCAGACGGGCGCGAGCTCGCCGCCGGCCGCCGAAGTGGAGAGCTTCCCGGCGCTCGACGTCAATCATGACGGTTTCATCGACAAGCAGGAAGCGGCCGCCAGCGCCGCCGTATCCAAGGCGTTCGAATCCGCCGACACGAACAAGGACGGCCGTCTCTCCACGGCGGAATTCGCCAAGATCGCGCCGCGCCCGCGCCAGTAGCGGTGCGCCGGACGCTGCCCGCGGGAAAGTCGCGGGTAGCGCGTCAGGCGAAGTCCTTGCGGCACAGGCCGCGCATCTCGCACCAGCGGCAGACGCTGTCAACGCCATGCGCCGGCAGCGGCATTCCGCCGTGGATGGCGTCGAACGCGGCGGCCAGCCGTTCGCCCTGCCGGGCGGCGGCCTCGCGCAAAGCCGCTTCATCGTCGGCCGACACCACGGCGCCGACTTCCTCGTCGTCCAGGGCGACATACGCCGCCTGGACGGCATTTCCGTGCATCAAGGCATAGGCCGGCAGCTGCACGTCGTCGGCGAGGCGTTCCCGGACGGCCTTGGCCGATTGCGTCTTGTAGTCGTAGAGCGCGGCGCCGCCGTCCGCGCGGCCGTCGATGCGGTCGATGCGTCCGTACAGTTCCACGCCGCCGCCGTGCGCCAGCGGCAGCTCGCGCGCGACGCGCGTCTCGGCCTGCTCCCAGCGCCAGCCCGCCGCCTCCTGCGCGCGTTGCCAGGAAAGATACGCCGACAGGCGCTTCTCCCAGCGCAAACGCCAGCTGGTAGCCAGGAAATCGTCGGCCACGGCCGGGGCGAAGACGCTCTCCGTACACTCGCGCAGCGCCTGCAGCGCCTCTTCTTCAGGCAGGGCGGAAACCAGCGGGCAGCGCGCATGAAAGCGTTCCAGGACGCGGTGCACCAGCTCGCCGTACTCGCCCTTGCCCATGTCCTCGCTGACCTCGTCCATGGCGCCGAGGCCCAGCACGTGGCGGGCGAAGAAACGGTACGGGCAGGCCACCAGGCTGGCGTAGCCGCTGACCGAGACGCGCCGCGGCACCAGTCCCGGCGGCGCGACCGGCGCGGCGCGTTCGGTCCGGCGCGGCGCAGTGGCTGGATCGGCCCCCGCGTCGCCGCGCGGCGGCAGCGGGGGGCGATACAGGTCGTCGTTCCACGCCAGCCCGTGCAGCGTGGATAAAAGCGACAGTTCGGGCGCCGGCAGATTGGCTTCGCCGTCGCGCAGCGACTGCCAGGTCACCACCACGCGCGGCACCGTCGCCAGCAGCAGTTCGAGGTCGCGCTTGAGTTCGCGCTCGCCGTCCTCGCGCGTGCGCAGGCCGAGTTCGCGGCGCACCGAGGCGTTGAAGAACTCGGCGTGCCCGGCCGGCGCCAGCTGCCGCGCGTCGCCGCCGAGCAGCAGCGCGGCTTCGAAACGGCGCAGGCAGACGGCGTTGAGCGGCGTCACCACGATCGGGCTGGCGATGCCGACGTCGCGGAAGCTGGCGGCCTCGAATTCGCGGTCGAGCCAGTCGCGCCAGGCGTTGAAGGAGAACGGCGAGGCGTTGCCTGCGAGTTCCGCGCGGCGTTCTTCCAGCAGGTCGAGCAGCGTGCGGCCGGCGGCGTCCCCGGCCAGCGCGGGCAGCGCGCCGACGGCGTCGAGCGCCGCATGTAGCCGCCCCAGCCAGCGCGCCAGCGGCGCCGGTCCGGCGCGCAGCAGCGCTGCCGCGGCGGCGACGCGGTCCAGCAGCGCGAAGCCGAGCGGCTTGTCCGGCACGTCAGATTCGAGCAGCGCGCGGCGCACGCGCGCCAGGCCGGACTTGACCGACGCCGCGCGGGTCGCCGATTCCAGTCCGAACACCGCAGCCTTGCGCGCCTCCTCGCCGACGTCGGCGAAAACGAACGGCGATTTGCACAGATCGAGCAGATCGCGGTAGTAGGCTTGGCCGGCCGCCACTTCGATCAGCGCGTCAACCGCCGCCGCCGCGCGCGAGGTGGACAGCAGCCAGCCGGTCTCGTCGCTGACCAGCACGTTCTCGCGCTCCAGCAGCGCGCGCACGCGCCGCGCCGTCAGGCGGTCCTGCGCGATCAGGGCGATCCGGCGCAAGCCGTCCCGCAGCCAGGCGCCGACCTGCGCCACCGCCGCCCGCGCCTCCTGCTCGCGGCCGGCCGTCGGCACCAGCGCCAGGCGTCCGGTCAGCGTGGCGGCGGGGTACTGCCGCGCCAGCGCGTGCGCGCGTTCGAGCAGCGGCGCGGGCGCCTCTCCGGCGTCGGGCCAGGCCGCGGCGAGCGTCGCCAGCAGCGGCGTCGGGCATGCTTCACGCGGTTGCGGATAGAACACGTGCAGCGGCTGCGCCGCGCCGTAGCGGTGCAGGAAATCGCGCTCGGCCGGATCGAGCGCCTCGTCCGGCGCGGCGTCGAGCAGCACCAGCAGCGGCGCGGGCGCCTCCGCCAGCGCGGCGCGCCGGGCGAGTTCGGCGAGGCGCAGACGATAGACCGCCGCCGCATCGGGCGCGCCGGCCGCGCCCAGCGCCCGCCAGAGCTCGTGCACGACGCGCGCCTCGAAGGCCAGCGGCGCCGAGGCGCGCAGGGCGTAGGCCCGGCGCAGCTGTTCGGCCAGGCTGTCCTCGTCTGCCGGCAGCTGTACCGTCGCCGAGGTCAGCTCGTCGAACAGGCCGGCCATTTCGGCGGCGATGCCCCACAGCGCCGTCTCGTCGAACCAGCCCCGCTGGCGCAGCGCCTCATGCAGCAGCACCCGGCGCTCGCTTTCAGGCAGGGGCGTCGGGATGCCTGCGAGCGGCGCGCCGTTCGCCCAGTTGCGCAGGGTGTCGCAGCGGGGAAGCAGCAAGGGACCGGGCGCGGCACGCGCCAGCGCGGCGCGCAATTCGGCGGCCATCGGCAGCGCCGGCACGAGGATGCGCAGCGCCTGCAGATCCGGACCGGACCAGCGCGCCAGCACGCGCGCCGCCAGTTCGTCGAAGAAGCCCTCGCCCGGAGGCAAGGCCTGCGCGTTCAGCGCCTCCGCCGCATTCCGCATCGGCCCGAAAGGTCAGCGTTCCAGCTTGTCCAGCTTGTCGGGAATACCGTTCCAGGCATCGGCGTCGTCCAGCGGCGACTTGCGCTCGGTGAGCGTCGGCCAACCCGGAGCCAGTTGGGCATTCAGGTCGATGAATTGGCGCTGGTTGTCCGGCACGTCGTCCTCGGCGAAGATCGCCGACGCCGGGCACTCGGCGACGCACAGCGTGCAGTCGATGCACTCGTCGGGATCGATGGCCAGGAAGTTGGGACCTTCGTGAAAGCAATCCACCGGGCATACATCCACGCAGTCCGTGTACTTGCATTTAATGCAGTTCTCGGTGACGACATGAGTCATGGCGCGCCTCTCGGCTCCTTGGTGAGGTTGATAAAACTATAGCGCATTTGCGCGCAACGCTACGCGGCCCGCGGCACCGCCGCGCCCGCCGTTCATTTCAATCGCCATCGCGCAGCAACAGGCGGCGGAACAGCCAGCTGCGCGGCGGCTCCACGCCGGTGCGCACGTAGGCCAGCGGACTCGGTTCGAGCAGGAAGCGCCGCTGCAGTTCCTTTTCGCCGCGCTGGCCGGCGAACAGAATCCGGTCGCCGGACAGCAGGCGGGTGTTCTCGGGCGGCAGCGGTATCTCCTGCCGCTTGCGCAGCAGCAACAGCGGCACGGCGCGGAGCCGCTCGGGCGGCTTTTCCGGGTTGATCAGCAGATCGCCGATGGTCAGCGGCGGGTCGACGTCCGGCGCCAGCGCCTCGCGCAGGCCGGCGTACGACGCATAGCAATCGAACACCCACATGAACGGCACCTTGTCCCCGACGCGCTCTTCGAGCAGCGCGGCGGTCTGCCGGGCCATCTCGCCCGAATCCTCGTCCAGGTACTTGAGGAAGCGGATGAGCAGCGGCGAGGTGAGCAGTTGCCGCGCCTTGTGCGACACCACCTCCGCCTTGACGAAACGCAGGTTGGCCATCGATGCGTCGATCAGGCTGGCGTTGGCCACGTGCGCCTGCCGGATCACCACGTACACGGCGGGATTGATCGAACGCGCGCGGGTCACCGTGGCCAGGTTGAGCGCGTCGCTGTCGGTGCAGACGACGATGCCGACCGCCTTGCCGATCTCCGCCGCCACCATCTCCCGCGTCATCCCGCCCGTGTATTGCAGCGCCGCGCTCTCGCCCTGCTGGCGGGAATCGAGCTCGACGCGCGTGCAGGTCACGCCGGCGCCTTCGAGCGCGGCGACGAAATACTCGGGGAAGCTGCCCGATCCGAAGACCACCCAATGCCCCTTCGGCAGGTTGAGCGGCTCCGGGCGGACGCCGCCGGGCAGGCCGGAGAGCCATTCGATCACCCGCAGGCGTTCGGGCGAGCCCATGTCCAGGCGGATGTTGTTGGCGAAGCTCTGGAACGGATTGATCGGCTCGATGTTGCGGAACGACTCCAGGTTGGCCAGCGCGATCGGCGTATGCACCCGGGTGATGATGCGCAGCGACGGATTGAGCACGGTGCCGCAGATGGCCACCGACTGGTTGGCATCGTCGTTCCCGGCGAGCGCCACCATGGCCATGCACTTGCGGTGCGTCACGCCGGCGTCGACCAGCACGTCGGGCAGGCGCCCGTCCGCGGCGAGGAACAGCGGCAGATACTGGTACTCCTCGATCTCGATGCTGGCGGCGCGCTCGCCGCGCAGTTCGACCAGCACCATGCGCTGGCCCATGCGGTCGAGCATGCGCGCCAGCATGATGCCGCTCTGCCCGTAGCCGACGATCAGCACGAAGGGCTCCTGCAGGGCGGCGACGCGCAGGGCGAAACGGCGGCGGGCGACCGCGTCGCGCAGCGTCTGGTCCTGCGACAGATGGAAGATGCTGCCCAGCGCGTAGGCCCAGGCCACCACGCACAGGTAGATGCAGACGATGGTCCACACCCGCTGCGGATCGGTGAAGGTATTGGGCAGCTCGCCGAAGCCGATGGTGGTCGCCGTGTAGCTGATGAAATACAGGGCATGGAAAAAGCTCATGCGGGCGACATTTCCATCCCCGTTGACGCCGGGAATCAGCACCAGCCCCCATACCGAGACGGCATAGGCGACGATGAGCGCGATCAGCGGCCGGCGCAGCCGGCGCAGGATGACGAACAGGACTTCGTTCAAGCGGCGGCGTCCCGTTCAGCGCGTCTGGCGCAGCGTCTCGCTGATCAGCAGAATCACCGAAATCAGGTTGGCCAGCAGCGCGCCGCCGCTCAGCGAGACGATGGTCGACATCGTCCCCCCGTTCATCGCCAGGTGGCTGATGTGCACGTGCCACATCCAGACCAGGGACGCCGCCAGCAGCTGCAGCATGGCCACCATGCTGGTCGCCAGGTGGGTGGCGCCGATGTGCGTGCGGTCGCCGAACTTCATCACCAGGGCGATCAGGTTGACCACCACGGCGGCGAAAAGATGCCCGGCGTCGTGCTCGCTGAAATCGCTCAGTTCACCGATGAAGAAACCGAAATTCAGCGTGCATGCGAGAATTACGAAAAAACCGAAAATGACCTTTTCCAGATTCATGACCGCTCCCTGCCCCCATGCATTTTCGCTGCATGATACGGGCTCCGATTTGGGCTGTAAACGGCGGAAACCTAAGCCTTCGCGGCGTTTCGAAGCCGGCCGCCGGAGCGCCGCGCCGCGGGTCCGGCGGCCGGAACGGCGCTTCCAATGCCTTTTTTTTTTCGCTACGATAGAACTTCGGCCGGCCGCCGGCCCTCTTATTTGCCACTCCCCCTACCCCACGAGGCATCCCCATGAGTGAACACATTCACTACGTCACCGATGACACTTTCGCGGCCGAGGTACTGCAGTCGCCCTTGCCCGTTCTCCTTGATTTCTGGGCGGAATGGTGCGGCCCCTGCAAGATGATCGCTCCCATTCTCGACCAGATCGCGGAGCAGTACGCCGGCCGCCTCAAGATCGCCAAGCTGAACATCGACGACAACCCGTCCACGCCGGCCAACTTCGCGGTGCGCAGCATTCCCACGCTGATGCTGTTCAAGAACGGCAACGTCGAGGTCACCAAGATCGGCGCCCTGTCGAAGTCGCAGCTCACCGCGTTTATTGACAGCCATCTGTAAAATCGCTACGCTCCGCCTGAAAGTTTTTGGCTGCGCTTCCGGAGAACAGAAACAAACCAGCCCGGCTGGCACTTTCAGGCCCTGATCCAGTGCGTGATCCCGTAGCCGCAGCAACTCCGTAGCAACCTTCCCGGCCTTACCCAAACCTCTATACGTTCTGTTGACGTCACTCGCGTGACGAATTCCGGCCTACCCGGCTTTTCCTTTCCCGACCTCGCACATGCATTTATCCGAACTCAAGGCCTTCCATGTCAGCCAGCTGCTCGACATGGCCGTGGCCAACAACATCGAAGGCGCCAACCGGCTGCGCAAGCACGAACTGATCTTCGCCCTCCTCAAGAACCAGGCCCGGAAAGGCGAGACGATCTTCGGCGACGGCACGCTGGAAACCCTGCCGGACGGCTTCGGCTTCCTGCGCTCGCCCGACACCTCGTATCTCGCCAGCACCGACGACATCTACGTCAGCCCGAGCCAGATCCGCCGCTTCAACCTGCACACCGGCGACACCATCGAAGGCGAGATCCGCACGCCGAAGGACGGCGAGCGCTACTTCGCGCTGGTCAAGGTCGACCGCATCAACGGCGAGCCGCCGGAAGCCTCGAAGAACAAGATCCTCTTCGAGAACCTGACGCCGCTGCACCCGGAACAGCACATCCGGCTCGAACGCGACATCCGCGGCGAGGAGAACATCACCAGCCGCATCATCGACATCATCTCGCCGATCGGCAAGGGCCAGCGCGGCCTGCTGGTGTCCAGCCCGAAGAGCGGCAAGACGGTGATGATGCAGCACATCGCGCACGCCATCACCGCCAACCATCCGGACATCAACCTGATCGTCCTGCTGATCGACGAGCGCCCCGAGGAAGTGACCGAAATGACGCGCTCGGTGCGCGGCGAAGTGGTCGCCTCGACCTTCGACGAGCCGGCCACCCGCCACGTGCAGGTGGCCGAGATGGTCATCGAGAAGGCCAAGCGCCTGGTCGAGCACAAGAAGGACGTGGTCATCCTGCTCGACTCGATCACCCGTCTGGCGCGCGCCTACAACACCGTGCAGCCGGCTTCCGGCAAGGTGCTCACCGGCGGCGTGGACGCCAACGCCCTGCAGAAGCCCAAGCGTTTCTTCGGCGCGGCGCGCAACATCGAGGAAGGCGGCTCGCTGACCATCATCGCCACCGCGCTGATCGACACCGGCAGCCGCATGGACGACGTGATCTACGAGGAATTCAAGGGCACCGGCAACATGGAGATTCACCTCGACCGGCGCATGGCGGAAAAGCGGGTCTACCCGGCGATCAACGTCAACCGCTCGGGCACCCGCCGCGAGGAACTGCTGCTGATGCCCGACGTCCTGCAGAAGATGTGGGTGCTGCGCAAGCTGCTCTACAACATGGACGACCTGGAGGCGATGGAATTCCTGCTCGACAAGATCAAGGCCACCAAGAACAACGCCGAGTTCTTCGATTCGATGCGCCGCTGATGCCTTGATTCGATTGCAATCCGAGGAAAAAACAAGGATAATCCGCCGTTTTCCGGAGTCGGCCACCGACGTGGCAGCCGTTCATGTCGAGCCGCTCGAATTGACCAGAAGGAATTTCCCAGATGAAATCCGATATCCATCCCGCCTACCAAGAGATCGAAGTCACCTGCTCGTGCGGCAACGTCTTCAAGACGCAATCCACGATGAAGAAGGCGCTGCACATCGAAGTGTGCGCCGCCTGCCATCCGTTCTACACCGGCAAGCAGAAGATCATCGACACCGCCGGCCGCGTCGAGAAGTTCAACAAGAAGTACGGCACGAAAGCCAAGGCCGCCTGACCTCCGGTCCGACGGCGAGTTCCTGCGGACTCGGCAAAAAGGCAGCCGCCGGGCTGCCTTTTTTGTTGTGCGGATTCCGCCCAGGGCGCCGGACGGGCCTGGCGGAACAACGTGATCGAGCGCTTTGAGCCATGCCTTTTCTCGAGGAAAAACCACGCTTCAGAGGAATCTCCCTGCCGCCCGACGGCTGGGTGCTGACCGCGCTGCTCGTCATCTACATCTTCACCGGCCTGATCGGGCACGATCCCTGGAAGCACGACGACGCGATCTCCATCGGCATCGCCCATGACATCGCCCGGCACGGCAACTGGCTGCTGCTGCAGCTGGCCGGCCGCACCTACCCGGACGCCCCGCTCTACTACTGGCTGGCCGCGGCCATCGGCAAGGCGTTCTCCTGGCTGATGCCGTTCCACGACGCGGCACGCATGACCAGCGGCGTGTTCACCCTGCTCTCGCTCGAATTCATCCTGCTCGCCGCGCGCGAACTGCACGGACGCGAACACGCGGCGGCGGCGCCGCTGATCCTGGCGGGCAGCATCGGCTTCCTGTTCCACGCCCACGAAGCGCAGCCGATGCTCGTCGCGCTGACCGCCCACACCGCCGCGTACTGGGCGCTGACCCTGCTGCCGCGCCAGCCCCGGCGCGCCGCCGCGGTGTTCGCCGCCGCCTTCGCCACCGGCTTTCTGGCCAACGGGCTGCTGCCGGTGATCACGCTGCTGCCGGCCATGGCGATCGCCGTCTGGCGCTCGGAGAACCGCGCCCGCCACGCCGGCTGGCTCCTCGCGGGCGTCGGTGCCGCCGCCGTGCCCTGCGCCGCCTGGCTGCTGGCCGTTTACACCGCTTCCCCCGGCTACTTCGCCAGCTTCTTCCAGGCCGAACTGGCCACGCTGACGCTGCCGGCCAATCCGGCCGCCAATTTCCTGCGCTACGCCAACCTGCTGCTGTGGTATGCGTGGCCGGCCCTGCCGCTGGCCGGCTGGTCGCTGTGGTCGAAACGCCGGGGGCTCGGCGCCCCGGCCATCGCCCTGCCGGCGCTGTCCTTCCTGGCCGCCCTGCTCGTGCTGGCGCTGCTGACCTCGCTGCGCAGCGCCACGGCCCTGCTCGTGCTGCCGCCGCTGGTGCTGCTCGCGGCGGCCGGCGCCGGCGCCCTGCGGCGTGGCGCGGCGAACGCCTTCGACTGGTTCGGCATGGTGACCTTCACCTTCTTCGCCTGCATCGTCTGGATCGGCTGGAGCGCCCTGGTCTTCGGCTGGCCGGAGCGGCTGGCCCGCCAGGCCGTGCGCCTGGAGCCCGGCTTCGTCGGGACGTTCAGCGCGCCGGCCTTCCTCTTTGCGCTGGCGTGCACCGGCATCTGGTTCTGGATGATCGTCACCAGCCCGCGCTCGCCGATGCGCGGCATCATGCACTGGATGGCCGGGCTGACGCTGTTCTGGCTGCTGCTCGCCAGCCTGTGGATGCCGTGGATCGATTACGGCAAGACCTTCCGCGACGTCTCCGCGTCGCTCGCCAAGGCGCTGCCCGTCAGGACGGACTGCATCGCCGGGGCGGGGCTGCAGCTGTCGTTCCTCGCCACCCTGGATTATTTCGAAGACATCCGCATCATCCCGCAGAGGAGCGAGCGGGCCGCGGCCTGTTCCTGGCTGCTGGTGCAGGGCAACCAGCACAACCCGGCCGGCCTGGCCGAGGCGGGCTGGCGCCCGGCCTGGACGGGCAATCGCCCGAGCGACCGGCGCGCCGACGACAGATTCCATCTGTACCGCCGCGGCCGGAAGGCGGACCCGGCCAGCGACCTGACCGACCTCGCTCCCGTCAGCACGGAGCCGGACCCGGCCATCCCCAGCCGCGCCCGCACCGAATAGCGGCCGGCGCGCGGGCCGGGATCACGGCTTGATGAAGTGCTCCCGGTAATACTTCAGTTCCTCGATGGATTCGCGGATGTCGGCCAGCGCCGTGTGCGCCGACGCCTTCTCGAAGCCCTTGGCCACCTCGGGCTTCCAGCGCCGGCAGAGCTCCTTGAGCGTGCTGACGTCGATGTTGCGGTAGTGGAACCACGCTTCGAGCGCCGGCATGTAGCGCACCATGAAGCGCCGGTCCTGGCCGATCGAGTTGCCGCACATCGGGCTGATGCGCTGCGGCACGTATTCCTGCACGAAGGCGAGCGCCGCCGCCTCGACCGCCGCCTCGTCGAGGACCGACGCGCGCACCCGCTCGATCAGGCCCGACTTGCCGTGCGTGCCCTTGTTCCAGTCGTCCATCGCGTCGAGCACCGGCTCCGGCTGGTGCACCACCCAGACCGGCGACTCGGCGACGGTTTCCAGATTGCCGTCGGTGACGATGATCGCCAGTTCGATGATGCGGTCGCGCTCGGGGTCGAGGCCGGTCATTTCCATGTCCAGCCAGACGAGATGATTGTCGCTCTGTGCCATATAATCCGTTTCCACCTGTCAAAACCGCATTCTGGCACAGCTTGATGTCCGACTCCGCCGCCTCGTCCGTCTCCGCGTTTTCCCTGGCCTTTCTCGCCGCGCTGGCCCTGATGGCGGCCCTGCGCCTGTGGCTCGGCGCCCGGCAGATCGCGCACATCCGCGCGCACCGGGCGGCGGTGCCGGCACAGTTCGCCGACCGCGTTTCGCTCGCGGCGCACCAGAAGGCGGCCGATTACTGCATCGCCCGCGTCCGCTTCGGCCGGCTCGCGTTGGCCGCCGAGGTCGCCGTGCTGCTGGCCTTCACGCTCGGCGGCGGGCTGCAGGCGCTGCACGACTTCTGGTCGCCGCGCCTCGACGGCCTGTGGTACGGCGTGGCCCTGATCTTCAGCGTCACCGCCATCTCGGCCGCCGTCGACCTGCCCATGTCGCTGTATACGCAATTCGTCATCGAACAGCGCTTCGGCTTCAACCGGATGACCCTGCGCCTGTTCCTGCTCGACTTGGCCAAGCAGCTGGCGCTCGGCGCGGCCATCGGCACGCCGGTCCTGCTCGCCGTGCTGTGGCTGATGGCGCGCATGGGCGAGGCCTGGTGGCTGTACGTCTGGCTGTTCTGGTGCGGCTTCAACCTGCTGATCCTGTTCGTCTATCCGGCGTGGATCGCGCCGCTGTTCAACACCTTCACGCCGCTCGACGACGCGGCGCTGAAGGCGCGCATCGAAGCCCTGCTGGCCCGTTGCGGATTCGCCAGCTCCGGGCTGTTCGTGATGGACGGTTCCAAACGCTCCGCCCATGGCAACGCCTATTTCACCGGCTTCGGCAAAACCAAGCGCATCGTCTTCTTCGACACCCTGCTCGGTCGCCTCGAACCGCAGGAGGTGGAGGCCGTGCTGGCGCACGAGCTGGGGCATTTCAAGCACCGCCACATCGTCAAGCGCATCGCGCTGATCTTCGGCATGACGCTGTTCCTGCTGTACGCGCTCGGCCGGCTGATGCACGCCGACTGGTTCTACGCCGGCCTGGGCGTCACCGCGGAGGACGCCCGCAATACGGCGATGGCGCTGATCCTGTTTTTCCAGACCGTGCCGGTCTTCACCTTCCTAGCGACCCCGCTCGCCAGCCTGCTGTCGCGCCGCCACGAGTTCGAGGCCGACCGCTACGCCGCCGAGCACGCCGTCGCTGGCGATCTCACCAAGGCGCTGGTCAAGCTGTACGAGGACAACGCCGCGACCCTGACGCCCGATCCCCTGCATTCGCTCTTCTACGACTCACATCCGCCGGCCGCGCAGCGCATCGCGCGCCTGGCCGCCCTGTCCTCGCCGCCGTCTTGAAGCTCGAAGGAACGGTCATCGCCGCGCACGGGCGGCACTACCTCGTCGAACTGCCGGACGGCGGCACGCTGCCCTGTTTCCCGCGCGGCAAGAAAAGCGAGCTGGCCTGCGGGGACCGCGTCTCGGTCGCGCGCAGCAGCGCCACGCAGGGCGTCATCGACGCCGTGCTGCCGCGCCGCACGCTGCTCTACCGCTCCAACGAATTCCGGCAGAAGCTGATCGCGGCCAACGTCACCCGCGTCGTCGTCGTCGTCGCCACCGAGCCGTCGTTCTCGGAGGAATTGGTGACGCGCTGCCTGGTCGCCGCCGAAAGCCAGGACATCGGCGTGCTGATCGTGCTCAACAAGTGCGACCTCGCCGACCGCCTGCCGGCCGCCGAAGCCGCGCTGGCCCCGTTCTCCAGCCTCGGCTACCCGATTCTCCGGCTGTCCGCGCGCGCCGGCGCCGAGGCCTTGCGGCCGCATCTCGCGGGACAGACGGGGGTGTTCGTCGGCCAGTCCGGCATGGGCAAGTCCACGCTGATCAACGCGCTCGTCCCCGAGGCCAACGCCCGCACGCGCGAAATCTCCGAGGCGCTCGACTCGGGCCGGCACACCACGACGCACGCCGCGCTCTATCGCCTGCCGGGAGATTCATCGCTGATCGATTCGCCCGGACTGCAGGAATTCGGCCTGCACCATCTGTCCGTGCCGGAGATCGAGCACGGTTTCCGCGAATTCCGGCCCTGGCTGGGCAGCTGCCGGTTCCGCAACTGCCGGCACGACCGCGAGCCGGGTTGCGCGATCCGCGCGGCCGTCGAAGCCGGCGGCATCGCCGCGAGCCGCTACGCGGCCTTTCGCGCGCTGCGCGGGGAATCGCGCCCGTCCTGAAACGCTCTTCCCGCCGGACGATCCGGCGGCATACCGGTGTGCTCCGCACCGGCGTACCGGGTTCCGTTGCGCCGATCCGGCGTGGTAAGCTTTCGGGCGTCGGTATCGCCCGCCAATCCAGCCCTTCTCCACACATGACCACGCCCACCCCAGTCGCCAGCCCAGGACAGGAAGCACGCAGCCTGCTCAAATCCTTCCAGGAAAAATACCCGGTCTTTCGCGAGTTCAAACCGCTGGCCATCGGCATCGACAAGCAGCTGCTCGCCCAGGATGCCGGACTCAGCCGCAAGACGCTGCGCCTGGCGCTCGGCATGCACACCAACTCGTTCCGTTACCTGAAAGCGATGGAAAAGGCGGACCAGCGCTTCAATCTCGACGGCACGCCGGGCGGCGAAGTGCCCGAGGAGCATCGCCGGCACGCGGCCGACATCCTGCGCGAACGCTTCCGGAAGGAAGCCGAGCGCCGCAAGGCGGAGAAGGAAGCCGAAACCGCCGAACGGCAGCGCGCGGAAAAACTGAACCAGCTCGTGCAGAAGTTCGCCAAGTAGGTCAGCGGGCTGCCGCCGGAGCCGCCGCGTCCAGGACCAGGACGGGCTGCTTTCCGGCGTCCCACGCCGCCGAGAGGCGCCATTCGCCCGCGCCGTCTTCCAGCGAAACGTACCAGCGCCCGGCCGGCTCGTCGCCGAAGGCCGCCGAATAACCGCCGCCGTCGTCGCGCCGCAGCCGGAGCGTGTGATCGAGTCCGCTGCGGGTCGGGTGGGACAGTTTCAGGACCAGCGCCTCCGGCGCCGCGGCGGGAGCGCCGCGCAGGACGACGCGCATCATCTTCCGCACCGGATCGAAGCGCATCTCGGCACCGACGCCCAAGGCCGCGGCGCGCCGGTCGCGCGACGTCGCCTGATTGATCGCCAGCCCCTGCTTGTAATAGTCGTCGGCCACCAGGCCGTCGTCGCTGCGCACCGCCAGCCATAGTGTGATCCCTGCGGCGACGATCACCAGGAACGGACCGAGCATCAGCAGCCACGGCCAGCGGTGGCGATACCAGGGCAAGACCGGTTCGTGCTCCCGCTTCATGGCATGTAGAAGGTGGATTTTTCCTGCACGGCGACGGCGGCGTCGTCGCTGTCGCGCACGGCGAAGACGATCTTGTTCGATCCCTTCGGCGCGGCGCCGTCCTTGACCGAGGCGACCACGATGAAATCCTTGTTCGACGCGGCCGGCACCTCGGCGACCGGGTCGCCGACCACGGCGATGCCGTCGATGCCGCCGACCGAGATCGCGTAGCGACGCGCTTTTTCACCGGTATTCATGATGTGCAGGCGGTAAACGTTTTCGATCCGTTCGTCGTCGGCCTCGCGGTAGAGGGTGGCCCGGTCGCGGATGACGTCGACCTTGAGCGGAATGCGCGTGGCCAGGCTCCAGGCGGCGGCCGCGACGATCACCAGCAGCAGCGCGAGATAGGCCAGCGTGCGCGGCCGCATCAGGTGGGCGCCGATCTCGCGCGCCGAATAATGGCGGGCCAGCGCGTTCTCCGTCGAATAGCGGATCAGCCCGCGCGGCAGCTTGATCTTGTCCATCACCCCGTCACAGGCGTCGATGCAGGCGGCGCAGGCAATGCATTCGAGCTGCAGCCCGTCGCGGATGTCGATGCCGGTCGGGCACACCTGCACGCACAGGCCGCAATCGATGCAGTCGCCCTGCCGGGCGGCGTCGGCGGGGGCGTTCTTGCGGCGCGGCCCGCGCGGTTCGCCGCGCGCCGCGTCGTAGCCGATGATCAGCGTGTCCGGGTCGAACATGACGCTCTGGAAGCGCGCGTACGGGCACAGGTACTTGCACATCTGCTCGCGCATGAAACCGGCCATCATGTACAGGAAGGCGGAGTAGAAGCAGACCCAGAAGATCTCCCAGCCGCCGAGCGAAAAGGCGAGGACCGACGCCGCCAGTTCCCGGACCGGGGTGAAGTAGCCGACGAAGGTGAAGCCCGTCCACGCGGCAACGACCGCCCACAAGAGATGCTTGGTCAGCTTGAGCCGGAACTTGCGCGCCGACATGGGCTGGGCGTCGAGCTTCATGCGCGCCGGCCGGTCGCCCTCGACCTTGCGCTCGATCCACATGAAGATCTCGGTATAGACCGTCTGCGGACAGGCGTAGCCGCAGAACAGCCGTCCGCCGACGGCGGTGACCAGGAACAGGGCATAGGCCGAAATCACCAGCAGGACGGCGAGGTAGATCGCATCCTGCGGCCAGAAGACGCCGCCGAAGATGTAGAACTTGCGTTCGACGAGGTGGAAAAGCACCGCCTGCCGCCCGCCCCACTCCAGCCAGCAGCCGCCGTAGAACAGGAGCTGCGTCACCCAGACCATGACCCAGCGCCAGTTGTCGAACTGGCCGTTCGACGCTGCGCGCGTAGATCTTGCGGCGCTTCTCGTAAAGGCCGGTCGTGTCAACCGGCACCGCTTTGCTCCGTGGAGCCCGTACATCGACCGTCTTGTTCATGGCGCTACTGGACTACCGTAAAGGGCGGACTATACCGCCTTTGTGCGAACCGCTATCTGGCGGCCGCCCCGGAACTCAGGCTCAGGACGTAGGCCGCCAGCACGTGGATCTTGGCTTCGCCGAGGAAATCCTTCCAGGCCGGCATCTGGTTGGTGCGGCCGCCGGTGATGGTCTCGACGATCTTCGCCTCGGAACTGCCGTACAGCCACACCTTGTCGGTCAGGTTCGGCGCGCCGAGCGCCTGCATCCCCTTGCCGTCCGGGCCGTGGCAGGCGATGCACACCGCGGCGTAGCGCTCCTTGCCCTTGGCCGCCAGCTCGGCGTTGTGCGACAGGCCGGACAGCGAGCGGACATAGTTCGCCAGTTCGCGCGCGCCGGCTTCGCCGCCCACCGCGTCCGGGTTGCCGCCGTAGGGCGGCATCATGCCGATGCGGCCGCCGGTGATCGTCTCGACCACCTGCGCCGGCTCGCCGCCCCACTGCCAGTCCCGGTCGGTCAGGTTGGGGTAGCCCTTGTCGCGCGAACCCTGCGCGGTCGCGCCGTGGCACTGCACGCAATACGTCTGGTAGAGGCGCCCGCCCATCTCCATGGCTTCCTTGTCGCCGGCCATCGCCAGCAGATCCGCCTTCAGGTACTTCTCGAACAGCGGGCCGACCTGGGCGTCAACGCGCTCGACTTCCTCGCGGTATTCGCCGACCGACGTCCACTTCAATACGCCGGGGAAGCGCCCCAGGCCGGGATACAGGATGACGTAGACCAGCCCGAAGGCGACGGTGACGTAGAACAGCCACATCCACCAGCGCGGCAGCGGATTGTTGTATTCCTCGAGCGTTTCGTCCCACACGTGCCCGGTGGTCTCCGTCGTCGTCCCGCCGCCCTTCGGCCGCACCGTGCTCTGCGCCCACAGCAGGACGGCGCAGGCCAGGATGCTGATCAGCACGATCAGGATGACATACCAGTTCCAGAACTCGTTTACGAAATCGCTCATGATGTTTTCCCTGATGTTTTCCCCGGCTCCCCGCCGCCAGGCATGCCGCCGCGCTCGGCCCGCTCCGCCTCGACGTCCGAGAACGGCAGGTTGGCGGCTTCCTCGAAGCGTTGCTTGCTGCTCTTCGAGCCGTACGCCCACCAGACGATGCCCAGGAAGGTCACGAACGAGAGCACCGTCACGGCGGAGCGCAGATCGTTGATGTCGATGTTCATGGCGTTCAGCGGACGTTCTTCACTTCGAGGCCGAGCCCCTGCAGGTAGGCGATCAGCGCGTCCAGCTCGGTCTTGCCCTCCAGTTCCTTGGCCGCGCCGGCGATCTCCTCGTCGGTGTAGGGCACGCCGACCTTGCGCAGGGCGGCCATCTTGGCGCCCACGCTGCCGGCATCGGCCGGCGTCCTGGCCAGCCAGGCGAAGGCGGGCATGTTCGACTCCGGCACCACGTCGCGCGGATTGATCAGGTGGGCGCGGTGCCATTCGTCCGAATAGCGGCCGCCGACGCGCGCCAGATCCGGGCCGGTGCGCTTGGAGCCCCACTGGAACGGATGGTCGTAGACGAATTCGCCGGCCACCGAATAATGCCCGTAGCGCTCGGTCTCGGCGCGGAACGGCCGGATCATCTGCGAATGGCAGAGAAAGCAGCCCTCGCGGACGTAGATGTCCCGCCCGGTCAGGCGCAGCGGGTTGTACGGCTTGAGCCCCTCGACCGGCGTGGTCGTCGAGTTCTGGAAGAACAGCGGCACAATCTCCAGCAGGCCGCCGACGCTGACCACCAGGATGGTCAGCACGATCAGCAGGCCGAGGTTGCGTTCGATCGAGTCGTGCGTCAGTTTCATTTTCTTGTGTCTCCCTGTCAGGCGTGGTGTCCGGCGGGCAGCAGTACCGGCGCGTCCTCCGTCTTGCCGCCGGCCATCGTCTTGACCATGTTGTAGGTCATGATCAGCATGCCGGAAAGGAACAGCACGCCGCCCATCAGCCGGATGCCCCAGAACGGATAGGACACCTTGACCGATTCGACGAAGCTGTAGGCCAGCGTCCCGTCGGCATTCACCGTGCGCCACATCAGCCCCTGCATCACCCCGGAAATCCACATCGAGGCGATGTACAGCACGATGCCGATGGTCAACACCCAGAAATGCACGGTGATCAGCCGCACGCTGTGCATCTCCGCCTTGCCGAACAGGCGCGGCAGCAGGTAATAGATCGAGCCGATGGAAATCATCGCCACCCAGCCGAGCGCGCCGGAATGCACGTGGCCGATGGTCCAGTCGGTGTAGTGCGACAGCGCGTTCACCGTCTTGATCGACATCATCGGCCCTTCGAAGGTCAACATGCCGTAGAACGACAGCGAGGTGATCAGGAATTTCAGGATCGGGTCGTCGCGCAGTTTGTGCCAGGCGCCCGAGAGGGTCATGATGCCGTTGATCATGCCGCCCCACGACGGCGCCAGCAGGATCAGCGAGAAGATCATGCCCAGCGACTGCGTCCAGTCGGGCAGCGCGGTGTAGTGCAGATGGTGCGGGCCGGCCCACATGTAGGTGAAGATCAGCGCCCAGAAGTGCACCACCGAGAGGCGGTAGGAATAGATCGGGCGCTCGGCCTGCTTGGGTACGAAGTAGTACATCATGCCGAGGAAGCCGGCGGTCAGGAAGAAGCCGACGGCGTTGTGGCCGTACCACCACTGGACCATCGCGTCCTGCACGCCGGCGTAGGCGGAATAGGACTTGGTCAGCGACACCGGGATCGCCACGCTATTGACGATGTGCAGCAGGGCCACGGCCAGGATGAAGCCGCCGTAGAACCAGTTGGCCACGTAGATGTGCGATACCTTGCGCTTCCAGATCGTGCCGAAGAAGACGACCGCGTAGGACACCCAGACGAGGGCGATCAGGATGTCGATCGGCCATTCCAGCTCGGCGTACTCCTTGCCCGAGGTGTAGCCGAGCGGCAGCGTGATCGCGGCGAGCACGATGACCAGCTGCCAGCCCCAGAAGGTGAAGGCCGCCAGTTTGTCGCAGAACAGCCGCGCGTGGCAGGTGCGCTGCACCACGTAGTACGACGTGCCCATCAGCGCGCAGCCGCCGAAGGCGAAGATGACCGCGTTGGTGTGCAATGGGCGCAGCCGGCCGAAATGCAGGAAGCCGATGTTCAGGTCCGGCCAGACCAGCTGCGCGGCGATGATGACTCCCACAAGCATGCCCACCACGCCCCAGATGACCGTCATCACGGTGAACTGGCGCACGACCTTGTAGTTGTAGGCAGACTGAATTTCCGACATGGACCCCACCTCTCGATTTATCGAAGAAACCGGCTCGGCACGCTGTTTTCAGTATTTCCGAACGATGCCGGTAGCAGGCTAGCCACTCGCCCGCGGACCGTCAACCCGCCGCGGGCCGGCGTGTTCCCCGCCCGTTTCGCACGGCGGAAGAAACCCTGCCGATAATAGTGTTTTTTGCGCTTCTGGATTGATACAAATCAAACCGGAAGATACACCCCTCCTTGCCGAGCGTTGCAATTAGGCCACATTCCGGCTCGCTGCTCTACCCATTGATTGATATAGATCAATTTTTTTCAAGAGGAAGCATACAATTCCCCTGCGCGTCACATGGTCTTTTCAACTCACAAGGGAGGAACACATGCAAGGTTCACAAAAACTCGCCGCGCTCGGCGTCGCGCTGTGCGCGAGCTTCCCGGTGCTTGCCCAGCAGGCGCTGGAAGGCAACTGGATGGTGCGCGGCCGCGCGGTCTACCTGAACTTCGACAACGGCCAGAGCTCGGGCCTGCCGCTCGGCGGGACGACCAAGGTCGAAGCGGACAGCCGCTGGATTCCGGAAGTCAACATCAGCTACTTCTTCACCCCCAACATCGCCGCCGAACTCGTGCTGACCTATCCGCAGAAGATCGACATCGACGTCGGCGGCAGCAGGCAGGGAACGATCAAGGCCCTGCCGCCGTCGCTGCTGCTGCAATACCACTTCACCGACCTGGGCGCGTTCAAGCCCTACCTCGGCCTCGGCGTGAACTACACCCGCTTCTACAAGCGCGACCACATCCTCGACGGCGCCGCGTCGGTCGACAAGGACAGCTTCGGCCCGGCGGCGCAGATCGGCTTCGACTACGCGCTGTCCAGGAACTGGTCGATCAACCTCGACGTCAAGTACATCCGCATGGATACCGACGTGAAGGTCGGCGGCGCCAAGGTCGGCAAGGTCGACCTCGATCCGATGCTTTATGGCATCGGCCTCGGCTATCGCTTCTGAGCGCCGGCCGCCGCAAGTTCCGGCCCGCCCGAACGGCGGACCGGCTTGACCGCAGGCGGCAAGGCCGGAATACTGCGCGGAACGTCGACCCGTCCCGCGCTCCCGCACACACCGGCCCGGAACCCAACCGTGGAAAAACTGAGAATCTGCACCGCCTGGCGCAACAACGCCGGTTGCCTCGCCTGCGACGGTCGCGAGAATTCCTTTTTCGCGGGGCTGTCGCCGGACGCCATCGCCACGCTGCACGTGGACGTCAACAACACCGGCATCGCCTCCGACGAAGTCCTCTATCGGCCGGGCACGCGGGCCGAACATCTGTGGGTGCTGCGCACCGGCGCGGTCAAGCTGATCGCCGCCTCGTGGGACGGCGAACCGCGCATCGTCCGCGTGCTCAAACCCGGCGACGTGGCGGGCATGGAGGGATTGCTGGCCGGCAGCTACGCCCACACGGCGGTCACCGTGGGCGCCGTGCACGCCTGCCGGACGCCGATCCGCGCGATCCAGCGGATCTGCCTCGAACACGCGGGCTTCCAATGGAACCTGATGCAGAAATGGCAGGCCGCCCTGCGGGAGACCGAGCAATGGCTGGTGGACATGACCAGCACCGGCGCCGCCGCCCGCGTGCGCATGGCCCGCCTGCTGCTGCACCTGCGCGACGGCGACAGCAACCGCGTCTACAACTTCAGCCGCGAGGACCTGGGCCTGATGCTCGGCACCACCATCGAGACGGCCAGCCGGATCATCGCGGCGTTCCTGCGCGAACGCCTGCTGGTCAGGCGCGAGGCGGGCAGCCGCTTCTACGACGCGGATATCGTGCGCCTGGAAATGGTGGCGCACGGGCATTAGGGCGGCGGTCGGCCTGCCCCGCCCGGTTGCCGCCTCACCGTTCCTCCGGCTTCCCGTTCTCCGGTTCTTGCTCCCGCGCCTTGTCGTCGTCCATCAGCAGCCGATGGCCGGGGCCTTCGAGGTCGTCGAACTGCCCGCTGCGCAGCGACCACCAGAAGGCGGCGCCGATCAGGAACACGAGCACGACGGAAAGGGGAATCAGCAGGTAGAGGATTTCCATGCTAGCGCCCGTCCCGGGGCTGCAGACGCAGTGAATTGAGCACCACCAGCAGCGAACTGCCGGACATGCCGATGCCGGCCATCCACGGCGTGACGAAGCCGAGCATCGCCAGCGGCAGGGCCGCCAGGTTGTAGAACCACCGACCAGGCCAGATTCTGCCGGATGACGCGCAGCGTCCGCCGGGCCAGCCGGTAGCCGCGGCAGAGGTGGTCGAGGTTTTCCGAGAGCAGCACCAGGTCGGCCTGCGTGCGGGCCAGCTGCGCGCCGCCGCCCATGGCCACCGACACCTGCGCGCGGGCGAGCACCGGCGCGTCGTTGATCCCGTCGCCGACCATCGCCACCACCGCGCCGCCCTCCTGCAGCGCGACGACGTAGGCGTGCTTTTCCTGCGGCGTGGCGCCGGCCCGCACCGCATCGATGCCCAACGCGCGCGCGACGCGGGCGGCGACCGGCGCCGCGTCGCCGGTCAGCAGCGCCACCTGCAGCCCTTCGGCGCGCAGCGCGGCGATCATCGCCGCCGCGTCCGGACGGATGGCGTCGCCGAAGCGGAACAGCGCCAGCCAGCCCTCCGCATCGGCCAGCGCCACCGCCGTTTCCGCCCCGTCCAGCCGCGCCAGCGCCGCCTCGGGCAGCGGCTTGCCGTGTAATTCCCCGACCCAGTCCGGGCGGCCGATGCGCACGGTTTTCCCGTCCCATACCGCGGCCATGCCGCGGCCCGGCGTGTTGGCCGACTCGGCCACGCGCACGGCGGCAGGCCCCGCCGCCTCGCGCAGCGCCGCGCCGATGGCATGCTCGGAAGCGTGTTCCACACCCGCCGCCAGCGCCGTGCACGACGCGCCGTCGAGCCGGCCGAGCGGCAGCACGTCGAGCAGCGTTGGACGGCCGTAGGTCAGCGTGCCGGTCTTGTCGAACACGAAATGCGTCGCCCGCGCCAGCGTTTCGACGGCGTTGCCGCGCGTCACCAGCAGGCCGGCGCGCGCCAGCGCCCCGCTGGCCACGGTCAGCGCCACCGGCGTCGCCAGCGACAGGGCGCACGGGCAGGTCACCACCAGCACGGAAACGGCCACCCACAGCGCCTTGGCCGGCGCGACGAAGCACCACGCCGCGGCCGCCAGCGCCGCCACCAGCAGCACCGCCAGGATGAAGCGCGAGGCGACGCGGTCGGCCGCCTGCACGATGCGCGGACGTTCCAGCGAGGCCCGTTCCATCAGGCGGACGATCGCCGCCAGCCGCGTCGCGTCGCCCGCCTGCTCGACGCGCACGAACAGCGGGCTGTCGACGTTGAGCGCGCCGCCGATCACCGGCGCGCCCGGCGCTTTCGCCACGGGCGCGCTCTCGCCGGTCAGCAGCGCCTCGTCGGCGCCGCTGCGCCCCTCGACCACGCAGCCGTCGGCGGGGATGATCTCACCCGGCCGCACCAGCACCACGTCGCCGGGACGCAGTTCGGCGGCCGGCAGCTGCTCGACCGCGCGCTCGCCGGGGTAGCCCGGAATGCGCGCGGCGAAGGCCGGGGTCAGCCGGGCCAGCGCCTCGGTCACGCCGACGGCGCGCTGGCGGGCGGTCATTTCAAGGTAGCGCCCGCCGAGCAGGAAGAACACGAACATCGTCACCGAATCGAAATAGACCTCGCCGGATGCCGTCAGCGTGGCCCACACGCTGGCCAGGAAGGCCACGCCGACGCCGATGGCCACCGGCACGTCCATGCCCGCACGGCGCTGGCCGAGGTCGCGCCACGCGCCGCGGAAGAACGGCGCCGCGGAATAGCCGACCACCGGCAGGGTCAGCGCCAGGCTGGCCCAGCGCATCAGCGACTCGATGCCGGGCGTCATCTCGCCGTCGCCCGCCAGGTAGACCGGCACCGCGTACATCATCACCTGCATCATGCCGAAGCCGGCCACGAAGACGCGCCACAGCGCGCCGCGCCGCTCCTTGCGCGCCAGCGCCTCGCTGCGCGCCGCGTCGTAGGGATGCGCGCGGTAGCCGATGGCGGCGACGGCCGCCAGGACGGCGGAGAGTTTCGTTTGCGCCGCGTCCCAGCGCACGCGGGCGCGGTGCGAGGTGAAATTGATCTCGACGCCGAGCACGCCGGGCTGCGCGGCGACGTGTTTCTCGATCAGCCAGATGCACGCGGCGCACGTGATGCCTTCGACGATCAGCGCCGCCTCGCGCTCCGCGGCGTCCAGTTCGCGCACGAAGGTCTTCTGGAAGCCTTCATGGTCGAAGAGTTCCAGGCCGGCCAAGGCCGCCGGCATCGCCTCGCGCGGCGACTCGGGCAGGGCGTCGCGCTGGCGGTAGTAGTCGGCCAGGCCGTTGTCGACGATGGCCCGCGCCACGGCCTGGCAGCCGCCGCAGCACAGGCGCCGCGGCTGCCCGCCGATATCCACGGAAAAGCCGGCGGCGTCGGGAACCGGCAGGCCGCAGTGGTAGCAGAGGTCCCGACTCATGGTGGACAGAGGCTCGCAGGGAATGGAAAGGAAAAGGTGAGCGGTCCGTGCCGCGAACGCCGCAGTATATGCCACTTCCCGGCCCGCCGTTTTCGCCGCGGGAGGAGCGGACGCGCGCGCGGCCGCAGGCCCGAAGGCCGGCCAAAGGCGTTGAAACGCCGTTATAATTCATACCTTTTCCGTTTGTCCGACGATATCTCCCCCGATGCTCGTTTTTCGCGGTTTTTCCCGTCCGGTGCCCCGGGCCACGGCGTTGACCATCGGCAATTTCGACGGCGTCCATCGCGGCCATCGCGCCCTGCTGGAGCGCCTGCGCGCCGTTGCCGAACGCGAGGGCCTGGCGACCGCGGCGCTGACCTTCGAACCGCATCCCCGCGAATTCTTCACGCCGCAGGCGGCCCCGGCGCGTCTTTCCACGCTGCGGGAAAAACTGGAGATGCTCGCCGAGGAGGGCGTCGCGCTGGCCTGCGTCTGCCGCTTCAATGCCGCCTTCGCGGCGCTGCCGGCACAGGAGTTCATTGAACGCATCCTCGTCGGCACGCTGCAGACCCGCTACCTGATCATCGGCGACGATTTCCGCTTCGGCGCCCACCGCGCGGGCAGCTTCGCCACGCTGTGCGCGGCCGGCGAGCGCCACGGCTTCCGCGTCGAGCGCATGGAAAGCGTGATGGTCGACGGCGAACGCGCATCGAGTTCGGCCGTGCGCGCGGCGCTGGCCGCCGGCGAGATGGAACACGCCGCCCGGCTGCTCGGCCGGCCCTACGCGATCGACGGCCGCGTCGTACACGGCGACAAGGTCGGCCGCAGCCTGGGATTCGCCACCGCCAACATCCGCATCAAGCACGACAACCCGCCGCTTACCGGCGTTTTCGCCGTCGAGGTGCACGGCCTGCCGGACGGCCCGCACCACGGCGTCGCCAACCTCGGCGTCCGCCCGAGCGCCAACCGGCTCGCACGGCCGCTGCTGGAAGTGCACCTTTTCGATTTCGACGCCGACATCTACGGCGTCCACCTGAACGTCCGCTTCGTACACAAGCTGAGGAGCGAACAGCGTTTCCCGTCCTTCGCGGCGCTGCAGGCGCAGATCGCCCGGGACGCCGCTGCCGCGAGAGAGTATTTCAAGCACTGAGTAACCGCCATGGCCGACTACAAAAACACGCTGAACCTGACCGACACTTCCTTCCCGATGCGCGGCGACCTCGCCAAGCGCGAACCGCAGTGGGTGAAGGACTGGCAAGAGAAAAAGCTCTACCGGAAGATCCGCGAGGCCGCCAAGGGACGCCCGCGCTTCGTCCTGCACGACGGCCCGCCGTACGCCAACGGCGACATCCACATCGGCCACGCGGTGAACAAGATCCTCAAGGACATCATCGTCCGCTCGAAGACGCTGGCGGGTTTCGACGCGCCCTACGTGCCGGGCTGGGACTGCCACGGCCTGCCGATCGAACACCAGATCGAGAAGCTGCACGGCAAGCACATCCCCGGCGACAAGGTGCGCGAACTGTGCCGCGCCTTCGCCAACGAGCAGGTCGAGCGCCAGAAGAAGGACTTCATCCGCCTCGGCGTGCTCGGCGAGTGGGACAACCCCTACCTCACGCTGGCGTTCAAGACCGAGGCCGACGAAATCCGCGCGCTCGGCAAAATCCTTGAAAAAGGCTACCTGTACCAGGGCCTCAAGCCGGTCAACTGGTGCCTGGACTGCGGTTCGGCGCTGGCCGAGGCCGAGGTCGAATACGAGGACAAGACCTCGCCGGCCATCGACGTCGCCTTCGAGGTCCATCCCAACCACGCCGACAAGGTGGCCAAGGCGTTCGGCCTCGCCCACCTGCGCGCGCCGGCGTTCGCGGTGATCTGGACGACCACGCCATGGACGCTGCCGGCCAACGAGGCGGTGAGCGCCCACCCGGACTTCACCTACGATCTGGTCGAAACCTCGAAGGGCACGCTGATCCTGGTGCGCGAACTGGCCGAGGCGTGCCTCGCACGCTACGGGCTGCAAGGCAGCGTGGTCGGTTCGGCCAGGGGCGCCGCCCTCGAACACGTGCTGCTCAGGCACCCGTTCCAGCAACGCGACGTGGCCATCATCTGCGGCACGCACGTCACGCTCGAGGCCGGCACCGGGCTGGTGCACACCGCGCCGGCGCACGGCGCGGACGACTACCTGATCGGCAAGCAATACGGCCTGCCGGTCAACAACCCGGTCGGCGACGACGGCCGCTTCCTGCCCGCCACGCCCGCGCTGTCCGTGGCGCCGCTCGCCGGCAAGACGGTCTGGGAAGCCAACCCGCTGGTGCTGCAGGAACTCGAAGCCAAAGGCCGCCTGCTCAAGACCGAAAAGATCGTGCACAGCTACCCGCACTGCTGGCGGCACAAGACGCCGATCATCTTCCGCGCCACGACGCAGTGGTTCATCGGTATGGACCACCGCGCCGCGCTGCCCGGCGAGGTCGAGCGTACGGATCAGGACGAACCCGCGACGCTGCGCTGGATCGCCGAACGCGCCGTCGACGAGACGCAGTTCTTCCCGGCCTGGGGCCGCGCGCGGCTCGAAGCGATGATCAAGAGCCGCCCGGACTGGTGCGTTTCCCGCCAGCGCAACTGGGGGGTGCCGATCCCCTTCTTCCTGCACAAGGAAACCGGCGCGCTGCACCCGCGCACGCCCGAACTCATCGAGCAGGTGGCGCTGCGCGTCGAGCAGGCCGGCATCGAGGCCTGGTTCTCGCTCGACCCGCAGGAACTGCTCGGCGACGAAGCGGGCCAGTACCGCAAGATGAAGGACACGCTCGACGTGTGGTTCGACTCCGGCGTCACCCACCTTTCGGTGATGCGCGGCTCGCACGCGGCCGACTGCGCATTCCCGGCCGACCTGTACCTCGAAGGTTCCGACCAGCACCGCGGCTGGTTCCAGAGCTCGCTGCTGACCGGCTGCGCCATCGACGGCCGCGCGCCCTACAAGGCCCTGCTCACGCACGGCTTCGTGGTCGACGGCAAGGGCCTCAAGATGTCCAAGTCCAAGGGCAACGTGATCGCCCCGCAGAAAGTCTCCGACACCCTCGGCGCCGACATCCTGCGCCTGTGGACGGCGGCCACCGACTATTCGGGCGAACTGTCGATCTCGGACGAAATCCTCAAGCGCGTGGTCGAAGCCTACCGCCGCATCCGCAACACGCTGCGCTTCCTGCTCGCCAACACCGCCGACTTCAAGCCGGAACAGGACATGCTGCCGCCGGAACAGTGGCTGGAAATCGACCGCTACGCGCTGGCCATGACGCGCCGCCTGCAGGCGCAATGCGAGGAGGACTACGGCCGGTACGAATTCCACCGCGTCGTGCAGGCCTTGCAGACCTTCTGTTCGGAAGACCTCGGCGGCTTCTACCTCGACATCTTGAAGGACCGCCTGTACACCGCCGCCGCCGCCTCGCCGGCCCGCCGCTCGGCGCAAAGCGCGCTGTGGCACGTGACGCAGACCTTCGTCAAGCTGATGGCGCCGATCCTCACCTTCACCGCCGAGGAAGTCTGGCGGACGATCACCGGCGACGCCGACGATTCGATCATGCTGCACACCTGGCAGCCGCTGCCCGCGCTCGCCGACGAAGCCGCGCTGCTCGACAAGTGGAGCAAGATCCGCGGCTGGCGCGCCGACGTCACCCGCGCGCTGGAAGAACTGCGCATCGCCGGCAAGATCGGCTCGTCGCTGCAGGCGGAAGTCACGATGTACGCCGACGGCGAGAAATACGAGCTGCTGAACTCGCTGGCCGACGACTTGCGTTTCGTCTTCATCTGCTCCAAGACGCGGGTGATCCGTGGCGCCGAGGACAAGGTCGAATGCACGCCGCTGACGCACGCCAAGTGCGAACGCTGCTGGCACGTGCGCGAGGATGTCGGCGCCGACCCGGCGCACCCGGAAATCTGCGGACGCTGCGTCAGCAACCTGCACGGCGAGGGCGAACCCCGTGCCTGCGCGTAACATCAAGCCGTGGCTGTGGCTGGCCGGGACCATCGTCCTGCTCGACCAGCTCAGCAAATGGCTCGTCCTCGGGACGCTGCATCCCGGCGAGTCGCGCTACGTCGCGCCGTTCTGGAACTGGGTGCTGGCCTTCAATCCCGGCGCGGCCTTCAGCTTCCTGTCCGACGCCGGCGGCTGGCAGCGCTGGTTCTTCACCGTTCTCTCGCTCGCCGTCTCGGCCTGGATCGTGCTGCTGCTGCGCCGGCACAGCAGCGAATTCCGCCTGTCGCTGGCGCTCACGCTGGTGCTCGGCGGCGCGCTGGGCAACGTCATCGACCGCATCCGCTTCGGCGCCGTCGTTGACTTCATCCAGTGGCACGCCGCCGGCTACTACTGGCCGGCGTTCAACCTGGCCGACTCGGCGATCACGCTGGGCGCCGTCCTGCTGCTGTGGGACCAGCTGCGCACGAAACCGACAGCCGGAAACGTGGTCGAACCACCCTCCGACACATCCCGTTAGAACCCCTATGGAAGTGATCCTTGCCAACCCGCGCGGCTTCTGCGCCGGCGTCGAACGCGCCATCGCCATCGTCGAACGCGCCATCGAGAAATTCGGCGCGCCGATCTATGTGCGCCATGAGGTCGTGCACAACAAGTTCGTCTGCGACAGCCTGCGCGAAAAGGGGGCTATTTTCGTTGACGAACTGGACGACGTTCCGCAAGGCGCGACGGTTATTTTCAGCGCGCACGGGGTTTCCAGGGTTGTGCGCGAGGAGGCGGACAGGCGCGGCCTGCGCGTTTTCGACGCCACGTGTCCGCTGGTCACCAAGGTGCATAACCAGGTCGCCCGCATGCGCAAGGAAGGCATGGAAATCATCATGATCGGCCACAAGGGGCATCCGGAGGTCGAAGGGACGATGGGGCAGAGTGGCGGCGGAATGTACCTGGTCGAGACGGTCGACGACGTACACAACCTGCAGATCGACGAAAACACGCCTCTTGCCTATGTCACGCAAACCACGCTGTCGGTCGATGACGCCAACGAGGTCGTTTCCGCGCTGAGGAAGCGCTTCCCTGCTATCGTCGGCCCCAAAAGCGATGACATCTGCTATGCGACGCAGAATCGGCAGGATGCGGTGAAAAAACTGGCTGCACAATGCGAAACCATCGTCGTTGTAGGCAGCCCCAACAGTTCGAATTCAAATCGGCTCAAGGAAGTCGCAGTGGCCCGCGGCCGAAACGCCGTCCTCATTGAAGCGCCTGAAGACCTCGACAATGATCTGATTCTGGGCGCTCGATCTATAGGCATAACCGCGGGTGCGTCGGCGCCTGAGATTCTGGTCGAAAGGATCGTCGACCGGATATCGAAGCTATCACCCGGAATCCCTATGGCCGACGATACGGGTGTTGCGGAAAGCGTGACGTTCAGTCTCCCGAAGGAACTTAGTTGAGATAATCCGAACCAGTCTCGGCCTCCGAAATTTCCGTTGCGATAATCTCGGAACTGCTCTACCGTCACCTCGGAAATCACTAAAAAGCCTCGAACCAGCAACCATGCCTCTACGGCGGCGCCTCGTCATAGCCATCTCGCTTTCGGCGCTACTGCACGCTGCAGTCTTTTATTTCCTTGCCGTCATTCCTGATCATTCGCTCAAGCCTGCACTGACCAGCGAAGGCAGCAGGACAAGGGGCACCATCACCAACGTCTTGCCCGTCCGCCCACTGGGAATAACGAAAACGCCACATTCGCACTCGATTGATGGAAGAAGTCCGGTTACCGACGCTTTTCGAACGGACATTGAAAGATACGCAACAGGGATTATCAACCCGGAAGCACGAACCTCTCGAACTGCTCACGCTCCGGACACCTTTCTTCCCCAAGAATACCTTACCCGACAACCTCGCCCGGAAAGCGAACTCTCACTGGAGGACATACCCCAGCCTGAGCAGGCCGGCGTATTTCGCATGCGCATATGGATTGATCGCCGCGGAAAACCGTTATACATCGAAACCGAAGACACCACAGCAGCACCAGCAGAATTCGTCGAGCAAATCGCGGAACGCTTCAAGGCTGCCCGATTCATACCAGGAGAGCGTCACGGTCTTCCCGTCGCCTGCATCATCCGCATCGAAATAAGCTACTGACGCCCCAATCGCCGAAACCTGACGACTACCGGTTCCAACACTCCGCGCTGCCCAGAGATGCCCCGGAAACCGATTTCTGATTGCTCTGATTCAGAATCAGCGTCCCGCATTTATCACCGGCTTGCGCCCCCTTCGGCACAGCCCGAATCCTAAACGCAGTCGCCGTTGCAGTCTCAACGAAACTGATGTCATAAAACTTCGTCGAGCTGTCCTTGGGTGCTTCCGTCACCGGCAGCACTGCGTCAACGTAGGTACCGTTCTGCGTAAAGAATCGTTCCATGAACTGCGCATCTTCCAGGAGTACCGTTTTTGCATCGGCCCGGCGAGACCGAGCCACATACTCCTGGTAGCTCGGATAAGCCACAGCAGCCAATATCGCGACGATAGCCACGACCACCATCAGTTCGATCAGGGAGAAACCGCCACATTTCTTCATAAACAAAATCCCCTTCGCTTTACTGTAGTTGCCGCCATGCCGTGCGCGGCCGTGTCGTTGCACCCTTTTCCATGACTACTTCTACGCCACCGGTAGTTCCGCTGGCGATCTTGTACTCTTTTTCACCGGACGAAATGATGGCGGGGCTCTTGATGATCCCCTCCGACGACTTGATCGCGTTCGCGGGCACGGTCATCTGCACGCCACCAACTGTAACCGTCACGTAATCAGTATTGTTTATGACTCCGTCGCCATTGACATCGAACACCGAATAGGATGGCCGATTTCCAGTTTCCGAATCGAACTCCCAAATCCAGCTGGTTCCACCGAAATCGCACGGCGACGAACTAGGAATCATCGAAGTGAAAATCACACGTTTGTTTCGCAGAATCGGGTACGTCACTACCCTTTCCCCCGTGCTGGTGGTCAGATTCATGTACCAGCCCCGCTTGGCTCCTGTGCCTGACCAGGTGATGGCTCCCACGTCATCCGTGATTTTGTATTCCTCGCCGGACGCAGTGGTAGCCGCAAGAATGGAATGCTTCTGTAAAACACTGTCCTTTTCCGCTGCTGTGTCCACAGATGTTCCGGGTATCTCATCGTTACTTTCTATCTTGTCCCATATCGCATACAATGATTGCTGCGATGTTGTCGAATCGTCATCCTTCTCGAAATACTTTCCGGTACCGAAATAGATGAAATAACCGCCGCTGGGATGAGAACCGATCTCCAGCCCGCTAGTAATCGGCTGTCGTTTACCCGTATCGTCGAAGGCCGTAAACAACGGCTTGGGACTGGCAACGGTGCCATTATCTACTTTCCAGTTATCAGTATTCGCATTCGAGACGTCGAATTTCCAGAGATTTCCTTTCAGGTCTCCCGCGAAGATCGAAGACAATGCGCCGGTTCCCTGGTCGAATATAGCGGCTGGAGACGACAAACCATTCGGACTCGACGTCGACCCGTCATGGACATCGATCTTCTTGATCAGTGTGCCATCGCTAAGCTTGACGATGTATAAAACGGCTTTCCCTGTCGCCGACTCATAGCCATTACCGAAAACGGCCGCCCAGTCGCCATTAGCCATCCGCGCGATGACTGGCTGACCGAAGGTGTAGCCGAGATCGGCATCGCCGTTCTGGTCCGTACCGGCCAGATAGTCCTTATCCGTGAATTCCCACATCACGGCTTCGGCAGCACTGAGTGCCGCATAAGTCCCCTGCGTAGCCGAAACATTTGAACTTGCCGACGTTGATCCGGTTCCAACAAAACTCTTGGTCAGATCGAGGGCGAAAATTCCCTTACCCCCTGCGGCTGCGGCACCGACGACGATAGTTCTCCATGCAGCGCCGCTCCCCTTGTCGATATACGCATCACCCACGACGACGCTCCCGTCGAGCAGATATCGATGGGACATTCCGTAATTCATTAAATTTCGCAGAGGACTACTGTCGGTACCGCTTGAACAGCCTGTTGCTCCAGTCTCGTCCTGACAGATCAGCCAACTGGGCAGATAAGTAAATATCTCGTTCCCGTTCTGCGCATCAATAGCATGCATCATCCCGTCGTTTGAATTCACTACGATCAGCGGATTCTTGACTTGGCCGGAAGTGGCAACGAGTTTGCTATTGAAGAATGAACCATACGATTCGTTTCCCGCAATGGCACTCACGCCGTCATAATAAAAATTCTGCCCCCCCAGGAACACCGGATCGGAGTTGATGACATCGCCCATCAAGGACGTCGGTCGCGGACGGTACACTCCGCTGTCGAAGACGCCATCGCTATTGGTATCTTTCAGCTCCTGCGACTGGTCACCGCGCAAATAGTCCAACACCAGCGATGACGCCTCACCCGCGTTTGCATTATCAAGCGCTGCTTTCTGCTTGTCGGAGAGGTTGTTCCATTGGAAGTTAACTCCTTTTGGGCTTGCCGCACGATTGAAAGTATAGATACGACGATCCGATGCGCTCGGAAATTTGGCGGAGAGCCCGGCATCCCAAGCCAATGTTCCAACGGCACCGTTTTCATCGAGAGGATAGGCCAACACCTGCCCACTCCAGTCCGCAGCCTTGAATCTTGCCTGGTAGATAAACGTGCCGGTATCCAACCGCGTAGAGTTCGTCGCAATTGCCGACGATGACGACGGATCGCCGAGTGACTCCTTCAGCGCAGAACCAATCGCCAGATCCAGACCTGCGGGGTTGCGAACCTCGAAGAAATTGTCGGGAATCCCGTCCGAACCTGGGGTACGCGACGCATCGTTTATCTTGACATCCCAATTCGGCCATGCCGCGTACTTTGCGGTGTAATACAGTGGATTCTTCATGACTGCGGCACTACCCGATATCGAAGGCGTATAGGCCACCCAAGTCGGTGTCGTCCAGGACGAAACGGGCTTCGTAAATTCACTGTTGGCCAAATACGTCGCATAGTCCGCACTTCCGGGACGCAGCACGTTCATGACCGTTCCATCAGCCGACGTACCAGAAATGACATATCCGTACTTCAGCGCATGGCCTGCAGCGGCCGTCATCGACGCGACCTTAATATACAGAGTATTGCTTGCGGGGGTCGTCGGCATGCCGTTCGATCCGGCATAAGGAGCACACGCACTACCGACACAATAACGCAGATGCATGACGCCATCCATATCGTAGTCGTTGCCCCAGGTGGAGTCTTCCCACATGACCTTGAAGCTTCCTGCCGTCGATGTCGTTCCCGACTCAACTTCCAGATCGACCATGCTGCACGCTCGCCATCCGGCACCGGTCAAAGTTGCGCTTCCATTGGAGTTGGCTTGGCAGAATGGCATGAACTTTACGACATGCTCTCCCGCCTGTACCGAGAAATCGGGCAGGTTTTCCGCAAGAGCAATAGTGAACGTGCTTAGGGGTTGTCGCGCTGCATATTCAGGATTGGTTGCCCCCCAAAGAGTGGTACGTTTGCTGCTGTATCCTGGCCGCAAATCATATAGCCCCGACCCCAACGCCAACCCGCCCATGTGATAACTGCCGCCCACGCTCGGCATCTCAGGACAGACCCCGGACGCCAGCGCCAACGAACTCAACGTCTTTTCCGAACACGTCGATTGGTAATTCGATTCGCCGGTGACGCTGCCGATCATGAAATCGCCGCTCAGGTTCTCGTGCGACGAATCGGCCATCATATTCGTCAATTCTGCGGTGGTCTTTGCCCACCCCAGATCGTGCGCTGTCTCGTCGTAGTCGAACGAGTTCAACCCGGTCGAAATCATGACAATGTTTGATTTTGCACACCATTCCGTGGCAGGAATCGGGTCCTTCCATGAAAGCTGAGGCAAGCCCGCCACGAAACTGGAATCACTACCATTGAAAGCCGTGGTGGGCGATGCCCCACTCGGCGACGACGCGGTACTCGTCGTTGCATTCCCGGCCCTCAGATATCGAAGCGATTCCAGATACATTTCCGAAATCGGGTTACCCCAGTCGATACATTGCCCGTTGTTGAAAGATGTCGTACCTGGGCTGTTACACACGCTGTCATACTTGTTGCCATCCCATCCGACAATCCGCAATCGGTTCAAGGTTCCGATGATTCCACCCGTGGACGGCAGATCGTCCGCCGACGACGCGCTTCGCGCCAACCCTTGTTTGTTGATGAACGTTCCGTTACAGAAATCGACTTCGTCCTCCGAACCGGAGACGAAGCCTTCGCCGGAAACGGAGCAGTCGTAGTTGTTGGGGTACTTTCCGCTGCTATTGCTCAAGCGGCCGATATTCTTCCGAAGAACACCGCCCGATTTGTTGTGTGCCCAGCTTCCGGTCATCAATCCGAACTTGAGGCTCAACGATACGTCGGCGTCGCCATACTGCTGCAGCAGCCCGATCGGCTTCTTGGCGGTCCCTTTAGGATAGGACTTGCACTTCGGCCCGGGGCCGTTGATTGTGTCGGTCCCGCCCCCATCGTCACACACCTTGACGCGGACGTTCAATGTCGTGCGCAAACTGCCCGGCTTCGTCCCGCTCCCCGTCCCACACTGCGGATGCTCGTTCGCTGCCCATAGGCGGTACTGCCCATTGGCGATTTGCATGACAGGAGGATTGGTCGAAGACTTCGATGCCGAACTGCCGTCATTTGTCAGATTGCAGAAGCTGATCGCGGACTGATCGTTGTACGGTGTGAATTTGTTCATCTCGGCGGTCGTGCCTGCATTGAACACCTTGGCGAACGCGTGCACGTCGCGGGGCAAGTGGGCACGCTCGAGGACCGTATCGCTTTCCGTATCGGTCGAGCGATAGCCGCCGTACATCACCTTCCGCAACACATCGACCCGCGTCATGCTCGCCCAATTGAGCAGATTGCCGCTCCATTTGTTGCTGCAGACGTATTGCGTTTTGCTGGCCGTGCTTCCATTCGGGAAGGTGACGGTGACGCTTTCCGTAGTCGCTGCCGCGGTCGCTTCGAAGCGATTGTTCTGGTACGTGTAACACTTTCTCGGATTGAAATACCCGTCGTATTCGATATACGGCACGAACGACGTATCGAGGAAACCATCGCCGTTCAGGTCCGAGTAGTCCGAATACGCCTTCATGAACAGTTGATGATCGCGAGAAGCCACCAGCATCACGCGCGGGTCGGCCTGCGCGCTGATGAAGAGCGGATCCTGGGCAATCACGCCGGCACCTGCGCTTGCAGCTGACAGTAAGGCAATCCACGCGGAAACGATTCTTTTCACGATGAGCTCCTCTTAACTGCAACCGCGGTCATAAAATGCTTGGAGAATTACGACGGCCTCCGTCGTTCGGCCTTGGCCGCGGGCAGTAATCTTGTAAATGGTCTTTGGTGCTGGTGGCGGCCACTTGACCGAACCGCCCGCGCACGAAACCGTCTGATACTCCTCGATGACATACCGGGGCTGTGCCTGTCCCGACAATACGGCGTTTGCTTCAGTTGCAGCGACGGATTTAGTGTTCCAGTCATGCGTATCCTGCCAGTAATCCTCTTCCGTCTGCCCGCTGGGCGACGTATCGAGTCCCTTGAAGTAAGCGCCCGACTCCCCGCCTGTTGCCGTGAACGAGGGCAGGACCGCACTCGAAAGGAATTCCTGCGCCTCGCGCAAGGCATACTCCGCGGCTTCGAAGGCCAACGCGCGGTCCCTCGTATTTCCCGCCATACGCTCTTCAAACACGCTGGTGTGCATCACGCTCAACGCGAGGATCGTGATCATGACGAGTATCAGCAGCGACATGATCAGGGTGATCCCCCGTTGCCTCTGGTTGATGAGTCCTTTTTTCATGGCAACCGATTCCTGATGCCGATATTGGTAACGAAGTCGCGCTTCAAACGCCTATCGGTAACCGATACGCCGTTGTAGGTATAGGTCTTGTTTTCCGCACCACTGTTGTCAGCTTCACTGCGCACTGAAAACCGCACCCTTATCCCCATCACCTGGTTCCAGTCGGCCACGGCGCCCAGCGTCGATCCAGTCGTCGTGATCTCGGAGTCAGGGGTACCATTTGCGTCCGTATCGGTTTTCACCGACAAGACCTGCATGTCATACACGTTTCCTGCAATATCGCTGACAACCGTCGTCGCACCGTTATGAGTAATCTCATACAACATCGGCTGATTGAGGTCGGGATGGATACCGACGAAGAACTGCTTCTCTCCAAAGCCAAAAACAACGGCCTCGGTTCCATATATTTTGGAAAAACTTGCTTCTTTATTCTTGGAACTCGCGTGCTCGATGGTCACCGGCGCCGTAGTACCCACATTAGTCGCAGCAAAAATATCCACGTTTGAGCAATCTGCGATCACCAGAACTTGATTCGCCTGCCAACCACAGGGATTGGTACCAACTTTAATCGCATCGGCGTTTGCCGTCATTTTTTCGGTCAGATTTTTTTGGCACGAACCGATCCCCTGGACCTGAATCACATCCGTCCCCGCTACGCGAGTAATGGCCGTCGGATTGATCCAGCCGGTGCCATTATCGAAAACTCTAATGCTATCGATGGGCACAGCCACATCGACGACATCATCCTTATTCAAATCGACAATGCTGTGCGGCTCAATATCCAGCGAATTGGCGCAACCGGTATAACCCGCCTGCCGGATTTCCCGTGCCAGCCGTTCCATAGCGATACGACCGTCCTCCTGAATGCGCGCCACTGCATCGTTCGCATTAAAAACCGGCCTGGAATTGATGAACGTATAGAGAACTCCCCCGAGAATCAGCAACCCGAGCGCCATGGCGATCAAGATTTCGACGATCGAAAGCCCCGCCTGAGCCAGTCTCGATCTGCTTGGCGTGCCGCGCATCAGAGTTCTCCCCGAAAAACAAACTGCTCGGTGGCACCGCCTCCAGCCGCCTTCGAATCGTCCCACTGAATGGTGATCGTGAAGAATGTCGTATTCGTCATGGCCACCGTCCCCACGCCTGCCGGTAGGGTGCCGACTGCGGCCTGCCATTCGAGCTTATCGTTCGCCGCGATCGAATTGGTCGCAGTCACGCTCGTGCTGTATTCACCATTCAAGGCTATCTGCCGGTTGACGCGCATCCGCTCCGCGAGGTCGTAGGCCAGAAAGCTCGCTTGCGTCCGGTACTGCGAACTCTGCGTGTTCTTCAACCCGTTGGTCAGCAACCCGGCGACGCCAAGCAAACCGAAACATATAATGACGATGGAAACAAGTATCTCGATCAACGAGAAACCATGCTGGACCTTGTTCCGACTCATGGACACACCCCGCCTTCTGCAACCCGTATCCTTCCGGATGAGGCAACCGACACAACACGGGACGTCCGGCCCGGAAGACAGACGGTGACATTCCCCGTCGCCCCCAGGTTCGAAGCACCCGTCGGCATAAACTGAACCGAGTTCTGCAAATCCGGCACGGAACTACCCGCCATCGACACGCCGCCAGCAGGCGAATCAAACACTTTTATCGGGGATGCTGCGGTCGCATGGATAATCCAACCGATCGACCAGTCCCCATCGGTTGTGCAGTTTTCTTTATCCAGACTTTTGCAGACGGTGACATTTGTGCCCAGTTTTACCGATTCACTCCGGGCTGTGGCGAAAGCCGCCGAGAGACTGTTCGCCGCTGATTGAATCCTTAGCCTTTCCATAACCCCCTGGAAGGCGGGCATAGCCAGTATGGTCAGAATGGCGAGCAGCACGACCGTAATCATCAACTCGACCAATGTGAAGCCTGCGTTCAAGCGTTTCTCTGAGAACATGGCCTCAGACTCGCAATGATTATTTGTTCTGCCGAGAATCTTCATCCATCCCTCGCCAAGACGCCTAGAAAACTGGGAAAACCTCCAATCCTCACAGGAATGCACTTTACGGAAACCGTCAGGCATAGGGGATAGCAATAGAACGAACGGTCTTGCTCACACGACAAATGGACGAAACGATATAGAGTTGCCGTTCATACGCAACCTGGACTATCTCCCGTATCTCGCCATTTTCGTGCGGGTAAACCAGGGCGAATCTGCGATGTGCCGATTACGCCGATGTTACGAAAAAAGCCCGCGCGAGGCGGGCTAGAGGAAAGATGACGCCGCCAACTGGAGTCGGGCTGTTGACTTCCACATTATGAACAGTCCCCGACCTCCCTAACCGAGAGGTCGCCGCTTCGTATCCAGCCGGATCACCGCCCGCCCATCCCCAATCGTCCTCGGCTCGACTTTCCACGCATGGCCGTAAACCACTTCGAAGGTCGCCGGCAAGCGCCCTTCAGTACGCAGTTTTTCATACGCGGCGCAGGCGACCTGCCAAGCCTGCTTCCCCATCAATCCGCGCCGGCGCCCGATCACCGCGCAGCTCGAACCGCTCCGGCGCAGTTCGCTGAAAAGCGCGTCCGTCGAAGGGTAGGTCACCGTCAGTCGTTCCGCGTCCATTACCGGATCGGCGAAGCCGCATTCGACCAGCATGTCGCCGTAGTCGTGCATGTTGACGAAGCGCAGGGTGTGTTCGTAGCCGTCTGAAAAGCAGGCGCGCAGTTCCTTCAGGGTGTCCGGACCGAAGGTGGAAAACATCAGCAGGCCGCCGACTTCCAGCGTCCGGTGCATTTCGCGCAAGCCGGCCAGGGGATCGGCCAGCCAGTGCAGCATCAGGTTGGACCAGACCAAGCCGGCCGCGCCCGTGCGCAGCGGCAGCGTTTGCGCATCCGCGGCCAGCAGGGAGGCGCGCTTCGGTCCGCGCAGGAAAGGCAGCATCCAGCGCAGGCGCGAACGCTGCCGATCGCCGACGCGCAGCATCGCTTCGGAAATATCCACGCCGACGATCCCGGCGTGCGGATAGCGCTCGCCGAGCGCGGCCAGGCTGGCGCCGGTGCCGCAGCCCAGATCGACGATGGCGCCGGGCTGGATCTTCACGTAGTCGAGCCGTTCCAGCATGCGCGCGGCGATCTCGCGCTGCAGCACCGCCGCAGCGTCGTAGCCAGCCGCCGCCCGGGCGAAGGCGCGCCGGACCTGGCGCACGTCGACCAGCGGCGTGACCGGGGCGGCGGGCATCAGGAAATCCGGACCTTAAATCGCCCGCAGTCCGAGCTTCTCGAACAGCGACTGGTCGGCGTTGATATCGAGGTTGCTCGCCGTCAGCAGCTTGTCGCAATAGAAAATCGAGTTGGCGCCGGCGAAGAAGCACATCGCCTGCATTTCCTGCGACATCGCCTCGCGGCCGGCGGACAGGCGGACGTAGCTCTTCGGCATGGTGATGCGCGCGGCGGCGATGGTGCGCACGAACTCGAAATTGTCGATTTTCTCGGACGCCGCCAGCGGCGTGCCCGGCATCGCCACGAGATTGTTGATCGGCACCGATTCCGGCGGCGGATTCATGTTGGCGAGCTGGGCGACCATCGCCGCGCGGTTGCGGCGCGATTCGCCGAGCCCGAGGATGCCGCCGGAGCAGACCTTGATCCCCGCCGCGCGCACCTGCGCGATGGTGTTGATGCGGTCCGCGTGCTTGTGCGTGGTGATCACCTTGTCGTAGAACTCGGCATCGGTGTCGACGTTGTGGTTGTAGTAATCGAGCCCGGCCTGCTTGAGTTTCTGCGCCTGTCCGTCCTTGAGCATGCCCAGCGTCACGCAGGTCTCCATGCCGAGCGCCTTGACCTCGCTGATCATCTGCGTGACGACTTCGAGCTCCTTCTCCTTCGGCCCGCGCCAGGCGGCGCCCATGCAGAAGCGCGTGGCGCCCTTGGCCTGGGCGGCCTTGGCGGCGGCCACCACCTCCTCGACCTGCATCAGCGCCTCGCGCTCGGTGTCCGTCTTGTAGCGCACCGACTGCGAGCAATAGCTGCAATCCTCGGGGCAGCCGCCGGTCTTGATCGACAGCAGCGCCGACCGCTGCACCGCGTTCGGATCGAAGTTCTCACGGTGGACCTGATGCGCGCGGAAAAGCAGATCCATCAGGGGCATCTGGTAAAGTGCTTCGACCTGCGAGACGGTCCAGCGGGTGCCGGGCGTCGTCGACGCCGCGGTGCTTGCCAAGGGCGAAACTGCAGAGAGCGTATTCATGGGAAACCCCTCGAAACGAGGAAGCCCGGCGGAGAACGGCCAACGGCGATCCCTACGGGACTGATTAAAAAGTGAGCATTCTAACCCAAAACCGGAGCCTGCTCGTCCGCGCCCGGAACCTCGCCGGACGCGCCGTAAACACCCTCCTGGCGCAGGATTGCCTGCTCTGCGGACAGGCCAGCGACCGGGAAATCCTGTGCCGGGCCTGCGCGGGCGACCTGCCGCGCCTTCCCTCGCCCCGCTGCCCGCGCTGCGCCTTGCCGACGGCCGGGGGAGAGACATGCGGACGCTGCCTCGCACATCCGCCACATTACGACCGAACCCTCGCCGCTTTCAATTACGGATTTCCGCTGGACAAGCTGATCCAGTCCTACAAATACGGCCATCGCCTGGCGCTGGCGGGCTATTTCGGGCGAGAACTGGCGGCGCTGGCGCCGGCGGCGGCGGCCGATCTGGTCGTGCCGTTGCCGCTGCACCCCGCCCGGCTGCGCGAACGCGGCTTCAATCAGGCGCTCGAACTGGCGCGTCCCGTCGCGGCGGCGCTCGGGCTGCCGCTCGATGCCCGGACATGCACGCGCATCCGCCACACGCCGGCCCAGGCCGGCCTGCCGTGGCAGCAACGCGAGCGGAACATCCGCGGCGCGTTCCACTGCGCGCAGGACCTCTCGGGCCGACGCATCCTGCTGGTGGACGACGTGATGACCACCGGCGCTTCGCTCGACGAATGCGCGCGCACGCTCAAGCTGCACGGCGCCGCCGAGGTCGCGCTGCTGGTCGTCGCCCGGACGCTGCCCTGAGCGGCGCCCGCGCTCAGAGCCGATAAACGCTCACCACGCCGAGCATTCCCTTGGCCAAACGGTCGAGATCGTTCGCGGCCTGCGCGCTGTTGCCGGCCGCCGCGCTGCTTTCCTCCGACATCTGGGCGATCCGCTCGACCTGCGTCGCGATGTTGTTGGTCGCCGTTCCCTGTTCGCGAATGGCGTCCGCGATTTCCCCGACCATATCCACGGCATTGCGGCTGCTGGTGCCGATCCGCTGCATCACCGCGTTGGCTTCCCGCGCGCTTTCCACGCCGGCGTTCACCTTGGCGACGACGCTTTCCATGCCGGTGACGGCGTCGCTCGCGCCGCTGCGCATGGCGCCGATGGTGTTCGCGATCTCCTGCGTCAACGCAGCCGTGCGTTCGGCCAGCTTGCGCACCTCGTCGGCCACCACGGCGAAGCCCCGCCCCTGCTCGCCGGCCCGCGCCGCCTCGATGGCGGCATTGAGCGCCAGCAGGTTGGTCTGGTCGGCCACGTCCTTGATCACCTGCACGACGTTGGCGATCTGCTGGCTGTGCTGTTCGAGCCCGTGGATGAGCCGCGCCGCTTCGTGCACGGTGCCGGCGATGTCCTGGATGCCGCCTGAGGTCTGGCCGATGGTTTTTTCCCCGGACGCCGCCAGATCGCCGGACTCGTTGGAAAGGCGGCTGGCCTCCTGGGCGCGCTCGGCCACGTGATTGACGCTCACCGTCATTTCCTCGACCGTCGCGGCCATGCTGGAAGCGGCTTCGCTCTGCAGATGCGAGGCGGTCGCCACCTGGGTCGACGTGGTCGCCATGGCGTTGGCCGCGGCGGCCACCTGCCGGGCATCATCGGCAATCGACTTGAGATTGGCCTGCAGCCGGTCGAGCAGTTTGTTGAACGCATCGCCCGAGGTGCCGAGCTCGTCCATCCGCGTGACGCCGATGCGCGTGGTGAAATCGAGCGTGTCGCTGACCTGGTTCATCAACCGGCTCAGCCGGTTCATGCGCTCGCGGATTTCCCGGATCAGCAGCCCGCCGGTCACGCCCGCCACCGCGATGGCGGCCACGATGATCGCGATCTGCACCCACCGCTCGCGGTCGTAGTCCTCGCGGTTGTCCTGGCGCAGGCCGTCGGCGTACTGGCGGACGTGTTCGGCGAGTTCGTCCACCACCTTGATCAACTCGGTCGACAGGCCGCCGAGCATCTGCGTGGCGGCCTGAATGTCGTTCGCCGACGATTTTTCCAGGACCGCCTGGTTTCTCGCCACATACGTGGCCAGCGCCGCGCGGCTGGCCTGGATCAGTTTCCTGTCGCCGTCACCGGTGGCGAACTGCTGTTCGTAGCGGTCCAGATCCTTCCCGATCGACTGCGCCAGCGCGGCCAGCCGCCCGGCCGCCGCGGATTTCGATTCCGCCGAAGCGGAGAGCAGGTGATCGCGCACGGTCATGCGCGACCGCTCGATGGCCGCGCGGATGTCGCCCAGCAGCTTGATGCTGGGAATGGACCGGTCCTGCACGAATTCGAAGCGCGACTGCGCGGCCCCCAGTCCCCACAAGGCGTAGCCGCCGACGATAACCAGCGAGACCAGCGCCACTGCCAGGGTGAATGTGATACGCGAGGCAATCGTGAGCCTGTTCATTTTTGTCCCCTCCCAGGAAATACGGCCGCACACCATCGGGAATGCGCAGCTTGCCAAGTCCGGAAGATGCGCTGCGCATGGGCAGGATCGTAGCTTATTCCCGTAAAAGACCACAACCGGCCCATGGACAAAGCAAGACGCGGAGGCGGTCCGCGGACGGCGCCGCGGCACGACGGGGGCGGCGCCGGCCCGGCCGCTTATTGTTGGCGCAGCTTCTGCTCGACCAGCGCGGCCAGTTCCCGGGACAGGTTCCCGCATTGCCGCGCGCGCTGGAAAGCGGCGAGCGCCTGGTCGTTGCGCCCCTCGGCTTCCATCGCCAGCCCCAGGCCGAGCCACCAGCGCCCGTCGTCCGGCGCGAGGCGGGTCGCCGCCTGGTACAGGCTGGCGGCCTCCTGGCCGTTGCCGAGGCGCTGCTGCAGATGCCCGGCGAAACCCAGATAGTCGGCGTTGCCGAACGCCGCCGGCAGCGAATTCTGCAGCGTCAGCGCGGCGCCGGCCGGATCGCCCCGGTCGACCTGCAGGCGCGCCAGCGTCATCGCCCAGCCGATCTGCGCGGGCTGGCCATGCAAGCCCTCCCGCAGCACCTCCACCGCCTCGTTGACCTGCCGGGCTTCGAGCAGCAGCCGCACCAGCAGCTGGCGCGCGGCGACGTGCAGGCCGTCCGCGCGCAGCGCATCGCGCAGAATCTCCTGCGCTTCGGCCGGCCGGCCCTGATCAACTGCCGCAATCGCCTTGCGGTAAGCCGTCTCGGCCCGATCTTGCGGCGGCACCGCCGGCTCGCTCTTCTCGATCGAAACGCGCTTCGCGGCGCGGTTTTCCGCGGGAGGCGTTTCCACCGTTTTTTCCACCCGGACGGGAGCCGCCTCGGCCTTGTCCGGCAAGGCCGCCGCTTCCCGCTTCGCCGGTTCGTTGCGTGGGGCTTCGACCGGCGCATCGGCCCGCCGGGCGGACACGGCAAGCGTTTCGGATTCGCGCGGGGCTTCCGCCCTGGCCGCGGATATCTCGGCCGGCACGTCCTTCCCTGCCGGCTCCGGCACAACCGGCTCGGCGGCGGGAACGGGCGCCGGCGCCACATCGGCCTCGGTCCGCACGGCAAGCGGAGCGGGTTGCGTGGCGACGGGCGGCGCGGGGGGAACCACCGGCGCCGCCGGTTCGCGCAGCGCGAAATAGACAGCCAGCGCCGCCACGCCAAAACCGGCCAGCGCCGCCAGCATCCACGGCAGGCGCGAAGGCGGCGCGGCCGGCAAGGGCCGCACGTCGTTGGGCAGATTCGCTCCTACGCCGTGCGTTTCACGGCGCGCATCGAGATCCTGCAGCATCCGGTTGATCAGACTCATGCTTTATCCATCGTCCTCACGGCCAGCACGGCCAGCCGATGCTTCTCGCGCCTTCGGTGTCCCGGCGCGCCATCCGCACGTGGCGCACCCTGACCCTCTGCCGGCCTTCGCCATACACCGCCATCAGCGACTTGTGCGCCAGGATGTTGAGCAGGCGCGGCGTGCCGCCGCTGGCCCGGTGCAGGGCGCGCAGCGCGGCCCCGGAAAACAGTCCCTCGCCGAGGTAGCCGGCGACGCGCAGGCGGTGCGCGACGTAATTCGCCACCTCGTCCTTCCCCAGCCCATGCAGCCGGTAATGGAAGGCGATGCGCTGGCGCAGCTGGCGGATTTCCGGCCGGTTCAGCTTTTCATCGAGCTTCCGGCTGGCCGAACAGGACGATCTGCAGCAGCTTGCGCTTCTCCGTCTCAAGATTCGACAGCAGGCGCAGCGCCTCCAGCGTCTCGACGGGCATCGCCTGCGCCTCGTCGATGAGCACGGCCACCGGCTTTTCCGCGCGGGCGAAGCCGAGCAGCGCCCCGTTGATCTCGCGCAGCAGATGATAGGAATCGAAGCGCGCCGGCTCCGCCACGCCCAGTTCCTCGGCCAGCGCGCGCAGCAGCGTGTCGGCGCCGAAACCGGGATTGGGCAGGTAAGCGGTCACCCACTCGTCGCCGAGCGCCTGCAGCAGGCGCCGGCACAGCAGCGTCTTGCCGGTGCCGACCTCGCCGCTGATCTTGACGAAGCCCTCGCCGGTGCCGAGCGCCAGCAGCAGCGTGTTGAGCGCCTCCTGGTGGCTGCGCAGGGAATAGGCGAAGCCGGTATCCGGCGTGATGCCGAACGGCAGCTCGCGCAGGCCGAAATGCTTCAGGTACAACGTCCGCCCCGCCTTTCCGGCCGCCCCGCCCCGCTCACTACCGCGGCGCCGGCAGGGAGAGGCGCGGATCGAGCTGGCGCACGCGCTGCTCGGTCTCGGCCAGATCGTCCTTCCAGCTCGATTCGTTGCGGATGACCGTCGGCTTGATCAGGATCACCAGCTCGCTCTTCTTCAGGTAGCTGCTCTTGGTGCCGAACAGCCAGCCGACGCCGGACGCCCTCGACGCGCCGGGCAGGCCGGTGCCGCCGGAACTCTGCTCCTGCTTCATCAGCCCGCCGATGGCCACGATGTTGCCGTCCTGCACGCGCACGATGCTGTCGGTCTCGTTGACCGAGCTGCTGGCCAGCGGCAGCGTGTAGGTGCCGAGCGAACCGAGGTTGATCACCTTCTGGCTTTCCGTCACGTTGCTGATCGACGGATGTACGTGCAGGACGATGCCGTTCTCGCCGTCGATCTGCGGCGTCACGTCCAGCGCGATGCCCGAGAAGAAGGGCTGCAGGGTGATGGTCGGCGTGGTCACGTTGCTGCTGCCGGTCGAGGTCACGGTCGAGCTGACGTTGGTCACGAAGAAATCGTCGGTGCCGACCTTGAGCACCGCCTTCTGGTTGTTGATGGTGGCGATGCGCGGACTGGACAGCACCTGCACGCTGCCCTGCGTCTCCAGGAAGTTGAGCAGCGAGGCGAAATTGGCCGCCTGGAAGGCCAGGCCGAAGAAGCCCTGGCCGAGTTCCGTGGCCACGGCGGAGCCGGCCTTGCCGGCCGTCATCGTCACGTCGCCGGTGGACATCGCCCCCGAGGTGGTCAGGCCGGCGCCGGGATTGACCGAGCCGACCGAATAGCGGTGGTTGCCGCCGCCGAACCACGCCCAGTTGATGCCGGCCTGGAATTCCTCGTTCAGGCTCACTTCGAGAATCTTGGCTTCGAGCATGACCTGCCGCTCGACGATCACCTGCGTCATGCGCAGGTAGTTCTCGACCGCGCGCAGGTCGGCCGGGAACGCCTTGACCAGCACCACCCCCGATCCCGGATTGACGATCACCGAGCGGCCGTCCTGCGCGCCCACGATGCTGGTCAGCGCGGCGGAAAGATCGTGCCAGAAATCGCTGTTCTGCGAGGTCTGGATCTGGCTGCTCGGCACCACCGTGAACGACGTGTTCGAATTGCCCGCCGGCACGCCCTGCGCCGGCTGGCCGGGCGTCGTGTTCTGCTGCGACGAGGAGATCGAACCCGAGGTCACGCGCACGTCGGACTGCCCCTGGCGCTTGCCGGCCAGATAGTTGAGCTGGAAGATGCGCGTCTGCAGCGTGTTCGGCTGGATGTAGATGCGCGTGCCCTGGATCTTGAACTCGTAGCCGTACAGCTCGCGCAGCGTTTCCAGCACCTCGCGCACGGTCACGTTCTTCAGGTTGACCGTCACCGTGCCGGAGACCTCCGGCGCCACCAGCATGCTGTAGCGCGTGCCGCTGACCAGCGCCATGAACACCTGCGCGGCCGGCGCGTTGCTCACCGCCAGGTCGAAGCGCGGCTCGGCGCGCTTGGCCGAATCCGGCAGGTCGAGCTGCAGCGGCGGCAGCATGGCCTGGTTGACCGCCTCGTCGATGCGCTTCGTCTGCGAAGCCGCCGCGCCCTGCAATTCCTGGCCGACCCGGTCGAACGTCGCGCCCGGCGCCTTCTGGTGCGAAGCGCACCCGGCCACGGCCAGCACCAGCGGCGCCAGCGCCAGCCACAGAATCTTTCTCAACATCATGGTTTGCTCCCGCTCCGCGTCCCGCCGGACGCCTGAGCCCTGTTCCTGGTAACGATAGGTGTCTTCTCGATGCCCGGCGTCAGGAACAGGCGCTCGATGCCCGCCGGTCCCTCCAGCACCGCCTCGCGCTCGGTCACGCGGATCAGGCGGCTGTCGCCGTAGTATTCGCCGACGCGCACCAGCCGCCCGCCGATCACCGCCAGCGGCCTGCCCTTCTTCGGCAGCACGACCGATTCGAGCACCGGCCCGGAGGGCGCCGCGGCCGGCGCGTCGCCGTCCTGCGCGTAGCCGGCCGGCGGCCGCGTCGGATCGGCGAGCGGCGACTGCGCCGCAGCCGGCGCGGCCGCCAACCCGGCCATCAGGCCCGCCGCCAGGCAGGCCCTGAAACGAAAGCGGCAAGTCAAACGATCAGCCATGCGCGATCCATGCTCAGCGAATAAACGGTCAGGGTGAGGACGAGGTGCGGATGCCGTTCGGCCGACAGCGCCACGCCGCCCCACAGAAGCTTCATGGGCGACTTCTCCAGGCGCGCGAGGTAGGCGGCCAGTTCCTGGTAGCCGCCTTCCAGCCGGATTTCCACGCCGTGGCGGTACAGGCCGCCCGCCTTGCCACCCGGCGCGGACGCCGCCGCGGCCTTGTCCGCCTGGGCGCCGGCCTTTTCACCTTCGCCCGCCTCCGCGTCCTTCCCCGGGAACGGCGTCGCCGGCAAGGTTTTCAGGCTGAGCAGGCGCAGGCCGCTGCGTGTGCCGATCATCTCTTCCAGCAGCGCCGCCATCCTGTCCGGCGGCACCAGCGCGCCCTCCAGCGCCTGCAGGCGGCCTCCCAGCGCCTCGAGCTGCGCCCGCAGCGCGTCCAGCTCGGCGCGCGCCGCCACGTCGGGATGACGGTTCGGCGCATCCAGCGCGGCCACCTGCGCCTGCATGTCGGCCAACTGGGCGCGCGCGCCGGCGGCGCCGCGCTCGGCCGCCTGCCCGCGCTGCAGCGCCGGCTCGATGAACAGGAGATGACCGAGCAGCACGATGCCGCCGAGCAGCGCCACGGCCACCAGCCAGCGCTCCCGCCGCTGCAGCGCGTCGTAACGCGCCGCCGTTTTCAGCCACCAGGATTTCATTGCCCGCGCCCTCCCGCCGGGCCTTTCGGCCCCTCGACCGCGCTCTCCGAACGCAGCACGAATTCCACGAAACGCGGCGGCGCGGCGGCCGTCTTCCCGGACGTCGGTTCCGGCGCGGCGGCGCCCTCATCCTTGAGTTCCCGGTCGAGCATCTCCAGCCCGGCGAAGCGGCGGCCCCGGAACGCGGGTTCGCTGCCCAGCCGCTGCACGTAGGCGGGCAGCACCGCGGCATCCAGCGTCCGCCCGCGGATCTCGATCGCCTCGCCGCCGCGCGCCACGGCAAACCCGGTCAGCCAGAGGTTCGGATTCGCCCGCGCCTGGCGCGCGAATCCGGCGAAAATCTCCGAAAACCCGCCGGCGCTGCCCAGGCGTCCGGAATCGAGCTGTTCGACCGCCGCCTTGCGCGCCGCCAGCGTTTCCTTCACCTTTTCCAGTTCCCCGGCGAGCGCCGGCGACGTGCGCCGCTCCGACACCGCCTTGGCCAGGGCCGTCAACTGCGCCTGCCGTTCGCCGACCTCGGCCTGCAGCTGCGCCGCCGTCGTCTCCTTTTGCGCCGCCTCGCGGTTCGTCCACACGGCACCGGCGGCCACCGCCGCCAGCAGGACCAGGGCCGCCACGCCGACATGGCGGCCGGAGGCCAGTTCACGGCGCGGGCGCAGGCGCTCCTCGTAAAGATTGATCTGCTGGCTCATGCGGCGGCCTCTCCGGCGCGCAGGGCCGCGCCGATCGCCAGCAGGTTCCTGGCCTGGCAGGCCGGATCGCGCAATGCCGGCACGTGCGGAAAATCGACGGCCGCCGCCAGATCCATCTCCTGCACCGGCACATAGACGTTTTCCGCCAGTTCGGCGGCCAGCCCCTCGACGCGCGGATACGCGGCCAGCACCATCTTCGAAACGGGAAAGTGGCTGTACTGCCGGTCGAAGTTGTCCAGGCTGCGCTGCATCTCCAGCACCAGCCGCTCCCGCGCGCGGGCGGCCCGCTCGGGATCGTCCGACGCCATCTGGCGGGTGGTGATCTCGCTGCGGCGCACGGCCACCAGCTCGCCGCGGTAGGTCAGCGTCAGCCGGCTGCCGCTCTCGTCGAGATGCAGGAAAGCCAGGCCGCGGTTCTCGTCCTCCAGCAGCGCGGCGACGTTGCGCTGAGCCAGTTCCGGCACGTCGATGGCCGCCAGCGGCACGCGCGCCTCCTCGAACGGCGCCGCCCGCGCGCGCACCGCCCGCTCGGCGGCGGACACCAGCAGCACGCCGGCCGCGCGGCCCGACAGGCCGTCGCTCGGTACGTCCAGCACGCCGAGGCACGCCGTCTCCACCGGATAATCGGCCAGTTCGCGCAGGGACCAGCGCAAGGCCTCCCGCCGCTCCTCCCTCGGCACCGGCGGCGCGTCGAACTGCGCCACCTGGTAGTCGCCCTCGCCCATCAGCGTCGTGCAGCGATAGGTCTTGAGCTGGCGCGCGGTCCGCAGGCGCCGCAGGGCTTCGGCCTCCCCGCCTTCGAGCGCGAAACTGTCCAGTTGCACGACCTCGGGGCGCCGGCCGGGATGGCGGACCGCATGCGCCAGCGTCATTTTTCCCTCACGGGAAAGGATCGCCAGCCAACCCGGTTTCTGCGCTGAGGAAAGGAACGAAAACATCCGGAAGCCTTGCTTATAATTTTGTCGAAAGATACCGATTAAGCTACTCAAAAACAAGGGAAAATTCCCTTGTTCCGGAAAATTTCCGGAGGGTTTGTACGCTCTGCATAGTTTTCAGTTCGCCACATCGTTTCAGTTGTTCGTTGCCAGTACCACCCGCGTTCTTTCGACGTATCCCGCCCCGGCCACTTGGGCACCGGTCGCCGGACAAGCGGTTGCGGGACAAGCCACCGCCGTGATCCGATACACCCTCACGACCCTTGCGGTGCCAGCCTCCGTCTCCCCTTCGTTGTAGCTCCATGCATTGCAGGTCACCGTCACATAGAGGCCGGTCTGCGCGGAGAGATTGAGCGTCGCCGTGCGCGTCCCTGTGTCGCACGTTCCCGCCGCCGCCCAGGACTGCGTATGCAGCGCCTTGAACAGGCCCCACTCATTACCGGCCCGTGCCGCCTGCCAGGCGCGCGCCGATTGAATATCCTGGGCCGACGTCAACTGTTGCGCCGAACCGACTGCCACGATGGCTGCGGCAAACGCGGCAAGGATTACCAGGATGACGATGGCAGCGATCATGCCGAATCCTCGCTGCCTGCAGGAGAACCTCCGAGTCATGGCACATTGTCCACGTGGACGCCGTGCGCCAAGGCGACACTCTCGCCAGCGCTGGACAATTCCAGGCGCATCCAGACGAAACCGCTCTGCTGGGTCGCCCCCTGGTTCGGGCTGTAGATGAAAGAGCACCCCGCGACGTTGTTCGCCACTGCGGCTCCGGTGGTGGCGGCGCAGACCGTGGCCTGATTCGCTCCGAATCCCGCCACGGTGCGGTAAAGCGTCGCCCCGACGCAGTTGTAGAACACCGTCTGCTCGGCATTGGCTACGACGACGAAACGCCCGCCGTCGTAGCCCTGCGGAAATTGCGTACCGCCGATCCTGATGCGATGCTGGCCGTCCGTACTTCGAGGCGCTGACGGCACCTGCGTGATCTGCGCCCGATTGGTCCCGGTGTAAACGTCACCGGCGTTCTGGTTGTCCACGACCACCCAGTCGCCCACGGCCGGCGTGATAGACAACGGCGACAATACGTCGAACACCGTCGTCGTCTGCGCCACGTCGAGCGGGGCGCTGCAGGTTCCCGACGGGGTACAGGGCAAAGCGCCGGAGTCGTTCACCGTATCGGAGGCCATGCGGTAGCGTCCGCCGGCGATCGTCGGCACCAACTGAAAGCACGTCGCTGAAACCGAGCGGATCGAATTCGGCACCGCCCGCCGAATATCCTGGGCCATCCGCCGGAGGGCCGTATCGGCCATGTCCGTCAACCCGGCCCGCCGGCCGGTATCGAAATAGGCATCGACGGATGGCCGGAAAAACACGGTCAGCACCGCCGCCAGGATACCGGTGATGACGATCACCATCACCAGTTCGACCAGGGTAAAACCGCGAGGCCTCATAGCGCGTAGCCCGCCCGCCATCCGTCGAGCGTCAAGGATTCGGCGCCATGCGTCACTGTCACCGTCACCTGCTTGACATTGCCACCCGCCACATCCCCGAGACTGGCGGCGGCGTTGACGGCCACCCGCACGTTGTAGGCCGACAGCCCGGTCACGGCTGCCCCGTCGATGTCGCAGACTCCATTCGTCGCATAGCCGTTGTAATCCGATACGTCATTGAACGCCGAGCGGGCGGCCGCGGCCGTTCCGCAGGCCACGAGCACATTGCCGGGAGCCGTGCCGCTGACGGCAAACGGCTTCAACAACGCCTCCTCCAGCATTTCCTCGGCAATCGACAGCATCTGTTTACGGATCAAAGGATCGGCGCTGGAACGTACCGTCGTGGTGAACGCCACGATCACTCCCGCCAGCCCGACCCCGATGACGACGATCGCGACGATCATCTCGACCAGCGTAAACCCGCCTGTGCGCCTAGAAAACATTACCGGTCACCCCCACCACGGTAATGCTCGCCGCGCCTGAAATATTGATGGTCCGGTCGGTTCCGCTGCCGTCGGCGGCGAAGTTCAACGCCGCAGGCAAGGGGGCGAATGCCACCGACGCATCGTCGCTGGCCACCTGACTACCGTTCGATCCCGGAACGGTCAGCGCCGTGTCGCATGTGCCGTTTTTATCCGTATCGATCTGAAAGGCGACGGTCAACGTATCGGGAAAAGTGACGCACACCAGGCGGCGATGGCTGGCTGCCGTCTTCTGGGCGTAGCGCAGCGCGGCCAGCACCCGGTCGTGGAACGATACGGCGCGAAAACCCGAGGTATCCATGCGCGGCACCGCGACTGCGGCGAGAATGCCGACCATCACGATGACCGCGACGAGTTCGACCAGCGTAAATCCGCGCACCCGCCGCATCTCAGAACAACTCCCGGACGTGGATCATCCGGCGTGTTTCCGGCGCATAGACGCCGAATGTGGCACGGGCTGAAGGATTTCCGAGGACACCCGACCACAGGTACTGCAGCCAGGGCGCTTTGGCCGTCGTCGACGCAGGCCCCGCGCCACCCACCGCCACGCAACGGTTGCCCGAGGCCGTAGCTCCGAGATTGAGCGCGATGTCCGTCGAGCCATGATTGCCCGCTCCTGGCGCGGCCAGAGTCAGCGTATAGTTCGGCGCCGTGCCGGCCACGCTGATCGCCGTCTCGCACGCACTCAGCGTCGTGGTCGGAAAGGCGAAGGAAAAATCGGACGCCTGGATCGCCGTGCACGTATCGGCGTTATTGGCAACCCACGATTTTCCGCTCCAGTATTGAATCTGCATCGGCAACTGGAGCGCTGACTTTTCCGTCCCGAAGGCGTTCGACAGCGTGATGCGGCCGTAGCGCAGCGGCGTGCTCGCCGTCTGGACCTCCGTCGCCGCCGCCATCGTCACGCCGTCGGCATCGACCGGCAAGGCGGTTACGGTCACCGCCGTCTCTCCCGTCAGATTCGTGGGACGGCTCACCTGGTGCTTGGCGCTGACGGAGGCCACCCCTTTGACCCACGTTCCCGTCGGAGCCGCCGTGCTGGCAGTCAATGTCGTCCCGTCGGGCAAGGACGCGCTGGTCGCGAAGCCGAATCCCGGACTGGCCGACGACGCCGGCGCCGCCCCCCAGGTGGTCAGCCCCAACTTGGCCAGGTTGCCCGCATAGTTCTGCGTCGTGGCATTGGCGGCGTTCTGCGCGGCCAGGGTAAAGGGAGTCAGGAAACCGTCCTGGCCGAAGTAGGAAAAGGATGTCCCGCAGGCGGGCGTGACCACGCCCGGCGTGATCGCAAAATGGTCCGGAATGAAGCGCCCGATCGTCGCCGTATTCTGCGTCAGACCAAAATTGCATCCATACTTCCCGCTGCTGTCCTTGGTATTGCTATAGCTACCCCGGACGCAATCGTTCTGCGTCGTCGGGCTATCCACGGCGGTCCATGTATCGTCGTACACGCCGCGTGGAGACGTGGTGTCCGACGCCGGGTCATACCCGGCCAGCCTGAACCCGCCCACCTCGCTGTAAGTGAAGTCCGATCCACTCGCGGTCGAGGCCCCGCTTGCGGACGTCGCCGCCGGGAATGCCACCGGAACGACCTGTCCCGCCACCGTTGCCGGCGAAACCGGAACGATTGCCGCATTGTTGATCGACGCCTTTCCGGTATAGCCACTCGCCACGCCGTTCACCCCGGAAGTCGTCAGCTTCAGCGAAAAGTTGCCGCTTCCCGCCTTGAACGCCGGCGAACCGCCTGTGGCGGCATTGGTCGCGTCGCTAGAAACCACCGAGGTAATGCTCAGCGGGCGTACCGCGAAAGAATCGGTCGAGCAGGCAGTCGTCGTACTGTCGGAAATAATGGCAACCAGCTTGCTGTACGCCGTATTCAACGTAAAGTCAGCGGATTGCTTCTGTCCCTTGTCTGATGAAGTGAAGGCCAGTATCTGGCTGGCCACCGCGGTCTTGGCCCTGCAGGTGGAATTGCAGTAGCTCGTCGAGGTGCTGGTTAGTTCGCACACGCCGTCACTGTTATCTACCAGTTTGACCGTCACGTTGCTGCCGCTGAAGGCATACGTGGTGACGATCTGGTTATCCTTCAACGCCGCCACATTCAGCTTGAAAGGCTTGCCGACCACCTTGGTGTAAATATGGCCGGTCAGATAACTTTGTACCGCGACAGGGGAAGACGCGCTACCCGGCGTGCCGTAAGCCTCGTCGATGGCGTTGAACGACGACGCCACGCCTCCGGTCGGAGGGACGATGGTCAGCGCACAGATACGCAGACCGGAAATCTCGTGGATATTGGTGCTTGATCCGGTCGACCCTGTGAAGGACACCTGCCAGTTGGCCGGAACCGCAGCCTGGGTGGCGCCTTGCGTTTTGGCGGCCGAATAAACGTCGGAAATGGAAATCAGGGAGGCATAGCCGGAACCTGTATCCCGGTTGACCGCGATCGAAGTGCTCGTTGGCTCGTTCCGCGCGTCGACGATGAGCTGATAGTAATAACCGTGCGACGGCGTAACGGAATCGCTGTCATCGATCTGGGGAGACAAGGCGTTCGTCCCGGCCAGCCAGGGATAGCCGCTCGTTCCCGAACCGGAACCGCGGATACCGACCGATTGCGGCCTGGACCCCGGCCCGCCGACGCGCGACTCGGTCGGGTTCTGGAAATTGCCGTATTCGTCGAAGGCCACGCCGATCCAGCCGCCGGCAAACCCCTTGATCGACGGCTTCTGCGCGTAGCCCAGAGAACCGCCGTAAGCGCCCGGCACGGCGGGCACCGAATAATCGGACAGAGTGACGGCCATGCCGTCGGCACCGTTCCCGTTGTACGCGAATTGCTGGAACTCGACCGAGATATAGTTCCCGGAAGCCGGGAAGATACCCGGCACGGAAGCCGCCTTGGCGTTTTCCGTGGTGTTATTGGTCAATCGCAAATAGCCGGGGTTGACGATGCTCGGGAGGATGCCCGTGCTGTCGCTGGTCGACACGATCCAGTTGGAATCGAAAATCGGCGACGGATTGAGCGCCGAGCGGTTAAAGTTGTCGCAGACGCAAGTCAGGCCGGACGGCACGTTGGAGGGCGGAGTGCAGGGCGGCGTGTAGTTGACGAAGATCTGGATCGCATCGACGCTGACCGTCCGTGAGGAGCTGTAACTATTGACCGTGGAAAAGACGACGCCGAAATTGGCGGAGTTGATCTCGCTGACGCTCCAGGTGCTTCCCCACAGGTCTGATGCTCCGCCATGCGCTTCCGTCACTTCGCTCGTGGTATAGGCGGTGGTCGTCGCCCGGCTGGAACCGACGATCGCTGCGTTCTTGAGCAGATACACCGCCGCATCGCGAACTCCCGAGCCGGTCGCGGAACTCACGGTACGCTCGACATCAACCCTCACGCCGTTGATCGTGGAACCGGAGGGGATCGCAAAACCGAATCCAGTGCACTTCAGATAACTGGAAGACTGCTTGCTGGGAAGCGTCACCGTCGCATAGGAATCGTCGCTGGTTCGCGCCCGAGTGGGATTACCCCACGGTTGATTTCCGACAGACGTGTCGTTCACGCACGAAGTCGGACTCCCCAAGGCCACCGCGGCCAAGGCAGTGTTTCCTAGCAGGCAGGCGAACATAAGAAACAGCCCGCCGACTAACCAGCCCCCGACGTACCTATTCTTCATCGCCGAGCCGAGCACACGATGGAAAATCGACGCCGTGACTTTTAAAAAATCACGACGTCGAAATCCATAAATTCGAGGCTCCAGGCAATCGTCCATCTTTCGCAGATGGTTTTACGTCAATTATTACTGGCTACAAATGACCGTTGCAGTTTGCGCATCTCCCTTGTTCCCTCGAATAGCGCAGGTTACCGCAGTGCCTGGAGCAGACGTACCTGCACAACTTCCAGTTCCGGCTGCCACGTTATATGTGTTCGAGGTGGTAGGTACGGTAGTTGCTGTTGCCAACGTGATCCCGCTAACGAATGGCTGGAGCAAGGTATGTGTACACACGTCGGCAACATTAAGGGTTTTCGTACCCTTACCTACCAAGTTAGCTGCGTAATTCACCGATGTTCCAGAGGCAATGGCTCCTGCCACTCCCTGCGTAGCGGCGTTGCCTGCTTCTGTTGTCATATCCACAAACTTAGGAATCGCCGTCGCCGCCAGAATCCCCAAAATGACGATCACCACCACCAGCTCGATCAAAGTAAAGCCGCGCTGCACTGTTTTCATACTTCTTCTCCTCTGTAAAAAATAATCAACAACCCGAAATCGTCAGCCCGCTGATCGACGCCGCGACGTTGGCGGCGTTGGGCTGGGCGTAGGTGAAGGAACAGTTGGCGGCGTCCGGCGCGCCGAGCACGCCGAAGGTGGCTACCCCCCCGCCGGGGGCGTAAGTGTAGCCTTCGGCTTCCAGCTGCGCCTGCGTGGGATTGAAAATCCCGGTTAAGCCGGCCGCCGAAAGAATGCCGGGATCGCCGCCGAAACCGCTGACCACCGGGTAGCCGAATACCATGTGGATCAGCCCGCTCTCGGTGCACACCGTGCCGGTGGCGCCGTTGCTGTTGGTCGCCGTGCCTCCGCCGCCGGGGCAGGCCACGGCGTCGGCGATGCCGCCGCGCGACAGGGTGGTGGCATGCACCAGCGTGGAGGCCGCCATCACGCTGCCGCGCGCCGCCTGCAGCTTGGCGATGCGCGCGTCGCGCTGCAGGTTGGTGAAGCGCGGCAGGGCCACGGCGGCGAGGATGCCGAGAATGATCACCACGACGATCAGTTCGATCAGCGTGAAACCCCGTTGCCGGGGGCGGTGTTGGGTTGGCTGGCGTTCCATGGGCGACATAACGGTTTCCTCGTCCGGTTCTTGAATCTTAAAATGCCGCACCCTGCCGGATGCGGAATTAAGTCACATTCCTACTGCATTTATTGAAATTTTTTTGGAATATCCACGCGCAACAGGCCGATGCCGCCCAGGCTGCCTTGCGCCCCGGCCGCTTCGGCGCCGCGCACCAGGCGGAAGCGCGCTTCGCGGCCGGAGCGGTAGCGGTACGCCAGCTCCTGCCGGCGCGTGTCGAAATACCAGACGCCGCCGTCCGCCGGCGCCGCGTCGCGTTCGCCGAGGTAGTTCTCGGGCGCGCGGCCGGCCCAGACCACGGGGTTGCGCGAATCCGGCAGGCGTCCGCCGACGGCCTGGTGGTGCGCCAGCCGGTCGAGCAGTTCGACGCGCAGCGCGGCCGCCTCGGACTGCATCGCGGCGTCCTCGAACCCGGCGCGCGCGCCGTCGAGCCGGTCCAGCAGCAGGAAGGCCAGCACGCCGATGATCGCCACCAGCACCGGGAATTCGTATCGTCTCGCCGCGCGCCTGTCCATGTTTCGCCGTCCATGGCGGTCAGCGTTTGAGCGCCACCTTGCCGAGGTCCCACATCGGCAGGAAGATGCCGAGCGCCAGGATCAGCACGAGGATGCCGAGCAGCACGATGAGGATCGGTTCGATCTGCTGGCCGAGCGTCTTCAGTTCGTACTCGACTTCCTGCCGGTACATGTCGCCGATCTCGTTCATCATGTCGTCGACCGCGCCGGATTCCTCGCCGACGGCGATCATCTGCAGCACCACCGGCGTGAAGATGCCGGAGCCGATCGCCGCGCGCAGCAGGCTTTCGCCGCGCTCGACGTTCTCGCGCATGCCCTCGACGCAGCGCGAGACGTAGCTGTTGTCCACGGTGTGCGCCGAGTTGGACAGCGCCTGCATGACCGGCACGCCGCTGCGGATGCCGAGCGAGAAACTGCGCGCGAAGCGCGACAGCGCGGCCTTGTGCAGGATCTTGCCGGCGATCGGGATGGTCAGCGAGAAGCGGTCCCAGGTGTAGCGCCCGGCGGTGGTGCCGACCCAGGCGCGGAAGGCGGCGACGACGCCGATCACGCCGCCCAGCAGGATCGGCCAGTACTCGACCATGAAACGGGAGAAGCCGAGCAGCGCGCGGGTCATCAGCGGCAATTCCGCGCCGAAGCCGGCGAACACCCTGGCGAAGGCGGGGATGACCCAGATGTTGACGATGACGATGGCCGCCGCCATGGCGAGCACGACGAACATCGGGTAGCGCAGCGCGGAGCGGACCTGCTCGCGCATATAGCGTTCGAACTCCAGGTGCTCGAACAGGAGGAAGAAGATTTCTTCGAGCAGGCCGGTGGCCTCGCCGACGCGCACCATCGACAGGTAGAACGGCGAGAAGACGCGCGGATGCCGGGCCAGCGCCTGCGACAGTTCGCGCCCGGACTCCAGGCTTTCGCGCACTTCGCCGATGACCCGCTTCATCTCCGTGTTGATCGCCGCGTCCTGCAGCCCGGCCAGCGCGCGCATGATCGGCACGCCGGATTTGAGCAGCGTGTGCATCTGCCGGCTGAACAGCAGGAGATCGACGTGCCCGACCTTCTGCCGGAACGGCCACGCCGGCCCGGATGACGTTTTCGTTCCCCGCCCCCGCGTTTCCCGTATCTCGACCGGCGTCAGCCCCTGCCCGAGCAGGACGTCGGCCACCGCTCCGGAGGCGACGCCGTCGAGCGTCCCTTCCACGAGAGCGCCGCCGGAATTGCGCGCCTTGTAGGCGAAGGTCGGCACGTTCAATCCTCGAACTGGTTGCTGACGCGCATGGCTTCATCCACCGTCGTGCGGCCCTTGGCGACGAGGCGCACGGCGTCGCGGCGGAGGGTTTCGCCGGCCATCTGGCGGCGCGCGGCGAGGACGAAGGCGCCGGGGTCGTCGCTGTTGATGGCGCCGACGATCTCGTTGGTCATTTCCAGCATTTCGAAGACGCCGGCCCGGCCCTGGTAGCCGGTGCCGCCGCAGTGCGTGCAGCCGCGCCCGTGCTGGTAGCGGCGCTCGTCGACGGCGTCGTCCAGTTCGTAGCGCAGCCACTCGCGTTCGTGCGGGGCCGGCGCGTACGGTTCGGCGCAGTTCTCGCAGATCACGCGCACCAGCCGCTGGGCCAGCACGAGCTGCAGCGACATGGCCACCATGTAGCGCGGCACGCCCATGTCGAGCAGGCGGATCGGCGTCGAGATGACGTCGTTGGTGTGCAGGGTCGACAGCACCATGTGGCCGGTGATGGCCGCGCGCATGCCGATTTCCGCCGTCGTCTGGTCGCGCATTTCGCCGACCAGCACGATGTCCGGGTCCTGGCGCAGGGCGGAGCGCAGCACGCGCTCGAAGGTGAGGTCGATCTTGTCGTGCACCTGCACCTGGTTGATGCCGGGCAGGCGGTATTCGACCGGGTCCTCGACGGTGATGATCTTCTTTTCGGTGGTGTTGAGCTCGGCCAGCGCGGCGTACAGCGTGGTGGTCTTGCCGCTGCCGGTCGGGCCGGTGACCAGGACCATGCCGCTCGGCCGGTGCACGGCGTGGCGCAGGCGTTCGAGGATGCGCGGCGGCATGTTCAGGCGGTCGAGGCCGAGCAGGCCGGTGTTCTGGTTGAGCAGACGCATGACGACCGATTCACCGAACTGCGTGGGCATGGTCGAGATGCGCACGTCGACCGTGGTGTTGCGCACCTTGATGGCGAAGCGCCCGTCCTGCGGCAGGCGCTTTTCCGAGATGTCGAGGCCGGACATCAGTTTCAGGCGCAGCGCCAGCGCCGGGGCGATCTTGGCATCGGCCTCCATCTGCACGTGCAGCACGCCGTCGATGCGGAAGCGCACGCGCAGCGAGCGGTCCTGCGGCTCGATGTGGATGTCGGAGGCGCGCGAGCGCATGGCTTCCTCGAACACCGTCTGCAGCAGCTTGACGACCGGCGCGTCCTCGACGCCGGCGGTGGCGCCGAACAGGTCGCCGAATTCGACGGGGACGTCGCCGAGATCCTCGGTCAGTTCCCGCGCCAGGCCGGTGATTTCCTCGGTGCGGTGATAGACGCGGTCGATCAGCGCCAGCAGCTGGCCTTCGGCGACGACGGCCAGTTCGATGTCGCGGCGCAGCAGGCGGACGAGTTCGTCGAACGCCTGCAGGTCGGTGGGATCGGCGAAGCCGACGCGCAGCCGGCCGTCGACCTCGTCCAGCACGACGGCCCGGAAGCGCCGGGCCTGCGCCTCGGGCAGCAGATTGATCAGTTCCTGGCGGGGATTGAACAGCTTGAGGTCGACGTAGGGCGCCCGCAGCTGCCGCGCCAGCGCCTGCGCGATCGCCACTTCCGTGACGAAGGCGCTTTCGACGACAATACGCCCCAGCTTGCGGCCGCTGCGCTTCTGCTCGTCGAGCGCGAATTTCAGCTGCTCGTCGGTCAGTAGTCCTTGCTGGATGAGCAGGTCACCGAGGCGGATTTTCTCCGGGCGCGCCATAGTAAGTTCCAGTATTTTCTAGGTTTTCTGTATAGCTGACTGATTTTAGCGGTTTTTTATCTTTTGCAAAGCACTTTCTGGAGTTCCGTTTGACCGCCGTCGTCCTGTTCCAGCCCGAGATTCCGCCGAACACCGGCAACGTGATCCGCCTGTGCGCCAACACTGGCACCGAACTGCATCTCGTCGAGCCGCTCGGCTTCCGCTGGGAGGACCGTTCGCTCAAGCGCGCGGGGCTCGATTACCACGAGTTCGCGCGGGTCTTCCGCCATGCCGGCTGGGTCGAATGCAAGGCGGCGCTGGCCGGGCGGCGCCTGTTCGCCATCAGCACGCGCGGCGGCGTGCGGCCGGACCAGACCGCCTTCGACCCCGCCGACGTGTTCGTCTTCGGCCGCGAAACGAGCGGCCTGCCGGACGAGGTAATGGCCGAATTCCCGCCGGAGCGCCGCCTGCGCCTGCCGATGCTGCCCGGCCAGCGCAGCCTCAACCTCTCCAACGCCGTCGCCGTGACGGTGTTCGAAGCCTGGCGGCAGCGGGGGTTCGAGGGCGGGGTGTAGAAAAGATCTAACCACGGCGGGCACGGCGAAAATCGGGAAAGCGCGTCATCGGCATCGACCACGGAGAACGCGGGGGGAATGTCTGGAATTGTGTGGCGCTCGGCCACGCCGCACAATCAGAGCATTCGTATCTTCTTGGTTGAAAAAGATTTTGCCTTTCGCCGTGCCCGCCGTGTCCGCCGTGGCTAACTCATCCCGCCGTTCATCCGAACAGCGCCGCGAGCCCTTCCCCCGGACTCGGCTGGCGCATGAAGGCTTCGCCGACCAGGAAGGCGCCTACCCCGTGACGGCGCATCAGGGCGACGTCGTCGGGGCCGAGGATGCCGCTTTCGGTCACCACGATCTTGTCCGCCGGAAGGCGCGGCAGCAGGCCGAGCGTGGTCTGCAGGGAGACCTCGAAGCTGCGCAGGTCGCGGTTGTTGATGCCGAGCAGCGGCGTCGCCAGTTGCAGCGCCCGGTCGAGCTCGTCGCCGTCATGCACCTCGACGAGGACCGCCAGGCCGAGCGCGCCGGCGACGGCTTCGAGTTCGCGCATCGCCGGCAGGTCGAGCGCGGCGGCGATCAGCAGGATGGCGTCGGCGCCCATCGCGCGCGCCTCGTACACCTGGTACGCATCGACCACGAAATCCTTGCGCAGCACCGGCAGGGCGCAGGCGGCGCGCGCCGCCTGCAGGTACTCGGGCGCGCCCTGGAAGAACTGGCGGTCGGTCAGCACGGACAGGCAGGCCGCGCCGTGCGCGGCGTAGTCGGCGGCGATCTCGGCCGGCCGGAAATCGGCGCGGATCACGCCTTTCGACGGACTGGCCTTCTTGATCTCGGCGATCACCGCCGGCCGTCCGGCGGCGATCCTGGCGCGGATGGCGCCGACGAAATCGCGCGGCGCGGGCTGCGCCTCCGCTTCAGCGCGCACGGCGGCAAGCGGCTTACCGGCGCGGGCCGCGGCGATCTCCTCCTGCTTGACGGCGAGAATCCGCTTCAGGATGTCCGGCGTGCCGCCGGCGCTGCCCGCGCTCATGCCGCGCAGTCCTGGGTGAAGCGCGCGAAGGCGTCGAGCTGGGCGCGCGCGGCGCCGCTGGCGATGGCTTCGCGCGCCAGGTCGATGCCGTCGCCGATCGACGCGGCCCGGTTGGCGGCATAGAGCGCCGTGCCCGCGTTGAAAACGACGATTTCGAGCGCCGTGCCGGGCACGTTGTCGAGCACCGACAGCACCATGTCCTTCGATTCCGCGGAATCCACCACGCGCAGCGTGCGGTTGGACGCCATGCGCAGGCCGAAGTCCTCGGGGTGGATTTCGTATTCGCTGACCTTGCCGTCCTTGAGTTCGCCGACCAGCGTCGCCGCGCCGAGCGAGACTTCGTCCATGCCGTCCTTGCCGTGGACCACCAGCACGTGCCTGGCCCCGAGCCGCTCCATGACGCGCACCAGGATGCCGACGAGGTCGGGATGGAAGACGCCGAGCAGCGAATTCGGCGCGCCGGCCGGATTGGTCAGCGGCCCGAGGATGTTGAAGATGGTACGCACGCCCATCTCGCGCCGCACCGGGGCGACGTTCTTCATCGCCGAGTGGTGGTTGGGGGCGAACATGAAGCCGATGCCGGTCGCGGCCAGGCATTCGCCGACCTGCTGCGGCGTCAGGTTGATGTTGACGCCGAGCGCCTCGAGCACGTCGGCGCTGCCTGACTTGGAGGACACGCCCCGGCCGCCGTGCTTGGCGACCTTGGCGCCGGCCGCCGCGGCGACGAACATCGATGCCGTCGAGATGTTGAAGGTGTTCGCCCCGTCGCCGCCAGTGCCGACGATGTCGACGAAATTGGCGCTGTCGGCCACTTCGATGCGCGTGGACATTTCGCGCATCACCTGTGCGGCGGCGGTGATTTCGCCGACGGTCTCCTTCTTGACCCGCAGGCCGGTGATGATGGCTGCGGTCATCAGCGGCGAGAGCTCGCCGCGCATGATCTGGCGCATCAGGTCGAGCATTTCGTCGTAGAAGATTTCGCGGTGTTCGATGGTGCGCTGCAGCGCCTCTTGCGGATTGATCATGGCTTACCTCGTAAGAAAGTTTTTCAGCAGGTCGTGACCGTGCTCGGTCAGGATCGATTCGGGATGGAACTGCACGCCTTCCACGGCCAGCGTCTTGTGGCGCACCCCCATGATCTCGCCGTCGTCGGTCCAGGCCGTGATCTCCAGGCAGTCCGGCAGCGTCTCGCGCTCGATCGCCAGCGAGTGGTAGCGCGTACAGGTGACCGGATTCGGCAGACCGCGGAAAACCCCGGTATCGGAGTGATGCACCGGCGAGACCTTGCCGTGCATCAGCCGCTTGGCGTGCACAACGCGGCCGCCGAACGCCTCGCCGATCGCCTGATGGCCGAGGCACACGCCGAGCAGCGGAATCCTGCCGGCGAACTCGCGGATCGCCGCGAGCGAGATGCCGGCCTGGGCCGGCGTGCACGGGCCGGGAGAAACGACCAGGAATTCAGGGTCGAGGCGGGCGATTTCGGCGACGGTGACGGCGTCGTTGCGGAACACCTTCACCTCCTGCCCGAGCTCGCCGAAATACTGGACGAGGTTGTAGGTGAATGAATCGTAGTTGTCGATCATCAGCAGCATATCTATTCCATGTCGGTAATTGGATGAAGTTGCCAGCGAATGGGCCGGACGGTCTGACGACCGCACGCGGTCCGATTTTCGCAACTCATTTGCCCCGTCTTGCGGGGCCGCCCCGACGTCCCGTCAAGCGGGAAGGGGCAAGCGGAGAGAGGTCGTATGGCGGACTACCGCCACCAGCGACCCGAGCAGAACCGAAGGAATAGGAAAGAGTGCTGCATACGGGGGATTTTACCTTCAGAGCGGATCGATGACTACTCGCTGCACGTCAATTTCATGCATCGCGCCACCGCTGGCGATGAATCGGCCGGCACGCGGGAATGCCGGGCGGCGCGGCGCGAACAGGGTCGCAACGACCATAAAAGGTAAATAGAACCCTTTTATCTCACGGTACAAAACACCGTTCAATTTTCAATCCTCTGATTATTAAAATTATTTTTCCTGGCACGACTCTCGCGTAGGCAAACGCCGAGTTCACACAAGACCAAGGAAAACGATGTTCCGGCGTCCATGACGCCGGCGCCCCAGTTTCCATAGTTTCTTTTCCACGTACCCAGGAGCAACGATGAAACGCATCGACCCATCCGCGGAACGGCATGCCCGCCACGCCGCCCCGCGGGACCGCCGACCGGCCGAAAACGACACCCTGTCCGGGCGCTTCGCGCCGGCAGCCACGCTTTGACCAAGGAGAGACGCATGGGCTCGTACAAGAGACTCTGGTTCACGCTGATCGGCGTGCTGATCGTCACGTTTTCGCTGCTGGGCTACTACGGCGCCGAGGTTTACCGGCAGGCGCCGCCGATTCCGGCGCAGGTCGCCACGCAGGACGGCAAGGTCTTGTTCACCAGGGACGGTATCCTCGACGGCCAGACGGCCTGGCAGTCGGTGGGCGGCATGCAGCTGGGCTCGATCTGGGGCCACGGCGCCTACCAAGCGCCCGACTGGACGGCCGACTGGCTGCACCGCGAGCTGACCGCCTGGCTCGACCTGGCCGCGCGGCAGGCGCACGGCAAGGACTACGCCGCGCTCGACGGGCCGACGCAGGCGGCACTGCGCGAGCAGCTGCGCGAGGAATACCGCGGCAACCGCACCGACGCGGCGGACGTGCTGAAGATTTCGGACCGCCGCGCGCAGGCCATCGCGCAAACTGCCGCGTACTACGACAAGCTGTTCTCCGACGCGCCCGAGCTGCAGAAGAGCCGCGAGCACTTCGCCATGAAGGAGAACACGCTGCCCAGCGCCGAGCGGCGCCAGCAGCTCACGCAGTTCTTCTTCTGGACCGCCTGGGCGGCCGCCACCGAGCGGCCGGGCCACGACGTGACCTACACCAACAACTGGCCGCACGAGCCGCTGATCGGCAACCAGCCGAGCGGCGAGAACGTCGTCTGGTCGATCACCAGCGTGGTGGTGCTGCTGGCCGGCGTGGGCTTCCTGGTGTGGTGCTGGGCCTTCCTGCGCCAGCACGAGGAGCCGCTGCCCGAGCCCGCCGCGCGCGATCCGCTGACCGTCTTCGCGCTGACGCCCTCGCAGCGCAGCCTGGGCAAGTACCTGTTCCTGGTGGTGGCGCTGTTCGTCTTCCAGGTCTTCATCGGCGGCTTCACCGCGCACTACACCATCGAGGGGCAGAAGTTCTACGGCCTCGACGTGTCGCAGTGGTTCCCGTACGCGCTGACGCGCACCTGGCACATCCAGTCCGCGCTGTTCTGGATCGCCACGGGCTTTCTCGCGGCCGGACTGTTCCTGGCGCCGCTGATCAACGGCGGCAAGGACCCCAAGTACCAGAAGCTCGGCGTCAACGTGCTGTTCTGGGCGCTGGTGCTGGTCGTGGTGGGCTCCTTCGCCGGCAACTACCTGGCCATCCGCCAGGTGATGCCGCCCGAGTGGAACTTCTGGCTCGGCCACCAGGGTTATGAATATGTCGACCTCGGCCGCCTGTGGCAGATCGGCAAGTACATCGGCATCCTGCTGTGGCTGGTGTTGATGCTGCGCGGCGTGGTGCCGGCGCTGCTCAAGAAGGGCACCGACCGCAACCTGCTGGCGCTGCTGACCGCCTCGGTCGGCGCCATCGGCCTGTTCTACGGCGCCGGCCTGGCCTACGGCGAGCGCACGCACCTGTCGGTGATGGAGTACTGGCGTTGGTGGGTGGTGCATCTGTGGGTGGAAGGCTTCTTCGAGGTCTTCGCCACCACCGCGCTGGCCTTCATCTTCTCCACGCTCGGCCTGGTGTCGGTGCGCATGGCCGGCGCGGCGAGTCTGGCCTCGGCCTCGCTGTTCATGCTCGGCGGCATTCCCGGCACCTTCCACCACCTGTACTTCTCCGGCACCACCACGCCGGTGATGGCCGTCGGCGCCAGCTTCAGCGCGCTGGAGGTCATGCCGCTGATCGTGCTCGGGCACGAGGCCTGGGAGAACTGGCGCCTGAAGACGCGCGCGCCGTGGATGGAGGAACTGAAGTGGCCGCTGATGTGCTTCGTCGCCGTGGCGTTCTGGAACATGCTCGGCGCCGGGGTGTTCGGCTTCATGATCAACCCGCCGATCTCGCTGTACTACGTGCAGGGCCTGAACACCACGCCGGTGCATGCGCACGCCGCGCTGTTCGGGGTCTACGGCTTCCTGGCGCTGGGCTTCACGCTGCTGGTGCTGCGCTACGTGCGGCCGCACTACGCATTCAACGCGGCGCTGATGCGCACGGCGTTCTGGGGCCTCAACGCGGGCCTGGTGCTGATGATCTTCACCAGCCTCCTGCCGATCGGCTTCATCCAGTTCCACGCCAGCGTCAGCCACGGCCTGTGGTACGCGCGCAGCGAGGAATTCCTGCAGCAGCCGCTGCTGCACACGCTGCGCTGGGTGCGCACCTTCGGCGACCTGGTGTTCATCGGCGGCGCCGTGGCGATGGCGCTGCAGGTGGTGCTGGGCCTGCTGGGCAAGGCGCCCGCCCTGCCGGAACCCGGCCGGCGGCTGAGCGAGGCGCGCGGCTGATCGAACGGCCGCTATTGACCAGGGAGGTCGCGGAAAAGGCGAAATAATCAACCACAACGACACAACGGGCACAACGACACAACGGGCACAACGAAAAAACAAGATTTTGTCTTTCGTTGTGCCCGTTGTGTCGTTGTGGTTAAAACGCTTTTTGCTTTTCCGTTCAGTCGAAGCGCGTGTCGAGCCCGTTCTCGGCCAGCTCGGCGGCGCGCAGCACGGCGCGGGCCTTGTTCTGCGTTTCCTGCCATTCGGACTCGGGCACCGAGTCGGCGACGATGCCGCCGCCGGCCTGCACGTGCAATTGGCCGTCCTTGACCAGCGCGGTGCGGATGGCGATTGCCAGGTCCATGTCGCCGTGGAAGCCGAGGTAGCCGACGGCGCCGGCGTAGATGCCGCGGCCGCTCGGCTCCAGTTCGTCGATGATCTCCATCGCCCGCACCTTCGGCGCGCCGGACACGGTGCCGGCCGGGAAGGTGGCCTTGAGCACGTCGAGCGCGTTCAGCCCCGGCTGCAGCTTGCCCTCGACGTTGGAGACGATGTGCATCACGTGCGAGTAGCGCTCGATGGTCATCTTCTCGGTCAGCTTCACCGTGCCCACACGCGCCACGCGGCCGGTGTCGTTGCGGCCGAGGTCGAGCAGCTGCAGGTGCTCGGCGCATTCCTTCTCGTCGGCCAGTAGCTCGGCCGCCAGCGCCTGATCCTCCTCGAAGGTGGCGCCGCGCTTGCGCGTGCCGGCGATCGGCCGCACCGTCACCGTGTCGCCTTCCAGGCGCACCAGGATTTCCGGCGACGCACCGACGACGTGGAAATCCTCGAAGTCGAAATAGAACATGTACGGCGACGGATTGAGCGAGCGCAATGAACGGTAGAGCGCCAGCGGGCTCGCGCCGAGCGGCTTGCTCATGCGCTGGGACAGCACGACCTGCATGATGTCGCCGTCGGTGATGTACTGCTTGGCCCTGACCACGGCCTCCTTGAAGCGCTCCTGCCCGAACACCGAGACGGCCGGCTGCGAGCCCGCCGGCTGCTCCGGCGGCACGGCCACCTGTTCGCGCAGCCGGGCGAGCAGCACCTTCAGCCGCGCCTGCGCCTTCTGGTAGGCGCCGGGCACGCCGGGCTCGGCGAAGACGACTAGCGTGAGCTTGCCGGACAGGTTGTCGACCACCGCGATCTCTTCGGAGAGCAGCAGCAGGATGTCGGGGACGCCCGGCTCGCCGGGCTTGCGCCCTTTTTCCAGGCGCGGCTCGATGTAGCGCACGGTGTCGTAGCCGAAGCAGCCGACCAGGCCGCCGCAGAAGCGCGGCAGGCCCTGCAGCGGCGCGGCGCGGAAGCGCGCCAGGTAGTCGCCGATGAAGTCGAGCGGATTGACGTTCTCGGCGCGCTCGGCGATGCGGTCGCCGGTGAGCACCAGCACCTGCTGCCGGTTGACCACGATGCGCGTGGGGCTGGCCAGCCCGATGATCGAGTAGCGGCCGAAGCGCTCGCCGCCCTGCACGGATTCGAGCAGGTAGGTGTACGGGCCGTTGGCCAGCTTGAGATAGATCGAGAGCGGGGTGTCGAGATCCGCGAAGGTCTCGAGGGTGACGGGGATGCGGTTGTAACCTTCAGCGGCGAGCTGATCGAATTGGGCTTCTTTCATGAAACGACTCCACGAACGGGAACTGCAAGACGGGACGCGGCACGCGCGGGCGTGCCGGAACGGAGGCTAGACTTTCCGGCAGGATCGCCAGGGCCACGCCTCCGCCCAGAATGCGGGCTCGGGATGCAGGTTGCGGAGAGTTGCGTTCATGCGTTCGGATTACGCTGCTCGATGACGGATCAGCCCGGCGGCCGAAACAATGCTCGGGACTATAGCATCACAATCCAGCTCCCGCACGTCGCGCCCCTCGTTGTAGCCGTAGGGCAGCAGGAAGACGCGGCAGCAGGCCGCCCGCGCGGCCAGGAAGTCGTTGACCGAATCGCCGATGAACAGCGCGTCGGCCGGCGAGACGCCGAGGCGGCCGCAGGTCCACACCAGCGACATCGGATCGGGCTTGTGCCGGGGCAGGTTGTCGCCGCTCACCACCACGGAGAAGAACTCCGCCAGCCGGGTCATTTCCAGCAGCGGCCGGGTGAAGGCCTCGGCCTTGTTGGTGATCACCGCCATCGGCAGGCCGGCGGCGCGGATCGCTTCGAGCCCTTCGCGCACGCCGGGGAAGAACTGCGTGCGCCGGCCGTTCTCGCGCGCGTAGTGCCGGCGGAAGCTGGCGAGCGCGTCGGGCGGGGCCGGCGCATCGTCCTCGGCCACGTCCAGCGAGCCGGCCAGCGCGCGCTTGACCAGATTGGCGATGCCGCGCCCGACGTAGCTGCGCACCGCCTCTTCCGGCAGCGCGGGACGCCCGAGGTCGGCGAGCATGGCGCAGACCGCGGCGTGCAGGTCGGGCACGGTGTCGAGCAGCGTGCCGTCGAGATCGAAGAGGACGGCGCGGACGTCTACGGTCGTCATCGCGCGCCTCACACCCGCGCCAGCTGGGCGCGCATGGCCGCGATCACCGAGTCGTAGCGGTGCGGATCGCTTTCCTTGCCGGCCTCGTAGATCGCCGAGCCGGCGACGAAGGTGTCGGCGCCGGCCAGGGCGATGGCCGCGATGTTGTCCACCTTGACGCCGCCGTCGATCTCGACGCGGATGCGGCGGCCGGTTTCCTGTTCGTAGTCCTTGATCCTGGCGCGCGCCTGCTGCAGCTTGGTGAGCGTGGCGGGGATGAACTTCTGGCCGCCGAAGCCGGGGTTGACCCCCATCAGCAGCACCATGTCGAGCTTGTCCATCACGTAGTCCATGTAGTGCAGCGGCGTCGCGGGATTGAACACCAGCCCGGCCTGGCAGCCGCACTCGCGGATCAGCGACAGGCTGCGGTCGACGTGCTCCGAGGCTTCCGGATGGAAGGTGATGACGTTGGCGCCGGCCTCGGCGAAGTCGCCGATCAGGCGGTCGACCGGCTTGGCCATCAGGTGCACGTCGATCACCGCCTGCGTCAGCGGCCGGATCGCCTTGCACACCACCGGACCGATCGTCATGTTGGGCACGTAGTGGTTGTCCATCACGTCGAAGTGGATCCAGTCGGCGCCGGCCGCGATGACGTCGACCACTTCCTCGCCGAGCCGCGCGAAGTCGGCCGAAAGGATGCTGGGAGCGATGAGATACATGGGTTCCGCCTGCGAAAAAAACCCTATTCTACCGTGCCGCGGCGGCGCGGCAGCTCAGTCGGAGACGTCGATCTGCGCGGGATCGAGGTATTCGCGGGCGTATTCCAGGTACACCTTGCGGCGCACGAACACCGCGTGGATGTCCGGATCGATGTGCCCGTTGCGGCTGAAGTTCTCCAGGATGCGCAGGGCCTCGGACAGCTTCATGCCCGGCTTGTACGGCCGGTCGCGCGCGGTGAGCGCCTCGAAGATGTCGGCGATGCCCATGATCCGCGCCTGCACCGACATTTCGTCGCGCGTCAGCCCGCGCGGGTAGCCGCGGCCGTCCATGCGCTCGTGGTGGCCGCCGGCGTATTCCGGGACGTTCTTCAGGTGCTTCGGCCAGGGCAGCGATTCGAGCATCTTGATGGTGGCGACGATGTGGTAGTTGATCATCTCGCGCTCGGCCGCGGTCAACGTGCCGTGGCGGATGGTCAGGTTCTCGATCTCGTCGTCGGAGAGGAAATCGACCTCGTCGCCGTCGGGATCGGTCCAGCGGTAGCGCCGCGAAATCCGGCGCACCCGCTCCTGGTCCTCGGGCCGCATCGATTCGCTGCCCTTGTTGACCTGCGCCAGGAAGGCGCGGTCCTCGGCGATGCGCTGCAGCTTTTCCTCGTAGTCGCGCGTCGCCGCGCGCGGGTCGGCGCCGGCCTGCAGCGCGCGCAGCATGGCCAGCTCGGCGTCGCGCCGGACCACCTCGAAGCGGGTGTCGATGAGCTCGATGCGGTCGCAGATGGTCTGCAGCTTGGTCGCCTTGTCGACGATGTGCACCGGTGTCGTCACCTTGCCGCAGTCGTGCAGCAGGCCGGCGATCTTCAGCTCGTGCCGGTCCTTGTCGTCGAGCGTGAAGCCGGCGAGCGGGCCGCTCTCGGTGGCGGAGACGGCCTCGGCCAGCATCATGGTCAGCGCCGGCACGCGCTGGCAGTGGCCGCCGGTGTAGGGCGACTTTTCGTCGATCGCCAGGTTGATCAGGGTGATGAACGATTCGAACAGCTTTTCCAGCTGGTCGACCAGCAGGCGGTTGGTCAGCGCCACCGCCGCCTGCGAGGCCAGCGACTCGGCCAGGTGCCGGTCGGCGTCGGAGAACGCGCCGACCGCGCCGGTTTCCGGATCGATGGCGTTGATCAGCTGCAGCACGCCGATGATTTCGTTCTCGTGATTCTTCATCGGCACGGTGAGGAAGGACTGCGAGCGGTAGCCGGTGCTGCGGTCGAAGGCCCGCGTCCCCGAGAAATCGAAGCCCTGCTCGTGGTAGGCGTCCGCGATGTTCACCGTGCGCGCATGCAGGGCGCAGTACGCCGCCACCATCGAATTGTTCGCCTCGCCGTTCTCGTGGTACAGCGGCAGGTCGCTGAACTGGGCGGAAATCGGCAGGCCGCTGATGCCGCCGAACGCCAGGTTCAGCGAATCGGTGCGCACGATCTCGAAGTGCAGCGTGCGCCGGTCTTCGCTGACCCGGTACAGCGTGCCGCCGTCGGCCCGGGTGATCGCCTTGGCCGCCAGCAGGATGCCTTCGAGCAGCCGCGCGAGGTTGGCCTCGTTCGACAGCGACACGCCGATGTCGTTGAGCTGCGCGTAGCGCTGGGAAAGATCGACGGGTGGCGTCACGCGGCGGCCCCGCTCAGAACTCGAAAACCTGGCCGTGGCGCAGGATGCCCGGCGGCGGACGCCCGCCCGGCTTGCCCAGCTCGCCGGCGATGACCTCGCTCTGCCCCGGCTTGAGGTGCGTGACGTACACCTCCGCCGGCACGGACAGCTTGTCCAGCTCCGCGAACAGCAGGCGCGGGCACAGGTGCTTCGAAATGCGCGCCAGCGCCTCCTCGCGGTCCGAGAAGGCCGTCTCGATGATCAGGTAGCGCAGGTTGGCGATACGGTTGACCACCGGCCAGAACTGGTCGTTGGCCGTGGTGTCGCCGGTGAACACCAGGCTGGCGTCGCCGGAGTCGAGGTGGTAGCCGACGGCGGGCACCGTGTGCTCGGCCGGCACGGCGGCGATGCCGCGCCCGCCCAGGCGGACCCGCTGGCCGACGCGGATCGTCTCGTATCGCATGATCCGGCGGTCGCGGATGGCGATCTCGCTGAAATCCGGCCAGATGGCCCAGTTGAAGATGTGCGCGCGGATCGCCTCCAGCGTCGCCGCGGTGGCGTGGATGACCACCGGCGCATCGCGCAGGTCGGCCACCGAATCGATCATCAGCGGCAGCGCGGCGATATGGTCGAGATGGGAATGGGTGATGAACACGTGGTCGATGGCGGCCAGCGCGGCGAGCGGCAGGTCTGTCAGGCCGGTACCCGCGTCGATCAGGACGTCGTCGTCGACGAGCAGCGAGGTGGTGCGCAGGCCCTGCCCGCCGATGCCGCCGCTACACCCCAGTACCCTGACTTTCATCCGCCCGTCCCCCGGTTTTTCGACGCCCCGCCCCGCTGCCGGTTCAATCCCGCAATCGGACAAGCTTAGCCGGCCGGCCGCCGCCGCGGCGAGGAACTATGTCACGCGGACCGGCCGCCCGCGGGGGCGCCGGATCGCGTCATCCCTTCAGGAAGAACTCCATCTTGATGCCGGCGATCTCGATCACGTCGTGATCCTTGAGCGGGTGCGCCTGGGCGTCGAGCGTCTGCCCGTTCACCGCCGGGAAGCTCGCCCCCTCGACGTGCGTGATGAAGTAGCCTTGCGGCCGCCGGGCGATCACGGCGACCTGCCGCCCCGGCTTGCCCAGGGTGGTCAGGGTCTTGGTCAGTTCCAGCTCGCGGCCGGCGTTGGCGCCGTTCAGCACCTGGATGGCGCCGAGCGCGGCCGGCGCCGCGGCGGGAACCGGGACGGCCTGCGGCGCGGGGGCGTCCCCGGCGCGCGGCGGCGCGGCCGCCGGGGCCGGAGCCGGCGCGGGCGTCAGCATGTTCGGCCGCAGCACCATGGTCCGCTCGTAGTCGGGATCGGCCGGCGCGGCGGCCTCGGCGATGTACTTGAGCTTGTATTTGCCGAGCTCGACGACGTCGCCGTTCTTGAGGAAGTGCTTCTTGATCGGCTGGCCGTTCACCAGGGTGCCGTTGGTGCTGTTCAGGTCCTCGAGAAACGAATCGTTGAGGATGGTCACCACCGCGGCATGCTCGCCGCTGATAGCCAGGTTGTCGATCTGGATGTCGTTGGACGGGCGCCGGCCGATCGTCATGCGCTCCTTGTTCAGGCCGATTTCCTTGAGGACCAGGCCATCCATGCTCAGTATCAGCTTTGCCACTGTCCGCCTCCCTGTTCTTGGCTTTCCCTACTTGTTGTCCGGGCTCTCGGGGAAGGCGTGGTGCACCTTCACCAGAATGACCGAAACGTTATCACGCCCGCCGTTGTCGTTGGCCATCTGGATGAGCTGATCGGCGGCCAGTTCCAGGTTGACCGACAGCGTCTGCAACGCCAGCAGGATTTCGTCGTCGGGCAGCATGTCGTTCAACCCGTCCGAACAGAACAGGTAGAGGTCGCCCGGCAGGACGTCGTATTCGTGGATCTCCGACTCCACCGCGGGTTCCACGCCGAGCGCCCGCGTCACCAGGTTCTTGTTCTGCGAGAAGCGCGCCTCCTCGACGGTGATCAGGCCCTGGTCGATCTGCTCCTGCAGCAGCGAATGGTCGTGGGTCACCACCGTGAACTGGCCGTCGCGCAGCCGGTAGAGCCGGGAGTCGCCGATGTGCGCCACGGCGACGCGGTCGTCGGAGAACAGGGCCATCACCAGCGTGGTGCCCATGCCCGAATACTGCGGCTCGCTGAGCGCGGCGTTGTAGATCGCGGTGTTGGCCTGGCCGATGCACTCCTCCAGGCAGCGGCTGGCGGACGGCCGGCCGTCGGCGGCGCCCCGGACGGGCTCGAAGAAGGACGTTTCGAGCGCGGAGGAAAGGAAGGAGGTGGCCATGCCGCTGGCCACCTCGCCGGCGTTGTAACCGCCCATGCCGTCGGCCAGGATCACCACCCCGCGGGCCGGATTGACGAAGACCGCGTCCTCGTTGTGCTCGCGCACCAGTCCCGGATCGGTCCGGGCGACGATTTCGAGCGCCCCGCTCATCGTGCTGACCACGTCATCTCCCCGTCAAAAACACGCCCGCTTCTCCCGCGGGCTCGCAAGTTTCGGCGAGCATTCTCCTAGCAACACGCGAAGGCCGTCAATCGGCGCGGCGAAAATCGGCGCCGCCGGTACCGGCCGTCAGACCCGCGCCGCCGCCGGTCAGGCGCCGTACGGCAGCTCGATACCCAGTCCCTGCTCGCGCGCCAGGGCCTCCAGCCGGACGGCCACCGCGATGTCCTGGATGGCCATGCCCTGCGATTCGAACAGGGTGATGTCCTCGGGCTTGGCGCGGCCCGGATGGCGGCCGAGGATCACGTCGCCCAGTTCGACCAGCTGGCGCTCGGAGAGCCGCCCCTTTTCGAGCAACGGCAGCAGGTCGCCGGCCTCCTTGAGCGCGGTGTCAACGCTGTCCACGACGATCGGCCGGCAGAGCTTGAGCACGTCCTCGCCGACCTCGCGGCGGATCACCGAATTGGAGCCCGCCGCGTTGATGTGCGTGCCCGGCGACAGCCAGGCGGCGTCGAACAGCGGATTGGCGGCCGTGGTGATGGTGCTGACGATGTCGCTGCCGCGCACCGCGTCCTCGGGCGACGCCGCCGGCACGACGTCGAGCCCCAGGCGATCGGACATCCTGGCGCAGAAGGCGGCCAGGCGCTCGGCGTTGCGCGCGAACACCTTGACCCTGCGCAGCTTGCGCACCGCCGCCACCGCCTCGATGTTGCCCTCGGCCTGCCAGCCCGCGCCGAACACGCCCATCACCTCGGCATCCGGCCGCGCCAGCCAGCGCGTGGCCACGCCCGAGGCGGCGCCGGTGCGCATCATGCCCAGGTAGTCGGCCGCCAGCACCACGCGCAGGGCGCCGCTGGCGGCGCTGAACACGTGCACCAGGAAGCGCACGCCGGAGCGGTTGCTGGTGTAGGCCTTGTAGCCGATCGCGTCGCGTCCGGGCAGCGCGCCCTGCAGGATGTGCAGCGCGGTCTGCGGCAGCCGGGTGCGCTGGCGCGGGACGTCCACGGCCCGGGCCAGGGACAGCTCCGTGTGCGCCTCTTCGACCGCCTCCAGGGTCAGCGGCATGGTCAGCAACTGCCGCACATCGTCTTCATTCAGGAACAGCGCCATATATCCTCCGAAAGTTGGTTCAATCGCGGGTCATGCAAACTTGCGCGCCGCCCGGCGCCCGTTCAGTGAAACCGCTGGGCGGCGGCCATCTCGTTGGCGCGGCGGCGTTCCTGCTGGGCGATCATGTAGCTGGCGATCGCCACGCCGATGGCCACGATCACCACCACCACCGTGGCGATGGCGTTGACCGACGGATTCAGCCCCAGCCGGGCGCGCGAGAAGATCACCAGCGGCATGGTGGTCGACCCCGGCCCGGACAGGAAGGCCGAGAGCACCACGTCGTCCAGCGACAGCGTAAAGGTCAGCAGCCAGGCCGACAGCAGCGCCTGGGCGATCATCGGGATGGTGATCAGGAAGAACACCTGCCAGGGCTTGGCGCCCAGGTCCTGGGCGGCTTCCTCCAGCTGCGGGTTGAGGTCCTTCAGGCGCGCGTGGATGACCACCGTGGCGTAGGCCATGCCGAGCAGCAGGTGGCCGAGCCAGATCGTCACCATGCCGCGTTCCGGCACGCCGAGCAGCCGCTGCAGGGAGACCAGCATGAGCAGCAGCGACAGCCCGACGATGACCTCCGGCATGACCAGCGGCGCGCTGACCATGCCCGAGAACAGCGTGCGGCCGAAGAAGCGGGGATAGCGGTGCAGCGAGGCCGCCGCCAGGCTGCCGAGCACGACCGCCGCGGTGGCGGTCGAGGTGGCGATCTGCAGCGACAGCCACAGCCCTTCCTTGAGGTCGGTGTCGGTGGTCAGCGCCTGGTACCAGCGCAGGCTGAAGCCGCCCCACACGTTGGGCACGCTCGACTCGGTGAAGCTGTAAACCACCAGCGCGACGATCGGCAGGTAAAGGAAGCCGTAGACGGCGGCCATCCACAGCCGGGACAGCATCCTGGCCCTGCGCTCCGTTCTCACGACGCCTCCTCCCGCACGCGCGCCTGGTTGCGCCCGAAGATGGCGAGCGGCACGATGATCACCAGGATCATCACCACGGCGACGGCCGAGGCCATCGGCCAGTCGTTGTTGGAGAAGAACTCGTCCCACAGCACGCGGCCGATCATCAGCGTCTCCGGGCCGCCGAGCAGTTCGGGGATGACGTATTCGCCGACGCAGGGGATGAACACCAGCATGAAGCCCGCGACGATGCCCGATCTCGACAGCGGCACGGTGATCCGCCAGAACGCCTGCCACGGCGTGGCGCCCAGGTCCTGCGCGGCCTCGATCAGGCGCAGGTCCATGCGGGACAGCGTGGCGTAGAGCGGCAGCACCATGAACGGCAGGTAGGTGTAGACCATGCCGAGGACCAGGCTGAACGGGCTGTACATCAGCTGGTCCGGCGACGGGACCAGGCCGAGCCAGGCCAGCACGTGGTCGAGGCCGGAGGCGTGGATCGGCGCGCCGACCCAGCCGTTCGGTTCGAGCAGGCTCTTCCAGGCATAGACGCGGATCAGGAAGCTGGTCCAGAACGGCAGCATGACGCCCATCAGCAGCGCCGGCTGCCAGCGCCGCTCGCTGCGCGCCATGAAGTAGGCGAAGGGGTAGCCGATCGCCAGGCACACCGTCGCGGTGATCAGCGCGTACTTGACCGACACCAGGTACGTGGCGAAATACAGGTCATCCGTGACCAGCTGCACGAAGCTCGCCAGGTGTACGCGGAAGGTCAGCACGTCGTCCGAGAGCGTCAGCAGCGGCGTGATCAGCGCCCCGTCCATCTGCGCCAGGCTGATGCGCAGCACGAGCAGGAAGGGCAGCAGGAAGAAGATGGCCAGCCAGACGAAGGGCACGCCGATCACCGCCGTGCGCGCCCCCGGCTTCCAGTCACCACTCAGGAAGGGCATGGCGGCGATCCTCGCTCAGAAGGTGAGCACGACCTGCGCCGACGGCGGCCAGCTGGCCCACACCGTGTCGCCCCAGGTCGGCTTGCCTTCGCGGTAGCGCTGGTCGTTTTCCTCGCTGACCTTGAGCCGGGCACCGCTCGGCAGGTCGAGGAAATAGACGCTGTAGCTGCCGAAGTAGGACATTTCCTGGACCACGCCGCGCACGCGGTTGTGCGGCCCGGCGGGCTCCTCGCGGGAGAGGTAGATCTTCTCGGGCCGCAGCGCCACGCTGACTCCCATGCCGACGTGCCCGGTGATGCCGTGCCCGACGAAATGCGAGCAGTCGGCGCATTCGATGGTCACCGAGCTGGCCTGGTCGTCGACCACCACGCCGTCCATCAGGTTGACGTTGCCGATGAAGTCCGCGACGAAGCGGCTGTTGGGCGTCTCGTAGAGTTCACTGGGCGTGTCCACCTGCAGCAGCACGCCCTCGTTCATGACGCCGATGCGGTCGGCCATGGTCATGGCCTCTTCCTGGTCGTGGGTGACCATCACGCAGGTCACGCCGACGTCCTTGACGATGTTCACCAGTTCGATCTGCGTCTCTTCCCGCAGCTTCTTGTCCAGCGCGCCGAGCGGCTCGTCGAGCAGCAAGAGCTGCGGCCGCTTGACCAGGCTGCGCGCCAGCGCCACGCGCTGCTGTTGCCCGCCGGAAAGCTGGTGCGGCTTGCGGCCGCCGAAGCGCTCCAGCTTGACCAGCTTGAGCATCGCCTCCACCCGCTTGGCGATCTCGTCCTTGGGCAGGCCGTCGCGGCGCAGCCCGAAGGCGATGTTGTCCCACACCGACAGGTGCGGAAACAGCGCGTAGGACTGGAACATCATGTTGATCGGCCGCTCGTAGGGCGCCAGCCCGACGATGTCCTGTCCGTTCAGGACGATCTGTCCCGAGGTCGGCGTTTCGAATCCCGCCAGCATGCGCAGCAGGGTCGTCTTGCCGCAGCCTGATGAGCCGAGCAGGCCGAAGATTTCCCCACGCGCGATGTCCAGGCTGACGGCATCGACCGCCCGCACGGCGCCGAAATCCTTGACCACCTCCCTGACTTGCAGGAAATGCTGGTCCGAGTCGGAAAGGATGGCCGCCATCGCCGCGCTATCGGTTGGATTTGAAGTTGGTGAAGGTCCGCGTGATGATGCGCCGGGTCGCCTGGTCGGGAACGCCGGGCGCCAGCATCGTTTCGAGCACGGCGGCCGACGGGAACACCGCGCTGTTGCCGGCGATCTCCGGCTTGACGAACTTCAGCGAGGCCTTGTTCGGGTTGGCGAAGAAGACCGTGTTGGTCAGGCTGGCGTGCACTTCCGGACGCATGATGTAGTCGATCCACTTGTGCGCGTTGTTAACGTTCTTGGCGTCCTTGGGGATGGCCATCACGTCGAAGAACAGCAGGCCGCCGCTCTTCGGCACCAGCACCTGGACGTTCTGCCCGGTCTTGTTCTGCCTGGCCCGGTTGGAGGCGATCATGATGTCGCCGGACCAGCCCAGCGCGACGCAGATGCTGCCCTTGGCCAGCTGGTCGATGTAGTCGGAGCCCGAACCGACGAAGCGCGTCACGTGGGGACGCACGGCCTTGAGCATCTTGCCGGCCTCCGTGTAATCCGCCTGCTCCGTGCTGTACGGATTCTTGCCGATGTAATGCAGGGCGATGGGCATCACCTCCGAGGCCGAATCGAGGATCGACACCCCGCACTTCTTCAGCTTGGAGGCATATTCCGGCTTGAACACCAGGTCCCAGGCGTTGTCGGGCAGCGGCGTGCCGCCGAGGGCCTGCTTGACCTTGTCCCCATTGATGCCGACCGTCGTGTAGCCCCACAGCCAGTTGACCAGGTACTCGTTGCCCGGGTCCATCTTGGCCAGTTGGGCCTGGATCGCCGGATCGAGGTTCTTCAGGTTGGGCAGCTTGCTCTTGTCCAGCTTCTGCAGCAGGCCCGCGGCGATCTGCTGCTTGGCGAAATGCGAGCCGGGCACGACCACGTCGTAGCCCGAATTGCCGGCGACCAGCTTGGCATGCAGCGATTCATTGCTGTCGAAGATGTCGTAGCGGACCTTGATCCCGGTTTCCTTCTCGAAATTCTTGATGGTGTCCGGGGCGATGTAGTCCGCCCAGTTGTAGATGTTCAGGACTCCCGCCTCCTGCGCCGTCGCGGCGCCGGCGGCCAGCATGACGGCGGCCAGGACGGCCAGCCGCTTGCACCCCATGGAACGCATCTTCATCGATGGTCTCCTCGCAGGAAAACAGAACCGGAAAAAAGCACGATATGATACCGAAACCCCGCGCCGTCAACACGGGGGAAGCTCACGAAAAAACGGCCGCCGGAAACCCGTCGATTACCGTACCGGCCGGCGGAACAGCGCCCAGAGCGACACGCCGAACAGCACGCAGAAACACACCCCCGACCAGTTCGCCAGGGACAGCCCGAGAAACACCCAGTCCTTGTCCTTGCACAGGCCGGTCACCATGAACATCGACGGCCACACGCTCCCCAGCCAGTCCACCAGCCGCTCGACCAGCGTCGGATCGCCGAAACCGCATTCGACCGCGTTTTGCGGCGCATATTGCATCCAGCTCTGCTCGCCGGCCGCCAGCACGCCGCCCAGCGCCGCCAGCGCCGCCAGCAGCGCCCACGGCCGGCGCCACCTCGGCAGCAGCGCCCCGGCCAGCCCGACACAGGCCAGGACCATGTACAGGAAACGCTGGAAGTTGCACCAGTAGCAGGGCTGCAGGCGAAACGCCTCGCCCAGCGCCAGCCCGCCGGCCAGCAGCCCCAGCGACACGGCGGCCAGCCCGCCGAAGATCCCTCTGTCCGAAATACGCATGCGTTCATCCCATGGCCCGATCGACGGCAGATTCTAGCAGGCCGGCCGGCGCTCCATCGCGCGGATCGCGGCGGGTTGGCCGCCCGCGCCGATCATCGAGTATCATTCTTCCGTTATTTACCCTTCGTTGCCGCAACGTCTCCACTACGCCATGAAAACACGCATCCTGCTGGTCGAGGACGATGACCGCCTGGCCAAGCTGACGGCCGAATACCTGCAGAAGAACGACTTCGACGTCACCATCGAGGCGCGCGGGGATACCGCGGAGACGCGCATCCTGAGCGACGACCCGGACCTGGTGATCCTGGACATCATGCTGCCGGGCAAGGACGGCTTCGAGGTCTGCCGCTCGGTGCGCGCCCGCTACAAAGGCGTGATCCTGATGCTCACCGCGCGCGACGAGGACCTCGACCAGATCCTCGGCCTCGAACTGGGCGCCGACGACTACCTGGCCAAGCCCGTCCAGCCGCGCCTGCTGCTGGCGCGCATCAAGGCCCTGCTGCGCCGCACGCCGGCGCCGTCCGAAACGGCGGACGCCCCCGGCGAAAACAGCGAAGCGGCGGAACTCTCCTTCGGCAACTTCCGCATCAGCCAGGCCACGCGCAGCACGCACCTCGGCGACGAGACGATCGACCTGACCACCGCCGAGTTCGACCTGCTCTGGCTGCTCGCCCTGCATGCGGGCAGCATCCTGTCGCGCGACGACCTGCTGCAGCAGCTGCGCGGCATCGGCTTCGACGGCCTCGACCGGTCGATCGACGCCCGCATCTCCCGGCTGCGCCGCAAGCTCGGCGACGACCCGGAAAACCCCACCCGAATCAAGACCGTGCGCGGCAAGGGCTACCTGTTCAGCAAGCATGACTGGCAATAGCCGCAGCAGCAGCCTGCTCAACATCTTCGGCCGCTACAAGCACACCCCGTGGCGGGGCGGCTACAGCCTGTCGCGCCTGTTCCTCAGCTTCTACCTGCTGGTGATGGGCTCGTTCGTGGTGGTCGCCTTCGTCGCCGACTTCGTCATCTCGTCGGCGCTCAAGGGCATCACCGACGACTACACCAGCCGCTTCATGCGCGGCACCATCGTGCTGATCGAGGACGCGCTGTTCCAGAAGCCGCGCTCGGAATGGTCGACGCTGATCAAGGAGCTCGACTCGCAGTTCTCGTACCGCCTGAACATCGTCAACCGCTGGTCGCTCAAGCTCAAGCCCAAGCAGGCGGAAAAGCTCGACGCCGGCGAACTGGTCGTCGACTCCGACGGCGACATCATCTATCACCGGCTGAAACAGACGCCGCAGATCCTGGTGGTCGGCCCCTTCACCCCGGACGCCAACTCGGACCGGCCGCGCGCCATGCCCTTCGACCTGCGCATCCGGCTGCTCACCTGGAGCCTGATCGGCCTGTTCGTGGCGGTCGCGGTGTGGTTCTGGGTGCGCCCCTTCTGGCGCGACCTGGAAGCCCTGCGCAAGACCGCGCGGGCGCTCGGCGAAGGGCATTTCGAGCGGCGCGCGCCGGAAGCCAAGAGCAGCGCCTTCGACCTGCTGACCGAAACGATGAACGGCATGGCCGAGCGCATCCAGCGCCTGATCGCCTCGCAGAAGGAACTGTCCAGCGCCATCTCGCACGAACTGCGCACGCCGATCTCGCGCATGCGCTTCGCCCTCGAAATGCTGGCCGAAACGCCGGAGAAGGAAGAGCGCGAACGCCTGTGGCAGATGATGGAGGAGGACCTCGACGAACTCGACGAACTGATCGAATCCAGCCTGGCCTACTCGCGCTTCGAGCGCGAGCAGCCGGAGCCCCACCTGAAATCGATCGAGTTCGCCACCTGGCTGACCGAGGAGGTCGACTCGCTGCGCATCCTCTCGCGCAACCTGGAACTGTCGATCGACACCAGCGCGCTGCCGGCCGGACAGTGCGTCGAGCTCGACCTGAAGAGCATGCCGTACGCCATCACCAACCTGCTGCGCAACGCCCTCAAATACGCCAAGAAGCGCATCGTGGTCAGCGCCGAGGTGGTGGGCAGGAACATCCGCGTGCACGTCGACGACGACGGCATCGGCATCCCGCCCGACGAACGCCAGCGCGTGTTCACCGCGTTCATCCGGCTGGACCGCTCGCGCGACCGCACCACCGGCGGCTACGGCCTGGGCCTGGCGATCGTCCGGCTGGTCATGGAACAGCACGGCGGCACCGCCTTCGCCGACGATTCGCCGATCGGCGGCGCGCGCTTCACCCTGAGCTGGCCCCTGTTACAAAGCGTCACACAATCCTGACGAAAGCGCCAAAGACAGCCTTTTTGGTGCTGACTATAGTTTCCGCCTCATTGATAAGTCCGATGGAGAATCCTGGCATGCTCCCGCGCTTTCAACCTCCCCTGCTTCGCGCCAAGAGCACGTCCCGCCAGGACGCCGGCGACCGTTCCACCGGTCCGGCCCATAGCGTCGCCGTTCCCTGTACCCCGCAACCGGCCAGGAAAACGCAAGCTTGAGACCAGCATCTTCCCGGCCGACGAAATTTCCCCTCGCCGAGGGCATCGGCATTTTCGTCGGGATTCTCGCCTGGGACCTGTTGAGCGAAGGCCGCCTCAATCTCTTCAAAGCGCTGTTGATCGCCGTCCCGTGCACGCTGGTGTGGTACGCCGTCCGCTGTTGGAAACACGCCAACCGGACGGAAAAATGGCGCCATTGAGCGCCGCGCGCAGCTTCCGGAACCGTTACAGTCCGTCACGCAAACGCCGCACAAGGCCAACAGACCGGCGGGCCCGCCTTCCCTATACTGCAAGCGTTGCTTCAGCGTCCCCCGCTGGCAATGTTTGACCCTCCCTGACCCATCGCAACGATGGGATTTATGTCCCGAACCACACCGGTTCGGGATTTTTTTTGCCTGCGCGGCGGCGAGGCGGAATCGCGTCAGGCGGGCGCGGCCGGCGCCGGGCGCGTCTCCTCCGGCGCGTTCGGCAGCATCCGCACCTCGCGCTGCGGGAAGGGAATCGAGATGCCTTCCCGGCGGAAGACGCGCAGGATTTCGAGGTTGATGTCCGAACGCACGCCGCCCGTTCCCAGTTCGGGATCGCCGACCCAGAAGCCGAGCTCCAGCATGATGCTGCTGTCGGCGAATTCGGTGAGCATGACGCCCGGTGCCGGATCGGCGAGGACGCGCCGGTGCGTCCTCGCGATCTCGACCATGAGATTCATGGCGTGCTCGACGTCGGTATCGTAGGCGACGCCGACGGTGGTCGCCACGCGGATGCGGTTGTCCGAGAACGACAGGTTGCGCACCATGTTTCCCACCAGATATTCGTTGGGAATGATCACCTCCGTGCCCGAGAGCATGCGCAGCACGGTGTAGCGCGTGGTGATGCGGGTCACCGTGCCGGTCGTCTTGTCGTCGAGCGCGACCAGGTTGCCGAGCCGGATCGAGCGGTCGAGCAGGATGATGAAGCCGCTCACGTAGTTGCTGGCGATGCGCTGCAGGCCGAGGCCCAGGCCGACCGCCAGGGCGCCGCTGAAGACGGACAGCGCGGTCACGTCGATGCCGAGCAGCGACAGGCTGAGCAGCAGGGCGATCACCGACAGCAGCGCCTTGGCCAGCCGGGCCAGCACTTCGCGCAGGTTGGCGTCCATTTCCCGCACCGCCGCCAGGCGGCGCTCGATCACGCTGCCGACCCACAGCGCGGCGAGCAGCGTGACGCAGACGGTCACCGAGCCGTGCAGCAGCGTCCACAGATCGAGGCGCTGCCGGCCGACGCTGAACGAGACCTGTTCGAGCCCTTCGATGACGTCGTCCGACAGGCCGGTCATCTCGATGATCATGCCGCCCCAGATGACGAAGGCCGCGAAGCGTTCGAAGTTGCGCAGGAAGCTGCCGTGCGGAAACACGCCGCGCAGCACGTACACGAAAATGCGCACCAGGACCCACGAGACGAGCAGCAGGGAGGCGACGCTGAGCAGCGCCAGATGGCCGACGCCGAGATGTTCGAGGACGCGGCGCAGCACCCCGGCCAGGATCAGCGCGATCAGGGGAAAGGCGATGCGCTTGATGCTGCCCGCGCCGAAGGCGAGCAGCGCGTTGTGCCCATTCAGGACGTGCGCGTGGCTGTTGCGCCGCAGGCGGTAGGCGAGCCACCAGGAGATGCCGAGAATCGCCGCCAACGCGCCGAGCAGCCAGTAGAACTCGACGGAATTGAGGTCGCCCCAGAGATGATTGAGCAGGGCGAAGATTTTTTTCTCGCTCATCGACGCTCCATGACCGCGGCAAAGAAACCGTCCGTGCCGTGCCGGTGCGGCGCCAGGCGCAGGCGCGCGCCGGTCTCGACGGCGATGCCCTGCCCGCTCAACACGTCTTGCGCGGACACCGGCGCGAATTCGGGATGTTCGGCGAGGAAGCCGTCGACCACGCCGTCGTTTTCGGCGTCGAGCAGGCTGCAGGTGGCGTAAACCAGCCGCCCGCCCGGTTTGACCAGCCCCGCCGCCGCGCGCAGGATCGAGGCCTGCTTGGCGGCCAGCTCCGCGACGCTCTCCGGCGTCTGGCGCCATTTCAGGTCGGGATTGCGGCGCAGGGTGCCGAGGCCCGAACACGGAGCGTCGACCAGCACGCGGTCCAGCTTGCCGGCCAGCCGCTTGATCTTGACGTCATGTTCCGAATCGATGCGCGCGGGGTGCACGTTGGACAGCCCGGAGCGGGCCAGGCGCGGCTTGAGCCTGGCCAGCCGCTTCTCGGCCACGTCGAAGGCGTACAGCCGCCCCTGCGAGTGCATCATGGCGCCGAGCTGCAGGGTCTTGCCGCCCGCGCCGGCGCAGAAATCGGCGACCATCTCGCCGCGTTTGGGCTGCAGCAGGAAGCCGAGCAGCTGGCTGCCTTCGTCCTGCACCTCGATGCCGCCGTCGAGGAACAGCGGCTGGCGCGCCAGCGAGGGCTTGCCGGCCAGCCGGATGCCGAGCGGCGAGAAGCGGCACGGCTCCGCCTCGATGCCGTCCGCGCGCAGTCCGTCCAGCACGGCCTCCCGCCCGGCCTTGAGCGTGTTCACCCGCAGGTCGAGCGGCGCCGGCTGGTTGAGGCTGGTCGCCAGTTTTTCCAGCTCGTCCGCCGCGAACTGGCGGGCCAGCGCGTCGAACAGCCAGTCCGGCAGGTCGAGGCGGACCGCCGCCGGCAGTTCGTCGAGGCGGACGGCCTTGGCCTGCCCCAGCCATTTCGCCTCGGTTTCGCTCAGCACCGGTTCCAGCTCGCGCCGGTTCAGGCCCTGCCCGAAGGCCAGCGCGGCGAGCACCAGCCGGCGCGAGACGACCTCGTCGAGGCAGCGCGCCGACAGCGAGCGTTTGCGGCGCAGCACCGCGTACACCGTCTCGGCGATGAAGCCGCGATCCTTGTGGCCGAGCTCGCGATGCTGGCGGAAATAGCGGGAGACGACCGCATCCGCGGCGAACGGCGAGCGCAGCAGCTCGGCGAGCAGCGCCTCGGCGTGCTTCAGGACGGCAGGGGAAAAACGCATGTCATTGTTCCAGCAGGATTTGGGTGGCCGACTGCACGTACACGCCGCCCTTGTTGTCGATGTGGCGAATTTTAACCGGCAGCAGCCGGTAATCGTAGGCCAGCCAGATCTCGGTGGTGGTCTCGCCGGGCAGCCGCAGGTGGCGGGCGCGCAGGGCGCCCAGCGGAATCTCGATGTCCTCGTCGCCCAGGTATTCGACGCGGAAGACCGCGTATTTCTTGCCCGTGGCGAGCGGCAGCGCGGCGGTCCCGCCCGGCGCGAGGTCGGCGAAGCCGAGCTGGTAGAAGACCGACAGCAGGTCCTGCGTGCCCGGTTCGAGCGCGTGCTCGCTGCGGTCGCCGATGCGCAGGCGCATGGTTTCCCAGTCGAACAGCGCCCGCTCGCGGCCGAGGCGCCCGTCGCGCAGGACGCCGAAGGCATCCGGCCGCAGGCCGCGCGCCGTGACGCGCCCGACACTCTCCATTTCCAAGCTGACCGAGCGGAGCAACCACGCCAGCCCCGTCGTCTCGGCCGACGAGGACAGGCGATAGCGGTCCCCGTCGAGTTCCCATTCCTGGCGCGCGACGCCGATCTCGAACCCCGAGTCGCCGCGATCCACCCGGAAGCGGATGCTGCCGCGCGGCGGCAGGCGTTGTTCGGACGGCCCGGCCGCCGCGGTATCCGGCGCGGCCGGGCTGCCGCTGCGCGCGGCATCCGGCGCAGCGGGACCGGCCGCGCCTGCGCCGTCCGGCGCCGGCGGCGGGGACTCCACGGGCGCTTGTACCGTGGGCGCGGAGGATTCCGGCGCGGCGGGCACGGCCAGGATGCGCGGCCGGGGCGCCGCGGGCCGGCTGGCGGAGGGCGTCCGTGCCGCGGGTTCCGCCTTGCGCGGCGCGGGGCGGAGCTCCGCCTCGCGCGGCGAGGGCGCGGGCGGCTGGACCTTGGACGGCTCCGGCGCGGGGCGCAGTTCGGCGACCAGCGCGGGCGCCTCGGGTTCGGGCGCCAGGTCGATCTCCGGCCCGAACAGCGCGGCGGCGTGCAGGCCGAGCGAGGCGAGGAAGGCGAGGAAGAGCGCGACGGGCATACGGCCCATGCCGCTAGCGGCGCTCCCGGAGGGCGGGCGAAATCAGGCAGCCGTCCGCGTCCTGCCCGGCGGCCAGCTCGACGCGCCCGCCGGCGAGGCGCAGGCGGCCTTCGGCGAACCAGCGCACGGCCAGCGGGTAGAGGCGGTGCTCCTGCGCCAGCACGCGCGCCGCGAGGCTGGCCGCGTCGTCGCCGTCGAGCACCGGCACGGCGGCCTGCGCGATGATCGGGCCGTGGTCCAGCGCCGGCGTGACGAAATGCACCGTGCAGCCGTGGATGCGCACGCCTTCGTCGAGCGCGCGCTGGTGCGTGTGCAGTCCGGGAAAGGCCGGCAGCAGCGACGGATGGATGTTGATCAGCCGGCCGGCGTAGCGCGCCACGAAGCCGTCGCCGAGGATGCGCATGAAGCCGGCGAGGACGACGAGGTCGGGCGTAAAGGCGTCGATCGCCTCGGCCAGGGCGGCGTCGAAGGCGTCCCGCCCCGCATGCCGGGCGTGGTCGACGACCCGCGTCGGAATGCCGCGCGCCGCGGCGAATTCGAGGCCCGGCGCGGCGGGACGGTTGGCCAGCACGGCGGCCACACGCACGGGCAGCGTGCCGGCGGCCGCGGCGTCGATCAGCGACGCCATGTTGCTGCCGCGTCCGGAGATGAGGATGACGATGGATTTCATTTGATTCCCAGCGCACCGACGGGCAGGAAGACCGCCGTGGCGACAGTTTGGGTCAGCCGCGTGATCGAGCGGCCGTGCCGGTCGGCGACGATCTTGGACATGAAGTCGAGCAGACCGATAACGCGGCCGAACTCGCGCTCGAAGCTCAGGTTGGGGTTGCTCCGGTCGAGCTCGTTGGAGGCCAGCAGCGCCTGCCCGCCCGGAGTGCGCGTCGAGGACATCTTCCACACGGCGATCTCGACGTTGCGCGCGCAATTGTAGAGTTTCTGCTCGTCGAGGGCGTCCAGCACGTAGAAATCGTCCTTGTGTTCGAAGGCCGCGTCGACCATGCCGATCAGCCCGGCCATCACGGCCAGCACGCGATCGCCGGCATAGTCGGCGCTGAAGGCGTACAGCGCGGCGGCGCCCTCGCGGCGCCCGCCGAGTTCGGGGAAATCGGTGCGGCCCGAGAACAGGCGGCTGACCGCCGCGTCTAGGCTAGGCTGGCCGGATTTTTTCCATTCCCCCGGATTGCGCCGGTAGAGTTTTTCCGCCACCCGGCGCAGTCCGGCCATCACTTCGGCGCGGTTGGCGTCGATTACCCGGTCGATTTCCGTCTTCGCCAGGTAGCGCGGCTCGAAGCGCGTTTCCTTCTGGCCACCGGCGCCGACTTTCGTCGCGCATCCGTCGAGCGCGAAAAAAGTCAGGAAAAACAGGAGGAAGGCGGCGATTGTCGGCATCCGGGAATGATAGCGCGGAAAACGCGGCCGCAGACGGGGCGCCGCTCGGTGCACTCCCTCCCCTTCAAGGGGAGGGCCGGGGTGGGGATGGGGGAAGTGTCGGCAAACAGCAGGAATTCCCGCACCGAATACCCCATCCCCCACCCGGCCTCCCCCTTGAAGGGGGAGGAGTCGAGGCGTTCCGCATGCGTGCGATGGCCCTGCCGCCGCGACAAACTCAGTCCGGAGCCGCCAGCCCTTCGAGCAGTTGCTGCAGCTCGCCGCTCTGGTACATCTCGCGCATGATGTCGCAGCCGCCGACGAACTCGCCGCGCACGTAGAGCTGCGGAATGGTCGGCCAGTCGGAGAAGGCCTTGATGCCTTCGCGGATCGCCGGCTCCTCGAGCACGTTGACGCTGAAGAACAGCGGCAGGTTGCAGGCCTGCAGGATCTGCACCGCGGTGGCCGAGAAGCCGCACATCGGCGCGCGCGGCGTGCCCTTCATGTAAAGCACCACCGGATGGCCGGTTACCTGTTCCCTGATGATTTCCTGTACGTCCATGTGAAAGAACCTCTCGTAAAAAAGAAAAATTTCAGGCGGGCCGCCGGCCGCCGCTGACCCGCTCTATGCCCGCGTCGTCCCGCCACGAGGCCGTTTCCAGGAAACCGGCCCGTTCCAGCAGCTTGCGCACTTCGACCGCCTGATCGTAGCCGTGTTCCACCAGCAGCCCGCCGCCGGGCGCCAGGTGCGCCGCCGCCCCGGCGACGATGCGGCGGAGGCAGGCCAGCCCGTCGCCGCCCGCGACGCCGTCGGTGAGCGCGTGCGGCGGCTCGAACGGCAGGCCGTTCAGCGCGAGGTGCGGATCGCCGTCGGCCACGTACGGCGGATTGGAGACGACGAGGTTGAAACGCTCATCGCCGAGCGGCGCGTACCAGTCGCCCTGCAGGAAGCGCACCGTTGCGCCGTGCCGCGCCGCGTTGGCCCGCGCCACGTCGAGCGCGGCGGCGGAGACGTCGACCGCCGTCACCGCGGCGCGCGGACAGCGGCGCGCGAGCAGCACCGCGACGATGCCGGAGCCGGTGCCGAGGTCGACGACGCGCAGCGCGTCCAGGCCCCGCGCCGCCAGCGCCTGCGCCGCGAGATCGACCAGCAGCTCGGTCTCGGGACGCGGGATCAGCACCGCCGGGCCGACCGCGAACTCCAGGCCGCCAAACCACGCGCTGCCGACGAGATAGGCCAGCGGCTCGCCCGCCGCCCGGCGCGCGGCGAGCTCGGCGAAACGCGCGGCTTCGGCCGGCGTCATGGCGCGTTCGGGGTGCGCGATCAGGTCGGCGTGGGTGCAGCCGCAGACGTGTTCCAGCAACAGCCGGGCGTCGAGCCGCCCGATGCTCCCGCCGGCCTGACGCCACGCCTCGCCCAGGCGCGCCGCCGCGCGGCGGCAATCATCCGGCATCGGCCAGCGCGGCCAGCTGCTCGGCCTGGTGCTCGGTGGACAGGGCGTCGATCACGTCGTCGAGGTCGCCGTCCATGATCGCGTCGATCTTGTACAGCGTCAGGTTGATGCGGTGGTCGGTCACCCGGCCCTGCGGGAAGTTGTAGGTGCGGATGCGCTCGGAGCGGTCGCCGCTGCCGATCAGGCTCTTGCGCGTCGAGGCGATCCGGGCGTGCTGCTCGCGCTCCTGCGCGTCGCGGATGCGCGCGACCAGCACCGCCATGGCCTGCGCCTTGTTCTGGTGCTGCGAGCGGCCGTCCTGGCATTCGACGACGATGCCGGTCGGCAGGTGGGTGATGCGCACCGCCGAGTCGGTCTTGTTGATGTGCTGGCCGCCGGCGCCGGAGGCGCGGAAGGTGTCGATGCGCACGTCCGCCGGGTTGATCTGCACGTCTTCGAGCGCGTCGGCTTCGGGCATCACCGCGACGGTGCACGCCGAGGTGTGGATGCGCCCCTGCGCCTCGGTCTCCGGCACGCGCTGCACGCGGTGGCCGCCGGATTCGAACTTGAGCCGCGAATACACGCCGGCGCCGGCGATGCGCGCGATGACTTCCTTGTAGCCGCCGAGCTCGGCCTCGCTCGCCGAGACCACCTCGACCTGCCAGCGCCGGCGCTCGGCGTAGCGCGTGTACATGCGGAACAGGCTGCCGGCGAACAGCGCGGATTCGTCGCCGCCGGTGCCGGCGCGGATTTCCAGGAAGACGTTGCGTTCGTCGTTGGCGTCCTTGGGCAGCAGCAGCCGCTGCAGTTCGAGTTCGAGCGCCGGCAGGCGGTCCCGCGCCGCCCGCACTTCCTCCTCGGCCAGCTCCTTCATCTCGGGGTCGGCCAGCATGTCCTGCGCCGACGCCAGATCGGCCTCGGCCTGCTGCCACTCCTTGTACAGCGCGACGACCGGGCCGACTTCGGCGTGTTCGCGCGTCATCCGGCGGAACTGGTCCAGGTCGCGCGTGGCCTCGCCGCTGGCCAGGATGCGGTCGAGTTCGTCGAGCCGGCCGACCAGGCTCTCCAGCTTGTCGCGAATGCTTTGTTTCATCGTCAGTGCGGGTCGTGATGCAGGTTGAACAGCTTGGCCACCAGCGCGCGCAGCTCGCCGCGGTTGCCCTCGGACTGGTTCAGGGCCTGCGTCGGGGCATGCAGGTATTTGTTGGTCAGGCGGTGCGACAGCTGTTCGAGCACGGCGGCCGGCGCCTCGCCCCGGGCCAGCAGCTTGAGGGCGTGCTCCATCTCGTGGCGGCGCACGCGCTCGGCGTTGTCGCGCAGGACCCGGATGAGCGGCACGCTTTCGCGCGTCTGCAGCCAGTGCAGGAAGTCGTCCACGCGCAGGTCGACGATGGCCTCGGCCTCGCTCACCGCCGACTGCCGCGACTCGCGCCCGGACTCGACGATCTGCGCGAGGTCGTCGACCGTGTAGAGGAAGACGTCGTCGAGTTGCCCGACTTCGCGTTCGACGTCGCACGGCACCGCCAGGTTGACCATGAAGATCGGCCGGTGCCGGCGCGCGCGCACGGCCCGCTCGACCAGCCCCAGTCCGATGATCGGCAGCTGGCTGGCCGTGCAGGAGACGACGATGTCGAATTCGGCGAAGCGCTCGGCCACGTCCTCCAGGCGGATGGCCGTGCCGCCGCATTTCTCGGCGAGTTCCCGGCCGCGGTCGACAGTGCGGTTGGCGATGACGATGCGCTTCGGGTTCTGCGCCGCGAAATGCGTGGCGCACAGGCCGATCATCTCGCCGGCGCCGATGAACAGCACGTTCTGCTCGGCGATGCTGCCGAAGATGCGTTCGGCGAGGTGCACGGACGCCGCGGCCATGGACACGATGTTGGCGCCGATGGCGGTGCCCGAGCGCACGTCCTTGGCCACCGAGAACGATTGCTGGAACAGCTTGTTCAGCGTGGTGCCGAGCGCACCGGCCTCGCGCGCGATGCGCGCCGCCTCCTTCATCTGGCCCAGGATCTGCGGCTCGCCGAGCACCATCGAATCGAGCCCGCTGGCCACCCGGAAGGCATGGCGCACCGCCTCGCGGTCGGGGTGGGTATACAGGTAGGGCTCGATCTCGCGCAGGGGCACGTGCCGGTATTCCGAGAGCCAGCTCGCCGCGGCGCGCGGATCGTCGGCCTGGCAATACAGTTCGGTGCGGTTGCAGGTTGACAGGATGGCCGCTTCGAGCACCCGCCCGCTGCCGGCCAGGTCGCCCAGCGCCAGGCGCAGTTCCTCGGCGTGAAACGCCACCTGCTCGCGCACCGTGAGCGGCGCCGTGCGGTGGTTGATGCCGAGAGTGAAAAGCGCCATGCCGTCGATGGATCAAGGAGGTTGCGCGGGGTTGCGAATGCCCGCGGAAGGGAGGCGATTATAGCACCCGCCCCCGGCCGATCCGGCACGCGGAGGCGGGCGCGAACTCAGGCGGTGGACGGGCGCGTGGCGGCAAAGCGTTCGGCGGAATCGCGCACCACGTCGTTCAGGTTCTTGTGCGCGACCTGCCGGGCGCGCAGCCAGTCCGAGCCGGTCGTGCCGGCGAGCAGCGCGGTGCGCAGCACGTCCAGCCAATGCCGGCAGCCGAGCGCCCTGGCGTCGTCGCCGAGCGCGTCGAGCAATTCGCGGAGGATCGTGCGCAGGTCCTCCTGGGCGCGCTTCTGCGGGCAGGAAATCCGCGCGTCGAAGCCGTAGCGGCAGGCCTGGAACTTGTTGTAGCGGGCCACCTGCAGCGCGCCGCCGGCGTCGAAGGCCGGCCGCTCGCGCAGCAGCTTGCGCGCCAGGCACTGCGCGAACGCCGCCAGCGCGGCGGCCTGCACGATGTCGAGCGGCGTGTCGCAGACGCGGATCTCGACCGTGCCGTATTCGGGCTTCGGCCGGATGTCCCAGTACAGGTCCTTGATGCTGGCGACGATGCCGCAGTCGCGCAGGAATTCGAAATGCGCCAGGAAGCCGTTCCAGTCCGCCAGTTCCGGGCACTGCCCGCTGAGCGGGAAGGCCGACACGGCGTTGAGGCGCGCCGACTGGAACAGGGTATCGACGCCGTCGACGTACGGCGAGGACGCCGACAGGGCGATGAAGTACGGCACGTAGGGGCCGAGCGCCTGGGTCAGCCACACCGCGTCGTCGGCGCTGGCGCAGCCGATGTGGATGTGCTGGCCGAAGACGGTGAACTGCTTGGCCAGGTAGCCGTAGCGTTCGTAGGTCATTTCGTAGCGCTCGCCGGGCGAGATGCGCCGGTCCGGCCAGGAATGGAAGGGGTGCGTGCCGCCGCCGCAGAGGGCGATGTTGTTGCGCGCGCATTGCTCGACCAGCAGGCCGCGCAGGGCGTCGAGATCGGCGGCGATGGCGTTGACCGAGGCGCGCGCCTGCGTGTTGATCTCGATCATGCTCTCGGTGATCTCCAGCTTGACGTCGCCGTTGGCGCCGTCGTGCTGCGCGGCGCGCAGCAGGTCCGAGGCGCCGCGCGTCAGGTCGTAGTCGCGCGTGGTCAGCAACTGCAGTTCGAGCTCGACGCCCAGCGTCAGCGGCTCGCTGCGCGTGAACTCCAGCGTATCGTTGGTATCGCTCATAGGGTCCCTCCGGGAATTTCTTTTTCAACCGCCGTCTCGCCGGCGCGGTTCAGGGCGAAGCGGCACAGGATCGGACCGGCCACGTCCATGATCGCCGCGGCGAAGAAGGCCAGCTGCAGCGAGGCGTTGCCGATCTCCGGGTAGAGCCGGCCGGCCTCGAAAACCATGAACACCGCGGTGGCCGACAGCGGCTGGATGCCGACGCCGGCCAGCAGCCGCTTGCCGACCGGCAGGGTGCCGCCGGACAGCGCCATGGCCAGCAGCTTGGCCGCCGCGCGCACCAGCAGCAGGCCGAGCGCCTGCACCACCAGCAGCCAGGAGGCGTCGCGCCACTGCAGCGAGGCGCCGACCACCACGAACAGGATGATCGCCAGCATCCAGTGCCCTTCCGGCAGGCTGGTGTAGCTGAGCACCCGGTCCTCGTCGCGGAAGGCCAGGATGACGCCCATCAGGAACAGCGTGAGGAACACCGGCACGCCGAGCATGCGCGCCACGCCGACCGCCAGCAGGGCCATCGCCACCAGCACGAAGACCTGCGCCAGCGAACGCTTGGGCAGCTGGCCGGCGATGACCAGCGCCAGGCGCGAGGCCAGCCAGCCGATCAGGCAGGCGCCGCCGCCGGCCCACAGCGGATGCACCAGCGTGACCACCCACGAGAGTTCCTGCTGCGCGTGCACGATGCCGAGCACGACCACGAAGATGATGAAGGAGGCGGCCGAGCCGAGCGCCGAATACATCATGACGCGCTCGGTGACCTGCCCCTGCGCCCGCGATTCCTCGATGATCAGCAGCACCACGGCCGGCGCCGAGGCCATGGTCACCGCCGCCGTCGCCGCAGCCCACGCCGGTTCGAGCCCGACCGCCAGGTAGGCGAACCAGTAGATCGCCATGAACGACAGCACCACGTCGCTCACGCTGCCGCGCAGCAGGTCGCGGTTGCGCAGCAGCCAGCGCAGGTCGAGGCGGCGGCCGGCTTCGAGCAGCAGCAGGCCGTGCGCCGCGTCGGCGATCGGCCGCAGCTGGGCCAGGATGTCGGTGTTGATCCAGCCGAGCAGCGGCGGCCCGAACACGGTTCCGGCGACCACGTAGCCGAGCACGCGCGGCCAGCCCCAGCGGCCGCGCAGCCACTCGGCCACCAGCAGGCCGGTGACCAGCAGCAGGCTGAGCAGCGCCAGCGTGTCGATCCGCGCGGGAAACGGCGGCAGGAAGTACAGCGTGTCCTGCAGCGCCGTCCAGGCGTCGCGGAAGGGGGCAAGGAAGGATGCAATCATCTTCGGTCACTCCTTGATGGTGATCGGCAAATCGTTCGTATCGAGCCGGCCGGCGGCCGGCCGCCGCGTTCTCCCCGCGGCACGCTCACCAGCGGCGTCCGCGCGCGGCGGCAAGGAACTCGTCGAGGATCGGCGTGCAGTCGAGCAGCTCCGACGATCCCGGCGGGTGGAACTCGGGATGCCACTGCAGGCCGAGCACGTAGGGTTTGGTTTCCAGGCGCACGGCCTCGATCACCTCGTCGTTGACGCTGGTGGCCTCGACGCGCAGGCCGCGCCCCAGCGTCTTGATCGCCTGGTGGTGGATCGAGGTCACCCGGCCGCCGGTCATGCCCGGATACAGCTTGGCGAACGCCGACGACCCGCTCCACGTGACGCCGTGCGCGTGGCGGTCGAAATCCTCATGCACGTGCGAGGCGGCGTTCTCGACCTGCAGCACGATGTCCTGGTGCAGCGTGCCGCCCAGCGCCACGTTGATCAGCTGCGCGCCCCGACAGATGCCGAGCACCGCCTTGCCCGACTCCATGAACTCGTGCAGCAGCTCCATCTCGTATGCGTCGCGCACGCGGTCGCCGGCCCAGTCCGGATGCAGCGGCTCCTCGCCGTAGCATTGCGGCGAAATGTCCGCGCCGCCCTGCAGGACCAGGCCGTCCAGGTACTCCGCGTAATCGCTGAGGCGGATGCTGCTGCGGTGCACCTGGCCGTCGCCGCTGACCGACGGGATCATGAACACCATCACGTCGCGCGACATCACCCAGTGCGCGACCGACTGTTCGAGGTATTGCAGGGACTTGGACTGGATGCCCCGGGCGCCGGCCTGGGGATGGTAAATCCTGGCCGACAGGCCGATGCGCAACGGACGCTTGCTCATGATCGCCATGATCTCCTTTCCGGGTCGGGCCGGCGGCGCGCCATCCCTCGCGCCCGCCCCGCGGCGGCGTCCGACGGCCCGCCGGACGGCTCGCGCACCTCTTTTTTAAACATCCGCGCCGCCGGCCGTCGCGGCCGCGCCCGCGGAGAAGAACCGGAGCCGCATCGCGCCACGCGCCGCCTCCGCCTGCACGCTCCGCGCCGGGGATCGGCGGAAGGATTCGCGCGCGGCCGCAGCCTGCCGGCCCGGCCTGGAAACGGCGCCCGCAGCGGCTCCGTCGGTTTGAAAGGCTCAAACTTAATCGAAGACGCGGCCCGGCGCAACCTGCCGGACGCTTGGGAAAACTCACTCGGCGGGCGTCGTTTCCGCCTGCCCGCGCATCCAGGCCGTGAACTGCGCGACCTCCGGGCGCTGGGCGTGGCGCTCGGGATAGACCATGAAATGCGCCTTGATCGGCAGCGACCAGGCGGGGTGGAACACCGGCCGCAGCCGCCCGGCCTCGATGTGCTGCGAGGCGAGCCGGTCGCTCTCCAGCGCGATGCCCAGGCCCTGCATGGCGGCCTCGATCGACATCGAGGCGCGGTCGAAGCGGAAGGCGAAGCGCTCCGGGATGCCGATCAGCGAACGGCTGGCGAACCACGCGGGCCATTGCACCAGGTTGACCGTGGACTGGATCAGCGGGCGCTGCAGCAGGTCGGACGGCACGTACACCGGCAGGCGGGCGAGCAGGTCCGGGCTGGCCAGCGGCAGGATGCGCTCCTCGAAGATCGGCTCGACGACCAGGTTCGGCCACTCCGGCACGCCGTAGCGGATATCCACGTCCACCTGCCCGAGCGCGAAGTCCGAATGCACCGGCGAGGCCGACAGCGACAGCGAAATGTCGGGAAAGGCGCGCACGAACTGGCCGAGGCGCGGCATCAGCCAGAGGCTGGCGATGCTGGTGCTCGAATGCACGTAGAGCGCGTTGCGCACGCCCTTGCGCACGTCGTTGGTGGCGTTGCCGATGGCGCCGAGCGCGCCGGCGACGCGCTTGAGGTAGCTCTCGCCCGCGTCGCTCAAGGTGATGCCGCGCGGCGTCCGCTCGAACAGCAGGAAGCCGAGGAACTGCTCCAGCTTGGCGATCTGGTGGCTGACCGCCGAGGGCGTCAGGTGCAGCTCCTCGGCGGCCCGCGCGAAGCTCAGCCGCCGCGCGACCGTCTCGAAAGCCACCAGCGCCGAAAGAGGGGGAAGATCGGTCCGCATCGCGCGCTCACCTCATGAAAAATATTCAACCGGTGTTCAAAAAACATCGTTTGTGTTCATGTCACAAGGCGGGGATTATCTGCGCCAGCACACGACCAAAGCAACCGGCCGGAGGGTCGCGGCGGGTGCCGGCGGCGGTTCCGCGCCGCTGCCGTGACCGTGCGTCCCCGGCCATACCGACACCGAACCACCCAGAAAAAAGGAGCAAGGATGTTACTAGCAAACCGCGTAGCGATCGTCACCGGCGGCGCCGGGGTCAACGGACTGGGTTTCGCCTCGGCCCGCATGATGGCCGAACAGGGCGCCAAGATCGTCATCATCGACCTGGCCGCGGCCAGCCCCGACAAGGCGGCGGCGCTGCTCGGCGGCGAACACCTCGGGCTGGCCGCCGACATCACCGACAAGGCGCAGTGCGAGGCCGCCGTGCGGCAGGTGCTCGACCGCCACGGCCGCGTTGACGTGCTGTTCAACAACGCCGGCATCACCCAGCCGCGCAAGACGCTGGACATCACCGACGCCGATTACGACGCGATCCTCGACGTCAGCCTGCGCGGCACGCTGCACATGTCGCAGGCGGTCATCCCGGCCATGCAGAGGCAGAAGTCGGGCTCGATCATCTGCACTTCCTCGGTTTCAGCGCAGCGCGGCGGCGGCATCCTGGGCGGCCCGCACTACTCGGCGGCCAAGGCCGGCGTGCTCGGGCTGGCGCGCGCCATGGCGCGCGAGTTCGGACCGGACAACATCCGCGTGAACTGCATCACGCCCGGCCTGATCGCCACCGACATCAACAAGGGCAAGATTCCCGAAGACCGCCGCGCGTCCATCCTCGAATCGATCCCGCTCGGGCGCATCGGCGACCCCGACGACATCGGCGGCGTCTGCCTGTTCCTGGCCAGCGACCTGTCGAAGTACCTCACCGGCGTCACGCTGGACGTCAACGGCGGCATGCTGATCCACTAGCAACGCAAGGTTGTTTGCAGGGCCCTCGCGTGGCCGATCCATCCGGCCACGCCTTTTCTTCAACTACAAGCGCCCTCACCACGGCGCACAGGAGGAATCAAACGATGACACGCAACCGACTTGGTTTTTTTGTGGGGCTCATGGTTTTTGCTGGGGTGGCGTTCGCGCAGCAGCCGATCAAGGTCACGCTGGGGCACGGGGCGGCGCCGGGCAATCCGCGGCATGAGGCCGCGATGCGCTTTGCCGAGCGGGTCAAGGAGAAGACCGGGGGACGGTACGAAATCTTCGTGGCGCATTCGGCGATGCTGGGCGACGACGCGGCGATGGTCACCGCGCTGCGCTCGGGCTCGCTCGACATGTCGGCCAACAGCCAGGGGCCGGTGGCCGCGGTGGTGCCGGAGTACGCGGCGCTCGGGCTGCCCTTCCTGTTCGCCGACATCGAGAAGGCCTGGACGCTGCTCGACGGCGCGGTCGGCAAGGAGCTGGCCGACAAGACCGCGGCCAAGGGCATGGTGGTGCTCGGCTACTGGGACAACGGCATCCGCCAGATCACCAACAGCAAGCGCGCGATCAAGGCGCCGGCCGACGTCAAGGGCCTGAAGATCCGCACCCCGGCCGATCCGGTGACGGTGGACATCATGCAGGCGCTCGGCGCCGACGCGCAGCAGATCAAGTTCGCCGAACTGTACGTCGCGCTGCAGCAGGGCGTGGTCGACGGCCAGGAGAACCCGCTGACCAACATCGTCTCGTCCAAGCTCTACGAAGTGCAGAAATACCTGTCGCTGTCCGGGCACAAGTACGAGGTCACGCCGTTCCTGATGGGCAAGCGCGCCTGGGACAAGCTCAACCCGGCCGACCAGAAGGTCTTCCAGGAGGCGGCGGCCGAAGCCACGCAGCTGCAGCGCAAGCTGTCCAAGGAAGCCGACGAGAAGCTGCTGGTCGAACTGAAAGGCAAGGGCGTGCAGATCGACACGGTTGACCGGGCGCAGTTCGTCGCCGCCACCAAGCCGGTGTACGACAAATGGACCACCGGCCCGATCGGCGATTTCGCCAAGCGCGTCGTGGAAGCGGCCAAGTAATGGAGCGCGCGTCGCAACCGTACCCGCCCGGGGCCGACGCGCGGCACGCGCCGCCGGCCCTGGCGCAGGCCCTGCGCGGGCTCAACGCCGTCATCGGCGCGCTGTGCCGCGGCGTGCTCTACCTGACGATGAGCGTGGTGTTCGTCATCCTGAGCGTGAACGTCGGCCTGCGCTACGCGGCGGGCACCAGCCTGTCGTGGGCCTCCGAGCTGCCCGAGATGATGTTCCCCTGGCTGATCATGGCCGGCGTGGTGCTGGCCGCGCAGCACGGCTCGCACATCGCCGTGGTGATCCTCACCCAGCGTTTCCCGGAGGCGCTCCGCCGCTGGGTGCTGAGTTTCGGCTCGCTGATCGTCGTCGGCATGTACGCCTACCTGGTGGTGCAGGCCTGGCCGCTGATGGAAATCGCGCACGACGAGAAGACGCCGATCATGCAGGTGCCCGGCTCGGTCACCGTGTGGGCGCTGATGCTCGGCTTCTCGCTGCTCGCCGTGGTGGTGCTGTCCCGCCTGTACGGCCTCTGGCATCCCGAGCACGATTCCGCAGGAGGGCACTCATGACCGCCATCATCATCACCCTGTTCGTCCTCGCCGCGCTGATCTCGATCCCGATCGCGCACGCCCTGGTACTGGCCGCGGTCGGCGGCCTGCTGATCATCGACCGCGTGCCGGTGCACCTGGCCATCGAGCAGATGATCAACCAGATGCAGAGCTTCCCGCTGATCGCCATCCCGTTCTTCATGCTCACCGGCGCGCTGATGGTCAGCGGCCGGCTCGGGCAGAGCCTGGTCAACCTGCTGTCGATGATGATCGGCCGGGTGCACGGCGGCCCGGCGCAGGTCGGCGTGCTGTCCTCGACGATCTTCGGCGGCGTCTCCGGCTCGGCGGTGGCGGACGCCTCGGCGATCGGCTCGATGCTCATTCCGTGGCTGAAGAGCCTGGGCTATCCGGCGCCGTTCGCCGCCGGCACGCTGGCCGCGGCGGCGACCATCGACATCCTGATCCCGCCGTCGATCCCGATGATCATCTACGCGCTGGTCTCGGGCGCGTCGATCGGCTCGCTGTTCGTCGCCGGCATCCTGCCGGGCCTGCTGATGTGCGCCTGCTTCATGGGCATCTGCTACGTGCAGGGGCGCCGCCGCAACTTCCCGCGCGACACCACGCCGTTCTCCTGGGACGCCTTCTGGGTGCTGTTCGGCCAGGCCGGGCCGGCGCTGGCGATGCCAGTGCTGATCATCATCTTCCTGCGCTTCGGCATCGCCACGCCGACCGAGGTCAGCGTGATGTCCACGCTCTACGCGCTGGTGGTCTCCGGGCTGGTCTATCACGACCTGACGATCGTCAAGATCAAGGCGGCGCTGGTCGAGGCGGGCATCGCCACCGGCGTGGTGCTGCTGATCATCATGGCTTCCAGCGTGGTCGGCTGGGTGGTGACCTACGAGCAGTTGCCGGCGCTGTTCACCACCTACGCCACCGAAACCCTGCGCTCGCCCTGGCTGATCATCCTGGCGATGAACCTGATCATGCTCGGCACCGGCATGTTCATCGACCTGCCCGCCGCCGTGCTGCTGCTCACGCCGATGTTCGTGCCGCTGGCTTCCGCCGTGGGCATGGACCTCATCCAGCTGGGCATCATGATGATCGTGAACCTGTCGATCGGCCTCTACCACCCGCCCATCGGCACGACGCTGTTCATCACCAGCTCGATCGCCAAGGTGCGCATCGGCGACGTCGTTTATGAACTCGTCCCCTTCTACGTCGTCGCCTTCCTCCTCCTTCTCGGTTTCGCCTACCTGCCCTGGCTGACCATCCACTGAAAGACGCAAAGACCATGACCACCGATCGCATCGTTTCCATCTCGGCGGCGCCGTACGACGGGTATGGGTTTCCGGAGGTGCTGGACAGTCTGGCGTCGTGCGGGGCGAAGCACGTGGAGCCGGCGTTCATCGTCGGCTACACGGGCGCCTTCGACGAGTCCGCCTTCACGCCCGCCCAGGCCCGGCAGTACGTGGCCTGGCTGGCCGGGGCGGGCGTGAAGTGCCACGCCTTCTCGTCGCACATCGACCTCGGGCGGGAGGACGCGGTCGAGGTCTTCAAGGGCCGCATGGACTTCGCCGCCGCGCTCGGCGCCCGGGTGATCAACACCAACGCCGCCGCGCGCGCCTGGAGCGGGCGCTTCTTCCGCAATATCGAACCGCTGGTGCGCCACGCCGAGCAGTTGGGCATGGTCATCGGCCTGGAGAATCCGGGCGACGGCAGCGACAACCTGATCAACACCGCCGCCGACGGCATCGCCCTGCTCGACCGGCTCGGCCATCCTAACCTGCGGCTCAACTACGACGCCGCCAACACCGTCTCGCACCGCCCGGTTGGGAAGCCCGGCGGCGTGATTCCGGCGGAGGATGCGTTGCTCGCCATGCCGTACTGCGGGCACGTGCATATCAAGGACGCCAGGGTGACGCCGGACGGCTACTTCTTCACCCCGCTCGGCGCAGGCGACATCGGCTGCGACCGGATCGTGCGGGCCGTGGCGAAGACCGACCTCGCCCTCTCCGTCGAAATCCCGCTGCGCCTGCACCGCGGGCCGGACGCCCGGCCGGTCCGCCGCCCCGAGCCGGTGCCGCGCGCCGAAATCGAATCCGTGGTGCGCGCCGCGCTGGCCTTCGTCGAACGCCATCTGCACGACGCAGCGGAATAAGCCTGGAGATGCCATGAACCGCGCCATCGACACTCCGGACCGGGTCGTCGGGAAAACGCCGGAAACGTCGTCGCGGCAGCGGTCCGCCTGAACGGCCGACGGACTCGCCGTGTCCCCGACCGACCCGCGCGCCGACGCCCTCCGGGCGCTTTCGCTGGATGCGGCGCTGGCGGCCGGCGCGGGCCATCCCGGCATGCCGATGGGCATGGCCGAGGCCGCCGTGGCGCTGTGGGGCGGCCACCTGAAGCACAACCCGCTCGACCCGCGCTGGCCGGACCGCGACCGCTTCGTCCTGTCCGACGGCCACGGCTCGCTGCTGCTCTACAGCCTGCTGCACCTGACCGGCTACCCGCTGCCGATGAGCGAACTCAAGCGTTTCCGGCGGCTGCACAGCATGACGCCCGGCCACCCGGAAGTCGGCTATACGCCGGGCGTCGAGGCCAGCACCGGGCCGCTCGGCCAGGGGCTGGCCAACGCCGTCGGCATGGCGCTCGCCGAGCGGCTGCTGGCGGCCGAATTCAACCGCGACGGTTTTCCGGTCGTTGACCACCGGACCTACGCCTTCGTCGGCGACGGCTGCCTGATGGAAGGCATCAGCCACGAGGCCGCCGCGCTCGCCGGGGCATGGCGGCTCGCCAAGCTGACCGTGCTCCACGGCGACAACGGGACTGCCGGCGACGGGTCCGCCGACGACACCGCGGCGCGCTTTCGCGCCTGTGGCTGGAACGTCATCGACGAGGTCGACGGGCACAGCGTCGCCGCCGTCGACGAAGTCCTGCGCGCGGCGGCGGCGCAGACGGAGAAGCCGACGCTGATCCGCTGCCGGACCGCGATCGGCCAGGGTGCGCCCACCGACGCCGGCGCACCACCCGGCGCGGCGGAGATCGCCACGGCGCGCGCGGCCTTGGGCTGGCGGCATGCGCCGTTCGAAATCCCCCGCCCTCTCTACGACGCCTGGGATGCCCGCCAGGCGGGCGCGACCCGGCAAGCGCGCTGGGAGGCGCTGATGGCCGCGTACCGCGCCAAGCATCGCAAGCTGGCCGCCGAGTTCGACCGCCGCCAGCGCGGCGCGCTGCCCGACAAGTTCGCCGCGCGTGCCGCCCGCCAGGCCAAGGCACTGCAGGCCCAGGGCGCGGCGCTGGCGACGCGCGAGGCCAGCCGGGAGGCCATCGCCTTCTTCGCCAGAACGATGCCCGAACTGATCGGCGGCTCGGCCGCCCCGAACGGCTCCAGCCTGACGCGCTGGCCGGCCGCCAGGCCGTTCCGGCCCGGCGCGGGCGGCAACTACCTGCACTACGGCGCGCGCGAGTTCGGCATGGCGGGCATCATCAACGGCCTGCAGCTGCATGGCGGCCTGCGCGCCTTCGGCGGCGCCTTCCTGGCGTTCTCGGACTACGCGCGCAACGCCCTGCGCATGGCCGCGCTGATGCGCCTCAATTCGATCCACGTATTCACCCACGATTCGATCGGGCTCGGCGAGGACGGGCCGGCGCACCAGCCGGTCGAACAGCTCGCCGCGCTGCGCCTGATCCCCAACATGGACGTCTGGCGCCCGTGCGACGCCGTCGAAACGCTGGCCGCCTGGCAGGCCGCGCTCGAACACGCGCACACGCCGACCAGCCTGGTGCTCAGCCGCCAGGAGCTGCCGTGCCAGAGCCGCACGGCGCAGCAGGTCGCCGACATCCGCAAGGGCGGCTACGTCCTGCGGCGCGAGGGCGGGCCGCTGCGGGCGATCCTGATCGCCACCGGCTCCGAGGTACAGATCGCCGTCGCGGCCTGGCAGGAGCTGGCCGCGCGGGGCGTGCACGCGCGCGTCGTCTCGATGCCGTCGTGCCACGTCTTCGACCAGCAGGAGCCGGCCTACCGGCACACCGTGCTGCCGTTCACCGTGCCGGCGCTGGCCGTCGAGGCCGGCGCCACCGCCGGGTGGGGCAAGTACGTCGGCCGCCACGGCGCGGCGATCGGCATCGACACCTTCGGCGAGTCGGCGCCGGCCGGCGAGCTGTTCCGCCATTTCGGCATCACCGCGGCGCGCACCGTCGCGGCGGCGCTGAAACTGATTTCGCATTGACCCGCAACGAGGAGAAACGAGGACAGACATGACCGACACCACATCGATCGCCGCGCTCGCCGAGCGCGCCCGCCGCATCCGCCTGCACGCGCTGCGCATGGGCGAAGTCCAGGGCCAGGGCTACATCGCCCAGGCGCTGGGCATCGCCGACGTGCTGGCGGTGGCCTATTTCCACGCCATGGCCTACCGGCCGGACGATCCTGAATGGGAGGGCCGCGACCGCTTCCTGCTGTCCAACGGCCATTTCGCCATCGCGCATTACGCCGCGCTGTTCGAGGCGGGCGTGCTGCCGATGGACGAGCTGGAGACCTACGGCTGCGATGACAGCCGCCTGCCGATGTCCGGCATGGCCATGTACACGCCGGGCATGGAGGTCTCCGGCGGCTCGCTCGGGCTCGGCCTCGGCATCGCCGTCGGCATGTGCCTCGGACTCAAGCGCAAGGCGTCGCGGTCCGTCGTCTACAACCTGCTCTCCGACGGCGAGCTCGACGAAGGCTCGACCTGGGAGGCGGTGATGTCCGCCGGACACTGGCGGCTGGACAACCTGATCGCGCTGGTCAACGTCAACAACCAGCAGGCCGACGGCCCGTCGCGCCAGATCCTGAATTTCGAGCCGCTGGCCGACAAATGGGCCGCCTTCGGCTGGCACGTCCAGCGCGTCGACGGCAACGACCTGCGCGCCGTCGTCGCGGCCTTCGATGCCGCGCGCGCCGGCGCCGATCCGCGGCCGCGCGTGATCCTCTGCGACACGCGCATGGGCCGGGGCGTGCCGTTCCTGGAAACGCGGGAGAAGAACCATTTCATCCGCGTCAACGCCCACGAGTGGCAGCTCGCCATCGATCAGTTGAACAAGGGAGACGTGCAATGAGCGCCCGCACCACGAGCAAGGATTCCGCCAAGCCGCGCCTGACCACCTCGGCGATGATCGCCTCGATCGCCGGCGCGGGCCAGCGCACCCGCAGCGCGCCCTTCGGCCACGCGCTAGCCGCGCTCGCCGCCGAGCGCCCGGAGATCGTCGGCCTGACCGCCGACCTGGCCAAGTACACCGACCTGCACGTCTTCGCCAAGGCGCATCCCGACCGCTTCTACCAGATGGGCATGGCCGAGCAGTTGCTGATGATGAGCGCCGCCGGCATGGCCAAGGAAGGCTTCGTGCCCTTCGCCACCACCTACGCGGTGTTCGCCGCGCGCCGCACCTACGACTTCATCCACCAGACCGCCGGCGAGGAGAGGCTCAACGTCAAGATCGCCTGCGCGCTGCCCGGCCTGACCACCGGCTACGGCCCCAGCCACCAGGCCACGGACGACCTGGCGATCTTCCGCGCGATGCCCAACCTGACGGTGATCGATCCCTGCGACGCGCTCGACATCGAGCAGGCGGTGCCGCAGGTCGCCGCCCACGCGGGGCCGGTGTACATGCGCCTGCTGCGCGGCGAGGTGCCGCTCGTCCTCGACGAGTACGACTACGCCTTCGAACTGGGCAAGGCCAAGCGCCTGCGCGACGGCGGCGACGTGCTGATCGTCGCGTCCGGGCTGATGACCATGCGCGCGCTGGAAGCGGCGCGGCTGCTGGCGGCCGACAAGGTCGCCGCGGCGGTGGTGCACTGCCCGACGATCAAGCCGCTCGACGAGGCGACGCTGCTGCGCGAGGCGGGCGTGCCCGGCCGCCTGGTGGTGGTGGCCGAAAACCACTCGCTGATCGGCGGGCTGGGCGAAGCCGTCGCCGGCCTGCTGCTGCGCAACGGCGTCGCGCCGTCCCGCTTCCGGCAGATCGCGCTGCCCGACGCCTACCTCGACGCGGGCGCCCTGCCCACGCTGCACGAGCGCTACCGGATTTCCGCCGAAGCCATGGCCGCGGACATCCGCGCCTGGCTCTGAGCGCCCGCCGCGCCGCGCGGAGTCCGCCGGACGGCCGCCCGGCGCCGGCCTTCCCCGGCCGGCGTCCGGAAACCCCGGCGGCGCCTCGCGCCGGGGTGCCGCCCCCATGACGCCGGGAAGACGGGCGCCGCCGCGAAGCGCCCGGCCGGAGGCCGCCGGACGAAAATCTTTCCGCCCATAATTGCAAAACATATTTTACAAATGTAGCGTTCACCTCTTTCAAGCAAGAAGAAGAGGGCATCGAATGACCATCGCGCAACGTCTCATCGCACTCATCGCCACCTCGCTGTGTTGTCTGCTGCTGTTGGCGGGCATCAGCCACCTGCAGACGGACAAGGTGTTCAAGGCCGCCAACTATGCCAACGAGCAGGCCATTCCCAGCCTCGAAGCCATCACCCGCACGATCATCTCCTACCTCCAGATCCGCACCCGGGTCCTGCACCACGCGGTGACCAACGATCCGAAGATCAAGCTGCAGAACGAGAAAAAGCTCGAAGAAGAGCTGGCCCGGCTGGACGACGACCTGAAAAACTACGAAGCGCTGGTGTCCGATGAAGAGGACAAGCGCCGGCTGGACATCGAGAAGAACCTCCTGACGACCTACAAGAACGGCATCGACGTGGCCATCGCCGCCTCGCGCAACTACGAGAACGAGCGCGCGCTGGAGGAACTGGAAAACGCGCGCGAGAGCGGCGACCGCCTGACCGAAGCCTTCCTGGAGCACATCAAGTACAACGAGGAGCTGGGCAAGCGGGCCGCCGCCACGGCGCTCGAATCGAAACAGGCGTCGACGCGCACCTCCGTGGCGGTCTTCCTGGGCGCGCTGGCCGTGCTGGTGCTGGTCGGCGTCACCACGCTGCGCAGCCTGACCTCGCGCCTGGCCGCCGCCAACGCCTCCGCGGCGCGCATCGCGGCGGGCGACCTGACCGAAGCGCGCGACCTGCGGCGCACTTCCGACGACGAAGTGGGCCGCCTGCTGCGCTCGCTCGAAACCATGCGCCTGGAACTGGCGCGGATCATCGGCGAGGTCGCCGGCAACGCGGAGAACGTGACCTCGTCCGCCAACCAGCTGGAGAATTCGGCGGAACAGGTCGCCGCCAGCACCGAGAACCAGACGGCCTCCACCGCCGCGGCCGCGGCCGCCGTCGAACAGCTGACGGTGAGCATCGACCACATCGGCGCCAGCGCCGAGGAGGCCAGCCGGCGCGCCGTCGAGGCCGGCGACAAGGCGCTCGCCAGCGGCCGCCAGGTGGATACGGCGGCGACGCGCATCGCCGAGGTCTCCGAGCACGTCGGCCACACCTCCAGCCAGATGCAGGCGCTGTCCGAGCAGGTCCAGCAGATCGGCAACATCACCGTGGTGATCCGCGAGATCGCCGAGCAGACCAACCTGCTGGCGCTCAACGCCGCCATCGAGGCGGCCCGCGCCGGCGAGCAGGGACGCGGCTTCGCGGTCGTGGCGGACGAGGTGCGCAAGCTGGCCGAGCGCACCACCACGTCGATCCGCGAGATCGGCACGGTGATCGCCAGCATCCAGGACGGCGCCACCGCCGCCGTCGACAGCATGCGCGCCAGCCGCGACGCCGTGGTCAACGTGGTCGGCGTGGCCCAGGAAGCCAGCCGCTCGATGGCGGAGATCCGCGACTCGGCGACCACCGTGCGCGACTCGATCGAGACCATTTCCGACGCGCTGCGCGAGCAGAAGACGAGTTCGGTCGAACTGTCCCGCAATGTGGAAGCCATCGCGCAGACCGCCGAGGAAAACTCGGCCGCCGTGGAGTCGGTGTCGGGCACCGTACACCACCTCGCCGATCTCTCCGGCGCGCTGAAGACGAGCGTTTCCCGCTTCCGCCTGTAGCCTGTTGCCCCCTCTTTACAACGTAGAAGAACTGGAGAACCCGATGAAGGCGCCCGCACGAACGGTAATCTTTCTCTTGAGCGCACTCCTGCTGTGCCTGCCGCAGGCATTCGCCCAGAGCCCCCTCACCCTGACCCTCGGCCACGGCAACGCGCCGAACAACCCCAAATCGAAGGCCGCCGAGCAGTTCGCCGAGCTGGTCAAGGAAAAGAGCGGCGGCAAAATCACCGTGGCCATCGAAGGCGGCGCCAAGCTGGGCGACGATCTGGCGATGATCATCTCGGTGTCGACCGGCAAGCTCGACCTCAGCATCAACTCCCAGGGCGCCGCGTCCTCGCTGGTCCCCGACCTGTCGGCGATCGGCCTGCCCTACGCCTTCGCCACCTCGGCGAAGGCCTGGGAAGTGCTGGACGGGCCGATCGGCCAGGATCTGGCCAAGAAGCTGGAGGCCAAGGGCGTGATCGTGATCGGCTGGATGGACAACGGCATCCGCCAGATCACCAACAGCAAGCACCCGGTGGTCAAGCCGGAAGACATGATCGGGCTGCGGATACGCACCACCACCGACAAGTCGATCATGGACACCATGACCGTCCTCGGCGCCTCGCCGGTGCCGATGAATTTCAGCACCGTCTACGACGCCCTGAAGCAGAAATTCGTGGACGGCCAGGACAACCCGCTGGCCAACATCCATTCGGCCAAGCTGCACGAGGTGCAGCAGTACATCTCGATCACCAACCACAACTACAGCGTCGCGCCGTTCGTCATGAGCCGCCAGGCGTGGGAGAAGCTGTCCTCGGACCAGCGCGGCTGGATCAAGGCCGCGGCCCAGGATGCCACGGCCGCGCAGCGCAAGGCGATGGCCGATTCCGACGTGCTCCTGCTCGCCGAATACGAGAAGATGCCGTCGGTCAAGGTCAACAAGGCCGATCAGGCCGCCTTCAAGGCCGCCGTCAAGAAGGTGTGGGACAACTGGGAACTGAAGCCCTTCGGCGCCTTCGTCAAGAAGCTGCGCGCCGTGTCGAACTGACCGCGGCGCGGGAAGGAACGAAAGGCCGGAAGCGTTTCGTTCCTTTTCCGGGTTTCGCCGCGGCCGGACTCAGATCCCCGAGCCGCCCTCTTCCAGCGCGTCGGCGGGCACGTTGAACACCTTGACCTGGCGCGGCTTGAGCCAGACACGCTGGCCTTCCTGCAGGCGCAGCACGTTGGCCCGCTCGCGCGTCAGTTCGACTTCCACCAGTTCCGAGGCATGCGCCAGCTCGACCCGCACCAGCGGGCCGATGGCGTGCACGTCCTGCACCATCGCCTCGATGCCGCCGGCCAGCGGCGCGGCTTCGATATCAATGTCGTGCGGGCGGACGAAGGCCAGCGCCTGGTGGCCGCGCTCGCCGGCCGGCGGTTCGGCCGCCTCCGGCGCCTCGCCGTCGGCGTCGCGGGCGATCTCCGCCCAGGCCCCATGCACGCGGTTGCGGAAGACGTTCACGTTGCCGAGGAACTGGTAGACGAACGGGGACGCCGGATTCGAATAGACCTCGTCGGGCGTGCCGATCTGTTCGATGCGCCCGTGGTTCATCACCACCACGCGGTCGGCCACTTCGAGCGCCTCTTCCTGGTCGTGCGTGACGAAGACGCTGGAGATGTGCACCTCGTCATGCAGGCGGCGCAGCCAGCGGCGCAGTTCCTTGCGCACCTTGGTATCGAGCGCGCCGAACGGCTCGTCGAGCAGCAGCACCTTGGGCTCGACGGCCAGCGCGCGGGCCAGCGCGATGCGCTGGCGCTGGCCGCCGGAGAGCTGCGACGGATAGCGCTCGGCCAGCCAGTCGAGCTGCACCAGCTTCAGCAGGTTCGTCACCCGGCGATGGATCTCCGCCGGCGAAGGCCGCTCCTGGCGCGGCTTGACGCGCAGCCCGAAGGCCACGTTCTCGAACACCGACATGTGCCGGAACAGCGCGTAGTGCTGGAAGACGAAGCCGACCTTGCGTTCGCGCGCGTGCAGGTGCGTGGCCTCCTCGCCGGCGAAGCTGACGTGGCCGCTGTCCGCCGTTTCCATGCCGGCGATGATGCGCAGCAGCGTCGTCTTGCCGCAGCCCGAGGGGCCGAGCAGCGCGACCAGCTCGCCGGTCGGGATGTGCAGGTTGATGTCGTCGAGCGCGACGAAGTTGCCGAAGCGTTTGCCGACGCCGTTGATTTCTATGCTCATGGTTTCTTATCCTGAAAACTCGAAATTCCGGCCGGGGCCGCCGCGTTCCGCACTCATTCCGTCCTTTCCGGCGGCAGGTCCGCGCGCAGCGTCGCGGTCTCCTGGCGCATCTTCCATTCGACCAGCGTCTTGGCCGCCAGCGTCACCAGCGCCAGCAGCGCCAGCACCGAGGCGGCGGCGAAGGCGCCGACCGCGTTGTACTCGTTGTAAACGATCTCGACGTGCAGCGGCAGCGTGTTGGTCTCGCCCCGGATGTGCCCGGAGACCACCGACACCGCGCCGAACTCGCCCATGGCCCGCGCGTTGGCCAGGATCACGCCGTAGAGCAGGCCCCAGCGGATGTTCGGCAGCGTCACGCGGAAGAACATCTGCCGGCCCGAGGCGCCGAGCGACACGGCCGCCTCTTCCTCCTCCCTGCCCTGCGCCTGCATCAGCGGGATCAGCTCGCGCGCGACGAAGGGGAAGGTGATGAACAGCGTGACGATGACCATGCCCGGCAGGGCGAAGACGATCTTGATCTCGTGCGCGGCCAGCCACGGGCCGAACAGCCCCTGCGCGCCGAAGATCAGCAGGAAGACCAGGCCGACGACCACCGGCGAGACGGCGAACGGCAGGTCGATCAGGGTGATCAGCAGGCTCTTGCCGCGGAAGTCGAACTTGGCGATGGCCCACGACGCCGCCACCCCGAAGGCCACGTTGAAGGGCAGCACGACGAGCGCGATGAACACGGTCAGCCCGATCGCGGACAGCGTTTCGGGATGGCGCAGCGCCTCGGCGTAGGCGCTCCAGCCGCTGGCGAAGGCTTCGGAGAACACCGCGACCAGCGGCACGCCGAGGAAGAAGAACAGGAAGCCCAGGCCGACGGCGGTCAGCGCCAGCCGCAGCCAGGCCGGCTCGGCGGCGGCCTGGCGCACCCCGGACACGTTCCCGGCGCTCACAGGCTCACCCGCTGGCGGCCGTGGTGACGGTTGGCGGCCCACCACTGCAGGCCGTTGACCGCCAGCAGCAGCACGAAGGAGATGGCCAGCATCACGCAGGCCAGCGCGGTGGCGCCGACCACGTCGTACTGTTCGAGCTTGGAGATGATCAGCAGGGGCGTGATCTCGGAAACCAGCGGCATGTTGCCGGCGATGAAGATGACCGAGCCGTATTCCCCGACCGCGCGCGAGAAGGCCAGCGTGGAGCCGGTCAGCAGCGCCGGCAGGATGCCCGGCAGCAGGACGCGGCGGAAGGTCTGCAGGCGCGTGGCGCCGAGCGTGGCCGCCGCCTCCTCGACTTCCGGCTCGATGTCCTCGATCACCGGCTGCAGGGTGCGCACGACGAAGGGCAGACCGATGAAGGTCAGCGCGACGACGATGCCGAGCGGCGTGAACGCCACCTTCAGCCCGAGCGGTTCGAGATAGCGCCCGATCCAGCCGTTGCCGGCGTACAGCGTGGCCAGCGTGATGCCGGCCACCGAGGTCGGCAGGGCGAACGGCAGGTCGACCAGGGAATCGATGAAGCGCTTGCCGGGAAACGGGTAGCGCACCAGCATCCAGGCCACCACCAGCCCGAAGAAGGCGTTGATCGCCGCGGCCAGCAGCGACGCGCCGAAGGTCACCCGGTACGCCGCCAGGGCGCGCTCGCCGGTGGCCACGTCCCAGAACTGCGCGAAGCTCAGCGTCCCGGCCTTGAACACCAGGCCGGAGAGCGGCAGCAGGACCAGCAGCGAAAGATAGGCCAGCGTGAAGCCCAGGGACAGGCCGAAGCCGGGAAGCACTCGTTTCATGGCAGAAGGTTCTTTTTTTTGACCACGGCGGCACGGCGGACACCGCGAAAAGGCAAAAACTCTTTCTTGAATTTCGCCGTGCCCGCCGTGTCGCCGTGGTTGAACATGCGCTTATTTGCTCTGATAGATCTGGTCGAACGAACCGCCGTCCTTGAAGTGCGCCGGGAAGGCCTTGCTCCAGCCGCCGAAGACCTCGTCGACCGAGAAGGTCTTGATCGCCGGGAACTGGGCGGCGTGCTTCTTGAGCACCTCGGCGTCGCGCGGGCGCAGGTAGTTCTGCGCGGCGTTCTCCTGGCCGTCCTTCGACCACAGGTACTCCAGGTAAGCCTGCGCCAGCTTGCGCGTGCCCTTCTTGTCCACCACCTTGTTGACGATCGCCACCGGGAACTCGGTGAGGATCGACAGCGAGGGATAGACCACGTCGAACTCGCCCTTGCCGAATTCCTTGGCGATCAGCTCGGCCTCGCTCTCGAACGACACCAGCACGTCGCCCATCTTGCGCTGCATGAAGGTCGTCGTCGCGTCGCGGCCGCCGGAGGCGAACAGCGGCGCGTTCTTCAGCAGCCTGCCGACGAACTCCTGCGCGGTCTTGTCGTTGCCGCCCGGCTGCTTGAGCGCGTAGCCCCACGCGGCGAGGTAGCTGTAGCGCCCGTTGCCGGTGTTCTTGGGGTGCGGCAGGATCACCTGCACGCCGGGCTTGACCAGGTCATTCCAGTCCTGCAGCCCCTTAGGATTGCCCTTGCGCACGATGAACACCATCGTCGAGGTGTAGGGCGAGGCGTTGTTCGGGAACTTCTTCGCGTAATCCTTGGCCACCAGGCCCTTCTCCGCCAGGAAATCGACGTCGGAGGCCTGGTTCATGGTCACCACGTCGGCTTCCAGCCCGTCGGCCACGGCGCGCACCTGCTTGGTCGAACCGGCGTGCGACTGCTTGAGCTCGATCGACTCGCCGGTCGTCTCCTTCCAGTGCTTCTGGAACAGCGGGTTGTAGTCCTTGTAGAAATCGCGCGCGACGTCGTACGAGACGTTGAGCAGGCTGGTCTCGGCCAAGGCCGGCAAGGCGCCTGCCAGCAGCCCGGCGGCCAACGCGCCGGCAAACAGTTTGCGAATCGATCCTGACATTTTTCGCTCCTTGAGAAAGTCGGCGGGGAAACGCCACGCGCCCACTATATCGGCGCCACTTAGAACTACAAAGCCTATTTATTTATTTGTTTATACCTGTTAGATATATAAGTCCTCTTATGGCACTTACCGGAGGTTTTTACTATCGTAAGCAATGGATATTTTTCATTTCACGGGAGAAGCCGCCGATGTTCTGGCAATCGCGTCTTGAAAAACTCGCCGCGCAGCTGCGCACCCACGACATTCCGGTACGCATCGAGCTGTGGGACGGCGTGCATTTCGACCTGGGCGACCCGGTCAAGGTGGTGATCCGCGTCGTGGCGCCGGCGGGGCTGCGGCACCTGGTGCTGCCCAGCCTGGATTCGCTGGGCTCGGCCTACGTCGAGGGGCTGCTCGACGTGGACGGCGAACTGGCGGACATCTTCGACGTCGCCGCCTGCCTGGCGCGCCACGCCGTGCGGCCGGCCGGCCGCTTCGGGCACGTGGTGCGTACCGTGCGCCACACGCGCCGGATCGACGCCGACGCCATCGCCTACCACTACGACGTCTCGAACGATTTCTACCGCCTGTGGCTGGACGAGAACATGGTGTACTCGTGCGCCTATTTCAAGGAGCGCGGCAACACGCTGGAACAGGCGCAGATCCAGAAGCTCGACCACGTGCTGCGCAAGATCCGCGTGCAGCCCGGACAGCGCCTGCTCGACATCGGCTGCGGCTGGGGCGCGCTGATCCTGCGCGCGGCGCAGCAGTTCGGCGCGCGCGCCACCGGCATCACGCTCTCGCGCAACCAGTACGAGCTGGCCCGCGAGCGCATCGCCGCCGCCGGGCTGGAGGACCGCTGCGAGGTGCTGCTCGCCGACTACCGCGACATGAGCGGAAAGTTCGACCGGGTCACCAGCATCGGCATGTTCGAGCACGTCGGCCTGAAGAACCTGCGCGCCTACTTCGCCAAGGTGCGCGACCTGCTGGCCGACGACGGCATCGCGCTCAACCACGGCATCACCTCGACCAATCCCGACTCGGGCGAAGTCGCCTGGGGCGGCGGCAGCTTCATCCACCGCTACGTCTTCCCGCACGGCGAACTGCCGCACATCAGCCTGGCCCTGAAGGAGATGAGCGCCGCCGGGCTGGAGGCCTTCGACGTGGAAAACCTGCGCCGCCACTACGCGCTCACGCTCGGCCACTGGGCGCGGCGGTACGAACGCGCGGCGGAGAAGATCCGCACCCTGGTCGACGAGCGCCGCTACCGCATCTGGCGCATGTACCTGGCGGGCTGCGCCTATTCCTTCGAGCACGCCTGGACCTCGATCCACCAGGTCCTGGTCGTCCGGGCGGACCATCCGGAGACGGACAGGCTGCCGCTCACGCGCGATTTCATGTACGGGGAAACTGCCTGACGCGCTCGGGGTCAGTATCATCGCGTACCACCGATTGCCACCGCCGAGACGGATCACCCTGATGGCCCATCCTGCCCCGCCACCCGACGCCGCCGCCCCGCCCGAAGACTTCGGCGGGCGCCGCTACAACGCCTACAACGACTGGGTGAAGCGCGCGCACGGCGGCCGCCTGCAGAAGATTTCCATCGATGCCGGCTTCACCTGCCCGAACCGCGACGGCACGCTCGGCGTCGGCGGCTGCACCTTCTGCAACAACGACGGCTTCACGCCCGCCTATCTGCGCGAGCGGCGCGGCATCCTCGCCCAGATCGACACCGGCATCGCCTTCATGCGCCGCCGCTACCCGGACACCAAGGCTTTCCTGGCGTATTTCCAGAGCTATTCCAACACCTACGGCGACCTCGCGCGCCTGCGGGACTGCTACGAAACCGCGCTCGGCCACCCGGACATCGCCGGCCTGGTCGTCGGCACCCGGCCCGACTGCCTGCCCGACGAGGTGCTCGACTACCTCGCCGGCCTGGCGCGGCGCGTGCCGCTGGAACTGGAGATCGGCATCGAGTCGTGCGACGACGCGGTGCTGCGCGACTGCCTGCGCGGGCACGACTTCGCCTGCACGCAGGACGCCATCCGGCGCGCGGCGCGGCGCGGGCTGTCGGTCACCGGCCACCTGCTGCTCGGCCTGCCGCTGGAGACGCGCGAGACGCTGATCGCAGGCGCCCGGGCCCTCGCCCGGCTGCCGCTCGACGCGCTGAAATTCCACCAGTTGCAGATCATCCGCGGTACGCGGCTGGCCAACCGCTACCGCGCCGACCCCGCCAGCGTCCCGCTGCTGAGCCCGGAGGCGTACCTGGACGCGGTGATCGACGTGCTGGAACACCTGCCGCCGGGCATCCGCATCCAGCGCCTCGGCAGCGAAGTCCCGCCCGCGCAGCGCGTGTCCCCCGATTGGGGCATCCGGCTGTCGCGCTTCCCGGCCATGCTCGACGCCCGCCTGGGCGAACGGGAAACCTGGCAGGGACGCCTGTTCCGCCCCGCCGCCGGCGCCGCAGGCAAAACGGAGGCGTGCTGCTACTATGCGGGGTAAAACAGCCCTATCGAAGAACATCCGCCTACCGTCGCCATGATCAGATCACGCAGCAAGCTTTTCCTCCATGCCAAGGTGGCGCGCACCGGAACGGACGGCGAAACCTTCGACGACGCCCAGGCGGGGCACCCCATCGAACGGCGCCTGAACCGGATCGAACGGGTCGCCGCCGCTTATTACGGACAGGTGGACCTGCGCTTCGACGACGGCATGCTGGTCACCTTCGACTCGGCGGACGGCGCCGTGCTCGGCGCCTGCGAGATGCAGCACCGCTGCGCCGTGCTGCCGCAGGTGTCGCGCCAGAAGCTGGCGCTGCGCATCGGCATCCATCAGGGGCTGGTCCGGCAGCGTTCGAAGGACCTCGCCGACGACGCCCGCGAGATCGCCTCCCGGCTGGCCCGCATCAACGACGGCATCCTGATCTCGCGGGAGATGGGTACCGGCCTCGGCAAGGAGCTGAGCCGGCTCGCCCGCCCGCTGGAGGAAGCGGACGCGGACACGCCCGTCTTCGTCATCGACTGGCGGCGCGAAATTCCCTCGGGCGCCTACGGCGGCGAATCGTTCTGGCCGACCTCGATGCATTCGCTGCCGGCGAGTCCCTACGTGTACCTGCACTTCGGGCTGAAAATGCTGGAAGTCTCGGAGAACAACCCGGTCGCCACCATCGGCCGCGACCCGGCGAGCGACCTGGTGCTCACCGACATCCACGTCTCCCGAAACCATTGCCGGATAGAGCGCACGGCCAAGGGCGTCCTGCTCACCGACTCCAGCACCAACGGCACCATCGTGCTCGGCGAGGGCGCGCAGGAACGCCTGGTCAAGAACGGCAGCGTCGCGCTGGAAGGCCGCGGCATGATCTTCTTCGGCCGCCCGTTCAAGGGCGAACGGCGCGGCGGGATTCGCTACGAGTCGTTCTGATTCCGCTGTCCGGCCAGCCGCCACAGGCCGGGAGGAACGGCGTCGCGATTGATGCAAAAGGCATGACATGTCATCATCGCGCATGACCATGCGACTGATGAGGCGCCAATGAATCCAGCCACTGCAGCTCCCGAAGCCATCTCGCAGCGGATTCTCTTCGTCCGCGGCTACAAAGCCATGCTGGACGCCGAGCTTGCCCGGCTCTACGGCGTGCCGACCAAGCGCCTGAACGAGCAGGTCAAGAGGAATCGCGAACGGTTCCCGGAAGAGTTCATGTTCCAGCTGACCACCGAGGAGTTCGACGACTTGAGGTCGCAATTTGCGACCTCAAGTTCGCCACACGGCGGCAGGCGTTCCCTGCCCTACGCCTTCACCGAGCACGGGGCGATCATGGCGGCGACTGTCCTGAACTCGCCGAAGGCCATCGAAATGAGCGTGTTCGTCGTCCGCGCCTTCATCCGGCTCAGAGAAACGCTGGCCGCCCACCAGGACCTCGCCGCCAAGCTGGAGGCCCTGGAACGCAAGGTCGGCAGCCATGATCAAGCCATTGCCGGGCTGATCGACGCCATCCGGCAACTCATGGCCCCGCCCGAACCGAAGCAGCGCCGCATCGGGTTCATCACCGGAGAAAACGGCTAGGCCGGACGGCCCGAGCCGCTTTCCCCCGGAAGGACGGCCCTACATCACCGCCCCGACCTGCCACGGCAGGAATTCGTCGTTGCCGTAGCCGAGAACCTCGCTGCGCACCTTTTCGCCGGAGGCGTGGCGGATGATCGCGTTGAAGATGCGCTGGCTGATCTCGGCCATCGGCGTGCCGTCGATCAGGTCGCCGCAGTTCACGTCCATGTCGTCGCGCATGCGCTCGTACAGCATGCTGTTGGTCGCCAGCTTGATCGTCGGCACGCCGGCGCAGCCGAAGGCCGAGCCGCGCCCGGTGGTGAAGCAGATGATCTGCGCGCCGCCGGCCGCCTGGCCGGTCGCCGACACGGGGTCGTAGCCCGGCGTGTCCATGTAGACGAAGCCCTTAGCGTCGATCGGCTGGGCGAACAGGAAGACGCCGTTCAGCGCGCTGGTGCCGCCCTTGGCCACGGCGCCGAGCGATTTTTCGAGGATCGTCGTGAGGCCGCCGGCCTTGTTGCCGACCGACGGGTTGTTGTCCAGCTCGCCGCCGGTGCGCGCGCAGTATTCCTTCCACCAGGCGATGCGGTCGATCAGCTTCTGGGCGATTTCGGGCGTCCTCGCCCGCCGCGTCAGCAGGTGCTCGGCGCCGTAGATTTCCGGCGTCTCGGAGAGCACCGTCGTCGCGCCGTGCGCCACCAGCAGGTCGGACGCGCCGCCGAGCGCCGGGTTGGCGGTGATCCCGGAATAGCCGTCCGAGCCGCCGCAGTTGAGGCCGACGATCAGGTTGCCGACCGAGGCCTCCTCGCGCTTGTACTGGTTGGCCTTCGGCAGCATGCCCTCGACCAGTTCGATGCCTTTGCGGATCGCCGCCGCCGTGCCGCCCTCGGCCTGCATGATCACCTGCTGCAGCATGCCCGGCTCGTGCTGGCCGATCGCCTCGACGAGCGGGCCGATCTGGTTCTGCTCGCAGCCCAGGCCGACGAACAGCACGCCGGCGAAGTTCGGGTGCTTGGCGAAGCCGACCATGGTGCGGCGCAGGATCTGCATGCCCTCGCCGTTCACGTTGATGCCGCAGCCGAGCGGGTGCGGCAGGGCGATCACGCCGTCGACGTGGGGAAACGCCGCCAGCTTCTCGCGTGTGAAGTGGTTGGCGATGGCGCGCGTCACCGTCGCCGAGCAGTTCACCGAGGAGATCACCGCGACGTAGTTGCGCGTGCCGACCTTGCCGTTCGGGCGCTTGTAGCCCAGGAAGGTGGCCGGCCGCGCCACCTTCGGCAGTTCATGCACGTCCTGGCCGATGCTGTAGTCGCGCTCGAACTCGCCCATGCCGAGATTGTGCGAATGGACGTGCTGCCCGGCGGCGACGTCGGCCTTGGCGAAGCCGATGATCTGGTTGTAGCGGCGGACGGGGTCGCCCGTCTTGAGATCGTGCGCGGCCATCTTGTGGCCGGGCGGGATCATGTCGCGCACGGTCACGTTCTCCGAATCGATCGCCGTGCCCGGCACCAGCTGCCGGGCCGCGATCAGCACGTCGTCGTTGGGATGCAGGCGAATCACGGTGGGTTGGGTCATGTTGTGCTCCTAAAACGAATTAACCACAACGACACAACGGGCACGACGAGAAACAGGAAAAAACACCGAATCGGTCTTGCCTTGCGTTTTCGTCGTGTTCGTCGTGCACGTCGTGGTTAAAAACTACTTCCTCCAAATCAAAGCTCGCTCATGGCTGTTTTGACCCCGGCCGCCTCGATTCGTGCCAGCGCTGCGGCCGTCTGTTCGGCGAGGCCCGGCACCTTGGTCAGGTCCTCGCCCCACAGGCGCGTATCGGCGAGCAGCGTCGCGGCCACCTGCGCGGGATCGGCGGCGCCCGACCAGGCGGCGTTCATGATCGCCAGGATGTCGGCGTTGTCCTTGATCGGGTAGGCGCCTTGCGCGCGCCGGCCTTCGTACTCGCCGTTGGCGGTGAACGTGCCGTGGTAGAAGTGGAGCAGCGCGGCCAGCGAGAACGACAATCCGGCCGGCGCCTTGCCATACTTGGCCGCGTAGTCCTTGACCGTCGGCAGCACGCGCACCTGCCACTTCGACACCGAGTTCAAGGCGATCGAGATCAGCTCGTGGCGGATGTGCGGGTTGGCGAAGCGCTCCATGATCGTCGCGGCGTAGGCCTTGCGCTCGGCGTCGGGCAGCGGCACGAAGGGGACGATCTCGTCAAACATCACCTTGTCGAGATACTTCGAGACCACCGGGTCCTCGGTCATCTCGCGCACCGTATCCAGGCCGGCGCAGAACGACGCCAGCGAGCTGGCGGTGTGCGCGCCGTTGAGGATGCGCACCTTGCGCGTACGGTACGGCTGCAGGTCGTCGGTCCACACCACGTCGAGCCCGGCCTGGTGCAGCGGCAGTTCCTCGGCGAGCCGCGCCGGGCCTTCGACGACCCACAGCAGGAAGGGCTCGGCGGCCACCGTCAGCGGATCGCGGTAACCGAACTCGGCGTACAGCGCCTCGGCCTCGGCCGCCGGGAAGCCGGGGACGATGCGGTCGACCAGCGTGTTGCAGAAGACGTTGTGCTGCTCGACCCAGGCGGCGAACCCGGCCGGCAACTGCCACGCCTCGGCGAACTGCAGCACGTAGCGCTTCAGCTTCGAGCCGTTGGCCTCGATCAGTTCGCACGGCAGGAACACCAGCCCCGACTCGGGCGAGCCGCCGAAGGCCTGGAAGCGTTCCAGCAGCAGCGCCGTCACCTTGGCCGGGAAGTTGGCCGGGCACGTGCCTTCGACGCGCGCTTCCTCGACGTAGGCGATGCCGGCCTCGGTGGTGTTGGAGACGACGAAGCGCAGCGCCGGATCGCGCATCGTGGCGAGCATCGCGTCCCACTGCGCGTAGGGATTGAGCGTGTCCTTGACGCAGCTCACCAGGCGCTTCGACTGGACCGGCTGGCCGTTCTGCACGCCGCGCAGCAGGACGGTGAACAGCTGGTCCTGCGCCTTCATCAGCTCGGCGATGCCGCGTTCGAGCGGTTGCGCAATGATCACTTCGCCGTTCATCAGGCCGGCGCCGTTGGCCACGTCGACCATCCAGTCGACGAAGGCGCGCAGGAAATTGCCGTCGCCGATCTGCAGGATGCGCGTCGGCTTCTGCGCGGACGGCTTGGACGTTTCGACGGCCAGCTTGCCGGCGGCAAGCAGGGCTCTGTTCAGGCTGTTCATTGAGGGCTCTCCAAATATTTTGTCGTAAGAAGGCGTGACTCCGCGCCGGCGTCCGCGGGCATCAGGCGGGCACTATCCTATTGCCCCCGGCCGATGTCCAATACCGATTGAACATCCGCGTATGCAAGGCACGCATGGCGGCGTACCGGCCCGGATTCACAGGACGCAGGTCACCTTCAGGTACTTTTCCGGGTGCGCCGCGATGTCGGCGACGATCGCCGGCGTCTCGTCCATCGACACGGTCTTGGTCAGCAGCGCCTCGACGTTGACCTTGCCCTCGGCGATCAGGCGCAGGCTCTCCGGAAACTGGCCGACGCTGTTGCGCGAACCGCGCACGGTCAGCTCCTTCTTGGTAAATAGCGCCGTCGGCATCGGGATGTCGCCCTTCGGCCAGCCGACCAGCGCGATGTGGCCGGCGTAGGAGACGTAGTCGACCGCGCCGCGGATGGCGCGCGCGTCGCCCGAGCATTCGATGACTGCCTCGGCCATCCGCCCCCCGGTGATCGACAGGATGCCGGCCACCGCGTCGGCGCCCGCCGGATTGACGGTGTGCGCCACGCCCAGCGAGCGGGCCAGCGCCAGCCGCTCGTCGACCGGATCGACGACGATCGGCACCGCGCCGAGGGTCAGCGCGTACTGCGCCGCGAGCAGCCCGATCTGGCCGGCGCCGGTGACCACCACGTGCTGGCCGGCCGCGACTTCCGCCTGCTGGACGGCGTGCATGGCGATGACCAGCGGCTCGGCCATCGGGACGAGGTGCCAGGGAATGCCCGCCGGCACCTTGTGCAGCAGGTGGCGCGGATGCGACACGTATTCGGCCATGCCGCCCTCGATGTGCACGCCGCGCACGGTGAGGTTCTCGCAGCAGTTGGTGTGGCCGATCGAGCACGGATAGCACTTGCCGCAATACACGTAGGGTTCGAGGATGACGCGGTCGCCGACCTTGAACTCCTGTTCGTCGTCCGCCACCTCGACCACCTCGCCGGCGATCTCGTGGCCGATGACGCGCGGATAGGACACCAGCGGATTGACGCCCTTGTAGGCGCCGATGTCGGACCCGCAGATGCCGGCGCTGCGCACCTTGATCAGCACCTGCTCCGGCTCGCGCCGTTGCTCCGGAACGTCGACCAGCGAAATGTCGCCGGGCTGCTTCAAACAGACTGTCTTCATGATTTCTCCAGCATTGCAGAAGGCGCGGCGGCGAACCGCCGCGCCGGAACTTCCGGGCCTACATCGGCACCCAGTTGGCCAGCACCAGGGAGAGCGGCGGGTAGAAGGTGGTGACGGCCAGGGTCACGCCGAGGGCGACGTAGAAAGGCAGAATTTCCTTCATGTACTCGTCCAGCTTGACCCCGGTGAGGTTGCAGGTCAGGAACATCGTCGTGCCGAACGGCGGCGTGATGGCACCGATCGACAGGTTGAAGATCATCATGATCCCGAAGTGCACCGGGTCGATGCCCAAGGCGTGCACCGTCGGCATGAACAGCGGGGTGAGCACGATGATCGCCGCGTTGCCGTCGAGGAACATGCCGACCAGGATCAGCAGCGCGTTGATGATCAGCAGGAACACCGTCGGACTGTCGGAGAGGCCCATCAGCAGTTCCGTCGTCTGCGCCGCCACGCCTTCCCAGGTGAGTATCCAGGCGAAGCCGGCCGAGGCCATCAGGATCAGCATGATCGAGCCGTTGGCCCGCGCCGATTCGGCCAGCGCCGTCTTGACGTCGGCCCAGCTCGTCTCCTTGTAGGCGAAGCCGACGATCAGCGCGTAGATGCAGGTCACCGCGCCCGCCTCGGTCGGCGTGAAGATGCCGTAGCGGATGCCGCCCAGGATCAGCACCATCAGCATCAGCCCCCAGAAGGCGTCGAGCGAGGCCTTGCCGATTTCCTTCAGCCCGGCCATCTTCGGCCGCGTCGGCTTGTAGCCGCGCTTACGCGCCACGTAGTCGACCGCCACCATCAGCAGGATCGTGCACAGGATGCCCGGCCCCATGCCGCCCATGAACAGCTTGCCGATCGAGGTGTCGGAGACGAAGCCGTAGATGATCAGGCCGATGCCCGGCGGCAGGATCGGCCCGAGCAGCGCCGAGGCCGAGGTCAGCGCGGCGGCGAACGGACGGCTGTAGCCGTTCTTGCACATCTCCGGCACCAGCACCTTGCAGATCATCGCCGCGTCCGCCAGGCCCGCGCCGGACGGCCCGCCGATCAGCGCGCCGAGCACCACGTTGGTCTGCGCCAGGCCGCCGCGCATGTGCCCCGACAGGGCGTCGGAGAGGATCAGCAGCCGGTTGGTGATGCCGGTGTAGTTGAGGATCGAGCCGAGCATCATGAAGAAGGGAATGGCCAGCAGCGGCAGGTTGTCGGCGCCGCCGATCATGCGCTGCACGACCATCACCGCCGACATGTCCTGGGCGATGAAGAAGTAGGCGAAGGTCGCCGCGCAGACGGCGAAGGCCACCGGCACGTTGATGGCGAACAGCGCCAGCATCAGCAGAAAGGCGATCAGCACGCTCATGATGCGACCTCCGGGGCGTCTGCATCGAGCGCGGGGGTGTTCTGTTTGCCGCGCAGGCTGTTCCAGAACATCCGCCCGTAATACATCAACATGAACGCGCAGCTGACCGGGATCGAGGCGTCAACGTAGCTGTAGGGAATGCCGAGGATCGGGGTGAGCTTGGTCTGGCCCTTGATGGTCAGCTGGATGCCGTAGTAGATGAGCAGGACCAGCGTGACCAGCACCACCACGTCGGCGACGAGGCCGGTGATGCGTTGCCACTGCGGCGAACAGCGCCGTACCAGCACGTCGATCGAGCAATGCCCCTCGACGTGCACCACCGCCGAGGCGCCGAGCATGGTCAGCCAGACGAAGGTGAACACCGTCACCTCCTCCACCCACCCCCACGGCTGCCCCACCACGTAGCGCATGAACACGTTGGCGCACGCCAGCAGAATGATGAACGCCATCGCCGCCATGCCGAAGAAATTATCGACCTTTCTGACGAGGTCGTAGAACGCTTGAAAAATCCTCATACGAGTCACCTGTATCGGGCGCGACAGCCCATGCCCGCCCTGTTCGGGGGACACGCCGGACTGCCGGGCGGAAAAGGAAGCAGGCGGGCGCGGGCGCCCGCCCGGGAGCGGCGATTACTTCGAACCGATGATCGAATAGACCTTGTTCATCACTTCGGGCGGGAATTCCTTGGCGAAGCGGTTCGGGAAGTCCTTCATCGCGGTCTTGAAGGCGGCGCGGTCCACCTCGACCACCTTGACGCCGGCCGCTTCCATCTTCTTGACGGCGTCCTTGTCGGCGATCTCGTTCTCCTTGTCGAGGAACTTGCCGGCCTCTTCGCCCGTTTCCTTGAGCATCTGGACGACTTCCGGCGGCAGCTTCTTGATGAAGCTGGTGCCGGCGATCCAGGAGGAGAGGTTCACCTGATGCCGGGTCATCAGCAGGAACTTGGCGCCTTCGAACATCTTGCCGCCGTAGAGCACCGGGATCGGGTTCTCGGCGCCGTTGATCACACCCTGCATCAGCGCCGGGTAGGCTTCGGCCAGCGGCATCGGCGTCGCCGTCGCGCCCATGGCGTTCATCATCTCGTTGGACAGGCGGATGTTCGGCACGCGGATCTTCAGGCCCTTGAGATCCTCGGGCTTGGTCGCCGCCTTGGTCGCCAGCATGTTGCGCACGCCGTAGATCCACTTGCTATGCACGATGTACAGCCCCTTGGCTTCGAGCTGCTTGGACAGGTCCTTGAACAGGTCGCTGTCGACCAGCTTGAAGAGCTGTTCCTGGTTGTCGTAGATGTACGGCAGATAGGTGACGCCGAAGGCGGGCACGTAGTCCATCAGGAAGCCGCCGTCGGAAATGGTGATCACGTTCGAGCCGATCGTCAGCTGCTCGGTCACGTCCTTCTGCGAACCGAGCTGCGAACTCGGGAAGTACTGGAACTCGACCTGCCCCTTGCTGCGCTCCTTCATCAGCCGGCCCCATTCGCGCACGGCCTTGTCGTTCGGCTCGCCGACGTTGTTGCCGTAGGCGATCTTGATCTTGATCACGTCGGCGGCCAGAGCGCCGCCGGCCCCCACACACATCGCCAGCCCCAGGGCGCAAACGGCCATCTTCTTGCTGAATCCCGAAAACATCATGGTTCCCCTCCGATTGGTTGTCACGGACCGGTAACGAGACCGGCCTTGCGTCGCGGGACTGCGTGCAGTCCGCACATCCATGATAGCAAGGCACATGCCAGAAATAAGCCATTGATTCGTAAAGGTGGCCCTCTACGGTTATTTCAATATTGAAACATCTGAAATTGCATTTATGAAATTACTGCGCTAGCCTCTCGTCCCTCTTCCGGAGAAAACGCCATGCCCTCCATCCTGCTGCTCAGCCCGATGCAAAGCCTGTCCGAAGCCGCGCCCGAGATCGCCGCCGAACTGGGCATCGCGCTGCGCGTCGAAACCACCGACGACGCCGGCGCCGAAGAGGTCGTGCGGCGCCATCCCGAGGTCGAGGTGGTCGTCTCGCGCGGCGGGCTGGCGGAACGGGCGGCCCGCATCGAAGGCATCAGCGTCGTCGAGATCGCCATGTCGCTCAACGAACTGCTCAGCAACGTCAGCGCCCTGACCGCGCGCGGGCTCAAGCGCATCGGCATCGTCAGCCGCGCCAACCTGTTCAGCGGCGCGGTCGGCGACTTCCGCATCCTCGACGCGCTGGTCAGCATCCACCCGCAGCCCGACGAGGAGGGCATCCAGGCCAAGGTGCGGGAACTGGCCGACCAGGGCTTCGAGGCGATCATCGGCTGCCGCGAGGCCTACTCCACCGCGCGCGAACTCGGCGTCGAGGCCGTGTTCCTGGAAAGCGGCCGCACCTCGATCAAGGCGGCCCTGCAGGAAGCCATCCGCATCATCCGCGCCAAGGAGCGGGAAAAGCTGCAGGCCGCCCAGCTCGCCGCGATCATCGACAACATCGACGAGGCGGTGATCGCCTTCACCCCGGACCACGAGGTCAACTTCTTCAATCGCCACGCCAGGCGGCTGTGCGCCATCAGCCCGGCGAGCCCGCCCGATTTCGAGCACGCGCTGTCGATCCTCGACTCGGGCGAAAAGGAGCAGGTCACCTCGATCAACGGCAACAACGTGATCGCCCGCAGCATCCCGCTCGCATTCGACGACGGCGTGCGCGGCAAGGTAGTCACCCTGCACGAGGTGGCGCGCATCCAGGCGTCGGAATCGAAGATCCGCTCGTCCTTCCACAAGAAGGGGCTGTACGCGCGCTACCACTTCAAGGACATCGTCGGCGACTCCGAAGCCATCCGGCAGCTCACCGCGCGCGCCAAGGTCTACGCCGGCCACGACTCGAACCTGCTGATCTACGGCGAGACCGGCACCGGCAAGGAAGTCTTCGCGCAGAGCATCCACAACCACAGCCGGCGCAAGTCCGGGCCGTTCGTCTCGGTCAACGTCGCCTCGATCCCGCCGAGCCTGCTCGAAAGCGAACTCTTCGGCTACGTCGACGGCGCCTTCACCGGCGCGCGCAAGGGCGGCAAGCCGGGCCTGTTCGAACTGGCGCACGAGGGCACGCTGTTCCTCGACGAGATCGGCGAGCTCGCCCCGGAAATCCAGAACCGCCTGCTGCGCGTGCTGCAGGAGCGCGAGATCATGCGCATCGGCGACGACAAGATCATCCCGGTCAACGTGCGCATCATCTCGGCGACCAACCGCGACCTCTTCGCCCAGACGCAGAACGGCACCTTCCGCCAGGACCTGTATTACCGCATCCACGTCGTCGGCCTGCACATCCCGCCGCTGCGCGCGCGCACCGACGATATCCCGCAGATCTTCGAGCACTACCTGCGCCGCTTCGCCGGCCAGGCCGGCCGCGAGATGCGCCTGGCGCCGTCGGCGCGGGAGGCGCTCAAGTCCCATTCGTGGCCCGGCAACGTGCGGCAGCTGCGCAACGTCGCCGAAGTGGTGGCCTACGGCCATGACGAGCAGATCGAGGCCCGGCACATTCAGGAAGCCCTCGGCGAACAGGAGTACGTCCCGGCCGAGGCGCGCTTCATCACCATCCCGGAAAGCGCCTCGCTCAAGCAGATGGAATCGGCGATCATCCGCAACCTGCTGGCCAAGCACCCGGCCGACGAAGTCTGCGCCCGCCTCGGCATCAGCCGCGTCACGCTGTGGCGGAAGATGAAGAATTTCGCCTCGGCGCCGGTCTAGCCGGCGCTCACTCCACGACCACCGCCGTGCCGCTCGCCGTGACCATCAGCATGCCGTTCTTTTCGCCGAGCACCTCGTAGTCGAAATCCACGCCGACCACCGCGTTGGCGCCCTGCTCGGCGGCCTGTTCGGCCAGTTCGTCGAGCGCCAGTTGGCGCGCCTTGCGCAGTTCCTTCTCATAGGTCCCGGAACGTCCGCCCACCAGATCGCGGATGCCGGCGAACATGTCCTTGAAGACATTGGCGCCGAGAACGGCCTCGCCGGCGACGATGCCGCAGTAGCGGACGATGCGCCGGCCTTCCAGGCCGGGAGTGGTGACGAGTTGCATGGCACGTGCCTTTCGTTGTCGATCATCGGGAAGAAGGCGCCGGCGGCCCGGCTCGGAGGCGCGCATGGCGCGGCGGAGACTTCCCGGTAGAATAAACCGATGCCCGTGCAATGCAAATTCCTCCGCCGCTGCCTCCCCCTGCTGCTGATGCTGATCGCGCCGATCACTTCCGCCGCCTCGGCGGCCATCGTCCTGGAAGGGCCGGACGAACTGGTCGCGCTGATGCAGCCCCACCTGCCCGACGATCCGCCCGCGCCGCAGCGCCTGCAGGCCATGCTGGAGGAAATGCTGGCCACCGAAGGCTATTTTTCGCCGACCTTCGAGGTGTCCGAAGCGGCAGGCGTCCGGCGCGTGCGCATCGATCCGGGGCCGCGCACGCGCGTCGCCGACGTGGCGGTGGACATCGACGGCCCGGTCGCCGGGGAAACGCGCAAATCGCTGATCGACGGGTGGCGCCTGCCCGCCGGCCGGCCGTTCCGCCAGCAGGACTGGAGCGAGGCCAAGCAGCAGGTGCTTTCGGGCCTGCTCGCCGTGGCCCACGCCGACGCGCGCCTGGTCGACAGCGAAGCTTCGATCGACACGGAGGAGCGGCAGGCGCACCTGACCGCCCGCTACGACGCCGGTCCGCCGTACCGGTTCGGCGCGCTGCGCACCAGCGGCCTGTACCGCTATCCGGACTCGCTGGTCGAGCGCTACAACCGCGCCGTCGAGGCCGGCGAGCCGTACCGGGAGGAAAAACTGGCGGAGCTGCAGAGCGCGCTGCTGGCCACGCCCTATTTCAGTTCCGCCCGCGTCACCATCGACCGCGACGGCGCGGTTCCCGGCGAGGACGGCTCGCGCGTCGTGCCGGTGGACGTGGACGTCCGCGAACGCCCGGCGCACCGCTTCGGCTTCGGCGCGGGCGTCAGCTCGAACACCGGCGCGCGCGTCGAGACCAGCTATCACACGCCGAACCTGTTCAACCAGGCCTGGGTCCTCGACAGCGGCCTGCGCCTCGAACAGAAGCAGCAGGCGCTCTACGCCGACATCAACCTGCCGCCGGACGAACGGAACCGCCGCCACGCCGTCGGCGCGCTGATCGAGAAGACCGACATCCAGGGCCTGCGCACCGACCGCCACGCCCTCGGCGTGCAGACGACCCAGCAGCGCGGCAGCATCGAGCAGCGCCTGTCGCTCAACTGGGAGCGCGAACGGCTGCGCCCGGACGGCGAGGAGGCAACCACCAACAAGGCGCTGGTGCCGAACGCCCAGTGGACCTGGCGGCACGTCAACAACGCGCTCGACCCGCGCCGCGGCACCGTGCTGCAGGCGCAGATCGGCGGCGGCTCCAAGGCGCTGCTCTCGGACCAGAACTTCGTCCGGCTGCACGGCCGCTGGCTGCAGTACATCCCGCTCGGCGAGCGCGATTCGCTGGCCGTGCGTGCGGAAGGCGGGGCGACGCTCGCGCCGTCCCGCGACGGCATCCCGCAGGACTACCTGTTCCGCGCCGGCGGCACCGGCTCGGTGCGCGGATACGCATACCAGAGCCTGGGCGTCGACGAGGGCTCGGCGACGGTCGGCGGACGCTACCTCGCCGTGCTCAGCGTCGAGGCCACGCACTGGATCTCGCCGACCTGGGGCATCGCCGCCTTCGTCGACGCCGGCGACGCGGCGGACCGCCCCGGCGATCTGAAACCCGCCGTCGGCTACGGCCTGGGCGTGCGCTGGAAGAGCCCGGCCGGCCCGATCGGCGCCGATCTGGCGTACGGCCAGCGGGACGGCGGGTTGCACGTGCACTTCGCGCTGGCGATCCCGTTCTGACCATGGCGCGCGCCCGACGCTACTGGTGGCTCCTCCTGCTTCCGCCGCTCGCCGCCGCGGGCGGCGCGGCCTGGCTCGCGGCCAGCGAAAGCGGCCTGCGCGCGACGGGCCGCCTGCTCGCCTCGGCCTCCGGCGGCCAGTTCGCGGCCGACGGCCTGCGCGGCCGCCTGCTCGGGCCGCTGTCCGTCGGCGAACTGCGCTGGCAGTCGGAAGGACTCTCCGTCACGGCGCGCGGCGTCGAGCTCGACTGGACGCCGGCCGCGCTCCTCCGCAGCCGGCTGGAAATCGGCGAGCTGCGCATGGCGTCGCTGGCGGTCGACACGTCCGGACCGGCCGAGCCGGCCTCCCCGCCGCCGGACGACCTCACGCTACCGCTGGCGGTCTCGATCCGGCAGGTCGCGATCGGCGAACTGCGCTGGGACGGCGCGCCGCCGGTGACCGGAATCGCCGCCCGGCTGGCGAGCGACGGGCGGCGGCACGCGGTCGAGGATCTCGCGCTGCGCGTCGCCGACGTGGCGGCCACCGGCCGACTGGCCCTGGACGGCCGCGCGCCGTTTCCGCTGGAAGCGCGCGCGGAGGTGAGCGGAATGCTGGCCGAACGCCCGCTGGCGCTCGCCGCCGAGGCCGGCGGCACGCTGGACCGGATCGACCTCTCCGTGCGCGCGCTGCAAGGCGTCGACGGCGAGGCGCGCGCCACGCTCACGCCGTTCGCCGCGCTGCCGTTCAGCGAGGCCGAGGCCGACCTGCGCAACATCGACCCGTCGGCCTGGCTGGCCGGCGTGCCGCGCGCGCAACTGGACGTCGCGGCGCGGCTGAAGGCCGAGGGCCAGGACGGCGCGACGCCGGCCGGCACCCTGCGCGTCACCAACCGCCTGCCCGGCCCGCTCGACCGCCAGCGCCTCCCGCTCGCCTCGGCCTTCGTCCGCGCGGTTCCGGACGGCGACGCGGTACGGCTGGAAGACGTGGCGCTGGCGCTCCCCGGCGGCGGCGCCCTGCGCGGCGGCGGACGCTGGTCCGAGGCGACGCTGACGCTGAATCTCGACGCGCGCCGGATCGACGCCGCGCGCCTGCTCTCCAGCCTCATCCCCACGCGCTTTGACGGCCCGCTCGCCCTGTCGCTCGCCGCCGAACGGCAGAGCGCCCGGCTGGCGTGGCGCGACGCGCGCGTCCGGCTGGCGGCGGATGCCGAACACGCCGGCGGCACGCTGACCGTCAAGGCGCTCGAACTGGCGGCCGGCGACGCGCTCCTGTCGGCCACGGGTCATCTGCAGACGGAGGGACGGCAGACGTTCGCCGCCAAGGGCACGCTGCGCCGCTTCGATCCGTCCCGCTTCGCCAAGGTGCCGGCCGCCAGCATCGACGCGGACCTCGAAGCGCAGGGGCAGCTCGGCCCGCAGCCCGTCGTCGAGGCGCGCTTCGCGCTCGGAGACAGCCGCTACGCCGGCATGCCGCTTGGCGGGCAGGGCCGCCTGTCGCTCGCCTGGCCGAGAATCCACGACGTGGACGTGACGCTGAGCGCCGGCCCGAACCAGCTCGCCGCGACGGGCGCCTTCGGCCGGCCCGAGGACCGCCTGAGCGTGCGCATCGACGCGCCCCGGCTGGCGCCGTTCGGCATCGACGGCGCGCTGCGCGGGCGTTTCGAGCTGGCGGGAACGCCGCAGCGCCCCGCCCTGACGCTCGACCTCGCGGCGCCGCGCCTCGCCCTGCCGGAAGTCGGCACGCTCGCCGGGCTGACGCTGCGCGGCGGGCTGGCCGGCGAGAGCGACTCGCCGCTCGACCTGGAACTGGCGCTGGAACGCTTCACCCGCCCCGGCGACGAGGCATCCGTGCAGGCGCTCAAGGCGCGGGTGTCCGGCAGCAACCGCGCGCATCGCCTCGAAATCGACGGCGCCATCCTGGCCTCCGGCCAGCGGCGGCAAGTGCGCCTCGCCGCCGAGGGAGGACTCCTCGACGGCCGGCGCTGGCTCGGGCAGTTGCGCGAACTGCGGCTCGCGGCGGACGACGGCCGGCCGCGGCTGGCCCTGCGCCAGGCGGCGCCGCTGGACATCTCGCCCGCCGGCGGGTCGATCGGTCCGCTGGCGCTGGCCGGCAGCGACCCGGAGTGGACGGCCGAACTGCGCGCCAGCGCCGACGCCGACCGCCTCCGCGCGGAGGCCAGCATCGACGGAAAGCAGTTCGGGCAGCTCGCCGCCCAGCTCCAGGCCGGCATGCGCGGCCCCTGGCAGTTCGCCGCCGACCAGCCCTGGCAGGGCCGCCTGCGCCTCGACGTCGGCGACCTGTCCTGGCTCGGCCAGCTGCTCGGCGAAGGCTGGCAGGCAGGCGGCAAGCTCTCCGGCGCGCTGGAGATCGCCGGCACGCCCGCGCAGCCCCGGCTCGACGGCCGCCTCGACGGTGACGGACTGGCCCTGGGCCTGCCCGAACAGGGCCTGCGCCTCGCCGACGGCAAGCTGGCCGCAGAATTCGACGGCAGCCTGCTGCGCATCACGCGCCTCGGCTTCGCCAGCATGCTGACCGAACCGCCGCGCGCGCTGCGCCAGGCGCTCGGCGACACGGCGGCGCGCTTCGCCACGCCGGGGCGCATCGACGTCTCCGGCGAGCTGCGCCTCGGCGACGGCGCCACGGCGGAAAACGCTTTCCTCGACGTCCGCCTCGACCGCTTCGGCGCCTGGCAGCTATCCGACCAGTGGGTCGCCGTCTCCGGCACCGGCCGCGTTTCCTGGCGGGCGGACGCGCTGGGCGTGACCGGCGAGCTCGGCGTTGACGCCGGCTACTGGCAGCTTGCGCCGGCCGGCATGCCCCGGCTATCGGACGACGTGGTGATCAAACGGCCGGGCGCGGCCGCGCGCGGCGACCGGCGGCTCAACCTCGACCTCGATCTGAAGGCCGACCTGGGACGCCGCTTCCTGTTCCGCGGCGCTGGCCTGCAGACCTGGCTGGCCGGCGACGTGCGCCTGAACGCGCGCGGCCGCGACCTGCCGCGCGCCAGCGGCACGATCCGCCTGCGCGACGGCCGTTTCGACGCCTATGGGCAGCAGCTCGACATCGCGCGCGGCTTCCTCACCTTCCAGGGCCTGCTCGACGATCCGGCGCTCGATGTGCGCGCCGTGCGCAAGGGGCTGGCCGTCGAACCCGGCGTGCAGGTCAGCGGCACCGCCCGGCGCCCCGTCGTGCGCCTGGTTTCCGACCCCGAGCTGCCGGATACCGACAAGCTGGCCTGGCTGCTGCTCGGCCACGGCGCGGAATCGATGGGCGCGGGCGATGCGGCGCTGCTCGTTTCGGCGGCGGGGGAACTGCTCGGCAACAACTCGGGCGGCGTGGTGCAGCAGTTGAAGAGCACCTTCGGCATCGACGAATTCGGCATCCGCCAGGGCAGCATCGGCGGCAACGGCGGCCCCACGCCGACCAGCCGCATCGTCGGCGGCGGCGTCGACACCACCGCCTCTGAAGGCAGCATCCTGAGCGTCGGCAAACGCCTGTCGGCCAACGCCACGCTGGCCTACGAGCAATCGCTGACCAAGGCCGAGAGCGTGGTCAAGCTGACCGTCAACCTCACCCGCCGCTTCGCCGTAATCGGGCGCGCCGGCAGCGACAACGCGGTGGACGTCCTCTACACGCTGACCTTCGGCCAACCGCCGCGCCGCCCGGACGCGCCCGCGGAAAGGTAGCCCCGATACCGGCGCGCCCGTCCTCCATGCGCGGCCCGGTGCAGGATTGGCGCGGAACGGCGGGCCCCGGCCCTTGTCAATCACGGGCAGGCGAATTCACCGCACGAATCCGGCGCCGGCACGGGCAGGCGCCATGCCGGCGATTTTCCATCGGCCACTCTCCACGAGCGAAGGGACTCCAATGTCCTCGATTTCACTTCAAGACCGCGCGACCGGCGCGCTGATGGGCGCCTTCATCGGCGATGCCCTGGCGCTCGGTCCGCATTGGTATTACGACCTCGATCAGCTGCGCGCCGACTACGGCGCCTGGATCAGCGACTACAGCGCGCCGAAGCCCGGCCGCTACCATGCCGGGATGCAGGCCGGGCAGTCCTCGCAGGCCGGGGTGCTGCTGCGCCTCACCCTGGAGTCGCTGCTGGCCAGCGGCGGCTACGACGAGGCGGATTTCTGCCGGCGCATGGACACGGCGTTCTTCCCGCTGATCGACGGCACGCCGATGAACGGTCCCGGCGGCTACACCAGCCAGTCGATCCGCGAGGCGTGGCGAAAGCGCGTCAAGCAGGGCCTGCCGTGGGGACAGGTCGGCGGCAACGCGGATACCACCGAGGCCGCCGAGCGCACCCTCGCCATCGCCGTCCGGTATGCGCTGCAACCGCACGACCTCGCCTCGGCGGTGGCGCGCAACACGCTGCTGACCCAGACCGACGGCACGGTCGTGGCGATGACCGTCGCCTTCGGGGCGATTCTCGGCATGCTGGTCGAGGGGCATGCCCTGGACGGGACGCTGTCGGACAAGCTCATGGCGCGCGTGAAATCGGGAGAACTGCCGTTCCATTCCGTGACCAGCGACAACCTGCAGGCGCCGCTCCCGGACGCGGCGGAAGCGCCGAGGCTCGGGCGCTTTCCGTCGCCGGACGCGCTGCTCGGCCCGTCCTTCATCGCGCGCGCGGCGGTCGATCCCGATATCCGCATCGAACCGGCGTGGAAGGCCTCCCTGGTGTACGGCCTGCCTTGCGCGATCTATCACCAGTTTCCCGCGGCTTACTATCTGGCCGCGCGCTTCAGGGACGACTTCGAGTCCGCCGTGCTGCACGCGGTCAACGGCGGCGGCCAGAATCAGGCGCGCGCCATTCTCACGGGCGCCCTGGCCGGCGCTCAGACCGGGCTGGCGGGCATACCGCAACGCTTCCTGGACGGCCTCGAAAATAGCGCCGAACTGCTTCACTCGGCGCGTGAGCTGGCCCGGCAGATGACCGAACCGGACGCCACATGAATGCGTTCCACCAGCTCAGCGCGACGAGCCTGCGCGGCCAGAACATCCCGATGAGCGACTACGCGGATCAGGTGGCTCTGGTCGTCAATACGGCAAGCCAATGCGGCTTCACGCCGCAATACCGGGGACTGGAAGCCCTTTATCGGAAGTACAAGGAGCGGGGATTCGTGGTCCTGGCCTTCCCCTGCAACCAGTTCGGCCATCAGGAACCCGGCAATGCGGATGCGATCGCCAGGACCTGCCAGATCGATTACGGCGTGAGTTTCCCGGTGTTCGCCAAAACCGACGTCAACGGGCCGGATGCGCATCCGGTGTTCAAACTGCTCACGGCAGCCAGGCCGGGATTGCTCGGCCCCGGGATTCGCTGGAATTTCACCAAATTCCTGATCGGACGCGACGGGCAGGCGCTCCGCCGCTTTGCGCCGTTCACCCGGCCGGAAAAAATCGAACCGTTCATCCGCGCCGCGCTGGAGCGGTAGCGGCGCTCCGGGGTCACTCCGGCCGGCCCGTGCCGGGCTGGGTCACGAAGCCGATCTTGGCGACGCCGGCGCGGCGGGCGGCGCTCATGGTTTCGGCGACGGCCTCGTAGCGCGCGGCGCGGTCGGCCATCAGGTGCAGCTCGACCTGCGCGTCGCGCCCGGCTGCCTCGCGCAGGCTTTCTTCCAGTGCCGGAATCGCCACGGCCCGGCCGTCGAGGGAGATTTTCCCGTCGGCGTCGATGCGCACCTGCAGGGTGCTGGGCTTGTGCTCGACCGGCGCGCTCGACGCGCGCGGCAGGTCAACGTTCACCGAGTGCGTGAGCAGCGGCGCGGTGATGATGAAGATGATCAGCAGCACCAGCATCACGTCGACCAGCGGCGTGGTGTTGATCTCGGCCATCGGCGCCTGTCCGCCGGAGGAGTTGAAGCTGCCCATCGCCATGTCAGGCTTCCCCGGAAGCCAGCCGCGCGCGCAGCGGATGGATCTGCGCGCTGTTGGCGGCGAACGGCTTGCCGACGGTGAAGAAGGCGTGCAGGTCGTGCGCGAAAGCGTCGAGGTCGGCCATGATCACCCGGTTGGCGCGGGTGAAGGCGTTGTAGGCGAACACCGCCGGCAGCGCCACGGCCAGGCCGGCGGCGGTCATGATCAGCGCCTCACCGACCGGGCCGGCCACCTTCTCCAGCGCCGCTTGCCCCGAGATGCCGATCGCCACCAGCGCGTGGTAGATGCCCCACACCGTGCCGAACAGCCCGACGAAGGGCGCCGTGGCGCCGGTCGTGGCGAGCAGCGTCAGGCCGTTTTCCATGGCCGCCTGCGTGGTCTGCAGCTGCTGGCGTAGCGCGCGCTCCATCTGTTCGGCGGGGTCGAAGCGCGACAGCAGGCGGCCGCTGGCGGCCTCGATGTCGCTGTTGCAGCAATGGGCCTGCATCGCCAGCTGCACGTAGGGGCTGTCGGCGCCGGCCTCGCGCAGTTTTTCCAGGCCGGCGGCCACCGACTCGGCGGCCCAGAACGCGCCGACGCAGCGCGCCGCGCGGCGCAGGCGCCACCAGTCCCAGGTCTTGGACAGGATCAGGTACCAGCTGGCCAGCGACATGACCAGCAGGAGTACCGCCACCGAATGCGAGATCGCATCGCCGCTCGCCCAGAGGTGGGCGAAACCGAAAGAGTTTTCCTGCATGATTTACTGCTCCAACTTGAAAATGATGGGAACCAGGACCCAGCTCTGCACGGGCGCGTCGCCGCGCCGCGCCGGGATGAACTTCCATTGGCGGACCGTGCGCAGCGCGGATTCGTCGAGCCGCGCGCTGCCGGAGGAGGTCTTGACCTCGACGCTGCCGGCGGTGCCTTCGGGCGTCACCAGCACGCGCAGGAGCACCTTGCCTTCCTCGCGCATCTTGCGCGACATCGGCGGATACGGCGGTGCCGGATTGCGCAGGTAGTCGGCGTCGAAGCGCGCCTGCGATTCGCCGCCGCCCTGCGCCGCGCTGCCGGTGGGCGTGCCGGCGGACGCATACGCGCTGCCGCTCGCCGCGCCGCCGCCAGAAGCCGCCGCCGGCTCGCTGGCCGGCGCCGGCGGCGTGGAGCTGGTGGGCGCGGCCGGCGCCGGGGCCGTTTCGGCGACGGGCGCCGGGACGGGCGGCGGCGCCTTCACGGCCGGAGCGGGCTTCGGCCGCACGGGCCGCGGCCGTTCCGGCTCGGGCGGCGCCGCGGGCCGGGCTGGCGGACGGGCGATGGATTCCTGCGCGGCGGGCGCCATCGGCAGCATTTCGACCATCATGACCTTGTCGTCCGTGGGCGGCACCGGCGACCTGACCAGGGTCAACATCACCAGGAGCAGCGCGTGCGCGCCCATGACGAAGCCGAACAGGCCGCTGCGCTGCACGCCGCTGTGTACGAAAAGCGCGGCGCTCATGCCCGCCGCCCGAAAGAACACGCGGCGGCCGGGTGCGCAGCCACGTTCAGCACCGTTCCCGGATCGGTCAACGCCGAACCGGCATCACGCAAAACCGCCGCGCACATGCGAAAAAACTTCCGAAACACGAATGGAGTCCTGTCCGATGGGGCTCAAGAATGATTCACCGACGGTCGACCGTGCCCTGCGATCGAACCTGGCCGCATATTATCATAGATAACGATAATTATTATCATTGACAAAATAAATTTCCTTGCGGAGAATCCCGCCCCGTTGCCACCTTCGAGCGTCCGACGAGCGTCCCTGGCACCCCGCCGTGAATGCCGTGCCCCTTTCCGCGCGCTTCGCGGGACGGCGGACAGCCGGCTTTGCCGCATTCCGGGCAGTGTCGCGCCGGGCGCCCGACGGCCGCCTTTCCCCCTCCACCCGACGACCGGAAGACCGACAGATGAACCCCCATACCCTCGCCACCGACACCCACCGCACACCCGTGCGCCTGACCCCGCTCGCGGCCGCCGTGCATCTCGCGCTCGGCGGACTCGCGGCGGCCGCTTTCCCGGCGCAGGCGCAGAACGCCGAAAAGACCCTCGGCGCCGTGGTCGTGGAGGCCAGCGCCGACGCTTCCGGCGCGGGGCTGACCAAGCCCTACGCCGGCGGGCAGGTGGCGCGCGGCGGGCGCGTCGGCCTGCTGGGCAACCAGGACGTGATGGACACGCCGTTCAGCACCACCGCCTACACCAGCGAACTGATCCAGGACCAGCAGGCGCGCAGCGTCGCCGACGTGGTGCAGAACGATCCGTCGGTGCGCGTCGCGCGCGGCTTCGGCAACTTCCAGGAGCTGTACGTCATCCGCGGCTTCCCGGTGGGTTCCGACGATACGGCCTACAACGGCCTGTACGGGCTGCTGCCGCGCCAGTACGTGGCGGCCGAACTGCTCGAACGGGTCGAGGTGTTCCGCGGCGCCAACACCTTCCTCTCGGGCGGCGTCGGTGTCGCCTCGGGCTTCGGCATCGGCGGCACGATCAACGCGCTGCCCAAGCGCGCGCCGTCCGAACCGCTGACGCAGGTCACCGCCGGCATCGAGAGCGGCGGCCATGCCTACGTCGCGGCCGACGTGGCGCGCCGCTTCGGCCCGGACCAGCGCGGCGGCATCCGCATCAACGCGGCGCAGCGCGACGGCGACACGGCGGTCGACGACGAGCGGCGCGAACTCGGCGTCTTCGCCATCGGCGCGGATTACCGCGGCGACAGCTTCCGGGTCTCCGCCGACGTCGGCCACCAGAACCACCGCATCGATGATCCGCGCCCGAGCGTCACCCCGAGCGGCGGCATCCCCGACGCGCCTGGCGCGAGCGACAACTTCGCCCAGCCGTGGACCTACTCGCTGGAACGCCAGACCTTCGGCTCGCTGCGCGCCGAGGTCGACCTCAACGAGAACGTCACCGGCTGGATCGCCGGCGGCCTGCGCGACGGCCACGAGAAGAACCGGCTGGCCAACCCGACCGCCACGGCCGACGGCGCGACCACCGCCTACCGCTTCGAAAACGTGCGCGACGACCGCATCAAGACCGGCGAGGTCGGCCTGCGCGGCAAGCTGTCCACCGGCCCGGTCGGGCACACGCTGGTGGTTTCCGCCGCGGCCTTCGACAGCGAATCGCGCAACGCCTGGGCCATGTCCTCCGGATTTTCCGGCGATCTCTACGATCCCTTCGACGTGGCCATGCCGGCGGCGAACTTCTTTACCGGCGGCTCGATGAGTTCGCCGAAGGTCACCGAGCGCATCCGCTCGCACAGCGTCGCGGTGGCCGACACGCTGGCCTTCGCCGACGAGCGCGTGCTGCTCACCGTCGGCGCGCGGCGGCAGAACTTCGCGCAGAAGAACTACAACTACAACACCGGCGCCAAGGAATCCGACTACGACGAGAGCCGCACCACGCCGATGGCCGGCATCGTGTTCAAGGCCACGCCGCAGGTCTCGCTCTACGCCAACTACATCGAGGGGCTGACCAAGGGCGACACGGCGCCGGGGACGAGCGGCGGCGTGCCGGTGACCAACGCCGGCGAGTCGCTGGCCCCGTACGTCGCCAAGCAGAAGGAAATCGGCGTCAAGTACGACGGCGGCCGGATCGGCGGCACGCTGTCCTTCTTCTCCACCGACAAGCCCGTCGGCATGGTCGAGGACAACGTCTTCAAGGACGCCGGGCGGCAGCGCAACCAGGGCATCGAAGTCAGCGCCTTCGGCGAGCCGATGCGCGGCGTGCGCGTGCTCGGCGGCGTCAGCTTCCTCGACGCGCGCCTGAAGAAGATGGCCGACGAGAGCCTGGAAGGCAACCGCGCCATCGGCGTGCCCAAGCGCCAGGCCAACCTCGGCGCGGAATGGGACGTGCCCGGCGTCGCCGGCCTGACGCTGAGCGGGCGCGTGGTGTACACCTCGTCGCAGTACGCCAACGAGACCAACACGCTGAGCGTGCCGTCGTGGACGCGCCTGGACCTCGGCGCGCGCTACCTGACCACCGTCGCCGAGCAAATCGTCACCTTCCGCGCCCGCGTCGACAACGTCACCGACCGCGACTACTGGGCCTCGGCCGGCGGCTATCCCGGCGCCGGCTATCTCGTGCTGGGCGCGCCGCGCACCTTCATGCTGAGCGCCACGGTCAACTTCTGATGTCGTCGCGCGCGCTGCGCGGGTGGGGCTGGCTGCACCGCTGGAGCAGCCTGGCGTGCACGCTGTTCCTGCTGATCCTGTGCCTGACCGGGCTGCCGCTGATCTTCTCGCACGAGATCGGCGAGCTGACCCGGCCGGGTTTCCAGCTGCCGCCGATGCGCTCCGACGCCCCGCGCGCGCCGCTCGACGCGGTCGAGGCGGCCGCCCGGGCCGCGCGGCCGGGCCTGGTGCCGCTCTACTTCTTCGCCGAGGAGGACGCGCCGGACCTGTGGTACGTCAAGCTGGACACCCGCACGGACACCGACGAGCGCGACGCCGTGCTCTTGGCGTTCGACGCGCGCACCGGCGGCCTGCTCGGCGCGCCGCAGCTCGGCACCGGCTTCATGGGCGTGATGTACCGCCTGCACGTCGACCTGTTCGCCGGCCTGCCCGGCAAGCTGTTCCTCGGCGCGATGGGCGTGCTGTTCGTGCTGTCGCTGGTTTCCGGCGTCGTGCTCTACGCGCCGTTCATGCGCCGGCTGGATTTCGGCGCGGTGCGCCGCGACCGGCCGGCGCGCATCCGCTGGCTCGACCTGCACAACCTGCTGGGCATTGCCACGCTGGCCTGGGCGCTGGTGGTCGGCGGCACCGGTGTGATCAACACCTGGGCCGAACTGATCCTCAAGTCCTGGCAGACCGAGCAGATGCAGCAGCTGGCCGCCGGCCGGGCCACGCCGCTGCTCGCTGCCGACGGAAAGGCGATACCGGAGCGGGAGCGCGTCCAGCGCGTGCTCGAACGCGCCACCCGCGCCGCGCCGCACATGCGCCTGTCGATGCTGGCCTACCCTGGCACGCTGCTCGGCACGCAGCAGCATTTCGCCGTCATCCTGCATGGCGACACGCCGCTCACCGCCCGCCTGCGCCAGTCGCTGCTCGTGCATCCGGAGACCGGCGAAGTGCTGCAGGCCAGCGCGCGGCCGTGGTACGTCACCCTCTTCCAGCTCTCGCAGCCGCTGCACTTCGGCGACTACGGCGGCCTGCCGCTGAAGATCCTGTGGGCCGCCCTCGACCTGATCGCCATCGCCGTGCTCGGCAGCGGGCTGTACCTCTGGCTGGCGAAGCGGGGCGCGCACCGCGCCGGCCGGGGAAAAGCGGTTGACCACGGCGAACACGGCGAAAAGACCGGAGATTTTTCGGGACGGCGCGATCGTCCGGCAGTGCGTGGCACGAAAGCCTGAAATCCTGTTTCTCGCCGTGCCCGCCGTGTTCGCCGTGGTTGAACAAGGCCTTTCGTAAACGCAGGAGTCTCTCATGCACGGCTATTGGAGAATCTTCCGCATCCCGCTGCTGCTGGCCGCGCTCAACGTCGTCGGGCTGCTCGCCGCGCTGATCGGCGACGGCATCGGCGACGCGGTGTCGTGGGTCGCGCTGGGCATCGTCGTCTGGGTCGCGCTCGCCTACCGCGCGGCGGCGCCCCGGCGGCGCGCTCAGACCCGCGCGCGGTAGGTTTTCGGCGGCAGCCCGAAATGGCGGCGGAACGCCGTGGAAAAGTTGGCCTGGCTGGCGTAGCCGGCGATTTCCGCGGCGCGCGCCACGCTCGCCCCGTCGTGCTGCAGCGCCCACGCGGCGCGGCGCAGGCGGCCGGCGCGCAGATAGTCGAAGATCGTCGCACCGAAGGCCTGCCGGAACTGCCGCTGCAGCGTCGTGGCGTTGCAGCGCATGGCGCGCGCCATCTCGGCCAGGCTCAGCGCATCGGCGCCGCCGCTGTCGAGCAGGTCGCGCAGGCGGCACGCCCGCGCATGCTCGTCCGGGCGTAGGCCGGGCGGCGACGCCTGATCCGGCGACGCGGTGCAGGCGAACGCCTCGGCGACCAGTTCGAGCATCCGGCTTTCCAGATACAGCCCGCGCAGCGGCCCCTGGAAGGCCGCCGGATTGAGCAACTGCTCGGCGATCGCCACCGCGCGCGGCGTCGGCGTCCAGCAGCGCACTTCCAGGTGGCCCGCCGCCGGGGCCGGCAACTGGCGGCCCGAGGCGAACCATTCAGCCGTCAGCGTCACCACCACCAGGCGCTGGCGCTCGCCGGCGGCGCAGCGGCGCTCGAACTCCTCGGGCCGTTCCAGGCACAGCACGACGCCCTGCGGACGCGCGTCCCGGCCGCAACCCGCGTTCATCGGCAGCTCGCGCCGGCCCAGCCGCACCTGCGCGTCGCCTTCGAGCTTGACCAGCACCTTGACGCACTTGCCGGGGATCACCGCGCGCATGACGGAAGAATGGGGATGGACGACGTCGGCGCAGCGCAGGTGCACGCCCTCGCGCAGGCAGCGCACCGAACACTCCCCGCATGCCGGCACGCACGGAGCGCCGCCGGCCGATGCGGAATCGCGCTTTTTCCGGCCGGCGACGGCGCGCGCCAGTGCCGACTCCGGCGCCTCCGTCTCGCCCGGACCCGGCGGCGCGGCGTCCTCGTTCGCTCGCTCAAACATTTTTCTTGTCCCGCCAAACAAATTCTTTACCGGATTTTGCCATACTTCGCGTCTTATTTAATGAGAATCATTTCTATTTACCGGCACGCCCTTCCGGGCGGGACGACACCTGGAGAAGACATGCGCACATTGTTCGATGGCAACCATATCCGGCCGATCGCCCTCGGCCTGATCCTGGCCTACGGCGGCCTCCCCGCCGGCGCCGCGGAAAAGGAAACCACCCTGGCCGACACGGTCGTGCTGGGCACGGCCGAGCAAACCCTGAAGCAGGCGCCCGGCGTATCGACCATCACCGCCGAGGACATCGCCAAGAAGCCGCCGGCCAACGACATTTCGGAAATCATCCGGACGATGCCCGGCGTCAACCTCACCGGCAACTCGCCGAGCGGCCAGCGCGGCAACAACCGGCAGATCGACCTGCGCGGCATGGGCCCGGAGAACACGCTGATCCTGATCGACGGCAAGCCGGTCGAACAGCCGCTCGTCCGTCCGCTACGGCTGGCGCGGCGAGCGCGACACGCGCGGCGACAGCAACTGGGTGCCGGCCGAGCAGATCGAGCGCATCGAGGTCATCCGCGGCCCGGCCGCGGCGCGCTACGGCAGCGGCGCGGCCGGCGGCGTGGTGAACATCGTCACCCGGCCGGCGACCGACGAATGGCACGGCCAGGTCACCGCCTACGCCAACCTGCCCGAGCATTCCGAGGAAGGCGCGACCCGGCGGGCCAACTTCGGCCTGAGCGGGCCGCTGTCGGAAAACCTGTCGCTGCGCCTCTACGGCAACCGCAACAAGACCGACGCCGACGACCGGGACATCAACGCCGGCCACCAGTCGCCCGGCTTCGCCAGCTCGCTGCCGGCCGGCCGCGAGGGCGTCAACAACAAGGACCTCGGCGGACGCCTGTCGTGGAAGCTGGTCCCCGGCCAAACGCTCGACTTCGACGCCAGCTACAGCCGGCAGGGCAACATCTACACCGGCGACACGCAGAACGTGGGCAGCAACGCCACGGTGGACAGCATGATCGGCAAAGAGACCAACCGCATGGAGAAGCGCACCTACGCGGTCACGCACAAGGGGACCTACGACTTCGGCAGCTCGCTGTCCTACGTGCAGCTGAGCAAGACCGAGAACTCGCGCATCCAGGAAGGCCTGGTCGGCGCCCTCGAAGGCATGTTCGCCGCCGGCACGCCGAACTTCGTCACCAACGACCTGAAGGAATGGACCGCGCACAGCGAGGTGAACGTGCCGTTCAAGGCCGGCTTCGACCAGGTGCTGACCGCCGGCGTCGAGTGGGCCGAACAGAAGCTCAGCGACCCGACCTCCAACACGCAGGCCACCACCTTCGGCACCATTCCCGGCGTGTCCAGCACCGGGCGCAGCGGCAAATCGTCGGCGAAGATCCTCTCGTTCTTCCTGGAGGACAACATCGACCTGGGGCATGCCACGCTGCTCACGCCGGGCGTCCGCTTCGACCGGCACAGCGAGTCCGGCGACAACTGGAGCCCGGCGCTCAACCTCACCCACGGGCTGACCGACACGGTCACGCTGAAAGCCGGCATCGCCCGCGCCTACAAGGCGCCCAACCTGTACCAGAGCAACCCGGACTACCTGCTCTACAGCGCCGGCAACGGCTGCTACACGGTCGGCAACGGCACCACCGGCTGCTACCTGATCGGCAACGACGACCTCGACGCGGAGACCAGCGTCAACAAGGAACTCGGCCTCGAATACAAGGCCAACGACCTCGCCGCCGGGATCACCTGGTTCCGCAACGACTACCGCGACAAGATCCAGGCCGGCACCACGCCCGTCGCCATCACCGCCACCGGCAACCGCGCCATCTACCAGTGGACCAACATCCCGAAGGCGGTGGTCGAGGGGCTGGAGGGCAGCCTGCGCTTCCCGGTGACGCGCTCGCTCGACTGGATCACCAATTTCACCTACATGCTGCAGTCGAAGAACAAGACCACCGGCGACTACCTGTCGATCATCCCGAAGTACACGGTCAACTCCTCGCTCGACTGGCGCATCAACGGCCAGGCCGGCGCCTTGTTCGCCGTCACCTGGTACGGCAAGCAGGAGCCGATGAAGTACGACTACAAGGGCAACCCGGTGACCGGCACCTCGGCCAACTCGCTGTCGCCCTACGCCATCGCCAGCATCAGCGGCCACTACGCCTTCTCCAAGAATGTGACGCTCACCGGCGGCATCAACAACCTGTTCGACAAGCGCCTGTTCCGCGAGGGCAACTCGGTGTCCGTCACCTCCACGCCGATCTACGGCACCAGCGGCGGCGCCGGCGCGGCGACCTACAACGAGCCGGGCCGGACCTTCTATCTGGCGCTGACCACCTCGTTCTGAGCACCATGCGGCCGTCCGCGTCCGCCGCCGCGCTGGCCGTGGCGGCCGTCCTGGCCGGTTGCGCGGCGCCGGCCTGCCGGGCCGCCGGCGAACCGGCGAACGGCACGCCCCGCCCCGGCTACGCCGCCGAGCGCCTGCCGCTCGCCGCGGAGTACGCGGGACACCGCTACCGCGTTTCCATCCTGCGCCCCGCCGCCGCGCCCGCGGCCGAGGCGCCGCCGGAGGGCCATCCGGTGCTGTTCATGCTGGACGGCAACGCCGTGGAGCAGGATCTCGCGGCGCTCCTCGCGAGCCCGGCGGACATGGACGGCATGCCGCCGGTCATCGTCACCCTCGGCTACGAGACGGACCGGCGCTTCGAGGTGCGGGCCCGGGCCTACGACTACACGCCGGCGCTGACGCCGGGCGCCGAGGAAACCGACCCGCTGGACGCGACGCGCCGCACCGGCGGCGCCGACGGCTTCCTGGCCTTCATCACGGATGAAATCCTGCCGGCGCTCGCCCGGCGATTCCCGGTCAACGCGCGCCGGCTGGGCCTATGGGGACATTCCTACGGCGGACTGTTCGTCCTGCACACGCTGTGGAGCGCGCCGGAACGCTTCCGCTGCCGCATCGCGGCCAGCCCTTCGCTGTGGTGGCGCGACGGCCTCCTGCTTGCCCGGCTGCCGGAGTATGGCGAACGGCTGGCCGGCCAGCGCTTCTCCCTGCTGATCACGCGGGGCGGCGCCGAGGCGAATCCCCCGCCGGACCGGCAGGAGCCGTCGGCGCGTTCGCCGCGGCGGGAACGCATCATGGCCGGCGCCCCGGCCGACGCCGTCAGGGAATTCGCCGCGCGCCTGGGCGATCTGCCCGGTGCGGACGTCGGCTATCTCGAACTGCCGGAGCAGACGCACGGCCAGGCGTTTACCGCGTCGCTGCTGCCGTCCCTGCGCTGGTTCGCTGGCTGCGCCGCGCGGTGAACCGGCCGCCGGCGGGCTAACCCTCGTTCGGCAGGTGATAGAAGGACCGGCACGGCAAGAGCTGGCCGTCCCGCAGGACCAAGCGCGGCTCCAGCAGGCGCGTCGCGCGCCGGACGTTGCCGGCGGTGCCGTCGAAGAAGGTGAACTCGCCCGCGACCTCTTCCAGGACGCTGATGTTCGCCGCGCGCCCCGTTGCCAAGCTGCCCCACTCGCGCTCGACGCCGAGCGCCCGCGCCGGATTGCACGTGGCGGCCGCGATGACATCGCGGAGCGGCATGCCGAGGCTGAGGAACTTGGACAGGGTGACCAGCAGGCTCTGCACATGCACGACGCCCAGCGACGAGAGGTCGGTGGAAATAATGTCGGGCGCCAGCCCGCCGCGCAGCAGGGTCTCGGCCGCCTTGAAGCTGAAATTGTTCTTGCCGTGGGCGCAGTCGAGGATGACGCCGCGCTCCTTGGCCTCTCTCAGCTCGGGAAAGATATCCCCGTCCGGCAGGACCATGCCGCCGGGCCGCCAGGTCATGTAGTGGCTGACGATGTCGCCCTTGCGCAGCCGTTTCAGCACGGCCCGGCTGAAGGTGTCCTGCGGATCGTTCTCCGTTCTCGGCCGGAAGTTGCCGAGGTGGATCATCAGCGGCAGGTTCAACTCCTGCGCGGCGTCGAGCGAGAGCTGGACGACGTCCGGGCGAAGCTCGATCAGCGGGTCGAAAATGCGCAGCTTCAGCCCCTTGATCACGTCCCGGTTGGCCTCCACCACGGCTTTCAGCAGGGGGAAGTCAACGTCGTGGAGCGTGCGGATTTCCGGCGGATGGAGCTGGCCGGTCGAGGCGACGTTCAGGAAGAAGGCCATCGCCGTGCGCACCCGCCCGAAATACATCTGGCGCAAGGTATGGAAATTCGCCGCGCCGGCCGAGCCGGCATCGCCGACCAGCAGCACGCCGGCATCGACGCCGGCCGTGTCGGGATGTACCGCGTGGCCGGCGAAATCGAGCGCCGGGTGGCAGTGCGCGTCGATCAGGCCGGGAACGACCAGCTTGCCGGCGAGCGGATAGGTGACCCTGGCCTGCTCCGGCGGGATGCCGGCCTCCAGACGGGCGATGATGCCGTCCTCGACGGCCACGTCGAGGATGCCGTCGATGTTCTGTGCGGGGTCGATGACCCGGACGTTTTTCAGAAGAATGTCGTACACGTGGCGTTCCTGCGAAACGGTCGTAAACGGCGCCGCCGGCCGCGCCTGGCGGCAAGCGTCGGTGCGGAGGCCGGGACGGCCTCCGCCGGCGGAGCTAGCGGGCGGCGCGCGCCTTGTCGATCTCGGCGTAGAAGCCCCTCACGAAATCCTCGCCGATCTGCGGCGCGAACTTGGTGATCACCGGCCGGACCTTCTCCTGAATCCTGGCGAGTTCGTCCGCCGGAATCGAATTCACCTGCACGCCGGCGGCCTCGAATTTGCCGATCGCCTCCTTTTCGCCCTTGTCGAGCAATTCCCGCTGGTACACGCCGGCCTCCGCCGCGGCCTTGGCCACGCCGGCGCGGTCGGCGTCCGACAGCTTGTCCCAGAACTTCTTGGACACGACCAGCGCGGAGGGCGTATAGACGTGGTTGGTCAGCGAAATGTACTTCTGCACTTCGTAGAACTTGTTGGAATAGATGTTCTGCAGCGGGTTTTCCTGCCCGTCGATGGCCTTGATCTCCAGCGCGGTGAACACTTCGGAAATCGCCATGGGCGTCGGATTGGCGCCCAGCGACTTCCAGGTCTCCAGCGCCACGGGCGTGCCCATCACGCGCACCTTCAGCCCGTCGATGTCCGACGCCTTGACCACCGGACGCTTGCTGTTGGACAGGTTGCGGAAACCCAGGCCGGTCCACGCCAGCCCGACCACGCCCGCCGGTTCGAGCTTCTCGAAAATTTTCTTGGACGACGGCCCGTCGAGCAGCGCGTAGGCCTCCCGGGTGTCGGCGAACATGAACGGCAGATCCCATATCTGGATTTCCTTCACGCGGCTGGACAGGGGCGTCAGCACGCCGATGTAGAACTCCAGCGTTCCCGCCTGGAGCGCCTGCAGCATCTTGTCGTCGCTACCCAGCGTGCCGCTGTGGTAGACCTTGATGTTGATATTATTATTGGTGTATTTCTGCGCCAGTTCGGCGAACCGGTTCATCGCCACGCCCTGCGCATAATCCTCGGGCATGAAATGGCCCAGCCTGGCGCTGATTTCGGCGCTCGCGCCGGAAGCCAGCAAGGCAAGGACATGAACCAGAACGAGCCGCCGGAAGATCCCTTTTTTCATATCCGCTTCCCCCAAGAGGAGCCGCGACATCGAACACGCGCCGCCGCCCGATTTTCCCGATTGCAGTTTGACCGCCCTGATGTTAGCGCATACATATCACGAAATCAAGCTGCCTAGTTCGTCGTGCGGATCGGCTTAACACGCTGTTTATACGCTTGATTGATGCCTGAGTCCGGTATTTAAAATAAACTGATGTATCCGATAACATCGTGAATATCTCCCTGATATGGCAGGAAAACCGAGTGAAGAAAACTGCCCCGAAGGCAGCGCATTGACCGCCCGGCCGCGCCTGAGCGACGTCGCCCGCGCCGCCGGGGTGTCGACGATGACCGTGACCCGCGTGCTGCGCGCGCCGGAGAAAGTCGCGCCCGAGACGCGCGAGAACGTGCAGCGCGTCCTGCGCGAGACCGGCTACACGCCCGACCTCCTGGCCCGCGGGCTGGCGTCGAAGCGGTCCGGGCTGGTCGCCGTCATCGTGCCCGTGCTGACCAATTCGCTGATCGCCGAGATCGTGCAGGGCCTGACCAACGCGCTCGCCCGGCAGGGCCTGCACGTGGTGCTCGGGGTGAGCGACTTCCAGCTCGACGAGGAGGAGGAACTGGTCAAGGCCTTCCTGTCGCGCCGCGTCAACGCCATCTACCTGTCGGGCGTGATCCGCTCGCCCGCCTCGCGCGCCATGCTGCTGCGCTCGGGCATCCCGGTGGTCGAAGGCGGCAATCTCGGCGCCGACCCGATCGACATGGCGGTGGGACATCCGAACCTGGCCGGGGCGTACGCGATGACCCGGCATCTCGTCGAGCGCGGCTACGACCCGATCGGCTACATCGGCGTGCAGGCGCGCGACAACGACCGCGCGATGGACCGGCGGCGCGGCTTCGAAACCGCCCTGCTCGGCGCCGGCAGGACGCCGGACCCCGGGCTGTGCGTCGAAACGACGCTCGACCTGACCGGCGGCGCGCGCGCGATGGCCGAACTGCTCGCCCGCCCCACCCGGGCGCGCGCCGTCTTCTGCTACAGCGACGTGCTGGCGGCGGGCGCCCATTTCGAATGCCAGCGGCGCGGCATCCTGATCCCGGACGGACTGGCGATCGCCGGCTACGACGACCTGGAGATCGCCCGGCAGATCACGCCCGCCCTGACCACCCTGCGCGTTCCCTGCTACGAGATCGGCGAACGCGCCGGCCAGCTGATCTGCCGGCGGCTCGCCGGCGAACAGGTCGAGGAAAGGATCGTCAACACCGGCTTCGAACTGGTGGTGCGGGAAAGCACGTAGCGCGTGCCGGATCGCCCGCAAAATCAAAAAGAACGTTTGTTCTATACTGCCGGGCGGTTCGGGCACCCGTATCGGGAAACCCGAATCCGCCGGCCGCGCGGATGAACGCCGGAGCATGTTTCATCGACTCCCGGCTTCCGGCTTTTTCGGAGCGTCCCCCAACATCACGAGGAATCGCGACGCATGAATCAGGCTGCCAACTACGAAGAGCTGAAGGCGATCATCACGCGGACCTACCCCGACATGTCCGGGCACCTCAAGCGCATCGCCCGGTTCGCGCTGGAGCATCCGAACGATCTCGCCCTCGGCACCGTGGCCGCCGTCGCCAGATCGGTCAACGTGCAGCCGTCCGCCGTGATCCGCTTCGCCAACGCCCTGGGGTACAGTGGCTTTTCCGAAATGCAGCGGATATTCCGGGGAAACCTGCTGGAACGGTCGGACAACTACCGCGAACGCATCAGCCAGATGCGCAGCCGGCGGGCGGATGACGACCGGGGCGCCGCCGGCGTGCTGCACCGGCTGGTCGCCGACACCGTCGGTGATCTCGGGCAGATGGAGGAGAACATCCCGCCCGCCGACATCGCCGCCGCCGTCGGACTCATCGCCACCTGCCCGCGCATCTTCGTCCTGGCGCAGCGGCGTTCGTTTCCGATCGCCAGCTACCTCGGCTATGCCCTCGGCCGCCTGGAGCTGCGCACGCATCTGCTCGACAGCGTCGGCGGCATGCTGCAGGAAAGCCTCGGCTCGATGTCGCCGGGCGACGTCCTGATCGTCGTCAGCTTCCGCAGCTACGCGCCGGAAGTGGTCGATGCGGCGGTCAAGGCCAACGCCGCGGGAGTCGCGGTAATCGCGATCACCGACGGGCCGCTCTCGCCGCTCAAGAACTGCGCGCGCGTCTGCCTGGAGGCGGCCATGGATTCGACGCGGGAGTTCCGTTCGCTCGTCGCGCCGATGTGCCTGGCCCAGGCCCTGGTCGTCGGAGCCGGCTACCATCTGGCCGAGCAGAAAAAAGCGCCGCCCGCGAAAACCGGGAAACCCCGCCGGAAGGCGCCGCGCAACGCAGCCGCGGCCTGAGTCGCGCGGCCGATCCCTGCCCGGGACGGAGGCGCGGCCATCCATGCATCCATGAATCGACGGCCAAGCCGGTCGTTTCGTCGGTTTCACCAAAAATTAGAACAATTGTACTATTGACTTATTAAAGTAGAACGTTCATTGTTTACCGCAGGTCATATCCCGGATTTGCGCGGACGCATCAGCGGCGGCTGGCGGCCCTCCGGGCATCGTCCCGCGCATCCTGAAAAAAGAGCCGGCATCCAGACACGGCGCGCGCCGGACGACGCAACCGGCCGTCAAGAAGGAAATTGCAGCGAGAGGGGAAACGGTTTCGATGCGGCGCAAGACGACTCGTGCGCCGGCGCCATCTTCACCAACGAGAACACGGTTGCCAAAAAACCGGATCGATGAGGGGGAACCATGAAGAGGATGTTGTTCGCAACGCTCCTGTCGACCGCCGCGCTGGCGGCGTCGATGCCCGCGGCGGCGGCCGAAGCCAGGGAGGTCAGGGTCGGCGTCCTGCTGCCGCTGACCGGCTCTTCGGCCGAGACGGGCAAGATTTCGAAGAACGGGATCGAGCTCGCCATCAACACCATCAACGCCCAGGGCGGCATCAAATCGCTCGGCGGCGCCAGGCTGGTGCCGGTGTACGCCGATTCCGCCGGCAAGCCGGAAACCGGCGTGACCGAGATCGAACGGCTGATCGTCAAGGACAAGGTCAATGTCCTGGTCGGCCCGTACAACAGCAACGTCGCCGCGCCGACGGCGGAAGTCGCCGAGAAGTACTCGACGCCCTACATGCTCACCAACGCGGTGGCCGACGGCATCCTGCAGAAGGGCTACAAGTACGTCTGGCGCGCCAACCAGAGCGCCTCGGGCGACGCCATCGACCTGATCGCCTTCCTCGCCGACGCCGGCAGGACGGCCGGCAAGCCGGTGAAGAACATCGCGCTGGTGTATGAAAGCACCGACTGGGGCAGCTCGACGGCCGAGGCGTTGAAGAAGCGCGCCCAGGAAGCCGGCATGAACGTGGTCGCCGCCATGGACTACCCGGCCAACACGGCGGACATGACCTCGATCGTGGTCAAGCTCAAGAGCCTGAATCCGGACGTCGTCCTGACCATGTCCTACCTCAACGACGCGCTGCTGTTCACCCGCACCGCCCAGGAAATGCGCCTGAACAGCGCCATCCTGGCCGCCAGCGGCGGCTTCTCGCTGCCCGCCTTCGTGGACAAGTCCGGCAAATCGGCCGAGTACGTGATGACGCTGTGCAGCTGGAAGCCGGACATCCTGAACAGCAAGCCGGCGGCGTCGAAAAAGCTGAACGAGGACTACAAGGCCAGGTACGGCACCGATTTCAGCGACTATTCAGCCAACGCCTGGATGTCGGCGATGGTGCTGTTCGACGCCGTCGAGCGCGCCGGCAGCCTCAAGCCGGAAGCGATCAAGGCGGCGATGGACGCGACCGACATCAAGGGCGATCACGTGGCGCTGTCGCTGCACGCCTACGACGGGATCAGCTTCAACCAGGAAATCCGGGGCATGCGCAGCCAGAACATCCATGCCCGCCAGGTGATCGTGCAGGTCCAGAACGGCCGCTTCCGGATGGTCTGGCCGTTCGACATGGCGCCCAAGGACGTGCGGCTGAACTGGCCGATCCCCGCCTGGAGCGACCGCAAGTAGCCGCCGCCGGCCGGCGCGCCCCGCGCGGCAGCTCCCCGGCGACGGCATCCCGCATCCGCGTTTCGCAAAAACCGTATCACCCTGCTAGGAGGGAAAACATGAAAAAGGCAATGATTGCAACGGTCCTGTCGGCGGCGCTGGCCTTGCCGCTGGCGTTTTCGACCCCCACGGCCGCCGCCGCGGATGCCAAGGAAGTCAAGATCGGCATCCTGCTGCCGCTGACCGGCTCCTCGGCCGAAATGGGCAAGCTGTCCAAGAACGGCATCGAGCTGGCGATCAACACGATCAACGCCCAGGGCGGCATCAAGTCGCTCGGCGGCGCCAAGCTCGTGCCGACCTACGCCGACTCTTCGGGCAAGCCGGAAACCGGCGTGACGGAAATCGAGCGGCTGATCGTCAAGGACAAGGTCAACGCCCTGCTCGGCCCGTACAACAGCAACGTCGCCGCGCCGACCGCCGAAGTCGCGGAAAAATACTCGATGCCGTACATGCTGACTAACGCGGTGGCCGACGGCATCCTGCAGAAGGGCTACAAGTACGTCTGGCGCGCCAACCAAAGCTCATCCGGCAACGCCATCGACCTGATCGGCTTCCTGTCCGACCTCGGCAAGAAGAGCGGCAAGCCGGTGAAGAACATCGCGCTGGTGTATGAGAGCACCGACTGGGGCAACTCATCCGCCGAGGCGCTGAAGAAGGTGGCCCAGGAAGCCGGCATCAACGTGGTCGCGGCGATGGACTACCCGGCCAACACGGCGGACATGACCTCGATCGTGGTCAAGCTGAAGAGCCTGAACCCGGACGTGGTCATTCCCATGTCGTACCTGAACGACGCCCTGCTGTTCACCCGCACCGCCCAGGAAATGCGCATGAACAGCGCGATCCTGGCCGGCGGCGGCGGCTTCTCGGCGCCGGCCTTCGTGGACAAGGCCGGCAAGTCGGCCGACTACGTGATGACGCTTTCCGGCTGGGACCCGGACATTCTCAGTTCCAAGGCGGAAACCTCGAAGAAGCTGAACGACGACTACAAGGCCAAGTACGGTACCGACTTCAGCGAGTATTCGGCCAACGCCTGGATGTCGGCGATGGTCCTGTTCGGCGCCATCGAACGCGCCGGCAGCCTCGCCCCGGACGCGATCAAGGCGGCGGTCGACGCCACCGACATCAAGGCCGGCGATCCGGCGCTGGCGCTGCATCCCTACGACGGCATCACCTTCAACCGGGACGTGCGCGGCATGAAGAGCCAGAACAACTTCGCCCGGCAGGTGATCGTCCAGGTCCAGAACAAGAAGTTCCGCATGATCTGGCCGTTCGACATGGCGCCGAAGGACGTGCCGCTGTCCTGGCCCGTGCCGGCCTGGGGCGAGCGCAAGTAAGGACGCGCCCGCGCGACGACGACGCCAGCCGGTTCCGGCCGGAACCGGCTGGCCGCCACGAAAGAGGGATTCAATGGACGCAATCATTCAAGCAGGCACCAGCGGACTGCTGATGGGCGGCATCTACAGCCTGATCGCCATCGGCCTGAGCCTGGTGTTCGGCGTCATGCGCATCATCAACTTCGCCCACGGCGAATTCCTGATGATCGGCATGTACCTGAGCTACTGGCTGATCACGCTGCTCGGCCTGGACCCGTACCTCGCCGCGCTGATCGTCACGCCGGTCCTGTTCGGCATCGGCTACCTCTTCCAGAAGGGGCCGCTGAACACCATGCTGGTGCGGGAAAAGTCGCGCGAGCCGCTGAGCATCCTGCTGTTCACGGCGGGCCTGTCGCTGGCGCTGCAGAACGTCGCGCTGATCGCCTTCGGCGCCGACGCCCGCGCCGGCAACACCGACTACACCGGCACCACCTTCGACGTCCACGACGTGATCATCTCGACGCCGCGCTTCTACGCCTTCGCCATCTCCATCGTGTGCACCCTGTACGTCTTCTGGCTGCTGAACAAGACCGAAATCGGCCGGGCCATCCGCGCCACCTCGCAGGACCGCAACACGGCCAAGCTGATGGGCATCAACGAGAAGAAGATCTACTGCATCGCCTTCGGCCTGGGATCGGCGCTGGTCGGCATTTCCGGCGCGCTGCTGGTGCCGTTCTACTACGTGTTCCCGACCGTCGGCGGCGTCTTCGGCCTGCGCTCCTTCATCATCGTGGTGCTCGGCGGCATCGGCAGCATCAAGGGCGCCTTCCTGGGCGGCATCCTCATCGGCCTGGTCGAGGCGCTCGGCACGCAGTTCATCAGCCCCGCCTACGCCGAAATCCTGGTCTTCATGATGTTCGTCGCCGTCCTGCTGTTCAAGCCGGCCGGCCTGTTCGGCCTGGAAAAATCCTGAGCGCGGGGGAGAGACAGCATGCAGAAAAGAAACCTGGCGATGCTCGGGGCCATCCTGGCGGCGGTGGCGCTGCTGCCGCTCGTCGAATCCGATCCGTATTTCCTGCAGGTCTTCATCATGATCATGCTGTTCGCCTACTGGGGCGCCGCCTGGAACATCATCAGCGGCTTCGGCGGACAGATGTCGCTCGGCCACGCGGCCTTCGCCGGGATCGGCGCCTACACCTCGACCGTGCTGTTCATCAGCTACGGGCTTTCCCCGTGGCTCGGCATGCTGGCCGGCGGGCTGGTGGCGGGCGGCTTCGGGCTGCTGATCGGCTATCCGTGCTTCAAGCTGCGCGGCACCTATTTCACGCTGGCGACGATCGCCCTGCTCAACGTCATCCGCATCCTGGTGCTGGCCAACCAGACCGTGCTCGGCTTCGAAATCCGCGGCGCGCAGGGGCTGTCGGTACCGTGGCGCGGCAACAGTCTGGCCAACATGCAGTTCCTCAACAAGGTGCCTTATTTCTACCTGATCCTCGGGCTGCTAATCGTCGTCCTGCTCGCCTCGTACTGCATCAAGCGATCGCGCATGGGCTACTACCTGGCGGCGATCAAAACCAACCAGGAAGCGGCCAACTCGCTCGGGGTCAACGTGACGCGCTACAAACTGCTGGCGCAATTCATCAGCGTCTTCTTCACCGCCATCGGCGGCACGTTCTACGCGCAGTTCATCCTGTTCATCGACCCGCAGCGTCTGCTCGGCTTCGACCTGTCGCTGGAAATGGCGATCATCGCCCTGATCGGCGGGCAGGGCACGGTGCTCGGCCCGGTGCTCGGCGCGGTCATCCTCGTTCCCGTGGCGGAAATCACCCGCGCGCACATCAGCGGAGACTTGGCAGCGTTGCCGGTGATCATCTACGGCCTGGCCCTGATGCTCATCATCTACTACCTGCCCGAAGGCATCAGCAAATACCTCGGCCGGTTCTACAACAAGCCGGCCGCCCGGCGGGGAGAAGGAAAATGAACGACCGCCTGCTGTCCGTCGAAGGCGTCACCAAGAAATTCGGCGGCCTGGTCGCCGTCAACAACGCCGACCTGCACGTCCGCAAGCACGAAGTGGTGGGACTGATCGGTTCCAACGGGGCCGGCAAGACGACCCTGTTCAACCTGATCGCCGGCGATTTGCAACCGACTTCCGGCAAGGTCGTCTACCAGGGCCGGGAAATCCAGGCGCTGCCGCCCTATCGCATCTGCCGGCTGGGCGTGGCCCGCACCTACCAGATCGTCAAGCCCTTCTCCGAACTCACCGTCCTGGAAAACGTCATGGTCGGCGCCTTTCTGCGCCGTTCCCGCACGTGGGAAGTGCGCGACCACGCCGAAGAGGTGCTGAAAACGGTGGGGCTGATCGAGCTGCGCCACGTGGTCGGCAAGGATCTCAACCTGCCGCAGCTCAAGCGCATGGAACTGGCCCGCGCGCTCGCCACGCAGCCCGAACTGCTGATGCTCGACGAGGTGATGGCCGGACTCAACCCGGTCGAAAGCGCCAAGGTGATCGAGCTCGTGCGCAGCATCGGCGAGCGGGGCACCACGCTGCTGATCATCGAGCACGTGATGAAGGCCATCATGAGCCTGTCCCACCGCGTTCTACGTCATGAATCAGGGGAAGGTCATCGCCGAGGGCGCGCCGGAGGACGTCGTGCGCAATCCCGAGGTGATCAAGTCGTACCTGGGAGAACGCGCGCATGCTTAACGTGAACGATCTGAACGTCTTCTACGGCAACTTCGAGGCGCTGCATTCCGTCTCCCTGACCATCGGCGCCGGCGAAATCGTCGCCCTGCTGGGCGCCAACGGCGCCGGCAAGTCGACCACCATTAACACCATCTCCGGCCTGACCGAACTGCGCGGCGGGACGATGACCTACGACGGCGCCGACCTGGCGGCCATGCCCGCCCACGAGCGGGTCGCCCGGGGCGTCATCCAGGTGCCGGAAGGCCGCAAGCTGTTCCCCTTCATGACCATCCTGGACAACCTGCTGATCGGCTCCTTCTCGGAAGGCACGCGCGCGCGCCGCGCGGAGACGCTGGAGATGGTCTACGAACTGTTCCCCAAGCTGGCCGAACGCAGGAACCAGCTGGCCGGCACGCTTTCCGGCGGCGAACAGCAGATGTGCGCCGTGGCGCGCGGGCTGATGGCGCAGCCGAAAATCCTGATGCTGGACGAACCGTCGCTCGGCCTGGCGCCGATCATGGTCGAGACGATCTTCGAGGCCATCGTCAAGATCAACAAGCTGGGCACCTCGATCCTGCTGGTCGAGCAGAACGTGCTGTACGCCCTGGAGATCGCCAACCGGGGCTACGTCGTCGAAACCGGCCGCACCGTGCTGCAGGGCACCAGCGCCGAACTGAGCAGCAACGAGGAATTGCGCAAGGCGTATCTGGGGCTTTGACGGCGCCGCCGGCATACCGACGCCGGACGGCGGCACGCGATGATTCCGGCGGCCGGGCGGCCTGCCGCTCCGGACGGGCATCCGGAACTTGTCACTGCATTCCTTTTGCCCCACCATGCCGCCTTGATCACCGCTCGCCGCCTTCTCCCCCCGCGCCATGCCACCCCGAATCCGCCGTACGCTCATCGTCCTTGCCTTCGTCGCGGCGGCCGCCGCCGCATTCTGGTGGTTCACCCGCCCGCAGCCCGCCGCCGTCGTCGTCCATGAAATCGACCGGGGCAAGGTCGAGGCCAGCATCGCCAACACGCGCGCCGGCACGGTGGAGGCCTGCCTGCGCACCAAGCTGTCGACCATCGTCGGCGGGCGCATCGAAGTGCTCAACGTCAAGGAAGGCGACCGGGTGCGCAAGGGCCAACTGCTGATGAGGCTGTGGAATGACGACCAGCAGGCGCAGAGCGCGCTGGCGCAGACGCAGGTGGCGACGGCGCGGCAGCGCGTGGCCGAGGCCTGCGCGCAGGCGGCCAACGCGGCGCGCGAGGCGGAGCGCCAGGCGGCGCTGCGCGACAAGGGTTTCGTCTCCCCCTCGCGCGAGGAATCGGCGCGCACCGAGGCCGACGCGCGACGCGCCGGCTGCGAGGCGGCGCGGGCCGACGTGACGCAGTTCCTAGCCAGGGTCGCGGCCACCCGCGTCGAGCTCGGGCGCACCGTGCTCTACGCGCCGTTCGACGGCATCGTCGCCAAGATCGTCGGCGAGATCGGCGAATACTCGACGCCCTCGCCGCCCGGCGTGCCGACGCCGCCGGCGATCGACCTGATCGACGACTCCTGCCTCTACGTCGAGGCGCCGATGGACGAGATCGACGCCCCGAAGATCCGCCCCGGCCAGCCGGTGCGCATCAGCCTCGACGCGCTGCCCGGGCGCTCCTTCCCCGGCCGGGTGAAGCGCGTCGCGCCGTACATCACCGCCGTCGAGAAGCAGGCGCGCACGGTGGACATCGAGGCCACCTTCGACGACCCGGCGGCGCCGGGCAGGCTGCTCGTCGGCTACAGCGCCGACGTGGAGGTGATCCTCGAAGCGCGGGAGAACGTGGTGCGCGTGCCCACCTCGGCGCTGCTCGAAGGCGGCCGCGTGCTGGTCGCCGGCAAGGACGGCACCCTCGCCGAGCGCCGCATCAGGACCGGCCTGTCCAACTGGGAATTCACCGAGGCGCTGGCAGGACTGGACGCCGGCGAACGGGTCGTCACCTCGCTGGAGCGTACCGGCGTCAAGGCCGGGGCGGCCTACACGCTGGAAGAAAAACCGCAAGGCCGATGATGGACGGACCGCTGATCGCGCTCTCCGGCATCGAGCGCGTCTTCCATCTGGGCGACAGCGAAGTCCACGCCCTGCGCCAGCTCGACCTCGCCATCGCCGCGGGCGAATACGTCGCGGTGATGGGGCCGTCCGGCTCGGGCAAGTCGACGCTGCTCAACCTGCTCGGCCTGCTCGACCGCCCCAACGCCGGCACCTACCGGCTCGAAGGGCGCGACGTGACGACGCTCTCGCCGGTCGAGCAGGCGCGCGTGCGCAGCGAGCGCATCGGCTTCGTCTTCCAGAGCTTCCACCTGGTGCCGCGCCTGACCGCGGCCGAGAACGTCGCGCTGCCGATGGTGCTCGCCGGCATCCCGCCGGCCGAGCGCCAGCGGCGCGTCGAGTGCGCGCTGCACGACTACGGCCTCGCCAACCGCGCCGGACACCGTCCGGACCAGCTTTCCGGCGGCCAGCGCCAGCGCGTCGCCATCGCCCGCGCCACGATCATGCAGCCGGCCATGCTGCTCGCCGACGAACCGACCGGCAACCTCGACCGCGCCACCGGCGAGGAAGTGATGCGCCTGTTGGAAGAACTCAACGGCCGGGGCGTCACGCTGATCGTCGTCACCCACGACGTAGGCCTCGGCGAGCGCGCGCGGCGGCAGCTGCGCATGGAGGACGGATGGCTGCGCCACGACTCCGCGGGCGACGCCTGACACGGCGTCTCTCAGGGGAACACCGATTCATTCGTCACCTCGGCTAATCCGTCATTCCGGCGAAAGCCGGAATCCAGGACGGCCGACGAACCGGCCCCCGGCTTGTGCCGGAATGACGGATCAGCGTACCGTCCGTCAGGTCACGACCTCGCACCCCAGGCGGGCAAGCGTCGCGTCGACCCAGGCGCGGTCGTCCCGCCCCGCGAGGATCGCCTGCATCTTCTTCTCCTCCAGGGCGTGCTTCTTCACGGCGGCCTCATACACCGCGTCGACCTGGTCGTAAGGCACGCAGAGCAGGCCGTCCTCGTCGCCGATGATCAGGTCCCCCGGTTCGATGACCATGCCTTCGATGGCGATCGGCACGTTGATCTCGCCGGGGCCGTCCTTGTAGGGGCCGCGATGGCTGATGCCGGCGGCGTACACCGGCCAGTCGCCCGCCTGGATGGCGGCCACGTCGCGCACCGCGCCGTACAGGACGATGCCGGCCAGTCCGCGCACCCTGGCATGCGCCACCATCAGCTCGCCCATCAGCGAGTTGGTGAGATCGCCGCCGCCGTCGACCACGATCACGTCGCCCGGCGCGGCCATGTCCAGTGCCTTGTGGATCATCAGGTTGTCGCCCGGCCGCGTCTTGACGGTGAACGCGGGTCCGGCCAGCGCGCCGCCGCCGTGCATCGGACGCAGCCGGGCGCCGCCCGCCGTCATGCGGTTCATGCAGTCGCTGACGTTGGCCACGGGCAGTTCGCGAAAACGCCGCACGGTCTCGGCGCCGACCGCGCGCCGGCGGGGAAGAATGCGGAATCCGATCATGATGGGTCCTTTCGTGATTGGGAAATCGTGGAGTCCGACGCTCAGCGCGTAGCGTCCGCCTCGGGCTCCTCATAGACGACGCGCTTGCGGCGCCGGATGGCCGGCATGGCCATGCTGGCCAGCAGCAGGACGGCGGCGACGATGAAGAACAGGCTCAGCGGACTGCGCAGGAAGACGAGCGGATCGCCGCCGGAGAGCAGCAGCGCGCGGCGCATGTACTCCTCCATCATCGGGCCGAGCACGTAGCCGAGGATCATCGGCGCCGGCGGGCAGTCCAGCCGCGCCAGCACGTAGCCGAGGACGCCGACGGCGGCGCAGACGTACACGTCCACCACGTTGCTGTTCACCGTGTAGTTGCCGAAGGCGCAGAACATGATGATGCACGGGAACAGCCAGCGGTAAGGCACCGCCAGCAGGCGCACCCAGACGCCGACCAGCGGCAGGTTGAGCGCGACCAGCATGACGTTGCCGACGAACATGCTGGCGACAAGCCCCCAGAACAGCTGCGGATCGCGCACCATCACGGTCGGGCCCGGCTGCACGCCGTACATGACCAGCGCCCCGAAGATCAGCGCCATCGTCGCGCTGCCCGGGATGCCCAGGGTCAGCGTCGGGATGAACGTGGTCTGTGCGGCGGCGTTGTTGGCCGCCTCCGGCGCGGCGACGCCCTCGACCGCGCCGGCGCCGAAACGCGCGGGATCTTTCGCCATTTTCTTCTCGACCATGTAGGCGGCGAACGACGACACCGTGGGGCCGACGCCCGGCAGCATGCCGAACAGGCCGCCGACCGTGGTGCCGCGCAGCGAAGGCGCCAGGATGGCCTTGAACTCCGCCCAGCTCATCATCATGCCGGAGACCTTCGAGGTGAACACCTCGCGCATTTCCTTCTGGCCCAGGTTGTGCACCACCTCCGGCACGGCGAACAAGCCGACGGCGAGGATCGAGAAGCCGATGCCGTCCGCCAGTTCGGGCACGTCGAAGGTGAAGCGTTCGGCGCCCGAATTCACGTCGGTGCCGATCAGCCCGAGCAGCAGCCCGAACACCACCATGCCCAGCGACTTGGCCAGATCGCCGCTGGAGAGCACCGTCGCGGAAACGAGGCCCATCAGCATCAGGGCGAAATAGTCCTCGGCGCCGAACTTGATCGCCCAGCTCGACAGCGGCCCGGCCAGCGCGGCGATCAGCAGGGTGCCGATGAAGCCGGCGATCACCGAGGCCAGCGCGGCCGTGGCCAGGGCGTAGCCGGCCTTGCCCCGGCGGGCCATCTGGTAGCCGTCCAGGCTGGTCACCGCCGAGGACGCCTCGCCGGGCAGGTTGACCAGGATGGCGGCGGTCGAGCCGCCGTACTGGGCGCCGTAGTAGATGCCGGCCAGCATGATCAGCGCGGATACCGGCGGCATGCCGAAGGTGATCGGCAGCAGCATCGAGATCGTCACCAGCGGTCCGACGCCGGGCAGGACGCCGATCAGGGTGCCGAGCAGGACGCCGATGAAGCAGTAGCCGAGATTGCTCAGCGTCATCGCCACGCCGAACCCCAGGGCCAGGTTGCTGAGGAGTTCCATGGCTCAGAACCTCCACGCGAAGAGCGGAAAATTCATGTTCAGCCCCCAGACGAAGACGGCGACCGAGAACAGGCACATCAGCGCGGCCAGCGCCGCCACTTCCCGGAAGCGGAACTCCGGCCCCGCGGCGGCCGAGGCGAAGACGAGCACGCCCATGGCCGGCACCAGGCCGACCCGTTCGACGAGCAGGCCGAACAGCACCATGGCCAGGGTCAGGATCGCCAGCGGCCGGAACGCCCACGCCGCGCGGGCCGGGCCGCCGGCGCGCAGTCCCCGGGCCGCGATCCACAGCCCCAGCAGGACCAGCAGCGCGCCGAGAACGCGCGGGAAGTATCCCGGCCCCATGTCGAGCAGGGTGCCCGCCTCGTAGCGGCGGGCGACGACGAGCGCCAGCGCGCCGAACAGCACGAAGACCGCCCCCGCCAGCGTATCCTTGTTTTGCCACGATCCCGAAGCCATCCCGCCCTCCTCGTCCCGGCCGCGACCGCCCTCAGCGCGGCTTGATGTTGGCCTTCTCGATCACCGACCGCCATTTCGGCACGTCGGACTTGATCAGGTCGACGAATTCCTCGACGGTGCCCGTGCCGGTATGTACGTCGGCGCCGCCGTTCTTGAGCTGCGCCTGGACGGCCGGGTTCTTGAGCACGGCGTTGATCTCCTTGTTGAGGCGGACGACGATTTCCCTGGGCGTGCCGGCCGGCGCGACGACGCCCCACCAGGTCACCGCCTCGCCGCCCGGATAGCCCAGCTCGACGATGGTTTGGGTGTCGGGAAGCTCCGCCTGGCGCGCCTTGTCGAACACCACCAGGCTTCTTGCGGTGCCTTCCTTGATCTGCGGCATCAGCGACGCCACCGTGGCGATGAACAGGTCGATGCGCCCGCCCAGGAGGTCCGGCAGGGCCTGCGAGGTCCCCTTGTACGGAACGTGCAGGAACTTGGTGCCGGACAGCTGCTGCAGCAGTTCGCCCGCCAGGTGCCCGCTCGTGCCGACGCCGGGCGAGGCGAACTTGATCGATCCGGGGCTGGCCTTCGCCGCGGCAAGGATGTCGTTCAGCGATTTGTATTTCGCATCCTTGGCGACGATCATCACCATCGGCGCCGAAGCCGTCAGCACGACCGGCGCGAAATCCTTGACCGGATCGTAATTGCCGGTCCCGAGCAGGGGGTTGATGACCAGATTGGCGTTCTGCGCCATGACCAGCGTATAGCCGTCCGCCTTGGCCTTGCCGCCCAGGCTCAGGCCCAGGCTGCCGCCGCTGCCGGGCTTGTTGTCCGGCGCCAGCGCCCAGCCCGTGGCCTTGCCGAGTTCAGTGGAAATCACCCGCGCCACGAGGTCGGTTCCTCCGCCCGGCGGGAACGGCACGATCATGCGGATCGGCTGGCTCGGATACTTGTCCTGAGCGTTGGTCGCCGCGCACAGCGCGGCCATCAGAATAAAGGCACTCACCCTCCACAGCTTTTTCATGAACCCTCCCGGCAGGATCGGAACTACGACAGGAACGACAGCCGGCGGCCGCCGGCGCGTGGAACGCTCAGGCGGTGGCGCGCTCGGCCGCGCCGACCAGATTGCGCGGAACGGGGGCGCCGCCGTCGAGGATATCGACGACCTGCCGCGCGGCCATGAGCGCCATGGTCCGCGTCGCCCCGTGCGTGACGCCGGCGACATGCGGCGTGACGAGCAGGTTCGGGGCGCGCCATAGCGGGTCGTCGGGCGCCGGCGGCTCCTGCGCGAAGCTGTCCAGCCCGGCGCCGCCGAGCCGGCCTTCCCGCAGGGCGGCGCCCAGATCGGCCGCGTCGACCAGGCCGCCCCGCGCCGTGTTGACCAGGATGGCGCCCGGCTTCATGCGCTCGAACTGCGGCCGGCCGATCATCCCGCGCGTCTCGTTGGTCAGCGGGCAATGCAGGCTGACGACGTCCGCCTCGGCCAGCAATTCGTCCAGCGTGCGCCCTATGGCGGCGTCGAAGGAGCGGATCGCCGCCTGTCCGTGCGGGTCGTGCGCGACGATCCGGAAGCCGAGCGCCCGCCCCATCCGCGCCACCTCCTGGCCGATCGAGCCGAAGCCGACCAGGCCGAGTACGCTCCCCTCGATGTCGCGCCCGACGAAAGTCGGCTTCAGCCACCGCCCGCCCTTGGTCGAGGCGTCCAGATGCGGCAGTTCCTTGAGCAGCGCCACCGCCAGCGAGAGGGTCATCTCGGCGACCGCGCGGGCATTCGAGCCGGTCGCGCGCACCACCGGAATGCCCCGCTCGGCGGCCGCCTTGAGGTCGACGTTGTCCACGCCGACGCCATGCTTGGCGATCACCCGCAGCTTGGGAGACGCCGCGATCACCTCCTCCGTGATCCGCCCCTGCCGGATGATCAGGGCATCGACCTGCCACCGGGCGACCTTCCCGGCCAGTTCGTCGGACGGCGTGTAGGGCGGCGAAAAAATCACGTCGACATCATGGTCGTTCAGCAGCCGCACGGCGTCCGGCGCCAGTTTTTCATGTGTGACCAGCACGCGCCGCGCGCGCCGCAACTCGGTTTCGCTCATCGTCATCACCTCGCCTGTCATGCGGCCTGGATACCCGGCCGCGTTTTCTTGTGGTTACAACGATGATGAACGACCCCGATTGATTTGTGAAATGCATTAATTACATATATAAATGTACTATTTTCATCAATCGCCGCCCTGCGCCGCCCGCCCCCGCAGGAACGTGCGCCGGATCAGGTCGTACAGCGCCCGGGCGGCGGGCGTCAGCGTTTCGCCCTGCCGCCGGACGAGAAACAACGGCCGGTCGATCACCGGGTCGACGATGGGAATCTGCACGAGGTCGCCGCCGAGCGGGTTGTCCTCCTTGGCCACCAGGATGGCGACGCCCAGTCCCGCGCGGGTCAGGCAGAAGGCGCTGGCGAAGTACTCGACGACGAAGCGCGTGCGCACGTCGACGCCGGCCTGCCGCAGCTGCGCTTCCATCAGCGTCCGGTGGCCGCTGTCGCCGCCGAGCGTGATGAGGTCGAACGACGCCAGCTCGGCCCAGCGCACCGAAGCCCGGCCGGCCAACGGGTGGTCCTTGCGGCAGTAGGCGACGATCGGGTCGCTCTGCAGCACCTCGGTATGCAGATCGGGATGGCCGGCAGGCCGCACGTGCAGCCCGAATTCGGCCTGCCGCAGCAGGACGGCCTCCACCGCCAGGGCACTGCTGCGATCGAGGATCAGCACGCGGTTGGCGGGAAAACGCCGCGCATACTCGGCGAGGATCGACGGCAGCCGGCCGAACATCAGGGATGGCGGCGAAGCCATCGTGACGTCGCCCATCGAGTCCCTGGACTGCAGCCGCAGGCGCTCGAAGGATCGCTCGAATTCGTCGACCAGGCGCTTGGCCTCGGGCAGGAACGACCGCCCCACGGACGACAGGGCCACGACGCGCGTGGTCCGGTCGAGCAGTTTGAGCCCGAGGTAGGCCTCCAGTCGCTGGATGCGCCGGGTCAGCGCCGTCTGCGTGAGATGCAGTTTTTCGCCGGCCTTGTTGAAACTGCCCAGTTCCGCGATCTGGATGAAGGCTTCGAGCCCGTCGATGGGATGCTTCATGGCGAGTCGTATCCGTTGGCATGTCGTGCGGGCATTATCGCTCCCGCGCGGCAACGCAACAGGCGAATGGCTCGGGCCGGCGAATCGGCCGGAGCATTTTTCGCCACGACGGCCGGATCGATGAACGGATGTTCCGGGCCCGCCGCCTCAGCGGGCGTGATCGAGCAGGTTGCCTTTCGAGGTCAGCAGGTGCTCGCGCATCCGCTCCGCCGCCTGATCCGGTTTCCCGGCGGCAATTCCTTCGAAAATCGCCTCGTGCTGCAATAACGACTCCTGCGTGTCGAGGTCGCGGTCGATATACAGCCGCGACAGGTGCAGGTGGATCATGAGGTGGTTGTACGCCTTGATCGCCGGCTCGTTCCCGGTGCCGGCGATTATGGCCTTGTGGAAGGCCTCGTCGGCCTCCGAGAAGCCGCGAAAGCGGGAGTAGTGTTTCGACAGCACACCCTCTTTCATGGCATCGACTGATTCCTGCAGGATCGCCAGTTGCTCCGGCGGACGCGCCCGCGCCGTTTCCGCGGCTGCCCAGGGCTCGACCACCAGCCGGTAGTCATAAAGCTGCTGGAAATATTCGAGCGACGGGATGTCGGCCACGAAGAATCCGACATACGGCTCCGCCCTCAACAATCCTTCGGCGACGAGGCGCCCCAGCGACTCGCGGATCGGGGTGGCGCTGACCGACAATTCCCGGGCCAGTTCATCGACGTTCAGATTGCAGCCGGGGCTGTAGGTACGGTCCAACACGCGCTCCTTGATCACTTCCATCACTTGATCAAGCATGTTGACGCGCCTGATTTTCGGCTTGGTGGCCACCGCCTCACTCCTGATGACTGATATATATCATATATGATACCCCATCCCGGCCTCCGGTCAGCCGACGATCGTCCTGATCCGGTCGATTATCTGGCCGTATTCGGCGATTTCGCGCCGGTGCAGAAAATCATGGCCGACGACGAATCCATCCAGGTCGAGCTTGGCCAGACGTGCGATGGAATCAAAATTCAGGCCGCCGTCGAGGAATACCTTGAAATCGTAGCCGGCCCGGAGAGCGCAGACCCGCTGGATTTTCCTTTCCATGGTGTCGATGAACTTCTGCCCGCCGAAGCCGGGATTGACCCCCATCATCATGACGTAGTCGACCATCGGCCAGAACTCTTCCAATGAGGGCAGCGAGACGCCCGGATTGACGGCCATTCCGGCCTTTTTGCCAAGCGCGCGGATGCGGCTCAGGGTGCGGGCCGCGTGCCTTTCCGAGTCCGGATGGATATAGATGATGTCGGCCCCTTTCTCGGCGAACATCTCGATGTAGCGGCCGGGGTTCTCGATCATCAGATGGACGTCGATCAGTTTGCTGGTGTGCCGCCTGACGGTTTCGAGATCCTGGAAACTCAGGGCGTAGTTCTGGACGTAATTGCCGTCCATGAAATCGACATGAAAGATGTCGGACGGCGTCGCGTCGAGCGCCAGCACCGAATCTTTCAGATGGTCGAAGTCGACACTGTAGATCGACGGGCAAAGCATTCTTGGCATGGCGGATTTCCTGGCTATTTGGTGTCGAGGACGATCTTGTAGCACTCGGCGGGCGTGGTCTCGATGGCGTGGAAAGCCTGCCCGACGTCGGCCATCGGAAAGCGGTGGCTGATCAGTTTCTCGGGTTTGAGGAGGCCTTCTCCCATCCACCGGATGACGTCGCCGAACAGCTTGTTGTTGAGCCGCGAGGCGTAGACGGTCAGTTCCTTGGCATTGAGCAGGCGCTGCGAGACGCAGGAGGGCTCGCTGGAGAAGCCCATCAACCCGATGCGCGCGGCGGGCGCGGCGATTTCGGTCGCTTGCGCGAGGATGGACGGATGGCACGCCGCGTCGATGATCAGCGTGGGCTGGATGTTTTCGGCGGCGAGATACTCCTTCAGATCGCTTTCCGCGGTGTTGAGCACCGCGTCGGCCCCGCACTCCTTCGCCAATGCAAGCCTGGAGCCCAGCCGGTCGACCACGATCAGGCGTTCGACGCCATAGACCCATTTCAGCGTCTGGATCAGGGTCAGACCGATCGGACCGGCGCCGTACACGAGCGCGATGTCGTGGCCGAAGGCGCCGGTGCGTTTGAGCATGTTGGCGGCGATCGAGAAGGGTTCGACGAGCGCCGCCGCCGCATCCGAAATGCTGTCCGGAACCGGATAGGCGTTTTCCACGGGAGCGCAGCAGTATTCCGCGAAGCCGCCCTCGCGATGCACGCCGATGACCTGCAGGTTTTTGCAGACGTTGGGCCGGCCGATCATACATTGATAGCAGTGCCCGCACGAGATCGCCGGGTTGACCGAGACGCGGGTGCCGATCAGGGCCGGCGACACGCCCTCCCCGACGGCGTCGATCACTCCGGAGAATTCATGGCCGATGACACGAGGGTATTTAACGAACGGGTGCGTCCCGTGATAGATGTGCACATCGGACCCGCAGATGCCGGCGCTGCGCACCCGGACTCTCACTTCGCCGGGCGGAGGAGCCGGTATCCCGGTTTCGGATACACGCAGCTCTTTCGGTCCGCTGACCAGCACGCTTTTGCCCATGATTCAACTCCAGGTTAATTCGTCTGCCGCGTGCGCATGAAAAATCGGAACGGCAGAGAATCGGTTAAAAAAAGAAGGGAAACCTCAAAAGCCAAAACTCAGGGCGCCGCCATCGACGGCGAAGTCCTGGCCGGTGATGTAGCGGGCGGCGTCGGAGACGAGGAACCAGATCATGGCGCCCACGTCGTTCCGGGGATGGCCGTAGCGATGCAGGGGCATGCGCCCGACGATCTTGGCCAGGCGCTCCGGATCGGCCACCACCTGGGTCATGTGCGTCTTGATCCAGCCCGGCGCGACGGAGTTGACCAGGATGTTGTCGCCGGCCCACTCCACGGCGAGGCCGCGGGTGATGCCGGTGACGGCCGACTTGGTGGAGCAGTACGGCGCCACCTCGGCGAACCCGAGATGCGCGGCCATCGACGAGATATTGACGATGCGGCCGACGTGCTTCGACCTCTTGAGGAACGGATAGCACTGCCTGGCCATGAAGAAGACGGATTCGACGTTGGTGCGGTGGATCTTTTCCCACCATTCCCGATCGACGTCTTCGGCGCGCACGCGCTTCGTTATGCCGGCGTTGTTGATCAGGAAATCGATCCCCTCGCGGCCGGCGATTTCCTCCACCGCCCTTTTCACCTGGTCGGCATCGGTCACGTCGACGGCGCGGTCGATCACGTTGGGATTCAGCGGGAAATCGACTCCATCCCCTTGCGTGGGCCGCCGGCTGAAGTTGTAGACCTTGGCACCGGCATCCGCCAGCAGGTGCGCAATGCCCAGCCCGATTCCCGAGGAGGCGCCGGTGACGATTCCGACGCGGCCGTCGAGGGAGAAAAAATGCTCGAGAACATCGGCTTTCATCGGGGGCTCCTCACCGGATTTCCGTCAGGAATTTCTTGACGAAGCCGAACCCCCAGCCGTCGCCCTGGCGCGGGTAAGCGAAGCCGTCCTCGATGCGCATCGTGTTGTCGATGATCGGATCGATCCAGTCGAAGGATTCCGCGCCATAAGGATGCGGCATCGTGCACAGCAGCGGGACGTCGTAATCCTTGTAGTAATGCGGCAGCACCGGGATGTTGTGCGCGTGCGCCAGCATCGCCGACTCGCGCCACGGCTCGACGCCGCCGATGCGGATGATGTCGGGCTGCCAGAGGTCCAGGGCGTTGCGTTCGATCAACGCCTTGAGCGGCTCCATGTCGTACTCGCGCTCGCCCATCGCCAGAGCGATGCCGGTCTTCTGCCGCAGCAGCTGGTAGCCGGCGAAGTCGGTATGCACGATCGGCTCCTCGAACCAGTGGATGCCGATCTCCGCGGCCAGCGTCGATAGCTTGATCGCGTTGGGCAGGGACATGCCCTGGTTGGCGTCCATCATGATGTTCAGGTGCGGGCCGACGGCTTCACGTACCCTGCGCAGGCGCGCGATGTCGCGCTCCAGGTCCGGCGAGCCGACCTTGATCTTGACGGCGCGCAGCCCGCGCGACTTGTAGTCGAGCACCTCGGCCAGCAGTTCGTCGTCCGAGTAGGACAGCCAGCCGCCGCTCCCGTAAACCGGCACGCGGCTGACGGTGTTGCCCAGCACTTTCCAGATCGGTTGGCCGAGCGTCTTGGTCCAGGCGTCCCACATGGCGACGTTGAGGGTGGCCGCTGCCCATTTCTGCAGGCCGTTGTTGCCGAAGTACTCGTGCTCGCCGGCGATGTCCTGCAGGAACCGGCCCGTCTCGCAGGCGTGGTAGCCGTGCGCCAGCAGGGCATCCCGCGCGTCCTTCATCGCCCCTTCGATGGCGTGCGGCGAATAGTGGAACGACAGCAGATAGCCCTCTCCCGTGATGCCGCTTTCAAGCACGACCTCGGCGACCAGAAACGCTATTTCCGAAATCGTGTGCGTGGCGTCGGCGATCGGCTTGGTCAGCGGCGACACGGCCCGGTACAGGTTGACTTCCTTGATTTTGCTCATGACTTATTTTTCCTTGACAGTATTCGATGGAAACGATTGCCGCGGCCCGGCTAGCCCTTGAACATCGCCGGCAGCACCAGCGACACCCACGGGATGTACGTGAGAATGCCCAGCACGACGACCAGCATGCCGATGAACGGCCACACTTCCCGGACGATCTCGCCGAAGCGGACCTTGGTGACCGAACTGGAGACGAAGAGCAGCACGCCGACCGGCGGATGCACCTGGCCGATGGTCAGGTTGACCAGCAGCACGATGCCGAAATGGACCAGATCGACATGGAACAGATTCAGCACCGGGATCAGGATCGGCACCAGGATGATCATGATCGCCAGCGTCTCCATGAAGCAGCCGAGGACCAGCAGGACGATGTTCATCAGCAGCAGGATGACCCACGGCTTGTCGGTCGCGTGCGTCAGGGCCTCGGCGAGCATCTGGGGCGCCTGCGCGATGCCGATGAACCAGCTGAACGGCGCGGCCGCGGCGACGATCAGCAGGATGACGGCGGTTTCCTTGGCGGTCTGCAGCAGGATCGCCGGGACGTGGGACCACTTGAGCGTTTTGTACACGTACAGGCCGACCAGCAGCGAGTAGAACGCCGCGACGCCGGCGATCTCGGTCGCGGTGAACACGCCCGCCCGGAAGCCGCCGAGAATCAGGATCGGCATCATCAGCGCCCAGGACGCCTCGCGGGTGGCGCGCTTCAGGCGGTTCCAGGCGAACGACGCTTCCGTGGGGAACTGGCGCTGGTGCGCGACGTAGGCGACGATGGCCATCATGCCGCCCGCCATCAGCAGGCCCGGCAGCAGCCCGGCCCAGAACAGGTCGCCGAGCGAGATGTTGGCCTGCCAGGCGTAGATCACCATCAGCGTCGACGGCGGGATGATCGGCCCCAGCGTCGCCGCCACCGCGCACAGCGCCGCGCCGAAGCCCTTGCCGATGCCGGAGCGCACGAATTCCGGCCCGAACACCCGCGACAGCGCGGAGCAGTCGGCCACCGAGGAGCCGGAAATCCCCGACAGGAAAACCTCGCCGACGACGACCGTGTGCGCCGTGCCGCCCCGGATGTGTCCGATGAATGCGCGCGTGAAGCCGAACAGACGTTCGCTGATGCCCGAGTCGTTCATCAACGAACCGGCCAGCGTGAACAAGGGAATGGCCAGCAGCGGGAACGACTGGACGCCGGTGACCACGCGCTGCGCGACGACCGACAGCGGCACGCCCTCCAGGCCGATCACCAGCAGCGAGGAACCGAGCATGGCCAGGGCGATCGGCAGGCCGGCCACCAGCAGGACGGCGAACGTGATGAGCAGGAGCGTCATTGCAGGCCCTCCTCTTTCATCACCAGCACTTCGGTCTCGTCGCGGAACACCGGCGCGGCGCCGAATTCCATCCAGGCGCGCAGCACGTGCATCAGCATCAGGGCAAGGCCGACCGGCATGGCCGACACGAACCACGCCCGCGAGACGCCCATCATCGGCGATTCGACGATCGCCTCCTGGAGCACCTGATCGATGCAGCTGTAAACGGCCGCCGCGAGGATCACGCTGCCGACGAGCACCGTGACCGTGTTGAGCCAGTTGAATTTGGCCATGCGGAAAACCGGGGCCATGACGTCGATGCGGATGTGCATCTGCGACCTGACCGCGGCCGCTGCGCCGACGAAGACCATCCAGGTGAGCAAGGCGACGATCAGCTCTTCGCCCCAGGTCAGCGGGGCGTTGAACACGTAGCGCAGAAACACCGAAAGCATCACCAGCAATGCGATCAGTCCATGCAGCGAAAGCACGAAAATGTCCTCGACCTTGGCCACCGCATCGTCGATCCGGCTGAAGGTCTTGCAGAAAACACCCATGGGGGGCTCCATTGAGAAAGAAAGTATTCCAATAACCGTTGATCGGCCCGGCACCCGCCCAGTCGCTTGGCAAGCTGGAGACGCACCGGGCCCGACACCGGCGTGCGCCGGCGTCTCGAATCGCTCCGCTTCCTGAAATCAGTCCTGGGCCGACGGGCTACTTCGTCGCATCCACCGCGGCGCGAATCCGCTGCAGGTTTTCCGCGCCCCACCGCGATTCCATGTTCTTGTAGACGGGCGCCATCTTGGCGGCGAAGGCGGCGCGGTCAGGATTGGTGATGGCGGTCTTTCCCGTTTTGCGGATCTCTTCCAGCATGCTCGCTTCGAGATCCTGCTGCCCCTTGGTGTTCTTCTCGGACAGCTTTTCCGCTTCCTCGATCAGGATCTTCTGCATCTCCGGCGACAGCTTCGCCAGCGAACGCTTGTTGATGATCAAGGTGTTGTTCTGGAGCATGTGCCGGGTCATCGCCAGATGCGGCTGCACTTCATAGAACTTGCGCGTGTAGATGGTGGGAATCGGGTTTTCCTGCCCATCCACCAGCTTCATCTGCAAGGCGGTATAGACCTCGCCGAAGGGAATCGGCGTGGGCGCCGCGCCCATGGCCTTGATCATTTCGACCCAGACCGGCGATTCCGGCACCCGGATCTTCATGCCGGCCATGTCCTCCGGCTTGTTCACCGCGCGGGTGCCGGTGGTGACGTTGCGCCAGCCCCAGTACCAGATCTTGGTCAGCATCTCGATGTTGTGCTTGTCCCGCAGCTCGTCGAACAGCGGCTGGAATGCCGGGCCGCGGATGACCTTCTCCGCCTGCGCCCAGTCCTTCCAGAGAAACGGCGCGCTGGCGACTTCGAGCGCGGGAACCAGGATCGCGAGCCCCGACATGGCGGATTCGGAAATATCGAGCGCGCCCGACTTGACCTGCTGGATCAGGTCGTTTTCCTTGCCCAACTGCTCGCCGGGGAACAGCAGGATCTTGACCTCGCCGTTGGTGCGCTTGCCGACGTTGTCCGCCAGTTCCTGGAACAGCACGAATCCCAGTTCGCCGGGCGTCTTGCCGTGGCCGAAGCGCAGCGTGGTGGCCGCCGTGGCAACGGTTGCCGCACCGGACAAGGCCGTCAAGACCAGCGCCGCGGCGATGGAAGCAAGGATTTTTCTTGAATTGAAGCAACGCATAGACCCTCCGTCTTTGAGAAATGACAACGCCTGACACCCCCGATCCAAGCCGCGCTTGCTACCCTGAAATGCACCGCATGAAGCCAGGGCCGTTCGATTCAAGCCGGCAGGATCACAACCCATACAATATATCATATAGGATATAGTTGCACTAAGGATTCTTTCTGTCAAGCGTGATCCGTATTTTGTAAACGGCAGGCGCCCGGCCGCGTGGCGGCGGCTGCGGGGCAAGGAAGGAAATCGGCACTGGCGGGACGGCAAAGGCATAATACGCAGCCGGCCCGATGCGGTGGCGCCGACGATTTTCCACCGCGGCGGGCACGTCTTTCCCGCGCCGAAAAACCCGATGCCGCCACGCTCCGTTCCGCCCGCGCCATGCGTGCTCCCGACCTGATCCGCTTCGCCCGCGGCGCCGCCGCCGGCAGTCCGCTGCGCTCGGCGCTGCTGGTGCTGGCGATGGCCATCGGCGTGGCCGCCGTGGTGGTGCTCACGGCGCTCGGCGACGGGGCGCGGCGCTACGTGATCGACCAGTTCTCCTCGCTCGGCACCAACCTCGTCATCGTCCTGCCCGGCCGTTCGCAGACCGGCGGCTTCAATCCCGGCAACGCCATCACCAGCACGCCGCGCGACCTGACCGTGGACGACGCGCAGATGCTGCTGCGCGCGCCCGCCGTGAGCCGCGTGGCGCCGCTCGCGGTCGGCACCTCGGAGATCAGTTTCGGCGGCCGCCTGCGCGAGGTGATGGTGGCCGGCACCACCGCCGAATTCGTCGAGGTGCGCCGCCTGGCGCTGGCGCAGGGCCGCTTCCTGGCCGCCGGCGACTGGCGGCGCGGCGCCTCCGAGGCGGTGATCGGCGCCAAGGTGCGCGACGAGCTGTTCGGCGCGGAGCCGGCGCTCGGCCGGCTGGTGCGCGTCGGCGACCGGCGCTTCCGCGTGGTCGGCGTGATGGCCGTCAGCGGCCAGGGCCTGGGCATGAACACCGACGAGCTGGTGATCGTGCCGGTGGCGCTGGCGCAGGCGATGTTCAACAGCAACACCCTGTTCCGCATCCTCGTCGAGGCGCACGGGCGCGAGAGCATCGAGCCGGCCAAGGCGCAGGTCGCGGCGATCCTGAAGCAACGCCACGAGGGCGAGGAGGACGTCACGGTGATCACCCAGGACGCGGTGCTGGCCACCTTCGACCGGCTGCTCGGCGCGCTGACCCTGGCCGTGGCCGGCATCGCGGCGATCAGCCTGGCGGTGGCCGGCATCCTGGTGATGAACGTGATGCTCGTCGCAGTCGCCCAGCGCACCGCCGAGATCGGCCTGCTCAAGGCGCTCGGCGCGACCGGCGGCGCCATCCGCGCGGCCTTCCTCGCCGAGGCGGCGATGCTCTCGCTGGCCGGCGCGGCGATTGGCTACCTGCTCGGGCAGCTCGGCGCCGCGGCGATCCGCCAGCTCTACCCGGCGTATCCCGCCTATCCGCCGGACTGGGCGGTGCTCGCCGGGCTGGCCACGGCGCTGGTCACCGGCGTGCTGTTCGGCGTGCTGCCGGCGCGCCGCGCGGCGCGGCTCGATCCGGTCGAAGCCCTGGCCAAGCGGTAGCGCCATGATCCGCCCGGCCGATTCCCTCCACCTCGCCCTGAGCGCCATCGTCGCGCACCGGCTGCGCAGCTTCCTGACGCTGCTCGGCATCGCCGTCGGCATCGCGGCGGTGATCCTGCTCACCTCGATCGGCGAAGGCATCCACCGCTTCGTGCTCTCCGAATTCACCCAGTTCGGCACCAATCTGCTGATGATCGAACCGGGCAAGGTGAAGACCTCCGGCCCCAGTCCCACCGGCATCCCGACCTCGGTGCGCCCGTTGACGCTCGACGATGCGCGCGCGCTCGAACGCCTGCCGCACGTCACCGGCATGACCGCCGTGGTGTGGGGCAACGCCGAGGTGCGCGGCAACGGGCGCGTGCGCCGCACCTCGGTTTACGGCGAGAGCGCCGACATGCCGCGCATGTACCAGATCAAACTCGCCACCGGCCAGTTCTTCCCCAAGGACGAGGCGGAGAACGCGCGCCCCTTCGTGGTCCTTGGCGCCAAGCTGAAGAGCGAGCTGTTCGGCGCCGAGAACCCGCTCGGCGCGCGGGTGACGATCAGCAACTACCAGTTCCGGGTGATCGGCGTGCTCGAACCGAAGGGCCAGTTCCTCGGCGTCGACCTCGACGAGCTGGCCTACGTGCCGACCGCGCGGGCGCTCGAGATGTTCAACCGCGACGGGCTGATGACCATCGTCCTGGCGTACCGGGAAGGCATCCCGGCGGCGCGCGTCGCCGAGCCGGCCAGGACGCTGCTCAAGGCGCGCCACGGCCGCGAGGACTTCACCCTCACCACGCAGGAGGACATGCTGCGCACCCTGTCCAACATCCTCGACATCCTGACCATGGCCGTCGGCGCGCTGGGCAGCATCTCGCTGCTGGTCGGCGGCGTCGGCATCGTCACCATCATGACCATCGCCGTCACCGAGCGCACCGGCGAGATCGGCCTGCTGGTCGCGCTCGGCGCGCCGCGGCGCACGATCCTCGGGCTGTTCCTCGGCGAGGCGGTGGCGCTCTCCGCGCTCGGCGGCGTCGCCGGACTGGTCCTCGGTTTCGGCCTGGCGCAGCTGATCCACCTGCTGGTGCCGGCCCTGCCGGTGCACACGCCGCTGGCCTTCGTCGCCGCCGCCTTGCTGATCTCCCTGGCCATCGGCCTCGCCGCCGGCGTGCTGCCGGCCCGGCGCGCGGCGCGGCTGGACCCGGTGGAGGCCTTGCGGGCAGAATAGGCGTTCCGAGGAGGACCGCCATGAGCCGGATCGACATCGAGCATCTCCGCACCTGGATCGGCCGGACGCACGTCAACGAGGACGTCATCGCCCCGCGCCACGCCCGCCTGATGGCGGCGACGATCGACCTGCCCGACCCGGCGCGCATCGCCGACGGCGCGCCGCTGCCGCCGCTGTGGCACTGGCTCTATTTCCTCGAAGGCCTGCCGCCGGGCGAACTCGGGCGCGACGGGCACCCGGCGCGCGGCGGCTTCCTGCCGCCGGTGCCGCTGCCCAACCGCATGTGGGCCGGCGGCCGCGTCGCCTTCCTGGCGCCCGTGCCGATCGGCGCGCGCGTGAAAAAGGTCTCCAGCATCCTCAAGGTCGACCACAAGGTCGGCCGCTCGGGCGATCTGGTGTTCGTCACCGTGCTGCACGAAATCCGGTCGCTCGCCGGCGAGCCGCTGATCCGCGAGGAGCACGACATCGTGTACAAGTCCGCCGGCCGCCCGCCGGCGGCCGCCGACGCGCAGCCCGCCGCCGCGGCGCCGTTCACCAAGACGTTCACGCCGACCTCGACGACCCTGTTCCGCTACTCGGCGCTGACCTTCAACGGCCACCGCATCCACTACGACCTGGACTACTGCCGCCACGTCGAGGGCTACGCCGACCTGGTCATCCACGGCCCGCTCAACGCCACGCTGCTCGCCGGCTTCGCCGAGGACGCCAGCGGCCGCCGCGTGCGCGAGTTCAACTACCGCGGCCTGGCGCCCGCCCTGCTCGGCGAGACGATCACCCTGGGCGCGACGATCGACGGCGACCGCGTGGCGCTGGCCGCGACCCTGGGCAGCGGCGTGCGCTCGATGGAAGCCGAGGCGCGGCTGGTGCCCTGACCGCGCAGCCGACCGGTCCCGCGCCATGTTCTCGCTCTACGGCCTCAGCGGCCCGCTCTTCACCGGCACGCTCGAAGCGCTCGGCCGCCTGCCGCCCGTCACGCGGCGCGGGCCGGCCGCGGCCGTGCGCGCCGTCGAGGAACGGATCGAGTCCGCCGAGGGCGGCGCCGCGCCCGCCGCCCAGACCACCCCCGCGCGGCAGGCCGTCGAGGCCTACCAGTCCATGCTGCCGGAAAATCTCGAACGCGGCCCGCTGTACCACGCCGAACAGATCATGCAGCCGCGCGTGATCACCGTCGGCGCCGACGACGACGTGGCGCGCGCCTGGCACGTGCTGGTCGGGCACCAGATCCACCAGGCGCCGGTGCTCGACGCCGGCCGGCGGCTGGTCGGCATCGTCAGCGAGCGGAACCTTCTGACCACGCTCAATGTCGAGGACGGGCAGGTGCGCGACGTGCTGCAGAAGCGGGTGGCCGACGTGATGACCACGCCGGTGGTGGCGGCCCATCCGCTCACCGACATCCGGCGCATCGCCCGCGTCATGCTCGAACGCAACGTCGACGGCGTGCCGATCGTCGACGACGGCGGCGCGCTGGCCGGCTTCGTCTCGCGCAGCGACATCCTCAACGCCGTGGTCAGGGACCCGCCGCTGAGCATGTGGCGGTAGTCCGTTCAACTTTCATGGAGGCATCATGGCCCGCAACGAGGAAGACGTCGTCATCTACCACAACGCCCGCTGCTCGAAGAGCCGTTCGGCCTGCGAGATCGTCGCCGGCCAGGGCGTCGCGGCGCGCGTCGTCGAATACCTGAAAACCCCGCCGAGCCGCGAGGAACTGCAAGCCGTGCTGAAGAAGCTCGGCATGCGGCCCTCCGAACTGGTGCGCCGCGGCGAGGACGTGTTCAAGGAAAACTACGCCGGCAAGACGCTGAGCGAGGAACAGTGGCTCGACGCGCTGGTCGCCCACCCGATCCTGATCGAACGCCCGATCGTCGTGCGCGGCGACCGCGCCGTGGTCGGCCGGCCGCCGGAAAAAGTGCTGGAACTGCTCGATGACTAGGGTCGGAGCCGGGTGGACTGCACGCGCCCGCCGCGCCGGCGCCGTGCTGCTGCCGTGTCTGGCGCTGGCCCTGCCCCTCGGCCCGGCGGCCGCGCAGGACGCGGCGGCGGAAGCCGGCAAGGTCCAGCGCATCGCCACGCGCGACGGCGTCACGGTGCCGGTGTACCTCGTCCGCCGCGCCGACGCGCAGGCCACGGTGGTGCTGTTCGCGGGCGGCGCCGGCGGCTATGGCAAGATCGGCGAGGACGGCTGGCCGGCGTCGGACAACTTCCTGATCCGTACCGGCAAGCTGTGGGCGCGCTACCCGTTCAATGTGGCCATGGTCGGGCGGCCGTCCGACGGCATCGATCTCGGCCAGGGTGAAGTGCGCGCCGGCGACGCCCATGCCGCCGACAACGCGGCCGTTTTCCGCCAGCTCAAGGAGGATATGCCGCAGCCGCTGTGGCTGGTGGGCACCAGCATGGGCACCATTTCGGCCGCTGCCGCGGCGATCCACGACACGGAGGCGCTGGTGGCCGGCATCGTGCTCAGCTCGTCGGTCACCGCCGACCGCATCCCCGGCACCGTGCCGAGGCAGGCCCTGGACAAGATCCGCGTGCCGACGCTGATCATCCACCACGTCGACGACGCCTGCCGGATCTGTCAGCCGGCCGCCGCCCGGCAGATCGAGGGACAGCTGAAGAACGCCCCGATCCACCAGACGCTGATGGTCAGCGGCGGCTCGGGCGCCAGCGGCAACCCCTGCCAGGCGCTGCACTACCACGGCTTCATCGGCATGGAGGAGCAGGCGGTGGAGCTCATCGCCCGCTGGATTCTCAAGCCGGGCGCGGAGTGAGCCGACCCGGCCGGGGCTCAGAGCATGCGCGGAATCTGCGACGAATGATGCTGCAGGATCGGCCTCGGGCGGGAAAGGTCGAGCAGGTAGCTGAAGCGCGCCTCGAAGCTGAGCAGTTCGCCGTCGACCGCGAAGCGCCAGCAGTAGATGCCGGTCATGGCGTGGATGCTCTCGGTGATGCGCTGCACGTCGAGCGTCTTCTCGTGCAGCGCGATGCTCAGTTCTTCCCGGCCGCACAGCCGGGTGAAATAGTCGCGGATGGTTTCCGGCCGCCCGAGCAGGCGGTTGGAGAAGGTCGGGATGACCACGGCGCACTCGTCGTAAAGCGCCAGCAGGCCCACGAGATCGCCGGAATTCACGGCGTCCATCCAGTCCTTCAGAAGCTGTCGAGGTTCTTTCATGGGAAGCGGTCTTTCTGAAATGGCGGTCCCGGTCCGCGCCGGGCCCGCGCGATGGACAGCGGCGGCCGGCGATAATTCAACCGGAGCCCCGCGGCGCGTCCTCTTGAACCGCGGGCGGCGCGCGCGGACAATCGGAATTTTCGGAATGTGACGAGGCGAAACGCGATGACCGGTGGAGGATGGAGCTGCCCGCACGAACTGGACGGCCATTGCAGCAAGGTCAGGAACCTGCCCTGCGATCCGGGCATGAAGGGCTGCGAGCTGTATGGGCGCTACGTGTTCTTCGATGCCGGCAAGAACACGCGGCTGGAACAGAAGAAGGCGCGCGAGGCGCGTGCGGGCGAAACGCGGCCGGCCTCGCGGACCGATGACTGAGCGCCGCGCGCCGCGACCGGCGAATCGTTCAAGGAAGGAAACATATGCGACTCGATGACCAGGACGAAAGCGGCAACGTCGAAGACCGGCGCGGCGAGGGATACGGCGGCGGCGGCCGGGGCGGCTTCGGCATCGGGCGCGGCGGCATCGGCATCGGCACCATCGCCGTGGCCTTCGCCGCCAGCTATTTCCTCGGCATCGACCCGATGCTCGTGCTCGGCATGCTTTCCGGCGGCGACGTCGCGCCGACGCAGACCCAGGCGCCCGCGCGCAAGCCGCCGGCCGATGACGAGATGGCCCGCTTCGTCGGCAAGGTGCTCGGCAGCACCGAGGAAACCTGGAGCCAGATCTTCAGCGAGAACAACGCCCGCTACCGCGATCCCAAGCTGGTGCTCTTCTCCGGTGCCACGCCCACCGCGTGCGGCACCGGCCAGTCGGCGATGGGGCCGTTCTACTGCCCGGCCGACCAGAAGGTGTACATCGACCTTTCCTTCTACCGCGACCTCAAGGAACGCTTCCACGCGCCCGGCGAATTCGCCCAGGCCTACGTGATCGCCCACGAGGTCGGCCACCACGTGCAGAACCTGCTCGGCATCTCGGACAAGGTGCGCCAGGCGCAGCAGGGCGCCGGCCAGGCCCGCGCCAACGCCCTGTCGGTGCGCCTGGAACTGCAGGCCGACTGCTTCGCCGGCGTGTGGGGCCACCGCGCCGACGCGGCCAAGGGCATCATCGAACCGGGCGAGATCGAACAGGCGCTGACCGCCGCCTCCGCCATCGGCGACGACCGCCTGCAGCAGCAGACGCAGGGCCGCATCGTGCCGGAGTCGTTCACCCACGGCACCTCCGAACAGCGCATGCGCTGGTTCAAGCGCGGACTGGACTCGGGCGACCTGCGCCAGTGCGACACCTTCAAGGCCGCCTCGCTTTGATCGGCAGCCGCCGGCGGTGGCGGCGCATCGCCGCCGTGCCGGTTCTCCTCCTGCTTTCCGCCCTCTCAGCCTGGGCGCTGCCGCTGGCCGCGAACGTTCCCGGCGGCGTCGCGCTGCTGCCGCTCGGCACGGTCCTCGAAAGCCCCGACCCGCCGCAAGCGTGGCTGGATCAACGGCCGGTCTGGGTCGCTCGGGAAAACGGCCGCTGGATCGCCGTCGTCGGCATCCCGCTCGATGCCTCGCCGGGAACGCTCGCGCTGAAAGTCAGCATCAGCGGAGAGACGCGCGAACTGCCATTCGAAGTCCGCGACAAACGCTACGCCGAACAGCGCATCCGGCTCAAAAACGACCGTCAGGTCATTCTGTCGCCCGACGACGAACGGCGGGCGCTGGCCGAGATCGAGCGTATCCAGGCGCTCAAGAAATACTGGCGGCCGGGCAGCGGCCCGCAGGCCGACTTCATCCTCCCGGCCGACGGCCGCCTCGCCAGCCGCTTCGGCCTGCGCCGCTTCTTCAACGGCGAACCGCGCGCGCCGCACAGCGGCCTCGACATCGCCGTCCCGCGCGGCACGCCGGTCAAGGCCGCGGCGGACGGCCGCGTACTCGCCGTCGACGACTACTTCTTCAACGGCAAGACGGTCTTCGTCGACCACGGCAACGGGCTGCTCAGCATGTACTGCCACCTCGACCGCATCGACGTGGCGGCCGGCGAGGCCGTCGCGCAGGGCCAGCCGCTCGGCCGCTCCGGCATGACCGGCCGCGCCAGCGGCCCGCACCTGCACTGGAGCGTCGTGCTCAATGGCGCGATGGTCGATCCGGAACTGTTCGTGCCGCGGCGTTGATCCGCGCGGGCCGGTGCGCGGCGGAGGCGGTCAGGCGTCGGGCGTCACCAGCACGCCCGCCGAGACGATGAATGCGGCCGCGCTCTCGATGTCGGTCTTGATGGCCTTCTTCGCGGCCGCGCCGTCGCGGCGGCCCAGGGCGTCCACCAGCAGCGAATGGCTGTCGATCGCGGCCCGGTTGTTCAGCCGTCCGACGCCGACGCGCAGGTCGTAATTGAGGATCGGGCCGATGCGCAGCCACAGCGCCTCGATCAGCTGCAGCAGCATCGGCATTTCCGCGGCCTGATAGACGGCGAAGTGCAGTTCCTTGTTCAGGTTGATCAGGCGCGAGCCGTCCGGCTGGTTGCGCGTCATCTCCTTCGTGAAGTCGGCGTCGATCTTGGCGATCCGGCGCGTCGCCTCCTCGGTGATCAGCTGCGCCGCCGTTTCGGTCGCCAGCCCTTCGAGGTTGATCCGGATGCGGGTGATCTCGCGGAACTGGCTGACCGTCATCGACGGCACGCGGATCGTCCGGCTCGGCCCCACTTCCAGGGCCTGCTCGGCGACCAGGCGCTGCATGGCCTCGCGCACCGGCATCACGCTGACGCCGAAGGCCTCGGCCGTGGCGCGCAGCGAGATCGGCTCGCCGGGCATCACCCGGCCGCTGATCAGCAGGTCCTTGAGCTGCTGGTAAACGTCGGTGCTCAGGGTCTGGCGCCGCAAGGGCTTCATCAAGTCGGAAATGGGCATGGGGAAAGGCGCGAACTATCCAAATATCTGTGATCACTATACCAGACTTCGGAATCAGCCCGTCAGGAAGCGCATCGGCACCAGCACGAGATCCGGGAAAACGATGAGCAGCGCCATCACCACCAGTTGCGCGAGCATGAACGGCCAGACGCCGACGATCACGCGATCCATCTTGACCTGGGTGACGCCGCAGACGACGTTGAGCGTCGTCCCGACCGGCGGCGTGACCAGCCCGATCGCGTTGTTGATGACGAAGACGACGCCGAAGTAGATCGGATCGATGCCGGCCGAGACCATCACCGGCACGAGCACCGGCGTCAGGATCAGGATGGTCGGGGTCATGTCCATCGCCGTGCCGATCGCCACGACCAGGAGGTTCACGATGACCATCAGCAGGATCTTGTTGCCCATGAACGGGCGCAGCATCTCGACCACCTGCTGCGGAATGTCGGCGATGGTGATCAGCCAGGCGGAAACCAGCGCGGAGGCCACCAGGAACATCACGATCGCCGCCGTCTGGCCGGCCTGCGCGAGGACGCCGTAGATCTGCGCGACCTTGAGATCCCTGTAGACGAACATGGAAACGAAAAGCGCGTAGGCGGCGCAGACGACACCCGCCTCCATCGGCGTGAAGACGCCGAACTTGAGCCCGAACACCAGGATGCCGGGCATGACCAGCGCCCAGGCGCCGTCGCGCAAAGCCCGGAGGACTTCGGCGGCGGAGGCTTTCGGCGGCATCTCCAGTTCCATGTCCCGGGCCATCCACCACCATGCGACGGTGATGCCGAGGGCGATCAGCAGGCCGGGGACGATGGCGGCCATGAACAGCTTGGTGATCGACAGGCTCGCGGTGACGCCGAACAGGATCAGATTGGCCGACGGCGGCACCATCGGCCCGATGATGCTGCCCGAGGCGATCAGGCCGGCCGACTTGGCCGGGTCGTAGCCGGACTTGATCATCATCGGGAACAGCAGCGCCGACATGGCCGCCGCGTCCGCCGCCGCCGAGCCCGACAGCGAGGCCAGGATGCACGAGGCGACGATGGCCACGTAGCCCAGGCCGCCGCGGATGTGGCCGACCAGCGCCATGGCCACGCCGATGATGCGCCGGGACATGCCGCCGGCGTTCATGATGGTCCCGGCGAGCATGAAGAACGGGATGGCCATCAACTGGAAGCTGTCGGCGCCGTGGATCAGGTTCTGCGCGACGACCTGCGTCTCGAACATATCCATGTGCAGCATCAGCGCGACGCCGCAGACGATCAGCGCGAAGGCGATGGGCATGCCGAGCGCCATGGCGCCGCAGAGGGAGAAGAGAAAGATGGCGACGGTCATGGCCTCAGTCCTGGTGGGGCTTGCCGCCTGCCGCAAGCCGGGTGGTTTCGCGTTCCATGGCGTGCCGCAGCCCGGCGATGGCGTGCTCGTCGAGCTCCTCCTCCGACTCCTTGACGCTGATCAGCTCGGCGTCCCGCAGCCGGCCGGCCAGCGCCAGGTACAGGTTCCTGAGCAGGAGCGCGGCGGCGGGCAGGCTGAAGAACACGCCGGCGCCGTAGAAGAACAGCCCGATCGAGAGGCTGGAGGCGGACGCCTGGGCATGGAGGTTGATGGCCGCCTGCTCCCAGCTGCCGATGCCGAACAGCGCCACGCAGAAGAGCATCAGCAGGTGGCTCAATATGTAGCAGAAGCGCTTCCCCGCCGCCGGCAGCCGGGACACGACCGTGTCCATGCCGAGGTGGGTGTTTTCGCGCATGGCGATGATGGCACCGGTGTAGGTGAGCCAGACGAAGGCCCAGCGCGAGAGTTCTTCCGACACCGCGATGCCGGAATTGAACCCGTAGCGCAGGATGACGTTGCCGAGGATCAGGACGACCATGGTGCTGATCATGAAGACCACCAGGAACTTCAGTGCCCGGAAATAGGCGTCGATGAGCGGGTTCATGCGGGCGCCCCTGCTACAGCACCATGCCGCCGCTGACGTTGATCACCTCGCCGGTGACGTAGGCCGCCTCGTCGGAGGCCAGGAAGGCGACGACGTTGCCGATGTCCTCGGCGGACCCGGCGCGGCCGGCGGCGATCTTGCCGACCATGATGTCCCACACCTTGGGTGGCACGCCGCGCGTCATGTCGGTGTCGATGAAGCCCGGACAGACGGCGTTGCAGGTGACGCCCTTCCTGGCCAGTTCGCGCGCCGCCGTCTTGGTCAGCCCGACGACGCCGGCCTTGGCGGCGGCGTAGTTGGCCTGCCCGAAGTTGCCGAGCCAGCTCATCGAGGCGATGTTGACGATGCGGCCGTACTCCTTCTCGCGCATGAGCCGGGCCGCCAGCCGCGTGCAGTAGAAGGTGCCGGTCAGGTTGACGGCGATGACCTGCTCCCAGTCCTCGTCGCTCATCTTGTAGAGCTGCCCGTCGCGGTTGATGCCGGCGTTGTTGACCAGGATGTCGACACCGCCGAAGGCCGCGACCGCCGCGGCGAACAGCGCCTCGACTTCGTCCCGGCGGGCGACGTTCGCCCTGGCCGGCACGGCGGCGCCTCCGGCCGCCGCGATCTCCGCCGCCACCGCCGCCGCGTTCTCCTCCACGAGGTCGGCCACCACGACCCGCGCCCCTTCGGCCGCCAGCTTCAGCGCGATGCCCTTGCCAAGTCCGCGCCCGGCGCCGGTGACGATGGCTGCCTTGTCCTTCAGTCTCATGCCTGATCTCCTTGTGCGAATGTTTTTCGATGGTTGGCGAACAATCTCTCGCGCAGGCCGAAACGGCCCTCGCGGTAAATCGCCGGATCGATGGTCTTCAGCGCGGGCGAGATGGCCGGCCGGAATTCCATCTGCGACAGGACGTCGCGTTCGAGGTCGACGCCGGGCGCGATCTCGATGAGCACCGGCCCCTCGGGGCGCAGTTCGAAGACCGCGCGCTCGGTGACGAAGTGCACCTTCTGCCCCTTGCGGCGGGCGATCTCGCCGTTGAACGAGACCTGCGCCACCCGGGCGACCAGCTTGCGCTCCGAGCCTTCCCTGACGATCGTCAGGCGGTCGCCGGAGAAATCGACTTCCAGCCCGCGCGCGGTGAACGTCGAGCAGAAGATCACGTGGCCGGCGTTCTGGGTGATGTCGATGAAGCCGCCGCAGCCGGTGCAGCGGTCGCCGAACTTGGTGGCGTTGACGTTGCCCGCGGCGTCCATCTCGCCGGCGCCCATGAAGGTGAAGGGCACGCCCATGCCGTTGTAGAAGTCCATCTGCACCGGGTGTTCGAGCAGCGCCAGCGTGTTGCGGGCGATGCCGAAGTCGACGCCGCCCTCGGGAATACCGCCGTAAAGCCCGGATTCGACGGTGAGCAGGATGTCGTCGGCCAGCCCCTCCTCGGCGGCGATCGCGCCGATCACGTCGTTCGGGATGCCGGTGCCGAGATTGATCGCCGCGCCCGGCAGCAGCTCCATCATCGCCCGCCGGCCGATCGCCTTGCGCACGGACAGCGGCAGCGGCCTGACCGCCGCCTCCGGGATCACCAGATCGCCGCACAGCGACGGGTCGAAGAAGAAGCTGCTCGACTGGCGATGATCGTTCTCCGGGTCGTCGCAGACGACGACGGCGTCGACGAAGTAGCCGGGCACCACCACGTCCTTGGGATGCAGCGTGCCCGTGCGCGCCAGCCGCTTGACCTGCACCAGCACCTTGCCGCCGAAGCGCTTGGCGGCCAGCACGGCGCCGATCGCTTCGAGCTTCATCGCCTCCTCCTCGCAGGTGACGTTGCCCATCTCGTCGGCGGTGGTGCCGCGCACGATGACCACGTCCAGCGGGATCGCCTTGTAGAACAGGTAGTCCTCGCCGCCGTAGCGCATCACCTCGACGAGATCCGGCAGCGGCCGGGTGCGCGCGTTCATCTTGCCGCCTTCCACGCGTGGGTCGATGTAGGTGCCCAGCCCGACCTTGCTCATCTTGCCGGGCAGGCCGCAGGCCATGGAGCGGTAAAGCTGGGCGAGCTGTCCCTGCGGCAGGTTGTAGGCCTCCACCTTGTCGCCGGTGATCAGTTCCATCCATTTCGGCGCGAGCCCCCAATGGCCGCCGATGACCCGCCGCGTCATGCCCTCGTGCGCGAAATGCTGGTTGCCCCGCACGCGGTCGCTTTGCCCCGAGGCGTGCACCAGGGTGAGATCGCGCGGCGAGCCGCCGTCGAGGAAGCGCCGCTCGATCGCCGTGAGGATGCTCTCCGCCGCGCCGACCAGGGTCATGCCGACGGTCGCCACCGTCGCACCGTCGCCGATCATGGCCGCCGCCGCGTCGGCCGAAACCACGTTCGCCTTCAACATGGCCGGGCTCATGCCTGCAGGTTTTCGAAGACGGTGGCGATGCCCTGCCCGCCGCCGATGCACATGGCGATCACCCCGTAGCGCGCCCTGCGCCGTGCGAGCTCGTGCATCAGGCGGACGGCGAGGATGGCGCCGCTCGCGCCCACCGGGTGGCCGAGCGCAATGGCACCGCCGTTGACGTTGACCTTCCCGGCCGGGATGTCGAGGTCGCGCACCACGGCCACCGCCTGCGCGGCGAAGGCCTCGTTGATCTCGAAGAGGTCGATATCGGCGAGCGACAGGCCGGCCTTCTCCACCGCCTTGCGCGTTGCCGGCGCCGGCGCGAAGCCCATGATGTCCGGGTCGTTGCCGACCACCGCCTGGCTGACCACGCGCAGGCGCGGCGTGGCGCCGAGCGCTTCGGCGCGGCGCCGGCTCATGACCACCACGGCGGCGGCGCCGTCGTTGATGCCCGAGGAATTGGCCGCCGTCACCGTGCCGCCGTCCTTGAACGCCGGCTTCATGCGCGCGAGGTTGTCCAGGGTGATGCCGAAGCGCGGATGCTCGTCCTGGGCGAAGGTCTTCGTTTCCTTGCCCTGGCGGATTTCCAGCGGCAGGATTTCATCGACGAAGCGCCCGGCCTTGATCGCCGCTTCCGCCTTCTGCTGGCTGGCCAGCGCGAATTCGTCCTGGTCCTGGCGCGAGACGCCGAAGCGGCTGGCCACGTTCTCGGCGGTGACGCCGTTCGGATAGCCGCCCAGCGGCCAGGTGAGGATCGACAGCAGGCCGTCCTCCAGCGTCTCGTGTCCGAACTTGTTGCCGAAGCGGTGCCTGCGGATGTAGTGCGGCAGCATGCTCATGTTCTCGGTGCCGCAGGCCACCACGACCTCCGCCTCGCCGGCCCGGATCGCCTGCGCCGCCGAGTTGATCGCCTGCAGGCCGGAGCCGCACTGGCGGTTCACCGAATAGGCCGTGGTCTCCTGCGGCAAGCCGGCCTTGAGCATGCACACGCGGGCGATGAAGCCGCTCTCGGCGACCTGCCCGACGTTGCCGACGATGACCTCGTCGACCCGGTCCGGCGCGATGCCGGCGCGGCGCACCGCTGCCGCGATCACCGCGCCGCCGAGATCGTGCTGGTGGAACTCCCTCAGGCTGCCGCCCATCGCGCCGACGGCCGTGCGCACGCCGCCGACGATCACCACTTCGTTTGCATTCATTTTCAGTCGTCTCCGTATGTTTCCACTCGATGGACATGCCGCGTCGGGCACGTCCTGTTTTGATTATTTATCTTTGATCTGTGATCACATAAGGCAATTTAGTGACCGCCCTTCCGTTTGTCAACATCCCGGCATCTTTTCCCTCGCATTTTTTTGGCACGTCAGTTCCCGCCCCTGCTCCGGCGAGGAGGAACGAGCGACGGGAACGGATTTTTTGCAGCCTGCGCAGCGGACCGGGGAATCAGGCCGGCCGGAGGACGGCCGCCTGGACCGGCCGGTGCGACAGGGACTGCCCCAACCTCAGGCGCCGCGACGAAGCGTACCGCGGCGGAAGAAAACGTTGACACCGTACTTTCCGGGCTATACATTCATTTCGCGTACTACTGAGATCACAGATCATAGATTTAATATCATAGATCGATCCGGCATGACGCGAAAACGCATCTGCAAGCACTGAGGGTCGTTCCGCCAGTCAAGAAAACAACCGGACTCCGCCGCCGCACGCACCGCCCTACCGGGGGACGGCCGCTTGATGGCCGATCGAACGTTTCGTAGGCAAAGACTTAGGATAGGAGATACCAAATGAAGATGAAGCGTTGCAGTCCCGCGAGAATCCTGATGGCCGCCGGCGTGCTGGCCGCATTTCTTGCTCCGCCCGGAAGCGCGGGCGCCGCCGAAATCCGCGAGCACAACTTCCGCTTCGCATCGGCCCAGACCAGCGAGCATCCCTTCACCATCGCCGCGCAGCGCTTCGGCGAGATCATCGCCCAGAAGAGCGGCGGCAAGATGAAGCCGAAGCTGTACGCCGGCGCCACGCTCGGCGGCGATGCGCAGGTCATCTCGTCGCTGCAGGGCGGCACGGTGGATGGCACCTTCGTCACCGCCGGGCTGATTTCGCCGATGGACAAGAACTTCGGCATTTTCTACCTGCCGATGATCTTCCCGACGCCCGAAGAGGCCGACAGGGTGGTCGACGGGCCTTTCGGCAGGAAACTGCTCGACCGCCTCGGCAACCAGGGGCTGGTTGGCCTGGCCTTCTGGGAGCATGGCTACCGGGACGTCAGCAACACCAAGCGGCCGATCGTCAAGCTCGAAGACTTCCAGGGCCTGAAGCTGCGGACCATCCAGATTCCGATCATCGTCAACATCTACAAGGCCCTGGGCGCCAACCCCGTCCCGCTGGCGTGGACGGAAGTCTATACGGCGCTCGAGGTCAAGGCCGTCGACGGCCAGGAGACCGCCATCCCCAGCTTCCACACGGCGCGCCTGAACGAAGTGCAGAAGTATCTTTCGTTGACCAACGTGGTCTACGATCCGCTGATCGTCCTGTTCAGCAAGAAGACCTGGGACCGCCTGAACGCCGACGAGCAGAAGATCCTGGCCGACGCGGCCCGCGAAGCGACGCTGTTCGAACGCAGGATCAACCGCGAGATGATCGATTCCGTCGTCAAGTCGCCGAGAAGCGGCCTCGCCGTCAATGACGTCTCGCCGGCGGAAAAGAAGCGGATGCGCGAACGCCTGCAACCGGTGATCGATACCTATTCCAAGGACTTCGATCCGCAGCTGCTCGGCGAATTCTGGTCCGAACTCGCCAAGGCGCAAAAATGAATCCGGCCCGTCCTCGCACGGAGGACGGGCCGGCAGGAAACCGACGGCGACCGCGCCGGCGTTATTCCGCGCCGCCGCCCAGCGCAGCGTACAGCTGAATCTGGGCGGCGAGCTTGGCGAGGCGCAGCGTCACCAGCGATTGTTGCGCGGCGAAGTGCGAGCGCTGCGCGTCCAGCACGGTCAGGAAACTGTCGATCCCGCTGTTGTAGCGCCGCTCCGCCAGGCGATAGGTGTCGCCGACGGTGGCGGTCAGGGATTCCTGCGCCGCCAGCTGTTCGTCGATGGTGCCGCGCACGGCCAGCGCGTCGGCCACTTCGCGGAACGCCGTCTGCACCGCCTTCTCGTATTGCGTCAGCGCGATCTCGCGGTCCGTCTTGCTGACGCGCAGCGCAGCCCAGAGGCGTGTGTCGAAAATCGGCAGCGAGAACTGCGGCGCGAACAGCCAGGTTCCCGACTGGCCCTCGAACAGGCGCGACAGCTCGCCGCTCGCGGTGCCCACCGAGCCGGTCAGGGTGATGCGCGGGAACAGCGCGGCCCGCGCCGCGCCGATCGAGGCATAGGCGCCCTTGAGGCGATGTTCGGCGGCAATGACGTCGGGGCGCAGCAGCAGCACCTCGGACGACACGCCGGCGGCCACGTCCTTCAGCATGCCGGCGGCGACCAGGTTGGGCGGCAGCAACGCCTCGGGCACCGGCGCTCCGGCAAGCAGAACGAGCGCGTTCAGATCCTGCGCGGCCAGCTGCGTGTAGCGCGCCACGTCGGCGCGCGCCGTGTCCACCGGGATGCGCGCCTGTTTCAGATCCAGCTCGGACACCGTGCCGACGTCGAAGCGCCGCTTGACCAGGCCGTAGGCGGCCTGCTGGCTCTCCAGCGTGGAACGGGCCAGCGCCAGGTTTTCCCGGTCGGCGGCAAGCGCGAAATAGGTCCGCGCCACCTGGCTGACCAGGGCGACCTGCGTGCTGCGCCGCCCTTCGTCGGTCGCCAGGTATTCCTCCAGCGCCTGGTCCGAAAGGCTGCGGATGCGGCCGAAGAAATCGAGTTCCCACGCGGCGAAGCCGAGATCGGCGCTGTACTGCGTCACCGTGCGCGGCTGTCCCGGCTCGATGAGGTCCGCCGACCGGCGCTGCCGCGTCTTGCCGCCTTCCGCCGTGAACGACGGGAAGAGATCGCCGCGCTGGATGCCGTACAGCCCCTGCGCGCGCTCGACGTTGAGCGCGGCGAGGCGCAGGTCGCGGTTGTTGTCGAGCGCCTGCTGGATGATCTTCTGCAACGCGGCGTCGGCAAAGAACTCGTGCCACTTCAGATCGGCGGCGCGGGGCGCATCCTGGGCGTCCTGGACGTAGGCGGCGCCGGCGGGCCATTGCGCGGCCACCGGAGACCCGGGCCGCTGGTACTCGGGCGCCAGCGTGCAGCCGCCGAGCACCAGCACGGTACCGAGCAGCGTCGAAAAAGAGACTTTATTCATGAGCATTTCCTTCCACCATGGCGGTGTCTTTCCGGTTGCCGTTGCGCAGGCTGATGGCCTTGTAGATCATCACGTAGAACAGCGGCGCGAAGAAAATCACCAGCACCGTCGAGGTCACCATGCCGCCGAGCACCGCCGTGCCGATCGCCGTCTGGGCGCCGGCGCCGGCGCCCCTGGCCAGCGCCAGCGGCAGCACGCCGAAGCCGAAGGCCAGCGAGGTCATCACGATCGGCCGCAGGCGCAGCTTGGCGGCTTCGAGCGTCGCCTCGATCAGGCCGACGCCGGCCTCGACCTGCGCCTTGGCGAACTGGACGATCAGGATCGCATTCTTCGTCGTCAGGCCGAGCGTCGTCAACATGCCGATCTGGAAGTATACGTCGTTCGGCATCGAACGCAGGCTGGAGGCGATCACGCCGCCGATCACGCCGAGCGGCAGCGTGAGCAGGATGGCGATGGGGATCGGCCAGCTTTCATAGAGAGCGGCCAGGCACAGGAAGATGACAAAGAACGAGAAGGCGTACAGGATCGGCGCCTGAGAGCTGGCCATGCGCTCCTGGTAGGACAGCCCCGTCCACTCGAAGCCGATGCCCTGCGGCAGCTTGGCCGCCATTTCCTCCATGGCCTGCATGGCGTCGCCGGTGCTGTAGCCCGGCGCCGGTTCACCCCAGATGTTGACCGACGGGAAGGCGTTGTACCGTTCCAGCTTCGGCGCCCCCTGCACCCACTTCGAGGAAGCGAAGGCGGTGAACGGCACCATCTTGCCCTGGGTGTTGCGCACCTGGAGTTTTTCCAGGTCCGTGGGCAGCATCCGGTACGGCGCGTCGGCCTGCAGGTAGACTTTTTTCACCCGGCCGGCCTGGATGAAGTTGTTGACGTAGGTGCCGCCGAACGACGCCGCGATGGTGTCGTGGATGGTGCCGATCGGCACGCCCAGCGCGCCGGCCTTGTCCCAGTCGATGTCGACGTGATACTCGGCGGTGTCCTCCATGCCGTTCGGCCGCACCCGCACCAGCCGGCGATCCTGCGCCGCCATGCCGAGCAGCTGGTTGCGCGCGGCGATCAGCTGCTGGTGCCCGACGCCGCCGCGATCCTGCAGCTGGAAGTCGAAACCGCTGGCGTTGCCCAGTTCGACCACCGCCGGCGGCGGGAAGGCGAAGACCATCGCTTCCTTGATCTGGGAGAACGCCCCCATGGCCCGGCCGGCGACGGCCTTGGCCTTGAGCTCCGGCGAGTTCCGTTCCTTCCAGTCGCGCAGCTTGACGAAGCCCAGCCCCATGTTCTGGCCCTGGCCCGAGAAACTCATGCCCGAGACGCCCATGACCGACTCGACCGCGTCCTTCTCCTTTTCCAGATCCGCGCGGGCCTTTTCCACGACGTCGAGCGTCTGTTCGAGCGAAGACCCGGAGGGCAGGATGGTCTGCATCATCAGGATGCCCTGGTCCTCGTCCGGCAGGTAGGCGGTCGACATGCGCGCGAACAGGAAGCCCAGCCCGGCCACGATCAGCACGTACACGACGACCGAGCGCAGCCGGCGGGCGAGCACCGCGCCCACCACCTTGACGTACCACTCCCTGAAGCCGAAGAACATGCGGTCGAACCACATGAAGAACGGGCGCAGGAACCAGATCGCCGCTTCCGCCGGCTCGTGCCCCTTGGGCACCGGCTTGAGCAGCGAGGCGCAGAGCACGGGCGTGAGGATCAGGGCGACGACCACGGAAAGCAGCATCGCCGCGGCGATGGTGATCGAGAACTGCCGGTAAATGACCCCGGTGGAGCCGCCGAAGAAGGCCATCGGCATGAACACCGCGGCCAGCACCACGCCGATGCCGATCAGCGCCGGGGTGATCTGTTCCATCGAGCGCGCCGTCGCGTCCCACGGCTCCGCGCCCTCCTCGGTCATGATCCGCTCGACGTTTTCCACGACCACGATGGCGTCGTCCACCAGCAGCCCGATCGCCAGCACCATGGCGAACATGGTCAGCATGTTGATCGAGAAGCCGAACAGCGCGAGCACGGCGAAGGTGCCGAGCAGCACCACCGGCACGGCGATGGTCGGGATCAGCGTGGCGCGGATGTTGCCCATGAACAGCCACATGATCAGGAAGACCAGCACCACCGCCTCGACCAGCGTCTTGACCACTTCGTTGATCGCCACCTTGGTGAACGGCGTGGTGTCGTACGGGTAGATGACCTTCATGCCCGGCGGGAAGAACTCCGCCATTTCGTTGAGCTTGTTCTTGACGTTGTCCGCCGTCTGCAGCGCGTTGGCGCCCGCCGCCTGGCGGATGGCCAGCGCGGCCGACGGCTTGCCGTTGTAGTTGGCGATGACGTCGTAGCGCTCGGTGCCGAGCTCGGTGCGGCCGATGTCCTTGATACGCACCACCGAACCGTCGGCGCTGGTGCGCAGCGGGATGGCGGCGAACTGTTCGGGCGTCTGCAGCAAGTGCTGGATGACGATCGCCGCGTTCATGCGCTGCCCGGGCACGGCCGGCGCGCCGCCGAGCTGTCCGGCCGAGGCCTCGACGTTGTAGCTGCGCAGCGAGGCGATCACGTCGTCCACGGTGAGCTTGTACTTGGTCAGCTTGTCCGGATCGACCCACACGCGCATGGCGTATTGCGACCCGAAAATTTCGACTTCGCCGACGCCGGAGACGCGCGACAGGATCTTTTCCAGGCTCGACTGCGCGTAGTCGCGCAGGTCGTCGCCGTTCATGCTGCCGTCCTCGGAAATGAGGCCGACGACCATCAGGTAGTTGCGGGTCGACTTGCTGACCTTGACGCCCTGCTGCTGGACCACGTCGGGCAGGCTGGCCATGGCCAGCTGCAGCTTGTTCTGCACCTTCGACCAGGCGATGTCCGGGTCGGTGCCCGGCGCGAAGGTCAGTTCGATGCGCGCCGCGCCGGAGGACGAACTGCTGCCCGACAGGTAGATCATGTCGTCCAGGCCGGTCATCTTCTGCTCGATGATCTGCGTCACCGTGTTTTCCACGGTCTCCGCCGAGGCGCCCGGATAGAACGCATCGACCGCGATGGAGGGCGGCGCGATCGGGGGATATTGGGAAATCGACAGGCTATGGATCGCCAGCATGCCGACCACCATCATGGCGATGGCGATGACCCAGGCGAACACCGGCCGCTGCAGGAAGTATTTCGATAGCATCGCGGACTCCTTACTTCGTCGCCGGAGCCGGAGCCGGAGCCGGTGCGGCCGCCGCCGGAGCCGCCGCGCCGGCGGGGGCGAACGGCACCGGCTTGACCGTGACCGGCGTCCCCGGACGCAGCATCTGCAGCGACTGGACGCCCTCGACGATGACCCGGTCGCCCGATTTCACGCCGCTGGTGACCAGCCACTGGTCGCCGACTTCGCGTTCCAGGGTCAGCAGGCGCATCTCGACCTTGTCCTCGGCGTTGGCGACGAACGCGTAGGGCTCGCCCTTGGCGTTGCGCAGCACGCTCTGCTGCGGTATGCAGATGGCCTGCTCGTTAGTGCCTTCCCTGATCTCCGCGCGGACGAACATCTCGGGCAGAAGAATGCCCTTGGAATTCGGGAAGACCATGCGCAGCACCACCGAACCCGTGCTCGGCTCCACCGAGACGTCGCGGAACTGCAGCGTGCCTTCCGGCCCATACGGCGTGCCGTCCTCCAGGATCAGCTTGACCTTGTTCAGATCCGCCCCGTTGGCCTGCAGATGGCCGGACTCGAAACGCCGCCGCAGGCGCAGCAAATCGCTGGTCGATTGCGTCACGTCGACGTAGATCGGATCGAGCTGCTGGATGGTCGCCAGCGCCGTCGCCTGGAACGCCGTGACCAGCGCGCCGTCGGTCACGCTGGACTTGCCGATGCGCCCGGAGATCGGCGCCGTCACCTTGGTGTAGCCGAGATTGATGCGCGCCGTCTCGACCTGCGCCTTCCAGGAGGCGATTTCCGCATCGACCTGCTTCAAGGCGGCGTCGGCATCGTCATGATCCTGCTGGCTGACGGCCCGGTCGGCCAGCAGATCCTTGACGCGCTCGGCCCGCGCCCGGATCGAATGCCGGCTGGCCTCGGCCCGCGCCAACCCCGCCAGGGCGGTGTCCAGGGCCGCCTGGAAAGGCGCCGGATCGATCTGGTAAAGCACCTGCCCGGCCTTGACCTCGGCCCCCTCGGTGAACAGGCGGCGCTGGATCAGCCCATTGACCTGCGGACGGATCTCCGCGATGCGCAGCGGCGCCGTGCGGCCCGGCAACTGCGTCGACAGCGTCAGCTTCTGCGGTTCGACGGTCACCACCGAGACCGCTGGCATGGCGCCGGCGCCCGCCGGCGCCGGCCCGCCCCGCCCGCAGGCAGTCAGCAGCAGCGCGAAGACGAGGGCGGCAACGGGAGCACGATACTTGTCAAGCATGGGCGTTTCCTTTGCAGGTGACGGACGGGGCATCGCCGTCACATCGACTGCGCGATGCACGGCAACGGACGCCTCAATCTCATTAAAAAGGGGGATCGGATACGGAAACCGAAAGAAACATTGTACATAAATTTTGACATACATTCTTGTATGTATGAAATATGTTGTAAAATGTTTCTTGTTGGATGGCGAGGCGATTGAAAGTGCAAGTGCAGGCGCACTCGCCGGAAACACCAGGGAGGAAGGAGGTCGCATGGTCAGGAAAACCAAGGAAGAGGCGCTCGCCACGCGCAGCGCGATTCTGGATGCGGCCGAGATCGTTTTCCAGGAACGCGGCGTCAGCCGGACGTCGCTGGCCGAGATCGCGGCCGCGGCGGGCGTCACCCGCGGCGCCGTCTACTGGCATTTCACCAACAAGGTCGACCTGTTCGACGCCATGGTCCAGCGGATTTTCGGCCTGATGGAAGCCAAGCTGGAGGAACTGCAGGCCACGCGCCACTACGACGATCCCGCCGAACTGCTGCGCGAGCTGGCGCTGCATTTCCTCGACCGCGTGGCCAACGATCCGCGCTACTTCCGGATCATCGAGATTTCCTGGCACAAATGCGAATACGTCGGCGAACTGGTGGAAATCCGCGACAAGCATTTCGAGCGCGGAAACTGCTTCCTCGACATCAGCGAAACGGCCTTCCGGGCCTCCCGGGAACTCGGCTGCCTGTCGCCGCGGGTGGACCCGCGCACCGCCGCCATCGGACTGATGGCCGTGGTGGATGGACTGGTGGCCAACTGGACGCTCGACCGATCGTCGTTTCCGCTGGTCGACACCGGCACCGAGATCATCGACGGCTATTTTTCCGGACTGCGCGCCCGGCGCCCGGACGGCGCCGCCGATCGGAACGGTTAACGGTCTTCCACGCGCAGCTGCGCGATCCACGGTTCGAGCCGCCGGCCGAACGCCACGCCGGCGGTGAACTTCCACGGCGTCGGCGATTCGCTCAGCAGCGGCCGCAAGGCGTACGGCACATTGATCCCGGCGATGTCGACCGCACTCACGTAGCCGCGCAGCGGGCCGTCGCCGCGCTCGCCGCTCCACGACGGCCGGACCTGCCCGCGCACGATGGCGTACCGCGCCCGGTCCGGATATCCGGCACGCAGTTCGGCAAGATCGCGTCCCGCGTCGACCACGAACAGGCGGCTGTTCTCCTTTTCCTCGCGGGCAAGCCGGTCCGCCGCGTTCTTCAGGCGGGCCTTTTTCTCGTTGCCGTCCGGCATTGCCGCCAGCGCCGCTTCTTCCTCGGCCAGCTGCCGCCGCGCCCCTTCAAGCGAGCGCTGGTACGCCTCGCCGTCCAGTTCCAGGACGAGCAGCACGCCGCGGGCCAGCGTGCGGTCGTTCCGGCGAAAAGCGCCGGACGCCTTCGACACGTCGAAGCCGAGGCGCTCCATTTTCGCCTTGTCCAGCCAATCGGGCGCACCGCCGCCGGAGAATTCTGACCCTCTCCAGCGGCCGTCGACGCGTTCACCCGGCACCGCGACCCGCCAGTTCAAGGCCAGGGCCAGGCCGCTGTTCTCGCGGTCCGCGCCCCGCCAGGGCGGGCGCAGCTCGCGCTGCGACAGCGCCAGCCGGCTCTCCGCCTCGCCCGTGCGATTCCACCACGCGCCGCCGAGTGCGACGACATTGGTCAGCACGATGGTCAGCAGCGCGGCCAGCTGCAACGGAACGCCGGGCTTCACGGCACCCTCTCCGCGTGCGTACCGCCGCGCAGCCGTTTCATCACCAGCAGGACGAGCACCGCCGTCAGGCCGAGGATCAGGAAGAACAGGTATTTGGGTAGCAGCTCCCACCACCAGTCGTAGAACTTGGTGTAGAGAAAGACCACGAAGAAAACGACGCCCGTATTGGCCGTCTCCGCCCATTGCCGGTTCAGGCCGAGCCAGATGACCAGGGCGCTGAAGACGAAGCCGGCGAGCTGATAGCCGTGTTCGACGGTGGACGCCGGCCAGTCCAGATAACTGGCGCGCCCCCAGTGCGAAAGCACCAGCACCGGCAGGAAAAAGGCGAGCAGCCCCATCAGCCGGTAGACCGCCGGGAATTGCTCGCGGCGCTCGTGCCGGAAGCACTGCGGCAGGACGAACAGGGCCAGCGCGGCGGGGATGAAATTCTCCGGCCGTTCGCCGAAATGAATCCAGTACACGCCGCTCCACGTCCCGACCCGCGCCGCCAGGAAGGCGATCAGGCAGGCGAGGCCGGCCACCAGCAGCAGGCGCAGGTCGCACAGGTAGGCCAGCAGCAGGCCGTAGACCGCCCAGGGCAGCAGGGCGTGGTCGGACGGCGTGACGTTGAAGATCTGGCCGATCATGGCCACGTTGAGCACGAAACAGGCGAAGGCCACCATGGCCGCGAGCTTGGTGAAGTAGCCGACGGCGTCGCGCGCACGGAGGAACAGGGTCGCGGCGAAGGTCGCCAGCGACGCAGCGGCCAGGATGCCGGCCTGCGCCTCTTCGGGGAAAAGTCCCCAGAACTGGCGGAACAGGAAGAACACGCTGGCGGCCAGCGCCAGCGCGCCGAGCAGCGAGGCGATGCGCATGCCCCAGGACAGCTGGCGCGAGCGCACATCGACGTCGATGTCGAACGATTGCGCGAGGCGCGCCAGCAAGCCCTCGTGATGCGCGGCCAGCGCCTGCCGCTGCGCTGCGTTCAGGGACAGCGCGCCCTCCTCGGCCAGCTGCTCCAGCTCCTTTCGGAACGCCCGGATCTGGTCGGCGCGCCGCTGCGCCGCTTCCCGTGTCGTCAGGCTCATGGGGCCGTCAGAACGTCTCGTTTTCCCGCAGGTAGCGCCATTGCCCGAGCGGCAGGTCGCCCAGGCGGACCGCGCCGATGCGCACGCGCTTGAGGCCGACCACGCGCAGCCCGACCAGCTCGCACATGCGGCGGATCTGGCGCTTGCGCCCTTCGTTGAGGATGAAGCGCAGCTGGTCGTCGTTCAGCCATTCGACCCGGGCCGGCCGGAGCGGCTTGCCGTCCAGCGCCAGCCCGTGGTTGAGCAGCGCCAGCCCGCCATCGACGAGCCGGCCTTCCACGCGCACTAGGTATTCCTTCTCGACCTTCGAGTTTTCGCCGATCAGCTGCCTCGCCACGCGCCCGTCCTGCGTCAGCACCAGCAGGCCGGTCGAATCGACGTCCAGCCGGCCGGCCGGCGCCAGCCCCTTGAGATGCGAGGCATGGAAGAGCGGCGTATCGGCGGAGCGCTGCTGGTTTTCCGGCCGGACGAGCACGATCGCAGGCTGGCATCCCGGCTCCGGCTGGCCGGAGACGTAGCCGACCGGCTTGTGCAGGAGGATCGTCATCTGGCGCTGCTGGACGGCGCGGGCCTGCGCGTCGAGGGAAATCTTCGCCGACGGATCGACGCGCGTGCCGAGTTCGGCGACCCGCTCGCCGTCGACGTAAACCCAGCCGCGCACGATGAACTCGTCCGCCTCGCGCCGGGAGCACAAACCGCGCTCGGCCATCAGCTTGGAGACGCGCACGCCGGCGGGATGATTCTCCGGTTCCGGCCGGGATTCGCCGCGCACGCCAGGCGACGTATCGGCGACCTTCGCCGCTGCCTTGGGCCTGGGCGCGGGCGGCGGTTTCGGGCGAGCCGGCGCCACCGCGGGCGGTTGCCCGCCGGGGCGCTCGCCGCGTCTGGCCGGGGATTTTTTCCGCCAGTCGATCTTGGCCGTACTCGCCGGCTCCGCGGCTTCCGCCTCGGCCGGCACGCGCCGCGCGGTGTTTCCAGTGCCGCGCACCGGCTTGCGGCGCGGGTTGACCGGACGCTGCTCGCCGTCCGCGCGCACCGGCAGACCGAGGGTCTTGCGTCGCGACTCGGGCATCAGAGGATGTCGAGCAGCTCGATCTCGAACACCAGCGTCGCATTCGGCGGGATGACGCCGCCGGCGCCGCGCGCGCCGTAGCCCAGGTGCGGCGGAATGGTCAGCTTGCGCACGCCGCCGACGCGCATGCCCTGCACGCCTTCGTCCCAGCCGGCGATGACGGTGCGCTGGCCGAGCGCGAACTCGAACGGCTCGTCGCGATCCCTGCTCGAATCGAACTTGGCGCCATCGGTCAGCCACCCCGTGTAGTGCACGCTGACGAACTGGCCCGAGGCGGCGGCGTCGCCGTTGCCGACCCGCACTTCCTCGATCTGCAATCCGGATTCCGTGGTCGTTGTGGACATGGTTCAGGCCTCCTTGCGCTACGACGAAGCGCGAAGTGTAGACCAGCACGGCATCCCCGGCCAGCGCAATTTGCCCGGCCGCGTCGGAAAATCCCCGCCTTTCGGCTAAACTTGGCGCTTGTTCCTGCCCAGGGAGACGGCATGGATATCAGATCGATAATTACGCCGGAGATCAGGGATTTTCACGCGCTGGACGAATTCGCCGAATCGCTCTACGACGCCGCGCCCGGCATCGAGCGCGACATTTCCTGCCTGCGGCAGGCGTCCGGCGACCGCCAGACCATCGGCAATCTCTTTCGCGCCCTGCATAACATCAAGGGCGACGCCGGGCTGTGCCGGATCGAACTGGCGGTCGCCGTCGCGCATCCGATCGAAACCCTGCTCGCCCGCCTGCGCAACGGCGAGATCGCCTTCAGCGACACGCTCGCCGAAGCGATCCTGCTGGCCGTCGATCGGCTCGAACTCGCCGTGGAGAGCCTGCGCGCCCGCCGGCCGCTGGAAAATCTCCGCCTTCTTGCCCTGGTGCAGGGGCTGGAAAGCCTGGCGGCCGCGTCCGCCGGCGACGTACACGCGGTTGCTGGGCAGTTGATCGAGACCGTGACGGATTTCCGCCCCGCCGCGGAGCCGGCGAACTTCGGGCGCGGCCCGGCGTCGAGCTCGATCGAACGTTCGCCGACTCAGATCGGCGACGACCTGCTGTTTTTCCGTTCGCTCGCCGACCAGCTCGAAAGCCGCTCGCCGCTGTTCAAGGGCCGCACCCTGCGGCTTCTCCGCCTCGCCGCCGAGACCAACCAGATCCGGGGCAAGATCGTCGATCCGATACAGCTGGAAGCGGCCATCTACATGCACGACGTCGGCATGATGTTCCTGCCCGAAAGCGTCTGGCTCAAGGTCGAGCACATGACCCCCGAGGAGCGGACGCTGCTGCGCAACCACCCCGGCCATGCCGCCGGCCTGCTGTCGCGCATGGCCGGCTGGGGAGCCGCCGCCGAGATGGTGGCGCAGCATCACGAAATGCCCGACGGCCGGGGCTACCCGGAAGGCATCGCCGCACCGGCGATCTGCGACGGCGCCAAGATACTGGCCATCGTCGACGCCTTCGAGTCGGTCATGCTCAAGCACGCCAGCCGCGGCAGGAATCGCTCGGTGCTGCGTGCCGTCGCCGAGATCAACGCATGCGACAACCAGTTCGCCCCCGAGTGGATCGAGCCGTTCAACCAGGTCATCCACCGCACCATCAACCCATGAGCGCCGCAGCCGCCAGCGGAGAAGAACCGGATTTCGAGCGGCGCTTCGGCGGCGTCGGCCGCCTTTATGGCGCCGGCGCGCTGCAGCGCTTCCAGGCGGCCCGCGTCGCGGTGGTCGGCATCGGCGGCGTCGGCTCCTGGGCCGCCGAGGCGCTGGCGCGCTCGGCGATCGGCCGCATCGCGCTGATCGATCTGGACATCGTCGCCGAATCGAACGTCAACCGCCAGATCCACGCGCTCGACGGCGCCTTCGGCAAGGCCAAGACGGACGCCATGGCCGAACGCATCCGCGCCATCAACGCGGCGTGCCGCGTCGAAACGATCGAAGACTTCGTCACGCCGGAAAACGTGGCCGCCCTGATCGGCCGCGATTTCGATTACGTCGTCGACGCCATCGATCAGGTGCGCACCAAGGCGGCCCTGATCGCCTGGTGCGCCCGCCACGGCCTGCCGCTGGCCACCGCCGGCGGAGCGGGCGGACAAACCGACCCGACCCGGATCGGCATCGCCGACCTCTCGCGTACCGTGCAGGACCCGCTCCTGGCGAAAGTGCGGTCCCTGTTGCGCAAGGAATACGGCTTCACGCGCGATCCCAAGAAAAAATTCGGGATTCCGGCCGTGTTCTCGACCGAGCCTGTCCGCCATCCGGAACGGGGAGACGCCTGCGCGGTGCAGCCGGGCCCGGCCGGGCTCAATTGCGCGGGCTATGGATCGTCGGTCTGCGTCACCGCGTCGTTCGGATTCTTCGCGGCCGGCGCCGCGCTGAATTATATCGCCCAGGTTGGAACAGCCGTTGGGCGATGAACCGGCGACCGCCGTGTTGCACGGCCGAAAGTGAATTCAACCCCGCGCTGCCTCGCCGTCAAGCCAGACTTCCAGCCCCTGGGCATTGATTTCGATGTCCTGGGTCAACAGCGCCAGAATTTGTTCGCGTCCGAGCGCACACCCGATGGCGCGGATTTCCTCGACCAGAAGATCGGCCAGATCGCTGCAAATGCCCGCATGGCGCGCGCTCCCGGCGTTACGGTGCCGCCGCGCGATGGCCACGTAGGCATCGATCAGGCGATGCAGGTCCGAAACGATCCGCGCCACGCCGGTCACTTGGCCGAAATGCGTCAGGTAGCACACGCCGGGATCGCAGCCGAGCAGCATGTCGATCGACGCATGCATGTCCTCGGGACTGAACTGGACGGGCGTCGTCCCGGGAAAGACGAAGCGTTTATTCCCCGCGTCGAACTCGGGATACGAGACCCCCAGCGCGTCGCCGGTGAAGATATGGCCGGTCCGCTCATCGCGGAAGCATACGTGGTGGCGGGCATGGCCGGGCGTATCCAGGACGCGCAGCCCGCGGCCGGCGAGATCGATGCGCAGGCCGTGCGTGGCCTCGACAATGCGCCCGGCGTCTATCGGCAGCACCTCGCCGTAGAGCCGCCGTATCTCGTCTTCGCCATACACCGCCGCGGCTCCGGCAATCAATCGCGACGGATCGACCATGTGACGCACGCCGCGCGGATGCACCGCCAGCCGCGCATTGGGAAACGTCCGCATCATCAGCCCTGCGCCACCGGCATGATCGAGATGGACGTGCGTCAGCAGGACATGATCGACCTGATCGGCTGTGGCCCCGAGTTGTTCGAGCGCGCACAGCACCCAGGGCAGGGAATGATTCGTCCCCGTATCGACCAGAGCGATGCGCCCGCCCTCCTCGATCACGTGAACCGCCGCAAACCGGGGGCGCAGGTAATGGGCATCGACGGCATGGATGCCGTTTCCGTAAGAAATCAGGCCGTTCATGAGAGAAAAAACCGAAGAAACGCGACTCGCCAATTATCCGCGATTCACCGGCTGTCTTCGCTCGTTCTGATCAATCGGCGGAAGTGCTTCCGCAACTTCGACAATTTGGGCGAAATCACCGCCTGGCAATACGCCTGCTCGGGGTTCTGCCGGAAATACCGATGGTGGTAATCCTCAGCGGGATAGAACGGCTGCTCCGGCAGCACCTCCGTCACCGCCGGAGTTCCCTGCGGATTCTCCGCATCGAACGCGGCGATCGCCTTTTCCGCCGCCGCCTTCTGCTCGACGGAATGATAGAAGATCACCGATCGATACTGTGAGCCCACGTCATGCCCCTGACGGTTCGGCGTGGTCGGATCGTGAGTCGCGAAGAAGACTTCGAGCAGCGTCGTGAAATCGACCCGCAGGGGATCGAACATGATCCGGACGACTTCGGCATGCCCGGTGTCTCCGCGGCAAACCTCGCGATACGAGGGATTCCCGAGCGCACCGCCGGAATACCCCGGCACGACGGAAAGAACTCCTTCGATCTGCTCGAAAACCGCCTCGGTGCACCAGAAACAGCCGCCTCCGAAAGTGGCGATTTCGCTGTCCCGTTCAGTCATGGTATCTCTCTCAAGGCAAGACAAACCATATGACCGGCGGCAAAGAAAAAAGCTCCGCCGCAGACTCTCCCAGGAGAGCGGCACGGTTTTATTCAGCCAAATAAAAAGCCCTCTGGCCTGTGAAGGCGAGAGGGCTTTGAGAGGGGAGCCTGGCGGTGACCTACTTTCGCACACGAGCTGTGCACTATCATCGGCGCGACTTCGTTTCACGGTCCTGTTCGGGATGGGAAGGGGTGGGTCCGAAGGGCTATGGCCGCCAAGCATAACTTGTCCGCACGGCCGGTGGGCCATGCGCAAAACGGGAGAAGGTTGGTTGCAATTGCAGCGTCGAGTTGCTGCGCAAGGTTATAGGATCAAGCCGCACGGGCAATTAGTACTGGTTAGCTTAACGCATTACTGCGCTTCCACACCCAGCCTATCAACGTCGTGGTCTTCGACGACCCTTCAGGGGGATCGAGTCCCCGGGGAAATCTCATCTTGAGGCGAGTTTCACGCTTAGATGCTTTCAGCGTTTATCTCTTCCATTCATAGCTACCCGGCGATACGACTGGCGTCATAACCGGTACACCAGAGGAATGTCCACTCCGGTCCTCTCGTACTAGGAGCAGGCCCCCTCAAATTTCCAACGCCCACGGCAGATAGGGACCAAACTGTCTCACGACGTTTTAAACCCAGCTCACGTACCACTTTAAATGGCGAACAGCCATACCCTTGGGACCGGCTACAGCCCCAGGATGTGATGAGCCGACATCGAGGTGCCAAACACCGCCGTCGATATGAACTCTTGGGCGGTATCAGCCTGTTATCCCCAGAGTACCTTTTATCCGTTGAGCGATGGCCCTTCCATACAGAACCACCGGATCACTATGACCTACTTTCGTACCTGCTCGTCTTGTGGGACTCGCAGTCAAGCACGCTTTTGCCATTGCACTATTAGCACGATGTCCGACCGTACCTAGCGTACCTTCGTACTCCTCCGTTACACTTTGGGAGGAGACCGCCCCAGTCAAACTGCCTACCATGCACGGTCCCAGACCTGGATTCACAGGCCATGGTTAGAACCTCAAACAAATCAGGGTGGTATTTCAAGGACGGCTCCATGAGAACTAGCGTCCTCACTTCAAAGCCTCCCACCTATCCTACACAGACCGGTTCAAAGTCCAATGCAAAGCTACAGTAAAGGTTCATGGGGTCTTTCCGTCTAGCCGCGGGGAGATTGCATCTTCACAAACATTTCAACTTCGCTGAGTCTCAGGAGGAGACAGTGTGGCCATCGTTACGCCATTCGTGCAGGTCGGAACTTACCCGACAAGGAATTTCGCTACCTTAGGACCGTTATAGTTACGGCCGCCGTTTACCGGGGCTTCGATCAAGAGCTTGCACCCCATCACTTAACCTTCCGGCACCGGGCAGGCGTCACACCCTATACGTCCACTTTCGTGTTTGCAGAGTGCTGTGTTTTTATTAAACAGTCGCAGCCACCTTTTCACTGCAACCCTTTCAGCCTTCGCGAGTAAATCGCTACAACCTACCAGGGCGCACCTTTTCCCGAAGTTACGGTGCTAATTTGCCGAGTTCCTTCTCCTGAGTTCTCTCAAGCGCCTTAGAATTCTCATCCTGCCCACCTGTGTCGGTTTGCGGTACGGTCTCTTCATAACTGAAGCTTAGAGGCTTTTCTTGGAAGCAGGGTATCAATCACTTCGCGGTACAAGACCACTCGTCGTCACGCCTCATCTTAGCCCGGCGGATTTGCCTACCAGGCACGACTACACGCTTAAACCGGGACGTCCAACACCCGGCTGACCTAACCTTCTCCGTCCCCCCATCGCATTACAAAGAGGTACTGGAATATTGACCAGTTTCCCATCGACTACGCTTTTCAGCCTCGCCTTAGGGGCCGACTCACCCTGCGCCGATGAACGTTGCGCAGGAAACCTTGGGCTTTCGGCGAGCGGGCTTTTCACCCGCTTTATCGCTACTCATGTCAGCATTCGCACTTCTGATACCTCCAGCAGCTTTCACAAGCCACCTTCAACGGCCTACAGAACGCTCTCCTACCATATGTACAAGTACATATCCGCGATTTCGGTGCATAGTTTGAGCCCCGTTACATCTTCCGCGCAGGACGACTCGACCAGTGAGCTATTACGCTTTCTTTAAAGGATGGCTGCTTCTAAGCCAACCTCCTGGCTGTCTAAGCCTTCCCACCTCGTTTCCCACTTAACTATGGCTTGGGGACCTTAATCGGCGGTCTGGGTTGTTTCCCTCTCGACACCGGACGTTAGCACCCGATGTCTGTCTCCCACGCTCGCACTCTTCGGTATTCGGAGTTTGCAATGGTTTGGTAAGTCGCGATGACCCCCTAGCCATAACAGTGCTCTACCCCCAAAGGTGATACGTGAGGCACTACCTAAATAGTTTTCGGAGAGAACCAGCTATCTCCGGATTTGTTTAGCCTTTCACCCCTATCCACAGCTCATCCCCTAGTTTTTCAACACTAGTGGGTTCGGACCTCCAGTGCGTGTTACCGCACCTTCATCCTGGCCATGGATAGATCATCCGGTTTCGGGTCTACGCCCAGCAACTAATCGCCCTTATCAGACTCGGTTTCCCTACGCCTCCCCTATTCGGTTAAGCTCGCTACTGAACGTAAGTCGCTGACCCATTATACAAAAGGTACGCAGTCACCCCTTGCGAGGCTCCCACTGTTTGTATGCATGCGGTTTCAGGATCTATTTCACTCCCCTCCCGGGGTTCTTTTCGCCTTTCCCTCACGGTACTGGTTCACTATCGGTCGATTACGAGTATTTAGCCTTGGAGGATGGTCCCCCCATGTTCAGACAGGGTTTCACGTGCCCCGCCCTACTTGTCGCAAGCTCAGTACCACGATCGGGTTTTCATGTACGGGGCTATCACCCACTACGGCGCCACTTTCCAGAGGCTTCCATTAACGCGATCGCTATCACTTGCAGGCTGGTCCCATTTCGCTCGCCACTACTCTGGGAATCTCGGTTGATTTCTTTTCCTCGGGCTACTTAGATGTTTCAGTTCACCCGGTTCGCCTCGTGCCCCTATGTATTCAGAACACGATACTCCTTGCGGAGTGGGTTTCCCCATTCGGACATCTCCGGATCAAAGCTTCATTGCCAGCTCCCCGGAGCTTTTCGCAGGCTTGCACGTCCTTCTTCGCCTGTAATCGCCAAGGCATCCACCACATGCACTTAGTCGCTTGATCCTATAACCTTGCGCTCTCTTGCGAGACCGCGAAGCTACAGGCAACTCGTTTGTGCAACTTCTTGCTAGCTGTAACAAGAAGTTGTCGATGCAATTACAACCGTATCACTGGCCTTGGTTTGTCGGCAGCCAGCGATACAACCTTCTTCCATTTTGTTAAAGAGCGTACAGATTTTCATCCGTCAGAAGTAAATACTGGACCCAGTACTTACTTCTGACCCCGGAAATCCCAGGCAATGGTGGAGGATGACGGGATCGAACCGACGACCCCCTGCTTGCAAAGCAGGTGCTCTCCCAGCTGAGCTAATCCCCCGATCAGATCTCCGCCGCTTGAACACCTCATCGTTCAAACGTTGGTGGGTCTGGTTGGAATCGAACCAACGACCCCCGCCTTATCAAGACGGTGCTCTAACCGACTGAGCTACAGACCCTCCGTCTGTACCGCATGTGACGATCGATAGGTTGTGGGTTCTTGATCCCGGTTTTTCTCTAGAAAGGAGGTGATCCAGCCGCAGGTTCCCCTACGGCTACCTTGTTACGACTTCACCCCAGTCACGAACCCCGCCGTGGTAAGCGCCCTCCTTGCGGTTAGGCTACCCACTTCTGGCAGAACCCGCTCCCATGGTGTGACGGGCGGTGTGTACAAGACCCGGGAACGTATTCACCGCGGCATGCTGATCCGCGATTACTAGCGATTCCGACTTCATGCAGTCGAGTTGCAGACTGCAATCCGGACTACGATCGGCTTTCTGAGATTAGCTCCCCCTCGCGGGTTGGCAACCCTCTGAACCGACCATTGTATGACGTGTGAAGCCCTACCCATAAGGGCCATGAGGACTTGACGTCATCCCCACCTTCCTCCGGTTTGTCACCGGCAGTCTCATTAAAGTGCCCAACTGAATGATGGCAATTAACGACAAGGGTTGCGCTCGTTGCGGGACTTAACCCAACATCTCACGACACGAGCTGACGACAGCCATGCAGCACCTGTGTCCAGGCTCCCTTTCGGGCACCCCCACCTCTCAGCAGGGTTCCTGGCATGTCAAGGGTAGGTAAGGTTTTTCGCGTTGCATCGAATTAATCCACATCATCCACCGCTTGTGCGGGTCCCCGTCAATTCCTTTGAGTTTTAGCCTTGCGGCCGTACTCCCCAGGCGGTCAACTTCACGCGTTAGCTACGACACTAAGAGGTTTAACCCTCCCAACATCCAGTTGACATCGTTTAGGGCGTGGACTACCAGGGTATCTAATCCTGTTTGCTCCCCACGCTTTCGTGCATGAGTGTCAGTAATAGCCCAGGGGGCTGCCTTCGCCATCGGTATTCCTCCACATCTCTACGCATTTCACTGCTACACGTGGAATTCTACCCCCCTCTGCCATCCTCTAGCCGTGCAGTCTCAAATGCAGTTCCCAGGTTGAGCCCGGGGATTTCACATCTGACTTACACAACCACCTGCGCACGCTTTACGCCCAGTAATTCCGATTAACGCTCGCACCCTACGTATTACCGCGGCTGCTGGCACGTAGTTAGCCGGTGCTTCTTATGCGGGTACCGTCATCTACACTCGGTATTATCAAGTGCAATTTCTTCCCCACCGAAAGAGCTTTACAACCCGAAGGCCTTCTTCACTCACGCGGCATGGCTGGATCAGGCTTGCGCCCATTGTCCAAAATTCCCCACTGCTGCCTCCCGTAGGAGTCTGGGCCGTGTCTCAGTCCCAGTGTGGCGGATCATCCTCTCAGACCCGCTACGGATCGTCGCCTTGGTAAGCCTTTACCTCACCAACTAGCTAATCCGACATCGGCCGCTCCAAAAGCGCAAGGCCTTGCGGTCCCCTGCTTTCCTGCTCACAGAATATGCGGTATTAGCGTAACTTTCGCTACGTTATCCCCCACTCTCAGGTACGTTCCGATGTATTACTCACCCGTTCGCCACTCGCCACCAGGTGCAAGCACCCGTGCTGCCGTTCGACTTGCATGTGTAAGGCATGCCGCCAGCGTTCAATCTGAGCCAGGATCAAACTCTTCAGTTCAATTCCTGTTAAAACTCTCGCTTGACGTCCTTCCAACTGCAAACCCAAGTTCCCTCAAGTCCGCAGCCTTCCTACTTCGCGCGAGCTTCCAATCTCTTAATAACCCACTTACGCAGGTCATCCCAAAGACCAAAAACCCACACCTATCAATCGTCTCATTTTTAAAGAACATTCAAAACAACCACTTAGTTGCTTTGTCGCTTGCGTCAGCAGCGAAGGCGCACATTATACAGAGGATTTTTAATCGGTCAACTCTTTTCAGAATTTATTTTTGTCTCGCCCGAAGGCAATCAAAAATCCGCAACCCTTTGATTTCCCTGCAATTTGTTTGCTGCGCCAGCAAGGAAAGATGCGCATTATACAGAGCCAGGAAGGAGCGTCAACACATTGGCAGCAAAAAATTGAGACATTTTTGCAACAAACTGCGTAAGCGCCTGTTTATGAAAAACAATGAGGCGGAAAAAAGTGGCGGCGGAAGGCCGGCCGCCTCTTTCCACGACCGGCCATCCGGGGCGGCAATCAGTCCAAGCGGGCCAATTTGGACTTGGCCAGGGGCGGATTTTTCGCGAAATAACGGCGAATGCCCGCCATGATGGCGTCGGCCATCTTGTGCTGGTAGGCCTCGTCGTTCAGGCGCTTCTCTTCCTCAGGATTGGAAATGAACGCCGTCTCGATCAGGATCGACGGAATGTCGGGCGCCTTCAGCACGGCAAAGCCGGCCTGTTCGACGCTCGCCTTGTGCAGGCGGTTGATGCCGCCGAGTTCCTGCAGGACTTCCCTGCCCAGCTTGAGGCTGTCGTTGATCGTCGCCGTCTGGGACAGGTCGAGGAGCGTGCGCGCCAGGACCGGGTCCCGGACGTCGAGATTGACGCCGCCGATCAGGTCCGCCTCGTTCTCCTTTTGCGCCAGGTAACGCGCCGCGGAACTCGACGCGCCGTTCTCGGAAAGGGCAAACACCGAGGAGCCGTTGGCATCCGGCCGGACGAAGGCGTCGGCATGAATGGACACGAAGAGGTCCGAGCGGATGCGGCGCGCCTTCTGTACCCGCATGTGCAGGGGGACGAAGAAATCGGTGTCGCGCGTCAACACGGCGCGCATGTTCGGCTCGCTGTCGATCCTGGCCTTGAGCCGTCTGGCGATGGCCAGCGTGACGGTCTTCTCGTAGGTGCCGCCGCGCCCCACCGCGCCCGGGTCCTCGCCGCCGTGCCCGGGGTCCAGCGTGATGGTCACCAGACGGTCGACGACCGCCCGGCCGGGGCGCTTGCTTTCCGCCTTGGCCACCTCCGTCGCGTCGTCCTGTTTTCCCGGATCGTCATTCCGTTCGTTTTTCTCCAGCAACTGCATCAGGGGGTCCGGAGGTTCGAGCGGGTAGACGTCAAGCACCAGCCGGTGGCCGTAGTTCCCCACCGGCGGCAGTTCGAAGACCTGCGGCCGCACCTCGTTCTTCAGTTCCATCACCAGGCGCACCACGCCGGGCTTGAAACGTCCGGCGCGCAGGAGCTTGATGTTGGGGTCGTTGACGCTGATCTTGTTCGACAGGCTCTCGAGGACGTTGGTGAATTCGATGCCTTCCAGATCGACGACCAGGCGTTCCGGGTTCTTGACCGTGAAATGGGAGAATTTCAGCGGCGCCCCGAGCTCGATCGTCACCCGCGTGTAGTCGGCGGCCGGCCATACCCTGACCGCGAGCACGCCCGGCTGGCGGTTTACCGCTGCCTTGCCGACTGGCGTGACCAGCAGCAGCAACGACGCGCCGGCGAACTTGATCAGTCCTCGCCTTGGCAGGCGGGGTTGGCGAGGGCCGTCAGACATTTGAGCCCTCGTTCCGAGCGGGCAAGCAGTTCGACGATCCGTCCGGCGCATGCATCGTGGGCCGGGAAACGCAAATGGAGCGCAAGATCGGCGGGCGGGACGAAGCCGGCCGCTTTCTCGGGCCACTCGACCAGACACACGGCGTCATCGCGGAAATATTCGTCCAGCCCGGCATCGGCAAACTCTTCTGGATCGCTGAAACGATAAAAATCAAAGTGATACCAGTATATGCTCGAAACTACGTAAACTTCAACCAGTGTGTAAGTAGGGCTTTTCACGGGACCGGCGTACCCCAAGGCCCTGAGCAGGGCGCGCACCAGCGTGGTCTTGCCCGCACCGAGGTCGCCATCGAGCCATACGACCATACCGGGCATGAGCAACGGAGCGAGCTGGCGGCCCAGCGCCACGGTCGCCGCTTCATCGGGCAGTTCCCGTTTCAACGATCCGGGCGCGCGGGACGGACTAAGATGCTGGCTATGCACACGAGGCACTCCAATACGGCCGCCGACGGCGGCTTCGACGCGGCGGCGCTGGTCGGAAAGATCAAGCGGTGGGGAAAGGAACTGGGGTTTTCCTCGATCGGTATCGCCCGCGCCGATGTTTCCCAGGCGCCCATACGACTCGAACGCTGGCTCGGGCTCGGGCGCCACGGGGAGATGGATTATATGGCCAAACATCGCGAACTGCGCGCCAGGCCTGAAGTGCTCGTTCCCAACACGGCATCGGTCATCTCGGCCCGCCTGTCTTACTGGCCGCAGGCGGCCGACAGCGCCCGGGTGCTGGCCGACAAGGAGGCCGCCTACGTTGCGCGCTACGCGCTTGGCCGCGACTATCACCGGAAAGTTCGCCAACAGTTGCAGCGGCTGGCAACGCGCATCGGGACGGAACTGGCGGCGACGCAGCCCGACCTTCCCTTCACTTATCGGGTATTTTCGGATTCCGCGCCGGTGATGGAGGTGGAGTTCGCGGTGCAGGGGGGTATTTCGTGGCGAGGCAAGCACACACTCACCCTGTCGCGGGACGGCTCGTGGCATTTTCTCGGAGAAATCTACACCTCGCTGGACCTGCCCGCCGACGCGGCCATCGACGAGCACTGCGGCACCTGTTCCCGCTGCATCGAGGTCTGCCCGACCTCCGCCATCGTCGCGCCCTACGAACTCGACGCCCGGCTGTGCATTTCCTACCTGACCATCGAGCTGCACGGCCCCATCCCTCTGCCGCTGCGCCCGTTGATCGGCAACCGCATCTATGGCTGCGACGATTGCCAGCTTTGCTGTCCCTGGAACCGCTTTGCCAAGATCGGCGATCCCGACTTCGCGGTGCGCAACGGACTGGACGACGCGAAGCTCGTCGACCTGTTCGCCTGGGACGAGCAGGAGTTCGAACGGCGCCTCGCCGGCAGCCCCATCCGGCGCATCGGCCATGAGCGGTGGCTGCGCAACATCGCGGTCGCGCTGGGCAACGCGGACCCGACGGAGGAGATCCGGGCCGCCCTGCTGGCCCGCCGCGATCATCCGTCGGCGCTGGTGCGCGAACACGTGGCCTGGGCGCTGGCGCGGGTCGCCGGCACGGACTGGTGAATTGCTTGATTTTCAGGCATTTTCCTTTAGTATTTGGTGGGTACGCTCCGTCTTCGTCCCGCGCCGGTCTCTGAACTGCGGCGCGCGGTGCGGGGCGATGCGAGAAACCGACCGGCCCCCGCATCGGTGCCGGTCTCTGAAACAGGGCAAAGCCGTCGAAAGGCGGCGACGCAAAGCCACCGGCCTACAGTCGAGACGACCAAGGTAGCGGGGCCACCAGAAAACGAGGTCGATCGTGCACCGTAACGTCAAGACATCCCGTGCCGTCAGGCGGACGAAACCGGCTTTTGCGCCCGGAGCCGCCGCCCTTCCAGAACCGCCGGCGGCCGTCGTCCGCGTGAGAGCGACATCATGACGCAAGCGGGTTCCAACGCCAGCCGGGTCGTCTCCCTGAGCGCCCTGGGGCGCGTCCGCAGTCCGGGCCAGCGGCTGCTCACCGAATGCCGCGAGCGGCTGGTCGATGGCCTGTGCGATTGGCTGCGCGGGGTCTCGGCGGCCGTTTCCGAAGAACTCTTCGTGCTGGCCGATTCCACCCGGGAGCGCCTGCGGCAGACGCGCTATCTGGACCTGCGCGCCGACATCGAACGCGATTGGCAACACCTCGTCGAGTCCTTCCGCCGCAACGTGTCGTCGGAAATCGAGCGCCGCCAGGATCAGGCGGCGACCGGCGGCGAGACGCCGCAGGCCCCGCTGGAAATACCCGATTTCGAAGGGCTGCAGCTGGTCGACGACGCGGAGCTTTCGGAGCGCATCGTCGTGCGCGAGTTTTCGGCGCAGTTGGCCGAGACATGCGACGAGGAGATGTATACGCTCAACCGCCGCGTCGCCGTCCTGCTCGGCCATGACGAAAACCAGGACGCCCAGGACAATCCGCTGGGACCGCCGGCGATCTGCCAGGCGCTTTCCGATTCCTGCGGTTCGATCGGCGCCGACGCCGAATCGCGCCTCATTCTGCTGCGCCGGCTCGAACGCCATCTGCATCTTTCCCTGCCGGGGGTTTATGGACAGATCAACGCATATCTGATCGAACGCAACATCCTGCCGGATCTCAAGCGGACGTACCGGCGCAACCTGCCGGCGGGAGGCGCCGCCGCCGGCATCGCGGGCAGTTCTGCCGGCGATCAGGCGCCGGGCATGCCGCCGCTGGCGGAACCCGCTATCCTGGAGGCGCTGCAGCGGCTCGCCGTGGCGCGCGCGGCGCAAGGGCCGGCCGGCGCCATCGCGAATTCCGGCGCGGGCTTCCAGGCCGCGCCCGCATCGCCGCCGATCGCGGAGACGCCGCCAGCGTTCGACGCGGCGACGGTCGAACCGCCTGCTGCTCGCGTCGCTGAACGAGTATCAGCATGGCCCCGCGCGTCCGGACGGCGTCCTCGTCAACCACGTCAAGCAGGTCCGCGACTCGGAGGAAGCGAAACAGGCCAGCGGTCTGGAAGCCGTGACGATGGATATCGTCGCCATGCTGTTCGACCTCATCTTCGACGACGCGCGCATCCCGATCGGCATCAAGGCCCTGATCAGCCGGCTGCAGATTCCGGTGCTCAAGGTCGCCATGCTCAATCCCGGCTTCTTCGGCGACCGCCTGCATCCGACGCGGCGTTTCCTGGCCGGCATTTCCGGCATCTCGACCCGCTGGGGCAGCGCCGTCGACGAAAGCGATCCGTTCTACGTCAAGCTGTCCGATCTGGTCGAACGCATCCAGCGGGAATTCGAGGAAGACGTCGATATTTTCGGACAGGCGGTCGATGAGCTGGAAGCGTTCGTCGACGAACGCGAAGCCGAGGAAAACGACACGGCGCTGGCCGCCGCGAACGTCGTCATCCAGCATGAAATCGAAGCCGACGCCTGGGAACGCGCCCAGCAGGCGGTTCGCTCGTTCCTGCGGAGCGCGCCGCAGCCCGCCGCGGTGGCCGGTTTCCTGGAAGAACACTGGATCGCCGTCCTGCAGCGGATCGCGGTGGACGGCAGGAAGGCCGAAGCGGACTGGGAATCCGCCATCGGCGTCATGCAGGATCTGGCGTGGAGCGTCACGCCCAAGAAACTGCCGGACGATCGCCTCAAGCTGATCGACCTGCTTCCCCGCCTGCTGGCGGCGCTCAACAAGGGACTGGACAGGATCGACGGCGATCCGGCGCAGCGCCGCACCTTTTTCGATGCGCTGGTGAAACTCCACTCCGCCGCACTCAAAGGGGAATCCGCCGGGCAGCTTGCCGAGGAAACGCCGCCAGCGGCGCGCCAGGAGGAGTCGCCACCCGCCCCGGAGGAGGAAGGCGATCTGCTGGTCATGCGCAGCGTCGACAACGGCGTCCAGGTCGAGGAAGTCATCCTCGTCGGCGCGCCGCCCGTGTGGCGCGACGGCGATCGCGACATCTTCCAGCAGGTCAACGCGCTGAGACGCGGCGACTGGGTGGAATTCATCGACGAGGGCCAGACCAGCCGCGAACGCCTGAACTGGATCAGTCCCCAGCGCGGCATCCTGCTGTTCAGCAACCACCGCTCGGCCAAGGCCATTTCGATCACGCCCGACGCGCTGGCCAAGCAGATCCGCGACGGCAAGGCGGCGATCGTGCGCGACGAGGCGATTTTCGAGCGCGCGCTGAACGGCGCGCTCGAATCGATCAATGCCTTCTAGAACCGGACCGGCCGGCGAAACGCGCGATCAGCGGGCGACGGGACGGCCGGGGTCGGCGCACCACTCGCTCCATGACCCCGCATAGAGCCGCGCGCCCGGCAGGCCGGCCACTTCCATGGCCAGCAGGTTGTGGCAGGCGGTAACGCCCGAACCGCAATACATCACCACCTGCTCCGGCTCGGCCCCGGCGAGAATGCCGAGAAACTGCTGGCGCAATTCCGCCGCCGGCCGGAACGCTCCGGCAGCGTCGAGGTTGTCGCGGAAGCAACGGTTGCGCGCTCCGGGGATATGCCCGCCCACCGGGTCCATAGTCTCGTTTTCGCCGCGGAAACGGTCCGGACCGCGGGCGTCGATCAGGCAGACGTCGTCCTTCCCGAGATTTGCCAGAACCTGGTCCGCCGTAACCACCCAGTCGCGCAGGCGGACTTCGAATTGCGCAGCAACGGGCGGCGCGGGCGGCGCGGCCGTCACCGGCCGTCCCTGGCCGATCCACGCCCCGATGCCGCCGTCCAGCACGGCGACGCGGTCGTGGCCCAGCCAGCGCAGCAGCCACCACAGCCGCACGGCGTACATGCCGCCGTCGTCGTCGTCAGACGACCACCTGGGTCCGTTCGTTCACACCGGCCGCGCCGAGCTTCGCGGCCAGGGCCTGAGGATCAGGCAGGGGATGGCGGCCGTTCCGCCCGTTCATCGGCGCGGACAGGTCCCGGTCGAGGTGCATGAAGACGGCGCCCGGCAGATGCCCCTCGGCATAGGCCTTTTCACCGTACGCGGGGTCCGTCAGGCGATGGCTGCAATCGAAGACCCGCCAGTCGGGATCGGCCAGATGGGCCGCGAGTTCCTCGCACGAAACCAGCGTCGAGAACGTCATTCGGCGACCTCCGCCGTGTCGAGCCAGGCGGTCGCCTCGGCGTCGCTGTCGAACACCTTCATCTCGGCGCTGACGAAGATGTGCGACAGCCAGGCGCTCCACGCCACCCACTGGCTTTGCGTGACGACGGCGATGCGCTTGAAATCGTTCGGATGCGCGCGGGCGAAAACGATGTCCTCCCAAGCCACGTCGACGGTGAAATCCGCCATTTCCCGCAAGTCCATGAGCAGGTCGACCGGGCCTTCGAAACGCACCTTGTAGTTCACCAACTCCTCGAATTCCTTGAAATCCGCCAGCGTGAACTCGCCGTAAACGTTAACCAAGACGCGGTTGTTTTGATGCTGGATGACGATCATGGCCACACCTCCTGTGCGGCCGAGTTTAACATCAGTCCTGATCGGCGGGATTGGCCCGGGAAAACCACGTCGCCACCACCCCGCTGGCCACGATCAGCGCGATCGCGGACCAGGCTCCGGCGCTCAGCGTCTCGCCCCAGAACGCCGCCCCGAAAAGGCTGGCGAAGATCACCGTGGTGTAGGCCAGGCTGGCCGACATGAGCGTGTTGCCGCGCTTGTAGGCCCGGGTCATCACCAGCTGCGCCAGCGTCCCGAACGTGCCGACGCCGAGCAGCAGCATCCCGCCCCGCTGGTCGAGCGGATGGAACTCGAAGAACAGCATCCAGACGACGGCCAGCACCGTCGACACGAGGGCGAAATAAAAGACGATCCGCTCCTCCCGTTCGCCGCGCTCGCCCAGTTCCTTGACGTTGAAATACGCCACGCCGGCGATCATGCCGCTGGCCAGCCCGATGATGCCCCCGAGCAGCTGTTCGGCATGGAAGGACGGGCGCAACAGCAGGGCAACGCCGGCGAATCCCAGCACCAGCGCGAAGATCATTCCGCCGCGCAGGCGGACCTTGCCGAGCAGCGCCAGATAGAGCGCCAGGAACAGCGGCGAGGTATAGGAAAGGGTCACCGCGGACGCCAGGGGAAGCATGCTGATCGCGTAGAAATAGAGCATCAGCGAAAAGCAGCCGCTGCCGCTGCGCCGGACGTGGAGCATCCACAGCGGCGTCCTGACGGACAGACCGCGCGCCCGCATCAGGATCAGCATGAACAGCAGGTTGAGGAACGAGCGGTAGAAGACGATCTCGGCGGCCGAGTACTGCGTTGAACGCCAGTTTTACGCACACGCCCATGCTGGCAAAGAAAAAACTGGCGACAATCATCCACAAGGACTGCATGGCCGTCTCGAAGCTGGAGGGAAAGCGTCCTGCCGGAATGCGCCGAACCGGGATCGGCGGCAGGGAAGCGCCATTCTATTCCCATTCGGCCACCTTTCCAATTGACCGAAGTGCTATCCTTGGGCTATTTTTCAATGTTTTAGCGGTTGTACGCCATGGTTCGATCACAGGTTGCGGAAAAGGACGCGAACGAGTTTCCCGCGTCGGCGGTACCCCCGGACACCCCGTTCGAGGCGGCCCTCGCGGAGCTCGAACGGATCGTGCAGGACATGGAAGGCGGACAACTCTCCCTGGAAGAATCGATCTGCGCCTACCGCCGCGGCAGCGAACTGCTCCGGCATTGCCAGCAGCAGCTCGGCGAGGCGGAGCGCAGAATCCAGATCTTCGAGAAGGGCGAATTGCGCGACGCGAACCTGGACGGGGAGACGCCCCGATGACCGCTTCCGTCGCCGCCGGCGCCATTCGTCCGGCCGTCCAGGAATGGATGGCCTCCGTCCAGGAGCGCGTCGAACAGGCGCTCACGCGCCATCTGCCGTCCGCGGAAGCCATTCCGGCGCGCCTGCATCAGGCCATGCGCTATGCGTGCCTCAACGGCGGCAAGCGGGTGCGCCCGCTGCTGGCCTTCGCCACCGGCGAAATCTGCGGGGCGCCCGCGGAGAAACTGGAGATCGTCTCCTGCGCGCTGGAAATGATCCACGCCTATTCGCTGGTGCACGACGACCTGCCGTGCATGGACAACGACGTGCTGCGGCGCGGCCGGCCCACCTGCCATGTCGAATACGGCGAGGCGACCGCGCTGCTGGTCGGCGACGCCCTGCAGACACAGGCGTTCGAACTGCTCGCCCGGGAAAACCTCGGCGCCCCGGCCGTTCAACTCGAAATGCTGCGCTGCCTGGCGCGCGCCAGCGGTTCGCTGGGCATGGCCGGCGGCCAGGCGATCGACCTCGACGCGGTCGGCCGCACGCTGGAACTGCCGGAACTTGAGCTGATGCACGCCCTCAAGACCGGGGCGCTGATCCGCGCCGCGGTGACGCTCGGCGCGCTCTGCGGCGAACCGCTGCCCGACGCGGCGGTCAAGGCGCTGGATCGTTTCGCCAAACGCGCCGGCCTGCTCTTCCAGGTGGTCAACGACATCCTCGACTGCACCGCCAGCACGGCGACGCTCGGCAAGACCGCCGGCAAGGATTCGGCGGCGGACAAGCCGACCTACGTGGGCCTGATGGGGCTGGAACCGGCCCGGGAATTCGCCGGCCAGCTCCGGGAGCAGGCACTCGCGTCGCTAGAGACGTTCGGCGACCGCGCGCATCGGCTCGTCGAATTGACCGACTTCATCGCCCGCCGCCAGTTCTGACGGCCTGACTCGCGACACACGCACCATGGACACCTATCCTCTGCTCGATACCATCGACCATCCCGCGCAGTTGCGCGAACTCGACCGGAAGCAACTGCGGCAACTGGCGGAGGAACTGCGCGCTTTCCTCGTGGAATCGGTCTCGCGCACCGGCGGCCACCTCTCATCGAACCTCGGCACGGTCGAGCTGACCATCGCCCTGCACTACGTGTTCGACACGCCGAACGACCGGCTGGTCTGGGACGTCGGCCACCAGACCTACGCGCACAAGATACTCACCGGCCGCCGCGCCGGGATGGCCAAGCTGCGCGGCCACGGCGGCGTGTCGGGATTCCCCAAGCGCTGCGAAAGCCCGTACGACACCTTCGGCGTCGGCCATTCCTCGACGTCGATCTCCGCGGCGCTCGGCATGGCGCTGGCCGCCAAGCTCAACGGCGACGCGCGGCGCACGGTGGCCATCATCGGCGACGGCGCCATGTCCGCCGGACAGGCGTTCGAGGCGCTCAACAACGCCGGCGTGGCCGACGCCGACATGCTCGTCATCCTCAACGACAACGACATGTCGATTTCCCCGCCGGTCGGCGCGCTGACCAAGTATCTCGCCCGTGCCCTGTCCGGCAGCACCTTCAACGCCGCCCGCCGCGCCGGCGAAAAGGTCCTCGGCGTCTCGCCCTCCCTGCTCGAATTCGCCAACCGCGTGGAAGAGCACGTCAAGGGCATGCTGACGCCCGGCACCCTGTTCGAGGAGCTCGGCTTCAACTACATCGGCCCGATCGACGGACACGACCTCGACTCGCTGATCCCGACGCTGCAGAACCTGCAGAAGCTCAAGGGCCCGCAGTTCCTGCACGTGGTCACGCGCAAGGGCCAGGGCTACAAACTGGCCGAGGCCGATCCGATCCTGTACCACGGCGTGTCCAAGTTCCAGCCGGAGATCGGCATCGAAGGCAAGTCCGGCGGCAAGCCGACCTACACCCAGGTCTTCGGGCAATGGCTGTGCGACATGGCCGCCGTCGAGCCCCGGCTGATCGCCATCACGCCGGCCATGGGCGAAGGCTCCGGCATGATGGAATTCGCCGCACGCTTCCCCGAGCGCTATTTCGACGTCGGCATCGCCGAGCAGCACGCGGTGACCTTCGCCGCCGGGCTGGCGTGCGAGGGCATGCGTCCGGTGCTCGCCATTTATTCGACCTTCCTGCAGCGCGGCTACGACCAGTTGCTGCACGACGTCGCGCTGCAGAATCTGCCGGTCGTCTTCGCCCTCGACCGGGGCGGACTGGTCGGCGCCGACGGCCCGACCCACCATGGCGCGTTCGACCTCTCCTACCTGACCTGCGTCCCCAACATGGCCGTCATGGCCCCCGCCGACGAGGAAGAGTGCCGCCGGATGCTGACCACCGCATTCCGCCACGACGGCCCCTGCGCGGTGCGCTATCCGCGCGGCACCGGTCCGGGCGTGGAGACGCAACCCACGTTGGCGGACATTCCCTTCGGCAAGGGCGAGATACGGCGGCGCGGCAAGGGCGTCGCCCTGCTCGCCTTCGGCAGCATGTTGACGCCCGCGCTGCAGGCCGCCGAGGAGTTCGACGCCACGGTCGCCAACATGCGCTTCGTCAAGCCGATCGACCGTGAATTGATCGCCGAGCTGGCGCGGGAACATTCGCTGCTGATCAGCATCGAAGAAAACGTATTGATCGGCGGCGCCGGCGCGGAAGTCGCCCGCGTTCTCGACGAGACGGGCAGCCCGGCGCGCCTCGCCAGGATGGGGCTGCCGGACCGCTTCATCGATCACGGCGATCAGTTCAGGCTGCTTGCGGAAGCCGGGCTCGACAAGGCCGGCATTCTCCGCACCGTGCAAACCTATCAGGACAGACAATGAGCAACATGCAGACCCCCGCCGCCATGGTGGACGTGCAAGGCCTCGCCGATACCCGGCGCATCGCCATCAATCGCGTGGGCATCAAATCCATCCGTCATCCGGTCAAGGTGCTCGACCGCTCGGGCGGCGTCCAGCACACTATCGCGGTGTTCAGCATGTACGTCGGGCTGCCGCACAATTTCAAGGGCACGCACATGTCGCGCTTCGTGGAGATTCTGAACAGCCACGAACGCGAAATCTCGGTGGAGAACTTCCCGGCCATGCTGCGCGAGATGGTCCGCAAGCTGGAGGCAGAAACCGGGCACATCGAGATGAACTTCCCCTATTTCATCAACAAGTCCGCCCCGGTTTCCGGCGTGCAGAGCCTGATCGACTATGACGTCACCCTGATCGGCGAGATCTGCCACGGCGAGATCGCCTCGACGATCAAGGTCGTCGTGCCGGTGACCAGCCTGTGCCCGTGCTCCAAGAAGATCTCAGACCGCGGCGCGCACAACCAGCGCTCCCACGTGACGGTCACGGCGCGCATCCTCGAACACGTATGGATCGAGGAAATCGTCCAGCTGGTCGAGGCGCAGGCGTCGTGCGAGCTTTACGGCCTGCTCAAGCGGCCCGACGAGAAGTACGTCACCGAGCGCGCCTACGACAACCCGAAGTTCGTCGAGGACATGGTGCGCGACGTGGCCGCCAAGCTCAACGCGGAAAACCGCATCGGATCGTACGTCGTCGAATCCGAGAACTTCGAGTCGATCCACAACCACTCGGCGTACGCGCTGATCGAGAACGCCAAGCGCCAGCCGGCGTAGTTGACGCGCCCTCCAGACGACACAAGGGGCCGGTTTTTGCCGGCCCCTTGTCTTTGCAGAAGAACGGAACTGCCGCTTATTCGGCGGCGGCCTTCTTCGTCTTGTGCGACAGCTTTTCCTTGATGCGCGCCGACTTGCCGGAGCGCTCGCGCAGGTAGTACAGCTTGGCCCGGCGCACGTCGCCGCGGCGCTTGACCTCGATCGACGCCACCAGCGGGGAATAGGTCTGGAACGTCCGCTCGACCCCTTCGCCGGAGGAGATCTTGCGTACGATGAAGCTGGAGTTGAGACCGCGGTTGCGCTTGGCGATGACCACGCCTTCGTAGGCCTGGAGACGCTCGCGCGAACCTTCCTTCACCTTGACCTGGACGACCACCGTGTCGCCGGGAGCGAATTCCGGAATCGTCTTGCCCAGACGGGCGATTTCTTCTTGCTCGAGTTGCGCTATCAGATTCATTTTAAGACTCCTTTGTGTTTTCCTGACCGCATTGCTCCTGATAATGCCGCAGGAGTTGCGTTTCCTCTTTCGACAGCGAACGCGCCGCCAGCAAATCCGGCCGCCGCTGCCACGTCCGCCCCAGCGCCTGCATCAGGCGCCAACGGCGGATTGCTTCGTGATGCCCGGACAACAACACGTCCGGCACCCGCGCGCCTTCGTAATCCTCCGGCCGCGTATAGTGCGGGCAATCCAGCAAGCCCGCGACAAACGAATCCTGCGTTGCCGATTCGGCGTCGTTCAGCACGCCCGGCAACTGCCTGACGATGGCGTCCAGCAGGGCCATCGCCGGGATTTCGCCGCCCGAGAGCACGAAATCCCCGATCGAAATCTCCTCATCGACGCAGCGCTCGATCAGGCGCTCGTCGATCCCTTCATAACGACCGCAGAGAAGGATCAGCCCTTCTCCCGCCGTCACCTCGCGCACCATCTCCATCACCCGCCGATGCGTCAGCGGCGCGCCTTGCGGCGACAGATACACGACCCGGCTCCGCTCCGCGCCGGCCGCACGCTGCCGCTCGCCGGCCGCACGCAGCGCCGTTTCCAGCGGCCCGGGCATCATCACCATTCCCGGTCCGCCGCCGTACGGACGATCATCGACTGTTCGATAATTGTCCGTGGCGTAATCGCGCGGATTGGTGCATTCCAGGCTCCAGCGCCCTTCCTCCAGCGCCCGGCGCGTCACGCCCGACTGCGTCACCGCGGCGAACATCTCGGGGAAGAGCGTCACCACGCCGGCAACGAAACACGCCCCCGCATTCTCCCGCCCGGCGGGACTCACCAGTCGGCTTCCCAATCGACCAGGATACGCCGCCCCGGCACATCCACGTCCCGGATGACGGCGTCCACGAAAGGAAGCAAGCGCTCCCTGCCTTCCCCGTCATCCACCCGCAACACGTCGTTGGCGGCCGTCCCGATCAGCCCGGCGACCTGTCCGAGCGACTGCCCCTGCACGTTCACCACGTCGAGTCCCAGCAGGTCGCCCCAGTAGTACTCTCCGCTTTCCGTCGCCGGCAGCTCCACGCGCGGCGCGCCCACCAGCATTCCCCTGAGCGCCTCCGAAGCGTCGCGGTCGACGATCCCTTCGAGCGTCGCGACCAGCACGCCGGACTGTTCCCGGCAGCGCATCAGGCGCACTCGGCGCCATGCTTCCGGCGCATCGCCTTCACGACCGAGCCACCAATGCGGCAGCGCCCCCCAGGAGCGCGGATCGTCGGCGAACGGATGAACTTTTATCGCACCGCGCAAACCGTAGGAATCGACGACCTTGCCGAGCACGACGATGTCGGCAGGCGGCTGCGCGCCGGTTCCTTCCCCGGCCAACGGATCAGGCCACCGCCTTGACGGACTGCTTGACCAGACGGATCACGGTCGGCGACAGTTTGGCGCCCTGCTGCTGCCAGTAGGTCAGCCGGTCGGCCGCGACACGCAGGCCTTCTTCATTGGCCGAAGCGACCGGGTTGTAGAAACCGATGCGCTCGATGAACCGCCCGTCGCGACGGGTACGCGAATCGGCCACAACCACGCTGTAGAAAGGACGCTTTTTCGCGCCGCCACGAGCCAGACGAATGACTACCATAGGTTTTCTCTTCCGAATCCAGAAAAAGTGCGAGATTATAACCAAAATTTCTGATTGTCGATAGCGCCTGTTCCCGCAAAAGAATCAAGGTCATAAACGGGTTCCCGGCGGTGGCGCCCATGCTTTTGTAATAGCCGCCACGGCTCACGAGGATCGGGCCGAGGCGGCTGCGGGGCCGTCGCGTTTCTCGCGGCAAACCGTATTTCATGTGACCGCCGAGGCGCGAATCGCGGCAAAAAAAACCGGAGCGAACCCGGCGACAGGGTTTACGCTCCGGGCCCCGTGCTGCGGGACATGGAACTCAGGCGCCTCTCTATAGAGGCTCTCCGAGATTCTTTTCCAGAACGGCCCTCACCCGCGCCTTGTCGGCATCCGAAAGCGGCTTGAACGGCCCCCGGCACGTACCGCAGTTGAACGCCTCGCAGTTGCATCGCGTACTTCACCGCGTTGAACACGCCGACGTCGACCAGCGTTTCCACGATTTCGTTGGCCTCGCGCTGCAGACGGAAGGCTTCGTCGACGCGGCCGGACAGGAAGGCGTCGCGCAAGGCGACGAACTTGCGCGCCATGAAGTTCACGGTACTGCCGATCATGCCGGACGCCCCCATCGACAAGCCCGAAAGGAAGGCCTCGTCGTAGCCGTTGAGTGCCACCAGCCGCGGATGATGCGCGAGGATGCGCTCCAGTTCGTACATGTTGGTGTTGGTGTGCTTCAGCGCGACGACCAGCGGGTGCTTGAACAGCTCGCGGATGCCGCCCTGGGTCATGTTGATGCCGGTGAACGCGGGAATGTTGTACACCACCAGCGGCATTTCGCTGGCTTCGATGAGATCGCGGTAGTAGCCGATGATCTCTTCGGTCGTGTATTTGAAGTAGATCGGCGGCACCGACGAAATCGCGTCGGCGCCGTGCTCCCTGGCGTGGCGCGACAGCCGGATCGCGGCGTCGGTGCCGCCGGCGCCGGTGTGGACGATGACCTTGAGCCGGCCGGCCGCCCGCCGCAGCACGGTCTCGGCGATCCGCATGCGCTCGTCCTCGGTGAGCAGGAAGGATTCCGCCGTCGAGCCGCCGACGTACAGGCCGTCGACGCCCTGGCCGATCTCGTAGTCGACGAGCGCATCGAGCGCCGGATAGTCAACCGCGCCGCCGGGCCGCATCGGCGTCGGCAGCGCCGGGTAGATACCGCGCAGATCTTTCATGTCGGCGTCCTTTCCTACCAGCTGGTCCAGCCGCCGTCGATCACCAGGTTGGACCCGGTCATGTAGCGCGAGGCGTCCGAGGCCAGGAAGACGATGGCGCCGTTGAACTCGTTCTCCTCGGCCATGCGCCCGATCGGCATGCGCGCGCAGTAATTGGCCTGGAACTCCGCGTCCTGGGTATCCCGGCGCACGCCCGAGGGGGTGAGGATGTTCACGCGCACGCCCTTGCGCCCCCAATACGTGGCCAGGTAGCGCGTAAAGTTGTAGAGACCCGATTTCGAGGCGCTGTAGGCCACGGGCTTGATGAACGGCCGGCCGGTCTTCTTCTCCTTGTAGGCGTAGATGTCCTGCACCGGCGAGAGCATGCCGTAGATCGAGCCGATGTTGACGATCGAGCCCCGTCCGGCCTGGGCCATGGCGCCGCCGACGACCTGGCAGCACAGGAAGGTGCCGGTCATGTTGATTTCGAGCACTTCCCGCCAGACTTCCTCGGGGAAGTCCTCGAACGGCCCGGAGACTTCCGGCGGCGCGCTCGGCTGGGTGTCGATGCCGGCGTTGTTGATCAGCACGTGCGGCACGCCCCATTTTTCGGTCACCTCGGCCAGCCCGCGCCGGATCGACGCCTTGTCGGCGATGTCGACGGCGCAGAACATGAGCCGCCCCGGATCGACGGGAAAGCGTTCGCGCAGCACCGCTTCGTCCGGGATGCGCCGGTTGAAGACGGCCACCCTGGCGCCCCGGTCGACGAATTCGAGGGTGAACTGGCGGCCGATCTGGCCCAATCCGCCGGTGACCACGATGACGCGGTCGGTAAGATCGAATACATCCTTGCGATTCATTTGTTTTCCTCTCTCAAGAAAGCGAAGGGCCGCCCCGGGGTGGCTCAGCCGGCAGCCCTGGCGGCCTCCGCGGCGCGCTGGCAGCCCTGATTGAGGAACATGACGTCGTTGCCCAGGATGATCATGTCGACCCCTTTCTTGACCAGGCTGGCGGCATTTTCCGGCGTCGGCGGAATGCATGGCGCCATGACCTTGATGCCGCGCCGGTGGCACTTTTCGATCAGCTCGTCGAGCCGCGCGTTGACCTCCGGATTCGACATGGAATAGTCGATCGGAATCTGGCGGGACAGCGAGTAGTCGGCCGGGCCGAAGTTGATCACGTCGATGCCCTCGACCTCCAGGATCTCGTCGATGTTGTCGAAAAACTCGAAGCTCTCCGCCATCGGGATGACCAGGGTGTTCTCGTTGGCGCTCTGCGTGTAGGCCGACCACTTGAAGCCCGGTCCGCCGAAGCCCGCGGAGCGGACCGAACCGTCCCCGCCCCGGCGTCCCTGCGGCGGGAACTTGGCCGCCCTGACGATGGCACGCGCCTGGTCGGCCGTGTTGACCTGCGGAATGATGACGCCCGCGGCGCCCAGTTCCAGGGATTTCCGGATGTCCCATTCGATCGTGCCGCGCACGCGGATCAGCGGCGCGATCCCGGCCACCTTCGCCGCCAGGATCAGCTTCTCCATGGCCAGGTCGATCTGGAAGGGCGTGTGTTCCGCGTCGATGAAGGCGAAGTCCAGACCCCAGTTACCGGCGATTTCGACGATCGCACACGTTCCCGTGTACATCGTGACGCCGAACGTAGGAGCGCCTTGCTCAAGTTTCGCCTTGAGGGGAATCTTTTCCTGCGACATAGCTCATCCTCCAATATGTAAAGAAGCCACCGCTGACGTTCAAGCCGTCTGCCACTTGTTGTCGAGCGCCACCCGGACGTAATGCGCGCTCCCCTCGATGTGCCGGCGGATCGAGTTCCGGGCTCCGTCGGCGTCGCCCTGCTTGATCAGGCGATAGATTTCATCGTGCTCGGCAAAGGCCGCATCGAGCGACTTCTTCGGCACGCGGCTGCTCACGTTGATCGTCTCGGTGATCAGGGCGAACAGGTTGTTGTAGAAGACGTTCAGGATTTCGTTGCCGACCGAATGGACCAGCCCGAGATGGAAGGCCGCGTCGCACGCGGTGAAGAGGGAGAAATCGTTGGCGTCGACCGCCTTGCGCATGCCGGCGATGGCGTCCTCGACTTCCCCGTTGACGGCGGCGTTTCCTTCGCCGACCGCCAGGCTGCCCACCGCCTCGACTTCGATGATCCGGCGCACGTCCATCAACTGGACGAAATAGTCGGACTTGTGCGACAGATACTGGCGCACGGTCACGGCGAGCGAGCCGAGGAATTCGCCGACGTCGTCGCGCACCACCAGCGCCCGTTCGCCGTGCTTGCGCCGCACCAGCCCCTTGGTTTCGAGTATCTGGATCGCCTCCCGCACCGAGCGGGTGCTGACGTTGAAGGCCTCCGCGATCTCGCCCTCGGCGGGCAGGCGCTCGCCTATCGGCAGTTCGCCGGAGAGGATCTTCGACTCGAAGGCTTCGACGACCGGCACGTACAACTTGTCTCTGTCGGGTCTTTTTCTCGGGAGCGCGGACGGCTTGCCCGAGCTTGACGACTTGAGCGATTCCATTTTGTGAGTCACCTCAAACATATGAATTTTTCAAGACGGCATTCCGCGCCCTGACGCGGATGCCGCCGATCCCCGTGTTGAACGGCATGCCGTTCATGTTTTTTTCCAAACCGCGACGAAACACGATCACGCCGCCTATTTTCCCGACTCCACGCCCGCCTGGATGAAGCGCCTCAATTCCTCGGTCCGCGGCTCGGAGAAGATCTCCTTCGACGGACCCTGCTCCCATATCTTTCCCTGGTGCATGAAGACGGTGGTGTTCGCGACCTGGCGCGCGAACCCCATTTCATGCGTGACCAGGATCATGGTCATGCCGGATTCGGCCAATTCGGCGATGGTCTTCAGGACTTCGCCGGTCAGCTGCGGGTCGAGCGCCGAGGTCACCTCGTCGAACAGCATCACCTTCGGCTTCATCGCCAGCGAGCGAGCGATGGCGACGCGCTGCTGCTGGCCGCCCGAAAGCTCGTCCGGATAGGCGCCGGATTTGTCCAGCAGCCCCACCCGCTGGAGCGTGGACCGGGCCGCTTCCCAGGCCTCGTCCTTGCCGGTCTTCTTCACCACGCGCAGCGCCAGCATGATGTTCTCGGCGACGTTGAGATGGGGAAACAGGTTGTAGCTCTGGAACACCATGCCCACTTCCTGGCGCAGGCTGCGCAGGTTCTTGTGATGGCCCCCGCCGGGGACGATCTCGTAGCCGGCGACCTGGATGCTCCCACCCTGGATCGCTTCCAGGCCGTTGATGCAGCGCAGCATCGTGCTCTTCCCCGACCCGCTCTGCCCGATGACGGCGATGACTTCGCTGGTCTTGACCGAAAGGCTGACGCCATTGAGCACGCACAGCGCCCCGTAGGATTTTTTCACGTCGTTAAGTTGTACCGCGTACACGTTTGCCTCGCTGGAGATATTCACTGTAATAGGACAACGGGTAGCAAATGACGAAATACATCGCGGCGACCGTCATAAACACTTCGAACGGCTGGAAAGTCATGTTGTTGAGGAGCTGGCCGGCGCGGGTCAGCTCGACGAAGCTGATCAGGGCGGTGACCGACGTGTTCTTCACGATCTGGACCATGAAGCCGACCGTCGGGCCGAGCGCTATGCGGAACGCCTGGGGCAGGATCACGTGCCGCAGTTTCTGCGGCAGCGACAAGGCCAGCGAATCCGCCGCCTCCCACTGCTGGCGGGGAATGGCCTCGATGCAGCCGCGCCAGATGTCCGCCAGGAACGCGGTGCAGTAGATCGACAGCGAGATGACCGCGGCCGCCAGCGGCGGGAAATAGAAGCCGAGAAAGCTCAGGCCGTAGTAGGCCAGGAAGAGCAGGATCAGCAGCGGCGTCGCCTGTACCAGCTCGATGTAGCCCGCGATCGCGTAGCGGACGGGGCGCGGCCCGAGGCTCCGGAGCAGCGCGAAGACGAGGCCGAGAATCCCGCCGATGACGAAGGTCAGTCCGGACAGCGCCAGCGTCCACAGGGCGCCGCGCAACAGGATCGGCAGGCTCGACAGGCCGAAGGACTGGATCATGCCTGCACCCTTTCCCGCCGGACGGCAACCGCCTCGGTCATCCGGAAAGCGGCGGCATCCTTCCTGCGGAAGAGCCACAACCCGATCAGCCAGTACGCGAGGCGAAAGACGAAGGTCAGCACGACGTAGATGGCGCCGGCGATCAGGAAGGTCTCCAGGCTGCGGAATGTCAGCGACTCGACCTTGGAGGCGGCGAGCGTCAGCTCGTTGGCCGAAATGGCGCAGACCACGCTGCTGCCCAACAGAGTCAGGGTCAGCTGCCCGGTCAACGCCGGGTAGATGACTTTCAGGGCAGGCACGATGACCACGTGCCGGATGACCTGCAGGCGGGTCAGGCCGAGCCCAAGCCCCGCCTCGATCTGCGATTTCGGGATCGCGCCGAAGCCGGCGCGGAAGATCTCCGCGGAGTAGGCGCCGAGGTTGAACGAAATGGCGATGATCGCCGACGTATCGGCCGTCAGCTGGACGCCGATGTACGGCAGGCCGAAAAAGAACAGGAACACCTGGACCAGCAGCGGCGTGTTGCGGATCAGCTCGACATAGGCGCGCGCCAGCCCTTTCACCCACCTCGGCCCGTGGTCGCGGAGCAGGGCGACCGCCAGACCGATGGCAAGCCCGCAGACGATGCCCTGCCCGGACAGGAGAACCGTATTGATGGTGCCGTCCACGAACTCCGAGCTGCGCGCCAGAACCGCGCCGAAATGCATTTCGTATGCCATGTCGAACCCAACGGAAGAGGTGAAGAAGCCGACCGGCCCGGCGCCGGCAACGACGGACGGCGCCGGAGAGGGCGCCGGTCGAACCGGCGACCCGAGACCTCGCGCGGACGCTCAGAAAGTCGGCAGCTTGCCTCCCGGAATGGGCACGCCGACCCATTTCTGATGCAGCGCATTGAGCCGGCCCGTGACTTCCTCGTAGTAGATGAAGTTGTTGAGCCACTGGTGCAGCTGCGTGGCGTCCTTGCGGACCGCCATCGACCAGTAGAGGGTGAACAGCGGCACCGCCGTCTTGACCTCGAGGTTGGTGAGGTTGCGTTTCTTGATGACGTCGTTCGCCACGGTCGCCACCGCCGCGGTCGCGTCGACCTGGCCCGAGATCAGCGCCTGCATGGCCAACGCATCGTCGTCGAAGCGCACCACCTGCAGCCCCTTGATGTCGAAGCCGCTGACCGCGACGTCCTGGGTACTGCCCTTCGGCACCGAGACCCGCTTGCCAGCGAGATCCGCCAGCTTGTTCAGCGGCATGTCCTTGCGGGCCACGAAGCGCATGTCGTAGGCCCCGTACGGGTTGGTCATCAGGAACAGCTTGGCGCGCTCGGGCGTCGCGGTCATGTGCGCGATGAGCATGTCGACGCGGCCGGACTCGAGCGCCGCGGCGCGCGAAGCGTTGTTGACCGGCACGACCTCCAGCTTGACCTTGAGGTTCTGCGCCACGTCCCTGGCGAGGTCGACCAGGAAACCGTCCGTCTGGCCGCTGGCATCGATCACGTCGTACGGCGGGATGCCAGTCAGGACGCCGATGGTGATTTTTTCCTTCTTGACGATATCGTCGATGGTCTGCGCGCCGGCAGACATCGCCATCGTCGCGGTGACTGCCCCCATCGCCATGACGGCGGCGCTGCGTTTCAGGAATCCGATCCAGCTCATGAGCCCCTCCTAAGAAGTTATGAACACCCAGATCCTCATGCGGTCCCGCATGACTTCAACCAACTGTTTCCGAAAACACCTCCGAGAAAAAACACGACATCGAATTGCGCGGCGAGCGCAATAAACTGATAAGGAGCGCTCAAGCAACACACTACCTCTGACATATTGCATATGTCAACAGTTGCTTCAGAAAAAAACGTGTGTTGGCTGCTTGGCACGGAAACCCAAAAGAAAAACGCCACGTAATCTGCTGATTACATGGCATTTTATTGGTGGGCCCGCACGGACTCGAACCGTGGACCAAAGGATTATGAGTCCTCTGCTCTAACCGACTGAGCTACAGGCCCGGAAACCGATCAACTATTGCTGCTGTCCAGGAAGCTGCGCAGTTTGTCCGAACGCGACGGATGGCGCAACTTTCTGAGGGCCTTGGCTTCGATCTGACGGATACGCTCGCGCGTGACGTCGAACTGTTTGCCGACCTCCTCCAGCGTGTGATCGGTGTTCATCTCGATGCCGAAACGCATGCGCAGCACCTTGGCCTCGCGCGGCGTCAGCGTGTCGAGCACGTCCTTGGTGATCAGCCGCAGGCTGGAGAACAGGGCCGCGTCGGTGGGCGCCAGCGTAGCGGCATCCTCGATGAAATCGCCGAGATGCGAATCGTCGTCGTCGCCGATCGGCGTCTCCATCGAGATCGGTTCCTTGCTGATCTTGAGGATCTTGCGGATCTTCTCCTCCGGCATGTCCATCTTCTTGGCCAGGGTCGCCGGATCGGCCTCGATGCCGGTCTCCTGCAGGATCTGGCGCGAGATGCGGTTCATCTTGTTGATCGTCTCGATCATGTGCACCGGGATGCGGATGGTGCGCGCCTGGTCGGCGATCGAGCGCGTGATGGCTTGGCGAATCCACCACGTGGCATAGGTCGAGAATTTGTAGCCGCGCCGGTATTCGAACTTGTCGACCGCCTTCATCAGGCCGATGTTGCCTTCCTGGATCAGGTCGAGGAACTGCAGGCCGCGGTTGGTGTATTTCTTGGCGATCGAGATGACCAGACGCAGGTTGGCCTCGGTCATCTCGCGCTTGGCGCGGCGCGCCTTGGCTTCGCCGGTGGACATCTGCTTGTTGATGTCCTTGAGTTCCTTGAGCGGGATGCCGATGCGATCCTGCAGCGCCAGTAGCTTCTTCTGCTCTTCCTTGATGTTGGGCGCGTTGCGCGCGAGCACCGACGCATAGGCCTTGCCCGAGGATGCCTCGATCTCCTGGTCCGCCCATTCGAGGTTGAGTTCGTTGCCGGGAAAAATCTTGATGAAGTGCGGGCGCGGCATGCGCACGGTATCGACGCAGATGCGCTGGATCTTCCGCTCGCAGGCGCGCGCTTCCTCGACCATGTTGCGTACCGAATCGCAAAGGCGCTCGATGGTCTTGGACGTGAAGCGGATGCCCATCATTTCCTCGGAAATCTTTTCCTGGTACTTGAGATAGGTCTTGTCCTGCGAGCCCTTCTTGGCGAGCGCGCCATGGGCCTTGGCGTAAAAGCCCTTGATGGCCCCCAGCTTCACCAGCGCGTCTTCCTTGAGCTTGATCAGCGACGCGGAGGCGGCACCTTCGCTGCCTTCGCCGTCGTCGTCCTCTTCGTCCTCGACGCCGGCTTCGTCCTCTTCGGGCAGTTCGTCGAGAATTTCCTCCTCGGCGTTCGGATCGATCAGGCCGTCGATCAGTTCGTCGATGCGCATTTCGTCGCGCGTGATCTTGTCGGCGCAGTCGAGAATCTCGGCGATCGTCGTCGGGCAGGCGGAAATCGCCTGGATCATGTGCTTCAGGCCGTCCTCGATCCGCTTCGCGATTTCGATCTCGCCTTCGCGCGTCAGCAGTTCGACGGAGCCCATTTCGCGCATGTACATGCGCACCGGGTCGGTGGTCCGGCCGAATTCGGAATCCACCGTCGACAGCGCCTGTTCGGCCTGCTCCTCGACATCGGCGTCGTCCGCGGCGACGGCCGGCGTGGTTTCGGACATCAGCAGGGTTTCGGCATCCGGCGCCTCGTCGTAGACCTGGATACCCATGTCATTGAAGGTGCTGATGATGCTTTCGATCTGTTCGGCATCGACCACATCGTCCGGCAAATGGTCATTGACTTCCGCATAGGTCAGAAAGCCACGCTCCTTGCCCAGCTTGATCAGCGTCTTGAGCCGTGTCTTGCGCGTCTCCTCGTCGATCGGAGACGGCTGGTTTCCGATCTGCGCCAGAAGCTCGGCGGCTTTGATCTTCGCCGACTTGTTGTTTGCTGCCTTTTCCCTTGCCATGACCTGTTCCCGGTTAGCGATCCACTGGAAAAACCTTAGATTTTACCATAACTTACCCAATTCGCCGCGCTACACGCGCCCGCCCAGCGCCTGCAGGTAGTGTGCCTTTTCCTCGCTCGACAGACCGGCCACGCCGAGCTTCGCCACCTTTTCCTGGAGCACGGCGAAAGCCCGCTTCCTCTCGGCTTCCAGCAGCCGGTCGATCGCACCGCTGAACTCGGCATCGATGTCCTCTTCGGCAAACGGTTGCTGCATTAGTTCGGCCGCCGCCTCGCCCAGGACGGCCTCATCCTCGCTGCCGCGCAAACGCTCCAGCAGCGCGGCATACGCCGGGATTGGATCGCCGCACTCCAGCACCGTCGAGCACAGTCTCGCGATCGCGCGCGCCTCCTCCGAATTGGCGGGCAGCGCCTCCACCGGCACGCGCCGGACCAGTTCGGGCTTCTGCAGCAGGAGGCGCAGCAGCGGGCGCAGCAGCGAGGGCGCCGGACGCGACGCTCTAGCCGGCGCCGGGCGCGCCACGGGCTTCAGATCGCACAAGCGTTCCACCTCGACCTGCGAGAAGCCGCTGGCCTCGGCCAGCCTCTTGACCAACTGTAGCCGCAATAACGGTGTTTGCAAGCGGCCGAGCAGAGGCTTGGCCTCCGCCACCAGCCGGGCCCGCCCTTCGGCGCTGGTCATGTCGCAATGCGCGGCCAGCTCTTTCAGCAGGAACTCGGAAAGCGGCATGGCCTGCGCGACCAGCCGGTCGAAGGCCGCCGCCCCGTGCGCGCGCACGAAGCTGTCCGGGTCGTCGGCTTCCGGCAGGAAGACGAAGCCGATGGTCTTCTGTTCGGGCAAGGCTTCGAGGCTGTTTTCCAGCGCCCGCCAGCCGGCCTTGCGCCCCGCGGCGTCGCCGTCGAAACAGAAAACGAGGCGGTCCACCTGGCGCAGCAGTTTCTGCACGTGGGTCGCGGTCGTCGCCGTGCCCAGCGTCGCCACCGCGTTGCCGATGCCGTGCTGCGCCAGGGCGACGACGTCCATGTAGCCCTCCACGACGATCGCCGTATTCTTCTCGCGCAGGGACTGGCGTGCCTGCGGCAGGCCGAAGACCTCGCGCCCTTTCTCGAACAGCGGCGTTTCCGGCGAGTTGAGGTACTTGGGCTCGCCTTCGCCGAGCACGCGGCCGCCGAAGGCGATGATTTCGCCCTTGGGGTTCATGATCGGGAACATCACCCGGTCGCGGAAGCGGTCGTAGAGCCGCCCCTGGTCGCTGCGCAGCACCAGACCGGCCTGCTGCAGGCCGGCGACAGAGTAGTCCTCGAAGGCCGAGGCCAGATTCTGCCAGCCTTCCGGCGCATAGCCGATGCCGAACTTCTGCGCGATCTCACCGCTGACGCCCCGCCGCTTGAGGTAGGCGATCGCCTTCTCGGAGCGCTTCAACTGCTCGTAATAGTACTTGGCGGCGCGCGCCATGATCTCGGTCAGCGCCTGCACCCTCGGCCCGTCGTGCGGCCTGGCGTCGTCCTCCGGCACCTGCATGCCGGCCCGCGCCGCCAGTTCCTTGACCGCCTCGACGAACCCCTGTCCGGAATACTCCATGAGGAAGCCGATCGCCGTGCCGTGCGCTCCGCAGCCGAAGCAATGGTAGAACTGCTTGGTCGGACTGACCGTGAACGACGGCGTCTTCTCGTTGTGGAACGGACAGCATGCGGCGTAGTTGGCGCCCGCCTTGCGCAAGGGAACGTACGCATCGATCAGATCGACGATGTCGATCCGATGCAGCAATTCCTGGATGAAGGACTCCGGAATCACTTCTGGGACGGGAAATGGAACGCGCGCATCAACCCGTGGAAGTCATTCCACATTTCGGCGCCGCCTGGTCAGCGCGCCAGCGCGGCTTTGACCCGCTTCGACACGTCGGTCATGTCGGCCCGCCCCGCCAGGCGCGGCTTGAGCACGGCCATGACCTTGCCCATATCGCCCGGCGCGGCGGCGCCGGTTTCGGCCACGGCGGCGGCCACCGCCGCGTCGATCTCGTCGCTGGAAAGCCCGGCGGGCATGTAGGTCTGCAGCAGATCCACCTCGAACTTCTCGGCGTCGACCAGATCCTGGCGGCCGGCGGCCTGGTACTGGGCGATCGAATCGCGGCGCTGCTTGAGCATCTTGTCGATGACGGAAACCACCGCCGCATCGTCGAGCTGGATGCGTTCGTCCACTTCCTTCTGCTTGATCGCCGCCAGCAGCAGGCGGATGGCCGCCAGCCGCGCCGTTTCCCTGGCCCGCATGGCGGCCTTCATGTCTTCGTTGATGCGTTCTTTCAGGTTCATCTCGAGACTCCTTGCTAAAACCGCCCGCCGCCCGCAATGGCGGACGGCGGCGGATCGATTCCTACAAACGCGAAAAGCCGCCCATCTTCGGACAGGCGGCTAATCGGCGATCAGGAATCCGGAATCAGTACAGCTTGGGCGGCAGGGTCTGGCTGCGCATACGCTTGTGATGGCGCTTGACCGCAGCGGCCAGCTTGCGCTTGCGTTCGGCGGTGGGCTTCTCGTAGAACTCGCGGGCGCGCAACTCTGTCAGCAGACCGGTCTTCTCGACCGTACGCTTGAAACGGCGAATGGCCACCTCGAACGGCTCGTTTTCCTTAACGCGAATGGCAGGCATTAACTCTATCCTAGGTTCAAGATTCGACGGACAACAAAATGAGCCAAGTATTATAAAGGAACCCGCCGTAAAAAACCAAGAGAGATTCCTGCTTTTTTTGAAACCCCCAGCCGTCGGGTAGAATGCCGGCCATGCTCATCCTCGGCATCGAATCCTCCTGCGACGAAACCGGCGTCGCGCTGTACGATACGGCAGGGGGCGGCCGCCTCCTGACCCATGCCCTGCATTCCCAGATCGCCATGCACCGGGAGTATGGCGGGGTCGTTCCGGAACTCGCTTCGCGCGATCACATCCGGCGTACCGTGCCGCTGCTGCGCACGGTGCTGGACGCCGCTGGGCGCACGCTGCGGGACATCGACGCGGTGGCCTATACGCAGGGTCCCGGCCTGGCCGGCGCGCTGCTGGTCGGCGCGGCGTTCGCCGAAGGGCTGGCGGCGGCGCTGGACGTACCCACGATCCCGCTCCATCACCTGGAAGGGCACCTGCTGTCGCCCCTCCTGTCCCGCCGGCCGCCGACGTTTCCCTTCATCGCCCTGCTCGTTTCCGGCGGCCACAGCCAGCTGATGCGGGTCAACGGCGTCGGCCGCTACCAGCTGCTCGGCGAAACCCTCGACGATGCAGCCGGCGAGGCCTTCGACAAGACCGCCAAGCTGCTCGGACTGCCCTACCCCGGTGGCCCGGCGCTGGCGGCGCTGGCCGAACGCGGCCGGCCGGACGTCTGCCAGTTCCCGCGCCCGATGCTCAATTCGGGCGACCTCGATTTCAGCTTCAGCGGCCTCAAGACCGCCGTGCTGACCCATGTGCGCGCAATCGGCACGCCCGACGAGCAGCAGCGCGCGGACATCGCGCGCGGCTTCCAGGACGCCATCGTCAACGTGCTGGTCAAGAAGTCCATGCGCGCGCTCAGGCACGGCGGCCTCAAACAGCTCGTCGTGGCCGGCGGCGTCGGCGCCAACCGGGAATTGCGGCGCCGCCTGGACGAACGCGCCGGCAAGGCGCACGTAGCGGTCTTCTATCCGGAATTCGAGTTCTGTACCGACAATGGCGCCATGATCGCGCTGGCCGGCGCGCTGCGCTGCCAGGCCGGCCTTTCGCTCAAGCCGGCGGGCGCGTTCGCGGTGCGGCCGCGCTGGCCGCTGAACGAACTGACCGGCTGATCAGGCTTTCTTGCCGGCGCCGATCTTCGGTTCGGTCCCGGCCATCAGACGCTGCAGGTTGGCCCAATGCTTGACGATCAGGGCGAGCGCGATGATGCCCACGACCATCGCCGGAATGCCGCCGCCCCAGAGCATGATGGCGACCACGGGCGCGGCGGCGGCGGCCACCAGCGCGGCCAGCGAAGAGTAGCGCAAGGTGAAGGCGACGGCCAGCCAGATGCCCAGCGTGATCAGGCCGAGCAACGGGTCGAGGGCGAGCAGCACGCCGGCAGCCGTGGCCACGCCCTTGCCGCCCTTGAACTTCAGGAATACCGGATAGAGATGGCCGAAAAACACCGCCAGCGCCACGGCGCCGACCAATCCCTGCGCAAACCCGAATTTCGGCCCGTAGGTCTGCGCCAGGAAGACGGCCAGCCAGCCCTTGGCCATATCGCCGAGCAGCGTGCAGACCGCGGCGGCCTTGTTGCCGCTGCGCAATACGTTAGTGGCGCCGGGATTCTTCGAGCCGTAGCTGCGCGGGTCGGCCAACCCGAACAGCCGGCTGCACACCACCGCGAAAGGCACCGACCCCAGCAGGTAGGCGGCGAGGACAGCGAATGCGACGATCAGAAATTCGGACATAGGGCTTCCCCAAATCGGACACGGCGGCTGAGGTAGAATGCGCGCTCATCCGGTGCGACCCTCCCGGCACCGAGCCGCGATTCTACACCGACCCGCCCGGCGTAAAAATGGACATCATCTTTATCGACGAACTGCGCATCGCCACCCTGATCGGCATCTACCCGCGCGAACAGACCGTGCCGCAGACGCTGGAGATTTCGCTGCAGATCGGCACCTCCACGGCGCATGCGGGCAGCAGCGACGACATTCGCGACACCATCGATTACGCGGCGGTGGTCGAACGCCTGCGCGCCGACTTGGAACAGCGCCACTTCCACCTGCTGGAGAAGCTGGCCGAGCACGTCGCCGGGGTGGTGCTCGACGACTTCGGCGCCGCCTGGGTGCGCGTCTCGGTCGCCAAGCCCGGCGTCATGCGCGGCGTGCGCCGTGCCGGCGTCGTCATCGAGCGCGGCCGCCCGGCGCAGACTACTTGAGCGCGACGTCCACCACCTTCGGCGCCAGGGCGCGCATCAGGTCGTGCGGATGCACGCCGACCAGGAAACCGCGCCGGCCGCCATTGATGTAGATCAGCGGCAGATCGAGAATCGTCTTCTCGATATAGACCGGCATTTTCTTCTTCGTGCCGAACGGGCTGGTGCCGCCGACCAGGAAGCCGCTGTGCCGGTTGGCGACTTCGGGCTTGCAGGGCTCCACCCGCTTGCAGCCGATCTGCCGCGCCAGTTCCTTGGTCAACACCTTGCAGTCGCCGTGCATGAGCACGATCAGCGGTTTGGCCGACTCGTCCTCCATGATCAGCGTCTTGATCACCGCGTGCTCGTCGACGTTCAGTTCGCGCGAGGAAACCCGCGTCCCGCCATGCTCCTCATACGGGTAAAGATGGCTGGAATAGGCGATTCCATGTTGGTGCAGGAACCGGGTCGCCGGGGTTTCGGGAGAGTTTTCGGATTTCATGATGTTTTCGGGACAAATCGCTCGCCACCGAAAGCATAGCAGGATACGCCCCGGCTCAGCCGCGCGGATGATGCTGCGCATGCAGCGTCTTCAGGCGCTCCCGGGCGACGTGGGTGTAGATCTGCGTCGTCGAGATGTCCGAATGCCCGAGCAGCAGCTGCACCACGCGCAGGTCGGCGCCGTGATTGAGCAGGTGCGTGGCGAACGCATGACGCAAAACGTGCGGCGACAGCCTTGCCGGCGCGATCCCGGCTGCCTCGGCATGGTGCTTCGCCAGCTTCCAGAACGCCTGGCGCGTCATGCCGTCGCCGCGCCCGGTCACGAACAGCGCGTCGCTCCGGTGGGCGCCAAGCAGCTCTGGCCGCGCCTCGTCGAGATACCGGCGCAGCCAGTGAACGGCCTGTTCGCCGAGAGGCACCAGGCGCTCCTTGCTGCCCTTGCCGAGCACCCGCACGACGCCCATGTCGAAGCTGATCTCGTACAGCTTGAGGCCGACCAGCTCGGAGACGCGCAGGCCCGTCGCATACAGCGTCTCCAGCATGGCGCGGTCGCGCAGTCCGCGCGGCGCGTCGACGGACGGGGCCACCAGCAACGCCTCGACGTCCCGTTCCGACAGCACCTTGGGCAGGCGCGCCGGCTTGACCGGCATGGCGAGCTTCAAGGTCGGGTCGCGGCCGATCCGGCCGCGCGCCAGCAGGTAGCGGTAGAAGCGCCGCAGGGTCGAGATATAGCGCGCCTGCGACGACGCCCGCCGCGTGCGCGAGAGCATGGCTACGAAATCAGTCAGCGCGGGATCGTCCACCTCGCATAGCGGCGGCTGCCGGCGTTCCGCCAGCCAGCGCGCCAGATGCGTCAGGTCGCTGCGGTAACTGGACAGCGACGCCTTGGCTAGGCCATCCTCCAGCCACAGCGCGTCGCAAAAGGCGTCGATCTCGGCGAGATCGGCGGGATTCGCCTCAACGGCTGCGCTCATGCGCCAACAGCCAGCGCTTCACGTCCAGGAAGAAGTCGCCGCCCTGCCGGGCGAACCCGCCGAGGCCGCCGCCGGCCGCGATCACGCGGTGGCACGGTACGACCACCGGATACGGATTGGCGCCGCAGGCTTGCCCCACGGCGCGCGGCGCGCTCTTGATGGCCTTCGCCACATCGCCGTAGGAGCGCGTCTGGTGGCTCGGAATCTGCGCGATCTGCTCCCAGACGCGGCGCTGGAAGCGCGTGCCGGCCGGTTGCAGGGGCAGGCAAAAGGCAAAGTCGGCGTCGGCCAGGTACGCGCGTAGCTGGCGCACCGCCTCGGCGGCCAGCGCGTTCGTCGGCGCCTGTTCGGCGCGCGGCGGCAGGAATTCGAGCGCCAGGATCTCGGCCTCGTCGCAGCGCACGCCGAGGCAGAACGTCGGCGCGGCGACGACGGCCTGGAACGGCTTTTCCATGGGCGCGCTCATCCCCTGACCTGCCCCGTGCCGAGCACCACCCATTTCTGGCTGGTCAGCCCTTCCAGCCCGACCGGACCGCGCGCATGGATCTTGTCGGTGGAAATGCCGATCTCCGCCCCCAGCCCGTATTCGAAGCCGTCGGCAAAGCGCGTCGAGGCATTGACCATGACCGACGCCGAATCGACCTCGCGCAGGAAGCGCAAGGCCCGGGTGTAGTTTTCGGTGACGATGGTGTCGGTATGGTGCGAGCCGTAGCGGTTGATGTGCGCGATCGCTTCGTCGATCCCCTCCACCACCTTGACCGAGATGACCGGCGCGAGAAACTCGCTGGCGTAGTCTTCCTCGCTCGCCGGCAGCGCCTCTTCGACCAGCGCCCGCGTCTCGGCGCAGCCGCGGATTTCCACGCCCTTGGCGCGCAGCATCGCCGCCACCGGCGGCAGCAGATCCGCCGCGCGCGCGCGCGCCACCAGCAGCGATTCGGCCGTGTTGCAGGTGCCGTAACGCTGCGTCTTGGCGTTTTCGACGATGCGCACGGACATTGCCGCCTCGGCGTCGTCGTCGAGGTACACGTGGCAGTTGCCGTCGAGGTGCTGGATCATCGGCACCCGCGCCTCGGCGAGCAGGCGCGCGATGAGCCCCTTGCCGCCGCGCGGCACGATCACGTCGACATGCTCGCGCATGGTGATCAGGCAGCCGACCGCCGCGCGGTCGGTGGTATCCACGACCTGCACGGCGTGCCGCGGCAGCCCCGCCGCCGCTAGGCCCTCATGCACCAGCGCGGCGATCGCGCGGTTGCTGCGGATGGCCTCCGAGCCGCCGCGCAGGATGGCCGCGTTGCCCGATTTCAGGCACAGCGCCGCCGCGTCGGCGGTGACGCCCGGCCGCGCCTCGTAGATGATGCCGACGACGCCCAGCGGCACCCGCATCCGGCCGACCTGGATGCCGCTCGGCCGGAACTTCAGATCGGTAATCTCGCCGACCGGGTCGGGCAAGCCCGCCACCTGCTCGATGCCCGCGGCCATGGTGGCGACGCTTTTCGCGGTCAGCGTCAGGCGGTCGATCATCGCCGGCACCATGCCGGCGGCGCGCGCAGAGGCAATATCTTCCCGATTCGCCTCAAGAAGTGCGCTAGAATCGCGTGCTATGGCTCCGGCCAAGGCACTCAGCGCCGCGTTCTTGGCATTGGCGTCGGCGCGGGCGATATGGCGGGAGGCCTCCCTCGCCTGCGAGCCGACGGTCATCATGTACTGCTGGATATCCATGGCCATCCGGTTCGTTCGTCAGGTAAAGACTTCATTATAGCCAGCGCAGGTTTCTTGAATTGAACCATTGAATAAAAACGCACTCCTATGCTCACAGTTACTTCATTAGCATCCGATATGGGCAAAAAGCTGATTCTTCCCGCCGAAGTCAAAATCTGCGCGACGTGCAGTTTCTGGGACGGGGAAAGAAAGATCGATCCTGAGTTGGCCGTCGTCGTCGTCGAGGAGGGCTGCAAGGGCGAATGCCTGGTACAAAGCAAATGCTGCCAGGCGCTGAACGACGAATTCGAATGGCGCGACGACTGTCTGTGGGAACACCTCGCGCCGGATGCGCCGGAAAACGACAAGAAGAACAACCCGGACTGACCCCGGCCCCAACCTCACATCCATCGCGGCACGCCGATCGCCGCGGCAGGTCACTCTTCTCCGCAGGAAAACTGACGTCCGGACAGCATCAGGCCGAGACGCAGAAACTCATCCCAGACGTCCCCCGCTCCGATCCCTTTGACCAGCCGGTCGATACGGGCCGCAAACCGCACTGCCGCCCTAGCCTGATCGTTGCCGATCCGCTGCATGGCTTTCTTGAACAGCGCCTGCCGCGCGCCCCACACCCGCGCTTCCTTCAACACCAGATCGACGGGACGGCCTGCGGCCACGCCGGCCTTGGCCTGCGCCAGCGCGCGCACTTCCTCGGTCATCGCCCATAGCACGAGCGGAGGCGCCTCGCCTTCCTGGCGCAGGCCTTCCAGGGTTCGGGCCAGGCGCGTCAGATCGCCCGACAGCAAGGCTTCGCGCAAGCCGTCCAGGTCATAGCGCGCGACGTTCAGCACGGCGTCGCGTATCTGCTCGAACGACAACTTTCCTGGCGGATACAACAGGCCGAGCTTGAGAATTTCCTGGTGCGCCGCGAGCAGGTTGCCCTCGACGCGCTCGGCGATGAAGCGCAGGCCTTCCCTGTCCGCGCCTTGCTGCTGGCGTTGCAGGCGCCCGGCGATCCAGGCCGGCAGGTCCCCGAGATTCGGCGGCGTCAGCTTGATCGTCGCGCCGGCTTCGGTCAGCGTCTTGAGCCAGACGGCCTTTTCCTCGCTCCAGTCGAGTCCCGGCAGCGTCACCAGCAGCAGCGCATCCGGCGACGGGCGCGCGCAATAGTCCTGCAGCGCCGCGCTGCCCTCGCGGCCCGGCTTGCCGGTCGGAATGCGCAGATCGATGAGCTTGCGCCCGCCGAACAGGGACATGTTGCAGGCGGTGCTGCCGAGGTCGTTCCAGTTGAAGCCGGCGATCGCCGTCAATACCTCGCGCTCGGCGAAGCCTTGCCGCCGCGCCGCGGCGCGCACCGCATCGGCGGCTTCGATGACCAGCAGGGGTTCGTCGCCATAGACGGTATAGATGGGCTGCAGAGCCCTTTCGAGATGGGCGGCGAGCTGCTCCCCCCTGAGCTGCATGGTCTTATTCCGTCTCGGCCGGCGGCTTCGGCTTGGCCGTCACCAGGCGGCGCATCAACTGCTGGATGAGGTCGCTTTCCATATCGCGCCACAGCAACTCTTCTTCCTGCGTCTTGGCCAGCGTCGCCGAATCGGCGTAGCTCACGTCGCGGGTCAGTTCGACGTACGCCTGCGGCACCAGATCGCGCCCCTTGGCGTTGACGATCCGATAGGCATAGCGGTAGCGCAGGCGTTTCTCGCGCACGCGTCCGGAACCGGAAAGAGACATGATGATGGAATCGCGCCATTCGCCCGCCGGGATGAACGAGGCCTGCGCATCCTCCGCGGTCTCCGCGACCCGCGTGCCTCCGGAGGCGCGGATTTGCCGCTTGAGCCCGGCGCCGATCACGTTGTCTCCCGCCGCGACGTAGATGCTCTCGTAGGGCAGCGAATACGCCCCGCGCAGCTGGAAGCCGCAGCCCGACAGCGCCAGCACCGCGCAGGCGAAGACGACGTCGCGAACCAACCGGATCATGCGTATTCTCCGCAAACGGCGTTCAAACCACGATGTTGACCAGGCGCCCGGGTACGACGATCACTTTCTTCGGCGCCTTGCCTTCGAGATGTTTCTGCGCGGCGTCGCAGGCAAGCGCCGCCGTCTCGATCGCGCCCTTGTCCGCGCCGGCCGGCACGTGCAGACTGCCGCGCAGCTTGCCGTTGACCTGCAGCACCAGCTCGATCTCATCCTGCACCAGGGCGCCGGCGTCGGCTTGCGGGAACGCCTGTGCGCCCGCTGCCTGGCCCGGACGCAGCTCGGCGTACAGCGCTTCGCAAATGTGCGGCACGATCGGATACAGCAGCAGCGCGACCGCTTCCAGCGCCTCCTGCCGGACCGCGCGGGCCGTTGGCGAATCCTCGCTCAGCTTGGCGTAGGCATTGAGCAGTTCCATTACCGCGGCGATGGCCGTGTTGAACTGCTGCCGGCGACCGTAGTCATCGGCGACCTTGTTGATCGTCTGATGCAGCTGGCGCCGGAACGCTTTCAATTCAGCCGACAGCTCGCCGCCGGCGAAGGCCGACACGGCGCCCGCCGAGACGTGCTCGAAAACGATGCGCCAGACCCGTTTGAGGAAGCGGTACGCGCCTTCCACGCCGGCATCCGACCATTCCAGCGACTGGTCAGGCGGCGACGCGAACATGATGAACAGGCGCGCCGTGTCGGCGCCGTACTGGTCGATCAGCGCCTGTGGGTCGACGCCGTTGTTCTTCGACTTCGACATCTTCTCGATGCCGCCGATGAGCACAGGCTGCCCGTCGGCGCGCAGCGTGGCGGCCACCGGGCGGCCGCGCTCGTCACAGGTCAGCTCGACGTCGGCCGGGTTGATCCAGGTTTTCTTGCTTTCGGCGTCTTCGCGGTAGAAGGTCGGCGCGACGACCATGCCCTGCGTCAGCAGGTTGGCGAACGGCTCGTCGAGTTTCTCGGCATCGAACAGACCGACGTCGCGCATCAGCTTGGTCCAAAAGCGCGAATACAGGAGGTGCAGGATGGCGTGCTCGATGCCGCCGATGTACTGGTCGATGCCGCCCTTGCACCAGTAGGCGACGCGCTCGTTGACCATCGCCTTGTCGTTATCCGGGCAGCAGTAGCGCAGGAAGTACCACGACGACTCGACGAAGGTATCCATCGTGTCGGTTTCGCGCCGCGCCGGCTTGCCGCATTGGGGACAGGTGCACTCGTAGAATTCGGGCATCTTCGCCAGCGGGCTGCCGGCACCGGTGACAGTCACGTTTTCCGGCAGCACGACCGGCAACTGGTCGTCGGGCACCGGCACGTCGCCGCAGCTGTCGCAGTGGATGATCGGGATCGGGCAGCCCCAGTAGCGCTGGCGCGAGATGCCCCAGTCGCGCAGGCGGAACTGGACTTTCTTCCCGCCGAGTTCCAGACCAGCGAGATCGGCGGCGATGGCATCGACCGCGGCCTTGTAACCGAGCCCGGTGTACTTATCCGAATTGACGCAGTAGCCGTCCTTGGTGGCGTACCACTCCTGCCAGGCATCGGTCGAGAACCCGAGTTCCTTGCCGTCTTGCCTGGCGCCCACCGACTGGACGATCGGAATGCCATATTTTTTGGCGAACGCGAAATCGCGTTCGTCGTGCGCCGGCACGGCCATCACCGCGCCGTCGCCGTAGCCCATCAGCACGTAGTTGCCGACCCACACTTCGACCTTTTGGCCGGTCAGCGGATGGGTGACGAAAATGCCGGTCGGCATGCCCTTCTTGTCCATCGTCGCGAGGTCGGCCTCGGCGACGCCGCCCTGCTTGCACTCCTCGATGAACGCGGCGAGCTCGGGATCGCTCTTCGCCGCATGGGTCGCCAACGGATGTTCGGCGGCCACGGCGACGAAGGTGACGCCCATGATCGTGTCGGCGCGGGTGGTGAACACCCAGAGCTTCTCCGCCTTGCCGTCGAGTTCATACGGGAACGCGAAACGCACGCCCTCGCTCTTGCCGATCCAGTTCTTCTGCATCAGTTTGACCTGCTCCGGCCAGCCCGGCAGCCGGTCGAGGTCGGCCAGCAGTTCCTCGGCGTAGGCGGTGATCTTCATGTAGTACATGGGGATCTCGCGCTTCTCGACCAGTGCGCCGGAGCGCCAGCCGCGCCCGTCGATCACCTGCTCGTTGGCCAGCACCGTCTGGTCGACCGGGTCCCAGTTCACCGTGCCGTAGCGCTTATACACCAGCCCCTTCTCGAACAGACGTGTGAACAGCCACTGTTCCCAGCGGTAATACTCGGGCCGGCAGGTCGCCAGTTCCCGCTCCCAATCGAGCGCGAAGCCCAGGCGGTTGAGCTGCCCCTTCATGTAGTCGATGTTGGAGTAGGTCCATTGGGCCGGCGGCACGTTGTTCTGGATCGCCGCGTTCTCCGCCGGCATGCCGAAAGCGTCCCAGCCCATCGGCTGCATGACGTTGAAGCCCCGCATCTTGTGGAAACGGCTCAGCACGTCCCCGATCGTGTAATTGCGTACGTGCCCCATGTGCAGCTTGCCCGACGGGTACGGGAACATCGACAGGCAGTAGTACTTGGGCTTGCTTGCATCCTCGACGGCGCGCGCCGCACCGGTCTTTTTCCAATGCGCCTGGGTGGCAAGTTCGATTTCTTGGGGCTGGTATTTTTCCTGCATGGCTGGAGGGATTGGAAATGAACTGAACGCTGGATTATACGCGGTTCAAGCGTCCAAGGCCGCGCGGGCTTTGGGTTCACTCGTCCTCCAGGCCGGAACTACACAGCACTACGACGCTCGCGCGCCCGTTTCCAAGCATCGGCAACAAAGACCCACATCACACCAACCAGTAGGCCCCCGACTAGTCCCAGCGCGAGCAGAAGAGCCTTTTTCGGCGAGGCCGGCTTGTCAGCAACGAAAACCGACTCGATCGCCCTTACCGGCTGGGTCGCTGGTGCTGCAAGCGCGGTCTCCAAGGCCATGATCATCTGCCTTTGATTGAATGTATCCGCCTCTTTCTCAATCCGCAACGAAGTAACCAGCGCAAGCTGCGTGAAGCGATCATCCTTCACGGAAGCGCTGGACATCAGCTTGGTCAGACTCTCCAGGTCGCGCTCAGCGCTGGCCAGTTTCTCCCGACTGATCGCCAGATCGGTGCGCATCCGTGCGATGGCAGGCTGCGCTAGGTCGGCGTGCACCTTGCCGAGCTGGCTGATGACTGCCTCCGCTTTTTTCTGTGCGGCCTCACGGGTTGGACCGCTGGCGCGCAGATCAATTAACGGCACCTGCTCCGACCCTAAGGTAGCTTTAATGACCTGGAGCGTTAAATCGTGGGCCGATCCGGAATTAGATCGCGTAATATCCGCCGCCCACTGCCGATCACCCAAAGTTTCGGCCACTCGACTCTGAAATGCCGACGTCTTCATTCGCTCAACCGTTTGCATGGGAGTTTCTATCGGTATCCCAGTGACCTTGAGTTGGCCGACTTGGCCACCTTGACCAAGCGGACTGATCTGACCGACCAAGCCAACCTGGACGATAGCGACGGCCTCATACTTTGACGGAATTGAGAAAATCGCACAAAGCGCTACCGCGACACCCAGCGCCGTTATACCCAGCACGATCTTCCAGCCTTCACGCAATCTTTGCAAAAGATCGAACAGGCTGATTTCGTCCTCTTCCACAAACTGCATTTCGTTCATCGACAATCCTTATCATCAGAATTCAGTGCAATACCGCGTCCTTAGCCTCCCCGGCAGCCAACGTCTCCCACAAGAGCAGGTTTTCGTCATGCCGTGTCGGCGTATATTCGTGCACCAGTGAAGCCAGCAGTTCCAGTACCTGCTCGTAAGCGAAAGACTGACACGCCACATCAAGCACAGTCAGGCGTTCTTCCAATATCGGCCAGGGAAGCTCATGCTCGTAAGCACGCATGATCAGCGGATGGGCCGTTCCCTCCACGTTCTTACCGATCAGCAGCTCCTCGTAAAGCTTTTCGCCCGGGCGGAGTCCGACGATCTCGATCGCTATGTCGCCGTCCGGCCTGTGCTCGTCCTTTACCGTCAAGCCGCTCAAGCGGATCATGCGCCGCGCCAAGTCCATGATCCTGACCGGCTGCCCCATGTCCAGCACGAAGACCTCGCCTCCCTGGCCCATCGCCCCAGCCTGGATCACCAGTTGCGCCGCCTCCGGGATAGTCATGAAATACCGCGTGATCTCAGGATGGGTCAAGGTGATCGGGCCACCTGCCGCGATCTGCTTGCGAAAAAGCGGCACCACGGAGCCCGACGAGCCCAGCACATTGCCGAAACGCACCATGCAAAATCGCGTTTTCCCTCCATTTCGCGCCAACCCCTGCAGGACAAGTTCGGCCAGCCGCTTGGTCGCACCCATGACGTTGGTCGGCCGCACCGCCTTGTCGGTGGAAATCAGCACGAAGGTCTCGACACTGGCGGCCAGTGCTGCTTCTGCCATTCGCCGCGTCCCCACGACATTGTTGCGCACACCTTCGATCGGATTGTGCTCGACCAGCGGTACGTGTTTGTATGCCGCCGCGTGATACACCGTGTGCACGCCGAAGCTTTTCATGATGCGCTCGTTCCGATGCAGGTGAATCACCGACCCGAGCAAGGGAATGATTTCGACCGGCAAGTTCTTACTCGCGCACAGCGCCGACAACTCCTGCTCGATCGAATACAGCGCGAATTCCGAAAGCTCCATCAAGACCAGCCGCAAAGGTTTCATGCGGATAATCTGACGGCACAGTTCGGAACCAATCGATCCTCCCGCCCCTGAGACCAAGACCACCTTGCCCGTAATACACTTACCGAGCAAGCTTAAATCCGGGCTCACGGGATCTCGACCCAGCAGATCGTCGATCTCCACCTCGCGAATCGACTCTGCCGTAATGCTCCCACTCACCAATTCCGACATGCTCGGCAGCAGCTTCACCTTGCGCTGCAGATACTCCAGGCTGTTAATGATTTCCGCACGCCGCTGGCGGCTGGCCGACGGAACGGCAAGCAAAATCTCTTCAACATTCTTTGCCACGATGATGTCAGCAAGCTCATCAGGCGAATGGACGCGCAGTCCGGCGAGCTCGATGTTCTGGATGACCGATTTATCGTTCGACAAACGCCACGGGCAAATAATCACGCCCCGCCTTCAGGGCTAGTGCTAGCTGTGTTCCTGAGCGCCCTGCCCCATAGATTACGACCGGTTTGCGCGAGTCCTGCTGGCGCTCCGCGCGAAGGAAATAGCTGCGCGCCAGAAAACGCGTCGCACCCACATAGACGATAGCCAGGAGCCAATAGATTCCAAGCACTCCCCGAGACAATCCTGTGGAATGCGTCAAGGCGGCAAGCGCCGCCAGCAACAACACTGAAAGCGTCACGCCGCCAGCAACAACAGCCAATACCCGGTCCTCCATGAACCGAATCACGGCGCGATACAAACCTAACCGGACGAATATCGGAATCGCCAAAATCGGTGCCGCAAACATTTGCCAGCCATAGCTGGAATAATCCGGAGTCAGCGTTTCAAACCGGAGCGCCAATGCAGACCAAAAAGCAAAAAAAAGCAGCACATAGTCCGTCACAACCGCAACAAGTTGCTTTTTTCGCCGCGACAGTTTCAAGAATGTCTTTAGCATCGATTGCAGTTTCTAAGGTCACTATTTAATAATCAAGCATGCTATCAGCAGCTTGCTTAAAAAACGTATGGAAGTACTCATCAATGCGATACTCCTTCCCGATGCAGCACTTTGATGAAGGTCATCCAGAGGATCTTTATGTCGAACCCAAAAGACTGCCGTTGCAAATATTCGACGTCGAGCTTCACTTTCTCTGATATAGGCAATTCATCCCTTCCATTAACCTGTGCCCAGCCCGTCAAACCCGGTACCAGTTCGTGCACCCCATACCTCGTACGTAACGAGATAAGATCATCCTGGTTGAATAGCGCCGGGCGAGGCCCGACGAAACTCATATCCCCTTTGAGGATACTCCACAACTGTGGCAACTCATCCAAGCTGGACTTACGCAAGAAGGAACCAATCGGCGTCAGGTGTGCCTTTGGATCTTGAAGCAGATGGGTCGCAACAGCCGGGGTTCCAACACGCATGCTGCGAAATTTCGGCATCCTGAAAATAGCATTGCTTTTTCCTACGCGATCTGACCAATACAGGACAGGGCCATTCGACGTCAGGCGTACCAAGATAGCAACAACCACAATGGGCAACGCTAGAACCGCTGCAGCACACACGCCAAGAAGGAAATCAAACAGACGCTTCATTAAGAACAATCAAAAAAAGCATATTTTAACCGCCCGATGCTTACTGCGATTGAATCCAGTGCGCCGCTGTCCTCCTTAATCTTCGTCGACAGTAATAAGCGGTATCCAGTCAAGGTCTTGGTCTTGCCGATATCCACCTGCAACGAGCCGCAAAGACGCTGAGCGACACCTGGTCGGCCAATCAACTTTGCACCTAGCGCGATCAAGCCCACCGGCACCGGAATCAGCCGGGCTGGTCTGCCCGGCGCAGAGTCGATGCATCCGTGCCACCGAGGCGCATACGCCTCGCCCCAAGGAAACCAGAAGCGCCTGTCAATAAAATCATCAACGTTTCGTCCGAGTCGCCAAGAGTGCTTCTTTCAAATTTCGAGCTAAGAAACGTGGCTCGAAGTGGTTCTCGTAGTAGGCGCGAGCGTTCTCCCCCATTTCTTCGAGCACATGGGTTGGTGAGTCTCTCAACTTCCTTATTGCGCAAGCCAGCCCGAAAACATCTTCTGCGGCCGACGCAATACCCGCTCCCGCCTCAAGAATGACACTCGCCCCCTCGCCATCAAGTGATGCAATAATCGGCTTTCCAGCAGCCAAGTAGGCCTGCACCTTGCTCGGCACTGTTTGATTGATGATTTTGTTCCGCACCAGACTTACAAGAAGAGCCGAGGCACTCGACATAATTGAAGGCATTGCCGAAAGAGGGAAACGTCCGGGCAAACGCACATTAGACAAATTTCGACGTGCAATTTCCGATTTAAGCCATTCACTACGACTCCCACTGCCAACTAAAATCAGCGTGATGTCCTTTTCATCCAACAAAAGCTCGGCGGCACCAATGATCGTCTCGAGTGATTGCACCGTCCCTAGGTTTCCGGCAAATACCACATTGAATCCAGAACCGAAACCTAGCGGACACTTGGCACCAACATCCGAATCCGAAAATGCAAAATCTCCGGGATTTGGGTGATAAAGAACTGGCGTATTTCCGGCCATCGCTCGGACCGGTTCAATGAAGGCCCGAGATTGAACCAAAAGCAAATCATTTTTCCGATATATCCACTCTACAAGCCACGAAACCGCAACGAGTAGCTTTGGGTTATGCACGAAACCAGCAGCACTCAAGCTTTCCGGCCATAAGTCTTGAATCCATGTGACCAGGGAGGCTTTTTTAAAACGCGCGAGCCAGATAGCGGGTATCGCCTGCAAGATGGGCGACAGCCCAAACACGAATAATTTGTCAATTGGACGGCCACGCAACAACCAAGAGCCAAATACCGTGGCGCATAAAATGAAGGACAAATAGTTAAGTAACAAACGTAGCGCGCGACCATTTCCTCTTGGAAAAAGCGGCACCCGAAAAATCGTCACGCCATCGTGCTGCTCGACCCCCACCGACCACCAGGAGTACCCTTTGAAGGGCACGCCGTCCGGGTAGTTGGGCTGGCCCGTCAATACCAGCATCTCGCAGCCTTCGTCTCGAAGTGCTTGCACAACCTCCGTGATACGAAAAGTTTCCGGCCAGTAATATTGGGAAACGACGAGAACGCGCATAAAGGTACGTCCAGCTTAAGCCACTTCTGGCTTATGCCAGATCTTCCGATTCACGAAATCCGTATAGCTCTGAACAATACGCAGCACCTTGTCTGAAACGTTGTTCGGCGAATAATCATCAACCAGACGAAGCACGCGATCTTCACCGCGCGGTTGGCCACCGAGAATGGCCAATCCTTGCATGACGCGATCGACGCTCAAGCCAACCATCATTACTGCCGCCTCCTCAAAACCTTCCGGCCGCTCGTGAACCTCGCGCAGATTGAGGGCCGGGAAGTTAAGGATGGACGATTCTTCCGTTACAGTTCCGCTATCCGACAGGACACAACGCGCCTCGGTTTGCAACTTGATGTAGTCGAGAAAACCAAATGGTTTCAGGAACCGGACCAGCGGATGCGCTTCCAGGTTCATGACTTCCAAGCGCTTGCGGGTACGCGGGTGAGTCGAAACAATGACCGGTTCTTGATATTTTTCAGCTAGGGAATTCAGAATATGGAAGAGCCTTCTGAGATTTTCCGGCGAGTTTACATTCTCTTCGCGATGAGAACTCACCACGAAGTAACGGTGTTGAGCCAATCCCAAGCGATTGAGGACATCCGATGCCTCGATACCCAGCCTGTAATGCTCAATTACCTCCCGCATAGGGCTGCCCGTCTTGATTACCTGGTCCGGCGGCAGCCCCTCACGCAAGAGGTATTCGCGGGCAATCTCGCTGTAGGTCAGGTTGATATCCGACGTATGATCGACGATCCGGCGATTGATCTCCTCCGGCACGCGAAAATCGAAGCAGCGATTACCAGCCTCCATGTGGAAGATGGGTATCTTGCGTCGTTTGGCCGCGATCGCCGCCAGGCAACTGTTGGTATCGCCCAGCAACAGCAAGGCGTCCGGCTCATACTGTTGCAGCGCCTTGTCAGCAGTCATGATCACCTGTCCGATCGTCTCAGCCGCCGTAGCCCCGGCCGCTTCAAGAAACATGTCAGGCTTGCGTATCCCCAAGTCGCTGAAAAACACCTCGTTCAACTCGTAATCGTAGTTCTGGCCGGTATGCACGATGAAGTGCTCGCAATGCTGGTCCAACTTAGCCATGACTAGCGACAGTCGGATGATCTCGGGCCGAGTCCCGACGATCGTCATTACCTTCAACTTACGCATTGACAGCCTCCCGAATGATATCCAGCTTCATCAGGGTTTTCTTGACGCCCTCGACATCGAGGCGTTCGGTGTTGTGCGAGGTGTAATCATCCAACGTCGAAACGTCAGTTTCCCCTTCGACAAAATACTTCGCGTAGTTCAAATCTCTAGAATCTGCAGGCACCCGGTAATAATCTCCCAAATCTTCGGCCCGGGCCATTTCTTCACGAGACAGCAGCGATTCGTAAAGCTTCTCCCCATGTCGGGTGCCAATGACCCTGATTTCGTTGTCCCTGCCGAGCAATTCCTTGATCGCCTGAGCCAAGTCGCCCACAGTGGATGCAGGCGCCTTTTGGACGAAGATATCGCCCGGACGTGCATTTTTGAACGCGTACAAAACCAAGTCTACTGACTCCTCAAGAGTCATGAGAAAACGGGTCATGCTTGGATCGGTTATCGTCAACGGCTTGCCCGACTGGAGTTGATCCATAAACAGGGGAATCACGGAACCGCGTGAAGCCATCACGTTGCCATAGCGTGTCGCCGAAAGAACTGTCTTGCCGGGATCACACAAGCGCGACTTGGCCACCATCAACTTCTCCATCATCGCTTTGGAAATACCCATCGCATTGATAGGGTAAACCGCCTTGTCGGTACTCAATACCACGCACCGCTTAACCTCGTTGGCAATCGCCGCGCGCATCACATTTTCGGCCCCTAGCACGTTGGTGCGAACCGCCTCCATGGGATAAAACTCACATGATGGGACCTGTTTCAACGCTGCAGCATGGAAAACGTAGTCAACGCCGCGGAGCGCGTCATGGATACTGTCGTAGTTCCGTACATCACCGATGTAGAACTTGAGCTTTTCGCTATTCAAAGCGATGCGCATATCTTCCTGCTTTTTCTCATCGCGGCTAAAAATCCGAATTTCGGAAATATCGGAATGCAGGAAACGCTGGAGAACTGCATTGCCGAATGAACCGGTACCCCCGGTGATTAACAAAACCCTGTCGTTAAACATAAAACCCACTCAAAAAAATCACGAAAAATCACACATGTCCCGAATCAACTCTGGCCACGAAGCCGGCCGGAATCCTGTTTCGCTTCTGAATCTAGATGAATCCAGCGATCGATCGATCACAAGCTGATCATCCGGTTCGATATCGATCTCTTTGCCATACACGCGCGCAACCAGCTTAAGGAGGTCATACTTATTTATCGGCTCAGCAGACAGATGGAAGAGGCCATGCAGATCCGGACGAGGAAGGACGTAGTCTCGAATAATACGGGCGACGACCACGGTTGGAAGGCCGGAAAAAATCGCCTTTCGATAGCCTTTCACGGGCCCATTCTGCGACATGAACCAGCCGATCAAACTTCGGGTGCCATCGAGTTCATGACCAATAATCGAGGTACGCAAGGTAATCGCATTCGGATAGTCCACTTCCCCAAGATATTTTGAACGCCCGTAAAGATCCTTTGCGTCCGAGAAATCTGTCTCGACATACATGCCTTTCGCACCGGAAAACACACAATCTGTACTCAGGTGAACGAGACGCGCTCCACTTGCAGCACACAAACGTGCCAAACGATGGGGAAAAAGCGCATTGATCGGTAAAGCCATCAGCGGGTCATCGACCTCGGACAATTGCTTCACCAAACCGACACAGTTGATCACCACATCGGGACGCAATTTGGCGAACAGCGAAACAACACTGTCGAGATCTGTTGCGTCAGCCGTTATCGCAATGTTCCGCTGCAAATCAGATGGCAGCAAGGCTGCGGAACGCACACTACGAACAGTACCAGTCACTCGCATTCCGGGCGAGCCTGCCAGCACTCTCAACACGGCATTTCCCAACATTCCGGATGCGCCAAGCACAAGCACATTGCCAGCAACACTATTCACCGAATTTTCCCTTCTTCATAATTAGATCACCACAAGGTATTCGCAAGAACGGTCAACTGGTTTTCAAAACAGGCGGTAAACGCATACCGATTCCATATCAGCGGCCAATCCTCACCGAACCAGCTCTTCCACCTTTTTTATCACCTTCAGCGCCTGATAATTGCGTTTGAATTGATCCAGATAGCTCATATTCGGAACAACCTTTGGCGCCCTTCCCGCCTGGACTGCCCTTAGAAGTCTCTGTTTTATTTTCGCAACATCGTCGCCATAGTAATCTCCTGTGCATGATTGGGCGATCATCTGAGCGGCAATCATGTCATCTGTTACCCTAACAGCGAGAATTTCCGTGCCGGATATCAAGTATTCGAAAATCTTTCCGCTTACAACGCCGGTCGTTTAACCCAATCCCAGCAACCACGGGTTTTGATCCAAGAAAAAGCAGAAAATCGGCTTTTCTTTGAATTTCAAGAATCTCATTGCGAGGAACTTTTCCGCACCTGACGATAAAATATTCGACCAATCCATCGCTAGCCAACGGGAAATTATCTAGGGCCGAATAATCACCATAGAACCGGATCTCTAGTTCCCCTTGTTTGAGCAACCCGCTCTCTGAAAGCTCTTTGATTGCCTGAAACAAAGGGGTCGGATCCTGCAAACCTGGCAAAATGCTTCCAGCATAGACAATTGTGACTTTTGCGCTTGTCTTTCTTTCTGAAGCCTCGACTCTTTCAGTGATTGCAATTTCTTCATCATCGAAGCCATTAGGAATGGTAAGAAAGCGGTTGCCTCCGTGAATTGACCTTAACTCAGTGACAAGCGGCTCATTGATGGAAATGATGATATCCGCCGACCGAAGAACAAATTTTTCATGCATTTTTTCCAGAAATCTGATTGGCGCACAGCCAGGAAAAATCGGGTTGCCACTCCAAAGATCACGGTAATCAGCAACCCAAACCGAGCTCTTGTCGGATGCCTTGATGACGGCAGCCGCACTGTGTGCCGTATATGAGGGAACCGTAGAAAAAACGCACTGATACCGCATTTTCTGAATCAGGCGAGCACCAAAATACGCCGCTCTCGGCCACCACAAAACTCTTGGATCAAGATAATTGCAAAGGAACCTGCGCTTCAGCCAATACTGAAACTGGACAATTTTCCGCTTCAGGCCGGTGGCTCCTTTGGCGTAACCTTGCGAGTCCGATGACTGTTGGCCTCCAATTAAAAATGGGGACACCTGAAATACCCGGATGCGCTCATTATCTTTAATCCCCGCAGGAAGTTCGCCACGATATGGCATCGTAATCACGTCAACATGGTGATCCAGTTTCGCCCAATATTTCACGAATGCATTGACGCGCAAGACGCCGACACTGGTTTCTGGCCCAAAATAACTAGAAACAACGAGTATATTCATATGAAATTCTTTGGAAACCCGCTTCCAAAAATCATGTCAGTTTGGATTTACATATAAACGAATGTTATATTTGCGATGGCTAGGATATGTATGAAGCGATGTCCATTATTTTTTCGGACTTGGGTTGGATTTCATAAACTCTCTGGCCGACAAGCGAATAAAGAGTTCATCTTCTACGAGACATTTTCCCCATTTTTCTGCATAAACGTTAAAAATAGGGTCTGATGTAATTGCATGAATTACGCGTAATTGTTCAATTATAAATTGCTGATATGCTCCTGTTACGAAATCCACGCGATTGTCCTGTGAATAAACAGACCAACAATCGACATCATATTTCGGCAACTCTGAACGCAACGCCAAAACGCCTTCGTCAAACATTGATTTTGCGAACTGCTCGCCTGTGACTCTATAAAAATCCCATATACCGAACAAAGCCCAAATGTGGCCGTTAAGAACATGGCTTGGGTTTTCTATATTCGGATACTCTTCATAAAAAACCCCTTTTTCCATTTTCACGGACAGCCCATCTTTTTTCGTCGGTCTTTTTAACCACTCCAAAGCCTTTCTGGCTGCATCCAAATAGCGAGGATCCGTGCTCAACTGGTACTCTCTGAGTAGCACTGAAATTCCCTGACTTTGGGTGAGTGCAGATATCCAAGGTGCCTTCAGACTCCTTGATGGCAAATCGAAATTCCAGTTCCATCGACCATCGACATGGTTCAGAAGGAAATATTCAGCCCGGCTCCGGAACGCATTGAGCGCGGCGGAATCGTTGAAAGCTCTTGCCGCGTCGAAATACGCCAGCGCGCATTGGGCTTTCGCTGTGGGGTTATTTTCGAAATTCAAAAAAACTTGCCTATCATTGCTTGACACTTCACAGCTTAAGACAGTCATTTGCTTGATGGAAGCCGGCAATCTACGAATGTAATAGTAGCCGAGTCTGCTCTCGAACAGGTCGAGAAGCGTAGCGGTCTTTAACTCTTCAACGCTTATTGGCGAACCAAAACGCTTCAGGTAATTCCGATACCAATTACCCCCTCCGACCGATTCGAGCCAAGTCCTGACCTCGACAGCTCGTTTTTCAAGCTGATCCTGCCCGGTCCTGCCTCGAGGTTTGTTGCTACCCAGCGTCCTGATGGCAATCTCAACAATCTGCTTGTCGGTTATATATTGTGCTGTCTCGATTGGAGAGGCATAGGTTTGCTCTCCGTAGCACGTTAAAGCAATTAGAAACGCTAAAGAAAGCTTCGAGAATCCTCCTTGAAGGCCTCTGAGCTTGAGATAGCAACAAATCACGTATTGATCCTCAGTTGATACCATCTATAGAAGTTGATCCAGCGCCAAACCTGCCAGCCGAATGGCCTTCGCCCGCCAATGATCTGGTCGAACTCCTTTAGTAGAGCTTTCTGGTCGAGGAAAGGCAATTCAATATCCGAGCCCAGCCAACCTCTAATAGTATCCGACATACCAAAAAACCACTCGCGCTCAGGGGTCGCAAAGCCGATCTTGTCCTTCCTGTCCAGAATTCTGTCAGGAACTATCCCTCGCATTGCCGCACGAAAAATGGACTTGCTCTCGCCGTTGTCTGCAACCAGATGCTGCTCTGGAAGGGAAAGGAGAAATTCGGCCATCTCGATCGTCAGGAACGGGACACGGCTCTCTACGGAAAAATGCATCGAATTGCGATCAGCATGACGGAGCAGCGCAGGCAGTCCTTTCACTGTCAGTGCATCACGCAGGGCGCTCATCATGCGGCGCCTCTCTGCATCTGAACTGCCTGTCCTGCTTGGCCACTCCAACTTGACGCCCGCTTCTCGCAACACCTGAGTATTGATCCAGTCCGGCGCGCTTCGCTGGCCAGCGAGATTCCGCAAAACGTCGTGAAGTGCTCCGTCAGTCAACTCGCCAACAAGACGGGCCGCCCCACCGCGCCAGGTTCGACCAGGCCACTTCGACCAGCTTTTCAAAAAGCGAAGCACACCGATATAGTCGCGGCGATCGACCAAGCTATGCAAACGTGGTCCCGGGTATCCGTGATAACCACCGAGCAACTCGTCGGCGCCCTGCCCATCCAGAGTGACCGTCACGCCATTTTCGCGCGCAAGCTTGAAAACACGGTATTGGGCATAAATGCTCGTACTCCCAAAAGGCTCTCCTTGCGCCACGATCATATCGTCCAGATCCCGGACCAACTCTTCCGAAGTGACGCGCACCTTATATGCGCGAGAGCCCACGTACGAACAAACGTCGTCGACCCACATTTCCTCGGATACGGCGCTATCTGCCGCTATGTAGCTGAAAGTATTGATGGTTGCTTCCGGTTCAAGACAGCGCATGGCACAGACCACGGCTGACGAATCCAAGCCACCAGACAACGCGGCCCCCAACGGTACATCGCTGCGCAGGTGCAATCGAACGCTGTCGAGAAACAAACTGCGTAGATGTTCTGCTGCATCTGCGAAAGAAAGCGAAGAGCGTTGAGAGATGTCGGGCTTCCACCAGTTTTCCTGGCTGGTCAGACCACTTCCCAGCTGGACGGTTAGCAGATGTCCAGGCCTAAGGTGCCGAACATCACGAAAGAACGTCCGCTCGCCGCTGTCGTAAACTGCCTGCACCAGGTAGTCATATGTCTGCTGAAGATCGAGTTCCGGCTTACCTTCCCGAATACAATTCAGCGCCGAAACCTCGGACGCAAATGCGAAGCTGTTTTGCGTGCAGCAATAAAAAAACGGTTTAATTCCAAATGCATCTCTGACACAGGTAATGGTCTGTTGGAGACGATCGAAAATTACGAATGCAAACATCCCAACGAGCCGAGGAAGACAATCTGCACCCCAATGTCGCCAAGCCACAAGCAAGACTTCGGTATCGGAGTCGGATCTGAATACGTACCCGGCAGCCAACAGTTCACGCCTTAGTTCCCGATAGTTGTAGATTTCCCCATTGAACACGATGGAATAACGTCCATCAATAGAGGGCATGGGCTGATGACCGCCCGAACTCAAGTCGATAATCGAAAGACGAGTATGCCCGAGATATAGCTTTCCACCAGGCTCAAGTTCAAAACCTTCGTAACCTTGGTCGTCGGGGCCACGATGGCGCATCGCGAGCAGTGCATTGGACATCCGAAGCTCGACATTCCTGTCAGGGACAGAAAACCAAGATCCTACAATTCCACACACGGCGATTCACCCAAAAAAGAGAGCTTCAAATTACGCTCCAATCAGTATCGATATTAATCAAATGAAATAACATTGAAACACTGAAATAACAGATTCCAAATATTAAATGTGTGGCCACTCTGCATCTTGTACGCATCAGAACCGTACAGGGCTCCGGACAACAAAGAGCGCTGAGAATAAAAAAATTAAAAGAAAACCGCTGCTGAACAGGTTGCCAAAAAACCCGGACACATAAAGTCCAAATGCAAACAGCGGCCAAATAGCACGCAAAGCAATATCATCACTGCTACGCATGTAATTGAAAATCCTTCCAATAGCTATCGAAATAAGCACAACACCAAGAATGCCGAAATTGATATAGGCATCAATAAAAAATGCGGCGTTGGCCGAACCAGTTCCACTTTCTGTTTGGCCCCATTGATAAGCGAATACTTCCCTTTCGAAATACAATCTCTCCGTCCCGAAGAGGCTCGAAAATATGCCAGTCGTCGCACCGTAAAGTGGCTCGCTTCGATATGTATCCAAATAATAGGAAAGCGAATCTGCCGCAGTGAAGACAGGGACGGAAAACGCTCTCCAGACGAGATATTCACCAGTTCCCGAAGGGCGGTACGTATTTGAAAAGTAGAACTCATCCGGTGCTATCGATTCACCGGACCCGAAACCCGACACAACTGCAAGTCCATACACGAGTGCCAAAGACGCCAGCGAGATTCCGAACAGCGTTCCACGATTGGCTTTCAAGTTACCAAACATAACCACCGCCAAAGGAATGATAGCTTTGATAAAGTAAACTTTCTCGATAAAAATCAAACAATAGACCAGAAAGGCATAAAATAATCGCCACCTCCAAGGGTGTCGTTTGCTGAACATGAGGGCCAGCGCATATGGAACAAACGTGCTGGTAAGCAGCGCATTGAAATATGGAAGAATAGACTCCCAACCCACCCGGGCTTTCAAGAACTGCTCCCGCAAATCGACCAGAACTTCCGTATCCGCCCCGGAGAACCAAGCCAGCAGTGGCACAGCAGGCGCAGTCGCCACCGTATAAGCTACTACTGTAAAGAATAAAAGGAATACTGCAGACAGAAAATGGTTCGCGTTAATCTTTATCTTTTGGAGCCTTCCGGGCAGGTCGAATATACGAACCTTGCTAGCTAAAAAGACACTTAAAGCTGACACGATCGCGAGCCATAAGACATCTAAGTAGAACCGATTCGCGGTCTCGACGTATGCGACCACTGGAACCAAACCGTAACCAATAAGCAGAGAGGCCGAGAAAAAGGCAGCAGGCGAGATATTGTCGATTTTCATGTCCAAAACCGCCTGATTATTTCAAGCCAAGCTGGTACCGATCGACGCGGCGAACCAAGAAATAAGCCAGAAGGAAATACGTCAGATACATCATGAACTCGCTGCAGACCAGAGTTGCAAGGAGATAATCGAGGGAGGCACCTGATCGTCCGAGAAAAACCGCTAATGCCGTTACAACGAAGTAACTGACCTGCCAAAGCGCGACCAATCCAATTCTGCCATACAGCAGAAAGACGGAAGACATCGGCGAAACGATCGTTCGGAAGACAACTGGCAAAATCACCAGGATCAGGAACATGGTATCTGTCCGCCAGCCATGTCCAAGGAAAACTGCCAATGCCCAGTCTCCCACAAAAACGATCACCACAACGGTAAGGCAGGCAAGTATGACGAGGTTCCGAAATACTCTGAGAAAGAGGGGGGTGAGAGGGGTGCTCGCTCTGATCAGGTCGCCTGCATGCTTCAGAAAGACCTGACCAACCGCCAGACCAACCAACATAAGCGGGGCGCCAATCAGGCGCTGGACTTGAGAATAGTTACCTCCGCCTGCCGTGCCAAAAATTGAAACAATCGCCAATAGGGGTAGCGCTTGCGTCAATGTATCCAGCAACGACACTGGCGCAAAGAAGACTGGATAACGCCAAGCGCGCCGGCAGGCATCGATTGAATCGCGCCAACCCGACACCAGTCCGAGCCCTCGAAAGGCGCGCGTCCCAACCAATAACGCAACAATCCAGCTAGTCGCCAGAGCAACAGAAAGATCACGGACAAGAAGCCACGCGATACCGGCAAAAGCGGCGGGCTGTACCACTTTGACAAATGCGGCAAGAACAAAATCACCTCGGCGCGTGCAGAGAGAATTCGTGACCGCTGTGACCCCTTGCATGATGGCTACGATGGCGATTGCCAACCACGCACCATCGGCAAACGATGATTTGAGCTGGTTGATCTCTTCCGGCAGCAGAGCGACAGCGCCTAGTGCCAGCGGCGCGACGATGACTGGCAGGATCAGCGCCAACCTGCTAATGGCAGACACGTCGTCGGCTGGAACAACGGGGATGGCGCTGTCCAGGCGAAGGGAGGAAACCGAAGCAATCACAGCAGCGCATGAAACGATAGCGGCGTACCCCCCAAACTGGGCAGGCGTGTAGATTCTCGCCAACACCGGTGTCGAAAGCAACGCTACAACCTGCCCGACCCCGATTCCTGCGGCGGAAACGACTAAGTCCCGCCGCATTGCCAAACCGCTGCCCGTAAGAAGAAATCCCGCAGCCCGTACTCCCCGGCAGTATCGCAGAAATGCCTGTTTAGAGAATGCGGCGATACAATAACTTCTTCTACCTGCTCTGCCGACAGCCCAAACCACGACGGCAAATATGTAGGATCGGAAGTCAAACCGACAACTACCACATAGCCGCCCTTTGGGACGCGCTTTTGAGACTCAGCTAACAAGATACGCCCGATGCCAGAACCAAGGCCTCTACGATATTGACACTCGCCTTACCGTTACCGTAGGGCGCCACTCCCTGGCAGCCTTCTTTCGCACCGATCACGGCGCTGACGATTTTATCCGTATCCGCCCCCACCAGTACATTCCAACGCGCCGAGATGGTTTCGGTCCACTCGGTCTCGTCGCGCATAGTCACGCACGGCACTCCATAGAAGAATGCCTCCTTCTGGACACCACCGGAATCCGTCAGGATGACCTTGGCCGCCTGTTCTAGGGCCACCATGTCCATAAATGGCATGGGATCGGTAATGCGCACCCTCCCCAAACTATCGTCCAGCCCGCTTTCCACCAAAAGCTTGCGCGTTCTGGGATGGACCGGAAGAACGACCGGAAAACGCTCGGAAAGTCTCGCGAGCGCTTCGACGATCTGCCGCAGCCGCTGGTGGTCATTCGTGTTTTCGGCACGATGGCAGGTAGTCAGCACAAAGCTCCTTTCCTGCAAGTCCAGTTGATCGAGTATCCTGCTTTGCTCCCGGGCGCGCTGCCGATAATGCATGGCCACGTCGAACATGACATCGCCGACATTGCTCACCCCCGCAGTGATACCCTCGGCAACCAGGTTACCAACCGCTGTTTCGGTCGGGCAGAATAAGAGTGTCGAGATGCGGTCGGAAACGATCCGATTCACTTCCTCCGGCATACGCATATTGAACGAACGTAGCCCGGCTTCGACATGCGCAACCGGGATGTGCAATTTGACTGCAGCCAATGCGCCGGCCAGTGTGGAGTTGGTGTCGCCATAAACCAGCACCCAATCCGGATGTTCATCAAGGAGAACCTTTTCCACAGCCTCCAGCATACGTCCGGTCATCGCACCATGCTGACCACCGGAAATCTCCAGATTGTACTTGGGCTCCGGAATATCCAGTTCATCGAAGAAGACTTTTGACATGTTAGCGTCGAAATGCTGGCCGGTATGGACCAGCACCTCGGAGACCCGGTCCGAGAATTTATCGCAAATGGCTCGCGATATGGCCGCTGCCTTGATGAACTGCGGGCGAGCACCGACGATAGTGACGATCTTGATCATCGATTGGCCTCGAGGAGAACCTTGACGATAGCATCCTGAACGGTTTGATCCAGATCCGCAGACATGGGGAGACTCATCACACGAGTTGCACATCGTTCCGAGCGGATCAGGTCGCCGCTAGCTCGGCAGAGGGCCTTGTAGGCCGGTTGTGAATGCAGAGTCACAGGGTAATGGACGGCTGTCGGCACCCCCGCGACCTTCATTCTCTCCTGCACCTCCCCACGGTTCTCGACGATCACTGTGTATTGCGCGAAGACGCTGGTACGATCGGAACGCTGTGTGACGATGGAAAGCTTATCTGCCAACAGTTCGTTGTAGCGTGCGCCAACCCTCAGTCGTTGCTCGACTTCCCATTCAAAGCGCTCCAACTTGGCCAGGACAACAGCGCACTGCAGCGTATCCATCCGCCCGCCAACCCCGATTCGGGTATGCACGTAGCGCCTTTCCTGACCGTGGACACGAATTTCGCGCATAGCTTTGGCCAAATTGCCGTCACTGGTGAAGATGGCCCCACCATCACCGTAACAGCCCAGCGGTTTGCTCGGGAAGAAACTGGTGCAGCCTATGGTGGACAGATTACAGCTCTTCCTGCCCTTGTACTCGGCGCCAAAGCTCTGAGCAGCGTCTTCGACGACCATCAGACCATGCCGGGTGGCGATGGCATTGATCTCGTCCATGTCGGCAGGTTGCCCGTACAGACTGACCGGCATGATAGCCCTAGTCTTCGGCGTAATCGCGGCTTCAACTAGCCTAGCGTCAATGTTGCAGGTATCCGGTTCGATATCTACGAAGACTGGGGTAGCACCAAGCAAGGCAATGACTTCAGCGGTAGCCACGAAGGTGAATGGGGTGGTGATGATTTCGTCGCCCGGTTTGATGCCGATAGCCATCAGAGAGATCAGGAGCGCCTCGGTGCCACTTGCAACGGTGATGCAGTGCTTGGCGCCAGTGTAGGCTTCTAGCTTTTCCTCCAATTCTCGGACTTCCGGTCCCATGATGTACTGGCCATGGTCAAGCACTCTCTGAATGCGGGTATCGATGGAGGCTTTGAGCGCCTGATATTGGGTTTTCAGGTCAATAAATTGAATTTCCATGCTGTTTTCCAATTCTGTAATTTCGTGATGATTTCATTCAACCACCAATGTCGTTCCTGTCAGCTTGTAGGTTTTTCCGGTGGCCGGACACTTGATGGAAGCATCGCCTTTGAGCGGCAGATCCAGTCTTTCGCCATGCTCGCTTATCCAACCGATTTGCCGGGCCGGAACGCCGGCCATCAAGGCATAGGGTTTGACATCGCGATTGACTACTGCGCCGGCAGCGACAAACGAAAACTCGCCAATAGTCACCCCGCAAACGATGGTACAGTTGGCGCCCAATGTGGCTCCCCTCTTCACCTTGGTCACCCTGTACTCGTCCTTGCGGGTGACAGCCGAGCGCGGGTTGTACACGTTGGTAAAAACCATGCTCGGGCCGCAGAAAACGTCATCTTCAAGATGCACTGCATCGTAGATGGAAACGTTATTCTGCACCTTGACGTTGTTGCCGATAGTGACATCGTTGCCAACGAACACGTTCTGGCCGAAGGAGCAATGTTGGCCAATGCGTGCACCACCGCAGATGTGGGCAAAATGCCAGACTCGGCTGCCGTCGCCAATAACAGCGCCCTCGTCCACGATTGCAGAGGGATGAATGGTGACCGCCATTTCAGTAATCCAGCGGCAAGGCAACCCGCTTGCCATCGCGCGCGGAGAGATAGGCGGCAATCAGCGTTTCGAGCGACTTGAGACCTTCGCGGCCATCGGTTTCAGGCTCCTCTTCGCCGCGCATGACCTTGATCACGTTTTCGTAGTAAAGCGGGTGACCGAAGCCGTAGACGGATGTGGTCTGATAGCTGGCTGTGGCGATCTGATCATCTTCCGGTAATTTCTCGGCAAATTCCCAATGCTGAATCTCGTTGACTGCGACACCTCCAACACGCACGCTGCCTTTCTCGCCAAGAATCGTGATGCTGCCTTCCAGATTTTTCGGGTAGGTCAGCATGGTCACGTTCATTGAACCCAGTGCCCCGGAACGCCAGCGGATACTCAGGACACCCGTATCCTCGACTTCGATGTGCCGTTCCAAGGTAGCCGTGTAGGCTTGGATGCTTTCAATGGGACCAATCAGCCAGTCGAGAAGATCAACGTAGTGGCTGGCCTGATTCATGAAGGCGCCGCCGTCGAATTCCCACGTCCCGCGCCACTTGGCGCTATCGTAATACTCTTGAGGACGCGTCCAGAACACATTGATGTTGACCATGTAGATACGACCGAATCGATTTTGCTCGACCGCGCGCTTCAAGAGTTGCAAGGTAGCGTTGCGCCGGTTCTGCTTGACGACAAAGAGCCGTACCCCAGCATCGTCGCAAGCTTTGACCATGTTCAACCCATCGTGCCAGTGCGTAGCCATTGGCTTTTCGGTCATCACATGGCGACCCGACTGGGCAATTTCTATTGTCTGTTCAGGGTGGAGGCCGCTTGGCGTGGCCAGGACGATCACATCCGCGGTGGTGGTCTTGAGCATCTCGGTCATACTCAAGTGCCCTTTGGCCTTCGTCCGCTGGATCGCTCTATCGAGCGCAGCATGGTCAACGTCACAAACATCGACAATTTCAACTTGTTCGGCGTGCCTCTCCATTGCGCCGAAGTGATTGGCAGCGATGCGTCCGCAACCAACAAGTGCCATACGAATCTTGCGATCGGTAATCGTAGGATAATTACGCATTGTTTCTCCTAAAGGCGAAATACGGTGAAGCCTGCACGAGTGGCGGCATGGCGGTCAAACAAGCATTTCAGGTCGGCCAGCACCGGTTTTCCCCCACGGCAAAATCCGCGCAGCTTCGACACATCTCCATGCCTGAATTGATCGTGGGCCACGGCAACAATCAATGCATCAACCTGATGTTTAGCATCAATGGTATCAAGTTGGATACCGTACTCGTGGGCCACCTCGTCGGCATCTGCCCATGGATCCGAAACAACCACTTTGACCCCCCAGGCTTTCAACTCGCGCACAAGATCGGCGACCTTGCTGTTACGAATGTCCGGACAGTTTTCCTTGAACGTGATGCCCTGCACGCCGACAGTGCTGTGTGCAACGTTGATGCCATTCTTCAGCATCAGTCTGATCACGTTACGGGCTGCATAGCGCGCCATATTGTCGTTGATGCGACGTCCTGCGAGAATGACTTGGGGATGATAGCCAACTTCCTCTGCCTTGTGAGTCAGGTAGTACGGATCAACACCAATGCAATGCCCGCCGACCATACCCGGACGGAAATGTAGAAAATTCCATTTGCTGCCAGCTGCTTCAAGCACTTCGAGCGTGTCTATACCAAGGCGATCAAAGATAACTGACAACTCGTTGACCAACGCGATATTTAGGTCACGCTGTGTGTTCTCAATAACCTTCGCGGCCTCAGCTACTTTCAAACTGGCCGCCGGAAAAGTGCCTGCACTTATGATGCTTCCGTAGAGAGCATCAACGGCCTTGGCGACCTCTGGCGTAGAGCCGCTAGTGATTTTCCTGATCTTGGTCAACGTATTTAACTTGTCGCCTGGATTGATACGCTCCGGGCTGTAGCCACAGAAAAAATCCTGGTTAAATTTGAGACCGGAGTGCTTTTCCAGCACGGGGACACAAATCTCTTCGGTGCACCCCGGATAGACCGTTGATTCGTAAATGGCCACTGCCCCAGCTTTCATCACTTTCCCGACCGTCTCGCTGGCCTTAATCAATGGGTTCAGGTCTGGACGATTGACCTTATCGACCGGTGTCGGCACCGTAACGATGAAAATGCCGCAATCGGCAATATCTTCATGGCGATTGCTGAAGGAAAGCTGCTTCGCCGCGGCAAGTTCCTCCGCTGTAACTTCAAGAGTACTGTCTATGCCTGACTCCAATTCCTCAATACGCGATAGATTGATGTCGAACCCGATTACAGGCCGAGACTTGCCGAATTCTACGGCCAGTGGCAAACCGACGTAGCCCAGACCGATGATCGCTATTTTCTTGTCATCTAACTGCACCATAAACTCCTTATTCCTCGGATAAATACGTCAGTTTGCGAAAGGTAGATGCGGCAATTTTTCCATGCTCTTCGGCACCAATTTCGCTCAAGTGGTGATTGTCATCATAGATAAGCGCTCACCGAAGAGCGGCACATTGGCAAACAATTCATAGACAGAATGGTCCACGAAACCGGGATATCGGCGGCCTCCCTCAGACAGGGAAGAAATAGCAAATTCATGGTTAAAAGCAGCTTCGGTTGATAAGAAAGCCGATGCTAGAGGAGGGAAAGGTAACGCATAATTATATCTGAGTTCATCACAACTGACATATCGATCATCGATCTAGCAGGGCCGAAGCATTAACACTCGTCCACAATCAAGAGTTTATGACGACAAGGTCTACACCTGGATGAGTTGGACCTACTTTTGCCCTTTGGGTAAGAGGTGAAAGAGGCGGGCATAGCCGAGCTGATCGAGCGGGTTACGGATTTGCCGGATCCGCGAGTGCCGGATATCTCCTAGCAAGGTTTCCGGATCTAGATTTCCGGACTGATCGGCCGCTACGAACGGCGAGCACAAGTGTCCCCTTACACCAGAACGACTGACGCAGGATGCGATTGCGGCACAAATCGCGGAGCCAGCCCACTTGGCATTATCTCCCGTAAACATCGTCGAAACGCACGATATCGTTTTCCCCCAGATACGACCCTGACTGAACTTCGATCATCTCGAGCGGCATGTATCCAGGATTTTCCAGCCGGTGTTTCGTGCCTAGGGGAATGAAGGTCAACTCGTTCTCGCTGACGAGGTACGACTCCTCGCCACGCGTCACTTTCGCCGTGCCGCGTACGACGACCCAGTGCTCGGCCCGGTGGTAGTGCAGTTGTAGAGACAGGCTGGCGCCGGGCTTGACGACGATGCGCTTAACCAAGAAACGCCCACCGCTATCCACGGAGTCGTAGAAACCCCAAGGGCGAAATACCTTGCGATGCAGTTCGCCTTCTGTGCGACCTGCGCGCTTGAGGTGGTCTACGATCTTCTTCACTTCCTGCGTCCTGTTCTTGTGCGAAACCAGGATCGCATCGGGTGTCTCGATCACCACCACGTCCTCGATACCCACGCAGGCCACCAGACGGTTGGACGACATGGCCAGCGTGTTGCGACAATCATGCAGCACGACGTCCCCCTGCATGACGTTACCGTCGTCGTCCTTGGGCAGGACTTTCCATAGCGCGTCCCACGCCCCAACGTCCGACCAGCCAGCCGACAGAGGAATCACCACCGCCATTGGCAGCTCCAGTTTCCCCTCGGTAATGCGCTCCATCACGGCGTAATCGATCGAGTCCGACGGACATTGCGCAAACGCTTCCTTGTCGACCCGCAGGAACATGCCGTCGACCGTCCCCCGATCCCATGCCATTTGGCACGGTCCCGTGATATCCGGCCGGCAGACACTGATCGCCGACAGCCATATCGAGGCGCGCATCATGAACAGGCCGCTGTTCCACAGATAAGAACCATCGTCGAGATACGATTGCGCCTTATCCAGATCCGGTTTTTCCACGAAGCGCGCGATCTCGCAGGCCGCATTCTTCCCGTAGGACGGACCGGTCTGGATGTAGCCGTAACCGGTTTCCGGCGCATCGGGCGTAATGCCAAAGGTCACCACGGCGCCCTCGTCCGCCAGCACGGCCCCGTAACCCACCGCTTCCTGGAAGGCAAGCGTGTCGGTGATCACGTGGTCGGCGGGCATCACCAGCAGGATGGGATCGGCGCCCTCGCGCATGGCGGCCAGCGCGGCGAGGGTCAAGGCGGGTGCCGTGTTGCGGCCGAAGGGCTCCAGCACGATCGGCCCGTCCTTGCCCATCAGCCGCAATTGCTCGGCGATCACGAAGCGGTATTCCTCGTTGCACACCACCATCGGGGAACATAGGTGGACGTCGGCGATACCGTCCACACGGCGTATCGTGGCCTGCAGCAAGGTATCCTCCCCGCCGATCAGCGATAGCAACTGTTTGGGGTGTTTCTCACGAGACAGCGGCCACAGCCGGGTACCCGATCCGCCGGAAAGAACCACGGGTTGAATCAGCATGGGAATCTCCACATTAATCGTCGGATTACAGGTCAGGCACGTGCCCGATCCGCGAGAAGTTTGAAACGCCTCAAGCCTTCCAGAACCAGTTCCTTGGCACGTTCAGGCGTTTCGGATTCGGCGTAGCACCGCAGTTCGGGCGCATTGCCCGAGGGCCTGAAGTGAACGATGTCGCCGCCGGCGAAGAACATCCGCAAGCCGTCGGTCTGGTCCAAGCGTACCAGTTTGCCGTAGAGGCAGCCCAATAGCTCGTCGATCAACGTAACCGAGGACGCAAGCTCCGACAACAGCCTTCGACTGGTCTCGGTCGGAAAATCCTGCGCGCGATCGCTGGCCGTGAAACGCGGCGGCAAGCCGAGCGTGAGGCCAGACAGCCTGCAACCCTTCTCACGCGACATGGACAGCAGACACAGCATGGGCAGGACGGCATCGCGCGTCGGCAACGGGCCGAGAATTCTGCCTGCTTTCTCGATCGCCGTGCCGACGAGGAAACCACCGTTCGGTTCGAAACCGACGGTAGTGCGGCCGCCCGCGGCTACCAGCGTTTCCATGGCCTCGATGACGTAGGGCGAGCCGATGCTGGTCCTGACCACTTCGCCAAACGCGCCGCATCGTTCCACGGCCGTGTTGCAGCTCACCGTGGTGACGACCGCCTGCGCCCGCAGATACTGCGCGCACAGGATTCCAACGATGTCTCCACGCAGCCATTGGCCGCGCTCGTCGCCGACGAGCGGCCGGTCGGCGTCGCCATCGGTGGAGACGATCGCGTCGAGGCCGTACTGGCCGGCCCAGCCGCTCGCGCGCTCGACGTCGTCGTGGCTGACGGCTTCGGTATCGATGGGAACAAAAGCGTCGGTTCGCCCCAGGGAGACGACGCTTGCGCCAAGCGTTTCCAGGAGATCGCGCAAGAGGTCGCGCGCCACGCTGGAATGCTCGTAGACACCGAGCATCATGCCGTCGAGGCATTGTTCCGGAAAGAAACACAGGTAGCGGTCGATGTAACACCGGCGCGCCTCGGGATTGACGGCGGGCAGATCGATCGCCAGCTCGCCTGAGGGCAAGGCGACGACGGCGTGGGTGATGTTGCCTTCATCCGCTTTGGTGATTTCGCCGGAGGTCCAGTAGAACTTTATCCCGTTGCGATCGAACGGGATGTGGCTGCCGGTCACCATAATAGCCGGTACGCCCTTCATCTGCGCGTACCACGCCAGCGCCGGAGTCGGAATTGCACCACAATAATCCACCGCCAGGCCCGCATGCCGTATTGCCGCCGCGCAGGCTGCTGCGATGCCGGGACTGCTGGGCCGCAGGTCGATCGCCAGGGCGACGGCGCCAGCCGTGGCGGAAACGGCTTGCAGAAAGGCCGAGGCATAGGCGAAGCAGACTTCGCTGGTCATGTCTGCGGCCAAACCGCGTGCGCCGCTGGTACCGAAACGCACACCGCTGCTTTCCATCAGATCGCGGATGGCGATCGTCCGTTGCTCGTTGTCGTTCACACCAAGCTCTCCATTATTTAGTGCTCAGCAGTGGAGGATTTTCCGCATCCTTTTCCGAGACGACCGGCTCGCCCACCAGCGGCCAGGGGATGGCCAGTTCCGGATCATCCCAGCGGATGCCGCGCTCGTACTCCGGCGCATAGTACTCCGTCGTCTTGTACAGGAACTCGGCATACTCGCTCACTACGAGAAAGCCGTGGGCGAAGCCCGGCGGAATCCAGAGCTGCCTATGATTCTTGGCCGACAGCACTTCCGCGACCCATTGGCCGAACGTCGGCGAATCCTTGCGGATGTCAACGGCGACGTCGAAGACCTCACCCGCCACGACCCGCACCAGTTTACCTTGCGCCTTCGGCGGAAGCTGGTAGTGCAGACCGCGCAGGACGTTCCTCGCGCTGCGCGAATGGTTGTCCTGGACGAAACGGACGTCTAGGCCCGTGAGCCGGCGAAACGTCTCCTGGTTGAAGCTCTCGTAGAAAAATCCGCGCGCATCGCCGAACACTTTGGGTTCGAGGAGAATCACGTCGGGGATGGCGAGCCGCGTGGCCTTCATGCGATCACCCTGTCCGTGAGCAAGCCCTGCAGGTACTTGCCGTATCCCGATTTGGCGAGACGGGCGGACGTTCTGTCGAGTTGCGCGTCGTCGATCCAGCCGTTGCGCCAGGCGATTTCCTCCGGGCAGGCGACCTTGAGCCCCTGCCGGTTCTCGATGGTGTGGATGAACTGGCTGGCTTCGAGCATCGATTCGTGCGTGCCGGTGTCGAGCCAGGCATAGCCGCGGCCCATGGTTTCCACGCTGAGTTCGCCGCGTTCCAGGTAGAGCCGGTTCAGGTCGGTGATTTCGAGTTCTCCGCGCGCGGACGGCTTGATGGTCTTGGCCAGTTCGACGACGCGGTTATCGTAAAAATACAGACCAGTCACTGCGTAGCGGGATTTCGGAGCTTTCGGTTTTTCTTCGAGGCTGATCGCGCGCCAGCGGTCGTCGAATTCGACGACCCCGTAGCGCTCGGGGTCGTTGACCGCGTAGGCGAAGACGGTCGCCCCGGACTCCTGGCCGGTCGCGCGCTGCAGCAACGCCGCGAAATCATGGCCGTAGAAAATGTTGTCGCCGAGCACGAGGGCCGAGGAGCTGTCGCCGATGAACGACTCGCCGATCAGGAAGGCCTGCGCAAGCCCGTCTGGGGACGGTTGTACGGCATAGCCGAGATCAATGCCCCATTGGCTGCCGTCGCCGAGCAACTGCTCGAAGCGCGGTGTGTCCTGCGGCGTCGAAATGACCAGGATGTCGCGGATTCCCGCCAGCAGCAGGGTGCTGAGCGGATAGTAGATCATCGGTTTGTCGAAGATCGGCAGCAGTTGCTTCGACACCACCTGCGTCGCCGGATACAGGCGGGTGCCGGAGCCGCCAGCCAAGATGATGCCCTTGCGGGTTCCCATGTTCAGCCTCTTCAGAATCAATAATTGTCATTGTCGCGTATTCGATGATAGCTGGCGAAACGCGGAATGCCACGGTCAGTCAGATCCCGATAACGAAACGTGACGACCGTGCCGATCGGTGGCGGATTACGGCGCAGCGCGTCACTCAGGCCGCTGCCCAGGTTGAATTCAACGCCGTCGTCAGTGCGTACCCGCAGCGCGCCGAGCATTTCCTTGTACTTGCCCTTGCCGGGAAGATGCCCGATCACAATCGCTTCGGCATCCTGCAGGGATTTCATTTTCAGGAGGTCGTCGCTACGCCCCGTGGCATACGGGGCATCAGCGCGGTGCAGCATGAGCCCTTCCCCGCCGGCGTGCACCACACGCGCCAGTCGCTGGTCGAGTTCCTTGCGGCTGCCGACCTCGGACTGCTCGACCGCCCGCAGCCAGGGGACGGCCGCTTCGTCGACGATCCGCCGCATGGCCCGTGCCCGCTCGCGAAACGTGCCCGGCGCCTCGGGCAACTCGAAGATCATGTAGCGCACCTCGCGCCATTCGGCGTCGACGGGCTTTTCCTTGCGTACGACCCCGGTCAGGCGCTCGAAGCGGCCACGACCGGCCCACAATTCGCCGTCCAGCGACCGGGCTGGGAATTTCTCCACGAACCAGGCCGGCGCGTTGAGCGCTCCGCCGCGGCGCGTCCTCAGCGTGCGGCCGTCCCAGAAGGCGCGGATGCCGTCGAGTTTCTCGCTGACCAGATAACGGGTCACGTCCGTATCCGCGCCGATCGTTTTGGCCAGCAGCAGTTGAGGCGCATCGTCGGCCCGGGCGGAAAGGACCACGCACGAAACCAGCGCCAGAACCCACAGGACCAGCCTTTGCCCCGCCGACAGACCGGTGCGCGCGGTACGCATCAGCCGGCCGGCAATTCGTCGAGCAGGCGCCGGACCCCGTCGCGCCAATCGGGCAGGTGCAGGCCGAAGGCGCTGCGTAACCTGGCCGTATCGAGCCGGGAATTGAGTGGCCGCCGGGCTGGCGTGGGGTAGGCGCTGGTCGGAATCGCCTCAATGCGTTCGGGCCGGACGTGGAGCGGCCGTCCGGCCTCGCGCGCCTGTTCGATCACGAAGCACGCATAGGCGTGCCAACTCGTCTCGCCGGCCGCGGCCAGGTGATACAGTCCCGCTAGTTCCGGCCGGCCGGTGACGGCCCGCAGGGCGTGCGCCGTCACGTCGGCCAGCAGGTCGGCCCCCGTCGGCGCGCCGATCTGATCGCCGACCACGCGCAGATGGTCACGTTCGGCCGCGAGGCGCAGCATGGTCCTGGCGAAATTCGCCCCGCGCGCGGCATACACCCAACTGGTGCGGAAGATCAGGTGCCGCGCGCAGCCGGCCACGGCCTGCTCGCCGGCGAGCTTGGTGCGGCCGTAGACGCTCAGCGGACCGGTCGGAGCGTTTTCCGCGCGCGGCGTGTCGCCGCTGCCGTCGAACACATAGTCGGTCGAGTAATGCACCAGCCAGGCGCCGAGCTTCCCTGCTTCCTCGGCCAGGACGGCCGGCGCCCGGGCGTTGATCGCCTGCGCCAGCTCGGGTTCCGATTCGGCCTTGTCCACCGCCGTGTACGCGGCCGCATTGACAATGACCTCCGGCGCCACGCGGCGAACGGTTTCGGCCAGCCCGGCCAAGTCGGTGAAATCGCCGCACAGGCCGTCCGCGCCTTCCTGGTCCAGCGCCACGATTTCGGCCAGCGGCGCCAGGCTGCGCTGCAGTTCCCAGCCGACCTGGCCGTTCTTGCCGAACAGGAGGATTTTCATCGGCTTCTGTCCGCGTAGTTCTTTTCCAGCCAGTCGCGGTACGCGCCGGAGCGGACGTTGGCGATCCAGTCCGGGTGATCGAGATACCAGAGCACGGTCTTGCGGATGCCGGAGGTGAAGGTTTCGGCCGGGCGCCAGCCCAGTTCGCGCTCGATCTTGCCGGCGTCGATGGCGTAGCGCCGGTCGTGGCCGGGACGGTCGGCGACGTAGGCGATCTGGCCGCCGTAGGATTTGCCGTCGCTCCGCGGGCGCAGTTCGTCGAGCAGGCCGACGATGGCGCGCACGATGTCGAGGTTGGGCTTTTCGTTCCAGCCGCCGATGTTGTAGGTCTCACCCGGCCGGCCGGCGTCGAGGACGCGGCGGATGGCGGCGCAGTGATCGCTCACGTACAGCCAGTCGCGGATCTGCATGCCGTCGCCGTAGACGGGCAGGCGCTCGCCGGCCAGCGCGTTGACGATCATCAGCGGGATGAGCTTCTCGGGAAACTGATACGGGCCGTAGTTGTTCGAGCAGTTGGTGGTCAGCGCCGGCAGGCCGTAGGTATGGTGATAGGCGCGCACGAGATGGTCGGACGCGGCCTTGGAGGCGGAATACGGGCTGTTGGGCTCGTAGCGGTGCGTCTCGGCGAACGCCGGCGCGCCGGCCGGCAGCGAGCCGTAGACTTCGTCGGTCAACACGTGCAGGAAGCGGAATGCCGCTCTTCCGGAATCATCCATCGCCGCAAAATAGGCGCGCACGCATTCGAGCAGGTTGAAGGTGCCGACGATGTTGGTCTGGACGAAATCCCCCGGCCCGTGGATCGAGCGGTCAACGTGGCTCTCGGCCGCGAAATTGATCACCGCCCGCGGTTGGTGCTTCTCCAGCAGGCGTTCGATCAGCCCCCGGTCGCCGATGTCGCCCTGGAAGAAGGCGTAGCGCGGATCGCCGCGCAGGCCGGCGAGATTCTCCAGGTTCCCCGCGTAGGTCAGCTTGTCCAGGTTGATGACCGGCTCGTCCCGCGCCTCAAGCCAGTCGATGATGAAATTGCTGCCGATGAACCCCGCGCCGCCCGTCACCAGAATGGTCATTACGCCCCTCCGAGTCTTGTTTCCAGTTCGCAGGGATAGAATCATAACGATAGCCTTATGAATCTGACAATTTTCCGAAGGATCAGGCGATGAAACCGGGCATCATGGCAACCCAAACGTGTCGTTGGCACTACGCCTCCGATGACGGAGCGTTCCTGCGACAGGCCGCGGCGGTGGTCCTCGCGACGGCGGAATCAGCGATCCGGGAGCGCGGCCGCTTCCATCTCGTGCTGGCCGGCGGCAACACTCCGCGCCGGCTCTATGAGGCGCTCCGCGCCGCCCAGGCGGACTGGACGGCCTGGCACCTCTATTTCGGCGACGAGCGCTGCGTGCCCGAGGACGACCCCGAGCGCAATTCCCGCATGGCCTTCGACGCCTGGCTGTCCCACGTCCCCGTCCCGCCCGCGCAGATCCACGTGATCCAGGGCGAACTGGGCGCGCGCGCGGCGGCCGCCGCCTACGCGGCGTCGCTGCGCGGCCTGGGTGATTTCGACCTGGTGCTGCTCGGCCTCGGCGAGGACGGCCATACGGCCAGCCTGTTTCCCGGGCACGACTGGGGCGCTTCGGCGGACTCGGCGGATGCGTTGCCGGTAGTCGACGCGCCCAAGCCGCCGCCCGAGCGCGTGACGCTGAGCGCCGCGCGCCTGAGCCGCGCCGGCAAGGTGCTTTTCCTGGTGAGCGGCGCAGCCAAGCGCCGGGCGCTGGCCGACTGGCGGTCCGGCCGGGCCATTCCGGCCGCCGCGATCCGCCCGCCGGCGGGCGTGGACATGCTGGTGTCCGCGGAACTTCTCGCACCCGCCGCGGCCAACCCGAACGGTGCTCAATAATCGACGAGGCAAATCAGATGACCACGACCCCTCCCCGACAATCCGACGCGCTGGTGCTTTTCGGAGCAACGGGCGACCTGGCCTACAAGAAGCTGTTCCCCGCACTCTATGCCATGGTCAAGCACGGCGCCCTCGACGTGCCGGTCATCGGCGTCGCTTCCCCGAAATGGCAGGAAGCCCAGGTGCGCGAGCGGATCGCCCGGAGCCTGGAGGAACACGGCGGCATCGACGACGCCCAGGCCTTCGACCGCCTGCTGGCGCGCTTCCGTTTCGTCGGCGGCAACTACAACGACGCCGGCACCTTCCAGGCGATCAGGAACGCCCTGCCCGACGCGCGGCGCCCCACCCATTACCTGGCCATTCCGCCGGGGATGTTCGAAACCATGATCAGCGGGCTGGGCGCCTCGGGCCTGGCCGACAACGCCCGGGTCATCGTGGAGAAGCCATTCGGCCGCGACCTGGCCTCGGCGCGCGAACTGAACCGCATCGCGCTGGCCGTCTTTCCGGAGGATGCGATCTTCCGCATCGATCACTACCTGGGCAAGGAAGCGATCATGAACATCCTCTATTTCCGGTTCGCCAACTCGTTTCTCGAACCGATCTGGAACCGGAATTACGTCGAAAGCGTCCAGATCACCCTTTCCGAGAAATTCGGCGTGGAAGGCCGGGGCGCGTTCTACGAGACGGCCGGCTGCCTGCGCGACGTGATCCAGAACCACCTGTTCCAGATCGTCGCGCTGCTGGCCATGGAGCCGCCGGTCTACCGCGGCTACGGCGCCGTGCAGAGCAAGACGGCGGAGATATTCCGCGCCATGCGGCCGCTCAAGCCGTGCGATCTGGTGCGCGGCCAGTACGCGGGCTACCGGGACGAGCCGGGCGTCGCCCCGGAGTCGGACGTCGAAACCTTCTGCGCGCTGCGGCTGCACATCGATTCGTGGCGCTGGGAGGGCGTCCCCTGGTTCCTGCGCGCGGGCAAGGCCATGGCGGGCACGGTGGCGGAAGTCGTCGTCCAGTTGAAGCGGCCGCCGCAGCGCCTGTTCGAGGACTGCGTCACGCCGGACGACCGGGCCAATTACGTCCGCTTCAGGATTTCCCCGAGCGCCGCCGTGGCCCTGGCCGCGCGGGTCAAGACGACCGGCAAGGAATTCGTCGGCGAACAGCACGAGCTTTACCTGCTGAACGAACGCTCGGGCGAAGCCTCGCCCTACGAGCGGTTGCTGACCGACGCGATGGCCGGCAAGGGCGCCCTGTTCATCCGCCAGGATGCCGTCGAGGCGGCCTGGGCGGTGGTCGACCCGGTGCTCGCCAATCATCCCCCGGCGCTGGCCTATCCCCGCGGCAGCTGGGGACCGCCCGAAGCGGACCGGCTGGTCGAAGCGCACGGAGGATGGAACAACCCCGCAATCGGCTGAACACCGGCGGTTCCGCTCCGCCCGGACTCCGGCGCGGCTGAACGCCCCGGCCATCCCCCGAAACCCCTCGTTCGCCGGCCGGCCCGCTCCGGACGCCCCGCGCCCACGTTATACTCCGCGCCTATTTTTCGCCCCGCTCCCCATGCCCACTCCTGACTCAGCCGCCGCTCCGGCCAACGCCGCCGGCGAAGAAGCCTCCCCGCCGCGCCCGATCGATCCCGCCACGCCGGCGCCCCAGGCCGACGCCGACGGACTCGGCGACGTGCTCGACCATCTGCGCCAGCTGAAAACCCCCGGCGCGGCGCACGCACAGGACGCATCGATCCTCGACGGGCTTTACACGCGCAGCATCGCCGCCGTCGAGGTGTGCCTGCCGGCGCTGGCCGAGATCTCCCTGCCCATTCCCCGCAAACCCAGGCAGTCCCTGCGCAAGATGCAGGAAGCGCTGGCGGCCCTGGCCGGGCTGCTGCTTGCCGCGACGGCGGACGGCATGCCGGCCGACGGCGCCCGCCCGCTGGCGCTGTGGCGGGCCCTACACCTTCTTTCCCGGCACCTGCTGATCAGCAGCCTGACGGCCTCGCCGCCCGGAGCGGGCATCTGGCGGCGCCTGCACCAGGCGTACGCGCTGGCCGACCGGCACGGCGCCGCGCACGCCGTGCCGGCGGGAGCGGCGCGCTCGCCGCTGGACGAGTACTACGCGGCGATCCTGCTCGGCTGCGCCCAGCCGACCTCGTTCACCAGCCGCGAAGTCATCTTCCTCGACGCCTATCTCGAACGTTTCTCCGAACGGGTCGACACCCACCACGGCGACCCGGCGGGCAGCCCGGTCACCTTCTGGATCGATCCGGACAGCGACGCGCCCGCCACCCCGTACGCCCGAAAGCCGCCGACGCCCGAAACGCCGGTGCGCAGCTTTTCCTGCGGCCGGCTGGCCGCCCTGCTCGAAACGCAGCTGGCCGCGCTGGAGGACGGCACGCCGCCGGAAGACCTCGACCTCCCGCTTTTCGCCGCCACGGCCGCCGGCCAGGGCGTGCTGAACCGGCTGATCAATCTCTGGGGCAACCCGGGCAAGCGGCGCTTCCCCCGGCGCCGGCAGAACTACCGCGGCGAGCTGTGCCTCGGCTTCGACAACCTCTGCCGCCTCTACCGCCCGGTGCCGCAGCCCGTCGAAACGTCCGCCTGGATGATCACCAACGAAAGCCCGGACGGCTATGCCGTGATGCACCTCGCCGGAAAGACGCGGGCGATCACCGTCGGGGACGTCGCCGCGCTGCGCACGGAAACCGGCGACAACTGGCAGCTCTGCATCATCCGCTGGGCGCTGTCGGAGAACCAGGAGCACCTCGAACTCGGCCTGCAGATCCTCTCGTCCCGTGCCTACACGGCGGACGTCGCCCTGCCGGCCGAAACGGAGGAGGCCACGGCCTGCCGCCGGCCTGCGCTGGTCCTGCCCGCCGCCCCCGTCCTGCGCCCGCACGAGGCGCTGGTCGTGCCCTCCGGGGCGCTGGCGGGACGGTCGAAGAACCTCGTCCTGGTCGTCGAGCGGGACCGCGTCGAGGTGCGCGAGATCAGCACCGCCCGGTGCGACGAGCAGAACGGCGTGATCGAGCTGTACGGGATCGTGCCGGACTAGGGTTTCAGCGTCCGCGCCGGAACTCGGGCAAGGTGACGACGACCAGCGCCCCGAGCAGCACCATGGCCCACGACAGGTACAGCCACAGCAGAAAGATCGGCACCGTGGCGAACGCCCCGTACACCAGGGTGATGGACGGGAAATACGCCAGATAGAGCTCGAACCCCTTCTGCATCAGCAGAAAGCCGAACGCCGCGAAGAAGCCGCCGTACAGCGCGTCGGACAAGCGCACGCGGGCGTTGGGCACGGCGAAATAGAGGCCGGCGAAGAACACCGCGGCGACGAACACGCCGGTGGCCTTGGACAGCAGCTTGTGCAGCCATGCCTGTTCGATCACCAGCCCGGACGACAGCGAGACGGCATACGAAACGCCCGCCACGACGTAGGCGACGGCCAGCGGCCACAGCACGATCAACGCCGCGTACAGCACGAAGCGCCGCCACCACGAGCGTGCCCGCGCCGTTTTCCAGACGTTGTTGAACGCATGCTCGACGGTGTGCAGCAGGGCGAAGGCGGTCGCCACCAGCACCAGCAGGCCGGCGACGGTGACCTTCAGCGCCTTCTGCGAGAAGTCGAGCACGTGTTCGACGATCAACCCGGCGCTGCGCTCCGGCAGCATGGTGCGCATCATGTGGTCCAGCTGATCGACCATCGACAGGAACGACGGCATGGCCGACATGACGCCCAGCACCACGGCGACCAGCGGCACGATCGACAGCAGGGTGGTGAACGCCAGGCTGGCGCTCGCCTGATCGAAATTCTCCTCGGTGAAGCGGCGGAACACCCGGACGAAAAACCGGCCGGCGAGACGCAGCCGAGGGTTCATCACGCGCCGTCCATCGGCATATCGGCCGGCGCCCTGGCGCGCCCAACCACGGACATCGACATTGACGGCCTCCCGGCGAATGCGGCGGCGGACCTCAGCCCAGTTCGGCGAGGACGCTGCTCGACGCGGAGACCCGCTCGCCGATGACCACCTTTACCTGGGCGCCGAGCGGCAGGTACACGTCGAGGCGCGAACCGAAGCGGATGAATCCGTAGCGCTGGCCCGCCGCCAGATGCGTTCCCGCATCGACGTAATTCAATATCCGCCGCGCGATCAGCCCGGCGATCTGGACGCAGGTGACGTCCTGCCCGTCCGGCGTGCGCAGGTGCAGCGCGCAGCGTTCGTTCTCCAACGACGCCTTGTCCAGGGAAGCGTTGAGAAAGGAGCCCGGCTGGTACCACTTCTGCTGGACCGTGCTCTCGACCGGCGCGCGGTTCGAATGCACGTTGAACACGTTCATGAACACGCTGACCTTCAGCGCCCGGCGGTTCAGGTAGGGATCGTCCGCCTCCTCGACCACCACCACCCGGCCGTCGGCCGGCGACACCACGCTCTTCGGCCCGCCGGCCACGACGCGCGCCGGATCGCGGAAGAACTGCAGGCAGAAAACGAAGACCAGCCAGAACGGCAGCGACCAGAGCCCGGCGGCGGACGCCAGCAGCGCCAGGAGCAGCGAACCGGCGATGAACGGCCAGCCCTCCCTGGCAAGAATCGGATGCGGATAATTCATCGAAGGCGTCGAGGAGTCGGGTTGGAAGGCCGGCGCCGGGACGGAGGACCGCGATCCTCCGCCGCCCGCGCCGGAACGCTCAGTTCCTGGTCTGATCGACCAGTTTGTTCTTCTTGATCCACGGCATCATGTCGCGCAGCTTGGCGCCCACGATCTCGATCTGATGCTCGGCCATCAGGCGCCGGCGGGCCGTCATCGACGGATAGCGGTTCTGCCCTTCCTGGATGAACATCTTGGCGTACTCGCCGTTCTGGATGCGCTGCAGGGCGGTGCGCATGGCATAACGCGACTCTTCGTTGATGACTTCGGGCCCGGTCACGTACTCGCCGTACTCGGCGTTGTTCGAGATCGAGTAGTTCATGTTGGCGATGCCGCCCTCGTACATCAGGTCAACGATCAGCTTGAGCTCGTGCAGGCACTCGAAATACGCCATTTCCGGGGCATAGCCCGCTTCCACCAGCGTCTCGAAGCCCATCTTCACCAGTTCGACGGCGCCGCCGCACAGCACGGCCTGCTCGCCGAACAGGTCGGTCTCGGTCTCCTCGCGGAAGGTCGTCTCGATCACCCCGCCCTTGGTGCCGCCGTTGGCCGCCGCGTACGACAGGGCGATGTCGCGCGCCTTCTTCGAATTGTCCTGGTAGACCGCGATCAGCGACGGCACGCCGCCGCCCTTCAGGAACTCGGAGCGCACCGTGTGGCCCGGCCCCTTCGGCGCGACCATGATGACGTCCAGGTCGGCGCGCGGCACCACCTGGTTGTAGTGGATGTTGAAGCCGTGCGCGAAAGCCAGCGTCCCGCCCTTCTTGATGTTCGGCTCGACGTCGTTGTAATAGACGGCCGGGATGTTCTCGTCCGGCAGGAGCATCATGACGACGTCGGCGCCCTTGACCGCCTTGGCCACTTCCTCGACCTTGAGCCCGGCCTTCTCGACCTTGCCCCACGACGCGCCGCCCTTGCGCAGGCCGACCGTCACCTTGACGCCCGAGTCGCTCAAGTTCTGCGCGTGGGCGTGGCCCTGGGAACCGTAACCGATGATCGCGACTTTCTTGCCCTTGATCAGGGAAAGATCGGCGTCCTTGTCGTAATAAACCTTCATGTCATTCCTTTCGCATGAGAAAAACGTGAACATCAGACTTTCAGAACCCGTTCGCCGCGGCCGATGCCGCTGACGCCGGTGCGCACGGTTTCGAGGATGAGGCTCTCGTCGATGGCCTGGATGAACGAATCGAGCTTCGACCCGCTGCCGGTCAGCTCGATCACGTAGGTCGCGTCGGTCACGTCGATGATGCGCCCTCGGTAGATATCCGCCATGCGTTTCATTTCCTCGCGGTCCTTGCCGGACGCGCGCACCTTGATCAGCATCAGCTCGCGCTCGATGTGCGCCGCTTCGGAGAGGTCGACGACCTTGATGACGTCGATCAGCTTGTTCAGTTGCTTGGTGATCTGCTCGATGACCTCGTCGCTGCCGGAGGTCACGATGGTCAGCCGGGACAGGGAACTGTCCTCGGTGGGAGCGACCGTCAACGTCTCGATATTATACCCGCGCGCCGAGAAAAGCCCGGCCACCCGCGAGAGCGCGCCCGCCTCGTTTTCCAGCAGGATTGAAATGATGTGTCGCATGCTGTCTCCCTTACAGATTCTCGTCGGCCAGGACCATTTCGGACAAGCCCTTGCCCGCCGCCACCATCGGGAAGACGTTGGCTTCCCGCGCGGTGCGGATGTCGAGGAACACCAGGTCGTCCTTGTGCTCGACGAAGGCCTTCCTGAGCGCCGGCACGACCTCCTCGGGCTTCTCCACGCGGATGCCGACGTGGCCGTACGCCTCGGCCAGTTTCACGAAATCGGGGATCGAATCCATGTAGGTCTGGGAATAGCGGCGGCTGTAGAACATTTCCTGCCACTGGCGGACCATGCCGAGATAGCGGTTGTTGAGGTTGATGATCTTGATCGGCAGGCCGAACTGCTTGGCCGTCGACAGTTCCTGGATGCACATCTGGATCGAGCCGTCGCCGGTCACGCAGGCCACCTGCCTGTCGGGATGGGCGAAGGCGGCGCCGATGGCGTAGGGCAAGCCCACGCCCATGGTGCCCAGTCCGCCCGAATTCAGCCAGCGGCGCGGCTGGTCGAACTTGTAGTACTGCGCCGCCCACATCTGATGCTGGCCGACGTCGGAGGTGACGATCGCCTCGCCGCGCGTGATCTCCCACAGCTTCTCGATCACGTACTGCGGCATGATCGCGTCCTTCATCGTGTATTTCATGCACTGCCGGGCGCGCCAGCCTTCGATTTCCGCCCACCAGTCGGCGATGTCCTTGCGCTCCCGCTCGGTCTCCAGCAGGCGGATCATCTCTTCCAGCACGTCGGACACGTTGCCGACGATCGGCACGTCGACGCGCACGCGCTTGGAGATCGAGGACGGATCGATGTCGACGTGGATGATCTTGCGCGCGATGGCCGCAAAGTCCTCCGGGTTGCCGATCACCCGGTCGTCGAAACGGGTGCCGATGGCCAGCAGCACGTCGCAGTGTTGCAGCGCCATGTTCGCCTCGACGGTGCCGTGCATGCCGGGCATGCCGAGGAACTGCCGGTCGGTGCCGGGATAGCCGCCCAGCCCCATCAGGGTGTTGGTGATCGGGAAACCGAGCAGCCGCGTCAGGCGGGTCAGCTGCTCCGCCGCGTTCGCCAGGACCACGCCGCCGCCGGCGTAGATCATCGGCCGCTTGGCGCCCACCAGCAGCTGGACTGCCTTCTTGATCTGGCCGGAGTGGCCCTTGATCACCGGATTGTACGAGCGCAGCTTGATTTCCTTGGGGTAGTCGAACTTGCACCGGGCGGCCGTCACGTCCTTGGGCACGTCGACCACGACCGGCCCCGGACGCCCCGTGCTGGCGACGTAGAACGCCTTCTTGATGGTCACGGCGAGGTCCTTCACGTCCTTGACCAGGAAATTGTGCTTCACGCAGGGCCGGGTGATGCCGACGGTGTCGCATTCCTGGAAGGCGTCCTGGCCGATATAGGTCGTCGGCACCTGCCCCGAGATAACCACCAGCGGAATCGAATCCATGTAGGCCGTGGCGATGCCGGTCACGGCATTGGTCGCGCCCGGCCCGGAGGTCACCATGGCCACGCCGACGCGCTGCGTCGAGCGCGAGAATGCATCCGCCGCGTGCACCGCCGCCTGCTCGTGGCGGACCAGGATGTGCTTGACCTTGTCCTGCTTGAACAACTCGTCGTAAATATGCAGAACCGATCCGCCGGGATAGCCGAAAACGTATTCAACCTTTTCTTCCTGCAGGCACCTGATTACAATTTCCGCACCGGTCATCATGGTCATGGTTCTTCTCGCCCTACAAAGAAAAATTGCTGGAAAAAGCTCGCAACGTTAAAGCCTGGGCCATATTTGGTCAAGACTGCCGTTGTTTGTCGACCTTATTCCAGAGGTAATCCCACACCCGTCCCCAAGGAATCGAATTCTGGCCAGCCCACGCGAACTGTCGGATTTTCTTGCCGCCACCGAGCGACGCGCGTTCAAGCAGGCGATGTTCGCCGTGCGCAACGAGGAGACGGCGCTCGACATCGTGCAGGATTCGATGATGAAGCTCGCGGAGAAGTACGGCGACCGGCCGGCCGAGGAACTGCCGATGCTGTTCCAGCGCATCATCCAGAACACGATCCGCGACCATTACCGGCGCAGCAAGGTGCGTTCGCTGTGGACCACGCTGCTCTCGGCCTTCTCTTCCGGGGAGGACGACGACTATGATCCGCTGGAAACGCTGGAGGTCGATGCCGAGGCGCAGACGCGGGATTCTCCCGAAGGACAGCTCCAGCAGGCACAACTGCTTGATATAATTGAGAAAGAAATAATGCTTCTGCCGGCACGTCAACGCGAAGCCTTCCTCATGCGTTACTGGGAGGACATGGACGTCGCGGAAACCGCTTCGGCGATGGGTTGCTCGGAAGGCAGCGTCAAGACGCACTGTTCGCGCGCGACCCACACGCTGGCGAACGCATTGAAGGCAAAGGGAATCACGTTATGAACGAGCAGCATTTCGCTTACAAGGTCAGACAGCATCTGAACCGCGGGGCGCACGACCTCCGCCCCGAGACGCTCGACCGGCTGGCCGCCGCCCGGCAGGCGGCGCTCGCCCGCCAGAAAGAGGCGATCGCCCATCCGGTGCTGGCGGCGGCGGGCAATTTCTTCTCGTTCCGTTTCGGCGATTTCCGCTTCAGCCAGACGGTGGCGGCCCTCGCGCTCCTGCTGTGCGCCCTTTATTCGACTTTCTGGATCGCCGACCAGCGCGTGCAGGAATTGGGCGACATCGATTCGGCGATCCTTTCCGACGAGTTGCCGATCGGCGCCTTCACCGACAAGGGTTTTGCCGCATGGCTCGACAGCAAATCGTCGGCGGAGTAATACTGGCCCTCTTCCTCGTTGCACCGGGCTGGACGCAGACGACCAGCCCGTCCATCATCGCGACCCCGCCGCAGCCCACCTGGAGCGAGCTGTCGGTCCCGCAGAAAATCATCCTGGCGCCCTTGAGCGACGAATGGGATTCGCTGGAGGCCTTCCGCCAGAAGAAATGGCTGGGTATCGCCGCGCGCTTCCCTTCGCTGAGCCCCGAGGAGCAGCGCCGCCTGCAGGGGCAGATGCAGGAATGGCGCCGGCTCACGCCCGAGGAGCGGCAGGTGGCCCGGGAGAACTACAAGAGCGCGAGCCGGCTGCCCGCCGACAAAAGGCAGGAACTCAAGCAGAAGTGGGAGGAGTATTCCAGCCTGCCTGAGGAAGAAAAGGAAAAACTCAAGAAACAGGCGTCCGGCAAGCAGGCCAAGCCCCTGGTGCCGGCCGTGCCCGCCATCCCCGCCCTGTCTCCGGCGGCGCGCTTGCCGATCTGGGAGGCAGGCGCGGCAAATCCGCTGCCCGTCCTGCCATCCCCCGTGGAACCGTGATGGCGGCGGCTGGCGCCGTGGCAGTTCCCGGAGTCTGCCGCCGGCTGGCCAGCCTGGGCTATGAAACCCTGCTGGTGCTCTGCCTCCTCGCCGTCGCGCTGCTGCTGCCGCACGTCCTGATCGGACATTTCCTGCACCGCCTGGCGACGCCGTTCGTGCTGTGGGCGCACCTGTTCCTGGTGCTGCTGATCTATTTCGTCGGACTGTGGACGCACAAGGGGCAGACCCTGGCCATGCGCACCTGGCGCCTCCGGCTGGTGGACCGCGAGGGACGGGCGCCGCGCCCGGGGCAGGCGCTGCTGCGCTATCTGCTCTGCTGGCCCAGTCTGGGACTGCTCGGCGTCGGGATACTCTGGGCCTGGCTCGATCCGGACCGCCAGTTCCTGCACGACCGGCTCGCCGGCACCCGCCTCGTCTGCTGCTGAGCGGCGGCCTCAGCGCCGCTCGAACCACCAGATCATGCCGATCGCCGCCAGCATGAACAGGGCTGACGGCGCGATCGCGCTGAGGAAGGGCGACCAGCTGTTGATCGCGCCGAGATTGGAGAACAGCCCGTTCAGCATGTGGAACAGCACGCCGATCATCACCCCGGAGAAAATCTTCAGGCTGACGCCGCTCACCCGGTTGTGGGTGTAGCCGAAAGGCAGGGCCAGGGCGACCATCACCAGGGCGGCCAGCGGATAGATCAGCTTCTTCCACATGGCGATGTCGTAGCGCTGCGTCTTCTGCTTGTTCTCGGCCAGATGCCGCGTGTAGGCGGCCAGGTGGGTCAACGACATTTTCTCGGGCGAGACCATCAGCACGGAGAGAATATCCGGGTTGAGCGCGGAGCGCCATTCCAGGTCCGGCATCTTCTCCAGGCGGGCGCGATCGTCCTCGATGTGGGTGCGCACCACGCCGGACAGCCGCCAGCTCGCCGGCGGCAGGTAAACGCCCTCCTCCGCCTCCGTCACCGAACGCAGGCGGGCATCCTCGCCGAATTCGTAGATGCGGATGCCGCGCAGGCGGGTATCCGGCAGCACCGTACGCACGTTGATGAAGCTGCGCTCGTCCCTGACCCACAGGCCGCTGTGCAGGTCCTGCGCCACGGCCTTGCCCTTGCCCTGCAGCTTGAGCTGCTGCGCCGCCCGCTCGGCCGGCGGGGTGACCACTTCGCCGACCAGGAAGGTGGCCACGGCGAAGACCGTGGCGATGGCCAGCAGGCTGGACAGCAGGTCGCCCGTTGACATCCCGGAGGCGCGCAGCACCGTGATCTCCGAATGCCGCGCCAGCGACGACAGCGCGTACAGCGTGCCGATCAGCACGGCGACCGGCATCAGCTCATAGATGCGGCCGGGGACGCGCAGGAGGACGAAAATGATGGCGTGATGCAGCTGGTACGAGGCGGAGCTGCCGACGTTCTTGACCTCGTTGATCATGTCGAAGAAGCTGAACAGCGCCAGGAACGCCGCCAACACCAGCAGGACGCCGGCGACCACTTCGCGCGTCAGGTAGCGGCGATAGATTTTCATCGGAAGAAGCGCGCGAAGGAAAGCACCGCGATGCGCCGGAAGAACAGGAGCGGCAGCAGGCAGAACATGAACAGGTGGATGCCGAGCAGCCCGGCCACGAAGGAGATCCGGCCGCTGGCGACCCAGGCCTGGCCGACGGTCATCATGTTGTTGTAAACCAGGTAGCCGAGCAGCGCGAGCAGGAAATTGGCCGAGCGTCCGGCGCGCGGATTGACGAACGACAGCGGGATGGCGAGCAGCGCCAGGATGATGGCCGACACCGGCATGCTGATGCGCCAGAGCAGCTCGGCCTGGTAGGCGCGGGAATCGTTGCCGATCAGATCCAGCGTCGGCGTGTTCCGCGGCGTCTTCTCGATGCCGCGCGCTTCCTTGGTTTCGACGCGCACGGCGTAGCGCGCGTACTCCATGATGCGGAATTCGGGAGAGCCCGGCTGCATTTCGTAGCGCCGGCCGTTCTGCAGCACGATGAAGCGGTCGCCGTTCTCGGCGAACTCCTGGTGCCCGGTGGCCGCCATGGTCACGCCGAGGCGCTGGTTCTGCATCGAGCTGACGAACACGTTCCTGACGAAGCGCTCGTCCTCGGAGACGCCCTCGACGAAGATCACCCGCTCGCCGGAGGAGGATTCCTGGAACGCGCCCGGCGTCACCTGGCCGGCGTCGCGCCGCGTTTCGAGGTTGCCCCGGTATTCCGCGCTTTTCGACAAGGCCCACGGCGAGACGAAGAGCGACAGGACGGTGATCGCCAGCACCAGCGGCATGATGAACACCAGCACCGGCCGCACCCAGGCGGTCAGCGAGACGCCGCAGGAGAACCACACCACCATCTCGGAATCGCGGTAGTTGCGCGACAGCGCCAGCAGGATGGCGATGAAGGCCGCCAGCGCCAGCAGCGTCGGGATGTAGTTCAGCGCCGAGAAGCCGAGCAGGGCGGCCACCGCCTCCGGCGCGATCGACCCTTCGGCGGCGTCGCCCAGCAGGCGGATCAACTGGGTCGTCAGCAGGATGGCGAAAAGGGCGATGAACACGCCGGCCGCCGACTGAGTGAATTCGCGCCGGATGGCGCGCTGGAAGATCATCTTTTGACTTGAAAGAAAAACTGCAGTGATAATCGGCTTCTTCGATCCCGAGGAGGAGAAGCCGGTGGAATTTAGCATAAAAAACAGGAACCCGGAGCAGCGGCGCAGCGGCTGCCTCGTCCTCGGCGTGTTCGAGGCGCGCGCGCCGTCGCCCGCCGCCTGGCAGGCCGCCGAGGAGACCCGGCGCTTCCTCGCCGGCGTTCTCGCCAGCGGCGACATGGACGGCAAGGCCGGCAGCACGCTCATGCTGCGCGGAATCCCGGCGCTCGACAGCGAGCGCCTGCTGCTGGTCGGCCTCGGCAAGGAAAAGGAATTCCGCGACAAGGCGTACTGCGCGGCGATCCGCGCCGCTGTCAAGGCGTTGCGCGACAGCGGCGCGACCGACGCCACGCTGCTGCTCACGCGCATCCCGGTGAAGCAGCGCAGCGCCGCGTGGCGTATCCGCCAGGCGGCGGCGGTGGCCTGCGAAACCCTGTACCGCTTCGATCGCTTCAAGAGCAAAAAGGACGACGAGCGGCCGCTCGCCAGCCTCGGCTTCGCGGTGGATGACCGGACCGGCGAGGCCGCCGCCGCGCAGGCGCTGGCGCAGGGACTGGCGATCGGCGAAGGCGTCGCCCTGGCGCGCACGCTCGGCAACCTGCCGGGCAACGTGTGCACGCCGGCCTATCTGGCCGAAGCCGCGCAGCAAATCGCCGAGGAACACGAGCTCGACAGCCAGATCCTCGAACAGGCCGACATGGAAGCGCTCGGCATGCATTCGCTGCTGTCGGTGGCCAAGGGCTCCCGCCAGCCGCCCAAGCTGGCCGTCGTGCATTACCGGGGCGGCAAGGCCGGCGACAAACCCGTGGTGCTGGTCGGCAAGGGCATCACCTTCGACACCGGCGGCATTTCGCTCAAGCCCGGCGAAGGCATGGACGAGATGAAGTTCGACATGTGCGGCGCGGCCAGCGTGCTCGGCACCCTCAAGGCGGCGGCGCTGATGCGCCTGCCGGTGAACCTCACGGTGCTCGCTCCGTGCGTGGAAAACATGCCGGGCGGCGCGGCGAGCAAGCCCGGCGACATCGTCACCTCGCTCTCCGGCCAGACCGTCGAGATCCTCAACACCGACGCCGAGGGCCGGCTCATCCTGTGCGACGCGCTGACCTATGCCGAGCGCTTCTCGCCGGCGGCGGTGATCGACGTCGCCACGCTGACCGGCGCCTGCGTCATCGCGCTCGGCCACGTCGCCACCGGCCTGTTCGCCAACGACGACGCGCTGGCGGAAGAACTGCTCGCTGCCGGCGGCGCGGCGTTCGACCGGGCCTGGCGGATGCCGCTGTGGGACGACTACCAGGAGCAGTTGAAGAGCAATTTCGCCGACCTGGCCAACATCGGCGGCCGGCCGGCGGGAAGCGTCACCGCCGCCTGCTTCCTGTCGCGCTTCGCCGGCAAGTTCGCCTGGGCGCACCTGGACATCGCCGGCACGGCGTGGAAGTCCGGCGCGGACAAGGGCGCCACCGGGCGGCCCGTGCCGCTGCTGACGCACTTCCTGCTGGCCCGGGCCGGGAAACTGCGTTGACCCAGATCTTCTTCTATCACAACGCCGCCGACCGCATCGCCGCGGCGGCGGCTCTGCTCGGCAAGGCCTGCCGGCAGGGCAAGGCGGTGCTGGTCTATGCGCCCGAGACCGAGCTTGCCGGGGCGCTCGACCGGCAGCTGTGGATCGCCCCGCCGACCGGCTTCATCCCGCACGTGTTCGGCACCTCCCCGCTCGCCGCGGAAACGCCGATCGTGATCACGGCGGACGCCACCGCGTCGGCGCAGAACGAGCGCCTGCTCAACCTGTCGTCGGACGTGCCGCCCGCATTCTCGCGCTTCACCAGCGTCATCGAGGTGGTCGGCCGGGACGGCGACGACCGGCTGTCCGCGCGCGACCGGGTGAAGTTCTACAAGGATCGCGGCTACGCGATCCAGTACTTCGACCTCGCGGAGAAGTCCGCATGAGCCATCAGGACGACGACGTCGGCTTGCCCATGCCGTCCCGGCGGCGGCGCAGTTTCCTGGCGACGCGGCAGAGCGAGCGTCCCGCCGCGCCCATGCCGGGGCCGGCGCCCGCCCCGGCGCCCGTCATTCCGGCGCCGCCGGAAGAGGACGACCTGCCCGTCCTGACCGAAGTCGTGCCGGGCGAGGAGGCGGAGGCAGCCGCAGCGCCCGCCGCGCCGCCGTCGCCGCCCGCGGACGCCGCGGCGGAATTCGAAGCCTGCGTCGAGGAACTCGCCGCGCAGATGGCCCAGGCCATCGAGCGGCAGATGGCCTGCGAACTGCCGATGCTGATCGAAGCAACGCTGCTCAACGCCGCCGAGGCGCTGCGCGAAGGCTTCACGTTGACGACGGAAGTCGCGCTGCGCGACTTTCTCGCCCAGCGCAAACAGATGCAGCTGCCGCTCGACGGACCCGGCCCGAAGTAGCGCCGGCGCGCCGGCAAACGGGCCTCGGGAGTCCTTTCCGGCGACGGCCCGCCCGGCGCGATCCGGTATAATCGCGGACTCTCTTCATCCCCTTCCCACACCCGATCTATGGAACTCGCCAAGAGCTTTGAGCCGGCCGACATCGAGCGACGCTGGTACCCCGAGTGGGAGGCCAAGGGCTACTTCGCCGCCGGCCTCGACGCGCACAAGTCCGGCGCCTTCTGCATCCTGCTGCCGCCGCCGAACGTCACCGGCACGCTGCACATGGGGCATGGCTTCAACCAGGCGATCATGGACGCGCTGACCCGCTACCACCGCATGCGCGGCGACAACACGCTGTGGCAGCCGGGCACCGACCACGCCGGCATCGCCACACAGATCGTCGTCGAACGCCAGCTCGACGTGCAGGGCATCTCGCGCCACGACCTCGGCCGCGAGAAGTTCCTCGAAAAGGTCTGGGAGTGGAAGGAGTTCTCGGGCAACACCATCACCCGCCAGATGCGCCGCCTCGGCACCTCGCCGGACTGGACGCGCGAGCGCTTCACGATGGACGCCGGGCTGTCGAAGACCGTCACCGAGACCTTCGTCCGTCTTTACGACGAGGGGCTGATCTACCGCGGCAAGCGCCTGGTGAACTGGGACCCGGTGCTGCACACCGCCGTCTCCGACCTGGAAGTGGTGAGCGAGGAGGAAGACGGCTTCATGTGGCACATCCGCTACCCGCTGGCCGACGGGTCCGGATCGCTGACCGTAGCCACCACCCGCCCGGAAACCATGCTCGGCGACACGGCAGTGATGGTGCATCCGGAGGACGAACGCTACCGGCATCTGGTCGGCAAGACGGTCAGGCTGCCGCTCGCCGACCGCGAGATCCCGATCATCGCCGACGCTTACGTCGACCTCGAATTCGGCACCGGCTGCGTCAAGGTCACGCCGGCGCACGACTTCAACGACTACGCGGTCGGCCAGCGCCACAAGCTGCCGATCATTTCCATCCTGACGCTGGACGCGAAGATCAACGACAACGCGCCGGAGAAGTACCGCGGCATGGACCGCTTCGACGCGCGCAAGGCCGTCGTCGCCGACCTCGAAGCCGCCGGCGTGCTGGTCAAGGTGGACAAGCACACGCTCAAGGTGCCGCGCGGCGACCGCACCGGCGTGGTCATCGAACCGATGCTCACCGACCAGTGGTTCGTCGCCATGAGCAAGCCCGGCGCGGACGGCACCAGCATCGTCGGCAAGGCGCTCGACTGCGTCGCTTCCGGCGAGATCAAGTTCGTGCCGGAGAACTGGGTCAACACCTACAACCAGTGGCTGAACAACATCCAGGACTGGTGCATCTCGCGGCAATTGTGGTGGGGCCACCAGATTCCAGCGTGGTACGACGAGGCGGGCAACGTCTACGTCGCGCACGACGAGGCCGAAGCCAGGGCGCAGGCCGCCGCCCAGGGCCACGCCGGCCCGCTGACGCGCGACCCGGACGTGCTCGACACATGGTACTCGTCGGCGCTGTGGCCGTTCTCCACGCTCGACTGGACGCCCGCATGGCCGGCGCAATCGAACCCGGCGCTCGACCTCTACCTGCCGTCGACGGTGCTCGTCACCGGCTTCGACATCATCTTCTTCTGGGTCGCGCGCATGGTCATGATGACCCGGCACATCACCGGCAAGATTCCGTTCAAGCATGTCTACGTGCATGGCCTGATCCGCGACGCGGAAGGCCAGAAGATGAGCAAATCCAAGGGCAACGTGCTCGACCCGATCGACCTGATCGACGGCATCGGCCTCGAAGACCTGGTGGCCAAGCGTACCACCGGCCTGATGAATCCGAAGCAGGCGCAGCAGATCGAAAAGCGCACGCGCCGGGAATTCCCGGAAGGCATCCCGGCCTTCGGCACCGACGCGCTGCGTTTCACCTTCCTCTCGCTGGCCAGCCCGGGCCGCGACATCAAGTTCGACCTGCACCGCTGCGAGGGCTACCGCAACTTCTGCAACAAGCTGTGGAACGCCACCCGCTTCGTGCTGATGAACACCGAGGGCCAGGACTGCGGCATCGACCCGCAGACGCCCGACATCTGCCCGGAGCACCTGCATTTCTCGTTCGCCGACCGCTGGATCGTCAGCCGCCTGCAGCGCACCGAGGCCGAGGTCGCGCAGCACTTCGCCGACTACCGCTTCGACCTGCTCGCCCGCGCCATCTACGAGTTCGTCTGGGACGAATTCTGCGACTGGTACCTCGAACTGGCCAAGGTGCAGATCCAGAGCGGCACCCCGGAAGAGGCCAAGGCCACGCGCCGCACCCTGCTGCGCGTGCTGGAGACCGTGCTGCGCCTGGCGCATCCGCTGATCCCGTTCATCACCGAGGAGCTGTGGCAGGCCGTCGCGCCGCTGGCCGGCCGCAAGACCGGCGATTCGATCATGCTCGCCGCCTATCCCAAGGCCGACCCGCTGAAGATCAACGAAGCCAGCGAGGCCAAGGCGCAGCAGCTCAAGGAACTGACCTACGCCTGCCGCAACCTGCGCGGCGAAATGGGCATCTCCCCGGCCCAGAAGGTGCCGCTCGTCGCCAGCGGCGACGCCGAGGTGCTGCACCGCTGCGCCCCGTACCTGAAGGCGCTGGCCAAGCTGGCGGAGGTGGACATCGTCGAGCGCATGCCGGAGGACGCCAACGCCCCGATCGCGGTGATCGGCGAAATCCGCCTGATGCTCAGGATCGAGATCGACGTCGCCGCCGAAACCGAGCGCCTGGCCAAGGAAATCGCCCGGCTCGAAGGCGAGATCGCCAAGGCCGGCGCCAAGCTCGCCAACGAGAGCTTCGTCGCGCGCGCGCCGGCGCAGGTCGTCGAACAGGAGAAGAAGCGCCTTGCCGACTTCACCGCTACCGTCGAGAAGCTCAAGCCGCAGCTCGCGCGGCTCAAGCGCGGCTGACCGAACGGAACCCCCACCCACTTTTCCGAAGAGGTTAACGGCCGGCCGCGCCCGGCCTGCGCACAGCCCCATGCATCGCCGTTCAACCGTCCGCCTGCTCTGGTGCATGCTCGGCATCGCCGCCGGCATCGGACTGGCGCTCGCCGTTTCCGGCCCGCCGGCGTCGCCGCTGCTCCTGGCCTCCCTCGGCGGCACCGCCGTCTTTCTCTTCGGCTTCACCCGCGCGCCCGCCGCGCAGCCCCGCGCGCTGCTGGGCGGGCACCTCGGCGGCGCCCTGGTCGGCATCGCCTGCTACAAGTTCTTCGGGGATGCGCTGTGGGTGTACGTCCTGGCCCAGGCCCTGGCGCTCGCGCTGATGCTCACCACGCGCACCGTGCATCCTCCCGCCGGGGCCAATCCGATCCTGATGATCCATGCCCACGCGGGCTGGTCGGCGCTGGTCCAGCCCGTGCTGCTGGGCGTCGCCGCCCTGGCGCTGGTCGCCGCTGCCTGGAGCCGCCTGTATCCCGGCCTCGCCCGCTACCCGGTTGACGCAGGCGCGCCTTCGCCCGTCCATCTCAGCTGGGGCGGCTGGGGGGAATGACGGTCCCGCTCCGGAAATCGCCCATGCCCGCCGTCCACATCAAGACCATCCGCGTCGCAGCGGATTCGATCGACGTGCACGGCCACGTCAACAACCAGGAATACCTGCGCTGGATGCAGGAGGCGGCCATCGAGCATTCGGCGCTGCAGGACTGGCCGATGGCGCGCTACCTGGAACTGGGCGCCTCGTGGTACGTGAAGTCCCATTTCATCGAATACCTGCGCCCCGCCCTGCTGGCGGATGAAATCCTGGCGTGCACCTGGATCGCGGGCATGGACAGCCGCAGTTCGCCGCGCAAGACGGTTTTCCTGCGCCGGGCGGACCGGCGGATGCTGGCGCGCGCGGAAACCCAATGGATCTTCGTCGATCTGGCCTCGGGGCGCCCGCGGGCGATTCCTCCGGCGCTGCGCACGGCCTTCGCGACGATCGATTCCGAGGAGGCGGCGCTGGCCGAGATCGACGGGCAATTGCCGTCCCCCGCGTGAACGCCGAGCGGCGCGGCCGGGCTGCCGTTGACCCGCACGTTATAATGGCGGGATTTCATCGCCCTTGCAGCCTCGGCCGCCACGGCCGTCCCTCCGATTTTCCCTGTCCAGAAACACCATGTGCGATCAAGGCAACCGCTACCCGTCCCTGAAGCGACATCCGCCCTTTCTTCATTGGGCCGTTCTGCTGGCCCTGTCCCTGGCCTTCGCCCTGGCGTTCGACGCCATCCGCCTGCCGGCCGCCCTGCTGCTCGGCGCGATGCTGGCGGCGATCCTGGTGGCCATCGCCGAAGGCGCGCCGCGCATCACGCGCAAGCCCTTCGTCATGGCCCAGGGCGTCGTGGGCTGTCTGGTGGCCCGCGGCATCTCGCCGGAAATCCTGGTCTCGCTGCGCGACAACTGGCTGATGTTCGTCTCGGTCACCGTCGTGGTCATCCTCGTCTGCGCCGCGATGGGCTGGATTCTCGCGCGCAGGCAGGTCCTGCCGGGCACGACGGCGATCTGGGGCTGCTCGCCCGGCGGCGCCGCGGCGATGACGCTGATGGCCGACGCCTACGGCGGCGACATGCGCCTGGTGGCGGTGATGCAGTACCTGCGCGTGATCATCGTCACGGTGATGGCCACGGTGGTCTCCCATTTCTGGATGGGCGGCGCCCACCCGGACCACGGCGTGTTCTCCAACTGGTTCGCCAGCGTCTCCCCGGCCGGACTGGCCGCCACGCTGCTGCTCGCCGGCACCGGCTCGCTGCTGGCCAACTTTCTCAGGATTCCCGGCGGGCCGCTGCTCGGGCCGCTGGTCATCGGCAGCATCCTGCAGGCCAAGGGGCTGCTGGCGATCACCCTGCCGCCGTGGGTGCTGACCCCCACCTACATCATCCTGGGCTGGAGCATCGGCCTGCGCTTCACGCGTCAGGCCTTGACCCAGGCGGCGCAGGCGCTGCCGTCGATGATCGTCTCGATCGCCTGCCTGGTGCTGGCGTGCGCGGGCATCGCGCTGGCGCTCACCCGGCTCGCCGGCATCGACCCGCTGACGGCGTATCTGGCCACCAGCCCGGGCGGCCTGGATTCCGTCGCCATCATCGCCGCCACCGCGGGCGTGAACATCCCCTTCGTCATGGCCTTCCAGACCGCGCGGCTGCTGCTCGTGGTCATGACCGGCCCGGCGCTGGCCCGGTTCATGGCGCGGCGGTTCTAGAACTTCGCCCGTAAAAAAGCCGGCGGCGCTTGCGCGCACCGGCTTCGGTCCCGTGGCGGCGGGCGGTTCAGAGCAGGCTCTTGAGCAGCCGGCCCATCTCCGACGGATTGCGGGTGACCTTGAAGCCGCATTCCTCCATGATCGCCAGCTTGGCTTCCGCCGTGTCGGCGCCGCCGGAGATCAGCGCGCCGGCGTGGCCCATGCGCTTGCCCGCCGGCGCGGTGACGCCGGCGATGAAGCCGACCACCGGCTTCCGCATGTGCTCCTTGCACCAGTAGGCGGCTTCCGCCTCGTCCGGGCCGCCGATCTCGCCGATCATGATCACCGCGTCGGTCTCCGGATCGTCGTTGAACATCTTCATCACGTCGATGTGCTTGAGGCCGTTGATCGGGTCGCCGCCGATGCCGACCGCCGACGACTGGCCGATGCCGAGTTCGGTGAGCTGCGCGACCGCTTCGTAGGTCAGCGTGCCGGAGCGCGAAACGACGCCGACCCGCCCCTTGCGGTGGATGTGGCCGGGCATGATGCCGATCTTGATTTCGTCGGGCGTGATCAGGCCGGGGCAGTTGGGGCCGAGCAGCAGCGTCTCCTTGCCGCCCAGGGCCGCCCTGGCCTTCATCCGGTTGCGCACGATGAGCATGTCGCGCACCGGGATGCCTTCGGTGATGCAGATGACGAGGTCGAGGTCGGCCTCGACCGCTTCCCAGATGGCGTCAGCGGCGCCGGCCGGCGGCACGTAGATGACCGAGACGGTGGCGCCGGTCCGCGCCGCGGCCTCCTTCACCGAGCCGTAGATGGGGATGTCGAAGATGCTCTCGCCCGCTTTCTTGGGATTGACCCCGGCGACGAAGCAGGCCTTGCCGTTGGCGTACTCCTGGCACTTTTCGGTGTGGAACTGGCCGGTCTTGCCGGTGATGCCCTGGGTGATGACCCTGGTGTCCTTGTTGATGAGGATCGACATGTTCTGGTTCTCCCTTACTGGACGGCGGCGACGATCTTGGTGGCGGCCTCGGCCATGGTGTCGGCCGCGATGATGGGCAGGCCGGATTCGCGCAGGAGCTGCTTGCCGAGCTCCTCGTTGGTGCCTTTCATGCGCACCACCAGCGGCACGCCGAGCTGCGTCTGGCGCACCGCGGCCATGACGCCGTTGGCGATGGTGTCGCATTTCATGATGCCGCCGAAGATGTTGACCAGGATGCCCTTGAGCTCGCGGTTCTTGAGCATGATCTTGAAGGCCTCGGTCACCTTCTCGGTCGAGGCGCCGCCGCCGACGTCGAGGAAGTTGGCCGGCTCGCCGCCGAACAGCTTGATCGCGTCCATGGTGGCCATGGCCAGGCCGGCGCCGTTGACCAGGCAGCCGATGTTGCCGTCGAGCGAGATGTAGGCCAGCCCGAACTTCGAGGCTTCGATCTCGTTGGGGTCTTCCTCGTCGAGGTCGCGGTAGGCGAAGATTTCCGGCTGCCGGTAGAGCGCGTTGTCGTCGAAGTTGAACTTGGCGTCGAGCGCCTTGACCGTGCCGTCGCCTTCGAGGATCAGCGGATTGATCTCGGCCAGCGCGGCGTCGGTCTCCATGTAGCAGGTGTACAGGCCCTTGAGCAGGGCCACGGCCTGCGGCAGCGAGGCGTCGGGGATGCCGATGCCGGTGGCGAGTTCGGCCGCCTGCGCGTCGGTGAGGCCGGCGAGCGGGTCGATGTACGCCTTGAGGATCTTTTCCGGGCTGTGCTGGGCGACTTCCTCGATCTCCATGCCGCCCTCGCTGGAGGCCATCATCACCACTTTCTGCGAGGCCCGGTCGGTCAGCGCGGCGACGTAGTATTCCTTGCGGATGTCGGCGCCTTCCTCGACCAGCAGGCGCCGGACCTTTTGCCCCTCGGGGCCGGTCTGGTGGGTGACCAGCTGCATGCCGAGAATCCGGCCGGCGTACTCGCGCACTTCGTCGAGCGACTTGGCGACCTTGACGCCGCCCCCCTTGCCGCGCCCGCCGGCGTGGATCTGCGCCTTGACCACCCAGACCTTGCCGCCCAGCGTCTCGGCCGCCTTCACCGCCTCATCCACGCTGGCGCAGAACACGCCGCGCGGCACCGTCACGCCGTATTTCCTGAGCAGTTCCTTCCCCTGATATTCATGTATTTTCATTGGCACCCTCTTGTGAAATTTGCATTGCAGGCTTTGGGCAGGAGCCCCTACCCCGGGGTTTGGCTGCGGTACCAGCGCGGATAGTAGCGCCTGACCACCTCCGAATCTGTGGAAAGTGCATGACAACGGTCGAGGTGAAAAGGTTTCTTTTCGTGCTCGCCGTGCTTCGCCTCGCCGGCGAAGGTCTGGTAGGCCGCGGTCGGCAGGGCCATCAGCAGCTCGCTCAGATGCGCGCAGCCGCGGGTGTCGCCGAACAGCGCCTTGACCGCCTTGAGGAATCCCTTGAACAGGTTCAGCCCGATGATCTGCCGGTAATCGGGCACGATCCGTTCGCACACGCCCATGAACGGGGTGTAGTCGGAACTGGCCGCGACGTTGACCACGTTCATCGCGCCGTCGATGGTCACGCGCACGCTGATGTCATGGATCGGCTCGCCGCGCCGGCGCACGCCGTTGCGCAGTTCGAGATCCTGGTCCTTGACGTTGACCAGGCGGCCTTCGATGTCCCACAGGCCGTCGTCGCGCTTGAAACCTTCGAATGTGATGGAACGCCGGTGCTTGCGCGAGCGCGCCGCCGTTGCGGGTGGAAGAGGCATCTTGAAATCCGGTTTTGGTGGCTTTGGAGCCGTAAGAATAAGACGGCGGCGGCAATCGGGCCAGCGCTCCCGCCGTCGGGTCCGTCCGCCGTTCGAGGCCGGGCGGCAAAAATTGTTCCCGAACCGCGGCGCGCGCCGCCGCCTCGCCTATAATCTGCCCCCATCGTCCACCCGCGCACTCTTCAGGCCGTCACCGGCGGAAGGCGCTTCCCGTTTTTCGTCATGCTCGACATTCTGACCGTCACGGCTCCCATCTATCTGGCCATCGGGGTGGGTTATCTGGCCGCGCGCTGCGGCCTGTTCGACAAGACCGAGCTGCGCGCGCTCGGCAAATTCGTGTTCAATGTCGCGCTGCCGGCGATCCTGCTCAACGCGCTGCTGCAGCGCCGTTTCGGCGAGACGCTCAACCTCACCTACCTCGCCGCGTACGCCGCCGGCTCGCTGGTGAACGCCGCCATCGCGCTGCGCTGGGCGCGCCGCCTCGCGCCGGACGCGCCGAGCGCGCGGCCCTACATCGCCATGGGCGCGACTTTCTCGAACAGCGGCTTCGTCGGCTTCCCGATCATGCTGCTGGCGCTCCCCGCGGTCGCCGGCGTGTCGCTGGCGCTGAACATGCTGGTCGAGAACATCCTGCTGCTGCCCCTGCTGCTGTCGCTGGCCGACCAGCACAACGCCGCCGCGCAAAGCCGCTGGGCCGCCGCCAGGCAGTCCCTGCTCGGCCTGCGCAAGAATCCGCTGATCCTCGCCATCGCCGTGGCCGTCACCCTGTCGCTGCTGGAAGTCAGGCTGCCGGCCACGCTGTCCCGGACGATCACGCTGTTCGCCCAGGCCAGCAGCGCCATCGCGCTATTCACCATCGGCGGCACCCTGTACGGCATGCCGTTCAAGGAACTGGGCGCCAAGGTCGCGGCGATCACCGTCGGCAAGCTGGTGCTGCATCCGCTGTGCATCTGGCTGGCGCTGGTGCTGTGCGTGCGGGCCGGCCTGCCGGCGCTGCCGCCCGACCTGTACGCCGCCCTGCTGCTCACCGGCACGCTGCCGATCATGAGCATCTACCCGATCCTGGCCATGCGCCACGGCCACGAGAAGTTCTGCGCCGCCGCGCTGCTGGCGACGACGGTGCTGTCGTTCTTCACCCTGAGCGGACTGCTCATGGCGTTGGGCAATCCGTGAACCGCCCCGCGCGGCCGTTAAGCGTCCGGTAAGTTTCGCCGAGGAAAATGCGTGTCAGCCCGGCAAGCGTGCCGGGCGCCCACCCACTGAAGGAGACCCGCATGAACAAGACCCTGATCGCCGTGCTGACGGCTGCGTCCATTTTCGCCTTCGGCGCCGCGCAGGCCGCCGACGCGACGGCTCCGGCCAGCCCGGCCGCCGAAGCGACCGCCCCGGCCAAAGCCAAGCCCGCCAAGGCGAAGAAAGTCGCCAAGCAGAAGAAGGGCAAGACCGCCAAGAAGGCCGACACCACCGCGAAGTAACGCACCACGCGCCGCAGCGAAAGGCCGGAACGTTTCCGGCCTTTTTCTCTTCTGCCGGGGCAACGGGCGCAGTACCATTGCCCGGCGCGGCAAGTGCGGAGACAGTCTCCTGGCGGACGGACACCTTGAAAATACTGCTGGCCGAAGATGACCCGATGATCGGCGACGCCGTCGAGCAAGGACTGCGCAACGCCGGCTGTTCGGTCGACCGGGTGCGCGACGGCAAGGCCGCGGAACTGGCCGTGCGCACCGGCACCTATGCGCTGCTGGTGCTCGATCTCGGCCTGCCGCGCCAGGACGGCCTGGCCGTGCTGAAAAAGATGCGCGACGCGGGCAACACCCTGCCGGTGCTGGTGGTCACGGCGCGCGGCGCGGTGGAGGAGCGGATCGCCGGCCTGAACCTGGGCGCCGACGATTACCTGGCCAAGCCGTTCGACCTCGACGAACTGGTCGCGCGCATGCGTGCGCTGGTCCGCCGCCATGCCGGGCGGGCGCGCACGGAGATGCGCCTGGGCCCGCTCAGCCTCGATCCGCACCGCCGCGAAGTCCGCCTGGACGGCGCGGCCGTCGAGCTGGCGCAGCGCGAATTCGCCCTGCTCGAAGCCCTGCTGGAGATTCCCGGCGCCGTGCTGTCCACCGAGCAACTGGAGGAACGGCTCTACGGCTGGGGCGAGGAGATCGCCAGCAACGCCGTCGAGGTGCACGTCCACCGGCTGCGCAAGAAACTGGGCGCCGCCTGGATCAGGAACGTGCGCGGCGTCGGCTACCGGCTGGTCGAACCGGCGTGAACTCGATCCGCCGCAACCTGTTGAAGTGGCAGATCGGCGCGCTGCTGGCGACGGGCCTGCTGGCCAGCCTGATCACCTACGCGCTGGCCTGGAACGCCTTCAACCAGATGCGCAACGACGGGCTGGTCCAGATCGCCTATTCGATCGTCCGCCACGGCCTGGTCGAGAACGAGGGGGACGGCGCCGAGGAAGAGGACGCCTCCGACAAGGGACAGTTCGTCAGCCAGATCTGGGGCGACGACGGCGAGCTCGTCTACACCTCGCTGGACAACGGCGGGCCACCGCGCCAGAAGCCGGGGCACCACACCCTGAGCTGGCGCGGCGAAACCTGGCACGTCTACACGCTGGAAGACGGCGGCGTGACCATCCAGGTGAGCAATTCGGCGGCGCGCCACTACCCGCTGTTCCGCAACATCGGACCGTGGCTGCTGCTGCCGCTGACCCTGATGACCGCCGTGCTGGGCGGCCTGATCTGGCTGGCCGTCGGCCGCGCCCTGCGGCCGCTCGACAAGGTCCGCGCGGAAATCATGGGGCAGGCCGTGCCCAGCCTGCGCACGATGGAGACCAGGGATCTGCCGACGGAAGTCGCGCCGCTGGGCGAGGCGCTCAACGCGCTGCTGCAGCGGCTGGAACAGGCTTTCGCGACGGAGCGCGACTTCATCGCCAACGCAGCGCACGAACTGCGCACGCCGCTGACCGCCGTCCGCCTGCAGGCGCAGCTCGCCGATCAGGCGCGGGACGCGGCGCAGCGCGCCGCTGCGCTGGACCAGCTGCGCGCCGGCGTCGACCGCGCCGCGCACGTGGTCGAGCAGCTCCTGCAGATGGCCCGGCTCGAACCCGACGCGCAGCAGTTCACCTTCGCCGAGGTGCGCCTCGACCAGCTGGCCAAGAACGCGGTCGCCGACTTCTCGCCGCAGGCCGAGGACAGGCGGATCGACCTCGGCGTGGGCACCTGCCGCCCGGTGCGCCTGTCCGGCCACGCGGAGAGCCTGCGCATCCTGCTCTCCAACCTGATCGAGAACGCCTTGCGCCACACCCCGGCCGGCGGACGTATCGACGTCGACGTGGACGAGGAGGACGGGCTCGCCCGGCTGGACGTCGCCGACAGCGGCCCCGGCATTCCGGAGGAATTCAGGGAACGGGTGTTCGACCGCTTCTTCCGCCTGGCCGGCTCGGACACGCCGGGCAGCGGACTGGGCCTGCCCATCGCCCGGCAGGCGGCGCGGCTGCACGGCGGCGAGATCACGCTCGGGGAATCGCCGGCCGGCGGATTGCGGGTGCGCGTCGCGCTGCCGACGCAGGCGGCAGGGCCGGCCGCGCCGCGCTAGGCCGGCCCCTCCGGCGGCGGCCTACACCACGAACTGGTTGGCCGCCTTGTTCATGCGATCGACGATGCCTTCGAGCCGGATGACCATGGACTGCGTCTGATTGACCACGGCGACGTTCTGCTCGGTCATGCTGGCCACCTGCTCGACGTTGCGCGCGAGCTGCGTCATGGCCTCCTGCTGCTCGCTGGAGGCGTGCGAAATCTCATTGACCCGCTGGATGGTGCCGCCCATTTCCTCGTCGATGCGCTGCAGCGCGCCCTGCGCCGAATGGACCAGCTCGACCCCCTCCTCGACCTGCGCCGCGCCGGCGCGCATGCCGTTCAACGGCCTTCTGCGTCTCGGACTGGATCAGGCCGATCATCGTGCTGATCTCCTCCGTGGCCCGCGCCGTGCGCTCCGCCAGCTTGCGCACCTCGTCGGCCACCACGGCGAAGCCGCGTCCCTGCTCGCCGGCCCGCGCCGCCTCGATCGCCGCGTTCAACGCCAGCAGGTTGGTCTGATCGGCGATCTCCTTGATCGAGCCGGCGATCTGGCTGATCTCGGCGGAGCGCTGCCCGAGCGCCTCGACCTGCCCGGCCGAGCGCTTGACCGTCTCGGCCAGCGAGTTGATGGTCTGGCACGCCTCGTCGGAACGCTGCACGCCGGAACGCGACACCTCGCCGGCGCTGGCCGCGACGTCGCGCGTCGAACGCGCGTGTTCCGCCACTTCGCCGATCGACACGGTCACCTCTTCCACGGCGGCGGCGGCCGACGAGGTGGCCTCGTTCTGATGCTCGGCCGACTGCATCACCGCGCGCATGCCGGTCTCGACTTCCTGCGTGCTCTGCCGCACGTGCAGCGCGGTATCGGCCATGCCCTGCACCGTGGCCTGCACCGACGCGACGAAAGCGTCCATCTGCCGGGCCACGACGCCGATCTGGTCGTCGCGGGCGATCGACAGGCGCTGCTTCAGGTTGCCGGACGACAGCACCGAGTGCAGCCAGCGGCCGATCGCATCCAGGTCGCGCCCGACCCGGGGCGCGAAATAGCCGACGAAATACAGGGCGTAGAGCACCGAGAAGCCGATCAGGAGCTGCTGCGGTAGCCGCAGGAAGGCTGGCTCGTCCAGCGCCATCCGGGCCGCTTCGGTCAGGCCCAGGGCAAGCACCAGCACGCCCATGAAGGCCATCTGCGCGCGCAGGGACAGCAGCGCCGCGACCAGGGGCGGCCGCACGCGCACGGCCCGGCCGTGGCTGACGGCCCATTTCTTTTCGCCCGCGTTGATCCGGGCATAGGCCTTTTCCGTGGCGGCGATTTCCTCGCGCGAGGGCCGGCTGCGCACCGACTGGTAGCCGACCACCTGGCCGTTCTCGCGCACCGGCGAGACGTTCGCCACCACCCAGTAGAAGCCGCCGTCCTTGCGCCGGTTCTTGACGATGCCGCGCCACGGCAGGCCCGCCTTCAGGTCGCGCCACAGGTCCGCGAACGCCGCCGACGGCATGTCGGGATGGCGCACCATGTTGTGCGGCTGGCCGATCATTTCCTCATGGGAAAAGCCGCTGATCTGGCAGAACGCATCGTTGGTCTCGGTGATCTGCCCTTTCAGATCGGTCCGCGAATAAATGAATTGATCTTCCGGAAGCAGGGTCTCCGCATTCGTCACCGGCAGGTTCTTGCGCATTTTTTTCTCTTGGATGGATGAAAAAAGTCCGTCCGGCAAGGACGGCCTCCCGACAAACCGCTTTCAGCAAATGGCGGAATGCATTATAAACAGGCCGCATCCGCCAAAATCACGCCACGCGAAGAATTCTGCCTGTTGCCGATCATGCCCGCCACGCCCATCCGTTACGCCCTCCGCCCGACGCATCCCGCCGCCCACCGCTTCATGGTGTCCTGCACCGTCGCCGCACCCGACCCCGCCGGCCAGCGCTTCGCCCTGCCGGCCTGGATTCCGGGCAGCTACCTGATCCGGGATTTCGCCCGCCACATCGTCGCCATCCATGCCGAAGCCGGCGGCAAGGCCGTCCGGCTGGACAAGCTGGACAAGCACACCTGGCGCGCCGCGCCGGTCCGGGCGGGACTGGCGCTGACCGTGACCTGCGAAGTGCACGCCTGGGATCTCTCGGTGCGCGGCGCACATCTGGATCAGACGCACGCCTTCTTCAACGGCACCAGCGTCTTCCTGCGCGTGCTCGGGCAGGAATCCGCGCCGTGCCTGGTCGAGCTGCTCCCGCCCGAGGGCAAAGCCTTCGCCGCGTGGCGCGTCGCCACCTCGCTGCCGCCGGCGGCCGGCGAAAAAGGCGGCGCCAGACGCCACGGCTTCGGCCTCTATCGCGCCGCAGACTACGACGAACTGATCGACCACCCGGTGGAAATGGGCACCTTCACGCTGATCGCCTTCGACGCCTGCGGCGTGCCGCACGAAGTCGCCATCACCGGGCGCCACGACTGCGATGCGGAACGGCTGGCCGCCGACCTGAAACGGGTGTGCGAGTGGCAGATCCGCTTCTTCGGCGAACCGGCGCCGATGGCGCGCTACGTCTTCCTCGTCACCGCCGTCGGCGAGGGCTACGGCGGACTCGAACACCGCGCCTCGACAGCGCTGTTGTGCGCGCGCAACGACCTGCCCTACCCCGGCATGAAGGGCCTGCCGGAAAGCTACCGCACCTTCCTCGGCCTGTGCAGCCACGAGTACTTCCACACCTGGAACGTCAAGCGCATCAAGCCCGCCGCGTTCGTGCCCTACGACCTCGACCGCGAGAACTACACCACGCAGCTCTGGGCGTTCGAGGGGATCACCTCGTACTACGACGATCTGGCGCTGCTGAGGAGCGGCGTCATCGCGCGGCAGGACTGGCTCGACCTCACCGCCAAGACCCTCGGCAACGTCAGGCGCGCGCCCGGCCGCCTGCGCCAGTCGCTGGCCGAATCGAGCTTCGACGCCTGGAGCAAGTTCTACCGGCCGGACGAGAACACGCCGAACGCGGTGGTCAGCTATTACGCCAAGGGCGCGCTCGCGGCCCTGGCGCTCGACCTCACCCTGCGCGCCGGAACGCGCGGCAGGACCTCGCTCGACGACGTCATGCGCGCGCTGTGGCGGCGTTTCGGGCAGACCGGCAGCGGCGTCGGCGACGACGACCTGCGGCGGATCGCCGAGGAACTGTCCGGCCTGGACCTCGGACGCTTCTTCGCGCAGACCATCCACGGCACGCGCGACATTCCGCTGGAGAAGCTGCTCGCCCCGTTCGGCGTCCGCCTGGCGTGGGCCAAGGCCAAGACGCCCGCGCTCGGCGCCAAGACCGCCAGCGAGGGCGACGAGCTCCGGCTGGCGACCGTATACGACGGCGGACCGGCGCAGCAGGCGGGGCTCTCCGCCGGCGACGCGCTGGTCGCCGTGGACGGCCTGCGCGTCACCGCGAAGAACCTCGACGCGCTGCTCGGCCGCCGCCGGCCGGGCGACACCCTGGCCGTCCACGCCTTCCGGCGCGACGAACTGATGCGTTTCGAGCTTACCCTCGGCGCGCCCGGCGACGACGCGCCGCGCCTGGACTGCGACAAGTCCGCCAACGCACTCCGGCGCGCCTGGCTGGGCGGGTAAGGCGGGAAGTCCGCCCGCCTTACCCGGCGCCGCGCGTCACACCTTGAACTGATCCATCCGCACCCGCACGTCCTGCGCCAGTTGATGCAGCCGCGCGGTTTCGCTGCGCGTCTCCTGGATCGCGGCGTCGGCGCCTTCGGTCATTTCGTGCATGCGCGCGATGTTGCGGGCGATCTCCTGGCTGGCGAGCGACTGCTCGGAGGTGGCCGAGGCGATCGAAACCAGCGCCTGCTCGACGGCCTGCGCATTGCGTTCGATGTGCGCGATCGAGCCGGTCACCGCCTGCGACTTGTCCACGCCGCGCTGCACCTGCTGCATGGCCTCTTCCATGCTGCCCACGGCCTGCTTGGTTTCCGCCTGGATGAGGCGGATGGTGTCGCCGATCTCCACGGTCGACACGCCGGTCCGCTCGGCCAGCTTCCTGACCTCGTCGGCCACCACCGCGAAGCCGCGCCCCTGCTCGCCGGCCCGCGCCGCCTCGATCGCCGCGTTAAGCGCCAGCAGGTTGGTCTGGTCGGCGATCTCCTTGATCACGCCGACGATGTTGCTGATCTGCGCCGAGCGTCCGTCCAGTTCGCGCAGGACGGCTTCGAGCCGGCGGACCGTCGTCGAGATGCGGGAGATTTCCTCGGCCGTCTCCACCATCTCGCCGGACAGCTGCTGCGACGCCCGGCCCGCGTCGCGGGTGAGCTGCTCGGCATTCTTCGCGGCATCGGCGATGTGGCCGATACTCACGGTCATTTCCTCGACCGCCGCCGCCGTGGCGTTCGCCGAGGCGGCCTGCTCCTTCGAGCCCGCGCCGATGTGCTCGGTGGCCCTGGCCACGCGCTCGATGCCCGCGAGCAGATTGCCGGCGTCGGCCTTGATCTCGCCGACCATGCCGCGCAGGATCGCCGCGAAGCGGTTGAAGGCGTCCTTGGTCTGCCCGACCTCGTCCCGGCTGTCGACCGGCAGGAGCACCGTCAGGTCGCCGCCGCCCGCCGCCATGGCGCGCATCGTGTCGCGCAGCGAGGAAATGCCGTTCATCAGGCGCGCGATCCCGAACGAGGTGGCGAAGAACGCCACGATCAGGCCGGCGGCCATCAGGCCGAGCATGCTCATCATCAGTCGGTCGACGGAGGCCATCGCCGCCTCCTCGGGGATGACGATGCCGAGCTGCCAGCCCGTCTCGCCGACCGGAAACAGCGCCGTCAGCACGGACCGGCCGCCCAGCGTGCGCGGCCGCACCTGGCCGTCGGCCTGGACCGCCGCGGCGTCGAAGCCGGGCAGCACCTCGGCGATCTTCTTCATGCCGGAATCCTTGGCCGGATGGGCGATCACCTGCCCCTCCCGGGTGATCAGGAAGGCATAGCCGTCGCCGGGCAGCCGGGCCGACAGGATTTCGTCGACGATGCGCTGCAGCGTCACGTCGCCACCGGCCACCGCCACCACGCTGCCGCCGTCGCGGCGCGCCTGGGCGAAGGTGATGATCGGCTTCTTGGTCGCCGCGTCGATGTAGGGCGCGGAAGCGATCGCGCCGGGCGAGGCGATCGCGGCCACGTACCAGGGGCGCACGGTCGGATCGTAGCCCGGCGGCACGGGCGTCGCCCCGGAGAACTGGGTCATCGTCTTGTCCGGCTGGCCGATGTACATGTCGTCGAAGCCGCCCGCGTCCCGCGCCTGGTCGAGCACCGGCTTCAGCTCGGCGGCGCCGAACCGCCCGAGCGTCGAGGCCACCACGGCCTGGCGGGAAGTCACCCATTCCGTGACGAAGCTGACCTTCGCAGCGGCCGCCTGATCGATCTGGCCGCGGATCGAATCGACCAGCGCGTCGCGGCTTTTCACGTAAGCCACCCCGCACAGCGCCACCGAGATCACCAGCATGACCAGCAGCACGAAAGCGACCATGCGCGCCTTGAGAGACTTGCCCATCCTTTTCCCTTTTGATTCGGTTGAAAAACTCGTGAAGCAGCCCCACGACCGGTGCCCGCGAAGCAAGTTTCCGGCCCGGCCGGCGCGCCGGTTAACGGCGCTGCGCGCGGGCCACCCGCCACAGCAGCCAGCCCAGGAAAAGTGCCGCGAAAACAAGGCTCAGCAGCGACGCCAGCCAGAAGCCCGCGGCGCCCATCGGACGCGGCGCGCGGAACGCCAGCCACCACCCGCCGGACAGCCCGACGCCCCAAAAGGCGGCGACATGCACCAGCATGGGCAGGAAGGTGATCTTGTAGCCGCGCAAGGCGTGCGCGGCGACCGTCTGCACCGCGTCGAACACCTGATACGCCGCCAGATAGGCGATCAGCGACAGGCCCACGCCGCGCACCACCGGATCGTCGGTGTAGGCGTCGACCAGCGCCGTCCGGCCGCACCACAAGGCCGCGCCGAACGCGGTGGAAACGAGGCCGGCGACGCACACGCCGGCCAGCGCGGACACGCGGGCGCCGCGCCAGTCGCGCGCGCCGGCGGCCTGGCCGACGCACGGCAGCGTGGCCAGCGCCAGGGACAGCGGCAGCATGTAGCAGATTCCCGCCAGGTTGGCGACGACGCGGTGGCCGGCCACGACCTGAGTGCCGAGCTGCGCGACGAACAGCGCGATGAAAGTGAACGCCGAGATTTCGACGAAGCCCGAAAGGCCCATCGGCACCCCCAGCCGCAGCAGCGTCCGCTGCATCTCCAGGCGTGGCGGGCGCCAGCCGTGAAAGAGCCGGTAGGCCCGCAGCCGCCCGCTGGTGCGCATGTACGCCAGGCCGGCGGCCAGCGCCAGCCAGCCGATCAGCGCGTTTGAGGCGCCGCAGCCGAGCGCGCCGAGCGGCGTGCCGCCCCATGCGCCGGAAACCAGCGCGCGGGCCAGCAGGCCGTGCACCAGCGTGCACAGCAGCGAGATGGCCATCAGCGGGCGCGGCTGGCCGACGGCCACGCAGAACGCATAGAACGCGCGATAGAGCAGCGACGCGGGCATGCCCCACGCCAGCGCGGCCAGATAGCCGCGCACCTTGCTCTCGACGCCCGGTTCGAGCGACGACAGGCCGAGCAGCGGGTCCGGATGGAGCAGGCACAGCACGCCGGGGACGGACAGCGTAAGCGCCAGCCAGAAGCCCTGGTGCAGCACGCCGGCGAGCTCGCCGTCCCGCCCCTCGCCCTTGAGGTGCGCGACGGTCGGCGACACCGCCTGCACGACGCTGGACAAGGCCAGGATGACCGCAACGTAGATGCCGCTGCCGACGGCGACCGCGGCCAGATCCTCGGTGCCGAAATGCCCGAGCAGCACCGTGTCGATCACCATCATGCCCATCGACGCCAGCTGGGCGATCAGCATCGGCCAGGCATGGGCGACGATCAGGCGGGATTGATGGAAGAACATCGGCAACGGGACGGCACGAAAAAGCCGGTCAGCCTAACGCAAATCCGCCGCGCCCGGAATCCCCGGCCTGTTACACACGCACGCGGAACGTTACACAAGCCCGAAGAAGAGGCTACAGACCGGAATCCCCACGGTTGTTAGCATCCGTCCGGTCAGATGAAAAAAATTCTCGTCTGGCGACGATCAACCCTCCAGAAAGGAAACGTCATGGAAATCGGCAACTATCTCCTGAACCACCCGGTCGAGTACCACCTGCTCTTCGCCGTGGCCTCCATCGCCCTCGGCGCGGCCGTGATCAAGCTCTACACCCTGGCCGCCAAGGCCGGCGAAGCGCTGCTGGGCAAGCGCGGGAATGCCGGCGCGCTGCCCGGCCGCCACGCGCTCGAAGCCCGCTGAGCCCGCAGGCCATGGCCTGTATCCACCCGACCGGAATATAGCGTTTCCCCCCGGCCAGGCATCCTTCCAGCGATGGAACGCGCTTGCCTGAAACATGCCGGCATCCGGTCGGGTTCTTTCCTGCCCTGAACCCATTCCACACGCCAGTTCCGGCGGCTCAGACCAGTTCGATCTTCAGCCCCCCCACGCCGTCGATGCCGCATTCGAGCGCATCGCCGCGCGCCACGGTCGATACGCCCGCCGGCGTCCCCGTGAAGATCAGATCCCCGGCGGCAAGCGTGACGTACGAAGACAGATTGGCGATGACTTCGGCGACGTTCCAGGTCATTTGCGCGAGATCCCCGTCCTGCCGGACGGCCCCGTTGACCTGCAGCCAGATGCGCCCCTTATCGGGATGGCCGCATTGGGCGACCCGCGTCAGCGCGCCGAGCGGCCCGCTCTGATCGAAGCCCTTGGCCATTTCCCACGGCCGCCCCTTTTCCTTGGCCTGCGCCTGCAGGTCGCGCCGCGTCAGGTCGATCCCCACGGCATAGCCGAAGACATGCGCCAGCGCTTCTTCCACGGGAATGTCCGCGCCGCCTTCGCGCAGCGCGACGACCAGTTCGACCTCGTGCTGCAGGTTGGCGGTGCGCGGCGGATAGGCGATCCTGCCGCCGCCCGGCACCAGGGCGTCCGCCGGCTTGCTGAAGAAGAACGGCGGCTGGCGCCCGTCGCCGCCCATTTCGACGGCGTGCGCCGCGTAATTCTGGCCGACGCAGTAAACCCGGCGCACCGGGAACACGGCCTCGCTGCCGGCGACGGGAAGAACGGCCGGTGCGGCCGCAGGAACGACGAACTCCATGATTTCTCCTTGCTGTCAAAAATCCTAGACGGGATTGTCGATATCGACGAACTCGCAGTCGAGGCCGAACTTCGCCGCGAGGTGGCCGGCCAGCGCCTGCACGCCGAGCCGCTCGGTGGCGTGGTGCCCGGCGGAAAGGTAGGCGACGCCGCTCTCGCGCGCCAGATGGACCGTCTGCTCGGAAATCTCGCCGGACAGGAAGGCGTCGACACCGAGCGCCACGGCCTGCTCGAAATAGCCCTGGGCGCCGCCCGAACACCAGGCCAGGCGCTCGATCCGGCGCGCCGGGTCGCCGATGGTCAGCGGCGTACGCCGCAACGCGCCGGCGACGCGGCGCTCCAGTTCGGCCAGCGTCTGCGGCGCGGCGGGACGGCCGACCCAGCCGATGTCCTGTTCGCCGAACCGCCCTTCGGCCCGCCAGCCCAGGAGCTCCGCCAGGCGGGCGTTGTTGCCGAGTTCGGGATGCGCGTCCAGCGGCAGATGGTAGGCGACGAGGTTGATGTCGTGCGCCAGCAGCGTCCGCATGCGCGCCTTGCGGAAGCCGGTCACCCGGCCGTCCTCGCCGCGCCAGAACCAGCCGTGGTGCACCAGCAGCGTGTCGGCGCCGCGCTCGACGGCGGCGTCGATCAGCGCCTGGCAGGCGGTCACGCCGGCGACGATGCGCGCGACCTCGCCCGCGCCTTCCACTTGCAAACCGTTTGGGCAATAATCCCTGAACCGCGCCGCTTCGAGCAGTTCGTCCAGATACCGTACCAGTTCCTCGCGTCTCATCCCGACTCTTATCCCGTTTCTTCCGCTATCGAAAACGCCATCCATGCGTAAACTCTGGCTGATTTTTGCACAAACCGTCACGATCAGTCTCGCCGTGGCCTTCGTCGTCGCCACGATCCGGCCCGAATGGCTGGGCGACCTGCCCTGGCCCGCGGCCTCCCGGCCCGAGCCGGCGGCGCCCGGCGCGGCCGTGCCGCCCGCGGCGAACTCCTTCCGCGAGGCGGCGAAAAGGGCGCTGCCCTCGGTGGTGCACATCTTCACCTCGCAGAAAGTGCGCGCGCCGCGCCACCCGCTGGCCGACGATCCGCTCTTCAAGCACTTCTTCGGCGACGAAGGCGAGCTCGACGATCCGCGCAAATCGGGGCTGGGTTCCGGCGTCATCGTCAGCCCGGACGGCTACGTGCTCACCAACTACCACGTCGTCGAAGGCGCCGACCAGATCGAGATCGCCCTCGACAACGGCCGCACGCACAAGGCGCAGCCGGTCGGCGGCGACCCCGAGACCGACCTGGCGGTGCTCAAGCTGCTGCCGGGCAAGGACGGGGCGCAGGCGTTCCCGGCGATCGACCTCGGGCGCATGGAAGACGTCGGCGTCGGCGACGTCGCGCTGGCGATCGGCAATCCCTTCGGCGTCGGCCAGACGGTGACCATGGGCATCATCTCGGCGCTCGGCCGTTCGCACCTCGGCATCAACACCTTCGAGAACTTCATCCAGACCGACGCCGCGATCAACCCCGGCAATTCGGGCGGCGCCCTGGTCAACGTCAACGGCCGGCTGATCGGCATCAACACGGCGATCTATTCGCGCTCGGGCGGCTCGCTGGGCATCGGCTTCGCCATCCCGATCTCGACGGTGCGCAGCGTCATGGACGAGATCATCCGGACCGGCTCGGTCACGCGCGGCTGGATCGGCGTCGAGGCGCAGGAGATCACCGAGGAGCTCGCCGAATCGTTCAACCTGCCGGACACGGACGGCGCGCTGATCGCCGGCGTGCAGCGCGGCAGCCCGGCGGACAAGGGCGGCGTCAAGCCCGGCGACGTGCTGCTGGCGGTGGCCGGACAGCCGGTCAAGGACCCTCAGGCCATGCTCAACCTGATCGCCGCGCTGAAGCCGGGAGAGACGGTCGCCTTCACCTTCCGCCGCCAGAAAACCCCCGTGCAACTGCCGATCCGCATCGGCAAGCGGCCGCCCCTGCGGCGCGACGGCCGGGAATGAGCTAGTCGCCGCCGGCCGCCGGCTTCTGCACGAAGCGCGCCATCTGCATGCCGAGCTCGTAGAGCAGGCACAGGGGCACGGCGAGCATCAACTGCGACACCACGTCGGGCGGGGTGAAGATGGCGCCGACGACGAAGGCGCCGACGATCACGTAGGGGCGCCATTCCTTGAGCGTGCGCAGTTCGACCACGCCGACCATGACCAGCACCACCACGATGATCGGCACCTCGAAGGCGACGCCGAACGCCACGAAGGTGCTCATGACGAAGGACAGGTATTTCTCGATGTCGGTCATCCAGGCCACGCCTTCCGGCGCGATCCTGGCCATGAAGCCGAACACCGTGGGAAACACCAGGAAATAGGCGAAGGCCATGCCGACGAAGAAGAGCAGCACGCTGGCCGCGACCAGCGGCAGGGCCAGGCGCTTCTCGTGCGCGTAAAGCCCCGGCGCGACGAAGGCCCAGACCTGGTACAGCACGTACGGCAGGGCGATGAGGAAGGCCACCATCAGCGCCACCTTCATCGGCACCAGGAAAACGCCGACCACGTCGGTGGCGATCATCTGCCCGCCGGCCGGCAGCTTGGACAGCAGCGGCTGCGCCAGCAGCGAATACAGATCCTTGGCCCAGGGGAACAGGCAGATGAAGATGATCGCGATCGCCAGCAGCGCGCGGATCAGGCGATCGCGCAGCTCGACGAGGTGGGAAAGAAACGACTCCTCCGGCAGCTCCATGGCGCCTTCACCCCTTGGCCGCGGGCAGCGACGCATCCTGCCGCGGAGCCTCGGCCGGTGCCTCGCCGGCCGGCTCGCCCGCGGCCGGGGCCGCGTCGGGCGACGGTACGGCGTCCTTGATGTCGGCCTTGATCGAATCGACGGTCTGCCCGACGCCCTGTTCGATCGCCTGCACTTCGCTGGAGATGCTGCGCTCGAAATTGCGCGCCGACTCCTGCACTTCGGACTGCAGCTTCTTCAACTCGTCCAGCTGCATCTCGCGGCTGATGTCCGCCTTGACGTCGCCGACGTAGCGCTGCAGCCGCCCGAGCAGCAGCCCGGCGGTGCGCGCCACCTTGGGCAGCCGCTCCGGCCCGATCACGACCAGCGCGACGATGCCGATGACGATCAGTTCCGAAAAGCCGATATCGAACATGGGAATGGAATCTGAAGACGCGAACGGCCCGGCGGGCGCCCGGAATCCCGCCGCCCGGCCGCGCCGCGCGTCACGACTTGACCTTGTCCTTGACTTCGCCTTCTATCGTCTGCCCGTCGGCGATCTGCTGCGGCGGCGTGTCGGCCGGCTTGTTCTCGGCCGTGCCGTCGCGCATGCCTTCCTTGAACCCCTTGACCGCGCCGCCCAGATCCTCGCCGATGTTGCGCAGCTTCTTGGTGCCGAACACCAGCACCACGATCAGCAGGACGATCAGCCAGTGCCAGATACTGAGACTTCCCATGAGTTTTCTCCTTAATTCCGCTTGAGCATCGGACCGACCGGCTCCGGCCCGCCCACCACGTGCGCATGCAGATGCGGGACTTCCTGTCCGCCGACCCGGCCGTTGTTGATGATGACCCGGAAGCCGTCCGGGCTGCCGTTCTCCTCGGCCAGCCGCCTGGCCACCGTCAGCATGCGGCCCAGCACGGGTTCGTCGTCGGCGGTCACCGTCTGCAGCGAGACGATGTGGCGCCTCGGGACGACCAGCAGGTGCATCGGCCGCGCCGGGTTGATGTCGTGGAAGGCGATCAGCAGGTCGTCCTCGTACACCTTGCGCGACGGTATTTCACCGCGTGCGATTCTGCAAAACAGGCAGTCTTCCATGCGTTATTCCTTCATTTGGCGGCGCGCGACTTCTTCTCGTCGATGCCCGACGTGCCTTCGCGGCGCTGCAGTTCGCCGAGCACCTCGTCGGCGCCGATGCCGTAGAAGGTCAGCAGCGCCACCATGTGATAGAGCAGATCGGCCGATTCATAAACGATGTTCTCCCGTTTGCCGTCCTTGGCGGCCATGATCAGCTCCGCGCCCTCCTCGCCGATCTTCTTCAGGATCGAGTCCGGCCCCTTGGCGAACAGCCTCGCAGTATAGGACTTTTCCGGGTCGGCGTTGCGCCGGGAGGCCAGCGTTTCTGCAAGGCGTAACAATACTTCTGTGCTCATCGCGCGTAGATTTCCTTCGGATTCTTCAAAACCGGGTCGGCGGCCACCCAGCGATCGCCCCGCAGCTCCAGGAAGAAGCAGCTTTCCCGTCCCGTATGGCAGGCGATCCCGCCGACCTGCTCGACCGCCAGCAGCAGCACGTCGCCGTCGCAGTCGGCCCGGATCGACCGGACCCGCTGCACGTGGCCGGACTCCTCGCCCTTGCGCCACAGGCGCCGGCGCGAACGCGACCAGTACACGGCATGGCCGCTGGCCACCGTCTCCTGCAGCGCTTCGCGGTTCATCCAGGCGAACATCACCACGCGGCCGCTCGCGGCATCCTGGGCGATGGCCGGGATCAGGCCGTGCTCGTCCCATTTCAGGGCGTCCAGCCAGAACAGGCGGTCGTCCAGATCGCTCACAATCGTACCTCGATGCCGCGGTCGCGCATGTATTCCTTGGCCTGGCGCACCGTGTATTCGCCGAAGTGGAAGATGCTGGCGGCCAGCACGGCGTCCGCGCCGCCGAGCGATACGCCGTCGGCCAAATGCTGCAGGTTGCCGACGCCGCCGCTGGCGATCACCGGCACGTTCAACGGCGTCCGCCACGGCGCGCGTCAGGGCCAGGTCGAAACCGTTCCGGGTGCCGTCGCGGTCCATGCTGGTCAGCAGGATTTCGCCCGCGCCCAGCTGCTGGACGCGCCGTGCCCACTCGACGGCGTCGAGCCCGGTGGCCTTGCGCCCGCCGTGGGTGAAGACTTCCCAGCGGCCGGGCGCCGCCTGCTTGGCGTCGATGGCCACCACGATGCACTGGTTGCCGACCTTGGCGGAGGCCTCGGCGACGAGGTCGGGATTGGCGACCGCCGCCGTGTTCATGCTCACCTTGTCGGCGCCCGCATTGAGCAGGCGGCGGACGTCGGCCACCGTGCGCACGCCGCCGCCGACGGTCAGCGGAATGAAGACCTGCGCGGCGCAGGCTTCGACGATGTGCAGGATGATGTCGCGCTGGTCCGAGGACGCGGTGATGTCCAGGAAGGTCACCTCGTCGGCGCCCTGTTCATCGTAGCGGCGGGCGATCTCGACCGGGTCGCCGGCGTCGCGCAGATCGACGAAGTTGGTTCCTTTGACGACCCGCCCGGCGGTGACGTCGAGGCAGGGGATGATGCGTTTGGCGAGGCCCAAGGCTGATTTCCAGTAATGCGCTCTGTCGGAGGGACGCGCTCAGGCGCCGGAGATGCGGTCGGCCTCGGCCTGCGCCTGGGCGAAGTCGAGCGAACCGTCGTAGATGGCGCGCCCGGCGATGGCGCCGGAGATGCCCTCGCTCTCGACGGCGCACAGCCGGCGGATGTCCTCGATGTCGGACAGGCCGCCGCTGGCGATGACCGGAATGTGCAGCGACTGCGCCAGCTTGACGGTGGCTTCGATGTTGATGCCCGAGAGCATGCCGTCGCGCCCGATGTCGGTGTAGATGATGGCCTCGACGCCGTAGTCCTCGCACTTCCTGGCCAGGTCGATCACGTCGTGCTTGGTCAGCTTCGACCAGCCGTCGACCGCCACCTTGCCGTCCTTGGCGTCGAGCCCGACGATGATCTGGCCGGGGAAGGCGCTGCAGGCGTCGTGCAGGAAACCGGGATTCTTGACCGCGGCCGTGCCGATGATGACGTAGCCGACGCCGTTGTCGAGGCAGCGCTCGATGGTGTCGAGATCCCGGATGCCGCCGCCCAGCTGGACCGGTATCTCGTCGCCGACGGCTTCGACGATGTCCTTGATCGCCTTCTCGTTCTTGGGTTTTCCGGCGAACGCCCCGTTCAGGTCGACGACGTGCAGGCGGCGCGCGCCCTGTTCGAGCCAGCGCGCGGCCTGTTCGCCCGGCGAATCGGAAAACACGGTGGCCTCTTCCATGAGTCCCTGCTTGAGACGGACGCACTGCCCGTCCTTCAGGTCAATCGCGGGAATGATCAGCATTTTGCGAAACGGAGGTGGTTGGGAAAAAGAATTAAAGGGTGGACGCATTCGTACGGAACGCGCGTCCGCGCCTCAGGGCGTCCACTCGACGAAATTGGCCAGCAGCGCCAATCCGGCCTGGGCGCTTTTCTCTGGATGGCATTGAATGGCGAAGATATTATCCCGTGCCACCGCACCGGTAAAGGGGATGCCGTAGCGGGCGGTGCCGGCGATGCAGTCCCGGTCCGCCGGGTCCACGTAGTAGCTGTGCACGAAATAGAAGCGCGCGCCGTCGTCGATGCCGTTCCAGAGTGGATGCGACCGGGTCTGCTCGACTTCGTTCCAGCCCATGTGCGGAACTTTCAGGCGGCTGCCGTCCGGCGCCACCATGCGGTCCGCCGGGAAGCGGCGGACGCGCCCCGCGAAGACGCCCAGACCGGGCACGTCGCCTTCCTCGCTCCGCTCGAACAGCATCTGCAAGCCGATGCAGATGCCGAGGAAGGGTTTGTTCCTGGCCGCGTCGAGCACGGCCGGACGCAGGCCGCGCGCGTCGAGTTCGCGCATGCAGTCCGGCATCGCGCCCTGGCCGGGGAAGACCACCCGCCCGGCGGCCGCCACCACGGCCGGGTCGGCCGTGACCACCACCTCGCGCCGGCCGGCGACGTGGATCAGCGCCTGCCAGACCGAGCGCAGGTTGCCCATGCCGTAGTCGACGACGGCGATCGTTCCGGCCGCATTCGCCATCAGAGCGCGCCCTTGGTCGACGGCACGCTGCCGGCCGCGCGCGGGTCTGCCTCGACGGCCATGCGCAGGGCGCGGCCGAAGGCCTTGAACACCGTCTCCGCCTGGTGGTGCGCGTTCTCGCCGCGCAGGTTGTCGATATGCAGGGTCATGGCCGCGTGGTTGACCAGCCCCTGGAAGAATTCGCGCACCAGGTCCACGTCGAAGGCGCCGATCGTCGCCCGCGTGAAGCCGACGTCGAACGCCAGTCCGGGGCGCCCGGAAAGGTCGACGACCACCCGCGAGAGCGCCTCGTCGAGCGGCACGTAGGCGTGCCCGTAGCGGCGGATGCCCTGCTTGCCGCCGAGCGCCTGCTTCAGCGTCTGCCCGAGGGTGATGCCGATGTCCTCGACGGTGTGGTGCGCGTCGATGTGCAGGTCGCCGCACGCCTCGACCTCCAGGTCGATCATGCCGTGCCGCGCCACCTGTTCGAGCATGTGATCGAGGAACGGCACGCCCGAGGCCAGCCGGCTTTGCCCGGTGCCGTCGAGGTTCAAGCGCACCGTGACCTGGGTTTCCAGGGTGTTCCGTGTCGTCTCGGCCTGCCGCATGATGTCGTCCAACGCTCGATCGTCCGCAAATCCGGGCCTCTGGAGCCCGGCGTCAGTGGCGCATGATACCATTTGAAGCTCCGTGCGCATCCACCCCCGAGCCGCCATGAGCCACTACTGGAGCCCTCTCGTCCACAGCCTGACCCCGTACGTCCCCGGCGAACAGCCGAAGCTCGCCGACCTGGTCAAGCTCAACACCAACGAGAATCCCTATCCGCCGTCTCCGCGCGCGGTCGCCGCGATGTGCCAGGAACTGGGCGACGACGGCGCGTCGCTGCGGCTCTACCCGGACCCCAACGCCGACCGGCTGAAACAGGCCGTGGCCGAACATTTCGCCGCCTTCGCGCTGACGCCGGCCCACGTCTTCGTCGGCAACGGCTCGGACGAAGTCCTGGCGCACGCTTTCATGGCGCTGCTGAAGCACGACCGGCCGATCCTGATGCCGGACATCACCTACAGCTTCTATCCGGTCTATTGCCGGCTGCACGGCATCGACAGCGTGCCGGTGCCGCTCGACGAGAATTTCGCCATCCGGGTCGACGACTACCTGCGCGAGAACGGCGGCATCGTCATCGCCAATCCGAACGCGCCGACCGGGCAGCTGCTGCCGCTCGCCGACATCGCGCGCCTGGCCGAGGCGCATCCACGCTCGGTGCTGGTGGTCGACGAGGCCTACGTCGATTTCGGCGGCGAGACGGCGGTGGCGCTGGTGCGTCGGCTGCGCAACCTGCTGGTGATCCGCACGCTGTCCAAGTCGCACGCGCTGGCCGGCCTGCGCGTCGGCTACGCGGTGGGCGATCCGCTGCTGATCGAGGCGCTCGAACGCATCAAGAACAGCTTCAACTCCTATCCGCTCGACCGCCTGGCGATCGCCGGCGCCACGGCCGCGCTGGCGGACGAGGCCTACCTGGAACAGACCCGGCAGGCGGTGATGCGCAGCCGGGCCGAGCTGACCGCCGGTTTGACGCGGCTCGGCTTCGACGTGCTGCCGTCGGCGGCGAACTTCATCTTCGCCTGCCATCCGCAGCGGGACGCGGCCGAGCTCGCCGCAGAGCTGCGCCGGCGCAGCGTCATCGTGCGCCACTTCGCGCTGCCGCGCATCGACCAGCACCTGCGCATCACCATCGGCACCGACGCGCAATGCGCGCGCCTGCTCGCCGCGCTGGCGGAAATCCTCTGACCGCCATGGCCGCCCGCGAGGAACTCTCCGTCGACCAGGCCATCCGCAGCCGCCGCTCGGTGCGCCGCTTCCTGCCGACGCCGGTGAGCGCCGACACCGTGCGCGAGTTGCTCGACCTCGCGGCGCGCGCGCCCTCCGGCACCAACGTCCAGCCCTGGCGGGTGTACGCCCTGGCCGGCCCGGCCAAGGACGCGCTGAGCCGGGCCATCCTGGACAAGTACCTCACCTCGGGCATCGACGGCAAAGGGCTCGACTACTATCCGGAACGATGGATCGAGCCGTGGATTTCCCGGCGCCGCAAGGTGGGCACCGACCTGTACGCGCTGCTCGACATCGGCAAGGGTGACAAGGAAAAGATGACCCGGCAGTGGGCGCGCAACTACCTGTTCTTCGACGCGCCGGTCGGCCTGATCTTCACCACCGACCGCATCTTCGGCCACGGCATGCTGCTCGATCACGGCATGTTCATGGAGAACCTGATGCTCGCCGCGCGCTCGCGCGGGCTGGACACCTGCCCGCAGGCCGCGTTCACCGACTTCCAGGACACCATCCGGCGGACGCTCGGCCTGCCGGAAAACGAGGTGGTGCTGTGCGGCATGTCGCTCGGCTACGCCGACCCGGACGCGCCGGAAAACCGCCTGCACACTGACCGCGTGCCGGCCGACGGCTTCACGGATTTCCGCGGCTTCGCGCCGTAAAGCGCCGGGCGCGGCGCCGCGCACCGCCTAGCGCACGGTCTTTCCTTCCCCGAGCAAATCCTCCGGCGCCAGCGTGGCGAACAGGTGCATGCCGCGCGCGACGATCCCCGTCCATCCGGTCTGATGGCTGGCGCCCAGGCCGGCGCCGTTGTCCCCGTGGAAATATTCGTAGAACAGTATGTAGTCGCGCCAGTGCGGGTCGGTCTGGAATTTTTCCGTGCCGCCGAAAACCGGCCGCCGTCCGTCCGGGCCGCGCAGGAAGATCGCGTTGTTGCGCCGCGAGATTTCCTCGGCGATGCGGTACAGCGACATCAGGCGCCCGCTGCCGGTCGGGCATTCGATCTGGAAGGATTCGCCGTAGTAGCTGTAGTACTGCAGCAGCGCCCGGATGACCAGGGCGTTGATCGGCGCCCAGATCGGCCCGCGCCAGTTGCTGTTGCCGCCGAACATGCCGCTGTCCGATTCGGCGGGCTGGTAGTCGACGCGGTACGTCTGGCCGCCGGCCGCGAAGACGTAGGGATGCGCTTCATGGTGGCGGGACAGCGAGCGGATGCCGTAGGCGCCGAGGAATTCGTCTTCGTCGAGCACCTTGGCCAGGACCCGCCTGAGCTTGTCCTCGTTCAGCACCGAGGCGAGATGGCGCCCGCCGACGCCGGGGACCCGCGAGTCATGCACGGCGGCCATCAGTTCGGGACGCGCGGCGTTGAAATGGCGATACCGCTCGATGATTTCCGGAAAGCGCTGCAGGAGTTCGCCGTCGAAGGTGGCGACCGCGCACATCGGCAGCAGCCCGACCACGGAACGCACCTGCAGGCGCTGCGCGCGGCCGTCCGGGTAGCGCAGGACGTCGTAGAAGAAGCCGTCCTTCTCGTCCCACATGCATTCCTCCTCGCCGCCCTGGAACATCGACGAGGCGATCCACAGCGAATGCTGCATGAACTTCAGCGCCATGTCGGCGTAGGAGTCGTGGTGCCGGGCCAGCTCGAACGAGATGTCGAGCATGTTCAGGCAGAACAGCGTCATCCAGGCCGTGCCGTCCGCCTGTTCCAGGTAGCCGCCGGTCGGCAGCGGCGCGCTGCGGTCGAAGACGCCGATATTGTCCAGCCCCAGGAAGCCGCCTTCGAACAGGTTGCGGCCGTTGCGGTCCTTGCGGTTCACCCACCAGGTGAAATTGAGCAGCAGCTTCTGGAAGGAGCGTTCGAGCCACTGCATGTCGGCGCGGCCGCTGGCCTTTTCCAAGCGATGGATGTAGTTCGTCGCCCAGGCATGCACGGGCGGATTCACGTCGCCGAAGTTCCATTCGTAGGCGGGAATCTGGCCGTTCGGGTGCATGTAGTGCTCGCGCAGCATCAGGGCCAGCTGCTGCTTGCTGAAATCGGGGTCGACCAGCGTCAACGCCTGCATGTGGAAGGCGAGATCCCAGGCGGCGTACCACGGGTATTCCCACTTGTCCGGCATGGAAATGATGTCGGCGTTGTACATGTGGTGCCAGTGCTCGTTGCGCGAGGACTGCGCGCCCGGATGGGCGAGGCTGTGGCCGCGCTCATCCAGCCATTTGTTCACGTCGTAGTGGTAGAACTGCTTGGTCCACAGCATGCCCGCCAGCGCCTGGCGGAAGACGCGGGCCTGGTCCTCGTCCAGTTTCGCGGGCGTCAGGTGCGCGTAGAAGGCGTCGGCGTCGCTCTGCCGCTGCGCCATCATCTTGTCGAAGGATGCTCCGAACGGCCGGGCCATCTTTTCCGGGGGCGCGTCGCAGAGGCGCAGCCGCAGCGTGCGCGACTGCCCGGCGGGCACGGTAAGCACGTGGTGCGCGGCCGCCTTGGTCCCGGTCATGGCCGGGTTGACGGCGCCGGCTTCCCCGTCGACGACGTGGCGGTGAATGCCGTCCTTGACGAAGGGCGAGGCGTTCGGCGTGCCGAAGAGGCGTTCGTTGTTCGTCTCGTTCTCGGTGAACAGGAGTTCGGGCGCGCCTTCGCAGTACAGGTAGCGGGTGCCTAGCACAGGATGCGCCGCCTCGATCGCGGCCGGCGCCCCGGTCCGCGGCGCACAGAGCAGCACGGGGCGCTCGCCGCCGTCGCCCCACGACCAGGTGTTGCGGAACCACAGCGTCGGCAGCACGTGCAGCGTGGCGTCCTCCGGCCCCCGGTTGGCCACGGTGACCGTGATCAGCACGTCCTCGGGACCGGCCTTGGCGTATTCGACGAAGCAATCGAAGTAGCGGTCGTCGTCGAAGATGCCGGTGTCCAGCAGTTCGTATTCGAGCTCGTGGCGCGTGCGCCGCCGGTTGGCCTCCACCAGCTCGTCGTACGGATAGGCCGCCTGCGGGTACTTGTAGAGGAAACGCATGAAGGAGTGCGTCGGCGTCGAGTCGAGGTAGAAGTAGTACTCCTTGACGTCCTCGCCGTGGTTGCCCTGGCTGTTGGTCAGCCCGAACAGGCGCTCCTTGAGGAAGGCGTCCCGGCCGTTCCACAGCGCCAGGCAGAAGCACAGCAGCTGCCGGTCGTCGGAAATGCCGCCCAGGCCGTCCTCGCCCCAGCGGTAGGCGCGCGAGCGCGCCTGATCGTGATTGAAATAGTCCCAGGCATTGCCGTCGTCGCTGTAATCCTCGCGCACCGTGCCCCACTGCCGCTCGCTCAGGTAGGGCCCCCACTTTTTCCAGGCCGCGGTCTTCCGGCGATCTTCCTCCAGGCGCTTGATCTCGGATGTCATTGCCTAACCTCCTTGACGGAGAGCGGGTATGGAACGGCGTCAATCTCCCTGGAAGGCTTCCTCGCGCTTTCTGGTCAGCGCGGGCAGAGCGGCCACGACGACCGCCACCACGCCGATGGCCAGCAGGGTGGCGCTGATCGGACGCTGCAGGAAGACCATCGGATCGCCGCGCGAAAGCAGCAGCGCGCGGCGCATGTATTCTTCCATCAGCGGGCCGAGGATGAAGGCCAGCAGCATCGGCGCCGGTTCGCAGTCCAGCTTGACGAAGATGTAGCCGACCACGCCGAACAGCGCCATCAGATAAACATCGAACTGCGTGTTGTTCAGGCTGAACACGCCGATGCAGCAGAACACCAGGATCGCCGGATACAGCAGCTGGTACGGCACGCTGACCAGCTTCACCCACATGCCGACCATCGGCAGGTTGAGCACGACGAGGAACAGGTTGCCGATCCACATCGACACGATGATGCCCCAGAACAGCGCCGGCTGCTCGGTGATCACCGACGGGCCGGGCTGGATGCCCTGGATGATCATCGCGCCGATCATCAGCGCCATCACCGGGTTGGACGGAATGCCGAGGGTCAGCATCGGGATGAACGAGGTCTGCGCGCCGGCGTTGTTCGCCGACTCGGGCGCCGCCACCCCTTCGATCGCGCCGCTGCCGAATTCAGCGGAATTCTTGGACACCTTCTTCTCGATCGCGTAGGCGGCGAACGAGCCGAGGATCGAGCCGCTGCCCGGCAGGATGCCGAGGAACGAGCCGATGGCCGTGCCCCTGATGATGGGGCCGATCATGCGCTTCCAGTCCTCCCGGCTCGGCATCAGGCTGGTGATCTTGCTGACCATCACCGACCGGTCTTCTTCGTTCTCCAGGTTGCGCACCACCTCGGCGATGCCGAACATGCCCATGGCCACGACCACGAAGCCGATGCCGTCGGCCAGCTGCGGCAGGTCGAAGGTGAAGCGCTGCGCGCCGGAATTGACGTCGGCGCCGATCATCCCGAGCAGCAGGCCGAGGACGATCATCCCGAACGCATGCAGCAGCGAGCCCCGGGCCAGCACCATCGACGCCAGCAGGCCGAGCACCATCAGCGAGAAGAATTCAGCGGGGCCGAACTTCAGCGCCACCGACGCCAGCGGCGGCGCGAACAGCGCCAGGATCACCGTCGCCACCGTCCCGGCGATGAACGAACCGATCGCCGACGTCGCCAGCGCCACCCCGGCGCGCCCCTTGCGCGCCATCTGGTAGCCGTCCAGGGCAGTCACCACCGAGGCCGCCTCGCCCGGCAGGTTGACCAGGATCGACGTCGTCGAGCCGCCGTACTGCGAACCGTAGTAGATGCCGGCCAGCATGATCAGCGCCGAGACCGGCGGCAGGCCGAAGGTGATCGGCAGCAGCATGGCGATGGTGGCCGTCGGCCCCAGTCCCGGCAGCACGCCGATCAGCGTGCCCAGGAAAACGCCGACCAGGCAGTACAGCAGGTTGAGCGGCGAGGCCGCGGTGGCCAGCCCGATTCCAAGGTTGGTGATGAGTTCCATGCTTTCTCCGCAAATCTTTCACGAGACGGCGGCGCACTCTCGCGGCCGCCGGCCGATCACTGCCCGAACCACGGCCCCAGGACCGGCAGCGGCACGCCCAGGCCTTTCAGGAATACCAGGACGCAGAAGACGGTGATGCCCGCCGCCATGAGGATCGTGCTTTTCCAGCGGAATTTGACGCTGGCGCTGGAACTGACCAGCACCAGCACCGGCAGCGCCACCGCCAGCCCGGCGCCGCGCACGAGCACGCCGAACAGCACGATGGCCAGCGTGATCAGCACCATTCCCCGGATGGCGAAGCTGCCCGCCGGCGTGCCGGTCTTGACGAAGGAACGCACGAGCGAGACGACGCCGATGCCGATCAGCAGGATGCTCAGCAGGGTTGGAAAATAGGCCGGCCCCATTTTTCCGGCCCGGCCCATGTCGAGGTCCTGGCACAGATAGACGGCCACCGAACCGACGGCAATGTAGATGATCCCGATCCACAATTCCTTGGGATTGCGAACGATACGCTCCAACGCCACCTCCTCATCGTTGTTCGACCCGTCCCTGCCGCTCCCGCCGCGACGGCGGGAAGGCATGGCTCCGGTTTCGCGGTGCAGCTTGCCCGGCCGCGTCCCCCGCGGCCGGAAAGAACGTCAGTCGGCGTAGACGCCGGCCTTCTTGATGATCGGACCCCAGCGGTCGATTTCCGCCTTGAGATGCGCGCGCAGCGCCTCGGGCGTCGCCCGTTCCTGGGCCACCGGCTCGGCGCCGAGATCGGAATAGCGCTGCTTGAGGTTGGCGTCCTTGAGGGCGTCCTGCAGCGCCTTGGACAGCTGGTCGACGATCGGCTTCGGCGTGCCCTTGGGCGCGTACAGGGCGTGCCAGACCGAGACCGTGAAATTCGGCAGGCCGGCTTCGCTCACCGTCGGCACCTCGGGCATCGAGGCAATCCGCTTGGGCATGGTCACGCCGTACACCTTGATCTTGCCCGACTTGATGTGGCTCGTCGTGTTGGTGGTCTGGTCGCACATGAAATCGACGGTGCCGCCGAGCAGGTCGTTCATCGCCGGCCCGGTGCCCTTGTACGGCACCGTGGTGAGATCGGTCTGGATCTCGCTCATGAACAGGATGCCGCACAGGTGCGAGGCCGAGCCGATGCCCGCGTTGGCCATGTTGACCTTGTCTTTGTTGGCCTTGACGTAGGCCAGCAGTTCCTTGAAGTCCTTGGCCGGGAAATCCTTGCGCGAGACGAAGGTCATGGCGCCGTCGTTGATCAGGCCGATCGGCTCGAAATCCTTGATCGGATCGTAGGTCAGCTTGCGGTAGAGCGCCGGCGCGGTGGAGTGGCCGATGTGATGGACGAACAGCGTGTAGCCGTCCGGAGTGGACTGCGCCACCCGCGCCGCGCCGATCGTGCCGCCGGCGCCGCCGACGTTCTCGATGATGATCTGCGTCTTGAGCGAGGCGCTCATGGTCTGGCCGAGGATGCGGGCGATGGTGTCCGACGGTCCGCCCGCGGCGAACGGCACGACGATGGTGATGACCTTGTTGGGATACTGCTGGGCCCCCGCCGCCGACGCCCACAACGCCACGAGAATGCACGCGATCGACCTGGCAATTCTTTGGAACATACCCGACCTCCTCCGTAGTTATCGATTGTTGAAGCGGAAGGGATATATCCGCCAGCGCCTTCCGCCAAAGCTGCTCCTGCGACCCGCGCGAACCTGCGCAGGTCCGTGCGGGCCATTATCACACTCTGGCGGGATTCTTCACAATCGAAATGCGGATCGCCGCAGCGTCGCGCGCGGTCCGGCCGGCCGGGAGCCGGACGGCTCCGGTTCAGTCCTCCGGCCCGCAGCGGTATTCGGCGGAGCGCGCGTGCGCCGGCAGGCCCTCGCCCGTGGCCAGCACCGCGGCCACGCGGCCGAGCGTCCCGGCGGCTTTTTTGGACACCCGGATCAGGCTGCTGCGCTTCTGAAAGTCATAGACGCCGAGCGGCGAGGAAAAGCGCGCGCTGCCGGAGGTCGGCAGGACGTGGTTCGGCCCGGCGCAGTAGTCGCCGAGCGACTCGGAGGTGTACGGGCCGATGAAGATGGCGCCGGCATTGTGGATCTTGTCGACCCAACGTTCGGCGTCGGCGATCGACAGTTCGAGATGTTCCGGCGCGATGCGGTTGGCGACCGCGCAGGCCTCGTCGAGATCGCGCACCGTGATCAGCGCGCCGCGCCGCTCCAGGGCGCTGCGGATGATGTCCCGGCGCGGCATCGCCGGCAGCAGCCTCGCGATGGACTCGGCGACGCGCCCGACGTAGCCGGCGTCGGGGCACAGCAGGATCGACTGCGCCAGTTCGTCGTGCTCGGCCTGCGAGAAGAGGTCCATCGCCACCCAGTCGGGATCGGTGCTGCCGTCGCAGATGACCAGGATTTCGGACGGCCCGGCGACCATGTCGATGCCGACCACGCCGAACACGCGGCGCTTGGCCGCGGCGACGTAGGCGTTGCCCGGCCCGACGATCTTGTCGACCGGCGGGATCGTGCGCGTGCCGTACGCCAGGGCGCCGACCGCCTGGGCGCCGCCGATGCAGAACACGCGGTCCACGCCGGCCAGCGCGGCCGCGGCCAGCACCAGCGGATTGCGTTCGCCGCCCGGCGTCGGCACCACCATGATCAGTTCGCCGACCCCGGCGACCTTGGCCGGAATCGCGTTCATCAGCACCGACGAGGGATAGGCCGCCTTGCCGCCCGGAACGTACAGGCCGACCCGGCCGAGCGGCGTCACCTTCTGGCCGAGTAGGGTGCCGGCCAGCGCGCCTTCGGTTTCCTCGTACTGCCAGCTTTGCAGCGGCTGGCGCCGGTGGTAGGCGCGGATGCGCTGCGCGGCCGTTTCGAGCGCCGCGCGCTGCGCTTCCGGCAGCGACGCCAGGGCGCTTTCGAGCACCTCGCGCGACAGTTCGAGTTCGGCCAGCGATTGGGCCGACACGCGGTCGAAGCGCCGGGTGTATTCGAGCACGGCCGCGTCGCCGCGCGTCCTGACGTCGGCGAGGATGGCGGCAACGGCCTGGTCGACCGCCTCGTCCTGCGCCGCGTCGAAGGCCAGCAGGGCGTCGAGCCGCTGCACGAAATCCGCGTCGCCGCTGGCCAGGCGCTTGACGGCGATCATGGCTCGACCGCCCCGGCGATGGCGTCCATGATCGGCACCAGTTTCTCGCGCTTGAGCTTGAGCGCGGCCTGGTTGACGATCAGCCGCGACGAGATGTCGATGATGTGTTCGACGGCCACCAGATTGTTGGCCTTCAGCGTCCCGCCGGTCGACACCAGGTCGACGATGGCGTCGGCCAGCCCGGCCAGCGGCGCCAGTTCCATCGACCCGTAGAGCTTGATCAGGTCGACGTGCACGCCCTTGGCCGCGAAGTGCTCGCGCGCGATGTTGATGTACTTGGTCGCCACCTTGAGGCGGGCGCCCTGGCGCACGGCGTGCTCGTAATCGAAGCCGGCCGGGATGGCGACCATCATCCGGCACTTGGCGATCTTCAGGTCGAGCGGCTGGTACAGCCCCTCGCCGCCGTTCTCGATCAGCACGTCCTTGCCGGCCACGCCGATGTCGGCCGCCCCGTACTGCACGTAGGTCGGCGCGTCGGTGGCGCGCACGATGACCACGCGCACGTCGTCGCGGTTGGTCGGGATGATCAGCTTGCGCGAGGTTTCCGGATTCTCCAGCGGCTCGATGCCGGCGGCCGCCAGCAGCGGCAGGGTCTCTTCAAAGATTCGGCCCTTCGACAGGGCGATGGTGATGCCATCCACGGCGTGCTTCCTGCGCAAAAAGAAACGATTCTACCGTAAGCTCCGGCCGGCGGCCCCGACGGCCGCGGTAGACGAAAAAAGGCCGTCGCAAGGACGGCCTTTCCGGAAACGCTTCGCGGCTTACTGGTGTTCGATGCGCATGCCGTAGAAGCTGCGATACACGAACACCAGGTTGAGCACCAGGAAGACGGCGGCCAGACCCCAGGCCAGGCCCTGCTGCCCCTGCGCCACCAGCCCGACGGCCATTTCCACGGCGAGCAGGCCGAACAGGGTGGTGAACTTGATGATCGGGTTCATGGCCACCGAACTCGTATCCTTGAACGGATCGCCCACGGTGTCGCCGATCACCGACGCGGCGTGCAGTTCGGTGCCCTTGGCGCGCAGCTCGGTCTCGACGACCTTCTTGGCGTTGTCCCAGGCGCCGCCCGCGTTGGCCATGAACACCGCCTGGTACAGGCCGATGATGGCCAGCGAGATCAGGTAGCCGATGAAGAAGAACGGTTCGATGAAGGCGCAGGCCAGCGTGCCGAAGAAGACCGCCAGGAAGATGTTGAACATCCCCTTCTGCGCGTACAGCGTGCAGATCGCGACGACCCGCTTGCTGTCTTCGACGTTGGCCTTGGTCGAGCCTTCGTCGAGCTTCATGTTGAGCTTGATGAACTCCACCGCGCGATAGGCGCCGGTCGACACGGCCTGGGTGGAGGCGCCGGAGAACCAGAAGATCGTCGCGCCGCCGGTGATCAGGCCGAGCAGGAAGGGCGGATGCAGCATCGACAGGTGGCTGACGTTGTCGGTCAGCCCGTTGGTCAGCAGCATGATGATCGAGAACACCATGGTTGCCGCGCCGACCACGGCGGTGCCGATCAGCACCGGCTTGGCGGTGGCCTTGAAGGTGTTGCCGCAGCCGTCGTTTTCTTCCAGCAGCGCCTTGGCCTTGTCGAAATCGATGGCGATGCCGAACGAATCCTTGATCTCCCTCTCGATGCCGGGAATCTGCTCGATCGTCGACAATTCATAGACCGACTGCGCGTTGTCGGTGACCGGGCCGTAGCTGTCGACGGCGATGGTCACCGGTCCCATGCCGAGGAAGCCGAAGGCCACCAGGCCGAACGAGAACACCGCAGCCATGACCGTGGCCTTGGCCGGGTCGGGATTGATCACCTGCGCGAGATCGCCCTGCGAGACGAGGTACGCGCCGGTCATCAGGCCGACGATCACCACGCCCATCCAGAACGCGGAGAAGTTGCCGGCGGTCAGGCCCGACAGGATGTTCAGGCTGGCGCCGCCCTCGCGGGAGGCGGTCACGACTTCGCGCACGTGCCGCGAATTCACCGAGGTGAACACCTTGACCACTTCCGGGATGATCGCGCCGGCCAGCGTGCCGAAGGTGATGATCAGCGAGAGCTGCCACCACAGGTCGGCGTACATCTTGCCGCCGATGGCGATGTTGCCGATCAGCAGCTTGGAGACGATGAAGGTGATGAGCAGCGAAACGATCGAGGTCACCCAGACCAGGGACGTGAGCGGCGCCTCGAAGTCGAAGCCCGCGGCGTTTCCGAACTTGGCCTTCATGACCATTTCGTTGCCGATGTACGAAATGCCCGAGGCGACGATCATCATCACGCGCATAACGAAGATCCAGACCAGCAACTGGACCTGCACCGCGGCTTCGGGCACCGCCAGCAGGATGAAGCTGATCAGCGCCACGCCCGTCACGCCGTAGGTTTCGAAGCCGTCGGCCGTCGGACCGACCGAGTCGCCGGCGTTGTCGCCGGTGCAGTCGGCGATCACGCCCGGGTTGCGCGGGTCGTCCTCCTTGACCTTGAACACGATCTTCATCAGATCCGAGCCGATGTCGGCGATCTTGGTGAAGATGCCGCCGGCGATGCGCAGCGCCGCGGCGCCCAGCGACTCGCCGATGGCGAAGCCGATGAAGCACTTGCCGGCCAGCTCGGGCGAGATGAACAGCATGATGCAGAGCATGATCAGCAGCTCGGTGGAGATCAGCATCATGCCCACCGAAATGCCGGACTTCATCGGGATCGAATAGACCGGGAAGGCCTTGCCTTCCAGCGAGGCAAACGCCGTCCGGCTGTTGGCCAGGGTGTTGATGCGGATGCCGAACCAGGCGACGCCGAACGAGCCGGCGATGCCGACCAGCGAGAACGCCAGGATCAGCACCACCTCGCCCACCGCCATGTGCTGCACCCAGCCGAAGTAGGCGACGATGATGATGCCGATGAAGACTTCGAGCAGCAGGATGAACTTGCCCTGCGTCTGCATGTAGGTCTTGCAGGTTTCATAGATGAGCTCGCTGACCTCGGCCATCGAGCGGTGCACCGGCCGGGACTTGACCTGGCCGTAGATGACCGCGCCGAACACCAGCCCGGCGAGGCACACGAGCAGGCCGTAGGCCAGCAGCTGCCAGCCGGTCATGCCGCCCAGGAAACTCGCCAGCGCGGCGTCCTTGAGGTTGGGCAATACCAGATTCGCCTCGGAACTGGCGAACGACGGCTGCGCGAAAAAGACGGACAGCAGGAACGGTAAAACACCTGATAACTGCTTCTTCCCCTGAAGCGTGATGCAAGGGTTTTTCATCGTTATGTCCTTACGAGGTTGGAAATTCGGCGTGGATAATGGGTCGCCAGACGGCGTTATTGTTCTCGCGGCAGTCTACACCGCCAATTTCCGCGCGACAACGCGGGAGGCCTCGAAAACGCATCCATCGAAGCCTCCCGGCCGGCCGGGAAAACAGGGGAAGGCGGCGCCTCGACGCGCCTTAACGCAGCCGCCGCACGTTGGCGCCCAGGCGCCTCAGTTTTTCCTCGATGTGCTCGTAGCCGCGGTCGAGGTGGTAGATGCGCTCGATCAGGGTCTCGCCCCGCGCCACCAGGCCGGCGATGACCAGGCTGGCGGAGGCACGCAGATCGGTGGCCATGACCGTGGCGCCGTCCAGCGCCGGCACGCCGGTGACCACCGCGTTGCTGGCGTCGATACGGATGTCCGCGCCGAGGCGGATCAGCTCCACGGCATGCATGAAGCGGTTCTCGAAGATCGTCTCGCGGATCACCGCCGCGCCCTCGGCCACGCAGTTGATGGCCATGAACTGCGCCTGCATGTCGGTCGGGAAGGCCGGATAGGGCGCGGTGCGCACGCCGACCGACTTGAGGCGGCGCGGCGCCTTCAGCGCGATCGAGTCGGGCCGGCATTCGATCGCGCAGCCCGCTTCGCGCAGCTTGCCGATGACGGCGTCGAGCAGCGCGGCGGAGGTGCGCGTCAGCACGACGTCGCCCCGCGTCGCCGCCGCGGCGCACAGGTAGGTGCCGGTCTCGATGCGGTCGGGCATGACCGCATGGTCGGCGCCGTGCAGCCGCTCCACGCCCTGGATGCTGATGCGGTCGGAACCGGCGCCGGCGATGCGGGCGCCCATCGCCGTCAGGCAGTTGGCCAGGTCGACGATCTCGGGCTCGCGCGCCGCGTTTTCGATGACCGTCTCGCCCTCGGCCAGGACCGCGGCCATCATCAGATTTTCCGTGCCGGTCACCGTCACCATGTCGGTCACGATGCGCGCGCCCTTCAGGCGCGGCGCCCGGGCGAGCACGTAGCCGCCCTCGACCCGGATCTCCGCGCCCATCGCCTGCAAGCCCTTGATGTGCTGGTCCACCGGCCGCGCCCCGATGGCGCAGCCGCCGGGCAGCGACACCTTGGCCTCGCCGCAGCGCGCCAGCAGCGGCCCGAGCACCAGGATCGAGGCGCGCATGGTCTTGACCAGCTCGTAGGGCGCCACGGGATTGTCGAGCTTGCCGCTGTCCAGCGCCAGCATGCCGTTGTCGCCCATGGTGACCGCGACGCCCATCTGGCCGATCAGGCGCAGCATGGTCGCCACGTCGTTCAGCTGCGGGATGTTGGTCAGGTTCAGCGTATCGCCGCACAGCAGGCTGGCGCAGATGATCGGCAGCGCCGCGTTCTTGGCCCCGGAGACGGCCACTTCGCCGACGAGCGGAGCGCCGCCCTCGATCAGCAGCTTATCCACGGAGCGCGCTCCATTCCTCGGGCGTCAGGGTTTTCATCGACAGCGCGTGCAGTTCGCCGCTGTCGAAATACGGGCGCAGCAGGGCGTTGACCGCCTGCTGGCGCTGCACGCGGCTCTTGCCGGCGAACCGTGCGCTGACGATCAGCGCCTCGAAATGGTCGCCGTCGCCGTCGACCTGCAGCGCCTCGCACGGCAGGCCGCCGGCGATGATGGTCTTGATACGTTCGGGATGCATCATGGCTCAATACCTCAATTTGTAACCCCGGCGCAGCAGCAGCAGCGTGCCCCCGCCCACCGCCAGGAAGGAGGCGGACGCGACGGCCAGGCTGAGCAGCGGCGGCGCGTCGGAGACGCCGAAAAAGCCGTAGCGGAAACCGTCGATCAGGTAGAACACGGGGTTCAGATGCGACGCCGTCTGCCAGAACGGCGGCAGCGAATGGATGGAATAGAAGACGCCGGAGAGCATGGTCAGCGGCAGGATCAGGAAATTCTGGAAGGCGGCCAGCTGGTCGAACTTGTCCGCCCAGATGCCGGCGATCATGCCGAGCGCGCCCATGATCCCGCCGCCGATCAGCGCGAAGGCGAGAATCCAGGACGGCGCCGCGAACTGCAGCGGCGCGAACCACGCCGTCACCGCCAGCACGCCCGCGCCGACCATCGCGCCGCGCAGCACCGCCGCGCCGACGTAGGCCAGGAAGAACTCGCCGTAGGAAATCGGCGGCAGCAGCACGAAGATGATGCTGCCGGTGACCTTGGCCTGGATCAGGCTGGACGAACTGTTGGCGAAGGCGTTCTGCAGCACCGACATCATCACCAGCCCCGGCACCAGGAACGCCGTGTAGCGCAGGCTGTTCGACCTCGACGCGGTTTTCCAGCACGTGCGCGAAGATCAGCAGATAGAGCAGCGCGGTCAGCACCGGCGCCGCGACGGTCTGGAAGCCGACCTTCCAGAAGCGCAGCACTTCCTTGTACAGCAGGGTGCGGAAGCCGCTCATCGCGCCGCCTCCGCCGTTTCGACGCCCTGCCCGCGCATCACCTCGATGAACACGTCCTCCAGGTCGGTGGTGGTCATGCGCATGTCCCTGATCGGGCAGCCCGAGGCGCGGACCGCGGCGAGCAGCGGCTCGACCTCGTCGAAGCCGCCCAGCAGGAAATTCAGATAGCCGTCGCCGGGCACGGCGCGGCGCGCCACCGCGTCGGGCAGCATGCAGCCGGCGTCCACCCGCAGCCCCAGCTTGTACACGGAGAAGCGCTCCAGCAGGTTGCGCGTCGAATCGAGCGCGACGATGCGCCCCTGCTTGAGCATGGCGATGCGCCCGCACAGCGATTCGGCCTCTTCGAGGTAATGCGTGGTGAGAATGACCGTGTGCCCCTCCTCGTTCAGGCGCCGCACGAACTGCCACAGGCCCTGGCGCAGTTCCACGTTGACGCCCGCGGTCGGCTCGTCGAGCACGATGACCGGCGGCTTGTGCACCAGCGCCTGCGCCACCAGCACGCGCCGCTTCATGCCGCCGGACAGCCGGCGCATGTTGGTGTCCGCCTTGGCCGTCAGGTCGAGGTTGTCGAGAATCTCGTCGATCCAGTCGTCGTTGCGGCGGATGCCGAAATAGCCGGACTGGATGCGCAGGGTCTCGCGCACCGTGAAGAACGGATCGAACACCAGCTCCTGCGGCACGATCCCCAGTTGCCGGCGCGCCTCGCGATAACGATCCTGCACGTCGAACCCCATCACGCTCACCGTGCCGGAATCCGGGCGCACCAGGCCGGCCAGGCAGGAGATCAGGGTCGTCTTGCCGGCGCCGTTGGGGCCGAGCAGGCCGAAGAACTCGCCTTCGCCGATGCGCAGGGAGACGCCGTCCAGCGCCTGCACTTCGCCGAAACGCTTGGTGAGCTGCTGAATCGAGACGGCCACGCCCATGGCTCGCGCAGAAGACACCGCGACGCCCGCCGCTCAGGCCAGCGGAAGCGACTCGTTGACGCCGTACAGGTCGGCGAGGCTGAGCAGGCTCGCCGGAGGATTGGCCACGCGCAGCGCCGTCCCGCGCGCGGCGGCGGAGCGCTGCAGTCCGAAGAGCACGGCCAGGGCCGAGGAATCGACCTCCTGCACGGACGCCAGATCGATCACCACGTCCTTGCCCGGCTCCGCGCCCAAAAGGCCGCGCCCCGCTTCGAGCAGGGCGCGCGCATTGGCGATGACCATCGGCGAGGCCACCCGGTACGTACTGCCGTCCTTGTCGATCATTTCTTGCCGGCTTCGAGCTGCTTGTTCTTGTCGGACAGCATCTTGATGAGGCCGTCGACGCCGTTGGCGCGCACTTCCTGGTTGAAGGTGTCGCGGTAGTTGGTCACCAGGCTGACGCCCGCGACGATCACGTCGAACACCTTCCAGCCGTCGGGCTGCTTCTCGAGCGCGTAGTCGAGCTGGATGGGCCGCCCGCCCGGCTGCAGAATCTCGGTCTTGACCACCACATCGGCGTCGCCCGCCGGCAGCTTGGTCGGCTTGTAGCGCACGGTCTGATCCTTGTAGCTGGTCAGCGCGTTCGAATACGTGCGCACCAGGAGGATGTTGAATTCGTCCGTCAGCCGCTTCTTCTGCTCGGCGTTGGCCTTGTTCCAGTCGCGCCCCATCGCCAGCGCCGTCATGCGGCGGAAGTCGAAGTGCGGCAGCACCTTGGCCTCGACCAGCTCGATGGCCTTGCGCGTGTTGCCGCTCTGGATATCCTTGTCCTGGCGGACGATGGTCAGCACTTCCTCGGTCACCTTCTTGACCAGCGCATCGGGAGAATCCTCCTGCGCAAACGCGGCGGAAACGCTCAGCACGAGCCCCAGGAGGAGGGAATAAAAATACTTCATGGCATCGAATCCGGTAAAAGCGCTCAATCTTCTTCCTTGATGGGCGGCGGGTTGCCGTCATGAACGGCGTTGCGCCGGTTCTGGAAATAGGCGTCGCGAATATAGTTGTACTTGTCGAACGCCGCTTCCTCGATCACCTTGTCGGCCGGCAGCAGGCTCGCTCGCAGGTCGATGAAGCGGATTCCGATCAGGGTATTGCGCGCGGAAACGTCGTGCAGATGCACCACCGGGTCGGCGGAGGCATCGACGGCGAAGCCGAACGTGTCGCGCACGTTCCGCGGGCCGATGATCGGCCAGAACAGGTAGGGGCCTTCGCCGACGCCCCACTTGCCGAGCGTCTGGCCGAAGTCCTCGGCATGCTTTTCCAGGCCGAGGTCGCTGGCCACGTCGATCAGGCCGACGATGCCCACCGTCGAGTTCGACCAGCACGCGCCCGACGTCGGAGGCGCCCTCGGTCACCTTGCCCTGCAGGAAGTTGTTCACGGCGATCCACAGGTCGGCGATGTTGCCGAAGAAATTCCCGATGCCCGTCTTGACCGGGCCGGGCAAAACGGCGTCATACCCCCTGGCGACCGGCTTGACCACCACGTCGATGCCCTCGTTGACCGAGAACATGGCCCGATTGAACCCCTCGAAAGGGTCCCTGGGGTTATTCGCCGTGGTCGCGCACCCCGCCATACCCATGGCCGCGGCAACTGCGAGGACGGCAACGCAACGCTTGGCACGATGACTCTTCACGAACGGTCCTTTCCGGTCACTTGTTGTCAGGAGTCTCTGGGGTTTCGGACGCCTTGTTGAACATGAACTGGCTGATCAGCTTTTCCAGCACCACCGCCGACTGGGTCTTGGCGAAGGTGTCGCCGGCCTTGAGCATCTTCTCGTCGCCGCCGGCATCGAGGCCGATGTACTGCTCTCCGAGCAGACCGGCGGTCAGGATCGAGGCGAACGTGTCCTTGGGAAACTGGTAGCGGCCGTCGATCGTCATCGTCACCAGGGCCTCGTAGGTCTGCGTATCGAAGCGGATGTCCGCCACCCGGCCGACCACGACGCCCGCGCTTTTCACCGGTCCGCGCACCTTCAGGCCGCCGATGTTATCAAACCTGGCGGTCAGCTGGTACGTTTCGGCAAAGTTGGCCGAGGAAAGGTTCCCCACGCGCAACGCCAGGAACAGGATCGCGGCACAACCGAGCGCGACGAAGAACCCTACCCACAGATCAAGCAGCTTGCGACTCATCAAACCCCCCGGAACATGAACGAGGTCAATACGAAATCCAGCGCCAGGATGGCCAGCGCCGAGTACACCACCGTTCGTTTGATCGAACTGGAAACGCCCTCCGCCGTCGGGACGGCGTCGTAGCCCTCGAAAACCGCGATCAGCGAAACCGCGACACCGAAAACGAAGCTCTTGACGATGCCGTTCCAGACGTCGAAGCGGAAATCCACCGATCCCTGCATCTGCGACCAGAACGCGCCTTCGTCGACGCCGATCAGCACGACGCCGATCAGGTAGCCGCCGAACACGCCGATGGCCGAGAACAGTGAAGCCAGCAGCGGCATGGAGATGACGCCGCCCCAGAAGCGGGGGGCGACCACGCGGGCAATCGGATTGACCGCCATCATGTCCATCGCGGTCAATTGTTCGGTCGCCTTCATCAGGCCGATCTCGGCGGTGATCGACGAGCCGGCGCGCGAGGCGAAGAGCAGCGCCGCCACCACCGGCCCGAGCTCGCGGGTCAGGGACAGCGCCACCAGCACGCCGAGCGCCTCGGACGAGCCGTAGCGCTGCAGGGTTTCGTAGCCCTGCATGCCGAGCACCATGCCGATGAACAGGCCGGACACCAGAATGATCAGCAGCGACTGGAAGCCGCAAAAGTAGATCTCGCGGATGGTCAGGTGCAGGCGGCGGAACGACTGGCCGGAATACACCAGGATCATCATGAAAAAACGGGCCGCGAAGCCGAGCGTCTGCAGCCCGTTGTTCAGACGATGGCCCAGCGCGCGGATCAGCTCGATCACGAAAACGAACACCCCGTCACGCATTGGCTACCTTCCGCATCAGCTCCTCCTCGAAGGGAACGGCCGGGTAATGGAAATGCACGGGGCCGTCGGCCTCGCCGAACACGAACTGATGCACGAACGGATCGGTCGAGGCGCGAATCTCGTCGGGCGTGCCCTGGGCCATGATCTGGCCGTCGTTCACGAAATACACGTAATCGACGATGAGCAGCGCTTCCTGCACGTCGTGGGTCACCAGCAGCGTGGTGGCGCCCAGCGCGTCGTTGAGCCGGCGGATCAGCTGGCCGATCACGCCCATGGAGATCGGATCGAGCCCGGCGAAGGGCTCATCGTACATGATCAGCATCGGATCGAGCGCGATCGCCCGGGCCAGCGCCACGCGCCGGGCCATGCCGCCCGACAGCTCGGCGGGCATCAGCTGGTGCGCGCCGCGCAGCCCGACGGCGTTGAGCTTCATCAGCACCATGTCGCGGATGAGCTCCTCGGGCAGGTCCGTGTGCTCGCGCATCAGGTAGGCCACGTTGTCGAAAACGGAAATGTCCGTGAACAGCGCGCCGAACTGGAACAGCATGCCCATGCGCCGGCGCATGGCGTAGAGCTCGTCGTGCGTCATCCGCGGCACCGACTGGCCGTCGACCAGGAGCTCGCCGCTGCTGGGCTTCAGCTGCCCGCCGATCAGGCGCAGCAGGGTCGTCTTGCCGCAGCCGGAGTTCCCCATGATGGCGACCAGCTTCCCGCGGGGGATCTCCATGTCGATCCCCTTGAGGATCGAACGATCGTCGTAGGCAAAATTGACGTCGGTAATCTTGACCAAGCACTCCGCCGGCACAAAGGTATCCTGAGACAGAAGAAACGCGCATTATACCCTAATCGATATGCCATCGTGGAACCCCCCTCATCGCGGCGGCGCGGGCCGGCATTCAGCGGCGCCCGGCGTGCCCTCCGCGCATTTATGAAATAATGGAACGTCGCGTTCACCGGATACCGCAGACACGCCATGACTGACGCCGCATCGACCGTGCCCGGCTGGAAGCCGCTGCTGCTCATCGTGGACGACGATCCGCTGATCACCGACACGCTGGTCTATTCCCTGAGCCCGGCGTTCGAGATCGTCACCAGCCACTCCCGGCCGCATTGCATCGAGCTGCTGCGCGGACTGCGGCGTCCGCCCGAGCTGGCGCTCGTCGATCTCGGGCTGCCGCCCTTCCCGCATCGGCCGGACGAGGGTTTCGCGCTGATCGCGGACCTGCTCGGCCTGTCGCCGTCGATCAAGATCGTCGTCCTCTCGGGGCAGGGCGACGCCGGCAACGCCCGCCACGCCCGCGCGCTCGGCGCGGCCGACTTCGTGGCCAAGCCGTGCAGCCCCGGCGACCTGCGCGCCATCCTGCGCCAGGCGCTCAGCTACCGCGCCCTGGAAAAGCAGCAGGACACGCCGCTGACGACGCCGCTCATCGGCGCCAGCCCGGCGATCGAGAAGCTGAAACTGCAGCTGCAGCAATACGCGGATTCGCCGTTCCCGGTATTGATCGAGGGCGAATCGGGCACGGGCAAGGAAATCGTCGCCGGCAGCTACCTGCATCACCACACGCAGCGCGGCGGCAAGCCCTTCTTTGCGCTGAACTGCGCTGCGATCTCGCCGACGCTGGTCGAGCCGACGCTGTTCGGCTACGCGAAAGGCGCGTTCACCGGCGCCACCGCGGCGAAATCGGGGTATTTCGAGGACGCCGCCGACGGCACGCTGTTTCTCGACGAGATCGGCGAACTGCCGCTGGAACTCCAGGCCAAGCTGCTGCGCGTGCTGGAAAACGGCGCCTTCCACCGGGTTGGGGAAACGCAGGAACGCCTGAGCCGGGCCCGCATCGTCGCGGCGACCAACCGCGACCTGCGCAAGGAAGTCAAGGCCGGCCGCTTCCGCGCCGACCTCTACTACCGCCTGTCAGTGTGCACGGTCAGCGTGCCGCCGCTGCGCGAGATGGGCGACGACAGGCTGCTGCTGCTCGACCATTTCCGCCATCTCTACGCAGCGCAGGCGCAGCGCCCGGCCTTCGAGTTCTCCACGGAGGCGCGGGAATGCTGGAGCCGCTACGGCTTTCCCGGCAACGTCCGGGAACTGCGCAACATCGTCATCCGGCTGACCGCCAAGCATCCGGGCAGGACCGTGGGCCGGGCCGAACTGGAGGCCGAGCTAGACATCCAGGAAGAACCGGCGCCGGCGGTCCCGGAGGTTCCGCCCGCCGCGGCGTCCCGCCCGGACGATCTGCTGGAAGCCGCCATCGCCCGCCTGCGGCAGCCGCCGTTCAGCCTCGACCGGCTGCTGGCCGAAACCGAGCAGAACTACATCGAGGCGGCGCTGCGCCTGGCCAACGGCAACGTCAGCCAGGCCGCGCGCCTGCTCGGCATCAACCGCACCACGCTGTACAACCGGATGGAATCCTCGGCCAGGGAGCCATGATGTATCTCGAACACTTCGGCCTGCGCGAAGCCCCGTTCAGCATCACCCCGCACACCGAATTCTTTTTCGCCGGCGCCAACCGCGGCGCCACGCTCGAGGCGCTGATCTACGCCATCACGCACGACGAGGGCATCGTCAAGGTCAGCGGCGAGGTGGGCAGCGGCAAGACCATGCTGTGCCGGATGCTGCTGGAGCAGTTGCCGGAGCACGTCGAGACGGTCTACCTCGCCACCCCGTCGCTGTCGCGCGAGGACATCCTGCTGGCCATCGCCGACGAACTGGGGATCGAGCTGCCCGGTTCCCGGACGCACCAGATGATGCGCGCCCTGCAGGAGCGCCTGCTGGAAATCTACGCCGCCGGGCGCCGGATCGTGGTGATGATCGACGAGGCGCACGCCATGCCGGCGGAGACGCTGGAGGAAATCCGCCTGCTCTCCAACCTCGAATCCAGCCGCCACAAGCTGCTGCACATCGTGCTCTTCGGCCAGCCCGAGCTCGACGAACGCCTGGGCGCGAAGGACATGCGCCAGTTGACGGACCGCATCACCCACCACTTCGCGCTGGAGCCGCTGCGCCGCGACGACGTCGGCGCGTACCTGATGTTCCGGCTGCGCGCCGCCGGCTATCGCGGCCCGGACCTGTTCACGCCGCCGGCCGTCCGTCTCCTCGCCAAGGCCTCGCAGGGGCTGACCCGGCGCATCAACATCCTGGCCGACAAGGCACTGCTCGCCGCCTTCTCCGACGGGAAACACCTGGTGGACGCGCGCCGCATGCGGGCCGCGATCCGCGACGCCCGGTTGTCCCCGATGGCCGGGCGCCGCCGGGGCTTCCTTGCCGGAGCCGGCGTCGCGGCCTGTGCCGTCGCCGCGCTGTTCCTCTGGCGGATCGGCACGGAACGGCCCGCGGATCCGCCGCCCGTGCCCGAAAAGGCGGCGGGCGCGCCGGTTCTCGCGGTCGCCGACGACCTCGCGGCGCCTCCGCAGCCGCCGGCCGGCCGCGCGCCGACGCTCGGCGAGCGCATCGCGGCGACCGAGACATGGCTGAAAAACACGCCGCGCACGCATTACTCGATTCAGCTGCTGAACACCGACGCCAGCAACCTCGCCGATGTCCAGCTATTGGTCGACGAGCTCGCCGCCCGGCTCGATCCGCAGCAGATCCGCGTCTACCGCGCGCGCCAGGACGGCGGCGATCGTCTCGGGGTCATCTACGGCGACTATGCGACGCGCGGCACGGCCCAGGCCGAGCTGGCGGCGCTGGCCCGGATCAGCCCGGCGGGCGCCCCGTCGATACGCGCCGTCGGCAAGCTCCGGTAGCAGGAATCAATCGATACAAATCAATCACTTGAAGAAAAAACTTTACGTGATATGATAATTTCGAATTCTACCGGACGACAATAATCATGCTCAGACCCGCCGGCGCAATCCTGACCGTGTTTCTCGTCGCGGGCTGCGCTCCCGCGACACTGAACGGCGGGCCGTCCGCCGGACACCTGCGCGCCGACGAGGCCAGGGCGCCGGAAGCCAGGGACTCGATTCCCGCGCCGGTGCAGCAGGCGGTTCCCCTGCCGCGCCCGAAGGCCGCCGGCCGGACCGAGACCTACAGCGTGGTGGTCAACAACGTCAAGGTGCAGGACCTGCTGTTCGCCCTGGCCCGCGACGCCCGGCTGAACGTTGACATCCATCCGGGCATTTCGGGCAGCGTCACGCTGAACGCCATCGACCAGACGCTGCCGCAGCTGCTCAGCCGCATCGCCAAGCAGGTTGACATGCGCTTCGAGCTCGACGGCCCCAATCTCGTGGTCATGCCCGACTCGCCCTACCTCAAGCACTACCGCGTTGACTACGTGAACCTGGCCCGCGACGTCACCGGCACGGTATCGACCAATACGCAGATCTCGACCAGCGCCCTGACCACCAGCCAGGGCAACTCGACCGGCGGCAACGTCTCGCGCATCCAGATCGAGAACAAGTCGAGGAACCGCTTCTGGGAATCGCTGGAGAAGAACCTGAAGGACCTGCTGCACGAAACCGACAAGATCTTCCCCGAAGGCTCCACCGAAACTGTCGTCGAGCAGAACACGGCGCAAAGCACCACCGGCACCGGCGCGCCGCCGACCGCAGGCGCCGCCGGCCGCGGCGTCCAGGCGCAGCAGACCCTGGCCGGCAGCCCGAATCCGGCGTCGCTGCAGAACACCGGCGCGACCGTGGTCAAGCGGATGACCTTCCGCGAGGCCGCCTCGGTGATCGCCAGCCCGGAAACCGGCGTGATCGCCGTGCGCGCCACCTCGCGCCAGCACGAGAAGGTGCAGGAATTCATCGACCGCGTCATGCGCAGCGCCCGCCGCCAGGTGATGATCGAGGCGACGATCATCGAGGTCGACCTGTCCGACAGCTACCAGCAGGGCATCGAATGGTCGAAGGTGGCCACCCAGACCGGCTTCTCCCTGACGCCCGCGACCAACACGCAGAACGCCGGCTCGACCGTCTCGCCGTTCAGCCTGACCTACCGCAACGTATCCCGCGGGCTCGACGTGTTCGTTGACATGCTGCGCGGCTTCGGCACCACGAAAGTGCTGTCCAGCCCGAAGCTGACGGTGCTGAACAACCAGACGGCGACGCTCAAGGTCTCCGAGGATTTCGTTTACTTCAACGTCAAGCAGGACATCGCCGCAGGCAACAGCAACACCAACGCGGTGACCACTACCACCACCACGCCGCAATCGGTGTCGATCGGCTTTTTCATGAACCTGACGGCGCAGGTCGGCGACGACGACGTGGTCACGCTCAACGTCCGGCCGTCCATCTCCAGCATCTCCGCCCTGAAGCAGGACCCCAATCCGGCGCTCACCGTGGCCAACGAGGTGCCGCAGATACGCACGCGCGAGATCGAATCGATGATGCGCGTGCAGAGCGGCGACGTGGCGGTGCTCGGCGGCCTGATGGAAGACCGCATGGAAAACAAGAGCGGGCGCTTCCCCGGCGTCGGCGACATTCCGCTGATCGGCGAAGTGTTCACCACGCGCAACAACGCCTCGCGCAAGACCGAACTGGTCATCGTGCTGCGCCCGACGGTGATCCGCGACGCCTCGATCAACGGCGACTTCAGCCATCTGGCGACCTCGCTGCCGGGCAGGGACTTCTTCGTCACGGACAAGGTCTATGAGCCCTTCTCCGGCCCCAACCTGCAGGAGCCGCTGCGATGAGCCTGCTGATGGAGGCGCTCAGGAAAGCGGAGGAAGCCAAGCGCCAGGCCGGGAGCGAAAACGCGCCCGCCGCGCCGGGCACGGCCGAGGCGGCCTCAGCGGCCGCCGCCGAACCGACCCTGACGCCGCCGCTCGGCGCGCCCGCGTCCAATTCGCCTGCCGGCCCCCTGCCCAATCTGTCGCAGCATTTCGACGCCGTCGATGCCGATCTGGCTGCCGTCTCGGCCGGCTCGGCGCCGAAGCGCCCGCCCGCCGCAGAAAGCCACGCGGAGGAACGCGCCGCCGCGCGCAACGTCTTCGCCGTCAAGCAGCGGCCCGCGACCAGTAGCACGCTGTGGCTGATCGCCGGCGCGGGGCTGCTGACCGTCCTCGGCATCGGCGGGTATTTCTGGTGGCAGTTGCAGTCCCTCCAATCGCCGGGCACCGGACGCCTGGTAGCGGCGCCCGCCGCCACGATGGCCGCCGCGGCCACGCCGGCACCTGCGCCTGCCGCACTCGCCACGCCTGCCGTGTCGCCGCCCCCGCCTCCGCCGGCCGGCGCGAGCGGCGCCGTCCACCCGGCGCCCGAGGCCGGTTCGCCGCTCCCGTCCGGCGGCAAGTCTCCGGCGCCGACGTACGCCGCCGCGCCCCAGGCGCCGGCCCGCGCCGCCCCGGCGGCCGCGCCGCAGCGGGAACCGGCCGACGCGGCGCTCCGCCTGACGCGCACCAGCCCGCGCACGAACACCACGCTCGAACGTGCCTACGAGGCGCTGCAGGCCGGCCGCAACGACGAGGCGCAACGCGATTACGAACTGGCGCTGCGCGCCGACGGCAAGAGCACCGACGCCCTGCTCGGCCTCGCCACCCTCGCCGCGCGGCAGGGCCAGACCGACCGGGCGCACGCCTACTATCTGCGCGCGCTCGAAACGGACCCCAGCGACGCCACGGCCCGGGCCGGCGTGCTCAGCACGGGCCGGCAGGGCGACGATGACGGCGCCGAGAGCCGCCTGAAGACTTCGCTGGCCGGCCAGCCCGATTCGCCCTCGCTGCTCTTCGCGCTGGGCAACCTGTACGCCCGCCAGCAGCGCTGGCGCGAAGCCCAGCAGGCGTATTTCCAGGCCTACGCCGGCGAGCCCGACAATCCGGACATCATCTTCAACCTGGCGGTCAGCCTGGACCACCTGCGCCAGGACCGGCTGGCCGCCCAGTACTACCGGATGGCGCTGGACGCCGGCGGCGCCCGGGCCGCGACCTTCGACCGCGCGCGGGTCGGCGCCCGGCTGCTGGAACTGCAACCGTGACCGCCGCACGCCCGCGCGCCCGCCCCGGATGAACGCGCCCCAGCCACGCCAGCTCGGACAGGTCCTGATCGCCAAGGGCATCCTCAGCGAGGACCAGCTGCGCATCGCCCTGCTCGAACAGATGAAGTCCAACCAGCCGGTCGGCAAGCTGCTGGTCTCGCTGGGCTTCGTCACCGAGGCGACGCTGCGCGACGCGCTGTCGGAGAGCCTCGGCAAGCAGAGCATCGACCTGTCCAACGCGATCATCGATCCGTCCGCGCTGGCGCTGGTGCCGCGCGAGCTGGCCAAGCGCCACCATCTGCTGCCGCTCGACTACGACGAGGACCATCAGCGCCTGACCGTCGCCACCTCCGACGTCAACGACATCGTCGCCCTCGACCGCATCCGCGCCCTGGCCCGCCACGCCATCGAGATCGACACGCTGCTGGCCGGCGAAACCGAGATCGACCGGGCCATCGACCAGGCCTACGGCTACGAGCTGTCGATCGACGGCATCCTGCACGAGATCGAGACCGGCGAGATCGATTTCCGCGGCCTGCAGTTCGACCTCCGGCGAATACAGCCAGCCGGTCGTGCGCCTGATCGACTCGATCCTCACCGACGCGGTCAAGCGCGAGGCTTCCGACATCCACTTCGAGCCGGAAAGCGGCTTCCTGCGCATCCGCTACCGCATCGACGGCATGCTGCGCCAGGTCCGTTCGCTGCACCAGTCCTACTGGCCGGCGATGGCGGTGCGCATCAAGGTGATGAGCGGCATGAACATCGCCGAGAACCGCGCGCCGCAGGACGGGCGCATCACGCTCAACATCCGCGGCCGGCAGATCGACTTCCGCGTGTCCGCGCAGCCGACCATCCACGGCGAGAACATCGTGCTGCGCATCCTCGACCGGCAGAAGGGGCTGGTGCCGCTGGAAGGGCTGGGGCTGACCGAGCGGCAGCTCAACCTGCTCAAGCTGATGATCGCCCGCCCGGAAGGCATCATCCTGCTCACCGGGCCGACCGGCAGCGGCAAGACGACGACGCTCTACTCGATCCTCAACCACATCAATTCCGAGGGGCTGAACATCATGACCCTCGAAGACCCGGTCGAGTACCCGATGGCGCTGGTGCGGCAGACCTCGGTGGCCGAATCGGTCAAGCTCGACTTCGCCAACGGCATCCGCTCGATGATGCGGCAGGACCCGGACGTCATCCTGGTCGGCGAAATCCGCGACGCGGAGACGGCGGAAATGGCCTTCCGCGCGGCGATGACCGGGCACCAGGTCTATTCGACGCTGCACACCAATTCGGCGATCGGCGCCATGCCGCGCCTGCTCGACATCGGCGTGCTGCCGGACATCATGGCCGGCAACGTGATCGGCGTGGTCGCCCAGCGGCTGGTGCGCCGCCTGTGCCCGCACTGCAAGACGCCCTACCAGGCCGAGGACCACGAAGCGCGCCTGCTCGGCCCGGCCGACGCGCCGCGCCCGGTGCTGTTCCGTCCGTGCGGCTGCGAACGCTGCGACTTCCAGGGCTACCGCGGACGTCTGGCAATCATGGAAATCCTGCGCATGAACGCCGAGCTCGACGAGCTGGTGGCGCGCCGCGGCACCGCGCGCGAGATCCGGCAGGCGGCCACGCAGATCGGCTTCGTGCCGCTGGCCGACGACGGCCTGCGCCGCGTGCTCGACGGGTCGACCTCGCTGGAAGAGCTCGCCCGCGTGGTCGACCTGACCGACCGGATGTAGCCGCGATGCCGCTGTTCAACTACCGGGCGATCGATTCCGACGGCCGCGCCGTGGCAGGCCGCCTCGACGCGATGAACCTGATCGACCTCGAAATGCGCCTGAAGCGCATGGAGCTCGACCTGGTCGACGGCGCGCCGGTGAGCGCCCGCCACCTGTTCGGCGCGAAGAACATCCCGCGGCGCGAGCTGATCCACTTCTGCTTCCACCTCGAACATCTGGTGCGGGTCGGCGTGCCGATCCTCGACGGGCTCGCCGACCTGCGCGACAGCCTGGAAAACCCGCGCTTCCGCGAGATCATCGCCAGCCTGGTCGAGGGCATCGAGGGCGGGCAGACGCTGTCGCAGGCCATGGAGGCGCACCCGCGCGTGTTCGGCAAGGTCTTCGTCAGCCTGATCCGCGCCGGCGAGGCGAGCGGCCGACTGCCCGAGGTATTGCGCAACCTGACCGACACGCTCAAGTGGGAAGACGAACTCGCCTCCCAGACCAAGAAGCTGGCCATGTACCCGGCCTTCGTCGGCGCCATCGTGGTCGCCGCCACCTTCTTCCTGATGATCTACATGGTGCCGCAGCTCAAGCAGTTCGTGAAGAACATGGGGCAGGTGCTGCCGCCGCAGACCCGGGCGCTGTTCTTCGTCTCCGACCTGCTGGTCGCCTACTGGTACGTGGCGCTGGCGATACCGGTCGTCCTCTTCGTCGGGATCAGGCTCCTGCTCGGCGCCAATCCGCTGGCCCGCCTGCGCTTCGACGGCCTCAAGCTCAGGCTGCCGCTGATCGGCGAGATCCTGCGCAAGATCGTCCTCTCGCGCTTCGCCAACACCTTCGCCCTGCTCTATTCGTCCGGCATCCCGATCCTCGACGCGGTGCGCACCACCCAGCACGTGGTCGGCAACCTCGTCGTGCAACGCGGACTCGAGCGCGTCGAGCAGCTGATCGGCGAGGGCCAGAACGTGACCTCCGCCTTCCAGCGCACCGGCTTCTTCCCGCCGCTGGTGATCCGCATGCTGCGCGTCGGCGAAAGCACCGGCGCGCTCGACGACGCGCTGGCCAACGTCAGCTACTTCTACAACCGCGACGTGCGCGAATCGGTCGAGAAGGTGCAGCAGCTCATCGAGCCGATGCTGACCCTGCTGCTCGGCAGCCTGCTCGGCTGGATCATGCTCTCCGTGCTGGGGCCGGTTTATGATGTCATCAGCCGCATCCAGACCTGACTTCCCATGAGACCCCAGCGCCTGCTCTACCTCGGCACGCACCAGATGGCCGCCTACCACTGGCGGCGAGGCGCGCTGGCCTGCGAGGCGACGTTCCCGCCGACCGAGGCCGGCGTGCAGCAGTTCGCGCGCTACCTCGCGGAGCATTCGAAAAGCGTTTTTTCGCTGCTCGCCAACGTCGCCGAGGAAGGGTTTCACATCGAGACCATTCCCTACCTGCGCGGCGCCGACCGCCAGACCGTCATCCGGCGCAAACTGGCGCAGACCTTCTTCAACACGCCGCTCAGCGCGGCGGCCTCGCTGGGGCACGAGAAGAACCGCCGCAAGGACGAGCGCCTGCTGCTCGCCGCGCTGTCCAGCCCGGCCTTTTTCCAGCCGTGGCTCGACGCCATCCGCGCCGCCGACGCCGCGCTGTCCGGCATTTTTTCCCTGCCGCTGCTCGCCCCGGCGCTGCTCAGGAAACTGCGCCTCCCGCCGGAGCCCTGCCTACTGCTCTCGGTCCAGGACCAGAGCATCCGGCAGAGCTTCTTCGACAAGGGCGAGCTGCACTTCAGCCGCCTGACGCCGCTGCAGCACAGCAGCATCGCCGGGATCGCCCAGGCCTTCGCCGCGGAATCGGTCAAGCTGCAGCAATACCTGTCCAGCCAGCGCCTGATCGGGCGCGGCCAGGCCATCACCGCGCACATCCTGGCCCATGCCGGCGCCTTCAAGGCGATCGGCAACAGCTGCGTTGACACGCCGGCGGTCCGCTTCAACGTCCTCGACATCAACGAGTGCGCGCGGCGTGCCGGCCTCAAGACGGAACTGCCGGACTCGCACGCCGAGCCGCTGTTCCTGCACCTGCTGGTCGCCGACCCGCCGGGCGTGCAGTTCGCCGGCGACGAGCTGCGCCACAGCTTCCGCATCGTGCAGATCCGGTCGCTGCTCCAGGGCGCCGGGGCGATGACCCTGGCCGCCTGCCTGCTGCTGTCCGGAAAATATCTGTTCGACGCCCATCAGATCGGGCAGGACGCCGAGGCGCTGCGGACCGAGTCGGCGCTCGCCCGGCAACGCTACGCCGACATCGTCAAGACCTTCCCCAGCGTGCCGACCGATAACGAGACGCTGAAGAGCGTGATCGACCGCTACCTCGTCCAGGAACGGCGCAGCACCGCGCCGGACGGGCTCTACCGGGAAATCAGCCGCGCCCTGCAGGCCGAGCCGTCGATCGAGATCGACCGCCTCGACTGGAGGATCGGCGGCGCCGACCCCGACGCCGCGGGCTCCGGCAATCCGGCCGCGAACGTCCCGCCGGTACCGGAAGGCAGCGAGAGCATCGTCGTGCGGGGAACGCTGCGGCTCGGTCCGAACGCCACCACCCGCCAGCTGCTCGCCGCGTTCGGCCGCTTCGTCGAGGCCTTGCGGGCCGACGCGAAGTTGCGGGTGGACGTGCTCCAGCAGCCGCTCGACATCGCCTCCGGCACCTCGCTGCGCGGTGGCGACGCGGTGCGCGAGGAGGAAAAACCGCGCGATTTCAGCCTGCTCGTCAGCCGGAGGATCGAACCGTGAAATTCGGGCCGCACGATCTGCGCAGGCTGCAGGCCGGCCTGTTCGTCATGGTGCTGGCGGTCGCGCTCGGCGCCGCCGCCGTGGTGTTCTCGCGCGACCGGATCGCCGCCGCGCAGGCGGCCTTCACCGCGGCGCAGGGCCAGCGCAACGAGATCGACGGCAAGCTCCGGCAGGTACGCAACGAGGAAAACGAAATCCGGCAGAAAGCCGCCCTGTTCAACAGCCTCCAGGCGCGCGGCGTGATCGGCGAGGAGCCGCGCCTGGAGTGGGTCGAACTGCTCAAGGAAATCCGCGACCGGCACCGCCTGATCGAAGTCCGCTACGAATTCGCCCCGCAGCACGCCCTGGACAAGGCGCCGGCGGGGGCGCTCGGCCTCTACGCCAGCACCATGAAGCTGCAGGTGCGCCTGCTGCACGAGGAAGACCTGACCCGGCTGCTCGGCGACCTGCGCCGGCAGGCCCGCGCGCTGATCCAGGTCAGGCGCTGCGACGTCGCGCGCCTGCCCCGCACAGGCGCGGACAACGCGCTGCAGGGCCTGCTGCAGGCGGACTGCGTGATCGACTGGATCACGGTGCGCGAAGTTTGACAAAAGCAAGGTGAACGCGAAATGAACCCGCCGCGCCATCGCGCTTCCCGCCGGCCGCACGCCGCCCGGCTGCTGTGCGCGCTGCTGCTGGCCGCCGCGCTTCCGGCGCTGGCGGCGGCGCAGGAACTCGGCCGCCTGTTCTTCACCCCGGAACGCCGCGAAGCGCTCGATCGGCAGCGGCAGTTCAACCTGCCCGAACGCCGGGAAATCCCGGAAGACCCGACGCTGACCATCGACGGCGTGGTGACGCGCAGCAGCGGCCGGCGCACGGTGTGGATCAATGGCGTCGCGCAGGACGACGCGCGCGCCGACGGCGGCGTCGCCGTCACCCCCGGCCGCGCCAACCCCGGCAAGGTCGTCGTCCGCCCCGAAGGCGGCCCGGCGGCCAAGGCCAGCGTGGGCGATACGGTCAATCGGAGCACGGGCGAAACGGCTGATCTGCTGGGTGGCGGCACGCTCAAAATACGGCCTGCGGCGCGCTGATCCATGTTTTCGACAAGGCAGGGTATCGCTGTCCGCCAACGTGGCGCGGCGTTGCTGGTTCTCATGCTGCTGTTTTTCCTTGGCTCGATGTCATGGCTGTTGGCGCAAGGCAACGCTGAGGCCCTGCGCCGAACGCTGGAGGGCACGACGGCCGCAGCGATGGCCGAGGCGAAAGCGGCACTGATCGGCCGCGCCGCGCAGGACGACAATCGCCCCGGCAGCCTGACGTGCCCCGATACCGATGATGACGGAGTGGCCAACCAGGTCGGCGGCAACTGCACGGCCTACATCGGCCGCATCCCATGGAAAACGCTCGACATGGCGGATGTGCGCGATGGTTGGGGAGAACGGCTGTGGTACGCGCTCTCTCCGGAATTGCGAGACAATCCAACCGCCCAGCCGATCAACCCGCAACAGGCCCTGCAACTTTCGCTCGATGGCACGGCCAATTACGCCGCGCTGATTTTTTCCTCCGGCCCGCCCCTGCCCGGCCAGAACGGGCGGCCAAGCAACGCGGTGGCGGACTATCTTGACGGGGTCAACAACGACGGGGATTTCGCTTATGTCTCCGGACCGCGCTCTCCTCTGTTCAACGACACTGTGCTGGCCATAACGCGCGACGACGTCTTCCGGGCCGCGAACATGCGAGTCCTGGCTGAAATCCGCGGCCCCGACGACAACGCTGCCGGCGCTCCCAGCCATGGCCTGCGCCGTTTTCATGCCGACAACGGCATGTTTCCCTGGGCGGATACGGACCAGGACGGTGACGCCAACGCCGGCGAGAGCGCAGGCCGCCCGCCTTACAACAGTCTCAATCTCGACCCGGCCACCCTGGCCTGGTTGAATGCCAACAAATGGCCGGAATTGGTATCCTACCAACGCACCAGCGCCAATTCGGCCATCATCAGGATTGGCGACAAGCAGATGACCGTCATCCCCTGCCCGAGTTCTCCATGCCCGTGACCCCGACCCGTTTGGCAAAACTTTCAGGTTCCATGAGCCAGTCCGGTTTTACCCTGGTCGAGTTGTCCATCGTGCTCATCATTGTCGGACTGCTCGTCAGCAGCCTGATCCCGCCGCTCTCCTCGCGAATCGATCAGCGCAACTACAACGAGACGCGGCAACAGCTCAGCGAGATACGCGAGGCACTGATCGGCTTTGCGATCGCGAACGGACGTTTGCCACGGCCGGCGATATCGCTTGCTGACGGCACAGAGAACCCAAACGATTGTACAAACGATATGCAATGTACTGGTTATATCCCTTGGACCACGCTTGGCGTAAAGAAAACTGACGCGTGGAACAAAATGATTCGCTACAGCGTTACGTATACCTATGCAAAAAATAATGTGCTTTTTCCTCTAACTGACTATGCGAGTAAGAAAGTCAAAACTCGAGATAGCAATGGTGTTGCCAGCTATTTGATTGGTGACGATGACCATGCCTGCAGCAAAGACTACCGTTGCGCCCCCGCAGTGATCTTCTCCTTCGGGAAAAACAACTGGGGGACCACGCCTGAAGGTACAGCCATCGCCGACAGCTCGGCAACCAACGCGGATGAAGATGCCAATGCAGCCGCGACGACCGTGTTCTTCGCCCGCGACCCGTCGGACGTTCCGAACGGCGGAGAATTCGACGACCTCGTCGTCTGGATTCCGCCCTATGTCCTCTTCAACCGCATGATCGCCGCCGGCAAGCTGCCCTGACATTCTCTCCGGATGCATAGTCCGGTTGACCCTGCCCGCCGTTTAGAGTCAAATCGCGGGACCTTTCCGCCCGATGACGCCATGGCCCCTTCCGACAGCCTCGCCGACAGAATCCGCCGCGCCGGAATCCTGCCGACGGATTCCGGGGAGGTGCGGCTGCAGAAGACCCTGCTGATTTTCGCCACCGGCCTGATCAGCTTCGCCTCGATGTTCTGGCTGTTCATCTACTGGCAGCTCGGCCCGCAGATTTCCTCGACGATCCCGTTCCTCTTCCAGCTGCTGCTGATCGGCAACCTCGCGTTCTATCTGAAGACGCTCCGCTTCGAGTTCTTCCGCCAGACGCAGCTGGCGCTGTTCCTGTTCATGCCCTTCGTCGCGCAGTGGAGCATGGGCAATTTCATCACCGCCAGCGGCCTGAGCCTGTGGGCGCTGCTGGCGCCGGTCGGGGCGGTGCTGGTGATCGGCGCGCGCGAGGCGCTGGCGTGGTTCTTCGCCTATGTCTTCCTGACCGCGCTGTCCGGCGGCTTCGACTATTACCTGGCGGATGCCGCGCTGCCGGCGCCGGTGAAGATTCCGCCCAGCACGACGGTGTTCTTCTTCGCGCTCAACTTCACGGCGGTGTCGACGCTCGTCTTCGTGCTGCTGCGCTACTCGGCGATCGAGAAGCAGAAGGCCCAGTCGCGGCTGGAGGAGGCGCATCGCCTGCTGCAGCTCGAACAGGAACGCTCCGAGCGGCTGCTGCTGAACATCCTCCCCGGCCCGATCGCCGAACGGCTGAAGAACAGCAGCCAGACGATCGCCGACGGCTTCGCCGACGTGTCGGTGATGTTCGTGGACATCGTCAATTTCACCCGCATCGCCGAGGGGATGACGCCGCAGCAGGTCTTCTCGATGCTCAACCGGGTGTTCTCGTCGTTCGACGAACTGGCCGAGAAATACGGGCTGGAGAAGATCAAGACGATCGGCGACGCCTATATGGTCGCCGGTGGGCTGAACGACCAGCGCGAGGATTTCACCGAGGCGCTCGCCGATCTGGCGCTGGCGATGCGCGACCTGCTGGAGCGGGACTTCCAGGTCAACGCGATGCACCTCGAAGTGCGCATCGGCATCGGCAGCGGCCCGGTGGTGGCCGGCGTGGTCGGCAAGAAGAAATTCATCTACGACCTGTGGGGCGACACGGTAAATCTGGCCAGCCGCATCACCAGCGAAGGGGTTCCCGGCATCGTGCAGGTCGACGAGACCACCTACCGCAAGCTGCTGCCGTGCTTCGAGTTCCAGGCGCCGCGCACGCTCCACCTCAAGGGGAAGGGTGATACGGTCGTCTATCGCGTCATCGGCAGGAAGGCGGCCGCGGACGGTTCGCTGGCGGAGTCGGCGGGCGGCCGGGCCTGCGCGCTGCCCTAAAATTCGTCACCCCGGCAAAGGCCGGGGTCCGGTTTGTCGGCTTTCCTGGATTCCGGCTTTCGCCGGAATGACGAATGCGGAATATTTCAGTGTTTCCCTGAGACCTCCCGCGCGTCGATCCGGGCGCCCTTCCCTCAGCGGCCGGACAACGCCCGCCAGCCCGCGACGAAACGCCGCCCGGCCTCGGCGACCGCTTCCGCCGTCATGCCCGGCTTGTACAGCGCCGAACCGAGGCCGAAGCCAGTGGCGCCGGCATCCACGTAGGGCTGCATGTTGTCCGGCGTGATGCCGCCGACCGGCAGCAGGCGCGTGCCCTTGGGCAGCACCACGCGGATCGCCTTGAGAATCGCCGGCGTGACGAGTTCCGCCGGAAAGATCTTCAGCGCGTCAGCGCCGGCCGCCAGCGCGGCGAACGCCTCGGTCGGGGTGACGACTCCCGGCGCGCAGATGAGCCCCGCCTCCTTCGCCGAGCGGATCACCGCGGTATCGGCGTGCGGCATCACGACCAGTTCGCCGCCGCAGTCCTTGAGCTGCCAGACCTGGTCGATCGACAGCACGGTCCCCGCGCCGACCAGCGCGTCGGCCGGCAGGACGCGCCGGATCGCCGCGATGCTGGCGAACGGGTCCGGCGAATTGAGCGGCACTTCGATCAGGCGGAAACCCGCCGCATACAGGTCGCGGCCGATGCCTTCGGCCTCGTCCGGGCGGATGCCGCGCAGGATGGCGACCAGCGGCAGCGCGGCGTTGGCGGCGGCGAAGCGCTCGTTCAGGATGGTGTCGGACATGTCGTTCTCCTCGTGTCGATAGGGGATGCCGGACGGCATCCGGCAGGCCGGCGGCGAAACGGGCGTCAGCGGTGCCCGCCGCCGACCCGCCCGGCGGCCAGCGCCAGGTTCCACAGGCCGGCCGGCGCCGTGTTGTCGAGCACCGCGTCGGCCGCACGGCCCATGAAATGCAGGGAGTGCGCATAGCGCCGGCACAGCGAGGGCGCGCCGATCATGACCAGCGGCACCTGGGCGAGATCGCCGGCGCCGGCGAGTCCCGACACGAGTTCATGGCCGATCAGCAGGCCGGACAGGTAGTCGGCCAGCGACGCGGCGGGCAGCCGGCCGGTCAGCCCGAGCGTGCGGGTACCGAAAATTTGATGAGACAGGTCGCCCGGACGGCTGTCGCGCGCGACCGACAGCCCGAGTTCGAAGGCTGCCTCGTCGGTTTCGCGGGGTTTTTCCGCCGCAGCGGGCATCAGCCGGCCGAGGATCGAATGCTGGCTCAGGACGGCGAACAGTTCGCCGGTCAGGTAGGAGGCGTAGCGGACGATCCGGCCGTCCTCGATCTGCGCCCATTTCGAATGCGTGCCGGGCAGCAGCATGCAGGAACGCGCCGCCCAGGCGGGATGATCCAGCAGCGCGCCGGCGATCTGGATTTCCTCGCCGCGCATCACGTCGGGCAGTTCGCCGGGTTCGTCAAACAGGACACCCGGCGCGATCAGGATATCGGGCCCCAAACCGCTGGGCACCGCCACGCTCTGCCCGGCCAGCGTGCCGATGTCGGCCGGGCAGCGTACGTAGGGCGCCTCCTTCCAGCCCTGGGCGCTGCCGACCATGCCGCAGGCGACGATCGGCAGTTCCGGCCACTGCCGCAGCCAGTCTCCGGCGATCGCGGCGAAGGCCTGTTCGTAGCCGGGCGTGCCCGGCTGCGGCAAATGCTGGATGCCGTGCGCCGACTGCCGCGTTTCAATGACTTCGCCGTCGCGCATGAGGAACGCGCGCAGGCTCGACGTGCCCCAGTCGAGGGCCAGGAGTTGCGGGGAGAGCGGGGTTTGCGGGTTCATGGTTCATCGGCGCCGGAGCGCTTGATCAAGGGTTGGAAACCAGGGAAAAAATCGCGAACCCGCATGATACCCGCGAACGCTAGCGAATGACGCGCGCCCCCTTGCCCTTCATGGCGGCCTCGACCTCCTCGACGCGGACCATCGAGGTGTCGCCGGGGGTGGTCATGGCCAGGGCACCGTGCGCCGCGCCGTATTCCACCGCCGCCTGCGGCCCCTTGCCTTCCAGGAAACCGTAGATCAGCCCCGAGGCAAACCCGTCGCCTCCGCCCACCCGGTCGTAGATCTCCAGGTCGTCCCGCTGCATCGACTGGTACAGCTGCCCCTGGTAGTACACCAGCGCCGACCAGTCGTTGAAGGTGGCCGTCGTGGCCTTCCTCAGCGTGGTCGCCGCCACCTTGAAGTTGGGGAACGCCGCGACCGCGGTCTGGATCATCTTCTTGAAGCTTTCGGTCTCGATCTGGGTGAGGTGTTCGTCCGCGCCTTCGACTTCGAAGCCGAGGCAGGCGGTGAAGTCTTCTTCGTTGCCGATCATCACGTCGACGTTCTTGGCGATGGTGCGGTTGACCCGCTGCGCCGCCTCCTTGCCGCCCTGGCTCTTCCACAGGGAAGCGCGGTAGTTGAGGTCGTAGGAGACGACGGTGCCGTATTTCTTGGCGGCTTCGACCGCTTCGATCACCGCTTCGGCGGTGTTGCTGGCCAGCGCGGCGAAGATGCCCCCGGTGTGGAACCAGCGCACGCCTTCTTCACCGAAGAGCTTTTCCCAGTTCACTTCGCCGGGCTTGATCTGCGAGGCGGCGCTGTTGCCCCGGTCGGAGCAGCCGAGCGCGGGCCGCACGCCGAAGCCTTTTTCGGTGAAGTTGAGGCCGACCCGGGTGTTCTTGCCGAGGCCGTCGAAATCGCGCCAGATGACGTGGCTCAGATCCACGCCGCCTTGCATGATGAAGTCTTCGACCAGCCAGCCGAGGTCGTTCTTCGGCAGGGCGGTGACCACGGCGGCGCGCTTCTGCCAGCATTTCTTCATGGCCCGCGCCACGTTGTATTCGCCGCCGCCTTCCCACACCTGGAAGCTGCGGGCGTTGCGCACCCGGCCGAAGCCGGGGTCGAAGCGCAGCATGACTTCGCCGAAGGAGACGCAGTCCCAGCGGGCTTCGCTGGCGGGTTTGATGATGAGTTCGCTCATGGGGGTGTCCTCAAAAAAGCAGGTTTAACCACGACGTGCACAACGCACACAACGAGAAGCCAAACAAAATGATTTCGTCGTGCCCGTTGTGTTCGTTGTGGTTAATAGGGGTTGATGGGTGTCCGCCTTACTTGGCGAGTTCGGCCTTGATGCGCTTGACCAGCGCGATGGTCTGCCGGACGTTCTCTTCAAGACCCTTGTAGTCCTTGGCGTCGAGCAGCTTCTTGGTGATCAGGTTGGAGCCGACGCCGCAGGCGACGATGCCGGCGCCGAACCATTTGCGCAGGGACTCTTCGGTCGGCTCGACGCCGCCGGTGGGCATGATCCGCGTCCAGGGCATCGGGCCCATCACGCTCTTGACGAAGTCCGGGCCGCCGACCGAGGCGCCGGGGAAGACCTTGATCAGTTCGCAGCCGAGTTCCTGGGCGTCGCCGATTTCGCTGGCCGAGCCGCAGCCGGGGCTGTAGGGGATGCCGCGCCGGTTGCACACCTTGGCCACTTCGGCGTTGAGCAGCGGGCCGACCACGAACTTGGCGCCGTAGGCGATGTAGAGCCCGGCCGTCGGGGCGTCCACCACCGAGCCCACGCCCATGATCACGCTCGGGTCGGCCTTGGCGAAGTGCTTGGTCACCCGCAGGAAGACGTCCGCGGCAAAGTCGCCCCGGTTGGTGAACTCCACGCACTTCGCCCCGCCGTTCGCGCAGGCCTGGATCACGTTCACGCACACCTCTTCATCCGGGTGGTAAAACACCGGAATCACCGATTGGTCCAGCATCGCCAGCAATACCGACAGCCTGTCTTTCGTTGCCATTTCTTTCTTCCTTTCAGTCACGTCGAACAAATAAACCGTCCCGCCCGGCCGTCTACCGCGTCATCCAGTGCAGAGGCAACATGACGATATCTGGGAAGAGGACGAGCAGGAACATCACGATGGTCTGGGCGATCATGAAGGGAACGACGCCCTTGATGGCCCCGCTCATCGGAATGCGCGCCACCCCGCAGACCACGTTCAACACCGTCCCCACCGGCGGCGTCACCAGCCCGATCGCGTTGTTCATGATGAACAGCACCCCGAAATACACCGGGTCGATCCCCGCCTGCTTCAGCACCGGCATCAGCACCGGCGTCATGATCAGAATGGTCGGCGTCATGTCCAGCGCCGTCCCCACCAGCAGCACCAGGATCATCAGCACGAAGGTCATCAGCATCTTGTTGCCCATGAACGGGGCGACCATCTCGGCCAGCTGTCCCGGAATGTCCGCCGCCGTGATCAGCCACGCCGACACCCCCGCCGCCGACACCAGAAACATGATCACCGCCGTGGTCTCCGCCGCCCGCAGGCACAGCCCAAAGAGCTGCTTGAACTTGATCTCCCGGTAGATCACCGTGCCCGCGAACAGGGAGTACGCCGCCGCGATCACCGCCGCCTCGGTGGGGGTGAACATGCCGGTCTTCAGTCCGCCGATGATGACCACCGGCAGCACCAGCGCCCAGGAGGCGCTGCGCGTCTCTTGCCAGCGTTCGGCCTGGCTCCGCTTGGCTTCGATGCGCATTTCGTCGTGCTTGATGCACCACCGCCAGGCAAGCATGATCGACAGGCCCATCAGCACCCCCGGCACGATGCCGGCGATGAACAGCTTGGTGATCGACACGCCCCCCGTGACGCCGTACAGAATGAGGGCGATCGACGGCGGAATCACCGGGGCGATGATGCCGCCGCAGGAGATCAGCCCGCACGAGCGGTTGACGTCGTAGCCGGCGTTGCGCATCAGGGGGATCAGGACCGCGGCCAGCGCGGCAGTGTCGGCCACCGCCGAGCCCGACAGCGAGGCCATGACGATGGCCGCGACCACCGCCACGTAGCCCAGCCCGCCCCGGATGTGTCCCACCCAGGCCATGGACATGGTGATGATCCGCCGTGTCATGCCGCCGGCGTTCATGAATTCGCCGGCCAGCATGAAGAAGGGCACGGCCAAGAGCGGGAAGCTGTTGGCCCCGTCCCACATGTTCTGGATGACGATCTGCGGGTCGGTCATCCCCATGTAGTACATCATGGCGAGCCCGCAGCCGATCAGCGCAAAGGCGATCGGCATGCCGAGGGCCATGAGCGCGAGCAGCGAGGCGATAAAGACAAAGACGGTCATGCTTGGGGTCCTCCGGGACGGACGGCGTGGCTTTTTTCCTGGGCGTCAAGTTCGCGTTCGACTTCGTGCGCTTCTTCCAGGCCTTCTTCCTGCACGTCGATGAGTTCGCTTTCGGCCACCTGCCCGAAGGCCAGGCGCGCCAGGTTGGCGATGCAGATGAGGGTGATCGCGGCGCCCGTCAGGTAGCTCACCCCGAACGCCCAGAGCATGCTCATCTGCATCACCGGCGAGGCGTTCGCCGCAATGATGTCGTGTTGCAGCCACGTGCCGTACAGCATGTACAGGCTGCACAGGGCCATGATCGCCTGGCTGATGCCCCAGCACACCTTCCGCCCCAGCACCGGCAGCGCCGCCACCACCATGTCCACCCCCAGGTGCGCGTGCTTGCGCATCCCCACCACCGCCCCAATGAACGTCATCCACACAAAGGCGTACCGCGGCAGCTCTTCCGATACGTCTATCCCGCTGTTCATAAAAATCCGCATCATCACGTTGATGAACACCAGCACAAACATCACCAGCAGGCACACCACCATGATCACTTCCAGCAGACGGTAAAACCCGTCATTCACCCGGCTTAACAGTTGGTTCATAGAGATTCCTCGTGCAAGGAACAGGCAACTACGGGCGGCGAACCCCTCGGCCTTGCGGACGAAACACCCTCCGCCCAGAAATATCCAAAAAAACGGGGAAAGCCTGTCGCCGCTTCCCCCGTCCGGGATTGCTCCGACTCTTACTTGCCGTTGCGGACCTTTTCGATCTCCGCGTAGAACTCTTTCACGAAGTCCTCGCCGATGAGCTTGGTGTAGTTGTCGACCACCGGCTTGGTCTTCTCGCGAAGTTTCTGGATTTCTTCCGGCGGCAGCACGTCGACCAGGGCGCCGGCGGCCTTGAGCTTGCCGATGACGTCCTTGTTGGCGGCGTCCATCAGGTCGCGATGGAACTTGACCGCTTCGAGCCCCGCCCTGTGCATCGCTTCCTGATCCTCGGGCTTGAGCTTGTCCCAGAATTTCTTGTTGGCCACGATGCCGCACGGCGTATAGACGTGGTTGGTGATGGTGATGTACTTGTTAACTTCGTGGAACTTGTTCGTGTAGATCAGGATCAGCGGATTCTCCTGGCCGTCGATGGCCTTGATCTCCAGCGCGGTGAACACCTCGGAGAAGGCCATCGGCGTGGGATTGGCGCCCAGCGCTTTCCAGGAATCCATCGCCACCTTGTTGGGCATGACGCGCAGCTTCAGGCCTTCGATGTCCGCCGCCGTTTTGACCGGCCGCTTGCTGTTGGTCAGGTGGCGGAAGCCGGCTTCCGTCCAGCCCAGGCCGACCAGTCCCAGCGGCGCCATCTTGTCGAAAACCTTCTGGCCCATCTTGCCCCACATGACGGTATCGACTTCCTTGTAGTTCTGGAACAGGAAGGGGAAATCGAAGATGCCGAGCTCCTTGACCGCGCCGGCGATCGCCGCGAACGCCCCGTAATACATCTCCTGCGTGCCGGCCTGGGTGACCTGCAGCATCTTGTCGTCGCTGCCCAGCGAGGCGCTGTGGAAGACCTGGATCTTCACCCGGTTGTCGGTGTATTTGCCGACGAGTTCGGCGAACTTGTTCATCGCCACCGCCTGCGGGTGCTCTGGCGGCATCGAATGTCCCAAACGTCCGGTGATCTGCTGCGCGAACGCGGCCGCGCACAAACTCGTTCCTACGACTGCGATGAGCATTTTGCTCAGGATTTTCTTGGAAAACGCTGTCATGTCTGACCTCCTGTTGAACTGCGGTTGTTACGGCGAAAAAGCTTGAATCGGTAGTTATGTATCGCTTCGTCGTTGCGGCCGGCGTCCCTCGCTGCCGGCCAACGGGAATCCGGGGCGCAGCCTAGCGCCCCAGCCACCCGCCGTCGACGGTGAGGGTGGTGCCATTGACGTAGTCGGACGCGGGCGAGGCGAGGTAGAGCACCGCCCCCACCATGTCCTCCGGCCGGCCCCACCGCCCCGCCGGAATCCGCTCCAGTATCTGCCGGCTGCGCGTCGCGTCCGCCAGCAGCGCCGTGTTCATCTCCGTCTCCATGTACCCCGGCGCGATGCAGTTCACGTTCACCCCCCGCCCCGCCCATTCGTTGGCCAGGCTCTTGGTGAATTGCGCCACCCCGCCCTTGCTCGCCGCGTACGCCGGCACCGTCAGCCCGCCCTGGAACGAGAGCAGCGAGGCGATGTTGATGATCTTGCCCCGCCCTTGCGCCAGCATGCCCTTGCCCACTTCCTGGCACATGAAGAACACGGCGTTCATGTTGACGCCGATCACGAAGTCCCAGTCCTTTCTCGGGAACTCGGTGGCCGGGTGCCGGCTTTGCACGCCGGCGTTGTTCACCAGGATGTCGATCCGGCCGAAGTCGGCCTGGATGCGGGCGATCAGCGCCGGGATGCCGTCGATGTCGCCCAGGTCGTGTTCGTAGAAGCCGCCGCGCACGCCCTGCGCGGCGATCCGGTCGAGCAGGTCGGGGACCGGCGTGCGGCCGACCACGGCGACCGATGCGCCGGCCTGGGCGAGGCCGAGCGCCATGGCCTGGCCGAGGCCCCGGCTGGCACCGGTGACGAGGGCCACCCGGCCCTGGAGGTTGAAGAGGTCGTGCATGTGTTTTTTTCCTTGTGTCTTTCCTGGTGTGCTTGCGGGGTCCGGGGCTCAGCCGAGCTGGAAGATGAGCTTGATGGCGTCGGTCTTGCCACTGAGCAGTTGGCCGAACTGGTCCGGGGCCTCTTCCGGGGCGGCGACGGTGAGCAGGCGTTCGAAGTCGATGCGCCCGCTCTGCAGGATGGCGATGGCGGTTTCGAAGTCGCGCCGTTCATACACCCGCGTGCCGATCAGGGTGAGTTCCTTGAATTCGATCTTGAGCAGGTCGACTTCGGCCGGTTTCTTGTAGGAGCCGACGACGACGCCGGTGCCCTGCACGCGCAGGATGTCGAGGATGCTGGTGTGCACGCTGGGGTGGGCGGCGCAGTCGAAGGCGAGGTCGGCCTTGCGGCCCTGGGTGTGTTCCAGCACCTTGGCGCGCAGGTCGTCCTTGACCGCGTCGATGACGGTGAAGCCCAGCTGCCGGGCGACGTCGAGCCGGTGCGGGTTGGCTTCGACGACGATCACCCGGTTGGCGCCGAAGTAGCTGAGGCACCCGGCGACGCACAGGCCGATCGGGCCGGCGCCATAGACCACGGCGGTGTCGCCCGGACGGTAGCCGGAGCGGGCCACGGCATGCACGCCGACGGCCACCGGTTCGATGAAGGCGCCGAGCTTGAGGGAAAAATCGGCGGGAATGGGCAGCACCTTGTCTTCGGGCACCTTGACGTAGTCGGCCATACCGCCGTCGCAGTCGATGCCGATCAGCTTCAGGGTGTCGCAGACGTGGGCGTAGCCGTTCCGGCACGGCTGGCAGTGGCCGCAGCTGAGCAGCGGGTAGACGGTCACCGGGGTGCCCGGCGGCAGCGTGCTGTGGCCCTTCTCGATCGTGCCGGAGAACTCGTGGCCGAGCACCAGCGGCGCCTTGGCCCGCGGATGCACGCCCTGGTAGATGATCATGTCCGAACCGCACACCCCGGCGTAGGCCACCTTGATCAGTACTTCGCCCGGACCCACCTCCGGCACCGCCTTCTCCTCACACGCCACCTGCTGCGCCGCCTTGTATTGAATGCTTTTCATCCCGCGCTCCCCGCCTCGGTGCTTCACCATTTATTGACCCAGTTCGTCGGGATGCCGGTCGTCAGCATCTCGGCGGCGGCCAGCCCGGCCTTTTCCTGGATCGACCGCACGCTGGCCTCCGAATACCAGCCGGTATGGTCGGTGAGGATGACGTTGTCGAGGCCGATGAGCGGGCAATCGGCGGCGATCGGCTCCTTGTCCAGCACGTCGAGGGCGGCGCCGAAGATCCTGCGCGCCTTGAGCGCCTCGGCCAACGCCATCGTGTCGATCAGTCCGCCGCGCGACGTATTGATCAGGCAGGTGCGCTCGTTCATCAGCGCCAGCGTTCGCGCATTGACGATATGGCGCGTCTCGGGCGTCGCCGGCGCGTGCAGCGAAATGATCTGCGCCGCGCGGCAGATTTCCTTGAAGCTGGCGCGCCTGACGCCGTGCCGGGCCGCCAGTTCGTCGGAGATGTACGGATCGCACACCAGCACGTCGGCGATGCCGAAACTGCGCATGCGCTGCAGGTAGGAAAGGGCGATCCTGCCGAAGCCGACCAGGCCCAGCGTCGAGTCGGCGATGCGGTACATCGGCTCCTTCTGGGCGATGTTCCACTGCCCTGCCTTGACCTGCGCGTCGCGCGTCACGACGCGGCGCATCAACGCCAGCGTCAACGCCACCGCATGATCCGCCACCTCGATGTCGGCGCCGTAATCCGGAATATTGGCCACCTTGATGCCGCGCTTCCTGGCCGCCTCCAGATCGATGGTATCGACGCCCACCCCGTACCGGACGATGCCGCCGCCTTCGCGCAGGCGGCCGATCGCTTCCGCGTCGAGGACCGGGATATCGCGCACCATCACGATGTCCAGCCCGTCGAGCATGCCCAGCAGTTTCGCTCGATCGCCGCCCCAACGCAGGACGCGCACCTCGGCCCCCAGCGGCTCCAGGATTCCCGCCTCGACGCTGTGGTCGTTGTATCCGGGCTCCGCTATTCCCACGCGAAGCGCCCTGCCCGCGCGATTCTCCGAACGACTACCGTTACTTGCAACAATCATTCCAACACCCTGATTTTATATTGAAACCCGTTTGGAAGCGCAGGATTTTGCCAACCCTCCGCCCTTGAAATTTTGTTATCTAGGACTTCAATATACACTAATTAGGATACAAGTAAACACAATTTAGGATACCAATTAAAAAATCTAGGATACCTGTCAGCCTTGGCTGGCGTATCATGCGCCACGCCGGATGTACTCGCACCCACGCGGGCCCGGACCGTTTTCCATGAATTCCGAAGGATGGGCGCCGGCCGTTTTTTTTCAGCAAAGACAATGCCTTCCAGCCGGACCGCGGGTCGGCGGCATGCTAGGCGGCAGTACCCGCCATGCAATAAAATGGCGTTGTTTTCACAGACCTCGGCCAACTTCGCCAACCGACATTTCGACGGGCTCCAAGCGATGCGACAGCCGGGACTTGGGCGGACCGAAAGCCGAATTTGCCGGGCACGGACGATCGATTACAACCGGATGAAACCGACTGTTCAGGGATACGATTTGACAAACCTAGACAATTCCCCGCGAGCGCGTGGCGAACCGCTGGCCGCGCGGATCACGGCGCGCCTGAAGCAGGCCATACTGGATGCCGAGTTTCAGTTCGGGGAAGCGCTCTCCGAGGACAAGCTGGCGGCGGCGTTCGGCACGAGCCGGACCCCCGTGCGCAGCGCATTGACCGCGCTGCAGGTGCAGGGGCTCATCGAAATCAAGCCGCAGAGCGGCAGCTTCGTTTTCGTGCCCACGCGGCAGAACCTGGAAGATTTGTGCGAGTTCCGGACCCTGCTGGAACTACAGGCGCTCACGCTGAGCATCAATCGCCGGCGGGATGAGACCATCGCGCTGCTGCGCAACGCGAGCAACCGGATGGAAGAGGAAAAGCTGGAAGGCGACTGGCAGGCGGTCGCCCAGACCGATTCGTCGTATCACCGGGCGATCGTGCAGAACTGCGGCAACATCTACCTGCTCGAATCCTTCGAACTGGTGGCCGCGCGCGTGGATGCGATCCGCACCCGCATCACCATGGCGCTCGGGGAAATCCGCGCCCGCGCGATGAACGAGCACGTCGCCATCATCGATGCGCTGGAGGAAGGCAAGCTGTCCAAGGCGAAATCCATCCTGCGCTCGCACATCATGACGGCCCTGTCCTCATTCGACATGGCCTGCAAGGAAGGCACGTTCAACGCGAAGAACGCCGACAAGAGCTTCCCCTTCGACGGTCTTCAATTGAATTCGGATTAGCCGGATTTCCTGCTCCGGCACGGCGGACGGAAATCCGCCCGCGGAAAAATCCCCGTAAATCCGGCCGGCGCGGTTCCGGGCCTTGCCCGGTCCGGAATACCGCTCCGCGCGGCGGCCGCTACGCGACGCCCGCCGTGGCGCCCGCGCCTACCATTCGGCGACGGCGCCGTCCGCGTGCCGCCATACCGGGTTGCGCCAGTCCGGCGCCTGTTTGCTGCGTTCGACCACCAGCGCCTCGTTCGACTTCGACGCCGAGCCCCGGCTTCTTCGGCGGCAGCATGTAGCCGTCGTGGAACTGGAAATCCTCCTTGTTCAGGACGTAATCCATCAGCTCGGCGCCCTGGTTGTAGTGGATGCCCATGCTCTGTTCCTGCAGCACCGCGTTGCGCGCGACGAAATCGACGTGCAGGCAGGAGGCCAGCGCCAGCGGCCCGAGCGGGCAGTGCGGCGCCAGGCCGATATCGTAGGCCTCGGCCATAGCGGCGATCTTGAAGCATTCGGTGATGCCGCCCGCGTGCGAAAGATCCGGCTGGACGATCGACAGGCCGCCCGCCGCGAACACGCGCTTGAAATCGAAACGCGAGAACATGCGCTCGCCGGCGGCGATCGGGATGTGCGTCATTTCGGCCAGGCGCGGGTAGTACTCCGCCTGCTCGGCGAGCACCGGCTCCTCGATGAAGAGCGGGCGGTACGGTTCGAGCTCCTTGATCAGCACGCGCGCCATCGGCGCGGCGACACGGCCGTGGAAATCCAGCCCGAACTCGATCGCGTCGCCGAACGCCGCGCGGATTTCCGCCACCACGGCGACCGCCGCATCGACGGTCCGGCTGGTGTCGATCAGGCCCATCTCCTCGCAGCCGTTGAGTTTGAAGGTATCGAAGCCGATCGCCTGGAGCTTCCTGATGCCGGCGATCACGTCGGCCGGACGGTCGCCGCCGACCCAGCTGTACATCTTCATGCGCTCGCGCACCAAGCCGCCGAGCAGTTCGTAGACCGGCGCGCCCAGCACCTTGCCCTTGATGTCCCACAGAGCCTGGTCGATGCCCGCGATCGCGCTCATCAGGATCGGCCCGCCACGGTAGAAGCCGGTGCGGTACATCGCCTGCCAGATGTCGTTGATGCGGGCCGGGTCCTGGCCGACGACGTATTCCGACAGTTCGTTCACGGCCGTTTCCACGCTGCGCGCGCGGCCTTCGATGACGGGTTCGCCCCAGCCGGTGACGCCTTCGTCGGTCTCGATCTTGAGGAACATCCAGCGCGGCGGCAGGCGGTAGGTGGTCAGTCTGGTTACTTTCACGGCACGAATCTCCTGGCAAAAAAGACGACGCCGGCATGATAGATCATGCCGGCGTCCGCGCAACGGCTCAGCGCGTCATCCAGTGCAGAGGCAACATGACGATATCTGGGAAGAGGACGAGCAGGAACATCACGATGGTCTGGGCGATCATGAAGGGAACGACGCCCTTGATGGCCCCGCTCATCGGAATGCGCGCCACCCCGCAGACCACGTTCAACACCGTCCCCACCGGCGGCGTCACCAGCCCGATCGCGTTGTTCATGATGAACAGCACCCCGAAATACACCGGGTCGATCCCCGCCTGCTTCAGCACCGGCATCAGCACCGGCGTCATGATCAGAATGGTCGGCGTCATGTCCAGCGCCGTCCCCACCAGCAGCACCAGGATCATCAGCACGAAGGTCATCAGCATCTTGTTGCCCATGAACGGGGCGACCATCTCGGCCAGCTGTCCCGGAATGTCCGCCGCCGTGATCAGCCACGCCGACACCCCCGCCGCCGACACCAGAAACATGATCACCGCCGTGGTCTCCGCCGCCCGCAGGCACAGCCCAAAGAGCTGCTTGAACTTGATCTCCCGGTAGATCACCGTGCCCGCGAACAGGGAGTACGCCGCCGCGATCACCGCCGCCTCGGTGGGGGTGAACATGCCGGTCTTCAGTCCGCCGATGATGACCACCGGCAGCACCAGCGCCCAGGAGGCGCTGCGCGTCTCTTGCCAGCGTTCGGCCTGGCTCCGCTTGGCTTCGATGCGCATTTCGTCGTGCTTGATGCACCACCGCCAGGCAAGCATGATCGACAGGCCCATCAGCACCCCCGGCACGATGCCGGCGATGAACAGCTTGGTGATCGACACGCCCCCCGTGACGCCGTACAGAATGAGGGCGATCGACGGCGGAATCACCGGGGCGATGATGCCGCCGCAGGAGATCAGCCCGCACGAGCGGTTGACGTCGTAGCCGGCGTTGCGCATCAGGGGGATCAGGACCGCGGCCAGCGCGGCAGTGTCGGCCACCGCCGAGCCCGACAGCGAGGCCATGACGATGGCCGCGACCACCGCCACGTAGCCCAGCCCGCCCCGGATGTGTCCCACCCAGGCCATGGACATGGTGATGATCCGCCGTGTCATGCCGCCGGCGTTCATGAATTCGCCGGCCAGCATGAAGAAGGGCACGGCCAAGAGCGGGAAGCTGTTGGCCCCGTCCCACATGTTCTGGATGACGATCTGCGGGTCGGTCATCCCCATGTAGTACATCATGGCGAGCCCGCAGCCGATCAGCGCAAAGGCGATCGGCATGCCGAGGGCCATGAGCGCGAGCAGCGAGGCGATAAAGACAAAGACGGTCATGCTTGGGGTCCTCCGGGACGGACGGCGTGGCTTTTTTCCTGGGCGTCAAGTTCGCGTTCGACTTCGTGCGCTTCTTCCAGGCCTTCTTCCTGCACGTCGATGAGTTCGCTTTCGGCCACCTGCCCGAAGGCCAGGCGCGCCAGGTTGGCGATGCAGATGAGGGTGATCGCGGCGCCCGTCAGGTAGCTCACCCCGAACGCCCAGAGCATGCTCATCTGCATCACCGGCGAGGCGTTCGCCGCAATGATGTCGTGTTGCAGCCACGTGCCGTACAGCATGTACAGGCTGCACAGGGCCATGATCGCCTGGCTGATGCCCCAGCACACCTTCCGCCCCAGCACCGGCAGCGCCGCCACCACCATGTCCACCCCCAGGTGCGCGTGCTTGCGCATCCCCACCACCGCCCCAATGAACGTCATCCACACAAAGGCGTACCGCGGCAGCTCTTCCGATACGTCTATCCCGCTGTTCATAAAAATCCGCATCATCACGTTGATGAACACCAGCACAAACATCACCAGCAGGCACACCACCATGATCACTTCCAGCAGACGGTAAAACCCGTCATTCACCCGGCTTAACAGTTGGTTCATAGAGATTCCTCGTGCAAGGAACAGGCAACTACGGGCGGCGAACCCCTCGGCCTTGCGGACGAAACACCCTCCGCCCAGAAATATCCAAAAAAACGGGGAAAGCCTGTCGCCGCTTCCCCCGCCGTCGGGGCTATTCCCGATCCCTTATTTGCCCGAACGCACCTTCTCGATCTCGGCCTGGAATTCCTTGAGGAAGTCCTCGCCGATCTGCGGCGCGAATTTGGCGATGACCGGCTTGACCTTGTCCTGGATCTTGGTGAGCTCGGCCGGCGGGATGGCATCGACCTTGACGCCCGCTTCGCCGAATTTCTTGATCACGTCCTTGTCGCCATCGTCGAGCAGCTGGCGCTGCAGGAGCCGGGCCTCGTCGGCCGCCTTCTGCACGCCCGCCTTGTCGGCGTCCGAGAGGCCTTCCCAGAACTTCTTGGAGACGACCAGCGCCACCGGCGTGTATACGTGGTTGGACAGGGAGATGTACTTCTGCACTTCCTGCATCTTGTTGGAATACATGTGCACCAGCGGGTTTTCCTGGCCGTCGATGGCCTTGATCTCCAGCGCGGTGAACACTTCGGCGAAGGCCATCGGCACGGCGTTGGCGCCCAGGGTCTTCCAGGTTTCCAGCGCCACCGGGTTGGCCATGACGCGGATCTTCAGGCCGTTGATGTCTTCGAGCTTGGTCACCGGCCGCTTGCTGTTGGACAGGTTGCGGAAGCCCATGCCGGTCCACATCAGGCCATGCACGCCGATCGGATCGAGCTTGTCGAGGATCTTCTTGCACGCCGGGCCGTCAAGCACGGTGTACACTTCCTTGGTGTTGGCGAACAGGAACGGCAGATCCCACACCTGCACTTCCTTGACCCGCGCCGAGAACGGGGCCAGCGTGCCGATGTAGAACTCCTGCGTGCCCGACTGCACGGCCTGCAGCATCTTCTCGTCGCTGCCCAGCGTCGCGCTGTGGAAGGCCTTCAGCTGCACGTTGTTGTTGGTGTACTTCGCCGCCAGTTCGACGAACTTGTTCATCGCCTTCGCCTGCGGGTGGTCTTCCGGCATCGCATGCCCCACGCGGCCCGTCACCGCCGCAAGGGCGCTTCCGGCCGAAAACGCTCCGAGCATCACTGCCAACGCGACTCGTTTGCATACCCCATTCATCTTCGACTCCTCGTAAATTAAGAATTGACTTCCGGTACAACAACAAAAACTAAACCGACACCTCCGCCTCGTCGAGCATCGCAACGGCTCGGCTGGCGGTATGCGTCACCATGCGCCGCGAGGCTTCTTCCGCGGCGCCCGGATTCTTGCAGCGAATGGCATCGAACAGTTCGAGATGCTGGCGCACCGTCCGATCCATGTGCGCGGCCCCGGTCTCGAACGTGAAATCGAAGATGGCCCGCTGCAGGGCGCTGACCGCGTCGCTCAACTGCTGGATGACCAGATTGTGCGAGGCCACCAGCACGGCGCGATGGAAGCGGATGTCCGCCTCGTGGAACGCCTCGACGTTCATGCGGTTGGCCGCCATCGCGTTGAAATTGGCCTCGATGTCGACCAGGTCCACCGCCGTCGCCCGTTCCGCCGCCCAGCGCGAAATGGTCGGTTCGATCAGGCTGCGCACCTCGATCAGCGAACGCACCAGCTCCGGACTCGCGCCTTTTTCCAGGACCCATTCCAGCACGTCGGCGTCCAGGTAGTTCCACTGCTCGCTGGGCATGACGAACAGGCCGCGATGGGGCTGCGCGTCGATCAGCCGCTTGGTGGACAGCATCTTGATGATTTCGCGCATGACGTTGCGCGACACCTCGAACCGGTTGCACAGCTCGGCCTCGGAAGGCAGCGCCGTCCCGGGCTCGTATTCGCCCTGGGCGATCTGCCTGCCGAACAGCCGGAACAGCCGCTCCGTCTTGGTCATTCGCCTCTCCCCTCGCGCCGGGTTCTGACTGCCCGTTCAGCGCTGGACGCGCGCCGATCCGCCCTGGGCGAACGCGCGCACTTCGGCCAGCGACGCCATCGTCACGTCGCCGGGGAAGGAGGTGAGCAGCGCGCCGTGCGCCCAGCCCAGCTTCAGCGCGTCTTCCGGCTGCTCGCCGCTCAGCAGGCCGTAGAAGAAGCCCGCGGCGAAACCGTCGCCGCCGCCGATGCGGTCGTAGACGTCCAGCTCCGCCGTCGGCGCGGCGTACGTCCGGCCGTTTGACCCAGGCCACCGCGCTCCAGCTGTGGCGGTTGGTCGAATGCACGTCGCGCAGGGTCGTCGCCACGATCTTGATCTGCGGATGCTTCTCGATGACGCTGTCGATCATGCCGAAAAAGGCGCTCGGATCGAGCTTGGATTTCGCGGCCACCTCCGGCCCGGCGATGCCCAGGCTTTTCTGCAGGTCCTCCTCGTTGCCGACCAGCACGTCGACGTGCTTGAGAATCCGGTCGAGCACCGCCACGGCCCGCGACTCCCCGCCGGCCACGTTCCACAGCTTGGCCCGGTAGTTCAGGTCGAGCGACACCACGGCGCCGGCCGCCTTGGCGGCCTGCATGCCTTCCACGATGACGTCCGGCGTCGTCTCGGAAAGCGCCGCGAAGATGCCGCCGCTATGGAACCAGCGCACGCCGCCGGCGAAGATTTCCTGCCAGTTGAAATCGCCCGCCTTGAGCAGGCCGCCGGCCTCGTTGGCGCGGTTGTAGAAGACGACGGGCGGACGCACGCCAAAGCCGCGGTCGCTATAGACCGTGGCCATGTTCGGCCCGCTCACCCCGTCGTGCTTGAAACGCTTGTAGAAGGGCTTCACGCCCATGGCGCGGACCGCGCCGTCGATCAACTCGCCGACGGGATAATCGACCATGGCCGTCACGATGCCCGTCTTCATGCCGAAGCAGTCCGCCAGGTTGGCCGCGCAGTTGAACTCGCCGCCGCTCACGTGAATCCGGCATTCTGTCGCCTTGCGGAACGGCACCACCCCGGTGTCCAGACGGTGGATGAGCGCCCCGAGCGAAACGAAGTCCAGCGCCCCCCCGGGAAGAATTGACAGTCCTGTATTCATGTTTCCTCAGTTCGATGGTTGACGGTGAAAAACAGCCGATGAACAGGTTTTTCTCACTCCTGCGGACCTGCGGAAAAACGACGCCGACATCCTTCTGGCGTATCGGTTGTTACAGTCTGTCACCGAATATGGGTCAATGTCAACACGGTTATAGTACAATCTATAAAAAATGCACTACAAACCTCGGACAGGCCCTGCCGGCCTGCCCTTTCGCCGACTCGAACGTCCCGGACTCCTTCCATAAAAGCCGATATGAACGCCAGCACGACCGTCACGCCCGAATTCGCCGACCTCTTCGTCGAGGAGGCCGCCAACCCCTTCCGTGCCTGCATCCAGGGGCTGGCCAACGAACCGGTCACCGTGCTGGCGCTGCTCCGGCGCGCCGAAGCCTTGCTGCGCCGCGAGCCGGACTTCGCCGGGCTGGGCGACTATTCGCAGCGCCTCATCGTTGAGCGGCTGGCCGGCGGCCGGCCGCGCGTGTGCATCATCCAGGGCTCGGCGGACCATCCCGCGCACCTGTTCGACCATGAACACGCCCTGCGCGCCGCGGCGCGCATCTGGCAGAACGGCGGCGTGCCGTTCACCTTCGGCCTGCCGGTGATCTGCGACGGCACGGCCCAGAGCAACATCGGGCAAAGCTATTCGCTGGCCTCGCGCAACCACACCGCGATGACGGTCAACATCAATTTCGAGGGCCACAGCTATCACGCCGCCTACGTCATCTCGGGCTGCGACAAGTCGCCGACCGGCATCCTCTCCGGGCTGGCCGCCGCCGACCGGGCGCGCCGCGAACCGCAGCGCGGCGCCGCGCCGGTGTGGGCCGTCTTCGTCCCGGCCCACGTGCTCAAGGGCGGCAGTATCCCCGCCGGCACGCGCCGCAAGCTGCAGGACGTGCAGGACGCCGCGCGCGCCGCCGGCGACGCCCAGCTGGCCGACGACATCGAGGAAAACTGCCGCTACATCCTGCAATGCTCGTCGGACGAAGCCTTCCTCGGCATGCTCAACCGCGCGGTCGAGCAGCACCTGATCGACCGCCCGGCCGCCGACGCGATCCTCGACGAACTGGCCGCCGCCACCTGCGACGACAAGGGCGGCATCTGCGCCTTCAACGGCACCGGCAACTCCACGCGCACGCTGGTCTCCGCGCTCGGCTTCGTGCCGGAAGGCTCGGAACTGCTGGTGGACGAGGCGCCGACCGCGCTGATCGCGCGCAACGTCAACCAGCTGTTCCGCCTGATCAACAAGCCCGAATATTCCGTCTGCGAAATCCTCAGGCACAACTACGGCAACGCCGTGCGCATCCACAACGCCACCGGCAGTTCGAGCAACCTGATGCTGCACATGCCCTGCGTCATGCGCCACGCCGGCTTCGACGTCTCGCTGTTCGACTACGAACGGGTACGCGACGCGCATCCGGTGCCCGACGTCTTCGCGCACAGCCTGACGGAAGGACGCGACACCTTCGTGCTCGCCGAACAGGCCCGCGCCGGCCTGCACCACGGCATGACCAGCCTGTACAAGGTGCTCCAGGACCTCGGCGTGCCGATGCGCTGGGACGCGCCGACGGTCACCGGCCGCTCCTGGGGCGAGCGCGTCGCGGCGCTCAAGGAAGCCGTCTCGCCCGCCCTGCCGCAGGAGCGCTCGGTGATCCGCCTCAAGCCCGTCCGCGACATCTCCGGCACCGACATCATGCGCGGCAACTTCTTCTCGTCCTGCACGCTCAAGGTCTCCGGCCTGTCAACCGACGCCTACGAGCGCTTCAACGGCAAGGTCTTCGTGGTGCGCTACTACGAAAACGAAATGCAATGCACGCAGGACCTGCGTTCCAGCAGCCTGGAGCAAACGCTCTGCGCCATGCCCGAACTGACGCCGGACGTCCTGGCCGCGTTCCGCCGCTTCAACGGCACGCCGGCGGACGAGGACGTGATGGCGATGGTCAGCAACGGCACGCTGGCCTTCGCCTTCATCATCGCCGGACAGGGCCCCCGCGCCTTCGGCATGCCGGAGATGTTCGCCCCGAGCCAGTACCTGCGGCACCACGGCGTGGTCGAAAGAACGTCGATCATGGTCACCGACGGCCGCTATTCCGGCGTCACCAAGGGCGCCTGCGTCGGCCACATGGTGCCGGAAGCCTTCGAAGGCGGCGGCATCGGCACGCTGGTGAGCGGCGACCTGCTGTGGGTGCGCCTCAGCGACAAACGCATCGACCTGCTCGACAAGGACGCCTTCCTCGCCGGCGGCATCGCGCCGCTGCCCGACGCCCCGTTCGAGGCGCGCCGGGAACTGCTCGAACGCCGGCGCGCCGCCATCGAGGCGCGCCAGCGGCAGATCGCGGCCTGCAACATCCTCGACAGCGTTTCCAGCGCCGAATACGGTGCCGTGCCCCTGGCGGTGCACCGGCGCGCGACGATTCCCTGGTCGTTCTGACGCGTCCACGGCGTTCGCCGGGCGCGCTGCGCCGCCCGGATCGTCCGCCGCGTGAAACCTCATGGCCATGAACTTGCCCGATAATGGCGACTGAATCGGCCGGCTGATCGAGGATCGCGGCGCGGGCGGCGGCCCCGCCGCGAAAAAACTTTTCGGCCGCCTCCCGGTCGATCGTTTCTTCCTTCACGACAGACGACATGCCATGATCACCAAGACACGCATCAGCGTATTGCCCGGCCAGCCCTATCCCCTGGGCGCGACGTGGGACGGGAGCGGCGTCAATTTCGCGCTGTTCTCCGAACACGCCTGGAAAGTCGAGCTGTGCCTGTTCGATCCGCGCGGACGGCGGGAGGTCGAGCGGATCGTCCTGCGCGAGCGCACCGACGGCGTGTGGCACGGCTACCTGCCCGGCGCGCGGCCCGGCCAGCTCTACGGCTACCGGGTGCACGGCCCGTACGAACCGGAGAACGGCCACCGCTTCAACCCCAACAAGCTGCTGCTCGATCCCTACGCCCGCGCGGTCGGCGGCCGCCTGCGCTGGCATGACGCCGACTTCGGCTACAAGATCGGCGCGAAGCGCGAGGACCTCTCGTTCGACTGGCGCGACAACGCGGTGCTGATGCCCAAGGCGCAGGTCGTCGATCCTGAGTTCGACTGGGGCGACGACGCGCCGCCGGCCACGGCGTGGAGCGACACCGTCATCTACGAGCTGCACGTCAAGGGCTTCACCATCCGCCACCTCGACGTGCCCGAGGCGCAGCGCGGCACCTACGCGGCGCTGGCCAGCCCGCCGGTGCTGGCGCACCTGCGGCAGATCGGGATCACGGCCGTCGAGCTGATGCCCATCCATCTTTTCGTCGACGACCGGCACCTGCTCGCGCGCGGCCTGCGCAACTACTGGGGCTACAACACGCTCGGCTTCTTCGCCCCGGACCCGCGCTACGCGGCCACCGGCGACGCGGTCAACGAATTCAAGTCGATGGTGAAGGCCCTGCACGCCGCCGGCATCGAGGTGATTCTCGACGTGGTGTACAACCACACCGCGGAAGGCAACCACCTCGGGCCGACGCTGTCCTTCCGCGGCATCGACAACGCCGCCTATTACCGGCTGATGCCCGACAACCCGCGCTACTACCGCGACTACACCGGCTGCGGCAACACGCTCGACACCACGCACCCGCGCGTGCTGCAGCTGATCGCGGATTCGCTGCGCTACTGGGTGCGCGAAATGCATGTCGACGGCTTCCGCTTCGACCTGGCGGCGACGCTGGCGCGCGAGGCGCACGAATTCGACCGGCGCAGCGCCTTCCTCGACATCCTCCGCCAGGACCCGGTGCTCTCGCGGGTGAAGCTGATCGCCGAGCCCTGGGACGTCGGCGAGGGCGGCTACCAGGTCGGCAATTTCCCCGGCGGCTGGAGCGAGTGGAACGCCAAGTACCGCGACGCGGTGCGCGCCTTCTGGAAAGGCGACGGCGGCCTGATCGGCGATCTGGCCAGCCGGCTGACCGGGTCGAGCGATCTCTACGCGCACAACGGACGCCGCCCGTACGCCAGCGTCAATTTCATCACCGCGCACGACGGCTTCACCCTGCACGACCTGGTGAGCCACGAAAAAAAGCACAACGAGGCCAATGGCGAGAAGAACCAGGACGGCGAAGCGCACAACCTGAGCTGGAACTGCGGCACGGAAGGGCCGACCGACGATCCGGAAATCCTCGCCCTGCGCGCCCGCCAGAAGCGCAACCTGCTGGCCACGCTGTTCCTCTCGCAGGGCGTGCCGATGCTCGTCGCCGGCGACGAGATGGGGCGCACCCAGGGCGGCAACAACAACGCCTACAACCAGGACAACGAAATCAGCTGGATCGACTGGGACCTCGAAGCCGAGGACCGGGCCTTCCTGGACTTCGTCTGCCGCGTCGTCGGCCTGCGCCGGCAGCACCGGATCTTCCGCCGGCACAGCTTCTTCAGCCCGCACGGCTCGGGCGGCGGCGACAAAAACATCCTATGGTTCAATCCGGAGGGTCTGGAAATGAGCGACGCCGAATGGAACCAGGGATTCGCGCAATGCCTCGGCATGTATCTCGCGGGCGATGCCATCGGGGAGCACGACGAACGCGGCCAGCCGGCGAGCGACGACGATTTCCTGCTGCTGATCAACGCCTACCACGAGACGATGCCGTTCCAGATTCCCGGCTTCCAGGGGCACCGGCGCTGGCGGATCGCCATCGACACCGGCGACCCCGGCATGCAAAATGCGGAAAAATACTACGCCCGAGGCGGCATCATTCCGCTGCAGGGACGCTCCCTGGTCCTGTTGCGGCAAATCCGCCGGACGTAGCCCGCCCCATCCGCGTTCATTCACAGGAAGGAAGAAACATGCCCCAGTCCTCGCTCGCCAGCGCCTTGCGGCAGATCGCCGAAGCGCGCCACCACGATCCCTTCTCCGTCCTCGGGCGCCATCATGCCGAAGGGAACGACGCCGTCGTGCGCGTCTTTCTGCCCGGCGCGGCGGAAGTGCGCATTGCCGAAGGGGACCGGGTCATGGCGCGCAAGCCGGGCAGCGACCATTTCGAATGGCGCGGCGACGGCCGCGACCTGCCGCCGCACTACGGCCTGATCTGGCGCGACGGGCAGGGCCGGGAGCACTTCGCGCGCGACCCGTATACGTTCATGCCGCAGCTCGGCGACCTCGACCTGCACCTCTTCGCCGAAGGCAGGCACCGCCACGCCGGCAGCTTCCTCGGCGCGCACGAGCACGAGGCCGACGGCGTGGCCGGCGTGCTGTTCGCCGTGTGGGCGCCCAACGCCGCGCGGGTCAGCGTGGTCGGCGACTTCAACGCCTGGGACGGACGGCGCCATCCGATGCGCGTGCGCGGCGGCAGCGGCCTGTGGGAACTGTTCATCCCCGACCTGGAGCCGGGCCAGATCTACAAGTACGAGATCCGCAACCGCGAGAGCGGCGAAATCCTGCTCAAGGCCGACCCCTACGGGCAGCGCCACGAGCTGCGCCCGCGCACCGGCACGATCGTCCCGCACCGCGCCGGCTATGCCTGGGGCGACGGCGACTGGATGGCCCGGCGCCGGCAATACGACTGGCAGCACCAGCCGATGTCGGTGTACGAGGTGCATCTCGGCTCGTGGCAGCGCGACGCCGAGGGCGGCTTCCTGGATTACCGCGCGGCGGCGCACCGCCTGGTGGACTACGTGCTGGACATGGGCTTCACCCACGTCGAACTGCTGCCGATCACCGAGCATCCCTACGATCCGTCCTGGGGCTACCAGGTCACCGGCTATTTCGCGCCGACCAGCCGCTTCGGCGATCCCGACGACTTCCGCTACTTCGTCGACCATTGCCACCGCAACGGCATCGGCGTGCTGCTCGATTGGGTGCCCGCGCATTTCCCCAAGGACGCGCACGGCCTGGCGCGCTTCGACGGCACCGCGCTCTACGAGCACGCCGACCCGCGCCTCGGCGAGCACAAGGACTGGTCGACGCTGATCTTCAATTTCGGGCGCAACGAGGTGAAGAGCTTCCTGCTTTCCAGCGCCGTCTTCTGGCTGGAGGAGATGCACATCGACGGCCTGCGCGTCGACGCCGTCGCCTCGATGCTCTACCTCGACTACTCGCGCGAGGAAGGCGAGTGGGTGCCCAACGCGCACGGCGGCCGCGAGAACCTGGTGGCCATCGACTTCCTGCGCGAACTGAACGTGGCCGTGCACCAGCAGTGCCCCGGCATCCTGATGATCGCCGAGGAATCGACCTCGTGGCCGCAGGTCAGCCGGCCGACCTACCTCGGCGGCCTGGGCTTCGACCTCAAGTGGAACATGGGCTGGATGAACGACACCCTGCGCTACATGGCGCACCAGCCGGTCCACCGCCAGTACCACCACGGCATGCTGACCTTCAGCATGCTGTACTGCTTCACCGAGAATTTCATGCTGCCGTTCTCGCACGACGAGGTGGTGCACGGCAAGGGCTCGATGCTCCACCGCATGCCCGGCGACGAGTGGCAGAAGCACGCCAACCTGCGGGCGCTCTACGCCTACCAGTTCACCCATCCGGGCAAGAAGCTGCTGTTCATGGGCACCGAGTTCGGCCAGGGCAGGGAGTGGGACAGCACCGGCATCCTCGACTGGTACGTCCTGGACTATCCGCTGCACCAGGGCATGCAGCGCCTGGTGCGCGACCTGAACCGGCTGTATCGGGCCGAACCGGCGCTGCACCGCCACGAATTCGACTGGCAGGGCTTCGAGTGGATCGACTGCAACGACGCGCAGCAGTCGGTGATCAGCTACCTGCGCAAGGGCAACGACGGCGAACAGCTGGCGGTGGTGCTCAACCTGACGCCGGTGCCGCGGCGCGATTACCGCATCGGCGTGCCGTGCGGCGGGCGCTACCGGGAAGTGCTGAACACCGACGCGGCGGTCTACGGCGGCAGCGACGTCGGCAACGGCGCCGGCCTGCTCGAAGCCGAGGAAAAGCCCTGGATGGCCCGCGCGCATTCGCTGGTCCTGACGCTGCCGCCGCTGGCGGCGATCGTGCTGGCTCCGGCGGGCTGAGGCGGCCGGCCGCAGGCGCGCCCGGGCGCGGCGGCAAGCCCGCGGCGCGCTACGGCGGCCCCGCCAGGAAGGCCGCGAAGGCCTCGGCGGGAACCGGGCGCCCGCACCAGAAGCCCTGTACCTCGTCGCACTCGTAGCCGCCCAGCGTATCGAGCACCTGCTGCGTCTCGACGCCCTCGGCGATGGTCTTCAGGCCGAGGCTGTGCGCCATCTGGATGATCGCGCGCACGATCGCGGCGTCCTCCGGGTTGGAGACGAGATCGCGGACGAAGGTCTGGTCGATCTTCAGCTTGTCCACCTCGAAGCGCTTGAGGTAGGACAGGCTCGAATAGCCCGTCCCGAAATCGTCGATCGACAGCTTGATGCCCATGTGCTTGAGCCGCTTGACCGTGGACAGCATGTGTTCGCTGTCGCGGATCAGGATCGATTCGGTCAGTTCGAGCTCCAGCTGTTCCGGTGCGAGGCCGGAATCGGCCAGCGCCCGGGCCACCGAGCGCTCGATGTCGCCGCGCTTGAACTGCACCGCCGACAGGTTGACCGCGATCACCAGGCCCGGCGCGCCGGCGTCGCGCCAGCGGGCCGCCTCCCGGCACGCCTCGCGCAGGACCCAGTCGCCGATCTGCACGATCAGCCCGGCCTCCTCGGCCACCGGGATGAAGCGCCCCGGCGAGACCAGCCCGAGATCGGGGTGGTTCCAGCGGATCAGCGCCTCGGCGCCGATCAGGCGCCCGCTCCGCAGATCGAACTGGGGCTGGTAGTGCAGCACGAACTGCTCCGCCTCGACCGCCCGCCACAGGCCGGCGTGCATGGTGATCTGCTCGACCGCGTCCTCGTTCATCTCCTGGTTGAAGAAGCGGTAGGCGTTGCGCCCCGAGTCCTTGGCCCGGTACATCGCCATGTCCGCCCGCTTGAGCAGCGCCTGGAAGTCGGCGCCGTCCTCGGGATAGATGGCGATGCCCACCGAGACCGAGATGGTCAGCTCCTTGCCTTCGATCGCGTACGGCTGCTGCATGCTGTCCATCAGCTCGCCGAGGAAGGTGACGATGGCGTCGGGCTCGGCCAGGTTGGTCAGCAGCAGGTGGAACTCGTCGCCGCCCTGCCGGCTCACCGTGTCGGTCTTGCGCACGCGCTTGAGCAGCCGCCCGGCGACGTTGACCAGCAGCCGGTCGCCCGCGGCGTGCCCGAGGAAATCGTTGATCGTCTTGAAGCGGTCGAGGTCGAGGATGAGCAGCGCGATCTTGGTGCCGGTGGTGTTGGAAAAGGCGATCGCCTGCTGCAGCCGGTCCTTGAGCAGCAGCTGGTTGGGCAGGCCGGTCAGCGCGTCGTGGTAGGAAAGGAATTCCGCCCGCTCCTCGGCCCGCTTGCGCTCGGTGATGTCGGAAAGTATCCAGATGCTGCCGTCGTCGGGATGCTCGGGGTCGATGCAGCGGCCCGCCAGCTCGCCCCAGAAATGGCTGCCGTCGGCGCGCGCCATCGGCTGCGAGACGGAGAACGTCCGCCCCTGCCCGAGCCGGCCGTAGGCCTCGCTGCCCACGTCGCGGAACGCCTCGTCGCTCTCGTAGAGGATGCGCGTCGAATGGCCGTTCATGCCGCCCATCGGATAGCCGAAAATCTCTTCCATGCGCCGGTTGCACAGCACGATGCGGCGGTTGCGCACCATGGCGATGCCGACCAGCGCGTTGTCGAGCAGGGCCTCCTTCTCGGCCAGCAGCGCGTCCGCCATGTCCTGCGCCAGCTTGCGCTCGGTCACGTCGCGGCCGACGATCACCCCGTAGCTGCGCCCGTCGAGTACCGCCAGCCGGTACGACAGTTCGAGCCAGATGGTGCGGCCGTCGCGGACGAATTCGGTGATGTCGGAATGGGCCGGCAGCTCGGCCAGCGAGGCGGCGGATTGCGCCTCGCGGCGCAGCGTTTCGAGCACGTCGGCCGCGTCGCCCAGGCCCAGCGAGGCGAAGGGCCGGCCGAGCAGGCTGGCGGTCGGCTGCCCGAGCAGGCGGCCGAGCGCCGCGTTGGCGTCCGAGACGTCGCCTTCGGGCAGCGCCACCATCACCACGCAGTCGGTGGTGCGGTCGAGCAGGGTGCGGAACCGTTCCAGCCGGTCGAGGTTCTCGCGCAGCTGCGGATAGTAGCTTTTGCGGAAGGAGCGCTCGCCCAGGCCGATGATCTGGTCCTTGCGCCCGTCCCAGTCGTCGGTGTCAGGTGGCATCGCCGTAGATCGCCTGCGCGTCGCCCGGCGAGACGCGCCTCGGGTTGGTAAAGATGCAGGCGTCCTTCACCGCGTGCGCCGCCAGTTCCGGCAGATCGGCCGCGCGCACGCCGCGCTCCGCCAGCCCGCCGGCGATGCCCACGCGGGCGCGCAGGGCGGCGAGCTCGCCGGCGAGGCGCAGGGCGCATTCGCCGTCGCTCATTCCGCGCGCGTCGATGCCGAGTTCGGCGGCGATCCGGCGGTAGCGCTCCGCCGCCGCCGGGAAATTGAAGCGGACCACGTGCTCCAGCAGCAGCGCGTTGCATTCGCCGTGCGGCAGGTCGAGGAAGCCGCCGAGCGGATGCGCCAGCGCATGCACCGCGCCGAGGCTGGCGTTGGAGAACGCCAGGCCCGCCTGCAGGCTGGCCAGCGACATGTTCTCGCGCGCCGCGACGTCGCCGGGCGACCAGACGGCCGCTGCGAGGTTGTCCCGGACCAGCCGGATCGCGGCCAGCGCGTGCACGTTGACCACCGGCGAACTGGCCGTCGACACGTAGGCCTCGATGGCGTGGGTCAGCGCGTCGATGCCCGTGCAGGCGGTCAGATACGGGTCCAGGGTCAGCGTCGTTTCCGGGTCGACGAGCGCCACGTCGGGCACCACGGTCTTGCTGATGATCGCCATCTTGTAGCGCGCCGGCGAGTTCACGATGATGCAGAACTGCGAAATGTCCGCCGACGACCCGGCGGTGGTCGGCAGGCAGAGCAGCGGCGGCCCCGGCACCTCGACGCGGTCGATCCCCTCGAACTCGCCGATCTCCCGGCCGCTGGCATGCACGATGCCGATACCCTTGGCGCAGTCGATGGCGCTGCCGCCGCCGAGCGCGACGATCACGTCGCAGCGCTCGCGGGCGTACACCTGCGCGCCGGCCATCACTTCGTGATCCTTGGGGTTGGGGGTCAGGGCGGTGAACACCGCCGAGGAGATGCCGGCCTCCTCCAGGTCGCCGCGCACGGTGTCGAGCCAGCCGGCCTTCACCACGCCTTCGTCGCTGACGACCAGCACCCGCCGGGCCATCATGTTCCGCGCGTAGAAGCCGACCCGCCGCCGCGAACCCACTCCGAAGATGAACTCCGGCGCCACGAACTTGCGCATTTCGTAGAGAGCCATGCCTCCTCCGTCTTCCGCCCCTGGCGGGCGGCACCACCCGATGCCGAGGATGAATGAGATACCCTTCCCGACACTTTAGTCCGCAAAACGCGCTTCGGGCAAACCGCGGTCCGTTTCCCGGTATACTTCGCGGCATGCCCCAAGGCGTCGGATTCCCGCGAGTCCGCGCTTCCCGCCCCGGCCGGAAAACCGGCTTTTTCCCGCCATCCCCGTTCCGCAGGAGACCTGCCAGGAGACCCCGATGAACCGCCGGCCGGTCGTCCGCGACGTCGATGGAACCCGGCCCGACGACGCGCCGCGGCGTTTCGCGCCGTGTTTCGTACTGACAGCGGCGTCACATTTGGATAAAATGAAATACTTTTGTAAAGGCAACCAGCGTCAAATCATCCGCGGGGCCCGTCCGGCGCCGAGGCGGCATTGAGGCAGCATCCAGGCCGCTGCGCAGGCATGGCAACCCGTTCCGTTCATCTCTCGTTTCAGGAGTAAAGACTCATGGTTTCTCAGGCTTCACTGGCGAACGCCATCCGCGTTCTGGCCATGGACGGTGTGCAGGCGGCCAACTCGGGACATCCGGGCGCTCCGATGGGCATGGCGGAAATCGCCGTGGCGCTATGGAAACGCCACCTGAAACACAACCCGGCCGATCCGAAGTGGGCGGACCGGGACCGCTTCGTGCTGTCCAACGGGCACGGCTCGATGCTCCTCTACTCGCTGCTGCACCTGACCGGCTACGACCTGCCGCTCGACGAGCTGAAGCGCTTCCGCCAGCTGCACAGCAAGACGCCCGGCCACCCCGAATACGGCCACACGCCCGGCGTCGAAACGACCACCGGCCCGCTCGGCCAGGGCGTCAGCAACGCCATCGGCATGGCGCTGGCGGAAAAGCTGCTGGCCGCCGAGTTCAACCGCGACGGCCACGCGATCGTCGACCACTACACCTACACCTTCATGGGCGACGGCTGCATGATGGAGGGCGTCTCGCACGAAGCCTGCTCGCTGGCCGGCACCTGGAGGCTCTCCAAGCTGATCGCCCTGTACGACGATAACGGCATCTCCATCGACGGGCACGTCAACGGCTGGTTCACCGACGACACGCCGAAGCGCTTCGAAGCCTACGGCTGGAACGTCATCCGCGCCGTCGACGGCCACGACGTTGACGCCGTCGACCGCGCCATCGCCGCGGCCAAGGCGCAGCACGACAGGCCGACGCTGATCTGCTGCAAGACGGTGATCGGCAAGGGTTCGCCGCACAAGGCCGGCACGCACGACGTGCACGGCGCGCCGCTGGGCAAGGACGAGGTCGCCGCCACGCGCGCCGCGCTCGGCATCACCGACGGCCCGTTCGAGGTGCCGCAGGACGTGTACGCGGCGTGGGACGCCCACGCCGCTGGCGCGCAGCAGCAGGCCGCCTGGGCGGAGAAGTTCGCCGCCTACCGCCAGGCCTACCCCGAACTCGCCGCCGAATTCGAACGCCGCATGAAGAAGGACCTGCGCGCCGATTACGCCGCCGCGTCGGCCGAGGCGCTGCAGGCCATCGCCGCCAAGGGCGAGACCATCGCCACGCGCAAGTCGTCGCAGAACGCCATCCAGGCGCTCGCCCCGGTGGTGCCCGAGTTCCTCGGCGGCTCGGCCGACCTGGCGCCGTCCAACCTGACGCAATGGAAGGGCTGCTGCGAGATCAAGCCGGACACCATTGACCAGGGCGGCAACTACATCCATTACGGCGTGCGCGAGTTCGGCATGGCCGCGATCATGAACGGCGCCGTGCTGCACGGCGGCTTCCGCCCCTTCGGCGGCACCTTCCTGATGTTCTCCGAATACGCGCGCAACGCCATCCGCATGGCCGCGCTGATGCGGATCAACCCGATCTACGTGTTCACCCACGACTCGGTCGGCGTCGGCGAGGACGGCCCCACGCACCAGCCGATCGAGCAGACGGCCACCCTGCGCATGATGCCCAACCTCGACGTGTGGCGCCCGTGCGACAGCGTCGAAGCCTTCGTCGCCTGGCAGGTCGCGCTGGAGCACCGCGCGACGCCGACCGCGCTGATCCTCACCCGCCAGAACCTGGCGCACCAGCCGCGCGACGCCGCGCAGATCGCCGCCATCCGCAAGGGCGGCTACGTGCTCAAGGACTGCGCCGGCACGCCCAAGGCGGTGATCATCGCCACCGGCTCGGAAGTCGCGCTGGCCGTCGCCGCGCAGCAGACGCTGGCCGAGAAGGGCATCCCGGTGCGCGTCGTGTCGCTGCCCTCGTCCTTCATCTTCGAGCAGCAGGACGCCGCCTGGCGCGAGGCCGTGCTGCCGCGCGGCATTCCGCGCGTCGCCGTCGAGGCGGGCGTGACCGGCTACTGGCGCCAGTACGTCGGCCTGGAAGGCGCGGTGGTCGGCATCGACCGCTTCGGCGAGTGCGGCCCGGCCGCGCAGGTCTTCGAGTTCCTCGGCATCACCGCGGCCAAGGTGGCCGAAGCCGTCGAGGGCGTGCTCGCCGGCTGATCGGCCCGCCCGCTCCATGAACGAGACCCGGCGCCGGCGCCGGGTCTTTTTTTTCGTCCCGCGACATCCCCGCATCCCGTCGCCGGCAGCGACGGCGCGCCGCCGCCTTTACGTTTTCTTGACGGCGGACGCCCATATCTTGCTGCCATCTTGACGCGCGGCCGCCTAGCATGAGTCCGTCAAAACAACCGCGGAATCTGCCATGGATATCGCCTTGCTCGCGCTCCTCGGAGCGCTGGTCGCCCTGACCATCGGCCTTGCCGCCGGCTGCGCCCGGCTGGGAGGCGGCCGATGACCTGGCTCTACGTTCTCGGCGGCCTCGCCGCCGCCGGCCTGCTGGTTTACCTGGTCGCCGTACTGCTCAAGCCGGAGGACTTTTCATGACCACGCACGCCTGGACGCTGCTCGGCCTCTTCATGGCCGTCCTGCTGCTTGCGATCAAGCCGGTGGGCGTCTACCTCGCCAAGGTGGTGGCCGGCGAGTTCGGCTTCGTCCGCAGAACCGAGCGGCCGCTGTACCGCCTGTGCGGCATCCGGCCGGACGAGGAGATGGACTGGCTGCGCTACGCCCTGGCCATCATCCTGTTCAACGCGGTCGGCGTGTTCGCCGTCTATGCGCTGCAGCGCCTGCAGGCATGGCTGCCGCTCAATCCGCAGGACATGGCCAACGTTTCCCCTGACTCGGCGTTCAACACGGCCGTCAGCTTCGTGGCGAACACCAACTGGCAGGGCTACGCCGGCGAGGCGACGATGAGCTACCTGACGCAGATGCTCGCGCTCACGGTGCAGAACTTCCTTTCCGCCGCCACCGGCATCGCCGTCGCCGCCGCGCTGATCCGCGGCTTCGCGCGCCATACGGCGGCGGGCATCGGCAACGCCTGGGTGGACCTCGCGCGCATCACGCTGTACGTCCTGCTGCCGATTTCCCTGGTCTACGCGCTCTTCCTGGTCAGCCAGGGCAGCATCCAGAACTTCGCCGCCTACCAGGACGTGGCCACGCTGGAGGTCGTCAACTACGAGACGCCCCGGCTCGACGGCGCCGGCCAGCCGGTCCGGGACGCCGCCGGCGCGATCGTCGCCGATCCCGCCGCGACGCGGACGCAGACCCTGGCCATGGGGCCGGTGGCCTCGCAGGAAGCGATCAAGATGCTCGGCACCAACGGCGGCGGCTTCTTCAACGCCAACTCGGCGCATCCCTACGAAAACCCGACGCCGCTGACCAACTTCGTACAGATGCTGTCGATCTTCCTGCTGCCGGGCGCGCTCTGTTTCACCTTCGGACGCATGGTCGGCGACACGCGCCAGGGCTGGGCCTTGCTGGCGGCGATGGCGGTGATGTTCGTCGCGCTGGCCGCCGCGGCGATGTACTACGAGCAGCAGGGCAATCCGCTGCTGTCCACGCTCGGCGTCGACCCGGCGGCCGGCAACATGGAGGGCAAGGAAGCCCGCTTCGGCATCGCCGACTCCGGCCTGTTCGCCGCCGTCACCACCGCGGCCTCCTGCGGCGCGGTCAACGCCATGCACGATTCGTTCACGCCGCTCGGCGGCATGGTGCCGCTGGTCCTGATGCAGCTCGGCGAAGTGGTCTTCGGCGGCACCGGCGCCGGCCTGTACGGCATGCTGGTCTTCGCCATCCTGGCGGTGTTCATCTCCGGGCTGATGATCGGACGCACGCCGGAATACCTCGGCAAGAAGATCGAGACCTACGAGATGCAGATGACTTCGCTCGCCATCCTGGTGACGCCGCTGCTGGTGCTGATCGGCACCGCCGTCGCGGTGATCGCCGCCGACGGCCGCGCGGGCGTCGGCAACCCCGGCGCGCACGGCTTCTCGGAAATCCTCTACGCCTTCACCTCCGCCGCCAACAACAACGGCAGCGCGTTCGCCGGGCTGTCCGCCAACACGCCGTTCTACAACACGCTGCTCGGACTGGCCATGTGGTTCGGCCGCTTCGGCGTGATCGTGCCGGTGCTGGCCATCGCCGGTTCGCTGGCCGCCAAGAAGCGCCTGGCGGTCACCGCGGGCACGCTGCCGACGCACGGGCCGCTGTTCGTGGCGCTGCTGATCGGCGTGGTGCTGCTGGTCGGCCTGCTCAACTACGTGCCGGCGCTGGCGCTCGGCCCGATCGTCGAGCAGCTGATGCTCTTCGCCGCCCATTGACCATTGACCGGAGAACGACGATGACCCGCAAGACGTTCGCCCTGTTCGACCCGGAACTGGCCGTCCCCGCCATGCTGGACGCCTGCCGCAAACTCAACCCGGCCGTGCAATGGCGCAATCCGGTGATGTTCGTGGTCTATGTCGCCAGCCTGCTGACCACCGTCCTGTGGCTGCACGCGCTCACGGGACAGGGCGAGGCGCCGGCTGGCTTCGTGCTCGCCGTGGCCCTGTGGCTGTGGTTCACGGTCCTCTTCGCCAACTTCGCCGAGGCCCTGGCCGAAGGGCGCAGCAAGGCGCAGGCGGCCTCGCTGCGCGGGCTGAAAAAGGAAACCTGGTCCAAGAAGCTGTACGCGCCGCGCGTTGAACGCGCAATGGAAAATGACGCCGGCCGGCGATCTGCGCAAGGGCGACGTGGTGCTCGTCGCGGCGCAGGAAGTCATCCCGGCCGACGGCGAAGTCATCGAGGGCGTCGCCTCGGTCGACGAGTCGGCGATCACCGGCGAGTCGGCGCCGGTGATCCGCGAAGCCGGCGGCGACTTCTCGTCGGTCACCGGCGGCACGCGCGTGCTGTCCGACTGGATCGTCGTGCGCGTCACGGCCAATCCGGGGGAAACCTTCGTGGACCGCATGATCGCCATGGTCGAGAACGCCAAGCGCCAGAAGACGCCGAACGAGATCGCCCTGACCATCCTGCTGGTCGCGCTGACCATCGTTTTCCTCGGCGTGACGGTCACCCTGCTGCCGTTCTCGCTGTTCGGCGTTGACGTCGCGCAGGCCGGCACGCCGGTCACCATCACCGGGCTGGTCGCGCTGCTCGTCTGCCTGATCCCGACGACCATCGCCGGCCTGCTCTCGGCCATCGGCGTCGCCGGCATGAGCCGCATGATGCAGGCCAACGTCATCGCCACGTCCGGCCGCGCGGTCGAAGCGGCGGGCGACGTGGACGTGCTGCTGCTCGACAAGACCGGCACGGTCACCCTGGGCAACCGCCAGGCGTCGGACTTCCTGCCCGCCGACGGCGTCAGCGAGGCCGAACTGGGCGACGCCGCGCAGCTCGCCTCGCTCGCCGACGAGACGCCCGAGGGGCGCAGCATCGTGGTGCTGGCCAAGCAGCGCTTCCAGCTGCGTGAGCGCGACATCCACGCGCTCGGCGCGCGCTTCGTGCACTTCACGGCGCAGACGCGCATGAGCGGCGTCAACCTGGGCGAGCGGCAGATCCGCAAGGGCGCGGCCGACGCCATCCGGGCGTTCGTCGAGACGCAGGGCGGCAGCGTCCCGAAATCCGTGGCCGCCGGGGTCGACGCGGCGGCCCGCCGCGGCAGCACGCCGCTGGTGGTGGCCGACGCCGCCGGCGGCAAGGTGCGCGTGCTGGGCGTCATCGAGCTGAAGGACATCGTCAAGGGCGGCATCAAGGAGCGTTTCGCCGAACTGCGCCGGATGGGCATCAAGACGGTGATGGTCACCGGCGACAACCGCATGACGGCCGCCGCCATCGCCGCCGAGGCCGGCGTCGACGACTTCCTCGCCGAAGCCACGCCGGAGGCCAAGCTGCAGCTGATCCGCCGCTACCAGGCCGAGGGCCGGCTGGTGGCGATGACCGGCGACGGCACCAACGACGCGCCGGCGCTGGCCCAGGCCGACGTGGCGGTGGCCATGAACACCGGCACGCAGGCGGCCAAGGAGGCCGGCAACATGGTGGACCTCGATTCCAATCCGACCAAGCTGATCGAGGTCGTCGAGACCGGCAAGCAGATGCTGATGACGCGCGGCTCGCTGACCACGTTTTCCATCGCCAACGATGTCGCCAAGTACTTTGCCATCATCCCGGCGGCGTTCGTCAGCACCTATCCGCAGCTGGCGGCGCTCAACGTCATGGCGCTGGCCAGCCCCGCCTCGGCGATCCTCTCGGCGGTGATCTTCAACGCCCTGATCATCGTCGTCCTGATCCCGCTGGCCCTGCGCGGCGTCAAATACCGGCCGCTCGGCGCCGCCACGCTGCTGCGGAACAACCTGGCGGTCTACGGCCTCGGCGGCATCGCCGCCCCGTTCCTCGGCATCAAGCTGATCGACCTGCTGATCGCCGCCGCCGGCCTGGCCTGAAACGGCACCGAAAGGAGATATCCGTGCATAACCTGTTGCGTCCCGCCGTCAGCCTGTTCGTGCTGCTGAGCGTAATCACCGGCCTCGTCTATCCGCTCGTCGTCACCGGTCTCGCCCGCACGGCCTTTCCCGAGGCCGCCGCCGGCAGCCTGATCGTCCGGGACGGCCGGGCGGTCGGCTCCCGCCTGATCGGGCAGCATTTCGCCGACCCGAAGTACTTCTGGGGCCGGCCCTCGGCGACCGCGCCGATGCCGTACAACGCGGCGGCCTCGGGCGGGTCCAACCAGGGTCCGCTCAACCCGGCGCTGGCCGAGGCGGTCGAGCGCCGGATCGCGGCGTTCCGCGCCGCCGACCCGGACAACGCGCAGCCGATCCCGGCCGATCTCGTCACCGCCTCCGCCAGCGGCCTCGATCCGCACATCAGCCCGGCGGCGGCGGCCTACCAGGCCGAGCGCGTGGCGCGCAGCCGCGGTCTCGACCCGGCCGTCGTCGGCTTGTTGATCGCGCAATATACCGAGGGCCGCCAATGGGGTATCTTCGGCGAGCCGCGGGTCAACGTGCTGGCCCTGAACCTGGCGCTCGACGCCCGCCGTTAGCGGGAGCGCCCAAGGGAGACGAATGGAGAGCGAACGCCCCGATCCGGACGCGCTGCTCAGCCGGGTGCAGACCGACGCAGCCCGGGCCGGGCGCGGCCGGCTGAAAATCTTCTTCGGCGCCTCGGCCGGCGTGGGCAAGACCTACGCGATGCTCGGCGAGGCGCGGCAGCAGGTCCTGCGCGGCATCGACGTGGTGATCGGCGTGGTCGAGACGCACGGCCGCGCGGAAACCGAGGCGATGGCCGACGGCATCGAGCGCCTGCCGCCGCGTGAAACCGCCTACCGCGGCCGCGTGCTGCGCGAATTCGACCTCGACGGCGCGCTGGCGCGCCGGCCGGCGATCATCCTGATGGACGAGCTGGCCCACTCCAACCTCGCCGGCGGGCGCCATCCGAAGCGCTGGCAGGACGTCGAGGAGCTGCTCGACGCCGGCATCGACGTCTATTCGACGATCAACGTGCAGCACCTCGAAAGCCTCAACGACATCGTCAGCGGCATCACCGGCATCCGCGTCTGGGAAACGGTGCCGGACCGCGTCTTCGACGAGGCCGACGAGGTGGTGGTGGTCGACTTCCCGCCCGACGAGCTGATCGAGCGCCTGCGCCAGGGCAAGGTGTACCTGCCCGAGCAGGCGCGGCTAGCGGCGCAGAACTTCTTCCGCAAGGGCAACCTGCTGGCCTTGCGCGAACTGGCCCTGCGGCGCACGGCCAACCGCGTCGACGACGAGATGCAGGCCTATCGGCGGCGCAATTCGACGGTGCCCGTGTGGCCGACGCGCGAGTCCCTGCTGGCGTGCGTCGGCGCCGACGCGCGCGCCGAGAAGATCGTGCGCCGCTGCGCGCGCCTGGCCGCCCAGTTGGACGTGCCCTGGCATGCCGTGCACGTGGACACGGGGAGCGGCGATGCCGGCGCGCGGCAGCGCCAGGAGATGCTGCGCGTGCTGCAGCTGGCGCAGGAGCTCGGCGCCACCACGGCCACGCTGTCCGCGCCCGCGGCGGCGCCGGCGCTGGTGCGCTACGCGCGCGAGCACAACCTGTCGCGCCTGGTCATGGGGCGTTCGCACCGGCGCTGGCGCCGGCCCTGGCGGCCGACGATCGGCGAGGCGGTCGAGGCGGAGGCCGGCGATCTCGACATCCTGCGCGTCGCCCTGCCGCGCGCGGAGAAGCCCGGCGGCGACGCCGGCGAAGGCGTGCGCCGCGCCGCCCTGGCCGGGCGCTGGCACGGCTACACCGCGGCCGTGGCCGCCTGCGGCGCCGTCGCCGTGCTGGCGGCGCCGCTGCAGGAGAGGATAGAGCAGGCCAACATCGTCATGCTCTTCCTGCTCGCCGTCGTCGCCGTCGCCCTCGTCTTCGGACGCGGCCCGGCGGTGCTCGCCGCGTTCGTCGGCGTCGGCCTGTTCGATCTTTTCTTCGTCCCGCCGCGCTTCTCGTTCGCCGTCAGCGACATCCAGTATCTGATCACCTTCGCGGTCATGCTCGTCGTCGCCCTCGTCGTCGGCCAGCTGACCGCCGGCCTGCGCGTCCAGGTGGCGGCGGCCACCGGACGCGAGCGGCGCATCCGGGGGCTGTACGAGATGTCGCGCGAGTTGTCGGCGACGCTGCTGGCCGAGCAGGTCGCCGAGATCGGAGCCCGCTTCCTGGCCGCCGAGTTCGGCTTCAGATCGGCGGTCCTGGTCGCCGACGACAAGGACCGCCTGCAGGCCATGCCCGGCGCCACGGCCGACGTCGATCCGGGCGTGGCGCAGTGGGCGTTCGAGCGCGGCGTCGCGGCCGGCCGCGGCACCGATACGCTGCCGGCGAGCGCGTGCCTGGTGCTGCCGCTCAAGGCGACGATGCGGCTGCGCGGCGTGCTCGCCGTCGACCCCGGCGAGCCAGGGCTGCTCGACCCCGAGCAGCGGCGCGCCCTGGACACCTGCGCGTCCCTGATGGCCATTTCCATCGAGCGCATCCATTACATCGACATCGCCGGCAGGACGACCGTGCAGATGGAATCGGAGCGTCTGCGCAATTCGCTGCTCTCGGCGATTTCGCATGACCTGCGCACGCCGCTGGCGGCGCTCGTCGGCCTGGCCGACACGCTGCAGATGATGCAACCGCCCCCCGCCGGAGCGCAGCGCGAGGTGATCGACTCGATCCGCAACTCGGCGATACGCATGAACACGCTGGTCGGCAACCTGCTCGACATGGCGCGCCTGGAATCGGGCGCGGTGCGGCTCAACCGGCAGTGGCAGCCGCTCGAGGAGGTGATCGGCAGCGCGCTGGCCGCCTGCGCGCCGGTCCTGGCGGCGCGCCCGGTCACCGTCGACCTCGCGCCCGACCTGCCGCTGCTGCATTTCGACGCGGTGCTGATCGAGCGCGTGCTGGTCAACGTGCTGGAAAACGCGGCCAAGTACACCCCGGAGAACACGCCGATCGACATCCGGGGACGGGCGGCAAGCGAAAACGTAGTGCTGCGGATCGACGATCGCGGACCCGGCCTGCCGTCCGGACGCGAGGAGGCCATTTTCGAAAAGTTCGAGCGCGGCCGCCGCGAAAGCGCGACGCCGGGGGTCGGCTTGGGGCTGGCCATCTGCCGCGCGATAATGCGGGCGCACGGCGGCGGCATTCGCGGCGAAACGCGCCAGGGCGGCGGCGCCAGCTTCATCCTCACCCTGCCGCGCGGCAGGCCGCCGGCCGAAGACGGCAGCGACGCACTCCCGGACGATTCCCCATGAGCGAAAACAAGATCCGCATACTCGTCGTCGAGGACGAAGCCGACATCCGGCGTTTCGTGCGCCTGGCGCTGGAGAGCGCGGGGTACGAAGCCCATGAGGCCGACGGCGTCAAACGCGGCCTGATCGAAGCCGGCACGCGCCGGCCGGAGCTGATCATCCTCGATCTCGGCCTGCCCGACGGCGATGGCGTGGACTTCATCCGCGAACTGCGCGCCTGGGCGGCCATGCCGGTGATCGTCCTGTCCGCGCGCAGCACGGAGGGCGACAAGATCGCCGCGCTCGACGCCGGCGCCGACGACTACCTGGTCAAGCCCTTCGGCGCCGGCGAGCTGCTGGCCCGCGTGCGCGCCCAGGTCAGGCGGCACGCCTGTACGGACGCGGGAAAGCCGCTGGTCTGCTTCGGCGACGTCCGCATCGACCTGACCCGCCGCCTGGTCGAACGCGCCGGCCGGCCCGTCCACCTGACGCCGATCGAGTACCGCCTGCTCACCTGCCTGTCCGCGCAGCCCAACCGGGTGATCACGCACCGGCAGCTGCTGCAGTTCGTCTGGGGACCGGGGCATGCCGAGGACACGCACTACGTGCGCGTGCACATGGCCAACCTGCGCCGGAAGATCGAAGACGACGCCTCGCGGCCGAAGCACATCCTGACCGAATCGGGCATCGGCTACCGCTTCGTCCCGGAGGCATGAAAAAACGCCCCCGCCGTCTGCCGGCGGAGGCGTTGCGGGCGATCCGGCCGCCTACAGGAACGACGGGAACGGCAGATCCGTTTCCTTGGTGAACACGTCCTCGAAGCCGCGGAAGTAGTGGAATTCCATGTCGTCCTTGTTGTCCGGGAAGACGAACTTGCCGCCGACCTGCCAGATGTAGGGCTTGAACCGGTATTTCAGGCGGTCCTTCTTCATCTTCCACAGCATGGTGATCTCCATCGGATCGGCCATGAAGTTGGTCCAGATGTCGTGGTGGAAGGGGATGATCACCTGCGTGTTCAGCGCCTCGGCCATGCGCAGGATGTCCGACGCGGTCATCTTGTCGGTGATGCCGCGCGGGTTCTCGCCGTAGGAACCGAGCGCCACGTCGATCTGGTGCTCGTTGCCGTGCTTGGCGTAGCCGTTGGAATAGTGCGAGTCGCCGCTGTGGTAGAGGTTGCCGCCCGGCGTCTTGATCAGGTAATTGACCGCCACCTCGTCCATGTCGATCGGCATCTTGCCCTTGGCCGTTTCCTCCTTGGGCAGGGTGATGGCCATCGTGCGGTCGAACGCTTCGAGCGCCAGCAGCTCGATGTCGCCGACCCTGACCGTGTCGCCCGGCTTGACCTGGATGATGCGGTTTTCCGGCACGCCCCACTTCTTCCACACCTCGGCGCACGACTTCGGGCCGATGAACGGCACCTTGGCGTCGCAGTTCTTCAGCACCGCCGCGGCGACGTTGATGTCGATGTGGTCGTTGTGCGTGTGCGTGGAGACCACCGCGTCGATCTGTTTGATGGCGAACGGATCGATGACGAAGGGCGAATAGCGCAGGTTGGGCTGCAGCGCGACGCAGCCGCTCATACGCGCCATCTGGTGATGCGGGTCCATCAGCGGATTCTTCATCGAGCGCTTGCCGGTGCCGCACCACAGGTCGATGCAGATGTTGGTGTTGCCCTCGGTCTTCACCCAGATGCCGGTGCAGGCCAGCCACCACATGGCGAAGGTGCCGGGCTTGACCACCTCGCGCTCGATCTCCTCGTTCAGCCACGTGCCCCATTGCGGGAAGGTGCTCAGCACCCACGATTCCCGGGTGACTTCGTCCACTTTTGCCATGCGGTTCTCCAATCGGTTGTCCGTTGACGCTATTTGATAAGACAATTCCGATTATATTGAATTAAATGATCGATTTCAATATCAAAATGATCGTTTCGACAGCTTACGACGGCGTCACGAAATACAGGGCGGCCTCGGCCTTCTCGCGGTTGGCCGAAACCAGGATGTCGCGCCCCTGCTCGTGCAGGACGTAGGCGTTGCTCGGCCCGACGCCTTCCTCGATCAGCACGGCTTCGAGCTCCAGCGGCGCCTTTTGCCTGGCCCGCACGTAGAACAGCTGCTGCTTCCCACGCCGGCAGCCGCCGATGAACACCGGCTCGCCGGCCAGCGTCGCGCCCACCACCACGTGGTAGAACTCGGTCACTTCCGGGTGCTCGAACACCCGCACGAAGCGCCCGTCGATCCGCTTGTAGACGCGGAAGTATTCGCCGTGGAAGGCTTCGATCGTGGCGAATTCGAGCTCGCCGTCGCCGTCGATGTCGATCGCGGAAATGTCGCTGATCGGCCAGTCCATGAACTGGCGCACCTGCCACTCGCCGTCCGGCGCCTGCGGCGGCGTGACCTCGAAGGCGCCCTCGTCGCAGGTGACCAGCCCGCGCATCACGCCGTCCTGCACCAGCCGGCTGTAGCCGTGGTTCTTGGTCAGCCCGTCCTTGAGCACGCGCACCTGCAGCGGGCCGACGCCCGTGTATTCGCCGACCCAGATCTTGCCGGGATTCGACCAGTCGTCCTTGGCGGCCTTGGTCGTGGCCAGCGTGCAACCGATGAAGTAGTGGCGGCCGCCGACGGTGAGCAGGTCGAAGCGGTGGATGTAGGGCAGGTGCAGGATGTCGGTGACCTCGTACTTCTCGCCGGGCAGCGGGCGCACATGCACGACCTTGGCTTCCTCCCAATCGAACATGCGGAAGAACTTCTGCACCGCCAGGAATTCGCCGTTCGTGCCCGGAATCGGCACGATCGACATGGTGCCGCCCGGCCCCTCCCAGACCGCGTGGCTCCGCGTATAGTCGGGCGCGGACCAGGCCAGGCAGGCGCCTTCGCCTTCGGTGGCCAGCAGGATGCGCGTCTGGCCGTCGACTTCGATGCTGTTGCAGGAGTAGCAACGGTTCAGCGTTGCCAGGAAGCGCTTTTCGATTTTCATCCGGGGACCTCGCGAAATTCGTCGAACAAAACAATTGGCCTTTTCAGCTCTTGATTCTATATCATAATGTACATTACAAAACCACATATCGATCAAAACGATCGAATTGCGGCAGCGGCAAAAGGTCGCCGGCCATGAACGCAGCGAGGAGCGGATGAAAGGGGTCATCACCGTCGATATCGGCACCACCAGCATGCGCGGCGCGCTGTACGACGCCGGCGGCCGACTGGTGCACATGGACCAGCAGGACAACGCCCCGCGGTATTTCAGCGACGGCCGGGTCGAGCAGGATGCGTCGGCCTGGCAGGCGATCCTGCCGAGGGTGCTGAAAAGCTGCGCGGACGCCGCCGGCGACGCCGGCCTCGCCCCCGCCTGCATCGCCGTGACCGCGCAGCGCTCGTCGGTCATCCCGATCGATCGCGACGGCACCCCGCTGCATCCGGCGATCATGTGGCAGGACCGGCGCACCGCCGAGCTGGTCGAGGCGCTGCGCGAGCACGACCCGCTGGTCTACCGGACGACCGGGCTGAAAATCTCGCCGGTGTTCTCGGCCGTCAAGATGACCTGGTTCAGGCGGCACCGGCCCGACATCTGGAACCGCACGCACAAGATGATCGGCATCCAGGACTGGACGCTGTACCTGCTGACCGGCCGGCTGGTGACCGACCACACCTTCGGCAGCCGGACCAACCTGCTCGACCTGCGTACCCGGCAGTGGGACGCGGAACTGCTGCGGCTGTTCGGCGTGCCGTCCGCTATGCTCTGCGAGCTCGTCGCGCCCGGCGCGATCGTCGGCGGGCTGCTGCCCGCCCGCGCGGCCGAGGCCGGGCTGCCGGCCGGCCTGCCGGTGGTCACGGCGGGCGGCGACCAGCAATGCGCGGCGCTGGGGCTCGGCCTGTTCTCCGGCGAGCGCGCCGTCACCAACACCGGTACCGGCTCCTACCTGATCGGGCACAGCGACCGGCCCGCGCTCGACGCGCAGATGCGCACCGCCTGCAACGTTGCCGCCGTGCCGGGCGCCTACGTCGTCGAAGCCGCGGTGCTGACCTCGGGCACCATCTACCGCTGGTTTTCAGAGCTCGGCTTTGCCGGCGGGGACGACGGCGCGCCGGTCTTCGCACGGCTGAACGCCGAGGCCGCGACGGCGCCGCCGGGCGCCAACGACCTCCTCGTGCTGCCCCACTTCCGGGGCTGCGGCGCGCCCTACTGGGACCCCGCGGCGAAGGGCGTCTTCTACAACCTGACGCTCGCCACCACGCGCGGCGAAATGGCGCGCGCGATCCTCGAAGGCATCGCCGTCGAGATGAAGGAAAGCCTGGAACTGGTCGAGGCGCTGTGCGGCCGCGTCGATTCGGTCAGCGTGTCCGGCGGGCTGACCCGCTCGGACCTGTTCAACCAGATCCAGAGCGACGTGTTCGCCCGGCCGGTGGTCCGTTTCGGCAACGGCGAGGCCACCTCGCTCGGCGCCTGGATCGCCGGCGCGGTGGCGTGCGGCATCGAGGCGGACCACGCGCGGGCCTTCGCGCGCGCCGTGGCTCCGGGTTCTTCGGTATCATACCGGCCGGACCCCGCGAACCGGCCGATCTACGAACGCCAGTGCCGCCGGGCGCGAGCGCTTTACCGGGCGCTGGCGACGCCCGAATTCCGGGAGCAGATCCAATGACCATTCCGACGTCCGACGGCGCGGGCAAACAAGCGACGACGATGAAGATCAGCAACTATCGCCACAAGAAGATCCTGGAAATGCTCTACCAGCGCCAATCCGTCTCGGCCGACGAGCTGGCGGCCGAATTCGGCGTCTCCAAGATCACCATCCGCCGCGACCTCGACGCGCTGGCCGGGGAGAACCTGCTGGAGCGCACGCGCGGCGGCGCCGTGCTGGCCTCGGGCCTGCGCCTGGAGGAATTCTTCGACCAGAAGGACCACCTGTCCAAGCGGGAAAAGAGCCTGATCGGCCGCTACGCCGCGTCGCTGGTCGCCGAGAACGAGACCGTCTTCGTCAACGCCGGCTCGACCACGCTGGAGGTCATCCGCCACCTGCGCGGCAAGAAGGTGCGCATCGTCACCAACAACGCCGCCTGCCTCGGCATCGACTTCGACGCCGACCAGGAACTGATCCTGCTCGGCGGCGACTACCGCGCGCCGTCGAAGTCGCTGGTCGGCGACCTGACCATCGCGGGGCTGCACAGCATCTTCTCCAGCGTCACCTTCCTCGGCATCAACGGCGTCAGCATCAAGAAGGGCTGCACCTCGGCCGTGCACCAGGAAACGGCGGTCAACAAGGCGATGATCGAGAATTCGAGCGGCAAGGTGATCATCGTCGCCGACCACACCAAGATGAACTGCGTCTCCAGCTTCCTGACCTGCCCGCTCAACCGCATCGACATGATCGTCACCGACTGGATGGCCCCGCCCGCCTTCTGCCAGGAGATCGAGGAACAGGGCATCTGCGTGGTGCGCGTGGAAGAAAGCGACCCGGCCGGCTGAAGCGGCATGCCGGCATTCACCGCGCTGGCCCCAAAGAAAAATGCCGCCCGGTTCGGGGCGGCATCGTCATCCGGTCAAAAAACCTCAGTTCTGCCCGTAGTACGCGCCCGGCCCGTGCTTGCGGAAGAAGTGCTTGTCGAGCAGGTGCTGCGGCATCGGCGGCAGGTTCGGATCAATCTGCAGGCTGGCCATCGCCATGCGCGCGACGAGTTCCAGCACCGCCGCGTTGTGCACCGCGTCGTGCGCGTCGGCGCCCCAGGCGAACGGCCCGTGGTTGGCCACCAGCACGACGGGCATGTTCTGCGGGTCGATGTTCCCCTCGCGGAAACGGGCGACGATCGCCAGCCCGGTCTCCGCCTCGTAGGCGCCGGCGGTCTGCGCCTCGGTCAGCAGGCGCGTGCAGGGGATCTCGCCGTAAAAATAGTCGGCATGCGTGGTGCCCAGCGCCGGGATGCCCTTGCACGCCTGCGCCCACACCGTGGCCCACGACGAATGCGTGTGCACGATGCCGCCGAGCGACGGGAAGTGGCGGTACAGCTCGACGTGCGTCGGCAGGTCCGACGACGGACGCAGCGCGCCCTCGATGACCTGTCCCCCGGCGTCGACGACGACCATGTCCTCGGCCCGCATCGTCTCGTACGGCACGCCGCTCGGCTTGATGACGATCGCCCCGCTGTCCGGGTCCCGGCCGCTGACGTTGCCCCAGGTGAAATCCACCAGCCCCAGCCTGGGCAGTTCCAGGTTGGCTTCCAGCACTTCCTTTTTCAGATTCTCCAGCATCACGCATATCCTCCCAGTTTCAGACGTTCGCCGATCCATTGCCTGGCCAGGGCGATCTCCCGCAGCGGATCGGCGGCCTTCTCGGTCCACATTTCGATCATGAACGGCCCGGCGTAGCGCAGCTCGTGCAGCACCTCGAAGCAATGCACGAAGTCTACCGTGCCCTCGCCGAAAGGCACGTCGCGGAACGCGCCCGGAAAGTTCGGGCCGACCGGCCTGGTCTCCTTCACGTGGATGCCCACGATATGGTCGATGCCGAGCCGCAGCTCCCGTTCCACGTCGTTGCCCCAGGCCGTCAGGTTGCCGAGGTCGGGATAGACCAGCAGCCACGGCGACGGCAGGCGCTCCTTGAGCGCGAGGTAGCGGGAGATCGAATTCATGAACGGCGTGTCCATGATCTCCAGCGCCAGCGTCACCTGGTGCCGGGCCGCCTCGTCCACGGCGCGCTCCATCCCCGCATAGTACCGCTCGCGCGACTCGCGCGTCGTCGGCTCGTAATACACGTCGTAGCCGGCCAGCTGGATCACCCGGATGCCGGTATCGGCGGCGAAGCGGATCGCCTTGGCCATGAACTCCTCGGCCTGCGCGCGGATCGCCGGATCGGCGCTGCCGAACGGAATCTTGCGGTGCCCGGAGAGGCACATCGTCGGCACCGGCACGCCGCACTCGCGCGACGCGCGGATGAACTCCAGCCGCTCCTGCATCGACCAGTCCAGGCGCGCCATGCGCTCGGGCGTCTCGTCGAACGGAAATTTCCAGGAAATCGTACCCGGCGGCCCGCGCCGCGTCGAAGCGTGCGGCCCAGCCCATGTCCTTGGGCAGGGCCTTCTCATAGATTCCGATTGGGTTCTTCATCGTTTTGGGTCCATTGGGAAAGGCGGTCTATCCGGATTGCAGCCAGCGAGTGTAAAGGCAAAACGCCCAAACTGATCGGTCTCTCCATAAAATGATTGCCCCGCTCCGGCCGTCTTCGCGCCTGCCGCCGGACAAGCGCAAATTGAGTCGATCAACGATCGTATTGATCATATAATGCTTGCAGAACACGAACAATTGCGAACATCGCGGAAAACCGTCCGCACCGCCGCATTTCGCGGCATTTGCCCCGCCAATCGGGCGCGCGCGGCCTGACCGCCGCATAACCCGCTGATTGATATGCGTTTTATTTCCACAAATAACGCTTGCAAAAAACGACAAGCTGACTATAAAATAGTTCCATAAACGATCATTATGATCGTTTACCCAAGACTTTCAAACATTCCAGACAACGGAGGGGGAAAATGGCAAGGACAAAATGGATAGCGACGGTCGCGGCGCTGGTCGGCATGACGTGCGGCCTCGCCCACGCGCAGCAAACGATCAAGATCGGCTACCTGCCGAGCACGGTCGGCCAGGCGCTCACGCAGGCCTGGAAGACGGGCATCGAAAACACGCTGAAGGGACAGCCCAACGTCACCATGCAGGCGCTCGACGCGCAGATGAAGGCCGAAATCCAGGTCACCATGATGGACGACTTCATCAACCAGGGCTACAACGCGATCATCCTGCAGCCGATCGACGCCGCCGCGCTCACGGCCAGCGTCAAGAAGGCCGAGGGCAAGGGCATCCCGGTCATCACCCTGAACACCGACACCAAGCTGCCGCACGCCGCCTGCGTGACGATGGACGACACCGGCGCCGGCCAGCTCGTCGGCGAGCAGATCGGCAAGGCGCTCGGCGGCAAGGGCAACGTCGCCATCCTGCAGTCGCCGCCGGGCGCGCAGGCCGGCGTCGAGCGCGAGAAGGGCTTCCGCGCCGCGCTCGCCAAGTCCTATCCGGGCATCAAGATCGTCGGCGCGCAGAACGGCCAGTGGAACAAGGACAAGGCCATCGAGGTAATGAACAGCTTCCTGCAGGTCAACAAGGACCTGGACGCCGTCTTCGCGGTGAACGACAACATGGCCGAGGGCGCCATGATCGCCGCCGAGTCGGCCGGCCGGCTCGACAAGATCCGCATCTGGGGCTTCAACGGCCAGAAGAGCACGCTGGCGCTGATCGAGCAGGGCAAGATCACCGGCACCGCCTACACCAACGCCTACAACCAGGGCGCGACGGCGGCCAAGTACGCGCTCGACCTGCTCTCCGGCGCGAAGAAGAAGGGCGACAAGACCGACATCGTCATCGTCCCACCGTTCGCCGCCACCAAGGAGACGGTCGCCCAGATCAAGACTGACGAGCGCTGGTAAGCCCTTCCCGTCCATTGCCGCCGAGGCGTCCGCGGCGGAACCCGAGGTTCCGCCGCGGCCCGCCCGGACGTTTCTCCCAGGAATCACACGACCCGGAGGTCGCATTGTGTCGGTCAGTGCCATACGACGCCTCATCCTGACAGGGCTGCTGGTCGCCATCGGCGCCGTCCTGTCGCTCGCCAACCCGACGTTTCTGACGGTGGACAATCTGATGACGCTGCTGCAGGAGGCGTCGTTGACGGGGATCATCGCGATCGGGTTTACGCTGGTGCTGATCACGGCGGGGATCGACATGTCGATCGGGGCGGTGGTGGCGATCACGGCGATGATCTGCGTGAACTTCATTTCGCACACGTCGCTGCCGGCGTACGTCTACATTCCCATCGCCCTGGCGGCCGGCTGCGCGGTGGGCTGGGTCAACGGCCTTTTCATCACCCGCTTCAAGCTGCCCGAATTCATCGTCACCCTGGCCACCCGGGGGATTCTGGCCGGGCTGGCGCTGATCATCGCGGTCAAGGACGACCAGGGCTTCGTCAAGAACGTGTTCATCGAGGACAGCCTGTTCCTGGCGCTCGGCGAGACCGTCGGGCCGGTGTACCTCGTCACCCTCGTCTTCTTCCTGCTCGCCGTGCTCACCCAGTTCTTCCTCAAGCGCACGCGCGCCGGCACCAACGTCTATGCCAGCGGCGCCAACCCCACCGCCGCGCGCCTGTCCGGCATCAACACCGACCGCACGCTGATCGGCGTGTACATGTTCTCCGGCTTCTGCGCCGCGCTCTCCTCGATCTTCCTGTCGGCGCGCATGATGACCGCCATGCCCGAATTCGGCATCGGCTCGGAGATGGACGTGATCGCCTCGGTGGTGATCGGCGGCACCCCCTTCACCGGCGGCGTCGGCGACATCTGGGGCACGGTCATCGGCACCCTGTTCCTGGCGCTGATCAAGAACGGCATCCTCAAGCTCGGGCTCTCGCCCTACATCCAGCCGATCGTCATCGGCGGCATCATCGTCGTGGTGGTCGTGGTCGACGTCTGGTACAAGGCCTTCGCCGAGAAGAAGGCCACCCGGGCCGCGCGCCGCAAGGCCCTGGCCGGCCAGGAGGCAAACGCATGAGTCTTCGAGACACCCCCGCCCGCGGCGGCGCCGGCGGCGACCTGCTGCTCGACTGCCGCGGCATCGACAAGAACTACAACGGCCCGCAGGTGCTGAGCCAGGTCGACTTCTCCCTGCGCCGCGGCGAGATCCACGCCCTGGTCGGCGAAAACGGCGCCGGCAAGTCGACGCTGATCAAGATCCTCACCGGCATCACCCCGCGCAACGCCGGCCGCATCGTCTTCAACGGGCAGGAGGTGCCGGTCGAGCACAGCAAGACCGCCTCGGAAAAGCTCGGCATCGCGGTCATCTACCAGGAACTGAGCCTGATCCACGGCATGACCGTGGCGCAGAACATCTTCCTGACCAAGGAACCCCTGCTGCCCGGCCTGCCCGTCATCGACGTGCGCAAGATGAACGCCCTGGCCCAGGCGATGATCGGGAAATACGGCTTCGACCTCAAGGCCACCGACGTCATCGACACCCTGCCGATCGCCCAGCGGCAGACCGTGGAAATCCTGAAAGCCCTGTCGAACCAAGCTGCGCTGATGATCATGGACGAGCCGACCAGCTCGCTGACCGCGACCGAGAGCGAACGGCTGTTCAAGATCATCCGCCTGCTCAAGAGCGAAGGCATCACCGTGGTGTACATCTCGCACCGCATGGAAGAGGTGTACGACCTCTCCGACCGGGTCACCGTGCTGCGCGACGGCAAACTGGTGGCGGTGCTCGAAGGCGAGGCCATCAGCCCGGCCGGGATCATCCGCCTGATGATCGGCCGCGAGCTCACCGCCGACGAATCGCACCATCAAATGGTGAACAAGAAGGACCGCGAGGTGGTCCTCGACGTCGCCGACCTGCGTTCCGCCGGCAAGCTCGACGGCATCTCCTTCACCCTGCACCGGGGCGAGGTGCTCGGCTTCGGCGGCCTGGTCGGCTCGGGCCGCACCGAACTGATGCGCGCCATCTACGGCATCGACCCGTTCGACAGCGGCCGCATCCGCTACCTCGGGCAGCCGTACGCGCCCACGGTGGAAAAGTCGATCGCCGGCGGCTTCGGCTTCGTGCCCGAGGAGCGGCGCCTGCAGGGCATCATGGGCGCCATCTCGATCACCGGTAACATCGGCGTGCCCAACCTCGACGCGATGGCCGGCGCGCTCGGCGTGGTCAACGGCGCCAAGGAGCTCGAACTCGCGCAGCGGGCCATCACCCTGCTCAACGTCCGGCCGGCCGACCCGGACGCGCCGGTCGGCACGCTCTCCGGCGGCAACCAGCAGAAGGTGGTGGTCGGCAAGTGGCTGATCCGCGACTTGAAGCTGCTGATCGTCAACGAGCCCACCGTGGGCATCGACATCGGCGCCAAGGAGGAGATGTACCAGACCATCGAGCGCCTCTCCCAGCAGGGCGTGGCGGTCATCGTGATCTCCTCCGACCTGCCCGAGCTGACCCGCCTGTCGGACCGCATCATCGTCCTGCGCAAGGGCCGCATCATCAAGGAATTCACGCACGGCGTGGTCACCGAGGAGGAGGTGCTGCGCGCCGCCTCGGGCCTCGTCGACGGGAGCGTTCAATGACCCCGACGTCCAGACTGAAGAACCTCGCCGGCGAGCTGCGCCTGTTCGGCGTGCTGCTGCTGCTCATGCTCATCCTGTCGCTGATCTCCGACCGCTTCCTGACGGTGGACAACCTGACCAACGTGCTGTGGTCGGTATGCCTGATCGGCATCATGTCCACCGGCGCGATCTACGCCCCGGTCACCGGCGGCATCGACCTGTCGGTCGGCTCGATGGCGGCGCTCGCCGGGATCATCGCCAACGTGCTGATGAACGGCTTCGGCCTGCACTGGGTGCTGGCGCTCGTGGTCACGCTGGGCTTCGGCGTGCTGATCGGCTGGGTCAACGGCATCGTCACCACCCGCTTCCTGGTGCCGGCCTTCATCGTCACCATGGCCGCCAAGACCTACCTGTTCGGCCTGGCCATGCTCATCTCCAACGGCGACCAGATCACCATCATGCAGCCGCAGCCCTTCCTGGCCATCGGCGTCGGCAAGCTGTTCGGCATCCCCATCCCGATCTACCTGATGGCCGCCCTGGCCATCCTCAGCCACGTCCTCCTGAAGCACACCGTGTTCGGCCGCCAGGCCATCGCCGTGGGCGCCAACGAGGTCGCCGCCCGGCTCTCCGGGGTCAATCCGGACCGCACCCGCATCTACGTCTATATCCTCTCCGCGCTCACCGCCACCGTCGCCGGCATCGTCATGGCCTCGCTCACCCAGCAGGCCTACGCCATGAACGCCTCCGGCTACGAGCTCGACGTGATCACCGCCATCGTCGTCGGCGGCACCAGCCTGATGGGCGGCAACGGCTCCGTCCTCGGCGCCCTCATCGGCGCCATCATGGTCGGCTTCATCAACAACGGCCTCAACCTCCTCGACATGCCCTCCGCCTTCCACCCCATCGCCACCGGCTGCGTCATCCTCCTCGCCCTCATCCTCAACCACGGCGTCTCCCTCCCCAAACTCTTCAGAAAGTGGGTCTCACGACCCGGCACGGCCGAAGCGCTCAAATAACAAAAACGACGCGGTGATGGCATAGAATCCCGGGCTGGTCCCGGGATTTTTTTCAACCGACACGCCGCCCACATCATGAGCATCGCCGACTTCACCTTCGCCCGCCTCCCCGAGATTCATTTCGGCCCCGGAAAACTCTCGCTGCTGCCGCGCCTGATCGCCCGCTACGGAACAAGCGTCCTGCTGGTCACCGGCTCCGCCTCCTTCGCGCGTTCGGCCAGCTACGCGCGCCTGACCGGGGAGCTCGCCCGCAGCGGCATCCGGCTCCTGCACTGCTCGGTGGCGGGAGAGCCGTCGCCCGGGTTCGTCGACGCCACGGTCGCGCGGCATCGCGGCGCGGGCATCGGCTGCGTGGCCGGCATCGGCGGCGGCAGCGTGCTCGACGCGGGCAAGGCCATCGCCGCAATGCTGCCGCAGGAAGGTTCGGTCGAGCCCTTCCTGGAGTGCGTGGACACCCGCAAGCACGACGGCCGCAAGGTGCCCTACATCGCCGTGCCCACCTCCGCCGGCACCGGCGCCGAGGCCACCAAGAACGCGGTGCTCAGCAGCATCGGCCCGGACGGCTACAAAAGCTCGCTGCGCCACGACAACTTCGTGCCGGACGTGGCGCTGGTTGACCCCGAACTGGCGCTCAGCTGCCCGCCGGACGTCACCGCCGCCTGCGGCCTCGACGCGCTGACGCAGCTGCTCGAAGCCTACGTGTCGAACAAGGCCTCGCCGATGACCGACGCGCTGGCCCTCGACGGCCTGGGCCACGTCGCGGCCGGCTTCCTGCGGGCGTACGAGAACGGCGGCGGGGATCTTGCCGCGCGCGGCCACATGGCCTACGCGGCCCTGCTCTCCGGCGTCGTCCTGGCCAACGCCGGACTCGGCGTGGTGCACGGCTTCGCCGGGCCGATCGGCGGTTTCTTCCCGATGCCGCACGGTGTCGTCTGCGGCACGCTGCTCGGCGCGGCGACGCGGCTCAACATCGAGGCGCTGCGCCGGGATGCGGCCGGCCACCGCGTCGCGCTCGAAAAATACGCGCGCGCCGGCGCGCTGCTCGCCGGCGAACCGGCGGCCGGCACGGACGCCGGCTGCGACCTGCTGGTGCGAACGCTCGACCGCTGGATCGCCGCCACCGGCATCGCCCGGCTGTCCGCCTACGGCGTCACCCGCGACGATTTCCCGCGCCTCCTCGACCGCGCGAACAACAAGAACAGCCCGGTCACGCTCGACCGCGAGGAGATGCAGGCCATCCTCGCAGCGCGCCTGTGAGCGCCTCCGCCCGGCCGCCCGAAGGAGGCGCTCTTCCTTGGGGAGGATGTCGCGTCGCGACAGGAAGGTAGTCCGGTAAGCTAGAATCCGGCCCCACGCACCGGAAACGCGAACAAGGAGAAAAACCATGGAAGGGTGGCTGGCCTACGTCGGTCTGGGACTGTTCACCGGCTTTTCGGCCGGAATGCTGGGCATCGGCGGCGGGCTGGTGATGGTGCCGGCGCTGACCATGATCTTCACCGCCCAGGGCGGATTTTCGCCCGGCGTGGCGCTGCACGCGGCGCTCGGCACGTCGATGGCCGTCATCCTGTTCACCTCGCTCTCCAGCCTGCGCGCCCATCACCGGCACGAGGCCGTGCTCTGGCGCGTGGTCTTCCAGATCGCGCCGGGCATCCTGTTCGGCACGCTGCTCGGCACCCTGATCGCCTCGCGCATTCCGGCCAGGCCGCTGGCGCTCATCTTCGCGCTGTTCGTCTGCATCGTCGCCGTGCAGATGGCCTTCAACTTGAAGCCCAAGGCGGCGCGCGAGCTTCCCGGCGCGCTCGGCGTGTTCGGCGTCGGCACCGGCATCGGCGCGGTGTCCGCGCTGGTGGCCATCGGCGGCGGCGCGATGACCGTGCCCTTCCTCACCTGGTGCAACGTCAAGGTGCAGAAAGCCATCGGCACCTCGGCCGCCGTGGGCTTCCCCATCGCCGTCGGCGGCACGCTCGGCTACATCTACAACGGCTGGGGCAACGCCGCGCTGCCGGCCGGCAGCCTGGGCTACGTCTTCCTGCCCGCGCTGCTGTGGATGATCCCCTTCAGCATGCTGGCCGCGCCGCTCGGCGCCCGGACCACCCACCGCCTGCCGGTCGCCACCCTGAAGCGCATCTTCGCCGGGCTGCTGATCGTGCTGGCCGCGCGCATGCTCTGGAAACTTTTCGCCTGACGCGCCGGTCAACCCGCACCTCGCAGACATCAGGCACGCATCCCCGTAGAAAACCCGCCCGCTTTCCACGCAACCGGCATTTCGGATTTCCGCAGTTCGACCTCCGAAGGCCTTGTTTCGCCTTGCCGAGCCCCACCCGGTGGGGTAGCATTGCGGGCTCACGGCGAGGTTTCAACCGCATTTCGGTGCCTGCTGCATCCTGCTGCATTCCATTGACGACCGCATTTTCGGTTGAAAAAACGCCTCGAGTTTTTCTTCCTGAAAGGTAAAGTCATGTCCACCGAGAACAAGCCTGTCTTTCCGGATTCTTCGAATCTGGACGCCTGGAAAAAAGCCGCCACCAAATCCGCCCCCGGCGGCGACGTTGAGAAGCTGAACTGGCACACTTCCGAAGGCATCGTCGTCAAGCCTCTGTACACCAAGGCCGACGTCGCCGACCTGCCCTACACCGACACGCTGCCGGGCCTGGCGCCCTACATCCGCGGCCCGCAGGCCACCATGTACGCCGTCCGTCCCTGGACGATCCGTCAGTATGCCGGCTTCTCCACCGCCGAAGAATCCAATGCGTTCTACCGCAAGGCGCTGGCCGCCGGCGGCCAGGGCGTTTCCGTGGCCTTCGACCTGGCCACGCACCGCGGCTACGACTCGGATAATCCCCGCGTCGTCGGCGACGTCGGCAAGGCCGGCGTGGCGATCGACTCGGTCGAGGACATGAAGATCCTGTTCGATGGCATTCCGCTGGAAAAGATCTCGGTCTCGATGACCATGAACGGCGCGGTGCTGCCGGTGCTGGCCGGCTACATCGTGGCCGCCGAAGAACAGGGCGTGCCGCAGGACAAGCTGTCCGGAACCATCCAGAACGACATCCTCAAGGAGTTCATGGTTCGCAACACCTACATCTACCCGCCGAAGCCGTCGATGAAGATCATCGCCGACATCTTCGGCTACACCGCGCAGCACATGCCGAAGTTCAACTCGATCTCGATCTCCGGCTACCACATCTCCGAAGCCGGCGCCAACCAGGCCATCGAGCTGGCCTTCACGCTGGCCGACGGCAAGGAATACGTGCGCACCGGCATCGAATCGGGCCTGGACGTCGACGATTTCGCCGGCCGCCTGTCCTTCTTCTGGGCGGTGGGCATGAACTTCTACCTCGAAATCGCCAAGATGCGCGCCGCGCGCCTGCTGTGGCACCGCATCATGAGCGGCTTCGGCGCCAAGAGCCCGAAGTCGATGATGCTGCGCACGCACAGCCAGACCTCCGGCTGGTCGCTGACCGAGCAGGACCCGTACAACAACGTGATCCGCACCACCATCGAAGCCATGGCGGCCGTGTTCGGCGGCACCCAGTCGCTGCACACCAACGCGCTCGACGAAGCCATCGCCCTGCCGACCGCGTTCTCCTCGCGCATCGCCCGCAACACGCAGATCGTCATCCAGGAAGAAACCAAGATCTGCAACGTCGTCGATCCGTGGGCCGGCTCCTACATGATGGAAAAGCTGACCCAGGACATGGCCGACAAGGCCTGGGCGATCATCGAGGAAATCGACCAGATGGGCGGCATGACCAAGGCCGTCGAATCCGGCTGGGCCAAGATGGAAGTCGAGAAGTGCGCGGCCGAGACGCAGGCGCAGATCGACTCCGGCAAGAAGGTCATCGTCGGCGTCAACAAGTACAAGCTGGCCAAGGAAGACCCGATCGAGATCCTCGACATCGACAACATGGCCGTGCGCGAGTCGCAGATCACCCGCCTGAAGCAGATCCGCGCCACGCGCGACGCCGCCGCCGTGCAGGCCGCGCTCGACGCGCTCACCGAATGCGCCAAGACCGGCCAGGGCAACCTGCTCGACCTCACCGTCAAGGCCATGCGCCTGCGCGCCACGGTCGGCGAAGTGTCGGACGCGCTGGAAAAGATCTTCGGCCGCTTCCGCGCCAACAACCAGACCATTTCGGGTGTTTACGGAGGTGTCGTGCAAGGTATCGAAACGTGGGAATCGATCAAGGCGGACGTCGAGAAATTCGCCGCCGAACACGGGCGCCGGCCGCGCATCATGATCGCCAAGCTCGGCCAGGACGGCCATGACCGCGGCGCCAAGGTGGTGGCCACGGCCTACGCCGACCTCGGCTTCGACATCGACGTCGGCCCGCTCTTCCAGACCCCGGAGGAAGCTGCCCGCCAGGCCATCGAGAACGACGTGCACGCCATCGGCTGCTCGTCGCTCGCCGCCGGCCACAAGACGCTCGTGCCGCAGCTGGTCGAGTCGCTCAAGGCGCAGGGCGCCAACGACATCATCGTCTTCGCCGGCGGCGTCATCCCGGCCCAGGACTACGATGCGCTGTTCGCCGCGGGCGCCAAGGCCGTTTTCGGTCCGGGCACGCGCATCGAGGATTCCGCCCGCAAGGTCCTGGAAGAAATCAAGAAGGCCGCCAAGGCCTAAGACGTACGTTTGTTCGTTTAGCAGGAGTCAGTAGCAGATGGATGCGAGTGTCTCGTCCGCAACTCATCTCGATGCCGTCGACCAGCAGCTGGTGGATGGCGTCCTGGAAAAACAGCGGCGAGCGCTCGCCAAGACCATCACGCTGATCGAATCGACCCGCGCGGATCACCAGCAGCGCGCCCAGAAAGTCATCGGGGCGCTGCTGCCGCACACGGGCAAGGCCATCCGCGTCGGCATTTCCGGCGTGCCTGGCGCGGGCAAATCGACCTTCATCGAGGCGCTCGGCAATTACCTGATCGACCAGGGCCACCATCTCGCGGTGCTCGCGGTCGATCCCTCATCCTCGGTTTCCGGGGGCTCGATCCTCGGCGACAAGACGCGCATGGAATCGCTGTGCCAGCGCGTCGAAGCCTTCATCCGGCCGAGCCCCTCGGCGGGATCGCTGGGCGGCGTCGCGGCCAAGACCCGGGAAGCCATGCTGGCCTGCGAAGCGGCCGGCTACGACGTGATCATCGTCGAGACCGTCGGCGTCGGACAGAGCGAAACCACCGTCGCCGGCATGGTCAACATCTTCACCCTGGTGCAGTTGCCCAACGCCGGCGACGACCTGCAGGCGATCAAGAAAGGCATCGTCGAGATCGCCGACCTGGTAGCCATCAACAAGAGCGATATCGATCCGAAGGCCGCCGCCGTCGCCCGCGCGCAATGGGGGCAGGCGCTGCACATGCTGCGCCCGACCTCGCCCAACTGGCGCCCGCCGGTCATCAACGTCAGCGCGCTCAGGAAGGAAGGCGTGGCCGAGTTCTGGAAGGAGATCGAGCGTTACCGCGAGGTCACCACGCAGTCCGGCGAATTCGAAGCCAAGCGCAAGAAGCAGGCGCTCGACTGGATGTGGAGCCTGATCGAGGCCGGCCTGCACCAGCTGTTCCGCAATCATCCTCAGGTGCATGCCGCCCTGCCGCGCCTGACGCAGCAGGTCGCCAGCGGCCAGACCACGCCGAACGCGGCGGCGCAGCACCTGCTGTCCTACCTCGAACCTGGCGACAGCGCGGCGAACATCTGACGCGCGCCGGCGTTCAGAGCACGCCGCGCATCCTGAGCAGGCCGAACGCCGCGACGGTCGTGGCGTCCCTGATCACGCCGTCCGCGATCATCCTCTCGAACTCGGCAAGCGGGAAAGCCCGGGCGATCAGCCCCTGCTCCTCGACGCCGAGCGCCTGGCTGCCTGCGCTGAGGCCAGTCGCCAGGAAAATGTCGTACCCCTGCGCCGAGTAGCCCGGCGCCAGGGCCAGATGGCCGACGTGGGTCAGCGTCCGGGCGCTGAGGCCCGTCTCCTCCCGCAGTTCGGTTCTCGCCACCTCCAGGGGCGTGGCGTCCGCGTCGTTTTCGAGGCTGCCCTGGGGCAGTTCCCAGAAACGCCCACCCAGCGGGTAGCGGTACTGTTCGACGAGATGGATGGCGCCGTTCTCGATGGCAGCGATCACGGCGAAATTCGGCTTTTCCACCACGCTGTACAGGGCTTCCGAGCCGTCCTGCCGGCGAATATGGTCTTCCCGCAGCCGCATCCAGCGATTCTCGTAAACGAGCCGGCTGGCGATGCATTCGATTTCCTTGACAGGCGCAGTCATGGCGGACCTCCTTCCTCGCGCACGAGCGGGGATATTGCCACGACTGCCGGGAACGGCCCCGCTCATTTTCCGCCGCGCTGGACGATCCTCGCCGCCAGGCGGGCGGCGACCCTGGCGGTCAGGCCGTCGCGGTCGAATTCCGGGTTGAGTTCGGCGATGTCCGCCGCGACCAGCTTGCCGCAGCCGGCCGCCTCGTCGATCAGCGCCTCGACGCCGGCCATCGGCACGCCCAGCGGCGCCGGAGCGGAGACGCCGGGGGCGACGCCGCCGGGCAGCACGTCGAGGCAGATGGTCAGGTAGACGGCGTCGCAGGCGCGTATTTCCTCGGCCAGCTGCTCGCAGGCCGAACGCAGCCCGCTTTCGCTCTGCAGCGCCTCGTCGAGCCAGTACCTGACGCCGAGCGCGTCGGCCCGGTCGAACAGGGCGCGGGTGTTGGCGAAGCGGCTGATGCCGAAAACGCGGTAGTTGAACGGCCGGCCGCGTGCCGCGCTCCATTCCTGCATCTGCCGGAACGGCGTGCCGGAGTTGGCCTGCGCGGCGACGCGCAGGTCGAAGTGGGCGTCGAGGTTCACGATCAGCAGGCGCAGGATGCCGGGCCGGGCCCGCATGATGCCCTGGAAGGTACCCCAGGCGACTTCGTGCCCGCCGCCGAGCACGACGGGCAGGCAGTCCTGCCGGAGGGCCGCGGCCACCCGCTCGGCCAGTGCCTCCTGCGCCGCTTCCAGCGCGTGCGCGCCGAGGCCGGCGTCGCCCAGGTCGAAGACGGCCGGCTCGTCGAGGACCGGCAGGTTGCCGAGCGCCTGGCGCAGGGCCTGCGGCCCGCGCGCCGCGCCCGGCCGTCCGGCGTTGCGGCGCACGCCCTCGTCGACCGGAAAGCCGATCAGCGCGCAGCCGCCGCGGCTGTCGGCGGTGAAGTCCCGCACGTGCTGGTGCCAGCGGGTGCTGACGCCGGATTCCTGCGTGTCGACCCGGCCGGTCCATTTGAAGGAGGTCTGCTTCTTCATCATGAAAGCTCCTGTCCCGCGACGATGAGGCGGCTGCATGGCCGATGCCCGAACCAGTAGGCCAGTTCGCGCGGATGGTCGAGCTGCCAGACGGCCAGGTCCGCGCGCAGGCCGGGGGCGAGCTGCCCGCGATCAGGCAGCCCCAGCGCCCGTGCGGCGTTGACGGTGACGCCCCGCACCGCCTCCAGCGGGGTCAGGCGGAACAGGGTGCAGGCCATGTTGATCGTCAGCAGCAGCGACGAACCCGGCGAGGTGCCGGGATTGTGGTCGGTGGACACGGCGATCGGCACGCCCGCCGCGCGCAGCGCGGCGACCGGCGGCAGCCTGGTTTCGCGCAGGAAGTAGTAGGCGCCGGGCAGCAGCACGGCCACGGTGCCGGCGGCGCGCATGGCGGCGATGCCCGCCTCGCCGAGGTGTTCGAGGTGGTCGCACGAGAGCGCGGAGAACTCGGCGGCCAGCGCCGCGCCGCCCTGGTCGGACAGCTGCTCGGCGTGCAGCTTGACGGGCAGGCCGAGCTGCCGGGCCGCCGTGAACACGCGCCGCACCTGCGCCGGGCTGAAGGCGATGCTTTCGCAGAAGGCGTTAACGGCGTCCACCAGCCCCTGCGCGTGCAGCTCCCGCAGCCAGGCGCAGAGGGCGTTGACGTAGTCGTCGGCGCGGCCGGCGAACTCCGGCGGCAGCGAATGCGCGCCCAGGAAGGTGGCGCGGATGCTGAGGCCGGTCCGCTCCTGCAGGCGCCGCGCCACGCGCAGGCAGCGCGCTTCGTCCGCCAGCGTCAGGCCGTAGCCGGACTTGATCTCCAGCGTGCCGACGCCCTCGCCCAGCCAGTTGCGCAGGCGCCGCCCGGCGGCGTCGAGCAGTTGCGCCTCGTCCGCCGCGCGGGTGGCCGAGACGGTGGACAGGATGCCGCCGCCCGCCCGGGCGATCTCAGCGTAGCTCGCCCCTTCCAGGCGCAGCTCGAACTCGTTGGCGCGCTGCCCGCCGTAGACCAGGTGGGTATGGCAGTCGATCAGCGCCGGGGTCAGCAGCGCGCCCTGCAGCACGTGCTCGGCCTGTACCTCGCGCGCCAGTGCAATGGGCAGCTGCGCCTCCGGCCCGAGCCAGGCGATCCTGCCGTCGCGGCTGAACAGCGCGCCGTGTTCGATGAGTCCCCAGTCGTCGCCGGCCAGGGTGCAGAGGGTGGCGTTCCGGTACAGCGTGGGTAAGGTTTTCATGCGTGCGCCTCGTCCTGCAGGTAGTAGAGCCACCAGCCCACGGTCTCGGAGCCGGCGGCGGGATCGTCGGGTTCGAACCACCAGCGTGATGGCCGCGCGCGCTCCTGCCACAGCAGCGCGCAGGCCGGCAGGCGCGTCTCGCGGTCGTCGGTGATCCAGCGCCCGGCGGTCAGCGTAAGCAAGCCCGCCTGCGCGTCCGCCGGGGGCATCCAGCACTGTGAGACGACCGCCGGCAGCATGCCCGCCTGCCCCTGCCGGGTCATCAGGTTCAGATCGCGCACCGGCCCGTCGAGCAGTTCGCAGAAGGGCGCCAGTGCGCCGTCGAACTCCACGCACGGAGCGCCGCGGCGCAGGACGGCCGGCGCGCCGGGCAGGGCGAGCCGGATGCCCGCGCCGTCCAGGATCGCCAGGCAGCGCGATACGCCGGGAAACGCGGAAAACACGCCGTCCCGCTCGACGTCCGCCATGCTGATGCGCAGCCGCCACCGCTCCGGGTCGGGCCACGCCAGCAGCTCGCGGGTGACGCCGCCGCCGTTGCGCCAGATCTGCAGGGGCCGCTCCTGCGCCAGGACGACCCGGACCTCGGATGCGGCGTTCATGATTTACCGGGCGCCAGCGCCTTGACCAGCGCGGGATTTTCATCGGCCGGCTTGTCCGGCGCCGCGAACGGGATGGTCCGCTCGGGCACGCTCGTGGTGCGGCGGGCCCACGGATAGTAGACCAGCGCGGTGAACGCCAGGCTGACGATCCACGAGATGTCGGCGCCGTCCAGCCAGATGGCGACGGGTCCCTTGTACAGCTTCTGGTTGAGGAACGGGATCTGGATCAGCACGCCCAGCGTGTAGCAGACCAGCGCGACCTGGTTGTAGGCGCCGTACCGGCCCTGCGACGTGTAGAGCGCGGGAATGTCCACCTTGCCCTTGGAAATGCAGTAGAAGTCGATCAGGTTGATGGCGCACCACGGCGTGAAGACCATCAGCAGCAGCAGGACGAAGTTCTTGAAGTTGTTCAGGAAGTCGGCGCTGGCGGCGAGCGCGACGACCATCGACAGCAGGACGAAGCCGACGACGTAGGCGGTGCGCACGCGCTGCGACACGGAGCTGCGGTTGTTGAAGGCGCTGACCGTGGCCAGGATGGACATGAAGCCGCCGTAGGCGTTCAGGCAGTTGACCGTCAGCTTGCCGCAGACGATGAAGACGTAGATCAGCGCGGCGAAGGCCGGCCCGGCCAGGTCGCCCATGAAGCCGACCTGATCCTTCAGGAAGTTGCCGCCGCAGGCGGCGACCAGCACGCCGAAGGTCATCGCGCATTGCGCGCCGATCACGGTGCCCAGGAAGGTCGCCCAGAAAATCGAGCGGGACGGCGTATCGGCGGGCAGGTAGCGCGAATAGTCCGCGGCGTAGGGCGCGAAGGTCAGTTGCCAGCCGGCCGACAGGGCGATGGTCAGCACCAGCATGGCCAGGCTGAACGGCTTCTGCCCGAAGGCGCCGGGCACGTCGTAGTGGGTGCCGAGCTGGGTCGCCAGGTAGATGAAGCCGGCGATGCTCAGGATGCTGGCGACGCGGCCGACCTGGTGGATGAGCTTGTAGCCGACCAGGGCGATCAGCGCGGTCATCAGGCCGAAGATGATGATGCCGGTCGAGGCCGACTCGAAGCCGAAGATCTTGTTGATGGCCTGCCCGGAGAGCACGGTGCCCGTGGCGGCGAAGCCCAGGTACATGATGATCACCATGATCAGCGGCAGGGCCGCGCCCTTGACGCCGAAGCGGATGCGGCTGGAGATCATCTGCGGCAGGCCGAGCCGGGCGCCCTGCGACGAATGCAGCGCCATGACGGCGCCGCCGACCACGTTGCCGATGAACAGGCCGATGATCGCGGACAGCGCCTCCGAGCCGAAGACGATGGCCAGCGCGCCGTTGACCACCGCGGTGATCTGCAGGTTGGCGCTGAGCCACAGGGTGAACTGGCTGGACGGCTTGCCGTGGCGGGCCGATTCCGGAATCGCGTTGATCGTGTTCGATTCCAGCACGGCGGTTTTTTGCTTGGGGTGGTTACCTGAGTTCATGAAAGAGGCTCCTCCATAGTTGGTTTGATTCGTTCCTCTAAACGGCAGGCATTGCGGTGGATCGGGGCCGAGCCCCGACCGGTTTCATTTCTTTGGCATATCCCTCCGCGGAGCGCACTCGTCCGCGGGCAGGGAAATCCCTGCCCGAAGACGGTGCTACGGAATGGAACGGCGGCTAGGCCCGGGACGGAGCGGTCAAAGCGCCATCGGCAGCTTCAGGCCGAAGCGGCGGGCGCACTCCACGGCGCTCTCGTAGCCGGCGTCGGCGTGGCGCATCACCCCGGAAGCGCAGTCGTTGACCAGCACGCGCGCCAGGCGCTGCGCGGCGGCGTCGGTCCCGTCGGCGACGATGACCATGCCGGCGTGCTGCGAGTAGCCCATGCCCACGCCGCCGCCGTGGTGCAGCGACACCCAGGTGGCGCCGCCCGAGGTGTTGAGCAGCGCGTTGAGCAGCGGCCAGTCGGACACCGCGTCGCTGCCGTCGCGCATGCTCTCGGTCTCGCGGTTGGGACTGGCCACCGAGCCGGTGTCCAGGTGGTCCCGGCCGATGACGATCGGCGCCTTGAGCTCGCCGCGCTTGACCATCTCGTTGAAGGCCAGGCCGGCGAGGTGCCGCTCGCCCAGGCCGAGCCAGCAGATGCGCGCGGGCAGGCCCTGGAACGCGATGCGCTCGCGCGCCATGTCCAGCCAGCGATGCGTCGGCACGTTCTCCGGGAAGAGCTCCTTGATCTTGGCGTCCGTGCGGTAGATGTCCTCGGGGTCGCCGGACAGCGCCACCCAGCGGAACGGCCCCTTGCCCTCGCAGAACATCGGGCGGATGTAGGCGGGCACGAAGCCGGGGAAGTCGAAGGCGTTGCTCACGCCTTCGTTGAAGGCGACCTGCCGGATGTTGTTGCCGTAGTTGACGGTCGGCACGCCCATCGCCAGGAAGTCGAGCATGGCCCGGACGTGCTCGGCGCAGCTCTGCGCGGCCTGCTGCTGCAGTTCGGCATGGCGCTGCGGGTCGCGCCGCGCGTCCTGCCACTGCTCGACGGTCCAGCCCTTGGGCAGGTAGCCGTTGATCAGGTCGTGCGCCGAAGTCTGGTCGGTGACCAGATCGGGACGGATGCCGCCCGCCCGCGCGCGCTTGACCAGTTCCGGCAGGATTTCCGCCGCGTTGCCGCACAGGGCGATGGAGACCGCCTCCTTGCGCGCCGTGTGCTCCCGGATCATCGCCAGGGCTTCGTCGAGATCCCTGGCCTGCTTGTCCACGTAGCGGGTGCGCAGGCGGAAATCGATGCGGCTCTGCTGGCACTCGATGTTCAGCGAACAGGCGCCGGCCAGCGTCGCCGCCAGCGGCTGCGCGCCGCCCATGCCGCCCAGGCCGGCGGTGAGCACCCAGCGGCCGGCGAGGTTGCCGCCGTAGTGCTGGCGGCCCGCCTCGACGAAGGTTTCGAAGGTGCCCTGCACGATGCCCTGGCTGCCGATGTAGATCCACGAGCCGGCCGTCATCTGGCCGTACATGAACAGGCCCTTGCGGTCGAGTTCGTTGAAATGGTCCCAGTTCGCCCACTTGGGCACCAGGTTGGAATTGGCGATCAGCACGCGCGGCGCGTCGGGATGCGTCTTGAACACGCCGACCGGCTTGCCGGACTGGATCAGCAGCGATTCGTCGGCCTCCAGGTGCCGCAGGGCGTCGAGAATCCGGTCGAAGCACTCCCAGTTGCGCGCCGCGCGGCCGATGCCGCCGTACACCACCAGATGCTGCGGGTTCTCGGCGACGTCCGGGTCGAGGTTGTTCTGGATCATGCGGTAGGCGGCCTCGATCAGCCAGTTCTTGCAGTGTAGCTGCGTGCCGCGCGGGGCGTGGATGACGCGGTTGGTGTCGATGCGTGGATCGGTAAGTGCGTTCATGCGACCTCCTCTGTTGGTCTTGGTGGGTGGTGAAATGTATATATGTTTCTTGTTGTTTTTGTAATTGGTATATACATTTAAATCCTCTTTGAATATTGCTGTCAAGATAAAATTTCAGGTTTCATTCAGCGGGAGGCGGCAGCCCCATGTCCAAGCGGATCGTCGGCGACGATGCCCCGGCCTATCGGCGGATCAAGGCCTACGTGCTCGACAGCATCAATCAGGGCGCGCTGAAGGAAGGCGACCTGATTCCCTCGGAGAAGGCGCTGGGAGAACGGTTCAAGGTCTCGCGCATGACGGTCAACCGGGCCATGCGGGAATTGAACGACGAGCAGGTGGTGGTGCGCGTGCAGGGTTCGGGTACTTTCGTCGCCCCGCAGAAGGTGCAGGCCACGGTGATCGAGCTGCGCAACATCGCCGACGAGATCGCCGCGCGCGGGCACGCGCACCAGAGCGAGCTGCAGCTGCTCGAACGGGTCAAGGCCGGCGAGGCGCTGGCCCGGAAGTTCGGGCTGCCGGCGCAGGCCACGCTGTTCCATTCCATCGTCGTGCATCTGGAGAACGGGCAGCCCATCCAGCTCGAAGACCGCTACGTCAATCCGGCGGTCGCCCCCGACTACATGCGGCAGGACTTCAGCCGCCTGACGCCCAACGCCTACCTGACCGAGGTCGCCCCGCTGCAGGGCGTGCAGTTCATGATCGAGGCCTGCCTGCCGCCCAAGCACGTGGGGGAACTGCTGCACATGGCGGAGAACGAACCCTGCCTGCTGATGCGCCGGGTGACCCGCGCGCACGGCCAGACGGCGACCCTGGTGGCCTTGTGGCACCCGGGATCGCGGTATCAGTTGACGGGCGGTTACTAGTCGCTGGCGCCTCTCCCTTCAAGGGGAGAGAGAAAGGCAAGGGCTTTTTAACCACAACGAGCACAACGGGCACAACGAAAAACGAGAAACAAGATTTTGCTTTTCGCCGTGCCCGCCGTGTCGCCGTGGTCAATTAAAGATTTTGTCTTTCGTCGTGCCCGTTGTGCTCGTTGTGGTTAAACGCCCTTTTTCAAAACCCTCCCACCAATATCCTACCGCTCCGCCCGCAGCCACACCGCCGTGTCGTGGTAGGCCGCGCCGCCGTTCGGGTAGCCCGGTTCGGCGCCGACCAGGACGTTGATCCCGATGCCGTTGACGAAGCACTCGTGCGGCCATTGGCTCTCGACTACCAGCGTCGCGGGCTGGACGCCGTCGAACAGGCGGGCATGCAGGCGCACGCTGCCGCGCCGGTTGCCCAGGCGCACCAGCTCGCCCTCGCCGATGCCCAGGTTCGCCGCCGTGCGCGGGTGCACCAGCACGGTCGGCCGCACCTGGCCGGCGCGCGAGCTCGCCGTCTCGCTGAAGGTGGAATTGAGGAAATGGCGCGCCGGCGCGGGTACTAGGCGGAACGGCGTCTCCGCGCACACGTCCTCGATCACCGCCAGATGATCGGGGAAGGCCGGCATCAGCGCGTGGTCCGGGCCGACGGCCGACCAGTCGGGCGCGAAGCGGAAACGCCCGTCGGGATGGCCGAAGCCGTCGAGGAAATGCGCTTTTTCAAACGGCGGCGCGCAGTCGAGCCAGCCGCGTTCCAGCAGCTCCGCGCGGCCGGGCTTGCCCGAATCGCGCAGCAGGCGGTCGACCAGCGCGCCGGCATCCAGGCCGAAGGCGGGATGTTCGACGCCCAGCCGGGCCGCCAGCCCGGCGATGAAATCGTGGTTGGAGCGGCACTCGCCGGGCGCGGCCAGCGCCGCCCGCGCGGCCTGCAGGAAGGTGTGGCCGGAAGCCTGGTAGAGGTCGTCGTGCTCGGCGAACATGGTCGCCGGCAGCACCACGTCGGCGAGGCGCGCGGTGTCGGTCATGAACTGCTCGTGCACGCAGACGAACAGGTCCTCGCGCAGCAGGCCGTGCCGCACCGCCGCGCTTTCGGGCGCGACCATCGCCGGGTTGGTGTTCTGGATGAGCATCGCCGTCACCGGCGGGCCGCCGCGCAGGGCGGCGGGTTCGCCGGCCAGCACGCGGCCCAGCGCGGCCATGTCGAGCTGGCGCGCCGCCGGGACGTCCCGGTCCAGGCCGTTGAGGAAGCGGCGGTCGAGGCCGTAGATGGCGGCGTGGCCGTACAGCGCGCCGCCGCCGCGCTCCAGCCATGCGCCGGTGACCGCCGGCAGGCAGGAGACGGCATGCATCGCCGCGGCACCGTTGCGCTGACGGGTGAAGCCGTAGCCGACACGCAGGAAGCTGCGCCGCGTCGCGCCGTACATCCGGGCGAAGGCGACGATCTCCTCGGCCGGCACGCCGGTGATCGCCGCCGCCCATTGCGGCGTGCGACTCGCCAGATGCGCCTCGACGGCCGGCGAAAAATCGGTGTGGCGCGCGAGGTAGGCGCGGTCGGCCAGCCCCTCGGCGAGCAGCACGTGCATCACCGCGCAGGCCAGCGCGCCGTCGGTGCCCGGCTTCAACATCAGGTGCAGGTCCGCCTTCTCGGCGGTCGGCGTGCGGTAGGGATCGACCACCACCAGCCGGGCGCCGCGCGCCTTGCGCGCCTTCTGCGCCCAGCTCATGAAATTGACCTGGGTATGTACCGGATTGCCGCCCCACACCACGATCAGGTCGGAATCGACGACCTCGCGCGCGTCAACGCCGCGCTTGACGCCGACGCCGGCCTGCCAGCCCGCGTCGGCGAGCGCCACGCAGAAGGTCTCGTGCTGCCGCGACCAGCCGGCCAGATGGCCGAGGCGGCGCAGCGCGGCGCGCTGCACGAGGCCCATGGTGCCGGCGTAGTGGTACGGCCAGACGGTCTGCGGGCCGAATCCGTCCGTGGCGCGGCGCAGGTTTGCCGCGACGAGGTCGAGCGCGTCGTCCCAGGATATCGGTTCGAAGCGCCCGTCACCCTTGGGCCCGACCCGGCGCAGCGGGCGCATCAGGCGGTCGGGATTGTTGGCGCGCTCTGCGTAGCGCGCCACCTTGGCGCAGATCACGCCGTCGGTGTAGGGCTGCTCGCCGCCGCGCACCCGGCCGAGCCGGCCGTCGGCGGCCACTTCCAGGCGCAGCGCGCAGACGCTCGGGCAATCGTGCGGGCAGACGCTGGGGACGAAGGCGGCACGGGCCGCGTCCAGGCGATCGTTCATGGCGTTTTCCGGAGACAAAGCGCCATTCTTCCACACTCGCTCATCCGCCGGCGCTGCGCAGCAGGGAAATCGCGCCGAGGATCACGATCGCCTCCATCACCCCGGCGTGGATGCGGGCCGGAATGCGCTTGAGCAGCCAGCGCGCGGCGAAGGCGCCGGGCGCCGTGCAGGAACCGACCAGCAGGCCGGTCAGCGCCAGATTCAGGTCCAGCGCCGCGAGGCTGCCGAACAGGCCGACCTTCACCGCGCCCATGATCACCGAGACGAGCGCGTCCGTGGCGATGAGCGCGCTGCCGGAAAGGCCGGCCGACATCAGGATCGAGATCAGCAAGATGCCGGTGCCCGACATGCCGCCGTTGAGGAAGCCGAACCCCCCGCCCGCCAGGATTTGCGCCCTGGCGGAGAAGCGCTGCCGCGCGCGGTCCAGGAGCCGGCGCAGCGGCACGCTGAGCAGCAGGAAGGCGCCGAGCAGCACGGCAACCCAGCGGGCGCTGAGCAGGGTGTAGCTGTAGGCGCCCGCGATGCAGGCCGGCAGACCGAGCATGAGCATGCGCCGCACGTGCGCGCGATCGACGCTGGCGCGGAAGGCGACGACGCGGCTGCCGTTGTTGAACAGCATCGCCACGGCCATGACCGGAACGACGTTGGCCACACCGACCAGCGGCGCCAGGAAGGCAGGCAGGACGAGGCCCGTGCCGAAGCCGGACAGGCCGCCCAGGACCGAGGCCAGGAACGCGACCAGACAGGCCAGGGCGAACTGCGCAGGACTCGCGAGGACCGTCTGGAGCAGTTCGGACATGGGGATTCGGTGGCAGAGCGCGGAACCCGGGATTATAAAGAGAAAGCCGGCGGCCAGGCCCGGCGCATGAAAGGCCCGCTGCTGTTCCCTGACAATCGTTTGAACGTGCACGCCCTTCCCTTCAAGGGGAGGGTTGGGGTGGGGATGGGGTAGGCGCCCAGCCTGGCCCCGCCACAACCCCATCCCCCTCCCAACCTCCCCCTTGAAGGGGGAGGAGTTGATGCGTGCGCCTGCCCCGCCGCCGTTCCCGCTGCGCTACACTCGCACGCTGTATGCGAACGCTCTTGGGGAAAACACACATGGGAGAACAATTCCAGTCGCTCGACCAGGTCAAGGCCTCGGCCATCGACATGGCCTTGCGCTTCGGGCCGAAGCTGATCGTCGCCGTGCTGATCCTGGGCGCGGGCTACCTCGCCGCGCGCTGGGCCGGCGGCTTCACCGGCCGCCTGCTGCGGCGCTTCCGGCTCGAACCGCCGGTGCGCGCGCTGATCGAACGTGTCGCCCAGGTGCTGATGTTCGGCCTGTTCGCGATCATGGCCATGCAAAACCTCGGCGTCGAACTGTTCCCGCTGATCGCCGGCCTGGGCGTGGCCGGCGCGGGCGTCGCGCTGGCCCTGCAGGGCGTGCTCGGCAACGTCGCCGCCGGGCTGGTGATCATCTTCACCCAGCCGTTCCACGTCGGCGACTACATCTCGATCGCCAGCGAGGAGGGGGAAGTGCTCGACATCAGCCTGTTCAGCACCACACTCGGCCACACCGACCGCTCGAAGGTGGTCATTCCGAACCGCAAGATCGTCGGCGAAATCCTGCATAACTGCGGCAAGATCCGCCGCCTGGCGCTTTCGGTCGGCATCGCCTACGACAGCGACGTGAGCGCGGCATTGCAGCTGATCGACGAGGTCCTGCGCGCCAACCCCAAGGTGCTGCAGACGCCGGCGCCGGTGGTCGGCGTGGTCCGGCTGGCCGACGCGAACATCAGCATCGGGATCAATCCGTGGGTCGCCGTGCCGGACTACGAGGCGGCGCTGAACCAGATCAACCAGGCGGTACTCGAGACTTTCCGCGCCAACCGCATCGCCCCGTCGGTGCCGCAGCGCGCGGTGCGGATGCTGGAAGCATGACGGCGATCGTCTATCTCGCCGGCCCCGGCGTCTTCCGTCCGGATGCGCACGACCTGGCGCAGGCGCAGAAGGCGCTGTGCCGCCGCCATGGCTTCGAGCCGCTGCATCCGGCGGACCCGCCGGCGAGCCAGTTCGCCGCGCGGCCCGCGCCGGAATCGGCGCGCATCTACGGCGCCAACCTGGAGATGATCCGCCGCGCCGATGCGCTGCTGGCCGACCTGGACCCGTTCCGCGGCCCGGAAGCCGATCCGGGCACGGCGTTCGAGATCGGCTTCGCCGCGGCTCTGGGCAAGCCCGTCGTCGGCTACGTCGCCGCGCCCGATTGCGTCAGGCAGCGCGTCGCGCGCCTGCACGGCCCGATCGCCCGCTGCCCGGACACGGGCGCGTGGCGCGACCGCGACGGCAATCTGATCGAGGATTTCGGCCACCCGGCGAATCTGATGCTGGCCGAAGCCTGCGCCGCGATCGTGGCGGGCGGCTTGGAGGCGGCGCTGCTCTGGCTGCGCGAGCGCGACGCGGCGCTCCGCGCCGGGCTCGGGACGCGCGCCGGGGAATCACTGCGCGGATTCGCGATCGAACGTTGAACCGGGCGCGGGCGTGAACTTGACCATGAACTCCGCCTTTTCGCGAACGCACACCCGGTTCGGGTTATCCTCCGGGTGATAGACGATCACCGGCGTGCCGTCGCGGACGTTGGTGCAATCGATGCCCTCGGCCAGGACGACGTAGCGCTTTCCGTTCTTTCTGTTGATGTAGCAGGTATGCATTCCGATCCCCATAGCGGCGAACGGCCGTTCCTCCGAGACGGCACGACCGTGAACCGCCTGATTTTCGCCCTCGCCTTCGCCGCGCACAAGCACCGCGACCAGCGCCGCAAGGATGTCGCCGCGTCGCCCTACATCAACCATCCGATCGCGCTGGCCGACGTGCTCGCCAACGAGGCCGGCGTGGACGACGAGGACGTGCTGATCGCCGCCATCCTGCACGACACCGTCGAGGACACCGACACCACGGCGGACGAGCTGCGCCGGACCTTCGGCCGCGCGATCACGGAGCTGGTGCTCGAAGTCACCGACGACAAGTCGCTGCCCAAGGCCGAGCGCAAGCGCCTGCAAGTGGCCGGTGCCGGGCGGCTCAGCCGCGGCGCCCGGCTGGTGAAGCTGGCGGACAAGATCTGCAACCTGCGCGACATTGCCCGCAGCCCGCCCGCGGGCTGGCCGCTCGAACGGCAGCAGGCGTACTTCGACTGGGCCAAGGCGGTGGGGGACGGCCTGCGCGGCACGCACCCGCGGCTCGAACAACTCTTCGACGAGGCCTTCGGCGCAAGGCCGGCACACCCATGAAAAAGACATTCCTCGCCGTGGCGCTCGCGTTCGCGTGTGCCTCGGCTTCCGCCATCGACATTTCGGAGGCGACGGTCAACACCTTCGTCGCCCGCAAGCTCGCCGAGAAGCGCCAGCGCGACGTGCAGGTGCTCGATCCGAAGATCAGGCTGCTGGACGGCTACGCGACGCTGTGCGCCACCCTGCGCTCCAGACTGGTCGTCGGCGACGTCAACTTCTGCGCCGACATGACGCCGAAATGGCGGCCGGAGACCGGCTCGCTGCTCGCCTCGCGCATGGCGCTGATTTCCTTCCACGCGCCGGGCATGCGCGAGCAGGACGTCGCGCTGCTCAAGGAGCTGGTCAACCAGATCGTCCTGCCCCGGCTCGAAGGCGTCGAGATCTATCGCGCCGACGACTTCATCGGCAAGCAGATCTCCGACGTGAAGGTCCTGCCCGGCCGGCTGGACGTCTCGATGTAGGCGGCATCCGTTCCGGCGCCATGAACTTTCTTGCGCACGCCCTGCTGGCGGGAGACGCCGACGCCGACCGCGTCGGCGGCGTCATCGGCGACTTCGTCAAGGGGCCGCTGCCGGCTGGACTGCCGCCGCCGCTCGCCGCCGGCGTGGCGCTGCACCGGGCGATCGACGGCTTCGCCGACCGGCATCCGGCCTTCATCGCCAGCCGCGCCCGCATCGGCCCGGCGCGCCGGCGCTTCGGCGGCGTGCTGGTCGACCTGTTCTACGATCATCTGCTGGCGCGCGACTGGGACACCCATTGCCGCGAACCGCTCGCCGCCTACGCCGCCCGCGTGTACGCCGCGCTGGCGGCCCACGCCGCCGAACTGCCGCCCGGGGCGCGGGAAACCGCCGGGCGCATGCGCGACGGCGACTGGCTGACCTCGTACCGCAGCGCCGCCGCCGTCGGCCGGGCGATCGACCGCATGTCGGTCTACCGCATCCGCCGCGCCAATCCGCTGGCCGGCGGCATCGAGGAATTCCTCGCCGACGCCGGCGGTTTCGCCACGGACTTCGCGGCCTTCCTGCCGGACGCGCTGGCCTTCGCCGAGGACTGGCGCCGCTCGCGTTCCGCCGGCGCGCGGGAATAAGGGCTCAGACCGCCACGTCGTCGAAGCCGCCGGCGTCGGCGTGCGGCGGTCCCATTTCGAGCGCGTTCGACAGGTTCGCTTTCACCGTCTGCAGGATGTCCGTCAGGTACTGCTGCTGGTCGGCGGAAAGGCCGCGCAGCATTTCGTCGCGGGCATGCAGGATCACGCCCTCGACCTCGACCAGCAGCTGCCTCGCCCGCTCCGTGAGGTGGATGCTCCACAGGCGCCGGTCGCCCGGAATCTGGCGCCGCTCGATCCATCCGCTTTTCTCGATCTGATCGATCAGCCGGCCGGCGGTGGACTTTTCGATTTCCAGCTCGTGCGAAATCTGCGACTGCGACAGCCCTTCGTGGTTGGAGAGGATGGCCAGCACCGCCCACTGCGCGCGCGACAGGCCCAGGGGCTGCAGGCGGCGGTCGATCAGCTTGCGCAGCAGCCGCGCCGTGTCGGTGAGAAGAAAGCCCGGACCCCGCTGTGAGTCATGGATGATCATCGATGCAACCTCGTTTTCGGACGCGCCATGATAGGTCCCGCACAAGCCGAACGCCAGCGCCCGGAGGGGACGGTTCGTCCCATATAGTTAGCTTGCTTACTATTGTCTTTCTTATGTTATGCTAGCACACGATGATCTTGACGACCAAAGCTTTCCGACGTCCCGCTGCCGCGCAAAGGCGGCCTCGGCACCGTTTTCCGGCCATTTCCGGTTTTCCCTCCCTCTTTTCCCTTCTTTCTTTCAGGAGCAATCGACCATGAACAAAGTGGACGTCGGCTTTCGGATTCCCCAGTCCGTCCAGGAAATTCTTGCGGCGTGCCCGAAGTACACCGTAGCCTCGACCTGGCAGCAGCTGCACGAACTGGCGACGCGCGACGCGGTGAACGGCATACACGAGGTCGCCTACGACGTGCCGGGCCGCGGCCGGGTGCTGGAGGCGACGGTGTGCCGCGTGAAGAACGGCGTCGCCGCCAATTACGTCGATCCGTACATGCGCCGCCGCGATCCGGAGTGCATGCTCATCGCCGACGAGCTACCGACCGACAAGACCCGTTTCGAGGACCACTACGGCGAATCCTTCGAGGCCCTGCGCGCGGAAACCTTCGCGTGGCTGAAGACGCAGGAGCTGGCGCTCTTCCCGTTCATCGCCGGCGCGCCCGGCATGGGCGCCGACGCGCTGGTCGTGGCCCCGGCGAACGCCGGCTTCTTCGCGCTCGGGCTGGCCCTGCTGCAAGGGATTCTGGACGGCGACAGCCTGCCGCCGGACTTCGATCCCAAGGCCGTGATCTTCGTCGCGCCGCCGTTCCGCCACACGCACTTCAATGGCAAGCAGATGGTGGTGCATAACCGGCGCCCCGGACGGCACGAACTGTTCAGCTACAACCTCTATCCGGGCCCGAGCGCCAAGAAGGGCATCTACGGCGTGCTGCTCACCCTCGGCGAACGCGAGGACTGGCTCACCGCGCATTGCTCGGCGGTGCAGGTCATCACTCCCTACGCCAACAAGCTGTGCATCATGCACGAGGGCGCCAGCGGCGGCGGCAAGAGCGAGCTGCTGGAGCAGGTCCATCGCCAGAGCGACGGCGGCCTGCTGCTGGGCGTCAACACGCTGTCGGGCGAACGCCGCACCATCGTGCTGCCGCACAACTGCGAACTGCGCCCGGTGACCGACGACATGGCCCTGTGCCATCCCTCGCTGGCCAAGAACGACGGCCGCCTGGCGCTGATGGACGCCGAGCAGGGCTGGTTCGTGCGCGTCAACCACATCACCCGTTACGGCACGGACCCCAACCTGGAACGGATGACCATCCATCCGAGCGAGCCGCTGCTGTTCCTCAACATCGAGGCGCAGCCGGGAAGCACCGCGCTGATCTGGGAGCACGTCGAGGACGCGCCGGGCAAGCCCTGCCCGAACCCGCGCGTGGTCATTCCGCGCAAGGCCGTTCCCGGCATCCACCAGGGCGCGGTGAACATCGACGTGCGCAGCTTCGGCGTGCGCTGCCCGCCCGCCAGCGGCGCCCATCCGACCTACGGCATCATCGGCCTGTTCCATCTGCTGCCGCCGGCGCTGGCCTGGCTGTGGCGCCTAGTGGCGCCGCGCGGCCACGCCAATCCCAGCATCGTCAGCGCCGAGGGCATGAGTTCGGAAGGCGTCGGCTCCTACTGGCCGTTCGCCACCGGCCGCATGGTCGACCAGGCCAACCTGCTGCTGCGTCAGATCGTCGACACCCCGCGGGTAAAGTACATCTTGACGCCCAACCAGCACATCGGCGCGTGGGAAACCGGGTTCATGCCGCAGTGGATCGCCCGCGAATACCTGGCCCGCCGGGGCGGCGCGAAGTTCTCGCCCGACCAGGTGATGCCATCGCGCTGCCCGCTGCTCGGCTTCGCGCTCAAGAGCGTGGTCATCGAGGGGCAGACGATTCCGGGCATCCTGCTGCGCGTGGAGAAGCAGCCCGAGGTCGGCCTGGCGGGCTACGACGCGGGCGCGCAGATCCTGGCCGACTTCTTCCACCGCGAACTCCGGCAGTATCTCGACCCCGACCTCGACCCGCTGGGCAGGAAGATCATCGAATGCTGCCTCGCCGGCGGTTCGGTCGAGGACTACATGGGGCTGCTGCTGCCGGAATCGGTGCTGGTCGACGACCTTTGAGCGTCGAACGGCCGGCGAAGACCCGGCCGCTTTTTTCCCGCCGCGCGCGACGCCGGGCACTAGACCTTGAAGCGCGACACCAGCGCCTGCATGCCGTGCGCCGTGGTCAACATGGAGCCGGAAGCGCGCGAGGTTTCGTTGGCGACGGCGTTGGCCTCCTCGGCCTGGGTGGCGATGTCCTCGATCTTCCTGGCCACTTCGGTAGACGCCGAGGATTGTTCGCGCAGGGCTCCCGCGACGTCGCCGACGAGTTTCGCCACGCGCTGGGCCATTTCGTGCATGCGCGCGATCGCCTCGCCCGCCTGGCCGGCGTATTCCACGCTGCTGTCGACCAGTTGCACGCCCTGCGACACGCCGGACACCGCGAGTTCGGTGGAATGCTGCATGGCATCGACCATCCGCGAGATTTCGCCGGTGGACAGCGCCGTGCGCTCGGACAGCTTGCGCACTTCGTCGGCCACCACCGCGAAGCCCCGGCCGGCTTCGCCGGCGCGCGCCGCCTCGATCGCGGCATTGAGCGCCAGCAGGTTGGTCTGATCGGCGATGTCCTTGATCACCCCGACGATGTTGGAGATCTTCCCGGATTCCTTCTTCAGGCTGTCCATTTGCGTGGCGGCGTCCCTGACCACGGCGGCCGCCTCGCCCACCTGCTTCACCAGCTGCCCGATGGCCTCGTGGCCCTCGTTCGCCTGGGTGCCGGACGCTTCCGCGACCGAGGCGGCTTCCCGGGTATTGTCGGCCACGATGTTGATCGAGACGGTCAGTTCCTCGACGTTGGCGGCGATCGCCGAGGCGGCGCTGCTCTGAATGCTGGCCGACTGGTTCAGCTGGCCGACCGCATCGTCGAGATCGCGCGCCGCGCCGAGGATCGACCCGGCGCTGTCGGTGGTCTCGCGCAGGGCGTTCCTCAACGCGCGCTGCATGTCCTTCATCGCCCCGATCAACTTGCCGACCTCATCGCCGCTCGCCGGCGGCAGTTCGACCGTCAGGTCGCCCCGGGCGATTTCTCGGGCCGCCTGCACGGTTTCGTCGAGCCGGCCGGAAATGCGCCGCGCGACGAGGAAGCTGCACGCCACGGCCAGCGCCACGCCGATCGCCAGCGCCGCCAGCCCGCCGACAGTGGCCGTGGCGATCCGGCTTTCGGCGTCGGCCGAAGAATGCTCGGCGCCTTCGCGGTTGAGCTTGAGCAACGCGTCGGTCTGGTCGCGCAAATAGTTGGCCCGCTGGACCCATTCGGTCTTGCGCAGCTGCTGCGCTTCATCCGCCCTGCCCGCCTTGGACAGCGCGACCGCCTCGTCGACGATGGCATGGTACGCGGCGGCGCCTTTCACCGCCTGCTCGTACGCCGCCCGTTCGGCCTCGTTCGAGACCAGCGGCGCGTAGTTCTTCAATGCCGCGGCGAGTTCCGCGTCCAGATCGTTCAGCGACTTCTCGATCTTGCCCTTTTCGTCGTCGCTGCCGGGCAGCATGTATTCCAGGCTGCGCACGCGGTAGCGCAGGCGCAGCTGGCTGATTTCGCCCGCCGCCTGCACCGACGGCAGCCAGTTCCTGGCGATTTCCTCCGTGCCCCGCCCGACGGCCTTGATCTGCACGAGGCAAAAGACGATCGCCGCGATGAGCACGCCACCGCTGATCAGAAAATTGATCATGAGCTTGCCGCGCAGGCTCAGATTGTCGAACCATCCCATGGTGCCTCCCCGATAGTACTTTTTGACCCTGGCCCAGCATACATGGATTCATTCGACATTAGTAGCGGCTGCCGCCCCGTTCCCGCCCCGGGCCGGCGAAGGCGATCAGGCCCGTGATTCGCTCTGGTGATCTGTCTGCCTGAACAGGGTTTCCTGTTTGAGTCCGCCTTCGCTCATTTCAGTCGCCCAACAAAATCCGGTTCAGCGCCAGATTGATGTAGTAATTGCTGCGCCCCATCCGCTTCTTCTGCACGAAGCCGCCGGCATCCAGTGCATCGAGATATTTGGTGGCGGTCAGGCGCGACACGCCAAGGTCGCGTTCGATGAAGCCGATTTTGGTATAGGGATGCATGAACAGATTGTTGATCAAGTCCTGGCTATAGAATTTGTATCCGGCGCGGATGCGGTGCTTGTAGTCGAACAGGGCATCCTTGATCGCGTGGATTGTCCGGACTGTCTGCCCGGCGGTCTTTTCCACGGCATCCAGCATGTACAGCACCCATTCTTCCCAGGCATCGGCATCTCGCACGGCTTGCAGCAGGCGGTAGTAATCCGCCTTGGTGCGTACGATATGGCGTGAGAGATAGAGCACCGGCACGTCGAGCAACCCTTCTCTGACCAGGTAGAGCACGTTCAGGATGCGTCCGGTACGGCCATTGCCGTCGTAGAACGGGTGGATGCTCTCGAATTGGTGGTGGATCAGGGCCATGCGGATCAAGGGATCGACAGGAAAACGCTCGCCGTCGTTAATGAAGCGTTCCAGGTCGCTCATCAGCGCCACGATCTCCGCAGGGTCTTGCGGCGGCGTATAGACCGTTTTTCCTGCCCAGGTCTTGAGCGCCGTGCCCGGCAACTTGCGGAAACCGGCATTGTTGCGCTCCAGCTCCGCCTGAATATCGATGATGTGATTGGCGGTAATCAGGCCGCTATCACGTACCTGCCGATAACCGAGGTGCAAGGCCTGCCGATAGCGCAGAACTTCCTTCGCTGCCGGACTGGCCAGGGCTTCAGGCAATACGTCGTCCTTGAACAATTCGTCGTGGGTGGTGACGATGTTCTCGATTTCCGAACTGTCCTTGGCCTCCTGCAAGCCAAGCGTGTTGATCAGAATGCTCTGATTCGGAATGGAAGCGGCGATCCCCTTCAATTCAGCCAACGCGCGGCTGGCAGTGGCCAAGCGTTTCAGAATCGGCGGCGTATCGAAGCGGGCGGGGTCCAGCGTTTCCAGGGACGGCAAGAAAGTCATGGCGGCAGGCGATCCAGGGCAATATGTATAAAAATACGATTTTTATATACACGTTGCCTGGCACATGTTTAAGGAATCTACATTTTCATACACAACCAACAGAACGCATATAAAAACCGGCATTTTTTATGTATGTCACGCACGACATGCAAAAAAATTTGAATTTTTTGCCCACTTTCTTTTCTGGACACGATACGGCTCGGCCCGGTATCGAAGGGCCAAGTATTCTGGGCGACCTACCGTCTGGATTTACACAGTCTTGGTATTTGAGGCGGCGCTCGATCCCCGCACCAGCAGCTCGCCGCGCAGCACGATGCGATGCACCGCCTGCTCCGGCTGGGCGATGCGGGCGAGCAGGCGTTCGATGGCCGAACGGCCGATGTCGTAGGTGGGCTGCGCCATGACGGTGATGGCGGGAGTGACGACGCGGGTCCACGGCATGTCGTCGAAGCCGGCGAGGGCCACGTCGTCGGGAAAACGCAGCTCCGCTTCGCGCAGGGCCTGCACCAGTCCGAGCAGGATCAGGCCGCTGCTGGCGACCACGGCGTCCGGCAGCGCTCCGCCCCCCTGGAGGAAGCGGCGCATCGCCGCCTGCGCCTCGTCGGCCGTGGGTTTGAGCGCCTGGGCGATCGGCGCCAGCCCCGCGCCGGCCAAGGCCTCCTGGTAGCCCTGCAGGCGCTGGCGTCCGGTGGCGCTGGCGGCGCCGTAGAAGAAGGCGATGCGCCGGTGCCCGGCGTCGATGAGGTGGCGCACCAGCCGCTGCGCGGCATCGACGTTGTCCAGCACCACCGCGTCGGCGGGCGTGTCGTTTTCGCAGCGGTCGACGAGCACCACGGGAAAGGGGAAATCCGCCGGGCGATAGCGCGCGAGCAAGGACAGGGTCGGCGACAGGATGACGCCGGCGACGTTCTCGTCGCGCATCATGTCCAGGTAGAAGCGTTCCTTCTCCGGGTCCTCGTCGGCATTGCACAGCATCACCCGCATGCCGTGGGCGTAGGCCACGTCCTCGACCGCGCGGCCGACCTCCACGAAATACGGATTGCGAATGTCCGAGACGATCAGCCCCAGCGTGTCGGTACGCCGCGAGCGCAGCCGCCGGGCGGCGAGATTCGGGCGGTAGCCGAGCGCCTCGACGGAGGCCATCACTCGCTCCCGCGTCGCCTCGCTCACTCCAGGCAGGCCGGCGAGCACCCGCGACACCGACGCGACCGACAGGCCGGCATGCTTGGCAACATCCAGAATTCGGACCATCCGCATCACCTTTTTGGAAAACGATTACCATGAACTTACGGGCGAATTATGCCTTAAATTCCCGAAGGAGAACGAGAGTTACGGTACTTCCAGTCGCACTCGAAGTCTTTCGCACGCCTGAGAAATAAACACAATAAATTGATTAATATAAATTTAATTTGAATCCCGGACGAATCGTGCGGATCGTTTCAGAAACTGATTGACAACGAAAATGTAATCGATTACAAATGCGCTTATCCAATCAACTCTAACTATCCTGGGGGTCAAATGGAAACGATTACGAAAAGCTGCGTCCTCATTCAGGCTCCGGTGCAGACCAAGGAAGAGGCCATCCGCCTGGCCGGCCGGCTGCTGGTCGACGCGGGCTACATCGCGCCGCCCTACGTCGACAGCCTGATGCAGCGCGAGGCGGTCTCCAACACCTTCCTCGGCGCCGGCGTGGCGATTCCGCATGGCATGATCGAGGACCGGCACCACGTGCTCCACACCGGCATCGCCGTGCTGCAGGTGCCGGGCGGCATTCCCTGGCAGGAAGGCAAGGAGGCGCGCCTGATCGTGGCCATCGCCGCGCAGTCCGACGAGCACATCGCCATCCTGCGCCGCCTGACCCGCCTGATGCAGCAGGCAGGCGCCATCGACGAACTGGCGACGTGCACCGACCCCGGCCGGATCGTCGCCGCGCTGACCGACACGCCGTACGTGCCGCCGGCCGCCGCCGCGCCGTGGCCGGCCGACGCGCGCCTGGAGCTCGTGCTCGATTACCCCAACGGCCTGCACGCCCGGCCGGCGACGCGCTGGGTCGAGACGGCCCGGCGCCACGCCGGCGTGCTGCGCGTGTTCAAGGACGGCGAGCACGCCGACGCCAAGTCCCTGAGCGAACTGCTCAGCCTGGGCATCACCCGCGGCCAGAAGCTCGTTCTCGCCGCGCGCGGGGAGAACGCCGGCAACGCCGTGCGCGACCTCGCCGAAACGATCACCCGCCTCTCGGCCGAGGAAATCGGCGACGCCGAACGCGCCCGCGCCGCGGCCGAGCGCGCGCGGGCCGATGCTCCCGCCTGGAAGCCGGACGCCGCCGGGCGCCAGCAACAGGGCGTCGCGGCCAGTCCGGGACTGGCCGTCGGCCGCATCGCGCGTCACCAAAGCAGCGCCCTCGCCGTGACCGACGCCTCGGCCGGCGCCGTGGCGGAAGGCACCGCGCTCGAAGCCGCGCTCGCCCGGGTGGCCGCCGAACTGGGCGAACTCGCAGGCGAGACGCGGCGGCGCCTCGGCGCGGGCGAGGCGGCCATCTTCGCGGCGCAGCGCGAGCTGATCTCCGACCCCGTGCTGATGCGCGCCGCCTACGGCGAGATCATGCGCGGCCACGGCGCCGCGTGGGCGTGGAAAAAGGCGCTCGACGCGCGCGTCGACCGGCAGCGCCGGCTGCCCGACCCGCTGCTCGCCGCCCGCGCGCTGGACCTCAAGGACGCCGGCGAGCGCGTGCTCGCCGCGCTGCTCGGCGTCGAGCGCCGCGCCATGGTCCTGCGCGAGCCGACCATCCTCGTCGCCGAGGACCTGACGCCGTCGGACACGCTGCAGCTCGACATGCGCCACGTCGTCGGCCTGGCGATCAGCGGCGGCGGGCCGACCTCGCACACCGCGATCCTGGCGCGCACGCTGGGCCTGCCGGCGCTCGTCGCCGCCGGCCCCTCGCTGCTGGCGGTCGACGACGGCGCCGAGGCGGTGATCGACGGCACCGCCGGCTGCCTGTACCTGGACTGCACGGCGGCGGACCTCGACAGCGCGCGCGCCGCCATCGCCGCGCAGGCCGAGCGAAGCGCGGCGATGCGCGCCGACCGCCACCAGCCGGCGGTCACCGCCGACGGCCACGCGGTGGGCATTTTCGCCAACGTCGCCAACGCCAGGCAGGCGGCCGACGCAGTCGCGGCCGGCGCCGAGGGCGTCGGCCTGATGCGCACCGAATTCCTGTTCCTCGAACGCGACAGCGCGCCGGGCGAGGACGAGCAATACGCGGCCTACCGCGACACGCTCGCCGCGCTCGCGGGGCGCCCGCTGATCATCCGCACGCTGGACATCGGCGGCGACAAGCAGGTGCCCTACCTCGACCTACCGCGCGAGGAGAACCCCTTCCTCGGCGTGCGCGGCGCGCGCCTGCTGCTCGCCCGCCCGGAATTGCTGCGCACCCAGCTGCGCGCCCTTTACCGCGCGGCGGCGCACGGCTCGCAGCCTGGAGCACTCTCGATCATGTTCCCGATGGTCACCCGCATCGCCGAGGTCACCGCCCTGCGCGCCGAATGCGAGCAGGTACGCGCCGCGCTCGGCGCGCCGAAGGTGCCGCTGGGCATCATGGTCGAGGTACCGGCCGTGGCGGTGATGGCCGAACGTTTCGCCAGGGAAGTCAACTTCTTCTCGATCGGTACCAACGACCTCACGCAATACGTGCTGGCCATGGACCGCCAGCACCCGCAACTCGCCGCGCAGGCCGATCCGCTCGATCCGGCGGTACTGGCGCTGATCGGCGCCACCGCCGCGGCCGCCGGCAAGGCCGGCATCCACGTCGGCGTGTGCGGCGGGCTGGCCGGCGACCCGCTCGGCGCGCGCATCCTGACCGGGCTCGGCGTCAGCGAGCTGTCGATGAGCGCGCAGGACATCGCCGCCGTGAAGACCGTGCTCCGCGCCGAGACCTTCTCCAACCTGCAGCAGCTGGCGCAGCGGGCGCTGGCCGCGCGCGACGCCGCGGAGGTGCGCGCGCTATGAGCACCGTCCAACGTCCGGCGGCGGATGCCGCCGTCCTCTGCGTCGCACTCAACCCGGCGATCGACCTGACCATCGAGGTCGCCGGCCTGCGCCCCGGCGAAGTCAACCGCGCCCGGCGCGCCCAACAGGACGCCGGCGGCAAGGGCATCAACGTGGCCTCGTGCCTGGCCGACTACGGCGCCGGCGTGGCGGTCACCGGCCAGCTCGGCCGCGACAACCCGGCGCTGTTCGCCGCGCTGTTCGCGGCCAAGGGCATCGCCGACCGCTGCCTGTACATCGACGGCAGCACGCGGGTGAACGCCAAGATCGTCGATCCGGCGCAGGGCCAGACCACCGACATCAACCTGCCCGGCCCCGCGCAGACGCGCGCGGAGATCGACGAGCAGATCGCGCGCCTGGAAAGGCTCATCGACGAACTCGCGCCGGCGCTGCGCTGGGCCGTGCTCTCCGGCAGCCTGCCGCCGGGCTGGCCCGACGACGTTTACGCCACGCTGATCCGCCGTGTGCACGCCAACGGCGGCCGGGTGGTGCTCGACACCAGCGGCCGGGCGCTCACCGCCGCGCTCGCCGCCGCGCCGGAGATCGTCAAGCCGAACCGCGACGAGCTGGCCGAATGCCTGGGCCGCCCGCTCGCCTCGGCGGCGGACGCCACCGCCGCCGCGCGCGAACTGCTCGCCGCGCATGCCGGCATGCGCCTCGTCGCCGTGTCGATGGGCCGGGAAGGCGCGGTGTTCGTCACGCCGGACGCGGCGCTGCTCGCGCATCCGCTCGACGTCGAACCGATCAGCTCGGTCGGCGCCGGCGACGCGATGGTCGCCGGCATCACCGCCGCCCAGCTCGACGGCCTGCCGGTCGACGCCTGCGCCCGCCTGGCGACCGCCTTCGCCGCCGCCAAACTGACGCGCCTCGGCCCGCACCTGCCGGCGCCCGCAACCGTGCGTTCCCTGGCAGAAAAAGTCGGCCTGACCCGCCAAGGCTAGTTCCGGGGAACCCATTCACACCGTTTTCCACAAGGAGGCTCAAATGGCAACAATCGTAGCGGTCACTGCCTGCCCGACCGGCATCGCGCACACCTTCATGGCCGCCGAAGGGCTGGAACAGGCCGCGGCCCGGCTCGGGCACGCGATCCGGGTCGAAACGCAAGGCTCGATCGGCACGCAGAGCACGTTGACCGGCGAGGAAATCGCCGCCGCCGACGTCGTGCTGATCGCCGCCGACACGGCGATCGAGAAGACGCGCTTCGCCGGCAAGCGCATTTACGAAACCGATACCCGCAGCGCCATCGACAATGCCGCCGCCGTCATCCTGGCGGCCTTGCAGCAACCGGCCGCGCCAGTTGCCGGCGAGACAGCCGCCGCCCGCATCGTGGCGATCACCTCGTGTCCGACCGGCATCGCGCACACCTTCATGGCGGCCGAAGGGCTGCAGCAGGGCGCGGCCAGGCTGGGGCACACGATCAAGGTGGAAACGCAGGGCTCGGTCGGCGCGCAGAACACGCTGACCGACGACGACATCGCCGCCGCCGACATCGTGCTGATCGCCGCCGACACCACGATCGACACCAGCCGCTTCACCGGCAAGCGCATCTACGAAACCAACACCAAGAGCGCCATCAACGACGGCGCCGCGGTGGTACGGACCGCGCTGGCACAGGCGGCGGTCAAGGACGGCGCCGGCGCGGAAGGAACCAAGGATCTCGCCGACCAGGCGCTGGCCGCCAAGGCCGCGCAGTCGGCCGCCCGCACCGGCGTGTACAAGCACCTGATGACCGGCGTGTCGTACATGATCCCCTTCGTCGTCGCCGGCGGCCTGCTCATCGCGCTCGGCTTCGCCCTGGGCGGCATCTACGTGTATGACGACGCGCACAAGGGCACGCTGGCCGCCAACCTGTTCTGGATCGGCAAGGCCAGCTTCCAGCTGATGGTGCCCATCCTCGCCGGCTACGCGGCCTTCTCCATCGCCGACCGGCCGGGCATCGCGCCGGGGATGATCGCCGGCGTGATCGCCGACGGCGTCGGCGCCGGCTTTCTCGGCGGCATCGTCGGCGGCTTCATCGCCGGCTACGCGGTGCGCTGGCTCAACCAGGCGATCAGGCTGCCGCGCACGCTCGAAGGGCTCAAGCCCGTGCTGATCCTGCCCTTGCTGGGCGCCGCCGTCACCGGCCTGCTCATGTACTACGTGGTCGGCGGCCCGGTCGCCGCCATCCTGGCCGGTATCTCGGCCTGGCTGAAGAGCATGCAGGGCAGCAGCGCGGTCGTGCTCGGCATGCTGCTCGGCTGCATGATGGCCTTCGACATGGGCGGGCCGGTCAACAAGGCCGCCTACACCTTCGGCACCGGCCTGCTGGCCAGCCAGATCTACGAGCCGATGGCGGCGATCATGGCCGCCGGCATGACGCCGCCGCTGGGCATCGCGCTCGCCACCATGCTCTTCCGCAACCGCTTCTCCTCCGACGAGCGCGAGGCCGGCAAGGCCGCCGCCGCGCTGGGCATCTCGTTCATCACCGAGGGCGCCATCCCGTTCGCCGCCAAGGACCCGCTGCGGGTGATCCCGGCGATCATGCTCGGCTCGGCGGCGACCGGCGGCCTCTCGATGGCGTTCGGCGCGCAGCTGCACGTGCCGCACGGCGGCATCTTCGTCCTGCCGATGCCCAACGCCGTATCCGGGCTGTTCGGCTACACCATCGCCATCGTGGCGGGCACCGTCATCACCGCGCTGGCGCTGTTCGTGCTGAAGAGGCCGCTAGCGAACGTAGCGGGCTGAAGCCCCACCAACTCCTCCCCCTTCAAGGGGGAGGCCGGGAGGGGGATGGGGTGGTTCATACCTCCGCTTCTACCCCATCCCCACCCCGGCCCTCCCCTTGAAGGGGAGGGTGAACAGCAGAGAAGCCTCTACCGGCGACGCCGAAACCTCACTCCTGCTTCCCGCGCGACGCCGCGTACTGCGGATCGAGCAGCGCGCTGACGTAACGCTCGCCGTGGCCGGCGTCCACGGCCTCCTCGAACACCGCGCGAACCCGCTGCGCCAACGGGCTCGGCCCGCGCGGCGACTCCTCGGCCATTTCGCAGAAATAGCTGGTGTCCTTCAGCGCGTTGCGCAGCGAGAAGCGGCTGCCGTCGAAATCGCCGTCGAGCGCCGGCTTGACCATCTTCTCCAGCGTGCCGGAGCGGGCCGCGCCGGTCTCCATCACCGCGTAGAGCGCCTTCCAGTCGACGCCGCTCTCCCGCGCCCGGCCATAGGCCTCGGCCAGCAGCGCGCCGGTGCCCTGGGTGACGAAGTTGTTGAGCAGCTTGGCCTGATGCCCGGTGCCGATGCCGCCGATGCGATGGACGACCTTCGAATAGCACGCCACGATGGCGCGCACCCGCTCGAAATCCGCGTCGTCGCAGCCGACCAGCGAACCGAGCCGGCCCGCCGCCGATTCGTTCGGCCCGCCCGTCACCGGCGCGTCGGCGTAGCGCACGCCCTTTTCCCCGAGCAGCGCGGCGACCTGCCGGCTGATTTTCGGGCGGGAGGTCGTCGCGTCGATCACCAGTTGGCCCCGGCGCAGGCCCGGCAACAGGCCGTCGATCACGGCGCGTACCGTGTCGGCGTTGCTCACGCACATCACCACGGCGTCGCACGCCTCGGCGAGCGCGCGCAGGTCGTGCGTCTCGCGCGCGCCCTGCTCCAGCAGTTCGTCGATCCCTTCGCGGTTGCGGTGCACATACACGCTCAACGGATGCCCGGCCCGCAGCAGATACAAAGCCATACCCCGGCCCATCAGGCCCGCGCCGATGAAGCCGATGCGTTCACGTTCGTTATTCGACATTCCCTATCCTTTCCAGACTCACACTGATCATTCGAACGCGGATGGCATCCCGTCGGGCGCCTCCGTCGCGTGTCAAGGCGTCGCCACGAAATCCGTCGGCAGCAGCACCCACATCTTGCCCTGCTGCTTCATCCGCCCCGCCTGGGCGCCCGCTTCGGCGCCGAAGCCCCAGAAGAAGTCAGCGCGCACCACGCCGCGAATCGCGCCGCCCGTGTCCTGCGCATGCACCAGCCGCGTCAGCGGCGCCGCCGAAAGCGGCTGGGTGGTGGACAAGAACACCGGCGCGCCGAGCGGCACGTAGCGCGGGTTGACGGCGATGCTGCGGCCCGGGGTGAGCGGCACGCCGAGGGCGCCCTGCGGCCCGTCGCTGGCATTCTGCGGACGCGGCATCTCACGGAAAAACACGTAGCTCGGATTGGCGTCGAGCAGCTCAGCCAAGCGCGACGGATTGGCCCGCGCCCATGCCTGGATACCCTGCATCGACGCCTGTTCGATCGGCAGTTCGCCGCGGTCGGCCAGCACCCGGCCGATCGCCTTGTAGGGATGGCCGTTCTGATCGGCGTAGCCGAGCCGCACCATCTTGCCGTCCGGCAGCCTGACCCGGCCGGAGCCCTGGATTTGCAGGAAGAACAGCTCGACCGGATCGTCGACCCACAACAGCACCTTTTCGGGATAGATCTTCGCCAGGCCCCGGTCGGCGATTTCGGCGCGCGAATAGTAGGGAACCACCCGGTTGCCCACCAGCCGGCCGCGCAGGCGCATGTTCTTCAGATCGGGCAGCACCTCGGACAGGTCGATGGTCAGGAGATCGGGCGGCACGCCGAGCACGGGCTGCGCATATTTCGCCGTGCGCGTGCGCGAACCGCGCAGCAGCGGCTCGTAGTACCCGGTCACCAGCCCGTCGGTCGAACCGTCCGGATTGGTCAGCAGGTAAGGCGTGAAATGGCTTTCGAAGAAGCGGCGGATCGCCTGCGCGTTCTTGCCGGGCAGCGTGCGCGCCTCCTCGCAGACGGCGCTCCAGGCCGGCCATTGCGGCTTGCCGGCGAGCCCGCGGCAGGATTGCAGGAAGGCCGGCCAGGCGGCGGCTGGATCGTCGACGTCCCAGCCGGGCACATCGCTCCAGCGCGCCGGCTGCAGCGGCTTGGCCGGCGGCGGGGCGGGCGCGGCGGGCGGAGTTCCGGCCGGCGCGGCCGGGCATAGCGGGCAGGACGGACACGCCGGCTTCGCCGCCTCCTCGACCGTGGCGCACGCGGCAAGAAGCGCGCAGAACGCCAGGGCAAGCCACGGCGCGCACCGTCCCACACCTCCCCCTTCAAGGGGGAGGCCGGGAGGGGGATGGGGCACGCGCTCCGACAGCGTCGAATCCAACCACGACCGGACCGCGCGGCTACCCCATCCCCGCCCCAACCCTCCCCTTGAAGGTGAGGGAGAGGCGGCCGTGCGATCGCCCTGCAATGCACACTTGAGCATTTGGCTTTTGTTCATGCTTTGGCTACAGTTCGATGTTTCCCGAGCCAGCAAGTATACCCCCCATGAGCACCGCCCCGTCCCCTCTGGCCTCTTTCCTGGAACGCGCCGAGCACCTGCTGGCGCGTCTCGAACCGCTGCTGCCGCCCGCCTCCTCCGAGCCCGACTGGCAGGCCGCCGTCGCCTTCCGCTGGCGCAAGCGCGGCGCCGCCCGCTACCTGCAGCCCTTGCCGCGCCTCTCGGCGATCCGCCTCGCCGACCTGCACGACATCGACGACCAGAAAGCGCGCATCGACGCCAACACGCGGCAGTTCGTCGCCGGCCGGCCGGCCAACAACGTGCTGCTCACCGGCGCACGCGGCTCGGGCAAATCGTCGCTGATCAAGGCGCTGCTCAACGAATACGCCCCGCGCGGCCTGCGCGTGATCGAGGTCGAGAAGCACGATCTCATCGACCTGCCGGACATCGTGGATCTCGTCGAAGGGCGGCCCGAGCGCTTCATCGTCTTCTGCGACGACCTGTCGTTCGACGCCGGCGACGCCACCTTCCGGGCGCTCAAGGTCGTTCTCGACGGCTCGCTCGCCGCCGCGCCGGACAACGTGCTGATCTACGCCACCTCCAACCGGCGGCACCTGATGCCCGAATACTTCGAGGAAAACCTGGAAGCGCACAGCGTCGGCGAGGAAATCCACCCCGGCGAAGCCATCGAGGAAAAGATCTCGCTGTCAGAACGCTTCGGCCTGTGGCTCTCGTTCTACCCCTTCGACCAGGAAGCCTACCTCGACATCGTCGCCCACTGGCTGCGCTCGTTCGGCTGCACCGACGCCGAGATCGCCAGCGCCGAGCGCGACGCGCTCAACTGGGCGCTGCAGCGCGGCTCGCGCAGCGGCCGCGTGGCGTGGCAGTTCGCCAAGGACTGGGCCGGCGCCCGCCGCCCGCGGCGCGGACGCGGCAAATGAGCCGCATCGTCGAAGTATCGGCCGGCGTGCTGCTGCGGGAAACCCCGGCCGGCACCGAATACCTGCTGGCGCAGCGCCCGCCGGACAAGGTCTATGCCGGCTACTGGGAATTCCCCGGCGGCAAGGTCGAACCGGGCGAGTCCTTCCGCGACGCGCTGGTGCGCGAACTGCGCGAGGAACTCGGCATCGCCATCACCGCCCCCGCGCCCTGGCTATGCCGCGAGTTCACCTATCCGCACGCGCGGGTGCGCCTCAAGTTCTTCCGCGTCACCGACTGGCACGGCGAAATCCATCCGCACGAACACACCGGCGCGGTGTGGACCCGCCTCGGCGACACGCCCGCCGTCACGCCCGTACTGCCCGCCAATGGCCCGATCCTCCGCGCCCTCGCTCTGCCCGACGTCTACGCCATCACCAACGCCGCCGAGAACGGCATCGACGCCGAACTAGAACGCATCCGCCAAGCCCTTGCACGCGGCGTCCGCCTGCTGCAACTGCGCGACAAGACGCTCGCCGCCCACGAACGCCATCACTTCGCCGAAAAAGCCGCATCCCTCGTCGCCGCCGTCCCCGGCGCCCTCCTGCTGGTCAACGACGACGAAGCCCTGGCCCGGACCATTGGCGCCGGAGGCGTTCATCTTTCGTCGTCACGCCTGCACGCTCTCTCCCAGCGGCCTGACTTCCAGTGTGTGGCTGCCTCCTGCCACACACACGCCGACCTCGCCCGCGCCGAGCAACTCGGCGTCGATTTCGCGGTACTGGGCCCCGTCCTGCCGACCGTCACGCACCCGGAATCTTCCGGCATCGGCTGGGACGCATTCGCGCAACTGATCGAACACGCCGCGATCCCGATCTTCGCACTCGGCGGCATGTGCCGGGAGTCGTTCTCCATAGCGCAGGCGCACGGCGCACACGGAATCGCAATGTTACGCGGCTGGTAAGAACGGCCGGACGCTAATTCCGATTTTCGATTCGTATGTCGAACGCCAGACACGCTATCCCATGCTGGTGAAAATTCCGGCGAAAGACACCGAAACGGTGGTCGAAGCGTTGATCAAGCACGCCAGCAAGTTGCCGCAGGAGCTGTACAAATCGCTCACGTGGGACCGGGGCAAGGCGCTGGCCGATCACCGGCGATTTACGCTGGCCACCGATATCAAGGTGTTCTTCTGCGATCCGCAGGGCCCTTGGCAACGCTGATCGAATGAGAATACCAACGGCTTGGTAAGGCAGTACTTGCCCAAGGGGCTCGACCTAAGCTCCTACTCGCATGCCAAGCTCAATGCGATTGCACGACGATTGAACGAACGCCCCAGGCAAACCCTAAACTACGAAGCGCCCGCACAGCAGTTTTACTAAGCTGTTGCATCGACCGGTTGAATCCGAAATGCAAAGTGGCCAAATCGCCGCAACTCTCTGCAACTCGCCAGATCGCCGCAAGAATACCTCATGTAAAAGAATCCTTTTCTCTCTAGAACTAGCGAGCCGGAGAGAAATTCACAATGCAAAAGAAAATCATCGCACTGGCAGTCGCCGGTCTGGTTTCGGGCGTTGCCTTCGCGCAAACCAACGTGACCGTGTATGGCTTGATTGACCAAGCCTACGTTTACAGCAAGAGCGACAACGGACTGACGGGCGCCAATTCTGGCGATTACAAGTATAGCGGCCTGAAGGATGGCGGTTTGAATGGTTCGCGTATCGGATTCAAGGGCGAAGAAGCGCTGGGCAATGGCCTCAAGGCGATCTTCACGTTCGAAATCGGCAAAGATGCAGACAACGAATCCTCTACCGTCAACTTCACCAACCGCCAATCCTTTGTTGGTCTGAACGGTAATTTCGGTACCTTTACGGCCGGTCGCCAGTACAATGCGGCGGCACTGTTCTATGCGAAGAACAACTCGAATGACGTGACCGGTGTCATGCCGGTGAACTCGCTGCAAGGGCAGAACCTCAGTCAGATTCGTAGCGGCGGCGGTACGGCACGCCAGGAAAACGTGCTCAAATATGTTTCACCGAACTGGTCGGGCTTTACGGTGGGCGCCAGCTACTCGTTCGGCGAGCATCCTCAGACGGTGAACACGCTCAACAGTAACAATGCCTCCATTTACGACAAGCGCGTGGATGTGACCGATAACGGACGTTATTCCGTTGCGGCCGATTACTCCAACGGCCCCTTCAATATCAGCGCAGCTTATGCCGTGGTCGATGGCGCGCGTGGTACGACCACCTATAGCGCAGCGGAAGGCAAGGATGTCAAGGAATGGTTCGTCGGCGCTGGCTTTGACTTCAAGGTAGTCAAGCTGTATGCGACTTATCAGGACCTGAAGAACGACAACGACACACTAACTACAGTTACCGACCAGAAATTGTGGTCGGTTGGTCTGTCAGCTCCTGTTAGCACCATGGGCAAAGCTTACCTTGAGTATGCCAAGTTGGATACTGATACGGATAACGGCTTTAATAACAATGCGAACGCTCGCTTTGATGGTGCTTCGAAAGGATGGGGTGTTGGCTATGAGCATTACCTCTCCAAGCGCACCACGCTGTATACGCAATTCTCGCAAATCAAGCATGACAACGATGTTGCCAGCACCGGTACGTGGGTTTCCGGCGCTGCTGCTCGTGGCGAGAAGCAAACCAACTTCATGGCCGGTCTGCGTCACACTTTCTAATTTGACGGACCTCCGCTGTGAAAACGGGCGCTTCAGCGCCCGTTTTTTTATGCCTTACTTCAATGCAAATTTCATTAAATCCAATATTGTCTGCGCATAAAACCTTCGAGCGAACGGAGAAGTTGGCGAGGCGAGATGGTAACCGGGCAGCCATTTTGCCACCGAGCAGATAAAGAAAATCAGTCAACTGACTGATCCTTTGTAAGTATCCCGTAAATTTAAAAATAAACAAAAAAATAACTGGAGAGGTCAATGACCTTTCCCCGTGGACAGCAGCGTTTCTTCCTGCTCGAGAATGCATAGATGTACGTCGCTTGCCATGGTTCTTGCTGCTTTCCGGCGTGATGAAATAGCCGTTGTAGGCAACCGTTCAGTCAAAAGCAACTGTCCTGAGACTCTTCTCCTCACCGCGCGTCGAGTTCTATGTAGAAGACCGTTTAGCGATTGCGATAAATTCGTCGATTTTTTTCGTGAGGCTGCGATGCTCCCTTTCTCCTACTCGAAACTCTTTGATTTGTGGATGAATACCGCAATACGGCGTGAAACTACGGTGGATGATTACCGGAAGGTATTCGTGTCATTTGCTAGATTCGTACAGGGGAAAGAACTGGCGTCGATTGCCCGCGTAGACGTGCTCGGTTTCCGCGATTTTCTGGCGACGCGAGGGCAAAGCCCAACAACCGTGAGCCGCAAGATCGGCATCCTCAAAACACTGTTCCGCGTCGCACGCGACTATGAGTTGTTGAAAGCCAACCCTGCCGAGCAGGTCCGGACCGTGTATACCCCCCGGCAGAAATCCCGCGTCGCGTTCAGCCCGGAGGATCTGTCACGCATTTTCAATTCTCCGATCTACACCGACAACTACCGGCCGGTAGCCGGTGGAAAGGAGGCCTGTTACTGGCTTCCGCTGCTCGCGCTCTTCACCGGCGCGCGTGTGGAGGAACTCGCCCAGTTGCTCGTGGATGATATCCGGCCCGTCGAGGGGCTGGGCTGGTACATCAACATCAGCGACGAAGCCGAGCACAGCCAATTGAAAAACGCCGCATCGCGCCGCCGCATTCCGATACACCGGACGTTGGTAGATTGCGGCTTCCTCAATTATGCACAGTCGGTACGCGACAGCCGCTTCCTTTTTCCAGAGTTGAAGCCGAATCCACGCCAAAAGCTGGGAGGCTATTTCAGCACCTTCTTCTCCGGATACCTACGCAAACGGATATGCATCACGGACACGAGGAAAGTCTTCCACTCGTTCCGGCACACCTTCAAAGACATCTGCCGCCGGGTCGGCATCGACGAGGCCGTCCACGACGCGCTGACCGGGCACACGGCGCCGCATGCCGGACGGCGCTACGGCAACGAGCACTATCCCCTCGAACCGCTTTTTGCCGCCATCGAGCAATTCGAGGTCCAGGGCCTCGATCTGTCGCACCTCTACACCGCTACGCCAAGTTCCCACATCCCGAAGCCCGACGGCAAGATGATCAGCGCCTACTACGGGATCGTGATCGCCTTTTGCCAGACCCGCGGCAATGCGCGAATGCCGCCCTGCATCCATGCCCGCTGCCATGGCTCCGAGGCGTCGTTTTCGATCCCCGACAATACGCTCCTCTCCGGAACGTTCCCATTCGCCAAGCAAGTGCTCGTCCAGGCCTGGATCGAAATTCACCGCGAAGAACTGATCGCCAATTGGGAAAATGGAAAGTCCGGCGGGGACTTTTTCCGTATCGACCCGCTGCGCTGACAGCCCGAATGTCCGCCGGACAAAATCAGTATCGGGAACCGTTACGGAGGACGGATCGAGCGTCACGCCTCCCAAGGATTGATGATCTGCACGCCAAGTCCCGCGAAATCCCGAGTGTTGCGCGTGACCAGGGTCAGACCGTGCTGCAAGGCCGTGGCGGCTAGCAGTCCGTCGATGACGGGCAGCATCCGTCCGGCGGCGGCCTGCACGCGGCCCCAACGGTCGGCGGTTTGTGCGTCGATGCCTAGCAGCCTGCCGACAAACCAGTTGGGCAGGTCCACCTCCAGCCAGTCTAGGAGTGCCTGACGGAATGCGGGATCGGCGACACCCTCGATGCCCTTGCGGATTTCGCCGAGGCACAGCACGGAGAGGTACAGCGATGGGCGCGGACGCGCCTGCATCCACGCCACGACGTTCCCGTCGGCCTTGCGGTTGCGCAGCTCAGACAGGACGTTGGTATCGATGAGGTAGCTCAAAACGCGATCTCGCGCGGCAGGCTGCCTGGGCCACGGTCCCGTTCGAACGCGATCTCATCGTGTCCCGCCAGCGGCGAGGCGCGCATGAAATCCAATAGCGACTGCTCATTGCCGGATAGCCGGTCGAACAGTTCACGCGACACCACCACTGCTACGGAACGCCCGTGCAGCGTGATGTCCTGCGGCCCTTCTTGCGCCGCATGCTTGACCAGTTCCGAAAACCGCGCCTTGGCGGTCTGCATCTGCCAGCTTTGCATGATCGGCCTCCTGAAACCCCATAATTCTGACTAGACTAGTCTGAATAATACCGAGTTCAGTGTTTATACTCAAGCACCATCATCCAGCACGCGGGCCGCGACCCGGTGATCTTCTGCAGTTGTCCGCCTACGTGGAGGCGCCGGTGCCGTAACGATCCGGGCGGAAGACGATGACTTTTTCTTGCATCAAACCCAGCCGAGAACTCCAAGGATGGCGCCGGTACCGAGCAGCCACAAGAGATGAATCCGCGTGCGCCAGACAATCAGCGCGGTCAGCGCCGTGAGCAGGTAGAGCGGCCAGTGTTCTCCGGGAGCGCCCTGTCCGTCGGCCATGATCCAGCCGGTACCGATCAGCAGGGAAATCACCACCGGGCTCATGCCCTGCTTGAAGGCGCGCACCGCCCGCCGGTCGCGGTTGCGCTGTCCCCACTTGGCCGCCATATAGGCGAGCGCGCTGCTCGGCAGCAGCAGGCCGATCGTGCTGAGCGCCGCGCCCAGGGCCGCCGTGGCGTAACCGCCGGCATTCACGCCGATGTTCCAGCCCATCAGCGTCACGAACAGCACGTTCGGTCCGGGGGAGGCCTGCGCGATGGCGATCGAGGCATTGAATTGCGCGTCGCTCAGCCAATGCTGGCGGTCCACCAGAAAGCGATGCATCTCGGGCAGCGTGCAGACGGCGCCGCCCACGGCCAGCAGCGAGAGCGAGAGAAAATGCCCAAGCAGCCCGAACCAGTCGCCCCACAGCATGACGATCGTTCCGCTCATGCGCCGAGCCTCCGGTACGCCAGAAAGCATGCCACCAGCCCAGGGCCGAGGAGAATGTAGACGAGGGGGAGGCGCAGCAGGGCGATACCGGTAAATGCTGCCGCGCCGAGTGCAGTGCAGAGCGGCGGGCCCAGCGGATTCGTTTTCAGCGCCGCAAACAGCTTGAGGCCGGTAGCGATGATCAGGCCGGCCGCCACCGCGCCCATGCCGCGCAGCGCGCCGACGACGGCCGGATGATTTCCCCATTGCACGTAGCACAGCGCCAGCGACAGCACGAGCAGCATCGGCACCGTGACCAAGCCCGCCACGCCGACCACCGCCCCGCGCCAGCCGAAATAGCGGGAACCGATGCCCAGGCACAGGTTGATCACGTTCGGCCCCGGCATGATCTGCGCGACCGCCCATTCCTCGACGAACTCTTCCTGGGTCAGCCAGCGTCTGCGTTCCACCAGTTCGCGCTGCACCACCGCCACCACGCCGCCGAATCCCTGCAAGGCAAGCAGGGTCAGGGCGACGAACAGTTCCGTCAGCGAGCGCGGCGCCGCTGGCGAAGACTCAGACTCCATGATGATCGATCCCCGGGCTGGTCGTAATGAAGGCCGTCATTATGAAGCCGTGCACAAAAAAACGGGCGCCGAAGCGCCCGTTTTCACGATCTTCTCTGACGTAGTCAGATTAGAAGAAGTGGCGGATACCCACGGAGAAGTTGGTGCTGTTCTCGCCAGCGAACTGGGTAAGCGTGGCGTTACGAACCTTCCCGTAGCCCCAGCCGATACCGTCGTCGTTCTTGACGCGCGAAACGGCCGTGTAGATCTTGGTCCGCTTCGACAGGTCGTAGTCGTAACCGAGGCCAAAGCCCTTGGCCTTGCCATCGTCACGTTCGTCAGCCTTGAATTGCGTGTATTCCGCACGGACCGTGCCAGCTTGGCCGACCGGAACGGAGAGGCCCAAGGACCACAGCTTGTGCTTGGCATCATCAACCGTAGCCGTGCCGTCGTCCCTCTTCTCCTGCATGTAGTTGGCGTACAGCTTGACAACCTTGAAGTCGAAGTTGCCGCCGATCGCCCACGACTTGGCGCCGCCGACATTGGCGTCAAGACCGGTGATGGGGTTGGTGCCGTCGTTGTCCAACACTTCTTGATACATCGCGGTCAAATACAGCGGACCGTTGGCATAGTTCACGCCGAGGCCGACCTTGCTGGCGTCGGTCGAAGCATCGCTGTAGCTGTCGCGAACGTTTTCGCCGAAGCTATAGATGGCGCGAACATTGAGACCGGCCATCGTCGGGCTGCTGTACGCGATCGAGTTATTCCAGCGCGCCGTGCCGCCGGTGCTCATCGTGCTGAACGTCCAGGCGTTGTCCAACGCCAGGTTGGTCGGGTACACGGTGGTGATGTCGTTCGAGCTGGTGGCGCCCAGGAAGATGTACGACGGAGCGGCTTGACGGCCCAGGGTCACGGCACCGAAGTTGCCGGACAGACCGACGAAGGACAGACGGGTTCCGCTGATACCGGCATTCTCACCAATGTCGATGCTGCCGAATTCGTAGGTGAAGATCGCCTTCAGGCCATTGCCCAGTGCTTCTTCGCCCTTGAAGCCGATACGGCCGCCGTTCCATCCGCCGCTTTCAACGCCGCTGAACTTGGCATCACCCAGCTTGGAATAGGTGTAGTTGGCATCGGCAACGCCATAAATGGTCACGTTGGTTTGCGCGAAGGCAACGCCCGAAACCAGACCGGCGACTGCCAGTGCGATGATTTTCTTTTGCATTGTGAATCTCCTCTAGGTTTAAGGTCGGCAGCACTTGATGCACCACCAAACTGGACCTCTCATTGATGAGAAGCTGTCCGAATCATCGCAAACGAGACACCCAGGGGCAACCTTGGCGCCACACTCGGCAGGATTGAGCGGTGCTTGTGTTGTGTAATTGCAACAATTCGGAGGGCTTCGGTCCGCCCGAGAATGCCCGATTTTTCTGGCTCTGACGGTGTGCAGGAGACTCGCTGCGCTTTGGGCGCGAGTCTGTCAGAAGACCTTAAGCGCGCGCAGCAAGTTCTTCGAAAGAAGCACGACCTTCGGCAGATCGCGCACATTCTTCACGGCATCGACGAGTGCTTTTTCTGCGGCTCACGCGAACTTCCGTACTGGCAGCGCCGGAACGTGATCGATGCTGGATAGCCCGAGGCGGTAGTGCCAGTAAGCCCAGGAGCGCGGGTTGAATTGTCCGGCCTCGGCGTGGATCAGGACTTCGCGCAACACGTCGTCGCCGACCTGCGAGGCGAGCGCCTGGACGTCGGCGTAATCACCGATGTCCATCACCTGGGCGATGATCCGTTCCGGCATGGCCAACGCCTCCTCCGGGGTTTTCCACCAGACGTACTTGCTGGCGAGCGGCGCCAGTATTTCCCGATTGACCTGGACCACGCGAGCCTCCCGCGTTGGTGATTTTCGACCGTTTGAATTGTACTCGGGCGATACGCTGGGGAAGGCGGCCGATTCCATTTCCCGCCGCCGTCGAATTTTCCGTTCGGCTAGACGGCTTCGACCTTCGGATCGCGCCCGAGTAGTTTCTCGACCGCGTCCAGGGCTGATTCTCCCCGATGCAGGATGGCGTCCACGGCGTCTGTGATCGGCATGTCGATGCCGAGGCCACGGGCCAGCGCGGCGACTTCGCGCGCGGTGCCGACGCCTTCGGCGACGTGGCCCAGTTCGGCGAGAATCTGGGACAGGGGTTTGCCGGCCGCCAGCGCGAGCCCGACGCGGCGGTTGCGCGAGAGGTCGCCGGTGCAGGTCAGGATCAGGTCGCCCATGCCGGCGAGGCCCATGAAGGTGCCGGGCTGGCCGCCGAGCGCCACGCCGAGGCGAGTGATCTCGGCGAGGCCGCGGGTCATCAGCGCGGCGCGGGCGTTGTGCCCGAAGCCGAGGCCGTCGCTGATGCCGGCGGCGATGGCCATGACGTTCTTCACCGCGCCGCCGGTTTCGGCGCCGATCAGGTCGTCGTTGGCGTAGACCCGCAGGCGCCCGCCGTGCAGTTCGGCGGCGATGCGGCGGGCGAATTCGCCGTCGTGCGATGCCAGGGTGACGGCGGTGGGGAGGCCTTGGGCGACTTCCTCGGCGAAGCTGGGGCCGGTCAGCACGCCGCAGGCGATTCCCTCGCCGAATTCTTCGGCCACCACCTGGTGCGGCAGCTTGCCGCTGTCCGGCTCGAATCCCTTGCAGACCCAGATCGTCGGGACCGCGGCGCCCAGATCGCGCAGTTGCCGCAGGGTGCCGCGCAAGCCGGCCAGCGGCGTGGCGAGGACCAGCAGTTCGGCTGTCGCGACGGCGGCGGCGAGATCGGCTTCGATCCGCACGGCGGCGGGCAGGGAAATCCCGGGCAGGAAACGGCGGTTCTCGCGCTGCGTCCGCATGTCCCGGACGACGTCGTCTTCGCGCGTCCACAGGGCGACTTCGTGCCGGGCGCTCAATACGATCGCCAGCGCGGTGCCCCATGCGCCGGCGGCAATGATGGACAGCCTCAAATTCAGAATCCCCAGACCTGGCCGGCGCGCACGAAACCTTCCTGTCCGTCGGCGTGGCGCACCTTGATCCAGCCGCCGGGCAGCGCTTCGACGTAGTCCAGCGAAACATTCCGCTCGGCTTCGAAGACCAGCGGCGCGGCTTCCTCGGGTTTTTGCTGGACTGCCGCCCGCTCGGCCTTGACGATGATCGTGCGGCGAGCGGCCAGGTATTTTTTCTCGATCCAGGCCAGGCTGCCTTCGGCGTCGCGCACCTTGACCCAGGTGTCCAGGCTGACCACGACTTCCACCGGCGTGCCGCGCCGGACGACGAAGAGCTTGGCGCCCTTCACCGACGGCGCGTCGTAGAGCACCGTCGCCGATTCCACCGTGCGGTATTCGATGGCCTGCGCCGGCAGGGAAAGGCCGGCCAGCAGCGCAAGCAGGGCAAAGATCGGCGGTCTTCTGGACACGGCGGTACTCCTCGTCGATGCGTTGAATCAGGCGTTGGCCGTCTGCTCCTGCTCGGCGCGCGCCGCGTACATGGCCTCGAAGTTGACCGGCTGCAGCACGACCGGCGCGAAACCGGCGCGGGTCACCGACTGGGAAACGGCTTCGCGGGCGTACGGGAACAGGATGTTCGGGCAGGCGATGGCCAGCAGGGGCTCGATGTTTTCTTCCGGCACGTTGCGGATGCGGAAGAGGCCAGACTGGCCGACTTCGACCAGGAACACGTTCTTCTCGCCGATCTTGGCCGTCACCGTGGCGGTCAGCGTGACTTCGAAGATGTCGTCGCCGACCTTCAGAGCGCCGGTCTGCAACTGGAGGCCGATTTCCGGCGTCTCCCGTTCCAGGTAGATGGCCGGCGCGTTGGGCACTTCCAGCGACAGATCCTTGATGTAGAGCTTTTCGATGGCAAACGAGGGGGCTTCTTGTTCGGTCATGATAGGGGTCTTCTTGGTTGGGTTGGGTTGGGGTGTGGTGAAACCGGGACGGACCGGCCGCACAGAGGCCGCCCGGTCCGTTTCGGCTCAGTCCGTTTCGCCGGCAAGCAGCGGCAGGAGCTTGCCGGCCTGATCGAGGGCGATCAGTTCGTCGCAGCCGCCGACGTGGGTATCGCCGATGAAAATCTGCGGCACCGTCCGGCGCGACGTTTTTTCCATCATTTCGACGCGCCGCTGCGGGTCGAGGTCAACCCGGATCTTCTCGATCTCGGCCACGCCCCGCGCCCGCAGGAGGTTTTCGGCGCGGATGCAATAGGGGCAGACGGCCGTCGAGTACATGACGACACGCGGTGCGCTCATTTCTTCGCTCCTTTCCGGACGGGGAGGCCGGCCGAGCGCCAGCCGGCGATGCCGCCCGCGAGGTTGCTGACCTTGCCGAAGCCGAGCTTTTCGAGTTGCTTGCAGGCGCTGGCCGAGCGCGCTCCGGTCTGGCAGACGAGGATCAGTTGCCGATCCTTCAGTTTGTCGAGTTCCGCCGCGCGCGCTTCGAGCTGATCCATGGGAATGTTGCGCGAATCGGGAAGGTGGCCGCCGACGTATTCGTCGGAGCCGCGCACGTCGATGACCTGCGCGTCCTCCCGGTTGATCAGCAGGGTGGCCTGCGTCGGGGTCAGGCCGGCGTTCCCGCCGGGGCCGCGCAAGGTGAGGAAGAGCAAGGCGCCGCCGCTGCCCAGCGCGAGAAGGACGAGAAGGATGTTGTGCTGAATGAATTCCAAGCGACGCTCCAGAAACAAGGGACGGTTAACGAATGTAAGCGAATGCTCCGCGGGAGGATTCCCGCCGCAGCGGCGGTCCGCTGCGCGAATCAAGCGCCACAGAAGACTTCCTGCATCATGCCGATCAATTGCAGAATGCGCGCGTCGCCGACGCGGTAGTAAACGCGGTTGGCGTCCTTCCGCGTGACCAGCACGCCCTTGTTGCGCAGGATGGCGAGATGCTGGGAAATGTTGCTTTGCGAGGTGCCCACGGCATCGACGATTTCCTGGACACAGGCTTCCCGATCACCGAGGACGCACAGGATTTTCAGGCGCAGCGGGTGCGAGATCGACTTGAGCGCGCGCGCCGCAAGCTCGATGTGCTCCTGCTTTTCGATCAAATTGACCTCTTTGATCACGGTGCCAGCCCTCGTGGTCTCTCGTTGAATAGAGCGAATCATTATAGAATAATTCCCGATTCCGGGGACGCCCCCTGAGCCACGCCCCGATCCGCGCATGAACGTTTCCCCTCTCGCCAGAATTCCCGCCGCGTCTGCATGCCGCCGGGCCGTGCCGGTTTTCGTCGTGGCGTGCGCCCTGCTGACGGCGCCTGCCGCGTCGGCCGCGGGAAAAGACGCCGCGCCGCCGACCCGCGCCGAGGTCACGGAAAAGAAGACCGATCTCAAGGAATTGCGCGGCCAGATCGACTCCCTGCGCAAGAAGATGACCGCTGCCGAGGGCCAGCGCGCCAGCGCGGCCGACCAGGTCAAGGACATCGAGCGCGAGATTTCCGCGACGCAGCGGGAACTGCACAATCTTTCGGGGCAGAAGGACAGGCTGCAGGCGACGCTGAAGGATCTCGGCAGGCAGGAGCAGGCGCTCTCGGGACGCCTGGACGAATTGCATGCGCAACTGGAAAACCTGGTCTATCGCCAGTACCTGCAGGGGCAGCCCGATGCCCTGCGCCTGCTGCTCGACGGCGAGGACCCGAGCCAGATGGCGCGCGACCTGTATTACCTGGGCGCCATCGGGCGCGCCCGCAAGCACTTGCTGAGCGAAACGGAGACGCTGCTCGAACGCAAGCGGACGCTGGCCGAAGACATCCGCGAACGGGCCGGGGAACTTTCTTCGGTCGAGGCCCGGCAGCAGGAACAACATGCCCGGCTCGTTGCCCAACGCGAGCAGCGCAAGGAGGTGCTGGCCAGGATTTCGTCGCAGATCTCCGAGCAGCGCAAGGAAATCGGCAACCTGCAACGGGACGAGAAGCAGCTCGCGCAGTTGGTCGCGCGGCTGGACCGGATCATCGCCGCGCGGCCGGCGCCGCGCAAGGAGAGCCCGGCGAAGCCGGCGGCGCCGGAAAAGCGCTCGCCGGCGGGCCGCGAGAGCGCGCCCGAGGTGGCCAACGAGCGCACGCCGGAAGCCTTGCCGGCCGGCAGTTTCGCGGCCTTGAAGGGCAGTCTGCGCCTGCCGGTGCGGGGTACGCTCACCAACCGCTACGGCAGCGCGCGCCAGGAGGGCAGCACGTGGAAAGGGTTGTTCATCCGCGCGCCGCAGGGCAGCGACATCAAGGCCATCGCCGGGGGGCGCGTGGTGTTCGCCGACTGGATGCGCGGGTTCGGCAACCTGCTGATCGTCGATCACGGCGGCAGCTATCTGTCGATCTACGGTTACAACGACGCAGTGCTGAAGCAGGTCGGCGACAGCGTACGCGGGGGTGATTCGATTGCCACGGCGGGCAACAGCGGTGGCAATCCAGAATCGGGTTTATACTTTGAATTGCGTCATCAGGGGCAACCGATCGATCCGCTGCAATGGGTCAACCTCAAATGACATGGGCAATTTTCTTGGAGCGCGTTCGATGGGCAAGTTGAAACAAGCGGGTCTGGTTTGCGCGGGTCTGGCGGGCGGCATCCTGATCAGCCTGCAATTCTCGGCGATGGCCGAAAAGGAGGCCCGGGCCACGCTTCCCGTCGAGGAACTGCGCACCTTCGCGGAGATCTTCAACGCGATCAAGCAGGGCTACGTCGAGCCGGTCGAGGACAAGAAACTGATCACCCACGCCATCAGCGGCATGCTCTCCAACCTCGACCCGCACTCGGCCTATCTCGATGCCGACGCGTTCAAGGATCTGCAGACGAGCACGCAGGGCGAATTCGGCGGCCTAGGCATCGAGGTCGGCATGGAGGACGGCCTGGTCAAGGTCATCTCCCCGATCGAGGACACGCCGGCCGACCGGGCGGGCGTCAAGGCCGGCGACCTGATCTTCAAGCTCGACGACAAGCTGGTCAAGGGCATGACCCTGACCGACGCGGTCAAGCGCATGCGCGGCAAGCCGAAGACGCAGATCAAGCTGTCCATCATCCGCAAGGGCGAGCCGCAGCCGCTCGAGATCACGCTGACGCGCGAGGTGATCAAGGTCCAGAGCGTCAAGTCCAAGCGCATCGACGACCAGTACGGCTACCTGCGCATCACCTCCTTCCAGGAGAACACCGCGCCGTCCGTGGTCAAGCATCTGAACGACCTCTACAAGCCCGGCTCGCTCAAGGGCCTGGTGCTCGACCTGCGCAACGATCCCGGCGGGCTGCTCAATTCGGCGATCGGCGTCACCGCCGCCTTCCTGCCGTACGGCACGCTGGTTACCTCGACCGACGGCCGCGTGCCCGACGCCAAGCACCAGTACTTCGTGAATCCCGAGGATTACCTGCGCGGCAGCAAGGAGGACTTCATCCGCAACATCCCGGTCGAGGCGCTGAAGGTGCCGATGGTGGTGCTGATCAACGGCGGTTCCGCCTCGGCGTCCGAGATCGTCGCCGGCGCCCTGCAGGATCACAAGCGCGCGGTGGTGATGGGCACCACCAGCTTCGGCAAGGGCTCGGTGCAGACCATCATTCCGCTGCCCGGCAGCACGGCGATCAAGCTGACCACGGCGCGCTACTTCACGCCGTCCGGGCGCTCGATCCAGGCCAAGGGCATCGAGCCGGACATCGCCGTCGAGGAAACGCCCAACGGCGTGTCGGCCATGCGCCTGCGCGAAGCCGACCTGGAAAACCATCTGGAGAACAACCGTGAAGACGGCAAGGACGCCGCGCCCGTCAAGCCGCAGGCCAAGACGCCGGCGAAGCCGAAGACGGGGCCGGCCAAGGATGGCGATGACGAGGGCTTCGAGCCGCCGGGCCGCGAACTGGCCTCGAAGAAGGATTATCAGCTGAATCAGGCGATCAACCTGCTCAAGGGGCTGCAGATCATCCAGAGCAAGTAGCGCCGCCGGGGAGAGCGCATGAAGCGTCCGGTCGAAACGCCCAGGAAACCGGAGCCGATCCGCAAGGAGCGCAGCCTCCGGTTCGCCGAATTTCCCCCCGGTCAGGTGCCGGAGGCGGCGGACTTCTCGGCGGGCTGGCCGGACTGGAAATCCATCCCCGCGTCGCCGACCGCTCGATCACGGTGGCCTACGACCTGCACGAGCACTCGCTGGAGGAACTCGAATCCGCGCTGCAGGACAAGGGCTTCCACCTGGAATGCTCGCTGCTGAACAAGCTGGTCCGCGCGCTGATCTACTACGTCGAGGAAACCGAGATCCACAACCTCGCCGCGCCGCGCCGCCTGCTGAAGAAATCCCAGAACGAGGCCTACACGCACGCCTGGGAGCGCCATCCGCACGGCGACCACGACGATACGCCCCCGGAGTGGCGCGAATACAAATGATCCCAAACCGGACGGGAAGCGCGGCACGCGCATCGCCGTCCGGGACTTTCCTTTTCCGCCACACTTTCCGCGCATGAACGACGAACAACTGCTCCGCTACAGCCGGCACATCCTGCTCGACCCGATCGGCATCGAGGGCCAGGCGCGCATCGTCGGCGCGCACGTGCTGATCGTCGGGGCCGGCGGCCTCGGCTCGCCCGCGGCCTTCTACCTCGCCTCGGCGGGCATCGGCAAGATCACGCTGGCCGACAGCGACACGGTGGACCTCACCAACCTGCAGCGGCAGATCCTCCACACCCAGGACCGCATCGGGCAGGCCAAGGCGCTGTCGGGCCAGGCGACCCTGGCGCGCATCAACCCGGAGGTTGCCGTCGTCCCGGTCACCGAACGCCTGGCCGGGGAGCGGCTCGCGGCGCTGGTCGCCGGGGCCGACGCGGTGCTCGACTGCTGCGACAATTTCGACACCCGCCACGCCGTCAACCGGGCCTGTGTCGAACATCGCGTGCCGCTGATCTCGGGCGCGGCCGTGCGCTTCAGCGGGCAGGTCTCGGTGTTCGATCCGCGGCGGGCGGATTCCCCCTGCTACCACTGCCTGTTCCCCGAGGGCGAGGACGTCGAGGAGATGCGCTGCGCGGTGACCGGCATCTTCGCGCCGCTGACCGGCATCATCGGTTCCGTGCAGGCCGCCGAGGCGCTCAAGCTGCTCAGCGGCGCCGGCGAGCCGCTGGTCGGGCGCCTGCTGCTGCTCAACGCCCTGACGATGGAATGGCGCAGCGTGCGCTTCGGCAAGGACCCGCACTGCGCGGTCTGCGCCGCGCGCGGCAATCCGTGATCAGCGCGGCTTGAAGCGGGCCAGCACGCGCAGGTCGCCGCCGACCATGCGCAGATCGTCGATCGCCAACTGCCGCCTGCCGTCGAGCGAGGCCAGTTCGGGCAGGTCGAACATGCCGCGCGCCTGGTCGCCGATCAGGCAGGGCGCCAGGTAAAGCAGCAGTTCGTCGACCAGGCCGGCTTCCAGCAGCGCGCCGTTGAGCCGGCTGCCGCCTTCGACGTGCACCTCGTTGATGCCGCGCCGGCCGAGTGCCGCCAGCAGCGCCGCGAGGTCCACCCGCCCGGCGCCGTCCGGCAGGGGCAGCAGTTCGGCGCCGCGCCGCCGCAGCTCGGCGGCGTTGGCGCCGTCTTCGCTGGCGGTCGCCAGCAGGAGCCGGCCCTCGGCCAGCACGCGGGCGTGCGGCGGAAGTTCGAGCCGGGCATCGACCACGACTTTCAGCGGCTGCCGCCCGGTCGCCACGCCGCGCACGTTGAGCTGCGGATCGTCCTCGCGCACCGTGCCGATCCCGCTCAGGATGGCGCAGGCGCGCGCCCGCCAGCGGTGCCCGTCCTGGCGGGCCGCCGGCCCGGTGATCCACTGGCTGCTGCCGTTGCGCAGGGCGGTCTTGCCGTCCAGGCTGCCCGCCAGCTTCAGCCGCACCCACGGCCGCCCGCGCGACATGCGGGCAACGAAGCCGACGTTGAGTTCGACCGCCGCCGCCTCCAGCAGCCCGCATTCGGTGGCGATCCCGGCGGCGGCCAGCGCGGCCAGCCCGCGTCCGGCGACCTGCGGATTGGGGTCCTGCATGGCGGCCACGACGCGCGCCACGCCGGCGCCGATCAGCGCGTCCGCGCACGGCGGCGTGCGGCCGTGGTGGCTGCAGGGTTCGAGGGTGACGTACGCCGTCGCACCCCGCGCGGCCGCGCCGGCCGCCGCCAGGGCGTGCACTTCGGCATGCGCCTCGCCCGCCCGCCGGTGCCAGCCTTCGCCGACGATCTTCCCGTCCCTGGCGATCACGCAGCCGACGCGCGGATTGGGCGTGGTGGTGAACAGCCCGCGCCGCGCCAGCCGCAGGGCGCGCGCCATGAAATCGTGGTCGGCGGCGCTGAACATGGCGGCAGGAGGCGGCGGGTCAGCGAATGCGCCGCGGCACCGGGCGCGAGACTTCCTTGACGAGATCGGAGAATTCGTCGACGTCTTCGAAGTTGCGGTAGACCGAGGCGAAACGGACGTAGGCGACCTTGTCGATCTTTTTCAGTTCGCGCATGACCATCTCGCCGATCTTCTCCGAGGGAATCTCGCGCTCGCCCTGGGTGAGCAGCTTTTCCTCGATGCGCAGGATCGCCGCGTCGACCGCCTCGACCGTCACCGGCCGCTTGCGCAGGGCCAGCCACAGGCTGGCGGAGAGCTTCTCGCGGTCGAAATCGACGCGCGAGCCGTTCTTCTTGACCACCTGCGGCAGGCGGATTTCCGCCCGCTCGTAGGTGGAGAAGCGCTTGTCGCAGGACAGGCAGCGCCGGCGGCGGCGCACGATGTCGCCGTCCTCGTTGATGCGCGTATCTGCGACCGTCGTGTCGGACGCTCCGCAGAACGGGCACTTCATGCCGGATCAGGCCCCGTAGACCGGAAACTTCCGGCACAGCGCGGCGACCTTCTCGCGCACCTGCGCCAGCACGGCCTCGTCGTTCGGCGCGTCGAGCACGTCGGCGACCAGGTGCGCCACTTCCTCGGCTTCGAGCTCGGTGAAGCCGCGCGTGGTCATGGCCGGCGTGCCGATGCGGATGCCGGAGGTGACCATCGGCTTCTGCGGGTCGTGGGGGATGGCGTTCTTGTTGACCGTGATGTGCGCCTTGCCCAGCGCCGCCTCGGCTTCCTTGCCGGTGATGTTCTTGGCGCGCAGGTCGACCAGGAAGACGTGCGACTCGGTGCGGCCGGAGACGATGCGCAGGCCGCGCTCCTCGGACAGCACGCGCGAGAACACGCGGGCGTTGGCCACCACCTGTTCCTGGTATTCGCGGAACTCGGGCGTCGCCGCTTCCTTGAAGGCCACGGCCTTGGCGGCGATCACGTGCATCAGCGGGCCGCCCTGCAGGCCGGGGAAGATCGCCGAGTTGATGGCCTTCTCGTGCTCGGCCTTCATCAGGATGACGCCGCCGCGCGGGCCGCGCAGCGTCTTGTGCGTGGTCGAGGTGACCACGTCGGCGAACGGCACGGGATTCGGATAGCAGTCGGCGGCGATCAACCCGGCGTAGTGCGCCATGTCGACCCAGAAAATCGCGCCGACCTCCTTGGCCACCTTGGAGAAGCGCTCGAAATCGATGCGCAGCGAATAGGCGGACGCGCCGGCGATGATGATCCTCGGCTTGTGCTCGCGGGCCAGTTCCTCCATCGCCTCGTAGTCGATCTCTTCCTTTTCGTTGAGGCCGTAGGCGACGACGTTGAACCATTTGCCGGACATGTTCAGCGGCATGCCGTGCGTGAGGTGCCCGCCTTCGGCCAGGCTCATGCCCATGATCGTGTCGCCGGGCTTGGCGAAGGCCATCAGCACGGCCTGGTTGGCCTGCGAGCCGGAGTTCGGCTGCACGTTGGCGGCGTCGGCGCCGAACAGCTTCTTCAGGCGGTCGATGGCGATCTGCTCGGCCACGTCGACGTACTCGCAGCCGCCGTAGTAGCGCTTGCCCGGATAGCCTTCGGCGTATTTGTTGGTCAGCTGCGAGCCCTGCGCCTCCATGACCGCCTTGCTGACGTAGTTCTCGGAGGCAATCAGTTCGATGTGCTCCTCCTGGCGGCGATTCTCGCTCTCGATCGCCCTCCACAGGTCGGGATCAACTTTTGCCAGGGTGTCTTTCGCTGAAAACATCGTCCGCCTCACAAGCCATTGAAAAGATGCAAATCATACCGGATCGCTATATCCGCGTCACGAACGGCGCCTGCGCCATGCCGGCCAGGTGCGCGGTGTCGCCCCACGAGTCGAGCCGCCAGCGGTCGCCGTCCACGGCCAGCCAGTTGATGGAGGCGTTCGGCAGGGGAAAATCGCGCGGCCGTTCCATCGGCACGCCATGCACGCGGCGGTACACCAGATCGAGCACGCCGCCGTGCGCGACGACGGCGATGGTCTGCCCGGCATGCCGGCGCGCCAGGCGGGACAGGCAGGCGACGACGCGGTCGAGGTGCTGGCGCAGGCTCTCGCCGCCGGGCAGCACGTAGTCGGCGCGGCGGGCGGCCAGCGCCTCGGCCACGGCCGCGTCGCCGGCCAGGATTTCCTCGCGCGTCTTGCCCTCGCAGCAGCCGAAATTCCGTTCCCGCAGCTCGGGTTCGAGCCGCAGCGCGAGCCCGAGCGCGTCGGCGAGCGGCTGCGCCGTCTGGCGGGCGCGCAGCAGGTCGCTGCTGTAGAGCGCGTCGAAGCGCTGTCCGGCCAGCCGCCCGGCGAGCGCTTCGGCCTGCGCCAGGCCCGACCCGTTGAGCGGCAGGTCGCGATGTCCCTGGATGCGCAGCTCGGCGTTCCACGCCGTCTCCCCGTGACGGATCAGGCAGATTCTCGCCTCTTCTCGCACGTTCGATTCCTTATCCAAAAAATCTTTCATAACAATGGCGTACCACTCACAAACGATGCCAAAACCTCCCGGCAGCGGTGAATCCATGCAATAATTGCGCGCTGTTTGCGGGCCGGGCACACCAAATACTCCCACAAGGACCTCATGCCGCCCGTTCAAGCCCACGGGTGCGATCCACCCGTTTCCTTGTCCTTGCAAACGCGCGAAATTCTGAATTCTGCCATCAGACAAGGATTTTTCCAGTGAACGCCCTACTCACGCTGTCGCGCCAAATCGACGCGTTGACCGAACGGATCGGCAAATCGGCCATCTGGATCGTGCTGATCGTCGTGCTCGTCAGCACCGGCAACGCCATCATGCGCTACGCCTTCAACTACAGTTCCAACGCGCTGCTGGAAATCCAGTGGTACCTGTTCGGGCTGATCTTCCTGCTGTGCTCGGGGTACACGCTGCTGCGCAACGAACACGTGCGCATCGACCTGCTGTCCGCCAAGCTCTCGAAACGCGGCCAGACCTGGATCGACATCCTCGGCATCCTGTTCTTCCTGATGCCGATGGCCATCGCCATCCTGGTCCTGTCCTGGCCGGTCTTCCTGCATACCTTCGAATCCAACGAGATGTCCAACAGCGCCGGCGGGCTGATCGTCTGGCCGGCCCGGCTGATGATCCCGGTCGGCTTCGCGCTGCTGATCCTGCAGGGCGTCTCCGAGCTGATCAAGCGCATCGGCTTCCTGCGCGGGCTGTGTCCCGATCCGACCGAGAAGCGCAACGCCAAGAGCGCCGAGGAAGAGCTCGCCGAAGTGATCCAGGCGCGCAAGGCGAAGGGAGAACGGCGATGACCGAGTTCCTGATCGCCAACATGGCGCCGATCATCTTCGCCTCGATGATCGTCTTCCTGCTGCTCGGTTTCCCGGTCGCCTTCGCGCTGGCCGCCAACGGCGTCGTCTTCGGGCTGATCGGCATCGAGCTCGGCCTGCTCGGGCCGCAGCTCTTCCAGGCCCTGCCCGACCGCATCTACGGCGTGATGGCCAACGAGACGCTGCTGGCCGTGCCGTTCTTCACCTTCATGGGGCTGATCCTCGAACGCTCGGGGATGGCCGAGGATCTGCTCGACACCATCGGCCAGCTGTTCGGCCCGGTGCGCGGCGGGCTGGCCTACGCGGTGATCTTCGTCGGCGCCCTGCTCGCCGCCACCACCGGCGTGGTCGCCGCGTCGGTGATCTCGATGGGCCTCATCTCGCTGCCGATCATGCTGCGCTACGGCTACGACAAGCGCCTGGCCTCCGGCGTCATCGCCGCGTCGGGTACCCTGGCGCAGATCATCCCGCCCTCGCTGGTGCTCATCGTGATGGCCGACCAGCTCGGCAAATCGGTCGGCGACATGTACAAGGGCGCCTTCATCCCGGGCCTCGTGCTGACCGGGCTGTATGTGCTCTACGTCATCCTGCTCTCGTTCATCCGTCCCAAGTGGGTGCCGGCGCTGCCGCCCGAAGCGCGGATCTTCCGCGAGGCGAACGGCAAGACCGGCGGCACCTCGCTGCTGATCCTGGCCGCCATCTCGGTCGCCGCGGGCATCGCCTTCGGCAAGACCCGCCCGGACGAGATGCCGCTCGACGAAGTGATCGTGCTGTGCACCATGGTCGGCATCGCCGTGCCCTTCGTCATCGCCTTGATCAACCGGGGCTGCAAGCTCGGCCTGCTCTCGGCGATGGCGGAAAAGGTCACCTTCGTGCTGATCCCGCCGCTGGGCCTCATCTTCCTGGTGCTCGGCACCATCTTCCTGGGCATCGCCACGCCGACCGAGGGCGGCGCCATGGGCGCCACCGGCGCGCTGCTGATGGCCGTGGTGCGCAGGCGCCTCGACGGCAAGCTGCTCCGGCAGGCCATGGAAAGCACCGCCAAGCTGACCACCTTCGTGGTGTTCATCCTGATCGGCGCGCGCGTCTTTTCGCTGACCTTCTACGGCGTGGACGGCCACCTGTGGGTCGAGCACCTGCTCGTCGGCCTGCCCGGCGGGCAGTACGGCTTCCTGATCGTGGTCAACCTGCTGGTGTTCGTGCTGGCCTTCTTCCTCGACTATTTCGAGCTGTCGTTCATCGTCGTGCCGCTGCTTGGGCCGGTCGCCGAAAAGCTGGGCATCGACCTGATCTGGTTCGGCGTGCTGCTCGGCGTCAACATGCAGACCTCGTTCCTGCACCCGCCGTTCGGCTTCGCGCTCTTTTTCCTGCGCTCGGTCGCACCGGCGTCGGTCAAGACCAGCGACATCTACTGGGGCGCCATTCCCTTCGTCTGCATCCAGATCCTGATGGTGATGCTGGTCATCCTGTTCCCGCAGATGGTCACCGTGGGCATGGACAAGGCGCAGGCGGTCGACATCAACTCGGTGGAAATCGTGTTGCCGGACACCCACTACGACGACACGTCGTCCGAACCGCCGACGTTCCCCGAAGAGGAACCGGAGGCCGCGCCGGAAGGCGAGGAAAAATAGGACTCAACAAAAACGGGGGCATCGCCCCCGTTTTTGTTTTGCCGCCATCCCCGCTCAATTCTTGCGGCTGTACATGAACCGCGCGTACTCGTTTTCCGCCACCCGGTACCAGAGATTCTGGTCGTTCAGGAATTTCTTGTAATCCTCGTAGATCTTTTTGAACTCGGGGTTGGCGGCCGAGGTTTCCGCGTAATACTCCTGCGCGGCCTTATAGCTCGCTTCCATGACGTCCTTGGGGAAGGGCAGCAGCTTGGTGCCCGAAGCCAGCAGCTGCTTCAGCGCCACCGGGTTCTTGGCGTCGTAGCGCGCGCACATCTCGGTGTCGGTTTCGGCGCAGGCCGCCTCGATGATGGCCTGGTATTCCTTCGGCAGCTCGGCGAATTTCTTGGCGTTGATGTACGTCGAAATCTGCGGGCCGCCTTCCCACCACGCCGGGTAGTAGTAGTACTTGGCCACCTTGTTGAAGCCCAGCTTCTGGTCGTCGTACGGGCCGACCCATTCGACCGCGTCGATCGTGCCCTTTTCGAGCGCCGGGTAGATGTCGCTGCCGGCGATCTGCTGCGGCACCACGCCCATCTTGGCCAGGACGGCGCCGGCCAGCCCGGCGACGCGCATTTTCAGGCCCTTGAAATCGGCGACGCTCTTGATCTCCTTGCGGTACCAGCCGCCCATCTGCACGCCGGTGTTGCCGCTCGGGAAGGACACGATGTTGGACTTGGCGAAGAAATCGGCCATCAGCTTGGCGCCGTTGCCCTGGCGGTACCAGGCCTTGATCTGGCGGGCGTTCATGCCGAACGGGATGGCCGTGTCGATGCAGTACGTGGGGTCCTTGCCGAAGTAGTAATACGAACAGGTGAAGCCGATTTCAACCGTGCCGTCCCTGACCGCGTCATGCACGCCCGGGCCGGGAACGATTTCGCCGGCGGCGAACAGCTGGATCTGGAACTTGCCGCCGGACATCTCCGCAATGCGCTTGATCAGGAACTCGGCCGAACCGTGCAGCGTATCCAGGCTTTTCGGGAAGCTCGACGCCATCCGCCACTTGATCGCCGGCGCGTTCTGGGCGAGCGCCGGAGCGGCAACGGCCCCCGCGGCGAGACCGACCCCCGCCTGCTTCAAAAAGGAACGTCTTTCCATGATTTATTTTCTCCGTATGTGGTAAAGCGACCGTCAGACAACCGTTGGATTATAGACAAAGCCCGCCATGCCATTCGGGCTTTCGCGCGCCGCCGGCCGGCGCGCGGAAAGTCAGCCGCCGGCGACCTTCATTTCGCCGACCAGGATCGAGCCGACCTGGCGCGAGCCGCGCACCAGCACGTCGTTGCCGACCTCGGCGATGTCCAGGAACATGTCCCGCAGGTTGCCGGCGATGGTGATTTCCTCGACCGCATGCCGGATCTCGCCGCCTTCGACCCAGTAACCGGCCGCGCCGCGCGAATAATCGCCGGTCACGTAATTGATCCCGTGCCCGAGCAGTTCGGTGACCAGCAGGCCGCGCCCCATCCTGGCGATCAGCCCGCGGAAATCGTGCGCGCCCGGCTGCACGATCAGGTTATGGCAGCCGCCGGCGTTCCCCGTGGTCTGCATGCCGAGCTTGCGCGCCGTGTAGGCGCTCAGGAAATATCCCTGCAGTTCGCCGCCCACCACCACGGAGCGGTCGCGCGTGGCCACACCGTCGTTGTCGAACATGCTGCTGGCCAGGGCGCCGGGCAGGTGCGGGCGCTCGTCGATGCGCACGCCGTCCGGGAAAACGCGCTTGCCGAGGGAATCCACCAGGAAGGACGTCTTGCGGTACAGGCTGCCGCCGCTCGCGGCATGCACGAAGCTGCCGATCAGCGCGGCGGCCAGCGGCGCCTCGAACAGCACCGGCACCTTGCACGTCCTGATCCGGCGCGGACCGAGCCGGGACAGCGCCCGCCGGGCCGCATAGTCGCCGATGGCCTCGGGCGAGGCGATCCGCTGCGGGTCGCGCGCGGTGGAGTACCAGTCGTCGCGCTGCATGCCGTCACTTTTGCCGGCGATCACCGAGCACGAAAGGTAGTGCCGCGAGGTCGGATAGCCACCCATGAAGCCGAGGCTGTTGGCGGCGATGAACTGCCCTTCCTGGATCGACACCGTGGCGCCTTCCGAATTGCTCACCAGCGGGCTGACGGCGAACGCCGCCTGTTCGCAGCGCCGCGCCAGATCGGCCGCCTCGTCCACCGACAACGGCCAGGGATGGTACAGATCGAGGTCGGCGAAACCCTGCTCGGGGTTGGCCAGCAGTTCGTTTTCCGGCAGCCCGGCACAGGCGTCCTCCGCGGTGTAGCGGGCGATGTTGAGCGCGGCCTCGACCGTCTCGCGCAGGGCGGTCCGGGAAAAGTCCGAGGTGCTGGCGTAGCCCTTGCGCTGGCCCAGGTAAACCGTCACGCCGATGCCTTTGTCGCGGTTGTGCTCGATGGTCTCGACGTCGCCGCAACGCACGGTCACCGACTGCCCGAAGCCCTCCGAAACGTCAACCTCGCAATCGCTGGCGCCCGCCTGGCGCGCATGGCCGAGCACGTCCTGCGCCAGGGAACGAAGCGTGTCGAGCGAATGGCCGAAGCGGGCCTCGTGGACGATCGGAACGGATTTTCGGGGCATGGGGCTGAGGAGGAAGCGGCAAAGTCGTTATCATAGCAGCCCGCGCCGCGTTCTCCCGTCCGGGCGGGCGCGCCCAACCAGCAAGGCAAAGGCCGATGGAACATCCCGACGACGAACCGGTTTACCTCTCCAAGACCCGGCGCAAGCGCGCCATGGAGGAACTGCAGGCGCTCGGCGAGGCGCTGGCCGCGCTGCCCGCCGACCGGCTGAAGAAGATCGATCTCCCCGAGGATCTGCGCGAGGCCGTCGGCACGGCGCAGCGCATGCCCCGCCAGGACGAGGCCCGGCGCCGGCAGATGCAGTACATCGGCCGACTGATGCGCAACGTCGAAACCGAACCGATCCGCGCCGCCCTGGCGGACGCGCGCGGCGACTCGGCGGCCGAGACGGCGCGGCTGCACCGGATCGAGCGGTTGCGCGAGGCACTGCTGGCGGACGAGACGGCGCTGCACGAGATCGCCACCCTTTATCCGGGCATCGACCTGCAGCATCTGCGCTCGCTGCGCCGCGCGGCGATAAAGGAAAAGGAGCAGGACAAGCCGCCGCGCAACTACCGGGCGATCTTCCAGCTGCTCAAGGACGCCGAGCTGAACGAAGCGGACTGAGGGCGGACGCCACCTCAGGCGGAAAGCATCTCCCGATAGCGGCCGACCTCGAAGCCGCCGCCGGTTTCCTCGAGTTCCACCGGCGCGAGCATATGGCGCCGCTCGTCCTGCACGAACTCCAGGTTCTGGCGCACGTCGAAACTGCCCGGCGGCAGCACCAGGCGAACCTGCTCCGCCGCCGCATCCTCGCGCAGCCAGATGCCGGGAATGGCGTCGGTGGCCGACAAGCCCGAGGTGCGCGGGCGCAGCTCGACGCTCTGCGCGTTGCGCGAAAGCGTCTGGATGCCGATGCTGGCGCGCGCATCCGCGTGCACGCTGCGGCGCCTGACCACGCCCAGCACCCAGTTGTCGCCGCCCTCCGGCTGCAGGCACAGCAGCGAGCCGATGGTCAGCCAGTCGCCGGCCGCCTCCGTGCCGGCGCTGAAGCCGCCCAGGCTGACGTTCTCGACGACCCAGCTTTCGGCCGACCGCTCGACGCCCAGCCGCGCCACGTTGCCGGCGAACACCGCCAGGCTGCTGTCGAAACCCTGCAGCACGGCCATGCGCGTCTTGGCCGCGTGGCGCACGTGCTCGCGCTGCGGCGGCACGGGCGCCCAGTACAGCGCCAGATGCCGCAGCACCTTGAGCAGCGCCGCCGGCGGATACTCCGCCCCGAGGTTGAGCTCCACTGGGATCGTGCCCCGCTCGACGGCGTGCATCAGTTCATCCAGCGCCTGCGACACCGTGCCCGGCTGGAAGAAGCGCAGGCCGGGCGACAGCTGCGCGGGCGGACGGACCAGCCGCGTCGGCGGCAGGGCGCTGGCGGCGTCGATCCAATACACGCTTTCCGGCAGGCACTCCGCGCCGAAGATGAAGCCGGGCAGAAAATGCGTGATCAGCCGGTCGGCCAGTTCGATCTCAAGCGGCAGCAGCGTGCCCATCGACGACGATTCGCGCACCAGCGTCTGCAGATACTGCTGCGCCACGCTGGTCGACCCCGCCGCGCCGGGGTACATCTGCACCGGTTTCTGCGCGTAGCCGCCCGCTTCCGCCGCGAGATAGGGCAACCCGAGCCCGCGCCACAAGTCCTCGCCGATCACGCCGTAGCGGTAATCGATCCATTTGAGCTGGCTCGCACGCGCCGCCAGGAGCCGCGTCGCGGCAACCGGCACGTCGCCCTTGAACACCTCGCCGCCCTTGGTTTTCGGATTCATCGCGAAGCGTTCGACGCAGCGCGCGTAAAGCCACGAGACTTCGCCCCAGTAATTGAAGCACATCGTCCACAGGCGCCGCTCCTCGTTCTTCGACAGGCGCGGGGTGCGCAGATAATGCCGCGTCAACCGGCGCAGGTGCGGCTGCGCCGCTTCGTCGAGGCCGCTGACCACCGCATGGAGATGATCCAGCCGGAAATCGTCGGCCAGCCGCAGGGACTCGAACCAGCCATAGACCTCGTCGATCGCCTTGAACGCATCCGGCGGCAGCTCGGCCAGCACACGTTTGAACTCCCTGGCCTCGCCGAGAGGATGATCCGGCCGCGTCGAAAAGAAATTCAGCATCATGGCACCCCGTTCCGCCGGAAAGCCTCCCGGCCACACGCGAGAAAAAGCACGCTCAGGTATTCCGGCAGTATAAGGCGATCCGGCGGCGCCGCAAACCGGTACGGTCGCCGCCCTCGTCTTGCCTCGCCCGCCGCGCCGTGCGACGATCCATGCATCCAACGTATCCTGCCATCCGCCCATGCCCGAACGCGATATCTCCATCGAAACCCTGCTCGCGCGCATCCCCCTGTTCAGCGGCCTGAACCCCGAAGAAATCGCCGGCATCGCGCGCGGCACCCACGAACTGCATGCCGCCAAGGGCGACATCCTGTTCCACAAGGGCGACCAGCCGACCGGCTTCCACCTCATCGCCACCGGGCAGGTCAAGCTCGGCTTCACCTCCGCCCAAGGCTCCGAAAAGGTCATCGACATCATGGGGCCGGGCCAGACCTTCGGCGAAGCCGTGATGTTCACGGACAAGCCCTACCCGGTCTTCGCGCAGGCGCTGGCCGACTCGCGCCTGTTGCACGTCTCCAAGCGGGTCATCGTCGACGGCATCGAGCGCGACCCCGGCTTCGCCCGCAAGATGATCGCCTCGCTCTCGGTCCGCCTGCACCACCTGATCACCGACGTCGAATCCTATTCGCTGCACTCCGGCCGGCAGCGCATCATCGGCTACCTGCTGCGCGACAACACCGAAACCGACGCCCGCGCCCTGACCATCACCCTGCCCACCAGCAAGGGCACCATCGCCTCGCGCCTGAATCTGACTCAGGAACATTTCTCGCGCATCCTGCACGAACTGTCGGAAGCGGGGTTGATCGTCGTCGAGGGCCGCCGGATCACCATTCCCGACGTCGAGAAACTGCGCGGATACGATCTGTGACTTTGAGGAGACGCTCATGGACCTCCTGCTCTGGCGCCACGCCGAAGCCGAAGACGGCACCCCCGACAGCCAACGCCGGCTGACCCCGCGCGGCGAAAAACAGGCGCAGCGCATGGCCGCCTGGCTCAAGACGCACGCGCCGAAAGACATGCGCATCGTGGCCAGCCCGGCCAGGCGCTGCCAGCAGACCGCGCAGGCGCTTGGCCTGCCGTTCGAGACCGATCCGCGCCAGGCACCCGGTAGTAACGTTACCGATCTACTCGCCGCGATTCACTGGCCGAGCAGTTGCGGCGGCAAACGCAACGCCATTCTCATTGTTGGTCATCAGCCAACACTGGGACAAGCCGCCGCGTTACTACTTTCGGGCAGCGAGGCTGACTGGCCGATCAAAAAAGGCGCGCTGTGGTGGCTCTTGCTGTCCACGCGTGCCGGCAGAACGCAGGCTGAGTTACGCCTTGCCATTTCATCCGAAAGGCTATAAGACCGACGACGCTGCGTCGTCTTATCAAATGTAAATTGGCGTTTTTTGCCCCCTAACCTGACGAAAAACGTCACATTCTCTGGGTCCAAAGCAACGATTTCTGGAAAATTTCAGAAAAACACCCCTGGCATATGAATTGCTTTGCACATTACAGGCGTTCTAGCAAAGGACTCCCAATCCAGACAGACTGCAGTGTTTATTTCTAGGAGATACAAATGAAACGCGTTCAACAAGGTTTCACCCTGATCGAACTGATGATCGTCGTCGCTATCATCGGCATTCTCGCGGCGGTTGCCTTGCCGGCCTACCAGGACTACACGGTTCGCGCCAAAGTTTCTGAAGTCGTGCTGGCTGCCTCCGGAGGGAGAACCTCGATTGCTGAAGCCTACCAAACTCTAGGACACATGCCAGCTGTTGCTTCAGCTGGCATTTCAAGCCAAGCCTCTGATTATGTGTCAGGTGTTGTTTACACCAGAACGTCAGACACGGTGGGGGTAATCACCGCGACTGCGACCGCAAAGGAATCCAAAATCTCCGGGCTCACGATTACCATGACAGGTACCGCCGATGCGAACGGTGTAGTTACTTGGGTGTGTAACGGCACTATCGACCAGAAGTATAAACCGGCCAACTGCCGCTAATTCCCAATTGCGTTTTACGTATACTTAGCTCTATACCAAAAAATGCCCTACTCTGTAGGGCATTTTTGGTTTTTACGTATAGGAATCCCTTTGATCTTCGTCGCCAATCAACGTCGAAGCACCTTCCCGCTCTGTTCAATCGTTACAGGAAGCGCGTTGCTTGTGACCCTATTATTTGCAGTCTATTGGCCGGGATTGCATGGCGACTTTTTTTTTGACGATACACCTAGCATTCTTACGCCAGACGGCGTGCGAATGACTTCACTTTCATGGGCATCATTGCGCGATGCCTTCTACTCCGGCACAAGCGGCCCCCTACTACGACCGATCGCACAACTCAGCTTTGCACTTAATTACCTTTGGAGAGGATTCGATCCATTCCTCTTCAAGATCACCAACCTGGCCATTCACGTTACCAACACACTGCTTGCATTCATCTTTGTGTATCAACTAATGCAGCGGGGAGAGCACACAAATAAGCGCCATTGTGCACTCGAAGCAGCAATAATTACCGCGCTTTGGGCGCTCCATCCTATTCAGCTTCTCGCCATACTGCACGCCGTCCAACGCATGACCAGCCTATCCGCTGGGTTCCTTCTGCTTGGATTGATACTGCATCTGCAGGCAAGGGATGCGGAATCGCCAACGCGAAAAGCGATGTTGTTTGCTGGCGCCTGGCTTGCCTGCTGGCCGCTCTCGATTCTAAGCAAAGAAACAGGTCTTCTTTTTCCCTTCCTTGTGCTTATCTGTGAATTTTTTTACCCCCATACCTTAGGCAAAAGGCAAGACACATTCACCCGCGGACTCGCATTGGCCTGTGTCATTTCCGCGCTCTCTGCCATCATTTATCTCCTTTTGCCGGCGGGGAGGTGGATTCTCGCTGGTTACGATTTTCGGCCATTCTCGCTTTCCGAACGATTGATGACCGAGGCTCGCGTTCTGTGGAACTATGCCGATCTGCTCATCGCCCCACGCTTCCATGTTTTCGCTATTCACCACGACGACATTCCGATTTCAAGTGGACTGCTATCTCCTCCCACAACCCTAATCGCGCTGATCGCATGGACTGCGGTCCTGCTTCTGGCTTGGCTTTGCCGAAAAAAGCAGCCTGCTGTCTCATTCGGAGTTTTCTGGTTTCTCACCGGACACGCTCTCGAATCGTCCTTTCTCCCGCTCGAAATCGCCCACGAACACCGAAACTACCTTCCCTCACTGGGACTAATTTTTGCTGGGGTTGTTTCAATCTCTCAACTACAGAAAAGGGTAATCAAGACAAAAGCTGTCATTGCCATTATCACGGTCATTCCTCTAGCATATTTTAGTCTCATAACGGCCCTTCGCGCTCATGAATTCGGGGATACACTCAGACTGACGCAGATGGAAGCGAACAATCACCCAAACTCTCCACGTGCCCAAAATACGGCAGGATCGGCACTGGCCGCCTTGCCCCAGGCACGAGATCCTATCTCCCCCATTCACGCACTCGCTCGCTATCACTATGAGGCAAGCACAAGACTTTCCCCATCCGAAAAAGGCAGTCTGCTTGGCTTGATCAACCTCGAATGCAACGCCGGGCTAAAACCAAGCCCCCCTTTGATTCAGGAACTGGAGAAACGCCTGGCATCTCCTCCGTTCGCCCCCGGTGACAGGAATATTCTTTTCAGCATCAAGGAGACGGCAACAACATCACCAACGTTTTGCCTGACGCGTACCGACGTAGACGCGCTGTTTTCCGGAGCGTTCAGCAATCCTTCCGTTACCCCGTGGGTAAAAGCCATCATTCATTCATGGTATGCGGACTATCTGTGGCTGAATCAGCGGGATTTCCTTCTTGCCAAGAGAAACCTTGAAGATTCATTAACACTGTCCCCCAATAACCCCAGTAATCAACTCAAGCTAGCACAGTTGTTTTTCCTTTCTGGCGAACACGGCAAAGCCACAGCACTCCTTAAGCAATTGCGCGCCGCGCGGTTAAACCAAGGAGAACTCCGTACGTTAAACGAGTTACTCGCCGCCACAAAACTTGCGGACTGATAGGCCGAGCATTTATTCTAGGTCGATGGGCAAAATAAACATTTCACTCGTCATTCCTGCGCGAAACGAATCGGCAGGATTGAAGCGCATTCTTCCTCAGCTCCGAGAATTAGCACTCAATACGGAGATCATTGTCGTTGATGACGGTTCGACTGACAACACGGAGGAAGCAAGCGTCAACGAAGGCGCCGTGGTTATAAAACACCCCTATCCTATGGGCAACGGCGCTGCAATAAAAACCGGCGCCCGCGCGGCAAAAGGCGACGTGATCGTCTTCATGGACGCTGACGGCCAGCACCAGCCGGAAGACATTTCCGGACTGCTGCAAAAATATTCGGAAGGCTACGACATGGTAGTCGGCGCACGTCTGCCCGGCTCACATGCGGGCCCCCATCGCGCCGTCGCCAACGATTTTTTCAGCCATGCCGCCAGCTGGATGGTCAGGCATACGGTCGAGGACCTCACTTCGGGATTTCGCGTCGTCAATGCGAAACGCTTCCGCCAGTTCCTCTATCTCATTCCGAATGGCTTCTCCTACCCGACGACGATCACCATGAGTTTCTTCCGTGCCGGGTATCGCGTCGCCTACGTACCGATTCACACGCCGCGCCGCATCGGCAGGAGCCATATCCGCCCGTTTCGGGACGGCGTGCGCTTTCTCATGATCATCATCAAGATCGGCACGCTCTTCTCTCCGCTCAGATTGTTCCTGCCGATCAGTACCGGTTTCTTTCTCACAGGACTCGGTTATTACATCTATACGTTCTTGAGTGCCGGCCGCTTCACCAACATGAGCGCGCTCATGTTTACGTCAAGCATTCTCACGTTTCTTATCGGTATCGTGTCGGAACAGATTTCGGCTCTGCACTACAAGGATATCGACGGAACGAACGACAAGGATTGAGTACGTGCGGCTTCTGATGACGAGCACATCCTACCCGGTCTCTGCTGAAGACTGGCGAGGACGCTTCATCGCCAGCCTCGCCGCGGCGCTGGCGATGAAGGACGTGGTTTCCCTGTCGCTCTGGGCACCGTCGGGCGACCTGCCCAATGGAGTCGTTTCGGCAACTACTCAGGCCGACCGCAAATGGCTTGAACGATTGTCCGAACAAGGCGGCATAGCCCACCTCCTGCGGACAAAAAAAACCAGGGCATTAAGCTCAGCCACGGTGCTGCTGTGGCGTCAGAACCGCGCTTTTCAGCGAGATCCCCCTGACGTCGCACACGTTAACTGGTTACAGAACACCCTGGCGCTCTGGGGTACGACGATTCCAGCGCTGATCACCGTTCTCGGCAGTGATTTCGCGCTGCTGCGAGTGCCCGGCATGCGGTTCGCCTTGCGTTCTGTTCTGCGCCAGCGTCGGGCGATTCTTGCCCCGAATGCCGAATGGATGATCGATGAATTGGAACGGTCATTCGGCGACCTAGCTGAAGTCCGGCCTATCCCATTTGGTGTGGATAGCCCATGGTTTGATGTCGTACGGCAACCGCAGCTTCAAACTCCTTGCCAGTGGATCACCGTCACCCGCCTGACGAAAAACAAAATCGGCGATCTGTTTGCCTGGGGTGAGGGCCTCTTCGGTGACAATCGCCGACTGCATCTCTTCGGCCCGATGCAGGAGCAAATTGAGATTCCGAGTTGGATCGACTACCACGGTCCGACGCATCCTGCCGAACTCCTGCGCGACTGGTTCCCCAAAGCCCGTGGCTTGATCACGTTGAGCCGCCACGACGAAGGCCGGCCGCAAGTCATGATGGAAGCCATGGCGGCAGGACTTCCGGTCATCGCATCGGATTTACCGGCTCACCGCAACCTGATCACTCAAAAGGTGAATGGATGGATCGTCCCAGCGCGTGAGGCGCTCACCGAAGCGCTCGCCCATCTCGATGATGACGCAGCAAACCAAGCCCTTGGCGCCTCTGCCCGGCAATGGACCAAGGAACACATCGGCACTTGGGAAGATTGCAGCCAGCGTTATATACGGGCCTATGTAGACCTGCTGGAAACGGCATGAGCCCCCCAGAGAAAATTCTCTTGATCGGTGGTACGGGCTTCATCGGCCGTGCACTGGCACTGCGCCTAGCCGCCAAAGGGCACAACGTGCATGTGCTGTCCCGAACAGGTTGGAGAAACACGCCCTCTCCTCCGGGGGTCTCGGTGCACCATGCCGACCAGGGCAATGCCGAAAGGCTCGCCCCGCTACTGGATACATGCTGCCAAGTCTTTCACCTCGCGGCGGCAACGACGCCTGCTGATACCGTCTGGCAACCCGCTCGCGAAGCGGAACAAAACCTGCTGCCAGCTTTGCGTTTCCTCGAATGTGCGCAAAATTTTCCGGACAACCGCTATTTCTTCTTGTTGACCGGCGGGGCCTTGTACGGGGAAGCAGCCCGAGCTGCTGAGGATACACTGCCCCACCCGATCTCCTACCATGGTGCCGGGAAATTCGCTCTGGAGCAGTTTTTTGGCGTACTGGGCCAGCGCCATCCCGGCAGACTGACCGTCCTGCGCCCGAGCAACGTTTACGGCCCGGCGCAACCCTTGCGACCAGGCTTCGGCATCATCCCGACGCTGCTCGAAAGAGCACGCGACGGAGAATGCATCACAGTCTTTGGCGACGGTAGCGCCGTCAGGGACTATCTTTACATCGACGACTTGGTGGACGCCTGCCTGCACGCCATGGCAGGTCCAGCCGGAACCTATAACCTCGGTTCCGGCGAAGGCTATTCGATCAATCAGTTGCTGGACATGATCGGGTATATGACGGGTAAACCGCTCCGAATCGACTACCAGCCTGCTAGAGCATCCGACGTCCAGTGCATCGTGCTGGACACGCGTCGCGCCCAGGAGCATCTTGGTTGGCAGCCACGGGTTGGGTTGCTGGAAGGGCTTCAGAGATGCTGGCGGGGATGCGCATGAACCCGTACAGCGCATCTCACGAAGGACCGCCCTCGTCCCCACTTGTATCGGTATGCATCGCCAACTACAACGGCATGGAAGTCATCGATGATTGCATCCAGTCAATATTAAACCAAGCCGGCTCGATACCCCTGGAAATACTGGTCCATGATGACGCATCGACCGATGGTTCGGTTGACCATATCAAAGCACTGTACCCGGATGTAAAACTGATTGAGAGTCCATGCAACGTCGGCTTCTGCATTGCCAACAACCGCATAGCCGCCATCGCTAAGGGCCATTACCTCCTGTTGCTCAACAACGATGCGGCGCTGCTGCCCGACGCGCTGGGCACGCTGCTCGCTGAAGCGCAACGCCTGGGCCGGCCCGCCATCCTCAGTCTGCCGCAATACGACGCCGACGGCGGTGAACTGCTCGATATCGGCAGCCGGCTCGATCCTTTCTACAACCCGGTGCCAAACCGCGATCCGGCACGCAACGATGTTGGCATGGTAATGGGTGCCTGCCTGTGGGTCGATCGGTCATTATGGCGTGACCTCGGCGGCTTTCCAGATTGGCTCGGCTCAATCGGCGAGGACATGTACCTATGCTGCTGTGCGCGCTTGGCCGGCCATCCGGTGCGCGCACTCGGCACCTCGGGCTACCGGCACCGCGTCGGCAGGAGCTTTGGCGGCGGCAAGGTGGTGGCGGGCCGGCTCGCCACCACATTCCGCCGGCGTACGCTGTCGGAACGCAACAAGACTTTCGTCATGGCGACAACCTGCCCGGCCCCCGTGGTGCTGTTGCTGCTGCCGCTTCATCTGGCCTCGCTGTTGCTTGAAGGCGGCCTGCTTTCGCTGCTCAAACTGGATATCCGCTATCTACAACAGATCTATCTGCCGGTATTTGGCATGCTGTTCCGGCATGGCAATGAAATCCGCATGTCCCGGAAAGCAACACAAAATAATCGCCGTCTGGACAGCGCCGACTTTTTCGCGGTGTTTGATTGCTGGCCATATAAATTGCGCATGCTAATCCAACATGGATTGCCACGACTAAAATAGTTTCCTTGGAAAATCCGTCTTTGGCTAATTCCCTGCTTTCGATAGAAGGCTCGGCCTTTAAAGGGGCTATTTAGGCACGACCAACCAGGTGCTTGATCCAGGTTTGCAGAATCAGCTCGAGCCGTACGCAGTAACGGAATAATAAACGCCACAGGAAGGATGATCTTTGATCCTTTTCTGCGCGCAAGCGTGCCAGGAGGGCAAAATAAATAGTTCTGACATTTTCTGGACGAGAGAAAAAGTCAATATTATTCTCAAACAAGCACCCGAAGGCCCTTCGCTCTACTGCACGATTATCGTCTTTCAGGCGAGCCGTTCTGGATTTCGGTTTTACGCGGTAGTTGAACAATATTTCATCGATACGATGAACGCCACCTCCCATTGCCAGAATTTTCATCCAAAAATCGTAGTCCTCCATGCCGTTCAACCATGTTATTGCTGTAGCCGTTTACTGCTTCCCAAGTGGAACGTCTAAACATTGCAGTGGCGAAAATCATATTTTCAATAACAAATTTTTCAGCATCAAAAGACGGAAGCTTCCATTCGCCACGTGCTAGGCCAAACCAGCTTACCCGGCAGTAGACGATTTGCAGATGAGGGTTATCCTCTAGTAATTTCCAGGCTTTTTCGACGTAAGTTGGCATAATGCGGTCATCTGCATCCAACGGCAGGATGTATTTTCCACGAGCCCGGCAGATAGCAAGATTGCGTGCCGCCGCCGGACCACGACACTGCGCGGCGCGAATCACAACCAGCCGAGGGTCCGTGGACAACTCCTCGATCAGCTTTACGGTATTTGGGTCGGTCGACCCATCATCCGATAAAATGACTTCGACACCGTGCGCGGTTTGCATGAAAGCGCTCGAGAGGGCCTCACGCAAATAGGCACCGTCGTTATGGCATGGAATAACAATCGAAACGCTAGGATCAGACATGGCGCTGGATCCATTTGCGGATGAGAGATTTCAGCCGGTTTCTCCTAAATACAGAAAAAAGAATACGGATGTTGCTCAACAAAAAAGGGTTACGCAGGTCGCTCCCATAACATTCCCTCCAGACGATCCGTGCATTCCTCCAAACACCTTTTCCGGAAAGAAAATTACGATAAGACCAAGCGATCGGCTTAAAAATATTCTCCTGGTGAGCTTTACACGCAGCGGCATATTCACCGGCGAAAGCCTCAAGCAGAACAGAGTTGTCTTTTGCCCAACGACCAATACAGCGATGGAACATGTTGCTGTCGAATCCGGAGAAATGAGCGAAGCGCAACGGTTTATCGTTGACGAGATATGTCCCAGATGCATCTCGAGAAAGTTTGCGGTCCATAAGCGACCATGTAGCGAAGTTATAGCCAGGTTCGCGCAACACTTCGGTATTGAAGAAGCAGGGAAGCAGGTTGATCCACTTCTGATCGGTAAATATGCCGTTCGGTATATCATCGTAACAGGCGTAATCGAGGCGTGCAGCCCACCAATCGATAAAACGTATTGTTTCCGGATGCCGTCGTACAGCCAGAAAACCCAAATTGAAAACTCCATGGCGCAAGGCGCTCAATTCCATTTCTAAATTGCCGGGCGTTTCGAGGTGCGGTGTCACAACGATTGGTGATTTTTCAAGTAGTTCATGAAGCTCATGGAAAGGAGAGTAGACATAAGTATCGGGATCAAGATAGAAAAAATAGTCGGTTGACGGATACCTGAGATATAGATGGCGCAGCAAGGCGGCCTTGATGGCAGTGGCTGCTTCTACAATCGAATAGCGGAAAACCCAAGCATCGAATTGACCGTTTTCCATCAACTCATGCGCCAAGACTACAACATCGACTTCTGCATGATTTGAGATATTGAACTCTCGAGGCAGTTCGCGCTCGACTAAGCCAATTACGTAGAAACTGTTCGGGTATGATTTTTTGATCGAAGTGGCCAAGGCAAGCGCTTTGCCTAGGTAATTGGTGCATATAGATGTGTAAAAGATAGTAGGAGGCAAGATGTCTTGCCCATCAATTCGCTGCGCTTGGATAGATTGGGTCATGTCTTCTGGATTTTTTTGTTGAGCGTGCGCCATATATAAGAAATAAAGCGCAAAGGTTTTGAAAGCTGCCATGAAAGAGTCGATTTGACACGAACTATTTCATCATCTAGATAGGCGATTCTGTTTCTAGAAAACTCCCCCAACAGGTAATCACTGAGGTGACACCTACAACCACCATTTATTACTGTTCTAAGCTTTTCGAAATTCTCTGTTTCGTTACCGCCATAGATGAGAGTACATAGTTCGGATTCACGTCGCATTGCATCAGTAATTTGTCCATCGGTAAGGTAGATGCCATTTACTGAAGCTACCTTGACTATGAGTTCTCGAAGAGTCATCTTCACCAATGCCGGAGATGTTGGAGAAAATCCGATGGAATTATTCAGTCCTCGCACAATCAACCAATACAAAGGAATATACCCTTCGATTTCCCATTCCTGGTCGATTCGATGCAGGCGGCCATCTGATGCGCGGATACAGTTCTGTGGGATGACGTTAACCCAATCACCAGGTAGAACAGGGCCATTTTCGCCGACAGAAGAATGGGCAAGCAATAGATCAAACCACGGCGCCACCCATTCGAGGACCCCGGAGATACCCTCGCCACGCGCTAGTCTTTGCTGCAACTCCAGAAGGTAAGGGCGACCCACAATGTAATCACAAACGGTATTGGCTCGATGCAATAATCCGCCGGTGGAAAAATTGACTTTCTTCGCCGAAAAATCGGGATGTAAGTATCGCTTTTCTACGACCATCCTGTCGCTTGAACGGACAAAGCTTGTTTCTGTCGCATAAGCCAAAACTCTGTTCGTCGTGTAAGTCTCGGCCCGCCAGTCAGCCCCAAATTTGCCAAAAGCGTCTTCCGTAGCCGCCGCGAGGATTAGGAAAGAATTAGCTAATTGTGGCAATAGACCATTATCAATTATTGGCCGCCAGGCGAGGTTTTCGTGGAAATTGGGGTGAAACTCGCCTTCCCCATTGCCGCTCGCCATCCCCGCAAGCAGAGCGGAGGCATCAAAACCTGGAGTGGAGAAGGCGGTATCCGAGAGGATAACCCGCGGCAGTTTGTAATCTGGAAAGGGGTAATAAAACCGATGACACATTAGGCCAGCCGTCGCCAATTTTTTCTCCAGCGCGACACGACCGAATGTCGTTGGTTCGTTATCACGATAAAGGCCATGGAGGCCGTAATATGGGGTACCAAGATGATCTTCGGCACAACCGTTGAGGTATTTCAAACCCAGTTGGTTCTCAATGGCCAGGAATAGCACTCCATTTTTATTAAGAAAACTACGCGCATGGGAAAGGCAGCGACAAACGGGATCGTCCCCTTCAATGAATTTTGGAGCATATTCAAGAACACCTATTAGCAGAACGAAATCGAATTTTTCAGTACTGGAAAAATCGATAAAATTGTCGCAATAAACTCTCACATTGGTCAGATCACGACAGCGCTCTGCAGCAATTCTTGCCCTCTGCACGCTGCCTTCCACTGCGGCAACGTCAGCGCCACTCTCTCCCAAATATCGGGTTATCGCTCCGCAACCGCAGCCAAGCTCCAACACTCTTTGCCCTGCACCAATGCTAAAAGGTCGTAGCAAATTATGGCGACAGATAGAGAAATGATATTCCGTCGGCCAGTCCACAATGGCACTTGCGAGTTCTTTGGATCCAGAGGAAACGTCTAAGGCTCGCTTGATGATATTGAGCAAACTGCGCTCAAACTCTTCGCCATCGGAATAATCGAAGAAGATAGCTTCCGGACGCACCCACACATTATCGCGCGAATCGAGGGCATAACCAGAAATCATGAAGCATCTCTCAATATAAAACGTGGTGCGAAGTCAGTCCTGCCGTCTGCATCACATGGTCGTGCAATGCTGAGCGTAATCACATCGTAGCGCCTGTCGTGCGGTAGAATACCTGCATCTGTTTTGCTAACAACACCAAGTGAAAGTAAATAACCACCTTCATCGAGAAACGGATTGAAATAGAAGGCTATTTCGATATGTTCCTTTGCTCTCAATGTGTAAAGCTGACCAGCAGATAAGTCCTGTGAATTGACCGACAAAACAATCGCACCAGTTAGTGACTTTATTGTCATGCCAAAGATCACCCCACCCAAATCATTATGGGAAGTAACTGTTATCTTCAACTCCACAGTACTCCCGGGCGATAGATAAGTCGGATTTTCTCTTCCATCTTGAACAATTCTAATGTTTTCGATACTGGCCGCACCATCTCCCCAGCGGGTTTCGGCAGAATTGTAAGCAGGATGACGACATAGCTCAGTGCCGCTATCCCGGCCGGATGGCACATCCGGGATTGTCGTGTATCCAGGCATTGCGCACATGGCTAGGTAGCGAGACAAAGTTGAGTCAGGAGCATCATCGGCGACGAGCCCTCCTGCATGTAACATCATCGCGCGATCACAGTAATGGGCAACTTGCTCAAGCGCATGTGTAACCAACAAGATGGTGCCTCCTCCACCACGAATTGCAGCGATACGCTCAAAGCATCGCGCCTGAAAACGTGCATCACCAACCGCTAAAGCTTCGTCAACCACGAGGATATCCGGTTCGACACTGATCGCGACCGCAAACGCCAGTCGTACAAACATCCCGCTTGAATACGTCCTGACCGGCTGATCGACAAACTCGCCAATGTCGGCAAATGCAGCTATTTCGTCGAAGCGGACGTCCATCTCTCCTTTCGAGATACCCATTACCGCCCCTTGGAAATAGACGTTCTCCCTCCCTGTAAACTCCGGGTTGAAGCCGGCGCCCAGTTCCAGCAGCGCGGAAATCCGCCCATTAACTTTCACCGACCCTGTCGTTGGCTTGAGAATCCCGCAAATCAGTTGCAGCAGCGTGCTTTTACCGGAACCGTTTCGCCCAATGATGCCGACTGTCTCCCCCTTCTTGATGTCGAACGAGACGTCGTGCAGGGCGGTAAATTTATTGTGGTATTTCTTCATCCCCAGCGAGAGGAACTGCATGATCCGATCACCGGGGTGGCCGAAAAGCCGATAGGTTTTACCGAGATTGCGCACCGAGATGGCGATATCGTCAGAGGACATCGGCGAACTCCTCGCGGCTACGCTGGAAGAAGACAAACCCGAGCATCACGACGGCCACAGAACTCAGAAACGCCCAGCCCCACGCGCCCCTATCGAAGGGCGACCCCGACACAAGTGCTCGCGATATCTCGATGACATGCCCCAGCGGGTTGAAGCGGTAGAAAGGGCGCAGCATTTCGGGAACCGCGCTGACTGGATAAAAGACGGGCGAGAGGAACATCAGCATCTGGATGAAGACGGGGACGATCTGGCTCATGTCCTTGATGAAGACGCCCCATGCGCCGAGGAACCAGGCAAAGCCCATGGCCAACAGCACGACCGGCAAAGCCAGGAACGGGAGAAGCAAAGTCTGGAAATGGAAATGCCCCGTCCACACGAGGGCGACAATCAGGATCAGGAAATTGAAGAATGCATGCACCAACGCCGCGCCTAGCGGAACGAGCGGAAGTATGTGCACCGGGAAAATGATCTTTTTCACGAAGCTCGGGTAGCCGCGCACCGATGCAGGAGAACGCGATACCGCTTCAGAAAAGATATTGAACACGATAAGCCCGCTATACAGGAGCAGCCAGAATGGCAAAACACTTTCTGTCTGCACCGCGCGTGCCTGGAAAACCTGGCCAAAGACGTAGGCGAAAATGGCGAGCATCAGCAGAGGGCTAAGGAAAATCCACAGCACGCCGAACATCGCTCCGCGGTACCGCAATAGTACGTCACGCTTGATGAGTTGCCCGAGCAGATAACGGTGGCACCAAATCTCTGTCAGAATGCGGAGCGGGCTGAAAATCATGGTTTCGATATTTTGGTTGAAGAGTCCATGTATGCAGTATTGACTGCTGTCATACCATGAACTTAAGGGAATATAACTCAGTCTGATCGGAGCAACTCGTTTTCATGAGAGAAGGTGTTCTTTCTCGATCCTTGAAACCAGTTTTTACCATGGCCAACAGCAAAAAATACCAAATTGACGTTTCCGCCGTTCCGCAATATATCTCTGAACAATCCGACCCGGGCAGAGAGCGTTACGTGTTCGCCTATACGATCACTCTCGAGAACGTTGGGACTGTGGCAGCGCAGTTGATCTCGCGCCACTGGCTTATCACCGATGGCAATTCGAACGTACAGGAAGTGCGTGGACTGGGTGTGGTTGGCGAGCAGCCTTTACTAAAGCCTGGAGAGAAATACGAATACACCAGCGGCTGCCAGCTCGACACGCCGGTCGGCATCATGCGTGGCACGTATCAGATGATGGCCGAGGATGGCACGGCCTTCGAGGCGGAGATTCCGGCGTTTACCCTCACCATCCCGCGGGTTCTGCATTAACTCCGGTAGTCGGCGTTGATCTTCACGTAGTCGTACGAAAGATCACAGGTATACACGTTGGCACTGGCCTTGCCGCGGCCGAGGTCGACGCGGACGATGATTTCCTTGGACTGCATGACGCGGGCGCCGTCTTCCTCGCGGTACGAGGCGGCGCGGCCGCCTTTTTCGGCCACCAGCACGTCGTGGCCGGCGCTGCTGAGCCAGACGCGGACGTTGTCGACGGCCAGGTCGTCGACGCGGGCGTAGCCGATGGCGGCGAGGATGCGGCCGAGGTTGGGGTCGGAGGCGAAGAAGGCGGTCTTGACCAGCGGTGAGTGGGCGATAGCGTAGCCGACGGCCCGGCATTCCTCGCGGTCACGGCCACCCTCGACGGCGACGGTGATGAACTTGGTGGCGCCTTCGCCGTCGCGCACGATGGCCTGCGCGAGTTCGCGTGCCACGCCGACGACCGCCTCGCGCAGTCGGGCGTAGCCGGGCGCCGCGGCGTCGGCGAACGTGGCACCGGAGCGGCCGGTGGCGATCACGATGAAGGAGTCGTTGGTCGAGGTGTCGCCGTCGACGGTGATGCAGTTGAACGACTCGTCCGCCGCCTCACGCACCAATTGCTGCAGCAGCGGCGCGGCGACGCCGGCGTCGGTGGCCACGAAGCCGAGCATGGTCGCCATGTTCGGCTTGATCATCCCGGCGCCCTTGCTCATGCCGGTGACGGTGACCGTTTTGCTGTCGATCTCTACCCGGCGCGACGCGGCCTTGGCCACGGTGTCGGTAGTCATGATGGCGTGCGCGGCGGCGTGCCAGCGGTCGGCCTGGAGATCGTCCCGGCAGCGCGGCAGGGCGGCGACGAGGCGGTCGACCGGCAGCGGTTCGAGGATCACGCCGGTGGAGAACGGCAGCACCTGGCCGGCGTCGACGCCGAGCAATTGGCCGACGGCCGCGCAGGTGTCCTGAGCGGCGCGCATGCCCTCGTCGCCTGTGCCGGCGTTGGCGATGCCGGTATTGATCACCAGCGCGCGGATGTCCCGGCCGCTGGCGAGGTGCTGGCGGCAGAGATGCACGGGCGCGGCGCAGAATCGGTTTTGCGTGAATACGCCGGCGACCGTCGCACCCGACTCCACTTCCAGCAGGGTGAGGTCGCGCCGGTCCGCCTTGCGGATGCCCGCCTCGGCGACGCCCAGGCGGATGCCGGCGACGGGGAAGAGTTTTTCGGGCGCGGGGGTGGCGTAATTGACGGTCATGTTCGATCAACCTCCAGATACAAAAAGAGGTACAGGGGAAACGCGGTCTTGAGTTCCTCTGTGCCTCTTTTCGAGCGTTATGGCGAAACGGTCAGCTCAGCTTGCCGTGGCACTGCTTGTACTTCTTGCCCGAGCCGCACGGACACGGGTCGTTGCGTCCGATCTTCTGGCCGGCGTGCAACGGCGGCAGGGGCTCGCTCTCGGCGGCAGCGGCAGCGGCCGCCAGCGCTTCCTCGTAGTCGGCGTGGTGGTACTGGACGTTCTGCACGGCGGCCTGTGGCGCGGTTTCCTGGACGTCCTCGGTGCGCACCTGCACGGTCACCAGCAGGCGGGTCACTTCGGCGCGCACGGAGTCGAGCAGCATCTGGAACAGCTCGAAGGCCTCGCGCTTGTATTCCTGCTTGGGGTTCTTCTGGGCGTAGCCGCGCAGGTGGATGCCCTGACGCAGATGGTCGAGCGCGGCGAGGTGTTCGCGCCAGTGGGTGTCCAGGCTCTGCAGCATCACGTTGCGTTCGAACGGGCGGAAGGCGCTGGCGCCGACCAGTTCGACCTTGGCCTGGTACGCGGCGTCGGCCTGCTCGATGATGCGCTTGAGGATCGTGTCGTCGTTGAGCGTCGGTTCGTTCTTGACCCAATCGGCGACGGGAACGGTGAGCAGCAGCTCGGCGGCCAGTTCCTTCTCCAGCGCCGGCAGGTCCCACTGCTCCTCGACGCTGTCCGCCGGCACGTGGCGGCGGAAGGTGTCGGTGAGGACGCCGTGGCGCATGGCGGTGATCGTCTCGCCGATGTCCTCGGTCTCGAGCAGTTCGTTGCGCTGCGCGTAGATCACCTTGCGCTGGTCGTTGGCGACGTCGTCGTATTCGAGCAGTTGCTTGCGGATGTCGAAGTTGCGGCCTTCAACCTTGCGCTGCGCCGATTCGAGCGAGCGCGAGACCATCGGATGCTCGATGGCTTCGCCTTCGGGCATCTTCAGGCGGTCCATGATCGCCTTGAGGCGGTCGCCGGCGAAGATGCGCAGGAGCGGATCGTCGAGCGCCAGGAAGAAGCGCGAGGAGCCCGGATCGCCCTGCCGGCCGGAACGGCCGCGCAGCTGGTTGTCGATGCGGCGCGACTCGTGGCGCTCGGAGCCGATGATGTGCAGGCCGCCCGCGGCGACGACCTGGTCGTGCAGCTTCTGCCAGTCGGCGCGCAGCGCGGCGATGCGCGCATCCTTGGTCGCTTGGTCGAGCGACTCGTCGTCGCGGATGGCCGAAATCTGCTTCTCGATGCTGCCGCCGAGCACGATGTCGGTACCGCGGCCGGCCATGTTGGTGGCGATGGTGATCATGCCCGGACGGCCGGCCTGCACCACGATCTCGGCTTCCTTGGCGTGCTGCTTGGCGTTGAGCACCTGGTGCGGCAGCTTCTCGCGGTCGAGCAGGTTGGAGAGCAGCTCGGAGTTCTCGATCGAGGTGGTGCCGACCAGGACCGGCTGCCCCTTCTCGCGGCAGGCGCGGATGTCGGCGATGATCGCCGCGAACTTCTCGTCGGCGGTGCGGAAGATCTGGTCGTTGAGGTCCTCGCGGACCATCGGCAGGTTGGTCGGGATGACCACCGTCTCCAGGCCGTAGATCTGCTGGAATTCGTAGGCTTCGGTGTCGGCGGTGCCGGTCATGCCGGCCAGCTTGCCGTACATGCGGAAGTAGTTCTGGAAGGTGATCGAGGCCAGCGTCTGGTTCTCGTTCTGGATGGCCACGCCCTCCTTGGCCTCGACGGCCTGGTGCAGCCCGTCCGACCAGCGGCGGCCGGACATCAGGCGGCCGGTGAACTCGTCGACGATAATCACCTCGCCGTTCTGTACCACGTACTGCTGGTCGCGCAGGAACAGGGTGTGCGCGCGCAGGGCGGCGTAGAGGTGGTGGATCAGCAGGATGTTGGCCGCGTCGTAGAGACTGCCGCCGGCCAGCAGGCCGACGCGGCCGAGGATTTCCTCGGCGTGCTCGTGGCCTTCCTCGGTGAGCAGCACCTGGTGCGCCTTCTCGTCGACCCAGTAGTCGCCGGGGCCGTTTTCCTCCTGGCAGCGGGTCAGCATCGGCGCGACCTGGTTCATGCGCACGTACAGGTCGGTGTGGTCCTCGGCCTGGCCGGAGATGATCAGCGGCGTGCGCGCCTCGTCGATCAGGATCGAGTCGACCTCGTTGACGATGGCGAACGAGAGCTTGCGCTGCACGCGGTCGGTCGCCGCGTAGACCATGTTGTCGCGCAGGTAGTCGAAGCCGAATTCGTTGTTCGTGCCGTAGGTGATGTCCGAGGCGTAAGCCGCCTGCTTGTCGTCGTGCGGCATCTGCGACAGATTGACGCCGACGGTCAGGCCCAGGAAGCGGTGCAGGCGCCCCATCCACTCGGCGTCGCGATTGGCCAGGTAGTCGTTGACCGTGATCACGTGCACGCCGTTGCCCTTCAGCGCGTTGAGGTAGCAGGGCAGCGTGGCGACCAGCGTCTTGCCTTCGCCGGTGCGCATTTCGGCGATCTTGCCGTCGTGCAGGACCATGCCGCCGATCAGCTGGACGTCGAAATGGCGCATGCCGAGCACGCGCTTGCCGGCCTCCCGCACCACGGCGAACGCTTCGGGCAGCAGCGCGTCGAGCGTTTCCCCGTTGGCCAGCCGCGCCTTGAACTCGGCCGTCTTGCCGCGCAACTCCTCGTCGGACAGCGCGCTGACGCCCGGCTCCAGCGCATTGATCTGGCGGACGACGGCGGAGTACTGCTTGATCAGCCGATCGTTGCGGCTGCCGAAAATCTTCTTGAGTAAGCCGGAAATCATTCTGGAGTTGGCGAAGGCGCGTTAAAAGCGACGATTCTACCATGCGCCTCCCGGCTGGGGCGGCGGCGCGCAGTCCGGTGCGCGCCCGGCGGAAAGCGTGGTGTAGTATGCGGAACCTGGACGTTTCCAGGCGGCCGGAAAGCCCTTTTGGCGCACGAACGGATTCCCTGCCCTTTCATGTCACGGATGCCCCACACCCTCGAAGACTTTCTCGACTCAGCGGACGGCGCCGACGGCGTGCTGGCGCATGCGCGGCGGCTGCTCCGGCTGGCGCGGCTCTATCAGGAAATCGCGCCGGCGCACCTGTGCCGGGCCAGCCGGTTGGTCAATTACAAGGCGGGAACCGTGGTCATCCACACGGCGAACGGCGCGACGGCCGCCAAGCTGCGCCAGCTGGCGCCCACCCTGGCCGACGGCTTTGCGAAGCGGGGGGTCGAGTGCAGCGGCGTCCAGGTCAAGGTGCAGGCGCCCGAATTCCAGGCCGAGGCGCGGCTTCCCGCGCAGAAGCCCTTGTCCGGACAGGCGTTCCGGACGCTCGGGGACCTGCGCGACGCGCTGCCCGACTCGGAACTGCGCCGGGCGGTCGACACGCTGCTGCAGCGGTCGGCTAAACGGGAATGACCGCGAAACGCTCGAGAATCAGCAGCGCGAAGACGAGCAGCGCCACCATCACGGCGTAGCGGAAGATGCGCCAGGAAAAATTCAGATAACTGGGGTTGCGCGTCAGCAGGTAGGCTCCGAAGCCGCCGATGATCGTGATCAGGGTCACGATGCCGAGCAGGCGCAGCAGCCACATGCCGGCGATGCGCTCAGTGCGCCGGCTGCGCCAGCCAGCGGACGACGGACTGCGGCGCGCGCGCCTCGTCCTCGAAGGTCACCAACTCCCAGGCGTCGGGATGGGCGAGCAGCTCGCGCGCCAGCAGGTTGTTCAGCGCATGCCCCGACTTGTGCGCGGTGAACGCCGCCAGCAGGGGGTGCCCGAGCAGATAGAGGTCGCCGATCGCGTCGAGCACCTTGTGCTTGACGAATTCGTCGCCGTAACGCAGGCCGTCGGCGTTGAGCACGCGGAACTCGTCGAGCACCACCGCGTTGTCCAGCCCGCCGCCCTGCGCCAGACCGTTCTCGCGCAGCCACTCGACTTCCTGCATGAAGCCGAAGGTGCGCGCGCGCGCCACTTCGCGCACGTAGGAATGCTCGGCGAAATCGATGGTCACTTCCTGGCCGGTGCGGTCGATGGCCGGGTGGTTGAAGACGATGGAGAAGGTCAGCCGATAGCCGTCGTAGGGATCGAAGCGCGCCCACTTGTCGCCGCTGCGGTCGCTTTCGCGCACCTCGATGCGGCGCTTGATGCGGATGAATTTTTTCGCCGCCGGCTGCTCTTCGATGCCGGCCGACTGGATGAGGAAGACGAAAGGCGACGCCGAGCCGTCGAGGATCGGCACTTCGGCGGCGTCGAGATCGACGTAGGCGTTGTCCACGCCCAGGCCCGCCAATGCGGACATCAGGTGTTCGATGGTGCCGACCTTGGCGCCGTCGCGCTCAAGGCAGGAACACATGCGCGTATCGCCAACCTCCAGCGCGGATGCCGGCAGGTCGACCACCGGATCGAGATCGATGCGCCGGAAGACGATGCCGGTGTTCGGCGCCGCCGGACGCAGCGTCATGTTCACCTTGACGCCCGAGTGCAGGCCGACCCCGGAAGCCCGGATCACCGATTTGAGCGTGCGCTGTTTGAGCATGTGTTTGAAAAAATTGGGAATTGGCGGATTGTAACACAGCCCGCCAACTCCCTTTTGCAGAGAAAGAAAGAGTTACAAAGCCTTTACCCGGTCTAACGGCCGAGCGAGCGCGGTGCAGGCCAGGCGCGGACGGCCGCCGCATGGCGGGGCCATGCAAGGTCGGCCGCAACGCCGCATGAGCGCCCCGTCCGGCCGCCCGAAGGGGTGCTCATCCTCCCTCGGGGAGGATGAGCGCAGCGACAGAAGGGCAGTGCCTTGGTCAAGCGCGGCCGGCCGTCAGTCGGCCTGCTTGCGCAGGAAGGCCGGAATGTCGTACCGGTCGACGCCGCTGTTGGCCAGCGCCTCGACGGTCGTGCTGCGCCCCTTGCGCACCACGGCCGGCACGTCGAGCTGGCTGTAGTCGATGCCGCCGCCGTGCGCGTAGCCGCCGTCGGTGCCCGTGGCCTGCACCACGGGCGTGTTGATCACCTCGAACGGCTGGCGCTTGGCCTGCTGCTGGCCGAGGCCGGTGGCCACCACCGTCACGCGCAGTTCGTCGCCCATGCCCTCGTCGTAGACCGCGCCGAAGATGATGTGCGCGTCGTCGGCGGCGAATTCGCGGACGGTGTTCATGACCTCGTTCACTTCCTTCATCTTCAGGCTGCGCGACGAGGTGATGTTGACCAGCACGCCCTTGGCGCCGGAGAGGTTGACGCCTTCGAGCAGCGGCGAGGCGACGGCCTGTTCGGCGGCGATGCGCGCGCGGTCGACGCCCGAGGCGTAGGCCGAGCCCATCATGGCCATGCCCATCTCGCCCATCACCGTGCGCACGTCCTCGAAGTCGACGTTAACGAGGCCCGGGAAGTTGATGATCTCGGCGATGCCGCCGACGGCGTTGCGCAGCACGTTGTCGGCGGCCTTGAAGGCCTCGTCCATCGACACGTCGTCGCCGAGCACGTCCATCAGCCGGTCGTTGAGGATGACGATCAGCGAATCGACGTGCTTCTGCAGTTCGGCGATGCCGGCTTCGGCGATCTTGGCGCGCTTGCCTTCGAAGGCGAACGGCTTGGTCACCACGGCGACGGTGAGCACGCCCATCTCGCGCGCCACCTCGGCGACGATCGGCGCCGCGCCGGTGCCCGTGCCGCCGCCCATGCCGGCGGTGATGAACGCCATGTGCGCGCCTTTCAGCGCGTCGGCGATCTGCTCGCGCTCGCTGACCGCGGCGTCGCGGCCGACTTCCGGCTTGGCGCCGGCGCCGAGCCCGGTCTTGCCCAGGCGCAGCTTCTTGTGCGCCACGCTGCGTTTCAGTGCCTGCGCATCCGTGTTGGCCGCGACGAACTCGACGCCCATCACGCCCTCGCGGATCATGTGATCGACCGCATTGCCGCCGGCACCGCCGACGCCGATCACCTTGATCACGGTCTCGGAATCGGCGACGGCGTCTTCCTTCTCGATGATTTCAAACATGGTCATGGCCTCTCTCCTCTGCAAAAAACTTTAAAAAACCGGTTAAAAATTCTTTTCGAACCAGGATTTCATCCATCCGAAAATCTGTTTCACGTCGCGCGTCTCGCGCACCTTCAGCCCGCGCTTCCTTTGCGTCAGCGCCTCCAGCAGCAGGCCGTAGGAGGTGGCGAAGCGCGGCGACTGGATGACGTCGGCCAGCGCGCCGGCATACTTGGGCACGCCGAGGCGCACCGGCATGTGGAAGACTTCTTCGCCGAGCTCGATCATGCCGGGCATCACCGCCGAGCCGCCGGTCAGGACGATGCCCGACGAGAGCACCTCCTCGAAGCCGGAGCGGCGCAGTTCGGCCTGGATCAGCTCGTACAGCTCCTCGACGCGCGGCTGGATGACGTCGGCCAGCGCGCGGCGCGACAGCTTGCGCGACGGCCGGTCGTCGACGCCCGCCACGTCGAGCACGTCCTCCGGGTCGGCGAGGTCGGACAGCGCGCAGCCGAACTTGCACTTGATGTCCTCGGCCTCACGCGTCGGCGTGCGCAGCGCCATGGCGATGTCGTTGGTGATCTGGTCGCCGGCGATCGGGATCACCGAGGTATGGCGGATGGCACCCTGCGTCCACACCGCGAGGTCGGTGGTGCCGCCGCCGATGTCGATCAGGCACACGCCGAGATCCTTCTCGTCCTCGGAGAGCACGGCGTAGCTCGACGACAGCGGCTGCAGCACCAGATCGTTGACCTCCAGCCCGCAGCGGCGCACGCACTTGACGATGTTCTGCGCCGCCGACACCGCGCCGGTGACGATGTGCACCTTCACTTCCAGGCGGAAGCCGCTCATGCCGATCGGTTCGCGGATGCCGTCCTGGTCGTCGATGATGAATTCCTGGGTCAGGATGTGCAGGATTTCCTGGTCGGCCGGGATCGGCATGGCGCGCGCGGTCTCGATCACGCGCTCGACGTCCATCGGCGTCACTTCCTTGTCCTTGATCGCCACCATGCCGTTGGAGTTGAAGCTGCGGATGTGGCTGCCGGCGATGCCCGTGTAGACGTCCTTGACCTTGCAGTCGGCCATCAGCTCGACTTCCTGGATCACCCGCGAGATCGTCGCCACGGTGTCCTCGATGTTCACCACCACGCCCTTCTTGAGCCCGCGCGAATCCTGCGAACCCATGCCGATGATGTTGAGCCGGTCGTCCGGACTGACCTCCGCCACCAGGGCCACGACCTTGGTCGTGCCGATGTCCAGGCCGACGATGATTTCCTTGTTTTCCCTGCTCATGGTTTCCCTTTGCTGTCACTTCCCGGCGCCGCGGCCAGTGCGTTCACTTTCAGCGCGAACCCCTTCGGATAGCGCATGTCCACGACCTCCGGCCTTTTCTTGGCCGCCGTCAGGATCGACGGATAGAACTCCACGAAACGTTCCAGGCGTTCGCGCACCGACGCCTTGGCCTGCTCGCGGCCGAGCTCGACGATCATCCCGTCGTCCAGCGTGAGCTGCAGCGCCAGGCGCGGCGACACCTTCAGCACGCGCGGCACGCGCCCGGTCGGCTTGAGCAGGTCGGCGGCCTGCCGGCAGTAGCCCAGCATCTCCGGCACGAAGCTGACCGGTCCGCTCAGCGACGGCAGGTCGCCCGGCGGCGCGCTGATGCCGGCCGTGAAAATCTCGCCGTGCGAGTTCACCAGCTGCCCGCTCGACTGGTCCCAGAAGGCCACCGGCACGTGCTCCTCGATGCTCACCTCGATGCTCGCCGGCCAGCGCCGCCGCACCTCGGCCCGCCGCACCCAGGGCACCTGCTCCAGCGACTGCCGGAACGCTTCCAGGTTGACGCTGAAAAAGTTGCCGCGCAGGCTGTCGGCCAGCGCGCGCTCCAGTTCGGCGCGCCGCACCGCGTGCAGTTCGTTGGTCACCGCCAGTTCCCGGATCGGGAAGAGCGGCAAGCGCGCCGCGCCGATCGCCACGGCCACCAGCAAGGCCGCCGCACCCGCCGTGAAGAGCAGGTCCGCGACGTCCTTCATCAATTGCGGCCGGTTCCACATCGATCATCCCAACGCCGCCAGCGCCAGCACGCGCACGACCAGTTGCTCGTAGGACAGGCCGGCGACCCGCGCGGCCATCGGCACCAGCGAGTGGTCGGTCATGCCCGGCGAGGTGTTAACCTCCAGGAAATACGCATTCCCCTCCCCGTCCATCAGGAAATCGACCCGTCCCCAGCCGCGGCAGCCCAGCACGCGGAAGGCTTCCAGCGCCTGCGCCCGCAGTTCGCGCTCGCGCTCCTCCGGCAGGCCGCAGGGGCACAGGTAGCGCGTGTCGTCGCGCAGGTACTTGGCCTCGTAGTCGTAGAACTCGGTCGCCGGCTCGATGCGGATGATCGGCAGCGCCTCGTCGCCGAGGATGGCCACGGTGTACTCGCCGCCGAAGACGCCCTGCTCGGCCAGCACCAGCGCATCGTGCTTCGCCGCCTCGGCGTAGGCCGGCTGCAGCTCGCCCGGCCGGCTGACCTTGGTCACGCCGATCGACGAGCCTTCGCAGGCCGGCTTGACGAACAGCGGCAGGCCGAGCTCCTTTTCCACGGCGGGAAAATCGCTCGCCGCCGTCAGCATGGCGAACTCCGGGATCGGCAGCCCGACCGAGCGCCACAGTAGCTTGGTCCGCCACTTGTCCATGCCGACCGCCGAGGCCATCACGCCGCTACCGGTGTAAGGGATGCCCATCAATTCGAGCGCGCCCTGGATCGTGCCGTCCTCGCCGTAGCGGCCGTGCAGCATGATGAAGGCGCGGTCGAAGCCGGCCAGCTCGTCGAGCCGGCGCTCGGCCGGATCGAAGGCCTCGGCATCGACGCCCTGCCGCTGCAGGGCGTCGAGCACGCGCGCGCCGCTCTTCAGCGAGACGGCCCGTTCGGCCGACTTGCCGCCGAACAGCACGGCCACCTTGCCAAACTCGGACATACCGGAACCCTTCGTCATGCTCATGCTCCCGCCAGCTTGCCCGGCACGCCGCCGATCGAGCCGGCGCCCATGGTGATCACCACGTCGCCGGCGCGCGCCACGTCGAGGATCGTGCGCGGCATGTCGGCGATGTTCTCGACGAACACCGGATCGACGCGGCCGGCGACGCGCAGCGCGCGCGCCAGGGTGCGCCCGTCGGCGGCGACGATCGGCGTCTCGCCGGCGGCATAGACTTCCGCCAGGATCAGCGCGTCGACCGAGCCGAGCACGCCGACGAAATCCTCGAAGCAGTCGCGCGTCCGCGTATAGCGGTGCGGCTGGAAGGCCAGCAGCAGGCGGCGGCCCGGGAAGGCGCCGCGCGCGGCGGCGAGCGTCGCGCGCATCTCCGCCGGATGGTGGCCGTAATCGTCGATCAGCGTGCACGTCCCGCCGGCGGGCAGCGCCACCTCGCCGTAGCGCTGGAACCGCCGCCCGACGCCCTTGAACTCGGCCAGCGCCTTGGCGATGGCCGCGTCGGGCACGCCGACCTCGCTGGCCACGGCGATCGCGGCCAGCGCGTTGAGCACGTTGTGCATGCCGGGCAGGTTCAGCGTGACCGGAAAGCGCGTCACGCTGCCGTTGACGCGCACGCAGTCGAACCGCATGCAGCCGTCCGCCGCCGTCACGTTCTCGGCACGCACGTTGGCCGTTTCGTCCAGGCCGTAGCTGACGATCTGCTTCGACACCTGCGGCATGATCTCGCGCACGTGCGGATCGTCGGCGCAGAGCACCGCGACGCCGTAGAACGGCAGGCGCTGCAGGAAATCGACGAAGGTCTGCTTGAGCCGCCCGAAGTCGTGCCCGTAGGTTTCCATGTGGTCGGCATCGATGTTGGTGACGATGGACAGCACCGGCGACAGGTACAGGAAGGAGGCGTCCGACTCGTCGGCCTCGGCCACCAGGAAGTCGCCCGAGCCGAGCCGGGCGTTGGCGCCGGCCGCGTTGAGCCGGCCGCCGATGACGAAGGTCGGGTCCATGCCGCCCTCGGCCAGGATCGACGCCACCAGGCTGGTGGTGGTCGTCTTGCCGTGCGTGCCGGCCACGGCGATGCCGCGCTTCAGGCGCATCAGCTCGGCCAGCATCTGGGCGCGCGGCACCAGCGGAATCTTGCGCGCGCGCGCGGCCTGCACTTCCGGATTGTCGTCCCTGACCGCCGTCGACACGACCACGGCGTCGGCGTCGCCGACGTTCTCGGCGGCGTGGCCGGCGACCACGCGGATGCCCAGGCCGGCCAGCCGGCGGGTGGTGGCGTTGTCCGCCAGATCCGAACCGCTGACGCCGAAGCCCAGGTTCGCCAGCACTTCGGCGATGCCGCTCATGCCCGAACCGCCGACGCCGACGAAGTGGATGTTCTTGATCTTGTGCTTCATGACTTGCAAATCTCCTCGCATACCCGCGCCACCGTCGCCGCCGCCTCCGGCCGGGCCAGCGCGCGCGCGCATTCGGCCATGCGCAGCAACTGGCCGCGCGTGCAGTTGCGGATCTCGGCGACCGATTCCGGGGTCATTTCGTCCTGCGGCAGCAGCACGGCCGCGCCCGCGGCCGACAGGAAGCGCGCGTTGGACGTCTGGTGATCGTCGACCGCGTGCGGGAACGGCACCAGGATGCTGGCCGCGCCCGCCGCGGCCAACTCGGCCACGGTCAGCGCGCCCGCGCGGCACAGCACCAGGTCGGCCCATTCGTAGGCGCCGGCCATGTCCTGGATGAAGGCCACGCAGTTGGCGCGCACGCCGGCCGCCGCGTAGTTGGCTTCGAGCGCCGCCAGATGCTTCTCGCCGGCCTGATGGACGACCGTCGGCCGCTGCGCTTCCGGAATCAGGGCCAGCCCCTTGGGCACGATCTCGTTGATCGCCGCCGCGCCGAGGCTGCCGCCGAGCACCAGCAGATGCAGGGGCTCCGCGCCGTCGCGGCCGGCGAAACGCGCCGCCGGCTCCGGCAGCGCGGCGATCTCCGGACGCACCGGATTGCCCGCCCACTGGCTTTTCGGCAGGGTGTCCGGAAAGCCGCAGACGATGCGGTCGGCCACTTTGGCGAGCACGCGATTGGCCAGGCCGGCGATCGAATTCTGTTCGTGGATCACCAGCGGGCGGCCGAGCAGCACGGCCATCATGCCGCCGGGGAAGCTGACGTAGCCGCCCATGCCGAGGACCACGTCGGGCCTGATCCGGCGGATCGCGCGCAAGGCCTGCCAGAAGCCGGAAAGCAGGTTGACCGGCAGCAGCAGCTTGCGCAGCAGGCCCTTGCCGCGCAGCGCGGCGAAGCGCACCCAGGCCATCTCGTAGCCGCGCGCCGGCACCGTGCGCGCCTCGAAGCTGTCCGGGTTGCCCATCCAGACGACCTGCCAGCCGCGCTCGCGCAGGAGGTCGGCGACCGCCAGACCGGGGAAGACGTGGCCGCCGGTGCCGCCGGCCATGACGAGGAGCGTCCTGCTCATAGCTTCGCCCCGCGCATCAACTGCCTGTTCTCCCAATCCACCCGCAGCAGCACGGCGAGCGCCACGCAGTTGGCGAGGATGCCCGAGCCGCCGAAGCTCATCAGCGGCAGGGTCAGGCCCTTGGTCGGCAGGAGGCCCATGTTCACGCCCATGTTGATGAAGCCCTGCACGCCGAGCCAGATGCCGACGCCCTGCGCCACCAGCGCCGGGTAGAGCCGGTCGAGCGCGACGCACTGCTGGCCGATGACGAAGGCGCGCTGCACCAGCAGCGCGAACAGGACGATGACCGTGACCACGCCGGCGAAGCCGAGCTCCTCGGCGACCACCGCGAGCAGGAAGTCGGTGTGCGCCTCGGGCAGGTAGAACAGCTTCTCGATGCTGGCGCCGAGGCCGACGCCGAACAACTCGCCGCGCCCGAAGGCGATCAGCGCGTGCGAGAGCTGGTAGCCGCGCCCGAAGGCGTCGGACCACGGGTCCATGAAGCCGAAGATGCGGTCGCGCCGGTAGGGCGAGACGATGATCAGGATGGCGAAGGCCGCCACCAGCACGACGATCAGGATGGCGAACAGGCGGGCGCGCATGCCGCCCAGGAACAGGATGCCGATGGCGATCGAGATGATCACCACGAAGGCGCCGAAGTCGGGCTCCTTGAGCAGCAGCACGCCGACCGCCACCATGGCTGCGGCCATCGGCAGGAAGGCCTTCTTCAGGTCGTGCATGTGCGGCATCTTGCGCACGGTGTAGTCGGCCGCGTAGAGCACGGCGAACAGCTTCATCAGTTCCGACGGCTGCAGGTTGGCGACACCCAGCGCCAGCCAGCGGCGCGCGCCGTTGACGTCGCGCCCGACGCCCGGAATGAGCACCAGCGCAAGCAGCACGAAACCGGCGACGAACAGCCACGGCGAGATCTTCTGCCAGGTCTGCAGCGGCACCTGGAAGGCCAGCCCGGCGGCAATCAGCCCGATGACCAGGAACACCCCGTGGCGGATCAGGAAATAGGCGGGGTGGTTACCGGTGTGCTTGCCGGCCTCGGCGATGGCGATCGACGCCGAATACACCATCACCATGCCGAGCAGCAGCAGGATCAGGCCGCTCCACAGCAGGGTCAGGTCCACCTCGGACGGCAGGCGGCGGCGGGCGTCGAACGCGGGCAGCATCAGCGCGCCTCCGCCTGCAGGGTGCGCACCAGCCCGACGAACACCTCGGCGCGGTGGGCGTAGTTGCGGAACATGTCGAAACTGGCGCAGGCCGGCGACAACAGCACCGCGTCACCCGGCCGGGCGACGGAGGCGCACCAGCGCACGGCGTCTTCCAGGTCGGCGCAATGGCGCAGCGGCACGCCGCAGCCGGCGATCGCCTGCCCGATCAGCTCGGCGTCGCGCCCGATCAGCGCCACGGCGCGGGCGTGCTGCGCCAGGACGGGCGACAGCGGCGCGAAATCCTGCTCCTTGCCCTCGCCGCCGAGGATCAGCGCCACCTGGCGGCCCAGGCCCTGCACCGCGGCCTGCGTCGCGCCGACGTTGGTACCCTTCGAGTCGTCGTAGTAGGACACGCCGCCGATCTCGGCGACGAACTCGACGCGGTGCGCCAGCCCCTTGAACTCGCGCAAGGCGGGCACCAGCGCGGCCGGTTCCACGCCGACGGCTTCACACAGCGCCAGCGCGGCCATGGCGTTGGCCGCGTTGTGCAGCCCTGTCAGCTTGAGTTCGACCAGCGCGGCCAGCCGCTCGCCGCCGCGCACGATCCAGCCGTCGGCCAGACCGTAGTCGCCGGCCGACGGCGCCGGATTCAGGCCGAAGCTCACCGTCCGGCGCCCGGCGCGCGCCCAGGCCCGGCAGCGCGGGTCGTCGCGGTTGAGCAGCATCACGCCGTCGCCCTGGAACACGCGCTCCTTGGCGGCGGCGTAGCCGTCCATGCCGGCGTAGCGGTCGAGGTGGTCCTCGCTGACGTTGAGCACCGTCGCGGCGTCGGCGTCCAGCGCGTGGGTCGTTTCGAGCTGGAAGCTGGACAGTTCGAGCACCCACACTGCAGGCAGGGCGCCGGCGGCGAGCGCGGCCATCAGCGCGTCGAGCGCCGAGGGCGAGATGTTGCCGCAGGCCACCGCCGGCACGCCGGACCCGTTGAGCAGGTGGGCGGCCAGCGCCGTGGTGGTGGTCTTGCCGTTGCTGCCGGTGATGGCGATCAGCCGGCTGCGCGGCGCGTGGCGCCGGACGCCCCGGGCGAACAGCTCGATCTCGGAGACCACCGGCACGCCGCGCGCCAGGGCCGCCTGCACCTGCGGCGTCTGCACCGGCACGCCGGGCGAGATGGCGATCAGGTCGACGCCGGCGAAGGCGGCGTCCGCGAATTCGCCGGCCACCAGTTCCGCGCCCGGCACGGCGGCGCGCAGCGCCTCGACGTTGGGCGGCGCCTGCCGGCTGTCGGCCACGCGCACTGCGGCGCCCTCGCGCGCCAGCCACTTGGCCATGGCCAGGCCGCTCTCGCCGAGGCCGAGCACCAGCGCGTGTTTATCGGAGAATTCCATGGCGGTCAGCGGATCTTGAGCGTGGACAGGCCGGCCAGCACCAGCATGATGGTGATGATCCAGAAGCGCACGACGACCTGGGTTTCCTTCCAGCCGCCGAGCTCGTAGTGATGGTGCAGCGGCGCCATGCGGAAGATGCGCTTGCCGCCGCTGTGCTTGAAGTAGAGCACCTGCGCCGCGACCGACAGCGTCTCGGCGACGAACACGCCGCCCATGATCGCCAGCACGATTTCCTGGCGCACGATCACCGCCACGGTGCCGAGCGCCGCGCCGATGGCCAGCGCGCCGACGTCGCCCATGAACACCTCGGCCGGATAGGCGTTGAACCACAGGAAACCCAGCCCCGCGCCGGCCATCGCGCCGAGGAACACGGCCAGTTCGCCGGCGCCGGGGATGTAGGGCAGCAGCAGGTAGCGGGCGAAGACCGAACTGCCGGCGACGTAGGCGAAGATGGCGAGCGCCGAGGCGATCATCACGGCCGGCATGATCGCCAGTCCGTCGAGGCCGTCGGTCAGGTTCACCGCGTTGCTGGTACCGACGATCACCAGGTAGGTGAGGATGATGAAGCCGATCGAGCCCAAGGGATAGGCAATCGTCTTGAAGAACGGCACGATCAGTTCCATCTGCGCCGGAACCGTCGACGAGAAGGCGAGATACACCGCCACCAGCAGGCCGAGCACCGATTGCCAGAAATATTTCCAGCGGCTCGCCAGTCCCTCCGGATCGCGGTAAACCACCTTTTTCCAGTCGTCGTACCAGCCGATCGCGCCGTAGCCGAGCGTGACGATCAGCACCACCCAGACGTAGCGGTTGGTCAGGTCGCCCCAGAGCAGCGTGGTGATACCGATTGAGATCAGGATCAGCACGCCGCCCATGGTCGGCGTGCCCGACTTGGTCAGGTGCGTCTGCGGCCCGTACTGGCGCACCGCCTGGCCGATCTTCTTGGCCGCCAGCCAGCGGATCACGCGCGGCCCGGCGATGAACGAGATGACCAGCGCGGTCAGCGCGGCCAGCACGGTGCGCAGCGTGATGTAGTTGATCACGCCGAAGCCGCGCACGTCCTGCGCCAGCCATTGCGCCAGCATCAGCAGCATGATGGTTTCTCCTGTTCCTTCGGGGTGATGGCGTCGATCACCCGCTCCATGCGCATGAAGCGTGAACCTTTGACCAGCACGATCGCCTCGGGGGTCAATTCCGCGAGCAGCGCGGCGACGAGATCCTCGAACTTGCGGAAATGCTCGCCGCCGACGCCGAAGTTCCGCGCCGCCAGCGCGCTCGAATCGCCGAAGGCGAGCAGGCGGTCGACGCCCTGGCTCTTGGCGTAGCCGCCGATCTCGTCGTGGAACTGGCCGGTCATGGCGCCGATCTCGCCCATGTCGCCGAGCACCAGGATCTTGCGGCCGACCGTGGCCGCCAGGACGTCGATGCCGGCGCGCACCGAATCGGGATTGGCGTTGTAGGTGTCGTCGAGTACCAGCGCGCCGTGCAGCCCGGCGCGGCGCTGCAGGCGCCCCTTGAGGCCGCGGAAAGCCGCCAGCCCCTGGCGCACCGCCGCCAGCGGCACGCCCGCCGCCAGCGCCGCCGTCGCCGAACCCAGGGCGTTGCGGGCGTTGTGCGCGCCGGGCAGGGCCAGATCGACCTCGATGCGCTCGCCGCCGGCCGTGATCGCCACGCGGTTCTCCAGGCCGTGCGTGCGGCATTCGCCGGTCACGTCGGCCTGCCCGCCGAGCGAGAAGCACAGCCGCCGGCAATGGGCGCTCTGCGTGCGCCACAGCGCGGCCCACGGATCGTCGGCGTTGAACACCGCCACGCCGTCCGCGCCGAGCCCGGAGAAGATGCTGCCCTTCTCGGCGGCGATCACGTCGAGCGTGCCCATGCCTTCGAGGTGGGCGCGCTGGGCGTTGGTCACCAGCGCCACCGTGGGGCGGCCGAGGCGCGCCAGATAGGCGATCTCGCCGGGATGGTTCATGCCCATTTCGACCACCGCCGCGCGGTGGCCGGCGCCGAGCCCGAGCAGGGTGAGCGGCAGGCCGATGTCGTTGTTCAGGTTGCCCTGGGTCGCCAGCACCGCGTCGGCGCCGAACGCCGCCTGCATGATGCTGGTGATCATTTCCTTGTTGGTGGTCTTGCCGTTGCTGCCGGTCACGCCGATCACCGGCAGGTCGAAGCGCGCCCGCCAGCTGGCCGCCAGCTCACCCAGCGCGATGCGCGTGTCGGCGACCACGATCAGCGGCAGCCCGTCGACCGCGCCGGCCGCCCGCAGGGCCGCCGCGCCGGCGGCGTCCGCCACGGCCGCGGCGGCGCCGCGCTCATGCGCCGTGGCGACGAAATCGTGGCCGTCGAACCGGTCGCCGCGCAGGGCCACGAACAATTCGCCGGCCGCCACGCTGCGGCTGTCGGTCGACACACCGAGAAAGGCCGCGTTTTCGCCGTCCACCGTGCCCGACATCGCCCGCGCGGCGCTGGCCAGATCCATCTGCACGCTCATTCTTTTCCCTCCCGCCGTGCGTTCAACGCGGCCCGCGCTTCGCCGACGTCGGAGAACGGGCGGCGCACGCCGGCGATTTCCTGGTAAGGCTCGTGCCCCTTGCCGGCCAGCAGCACCACGTCGTTCGCGGCGGCGGCGCCGATCGTCCGGCGGATCGCCGCGCCGCGGTCGGCGATGACTTCGGCGTCGGGCACGGCGACGCCGATCTCGGCCAGGATCGCCGCCGGGTCTTCGCGGCGCGGGTTGTCGCTGGTGAGCACCACCCGGTCGGCCAGGCGCCGGGCGACTTCGCCCATCAGCGGACGCTTGCCCCGGTCGCGGTCGCCGCCGCAGCCGAACACGGCGATCAGTTGCCCGCCGCGCGCCGCGGCCGTGCTGCGCAGGGCGCCCAGGGCATTTTCCAGCGCGTCCGGCGTGTGCGCGTAATCGACGACGACGAGCGGCTCGCCCTGCCCGCCGACAGTTTCCAGGCGTCCCGGCGGCGCCGGCAGTTCGGCGCAGCGCGCGGCCACCTCGGCCGGCGTCAGGCCGGCGTCGAGCAGCACCGCCGCCGTGGCCAAGAGGTTCGAGACGTTGAAGCGGCCGACCAGCCGCGTTTCGACGCGGGCGCGGCCGTTCGGCGCGGCGAGCGTGAAGCGCAGGCCGCCGGGCGCGTCCTCGACGGCCTCGGCGCGCACCACGCCCTGGCGGTCGGCGCCCCGGCCTTCCTGCGTATAGCCGACCACGCGGCTCGCTGAGGTGCGCTGCATCAATTCGCGCCCGCAGGCGTCGTCCAGGTTGACCACCGCCAGACGCAGGCGCGGCCAGCTGAAGAGCTTTTCCTTGGCGGCGGCGTAGTTTTCCATCGAGCCGTGGTAATCGAGGTGATCGCGCGTCAGGTTGGTGAACACCGCCACGTCGACCCGCGCCCCGTCGAGGCGCCCTTCCTCAATGCCGACCGAGCTGGCTTCCAGCGCGCAGGCCTGCGCGCCCTGGTCCGCGAAATCGGCGAGATAGCGCGCCAGCATCGCCGCCTCCGGCGTGGTGAAGCCGGTTTCCGCCTGCCCGTCGGGGAAGCCCGCGCCGAGCGTGCCGATCACCGCGCAGCGGCGCGGATGCAGCCGGGCCAGCCACTGGCTGATGCTGGTCTTGCCGTTGGTGCCGGTGACCGCGATCAGCGACAGGCGCTCGCTCGGCTGGCCGAGCACGGCATGCGCCAGCGGTCCGCAGAGCCGGCGCAGGTCCGGCGCGCCGAGGTTCGGCAGACGCCATTCGTCGCGCCAGGCGAAGCCGTCGCCGGACTGCCAGAGCACGGCGGCGGCGCCGCGCGCGATGGCGTCCGGGATGTAGTCGCGCCCGTCGGCGGAGCCGCCGGGGAAGGCCGCGAACAGGTCGCCGGGCCGCACGCGGCGGCTGTCGTCGGCCACGCCGCGCGGCTGCACGCCCTGCGCGGCCAGCTCGCGCAGCAGCGCCGACACGTCGGCGAAACACGGCGCCGCGCTCACAGCCTTTCCCTTTCCGCACGGCCGTTGCGCGCGGCGGCCTGCACCACCGGCGCGTCCGGCAGGACGCCGAGCGTGCGCAGCGCGCCGCCCATCACCCGCGAAAACGTCGGGCCGGCGACGTCGCCGCCGTAGTGCACGCCGGCGCTCGGCTCGTCGATCATCACCGCCACCACCAGCCGCGGATCGGACACCGGCGCGAAGCCGACGAACGACGCCACGTATTTCTTGACGTACTGCCCGCCCTCGATCTTGTAGGCCGTGCCGGTCTTGCCGCCGACGCGGTAGCCCGGAATCTGCGCCTTCGGCGCCGTGCCGCCGGGCTGGGTGGCCATTTCCAGCATGGCCCGCACCTCGCGCGTGGTCTGCTGGCTGAACACCGGCGTGGCGCGCACCGGCGCCCCGTCGGTCTTGGTCAGCGTCAGCGGGATGATGTCGCCCTCGCGGGCGAAGATGGTGTAGGCGCGGGCGAGCTGCATCAGCGACACCGACAGCCCGTGGCCGTAGGACATGGTGGCCTGCTCGATCGGCCGCCAGGATTTCCACGGCCGCAGGCGGCCGGTGACCTCGCCGGGGAAGCCCAGTCCGGGCGCCTGCCCCAGCCCGATGGCCTCGTACATGTTCCACATCTGTTCCGGCGTGAGCATCGCGGCGATCTTCGCGGTGCCGACGTTGGACGATTTCTGGATCACCTGCGCGACGGTCAGCGGGCCGTGCGGATGCGCGTCGGAGATCGTCGCCGTGCCGATGGTCAGGCGGCCCGGCGCGCAGTTGATCACGGTGTCGAAGCGCACCTTGTTGGCCTCCAGCGCCAGCGCCGCGGTGAAGGGCTTCATCACCGAGCCGGGCTCGTAGGTGTCGGTCAGCGCGCGGTTGCGCAGCTGCGCGCCGGTCAGGCGCTCGCGGTTGTTCGGGTTGTAGGTCGGCCAGTTGGCGAGCGCCAGGATTTCGCCGGTGCGCACGTCGGCCACCACCACGCCGCCGGCCTTGGCCTTGAAATCCTCGACGGCCTGCTTGAGCTGGCTGTAGGCGATGTACTGGATTTTCGAGTCGAGCGCCAGGTGGATGTCCTTGCCGTCCTGCGGCGAGCGGATCGAACCGACGTCCTCGACGATCTGACCGCGCCGGTCCTTGATCACCGAACGGCTGCCGGGATGGCCGAGCAGCTGGCCCTGGAACGCCAGTTCGACGCCCTCCAGCCCCTTGTCGTCGACGCCGGTGAAGCCGACGATGTGCGCCGTCATCTCGCCGGTCGGGTAGTAGCGGCGGTATTCGCGGTCCTGGCCGATGCCGGGCAGCTTCAAGGCCGCCACCCGCTCGCCGATTTCCGGCGGCAGCTGGCGCTTGAGGAAAACGAAGGTCTTGTCGCTGGCCAGCCGGCGCGCCAGTTCCTTGACGTCCATTTCGAGCAGGCCGGCCAGCTGGCGCGTCTGCTCGGGCGTCAGCCGGGCGTCGGCGGGAATGGCCCAGATCGACTTCATCGGCGTGGATACGGCCAGCACGTCGCCGTGGCGGTCGGAAATCCGGCCGCGCGAGGCGGAAATCTCGAGATCGCGGCGATAGCGCGATTCGCCTTTCTCCTGCAGGAAATCCTCGTTCAGCACCTGCAGATAGAACGAGCGCCCGATCAGCACGGCGAAACTGGCCAGGATCAAGAGCGCCATCAGGCGGGAGCGCCACGCCGGCAGGCGCAGCTTGAGCACCGGGCTCTCGGCGAATTTATGCGCGCGCGCGCCGTTGAAATTCATCATCGCCCGCCTCCGGGTGCGGCGGTGAGAATCCGGGCCGGTTCCGGCACGCGCATTTTCAGCTTCTCGCGAGCGATCTTCTCGATGCGCGGCGAAGTCGCCCAGGTCGACAGTTCGAGCTGCAGCTGGCCGAACTCGACCTCCAGCTGGCGGGCGCGCTCCTGCTCGGCCTCGATCGCCTGGAACAGCTTGCGCGCCTTGTGCTGGGACGTCACCAGGCCCAGGGCGCAGACCAGGATGGCGAGCAGCAGCAGGACGTTCAGGCGCACCATTTCAGGCCGCCCTCCGTGCCGGGCCGCCATCCAGCCGTTCGGCGACGCGCATCACGGCGCTGCGCGCGCGCGGATTGGCCGCCACCTCCTCGTCGCCGGCCTTCACCGGCTTGCCGACCAGGCGCAGGCGCGGCAACGGCAGTTCGGCGGAACGCAGCGGCAGATGCTCGGGCAGCATGTCGCTCGACTGCTCGCGCATGAAATGCTTGACGATGCGGTCCTCGAGCGAATGGAAACTGATCACCACCAGCCTGCCGCCGGTCTTCAACACGTCCACGGCCTGCGGCAAGGCTAGCGCGAGCTGCTCGAGTTCCTGATTGACGTGAATCCGTAGAGCCTGAAAGGTACGCGTCGCCGGATCCTGGCCGGGCTCGCGGGTCCGCACGGCCTCGCGTACGAGCGCGGCGAGCTGGTGGGTGGTTGCAAGAGGCCGCTCGCTCCGAGCAGCCACAATCTTCTTTGCAATCTGGAAAGCAAACCGTTCTTCGCCATAATTTCTGATCACCTCCGTAATTTTCTGCACGTCCGCCGTCGCCAGAAACGACGCGGCGGTCTCTCCCTGCGTGGGGTCCATGCGCATGTCCAGCGGCGCATCGAAACGAAAGCTGAACCCCCGCTCCCCTTCATCGATCTGCGGCGACGACACGCCGACGTCCAGCAGCACGCCATCCACCGCCGTGCAGCCGGATTCCCGCGCCGCCGCCGCCAGCTCGGCGAACGGGCGATGCAGCGCCGAGAACCGCCGGTCCGCGATTTCCCGCGCCGCGGCGATGGCCTGCGGATCGCGGTCGAGCGCCAGCAGGCGCCCGTCCGGCCCCAGCCGTTCGAGAATCGCGCGCGCATGCCCGCCGCGCCCGAACGTGCCGTCCACGTAGATGCCGGAGGATTTGATCGCTAGCGCCTTGACCGCCTCCTGCAACAGCACGGTCCGATGCGCCGGGACCATGCTCACAGCGCCAGGTCCTCGAGCCCCGGCGGCAGCGAGTGGTCGCCCATGCCCAGAAAGACCTCCTGCTGCTGTCGCCAGCCGGCATCCGACCAGATTTCGAAATGCGTCCCCTGACCGACCAGCCAGACCTGCTTTTCGAACTGGGCGAACTGCCGCAGCTCCGGCGACACCAGCAGCCGGCCCGCCGAGTCCAGGACTTCGTCGCGTGCGTTGCCGACCAGCAGGCGCTTGATCGCCGCCGACTGCGGATTGAGGCTGGACGCCGCCAGCACCTTGTCCCGGATGGGCTCCCAGGCGGGCGCGGGATAGAGCAGCAGGCAGCGATGCGGATGCGCGGTCAGCACGAGCTGCCCCGCCGACGCGGCGGCGAGCGTCTCGCGGTGCCGAGCCGGGATGGCCAGCCGCCCTTTGGCGTCGAGACTCAGCGCTGTCGCTCCTTGAAACATCACATCCACACTCCTGCCCATGTGGAAGAGTCTACTCTCCCACTTTTTACCACCACGCCCCACTTTAAGTTAAAAACGTCAGGTATGGCAAGAGGTTTTTTGCAGTTTTTTTCAATGACTACAAAGACTTAGAGCGCATTTCAATAAATTGCCTTTGAAAAAATACTCTTTAAAAACAAAGTGAAGAAAAATTTATTTAAAGTAATTTATCACCAGACGTGGTACGGAAAGCGTTCGGGAACCGTGTGGCAAAAAAATACCCGGATGCATGAAGGCAAAAAAAAGCGGCAGGCTCTTTCCGGAGCCTGCCGCTGCCGTTGCGAAAACTATTTGCCGGTTTTTTGCTCCCGGCGCGCCGTCAATCGGGCTTGATGCCGGAACGCGCGATCACCGCCGTCCATGCCGCCGTCTCGCTCTTGAGCAGCGCGGCGAACTGTTCGGGCGATCCGCCCGCGACTTCCGCCCCGCCGGCCAGCAGCTTCTGCTTCACTTCGGGGGTTTCCAGGATCTTGCCGATGGCCTTGTTCAATTGCAGCACCACTTCCTTCGGCGTGGCGGCCGGCGCGAGGAAGCCGTTCCACGTGGTCGCATCGAAGCCCGGGTAGCCCTGCTCGGCGATCGTCGGCAGTTCCGGCAGCGCGGCCGAACGCTTGGCGTTCGACACCGCCAGCAGCTTGACCTTGCCGTCGCGCAGCAGCGGCTGCACGTTGGACAGGGCGGCGAAGAGCACCTGCACGTCGCCGCGCCCCAGCGCCAGCGAGGCCGCCGGGCCGCCGTTGAACGGGATATGCAGCAGGAACGTGTCGCTCTTCATCTTGAGCAGTTCCATGGCCAGGTGCGACAGCGAGCCGTTGCCGACCGAGGCGTAGTCGATCTTGCCCGGCCGGTTCTTGGCCAGCGCCACCAGTTCCTTGACCGAATTGACCTTGAGATCGGTACGCACGGCGAGCACGTTGGGCTGGGTCACGGCCAGGATGACGGGCGCGAAATCACGCTGCGGGTCGTAGGGCAGCTTGGAAAACATCGACGGCGCCACGGTGATCGGGCCGTTGTAGGCGAGCAGGAAGGTGTGCCCGTCGCGCGCCTTGGCCACGGCGTCCGCGCCGATCGTGCCGCCGGCGCCGCCCTTGTTGTCGACGATCACCGTCTGGCCAAGCATGCCACCGAGCTTTTCGGCGACCAGCCGCGCCACGATGTCGACCGAACTCCCGGCCGGCGTCGGCACCACGAAACGGACCGTCTGCGTCGGCCAGGTCTGCGCCTGCGCGCCCATCGGCAGCACGGCCGCGACCAACGCGGCGCGCAGCGCCTTCCCCAAGCGAATGCTGTTCAACATTTCCCTCGTCCTTTGTGAATGAGATCGGAATACCCGGCAACGGGAACCACCGGGCAGTGTACCACCGTGAAAACATCGCCGCCTTCATCGGCGGCGGTGAATGAAAGAAGTGGGAAGCCGGCCGATAAGCCGGGTTCTGTCGTGGGCAACCATTCCTCTAGGCGCACCGTTGCCGATGCGCTCGAGCGGCCTACCCGGAAGCAGCGCGAGCCACGCCATGCGCTTCCCTATTTGGCCTTGCTTCGGATGGGGTTTGCCGTGCCGTCCGTGTCGCCACGTCCGCGGTGGGCTCTTACCCCGCCGTTTCACCCTTGCCGTTCCGGGTTGCCCCGGACTTGGGCGGTCTACTCTCTGTTGCACTTTCCGTCGCCTTCGCCTCGCGGCTTATAGCGCCCGGCCGTTAGCCGGCATCCTGCTCTGTGAAGCCCGGACTTTCCTCCCCGCGCCGAAGCGCGCAGCGGTTGCCTGGCCGACTTCCCGCAGCCATTATACGCGGGCCGGCCGGCGTTCAGTTGGCCGCGGGCGGCACGGCGCCGGGCGCGGCGGAGAAGACCAGGCTGTCGCCGCGCATCTCGAAGGTGCCCATCAGGGGCCCGGTGCCGCCCTCCGGCACGGCGTCGAGCCTGGCGAAGCCCTCGCAGGTGCGCGTCTCGACCACGTACATGCGGTTCTCCTGGCGCAGAATCCACGCATCGTTGCCCGGCGCGAAAACCTCGACCTTGGCGTCGAGGCCGGCTTCCGGCATGGCGTGCCGGCGCATGCAGTCGGGCATGCGCGAGGCCACCACGGCGTACTCGGCCTTTTTCGCCCACGGCGCGCCGATCACCCGGATCAGGCTCAGCGAATGCGCACCGCCCTTGATCTCGAAGGTGGCGCGCTGATCCGAGCACGCGGCGAGCAGCGGCAGCACAAGCAGAGGGAGCAGGCGGGCCAGGCTCACGATGATTCTCCTTTCGATCGGGCGCGCGACATCAACCGACCAGCTTCCACGCCACCGGCTCGCCGGCGCGCAGGGGCACCAGCTCGCCGCCGTCGGCGTACGGCAGGCTGGCCGGCACGGTCCAGGTTTCCTTTTCCAGGGTCACCGATCCCTGGTTGCGCGGCAGGCGGTAGAAATCGGCGCCATGGAAGCTGGCGAAGGCTTCCAGCCGGTCCAGGGCACCCGCCTGCTCGAACGCCTCGGCGTACAGTTCGAGCGCCGACAGGGCCGTATAGCACCCCGCGCAGCCGCAGGCGGCTTCCTTGGCATGGCGCGCATGCGGCGCCGAGTCGGTGCCGAGGAAGAACTTCGGGCTGCCCGACGCGGCCGCCCGCAGCAGCGCCGCGCGGTGCGTCTCGCGCTTCAACACCGGCAGGCAGTAGTAATGCGGGCGCACGCCGCCGGTGAAGATGGCGTTGCGGTTGTAGAGCAGATGATGCGCAGTGATCGTCGCCGCGACGTTGTCGCCGGCGGCGGCGACGAATTCGGCGGCTTCCCGCGTGGTGATGTGCTCGAACACCACGCGCAGTCCGGGATGCCTCTTGAGCAGCGGCTGCAGCACGGTCTCGATGAACACGCGCTCGCGGTCGAACAGGTCGATCGCCGGGTCGGTGACTTCGCCATGCATCAGCAGCGGCATGCCGGCCTTCTCCATCTCGGCGAGCGCCGCCTCGCATTTGCCGAAGTCGGTCACCCCGGCGTCGGAATTGGTGGTGGCGCCGGCGGGATACAGCTTGACCGCCTTGACGAAGCCGCTGTCCAGGGCGCGCCGGATTTCGTCGGCCGGCGTGTTGTCGGTGAGATAGAGCGTCATCAGCGGCTCGAAAGGCGCGCCCTCCGGCAGCGCGGCCAGAATGCGCCGCCGGTAGTCGGCGGCGGCGGCCACGGTGGTGACCGGCGGGCGCAGGTTGGGCATGACGATGGCGCGCGCGAACTGGCGGGCGCTGTGCGGCAGGACGGCGCGCAGCGCCTCGCCGTCGCGCAGGTGCAGGTGCCAGTCGTCGGGGCGGGTGAGGGTGATTCGCATGGTGTTCGTTCCGGATCGAATGCCTGAATTCTAGTTGAAAGCCGGGCGCGCCACGATGGGCGGCGGCTACTTGCGCAGCTGCAGCGCCCGCTCGTACAGCGCGTTCTTCGCCGCGCCGGTGATGGCGTGCGCCAGCTTCGCCGCCTGCTTGACCGGCAGCCCCTCGTCGAGCAGCAGTTGCAGGACCCGCTCCCCTTCGCCGTCGTCGCCGGCCGGCGGCGCGCCGGAGACGATCAGCACGAACTCGCCGCGCCGGCGGTTGGCGTCCGCTTCCAGCCAGCCCGGCGCCTCGCCGAGCGGGCAAGCATGGACGGTTTCGAACAGCTTGGTCAGCTCGCGGGCCAGCACCAGCGTGCGCCCGGGCCCGAACACGGCGAGCAGCGAGGCGACCGTCTCCGCGATGCGGTGCGGCGCCTCGTAGAACACCAGCGCGTAGCGCAGGTCCGCCAGTTCGCGCAGGGCGTCTTCCCGCTGCCGCGCCTTGGCGGGCAGGAAACCGTAGAACAGGAAATGCGGTTCTGCCAGGCCGGAAGCGGACAGCGCGGTCACGGCCGCGCACGGCCCCGGCAGCGGGACGATCCGGTGGCCCGCCGCGCGCACGCGCGCCACCAGCCGGGCGCCGGGGTCGGAAACGGCCGGGGTGCCGGCGTCGCTGATCAGCGCCACCGACTCGCCTTCGTCCAGGCGGGCGACGACCTGCTGGGCCGCGGCCTCCTCGTTGTGCTCGTGCGCCGCCAGCAGGCGCGCCGCAACGCCGAAATGCCGGAGCAGCGGCGCGCTGTGCCGCGTGTCCTCGCACGCCACCCAGGCGACGCGGCGCAGCACCTCGACCGCGCGCGGCGTCATGTCCGAGAGGTTACCGAGCGGCGTCGGCACCACATATAATGCGGGGGATTCTTCTGTCATGCGTTTTATCGGGCGGCGATGAACGACAACGATACCACGACGCACCTCGGCCAACGCGCCGAAGACCTGGCGGCCCGCTTTCTCGAACGGCGCGGCCTGGCGGTGATCGCGCGCAACCACCGCTGCCGCGGCGGGGAAATCGATCTGGTCTGCCGGGACGGCCGGACGCTGGTCTTCGTCGAAGTGCGCCTGCGGCGCAACGGCGACTTCGGCGGCGCCGCGGCCAGCATCACGCCGGCCAAGCAGCGGCGCGTCGTCCTCGCCGCGCGGCACTACCTGAGCGCGACGGGAAGGCACTGCGACGCCTGCCGTTTCGACTGCGTCCTGCTCGACGGCAAGCGCCTGGAATGGATCAGGGATGCGTTTGCCGCGGACTAGCCTCGCCGTGCTCTGGCTGCTGGCGCCGGCGGCGGCCGCCGCCGAATCGGTCGGAATGCTGGTGCAGAACTCGCCGCTCGCCGGCAGCCAATACTATGCGGCCAGCAAGGTATGGGACGAGATCCGCGCGGGTGACCGCCTGACGCTGGTGCGCGAGGCGGACAACCGGCACGACCGCCACGCCATCCGCGTCGAATGGCGCGGCCACAAGCTCGGCTACGTGCCCCGCGCCGAAAACCGCGCCGCCGCGCGGGCCCTCGACGCGGGCGAACGGCTGGAGGCGCGCGTCACCCGCCTGCGCGACGACCCCGATCCCTGGCGGCGGATCGAATTTTCCGTGCATCTGATTCTGTAGGCTCGTAGTGCTAGACTAGCGCTCCGTCATCGCTACCCGTAATCGACCCATGGACCTGATCTCACGCATCGGCCAGCATTTCACCGACAGCGCCCAGACCAAGCTCGACGCCATCGAGGCGCTGGCCGCGCCGATCGCCGGGGCCGTCGAACTGATGGTCGCCACGCTGGTCGGCAACGGCAAGATCCTGGCCTGCGGCAACGGCGGCTCGGCCGCCGACGCCCAGCATTTCGCGGCGGAGCTGGTCGGCCGTTTCGAGATGGAGCGCCAGGGCCTGGCGGCCGTCGCCCTGACCACCGACAGCTCGATCATGACCGCGCTGTCCAACGATTACGGCTACAAGGCCGTCTTCGAGCGGCAGGTGCGCGCCCTCGGCCAGCCCGGCGACCTGCTGCTGGCGATTTCCACCTCGGGCAATTCGCCGAGCGTGGTCGAAGCCGTCCGCGCGGCGCACGACAACGACCTGCGCGTGGTGGCGCTGACCGGCAAGGGCGGCGGGGACATCGGCCGCATGCTGCGCGACTCCGACGTGCATCTGTGCGTCCCGTCCGACCGCACCGCCCGCATCCAGGAAATTCATCTGCTGACCATCCACTGTCTGTGCGATGGCATCGATTGCCTGCTACTAGGAGTTGAGGAATGAAAAAGAAGCTGCTTGCCGCGCTGCTGCTCGGCGCCACCGTCCTTCCGGCCCTGCAGGGTTGCTTCCCGGTCGTCGCCGCCGGCGTCGGCACGGGCGTCATGGCCACGCTCGACCGGCGTTCGCTGGGCACGCAGACCGAGGATGAATCGATCGAATGGAAGGCCGGCTCCCGCGTCGGCGACAAGCTGCGCGACCGCGGCCACTTCAATTTCACCAGCTACAACCGCAAGGTGCTGATCACCGGTGAAGTGGCCTCGGAGGAGTACAAGGCCGAAGCCGAACGCATCGTGGGAGGGATCGCCAACGTGCAGGGCGTGCACAACGAACTCGTCGTCGGGCCGTCGTCCTCGCTGACCGACCGCAGCAACGACTCGTTCATCACCTCCAAGGTCAAGAGCCGGTCGGTCGACAACGGCAAGTTCAACCCGCTGCACGTCAAGGTGGTCACCGAGGCCGGCACCGTGTTCCTGCTCGGGATGCTCACCCAGGCCGAGGCGGACGCGGCAATCCAGGTCGCCCGCACCACGTCGGGCGTCAGGAAGGTCATCCCGCTGTTCGAGACGATCACGCCGGCCAGGGCGCGCGAACTCGACGTCTCGCAGCCCGACCAGAGAGCCGCGCCCGCCGCCGAATCCAAGGCGCCCTGACGGAACGGGGACTGTTTCCCTCGATATGATGCCTGCTCTTCCCGACGCCTATCCCGCCCCCGCCTTCGAAGCCAAGATCGCCGCCCCGGACGACCTCGCCGCCCGCCTGGCCGCGCTGCCGCGCCCGCTGGTGTTCACCAACGGCTGCTTCGACATCCTGCACCGCGGCCACGTCACCCTGCTGGCGCAAGCACGCGCGCTCGGCGCCTCGATGGTGGTCGCGCTCAACACCGACGCCTCGGTCAGACGCCTGGGCAAGGGCGACGACCGGCCGGTCAACGCGCTGGCCGACCGGCTGGCGGTGATGGCGGCGCTCGAATGCGTCTCGCTGGTCACCTGGTTCGACGAGGACACGCCGCTCGCGCGCATCCTCGACTGCCGCCCCGACGTGCTGGTCAAGGGCGGCGACTGGCCGGTCGAGAAGATCGTCGGCAACGCCGAGGTCAGCGGCTGGGGCGGCCGGGTGGTGTCGATCCCGTTCATCCACCAGAAGTCCACCACGGCGCTGCTGGAAAAGATCAGGCGGCTGTAGCCGGCTTCCGAAAAACGCGCGGAGGCGCGGAGCGCACGGAGTTTCCGGTCTTTCTCCGTGCCCGCCGCGGTCAGCTTTCCACCGCCGTATCCGCCGTCAGGCGATCGCCTCGGCGTCCCGGCGCATCGCCGCAATGTCCGCCGCGTCGAGGACGAGGTCGCCGCCCTTGGCGTTGTCTTCGATCTGGTGCAGCTTGCGCGCGCCGCACAGGACGTTGACGTTGCTGCCGTTGCCCTGCGCCGCCGTCCAGGCGATCACCAGCTGGGTCATCGTGCAGTCGTACTTGCGACACAGCGGCGCCCACGTGTCCGCCAGGGCCACGATCTTCGGCAGGTTCTCGGGCTGGAACCATTTGACCCGGCTGCGCGCCGCGCCCATGTGCACCTGCGAACCGTCGGTGATCTTGCCGGTCAGGATGCCGCGTTCGAGCGGGGAATAGGCCTGGAAGGTCACGCCGTACTGGCTGCACAGGCCGAACAGGCGGTCGCCGACGCCGCGGTCGAGCATGCTGTATTTTTCCTGGATCAGGTCGAGCTGGCCGGCATGCACGTATTCGAGGAACTGCGCGTCGCTCAGGTTGGAGGCGCCGATCGCGCGGATCTTCCCCTGCTGCTTGAGTTCGGCGAGGCAGCCCATGGTGTCGGCGATCGGGCAGGGGAACTCGGGCAGTTCCTGCCAGTGCACGATGTAGATGTCGATGTAGTCGGTCTGCAGGCGGCGCAGGCTCATCTCGATTTCCTCGACCAGCCGTTCCGGGCGCGTGTTGCGCACGATGCGCGTGCCGTCGCGCTCCATCATGAAGGCGCCTTCCTGGATGTCCCAGCGCAGCCCGCATTTGGTGGACAGCACGTAGTCGCCGCGCCGTCCGGCCAGCGCCTTGCCGACCACCTCCTCGCTGTGCCCCAGCCCGTACGCCGGCGCGGTGTCGAGCAGCGTGACGCCGAGTTCGCGCGCGCGGTGGATGGTACGCACCGATTCCGCGTCGTCGCTCGCGCCCCACATGCTGTCGCCACCGATGGCCCACGCCCCGATGCCGACGACCGACGCTTCGATTCCCGATTTTCCGATTTTCATGGTACGCATCGACACACTCCTTGTTCTGGCGAAAACGGTATTATCCCTCGTTTTTTTCGGGTGTCCGGCGGGCACGGCATCTTCATTTGTTCATCTCTCTCCAAGGAAGCGAAACATGGAATCATCGGAAAAACTGTTCAGGCTCGACGGGCGCCGCGCGCTGATCACCGGCTCGACCCAGGGCATCGGTCTGGCCCTGGCCTACGGCCTGGCCGGCGCAGGCGCCACCGTGGTGCTCAACGGCCGCGACGCGGAGCGCGTGGCGGCGGCCGCCGAAAAAATGCGCGCCGACGGCTGCGCGGCCGAGTGCGCCGCGTTCGACGTCACGCAGCAAGCCGCGGTCGCCGAGGCGATCGACCGCGTCGAACGGGACTGCGGCCCGATCGACATCCTGATCAACAACGCCGGCATCCAGCGCCGCGCGCCGCTGGAGGACTTTCCGGGCGAACACTGGGAGGCCATCCTGGCCAACAACGTCAGCAGCGTCTTCTACGTGTCGCAGGCCGTCGCCCGGTACATGATCCCGCGCGGCCGGGGCAAGATCATCAACATCTGCTCGGTGCAGAGCCAGCTCGGCCGCCCGACGATCGCGCCCTACACCGCCTCCAAGGGCGCCGTCGCCAACCTCACCAAGGGCATGTGCGCCGACTGGGCGAAATACGGCATCCAGGCCAACGGCCTGGCGCCCGGCTATTTCGCCACGGAGATGAACAAGGCGCTGGTCGAGAACGAGGATTTCTCCGCCTGGCTGTGCAAGCGCACGCCGGCCGGACGCTGGGGACGGGTCGAGGAACTCAACGGCGCGGCGATCTTCCTCGCCGCCGATGCGTCGAGCTTCGTCAACGGCCAGATCATCTACGTTGACGGGGGAATGACCAGCTGCGTCTGAGTGCGGCCGCGCTACAATGCGCGGCTTCCCAGGACTTTCACCGCATGCCCATGACTACCCGCGAAACCGCCGTCGTCGCCCTGCCGCCGCCGGCAACCGAGGGCGGCAAGCCGCTGCTGACCACCATCCGCGAGCGCCGTTCGAGCCGCGCCTTCAGCGACCGGCCGCTCCCCCCGCAGACCCTTGCCAACCTGCTGTGGGCCGCCATCGGCGTCAGCGATCCGGAGGGCGGCCGGCTGACCGTGCCGAACGCCCGCAGCCGCCATGAGATCGACGTGTTCGTGATCACCGCGGCCGCGACGTACCGCTACGACATTCCGCGCCACGCGCTGGAGACGGTGGCCACGGCCGACCTGCGCGCGCTCGCCGGCAAGCAGGATTTCGTCGCCACCGCGCCGGTCAATCTGATCTACGTCGCCGACTACGCGCGGATGCCCGACCTCACCGCCGAGCAGCAGCTGGTGTACGGCTCCACCGACGTCGGGTTCAGCGTGCAGAACGCTTACCTCTACTGCGCCTCGGCCGGACTGGCGACCGTGGTGCGCGGCTCGGTCGACCGCGAGGCCCTGGGCCGGGCGCTCGGGCTGGGACCGCAGCAGCGCATCATCCTGGCGCAGTGCGTCGGGTGGCCCGCCGCCGCTGCCTGAACCCGCCAACCGGAAGACGGGCAAAAAGAAGCGGCCGTGCCCGCCGGGGACGGCCGCCGCATGCCTTGCAGGCGAGGCTCAGAGGCGCTGCTCGACCCAGCCCTGGACCGAGGCCAGCGCCGCCGGCAGCTTGTCCGGCTCGGTACCGCCGGCCTGCGCCATGTCCGGGCGGCCGCCGCCCTTGCCGCCGACCTGCTGGGCGACGAAATTGACCAACTCGCCGGCCTTGACCTTGCCGGTCAGGTCGGACGTCACGCCGGCGATCAGCGTCACCTTGCCGCCGCTGGCCGTGGCCAGGACGACCGCCGCGCTCCTGAGCTTGTCGCGCAGCTTGTCCATCGTCGCGCGCAGGGCGTTGACGTCGGCGTCGTCCAGCGTCGCCGCCAGGACCTTGGCGCCTTTCACCGCGACGGCCCGGTCGACCAGCCCGTCGCCCTGCGCCGCCACCTGCTTGCTCTTCAGCAGCGCCAGTTCGCGTTCGAGCTGGCGCACCTGGTCGAGGATCGAATAGACGCGGGCCTGCACGTCGCTGGGCTGCACCTTCAGCGTGCCGGCCACGCCGCCGAGCGCCGTTTCCATGCCTTGCATATAGGCCAGCGCGACGTCGCCGGTGATCGCCTCGACGCGGCGGATGCCGGCCGCCACGCCGCCCTCGGCGACGATGGTGAACATGCCGATGTCGCCGGTGCGGCGGACGTGCGTGCCGCCGCACAGTTCGCGCGACGAGCCGATGTCGATGACCCGCACCATATCGCCGTACTTCTCGCCGAAGAGCATCATCGCGCCGAGCTTCTGCGCTTCGTCGATCGGCATCACGCGGTGCAGGCAATCGGCGTTCTCCAGGATCTCGGCGTTGACGATGTGCTCGACGCGGCGGATTTCCTCGTCGGTCATCGGCTGGCCGTGCACGAAGTCGAAGCGCGTCTTGTCCGGATCGACCTGCGAGCCCTTCTGCTGCACGTGTTCGCCGAGCACCTGGCGCAGGGCCTTGTGCATCAGGTGCGTGGCCGAATGGTTGCGCATGGTGCGCTTGCGCGCCACCAGGTCCACCCGGGCGCTCACCATGTCGCCGACCTTGAGGCTGCCGGTCTTCAGCACGCCCTGGTGGCCGAAGACGGCGGCCTGGATCTTCTGGGTGTCCTCGACCGCGAAGATGCCCTGCGCCGACTGCAGCACGCCGCGGTCGCCGACCTGGCCGCCGGATTCGGCGTAGAACGGCGTCTCGTCGAGCACCACCGTGCCGGCGTCGCCCTCGTGCAGTTCGCCGACCGGCGAACCTTCCTTGTACAGCGCCAGCACCTTGCCCTTGAACTCCAGCGTGTCGTAGCCGCGGAAGGTGGTCTCCGGCCCCTGGTACTCAAGGGCGGCGGCCATCTTGAACTTGCCGGCGGCGCGCGCCAGCTCCTTCTGGCGGTTCATCGCCGCCTCGAAACCGGCGGCGTCCACGGTCACGCCGCGCTCGCGGCAGATGTCGGCGGTCAGGTCGAGCGGGAACCCGAAGGTGTCGTGCAGCTTGAAGGCCGTCTCGCCGTTGAACACGCCCTTGCCGTCCATCGCCGCCAGTTCGCTTTCGAGGATGGCCATGCCGTGCTCGATGGTGGCGAAGAAGCGGTCCTCTTCCTGCTTGAGCACTTCGGTGACGCGCTTCTCGCCGCTGACCAGCTCCGGATAGGCGCCGCCCATCTCGGCGACGAGGTCGGGCACCATGCGGTGGAAGAAGGCCGCCCGCGCGCCGAGCTTGTAGCCGTGGCGGATGGCGCGGCGGATGATGCGGCGCAGCACGTAGCCGCGCCCCTCGTTGCCGGGGATCACGCCGTCGGCGATGAGGAAGGAGCAGGCGCGGATGTGGTCGGCCAGCACGCGCAGCGACGGGCTCGCCATGTCCGCGCCACTGGTTTCGCGCGCCGCGGCCTTGACCAGGTTCTGCAACAAGTCGATGTCGTAGTTGCTGTTGCACGTGCTGCAGCACCGCGGCGATGCGCTCCAGGCCCATGCCGGTGTCGACCGAGGGCTTGGGCAGCGGATGCATGACGCCCTGATCGTCGCGGTTGAACTGCATGAACACGTTGTTCCAGATCTCGATGTAGCGGTCGCCATCCTCGTCGGGCGAGCCGGGCGGCCCGCCGGGGATGTGCTCGCCGTGGTCGTAGAAGATCTCGGTGCACGGGCCGCACGGCCCGGTGTCGCCCATCATCCAGAAATTGTCGGAGGCGTAGCGCCCGCCCTTGTTGTCGCCGATGCGCACGACGCGCTCGGCGGGCAGGCCGATGACCTTGTGCCAGATCTCGTAGGCTTCGTCGTCCTCGGCATAGACGGTCGCCCACAGGCGGTCCTTGGGCAGCTTGAAGACCTCGGTCAGCAGTTCCCAAGCGTAGGCGATCGCGTCGCGCTTGAAATAGTCGCCGAACGAGAAGTTGCCGAGCATCTCGAAGAAGGTGTGGTGGCGCGCGGTGTAGCCGACGTTTTCCAGGTCGTTGTGCTTGCCGCCCGCGCGCACGCACTTCTGCGACGTCGTCGCGCGCGAGTAGGGCCGCTTGTCGAAGCCGAGAAAGACGTCCTTGAACTGGTTCATCCCGGCGTTGGTGAACAGCAGCGTCGGATCGTCGTGCGGCACGAGCGAGCTGGAAGCCACGATCTGGTGGCCCTTGGACTCGAAGAACTTGAGGAAAGTCTCGCGGATTTCGGCGCTTTTCATCGGTGTCGATCCCCATCACGGGCAGATTTCAGGGACCGGAATTCTAGCACCGAATGCCCCTCGGCACCGGCGCCGAAGCGCCCGCGCGACGCCGCTAAGCTGCGGAATGCGCAATAAAAAACCCGCCGGAGCGGGTTTTGGCGCGGGGCGCGTCGGGCGGGCGGTCTCCCGCCCGCGTCCGGCGCCTCTCACTTGCCCGGCTTGGCCTTGGCCAGCATGGCCTGCAGCACGGTGTTGCCGCGCTGCACGGCGTTGTCCAGCGCCTCCTTGGCCGGCTTGCGGTTGGCCCACACCGACTCCAGTTCCTCCTCGACGATCCGGCGCACCGACTCGATCTGCGAGACGCGCACGGCCGGCGCGGCGGCCCGGCTCTTGAGCTGCTCGTAGGCCACCTGCAGGCCGTGCAGGTCGGCCTTCAACAGCTTGCTGCCCGCCGCGGCGCGCGCCACGCTGGTCATCGGCAGGAAGCCGCCGGCCAGCGTCAGGTCGATCTGCACCTCCGGGCCCATCACGTAATTGACGAACCTGGCGACGCCCCGCGTCTCCGCCGGCTTCAGCCCCGACGCCACCCACAGCGACGCGCCTTCGGCCAGGGTGTTCTTCGGCGCGCCGTATACGTCGTCGTGATAGGGCAGCGGCGACACGCCGACGTTCTCCTTCTGGCTCTCCGACAAGGTCGCGAACAGCGAGGACGAACTGGTCAGCATGCCGCACTCGCCGTTGACGAAACGCTGGTCGGCCTCGTCGCGCCGGCCGAAGTAGCTGAAATACTTGGCCTTGAACCAGGTCGCCATCATCGCCACGTGCTTGACCTGCAACAGGCCGTTGAAGGCCAGCCGGCCCTTGGCGTCGTTCACGTCGGCGCCGTTCCAGGCGCTGATGTTGTCGATCAGGATCAAGGCCGGCCAGGACGTGGTGTAGGCGCACTGGCTGCCCGCCGCGACCAGCTTGCCGGCGGCGTCCTGCGTCTCGGCCCAGGTCCGGGGCGGCGAGTCCGGATCGAGGCCGGCCTTGCGGAAGGCCTGCTTGTTGATGTACAGCACCGGCGTCGAAAAGGCGACCGGCAGGGCGAACAGCTGCCCCTTGGCGTTGACCAGGTTGCCGCCGCGCAGCTCCGAGGACAGCCTGGCCGCATCGAGCGGCATCTTGGCCTCGCTCATCACCTGGTGCAGCGGCTTGAAGCTGGCCTTGTTGAGCAGGAAGCGCGCGTATTCCTCGTTGGTCACCAGGTTGAGCTGCTTCGGCGCGTCGCCCTCGGCGCGGCGGACCAGCTTGACCTTCACGTCCTTGCTCTGCTTGTTGAAGTTCTCGATGAACGGCTCCAGGCGTTCGGCCTGGACTTCGTCGAGCTGGTGCGACATTTCCAGCTCGACCGGCCCGGCCGCGGGTACGGGCGCCGGCGCCCGGGCAGGCGCGGCCGGCGCTGGAACCGACAAGGCGAGAAAACCGGCAGCCACGGCCACTTTGACGAAAGACATTGCGCATCCCCTGAAAATTCGATCAAGGGGCGCATTATAGGACCGGAAACGACCGAGGGTGAGCGGCGCCTCCATGCGGCGGCGGCGCATAGGCCATCGCCGTTTCATCAGGTCTCTGATTTATGGTAGAAATGCCGGATTCTTTCCAACTCCACCGGGACACACCGTGCCAGAAACGCCTTGGACCTCGTTGCGCGCCTCCCTGATCGCCGCGGTGCTGGCCGTGCTGCTGTCCGGCTGCGACATCGTCCAGCAGCAGATGGGGATCGAGAACCCCGCGGCCAAGGCGGCGCGCGACGACGCCGAAGGGCGCGCCGTGGGCGGCGCCTGCCGGCAGTCCGGCCGCGCCATCGAGGACTGCTACGCCATCTATGCGTGGCTGCCCAAGGCCTCGATCTACGAGGGCTGGCGCGACATGGACGCCTACATGCGCGAGAACAAGCTGGAGACGGTCGAGCCGCAATTGCCGCCCGTGTCGCCGCCGGGAGCGCGCAAGCGGGCCCAGCCGGCCGACGGCGGCGAAAAAGCCGCCAAGAAGTCCTCCTGACGCCCGTTCCGGGACGCTGATCATGCCTGATACGCCGAATACGTCCACGACCGCCCTCCCGGGCGATCCCTTTTTCATTCTCAAGGAATGCCGCGAGCTGTTCGTGCGCCGCCTGACCGAGCTCGCCCGGCAGAGCGGCGTGCGCGCCCCTGAAATCCTCGAAGCCGTGGGGCGCGAGATCGGCGCCGCGCACGACGAACTGGCGGCCGCCGAGGGGCACGGCGGCTTCGACGAGACGCAGGGGCTCACGGCGTCGCGGATATCGCTCGTCGGCAACGACGACCTCGAACTGGACATCCGCATCGGCGAGATCGCCAACCACCTGCGGGACGACAAGAACATCGACCACTGGCACGCCCAGCTGCGCTACATGACGCTGCTGCAACGCCGCCGCATGACGCCGGACGAGAACCCGGTCGGCATGGAACCGATCCGGCGCGGCCTGCGGGTGCTCTGCCGCGAAAGCTCGGGCAACCTGGACCAGCACCTGGAACGCCTGCAGCGCCTGGAGGAACTGCTCAAGCTGCGGCTGCCGGAGATCTATCTGGAAATCAACCAGTTGCTCGACCAGCGGGGCATCAAACCGGTGCCGGTGCAACTGGTGCGGCAGGCCGGGAGCGCCGCCCCGTCGTCCGGCTCGCTGGCCGGCGGCAGCGCCGGCGACAATCCCCTCGCCGCGCTGCAGCAGACGATGCAGCGGCAGGCGGGAACGGACATTCCCTTTGCGGGCGTCTCGCCGGGCGCCGGCGCGGCCGGCTCCGGCGGCAATTTCGTGATGGACGCCTCGGCCCTGGTGATGCTCAACCACCTCATTGAACGCCTCGACGTCATCGAAAGGCAGCACGTCGGCTCCGCGCTGGCGGCCGCCGAAACCGAGAACGAAGCCGGCGGCGGGCCGGCGCTGCGGCCGCTCAGGTCCGGCGATCTCGACCTCCCCGCCGGCAAGCCGACCGCCATCGTCCTCGACACGCTGTCGCTGATCTTCGAATCCATCTTCGCCTCGCCCGACCTGCCCGACGCGATCAAGACCATGCTCAGCCGCCTGCAGATTCCGCTGCTGAAAAAAGCCATCCTCGACCCGGACTTTTTCAGCGACGTGAAGCATCCGGCCCGGCAACTGATCAACCGCCTGGCGCGAGCGGCGGTCGGACTGCCGCCGGACACGCCGCGCGATCACCCGTTGTGCCGGAGCCTTGCCGAACTGACGGAAACCGCCCGATCGGCGCTGGAAAGCAGGGATGGCGATCTGGCGCCGGTCCTGGCCGGGCTGGACGCGCTGATCGCCCGCCGCGACGAGGCCACGCGGGAGGCGGCTCAAGCCTGCGCCGGGCAGGTCCGGGATTACGAGCGCAATGAAACCGCGCTGGCTGCGGCCCAGAACTGGCTGCAGAAGGCGCTGGCCCGCACCCGCGAGCCGGCAGTCGTGCATTTTCTCTCGGTGCACTGGGTGCGGGTGATGCAGGACGCCTGCCTGGCCGGCGGAGTCGGCGGCGAGGCCTGGAAGGAAGGCGAATCCGTCGTCAACTACTTGCTGTGGAGCATCCTGCCGAAACGCACGCCGGAGGAGCGGCAGAAGCTGACGGCGCTGATTCCCGCGCTGATCAGGAAGATCAATGCGGGTTTGGACGGGATCGCGGTGCCCGCCGAGCAGCGGCAACCCTTTCTCGATGCGTGTTTCGTACTGCAGACGAACGCCTTGCGCGGCAGGCCGAACAAGGGCGGCGCGGCACCGCCGTCCCACGCGCCGAACGCGGCGCCGGCGGCAGCCGCCGTTCCGGGCACCTTCCCGCCCGCGCGCATCCTCGAAAGAGAGGGCAAGTGCGTCCAGTATTTCGGCCGCACCGCCCTGCCCGCCGTCGCCCCGCGCGGCGGCCCGGCGGTCGCCCCCGGCGACTGGCTGTCCTTCCGCATGCCCGACGACATGGTCTGGTGCGGCATGGTCTGCTGGCAGAGCGAGGAGTCGCGCACGCTGCTGCTGTTCAACCCGGCATGGAACGATGCCGTCGCCCTAGCGCCGCAGATCGTCGAACAGCAGCTGCAGGCGGGAACCGCGCGCGTCGTTTCCGGCCTGTCGCTGTTCGACACGGCGGCGGAACAGGCGCTCGGGCGGCTGCGCAACGACCGGCACGAAAAGTGAAGAGGCGCCGGCTTCACCGCCGGACCTCTTCCGCGCCTCTTCCAGCCGCGCAATCGATCCCGCGCCCGATGCTCCCGGCCAAAGCGTGTATAATCCGCCCCCTATCCCGTTGATTTTCTACTTATTCGCAGGCGCTTTCGATGCGTTTTGATGAACTCGGCCTCGCGCCCGAGCTGTTACGAGCTGTTTCCGACCAAGGCTACACGACCCCGACACCGATCCAGGCGCAAGCCATTCCGATCGTTCTCTCCGGCAAGGACCTGATGGGCGGCGCCCAGACGGGCACCGGCAAGACGGCCGCCTTCACCTTGCCGCTGCTGCAGCGCATTCTTCCCTTCGCCAACCCCAGCCCCTCGCCGGCGCGCCATCCCGTGCGCATCCTGATGCTGGCGCCGACGCGCGAACTGGCGATCCAGGTTTACGAATCGGTCAAGGACTACAGCAAGTACCTGCCCTTCCGCAGCCTGTGCGCCTACGGCGGCGTGGACATCAAGCCGCAGATCGAGGAAATCCGCCGCGGCATCGAGGTGCTGGTGGCCACGCCGGGACGCCTGCTCGACCTGGTCGAGCAGAAATGCCTCAATTTCGGGCAGGTGCAGGCGCTCGTGCTCGACGAGGCCGACCGCATGCTGGACATGGGCTTCATCCCCGACGTCACGCGCATCATCAACCTGCTGCCGGTGCAGCGGCAAAGCCTGCTGTTCTCGGCCACCTTCTCCGAAGAGATCAAGAAGCTGGCCGACCGCATGCTGCATTCGCCGGTGCTCGTCGAGGTCGCCCGGCGCAACACGGTGTCCGAAACGATCACCCACCGCGTCCACCCCGTCGCCGCCGCGGCCAAGCGCGCGCTGCTGGTGAAGCTGCTCAAGTCGGCGGAATTCAACCAGGTGCTGGTGTTCACCCGCACCAAGATCGAGACCAACCGCCTGGCCCGCGACCTGCAGCGCGCCGGCATCGCCGCCGATTCGATCCACGGCGACAAGAGCCAGCTGGACCGGCTCAAGGCCCTCGAGGCGTTCAAGGACGGCACCACGCTGGTGCTCGTCGCCACCGACGTGGCGGCGCGCGGCCTGGACATCGACGAACTGCCGCACGTGATCAACTTCGAGATTCCGCACACGCCGGAAGACTACGTGCACCGCATCGGCCGCACCGGCCGCGCGGGCAAGACGGGCACCGCCATCTCGCTGGTTTCGGCCGACGAGGTGCAATACCTGGTGGACATCGAGAAGCTGATCAAGATGCAGCTCGAACAGGTGATCGTGCCCGGCTTCGAACCGGAATACGACTACGAATACCCGCCGAGCGGCAAGAAAAAGCCCCGCCGCCGCTTGGCGTCGCCGGAAGTCGCGCCCGCCCTGCGGCCGCCGCGCGAGCGCTCCGGCGGACGCGGACGCACCAGCCACATCGCCCCGGACGGCTTCGATTTCAGCAAGCCGTACGAGAGCGCGGAACCCCACCCCGTCGCCGCGCCCGCCGACGCCGAGAAGGCGCGCGCCATGGCGCACCCGGAGCATCCGCACAAGCCGCGCCGCGTCGTCGCCGCGTTGCTCGGCGGCCTGGGGCGGAAATAGCCGGCGCCGCGCGCGTCCAGCCCAAGCCGGCGGCAGCCGGCTTTTTTATTTCGTCTTTTGGGGCAGCGCCAGCAGCTTGATGACCACCAGCGACACGTTGTCGCCGTCGCCGCAGGCGCGCTTGCGCGCGCGGTTGATCAACAGATCGGACGCGGCGCGGGCCGAATGGGAGGCGACCACGGCGCCGAGCTCGGCGTCGCCGAAATAGCCCCACAGGCCGTCGGAACAGAGCACGAAGGCGTCGCCCGCCTGCAGGTCGGCGGCCTCGCCGTGGTCGATGCGCGGCGGTTCGTTGCCGCCGAGCGAGGTCAGCAGGATGTTGCGGTTGGGATGCACCTGCGCCTGCTCCGGACTGATCCGGCCCTTGGCCACCAGGCTTTCGACGTAGGAATGATCGGTGGTGCGGAAGAGCAGGCGCTCGCCGCGGAAACGGTACATGCGGCTGTCCCCGCAGTGCGCCCAGCTGACTTTCCCCGGCTGCAGCAGGAGCATGACCGCCGTGCTGTGCGGGTCCTTCTCGTTGATGAAGCGCGACGCCTTGATCAGCACGTGCGCCTCGTTGAGGCTCGCTTCGAGCAGCTCCACCGGCGCCTCGCTGCGCGCCGAGAACTGTCCCAGGTTGGCTCCCGCCGTGTGCAGCACCTGCTGCGCGGCCAGCGCGCCGCCGGTGTGCCCGCCCATGCCGTCCGCCACCACCGCCAGCGCCACGCCGCCGCCCTTCGGGTGCGGCAGCAGCGCGACGCGGTCCTGCTGCTCCCTGCGGTCGCCCTGGTGCTGGGCGACGCAGGCGTCGATCATCATGGCCATGGTGGAATTCGGGCGACGGTCAGGTCATGGGTGGCGGTTCGGGCAGGCAGGATACCATCCCGGCGACATGGTTTTCCGCGCCGCGGCGCGCCGTTCGTCCGGGGAAAAGCGCCATCCGGCGTCCCATCCGGCGGCACCCGGATCAAAGGTTGGCGGCGGCGTGGTGCCGTTCGAGGACCACGTCGATCAGTTCGGGCAGCGTGTCCTCGCCCATGCCCAGCTCGTCGAGCACCTCGGCGTGCACGGCGGCCCACTCCGGGTCGGGGAAATGGAGGTCGAGGTGATGGAGATGGATCGCCAGCTGCAGGATGGCCACCATGGTGCGCGCCGCGTGGTTCTCCAGCCGCGCGATGTCGTGGTGGAAGCGGATGGCGTCGCAGATGAAGTCCGGCAGTTTCCAGTGCTTGCCGACCAGGTAGCCGATGACGCAGTGATCGGCCTCGAAGCGCCGGTCCTCCTCGGCGAGGTCCGGCCAGCGGCCCGGTTCGTCGAGCCGCATGTCCTTGCAGTAGGTGGGGAAGCGCTGCATCAGCACGGGCACGCCGCAATCGTGGAACAGCCCGGCCATGCAGGCCTGGTCCGGGAAGATGTTGCACACCGCCACGCGCTCCGCGGCGATCAGCATGGCCAGTTCCGAAACGGCGTGCGAGCGCGCCCAGAACGCCTCGAACGCCTTGCGGTTGTGCTTCGCCGGCACCGCCGACACCAGCACGATGGCGCGCACCAGGTTGACCGTCTGCTGCAGCCCGATCGCCTGCAGGATGTGCTCGACCGACTCGAACGGCTGGAAACGCCGGTAGGAGGCGTTCCTCACCACCTTGAAGAGCATCGCCACGAGGCCGGGGTCGTGCGCCAGCAGCCGGGCGTAAACGCGCACGTCCGCCGCGCCGTTCGCCAGTTTTTCCTGCAGTTCCTGCAGCACGCGCGGCTGCGGCGGCAGGGTCACGCCTTTTTCGAGCAGCCGCCCGATCCCCTTGCTTTCGTCCCCGGAAAGGGTCGCCAGCAACGCTTCATCCAACGCCATGCCATCCCTCGCTGCAGTGCCGAAAGGCGGACGAATCCGTCGGAACCTTTGGCTTATAATCGGTCTCACCTCACCCCGCCATTCTCCTCAGGAAGACCGCCATGGGCAACCGCCTCAGCAAGATCGTCACCCGCACCGGCGACGCCGGCACCACCGGCCTCGGCGACGGTTCCCGCGTCGCCAAGGACAGCCTGCGCATCGACTGCATCGGCGAAATCGACGAACTCAACTCGTGCCTCGGCGTGCTGCTCGCGGAGGAACTGCCGGAGACGATCCGCCCGGCCCTGCTGCGCATCCAGAACGACCTGTTCGACCTGGGCGGCGAAATCTGCATCCCCGGCTCGGCGATCATCAGCGAGGAGCACGTGCTGCGCCTCGAAGAACTGGTCGGCCGCTTCAACGCCGGCCTCAGCCCGCTCAAGAACTTCATCCTGCCCGGCGGCACCCGCCCCGCCGCGCTGGCGCACCTGGCGCGCTCGGTGTGCCGCCGGGTCGAGCGCCGCGTGGTGAGCCTGGGCAACGGCGAGCCGGTCTCCGAATTCGCCCGCAAGTACCTCAACCGCCTGTCCGACCTGCTGTTCGTGCTCGGCCGCTCGCTCAACCAGGTGGACGGCCAGGGCGACGTGCTCTGGGTGCAGGCGAAGGATCGCTGACTCGCGCGGCACGCACCGTCCTGGGTGCTGCGCCGGAGACGGCGCACCCGTCCGGGGCGCCCCCGGCGTGGCCGCCGGCGCAATCGCCTCCGTTGCCGCTGGCGGACGATGGCGCGGCTCTTGCTAGCCGGAGTGGGGTCCCCTTGCCCCGGAGTCAGTCGTGTCGATCCACGCCGCTCTCAACCACGTCACGCACTACCGCTATGACCGGCCCGTCATCCTCTCGCCGCAGGTCGTCCGCCTGCGCCCGGCGCCGCATTGCCGCACGCCGATCCTCAGCTATTCGCTGAAGGTCTCGCCTGGCGGACACTTCATCAACTGGCAGCAGGACCCGCAAGCGAACTATCTCGCGCGCCTGGTCTTTCCGGAAAAAACCCGCGAGTTCAAGGTCGAGGTCGATCTCGTCGCCGAGATGTCGGTGATCAATCCTTTCGATTTCTTCCTCGAACCCGGCGCCGGGGAATTCCCCCTCGCCTACGAGCCGGGCCTGCGCCACGAACTGCAGCCGTTCCTGGAAAAACTGCCGGCCACGCCGCTGTTCAAGGCTTTTGTGGATGGCATCCCGCGCGAACCGACATCGACCGTCGACTTCCTCGTTGCGCTCAACCAGCGCGTGCAGCGCGCCATCGGCTACGTGATCCGCCTCGAACCCGGCGTGCAGGCGCCGGGCGAAACGCTGGTCAAGGCCTCCGGCTCGTGCCGCGACTCGGCCTGGCTGCTGGTCCAGGTGCTGCGCCATCTCGGCCTGGCTGCGCGCTTCGTCTCGGGCTACCTGATCCAGCTCGCGCCGGACGTGAAGCCGCTCGACGGTCCGGCCGGCACCGACAGGGATTTCACCGACCTGCATGCCTGGTGCGAGGTCTACCTGCCCGGCGCCGGCTGGATCGGCCTCGATCCGACGTCCGGCCTGCTCGCCGGCGAGGGGCACATCCCGATCGCCTGTTCTCCCGAACCGTCGTCGGCCGCGCCGGTCACCGGCTTCACCGAGGCGTGCGAATGCGAGTTCTCGCACGTCATGAAGGTCGAGCGCGTGTGGGAGGCGCCGCGCGTCACCAAGCCGTATACCGAGGCGCAGTGGGCCGGCATCGAAGCGCTCGGCCGGCGCATCGACGCCGACCTGGCCGCCGGCGACGTCCGCCTGACCATGGGCGGCGAACCGACCTTCATTTCGATCGACGATCCGGACGGCGCCGAATGGAACACCGAGGCGCTCGGCCCGACCAAACGCGCCCACGCCGCCGAACTGTTCCACCGGCTGCGCGAAAAATACGCGCCGCGTGGCCTCGTGCACTTCGGCCAGGGCAAGTGGTATCCCGGCGAGCAGCTGCCGCGCTGGTCGCTGAACTGCTTCTGGCGCCGGGACGGGCAGCCGCTCTGGCGCGACGCGGCGCTGATCGCCGACGAGACGCGGAACTACGGCGCCGACGCCGAACTGGCCGGCCGCTTCCTGCGCCGCGTGGCCGAACGCCTGGAGCTCGACGCCCAGCACGTCTTCCCGGCCTACGAGGATGCGTTCTACTACCTGTGGCGCGAACGGCGCCTGCCGGTCAACGTCGATCCCTTCGATGCGCGGCTGGACGATCCGCTCGAACGCGAACGCCTGGCGCGCGTGTTCGCGCAGGGGCTGGACGCCGTCGCCGGCCACGTGCTGCCGGTCGCGCGCGGCGCGGCCAACGGCCGCTGGCAGAGCGGCCCGTGGTTTCTGCGCAGCGAGCGCTGCTACCTGATCCCCGGCGACTCGCCGATCGGTTATCGCCTGCCGCTCGACTCGCAACCCTGGGTCGCCGAAACCGATTATCCGTACGTCGCCACGCCCGATCCGACGCGGATCGTGCCGCCGCTGCGCGCGTACGCGGAGATCCGGCACCGCCTCGACGAACGCGCGCTGGCCGCGGCGCGCGACGGCGGCCCGCCGGCGGGCGGCGCCACGTTCGAGCACTGGCCGCAAAGCAAGGAATCCGCCGCCTGGATCACCCGCACGGCGATGTCGGCGCAGGCGCGCAACGGGGTGCTGTACCTCTTCATGCCGCCGACGCAGGAGCTCGACGACTACGTGGAACTGGCCGCCGCCGTCGAGGCCGCCGCCGCGGAGCTGGGCGCGCCGGTCATCCTCGAAGGCTACGAGCCGCCGCGCGACCCGCGCCTGGCCAAGTTCAGCGTCACGCCCGACCCCGGCGTGATCGAGGTCAACATCCAGCCGTGCGCCGACTGGGACGAACTCGTCGAGCGCACCACGCATCTCTACGAAGCCGCCCGGCTGTCGCGCCTGACCACCGAGAAGTTCATGCTCGACGGCCGCCACACCGGCACCGGCGGCGGCAACCACTTCGTGCTCGGCGCGGCCGCGCCGCTCGACTCGCCGTTCCTGCGCCGGCCCGACCTGCTGCGCAGCCTGATCGGCTACTGGCACAACCACCCGTCGCTGTCCTACCTGTTCTCCGGCCTGTTCATCGGCCCGACCAGCCAGGCGCCGCGCGTCGACGAGGCGCGCGACGATGCGCTCTACGAACTGGAGGTCGCCTTCGGGCAGTTCCCCAAGGCCGGCGCGGACGTTGCGCCGTGGCTGATCGACCGGCTGCTGCGCAACCTGCTGATCGACGCGACCGGCAACACGCACCGCGCCGAGTTCTGCATCGACAAGCTCTACTCGCCCGACGGCGCCGCGGGGCGCCTCGGCCTGCTCGAAATGCGCGCCTTCGAGATGCCGCCGCACGCGCGCATGTCGCTGGCCCAGCAGCTCCTGCTGCGCGCCCTGGTCGCGCGCTTCTGGCAGGCGCCCTACGCGCCGGCGCGGCTGGTGCGCTGGGGCACCGAGCTGCACGACCGCTTCATGCTGCCGCATTTCGTGCAGCAGGACTTCGCCGACGTCCTCGCCGAACTGGATGCCGCCGGCTATGCCTTCGATCCGGCCTGGTTCGCGCCGCATTTCGAGTTCCGCTTCCCGGTGCACGGCCGCTTCGCCGCGCAGGGCATCGAGGTCGAGCTGCGCCACGCGCTGGAACCCTGGCACGTGATGGGCGAGGAAGGCGCCCCCGGCGGCACCGTGCGCTACGTCAACTCGTCGGTCGAGCGCCTGCAGGTCAAGGCCACCGGCATGGCCGGCGACCGCTATGTGCTGACCTGCAACGGCCGCCCGCTGCCGCTGCGCGACACCGGCCGGGTCGGCGAGTTCGTCGCCGGCGTGCGCTATCGCGCGTGGCGGCCCGCCGCCTGCCTGCACCCGACGATCGGCGTGCATGCGCCGCTGACCTTCGACCTGGTGGATACCTGGATGCGGCGCTCGCTGGGCGGCTGCCAATACCAGGTGGCGCATCCCGGCGGGCGCAACTTCGAGCGCCACCCGGTGAACGCCTACGAGGCGGAGGGCCGGCGCCTGGCGCGCTTCTCGGCGCTCGGGCACACGCCGGGGCGGATCGAGATCGAGGACGAAGCGGGCAACGCGGACTTCCCGTTCACGCTGGACCTGCGGCGCCCTTGAGCAACACGTTCAGACACGGCGGTCGCGGAGAGGACCCGGGACTTCAGGCGGCCCCGTCGGGTGACCCCGTAGCCGCCACAAAAACCGGCTCTTTCGCTTTTCGCCGCGTCCGCCGTGGTGAAATACGTTTTTGACCGACGACTCCGCACCATGCCGCGCACCCTGCTCGCGAACTATCCGCGCAAGACCGACCGCTTCGATGAGATGCTCGCCGACAACGGCCGGCTGCGGCCGTCCTGGCGGGTTTTCTTCGATCATCTGGACAGCGCCACGCCGGCGCAGATGCGCCATCAGCTCGACTACGTCCGCCGGCGCATCCTGGAGAACGGCGTCACCTACAACGTCTACGCCGACCCCAAGGGCGCCGACCGGCCATGGGAACTCGATCCGCTGCCGCTGATCCTGTCGCAGGAGGAATGGAGCGGCATCTCGGCGGCCGTGACGCAGCGCGCGCGCCTGCTCAACGCCCTGCTCGCCGACCTCTACGGCGCGCAGGAACTGCTGCGCGACGGCAGCATCCCGCCGGCGCTGGTCTACGGCCACAACGGCTTTCTCTGGCCCTGCCAGGGCATCCGTCCACCCGGCGACACCTGGCTGCACCTCTACGCCGCCGATCTCGCGCGCTCGCCCGACGGGCGCTGGTGGGTCATCGCCGACCGCACGCAGGCGCCCTCCGGCGCCGGCTACGCGCTGGAGAACCGGGTCATCGTCTCGCGCCTGTTCCCCGAGAAGTTCCGCGAGCTCGGCGTGCATCACCTGGCCCAGTTCTTCGCCGCGCTGCAGGAAAGCCTGGCGCACTGGGCGCCGCAGGACGGCGACGGCGCCAACCCGCTGGTCGTGCTGCTGACGCCGGGACCGTACAACGAGACCTACTTCGAGCACGCCTACCTGGCGCGCTACCTCGGCTACCCGCTGGTCGAGGGGCAGGACCTGACGGTGCGCGAGGACCGCGTCTACCTGAAGACTCTGACCGGCCTGAAGCGCGTGCATGCCATCCTGCGCCGCCTCGACGACGATTTCTGCGATCCGCTCGAACTGCGCGGCGATTCGGCGCTGGGCGTTCCCGGCCTGCTGCAGGCCGTGCGCGCCGGCACGGTGCTGGTGGCCAACGCGCTCGGCAGCGGCCTGCTGCAGTCCGCCGCGCTGCCCGGCTTCCTGCCCGGCGCCTGCGAAAAACTGCTCGGCGAGACGCTGCGCATGCCGTCGGTCGGCACCTGGTGGTGCGGCGAGCAGGCGGCCCTGGAGTTCGTGGTCGAGCACCTCGACCGGCTGGTCATCAAGGGCGCCTTCCCGTCGCAGCGGCTCGATCCGGTCTTCGGCAGCGACCTGCGGGGAGCGCCGCGCGACGAGCTGATCGAGCGCCTGCGCGCCCGGCCGCAGGCCTACGTCGCGCAGGAACTCGTGCGCTTCTCGCAAGCCCCCTCGTGGAGCGCGCCGCACGAGCGCCGCCTGCTGCCGCGGGGCGTGGCGCTGCGCGTCTACGTCGCGGCCACGCCGCAAGGCTACCGGGTGATGCCCGGCGGACTCACCCGCGTCACCTCGGCGACCGACGCGCGCTTCATCTCGATGCAGCGCGGCGGTTCGAGCAAGGACACCTGGGTGCTCAGCGACGAGCCGGTCAACACCTTCAGCCTGATCAAGCCGATGATCGGCAAGGCCGATCTCGTCCGCAGCGGCAGCAACCTGTCGTCGCGGGTGGTCGAGAACCTATTTTGGTTCGGACGCTACACCGAGCGTTGCGAGGACATGGCGCGGCTGCTGCGCATCGGCCTGTCGCGGCTGGTCGACGCGGGCACCGAGGACGACACGCGTGCCCTGATGTCGGCCTACGAGACCGGGCGGGCGCTGAAGCTGCTGCCCGAGGCGCCGGGCAAAAAGCCGAGCCGGCGCGACGTCGAGGGGCAGCTGCTGGCCGCGTTGTGCGGCGGCGAATGGGGCGACGGGCTGGCCGGCGGCATCCGCCGCCTGCTGTGGGTCGGCGCGCAGGTGCGCGAGCGCTTCTCGCTCGACAACTGGCACGCGCTCAACCGCCTGCAGCACCAGCTGCAGGCGTACGCCAAGACCCGGCCGGCGCTCGGCGAGGCGCTCGCCTTCCTCGACCAGCTGCTGCTCGCCACCTCGGCGCTGGCCGGCTTCGCCATGGACGACATGACGCGCGACGACGGCTGGCGTTTCCTGATCATCGGCCGCCGCATCGAACGCCTGATCTTCCTGGCCGACGCCATCGCCCAGTTCCTGCGCCTCGAATCCACGCGCGCCCCCGGCTGCGTGGAATGGCTGCTGGAACTGGCCGACAGCATCATCACCTACCGTTCGCGCTACATGGCGCAGCCGGAACTGCTGCCGGCGATCGACCTGATCGTCCTCGACGGCGCCAACCCGCACGCGGTGCTCTTCCAGGCGCAGACGCTGACCCGCTACCTCGGCCGCCTGGAAAGGGAACTCGGCAGCCTTCCCGGCGAGGCCGGCGGAGACGCCCTGCGCGCCGGCCTCGCCCGCCTGCGGACGTTCGACCTCGACCGTTTCGACCAGCGCGATTCCCCGGCCCGCCGGAACGGCGGCGGCCGCGAACTGGCCGGCCTGCTCGACGGGATCGCGCAGGATGCGGCGAATCTTTCCGACCGGCTGGCCATGCGCTACTTCACCCACGTCGGCGACGTCGGCCGGCAGACGCTGGCGGCCTGAACATGAACGCCCCGGCCCGCTACCACGTCGTCCACGAGACGCGCTACGACTACGAGAGCCCGGTCTCGATCTCGCGCCAGCACCTGCACCTGACGCCGCGCGACTGCCCGTGGCAGACCTGCCTGGAACACGCCGTGAGCATCGACCCCCGCCCCGGACTCGAAGCATCGCGGCACGACGCCTTCGGCAACCCGGTGCTGCAGTTCGCCATCGAGTCGCCGCACGCCAGCCTGCAAGTGCGCGCGGCGAGCCGCATCGAGGTGCGCCCGCGCCGGCCCGCGGCCCGCCTCGCCGGATCGCCCGCCTGGGAGCGCGTGCGCGACGCCCTCGTCTACGGCGCCCGCCCGGTCCGCCTGGACGCCAGCGCCTACCTTTTCGAATCGCCGTACGTCCGGGTCAAGCGCGAGTTCGCCGCCTACGCGGCGCCCTGCTTTCCCCCCGGCCGCCCGCTGCTCGAAGGCGTGCGGACGCTGATGGCGCGGATTCACCGGGAGTTCGAGTTCGACCCGCAGGCCACCACCGTGGCTACGCCCGTGCTCAAGGTGCTCGAGGACAGGCGCGGGGTATGCCAGGACTTCGCACACCTGATGCTCTCCTGCCTGCGCTCGCTCGGGCTGCCGGCGCGCTACGTCAGCGGCTACCTGCTGACCCGGCCGCCGCCCGGCAAGCCGCGCATGGTCGGCGCGGACGCCTCGCACGCATGGATCTCGGCGTACTGTCCCGGCGCGGACGGCGATGCGTGGGTCGACTTCGATCCGACCAACGACCTGCTGCCCGACACGCAGCACATCACCCTGGCCTGGGGCCGCGACTTCGGCGACGTGTCGCCCTTGCGCGGCGTGATCCTCGGCGGCGACGCCCACGCGCCGGAGGTCGCCGTCACCGTCACCCCCTGCGGGGAAGAGCCGTCCGCGGACCGGGACGGCACGGAATAAGCCGGCGCCCGCCTTCCCGCCCGCTTTTTCCGGGAACGTTCCGCCTTCCCGTGGCGCGATTGGTGCGCCGCCGCCCAACGTTGGTGCATCGCCCGCGCGCCCCGGCGCCAAAACCCGCTTGCGCGCGGGGATTTGGCGGATGGCACGTTTTCTGCTGCTAACCCATCGCTTCCATGGCTGCGGCAACGATCATGACAACCACGTTCTTCAACGAAATGTACGATGCGGCGGGAGCGGTGAGGTCCCACTACCAGGCCTATGCCGACTGGCTGGCCGCCACGCCGGAGGAGCGCATCGCGCGCAAGCGGGCCGAGGCCGACATCGCTTTCCACCGGGTCGGCATCACCTTCGCCGTGTATGGCGAGGAAGCCGGCAAGGAACGCCTGATTCCCTTCGACATCGTCCCGCGCATCATTCCCGCCGGCGAATGGCATGAGCTGCGGAACGGCCTGCGCCAGCGGGTCAAGGCGCTCAACGCCTTCCTGCACGACATCTACCACGGCCAGGACATCCTCGCGGCCGGGCGCATTCCGCGCGAGCAGGTCCTCGACAACGCACAGTTCCGCCCGGAAATGCGGGGCGTGGACGTCGCCGCCGGCATCTACGCGCACATCGCCGGCGTCGACCTGGTGCGCGCCGGCGCGGGAGAGTATTACGTGCTGGAGGACAACCTGCGCGTGCCGTCCGGCGTGTCCTACATGATCGAGAACCGCAAGATGATGATGCGGCTCTTCCCCGAACTCTTCGCGCGCAACAAGATCGCGCCGGTGCAGCATTACCCGGACCTGCTGCTGGAAAACCTGCGCACCGTCGCGCCGCACGGCGTCGAGGACCCGACTGTGGTCGTGCTCACGCCGGGCGCCTACAACAGCGCCTACTTCGAGCACACCTTCCTGGCGCAGCAGATGGGCGTCGAACTCGTCGAGGGCCGCGACCTGTTCGTCAGGGACGAAACGGTTTACATGCGCACCACGCAGGGACCGCAGCGCGTCGACGTGATCTACCGCCGCCTCGACGACGATTTCCTCGACCCGCTGGCCTTCCGCAAGGACTCGATGCTCGGCGTGCCCGGACTGCTCGCCGCCTACCGCGCCGGGCGCGTGACGCTGGCCAACGCCATCGGCACCGGCGTCGCCGACGACAAGTCGATCTACCCCTACGTGCCGGAGATGATCCGCTTCTACCTCGGCGAGGCGCCGATCCTCAACAACGTGCCGACCTACATGCTGAGGAAATCCGAGGACCTGGCCTACACGCTGGAGCACCTGCCCGAACTCGTGGTCAAGGAGGTGCACGGCGCCGGCGGCTACGGCATGCTCGTCGGCCCGGCCTCGACGAAAGCGCAGATCGAGGACTTCCGCCGGCGCATCGTCGCCGCGCCGGAAAAGTACATCGCCCAGCCGACGCTGGCGCTGTCCGGCTGCCCCACCTTCGTCGAATCGGGCATCGCCCCGCGCCACGTCGACCTGCGCCCGTTCGTGCTCTCCGGCAGGAACATCGAGATGGTGCCCGGCGGCCTGACGCGCGTCGCCCTGCGCGCAGGATCGCTGGTGGTGAATTCCTCGCAGGGCGGCGGCACCAAGGACACCTGGGTACTCGAAGACTAGCGCTCAGCCACGATGAATCAAACGAACCTTTCAAAATCCGTCATTCCGGGCCTGATCCTGAATCCAGCGACGCACCGCCGGATTCCGGCTTACGCCGGCATGACGTGGTTATCCTCTGTTTTCCATATGACTGGACGCTAGGGACGGGAGAAGGACATGCTGAGCCGCACCGCCGACCACCTCTACTGGATGTCGCGCTACACCGAGCGCGCCGAGAACCTGGCCCGCCTGCTCGACGTCACCCACCAGATGTCGCTGGTCCCGAAATCCGTCGAGGCCGAGAACCAGAACTGGGGCGCGATTCTCGCGCTGAACAGCCTGGAAGCCCGGTTCGCCGAGTCCTACGACGAGATCAACGCGGAAAACGTCCTGCGCTTCATGGTCATGGACCCGAACAACGTCTCCTCGATCTACAGCTGCCTGCGCGCCGCGCGCGAGAACGCCCACGCCGTGCGCGGCACGCTGACCGCGGAAACCTGGGAAAGCTGCAACATGACCTGGATCGAAGTGCGCGGCCAGCGCTTCGAGCAGATCACGACCGCCGGCATCGGCCAGTTCTTCGAATGGGTCAAGCTGCGCTCGGCGGTGATCCGGGGCGTCACCTTCGGCACCATGCTGCAGGACGAGGCGCACCACTTCATCCGTCTCGGCGGCTACCTCGAACGCGCCGACAACACCGCGCGCATCCTCGACGTGAAGTACCACGTGCTGGACGGCGACGACGAGGAAACCAGCGATTTCTACCAATGGGGCGCCCTGCTGCGCTCGCTGTCCGCCTTCGAGGTCTACCGCAAGGTTTACCGCGACGTCATCACCCCGGCGCGCGTCGCCGAACTTCTGATGCTGCGGCTGGACATGCCGCGCTCGCTGCACGCCTGCATGCGCGGTGTGGTGCGCGTCCTTGAAGCGATCAAGAACGGCCAGTCCGCCGAAACCGAACGCCTCGCCGGCATCCTGCACGCGCACATCCACTACGCGCGCATCGACGACATCCTCAAGGACGGCCTGCACGAATACCTGACGGATTTCATGGATCGCATCTACGAACTCGGCGACGGCATCGGCCGGGATTTCCTGGTGCCGGCGGAGTAGCGCCGGAGCCGATCACGCGGCGGCCAATCGATCCAGCGGACCTGCCACCCGCGCCCGCCGCGATTCAGCACGTGCGTGTAGATCATCGTGGTCGACACGTCCGAATGCCCGAGCAATTCCTGGACCGTGCGGATGTCGTAGCTTGACTTCAGCAGGTGGGCGGCGAAGGAGTGTCGCAAGGTATGCGGTGTGGCGGGCTTGTCGATCCCGGTATTGCGCACGGCCTGCCGAATCGCCCTTTGCACCGACTGATCCATCATGTGGTGGCGGCGCACCGCTCCTGAACGCGGGTCGACCGACAGCCCGGCCGACGGAAAAACGTACTGCCAGCCCCATTCCCGCCCGGCCGACGGATACTTGCGGTCCAGTGCGTAGGGCAAGTACACCTCGCCGTGGCCGGCCGCCAGATCCCGACGGTGCAACTCGCGCACCCGCACCAGATGTTCGCGCAATTCCGATTCAAGCGCGACCGGCAGCATCGTCACCCGATCCTTTGCCCCCTTGCCGTCGCGTACCAGGATTTCACCACGCCCGAAGTCGACGTCCTTCACCCGCAGACGCAAACCTTCCATGATGCGCATGCCTGTTCCATACAGCAGGCGCGCAACGAGACCGGCGGTGCCTTCCATGCTGGACAGCACCGCGGCAACCTCACCATGCGTCAACACCACCGGCAACCGCCTGGATGTCTTGGCGGCCTCGATCTTGTCCAGCCACGGCAATTCGACGCCAAGCACCTCCTTGTAAAGAAACAGCAAGGCGCTCTTGGCCTGGTTCTGAGTCGATGCCGCGACTCTCCCCTCCACCGCAAGATGCGACAGAAACGACTGCACCTCCTCCACACCCATTTCCCGCGGATGCCGCTTGCCAAAATGCCGGACAAATCGTTTAATCCAGTCGCCGTACGCCTGCTCGGTACGCATGCTGTAGTGCTTGAAACGAATTCGTGCCCGGACCTGATCCAGCAATCTTGGCGGCGAAATGGGGGCGACAAATGACGGTTTTTCTGGCATTTTAGGCTCTATTAAATATCGAACAACTCCATGATTGAATTGATCTTATCATATACAACTGTATTTATATACAGCATAATTTACCATTTTATACGTCATGACGAAAAGTTTTCCGTCATTGGCCATACTTAACGTTCGGCACCATGAAAAACGATCAGTTGCTCCGACTCAACTTTGATGGCTGGCCGTTGCCGGATGCTTACCTTCTGGAGCTTGGTCGCGTTTGCGCACTTTGGGCAACGCTTGAGTCTTTCCTGAACACGTGTATCGGGAAGCTAGCGGGTTTCAACGACCTATTCGACCCCAAAGCATTCATTCTCGTCACCCATTCAAGCTTTCCGCAACGACTAGATATGTTGGCTGCGCTCTGTGAGCAGTTGCTTAACGAGTTTCCGAATCTCAAGGGGTATGGGGCTGTAGTCCAGCAGCTGCGCCAAGCTCAAAAGCTCCGGAATGACTACATGCACTACGGTATGGCGCTAAACCCTGAACTCGGTAAAGTGCAGATGGCGAAGGGCACTGCTCGCGGTTCCGTCAAAGTGGGCGTTGAAACCGTAACGGTTGCAGACCTAAGAAGGGCTACCGTAGCAATTCACGAAGCCAATCTCGCGCTGTATAAGCTTGTTCTTAGCCGCACGATTGAACCTATATGGTCGCGCAAATGACGCCGAACCCTGCGGTCAACCGGACCTTGCGCATAAAGCCGCGCAAGGCCGGTTACCTTGAACGTTAGGTGACATGAAGCGCAGATCTCGTTCGGGCATGCTGGATCACAGCGACGAAGCGGCTGCAATGTCGCAAGAAGAGTTCGAGTCCGAGATTCAGCGTTGCGTGTGGGGCGCGGAGAACGGTGGCACTTCTCAAGGGCGGAAATCGTATTTCAAGCGGCTGGTGTGGCTTGAGAAGCAGCGCGAAGAATTGTTCGGCATCACCGCGCCCAGGCGGGCATTTCGGGAGCGATAAACATGTCATCTAACCTGTCATTCCAGCGGACCGGCTTCGCCGGCCGCTGAACTCAATCGTTAGTCCTTAAGGAGAGAGGGATGGAAAACGAAACTTATCTCGCAACAATCAGTGGGCTATCGACACTTTTAGGACGGCCTCAGTTACTTACTAGTGGCAATGGTGCACGTTTTACATCGGCAACTAAAGGTAAAGTCACCGTTTACCACAGAGACATTGCCGCCGGAAACCAGACAGAAGTAGCATTTCACATTGTTTCAATGGCACACCGTCTCGGAACTTCCGAGTCCGAGTTTCGCGCTCTTGTTCAGGTATGGAAACAGCAAACAGGCCGTTCCGTACAGATGAACCAGCAATATATTTGGCCGCGCGTTGGGCTTTCCAGCCCTGAGCAAGCAGCGACTTTAATCACACTGATCCAATCAAGAATTGAGTAGTCTTTTTTTATCCAAACTTATTCATGCGTTGGGTCTAACCCGGCGCTCAAGCCGACCCGCCTACAGCGGGCGGCTTACCTAGGCCGTTAGAGCGACAAGCGTGCGATCAGGGACCACTACTTTCTTTGCAGCCAGTCTGGGTGCTGTCTCAAGCACCATCTGTCTCGCTGTTGTCTTCTTGCTTAATTTTTCTTGGCTTACCGGCCTTGTCGTTTTGTCCGGAACTCCTACCGCAACACTTCTTTTCTGGGTGCTTCCTTCAAGTTTTCTATATTCAGTCCTTCCTGAGGGCGGCGGCCCGGCTACGGTACTGCTTTTTTCATTTTCCGCATGGCTCCAGTTCGCCATCCTATTTTCTATCATGTCTTATTTTCTGCTGAAGCGGCGCTCTAACAAGGCGCTCAACCCGGACGCGCGGCAAGAGCCGCACGCCGGTTAGCTTCGTTAGGGGCTTCCACATCACCTATGACCGAACGAGTCCAAAAACTGAAAACACCGCAGGAGTGTGCGGTGTTCGAGAAGAACGTCACGGAGCGCGGTCGCCCAGATCTTGCGGTGGCCGCACGCAAGCGGGCGCTTGAACTTCGGGCTGAACAATATGGGGCAACCACCGAAGTTGAGAAAGAGTGCCTTGAGGCTGTATATGCCTATGAACGGGTTTTGTCCGCGAAAAACGGAAAAAATACGCGGGCGTCTCGCACTTGGCAGATGATCGAGCGTCACGGAATCATTGGCGCAGTCGAACGTGCCGTGAATCGAGATACCGAAACCATCGGCTTCACAGAGCTTCTCAATATGGGCCTAGAGGATTACGCTTTTGAATTAGTAGTTGTGCGTCATCCAGACCTGTTTTCAGCCGAAGCAGTCCAACACTCACAGGCTCGCGTCGAAGAGTGGAAAAATCGCCCCCAACCCGGCAGTCAACCGGACGCTGCGCAATAAAACCGCGTAGCGCCGGTTACTTCCACGTTAGGTACTATGGATCTCCGTTCTTCGATTCAATGGGCCGAGAGCGAAATTGAAAAACTTCCTCCCGAGCTACTGTGGCGAGACTCTGTTCTTGCCTAGCTTCGATACTGTGCTGCTGTGGTGGATGGACAGGATTCGCCCGATCGCCTGGAAAAACTGACGATGGGTTGGATTGTTAGTCGAGAGTTGGATGGCTACGAACCCGACACTCTTCAAAAAACGGTATCTCAAATATCTTATGACTTACAGCAGCTCTATCTTTCCTATGCAGCAAAGGTGCGTCTTGGTATTCACTGTAGCACCTAACACTTCGGTCAAGAGGGACGCTCCGCCGGCGAGCCGGCTCCGCGCCCCTTACCTCTAACGTTATACCTCACTGGAGCCCATATGCATGACATGCTGAAAGAAAAACAGAAGACACGCCTTAGTCTCCTCCACAAGTTGTATGAACTCTCTGGCGGAGATCAGCACCAGTACATTAATGGAGGAGTTCTGGCCGAGGCCTGTGGCATCTCAGATACAGATCAGTTTAAGACCGCCATAGACTATCTGGAGGGCGAGTACCTTGTCGAAACAAAGCGAGTTTCGATGGGAATTCCTGCACTGCTTCGCATAAAACATGCAGGCGTTGTGGAAGTTGAGGGGGCATTCTCCAAGCCGAACGAACCAACATCACACTTCATGCCTGTGAATGTGCTCTATGTAAATCAAATGGTGGGTTCATCGATACAGCAAGGCACAATTAACAGCACCCAAACATCAACCATTTCCTTTGAAGTTGGAGCCATCGAAGAACTGCGAAAGTTCGTTGAAGTTGCATCCACTCTTATTGCCACCACAAACCATAGCGATCTGGCTTGGCAAGAAATTAAAGCTGAAATCGATACTCTCCAAGCTCAGTCCGAATCACCAAAACCGAAGGTGACAATTGTTCGTGAGTGCTTGAATAGCATAAGTCGCCTGTGCGAGGGAGCCGCAGCAGGTGCTCTCTTGCTACCTTCGGCTTGACCAACACCGCCTTCCCTAGATTATCCACTCCATGAATCGCAAACACGTTCTTGGCAAGATCGACCCCAACCGTAATAATGCTCATGGACTTCCACTTTCGTGGTTTCAAATGGACGACTTCGACATCACCATTTTGGCACTTCGTTGCCGCGCGGCTTCAATTCCGCTCCCTCGGGACGGGGAAGTCCCTTTCATTCGTTAGGCATACAGCAAATGCCCATGTTCACATTTGGCCGAAAAACCGAAACTGACGTAGTGCTTCGGCGGCACGGAGGCCCGGAAAAGGCGGGAATGATCGTCGCTGTCGTAGAACGCAGTTCACGATTTGCTGGAAGGAAAATCGTCCGTGGAGGATGTCGAGACCGTCCTAACCTCTGCGATCATAGAGGGAAGGCGCGACATTTGGGATGCGGCAGGCACGTGGCTTTTGAAAGTGCAAAAGTATTACCCATCCGTTGGTCACGTATGGATTGATCTCGCAAAACATCCTGATGCAGAAGTACGTTATCGGGTCGCCTGTCACATCATTGATCTGCCAGAGGCCACATGCACGGAGGTATATGCGTTGCTCAAGGACGACAAAAGCAAAAAGGTGCGAACCCAAGCCGAAGGCAAGTGGAACTACCGGCAGAACCCGGAAAAATATGCCTAACAATTCCGTCGAGAGGGATGTCCGCAAGCTGCGCTTGCGGTTCCCTTCGCCTTCGGCTCCGGCCGCCCCTCACGTCAAACGTTAGGCGCTCCAATGGCAAAGTTTCCATTTTCAGACTTACATAGCTTTAAAGATTATGTTGGCTTCGTAGGCATGTGCGCACCCGACCAATTCCCAGCGCGAGAGGGGGTAGATCCGGAGTATCAGTGGTCACTTGACCTAGCTTTCAAAGGACTTTACGAAGGACTTTCCTACATAAATCGCAAGAAAGTCGTGTATGAGGCATGTACTGTACTTTTTAATGAGGCTTACGAACTTTACAAGAATGGCGATAGTCAAGGCGGTTACTTTAAGGTCAATGAAGTGCAAAAATTAATTAAAAAAATCCCATCTCAATGAGAAAGCCTAACCAAGCGTTCAACGCGGACAGCTTGCAGAGGGGCATTTACTTCGCAAATTTTGCTCCCCGCTGCAAACCACTTCGCCGGCAGGCCGGCTCCGTTCTGCCGGTTAACTTGGCGTTGGGCCAGAAACAGAGGATCTTCCATCAGTGTCTTCCATTGACATTCATTCAGTGATGCGGAATCTGGCCACAAGACGGCCAATATTCCATTCCGAAGCGGACTTTCAACATGCACTGGCATGGGAACTTCATGCTTTGGACCCTAGCCTTGAGATCAGATTAGAAGTACCAGCGAACTACAAGTCCCAATCTAGGGCCTTCATTGATCTCTTGGCTCGTAAGGGCAGAACCACAATCTTCTTTGAGCTTAAGTACAGGACGATAAATATATCTATTGAGCACAAGGGAGAAACGTTCAATCTCAAAACGCAAGGTGCTCAAGATCAAGGCTCATATGACTTCTTGAAGGATATCTCCAGAGTAGAGTCATTTGTAAATAGCACTAAGCCTGCTTTGGGGTACGCAATCATGCTAAGTAATGACAGAAGATATTGGACGCAGAGAAGAGGTATAAATCCGATTGATGCTGATTTTCAGCTTCTTGATAATCGCGTCCTGTCGGGGCAGTTGGGTTGGGCGGCACATGCTGGTGTAGGCAGCATAAAAAGGAGAGAATCTCCTATAGATTTAGAAAGAAGTTATCCAATTAAATGGCTTCCATACTCAGAGATCGCAGGTTCCAATGCTTCTCAGTTTAGGTACTTGTCTCTGGAAGTTACTGCTGAAGGGCAGACATGTGAAGTTGCCCAACAAGGCACTCCAGCCGACGTCCTTGCCGCCGCTTCGCGTCGTCAAGGCCGCGGCTGAGTTTGGGTGTTAGCCTTACCTGGAGAGATTATGGCAACGGCCACAATTGCAGCGCCAATGTTTGGCGACAAGCTGTATCAGGAGCGCGCGCGATCTGCGTTTCCGCTCTTGGTGAGACAAGCTGAAGCAGCTACGCCAATTTTCTATTCCTCGTTGGCACGCGAACTTGGCATGTCGAATCCGCGCAACCTAAACTATGTGCTTGGTTGCATCGGACAAACGATTCAACATATTTCGCGGCAAAAGAACGAGCCTATTCCCCCAATCCAGTGTCTGGTGGTCAATAAGGCTACCGGCTTCCCGGGAGAGGGAATCGGTTGGTTCGACATAAAGATGGATGACTTCTCGTCACTTCCATTGAAGAGACGAAGAGAGGTCGTTCAAACGCAACTTCAACGAGTCTATGACTATCCACTATGGTGCAACCTGCTTTCAGAGCTTGATCTAACCCCCGTTGAGACAAACTTCACTGGCGCGGTACGGGCGGCTTCCTCTTACCGTGGAGGTGGCGAGAGTGTCGAGCACAGGAAACTAAAGGAGTTTGTCGCCGCTAACCCTTTAGTGGTCGGCCTGCCAGCCTCAACATCTAAAGGGGAAACTGAAGTTCCATTGCCTTCCGGCGACTGCCTTGATGTGTCTTTCCAAGCCAAGTCTCTTTGGGTAGCGGTCGAGGTGAAATCCGCCATATCAAGCGAGGCCGATATCACCCGTGGCATCTTCCAATGCGTCAAATATCGTGCAGTACTTGATGCGGCGTTGCTGGCTGAGCGTCGCCCTCAGAATTCTAGGGCCATTCTTGTGCTGGGTGGCAGCATGCCCTCAGACCTTCTTCCGCTGGCAAACCTGCTGGGCGTTGAATTCGTCCATCAAGTTTCTGGCGGGCAAGGCTAACAATTCATTCAAGCCGACGCCGCTTCGCGGCGCGGCCTAATTCAGGCGTTAGGTGTATCCATGAAGAAACTACTTCCTCTACCGCTCATCTGTCTTGGAGTAACTACTGTGCACGCAGGCACCGGCCTCGATTTCTCTGATGTAACCAGCCGAGAAAAAGCAGAAGCGCTTCACGCGCACGGAAAGCTCGAGAAAATTCTACTTTTCCCAAGCGAGTTTGGAGGGAAAGACATCCCGCAAAACTCGGTATTTGTTCCTCCTAGCATTTCAGAAATCAAGAACCGTCTCACCGGTACTCTTGTTCGGTTTGTAGGTGAGGGGCAAATCAACAAGCTCACAGTCGAACCTAAGTACAAGGGTGACAGCTTCATTCCGTCACGCATCAAGATGCGCGCATGGCATACAGACAAAAAAGGGGAATTCACCCCTTCTATCGAAGTTTGGTAGCAGCCCTGAGCACACCTAACACCACATTTAAAAACGCTCCCTCCGGTCGCTCGGACGCGCCGTAAGCGGCGCGCCGTTTAATTCACGTTAGGCGGCAGATTCAAGGATGAACACCATGCACATCGAGACCCGAGTTGACGATTTGTCTTCGCCTGCGGTGCAGGCTTTGATCACAGAACACCTCGCAGGCATGAACACCAATTCGCCTCCGGGTCACGTCAAAGCGCTCGCGCTCGATAGCTTGCGCCAGTCCGACATCACGTTTTGGTCCGCGTGGTGCGGCCAGAGCCTCTGTGGTTGCGGGGCGCTCAGAGAGCTCGACAGTTCAAGCGGTGAGATCAAGTCCATGCGGACACGGGCCGCTTTCCTTCGAAAAGGCGTTGCTCAGACGGTTCTCAACGAAATCCTACGCATGGCGCGCAGCAGAAAGTACAAGCGTCTGTACCTTGAAACTGGAACAGGCCCAGCATTCGCTGCCGCCCACTCGCTGTATCTCCGTAACGGCTTCAACTGGTGTGGCCCATTTGGCAACTATGACGCTACCGACTTCAACGTCTTTATGGAGAAAACTCTATGAGAGCGCTGCCGCCGAACCATTCCCTCCAACGGACATTTGACTCAGCCATCCGCACACGGCCGTCTGCGTCAAATGCCGCTGAGCTTTGTCGTTAGCCCTGTCATGCTCGGCACTCACGATCTCGCTCTATTCGTCGTATCCGGCCTGCTGCTCAACATCACGCCTGGGGCTGACTCGCTCTACATAGCTACCCGTAGCATTACTCAAGGCGTCAAGGCTGGTGTTGTCGCCGCCCTCGGCATCGGTCTCGGTTGTTACGTTCACATCTTTGCTGCCGCTTTAGGGCTATCGGCAGTTCTCGCCACTTCCACCGCCGCATTTACTTTCGTCAAGCTGGTGGGTGCCGCCTATCTCGTTTATGTCGGGCTATCGCTTCTCCGCACTCGCCCGGCTCTGGCGCAGTCCTTGGGCACCGTTGCCGCCGCGCCCTTGCGTACCGTCTTCACGCAGGGTTTCCTCACCAACGTCCTGAACCCGAAGGTCGCTCTGTTCTTCCTGGCCTTCGTGCCACAGTTCATTGATCCATCGGCCCCCAACAAGCCGCTCGCCTTCTTTTTTCTGGGCGTTATCTTCAATTTCAATGGCACGCTCTGGTGCCTCTTTTTGGCGTGGGCCGCTGCTCGTCTAAGCTCTTTCCGCGTCGGTCGTCATATAGCTACTTGGCTTGGACGGAGCGTTGGCGCGGTCTTTATCTACCTTGGAGTTCGCCTTGCACTCACCAAACAGGGCTAACCGGGAAATCGTGAGGGACGCCAGTCAACCGGCAGATCTCCAAGCTTGCCGCTCCGCGCGGTGCCCTTCACTGCGGTCGCTGGACGCTGCGCGATAAAACGCCGCGCAGCACCGGTTCCTTCCGGTCTCCTGTGGCACGCACTGCAACACTGGAGGCTGATTGCATCTACGCCGCCTAACACCTCAGATATGAACTTCCCCAAATAATAAGGAGGTTGATCAATAGTCCCGCATTCGTCCAGGCCGCGCCATGCACGGCCACCCGGTCGTACAATGCCAGCGTTTCCCTGCAACGACATGCCCACGATGACCTCAGGCATTCCATCTTCCTCGTCGCGGCGGGCCATCCGGGCCATCGCCTTCGTCGAGGCCTTCAAAGGTGTGGTCGTCCTGGCGGCGGCGACCGGCCTGCTGGCGCTCATCCACAAGAATCTCAACGATCTGGCGGCGCAACTGGTGCATTACTCTCATCTGAACCCGGCCTCCAAGTATCCGCACATTTTTCTGGACGCCGTCGCGCACCTGCCGCAGACCCGCCTGCTCTGGCTGGCCGCGGGCGCCGCGGCCTATGCGCTGGTCCGGCTCGTCGAAGCCTACGGCCTGTACCGCGAACGCGCCTGGTCCGAATGGCTGGCCGCGCTGAGCGGCAGCCTGTACGTTCCGATCGAGATCGCCGAACTGGTGCGCAAACCCTCCCTTATGGGCGGCATCGTCCTCGCCGTCAACGTCGCCGTGGTGGCGATCATGGCGCACGCTCTCGTGCAAAGACGGCGCGCCCGTAGCGCCTGACCATCCACCTCCACGCTCACGCCGGGACACCGCCATGCCCATCCGCGAAGCCTTCCGCGACGAAGCCGCCACTATCGCCCGGATCATCGCCGAGTCGAACCGGGACGTTGCCGCGCGCTTCGGCCTCACCGCGGAGAACTGCGCGAAGCATCCTTCGTTATGCACTCCGCAGTGGGTCGAGGCCGACCTGGCGCGCGGCGAACGCTATTTCGTCTTCGTCGACGCCGGCGCGCCGGTCGCCTGCGTGGCCTACGAGACGGTGGACGCTCAACTGGCCTACCTGAACCGCCTGTCGGTGCTGCCGGCATACCGGCGGCGCGGGATCGGCGCGGCGCTGGTCGCCCACGTGATCGGGCTCGCACGCGCGGCGGCCATCCCGGCCGTCAGCATCGGCGTCATCGGCGAACACGCCGACCTGCAGCGCTGGTACCGCGCGCTGGGGTTCGTCGACGGCGAGACGAAGCGCTTTCCGCACCTGCCGTTCTCCGTGAAGTACATGCGCCACGCGGTCCGGACCGACGACGCCCCGGCGACGTCTGACGGAACGCCTTGCAGCGCCGCGGCGAAGGCATAGAATCCCGCACTTCGCCATCCACGCTGGAGCGGGCAATGCTCATCCGTCCCGAAATCGCCGCCGACCACACGGCGATCGCGCGCATCAACATCGTGGCCTTCGCCGACCACCCGCACAGCCGGCAGACCGAGCACCTGATCGTGGCCGCGCTGCGCAATGCGGGCGCGCTCACGCTCTCGCTCGTCGCCGAGGATCGGGGAGAGGTCGTCGGCCACATCGCCTTTTCCCCGGCGCTGATCGACGGCGAGTCGCGCAGCTGGTTCATCCTCGGCCCGCTGGCGGTTCTCCCCGAACGGCAGAGGGAAGGCATCGGGTCGCGGCTCGTCTGGGCCGGCATCGGGGAAATCCGCCGGCTCGGCGGCGCAGGCTGCGTGCTGGTCGGCCCGCCCGGCTACTACCGGCGCTTCAGCTTCCGGCACGACGGCGGGCTGCGGATCGAGGGCGTCCCGCCCGAGTACGTGCTCTGCCTGCCGCTGCGGGAAGAGACGCCGCGCGGTGCCGTCACGCACCATCCCGCATTTCTGGCCGATGCGTAGAATGTCGGCGCCGCCACCGATTTCATCCCCGGAGCCCCCATGAAAGACACGCTGCGCCCTGGCATCGCCTGCACTCACGTGTTCGCCGTGCCGCCTTCCAAGACCGTCCCGGCGCTCTATCCGGAGGCCGAGGAGTTCCGCGTCATGCCGGAGGTCTTTGCCACCGGCTTCCTGGTCGGGCTGCTCGAATGGGCCTGCATCAAGGCGGTCAATCCCCATCTCGACGCGCCGCGCGAACAGACGGTCGGCACGCGCATCGACATCAGCCACGAAGCCGCCACGCCCGCGGGCTTTACGGTCACCGCCCGCGTCGAACTGGTGGCGGTGGAAGGGAAGAAACTCGTCTTCGAGGTCGAGGCGCACGACGGCAAGGAATGCATCGCGCGCGGACGCCACGAGCGCTTCGTCATCGACCGCGAGAGATTCGACGCCCGGCTGGCCGCCAAGCGCGCCACCTGACCGGAGCGCGGCGCCTGCCCGATGCGTCGGGCTGGATTGATTCCAAATCAGCTTCTAGAATGGGCTTCTGAAGTTGCGTTACATCTGTTGATTGTTTCAGGCGTGGTTCAAGGTCGTAACCGATAAGGAGAAGACTCGATGAACGTGACACGGCGACAGTTTTTCAGAGTATGCACTGCGGGGCTCGGCGGGTCCTCCGTCGCCATGATGGGTTTCTCGCCGACGGCGGCCCTGGCCGAGGCTAGGACCTTCAAGCTGACCCGCGCCACCGAAACCCGCAACACCTGCCCCTATTGTTCGGTTTCCTGCGGGGTGCTCATCTACTCCACCGGCGACAAGTCGAAAAATACGCGCGCCGAGATCATCCATATCGAGGGCGACCCGGACAACCCGGTCAATCGCGGCACGCTGTGCCCGAAGGGCGCGGGCCTGCGCGACATGGTGCAGAGCGCCAACCGCCTGAAGTGGCCGGAGGTGCGCGAGCCCGGTTCCAGCGAATGGAAGAAGATTTCCTGGGACGAGGCGTTCGAGCGCGTCGCCAAACACATGAAGGCCGACCGCGACGCCAATTTCGTGGCGCGGAACGCGGACGGCCTGACCGTCAACCGCTGGCCGACCACCGCTTTCCTCGCTTCCTCCGCGGCACCCAACGAGACCGGTTACCTGACCGTGAAGACGATTCGCGCGTTGGGTATGACCTCGATCGACACCCAGGCGCGCATCTGACACGCTCCCACGGTGGCCAGTCTGGCTCCGAGTTTCGGGCGTGGTTCGATGACCAATCACTGGGTCAACATCAAGAACACCGATCTGATCTTCGTCATGGGCGGCAACCCGGCCGAGGCGCATCCGTGCGGCTTCAAATGGGCGATCGAGGCCAAGAAGACGCGCAAGGCCAAGCTGGTGGTGGTCGATCCGCGCTTCAACCGCACGGCGTCGGTGGCCGACTTCTACGCGCCGCTGCGTCCGGGATCGGACATCGCCTTTCTCGGCGGTGTCATCAACTACCTGATCGCGAACGACAAGATCCATCACGACTACGTCAAGGCGTACACCAACGCCTCGTTCCTGGTCGATCCGGGTTTCAAGTTCGAGGACGGGATTTTCTCCGGCTACAACGAGGAGAAGCGCGGCTACGACAAGTCGACCTGGGCCTACCAGCTCGACGTGAACGGCTTCGCCAAGGTCGATGAAAGCTGGCAGGACCCGAACTGCGTTTGGCAGTTGATGAAGGCGCACTACGCGCGCTACACGCCGGAAATGGTCGGCAAGGTCTGCGGCACGCCGAAGGACGCCTTCCTCAAGGTCTGCGAGTACATCGCCGGGACGGCCGCGCCGGACAGGACGATGACCAGCCTGTACGCGCTGGGCTGGACCGAGCATTCGGTCGGCTCGCAGAACATCCGCTGCATGGCGATCATCCAGCTGCTGCTCGGCAACATGGGCATGGCCGGCGGCGGCATCAACGCGCTGCGCGGGCACGCCAACGTGCAGGGCATCACCGATTTCGCCCTGTACGCCCAGCAGCTTCCCGGTTACCTCGCCGCGCCGACGGACGCCGACAAGGACCTGCCGAGCTTCCTGGAGAAGAAGACGACCAAGGCGCTGCGCCCCGGCCAGATGAACTTCTACCAGAACTTCCCGAAGTGGTACGTCAGCCTGCAAAAAGCCTGGTGGGGCGACGCGGCGACCCGGGACAACGGCTTCGCCTTCGACTACATGCCGAAGCTGGCCGGCGCCTCCGACGTGCTGTCGATCTTCGACGAGATGTACCAGGGCAAGATCAACGGCTTCCTCTGCCAGGGCTTCAACCCGCTCGCCTCGGTGGCCAACAAGCGCAAGGTCGGCGATGCGCTGGCGAAGCTGAAGTACATGGTGGTGATGGACCCGCTGGCGACGGACACGTCCGAGTTCTGGAAGCCCTACGGCGAGTTCAACGAGGTCGATCCCGCCAAGATCCAGACCGAGGTCTTCCGCCTGCCGAGCACGCTGTTCGCGGAGACCGCCGGCAGCTTCACCAATTCCGGCCGCGTCATCCAGTGGCGCTGGAAGGCGGCGGACGGGCCGGGCGACGCCAGGGACGACACCGAGATCCTGGCGACGCTGTTCCTGAAGCTGAAGGAGATGTACGCCAAGGACGGCGGCGCGTTCGCCGAGCCGATCCAGAAACTGACCTGGGCGTACCGCATCCCCAACAAGCCCTCGCCCGAAGAGCTGATGATGGAGTACAACGGCCGGGCGCTGGCCGACGTGACCGATCCGAAGGACGCCGCCAAGGTGCTGGTCAAGGCCGGCGAGCAGTTGCCGGGCTTCGCCATGCTGCGCGACGACGGTTCGACGACCTGCGGCAACTGGATCTATTGCGGCGTCTGGTCGCAGGCCGGCAACAATTCGGCCCGGCGCGACAACAGCGACCCGTCCGGCCTCGGCCAGACCCTGAACTGGGGCTTCGCCTGGCCGGCCAACCGGCGCATCCTCTACAACCGCGCCTCCTGCGATCCGGCGGGCAAGCCGTGGGACGCCAAGCGCGCGGTGCTGCGCTGGGCGGGCAAGGCGTGGGGCGGCAACGACATTCCGGACATGCGTCCGGACGCGGCGCCCGAGGAGAACGTCATGCCGTTCATCATGAACCCGGAAGGCGTCGCCCGCCTGTTCAGCCGGGACCTGATGGCCGAAGGGCCGTTCCCCGAGCACTACGAGCCGTTCGAGACGCCGCTCGCGGCCAATCCGCTGCACCCGGACAATCCCAAGGCGCTCAGCAATCCCGCGGCGCGGGTGTACAAGGGCGACATGGAGGCGTTCGGCAAGGCCACGGAATTCCCCCACGTCGCCACCACCTACCGCCTGACCGAGCATTTCCACTTCTGGACCAAGCAGTCGCGGATCAACGCGATCATGCAGCCGGAGCACTTCGTGGAGATCGGCGAGGAACTGGCGAAGGAGAAGGGCATCGTGGCCGGCGACCGGGTCAAGGTGCGTTCGAACCGGGGCTTCATCAAGGCCGTCGCCGTGGTGACCAAGCGCATCAAGGCGCTGGAAATCGACGGCAGGAAGGTGCACACCGTCGGCATTCCGATCCACTTCGGATTCAAGGGGGCGACGCGGGCGGGCTTCATCACCAACACCCTGACCCCGTTCGTCGGCGACGCCAACACCCAGACGCCGGAATACAAGGCGTTCCTGGTGAACATCGAGAAAGCGTAGGAGGCACCATGACGACCCCCATACTCACTACGTTCGCTGCCCCCCGAGGGGGCCACGCCTCCTTCGAGGCGGCTCATCAGGAGGCGTGACATGGCACTGCAATCGCTCGACATCAAGCAGCGTTCGGCGACCACCACGCCCGCTCCGCAGGCGCGCCAGACCCTGGAGGTCGCCAAGCTCATCGACGTTTCGGTCTGCATCGGCTGCAAGGCCTGCCAGGTCGCCTGCATGGAATGGAACGACCTGCGCGACGAGGTCGGCCACAACGTCGGCGTCTACGACAACCCGACCGACCTCACCGAGCACTCGTGGACCGTCATGCGCTTCGCCGAGGTCGAACAGGACAACCGGCTGGAGTGGCTGATCCGCAAGGACGGCTGCATGCACTGCTCCGATCCGGGCTGTCTCAAGTCCTGTCCGGCGCCCGGCGCGATCATCCAGTACGCCAACGGCGTGGTCGACTTCCAGCAGGAGAACTGCATCGGCTGCGGCTACTGCGTCACCGGCTGTCCGTTCAACATCCCGCGCATCTCCAGGACGGACGGCAAGGCCTACAAATGCACCCTGTGCTCGGACCGCCTGGCGGTCAACCAGGCGCCGGCGTGCGTCAAGGCCTGCCCGACCGGCGCCATCCAGTTCGGCGGCAAGGAGGACATGAAAGACTACGCCGGCAAGCGCGTCGCCGACCTGAAGGAGCGCGGCTACGCCAATGCCGGGCTGTACGACCCGCCGGGCGTTAGCGGCACCCACGTGATGTACGTGCTGCACCACGCCGACAAGCCGGGGCTGTACGCCGGCCTGCCGCCGGACCCCGGCATCAGCCCGCTGGTCGCGCTGTGGAAAGGCGCGGCCAAGCCGCTGGCCACGGCGGCGCTGGGGCTGGTGGCGCTCGGCAGCCTGTTCCACTACGTGATCAAGGGACCGAACGAAGTCTCCAGGGAGATCGAGAAAGAGGTGGAAAAAGAGGTTGAAAAGGAGGGGACGCCATGATCCGGGACCCAAAAGACCTGCAACGCTACACCGCGGCCGAACGCGCCAACCACTGGGTGACGGGCATCTGCTTCATCCTGCTCATGCTCTCCGGGCTGGCCTTCTTCCACCCGGCGTTCTACCCGCTCACCCTGCTGTTCGGCGGCGGCGTCTGGGCGCGGATTCTGCATCCCTTCATCGGGGTGATCCTCGCCCTGGCCTTCGTCATGATGTTCTTCCGCTTCTGGCGGCTGAACGTCATGACGCGCACCGACGTGGAATGGCTGCTGCGCATCCGGGAAATGATCGACGGCAACGACCACAACATGCCCGAACAGGGCAAGTACAACGGCGGCCAGAAAATCGTCTTCTGGGGCATGGCCGTATGCATCCCGGCGCTGGTCTGCTCGGGGCTGGTCATGTGGCGCAGCTACTTCGACTTCCCCGTCGGCGTGGTGCGGGTGGCGGTGGTCGTGCACGCGGCGGCGGCGATCGTCATGATCATGATCGCCATCGTGCACGTGTACGCGGCGATCTGGACCAAGAACACCATCCGGGCCATGTGGTACGGCACGGTCACGCGGGCCTGGGCCAAGCAGCACCACCGCGCCTGGTACCGGCAGATGACCGGGCGATGATCCGCTCCTCCAGCGCGACTCGCGAACAGTGCGGCGGGTCGTTTTTTTGAGGCTGGCATGGCGATGACGCGATCGATCGAACCCCTCTCCTCCGTCAACCTCCCGCCGGGCATCCTGCTGCCGGACGCGAAGCGGCTGTTCGCGCGGCGGCAGGCGCGGTTCGCCGCGCTCGCCCCCGGCCATGCCCTCGGCGACTGGCTGGCCTATCTCGGGCGCCTGACCGGGGCGCAGCACGAAGGCTGCCTCTCGATCGCGCCGGACCTGCCTCTCCCTCCCCTTCAAGGGGAGGGCTGGGGTGGGGATGGGGTGCGAATGAGGGTCGAGCCAACGTGGCCCGTGACACCCCATCCCCCACCCAACCTCCCCCTTGAAGGGGGAGGGGTTACCCCGCTCGACGCCGCGTCCTACCCCCGCCCCGCCGTCTGGATCGACGTCGCCCGACATATCGCCGCCTCGCTGGCCGACGCTTCCCCGCAGTCGATGCGGGCGCGCATCGCCGCCTTCCGAACGCTTGCCCCGGAACGGCTCGACGCTCTGGCCGGCGCGCTCGTCGACGGGCGTCCCGATCCCGCAGCGCTGCCCGAATGCACGCTGGTCGCCGCCGCCCTGCAGACCGTGTGGACCGTGCTCGCCAGCCGCCTCGACGCGAACGCGCTGCCGCGCCCCGACGCGCCCGACCGGTGCCCCGCCTGCGGCAGCCCGCCCGTCGGCAGCGTCCTCAGAACCTCGGCCCAGGTCAACAACCTGCGCTACCTGCACTGCTCGCTCTGCAACACCGAGTGGAACGTGCCGCGCGCCACCTGCACCGCCTGCGCCACCGACCGGGCCATCAGCTACCGGCAGATCGAGAACGGCGACGGCGCGGTGCGGGCGGAATGCTGCGACCACTGCCGCAGCTACCTGAAGATCTTCGCGCAGGAAAAGGACCCGGACGTCGACCCGGTGGCCGACGATCTGGCGACCGTATCGCTGGACCTGCTGGTCGACGAGGCCGGCTATTCAAGGAGCGGCCCCAACCTGCTCCTGCTCGGCGGAGCGGGTGCATGACCTAGAGATAAAAAACGGCGCCGGCATGCAGCCCGCCGGCGCCTCTGATCGAACTTTTCTGCCCGGTCCGGGTGAAAACATGAACAAGACAATCCAGCTTCCCTCGGTCAACCGCCTGCTGCAGCGCAGCGGCGCGCTCGTCGCCGATCACGGCCGCCCCCTCGTCACCGCCTGCATCCGCGCCGAACTGGCGGCCGGCCGCGCCGGTGCGCGCAACGGCCTGCCTACGCCGGACGAGGCGGAATTGCTGCTGGCCGTCGCATCCCGCGTCGCCCGCGCGGCGCGCCCCAACCTGCGGCCGGTGTTCAACCTGACCGGCACCGTGCTGCACACCAACCTCGGCCGTGCCCAACTGGCGGACGAGGCCATCGCCCTGATGGCCGACGCGGCGCGCAGCCCCTGCGCCCTGGAATACGACCTGGAATCCGGCGCGCGCGGCGACCGCGACGACCTGTTCGCGCCGCTGCTGCTGGAACTGGTCGGCGTCGGCGCGCCGGATTTCGCCGCCACCGTGGTCAACAACAACGCGGCGGCGGTGCTGCTCGCCCTGAATTCGCTGGCGCGCGGCAAGGAAGCGATCGTCTCGCGCGGCGAACTCGTCGAGATCGGCGGCGCCTTCCGCATCCCCGACGTGATGCGCCGCGCGCAGGCCCGGCTCGTCGAAGTCGGCACCACCAACCGCACCCACGCGCGGGACTACGCCGAGGCGATCGGCCCGAAGACCGCCCTGCTGATGAAGGTGCACACCAGCAACTACGCCATTTCCGGCTTCACCCACGCGGTCGCCGAGGCGGACGTCGCCGCCCTCGGCCACGCCAGGAACCTGCCGCTGCTGGTCGACCTGGGCAGCGGCACGCTGGTCGACTTCGCCGCCTACGGGCTGCCGCCGGAGCCCACACCCCAACAGTCCCTGGCCGCCGGCGCCGACCTCGTGACCTTCTCCGGCGACAAGCTGCTGGGCGGACCGCAGGCGGGAATCATCGTCGGGCGCGCGGCATTGATCGAACGCATCAAGAAGAACCCACTGAAGCGCGCGCTGCGCGTCAACAAGACCACGCTCGCCGCCCTCGAAGCCACCCTGCGCCTCTACCGCGACCCGGCAACCCTGACGCAACGCCTGCCCACGCTGCGCCTGCTGACCCGCCCGGAATCCGCCGTCGCGGCTGCCGCCGCCCGCCTCGTTCCGCCCTTGCAGGCCGCGTTGGGTAACCTCGTGGCGGTCGCCTGCGAGCCCTGCCTGAGCCAGATCGGCAGCGGCGCGCTGCCGGTCGAACGGCTGCCATCCGCCGCGCTGGTCCTGCAGCCGCCCGGAAAGCATCCGGGCAAGACCCTACGGCGGCTGGAGGACGCCCTGCGCCGCCTGCCCAGGCCGGTGATCGGGCACGTGCGCGACGACGCCCTGTGGCTCGACGCGCGCTGCCTCGAAGAACCCGACGAGGCCGCCTTCGTCGCGCAACTGGCCGCGCTACCGCGCCTGCTGGCCGAAAGCGGAGGCGCGCCATGATCGTCGGCACCGCCGGCCACATCGACCACGGCAAGACCGCGCTGATCAAGGCCCTGACCGGCACCGACTGCGACCGCCTGCGGGAAGAGAAGGAGCGCGGCATCACCCTCGACCTCGGCTACGCCTACCGCCGCCTGCCTGACCCCGGCGGCGCGGACCCGGTGCTCGGCTTCGTCGACGTTCCCGGCCACGAAAAGCTGATCCACAACATGCTGGCCGGCGCCACGGGCATCGACTTCGCCCTGCTCGTCGTCGCCGCCGACGACGGCCCGATGCCGCAGACTCGCGAACACCTGGAGATCATCGACCTGCTCGGCATCCGCGCGGGCGCCGTCGCGCTGACCAAGACCGGCCTCGTCAACCCGGCGCGCCGGGACGCAGCAATCGGTGAAATCCGCGCGCTGCTGGCCGGCGGCGCGCTCGCCCCGGCGCCCGTCTTCCCGGTCAACTCGCTCGCCGGCACCGGCATCGACGCGCTGCGCGCGCATCTCGAACAGACCGCCCGAACGCGGACGGCGCAGGCATGCTCGGGGCGTTTCCGCCTCGCGGTGGACCGGGTGTTCACCCTGAGCGGCGCTGGCACGGTGGTGACCGGCACAGCCTCCTCCGGCAGCGTCCGCGTCGACGCGCGCCTGATGCTTTCCCCCAACGGGCGGCCCGTGCGCGTGCGCAGCCTGCGCGTGCAGGGCGAACCCGCCGAGCAGGGCCGGGCGGGACAGCGCATCGCCCTGGCGCCGGCCGGCGTGGAGAAGAACGATGTGGAACGCGGCATGTGGCTTCTCGACCCCGCGTTGCATCGGCCGCAGCGGCGCTTCGCCGTGTCGCTGCGAGTGCTGCCGTCGCAGCCGCCGCTGCGGCACTGGACGCACGTGCATTGCCACCTGGGCGCCGACGACGTCACCGGCCAGGTCGCGCTGCTCACGGCGGAAACGCTCGGCCCCGGCGAGACCGGCTTCGCGGAGCTGGCGCTCGAACGCGACGTGAGCGTACTGATCGGCGATCGTGTCGTCCTGCGCGACGCGGCCGCGCGCACGACCCTGGGCGGCGGCACGGTGATCGACGTCTTTCCGCCGACCCGTAAAAAACGCAGTCCAGAACGCCTGGAACTCCTGGCTGCCCAGGCCACCGGCGACCCCGGCCAAGCCCTGGCCGCGCTGACCGCGCAATGCCCCGCCGGCGCCGACCTCGACCGCCTGGCGCTCGGCTTCAATCTCGGCGACGACGAACTCGCCGCGCTCTGCCGCGCGCTCGACCTGCGCGTGGTGGCCGGCACCGCGTTCTCGCCGGCGCGCTGGCGGCGGCTCGGCGACGACGTGGTCGACGCTCTGGCCGCCGAGCACCAGCGCCAGACCGACATGCCCGGCGTCGAGCGCGACCGCCTGCGCCGCCTGACCCTGCCCGCGCTGGCGCGCCCGGCCTTCGACGCGCTGCTGGCCGAACTCCTGGCGCAGGCACGCGTCGCGCAGACGGGCGCCTGGCTGCATCTGCCGGAACACCAGGTCCGGCTCGCGCCGCAGGACCGCGAACTGTGGGAAAGGATGATGCCGCTGCTCACCGTCCAGCCCTGCAACCCCCCGCGCGTGCGCGACATTGCGCGGGACACCGGCCTGCCCGAGGACACCGTGCGCACGGTGATGAAACGCGCGGCGCGGGTCGGCGAAGTCTATCCCGTCGCCCACGACCACTACTTCCACGCCCGCGCCGTCGCCGACCTCGCCCGGCGCGTCGCCGACCTCTGTGCCGAGGACGGCGCCGCCCGCGCGGCCCGCCTGCGCGACGGCATCGGCGGCGGGCGCAAGGTGGCGATCCAGATCCTCGAATTTTTCGACCGCATCGGCTACACTCGGCGCGTCCGCGATGCGCATGTCTTGCGCCACGCCGCGGCCGACGGGCGGCAACAGTTCTTTTTCAACCCATGAACGGCGACGGAAGAGATCGTTCCCCGGTGGGGCGGCCGGTCTTCAAAACCGGTAGGACCCGTCAAACGGGTCCGGGTAGGTTCGACTCCTGCTCTCTTCCGCCAACGCACCTGTCACCCCCTCTCCTCCCCCTTCAAGGGGGAGGCCGGGAGGGGGATGGGGCAATCAGCACAAGAGGAAACAAGCGTGCACCAATTGACCCCCAAAACCATTCGGAATAACCACCGCCGATGAAGGACTATCTGGAAAATCGCTGGATCAGAACCGGAGCCGGACTCGTCGTGATCGGCTGGCTGCCGCTCTGGGCGATCGTTTTCCTTGCCGCCATCGGCCTGTGGCCCGATCCGAATCCGAACCCCGTCGGCCCCGGCCTGCTCTTCTTCCTGACTTCCTGGCCGGCGCTCATCTGCCTGGGCATCGGGATAGTCCAGGTCCGGCGTCAACGGCATTGAGGCGGAGGCGTATGGCCATGACGATGCGACAGGCATGCATTGACGAAATCCCCGCCGACCGCTGGTACTGCCGCGAGACGAACATGTGGGTGGCGTACCGCGCGGGAGAAGTGCTGATCGGCGCCACGCGCTTCGGGCTGCGCCTGGCGGGCGAGGTCATCGCGTTCACCGCCAAGCCCGACGGCGCCCAAATCCGGCGCGGCAAGGGCATGGCCACGATCGAATGCCACAAGACCGTGCTCGCGGTGCATGCGCCGGTGTCCTTCACGATGCTCTCCGGCAACGCGGCGGCCGAGGAGCGGCCGGCGCTGATCAACGCGGACCCCTACGCAGCCGGCTGGATGGCCCGCGGCCGGCCGCTGGACTGGGCCGGCGAAATGGCCGCGCTGTGCGACGCGGCCGGCTACCGGCGGCACGTCCGTTCGCTCGACCCGGAGGCCTGCCGCGATGACTGAACCGAAAGGACTCGCCATCCTGATCTGCTCGCCCGGCGTCGATCGGCCGGACCTCTGCGTCACGCCGCTGGTCCACGCCCTCGTCGCCCGCGCCATGGACTGCGAGGTCGAAGTCCATTTCGCCGGGCCCGCGATCCGCTGGCTGGTCGAAGGCGTCTCCGACGCGCGGTACCCGACGCCGGCCAGGGAAAAACCGATCCGCGCCTTCATCGAGGAAGCCGCCGCCTCCGGCGTCCGCCTGCTCGCCTGCAGCATGGCGCGATCGGCCTGGGTCGCGGACGGCGAGCGCCTCGTCCCGGAATGCGCCGGCGCCGTGGGCGCGGCGGCCTTCGTCGCCCGCACGCTCGATCCGGCCTGGGGGACGATGGTTTTCTAGCGGCCGGGTGAGGGATCGGGGCGCAAAACCGAACGCTTTGCCGTCATCGGATAAAACCGTGCCTTGGTGTTGCCCATCGAGTGGTGTATAGATACGATGAAACTGGGTTTCTTTTTGAGCTTGCCATGAATCGCCTTGACCATGACACGGAGGAAGCTGTCCGCCGCTTCCTCGCATCGATTGCCGGACGCTACGACGTGGCGGGAGCCATCGTTTACGGCAGCCGCGCCCGAGGCACGCACACCCCGGATAGCGATGCGGATGTTGCTGTACTCCTGCGGGGCGAACATCAACGTTTCCTGTCCGCCAAGCTGGACATGGCGGATGCCGCGTTCGACATCCTGCTCGAAACGGGCATCCTCATCTCGCCGCTTCCCGTCTGGCTCGACGAATGGGAACATCCGGAGGACTACTCGAACCCCACCCTGCTGCGCAACATCCACCGGGAAGGGGTCCGGCTATGAGCAATCGCCGATTCACGCCCGGCGCATTGATGGCGAAGGCCGATACGGCATGTGCGTCCGCCCGCGCGCTGCTCGAACTGGGGGACGTGGATGGCGCGGCCAACCGCGCTTACTACGCCATGTTTGACGCCGCCCGCGCCGCCTTGCTGGCGTCGGGTGCTCCGATCGAGCCGGATAGTATTGGCCGCACGCACAGCGGCCTGATCGGAGCATTCGGCAACTGCCTCGTCAGGAACGGCCCCGTGCCGAAAGAAATCGGACGCCTTCTCAACCGGGCACACGAAGTCCGGCTGGTTGCCGACTACAACGGCAATTCCGTCGAGTCCGCCGATGCCATGGAAATGGTGAAACAGGCGGAAATCTTCGTCGCTGCCATGCGCGCCCAATTCATGCCGGACGAATCCGGCGATGACGATCACGCTTAAGCAAGCATTTGGTCAATTTTTTGCCCAAATCATCTGCCTGACCCTGCCCCGTCGCATTCAACCGCTCGCCATCCTGACACGACTGGCCGACCGCGGAGTACTGGAAGGCCCGGCGGCTGCCTCACTTGAATACGATGCTCAACAGCGCATCCGCCTTGACGTTGCCGGGCTTGATGGGATCGGTGGTGGTTCTGATGTATTCCACGATGAGGTCCGCACCGCCTTTTTGCAGTTGTTTCCCCGGCTGATCCAAGTCCATGGAATATGTTGAATCCTGCTTTGTCCTAAGCACTTCGGTACCCTTGGTGGTCTTGAGTCGAATCTGTACGCCCACGCCTGCAGCAGCCGGCTCCGGCGTGTCCCGCGCCAGCACAAGGACATTATTGTTGTTGCTTGTGGAGTCGTTCAGGTCGGAGATATTCAGGTGATAGTTCCTCTTTTTTTGATAAGGACACGTAAACCTAAGGCTGACTTCCTTGCTGCCCGCGGTCGAACCTTTGCCGCCAAACTCGTCGGCGGCGACTTCGCTCAACTCCACTGTGTAGTTCCCCTTATAAGGGCCGCCAATGATGGCCTCTCCCCCGCCAAAACTTAAAGCACAGGTGGAAAGAACCGTTCTCAGCCTTCTGATGATGATGTTGTCGTCGAGAATGTTCGCCTGTATTGTCTGATTGAGGCAACCCGCTACCTGTTTCTTCACCTCGCCGATGATGTTCGGGTTTTGTTGCGCCTTTATATACCATGCCTTTCTGAAATTCCGGCAATGGTTGTCATGGCTGGTGAGTTCGCCGTTCCAGAAGGCTGCGTCCGCATAGCTGAATCGAAATACCCTGCCCCCTCCCCCTGCCCCTACGTCCTCGCCCCATGACTTGCCGATCTTGACGTAACGATCGGTTGAAACAAGGGAGTATTCAAGGGTTACGACCCCGCTGATTCTGTCATTCGACAAGGCCGAGGCGGGCGCTATCTGCATTCTGTGGTCTTTCGCTTTTCCTTTCGCGTAGGCCCGGCCAATATCAAAGCCTGGGCTGGGGCCGCGCTCTCCCCAGAAAGGATCGATCGCCTGGGCGTAATTGGCTTCTATGCTCGCCACCACGATCCTCATGCCGACTCCGGCAATACCGCTTTCGAATACGACGTTGGTGCCGTCATCGTACAGATCGTCGTTCAGAATACCGCTGTCGCTTGAGAAGTCGAACGAATATCCGGTGTTACCCTCATGGCCGGGATATTGCATCATGTTCCGTCCGCAGGAGTAAATCAGTCTCTGCGTGACCACGGGAGCAAGCACGGTGCCGATGGGCGGCTGGGTGTTGGGCAGATGGATATCGCCTCCCGATCCGAAGCTGATCTCCTCCGGGTCCGTAGTCAACACATCACAATATTGAGTTTCTGGATTGAAAAGCTCGCCGGCAGCCGCCGGCTGAACGAGCGACGCGATCAGGAGGACGGCGGCGCCGGCGAATGCCGCCAAGCGGCCGGAGGTTCTGTAAGTCGTCATATAGGTTCTCCGCGTGTGCATGTCCGTGTCTTCGAGGTGCGGCGGGCGCGCGTCAGGACGGGCGGTCCACCGGTGCCGGCAGGGAGGCGGCCTGCGGCGCGCGCCGGCAGACGAGGTCCAGCGTCTCGAACGGCAGGCCGCCGGACGCGCCGGGCTGTTTCCGGGGCGGCAGGCCGTAGTTCAGCACGCAGTCGGGCGCCCCGCCTCCCCGGCGCACGGTGAAGGTGCCGCCCGTCTCTTCGCCGAGCACAAACAGCCGCCCCGCCTGGGCGACCTGCGCGACGATGCGCTCTTCGGCGTCCAGCACCTCGGCGCCGAACGGCAGGGGCGCGCCCTTTTCGTCGGTAGCGCTGATCAGCACGCTGCGCCCCACCCGGGTGGCGAACGTGGCCTTGACCACGGCGCCCGACCGCGGCACCACCTGCAGGCGCGTGGTTTCGAACTGCACGTCCGGCGAGGCGCCGGCGGCGTCGATGCTGATGTCGTTGATGCGGTAGGGCGACAGGCCGCCCACCAGGGCATAGCCGTCGCTGTTGATCCTGGACGAGTAGTTCGACCGTGGCGCCCGCCGCGCCGGGCGCTTCGACCAGGGCCAGCGTGTCGCCCATGTGCCGCGCCAGGGTGAAGCCGCCGCCGTGCGCCGCCAGCGCCCCGGACGCCCCCAGTGAGTAGTGCTGCCCACCGCCCCCGTTGCGGCCGTAGCCGCCGCTCAGCGAAGCGTAGGGGCCGCTCCAGTTGAGCGAACCGGAGAAGGACGGCCGTTCCCCGCCGTGGAGGAACCCGCCGCCGCCCAGCGAATAGGACAGGGACGGCACCTTGTCCACGCTCCCCGACAGCACGGCGGTGGCCGACGCCGGGCCGTCCCGCCCTTGCGAGACGCTGCCGTGGACCGTGCTGCTGCGCGCGCCGGGCATGCCGAGGGGCAGGGAGAAGTTGATGAAGTACTGGTTCTCGAAACGGCCGGAGTCGTTGTTGCGCGTGCGGCTGGTGCCGATGTTGAATGACACGGCGCCCAGGCGGTTGCTGTAGCCCATCTGGTAGGAGGTGACCGGCGACCGTTCCCGCCCCCAGTAGTCGTAATACTGGCCGCTGACGTACACGGACCCCCACCGGTCGCCGAGCGGCTGGCTGATCGACAGCTGGAGCTGGCCGCGCGCGCGCAGGGTGTCGGACCAGCGCTGCGTCCGGCCGAGCACCTGGCCGGTGAATTGATTGACGATCTCGCCGGTGTTGGCGTCCACGCGCGGATCGACCCATTGCCCGGTGGCCGGGTCCATGACCTGCCCGACCGGCCGGTCCGCGGGCGAGGGATGCCTGGCCTGGTCGTTGAGCTGCACGGCGTCGGAAAGGCCGATGTATCCCGCGCTGGAATAGCGGTAGGTCATCAGCGTGAAATTGGTCCGGGTCGCCTCGATCATCTTGCTGTAAGCGGCGCGAATGCTGTAGCCGCTCAGCGCGCCCACGGGATTGGCGAGGCGGGCGCGCGAGAAGGTGGTGTCGAGCGAGACGGCGCCGATCGGCGTCCCGAACGCCCCGCCGAGCACCACGGACCGGAACAGGTTGCCGTTGGTGAATTGCAGCCCGGCGTAGGTGGTGAGCCAGTTGTTGATGCCGCGCTGGACGAGCGCCTGCACGAACAGCGGCGACTCGCCGCGCAGCCCGAGGACGTCGCCGCGCACGCGGCCGGCCTCGGCGGAATAGCGCCACAGGCCCGGACGCATCAGGTTCGGCACCGCCGCATAGGGCACGGTGAAGCTGTGCGAGCGTCCGTCGGCCTCGATCACCTCGACCTGCAGGTCGCTGCCGTAGCTGATGGAGCTCAGATCGTCGATCTCGAAGGCGCCGGCGGGCACGGTGGTCTGGTAGATGATCAGCCCGTTCTGCCGCACTTCGACGCGCGCGCTGCTGTTGGCGATGCCCCGGATCACCGGGGCATACTCGGTCTGCCCCGGCGGCAGCATGTTGGTGTCGGTCTCCAGCCGCACGCCGAGATACGGAGCCGCGCCGAAGAACTCGCCCCGGCCGAAATTCTCGCCGATGGTCAGCGAGGACTGCAGCGCCGTCACGTCGCGCTGCGCATAGAGCGAGCCGTTGCGCCAGGTCGACGCGGTCTTGTTGCCGCCGTTGAGCATCGACTGGGTGCGCACGCGCCAGCCGCCGAGACTCAGCGAACCGTTGATGCCCAGGAAGTAATTGCTCATGGTGTCCATGCCGTGCCCCGGATCGCTGGCAAAGGCGCTGAACGTGTAGTTGAACACGCCCGCCGGCACGCCGTCGTCCCAGCGGTCCGGGGAAACGAAGCCCCGGGGCTGCCGCTTCAGGCTGATCTGCGGGATCGAGATATTCAGTTGCAGCCGGCCGGCGTCATAGCGCACCACGGCGCCGGGAATCAGGCCTTCCACGTCGAGGCAGGGCGCCTCCAGATCCTTGCCGGCGGCCAGCAGCGCGTCGACGTTCACCTGGAACTCGGTCAGCATGCCCTTGCCGATGCAGGCCGTGGCGCTGGCCTCCGGCGTCGGGGCGGTGAAGGCCAGCGTCCGGCGGCCCACGGGAATCTGATTGACCAGGATGTCAACGCTGTACGCGCCGGCCGGCACGTAATTGCCCCGGCGGTAGCGGGACACGTCGATGCTGCCGCCGCTGATGCGCAGAAACGCCTCGTTGAATTCGACGGATTCCGTCTCGGCGTCCGGAGCGCTCGCGGCGGTGCGCTCCGCCGCCGCCGCGAGGCCCGGAGCCGCCCCCGCCAGCATGCCGGCGAGGCAGGACAGCAGGCACTTGCGTGAGAGAAAGAAATTCATCGGCCGAACAAAAAACCAGGTTGAGCGATCCCGCCGAAAGCGCCCGGCCAGCCGCCGGGCGCCCCGCCGGAACGGATGTCAGCGCGCGAGCGGCGCTTCGCGCGTCACGAAGCCTCCGGCGTCGTTGATGTAGGTGTATTCCACCTTCTCGCCCGCCACGGCGGCGGCCGCGCCTTGCAGCGGCAGCAGCGCCTTGCCCCTGGGCGGACGACGTTGACGGTGTCGTTCTCCCCCAGGTCGCCGCCGTCCGCGCTCTTGAGCCTGACCTCGGCGAGCGAGGCGGTGAAGCCCGACGGATTGATGCATTCCAGCGCGTAGCCCTCGCCATCGGCGACCAGGCGCCATTGCAGGTTCTCGGCGGCCTGCACCGGGTCGCCCGACAGGCCCTGGGGACGGTAGAACAGCTTGATGCGCGTGCGCACGGCGAACTGGAGGTAGCTCCGGCTCTCCTCCGTCAGCTTCGGCTTGGGAGGGATTTCCAGGACGTTGAGGTAGAACAGGCTTTCCCGGTCGTCGGGCAGCGGCGCGCCGTTGAACATGACGCGCAGGGACTGCCCGCCGCCGCCGTCGATGCGCGCCATCGGCGGCGTGACGAGGAAGGGCGCGCGGCTCGACTGCGCGTTTTCCTCGGCCTTCCCGGAATCGATCCACGCCTGCATGAGCCGGACCGCACCCTGGCCCGTGTCCTGGTTCAGCACGTTCACCGAGACCTCCCGCGCGCCGGACGGATAGATGACGCGCGTCCCGAAGATCTGGAGTCCCGCATGCGCGCCCTGCGCGCCCGCCAGGACGAGCATGAGCACGGAATATCCGAGAAGACGGGCCGGCCGGCGCATCGATTTACCGTGTGCGCGAACAACGCCGGTATCCCGCTCATCCGGCGCCGTCAGACCGGAGCGAAGGCTGCAGGCACGCATTTACTTCATATCCACGGCGAAAGGGATGCTGGTCTGGAAATCTCCCGCGGTGACCGTGCCTGTCGTGCGGAATTGCACCAGGAAATTGAACGCAGCGGTGTTTGCGCCGTTGGTTCCTTTCGGCATGTTGTTGCTGCCTGGGCCTGCACGGAAATCGATGGGAGTCGTGCCGGCAGCCCCGCCCGTCGGGGGTGTCCCACCTACCGTTGCCCGGACGACCGCCACCAGATTCAAGGCCGCTCCGGTGGTCAGGCTGTTTTTCAGATGGCCCGACGACGAATCGATGTTCGGACTGCTGGTATCAAAGGACAGCGTCAGGCCCTTGCCTGAATCCGGCGCCGTGCAGCCGGTCAGGTTGACCATGAAGTTTTTCCCGCCCAGATACGAACCCGTGCCACCGAGGTTCGCCGTACCCGTCGAGAATGTTCCCAGCGGCACGGTGATGAGATTGCCAACTCCCGAAGTCACGTCACTATCGCCCGTCACGCCGATAGTACAAGTCAGGGACTTGATCTTGCCGGTGATCGTGAGGGTCCCGTCGGCCGCCTGGGCCGGCCCTGCCATGAATGCGGCAGCTGCAATCGATGCGATCGCCGCCGTGCGAAGAAACACTTTTTTCATCCAGAACTCTCCTGTTGATTCCCTTGGCGAAGTCCTGCTGCATGCGAGGATTCGCCTTTCAAATACGTGCCGCCGCCGGGCAGGCATGAACGCCGGCCGGCCGGGCGAGCCCACCATCAAGGCGACAGCGGCCGTTCCCTGACGACGGGGACTCCGTAATCGTTGATCACGTCGAACACCACTTTCGTGCCGGCCGGCTTGCCGGGCCCTCTCAGCGGAAACACCTGCCGGCCCTTGGGCGGACACATGGAACCGCTGATGTTTTCGTCGACGGTGCGGCCATCGTCCTGGACACGAGCGTCATTGATCGAGACGTTGTAGACGCCCGGATTGGTGCATTCCAGCGCGTAACCGTCGCCCTGGCCGACCACTCTCCATTCGAGTTCGTCGGCGGCCTGCAGCGGATCGCCGGGCAGGTTCTCGGGCCGGTAGAACACCTTCATTCGCATGCGCACGGCCAATTGCAGGTAACTTTCCCCGGCCGGCGGTTTCCGGGGCACCTCCAGCATGTTGAAGTAGAAGACGCTCTCCCGGTCCTGCGGCAGCGGGGCGCTGCCCGTGTACATCAGGCGGATCGACTGCGACTGCCCGCCGTCGATGCGCGACAAGGGCGGCGTCACCACGAACGGCGCCGTCGTGGTCTGAGCGGTCGTCTCCGGGTCGCCGTCGTCCACCCAGACTTGGACGAGCCGTGCGGCATCCTCGCCCGTTCCGGTGTTCCGGAGATTGACGGTGACATCACGCTCCTGTCCGGGATAGACCACGCGCGTGCCGTCGATCTGCACGCCCGCGTGGACCGCTGGCGCCATCGCGGCCATCGCCAGCGCCGGAACGAGAAACGAGGCAAGACGGAGTCCGGATTCGGAATGAAATTTGTTCATCTGCGCACATCCATTTGGCGCCCTGGCGCCAACTTGAATCGGAGAAAACGCGCCCCGCGCCCGGCAAGCAGCGGACTGCCCGTGGCAAAGGGCGCGCCTGAGTGAAACTCAGTTGTAATTTATGGTGAACTTGACGGCGCTCGTAAATTTGCCGGGCATCGCGTTGGCGAGCGGAGAACTGTATTGGGCCAGATAACGCAACTTGGCCACTCCTGTTGCCCCGAGGGGGTCGGGTACTGCCCACGGCTGCTCCACTGGGCTGGTAAGCATGACGATCGGGTCGGTTCCAGTCGGCGGCGTACTGCTGTCACCGGTTGGTGGAGTCGCCGGTCTCGCCGGAGCACGCAGGACGATAAAGACGCCGGTAGCAGCGCCAGTCGATTCCGTGTTCTTGAGAAGCTTGCCCGTCGAGTCGATCGAATCACCGATAGGCTCGAAGAACACGCTAAGCCCTTTGCCGGACGAAGGGGTGCAAGTGCCAGACCCGGAATCCTTCAGAATGATCGTTACGGCGGTGTTGCCAGCGTAACGGTCGTTTAAATTGGTTTTATTGATCAACGCCGGGTCGATGGTAGGCATCTGGACTGTGAGGCTGCCCGAACCACTCGCGCCGTCGCCACCGCCGATATCGCAGCCGCCGGACTTCAACTCGCCTTTGAAAGTAAGCGTTCCGTCATTCGCGGCCAGCACCAGTCCGGACGTAGCCATGGCGGCGATGCCCACGGCGAGACCCAATGGTTTGAAACATGACATTTTCTTCATGATGTGATTTCTCGATTCAGGATGAAAGGGTTTCCGCTCGGCCAGGAGTTCCACCAGGAGCGGCGCGAGCGGAAGAGAAGAACCACTCGCGGCCGGAGCGAGCTCCAACCGCGACCGGGACTGTAGGATCACCCCCCCCCCCCCCCCCCCCGCACAATCAGACCATTCTGATTTTTCTCAAACGTCATTTATTTTTTACGTTTTTTTAGTCGTATGGTATTTAACTCAACCGGTCATAAAACGATTTCCCGCCGGGTTTTATTCGTGCTTGAAAATCGTTTTGGCGGATGGATCGTATGATTTAAGTATTAGTATTTCATTCGCTGTAAAGAATGAAATAGACATTTTTCTTGCCGAGTAAGATTCGGAAATGGTGTTCCGATCCACTTGGACGTAGATCGAACGTTGAATGTCTTTGGAATTTCTCTGATACGTGAGGGTATCAGCGGCGGGAGATCAAGCCGGATGTATCCCCGGTGGCCGATCTGAATCGAATCGCATTCGATGGGAATTGCGACGTTCAATGGCGCAAGGCCAATCCATACTTCAGGGCTGCGCGACGCGCAGGAGCCAGTGTCTGCTGATCACACCGCCCGGCGAGCGCCATGGCCCGGCTTGGAAGATGCACAAATTGCCGCGAATGGATGCCCGCGGTTCAGTGCCAAACCGGTCGGATGGACTACTTTTTTTCCGTTTCCCTGATTTATTTTGGACAATGGCTTGCCGGCCACGCTATTTGGTCGGCGACATGCCGCGCATCGGCCTATACTGGATCAGCACTTGCTTTTCGCAGGCGCATAACAGGAGCCATATCATGGGCAAGGCAAAAGAGAGCAGTAAGGAAGCGAAGAAAAAACCCCTGAAAAACGCCAAGGAAAAGAAGGCCGCCAAACAGGCCAAGAAGCATGCGTCGGACGTTGTTCCGCTGCTGACGCCCCATTAGGGCAGATTTATCCAATCTCCTCCGGGGAGTAAATCCTTTCTTACCCCTCCGATACGCGGCTCAGCAACTTCGGATTAGCCAGCCGCAGCCGCCAGACGCCGCGCCCGCACGCCCTGGGCCAGGATTTCCAGCAGCGCCACCGAATCCTCCCAGCCGAGGCAGGCGTCGGTGATGCTCTTGCCGCGTTCGAGCGGCTTGTCCGGTTCGAGGTTCTGGCGTCCTTCGACGAGGTGCGATTCGACCATCGCGCCGATGATCCGGTCGTCGCCGGCCGCGAGCTGGGCCGCGACGTCGCGGGCGACGTCGAGCTGGCGCTTGAAGTCGCGGTTGCTGTTGGCATGCGACAGGTCGATCATGAGACGCGCCGCGAGGCCGGCGGCGGCGATCTCGCGGGCCGCGGCGTCGACGTGCGCGGCGTCGTAGTTGGCCTCCTGGCCGCCGCGCAGGATCACGTGGCAGTCTTCGTTGCCGCGCGTCGAGACGATGGCCGAGTGGCCGCCCTTGGTCACCGACAGGAAGTGGTGCGGCGAGCGCGCGGCGCGGAGGGCGTCGACGGCGATGCGCACGTTACCGTCGGTGCCGTTCTTGAAGCCGACCGGACACGACAGGCCGGAGGCCAGCTCGCGATGCACCTGCGACTCGGTGGTGCGCGCGCCGATGGCGCCCCAGGCGATCAGGTCGGCGGTGTATTGCGGGGTGATCGTGTCGAGGAATTCGGTGGCGCAGGGCAGCCCCAGTTCGTTGATTTCGAGCAGCAGCGAGCGGGCCAGGCGCAGGCCTTCGTTGATGCGGAAGCTGTGGTCCAGGCGCGGGTCGTTGATCAGGCCTTTCCAGCCGACGGTGGTGCGCGGCTTCTCGAAGTAGACGCGCATGACGATCAGCAGGTCCTTCTCGAAGCGCGGCACGGCGTCGCGCAGGCGCCGCGCGTATTCACGCGCGTCGGCGACGTCGTGGATCGAGCAGGGGCCGATCACCACCACCAGGCGGTCGTCGGCGCCGTGCAGCACGCCATGCACCGCCTGGCGGCCGGCGAACGTGGTCTGCGCCGCGGATTCACTCGCCGGAAATTCGCGCAGAAGGTGCGACGGCGGGGCTACCTCGTTGATTTCCAGGATACGGACGTCATCGGTGTTCGGCGTGCTGTACGGCATGCTTTGCTCGCTCCCTTTTCAATTGTTTCGACCCGAAAGGCTTAATTTAACCACGGCACGCAGGGCGACCGCATGGTTCGGCAGGCAAAGGGACGGCGAGCGGGTTTTCCCTCCCCTTCAAGGGGAGGGTCAGGGTGGGGATGGGGTGAACGGCGTCGCGGCTGGAGTCACCCCATCCCCCTCCCAACCTCCCCCTTGAAGGGGGAGGAGTTTACGGGGTGCGGTCTTCAGGCCGTGCCGCCGACGGTCAGGCCGTCGATGCGCAGGGTCGGCTGACCGACGCCGACGGGGACGCTCTGCCCGTCCTTGCCGCAGACGCCGATGCCGGGGTCGAGCTGGAGGTCGTTGCCGATCATCACCACCTGGTTCATCGCTTCCGGCCCGTTGCCGATCAGCGTCGCGCCCTTGACCGGGTAGGTCACCTTGCCGTTCTCGATCATGTAGGCCTCGGACATCGAGAAGACGAACTTGCCGTTGGTGATGTCCACCTGCCCGCCGCCGAAATTGACGGCGTAGATGCCCTTCTTCACCGACTTGATGATCTCCTCGACGCTCTTGTCGCCGTTGACCATCGTGGTGTTGGTCATGCGCGGCAGCGGCAGGTGCGCGAAGGATTCGCGGCGCGCGTTGCCGGTCACCGGCACGCCCATCAGGCGGGCGTTCAGGCTGTCCTGCATGTAGCCGCGCAGGATGCCGTCCTCAATCAGCACGGTGCGCTGCGTCGGGTTGCCCTCGTCGTCGATGTTGAGCGAGCCGCGCCGGCCGGGGATGGTGCCGTCGTCGACCACGGTGACGCCGCGCGCCGCCACGCGCTTGCCGACGCGGCCGGCGAAGGTCGAGCTGCCCTTGCGGTTGAAGTCGCCTTCGAGGCCGTGCCCTACCGCTTCGTGCAGCAGGATGCCGGGCCAGCCGGGGCCGAGCACCACGGGCATGCGCCCGGCCGGCGCCGGGCGGGCGTCGAGGTTGGTCACCGCCTGATGCACCGCCGCGCGGGCGTACTCGCGCAGCACGTCGTCGCTGAAGAAGCCATAATCGGTGCGCCCGCCGCCGCCCGACGAGCCCTGCTCGCGCCGGCCGTCCCGGCCCTCGACGACGACGGTCATCGACACGCGCACCAGCGGCCGCACGTCGGCGGCCAGCCGGCCGTCGCTGCCGGCGACGAGAATGACTTCGTACTCGCCGGCCAGATGCGCCATGACCTGCGCCACGCGTGGGTCCTCGGCGCGGGCGAAGGCTTCGAGCCGTTCGAGCAGGCGCACCTTGGCCGAGGCGTCGAGCGAGGCCAGCGGATCGTGCGGCAGGTACAGCGCGTGCCCCGCCTGGCGCTGCTTGAGCGCGCCGGCGCGCACGCGCCGCTGCTGCCCGGCCGCGGCGATGGCGCGCACCGTCGAGGCGGCATCGGCCAACGCCGGCAGGCTGATGTCGTCGGAATAGGCGAAGGCGGTCTTCTCGCCGCTCACGGCGCGCACGCCGACGCCTTCGTCGATGTTGAAGCTGCCCGACTTGACGATGCCCTCTTCCAGGCTCCAGCCCTCGGAGCGGCTGTACTGGAAATACAGATCGGCGTAGTCGACCTGGTGGGCCGCGATGCGGCCGAGCACCCGGGTCAGTTCCTTGACGTCGAGTCCGTAGGGCGTGAGCAGGGTCTTGCTGGATTGCTGGAGCAGGGCGGGGTTGCTGGCGGTCATGGCGTTTCCGTAGGTCAAAATCGGGGATTGATGCCGGGCGGCGTTACAGCACCCGGTGCGCGAGCGCCGGCAGGCTGGCGCGGACTTCAGCGATGCGCGCGTGGTCGAGTTCGCCGATGACCACGCCCTCGCCCTTGTCGCGCCGGGCGATCACTTCGCCCCACGGGTCGATCAGCATGCTGTTGCCGTGCGTCTCGCGCCGGTTCTCATGCACGCCGCCCTGGCCGATCGCCAGCACGTAGCACTGGTTCTCGATGGCGCGGGCGCGCAGCAGGATTTCCCAGTGCGCGCGCCCGGTCACTTCGGTGAAGGCTGCCGGCAGGACCAGCAGGTCGATCTCGCCGAGCGCGCGGAAAAGCTCGGGAAAGCGCAGGTCGTAGCAGATCGACAGGCCGATCCGCCCGAACGGCGCGTCGAAGGTCACCGGCTGGCGGCCGGGCTCGATGGTCGCGCTCTCGTTGTAGCACTCCTCGCCCTTCTGGAAGCCGAACAGGTGGATCTTGTCGTAGCGCGCCACGCGCACGCCCTGCGGGTTGAACACCAGGCAGGTGTTCAGCACCTTGTCCGGCACGCTGGCGACCAGCGGCAGCGAGCCGCCGACCACCCAGACGCCGTGCCGGCTCGCCGTCTCGGCGAGGAACTGCTGGATCGGTCCGTCGCCGTCGGGCTCGCGCACGGCGATCTTGTCGGCGTCGCGCCGGCCCATGATCGGGAAGTATTCGGGCAGCGCGACCAGTTCGGCGCCTTCGGCGGCGGCGCGGGCGATCAGCGCGGCGGCGGTGCGCAGGTTTTCCTCCACGCGCGGGGTGGAGATCATCTGGATGGCCGCGACGCGGGCGTTTTTCGGATTCATGTTCGACTCATCGGGTGATTGGTTCATGGATTGGAAACTCCCGGCGGACTAGCGGTTCCCGGCCGGCGGCGTTTCGCCGGCCGGAGACGCGCCCAGCTTCTCGGCCTTCGGATCGTCCCAGGTGCCGGTGATCAGGTAGCGGTAGCCGAAGACGGTGCCCAGCGGATTGCGCAGCACCTTGTTGGCCAGCCACGTCGCCACGCCGGCCGCCGGGTGCACCATGGCCATGCCGACCGCGGCGGTGTCGCCGATCTCCGGCTGCACGGTCACGTCGAGGCGCTGCGTTTCGCGCGCCAGATCGACCTCGCCGCGCATCAGCACGCGCGCGGACGGACTATCGATCTGCAGGTGATCGGTGCGCATGATGCCCTTCTGGACGGCCAGCTTGCCGGCGATGGCGTCGAAGGCCAGGCCTTCGCTGAACACGTCCTTGAAGTCGAGGGAAATCCGGCGCGGCAGGTTCTGCAGGCTGATCAGGCCGAGCAGCTTGCCGGCGGCGCCCGGATCGAGCTTGAGGAACTGGCCCTTGGCCGCTTCCAGCTCCAGGTCGCCGTTCATCGTGGCGTAGTCGAGCTCGGTCGGCGCGCCGTTCCACGCCAGGTTGCCCTGCAGCCGCGCCGTGCCGGCCCGCACGGTGCCGGGATAGCCCATGCGCGCGAGCAGGCTGCCGACATCGCCGCTGTCCAGCTTGAAGTTGAGCTGCGTGCGGCTGGCGCCGCCGGCCTGCTGCCAGCTGCCCTTGCCGGTCAGCGTGCCGTGCGGATTCGCCGCCTGGATGCGGGTGAGGTTCCAGCCGGCGCCGTCGTTGCTCGCCTGCACGTCGAGGCGGCCGAAGCGCAGCTGGCGCACGGAAAAATCGTCGGCCACGACGTCCAAAGCCGGCAGCCGGCGCGTCGGCTCGCCGGCCTCCGTCCCGGACTGCGACGGCAGGCGCTCGACGGCCAGCCGGGCGAGGCGCGCGACCAGCCGGCCGTTGCCGGCGCCGTTCCAGGTGAGGTCGCCCGCCGCCTGCCGCGCATCGAGCCGGATCTTCCACTGTCCCTGCGCCGCGGCGGCGGACAGGTCGACGTCGTTCCAGGCCATGCCGCGCACCAGCAGTTCGCCCGCCTGCACGGCTACCGCGTCGGGCGACCACGCGGACGCGGCGCCGCCCTGCTCGCCGGCCGGCGCCGCGTCGAACAGCCGGCGCCAGGCGTCGAGGTCGAGGCGCTTGGCCGTCACCCCGAACGCCAGCCCTTTCTCGGGCAGGCGCAGCGCGCGGCCGACGGCGACGGCACCGCGCTCCGGCACGAAGCCGTCGGGCGTGCGGCGGCGGACGACCTGCGCGCTCAGCAGCGAACCGAGCGTGGCGTCGATCTGGTCGCGGACCTCCGCGTCCGTCCGCGCGCCGTTGCCCGCCGCGGGCAGCAGCCGTTTTTCGAAGCGCAGCGGCAGCGCCTCGCCCGAGGCCTTGGCGAACGGCTCGGGCAGGGTCGAGGCGAGTCCGACGAGGTTCGATTCGACCACCAGGTCGGCATTGCGCCCGTTGATGCGGATTTCGCCCCGGTACGGCGTCGCTCCCGACAGGGCGGCCAGCGCCGGATGCGCCGTTTGCCGGCGCAGCTGGGCGATGTCCGCCGAGCCGTCGGCGGTGATCAGCACGCGGCCGTCCTTCTGCAGGCCGCCCCGGATCTTCAACGGCCCGCCGAACAGCGAGGCGTTGATCTCCGGCACGGACAGGTCGTTGCCGGAAAAGCGCAGGCTGCCGTTGACCTGGCGCAGCGGCGGCAGGGCCGCGTCCACCGTCACTTCGTTGTTGGCGAAGCGGTAGGTGCCGGCCACCTTCGAATCCTTGAGCTTGGCCTCCTCGAGCGGGATGCTCAGGTCGATGTCCAGGCGGCCGCTGCCGGCGGCGCTCATGCCTTCGGTGAAGTGGTCGATCTGCTCGGCCACCGGGCTGCGCTCGATGAATTTCAGGAACTCGGAGGTCGGGCCGTCGGCCTGCCCCTTGACCAGCAGCACCGACACCGGGGCGTCGAAGTCGGGAATGCGCACCTGCGTGTTCGACAGGCGCGCGCCGAGGATGCGGCCCTGCTGCGCCTCGATGGTCATGCCGTTGCCCTCGAAGCGCAGGTCGCCGGCGATGCCTTCGATGCGCGGCCAGCCGGTGCCGTAGTCGAGCGTCGCGTCGCGCGCCTTGACGGTCACCAGGAACTGGCCGAGGCGCTTGTCCAGGAACGGGAAATCCTTGAGGTCGCCTTTCAGGATCAGCTTCGCCTCGGTGGCCCGGCCGGCCAGCAGCGAATCGCGCAGCCAGTGGCGGGCGCCCCGGTTCACCACGTTCGGCAGGTAGCGCCAGACGGCGCGCGCGTCGGCGCGGGTGAGCGCGGCGGTCATGTCGATGACGCCCGGCCCGTCGTCCGCCGCGCGGTACGTGCCCTTGGCCGAACCGGCGGCGTCGCGGCCGGCGAAGTCGGCATGCGCCAGATCGACGGTCAGCACGCCGCGCTCGATCTTCCAGCTGGCCTGCGCGTTGAGCGAATCGAGCCGGGTCAGCGACTCCTCGAAGACCGCCGGCAGATCGATCGACGCCGCGCCCGAATGCAGGACCACGCGGCCGCCTTTCTCGCTGGCTTCGAGCGCGCCGGTAAGGCCCGAAAAGCCGGGGAAACGGCCCGCGGCGCGCACGCCGAGGTTCTGGATGCCGGTTTTCAGCGAGTAAGCCTGCACTTTTTCGGCGTCGCCCGACCAGCGCGCGCTCAGGGCGCTGACCTGCCCGCGCGGCGCGTAGTCCTCGAACAGCCGCCGCAGCCGGGCGTCGAACGGCAGATAGGCGGCCAGGCGGGCCAGCGCGCCGAGGTCCAGGCGGCTGGCGCCGGCGCTGCCGGCGCGGACGCCCGAGTCCGGGTTCGCCCGCCATTCGACCTCGAAATCGGCCGGGTCGATGCGGATCGGGCTCTCGTCGCCGTCCGGGCCGCGCACCGCCGTGCGCGACAGCAGCGCGACCTCGTGCCCTTTCACCGCGACGCCGTCGGCCGGAAAGCTCGCCTGCAGCCGGCCGGACATGCGTTCCAGCTCCAGCGCGGGCAGATCGTCGCCGAACTGGAGATTGACTTCCCGCAGCGACACGTCCGCCGTCGCCTCGCGCAGGGCGCCGTCGGCGAAGGTCAGCCAGGCGCGTACCGCGCCGCGTCCGTGCGGCAGCGCGACGGGATAATCCACCCAGCGGTTCCACACCGCCAGGTCGGCGTAGTCGATCTCGGCGAAGGCCTGGCCGCGCCATTCGTCGAGCGCGTCGAAATCGCCGCCGCGGAAGTCGCCGCGCACGTCGATGCGCGAGGCGAAACCGTCGGGAGGCAGCGCCGTGACGCCGAAGCGGTGGCGGCTGCCGTCGTTGTCGAGGGCGATGTTCACGTCTTCCATGATCAGCGCCGGCGCGCCGCGCAGCTCGTCCTCCCAGACCAGCGTGGCGCCGTTGATGCGGATGCGGTGCTGGTCGAGCACCCACGACGAGACGCCGCTGCCGCCGCCCTCGCGGCCGAGCGGAATGCCGGCGATGAAGAAGCGGCCGTCGCCGGCGCGCCGCATGTGCAGCGTCGGCTCGTCGATGCGCAGCACGCGCAGGCGCAGCTGCACGGCCGCCACCGACCACCACGAGAGCACCGTCTCGACGCGCGAGAAAGCGAGCGCCGGCCGCCCTTCGGCGTCGGCCACGCGGACGTCGTACAGGGTGAGGTCGGGATTGATGCCGTCCCAGCTCGCCTCGATGCGGCCGATGTTCACCTGCTGCCCGATGCCGTCGCCGACCAGCCGCTCGATGAGCGGACGGTAGTTCTCGACGTGCGGCAGGATCGCGTAGCGCAGCGACAGGACGAGCAGGATGAACAGGAAATAGACGATCCAGAACCCCCACACCAGCACGCGCGCCGCCCGCCGCGCGAGCGGATGCGTGACGAACGGCAGCAGGAAGGCGAAGCGGTGGTAAACCGCCGCGCGCAGGCCGTCGTTGCGGTTCATGAGGTCTCCGTCGGCGGGAAGCCTTGCGGGCAGAGGCATGGCACGAACCCCCGCATACCGGAGGCGCCCCACGCTCCTCCCCCTTCAAGGGGGAGGCCGGGAGGGGGATGGGGTATTTCCTGCGGCACCGTCACGCACCGAGACAAAGCGCTTACCCCATCCCCACCCCGACCCTCCCCTTGCAGGGGAGGGAGAAGCGGATGCGCGCCGGGGCGATGGCCCCGGCTTTGCCTGATCTCGAGAAACGTCATTAGAATGCTGCGATACCTTCAACCCGTCGGAGCGCCAATTGTAACGGCTTTGACAGCGGCAGGCCGTGGCCGCCCTCCCGCGCACGCACCCGATCGACCGACATGCACGCATCCACCTTTCCTGAATCCTGGCAGCCCGCGCTGCTGCACAGCCGCTTCCTGCGCCAGCTGCTTACGGCGCGCCCGGACGTCGTCGACTGGCTGTGTGAGCATGCCGAGGCGCCGCTGTCCGGCGGCGCGATGCGCGATTTCCTCGACGCCGAGGCGATCGCCGACGAGGAGGGCCTGAAGCGCGCGCTGCGCCGCCTGCGCCAGCGCGTGATGGCCGTGCTGATCGTGCGCGACCTCGGCGGCCGGGCGCCGCTCGCCGAAGTGGTCGAGACCATGACCGCGCTGGCCGACGCGACCACCAACCGCGCGCTCGACTTCCTGCACCGCCGGCTGGCCGCGCAGTTCGGCGAGCCGCTGGACCAGCAGGGCCGGCCGCAGCGCCTGCTGGTGATCGGCATGGGCAAGCTCGGCGGGCGCGAGCTCAACGTCTCGTCCGACGTCGACTACATCTTCGTCTATCCGGAGGACGGCGAGACGGCCGGCACGCCCGACGGCGGCAAGCGCATCGAGGCCTTCGATTTCTTCACCCGCCTGGGCAAGCGGCTGATCGCGGCGATCGACGAGATCACCGGCGACGGGCAGGTGTTCCGCGTGGACATGCGCCTGCGGCCGAACGGCGATTCCGGGCCGTTGGTCGGCTCGATCGTCTCGCTGGAGAACTACTTCATCGCCCAGGGCCGCGAATGGGAACGCTACGCCTGGATCAAGGCGCGGGTGATGAACGAGGGCGACAACCTGCAGCCGGAATGGGCGGCCATGCTCGAACGCATCGCCCGCCCCTTCATCTACCGCAAGTACCTGGACTTCGGCGCGATCAACGCGATGCGCGACCTGCACGCGCAGATCCGCCGCGAGGTGGCGCGCCGCGACCGGGCCGACCACATCAAGCTCGGCCCCGGCGGCATCCGCGAGATCGAGTTCATGGCGCAGGTCTTCCAGCTCATCCGCGGCGGCCGCGATGCGGCGCTGCAGATCCGGCCGACGCTGCAGGTGCTGCCGCTGCTGGTCGCCCGCCGCCTGCTGCCGGCCGAAAGCGAACGCGAGCTGGTCGAGGCCTACGGCTTCCTGCGGCGGCTGGAACACCGTCTGCAGTACGTCGAGGACGCGCAGACGCACATGCTGCCGACCGACGAGGCGGAGCGCGCGCAGATCGCCCGTTCCATGGATTTCGCCGACTGGCCGGCGCTGCGCGCGGTGCTGGAAGCGCACCGGCAGCACGTGGCCCGGCACTTCGAGGAGATCTTTTCCGACCCCGAGGACGGCACGCACGCCCTGGCCGGCCTGTGGTTCGAGCAGATCGAGGGCGACGACGCGCTGGAGACGGCGGGCAATCTCGGCTTCCGCCGTCCGGCGGCGATGCTGGAGCGCCTGCACGCCTTCCGGCAGAGCGCCAAGTACCAGCAGCTGGCCGCTCCGATCCGCGAGCGGCTCGACGCCATCGGCCCGCGCCTGATCGAAGCCGCGGCCGCCACCCGGACGCCCGACGCCACCTGGCAGCGCGGCCTCGACCTGATCGAGACGATCGGCCGGCGCGGCGCCTACCTCGCGCTGCTGCAGCAGCATCCGCAGGCGCTGACGAAGGTCGCCGAGATCATCGGCAGCTCGGCCTGGGCCGCCACCTACCTGATCCGCCACCCGATCCTGCTCGACGAGGTGATCGATCCGCGCCTGTACGACGTGGCCACCGACTGGGACGGGTTCAAGCACGACCTCGACGCGCGCCTGGCCAGCGAGTCCGGCGACACCGAGCGCGAAATGGACGTGCTGCGCGAGGAGTACCACGCGCAGGTCTTCCGCCTGCTGGCGCAGGACATCGCCGGCCTGCAGACGGTCGAGCGGCTGGCCGACCACCTGACCCAGCTGGCCGACATCGTCGTGCAGACCACGCTGGACCGCTGCTGGAATCTCCTGCGCGAACGCCATCCGCACCCCGACCGGCCGCCGAAGTTCGCGGTCATCGCCTACGGCAAGCTGGGCGGCAAGGAGCTGGCCTACGGCTCGGACCTCGATCTGGTGTTCCTGCACGACGATCCCGAGCCCGGCGTCGGCGAAATCTACGCCCGCCTGGTGCGGCGCATGAGCACCTGGCTGTCGAGCCAGACCTCGGCCGGCATGCTCTTCGAAACCGACTTCCGCCTGCGGCCGAACGGCGACGCGGGCCTGCTGGTCTGCTCGGTGGAGGCGTTCCGCGAATACCAGCTGACCAAGGCCTGGGCCTGGGAGCACCAGGCGCTGACGCGCGCCCGCTTCTGCGCCGGCGACCCCGAGGCCGGCCGGCGCTTCGAGGCAATCCGCCGGGAAATCCTGCGCCAGCCGCGCGATCCGGAAAAACTCAGGCAGGACGTGCTGGAGATGCGCCAGCGCATGCTCGACGCGCACGCCTCGAACAGCGACGAGGTCTTCGACATCAAGCAGGACCCGGGCGGGCTGGTGGACGTCGAGTTCATCGTGCAGTTTCTCGTCCTCGGCCACGCGCATGCGCACGAAGCGCTGTGCGGCAACCTCGGCAACATCGCGCTGCTGCGCATCGCCGCCGAACTGGACCTCATCCCGGCGCCGCTGGCCGAGCAGGTGCGCGACATCTATCGCGAATACCGCCGCATGCAGCACGCCTTCCGCCTGGACGGCATCCGCGGCGTCCGCATCGAACGCGACCCGCATCGCAGGAACATCGAGACGGTGCGGAAGCTGTGGTCGCTGGTGTTCGAAAAAGATTGACCACAACGGCACGGCGGGCACAACGGAAAAGAGTTGGTTTTCCGCCGTGCCCGCCGTGCCGCCGTGGTTAAAACGATTTTTGGCTTTTCTCCGCGCTGATCGCCTTACTTCTTCAGACTGTCGCGGATTTCGCGCAGCAGCACGATGTCTTCCGGGGTGGCCGGCGGCGGAGCGGCCGGTTCGGCTTTGCGCAGGCGGTTCATCTGCTTGATCATCATGAAGATGATGAAGGCCAGGATGACGAAATTGACCACGATGGTGATGAAGTTGCCGTAGGCGAACACCGGCACCTGGGCTTTCTTGAGCGCGTCGAGCGTCATCGCCGTGCCGGGCGGCACGTTGCCCAGCACCACGAACATGCCCGAGAAGTCGAGCTTGCCGCCCATGATGAACGCCACGATCGGCATGATCAGGTCGGCGACGACCGAATCGACGATCTTGCCGAACGCGCCGCCGATGATCACGCCGACGGCGAGATCCATGACGTTGCCCTTCATGGCGAATTCTTTGAACTCCTGCATCATGCCCATACGGCCTCCTGAAAGAAAAAAAAGATCGAGAACGACCGGGAAACACCCTTGCGCAACGCCGCCTAAAGCCGGCGCAGCCTTTCGCCGGCCGCGGCCAGCGTGGATTCCTGCTTGGCGAAACAGAAGCGCACCACGCGGTCGTCCCGCCCGTCATGATGGAACACCGAGACGGGGATCACCGCCACGCCGATTTCGCGCGTCAGCCAGACGGCGAAATCGCGGTCCGGCAGGTCCGAGACGGCGTCGTAGCGCGCCAGCTGGAAATAGGTGCCGTGGCACGGCAGCAGCTCGAACTTCGTCCCGCGCAGCTGCTCGCGGAAAAAGTCGCGCTTGTGCTGGTAGAAGGCGGCCAACCCGAGATAACGGGCCGGATCGCGCATGTAGTCGGCGATGCCGATCTGGCACGGCGTGTTCACCGTGAACACGTTGAACTGGTGGACCTTGCGGAACTCGGCCATCAGGTCCGCCGCGCCGAGCACGTAGCCGACCTTCCAGCCGGTGATGTGGTAGGTCTTGCCGAACGAGGAGACGACGATGCTGCGCGTCGCCAGCAGCGGATGCGCGGCCACGCTGAGGTGGCGCCGCCCGTCGAAGACGATGTGCTCGTAGACCTCGTCCGCCAGCACCACGATGTCGGTGTCGCGGGTCAGCTCGGCCAGGGCGTCCAGGTCGTCGGCCGTGAGCAGGCTGCCGGCCGGGTTGTTCGGCGAGTTGACGATGATCATGCGCGTGCGCGGCGTGATCAGCGCGCGCACCTCGTCCCAGTCCGGCCGGTAGTCGGGGAAGCGCAGGCGGGCGTAGACGGCGCGCCCGCCGACGGTCTCGACGGCCGGCACGTAGCTGTCGTAGAACGGGGCGAAGACGATGACCTCGTCGCCGCCGCGGACGAAGGCGGCGATCGCCGTGAACAGCGCCTGCGTGGCCCCGGCGGTGACCGTGATCTCGTGGTCCGCGTCGTAGCGCGCGCCGTGGAGCGATTCGACCTTGCCGGCGATCGCCTGGCGCAGCTCCGGCAGCCCGGCCATCGGCGGGTACTGGTTGCGCCCGTCGTTCATCGCGCGGGTCACCGCCTCGAACAGCGCCGGTTCGGCCTGGAAGTCGGGGAAGCCCTGCGAGAGGTTGATGGCGCCGCAGTCGGCCGCCAGCTTCGACATCACGGTGAAGATGGTGGTGCCCACCCAGGGCAGCTTGGAATCGATGGCCAGCGAGGTGGAAATCATGGGAGTCGGCTGCCGTGCAGAAGAAGGAAAACGATGGCTACTCTACGGCCACGCGCGTGGCGAAGCAACAAATGTGGAGCGGCGCAAACATTTTCGCCGATCGGTATGGCGCATCGCGAACCTCGGCTTTACCATTGCGTCCAATTCAGGGAAACCCGGCGGCAAGCGCCACGCACAGCGTAACGAACCATGAACGAGACCTATTCCGAAAAGGACATCGAACGCTGCACCTTGACCAACCCCCACGAGATCGTGTTCCAGCTCAAGAGCCTGATCAAGCGGGGAGACAGGGTTTCGGTCATCTTTCAGGAAGGCCGGCAGAGCTTCCTCACCATCCTCATGGACGTGTCGCCCCGGGAGGGCCTGTTCTACTTCGACATCGGCGGCAGCAAGGAGGTCAACCAGGCCTTCCTGCACGCGGAGAGCTGCACCTTCACCACCTTCGTCGAAGGCATCCGCATCCAGTTCTCGGCGAAGGGCTGCCGGGAAGCGACGCTGCGCGGCGAAGCCGCGTTCGCCGCGCCGATTCCGCAGGCCATGCTGCGCCTGCAGCGGCGCGAGACCTTCCGCCTGCAGCTGCCGAGCGCCAAGCCCTTCACCTGCCGCGTCCGGCGCGGCACGCCGAAGGAAGAGCTGCTGCCGCTGCACGACATCTCGGTCGGCGGCATCGGCGTCCTGACGGCCTCGCCGCTGAACTACGCGCAGATGGAGACGCTGGACAACTGCTGGCTCGACCTGCACGAGAACGGGATGATCCGTTGCGCGCTGGAGATCCGCTACGTCATGGCCACCGAAGGCCGCACCGGCAAGCCGCTCTGGCACATGGGATGCAGGTTCGTCGGCCTACCGCCGATGGACGAGATGCAGATCCAGCGCTTCATGGCCCGGATCGAAGCCGAACGGCGGGCGCTGGCCTCGGGCTGAACGGTCTCGCGGGAAATTCCCGCCCGCTGGCTTAAAATCCCGCCGATGAAGCCAGACACCCCGTTCATTCCCACCATTCGCGCCACGGCGGACGGCGCCGTGGAAATCATCGACCAGACCGCGCTGCCCCACGCCTGCCGCATCGTGCGCCTCGCCTGCCTGGAGGACGCCGAGCAGGCGATCCGCGGCATGCAGGTGCGCGGCGCGCCGCTGATCGGCGTCACCGCCGCCTACGGCGTGGCGCTGGCGCTCGCGCGCCGGGACGACGACCGCACGCTGGACGCGGCCGTCGCCGCGCTGGCCGCGACCCGCCCGACGGCGGTCAACCTGGGCTGGGCGCTGGCGCGCATGCGGGCGCGGCTGGCCGCGCTGCCCGCCGGGGCGCGCGCGGCGGCGGCCTGGCACGAAGCCGCCGCGATCGCCGACGAGGACGCCGAGCAATGCCGCCGCATCGGCGAACACGGCCTCGCCCTGCTGCGCCCGCTCGCGGCCAGTCGCGGGCGGCTCGACGTGATGACCCACTGCAACGCCGGCCGGCTGGCCACCGTCGATTTCGGCACGGCGCTGGCGCCGATCTACGCCGCGTTCGACGCGGGCATCGAGACGCACGTCTGGGTCTCCGAGACCCGGCCGCGCAACCAGGGCCTGCTCACCGCCTGGGAACTGCAGCAGCGCGGCGTGCCGCACACGCTGATCGCCGACAACGCCGCCGGACTGCTGCTAGCGCAGGGCAGAGCCGACGCGGTGATCGTTGGCGCCGACCGCATCGCCGCCAACGGCGACGTGGCCAACAAGGTCGGCACTTACCTCAAGGCGCTCGCCGCGCGCGCGGCAGGCGTGCCGTTCTACGTCGCCGCGCCGCGCTCGACGATCGATTTCTCCTGCCCCGAAGGCGACGCCATCCCGATCGAGGAGCGCCACGGCGACGAACTTCGCGTCGTCCAGGGTGTCAACGCAGCCGGCCGGCCCGATGCGGTCCGGGCGATTGCCGCCGACAAGGCGGTCGCCAACCCGGCGTTCGACGTCACGCCGGGACGCCTGATCGACGCCATCATCACCGAACGCGGCGCCTGCCCGGCAACGGCCGACGGGCTGCGCGCGCTTTACCCGGAGACCCACGATGCCTGAACTGCGCCGGCAACTGATCGAAACGGCCCGCCGCATGGCGCCCGCCAACCTCAATCGCGGCACGGCCGGCAACCTTTCCGTGCGCGCCCGCGAGAACGGCGAGGACGGCTACCTGATCACGCCGAGCGGCATGGATTACGACGTGCTGGTGCCGGAGGACATCGTGTTCATGCGCCTCGACGGCACGCCCGACGGCCGCCGCAAGCCGTCGTCCGAATGGCGCCTGCATCACGACGTCTACACCGGGCGGCCGGAAGCCGGGGCCGTCCTGCACGCGCATTCGGCGTTCGCCACCAGCCTGGCCTGCCTGCGCCGCGACATTCCGCCCTTTCACTACATGATCGCACGCTTCGGCGGCGACACGATCCGCTGCGCGGACTACGCCACCTTCGGCACCCAGGCGCTGTCCGACCACGCGCTCGCCGCCCTGCGCGGCCGCTGCGCCTGCCTGCTGGCCAACCACGGCCTGCTGGTGTTCGGGCGCACGCTGGAGCAGATGTTCGCCCTCGCCGTCGAATTCGAGGCCCTGTGCGAACACTACTGGCGCGCCTGCCAGCTCGGCCAGCCGGTGCTGCTGCCGCCTGAGGAAATGCAGGCCGTGCTGGCGAAGTTCGCCACCTACGGGCAGCAGGATTCCGCCGCATGATCCGCATCAACGAGATCAGGCTGCCGCTCGACCACCCACCGGAGGCCCTGGCCGCCGCCGCGGCACGGCGCCTGGACCTGCCCTTGGCGGACATCCGCCGCTTGGCCGTATGCAAGCGCAGCCACGACGCGCGCAAGAAGAACGCGCCGACCTTCATCTACAGCCTCGACGTGGAGGTTACCGACGAGGCGCGCCTGCTGGAAAAACTCGCCGGCGACACGCACATCGGGCCGGCGCCCGACATGACGTACCGCTTCGTGGCGCGCGCTCCCGCGCAGCCGGACAAACGGCCGGTGGTCGTCGGCTTCGGGCCGGCCGGCATCTTCGCCGCGCTGGTGCTGGCGCAGATGGGTTTCCGTCCGCTCGTGCTGGAGCGCGGCAAGGCCGTGCGCGAACGCACGCAGGACACCTGGCGGCTCTGGCGCGAGAACCGGCTCGATCCCGAATCGAACGTCCAGTTCGGCGAAGGCGGCGCCGGCACCTTTTCGGACGGCAAGCTGTACAGCCAGGTGCGCGACCCGCGCCATCTCGGGCGCAAGGTGCTCAGCGAATTCGTCAAGGCCGGCGCGCCGGAGGAAATCCTCTACGTCGCCCGGCCGCACATCGGCACCTTCCGGCTGGTGGCCATGGTCGAGCGCATGCGCGCGGAAATCGAAGCGCTCGGCGGGGAAATCCGCTTCCAGAGCCGCGTCGACGGCCTCGTCATCGAATCGGGCCGCATACGTGGCGTGATACTCGCCAGCGGCGAGCGCATCGCCGCCGACCACGTCGTGCTGGCCCTCGGCCACAGCGCCCGCGACACCTTCGCCATGCTGCACGCCAGCGGCGTGTTCATGGAAGCGAAGCCCTTCGCCGTGGGCTTTCGCATAGAGCATCCGCAGACGCTGATCGACAAGGCCCGGCTCGGTCCCAACGCCGGCAACCCGCTGCTCGGCGCCGCCGACTACAAGCTGGTCCACCACGCCGGCAACGGGCGCTCGGTCTACAGCTTCTGCATGTGTCCCGGCGGCCAGGTGGTGGCCGCCACCTCCGAGGAGAACTGCGTCGTCACCAACGGCATGAGCCAGTACTCGCGCGCCGAACGCAACGCCAACGCCGGCATCGTGGTCAACGTTTCCCCCGCGGATTTCGGCGGCGGCCCCGGCGACCCGCTGGCCGGCATCGCCTTCCAGCGGCGGCTCGAAGCGCGCGCCTTCGAACTCGGCGGCGGCACCTACGAGGCGCCGGGGCAACTGCTCGGCGATTTCCTCGCCGGGCGCCCGTTGAACGCGCCTCGGTTCGGTCGTGCCGTCGTACCAGCCCGGCGTGCATCTGACCGACCTGTCGACGGCGCTGCCCGACTTCGCCATCGCCGCGATCCGCGAGGCGATCCCGGCCTTCGACCGGCAGATCCGCGGCTTCGCGCTGCCCGACGCGATACTGACCGGCGTCGAGACGCGCACCTCATCGCCGCTGCGCATCACGCGCGGCGACGATCTGCAGAGCGTGAACGTACGGGGCCTCTACCCGGCCGGCGAAGGCGCCGGCTATGCCGGCGGAATCCTGTCGGCGGGAATCGACGGGATCAGGATCGCCGAGGCCGTGGCCTTGCGGATCGCGGCCGCCGCCGGGGAAGCGCCCGGCCCGCTCCCTTCCGCGGTGGTAAAATCCGTCGCGGAAACGCCGTAGCCCGATTGGAGAAGATGCCGTGAACACCCCGCCCGACCTGCTCAAAGCCATCCGGACAGGTCGAACTCGCCGCCGTCGTCGCCGCCCTGGACGCCGGCACGCCGGTCGAACTGGACGACGGCAAGGGCGATCCCGGCCTGCCCCTGGCCATCGCCTGCTTCCTGGGCCACGCGGAAATCGTCCGCGAACTCGCCATCCGCGGCGCCAAGGTCAACTGCGGCGACAACCGCCAGCCTAATTCCCCGCTGTCGATGGCCGTCCGGGCCGGCCGGACCGAAGTGGTCAAGGTGCTCATCGAGCACGGCGCGGAAGTCCCCGAAGGGATGGAAACGGGGCTGCGCAAGGACGAATTGATGCTGGCCCGCTGGAAGGCGCAGCATCTCGACGCCGGCAAGGCCGCCGCCGCGGCCCCCGGCCCGGTCATCGAGGAAATCCAGGTCGGCGGCTGCTACGGCACCGACACCGACGTGCTGAACGCGGAAATGCGCCGCGCCGTCGAAGCCCTCTCCCCCAAGAAATAGGGCCGCCGCCCTTGCCCGATCGCCCCGCGCCTTCCCTCCGCGCCGATTCCGAAACCCTGGCGCGGCTGGTCGCCGTCGCCATGCCGTTCGGCAAATACAAGGGCCGCGCGATCGCCGACCTGCCGGGCCATTACCTCAACTGGTTCGCCCGCGCAGGCTTCCCGCCCGGCGAACTCGGCCGGCTGCTCGCGCTCATGCACGAGATCGACCACAACGGCCTGAAGGAACTGCTCACCCCGCTGCGGAAGGCGGCGCCTCGCTGACCTGCAGCGTTCGTCCGCACCGCCGGCCGGGCGGCAGGTTGATTCACGGCGAGAGTTTGCCCTTGACGGTTTTTGCCAGTTCGGCCACCTTTTCGCCAAGCCGCGTCAGGACCGAGCGGTAAACCATGCCGTCCTCGCGCTTGTCGACCGCCATGACCATCACGATGAGCCGGTCGTCCTCGACGCCATAAACCAGGCGATAACCTTGCTTCCTGAGCTTGATCTTGTAGTACCCCTCAAGCTCGCCGTGCAGCGCTCCGCCGGGAACATGCGGATTATCCAGCCGCTTGCGCAGCAGGTTGCGCATCGGCTCCTTCACCGAGCCGTCCAGGTCCTGCCACTCCTTCAGCGCCGAGGGGACGAAGAAAAGCCGGTACTTGTACTTCCGCGTCGGCTCAGATTTCGTCAACGTTGACCTCGACCGCGTGCTCCTTCTCGGCCACTCGCGCCATCACGGTGCGATAGAGGTCGTGGTCCGCCAGTTCTTCCAGCATCGCCTGGAACAATTTCGGCTCCACCATGTAAAAGGCCGCCTTGTTGTGGTTGAGGACGGCCACCGGCCGGCTGTCGGCCGCGCGCAACACCGAAGCCGGATTCTTCTTGAACTCGGACATGCTGACCGTGAAATCCGAAAGAATGGTTTGCATGAAACGGCTCCTATATTAGATACAAATTCAGCTACATAATAAGCTCTTAACAAGACAAAGGCAATTCGCCACCTAAAAAAAAGGGCCTCCGCACGGGAGGCCCTGAGTCATGGCAAGCGCGCCGAGCGGAATCAGTCGCGGTAGTCCTGCCAGTTGATGTTGCGCATGTCGCCCGTGGTGCGGAACTTGCGGTGCATGGCGAACGCCATAGACAGCGACATCGGTTCGTGGATGTTCTTGTCCATCCGCTCCAGATATTCGCGCAGCTGGTCCTTGTAGTCCGGATGCACGCAGTTGTCCACGATGATCCGCGCGCGCTCGTGCGGGTCCTTGCCGCGCAGGTCGGCCACGCCCTGCTCGGTGATGAGCACCTGCACCGAATGCTCGCTGTGGTCCATGTGCGAGGCCACCGGGACGATCGCGGAAATCATGCCGTTCTTGGCCGTGGACGGGCACGAGAAGATGGAGATGTAGGCGTTGCGGGTGAAGTCGCCGGAGCCGCCGATGCCGTTCATCATCGTCTTGCCGAGCACGTGCGTGGAGTTCACGTTGCCGCCGAGGTCCATCTCAAGCGCCGTGTTCATGGAGATGATGCCCAGGCGGCGCACCAGTTCCGGGTTGTTCGAGATTTCCTGCGGACGCAGCACCAGCCGCTTCTTGAAGTATTCGATGTCGGCCACGACCTTGCTCATCGCCTCCGGACTGAGCGTCAGCGAGCAGGTCGAGGCGAACTTGCAGCGGCCGTTCTCGAGCAGCGGGATGACCGAATCCTGGAGCACCTCGGTGTACATCTCGAACGCCGGGATGTCCGTGCTGCGCCCGAGGGCCGCCAGCACCGCGTTGGCGATGTTGCCGACGCCCGACTGCAGCGGCAGGAAGCTGGCCGGCACCCGGCCGCTGCGGATTTCGCTGACCAGGAAGTCGGCGACGTTCTGGCCGATCTGGTCGGTCACCGGCGTGGCTTCGTCGAAACCGCCCGATTCATCGGCGAGGTTGGTGAACACGACGCCGACGATCTTCTTCGGATCGACCACGCAGATCGGCGAACCGCAGCGGTCCGACGGGCTGTAGATCGGGATTTCGCTGCGGCCGGGGGGGTCCTTCGGTTCGAAGATGTCGTGCAGGCCGAGCAGCGAGGTCGGATGCTTGGAGTTGAGCTCGATGATGACCTTGTCCGCCACGCGCAGGTAGGTATTGCTGTTGCCCACCGAGGTCGACAGCACGACGCCGCCGCCCGCCGTCAGGTCGCAGGCTTCGACGACGGCCCAGTTGACTTGGCCGAGGAAACCGTAGCGCACCTGCTGCGCCACCGCCGACAAGTGCATGTCGACGAAGCGCACGTTGCCGGCATTGATCTGCTTGCGCAGCGTGGCGTTGCCCTGGTAGGGAGCACGGAAGCTGATGGCTTCCGCCTCGGCCAGCGCGCCGTCGAGCGATTTGCCGGTGGAAGCGCCGGTCAGCACGCCGACCTTGAACGGCCGGCCGGCGGCATGTTCGCGGCGCGCCTTCTGCGCCAGCGCGAACGGCACGGCCTTGGCCGCGCCGGCAGCGGTGAATCCGCTGAAGCCGATGTTATGGCCATCCTGGATCATTTCCGCCGCTTCTTCGGCGGTGAGAATCGGAAACGGTAACGCCATTGGTCACACTCCTTGTCTAATTGATGATTGCGATCGTAAAAAAACAAAAAGCGCCTACGTGTTGCACGCGGCGCGAAATATCGTGGAAAGCAGCGGCAAACCGGCCGGCCTCGCGGCCGCCGTCGGCCCGGCTCGCGCCGGTGGCGGCGGCATGCGGGTCCGACGGACATCGCGGGCGATTATAGCCCTCGCCCCCCCTGCCGGCAAACCGGCGAACAGTTCCGGAACAGGCCATGCCCTCCCCCCGAAGCATGATCGGCTGATGCGCACGAAGACCCGCCGGCGCCTTGCGGCGCCACGCCCGCCCTCACGGGAGGCGCGAAGTCCGTCAAGATGCTAACGCGAATCCCGCCGAGAACAATTGCGGTTTTCCACAAGCGCGGCGGCGTGCGCGAAAGGCCCGCTCAGGAGCGTTCGGCGGAATCGATGCACAGGGTCACCGGCCCGTCGTTCACCAGGCGCACGACCATCTCGGCGCCGAAGACGCCGGTCGGCACGGGACGCCCGAGGTCGGCTTCGAGCTGCCGCACGAAACGGTCGAACAGCGGCCGCGAAACGTCGGGCGCCGCGGCGCGGCTCCACGACGGCCGGTTGCCCTTGCGCACGGAGGCGTACAGCGTGAACTGGCTGACCGCCAGCACGTCGCCGCCGGCATCGACGACGCTGCGGTTCATCACGCCGGCCGCGTCGTCGAAGATGCGCAGGCGCGACAGCTTGCCCGACACCCAGGCCAGATCCTCCGCGCCGTCGCCCGCCTCGAAGCCGGCCAATACCAGCAGGCCCGGCCCGATGGCGCCGACCGTTTGCCCGTCCACCTCGACGCTGGCGGAGGCGACGCGCTGCACCACGACCCTCATCGCGCCACGCCCCCGGCGGCCGGCGACCAACTGGCCACGACCTCGTCCGCCGCGTAAAGCACGTTGATCGTGCCGTGCGGGAAGCCACAGTGCCCCGACAATTCGGCCAGGGCGAACACGGCCGACGGAGAGGCCAGTGCGGGGAAAACGATTAGCGCCGCGCCTCCGGCCAGCGCGGTAACCGCCGGTTCAACGAATTCGGCAAGCGCCCCCGAGACGACGGCGACCCCGTCGGCGGGACACGCCGCCGGCTGGCGCAGCAGCGAAACGACGCGCGCGATTTCCTGGTCGGCGTCCGCCGGGTCCCGGCCCGCCTCCTCGGCGATCAGCGCGGCGAAATGCGCGGCCAGTCCGGACAGCGCCTCGCCCAGCGCCGCGAGCCGCTCCCGCCGGCCCGCCTCGCCGAGGCCGGTCCACGCCGGCAGGCCGGCGCGGGCGGAGCGCAACGCTTCCTCGAAATCCGCGCGTCCGCACAGCGGCACCCGGCGCACGACGACGCCCGTGGCCGGATTGCGCACTTCATGGAAGGCCGGCGCCACTCTGAGGACGGCACGCCCGTCGAGCCACAGGGGAATCGCGTAAACCGCTCCGCTACGCTGCATCGGCTCCCCACGAAAGGTGTTTCGCAACGCTCATGATGGTAAGATGATTGGCCGCACGCGCTTGGCGGGGTCCGGCCGGTACGGGCAAGACGGGGACAGTCCGGCAATGAACGACCGCCGCAAGACAAGACGCGAATCTTACAGGATTGCACAGGTGGAACAAGCAGAAGCTAAGGGATCGATCCAGGTCATCGAGCGCATGATGTCCCTGATCGATGCGCTGGCGGACACGGCGGAACCGATGTCGCTCAAGGCCTTGTCCAGGCTTACCGGACTTCACCCCTCCACGGCGCACCGGATTCTCGCCGCGATGACGCAGTCGAGGCTGGTCGATCGCTGCGAAGCGGGCACCTACGGGCTGGGAATCCGTTTCCTGGAACTCGGCAACGTCGTCAAGTCCCGCTTCAGCATCCGCGACACCGCGTTGCCGGTCATGCAGGAACTGCATGAAGCCCTCGGCGAGGCCGTCAACCTGGGCATCCGCGACAAGGACGAGATCGTCTACCTGGAGCGCACGTCCAGCGGGCGCTCGCTGGTCCGGGTGGTGTACCTGATCGGCGCGCGTGCGCCGCTGCATCTCACCTCGCTGGGCAAGCTGTTCCTCGCCGCCGACAGCGCGACCAACGTCCGGGCTTACGCCGAACGCACCGGCCTGCCCGGCAAGACGCCGCACTCGCTGACGAGCTTCGAGCAGCTCGAAAAGGAACTGGAAACGATCCGCCGGGACGACCTCGCCTACGACAACGAGGAAGCCGAGCTCGGCCTGCGCTGCATCGCCGCGCCGATCCGCAACGACGAGGGGACCGTGGTCGCCGGACTGTCGATCTCGGCCCCGACCGAGCGGCACAATCCCAACTGGACGGATCAGCTCAGGCAGGCCACGGCGTCCATCTCCCAGGCGCTGGGGTATCGCCAGCGCGCGGCGCGCTCCTGAGGGGGCTTCGCCGAAGCGGAATCAGCCCCGCGGTTCGAACGACGCCTGCTGCGCCCGGACGCCGCCGCGCGAGGCGTGCGTGGTTTCCATCCAGCGCTTGATCCGGTTGGCGTCTCCCACGCGGGTCAGCTTGCCGACGGAATCGAGCAGCACGATGACCACCGGCCGGTCCGCCACGCGCGCCTGCATGACGAGGCACTTGCCCGCCTCGTTGATGTATCCCGTCTTGGACAGGCCGACGTCCCACGCGGTGCTCTTGACCAGCGGATTGGTATTGTGGAACTCCAGCTGCCGCCCGGCGATCTCGACGGCTGCGCCTGGCGTCGTCGAGAACTCGCGGATGAGGGGATAGCGGTAGGCGGCGGCAACCATCTTGGCGAGGTCGTGCGCGGTCGAGACATTGTTGCTGGTCAGCCCGGTGGGGTCCTCGAAACGTGTATCGGTCATGCCGAGCGAATGCGCCTTGCCGTTCATCGCCGCCAGGAAGGCGGACACCCCGCCCGGATAATGCCGCGCCAGCGCGTGCGCGGCGCGGTTTTCCGAAGACATCAGGGCCAGCAGCAGCGCCGTCTCGCGCGTCATGCTCGCGCCCACCTGGAGGCGCGAGCGGCTGCCGCGCAGGTAGTCGACGTCCTCCTCGGACACGGTGACGCGCGCCTCCAGATCGGGCGAGCCGTCCAGCACGACCATGGCGGTCATCAGCTTGGTGATCGAGGCGATCGGCACGATGGCGGTGGCGTTCTTCTCGAACAGCGCCCCGCCGCCGCCCTGCTCGATGACGAGCGCCGCGCCGGACTTCACGTCCAGCAGCCGGTCCTCATGCGGGCGCACGCCCGCCGCCGGCACGACGGCCCTGACCAGGGAGGCCTTCTTGACCGCCGGAGCTTTCTTGGCCGCCGGCGCCTTGTTCGCCTTTGCCGCTACCGCCGGCTTGGCCGCGGCGCGGCGGAGTGTGGGCGGAGCGTCCTGTTTTTTCTTGCCCGCGGCGAGAGTCTGCTTGGTGCGGGAGGTCGAATTCGAGTTCGCATCGCTCTTTTTGGCGGCGTAAACGGTACTCATCGGCACCAGGCCCAGCCCAACCGCCACAAAAAGAGCCACCATCGGCTTCAACCTGCCTGACATACCCACCCTCGTTTACGCGCCAAAACACTGAAAAAGTCTAGCAGTCACATTGAAAAAATCAAGAAAAATAATGAGATAGATACAAAAATTAAGAAACGACATAAAAACCGCCCAATTATCATTCGTCTAGATCGAGGGCGTCATGCCGTCCTGGAAAGCGAAACCGCCTGCCCGCGCGGGCGGGTGCGGCCGGGCGGCGCCAAGGCTGTCGGTTTTCCGAAATGATGGTAAACTCGTTTGCTGAGCAACGTGGTAATGATGTCTAGCCAATCCTGATGTTGCAAAAATTTCGGGCTGATGCGGAAACTGGCGGAGTGGACGGCTTTCGGTCATCCTCCGTCTTTCCGAAACGGGGAGCCGGTTCCGTTCGTTCAGTCCCCGCGCGTCGCACGACGGGCACACCGTTTTTTCAACCGTCCTACTAAGTGAGTGTATTGCCATGACACAAACCGTATCAATCAATGCTCCTGACTACGTCAAGCACGAAGGCCTGAAGAAGTGGGTTGCCGAGATCGCCGCGCTGACGACGCCCGAGCGCGTCGTGTGGTGCGACGGTTCGCAGGAAGAATACGACCGCCTGTGCCAGGAGCTGGTCGACGCCGGCACCTTCATCAAGCTGAAGAAGCGCAAGAACTCGTTCCTCGCCTTCTCCGACCCGTCGGACGTCGCGCGCGTCGAGGACCGCACCTACATCTGCTCCGAGAAGAAGGAAGACGCCGGTCCGACCAACAACTGGGAAGATCCGAAGAAGATGCGCGAGATCCTCGGCGGCCTGTTCAAGGGCTGCATGAAGGGCCGCACGATGTACGTGATCCCCTTCTCGATGGGCCCGATCGGCTCCCCGATCGCCCAGATCGGCGTCGAGATCAGCGACTCGGCCTACGTGGCGGTCAACATGCGCATCATGACGCGCATGGGCAAGGCGGTGTTCCCGGTGCTCGGCACCGACGGCACCTTCGTGCCGTGCGTGCATTCGATCGGCGCGCCGAAGGAGCCCGGCCAGAAGGACCCGAAGTGGCCGTGCAACCCGACGACCAAGTACATCGTGCACTATCCGGAAACCCGCGAGATCTGGTCCTACGGCTCCGGCTACGGCGGCAACGCGCTGCTCGGCAAGAAGTGCCTGGCGCTGCGCATCGCCTCGAACATGGCCCGCGACGACGGCTGGATGGCCGAGCACATGCTGATCCTCGGCGTCGAATCGCCGAAGGGTGAGAAGCACTACGTCGCCGCCGCCTTCCCGTCGGCCTGCGGCAAGACCAACTTCGCCATGCTGATCCCGCCGAAGACCCTCGAAGGCTGGAAGATCACCACCATCGGCGACGACATCGCCTGGATCAAGCCGCGCAAGGACAAGGACGGCGTCACCCGCCTGTACGCCATCAACCCGGAAGCCGGCTTCTTCGGCGTGGCGCCGGGCACCAACGACAAGACCAACCGCAACGCCATGGCCTCGCTGGCCGAGAACACCATCTTCACCAACGTCGCGCTGACCGACGACGGCGACGTGTGGTGGGAAGGCATGGGCCCGGCTCCTGCCCACGCCATCGACTGGCAGGGCAATGACTGGACCCCGGAAATCGGCAAGGAGAAGGGCGTCAAGGCCGCGCATCCGAACTCGCGCTTCACCGCGCCGGCTTCGCAATGCCCGTGCATCGACAAGGATTGGGAAAACGCCGACGGCGTGCCCATCTCGGCCTTCCTGTTCGGCGGCCGCCGCGCCTCGACCGTGCCGCTGGTCTGCCAGACCGCCGACTGGGAACACGGCGTCTACTCCGCCGCCACCCTCGGCTCGGAAACGACCGCCGCCGCCTTCGGCGCGCAAGGCGTCGTCCGCCGCGACCCGTTCGCCATGCTGCCCTTCTGCGGCTACCACATGGCCGACTACTACAGCCACTGGCTGAAGATGGGCTCCGCGCCGAGCAAGGCGGTGCCGATCTTCCTGGTCAACTGGTTCCGCACCAACGAGAAGGGCGAGTTCGCCTGGCCGGGCTTCGGCGACAACGCGCGCGTACTCAAGTGGATCATCGAGCGTTGCGAAGGCCGCGTTGCGGGCCGTGAATCCGTGCTGGGCGTCATGCCGAAGTACGAAGAAATCGACTGGAGCGGCCTGGAATTCTCGCCGGAACAGTTCGAAGCCGTCACCAAGCTCGACAAGCAGACCTGGCTCGCCGAACTCGAAGGCGTCAAGGAGTGGTTCGCCAAGATGGGCGACAAGCTGCCCGCCAAGCTCGCCGCCATCCGCGACGAACTGGAAACCAAGTTCAAGGCCGCCTGAATGCTGCCATAGCCACACGAAGCCGCCTCCGGGCGGCTTTTTTTTGGGTCGAGAAATTCAGGAAGCCGCGCGCTTCGCCAGTTCGAAGCAGACGCGGCCGTCGGCATTGTCGGCGAGGCGCAGCGCATACCCCTGCGCATCGGCCTGGCACGCCGCATTCAGCAGCCCGATGCCGAAGCCGCTCTCCGACGCGACCGGCGCCTGGAACAGCCGGGCGGCCAACGCCTCATCGAGCGCGCTGCCGTCGTCGCTGACGCGCAGCACGCCCGCGTCCCGCGCGAGCGACACCTCGATCCGCAGCCCGCTTTCGTTCTGCAGCTTGATCAGCGCGTTGTGCAGCAGGTTGTCCGCCACGCTGTCGAACAGCCCGGCGGGAAGGCGCGCTGCAGGGTCGAACGCCGCCGGCGCGTAGCGAATCCGCGCGTGGGAAAAGCGCTGCCGCAAGGCCTCCCACCAGTCGGCCGCGGGCATCTCGTCGTCGTGCGCGGCGGGATTCCCCGCGTCCGGCGACTGCGGCTGCAGCTTGGCCAGCGTCTGGTGCAGCCGGCGGCCGATCTGCGGCAGCTGGCGGCGGACCAGATGCTGCAATCTCGCCGCGTCCTCCTCGCCCGACATCTCCATCAGGTAGCACAGGCTGTCGAGCGACTGGAGCAGATTCTTGACCTCGTGCGTCACCCGCGCCCCGGTCTCGTGCACCGCGCGCAGATAGCTCATCCGCTGCAGGGCCCTGGCGCGCCACTTGGCCAGGTAATACTCGCAGGCCACCCGGGTCAGCAGATGCAGGTGCCAGACCAGCACCGGGCTCAACGCATGGCGCGCGTAGATCGTCAGCATCAGCGGCCGGTGCGGGAATTCCCGCGCATGCGCCGACGGCTTGCCGAAGGAACCTGTGCCGGCGTCCGCGCCCGGCGCCGGCGACCATGCCCCGCCGACCACCCAGGGCAGGTCGAGCAGCAGGCGCTCGCCGACTTCCTTCAGGAAACGGTCCGGATCGTCCTCGCGCTCGGCGCACTCCACCAGCTGCCGCAGCCAGGTGTCGAAAGGCAGGCCGATGGTCAGCAGGTACTGCGAAAGGAAGGCCCCGACGCCGCTGAAGCCCGGCCGGGGATTCCACGCCCAGGCCACCACCAGCAGCAGCACGGCCATCGAGATCACGGTGCGGAACAGCGCCTCGAAATACAGGTGCCTGGCGAGCAGCATGAAGGCCAGGCAGCCGAGCACCAGCACGGAAATCAGCAGAAAGATGAAAACGCCGTAGTAGAAATCGAAGATGCCCTGCCGCAGCTGCTCCGGTTCCTGCGGCCGGGGCAGCAGGGCCATGCCCAGGAACAGCAGGGGTGCGCCCCAGGCGAACGGCGCCTCCAGCGACAGGCCCACCAGCGCGGGCTCGGGAACGACCTTCGGCACCAGCCAGACGAGCACGGCGGCGATCAGGTAGGCGAACGCCAGCAGATAGAAAATCCGCGTCGGGCGATGGCTGACCAGCATCACCCGCCCGCCCAGCAGCGCGGCCAGGACGGCCACCCAGACGATCAGCAGCCACCAGCCGAACAGCCACGCGCCGATCGCCAGGGCCGCCACGATGAGCAGCAGGTTGCCGTAGTCGAGCCGGCGTTCGGTGCGGATGAACGGCTGCCAGAGGATGAAAAGCCCGACGTCGACGAACCAGCAGGTCAGCCCGACCGGCGATTGCCCGCCCGCCATCAGGGTCAGATGCAGCACGACGAGCATCCCCAGCAGCAGCCAGCGCTGGCGTTCACGCAGGAAATTGCCGAACCGCTCCAACGAAGCGAATGCGCTCACCCCAGCCTCCCCAAACTGTCCGGAAACTGACACTCGGACCAAAACCAGACGGATTTCCGACACTCCCGTCGAGATTCGGTCATATTCTTTTACAATCCCGGAAAAAAACCGCTATTTTTTTGGCACGGCAAATGCTTGGCGTCTTTGCCACAATTCACGTCACGGACGCAAAACAACATGAAAAACATGAAGAAAATGCAATCCGGCTTCACGCTGGTCGAGATCGCCATTGTACTCGTCATTATCGGCCTGCTGCTGGGAGGGGTGTTGAAGGGTCAGGAACTGATCGCCCAAGCAAAAATCAAGAATGTGGCGAATGACCTAAACGGGCTTACCGCCTCGATTTATTCTTATCAGGATCGGTACAAGCGCTTTCCCGGCGATGATCCGGGTGCAACCCGCTGGGCTTTGATTACTGCAGCAGGAGACGGCGACAATGTCGTGGAAGGAAATTACAACTCCACTACAAATACGGACGAAAGCCGTCTGTTCTGGGCAGAGCTACGACTCGCCGGCTTCGTAGCAGGTGCCACGGATAGCCTTGCCAATGCAGCGACGCAACCGGTCAATGCGGCGGGCGGCATCATGGGAGTACAGCACGGAGGACTTGGCTTATCCGGGCTCGTGATCTGTTCAGGCAGTCTGCCTACAAAGATCGCCCAATCCATTGATAGTCAGTTTGATGATGGTAATTCAAAGACAGGAAGTGTCCGCGCGATGCTTGAAACAACGCCGCCGACACAAGTAGGAGCAACGCCGGCGGACAAATACGACGATAACGGCACCAATCTTTATGTTTTATGCAAGAACGTATGATTTCAGATTCATTCTTTCTCTGTAAAAAAGCCCACAATAGTGGGCTTTTTTACAGAGGTGCCAAATCAAACGATGACTAAACTGCCGTCAGCTTCGCATACTCCAGCGCCAGCCACTTCATCCCGTGCGCGCCGAAGTTGACCTGCACGCGCGCGTCGTTGCCGCGGCCTTCGGCGGCGACGATGACGCCGAGGCCGAACTTGGCGTGCTGGACGTTCTGGCCGATGCGGAAGCCGCCGACGGTTGCCGCTTCGCCGCTCCGTGACGCGGCGGCGCCTCCGCTGAACGGCGCCGCCGCCGCGTAGGCCGGCCGGGCGCCGACCGGCCGCAGCAGTTCGGCGGGCAATTCCTCGAGGAACAGCGACGGCACGCAGTAGCGCGTCTGGCCGTGCAACATGCGCGTCTGCGCGTGGGTGAGATAGAGGCGCTTCCTGGCGCGCGTCACCGCCACGTACATCAGCCGCCGCTCCTCTTCCAGCCCGTCGCGCTCGTTCGCCGCGTTCTCGTGCGGGAACAGGCCCTGCTCCAGGCCGGTGATGAACACCGCGTCGAACTCCAGGCCCTTGGCGGCGTGCACGGTCATCAGCTGCACCGCGTCCTGGCCCTCGCCAGCCTGGTGTTCGCCGGCTTCGAGCGAGGCGTGCGCGAGGAAGGAGGCGAGCGGGTCGGCCTCGGCCGGATTGGCCAGCGTGCCGTCCTCGTCGCGCAGGAAGCTGGCGGCCGCGTTGATCAGTTCGTCGAGGTTTTCCAGCCGTTCGCGCCCTTCCTTCTCGCCCAGGTAATGCTGGCGCAGGCCGCTCTTTTCGATCAGGTGGTCGATGATTTCCGGCAGCGGCAGGCCCGCCGTCTCGCCGCGCAGCGCCTCGATCAGGCGGATGAAGTTGCCGACCGCCGCGCCGGCCTTGCCGGACAGGCTCGCGGCCGCGTTGTACAGGCTGGAGTTGGCGCGGTGCGCCGCTTCCTGCAGGGCTTCGAGGCTGCGGCTGCCGATGCCGCGCGTCGGGAAGTTGACCACGCGGGAGAAGGCCGTGTCGTCGTCGGGGTTGGCGATCAGGCGCAGGTAGGCGAGCGCGTGCTTGACTTCCTGCCGGTCGAAGAAGCGCAGGCCGCCGTACACGCGGTACGGCACGCCGGCGGTGAACAACTGGTGTTCGAGCACGCGCGACTGGGCGTTGGAGCGGTAGAGCAGCGCCAGCTGCTGGCGCGGCACGCCGTCGCGGATCAGTTCGCGCGCCTCGTCGACGATGAAGCGCGCCTCGTCGAGGTCCGAGAAGCCTTCGAAGACGCGGATCGGTTCGCCGGCCCCGGCCTCGGTCCACAGGTTCTTGCCGAGCCGGCCGCGATTGTTCTTGATCAGCGCGTTGGCCGCGTCGAGGATGTTGCCGTGCGAACGGTAGTTCTGTTCGAGGCGGATAACGTTGGCAACCTTGAATTCGCGCTCCAGGTCGCGCATGTTGCCGACCTCGGCGCCGCGGAAGGCGTAGATGCTCTGGTCGTCGTCACCGACGGCGAACAGGCAGGCGCCGTGCGCAGGGGGCGTACCGCCATCGTGGCCGGCGAGCAGCTTGAGCCAGGCGTATTGCAGGCGGTTGGTGTCCTGGAATTCGTCGACGAGGATATGCCGGAAGCGTTCCTGGTAATGCCGGCGCAGCGGTTCGTTGCGGCACAGCAGTTCGTGGGTGCGCAGCAGCAGCTCGGCGAAGTCGGCGACGCCCTCGCGCTGGCATTGCGCGTCGTATTCGGCGTACAGCTCGACGCGGCGGCGCGTGTAATCGTCGTACACCTCGGCCTGCGCCGCGCGGATGCCCTGCTCCTTGTGCGCGTTGATGAAGCCGGCCAGTTCGCGCGGCGGGAATTTTTCCTCGTCGACGTTGAGGTTCTTCAGCAGGCGCTTGATCGCCGACAGCTGGTCGGCCGAATCGAGGATCTGGAAGGTCAACGGCAGGCCGGCCTCGCGGTGATGCGCGCGCAGCAGGCGGTTGCACAGCCCGTGGAAGGTGCCGATCCACATGCCGCGGGTATTGATCGGCAGCATCGCCGACAGGCGCGCCAGCATTTCCTTGGCCGCCTTGTTGGTGAAGGTCACGGCCAGGATGCCGTGCGGACCGACCTGCCCCGTCGAGATCAGCCAGGCGATGCGGGTGGTCAGCACCCGCGTCTTGCCGCTGCCGGCGCCGGCGAGGATCAGCGCGTGCTGCGGCGGCAGGGTGACGGCGGCGAGCTGTTCGGGGTTGAGCGAGGCGAGAAGGTCGGACATGGGCGGCGGCGCGGAAAGGCAAACGGGGATTATAAGCGCCGGCCAACCGCCCGACGCGGACGCATGGAATGGCCGGGCGCCGCGCCGCAAAACCCCTTCGTTACAAATGTCTTATCCGAATCACAAATTGACCGTGCCGCGCCTTCGGAAGTACGATTACGGGCTCGATCAACAGACATTGGAAGTGGAAGCCATGAATGCCTCCCAGGTGAAGCCGGGCGTTATCGCCGGTGATGATTTGCAAGCCCTTTTCGCGTTCGCCAAGGCCAACAAATTCGCGCTGCCGGCCGTCAACGTGATCAATACCAGCACGGTCAACGCCGTCATGGAAACCGCCGCCGAGATCAAGTCGCCGGCGATCATCCAGTTTTCCAACGGCGGCGCCCAGTTCTACGCCGGCAAGGCGCTGAACAACGACGGCCAGCGCGCGTGCATCGCCGGCGCCGTCTCGGGCGCGCAGCACGTCCACGCCCTGGCCGGGATGTACGGGGCCAGCGTCGTCCTGCACACCGACCACGCCGCCAAGAAGCTGCTGCCCTGGATCGACGGCCTGCTCGACGCCGGCGAGGCGTACTACAAGGCGCACGGCAAGCCGCTGTTCAGCTCGCACATGCTGGACCTGTCGGAAGAGCCGCTGGCCGAGAACATCGAGATCTGCCAGCGCTACCTCGAACGCATGAGCAGGATCGGCATGACCCTGGAGATCGAACTCGGCGTCACCGGCGGCGAGGAGGACGGCGTGGACAACAGCGGCGTGGACAGCTCCCGGCTGTACACCCAGCCGGAGGACGTGGCCTACGCCTACGAGGAGCTCTCGCGGATCAGCCCGCGCTTCACCATCGCCGCCTCGTTCGGCAACGTGCATGGCGTCTACAAGCCGGGCAACGTCAAGCTGCAGCCGATCATCCTGAAGAATTCGCAGGAATACGTGCAGAAGAAGTTCGGCACCGGCGCGCAGCCGATCGATTTCGTCTTCCACGGCGGCTCGGGCTCGACGCTGGAGGAAATCCGCGAGGCGATCTCCTACGGCGTGATCAAGATGAACATCGACACCGACACGCAATGGGCCTTCTGGGACGGCGTGCGCGGCTTCTACCAGAAGAACGAGGGTTATCTGCAGGGCCAGATCGGCAACCCGGAAGGCGAGGACAAGCCGAACAAGAAGTTCTACGATCCGCGCGCCTGGCTGCGCAAGGGCGAGGAATCGTTCAAGGCGCGCCTGAAGCAGGCGTTTACCGACCTGAACAACGTCGGCACGCTCGGCTGATCCGCTTCGCTCCCGCGCTCAACGACGCCGGTTCCTCAGGAACCGGCGTTTTCGTTGGCGCGTCCGGCCGGCAACGCGCCGACCGTGCCCCGGCGCCCGCGCTTGAGCAGCTTTTCCAGGCGCCGCCCGGCTTCGCGCGGCGTCGCGCAGAACTGCCCGGCGAAGACGTTGCAGGCGGCCCAGCGCCCGCCGGGAAGGAGAATCGCCGCCACCTGCCGGCCGCCGTCGACCCGCGCCAGCACGCAGCGCGCGCCGCCGTCCGCCCAGGCGGCGGCCACCAGGTCCAGCGCCTCGTCCTGCGGGACGTGCAGGCCGATCAGCGCATCGATCGGCGAATCGTATTCGGCGCAGATCGCGGCGGGGAAATAGACGTGGCGGCAGGCGCCCGGGCACTCTTCCATGAGCGCAGGTTCTAACACTCCGCCGCGTTCTTGTAAAACGTCCGCCCGGCGAGGCACAATCGCCGTTTCCCCGAGCCACTGCTGGAGCCCATCCACGATGCCGTCCGACCTGCAATACGACCTGGTGATCGTCGGCGGCGGCCTCGCCGGTCTTTCGCTGGCCTGCGCCCTGCGCGAGACGCGCCTGAAGATCGCCCTGGTGGAACCACTGCCCGCGCCCGCGCGCCCGGAGGGCTGGGACGTGCGCGTCTATGCCGTCACCCCGGCCAACGCCGGATTCCTGCAACGCATCGGCATCTGGAAACATCTCGACGGCACGCGCATCGCCCCGATCCACGCCATGCGGGTATTCGGCGACGCCGGCGCGCGGCTCGATTTTTCGGCCTACGAATCCGGCCTGGAGGAACTCGGCTGGATCGTCGAATCGTCGCTGATGGCGTGCGAACTGTGGGAGAACGCCAAGCGCCAGGGCAATGTGACCGTGTTCCGCGGCGTTGCGCCGGCCGCGCTGGAGGTGCGGCCCGAAGCCGTCGCGCTCGGTCTGGCAGATGGGCGGACGCTGGGCGCGAAGCTCGTCGTCGGCGCGGACGGGCGGGATTCCTGGGTGCGTGGGGCGGCCGGGCTGGCGGCCGAGGACCGGCCCTACAGCGAAATGGGCGTGGTCGCCAATTTCGCCTGCGCCAAGGCGCATCGCCACATCGCCCGCCAGTGGTTCCGCCACGACGGCGTCCTGGCCTGGCTGCCGCTGCCGGGCGAGCGCATTTCGATGGTCTGGTCCACGCCGGACGAACATGCCCGCACGCTGCTGTCGCTGCCCGAGGCGGCCCTGTGTTCGCGCGTGAGCGCGGCCGGCAACGACGAGTTGGGGCCGCTGGCGCTGCTCACGCCGCCCGCCGCCTTCCCGCTGCGCCTGCTGCGCGTGCCGCAAACGATCGCGCCGCGCCTGGCGCTGATCGGCGACGCCGCCCACGGCATCCATCCGCTGTCCGGGCACGGCATCAACCTCGGCTTCCAGGACGCCCGCGCGCTCGCCGGACTGCTGGCGGCGGCGCCCGAATGGCAGGACCTCGGCGGCGAGCGCCTGCTCGCGCGCTACCGGCGCGCGCGCAAGGAGGAGACCGTGCTGATGCAGACGGCCACGCACATGCTGCATGAGCTGTTTCATGAGACACTACCCGGCCTGGGTGCCCTGCGTAACGCGGGACTGTCCCTGACCAATCGGCTCCCCTGGATCAAGGACCTGTGCGTTCGCTACGCCGTCGGCGCCTTGTAATTCCGGTTTTTCCTATTTCTTGGAGATGGACCATGTTGAAGACCCTTTTTTCGCTTGCCCTGGCACTCGTTTTCGGTCATTCGGCGCTGGCCGACGAGGCCGGCGTGAAAAAGGCGATCGAAGCCAAGCTCGGCGGCAGCAAAGTCACCAGCGTCACGAAGACCGGCTATCTCGGCCTGTATGAAATCTATGCCGACGGCCAGATCTTCTATACCGACGAGAAGGTCACCGCGATCCTCGCCGGCTCGCTGATCGACGGCAAGACCATGAAGAACGTCACCGCCGAACGCATGCAGAAGCTGTCGGCGATCAATTTCTCCGAATTGCCCCTCGAACTCGCCATCAAGCAGGTACGCGGCGACGGCAAGCGCGTGTTCGCCACCTTCGAGGACCCCAACTGCGGCTACTGCAAGCGCCTGGCCAAGGACATGGTCAAGCTGGACAACGTGACCATCTACACCTTCCTCATGCCGATCCTGTCGCCCGATTCGCTGGAGAAATCCAACCGCATCTGGTGTTCGTCCGACCGCGCCAAGGCGTGGGTCAACTGGATGGTCGACGGCAAGGTGCCCGCCGGCAAGGGCGACTGCGACACGTCCGCCGTGCGCAAGACGGTCGAACTCGGCCAGAAGATGGCGATTTCCGGGACGCCCACCCTGTTCTTCAAGGACGGCACGCGCGTGCCGGGCGCCGTGCCGCTGGCGCAGATCGAGAAGAAGCTCGACGACCCGAACACCTCCATCCAGTAAGCGTCCGGCCGGGCGGCGGCAGCGGGCAAAGGCCCGTCGCCCCGGCTACAGTTGGAAGGCCAGCCAGAGCAGCAGGCCTTCCGCCACTTCCCGCATCAGGCCCGGACGGCGGTAGAGATAGGGCCGGCATTCCTTGCGCCGCGCCTCGACCCAGCGCGCGAAAGCCGCGACGGCCGGCTGATCGTAGAACGCGATCATCATCTCGTAGTTGAGAAAGAGGCTGCGGCCGTCGAGGTTGGCCGAGCCCGCCAGCGCCAGCTCGTCGTCGACCAGCACCGCCTTGGCATGCACCATGCGCGGATGCAGCCAGACGCGCGCGCCGGCGACGACCATGTCGCGCAGGGCGCGGTGGCGCGCGAAATCGGCCAGCCGGTGGTTCGATTTTTCGGGCATCACCAGGTCGACCTCGATGCCGCGCCGGGCGGCCAGCGTCAGCGCGGTCAACAGCGACGACTCGGGCACGAAATACGGCGTCACCGCGAGGATGCGCTGGCGCGAGGTGAAGCAGGCCGAGACCAGCAGGGTGAAGATGGTGTCGTCCGGCCGGTCCGGGCCGCTGTCGACCAGCTGCGCCAGGGCCGGCGTCGCGCCGGGCGCGCCCCGCACGGCGGCGTCGGCGCAGGGCGGCGCTTCCTTTTCGATGGCGAAGGCCCAGTCCCGCTCGAACTGCCCGCGCGCCTGCGCCACCAGTTCGCCGGCAAGATCGAAGGTCAGGTCGATCCACGGCGTGCGCCGCAGGAACGGCCGGGGATCGCCCTCGAAATATTCGGCCGCGAGGTTCCGGCCGCCGCACCACAGGATTTTCCCGTCGGCGATGACCATCTTGCGGTGATTCCGCAGATTGGTCCGCCCGCGTTTGGGCGAGCGGAACGGCGGCACGAAACGGACGACCTCGATGCCCGCGTCCGTCAGCGGCTTCATGTCGAGATAGCCGCCCAGGTAGATGCCGATGCCGTCGATCAGCAGGCGCACGCGCACGCCGGCGCGCGCGCGCCGTTCCAGCAGCTGCAGGATTTCGTCGCCGAGCACGTCCCGGCCGATGAGGAAGGTGGACACGTCGAGGCTGTCTGCGGCGCCGGCGATGATGCGGCGCAGCGCCTCCAGCGCCTGCGCGCCGTCCGCATGGATGTTCAGCGCATCGTAGGACACCGGATCGGGCAGCCCCATCGCCGCGCCTAGCTGCAGCGAACGGAGCATCGTCGGATAGGCGGCGGCGGCCGAGACGGCGACCGGGCGCGGCTCCGCCGGCATGCGGGAGGCCACCACCTTGCGGCTGCCGAAGGCGAGGTAGAGCGGCAAGGCGACATAGGGCACCAGCAGGATGCCGAGCACCCAGGCGATCGCCGCCGACGGATGGCGGCGCTGGTTCAGCGTCTGCGAGGCCCCGACATAGACGGCCAGGCCCACCATCACCAGCAGGAGATCGAGCAGCTCCCAGTTCTCGCCGATAAAATCCGTCGCCAGTTCGATGACCCCCTCCATGGACAAGCCTCTCGCACCGGGCATCGCTGGACATCGCCGTTCCCGCTACCCGGCTTCGGGAACACGCTCGAACGACTTGCCGCTCCCCGCGGCCACGGCTGACGAACGGCCGCCGGACAGTCGTTGCATTCTTTTTTAAAGCAAGCGAGATGCTACGTTAAAAATGCCGAAAACCAAGTTGACCAGGATGAAAACGCAGCGGTGAGAGTATAAGGCCGGCCGGGCCGCCGGTGCGGCGGCCCGCGTGGACGTTACCAGTCGTCCTGGCCGGCGCTCTTTGCGGAGGGCGCTTTCGGGTTGGATACGGGGCCCTGGCTGCGCGGCGCCTTTTCTCGGCGGGCGCCTGGCGCGGCGTCATTTTTCTCCGGGGCGCCGTTTGCCGCTTTCCGCTCCGCCGGCAACGGCTCGCGCAGCTGCAGCGAACCCGCCGCGACCTCGTCCAGCGCGATGACGACGTTTTCCAGCGTCGCATAGGACAGGGTCGGCGTCACGCGATCCACCACGAGGTCGCAGCACGGCGATTCCATCCGGCCCAGCGATTGCCCGGTCTGCGGGTCCTTGATTTCCTTGCCCAGCAGGTAGACGCGATACCGCGATTTTTCCCTGAGCACCGTGCCGCCCTGGCTGAGCACGACCTGCTTGCCCGTGCGCTCGACGATGGAGATCGGAAAGCTGCGCAGCAGGATCGCTTCCGTCGCCTTCCTGACCAGATCGCTTTCCATCGCCGCCGCGGTCTGGTTGGCATCCACGCCGCGATCCAGCGTGGTCGGCCCCTTGGCCTCGGCATTGCCTTGCAGCGTCGAGGCCTGCTGGATCTGCCGCGTGGCGACGTTGACCAGCCGCTGCGACAGCGACCAGCCGCCGGCATAGCTCACCAGTTGGCGATCCGAGGTCTGCAGCTGGCGCACGTTCCGGTGGTAGGCGAAGCTGTTGATTTCGCCGATCCAGATCAGATCGGCCGACAAGGCCTGCCCCAGTTTGGCGATGTGGGTGTTGGCCGTATCGCCCGCCGAAATCATGTCGAGCTCGCCCTGGATCTCATCGGTGAACTGGCGGTCGAGCACGGTGAAGCGCCCGGTCTGGGTCAACGCGTCGACGATCTGCCGCCGGATGCCATCCAGCACCTCCCGCGCCGGCACGTTCCGCCCGCCGACGTCGAACGTCTGCTGCTTCGCGCGCAGCGGCGCGACGACGATCCTGATCTTGCCGTCGTCGGCGGGCGCCTGGAACTTGGCGATCCTGGCTTCGATGTCGACGACGTATTGGGCGCTCTCCCTGGTCGGCGCCTGGATGTTCAGGACCTTGAAGGACGACACGATGCCCTGCGAGCGGGCGACGATTCGGTCGGCATACGCCTGGCCGCGTAGCGTCGCCTCCGCCCTGGCGGAATCGTGTCCCTGGCTCGACTGGACATCGACGGTGGCGACTGCTTCGGCCACCACGTTGAGATTGGCGCTCGCCGCCTGGACGCTGACGCCGTTGACCTGCATCACCGCGTTCTTGAGCGCCTCATTGACCGCGGCGCCCGGCGTCATGCCCACGCCCTTGGCCGTTACCGCCTCCTGCCTGATGCCGCCGACGTCAAGGAGCGGCGCTGCCTTGTCCGCCGGCGCGGCGGCGGGAGCTTGCGGCGGTTTTTCGGGCGCGGGAGCCGGCTTGTCGCAGGCGCCCAAGGCGCAGGCGATCAGCACGCAGAGAAATGTCTTTTTCATGATGATGGATTCCGGATGAAAGAAGGGGCCCGGACGATCGGCGCCGGACCCCGTTCGCAGCCCTGCGGCGGGCGAAATCTAGATGGCGGCCGTGGCGTCGGCGGCTTCCTTGGGCACGGGGATGTTGTTGGCCTTGGCGAAGTCCATCGAGCTCTTGAGCGTGCTGGCCAGGTTCCTGATCGAATCGGGCAGCGTCTTGACCACGTAAAGGGCCGAGGTGGTCGAGCCGCCGATGGCCGACGGACCCGGCTTGAATCCGGAAGCTTCCTTGCTCATCGCGGCATACTGGACGATGCCGCGGCCCAGATCGGCCATGCCCGCGGCGAACATTTCCTTGCTCTTGGCGTCCATCTCGACCTTGCCGCCGGCCAGCCGGGCCTCGAGCGCCTTGCTGCTTTCGGTCTGCGACTTGACCGACTCTTCGAGCGCGTCCTTGGTCGCGCCTTCGGTCAGGTTCTTCGCCTGCAGTTCGGCGCGGTCGGCTTCGTCCTTCAGGCCCACGGCGCGCAGCATCTTGATGTCGGCGTTGTTGACGTGCTTCGAACCGGCCACGTAGCGGCTGACGATGCCCTCGGGCGTCACCGATGAGCCCGGAGACGCGGAAGCCATGCCCGGAATGGTCTTGGGCAGGTTGCCGAACTGGGCCGAAACCACCCCGGAAAGCGCGCAAAGGGAAGCGCCGAGAAGCACTGCTGCGAGTCTGTTTTTCATCGATTCCATCCTGTCGTCGTTGTGATTGCAATAAGTGTTCGGAAAAACTCCACGGGCCGGGCAGACGGCTCGCCGCTACTCAGTGGATACCGGCGGCGTTCATGCGGCTCACCACCTCGCGGGCGGCGGCCAGCGAGGCGTCCTTCAACGCCTTGCCCGCGGCCGCCGCATTGTCCGGGCTGACGCCGAAATACTGGACGGCGGGCACGGAGGCGACTTCGCGCGGGAAATTGGCGGACACGTCCAGCACGCGGCCGGTCACCGTGACCGCCACCCGCTGCATCCCCGTGGCGTCGTCCCGCATGGGGATGCCCACGTCGAGCGTGGCCAGCACGAGCAGCGGAATCTGGTTCTTGCGCATGGACGCGACCACGGCGCGCAGGGTTGACGGCGCCAAGTCGTTGCCCGCCGAGAAGTCGTCGTTCACCGCCTTCATGTCGCCGTCCTGCAGGACGAATTCGGGCTCGGCGACCTGGAAGCCGCCCTGGGAGAACACGCTGGTGATCGACGTCTTGGCGTTGTTCATCGGCAGCAGGCGGTAGGAGACCTGATCGGCCTTGCGGGTGGTACTGCCGCCGGTTTCGATCTGCTTGGCGTATTTCTCCTTGGTGGAGGCGCTGTCCTGGCGCGAGGCCGAGGTGTCGACCCGGTTGCCGCGGATGCGTTCGTCCTCGGAGCCCTTGGTGGACTCAGAGCTCTCCGCCGAGGCTTCCCGGGTCAGCTCGGCGCGCTTCACGACGCGGGCGTCATACGTACGCACGCTGGCGGCCTCCCGCCCGACGAAGACGTACACCAGCGGCGAGTTCTGCGCCGCCGGCCCGGCCTTGGCCGTCGGGCTGCTGCGGCGGATCGTCGAGCGCAGCTTGGCGACGTTGAGTTCGACGCGGACGGATACGGAGTACTTCTTCATGCCCTCCTGCACCTGCTCGTTGATGACCGTGCTCGACAGGATGAACTTGTCGAGATTCGCCTCGATCGCCGGCTGGATGGCCTCGAAATTCTCGGACTCGGCTTCGCCGTTTTCGGCGAAGTAGCGCTCGACCGCGGCCACCTGCGCGGCCTTGAACGCCTTGTCCTTGTCCTCGGCCGACAGGCTCCAGCCGTAGGAGACGGTGCCGACGCCCTTGGAGGCGACGACCTGCGCGTGGCACTGGAACGACAGCGCCAGCGCCGCTAGGCATAGCCATAGTCTCTTCATTTGCAGCTCCTTATGATTTTCTGTGCAGCTTCCAGCTGCGAAGTGATGTCCTTGGCCGACGCCGCGGTGCCGATCCACCTGCGGTCCGGCGCGCCGTGCTCGGCAAAGAACGCGGAAAGCTTCAGGTACAGGCCGTTGATGGCGTCCTTGTAGCCGGGGAAATCGTCGCTGGCGACCTGCGAAACGGGCACCACCACCGACTCCCCGTTCTTGAGATCGGAATTGATGAAGTCCGTCCCCAGGCTGGGCTCGTAGAAGCGGAGATTGGAGTAGACGCCGTACACGTAGGAGATGCCGACGTTGTTCTCTTCGAGCTTCTTCTTGACGAAGCCGTTGATCTTTAGGTCGAACAGGTAGTCGCCCTCGCCGATCTTGAGCTTGAAGTCGTCGCCGTTCTCCAGGCGCATCATCATGACGCCGTCGACGGCGCCCACGCCGTTCGGCAGCAGCGGCGCGCCGGTTTTCGCGGAGAGGATCGAGGCGAAGGCATCGGCGACCATCGCATTCGCCATCGCCGGGGTCTGGCGGAACGGCTCCGGCATCATTTCCAGTGCCTTGGGCGCCACCTCGGCGCGCTTGACCTGCAGCGTCTTCGTCCCGTCCCTGGGCAGCTCGGCCGAGGCCAGGCGGCGGGCGAACAGGCTGAGCATGCTCTGGCTGCCCTCGCCGACGAGCAGGTCTTCGACGAACTGCCCGATCCGCGCCGGAGACGGCGCATTCGGGGTCGCGTCGAACAGGACGGTGCTCAACGGATAAGTGCGGACGACGGTCTGTGCCTTGTAGTCGAAGATGAGCAGGTTGCCGCGCAGGTTCACGAAGGTCTTGTGGTAACTGCCGTAGTTCTCGCTGGAAACGATCTCGTCGGTGAGGACCAGGACGACCATCAGGGCCTGGTCGCCCTGCTTGAGGTTGACCAGCGTGCCGGCCGGCGTCAGCTCGAAGCCGGCCGGCCTGACGCCACCGGAACGCTGCAGCACCTTGGCCGACAACGAATTCTTTTCGGCCTGATGACGCTCGAAAATCCTGTAGCTGTGGGGGAAGCGCTGGGGAGCCGTCTTGAAATCGCCCGCGAAAGCGAAACCGGCAAGCGTTGCCTCGGCCGCATGGCAGGAAAATGAAAAAAACATCAGCAGCGGGACAATGAAGCGTCCCAAAACATGACGAAGGGTAAGCATGGAGGCGGCGGCTCGAATTTCGCAAAGCCCCGGATTATAGACGAATGACTTCGTACTATGCAATCCGACAATGCATTACGGATTCAAGGCGTATCGTATAGGCATAGCCTGGCGCGGGCTCCGACGCGGGCGCCAAACCGTCGCCAAGCCTCAGCTTCGCGCCACGGACGATTCATGAACGGAATTGGCCGGCAAGGAATCCGGATGCGGGCACGCATGCTCACGGAGATATCTCTCCGTGCTTTTCCCGCCGCGCGCGGGGATGCCCCTGTGCGATTTTTGCCCGCCCGGACGGATGGCCGTCCGGGCGATGGCGTCACTCCACGGTGACCGACTTGGCCAGGTTGCGCGGCTTGTCGACGTCCGTGCCGCGTACCAGGGCCACGTGATAGGCCAGCAGCTGCAGCGGCACCACGTGCAGCAGCGCGGAAAGCTGCCCGTAATGCTCGGGCAGGCGCAGCAGGTGCACGCCGTCGGTCGCCGCGATCTCGCTGTCGGCGTCGGCGAAGACGTAGAGCTCGCCGCCCCGCGCCCGGACTTCCTGCAGGTTCGACTTCAGCTTTTCCAGCAGCGCGTCGTTCGGCGCCACGGCGATCACCGGCATGTTCTTGTCCACCAGCGCCAGCGGGCCGTGCTTCAGCTCGCCGGCCGGGTAGGCCTCGGCGTGGATGTAGGTGATTTCCTTGAGCTTGAGCGCGCCCTCCAGCGCGATCGGGTAATGGCGCCCGCGCCCGAGGAACAGCGCGTTCTGTTTCATGGCGAAGTGCTCGGCCCATTCCCGGATTTGCGGTTCGAGTTCGAGCACGCGCGCAACGGCCATCGGCAGATGGCGCAGGTGCTGCAGCTCGGCGGTCTCGATGTCGGCGGTCAGCCGTCCGCGCAGCTTGGCGATGACCAGGGTCAACAGGTACAGCGCGGCCAGCTGCGTGGTGAACGCCTTGGTGGACGCGACGCCGATCTCCGGGCCGGCGCGCGTGATGAAGCGCAGGTCGTTCTCGCGTACCAGCGAGGATTCCGGCACGTTGCAGATGCACAGCGTGCGCTGCATGCCGAGCGATTTCGCGTGCTGCAGCGCGGCCAGCGTGTCCGCCGTCTCGCCCGACTGGGACAGCGTGACCACCAGCGTGCGCGGATCGGCGACCGGCTCGCGGTAGCGGTACTCGCTGGCCACCTCGACGCTGCAGGGCACCCCGGCCAGCGCCTCGAGCCAGTAGCGGGCGACCAGGCCGGCGTGATAGCTGGTGCCGCAGGCGACGATCAGGACCTGGTCGATCTCCTTGAGCGTCTCCTCGCAGCGGGCGCCGAAGAGGCCCGGCTGGATGCTATGCACCGTGCCCAGCATTTCCAGGGTGTTGCCGAGCGCCGTCGGCTGCTCGAAGATTTCCTTCTGCATGTAGTGCCGGTACTGGCCGAGTTCGACCGCGTCGGCCGAAAGGTGCGTCTCGGTTTCGGGGCGCACCACCGGCGTGCCGTTGACGCGCGTGATGCGGTAGCCCGTCTGCGTCAGTTCGGCGCAGTCGCCGTTCTCCAGGTAGACGATGCGGCGCGTCACCTGCAGCAGGGCGGAGGCGTCCGACGCCGCGTAGTTGCCCTCGGTCGACAGGCCGAGCAGCAGCGGCGAGCCTTCGCGCGCGACGATCACGCGCTCGGGCTCGGACTCGCGCAGCACGGCCAGCGCGTAGGCGCCTTGCAGCTGGGCGATCGCCGCGCGCGTCGCGGCGAAGAAATCCGGGTCCTTCTTCAGCTCGAAGGCGATCAGGTGGGCGACCACCTCGGTGTCCGTGTCCGAGGTGAACGCGTAGCCCTCGCTCTTCAGGCGCGCGCGCAGCGCCTCGTGATTCTCGATGATGCCGTTATGCACGACGGCGAGGCCGCCCGAGATGTGCGGGTGGGCATTGCGTTCGCACGGCACGCCGTGCGTCGCCCAGCGCGTGTGGGCGATGCCGGTGCGGCCGTCGGCATGCGACGCCTCGGCCTGGGCGACCAGCTCGGCGACGCGGCCGACCGCGCGCAGGCGGTGCAGTCCCGTCGCGTTGATCAGCGCCAGCCCGGCCGAATCGTAGCCGCGGTACTCGAGCCGGTGCAGCCCTTGGAGAAGAACGGAAACGATGTTGCGGTCCGCAACCGCTGCGACGATGCCACACATGATTTATCCCGTATGGAGTGGAAGGAAGAAGGACGCTGCCGAACGGGATTTTACTCCCCTGCCCCGCTCCGCGCCGCCGGCCGCGTCTTTAGCGCGTCTTCACCGGCCCGCCTTCACCGGCCTTTTCCAGCCGGTGATCGAGGTCTGCCGGGCGCGCGAGATGGTCAGGCTGTCGGGCGGCGCGTCCTTGGTCAGCGTCGTGCCGGCCCCGAGCGTCGCCCCGCGGCCGACCGTCACCGGCGCCACCAGCTGGGTGTCCGAGCCGATGAAGGCGTCGTCCTCGATGATCGTCCGGTGCTTGTTGGCGCCGTCGTAGTTGCAGGTGATCGTGCCGGCGCCGACGTTGACCCGGCTGCCGATCGTGGCGTCGCCGATGTACGCCAGGTGGTTGGCCTTGGAATGCGCAGCGATGGTGCTCTTCTTGATCTCGACGAAGTTGCCGACGTGCACGTCTTCCGCCAGTTCGGTGCCCGGACGCAGGCGGGCGAACGGCCCGATCATGCCGTCGGCGCCGACGACCGCGTCCTCGATGTGCGTGAACGCCGCCAGTCGCGTCCCGGCGCCGATGCGCGCGTTCTTCAGCACGCAGTTCGGGCCGACCTCCACCGCCTCGTCGAGCACGACCTCACCCTCGAACACGCAGTTGACGTCGATGAACACGTCGCGCCCGCAGCGCAGCTCGCCGCGCACGTCGATCCGCGCCGGATCGGCCAGCCGCACGCCCTGCTCCATCAGCCTTTCGGCCCCGGTGCGCTGGGCGATGCGTTCGAGCTCGGCCAGCTGCACCTTGCTGTTGACGCCGAGCACTTCCCATTCGTGCTCCGGGCTGGCCGTGCGCACCGGCAGGCCCGCCTCGACGGCCATGCCGACGACGTCGGTCAGGTAGTACTCGTTCTGGGCGTTGTCGCTCGACAGCCGGCCCAGCCATTCGCCGAGGCGGGCGGTCGGCATGGCCATGATGCCGGTGTTGATCTCGCGGATTTTCTTCTCGTCGGCGCTGGCGTCCTTCTGTTCGACGATGCGCACGACCTGCCCGGCGGCATTGCGCACGATGCGTCCGTAGCCTTGCGGATCGGCCAGTTCGACGGTCAGCACGGCCAGCCCGTCCGCTGCCGCATGCACCAGCCGGTGCAGGGTTTCGGCCCGGATCAGCGGCACGTCGCCGTAAAGCACCAGGGTCGTCCCCTGCCCGTCGAGGCAGGGCAGCGCCTGGCGGACCGCATGCCCGGTGCCGAGCTGCGGCTCCTGCAAGGCCCAGGACAGGTCGGGCGCGGCGAGCGCCGAACGGACGGCGTCGCCGCCGTGGCCGTAGACGATGCACAGGCTGCGCGGCGACAGGCTGCGCGCGGTGTCGATGACGTGCGACACCAGCGCCTTGCCGGCCAGGGGATGCAGGACCTTGGGCAGATTGGAATGCATGCGCTTGCCTTGGCCGGCAGCGAGGATGACGATGTTCATGGTTGGACCTTCTTCGTTTTTTCGACGGATGATCTGCCTGCCCGGAGGGGACCGCTCCGGGGCTCGGCGCCCCGGCGGACAGGCAGGCGTTACTATGCCACAGCCGTGCGCCGGCCGAGAAAAAGCCGCCTCGCCGGCGGGCGGCGAGGCGGCGAGGCGGCTTTTTGCGAGCGTTTTTCCGGGACCCGGACCCGCGTTTCTCAGCGCGGCAGCGTGGAGCTGCCCATCAGGAAGGCGTTGACTTCCCGCGCGCACTGGCGCCCTTCGCGGATCGCCCAGACCACCAGCGACTGCCCGCGGCGCACGTCGCCCGCCGCGAACACCTTGGCGGCGCTCGTCGCGTAGCAGCCGGGGCCGTCGGTCGCCGCCTTGGCATTGCCGCGCACGTCCTTGTCCACGCCGAAGGATTCGAGCAGGCTGGACACCGGGCTGACGAAGCCCATGGCCAGGAAAACGAGATCCACCGGCAGGGTCCGCTCGCTGCCGGCGACTTCGCTCATCTTGCCGTCCTTCCACTCCAGATCGACGGTGCGGATGGCCTTGAGCACGCCCTTCTCGCCGATGAACTCCTTGGTGGCGATGGCAAAGAGCCGCTGCGTCTGGCCTTCCAGGTGCGACGAGGAAGTGCGCAGCTTGAGCGGCCAGTAGGGCCAGGTGGTCGCCTTGTTTTCCTGTTCCGGCGGCTGGGGCAGCAGTTCGAGCTGGGTCACCGACGCGGCGCGATGGCGGTAGCTGGTGCCGACGCAGTCGGACCCGGTGTCGCCCCCGCCGATCACCACGACGTGCTTGCCCTTGGCGCTGATCGGGTTGGACTTGCCGCCGGCGATCTGCCGGTTCTGCGGAATCAGGAACTCCAGCGCGGCGTAGACGCCTTTCAGCTCGCGGCCAGGGATCGGCAGATCGCGCGGCGTCTCCGAGCCGGCGGCGAGCACCACGGCGTCGAATTCCTGGCGGATCTTCTGCGCGGAGACGTGCTCGACGGCATCGTTGGCGACGCCGGCGGGAACCTCCTTGCTGCCGACGATGACGCGGGTGCGGAAAACGACGCCCTCGGCCTCCAGCTGCTTGACGCGGCGCTCGATCAGCGCCTTGTCGAGCTTGAAGTCGGGGATGCCGTAGCCGAGCAGGCCGCCCGGCCGGTCGTTCTTCTCGAAGACGGTCACGTCATGGCCGGCACGCGCCAGCTGCTGCGCCGCCGCCAGCCCGGCCGGGCCGGAACCGACGATGGCCACCTTCTTGCCGGTCCTGACCTTGGCCGGCTGGGGCACGATCCAGCCCATCTGCCAGCCCTTGTCGGCGATCGCGTGCTCGATCGACTTGATCCCTACCGGTTCGTCGTTGATGTTGAGCGTGCACGCCTCCTCGCAGGGCGCGGGACAGATGCGTCCGGTGAACTCGGGGAAATTGTTGGTCGAGTGCAGCACCTTCAGCGCCTGCTCCCAATTGCCGCGGTAAACCAGGTCGTTCCAGTCGGGGATGATGTTGTTGACCGGGCAGGCGTTGTTGCAGAACGGAATGCCGCAATCCATGCAGCGCGACCCTTGCACGCGCGTCTGCTCGTCGTTGAGCGTGGCGACGAACTCGCGGTAGTGCTTCAGACGAGCTTCGGCGGGCTCATACGCCTCCGACAGACGCTGACGTTCCAAGAAACCAGTCGGCTTTCCCATTTTTAAGCGGCCTCCAATTGCTTTTGCGCGGCCAACTCGGTGAGCGCGCGACGATACTCATGCGGCATGACCTTGACGAACCGGGCGCGGTAGTTCGGCCAATCCTCCAGGATTCGCCGCGCCACCTGGCTGCCGGTGTACTTGGCATGCTGCTCCACCAGGCCCTTGAGCAGGGCCTCGTCGGCCATGCCCAGGTGGCGGACGTCCACCTTGCCGTGGCCTTCGAGGTCGTCCCCCGCGTCGCTGCCCTTGCGCGCGGCGAACTCCTCGGCGACCGGCTCCAGGGCGACCTGCGCCATGTTGCAGCGGGATTCGAAGGTGCCCTCCTCGTCGAGGACGTAGGCGACGCCGCCCGACATCCCGGCCGCGAAGTTGCGCCCGGTCATGCCGAGGACGACGACCGTGCCGCCGGTCATGTACTCGCAGCCGTGGTCGCCGACGCCTTCGACGACGACCGTCGCGCCCGAATTGCGCACGGCGAAACGCTCGCCGGCGACGCCCGAAAGGAACGCCTCGCCTTCGACGGCGCCGTACAGGACGGTGTTGCCGACGATGATGTTCCGGTTCGATTCGCCGGGGAAGGTCGGGCTGGGCCGCACGACGATGCGGCCGCCCGAGAGGCCCTTGCCGACGTAGTCGTTGCCCTCGCCCACCAGGTCCAGCGTGATCCCGCGCGCCAGGAAGGCGCCGAAGCTCTGCCCCGCGGTGCCGCGCAGCGCGACGTGGATGGTGCCGTCGGACAGGCCGGCGTGCCCGTACTTCTCGACGACGCGGCTGGACAGCATGGCGCCGACGGTGCGGTTGGCGTTGCGGATCGGCAGTTCGATGCGCACCGCCTTGCCCTTTTCCAGCGCCGGCTTGGCCAGTTCGATGAGCTGGTTGTCAAGCGCCTTGTCCAGGCCGTGATCCTGTTTTTCGCAGTGCAGGACCGGCTCGCCGGCGGCGGCCGCGGGCCGCTGGAAGATGCGGCTGTAGTCCAGGCCGCAGGCCTTCCAGTGCTCGATGCCCTTCTTCATGTCGAGCAGGTCGGAGCGCCCGATCAGGTCGTCGATCCGGCGGATGCCGATCTGCGCCATCAGCTCGCGCAGTTCCTCGGCGACGAAGAAGAAATAGTTGACCACGTGCTCCGGCTGGCCGGTGAAGCGGCGGCGCAGTTCCGGGTCCTGCGTGGCCACGCCGACCGGGCAGGTGTTCAGATGGCACTTGCGCATCATGATGCAGCCGCTCACCACCAGCGGCGCGGTGGCGAAGCCGAACTCGTCGGCGCCGAGCAGCGCGCCGATCAGCACGTCGCGCCCGGTCTTGAGCTGGCCGTCGACCTGCACGCGCACGCGGCCGCGCAGGCGGTTGAGCACCAGGGTCTGCTGCGTCTCGGCCAGGCCGAGCTCCCACGGCGAACCAGCGTGCTTGATCGACGACAGCGGACTGGCGCCGGTGCCGCCGTCATGGCCGGCGATCACTAGGTGGTCGGCCTTGGCCTTGGTCACGCCGGCGGCGACCGTACCGACGCCGACCTCGGAGACCAGCTTGACGCTGATCGAGGCGTTCGAATTGGCGTTCTTCAGGTCGTGGATCAGCTGCGCCAGGTCTTCGATCGAGTAGATGTCGTGGTGCGGCGGCGGCGAGATCAGCCCGACGCCCGGCACCGAATGGCGCAGGAAGCCGATGTACTCGGACACCTTGTGTCCGGGCAGCTGGCCGCCCTCGCCCGGCTTGGCGCCCTGGGCCATCTTGATCTGCAGCTGGTCGGCGTTGACCAGGTATTCGCTGGTCACGCCGAAGCGGCCGGAGGCCACCTGCTTGATCGAGGAGCGCAGGCTGTCGCCCTTCTTGAGCGGATAGTCGCGTTCGATGCGCCCCTTGCCGACGATGTCCGACACCATCTGGCCGGCCTTGACCGGCTTGAAGCGCGCCGGGTCCTCGCCGCCCTCGCCGGTGTTCGAGCGCCCGCCGATGCGGTTCATGGCGATCGCCAGCGTGGTGTGCGCCTCGGTCGAGATGGAGCCCAGCGACATGGCGCCGGTGGCGAAGCGCCGGACGATGTCCTTGGCCGGCTCGACCTCGTCGAGCGGCACGGCCGGTCCCGCCGCCTTGATCTCGAACAGGCCGCGCAGCGTCATGTGCCGCTGCGACTGGTCGTTGATGATCCGCGCGTAGTCCTTGTAGCTGTCGTACTTGCCGCTGCGCGTCGCGTGCTGCAGCCGGGCGATGGCGTCCGGCGTCCACATGTGCTCGTCGCCGCGCACGCGGAAGGCATAGTCGCCGCCGACGTCGAGCGCGTCCTGCAGCACCTGCTCCTGGCTGAAGGCCTGCCGGTGCAGGCGGATGGCTTCCTCCATCACCTCGAACACGCCGATCCCCTCGACCTGCGACGAGGTGCCGGTGAAGTACTTGTTGACCATCTTCTTCTGCAGGCCGATGGCCTCGAAGATCTGCGCGCCGGTGTAGGACATGTAGGTCGAGATGCCCATCTTGGACATCACCTTGAGCAGCCCCTTGCCGATGCCCTTGACGAAGTGCTTGACGGCCTTTTCGCGCTCCTTGGGGTCCTTGCCGGCCATCTGCTCGATCGTTTCGAGCGCCAGGTAGGGATGGACGGCCTCGGCGCCGTAGCCGGCGAGCACGGCGAAGTGGTGCGTCTCGCGCGCCGAACCCGTCTCGACCACCAGGCCGACGCGGGTGCGCAGCCCGCGCGTGACGAGGTGCTGGTGCACCGCGGACAGCGCCAGCAGCGCCGGGATGGCGACGTTGTTTTCATCGAGCTTGCGGTCGGAGACGATGAGCAGCCCGCAGCCGCGCATCACCGCGTCCTCCGCCTCGGCGCAGAGCGAAGCCAGCCGCGCCTCGACGCCTTCCTTGCCCCAGGCCAGCGGGTAGCAGATGTCCAGTTCGGCCGAATGCACCTTGTCGTCGGTGTAGGCGGAAATCTTGCGCAGCTTCGCCATGTCGGCGTAGGTCAGCACCGGCTGCGACACTTCCAGCCGGTACGGCGGATTGATCTCGTTGATGCCCAGCAGGTTCGGCTTCGGGCCGATGAACGAGACCAGCGACATGACCAGCTGCTCGCGGATCGGATCGATCGGCGGATTGGTCACCTGCGCGAACAGCTGGCGGAAGTAGCTGAACAGCGGCTTGTTCTTGTGCGACAGCACAGCGAGCGGCGAATCGTTGCCCATCGAGCCGACGGCTTCCTCGCCGGTCTTCGACATCGGTTCGAGGATGAACTTGATGTCCTCCTGCGTGTAGCCGAACGCCTGCTGGCGGTCGAGCAAAGCGGACGCGCACTTCGGCGCCGCGGCCTCCGGCACGTCGAGGTCGTCGAGCTTGATGTTGATGCGCGCGACCCAGTCCTGGTAGGGCTTCTGCCGCGACAGCGTTTCCTTGAGCTCGACGTCGTCGATGATGCGTCCCTGGTCCATGTCGATCAGGAACATCTTGCCGGGCTGCAGGCGCCACTTCTTGACGATCTTCTCTTCCGGAATCGGCAGCACGCCGGCTTCCGAGGACATCACCACGTAGTCGTCGTCGGTCACCAGATAGCGCGCCGGACGCAGGCCGTTGCGGTCGAGCGTCGCACCGATCTGGCGCCCGTCGGTGAAGGCCACCGCCGCCGGGCCGTCCCACGGCTCCATCATCGCCGCGTGGTACTCGTAGAAGGCGCGCCGCTTCTCGTCCATCAGCGTGTGCGCTTCCCAGGCCTCGGGGATGAGCATCATCATCGCGTGCGCCAGCGTGTAGCCGCCCATCACCAGCAGTTCCAGCGCGTTGTCGAACGACGCGGTATCCGACTGGTTCGGGTAGATCAGCGGCCAGATCTTGTCGAGGTCCGGCCCGAGCAGCGGCGACGAGGTGCCCTTTTCGCGGGCGCGCATCCAGTTGTAGTTGCCGCGCAGCGTGTTGATCTCGCCGTTGTGCGCGATCATCCGGAACGGATGCGCCAGCGGCCACGTCGGGAAGGTGTTGGTCGAGAAGCGCTGGTGCACCAGCGCCAGCGCCGAGATGCAGCGCGGGTCCTGCAGGTCGAGGTAGTACTGGCCGACCTGGTCGGCCAGCAGCAGGCCCTTGTAGACGATGGTCCGCGCCGACATCGACGGCTGGTAGAACTCCTTGCTGTGCTCCAGCCCGAGCTCGCGGATGGCGTTGGCCGCGCGGCGGCGGATGATGTAGAGCTTGCGCTCCAGTGCGTCGGTGACCATCACGTCCGGACCGCGGCCGATGAACACCTGGCGGATCACCGGCTCCAGCGCGCGCACCGCCGGCGACATGGGCATCGCCCGGTTCGACGGGAACGTCGCGCCAGCCCAGGATGACCTGGCCTTCGGCGCTGACCGCGCGCTCGATCGCCTCCTGGCAGGCCAGGCGCGACGCCGATTCCTTGGGCAGGAAGACCATGCCCACGCCGTAGTCGCCCGCGCGCGGCAGGGCCACGCCCTGCCTGGCCATTTCCTCGCGCAGGAACTGATCGGGAATCTGGATCAGGATGCCGGCGCCGTCTCCCATCAGCGGATCGGCGCCCACGGCGCCGCGATGATCGAGGTTCTTCAGGATCAGCAAGCCCTGCTCGATGATCGAATGGCTCTTCTGGCCCTTGATGTGCGCTACAAAACCGACCCCGCAGGCGTCGTGTTCGTTGGCCGGGTCATAAAGCCCCTGCCGCTCAGGTACCGCCGAGTTCATCACGCTTGAATCCTCATAGAGACTAAAAAACCACACCAAGGCCCAGGCGTCCTCCAAACGTCAAAAAAGCCGGCGTGAGCCAGCTTTATCATAGTTTTCGGACGGCCGTCGAGTATATCTCGAAACGCCTAGGGTTTGAAGAAAATTCACGAAAAGCACAATGATCTTCCAAAGCGTCACGAACTCGCTACAAGCGGGGATTTCCCCGTAAAATACCGGGGCTCAATGAGGTATCGGCGAGTGAACTTTATTGAGCGGCGAAGACATGTTAAAGTAAAGCTTAATTCGATGAACAGTAATTAATTACGATAAACGTCGAATGATCCGGTTCCCAACAACTTGAACACGCATGTCATCGGGCACGCAACGCCCCGGCTGGCCGACCGGTCGCGGCGTACCCGCAACTTGTCGAACCGGATTCGCGATTCACACGAGAGGCGGGAACCGCGCAGCCGGCGGTTTTTGCCATTTTTTTCGAATCGAGTCATGGAGATCTGAATGTCACTGAGTATCGGAGTTCCACGTGAGGTTTATCCTGGGGAGAAACGTGTCGCTACCGTTCCCGAGGTCGTCGAGAAGCTGATCAAGCTTGGGTTCAGGGTGTCGATCGAGTCCGGCGCGGGCGATGCCGCCCATTGCAGCGACGATGCCTACCGCGCCGCTGGCGCCGAGATCGTCGACAGCGCGGCGGCGCTGTGGGCGTCGTCCGATATCGTCTTCAAGGTGCGCGGACCGAGCAGCGAGGAAGTCGGCCTGCTGCGCGAAGGCGGCACCTTGATCTCCTTCATCTGGCCGGCCCAGCATCCCGAGCTGATGCAGCAGCTCGCCGCCAAGAAAGCCACGGTGCTGGCCATCGATTCGCTGCCCCGCCAGTTGAGCCGTGCCCAGAAGATGGACGCGCTGACCTCCATGGCCGGCATCAGCGGCTACCGCGCCGTCATCGAGGCCGCCAACGCCTTCGGCCGCTTCTTCAACGGCCAGATGACCGCCGCCGGCAAGGTGCCGCCGGCCAAGGTCTTCATCGCCGGTGCCGGCGTGGCTGGCTTGGCGGCGATCGGCACCGCCGCCAACCTGGGCGCCGTGGTGCGCGCCAACGACACGCGCGCCGAAGTGGCCGATCAGGTCAAGTCGCTGGGCGGCGAATTCGTCAAGGTCGATTACGAGGAAGAAGGCTCGGGCGGCGGCGGCTACGCCAAAGTCATGAGCGAGGGCTTCCAGCAGGCCCAGCGCGAGATGTACGCCAAGCAGGCGCGCGAGGTGGACATCATCATCACCACCGCGCTGATCCCCGGCAAGCCCGCGCCCAAGCTGATCACCGCCGAGATGGTGCGGAGCATGAAGCCCGGCAGCGTCATCGTCAACATGGCGGGCGAACAGGGCGGCAACTGCGAGCTGACCGAGCCCGGCCAGGCCGTGGTCAAGCACGGCGTCACCATCATCGGCTACACCGACCTGCCCAGCCGCCTCGCCAAGCAGGCCTCGACGCTGTATGCGAACAACCTGCTGCGCCTGACCGAGGAGCTGTGCAAGACCAAGGACGGCATCATCGACGTCAACATGGACGATGACGCCATCCGCGGCCTGACGGTGATCAAGGAGGGCAGCATCACCTGGCCGCCGCCACCGCTCAAACTCGCCACGCCGCCCGCCGCCAAGCAGGCGGCCGCGCCGGTCCCCGTGGCCGCCAAGAAGTCGGCGCACGGACATGGCGGCGGCGAGCCGATGCCGGTCGGCAAGATGGCCGTCATCGTCGGTATCGGCGCCGCGCTGTTCTGGCTGATCGGCGCCTACGCGCCGGCGGCGTTCCTCGGCCACTTCACGGTCTTCGTGCTGGCCTGCTTCATCGGCTACATGGTCGTCTGGAACGTCAAGCCGTCGCTGCATACGCCGCTGATGAGCGTGACCAACGCGGTCAGCAGCATCATCGCCATCGGCGCGCTGGTGCAGATCGCCCCGCCGCTCGCCGCCGACATCTCCCGGCCTGACGTGGTCATCCGCTGGCTGGCCGTGGTCTCGATCGCCCTGGCCACCATCAATATGTTCGGCGGCTTCGCCGTGACCCGGCGCATGCTGGAAATGTTCCGCAAATAAGGAGAAAGAACATGTCTGCAAGTTTGGCTACCGTCTCCTATCTCGGAGCAACCATCCTCTTCATCCTGTGCCTGGGCGGTCTCTCCAACCAGGAAACGGCCCGGCGCGGCAACCTCTACGGCATGATCGGCATGGCCATCGCGGTGCTCGCCACCGTCTTCGGCCCCCGCGTCGGCTCCGCGGGCCTGTCCTGGATCATCGGCGCGATGGTCCTCGGCGGCGCGATCGGCCTCTATGCCGCGCGCGTCGTGCAGATGACGCAGATGCCGGAACTGGTCGCGCTGATGCACAGCCTGGTGGGTCTGGCGGCGTGTCTGGTCGGGTACGCGAGCTACGTCAACACGTCGATCGTGTTTTCCGGCGCGGAGAAGACGATTCACGAAGTCGAGATCTACGTCGGCATCCTGATCGGCGCGGTGACTTTCTCGGGATCGCTGATCGCGTTCGGCAAGCTGTCGGGCAAGATCGGCGGCAAGCCCGTGCTGCTGCCGGGCCGCCATCTGCTCAACCTGATCGGGCTGCTGATCGTCATCTACTTCGGCCGCGAGTTCCTGCACGCCGAAATGGGACAGGCCGTCGTGCCGCTGACCGTGATGACGATCGTTTCGCTAGCCTTCGGCGTGCACATGGTCATGGCCATCGGCGGCGCCGACATGCCGGTCGTCGTGTCGATGCTCAACAGCTACTCGGGCTGGGCGGCGGCGGCCACCGGCTTCATGCTCGAAAACGACCTGCTGATCGTGACCGGCGCGCTCGTCGGTTCGAGCGGCGCGATCCTGTCGTACATCATGTGCAACGCGATGAACCGCAACTTCCTCAGCGTCATCGCCGGCGGCTTCGGTTCCGACGGCGCCAAGCCGGCGCCGGCGGCCAAGGACGGCACCCAACCGGCCGGCGAGGTCACGCCGGTGTCCGCCCAGGAAACCGCGGAAATGCTGCGCGAAGCCAAGAACGTGATCATCGTGCCGGGCTATGGCATGGCGGTCGCACAGGCCCAGCACATCGTCTATGAAATCACCTCGTACCTGCGCGAGAAGGGCGTCAACGTGCGCTTCGGCATCCACCCGGTGGCCGGCCGCATGCCGGGCCACATGAACGTGCTGCTGGCCGAAGCCAAGGTGCCGTACGACATCGTGTTCGAAATGGACGAACTCAACGAGGACTTCCCGGACACCGACGTGGCGATGGTGATCGGCGCCAACGACATCGTGAACCCGGCCGCGCAGGAAGACCCGACCAGCCCGATCGCGGGCATGCCGGTTCTTGAAGTCTGGAAGGCGAAGACCTCGATCGTGATGAAGCGCAGCATGGCCTCCGGCTACGCCGGCGTCGACAATCCCTTGTTCTACAAGGAAAACAACCGCATGCTCTTCGGCGACGCCAAGAAGATGCTGGATGAAGTCCACGCCGCGCTGGTGAGCGGCGCCTGATCGGGCCGCGCGCTCAAACCGAAACGCCCGCTTGCGCGGGCGTTTTTTTTACGCCAATGGCAGAGGAATCCGGTTGCCGGCGGATCAGATCTCGCCGACGGCAAACAGCCGTCGATGCTCCTTCATCGCATACCGGTCAGTCATTCCGGCGATGTAGTCGGCCACCCGGCGCGGCTGGTTGTCGCCGCTGCGATAGGCCGGCGGCAGCATGCGTGGATCGTCGAGAAACGCCGCAAACAGGTCGGCGACGATCCGTTGCGCCTTGCGCGTCATGCGCAGCACTTCGTGGTGCTGATACAGATTCTTCCTGAGGAAACGCTTCATTTCCTGCTGCGCATCGTCCATTTCGTCGGAGAAGCCGACCAGCACGCCGGCCTGCCGCACGTCATCGAGCGTCTGCGGCAGGCAGCGGGAGATGTTGGACGTAGTCATGTCGATCAGATCGCACACCAGCGCATTGATCATCCGCCTGACGGTTTCGTGAACCAGCCGCCGTTCATCGATTGCGCCGTAGGCGTCCCTCACCGACGCCCAGTTGCGTTCGAACAGCGAGACTTCCTTCAGTTGATCGAACGACAACAGCCCGGAGCGCAAGCCGTCGTCGATGTCGTGGTTGTTGTAGGCGATTTCGTCCGCCAGGTTGCAGATCTGCGCTTCCAGCGAAGGCTGGGTGCGGTTGATGAAGCGCTCGCCGAGATCGCCGAGGCGGCCCGCCGTGGCGACGGAACAGTGCTTCAGGATGCCTTCCCTCGTTTCGAAGCACAGATTGAGGCCGTCGAAGGAAGCGTAGCGCTGCTCCAGCTTGTCCACGATGCGCAGGCTTTGCAGGTTGTGCTCGAACCCGCCGTAGTCACGCATGCACTCGTTCAACGCATCCTGCCCGGCATGTCCGAACGGCGTGTGCCCGAGATCGTGGGCCAGCGAGATCGCCTCCGCCAGATCCTCGTTCAGGCCGAGCGCGCGCGCTATGCCCCGGGCGATCTGCGCCACTTCCAACGTATGGGTCAAGCGGGTGCGGAAATGGTCGCCTTCGTGATTTACGAAAACCTGAGTCTTGTATTCGAGCCTGCGGAAGGCCGTCGAATGGACGATCCGATCGCGATCCCGCTGGAATTCGCTGCGATACGCGGGAAACGGCTCGGGGAAACGCCGCCCGCGCGAACTGTCCGCCGAGACGGCGTAAGGCAGCAGCTCAGCCATCGGCGGAACGGGCCGCGATGGCGGCCCGGATCTGGGCCAGCGAAGCGTCCTCGCTGACCACCGCCTGGCCGATGCGCCGCAACAGCACCAGACGCAGCCGGCCGTTCTGCACTTTCTTGTCGTGCTGCATCAATTCGAGATAGCGATCGGCACCCATCGCCGGCCCGCTGACCGGCAGGGCGGCGCGCGCGAACAGGGCCTCGGCGCGCGCGACGTCGCCGGCGTCGAGCCAGCCCAGGATTCTCGACAGTTCGACCGCCATCATCGTCCCCGCGGCCACCGCCTCGCCGTGCAGCCACCGGCCATACCCCAGCCCGGCCTCGATGGCGTGCCCGAAGGTATGGCCCAGGTTCAACAGGGCCCGCTCGCCATGCTCGCGCTCATCGGCCGCGACGACCTCGGCCTTGTTCCGGCACGAACGATGGATCGCCTGCTCCAGGGCATCCGGTTCCTTCGCCAGCAGCTTCTCGATGTTGCCTTCCAGCCACTCCAGGAAAGGCAGGTCGCGGATGAGCCCGTACTTGATGACTTCGGCGAGCCCGGCCCGCAGTTCGCGGTCGGGCAGCGAACGCAGGGTCTCCGGATCGATCAGCACCAGCTGCGGCTGATGGAATGCCCCGATCATGTTCTTGCCCGACGGATGATTGATGGCCGTCTTGCCGCCGACCGAGGAATCGACCTGCGCCAGCAAGGTCGTGGGAATCTGGATGAGCGGCGCCCCGCGCTGGAAGCAGGCCGCCGCGAAGCCGGCCATGTCGCCCACGACACCGCCTCCCAGGGCCACCAGCGTGGTCTTCCGTTCGCACGAATGCTCGATCAGGGCATCGAAAATCCTGTTCAAGGTTTGCCAATCCTTGAATTGCTCGCCATCGGGAAGGACGATTTCGACGACCTGGCAGCCCTTTTCGCGCAGGCGCCGCGCAAACGCTTTCAGCAAAAGCGGCGCCACGGTCTCATTGGTGACGACCGCCACCTTCGGCTGAGCAAAGTGCGCCAGCAGCACATCCATGCTCTGCAGAATCCCGCTCCCGATATGAATGGGATAAGAACGGGCGCCGAGCTCGACCGTCAGGACTTCCATCGCTCCGACAACTCCTTGAGCAGATACTGGAGAACCCCCTGGGCGCTCATCCGCCCTCCGTCCACGACGAGACTCGCCACCTCCCTGTACAACGGGTCGCGCACGGTGAAAAGCTGGGTCAGTTTCGACAGGGGATCAGCAACCTGGAGGAGAGGCCTGTTCTTGTCGTGGCGCGTTCTTTCCCAGAGCATCTGCGGCTGGACGTTGAGATAGATGACGAAACCGCTCGCCCGCATGTTGACCCGATTTTCCTCGCGCAGCACGCCGCCACCGCCGGTCGCCACCACCAAGCCATTTTTCGCGGAGGTTTCCGCGATGACCTGGGATTCGCGCTTGCGGAAACCATCCTCCCCTTCGATTTCGAAAATCGTCGGGATGCTCACGCCGGTGCGCGCTTCGATTTCCTTGTCCGTGTCGACGAAACGCAAGCCCAAGCGCTTGGCCAACGACCGTCCAATCGTCGTTTTGCCCGCCCCCATCAAGCCGACCAGATAGATGTTTTCGGAGAATTTATCCACCGTCCAATTCTACCGCAGGGCTCCAGCAAAAATAGCGACAAAAAAAACCGGCATTTGCCGGTTTTTCTTGTCCGCACTTCCCGCTCAGCGAAGCGCTAGCCCTTCGTTCGACGATCTTCGGCGTAATAAAGACCAGCAGTTCCGTCTTGTCGTCGATCCATTCACGGTTCTTGAAAAGCCAGCCGATGTACGGCAAATCGCCGAAGACGGGAATCCGGTAAGTCGTAGTGGACTTTTTCTGCGTGTAAATTCCGCCGATGACGACCGTGCCGCCGTTCTCCACCAGAACCTCCGTCTTGACGTGCTTGGTGTCGATCGCCACCCCCGAACCGGTGGACAAAGACGTATTGGGCGTATCCTTATTGACGTCGAGCGACATCGTCACCCGGCCGTCCGGCGTAATCTGTGGCTTTACTTTCAGCGAAAGATTGGCCTTGCGGAAGGAAACGCTGGTCGCGCCCGAACTGGTCGCCTGCTGGTAAGGAATCTCGACCCCCTGCTCAATGATCGCCTCGACTTGGTTGGTCGTCATCACTCGCGGGCTGGAAATAACCTTGCCTTGTCCGTCGGACTCAAGCGCGGATATTTCGGCATCTAGGTACTTGGTGTATTTCGAGTTGAACAGTGTGAATTCATAGGTTCCCGCGGTGCCAGACCGTGGCGAGGCCGGTAGATTGACCGAGCCCAAGCCCCCAGTCCGGCTACCGGAATTGATCCAGCCCAGATCGGTACTTTTGGTGTAGGTGGTGGATATCTCTCCGGTATTGCTGTCTTTGGTGGTCGTCTTGGTCACTGCCCCCGTGCCCAGCCGAATGCCGAGGTTCTTGGCAAAGGAATCGCTCGCCTCGACAATCCGTGCCTCGATCATGACCTGCCGCACCGGTACGTCCACCTTGGCGATCATCGCCCGCACATCTTCCAGGCGGCTCGGCGTATCCTGGACGAACAGAATGTTCGAACGATCATCGAGCAGGGCGCTGCCGCGCTTGGACAAAAGCGTCTGTTTCGGATCGACCAGCAGTTTCTTGACGTCCTCGCCCTTGATGTAATTCATCTGGAAACTCTCGGTCCGCAAAGGCTCCAGGTCTCCGATCTGGACTTTCGACTCGAACTCCAGCTTTTCCTTGGTGGCGATTTCCTCGCGCGGGGCAACCAGAATAACGTTGCCGTTCTTGCGCATGTCGAGGCCCTTCTGCTGCAGGATGATGTCGAGCGCCTGATCCCACGGGACATCCTTCAGGATAAGCGTGATCGAACCGCCTACTGAATCGCTGACGACCACGTTCATGCCGGTGAACTCGCCGATGACCTGCAGTAGCCGCCGCACTTCAACGTTCTGGAAATTGAGCGACAGCTTTTCCCCCTGGTATCCACCGCGCGATCCCTGAACCAGTTTGTTGGGATTCTCGATGATCGGCTTGACCTCGATGACGAACTGGTTATCCGTCTGGTAGGCATTGTGTTCCCACAAGCCTTTCGGCACGATGGTCATCCTCACGTTCGGGCCTTGTTGGACGGTGCTCACGGAAACCACCGGCGTCGCAAAATCGGTGACGTCAAGCTTCTTGCGCAGCCCCTCGGGAACGCTGACCTTGATGAAATCGACGATCAGCGACTGCCCTTGCTGGCGTATATCGATGCCGGCGTTCGAATCGCTCATATCCACCGAAATACGCGCTTCCCCGTCCTTCCCCCGGCGAAACGCGACATCCCTGATGGTGTTCATTGCCGCCGTTGCGGCCTGCCCTTGCGAGAAATGCTCCACGGGCCGGTCTACCCCTCCATCCTGCCAGGCTTTGCCCGTACTCGGCGTCAAGGCGAGCAGCAAGGCATTTCCCTCAATGGCGGTTTCGTAATTCATTGTCCGATTGAGGTTGAGCACGACGCGGGTCCGATCGTCCGACTGAACGATATTCGCGCTTCTCAAGTCGCCCTCATTGAAGGTCTGCGCGGTTTTCCCCGTGCCGTTCGTGACGCTGGGGAAATCCAGGGCGATGCGCGCGGGAGAAGCCACGCTGAAGCCGGACGGCGGCGCGGTCAAGGGTTGCTTGAACGTCAGCTTGAGGTTGAGGACGCCATTCTGCTGGACCACCCGCATCGATTCGATAGAGTTTGGCTTGGCTTCCTGCGCCCTGATCGCCGACCAAGGCAGCATGAACAGGGCGGCGAGCCCCAACGCGTAGTATCCGATCCGTTTCACTTGGTTCCCTCCTGTCCCTGCAACAGCAGGGAACTCATTCGCTCAATCCAGTCACTCGCGGCATCCTGAACAAGTTCCTTCAGGACGACTTCCGATTCGCTGACCTTGGTGATCACACCGAAATTCTGGCCGAGATAATTGCCCGTTCTCACTTGATACAAGGAGCCGTCGGCCTGAATGATGGCGTAGGAGACATTCTTGCGCGTCATCACCCCAACAAACTTCAGGGATTCGAGCGGGTACGCCTCCAGCGGCTCGCGCGGCCGGTCGAAATCGGGCTGCGCGCCGCCGCCGTTTTTCTTTCTCTCGGGAGTAATCTTGGCCGGTTTGAAAGGGTCGACCAGATTTCCGGCATCGTAGGCGACCGGCTCGTAGGGTTTGACCTGAGGCAGCGGCGGAACTTTCCCCTTGAGATTCTTCGATGCCTCATTCATCCATTGACGCAGGTCCTCATGGTCGCTCTCTGCCGAACAGGCGACCAGCAATGCGCAGCAGGCCAGGACTAGAAGTTTTTTCATTTCTTCCCACCCTTGGCGGCTTGCTCGGCCTTTCTCTTGGCGGCCAACTCTTCCTCATCCAGGTAGCGGAACGTCTTGGTGACAGCGTCCATGACCAACGTCCCATCCTTGGCCTGCTGATTCGGCACGATCGAAATATTGTTGAGCGTCACGATTCTGGACAGCTTGCCGATGTCGCCGGCGAATGCGCCGAAGTCATGATAATTGCCCGTCAACCGGACATTTATCGGCAACTCGGCATAAAAATCCTTGACCACCTCGGCCCCTGGCTTGAAAAGCTCGAATTGCAGGCCGCGGCCCATGCCCGACTGGTTGATTTCCACCAACAGCGATTCGACCTCCGACTTGTTGGGTAATTGTTTCAGCAAGGCTCCGAACGAGCGATCGATTTCGCTCAGCTGCTGGACGTACAGGTCGCGATTCACGGCCTGCGTCTTCTTGTCCACGAATTGTTCCTTGAGCTTGAGCTCATCCTGCTGGCGCTGCGCCAGCGTCTCGAGCTGTTCGCTCCACCAGAACCACCAGCCGAAGAACAGTATGAGAACGAACAACCCCAGCAGAACGGCAATGCGCGGAGCCAGCGGCCAAGCCCCGACGTCTTTCGGGTTGAGATTCCGGAAATCATCCAGAATCGCCTGGACGTCAATTTTCGCCAATGAGGGCGATTTCATTTCTTACCCCCCTCCTGAGTTGAAGTCCGCTTGATAGCCGCGTTCATGCTGAATTCGTTGAGCCGCCTTTTATCCACGGTGATCGCCTTGATCTCCACGAGTTGGGGCTTTTCGAGCCATGGCGAAGCTTCGATGTTGCGCATCAGCGTGGACACGCGCGCATTCGACTGGGCATATCCGATCAGTACGATCTTCGTGCCATCCTGCTTCAGCGAACGGATGTACACGCCTTCTGGCATCTGCTTGGTCAGTTCGCTCAATAGCCGCACCGCCTCCGCCCGGTCCCGCTGCAACGACTCGATGATCTGCTTGCGCGCCAGCAATGCCTGCGTCTGATCCTTGAGCCGCTTGATTTCGTCGATTTGCTTGTCGAGCAGCGCGATTTCCTTCTTGAGAAAATCGTTGTTCGCCTCCTGCGCCGCGATGTAGCCATCGATGATGGAATACACCAGAAACACGATGAGGCAGGCAAGAATCGATACCAGGCCGAACAAGCCATAGAATTGTTGCCGTTTGGCTTTGCGTTTTTCTTCCCGGTAGGGAAGCAGGTTGATCCGCATCATTCGTCGAACCTCCGCATTGCCAGGCCACATGCGATCATCAATGAAGAGGCATCCGCCAACAGGCTGTTGGCTCGCACGCGTTCCGAAAGCACCATGTCGGCAAAGGGATTGGCCACGATGGTGTTGATCTGCGTACGCGACGCGATCACTTCATCGCTTCCCGGAAGCACGGCGCACCCGCCCGACAGCACGATATGGTCCACTTTGTTGAACTGCGTCGATGTGAAGAAGAATTGCAGCGCCCGGGATACCTCCAGCGCCATGCTTTCCACGAAGGGCTGGAGCAACTCGGCCTCGTAGTTGTCCGGCAGGGCGTTCCTGCGTTTTTCCGCCTCCGCCTCCTCGAACGTCATGCCATAGAGCCGCGCGATGTCCTGGGTCAACTGGTTGCCGCCGAACGCTTGCTCGCGCGCATACAATTGCTGCCCATCGCGCAGCACCGTGAGGCTCATCACGTTCGCCCCCACGTCGATCAGCGCGACGATCTGCCCTTTGCCGCCGTCCGGCAGCTGCTTCAGGATCAGATCCAGCGACGAGAGCACGGCATAGGACTCGACGTCCATGACCACCGGCTTCAGCCCCGCCGACTCGATGGCGGCTACCCGATCCTCCACCTTCTCCTTGCGCGAGGCGGCGATCAGCACTTCCAGTTCGTCCGGGGAAGACGGCGCGGGACCCAGCACCTGAAAATCGAGGTTGACTTCGTCGAGGGCGAACGGAATGTACTGGTTGGCTTCCGACTCGACGAGCAGTTCCAGCTCCTCTTCCCTTTGGCCGGCGGCCACGATGATCTTTTTCGTGATTACATGCGAGGCTGGAAGCGCCGCCGCCACCAGCCGGGTCGAGGTCGCCAGCTTTCTCCAGGCGCGCTTGATTGTTTCCGCGGCGGCCTCCAGGTTGACGATGTTGCCGTCGGCGACGACGTCTCTCGGCAGGACCTCGATCGCATAGCGATCGACCCGATACCCGCTTTTTCCGTCGCTCGCCAACTCGACCATCTTGACGGCGGACGAGCTCATGTCCAGTCCGATCAGGGAGCGCGCCTTGGAGCTGAAGATCGAAAGATCAAATTGCAATTCGCGGTTCCTCCCAAAAAACCCTTAAATAATTAGTAGTTAGCGAGGTTATGCATAATCCACTTTAAATACTAACAACAAGCATTCGGCAAGTAAACCATTTTTACGTCATCCACGCGCATAACTTGAGAGTCCCTGAGTTTTCTGCAACTGTTGGAGCGTCGGCGGTGTGTTTATAATCGAAAATTGCACTTTCAGGACATTCACCCCTTATGCTCTCCCGCTGGGTTCTTTACCCTCTCCTCGCCTTGCTCGGGTTGGTGGCGATCGCCATCGCCATGATTTCCGTCGTCCTGGTCCTGACCTATCCGAATCTGCCGTCGCTGGAAATCCTCACCGACTATCGCCCGAAAATCCCCCTGCGGGTATACACCGCCGACGGTCACCTGATCGGAGAATTCGGGGAGGAGCGCCGCGCCATCGCGCGCTTCGACGACGTTCCCGCCATTATGAAGCAGGCCATCCTGGCGGCGGAAGACGAGCGCTTCTACCAGCACGGCGGCGTCGACGCGCTGGGCATCGTCCGCGCGGCCGTCAGCAATCTGCTCGGCGGCGGCAGGCGGCAGGGCGCCTCGACGATCACGCAGCAGGTCGCCAAGAACTTTTTCCTCTCGTCCGAAAAAACGTATTCGCGCAAGCTCTACGAGGCCCTGCTTGCCTTCAAGATCGAGCACAGCCTCACCAAAGATCAGATTTTCGAGCTGTACATCAACCAGATCTACCTCGGGCAACGCGCTTACGGTTTCGCCGTGGCCGCGCAGGTCTACTTCGGCAAGCCGCTGAAGGAACTGACCATCGCGGAAGCCGCCATGCTCGCGGGCCTGCCGAAGGCGCCGTCCGCGTTCAACCCGGTGGTCAACCCGAAACGGGCCAGTCTGCGCCAGCAATATGTATTGCGGCGCATGCGCGAACTCGACTTCATCGACGCGGCACAGTACGAGGCCGCCCTCAAACAGCCGCTGATCATCAAGCGGGAAACCAACGAGTATGCGGTGCACGCTGAGTACGTCGCGGAAATGGCGCGGCAAATGGCGGCGGAACGCTTTCCGGAGGACGTCTACTCCAGGGGCCTGCGCGTCTATACGACGATCACGCGCGCGGACCAGGAAGCCGCCTATGCCAGCCTGCGCCGCAACGTCTTCGATTACGACCGGCGGCACGGCTATCGGGGCGCAGAAGCCTACGCCGACCTGTCCGAAATCAAGTCGGAACAGGACGAGGCGCTCGACGAACTGCTACAGGACTACCACGACAGCGAGGACCTGCACCCCGCCGTGGTGCTGCAAGCCGATACCAAGCAGATTCGGGCGTATCGCCGGGGCGGCGAGGTGGTCACGATCACCGGCGACGGGCTCAAATTCGCCGCGCGCATGATCGACGACAAGGCCCCGGCCAACAAGCGCCTGCGCCGCGGGGCGATCATCCGCGTGCAGAAGGACGACAAGGACAACTGGCGCATCATGCAGATGCCCGAGGTCGAGGCCGCGTTCCTGTCCGTCGACCCGCACAACGGGGCGATCCGCTCCCTGGTGGGCGGCTTCGACTTCGGCCGCAACAAGTTCAACCACGCCACCCAGGCCTGGCGGCAGCCGGGATCGAGTTTCAAGCCTTTCATCTACTCCGGCGCGCTGGAGAAGGGATTCACGCCCGTGTCCATCGTCGAGGACGAGCCGATCAGCTTCCCCGCCTCGGTGACCGGCAGCCAGGCGTGGGAGCCCAAGAACTACGACGGCAAGTACGAGGGGCCGATGCGCCTGCGCACGGCGCTGGCGAAATCGAAAAACATGGTGTCGATCCGCCTGTTGCAGGCCAGCGGCGTGCATTTCATCCAGGACTACGTCACCCGCTTCGGTTTCGACGCCGACAAACACCCGGCCTACCTGACCATGGCGCTCGGCGCCGGGTCGGTGACGCCGTGGCAGATGGTCACCGCCTACTCCGTCTTCGCCAATGGCGGCTACAAGATCCAGCCGTTCATCGTCAGCCAGATCCGCGACGAGAAGGATCAGGTCCTCGCCGAGGCGCAGCCGCTGACCGCCGGCGACGAGTCGCTGCTGGTGATCGATCCGCGCAACGCCTACCTGATGGACAGCATGCTGCGCGACGTCGCCACCTACGGGACGGCGGCGCGGGCGTCGGCCACGCTCAAGCGCCGCGATCTCGCGGGCAAGACGGGGACCACCAACGAACACGTCAACGCCTGGTTCTGCGGCTACCAGCGCACGGTCGTCGGCTGTTCGTGGATCGGCTTCGACCAGCCGAAGAACATGGGCGGCGGCGAAACCGGCGGTTCCGCCGCGCTGCCGGCGTGGATCGGCTACATGGGCAAGGCGCTCAAGGACGTTCCGCAGACCTTCATGCCGGTGCCCGACGGACTGGTGGCCATGGACGTCGCCGGCTCGGGCAAGGGTCCGGCGAAGGAGTATTTCTACAAGGAAAACGTGCCGGTGACGCTGGAACCCGAGCCGCCGCAGGACGAAAACGCGAAGCCCGTCGATTAATTCCTGGCGGGCAGCTCGACGCGGCGCCCCGCCTGCGCCGAAATCAATTCCGCCAGGACGGCCATCAGTTCACGGCCGTCCCGTGTGCCTTTCCAGGCCGCGCCGTCCCAGCGGAAGTGGAAGCCGCCGGCACGCGCCGCCACCCACATCTCCTGCGCCGCGGCATGGCGGTTGACGACGATCTTGCTGCCGTCGTCGAATTCGATCTCCAGCACGCCGCCGCCCGCGGTCGAATAATCGAGGTCGGCGCCGCTCGCCTCGAGCCCGTGTTCGATGTCCGCCAGCGCCTGGTCGGCCAGAACGACAAATTCGCTATCGCGCATACTGTGTTACCATCCTCCGTCCTTGATTTTCCTACGCCATGCGCAGATATCTTACGCTCTCGCTGCTGCTGTCCGTGATGGCATTGAACGCCTGCGGAACGCGCGGTTCCCTTTATCTGCCCTCGCCACCGAAAACCCCGCCGCCGGCCGCCCAACCGGACCCCGAGACGGCCAAGCCAGCCAGTTCATGAACGCACCGACTTCGCCCTTTCAGCTGAAGAACGATCAGCTCTGCGTCGAATCCGTTCCGTTGACGGAGATCGCCGGGCGCTTCGGCACGCCCTGCTACGTGTATTCGCGCGCGGCGCTGGAAGCGGCGCTGGACGAGTTTCTGGCCGAACTGGCGGGCGTCGACGCGCAGGTATGCTACGCCGTCAAGGCCAACTCCAACCTCGCGGTGCTCGACGTGCTGGCCCGGCGCGGCGCCGGCTTCGACATCGTCTCCGGCGGCGAGCTCAAGCGCGCGCTGGCGGCCGGCGGCGACCCGCGCAAGATCGTCTTTTCCGGCGTCGGCAAATCGGCGGAGGACATGGCGCTCGCGCTGCGCACCGGCATCCTGTGCTTCAACGTCGAATCCGCACCCGAACTCGAACGCCTCGACGGCGTGGCCGCGGCGCTGGGCGCGCGCGCGCCGGTCAGCCTGCGCGTCAACCCCGATGTCGACGCCAAGACGCATCCGTACATCTCGACGGGACTGAAGGAAAACAAGTTCGGCGTCGCCTACGAGGACGCGCTGGACATCTACCGCCGCGCGGCCCGCCTGCCCAACATCGAAGTGACCGGCATCGACTGCCACATCGGCTCGCAGTTGCTCGATCCCGCGCCCTTCGCCGAGGCGCTGGACAAGCTCCTGCTGCTGGTCGACCGGCTCGCCGCCGAGGGCATCGCCCTGCATCACATCGACCTGGGCGGTGGACTGGGCATCCGGTACGGGGACGACGCGGAGCCCACCGTGAAGGGCTATCTCCGGCCGCTGCTGGACAAGCTGCGGGGACGGCCGCTGCAGATTTTGCTCGAACCCGGGCGCCGGCTGGTCGGCAACGCCGGCGTGCTGCTCACCCGCGTCGAGTACCTCAAGCCCGGCGAGGTGAAGAACTTCGCCATCGTCAACGCCGCCATGAACGACCTCGCGCGCCCCGCGCTGTACGACGCCTGGCACGACATCGTGCCGGTCCGCCCGCGCGACGAAGCGCCGCGCCGCTGGGAAATCGTCGGCCCGATCTGCGAATCCGGCGATTTCCTCGGCCGCGACCGGGCGCTGGCCCTGGCTCCGGGCGACCTGCTGGCGATCCTGTCCGCCGGCGCCTACGGCATGACCATGAGCTCGAACTACAACACCCGGCCGCGTGCCGCCGAAGTCATGGTCGACGGCGAGCGGGCGCATCTCGTCCGCCGGCGCGAGACCGCGGAGGAACTCTACGCGCTGGAAAGCCTGCTGCCGTGAAACGCCTGGCGATCCTCTGCGCCGGCGTGCTGGCCATCGCCGCCTGCTCGGAGAACGGCAACGGCAAGAAATCTGAGCCGCCCGCGGTGCCGGTCACGGTGGCCGCCGCCACCTTGCGCGACATTCCGGTAACCCTGCAGGTCGTCGGGCGTTCGGAGGCTTTCGAAAGCGTCACGCTCAAATCCCGGGTCGACGGCCAGGTCGACGCGGTGCTGTTCACCGAGGGCCAGCACGTCAACCAGGGCGACGTGCTGATCCGCCTCGACCCGACGGATTTCGCCGCCCGTCTCCAGCAGGCCGAGGCGACGGCCGCGCGCGACGAGGCGCTGACCGCCAAGATGCGCGCCGACACCGCGCGCTACACCGCGCTCAAGGAGCGCAATTTCGTTTCCGAGGAAAAGGTCAACGACGTCCGCACCAACGAGGCGACGGCGGCGGCCAACCTGCGCGCCAGCAAGGCGGCCGTGGAAGTGGCGCGCCTGCAGCTGTCCTACGCCACGATCCGCGCGCCGATCACCGGCATCGTCGGCGCCCGGCTGGTCTTTCCCGGCTCGGCGGTCAAGGCCAACGACGTGGCGCTGGCGGTGGTCAACCGCGTGCGCCCGCTGCTGATCAGCTTCGCCGTTCCGGAAAGGTACCTGCCGCAGATCCGCGCCGTCCGGCAGGACAGCGGCCTGAAGGTCGACATCACCGAGCCCGCCGACGCCTCCCGGCATTTCGAGGGCACCGTGCGCTTCATCGACAACACGGTGGACGCCAGCACCGGGACGATCCTGCTCAAGGCGGAACTGCCGAACAAGGACGAGGCGCTGATGGCCGGCCAGTATCTCAACGTGGCGCTGGTCCTCGACACGCTGAAGCAGGCCGTGAGCGTGCCGAGCAACGCCGTCCAGCAGGGGGCGGAAGGCAACTACGTGTACGTGCTCAAGGAGGACGGCCACGTCGACCTGCGCCGCGTCGAGGCGCTCGCCGCGCAGGACGGCTTCACGGCGGTGCGCGGCAACGTCAAGGCCGGCGAGGCGGTGGTCACCGACGGGCATCTGCGGCTGACTCCGGGCGCCCGGGCCAAGGTCCGGGACAAGGCAGCGGGCGGCAAGGAAGACGAGACGTCCAGGGCAACCCAACCGGGGTAAACACGCATGCAGCTGCCGGAACTATGCATTCGCCGCCCGGTGATGACCACGCTGCTGATGGCGGCCTTCATCATTTTCGGCCTGATCGCCTACCGGGCGCTGCCGGTTTCCGAGCTGCCCAACGTCGACTTTCCGACCATCTCGGTGACGGCCAGCCTGCCCGGCGCCTCGCCGGAAACCATGGCCTCGGCCGTGGCCACGCCGCTCGAAGGCCAGTTCTCGACCATCGCCGGGCTCGAATCACTGAGTTCCACGAGCGCCCAGGGCACGACCTCGATCACCCTGCAGTTCTCGCTCGACCGCAACATCGACGCCGCGGCGCAGGACGTGCAGTCGGCCATCGCCACGGCGCAGCGCAAGCTGCCGTCGAGCATGCCGACGCCGCCGTCGTTCCGCAAGGTCAACCCGGCGGACTCGCCGATCTTCTTCATCGCCCTGTCGTCGCCGGCGCTGCCCCTGCCGGTGGTCAACGAATACGCCGAGACACAGCTCGCGCAGCGGCTGTCGACGGTCACCGGCGTGGCCCAGGTGCTCGTCTTCGGCTCGCAGAAATACGCCGTGCGCATCCAGGCCGATCCCGACCAGTTGGCCTCCCGCGGCCTGGGCATCGACGAGCTGCGCCAGGCCATCGTGCAGGCCAACGTCAACCAGCCGCTCGGCCAGTTCGACGGCGAGCACCAGGCCTTCTCCATCAAGGACAACGGCCAGCTGCTCACGGCGGCGGCCTACCGGCCGCTGATCGTGGCCTGGCGCAACGGCGCGCCGGTCCGGCTGGAGGAAGTCGCCACCCCGATCGACAGCGTCGAGAATTCCCGCATCGCGGCCTGGAACGTCGACAAGCGCGCCATCGTGCTGGCCATCCAGCGCCAGCCCGGCGCCAACACCATCGAGACCGTCGACTCGATCAAGCGCACGCTGCCCGCCTTCCAGGCCAGCCTGCCGGCGTCGATCGCCATGACCACCCTGTACGACCGCAGCATTTCGATCAGCGAGTCGATCGTCAACGTGCAGTTCACGCTGGTGCTCGCCGGCTTCCTGGTCATCCTGGTGATCCTGCTCTTCCTGCGCAATCTCTCGGCCACGGTGATCCCGGCGCTGGCCCTGCCGATCTCGGTGATCGGCACCTTCGCCGTGATGCACGTGCTCGACTACAGCCTGGACAACCTGTCCCTGCTCGCCCTGACGCTGGCGGTCGGCTTCGTCGTGGACGACGCCATCGTCATGCTGGAGAACATCGTCCGCCACATCGAGCTGGGCGAGACGCCGCTGCAGGCGGCGATCAAGGGCTCGCGCGAGATCGGCTTCACCATCGTCTCGATGACGCTCTCGCTGACCGCCGTGTTCATCCCGGTGATGTTCATGAGCGGCATCGTCGGGCGCCTGCTGCACGAGTTCGCCGTCACCATCTGCGCCTCGATCCTGGTCTCCGGCATCGTCTCGCTGACCCTCACGCCGATGCTCTGCAGCCGCTACCTGAAACACGCGGCGAACGAGGAGCACGGCCGGGTCTTCCGGGCCTTCGAACGCTTCTTCGCCGCCCTGCTCGCCGGCTACGAGAAGACCCTGCGCGTGGCGCTGCGCCATCCGCGCATGGTGGTGTTCGGCTTCGCGCTGTCGGTGCTGTTCAGCGGCCTGCTGTTCAGCCAGATTCCCAAGGGCTTCCTGCCGAGCGGCGACAGCGGGCAGATCACGGCCACCACCGAGGGCGCGCAGGACATCTCCTTCGCCGCCATGGCGGAAAAGCAGCGCGCCATCGCCGCGATCGTCGCCGAGGACCCGAACATCCGCTCCTTCATGTCCTCGGTCGGCCCGACCAATTCGCGCCCGACGCTCAATTCGGGCTCGCTCAGCCTGATGCTCAAGCCGCGCCACGAACGCGCGCTGTCGGCCGACGAAATCATCCAGGAACTGCGCCCCAAGCTCGCCGCCGTGCCGGGCATCCGCGTGTACATGCAGAACCCGCCGGCCATCCGCATCGGCGGCCAGGTGACCGCGGCGCAATACCAGTACACGCTGCAGAGCACCGACCTCGACGAGCTCTATCAGTGGACCAACACGCTGCTCGAACGTATCCGGCAACTGCCGGGCTTCATCGACGTCACCAGCAACCTCAACAACAGCGGGCCGGTGGTGGCGCTGGACGTGGACCGCGACAAGATCGCCGCGCTCGGCCTGACCTTCGGGCAGGTCGAGGACGCCCTGCAGAGCGCCTTCAGCGCCCGCCAGATCTCGACCATCTACGGCACCACCAGCCAGTACCAGGTGATCCTCGAAGTGTCGCCCGAATACCAGCTCGATCCGTCCAAGCTCTCCCGGCTCTACGTGCGCGCCTCCAGCGGCAAGCTGGTGCCGCTCGATACGGTGACGCGGGTGGCGCGCCGCACGCAGGCGCTGACCATCAACCACCAGGGCCAGCTGCCGTCGGTGACCATCTCGTTCAACCTGCTGCCCGGCATTTCGCTCGGCGACGCGGTCAACAGCCTCCAGTCGCTCGAACAGGAAATGCGCCTGCCGGTCTCGCTCAACACCAGCCTGCAGGGCACGGCCCAGGCCTTCCAGTCCTCGCTGCAGGGGCTCGGCATCCTGCTGCTGATCGCCGTGCTGGTGGTCTACATCGTGCTCGGCATCCTGTACGAGAGCTTCATCCACCCGCTGACCATCCTCTCCGGCCTGCCCTCCGCGGCGCTCGGCGCGCTGATCACGCTGATGCTCTTCGGCATCGACCTCAACCTCTACGCCTTCGTCGGCGTGATCATGCTGATCGGCATCGTCAAGAAGAACGCGATCATGATGATCGACTTCGCGCTCGACCGGCAGCGCAACGAGGGCGCCCCGGCCTTCGACGCCATCTTCAAGGCCTGCCTGATCCGCTTCCGGCCGATCATGATGACCACCATGGCCGCGCTCGTCGGCACCCTGCCGATCGCCCTGGGCATCGGCGCCGGCGCCGAGGTGCGGCAGCCGCTGGGCATCGCCGTGGTCGGTGGGCTGATCGTCTCGCAGTTCCTCACGCTCTACCTGACGCCGGTGGTATATCTCTACCTCGACCGGCTGACGCAGCGGGAGCAGGCGGCCCACGTCGCCGGCAGCTCGCTCTGACCGCCGATGGCCGAACATGACGCGGCCGGGAGCCTGCGCATCGACAAATGGCTGTGGGCCGCGCGCTTCTTCAAGACCCGCTCGCTGGCCACCGAGGCCATCCACGCCGGACACGTCCGCCTGAACGGCCAGCCGCCCAAGCCGGCCCGCGAGGTCCGGCCCGGCGACACGCTGGACATCGCGCTCGGCCCGATGCGCTGGACCGTTGTCGTGCGCGCGCTCAACGAGCAGCGCCGGCCGGCCGCCGAAGCGCAGCAGCTCTACGAGGAGACCGCCGAAAGCCGCGCGCGGCGCGAGGCCGTGCGCGAAAACCTGCGCCTCGCGCCGGCGCCGGGCAGCGACCTGCGCGGCCGGCCGACCAAGAAGGCACGGCGCCAGATCCGCGGCTTCAACGAGTCGTACTGAGCGGCCTGCCGCGCCGGACGGCGCCGATTGCGGTTACCATACGCGCTCTCCGTTCCCCTCCCGTTCCCCATTCCGCTTGCGCACGACCATGGCCGCCTTCACCACCGAAAACGCATTGCTGCTGATCGACTTCATCAACGAGATCGTGCATCCCGACGGCAAGCTTGCCGGCAAGGGCTACGCCGATTTCGACGCCCGGCACGGCGCGCTGGAACGTGCCGGCCGCCTGCTCCAGACCGCGCGGGACGCCGGCTTCGCCGTCATCCACGTCGGCGTCGGCTTCTCGCCCGACTACAAGGAGCAGCCCGAAGCGTCGCCGCTCTTCGGCGGCGCGAAGAAATTCGGCGTCCTGCAGAGCGGCACCTGGGGCACGCAGTTCCACGCCGCGACGGTACCGCTCGCCGGCGAGGCGGTGCTGACCAAGCACCGGGTCAGCGCCTTCTTCAACACCCCGCTCGAACTGCTGCTGCGCACCTACGGCGTCAGGAACGTGTTCATCGCCGGCTGCGCCACCGACATGGCGGTGCAGAGCGCCGCGCGCGACGCGCACGACCGGGATTTCGCCTGCCGCGTGGTCGGCGACTGCTGCCTCGCCGCAAGCGACGAGGACCACCAGCAGACCCTGCGCCTGCTCGCCAAGCTGGCCCGCATCGTCACGCTGGACGAAGTCGCCGCCGGCCAGGCCTAGCCGGCAACGCCCTCCCCCGGCGGCCGGAACCCCCCGGCGCCGGGCGCCTCCAACAGCACCGCTTTCGAAAGCCCTGCTCATGTTCCGTGCCCTCGACACGCCGCAGACGTGGATCGTCACCCTGTCCGCCGCCGGCATCCTGCTGATCACCATGGGCGCGCGCCAGTCGCTCGGACTGTTCGTCGCGCCGCTCAACGCCGGTATCGGCGTCGACATCGCCTCGATCAGCCTGGCCCTGGCCATCGGCCAGTTCGTCTGGGGCGCCATCCAGCCCTTCGCCGGCGCGCTGGCCGACCGCTTCGGCCCCGAGCGCGTGCTCTACGGCGGCCTCGCGCTGCTGGCCGTGGGCAGCGCGATCACGCCGTGGTCGGGCGGCACGCTCGGCCTGATCGCCTCGCTCGGGCTGCTTTCCGCGATGGGCTCCGGCGCCAGCAGCTTCTCCGTGCTGTTCGGCGCGGCGGCCAACCGCCTGCCGCTGGAAGCGCGCGGCACCGCCTCGGGCATCATCAACGCGGGCGGCTCGTTCGGCCAGTTCATTTTCGCGCCGATCCTGCAGAAGCTGATCCAGGCCATCGGCTGGATGGGCGCCATGTGGTCGCTGGCGCTGATGGTGCTGGCCGCCGTGCCGCTGGTGCGCAACGTCGCTCCCGCCTCCACGCATGCCCGCCCGGCCGGGCACGGCGACGGACACGGCCCCTGGCGCAGCGTCAAGGAAGCGATGCAGGACCGCAGCTACCTGCTGCTGCACGCCGGCTTCTTCACCTGCGGCTTCCACATCGCCTTCCTGGTCACCCACCTGCCCGGCGAAGTCAACCTGTGCGGCCTGCCGCCGTCGGTGGCCAGCTGGTCGCTGGCGATCATCGGCCTGGGCAACGTCTTCGGCAGCCTGTTCGCCGGCAACTGCGTCGCCCGCTATCGCAGCAAGTACATCCTGTTCTGGATGTACGGCTCGCGCGCGCTGCTGATCGCCCTCTACCTCGCCGCGCCGCGCACCGATCTCACGTTCTACCTGTTCGCCGCGGGGCTCGGCTTCACCTGGCTGGCGACGGTGCCGCCGACCGCGGCGATCGTCGGCAAGCTGTTCGGCGTGCGCCACCTCGGCACGCTGTTCGGCCTCACCCTGCTGTCGCACCAGACCGGCGGCTTCCTCGGCGCCTGGCTGGGCGGGCTGGCCGTCACGCGCTACGGCGACTTCTCGTGGATGTGGTACGCCGACATGACGCTGGCCGGCCTCGCCGCGCTGGTCAACCTGCCGATCCGCGAGGCGCCCGTGGCCGCGCAGCCGCAGGCGGCCTGAAATCGCCGCCTACAGCACGTAGCGCGACAGATCCTCGTTGCGCGACAGCTCGGTCAGGCGGGCGTCGACGTAGGCCGCGTCGATGAGGATCGTCTCGGCGCCCTTGTTGCCGGCGCTGAACGAGACCTCTTCAAGCAGGCGCTCCATCACCGTATATAACCGGCGGGCACCGATGTTCTCGGTGCGCTCGTTGACCGACCACGCCACTTCGGCCAGGCGCTGGATGCCTTCTGGCGTGAATTCGAGCGTCACGCCCTCGGTCGCCAGCAGGGCCTGGTACTGCATGGTCAGGCAGGCGTCGGTCTGGGTCAGGATGCGTTCGAAATCGGCGACCGACAGCGAGTCCAGTTCCACCCGGATGGGGAAGCGCCCCTGCAGCTCGGGAATCAGGTCGGACGGCTTGGCCAGATGGAAGGCGCCGCTGGCGATGAACAGGACGTGGTCGGTGCGGATCATGCCGAACTTGGTCGACACCGTCGTCCCCTCGACCAGCGGCAGCAGGTCGCGCTGCACGCCCTGGCGCGAGACGTCGGCGCCCTGCGCGTCGCTGCGCGAGGTGATCTTGTCGATCTCGTCGAGGAACACGATGCCGTTCTGCTCGACGTTGCGCACCGCCTCCAGCTTAACCTCCTCGTCGTTGACCAGCTTGCCGGCCTCCTCGTCGATCAGCAGCCGGCGCGCCTCGGCGATCTTCAGCTTGCGCGATTTCTTGCGCGCCCCGCCCATGTTCTGGAACATGCCCTGGATCTGCGAGGTCAGCTCCTCCATGCCGGGCGGCGCGAAAATCTCGGCCTGCAGCGCGGCGCCCGCCACCTCGATCTCGATCTCCTTGTCGTCGAACTCGCCTTCGCGCAGCTTCTTGCGGAATTTCTGGCGGGTGGCGTTGTCCTCGGCCGGCGCCGCCTCGTTGTAGAAACCGCCGCGCGCCGGCGGCAGCAGCGCGTCGAGGAGGCGTTCCTCGGCGGCGTCCTCCGCCCGCATGCGCACGCTCTTCATCGCATGCTCGCGGCCGCTCTTGACCGCGATCTCGGCGAGGTCGCGGATGATCGTCTCGACGTCGCGGCCGACGTAGCCGACCTCGGTGAACTTGGTCGCCTCGACCTTGATGAACGGCGCGTTGGCCAGCCGCGCCAGGCGGCGGGCGATCTCGGTCTTGCCGACGCCGGTCGGCCCGATCATCAGGATGTTCTTCGGCGTGATTTCCTGGCGCAGCGGCTCATCCACCTGCGCCCGCCGCCAACGGTTGCGCAGCGCGATGGCCACCGCTTTCTTGGCCTTGCCCTGGCCGACGATGTGCTTGTCGAGTTCGTGCACGATTTCCTGGGGTGTCATCTGCGTCATGTGCGTTCTGCCTGAAGCCGTTTCAAGTGCACTATGTTCTCATCGGGCAGGCGATGTGGCAAACTCGTCGCCTCAGGTCAACGCCGAGCGACGCCATCCGCAGATGTCCAGCAAGCAACGCATCATGTGCCTCGCCCCAGGGCGCGCAGCGCCCGGAATGGTGCTGGCGAAGCCGGTCCACGACCGCGAGGGCGCGGTCCTGCTGACGGCCGAGACCGCGCTCGATTCGGCCGTGCTCGAACGCCTGATCCGGCGCGGCATCGAGGCCATCTCGGTGCGCGTGCCCGACCTGCGCGACGAGGAGACGATCGCCCGCGAGCTGCTCGACGTGCGCGCCCGCATCGACGTGATCTTCCGCGGCCCCGGCAGCGCCGCCCGGAGCCGCCTGCGCGACGCCGTGCTGGACTACCGGCTCGAGAACGCCCGATGAGCGTCCCTTCCCTCGACCAGCTCCTCGACCACGCCGAAACGCTGCCTTCCCTGCCGGAGGTGGTCGCCTACCTGATCCGCGCGCTCGGCGACGACAACGCCGACCTGGAGACGCTGGCGCATCACATCAACTCCGATCCGGCCATCGTCGCGCGCCTGCTGGCGGCCGCCAATTCAGCCTCGTCGGGCCTGTCCAAGCGCGTGCACTCGGCCGGGCAGGCCTTCCTGCTGCTGGGCGCCGACCGCATCGCCAACATCGTCCTCGCCTCGTCGCTGATCTGCCGCTACGACGTGCATGCCTCGGGCTTCAGCGCCCGCCTGCTCTGGCGGCATTCGCTCGGCGTCGCGGTCTGCGCCCGCGCGCTGGCCGAGCAGAGCGGGATCAACCCCGAACTGGCCTTCACCAGCGGGCTGCTGCACGACATCGGCCAGCTGCTCATGTACACCGCCAGCCCGGGCCCTTTCCTGAAGGCGCTCGACCACCATCAGAACGACGACATACCGCTGTTCGAGGCCGAGCGCATGGTGTTCGGATACGACCATTGCGAGGCCGGGCGGGTTTTGGCCACCGCCTGGAAGCTGCCCTCGGACATCGTGGACGCGATCGCCGCCCATCACGAGCCGGACGGCTTCAGCAGCGAGGTCGGCGATCTCGTGCACATCGCCGAATGCCTGAGCCACGCGCTCGATCTCGGCGAGCTGCCGAACAACCGCGTGCCCGAGCTTTCGGAACTGGCGTGCGCGCGCTTCGGCCTGTCCTGGCCGAAATTCACCTCCCGCTTCGCGGAAATCGAGGCGCGTTTCGACGACTTCCGGGCGGCGCTGGGAATCTGACGCCGTTGCGGCCGGCCACGGCGGCGCGCCGCGCGCTCAATCCAGCGTTTCGATGGTGTAGTTGTGGTTGGTGTAGATGCACAGGTCGCCGGCGATGTCGAGCGATTTGCGGACGATCGCGGCCGGCTCCAGCTCGGTGTTGTCGATCAGCGCGCGCGCCGCGGACTGGGCGAAGGCGCCGCCCGAGCCGATCGCCAGGATGCCCTGTTCCGGCTCCAGCACGTCGCCGTTGCCGGTGATGATCAGCGAACTGTCCCGGTCGGCCACGGCCAGCATCGCTTCCAGGCGGCGCAGGGCGCGGTCGCTGCGCCAGTCCTTGGCGAGCTCGACGGCCGAACGGATCAGGTTGCCCTGATGCTTGTCCAGCTTGGCCTCGAAGCGTTCGAACAGGGTGAAGGCGTCCGCCGTGCCGCCGGCGAAACCGGCGAGAATCCGGTCGTTGTGGATGCGCCGCACCTTGCGCGCGCCGGCCTTGACGACGATGTTGCCGAGCGTCACCTGCCCGTCGCCGCCCATGGCCACCTGCTGGCCGCGGCGCACGGAAAGAATCGTCGTACCGTGGTATTGCTCCATGGATTCACCTCAATGTTTCGCGAAGACCACGGAGGCCACCGCGGTCAGCCCGACGACGCGGAAAAGCTCGGCCACCAGACGGTTGGGGTGGCGGAAGACGATCTGCTTGCCGGTGCCGCGCACGGTGGTCAGCACGTTGAGCAGGGCGCCGGCGCTGATGAAGTCGATGCGCGTGAGCCTGGCGCAGTCGATCAGCAGCGCCTCGTGCCCCTGCACGAAGGCCGGCAGATCGCCGAAACGCGACGACCTGATCTCGCCGCTCAGCGCGTACGCATCGTCGTCCTCGGCGGCGTTCTCCGCCGCCTGCGCCGGCGGCTCGGGCTCGGCCACCCGCCCGGCCTCCCAGGACGGCGGCGATTCCTCGAAAGTCACCGCGTAGTCGATCGCCAGGTCCTCGAAAACCTCCTGCCGCCCTTGCTGCTGGAACAGTTCGAGCAGCAGCAGCCAGCATTCCTTGCCCGCCGCCGGCTGTTCGTTCCTGCCCGCCTCGATGCCTTCCTGCACCAGCTGGGCCAGGGCGTCCCGGCCGAGCAGTTCGACGCCGAGCCGGTTTTTCCTGGCGTGCGAGAGGAGTTCGAGGAGGCGCCCGCAGCCTTCCGGGTCGGCCCGCTTGACCTTGGACAGGTCCAGGCGCAGCGCGGGACCCTTGTCCAGCGCCCGCCGCACGGCTTCGAACGACGCGGCGTTGCCGCCCAGCAGGTCGCCCTTGAAGATCATGCTGCCGCCCCGGCCCGTCGCCGCCTTCGCCGCATCCTCGCGCTCCGCGCCCCAGCCGGGGGGAGACTTTTCGAAGGCGCGGGCGTATTCGATGCCCGTCGCCTCGAAGGCCGCGTGCTGGCCGGTCAGCCGGTAGAGGTCGAACAGCATCAGCCACAGGCGTTCCGCCGGGCCGGACGGCTGTTGTTTCAATGCCTGTTCGAGGACCGCCTGCGCGGCCGCGTCCTGGCCGTTGGCGAACAACACGGCGGCCTCCTCGGCCGGCGCGTTGACCGGATCGAAGTCGGCATTGACCTGGAAATCGAGCGAGGACTGGGAGAGGCTGAATTCGAGGTCGGAAAACGCGCTCAGGGATGTGGTCTCGAGGCTTTCATCGACGGGCTGCTCCGCCTCGGGCGGCGGCGCCTTCTCGTCCCGCGCGTCGTCACGGCCGGCGCGCGCCTCCTTGTTGCCGGCGGCCGGCCTGGGTACGGCAGCCGGCCGGGTGATCATCTTTTCCGGCTGCTTTTTGAAGAAGGAGAAAACCATGGCCTGAAGAATCGATGTGCGGCGGAAGCGGACGTTTCTTTTAACACATCCGCTGGCGCTCTGCAATTACGCCGGCATCCGCCGCCTGGCTTTGCCGCAATCCCTGCTCGATGATCCCGCCCGGCAGATCGCGGCCGATGAACACCATCACGCTCCGGCGCGCTTCGCCGTCGGCCCAGTCGGCGCCGGCGCTGGCGCCCATCAGTTCGTGCACGCCCTGGATGATCACCCGGAAAGGCCGCCCGGCCACCGCCAGCACGCCCTTGTAGCGCAGCAGGTCGGGGCCGTACACGCGGGCGATGGCGGCGAGGAAATCCTGCAGGCGCTCGTCGTCGAAATCGCGCTCGCCGCGAAAGACGAAGGAGCCGATGCGGTCCGCGGGATGATGCGCATGCCCGCCCGCGAGGAAGCCGGGATCGACGGCGAGCGCGGCGTCGAGGTTGAAGCCGCGGATGTCGAGCAGGCCGGACAGCGGCACCCGGCCGAACGGCGCGACCGCCAGTTCGGCGCGCGGGTTGATCCGGCGCAGCCGGCGGATGAGCGCGTCGACCCGGAAGGGAGCCAGATCGGTCTTCGAGAGCAGCAGCCGGTCGGCGAAACCGACCTGCACCTGCGCCTGCTCGTGTTCATCGAGCTGGCGCATGGCGTGGACGGCGTCGACCACGGTGACCACGGCGTCGAGCAGGTAGCGCCGGGCGATCCGCTCGTCCAGGAAAAAGGTCTGCGCCACCGGCCCCGGATCGGCCAGCCCGGTGGTTTCGATCAGCACGCGCTCGAACGCCAGTTGGCCGGCCTCGCGCTTGTCGGCCAGCTCGCCGAGGATGCGCACGAGATCGCCGCGCACCGAGCAGCAGATGCAGCCGTTGTTCAGCTCGATGATCTGCTCCTGGCCCGACACCAGCAGTTCGCCGTCGATTCCGGCCTCGCCGAACTCGTTCTCGATGACCGCGATCTTCTCGCCGTGGCGTTCGCTCAGGATGCGGTTGAGCAGCGTCGTCTTGCCGCTGCCGAGAAAGCCGGTGACGATGGTGGCGGGAATCGGCGCGTTCATCTCGCCCCCGCCGAGCACCGGGCGCAGACGCCGCGCAGGTCGAAGTCCATGCGCGTCAGCGAAAAGCCCGACGGCAGTTCGGGCACGACCGGCAAGGAAGCGTCGAGGCAATAGACGCCGCCGCAGAGCTCGCAACGGAAATGCACGTGCGTCGCATGCTCGCCGACCGACGCGGCGGAAAAGCGGAACACCCGGCTGGCGTCGGCGTTCTTGTGCGCCAGGCCGCTGTCCACGAGCCAGTCGAGCACGCGGTACAAGGTCACCCGGTCGAGCGCCATGTCGCCCAGCCGCGTCTCGATCTCGGCGTGCGACAGCGGCGCCGGCGCCTCGCGCAGGAGACGCAGGACGCGGATGCGCGCCGGCGTGGCGCGCGCCCCGCAACGGCGGATGTGCTCGGCAACGGCCGACGGGCCGGCTTCGGCTTGGGCAGCCATGACGTAACTCCCTGCAACGACGAACCGGAAGGATTAAAGCACGTCCGCACGCCACTCGCAACGCTGTTGCAAATGCAACAGGAACCACCACGGCAAGGTGGAGCCTAACTGGCACGCTCCGTTTCGAGGAATCGTCCATGCCGCCGATCAAAAGCCGGGCCGAATGGGCTGCACTGCTGCCGCCGGAAACCTATCGCATCCTGTTCGAGGAAGACACCGAGCACGCCTGCAGCAGCGTGCTGCTCACCGAAAAGCGCGACGGCACCTTCGTCTGCGCCGCCTGCTTGCAGCCGCTGTTCGACAGCCGCGCGAAATACGAGAGCGGCACCGGCTGGCCGAGCTTCCGCGAGGCCCTGCCCGGCGCGGTCGACACGAAAACGGATTACAAGCTGCCGTATCCGCGCACCGAATACCACTGCGCGCGCTGCGGCGGCCATCAGGGCCACGTCTTCGACGACGGCCCGCCGCCGCAAGGGACGCGCTACTGCAACAACGGGCTGGCGCTGGCTTTCGTGCCGCGCGGAGAGCCGCTGCCTGAACTGCGCGGCTGAACCGTCACTTGCGCCGCGCGCGCGGATGCGCCGCGTCGTACACCTGCGCGAGGTGCTGGAAATCGAGGTGGGTGTAGATCTGGGTCGAGGCGATGCTGGCGTGGCCGAGCATTTCCTGCACCGCGCGCAGGTCGCCGGACGACTGCAGCAGGTGCGAGGCGAACGAATGCCGCAGCATGTGCGGATGCACGCCGACCGGCAGGCCCTGCGCCAGCGCGCGCCGCTTCAGCCGCTCCTCGACCACGCGCGGATGGATGCGCGCGCCGCGCTGGCCGACGAACAGGGCGGCTTCCTCGGGCCGCGCGACCTCGGCGCGCCGTTCCAGCCAGCGCCGGATCGCCTCACACGCCTTGCCGCCCACCGGCACGATGCGGGTCTTGTTGCGCTTGCCGAGCACGCGGATTTCGCCGTTGGCCAGATCGGGCAGGCATGAAAGGTCGAGCGACGCGAGTTCGGCGAGGCGCAGGCCGGAGGAGTAGAACAGCTCGAACATGGCCTGATCGCGCGCGGCCAGCGCGTCCTCGTCCGCCTCGCCGCCGTCACGGTCGAGCAGGCGGTTCGCCTCGTCGGGCGACAGCGCCTTGGGCAGCAGGCGCGGACGCTTGGGCGCCTTGACGCCGTCGACCGGGTTGGCGGCGACCCCGCCCTGCATGCCCAGCCAGCGGAAGAAGCCGCGCCACGCCGAGAGCAGCCGTGCCAGCGAGCGCCCGCCCAGGCCGGCGGCGTGCAGCTGCGCGATGAAGCGGCGCACGTGATGCGGCTGCAGGCTCTGGTAGGTGACGCGCCCCGGCAGTTCGCCGAGCAGGCGGTCGAGCACGCGCAGGTCGCGCTGGTAATTACTGACCGTGTGCGGCGACTGCCGGCGCTGGTGGGCGAGTTCGTCGAGGTAGCGGTCGACCGGCGCGGACGGGTCCATTTCAGGGCAGGAGCAGCACCCGCGCCAGCGCCGCGGAGGCCATCTCGCCGAGCCGCTCCAGGTACAGCGTGCCCATGCCGGCATAGAAGCGCTGCGGGTCCTCGCTGCCCAGCGCCAGCATGCCGATCGTGCCGCCGCCGTTGCGCAGCGCGATCAATCCCTGCGAGCGCACGTGCGGCGCGGCGGCGCCGAACCACGACGCGGTTTCGAAACCGGAGGTCGAACCGCAGTACGGCTGCGCCAGCGTTTCGGCGAAGGACTGCAGCTTCTCGCTGACATCGGCGAACTCGGGCAGTTCGGCGGCGTTCGCCGGCCGCTGCCACAGGCGCAGGGCGAAGAGCGGGATGGCGAAATCGTCGCGCAGGTGGAAATTCAGGGTGTGGATCACCGACTGGAAGCTGCCCGCCGCGACGATCGCCACACACAGGCGATGCATCTTTTCGCTGATCACGTCGTTTTCCTCGCCGAACTGCATCAGCTCGGCCATCTTGCCTTCCAGCTGCCGGTTCTTGTCGCGCAGCGCCAGCATCTGCCGCTCGGTGATCGAGATGGTGCGCCCGCCGTGCGGGTGCGGGATGACCATGCGCGACACCAGGTCGGCATGCTCCTCGAAGAACTGGGGATGATCCTGCAGGTACTGGGCGACTTCTTCCGACTTCATAGTTCGATTTCTCCGGTGAATACGGTGACGGCGGGCCCGGTCATCGACACCGGCGCGCCGATGCCCTGCCAGGCGATGGACAGTTCGCCGCCGCGCGTCTCGACGCGCACCGGCGAATCGAGCAGGCCGCGCAGGATACCGGCGACGACGGCGGCGCAGGCGCCCGTGCCGCAGGCCAGCGTCTCCCCGACGCCGCGTTCGAAGACGCGCAGGCGGATCTGCCGCCGCCCGGCGACCTGCATGAAGCCGGCATTGACGCGCTGCGGAAAGCGCGGATGCGCCTCGATCAGCGCGCCCTGCGCCGCGACCGGCGCGGCGTCAACGTCGGCGACCACCTGCACGGCGTGCGGGTTGCCCATGGATACGGCGGTGATGTCCACGCGCCGCCCGTCCACGTCGAGCGGCTGGACGACTTCGGCGGAGGTACTGACGAACGGAATCCGCGCCGGTTCCAGCACCGGCACGCCCATGTCGACGGTCACCTGCCCGTCGGCTTCGAGCCGCGGGCTGATCACGCCGCCGAGGGTCTCGACGCGAATCTCGCGCTTTTCGGTCAAGCCCTGCTCATGCACGAAGCGCACGAAGCAGCGCGCGCCGTTGCCGCACTGTTCGACCTCGCCGCCGTCGGCGTTGAAGATGCGGTAGCGGAAATCCACGTCCGGATGCCGCGCGCGCTCGACCAGCAGCAACTGATCGCAGCCGACGCCGAAATGGCGGTCGGCGAGAAAGCGGATCTGCGCGGGCGTCAGGGCGATCGTCTGGCGGACGCCGTCGATCACCACGAAGTCGTTGCCCAGCCCGTGCATCTTGGAAAAGCGGAGTTTCATCGGCGGCCGCTGCCTGTCGAGGGGAATCGCTGCATTATATACGGGCGGCGGAGGGGCCCCTATGGAACGCCGCGGCGATTCGGCTCTACAATGCCGCCGGTCCGCCACCGACTCCCACCGCCGCCCGATGCTGCGTAACCTTTCGAGCCAACCCGTCGTCTTCCTGTTCTGGCTGCTGCACTTCCTGCCGCTGCCGGTGCTCGCCGCCTGCGGGAACGGGCTCGGCCGGCTCTTCTTCCTGCTCGGCCGCCGGCGCCGGCAGGTGGTGCGGATCAACCTCGAACTGTGCTTCCCCGAACTGTCCGCCGCCGAGCGCGAGGCGCTCGCCCTGGATCATTTCCGGGTGCTCGGCCGCTCGCTGCTCGAACGCGGCGTGCTCTGGTGGGGCAGCCACCGGCGCCTGGAGCGGATGATCCGCATCGCAGGCACCGAAAAACTGCGCGCCCAGCTTGACGCCGGCCGGCCGGTCATCCTGCTCGCGCCGCATTTCGTCGGGCTCGACGCCGGCGGCGTGGCCGTGGCGATGCGCTTCGACTCGCTGAGCATGTACGCCGAACAGGCCAATCCGGTGTTCGACCGCCTGCTGCTCAACGGCCGCCGCCGCTTCGGCGATCAGCTGCTGCTGACCCGCCAGGACGGCATCCGCGCCACGGTCAAGGCGATGAAGTCCGGCCGGCCCTTCTACTACCTTCCCGATCTCAACGCGCGGCGGCGCGAGGCGGTTTTCGTGCCCTTCTTCGGCGTGCCGGCCGCTACCACCGCCGGCCTCTCGCGCCTGGCGCGCGCCGCCGGTGCGGCCGTGCTGACCTGCGTGACGCGCGTGCTGCCCGGCGGACAGGGCTACGTCACCGAGATCGGCGACGCCTGGGCAGATTTCCCGACCGCCGACGCCGAAGCCGACACGGCGCGGATGAACGCCTGGATCGAGGCCGCCGTGCGCACCATGCCCGAGCAGTACTACTGGGTGCACCGGCGCTTCAAGACGCGCCCGGAAGGCAGCCCCCTCATCTACTGAGTGGCAGCGTCGGCGCGTGGACGCCGCGTCAGCCTGACCAGCCGCAGGTCGTCGGCCTGCCCGAGCGGTTCCACGGACACCTCCGGCAGCGACGGCACCGTTTCGCCGACGAAGCCGATCTCGGAATGCTTCTCGAGCAGCGCCGGCAGATCGGCCTCATCGACCGGCGGCACCACGCGGCCGGCGTAGAACGACAGTTCCCCGCGCCCCGGCCGGGGACCGGCCTGGTACAGCGGCGACAGCGCCGCCGCCTCGCGCATCAGCGCCTGCGCCGCCACCTTGTGCGGTTCCTTCGACAGATGCGCCTCGCTGAACAGGAAGGCCATCGCCACCAGCCCGGCGGCGAGCAGCATCGGCGGCGACGGCCGCCGCACGCCGGCCAGCCAGCCCAGCGCCAGCGGCGCGACGGGCAGCGCCAGCCAGAGCGGCGACGGCGCTTCGGACGTCCGGCGCAGGACGAAGACGACGCCCGCGACCACGGCCAAGCAGAGCGTGGCGAACAGGACGCGGTTCAGCTTCAGGAAGCCGCCCTCGGCGACGGCCAGGTAGTGGCCGAGGATGATCGCCAGCGGCGGCGCGAACAGCAAAGCGTACTGCATCTGCTTGTTGATGGTGGCCGTGAGCAGCACGAACACCGTCGCCAGCCAGATCCAGGCGAACCTCGCCAGCGCCGGCATGGCGGCGCCCCGCCGGCGGTACGCCAGCCAGCCGGCCGGAACGAGCAGCACGCTCCACGGCGCGAAGAACCCGAACCCGTTGGAGAGGTACCACCAGAGCGGCTTGGGATGGTTGCCGCTGATGAAGGTCTCGTCGATCTGCCGGCCGAAGAAGAGCTGCGCGGCGTCGGGCAGCGTGCCGAAGATCCAGGCGTACCAGCCGAACGCCGCGATCAGCATGGCCGCCACGCCCGGCGCGCTGAACAGGGCCGCGAAGCCCCGCCAGCCGCCGCCGCGCCGCCGCTCGGCGAAGGCCAGACCGGCCAGGGCCAGTAAAGGAATCGACAGCCCCGCCGGCCCCTTGGTCAGGAAGCCCAGGCCGAGCGCCAGGCCGAACAGCAGGCGCCGGAACGGCTCGCGGCGGCCGTGGGCGACGATGTCGAAACCGAGCCGGCAGGCGGCGCCGATGCACAGCAGCAGCAGGGCGTCGGCCTCGCCGCTGCGGAAATAGCGCAGGCCCAGATAGGACAGGACGAGCACGATGGCGGCGTTGCCCGCGGCTTCCATCCCGAGTTCGCGCCTCGTCCAGGCCCAGATCAGCACGGCCAGGCCCAGGCCGGCGAGCGCGGAGGGCACCCGCGTGGCCACGGCATCCGCGCCGGCGAGCCGGTAGCTCGCGGCGGTCAGCCAGTAGGGCAGCGGCGGCTTCTGCAGGCGCAGCTCCCCGTTGAAACGCGGCACCACCCATTCGCCGCTTTCCAGCATTTCCCTCGCCGTCTCGGCGATGCGCACTTCCTGGATTTTGTAAACCGGCCGCTCGCCCAAGCCCAGGAACAGGGCGGGGACGAGCACCAGCAAAAGCACCAGCAGCGTCTTCAAGGTGTCATGCATACACGGTCCATGCGCGAACAGGCGGCCGCTGCCGGCGCTCCCGGCGGCCGTGCCGCTGAAAAGCGGGCTACTTTACTCCGATTCACTATCGCGGGCACGCGGGAAGGTATACTCACGGATCGATCGGCGCCGCCGTTCCGGCGCCGGCACTCAACCCGACCTTGCGAGAGCAGAACCTTGGCATTGACCGTACTTGGACTTTCCGGCGCGCTGACCCACGATCCCTCGGCGGCGCTGTACATCGACGGCAGGCTCGTCGCCGCCGCGGAGGAGGAACGCTTCGTGCGCGACAAGCACGCGAAGAACCGCATGCCCTACGAGGCGGCGAAGTTCTGCCTGCAGTTCGCCGGCATCAAGCCGGCCGACGTCGATGCGGTGGCCATTCCGTTCGCGCCGATCGGCTTGGGCGGGAAAGCGCGCTGGCATTACGCCAAACGCTATTGGTACGCGCCCGACCGCTCGCTGGATGCGATCCTCACTGGCAACCGGCGCTTCCACCGCTACCGGAAACGCATCGAATGGTGCCTGGTCCAGCTCGGCTTCGACCTCGCCAAAATCGAGATCGTGCCCGTCGAGCACCACCTGGCGCACGCCGCCAGCGCCTACCACTGCTCGGGCTTCCAGGAAAAGACGGCGATCCTCGGCATCGACGGCAAGGGCGAGTACGCCACCACCTTCTTCGGCTACGGCGAGAACGGCGTCATCCACAAGATCAAGGAGTTCTACGATCCCGATTCGCTCGGCGGCCTGTACGGCGCGCTGACCGAGTTCCTCGGCTTCGAGATGCTCGACGGCGAATACAAGGTCATGGGCATGGCGCCCTACGGCGACCCGCACAAGTACGATTTCTCGCGCCTGGCCAAATTCGAGAACGGCGAACTGGTGATCAACACCGACTACGCCAACGTGATCGGCCTGCGCCGCTACAAGGAGCAGGGCAAGGGCTTCTATTTCTCGCCGAAGCTCGTCCAATGGCTCGGCCCGAAGCGCGTCGGCGACATCGCCGACGATCCGTACATCCACTACGCGGCGAGCATGCAGAAGCTGTTCGAGGACGTCTCGCTGCAGATGCTCGACTACTACCTCGGCGACATCCTGCGCGAAACGGGCAGACTGGCCTTCGCCGGCGGCGGCGCGCTGAACGTCAAGCTCAACCAGAAGATCATCGCCCGGCCGGAGGTCAAGGAGCTGTTCGTGCAACCGGCGGCCAGCGACGCCGGCACGGCGGTCGGCGCGGCGGCCTACGTCTCGGTCGCGCGCGGCGTGCCGGTCGAGAAGATGGAGCATGTGTACCTCGGCCCGTCCTACAGCAACGAGGACGTCATCGCCGCGTGCGCGCGCCATCCGGCCCGGCCGCAGTGGCGCAGGATCGACGACGTGCCCGTGGAGGTGGCGAAGATCCTCGCCGCCGGCAACCCGGTCGCCTGGTTCCACGGGCGCATGGAATTCGGTCCGCGCGCGCTCGGCGGGCGCTCGATCCTCGGCTGCCCCAGCGTGCCCGGCGTCGCCGACCGGATCAACGCGCAGATCAAGTTCCGCGAGCGCTGGCGCCCGTTCTGCCCGAGCATGCTCGACACGGTCGGCCCGCAGATGCTCGGCAGCGACCATCCGGCGCCGTTCATGACCTTCACCTTCGAGGTCGCGCCGGGCTGGAAGGAGCGCGTGCCCGAAGTGGTCCATGAAGACGGCACCTCGCGCGCCCAGGCCCTGCAGCGCGAGCACAACCCCCGCTATTACGACCTGATGGCCGAGCTCGAAAAGCTCACCGGCAACGGCGTCGTGCTCAATACCTCGCTCAACCGGCGCGGCGAGCCGATGATCTGCTCGCCGACCGACGCGCTGAACATGTTCTACGGCTCGGACCTGGAGTACTTGGTCATGGAGGACGTGCTGGTAACCAAGTATCTTCGAGAACTTGTATGATTAGCGAAGCAAAACACCCCGAGCAACAGCAACCGTGGGTGCTGCAATTCTGTCATGGCTATGATGGTCCCTTTCTCGACTGTGCACGACAATACGCTGCGCTGTTCACAGGAACCGTCTTCAAGGTGTGCACGGTTTACTTAACTGGTGCCCCCAAACCGGAGGTTGAAGTCGGGTCAATGTCTGACGAAGTGATCTTTCTCGGTTACTCCAGTCGTGACGTTCGAGGACTCAAACTTCAAGCAATCCGGCATTTCAGACGTATCGCGTCATCGCGGGATTTTAGACTCTGCATTGCTCACCGTTTCAAACCAACCTATATCGCCTTGCTCGGCAGCAACATTCCCGTCATCGGAGTACAACACGCTTTTGGGGTGTATTCGAAACGCCCTCGCCAGTTTTTTGCCAATCTGTTCAAAACTCGTTTGACCTTGTTTGGAGTCTCCAATTCTGTACGCGATGACATACGCACACACTTTCGTAGTTGGCCTGCTGAGCAGATTGAGACACTATACAACCGCATCGATATCCAAGCTGTTCAATCCCAACAAGAATCCCGTCAAGATGCGCGGGCATCTCTCGGTCTGCCGCAAGATGCCTGGGTAGTCGGCAACGTGGGACGACTGCATCCTGACAAAGACCAAGCCACATTGATCCGTGGTTTCGCCATCGCATTGACCAAATTGCCCGCTGGTAGCTTGCTGGCGATAATGGGCAGCGGCCCCTTGGAAACATCGCTGAAAGATCTAGCGGCGCAGTTAGGTGTAGTTGAGCACGTACGCTTTCTTGGCCAAGTACCGAATGGCCGGCGATATTTCAAGGCATTCGATGCTTTCGCGCTGACGTCCGACCACGAACCTTTTGGCATGGTGTTGCTAGAGGCCATGGCAGCAGGCATCCCGATTATTTGTACCGACTGTGGAGGCGGCCGAGAAGTCGCACAAGAGGTCGGCGATCTGGTGCCACTCGGCGATGCCGATGCTTTGTCTACGGCTTTGGTGCAACTGGCACAGATGTCTCCTGAGCAGATTCAGCTTATCCGTGAACGCATGCAGGCAGACCTCGAACAGCGTTTTTCTGATCAAGCAATCCGGAAGACATTCTGGTCACTACCCGCGCTGTCAAGTTACGCCGACAAAACCAACCATGCATAACATAGACGACAACCCCTGGAAAACAAAAGCAATTGCATTGGATCAATTTCGCTGGGCGCTGTTACGCGAAAGCCATGGTTGGCTTGGTAGCGCGTTACGCTTTCTCCGAGATGCAATAGCCGATGGATGGTTCGGTCTGCGAGCCAAGTATCGGTTGGCCACAACTATTGATGCAGAATCGTGTGATTTTCTGCTCCTGCAATCCGCTCCTAAAATCATTGGATTACGACGCAAAAAACTGCTGATCGACGCATTGCGCCAACGCGGCCACTATCTGATCGAGACAGCACTGCAAGAACGACGTGACATTTGCGCAAACCGCCTAGTTACCTTTCCGCCATACCCAACGCCATTGCGTTATTTCGGTTATGCCGCTCACGCCGCCTGGATTGTTGAACGATATCAACCACGCGTGTTGCTAAACGACCGCAACGGGAGTCTTTATTCGCCGTTTCTACATCTTGCTCTCAAGACTAAGCAGTGCCCTCTCGTACATTTAGCACATGCTACGACAGTGGAGAGTTCCCGTCGTTTGAGCATGAATGACTATGATTACTACTTATTGTTTGGCCCAAGCTCTCTGGAAGCTTTGCGTAACCGGAAGCTGCGTTTCGGCACATCGACGGCAGTTCTGACTGGATCACACATGGTCGACCACAGCTTCGATCTTCCTCCCGCAAACCCGACGGCGCGGACCCTGCTGGTTCTGGGTGTCGGACCGGACAAGGAAAAGGAAGCCGGTTATCAGCGCACCTATGAACTGCTTCGTGAATGGGCGTGCGAACAGCCGCAATACCAGATACTGGTCAAACGGCATCCGCGCAGTTCAGTGCCGTTCTGGCAAGAAACGGCGCAAACGCTGAAAAACGTCAAAATACTGCCGCCCGAATGTTCACTCGCACAAGGTCTGGAACAAGCCAGCCTAGTAGTGAACATCATGTCCAATGCGGTAATCGAAGCAGGATTGGCAGCTCGACCAGTGATCTACTGCAACCTGAGCGACGATTGCGATATTTTTAATCAGGAGCGATTTTTCGGCCCTGTGGTAACCAGCTTGGTAGATATCCATTCACGAGTAGAGGAAATCGAAAAAAACTTCCTCGCCCATGTGGAGAAAGCGAGAGCTTTCGCTCTTTTCCATCTCGCACATGGATCACTAGGGCTCGAAAAAACCATCCAGACCATCGAAAGTTTATGGAGGCGCTCAACACTGCCAGAAGACATTGAACAGCATCTTCTGCCTGGGACACATTAGGACTGGACTGAGCAGGAAATGGGCAAAGTAGCCTTGAGATTTCGGCTAATAGACAATAAAAACTTTCCTGTATGACAGAGATGTTTACGTAGCGCTTATAGTTATTTTGCTTGGCTCTGGATTCAAAACTCTCCAACGACGCCGATAAAGGCTCGCAGACATAGAAAATTACACAAAGCCATCGTCCGCTCACTCGATGGCTCCACAAGGAATGTATAGCAATGAGGCATGATGGAGTAGCAGTAATGAGATGGGCTCGCCCGATTGTAGCGTTCGGTCTGCTAGCCTACTTGGCTTCATTCTTTTTTCTTGCTCCGACTCCACAGAAAACACTCTTTTATTTGCTGATTGCAGCACCCAGCATCATTCTGCTCTCTGATTTACGACAGTTACTACTACAAAAAAGATATAGAACACCTACCTTGTTCGTTCTGTGCTTTATCGCCTATTTCGCATTGAGTTCGCTTTGGTCAAGTGAAGGGACGCTGGGAAACGGTCTAAAACTGGCCTTCTGTATCCTATGCCTTTTGGTAGCGGTCCATTCGACGATGAACATGTGTGGCGAATCAGGAACGTGGATTCGCTATTTCATATTGGCCGTTGGCTCTTGTGCAACCTGTCTTTATGCTTTTTTATTTATTGAAAAGATGTTTTTGGCTACAGAATACGCAATAGAGGCATCGCGAAGATACTCTCTTAGCATACTTAGTGGCTGGGGGGATAGCAACCCGATTAATACAGCGATGTACTTTGGTCTGTTGCCTCTGACTGCATGGTGGTCCTTTCCACAGAGTCGGCCACAGATCAAGATCGGCTTGCTAATTCTAACTACCATCAGTGTGGCAATAATGTTTCTATCGCAAAGCCGAGGCCCTATTTTGTCTTTAGCTGTCACGCTGCTTCTGATTTCTATATTCAGATGGAGCAAGGATGACTTGATACTCTGGGGAGTCCTGTTGAGCTCGGGACTAATGGCTATTCTGATTTTCAATCTAGCTCCGTTGATTGTCGATAGAGCCTATTCGCCCAACTATCGTACTGAAATCTGGATGAACGCTATTCAGTTAATCAAAGACAATTTGTTTTTTGGACAAGGACTTGGAGATTCCGCCGGCATTCCTCTTCCGACAGACACCCAAAACAGAGTAACCGTCACTCACTCGCATTCCTCGATTCTTGATACATTCAGAGTTGGTGGATTGGTAGGAGGAGTTCTTTTTCTTGCCATGCTTCTCTCAATTACTTGCCGGCCATTGGCAAAGAATGAAGAACGCCCTTTTTTTGTTTTTTGGCTGATTTTCGGGTTGCTATGCCTCTCGACCAACGGTCGAGCTCTGCTGATACGCCCTTCAATAGAGTGGTTTGCATTCTGGCTTCCGCTGTTCTTTGTCCTTTTCAGTCCAGCCGAAACCGGAGCCAAGAAAGGTGCGCAGTATTGCTAAGCAGTTCTATTCGTCAAGTCGATCCCGGCTACAGCTCATTCAGTAAAAAGACATATTTGGGACGGATTTGCAAAAAGCACTTTTATGTCTCTACAGCACGTAGAACGCGGCAACATTCCTGTCTTGACGAAACATTCCGCTCCTCTTTCATTAATTTCTCGCTTGTTTGCTTGTCTGGGAAACATCAATAATGGAATCATTGGCTTCGAAGCGGCTTCAGAGTTTCATGACCGACTCGCCATATCCCCTTCTATATAGACGCGCTGTTTGTCTTGAGAGACATAAACCTGTCAACCAATAAATGCCCGATAACCGAACTGTCCATCGATCTTCCAAGCCGCCGATTTCTTCGATAAGGATATACCTTCGGCTGCTCCGCTACCTGCAGCCTTTTCTCGGCCTGTTCGCCATCAGCCTGCTGGGCTTCATCATCTTCGCCTCGGCGCAGCCGATGCAGGCCAGCATTCTGAAGTTCTTCGTGGACGGATTGACCGAGCCGGGGACGTCAACGTTCCACGACATCCCCGCGCTCGGCGAGCTCGACCTGGCCTACGGCGTACCGCTGCTGCTGATGGCGATCGTCTTCTGGCAGGGCGTCGGGTCGTATCTCGGCAACTATTTCCTTTCGCGCGTCTCGCTCGGGCTGATCCACGACCTGCGCATCGCGCTGTTCGAAAGCCTGTTGCGGCTGCCCAACGCCTATTTCGACCAGAACAGTTCGGGCCACCTGATCTCGCGCATCACCTACAACGTGACCATGGTCACCGGCGCGGCGACCGACGCGATCAAGGTGATCATCCGCGAAGGGCTGACCATCGTCTTCCTGTTCGGCTACCTGCTGTGGATGAACTGGAAGCTGACGCTGGTGATGGTCGCCATCCTGCCGGTGATCGGCCTGATGGTCGGCAACGCCAGCCGCAAATTCCGCAAGCAGAGCAAGAAGATCCAGGTGGCCATGGGCGACCTGACGCACATCGCCTCGGAGATGATCCAGGGCTACCGGGTGGTGCGCAGCTTCGGCGGCGAGGAGTACGAGGCCGGCCGCTTCCGCGCATCGAGCGAGGCCAACACGGCCAAGCAACTGCGCATGTCGCGGACCTCGGCGATATTCACGCCGGCCTTGCAGCTGGCCACCTTCGCCACCATGTCGGTGCTGCTCTTCCTGGTGCTGCTGCTGCGCGGCGACGCCTCGGCCGGCGACCTCGTCGCCTACATCACGGCGGCCGGGATGCTGCCCAAGCCGATCCGCCAGCTGTCGGAAGTCAGCTCGACGATCCAGAAGGGGCTGGCCGGCGCCGAGAGCATCTTCGCGCAGCTCGACGAGCCGCCGGAGGCCGACCGCGGCACGGTGGAGCGCGAGCGCGTCTCCGGCCGGATCGAGATCAGGAACCTGTCGTTCAGCTACGACGGCAAGCACCGGGTGCTGGACGACATCGACATGACGGTCGAGCCGGGGCAGATGATCGCCCTGGTCGGCCGCTCCGGCAGCGGCAAGTCCACGCTGGCCGGCCTGATTCCGCGCTTCTACCGCCACGAGCACGGCCAGATCCTGATCGACGGCGTCGACGTCGAGGATTTCACCCTGCGCAACCTGCGCCGGCACATCGCGCTGGTCACGCAGCAGACCTCGCTGTTCAACGACAGCGTGGCCAACAACATCGCCTACGGCGACCTCGCCGGCACGCCGCGCGAAAAGATCGAGCAGGCCGCCGAGGCGGCCTATGCCAGGGAGTTCATCGACAAGCTGCCGCAAGGCTACGACACGCTGGTCGGCGAGAACGGCGTCCTGCTGTCGGGCGGCCAGCGCCAGCGGCTGGCGATCGCGCGCGCCATCCTGAAGGACGCGCCGATCCTGATTCTCGACGAGGCGACGTCGGCCCTCGACACCGAGTCGGAACGGCACATCCAGAAGGCGCTGGACCGCGTCATGCAGAACCGCACGACGCTGGTCATCGCCCACCGCCTGTCGACCATCGAGAAAGCGGACGTGATCATGGTCATGGACCAGGGGCGCATCGTCGAACGCGGCTCGCACGCCGAACTGCTGGCGTTGAACGGCCATTACTCGCGCCTGCATGCCATGCAGTTCAACGAGGCAGCGGAAGAAGGAGCGGCAACGTGAAGATCCTGGTCACCGGCGCCGCCGGCTTCATCGGCATGCACGTCGCCCGCCTGCTGCTCGAACGCGGCGACGAGGTGGTCGGCATCGACAATCTCAACGATTACTACGACCCGCGGCTCAAGCACGCGCGGCTGGACCAGCTCGCGCCGTACTCCCGGTTCTGCTTCCGCCACATCGACGTCGCCGACGCGCCGGCGGTCGCGGCGCTGTTCGCCGGGGAGTGCTTCGAGCGCGTCGTGCACCTCGCCGCGCAGGCCGGCGTGCGCTATTCGCTGACCAACCCGCAGGCCTACGTGCAGAGCAATCTCGTCGGCTTCGCCAACATCCTCGAAGCCTGCCGCCACAACCACGTGCGGCACCTCGTCTATGCCAGCAGTTCGAGCGTCTACGGCGCCAATGCGCGCATGCCGTTCTCGGTGCACGACGAGGTCAACCACCCCGTCAGCCTCTACGCCGCGACCAAGAAATCGAACGAGCTGATGGCGCACAGCTACAGCCACCTCTACGGCCTGCCGACCACCGGGCTGCGCTACTTCACCGTCTACGGACCGTGGGGGCGGCCGGACATGTCGCCGTGGCTGTTTACCAGCGCGATCCTCGCCGGCCGGCCGATCGACGTGTTCAACCACGGCCGCATGCAGCGCGACTTCACCTTCATCGACGACATCGCCGAGGGCACGGTGCGCGTGCTCGACCGGATCGCCGCGCCGAACCCGGACTTCGACGCCGCCGCACCCGACGCGGGCAGCAGCCGTGCGCCGTACCGGGTATACAACATCGGCAACCACCAGCCGGTGGAACTGATGGTCTTCATCGAGACGATCGAGCGGGCGCTGGGCATGGAAGCCAAAAAGAATTTCCTGCCGATGCAGGCGGGCGACGTGCCGGCGACCTACGCCGACGTCGCCGACCTGGCGCGCGATACGGGCTTCGCACCGAAAACGCCGCTGGCGGAGGGGATCGCGCGCTGGACCGCATGGTTCCGCACCTACGTCTCCGGGTAGAATATGCCGTTTGCCGTCAGCCCCCCGACGGCCGGAACCAAACAGACCAGATCCGACAAAGCGATGACTTCACCCGCCAGCATCCCCGCGACCGCCAGCCCGAGGCTTTCGGTGGTCGTCCCCGCCTACAACGAGGAAGAAAACGTCGTGCCGCTGGCACGCGAGATCGTCGCCGCGCTGGCGGGGCTCCCCGGCGGCTTCGAACTCATCCTCGTCGACGACGCCAGCACCGACGCGACGGCCCGCCTCATCCGCGAATTCGGCGATCCCCGCGTGCGCGGCGTGTTCCACCGCGTCGAACTGCGGGCAGAGCGCCGCCGTGGCCAGCGGCTTCCGCGCGGCCCGCGGCGAATGGGTCGGCACGCTGGACGGCGACGGGCAGAACGATCCGGCCGACCTGCCCGCCATGCTGGAACAGGCCGTCGCCGAGGGCGTCAACTGCGTGACCGGCGTGCGGCGCCGGCGGCAGGACACCTTCATCCGCCGCGTCTCGTCGAAGATCGCCAACGGCTACCGCAACTGGATCACCGGCGACCAGGTCAGCGATAGCGGCTGCGGCATCCGCGTCGTGCGCCGTGCCGCGCTGCGCGAGATTCCGGTGTTCAACGGCATGCACCGCTTCCTGCCGACGCTCCTGCGCGGGCAGGGATTCAGCGTCGTCGAGCGCGCCGTCAACCATCGCGAGCGCCTGCGCGGCGCGTCCAAGTACGGCGTGCATAACCGGCTCTGGCGCGGCATCCGCGACTGTTTCGGCATCCGCTGGTACCTTTCCCGCGCGGTCAGGTCGGAACGCATCGCCGCGCAGGAAAAATGACCTCGCCCGCGCCCGGCGGCGCCGATTTCCCCGGCGCGGACGAAACAGCCGCCGACGCTCCGGTGCCCGACCTGGAGCAGGTGGCCGGGAACACCTCGCGCAAGCTGCTCATCCTCTTGAGCGCCGGCGCGATCCTGCTCTACCTGTTCAATGTGACGCCCATCGGCCGGCAGATCCGCGACTGGGACACGCTCGCCGCCATCTTCAACGCGCCGGGCTGGCGCGGCGAACTCCATTTCATCGCCATCAGCACCCTGCTGACGGCCGCCGGGGTGCCGCGCCTGCTTTTCTACGCGCTGGGAGGCTTCGTCTTCGGCTTCTGGGAAGGCCTCCTGTGGTCGCTGTGCAGCAGCCTGGCCGGCTCCTTCATCGCCTTCCGCGCCGCCCGCTGGGGCGGCCGCGCATGGCTGGTCGAACACTTCGGCCGGCGCCGCTTCTTCAACCGCATCGCCCACGCCGAGCCGACCGTCGCCTCGGTCGCCCTGATGCGCATGCTGCCGGTCAGCAACGCCATCATCAACTTCGGGCTGGCGCTCAGCCACGCCGGCAACCGCGCCTTCCTGCTCGGTTCGCTGCTCGGCTTCCTGCCCCAGGGAATCGTCGCGGCGATCATCGGCAGCGGCATCGCCAAGGACGTGCCCTGGGCCGGCGCCTGGCAGATCGGCGGCGCCGGCATCCTGCTGGCGGGCCTGTTCGCCTGGAGCAAAAAGCGGCGCTCCGGGCGTTCCTGAGTCTGACGGTGGCGGCTACATCAACCAGCGCGCCGGCACCGTTACCAGCGCAGGGAAGAAGACGAGGATGAACATGAGGACGGTTTCGGCGAGGAGGAAGGGCCAGACGCCGATGATGACCTTGTCGAGGGATTCCTTGGAGACGCCGGCGACGACGTTGAGCACGGTGCCGACGGGCGGGGTGAGGAGGCCGAGGGCGTTGTTCATGATGAACAGCACGCCGAAGTAGTAGGGATCGATGCCAGCCTGCTTGACCACGGGGACCAGGATCGGGCCGAGGATCAACACGGTGGGCATCAGGTCGAGGGCGGTGCCGACGATGACCACCAGCACCATGATCACGAACATCAGCAGGATCGGGCTGTCCATGAACGGCTGCAGCAGCGTCATCGTCTGCGACGGAATGTCGGCGACCGTGATCAACCAGGCGGACACCATCGCCGACGCCACCAGGAACATGATCGTGCTGGAGGTCTTCAAAGCGGCGAGCATCAGGGCCGGGATGGTGCGGTAGTCGAGCTCACGGTAGATGAAGATGCCGGCAAACATCGAATAAAAGACGGCAACGACGGCAGCCTCGGTCGGGGTGAACACCCCGGCCCGCATGCCGCCGATGATCACGAAGGGCAGCACCAGCGCCCAGACTCCGTAACGCAATGCCTTGAGAAACCTGCCAAGATCGAAGTGCTGGTGACTCCCGCCTCCGGGTTCCTTCTTGGAAATGACCCACCACGTGCCAGCCAAGGTCAGTGCAAACAGGAAACCGGGGAAGATTCCGGTCATGAACAGTTTCGTCACTGATAACTGGGTCGTAACCCCAAACACCACAAGCGGTATGGATGGTGGAATGACCGGAGCGATACAGCCGGCCGTGGCGATCAGGCCGGCGGAACGCGGCACGTTGTAGCCGCCGTTGCGCATCATCGGAATGAGCAGGGCGGCCACGGCGGCGGTGTCGGCCACCGCCGAGCCGGAGATGCTGGCCACCACCGCGGCGGTGATGATCGCCACGTAGCCGAGCCCTCCACGCACGTGTCCGGCCAGGGCGTCGGCAACCTCGACAATACGTTTCGATAAGCCGCCAGCGTTCATCAGTTCGCCGGTGAGCATGAAGAAGGGCACGGCCATGAGCGGATAGTTGTTGGCGCCTTCGAGCAGATTCTGGGCAACGATCTGGGTATCGAAATTGTCCATCTGGATCATCATGGCGACGCCACAGATGAGCAGGGAGAAGGCGATCGGGGCGCCAAGCGCCATGGCCCCGAGCAGCGAGAAAAGAAATGTGGCAATGGTCATGAGCGCGCCCCTTATTCGCCGACGCTGCCGCTATACGGCTCGAGTTCTTCGCGGCTCATCCGCCCGCTGACCTGGCGCCACAAGCCGTAGGCGAGAACGATGGCAATGCCCACGCACGAAATCAGCAGGCACAACTGGACATATCCCATCTTGATTCCGAGGACCGGGGAGCGATCGTCCATGGCGATGACGACCTGCTTGAAGGCGCCGTCCACCAGCAACAGACAACAGGTCAAGGTAAGAGCATCAGCAAGGAAACGGCAGATTCGCTGGCCGCGTTCGCCAAGGCGGGCCACGACGCTGCTCATGCCAAGGTGCCCGTGGTCCTTCATCACGACGAGCGCGCCAATCAGCGTCAGCCACATGAACAGGAAGCGCGACACCTCTTCCGAAAACACGATCCCGGAGTTGAAGCCGTAACGCAGCACCACATTCCCGAAGACCAGCACCGCCATGACTCCGAACATGGCGACCAGCATCCACTCGACCAGTCTGATGAGTTTGTTCAAAAAAACCATTTCCTCTCCCGATATGCAGAAAATGCCGCCCACGCAGCGGCAGGACGGTTGTGCTTTTCGATTCGACGCCGCCGAACGCCATTCCCCGAGGAGAATGTCCCGTCCCATCTCGCCACGGCGTGATGTGCGCACGTGCGACGGTGCTACTGCCGGGTCTCCATCGCCCGGCAGGCCGATCCTGTTATTCGCTTATTTGCTGGTGGCGCGGATTCGCTCGAGCTCGGCGTAGACTTCCTTGACGATGGCTTCGCCGATCTGCTCCCTGGCCAATTTTTCGGATACCGCCGTAAGCTTCGCCCGCATGCGTTCCACCTCTTGCGGCGGTACGTCGTTGACGATGGCCCCCTTGGCCTTCACCAGTTCCAGAGCCTTCTTCTCCATGTCGCGCGAGACCTGGCGCTGGTAGTTGCGGGTTTCGTCGGCCGCCTCCCTGAGCAGCTTGCGCTCATCGTCGTTCAATTGGTCCCAGATCTTCTTGCTGACGAGCACGATCAGCGGGTTGTACTGGTGGCGCGTCAAAGAGAGGTATTTCTGCACCTCGTAGAACTTGTTCGATTCGAACACGGCCGTCGGATTCTCCTGGCCGTCGACGGCCTTGGTTTCGAGAGAGGTATAAACCTCGGTGAAAGGCATCGGCAGCGGGTTGCTGCCCAGACCTCCGATCGACTCGATGATCATCGGCGATTGCGAGACGCGAATCTTCAAGCCCTGAAAATCCTCCAGCCTGGCGATCGGTCGCTTGCTGTTCGACACGTTGCGGAAACCATGGTCCCAATACACCAGCCCGACGAGTCCGGGCGGCGCCTTTTCCATGAGTTTCTGCCCGACTTTTCCGTCGAGCAGCTCGTCGGCTTCCTGGAAATTGTTGAACAGGAACGGCAAATCGAAGACGGCGAATTCCTTGCTGAGGCCGACGAGCAGCCCCGGGGGCAGCACTGTCATGTCGATCGTGCCGCTGCGCAACGCCTGGACCGTCTGCATGTCACCGCCGAGCATCGCTGCGGGAAAACTCTTGATCGTTATTTTCTTGTTGCTTTTCTGGCTGACCAACTCCGCGAACTTCTGTACGCCGGCCTCGAAATGGCTTTCCTTCGGTTGGACGTGCGAGAAGCGGAAAGTACGTTCCCGGATTTCCGCGCCATTGGCGGCGATCGAGCCGACCATGAAAACGGGCAGGACCAGACAACACAGCAAAGCGGATACGGATGCATTCATGGCGATTCCTTTGATTTTGATTGATCAAGCAGAACGAATGGACATCAACAACACCTGATGGCCGGATTTCGCCCCCTCCCCCAGGGGCATCGAAATCCGGCCGGAGCGCAACGCGCCTACAGACCGAGCTCCTTGCGGAACAAGGCTTCCATCTCGCGACGGACGCCGACGGCCTGTTTGGCCGGATCGAAATCGACGTCGCACCAGCGAACCGGCTGGCCGGCCAGCACGTCATTCTTGAGCACCATGTTGTGCGCGAGGCCGATCGGCAGCGCGCCGAGGCGCAGCGAATCGGCCGTCTGCATGAGCTTGCCGTAGACCGTGAAGCCGCCCTCGCCGTCCAGTTTCTCGCCAGCCTTGAGCGTGCGCTTGGCGGTCGCCGCGACGTCGCCGCGCCAGTCGCCGGTCGCCCCGGTCGCCTCGCCACGCAAGGCAATGGTCGCCACCGAGATGCCCAGTTCCAGGCCGATCAGGTGATAGGGCTTGTACATCGCGGCATAGCGGCCCGTGCTGTCGGTCTTGAGGCCGTATTGCGCGAAACAGTCGCGCACGTAGTTCGACGGCGCCTCGAAAACGGCATACACGCCCCAGCGCAGATCGCGATAGACCGGCCGGCCGTCGCGCTCAATCGAGGAGACCACTTCCACCATGCCTTTCTGCGGCAACGTACCCCCGTCGGAGAAGGGACGCAGGATGTGCGGCAGGTCATCGACGCCGCACGGCGGGAATTTCAGGCCGTCGGACGGCGCGGTCAGTTCGCAGCCGTTGGCGACGGCGGCCATTTCCAGCGCCGACTTGGTCCCGTCGAGGAAAGAGTTGAACATCTGGGCATTGAAATCGCCGCCGGCCACCTGGGCTTCGGTAAAGCCATAGTGCCCCCACACCGTGTCCGGCGTCGATTGATGGTAGATCGGCAAGTACTTCGTTCCCTTGCCGGCGCATATCACTTCCATGCCGATCGTGCGCGCCCAGTCTACGAGCTCGGCGATCAAGGCCGGCTGGTCGCCGGAGGCCATGGAATAGATGACGCCGGCTTCCGCCGCCCGGCGGGCGAGCAAGGGCCCGGCCAGGACGTCGGCCTCCACGTTGACCATGATGATGTGCTTGCGATTCGCCGCGCAGAGCAGCGCATGATGAATGCCCGCCGCCGGACTTCCCGTCGAATCGATGACCACATCGACGAAGTCGCTGGCGATCATGGCATCGGCGTCATCGGTGATAAACGTCTTCCCCGTCCGTGCAGCCTCCTGCAGCGACTTGGCCTCGAAGCGATCCGCCTGCCAGCCGACACGCGTCAACGATGCGCGGGCGCGATCCGGCGAAAGATCAGCGACACAGACGAGATGAATCCCAGGGGTCCGCGGAGCCTGCGACAAATACATCGAGCCGAACTTGCCGGCGCCGATGACCGCCACTCGGACAGGTTTACCTTGTTCGGCACGAGCCTTGAGTTTTTGAATCAGCGACATGAACTTCTCCCGTTAAAAAACACGTCAACAAAACGATCACCAACATTTTCTTGGCGCAAAACGTCCCCGGTGCCTGGCACCCCATTTGGCGCCGGCATATCTTTCAATCATTCGGAATCAATCAGGCGGAAGCCAGGTCGATTTACTGGCGATCTAGCCAAGGAACGGCCCGGTTATCGGGCAGCGATCGTCCCGTCGCCCGATTGTTCTTGCCCTCTGTTTGTGCCAACATCCCTCCCACATTTTTCACGCGCTCCCTCGTGAAGAACTGCGCCATCCTTGTCTTTTCTGCCCTGCCAACCGACGGACTCCGGCGAAGGCGTGGAAAAATCCTATCAGCACGAATTCGGAATAGGAATGCGAAAAATGGCAGACCTCGTGTGCAAAAAATCCCATGCCTAAGTTCGACTGGAACGATCTGCAGGCTTTTCTCGCGCTGGCCCGGGCGGAACGGATCACGGTCGCCGCGCAGCAGATGGGCATTGACCATTCGACCCTGAGCCGCCGGATAGCGTCGCTGGAGTCGGCCATGGGCGTTCCTCTGTTCGACCGGCGAAAGGAGGGGTGTTTTCTGACGCCGGAAGGAAAGCATCTTGTCGAAGACGCGGAAGCCGTCGAGGCGTTGACCTTGCGCATGCGTTCGCGCTTCGAGGACGAATCCGCGGGGCTTACGGGAAAAGTCAGAATCGGCACGCCGGAAGGGTTCGGAACCTATTTCCTCGCGCCGCGCATCGCAAAAGTCAGCGACCTGTATCCGGGGCTCGAGATAGAGCTCGTCGCCAACCCGCGTCATTTCTGCCTTTCCAAGCGGGAGGCTGATCTTGCCGTGAGCATGGGACCGCCCGAGGACGGCCGTGTCTATGCGCGCAAGCTGGTCGATTACTCACTGGGTCTTTACGCTTCGCGCACCTACTGCGATTCACGTCCGCCCATTCGTTCACGCGAAGACCTCGAGCATCATCGCTGGATCGGCTACGTCGAAGACCTGATGTGGACACAGGAGCTGAACTACCTGCCGCAAGTCTCCAAGAACATCGCTCCGCCACTGCACATTTCCAACGTCATCAGCCAGATGACCGCGATGCTCGGGAGCGCGGGAATCGGAGTGCTGCCTGTTCTACATGGCCCGCAACGAATCCTCACTCGTCCGCATCTTGCCGGAAACCGTCCGGTTGCTGCGTTCGTACTGGTTGATCACCCACGCCGACACGCGCAGCTTCGCGCGCGTCAGATTGATGTCCGACTACCTCGATCAGCAGTTGAGCGACGTCGGCAAGGAATTCTGGCTGGATTGACGATCAAGCCGGCTCGGAAAAACGAACTGGACTAGGCGGATGTTCAGGCGCCCCCGGCTCCACGCCGTCAAAGACGTAAGGCCAGCGCGAGCGGAATGAAGAACAGGGCCGAGGCATTGCCGATCATGACGATCGCCGCCACCTTGTCGGGCTCGCAACGGTAGCGGTCGGCGAAGATGAAGCACGAGACTGCCGGCGGCAGCGCCCCGAAGAGGAACAGGATATCCATATCCGGCTTGCTCAGGCCGGCCAGCAGACCAAACGCCCACGCCAGCAGCATCCCCGTCACCGGCGTGACGATCGCCCCGACGGTACCGATCCCCAACATCGTCCCGACCCACGTCGACGCGAGGCGCACGCCAAGCGAGAAAATCATCAGTCCGAGGGAAATATCGGCCAACAGCTTGCATGCGGACAACACGGGCGGCCACAAGGCAACGCCGCTCAGGCTGACGGTCACGCCTAGCGCGGCGGCGATCAGGAACGGTTCGCGCCACATCGCGGCAAGGGAAACCCGATTTCCCAGCAGCCAGGGAGACAGTGAAAACTGCATCACCGTCAGGATCAGCATCATGACCACGGCGGCGCCTAGCGCCTGATCGCCAAAGGTGAACAACATCAACGGCAGCCCCATGTTGCCGACGTTGTTGAACATCGCCGTCGGCACCAGGGTCCTCGGATCGATCCGCAGAAGACGCGCCACTGGCCATGCCAGCATCCCCGAACCGACGACGACCACGGTGCAGCCGATGGCGATCGGAAGGTTGTCCGCAAGGTTGAACGATTTCCCGGCCAGCGCCGTGAAGATCAACGCCGGGAGGAATACCTCCATGTTCATCCGGTTGGCCGCCGCCATGTCCGAGCCGCGTTTGCGGGCATACAGGTAGCCGGCCATCACTACTGCGAAGAGGGGAAAAACAATGGAGACGATGCGGTAGAGCATGGAAAAACCCGTGTTTCGGATGCCCCTCGTTCAGCTTGCGGCCTGCCCGGCCATCCTGCCCGCCTGCCGGCGGCGCGACGCGGCGACGAGCAGCCCGCCGGCGACCACGACGGCCATGCCGACCAGCGTCACGGCGTCCGGGAAGTCGCCGAAGACGAGCACGCCGAGGATGCTCACCCACAGGAGCTGGATGTAGGCGAATGGCGCGAGCAGCGAGGCCGGGGCGAATTCCAGCGCCTTGATCGTCGAAAAGTGCCCGATGCCGGAGGTCACGCCGATCAGGGCGAAGAAGAACAGCCCCTTCGGCGTCGGATCGAGCCATGCGAAAGGCAGCGCCACGCTCATCGCCAGCGAGCCGACCAGCAGCACGCAGAACAGCGAATTGAGCGAACTCTCCTTGCCGGCAATCAGGCGCGTGAAGATCTGGTACGACGAGAAGCTGAACGCCAGCCCGAGCGGCAGGAAGGCGGCCGGGGTGAACAGTCCCCCGCCGGGCCGCACGATGATCAGCACGCCGGAAAAGCCGAGCAGCACCGCCGCCCAGCCCAGCGCGGAAACCTTTTCGCGCAGGAAGAGCACCGCCAGCACGGTGAGCAGGACGGGATGGATGAAGCTGATGGCCTGCGCCTCGGCGATCGGCATGACGCGATAGGCGAAGACGATGAAGATGGTGCCGGCCGTGAGCAGCACGCCGCGGATCATCTGCACCATGGGAAAGGCGGTGCGCAGCATGCGCGTGCCGAACCTGGGCAGGAACACGGCCAGGAGCAGCACCAGCGGCACGAAATAGCGCGCCCACACGATCATCATGACCGGGTACTCGCGCGCCTGGTATTTGGACAGCGTGTCGACGACGGCGTAGGCGACGGTGGCCAGCAGGGCCATCAGGATGCCGCGCCCCGCGTGGGGGTGCTCGGGATGCGCCGGGGGTGTGGGTGGTGCCGTCGCTGCCGTCGTGCCTGAACCCATCGCCCCCCGCGCTCCCCGTTTTATTTCTTCGTGGCCTGCACGTCGGAAACGGCCGCGCGCAGCGCCATCAGGTAGGCATCCACGCCGATGCCGCAGATCTGCCCCTTGACGATCTCGGCGAAGCACGAATGGTGGCGGAACGCCTCGCGCGCGTGGATGTTCGACATGTGCACCTCGATCACCGGGCAGGTCAGGATGGCCAGCGCGTCGCGGATGCCGTAGCTGTAGTGCGTCCACGCGCCGGCGTTGATCAGCACGGCGTCGACGCCGTCGAAGTAGCCCTTGTGGATGCGCTCGACCATCTCGCCTTCGTGGTTGGTCTGGAAGCTTTCGATCTCGGCGCCGAGTTCCTTGCCGAGGTCGACCAGCTTCTGGTCGATCTGCGCCAGCGTGATCGTGCCGTATTGCTTCGGATCGCGCTTGCCGAACATGTTGTGGTTGATTCCGTGCAGCATCAGGATTTTCATGATGGACCTTTCAGTCTGGGTTGAACGATACAGTAAATCGGTCGTGCCGGCGGCATATCTGCGCTACGCGAGCGGCACCGTCAGCGTCTTGATCAGGTCGGCGGTTGCCGGGCGGACCCCGCGCCACCAGGCGAAGGCCTCGGCCGCCTGTTCGACGAGCATGCCCACGCCGTCGGCCAGGCGCGCTCCCCCGGCGCCGCGCGCCAGGCTCAGGAACGGCGTCAGGCCCTTGCCGTAAGCCAGCTCATAGACCAGCGAGGCGTGCGCGAAGACGCGGGTGTGCACCGGCGGCAGTTCCCCGCGCAGGCTCGCCGACGTGGCGTTGATCACCAGGTCGAAGTCTGCCGCCGCGTCCGCGAGTTCCGGGTAGGAGGCGTAGGCGAACTCGCCTTCGGCGTAGGGCTTGAACTGTTCGAACAGGGCCTGCGCCTTGCCGAGCGTGCGGTTGACCAGGAGCAGCCGCGCCGGCTTCTGTTCGAGGAAGGGCAGCATGGCGCCGCGCGCCGCACCGCCGGCGCCGAGCAGCAGCACGCGACTGCCACGCAGCGGCGCGCCGAGGTTGTGCACGATGTCGCGGGTCAGGCCGATGCCGTCGAAGTTCTGGCCGAGAATCCGGTCGCCTTCGAATTTCAGGGCGTTGACCGCGCCGGCGAGGCGGGCCTGTTCGGTCAGGTCGGTCGCGTAGGCGAAGGCGTCGAGCTTGAACGGCGCGGTGACGTTCATGCCGCGGCCGCCCGCCCGGCGGAAGGCTTCCGCGTCCTCGCGGAAGCCGCCGGGGCGGCCTTCGATGGCCGTGTATTCGAGGTCCTGCCCGCTTTGCCGGGCGAAGGTCTGGTGGATCAGCGGCGATTTGGTGTGCCCGATCGGATTGCCGATCACCGCGTACTTGTCGGTCATGGCCCTCTCCTACGTGCCGGCGGCAGCCTCGGCGTACAGCACGCCTTCGGCGACCATCGCCTCGATCTGCGCGGGCGAGTAGCCCAGGCTGGCCGCGACGTCGCGGTTGTGCTGGCCGAGCAGCGGCGCCGGCGTGGTGATCGTGGTATCGCACTCCGAGAAATGGAACGGCAGGTTGCCCAGGCGGATCGGGCCGAGCACCGGGTGCTGCTGCTCGACGACCATGCCGCGCGCCTGGATCTGCGGATCGGCCAGCACCTCGTCGATGTTCTGCACCTTGGCGCAGGGCACGTCGATCCCGTCGAGGATGGACAGGCATTCCGCCACCGTGTATTGCGCGACCCACGCGCGCACGATGCCGAGGATTTCCAGCCGGTTGGCGTTGCGCCCCGCCTGCGTATGGAAGCGCGCATCGCCCGCCAGCGCCTCGCCGCCGATCAGGGTGGCCAGCCGCTTCCAGGCGTCGTCCACCTGCGCGGCGATGACCACGTAGCCGTCCTTTGCCGTGAACACGCCGTAGAGCGTGGAGTTGGGCAGGTCGTGCCCGGTCTGCTGCGGAATGTCCTGGCCGCCGGAGAGCGTGTAGCACTGGATGGCGTATTCGTGCATCGAGACCAGGCAGTCGTACAGCGCCAGGTCGATGTGCTGGCCGCGCCCGGACTTCACCCGGCCGAGCAGCGCGGCGCAGATGGCGCCGACGGCGTTGGCGCCGGTGTACATGTCGCCGAGCGCGATGCGTAGCAGCGGCGGCGCCTCGCCGGGCGAGCCGACCATGGCCATGATGCCGCTCTTGGCCTCGGCGATCAGGCCGAAGCCGGGACGCGGCGCGTCCGGGCCGGTGTGGCCGTAGGCCGAGACCGAGCAGTAGACCAGCCCCGGATTGGTCTTCGCCAGGTCTTCATAGCCGAGCCCGAGCTTCTTCAGCGCGCCCGGCCGGTAGTTCTCGACGAACACGTCGGCCGAGTTAACCAGTTTCTTGATCAGTTCCAGCCCGCGCGGGTCCTTGATGTTGACGCACAGCCCCTGCTTGCCCATGTTCTGCTGCAGGTAGTAGCCGCTCTGGCCGTTGACGAGGTAGGCGTGCGAGCGGCCGGCGTCGCCCTCCTTCGGACGCTCGACCTTGATCACCTCGGCGCCGAGCGCCGCCAGGCAGCGCGAGACGAAGGGGCCGGCCAGGAAGTGGCTGTAATCGACGACGCGGATGCCGGCCAGGGGGAGTGGTTGGGTTGCCATGGCTTGTTTTCCTTTTTGGATTCGTCATTCCGGCGAACGCCGGAATCCAGCGAGTTCAACGCCTGGACCCCGGCTTGCGCCGGGGTGACGGTTGCTCAGTCTTTCGGTTTGCAGGGAACCATCACGCGGTGCTCGCCCTTCTGGACGACCTCGCCGCGCTGGTTGATCAGCTCGACCGGCACGATGACGATGCCCCAACCCGGACGGCTCTTCGATTCACGCACGCTGGCCACCTGGAACTCAATGTGGCAGGTGTCGCCGATCTTGATCGGCAGCACGAAGCTCCATTCCCAGCCGAGCGACATGCCCGGCTGGAAGCAGTATTCGCTCTGCGTCTTCAGGCCGTCGGCCACCGACAGTCCGAACAGGCCGTGCGCGACGCGCGTGCCGAACGGCGTCTTTCTGGCGTATTCCTCGTCGACGTGCACCGGCGTGAAATCGCCGGTCAGTTCGGCGTAGGCGTTGATGCGCTCCTCGGTGAAGGTGTAGGACGGGCTGATGCCCTTGTCGCCCACCTTGATTTCGTCGAAATAAAGTTCTTTCTTGGCCATGCTCATTCCCCCTCGAAGTCTGTTCGGTCGGTTCTCAGGCGCGCGGCTGGACGGCCAGCGCCTCGGCGACGGAGTTCGCGTGCGCCTGCATCAGTTCGAGCTCCAGCCCGTCCGGCAGCGCCAGCCAGTTGCGTCCCATCGGCAGTTCGCGGACGCCCCACCTGGCGGCCTCGGCGAGGACCGCTTCGAGGTCCTCGACCATGATCCCGAGGTGCGCCAGGCGCCCTTCCGGGCCGTTGAAGTCCGGATCGACGTTGAACTGCATGCCGCCAATGGTCCACGCCTTTTCGGGCTTGCCTTCCGGCCCCATGAGTTCGCGCACGGCCATGCCCAGCACGTCGCGGAAGAAACGGAGATGCCAGTCGATGTCCCTGACCTTGATCGCCACGTGCTCGACGTAGGATTTCCTGCCGTAAGCCATGCTCCGCCCCCTAGCGTTTGCCGAAGTGTTGCTGGAAGTTCTCGATGCCCTTGGTGAGGGCCACCAGCGTCTGGTTGACCGGCGTGGCGATGCCGGAGCGTTCGCCCCAGCGCACCACCGATCCGTTGATGAAATCGACCTCGGTGATTTCGCCCTTTTCCAGGCTTTGCAGCATCGAGGTCTTGAATCCGGCCGGCAGGCCCTCGGCCGCCAGATCCCAGAAATACCTGGGGTCCTCCGAGACCAGCCCGATCTCGTTGGCCCTGGCCACGGCGATGCCTTCGGCGACCGCGGCCAGCGCGGTCTGCTCGATCTCCGGTACCTTGTACAGCCAGCCGTAGGGCAGGCGGGTGATCGCGCACACGGCGCCGGTCGCCACGTTGACCAGCAGCTTGTCCCACATCGTCCCGTAGATGTTCGTACTGGCGGTGGCGAGCAGGCCGGCTTTGTTGAATTCGTCGACCACGGCCAGCAGGCGCGGCGTCAGGCGGCCGTCGAGCTCGCCGATGTAGGTCTGCTTGCCCTTGTAGCCCGAGACGATGTGGCCGGGTTCGAGGAACACGCCGCCGACGTAGGTCTTGGCCGCCAGCACGTGCTCGCGGCCGACCACCTCGGCCAGGATTTCCTCGTGCCCGAGCCCGTTCTGGATCGACATCACCAGCGTGTCCGGGCTCACCAGCGGGCGCGCCGACTCGATGGCCGCGCGGGTGGCCGCGGACTTGACCAGCACGATGACCAGGTCGACCGGGGCAAGCCCCTCGCAGCTCGTATAGGCCTTGATCCCGACGGTTTCGTCGCCGTCGTCGAAGCGCATCTTCAGCCCGTTGGCGTTGATCGCGTCGACGTGCGCCTGGAAGCGGTCGACGAAAATCACGTCCGAACCGCCCCGCGCCAGCACGCCGCCGATCGAACAGCCCAGGGCGCCGGCGCCCAGCATGCAAATCTTCATTGTTGTTCTCTCTTTCCGCCAACGGCGTTGCTGAAGGACACGCGAACTTTAGTCAGCGCGACCAATAGTGTGAACGCAATAAATAAAATATTTCTCATTGTGTTTGGCAATAAATAACTACAGAGACCCTTGCGGGACGCGGATTCCATGGCACGGAGCAGATCGTTTCGTGTAAGCCGCCGTCGTCAAAAAAACGCACTTCCCTGTTGCTGCCCAAGAAAGTGCGGGAGCACAACTGCGCTCAAACGGGATGCAGCGGATACAGGTTGCCGAAAAGATCGCACGTAATGATTCGTTATCGAATTGACGCTGCGATGGCGAATTATTTTTTGCGTCCTTTTTCGAGTTCCTCCTGCAACTCCTTGACGAGTTCCGGACCGACGCTGGCGGCGAACTTGTCGATCACCGGCCTGACTTTGGTACGAATCTTGGCGATCTCGTCAGGCGGCAATACCGTCACCGTCATCGTCTTCTTGAGGTTGTTCAGCGACTCCTCCGCCAGTTTCCGCGCGTTCTCGCGCTGCCACTTGGTGGCTTCCGCCGCCGTGGCCATCAGGAGGTTCTGCTCGTCTTTCGTCAGCGTGTCCCACTTCTTCTTGCTCGCCAGCACCGACTGGGGGTTGTACATGTGATTGGATACGGTCAGGTATTTCTGGACCTCGTTCAACTTGCTCGTTTCAACCACGGAGAATGGATTCTCCTGGCCATCGATGATCTTTTGCTCAAGTCCCGTATAGACCTCGGTCATCGGCATCGGCACGGCATTGGCGCCGAGTGCGTTGAACGTGTCGATGTAAACCGGCGACTGGATCACGCGGATTTTCAGGCCATTGATATCTTCGACCTTGCTCAGCATGCGTTTGCTGTTCGTGATCTGGCGAAATCCCAATTCCCAGAAGGCGACGTTGATCAGCCCCTTGGCCGGCAACAAGTCGGCCAGTTTCCTGCCAAACGCGCCGTCAAGAATCGGATCGGCTTCCTTGCCGCTTTCGAACAGGAACGGGAAGTCGAAGATGGCGAATTCCTTGACCTGCGTCTGCAGAATCCCCGAGTTCATCGCCGTGAAATCGATGGTGCCGCCCTGCACGGACGAAAGCGCCTGCACATCCGCCCCGAGCACACCGCTCGGAAAAATCTTGAGGATCAGCTTGCCGTCGCTCTTTTCCCTGAGCAATTCGGCCCATTTCTCAGCCCCCATCACCGAAGGATGCCCCGGTGCTCCGGTGATGGCAATCCGGAAGGTGTGGGCGTTGACCTGCGCCTGCACGGCCGTCGCGCAACAAACGGTGAATAGCGCTGCAGACACATGCCGGGTTGTTTGCTTCATATTCATGTTTGCCTCCTGAGTCTTAATGGGCCTCAAAGCGGAGAGGCCATCCGGATGAAAAACGCCGCACCTCGCCTGCTGCTGCTTCAGGCGCCGCGCTTGACCTCGATGCCGACGATGTCCTCAAGCACCTTGATCAGGCATTGGTTGTCTTCGTCGGGAAACTTGGTGATGCCGGCCTGAAAGAATTGCTTCGCCGTTCCGGTCGTCATCATCGGCGTGCCGCATTCCTCGGCCAGCGCCAGGGTGATCGTCAGATCCTTGTAGGTGTTGACGATGTTGGAGCCGGTGCCCTTGAACCTGCGGTCCATGACGGCAGGAATCGCGCCCTGGAACAACGGCGTGTTGGCGACGCTAGTACCGATCACGGAGAACAATACCTCCGCGCTGACGCCGGCCTTGACGCCGAGCATCATGGCTTCGAACATTCCGGAATAGATGCAGCCGACCAGCCCTTGCATGCAGGCCTTGACAATCTGTCCCTGGCCGACTTCCGCGCCGACGAAATTTACGTTCCTGGCGATGGCGGCAAAAACGTCGGCGCAACGGTCGAAGTCTTCCCTGCGGCCGGAGGCCATCAAGGTCAGCGCCCCGGCTTCCGCGCCCTTTTGACCGCCGGACACCGGGCAATCGATCACGGTGACGTGACGTTCTCCGGCCTGTGCCGCGAGTTTCTTCACCGCCGCGCTGCCGATCGTGGCCGTCACCACGATGATGGAGCCGGGCTTCATGGTCTCCAGCAGGCCGTTTTTCCCGGTGATCACCACCGTGGATTGGGCGGCGTTTACGACCATGACGAAGACCACCTCCGAAACGGCGCCCACGGCCGCCGCGTCCTTGCACTTCTTTCCACCGAGCCTGGCCAGGCTTTCCAGCGCCTCGCCATTCATGTCGAAACCGGCGACATCGAATCCCTTGGCGGTCAGATTCTTCGCCATGCCCATACCCATGTTGCCCAAACCGATGATTCCAATATTTTTCATGGTCGTTCCTTTGTTCAAAGCGCTACGGTTGCCTGTGTCCGCGCCGCTTCCAGAATGGCATGCGAGACCTTCAGCGTTGCCAGGGCGTGCTGTCCGGAGGCCGTCGAATCGACGCCTTTTTCCATGCATTCGATGAAATATCTGTTGGCGTTGAAATATGACGGACATGTCGTGAAGTTATAGATGTCGTTCAACTTGACGACTTTTTCGTGGGCCATGTCCTGGGTGCGGATACGCAACCGAGTGAAATCGAACAGATCGTCGCCTTCGAGGATGACCGTTCCCTTGGTGCCGAAAACGCCGCGCGAGCTTCCCTTCAAGTAGGAGGACCAGCTGGCGTTGATGACGCCCATGGCTCCGTTCCGCATGGTGAACAGGACGTTGGCGTTGTTGTCGAATTTCGGGGCATCGGCGAACGTGCCGCGCACATCGGCCTTCACCGTGGAGACGGGTCCGACCAGTTGATAAATCATGTCGATATCGTGCGACAGCGATTCGATGCTCATGCCGCATACGGTGTCGGCCTTGCGCCGCCACGTGTCGTTCTGCGTCCCGGCATTGCCGCCCAGCATGCCCATGCGGTTGACGAAGACGTTGACGACGTCGCCGATCTCGCCGGATTCGACCACCTTGAGCAATTCCTGGAAGCCGGCGCGGAAGCGGTGATTGAAGTCGATCATCAGCCGGACGCCGTTGGTACGCGCCATTTCGACCAGGATTTCCGCGTCGGCGACGGTAATCGCCATCGGCTTCTCCATGACGACATGGCAGCCGGCCTCCATCGCAATCCTCGCGTAATCGATGCGGAAGGACGGCGGGGTGCAGATATGCACCATGTCCAGCGACTGCACGATTTCCGCAAGATCGCGGACGGCCGTCGTAGCGTATTTGTCCGCCAGCTTCCTGGCGCTTTCCTGATTGACGTCGATGACGCCGCAGATCTTTATGCCCAGTTTCGTCAGTGCTTCCGCATGACAGTAGGCGATGGCGCCGGCGCCGACGACCGCGGTTTTTTTCATTCTCGCTCTCCTCCTGGTGATTTATCCAAGCACGTGAGCGAGTCTAATACGAACCAAATGATATATTATCCATCAATCAGTTCTCTTATTAGGAACCAAATAATGGATATTGATCCGCAGCTATACGATCTGCGCCTTTTCAGTACGGTGGCCCGCAAATCCAGCTTCGTCGCCGCGGCGAGGGAGTACGGAGTGGCGCCGACCTTCGTCAGCAAGCGGATTTCCATGCTGGAGCAATCCCTTGGCGTCAGGCTGTTCAACCGCACCACGCGGCAGGTCAACCTGACGGACGAAGGATCGAAGGTGTACCAGTGGACTCAGAAAATCCTTGAAGACGTCGAAGGCATGCAGAACGACGTCTCGGAAACCAAGAGCGAACCGGGCGGACCGATCCGCATAAGTTCCAGCGCCAAACTGGGCCGGGTGCATCTGACTCCGGCGCTGTCCCGCTTCAAACACCGCTACCCGAAAATCGACGTCTGGCTGGAACTGCTCGACCGCCGCGCCGACTTGATCGGCGAAGGTTTCCACCTTGACATTCGCGCCGGCGAGGTGCGCGAACATCATCTCATCGCGCATCGCATCATGGCCAGTTCGCGCATTCTTTGCGCGGCGCCGGCCTATGTTGCGAAATACGGCATGCCGCGCAGCGTCGCCGATCTCGCGCACCATGAATGCGTATTGCTGCGGGAGCGCGAAGAGCCCTTCGGCACCTGGCGCATGACGGGGCCGCGCGGTTGGGAATCGGCCAAGGTTTCGGGCAGCATGGCGTCGAATGACATCGACGTGGTGCTGGACTGGGTCCACGCAGGGCACGGGATCGCGTGCAGCGCCGACTGGCTGTTCGCGGCAAGCATGAACAACGGATCGCTGGTGAGGGTACTGCCCGAATATCACCAGCCGGCCGATGTACTTGCCGTTTCCTCGTCGCGCTCGGCCCAATCAGCCAAAGTGCGGATTTGCCTGGAATTTTTGAAGGAACAGATGAGCTTGCGGAAAGAGGGCATATCGCAATGAAGCCGCTCATTTGATCGCCATCGCCTGGAATTGAAATTGCCGTTCAGCGCCAGCTGAACGGCAATGAACCATGGCCTCTTGCGGGGCTCGACCTCGGCGTCCGAGCGCCGATCGCTATGGCGGCTTACTTCTTGCGGCCCTTCTCGAGTTCGGTCTGCAGTTCCTTGACCAGATCCGGCCCGACGTTGGCGGCGAACTTGTCGATCACCGGCTTGATCTTCACGCGGATCTTGGCGATCTCGTCCGGGGACAGCACCGTCACCGTCATCGTCTTCTTCAGGTTGGCCAGCGATTCCTCGGCCAGCTTCCGGGAGTTTTCACGCTGCCATTTGGTCGCTTCGGCCAGGGTCGAGGTCAGCAGGGCCTGCTCGTCCTTGGTCAGCGCGTCGAACTTCTTCTTGCTTGCCAGCACCGATTGCGGGTTGTAGATGTGGTTGCTGACGGTCAGGAATTTCTGGACCTCGTAGAACTTGCTGGTCTCGATGACGGAGAACGGATTCTCGTGTCCGTCGATGATCTTCTGCTCCATCGCCGTATAGACCTCGGTGATCGGCATCGGCACCGCGTTGGCGCCCAGCGCGTTGAACGTCTCGATGTAGATCGGCGACTGGATCACGCGGATCTTCAGGCCGGCGATGTCCTCCATCTTGTTGATCGCGTGCTTGTTGTTGGTCAGGTTGCGGAAGCCCAGTTCCCAGTAGGCCAGGTTGTACAGATTCTTGGCCGGCGTCAGGTCGGCCAGCTTCTTGCCGAACGGGCCGTCGAGGATCGGATCGGCCTCCCTGCCGCTCTCGAACATGAACGGGAAGTCGAAGATGGCGAATTCCTTGACCTGCGATTGCAGGATGCCCGAGTTCATCGAGGTGAAATCGATGGTCCCGCCCTGCACGGCCGACAGCACCTGCACGTCGCCGCCCAGCACGCCGTTCGGGAAGACCTTCAGCGTCAGCTTGCCGCCGCTCTTTTCCTTGAGCAGCTCAGCCCACTTCTCCGCGCCCATCACCGAAGGATGGCCCGGCGCGCCGGCGATGGAGATGCGGAACGTGTGTTCGTTCACTTGCGCGTACCCCGCCGAAGCCGCCAGCCCGCCGAACAGCACGATCGTGGCGACACCCGCGTATTTCGTTGCTTGCATGTTTGTCTCCTTGAAGAATGCCGGCCTCGAAACGGCGAGGCCCTCCGTTAACACCTGCCTTTGCAATCCCTTCCCTCAGAAAAAAAGGGCCTGCCGGCCACGCCAAAAAGAATTTCGCCGGCAGGCCACCGAGGCCAAATGCTGACGCACTGGCTTCAAACCTTTTGCCAAGCACGGGTGTACACAACGGCAAAAGGGCGCTACAAACCGGCATGGGCGAATGGTCGCGGTAGGCCGTGAAATCTCCCGGCACGCCTCCCCCGATACGGCCATTCTCCCTTCCCGTTCAAAGCCTTACTGAAGGATTGGAAGACTGTAATCAGCCCCTGGCAGGACGTCTATGCAATAATAGAAATCCGTTCCATTGCGTTTCACAATCATGAAAAAAGACGCCGCACCGGCGCCGCTGCTCGACGCCCACCTGCTCCAGCTGTTCGAGCTGATCTACGACACGCGCAGCGTGACACGCGCCGCCGAACAGCTCGACCTCGCCCAACCGACCGTCAGCATCTGGCTCGGCAAGCTGCGCCGGCAGCTCGGCGACCCGCTGTTCGTGCGCACGCCGTCGGGCATGCTGCCGACGCCCGAGGCGGACGCGCTGATCGGCACCGTGCGCCAGGCGCTCGAATCGCTGCGCTATCTGGCCCAGCGCGAGGCCCGGTTCGAGCCCGCCACCAGCGAGCGCCGCTTCCGCATCTGCATGACCGACGCCAGCCACATCACCCTGCTGCCGCAACTGCTCGCCCACGTGCGCTCGGTGGCGCCCGGCGTGCGCCTGGGCGCCGAACGCATCGACGAGCGCACGGCGCAGCGGCTCGAAGCCGGCGAGGCCGACCTCGCGCTCGGGCTGATTCCCGAGCTGGACGCCGGCTTCTACCAGCAGAGCCTGTACAACCAAGACTGGGTGTGCCTCGCCAACACGCGGCATCCGCGCATCGGCGAGGCGCTGAGCCGCGAAATCTACGCGCAGGAGGGGCACATCAACATCGTTTCGGGAACCGGCCACCGCCTGCTCGACGCCAGCCTGGAACGGCATCACCTGGAGCACCGGGTGGTGCTCGAACTGCCGGGCTTCCTCGGCCTGCCCGCCATCGTGTCGACCACCGACCTGCTGGTGACCCTGCCGCGCCACATCGGCGAAACGCTGGCGCGGCTCTACGGACTGCGCGTCTTCCCTTGTCCGATCCCGATCCCGGGGTTCACCGTCAAGCAGCACTGGCATTCGCGCTACCACAACGACCCCGGCAACCGCTGGCTGCGGGAACTCTGCGCCAGCCTGTTCCTGCGCGACAGAAGCGGCGAATAAGGGCGGTCGGGAACCGGATCACTCGCCGGGATCGGCGGAGGGCCGGATCAGGGCATGGGGTCCGCGGGTCATCTGCTCCTGCAGGAAGCGGACGCACGCGCGCAGCTTGGGCGAATCCGCCAGGCGCGTCCGGCAGACCGCCCACACGTCGGCGGGCTGCCAGTATTCATGGAGGAACTGGACCAGTTCCCCCGACTCCACGCTGTCCCGGACGTCGCGGTCCGACACGAGCAGGATGCCCTGCCCCGCATGCGCCCAGATGCGGGCGATGTCCGCGTTGTTGGTGGACATCGTGCCCATGGCTTTGACGGTCTCGATGCCGTTCGGGCCATGCAGGCGCCAGACGCCGAAGGCCTGGTCGCGTTCGCGCAGGATCAGGCAGTGGTGCCGCGCCAGTTCGGCCAGCGAGCCGGGACAGCCGTGGCGTTCGAGATACGCCGGGGCGGCGCACAGGATGCGCTTCGAGGCCAGAATCCGGTGGGCATACACGTGCGGCTCGGTCACCTCGCCGATGCGGATGTCGATGTCGATGCCTTCGCGGATCAGGTCCACCGGATGGTCCGTCACTTCGAGCCAGATTTCCAGCGCCGGGTAGCGCCGGGCCAGCTCGGACAGGATGGGCGCCAGATGCCGCCGCCCGACGCGGAACGTGCTGGTGATGCGCAGCACGCCGTGCGGCTCGACGTCCCGGTCGCTGATGTTTTCCACCAGGCCTTGCGCGGCCTCCAGGATTTTCTTCGCCCAGACGTAGGCGGCCTCCCCTTCTTCGGTGATCGCCACCTGCCGGGTCGTCCGGTGAAAGAGCCGGACGTTCAGCGTCTTTTCGAGGATGGCGATGCGCTTGCTGATATAGGCCGGCGACTTGCCGAGCTCGCTGGCCGCCACCGCGAAGCTGGGGCGGCGCACGACTTCGCAGAAGAGGCCGAGATCGGAAAGCAGCGGCAGATTATCCATGATCCGTAGACAGTGAATTAATAATTAGCCTGATTATATCCACATCCGCTTCCTATACGATGCGTCCCGTACGGTTCCAGGGACACATCGAAAATGCGCAGCACCAGAACGGGAACACGGGTACCGCAGCTTTCCGCCGATCAGGCCATCGAGCTCGTCCCCTCGGGCGCGACGGTCGCCCTCTGCGGCGCCGGGGGCGGCGTGGTCGAACCCACGGCGTTGATCCAGGCGCTCGTCCGCCGATTTGAAACGAGCGGCCAGCCCCGCAACCTGACCTTCTATCACGCCACTGGCATGGGCGACCGCGCCGAGCGCGGCATGTCCGTGCTGGCCAAAGCCGGACTCGTGCGCCGCGTCATCGGCGGGCATTGGGCGCAATCGCCGCGCCTCGCCGAGATGGCCCAGGACAACCGCATCGAAGCCTACAACCTGCCGCAAGGCGTGATGAGCCAGCTGCTGCGCGCCGCCGCCGCCCGCCAGCCCGGCATCCTGACGCACGTCGGGCTGGGCACCTTCATCGACCCGCGGCAGACCGGCGGCAAGCTCAACGAAGTCACCACGAAGGACATCGTCCAGGTGATGGCGGTCGACGGGCGGGACTACCTGTTCTACCGGACGATCCCCATCGACGTGGCGTTCATCCGCGGCACGACGGCCGACGCCGACGGCTACGTCAGCATGGAGGACGAGATCTGCTATCTCGATACCCTGGCCATGGCCCAGGCCGCGCACAACAACGGCGGCATCGTCATCTGCCAGGTGGGAAAGGTGGTCAAGGCGCGCAGCCTGCACCCGCGCAGCGTGCGCATTCCCGGCTTTCTGGTCGATGCGCTGGTGGTCGTCCCCGAACAGACGCAGTTGTACACCGGTACCAGCCGCTTCTTCTCCGGCGACTTCATCATGGAGGAAGGCGACGCCGCGCCGCTGCCGCTCACCGAGCGCAAGCTGGTGGCGCGGCGGGCGCTCATGGAAATCGGCCCCGGCGACGTCGGCAACGTCGGCGTCGGTATCGCCGACGGCATCGGCGTGGTCGCCCGCGAGGAAGGGGTCAACGAGGACTTCACCCTGACCGTGGAAACGGGGGCTATCGGCGGGGTCGGCGCGCAGGGCATCTTCTTCGGGGCCACCGTCAACCTGCAGGCGCTGATGGACATGCCGTCGCAGTTCGACTTCTACGACGGCGGCGGGCTCGACGCGAGCTTCCTCAGCTTTGCCGAGTTCGACCAGTCCGGCAACGTCAACGTGCATCGCTTCAACGGCAGGATCGTCGGCACCGGCGGCTTCATCGAGATCTCGCAGAACAGCCGGAAAGTGGTCTTCTGCGGCACGTTGACCGCCGGCGGCCTGAAGGTTTCATTCACCGGCGGCCGGCTGCGCATCGAGCAGGAAGGCAAGTTCCGCAAGCTGGTCGCCGCCGTGCCGGAAATCACTTTCAACGGGGCGGACGCGGCCCGGCGCGGCCAGGAGGTCGTGTTCATCACCGAGCGCGCCGTCTTCCGCTTGACGCCCGACGGCGTCGAACTGTCCGAAGTCGCGCCGGGCATCGACATCCGGCGCGACGTCCTGGCGCACATGGAATTCACGCCCAGGATGGCCAGCCCCGTCAAGACCATGGATGCGCGCCTGTTCCGCGCCGGGATCATGGGGATCGGGGAGGAATGGCGCAACCAGCGGGCCCGGCCCGCAATTCAAACCCATCAGGAGAAATGACCATGACCCCAGGTTTGCCGCTGAAAACGGGAGACACCTGCTCCTTCACCAAGACCGTCAGCGAATCGGACGTTTATCTGTTCGCCGGCATCACGGGAGATTTCTCGCAGGTGCATACCAACGAGGAATTCATGAAAACGACGCCCTACGGGACGCGCATCGCGCACGGCATCCTGTCGCTGGCCATTTCCTCGACCGCCTCGACGCTGATCCAGGTGCAGCAGAAGGCCGAGATTCCGAGCGTGTCGTACGGCTACGACCGGCTGCGTTTCGTCAAGCCGATCTTCTTCGGCGACACCCTCACCGCCCGGTACACGGTGACCGAGACCGATCCGGCCAGCATGAAGACCTTCGCCAAGGTCGAGGTCTTCAACCAGAAAGGCGAACTGTGCACCGTCGCCCAGCACATTCTCAAGTTCCTTCCCCCCGCGTGATTGTTCCGAAGAGAGCCGATTCCGACGCGCCGGCCGCAGGCCGGATCAGGAAACACCCGGTAATTCACAACATTGATAGGAGAGTTCCATGGTCAAACGGATTTCACCTTTATTCGCCGCGATAACCCTGTCCGCCGGCCTCTGGGCGTCGGGCATGCAAGGCGCGGCCGCGCAGGTGGGGAACCACGTATTCCGGATTTCCGCCGCCAACAGCGAAACGCACCCGCAAAACCAGGGCGGGATCAAGTTCGCCGAACTGGTCGAGAAGAAGAGCGGCGGCAAGATGACCGTCAAGATATTTTCGAACGGCGTGCTCGGCAACGACCTGCAAAGCCTTTCCGGGCTGCAGGGCGGCATCCTCGACATGATGATCGGCACCCTCAACAACATGGGAGGCAGCGTCAAGGAAAACCTGGTGCTGGAATTTCCGTTCATGTTCAAGTCCGCCGAAGAGGCCGACTTCATCATGGACGGGCCGATCGGCGACAAGCTGAAGGACAAGATGGCCGACAAGGGCGTCATCACCCTGTCCTTCTTCGAACTCGGCTTCCGCCACTTCCACACCCGCAAGGGACACCCGATCAGGACCGCGGACGACTTCAAGGGCCAGAAGCTGCGCGTCCAGACCACGGCCGTGTATGTCAACCTGGTCAACGCGCTGGGCGCGAACGCCACGCCGATGGGTTTCTCGCAGACCTTCTCCGCGCTGGAGACGGGCGCCATCGACGGCATGTCGAACCCGTTGATCAACGTCCTGGACGGCAGATACTACGAAGTCTCGCAGTACCTGGCCATCACCAACCACGTCTATCAGCCGTCCTTCCTGGCCATGAGCAAGAAGGTCTGGGACCGGCTCACGGCCGACGAGAAGAAGATCCTCCAGGAAGCGGGCGCCGAAGCGAGCGTCTATCAGCGCAAGGTTTCGCGCGAAGTCAACGCCAGGGCGCTGGACGAACTCAAGGCGAAGAAGATGGAAGTCACCGTGCTGCCGCCGGCCGAACTGGACAAGATGCGGGAGCGGCTGAAGCCCGTGATCGAAAAACACACCCAGCTCATCGGCCCCGCCTTCGTCGCCGAAGTCATGTCGGAACTCGAAAAATATCGCGGCACGCACAAATAATCCGCAACTACCACCTCCTTTGGCCGGCCATCGGATGGCCGGCTTTTTTACTGAAGAAATCCCGCCTCAAGGCCGCTTGCCCATCAAAGAACTGGGCCAGATGCCGCTGAAAACGGCCCGGCGATCTGCCTATTTTCCGGGCAGTTCCGAAATTTCCTTTTCCATGAAGGGGCTGAGCGTGCTTTCCAGGTCTTATCCACAGGTTTGTCCCGGCGTTCTGTGGGGTAATTCGGGGAACGATTCCGCCGAAAAGAAGTATCAGTCATCACAGGGTCAGCCAAGGAGGGGGAAATGGACACACGGGAAGCGAAACCGGGCCGCAACGGGGCGCTGTCGCTGCGCGCGGCGGCGGAACTGATCGCCGGCGAATCGCTGTCGATCCACGACGCGGAGGTGATGCTGGTGCACGCCGTCGAGCACGGCGAGCTGGCCGCCGACATCAAGCGCTGGGCGACCGAGCAGTGGGCCGGCGACGGCCTGCCCGGCAACATCAATCACCAGGAGACGTCGATCACGCGGGCGGATCTCGAAGCCTGGCGGGAACGCCGGCTCGGCGCGGGCCGGTAGCCTGCGCTCGTTCGGCCGCGCCCGGATTCCGCCCGGCGCTCAGTCCGCGAACGGCAGCCCGACGTAGTTCTCCGCCAGCGTCGTGCGCGCCGCCAGGGAGTGCACGACGTAGTCGAGTTCGGCCTCCAGCGCCTTGCGGTCGAAGGCGTTGGTGTCCGGGAAGCGGTGCAGCAGCAGGGTCATCCACCAGGAGAAGCGTTCCGCCTTCCAGATGCGGCTCAGGCAGCGCTCCGAATAATGGTCGATGCCGGACGTGCTGCCGTGGTAGAAGTCGACCAGCGCGCGGGACAGGTAGCGCACGTCCGAGGCGGCCAGGTTGAGGCCCTTGGCGCCGGTCGGCGGCACGATGTGCGCCGCGTCGCCGGCCAGGAACAGGCGGCCGAAGCGCAGCGGCTCGGCGACGAAGCTGCGCAGCGGCGCGATGCTCTTCTCGATCGACGGTCCGGTGACCAGCGTTTCGGCGGTCTGCGGGTCGAGGCGGCGGCGCAGTTCGTCCCAGAAGCGCTCGTCGGGCCAGTGCTCGACGTGCTCGGAGAGCGGCATCTGCAGGTAGTAGCGGCTGCGCGTATGCGAGCGCATGCTGCACAGGGCGAAGCCACGCTCGTGCTTGACGTAGATGAGTTCCTCGGAGGCCGGCGGCGTGTCCGAGAGCAGGCCCAGCCAGCCGAAGGGATAGACGCGCTCGTAGTTGGCGATGGCGTTGCGCGGCACGCTGGCGCGGCAGACGCCGTGGAAGCCGTCGCAGCCGGCGATGAAATCGCACTCGATCTCGTGCGTGGCGCCATCCTTCACGTAGCGCACGCGCGGATGGTGCGAATCGAAGTCGTGCACGCTGACTTCCTTCGCCTCGTAGACCGTCTTCAGGCCGGCGGCCAGGCGCGCTTCCATCAGGTCCTTGGTCAGTTCGGTCTGGCCGTAGACCATCACCGTCTTGCCGCCGGTCAGGCCGTGCAGGTCGATGCGGTGGCGGCGGCCGCCGATGAGCAGGTCGATGCCCCGGTGCACCAGCCCTTCGGCGTGCATGCGCCGGCCGACGCCGGCCTCGTCGAGCAGATCGACCGCCACCTGCTCCAGCACCCCGGCGCGAATCCGCCCGAGGACGTATTCCGGCGTATGCACTTCGAGAATGATCGCGTCGATCCCCGCCTTGTGCAGCAATTGCCCCAGAATCAGGCCGGCCGGACCGGCGCCGACGATGGCGACTTGTACGCGCATGGAATTCCCCTCCTGTTTTTCGTTCCGGAAACCCGGTTCAACCACGGCGGCGCGGCGAGATGACCAGAACAAATTCTCGCCTTTCGCCGTGCCCGCCGTGTCGCCGTGGTTAGCCGCCTTTCTCCGTTTTCATACCGCTTCGAGAACCATCAGCCCGGTGGCCGTGTTGGAGATCGGCACGTGGTAGTTGGCATGCACCTTGTTCACGTCCCCCGGCAAGGCGCCGCGCGCGGTCAGCCACATCAGCAGTTCGACGCCCTGGGTGCCGGTCAGCTCGACTAGATCGGGAATCGAATAGCGCGTCACCCACAGCGGATCGCCGACCAGCTTTTCCATGAACAGCTGGTCGAATTCCCGGTTGATGAAGCCCGCCCGCTGCCCGTCGAGCTGGTGCGACAGGCCGCCGGTGCCGACGATCACCACCCGCGCGTCGCTGTCCCACGATTCGACGGCGCGGCCGATGGCCAGCCCCAGCTTGAAGCAGCGCGCGGGCGTCGGCAGCGGGAACTGCACGGTGTTGATGCATACCGGCACGGTGCGCACCGGGCAGGGCGACGGCCCCGGCCACAGCAGTTCCATCGGCAGCGCGAAGGCGTGGTCGACCAGCATTTCCTGGCAGGTGGTGAGGTCGAATTCCTCGGCGATCAGCGCCTCGATCAGGTGCCAGGACAGGTCAACGTCGCCGCGGTGCGGCGGCAGCGCGGGCAGGCCCCAGCCTTCGTCGGCGTTGCGGTATTCCGGCGCCGCGCCGACGGCGAAGGTCGGCATCTTGTCGAGGAAGAAATTCAGCCCGTGGTCGTTGTAGATGACCACGGCAACGTCCGGCCGGGCCTTCGCCAGCCAGTCGCGCGCGGCATGGAAGCCGTCGAAGAACGGCTTCCAGTACGGCTCCTGCTGCCGCTTCCTGGCGATGGCGCCGCCGATGGCGGGGACGTGCGAGGTGGTGATGCTGCCGACGATGGTGGCCATGATCATCCTCCCGCATTGGCCAGTTTGGCCTTGAACGCTTCCTTGCTCATACCGGTCTGTTGCGCGCCGATGTCCTGCATGTCCAGCCCGAAGATTCCGGCGAACTTGGCGAGGTAATAGACGTTGCCGCCCGCGGCGAGCAGTTGCAGGACGTTGCGGCTGGCGATCGCCGCGCGCTGCTCGGGGGTGAGCCCGTACTTCGTGCAATACGCCTCCTCGTCGCGCACGAACTCGGCGCGGTTCTCCGCCGAGTTGAACGAGAAGCACATCTTGTTGAGCGCGTAGCCCTTGCGCGCCTGCGCCCCGTCGAACAGGGTGGTGCCGGGAATCTCATGCCTGGGTTTCGGACTGCTCATGGTTTTCTCCCTGCGGTCAGGCCGCGTCGAACGTCTCGGTGTCGATGTCCTTCTGCGTGGTTTCGTTGTAGCGGTGACCGGCAACCGTGCGCTGGTTGATCAGCCGGTCCAGGCGGGTGACGATCTCCGGCGTCAGCGACACCGCCGCCGCGCCGACGCTCTCCTCCAGGTGCCGCGGATTCTTCGTGCCGGTGATCGGGACGATGAACGGCGCCTTGGCCAGGACCCACGCCAGCGCCAGCTGCGCCATGGAGCAGCCGGCCTCGGCGGCGATCTGCCGGTACGGCTCCAGCAGTGCGAGGTTCGTGCAGAAATTCGCCGGCTGGAAGCGCGGCATGCCGAGGCGGATGTCGCCCGGCTCGAACTGCGCGGCCGGGTCGTACAGCGCGCCGGTGAGGAAGCTGCGCGCCAGCGGGCTGAAGGCCACGAAGGCCGCGCCGAGTTCGCGGCAGGCGTCGAACACGGCGATCTCGGGCTCGCGCGTCCACAGCGAATATTCGCTCTGCACGGCGGCGACGGGATGCACCGCGTGCGCCCGCCGCAGCGTCGCCGCCGACATTTCCGAGACGCCGATGCAGCGGATCTTGCCGGCGCGCACGAGGTCGGCCAGCGCGCCGACGCTGTCCTCGATCGGCACCCGCCGGTCCAGCCGGTGCAGGTAGTAGAGGTCGATGACGTCCGTGCGCAGCCGGCGCAGCGATTCCTCGCAGGTCCGCCGCAGCGTCTCCGGCCGGTTGTCGACCACGCGCCTGCCGTCCACGCCGGTCACGCCGCACTTGCTGGCGAGCACGATCCGGCCGCGGTGCGGCTTGAGCACGCGCCCGAGCAGCGCCTCGTTTTCGCCGAAGCCGTACAGCGCCGCCGTGTCGAAGTAATCGATGCCGAGGTCCAGCGCGCGCAGCAGCACCGCTTCCGCGACTTCCGGCGACGGCGGCGCGCCGTAGTTCTCGCTCAGGCTCATGCAGCCCAGGCCGATGGCGGAAACGTCGAGCGGCCCGATGCGCCGGCGCGGCAGGCTCATCGCGTTCATCCCGCCGCCTTGAGCTGCGTTTCGAGCTGGTGCAGCACGCGGTAGCACGGCAGCACCCGGGCGATGCCGGCGTTCGGCTCGCGGCCCTCGCGGATGGCGGCGATGAATTCGCGGTCCTGCAGCTCGATGCCGTTCATCGACACGTCCACCCGCGACACGTCGATCTTCTCCTCCTTGCCGTTGAACAGGTCGTCGTAGCGCGCGATGTAGGTGCCGTTGTCGCAGATGTAGCGGAAGAAGGTGCCGAGCGGCCCCTCGTTGTTGAACGACAGCGACAGCGTGCAGATCGCGCCGGTGCTGCTCTTCAACTGGATCGACATGTCCATGGCGATGCCCAGCGCCGGATGGATCGGCCCCTGCAGCGCGTTGGCGGCGACGATCTCGCCGCCGGTCTGGTAGGCGAACAGGTCGACCGTGTGCGCGGCGTGGTGCCACAGCAGGTGGTCGGTCCAACTGCGCGGCTGGCCGAGCGCGTTGATGTTGGTGCGGCGGAAGAAATAGGTCTGCACGTCCATCTGCTGGATGTTCAGCTCGCCGGCCGCGATCTTCTTGTGCAGGTACTGGTGGCTCGGGTTGAAGCGGCGCGTGTGGCCGACCATGCCGACGAGGCCGGTTTCCTGTTGCAGGCGGGCCACCGCCTCGGCGTCTTCCAGGCGGTCGGCCAGCGGGATTTCCACCATCACGTGCTTGCCGGCGCGCAGGCACTGCATGGCCTGCGCGGCGTGCATCTGCGTCGGCGTGCACAGGATCGCAGCTTCGACGCCCGGTTGCGCGAGGGCTTCGGCCAGGTCGGTGGCGACGTGGCCGACGCCGAAGCGCGCGGCGACCTCCTGCGTGGCGTCGCGCCGGGCGCCGACCAGGGAGACGACTTCGACGCCGTCGATGTTCCGCAGGGCTTCGAGGTGCTTGACGCCGAAGGCGCCGGCACCGGCGAGGACGAGTTTCATGGGTTCTCCAGGATGATGTGGCCGACGGCCGTGTTGGACGCCGGCACGTGGTAGAAGCGGTAGATTTCCCTGGCGTCGGCCGCCAGCGCGCCGCGCATGATCAGCCACATGACCAGCTCGATGCCCTCGGACCCGGCTTCGCGCACGTAGTCGAGGTGCGGGATGCGCGCCAGCGCGGCGGGGTCGCGGGTGAGGCCGTCGAGGAAGGCGGTGTCGAACGCGCGATTGATCAGCCCGGCGCGCGGCCCCTGCAACTGGTGCGACATGCCGCCGGTGCCCCAGATCATCACCTTGAGGTCCGGCTCGAACGACTCGACCGCCTTGCGGATGGCCCGGCCGAGGTTCCAGCAGCGGTTGCCGGTCGGCGGCGGATACTGCACCACGTTCACCGCCAGCGGGATGACCTTGCACGGCCAGTGAAAGTTGGAAGCCGCCGGCTGCCCGAACATCAGCGACAGCGGCACGGTCAGCCCGTGGTCAACTTCCATCCGGTTGACGATGGTCATGTCGAACTCGTCGAGGATGGTCGACTGCGCGATGTGCCACGCCAGCTCCGGATGCCCTTCGACGACCGGCACCGGGCGCGGCCCCCAGCCCTCGTCGGCGGGCGCGAACGATTCGGCGCAGCCGATGGCGAAGGTCGGGATCAGTTCGAGCGAGAAGGCCGAGGCGTGGTCGTTGTAGACCAGCACCACCACGTCCGGCTTCTGTTCGGCGATCCAGCGCTTGGAAAATTCGAAGCCGGCGAACAGCGGCTGCCAGTACGGTTCCTGCGTCTTGCCCTGGTCGATCGCCGCGCCGATGGCGGGCACGTGCGAGGTGGCGACTCCGGCGACGATCCTAGCCATGCGCTTTTCCTCCCTTCTCTCCGTCCTTTTTGCTGCGGTTGCCCTCGGGCGAACGGCCGCCGGCGACCATCATGGCGCGGTATTCGTCCTCCGACACGCCGGTCATCTTCGACGCCAGGTTCTGGAACGAATGCCCGTCGGTGGCGCCGATCTTGGCCAGGAAATAGATGTTGCCGCCCAGCGCGAGCAGCCGGTTGTAGTCGCGCGCGAGCACGGCCTGGCGCTGTTCCTCGCTCATCGGGAACTTCTTCAGGTAGGCCGCCTCGTCGGCCTTGAACGCGTCCCGGTTGGCCGCCTTCATCAGCGACATGCAGAACTGGTTGAGGTGGAACCCCAGCCGCGACTGGGTCGCGTCGAACACCACGGTGCCGGGGATGTCCTTGAACGCCTCGTTGTAGTCGGTCATGGCTCAGCTCCAGTACAAGCGCATCGGGTTGTCGACCAGCAGCTTGCGCTGCAGTTCGGGCGTCGGCGCGATGCGCGGGATGAAGTCAACCAGCAGGCCGTCGTCCGGCATGTGGTCCTTGAGGTTCGGGTGCGGCCAGTCGGTGCCCCACAGCACGCGGTCCGGGAACTCCTCGACGAGGCGCCGGGCGAACGGCGCCACGTCGCGGTAGGCGTCGCGCTCGCCGTCGAGCGCCCTGGGCCCGGTGACGGACAGCCGCTCGGGACAGGTCACCTTCGACCAGACGTTGCCGTGCTCGCGCAGCAGCTTGAGGAACAGCGCGAATTCCGGCCCGTCGACCGGCTTGCTCACGTCCGGCCGGCCCATGTGGTCGACGACCACGATAGTCGGCAGCGCGGTGAAGAAATCCCACAGCTCCGGCAGGTCGGCGGCCTCGAAATAGACCACCACGTGCCAGCCGAGCGGCGCGATGCGCCGGGCGATTTCCTGCAGCTCGTCCCTGGGCGTGAAGTCCACCAGCCGCTTGACGAAATTGAAGCGCACGCCGCGCACGCCGGCCGCGTGCAGCTCGCGCAGCTCGGCGTCGGAGACGCCGCGGCGCACCGTGGCCACGCCGCGCGCGCGCCCCTCGGCGGCGCACAGCGCGTCGACCAGCGCGCGGTTGTCGGCGCCGTGGCAGGTGGCCTGCACGATCACGTTGCGCGCGAAGCCGAGATGGTCGCGCAGGGCGAAGAGCTGTTCCTTGCCCGCGTCGCACGGCGTGTACTTGCGCTCCGGCGCGTAGGGGAACACCTCGCCCGGCCCGAACACGTGGCAATGCGCGTCGACCGCGCCCGGCGGCAGGCGGAACAGCGGCTTCGACGGATGGGCGTACCAGTCGAACCAGCCGGGAGTCTTCTCGAAACTCATGTCAGTCCTTCTCCATCAAGACGGCGAAGCGATTCCGGCCTGTTCCGTCGCCGCGCCGTCCGGTTTTGCCGAATCCCAGACCGCGCCTTTCGCGGCGGCGCCGCCGGCGACCGAATACATCACCTTGGCGTTGCGCGTCTTCAGGAATTCCTCCAGCGGCTCGCCGCGCATGGCGGCGTAGATGTGCAGGTTCGAGACGCCCACCGCCGCGCCGAGTTTCTCGAGCATGAAGAAGATGACGCCGTAGTGGATCATCCCCCGCCAGTCGCGCTGCCGCACGAGCTGGCGTTCCTCCTCGCTCAGCCCGGCCTCGGCGAACGCCGCTTCCTCGTCTGCGAGAAAACGCGCCCGGTGTTCGGGAACGATCATGCGGTGCAGGAACCTGTTCAGCCGGTACGCCTTGAGGCTGGCGGCGTGATCGAACGGGTAGGTGCCGGTCAGCCGTTCCGCGCCCTGCAACTGCCGCTGCATGCGCTGGCGGTGCCGTTCATGGCTGGCGGCTGGGACGTCGGCGGCTTCGTTCTCCAGCAGCAGGGTGGCGATTCCGGTCATCGACGGCAGGTAGTAGGTGCTGTGCACCTTCCTCACGCTGGCCGACAGCGCGCCGCGCATGATCAGCCACATGATGACCTCGGCGCCTTCGAGGCCGCCCAGTTCGGCGTACTCGGCGTGGGTCATCGCCGCGAGGGCGGCCGGATCGTGCGTGATGGCGTCGAGGAACTGCTTGTCCCACGACACGTTGTTGAAGCCCGCGCGCTCACCGTGCACCTGGTGCGACAGGCCGCCGGTGGCGACCACGGCGACGCGCAGGTCCTCGGGATAGCTCTCGATGGCCCGGCGCAGCGCCTGACCCAGCTTGTAGCAGCGCGCCGCCGTCGGGATCGGGAACTGCAGCACGCCGACCTGCAGCGGCACGATGCGCGTCGGCCAGTGCGCGCCGTCGCGTTCGAGCAGCACCGACATCGGCGAAAAGAAGCCGTGGTCGAGCGGCTTGTCCTGGAAGAAGGACATGTCGAACTCGTCCGTCATCAGGCTGACGCCCACGTGCCGCGCCAGCTCCGGGTGTCCCGGCGCCGGCGGCAGTTCGCGCCGGCCGCCGCCCTCGTCGGCGACCGCGTATTCCTGGTCGATGCCGAGCGCGAAGGCCGAATAGTGATCGAAGAAGAAGGAAGTCACGTGGTCGTTGAAGATGTAGACCAGCGCATCCGGCCGCTTCTCCTTGAGCCACGCGCGGATCGGCTCGAAGCCCTCGAAGATCGGCGCCCAGGCCGGATCGTTCTGCTTGTGCGTGTCGTAGGCGAAGCCGATGGTGGGCGTATGCGAAACGCCGATGCCGCCGATGATTGTAGCCATGTCCTGGGTCCCCCCTGTCGGGCCGGCGCCGTTGCGCGGCGCCGGGCGATGCTTTCGTCAATCGATGTAGCGCAGCCCGGCCTTTTCCAGCGCCTCGCGCATCTTGTACATGTCCAGGCCGAGTTCGCCGGCGGCGAAACGGCTGCGCTTCTCCGCCTCGCCGGCCTCGCGCGCCTCGGCGGCGTCGGCGGCCCGCGCGGCGATCGCGCGCGGCACCACGACCACGCCGTCGTCATCGGCGACGACCACGTCGCCCGGATGCACCAGCGCGCCGGCGCAGACCACCGGCACGTTCACCGAGCCGAGCGTGGCCTTGACCGTGCCCTTGGCGTTGACCGCGCGCGAGAACACCGGGAAGTCCATCCCGGTGAGCGACTTCACGTCGCGCACGCCGGCGTCGATCACCAGCCCGACGCCGCCGCGCGCGCGGAACGAGGTGGCCAGCAGCTCGCCGAAAAAGCCATCCTCGCAATCGCTGGTGCACGCGGCCACGATCACGTCGCCCGGCCGCAACTGTTCGGCGGCGACGTGCATCATCCAGTTGTCGCCCGGCTGCAGCAGCACCGTGACCGCCGTGCCGCACGTCCGGGCGCCGGGATAGATCGGCCGCATATACGGTTTCATCAGGCCGACGCGGCCCATGGCCTCGTGGATCGTCGCCACGCCGAAGCGCGCCAGCTTGTCCACGGCCGCCCGGTCGGCGCGTTCGACGTGGCGTTTGACGATGCCCAGATCGTTCATGCTCATGCCCTCGCCCATGCCTTACTTCCCCCTCGCCTTGAGCACCGCGTCGAGCCGCGGATAGACGCGGCGGACGTTGCCCTCGTAGATCTTGTGCCGCTCCTCCGCCGTCAGCGCGGCGGCCTCGATGTAGCGCTTGGTGTCGTCGTAGTGGTGTCCCGTCTCCGGATCGATGCCGCGCACCGCGCCGATCATCTCCGAGGCGAACAGCACGTTGTCGACCGGGATCACCCTGGTCAGCAGGTCGATCCCCGGCTGGTGGTAGACGCAGGTGTCGAAGAAGACGTTGTTGAGCAGGTGTTCCTTGAGCAGCGGCTTCTTCAGCTCCTGCGCCAGCCCGCGGTAGCGCCCCCAGTGGTACGGCGCCGCGCCGCCGCCGTGCGGGATGACGAACTTGAGGTCCGGGAAATCCCTGAACAGATCGGACGTCAGGCACTGCATGAAAGCCGTCGTATCGGCGTTGATGTAGTGCGCGCCGGTGGTGTGGAAGCAGGCGTTGCAACTGGTGCTGACGTGGATCATCGCCGGGATGCCCAGCTCCACCATCTTCTCGTACAGCGGATACCAGTGCCGGTCGGAAAGCGGCGGGCTGGTCCAGTGGCCGCCGGACGGATCGGGATTCAGGTTGATGCCGACGAAGCCGTATTCTTTGACGCACTTCTCCAGTTCGGGAATGCACGTCGCCGGATCGACGCCCGGCGACTGCGGCAGCATCGCCGCGCCGATGAAGTTGTCCGGGAACAGCTGCGAGACGCGGTAGCACAGCTCGTTGCAGATCGCCGCCCACGTCGCGCTGGTGTCGAAGTCGCCGATGTGGTGCGCCATGAAGCTGGCGCGCGGCGAGAAGATGGTGAGGTCCGAGCCGCGCTCGCGCATCTTCGCCAACTGGTTGGTCTCGATGCTCTCGCGCAATTCGTCGTCGCTGATCCGCAGGTCGCCGGCCTTCGGCGCGAGCGCCGCGTCCTTGAGCCCGGCGATCTGCCGGTTGCGCCAGTCCTCCAGCGCCTTGGGCGCCGTCGTGTAGTGGCCGTGGCAATCGATGATCATGCGGATTTTCCTTTCCAGACCGAGGCGGGTACCATCGCCTCGCCGCGCATCAGCAGGCGCGCGGTGCGCAGCAGCGCGGCGCGGGTCACGTTCTGCGGGTTGGCCGGGTCGACCTCGAGCTCGACGGTGAACTCCCCGGTCGGATGCTCGACCGAGACCGCCTTGCGGTTGCCGGCGGGCAGCCTGGCGATGCCGGCCGTCACCGAGCCTTCCAGCACGCAGGCCGTGCCGACCGTCACCGCCGCCAGCACGCCGATGGCGTCGTGGCAGACGTGCGGGATGAAGCAGCGCGTGGCGACGCTGCCGCCGTCGCGCGGCGGCGCGATCAGGCACATCTTCGGATAAGTCTTCTTCGCCACATCGCCCAGCCCCATCAGCACGCCGGCCTTCAGGCGCAGGGCTTCGAGCTTCGTTTTCAGCTCGTCGTCGGCGTTCATCTCGGCCACGCCCTCGTAACCGGTGCGGCCGAGGTCGGCGGCGCGCATCATGACCAGCGGCATGCCGTTGTCGATGCAGGTGACCCGCAGCGCGCGGACGCCGTCGACCTCGATCTCATCCAGCACCCGCCCGGTCGGCAGCAGCCCGGAACACACCGAGCCGGCGGTATCCAGGAAGCTGATGCGCACCGGCGCCGACGTGCCCGGTACGCCGTCGATGCGCGCGTCGCCGTCGTAGCTGATGCGCCCGCCCGGCGTCTGCACGGTGATGTCGGACTGCATGTCGGTGTTCAGCGTCAGCACGCGCAGCGTGGTCGTCTCGCCCTGCGCCTCGACCAGCCCGGTTTCCAGAGCGAACGGCACGACCGCGGCCAGCATGTTGCCGCAGTTGGGCGTGGTATCCACCACCGCCTGCTCGACCATCACCTGCGCAAAGAGGAAATCGAGATCGACGCCGTCCGTCCGGCTGCGGCGCACGATGCCAACCTTGCTGGTCAGCGGATGCGCACCACCCAGCCCGTCGATCTGCCGGCGGTCGGGCGACCCCATCGCCGCCAGCAGCACCCGGTCGCGCGTCTCCACGTCCGCCGGCAGGTCGTCCTCGAAAAAGAACGGCCCACGCGACGTGCCGCCGCGCATGAAAAGGCAGGGAATCGCTGTTTGCATCTCGGCCCCCGTTTCGTTGACGGTGCCATTCTGAACACGCCGACGCGGCCGTCCAAGCCATGGAGCGCACTACTAGCTATCGCGTTTTGATATGGGCGTGCGAAGCGTCGGCCGGAGCGGACCCAAGCCCCGCACACGCAGTCGGAATCAAAACGCCCTATTTTTCTGGCGTAGGGTCAGCCGTGCGACAACGGCGCGGCGTCTGGCGGCGAGACGAGCAATTTGAGCTTCATGCCCTCGTGCGAGGCGACGAAGCCCAGCGACTCGTAGAACCGCCTGGCTTCCGGACGCTGCTTGTCGGTGGTGAGCTGGACCAGGTGGCAACCGCGTTCTCGTGCCCTGGAGATGGCCCAAGCAAAGAGCTCACGGCCAAGGCCCGAGCCGCGGAAATGGCTGGCAACCCGCACCCCTTCAATCGTCGCGCGCCACCCGCCCTGATGGGTGATGTATGGCGTGAAGGTCAGCTGCAGGACGGCCACGACCGCACCGTCCGGTCCCTCGGCCACGACGAGCTCGTTATTCCGGTCCTGCTCGATGGCTTCAAATGCCCTTTGGTACGAGTCAGGCAGAGGATCGATAAAACGCTCGCGTTGGGCGCCAAGCGGGTCGTCCGCGAGCATGCGAACGATGTCCGGCAGGTCGCTTGCGAGGGCGGGGCGAATGTGCAGTAGCGGTGCGGTCATGGGGTTTTGGGTTGCCTCGTATGAACTAAGCAGAGGTCCGTTTACGTTTGTTTGGCATCCGCATGCAGGAGCGTGATGAACTCGAAAAGAACTGGCAACTCGTCATAGCATGTTCCTTGAAGAGGTGCAGAGTCCCATGAGGCTTTGGAAGCCACGCACAGATGGGCAACGATTTTCAGCTCGTTGTTACCCTCGAGCAGCCCGGCAGGAACCCAAAAGCAAGGCAGATTCCTAAGCGGATTGGGTACGGCAGAACCGCAAATGGAACAGAAGTCAGAGCGGAACCCTGATTCTTTCTCCCACGAAGAAATGGACTCAACGCCACGAAGCCACCGAAACTTTTCGTTCGGAACGATTGTGGCGGCATTGGACAGCGAGCCGCCCTGCCTTCTGCAGAGCGAGCAATGACATTGGTAGAGCTTGAAATGCTCTCCATCAATTTCAAACTCGACTTGTCCGCAGAGGCAATGGCCGCGCATGTCGTCTCCGATGATGTCTCGCTATAAAAATACAAATCTTTCTGGCCCCATTGGCACTGGTCCGCCCGATAAGATAGGTCAGGCATCAGCTCGCAATGCCTGACCTGAACGCAGAAAATGGTTCATCCGCGACTCCCAGTCCTGCATGAACTTCGCGTAATAGGTTTCAGTGAAGTCGCCGACAAAGGCGTCTCCATCCGGCCCCAGACTCGTATGCATGTAGGTGACCTGCGCTTCACAGCCGCCGGGTACGCCGCGAAGCTGGATCGTGAGGCGGCACGCGGTCACGGACGGCGTGATCTTCAGTATCTCCACGAATCCGTTCTCGGGTTCATACCGCGTGATGTACCAGACGGCGTCGGTCGGCGAAGCCGGCGTCGTGAAGACGCAATCGGCCTCCGCGCACCCTGCCTCCGATACGACGAGGATGGGGTCCCAGCCATGTATCCAGTCCGCCTCTCGAACCGGGCACAACAGCGGGAACACTGCCTCCGGCGTACCCACGAGGCGTTGCGTGAAAGTTCGGGTGACACGGACAGGCTTTGCGAGCTTCATAGCGTGGCAGCAGACGTGTGTGCTGAGGTCGAACTATAAGCGTTAGGCGGCGTCACGCCGCCATAGCACATGCATGTCTCCATCCACGAAGCCGATGCCAATACCCACCTTACTGCGCAGCACGTCAGACTTGGAGCCGTCGGCAATGTATGCGGTAACCAGATCTATCAGTGTCTTGAGCCACATCTGCCAGTCCGGACCGGCCACGGCAAAGGGAACTTCAAAAATTTCCTCTCCCGTTGAGAACGTCTCGGCGGAAGGCCAGTAGTCTGTGCTCGGATTTTCACCTGGCAGGAACGCTTCGGTTCCGACGAGTTGCACGTGAACGGAGTCCGTGCCCTCGTAGAGATTGAAGTGAAATGCTTGAGTGCCAGCAGGCATGGGTTGAGACAGTACGTTGTCGAGCCAAGAGAATAAGTCTGCTTTGATTGAACTAACGGGTAGTGTCATAAGCCGCCTAACGTAGAGCTAACCGGCGCTGCGCGGCTTTATCGCGCAGCGTCCAGCGACCGAAGGGAGCGAGGTTGAGCGCCATGTTAGGAGTTCTACCTTAGTACCGATACCAACTGCCACAATAACGGCATGGGCACTATCAATAGGAGCGTTGCGATAAATAAGCCGAGCGCGATCATTGCTGAGTGTTTAAATGAGGTAAACAAAAGTGCAACCAGCACTGCTAGGTCTCCCCAAACGCTAACTACATAAATTGGATAGAAATATCGTGCTGTTGATACGGCCGTAAACAGAATGGTGGCAAGGGCAATAGGTTTCCATTCGGTCAATTTGGAAATTGTCAGGCTTCCTAAGCCATAAACTATGGCCGCGAATTGAACGCAAAAAACAATCGCCCTGGTAGGCGTCTTGAAATACGTATATAAGATATTCGCATAAGAGGCGAGATCGAAAGTTAGCTCATGTGAAATTGCAATAAAACGGAAAATTAATGCGAAACCTAGAAGTGAAGCCCCAATCATGATCTGTCGCAATTCCACCGGCCCGCTCCTAACTATCAATAGGAATCATGACGCAATATTCTCTGTCATGACGTATAAAACAGCGAATGCTTTTTTGCCGACAACAAGCTCCACTGTCTTTTGGATGTTTAAAAATAGCAAAACAGTGCAGACGACCGCTTTAAGCCCGTATCCACACTATCTGCCCCTGGCCGATCGTTGCCTACCCCTTGAAGAGATGGGTCCCGCTTCCCGGCGAACATTAAAGAACTGCCCCGTCCTGCTTCGCCGTAGCCACCACCAGTTCCTGCAGCATCCGGAAGGCCTGCCGCCCGAGCGGCGTGGCGGGTTTGTGCGCCGAGACGGCCAGGAAGAACATGCTGGTCAGCGCGGGTTTGGTCAGCGGCCGGAAGCTGAACGCCTCCGGGCGTCCGGAGGCGCGCAGCGCGGTGCGCGAGAGGACGGCGTAGCCGTAGCCGGCGGCGACGAGGTCGAGGATGGACTGCACGCTCGACACTTCGAGGCCGACGTCGAGCTTGAGCGAGCATTGCGCAGCCTGGGTTTCCAGATGCTTGCGCAGGACGTGGCTGCGCTCGGGCAGGACCAGCGGGTATTTGATCAGTTCGGCGAAGGGGATCGGCGCCTGTTTTCCGGGCTTGCCGGCCTTGCCGCCCTGCGCGGGGCCGACCAGCCCGAGCGGTTCGTCGAGCAGCGGCGTCACTTCGATGGCGGGGTTCGGCTCGGGGTTGAGCACCAGCCCGAGGTCGACGCGGCCGGTGGCGATCCATTCGGTGAGGTGCGCGGAGAGGCCTTCGACGATGACCAGCCGCGCCTTGGGCAGCGCGCGCCGGAAGCCTTCGACGAGCGGCAGCGTCAGCACGCGCCCCATGCTCGGCGGCAGCCCGATGACGATGCGCCCGGCGGGCACGTCGCGCGCGGCTTCGATGTCCTCGGTGGCGCGGGCGACCAGCTGCAGGATGCCGACGCTGTGGTCGAACAGGCGCTTGCCGGCTTCGGTGAGCACGACGCCGCGGCCGGTGCGGGTGAGCAGCGTGACGTGCAGGTCGGTTTCCAGCAGCCGCACCTGCCGGGAGAGCGCGGGCTGCGCAATGTTGAGGATCAGGGCGGCCTTGCTGAAGCTGCCGAGCTCGGCGACGCGCACGAAATATTCCAGCTGCTTGAGGTTCATTGTTGTCTTCTCCCCGATGCCCCGCGGCCGGCGGGCTATAACAGAACACTATAGCTACTAGTGCCGAAGCTGGATTGTTCGGCGGTCCGATGCGCTGCAATATGCTCCCCAGGCAAGATTGGGCGGATCGGCGCATCCCGTGCCGGGCGGCCTTCCAATCATAGTCCAGGCACCTCGGTCTGCAAATCGGGGCAACCAAATCAAGGAGGCGAAACATGAAGCATCTGCAGAAGATCGTCGCCGCGGCCGCCCTGGCCCTGGCCATGTCGGGATCGGCGCTGGCCGCCGACCTCAAGATCGGCCTGATCGTGCCGATGAGCGGGCCGTTCGCCTCGCATGGCAAGCAGATCACCAACGGCATCAAGCTTTATCTGGCGCAGAACGGCGACACCATCGCGGGACGCAAGGTGCAGATCATCCTCAAGGACGATTCGCCGGGCACGGCGGGCGACGCGACCAAGCGCCGGGCGCAGGAGCTGATCGTGCAGGACAACGTGGACATCCTGACCGGCTTCAGCCTGACGCCGGAGGCCTTCGCCGTGGCGCCGCTGGCGACCGAGGCGAAGAAGCCGATGGTGGTGATGAACGCGGCGACGTCGGCGATCACGACCAAGTCGAACTACATCGTGCGCACCTCGATGACGCTGCCGCAGGTCACCGCGCCGATCGCCGACTGGGCGGCCAGGAACAACATCAAGAAGGTGTTCACGCTGGTGGCCGACTACGGTCCCGGCCACGACGCGGAAGGCCAGTTCAAGAAGTCCTTCACCGCGGCCGGCGGCGAGATCGTCGGCGAGGTGCGCGTGCCGGTCGGCAACCCGGACTTCGCGCCGTACCTGCAGAAGGTCAAGGACACCAAGCCCGACGCGGTCTTCCTGTTCGTGCCCAACGGCGAGATGTGCATCACCTTCATGAAGGGCTTCCAGGAGCGCGGGCTCTCGCAGGCGGGGATCAAGCTGATCGCCACCGGCGACCTGCTCGACGAGGACGTGCTCGACGCGATCGGCGACGCGGCGCTCGGTGTGATCAATTCCTTCCACTATGCCGAAGCGCACAAGTCGCCGGAGAACGAGGCGTTCACCAAGGCTTATTACAAGGCCTACCCGAAGGACCGCCCGAACTTCATGGCCGTCGGCGCGTACGACGGCATGCACCTGATCGCCGAGGCGCTGAAGAAGACCGGCGGCAATGCCGACGCGGACAAGTTCATCGAGGCGGTGAAGGGCATGAAGTGGACGAGCCCGCGCGGCCCGGTGATGATCGATCCGGCGACGCGCGACATCGTGCAGACGGTGTACGTGCGCAAGGTGGAGAAAGTTGACGGCAAGCTGCAGAACGTGGAATTCGACCAGGTTAACGAAGTCAAAGACCCGGGCAAGCAATGACGAAAATGATCTGACGCGCAGGAGTCAGAGGGCGTCGCCCCGGCGGAAGCCGGGGCCCAGGGGGCGCGCAACCGCCCTTGCTGGATTCCGGCTGGCGCCGGAATGACGATGGATCGGGCAAGGTCTTTTCCGGATCACGGGCAACTTCGGCGGGGGAATTCAAATCATGACCATCCTGTTCGACGGACTGGCGGAGGGCATGCTGCTGTTCCTGATCAGCGTCGGCCTGTCGGTGACGCTGGGGTTGATGAACTTCGTTAATCTCGCGCACGGCGCACTGGCGATGCTGGGCGGCTACGTCTGCGCGCTGCTGCTTTCGCGCGCCGGTACGCCCTTCCTGCTCGCCGCGCCGATCGCGGCGGCCGCGGCGGCGCTGGCCGGCGTGGTCCTCGAACGCACGCTGTACCGGCGGCTCTACGGCGCCTCGCATCTCGACCAGGTGCTGTTTTCCATCGGGCTGACCTTCATGGCGGTGAGCACGGCGCATTACTTCTTCGGCGCGCAGCAGCAGCCGTTCGTCCTGCCCGACTTCCTGAAGGGGCAGATCAACCTGCCGGGGCTCGACGTCGGCGTCTATCGGCTGTTCCTGATCGTCGTCGGCGTGGTGCTGACCGCCGGGCCGCAATGGCTGGTCGCCAGCACGCGCTTCGGCGCGCAGTTGCGGGCCTCGGTGGACAATCCGCGCGTGGCGCGCGGGCTGGGGATCAACGTCGACCGGGTGTTCACCCTGACCTTCGCGCTCGGCTCGGCGCTGGCCGGGCTGGGCGGCGCGCTCGGCATCGAGATGCTCGGGCTCGATCCGGGCTTTCCGCTCAAGTACATCGTCTATTTCCTGATCGTCGTGGCGGTCGGCGGCAGCGGCAACATCAAGGGCTCGCTGCTGGCCGCGCTGATGCTCGGCGTGTTCGACGTGGCGGGGAAATACTATCTGCCGCAGGTGGGGGCCTTCGTCATCTACGCGGTGATGGTGGTCATGCTAATCGTCCGGCCGCAGGGCTTCTTCGGCCGCGCTTTGACTCGATGACGACGGAGAACGCATGGTGCGAGAGCCGGCTTTGTTCGATTCCCTGATGCGGCCCTTCGCGGCGCGAGACCACCTCGAAGCCGCCCGGACCGTTCCCGACCTCGCGCCGCTGCGCGGAGCGGCGGCGTGGCGGGCGCCCGAGATCGTCTTCTGGCTGATTCCGCTGCTGGCCTACTTCCTGTTTCCCAAGAGCCTGGCCCTGCTCTCGCAGATCGCCATCACGGCGTTGTTCGCGCTGTCGGTGGACCTCATCCTCGGCTACGCCGGCATCGTCTCGCTCGGGCATGCCGCGTTCTTCGGACTCGGCGCCTACGCCGCCGGGCTGCTGTCCAAGTACGGTTTCGGCGATCCGCTGCTGGGGCTGGCGTTCAGCGCGCTGGTGGCGGGCGTGGTGGGTTTCCTCACCAGCTTCCTGGTGCTGCGCGGCACGGACCTGACGCGGCTGATGGTCACGCTGGGCGTGGCGATGATGCTCTACGAGGCGGCCAACAAGGCGACCGAATTCACCGGCGGCGTCGACGGCCTGCAGGGCGTGGAGATGACCCCGGTGCTCGGCGTCTTCGGCTTCGACCTGTACGGCAAGACGGCCTACTGGTACAGCGTGGCCGTGCTGTTCGTGCTGTTCTGGGTGGCGCGGCGCATCGTGCACAGCCCGTTCGGCATGTCGCTGCGCGGCATCCGGCAGAACGTGGCGCGCATGCCGGCCATCGGCGCCCCGGTGCATGGCCGGCTGGTGGCGGTCTATACCCTGGGCGCCGCCTACGCGGGCGTGGCCGGCGCGCTGCTCACCCAGACCACCCAGTTCGTCTCGCTCGACGTGCTGTCCTTCACCCGCTCGGCCGAGATCATGCTGATGCTGGTGCTCGGCGGCACGGGCTGCCTCTACGGCGCGCTGATCGGCACCGCCGTGTTCATGGCGGCGCACCATCTCCTTTCCGGCCTCAACCCGCAATACTGGCAGTTCTGGCTGGGTGCGGTGCTGGTGCTGATCGTGCTCTTCGCGCGCGACGGCATCATGGGCCTCGCGCAGCGCCTGCGGGAGCGGCTGGCGCGGAGGGCGAAGCCATGAACGCCGTGCTGCAGACCCGCCATCTGAGCAAGAAATTCGGCGCCTTCGCCGCCACCAACGACGTCACGCTGAACGTCGAACACGGCGCCCGCCACGCGCTGATCGGGCCGAACGGCGCCGGCAAGACGACGCTGATCAACCTGCTCACCGGCTTCCTCGAACCGACCGCCGGCGAGGTCTTCCTCAAGGGCGGCAACGTCACGCGGCTGGCGCAGCATCAGCGCGTCAAGCGCGGGCTGGCGCGCACCTTCCAGATCAACCGCCTGTTCGCCGACATGACCGTGCTCGAATCGGTGACCATGGCGGTGTGCGAACGCCTGGGCTTCGGCTGGAACTGGTGGCGGCCCGTCGGCCGGCACGACGCGGCGATCGACGAGGCGGCCGACCTGCTGGCCTCGCTGCGCCTCTCCGACGTGGCCAACGAGAAGACGCGCAACCTGGCCTACGGCCGGCAGCGCCTGATCGAGATCGCGCTGGCGCTGGCCGCCAAACCGCAGGTGCTGCTGCTCGACGAGCCGGCGGCCGGCGTGCCGACCAGCGAGAGCCGCGAGCTGTTCGAGACCATCGCGCGGCTGCCGCGCGACGTGACGATCCTGCTGATCGAGCACGACATGGATCTCGTCTTCCGTTTCGCGGACCGCATCTCGGTGCTGGTGAACGGCGGCCTGCTGACCGAGGACACGCCGGAGGCCATCGCCAGGGACAAGCGGGTCAAGGAAGTCTATCTGGGCGAGGCGATCCATGGCTGAACTGCTCAAGGTGGAAAACGTCTGGTCGGGCTACGGCGATTCCATCGTACTCGAAGAGGTCTCGTTCGCGCTCGACGAGGGCGACAGCCTCGCGCTGCTCGGGCGCAACGGCATGGGCAAGACGACGCTGCTGTCCACGCTGATGGGCGCCACGCGCTTCAAGTCCGGGCGGATGGTTTTCCAGGGACGCGACCTCGCGGCCGTGCCCGGCCACGCCCGCGCGCACCTCGGCCTCGGCTGGGTGCCGCAGGAACGCGACATCTTCCCCTCGCTGACCGTCGAGGAAAACCTGACCGTCGTCGCCCGGCCCGGCCCGTGGAACCTGCCGCGCGTCTACGAGATGTTCCCGCGCCTGGAGGAACGCAAACGCAACATGGGCAACCAGCTTTCCGGCGGCGAGCAGCAGATGCTGGCGATCGCCCGGGCGCTGATGCTCAACCCGCGCCTGCTGCTGCTCGACGAGCCGCTGGAAGGGCTGGCGCCGCTGATCGTGCAGGACCTGCTCGGCATCATCGGGCGCATGGTCGGCTCGGGCGATGTGGGCGTCATCCTCGTCGAACAGCACGCGCACCAGATTCTTCCCATGACCCGCCAGGCGCTGGTGCTCGAACGCGGGCGCGTCGTCTACTCCGGCGAAAGCCGGGAACTGCGCAAGGACCGCGAGCGGCTCGACCGCTGGCTCGGCGTCGGCGGACACTGAGACGCCCGGAAGGTGAGGCCATGAAAACCATCGACATCATCCACGACGAACACCGCGCGCTGGCGTCGGTGCTGCAGGCACTGCGCTTCATCGTCGACGGCATCCGCGAGGGCCGGATGCGGCCCGACTTCCGGCTGCTCTCCGCAATGGTGGACTACATCACGCAGGTGCCGGAAAAGGTGCACCACCCCAAGGAGGACGACTACCTTTTCCCGAAGCTGCGCAGCCGCTCGCAGGAGGCGGCGGAGCTGATCGACACGCTGGAGGAGCAGCACAAGGACGGCTACCGCATGACCAACGCGCTGCTGCAGGCGCTGATCCACTATCAGAGCGTCGGCGCGCCGGGATTCGCCGGGTTCGACGAACTCGTGCAGGAGTACCTGGATTTCAACTGGAAGCACCTGAACCTTGAAGAGAGGGAACTCCTGCCACTGGCCCGCCGGGCGCTCGGCGAGGACGACTGGCGCGAGCTCGACGCCGAGTTCAGCGCCAACTTCGATCCCTACAAGGGCGCGGCGGGAGAATATGCGGAGCTGTTCCGCAAGATCGTCAACCTGACGCCGGCGCCCTACGGGCTCGGATCGGCGGTGTGAGCGCGCGGGAACGCCGCCCTCCATCCGGCTGCGGACCCCGCCCATTCCGTCGCCCCTGAATTTCCGGAAAACAGTTTAAATCGACCCGCGGCCGGCCTCGGACAGGCCGCCGCGGTGACGCTCGTACGCGCGCCGTCCATCGCGGCTTCGCGCCCTGGGCTTGCTTCGGCCGGCAAAACGAAACCGATTGACTCCGGATCGGAAACGCCTATACTGCCAACTAGATTGTTACTTTAAGCAGGGCCGTTCGAACTATTTAGAAAACAAACCACGAGGGGGGCCGACGTGACTACGCCCAACATCTGGAACAAGGATCTACTGGCCGGACTGCTCTTCATCGGCATCGCCCTGGGTTTCCTGGCCGTCGGGCGCGATCTCGAAATCGGCGCCGCGCTGGACATGGGGCCCGGGTACTTTCCCGCCGTCATCGCCGGGCTGCTGGCACTGCTCGGGCTGGCCGTGACGCTCGGCGCCTTGAAGAACCGCGCCGGGAGATCCCTTCCCCGGTTCAAGTGGAAACCGCTCGCGATGGTCGTCGGCGCGCCGCTGATCTTCGCGGCGCTGGTCGACTTCTTCGGCCTCGCGCCGGCGCTGATCGCGGCCGTCTGGTTTTCGACGCTCGCCAGCCGTCCGTGGCATGCGTGGAAATCCCTGGGCCTGTCCGTGCTCATCGCGGTCTTCTGCTGGCTCGTCTTCGCGCTGGCCTTCGGCATGCCCATTCCGTTCGTCAAATGGCCGGGGTAAGAACATGGACCTGCTGACCAATCTCTCGATCGGCTTCGCCAATTCGTTTTCGTGGCTGAACATCGGCTACTGCTTCATTGGGGCGCTGCTCGGCACGGTCATCGGCGTGCTGCCGGGGATCGGGCCGACCATGACCATCGCGCTGCTGCTGCCGGTCACCTTTTCCCTGCATCCGCTCTCCGCGCTGATCATGCTGGCGGGCATCTTCTACGGCGCGCAGTACGGCGGATCGATCACCTCGATCCTGATCAACCTGCCCGGAGAAACGTCGTCGGTGGTGACCGCGCTGGACGGCTACCAGCTCGCCGTACAGGGGAAGGCGGGAGCGGCCTTGGCGACCTCGGCCATCAGTTCGTTCATCGCCGGCACCATCGCCACGCTGGCGATAGCCGCCATGGCGCCGCCGCTGGCCGCTATCGCGCTGAATTTCGGCGCCGCGGAATACTTCTCCCTGATGGTGCTGGGACTGATCGTTTCCGTCTCGCTGTCGAGCGGTTCGGTCGTCAAGGCGGTGGCGACGACCCTGATCGGCGTGCTGGTCGGCCTCGTCGGTACCGACGTGACCAGCGGCGTGGAGCGCTATACGCTCGGCTTGTCCGACCTTTACGACGGCATAAATTTCGTGCCCATCGCCATCGGCATGTTCGGACTGGCGGAGATCGCGCGGAACCTCGGCAATCCTGAAACCGCCATGTCCACGCGCTCGCACCGCCTGAGTAGCCTCCGGCTCGGCTGGACCGAACTGCGGTGCATCGTCTGGCCGTCGCTGCGCGGGACCGGGCTGGGCTCGCTGCTCGGCATCCTTCCCGGCGGAGGCGTCGTGCTCGCCTCCTTCGCCTCCTACGCGCTCGAAAAGGCGGTATCCAGGACGCCGGAGAAATTCGGCAAGGGCGCTCTGGAAGGCGTCGCCGCGCCGGAAGCCGCCAACAACGCGGCGGCGCAGACCTCCTTCATCCCGATGCTCACGCTCGGCATTCCCTCGAACCCGGTCATGGCCATGACCATGGGCGCGCTGCTCATCCACGGGATCGCGCCCGGCCCCCGGATCATGACCGATCAGCAGGTGCTCTTCTGGGGCCTCGTCACCTCGATGTGGATCGGCAATCTCCTGCTACTCGTCCTGAACCTGCCGCTCGTCGGCATCTGGGCGAAGATCGCGGAAGTGCCGTACCGCGCACTCTACCCGTCGATCATCGCCATCTCTTGCGTGGGGTCGTACTCGATCGGTCTGAAAACCACGGACGTCCTGATCCTGGCCGCGTTCGGCGTACTTGGCTACGTGCTCGTCGAACTCGGCTGCGAGCTGGCGCCGATGCTGTTCGGCGTCATCGTCGGGCCGATGATGGAGGAATACCTGCGGCGTGCGATGGCCTTGTCGCAGGGCGATCCGTCGATCTTCCTCACGCGGCCCATCAGCGCGGCACTGCTCGCCGCCGCCGCCGTGGCGATCGTATTGACCGCCTTGCCGAAAATACGCAATCGAAGGTCCGAGATCTTCGTCGACTAGCGGCAGCCGTACTCATCCAACCGGGAGGGAATGCGCCATGAAAACAGCGTGCACGTGCGGAAATCGATCCATCAATCGCGTCGGGACAGGCCTGCTGCTCGGCGCGCTGTTCCTGCTGGCGGCGCTGGCCTCGCCCGGCGCCTCGGCGCAGGCGGTCAGCGGCCCGGTGACGATCGTCGTGCCGTCCGATCCCGGCTCGGCGCCGGACGTGCTGGCGCGCATCCTCACCGCGCCGATGTCCGAACGGCTCGGGCAGCCGGTGATCGTCGAGAACCGGCCCGGCGCCGGCGGCAACATCGGCGCGCTCGCCGTCGCCAAAGCCAAGCCGGACGGCCGCACGCTGCTGATGGCGACGGTCAACATGACCATCGTGCCCTGGATGAAGAAGCCCCATCAGTTCGATCCGGCCGCCGACTTCACGGCGATCGGCCAGATCGCCTCGGTGCCGATGATCGTCGTGGTGAATCCCACCCTCGGGCCGAAGAGCATGGCCGAGCTCGTCGCGCTGGCGAAGAGCAAGCCGAACGGGCTGGCCTATTCCTCGCCCGGCATCGGCTCGCTGAACCATCTGGCGACGGTCCTGTTCGCGCAATCGAGCGGCATCAAGCTGAACCACATCCCGTACAAGAGCGGCGCGGCGTCGACCACCGCCGTACTCGGCAACGAGGTGCAGCTGTTCTTCGCGGGCATGCCGCCGGCGGTCCCGCACGTCAAGTCGGGCGCGCTGCTCGGCCTGGCGGTCACGGCGAAGAGCCGCTCCGGCATCACCCCGGACGTGCCGACGCTGGCCGAGGCCGGCTATCCCAACCTCGAATCGGACGCCTGGTACGCGCTGCTCGGGCCGAAGGACGTGCCGGCCGCCCTCGTTGCGCGGCTGAACGAGGTGCTGCGCGAAACGCTCGAACTGCCGGCGGTGAAGGCGCAGTTCACCAACCTCAGCGCAGAAGTGCGCACCAGCGATCCGCCATCGATGGCGAAGCTGCTGAAGGACGATTCGACGCGCTACCAGAAGCTGGTGGAAGAGCTCGGCCTGGCCAAATGACGTCGGTCCCGAACGCTTCCCTGGTTTCGCCCGCCGGGCGCCGTCCCAACTTCCTGCTGATCATGACCGATCAGCAGCGGGCCGACCACCTCGGCGCGTACGGGAACGCGCTGCTGCGGACGCCGTGCATCGACGCGCTGGCCCGCGACGGCATGGCCTTCGACCGGTTCTACGTCGCCTCGCCGGTCTGCATGCCCAATCGCGCGGCGATCATGACCGGGCGTATGCCGAGCGCGGCCGACGTGCGGATGAACGGCGTGCCCCTGCCGCTATCGACGCGATCGTTCGTCGAAGCCCTGCGGGAATCCGGCTATCAGACGGCGCTGATCGGCAAGGCGCATTTCCAGAACATGACCGAGGCCGAGCCCGCCGCGATGCCGGGACAGGACGCCATTCCGCGGACGCGGCAGGGGGATTTCGATCTGCGCGACGGCCCCGGATACGGCAACGAATCCCCGCTGTCCTGGCGCGACCCGGCGTTCAAGGTGCGCCTGCCGTACTACGGGTTCGAGGAGGCGGCGCTGTGCCTGGAGCACGGCGATCAGGTCGGCGGCAGTTTCGCGCGCTGGCTGGAGGCAAGCGGCGTCCGGCTAGCGCGCGCGGAACGCCCCGCCGGACCGGACGCGGAAGGCGCTTCGATCGTGGCGCCGCAGGCATGGCGCAGCTCCCTGGATGCCGAGCACTATCCGACGGCGTTCGTCGCCGACACCACGATACAGTGGCTGCGGACCCACGCGCAGCGCGATCACGACCGGCGCGCGCCGTTTTTCCTGCAATGCTCGTTTCCGGACCCGCATCATCCCTTCACCCCGCCGGACCCGTACTGGTCCGCGTATGCGCCGGACGACGTGGCCCTGCCGCCGTCCTTCCATTGCCCGCTGAATCTGGCCCCGCCGCACAAGCGCGCCATCCACGAGGAATTGCTCAAGGGGGCGAGGAAAACCACCGGATCGCGGGTCATCGCCGTCGACGAGGCGGAGGCCCGCCAGGCCATCGCGTTCAACTACGGCGCCATTGCCATGATCGACGACGCAGTGGGGCGGATCATGTCTTCCCTGCGCGACCTCGGCCTGCTGGACGACACGGTAGTGATCTTCATGAGCGACCACGGCGACTTCATGGGGGACCACGGCCTGCTGTTCAAGGGACCGCTGCATTATCAGAGCGTCATCCGCATGCCGTTCATATGGCGCGATCCCCTGTACGGGAACGCCGGGCGGCGCTGCGGTTCGCTGGCTTCGGCCATGGACGTCGCCCCGACCATCCTCGATCGCGCGGGCGTGCAGCCTTTCAACGGCATACAAGGGCGATCGCTGATGCCCCTGATCGGCGGCCGGGGCGGCTTCACAGAGTATCCCGGCGTCCTGATCGAGGAGGAATGCCACCGCAGCGTTCCCGGCCTGCCCGATCCGCCCCGGGTCAGGACGCTCGTCACGGATCGCTGGCGCCTCTCCGTTTACCAGGGGACGCCGTGGGGCGAGCTTTACGATCTGGCGGAAGACCCGTGGGAAACGCGCAACCTTTTCGAGGAAAAAAAGGCGCTGCGCGCAGAACTGCTCTGGGAATTGAGCCGCGAGATGATCAGGCTCGCGCCCAATCTGCCGCTGCCGATGAAAATGGCGTAACCGCATGCCTCCCGCGCCCGCCGCGCGAGGCTACAAGCATCGGCCCCCACTCTCCGAAACACCGCCATGACGACCCTGACCGCCATTTTTTCGGACGCCGCGACGGCCTGGTGGATATGGCCCCTGCTGCTTCTGCTGGCCTGCTTCCTGATGGGTATCGTCGCTATCCCGGCGGGGATCGGCGGCGGCGTGCTCTACGTGCCGCTCGTCTCGGCCTTTTTCCCGTTCCATCTGGATTTCGTGCGCGGCGCGGGCCTGCTGGTCGCGCTCGCCAGCGCGCTGGCCGCCGGGCCGTCGCTGCTGCGCGGGGGCATGGCGCATCTGCGCCTGTCGCTCCCCCTGGCGCTGGTGGCTTCGACCAGTTCCATACTCGGCGCCCTGGCCAGCCTCGCGCTCGCCACGTTGACCGTGCAGATCGCCCTGGGCGTCGTCATCCTCGGCGTCGCCGGCCTCATGCTGCTCGGCAACCCGGATCGGCCGGCCGTGCCGCAGGACGCCGACGCGCTGGCCTCAGCGCTGTCGCTCAACGGCATCTACCACGACCGCTCCACCGGCACCCTGCTGCCCTGGCGGGCCACGCGGACGATTTCCGGGCTCGTCCTGTTCGCCGGCATCGGCTTCCTGGCAGGCTTCTTCGGCATGGGTGCGGGCTGGGCCAACGTGCCCGTCCTCAATCTGCTCATGGGCATACCGCTCAAGGTCGCCGCCGGCACGTCGAGCTTCATCCTGTCGCTGGTCGACTCGACGGCGGCGTGGATCTATCTGAACCGGGGCGCGGTGCTGGCCATCATCGCGGTGCCGTCGATCGTGGGAATGATGCTCGGCGCGCACATCGGCGCCAGGCTGCTCGGAGTGATGAAACCGTCCAGCGTGCGGCGGCTGGTGCTGGTCATGCTGTTTTTCTCGGGAATACGCTCCCTGCTCAAGGGGCTGGAAGCATGAACGCGGACGACGCGGCCACACGCCTCGATGCGTCGCTGCATCAGCGCTATGCCTCGCTTCTTTTCTGGGGATCGCGGCTGTCGTTCGTTTTCCTGGTCGCTTCCTTTTACGCCTATCTCTCCAAGGCGCTGCCCAGCCGCGTCGCGCCGGAACACCTGAGCCTTTACTGGGGCTACCCGCTCGACACCTTTCTCGAGCGCACCAACACGCCGATCGGCTGGGAGTGGCTGCGCCACGCCACGTGCGGCGAGTTGGCCAGCCTGACCGGAATCGCCATCCTGGCCAGCTGTTCCGCACCCTGCCTGCTCGCCGTGTCCTGCGTGTTCCTGCGGCGGAAGGACAGGATTTATGCGTCGCTGTGCGTCCTGCAGGTGGTGATCATGACGCTGGCCGCGTCCGGCATACTCGGCTGAGCAGACGTTCCCCTACCGGAACAGACGACTTTCCAGTTTTCGACAGGAACCGGTCGCCTTCGCATAAAAGAGCTTCATGCCGGGGCACAGATAATTGAGCCCCGGCTCCCCCGTCGGCGCGCGGGCAAACCGGTTCTTCGGGCATTCGCCCCAGCACAGGCGCAGGTAAGCGCAAGCCTTGCAGTACGCGGGCAGGGTCGAACTCTTGGCCAGGCCGAATCGCCTTTGCCGCTCCGAGTTCACGAGCTCGGCGGCATCGGTGCGCAGGATGTTTCCCAGCAGGAAATCCGCATAGCCGAAGTGGTCGCAGCTGTACATGTCCCCGTTGTGCTCCAGCATCACCGCATGCCCGCAATACTGCCCATTGACGCATTTCATCGCGCCGTGGCCGAACATCATGGAAATGACGTTCTCGAACTGATCGACGAACACCCGGCCGAAATCCCGGCGCATCCACTCGTCCCAGATTCGGCACAGGAACCACCCCCAATCCTCGGGCAGCACCGACCACTCGGTGACCGCCAGCCGGCTCGGCGCTTGCTTCCCGCCGCCGGCGTGATCGCCGTGGACGGCCTGCTCGAAGCCCGCCGGTTCGACGCAGGGAATGAACTGAATCATCCGGGGGCGAACCTCGTCCCGCAGAAACCGGTACACCTCCAGCGCCCGTGTCGCATTGACCCGATTGACCACGGAAAGCGAGCAGAAGGGAATCTCGAACCGGCGCAGCAGCTCGACCGAGCGCATCACCCTGTCGAAGGTCGGTTTCCTTCCCGCGCTGTACCGGCAGGCGTCGTGCAGTTCGCGCGGCCCGTCGATGGAGATTCCGACCAGGAAGCGGTGCGCCTTCAGAAAGGCGCACCACGCTTCGTCCAGCAGCACGCCGTTGGTCTGCAGGTCGTTCTCGACCGCCTGCCCCGGCTTCTTGTATTTCTCCTGCAGCTCCACGACGCGCTCGAAAAAGGCCGTGCCCATGATCGTCGGCTCGCCGCCCTGCCAGGAAAAGACGACCTCCGGACCCGTGTGCGCCGCGATCGTCTGGCGAATGTATTCCTCCAGGACCCGCTCGCTCATGCGCGGTCGTTCCGGCTGGCCCAGGCCGTCCTTTTTGTGCAGGTAGTAGCAATAGGCGCATTCCATGTTGCACTGCGCCCCGGCCGGCTTGATCATGGACATGAAGCCCGGCAATCCGGTAGCCGGTGTTTTCTCTGGCATGGCGGGTAAAGACACGAGCCGGACGGCCTCGGATCAGCGCTTGCGGAAACTCTTGGTGGCCTGGAAGTGCGACAGGGTTTTCTCCCGCGCGCCCGCCACATTGCGCTGCCTGATGGCCTCGAGAATCCGCGCGTGCTCTTCCTCGGCGTTGAGCAGCCGTTCATGGTAGACGCCCTTGTCGACGTTGGCCTCGAAGGACTCCCTGAACTGCATCATTTCCGAGATCAGCAGGGTGATCACCGACTTGAGCGCCGAGTTTCCGGACAACTCCGCGAGTTTCAGATGGAATATCGGGTCCACCGCGTGCGGACCGGGGCCGGACTTCATCTTTCCGTAGATGTCCTCGTGTAACGCCTGCAATTCCTGGATTTCGCGGTCGGTCGCGTTCTCGATCACCAGTTCGGCCGCGTACGCTTCGAGCACGGAACGGACGTCCGCCAGGTCGTCGAAATTCCGGTTGTCGATCCGGATCACGTTGGACAGCAATCCGCGCAGCATCTCGACGCCCAGGTTGGCGACATAGGTCCCGCTCTGCGGAACGGTCTTCACGATGCCGTAGGTTTCGAGTCGCCGCAACGCCTTGTTGATCGACCAGCGCGGAATCTCCAGCTTTTCTTCCAGCAGTTTTTCGGAGGGCAGGCGATCGCCGGGCTTCAGCAGGCCCGCGTCCACCAGATCCCTGATCTGCTCGACGACGGCGTCAACGAGATCCGGCATCTCGACGGGCTTGAAATGCTGGATCAATTGTTCGTGCTTGGGGTTTTGCCTGCGCATTTTTCGACCTGCGATTCCTGGGGTTTGCCTGCGACGTTGACCATGGATTTCCGCTTCGATTGTACCTCCTCGAATGGCCCGAAAACGCCCGGAAGGCCTTGATAAGCCGGTCACCGGAAGGAATCGCCCCGGCCCCGGAGTACACTGGCGTTTTTCGCGAAGGAGAAGCACATGATCGTTCTGATTACCGGCGCCAGCGCCGGTTTCGGCGAGGCCATGGCCCGCCGGTTCGTGGCCGGCGGCCATCGGGTGATCGCCGCGGCGCGCCGCGCGGACCGTCTGGCGAAGCTGCGCGAGGAGCTCGGCGAGGCGCTGCTGCCGGTCGCCATGGACGTCACCGACCCGGCGTCGGTCGAAGGCGGGCTGGCGCAACTGCCGGCGGCGTGGACTCCCATTGACGTGCTGGTCAACAACGCCGGCCTGGCGCTCGGCACCGAGCCCGCCCAGCAGTGCTCGCTCGCCGAATGGACGACGATGATCGACACCAACGCCAAGGGCCTCGTCACCGTCACGCACGCTCTGCTGCCGGGGATGGTCGCGCGCGACCGCGGGCTGATCGTCAACATCGGCTCGATCGCCGGCAACACGGCCTACCCCGGCGGCAACGTCTACGGCGCGACGAAGGCCTTCGTCGAGCAGTTCACCCGCAACCTGCGCGCCGACCTCGCCGGCACCGGCGTGCGCGCGACCAACATCGCGCCGGGGCTGTGCGGCGGCACCGAGTTCTCCAACGTGCGCTTCCGCGGCGACGACGCGGCCGCCGCCAAGGTCTATGCCGGCACCGTGCCGCTGACCGCCGACGACATCGCCGAAACCGCCTACTGGATCGCCACGCTGCCGCCGCACGTCAACATCACCCACCTCGAACTGATGCCGACCTGCCAGGGCTACGGCAGCATCGCCATCAAGCGGGCGGAGCCGGCGTGAGCGCCGAATTCCTGCTCACCTCGCTGGTCGTCGTGCTGATTCCCGGCACCGGCGTGCTGTTCACCGTCTCGGCCGGGCTGTTCCTCGGCAGGCGCGCCAGCCTGTACGCGGCCCTCGGCTGCACGCTGGGCATCCTGCCGCACCTGCTGGCCAGCGTGCTGGGGCTGGCCGCGCTGCTGCACGTCAGCGCCATCGCCTTCCACCTGTTCAAGCTGGCCGGCGCCGCCTACATGCTGTATCTGGCCTGGACGACCTGGCGCGAGCGCGGCGGCCTGTCGCTGGACAGGCCGGAGGATGCGGGAAGCGCCGGGCGTATCGTGTGGCGCGCGGTGCTGATGAACGTGCTCAACCCGAAGCTGACGATCTTCTTCCTGGCCTACCTGCCGCAGTTCATCCCCGCGGGGACGGCTTCCCCTTTGCCGCAGATGCTGGCGCTCAGCGCCGTGTTCATGGCCATGACGCTGGTCGTCTTCATTTTCTACGGCCTGCTCGCGCACGCGGCACAGCGGGCCGTCCTCGGCTCGCCGCGGGTGCAGGACTGGATGCGCCGGGGATTCGCCGCCGTCTTCGCCGGCCTCGGGATCAACCTGGCGCTGGCGGATCGCTGAACGGGGTGCAACCGCTCAGCTCTCCAGGGTTTCCAGGATGGCGTAGCAGGCGCCGGTGGTGTGGTAGTCGACCTTGCCGGCCGGACTCTTCTCGTCGGTGGTGTTGACGTTTTCCCGCGTCAGCAGGCGGAACCAGGCGCCGTGCTCATGATCGATCCAGTGCTCCCAGCAATACGCCCACAGGCGGTCGTACCAGTCCCGGTACGCGGCCTTGCCGGTGCGCTGGCCGAGCACGGCCGCCGTGGCCAGGCTCTCGCACTGCACCCAGTGGTACTTGCGGTCGTCGCAGATCGAGAAATCCGGCGCGAAGCCGTAGTACAGGCCCCCGTGGCGGTCGTCCCAGGCGCGGCGGAAGGCGACGTCGAACAGGGTCTCGGCGCGCTCCAGCAGCCAGGGCAGCGGCCGCCGGCGCTCGATCAGGAGCAGCAGCCGCGCCCATTCGGTGAAGTGGCCCGGCTGGTAGCCCCAGGGCCGGAAGATGTTGGACATGTCGTGGCGGTTGTACTCCCAGTCAACTTTCCACTCCGGCGTGTAATGCTCCCAGATCATGACGCCGTCGGTTTGCGCAGCCAGGCGCTGGTGCACGGCGGAGGCGACCTGTACGGCGCGGTCGAGGAAGCGCGCATTTCCGGTGGCCGCGAAGGCGGCGAGGCAGGCTTCGGTGGCGTGCATGTTGGCGTTCTGGCCGCGGTAGGGCGAGAGGACCCAGTCGGGGCTCGTCTCGTCGGCGTACAGGCCGAAATCGGGCTGCCAGAAACGCCGCTCCATCAGTTCGAAGGTTTCGTCCAGCCAGTCCGCCGCACCGGCGATTCCGGCCTGCGCGGCATGCGCGTAGGCGAGCAGCACGAAGGCGAGGCCGTAGCAATGGTTCGTCGCGTCGAGCACGCGCGCCTGCCCGTTTTCCCAATGCAGCACCCACGCATAGCCGCCGGTGGCCGGATTGCGATGCGCGTCGCGCAGGAAGGCGACGGCGCGGCGGGCGTTGTCCAGGTAGGCCGGCGTGTCCGGAAAGTGGCGCGCGGCCATGGCCCACAGGAAGACGTAGCGCGCGCTGCTCACCAGATGGCGCGTATGCGCGTCGAAGACGGTGCCGTCGTCTTTGAGGAAATGGTAGAAGCCGCCGCTCGGGTCGATCGCGCGCGGGTGATAGAAGGACAACGTATGCCGCACGTGGTCGAGCAGCGTCTGGCGGCGGTGGAAATCGGGAGCAGCGGGAATCATGTGGGGGCCTCGCGGGTTGTTCGGTTTTTTACGGCGTGAATGCCGGTCAGATGCCGAGGAAACACAGATTCATTCGTCACTCCGGCGCAGGCCGGGGTCCGGTTCGTCGGTTTTCCTGGATTCCGGCTTTCGCCGGAATGACGAATGTTGAATGTTACAGCGCCTCCCTAACTCATCCATTCGATGAAGCCGAGTTCGTCCAGTCCCCGGCGCAGCGCCTCGATCTCGTCCGCGCGCATCGCCGCCAGCGGCAGACGGGTCGGCCCGCAGTCGAACGCCGGCGAATTTCATCATCGCCTTGAGCGCGGGCAGGGGGCGGTATTTCTGCGCCAGTTCCACCATGCGCACCGAGAGCAGTTGCAGGCGCCGCGCCTCGTCCAGGCGGCCGGCCTCGAAGTGCTCGCGGATGCGCCGGTAGAGCGCCGGCGCCAAGTTGTAGGTGCTGCCCACCGCGCCCGCCGCGCCGGTGGCCAGCCCGGCGAGGTACATCTCGTCCACGCCGAACACCATGTTGAAGTGCCCGCCGTCCAGCGCCGCGCACGACTGGAATTCGTAGAGCGTCGGCGACGTGTACTTTATGCCGGCAAGATTCTCGATGCGCTCCTTCGCCTGGGAAAGGAACTCGGTCATGGACAGCGCGACGCCGGTCAGGTGCGGGATGTGGTAGTAGTAGAACGGCAGTTCCGGCGCCGCCGCCGCGATCTCGGCGACGCAGCCGACGAGGCCGGACACCGACCCCGGCCGGAAATAGAACGGCGGCGTGGCGGCGACCGCCGCCGCTCCGGCGGCCTGCGCATGCGCGGCCAGTTCGCGGCAGTCGGCCAGCGCGGTGTGGCCGACGTGGGCGACCACCGGCACGCGACCGGCCGCCGCCTTGAGGAAGGTTTCCAGCACGGACTTGCGCTCCTCCGTGGTCAGCGACGAACTCTCGCCGGTGGTGCCGCAGACGAACAGCGCGTCGATACCGAGCGCCAGCAGCCGCTCGACTAGCGGCGCGACGGCGCCGGGGTTCAGGCGGCCGTCCTCGTGCATGGGGGTGAAGGTGGCCGGAACGAGGCCCGTCATCCAGAATTTTTTCGCCATCATTTTCTCCACGGATCAATGCGTTGAACGGGGGTCGAGCGCGTCGCGCAGACCGTCGCCGATGAAGTTGATGCTCAGCACCGCCAGGGCGATCATCAGGCCGGGCGCGAGCCACAGCCAGGGCATGCCTTCCAGGATGGTCTGCGACTGGGCGTCCTGCAGCATGTTGCCCCAGCTCGGCGTCGGCGCCTGCACGCCGAGGCCGAGGAAGGACAGCGACGCTTCCTGCAGGATGGCGTTGGCCATGCCGAAGGTGGCGGCGACGGTGACCGTGCCCACGACGTTGGGCAGCAGGTGGCGGAACATGATCTGCGCCGGAGGAACGCCGATCGAGCGCGCGGCGAGCACGAACTGCTGCTCCCGGAACGACAGGAACTGGCCGCGCACCAGCCGCGCGATGCCCGGCCAAGTCAGCCCGCCGATGACCAGCATGGTGTTGTAGATGCTCGGCCCGAGCACGGCGGCGATGGTGATGATCATCACCAGCGAGGGGAAGGCCATCACCATGTCGGTCAGGCGCATCAGCAGCATGTCGGTCCTGCCGCCGGCGTAGCCGGAGATGCCGCCGACGAGCACGCCGATGAAGGTCGAGATCGACACCGCCACCAGTCCGACGGACAGCGAGACGCGGCCGGCGTGCACGATGCGCGACCAGACGTCGCGGCCGGTGGTGTCGGTGCCCAGCCAATGCGCCGCGCTCGGCGGCTGGCTCATCGACGCGAGGTCGAGCTCGATCGGCGAATAGCGCTCGATCGCCGGCGCGAGCACGGCCAGCAGCACCATCACGCCGAGCACGGCGAGACCGAGGACGGCCAGCCGGTGCCGGAAGAAGCGCTTGCGCGCCTTGGCCCACAGGCTTTCGCCGGCCGGCGCCGCCGCCAACGTCCCGCTTGGTGAAAGAAGTGCGGCCATGTTCGTGTTCCTCAGTCGTAGCGGATGCGCGGGTCCAGGAAGCTGTAGGCGATGTCGGTGAGCAGGTTGCAGGCCTGCACGACGACGGCGGAAAACAGCACGTAACCCATGATCACCGGCGAATCGCGCCCGGTGACCGCGCCGATGAACATCAGCCCGATGCCCGGCCACTGGAAGATCATCTCGATGATCACCGAGCCGCCGAACAGCACCGGCAGCGTCAGGCCGACGACCGTCACCACCGGCAGCAGCGCGTTGCGCAGGATGTGCCGCACGATCACCAGGCGTTCGCGCAGGCCCTTGGCGCGCGCGGTGCGCACGTAGTCGTTGTTCATCACTTCCAGCACGCTGGTGCGGGTGTAGCGCATGAAGGTCGCCGTGCGCACCAGGCCCAGGGCGAGCGCCGGCAGGGCGAGGTGGCGCAGGCTGTCGGCCAGCGAGAAGGGCGCCCCGGCGGTGGCGATGCCCGAGGTCGGAAAAATGGGCAGTTGCAGGGCGAACGCATAGACCAGCACCATGCCGAGGAAGAAATCCGGGATGGAGACGCCGGCGAAGCCCAGGAAGGTGAAGGTGTAGTCGGTCCTGGAATACTGCTTGAGCGCGGAGACGACGCCCATCGCCACGCCGAGCGCGACGGCGATCAGCAGCGCCGTGCCCATCAGCCACAGCGTCGCCGGGATGCGCGCCGAGAGGATGCCGATGACCGGCTCGCCGGTCTGGAACGAATAGCCCAGGTTCCCTTGGAGCAATTGCCCGAGCCAGCGGAAATACTGTTCGTAGACCGGCAGGTCGAGGCCGAGCTGACCCCGGCGCAGCCGGATCAGGTCCTCGGACTGCGGGGTTTCGGTCGAGATCATCGCCAGCACCGCGTCCCCCGGCATCTGCGAGGCGACTAGGAAGACGATCAGGGTGATGCCCAGCAGGATCGGAATGCTGACCAGCAGCCGGCGCAGGATGTAGGTGGCCATCTCAGGCGTTCCCGGAGAGAGGCCGGCCGATGCCGGAGCGCGGCGCCGGCCGGCGGAGCGTCATTACCTGACGTCCCACTTTTCGACTTCGTTGTAGACCGGCAGGTTGAAGATCAGCGTGGGCATCTCCGCGTAATGCTCGGTCGCCCCGATCACCCGCTTGCTGAAGGCCATCGGCCGGACTTCGTACCACAGCCAGCCGCGGAACATCTCCTCGTTCAATATCTTGGAGATTTCCTGGTAGTAGGGCGCCCGCTTCTCGCGCACCGACTCGGTCAGGCCCTGGTCGTACAGCTCGTCGATGCGTTTGTTGCAGTAGCCGAACGAGAGCTGTGCGCCGCAGGTGCTGGTCAGCGCGCCGAGCGACGGATCGAGCCCCTGGCCGTTGGCGAAGTAGCCCATTTCGAACTTCCCGTCGTTGTATACCGTCTGGATTTCGGCGGGGTTGAGCAGACGCGGCACGATGTTGACGCCGACCGCCGCGAGATAGGCCTGGATCGCGGTGACGGTGTCCTTGTTCACCTGGTCGGCGTAGTAGTAGATGAAGTCGACCTTGCGGCCCGGGTCCCAGCCGGCTTCCTTGAGCAGTTGCCGGGCCTTGGCCGGATCGTACTTGTACGGGTTGAGCGACGGCGACTGCGCCCAGGCGGCCGGGAACATGGTGTTGGAGATCTTGCCCGTGCCCTTCTTGACCGTGGCGATGATCTTCTCGCGGTCGATGGCGTAGACCATGGCCTGGCGCACCCGCGCATCCTTGAGGAAGGGCTGCGCGAAGTTGAACTGCAGGTAGGTCGGCAGGCCGGCGTCAACGTTCGGCAGCACGTTCAGCGTCGGCACCTTCTGCAGCCGCTCGATGTCGCTGACCGGCACGCCGCCGCCTTCATACGACATCACGTCAACCTCGCCGGCGACCAGCGCGTTGAGGATGCTCGGAATGTCGGCGAAGATGCGGTAGATGATGCGGTCGGCCTTGGGCGGGCCGAGGAAATAGTCGTCGTTGCGCACCACCTCGACGTACTGGTCGGGCACGTACTTCGCCCATTTGAACGGCCCGGTGCCGACGCGGTTCTGCGTCCAGTACGGCGCGCGCGCCAGTTCGGAGGGCTTGACGCTGTCGAGGATGTGCTTCGGCAGGATCGAGAAGTAGATCTGCTTCAGCTCGACCCACAGCGGACGCGGCCCGTTCAGCTCGAACTTCACCGTCAGGTCGTCCACCTTGGACACGCCGGCCAGGCTCGTTGCCTTGCCCGAGCGGAAATCCTCGTAGCCCGCGATGTCGGACAGGTTGTTGGCGATGATCGACGCCGCCGCCGGGTTGGCGTAGGTGTTGTAGGAAAAGACCACGTCGTCCGCGCTGAAGGGCTTGCCGTCGTGCCACTTGACGCCCTTGCGCAGCTTGAACAGCCAGGTCTTGCCGCCGTCCGGCGTGCTCCACGATTCGGCGAGCAGCGCCTTGACCCCGTCGCCTTTCCAGGTGACGTGCGCCAGGCCCTGCAGCACGGTCTCGTCGAGCCGGTTGCCGCAGGTCGTGTACAGCGGACCGGCCATGCAGCCGGTGCGGAAGGCCTGGCGAATGGTCTTGTCGGCGGCCGCCTGCGCGGTCGCGGCAAGGGAGAATGCGGCCATCAGCGCGGCCCCGGCCGCCAGGGTGAACAATTTGCTTAGTCTCATTGCGTTTGACCTCCTGGTGAAATTGAACGACGGATGCAGGGTTGATACCGGCGCGGCCGGTCACGCGTGGTGGCAGGCCACCCAATGCGGCGGCGACGGGCCGGAGGGCGCGGCGATCACGCGCAGCACCGGGTCCGTCGTCCGGCACTCCGCCGTGGCGATCGGGCAGCGCGGATGGAAGCGGCAGCCGCCCGGCGGGTTGGCCGGGCTGGGCACGTCGCCCTTCAGGACGATGCGCCGGCGCCCGCGCTCGCGCCGCGGATCGGGCGTCGGGATCGCCGATAGCAAGGCCCGCGTATACGGGTGCAGCGGCGTGTCGAACACCGCGTCGCGGCCGCCGATCTCGACGATGCGGCCGAGATACATCACCGCCACCCGGTCGCTGAGGTAGCGCACCATCGACAGGTCGTGCGAAACCATCAGGTAGGTCAGGCCGAGCTTGCCCTTCAGGTCGGCCATCAGGTTGACCACCTGCGCCTGGATGGATACGTCGAGCGCCGAGATCGGCTCGTCCGCGACGATCAGCGCCGGCCCGGTGGCCAGCGCCCGCGCCAGCCCCACGCGCTGGCGCTGCCCGCCGGAGAACTCGTGCGGATAGCGGTTGATGAAGGACGGATCGAGCCCGACCAGCCGCATCAGTTCGGCGACGCGGTCGCGGCGCTCGGCCGGCGTGCCGATGCGGTGCACGGCCAGCGGTTCGACGATGATGCTGCCGACCGTCATGCGCGGGTTGAGCGAGGAATACGGGTCCTGGAAAACCATCTGCATGTGCCGGCGCGAGGCGCGCAGCTCGCGCTCGCCGAGCGAGGCGACGTCGCGGCCTGCGAACAGGACGCGGCCGGCCGTCGGGTCCAGCAGGCGCAGCATGGCCAGCCCGGTGGTCAACTTGCCGCAGCCGCTCTCGCCGACTAGCCCGAGCGTCTCGCCGCGGTGCAGGTCGAAGGACACGCCGTCGACCGCCCGCACGGTGCCGGTCTGGCGCCGCAGCAGGCCGCGCCGGATCGGGAAGTGCACGTGCAGGTCGCGCACTTCCATGAGCGGCGCGCCGGTGTCCGCACTGGCGCTCATGCTGGGCCTCCCGCGTTGTTCCAGTCCAGCGCCTCGCCGGCCCGGAAGCAGCGCACCAGCCGGCCCGGCCGGACGTCGTCGAGCGGCGGCAGCGCCTCACGGCAGCGTGGCAGCACGAACGGGCAGCGCGGCGCGAACGGGCAGTCGTCCGGCGGCCGGCGCAGGTCGGGCGGCATGCCCTCGATGGCGTACAGGCGGCCGTGGCCGCGCCCGTCCAGCGTGGGGATCGCGCGCAGCAGCCCGCGCGTGTAGGGATGCAGCGGGTCGGCGTAAAGGTCGTCGACCGGCGCCTGTTCGACGAGGTGTCCGCCGTACATCACCGCCACCTTGTCCACCACGCCGGCGACCAGGCCGAGGTTGTGGCTGATCCAGATGACCGCCATGCCGAGCCGGGCGCGCAGTTCCTCGATCAGCTCGACGATCTGCGCCTGCACGGTCACGTCCAGCGCGGTGGTCGGCTCGTCGGCGATGAGCAGCGCCGGATCGCAGGAGAGCGCCAGGGCGATCATCACCCGCTGGCGCTGCCCGCCGGAAAACTGGTGCGGAAAATCGTCCAGCCGTTCGCGCGGCTTCGGCAGCCCCACCAGCGCCAGCATCTCGGCGGCGCGGTCGCGCGCCGCGCGGGCGCCGAGGCCGAGGTGCTCGCGCAGCCCCTCGGTCATCTGCAGGCCGATCGTCAGCACCGGGTTCAGCGAGGTCATCGGGTCCTGGAAGATCATGGCGATGCGGCGGCCCCGGATGCGGCGCATCTCCTCCTCGGACAGGCGCAGCAGGTCGCGCCCCTCGAACAGCACCTCGCCGGCTTCGATGCGGCCCGGCGGGAAGCGGACGAGGCGCATCAGCGACATCACCGACACCGACTTGCCGCTGCCGCTCTCGCCGACGATGGCCATCGACTCGCCCTCGCCGAGGTCGAACGACACCCCGTTGACCGCATGGATGACGGCGCCGTCCATGTAGAAGCGGGTGACCAGGTTGCGCACCTCCAGCAGGCGCCCCATCGCGTCCTACTCCGCCGCGTCGCCGGAGGTCTGCTCCGCGGGACCGGCGATGGCCTGCTGGAAGCGCCGCTCGATGTTGCGGAAGTGGCGGCTCAGGAGCTGCCTGGCGAGCGCCGCGTCGCGCGCCTTGACCGCCTCGAACAGATCGCGGTGGGCGCGCACGGTGAGCATGGGGTCCGCGTCGCCGGGGACCGTGCGCACCGCCAGGGCGTTGTAGACCACCCAGAAGATGTCGATCAGGCTGAGCAGCGAGCCGTTGCCCAGCGGCTCGTAGAGCAGGCGGTGAAAGGCGCGGTCCTCGTCGGCCGTCGACGCCCCGGCCAGGGCCTTTTCCTCCCAGGGTGCGAACAGGCGCTCGATGCGGTCGAGCTGCGCGTCCGAAATGATCCCGGTCACCACGCCCAGGGCCGACTCTTCGAGCCATTCGCGGATCTGCAGGATTTCCGCCGCGCGCGACGGCTGGAAGGCGAGCCCGAACGACAGGAAGCCGAGCACGGAATCGAAGTTGAACTCGCGCACGCAGACGCCCTCGCCATGCCGCGACTCCACGATGCCCAGCGATTCGAGCGACTTCACCGCCTCGCGCACCGAGCCCCGGCTGACCCCCAGATCCTCGGCGAACTGCCCCTCGGGCGGCAGCAGATCGCCCGGACCCAGGCCCTTTTCGGTGATGTAGAGCTTGATCCGGTCCTGGATGATCTGCTTGAGCCCCGGTTCCCGAGCACGCTTGGTCATACGCCCATCCCTGTTATTAGATATCCGACAACTGGCACATGAAGTTATCGGATATCTGATGAGGTGTCAAGCATCGCGGAGAAGATGCGGACGACGAACGCTCAGGCCTCGACGGGAAGCGGCAAACGCCCTACAATATTTATTCTACTATCTATTCATATTTCCATTCACGACGATGTCTCCGCACGCCGAAACGATCCGCCTGCGCCTTTCCGGCGGTCCGCTGTCCGCGCGCCAACTGGCTGAAAACATGGGAATCAGCCAGCCGACGGTATCGCGCGCGCTGGCCGAGCTGGGGGACGAGGTGGTGCGCATCGGCGCGGCGAGATCCATTCATTACGCGCTGCGCGACACGCTGCGCGGACTGCCCGACATCCCCGTGTACCGGATCGATGCGGCAGGCCGCGTGCACCGGCTGGGCGTGCTGGTGCCGGTTCGCCCGCAAGGTTTCGTGACGCGGCGGGAGGACGGAGCCGCGCTGTACAGCGAGAACTTGCCGTGGTGGCTGGCCGACATGCGCCCGCAGGGCTATCTCGGCCGAGCCCTGGCGCGCCGCCACGCGGCCGAACTGGGGCTGCCCGAACGGCTGGCCGACTGGACCGCCGCCCACGCCCTGCGCGCCTTGCTGGCCTACGGCCATGACGTGGTGGGCGACCTGCTGCTGGGCGACGCCGCCCGCGACCGTTTCATCGCCGGCCCGGTCGCCGGACCGATTTCACTGGATGAGAAAACCGAGGCCTACGTTCGCCTGTCCCGGGAAGCCGTGCGCGGCGAAGTGCCGGGCTCGTCCGCCGGCGGCGAGCAGCCGAAGTTCGCCGCGTATGCCATGACGCCCGGCGGCGCCCGGCACGTCCTGGTGAAATTCAGCGAGCCGGAACCCGGCCCGGTCACCGAACGCTGGCGGGATTTGCTGCTGGCCGAGCATCTGGCGCTGGAAACGCTCGGCGAAGCCGGCGTCCCCGCGGCCCGGACATGGATTCTGGATAGCCAGGGACAGCGTTTCCTGGAAGTCGAGCGCTTCGACCGGATCGGCGCTCTGGGCCGGCGCGCCGTGTTTTCCCTGACGGCGCTGGACGCCGAATTCGTCGGCGAAGGCCGGTGGGGCGGATGGCCGCCGATCGCGCAACGGCTCGCCGGCGAGAACGTGATCCGCCGGGAGGCGGCGGCAGACGCCTGCCTGCTGTGGGCCTTCGGGACCCTGATCGGCAACAGCGACATGCACGGCGGCAACCTGTCCTTCATGGCCGGCGACGAACGCCCTTACGGCATCGCGCCCGCCTACGACATGACGCCGATGGCCTTCCAGCCCCGCGCCAGCGGCGGCCTGCCCGACACGCTGCCCGCCGCGAACGTCCAGGCCGGCGTGCCGAACGACGCGTGGCGCCGCGCGCTGGTGCTGGCACAGGCGTTCCTCGCGCGCCTGCGGGTGGCGGATTTCAGCCGGGGATTCCAGCCCTGCCTCGCCGCGCTCGCAGGCCATCTCGCCACCGCCGGCGCCAGCATCGGGCGGCTGGGATAACACTCTTCCCGGCGCCCCCTTCCCGGCGCTTCAGCGCCAGCCGATCAGCGCGTAGTTCTTCTTGCCCCGCCGCAGCAGGGTGAAGCGGCCGAAGCGGCGCTCGGCGTCGGCGATGCGGTGATCCAGCGCGTCAACCTTGAATCCGTTGACCGCCACGCTGCCGCTCTGCAGGAAGCCGCGCGCCTCGCTCTTCGACTTGGCCAGCCCGGCGGCGACCAGCGCCTCGATCAGGCCGTCCGCCGCGCGTTCCAGCGCCACGCCGGGCACGCCGTCCTGCGCCAGCTGCTCGAAGTCGGACTCGGTGAGCGATTCCACGCTGCCCGAGAACAGGCAGTGGCTGATGCGCTGCGCCGCCTCCAGCGCGGCCTTGCCGTGCACCAGCTCGGTGGCCTGCTCGGCGAGGATGCGCTGCGCTTCCGGCCTCTTGCCGCTGTCCCGGTCGGCGGCCTCGATGGCCTCGATCTCGGCGACCGGGAGGAAGGTGAAGTAGCGGAGGAACTTGTAAACGTCGGCGTCGGCGGTGTTCAGCCAGAACTGGTAGAAGGCGTAGGGCGAGGTCTTCCTGGCGTCGAGCCAGACGGCGCCGGATTCGGTCTTGCCGAACTTGGTGCCGTCCGCCTTGGTCACCAGCGGCAGGGTCAGGCCGAAGACGTGCTGCTGGTTGAGGCGGCGGGTGAGGTCGGCGCCGGCGGTGATGTTGCCCCACTGGTCCGAGCCGCCGATCTGCAGCGTGCAGCCGTGGCGCCGGTTGAGCTCGGCGAAGTCGTAGCCCTGCAGCAGGCTGTAGGAGAACTCGGTGTAGGAGATGCCCTGCTCGTCGCGGCTGATGCGCTGTTGCACCGATTCCTTCTTGATCATCGCGTTGACCGAGAAGTGCTTGCCGATGTCGCGCAGGAAGTCGAGCGCGCCCATCGGGCCGAACCAGTCGTAGTTGTTGGCCATGACGGCCGCGTTGGGCCCCTCGAAATCGAGGAAGGGCGCGACCTGGCCGCGGATCTTCTCCACCCAGCCGGCGATGACCTCGGGCGTGTTCAGCTTGCGTTCGGTGGCCTTGAAACTGGGGTCGCCGATCATCCCGGTCGCCCCGCCGACCAGCGCGATCGGCCGGTGCCCGGCCTGCTGGAAGCGCCTGAGCAGCAGCACCGGCACCAGGTGCCCGAGGTGCAGGCTGTCGGCCGTCGGATCGAACCCGCAATACAGCGTCACCGACTCCCGGGCCAGCAGTTCATCGAGCGCGGCGGCATCCGTGATCTGGGCGATCAGGCCACGGGCGTGCAGGTCCTGGAGCAGGGCGGACTGGTACATCGGGTTCTCCACGAGTGGGCGGCGCAGCGGCCGCGACGGTCAAGACAAGCCGGAAATTCTAGCATGCGGCGGACGCGCCGCTCCGGCGGCGCGGCATGCCTGCAGAGCGATCGCACGAAGGCATCGGCGATCTCTCCTGGTGATGCCAAAGCACGATTTCGTGCACACATCGTCGTCCCGACGCAGGCCGGGACCCGGTTCGTGCCCCGCAAAACCGGATTCCGGCTTGCGCCGGAATGACGGCACGGGGGCGGAGCGACGTGCACCGCCGCAGTCAGGCCCGCAGCGCCGCCGGCAGATTGTCCACGCCGAGGCGCGCGGTCCACTCGCGCATCTGCACGGCCAGGCCGGGCTCCACCGGGATGCCGCCGGCGCGCCGCACCGCTTCCTCGCGCAGTTCCGGATCGCCGGGCATCAGCGGCGATCCCGGTTCGCCGGCGAGCGCGCGGGCGATCTGCTCCACGGTCGCCGCCAGCGTGTCGCCGCCGGCGAAGCGCGCGGGATCGAGCATCAGGAAGAACGCGCCGAGGCGGCGCGGCTCGTCGAGCGCGGTGAACATGTTGGAGATGGTCGGCCCCCAGGGATTGGCGTTGAGCGGCCCGCACAGCAGGTCGATCATCAGCGCCAGGCCGTAGCCCTTGTGCCCATACTCGGCGCCGCCCAGCGGCGTCAGGGCGCGCGCGGCGTGCGCGTCGGTGGTCAGGCGGCCGGCGCCGTCGTAGGCCACGCCCGGCGGCAGCGGATGGCCCTCGCGGCGGGCGTTCACCACCCGGTTGAAGGGAATCGAGGTGGTCGCCATGTCCAGGCAGGCCGGCTCGTGGCCGGCGCGCGGGAAGGCGATGGCGATCGGGTTGGTGCCGAAGAACGCGCGCGTGCCGCCGTGCGGCGCCGCTATCGCGTCGGCGTGGGTGAAGGCCACGGCGATCAGCCCGGCGCGCGCCGCCGGCCGCGTGTACAGCGCCATCGCGCCGCAGTGCGAGGAGTCGGTGACGCCGACGGCGCCGACGCCGGCGCGGCGCGCCAGCTCCGCCGCGACCGCGGCGGCCCGGTGCGCGACCACGATGCCGTGCCCCTGGTCGCCGTGCACCTGGGCGGTCGCCGGGCCGGTCTCCTTGACCGCGATGGCCGGCCGCGCCTTGATCGAGCCGCGCGTCAGGCGCTCCATGTAGTGCGGCAGGCGGGCGATACCGTGCGAGTCGATGCCCCACAGGCTGGTCTGCACCAGGCTGTCGGCCAGCTGCCCGGCGTCTTCCGGCGGCATGCCGAGCCGTTCCAGGCAGCGGCGCGCCCAGGCGGCGAGGGAGTCATGGGGGGTCGCTACGCTGCCTTCGATGATCGGCTGGCTCATGGCTGCGGCTTCATTCCTTCTGCATGGGATTCGGGAGCGGAACGCGGTTCCATCGTCAGCCGGCAGTATAGAAGATCGTCCGTGGCGGCGACAATTCGCGGGAGCGCGCGGCCGTGCCGCCGGGAAGGAAGACGAACCGGCGGCCGCCCTATTTCAGGCGGTCGATGATCTGCACGTCGAACAGAATTTCCGTCTTGGTCCGCCGGCCCACGTGGCGGTTCTCGGCCAGGTGGATGATGCGCTCCACCGCCTGGCAGCCGATCTCGACGGTCGGCTGCGTGATGACCGAGACCGGATACCTGAGATAGTCCAGCCACTTGTTGTCGTCGTAGGTGAGGATCTTCAGCTCCTCGGGAATGCGCAGCCCCAGATCCTCGACCACGGCGATCACCTGATAGCAGAGGTCGGAGGTGCCGCAGAGCAGGCCGTCCGGGCGGTGCTCCGCCAGGAATTCCTTGATCAGGTGGAAGGAATCCTCCTTGCTGTACCGGAGATGGAGCACGCGGGGCGCCTCGCCCGGAAAGTGCTGCATCGCTCCCAGCCGGTAGCCGGCGACGCGCTGCTGCATGGTGTACACCGTCTCGGGATAGCCGATGAAGCCGATCCGGCGGCAGCCCTTGCCGGCCAGGTATTCGGTCCCGCGCAGCGCGCTGTCGGCGTTGTTGATGCCGACGAACGAGGTGTTGTGCCGGGCATACTGGCGGTTGACCAGCACCACCGGCACGTCGGCCGCGCGCAGCGGGCCGGGATACGGCCCGAGGCCGACGGGGGCGATGATCAGCCCGTTGACGTTCTTGTTCAGCATCATGCCGATGTTGCGCGCTTCCTTTTCCTCGTCGTCCGCCGAGTCGCAGAAGAGCACCGAGATGTTGTTCTCCGAGGCGATCGTCTCGATCGTCTTGACCAGCAGGATGTAGTAATCCTCCTGGATGTCCGCGGTGATCACGCCGATGCGGTCGAGCGCCGGCTTCTTCTGGCTCTGCCGGCTTTCCGGCTGCTGGTAGTCCAGTTCCTCGAGCGTGCGCAGCACGAGTTCCCGCGTCTCCTGCGCGACGTTCCGCGTCTTGCTGATCACGTGCGACACGGTGGTGACGGACACGCCCGCCTTGAGGGCGATGTCCTTCATGGTGACCGGCTTCTTGTTCATGGCCGCGAATACTACACCAAACCCACCGCGCCCAAAGGTAAATTTGCGCATTCAGTTTTTAATTTGCGCAAATTATTGTGCCGATAAAGGACTTTCCATTGCGCTAATGCATGGAGCGGCGCCTTGCTCCGGCTGCACAGCCTTCGAAAACAGCCGCATGGCCCGGAAAAAAACCTGGCTAAATTTTGCGCATGTTTTGATTGACAAAGCCAAAATCAAATGGAAAACTTTGGCAAAACAATACGGAGGGTTGCAATGGGCGACGTCCCCCTGCTCGAACTGCGCGGGATCGAGAAGCTGTTCCCCGGCGTCAAGGCGCTGAGCGACATGAGCTTCTCGGTCAGGCCGGGCAGCGTGCACGTGCTGTGCGGCGAGAACGGGGCGGGCAAGTCGACGCTGTGCAAGATCATCAACGGCGTGTATCAGCCCGATCGCGGCACCATCCTGGTCAACGGCCGGCCGACGGTCATGCGCGACCCGCTCGCCGCGCGGGCGCACGGCATCGCCATGATCTTCCAGGAGCTCAACTTCGTCCCGGAACTGACCGTCGAGCAGAACCTCTTCCTCGGCTGCGAACCGGTCAACCGCTTCGGCAAGATCGACTGGCGGCGCATCCGCCGCGAGACCGCCGCCCTGCTCGCGCAGGAAGGATTGCCCTACGCGCCGGACGCCCGCCTGAAGGACCTGTCGGTCTCCGACATCCAGATGCTGGAAATCATCAAGGCGATCTCCTGCGAGGCGAACATCCTGATCATGGACGAGCCGACCTCGGCGATCAGCACCCGGGAAGTCGAGCTGCTGTTCCGCAAGATCGGGGAACTGCGGGCCAAGGGCGCCGGCATCATCTACATCTCGCACAAGATGGACGAGATTTTCCGCATCGCCGACGAGATTTCGGTGCTGCGCGACGGCCGCCTGATCGACACCCGCCCGGCCGCCGAGCTCGACATCGACACGGTGATCCGCCTGATGGTCGGGCGCCGCATGGAATCCGTCTTCCCCGAACGGCGGCCCCGCCCGCCCGGCCCGCCGGTGCTGGAAGTCGCCGGCCTGAGCCGCGGGCGCGCCTTCCGCGACGTCGGCTTCACGCTGCATCGGGGCGAGATCGTCGGTTTCGCCGGGCTGATGGGCGCGGGCCGGACCGAGGTGGTGCGCGCGCTGTTCGGCCTCGATCCCGGCAGCGCGGGCACGCTCCGCATCCACGGCAAGGAGGCCGCCATCCGCGACGTGCAGGACGGCATCGCCCACGGGCTGGCCATGGTCTCCGAGGACCGCAAGCGCTTCGGCATCGTGCCGGTGCGCGACTGCAAGGAAAACATGTCGCTCGCCAGTCTCAGGAAGATCATGCGGCCGTGGGGCCTCGACCACCGCCTGGAACGCGAGCGCGACGGCCGGATGAGCCGCCGGCTCAATGTCCGGACGCCGTCATTGGACACGCCCATCGCGTCGCTGAGCGGCGGCAACCAGCAGAAGATCGTCCTCGCCAAGTGGCTGCTCTGCGCGCCGGAAATCCTGCTGCTCGACGAGCCGACGCGCGGCATCGACGTGGGCGCCAAGTTCGAGATCTACACGCTGATCGCCGGACTGGCCGACGAGGGCAAGGCGATCCTGATGATCTCGTCGGAAATGGAGGAGCTGATCGGGGTGTGCGACCGCATCTGCGTGATGGCCAAGGGCCGCATCGCCGGCGAACTCGCGCGCCCGGACTTCTCGCAGGAAAACATCATGAAACTCGCGCTGACCGGATGACCCGCCCATGACCCGCAAAACCGCCCTGCCGGCCCTGTTCGCCAGGCTCACCTCGAAGTACAGCATCTACCTCGTGCTGGCCGCCATGCTGGTCGTCTGCAGCCTGCTGAGCGACGCCTTCTTCTCGGCCAAGAACCTGTCCAACATCTCCCGGCAGATCTCGATCACCACCATCATCTCGTTCGGCATGACCATGCTGATCATCGCCGGCATGATCGACCTCGCCGCCGGCTCGGTGATGGCGCTGGCGGGCATCCTCGCCGTGGCCGCCTACAAGGCCACCGGCTCGCTGCTCGCCGGCATGCTGGTCGGCATCGCCGTCGGCGTGGGCTGCAACATCGTCAGCGGGCTGATCGTCACGCGCTTCCGCACGCCGCCCTTCATCGCCACGCTGGCCATGATGACCTCGGCGCGCGGCGCCGCGCTGCTCTACACCAACGGGCAGAACATCTACCAGCTGGAGGAATTCACCGTCTTCGGACAGGGCGACGTCCTCGGCATGCCGACGCCGGTGCTCTTCATGGCCGCCATCGCGCTGCTCGCCTGGTACCTGCTCAACTACACCCGCTTCGGCCGGCACCTCTACGCCATCGGCGGCAACGAGGAGGCGGCGCGCGCCTCCGGCATCAAGGTCAACGCCACCAAGATGCAGGCCTACGCCATCAGCGGCGCCTTCGTCGGGCTGGCCGGAGTGCTCTTCATGTCGCGGGTCAACGCCGGCCTGCCGAACGCCGGCATCGGCTTCGAGTTCGACGCGATGACCGCCTCGATCATCGGCGGCACCAGCTTCTCCGGCGGCGTCGGCACGGCCATGGGCACGCTCGTCGGCGCCTTCATCATGGGTTTTCTCAACAACATCATGAATCTGCTCGGCATCCAGTCGTACCTGCAGCAGATCATCAAGGGCGGCATCATCGCCATCGCCGTGGCCTACGACGTCATGTCCAAGAACCGCCGGACGGCAAGCCAGCTCGGCGACATCGAGGAGCGGGGAAAGGAGGTGCCGGGCGGGTGAAGCGACGCACGCATCGCGCTGTTGGATCTTTCTCAATCTGCAAGCCAACCGACACATCGAGGGGAACCCCATGAAACTGACCGGAAAACTGGCGCTCTGCCTGGCGAGCGCCTGCCTGCTGACGTCCACGGCGGCCTGGAGCCAGGCGCCGGCGCCCAAGAACGGCAAGACCTACCGCATCGCCTACATCGCGCGCGCCCAGGGCGATTCGTTCGCCGCCTGGCTGGCGGACGCGGTGGTCAAGGAAAGCAAGAAGTACCCGGACACGCAGGTCACGGTGTTCGACGGCCAGAGCAAGAACGAACTGATCGCCTCGCACATCGAGAATGCGGTCACCAGCAAGTACGACCTGATCCTGCTGCAACCCTTCGACTCCGAAGCGCAGGTCGCGCCGGTCAGGGACGCGGTCAAGGCCGGCGTCAAGGTGGTGACGGTCAACAACCGGGTTAACGATCCGTCGATCCCGGCGGTCGACGCCGACCCGATCCAGCAGGCGGAGGTCAACGCCAAGCTGGCGGTCAAGCAGGTGCCGCAGAACGCCAGGGTCGTGGTGCTGATGGGGCCGGCCGGCAACATGCATTCCGACAAGCGGCGCGAAGGCTGGAAGAAGTACTTCTTCGACCAGCGCAAGGACGTCAAAATCGTCGGCGAACAGATCGCCAACTGGAACAAGGACGAGGGCATGCGCCTGATGGAAGACTGGCAGCAGGCCAACGCCAGGATCGACGCCATCGTCTCGATGAACGACAACATGGCCGCCGGCGCGCTGGAGGCGGTCAAGGGTTCGGGCAAGCCCTTCCCCTTCGCCTACGGCGTCGACGGCACGGCCGAAGCCTGCCTGAAGATCAAGTCCGGCGAGATGACCTCGACCTCGCTGCAGAGCGCCTACGCGCTGGCCGAACTGTCGGTGAAGATGAGCCACGACCTGCTCACCGGCCAGAAGGTCGCCACGCCGCAGTTCATCACCGCCGAACTGATCACCAAGGACAACGTCGACAAGTTCATCCAGATGCACAAGGAACTGGGCAACCTCAAGTAGCCGGCCACCGGCGGCAACCTTCAACCTTGCGGCGGCCGCCGTGCCGGCCGCCGCCCGACCTCTCATATTGGATACCGTGATGAAAGCCCTGTTTCTCGACCGGACGGACAAGCTCACCCTGCGCGACGAACCGCTGGACCAGCCGCTGGGTGACGGCGACGTGCGGATCAGGATCGTCAACGTCGGCATCTGCGGCAGCGACGTCCACTACTACCGGCACGGCCGCATCGGCGGTTTCGTGGTCGACCAGCCGATGGTGCTCGGCCACGAGGCCAGCGGGGTGGTCGTCGAGGCCGGCCGCCGCGTCGGGCACCTCCAGCCCGGCGACCGCGTGTGCATGGAGCCCGGCATTCCCGACTACGGCAGCCGCCAGACGCTGCAAGGCATGTACAACCTCGATCCCGACGTGCGCTTCTGGGCGACGCCGCCGATCCACGGCTGCCTGCGCGAGTCGATCGTGCATCCGGCCAACCTGACCTTCAAGCTGCCGGACAACGTCAGCTTCGAGGAAGGCGCGCTGGTCGAGCCGCTGGCGATCGGCGTGCACGCGGCGAAGAAGGCGCGCATCGCCCCCGGCGACACGGCGCTGGTGCTCGGCGCCGGCACCATCGGCATCGTCACCGCGCTGGCCGCCGTCGCCGCCGGCTGCAGCCACGTCATCGTGGCCGACGCCAAGCGGGAAAAGCTCGACTTCATCCGCCGGCACTACGACGCGCGCTTCAGCACCTTCGACATCACCGCCGGCGATCTGAAGGCGCACGTGCTCGCCGCCAACCCGCAGGGCGTCGACATCGTCTTCGAAGCCAGCGGCAGCCCGGCCGCGATCCTCTCCGCCACCGGCTTCCTGGCGCCGGGCGGCAAGGTCGTGCTGATCGGCATGCCGCAGGAACCGGCGCCGATCGACATCGTCGAGGCGCAGTGCAAGGAGATCGAGTTCGTCACCATCTTCCGCTACGCCAACGTTTACGACCGCGCCATCAAGTACATCGCCTCGGGCCAGATCGACGTCAAGCCGCTGATCACCCACCGCTTCGGCTTCGACGAGGTCGAGGACGCCTTCCGCTTCGCCGCCACGTTGCCCGGCGACGCGATCAAGATCATGATCCGCCTGCCCGGCTAAGGCCGGCTGCCCGCCACCAGGAGACCCGCCATGCCGACTGCCGCCCGCACGACCCTCGGACTCGACGCCAGCACCCAGAGCCTGAGCGCCGTCCTGCTCGACGCCGCCACCGGCGAAACGCTGTGGAGCCGTTCGCTGGCCTACCGCGACGACCCCCGGCTGGCCGGCTACGGCTTCGAGCACGACACGCTGATCATCCCGCCCCGCGAGCCCGGCGAGGCGGAGCAGCCGCCGCGGCTCTTCGTCGCGGCGCTCGGCGCGATCCTCGATGATCTACGGGATTCCGGCCGGGACGTGGCGGCCATCGCGGCGATCAACACCTCCGGCCAGCAGCACGGGCACGTTTACCTGGGCGACGCGGCCGAGCCGCTCTTCCGCGGCCTGCACGCAGCGGACGGCGCCGGCAGGGCGCTGGTCTCGCGCCTCGACGGCGCCTTCGCCTACGGCGGCGCGCCGATCTGGAAAACGGCCAACACGGCGGACGAGGCGGAACACATCCGCGCGCGCGCCGGCGGCCGGGCGGCGCTCATCGCGCGCACCGGCAGCGACATGCCGCTGCGCTTCTCCGGCGCGATCCACCGCAAGCTCGCCGGGCGCTACCCCGCCGCCTACGCGGCGACCCGCCGCATCGTGCAGCTGTCCAGCCTCGTTCCGGCGCTGCTCGCCGGCGACTGCGCGATCCCCCTCGACTTCGGCAACGCCTGCGGCACCGGGCTGATGAACTACCGCGCCCGCGCCTGGGACGCGGCGATGCTCGACGCCGCCGCCCACGATCTGCCCGGCGGACCCGGCGCGCTGGCGGCCAAGCTGCCGCCGCTGGTGCATCCGCTCGCCGTGGTCGGCCGCATCGCCCGCTATTTCCAGGAACGCTACGGCTTCGACCCGGAGTGCCGCATCCTCGCCGGCTCCGGCGACAATCCGCAGACCAAAGTGCTGGCCGGCGGCGACCTGCTCAGCCTGGGCACCAGCTTCGTCTTCATGATCTCGACGCCGGACGGCGGCGTCGATCCGACGGGCGCGGCCAACGCCATGTACGACGGACTGGGCCGCCCGTTCAACTTCGGCTGCCGCACCAACGGCGCGCTGACCTGGGACCGCCTGCGCCGCTTCCACGGCCTCGCCGCCGTCGACCACGCGGCCGGCGAGGCCGCGCTCGCCGCGACCGGCGCCGGCAGCCGCCTGCGCTTCTGGCATCCCGACGCCGAGTCCTTCCCGGTCATCGCGGCGAATCCCGAAATCGTCAGGCTGGACGAAGGCCCGGCGGATTTCGCCGGCGATTATGCGGGCGTCGTCGACAGCGCGCTCGGCCTGGTCTACCGCTACGGCAAGAAGATCGGCAAGGCGGCGCCGGCGGACGATCCGATCAGCGTCTGCGGCGGCCCGTCGGCCAGCCCGGAAATCATGCGCCGCGTCGCCGCCCTGTGGAACCGCCCTGCCGTGCGGGCTGGGCAGGCGGGCGCCGCGCTCGGCGCGGCGGTGGCCGCCGCCGTCGGACTCGCCCCCGAGGAAAGCCGCGACGCCGTGGCCGCCGCGCTGCGCTCGGCGATCCTCGCCGGGGCCGCCGTGATCGCGCCCGATGCCGAACTGGCGCGCCGCTACCATGCGCCCGGCGGCTTCCTCGACCGCCTCGAAACCGCCTTCGAGGAATTGCGCCGGTAAAGCCGTTACTGAACGGTGTAGCCCCCGTCGATCACCACGTTCGCGCCGGTCATTATCCGGGCATGCTCGCTGACCAGATACAGGACGGCCGAGGCGATCTCCTCGGGCTGGGCGAAGCGGCCGACGGGAATCTTCCGCTTCATCGCCGCGCCCGTTTCGCCGGCCCAGGCCTTTTTCCCCAGCGCCGTTTCCACCACGGTCGGCGAGATGGCGTTGACCGTGATGCCGGACCCCGCCCATTCGATCGCCAGGACTTCGGTCATCGACACCAGTCCCGCCTTGCTGGAGCAATAGGCCACGTGGCGGTCGAGCGCGACGACGCTGGCCTGCGAGGCCAGGTTGACGATGCGGCCTTCGCCCTTCTTGGCCATGATCCGGGCCACCGCCTGGGACAGGAAGAACGGCGCCTTGAGATTGACCGCCATGGTCGTGTCCCATTCCTGCTCGCGCACGTCGGCCGCCTTGTCGAGCAGCGCGACGCCGGCGTTGTTCACCAGGATGTCGATGGTGCCGTACTTCTCGACCGCCCGGTCCACCGCCGCCTGGATCTGCGCCAGATCGGCGACGTCGCAGGCGATCGCCAGATGGTCGCCGGGCAAATCTTCCGCCGCCCTGCGCACGTCCCCGCTCAGGTCGAGCATGACCAGCCGGGCGCCCTGGGCCGCGAACAGCGCGGCGATCGCCTGGCCGATGCCCGCCGCGGCGCCGGTGATCAGCGCGACCTTGCCGTCGAGCCGGAACCCGGCTTCAAACGCATTCGTCATTGGTTTCTCCATTTTTTCCGCAAAGTGCCAGGGCACGCGCCGGCGGCGCGCCCCATGGCTCGAACCGCCCGCCGGCTACTTGCGCTCCGCCAGCAGCGCGTCGGCGTTCTCCCTGGTGATCGGGGTCCAGGGGATGTCGTACTGCCTGGCCGTGCCGTCGCCCCACGCCAGCCCCTGCGCCGCGTACTTCTGCCAGATCGCCGAGCGCGGCTGATAGGACGGCCCGGCGATGTGGCGCAGCAGCACGTCCAGCCCGCCCTGCGCCTGCGCTGCGGCGTCCTGCAGCACGCTGACCATGTCCCCGGCCTTGACCGCGCGCACCGCGTCGGTGACGCCGTCGATGCCGGCGGTGGGAATCTTCTTGGGATCGAGGCCCTTGGCCTTGACCGCCTCGATCGCGCCCAGCGCCATCTCGTCGTTCTGGCCGATGATCCCGTTGATCCTGCCGGCGTGCGCGGTCAGCCAGTTCTCCATCAGCGACAGCGCCTCGGCGCGCGACCAGTTGGCCGTCTTCATTTCGAGCACCTTCACCTCCTTGTATTTGGCGAGGACGTTCTGGTTGCCCTTGCGCCGCTCGATCTGGGCCGACTGCCCGATCGGGCCTTCGAGGATGACCACGCTGCCCTTGCCGCCGATGGCCTTGATCACCGACTCGGCCTCCATCTCGCCGGCGATCACGTCGTTCGAACCGACGTAGGCGGTCAGCTTGTCGCTGTTGACCCGCGTGTTCGACCCGACCACGGGGATCTTCGCCGCCGCGGCCTTTTCGACGCCCGCCGCGCCGGCCTCGATGTCGATCGGCACGAACAGGATGCCGTCGTATTTCTGGGTGACCATGGTGTCGAACTGGTTGTTCTGCGTCAGCGCGTCGTAGTTGCCGTCGAACACGGTGACCTTGACCGTGCCGTCCTTGACCAGCGGGTGCGCCGACAGCGCCTTGGCCCACATCTGCATGAACTCGCCCTTGAGACCGTAGACCGCGGCGCCGATCTTGTACGTCTTCTTCTCCTGCGCCAGCGACGTGCCGGCGGCCGCGATGGAAATCGCCAATGTCATGGCTACGAGTTTCAGGATTCGCATAACGTCTCTCCGTTGGGTAAGGGGTGCTGCGGTGGAAACTGCGGAAGGGCGGGCTCAGCCCGGTTTTTTGCGGGACACGTCGAGCAGCACGGCGGCCACGATGATCGTGCCCTTGATGACCTGCTGGTAGTACGACGACACGCCCATCAGGTCGAGCCCGTTGTTGATGACGCCGATGATCAGCGCGCCGACCAGCGTGCCGGACAGCGTGCCGACGCCGCCGCTCAGGCTGGTGCCGCCGATCACCACGGCGGCGATGGCGTCGAGCTCGTAGGCCACGCCGGCCTGCGGCAGCGCGGAGGTGGTGCGCGCGGCGAGGATCTGGCCGGCCAGGGCGGCGAGCAGGCCGGAAATCGCATAGACCGTGAAGATCACCCGGCGCGTGCCGATGCCGCTGGTCTTGGCGCTGCGCTCGTTGCCGCCGACGGCATAGACGTAGCGGCCGAAGGTGGTGTATTTCAGGATGAACCAGAAGATGAGGAAGGTGATGCCGAGGATGATCACCGGCACCGGGAGGCCGCCGACCATGCCCTGGCCGATGGCGCGGAAGTCCTGCGACAGGTTGGCGATCGGCATGCCGTCGTTGTAGATGAAGGTCAGGCCACGGGCCACGCTGAGCATGCCGAGCGTGACCACGAACGGGGCCACCGCCAGCCGGGCGACCAGGAAACCGTTGACCGCGCCGAGGGCCAGCCCGACCGCCAGCCCGGCGGCGATGCCGACGATGGCGGCGTGCGGCTCGCTGCCCGTCACCAGACTGCCGGCGACCAGGCCGCTGAGCGCCAGGATGGAGCCGACGGAAAGGTCGATACCCCGGGTCAGGATGACGTAGGTCATGCCGATGGCGAGGATGCCGTTGATCGAGGTCTGGCGCAGGATGTTGGTCCAGTTGCCGAGGGTCAGGAAATTCTCGTTGATCGCGCTCAGCCCGCCGCACAGCGCGGCGAAGGCGATGAAGATGCCGTAGTCCTTGAGCAGGTGCCGGACGCGGCGGTGGTGGGCCAGGGGCGCGGAAACGGCGGAAGTCATGGCTGGGGCGTTCCTGTTCAAGAGGCGAGATGAAGAAGTTCTTCCTGCGACGCCCGGCGGCCGTCGATCACCGCGGCCAGCCGGCCCTGCCTGAAGATCGCGATGCGGTCGCCGACCTCCAGGACTTCCGGCGCCTCGGACGAGACCACGACGACCGCGCCGCCGGCGGCGGCGAATTCGGCGAGGAAGGCGTACACCTCGCGCTTGGCGCCCTCGTCGATGCCCCGCGTCGGCTCGTCGCAGAGCAGGCAGACCGGCCGGGTCGCCAGGCATTTCGCCAGCACGACCTTCTGCTGGTTGCCGCCGCTCAGTTCCGAGACGTCCATCTCCGGGCTGGCCAGCCTGACGCGCATGCGCTCGATCAGCCCGCGTACCAGGGCGCGGTCCCTGGCGCGGTCGATATAGCCGGCGCGGGACAGCTCGGGCAGCGCGGCCAGCGTGGTGTTGAAGGCGACCGACGAACTGAGCACCAGCCCGGTGGCCTTGCGGTCCTCGGTGACCAGCGCGAGGCCCCGCCGGATGGCCTGCCGGGGATTGCCCGCCGGCAGCGGCCGGCCGCGCAGCGCGACGCTGCCGGCGTCGGGCCGGGTGATGCCGAAGGCGCAGTTGAGGAATTCGCTGCGCCCGGAGCCGATCAGCCCGTAGATGCCGAGCACCTCGCCGCCGCGCACGTCGAGCGAGATGTCCGCGAATTCGTCCCGGCGGCCGAGGTTCCTGACCGACAGCACGACCTCCCCGCCGGCGGCGGCCGCCGGACGCGCGCCGGCGTTCAGCTCGCGGCCGACGATCTGGCGCACCAGATGCCGGCGGTCGATGTCGGCGAGGCGCCCCGTCTCGATGAAGCTGCCGTCCCGGAAGACCGTGTAGCGGTCGGCAATGGTGAAGATTTCCGAGAGGCGGTGCGAAACGTAGATGATCCCCGCGCCCTGGGCGGAGACCTTGCGTATGGCGTCGAACAGGATCTCGGTCTCGTTCTCGCCGATGGCCGAGGTCGGCTCGTCCATGATGACGATCTCGCTCTGGTGGCTGAAGGCCTTGGCGATCTCCACCAGCTGCGTCTGGGCCAGGCTCAGGCGGTGCATCGGCGCGCGCGGGTCGATGTCGAAGCGCAGCCGTTCGAGCAGCCGCCCGGCCCGTTCGAAAAGCGCCGGGTAGTCGACCACCACGCGCAGGCGCTTCGGCTCGCGGCCGAGGAAGATGTTCTCCGCAACGGTCATGCCGGGAATCGGCGACAGCTCCTGGGTGATGATCGAGATTCCGGCGCGCAGCGCGTCGTCGGGGCCGGCGAAGTGTGCCTCGGCGCCGCGCACCTGGATCGAGCCGGCGTCGCGCTGGAGAATGCCCATCAGGATGTTGAGGAAGGTCGATTTGCCCGCGCCGTTGCCGCCGCACAGCGCATGCACGCTGCCGGCCCGCAGTTCCAGGCAGCCGTTCCTGAGCGCCGGCACGCCGTTGAAGCTCTTGGCGACCCCGTGCGCGAGGACCAGCGGCGCGGACGCCGGCGCCGGACGCGGCGCCTCTGCGGCAGGCATCGGATTCATCGCTTCGCCAGGCATCTCGCCCCCGTTTCCCCATGGTTTCATGCGTCGCGCCGGACCCGGCCGCGCGCCGCTGATTGTTGCCGTATTGTTCAACTGGAAATCATAAATGTCAACAGTATAATCACGTAAAGGGGAAATATGCTGATACTTGACTCATACCACTTGCTCAGTTCAATCATATTGTGATCTGATGTGATCAATTAACCACCATTCAACAGGGAGCTCATACATCATGGCGATGAACAGAATCATCAATGACGCGGATCTCGTGGTCGAAGACATGCTCAAGGGCTGGCTGGCGGCGCACGCCGGCGCGGTCGTGGGCACGGACAACCCGCGCGTGGTCAAGCGGGCGCGCGCGCCGGAGGCGGGCAAGGTGGGCGTGGTCACCGGCGGCGGCTCGGGCCACGAACCGGCCTTCCTCGGCTACGTCGGCGAAGGGCTGGTCGACGCCGTGGCCATCGGCGAAATCTTCTCCTCGCCGACGGCCAAGAGCTTCCTGGACGCCATGCGCGCGGCCGACGGCGGCGCCGGGGTGGCCTGTCTCTACGGCAACTATGCCGGCGACAACATGAACGTGAAGATGGCCATCGGGATGGCCGAGCGCGAAGGCATCACGGTGAAGACCGTGGTCGCCAACGACGACGTGCCGTCCGCGCCACAGGGCGACGAGGCCAAGCGGCGCGGCGTGGCCGGCGAAATCCTGATGTGGAAGGTCGGCGCGGCCCGCGCCGCGCAGGGCGGCTCGCTGGACGAGGTCATCGCCGCGGCGCAGAAGGCCATCGACAATACCCGCAGCATCGGCATCGGGCTGTCGGCGTGCATCATCCCGGCCGTCGGCCACGCCAACTTCACCATCGAAAACGGCACGATGGAAGTCGGCATCGGCCATCACGGCGAGCCGGGCATCGACGTGCGCGCCACGGTCAGCGCCTCGGCCATGGCCGACCTGATGCTCGACGCGGTGCTCCCCGACCTGCCGTTCGTGGCCGGCGACCGCGTCGCCGTGCTGGTCTCCGGCCTGGGCGCGACGCCGGTCATGGAGCTCTACATCCTGTACGGCGAGATCGCCCGGCGCCTGGAAGCGCGCGGCATCGCCGTGGCCTTCAACACGGTCGGCAACCTGTTCACCTCGCTCGAAATGATGGGCGTCACGCTGACCGTGATGCGGCTCGACGACGAACTGGAAAGCTGCCTCAAGGCGCCGTGCCGCTCGGTCGGCCTCAGCGTGGCCGGCGACCTGGCGCCCGGACGCGCCTATCACGGCGCGGCGGGCGGCGCCGCGCGGGCCTCGGCGGTTGACGGCACGGCCGGCGCGAGCCACGCCGCGGCCGCCCCGCGCGCCCTCGCCGGCCCGACGATCGCCCTGAACGAGGCCGGCGACGTGGTGCGCGACCTGATCGCCACGATCAACGCCAACCGCGCCTATCTCTCGGAGATCGACGGCCTGATCGGCGACGGCGACCACGGCATCAACATGAGCAAGGGCTTCACCGGCTGCGGCGTCCGCCTCGACGCGCTCGGCGCGGCGGCCGACCAACTGCCGAAGGCGCTCGAACAGCTCGCGCGGGCCCTGATGGACGACATCGGCGGCTCGATGGGGCCGCTGTACGGCAGCTTCTTCCTCGGCCTGGTCAACACGCTCTCGACGCACGCCCGGATGGACGCCGCGCTGTTCGGCGAGGCCCTGGCGGCGGCCGTGGCCAACGTCCAGGGCATGGGCCAGGCGCAGGTCGGCGACAAGACGCTGATCGACACCCTGGTGCCGGCGCGCGACGCCTACCGCGCGGCGCTCGTCGCCGGCGCCGGCTTCGCCGACGCGCTGCAGGCGATGAGCCGGGCCGCCGAGGCCGGCAAGGACTCGACCAAGGAGCTGCAGGCGCGCGTCGGCCGCTCGGCCCGGCTCGGGCCGCGCTCGATCGGCGTGCTCGACGCCGGCGCCACGTCCTGCTGCCTGATCCTGCAATCGATCGCTGCCTCGCTGCAACGACACCTCGCCCGCTGATCCGCTCTCGCCGGGCTTTCCCCACGACCGCCAAGCCCCTTGCGCGGTCGTTTTTTTGGCCGCTTGCTTTCCGGCGGCAATGGCATCAGGCTGGCGTCGCTTCGCGGCCGGCGGGGCGCAGAAAAAAACAGGAGCCGCACGATGAACGAACCCGAACGCTGGAAAAAAATCGTCGAAATACTCAACAAGCGCCAGTTCGCCACGGTCAAGGACCTCACTGAGATCCTGGATTCCTCGCCGGCGACGGTCCGCCGGGACATCGCCAAGCTGCACGAGACCGGCCGGGTGCGCAAGGTCTTCGGCGGCATCGCGCTGGCCGGCGGGGCGGCGCCCGAACACACCCCGGCCAAGCCGTTCGAGGCCAACCGGCTGATCCACATCGACAAGAAGGAAGCCATCGCCGCCGAGGCGGAGAAGCTCTGCCAGGACGGCGACTCGATCATCGTCCTCGGCGGCACCTCGTGCTTCCTGTTCGCCCGCCGCCTGGCCGGCCGCGGCATCAAGATCTGCACCAATTCCATGCCGCTGGCCGCCTGCCTGTTCGAACAGAGCGCCTGCCACCTGACCGTGGTCGGCGGGGAACTGCACCGCGAACCCGGCATCCTGTATTCGCCGGACACCCCGGCGCCGGGCTTCTACGCCTCGCGCCTGTTCATCGGCGCGCAGGGCATCAACGGCAGCGGCCTGCTGGAGTCGCATCCCGGCGTGGTGCGGGCGGTCAACGCCCTGCAGGAGCAGGCCGACGAGGTGGTCGTCCTGGCCGACAGCAGCAAGTTCGCGATCAAGGCGCGGCACATCTCGCTGCCGCTCTCCCGCATCAGCACCCTGATCACCGACGCGGGCATCACCGACGAGGACGCGGACATGCTGAGGGGCGCCGGCATCGACGTGGTGATCGCGCCGACGCCGGCACCGGACGAGTAGGAAAGCACGGGAACCGGCATGGCGCGAACGCCATGCCAGGCGGATCGTTAGCGATTATCATCGTCGCTTCCGGACGGGCCGCGTAGGCCGCGTCCGGCCGTTCGCGCCCCGTCCGTCCGCGGCGGCGGCGCCGCACCGACGCAACGAGGAGAACCCGATGCCGCCCGCCGACCATACCACCCTTGGCCTGGACGCCAGCACCCAGAGCATCAGCGCCGTGCTGCTGCGGGCCGATACGGGCGCCGTGCTCTGGCAGCGTTCGCTGGCCTACCGCGACGATCCGCGCCTGCTCGGCCTCGGCTTCGAGCACGACACGCTGATCATGCCGCCGCGCGAGCCGGGCGAGGCCGAGCAGCCGCCGCGCCTCTTCCCGGCCGCGCTCGACGCCATCCTGGACGAACTGCGCGGCGACGGCGCGAACACCGCCGCCATCGCCGCGATCAACACCTCGGCGCAGCAGCACGGCCACGTGTTCCTCAACGGCGAGGCGCCCGCCGCGTTCCGCCGGCTGCACGCACCCGGCGCGCGCGTCCCGCTCGCCGCGCGGCTGGCCAACGTCTTCGCCTACGGCGGCGCGCCGATCTGGAAGACCGCCAACACGGCGGCCGAAGCCGGGCTGATCCGCGCGCGGGCCGGCGGCGCGGCGGCGGTCATCGCCCGCACCGGCAGCGACCTGCCGCTGCGCTTCTCCGTCTCGGCGCAGCGCAAGGTGGCGCTGCGCTACCCGGCGGCCTACGCCGCGACGTGCCGCATCGTGCAGCTTTCCAGCCTGATCCCCGCGCTGCTCGCCGGGGACTGCGCGATTCCGCTGGATTTCGGCAACGCCTGCGGCACCGGGCTGATGAACTACGGCCGGCGCGCATGGGACGAGGCCATGCTCGACGCGGCGGCCGGCGACCTGCCCGGCGGCCCGCGCGCGCTGGCCGGCAAGCTGCCGCCCCTGGCGCATCCGCTCGCCGTGGTCGGCCGGATCGCCGCCTATTTCCAGGAAAGGTACGGCTTCGGCCCGGACTGCCGGATCGTCGCCGGCTCCGGCGACAACCTGCAGTCCAAGGTGCTGGCCGGCGGCAGCCTGCTCAGCCTGGGCACGAGCTTCGTCTACATGCTGTTGACGCCGGACGGCCGGATCGACGAAAGCGGCACGGCCTGCGCCATGTACGACGCGCTCGGCCGCCCGTTCAACATCGCCTGCCGCAGCAACGGCGCGCTCACCTGGGACCGCCTGCGCGCGCTGCACGGACTCGGCCGCCAGGACCATGCCGCCGGCGAGGCCGCCCTGGCCGCCGCGCCGCCCGGCGGCGGCCTGCGCTTCTGGCACCCGGACGCCGAATCCTTCCCGCTGATCGACGCCTGCCCCGAGGTGATCCGCCTGGACGGCGGCCCGGCCGATTTCGCCCATGACTACCCGGCCGTCGTCGACAGCGCGCTGGGCCTCGTCTACCGCTACGGCCGCAGGATCGGCGACGCCAGCGGCGAGCCGGTCAGCGTCTGCGGCGGGCCGTCGGGCAGCGCCCAGATCATGCGCCGCGTCGCCGCCATCTGGAACCGGCCCGCGGTCCACGCCGGCCAGGCCGGCGCCGCCCTCGGCGCGGCGGTGGCCGCGGCCGTGGCGCTGATCCCCGCCGAGGAAGAAGCGCGCCGCGACGCCCTCGCCGAAACGCTGCGCGACGCGGTCCGCGCCGGCGGCGCGGCGGTCGCCCCCGAGCCGGATTGGGTGCGCCGCTACCACGCGCCCGGCGGGTATCTCGACCGGCTGGAAGAGGCCTTCGAGAAGCTGCGCGGCTGAAGCGCCCCGCGCCGACCTGCGAGAAACAGACTCCTCCCCCTTCAAGGGGGAGGCCGGGAGGGGGAGGGGGTTGTACCGGCGACGGCGCGTTCAAGTCACGCATCCCCCCGAAGGGGTTATCATCCCGCGACAACGATGACGACGCCCCGTGCGACTCCCCGGCCATGAACCCGATTCCGCCCCTGCTTGAGACGATCAGGCAGGCGCTGGCGCGCAGCGCCAGCGCGGCCGCGCCTTTCCTGGCACGGGCGACAACGCGCCTGCGCGCCTTCTCCCGGCGGGACGCGCTCATCGCCCTGGCCTGCCTGCCGGGGGCGCTGCTGCTGTACACGCTGCTGCTGATCCCGTTCACCCCGAGCATCAGCGACATCCGCAAGGCCGCCACCGAACGGCCGGCGCAGATTCTCTTCGCCGACGGCAAGAAACTCGCCGAATTCAAGCAGTCGCACCGCGAGTGGGTGAAACTGGCCGACATCTCGCCGCACGTGGTCGACGCCCTGATCGCCACCGAGGACCACCGCTTCTACCAACACCACGGCATCGATTTCCGGCGCACTGCCGCCGCCCTCTTCTACACCGCCAGGGGCGACCGCCAGGGCGGTTCGACGCTGACCCAGCAGCTCGCGCGCAATCTCTATCCCGAGGAGATCGGCCGCGCCCCGACGCTGACGCGCAAGCTCAAGGAAGCCATCACCGCGCTCAAGATCGAGGCGGTGCACAGCAAGGACGAAATCCTCGAAACCTACCTCAACACCGTGCCCTTCCTCTACAACGCCTTCGGCATCGAGATGGCGGCGCGCACCTATTTCGACACCTCGGCCGACCGGCTCGGCGTGCTGCAGAGCGCCACGCTGGTGGGCATGCTCAAGGGCAACAGCTACTACAACCCGGTGCTCAATCCCGAACGCTCGCTGCAGCGGCGCAACATCGTGCTGGCCCAGATGGTCAGGCGCGGCAAGCTGCGGCCGGAGCAGCTCGAATCGCTCAGGAAGGTGCCGCTGCGCCTCGACTTCGAGCGGCAGTTCGAGAAGACCGGGCCGGCGCCGCATTTCGCGCAGTATCTGCGCAAGTGGCTGATCGCCTGGGCCGACCGCAACGGCTACAACATCGCCAGCGACGGCCTGGTGGTGCACACCACGCTCGATTCCCGGCTGCAGGCGCTGGCCAACCAGGCGGTCGAGCAGCACGGGCTGCAGCTGCAGGGCCTGGCCGACGCCGCCTGGGCGCGGCGCTCGGTGTGGAACGTCAAAAACGGGCTGGTCGATACGCTGGTGCGCGAAACGCCGGAGTACCGGGCGGCGCGCACGGCCGGCCGGACGCACGAGCAGGCGGTCAAGGAACTCGCCGCCAACCCGGCGTTCCTGCCGACGCTGCGCCAGCAGAAGACGACGATCCAGGCCGGCTTCCTGGCCGTCGACCCGCGCGACGGCCAGATCAGGGCCTGGGTCGGCAGCCGCGACTTCGACCGCGACGCCTTCGACCACGTGCAGCAGGCGCGGCGCCAGCCGGGCTCGACGTTCAAGCCCTTCGTTTACGGCGAGGCCTTCCGGCAGGGCCTCGGCCCGGAAACCACGCTGGTCGACCAGGCCGTCGAAATCCCGGTCGGCGGCGGCGAAGTCTGGCGCCCGACCGACGGCAAGCCGCCCAGCGGCAAGGAGATGAGCCTGAGCGACGGCCTCGCGTACTCGAAGAACACCATCACCGCGCAGCTGATGCAGAAGGTCGGGCCGGCGCGCGTCGCCCGGCTCGCGCGCGCCATGGGCGTCCGCCAGAGCCGGCTGGAAGCGGTGCCCTCGCTGGCCCTGGGCACCAGCCCGGTATCGCTGTGGGAGATGGTCGCGGCGTACGCCACGATCGCCGACGCCGGCCGCTACCGCGAACCGGTGATGGTCACCCGCATCGAGGACCGCGACGGCCGCGTGATCGAGGCGTTCGCCCCGGCCGCACCCGAGGAGGCGCTCGACGAACGCACCGCCTACACGCTGCTCGACGCCCTGCGCGGCGTGATCGACCGCGGCACCGGCAGCGCCGTCCGCTCCCGCTTCGGCATCCGCGCCGACGTGGCCGGCAAGACCGGCACCACGCAGGACGGCGCCGACGGCTGGTTCATCCTGATGCATCCGCAGCTCGTCGCCGGCGCCTGGGTCGGCTTCAACGATCCGCGCATCACGCTGCGCAGCGACTATTGGGGACAGGGCGCGCACACTGCGCTGCCGATCGTCGGCAGCGTCTTCCGCGGCGCCCTGCGCGCGCGCCTCATCGACGCGCGCGAACGCTTCGCCGCGCCCGACGAGAGCGGCCTGTGGCAGCGCCTGTCGGCCCGCGTCGGCGGCTGGTTCGAGGACTGGTTCCCCGCCGCGCCGCCGGAGCCCCCGAAGAAGGCACCGGCCCCGCCGCCTCCCCCGTCCTCGCCGGCGCCGGACGCCGACCCGCTGCAGGAAGTCATCGACCGCATCCTCGAAGAGGAGAAGCGCGCGGACGCCATCGAACGGACCGCCCGGCAAGCCCTCGAAGACGCGCCGGCGAAGTAACCGGCGTTTCCGCCTCCCGAAATCTCCGCGCTGGAGTTGACTTAGACACGATCAAGATATATCTTGTTAGTGTCTAAACACATCTGGAGGTAAAAAATGCATTTCTTCTCCCAATCGCACAGGGGTCATGGACATCGCTGCTCCGAACGGGGCGGGCGCCCGGACATCCGGCCGGACTTTCCCTTCGGTGGCGGCGGCGGACGGCGGGAACGGATCTTCGCGTCCGGCGACCTGAAATTCGTGGTCCTGCACCTGCTCGGGCAGAAACCCGCGCACGGCTACGAAATCATCAAGGCCATGGGCGACCTCGTCGGCGGCGACTACACGCCGAGTCCGGGCACCATCTATCCGACGCTGACCATGCTGGAGGACCTCGGCTGGATCACCTCGGCCCAGCAGGAGGGCGGCCGCAAGGAGTACCGGATTTCCGCCGAGGGCCAGGCCCGGCTCGACGAACAGCGCGAGACGGTCGAACGCATCCTGGCCCACCTGGGACACGTCCGGAACCGGGCGCACGGCCGGCGCCTGCCGGAAATCATGCGCGCCATGGAAAACCTGAAGACGGCCTTGCGCCTGCGCCTGGGCGACGATGCTCCCGATCCGGCCGTGGCGCGCCGGATTTCGGAAATCATCGACCGCGCCGCCGTCGAGATCGAACGCTGCTGAGGCGGAAGGAGAGGCCATGAAACAGCATCGCTACCGCATCACCGTCGAGCCTCTCGCATCCGCGGACGGCGCGCCGCTCTCCCCGCCGCTCTCCCCGCCGCTCTCCCCGCCGCTCTGCTTCGAAGCCGCGTCGCACGACGAAATCCTGGGGCTGGTGCAGCGCGCCGGCCAACGCGCCGGCTTCGTCGGCGACGACGCCGCGGCATTCACCGTCGGGCTGAAGCTGCTGGGCGAGGTGATGCTCCGGCACCGGGATAACCCGCTGTTCGAGGAGTTCCGTTCGCACTTCGGCCAGTTCATGAAGCGTCTCAAGAAAGGTCCCGCCGCCGAACCGCCGCCCGCTTCCGGCGCCGCGCCGGCCGGGCGGCCCGACGGCGTGCTCGCCCGCTGCGACGGCGCCGTGGAACGCTTCTTCGACACCCTGCGCTGTTCCTGAGCACGCCGCGTCCCGGCCGGATCGCCGGGGTGCGCGCATGCTAAAATCCCGACCCATGGTCATTTCACTCAATGGCGAGTCCCGCCAACTCCCGGAGCCTCTCACCGTGGCCGCGCTGGTCGAATCGCTCGGCTACGCCGGCAAGCGCATCGCGGTCGAGCGCAACGGCGAAATCGTGCCGCGCGGCCGCCACGCGGAAGTCGTCCTGGCGGACGGCGACCGCCTGGAGATCGTCGTCGCCGTCGGCGGCGGCTGACCGCGTTCCGCCGCCGGCCCGGCCGGCGGCGAAGGCTTCCTTCCGTTTCTGTTTCCTCATGGGGATGTCATGGATACTCAACTGCACAGCCTGACGATCGCGGGCCGGACCTACCGCTCGCGCCTGCTGGTCGGCACCGGCAAATACAAGGATTTCGCGCAGACCCGCGCGGCGATCGACGCCTCGGGCGCGGAGATCGTCACCGTCGCCATCCGGCGCGTGAACATCGGCCAGAACCCCGGCGAGCCGAACCTGCTCGATGCGCTGCCGCCGGCGCAGTTCACCATCCTGCCGAACACCGCCGGCTGCTACACCGCGGACGACGCGGTGCGCACGCTGCGCCTCGGCCGCGAACTGCTCGACGGCCACCCGCTGTGCAAGCTCGAAGTGCTCGGCGACCCGAACAACCTGTTCCCGAACATGCCGGAAACGCTGAAGGCCGCCGAAATCCTGGTCAAGGACGGCTTCCAGGTGATGGTGTACTGCGCGGACGACCCGATCCAGGCGCGCATGCTCGAAGACCTCGGCTGCGTGGCGGTGATGCCGCTCGCCTCGCTGATCGGCTCCGGCATGGGCATCGTCAATCCGTGGAACCTGCGCCTGATCATCGACGCGCTCAAGGTGCCGGTGCTCGTCGACGCCGGCGTCGGCACCGCGTCCGACGCGGCGGTGGCCATGGAGCTCGGCTGCGACGGCGTGCTGATGAACACCGCCATCGCCCACGCCAGGGACCCGGTGCTGATGGCCAGCGCCATGAAGAAGGCCGTCGAGGCCGGCCGGGAAGCCTTCCTCGCGGGGCGCATGGCGCGCAAGTACTATTCGGCCGATCCGTCGTCGCCGACCGCCGGCCTGATCGGTTCGTGAGCGCGGATTTGGCAAATCCTGAGCTGGACCGGGAGCGGGAAGGCGCCTATACGGCCGGGCGCGCCGGCCACATCCGCAGCTTCGTGCTGCGCCAGGGGCGCGTGTCCAACGCCCAGCGGCGCTACCACGACGAGATGATGGCCAAGGTCGGCATCCCCTACGCGCCGGCGCCGCTCGACCTCGACGCCGTGTGCGGGCGCCGCGCGCCGCGCATCCTCGAAATCGGCTTCGGCATGGGCGAGACCTCGGCGGCGATCGCCGAGGCCCATCCGCAGACTGACTACATCGGCGTGGAAGTGCACACGCCGGGCGTCGGCAGCCTGTGCAAGCTGATCGCCGAAAAGGGGCTGGCCAACCAGCGCATCATCCAGCACGACGCGGTCGAGGTGCTGCGCGACATGATTGCCGAACGCTCCCTCGACGGCGTGCACATCTTCTTTCCCGATCCCTGGCCGAAGGCGCGCCACCACAAGCGCCGGCTGATCCAGCCGCCGCTCGTCGCCCTGCTCGCCAGCCGGCTGAAGCCGGGCGGCTACATCCACTGCGCGACCGACTGGGAGAACTACGCCGAGCAGATGCTGGAAGTGCTCTCGGCGGAACCGTCGCTGCAAAACACCGCCGACGGCTACGCGCCGCGCCCGGACTACCGGCCGCTGACCAAGTTCGAGCAGCGCGGCCTGCGCCTCGGGCACGGCGTGTGGGATCTGGTTTTCACGCGCGCCTGAGGCGGCGGCGCGGCCCGCTCATTCCAGCCGGAACGTGTAGTGCCAGACCCCGGATTTTCCGGGCAGCCGCCCGACCGCGTAGAATCCCTTGACCGCCGCGTTGTCCAGCAGCGGGAAGCCGCTGCTGACGACGACGCGGACGTCCTCGACGCGGCCGTCGCCGGCAAGCTCGACGAACAGATCGACCGTGCCCTCCTGGCCGAGTCTCCATGCCTGCTCGGGATAGAGAACGTATTCGGCCAGCTTCCTGCGCACGGCCTCCGTCTCGCGCGGAGCGGCCGGTGCGCGGCGGGACGGTGCGGACGCTTCCTTCGGGCGGGGCGGCGGAGGCGGGGATGCCGGCTTGGCCGGCTGCTCGTCCGCCAGCGTATTCTTGAGCAGCGTGTCCGCGACGGGCGGCGGCTCCAGCAGCTTCGCCAGGTCCGGCAGGGGCCGCAGCGACGCCTGCAGCGGCGGCGCGGGCCGCGGCTGGGAGGCCGGGAACGCGCCCGAGAACAGCAGGCTGCCGTGCAGGACAAGCGAAAGCGCAAGGGCGATAATCAGGCGGGCGGACATGTGGCGGGTATTGTGCAACAAATGCCGCCACCCGGTTGAAAGCGAAGGCAAAGGAAATTCGATGCGAAAGATTCTGGCGAAAGGCGGCGTGCTGCTGCTGGGCATGGGCCTGCTGCTCGGGCAGGCGCTGGCGGCGCTGCCCGACCCGGTGACGTTCAGCTGGGCGGTGGAGCGCGGCGACGTGGCCAAGGTGCGGAGCTGGCTCGACGAAGGGCTCGATCCCGAATTCCAGGGCCAGCAGATCGGCACCGGGCTGATGAGCGCCGCTTGGCACGGCAACATCGAGATGATGCAGCTGTTCCTCGAACGCGGCGCCAATCCGCGGCGCGCCAACCGCAACGGCGAGCAGGCGCTGCAGCTGGCGGCGTGGAACGGGCACCTGGAGGCGGTGAAATGGCTGCTCGACCACGGCGCCCCGCTGAACCGCGACGGCAACTACTGGGGCGCGCTGCACTACGCGGCGTTCAACGGCCACAAGGAACTGGCGCGCTACCTGGTCGAGCGCGGCGCCAACGTCAACGCGCGCGCACCCAACGGCTCGACGCCGCTGATGATGGCCGCGCGCGAAGGGCGCGAGGAACTGACGACGCTGCTGCTCGAAGCGGGCGCGGATACGAAGTCGAGGAACGACTGGGGCGACACGGCGCTGACGCTGGCCATGCGCTACGACCATTACCGCGTCGGCAAGATGATCTCCTCGCCCGAGGAGTTCGCCATCGCCGTCAAGGCGCCCAAGGAGGATTTCGGCGTGCCGTCGCGCTCGGCGTCGGCGCCCAGCGAGATCGAGGAACTGCTGGCGAAGATCCGCGAGGCCGAGGCCACCGGGCAGCCGAGCGAGGAACTGCACGCGCAGTTGCGCCAGCGGGTCAACGAGATGCGCGCGCAGGCCTTCGCCCAGCGCGAGGTGCGGCGGCCGGCGCCGCTACCGTACCGGCCGAACTCGATCGTGGTCACCGCCAAGCGCAACCAGTTCGGCGGCGAGCGGGCGCAGATTACCGCCACCGACCGGACGGGCAGGAAGGCGCCCGCGCCGGCCCAGGCGAAGAAGGGCCAGGCCGTGCCGACGATCAAGGTGACGCCGGTCGACCGCGGCGCCATCCAGGCGCGCATCGCCGAGCTGATGCGCCAGATCCGCCTAGCCGAGGCCCAGGGCCGGCCGGCGGCAGCCCTGCGGCAGGAGCTCTACGACGCCGTCGAGGCGCAGAAATAGCCGGCCGCCGCCGCATCAGGCCGGCCGGGCGCCACGTCGAGCAGGCGCGCGAGCGTGTCCGGGATCGCCGCCGGATCGACGGGAATCGCCCGCCCGCGATGCCCCGCGAGCAGGAACGCCACAGCTGACCAGTCCGCCGGGCTTTCCCCCAGGTCCGCCAGGAACTGCCGGGCGATGTCGTCGACGGTGAGCGTGTAGCGGCCCATCCGCTTGACCAGCGCGAAGCGGAAGGGGCCGTGGTTGTGCAGCGAGCGATACACCAGCTCGGAGCAGACGACGTGGCTGCTCCGGTTGAAATCGAAGTCGAAATCGTAGGGCTTGCCGAAGTGTTCGCAGGCGCGGGCCAGCCGTGCCCGGGCCGCGTCCTCGTCCTCGCGCGGCCGCAGCGCCAGCGCGTGGTCGCAGGCCAGCACCTCCTCCAGCGGCCGCATCACCACGCCCGCGTGCTGCGCCTCCAGCACCCAGCCGCGCGGCGCCGCCGCCTCCCGGCTGGCCTCGATCGCCCGCCGGACCGCCGGATGCGCGGCCAAGCCCCGGCGTTCGAGCTCGGCCGGCTGGCCGGCGAAGATGGCCACGTGGCCGAAGAAGCCGGGCAGCAGCGCGGTCGTCGCCTTGTGCTCGGTGCGCGTCAGCAGCAGGTCGCCGGGGCGCAGGCGGCGCGCCAGGTAGTCGAGCGCGGGCGCGTCGATCGCCGGCCGGTAGTCGAGCGTGGTGCGCATGCGCGCCACGGCGTGCCCGAGCAGCGCCTGCGCGCCCCAGCCCGTGGCCCGCAGCGGCGCGAAGAACAGGCGCCAGGTGCTGCGCCGCTCGTACTGCAGGCGCTTGCGCAGCGTCGGCCAGAGCAGGCGCCGGCACCGCGCGCGCAGCGTCCCGATCTGGCGGACGAAGTCGCCCAGCAGCGGGTCCCGGTCCAGGCCGTGGCGCCGGACCGCCTCGGCCTGCGACCGCCAGAAGCGGTCGCCGAGCCGGAACAGGAGCAGGTAGCGCAGCGAGCAGTAGGTCTCCACGACTTCGTCGAAGAACCCCGCCTCGACGCCGAAGCGCGCGTCCGGCTCGTTGAGCTTGTCCCGCACCAGCCGGTGCGGATCGCAGACCTGGATGAAGCGCAGCGATTTGCCGTACATCATCAGCGCGGCGGCGTAGCCGAGGATGAATCCCTTGAGCCGGACCAGCGGATCGCGCTCGCGCGGGTAGTGCACGTAGCGCCACACCGCGGAAAACGTGGCCAGGCGGTAGTTGCGGTAGGAAAGGAGCATCTGCCGCACCCGGTCGTCCTCGTCCGGGGTGAAGTAGCCGCGCCGGCCGGCCTGGGCGGCGGCGACCGCCCGGTCGTACTGCGCTTCGAGCGCGGCCATGCCCGCGAAGATGCCGCGCAGGGTGCGCGCGTCGCGCTCGATGTGCGGCGCGAACGAGGCGTAGCGATCGCTCTCGACCAGTCCGGGGCCGCCGAGCAGCAGCCGGTGCCAGTGGCTCATCGGCCTACGTTCCGGCAACCCGCCGCACCGTGCCCCGCGTGCCGTCGACCTCGACGCGCTCGCCGTTGGCCAGGCACTGCATGATGCCGCGCACCGCCATGACCGCCGGCTTCTGCATTTCGCGGGCGGTTACCGCGCCGTGCGACAAGGGGCCGCCGGATTCGGTGATGACCGCGCTGGCACCGTAGAAGAGCGGCGTCCACGCCGGGTTGGTGGTGCGCGCCACCAGCACCGCGCCTTTCGGGAAGCTGCCGAAATCCTCCGCGCCGCGCAGCAGGAAGACCGGGGCGACCGCCTTGCCGGGGCTGCCCGGGATGCCCGTCCAGGCAGCGTCCGCGCCCGGCGCGCCGGCTTCGTCCGCCGCGGCGTCGCCGCCCGGCATCCAGGCCGGGGAGCGTTGCCTGGCGTTTTCATAGACACGCTTGTTGGCGGCGATCTGTTCGGCAAGCTCGGCCCAGCGCGCCGGACCGGGTTCGAGGATGGCCTGCCCGAGCAAGGGCACGCGCGCGAAAAACACGTCCATCGGCGCGTCGATCAGCCCCAGCTCGACCAGGCGCGCACCGAGCTCCCGCAGGGCGCGACGCAGCGGCAGGGTGAGCCGCGTGGTCTGGTAGTGTTCGAGGTCGTCCAGGCTGGTGTAGATCTGCGCAAGCCGCACCACCTCGGTGACGAAGTAGCGCAGATCGTCGGACACCCGCTGCTGGACCGCGAACAGCGTCTCCTGCATGCGCACTTTCAGCTGCCGCTCATTGGCGCGCGGGTTGAGCAGTTCGCCGCGGGCCATGACGCGCAGCGTGTCGAGCACCACGCCCGGCGCTTCCAGCCAGGTCGGCACGTAGGGATCGAACTCGATTTCGCGGTGGCCGTGCTCGGCCAGCAGGCGGTCGAACGCCGCGACGAAGCCGGGCAGCGCCGGCGCCACCGTGGTCCGCCACTGGTCGAGGATTTCCTGCGTGCCGTGGGCCGCGAAGAATTCCGCGTGCTCGCGCACCATGCCGGCCAACTCGTTGAGCTGGGCGTTGATGGCGCCGGTCTTCGTGTCGCAGTGCGCGAGCAGCGCGTCGAAGGCCGCGGCGGCCTGCGGCGGCCCGAGCACCAGCGCCAGGATGCCGTGCAGCACCTTGTAGAGGACGCGCTGGGTGATCGAGATGGCGATGTTCGGCAGGAAATAGCGCGCGCCGGTCTCGCTGATATCGAGGACGTGCGCCCACAGCGCCTTGAGCCCCAGCCCGGCCAGCGGCATGGCGTTGAATTCGCCGAGGCGCAGCAGGTAGCCGTCGAGGTCGCGCGACCAGTTCACCGGCAGTTCCTGCACCCAGCCGTACTTCTGGCGGATCAGCGGCAGCAGGGCGCGCAGCTCGTCGAGCGAGCGCAGCGCCAGCGGCACGCCGTCGGCGTACAGGCTGACGGCGGTCTGGTTGCCGTAGATGTAACCGTCGAACATGGCGAACCACTTGCCTTCGAACGGCGGCAGCCCCATCAGCCTGAACGAGTGGTTGAGCGAGCGGTGGAAGCCGTCCTCGACCAGCTCCCAGGCCAGCGGCGACACCGGGTTGGGGAAGCGTTCCGCCGACTCGTCGCGCGTCCAGCGCGGCGATATCGAGGTGATCGGCCGGGATTGCAGGACGTGGATCGCATCCTGCGCGATCGCCCATTCGATGTCCTGCGGAAAGCCGTAGTGCGCTTCGATGGTTCTGGCCAGCGCGGCCATCTCGCTCAGCCGCGCCGCGTCGAGCGAGGGCGCGCCGCACTCGGCGCCGTGGATCTCCACTTCTTCCGTGCCGCCGCCGGGCAGGGAGCGGATCTGCATCGTCTTCTCGGCGATGCGCGCCGCGACGACGGCGCCGCTCGCCTTGTCGAGCTGCCAGTGGTCGATCTCCGCCTCGCCGCTGACCACCGATTCGCCCAGCCCGTAGTTGGCGTCCACCACCGCCTTGTCGAGTTCCCCGGAGACCGGGTCGACGGTGAACAGCACGCCGGCCACCTCGGCCTGCACCATGCGCTGCACCACCACGGCCATCGACGTGTCGAGGATGCCGACGCCCACCTGGCGACGGTAGGCCAGCGCGCGGTCGCTCCACAGCGACAACCAGCACTGCTTGACGAACTCCTCCACCCGGCCGGGCGGCACGTTGAGGAAGGTGTCGTGCTGGCCGGCGAAGGCGGCCGCGGCGGTGTCCTCGGCGGTCGCCGAGGAGCGCACCGACACGGATTCCGCCCCGTCCAGCGCGGCCACGGCGGCGCGGATCGCGGCGGCGACCTCCGCCGGCAGGGGCAGCTCGCGCAGGGCGGAGCGGATGGCCTCGGCCTGCGCGCGCAAAGTCTCCGGCGCGGCGAAGTCGAGCTGTCGGACCCGTTCGGCCAGCCAGCCGGCCTGGCCGATGAACAGGTCGTAGGAAGCCCGCGTGACGATCACGCCGCCGGGCACGCGCAGGCCGAAGCCGGTCAGGCGCGCCAGGTTGGCGCCTTTGCCGCCGGCAACGCCCACATCCTGGGCGCGGGGATCGGAGAAGGGAAGAACGTACATGATGAACGGGCCTCGTCAGGAAGGGTCGGATTGGGCGGCGAGCCCGCCGGCCGGGGCGCCCTGCCGCTGCCCGGCGTCGGCCAGCAGGAAGGATGCCCCGGCCAGCGCGGCGCCGGCGAGCAGGTCGATGCAGTAGTGGTAGCGCAGGTAGATCGTCGACGCCCACAGCACGACGATCAGCGGCGTCAGCGCGAGGCCCAGGCGGCGATGGTCGCGCAGCAGCGTCAGCCACAGGAACAGCGACACCGCGACGTGCAGGCTGGGGAAGACGTTGACGTGGTTGCTGCCGCGGCTCACCATCAGCGCGTTCAGCGCCGTCGGCCAGCCGCCTTCGATGGGCGTCGAGAAGCGCCCGGCCATGGCCACATACGGCCCCGCCGCCGGCACCAGCACGTAGCCGAGGAAGCCCAGCCCGTACACGGTGAACAGGCCGCGATAGCAGCGCGCCAGGTGGGGACTGCGCAACAGGTAGAACACCAGCGCGCCGAACAGCAGGACCATGAAGGACATGTAGCCGAGGCTCATCAGGTCGCTCAGCCACGGCGTGATCCACGGCTCCATGCGGAGGCTGAGGTTTTCGCCGACCAGCAGGGCGTCGAGGCCGGCCAGCGCGTCGTCGGCGCGCCACGCGGTGGCGTCCTTGATCGTCGGCCCGAGCAGGGTGAAGGCCAGGTTCATCGCCAGCGGATAGTAGGCCCAGCCCCAGCGGCGCCCGCGCGCGTCCGGCCGGCGCGTCTGCCGCCAGGCCCAGGCGAACGCGGCCAGCAACGCCAGCCAGCCGGCCAGCAGCGGCCAGGCCATCGGCGCCGGCGTGAACACCGTGCCGCGCACCAGGACGACGACGAGAAAGGCCAGCCAGCAGGCTTCGTGCAGTTGCATCATGCGTCGCCTCCGGCGGCGATGCGGCGGCGGGCCTCGGCCACGATGGCGGCGTGCGCGGCGAGCAGTTCCCGCCGCCGCTGCGGCGGCAGGCGCCGGCGGTTGCCGAGCGCGATGGACAGTTTCCGCCAGCGGTACACCGCGCGCAGCCCGGCCAGCGAGACGCCCAGGTAGGCCGCCGCCGCGGCCCAGCCGCCGAGGAACAGGCCGGCGGCGGCCATCGCCGGCACCCACAGGTAGGCCGTCCCGACGCCGGCCAGCGTCCGCCACAGCGCGACGACGTTCGGCGCGTCGGCCAGCCGCCGGGGCGCGAGCCGCGCGGCGATCAGCACCGGCAGGTTGAGCGCGGCGGCCGCGCCGAGCAGCGGCGTCAGGCACAGCCACGGCAGCAGGTACAGCGCCGGCCGGCGCGTCGGCACCAGCGGCACGCCCTGGTGCAGGCGCAGCCCGTCGGTCCGCGCGGCGGCGCGCAGCGCCTCCCACGCCGCCGGCGACGCGCCGTGCATGGCATGCAGCGCCCGGGCGTAGGCGATGTCCCGCTGGCCGAGCGTCGCCGCGTAGGCCAGCGTCTCGGTGGCGGCGCGCTCCTCCGGCGTGTCGCAGTCCAGGCCGACGGTTTCCAGCCCGCGCGTGACGGCGCGCATGATCTCGGCGGCACGCGGCCGGCCCGTGAAGACGATGGCCGCGCCCACCTCGACGTCGACGTCGCTTTGCCATTCGGTCGCCGCCTCGTAGTGCGCGGCCAGCGGCACCACCGTCAGCGCCGGCAGGCGTTCGAGCGCGGCCTGGACCAGCAGCGCGATGCCGGCGTGGAACTTCAGATGGCGCGGTCCGAGCTCGCTCGTCCCCTCGGGGAAGAACATCAGCTGCCCGCCGCCGGCCAGGTGCTCGACGCAGCGGTCGAACGACGCCGCGTTGTCGACGCGCGCGCCGTCCTGTTCCCGGTCCTTGGCCCGCACCAGCTCGATGCCGTCGAAGATCAGGCGCATCCAGGGCCGGCGGCGCAGTTGGCTGGACAAGGTGGCGCGGGCGCGCGGGACGACCTGCCGGTACACCATGCCGTCGATCGCGCCGTTGCGGTGCAGGCAGGCGTAGAGCACCGGCCCGCCCTGCGGCACCGGCGCGCCGCTGGCCCGGACCCGGTGGAAGGCGAAGCGGGCCATGTTCCGGTACAGGAAGGCAAACCACGCTCGCTTCAGCATGCGCGTTCCCCAGCGCGAGGCAGGGCGCGGCGGCCGGCGGTCATGGCGCCGCGCCCTTGAGCGCGCGCACGGCGGCGGCCAGGGCGGCGGCGTTGACGCTGCCGGCCGCCAGCGGGGCGCCGGCGGCGACGGCGATCCTCTGCGCGAAGCGCAGATGCCGCAGCCGCCCGCCGAGCGTGCCGTGGCGCCGGGAGAACAGGCTGCCCCACAGCCCGGACAGCGCCAGCGGCACGACCGGCGCCGACACGCCGGCGACCACGCGGTCGAGCCACGGCTGGAACGGCCGCATTTCGCCGTCCGTGGAGACGCCGCCTTCCGGGAAGACGGCGACCAATTCGCCGGCGGCCAACGCGGCATGGATCGCGGCCAGGGTCGCCGCATCCGGCTCCGCGTCGACCGGGATCGCCCGCCCCTGCCGGAGCAGGAAGGACAGCACCGGCATGGCGAAAAAGCGCCGGCCGATGACGAAGCGGATCGGCCGCCGGCAGGCCGCGGTGATCACCAGCGAGTTGACGTAGCTCACGTGGTTGCAGACGAGCAGCGCCGGCCCTTCGTCGGGGATCGACTCCACGCCCCGCTTCTCCAGGCGGTAGAGCGAGTGCACCAGCAGCCAGACGACGAAGCGGATCAGGAACTCGGGCACCAGCCGGTAGATGTAGACCGCTACCACGGCGTTGCACAGCGCGGCCACGCCGAACAGCGCGGGGATCGACAGCCCGCTCGCCAGCAGACCGGCCGCGGCGCCGGCGCCGATCACCATGAACAGCGCGTTGACGATGTTGTTGGCGGCGATGATCCGGGCCCGGTGGCTGGCGTTCGAGCGGACCTGCATCAGCGCGTAGAGCGGCACGATGAAGAAGCCGCCGAACAGGCCGATGGCGAACAGGTCGGCCAGCACGTGCAGCGTCAACGGCATGGCCAGCAGCGCCAGCGTCGGCAGCGTCTGGGACGGTGGCGCGGCGGGCGAGGCGAAGGCCAGGTCGAGGCCGAAGACGGTCAGCCCGAGCGAGCCGAAAGGCACCAGCCCGATCTCCACCTGCCGCGCCGACAGGCGTTCGCAGAGCAGCGACCCGAGGCCGATGCCCAGCGTGAACACGCCGAGCAGCAGGGTGACGCTCGCCTCGCTGCCGCCCAGCACGTTCTTCGCGTAGGCCGGGAATTGCGCCAGCAGCAGCGCGCCGAACAGCCAGAACCACGAGATGCCGAGGATGGACAGGAAGACCGTGCGGTTCTCGCGGGCGAAGCCGATGTTGTGCCAGGTTTCGGTGATCGGGTTGGGATTGATGCGCAGCCCCGGCTCGGGCGCCGGCGCGGCGGGGATGCCGCGGCTCGCCGCGTAGCCGGCCGCGGCGGTGGCCAGCCCGGCGCCGGTGATCCACAGCGTGCCGCGCTCGCCGCCGGCCAGCAGCCCCCCGGCCAGCGTGCCGAGCAGGATGGCGACGAAAGTGCCGGCCTCGATCAGCGCGTTGCCGCCGACCAGCTCGTCCTCGCGCAGGTGCTGCGGCAGGATGGCGTATTTCACCGGCCCGAACAGCGTCGAGTGCAGGCCGAGCAGGAACAGGCTGGAAAGCAGCAGCGCCAGGCTGTGCAGCCAGAAGCCGGCGCCGGCGATCAGCATGATGGCGATTTCCAGCAGCTTGACGAGGCGCGCCAGCCGGGCCTTGTCGTACTTGTCGGCCAGCTGCCCGGCCGTGGCGGAGAACAGGAAGAAGGGCAGGATGAAGATGCCGGCGGCGAGGTTGGCGAGCAGTTCGGGCTGCAGCGCCGTCCATTGCGCGGTCTGGAAGGTGAGCAGGACGATCAGCGCGTTCTTGAACAGGTTGTCGTTGAAGGCGCCGAGAAACTGCGTCCCGAAGAACGGGCCGAAGCGGCGCGCGGCGAGCAGGGAGAACTGGGAGCTCATCGCTGCCTACTCCTCGCCGGCCGGCGCGGTTTCGGCCAGGCGCTTGAGCGCGACGTAGTCGGTCTTGCCGGACCCCAGCAGCGGAATCTCCGCGATGCGCCGGACGATGCGCGGCACCGCCAGCTCGGGCGAGCCGGCGGCCCTGGCGGCGGCGCTCAGGCGCTCGCGCGTCAGGTCCGGCGCGGTGGTGAACAGCACCAGCGCCTCGCCCTTGGCGGCGTCCGGGCGGGTCGACGCGGCGTGGGTGAAGCCCGGCGCGGCGGCGGCCGCGTTCTTTTCCACCACCTCCAGCGAAATCATCTCCCCGGCGATCTTGGCGAAACGCTTGAGCCGGCCGCGGATGTGCAGGTAGCCCTCGCCGTCGCATTCGACCACGTCGCCGGTCGAATACCAGCCCTCGCCCAGCGAAGCGGGCGGGCGCAGCACGCCGGGCTGGTCGAAGAGCAGGTAGCCCTTCATCACGTTCGGGCCTTTCACGTGCAGCTCGCCGCCCTGCGCGATGCCCGGGACGGGCTCGATCTCGCATTCCATGCCGGGCAGCAGCTGCCCGACGCTGCCGCTGCGGCAGGCCATCGGCACGTTGACCGCGATCACCGGCGCGCACTCGGTCACGCCGTAGCCTTCGAGGATGCGGATGCCGAACTTCTCGATCCACTGCGCGCGCACGTCCTCCGCGAGCTTCTCGGCGCCGGCCACCACGTAGCGCAGCCGGCCGAAGTCGTAGGGATGCGCGTACTTGCCGTAGTTGCCGAGGAAGGTCGAGGTACCGAAAAGCACCGTGCAGTCGCGGTCGTAGACGATTTCGGGAATGATCCGGTAGTGCAGCGGGCTCGGGTAGAGGAACACCTTGCAGCCGGCGACCAGCGGCAGCAGGACGCCGCAGGTCAGCCCGAAGGAGTGGAACAGGGGCAGCGCCACCATGAACTTGTCGCGCGGCATGAAATCGGCCACCGCGCGGATCTGCGCGACGTTGGCGAGCAGCGAGTCGTGCGAATGCACCACGCCTTTCGGCTTGCCTTCCGAACCCGAGGTGAACAGCACCACGGCCGCGTCGCCGGTGGCCTGCGGCACGGCGGCGCCGGCCGGGAAAAGCAGGCGCCAGAGTATCCACAGCTTGTCCAGCGGCCCGATGTGCCGCTTGAAATCCTCGAGATAGAGGATCGAGATGCCATCCAGCTGCGCGAGCACCGGCGCCAGCCGCGCCTTGTTGACGAAGCCGCGCGAGGCGACGATCGTGCGGATGCCGGCCGCGGTGCACGCCGCGCGCATGCCGTCCGCGCCGGCCGTGTAGTTGAGCATGGCCGGCACGCGCCTGCCGAGCGACAGGCCGAGCACCAGGCCCAGCGTCGGCGCGGCGTTGGGCGTCAGCACGCCGACGATCTCCCCCGGCGCGGTCAGGCGCCGCGTGACCCGCGCCAGCGCCAGCGCCATCCTGAGCAGCGAGCCGTAGGACTCCTCGACCAGCCGGATGTCCTCGACCAGCTTGTACTGCGCGCCGAAGGTCTTCCTGCCGTCGAGGAAGGCCTCGAACAGGGTGCGTTGCGGGCGCGTCGCCACCAGCATGTCGAGCAGGACGCGGCGCATCAGCTCGCCGGACCGGCGCCGGCGCTCCTTGGCCGACGGCAGGTCGGGCATCGGCAGCGTGCGCCGGGGCAGCACGGAGATCGTCACCTTGGGGAACAGCTTGCGCGGATAGACGCCGGCCAGCCGCCCGAAATAGCTGCGCGCCGCGCCGTCGATGCGCACCGGCACGATGGTCGCGCCGGTACGCGCGGCGACGAAGGCGGCGCCTTCGTAGATCTTCATCAGCGAGCCGGTCTTGGTGATCCGCCCTTCGGGGAAGATCACCACCGGCTGCCCGCTCTCGACCAGCTTGACGATCTGCTTCATCGCCAGCGGGCTGGCCGAATCGATCACCAGATGCGGGATGAAGCGCAGCAGGAAGGAGAAGAACGGATGGTCGGCGATCTGGGTATGCACCACGAACACTGCGTCGACCGGCATCATCAGGCCGATCAGCAGGCCGTCGATGAACGATTCGTGGTTGGCGACGATGAGCGTCCGCTCATTGACGAACACCGAAGTGTCGCCGGTCATCTCGACGCGGAATACGAGCCGCAAAACGAGGCGCAACAAGGTCCTGGAGATCATCATCACACCCCTTTTCAATGGTTGGCCGCCGCCGGGCATCCGCCGCGGCGCGCGGCTTCCCGTCCCTCCGCGCCGGCACGCGGGTCCGCTGCGCGTTGGACCAACCGATTCACGATAAGCGCCGCGGCGGCCGTCGCCAGCAGGTGCTTCGCCGTATGGCCGGTCAGCAGGTGCAGGACGGCGCCGAGCTGGTGATCGTGGAGCTCGGCCAGCTTGGCGGCGACGTATAGTAGCAGCGCCATGCCAAATGCACTACGGTCCGCGCGCGGGCTGTCATGCAGCCATTGCCACAGGGGAATCAGGACCAGCGGGGCGGCCTGCAGGAGCAGGTAAGGGCGCAGATCGCCCGTGCCGGCGGGCCCGGAAAAATACCACCACGCCACGCTCGCGGCGCCGCACCCGGCCAGCCCGAGGGTCGGCCATTTGTCGTCCCGTCCGCGCGTGTCGCCCCACACGCCGGCCAGCAGTCCGGCGCAGGCCAGCGCGATCGGCAGGCGGTCCCAGACCAGGCGGGCGTCGGTCGGCGCCCAGTGATACCACGCCGAACCGAACGCGGTCAGGAACAGGGCGACCACGAACAGCCGGTAGCCGGCCCGCTCCGCCCAGAGCGCCGAGCCCGCCAGCCCGCGCCAGCCCCACAGGGCGATCAGCGCGAAGCCGAGGTTGGAGGCGACGTCCGCGAAATGCGGAATGCCCAGGCGTAGCGTGCGGTCGGCGAAATCATGGTAATCGGCGGGCTGGACGATCGGGCCGTGCCACAGGGCGGCAAGCGCCATGGCGGCGGCGACGGCGGCGGGAAGGTGGCAGCGGAAAGCTCTCATGCGCGTTCTCCTGGAAAAAAACAGTGCGCGCAGCTTGCAGGACGTTGGACGGAAAATATACCAATACGAGAATCGTGCCGTGTATCATCCAAAAAAGTAGCTTAATACGATACTTTCTCCATGAACGAGATCGACCAGCTGGTGCACACGCTCAAGCGGCGCCTGAAGAGCCAGGGAATGACCTATCGCGATCTGGCCAAGGCGCTCGGGCTCTCCGAAGCGAGCGTCAAGCGCCAGTTCGCCGCGCGGCGCTTCAGCCTCGACCGCCTCGTCGACATCGCCAACCTGCTCGGCTACACGCTGGCCGAACTGGCGCAGGACGCGGCGATCACGGAAAACCGCCTGCATACGCTGACCGAGGCGCAGGAAAAGGAAGTCGTCTCCGACACCGGGCTGCTCCTAGTCGCCGTGTGCGTGCTCAACCAGTGGGAGATCGGCGACATCGTCGGCACCTACCGGCTGACCGAGGCCGAATGCATCCAGAAGCTCGCCCGGCTCGACCGGCTGCGCCTGATTACCCTGCTGCCGGGCAACCGTGTCCGGCTCAACGTGGCGCGCGATTTCGACTGGCTGCCGCGCGGCCCGATCCGCGCGTTTTTCCGGGAGCAGGGGCTGGCGGATTTCCTGACCGGCGCCTTCGCGCACGACGGCGAGGTGCTGGCGTTTTCCCACGCCATGCTGACCGGCCCCGCGACAGCGAAGATGCAGGCAGAAATCCGCAAGCTGCGCCAGAAATTCTCCGAACTGCACGCGGAAAGCCTGGCGTCACCGCTCGCCAGGCGCACGGGCACGGGCCTGCTGCTGGCCATGCGCGCCTGGGAGATCGAGGCGTTCACCCGGCTGCGGCGGCAGCCGGCCGGAACGCGCGCCGATTCCGGAAAAAGTGTGCACTAATTCACAGTGCGGTTCGCGACGGCGCACTAGACTACCGCCGTCATCGTGTCTTTTCCTGAAGGGACCGCCATGAGAACCGTTCCGTTTTCCGCGTTCGCCATTGCCGCGACCGTATCGGGTTCCGCCTTCGCCGGGATCGTCGTCGATGGCAATCTGGCCGACTGGCAGATCAACAAGACCACCTGGGTGTCGTCGCTGGCCGGCGTGCACTCCACCATCGAGGACAGCACGGGCAGCGGCGCCTACTACCTGAATCCCGGCTACGGCGGGCAGGCCTACGACGCCGAGGCGATGTACGCCACGTTCCGGGACGGCAAGCTGTTCATCGCGCTGGCGACCGGCCACAATCCCCTGACCGTCAACAATCCCAACGGCAACGTCTATGCCGCCGGCGACTTCGCCATCGATTTCGGCAAGGACGGCACGTACGAACTGGGGATCAACGTGGTCAACAACTTCACCGGCGGCGTGCTCGGCGGAATCTACGGTTCGCCCATCTGGGCCTACGGCCTCTGGGATGCCGCGGGCAACGAGACGCACAACGCCGCCAGCGTGGACAAGACGCACCCCACGTCGCTGCTCGGCGGATCGCTGCTCGGCCTGGCCACCTACAGCTACACCACCACCGGCGCCACGGGCTACGGCAGCCAGAAAAACGACACGCACTACTTCTATGAAGTCAGCCTCGATCTCGACGTGCTGCGCAAGGCCGGCTGGGACGGCGGCGCGTTCGACATCCACTGGACCCAGAACTGCGCCAACGACAACATCCTGGTCGATCCGGGCCAGTACGTGCCGGAGCCCGGCTCGCTGGCGCTGGCGGGCGTCGGCATGATCGGCCTGCTCGGCGGCGGCCTACGCCGCCGCTCGCCGCGCTGAACTAGTCCAGGAACATCTCCAGCAGGCGGTTGAGGAAACGCCGCCCACGCGGGGTCGGCGCGATGCGTCCGGCCTCGCGCACGAGCAATCCCTCGTCTTCCGCGCGGCGCAGGATCGTCTCGACGGCGATCAGCGGCTGCGCCGTGCGCGCCTCGAACAGCGCGGCATCGAAGCCCTCGTTGAGGCGCAGTGCGTTCATCATGAACTCGAAGGGCTGGTCGGCCGCGCCCACCGAAAACTCGTCCTGCAGCGGCTGGCCTGCGGCCACTCCAGAAAGGTACTGCTTCGGCTGCTTCCAGCGCATCTGCCGGCGTACTTCCCACGCCTTGCCGTCGTGCAGCGTCAGTTTGCCGTGCGCGCCGGCGCCGATGCCGATATAGTCGCCGAAGGTCCAGTAATTGAGGTTGTGCCGGCATTGACGTTCCGGCCGGGCGAACGCCGAGGTTTCGTAATGGACGAACCCGGCCTCGGCCAGCCGGGCTTCGATGGCGTCCTGCATGTCGGCGCAGCGGTCGGGATCGGGCAGCGCGGGCGGCGAGACGGCGAACGCCGTGTTCGGCTCGACGGTGAGCTGGTAGCAGGACAGGTGCGTCGGCGCGAAAGCGAGCGCCTGCTCCACGTCGGCGAGCGCCTGCTCGACGGTCTGTCCCGGCAGGCCGTACATCAGGTCGAGGTTGAAGTTGTCGAAGTGATGCGCGGCGAGCGCCGCGGCGCGCCGTGCCTGAGCGGCGTCGTGGATGCGGCCGAGCGCCTTGAGCTGCGCCGGATCGAAGCTCTGGATGCCGAGCGACAGGCGGTTGACGCCGGCCGCGCGGAAGGCGGCGAACTTGTCGGCCTCGACGGTGCCGGGGTTGGCCTCCAGCGTGATCTCCGCGCCGTGCACCAGCTGCAGGCGGGTGCGGACGGCGGTGAGCAGCGTGTCGAGCGCCTCGGCAGAAAGCAGGCTCGGCGTGCCGCCGCCGAGGAAGACGCTGACGATCCGGCGGCCCCAGACGAGCGGCAGCGCCGATTCCAGGTCGGCGATCAGCGCGGCGACGTACTCGGCTTCCGGCAGACCGTCGCGCAGCGCATGCGAATTGAAGTCGCAGTACGGGCACTTCTGCACGCACCAGGGAATGTGCACGTAGAGCGACAACGGCAGCGGGGTGCGGAATTCCAGCGCGCCGGGGTGCGCCGACGGAGCCGCGGCCGCCGGCCGGATCGGGATGATGCGCGCGGCTTTGCGCTGGGTCATGCGCGGCGGGTTTGCAGCCGGTCCACCAGCAGCGCCAGCGCCTGGCCGCGATGCGACCGGCGGTTCTTCTCGGCGGCGTCGAGTTCCGCCACGGTCATGCCGGCGTCCGGCAGGAAGAAGTAGGGGTCGTAGCCGAAGCCGCCCGCCCCGCGCGGCACGTTGACGATCTCGCCGTGCCATTCGCCTTCGGCGATGACCGGCTGCGGATCGCCGGCGTGGCGCACGAAGACCAGCACGCAGACGTAATGCGCGCGCCGGTCGGCCTGCCCGGCGAGGTCGGCAACCAGCTTTTGATTGTTGCGCTCATCCGACTTCGGCTCGCCGGCGTAGCGGGCCGAGTAAACGCCCGGCGCGCCGCCGAGCGCGTGCACGCACAGCCCGGAATCGTCGGCCAGCGCCGCCAGGCCGGTCGCCGCCGCGGCGTGCCGCGCCTTGGCCAGCGCGTTCTCGACGAAGGTGCCGTGCGGTTCCTCGCACTCGGAGACGCCGAGTTCCTGCTGGGGAATCGTCTCCCAGCCGAGCGGCGCGAGCAGCGCGCCGAATTCGCGCAGCTTGCCGGGATTGTTCGAGGCGACGACGAGTTTCATGGCGGATTCCTGTGCAACGGGCGCGGCGCAAATGCGTTTGCGCCGCGTTCGATCGAAAGAGAGAGGCTCACCCCGCGAGGGCGGCCTTCTGGAAGGCGACGAGCTGCCGGATGCCGGCCTCGGCCAGGTCGACCAGCCAGTCCATCTGCGCGCGCGTGAAGGGCGCGCCCTCGGCGGTGCCCTGGATTTCGACGATGCCGCCGGCGCCGGTCATCACCACGTTCATGTCGGTGTCGCACGCCGAATCCTCGGGGTAGTCGAGGTCGAGCACCTGCTGGCCGTCGAAGATGCCGACCGAGACGGCGGCGACGTGGTCGCGTAGCGGGCTGGCCGCGAGCTTGCCCTGGGCGACCAGTTCCGCGCAGGCGTCGTGCAGCGCCAGCCAGGCGCCGGTGATCGAGGCGCAGCGTGTGCCGCCGTCGGCCTGCAGCACGTCGCAGTCGAGCGTGATCTGGCGCTCGCCGAGCGCGGCGAGGTCGGTCACGGCGCGCAGCGAGCGGCCGATCAGGCGCTGGATTTCCAGGGTGCGCCCGGACTGCTTGCCCTTGGCCGCCTCGCGCGCGGTGCGCGTATGCGTCGAGCGCGGCAGCATGCCGTATTCGGCGGTGACCCAGCCGCGCCCCTGGCCGCGCAGGAAGGACGGCACGGATTCTTCGACGCTGGCGGTGCACAAAACCTTGGTGTTGCCCATTTCGATGAGCACGGAGCCTTCGGCGTGGCAGGTGAAGCGGCGGACGATGCGCACCTCGCGCAGTTGCGCGGGCTGACGTTGACTGGGTCGCATGAATTTCCTATTTCGAATACTTCTGGATGGTGGAACGGATTTCCTGGATGGCGCGCTCGATTTCGTCGTCGGTCAGTTCGGTCCTGTACTTCGGGTTGCGGCCGAATTCGTCGAGGCGGGTGGTGATCGCGCCGAGCGGCATGGTCTGGGTGTGGATGGTGGAGGAATTGCCCGATCCCGGTTCGACGTAATTGTCTTCCCAGCGGACGGCGACGATGGACAGGTTGTCGGCGTTCTGCCCGCCGCGCCCGTCGGCCTGCTCCATGAGCTCCGGCACGGACTTCATCAGGTTTTCGTTCTTCAGCGCGGCGGCCAGCAGGTCGTCCGGGTAAAGCCCCCACAGGCCGTCGGTGCATAGGGCCACGACGTCGCCCGCTTCGAGCGGGGTCTTGCGCGACAGCTCGATGTCCGGGTCCTGCCGGCCGCCGAGGCAGCTGTACACCTTGTTGCGGTCCGGATGGAACGGGGCCTGCGCCGGGCTGATCATGCCCTGGTCGATCAGCAGCTGCACCCGCGAATGATCGCGCGTGCGCGTCAGCACCCGGCCGCCGCGGATCACGTACAGGCGCGAATCGCCGGCGTGCGCCCAGTAGGCGATGCTGTCCTGGATCAGGCAGGCGACGCAGGTGGTGCGCGGCGAATCCTGCAGCTTGTGGGTGTCGGCGAAGTCGAGAATGGCGCAATGCGCGTTGAGCATCGTCCGGTTGATGAAGGAGAACGGATCGTGGATATTGGGATTGGCTTCGCGCTGGAACGCTTCCGTCACGCACTGCACGGCGATCTGCGCGGCGACCTCGCCGTAGTAGTGCCCGCCCATACCGTCCGCGACCACCATCAGCAGCGCGTCGCGCGAGTAGCAGTGGGCCAGCCGGTCCTCGTTGTTCGGCCGCTTGCCGGGCCGGCTTTCCTGGTAGATGGTGAATTTCACTTCGGTTCAGCCTTTCCCTTGAACTTGCCGACCACGTGATCGAGCCAGGTCTTCTTGCCGGTAGCGGCCGCCAACGCCACCTTGGGCTGATCGACCGGTTCCGTCAGCGCCTTTTGCAGGGCGAAGGCGCTTTGCGGGCGATAGAGATGGTTGAGGCACAGGCACCAGTCGATGGTTTCCAGCAGCTGGTCCGAATACTGGCTTTCCCAGCGCACCATGGCCGGCACCAGGCGGTCCTTCTCCTCCCGGCTGTCGGCCGCCTGCGGCGCGGCAGCCGACAGGCAGGCGTACATCGAGGCGCCGACGCTGTAGATGTCGCTCCACGGACCGAGCAGTTCGCGCTGATGGTAATGCTCCGGCGAGGCGAACCCCGGCGTGTACATCGGCTTGAGCATCGGCGTATCGGTGGCGAGCGTCTGCCGCGCCGCGCCGAAGTCGATCAGCACCGGCGTATAGTCGTTGCGCATGTAGATGTTCGACGGCTTCAGATCGAGATGCAGCAGCTTGTGCGAATGCACCTCGCGCAGGCCGTTGAGCAGCTTGGTGAACACGTTGCGCATGAAATTCTCGGTGATCACCGCGCGGTTCTTCTGGATGAATTCCTGCAGCGTGCGGCCGTGCTCATATTCCATCACCATGTACACGGTGTTGTTGGCGCGAAAGAAATTCAGCACGCGGATCACGTTCGGGTGCGACAGCTTGGCCAGCGCCCGCCCTTCCTCGAAAAAGCACTTCATGCCGTAGCGGAACGCGGGCATGTGCTCCTCGGCGATGACCGGCTTGATCTCGCCCTCGGCGCGCAGGGCCAGGCTGTTCGGCAGATACTCCTTGATCGCCACGAACTGTCCTTCCCGGTTGGTCGCCAGGTAAACGATCGAGAATCCACCGAGGGAAAGCTGATGCTCTATGCGGTATTCGTCGAGCTGGTAACCGGAAGGGAGCGCGTGGTTGGCTTGTTGCACCATCAGTATCGAAGCTATCATGTGAATTCCGGCCATTTTCGGGCTTTGCCGGTGGGCTGTAAAGCCGACCGGCGTTTCGCACACAACCCTCTCGGACCCCCCATGATCTACAGCATGACCGGCTATGCCGCCAGAACGCTCGACCTCGAATGCGGTGCGCTGAGCATCGAACTGAAAAGCGTCAATTCCCGCTACCTGGACTTCCAGTTCCGCGTCTGCGAGGAACTGCGCGTCACCGAACCCGCGCTGCGCGAACTGTTCGGCGCGCGCCTGGCACGCGGCAAGCTCGAATGCCGCCTGGGCTTTTCAGCGGCGGCCGCGCGCGCCCAGCAGACCGCGCTCAACGCCGACCTGCTGCAGCGGCTGCGGACCCTGGAGGCGCAGGTGCGCAGCCAGCTGCCCGACGCCGCACCGCTGACCGTCAGCGACGTGCTGCGCTGGCCGGGCATGTTCGGCGACGAGTCGCTGGACAGCGAAAAGCTCGTCGCCGCCGCGCTGGCGCTGGCCAAGGAAGCCCTCGACGACTTCACCGCCAGCCGGGCGCGCGAAGGCGGCAAACTGGCCGCGATGATCCTCGACCGCGTCGAGCGCATGCGCGAACGGGTGCGCGACGTCGAGCCGCGCATTCCGACGGCGCAGGCCGCGTTCCAGGAAAAACTCAAGCAGCGCCTGGCCGAGGCGCTGGGTTCGGCCGACGACGAACGCATCCGCCAGGAAGTCGCGGTGTTCGCGGTGCGCATCGACGTGGCCGAGGAGCTGGCGCGCCTGTCCACGCACCTGGACGAGGTCGAACGGGTGCTCAAGGCCGGCGGCGCCTGCGGCAAACGCCTCGATTTCCTGATGCAGGAACTCAACCGCGAAGCCAACACGCTGGGCTCCAAATCCGTGGTCGCCGAGATTTCGCAGACGGCGATGGACCTCAAGCTGTTGATCGAGCAGATGCGGGAGCAGATCCAGAACCTTGAATAGTGTCTCAGGACGTATCAGGATATCGCATCAAAAAAGTAAAAGCCGCTAACCATGCGGCTTTTAGCTTATCTGGACGTTGCAGAACGAATCAGGAAAGCGCATTATTTGTGTGTACCCAAGCGTGTACCCATGGGGTTTACAGGTAGTTTTGTGGGTACACAGTGCAGATGCGGATTCCGGGTGAGGCGATGGGCAGACTGACCGACATTCAGATACGGGCCTGGATCAAGGCCGACGAGCGTTTCGAGGGGCGGGCGGATGGTGAGGGCCTGTACCTGCGCTTCCGGGAGAACGACAACGTTCCGAGCTGGCGCTATCGCTACCGCTTCGACGGCAAACAGCGGGTCATGAACCTGGGGACCTATGCCAAGGTATCCTTGGCCGAGGCCCGGAGGATCGCCAAGGAGCTGTCGGCACGGGTTTCCCTGGGCCATGACGTGGCCGGCGAGAAGCAAGAGAAGAAGCGCGAGGCCCTGGCCAGGATCGAGGAAGCCAGGAATGCCCTCACGGTCGCCCAGCTCGCCGACGAGTATTTCGAGCGCAATATCCTGGGGCGCTGGAAGCATCCCAACATCGTCCGGTCGAGGATCGAGAACGACATCAAGCCCGCCATGGGCAAGATGCGGGCCGACAGCGTGAAGCCTCGCGATGTGGATGCCATGCTGCAGACCGTGCTCAAGCGGGGCGCCCGCACCGTGGCCAATGACGTGCTGCGCTGGACCAAGCGCATCCTCGACTACGGCATCAAGCGCCAAGTGCTCGAAACCAATCCGGCGTCCGCCTTCGACCTGGGGGATGCTGGCGGCAGGGAAGAATCCCGCGATCGCTGGCTGACGGCCGAAGAGATCGGCAAGCTGTTCGCGGCCATCCGTGACAAGGCCGGGACCTTCACCATCGAGAACCATTACGCCGTCCGCCTGCTGCTCATGCTGGCGGTGCGCAAGGAAGAACTGATCGCCGCCACCTGGCCCGAGTTCGACCTGGATAACGCCGTCTGGCATCTGCCGGAGGAACGCACCAAGACCGGCACGCCGATCGACATCCCCCTACCCGCCCTGGCCGTCGATACCCTGCGGGAATTGAAGCGCCTGGCGGCGGGCAGCGCCTATGTCTTCCCGGCCCGCAAGATGCAGAACCGGATGATTCCGCACGTCGACCTGAACACGCTGAACGCCGCCCTGGGCAAGCACATCAAGCCGGTACTGGCGGCCGATGGCGTGCCGAACTTCACCATCCATGACTTCCGCCGCACGGCGCGCACACACTTGGCCGCCCTGGGCGTCGAGCCACACATCGCCGAGCGTTGCCTCAACCACAAGATCAAGGGTGTCGAGGGCATCTACAACCGCCATGACTACTTCGAGCAACGACGAATCGCGCTCAATCTGTGGGCATCCTTTCTTGAGAATCTGGAACGCGGTAGCGCCTGGAATGTGGTGCCGATGAAGCAGGCAAGAAAAGCATGATTCGCCCGCCCGTTTTCCTCCTTGTTTACCTCTTCCCTGTTTTTTTACTGGGACAACTGGGACACTGGGTGAAAAATCGTCTGTATCCGTTGCCATTACTTGGTTTGAGCTGTCCCAACAGGGGTGGGACACTGGCCCTTTTTGATGGGACACACTGGGACACTTTGGCCCCGATGCGCCGTCCTGCGACGTTCTGACAATGAGCATGGATGGCCCATTCGAGCGCGGGCGGGCAAGTGAAAGCGTGATTTTTGGCGCAAAACCGGTCCCGCCTGCCGCCACCCATAGCGGAGATTTTACCGATGCTGGGCATGTGGGAACTATACAAAATCCGATATACTCGAAGGCATGAAGCCGGTTGAATTCTGCGGGGATGCGCTGGACGCACTGCGGGCCTTTCCGATAGGTGCGCGGCGGGAAGCGGGTTACCAGATAGACAAGGTGCAGCACGGGCAGGAGCCGGACGACTGGAAGCCGATGAAAGCCATTGGCGCCGGGGGGCGGGAAATCCGTGTTTGGGATGAGTCCGGTACCTTTCGCGTGATCTACGTGGCCAAGCTGGCGGATGCCGTCTATATCCTGCATTGCTTCCGGAAGAAAACCGAGCAGACGAGCGAGCGGGATATCACCCTGGCCCGCAAGCGATACAAGGAATTGATGGAGCAACGGCGATGAGCGATAACCGATTTGCAAGCGTATGGGATGCCCTGGAGGACACCCCCCAGGAGGCCGCCAGCATGAAGGCGCGGGCGGAGTTGATGCGTGGTCTGCAAGCGTGGATCAAGCGGGAAGGGCTGACCCAATCCGCCGCGGCCGGCTTGCTGGGTGTGACTCAGCCCCGCGTGTCCGACCTGATGCGGGGGCGGATCAGTCTATTCTCCACGGATGCCCTGATCGACATGGCAGCGACGGCGGGCCTATCCCCGCAGGTGACCCTCAAGCAGCGCCGGCCAGCCGGGGGGCGGAAAATTGGTGCCGACCATGCCTTGTCCGCGTGATCCGGTGGCCGGTTTGCCGAAAGTGACGCGGGCGGCGCTGCCGCACGCACATGGCGGGTAGGTGGCGACAGGTAACGAGTTTCGCAGGGTCCAGTATGGTTGATTTTTCGTTATGGGAGCCCACGGACTTGATGACGCTTGAAGTGGCGGCGCATTTGTTTGCACAGATTCCACCTGACTTGTATGTAGCTGCAGTGGATGTATTGCCGAAAGAGCGTGTACCAGCATGCTTGTTGGCATTGCTCTCACGATATCGAGGAACAGCAAGTACCATTGGTGGGTCGCTGGAAGAGTTTCTAGCCTTCTACAGAAAAGTAACCGCGGCGACTCGCGGGCCTTTACCAGAGGCGTTTACTGGCCTCCCAGTTGAACGACTCATGAAACTTTCGAAAAGTGGCGCCGAATCGATCGACGACTACCTTCTGAAGGTCAGGGAAATAGTCGAAGATGTCGGCGGCCTGAACATTGCCGAGATCGCCATGCTCATCCTCCTTGCTCAAGGAGCTACAGAAGCGGAAATCCTTTCTCGCTTTCAAAAACAGAGGGCAAAAAAGCCGCGTAACCGCAAACCCTCCCCGTGTTCGGCTGCCGCATTTGTCAAAGCAGTGCGCAAAGAGTCAAAGAAACAAAAATGGAATACAGCATGGAGCTGGCTGGAGGTTGACAAACAGTTCGACGGCTTCGAGGTCATCAAGGTTACGGAGAAAAATATTCAATACAAGTACGACGGCAAGGACTGTAAACCGATAGCGAAGAGTACATTCATCAGGCGTTGGCAGGTGACAGAAAAAAAGTAACGGATTACCGGGTACGCGTGCATACGTCTGCACACCTACCCGGCTAAATATCCGAGGCGTGGTTTTGAATGGCAACACCCAAATGACACATCCGGGAGTTGCCAGCGATGTCTTACGAAACAATTTTTAGCTCACCACGCCGAGGGCGTTGCACGCCAGGTCATAGGACTGTCATGGGGGCGGGCATATGATCACCCCCACATTCAAACTCACCGGCCTGGACGCCATCATCAAGTCCCTTGAACGCACCGATAAGCAGGTGCGGTTCGCTGTGGCCAAATCTCTGACGCTGACGGCGAAGGCCGTGCAGTCCGATCTGACAACAGAGATGAAACGGGCGTTTGATCGCCCCACGCCCTATACGCTGCGATCGACTTTCGTCAAAAGCGCCACGCGCGACAACCTAACGGCCGTTGTCGGCATCAAGGACATGCTGCCCGCCAAGGCGGCAGCATCCCCGGCTGAGATCCTGGGGCATCAGTTCCGCGGCGGTGGGCGAATTCGCAAGAATCTTGAGAACTACCTGATCAAAGCCGGCCTGCTGGGCTCTGGCGAATTTGTTGCCCCCGGCACCGGCGCGCGGTTCGATCAGTTCGGCAACATGAGCCGCGGCCAGGTGCAGCAGATCATTTCCCAATTGCGCCTGGGAATCGATCCTCACGTCTGGACATCGAAAAGCAAGCGCAGCCAGCGAAATATCGCGAAGGCCGGGCGGATTTTCTGGTCTCGCGGCGGAGTTCGCGATGCCCATCTGCCACGCGGAGCGTGGATCGATATGGGCGGGAGTACAGGCCTGCGACCCTTGCTCATGGTGATCAATCGTCCCTCCTATCGGCGGCGTGTCGACATCGACCAGATCGCGGCCGCGTCGGTAAAGCGGAACTGGGATCGGATTTTCGAAACGGCGTTGGTCGATGCCTTCGCCACGGCGCGATAGCCGCAAAGGAGGAATCATGCTCACAAGCCTTGCCGCGGTTCGAGTGGTCTATCTGCCTGGCCGCGTCGTCACGGTCCGCGAGTTGTCGGTTGCCGAGGTGCGCGCCTGGGTCATGGAGATTGAGGCCGGAGAACCTGCCGAAGCATTCCACGCTATGCCGTTCGACGGCTTCAGCCTCGCCGACCTGGCACGCATGTCGAATGCCTCGATCCTCCAGTTGGAGGCCTATACGCCGTCCGAGCTGGAACCGCTGGTTTCCGCCGCCCGGTCACTCAACCCCGACTTTTTCAGGGCCGACGTGCCCCGCGGTGAGACATGCCGAAGCGATGAAATCGATCGTGTCTGCTGCGCTCTCGTGGCGCACGGCCATAGCGGTGTCTGGCAATACCCCTGGAAAACCTACCTCACGGCGATCAAATCCGCCACAGGCGATATTTCTCAAAGGAGAAGCTGATGCAAACCCGAACTGTCACTTGCGATACCCGCACTTTTACGGCTCACGAACTGAGCGTCGCCGACATGCATACATGGTACGCCGGACTATGCATTCCCGGCGGTCCGTGCGACGTCGTTGACGAACTCGCCCTGCCGGACATCAGTTTGGGCGACTTGGCACGAATCTACCGCTGCGAGACGAAGGAGTTCGATTCGCTGGTCTATCGGGAACTGGAAGCTCTTGCCGCCGCCGGCCGTGAGATCAATCCATGTTTCTTCCGCATGCGCGCCCTGGTCTCCGAAACCATGCAGATGCTTAGTGAGGCGCTGAGCACGGGCTTTCCGACCATCCCTGACGCGGAGGCATGATGCAAAAGCTACAGGTTGAGATCGGCGCCAATAACCGGCCCTTGAAGGAGACTCTGAGCGAATCGAAAGGACTCCTGAACAAATTCAGCCAGGACGTGGCGGCAGTGCGTTCCCTCGCGGCGGTGTCGCTGAGATCGAACGGCGGCGGGCTGGCGATGCTTGGGCTGAAAGGCTTTGCTGGCGTGGCCGGGGTTGCCGCAACGGCGGGCGCCGCGGTGCTGAAGTTTGCCAACCAGACAGCCGAGGCCACGGAACAGGCCGGGAAGATGGCCGAACAATACGGCATCGGCGCTGAGCAGTTGTCGCGCCTGGCATACGCCGCGAACATCGCGAATGTCAACGTAGGGACGCTGGGGCAGGGACTGAAAGGTCTGAGCGTCAAGATGCGCGAGGCGGCGAGCGGCAGCGAGGAGGCCAAGGCTGTATTCAAAGCCCTTGGCGTCGAATACGCCGATGCCGCCGGCAGGCTGCGTCCTGTCGAAGCCGTGTTGATGGATGTCGCCGACGCGTTCAAGCGCATGCCGGACGGCGCGGAGAAGGCGGCGCTCGCCACCAAGCTCATGGAAGAGGCCGGCATAAAGATGATCCCGGTCCTGAACCAAGGCGCCGACGCGATCAAGCGATGGGCGGATGAGGCCGCTCGGCTCGGCCTGGTGATCACCCCGGAGCAGCTCAAGGCGGCGAGGGAATACGAAGAGAACATGCGGCGAATCAGCGCCGCCGCGGAAGGGCTTAGAAGGGAAATCGGCAACGGCGTGGTTCCGGCCATGGCGAATTTCAGCACCAAGCTGTTGGAAAATCGCTCCGCCGGTCTCGGGTGGTGGGATTCCTTCCTGGCATCCTTTACCGGCTCCAGCGACCCTGCCGAGCGTGTTGCAGAACTCACGCAAAAAATGAACGAACTGCAGGCGATACAACAACGGATGGCATCGTTCGGCGTCCCCCGCAACAAGGGGGTTGACGATGAGATTGGCCGTCTACAGAAAGTGATCGATGCTTTCGGCACCAAGGCCAAGGAGCTGGCGTCTCGCCGCGAAGCCGAAGAGGCAAGCAGCGCCGGCAGGCGGGCCGATATCGAACAGAAGCTCGTCAACAAGAAAACGGCGCTGGCAAAGTTGATGACCTACATCGCGACGGGTGAAGGCGGCAAGATCGAGGCTAACGAGAAGGCAAGCGTAGAGCGTCGCATCGCGGAGCAGCAAAAGTTGGTGGATGCGGTATTGACGGCTTGGAAAAAGGCAACAGACGAGGCGGAAAAGGCGCGCACCGCGGCCAACAAGCTGAAGCAGGACGCGGCGGATGTCCGGCAGGACAGTCAGGACCAGGCGAATGCGCGGCGCAACGCCGGCTTGCCCGAGGAAGAGAAGAGCGCGAAGGCCGAAGCCGACGCGTTGAAAGCGTCCGAAGATGCCCGCTTCAATGCCAGCAATGCCCTGTTTGCCGCACTGCACGGCCGCGCCGAGAACGCGGCCAAGTATGCCGACCAAGCCCTCAGGGATGCCGAACGGGCCACGAAGCTGGCCAATCAGATCACTGATGACAAAAAAGCGGCCGATTACTTGGAGAACGCCGGGGAGTCGAAAGCCCGTGCACTGGAGGCGCAGGCCAAACTCAAACTGAATGAAGCGGATGAGGCCGACAAGCGGGCCGCTGATCTGACGCAGCAATTCGCCGATGTGAGGCAGCAGCTCGCCGACCTGCAGCAACAGGCGCGCGCGATTGAAGTCACGGTGGAGATCGCCCAGGCCAAGGCCACGATCGCCGACCTTGAGGCGGAACTGGACAAACTGCCTGACTCGAAAACGGTAACGGTCAACGTGGTGACCAACGGAGCGGTGCCCGCGGTCGCCGCCGGTACTCAGCAGGAGACCGTCCCGACCGGCCACGCCCGCGGAGGGCTGATTCAAGGCCCGGGGACGAGCCTGAGTGACAGCATTCTTGCGCGCCTGTCGAACGGCGAATACGTCATGCGGGCGGCGGCCGTCTCCCATTACGGGATGAGCTTGATGGATGCCATCAACCGCTTGCGCCTGCCGCGCTTCGCCTCCGGCGGCCCGGTCGGGTTCCCCGCCCAAAGCGTGATACGCAACTTGCAGATACCTGCAGTGCCAAGTGCGAAGAGCGTCAGTTCGTCGCCAACCCCGATTACTTTGGTTCTTGATGGCCAGAAGTTTCCGGTCCAGGCAAAACAGGACGTTGCCAGGGAACTCACCACCCTGCTTAAGCGTGAAGCCCTCAAACGGGGCGGACGCCGCTGATTCCCCCTCTCCCTGAAAGGAACAAACAATGTCTCAGACTCCTGATTCCACCTCTGCCGGGGGAGTATCGCTGGAGAAGATCCCGGCGGCCGCGCGTCGCATGGGTGTCAGCATCAGCCAGTTCTACCGTATTGCCAAGCGCGACGGCCTGCGCATCATCAAGGTGACGGATCGCGCCTCGGCTGTTCCGCAAGCGGATGTCGACGCCTGGATCAACGAGCGTATCAATCGGCATCCCGTAGCCGGAAAGGCGGTGGCGGCATGAGCAGGCAAGATGAATGTGGCCTGCGGACTGCACTGGCGGATATCGCCTCCTACGTTTACGACTGCGATATCTATGCCCTGTCGGAAGAATCACAGGCCAGTTTTAAAGCGCAGATTGCCCGCGATCACGGCGAACTGCTTGGGATGATGCTGCAGGCAGAAATGCAACTGGAAATCGCATCCGAGTTGGGCAGGGTGGCCGACGCGCTCGAAGCAATGGCCGACACTTTGCATCCGCGGGGATAGCCATGCTGGCGGGGTCGGCTTGCTGGCGCGGGATGGCCTCTGTCAAGGAGTGGTGTGATACCCACTTGACCCGCCCGCCCCACCAGCCTGATACTGCGGGTTCTCTCAAAAACGTAAGCAGTACTCCGGCATATTCGCTGCAAAGCCGGTTTTTTTGCGCCCCGCATTCCGCCCGTCGTGCGTTCGCACGTCCGGCCCGGTCATTGGGGGTGTCGGGTATCCGTAAGGACCCGGACGCGCTTACGTGCGTTGAGAGCACCCCCACCCCCTTTCGGGTGGTTCTCAATCTCGAAACGTAAGGAGGCCATCATGGCTGCTAGTTCCCCCCAAGGCGTTACCACGTCTTTTCCGTTTCTCTCCTGCAATTCCGCTCAAACCCCATTGTTCTCGGTTAATCCAGGTATCTCCAGCGAGGATGCGCTGTCGATGGCGTCGTGTTTCCTCGACGACGCCATGCGGGTGATGGAGAATGATGAAGAAATAAATCACGCGGCGCACCGCCTGGTAACGATGGCGAAGGCGGCTTTGGATTCTGTGATCAGCGGGATGGTTGAAGACACTCCTGCTGCCGAGAAAGAGGGTGCAGCATGAGCTCATCCCATATAGAGCCCCGCAAGCTGGCCACGTTCTCATTCCCCGAGGACCTGGACTTCGATCCGTCCGACTATGCCACGGGTTTCAACACGATAGCCAGCCTTGCATCGCGTTGCCTGAATTCGCGTGGAGGAACGGTTAATCACGATCTGCTGTGGAGCATCATCAAGCTCTCTGAAAACTACTATCGTGAGCTCAGTTTAGTCAGTGAGGTGCAACGATGAACGCCAAGACCACACAAAATGCCGCCGAGCTGAAGGGCGAAATAGACAAGCTGCGTAGGCGCCTGGAGCATGCCGAATTTATATTCGACACGCTTCGTTTTATTGCGCCACACGTTGACGAAGATGCTGGAAACGTACAGTTGACGTCGCATTGGGTGGCAGTAGTCAACGCCCTGGCATTTCACGGCCAGCACGTCATCCACGGGCGGGGCAAGGAAGATGCGTCCGACGAGGTGAGCGAGTAATGCCGAACGCCAGCCAGTTCAAGGCAGTCGCATCCGCCGCCCTGGCGCGTTTCGATACCGTCATGGACTGGCTGGGCCTGTCCGGCGGCAAGAACGCCGGGCGGGAATACCTGCCGCTCAATCCCAAACGCGAGGACTACGCGCCCGGCTCGCTTTCGATCAACCGCGACAAGGGTGCCTGGATGGAGGGCGCCACGGGCGACAAGGGCGGCGATCTGGTCAGCCTGGCCGCCTACATCTGGGATTGCTCGAACAACGAGGCCGCCGAGCGCCTGGGCAAGCGGTTGGGCATCGACATGCCAGACCGCCAGAAACGCGCCAGAAGCAGCGCGGGCGGGGCGGCCAACACTAAGGCTTCGCCCGCCCCGCCCAAGGCCACCGGCGCGCCAGAAAAGGCCCCGGCACGTACCGACGATGGCGAGTGCGTAATGCCGGTGCCGGCCGATGCGCCGCCCGCCCCGCCGGCGCACCCGCGGCACGGTCCGCCGGCTGCCCGCTGGGCGTATGTCGACGCCGCCGGCGCGGTGTGTTTCTACCATGATCGCTACGAACCGGCGGGCGAGCGTAAGCAGTTCGCCCCGCTTTCCCTGTGGCGCATGAAATCCGGCCGGCTGGTCTGGAAGTGGAAGGCGCCGACCGAGCCGCGCCCGCTGCTGGGGCTGGATCGCCTGGCAGCATGGCCGGATGCGGTGGTCATCGTCACCGAGGGCGAGAAAGCCCGCGATGCGGCGGCGCTGCTGCTGCCGGACGCCGTGGCTATGACCTGGGCGGGCGGCGCGCAGGCTGTCGAGAAGGCCGATTGGTCGCCGCTGGCCGGCCGCACGGTGTGGCTGTGGCCGGACGCCGACGAACCCGGCAGGAAGGCCATGGTGAAGGCCGCCAGGCGCTTATCCGAGGCCGGGGCGGACAGCGTATCGTCCGTGCAGCTCGACGCCCTGGCAAAGGCCGCAGGCGCGTCCGCGGGCGTGGCTACGCTGACGGCCGGCGAGCCGCTGGCCGAGGGCGACGACGCGGCCGATCTGGTCGCCCGCGGCTGGACGGCGGCGCACCTCGACGTGCTGATCCAGTCCGGTGAATTCGTCACCGACATCGGCGACGCATCCCCGGATTCACCGAACGGGCAGAACCAAAATGATGAAGGCACGGCAGCGGCGGTGCCGGCCACGGCAAAGCGCGGTTTCCGTCTCGATCATCGCGGCGTGTGGTTTATCGACGTGAATCGCGAGGGCGAGGCCTGCGCACCGCGCTGGATATGTGCCCCGCTCGACATCCTGGCCCGCGTGCGCGATCCGCACAATTGCGGCTGGGGGCTGCTCGTCGGCTTCGAGGACCCGGACAACCGGCCGCACAAGGAAATCATCCCGGCCCGCTCGTTCAACGGCGAGGGGCTGGAAGCCACGGCCCTGCTGCTCGATCGCGGCCTGTCCATCGCCCCCAAGGGCCGGCCGCTGCTGCTCGAATACCTGCAGACGGCCAGCCCGCACAACCGCGCCCGCGTGACCAACCGGACCGGCTGGCACGAGGCCGACGAAGGCCGGGCCTTTGTCCTGCCGGATGGCGCCTTCGGCCAGGGCGGGCAGGAATGGATCTTCGAGAGCGATTCCCCGGCCGGCAACACCTTCAAGCAGAAAGGCACGCTCGACGGTTGGAAAGCCGAGGTCGGGCGGCGCTGTGCCGGCAATTCCCGGCTGGCATTCGCCGTCTCGATGGCGTTCGCCTCGCCGCTCCTGCACCTGGCCGGCGCCGAGTCGGGCGGCTTTCACCTGCGCAGCAATTCGAGCGACGGCAAGACTACGGCGCTGCGCGTGGCTGCCAGTGTGTGCGGCGGGCCGGAATACATGCAGCGCTGGCGCTCGACGGACAACGGCCTGGAAGCCCTGGCCATGCAGCATTGCGATGCGCCCTTGCTGCTCGACGAGCTGGCCCAGCTCGATCCGAAGGCGGCCGGCGAAGTGGCCTACATGCTGGCCAACGGTTCGGGCAAGACGCGGGCGGGCAGAAACGGCGGCATGCGGGCGCGCGCCGACTGGCGCCTGCTGTTCCTGTCCGCCGGCGAGATCGGCCTGGCCACGCACATGGCCGAGGCCGGCAAGCAGGCGCGGGCCGGGCAGGAGTTGCGCCTGGCCGAGATTCCCGCCGATGCCGGCGCCGGTCTCGGGCTGTTCGAGGCGCTGCACGACAGCGGGAACGGTGCCGACTTCGCCAAAGCGCTCGATCAGGCGACGCGCAGACACTACGGCAGCGCTTGGCCGGCCTTCTTGAGGCGCCTCGTAGGAGAAGATGCCGGCGCGATCATGAACGCACTGCAGGAGGCGCAGAAGGCTTTCGATCGCCACTATCTGAGCCAGGATGCAAGCGGTCAGGCGCGCCGGGTGGCGAACCGCTTCGCCCTGGTCGGCGCGGCCGGCGAGTTGGCCACGTGCTGGGAGATCACCGGCTGGCAGCCCGGCGAAGCCATGAAGGCGGCCGGCGTCTGCTTTGCCGCCTGGCTGGCCAACCGCGGCGGCGAAGGTAATCAGGAGGAACGCGCCATGCTGGCCCGTGTGCGGGAATTCCTGCGCCGCTATGGGGAGTCGGCATTCACCGATTGGGACCGGCCCAGCATGACCGACACGCATGCGCCGGTGCGTTCCGACCGGGCGGGCTGGCGCCGGCACGATGAAGCCAAGGATGAAGTGCACTTCTTCATCAGCGTTGAAGCCTTCCGTGCACGCGTCTGTACCGGCTTCGATCCGGGGATGGTGGGCCGGCTGCTGCTCGCACGTGGTTTCGTCGAAGCGGGGACGGAAGCCGGGCGGGCGCCCTGGCAGGTGAAACAGGGTATTCCCGGCGAGGGACGGCCGCGCGTGGTGCATGTCCTGCCGGCCCTGTTCGAGACCGAGGATGCTTGACTGGGATAACCTGATCGGGCCGCTCGCCCACATTCTCGGAACGTCGCAGGACGGCGCATCGGGGCCAAAGTGTCCCAGTGTGTCCCATCAAAAAGGGCCAGTGTCCCACCCTTGTTGGGACAGCTCAAACCCAGTAATGGCAACGGATACAGACGATTTTTCACCCAGCGTCCCAGTTGTCCCAGTAAAAAAACAGGGAAGAGGTAAACCAGCGGACAAAATAGACGACGATGCGGGCGGGGCGGCGGCGCAGCCGCAACACCTTCGCGCAGGGATGAACGAGGATGGCAGCGAGTGCCACCCGATCCATCCGGCTGCCGTACTGCTGGTCATGGCATGGGCACGGTCCAGGCAACTGCCAAAGAACGAACGGGCCGCCCTGCTGCTCGGCCTGGAAACCATGGCGCCGGCCGAACAGGTCAGGCACTGGCACCGGGTCTGCCTGCAGGACGGCTTGAAGCCCTGGCAGATACTTTGCCTGCCGGCGCCGATGTCGGGTAAGGACTGCACGATGTGCCAGCACCTAACCACGCGGCACGAGTCGATCGGCAAGGGGCGGGTGCAGTATCAGTGGGCGTGCGGTCTCGGCTATCTGATCCTCGAAACGGGGCGGGGTACGGAACGGATATGGATCGCACCGCCGGAGTGCAAGAGCTTTGAGCGCTGGTATCCGTCCGACTGGCGGTAGGTGGGTACGGGTCCTTCCAGTCGAGCGCCTGCACGGGTAATGCGATGCCCGCCTTCTCAGTGTTCATCAGCTTTTGCGGATAGGTTGAGGGTTTGGTATAGGAGACGGATGGCATGAAGATGAAAGAGCTTTGTTACGCATTGGGCATCAGCGAGGCCATGGGCTACCGCCTGAAGAAAGATGGCATGCCGACGTACTCCATCGAGGCGGCGGAAAAGTGGAGGGCGAAGCACCTGGATACCTTGAGGACCAAGAATCACCGGTCGGACGGTAACACCGGGAAGAAAGCCGGAGTTGATGCGCAGGCGGCAATAACCTTCGATGGATGCCAGTCCCGGCAGGAGGTTGCTGACAGACAAGGAACGGATGGCCCGATCGATCTACTTACTGAGCGAGCGATGTTGGCACGGGCGCAGCGAGAGGGGCAGGAAATCAAGAACGAAGTGGCGCGCGGCACGTACGCGCCGATTGAGATTCTGGCCGATGTCCTGGCGGATGCCTCGCAAGCCGTTGTTGATCGCCTGGACCAGATACCGGCCGGCATTGCCCGCGTCTGCCCTGACTTGCCTCAAGCCGTGCGTGACCTGATCATGACGACGATCGCCGAGGCCAGGAACGAGATGGTACGGAAAGCGGTCTTGGCGGGAATGGATGCGCTTGATCCCGGCGACGTACAGGAAGATGATGGTCCCCCGTGAGGCCGATCTGTGGAATGCGGGTCCTTCCGGAAAAAAGGCATTACGGGTAATGCAAACCCCGGACTTTCGCCAGTTTTCTGTTCAAAGGCAATGTAAGTAAGTGGGTGCCTGTATCTGGGTGGTGGTAAGTAAGTAGTTGGGCATGCGTGGGCTCCAGTGTTCAAAGAGTGCCGTTTTGCCCGCCCAAGGCTCTACACTTCAAAAAAATGTGTACCCAAGCGTGTACCCACAAGGAAGTACAAAAACAGCAAACCGCTTAACCACGATGTTTCCATGCCATACTTAGGATTCAGATCCAGGAGTGATCCATCCATGAAGTACTCGCAAGCCTCGCCCGGGCGCGTATTCGTCATCCGGCTGGAAGACGGCGATATCGTGCATGCGTGCCTGGAACGCTTCGCCCGCGAGCAGAGCGTCTCGGCGGCCGGGCTCATCGCCCTGGGCGACGCCGACGCGGGCAGCCGGCTGATCGTGGGGACGGAGGTGGGCCGCGCCGATCCGCTGGTGTTCGTCGAACGCCTGCTCGACGAGGCGCACGAGATCGCCGGCGTGGGCACCATCTTCCCCGACGAGCAAGGCAATCCGATTCCGCACGTGCACATGGCCTGCGGCCACAAGGATGCCGCCCTCGTGGGCTGCATCCGCAACGGCGTGAAGGTCTGGCACGTCATGGAAATCATCGTCGTCGAGCTGCTCGACAGCACGGCCGTCCGCCGTTTCGAATCCGGGCTGCCTGGCTTCAGGCTGCTGAACCCCTGATCCCGGTCCGCCTGGGAACTACGTATCGGAAGGCTTGGCGGCGAGACCGAACCTCGCCAGTTCGATCACCGATGTGGCCCCTATTTTTTCCATGACCCGACTGCGGTGTACTTCAACGGTCTTGATGCTGATTCCCAGGTGGTCGGCGATCTGTTTGTTGAGCATTCCCGCAAGTATGCCATCGAACACCTCGCGTTCTCGCGAGGTCAGCCGGTTGAGCCGGCGCGTGGCGTCCTCGCTTCTCTGCATGCGCCTTTTGTTTTCCTTTTCGACAGCGACGCAGTGGTCGATGCGCGAGAACAGATAGACGTCGTCAAGGGGTTTCACCAGGAAGTCGACGACGCCTTTACGAAAGGCTGATATGGCCATGTTGAGATCGCCGTGCCCGCTCATCACCAAGGTGGGTACGTGGATTCCGCCGTTGACCAGGCGTTCATGGAGATCCAACCCGCTGGCGCCCGGCATGCGGACATCGACCAGCAGACAACCGAACAGTACCTGTTCGCAAATGCTCAGAAAACTCTCTGCCGAAGCAAAGGCCTGTACCAGATAGCCGTGCGATTGCAGCAACCAGACCAGCGATTCGCGGAAGTCGTCGTCGTCATCCACCACGTAAATGGTGTAGGGCACATCATCGAGGGGAGTCATGGCTGAGCCGTTTCGCAAGGGAGCGTGAAGTGAAATATGGCGCCTCCTGCCGAATTGGCGCTTATCCACAGCCGGCCGCCATGAAATTCGATGATCGAACGGCAGATGTTGAGCCCCATTCCCATGCCGTCGGGTTTCGTCGTGAAGAAGGGCCGAAATATCTTTTCCCAGTGCTCCGGGGCGATTCCCGGCCCCTGGTCGATCACCTGGGTTTCGACGAACGAACCGACCTGTGCCGAGGTGATCGTCAGCTGCTGTTCATCCGAGATACCGGCCTGCATGGCATCGATGCTGTTGCGGATGAGGTTGAGCACCAACTGCTGGATCATGATTCGGTCGGCCATCACGCGCGCCAGCGACGGCGGCCTGTTTACCAAGATGCTGATGCCTTGGCGCCGAGCGGCGAGTTCAGTCAGCTCGACGGTTTCGCCGATGATCTCGCCGAGGTCCTGCGCGTCGAGCACCGGTGCGCTGCGTCGCAAATAGGTGCGAATGCGCGTGATGATCATAGCGGCCCGCACGGCCTGAGCCGTGGCCTTGCGCATCGGTTCGAGCACGGCTTGCCGGTCCGCCACGCCCTCTTCGAGCAGGGTGACGCAACCGCGGCAATAATTGGTGATCGTCGCCAGCGGCTGATTGAGTTCATGCGCCAGGCTGGTCGCCATTTCGCCGACGGTAATCAAGCGGGAAGTCTGTTCCAGGCGCACGGCGCTTTCATGCTGCTGCTCCAGCCAGGCGGCACGTTCTTCGGCGACAGCGATTTCCTTGCGTCGCGATTCGAGCTGCAGGGCCTCGAATTCACGGCCGGTCTGCTTAAAAATTTCCAGGGCGCGCGCGATGTCCCCGATTTCGTCGGAGCGTTCCTTGCCATCGATCTGGACCTCGTAATCCCGTTCGGTCAAACGCCGGATAACTCGGGTCAGTTGCTCCAGGGGTTTCGTCATTCCGCGCGAGATGAGAGTCACCAGTCCCCCCGCAATCGCCACCACCACGAAAAAGCCGGCCAGCAGATGCGATAGGATGTCGCGGATTTCACTGTCCACGTCATCGAGATAGACCCCGGTACCGAGCAGCCATTTCCAGGGCATGAAGGGCAGGATATAGGCAGCCTTATTCACGCTGATCTGACTATCCTCTTTTGGGAATTTGTAATAGACCGTACCGCCGCCGCGCAGCGCCGTGTCGCGCTGCATGCGGACGAACTGCTTGCCGTCGCTATCGACCTCGTCGGTAAAGTTGCGCCCTTCCCACTCCGGAATGTTCGGCAGCAGGATCGAAACACAGTCGAAGTCATCGACAAAAAAATACTCGTTGTTGCCGTAGCGCAAGGTACGCAATTCGTCCAAGGCCTCCTTCTTGGCTCGCGCTTCATCGATCTCGCCGTTCTGGAAGCGTTGGTACTGCCATTGCAGAACTCCTCGGCCAACCTCGGCCAAGTACCGAATTCTGGCGACCCGATCCTCGATCATCTGCTGACGCACCGAATGCATGGCAATCACCGTCAGTACGATGAAGCCCAGCAGGCTTACCAGACCAACGAGCAGCAGGCGCATGCGGATCTTCAGCCGCTGATGAACAAAAAGTGCCAGGCGGGAACTCACAGGGGAAAGCATATGGCATGGATTCAAATGAAGAGGGCAATATCGGTCGACCTGCCGGCCGAGCTAATGCGGACAAAATACTCCAAGTGGCACGCCTCCTCCAGCCCCGGCAAGAGGCTCTTTCGCGGGGCCAGGGTAAACCCTAACTAGGGCGCCCCCTAATTACCGGGCGGTACGGATTTCCTTAAATTTTTGTTGCGCCATGGCTGCCGGACGGGATTCGTCATGACAGCCATCGGCACGGGGGAAATTACCGAGAAATATTCAGGAATGGAGGTTTCTGATGTCAAATACGAATACTGCGGCAGTGAGCATGGTGCCCGACGTACCCGGCGACCTGCCCGTCACCAAGGCCGATCTGATCGATGACTCCACGCGCCGCAGGGCGCTGCTCGGCAGCGCGGTGGGGAGCGCGGTGGAATGGTACGACTATTTCCTGTACGGGACGATGGCCGGCCTGGTCTTCGCTCCTTTGTTCTTCCCCGCGGCAGATCCGGTTTCTGCGCAGATGCTGGCGCTGGCATCGTTTGCCCTGGCTTTCCTGATCCGGCCGATCGGCGGCATCGTCTTCAGTCACATCGGCGACCGCATCGGCCGCAAAAAAACGCTGGTGATGACGCTTTCCATCATGGGGCTGTCGACTTTCGGCATCGGCCTGATGCCGACCTACGACTCGATCGGCATGTGGGCTCCGGTTCTGCTGACCCTGCTGCGCTTGTTACAGGGACTGGCGCTGGGCGGCGAATGGGGAGGAGGACTGTTGATGGCAGTCGAGTATTCGCCCAAGAAACGCCGCGGCCTCTACGGCGCCATTCCCCAAACCGGCGCGCTGTTCGGCTTGGCGCTCGGCAACCTGACGGCATCCGGGGCCAACGCCATTTTCACCAACGAACAGTTTCTGAGCTACGGCTGGCGCGTGCCTTTCCTGCTGTCGGTGCTGCTGGTCTGGCTCGGGCTGTGGATTCGCAACGCCGTCGCCGAGACCCCTTCGTTCAACAAGGTCCGCTCGGAAAGAAAGACCGCGCGCGTGCCGCTGATCGAAACGCTGAAACACCACTGGCCCGCGGTCCTGACCACGATCGGCGCCAAATTCCTCGAAACCTCGACATTCTTTATTTTTGCCACGTTTTCGCTGACCTATGCGATCAAACTGGGCTTCAGCCGCGGGATCGCGCTCAACGCCGTACTGATCGCCGCCATCGTCGCCATCCCGGTAATGCTCGCCGTCGGCGCCATTTCGGACTACATCGGCCGCCGCAAGATGTACTCCGCCGGCGCCGTCTGCATGATGGCATATGCCATACCGTTTTTCTGGATGATGAACCAGAAGTTGACAACCCTGCTGATTCTCGCCGTGGTCATCGGCTTCGGCGTGATCTGGTCGATGTATGGCGCGGTGCTCGGCACATTGTTTGCGGAAAGCTATCCCGCGGACGTGCGCTACACGGGCGTTTCCCTCGGATACCAGATCGGTGCCGCCATCGTCGGAGGCCCCGCGCCGCTGATCGCCACGTGGCTGTTGAAGGAGTACGACGGCAGCTATGTCCCGGTAGCCATATTCATCATGATCTGCGGCGTGATATCGCTGATTTCGATCGCCTTTTCCAAGGATCGGCACGGCCAGGAACTCGACGACTGAGGCCGGGCGGCTCTATTCACCGAACGGAGAAACGCAACATGAAGAAAATCGGATGTGCCTTGATCGGGCCGGGCAATATCGGCACCGATCTGCTCTACAAACTCAAACGCAGTCCGCTGCTCGAACCGGTCTGGATGGTCGGCATCGACCCCGGTTCCGAAGGTCTGGCCAGGGCCCGCGCGTTCGGCCTGAAGACAACGGCCGAAGGCGTGGACGGACTGCTGGCGCACGTCGCCGCCGACCGCATCCAAATTGCCTTTGACGCCACGAGCGCCTATGTGCATGCGGAAAATTCGCGCAAACTCAACGCGCTCGGCGTCCTGATGATCGACCTTACTCCAGCGGCGATCGGACCGTTCTGCGTGCCGCCGGCCAATCTGCCGGAGCACGTAGGCCGCGGCGAAATGAACGTCAATATGGTCACCTGCGGCGGGCAGGCGACGATCCCGATGGTCGTCGCCGTCTCGCGCGTTCAGCCGGTCGCCTACGGCGAGATCGTCGCCACCGTCTCGAGCAGGTCCGCCGGCCCCGGGACGCGCAAGAACATCGACGAATTCACCCGGACCACCGCCAGCGCCGTGGAGAAGATCGGAGGCGCCAAGGTCGGCAAGGCGATCATCATTCTGAACCCGGCCGAACCGCCGCTGATCATGCGCGACACCGTGCATTGTCTGACCGAGGGCGAACCCGATCGCGAAAGGATCACGCAATCGATTCACGCCATGATCAGGGAAGTCCAGAAATACGTGCCCGGCTACAAGTTGGTCAACGGCCCCGTCTTCGACGGCAGCCGCGTTTCGGTGTTCCTCGAAGTCGAGGGCCTCGGCGATTACCTTCCGAAATATGCCGGCAACCTCGACATCATGACCGCTGCCGCCGTTCGCACCGCCGAGATGTTCGCCGAGGAACTCCTGGCCGGTCGGATCGAGCTGCAAGCTGCCAAAGCCATAGTTTAGGGAGACGAAAATGAACCTTCAGGGTAAGAAAATCGCCGTCCACGACATGACCTTGCGTGACGGCATGCATCCGAAACGCCACCAGATCACTTTGGAGCAAATGAAAGCCATCGCTTCCGCCCTCGACGCGGCGGGACTGCCGCTGATCGAGGTCACCCACGGCGACGGCCTCGGCGGCGCCTCGGTCAACTATGGTTTCCCGGCGCACAGCGACGAGGACTACCTGGCCGCCGTCGTACCGCTGATGAAGAACGCCAAGGTCTCGGCGCTGCTGCTTCCCGGCATCGGCACGGTCGACCACCTGCGCATGGCATGCAACCTGGGAGTGACCACCCTCCGCGTGGCCACGCACTGTACCGAGGCCGACGTTGCCGAGCAGCACATCGCCCTGGCACGCAAACTGGGACTCGACACCGTCGGTTTCCTGATGATGGCGCACATGAATTCGCCGGAGGGACTGGTCGAGCAGGCCAGGCTGATGGAGGGTTACGGCGCCAACTGCATCTACATCACCGACTCGGCCGGCCACATGCTGCCGGACGACGTGACGGCGCGGATTTCGGCGGTACGAGCGGCGCTCGCTCCGGACACCGAACTGGGTTTCCATGGCCATCACAACCTGGCCATGAGCGTGGCCAATTCGCTTGCCGCGATAGGAGCCGGCGCCACGCGGATAGACGCGGCGGCGGCCGGACTGGGGGCCGGTGCCGGCAATACGCCGCTGGAAGTGTTGGTCGCGGTAAGCGCGCGCATGGGCATCGAAACCGGCATCGACCTGTACAAGGTACAGGACGTGGCGGAAGATCTCGTGGTGCCGATCATGGATTTTCCGATCCGCGTCAACCGTGACGCCTTGACCCTTGGCTACGCCGGCGTTTATGGCTCCTTCCTGCTTTTTGCCAAGCGCGCGGAAGCGAAGTACGGCGTCCCGGCCCGTGAAATACTGGTCGAAATGGGACGCCGCGGCATGGTCGGCGGCCAGGAGGACATGATCGAAGACACGGCCATGACGTTGTCCAAGGCCAGGACCACCCCGGCGTAACCGTGGTCGAGTTCCGACGTCAAGCCGCGCTACCCGCCTCACAACAACACGAGGTCGTAGTGTGCTCTGTCATTGCAACAACACCAGTGTTATGCCTGAAAATGTGTCTCACAACTGCCGTAACGCAAGTTGGCCGGGCCGATAGACGATTGCGGCGCTGCATTTCATGAAGATCCACGTGATGTACAGAGTTATCAGCTTGGCGAACGCGGCGTAATGAGGGTGATAATTGACGTGTAGCGTTCCATAGCGGTGCGGTAGCTAAAGCAAGGGCTTTCGAGTTTCGACCCATTCTAGCTCTGACTAAAACCCCAAGCACACCGCATACCTCTTGAGTGGAGAAAATCAATGCAAGAACCCGAGATATTTCGATTTGCATCAGGCAAAGGCATTGAGTTGAAAATGACGCTTTATCGTTCAGAAGCTCCTCACAAGAAAACAACGATTCTTTATTTCCATGGAGGTGGCTTGATATATGGAACGCGAAATGATTTCCCGGCGAGTTATCTAAAAAGATTCTTACACGCTGGATATGATTTTCTTGCTTTAGACTACCCATTAGCACCCGAGTCCAACTTGGACACTATCCTTGAGACGTCCAATGAGCTGGTTATTTTCTATCTAGAAAATAACCAAAGCTTACTTGACTTGAGCAACGAAAATTACGTTCTGTTCGGACGGTCCGCAGGGGCTTATCTCGTTTTCATGCTATGCGACTCGGTGCGGAGAAACGGCATCACGCCTCCAAAGGCGCTTATTTGTCTTTACGGCTACACAAGGCTGGACGAGGAGTCATTTCTTGCTCCGAGCAAGTACTACAAGACTTTCCAGAACATAGATTTACTACATTTGGAGAGGATGGTTGGTGACAGTCCGATCACAAACGGCTCAATCAACGCACGATTCGCACTCTATGTAGCGGCACGCCAGGATGGGACATGGGTAAAGACGCTTTGTGGCAATGAGTCTCCTCAAACATATTCACTGGACACCCAAAGCCTCGCAGCCCTCCCTCCAACAATCCTGTCCGCGGCCACGATGGATCCAGACGTTCCTTATAGAATGTCCAAGTCACTAACAAGGGTCATTCCCGACTCAAAACTTATAACAATTTACAGTGAGACACATGATTTCGACAGAGATACCAGCGACCCCACTGGCCTATCGGTGTACAACGAGATCATTCAGTGGATGGATAATCTGTAACATAAAAGCACATGTCATTTAATGAATAAATTTTAAGTCCTCGAGATCCATTCGACCTTCGAGAAACAGGCTCGTCAGAAATTTCCGCCTCCCTTATCAACAAGACGAACCTCTTTCCCTCTCACGCACAATGCTTAGTCCTGAGAATCCGAAGCGAAAGCACTCTTCCCGTCATATCGGTCATAGTGGACGTCATCGCTGACCAGGTAATCATGGATTTCCTTGACGATCGGAATTCCATTGCGGGCATACCCCTCGGCCACCGCCTCCGAGGACTCGCCTGGGACGAGAACCTTGCCGCATCCCTCTGCCGGGCGTAGCTCGTGGATTTCCTCAACCATCCGGCCAAGATAGCTGGCAAAGGTGTCCATTCCCCCAAAGAATTCAGGATTGATCACCAGATGAATCTGCCCGAGATCGCGACCGGCTGACAGATCGGCGTACATGGAACTCACATGCTTTCCGAAGGGAACACCGAGCATCGACCCGCACAAGATATCGACCATCATCATCAACCCGTACCCCTTGGGGCCGGCAATGGCCAATAGACCTCCGACCGCAAAAGGATCGGTTGTCGGGCGACCGGCACTATCCACGGCCCAGGTCGGCGGAATCTGCTTGTTCTTCGCTCTGGCGTCCAATATCTTGCCCCAGGCGCCAACCGTAGTCGCCATATCGAATACGATCGGAGGACGCCCTGCACAAGGCGCGGCGAATCCAATCGGATTGGTTCCAAAATAGGGCTCCGCCGATCCATAGGGAACCACCATCGGGTCGGACTGGCACATCGACATCGCGATCAGATTTTCATCGGTCGCCATTCTGAGGAAATAGGATAGCGTCCCGCAATGCCCCAACTTGCGCATACCGACAAAACCGATCCCGTTCTCTTTCGCCATCTTGATGGCTTCAACCATGCCATTCCTGGCCACCACCATGCCTACGGCGTTATCCCCCTCGTAAACGCCGGTACAGGGACCTGTCTTGCGAAACGAGAAATTCGGCTTGGCGTTACTCCCACCTTTGGCAATACGCTCGGAGTAATACTCGACACGAACCGCACCGTGCGAGTGGACACCCCGGCTATCTGCGTAGCTGAGATGGTTGGCGACTTCATCAGCGTGGTCTTCCGGCAATCCGGCCTTCATTACCTTGTTCTTGATCAGCCGGTGCAACTCTTCCTTTTCAACGAAAACGACAGCCTGCTCATTCATCATCAATCTCCTTTGTCTGATTGATCCGTCAACCGCACCGGATCGTAAATTTCAAAGAAAACATGTTGCGCGACCTGCCGGCGACCACGACCGCTGTCGTCAGCGAATCGCATTGGCGTAGGTTCAAAAATCAGCTGCTGGCGATATCGCTGCTCTTGACCGTCAACGCCACAAAGACCGATGCCACCGTTCCTGCAATCAGGAACATGAAAGCCATGTCGAACGATCCGTGATTCAGATCAATCAGGTAGCCCATCACGAAGGGAGAAACAAATCCCGCCACCTGCCCACCGAAATTCACCGTGCCCGAGCTGGCGCCCATGATTTCGGCGGGGATAGAGTCGACCACCAACCCCCAGAACGCCGCAAAGGCCACGAACATGAAGAATGCCGACACGCATTGAGCAACGACCGCCATTTCCGCGGCGGCCACGCTGAACGTCAGATACAGGCAAAAGGCGGCGACCATGGCGGCCGGAATAAACAACCATTTTCTTGAGCCCTTGAACCGGTCGGAAAGGTAGCCTCCGAGCAACATGCCAAAAGTCCCGACAAAGAACGGCAGAGAGCCATACACCCCGGTTTGCAGGAGAGAAAACCCTCTAACCTTCATCAGATAAGACGGCAACCACGAGATGAACCCCCAGAAGGTAATGTCGAAGAAGAACCAGATCAGCACCATCTGCCACAGGACCGACGTCTTGAGAAAATCCTTGAAGGTGATTCCCGTTCCATCCGACTTTTGAGCAGCCTTCATCACGTTGGCTTCGGCATTCAACTCTGCCAGGTCTTCTGGCGTGACATGCGGATGCTTGCTTGGATCGTCTTTGATATAGACCCAGATCGCAAGGGCCACCAACATTCCGGGGATTCCCAATGCGATGAAGACCGTGCGCCAACCGTAGGCCGCGATGATCCCGGCGGCGACCAGGGACGCGATAGCCGGGCCAAGCGTATTGACCGACCCTTGAATTGCGGTTGCCGTCGCCTTTTCCTTCGGCGGGAAATAGGTGGCAATCGTCTTCCAGGACGCCCCGGGGAAACACCCTTCGCCCACGCCAAAGATAAATCGGCAGAACAGCAGAACTGCGAACGAAGAAACCATCCCGGTGATGCTCGTGAAAATCGACCACCAGACAATGGCAATCGCCAAAACCCGCCTGGGGCCGAATTTGTCGGCAAGCATGCCGCCTGGAATCTGGAAGAGCGCATAACCGGCAAAAAACGTGCTCAGAATAATCCCTTGGGATGCCGCATCAAGCTGAAAATCCTTGCTGATGAACGGCAAGGCCACGCTGATTACCATCCTGTCCAGGAAAGAGAACAGCCAACCAAGCCATAAAATGCTGAGCACTGTATATCTGGCTTTCCATCTGAAACCAGACTGAACCGCCATACTGATCGTCATAGCCCCCCTCCCTTTTTATATCGTTTATTGATGCTTGCTGTGATACACATCCAATGCGGCTTGAAGCGCCTCCCCTGCGTTGATGCTTGCCCCGTTTCTGATCAATACCGCTTCCAGGGCGGCCAATACATGAAGAACATTCTTTTGACGACAGCTATAGCCCATCGTGCCGATCCGCCAAATCTTGCCCTTCAACGGCCCGAATGAACTGGCAATTTCGATGTCGAAGTCATTCAGCAACATGCTGCGTACTGCCTCGCCGTCGATCCCTTCCGGAATATTCACGGCCGTCACCACGGGAAGTTTGATTCCGGCGTCGCCATAAAGCGAAAGCCCCATCGCCAGCAAGCCGGAAACGAGCGCCGATTCGTGCAACTTATGCCGGCTGAAGCGAGCTTCCAGGCCTTCTTCCAGGACGATGCGCAACCCCTCCCGCAGCGCATACAGCATGGATGTCGCTTCAGTATGGTGATTCAAACGAGTCGGGCTCCAATAATCCATCAACTGGCTCAAGTCGAAATAATTCGTCCGGATAACGCGATCAGACCACCCCGCTTGCGTAGCGTTGTCGGCCAAACCACGCTCGATTCTTTTTCGCTGCAAGAGTATTTTTTCGACACGGGAATTGAATGTGATCGGAGCCATGCCGGACGGGATGGAAAGGCACTTCTGAGTTCCGCCGATCGCAGCGTCGATCATCCACTCATCGACCTTGACCGCCGTCCCCCCGATGGTTGCGACGGCATCCACGACGAACAGCGCATCAGCCTTCCGGCAAGCGGCTCCGATTTCCTTGAGCGGCTGCATGCAAGCGGTCGATGTTTCACCGTGAACCATCGCCACAATTTTTGGACGAACCTCATTGATCTTTTCGATCACCGTTTGCGGCGGGAAGACCTCGCCCCAACTCGTCTCCAGCGTAACGATTTCTGCGCCGTAGCGTTGCGAGATCTCCACCAGCAAGTGTCCGAATCGCCCGTAAATCGGAACCAGCACCACATCGCCCGGCTCGATCAGGCTCGCCAGAACCGCCTCGATACCCGCACGCGACGTGCCGTCAATTGGAAAAGCCCACTGATTATCGGTTTGAAAAACCTTTCTCAGCATGCTCATCGTTTCGTTCATGATCGCGATGAATTGCGGGTCAAATTGCCCGAGGACAGGAGTGCACATGGCACGCAAAACCCTTGGATCAACCTCAACCGGCCCCGGTGTCATGATCGTTCTGAGTGGAGTATTCAAGTCTCGATACATAGCCTCATTCCATATCATTTGCATATAAACAATTACTGATCGGATCAGTTATCGTGGCCGCCATTCTCCGCCATGTTGGAAAACCCAAAACTCAAGCCACCTAAAGTGAAAAGCAGTGCCTACACCAACATGGCACCGTTCCTCTCATAATTCGCGCTCCAGCAGCTAATCGGAACAGATCACCGTTCCACCGCCTTTCGTCACTGCTTGATATGCGTTTTCCAGCGATGTGATAATGGCCTCCCGGCCGGAACCCGAAGTGACAAACCGGATCGCCGCCTCGACCTTCGGCAACATCGAACCGGGGGCAAAGTGCCCCTCTTCAATGTATTTCAACGCCTGGGGGACGGTAATGCGTGACAGCCATTCCTGGTTCGGCTTGCCGAAATTGATCGCCACCCGCGGCACGGCAGTCAGGATGATGAAGGTATCCGCGGCAATCACGTCGGCCAGTTTTGCAGCGGCCTTGTCCTTGTCGATCACGACGTCCACGCTGTGGAGCAGGCCGTCCTCGCGATAGACGGGAACCCCGCCACCCCCGCAGGCAATGACGACATCGCCGTTTTCCATCAGGCAGCGAATCGTCCCCTTTTCTTTGATGTCTATCGGATCGGGCGACGGAACGACGCGCCGGAAACCGCGACCGGAATCCTCGATGAAGGTATGCCCCTTCTCCTTCGTGATGGCGTTCGCAGCCTCTTCCGTATAGAACAGGCCAACCGGCTTGGTCGGTTTCTTGAATGCCGGATCAAGGCGATCGACGATGACCTGAGTAACGGCGGTAAACACGTGCGTCGTCATTCCCTGCGCGCAGAAACTGTTCTGCAGCGCATTTTGCAGATGGAAGCCGATATAGCCCTGGCTCATTGCGCAACATTCCGCGAACGGCATCGCCGACACGTTGGGGTTCTGGCCGTACGCCAACTCAAAAGCCAGGTTGATCATCCCGACTTGCGGCCCATTGCCATGTACGATGACGATGCTATAGCCATCCCTGACAAGACTGACAATATTCCCCGAGGCGGCCAGAACGGCCTCTTTTTGCTCTTCAGGCGTGCTGCCAAGCGCATTCCCACCCAAAGCGATCACCAACTGTTTTCCCATGATAATTGCCTTTAACGAGACGGGTCCGACAACACGACGTCTCTGTTGCAGTCCTTGGAATACACATAGGCAAATGGCTCATCTCGCCCAACCGCATAGCAAGCTTGCAGGCAATACGCCCCCATGAAGATGTAGTCCCCCTTTTTTACGGGAAGCCATTGATTGTCCAGGTTGTACATTCCCTGACCACTCAGGCAATAGGCGCCGTGTTCCTGGACGTGCGTTTCGATATAGCCGTGCGACGCACCTGGCTTGAAACTCAGAATGTGAAAATTGCAGTCGAAGGCCAGGTCTTTCGGCAAGAAATCCTTGATCAGGACATCCTCCATCCCTTCGTATTTCGTCCATTCCATGGCCTCGGTATCACCGACGACGACGTAGGGAGCGACACCCTCCAAAGGCACGTAGCGGCGCTTGTACAGGAATGCTTTCGCCGGTTGGCCGCTCCGGTTGTGGAAATACAATTTGACGCCGGGAGGGCAGTATGCAAAGCCGCCGCTCGACAAGGAATGAGTTTTTTCACCGGTACCGACAGACAAAGCCCCCTCAATCAGAAAAAAGAGAACCTCTTCCCCGTCGGCGCCGAATCCTTTCAGATTCGAGCCTTCCGGATGAATGGTCACCAGATAGTCAACAAAACTGGCGCCCAGCTTTGGCGACCCGAGAATCGTCACATCGCAATTCTCGAAGCCCGGGATCATGTTTTTGACCAAGCCATCGGGCTCAAGCAAAGCGAACATCCCGGCCTTGATTACCGACCTGTTGTGCAGAAGTTCCGGCCGGTAACCAACAACGTTATTTTGATAACCCACGATCACACCCCCTTGAGCGCTTTTCGCTTGCCGGCGTTGGCGGCATAGAACGTGATTGCACCGATCAACAGGAGAATCGCCCCCAGATAGAACCCCCAGACGCCGGAACCCGTCTTGTCGATGATGTAGCCCGTAAGCGCCGGAGCCACGACCGACGACGACATGCCGAAGAAATTGAACGTGCCCAAGGTTGTCGCCATGTTCTTCTTGTCTGCCTGGTCGGACACGTAGGAGATGAGTACCGGATCAACTGCCATTTTCCCGAGGAAGCCGTAAAGCAGCAAAACGATGCCAAACGTCGTGGTGTCCGGCGCGAACATCGAAAAGCCGATCAGGACAAACGCTGCAATCTCAAGGAACAGAATGACTTCCGCCTTCTTGTCGCGCTTCCTGTCCGACAGGTGGGCGAAGAACAACGCACCGGGAACCGCGGTCACCGCAATCATCGATACGACGAGTCCGACCATGCCGCCTTTGATGCCTCGCTCGGCTTCCAGGAACTTCGGCAGCCAGGTAACGATCATGTAATACGCATAGCACGTAGTGAAATAGAGGAAATAGCAGGTCACCAGGGAAAGCCTGAAGATGGAGCCTTTTGATTTTTCTTCAGTCGCATTCGCTGCCGACGTCTTGTTCACCGAAGCACCTGGAGCCTGCGCGACCTTGCTCGGTTCGACAATGGCGAAGGCAAACCACAGGACGAGAAAAACCAGAAGACAGCCGGAGACGACAACCATCGTCTGCCACGGCAAGCCAAGCGTCTTCACCATGTAGCTCGATCCGGTCATGCCGAGAATCATGCCCAGTGCGGAACCGCTGTTGACGATGGCCGTCTGCAAACCCTTCTTCTCCGCAGGAACGTGCTGCGAGGTCAAGGAATAGGCGGAACCATAGTACGTACCGCAGCCCACCCCGGCCAACACCGCGCCGATATAGATCATCATGATGGAATCGGCATAGGCAATACTGAACACCCCTGCCGCGAAAATGCTAAATCCGGGAATCAGGACCCTCTTCTGCCCAAAGCGGTCCACCAGGAAGCCGGACGGAATCTGTAGTGCCGTGTAACCAAAGAAATAGCAGGACGCGATCAGTCCCATTGCGGCATTTGTCTGCGGGCCGATGGTCGCCTGAATTTCCGGGTAAATCGGCGACAACATGGCGCGATAAATCCAGATAATCGTCCATCCCATACAGAACGTGAAAACGAGCAGTTTCCAGTAGTTATCTGGATACGAAGCTCTCATTCCGTCTTTCAGTGCCACCGTATTCATAGTGAATCCTTTCACCGATTGATTAGTAAGCCAATTCGTGCAGGGTATAGGCCAACGCTTTGATCCCGACGCAGAGATCTTCAACCTTGGTGTCTTCCGCCGGGTTGTGACTGACGCCGCGAATGCTGGGCACGAAGATCATGCCGGTCGGTACCCGGGGCGCGAAAATCTGCGAATCGTGCCCCGCGCCGCTGTGCATGACCTTGTAATTCAGTTTCCTGTCTTGACACACGCACTCGATAAAGCCGACGATTTTCGAATCCATCGCCACGGGCTTCTCGTTCATCCAGTTGTCGATTTCGATGCCGATGCCGCCCTTGGCCGCGATGTCTCTCATGTCGGCCTCCAGAAGCGCGGTGAAGTCCTGCAGGAAAGCCGCGTTCGTGTGACGGCAATCCATCGTGAACAGCGTTTCCCCGGGAACCACATTGACGGTATTCGGCTTCGGCACCACTTTGCCGAACGTCAGCACCAGGGGATCTCCGGCGGCCTTGGCCTTGTCCAGGCAATGCGTGATGATGCGAGACATGCACTCGACGGTATCCTTCCGGTAGCGCATCAACGTCGTTCCCGCGTGATTCGCCTCGCCTTTCAGCGTAATGTTGTATCGCTTCTGCCCCACGATGGAGCTCACCACGCCGACGGTATAGTTCTCTTCCTCAAGGAAATTGCCTTGTTCGATATGCAGTTCGACAAAGGCTTCGATATCCGTTCTGGCCCGTCCATCGCCGAAATCGAAACCGCAGTTCCGCATCGCCTCGACGAACCCGACGCCTTGGCCGTCCTTCAACGCCTCGACGTCCTCTTTCTTTGCCAGACCGAAAATATTCTTGCTCCCCCAGAAAACGTAGGGGAAACGTGAGCCCTCTTCTTCGGCCATCGAGATGATTTCCAGGCTTTTCTTCGGGCGACCATAGGTTTCAAGCAGCTTCTTGACGGCCAGATATCCGCCAAAAATGCCCAGTTGGCCGTCCAGTTTTCCACCCCGGACAACCGTGTCCACATGGGACCCCGTCGCAATCTTCCTTTCCGGAGACTTGCTGCCGACCAGCGTTCCGAAAAGATTTCCGACCGCGTCAAACCGGCATTCCATACCCAGCGACTCGAATTTCGCCTTGAGTTCCTGCTGCGCCTTGAGCCAACTCGGCGAATACAACAGCCGGGTCGTTCCAGGCCCGGTGTCATCGCTGATCGAGGATAGCCAATCCATGATCTGCCGGACTTCCCCAACTTCAATATCCATCTCCCCCTCCTTTGGAGTTATCTGCAACGCGAGAACTACCTTGTTAAGAATTTCAACCCCAGGAAAAAGCCAAACAACGTATCCATTCCAGACGTATGGCCGAAAGAAACCACGCTCTCCACGTGTTGCTGAACCGCCAGCGAATCCCCGCTATCCATCATTGCTGCGAGCTGCACAAGATGCTCGCTCACATACCCCAAGAGCATCGCTTGGAGATAGGCGACACTGACCCTGGTCGTCGTGTTCTCGTTGATTCCCGTGGCGATCGCCTTTTGCCAACTGGCGTATTCGCCGAACAACATGAGCGCCAGCGTGAATCCGAGCAGCAGGTCGTCGCCGCTCGGCGTCAGCCCCGGCCCCCGCCCGGCGAAATAACTCACGAGTTTGCAATTGGCGTCGAGATCCGCTTTGCCTGAATTCCAGAGCAGTTCCAGCCGCTCGCAATCGTCCTCCGCGCAACCAAGCCCAGTTGCGTGTTCGAGTCCCATGGCCGCGAGTTGCCGAAACACCGCCGTACCCGTAATGGCGGATATGTCGCACTTGACCTTGGGCAAACTGAGGTCGACGTTGCGCAGCCCGGACAGATCGATGGTCATCACGCCCGCAACGCTGTAGATGAACAACCGATCCGATTTATAGACAACCAGATCCCCTTTCCTCACCTTCGAGAGCAGATCGCTCATCCGCTCCGCAGTCACCGCCAGCCCAAACGCCGACAAAGGCGCCTCGCAACTCCCGACGAAAACCAGCTGTGTCGGGAATTGCACGTTGAAGCCTTTGGTGAAAACGCTGTGCACTGCGCCAACCTCTTTCCGGTCGCGAAGGTACTGCAGCAGCAGATTGCTTTTCATCTCATCGGGCGATGTGCAAGGTCAGTCGACTTCGATGCCCTGCTTTTTGGCGTAAGCAATGATCGCCTTCTCGAAACAGGCGAGCGGTGCCCGCACCGTACCGGCCCCGATCTGCCCGACTCCGGCTTGCTTGTGCGCAATGCCGGTGTTGATCAGCGGGGTGATTCCGGTCGCGACCACCTTTCTGACGTCGATCCCCAAACAGCTTCCCTTGAAATCCCACGTCGGGATCGTCCATGTCGGATTGTTTCCGATACAGATCTCACTCATCTCGTTCGAAACCCGCAAAGCGTCCTGGAAGCCGCCGGCGCCGACAAATCGGGTTACTCCGGGCGCGGCAACCATGGCCATTCCGCCAACGCCAACCGTTTCGGTGATGGCGCTGTCGCCGATATCGGGATTCGCATCGTCCGCCGTATAACCAGTGAAATACAGTCCGTTCGGCGTATTGACGGGAGCTTTGAACCATTCGTCTCCCATGCCGCTGATTCTCACGCCAAATTCGCGGCCATTTCTCGACATCGCGGTCACCACGGTGCCGCTGGTCACCTTGCGGGCGCTATCCATGATCGACTTGGACACCGCCATCATGACATTCAGGAAGAACTGATCGGTATCGGCGAGGAACGTGATCACCTTGAACTTCTCTTGCCCGCCGATATCGAGCTGCGTAATCAGCGGCGCCATTTCTTTCAGGAAGATCAGGGATGCCGCAATATTTCTCTGGTGAAATTCATCACCCATGGTGATCGCACGGGCAATCAGTACATTGAGATTCAACCCACCCTCTTTTGTCCGCAGCGCCTTGGACAAAACCGGGCCAAGCGAATCTCTCATCCACTTCAGCCGGTTGACGACATCCGCCGAAAAGGCGCCAAATCTGAGCACCTTTCCGATGCCTTCATTCATGATGCAATAAGCCGTCGTGTCGTCCAGACGATTCTTCACGACCAACACCGGCATATTGCCCGAGGTGATTCCGCCCATCGGCCCCACGGCGCCGACATGGTGACAGGGAGTGAATGACACCCCGCCGTTTTCCAGCAGCCGCTTTGCGCCAGGCTCGTCGTCCGCCCAGCCTTCAAACAGCACGGCACCGACACACGACCCTTGCATCGGCCCCGTCATATCCCGATATTCGATGGGCGGCCCCGCGTGCAGCAGCGCACGGCCATTCAGGACATCGATCACCGATTTTGCCGGGACGACATCGACCAGGAACGGTTGTGCATCCTTGATTCTTTCAATGACTTGGCCGTTGGCGACGTCGATTTGCTCCATCCGCGAAAGGAGATTCAGCAGTTTGATCAACCTCTTGTTGCCACCGGCGGCGGGTTTCCAATCGTATTGCACGGCGCGACCGCCGTAGGCCACGATGGAATCGGTAAAGCTCGTGAGACCGATATTGACAATGCGCGGCTTCGTATTCAGCAGATCCACGACACTCTCGCTTGCCCTGGGCAGCGCCTTCTTCGCTGCTGGCGAAGACACGAAACGCTTGTCGGCCTCCACGGCGTCAACACCTTTCAGCTTGAGCGCCAGTCTGACCGCTCGATCGTTACTTGCCTCGACGAGCACGCCGCATCCTTTCAGCGTGTCAATCGCCGCCTGATAGTTCTGCGGGTCATGCGGCGTCCCGCAAACCGTGGCCACGAAATGCAGTTCACGCCCGCTCCGTCGTGCGCTATCCCGAGCCTCCTTGATCGTGCCCGCCAGCGCCCCGGCCATGTCGGGATGAGAACCATAGCCAAGCACGCAGTCGATCAGAATGACTCCGGTATTGACCTCGGCTGCGCACTCCCGGATCTTGTTGATTCTGACTTCCGGATCGATCATCGGATGCGGCTTGCCTTGGGTATAGATGTCGTCACCCAGATCCAGAACTTCGTAGCCGTCGGCATTGAGGATGTAACCCGCCTCCTTGCCCAATTTCCCGAGATCCAGCGCTTCCGCGATCAGCATGGCGGCCTCGGCCGCCAGCGTGCCGCCGGAATAGAGCCCTTTGACCGTTTTCTCCGGAGCCAGAGACGCCTGGATCTCGTTTGCCAGCTGCTGCGAATAGTTGCTTTTGACATCGCGACCGAAAGCCAGATCGACCGCGATCATCGCCGTTTCCTCGAGCGTGTGCGCGAAATGGACGCGCCCCTCGTGATGATCGGGCTTTTCCCCCAGGAAGATGGCCACCACTGGTTTCGTCAGGCTGTGCAGCAACTCGACGATTTCATCCCGAACCTTCGTGGCCGGCGGTTTGGAAATGACCACGATGACGTCGGTCGGATCGTGTTCTTCCAACCCGATGATGGCGTCACGCACCGTGATGGCACCAACCTCTTCGCTCAAGTCCCGGCCACCGGTCCCGATGGCATGAACGACGCCGCCTCCGAGACGATCGATGATGGTGGTCACCTCTTGAATCCCGGTACCGGAGGCACCGACGATACCGATGTTCCCCGGCCGGACCACATTCGTAAACGCCACCGGAATCCCGCCAATGACACCGGTGCCGCAATCCGGCCCCATCAGCAACAGGCCTTTTTCGTGCGCCTTTCTCTTCAGCCGGACTTCATCATCGATGGAAATATTGTCGGTAAATGAGAAAACATGAAGCCCCTTGTCGAGCGCTTTCTCAATCTCATCCGCGGCATATTCTCCGGGTATGGAAAATAGCGCCATATTCGCATCGGGCATTTCCTGCAAGGCCGCGTCAATGCTTGCCACGCTCTTGGTGCCGGTGCTTTGCTTCTTGACCGCTAGGTCATTCAGGAACCGGGCCGACTCTTCGAGAACACGCTCGACGTTCTTCTCATCCTCCGTCTCGACGGCAATAACCATGTCGTTGGGAGCGGCGTCCGCCGCTTCCGGAGTCGAACAAACCGCTGCTTTTCAGGATTTCCTTGTTGGCATCCGTCCCCATCATGACGGAACACTTCGACACGCCATCGAGCGTATTGATGGCGTTGGTAAGCAGCATCAGATTGATTGAATCCTGATAGCTATTCTTCCTGATGACCGTGTATAGCATTTCAGCCCCCAAATTATTATTCGTTCGTCATTTATAGAACAGCGCGGCGAGACCCGGGAAATACCGCGCCCAGACCAGAAACGACCTAATCTGGTATCAACTTCGCCAAACGCTGCAAGGCATCTTCAATTCGTTCGCTCCAAGGCAGGCCGCATGCCAGTCTCATGCAATTCGTATAGCGGCCGCTCGCCGAGAACATTTCCCCCGGAACGAAGGTAATGCCCGCCGCAACCGCTCTTTGGTGCAGCAACATCACATTCACCTCTTCAGGCAGGGCAACCCAGAGCACAAAACCGCCCATCGGATCGGTAATTCGCGTTTCGGCCGGGAAATAGCGCACAACCGCATCGCGCGTTCTCGCCACCTGCTCTCCAAGGTGCCGACGAAGCGTTCTGAGGTGCGCATCAAATCCACGGGAATCGAGCAGTTCCGCCAACACGCGCTGCGTCAATGGATTGGTCTTTCCACTGGTAAGCGCCTTTTGCAGGGAAACATCGGCAAAACGCTTCCCTGCCGCCACATAGCCAACGCGCAGCGTCGGGCTGACCGTTTTCGAGAAGGAGCTACAGAGGATGGTATTGCCGCTCTTGTCGAAAGCATAAATCGGCCGTGGCCGCTCGACGGTAAAACAGATGTCGCCGTAGATATCGTCCTCGATGAGCGGCACCTTCCGAGAGGAAAGCAAACGTGCAATCGCTTTCTTGTTTTCGTCGGGGATGATGCACCCGAGGGGATTATTCCCGTTGGAGATCAGGATGCATGCCGCAACCTCTCCGTTTTTGGTCGCGGAATCCAGCGCCTCCACGGAAACACCGGTCTCCGGATGTGTCGGCAGCTCCAGTGCCTTCAACCCCATCGCTTCAAGCATCTGGAGCATGACGTAGTAGGTCGGCGATTCGACGGCGACGGTATCGCCGGGCTTGGTAACCGCCTGAAGGCTGAGTTTCAGTGCTTCCGTACAAGAATTGGTCGCGATGATTTCATCGGGAGACACCGTGTATCCGCAATCCAGCGAACGGCGGACAATCGACTTGGCAAAGGCCTCCTCGCTATGGCTGCCGTCGCTGAATCCGGCCAGGAGCTTTGCATGCTTCCGCGCCAGACTCGCGTAGAGCCGCCCGAGGCGTGTTATGGGCAAGAGCTCGGGAGCCGGCGAAGCCGATCCGAACGGCACCGCCTTCGGCGCCCCGTTGGCCCGCAGAATCTCCAGCATGCGATGGATGATGCCCACTTCGACGGGGGTGGGTACGATATCGCTGCTTTCGATCTCCAGAGGCCGAGCAATTCTTGACTTGACGTAGTACCCGGACTGCGGCCGAGCTTCTACGAGACCTCTGCTTTCGAGAACCCGGAGCGCCTGAATGACCGTCGAGGCCGACAACTTGCGCTGTTGCGCAAGACGTCGCACCGACGGCAACCGATCTCCGGGACGAATCTGACCCGCGCCGATTAGCGTAATGAATTCCTGAGCAATGCTCTCATAGATATGCATGAATTCATTATGGGTTTGTGCACTGTGCTACACCACATACAGTTTGGCGTTTTTTCTTGCAACACAGTTTGGAAAGGTGCGACAACGTTTTTGCACTTCGGCAACGCGGACGACTTTTTTTCAGGATCAATGAAACGGAACGCGGCTGCACATGGAAACGAGGGCACACGACGCTCAGCACCTTCGACAACGCCTGGTCTAGAGCATGTTCTGAACGATGTTCACGGCATCGGTGAGGTGGGGCAACCCGAGGCAGGCGAAGGCCGGATAGTGCGATCCGGCCAAGGTTTCGGGCAGGCGCCCGTAATCCCGGGCCAAGCGGCGAAAGCGGGCGGCCCAGCCGAAACTGCGCTCGACGACCCGGCGGCGCGGGAGCAGCACGAAGCCGCGCCTGGCCTCCGGGAGCTTGACGACCTCCAGGGCGATCCCGTGCGCACGAGCGGCTTCGGCGGCATTCTGGCCGGATGGCCCTGGTCGGGGCCCAAGGTGATCAGAGCAAAACGATGTCGTACTGCTCCTGCGTGTAGCTCGGCTCCGCCTTCAGCGAGATCGGCTTGCCGATGAAGTCGGAGAGCATGGCGAGGCCTTGCGATTCCTCGTCGAGGAAGATGTCGGTCACCGCCACGCCGGCCAGGATGCGGAACTCGCGGGCGTTGAACTGGCGGGCCTCGCGCAGCAGTTCGCGGAGGATCTCGTAGCACACGGTGCGCGCGGTCTTGACCTCGCCGCGCCCGTTGCAGGTCGGGCACTCCTCGCACAGGATGTGCGCCAGCGATTCGCGCGTGCGCTTGCGCGTCATCTCGACGAGGCCGAGCGCGGTGAAGCCGTTGACCGTCAGGCGCGTGTGGTCGCTGGCCAGCGCCTTGTTGAATTCGTCGAGCACCGCGGCCTTGTGCTCCTCGCTGTCCATGTCGATGAAGTCGATGATGATGATGCCGCCGAGGTTGCGCAGGCGCAGCTGGCGGGCGATGGTGTGCGCCGCTTCGAGGTTGGTCTTGAACACCGTTTCGTCGAAGTTGCGCACGCCGACGAAGCCGCCGGTGTTGACGTCGATGGTGGTCATCGCCTCGGTCTGGTCGAAGATCAGGTAGCCGCCGGACTTCAGGTCGACGCGCCGGGCCAGCGCCTTCTCGATCTCCTGCTCGATGCCGTACAGGTCGAACAGCGGGCGCTCGCCGATGTAGTGGTTGAGCAGCGGTCGCACCGCGGGCGTGTACTCCTTGGCGAACGACGACAGCTTCTGGAAGTTCTCGCGCGAGTCGATGACGATGCGCATGGTGTTGGCATTGACGAAATCGCGCAGCACGCGCAGGCCGAGCGACAACTCCTGGTACAGCAGGCCGGGCGGGGCGACCTTCTTGGCCTCGGCCTGGATGTCGTACCACAGCTTGCGCAGGTATTCGATGTCGTTGGCCAGCTCCTCGTCGGTGGCACCCTCGGCCATGGTGCGCACGATGTAACCGCCCGGCTCGTTGCCGGGAACCAGCCGCGCGATGCGCTCGCGCAGGGCCTCGCGCTCGTTCTCGTTCTCGATGCGCTGGGAGATGCCGATGTGCTTTTCCTGCGGCAGGTAGACGAGCAGGCGGCCGGCCACCGATATCTGCGTTGACAGCCGCGCGCCCTTGGTGCCGATGGGGTCCTTGATGACCTGCACGACGATGCTTTGCCCCTCGTGCAGGATGTGTTCGATCGGACGCGCGGCTTCGCCGGCGCTGCGCGGCTCCCATATGTCGGCGACGTGCAGGAAGGCGGTGCGCTGCAGCCCGACGTCGACGAAGGCCGACTGCATTCCGGGCAGGATGCGCACGATGCGTCCGATGTAGATGTTGCCGACCAGCCCCCGGCTGGCGTTGCGCTCGATGTGCAACTCCTGGACGACGCCCTGGTACATCACGGCGACGCGCGTTTCCTGCGGAGTGAAGTTGATCAGTATGTCTTCAGGAAAAGTCTCTGGCATGAATGGTGGTTGCACAAAAGCGGTTAGAATCCGTGGTTTGCTGCATTTTACCCGGAAAGCCCGATCTTGCCCGCCGCCGTCCGCCCCGTCCCCGAACTGCTCGCCCCCGCCGGTTCGCTGGCGATGATGCGCGCCGCCCTGGCCTTCGGCGCTGACGCCGTTTACGCGGGCCAGCCGCGCTACAGCCTGCGCGTGCGCAACAACGAATTCGGCAGCCTGGAGCGGCTGGGCCGGGCGATCGCCGAGGCGCGCGCGGCGCGCCGGAAGTTCTATCTGGTCAGCAACGTGGTGCCGCACAACGCCAAGGTGCGCACCTACCTCGCCGACATGGCGCCCGTCGTCGCGCTCGCGCCGGACGCGCTGATCATGGCCGATCCGGGCCTGATCGATCTGGTGCGCGAGCGCTGGCCGGACCTGCCGGTGCATCTTTCCGTGCAGGCCAACACCGTCAACTTCGCCGCCGTGCGCTTCTGGCGGCGGCTCGGCGTCGCGCGCGTCATCCTCTCGCGCGAACTGTCGCTCGATGAAGTCGCCGAGATCCGCCAGGAATGCCCGGACGTCGAACTCGAAGTCTTCGTGCACGGCGCGCTCTGCGTAGCCTACTCCGGGCGCTGTCTGCTGTCCGGCTACTTCAACCGGCGCGATCCGAACCAGGGCACGTGCACCAACGCCTGCCGCTGGGATTACCGGGTCAAGCCCGCGGCGCGGGACGCCGCCGGCGACGTGTGGCTGCTCGAGGAGCGCGAACGCCCCGGCGAACTGATGCCGGTCGAGGAAGACGAGCACGGCACCTACATCATGAACTCGAAGGACCTGCGCGCGCTGGAGCACGTGCAGCGCCTGGTCGACCTCGGCGTCGATTCGCTGAAGATCGAGGGACGCACCAAGTTCGACGTACTACGCGGCGCGCACGGCGCAGGTCTATCGCCGCGCCATCGACGACGCGGCCGCCGGCCGGCCGTTCGATCCGCGCCTGCTCGGCGAGCTCGAAGGGCTGGCCAACCGGGGCTACACCGATGGCTTCTACCAGCGCCACCACGCGGCCGCAACGCAGAACTACCTGCGCGGCCATTCGGAGTCCGGGCGCAGCCTCTACGTCGGCGACGTGGCCGGCTGGGACGCGGCGCGCGGTTTGGCCGAGGTCGAGGTCAAGAACCGCTTCGCCGTCGGCGACCGCATCGAGGTGATCCATCCGTCTGGCAACCTGGAGCTGCGGCTCGAACGCATGGAAGACGCGGACGGCGCGCCGATCGCCGTCGCGCCGGGCAACGGCCACCGGGTGTGGATCGGCCTGCCCGGAGAACTGCCGGGCGCGCTGCTGGCGCGGTTCGTCTAGGGTTTTCGCCAACGCCATGCCCGGCCACCTTTTCGTCGACATCTCCTCGCACGGCTTCGGCCATCTGGCGCAGGCGGCGCCGATTCTCGACGCGCTGGCGCGGCTGCGCCCCGGCCTGCGGCTGACCGTCCGCTCCGGCCTGCCGGCGGAGAAGCTGCGCGCGCGCATCGCCGCGCCGTTCGAGCTGCTGCCCGGACGCAGCGATTTCGGCTTCGTCATGGTCGACGCCGTGCGCATCGACCTCGCCGCGACCGGCGCGGCGTATCGCGCCTGGCATGCCGGCTGGGACGGACGCGTCGCCGCCGAAGCGGCGTTCCTGCGCGAGCTGGCGCCGAACCTGGCACTCACCGACGTGGCCTACCTGCCGCTGGCCGGCGCGGCGCGGGCGGGGATTCCCGCGCTGTCGATGTGCTCGCTCAACTGGGCCGACCTGTTCGCCCATTTCTTCGGCCGCGAAGCCTGGGCCGGGCCGATCCATGCGCAAATCCTGGCGGCCTACCGGAGCGCCGCCTGCTTCATCCGGCTGACCCCGGCCATGTTCATGCCCGACCTGCCGAACGCGCGCGCCGTGGCGCCGGTGGCGGCGCCGGGCCACGAACGCCGCGCGGAATTGCACGAACGGCTCGGCGCGGCGACCGGCGAGCGCGTCGTGCTGGTCGCCTTCGGCGGCTTCGACAAGGATTTGAACGCAGCCGCCTGGCCCGTCACGCCCGGCGTGCGCTGGCTGGTGCCGGCAAGCTGGGGAATCGCACGCGGCGACATGGCGGCGATCGAGGCGCTGCGGATGGATTTCACCGACCTGCTGCGCAGCGTCGACGCCGTGCTCACCAAGCCCGGCTACGGCACGTTCACCGAAGCCGCCTGCAACGGCGCGGCCGTGCTTTATGTGCGCCGCGAGGATTGGCCCGAACAGGACTGCCTGATCGAATGGCTGGAAAAGAACGCGCGCTGCCGGGAAGTCGCTGCCACGGCGCTCATGCGCGGCGAACTGGCGGACGATCTGGCGAGACTGTGGCATCAGGCCGCCCCGCCGGCGCCGGTCCCGCGCGGCGCGGAGGAAGCCGCGCGCCTGCTCGCGTCCTACCTGCCGTAGTTGAGCAGCCCGGCTTTCAGTTCGAGCAGGTCCAGCGGAGCGAAGGGGACGAGCCGGCCTTCGCGGATCTGGCCGTCGAGCCCGAGGACGCAGGTTTCCGCCGAACGCCGGACGACCGACCCCTTGACCGAGTAGCGCCGCTCGGCCTCGCCGAGGCGGATGTCCACGATCATGGCGTCGCCTTCGTGGATCGCCGGCACGGCCCCCCGCTCGCCCAGGCGGATGCGCACCTCGGCGTCGGAAATATCGACCAGGGTGCATTCTCCCGTGTAATTCTCCGCCGGCAGCAGCGCCGTCACCGGCACGTTGATGCGGGTGCGCGGCTTGCGGCGCTGGTCGGTGACCGCCAGGGTGTTCAGGTCCGGCGTCAGCAGGACCATGTTCATCTGCGCGTACGGGCCGTCGCGCAGGACGACCTGCTTGGCGACCTCGGTGTTGACCGTCGAAACGCCTTTCACGCCGGCGTTCGAAATCAGGGAAATGTTGTTGCCGGCGCTGAACTGCCCGTTGCGGCTGATCTGGGCGCGGCGCAGATAGTCCAGCTTCATCTCCAGGTCCGAGGTGTCCGGCACCAGCATCTGGAAGGTGCGCAGGCCCGTGGCGGGCAGGCGGACCTTGTCCTCGTCTCCCCGGAAGACGGTCGGCAGGCCGTCCCGGTCCGTCTCGATCGATTCCATCGCATATACGAAGTGGCCGTTGGCGCAATAGGCGACGACCAGCGTGTCGAGCACGATGTCCTTGTTGAATTCGGGGTAATAACGCAGTTTCTTGCCGATCGGGAAGAACTCGATCAGCGTCCTGATCCGGCCGAGGTCGACTCTCTCCCGGCCGTGGGCGGCGTGCGCAGCGTCACTGGAGGCGCCGTGGCTTTTGCCGAAAAGGCTTTTCAGCATGATTCAGAGTCCAGCATGCATTTGCTAGCGCGCACTCTACCGGAAAACCGGCGGCGCGCCTATCGGCTTCCCTGCCGGCGGCACCTCAGAGCGGGAAGCCGAAGCGCTTGAGCAACAGGGCCGTTTCATGGAGCGGCAGGCCCATCACGCCGCTGTAGCTGCCGGCAAGATGCTCGACGAACATGCCGGCGCGGCCCTGGATACCGTAGGCGCCGGCCTTGTCCATCGGCTCGCCGCTGGCGACGTAGCGCCGGATGTCCGCCTCGCCGATCGCGCCGAAGGTCACTTCGCTGACCGACACGGCCGATTCGATCGCATGCTCGAAGGCGACGGCGACGGCGGTCAGCACCCGGTGCGTGCGGCCGGAGAGGCGGCGCAGCGTGTCCCGCGCCTCGGCGGCGTCGGCCGGCTTGCCGATGATCTCGCCGTCGAGCTCGACGGTGGTGTCGGCGGCCAGCACGACCTGCGGCACCAGCCGGCGGATGTCGACCACGCACCAGCCGTGCTCCGCCTTGGCGCGGGCGATCCGTTCGACGTAGCGGGCCGGGGTCTCGCCGGCATACGCCGTCTCGTTCAACATCGTCGCGGCGCGGCGGCTCGCGAAAGAACAGGGTGTCGAACTGGACGCCCATCTGCGCCAGCAGTTCGCGGCGGCGTGGGCTGCGTGACGCCAGGTAGAGCCTCGGATTGCGCGTGTCGAACGGCATGTCGGAACTAACCTTCGCGATGGTAGGGATGGTTGCGGACCACGCTCATGGCGCGGTAAAGCTGCTCGCATAATACCAGCCGGGCCATGGTGTGTGGCAGGGTCAGGCTGGACAGGCGCAGCGTGGCGTCGGCGCGCGCCTTGATTCCGTCGTCGATCCCGTCGGCCCCGCCGATGATGAAGGCGGTGTCGCCGCCTGCGCGCATCCAGGCTTCGAGCCGTTGCGCCAGTTGCAGCGTGGTCAGGTCCGCGCCGCGCTCGTCGAGCACGACGGTGCGGGAAAATCCCTGTAATGCCGCCAGCAGGCGGACCTTCTCGGCGGCCAGCAGCTGCTCGCGGTTTTTCGCGCCGCGCGGCTCGGGCTTGATCTCGACGACGGACAGCGGTAGTTCGCGCGGCATGCGCTTGACGTACTCGGCGCAGCCGGCGGCGACCCAGGCGGGCAGTTTGTGGCCGACGGCGAGGATGGTGAGTTTCACGGCGCGCCCGGCAGGATCAGACGCGGCGGCACGGCGGCCGCCACGCCGGTCCCGTGCTCGGCATCGACATGTTGGCGGGGCGGGCCGGTGCTATCGGGACGGTTTCAGGCGGCAGCGTCCGCGATCCTGCGCACGCGCTCGGGCCCCTTGCCGCCCCACAGCTCTTCGAGCGCGTAGTAGCTGCGGATGGCCGGCTGCATGATGTGCACCACCACGTCGCCGAGGTCCACCAGCACCCACTCGCCGGCTTCCTCGCCTTCCGTTGACAGGATCTCGGCGCCCGCTTCGCGCACCTTGTCCTCGACGTTGCGCGCCAGGGAACGGACATGGCGGTTGGAATCGCCGCTGGCGACGACGATGCGTTCGAACAACGGGGTGAGCTTACGGGTGTTGATGACCTCGATGTCCTTGCCCTTGATGTCCTCCAGGGCGGCGACGACGATTTTTTCGAGCTGTGCGGCTTTCATCGGCAGTTCAATTCTCCGTGTAGTAGCGATGTTCATGGATGTGGGCGATCACGCTGTCCGGCATCAGATAGCGCGGGCTTTGTCCCTTTGACAGCAGGGAACGGATGCGGGTTGCCGAAATGTCCAGCGGCGTCATGGCGAACGTGGCGATGCACCCGGCCGGGGCGGCGGCCAGCCGCGCCGGGTCCGCGCAGAAGCGGCGGCGGAATGCCGCGGCCAGCTCAGAGTCCAGGCGCTCGGGATCGACCGAATAGCCGGGACGATGCGCGACGGCGACGTGCGCCAGCTCGAACAGGCACTCCCAGCGGTGCCAGCCGGCCATGCCGGCGAAGGCGTCGTTGCCCACCAGCAGCACCAGCGGCCGGTCAGCGCCGCAGGCGTCCGGCCGGCGTAGCCGTTCGAGCGTCGGCACGGTGTAGCTCGGTCCCGGCGCTTCGACCTCCGCCGGGTCGAGCTCGAAGCGGGGGTTGCCGGCGATGGCCGCGCGCACCATCTCCAGCCGCTGCCGCGGCCCGACCCGCGGCGTGTCGCGCAGGGCCGGCCGGCCGGCGGGAATCCAGCGCACGCTTTGCAGGCCGAGCGCGTCGGCGGCTTCCTCGGCGAGCCGCAGATGGCCGAAATGCACCGGGTCGAAGGTTCCGCCGAAAATGCCGAGCGGCTGGCGCGCTGCCTCAGGACGCATCTTGCATGCCGACGAAGATGTCGCGGTAGCTGATGTAGAAGCTGGCGTACAGGGTCGGCAGGAGGATCAGGCTGACCATCACGGTGAGCATCGTCGGCAGCAGCTGGCCGACGCCGTCGCCGCCGCCGAGCAGGCCGTCGATCAGGCGCGGGACGAACACGCCGATGATCCCGATGGTCAGCGAATACAGCAGGAACGGACGCCAGTTGCGCAGGCAGGCGACCAGGCTGAAGAACAGCGACTTGCCGGCGGGCATGTCATGCCAGGCGACCAGGACCGGGGCGAACCAGAAGGCCAGGATGATCGGGATGAGCAGGACCACGGTCAATTGCGCGGAAATGAACACCGAGGTCTTGTCCAGCGCCTCGCGGGCCGGCGCCTCGCCCATGACCAGCATGCGGAACAGCAGGCCGCCGTCGAATAGCGCGGACAGGCCGAGCACCACCAGCGTGGCCAGCACGTAGATGACGCCGAGGGTCAGCAGCGTATGCAGGTTGCGATGGAAGCCCGAGAAGAGCACCTGCGGCGGCAGTTCCTCCTTCCTGTCGATCAGCCGGCAGGCGTTCATCAGGCTGACCGAGAACGCCGGGATGAGGAGGAAGCTGGCCAGCTGGCCGAACAGGGGAATGGCCGAAACGACGGCCATCGACAGCCAGTAGCCGAGCACCAGGAAGCTCAGCAGCGCGGGCCGGTGCTGGAAGATGGAAAAGCCTTCGACGAGCCAGCGCAGTCCTCGCGCGGCCGGGAGTATCAATGCTTGCATGGGGGGCGGAATCAGTGGGCCACGAACACGTCCTGGTAGGAGGCGTAGGCCGTCCCGGCCAGCACGGGGATGAGAACGAGAAATCCAAGGCCGACCGGCAGCGCGGCGAAAAAGCACAGGACGAAGGCGATCAGGCCGAGGATCAGGAAAGGCAGGACGTTTTTCAGGCAGGCGCCGAAACTGGCCTTGCACGCCTCGACCGGCGGCATGCCGTTGAACAGGACCAGCGCCGGGGCGAACCACATGGACATCCACAGCGGGATGAACAGCAGCGAGGAAAGCAGCAGGGCGAAGAGCGAGCCGCCGAGCAGGAGGCCGAGCCCGGCCGCGCCCGGCAGCATCAGCCCGCCGGCCACGGAACCGCTGAACAGGAACAGCACGACCAGCTTGATGACGAAGGCGGCGACCATGAAGATCACGCCCAGCATGATCAGCGGCGTGGTCCGGGTGGAGAAGCCGGCCGTCAGGTCGGCCAGGCCGAAGGTTCCCGCGTCGGCGGCGCGGCGGCACATGGCGAACAGGCCGGCGGCCAGGATCGGCGCCAGCAGGCCGGCCAGCAGCGGCCCGGCCAGCCACACGGCCATCAGCGCGAGGAAGCCGACCAGCAGGATCGCCGCGCTGGCCACCCACAGGCCGGGGTTGACCATGAACACGGTCCAGCCGAGGCGCAGCCAGGCGAAGACGGCGTCGATGCCGACCGCGCGGCTGCGGCCGTCGAAGGCCGGGGCGGGAATGGGGAAGTGGCTCATCGCCGCGGGATTCCTCGACGGGAACCGGTGGGCGTCAGAAAGTGCCGATGACCCACTGCGGAATGCTCAGTCCGGGCGTGCCGGGCCCTTCCTGGGGCACGAAGGAACCGTCGCCGCGCTGGTCGACGAGGATGTACGGCTCGCCGCGCAGCGGGATGACCCGGATCTTGTACAGCTTGCCGTTGACGCGGTATTCCTCGATGGTGGCGCCTTCGCGCTGGCGGATGGTGACCTGCGGTTCCACGGTGTCGTCCAGCGGCATCAGGGCCGGCGGTCTGGTGTCGGGCGCGGCGGGCGTCCCGGCGGTCTGCGCCCAAGCCGGAGCGGTTGCGACGGCCAACGGGACGAGAAGGAAATGAAGGCTGCGCATGACGGGATATCCGGGCGAACTATCAGTATCGATTGTATTACAGATTGAGCAACTTCTCCCGTTCCGCCGGCAGCGGCGCGAAGCCGGTGCGCTCGTAATGCCTGAAGATGGCTTCAACCACCTCGTCCGGCTGGTCGATGACCTGGATCAGCCCGACGTCCTCCGGGGAAATCACCCGCTCGTCGACCAGCGTGGTCCTGAACCAGTCGACCAGGCCGCGCCAGAACGGTTCATGCACCAGGATGATCGGGATTTTCTGGCTCTTGCCGGTCTGGATCAGGGTCAGCGCTTCGAGCAGCTCGTCGAGCGTGCCGAAGCCGCCGGGCATGACCACGTAGGCGCTGGCGAAGCGCACGAACATGTACTTGCGCGCGAAGAAGTGGCGGAAGCTCTGCGAGATGTCCTGGTAGCCGTTGGCGCGCTGCTCGTGCGGCAGCTGGATGTTCAGTCCGACGCTCGGCGAGCGGCCCTGGTAGGCGCCCTTGTTGGCGGCCTCCATGATGCCGGGGCCGCCGCCCGAGATGACCGAGAAGCCGGCGTCCGAGAGCTTGCGCGCGATCGTTTCGGTGAGCCGGTAGTGCGGCGAATCGGGCGGCGTGCGCGCGCTGCCGAAGATCGACACGGCCGGGCGGATCTCCGCCAGCCGCTGCGCGGCCTCGACGAACTCTGACATAATGCCGAACACCCGCCAGGCCTCCTGCGAGGCCGTGAATTTCGAGGCGTTGGGGTCCGCCAGGTGCGGAATCTTTTCTTTTTCGCTCATCGCTCGCTTCCGAATCATGCCTACCTTGCTGCTGGTCGACGGATCGTCGTATCTCTATCGCGCCTTCCACGCCCTGCCCGACCTGCGCAACACGCAGGGGGAGCCGACGGGCGCCATCTACGGCGTGCTCAACATGCTGCGCCGGCTCGACGCCGACACCCGGGGGCAGGACGTAGCTTACAAGGCTTGCGTCTTCGATGCCAAGGGCGGGACCTTTCGCGAGGAGTGGTATCCGGAGTACAAGGCGAACCGGCTGTCGATGCCCGACGAGCTGGCCGCCCAGATCGCGCCGATCCACGCCTGCATCGAGGCGTCCGGCTGGCCGATCCTGATGGTCGACGGCGTCGAGGCCGACGACGTGATCGGCACGCTGTCCCGCTGCGCAGCCGCGCAGGGCCTGCGCGTGGTGGTGTTGACCGGCGACAAGGATCTGGCGCAGCTGGTCGACGCGCGCATCACGCTGGTCAACACGATGAGCAACGAAACGCTCGACGAGGCCGGCGTGCTGGCCAAGTTCGGCGTGCCGCCGGAACGCATCGTCGATTACCTGACGCTGGTCGGCGACGCGGTCGACAACGTGCCGGGCGTGGCCAAGGTCGGGCCGAAGACGGCGGTCAAGTGGCTGACGCAGTACGGCTCGCTCGACGGGGTGATGGCCGCCGCCGCGCAGATCGGCGGCGCGGTCGGCGAGAACCTGCGCGCCGCGCTCGATTTCCTGCCGCTCGGCCGCAGGCTGGTGACCGTGCGCTGCGATCTCGAGCTGCCCGTGCGGCCCGAAGACCTCGCGCCGCGTCCGCCGCAGCGCGAGAAGCTGATCGAGCTGTTTACGCGCTACGAGATGAAGTCGTGGCTGAAGGAGGTGAGCGCGGCCGGCGACGGCGCCGCCGTGCCGCCGAAGGTCGAGGAGCCGGCCGCCGCGCCTGCCGAACGGTACTATGCGACGCTGCTCGACTGGCCGTCGTTCGAGGAGTGGCTGAAAAAAATCGAGGCCGCGCCGCTGACCGCGCTCGACACCGAGACGACCAGCCTCGACCCGTTCGCCGCGCGCATCGTCGGCATCTCCTTCGCTGTCGCGCCCGGCGAGGCAGCCTACGTGCCGCTGGCCCACGACTACGCCGGCGCGCCCGCGCAGCTGCCGCGCGACGAGGTGCTGGCGCGCCTGAAACCCTGGCTCGAATCGCCGCGCCACGCCAAGATCGGGCAGAACCTCAAGTACGACCAGCACGTCTTCGCCAACCACGGCATCGCGCTCGCCGGCGTGGCGCACGACACGCTGCTGCAGTCCTACGTGCTCGAAGCGGGCAAGTCCGGCGTGCGCGGCCACGACCTCGGCCAGCTCGCGCTGCGCCATCTCGGGCTGGAGACGATCGCCTACGAAACGCTGTGCGGCAAGGGCGCGAACCAGATCGGCTTCAACCAGGTGGACGTCGCCCTGGCCGGCGAATACGGCGCCGAGGATTCCGACCTCTGCCTGCGCCTGCAGGAGCGGCTGTTCCCGCAGATCGCCGCCGACTCCGGGCTCGCGTACGTCTACGGCGAGATCGAGATTCCGGTGCGCGACATCCTCTTCCGCATGGAACGCAACGGCGTGCTGATCGACGCCGACCTGCTCGCCCGGCAGAGCGACGAACTCGGCCGGCGCCTGATGGAACTGGAACAGGAAGCGCACGAACTGGCCGGGCAGCCGTTCAACGTCAATTCCCCGAAGCAGCTCGCCGACATCCTGTTCGGCAAGCTCGGCCTGCCGGTACGCAAGAAGACGCCGTCCGGCACGCCGTCGACCGACGAGGAAGTGCTTTCCGAACTGGCGCTCGACTATCCGCTGCCGAAGCTGCTGCTCGAATCGCGCCAGCTCGCCAAGCTGAAGGGCACCTACACCGACAAGCTGCCGAAGATGGTCAATGCGCAGACCGGGCGCGTGCATACCAGCTACGCGCAGGCCGTGGCGGTCACCGGCCGGCTCGCTTCGAGCGATCCCAACCTGCAGAACATCCCGGTGCGCACCGCCGAAGGGCGGCGCATCCGCTCGGCCTTCGTGGCGCCGGCGGGCGCCAGCATCGTCTCGGCCGACTACTCGCAGATCGAGCTGCGCATCATGGCGCACCTTTCGGAGGACGCGCGCCTGACCGAGGCCTTCGCGCACGGCGAGGACGTGCACCGCGCCACGGCGGCCGAGATCTTCGGTGTCACGCCGATCGAGGTCGGGCCGGACCAGCGGCGGGTGGCCAAGGTCATCAACTTCGGGCTGATCTACGGCATGAGCGCCTTTGGCCTGGCGCGCCAGCTCGACCTCGAACGCGGCGCGGCGCAGAACTACATCGACCGCTATTTCGCGCGCTATCCCGGCGTGGCGAAGTACATGGAGAGCACGCGCAGCGCGGCGAAGATCAACGGCTACGTCCAGACCGTCTTCGGCCGCCGCCTGTGGCTGCCGGACATCACAGCGGCGCAGGTCGGCCGCCGCCAGGGCGCCGAGCGCGCGGCGATCAACGCGCCGATGCAGGGCACGGCGGCGGACCTGATCAAGCTGGCGATGATCGCCGTGCAGCGCTGGCTCGACCGCGAAAAGCTGCGGACCAAGCTGATCATGCAGGTGCACGACGAGCTGGTGCTGGAAGTGCCGGACGACGAACTGACGCGCGTGCGCGTCGAGCTGCCGCCGCTGATGACGCAGGTCGCCGCCTTGCGCGTGCCGCTGGCGGTCGAGGTCGGCGTCGGCGCCAACTGGGACGAGGCGCACTGACCGGAATCGCGGCTTCCGCAGCGCCGCCGCGGAAGCCGCCGCCGGTCAGACCCTGAAGCGCGCGATCTGCGCCTGCAGCCCCTGCGCGATCCGTTCGAGCTGGACGGCGTTGTCCGCCGTGCTGCGCACGGTCGCCGTCGTCTCCTCGACCATCTGGGCGATCTGCTCGACGCGCTGGGCGATCGAGGTGCTGGCGCTGCCCTGTTCCTGGGTCGCCGCCGCCACTTCGCGGACGCGCTCCAGCGTGCGGCCGGCGCCGTTCTCGATGGCCTGCAGCGACTCGGCGGCCGACTGCGCGAGCTGGACGCCCTGCTCGACTTCCGGCAGCGCCTCGTTCATGGCGCCGACGGCGCCCTCGGTGTCGCCCTGGATGCCGGCGATCATCTGCTCGATCTCGGTGGTGGCGGTCGAGGTGCGCTCGGCCAGCTTGCGCACCTCGTCGGCGACGACGGCGAAACCGCGCCCCTGCTCGCCGGCGCGTGCGGCCTCGATGGCGGCGTTGAGCGCCAGCAGGTTGGTCTGTCCGGCGATATCCTTGATCACGTTGGCGATCGAGGAAATCTGCAGCGCCCGGCCCTCCAGCGCGCGGATGCGCTCGGAGGCGTCGGTGACGGTGGCGGCGATCTTCTGGATGGCGCCGCTCGCCTGCCGGACGCGCCCGTTGCCTTCCCCGGCGAGGCTCATGGCTTCGCGGGAGTCGTTCTCGGTGTCGCGGGCGCTGTCGGAAATGTGGGTCGAGCTGACCGTCAGCTGCTCGATCGCCGCGGCCATCGCCGAGGTCGCGTCGGCCTGCTGGCCGGCCGCCGCCGAGACTTCGGTCGACGCGCGGCTGATCTCCTCCGCGTTGCCGACGAGCAGCGCGGCGCTGCGGTTGATCTCCTGGATCAGGCTGCGCAGCGACGCGACCATGCTGCCCAGGGAGTGCAGCAGGCTGCCCGGCGGCGCGTCGACGCTGGCGGAGAGGTCGCCGTCGGCGATCCGCTGCATGACCGCCACGGCCGCCGCCGGTTCGCCGCCCAGCTGGCGCAGCACGCCGGCGGCGATGCGCCAGCCGAGAAGGATCAGCAGGACGATCAGCACGGCGGAGACGCCGCCCAGCATCAGGGCCGCGCCGCGGAAGGCGGTATCGACGTCGTCGATGTAGATGCCCGTGCCGATGACCCAGCCCCACGGCTTGAACAGCTGGACGTAGCCCAGCTTGGGCTCCGCCTGCCGCTGTCCCGCGCGCGGGAACCAGTAGTCGACGAAACCGCCGCCGCCATTGGCCGTGGCCACGATCTCCCGGATCAGCGGCTTGCCGCGCGCGTCCTTCACGTCCTTCTGGTTCTGGCCTTCGAGGGCCGGGTTGGCCGGCTGCAGCAGGTAAACGTGATCGGTGTCGACGATGAAGTAGTAGTCGTTGGCCGCGTAGCGCACGCCGCGCAGGCTTTCCTTGGCCGCCTGCCGCGCCTGCGCGTCGGTCATCGCGCCGGTGCGGACCTGCTGGTAGTGATGGTCGAGCACGGCCAGCCCGACCTCGACGAGGTTCCGCGTCTTTTCCTTGCGGTCTTCGAGCATGCTGCCGCGTAGCTGCAGGAGCGCGATGGCGCAAAGCACCAGCAGGCCGGCCAGGGTCAGGCCGATCAACAATTGCATGCGCGTCGATACGCGCCACGAACTCAACCCGGCCATGTTGCCCCTTTGCTGTTCATTAGAATCACTACACCCGTCTCATTCTACCTAAACACCGACGGCGGGAATGCGCGGCCGGCGCGGCCTCAGTAGCGCAGCACCCGGGCGAGAAAGGCGGCCAGCAGCGGATGGCGCGGCTGGCCGAAGACCTGCTCCGACGGCCCTTCCTCCAGCGCCTGCCCGTCGGCGATGAACAGGCAGCGGTCGGAGACCTCGCGAGCGAAGCCCATGTTGTGCGTGACGATGATCAGGTCGCGCCCCTCGCCGCGCAGCTCGGCGATGAAGTCGAGCACTTCGGCGGTCATCTCCGGGTCGAGCGCCGAGGTCGGCTCGTCGAAGACCAGGAAGCGCGGCCGGATGGCGATGGCGCGCACGATCGCCACGCGCTGCTGCTGGCCGCCGGACAGCTCGGCCGGGCGCTGGCCGGCGTGGCGGGAAAGCTGGAAGCGCGCGAACAGCGCGTCGACGATGGCCTCGGCCTCCGCCGCCGGCAGGCCGTGTACTCTGACGAGCGGCAGCAGCACGTTTTCCCGGGCGCTCAGGTGGGGAAACAGGTTGTACGCCTGGAATACCGTGCCGATGCCGCGCCGGTGCGCCAGCAGTGCGGTTTCGGAAAACTCCAGCGCCTGCCCGTCGATGGACACGCTGCCCGCGTCCGGCGCCGTCAGGCCGGCGAGGATGCGCAGCAGCGTGGTCTTGCCGCCACCGGACGGGCCGATGATGGCCAGCGACTGGAAATCGGGGATGCTCAGCGTGACGCCGCGCAGGGCCTGGCTGTTCCCGAAGCGCTTGCCGACGTCGCGCAGTTCAAGCCGCAAAGTGGAATCTCCGTTCCAGGACCCGCCCGATCAACGAGATCGGCAAGGTCAGCAGCAGGTAGCCGAGCGCCAGCGGCAGGTAGCTTTCCAGCGTGCTGTAGGTGAAGGCGTTGACCTCCTGCGCGTTGAGCGTGAACTCGCTGACGGCGATGATCGACAGCAGCGACGAATCCTTGATGATCGAGGCGAACTGCCCGGCCAGCGGCGGCACGAGCTGGCGGACCACCTGCGGGAAGACGACGTAGCGGTAGGTCTGCGCGGGCGTCAGGCCGATGGCGCGCGCCGATTCGAGCTGCGAATCGCGGATGCTGTCGATGCCGGCGCGGATCATTTCCGAAAGGTAGGCGCCGGCGAACAGCGACAGCGCGAGGACGCCGACGAGGTAGCGGTTTTCGATGCCGAAGGCGTTGGCCACTACGTAGAACAGGATCAGGATCTGCACCAGCAGCGGCGTGCCGCGGATCGACTCGACGTACAGTGCGGCCGCGTAGCGCAGCGGCAGGAAGGCCGAGCGGCGGGCCAGCGCGGTGAGCAGCCCGATCAGCAGGCTGGCGGCCAGCGACACGGCGGAGATCGCCACGGTCATCAGCCAGCCCTGCAGGAACTTCTGCCGGTAGGTCCAGATCGCCGGCCAGTTCCAGCCGTAGTGCAGCTGGTTGAAGGCGAAGCTGAACAGGCCGGCGGCGAGCACCGCGACCAGGACCCAGGAGACGGCCTGGGCGAGGCGTGCCGCAGGCCCCCTTGATGGCGCGAAAAGGAGATTCACGAGCCGGGCGGCCGTCTCTTACATGAAGAACGCCGATCCCATGCTCTTGAACTCGTCCTTCATCTCCTTCAGGTAACGGTCGCCGAGCCGGTCGAAGCCGCCCTGCGCCCGGTAATCCTTGAGGAAGGCGTTGACCTCGGCGCGCAGCGCGTCGTTGCCCTTGCGGATGCCGACCGCCCACGACTCCTTGCGGAAGGGTTCGAGGATCGCCCGCGTGGTGGCCTGGTTGCGCCGCCAGTTCTGGTAAACCGACATCTGGTCGTAGATGAAGGCGTCGGCCTTGCCCTGCGCGACCTCCAGGACGGCGGCGGACTCCTTGTCGAGCACCAGGATTTCCGCCTGCTTCAGGTTGCCGGTGGCGAAGACGTGGCCGGTGGTTCCCTTCTTCACCGCCACCTTGACGCCTTTCCGGTCCAGGTCGGCGATGCTGCGCGCGGGCGAATCCTTCTTCAGCAGCAGGCACAGGCCGGTGGCGATGTAGGGATCGGAAAAGTCGATCGACTGCGCGCGCTCGGCGGTAGCGGTCATCGAGGAAATGATCAGGTCGACCTTGCCGGTCTTCAGCGCGGGGATCAGGCCGTCGAAGGCCATGTTCTCGATGACCACCGGGCGCCCGAGCGCCTTGGCCAGATCCGTCGCCAGGTCCACGCTGACGCCCGTGGGCTTGCCCTGCGGGTCGGTCATCTCGAACGGCGGATAGGCGAGTTCCATGCCGACGACCAGCGGCTTGCCGGCCTCGGCCTTGTCCGCCGCCCCGGCCGGGGAAACGAGCGTCAACAAGGCCGCGGCGGCGGCGAAAAACAGGCGTATTTTCTTGTCCATCTGCATTCTCCTTGGCGCGATTCATGACTTCCGTCGTTGGAGAATAACTCCGCGCAGCGGCCAACGTCATGGTTTTTTTCTCCGATCCGGATACCATTCATCCCTTCGGACTCTTGTACGGATTCCCCGCGATGGATCGATGTTTCCGCCCGCGCCGGGCGCTGCTCCTGGCCGTCCTGCTTTCGCCGCTCGCCGCGTTCGCCCAGAAAACCGACGGCGCGAACCCCGAATGGATCGGGCTCGGCCGCAACGAGAATTTCCGCGCCTACCTCGACCAGCGTTCGGTACAGCGTGACGGCGACCGGGTGCGGGTGTACCAGCTGACCGATTTCGCCACGGCGCAATGGGCCGACGAGCGCACCGTCGTCGGCTCGATCCGGGCACTGGTCGAATACGACTGCACCCGCGCCCGCACGCGGACGCTGGCCCTCGAAGCCTATTCCGAACAGATGGGCGAGGGGCGGCTGGTGGCCAACGAACAGAAGCCCGACGCCGAGTGGGAAGCCATCGCGCCGGGAGGGTCCGGCGAGAACGTGCGGCGGCTGGTGTGCGGGAAATGATCGTCCGCGCGGCGTCCGCCCGCCCCGTCGCGCTGACGTGAAAAGACCGCGCCGCTGTTGGCGGGCGCGGTCTTTCCGGATGCTTCCGACACCCTAGCCGATTTCGATCAGCACCTGCCCCTTGGTCACCTTCTCTCCGGCGGCGACGGCGATCGTCTTGATCTGGCCGTCGACCGGGGCCTTGATGCGGTTGAGCATCTTCATCGCTTCCAGGATCATCAACGTGTCACCCTGCCGCACGGCCTGGCCGGGTGCCGTGCCGATCTCGGCGACGACGCCGGGGATCAGCGCCCTGATGACGCCGGGGTTCTGCTTCTCGAACGGCTTGCGCCGAAGAAACTTCTTGGTGGGGCACGCCTCGTAGGTGCCGCCTTCCAGCGCGATCTCGCAAAACTGTCGTTGTTCGCTCATGGTCGTCCTCCGGTCAGAACGGCGGCACGCCGTGCTTGCGCTCCGGACGCGCTTCTTCCTTGTGGCGCGTCAGCCTGAGGGCGTGGGCGATGCTCGCGCGCGTCTCCGCCGGCGGGATCACCGCGTCAACGTAGCCGCTGGAGGCGGCGACGTACGGGTTGGCGAACTTGTCGGTGTATTCCTTGACCTTGAGCTTGCGCATCTCCTCCGGATTGTCGGCGGCCAGGATTTCGCTGCGGAAGATGATGTTGGCCGCGCCTTCCGGGCCCATCACGGCGATCTCGGCGGTCGGCCAGGCGAAGACGAAATCGGCGCGCAGGTGGTGCGAGCACATGGCGATGTAGCCGCCGCCGTAGGCCTTGCGCAGGATCACGGTGATCTTCGGCACGGACGCCTCGCTGTAGGCGTAGAGCACCTTGGCGCCGTGGCGGATGACGCCGTTGTGCTCCTGGTCGGAGCCGGGCAGGTAGCCGGGGATGTCCATCAGCGTCAGCAGCGGGATGTTGAAGGCGTCGCAGAAGCGGATGAAGCGGGCGATCTTGTCGGAGGCGTCGATGTCCAGCACGCCGGCCAGGAACAGCGCCTGGTTGCCGATGATGCCGACGGTCTCGCCCTCGATGCGGGCGAAGCCGATGATCGCGTTGGGCGCGAACAGCTCCTGCACCTCGAAGAACTCGGAGTCGTCAACCAGCGCGCGCACGATGTCGCGCACGTCGAACGGGATCCTCGAATCCTTGGGGATGAGCTCCTCGATCCTGTAGCTGGCCTTGGGCTTCTTCGCGTCGACAATCGCCGCCCTGGCGCGGTTGCTGTCGGGCAGGTAGCCGACCAGCGTACGAATCTGCGCGAAGCAGTCCAGCTCGCTGGCGGCGAAGAAATGCGCGTTGCCGGCCGTCTCGGCCTGCACGCGGGCGCCGCCGAGGTCCTCCATCGAGATTTCCTCGCCGAGCACGGTCTTCACAACTTCCGGCCCGGTGATGAACATCTTGGAGATCTGGTCGACCACGAACACGAAGTCGGTCAGCGCCGGCGAATACACCGCGCCGCCGGCGCACGGCCCGAGGATTACCGAGATCTGCGGCACGACGCCGGAAGCGAGCGTGTTGCGGTAGAATATCTCGCCGTAGCCGGCCAGCGAATTGACGCCTTCCTGGATGCGCGCGCCGCCCGAGTCGTTGATGCCGATGATCGGCACGCCCATCTTGATGGCATGGTCCATCACCTTGGTGATCTTGCGCGCGTGCATCAGGCCGAGCGAGCCGCCGGCGACGGTGAAGTCCTGCGCGTAGATGCACACCGGGCGGCCGTTGATGGTGCCCGAGCCGGTCACCACGCCGTCGGCGGCCAGTTCCTTGCCGGCCATGCCGAAGTCCTGGCATTTGTGCTCGACGAACAGGTCGTATTCGTGGAACGAGCCTTCGTCGAGCAGGACGGCGATGCGCTCGCGGGCGGTCATCTTGCCGCTGGCCTTCTGTTTGCCGATGGCCTTTTCGCCGCCGCCCTGGGTCACGGTCGACTGGCGCGAAAAGAAGTCGATGATGCGCTGCATGAATGACATAGTCTTATTCTCCCTTCAATGTTTCAGTGGAACGGCAAGAAGCGGCGGACGGGCGGCCGCGCAGCACGCTGGCATGGCGCGGCCGTTTCCCGGCGCCGGATCGGAGAGTCCGCTTGCCGCCCCGAAAGCGGCCGCAGCCGGCCTTCGGGAGGCGCGAGTGTAGCAGGATTGTGCCGGGCGGACCTCGACGCGCTACACGGATCACCTTGATAATTCAGGGATTTTTCTGCAAGTTAAGCGATCATCGCGGCATTTTCGGAGGATTTTCACGGCCGTTCGCCGCCATTTCGCGACCGGACGAAAAATGTGCGAAAGCCGACCTTCGAACGCGCGACGATCTCTAGCGCGATTCCTTGATGATGCGTCCGAAAGCCGGCTGCACGGGGCGCGCATTGGGCTGGTACAGGCGCCGGAACATCGCCAGCTGTTCGGCGGAAACCTGCTGCGGCTGCTTGAGGACCATCCACAGCACGTCCTCGGAGCAGGGCGGCGTGGTCAGCGACCCCATGAAGGTGAAATAGCCCCGCTCGGCCGGGAGCAGCCGGTCGATGTCGATGGCCAGTCCCGGCGGCGCGGTCTCGCCGCCCTTTTCCAGCGGCAGGTTGTTCAGCGCGGCCTGGACCACCGGATTCTCGCCGCCCTGTTCCAGCAGGACCGAGACGATGGCCAGCTTGCCGTCTTCGGCGCGGTGCACGAGTTGCGCCTCCATGTCGAAGGCCTTGCCGGCGACCGAGAATTCCGCCGGGTTGTGGAAGCGCACGTGGGTCAGGCGGTAGTTCTTGCCGAGCAGCAGCAGGTTGCCGCCGTAAACCGCCAGTTGCAGATGGCGGCCCGTATCGACGACGCGGAACGGGACGGGCCGGTAAACGAACTGGATCGGCTCCAGGTCGACCGCGAAGCCGTCGCGCAGGTCGATCGGCGACTGCCGCCGGCCGCTCGCGCAGACGGCGTAATCCGGGCCGAGCTCGCTCCAGTGCTCGGGGCCGGCAGCGCCTTCGTAGTAGGCCCAGTTTGGCGGCGGCGCGCGGCGCGCCTCCGCCGCATGCGCCACGGGCCGGCCGGCCGGCGCGGACGCGGATTTACCGGCGAGCATGCCGGCGGATTGCCGGGCCAGCCGCTGCGCGTCCTTTTTCACGGCCTGTTCGACCAGCGTCTCGTTGGTCTTGCGCAGGTCCGCGGCGAGCTCGTTGACCTTGTCCAGCGTCTTCGCCACCGACGGCGCGGCCGCGGCATCGCCTTTCGGCCGGCACACTTCGCGCAGCAGGCGGTCATCCGGCGTGCCGCTGCGCACGGGCATCTCGAACGGACTGCGCACTTCGTCCTGGCGCAGCACGCTGTCGTCTTCCCGGTAATAGATGCGCTTGAGCGTGGCATGCGTGCGCTCGGCGCAGTCGTAGCGGCTCTCGATCTCGATGACGCGATAGGACGCCGAGGTCTTGGGGTCGACGATCGGCTTGTCGAGCACGATGCGCCCCCTGGCGGTCAGGGCGGTGCCCGGCCCGGGAGCGATGCTTTCCCGGTCGATCTCCACGCGCTTGCCCTGTTCCGTGGCCACCGCCTGCCAGGCGGCCGAAACGGCAGCGGGCAGCGTCGCGAGAAGGACGATGGCGAGAATTTTCGGGGGCATGCCGGGATTCATTTTTCGACTCATCGTTTCTTTGACGGACGATCCGCCGAATACTTTAGGGTGGTCCGTGACGAGCTTGTACCGCACCGGCTTACGTAAAGAGCAGCCCGCCTTCGGGCGAGGAGTCGAATGTCCCTTTGCCGAATTGATCTGACGCTCAAGCCTCTGAAAAAAGGTAACTGTCAGGCTACCCCTGGATTTTACAAATTAGGAGAACTCCGATGGTTGGGCTTGCCGCTAGTGCCTAAACTCCGGTGCCACTAAAGAGACGGTTTGCTGTGTACGGAGTGGAGGAGTCGATCTTGAAGTCGTCCATGTTTACGGAAGTGTTCCATGCTGGTTCGGTTAACGAGGTGGGAATGAGTAGCTGCGATTTTGAGGGGGGGGGGGGGGGGGGGGGGGGGGGGGGGGGGGGGGGGGGGGGGGGGGGGGGGGGGGGGGGGGGGGCAAACCCTCCACCAAACCCTCCATTATCCAAGGTGCGTGTGCTGGTGGTCGATGACGATCCTGTTCAGCGTGCTTCGCTGGAAATGTTGCTTACAGCCAGGGGCGCGATCGTACATACCGTACCAGATGGCTTTGGCGCGATCGAGGCATATCTGGCCACTTCGATCGATGTGATCGTTATGGACTTGAGAATGCCCGATATGTGGGGAGACGAAGCATGCGAGGCGATACGCATGTTTACTGAATCAGCCCAGCCCGTTGTTGTAGGCTGCTCTTCATTGGCGAATGGTCCGGAGCGTGCCAGGCGGGCGGGGATGGACGGCTATGTCGGGAAGCCGGTAGCGGGAGACTGTCTGATCGATGAAATTGTCCGGTGCCTGCACCGCGCCAGGTAATTTGAATGCGTTGAACGGTTTATTGAATCCACTGACCGCCTTGTCCCAACCAAAATGTTTTTCGGCATGCTTGCTCTACGGCACAGCAACGTTGCCGACCAGTACGATACCCGTGGAGCTTCGACGACCGTTTCGCTGAGTCTTTCTCCTGTGGGTTCATTGAAAATCCCGGCTGCGGGTCGGCAGGCTGCCCAGCAGCGGCGTGTGATCGACCAGCCGCCGGGCGATCAGGTGCAGGACTTCGCCTTCGCGCTGCAGGACGCCGAGCACGCCGAGCAGGCGGGCGCCGAGCAGTTCGCGGCGCTGCCGTTCGACGAGGCGGGGATGGACGATCACGTTGACCAGCCCGGTTTCATCCTCCAGCGTCAGAAAGACGACGCCGGTGGCGCTGCCGGGGCGTTGCCGGTGGGTGACGAGGCCCGCGCAGCGGGCCGGCGCGTTGTGGTTCGCGCTACGCAGCGTGGAGGCGGAGACGTAGCGGCGCTGCGCGAGAGCGGTCCGCAGCAGCGCTAGCGGGTGCCGGCCGAGCGTCAGGCGCAGGGCCGCATAGTCGGCGACGATATCGTCGCCCTCGCCGGGCGGCGGCAGCGATACCGCTTCCTCGTACGCGGGCGCTTCCAGCAGCAGGTCGCGCTGGACCGGGACGGCGGCGACCGCCCATGCGGCCTGCCGCCGGTGTCCGGCCAGCGCCGCCAGCGCGCCGGCGGCGGCCAGCGCGTCGAGAGCGTTGCGGTCCAGGCCGGCGCGGCGGGCGAGGTCGGCCGCGTCGCGGAACGGCCGGGCGGCGGCGATGCGCGCGCCGGCTTCCGCGTCCAGTCCCTTGATCTGGCGCAGGCCGAGGCGGACGGATGACGGCGCGTCCTCTTCCAGAACCGTTTCCCACGCGCTGCGCTGCACATCGGGCGGATGGACTTCGACGCCGTGGCGGCGCGCGTCCTGCACGAGCTGCGCGGCGGAGTAGAAGCCCATCGGCTGCGCGTTGAGCAGGCCGGCGAGAAACGCGGCCGGTTCGTAGTGCTTGAGCCAGGCGGAGATGTACACCAGCAGCGCGAAGCTGGTAGCATGCGATTCCGGAAAGCCGTATTCGCCGAAGCCCTCGATCTGGCGGAAGATCGCCTCGGCGAATTCGCGCGGGTACCCGTTGTCGAGCATGCCGTTGATCAGCTTGTCGCGCAGGTGCCCGACGCCGCCCTTGCGCTTCCACGCGGCCATCGAACGGCGCAGGTGGTCGGCCTCGCCCGGCGTGAAGCCGGCGGCGACGATGGCCAGCTGCATCACCTGCTCCTGGAAGATCGGCACGCCGAGGGTGCGTTCGAGGACCGATTTCACGTCGTCCGACGGATAGCTCACCGGTTCGACTTTCTTCCGGCGGCGCAGGTAGGGATGCACCATGTCGCCCTGGATCGGGCCGGGCCGCACGATGGCCACCTCGATGACGAGATCGTAGAAGCACTCGGGCCGGAGGCGCGGCAGCATGGCCATCTGCGCGCGCGACTCGACCTGGAAGACGCCGATCGTGTCGGCGCGGCTGATCATCGCGTACACCTCCGGGTCCTCGCGCGGGATGTCCTGCATGCGGAAGACCTGCCCGCGCCGCTGCGCGACGAAGTCGAGCGCGTGGCGGATCGCCGTGAGCATGCCGAGCGCGAGCACGTCGACCTTCATCAGTCCGAGCGCGTCGATGTCGTCCTTGTCCCACTCGATGACGCTGCGCCCTTCCATCGCGGCGTTCTCGATCGGCACCAGCCGGTCCAGGCGGCCGCGGCTGATGACGAAGCCGCCGACGTGCTGCGAGAGGTGGCGCGGGAAGCCGCGCAGCTGCTCGGCCAGGACCAGCCATTTTTCCACGCGCGGGCTGCGCGGATCGAGTCCGACGGCGGCGAAACGTTCGGGCCACTGCTCGCGCTGGTCCCACCAGGCCAGCGAGGCGGTCAGCGCGTCGATGCGGTCGATGTCGATGCCGAGCGCCCGGCCGGTGTCGCGCAGCGCCGAGCGCGTGCGGTAGCTGATCACCGTGGCCGTCAGCGCGGCGCGCTCGCGCCCGTATTTCCCGTAGACGTACTGGATGACTTCCTCGCGCCGCTGGTGCTCGAAATCGACGTCGATGTCAGGCGGCTCGTTGCGCTCCTTCGAGACGAAGCGTTCGAACAGCAGTTCCGACTGCGCCGGATCGACCTCGGTGATGCCGAGCGCGTAGCACACCGCCGAGTTGGCCGCCGAGCCGCGCCCCTGACACAGGATGCCCTGCGTACGCGCGAACTTCACCACGTCGTAGACGGTGAGGAAGTAGGCTTCGTAGCGCAGTTCGGCGATCAGCGCGAGCTCGTGCCCGATCTGACTGCGCACCTTTTCCGGAACGCCGGCGGGATAGCGCACAGCCAGCCCCTGTTCCACCTCGACGCGCAGGTAGCGTTCCGGGGTCTGGCCGTGCGGCACGATCTCCTCGGGATACTCGTAGCGCAGTTCGTCGAGCGAAAAGGCACACAGCCCGGCGATGCGCACGCTCTCGGCCAGCAGTTCGGGCGGATAGAGGCGCGCCAGCCGCAGGCGCGGGCGCAGGCAGCGCTCGCCGTTGGGAAAGAGCGCGTGGCCGGCCGCGTCAACCGAGGTCTTCAGGCGTAGCGCGGTCAGCGCGTCCTGCAGCGCGCGGCGGCCGCGCGCGTGCATGTGCACGTCGCCGGCGGCGACCAGCGGCAGGCCGGTTGCCGCCGAGAGCGCGCGCAACGCCGCCAGCCGCCCGGCATCGTCGGCCGCCAAGTGCCGCTCGAAGGCGATCCAGGCGTGGCCGGAAAACGCCTGCGCCAGCCAGCGCGCATCGCCCTCCGCCGCATCGGCCGGCGCGATCCACAGCGCCAGGCAGCCGGGAACGCCCCGCGCCAGGTCGCCGCGCGTCAGGTGGTAGCTGCCCTTCTCCGCGTGGCGGCGGCCGAGGCTGACGATCGCCGAGAGGTTGCCGTAACCGTCGCGGTCCCGCGCCAGCAACACCAGCTTCATGCCGCCGGCAAGGACGAGCTCGGTCCCGCAGATCAGCTTCAGCCCGGCCACCTTCGCCGCCACGTGCGCGCGCACGATGCCGGCGAAAGAACACTCGTCGGTGATCGCCAGCGCCGCGTAGCCGAGTTCCTGCGCCCGCGCCACCAGTTCCTCCGCATGCGACGCGCCGCGCAGGAAGCTGAAGTTGGACAGGCAGTGCAGTTCGGCGTAGTCGGGGAGGACCATCGATGGAAATTCCGGGTCACGAAAAATAGCCATGCAGGAACCACCCGCCCGCCCGGCACTCGCGATAGATCCACAGCCATGCCGCATCCTGCGCCAGGGCGACGAAGTAGTCGCGGCGCACGTCGCCGGCCTGTTCCCCGCCATCCCACCAGCCCGACTCGATGCGCTCCGGACCGGCCAGCAGCGTCAGCGGGCCGCGCCGATATGGCCGGCCGTCAACTTCCGGCAAGGCTTCGGGCGCATCCAGCAGCCAGAGCGGACGGGGCGGCGGCAGCGGCGCGCAGGCCGCATATTTCCCGAGCGGCGCGGTCCGGCGTGTCGCGCATTCCGGGCGATGGTCGGCGTGCGCCGCGACCCGATACACCCGCGCCTCCCCGAGCCGGGCGCCCAGGCGTTCCAGCAGGACGCCGATCGCTTCCTGGCCGGCCCGCGCGTCGTCCAGCAGCGGACGGTTGCGCGCGGGCAAGGCCTCGACCCGCGCCGCCTCCAGGCACAGCGCCTCGACCGGTGCGGCCAGCGCCATGCGCTCCAGGCGTTCGCGCAGCACGCGCTCGATGCGGCCGCCGTCCGCCGTCACGTCGGCGAAGCGCAATTCCACGCGCGTCTCGCCCCGGCGATGCAGCAGGCGCAGCACCGCCTCGCGCGCGCCGGCCTGGCGCGCCGCCAGCCAGCCGGCCAGCGCCCCCGTCAGGCGGCGCGCCGCGAACAGCAGGGCGGCGGCGTTGTCCACCGCGGCCGGCAGTTGCAACGGCAGGGCGAAACGTTCGGGAAAGACGAAGTCGGGACGCGGATCGGGGCATTCGCCGTACGCGCGCCCGAGCAGCCGCATGCTTTCCTCGCCGAGGCGCCGGGCCAGGGCGGTCGCCGGCAGACGGCGCGCCGCGCCCAGCGTGCGTGCGCCGAACCGCGCCAGCGCGGCCGCCGCGCCGCCCGGCAGCACGGTCACCGGCAGAGCATCCAGCTGCCGGCCCAGAGCTTCGGCGTCGGCACAGCGCGTCTCCGGGCGCAGGCGCGCCAGCCACTCGGCGCCGAGCGGCGTCGGCGCCGCCGCGGAAGAAATGGAGAAGCCCTGCGCCGCCACGCCGGCCAGCGCGGCCGCCTGCAGTTTTTCCAGCCCGCCGAACAGGCGCAGGCAGGCCCCGACGTCCAGCAGCAAGGTATCCGCCGCCAAAGCGACCCGTGGCGTCAGGCCGCCGGCCCAGCAGGCCAGCGCGTGCATCGCCGCCGCCTCGCGCGGCCGGTCGCGCGCCAGCAGGACGATGCCGGGCGAGAGCGCGCGCGCCGCGGCGACGCCGATGCCGGACGCCACGCCCGCCCGCCGCGCCGCCTCGTCTTCGAGCAGAACGCGGCCGTGCTCGACGACGGCGCTAGGCGACGGCAAAGGGACGCGGGCCTCGAGGGGAAGCCGCGGCAGATGCAGGGCGAGCCATATGGGTGTCATGGCCGTCGCGCCACGCCGACGGGCGCGGCGGTTCGAGCAAGATCGTCCGCTCGCACGGCGGGCCGCGCCGCTTGAGCACGTCCACGCCGAGCGTCCCCCGCGGGCCGGCGGAAAGTAACAGGCGCAGCGGCGCCGCCGACGCTTCCGCGCGGGTACGCCGCGGGCGGAACAGGAACGCCGGGGCGCTGCCTGCGGCGGCGGCGACCTGCAGGCGGCGCACCTGCGCGGGATCGGCATGCCCCGCCCAGCACACCACGGCGCCAGCGGCGCCGCTGGCCAGCGTCTGCTCCGCCGCCCACAGCAGATCGCGCGGCGATTCCGGCGCAACCACCGCGAGGTGCGCGCAGTCGGCGCCGCCGGCAATCCACGCCGGCGCGTGCAAGGCGTGCGGCGGTGCGATCAGCACCGCCCAGCGCCCCTCCGCGCGCACCGCGTTCAACACCGGCAGCAGCAGCGCGCACTCGCCGAAGCCCGCGCCATCCGCCAGCAGTTCGCTCAACGCCCCGCGCGGCCAGCCGCCGCCCGGCAATTCGGCGTCGAGCGCCGGAAACCCGCTGGACAGGGCGGGAACCTCCGCGCCCGCCAGCCGGCCGCGCCAGACGTCGGGACGCGCCAGGATGTCGTCGAGGGCAACGGCGGTGCGCATGATCCAAAGGCATTGATTCAAGCCACGGAAAAAAACGTAAAACAACAATTAACCACAGCGACACGGCGGGCACGGCGAAAAGGCAAGTTTTGGTTTTTCCGCCGTGCCCGCCGTGTCGCCGTGGTTAAACCAACCCCGATCACCGCGGCAAGCGGCGGACCAGCCCGACCATCACGCCGAAGATTTCCAGCCGGCCCGCCGGGCGGATCACCGGGTAGGCCGCGTTGCGCGGCTTGAGGACGTTCCGTCCGTCCTCCACCGCCAGTTCCTTGAGCGTGAATTCGTGGTCCACCACGGCGACCACGAAATCGCCGGGCCGGGCCTCGCCGGTGCGCTCCACCGCGATGATGTCGCCGTCGTGGATGCCGGCCTCGACCATCGAATCGCCGCGCACCGGGATCATCACCGTGCGCGAGGGATGGCGGACGAGGTAGTCGTCGACCAGGAAGGCGTCGGCGCCGACGCCGTCGATCGCGTCGGGCCGGCCGGCGCGGACGTTCCCGCCCGCCAGCGGCCGTTCGAAGAAGCGCGCGGCGGGAATCCAGGCATCCTCGTCCGGCGCGCGCTGGACGAAGCCGGCTGCGGCCAGGCGCTCCAGCAGCTTGCGCGACGCCGTTTTGGAGGCGAAGCGCAGCAACTCGGCGATGCGCTGCATCGACGGAATGCGGCGGTTCTCCGCGTAATAGTCGCGCAGGAGGTCGAGGTACGCTTCATCCTTGTTCGGGGTCACCATGGCCATCGCTCCAGTGCTCATTCGGGCACCATGGTAGTGCCCGAACGGACACCTGTCAAACCCGAGGCATGTAAAAAAACGGCGCACCGGCAAACGCCGGGCGCCGTTACTTTAGCCGGTCCAACCGTCAGACCTTGATGCTTTCATCCTCGATGTAGCTGCGGATGATCGACTCCACATCCTGGTCGGCGCTGAAGCCGAGCCGGGCGGCGCGCTCGGTCGTGAAGGCCGCCGGCCAGGAGAGCACCAGCGCCTCGATGCGCGGGTCGGGCTGGATGCGGATGCGGTCGGCCACCGCGTCGCCGGCGATCCGCCGCAGCGTGTCGATCATCTCGCCGACCCCCGCGGTGGTGCCCGGCAGGTTGAGCACCCGCTTAGTGCCCCACGCCGACGACGGCAGTTCGCCGGCGTGGATCAGCGCTTCGATCACCTTGGCCGGGGAGAGCAGCCAGATCTTCGCCTCGCGCCCCACCGGGCAGATCGCTTCGACGCCGTTGAGCGGTTCGCGGATGATGCCGCTGGCGAACGAGGAAACCGCCAGATTGGGCTTGCCGGGGCGCACGGAGATGGTCGGCAGGCGCAGCGAACGGCCGTCGATGTAGCCCTTGCGCGAGTAGTCGGTGACGAGGTATTCGCAGCAGACTTTCTGGGCGCCGTAGGAGCCTTGCGGGTTGGGTGTGGTGCCGTCGTCGAGCACCGCCGGTAACTCGCCGCCGAACACGGCGACCGAGCTGGTGAAGACGAAGCGCGGCGGTTTGGCCTGTTTTCGGCAGAGGTCGAGCAGGCCGCGCGTGCCGTCGAGGTTGACGCGCATGCCGAGGTCGAAGTCGGCCTCGGCGCCGCCGCTGACCACCGAGGCGAGGTGGAACACCGCCGTGGTGTCGCCGCCGAGCGCGGCCTCGACGCCGGCCCGGTCGGTGAGGTCGCCCTTGACGCAGGTGAGCCGCGCATCGACGTGCTCCGGGAACGCCATGTCGAACAGGGTGATCCGCGCGATCGGCACCTGCCGGCCCTCGCCGTCCGCCAGCGTGCCCTTCTTCAGCAGCGCCTGCGCCAGACGGTAGCCCAGGAATCCTCCTCCTCCGGTAATCAGTACTTTCATGTCGAGCCCTCGCCAAGTGGTTGTTTACAATCCGGGGGCGCCGCCCGGCGCCCCCTATGCCGGAATCGTAGCAACGGCGAATGTTTCCGTATATTGAAAAGAATAGAATCATCGATTCCGAAATTTCATCGATCGGCCATGTCCAATTCCGTCCCGCCGCTGCTGCTCAACCGCCTCCGTATGCGTCAGGTGCTGCTGATGCTGGCGATCCACGAGCACGCAACGCTGCACGCCGCCGCGCGGCAGCTCGGCACGACGCCGTCGGCCGCGAGCAAGATGCTGCACGAGCTCGAAGCGGCGGTCGGTGAGGCGCTGTTCGAGCGCGAGGGACGCGGGCTCCGGCTCAATCCGGCCGGCCAGGCCGTGCTGCATGCCTGCCGCGGCGTGCGCGGCACGATGGCCGCCTTGGGCAACGAGCTGTCCAAGCTGCGCCAGGGCGGCGCGGAAAAGATCTTCATCGGCAGCATCATGGTCGCCCTGCCCGACTGCCTGAGCGGCGCGCTGCTGGAGACCAAGCGGCGCTATCCGCTGCTGTCGGTCGAGGTGACCGTCGACACCAGCGACCGGCTGATCGAGCGGCTCTGCGACGGCAGCCTCGACATCGTCGTCGGACGCCTGCCCCGGCCCGGCGATCCGGCCAGCCAGGAATGCGTCTTCCGCCCGATCGGCGAGGAGGAGGTGGCGATCGTCGCCTCGCCGGGCCATCCTCTAGTCGGGCTGGCCCGGCGGGAACCGCTCCCCTTCAAGGCGCTGCTGGACTACCCGTGGATATTGCAGCCCAAGGGCAGTCCCTCGCGCGAGGTCATCGACCAGGAATGCATCGGCCACGGCGCCGGCATGCCGACCGGCTTCGTCGAAACCTCGTCGCTGGTGTTCACCGCCACGCTGCTGATGCGCGAGCACATGCTGGCCGTCGCGCCCCGTTCGATCGCCGCGCAGTACGTGGAAAGCGGCGTGCTGAGCGTGGTCCCCTACGAGTTCATGCACCGGCTCTCGCCCTGGGGCAGCATCGTGCACCGGGACCGGCACGCGAGCCCGGCCAAGGACACGCTGCTCGAACTGCTGCATGCCGGCGCAATGGCCGGGAAACGCTGAGACGGAACCGGAAAGCGGCCGGCCCGCACGGATTTCCGGCGCGGCTTTCGCACCCGCGCCGGGCGCTCTAAACTTGCCGAATTCCGTTTTCCCGAACCGCGCCATGGACGATCTGGACCGCCTCCACGCCGACATCGACGCCCGCGTGCTCGCCATCCGCGCCGGCGCGCCCGACTGGCCCTGCGCCAAGGGTTGCGATACGTGCTGCCGCCATCTCGCCGACGTTCCTTCGCTGACCGCGATGGAATGGGAACGGCTGCGGGACGCGCTGGCCGCCTTGCCGGAAAGACAGCGGGAACGCATCTCCCGCGCCGTCGCCGCGCTCCCGGAAGCGCCGGCGGGTCCGGTCGTCTGCCCGCTGCTCGACGGCGAGACCGGCGCCTGTCCGGTGTATGCCTGCCGCCCGGTGGCCTGCCGGACCTACGGTTTCTACGTGCAGCGCGATCGCGGCCTGTATTGCCGGGCCATCGAGGTCCAGGCGGCGGCGGGCGCCCTGGCGGACACCGTCTGGGGCAACCACGATGCCGTTGACCGCCGGCTGGCCGCCTTGGGCGAGACGCGCCCATTGACGGCGTGGTTCCGGGCCGCGCCCGCCTGAACGCCGTACCGTTTTCGCGGTCTGACGGCCGATCACAAGGAAACCGCTCTTCACAACAAGTACAGTTCATGACCGACGACACAAGAAAAGATCCCGTATCGGCCCGCATCCGCGCGCGCATCCAGCGCGCCGGCCAGCGTTTCCACGCCAACGACAACATCGCCGCCTTCCTCGAACCGGGCGAGCTGGACGCCCTGGTTGACGAGGTCGAGGAAAAGATGAAGGGCGTGCTGGCCAGCCTGGTCATCGACACGGAAAGCGACCACAACACGCAGGACACGGCGCGCCGCGTCGCCCGGATGTACCTCGGGGAAGTGTTCCGCGGCCGCTATATGCCCGCGCCGCCGGTCACCGAATTTCCCAACGTCGAGCGGCTCAACGAGTTGATGATCGTCGGGCCGATCACCGTGCGCAGCGCCTGCAGCCACCACCTCTGCCCGATCATCGGCCGGCTGTGGATCGGGTTGATGCCCAACGAACATTCCAACCTGATCGGCCTGTCGAAATACTCGCGCCTCGCCGAATGGGTGATGAGCCGGCCGCAGATCCAGGAAGAGGCGATCACCCAGATGGCCGAGCTGCTGATGCGCAAGGTCAGCCCCGACGGCCTGGCCGTGGTCATGGAAGCCGATCACTTCTGCATGCACTGGCGCGGGGTGAAGGACGCCGAAACCAAGATGATCAACAGCGTGATGCGCGGCAGCTTCCTCAAGGACGCCGCGCTGCGCCGCGAATTCCTTTCCCTGATCAAGCTGAAGACTTAGAAGAGGCCACGATGCTCGTCCGATTGCTCTACGCCAGCCGCCCCGCCGCCCCGCTGACCGCCGCGGTGGTCGACGCCATCCTCGTCCAGTCGCGCGCACACAATGCCCGGCTCGGCATCACCGGCATCCTCTGCTACGGCCGAGACACCTTCCTGCAGGTGCTCGAAGGCGGCCGCGACGAGGTGTGCGAGCTTTACAACACCATCGTGCGCGACGACCGCCACGCCCACGTGCGCATCCTCAGCTTCGAGGAAATCTCCGAGCGCCGCTTCGGCAACTGGACGATGGGCCACGTGGACGTGTTGACGGTCAATCCGTCGCTGCTGCTCAAGTACGCCGAACTGCCGCTGCTCAACCCGTTCAACTGTTCGGGCAAGGCGTCGCTGGCGCTGCTCGACGAACTGCTGGCCACCGCGGCGGTGATCGGCCGAAGCGGCTAGCCGGCCGCGCTACTTCGGGTTCCCGGCGCTCGCCGCGGTCTGCCCGAAGAGCACGGCGCGGGCTTCGTCGGTGACGGTCGGCGCGGTGTTGATCCCCTCGGCCCGGCGGTACGCCTCGACCACCGCCGGCCGCGTCCGGATCGCCTCGAACCAGCGCTTCAGGTGCGGGAAGTCGTCCAGGTTCTGCTGCTGCCGCTGCCACGGCACGATCCACGGATACGCCGCCATGTCGGCGATGGAATAGTCGCCGGCGACGAACTCGCGGTCGGCCAGGCGCGTGTTCAGCACGCCGTACAGCCGGTTCGTCTCCTTCACGTAGCGCTCGATGGCGTAGGGAATCTTCTCCGGCGCGTACAGGCCGAAATGGTGGTTCTGCCCGGCCATCGGGCCGAGCCCGCCCATCTGCCAGAACAGCCATTGCAGCGTCTCCGTGCGCCCGCGCAGGTCGGACGGGATGAAGCTGCCGGTCTTCTCGGCCAGGTAGAGCAGGATCGCCCCCGACTCGAAGACGGAGACCGGCGCCCCGCCGTCGGCCGGCGCGTGGTCCACGATCGCCGGGATGCGGTTGTTCGGCGAAATCCGCAAAAAGTCCGGCCGGAACTGCTCGCCCTTAGAGATGTTGACCGGAAAGATCCGGTACGGAAGCTGCGCTTCCTCCAGGAAGATGGTGATCTTGTGGCCGTTGGGGGTGGTCCAGTAATGGAGGTCGATCATGGCGGGTCTCCTGAAAGCCGGTTGGACCCGCCAATTGTGCGCCCGTTTCGACTTCAGAACGGCATCGCACCGGTGATCGAATGCATGAACAGGTAGATGAAGAGGATCGGCCAGGTCAGCTTGAAGAACAGTTTCTGATAGTTCGACGAAGTTCATCTCGCAGCGCTCGCACAGCAGGTACAGCGCCGGAATGACCGGGCTCGCCAGGCGCCAGGCCTGGCCGACCATGGACGCCACCGCGATCTCCTCGGTCGAGATGCCCAGCTGACTGCCGACGGGCGCGACGATGGCCGCGATGCCGAAATAGAACGCATCCTGGGGCAGGAAACAGATCGCCGGGGCAGCGAGCAGAGCGTAGATCGGCGCCATGTGCACGCCCAGCGACTGGGGCAGGACGGCGATGATGCTGTTGGCCACGGCGGTTGACATGCCGCTGTTTCCCAATATCCCCGTGAATGCGCCGGCGGCGAACGTGGCCAGCGACGGGATCAGGACGTCGGAGGCGCAGTTCCTGATGAGATCGAGCTGCTCGTCGAGCTTGTAGTTCACCGCCAGCGCGATGGCCGAGCCGACCATGAACAGCACGCCGCCGTGCCCGATGTCCGCAATCAGCGCGCCGACGACGAGCACGGTCAGGATCAGGTTGAAATAGAAATACCGGGGCCGCTTGAAATCCGGCTCGAAATTCTTGACCGAGGACACCATCTCCTCGATGTGCTCGGGCGTGACGTTCAAGGAATGCGCCGGGTCGTAGTTCAGCCGGGCCCGTTCCTTCTTGCCCAGCCAGAAGGCAACGCCGATCACGTACATCCACGCCATGAGCATGCCCGGCAGTATCTGCCTGAACATCGTGCCCATGTTAACGCCGAGCGCCGTGGCGTTGGCCACCAGCGGACCGCCCCACGGCAACTGGTTGAAGATGCCGACGGGCAGGGTGATCAGCACCGCCAGATACGACAGTTTCATCTCCATGCGTTTGAACAGCGCCAGGAACGCCGCGGTACACACCACGATCGTGGTGGTGGTGTCGCCGTCCAGCGTAACCATGCTGGCAACCATGATCGTGGCGACGCTCACCTTCAGCGGATCGCCTTTGGCCATCTTGATGAAGAAGATGCAAAGCGGGTCGAACAGGCCCGCCTTGAGCATGACTCCGAAATAAAGGATGGCGAACAGGATGAGCACGAGCCCGGACATCACGCCCATCTTGACCTTGTGGGTCGTCGGGTTCTGGCTGAAGAACAGCCCTTTCTTGATCCAGTCGAAGATCAGGACGGGGTCCTTGCCGGTGATCAGGCATGCCGCGATTCCGAAGACGATCGGAACCAGGATCAGCGCGGTGAAGACGTTCAGTTTTTTCTTGGTCAGCAGCACCAGGAATGCTGCGATCATCCCGTAGGCCAGGAACGTTATCATTGTTTTCCCCTTGATTTGAATGTGCCGGTCTCGGCATCGGCGATGCGTGTCGCCGAACCCTCGTTGCGTTTGCTGCCCTGAGAAGCTTGTTTTTTGCTACTTGGCGAGAAGCCGCGGTTCCAGGCGGATGCCCTACCCCGTTTTCGCCGGCCCTGTGTCGGGTCGGCGAAGGATGCCGCCGTACGGGCCGATCGTTGCCCGGCGGCATCCGCCCGTTCACGTCACTTGATGAACCCGACCCGGCCGTGGATTTTTTTGACGATCTCGCCTTTCCGGGCGTTGAACTCGGCCTTGTTTTTCTCGATCAGGTTGTTGCCCTGGGTGTCGATCGAGATGATCAAGGGCCCGAATTCCCTGACGCGGTTGACCCACAGCGTTTCCGGCATGCCGAGGTCCTGCCATTCGGCGCGCTCGATTTCCTCGACCTGGGTCGCCGCGACGACGGCGCATCCGCCCGGGAAGATCGCGTGAACCGCCTTGTGCCTTTTGCAGCCCTCCTCGGTCAGCGGCCCCATGCCGCCCTTGCCCACGATCAGCTTGACGCCGGTCTGTTCGATGAACTCCTTTTCGAACTTTTCCATCCGCATGCTGGTCGTCGGACCGATCGACACCATTTCGAATTTGCCGTCCTCCCGCTTGCGCACGATGGGGCCGGCGTGGAAGATCGCGCCACCCTTGAGGTCCACCGGCAGCTCGCGCTTCTGTTCGATCAGCCGGCGGTGCGCCACGTCGCGGCAGGTGACGAGGTGGCCGGTCAGATAGACGACGTCGCCGATGCGCAAATCCTCCAGGTCCTGATCCCTGATCGGCGTGGTGAGAATCTTCTTGCTCACAGCGTGACTCCTTCGTGCGAAATGATCCGGTAGCTCAGATCGGGGTTGACGCGGATGCGGCCGCGCCGATGCGCCCAGCAGCCGGTCGAGACGGCGACGCCGATCGTCGAGGGATGGCGCGCGGAGGACTCGATGTTGACGCCCATCACGCTGTCGGTACCGGTCAGTCCTTGCGGCCCGATGCCCATTTCGTTGAGTCCTGCTTCGAGCAGCGTCTCCATCATCGCGGCATCGGCATCCGGGTGGCGGGAGCCGATCGGGCGCATCAGCGCCTTTTTGGAAAGGCGGGCGGCCGTCTCGACCGCCGTCGAGATGCCGACGCCGACCAGCAACGGCGGACAGGCATTGACGCCGCGCGACGAGATGACGTCGAAGACGAAATCGGTCACGCCCTCGTAGCCCTGGCCCGGCATGAGCACGGTCGCCGAACCCGGCAGCGTGCACCCGCCGCCAGCCATATAGACGTCGATCGTCACGCCGTCATCGTCGGGGACGATTTCCCAGTCGAGCCAGGGAATGCGCGAGCCGGTGTTGGTGCCGGTATTCTTCTCGACGAAGGTTTCGACGGCGTTGTGTCGCAGCGGCGCGGCGATCGTGGCGCGGCGCGTGGCTTCGGCGAGGACGTCGCCCAACTCGCCGAGCAGCGGGAACCCGGCGCCGGCCGTGATGAAATACTGGATGACCCCGGTATCCTGGCAGCTCGGCCGGTCCAGCCGGTTGGCGGCTTCCTGGTTCTCGGCCATCGAAAGATAGATCGCCTTGGCCAGCGGTTTGGTTTCCCGCGCGCGGAGCTCCGCGAGTTTCCTCTCGACATCCGTCGGAAGATGCTTGCCTATGTAGGCGGTGAATTTCGCCATCGTGTCGGTGAGCGACTGCACGGCGTCTTGCTTGTCCATCGGTTTCTCCTGTCCATGCCCCTTTAGGCGGCGTGGGTAATCTATAATTTTCCAGGAGAGACAGAAATACGTATTTCGGCAAACCATATGTGCCATACAGGAAAAAATGAAATTGCGCACCGACCTCGCCTTTTTTTCCACCCTGATCAAGAGCGGCAGCCTTTCGGCCGCGGCCAGGGAGTTCAACGTCACGCCCTCGGCGGTCAGCAAGTGGCTGGCCCAGCTCGAATCGCGCCTGGGGGTGCGCCTGATCGCCCGCAACACGCGGCGCATCAGCCTGACGCAGGAAGGGGAGATTTATCTCGCCGAAGGTCGGCGCATTCTTGGCGAAATCGATGAGCTGGAACGCACGATAGCGAGCGGCCAGGGCGCGCCCGTCGGGCTCCTGAAGGTGCAGGCCACGCTGGGCTTCGGCCGGTACTTCATCGCTCCGGCGATATCGAAATTCGCGGAGTCATACCCGGACCTGGAGATTCAGTTGCTGCTCACGGACCGGCCGTTGAGCCTGGCGGAAGGCGACGTGGATGTGAGCATCCGCTTCGGCCCGCCGCCCGACGGCCGGGTGATGGCGCGCAAGATCGCCAATCACCGGCGCCGGATCTTCGCCTCGCCGATCTACCTCGAAGGCCGCAGCAGGCCGATGGTGCCGCACGACCTGACCCAGCACAACTGCCTGATCGTCCGCCAGGACGACGTGGCCTACGGTCAATGGCATTTCACCAAGGCGCGCAAGACGCAGAGCGTCAAGGTGCGCGGCACGCTGAGCAGCAACGACGGGGCGGCCGTGCTGACCTGGGCGCTCCAGGGACATGGCGTGATGATGCGTTCGGAATGGGACGCCGCGCCGTTCGTTCGGAGCGGCCAGCTGGAGGTTCTACTGGAGGACTATGCGCTGCCTCCGGCCGACATTTACGCCGTCTACCCGCAGAAGCGGAACCTCGCCGCCAAGGTGCGCGCGTTCGTGGACTTCCTGGCGGAACATTTCGCCCAGAAGTCCGGGCGGCAGCGTTTCCTGTGGTGACGCGCGCCGGCTGACGGACATCCTTCCGTCATCCGGCGCGGCGAGCAGGCGGCGGGGATCAGCCGCCTGCCACGGTCTTCAGAGAAGTTCCTTCGGGATGTTGCCGCCGTTGTCTGCCAGGCGCTGCAGGACCGTCTTGTGCAGCCACATGTTCATCTGGGCGGAATCGGCCATCTTTTCCGGCGGGCAGCCGAGTTCCGCGGCGAGGGTCTTGCGCGCGTCGAAACTGCTGTCGAGGCCGAGCAGCTTGAGCAGGTCGACGATGGAGGTCTTCCAGTTGAGCTTCTGGGGATTGGACGCGGCCAGGCCTTCGAGCTTGGCGACGACGTCCACCGGCGAGATCGCGGCCGGTGCCGGCGCCGCCGGGGCTGCGGCCGTGGGCGACGCGGCCGGCGGAGTGGTGGGTTGGGGTTTATTGCCGAAACCGAGCTTCTCGAGGATTGCGCTGAACAGGCTCATGGGGAGTTCCTTTCGGGACGGTTGACGACACCTCGGAGCATACGCACGACTCCGAGCCACGCTTCACTCTACATCACCGGAAACCCCGGCAATTTCAAGGTAAATCGGATTTTGCAATTCACCGGGTCCGGGCGATCCGGACGACCGCCTCCATGTGCCAGGAAATAGCTTTTCGGCAGCGCATTGACCGTAAAATTAGAATAATCTAATATATAGATCGAGCGCGGCACGCGGATTCCCGCTCTTTCGCACCGCTGCCTTTCTTGCCGCCGCCCTGTCCGCAACCGGAGCGCACGCCTCATGACCATCGACTGGAGCCATTTCACCCCGGCCGCTGCCCTCGCCGGCGGTCTGCTGATCGGGCTGGCGGCCGCCCTGCTGCTGGCGTTCAACGGCCGCATCGCGGGCATCAGCGGCATCCTGGGCGGATTGCTGGCGCGTCCGCGTTCGGGCGAATTCGCCTGGCGCGCCGCCTTCGTCCTCGGGCTGATCCTCGCTCCCGCGCTGTACCAGGTCTTTGCCGCGCTGCCGGCAAGCCGTGTCGACACGGGCGGCGCCGGACTCGTCGCGGCGGGCCTGCTGGTCGGCTACGGCGCCCGCCTGGGCTCGGGATGCACCAGCGGCCACGGCGTCTGCGGCCTGTCGCGCCTGTCGCCCCGCTCGCTGGCGGCCACGCTGACCTTCATGGCCGCCGGCTTCGCCACCGTTTTCGTCGCGCGGCACCTGCTCGGATGAGATCGCGATGCCTGTTCTGACCGCCTTCGCGGCCGGGCTGATGTTCGGGCTGGGGCTGATCGTCTCGGGCATGAGCGATCCGGCCAAGGTGCTCGGCTTCCTCGACCTCGCCGGGGCCTGGGACCCTTCGCTGGCGCTGGTCATGGCCGGCGCGGTCGCCGTGGGGCGGGTCGCCTTCCGCCTCTTCCGCGACCGCTCGCGGTCGCTGCTCGGGATGCCGCTGCAGATGCCCACCGCGCGGCAGATCGACCGGCGCCTGCTGGCCGGCAGCGCGCTGTTCGGCATCGGCTGGGGGCTGGCGGGCATCTGCCCGGGTCCGGCCCTGGTCCTGCTCGGGGCGGGGTCGACGCCGGGCATGCTCTTCACCGCCGGGCTGCTCGGCGGCATGGCGGCGTTCGAGGCGCACCGGCGCCGGCGGGAAACGCCGCGTCCTTGAAGCGGAGGACGTGGCGAGAGCGGAACTGGCTATACTCGCCCGCATGCAGAGACGATCGCTCCTCGCCGCATGCGCGCTGGCATGCTTCCTCGCCGCGTGCGGCAGCGTGCCCACGGCGCCGGAACACGTGCCGGCGGCCCCGGCGCGGCCGCTGGCTTCCGAACCGGGGCGGGAAGTCGCCCTGTATGCCCTGGGGCTGATCGACACCGGCTACCGCTTCGGCGGCAAGAACCCCGAGGCCGGCCTCGATTGCAGCGGCATGGTGGCCTACATTTTCGACCGGGCCGCCGGCCTCAAGCTCGGCGGCAGCGCGGCGGACATCGCCCGGCGGGGCCGTCCGGTCGGCCGCGACGACCTGCGGCCGGGCGATCTGGTGTTCTTCAACACGCGCAACGCGCCGTTTTCCCACGTCGGCATCTACATCGGCGACGACCGTTTCATTCACGCGCCGTCAACCAACGGGCGCGTGCGCATCGACCAGATGAGCGCGCGCTACTTCGCGCAGCGCTTCAACGCCGCGCGCGCCTACTTCGACTGATCCGGCGGCCGGACCGGCCGGGATATTTACACCATTTTTATTCCCGGCGCGGGAGAATCGGCGGCGACACCACCACCCGGCCGGCCTTCCGGCGATTACATGGCGATTCCCGGCAAAAACGGCGCGACCCGCTCCTTTCCCCGCGCGGACTGGCTGCCGCAGGCGCTGACCGTGCTCGCCTGCGCCGGCACCGCCGCCATCGCGATGCCGCTGGCCGCCGTCCTGGACCCGGCGAACATCGTGATGCTGTTCCTGCTCACGGTATTGCTCGTCGCCGTCCGTTTCGGGCTGCGGCCGGCGCTGCTCGCCGCCGTGCTCAACGTCGCCCTGTTCGATTTTTTCTTCGTGCCGCCGCGCTTTTCCTTCGCCGTGCGCGACGGCCAGTACCTGGTGACTTTCGCGGTCATGCTGACGGTAGCCGTCATCACCGGCCGCCTGACCGCCGGGCTGCGCCGGCAGGCCGACGACTCCGCCGCCGCCGAGGAGCGCGCCCGGGCGCTTTCCGAAATGGCCCGCGACCTTTCCGGCGCATTGACGCTGGAACAGGTGGCCGACATCACGCGCGCCTTCCTGTCCCGCCAGTTCGACGCGCGCGCCGACCTGCTGCTGGCCGACGACGGGCAGCTGCGGCCGCTCGCCGGCGGCAAGGGGCCGCCGCTGCACGTCGAGCCCCGCCTGGCGACGATCGCGTACGAACAGGGCAAGCCGGTGGAATGCTCGCAACTGGCGTCCGGCGGCTATGCCGCGCTGTATCTGCCGCTGCAGGCGCCGACGCGCGTGCGCGGCGTGGTCGCCGTGGCGCCCGCCGGCGACGCGCCGCCGGAGGCGCTGTTCGCCCGCAGGCCGCAGCTCGAAACCGTGGCCCTGCTGATCGCCATCGCCATCGAACGCATCCATTACGTCAACGTGGCGCAGCGCACGCAGATGCAGATCGTCGCGGAGCGGCTGCGCAGTTCGATCCTCTCGGCGCTCTCGCACGACCTGCGCACGCCGCTCACCGTCCTGGTGGGGCTGGCGGACTCGCTGGCCGTCACCCGCTCGCCGCTGGACGGGGCGGCGCGGGAAACCGCCGGGGCGATACGCGACCAGGCCGGACGGCTGGCCGGGCTGGTCGCCAACCTGCTCGACATGGCCCGGCTGCACGCCGGCGAGGTGACGCTGCAGAAGGAGTGGCAGCCGATCGAGGAAGTCATCGGCGCGAGCATCAAGCTGCTCGGCCACGCCCTCGCCGAACATCGGGTGAAGGTGGCGCTGGCCGTGAACCTGCCGCTGGTAGCGTTCGACGCGGTGCTGATCGAGCGGGTGTTCTGCAACCTGCTGGAAAACGCCGCGAAGCATTCGCCGGCGGGCAGCCCCATCGAGATCGAAGTGCGGGCCGCGGACGGATGGCTGTGCGTCGACGTTGACGATCACGGCCCGGGCTTCCCGGCGGCCGCCTCCGCCATGTTCGACATGTTCGTGCGCGGCGAGAGCGAATCGTCCCGGCCCGGCGTCGGGCTGGGGCTGGCCATCTGCCGGGCCATCGTCGAAGCGCACGGCGGGACCATCGCGGCGGCGAACCGGCCACAGGGCGGCGCCTGTGTGACGTTTACCCTGCCGCTGGGCGAACCGCCGGCCATCGAGGATGAGACGCCCGCCGAGCCGGGAGCCGGCGCATGAGCGCGGAGAAGCCCACGGCGCTGATCGTCGAGGACGAGCGACAGATTCGCCGCTTCGTGCGCAGCGCGCTGGAGGAGGAAGGCTGCCGCGTGGCCGAGGCGGAAACCTCGGCGCAGGGGCTGCTGGAAGCGGGCAGGCAGACGCCCGATCTCGTCCTGCTCGACCTCGGCCTGCCGGACGGCGACGGCGTCGAATTCATCCGCGCCCTGCGCGGCTGGTCCGACGCGCCGATCCTGGTGCTGTCCGCCCGCGCCCACGAAAAGGACAAGGTGCGGGCGCTCGACGCCGGCGCCGACGACTATCTGACCAAGCCTTTCGGCGTCGGCGAACTGCAGGCCCGGGTGCGCGCCCTGCTGCGGCGCAGGAATCGCGGCGACGCGGCGTCGCCGCGGGTGGAGTTCGGCGAAACCGCGGTCGACCTCTCGCTCCGCCGGGTGGTGCGCCACGGCGAGCCGGTGCATCTCACGCCGATCGAATACCGCCTGCTCTGCGTGCTGCTGGCCAACGCCGGCAAGGTGCTGACGCAGCGCCACCTGCTGCACGAGGTGTGGGGCCCGGCCAGCGTCGAGAGCCATCACTACCTGCGGGTGTACGTCGGCCGCCTGCGGCAGAAACTGGAAATCGACCCGACCCAGCCGCGCCATTTCCTCACCGAGACCGGCGTCGGCTATCGCTTCCAGCCCTAGGGTTGCCCGACGCACCTTTTTCCGAAAGCCATCATGCATCGAGCCGCCAACGCCCACGGCCAAGCCTCCGGCCGGGAATTCCGCGCCCTGACCCTGGCCGCGCTGGGCGTCGTTTACGGCGACATCGGCACCAGTCCGCTGTACGCCCTGCGCGAAGTCTTCGCCAGTCCGCACCACCCCGTGCCGATCACGCCGGAGAACGTGCTCGGCATCCTGTCGCTGGTCTTCTGGACGCTGATGCTGGTGATCAGCGTCAAGTACGTATCGTTCATCATGCGCGCCGACAACCGCGGCGAAGGCGGCATCATGGCGCTCATGGCGCTGGCCCTGCACGAGGCGCCCGACGGGCGCCTGCGCCGGGCCGTGGTCATGCTCGGGCTGTCCGGCGCCGCGCTGTTCTACGGCGACGGCGTCATCACGCCCACCGTGTCGGTGCTGTCGGCGGTCGAGGGGCTGGAAATCATCACGCCGGCCTGCAAGCCCTTCGTCATCCCGCTGGCGCTCGTCATCCTGGTGTCGCTGTTCTGCATCCAGCGCCACGGCACCGGCAGCGTCGGCAGGCTGTTCGGGCCGATCATGCTGCTCTGGTTCGCCGTCCTGGCCGTGCTGGGCCTGCGCAGCATCTTCGACGCGCCCGAGGTCTTGCGCGCGCTGAATCCGGCCTGGTGCTTCGCCTTTCTCGCCGGGCATCCGCTGCTCGGCTTCTTTGCGCTCGGCGCGGTGGTACTGACCATCACCGGCGGCGAGGCGCTGTACGCCGACATGGGCCACTTCGGCCGCCGGCCGATCAGCGTGGCGTGGTTCGGGCTGGTGCTGCCCGCCCTGCTGATCAATTATTTCGGCCAGGGCGCGCTGCTGCTGACCGACCCGGCCGCCGTCGAGAACCCGTTCTACCTGCTCGCGCCCGGCTGGGCGCTGTACCCGATGGTCGCCTTGTCGACGGTGGCCACCGTGATCGCCTCGCAGGCCGTCATTTCAGGCGCCTTTTCGCTCACCCTGCAGGCCATGCAGCTCGGCTATTCGCCGCGCTTCGAGGTGCGCCACACGTCGGAGCAGCGGATGGGCCAGATCTACCTGCCGGCGATCAACTGGCTGCTGCTGGCCGCCGTCATCGCCGCCGTCATCGGCTTCGGCTCGTCGAGCAACATCGCCGCGGCCTACGGCATCGCCGTCACCGGCACCATGCTGATCACCAACCTGCTGGCCTTCGTCGTGGCGCGCCGCGCCTGGCGCTGGACGCTCGGCCGGGCATTGCTCTGCGTCGTCCCGTTCGTGCTCATCGACGTCGCCTTCTTTGCCGCCAACTCGACCAAGATTATCGACGGCGGCTGGTTTCCGCTGGCCTTCGGCGCGGCCGTGTTCACCGTGCTGACCACCTGGAAGCGCGGCCGCCAGCTGCTGCACGACAAGCTCGGCCAGGACCGCATCCAGCTGGCGCCGTTCATCAGGAGCCTGTCCCTGGGCGGCGCCACGCGCGTGCCCGGCACCGCGGTGTTCCTGACCGGCCGGCCGGAGGGCGTGCCGCACGCACTGCTGCACAGCCTCAAGCATTACAAGGTCCTGCACGAGCGCATGGTCATCGTCACCCTGCGCATCTTCGACGTGCCCTACGTCCCTGAGATCGACCGCGTCGAAGTCACGCCGCTGGGCCAGGATTTCTGGCAGGTCACCGTCCAATACGGCTTCAAGGACGAACCGGACCTGCCGGAGGCGCTCACCCACTGCGCGCAATACGGCCTCGAATTCGACATGATGGACACCTCGTTCTTCCTCGGCCGGGAGACGCTGGTCCCCCGCTTCGGCAAGGAGATGGCCTACTGGCGCGTGCTGCTGTTCGCTGCTCTGTTCCGCAACGCCACCAGCATCACGGCGTTCTTCAAGATCCCGACGAACCGCGTGGTCGAACTGGGGTCGCAGGTCGTGCTGTGATTTTCTGACGAACTTTTTTTACCACGGCGGCACGGCGGGCACGGCGAGAAAACAAGAATTGCTTTTCGCCGTGCCCGCCGTGCCGCCGTGGTTGATTATTTCTGGTTTCCCCCGTGGTTAATTCACCACGCCCCCGAAGAAAAGCGCGTCCTGCTGCTTGCGCAGGGCCAGCAGCTCCGACGCCGGATCGATCTCGACGTCGGCCAGGGTGATCAGCGCGCCGGCCTCGACGTCGCGCACCAGCCGGCGGTTGGCGGCGAGGTAGAACGGCAGCGGGTTCTCCGGACCGAGCGGCCGCCCCGGATGCAGTTCGGCGGTCGCACCGTCGATGGTGTGATGGTGCCCGCCCATGGACAGCGGCGATCCCGCGGTCAGCCGGCGGACGGCGCGCGCCACCAGGTCGAGGTGCGGGCGCGGTTCCTGCGCGCCGCACGAGCGGCCGTACACGGCGGCTTCGAGCACGCTCGTCGCGGCCTCCAGGCCGAGCAGGTGGCGCGGGTTGAAGATCATGGCGCGCTTGCCGTCGCGCGAGACGAGATGGCCCTTTTCCGCGAGCAGCTTCCAGGTTTCCGCGTCGTCGCAGCGCACCACCACGAAGACGCCGCCGGCGAAACTGGCCTCCTCCGGACGGCGCAGGCAATGGAACACGTCCAGCACGCCGGCGCGGCCGAACAGTCCGCCTTCGGCCGCCGGCCCGAACAGCGTCGGCACCTCGGGAATGCGCGCGATCGGCGCGTGCAGGTCGGGCCGGTCGGGGACGAACCCGGTCGAGTTGGCCACCACCAGCAGTTCGCACAGATCGGGCACGGCGCGCTGCGGCAGCGCGGCGCACACCTGCGCCCGCTCCCGCGCCGCCTCGGCCGCCATGCGCCGGCCGAGCGCCATGTGCCCCGCCAGCGCGGGCAGCGGGTGGGCCGCGCCGTTGCAAGTCAGCACGCCGGCGGCTTCGTCGAAGACGAAGTCGTATTCGCTCGATTTGCCGGCGGCGAGAATCTCGAAGCCGAGCGTCTGCGCCCAGGTGATCAGCCCGATCAGCAGGCTCGGTTGATCGCCGTCGACCGGCGTCGCGACCTTGCCGCGCTGGCGCGCGTAGGCGGCGAGATAGGGGCCGACCACGCTGTCGACCTCTTTCGACACCAGCACCAGGTGATGGCCGGCTTCGATGGCCAGACGCCCGTGCCGGGCGCCGGCCTCGGGGTTGCCGGTGGCTTCCACGACCACGTCGAGCGGCAGGCCGGACACGCTGCCGAGATCGGCGGCGGCGATGTATTTGCCCGCCGCCCACGCCTTCTCGGCCTCGCCGGCCGTGGCGCAGACCGCCACGTCGCCGGCGGGAACGCCGACCGCGACGAAGCTCTTCGCCGCCACCGCCGCGTCGAGATCCACCGCCACGCGGACGTTCATCAACGGCACGCGCAGCCCCTGCGCGATGAAGCTCCGGCCGAAGCCGCCGCTGCCGACGACGCAGGCTTCGACCGGCCGGCCGGCCGGGGAAAAATAATCGAGATGGTTCATGCGGGTCTCCGTTCGGTGATGGCTGCACGGCCGGAAGGCCGGTGATCAGACCAATGATTGCATGCAATAAAAGGCAATATCTCAGCGATTAACGCTTCTATCCGGATATTTGTCAAGTTATTAAATGCAATAACCCTTATGGAGACAAGGCGACAGGCAAAAAAAACGGGCGCCGACCGGGCGCCCGAAGGAGATGCGAGGAGGAAACCGAGAATCAATAGTGGTACGCCGATTCGCCGTGCGAGGTGACGTCCAGGCCTTCGCGCTCCTCTTCTTCCGGCACGCGCAGACCGATGAACACGTCGACCAGCTTGTAGGCGATCAGCGAGACCACGCCCGACCAGACGATCGCCGTGCCCACGCCCCACAGCTGGCTGACCACCTGGGCGGACATGTCGTATTCGCCGACCGCGTTGGCCACGTAGTCGTAGACGCCGCTGCCGCCGAGCGCCGGATCGCAGAACACGCCGGTCAGGATGGCGCCGAGCATGCCGCCCACGCCATGCACGCCGAACACGTCGAGCGAATCGTCCGCGCCGAGCATGCGCTTCAGGCCATTGACGCCCCACAGGCAGACGATGCCCGCCAGCAGGCCGATGACGATGGCGCCGATGACGCCGACGAAGCCGGCCGCCGGAGTGATCGCCACGAGTCCGGCGACCGCGCCGGACGCCGCACCGAGCATCGACGGCTTGCCCTTGAGCATCCACTCGACGAGCATCCAGGACATCGCCGCGCAGGCCGTCGCCACCCAGGTGTTGACCAAAGCCAGCGCCGAACCGCCGCTCGCCTCCAGCGCCGAGCCGGCGTTGAAGCCGAACCAGCCGATCCACAGCAGCGAAGCGCCGATCATGGTGAAGGTCAGGCTGTGCGGCGCCATCGATTCGCGCCCGAAGCCGATGCGCTTGCCGATCATGAAGGCGCCGACCAGGCCGGCCACGGCCGCGTTGATGTGCACCACGGTGCCGCCGGCGAAATCGAGCGCGCCCTTCTGGAACAGGAAGCCGGCCGTCTTGCCCGCCGCTTCGGCGGCCGCCGCGTTGACGTAGGCGTCGGGACCCGCCCAGTACCACACCATGTGCGCCATCGGGATGTACGAGAAGGTGAACCACAGCACCATGAACGCCAGGATCGCCGAGAACTTGGCGCGCTCGGCGAAGGCGCCGACGATCAGGCCGCAGGTGATCGCCGCGAAGGCGCCCTGGAAGGCGACGAAGGTGAACTCGGAGATCGACACGCCCTTGCTGAAGGTGGCGCCCAGCGAATCGGGCGTGATGCCTTTCAGGAACAGCTTGTCGAGCACGCCGTAGAAGCTGCCGCCCTCGGTGAAGGCCAGCGAGTACCCGTAAACCACCCACAGCACGCTGATCAGCGAGAAGACCACGAAGACCTGCATCAGCACCGACAGCATGTTCTTGGTGCGCACTAGGCCGCCGTAGAACAGCGCCAGGCCGGGGATCGACATGAGCATGACCAGCGCCGCGCAGACCATGATCCAGGCGTTGTCGGCCTTGCTCAGGGCCGGCGCCGGCGCGGCGGCCTCGGCAGCGGGTGCCGCGGGCGCCGCCGCCGGAGCGGCCGCGGCCGCAGCCGCCGGGGCGGTCGCCGCCGGGGTCGCGGGCGCGTTGTCCGCGGCCCAGGCCGGGCTGCCGAAAGCCACGGCGCCGAGCAGGGCAAGAATGGCGAATAGATGTTTCATGGTTAACTCCTTCACAGGGCGTCCTCACCGGTTTCGCCGGTGCGGATGCGGATGACTTGTTCGAGGTCGAAGACGAAGATCTTGCCGTCGCCTACCTTGCCGGTGCCCGCCGACTTCTCGACGGCTTCGATGACCTGGTCGAGGATGGCGTCCTGGATCGCGGCCTCGACCTTCACCTTGGGCAGGAAATCGACGACGTATTCGGCGCCCCGATAGAGTTCGGTATGCCCCTTCTGCCGGCCGAAGCCCTTGACCTCGGTCACGGTGATGCCCTGCACGCCGATGGCGGACAGCGCCTCGCGGACTTCGTCAAGCTTGAACGGCTTGATGATGGCGGTAACCATTTTCATGATGCGCTCCCAGTACGAAGAAATCAGAACGTGCGGCTGACGGACAGGATGGCGATGCCGCGTCCGGCGTCCTTGTTGCTGCTGCTCAGGTCGGCCGCGCCTCCGTCGTCCTGCCAGGACTTGGCGAAGCAGTACGGCTGGTACGAGGAGGCGCCGGAACACTTGCCGGAGGCGTTGGTATCCACGTAGGACAGGCCGATGACCCAGCCGTTGATGTCCTTGGTCACGCCGATCTTCCAGTCGGTGTAATCGCCGTTATGCACGTTCTTCAGATCGAGGCGGCCGACGTGGCCGTTGACGCCCCAGCCGTCGCCCAGGTCGTAGTTGGCGTTCAGTTCAAGGTAGCCGGTGCCCCGGGTGCGCTTGCCCGTTCCCGCGCCCGTCGCGTTGACGCCGCGCAGGCCGAAGTAGTCGTCGATGCCGTACGAATACTTGAGGGTGAGGAACTTCCACGAACCGGCGAGATAGAGTTCCTTGTTCGTCACCGCACCGCTGTCCGCCTTCCAGCCGAGCGAGCGGCCCTGCGAACCCGGGTAGTAGTAGAGGATGCCGCCGACGTCGACGCCGAAATCGCCAAAGCTCGCCTTGTAGCCGCCGTAGAAATCCATCTCCAGGTTGCCGTCGGGGAAGCCCGCGCCGGAACTGACGTTGGAGTTCCAGTTGCCGAGATACAGGCCGCTGGCATGGGCGTAGTCGAAACCGCCCTGCAGCGCCGGCTTGCCGTAGGTCTGGTCGATGCCGCGGAAGCGGTAACTGGACGTCAGCCCGACGTTCGCCGTCAGGGTGTGCGGGCTGGCGTCGGCGTCGGCCGCAGCCGGCGTCTGCGCCAGCGCGGGAACGGCGGCGCCGGCGGCGAGCAGCGCGGCAAGCAAGGTTTTCTTCATGGACGTTTCTCCTTCGGGACATTGCGGTTGATTTTCACGAAGGGCATCAAAGCATCAGCCGTGCCAGGTAAAAAATAACTTATTTTTCATTGCTTTGCATACAAATCCATGCATCATCCGCCGGCCGGCGCACAGGGCTGGCGCGAAAAAAGGAAGAGGGCGCACCAATGCAGTGCCGACCCGCCCGCCGCCCTGCCTTGCCATGCACACGGAATTTTCCGTGAGGCCGGACGCCATCCCCGCGCCCGGCGCGCGGCCCATGACGGACAACACGCTGTGATAAACTCGAATCCCCTTTCCGAGGAGCGCCGCCATGCTCGACCCCAAGATTTTCGAAGAGCTCAGCGCCCGCCTGAGCGCGCTGATCGCCGCCAGCCCGGCCGCCGACATCGAGAAAAACGCCCGCGCCCTGCTCTCGGGATTCTTCAGCCGGCTCGATCTGGTCAGCCGCGAGGAATTCGACATCCAGGCGCAGGTCCTGCAACGCACGCGCGAAAAGCTCGCCGCGCTGGAAGAGCGCGTCGCCCGCCTGGAGAAGCCCGCCGAGCCGGCCGACGCCGAGTGATCCTCCGCGTCCGCCCGTAGCGCCCCGGCCGCCCCGCATGTCGCTCGCCATCGTCAACAGCCGGGGTCTCGACGGCCTGGGCGCGCCACCGGTCGCCGTGGAAGTCCATCTGGCCGGCGGCCTGCCGAGCGTCACGCTGGTCGGTTTGCCGGACACGGAGGTCAGGGAAGCCCGCGACCGGGTCAGGGCGGCCCTGCAGAACTCCGGCTTCGAATTCCCCGCCCGGCGCATCACCGTCAACCTCGCGCCCGCCGACCTGCCCAAGGAATCCGGACGTTTCGACCTGCCCATCGCGCTCGGCATCCTCGCCGCGTCGGGCCAGATTCCGGCCACGGCGCTCGGCGGCTACGAATTCGCCGGGGAACTCTCGCTCTCCGGCCAGCTGCGGCCGATCCGCGGCGCGCTGGCCATGGTGCTGGCCGCCGGTCGGCGCGACGGCGGCTTCGTCCTGCCGCGCGAAAGCGCCCGGGAAGCGGCCCTGGCGCACGACGCGCGCATCCTGGCCGCCGACAGCCTGCTCGAAGTCTGCGCCCACCTGACCGGCCAGGGCGCGCTGGAGGCGTGCCCCGGCGCGGACGGCGAGCCCGGTCCGGCCGCCGCCGCGCCCGATCTGGCCGAGGTGCGCGGCCAGGCGCACGCCAAGCGGGCGCTGGAAATCGCCGCCGCCGGCAACCATTCGCTCCTGCTCGCCGGACCGCCCGGCACCGGCAAGTCGATGCTCGCCAGCCGCCTGCCCGGCCTGCTGCCGCCGATGACGCGCGAGGCGGCGCTCGAATCGGCCGCCGTCCTTTCACTGAGCGGCCAGTTCGAACCGGAGCGCTTCGGCCGCCACCCCTATCGCTCGCCGCACCACACGGCGTCCGCCGCCGCGCTGGTCGGCGGCGGCAGCGTGCCGCGCCCCGGCGAGATCTCGCTGGCGCATCGCGGCGTGCTGTTCCTCGACGAGTTCCCGGAGTTCGACCGGCGCGTCCTGGAAGCGCTGCGCGAGCCGATGGAGAGCGGCCGCATCCACATTTCCCGCGCCGCGCGCCAGGCCGAGTTTCCCGCCGATTTCCAGCTGGTCGCGGCGATGAACCCCTGCCCGTGCGGGCATCACGGCGATCCACGCGGCCGTTGCCGCTGCTCGCCGGACCAGGTCGCCCGCTATCGCGGCCGGCTGTCCGGTCCCCTGCTCGACCGCATCGACCTGCAGATCGAGGTGCCGGCGCTGGCGCCCGAGGCCCTGCAGGGCGCGCCCGACGGGGAGCCGTCCGCCGCCGTGCGCGCCCGCGTCGTCGCGGCCCGCGAGCGCCAGCTGCGGCGCCAGGGCAAGCCGAACGCCCGGCTGGAGCCGCGCGAGATCGACGTCCATTGCCGGCCCGATGACGGCGGCGCGGCGCTGCTGAGGAACGCCGCGGCCCGCCTCGACCTTTCCGCGCGCGCCTATCACCGGGTCCTGCGCGTCGCGCGCAGCATCGCCGACCTCGCCGGCAGCGAGGCCCTCCTCTCCGCCCATATCGCCGAAGCCATCCAGTACCGCCGCCTCACCAAGGATTGACCGCATGTCCGCAACAACGAAAGAGCCCGGCAACGCCGGGCGGAACGCCGTTTTTCTGCTTGCCGCCCTGGGCACGATCGGGCCGTTCACCGTTGACACCTACCTGCCCGCCATGCAGGACATCGCGGCGACGCTGCAGGCGTCGCCGCTGGAAGTCCAGCAGACGCTGACCTCGTACCTGTTCATGTTCTCCGTCATGTCGCTCTGGCACGGCGCGATCTCGGACGCGATCGGGCGCCGGAAAGTCATCCTGGTGACGCTGGTGCTGTTCATCCTGGCCTCGCTCGGCTGCTTCTTCGCCGGACACGTCGGGCAGCTCTGGGTCCTGCGCGGCCTGCAGGGCTTCGCGGCCTGCGCCGGCGTGGTGGTCAGCCGCGCCATCGTGCGCGACATGTTCCACGGCGCGCAGGCGCAGCGCCTGATGTCGCACATCACCATGATGTTCGCCATCGCGCCGGCCATCGCCCCGGTCATCGGCGGCCACCTGCAGGCCGCCTTCGGCTGGCGTTCGATCTTCGTCTTCCTGATGCTGGTCGGCGCCGCGCTGGCGCTCGGCTGCTGGAAATGGCTGCCCGAAACCCTGCCGCCGGAGCGGCGCCAGTCGCTGCACCCCGTTCTACCTGGGCAAGGCCTACTGGCACGTCATGACCTCGCCGGTGTTCCTGGCCGCCTGCGGCGGGCTGGCCTTCAACTTCGCCGGGTTCTTCCTCTACATCATGTCGGCGCCGGTGTTCCTGATGCGCCACCTCGGCGTGCCGGAGACCGGCTTCCTGTGGCTGTTCGGCCCGGCGATGCTCGGCCTGCTGGCCGGCTCCTGGCTGTCGGGGCGGCTCGCCGGCAAGCTGTCCCCGTCGCGCACGATCCTGCGCGGCTACCTGCTGATGGCCATCGCGGCGGCGTGCAACCTGGCGCTCAACCTGGCCCTGCCGCCCAGCCTGCCCTGGAGCATCCTGCCCATTCCGCTCTATACGCTCGGCATGTCGCTGACCATGCCCAGCCTGACGCTGCTCGCGCTCGACCCCTTCCCGCAGCAGCGCGGGCTGGCCGCGTCGTGCCAGATGTTCCTGCAATCGTTGAACAACAGCCTGCTCGCCGGCATCATCGCCCCGGCGGCCTGGGGCTCGACCCTCTCCCTGTCGATCGGCATGGCCTGCCTGATGCTCACCGGCGCGGCATGCTCGTGGCTGCACCACCGGCTGTCCGCCGGACGCCGGGTCTAGCCCGGATACTTCACAAACCGCCGGAAAGGCGCCTGGAGCCGGGCACGACACGCCGACGTGCTGGCCCCGAATCGCGTGCGGGGGAGCAGTTCATTGCCACTGCACCTGATGTTCGCCGCACTCAAGGAAAACTCCGATCCAACTTCACCCTCAACGTCCATCCATGGACCTCTGATGAAATATTCGGATTAGGGCACTTGCCCAAAGACGCTTGCCGAGAGGTGATGTGTCTTTTGGAGGTGGGGTGTGTATCCGCCGCCGTGCCGGGCACGAATCGATAATAAAATCCCTTTGTTCTATGCAATCGGGTTGACTTTAGATTGATTCCATGGGCATCATCCGTGGATTGATGCATACCGCATCCTTTCGGAGACAACCATGTCGCATGGATACCAGACGCCGTTCACCTGCGCCGAAGGACGCTCCATGAGGGTAAGTAACCTGTCCCGCCGGGCGGTTCTGGCCGGTTTTCTGATAGGCATGCTGGTGCCGCTGCCGGGCGCGGGGGCGGCACCGTCCCCGGCCGGGGCGGCGGCCGGCGCGACCGAGCCGGCGCCGGCCCACGCGGCGCCGCTGACCTCCCGCCTGCTGGCCGAACCGCTCGTCCCGACCGGCCCGTCCTCGCCCGCCGAACGGACCGCGCTGCGCGCGGCCCTGGCGCGCTTCGACGCCGCAGGCGACCCGCTGGACCGCGGCGTCCTCGACGCCTTTCTCGAACGCCACCCGGACAGCGTGTGGACCAGCGCCCTGCGCGGCAACCTCGGCCTCGCCGCGGCGCATGCGGGACGCTACACGCAGGCCCTGCGCGACTGGCAGGCCGCCTGGGACGCCGGTCAATCCGCCACGGCACGCCCGGCCCGGGCCTTCGCCGACCGCCTCCTGGGCGAACGCCTGCACCTGCTGACCCGCCTCGGCCACCAGGATGCCGTCGCCGCCCTGCTGGCGGACACCGACGACCGGCCGCTGGCCGGCAGCGCCAGCGAAGCCCGCACCTTCGCGCGCGAAGGCCTGTGGCGGATGCGTCACCAGCCGGAAACGGCCTTCCTCTGCGGCCCGCGGGCCCTGGACCAGCTGCAGCCCGCGCCGTCGCCCGACCGGTCTCCCGGCGCCGCCGTTCCCCCGCCGGCCGCGCCGGGCGGCCATACCCTGGCCGCGCTGCACGCCCTGGCCCGGGCCCGGGGACTCGACCTCACGCCCGTGCACCGCCGCGACGGGCAGGCCATCCCCGTCCCCGCGATCATCCACTGGCAGAGCGGCCACTACGCGGCCCTCGTCGCCGCCGACGGCGACCGCTACCTGGTGCGCGACCCGGTCATGCCCCAGGAAACCTGGCTGCCCCGCGCCAGCCTCGACGCCGAAGGCAGCGGCTACTACCTCGCGCCGGCGCCGCAGGTGGCGGCCGCCGGCTGGCGCGTGCTCGCCGCCGACGAAGCCGGCCGCATCCGGGGCGCCGGCAACACCGGCACCATCATTCCCACCGAGACGCCGCCGTGCGACGCGAGCACGGCCTGCGCCTGCGACGGCGGGGACGGCGACGGCGCCGGGGGCGGCGATGGCGGCCCGTTCGGCTTCATCCCGCCGGCGGCCATGCTCACGGCCCGCGTCCAGTCGCTGGCGGTCAGCCTCGCGCTGTCCGACACCCCGCTCGCCTACACCCCGGGCAAAGGCCCCGCCGTCCCGCTCACGCTCACCTACAGCCAGCGCGAAGCCTACCAGCCGGCCGCCTTCACCTATTTCAACGTCGGCCCGAAATGGACCCTCGCCAGCCTGTCCTACATCGTGGACGACCCGCGCAGCGCGGGCAGCGGCGTGCAACGCTACAACGCCGGCGGCGGCACCACGCTCTACGCCGGCTACGACGCCGCCACCGGGCAGTTCGCCCCCACCGCCCGGGACATGGCGGTGCTGGTGCGGACCGCGGCCGAGCCGGTCGCCTACGCACGGCGCCTGGGCGACGGCAGCACGGAAATCTACGCCCACAGCGACCGCCAGGCGGCCTATCCCCGGCGCGTCTTCCTGAGCCGGATCGTCGACCCCGCCGGCAACGCCCTCAGCTTCACCTACGACGCCCGGTTGCGCCTGACCGCCCTGCGCGACGCGGACGGGCGCAGCACCACCTTCCAGTACACGCACGCCGACCCCTTGCGGGTGACCGGCATCACCGATCCCTTCGGCCGGCAGGCGACGATCGCCTACGACTCCCTCGGGCGCCTGGTTTCGATCACCGACGTCCTGGGCTTCACCTCCAGCGTCACCTACGCCGGCGGCGGCCACTTCATCGACAGCCTGACCACGCCCTACGGCACTAGCCGGTTCGCCTACGGCGAGAACGGCGTGCGGCGCTGGCTGGAACTCACCGATCCCCACGGGGCCACCGAGCGCGTCGAATTCCTCAACGGCGCCGCCGGCATCCCGTTCAGCGAAACGCAGGTGCCGGCCGGCATCGACGCCTTCAACGCCTACATCAACGGCCGCAACACCTTCTACTGGGACAAGACCGCCCATGCCCGCGCCCGGGGCGACTACACCCAGGCGCGGATCAAGCACTGGTACCACGACCGCACCGACGGCAACGCCGCGGTCGGCGTGCTCGAATCGATCAAGCAGCCGCTCGAATCCCGCGTCTGGTTCAACTATCCCGGCCAGGGCTGGGCCGGCGCCAACGGCACCTGCGACCGCCCCTCGGCGATCGCCCGGGTGCTACCCGACGGCCGCACGCAGTTGACCCGGATGACCTACAACGCGCAGGGCCAGCTGCTCACCCGCGTCGATCCCAAGGGCCGGCGCACCACCTACACGTATGCCGACAACGGCATCGACCTGGTGAAGGCCACGCGCGCCACGGCCGCCGGCGAGGACGTGCTGCTGGAAATGACCTGGAACGCGCAGCACCGTCCCCTGACGTTCACGGACGCCGCCGGGCAGGTCACCCGCTTCACCTACAACGCCGCCGGCCAGACGCTGACGCAGACCAATCCGCTGGGCGAGACCACGACCTACCGCTACGACGCCGACGGCCGCCTGCAGGCGGTCCTCGACGCCCAGGGCCGGACGCAGCGCCGCTACGCCTACGACGACCACGGCCGGCTGGCCGCGGAGACGGATTCGGAAGGCTACGCGCTGGCCTACGCCTACGACGCCCTGAACCGCCGGATCAGGACCACCTACCCGGACGGCACCACCCGTGAGCACACCTGGGACAGGTTCGACCTGGCCGCCACCCGCGACCGCCACGGCAGGACCACCCGCTACACCCACGATGCCACGCGCCGGCTGACCGCGGTGACCGATCCGCTGGAGCGCACGGTCCAGTACGGCTACCAGGAGAACGGCCGGCTCGCCAGTCTGACCGACGCGCAGGGCAACGTCACCCGCTGGGAGCGGGACCTGCAGGGGCGCGTCACCGCCAAGGTCTATCCGGACGGCGCACGCGACACCCGGGCCTACGACAGCGCCGGCCGGCTGGCCGAGCGCACCGACGCCCTGGGCCAGACCGAACGCCGCCGCTACGGGCTGGACGACCGCCTGACCGGCATCGAGTACCTCAACCCGCAGCAGCCGACCCCGGCCGTGCAGGTCCAGGACGACGACGCCTACCCGCGCCTCGCCGCCCTGACCGACGGGCTGGGCACCACGCGCTACGCCTACGTGCCCGCCGGCACGCCGGGCGCCGGGCAGGTGCAGGCGATCGACGGGCCCTACGACAACGACGTCGTCGCCTACGTTTACGACGCCCTGGGCCGCCCCACGCAACGGACGGTCGGCGAGGCGGCCGAGACCTTCGCCTACGACGCGCTCGGCCGCCTCACGGCGCACGCGACGCCGCTGGGCCGGTTCAGCTACGCCTACCTGGGCCAGACGCCGCAGGTCCAGCGCCAGCAACTGGCCGGCGGCTTCGTGATCGAGCGCATGTACGAGGGCAATGCCGGCGACCGGCGCCTGAAGGTCATCCTGCCGTGGTCGCTGGCCAGCCTGCCGGGCACGAACGCGGCGGTGCACGTGTACGAGAACCGGCCGGAGCAGCTGATCGCGGCGCACGGCACGCTGCCGGGCCGTGCGGTGCGCTACGCCTACGATGCGGCCGACCGGCTGGTGCGGGAGGAGCGCCTGCCCTGGTTCCTGGACTGGAAGACCTGGATTCCCGGCCTGGCCGAGGCCGGCGCGCCGCTCGCCACGCTGCTCGGCGAGCACGGCCGCACCCCGCCGAACCCGCCGAACCAACCGAACGTCCCGAGCAGCCGGCGCACCACCGCCTACACGCTGGACGCGGCCGACAACCTGACCCGGGTCGAGGCCCCGGACGCGGGCTGGAGCGGGACGGTCAATGCGAACAACCAGTACGTGACGGCCCAGGGCGCGCTCTGGCACTACGACGCGGCGGGCCGCCTGCGCGACGACGGCCGGCGGACGTATGCCTGGGATGCGGCCCAGCGGCTGGTCCGGGTGGCCGACACGGCTTCGGGGCGAATCAGCGAATTCGCCTACGACGGGCTGTCGCGGCTGACGGTGCGCAGGGAATACGCCCACGCCGGCGCGGCGCCGGTCGAGACCCGCTACCTGTGGTGCGGCGACCGGGTCTGCCAGCGCCGCGACGGGCGGGACGTGCCCGTCGGCCGCCACTTCGACGAGGGCGAACTGCAGGGCAGCACGGCGCTGTATTACGTGAAGGACCACCTGGGCAGCGTCGCCGACGTGGTGACCTCGCAGGGCCGCCGTCTCGGCACGCTCGACTACACCCCCTACGGCGACACCGCGGCCGCCTCCGGCACCCTCCCCGACCACCGCTACGCCGGCATGCTCGCCCATCCCGAAACCGGCCTCTATTTCACCCACTTCCGGGTTTATGATCCCCTCACCGGTCGATGGCTCTCCAGGGACCCCAGCGGCGAAGAAAGCGGGCTGAACCTCTATGCCTATGTCGGGGGGAATCCGGTCAAGTACAAGGACCCGTTAGGTCTCGAGAAAACTGTTGACGACATGCTCGGGTCGGATTACAAGGACATCCCGCCTCCTGCCGATTACCCGACAAATGATCGCCGGCCCGTACCGCCGCCTCCACCGCCTCCACCATCCACGCCGAACCCTGATCCGTGGCCAGGCTTGGATGACTGGCGTGGTCAGTGCATTCGGCTCTACGCGCAGTGTGTGAACCAGAGGTGGACAGGCAATTGCGGCTCGTGCTTGAATAAATGTACTGCTCAGCAAGAGTGGCCATTCACCGGCCTCGGCTCATGCAGACCTCGGCGTAATCAGTGCCCGGCTTTGTAGCTATGGATCAGGATTTCGATGTATTGATTGGCGAGTGGCACGAATTGGCCGATCAGCGACCAGAAGTGATCGAGGGCCGTTTTGCATCTGATGGCAAGGCGCTATTGGAGCAGGTGTTGAGCAATGCGATGGGCAGTACTCCTTTCTGGGAATTCTCATCACCCTCGGAGTTTGCCCAGTACGTGATCAATCTTAGAGAGAACGAAAAAGCTTGGTCACGGCACCTTGGAGAAGTCATCCTTGCTTCGCAAAGCTTGCTGGACCAAGGCAATCCTGACGCAGCGGAAAAGATCTTTGACGAATTCGAGGCCAAGTGCCCTTGGCAAATGTTCGTGGATATCGCCAGGACGCAGCGCGCGAATACCTTGGGCGACCGAGGGGCAGGCGCAGCTTGAGCGGTACTGCGGTCGGCCTGGTTTCGGAAAAAAGGCCGGAGCAATTTAGATTTTCAATTTATTCCTACCCTTTTAATGCTCCCGCCCGACCCGTTCCCGGAGTCGCGTCATACCAAATGTTCTGCAATCGATGAATAACACGGCGCGGCATGCTCGTGGCTGCATCAGTGGCTGTCGGCGGGGCGTCGGAATTAGCTGGCGCCCAACTTCGCCTCGTAGGCCGACAGCGTCACCCCTGCGCGCGCCAGGAATTCGCGCAGCTGCTTGATTTCCTGCTTGGGGCAGGTCGCGTTGTTGTGGGGATGGTGCATGAAGAACTCGAAACGGTTCAGCACGATGCGGAAGCGCGCGCCGTGCGCCGATTCGATGGTCGCCCCGAGATGGACGAGCAGGGATTCGACTTCACGCCAGTGGATGTTGGCGCTCGGGGGATCGTGGTAGATGGTCCGCAGGAGATGCAGGTGTTTGTGGCTCATGGCGGTCTCGCGGGAATTGGACTGCTTCCATGATAGACCCGATTGGCGCGATCGCGGCAGGGGCTGATCGGGCCTCTACAAAGCGGCGATCTTCGCGCGCATGGCTTCGGTCCCGGCCGCTACCTTGTCGAGGATGGCGTCGAGCGCCCAGAAGCGCTCGCGCACGTCGAAGGTGATGGTGCGGCTCCTGATCGAGGCGAAGGTGCCGAGGCGCTGGTGATACAGCTTGGCCAGCACCGGGTAGCCGAAGGGTTCGGACAGCGCCGCCAGGACCAGGAAGGTGGCGACTTCGTCGGCCAGCTCCGGGTGCCGCGCGCCCGAAGTGTACAGCCATTTGTACAGATCGGGGTGGAAGTTGGTGTGCACGCCGTTGAAGCCGCGCGAGCCCGCTTTCATCGCGTCATAGGCGATCGCCGCGTTGGCGTTGAGGATGGCGAAGGACGTACCGGCGGTCATCGCCACGCGGCGCTTGACCGTGTCCAGGTCGCAGGAGACGTCCTTGAGCATGACGAAGCGCCCGCTGTCGAGGCAGTGGCGCAGTTCGTCGTCGCTCAGCAGGCGGCGGTAGGGCGCCGGGCATTCGTAGAGGCCGAGCGGAACGTCCTGCGGCAGGCGGTCGAGCAGCCACTGCAGGTTGCCGCGGAACACCTCGCTGCCGCGATTCTTCGGGTCAAGGTGGTTGGTCACCAGCACCACGCCGTCGGCGCCGGTGTCGACCGCGGCGGTCAGTTCTTCGAGCTGGCTGTACGGATCGTCGCTGACGTGGCCGGACGCCACCACCGGCACCCGCCCGGCGGCCTGCCGGACGACGAACCTGCCCAGTTCCAGACGCTCCCTGACCGACAGGAACTGCATCTCGCTCGACTGGCAGACCGCGAACAGCGCGTCCGCGCCGTGGGCGATGTACCACTCGATCAGCCGCTCCAGGCCGGGATAGTCGATTTCGCCGCTTTCCAGAAACGGCGTGATCATCACCGGGATGATTCCCTCTATGCGCCTGGCACCCATGCTTCTCCTCCGCTCGAATTGCGGGAAGCGCGTTCCCGCGCGGCTGCAGCGCCGCGAACGGCGATTCTAGTCCGGTCGCGGCGGCGCGGGCAATCGGCCGGCGTTGCGTTCAGTGCTGCAGGATCTTGGCGAGGAACTGCTGCGCCCGTTCGGAGCGCGGGCGGTCGAAGAAGTCGTCCTTCCTTTCGTCCTCGACGATGCGGCCGTGGTCCATGAACACCACCCGGTGCGCGACGCGCCGCGCGAAGCCCATTTCATGGGTGACGCAGATCATGGTCATGCCTTCCTGCGCGAGTTCGGTCATCACGTCGAGCACTTCGTTGATCATCTCGGGGTCGAGCGCCGAGGTCGGCTCGTCGAACAGCATGCAGATCGGGTCCATCGCCAGCGCCCGCGCGATCGCCACGCGCTGCTGCTGGCCGCCGGACATCTGCCCCGGATACTTCATCGCGTGGATGCGCAGGCCGACGCGGTAGAGCAGGTCGGCCGCGCGCTGCTCGGCTTCCGCCTTGTCGCGCCCGAGGACCTTGACCTGGGCGATGGTCAGGTTGTCGATGATGGTCATGTGCGGGAACAGCTCGAAGTTCTGGAAGACCATGCCGACGTGCGCGCGCAGGCGCGGCAGGTTGGTGGCCGGATCGCCGACCGAGGTGCCGTTGACGCGGATTTCGCCTTTCTGGAACGGCTCCAGCCCGTTCACGCACTTGATCAGCGTCGACTTGCCCGACCCCGAGGGGCCGCACACGACGACGACCTCGCCGGGATCGACGTGCGTCGTGCAGTCGGTGAGCACCTGGAAGCTGCCGTAGTGCTTGTCCACGTGGCTGATTGTGATCATCGGGGTAGCGGACGTTTCGCCTGGGTTCATCGTATTCATCCATCAAGGTATCGGTTGTCGGGCAGCGCCCGGGGTTCTCCGCTCAGCGCCCGACGGCCAGCCTGGCCTGCAGCCGCTTCACGCCTTGCGAGAGGACGAGGCAGAGGACGAAATACACCGCCGCGACGAACACGTACATTTCGACCAGCCGGCCGTCGCGCTGGGCGATCTTGCTGGCGATGGTCACCAGGTCCGGCAGGGAGATGATGTACACCAGCGACACGTCCTGGAACAGGATCACGGTCTGCGTCAGCAGCACCGGCAGCATGTTGCGGAAGGCCTGCGGCAGGATCACGTAGCGCATCACCTGCCAGTAGGTGAAGCCCAGCGCGTAGCCGGCGCCGCCCTGCCCGCGCGGGATGCTCTGGATGCCGGCGCGCATGATCTCGCAGTAGTAGCACGCCTGGAAGAAGATGAAGGTGACCAGCGCCGAGGTGAACGCGCCGACCCGGATCGGCTGGCTGGCGCCGACGATCCACGCGCCGATGTACGGCATGAGGAAGTAGAACCAGAAGATCACCAGCACCAGCGGCACCGAGCGCAGCAGGTTGACGTAGCCGCTGGCCAGCCACGACAGCGGCTTGATCGACGACAGCCGCATCATGGCCAGCAGCGTGCCGAGGATGACGCCGCCGAGCATGGACAGCACCGTCACCTGCAGGGTGAAGGCCAGCCCCTGGAAGACGAGCACCCGCCACGAGCGGGCGATGACTTCGAAGTCGAAATTCTCGAGCATGCCGGCCTCCTCAGCGCCCGCCGCCGATCACGAAGCCCGGCACCGCCAGCCAGCGCTCGACGCGCCGCATGGCCAGCACGATCACCAGGTTCAGCAGCAGATAGAGGATCGTCGCGGCGGTGAAGGCTTCGAACACCTGGAAGCTGAACTCCTGCATGGAGCGCGCCTTGGCGGTCAGTTCCATCAGGCCGATGGTCAGCGCCACGGCGCTGTTCTTGATGATGTTCATGAACTCGGAGGTGAGCGGCGGCAGCACGAAGCGGAAGGCCATCGGCACCAGCACGTAGCGGTAGCTCTGCCACAGCGTCATGCCGAGCGCGGTGGCGGCCATCATCTGGCCGCGCGACTGCGACTGGATGCCGGCCTTGAACTGCTCGGCGATGCGCGCCGAGGTGAAGAACGACAGGGCCAGCACGGACGTCCAGAAGGACGAATTCGGCAGTTGCTTGACCCAGGTGCCCAGCGCCTTGGGCAGCAGTTCCGGGACGACGAAGAACCACAGGAACATCTGCACCAGCAGCGGAATGTTGCGGAAGATTTCCACGTAGGCGTCGCCCAGCCAGACCCAGCGGCGGTCGGGCAGGGTGCGCGCGATGCCGATCGCGACGCCCAGGATCAGCGCGGCGATCCACGCCGACAGGCTGGTCGCCAGCGTCCAGCGCAAGCCCTGCAGCAGCGTCTGGAAATACGTGCCGCTGGCGTCCGGCGCCATTTCCCAGAAGATTCCCCAGTTCCAGTTGTAGTTCATTGCTCTTTTCCGATGCGGGTGGAATGCTGCGGACCGGCGCGGCCGGTCCGCAGCGCCGGGTGGATCAGCGATACACTTCCGGGTCGGGCGAGTCGGTCGGGTTGGCCACGACCTTCTTGAACGACGCGCCCATCGGGATGTTCAGGTTGATGCCGCGCGGCGGAATCGGGTGCTGGAACCACTTCTCGTAGATCGCGTTGATCTCGCCGCTCTTGTAGATCTTGACCATCGCCGCGTCGACCACCTTCTTGAACGCCGGGTCGTCCTTGCGCAGCATGATCCCATACGGCTCGACCGACAGCGGCTCGGCCGAGATGGCGAACAGCGCCGGATTGGCGTGGTTGGCCGCCAGGCCGGCGAGCAGGATGTCGTCCATCACGAAGGCCGCGGCGCGTCCGGTGTCAACCATCAGGAAGCCCTCGGCGTGGTCCTTGGCGGAGAGGATGTTCATGCCCAGGTTGCGCGCGGCGTTGAGCTCGGTGAGCTGCTTGATGTTGCTGGTTCCGGCCGTCAACACCACCGTCTTGCCCTTGAGGTCGTCGAGCTTCATCAGGTTGTCGGCCTTCTTGGCGATGAAGCGGTTGGCGGTGACGAAGTGGGTGATGGTGTAGGAAACCTGCTTCTGCCGCTCGGCGTTGTTGGTCGTCGAACCGCATTCGAGGTCGATCGTGCCGTTGGCCATCAGCGGGATGCGCGTCGCCGAGGTGACCGGCTGGTAGGCGACCTTGAGGTTCGGCAGCTTGAGCTCCGCCTTTACCGCGTCGACGATCTTCAGGCACAGGTCCATCGCGTAGCCGATGGGCTGCTGCTTGTCGTCGAGATAGGAAAACGGGATCGAGGCGTCGCGATTGCCGAGGGTGATGGTGCCGGAAGCGCGGATCTTGTCCAGTGTGCCTTGCTGCGCGAAGGCGGCTCCGCACAGGCCGAGCGCCAATCCGATGAGCAGGGCGAGAGAGCGGTTTTTCATTCCTGTGACTCCTTTCGGGTATCAGTTCGAACGTCGGGGGGTTCCATTGCATTGCAGCGTCACCACTGCAGAATGCGTGCCATGGCGGCTATCTTCCAGCAGGCAAAGGAAAACCCGGCGTTTTCCGCCGCGTGGAGCAACGGCGGAAACGGGCGATCCGCACTTTCCTAGTGCGGATCGCGCGGCGGGCGCCCAAGCTTGGGCCGCCCGGAAGGAGAGTCAGGGATGAAGAGGTCGATCGCTTCGGCCGTTCGGCGGCCGGGACGCCGCGCTACGCCGGCCGGACGGGAAACGCCATGCGCACGTCCAGCCCGCCGCCCGGCGCGTCGGCCAGTTCCAGCGTGCCGCCGCCGCCCTCGACGATGCGCCGCACGATCGCCAGGCCCAGCCCGCAGCTGCCGCGCGTGGCGCGCGCCGCGTCGATCTGGGCGAAGGCTTCGAGAGCACGCTCCCGCGCCGCTGCGGGAATGCCGGGGCCGCGGTCGCGCACGCTCAGCAGCACGCGGCCCGCTGGCGCGACCGACAGCGCCACGTCGATCGGCGGCGCGCCGTACTGCAGCGCGTTGGCGATCAGGTTGTCGAGCAGGCGCTGCAGATCGCCGCGGTCGATGGACACGCCGCAGGCCGCCGCGTCCTCGCTCACCGCGATGTTCACCGGCCGGCCCAGCTCGCGGTGGCGGGCCACCTCGTCGCTGACCGCGTCGGCCAGCGGCAGGACCTCGCCGTGGCCCGCGCGCGGCGCCTCGCTGCGCAGGAAATCCAGGCACTGGTCGACGATGCGCTCCATGTCTTCCGCGTCGCGTTCGAGCCCGCCGCGCTCGGCGTCGTTTTCCAGCAGGGCCAGGCGCACGCGCAGGCGCGCCAGGGGCGCGCGCAGGTCGTGGGTCAGGCCGGCCAGCATCTCGCGCCGGTCGGCCTCGGCTTGCGCCAGCTGGGCGAGCATCGTGTTGTGCCGCTCGGCCAGCCGGTGCACCTCCTGCGGACCCGACGGCGTGACCCGGCGTGCGCTGCCCTCGCCGGTGGCCGAAACGGCCTCGCCGAGCCGCCGCAGCGGACGCACGATGCCGCGCACGAACAGGCCGGCGATCAGCATCAGCACGGCCAGCGCGATCGCCAGCTTCAGCCACAGGTCGGGCGGCAGGTCCTGGGGCTTGAAGCGCGGCGGCGGCAGGATCAGCCACCAGCGCTCGCCGCCCGCGTCGAAGCCGATCCACAGGCCGCTGCGCACGCCGCGCCCGGGATGGCGGAGGCTGACCGGCTCGCCGAGCGCCTGCTGCAGATCTTCGGCGAGTTCGCGCGCGAAGCCGAATTCCGGATCACGGGCCGGCACCTGCTCGTCGTCGGGGCGCAGCTGCAGCCACTGTTCGCCCGGCTCGGCGCTTTCCAGCCGCCGCCGCGACTCGGCGTCGAGGCCGGGCAGGATGGACTGGAGCAGCCGCACCTGGCCGGCGATGTAGTGCACCGTCTGGTGCCGGTGCATGGCGCCGCGGTTCTGGAAGATCAGCGAGAAGGTGGTGATCTCCGCTACCGCCACCACGGCGATCACCAGCAGCACGGTGCGCAGCGCCAGCGAATCGGAGAAGAAGCCGGCGCGGAACAAGCGGGAGCCGCTCACGGCCGGCCGTCCGGCGGGTTGGACGCGGCGGCGGGATCGGCGTCGGGCACGAAGACGTAGCCGACGCCCCACACCGTCTGCAGATAGCGCGGATGCGCCGGATCGTCCTCGACCAGCCGGCGCAGGCGATGCATCTGCACGTCGATGGCCCGGTCGAACGACTCGCTGTCCTCGCCGCGTGTCAGTTCGAGCAGCCGCTCGCGCTTCATCGGCCGGCCGGCGTTGCTCACCAGCGCGTTGAGCAGGGCGAACTCGCCGCTGGTCAGCGCCACCGCCTGCCCGGTGCGCGACAGCTGGCGGCCGGCCCGGTCGAATTCCCAGTCGCCGAAGCGCACGGCGCCGCCCTGCAGCACCGGCGCCGCGGCGTTCGGCGTCCCCCGGCGCAGCACCGCGTCGATGCGGGCGGCCAGCTCGCGCGGGTCGAACGGCTTGCCGACGTAGTCGTCGGCGCCCATTTCCAGGCCGATGACCCGGTCGACCGGCTCGTCGCGCGCGGTGAGCATGATGATCGGCCGCATCTCGCCGCGCGCGCGCAGGCGGCGGCAGGCGGCCAGCCCGTCCTCGCCCGGCATCATCAGGTCGAGCACGATCAGCTGCGGCTGGTAGCGTTCGAGAAAGGCGTCGAGCTGGCGCGTGTCGGGCAGCAGCAAGGTATCGAAGCCGTGGCGCCCCAGATAGGTCGCCAGCAGCTGGCGCAGCTCGGGATCGTCGTCGACCAGCAGGATCTTTTTCATGGGCGCGGTACTCGGCGGCAGGATGACTGTCGCCCATTCTAGGCGTCCGCCGGACGCCGGAGCGGCAATTGAAACAATTTGCAATTGCGGGAGAATGCGGGACTCGCGGCATGGCGCCCGTCCCGCCGGAAAAACGGCCGCGCCCGCCGGCGGACGGATCGGCGCTTCCGGGGAAACAATTTGCAATGAACTCCTCCCGCCTCGAAATCCTTTGCAACGGCGCGGCGCCGAAAATGCAGCCATCGGATACGGCGCTGCTTCCCGGCGTCCGTGGGCCGATCGAACCCTACAGGAGACCGTCATCATGAAACGACTTGCCACCCCTCGCGCACTCGCCACCGTTCTCGTCCTGTCGCTCGGCCTCGCCGCCGGCGGCAGCTTCGCCGCGCCGCGCGGCGACTGCCCGGCGGGCGGCCCCGGCTATGGGCACGGCGGACCGGGCGCCGCGCACGCCATGGCGCCCGGATTCCACGGGCGCGCCTTCTCCCGCCTGCATGACGAACTGAAGCTCGACGCGCAGCAGGAAGCCTTGTGGAAGGACGCCGAGGCGTCCGCCCGCGAACACCGCGACGCGATGCGCGCGCGCATGGCCAAGGATCACGCCGAGATCAAGGCCATGCTCGATCAGCCGGGCACCGACCTGCGCGCCGTGGCCAAGCGCATGGACGAGCTGCGCGCCGAAGGGTTGAAGCAGCGCGACGCGGTCCGCGAGCGCTGGTTCGCGGTCTACGACTCGCTCGGCGCGGGACAGAAGGAAAAGGCCCGCCTGTTCTTCAAGGACGGCGCGGAGCGCATGGAGCGCATGGCGGACCACGGCCGTGACCGGCCCGGACGCGGCCAGCCGCGGCACGCCCCGCGCCATGCCCCTGCTCCCGCTCCGGCGCCGGCGCCGCAGAACTGATCCGGCCGGACCCGCCTCGCCCTGCGGCGCCCGGAGGATGCCGGCGGCCACCCGCCGGCGTCCGAGGGAGGCCGGGGCGACAAATGCCTAACATGGATTTACCATCCCGCTCTTGCCGTCCGGCGCCGGCCGCCGGACGGGTGTCCGATAATTCGAGGTTTTCGCCGCCAACCATCACCAAGGGACATCGTGCGCATTCAGTTCCACCGGATCACCCCGCTGGCCGCCGTGCTCGTCTTCGCGCTCGGCGGCTGCGCTTCGCTGGACCAGCGGCAGGCCGAGGCCATGGCTGCCGCCACGGTCGCGGTTCCCGGCGCCTGGTCGGCCTCGGCGCCGCTGCTGCGCGGCGCCGCGCCGGCGCCGGCCGTGCTCGCCGCCTGGTGGCGCCAGTTCGGCGACGCCCGGCTTGAACAATTGATCGACGCCGCGCTGGCGGCCGCGCCCGACGTGCGCAGCGCCCAGGCCAAGCTGCGCCAGGCCCGCGCCGCGCGCGACCTGGCCGTGGCCAACCTCTACCCGAGCGTCGGCGTCTCCGTCGGCGCCACCCGCTCGCGCTCTGGCAGCGAGGCCGGCGGCAGCGGGAAATCGCAGACGCTTTACGCCGCCGGCTTCGACGCCAGCTGGGAGCCGTCGATCTTCGGCGGCCTGCGCGACGCCGCCGACGCGGCGCTCGCCGACGCGGCCGCGGCGCAGGCCGGCCTGGAATCGACGCGCGCCTCGCTGGCCGCCGAAGTGGCGCTCGAATACGTGACCCTGCGCGCCAGCCAGCAGCGCCTCGCCATCGTGCGCGCCAACGTGGACAGCCAGGCCGAGACCCTGCAGATCACCGAATGGCGGGAAATGGCCGGGCTCGTCACCCGCCTCGACGTCGAGCAGGCGCGCACCAACCTCGAACAGAGCCGCGCCTCGATTCCCGGCCTGGAAACCACGCGCGCCGAGGCCGAGCACCGCCTCGCCATCCTCGTCGGACAGGCGCCGGGCAGCCTGCGCGAGACGCTGCGCGAAACCCGGCCGCTGCCGGCGGCGCCGGACGGGATCGCGGTCGGCATTCCGGCCGACACGCTGCGCCAGCGGCCGGACGTGCGCGCCGCCGAACTCACGCTGCGCGCCGAGATCGCCCGCACCGCGCAAACCGAGGCCGACCGCTATCCGAGCCTGACGCTCTCCGGCTCGTTCGGCTGGAAGGCTTTCGCCCTGTCCGCGCTCGACGGCGGCAACAGCGTCGTGCGCTCGCTGGCCGCCAGCCTCGCCGGCCCGCTGTTCGACGCCGGCCGGGTGGAAAGCCGCGTCGCCGCCCAGACCGCCGTGCAGGACCAGGCCTTCGTGGCCTGGGAAAAGAGCCTGCTCACCGCGCTGGAGGACGTGGAAAACGCGATGGCCGCCTACGCCAACGGCCGCGACCGGGTCGACGCCCGCAGCCGCGCCGCGAGCGCCGCCGCCAATGCGGCCGAACTGGCGCGCGCGCAATATCAGGCGGGCCTCGTCAACTTCCAGAGCGTACTGGAGACCGAGCGCACGCTGCTCACCGCGCAGGACAACCTGGCCAGCGCCGAGGCCGACGTACTCACCGCCGTCATCCAGCTGTACAAGGCGCTGGGCGGCGGCTGGAACAACGCAGAAACCGCCGCATCGACGGAGCCTTCCCGATCATGACCGCCAGCGAACGACCCAACGACACCGCCACCCCGGATTTTCTCAAGACCGGCGCCGCCTCCCCCGGCAAGCGCCGGCGCTGGACGCTCATCGCGCTGGCCGGCGCCGGCCTCGTCGTGCTGCTCGCCCTGTTCGCCGGCAACGGCGACGACGCGGCCGGGCGCTACCTCACCGAGGACGCGGTCACCGGCAACCTGGTGGTCAGCATCTCGGCCAGCGGCACGCTGCAGCCGACGCGCTCGGTCGACGTCGGCAGCGAACTCTCGGGCACGCTGGAAGCCGTGCTGGCCGAGGAGAACGATCAGGTCACCAAGGGCCAGGTGATCGCCCGCCTGGACATGGCCAAGCTGCGCGACGCGGTGGCCAAGTCCAAGGCCGCGCTGGCCGCCGCCGAGGCCGACGTGGCGCAGAACGAGGCCACGCTCGGCGAGGCGCGCGCCAACCTGGAACGCCTGCGCCGCGTCGCCGAACTGTCCGGCGGCAAGGTGCCTTCGAAGAGCGAGCTGGAGACGGGGGAAGCCTCGTACCAGCGCGCCGTGGCCAATCTCGCCAGCGCCCGCGCCTCGGTCTCGCAGGCCAAGGCCACGCTGCAGACCGACGAAACCAACATCCAGAAGGCCGCGATCCGCTCGCCGATCAACGGCGTGGTGCTGACGCGCAAGGTCGAGCCCGGCCAGACGGTGGCCGCGCAGATGACCACGCCGGTGCTGTACACCATCGCCGAGGACCTGACCCAGATGGAACTCCAGGTCAAGGTCGACGAGGCCGACGTCAGTTCGGTCAAGCTCGGGCAGACCGCCAGTTTCACCGTCTCGGCCTGGCCGGGGCGCAATTTCCCGGCGACCATCCGGCGCGTCGGCGTCGGCTCGACGACCACCGACAACGTCGTCACCTACAAGACCGTGCTCGCGGTGACCAACGACGATCTGGCGCTGCGGCCCGGCATGACCGCCACCGCGCGCATCATCACCGCCAACCGCGAAAACGCGCTGCTGGTGCCGAACGCGGCGCTGCGCTTCTCGCCGCCGACCGCCGCCTCGGGGACGGCGGCCAAACCGTCGGGCAGCGTCCTCTCGCGCCTGCTGCCGCGGCCACCGCAGCCGCGCCGCCAGCAGCAGGTCCAGACCGCGCCGGCGCCGGGCGCGAGCAAGCAGGTGTGGGTGCTGCGCGACGGCCAGCCCGCCGCCGTCAGCGTGCAGACCGGCGTCAGCAACGGCCGCCAGACCGAGATCACCGGCGGCGAGCTGCAGGCGGGGATGGCGGTCATCGTCGATTATCAGGAAAAGGCCAAGTGAGCGCCCGCCATGGCTGAGGCCCTGATTTCCCTGCGCGGCATCACCAAGACCTACGGCCAGGGCGTGGCCGCCTTCCAGGCGCTCAAGGGCGTCGATCTGGACATCCCGCCCGGCCAGTTCGTGGCGATCATGGGGCCGAGCGGCTCGGGCAAGTCGACGGCGCTCAACATCCTCGGCTGCCTGGACGGACCGACCGACGGCGTCTACCGCTTCCGCGACATCGCCGTCGAGGCGCTGTCGCGCAACCAGCGCGCCCTGCTGCGCCGGCACTACCTCGGCTTCGTCTTCCAGGGCTTCAACCTGCTCTCGCGCACCTCGGCACAGGAGAACGTCGAGCTGCCGCTGCTCTACCGCGGCACCGAAACGGCCACGCGGCACGCCGCGGCGCGCGAGGCGCTGGCGCAGGTCGGTCTGAACGGCTGGGAACATCACACGCCGGCCGAACTCTCCGGCGGCCAGCAGCAGCGCGTGGCCATCGCCCGCGCCATCGTCACCCGCCCGCTGGTGCTGCTCGCCGACGAGCCGACCGGCAACCTCGACAGCCAGCGCGGGCACGAGATCATGGACCTGCTGGTGGCGCTCAACCGCGAACAGGGCATCACCGTGATCATGGTCACGCACGAGCCGGAGATGGCCCACTACGCCGACCGTACCGTGAAGTTCGTCGACGGGCTGGTGGCCAGCGACGAGGGGAAGGAACGCACATGACCCAGATGCTGCTCAACGCCCTGCTGCTCGCCCTGCGCGCGATCCGGCGCAACCTGATGCGCTCGTTCCTGACCGTGCTCGGCGTGGTCATCGGCGTCGCCGCGGTGATCACCATGGTCACCCTCGGCAACGGCGCGACGCGCATGGTCTCCGACCAGATTTCCGGCCTCGGCAGCAACCTGCTGATCCTGCGCCCCGGCCAGCAGCTCGGCCCGGGCCGCGACAGCGCCGGCGCGCCGAACTTCAAACTGGCCGACGTCGAGGCGCTGCAGACCCAGATCCCCGCGCTCAAGGCCGTCGCGCCGCTGGTCGGCAGCAAGGTCACGCTGGTGGCCGGCAACCAGAACTGGCAGTCGCAGGTCAGCGGCACCAGCAACGACTACTTCACCGCCGGCAACTGGCAGATCGCCGCCGGCCGGCAGTTCCAGGACGACGAGGAGGCCGCCGGCAAGGCGGTGTGCATCATCGGCGACACGGTCAGGAAGCAGCTGTTTCCGCGCGGCTCGCCGCTCGGCGACGAACTGCGCGTGAAGAACTTCACCTGCGAGATCGTCGGCGTGCTGCAGGCCAAGGGCCAGGGCGCAATGGGCCAGGATCAGGACGACACGGTGCTGATGCCGATCCGCACCGCGCAGCGCCGCCTGACCGGCAACGTCACCGACGTGTTGACGCTGATGCTGTCGATGCGCGACGGCGTCACCGCCGACCCGGTCATGGAACAGATCCGCAAGCTGATGCGCGAGCGGCGCAAGCTTTCGGAGAACGCCGACGACGACTTCCACGTGATGGACACCAAGCAGATCGCCGAAACGCTCTCCGGCACCATCCGCACGCTGACCGGCCTGCTCGGCGCGGTGGCGGCGGTCAGCCTGCTGGTCGGCGGCATCGGCATCATGAACATCATGCTCGTCTCGGTCACCGAGCGCACCCGCGAGATCGGCATCCGGCTGGCGATCGGCGCGCTGGAGCACGAAGTGCTGCTGCAGTTCCTGATCGAGGCGGTGGTGCTCTCGGCGCTCGGCGGCCTGGTCGGCATCGCGCTGGCGCTGATCGTCTGCCTCGGCCTCACCGCGCTGATGCACATGCCCTTCCTGTTCAACCCCGGCATCAACCTGCTGGCCTTCTTCTTCTCCGGCGCCATCGGCATCGTCTTCGGCTACATGCCGGCGCGGCGCGCGGCCAGCCTCGACCCGATCGTCGCGCTGCGCTTCGAGTAAAGCCCGGCCGGCCATGTGAGCAGGCCGGTTTTCCTGTTTTCCTCTCCCGGATGGCTCGTCTGCGTCATCCGTTCTTTGGAGCGACGACGCCCGCCATTCACTCGGCGGCGAAGAGCGGCGGCGATGCGGTCCGATCATCAAGCCAATCGCCCGAGAAAACATACTATCGGCATAACAGGCGCGTCCCGAAAAACCAACAATAGAGGAAAAACAGCAGCCGAATGTAGGCCGATACTGATGTCGGAGGGCGCCGCCGGCTATACAATGTGGAAATCCGGTATTGCCTTGCGACCCGCCTTGCCCCCAGCGACCATGAAACGCCCGTTTCGATCCTCCGGCGCTTTCTGCCCGCCGTCCGCCAAGCCGATCAGCCGCGAATCGATCGCCGGTGCGCACAACAATAAAAAAAGCCTGCCATCCACCTCAGGAGATTTGCAAAAATGAGTCAGAGCTTCACCCAGACCTTCCTTGTCGTCCCGGCCCGGCAAGACGTCGGTCTCACTTCCGTCACGCTGGGGATCGTGCGTGCCCTCCAGCGCAACGGCGTCGACGTGCGTTTCGCCAAGCCGGTCGCCCAGGAGATCGGCGACACCTCGGTGCATTTCGCACGCGAAATCTTCCCCGCCCCCGTGCCCGAGGCCGTTCCGCTGCAGGACGTGGCGGAACAGATCGCGGCCAACCAGACCAACGAGTTGATGGAGGAGATCGTCACGCTGTGCATGAACGCCGGCGACGGCGCCAGCGTGCTGGTCGTCGAGGGCTTGCACACCGACCCGGCCTATCCGTTCACCTCGCAGCTCAACATCGACATGGCGCGCAGCCTCAAGGCCGAGGTGGTGGTCGTCGCCGACGCCCGCGCGCCGAGCGCGGCGGCCGATCTGCGCCTGACCATCAGCCAGTACGTCAACGAAGGCTGCCGCGTCGCCGGCGCGATCATCAACATGGCGCCCGAGGACTACGCGCCCGAGGAGATCAAGCGCCGCCTCGGTAAGGTCCCGCTGTGGGGCGTCGTGCATGAGACGCCGCTGCTGCAGGCGCCGCGCGTGGTGGACGTGGCCCGCCACCTGGACGCGGAAATCATCGTCGCCGGCGAGATGGCCACCCGGCGCGTCCTCGACCCCATTCTCACCGCGCGTTCCGCCGCCGCGATCATTCCGCGCCTGCGTCCGGGCACGCTGGTCATCGCCACCGGCGACCGCGACGACATCGTGATGGTGGTGGCGCTGGCCGCCAGCCGGGGCATCCCGCTCGCCGGCCTGCTGCTCACCCACAACAGCTCGATCGCGCCGGAACTGATGGACCTGGCCGGGCCGGCGCTGAGCAACGGCCTGCCGATCCTGCGCACCAAGGGCGACAGCTTCGTCACCGCCCGGGCGATCAACAAGATCCCGACCGACGTGCCGAGCGACGACACCGAGCGCATGAACGCCGTGCTCGACACCGTCGCCGAGCACCTCGACATCAACGCGATCACCGGCTCCTTCCACATGCCGGAATCGATCAAGCTGTCGCCGCCGGCCTTCCGCTACCAGCTCATCCAGAAGGCGCGCGCCGCGCACAAGCGCATCGTGCTGCCGGAGGGTGACGAGCCGCGCACGGTGCGCGCCGCGGCGATCTGCGCCGAGAAGGACATCGCCCACTGCGTGCTGCTCGGCAAGCGCGACGCCATCGAGGCCGTCGCCGCCGCGCAGGGCGTGACGCTGCCGGAGAAGAACCTGGAAATCGTCGACCCGGACAGCGTGCGCGAAAAATACATCCCGCCGATGGTCGAGCTGCGCAAGTCCAAGGGGCTGACGCAGCAGATGGCCGCCGCCCAGCTCGAGGACACCGTGGTGCTCGGCACCATGATGCTGGCGGTCAACGAGGTTGACGGCCTGGTCTCCGGCGCGGTGCACACCACGGCCAACACCGTGCGGCCGGCGCTGCAGCTGATCAAGACGGCGCCGGGCTCGTCGATCGTCTCGTCGGTCTTCTTCATGCTCATGCCCGACCAGGTGCTGGCCTACGCCGACTGCGCGATCAACCCCAACCCGACGGCCGAGGAGCTGGCGCAGATCGCCAAGCAGACCTCCGACAGCGCGACCGCCTTCGGCATCGCGCCCAAGGTGGCGATGATCAGCTACAGCACCGGCAGCTCGGGCTCGGGCGAGGACGTCGAGAAGGTGCGCCAGGCCACCGAGATCGCCCATACGCAGTTCCCGGAGCTGGTGCTCGACGGCCCGATGCAGTACGACGCCGCGTCGGTGTACGACGTCGGCCGGCAGAAGGCGCCGAACAGCCCGGTCGCCGGCCAGGCCACGGTGTTCATCTTCCCCGACCTGAACACCGGCAACACCACCTACAAGGCCGTCCAGCGCAGCGCCAACGTGCTGTCCGTCGGCCCGATGCTGCAGGGGCTGCGCAAGCCGGTGAACGACCTCTCGCGCGGCGCGCTGGTCGACGACATCGTGTTCACCATCGCGCTCACCGCCATCCAGGCCGCGTCCACGCCGCAGGGCTGAGCCAGGGAAAGCCGCCCCATTGGGCGGCCCGAAAGTCGCCGAACCCCGTCTTTTCCGGAAGACGGGGTTCTTCTTTTGGCGACGCCGGTTTTGATCGCGCCCCGGCCGGGCGGCGAGAGGCCGATCAGGCCAGGCGAGGCCGCCTCGGCGCGTGCCGCGGGGGCTTGTGCTGCTTGCCGGCCTCGTGCCGCGGCGTTTCCTTCCTGAGCAGGCCGACGATCGCCACGACGAAGGGCAGCGCGAGCAGGAAGGCGAATTCGGCGGGCAGCGTGGCGAACCAGTCGATGAGCTGTTCGAAGCGGGTCATGGCCGGCCTCCTTTCACAGGACGTAGAACACCAGGATCACCACCAGGGTCGGCGGCAGCGCGGCGAGCAGCAGGCCCGGCGCGCGGATCGTCTGGCCGGGGAAATGCCCCTTGAGGATGGCGAAGCCGGCCGGATTCGGCGCATTGGCGATGACTGTCAGGCCGCCCCCCGACACCGCGCCGGCGACCAGCGCGTACTTGAAGTCGTCGGGCAGGCCTTCGACCAGCGAGCCCAGGTAGGTCAGGGCCGCGTTGTCGGTCACCGCGGTCAGCGCGGTGGCGCCGAAATAGAGGCTGCTGGCGTCCATGTTCAGCAGGAGCTCCTGCAGCCACCATTGCTGCTGTCCGCCGAGGACCACCAGCCCGGCCAGGAAGAAGGACACCAGCAGCCCTTCCCGCAGGATGAGCCGGTCCTGGTAGCGCTTGTACGCCGAGGCGAAGCCGAGGAAGAACAGCAGCAGCCCCATGAAGATCGGCGGATGGTGCGCGAACACGATGACGCCCGTCAGGAACAGCAGGTGCATGGCGGTGACGAAGCGCGGCATGTCGCTTTCGGCGCGGCGGGCCGGGGATTCGATGCGCAGCTCGCGCAGTTCCCGGCGGAAGAAGTAGGTGACGGCCAGCGCGTTGACGCCGACCGCCAGCGCGGCCTTCCAGCCGAAGGTGGTGATCATGAAGGCGATGTCCCAGCCCCACTTGCCGGCCACCATCAGCACCGGCGGCGCGGCGAACGGCGTCAGCACGCCGCCGATGGAGACGTTCACGAACAGCGCGCCGATCGTCGCGTACTTGAGCCGGGTCGAGATGCCGCGCGAGAAGAACATGTCGCGCAGCATGAACGCGGCCAGCGTCATGGCCGCCGGCTCGGTGATGAACGAGCCGAGCAGCGGCACGAAGGACAGCGAGACGAAATAGAACGCGACGCTCGACTGCAGCGGCAGCAGGGTCGCCAGGAAGCGCACGATGTCCCGGGAAAAATGCAGGATGGGCTTGCTCGCCGCCACCACCATGATCGCGAAGACGAACATCGGCTCGGTGAAATTGCGGCTGTCCAGATAGTCGATGGTGTCCATCCGGCCGAGCAGGCCGGCCATCGCGATGACCAGCAGCATCGCCCAGACGCCGAACACCACCTCGACCTCGCCGAGCAGGTGGAACACCCCCGCATGCTCGACGTGCCGGTGCGCCATCCGGGCAAAGTAGACGGTCGAAAAAGTGTGCAGGATGGCCAGGAAGAACAGTGCGGCCGCAACCCATTGGAGAATCGTCTGGGCCATTATGAATGCGCCTCTCGGTGGTAGGAATGCCGGCGTGAACGATGGAGTCTGAGGCCGCGCCGGGTGCGGCGGATCAGGAAGGGGCCGACGAACAGCGCCAGCAGGGGAACCGCCACGCAGAAGCAGGCCAGCAGTTCGAGCAGATAGCCGGCCGGTGTGGCCGCCGCGGCGAAGCGCGTCAAGGCCGTGGTGGCGATCAGGCCGAACGCCATCCCGGCCAGCTCGATGCCGTCGAAATCGCCCAGGTTCGCCCGTCGCAGCGCCTCCTTGCGCTCCGCTTCCGGGAACCGGCCAAGCTCGGGATAAATCACCAGCCAGAGGCGTTTCATCGCCCTCTCCTCCTTTCCAGGGAGGATAGCGAAGCGTGAAAACGCGGAAAATTGGGCGATTCGCCTACGCCAAAACGCTTACGTCTGCGTGTCGGCAGGTCTCCGGCAGGCCGCGATCAGTTCGGCCAGCGTCGTCGCTCCCATCTTGCGCATGACGTGGCCGCGGTGCACCTGCGCCGTGCGGTGGCTGATCCCCAGCCGGGCGGCGATCTCGTGATTGGAGAGCCCGTCGATGATCAGCCCGCAGATCTCGCGCTCGCGCCCGGTCAGGGAATCGATCAGGCCATGCTGTTGGCGCCGCAGCATGGCCGCCCGCAGGCGGCGGCGCTCGGCGTCGAACGACTGCCCGATCGCGGCGATCAGGTCGGCTTCCGCGAAGGGCTTGGCCAGGAAATCGACGGCCGCCTGCCGGAACGCCTGGCGGACGGACGCCACGTCGCCGTGCGCCGACATGACGATGACCGGCAGCGCGATTTCCAGCTCGGCGAGGCGCTCCAGCAGTTCGAGCCCGGACATCCCGGGCATGCGGATGTCGGTCAGCAGGCAGCCCGCCCAGCGGCCCGACTCGCCGGCCGCGACGGCGAGGAAGGAATCGGCGCTGGCGAAGACGCGCGTGCGGTAGCCGCGCAAGCCGAGCAGCAGGGCCAGCGAGTCGCGCACCGAAGCGTCGTCGTCGACGATGAATACGGTCAGCAGGTCGTCCAGCCGTTCCGTCAGCTCACTCATGGCGCGCTCCGTCCGCGGGCAGGGTGAAATGGAAGCGTCCGCCGGCGCCGGCTTCGACGCCCAGCTCGCCGCCGTGCGACTCGATGATGGTGCGGCTCAGCGACAGGCCGATGCCCATGCCGGACGGCTTGTCCGAGGAGAACGGCTCGAAGATCCTGTCCTGGCGCCCAGCCGCCACGCCGGGGCCGGAGTCGGCGACTTCGATCCGCAGCCAGCCGTCCTCTTCGCCGAGGCTCACCTCGATGCGTTTTTCCGCCGCGCCGTGCACGGCCTCCAGCGCGTTTTGCAGCAGGTTGCGCAGGACCAGCGCGACCTGCACCTCGTCGACGCGGGCGAACACCGGTTCCGGCGGCATGCTGGCCGTGACCGACACCTCCGGATGCCTGTCGCGGAACGCCGCCACGGTTTCCGTCAGCAGGCGGCCGAGGTCGCATTCGGTGCGCTCCAGGCGCCCGCCCTTGAAGAGTTCGCGCAGGCGCCGGATGACGTCCCCCGCGCGCAGGGCTTCGGCGGACATCTGCGCCAGCACGCGCGGCAGCGGATCGTCCGGCCGCCGCTCCGCCTGCCCGGCGATCGTCAGGCAGGCCTGCGCGTAGTTGTTCAGCGCGGTCAGCGGCTGGTTGAGCTCGTGCGCGATGGCCGCCGCCATCTCGCCGGCGGCGGCGAGCTTGAGCGTGCGCCGCAGGCTTTCCGAGATTTCCTGCCGCTCGTCGACGGCCACCGCGATGAAGAAGCCGACGATGGCCAACGCCAGCAGCAGCATCTGCAGCTCCAGCACCGACAGCGAGCTCGCCCCCGAACGGATGACCCCGAGAATGACGCCCACCTGCACCACCGCCATGACCGGCGCCGTGCCGGCCAGCCCGTGCCGCACCGAGATCCAGATCAGCGGCAGGAAGAGCAGGTAGAAGAACTCCAGGCGCAAGGATTCCGGCAGCGAGAACACCAGCAGCAGGGTGGCCACCAGCGCCGCGCACTGCACCATGAACTCGCGCCGCCGCAGCAGGGCGGCGATCTGCGCGCGGCGGAGCTCGTCGGAGAGCATCAGCACCAGCGGCAGCGTGACGACCATGCCGACGGTATCGCCGATCCAGAAGCGCAGCCACGCCGACAGCGCCCCGTCAACCGGCCCGCGCGTGACCGTCACGGCCAGGACGAGGGCCAGCCCGATGCCCAGGCTGCCGAGGGTGACGACGGCGAGCAGGCGCACCACGTCGCCGCGGTGGCGCAGCGACGGCGCGATCGGCCGGCGGCCGCGCAGCGCGGCGGCCATCGCCGAATAGCCGAGAGCCATGACCGCGGCGACGAGCAGCGATGAGGGCAGCGTCGTGACGGCGAAGCGGAACAGCAGCTCCGCCGCCAGGATCGCCAGGTAAACCACCCAGATCGTCCTCTGCCCGCACAGCATGAGCAGCGCGACGGCGAGGCTCGGCTGCGGATTCCAGGGGGTGACGTTGAATCCCGGCAGGGGGAAGACGTAGCTCGCCTGATCGAGCGCCAGATAGCCCGCGACGAACAGCGCGTAGAGGATCAACCGCTTTTTCGTCGTCCGTTCGGCCATGCCGCGAGAATCTCCCGGTTCCCTTGTCGGCGGAGATGGTAAACCAAGGGCCGGGCCGCCGGTTACAAAAACGCTACGGGATTCGGGGAAGGGCCGGGAGGGGGTTGCTATAATTTTGCTTTCGCCACCTCACTGGAATCGTCTCCCCCATGCTCACGTTTCGTTCGTCGCTTCGCCGCTTTTTCCTGATCGTGCTGCTTTTCCCGCTGCTGGCCGCCGCCCAGCAGCTGCCGACGCCGCCGGCGCTGGCCGCCAAGTCCTGGCTGCTGGTGGAATCGGCGTCCGGACAGGAACTGGCCGCGCAGGCCGCCGACGAGCGCATCGAACCGGCCTCGCTGACCAAGCTGATGACCGCCTACCTGACCTTCGCCGCGATCAGGCAGGGCACGATCAAGCTGGACCAGGCCGTGCCGGTGTCGGAAAAGGCCTGGCGCGCGCAGGGTTCGCGCATGTTCATCAAGGTCAACACCCAGGTGCCGGTGGAGGACCTGATCAAGGGCATGATCGTGCAGTCCGGCAACGACGCCTGCGTGGCGCTGGCCGAGGCGATCGCCGGCGGCGAGGACAACTTCGCCCAGATGATGAACCGCGAGGCCCAGCGCCTGGGCATGAAGAACACCAGCTTCCGCAACGCCGCCGGCATGCCCGACCCGCAGCACTACACCACGGCGCGCGACCTCGCCATCCTGGCCGGCGCGCTGATCCGCGATTTCCCGAACGAATACGCCAAGTACTATTCGATGAAGGAATTCCGCTACAACAACATCACCCAGCCCAACCGCAACCGCCTGCTCTGGCTCGACCCGACCGTGGACGGCGTCAAGACCGGCCATACCGACGCGGCCGGCTACTGCCTGATCTCTTCCTCCAAGCGCGGCGACCGCCGCCTCGTCTCCGTGGTGCTCGGCACCGCCTCGGACGCCGTGCGCACGCAGGAATCGCTCAAGCTGCTCAACTACGGCTTCCAGTTCTACGAGGCCGTACGCCTGTACGCCAAGGACCAGCCGGTGTCGAACCTGAAGGTGTGGAAGGGCGCCGCGTCAACGGTCAAGGCCGGCTTCCAGCGCGACTTCGTCATTTCCGTGCCCAAGGGCTTCGCGTCGCGCGTCAAGACCGAACTGCTGTCGCAGCAGCCGCTGATGGCGCCGGTCGCCGCCGGCCAGCCGGTCGGCACGCTCAAGGTCTCGTTCGACGGCAAGCCGTACGGCGACTATCCCGTGGTGGCGATCGAGGCCGTGCCGGTGGCCGGCATCTTCGGGCGCATGATCGACACCGTGCGGCTGTGGTTCAACTAGGCCGGCGAACGCCATGACGGCCTACCTGAACGGGCGCTTCCTGCCGCTGGCCGAGGCACGCATCTCGCCGCTCGACCGGGGCTTTCTCTACGCCGACGGCGTGTATGAGGTGATTCCGGTCTATTCGCGCCACCCGTTCCGCATCGACGAGCACCTGCGCCGTCTGCAGCACTCGCTCGACGGCATCCGGCTGGCCAACCCGCACGCCGACGCGGAGTGGCGGGCGATCATCCTGCGCCTGGCCGCGGACGCCGGTTTCGAGGATCAGGCGATCTACATCCAGATCACGCGCGGCGCCGACGACAAGCGCGACGCCTGCTTCCCGCCCGGCGTGCCGCCGACGGTGTTCGCCTTCACCGCGCCGCTGGTCGGACCGACCGCCGAGCAGCGCGAAACGGGCGTCGCCGCGGTCACCGCGCCGGACATCCGCTGGGGCCGCTGCGACCTGAAGACGGTCGCCCTGCTGCCCAACGTCCTCGCCCGCCAGCTGGCCGCCGACGCCGGCTGCGCCGAGACCATCATGTTCCGCGACGGCTACCTCACCGAGGGCTCGTCGACCAACGTCTTCGCCGTGCGCGACGGCGTCATCCTGGCACCGCCGCAGGACCACCTGATCCTGCCCGGCATCACCTGCAACGTGGTGCTGGAACTGGCGGCCGCGCACGCGGCGCCGCTGGAAATCCGGCCGGTGGCCGAGGCGGAGGTGCGCGACGCCGACGAGCTCTGGCTCACCTCGTCGGGCAAGGAAGTGCTGGGCGTGGTCACGCTCGACGGCCGGCCGGTCGGCCGGGGCGAGCACGCCGGCCAGCCGGGGCCGGTCACGCGCAGGATGCACGCATGGTTCCGCGCCTTCCGCGACGACGTCATGAGGCAAGGCCGTGGCTGAGCGGGAAGACACGCTGCTCGAATTCCCCTGCGCCTTTCCGCTGAAGATCATGGGGCTGTCCGGCGACGCGCTGGCGCAGACCGTGCTCGCCATCATGCAGCGCCACGCCCCCGACTTCGACGGCGCCACCATGGAGATGCGCGCCTCGTCCGGCGGCAAGTACGTCAGCCTCACCTGCACCATCAACGCCACCTCCAAGGCGCAGCTCGACGCTCTCTACCGCGAGCTGAGCGGGCATCCGATGGTCAAGGTCGTGCTCTAGCGCGCCATGGCGGCCGCGCCCGTCCTCGTCCGTCCGCTGGGCCGGACCGACTACGTGCCGGCCTGGCGGGCGATGATCGACTTCACCGCTGCGCGCACCGCCGCGACGGCGGACGAATTGTGGGTCTGCGAGCATCCCCCGGTATACACCCTCGGCCAGGCCGGCAAGCCCGAACACCTGCTCGCCGACAACGGCATCCCGCTGGTGCAGATCGACCGCGGCGGGCAGATCACCTACCACGGCCCCGGCCAGGTCGTCGTCTATCCGCTGCTCGACCTCAACCGGCGCGGCCTCGGCGTGCGCGCACTGGTCGGCCGGCTGGAGCAGGCGGTGATCGACCTGCTGGCCGAACATGGCGCCGTTGCGCGGCGCCTCGACGGCGCGCCCGGCGTTTACGTGGACCGCGCCGGCGACGACGCCTTCCCGGCCAAGATCGCCGCGCTCGGCCTGCGCATCCGGCGCGGCTGCAGCTACCATGGCCTCGCGCTCAACGTGGACATGGAACTCGCGCCGTTTTCGGCAATCAACCCCTGCGGCTACGCCGGCATGCCCGTCACGCAGACCCGCGACCTGGGCATCGGCCTGACGCCGGCGCAGGCCGGCGAGGCGCTCGCCCGGCACCTGATCCGCTTACTCGAAAAACCACTGGAATCTCCATGACCGAACCCACTCCCGGACCCGCTTCCAAGATCGCGGGCGTCAAGCAGAAGGGCGAACTGAAGACGGCGCGCATCCCGATCAAGATCGTCCCGGTGGCCGAGCCGCTGCGCAAGCCGGCCTGGATTCGCGTCAAGGCCGGCAACGAGATCGGGCGCTTCGGCGAGATCAAGCGCATGCTGCGCGAGCAGAAGCTGCACACCGTCTGCGAGGAGGCCGCCTGCCCGAACATCGGCGAGTGCTTCGGGCGCGGCACGGCCACCTTCATGATCCTCGGCGACATCTGCACGCGCCGCTGCCCGTTCTGCGACGTCGGCCACGGCAAGCCGCTGCCGCCCGATCCGGACGAGCCGGCGCACCTGGCCGGCAGCGTGGCGCACCTGAAGCTGCGCTACGTGGTGATCACCAGCGTCGACCGCGACGACCTGCGCGACGGCGGCGCCGGGCATTTCGCCGAGGTCATCGCCGCGGTGCGCGGCGCCTCGCCGGCCACCGTCATCGAAACGCTGGTGCCGGATTTCCGCGGGCGCATGGACGTGGCCGTCGACGTGCTCGGCCGCGCGCTGCCCGACGTGCTCAACCACAACCTGGAAACCGTCCCGCGCCTGTACAAGCAGGCCCGTCCCGGCGCCGACTACGCGCATTCGCTGGAATTCCTGCGCCGCTTCAAGGAGCGCTACCCGCAGATTCCGACCAAGTCCGGCCTGATGGTCGGCCTCGGCGAGACCGACGAGGAAATCCTGCAGGTGATGCGCGACCTGCGCGCCCACGGCGTCGAGATGCTGACCATCGGCCAGTACCTCGCCCCGTCGTCGCACCACCTGCCGGTCCTGCGCTACGTGCATCCGGACACCTTCAAGATGTTCGAGGAGGAAGCGAAACAGATGGGCTTCTCCGGCGCCGCCTGCGGCCCGATGGTGCGTTCGAGCTACTGGGCGGACCAGCAGGCGCACAGCGCCGGCGTGGCGTAGCGCCTCCTCCGTGCTGCGCATCGGCTGCCACCTGTCGATCGCCGGCGGCTTTCTCGGCATGGGCCGGGACGCGCTGGCGATCGGCGCCAACACCTTCCAGTTCTTCACCCGCAACCCGCGCGGCGGCAAGGCCAGGGACCTGGACCAAGCCGACCTCGACGCCTTCCTCGCGCTGGCCGGGGAAAACGGCCTCGGCCCGCTGCTGGCGCACGCGCCCTACACCCTGAACCCCTGCTCGGCCGATGCACAGACGCGGAGCTTTGCGCTGGAGACGATGCGCGACGACCTGCGGCGCATGGAGCGGCTGCCCGGCAACCTCTACAACTTCCACCCCGGCAGCCACGTCGGCCAGGGCGTGGAGGCCGGCATCGCGCTGATCGTCGAACAACTCAACGCGGTGCTGACGCCGGACCTGCGCACCACGGTGCTGCTCGAAACCATGGCCGGCAAGGGCAGCGAAGTGGGGCGCGAGTTCGGGGAGATCCGGCGCATCCTCGACGGCGTCGTGCTGCAGGAGAAAATGGGCGTCTGCCTCGACACCTGCCACCTGCATGACGCCGGCTACGACGTCGCCGGCGACCTCGACGGCGTGCTGGAGGAATTCGACCGGACGATCGGGCTCGACCGCCTGCGCGCCGTGCACCTCAACGACAGCATGAACCCGCGCGGCAGCCGCAAGGACCGCCACGCGCGCATCGGCCACGGCCAGCTCGGCGTGGAGGCGATCGCGCGGGTGATCAACCACCCGGCGCTGCGGCGGCTGCCCTTCGTGCTCGAAACGCCGAACGAGCTGCCCGGCTACGCCGGCGAGATCGCCCTGCTGCGCGGGCTTTACCGCCCGTGAGGCGGGCCCGCGCTCAGAATACTTTCAGCCCGTGCAGCAGCACCACCGCGATCAGCAGCGGCGTGAGGTAGCGCACCAGGAAGAAGACGCCCCGGACCAGCCCGTCGTTCTGCAGGCTGCCATGGTTGCCGAGCTGCTCCTGCAGGCGCGGCAGGCCGTACACCCAGCCGACGAACAGGCAGATCAGGATGCCGCCCAGCGGCAGCATGACGTCGGAGCTCAGGAAATCGTACAGGTCGAAGGCGTTCATGCCGAACACATTGACGCCGGCGGTCAGGCTCTGCGACAGCGCGGCCGGCATGCCGAAGAATGCGATGGCCAGGATGGTGAACAGCGACGCCCGCTTGCGCCCGCAGCCGAAGCGCTCGGACAGGATGGCCACCGGCACCTCCAGCAGCGACAGGATCGCGCCCACGCTGGCGATCGCGGTGAGCAGGAAAAAGATGGTCATGAACGCCGTGCCGCCGGGCATCGAGGCGAACACCGCCGGGATGGTCATGAACACCAGCGACGGGCCGGCGGCCGGCTCGAAGCCGAAGGCGAAGACGGCCGGAAAGATGGCGATGCCGGCGAGCAGCGACACCGACAGGTCGGCGAACATCACGCGCGTGGCGGTGGCGGGGATGTTCTGGTCCGCGCGGAAATAGCTGCCGTAGGTGAGCATGGTGCCCATGCCGATCGACAGCTTGAAGAACGCCAGGCCGAGCGCGGTGAGCACCACGGCGGGCGTGATCTTCGCCAGATCCGGGCTGAACAGGAAGGCCAGGCCGGGGCCGGCGGCGCCGGGCAGGGTCAGGCTGCGCGCGCACAGCACCAGCAGCAGGACGAACAGCAGCGGCATCAGCCGGCGCGTGACCGCCTCGATGCCCTTGGACACGCCGAGCATGATGATGCCGCCGGTCACGCCGAGCACCACCCATTGCCAGAGCAGCGAGGCCACCGGGTCGGAGACCAGCGCGCCGAAGGCCGCGCCCGCGGCTTTCGGGTCGGTGGTCGCGATCTCGCCGGTCATCGCCTTGAGCACGTAGGCGTACACCCAGCCCGCGACTTCGGAATAAAAGGCCATGATCAGCAGCGCCGACAGGGCGCCCATCCAGCCGATCACCTGCCAGCCGCCCTGCCCGCGCGGCGCCACCTGTTCGAAGGTGGAAATGGCGTCGGCGCGCGCCGCCCGCCCGAGCATGGTCTCGACGATCATCACCGGCAGGCCGACGAGCAGCGTGGCCAGCAGGTACACCAGCAGGAAGCCGGCGCCGCCGTTCATGCCCGTCAGCGACGGGAATTTCCAGATGTTGCCCAGCCCGACGGCCGAGCCGAGCGTGGCGAGCAGGACGCCGAAAGTGCTGGTGAAACCGTCGCGTACGGGTGGTGACATAGGCGCTGTTCCGTTCAAGAAAGTGCGCCAGTATGTCACCGATGGGTCACGGCAGGGCAAGGATTTCGATGCAGATCGGGTCCTCCCCGGCCGCCACCCGGCAGCGCTGCTCCGGACGGCCGGTGTCGGGGTCGATGGCATGGATCGCCAGCTGTCCGGACAGCTCCCCGGCGACCGCCAGCCAGCGTCCCGAGGGATCGACGGCCATGCCGCGCGGCTGCTCCTCCGCCGGGTAATGGCCGAACAGCGACAGTTGCCCGTTCTGCGCGTCCACCGCGAAGACGGCCAGCGTGCTGGAGCGCCGGTCGCTGGCGTAGAGGAAGGCACCGTCGGGCGTGGCGCGCAGTTCGGCGGCCCACGGCGCGCCGGTGAAGCCGTGCGGCATCATGCTCACCGATTGCTTGAGCTCCAGCGTGCCCGCGTCGGCGTCGAAGGCGAGCACGTCGATGCTGCCGTCGAGTTCGTTGAGGCAATGGACGTAGCGGTTGTCCGGCGAGAACACCAGATGGCGCGGGCCGCTGCCGGGGCGGACCAGGACCAGCGGCGGCAGGTTCGGCTCGATGCGACCGTCGGGATCGAGGCGGTAGACGCGGATCGCGTCCGCGCCGAGCGTCGGCACCAGCAGCCAGCGGCCGCTCCCGTCCGCCAGCACGGCGTGCGCGCGCGGCAGGCCGGTCTCGACCTGCGTCGCCGGCGCGGGACGTCCGTCCGGATCGAGCGGAAAGACGGCCAGCAGGTGGTCGCCGTAGGAGGCGACGAAAGCGTTCCGCACGGCGCCGTCGCAGCTCACGTAGACCGGCGCGCCGGGAGACGGCACGGCGCCGAGCAGGGCGAGCAGGCCGCTCGCCCGGTCGATCGAGCAGGTCAGCAGCGCGTTCTCCCCGCGCAGGCCGACCAGCAGCAGGCGGCCGTCCGGGCTGAGGCGCATCGGCAGCGGACTGCCCGGCACGGACAGGCGTTGCCGCAGCTCGGCGTCGCCGCTGCGCGTATCCAGGGCAAACACGGCGATCTCGCGGCTCGCGGCACACGAAACGTAGATGAAGGTCTGAGTCATGGCAGAAGTTCCCGGAACGGAGGAACTGCTAGTGTACGTAAATCCTCGGAATTGACCACGGAAGAATTGACCCGCCGTGTCGCAGCGGTCGAAACGACTTCCTGCGTCGTCATCCCGGTCGTCCATCGCAATGACGGAGAAAAAGATGAAGAAAACCTGTGTCAGCCTGATCGGCGCGCCGACCGACGTCGGCGCCGGCCTGGCCGGAACCCGCATGGGGCCGGAGGCGCTGCGCGTGGCGGGGATCGCCGAGGCCATCGCGCGCTTCGGCCTCGAAGTGCGCGATCGCGGCAACGTCGCCGGTCCGGCCAATCCGGGGCTGCCGGCGATCGGCGGCTTCCGCCATCTGGCCGAGGTCACCGCCTGGAACCGCGCCGTGCACGACGCGGTTTACGCGGAGCTCGGCGCGGACCGCCTGCCGATCCTGCTCGGCGGCGACCACTCGCTCTCCATCGGCTCGATCAGCGCGGTGGCCCGGCATTGCCGCGAGCACGGCAGGAAGCTGCGCGTGCTGTGGTTCGACGCCCATGCCGACTTCAACACCGCGGCGCTGACGCCTTCTGGCAACCTGCACGGCATGCCGGTCGCCAGCCTGTGCGGGCACGGCCCGCGCGAACTGGTGGACATGGCCGGCTTCATCCCCGCGCTCAACCCGAAGGACATCCGCCAGATCGGCATCCGCAGCGTCGATCCGGGCGAAAAGCGGCTGGTGCACGACGCCGGCATCGAGGTCTACGACATGCGCTACATCGACGAGATGGGCATGCGCCACGCCATGGAACTGGCGCTGGCGCTGGTCGCGCCCGACACGCACCTGCACGTCAGCCTGGACGTCGACTTCCTCGACCCCGACATCGCGCCGGGCGTCGGCACCACGGTGCGCGGCGGGCCGACCTACCGCGAGGCGCAGCTGTGCATGGAGATGGTCGCCGACACCGGCCGCCTGGCCTCGCTCGACGTGGTCGAGCTCAATCCGGCGCTCGACGTGCGCAACCGCACCGCTGAGCTGGCCGTGGACCTGATCGAGAGCCTGTTCGGCAAAAGCACCCTGATGCGCGGCGGCCAGGGCGCGCAGTAGCCGGAAGACGCACGGCCGCCGCGACGCGGCATGCGCAAAAGGATGCGCCCTTGCGGACGCGGCCGCATCAGCCGGCGGCCGCCAGCTCGCCGACCTCGGCCCAGGCTGCGTGCGGCTCCTCCGTCCGCGCGCCGAACACGGTCAGCCGGCCGAGCGCCTGGTGCAGCAGCACCGCCGGCGCGTTCGACGCGCGGGCACTGGCGCAGCGTGCCGACCTGCCGGAAGCCGAAGCGGTGTTCGTAAAAACGCACGTGGCGCGGATTGACCTCGATCACCGCGTCGCTGGCGCGGTAATGCTCGCGGCCGAACACCAGCGCCGCGTGGAACAGGGTGTCGAGCATGCGTCCGGAACTGAAGTCCGGATGCACGGCCAGCCGCGTGACTTCGCAGAGCACCCGCCCCTGGCGGCGCAGGCCGGCCAGTTCCGGCGCGTAGAGCCCGTCGGCCAGCAGGCCGCCCGGCGAGTCGCAGCCCAGGGTCAGCGTGGCGATCGCCTCGTCGCCCTGCCAGACGGCCAGGGTCGTGCGGTTCGGATCGTTCGGCGGGTAGGTCGAGGACTGCATGCTATAGCCGCGCCAGGCGTACATCCGGCGCACCAGGCGGTTGACCGCGCCCTGCTGCGACTGCGTGCGCGCCAGGCGGATGTCGTATCCGTCCGTCCGGCGGGGCGGCAGCAGCGCCCGGCAACACGCGGCGAGCTGGACCACCGTCCCCGCAAGAAAGCAGTCGGCCTGCGGACCGGACTGCGGCGTCGTTTCTCCCTTCATGATTCTTCTCGTTTTGAACACTTCAAGCGGCCATGCATGATGGCACAGAAAAGAAATTTCCGGCCCGTGCTTCCGGGCCTCCTTTGCCTCCGATTCGGGCGGGCGGCGTCAAACGACGCTCAATTGGCCGTCCCGCTCAACACGGTGGCGGCCGGTTCGGGCGCGCTCCTGGCCTTGGCGGCCGACGGCGCGGACAGCACGTTGATGTCGCCGCACAGCTCGCATCCCTCGTCCGCCACCAGCTTGCCGTAGCGGATCGTGCCGGTGACCCGGCCGGTCGAGTGGATGATCAGCTGCGAACGCGCGGTCAGTTCGCCTTCGAACGAGCCGTGGATCTCGGCGACGTCGATGCTGACCTTGCCGATGAAGGCGCCATGCTCGGCGATGCGGATCACGCGGCTGTCCATCGTCGCTTCGACGCGGCCTTCGACGACCAGCGTGTCGCAATCCAGGATTTCCGCGCCCTTGAGCTTCACGTCCGGCCCGACGATCAGGCGCGCGCCCAGGCCGGAATCGGCGTCCTTCTCGGCAGCGGCGCTCTCCTTCGGCGCCGGCGGCACCGGCGCGGGGGACGCGGCGGCAGGCGCTGGCGCGGCGGCGGGAGGCACGGGCACGTCCCGGGCAGGCACCGGCGGCCGGGCGGCCGTACTCTCGCCCATTCCGGCGGCGGGACGCGCCGCGGCCGACGATACCGGGCCGGATTCCCGGCGCGGCACGGGATCGTTGCGATTGAACAGGGTCGATTTGTTGAACACGGAGCTTCCTTCCTTGGGTGAATTCACAAACATCGATGCCTTTGAGCGATATCCGTGCCAGAAAAAATTTCTCCATAAAAACAAACGGCTGAAAAAAATGGCTGAAATCCGGGGAACGTTTTGCGCGGGATCGTGTCGCCGGGAGGCGACGCACATTCGTCATCAAGACAAAAACATCGTTAAATCAATCCATTAATCTGTCGCCAAATGGCGACAAGGCGATGGCGGGCAAAATTCCATCGCGTTGCGCCGTGCGCCGGGTCCGGGCGATCTGGTACGCTTCCATCGTTCTTCCCGCCACCGCATCCGCCCATTCCGCCCCGTTCCCGCCACCCTTCCCGTCCATGATCCGCATCTCTTTCCGCCAGAGCATGTCGGCCGGCCTGCTGCTGATCGTCGTCTTTCTCGGCTGGGCCGGGGCGCACGGCTGGTTCCTGCTCGAACATTTCGCCCGGCAGACGCGCGAGACCGGCGAACTGGCCGTGCAGGTCAGCACCTCGATCCAGGAACTGGCCGAGCGGACCATCGACCTCGAACGCAGCGCCCGCCAGTACGCGGTGCTGCACGACCGCGCCGTGCTGGACCGCTTCGGCGCCCAGGCCAGAAGCGCGCTGGCCGCGGCGGCACGGCTGGACGCGCTGGAATCCCGCCCGCTCGGCACCCTGCCCGGCGAGTGGAAGCATACGGTCGAGATGATCGACGCGGGCCTGCACGGGCCGGCACCGTTCGCCGAGCTGCCGGCGCTGCTCGGACGGCTCTCGGCGATCAACGGCGAACTCGAACAGCGCGGCCGCCGGCTGGTCGAGCGGCGGCAGGCCGAGGGCCTCGCCGAGCTGGACGAGGGCCGCCTGCGCTTCGGCACGCTGGTCGCGGCGAGCATCGCCGCCGCCTTCCTGGTGGCGCTGGCCATGGGCTGGTGGCTGTCGCGGCCGATCAGGGCCATCGAGAACGCCATCGAGCGCCTGGGCGAGAGCCGCTTCGACGAGCCGGTGCACGTGCGCGGGCCGTCCGACCTGGCCCAGGTGGGACGCCGGCTGGACTGGCTGCGCCTGCGCCTGAGCGAACTGGAGACCGAGCGGGAGCGCACGCTGCGGCACGTCTCGCACGAGCTGAAGACGCCGCTGACCGCGCTGCGCGAAGGCGTCGCCCTGCTGCAGGAGGAAATCGCCGGGCCGCTCGAAGGCACGCAGCGCGAGGTGGTGGATATCCTGGACGCCAACGCCCGCGCGCTGCAGAACCACATCGAGAGCCTGCTGCGGCTCAACGCCGTGTCGCTGGGCGCCCGCCGGCTGCACCGCCGGCCGGTCAGCCTGCGGCGGCTGTTCGACGACGTGGTGCAGGACCGGGAGTTGCAGATCCAGGCGCGCCGGCTCAAGGTGCTGAGCAATCCGCCGCCGGCCAGCGGGCTGCTGGACGGCGACAAGCTGCGCGTGGTCCTCGACAATCTGTTGTCGAACGCCGTCGATTTCAGCCCGGACGGGGGTACCATCCGGCTCGAAGGCCGCATCGAAGGAAACCGGCTGTACGTCGCCTGCATCGACCAGGGTCCCGGCGTCGCGGCCGAGGACGCCGAACGGATCTTCGCGCCGTTCGTGCAGGGGCAGCGCCCTCCGCCGGTCGAGCGGCAGGGCAGCGGCGTCGGCCTGTCCATCGTGCGCGAGCTGCTGGCCGTCATGGACGGCGAGATCCGGCTGCTGTCGGCCGGCAGCCCGGGCGCGCACTTCGAGATCGCCCTGCCCTGGACCCTTGCCCATTGAAGCCCACCGAGCCACCGCCATGACCCCATCGCTCCGCTTCCGCCCGTCTTTCCTGGCCGCCGTCGGCGCCTGCGGCCTGCTCGCGGCGTGCGCAACGCCGCCGCCGCCCGTCGCCGCCGCGGTCGAGCCGGAGGAGCCGCCGGAGCCGGTGGTCGCGCCGGCGCTGGTCAACGAAACGGCGATGCTGCCGCTGCTCGGCTATTACCATCTGCTGCAGCGCATGGCGCCGGCCGAGCTGGCGCGCGAACGGCAGACGCTGACGGCGATCCCGGTCTCCCCTTCGGTGCGGGTGCGCCTGGCCATGCTGCTCGGCATGCCGCGCACGGGCGCCGACCTGCCGCGCGCGGCGGCGCTGCTGGAGGCGGTGCTGCGCGCGCGCGAGCCGGAGGCGGCCAGCCTGCACCCGCTGGCCCGCCTGCTGGCCATCCAGTACCAGGAGCGGATGCGGCTCGAAGCGCAGGGCGAGCGCCTCGGCCAGCAGTTGAAGGATGCCCAGCGCCGGCGCGACGAGCTGCAGGAAAAGCGCGACGAACTGCAGGAGAAGCTCGACGCGCTGACCGACATCGAGCGCTCCATCCCGGTCCGCCCCAACGCCGGGAGGCCCGTGCCATGATCGGCGAGGCGTCCCGGCTGGCGCCGGCCCACGTGCTGGTGATCGACGACGATCCGGACCTGCTGCGCCTGCTGTCGATGCGCCTGCGTTCGTGGGGCATCCGCATCTCGACGGCGGCCTCCGCCGAGGAAGGCCTGTCGCGCATCGCCATCGAGACGCCGCAGCTGGTGATCAGCGACATCCGCCTGCCGGGCAAGGACGGCCTGACGCTGTTCAAGGAGCTGCACGCCACGCAGCCGACCCTGCCGGTGATCCTGATCACCGCGCACGGCACCATCCCCGACGCCGTGCAGGCCATGTCGCAAGGCGTTTTCGGCTACCTGACCAAGCCGTTCGACAGCAAGCTGCTGTACGAGAAGGTGCAGCAGGCGCTGCGCGTCTCGCCGATCGCCGGCGGCGCCTCGACCGGCTGCGAAGGCGACTGGCAGGACGGCATCGTTTACCGCAGCCGGCGCATGGCCGAGCTGATGGAGGAGGCCCGCGTGGTCGCCGCCACCGACGCCAGCGTGCTGATCCGCGGCGAGAGCGGCACCGGCAAGGAAGTGTTCGCCCGCGCCATCCACCGCGCCAGTCCGCGCTGCAAGGCGCCTTTCGTGGCCATCAACTGCGGCGCGATCCCGGAGCAGCTGCTCGAATCCGAGCTGTTCGGGCACGTGCGCGGCGCCTTCACCGGCGCCACCAGCGAGCACGGCGGCCTGTTCAAGGCGGCCGACGGCGGCACGCTGTTCCTCGACGAGATCGGCGATATGCCGCTGCCGCTGCAGGTCAAGCTGCTGCGCGTGCTGCAGGACCAGGCCGTGCGCCCGGTCGGGGCGACGCGCGCCGAGCCGGTGGACGTGCGCGTGCTCTCCGCCACCCACCGCGACCTGGAAGCCGCCATGGCCGACGGGCTGTTCCGCGAGGACCTGTACTACCGCCTGGACGTGGTCACCCTGACCCTGCCGCGGCTGGAGGAGCGCCGCGAGGATATTCCGCTGCTGGCCAACCACTTCATGCAGCAGCTGGTCAAGAAGTACGACAAGGGCATCACCGGCATCGCGCCGGACGCGCTCGAAGCCCTGTCCACGGCGGCCTGGCCGGGCAACGTGCGCCAGCTCTACAACGTCGTCGAGCAGTGCTGCGCGCTGGCCACCACGGCGCTGATCAGCCTGCCGCTGATCCAGCGCGCGCTGCGCATCCCGAGCATGGAGGCGCTGACCTACGCCGAGGCCAAGCAGCGCTTCGAACGCAACTACCTGATCGGGCTGCTCAAGCTCACCGAGGGCAACGTCGCCGACGCCGCGCGCATCGCCGACCGCAACCGCACCGAGTTCTACCGCCTGCTGCAGAAGTACGAGCTGACGCCCAGCCTGTTCCGCGGCAACGGCGAGGCCGACGACGACGCCGGCGGCCAGGGCGGCAGCCCGGCCTGAGCCGCCACCCTGCCGCGCGATTTCACAGTTGTTAACTTGCCGTGCGCGGGCGTCCCGGCGTAACGTACCCGCCACTCTTTCCGAATGGAGATTCGCCATGCGCAACAGCCTTCGCCGCCTGCTCGGCGCCGCACGTGTCTTCTGGCTGGCCGGACTGCTGGTCCTGGGCGCTCCGGCCATGGCCGCCGGGCTCGACGCGCTGTCCAGCGGCGACACGGCCGCGGGCCTCAAGGAGGCGCTCACGCGCGGCGCCGAAGCCGCCGTCGGACAGCTCGGCCAGAAGGACGGCTTCCTCGGCAACAAGCGCGTGCGGATTCCGCTGCCCGAGCCGCTCCAGTCGGCGGAGAAGGCGATGCGCGCCTTCGGCATGAAGAAGCAGGCCGAGGAACTCGTCGAGACGATGAACCGCGCCGCCGAGATGGCCGTGGTCGAGGCCAGGCCGATCCTGGTCAACGCGGTGAAGAGCATGAGCTTCGACGACGCGCGCGGCATCCTGACCGGCGGCGACGACGCGGCGACGCAGTACTTCAAGCGCACCACCTCGAACGACATCACCGCCAGATTCCTGCCGATCGTCAAGCAGGCCACCGCCAAGGTCGGCCTGGCCGGCCAGTACAACCAGTACGCCGGACAGGCGTCCAAGCTCGGCCTGATCGACAAGAAGAACGCCGACCTCGATTCCTACGTGACGAACAAGGCGATGGACGGCCTGTTCCTGATGATCGCCGACCAGGAGAAGGCCATCCGCAAGGACCCCGTGGGCACCGGCTCGGCGATGATCAAGAAGGTGTTCGGGGCGCTCAAGTAGGGGACGCCATGTTCAGGCGACTGCTCACGGGCATCCTTTCCGGCGTGCTGGCCGCGTTCCTGCCGGCCTGCGACAGCGTCAACCTCGACAAGCTCAAGCCCGGCGCCACCACCATGGCGCAGACCCGCGAGATCATGGGGCCGCCGACGATGGAATGGCAGGAGGTGGACGGCTCGGTCACCTGGGAGTATCCGCGCACGCCGAACGGCGTGGTCAACTACATGATCGACTTCGGGCCGGACAAGGTCCTGCGCGCGGTGCGGCAGGTGCTCACCGAAGCGAATTTCGCCCGCGTGCGGGAGGGCATGACCCGCGAGCAGGTCCGGCGCCTGCTCGGCCAGCCGGCCAGCGAGCAGTACTACCCGCTGAAGAAGGAATACGTCTGGGACTGGAAGACCAGGACCGAATCCGCCTACGACTATTTCTTCGACGTGTATTTCGACGAACAGGGCCGCGTCACCCGCACCGGCACCCATTTCAAGGCGCTGTCCGGCGGCTGAGCCGCCGCCGGCGCCCCCGTCAGCGCATCATCAACGGCCGGGCAGCACCTGCCAGCCGCCGCTCCGCGCCGAGGCGAAGATGCCCTCGATGATCCGCAGCGCGTCGCGCGATTCCTCGATCGGCCACGCGGGCACCGCGTCGCCGAGCAGCAGCCTGGAAAAGCGTTCGCCCTGCAGGGTGAACTGGTTGACCGCCTCGAAATCGAAGGTCGCCGTGGGAAAGGCGCCGACGCCCGAACTGTCGCCGAGCTCCAGGCGGCAGGCGGTCGGGCGCACCTGCGAATAGGGAAAGTCGAGCCGCAGCCAGCCGCGCGCGCAGAGGATCGACAGTTGCTGCTGCGAACCCCAGCCGTCGCCGCCGGACTGGGTGGCGACCGTGAAGGCGGCATGGCAGTCGCCGTAATCGAGCAGCGCGCTCGACAGGCGGTCGATGCCGAAGGCGGGATCGGTTTCCAGCGCGGCGACGACGCGCGACGGCGGGCGCCGGAAGATCATGTTGCAGGCGCAGACGGCGTACGAGCCGAGGTCGTACACGGCGCCGCCGCCCTCGGCCGGGTTGTTGCGGATGTCCTGCGGATCGAAGAACTGCTTGGCGAGCATGCCGTGCACCGCCCGCACCGGGCCGAGCGCGCCGCCCGCCAGGATTTCCCGGACCTTGGTCCACTGCGGATGATTGCGGAAGGCGAAGGCTTCCTCGACGTGCCTGCCCGTCCGGTCGCGCACGGCGCAGAGCTCCTCGATCTGGGCGGAGGTCATGCACAGCGGTTTTTCGCAGAGGACGTGCTTGCCGGCTTCGAGCGCGCGCACCGACCATTCGAAATGCAGGCGGTTGGGCAGCGGAATATAGACGGCGTCGATTTCCGGATCGGCCAGCAGCGCCTCGTAGCTGCCGTGGAGCTTGGGAATGTCCAGCTCGCGCGCCACGGCGCGGCCCTTGTCGAGGTCGCGCGAGGCGAGCGCGAGGAGCGTGGCGCTCGGCGCCGCCTTCAGGCCCGGCATCGAGAATTTCCTGGCGATGTTGGCCGCGCCGAGCACGCCCCAGTTGATGGTTTTCTGCATGATCGATTCCTTGGGATTCTTGGTTATGGATGGTGCGAAACGGTCGTGTCGTCCAGGCCGATGCGGCCGATGAACGGCAGCCGGAACCCCACGCTGTTGAGGTCGAGCCCGAAATTCAGCCCGAGGACGTTGATCTCGATGCCTTCCTGCACGCCGACGCTGGCGCCGAGCAGGCCGAGCAGGGAGAGCTGCACGCCGCTGCCCGAGGGCGACAGGCCCGCCGGATCGGCGAGCGGACGGTAGTCCTTGCCGATCGCGTTGGCCGGCAGGTCGAGCTTGAGCGCCGGCACCTGCCGCCCGATGTGGGCCAGGAAGGTGTTGCTGTTGGGCCCCGGATAGCTGCGGTAGGTATGCGCGTAGGGATAGCTTTTGATGGCCGCCTCGATCGCGTCGATCATGGCGTCGACGCCGTCCCCGCGATGATCGACCAGCAGCCGGGGCTGCGCGCCGTACCACAATCCGTCGGGCAGCGCGTAGTTGCGCTGGACCACGTCGCTGCCGCGCCAGCCGACCACGTCGTAGCGGGTGAAGGCGGTTTTTCCCGAGCGCTTGAAGATGATCCACGGATGCTGCGCGAACAGGCCGCGCCAGCCGTACGTCGCCGCCGAGTAGACCTGCACGATGGCGACGTCGGCCTCGCGCGCCGGATCGGGCGCGATTCCCGCCGAGTGGCGCGGCGCCGTGCGCCAGCTACGGGTTTCCGGCCCGCCGTCGCCCGACAGCGAGGCGTTGGCCAAGCTGAGGCCGAAAGACAGGCAGAGGATTGCCCAGAAGCCGAAGGTGACGCGCCTGATTCTCTTCATGACACTCTCGATGCTCGTGAGCGGAACGTGTCCGCTATCGTAGCGGAACGCGCGGCGGCGCGCATGCGGCCGCCACGCAACGGCGCCGCGCCGCAGCGAGACCTCGCTCCGGCCGACATCGAACCGACCGGGAAAGCGCGTGTCACAATCGGCACCCAACCTCTCCGGAGCCTTCATCATGTACCGATCCAAAGCCTATTCCGCCGCCAGCGCCACCTCCCCGCTGCAATCGGACACGATTCCCCGCCGCGAACCGACCGACCGGGACGTGCAGATCGACATCCTCTACTGCGGCGTCTGCCACTCGGACCTGCACTATGCGCGCGACGAATGGCACAGCGTCATGCCCACGGTGTATCCCTGCGTGCCGGGGCACGAGATCGTCGGCCGGGTGACCCGCGTCGGCGCGGCCGTCACCAAGCTGAAGGTCGGCGATCTGGCCGGCGTCGGCTGCCTGGTGGACGCGGACCCCGCATGCCCGCATTGCCAGGCCGGCCACGAGCAGTTCTCGCCGACACAGGTGATGACCTACGGCTCGCCGGACAAGCACGGGACCGCGCCGGTGACCTACGGCGGCTATTCGGAAAGCATCGTCGTCGACGAGCATTTCGCCCTGCGCATTCCCGCCAACCTCGATCCCGCCGGCGTCGCGCCGCTGCTCTGCGCGGGCATCACCACCTATTCGCCGCTGCGCCACTGGCAGGTCGGACCGGGCCAGAAGGTCGGCGTGGTCGGCCTGGGCGGACTGGGGCACATGGCCGTCAAGTTCGCCCGCGCGTTCGGCGCGCACGTGGTGGTGTTCACCACCTCGCCGGAAAAGGAGGAGGACGCGCTGCGCCTGGGCGCGCACGAGGTCGTGCTGTTCGACGCAGCCGGACGAGATGGCCAGGCACGCCGGGACCTTCCACTTCATCCTCGACACGGTTTCGGCCCCGCACGACATCAACGCCTACCTGCACCAGCTCGCCGTGGACGGCAATCTGACGCTGGTCGGGGCGCCCGAGAAGCCGTTCGAGATTTCCTCGTTCGCCCTGCTGTTCGGCCGCAAGAGCCTGTCCGGGTCGCTCATCGGCGGCATCGCCGAGACGCAGGAGATGCTCGATTTCTGCGGCGTGCACAACATCACCGCCGACATCGAGCTGATCCCGATCCAGAAGATCAACGAAGCCTACGCGCGGCTGCTCAAGGGCGACGTAAAGTACCGCTTCTCGATCGACATGGCTTCGCTGAAGGCGGAGTAGCCGGGGCGCGGGCGCCGCGCCGCCCGGCACGTCGCCCGCGGCCGGTCAGGGCTTGGGCGGCTCCGGCGCCGCCGCATCCGGCGAGGCCGGCGCGTCCTGTTCATCATGCTGCATCTGCTCGGCCGGGGCTTCCTCGGCCGGCGGCGGGGTGAACGCCGAGACCCAGTGCTCGGCGGGCGCCTCGCCGAGGATGGCCGGGATCGAGACGATCGCCGATTCCATGAAGGTGGGCACGGTGAAGCGCTTCTCCACCTTCTTCTCCTCGCCGGAGACGACCTCGATGGTGATCGTGTGCTTCGGCCCGCCGACCAGAACCTGGATGCGCTCGGCGCGGCCCATCGATTCGGCGGGCTGGCCGTTGACGCTCACCTCGATCTCCTCCGGCGCCCGCAGCTCCTTGCCGTCGATGGTGAGCGCGTTGGTGTCGATGAGCAGGCTGTGCCCCTTGCCGATGTAGAAGAGATAGACCGACAGCGCGATCAGGGCGACCAGCACGCCGCCGCGTTGCACAAGGCTCCTGGAAGTCATGCCGCACCGCCTTTCGCGCCCTTCGCCGCCGGCGAGGCGCCGCCGCGCAGCGTGGCGCGCGAGTCGTTCTCCTGGGTCACGCGCTTCCACTCGTAGAGCACCAGCGCCAGGGCGATGACGCCGTAGCTGACGAACTGCCGGAAATACTCGCCCAGCATGCCCGAGCCGATGAGGTTCTTGCCGGCCATCGGCGAGACCAGGAACAGCAGGTGGAAGAGGATCACGCCGACGATCACGTTGGGGATCGAGGCCTTGGTCACCGAGGCGCCGCCGATGAGCAGCGCGGCGATCGAGAACATGCCGATCTGTTCGTGCGAGCTGGTGGTGTTGATGGTGCCCAGGTTCTGCAGGAAGATGATCTGCCCAATGCCGGCCAGCACCGTCGAGATGATGATCGCCAGGATGCGCGTCCGCTCGACCGGGATGCCGGCCGCGCCGGACACGGCGCGATCCTGGCCGACGGCGCGCATGTCCTGGCCGAGCTTGGTGTTGCGGAACCAGACGATGAAGCCGCTGATCGCCGCGATGATCAGGAAGCTGAACACCGGGATGTTCAGTCCGGCGACCTTGAGCGGGATCAGCGTGTCGAGGGCCTGCCGGACGCCGTCGAGGCCGACCACGTTGCGGATGCCGTAGCCGCGCGAGAGCAGCAGCTCGGGGTTCAGGATCGGGATGATGCTGCCCATGGCGTAGAGCACGACCATCATGTACAGCCCGTTCATGAAGAAGGCGAGGATGAAGCCGGTGACCATCTCGCGCCCCTTGGCCAGGTTCATGATCGAGCCGCAGAGCCAGCCGAGCAGCACCGAAATGGGCAGCGAGATGATCATGGCCAGCAGCAGGCCGGGGATGCCGACGATGTTCCAGTCGGTGATGAAGATCAGCCCGAGCTGCCCGGCCATGGCGCCGAGGACCATGCCGAAGTTGAGGCCCATCCCGGCCATGATCGGCAGCAGCAGCGCGATCACCAGGAAAGTGTTGCGCCCCAGGCGGGTCAGGATTTCCTGCATCAGGAAGGTGCCCGGCAGCCCGGAGACGGGAATGGCGATGGCGATGAGCACGACGAAGAGGATGACGACGGCGTTCTCGATCAGGAAAAGTCGCAGCTTGGCACTCATTTTGCCACCTTTGTCTTGCGGGTCAGGGCATAGAGGATCATGCCGTTGGAAACGATGATCCGGATCACGTCCGACATATCCACCTTGAGCACCGCGTTGAAGATCGACGGCGTCATGGTCAGGATGCCCTGGTAGAGCGCGGCGCCGATGAACACGTGGGTCAGCGTCGCCTTGTTCACCCCGGCGCCGCCGATCAGGATGGCGGCGACGGCCGGGAAGGCCATGTACAGCGGCCCCTCGTAGAGCTGGATGAAGCCGAAGCTCTGCTGGAAGACGATGATGCCGAACGCGCCGAGCATGGTGGACATCATCACGCTGACGATGCGCATGCGGTCGATGTTGATGCCGGAGGCGCGCGCGTAGGTCGGGTTGGAGCCGACCGCCGTGATCGCCGTGCCGATCTTCAGGTGGAAGAACGCCCAGATCAGGACGGACAGCGCGACGAAGATCAGGATGGCGCCGGTCGGGAACTTGAAGCTGTCGCCGATCTGGATGGCCAGGAAGTCGTCGAGGATATGCCGCCAGAAGCCCTCGACCGAGATGGTGGTCCGCAGCCCGGTGCCGCCGTAGCCCCAGATCATCGTCGGGTCCTTGAACGGCAGGATCAGCCAGGCGATGCACATGATCATCACCGAGGAGAAGCCGACGTAGGTGGCGATCATCATCTCGCCGCCCTTGACGCGGTTGAGCAGCTTGCCGTAGCCGTAGCCGAACACCGCGCCGAAGCCCTGCGAGATGACGATGGCCATCACGAAGCCCCAGGCGCCGATGAGTCCCATCTCGATGCTGATGGTGGCGCCCAGCAGGCCGGCGATGACGCCGAGCGAGAGGCCGAAGTTGAGGCCGCAGCCGGACTGGATCATCGGCACCAGCGCCAGGACCATGATGCCGTTCATGCCGATGCGGATCAGCGTGTCGGAGATCGACGCCGGCAGGCTCACGCCGACGAAGGGCGCCGCCAGGAACAGGGCGAACAGGTACAGCGTGATGATGATCCGGGGCAGGCCGAAGTCGGCGACGAAACGTTTGACGCTTTTCATCCTCAATTCCCTCCCGCGAGCGCGACGGTCTCGTCCCTGTCGGCGCCGGCCATGAGTATGCCGAAGTCCTCGATCGGCGCGCTGTGGGGCAGGATGCCCTCGATGCGCCCTTCGTAGACGATGGCGATGCGGTCGCAGACGGAACGCAGTTCCTCCAGTTCGCTGGAGACCATGACGATCGTCGTCCCGTACTCGCGGTTGTATTTCTTGAGCGTGTCCAGGACGAGGTGCTTGGCACCGATGTCGATGCCGCGCGTCGGTTCGGAGACGAACAGCAGCTCGGGCCGCAGGGCGAAGGCCTTGGCCAGGCAGACCTTCTGCTGGTTGCCGCCGGACAGGTTGCCCGCGCGCTGGCCCGGCCCGGTGCATTTGATTTCGAGCAGCTTGATGTATTCCTCGGCCAGCCGGGTCATCGCGGCGTCCGAGCGCCACTGGAACAGGCCGCCGAGAATCGGCTTGAGGAACTTGTCCTGGACCTGCATGGCGGTGAAGGCGATGTTCCAGTCGATGCCTTCGTCGAGCAGCAGCCCGACGCCGCGGCGGTCCTCGGAGACGAACGCCATGTTGCGTTCGAGCGCGGCGCGCGGCGCGTTGAGTTCGACCGGCGCGCCGTTCAGCGACACCGAGCCGCCGGCGGGCGCCAGCCCCATGATGCCGTTGGGAATGCCGAGCTTGCCCTGGCCGGCCAGTCCGCCGATGCCGAAGATCTCGCCCTTCTTGACCGCCAGGCTGACGTTGCGCACGGTCTCGCCGGGCATGTCGACCCACAGGTTTTCGACCGACAGGATGGTTTCGCGCGCGTCCGCCTCGCCCTGCGCGGCGCGCACGGCGGCCTCCGCGTCGATCCGCGCCTGCGCTTCGACGCTGCGCCCCACCATCAGCGAGGCGATCTGCTTGGTGGACGAGCCCTTGGCCGGGAAATCCTCGATCTTGTGCCCGTCCCGCAGCACCACCACGCGGTCGCACAGTTCGACGACCTCGCGCAGGCGGTGCGAAATGAAGATGATGGCGATGCCCTCGGAAGCCAGCAGGCGCAGGGAGGCGAGCAGGACTTCCGCCTCGCTTTCGGTCAATACCGCCGTCGGCTCGTCCAGCACGATCAGCTTGACGTTCTCGCGGCACAGTTCCCGGGCGATTTCCGTGAACTGCTTGTGGCCTACCGGCATCTCGTTGATGCGCATCTTGGGGTCGAGCTTCACCCCGAGCTTGTCGATGGCCTGTTTGGCGCGGTTTTCCATCGTCGCGCGGTCGAGCGCGCTGATGCGCGGGCCGAAGATGTTGACGAGCACCGAATTGTTCAGCGATTCGCGGTTCAACAGGATGTTCTCGGTCGTGGTGAATCCCGGAATCAGGGAGAACTCCTGGTGCACCATGCCGATGCCCGCGTCCAGGGCGTCGAACGGCGACCTGAACCGGGCTTCCCGGCCATTGAAGACGATGGACCCCTCGAAGCCGCCGGTCTCGCTGATGACCGGCATGCCGAAGAGAATCTTCATCAGCGTGGACTTGCCCGCCCCGTTCTCTCCCACGAGTCCTATGATCTCGCCCGCGCCCACGTCGAAGGAGACGTCGGCCAGCACCCGGTTGCCGTAGAACGACTTGCCGATGCCTTTCAGGCGCAGAATCGGTTCTGCTGAATCCATTGTTTTTTCCCTGAAATGATTCCGCCCGGCGGGGGAGGAAAAACGTCCCCCGCCGGCCGGTTATGCTTTGCGACTGCTATGTGGCGACTGCGACCCGCTTATTTCTTCTTCAGGCCCGAGGAAATCTTGAGGTACTTCTCGGGAACGTTGACGTCGGCCGACTTGATGTAGCCCTTGCCGAAGATGTACGTGTCCTGGAGCAGCAGCACGAAGTTGTTCAGCTTGACCCCGGTGGAGCCGTTGACGTAGTAGGAGCCGCCCCACTTGCTGCCCGGCGTGTACTTGCCGAAGGCCTTGAAGATGTCCTTCATGTTGGTCATCTTCGACTTGCCTTCGATGACGTTGATCGCGTGCTGGGTCAGCCCGACCGTGGCGCTGTACGGGAAGGAGTAGGACCAGGTACCGAGGCGTCCCTTGCCGCCCTTGGCGACGACGGCGGCTTCGACCTTCTTCATGATCGCCGGGAAGTCGCCCTGTTCGGCCTTCAGGTCGATGCCGAGCGCGCCGGGATAGCCGAGCAGCGGCGAGGGCAGGCTGGCTTCGACGAAGATGCCGCCGTACTCGACGACCTGCCGGATCAGCGGCTCGGTGTGCGCGTCGTTGGTGGCGTAGAAGGCGGTTTCCTTGCCGTACTTCTTGACCCACTTCGGCACGTTTTCCAGCATGAACTGCTGCGCGCCGACGACGCCGACGTCGCTCAGCGGATCGGGCGCCGTCTCGAAGACGAACTTGACGCCCAGGTCGTTGCAGGCCTGCTCGAAGACCATGCGGCGGCGGGTCAGCGTCTCGACGCTCATGTGGCGCGGGAAGGAGATGTGCACGAAGGTCTTGGCGCCGAGCTGCTTGGCCGCCCAGATGACGCGGTAGCCCGCCGAGATGAAGTCGTTGCGCATGATCAGGTCGGCCACCTTGCCGATGACCAGCGGATCTTCCTGCGGCACGCCGCCGAGCAGCAGGATGTCCGGGCGCATTTCACGGACGCGGCGGAAGCCTTCCGTCGCACCGGGCACGGCCTGGTTCATCACGATCGCCTTCATCAGCGGATCGTTCGCCAGCGAGACGATCTGCGAGATGGTGGTTTCCTGTTCGGCGCTGAAGTTGTTCGGGTAGGTCAGGTGCTGGATCATGCCCCCGTCCTTGACGTCGCCGTACTCCTTGATCATGGCCTCGGCGCCGCGCACCTCGTCCTCGCCCTGGTTGACCGTGCCGGTGATGATGCCGACGTGATAGGCCGCCGCTGCCAACGCCGCCGTGCCGGGAACCGCCAGGCACAGGGCCAGCGCCATCTGCGCCATTCCCTTGCGTATGCTCATATTGCCCTCCTTGATTGATATCGATTGACTTCAAAAACGGACCCGCGTGAAACGGAAACCACCCTGCAAAAAGAACAGAAAAACAACAACCAACAAAAATGGCGCGCCGCGACAGGCGCCGCGGCGCAGGTTTACCCCTTGTCTCCGGCGGCCCGCTTGCGCGGCGCTTTTTTCTTTCGCGACGCCGCCGTGGCGCCCCCCGGCAGCGAACGCAGGCCGTCCGGACTCCCGTATATCCACGGCAACAGCGTTTCGGCCAGCTGCGTCGCCGCGCTGATCGACCCCTGGGTGCGGTGCGCGACGGCGCTGCACAGGGCCTCGGCGAGCGCCAGGGCGCTGGCCTCGCAGTTGGAAAAGTAATTGCTGTCGGTGTAGGCGTAGAGCGATACGGTCGCCAGCCGCGCCAGCGGCGAGGTGACGCGGTCGGTCAGGGCCAGCACCGGCACGCCGGCCTCGCAGGCGCGCTGCGCCAGGAACACGGTGTCCGCGGCGTAGCGCGGGAAGCCGATGGCGATCAGCAGGTCGGTCGGCTGCATGCGCGATATCACGCGCGCCGCGGCCGACGAGCCTTCGATGGTCGCCAGCAGCTGGACGTTGCCGCACAGCGGGTCGAGGCCGCGCTGCAGCAGGCCGCCCAGCCAGGTGCTGGCGCCGAAGCCGATGATGCCGATGCGCTTGGCCTTCAGGATGGCGGCGACCGCCTGCTCGCAGGCCTGCGCGTCCAGCGATTTCTGCGTCTGGTCGATGTTGCGCTGGATGCTGGCGAACGAATCCGCGAAGACGTCGGCGGCCGAGGCCGGGCTGCCGACCCGGCTGCGCAGTTTTTCGACCGGCGCCAGCGCGCTCTCGAAGCCCATCACCAGCGCGGCCCGGAACTGCGGATAGCCGTCGAAGCCCAACGCGCGGGCGAAGCGGTTGGCCGTGGCCACCGAAACGCCGAGGGTCGCGGCCAGTTCGTCGATGGCCATGGTCGCCACCTTGAACGGATGGTGCAGCACGTAATCGGCCATTTTCCGGTGCGAGCGCGTCAATGCCGGCAGCGCGCGGGCAACGCGCTGGGACATCGAAGGATTGTCGGAGGCCGGTTTCATTGCTCAATTGTGCCGTGAAGAAAACGTTAATGTATACATGTTTACAAAATACATCACTAAAAAAATATTTTTTATCATTTTTGTTGACCTCCGCTCCCGGAAGCGGACAGACTTCCGGCTTGACTCTTCTCTTCGAGGCCATCCATGACGGAGCAACTGAGCGGCGGTGAACTGGTTTCCTTGGTAAAACGGGTGTTCCTGCCTCGCCCGGGCGAAATCGGCTTGGCCATCCTCGTAGACCTGCCGGATGCCACCGTTCCGGACAACAAGGACTGGGCCGCACGGCGGGAAATCGCGGCGGACTGGCTCGGGCAGCTCACGACGCACCAGGCGGAACTCGGCATGAAACCCGTGCTGGCGTTCTACCGCAACGCGCACAACAACAATGGGAACCTGCCCGACCGCTGCTGGATTCATGCGGGCGGAGCCCTGCCGGATACGGTGGACGAACTCGATCCGGCACGCTCGATTCCCTTTGCCGACTTGTTCGCGTCGATCCCCATCTTCCTGGTGCCCTCGCAGTTCTCGGCCACGGCGCCATTGAAGATAGCGGCAAAAAAATACCCTTTCCGGGCGGCCACCATGGGCGGCTTCTGCGCAGCGATGATCCCCGCCTTGCGGCTCGACTACACCGAGGTCAATCGCCGGGTGAACTATCTCAAGGACAAGCTCGACCGCGCCACGGGGGCCGACTTCGTCTTCGCCCATCCGGGCGGCGAGAGCGCCCTGCACCTCGACCTGCGCTTCCGCGCAGCGCACGCCTCGGGCGGCCTGCTGCCAAAGCCCGGCGCGGCGGGCAACCTGCCTTCCGGCGAGGCCTACATCGTGCCCTACGAGGGCGAGAGCGAACCGAGCCGCAGCGCCGGCGTGCTGCCGGTGCAATTCGGCAGCGAGGTCGTGTACTACCGCATCGAGCACAACAAGGCCGTCGAAGTGCTCAGCCAGGGCCCCGTCTCGGCGCAGGAGGCGGAGAAACTGCGCCGCGAGCCGGCCTACGGCAACATGGCGGAACTGGGTCTCGGCGTGCTCGCCGCCTTCGGCATCAAACCGATCGGCAAGGTACTGCTGGACGAAAAACTCGGGGCGCACATCGCCTTCGGCCGCAGCGATCACTTTGGCGGCCAGGTCGGTCCGCAGGACTTTTCCGGCCCCGACGCAGTCATCCACATCGACCGCGTTTACGTTCCCGAAATGCAGCCGGACGTGGTCGTCAAACGGCTCGAACTGACCATGGAAGACGGGCGGCCCCTGACGCTGATGCGTGACGGCGAATACGTCGTCGATTTCAATTGAGCCTGCCGCCTGATTCCATGGGCAACAAGAACGAAAACCCGGCCGAACGGCGGCTCGTCGAGCGCTTCCTGGCACTGCTGCGCATCGCCAGCCCGTCCCGGCAGGAAGGCCGCCTGGCGGCGCATCTGCAGGGCGAACTCGAAGCGCTCGGCTTCAGGGTCGAATTCGACTCGGCCGGAGCGCGGGCCGGCAGCGATACCGGCAACCTGATCGCCACCCTGCCGGCGACTGCCGCCGGCGTCGAGCCGATGATCTTCTGCTGTCATCTCGACACCGTCACGCCCTGCGCCGACGTGCATCCGCAGATCGCCGACGGCGTCGTCCGTTCGGATGGCACGACCATCCTCGGCGGCGACGACAAGGCCGGTATCGCCGCTATCGTCGAGGGCGTGCAACGCATTCGCGAACGCGGCGTCGCGCACGGCCTGATCCAGGTGCTGCTGACGATCTGCGAGGAAATCGGCATGCACGGCGCCAAGGAACTCGATTACGGCAAGCTGCAGGGCAAGCGCGTGTTCGTCCTCGACGGCGAAGGAGCGCCTGGCAAGATCGTCGTCCGGGGGCCGGCCAAGGATCTCATCCGTGCCACCGTGCGCGGGCGGACGGCGCACGCCGGCCTGTGTCCGGAGCGCGGCGTCAGCGCGATCCAGGTCGCCGCGCGGGCGATCGAGCTGATGCATCTCCTGCGCATCGACGCAGAGACGACGGCCAACATCGGCAGCATCCATGGCGGCACGGCCACCAACGTCGTCGCCGAAGAGGTCGTCGTCGTCGCCGAGGCGCGCAGTCTGGACAACGCCAGACTCGACGCGCAGAGCGCGCACATGAAGGCCTGCTTCGAGGACGCGGCGCGCGACTTCGGCGCTACCGCCGAGGTCGTCGTCGAGCGCAGCTATGCCGCCTTCCTGCTCGATGCGGACACCCCCGTCGTCGGCCACTGCATGGCGGCGATGCGTCGGCTCGGCCTGACCCCCGAACTCGTCGCCACCGGCGGCGGCAGTGATTGCAACATCTTCAACGCCCGCGGCCTGACCGCTGTCAACCTGTCGATCGGCATGACCGATCCGCATGCCACCTCGGAAAGCCTGCGCCTCGTCGACCTCGAAACGACGGCCCGCCTGGTCGAGGCGATCATCGAAAGCCGTGCCTGACAACGGGAGCGCCAACAACGATGAAAATCTGCGAAATCCACATCGGCAAGCTCAGCATCCCCTTGCGCAAGCCCTTCAAAACGGCCTTGCGCACGGTTCATTCGGCTGAGGACATCGTCGTCAAGCTCGTTGCCGACTGCGGCGCGATCGGTTACGGCAACGCCCCCCCGACGGCGGTGATTACCGGCGACAGCCAGGATTCGATCGTCGCCGCAATCCGCGACATACTGGCGCCGAAAATCATCGGCTTCGACGTCGACAACCTCGAAGGCATCTCGACGGTGCTCGACGGCGCCCTGCTGCATAACCACTCGGCCAAGGCGGCGCTCGATATCGCGGCGCACGACCTGTTCGGCAAGCGGGTCGGCGTACCGCTCTACAAGCTGCTCGGCGGTTTCCGTTCGAGCCTGGAGAGCGACCTCACGATCAGCCTCAACGATCCCGAGGAAATGGCGCGCGACGCCTGTGCAGCCGTCGCCGCGGGCTACAGCGCGCTGAAGATCAAGGTCGGCAACGAGCCGGCGACGGACCTGACGCGGGTGCGCGCGGTACGCGGCGCCGTCGGCGATGCCGTGCGCATCCGCCTCGACGCCAACCAGGGCTGGGGGGCCAAGGAAGCCGTCCGCCTGATCCGCCGCTTCGAGGCCGAGGGGCTGGCCATTGAGCTCGTCGAGCAACCGGTCAAGGCGCACGATTTCGACGGACTCAAGTACGTCACCGATCGCGTCAACACCGAGATCATGGCCGACGAGTCGGCCTTCGGCCCGCGCGAGGTGGCGCAACTGATCGCCATGCGCGCCTGCGATTCGATCAACATCAAGCTGATGAAAGCCGGCGGCCTGCGCAACGCCGTGCGCATTGCGCATCTCGCCGAAACGGCCGACATGCGCTGCATGGTCGGCTGCATGCTCGAAAGCAAGATCGGCATCACCGCCGCGGCAAGCCTCGCGGCCGGCAAACAGATCGTCAACCGTGCCGATCTCGATGCCTCCGTCCTGCTGGCCGAAGACCCGATCGTGGGTGGCGCGCAATTTGAGGGGAACCGCCTCCTGCTGCCGGACGCTCCTGGCCTCGGCATCCGTGAAATCGAAAACTGGCGGCACATTGCCACCCTGCCGGGACACACCTGATTTACCGCTTTGCTGCTTCGTTTCACCAGGTTTTTTTCATTATTACAAGGGAGGTTCAATCGTGGGTGTCGTCATTTCTCTGATCGTAACGTTCTGGGCCGGATACCTTATCGTCCAGAAGTACAAGCCGCAGCCGGTGTTGTTCGTCGCCGGCATGGTGCTGATGTTCACCGCCGTTGCACTCGGGTTGGGTACCATCCTGCCGGCGAAGGAAAGCACCGGCCTCATGCTCTTCGACGCCTTCGAATTCATCAAGAAGACCCTCAGTTCGCGTGCCGCGGGGCTGGGCCTCAACATCATGGCCGTCGGCGGCTTCGCCCGCTACATGGACCACATCGGCGCCAGCCGTGCGCTCGTCAAGCTGACGATCCGCCCGCTGCTCGCGCTGCGCTCGCCGTACATCGTGCTGGCCGGCGCGTGGATTCTTGGCATGTGCCTGGGTCTTGCCATCAACAGCGCCTCCGGCCTCGCCATGTTGTTGATGGTCACGGTCTTCCCGATCCTGACCAGCCTTGGCGTCAGCCGCCTGTCGGCAGTCGCCGCCATCGCCACGACCCTGTGTCTCGACTGGAGCCCGAGCGACACCGGCACGATCCTCGCCGCCACCACCGCCGGCATCGACCCGGTCATGTACTGGGTCAAGTATCAGGTGCCGGTTGCCATGGTCGTCATTCCGGTGGTCGCCGTTCTGCACTTCTTCACCCAGAAGTGGATGGACAAGCGCGACGGCCACGTCGTCCAGCCTTCGGAAGGCTATGCCGTGCAGAGCAAGGACGGCGCCGAGCAGAAGACGCCGCCCATGTTCTATGCCATTCTTCCGGTAATTCCTCTGGCATTGATCCTGATCTTCAGCGATCTGGGAATCAAGACCATCAAGATGGACATCATCAAGGCCATGTTCATCGGCCTGGCCATCGCCATGCTCGTCGATTTCATCCGCACGCGCAACGGCAAGCAGGTCTTCTCCGACATCCAGGTCTTCTTCGACGGCCTGGGCATGCAGATGGCCAACGTCATCACGCTGATCGTTGCCGGCGAAACCTTCGCCAAGGGCCTGACGACCATCGGCACCATCGACACCATCATCAACTCCGCGCAGGCCTCCGGTTTCGGCGCGGCCGGCATGATCCTGGTGATGATCACCATCATTGCCGTCTGCTCGGTGATCATGGGTTCGGGCAACGCCCCCTTCTTCGCCTTCGCCGCACTGACGCCGGCGGTCGCTGCCAAGATGTCGGTGCCGGCCGTGGTCATGCTCCTGCCGATGCACTTCGCAGCCAGCGCGGCGCGGGCCATTTCGCCGATCACCGCGGTCATCGTCGTTTCGTCCAGCATGGGCGGCGTTTCGCCCTTCGACGTGGTGAAACGAACGGCCATTCCGATGACCGGTGCGCTGATCACACTGACCATCGCCAACTTCGTATTCTTCTACTGATCGGCCACGCCCGATATCTGCCCATTAACACCCAGAACCAAAAAGAAGCCCGCCGGGCGGCGGGCTTCGCGGGTGCGTGACCCCTTTTACTTCTTCTCCTCGCCGCCCGTCAGCAGCGGAATGCTGCCGTCCTTCTGCGAGCCGAGCAGGCCGCTGCTGGTGTAGATGCCGAGCTTGTGGCGCGTGTCGGAGATGTCGAGGTTGCGCATGGTCAGCTGGCCAATGCGGTCGGTCTGCGTGAAGGCGGCGTCCTCGACCTTTTCCATCGACAGGCGTTCGGGCGCGTAGGTGAGGTTCGGGCTGACCGTGTCGAGGATCGAGTAGTCATTGCCGCGGCGCAGTTCCAGCGTGACTTCGCCGGTGACGGCGCGCGCCACCCAGCGCTGGGCGGTCTCGCGCAGCATCAGCGTCTGCGGGTCGAACCAGCGCCCCTGGTAGAGCAGGCGGCCGAGGCGCAGGCCGTTGATGCGGTACTGCTCGATGGTGTCCTCGTTGTGGATGCCGGTGATCAGCCGCTCGTAGACGATGTGCAGCAGCGCCATGCCCGGGGCTTCGTAGATGCCGCGGCTCTTGGCCTCGATGATGCGGTTCTCGATCTGGTCGCTCATCCCCAGGCCGTGCCGGCCGCCGATGGCGTTGGCCTCGGCGAACAGCTCGACCGCGCTGGCGAACGACTGGCCGTTGATGGCCACCGGCACGCCTTCCTCGAAGCGCACGGTGACGGTCTCGGGCTTGATCGCCACGTCCTCGCGCCAGAAGGCGGCGCCCATGATCGGGTTGACGATGTTGATGCCGTTCTTGAGGAACTCCAGGTCCTTGGCTTCGTGCGTCGCGCCGAGCATGTTGGAGTCGGTCGAATAGGCCTTTTCCACGCTCATCTTGTAGTCGAAGCCGTGGGTGATGAGGTACTCGCTCATCTCCTTGCGGCCGCCCAGCTCGTCGATGAAGGACTGGTCGAGCCACGGCTTGTAGATGCGCAGCGCCGGATTGGCGAGCAGGCCGTAGCGGTAGAAGCGCTCGATGTCGTTGCCCTTGTAGGTCGAGCCGTCGCCCCAGATGTTGACGTTGTCCTCTTTCATCGCCACGACCAGCGCGGTGCCGGTGACGGCGCGGCCCAGCGGCGTGGTGTTGAAGTAGGTGGCGCCGCCGGTCTTGATGTGGAAGGCGCCGCACTGGATGGCGGCGATGCCCTCGGCGACGAGTTGCGGCCGGCAGTCGATCAGGCGCGCGATCTCGGCGCCGTAGAGCTTGGCCTTGCGCGGAATGTCGTCGTAGTCGCTTTCGTCGGGCTGCCCGAGGTGGGCGGTGTAGGCGCAGGGAATGGCGCCCTTGCCGCGCATCCAGTGGACGGCGGCGGAAGTGTCCAGGCCGCCGGAGAAGGCGATGCCGACGCGCTCGCCGGCGGGAATCTTTTGCAGGATGGTTGCAGCCACGGCAGTTTCTCGCGAGAGGTTTTGAAAGACACGTATTGTAGCGTCCCCCGCGCCGCGCCGTGCCGCGGAAGCGGGCCGGGCGCCCGACAACTGTATATATTTACAGCCTTCGGAGATACGGGTATTCTCCTCCGGGATGCGACAGAGGGGGAAAACTCATGAATCAGGTGCAGGAATGGTTTGAAAAGCTGGTGGGCATGCCCCCCGGGGCGGGCCACCGGCGGCAGATGGCCGAATCCGTGTTCCGCCGGCCCTCGTTCGACGCTTCCGTCTTCCAGACGCCGGCCTGCTGGCGCCGGAAAGCCGCCGCCAGACTGCACGGAGCGAAACGGACCGATCGTTAGGAAAAGCCGGCCTCCCGCCCACGACGCAACGCTTCCGTCCGCAGTCCCCATGCCGCTGTCCCGCCGTATCGCCCATCTCGACATGGACGCCTTCTTCGCCTCCGTCGAGCTGCTGGCCTACCCCGAACTGCGCGGCGAAGCCGTGGTGGTGGGAGGACGCGGCATCGATCCGCCGCGCGCGTCGCCCGACGGCACGCGGATTTTTGCGCGGCTGCGCGATTACGTGGGCCGGGGCGTGGTGACCACGTCGACCTATCCCGCACGCGCCCTGGGCGTGTTCTCCGCCATGGGCTTGATGAAATCGGCCCGGCTGGCGCCGGACGCCATCCTGCTGCCGGCCAATTTCGATGCGTACCGGCAATACTCCGCCCGCTTCAAGGCGGCGGTCGCGGCCGTGGCGCCATGCATCGAGGACCGGGGCATCGACGAGATCTACATCGATCTGAGCGATCACCCGGAGGACTCCGCCACGCTGGCGCGCAAGCTCCGCCAAGCGGTGGCCGAGGCGACCGGGCTCACCTGTTCGGTCGGCATCTCGCCGAACAAGCTGCTGTCGAAAATCGCCTCGGACCTGAACAAGCCGAACGGCAGCACGATCCTCGCGCCCGAGGATGTTCCCGCCCGCATCTGGCCCCTGCCGGTCGGCAAGATCAACGGGATCGGCCCGAAAGCCCAGGAAAAGCTCCACCGGCACGGCATCCGGACGATCGGCGAACTGGCCGCGACGCCGGTCGGGCGGCTGGCCGGCCTCTTCGGCCAGACGACGGGCCACTGGATGCACCGGGCCGCACACGGCATCGACGACCGGCCGGTGGTCGTCGAAGCGGAGCCCCGCTCGATCAGCCGGGAGACCACCTTCGCGCGCGACCTGCACGTCCGCCACGATCGGGCGGAGCTCGCGGACGTGTTCACCGCGCTGTGCCTGCGCGTCGCCGACGACCTGCAGCGCAAGGGGTACGCCTCGCGCACGGTCGGCATCAAGCTGCGCTACGCCGACTTCCAGGTGGTCACGCGCGACGTCACCCTGCCCGAGGGCATCGTGGATGGAAGGCTGATCCGCCGGGCGGCGGGCCTGTGCCTCAAGCGCGTGCCGATGACCCGCAAAATCCGGCTGCTCGGCGTGCGGGCCAGCGGCCTGGTGTCGCTGGCGGCGGCGGCCGGTGAGGGCGGCGGAGCGCAGCGCAGCCTGCCGTTCTGACGCAGCTTATTCCTTTTGTGAATACAGAAATAAGCAATAAGTATTTTTTGTTTATATATCCGGTTCGTAGAATTTTCTCTCCATCATTTCTGCGTTACCCGGATCGATCATGTCATTCTCCATCCAATTCCGCCGCCCTTCCCCGACCGTCGTCCTGACGGCAGGTTTCCTCGCCCTCAACGGACTGCTCTTTTCCGCCTCGGCCACGCAGGCCGCCGAGCCGCGGCAGACCGCCACGGCCGCTCCCGGCAACATCATCATCGACGCGGCGCAGGTCGAAGCCGCCATGGCGCGGGGCGCCATCGTCTGGGACGTGCGCTCGGCGGACGACTACAAACGCGGCCACCTGCCCGGCGCCATCAACTTCGGCGACGCCGGCAAGGTGCTGCGCGACGAACAAAAGGAGGATTTCCTGCCCACGCCGGTCATCGAGAAGCTCTTTTCCGACGCCGGCCTGGACCCGAGCCGGGAAATCGTCGTCTACGGCGCGCGCGGCAACGCATATACCTATTTCGGCAGCTACGCCGTCCGTTACTTCGGCGGCCGCCACGTCTCCGTGTTCCATGACGGCTTCGAAGGCTGGCGCGAGGCCGGCCGGCCGGTCTCGACCGAGCCCGCCAGACGGCCCGCCGTCGCCCTCAAGCTGATTGCGCAACCGTCCCTGGCGGCATCGACCGACGAAGTCGCCGGCAGCTTCGCCAGGCCGGACGTTCAGGTGGTGGACGTGCGCACCCGCAAGGAATTCACGGGCGAGGACATTCGCGCCATCCGCGGCGGCCATATCCCCGGCGCGGTCAACATTCCCTACGAGGAAAACTGGGCGGACCCCGAGGCGGCGAAGAAGATCGCCGGCAAGGAGACCGCGAAGACCGACGGCCTCGCGCTCAAGGGCCGCCAGGAACTCGAAGCGCTCTACAAGGACCTGGACCGCGACAAGGAAACGATCGTCTATTGCCAGTCCGGCGTGCGCGCCGCCGAGACCTCGACCGTCCTCGAAAGCCTCGGCTTCCGGAACGTCAAGGTTTACGACTCGTCATGGCTGGGCTGGGCGGCGCGCCTTTCCGCGCCGGTCGACAACGAGACCTTCCTCAACGTCGGCGTGCTTAACGGCCAGATCAGCGCGTTGAAAAAGCAGGTGGACGAACTGGCGAAACGGCTCGAAGCCCGGTAAACGGATGGAGCGGGCAGAGAACTAGAGGTCCAGCCCCGCCGCGACGTCGAGCGACGGGCACAGCAGCGCGCCGACCGTCATCAGGTAATCGGGCATGCCGTGCGCCGGCCAGTGCACCTTCTGGCCGGCCAGCCCTTCGGCCAGGCCCGTCACGTCGAAACCGAGCGCTTCGAGCGAATAGCGCAGCCGCGACGGGGCGCAGCAGGCGATGCCGCGGGAGCGCGTGCATGCCGTGCAGCCGTCGCAGTGCCCGGCCACCACGGCGACCGCGCCGGCGGTTTCCTGGCGCTGCATGGCCTCGCAGAGCATCTTGCGCGCGTCGAGAAAGCATCCGATCAGCTCCTCTTGCGTCGAGCCGGCGGCCACCCGCGTCTTCTGCGTCACGAGTACGGCGCAGGTCCATGCCCCCAAGCGCGCCAGCGGCGGCTCGGCAAAGGGCGGGCAGGACCAGTACGCGCCATACTTTTCGCAGGATCGGCAGTACCCCTGGATGCGCTCGGGATCGTGGTAGCGCATCATGTCCGCCCGGCTGACGATCACGCTCCGCGGGGCTTCCGTCGTGGCCACGGCCATCGCGGCATTCACCGCAGGGGGGTGAATTCGTACCCCTTGCCGCGCGCGGCCAGCGTGCCGATGCCGGGGCTCGGCAGGTGGAAGCCGGCGACCAGCGCGTTCTCGCGGATGGCCAGATCGGCAATGCGGCGGCGCGTCGCCCTCGCCGCTTCGGCATCCATGTCGAACACCACGGCCCAGTCGGGATGGCGCACGAACATGGCGACGTTGGTGGTGTCCGCCCAGTACAGCAGCTTGCGCGAGCCGCCCTCGATCATGAACACCGTGTGGCCCGGCGTATGGCCGTAGGCGGCGATGGAGCGCACGCCCGGCAGCACCTCGCCGCCCGGTTCGAAACGCACCACCGTCCCGGCCAGCGTGGCGAAGACGCGGCGCGCATTGTTCAGGCCGCCCCGTTGCGCCTCGGGCGTGGCGGCCAGCCGGACGTCGTCCATCCACCAGTTCCATTCGGGAGCGGGCACGTGGATCGTGGCGTTGGGAAACACCAGCGCGCCCGTCTTGTAGCGCAGGCCGTTGATGTGGTCGCCGTGGAAATGCGAGATCACCACCGCCGTGATCGAGCGCGGATCGATCCCGGCCTGGGCCATGTTCTCCAGCAGCTTGCCGCTGCCGGCCGCGCCGAACTCGCCGTTGCCGGTATCGAACAGCACGCGCCGGGAGCCGATATCGACCACCAGCGCGTTGTAGGGCACCTCGACGCGATCCGTCGGCAGGCCGGCCTCCGCCAGCGCGGCCCGCACGTCGGCCAGCGGCACGCCGGGCACGAAGCCCGCGTCCAGCGGGCGCGAGCCCTGGCCGTCGCTCAGCATGGTCACGGCCACCGCGCCGAGATCGACCCGCGCCGCGCCGGCGGCCACCGCCGTCGCGCGGGGCGCGTTCGCCGCGCAACCCGCCGCCACGCCGCCGATCAACGCCGCCGCGAGGACCGCCCACACTGCCGAAAACCGTCCATGCATCCTGATCATCCGGGTACTCCTCGAAGGTTGGGCCACGGGGAAAAACGCCACAGGCCCATAGGTTACTCCTTCTCGCGGACCCGCTTGCCGCGGAATCCTCTTCGCTTTGGCGCGGATCCCCGGTACGCAATCTGACGTATTCCGGCATCGCCGCCGTCTCCTTAATCTGGCGCTGCGCTTGGGTAAACGCCAAAGCCAAAGACCATGCCAATGTTCAAGGAGCCCCTCACCATGAAATCCCGACGTACTTTCATCAAGACGACCGTGTTGTCCGCGGCGCTCGCTTCCATCGGCCTCATCTCCTTCGGCGCGCACGCCGCCGACACCATCAAGGTGGGCGTGTTGCACTCCCTCTCCGGCACCATGGCCATTTCCGAGACGGCGCTCAAGGAAACCGTGCTGATGACCATCGACGAAATCAACAAGGCCGGCGGCGTGATGGGCAAGAAGCTGGAGCCGGTGGTCGTCAACCCCGCCTCCAACTGGCCGCTGTTCGCGGAAAAGGCCCGCCAGCTGCTGACCAAGGACAAGGTGGCCGTGACCTTCGGCTGCTGGACCTCGGTATCGCGCAAGTCGGTGCTGCCGGTCTACAAGGAACTCAACGGCCTGCTCTTCTACCCCGTGCAGTACGAGGGCGAGGAACTCGAGAAAAACGTCTTCTACACCGGCGCCGCGCCCAACCAGCAGGCCATCCCGGCCGTCGAGTACCTGATGTCCAAGGACGGCGGCGAGGCCAAGCGCTTCGTGCTGCTCGGCACCGACTACGTCTATCCGCGCACGACCAACAAGATCCTGCGCGCCTTCCTGAAATCCAAGGGCGTCGCCGAAGCCGACATCATGGAGGAGTACACCCCGTTCGGCCACAGCGATTACCAGACGATCATCGCCAAGATCAAGAAATTCGCCGCCGAAGGCAAGAAGACCGCCGTCGTGTCAACCATCAACGGCGACTCCAACGTGCCGTTCTACAAGGAACTGGGCAATGCCGGCCTGAAGGCGACCGAGGTGCCGGTCGTCGCGTTCTCGGTCGGCGAGGAGGAATTGCGCGGCGTCAACACCAAGCCGCTGGTGGGCCACCTCGCCGCCTGGAACTACTTCCAGTCGCTGAAGAACGCGGAGAACACCAAGTTCATCAAGATGTACAAGGACTGGGCCGCCAAGCAGAAGCTGCCGAACGCCAAGACCGTCGTCACCAACGACCCGATGGAAGCGACCTACATCGGCATCCACATGTGGAAGCAGGCCGTCGAGAAAGCCAAGTCGACCGACGTCAACAAGGTCATCGCCGCGATGGCCGGCCAGACCTTCAAGGCGCCATCCGGCTTCGAGGTGAAGATGGACGAGAAGAACCACCACCTGCACAAGCCGGTGTTCATCGGCGAAGTGAAGGCCGACGGCCAGTTCAACGTGGTGTGGAAGACCGCCGGCCCGGTCAGGGCGCAGCCGTGGAGTCCGTTCATCGCCGGCAACGACACCAAGAAGGACGAGCCGGAAGGCATGTGATTTCCGGAGGCGGCACGATCGACGGGGGCCGCGGCCCCCGTTTTCGTCGAACCTCGCCCGGCCTTTCCGCAGGCAAGGCGGCGCACCGGCGCCCGATCACGGTGCCCGGCCACGACGGCGGTGCATTCCGCCGTCACGCAGCGGCGGCGCCGCATCGTCGGGAAAACCAAAAAGATACGATCAATCAATCGATTGCAAATAAACGGACACATGCGCGGGCAGTGGCACATGGCTTGCTTTTCCTGGCCATACCGTTCAGACCCCGTCGAGGAAAGCATGCCCGGCCCGTCCAACGTTGCCGCACGAAACCAGCAGCCCCGGGGCGCCGACGGCATCCGTCTTCACCAGCCGCAATCCCTCGCAACACCATAGGAGAAATGCCATGAGCAGCAAACGTATCTTCCGCACCCTGGCGCTGGTCGGCGCCGTGGCCCTCGGGTCGCTCGCGCCGGTGGCCGAGGCCGACGTCCTGGCCAACATCGCCAAGTCCGGCATCGTGAAGATCGCCGTGCCGCAGGACTTCCCGCCGTTCGGCAGCGTCGGGGCGGATATGAAACCGAGCGGCTACGACATCGACGTGGCCAACCTGATCGGCAAGGAATTGGGCGCCAGGGTCGAGCTGGTGCCGGTGTCCAGCGCCAACCGCGTGCCTTTCCTGACCACCGGCAAGGTGGATCTGGTCATCTCCAGCATGGGCAAGAACGCCGAGCGCGAAAAGGTGATCGATTTTTCGACCGCCTACGCGCCCTTCTTCAACGGCGTGTTCGGACCGGACGACATCAAGGTCGGCAAGGTCGAGGAACTGGCCGGCAAGACCATCTCGGTGACGCGCGGCTCGATCGAGGATCTGGAACTGTCCAGGATCGCCCCGGCGGCGGCCGTGATCAAGCGCTTCGAGGACAACAACGCGACCATCACCGCCTACCTGTCCGGCCAGACGCAGTTGATCGCCACCGGCAACGTGGTCGCCGCCGCGGTCAATGAACGCAGCAAGCTGCGCCGCCTGTCGACCAAGTTCCTGGTCAAGAATTCGCCGTGCTACGTGGGACTGGCCAAGGGTGAGGCGGCATTGCAGGCCAGGGTCAACGAGATCATCGCCAAGGCCAAGAAGAGCGGCGCGCTCAACGAGATCGCGCAGCGCTGGCTGCACGCGCCGCTGCCGGCCGACCTGTAGGCCCCGGCACCGTTCCACCGTCCGGCGACGGCCGCCCGGCCGGCCGCCGGGCGACCGAGAGGATCGCGCATGGCTTATCAGTTCGACTTCACCTTCGTGCCCGACTACGCCGGCATGCTCGCCGGAGGCGTGGCCTACACCATCGGGCTGACGGTCTCCGGCGGCGCGCTCGGCATTCTGATCGGCATCGGCGGCGCCATCAGCCGCCTGTGGAACATCCGCCCGCTGGGCGAGCTGTACCGCTACTACGTCGAAGCGTTCCGCAACACGCCCTTCCTGGTGCAGCTGTTCCTGATCTTCTTCGGACTGCCTTCGCTCGGCGTCAAGCTGGCCGCATGGCAGGCCGCCGTGCTGGCCATGGTACTCAACCTCGGCGCCTACAGCACCGAGATCATCCGCGCCGGCCTGCAGGCCACGCCGCGCGGCCAGATCGAGGCGGCCGACTCGCTGGCCTTCACCCGCTGGCAGACTTTCCGCCACGTCATGCTGCGCCCGGCACTGCGCAAGGTCTGGCCGGCGCTGTCCAGCCAGGTGGTGATCACCCTGCTCGGCTCATCCGTCTGCTCCCAGATCTCCACGGAGGAACTGACCTTCGTCGCCAACTTCATCCAGTCGCGCAATTTCCGCGCCTTCGAGACCTACTTCCTGACCACCGCCCTGTATTTCGGGCTGGCCCTGCTGGTCCGCCAGGCCATGCACTGGATCAACCGCGCCGTGATCGTGCGGAGGCCGCCCTCATGATGAACTTCTCGCTGTGGGACATCGTGCGCAACCTGCTCGTCGGCGGCGGGCTCACGCTGCTCCTGTCGCTGGCGGCTTTCGTGCTCGGCGGGCTGGCCGGGCTCCTCGTGCTGCTGGCGCGCATCGGGCACGTGCGCGCGCCGCGCGCGCTGGCCCGGATGCACATCGAGCTGTTTCAGGGCACGCCTCTGCTGCTGCAGTTGTTCACCCTGTTCTTCGGACTGTCGCTGTTCGGGCTCGACGTGCCCGCCTGGCTGGCCGCCGGGCTGGGGTTGACGCTGTTCACCAGCGCTTTCCTGGCCGAGATCTGGCGCGGCTGCGTCGAGGCCATCCCGCGCGGGCAATGGGAAGCCAGCGCCAGCCTGGCCATGGGCTACCGGGAGCAGATGCGCCACGTGATCCTGCCGCAGGCCCTGCGCCTGTCCATCGCGCCGACCGTGGGCTTCGCGGTGCAGGTGGTCAAGGGCACGGCGGTGACCTCGATCATCGGCTTCGCGGAGTTGACCAAGACCGGCTCGATGATCGCCAACGCCACCTACCAGCCCTTCCTGGTCTATGGCCTGGTGGCGCTCGGCTATTTCATCCTGTGCTATCCGCTGTCGCACTACGCCCAGTCGCTGGAAAGGAAACTCCATGCCGCTCGTTAGCACCACCCGCCTGCACAAGTTCTACGGCAAGAACCACGTCCTGCGCGGCATCAGGCTCGACGTCGAGGAAGGCGAGGTGGTCACCATCATCGGCCGCAGCGGCTCGGGCAAGAGCACGCTGCTGCGCACGCTCAACGGGCTGGAGAGCATCGACGACGGCGTCATCGAGGTCAACGGCGCCGTGCTCGAGGTCGACCGTGCCGACCCGGCCGCCTTGCGCGCCCTGCGCCTGAAGGTCGGCATGGTCTTCCAGCAATTCAATCTCTTTCCGCACCTTTCCGCCGGCCAGAACGTGATGCTCGCGCCGCAGGTCGTCAAACACGCGCCGAAAGCCGAGTGCGAGGAAATCGCCCGGCGCATGCTCGAACGTGTCGGCCTGGCCGAGAAATTCGATGCCTTCCCCGATCAGCTCTCCGGCGGCCAGCAGCAGCGCGTGGCCATCGCCCGCGCCCTGGCCATGTCGCCGAAAGTGCTGCTGTGCGACGAGATCACCTCGGCGCTCGACCCCGAACTGGTCAACGAAGTGCTCGGCGTGGTGCGCCAGCTCGCCGCCGAAGGCATGACGCTGATCATGGTCACGCACGAGATGCGCTTCGCGCGCGAGGTCAGCGACAAGCTGGTCTTCATGCACGAAGGGCGCATCCACGAATCCGGCGACCCGCAAGAAATGTTCGCCCGCCCCGCGACGCCGGAATTCGCCAGTTTCATCCGCTCGCTCAACTGAGGGATTCCCATGCTTCCAGGCCATGCCGCCTCCCTCGTCGCCGAGCCTGCGCCGCTGCCCGTCTGGGCCGCGCGGGCCATCAACCTGGCCGACCCGCGCCTGGGAGCCGAGGCGCTGGACTGTTCCGACGTGCGGGTCAACATCTTCCCCGATGGCGGGGTCGCGCCGGCCGGACGCCACGGGAACGGCCATGGTCAGCCACGGCATCGGCAGCGGCCGCGGCCTCTCCTCGGGAGAGAGGAAGGTCCCCAGACCTACGCAATTTGTCGTATTCCCGGTTCCGGCCCGCCTTCGTAAGCTCCCCGGCAAGAGTCCGAACCCGCTCAGAGAACCCTTCATGCGCAAACCGCTGCTTGCCCTGCTGCTCCTCATCACCGCCCTCGCGGCGCGGGCGGCGCCCGATCCGGCGCTGGTGCGCCAGCTGGCCGACGACGATTCCTCGGCCAAGGTCGCCGCGATCCAGGCGCTGGCGCGCACGGCGGACCCCGGCGCCCTGCGCGTGCTCCAGGCGATGTCGGACGGCAACCTGGCGCTCGCGGACGGCAAGGTGCTGATCGTCGACAGCGACAAGGCGTTCGATGCGGCCACCGGCGCGCCGGTCAAGACGCCGGACGCCGCCGACACGGTGACGGTCAACAACCGCATCCGCGGCGAGCTGGCCGGCGCCATGGCGGCTCTGAAATTGTCGGACGCCGACCCGGCGGTGCGCCTGGAATCGGCGCAGCGCCTGCAGAGCAAGGCCGCGCCCGAAATGGCGCCGCTGCTCGCGCGGGCGCTGGCGCGGGAGACCGACGCGCGGATCAGGGCGCTGCTCACGCTGGCGCAGGCGCAGGCCAACCTCGCCGACGCCGATCCGGCGGCGCGCCTGGCGGCGGTGCGCGCGCTGTCCGGATCGTCGTCGCCGGCGGTCCGCAACCTGCTGCTGCCGCTCACCGGCAAGGCGGGCGAGGCCGATCCGCGCGTGCGCTACGCGGCCGTCTCGGCGGTCAAGTCGATCGACGGGCGCCTGTCGCTGACCGAAAACCTCGGACGCATCTTTTCCGGCCTGTCGCTCGGCAGCATCCTGCTGCTCGGCGCGCTGGGGCTGGCCATCACCTATGGCGTGATGGGCATCATCAACATGGCGCACGGCGAACTGCTGATGATCGGCGCCTACTCGGCCTACGCCATGCAGAGCCTGTTCCGCGCCTACTTCCCGGCCGCCATCGACTGGTACCTGCCGGCGGCGATTCCCCTGTCCTTCCTCTCCGCCGCGCTGGTCGGCGTGGTCATGGAGCGCACCGTCATCCGCTGGCTGTACGGGCGCACGCTGGAGACGCTGCTGGCCACCTGGGGCCTGTCGCTGATCCTGATCCAGGCCGCGCGCGTGCTGTTCGGCGCGCAGAACGTCGAGGTCGCCAACCCGGCATGGATGTCCGGCGGCATCGAACTGATGCCGAACCTGCTGCTGCCGTGGAACCGCATCGTGATCATCGGCTTCGCGCTGTTCGTCCTGCTCCTGATGTGGGTGCTGATGAACCGCACCCGGCTCGGCATGTTCGTGCGCGCGGTCACGCAGAACCGCGCCATGGCCGACTGCGTGGGCGTACCGACGGCGCGCATCGACACGCTGGCCTTCGCCCTCGGCGCCGGCATCGCCGGACTCGGCGGACTCGCCCTGTCGCAGATCTCCAACGTCGGTCCGGACATGGGCCAGGGCTACATCGTGGACGCCTTCATGGTCGTCGTGCTCGGCGGCGTCGGGCAGCTGGCCGGCGCGGTGTGGGCCGCGCTGGGCCTGGGCGTGGCCACCAAGCTGCTGGAAGGCTGGTCCGGCGCGGTGATCGCCAAGATCGTCGTGCTGGCGATCATCATCATCTTCATCCAGAAACGCCCGCAGGGCCTGTTCGCCCTGAAGGGCCGCTTCGTCGATTGAGTGCCGCCATGAACTACCTCATGCCCGCCGCTATCCTCTCCCCTCTGACAAGGGGGGCCGGGGGGGCTGACGGCCTTTGCGCTCCCGTCGCCGCTTTTAACCCCCCTGTCCCCCCTGGTCAGGGGGGGACGGCTTCTGCACGGACGGGGGATATCCATGCGTGAGCCGCTCATCTTCCGCGTGTTTTCGGCGCTCGACGCGCGGACGCGCTGCGGCCTCGCCGCCTTCCTGGCCGCCGCGCTGGTGCTGGTGCCCGTCCTGCATCTGGCGCTGCCGCCGGAGAACGCCTTCCACGTCTCGACCTACGCCGTCACGCTGCTCGGCAAGATCATGTGCTACGCCATCGTGGCGGTGGCGATGGACCTGATCTGGGGTTACGGCGGCATCCTCTCGCTCGGCCACGGCCTGTTCTTCGCCCTCGGCGGCTACGCCTTCGGCATGTATCTGATGCGACAGATCGGCCGCGACGGCAGCTACCGGAGCGACCTGCCGGATTTCATGGTCTTCCTCGACTGGAAGGAGCTGCCCTGGTACTGGACCGGCAGCGACAGTTTCCTGTGGGCGGCCGTGCTGGCCGTCGCGGTGCCGGCGCTGGTGGCCTTCGTCTTCGGCTATTTCGCCTTCCGCTCGCGCATCAAGGGCGTCTATTTCTCGATCATCACCCAGGCCCTGACCTACGCGGCCATGCTGCTGTTCTTCCGCAACGAGACGGGGTTCGGCGGCAACAACGGCTTCACCGACTTCAAGCGCGTGCTCGGGTACGCCATCACCTCGCCGCAGACGCGGCTGGCGCTGTTCGGCGCCACGGCCGGCATGCTGGCGCTGACCTTCGTCTTCGCCCGCTGGCTGGTGGCCTCGAAATACGGCCGCGTGCTCGCCGCCATCCGCGACGCCGAATCGCGGGTCATGTTCATCGGCTACGATCCGCTGTGGTTCAAGCTCTTCGTCTGGACCGTTTCGGCCGTGCTGTGCGGCATCGCCGGCGCGCTGTACGTGCCGCAGGTGGGCATCATCAACCCGTCCGAGATGAGCGTCGCCAATTCCATCGAGATCGCCGTCTGGGTCGCCGTCGGCGGACGCGGCACGCTGGTCGGGCCGATCGTCGGCGCGTTCGTGGTCAATCTCGCCAAGAGCTGGTTCACCGTCAGTTTCCCGGAATACTGGCTGTTCTTTCTCGGGCTGCTGTTCATCGTCGTCACGCTGCTGCTGCCGCAGGGCCTGGTCGGACTCTGGCACGCGCTGCGCCGGGACCGCGCCGCGCGGGGAGTCAGGGCATGAGCGCGCGGGACGTATTCCGCAGGATCATCGGCATCGAGCCCGATGACGACGGCGCCTTCGGCCATCCGTCGCGGCAGCGCACGCTCGACGTTTCGCACAACGTCATCCTTTATCTGGACGACATCACCGTCAGCTTCGACGGCTTCAAGGCGCTGAACCGGCTCAACCTGGCCATCGACGCCGGCGAGCTGCGCTGCATCATCGGCCCGAACGGCGCCGGCAAGACGACGATGATGGACGTCATCACCGGCAAGACGCGCCCCGACTCCGGCAGCGCCTTCTTCGGACAGAGCATCGACCTGACGCGCCTGGCCGAACCCGAGATCGCCCACGCCGGCATCGGCCGCAAATTCCAGAAGCCGACGATCTTCGAGCGTCACAGCGCGTTCGAGAACCTGGAACTGGCGATGACGGCCGACAAGCGCCCGCTCGCCACCCTGGCCGCCGCGCTGCGCGACGAGGAGCGCGACCGCATCGCCGACGTCCTGCGCCTGATCCGCCTCGGCGGCGAGGCCGACCGTCCCGCCGGGCTGCTCTCGCACGGCCAGAAGCAATGGCTGGAGATCGGCATGCTGCTGATGCAGGAGCCCAGCCTGCTGCTGCTCGACGAACCGGTCGCCGGCATGACCGACGACGAGACGATGCGCACGGCCGAGCTCTTCGTTTCGCTGGCGGGGAAGCACTCGCTGGTGGTGGTGGAACACGACATGGCGTTCGTCAAGGCGCTGGGCGGCAAAGTGACCGTGCTGCACGAAGGGTCGGTGCTGGCGGAAGGGACGCTGGATGCGGTGCAGAACGATCAGCGGGTGATCGAGGTGTATCTTGGGCGGTGATTCTTCATTTGCGGTGGTCGAGCAACCGCTTTGTTCCGCGTCTGACGCGCGGGCATCCCTTCTTTTGGCGAAGCAAAAGAAAGTGGCTCGCCGGTCAACGGCGAAACCCGGCGTGTCAAACACCAGAAGCGCCTGAGGACTCACATGCTCGAAGTAGAAAACCTCAACCAGTACTACGGCGGCAGCCACATCCTCCGCGGCCTCTCCTTCGCGCTCGAACCCGGCAAGGTCACCAGCCTGCTCGGCCGCAACGGCGTCGGCAAGACCACGCTGATGAAATGCCTGATGGGGCTGGTCAAGGCCCGGTCCGGCCGCATCCGCTTCGCCGGCAGGGACATCACCCATGCCGCGCCGCACCAGCGCGTGCGCGCCGGCATCGGCTACGTGCCGCAGGGACGCGAGATCTTCCCGCGCCTGACGGTGGAGGAAAACCTGCTGATGGGCCTCGCCGCCAGGCCGGCCGGCGCGCAGATCCCCGGGCAGGTGTTCGAACTGTTCCCGGTGCTCAAATCCATGCTCAGGCGGCGCGGCGGCGATCTCTCCGGCGGCCAGCAGCAGCAGCTGGCGATCGGCCGGGCGCTGGCCATGGACCCCGCGGTGCTGATCCTCGACGAGCCGACCGAGGGCATCCAGCCGTCGATCATCAAGGACATCGGACACGCCATCCGCGTCGTCGCCCGCCGTCACGCGGAGTCGACCACGGATCGCTCGCTCGCCGAACGCCGCGAGACGCAGGATGCCATCCGCAAGGTGGCCGAAACCGGGCGGGTGGCCATCCTGCTCGTCGAGCAGTACTACGATTTCGCGCGCGACCTGGCCGACCACTACCTGCTGATGGAGCGCGGCGAATTCATCATGCGCGGCCTCGGCGCGGACATGGACAAGGACGGCGTGCGCGACGCGCTGGCGGTCTAAGGTCCGCCGGTACCGACGAGGAAACGACCGCATGGAGCGCGGCGCGATGCCCGGCCCGCCCCCCGTCCATTGGGACGCGGCAATCGCGCTCGGCTTCACGCGCGTCGGCGGCGGCACGCTGCTTGCCGAGCGCCGCCATAGCGGTCCGCTGCGCGTGCAGAAGGCGCTTTACCCGGAAGGCCCGGCCGTGTGCCAGACCATCCTGCTGCATCCGCCGTCGGGCATCGCCGGCGGCGACCGGCTGCGGGTCGCGGTCGCGGCCGGTCCGGGAACGCACGCCCAGATCACCACGCCGGGCGCCGGCAAGTGGTACCGGTCCGGCGGCGAGGAGGCCTCGCAGGCGCTCGACTTCACGGTGGGCGACGACGCCATCCTCGAATGGCTGCCGCAGGAAACCATCGTCTTCGACGGCGCGAGAAGCCGCATGGAGACGCACGTGCGCCTGGGCAACGGCAGCCGGTATCTGGGCTGGGAAATCCTCTGCCTTGGCCGCAGCGCCTGCGGCGAGCGCTTCGCGCACGGCCAGATCCGCCTGCACACCCGCATCGAACGCCACGGCCGGCCGCTCTGGCTGGAACGCGGATGCCTCGACGGCGACGATCCGCTGCTCGCCAGCCCGGCCGGATGGGCCGGCGCCAGCGTTGGCGGCACGCTCCTTGCTACTTTCCCTCCGCATATGGAGATCGCGCCGGTGCTGGCAGCCTGCCGCGCCATCGCTCCGGCCGATGGCGCGGAGCATGGGGTGACCGCCCTGCCGGAGCTGCTGATCGCCCGCTACCTGGGGCACAGCAGCGAAGCGGCCAGGGACTGGTTCGCCGAGATGTGGAGCCTGTTGCGGCCGCCCCTGCTGGGCCGCCCGGCCGTCAGGCCGCGTATCTGGAACACCTGAACGAGGACAGCGCATGGAACTGACCCCCAGAGAAAAGGACAAGCTGCTCGTGTTCACCGCCGGCCTGCTGGCGGAACGCCGCAAGGCGCGCGGCCTGCCGCTCAACTATCCGGAGGCGGTGGCGCTGATCACCTGCGCGATCCTGGAAGGCGCCCGCGACGGCAGGAGCGTCGCCGAACTGATGAGCGATGGCACGAAGGTGCTGACGCGCGCCGACGTGATGGACGGCATTCCCGAAATGATCCCGGAAATCCAGGTCGAGGCCACGTTTCCGGACGGCACCAAGCTGGTGACCGTGCACCATCCGATTGTCTAGGCCGCCCATTTCCGAATTCACCTACCGACAGGAGCTGACGATGATTCGAAATTCCCGCGCGCTTGCCTTGCTTGCCGCCCTCTTGCCTATCGCCGCGGCGGCCCATACGGGTCACGGCGGACAAGGGTTCGTCGATGGCTTCGCGCATCCCTTTTTTGGTGCGGACCACCTGCTAGCCATGCTGCTTGTTGGTGCCTGGAGCGTGCTGAACGGGCGCCGCGCCTGGACGGCGCCGCTCGTCTTCATGGCCGTGCTCGCCGCCGGCGCGGCGCTCGGCCGATACGGCCTCGTCGTGCCGCAGCTGGAACCGCTGGTCGCCGCCTCGGTGCTCGCGCTCGGCGTCATGCTCGCCTTGCCGTTGCGCATGGGCCTGGCCGCGGCGCTCGCGGTGATCGGCGGCTTCGCGCTGTGCCACGGCATGGCGCACGGCGGCGAGCTGGGACACGGCGCGGCGATCATGGCGGGCATGCTGCTCGGCTCGGCGCTGCTGCACGGCATCGGCATGGCGTTCGCCCACGTCGTGCTGAAGCACCGTCCGCGGCTCGCGCTGCGGCTCGGCCAGCTGGTCGCCGTGGTCGGCGGCGGCCTCGTGCTCTCCACCGTGCTGTGAGGCGGCGATGATCCCCGGTGAACTGTTCGTCGAAACCGGCGAACTCGAACTCAACGCCGGCCGGCCGACGCTGACGCTGGCCGTCGCCAACACCGGCGACCGCCCGATCCAGGTCGGCTCGCACTACCACTTTCACGAGACCAATGCCGCGCTGTCGTTCGACCGCGCCGCGGCGCGCGGCTTCCGCCTCGACATCGCCGCCGGCACCGCCGTGCGCTTCGAGCCCGGCCAGACGCGCACCGTGCGGCTCGTCGCGCTGGCGGGCGAACGTGCGGTCTACGGCTTTCGCGGCATGATCCAGGGGCGCTTATGAGCACGCGGATTTCCCGCCAGGCGTATGCCGAAATGTTCGGCCCGACGACCGGAGACAGGCTGCGCCTGGCCGATACCGACCTGATCGTCGAGGTCGAGGCGGACTGCACGATCTACGGCGAAGAAGTGAAATTCGGCGGCGGCAAGGTCATCCGCGACGGCATGGGCCAGAGCCAGCGCGTGTCGCAGGACAGCGTCGACACCGTGATCACCAACGCCCTGATCGTCGACGCGGTGACCGGCATCGTCAAGGCCGACATCGGCATCAAGGACGGGCGCATCGCGGCGATCGGCAAGGCCGGCAACCCGGACATCCAGCCGGGCGTCACGATGGTCGTCGGCCCCGGCACCGAAGTCATCGCCGGCGAAGGCATGATCGTCACCGCCGGCGGCATCGACAGCCACATCCACTTCATCTGCCCGCAACAGATCGAGGAGGCGCTGATGTCCGGCGTCACCACCATGCTCGGCGGCGGCACCGGCCCGGCCACGGGCACCTTCGCCACCACCTGCACGCCGGGCCCGTGGCACCTGCATGCCATGCTCTCGGCGGCGGAAGCCTTCCCGATGAACCTCGGCTTCCTCGGCAAGGGCAACGCCAGCCTGCCGGAGGCGCTGCGCGAACAGGTCGTCGCCGGGGCGATGGGCCTGAAACTGCACGAAGACTGGGGCACCACGCCGGCGGCCATCGACTGCTGCCTGTCGGTCGCCGATGAAATGGACGTGCAGGTCGCCATCCACACCGACACGCTCAACGAATCGGGCTTCGTCGAAGCGACCATCGACGCCTTCAAGGGCCGCACGATCCACACCTTCCACACCGAAGGCGCGGGCGGCGGCCATGCGCCGGACATCATCCGCGCCGCCGGGCTGCCCAACGTGCTGCCGAGTTCGACCAACCCGACGATGCCCTATACGGTGAACACCATCGACGAGCACCTGGACATGCTGATGGTCTGCCACCACCTCGATCCGGCGATCGCCGAGGACATCGCCTTCGCCGAATCGCGCATCCGCCGCGAAACGATCGCCGCCGAGGACATCCTGCACGACCTCGGCGCCTTCTCGATGATGAGCTCCGACTCGCAGGCCATGGGCCGCGTCGGCGAAGTGATCATGCGCACCTGGCAGACCGCGCACAAGATGAAGGCGCAGCGCGGCGCGCTGCCGGGCGACGGCGCGCGCAACGACAACCTGCGCGTCAAACGGTACATCGCCAAGTACACCATCAATCCGGCGCTGACCCACGGCATCGCGCACACGGTCGGCTCGGTCGAGGCCGGCAAGCTCGCCGACCTCGTGCTCTGGCGGCCGGCCTTCTTCGGCGTCAAGCCGTCGCTCGTCCTGAAAAGCGGCATGATCGCCGCCGCCGCGATGGGCGATCCGAACGCTTCGATCCCGACACCGCAGCCGGTGCACTACCGGCCGATGTTCGGCAGCTTCGGCAAGGCGCTGAAGACCTCGGTGACCTTCGTCTCGCGGGCGGCGCTGGAAAATCCGGCCGTGCAGGCGCTCGGCCTGGAAAAGCCGCTGGTCGCCGTCGCCGGCACGCGCACGCTGCGCAAGTCCGACATGGTGCTCAACGGCGCCACGCCCCGGATCGACGTTGACTCCGAAACCTATGCCGTGCGCGCCGACGGCGAACTGCTGGTCTGCGAGCCGGCGCGTTCGCTGCCGCTGACGCAGCGGTATTTTTTGTTCTGATCATGCTGATCCTCGATCGACGTACCGACCGTCCGGCCACCGACTCGGCCGCCCTGCCCTATGACGAAAGAAAGCGCAGCCGCCTGAAGGTGACGCTCGCCTCGGGCCGCGAGGCCGGCATCTTCCTGGAACGCGGCGACCACCTGCGCGGCGGCGACCGGCTGCTGGCGGAAGACGGCAGCACCGTCGTCGAAATACTCGCCGCGCCGGAAACGCTGATCGAGGCCGTCGCCGGGACGCCGCTGCTTTTCGCCCGCGCCGCCTACCATCTGGGCAACCGGCACGTGCCGGTGCAGCTGCTGCCGAGCGGGCAAGGCGGCACGCTCCGCTTCCAGGCCGACCACGTGCTCGCCGAAATGGCCAGGGGGCTCGGCTGCGCGGTCGCCGACGTCGTGGCGCCGTTCCAGCCCGAGCCGGGCGCCTATGGTGCGCAGGCCGGCCATCATCACCATGGGGACGACGCCCACGACCGCGAGCACGCCCGGCTGCACGACCCCGGCCACGGCCCGCACCGTTCGGTGCCGAGAATCCACGAATTCAAGCCGGGCGCCAAGTCGTGAACGAGAACTCCCGGCATGCCCTGGTCCGCCTGCTGCAGCTCGCCAGCCCGGTCCTGCCGGTCGGCGCCTACACCTATTCGCAAGGGCTCGAATGGGCCGTCGAGTCGGGACGCATCCGCGACGAGCCGAGCGCCGGACGCTGGATCGGCGACCTCCTGGCCTTCGCCGTCGGCCGCTTCGAAGCGCCGCTGGTGGCCCGGCTGATGCGGCACTGGGACGCGGGCGACGCGGTGGCGATAGCCCGCCTCAACGCCGATTTCCTGGCCAGCCGGGAATCCGCCGAACTGCGCGCCGAGACCGTGCAGATGGGATTCTCGTTCGGCCGCCTGCTGACCGAACTGCGCGATCCGGCGCTGGATGCGCTGCGCACTGAACTCGCGCGCTTGCCGGAGATCGCCTTTCCCACCGCCTGGTCCGGTCTCGCCACGCTCTGGCGGATCGATCCGGGCACCGCGCTCTGCGGCTATCTGTGGTCATGGCTGGAAAACCAGGTGATGGCCGCGCTGAAGGCCGTGCCGCTCGGCCAGGCCGCAGGCCAGCGGCTGTTGACCGAACTGGGCCGGATGGTGCCGTCCATCGCGGAATCCGCCCTGGTCCTGTCCGAGAACGACTGGAGCAACCTGACCCCGGCGTTCGCGCTCTGCTGCGCCCGCCATGAAACGCAGTATTCCCGACTCTTCCGATCGTAGATCCCATGAACGCCAAGTCCTCTGCCCGCACGTCCCCCTTGAGAGTCGGCATCGGCGGCCCCGTCGGTTCCGGCAAGACTGCCCTGACCCTGGCGCTCTGCCAGGCGCTGCGCGACCACGTCGAAATGGCGGTGGTCACCAACGACATCTACACCGCCGAGGACGCCAGATTCCTCGTCGCGCACTCGGCGCTGCCGCCCGAACGCATCATGGGCGTCGAGACCGGCGGTTGTCCGCACACGGCGATCCGCGAGGACGCCTCGATCAACCTCGAAGCCATCGACCGGCTGCAGCGCGCCTTCCCCACGGTGCAGCTGATCCTGGTCGAATCGGGCGGCGACAACCTCGCCGCGACCTTCTCGCCGGAGCTCTCCGACCTCACGCTGTACGTCATCGACGTGGCGGCCGGGGAAAAGATCCCGCGCAAGGGCGGTCCCGGCATCACCAAATCCGATCTGCTGGTCATCAACAAGATCGACCTGGCGCCGCTGGTCGGCGCCTCGTTGGAGGTCATGGCCCGCGACGCCACGGCCCAGCGCGGCGCGCGGCCGTTCGTGTTCACCAACCTGAAGACCGGCGCGGGCCTGGACCGCGTGCTCGCCTTCATCCGTGAACGCGGCATGCTCGGCTGACTGCCGATGAACGGCCCGTCCTCTCCCGCGTCCCCGCGCGAGCCGTTGCAGCGGGTCATCAAGATTCGCCGCGACTACAACACCTGGGTCGCCAACGAGACGCTCGAAGACTATGCGCTGCGCTTCACCCCGCACAGCTTCCGCAAATGGACGGAAATGCGCGTCGCCAACACCGCCTTCGGCGCCTCCTCCTTCCTGGTCCTGGAAGCCGTCGGCGCGACCATGCTGGTCGGCAGCGGCTTCATCAACGCCTTCTGGGCCATCCTGGCCACCGGGTTGATCATTTTCCTGATCGGGCTGCCGATCAGCCATGCCGCCGCCAAGTACGGGCTCGACATGGATCTGCTGACGCGCGGCGCCGGCTTCGGCTACATCGGGTCAACCATCACCTCGCTGATCTATGCCTCGTTCACGTTCGTCTTCTTCGCGCTTGAGGCGGCGATCATGGCCTATGCGCTGGAACTCGCCTTTCGTATTCCACCGGCCTGGGGATATTTCATCTGCGCGGTGATCGTCATTCCGCTGGCCACGCACGGCGTCACGGCCATCAGCCGGCTGCAGGCGTGGAGCCAGCCGCTCTGGCTGGCCCTGCTGATCCTGCCTTTCGCGTTTCTGCTGGCCGAGGAGCCGGAGGTGCTGCGCGGCCTGTTCCGCTATCCCGGCGAAAACGGCCTCGGCGGCGACTTCTCCATGCCGCTCTTCGGCGCGGCGCTGTCCGTGGGCATCGCCCTGGTGACGCAGATGGGCGAACAGGCCGATTATCTGCGCTTCATGCCCGAATGCACGCCGGCAAACCGGCGCCGCTGGTGGCTGGCGGTGGTCGCCGGCGGTCCCGGCTGGATCGTTCCGGGCATCGCCAAGATGCTGGGCGGCGCCCTCCTGGCCTATCTGGCGCTGCGCAACGCGGTTCCCGCCGAAAAAGCCATCGACCCGAACCAGATGTACCTGATCGGTTTTTCGCACGTCTTCAGCAGCTTCCCGCTGACCGTTGGCGCCACCGTCGTGTTCGTGGTCATTTCACAGATCAAGATCAACGTCACCAACGCCTACGCCGGCTCGCTGGCCTGGTCCAACTTCTTCGCGCGGCTGACGCACAGCCATCCCGGCCGCGTCGTGTGGATGGTCTTCAACACGCTGATCGCGCTGCTGCTCATGGAGCTCGACGTGTTCCAGGCGCTCGGGCAGATTCTCGGCCTGTACTCGAACATCGCCATTTCGTGGATGGCGGCCGTGGTCGCCGATCTGGTCATCAACAAACCCCTGGGGCTTTCTCCGCGGCACATTGAATTCAAGCGCAGCCATCTCTACGACATCAACCCGGTGGGCGTCGGCGCCATGGGCGTGGCCTCCGCCCTCTCGATCATGTCTTTCAGCGGCGTGTTCGGCACGGCCGCGCAACCCTATGCCTCGTTCATCGCCCTGCTCACGGCGCTGGTCGCTTCTCCGCTGATCGCCTGGTGGACCGGCGGCCGCTATTATCTCGTCCGGCGAAGCTCCCCGCCCGCGGGCGGGCCGCAACGCTGCTGCATCTGCGAGCGCGAATACGAAAGCGACGACACCGCCCATTGCCCGGCCTACGACGGCACGATCTGTTCGCTGTGCTGCTCGCTCGACGCGCGTTGCGAGGACCTGTGCAAACCCGGCGCCAATCTGACCGGGCAATGGCGGAGCCTGCTCCACCGTCTGCTCCCCGCCTCCGTCGTACCCTATCTGGACACCGGGCTGGTGCACTATCTGCTCCTGATGTGCGGGCTCGTCCCCGTGCTGGCCGGGCTGCTCGGCCTGCTCTATACGCACGAGGTGCTGGCCCTCGCCCCGGAGCAGGCCGGCCTGATTCCCCAGCTGCGGCAGGCGTTCGTCAAGATCTTCGCGGCCCTGCTGGTCTTCATCGGCATCGGCGCCTGGTGGATGGCGCTGACGCACAAGAGCCGGCAGGTCGCCCAGGAAGAATCGAACCGCCAGACCCGCCTGCTGAGGCAGGAAGTCGAATCGCACCAGCGCACCGATGAACTGCTGCAAAAGGCCAAGCAGATGGCCGACCAGGCCAATCTGGCCAAGAGCCGCTACATCTCGGCGATCAGCCACGAGTTGCGCACCCCGCTCAACAGCATTCTCGGCTATGCCCAGATCCTCGGCGATGACGAGTCGATCCCGCCCAACCGACGGCAGGCGGTCAACGTCATCCGCCGGAGCGGCGACCACCTGCTGTCCGTCATCGAGGGCACGCTCGACATCGCGCGCATCGAGAGCGGCAAGATGACGCTCGAATCCAGGCCGTTCGATTTCCCGGATTTTCTGCGGCAGATCGTCGGCATGTTCGAACTGCAGACCCGCCACAAAGGCCTGCGCTTCCATTACGAGCCTTCCGGCGAGATGCCCGGCATCGTGCGCACCGATCAGCGGCGCCTGCGCCAGATCCTGATCAACGTGCTGGGCAACGCCGTCAAATTCACCGTCACGGGACGCATCGATTTCCGTGTCGAATTCCGCCATGACGTGGCCGTTTTCGAGATTTGCGACACCGGCCCCGGCATTCCTCCCGACGATATCGAACGCATCTTCGAACCCTTCGTGCGCGGCCGCACGGCGCAGGCCGGCGGCAGCGGCGTTGGCCTGACGATCGCGCGCATGCTGACGACGCTGATGGGCGGGGAAATGACCGTGCAGAGCGTGCCCGGCCGGGGCAGCACTTTCCGCATCCGGCTTTTTCTGCCACAGGTGCACCCGATGCGGGAACCGCGCGAATTGCCGAAAGCCAACCGCATCGGCTACGTCGGCATCCGGCGCCGCATCCTGGTGGTCGACAACGAGAAAGTCGACCGCGACATGCTGCAGAGCGTGCTCGACCCCCTCGGCTTCCAGGTCGAACAGGCGGCCAGCGGCGACGAGTGCCTGCAGCTGCTGCCGGCCTTCAGGCCGCACCTGATCTTCATGGATCTGGCGATGCCGGGCATCGACGGCTGGGAAACCATCCGCCGCATCCGCCACGGCCGCCTGAGCGAAGCCCACATCGCCGTCCTGTCGGCCAATGCGTTCGAGAAAGGCCAGGAAAACGATGCGGGAATCTCCGGCGACGACTTCATCGTCAAGCCCTTGCACGTCGGCGAACTGCTCGATTGGCTCGGGCGCACCCTGGCGCTGGAGTGGGTCACGGCGGCGGCGCCCGCGTCGTCCGCAACCGCGCTTCCGTCGGCGCCGGTCGCGCTCGTTCCGCCCGGCCACCATCATCTGGTTGCGCTCGACGAACTGGTAGATCTCGGCTACGTGCGCGGCATTCTCGACAGGCTCGGCGAGATCGAACGCGGCGAACCCGCCTCGGGCGAGTTCGTCGCGGTGCTGCGGGACCACGCGCGCCAGTTCCGGTTCGATGCGATGAAGGAAATCCTGAGAAAGGCCCGCGATGCCGCCGGACACCTTTGAACGCGACATTTCCGACATCGTGCTGATCGTCGACGACATCCCGGCCAATCTCTCGCTGCTGCACGATGCGCTCGACGAGGCGGGCTATACGGTGCTGGTCGCCACCAACGGCGAATCGGCGCTGCAGCGTGCCCGGCAGAGCCTGCCCGACGTCATCCTGCTCGATGCGTTGATGCCGGGCATGGACGGCTTCGAAGTCGCCCGCCGCCTGAAGGCCGACTTCGTGACGCACCACATTCCCATCGTCTTCATGACCGGGCTGACGGAGACCGAACACGTCGTCGCCGCCTTCGCCGCCGGAGGCGCGGATTACGTGACGAAGCCCATCCGGCCCGCCGAGGTGCTGGCCCGGATCAGCGCCCACGTCCATAACGCCCGGCAGATGCGGCAGGCGCGCACCGCCCTCGACGCCTTCGGCCAGGCGACCGTTGCCATTCGCGCTGCGGACGGCAAGCTGGTCTGGCAGACACCGCTGGCGCGCTCCCTCCTGAGCAGCTATTTCGCGGTCTCCGGAAAAGATGCGCCGGCCCGGCTCCTGGCCTGGATCGATGAGGCGATCGCCGCCAAATCCCAGGGGCGTTCTCCGAACCAGCTGGTCTGCACGAGCGGTTCCAGACGCCTGCTGGCTTCCTTCCACGATCAGACGGGCGATGAAGAATGGCTCGTCGTCCTGCGGGAAGAGAACGACGCCTCCGCCATCGAGTCGCTCGTGGCGGCCTTCCGCCTCACGTCGCGCGAAGCCGAGGTTCTTTACTGGGTCACGCTGGGCAAGACCAGCAAGGACATCGGCGAAATACTCGGCAGCAGCCCCAGAACCGTAAACAAGCATCTGGAACATATCTTCGAAAAACTGGGAGTGGAAACACGCACCGCCGCCGCCAACCTGGCGTCGAGCAAAATGCGCGGTCCGGCGGCGTGGCCGCGAAATGAAAACGGGTCAGGCGAAACTCACCCGGCCCGCTGAACTGCGGCAGTCCGGACCTGATCCGACAGAGCCCGTTTCGACGGTGCTCGAATCATGGTTTCGCAGCCTGTTCGTACTCCCGTAGACCTTTGCGCCGTGTGGTTTCCGTATCGACCTCGTCGTACCAGCCGTTGCGAGTCGCTTCTATGCAGTCGAATTTCGACGTGAAGGGTTTTATATCGAGCAAAGGCGAGCCGTCGAGCATGTCCGCCCCTCGGAAATGGATCACGCCGCCATCGATGCGCAACAGTTCGACGACACTGAGGCCAATGGGATTGGGGCGCGCCGGGTAGCGGGTCGCAAAGATGCCCCGTTCCACGTCCTGTAAAAAAGGCCTGACTATCAATTTCGGGGAATCGGCCCGGTCAAGGTGATAAATCAGGTGGATGTGCGAAAAGCCGTCGAGATCGCGCAGCCCATCGACGAATTCCGGGAAGACTTCTATCCGGCCGGCGCATTGGCGCGCAAAGACAGGTTGAATTGGCGTTTTCTCCGCGCAAATGTGTTCGGTCCGAACGACGCCTATCGGCGTGAATTGAATTTGGGGCCTCGCCATCCCGATGATCCTCCATGCTGATCGCAGCTACCTCAAACGTCCTGGCAGACGACGCAGGTCTGCCAGCGGAACAGGATTTTCCCACTGTTTGACTGCGCCCTTACCGATATATAGACTCGTATATATCGGTAAGGGCCACAGTTTGCAAGCTGATGGCCACCCCGTTTTCCGTGAGGCGGTAATGAAAAACGAGCATGCGTCGAATACTTCCGGGGATGCCAGCGCCAGGGCCGGCGAATTCTTCTTCAGCCAGCCCCAGACGGCCGCGGCACGCACCGAGGAATCCATTCTTCGGCTGTTCGCGGATGACGCGCCGCCATCCTCGTCGCGACCGCTTCCCCGGACGCGCCACAAGCTTTGGGAACTGCCGATCAACCTGCACTGCCCGCTGATCGGAACGTGCCTGGTCGACGCCGATCTCCGCAAGCTCTCGAAGCGATGCGGCATTGCCGCCAACGGCATGTCCGAGTATGAATTGCACGCGCTGTTCGTCAATCACTGCGAAACACGGGGAACCATCTCCCAGCAACTCCAGAAGACGCTCGACGAACGATACGCAGCCTCCATCCAGCGCTTCGCCAAGGCGAAAACCGGTCCGGCGGTATTGGCGCTTTGGCAGCAGGCGCTGGCGGAAGGGAGGATTCAAGGCAGTCTGTGGGCCGCCTGGACGCATCCCGAAGCTGACGAGAGCGTGCAGGTCACGGTCTACGGCGATCTGCACATGCTCTCGCACCACCTGGGGGCGCAGGACCGTTCAGAGCGAAAGCGCTTGGTCGATCTCGATGCGGAAAACGCCGCCCTTCGCCGTGAATCGAACGACCTGAAGAATCGCCTCGAGACGGCCCATCGGGAAAAACGCCGGCTTGAATCCACTTTGGCTGAACGCGATGACCGGATCGCACATTACGAGAGCCTGGAGAAATCGCTTGCCGAGGCCAAAGACGTGGAGAGACGCAATCTCGCCTTGCGTGAACGCAACGACACCTTGTCGGAGCGAGCCGCTACCCTGGAGAAACGGAATACCGAACTCCGCAATCGCGTCGGAGAACTGGAAAAAGCCCTTGCACAAGCCTCCATCCCACGCCTGTTTGCGGCGGACAGCCTCCCGGAGGCCGGTTCGGCGGACGATGAAACGAGCCCCGAGGGCCTCGTTGCCGACAGTCCATTGACCCATGGATGTCTTGCCGGCCTGCGCATTCTCTGCATCGGGGGGCGTCCCGGACTGATCGACCATTACCGCCGCCTGGTCGAGGAGAGCGGCGGCGAATTCGTTCATCACGATGGCGGGATCGAGGAGCACGGCGGCCGCATCGATGACCTGATGACTGGCATCGACGCCGTTATCTGCCAGATCCGGAATGTTTCCCATGCCGCCTACTACCGGGTCAAGGCGGCCTGCAAGGATCGGCAGTTGCCTTGCCTCTTCCTGGAGTCGGGTGGCGTCACCACGTTCGTTCGGAGCTTGAGCAAGGTAGCCCGACGTGACTTCAGCGATTCGCTGCTGATCCGCAGCTTGACGGCGAAGGATGAAGACTGTCGATTCGCCGCCTGATGCAGGCTGCCAGGCAAGACTTCTTTGATCCGGTGCTTGGCGGGCATTTCTCTCGGCTCCGCCGATTTGGGCGCTATTATTCAAGCCATGATTGAATAATCCCATCTCTCTCGACCGATGTCCGGCAATAATTCGATACAGCTTCGCGGCGCCCTCTGGATGGTGGCGGATGGCCATAATCTTGGCGGCTCGGGGCGCATCAGGCTGCTTTCACTCGTCGATGAACATGGCTCGATCACTCATGCCGCGAAGGCGATGAAAATGAGCTACAAGGCCGCCTGGGACGCGATCGACCACATGAACAAGATTGCCGGCGAACCCCTGGTCGAACGCATCGCGGGTGGCAAAGGGGGCGGCACCACGTACCTGACGGAGCGCGGCAGGCAATTGATTGCCAACTTCCGGTTGTTCGAACAGGAGCATCGGGGTTTCGTCGACCAACTGAGCCGGAAAGCGAACGGTCTGTGTGGGGACTTGAATGACGTCAACCTGAAAGCGGGACTGCAAACCAGCAACCGGAATCAGTTCACAGGCACCGTTGCCGCCCTGCACGGCGGCGTCGACGATGACGAGATCGAAATCGAGCTGGGCGACGGACAGAAAATCAGGGCGCAAATCGACGGCGAGTCTACTCGGCGCCTCGCATTGAAAGTTGGGAAGCAAGTGACAGCCCTCATTCCGTCGTCTGCCCTGACTTTAGATCACCAGGAATCGATGGCTGAATTTCCCCGGCAAAACACCCTGGCCGGCAAGATTTCGGGAAAGCGTACGCGCGGGGGGCGCACGGAGATAGAGATCGAATTGCCGGGCGAAAAAATCCTTGTCGCCAGTCTGCTGGCACCTCCGGATGATGGTCGTCGGCTGGAGTTGGAGGCCGACGTGTACGCCCACTTCGATGCGCTCGACGTCATCGTCAGCGTCTAGCGTGGCCGGTCGATGCCGGCGGTGGCGCGCGCGCCCGGCATCGGCAAGGTGTTCACGCTGTTCAGGCGCCCCGGCGTCACCGTGGGCATGCTGGCCGGCAGCCTGCTTTTCATGGGGCAGTTTTCGCTGTTCCCCTACGTGCGGCCGTTCCTGGAGACGATCACGGCGGTGCATGGGGCCACGATTTCGCTCATTCTGCTCGTGATCGGCGCGGCGGGTTTCATCGGCAGAGTCCTTCAACGGGCCTTCTACCAGACGCTGATTCTCATCCCGCTGCTGATGGCCATGATTGCCCTGACCTTGATTGCCTTCGGCGGCCGGACGGCGGCCGTCGTCGCACTGTTGGACCTGTGGGGGATGGCCGGCACTTCCGCGCCCGTGGGCTGGTGGGCCTGAATCGCCAGGGTTTTCCCGAAGGATGCCGAAGCGGGTGGCGGCCTGTTCGTCGCCGTCGTCCAAATGTCCATCGCGCTGGGCTCCACCGAGGGCGGACTGCTGTTCGACCACGGTGGCTACCGGAGCACGTTCGCGGCGAGCGCCGCGCTGCTGGCGGTCTCCGCTGTCCTGGCGTTCCTGACCGCACGCGGCGCCGCGGCGCATGACGTCTGAACGGCCACTCCCGAAAACGGCCGGCGCTTCCTATCAACGACATTGGCGAACCGAACCATGAATCCGGCCCATGACTTCAAGGGCAGGTGATCGAGAAGTCCTCCTTGGACTACACTGTTCCACGTCCGGTCTGGCTGACCCACCAGTGACGACTCCGAGGCGCTGACCAGCGGCGGGTACTGGCATCACCAGCGGCGCCAGGAGCCGCATCCCGCCGTCAACGACACCCGGTTCCAGGACCTGTCGCTGGCCGAACTCGCGCACCACCGGCACGACGCTGGCGTAACGGCACCTATGGAATTCAGCATCAACTTGCACACCTTTCGCGAGGCCGACTGGAACGAGGTCGTCGCGCTGGCGTCCCGGTTGTAGTTGTCAATCCACGTCACCTCGGCCCTTAATATGCCTCTACTCCATTGAGGAACGGTTATGCTTTCGGCTGCGCTGTCTCCCCGTTGCCGCAACAATTTCGTCGCAGGCTTCGTTTCCGATTAGATCCTTTCAAGGATCGCCGTTGCAACGGCGGATGATCCGTGCGGTCCGCCAAACTCCATGGGGCGGATATCCCCTTCCGCGAAGACGGTTTCAATTGCCTTTTCAATCAGGATCATCCCATCCTCCAAGCGGCTGTCACCACTGCGCTCGCCCAGCCAGCCGAGCATCATGGCGGCGGACAATACCATCGCGGTCGGATTGGCCTTGCCCTGTCCCATGATGTCTGGCGCGGTGCCATGAGCCGGCTGGAATAGCCCGTGATGGTCCCCGATATCTCCCGACGGCGCCATGCCCATGCCGCCGACCAGTCCGGCAATCAGATCGGAAAGAATGTCGCCGAACATGTTCTCGGTGACCATGACGTCGTAGGTCCAGGGCTTCATCAGCAGATTGAGCGCCATGGCGTCGACGTAGGCGCTGCTGGCCTCGACGGTCGGATGCCTGGATGCCGTCTCATCGAAAATGCGACGCCAGAACGCCATTGATGCAAACACGTTGGCCTTGTCAATGCTCGTCACGCGTCCGGTGCCTCCTTTGGCCGCGGCCCGTCGTTCCGCGTACCGGAAGGCATATTCGCAAATTCGCTCGGTTCCTCGGCGGCTGATGCACATCGTGTCCAGGACCGCGCTCTCGCTCCCCGGCATACCTCGTATTTCGGCCCGGCCACGCGCATGAAAGAGCCCTTCAGTGTTTTCACGGATCAGCACCAGGTCGATTTCACGCGCCAGAGGGTGGCTTAGCGGGATCGGCAGTCCCTGAAATGTGCGAATCGGCCGCACGCCCGCGTAGAGGTCGAAATGGAAACGGAGGTCAAGCTGGGGAATGATTTCCGTGCCATCCTTGCCGCGCACGTGGGGTAGGCCCATGGCGCCGAACAGGATGGCATCGGCTTTCTCGCAAGCCGCAAGAACCGGCTCGGGCAATGCGGCTCCCGTTTCCAGATAATGCTGTGCGCCGGCACGGTGGCGCGTCAGGAGGAACCTGCGCCCGATGCGTTGCCCCACGGCGGCCAGCACCTGCTCGGCACAGGCCATGACTTCCTCGCCGATACCGTCGCCGGGAAGAACGGCGATATCGAAATCGTTTGTGTTTGTCATTGAATGCCTTTCATGTCCCCATGTCAGAACAGGCCGATAACGCTTCCGTCCGTCAGGGCGCTGCTATTTACGTACGCGATGATCGGTTCGAAATGGGTTTCCAGAAGCCTGCGCGCCCGGGGTGCGTCACCAAGCCGGATCGCCTCCAGTATTTCCGCATGCTCGCCGGTCGAGCGCTGTGGCGTGCCGATGAGACAGAGCATCGTCAGCCGGGCGCGTTGGGCACGGCCCCAGAAATTCCGGTGCACTTCGTTCAGAATTCGGTTGCCCGACAAGGTGACCAACTGGAGATGAAACTCCTCATCGGCTCCGACCCATGTCTTGGTGTCCGAGGAGCCGAAAGCCGACGCCATCTCGTTGTTGGCGGCCTCAAGGGCCGCGAATTCGGATGCGGAAGGACGGCGCCTGGCGGCCAGTTCAACCGCGAGCGATTCAAGGCGTGTGAATATCTCGTACGTTTCCCGAACTTCTCGCGGCGACATCGGCAGCACGCGGATGCCATGCCGCGGAATCACCTCGATCAAGCCATCGCTTTGCAAACGCGAAAAGGCTAGACGCACCGGCGTCCGGCTGACGCCGAGTTCCAGGGCAATCTCCTGCTCCAGGGCATGATGCCCGTTACCCCACTTCCGGTAGAGAATCCGGTCCAGTAGTTCCTGATAAACGCGATCAACCAGCGTTTCACCTGTTCGGCGATTCGGGCCGGCTGCCATTTAGCGGTAATTCCAGTGCGATGGAGGATGCCCGGGGATGCCCTGGTGGAGACAGGCGATGCTGTCGCCTTGCAGGCAACCCAGGTAAATGGTGCGTAGGTCGCGCCCGCCAAAAGCCAGGCTCGAAATGTTTCGCAGCCGCCTGCCGCGGATGTGGTCGAGGTGGGGACGTCCAAGTTCGTTTTGGCGGAATGCCTTTTCCGTCCAGGCGACGTGCTCGGCATCGGCGTCCTGCAACATCAACCGCTGGCTCCCGTCAGGCAGGACGCGGATGACCCGGTTGCTGACAATGCTGGTAATCCAGGCGCAGCCTTCGGCATCGAAAGTCAGCCCGTCGGGATAGGTTCCCTCGCCGAACTCGGTCACCACGTCTTTGCTTCCCAGTTCTCCATTTGCCTGGATCGGGTAGCGGACGAGGCGGCGCCCGAAGGTCTCATTGACGTAAAGCCAGCGCCCATCCGGATGAATGGCTGCCTCGTTGGTGTACCCCAGGCCGTCGGCGACGATGCGGGCGCCTTTTTCATCGGCCAACACCACGAAGCCGTCGGCCACGTCCGAGCGGTACGCTGTTGCCCGGGGAATTCGCCGGGTGCTGACGGTTATCCATGTACGCCGAGCGCAATCGGTGAACACGAAATTGCTCGGCGGCAACTCCTTTCCATCCACCCGGTCGACAAAAACGCTCACTTCGCCGTCACGTGTAAGGCGGAAAACCCCGCCTTTTTCTTCGCCCAGATCGGCGACCAGAAACGATCCGTCGGCGTTCAAGGCAATGCCGTTGGGGCGCAGCAGGCGCCCGTCGGGCGTCATCCCCTGATAAAGGCGCTGTTCGCCAGTCGGCAGGATATGGGCGACACCGCCTCGCCAGTCCGCCGCGAAAATGTCGCCGTGCGCGGTACAAAGTACGCACTCCGGACGTTGCAGCCCGGAGCCGACGAACGAGACCGCATCGATGTCCATGGGCGATATCAACTCAGTCGCTCCCGGAGATCGTTGACGGCGCGGTTCATGGGCTCTCCAGGCTTATTCCGCTGCGTCGCGCAGATGGCGTTCGACGAAGGCCAGCGCGGCGCGCACCACGGATTCGATCTCGGCGCGCGGCACCGGCTCGGGGCGGCGGACCGGCCGGGCGTCCGGCCCGCGGTGCAGGCGCAGCGGGAGCTCGACGGAGAGGGCGAGGTCGGTCTTCGCCACGGCCCGCACGATCCGGTCGCAGCCGATGTCGCCTGCGCCGAGCGGGGTGAAGAAGTAGCCGTCCGGCGTCACCCTGGCGTCCTTGATATGCACGTGCCCGCAGTACGGCATGGCGAGCAGCGCGTCGTCGGCCGGAATCACACCGCCGGGCTTCCCGGCCGGGCGGTGCGAGACGGTGTTGGCGGCATCGTAGTTGAGCCGCAGGTTAGGGTGGCCGAGCCGGTCGAGCAGGGCGATGCCGTCGGCGGCGGTGTTGATCAGGTTGTCGCTGCCGTCGCCCGGATTCTCCAGGCCGATGACCATGCCCAGCTGCTCGGCGTGGCGCACCAGCGGCTCGATGTTGCGGAAGAAGCGCCCGCTCCAGGCGCGCGCGGCGGCGTTGGTGTTGATCACCCGGGCGCCGAGCGCGGCGGCGAAGTCCATGCGGCCCTTGAAGACCTCGACCGCGTCCTCCCGCCCGAGGTCGATGTGCGACGAGAAGGCGCGGCACTTCACGCCCGCCCCGGCCAGCCAGGCCACATACTGCCGGGCCTGGGCGGGCGTGAAAGCGGACTCGTCGAAGGCCCCCGTGTAGCCGACGATGAACGCCGGCTCCACGTGCTTCGCCCCGCACGACGCCAGACTGTCCAGCATCGCCGGAAACTCGTAACCGTCGTACGGCGCGCCTGAAATGGAAACGATGCGATTTGTCATTGATTAATATCTAGGGTTGAAAACAAAGAAGAAACAGATCCTCTCAGCCGACCCCAAAAAGCACTTTTGGCAGCGCCTTGGAGAGCCAGGGAACATAGGTCGTGATGAACAGAACGGTGATGTTCATCCCCATGAGCGGGATGATGTGCCGTGACATGCCGCCGATGCTGGCCTTGCAGAGCTTCGCCGCGACGAACAAGGTGCCGCCGACGGGAGGCGTATACAGGGCGATCGACAAATTCATCACCATGATGACGCCCATGAGGATCAGGTCGATCTGCATTGCCTGCGCCATCGGCAGGAAAAGCGGCGCGGTGAGCAGCATGGCCGGCAGGGGCTCGATGAAGATACCGAGCATGAGCAGCACGAGGTTGAGCATCAGCAGAAACTGCCACGGCTCTTTGGCCACGGTCTGGATCCACTCGGCCAGCTCGACGGCGACCATCTCGGCGGTCAGCAGCCACGACAGCACGCCGGTCGCCCCGATCACCAGCAGCACCGACGCACTGGTTTGAAAGGCTTTGAGAGCGATGGCCGGGAGATCGGTGAGCTTGATGTCCTTGTAAAGGAAAAGCGAGATCACCAGGCCGTAGACCACGGCGATGGCTGCCGCTTCCGTCGGCGTGAACGTGCCGGTCCAGATGCCGCCGACGATGATGACCGGCATCAGCAACGCAGGCCCCGCATCCTTCGCGACACGCCAGATCTCACGCAGCGACGCCCGATCCGATCCATTATCGCAGCCGGTTTTTTTACCGTAGCCGATGCACACGATGGACAGCGCGATCGCGCAGATCATCCCGGGGATCACCCCGGACATCGAAAGAATGCGCATCGATGCGCCCGAAACGAAGGCGAATACCAGGAACGGAATCGACAGCGGCATGAGCAGGGCCAGCGTCCCCGCAACCGACAGCAACGCGGCGGTGAAGTCAGGGTGGTAGCCCTTTTCTTTCATGGTCGGAGCAACCAGCGAACCGATCGCCGCCGTGTCGGCAATGGCCGATCCGGACACACCGCCGAACATCAGGCAGGAAACGATGGTCACCACTCCCATGCCGCCCGGCATCCAGCCGAACAACGCGCGGGCCAGATTGACGATGCGCTTGCCCACGCCACCCCGAGCCAGCAATTCGCCAGCGAAGATGAACAGTGGCACGGCAATCAGGATGAACGGCTCGACGCCGGCAATCAGGTTGAGGAACAGTGAGTCGAGTTGGTACGAAAGATTCTTGAAGTAGACGACCCCCGCTGTCGTGGCGATCAGTGAGAAGTACAGCGGTAACCCAGCCAGGGCAATGAGGAAGAAGACACCGAAAACCTGGATGGTAAGCATTATTCATCCACTCCATAACGCTCCTCGCGCGACTTGCCGCGAAGAATCTGATAAAGGTCGTAGGCGATAAACACGATTCCGGCGCCGCTGCCGATCGACAGCGGCATGTATTGCCAGGCCATGGGAATGCCGAGAACGGTGAGAATGTTTCCCCAGTTGTTGGCGACGATAGTCAGGCCGTTGCTGCAGAGGATCCACAGCACGGCCAGACTCACGAGCTGAACGATAAAGTCGGCAACGCGGCGCCGGCGCTCGTCCAGTTTGTCGATGAACTCCGTGATGGTCATATGCCCGCCGCGGCGGATGATCGAGGCGCCGCCAAGAAACGACACCCAGACCATCAGGAGTTCACAGGCCTCCGTGGTCTGGGCCAGATCGTGGCCCACCGCGTGAGCGCAGACGTTGAAGAATACGAGAACGATCATGACGGCAGCGGAAACAACCAGCGCCCAGTCGATCAGCCTGGCCAACAGATGGATAGGCAAAGCCTGTTCTGGTCCGCGCGGCAGCAATTCGCGCACATCACCAACGTCATTTTGCTCGGCAGTCGCCACGACGCTTCCCTCCATGGATCCCACTCCCTATTGCTTTGCCGGAAGCGCTTTGCGTACCGCTTCCGCGTCGGCCAGGATGGCATCGACGTCGGCCCCCCACTTGGCTTTGGCTTTTTCGTAGGTCGGCTTGACGGCGTCGCGGAACGGCTGCGCATTCGGGTTATTGATCTTGGCGCCCTTGGCTGCCATTTCGGCAAGCTGCTTCTCCTCGCTAGCCTTGACCTCGTTGCGGTTCCACGTGGCGGCTTCCTGCGCGGCCCTGGTTATCGCCGTCCGATCCTCGGGCGAGAGCTTGGCCCACGTTTTTTCCGAGATGGCCATTGGAATCGGGCTATAGACGTGGCGCGTGAGCGTCACGTTCGGCGCGACTTCGTAGAATTTGTTCGAGTAGATCGTATCGATGGGGTTTTCCTGACCGGCAACGGCTCCCTGCTGGATGGCCAGATAGACTTCCGGCAACGGCATGATCTGAACGCCGAAGCCGAGATCTTCAAGCAGCCAGCGCATCATTTCATTGGGGAACGTGCGCAGCTTCTTGCCCTTGGCGTCGGCAGGGCTATTGAGCGGTTCCTTGGTGGTCATGCTGCGAAAGCCGGCCTCCCACGTGGCAAGGAAGCGAAAGCCCTTGGCCGGAGCCTTGTCGAATTGCGCCTTCAGCCATTTGGATTCGTCGTAGAACTTCCATCCCTGTTCGTAGCTGTCGAACATGAATGGCAACATGGTCAGATTCAAGGAATCGACGTGCGGGGCATAAGAACCGGTCGCCGAAACCGTAAAGTCAATTCCCCCCGAAACCAGTTGTTCAATATTCTTCGGATCGTTGCCAAGTTGGCCGCAGCAGAAGACATTGACCTTGTAGCGGTTATTGGTGTACTCCGCTACTTTCTTCGCAAAAATCTGCGCACCGGCTTGACGTGCCCCCTGCTGCTGATCGGTGTGGCTGAATTTGAGTACGGTTTGGGCAGAGACCGTAGGAACGACCATCACGCTTCCGAAAGCGATAGCCAGGCAGACGAGTTGCTTCGCGGTATTCATATGACCTCCATGATTCGTTTATTGGTTTGTTGAAATAACTGAACTAAACAGCGAATACGGCCGGGTCTGTTGCGAACTTCATGACAGCATTGGGAAATATCTTTACACGCGGTAAATCTCCCGTGTAACCAGGGAAATCAGTTCGTTGTGGTTCTCCTCGCGCATGAGGCGGCGGTACTTCGAAGCGTCGAGGCTATTCACGAGGTTCCAGATTCCCAGACTGACCTCGGCATGACGTTCGAAGAAGTCGATGATGTTATAGATGCGCGGTGAAGCGTCGGTCGTGAAGTACTTGTCGTAGCCATATTCCTTGGCCCAGAAAAGCAGCTCGACGTAGTTCAGGAAATGACGGCTGCCGCCGACGAGATCCCAGTCGGCCTTGGTGTCATTGTCGTTGGTATGAATGTAAACGTCGAAACCGGACTCCTTGGTCGTCACCAGCATCTGCGCCGGATTCTCCTGGCTTTGGATCGAGTGCCCAAGGTCCAGCGTGATTCCGGTGTTCTTGTTGCCAATTTCCTTGAGCAGCAGCAAGGCCTTGGACGTGCTGTCGAGATGGCAATGAACGCGCACTTCCGAGTACTTGGGTTCAAGGAATAGCGGAATCTCGGGAAGGTAGTCGGCCGCTTCGCCGATTGTTTCGATCAGGTATTTCCATGCCGCCTGATAATCGACCTGGAAAAGCATGTCGTAGCCATCGGAAAGCGGGCAGCACGTCACCAATGGCGCGCCGACGGCCTTGGCGAAATCCTTGGCCCGCTTGATGAGCGCAACCGCCTCCTCCCGGATTTGTCTGACTGGACGAGAAAGGCTGCCAGCAACGAACTGCGGTTCTTTCTTGACGTTGACGTTGATGGCGGCCCAGTTCAACTGCAACTCCCGCATCATTGAACTGATCTCCTCCGGCGTCGAGGTCTCATGCGGAAAGACCATTTCCACGCCATCGAAGCCCTTGATCTGCTGCACTATCTGCAACTTCTCGTACGTGCTTTTGGGCGCGTGGTACTCACAGAACCGGTCTTGTGTTTTCCCGAGGAAGGCGATGATTACGCTTTGCTTCATGTCGTCCTGATCCTTGTTGTCGAACGCGACCCGGTCGCGCGAAAGGTTGCTGAACAAATCCTGTTGAGCCAACGGCTGGAATCAGTGCCAAGTCACCACACTCATGGCACCTTGAACCATGAAATCCGTCGCCTATGGATACGTTAAAGTACGCATTGATAAATGTCAACACATACGATAACGTATCCATAGAAGATTTTTCCGCACAAACGGCCTCGCGGATTTCGTTAACCCCCAGTCAGGAAGTCGCCATGATCTATGTATTTGCCAGCGTACGAATCAGGAAAGGATGCCTGGAGCAGGCGCTTAATTGTTATCGCGAACTCGTTCCAGCCGTACAGGAGGCCGAGTCCGGTTGTCTTGAATATGTGCCGACAGTGGATGTCCCAATGGGCTTGCCAAATCAGGACAACGACGACTGCAGGATTTTGGTGACAGAACGCTGGAAGTCGCTGGAGGATTTTAGGAAGCACTTAGGGATGGCTCACAGCACCGCCTTCCGTACGAAGATTCAACCGCTGCTGGCAGAGCGAATAACGGTCAAAATCGTGCAACCGGCTTTACCGTAATGCCAAAAAGTCGGGGCGTGGAAGGCAACCCTGGTTCTTCGGTAAAAACCTACGTATTCACTGGCGTTTTTTATTGAGCCCAGTTTTTTTATTGTTTTTCATGGTATTTTTGAAAACAACGTATTTTTATAACAAGTCTAATCAAGGCACCGCCATGAAATCCGACACAGCACGCGCGCATTCGCGTAAGCCCAAGTCATTGGTCAACCATGTCTACAACGAAATTCAAAACAAGATTCTGTACAACGTCTGGGGAACGGGTTACCACGCCCTGGAACAGGAATTGGCGGAAGAATTGAAGGTCAGCCGTACTCCCATCAGAGAAGCGCTCATCCGTCTACAACGTGATGGACTCGTGAAGGTCGTACCGCGACACGGGATGCGGGTGCTACCGATCTCATTGACTGACATTCAGGAAATCCACGAGATTCTGACAAGCCTCGAAGGATTGGCTGTTCAGCTTGCGGCTGCCAGGCCACTCACGCCAAAAGAGCTCGAACTGCTTGAGAGTCCTATCCGGAGAATGAATGAAGCGCATTCGAAATCGGATATCAAAGCCTGGGCTCAGGCTGACGAGGATTTTCACTGCAACCTGGTCGAGCTATCGGGGAACAGGATACTCACCGAAGTTGTGGATAATTTCTGGAGCCGCGCCAAGCGCGCACGGCTGACCATGCTGTCCATGCGTACGAACACAGCTGATTCAATTCAGGAACATGCCCGCTTAGTCGAAGCAATTCGCAATGGCGAAAGCGCGAAGGCGCGAGAGATTCTTGAGGACCATCGCAAACGGGGAATAACGAACCTCAAGAAACTGATGGAAGAACGGCGCGACATTCTCCAGTTGTGAATTTTGGGCTGACCGAGTCGAGAATCTGCTAACCAGAAAATTTCTGCGCGAATGGACTGGATCTGCTAACGCGAGCCGCCCCTCCCTGCCGACAGCATGGGCCACAATTCCGGACTCGCTGCCGATTCCACCGAATATCTGGCTTGAGCTGATACTGATCCTTACCCAACAAGACCTTGCACAGGAACAGGATGGGCACGGCGTGGGCACGAAATGAAAATGGGTCAGGCGAAAATCACCTGACCCATTGAATCCTGGCGCGCTCGAAGCGATGAATCAGGGTACTGGTTGCAGGCAATTGACATCCAGCGTCTATAGGAATTATCCTTTTCCATACTAAAGCACCTAAGCCAAAATGGTTAGTGAGTAGTCTTCATACCAAATCGAGGCGATCTCGAAGGGGTAAGGTTGGCAGCCTTGACTACTCGTCTCAGATATAAATCTTGAGAAGGTGTTAATCGGGAGGGATGCGACCGCTACCTCGGACCGTTTACAGGAAGCCACCTCAGGCTGTCATACGGCATATCCAGAAATGGGAATGCCATGCCTGTTCGAAACGCAAGCATCAAAGAAACAACCCTTGCCGCCCACAAGCAACTGTCCTACGAGAACCTGCTGGCTGCATGGCTACTCGGCGATGGATGGGAAGTTCTAATCCCAGCCATTGATCACGGGAAAAAAACCGATCTCGTTGTTGCCGATGACAAGAATTACTATCGGATACAAGTAAAAAGTATCCAAAATAACAATGAGTCGGTCATTGTTCATAACAAATGGCAAGGGGCAAAGATTGACTACGTTGTCTATTTTTCCACTGTTGGGGAATGGGGCTACATCGCCCCTGCCTTTGCCGAAGAGAGCCGCCCTTTAAATTCGCCGGGACACGTTCGCTTCCATAGCCATTCAGTAAATTTTCTCAAGGCATTCAAAAAGATTTAGCGAAACCATCAGGCCCAGCCCTACCCCGTCCAAGTAACACGGGGGGCTATGGATACATGGATAAAAACTGCTAGAGCCAAAGCCTACGCCGACTGTAGGGTCTTCTCAAGAAAAGGTGTGTGGCGGCAGGTGCTGGGCGCGACCGCGCGAGCGGCCGCCCCAGCGCCCGCCGCCACGACACACCCATGGCAAGGGTTACCATTACCGCTCTCCGGTGCTATGATTTGTTTTGCAATGATCGACCGAAGGGGTAGGCATGGTTATCGAAAACGAACGATATGAACGCAACGTTAAGCGACTTTTCAACCGGACGCTGGAACAAGAAGCGGAACTCGTGCGGATAGAACGTGATGCGATTGCCCGTTTTGATGGACAACTGGATGACCTAGAGGCCGCGCTCGGCATGCTGCGTATCGGGCATCATTTCGGCTGGCGCGTACTTGTGCTGATCCACAACAAACGTACCCTGCGCAAATACGAAGATATTCTCGGGATCAAAATTCGAGAGTTCTTCCCGGACGAAGGCCCGAGCCAAGAACGTTCGCTCGGTTTCGTCATCGCCAAGAAGCTGGGCAATTTCTGGAAGGCGGTCAGCGGCGCAGTCAAGATCGAGAATCGCAGAGTCATCGCCTACGACACACCGGAAGAGGCTTGACATACCCCTTTGTAGGTTACTAACATAAGCGGTAATGGATACCGCTCAACAGCCACTTTTCCGGCAACTTCTCACCGGCCACGACACCATCGAGTGCGTATACTGGCTGGCTGCACGCCACGACAGCGCGCTCGACTATGAGCGGCTGGCCGCCGAGAAGGAATCGCTGCGTTCCTCCGGGAGCCGCCGCCCCAAGCCTATCCGCCTCGGCAGCGAAGAATTCCTGCTCGCCGGACACGGTACCGGCAGCGGTTATCCCTTTCTGATCGAGAACGACGCCTTCAGCATCCAGTTCGGCGAATTCAACAAACCGAACTTCTTCGTCACCTACCGCAGCTACGCCCTATGGCAACGGGGCGCTGCGGCCTTACATCAACGCTTCCTCGACTGGGCCGACTCCCTCGGGCTGTTTCCTTCCCGCCCGGAACGCCTCTCCCGCGTCAACTTCACCTTCGATTACCGGCTCGATCCGATGGATTTTGACGAAGACAGCTTCGTCACCCAAGCCACCAAAGACAACCAGCACCGCAAAAACCGCAAGGTGCAGACCTTCCGCTTCGGCGAAGGCGAACTCGTCCTGCGCGTCTACGACAAAATCGCCGAGATACAGGAAAAGAGCGCCAAGACGTGGTTCTTCGACCTCTGGGGCGAAACAGAGAACGTCTGGCGTATCGAATGGCAGGTACGCAAAGACTGGCTGCGCCGTTTCGGCATCCGTACCTTCGCCGATCTGGCCGGCCGGCAAGGCGACCTGCTGCGTATCCTGGCGCACGATCACACCACGCTGCGGATCAAGACCGACGACACTAACCGCTCTCGTTGGCCACTGCATCCCCTCTGGCGCGACCTGCAAGAACGGATCGGCCAACTGCCCGGCCTCGGCATCGTCCGAGAACTCGACCCCGACGCCTTGCTGCGCGAACGCGAAGCCCGCATGGCCGTCAGCGTCTACGGCTACCTCAAACGCTTTGCCGCCCTGCGCGGTATCCGCAACAACACACCCGACGTCGGTTTCGAGGAAAGCCTCGACCACCTGCGGCGCAAACTCGAAAACGTCCACGACCCGCTCACCTGGGACAACGACGTTTCCCGGCGCTACGACGAGATGAGGCTGGGGCAATGGTGACGCCGCTCACCGACCTCATCATGAAGAAAGTGCACGAACGCCTGAGCCGCGTGCTCGATGCCGCCGAAGTCGGCATCCCGTCGGATTGCCAGTTCAAGGCATTCCGCAAGATCGCGCTCAACGAATTTGGCAATCAGGGCTTCCTACCGGAATTGGACGCCCTGATAAAGCAACACGGAAAGGCAAGGACAGGGCAGGCCGATACAGCAGGAAAGGAGGTGCCACGATGAGTGCGCGAAACCATTCTGCTCGAAGTCGTCCTCAAGGCCGATGCCCTTGCAACGCCGTCTGCCGACGAAATTGAACTGCTCGTTTCGATCCTCCCCGAACTGCTGGTGCTGATGCAGCAGCACGACGGAGACGAAGACTAGACTCACCCACAGCGCCCCATCCACCGCATGGCGACCAGCGTGCGGAGGACGGAAGCCCGTCAAGGTTGCGCGTAGCGCACAACGCCTGACCTTGACGGGCTTCCGGCCGGAGCCAGCATCCCGCCAAGCGGGGGAAGGGGCGCCCGTACCACGGAGAAAGAATCATGCACGTCGCTCTCTATGCCCGTGTCTCGACGACCCGCCAGGCCGACAACGACCTCTCCATTCCCGACCAGATTCGGCAACTCGTCGAATGGAGCCACGCCAACGGCCACACCGTCGTGCGGGAATACATCGAACCCGGTGCGTCCGCCACCGACGACAAACGCCCGGTCTTCCAGCAGATGATCGCCGACGCCCTGCAAAAACCTGCGCCGTTCGACGCCATCGTGATTCACAGCCTGTCCCGGTTCTTCCGCGACGGTATCGAATTCGGCGTCTATGAACGGAAACTCGGTAAGAACAAGGTCAAAGTCATCTCCATCACTCAACCGACCAGCGACGACGCCAGCGGCGAAATGATGCGGCGCATCATCAACCTCTTCGACGAACACCAAAGCCGGGAGAATTCCAAGCACACCCACCGCGCCATGTGCGAGAACGTCCGGCAGGGCTTCTACAGCGGCTCCCGTCCGCCCTTCGGTTTCAAATCCGTCGCCACCAACGTCAGCGGCAGCCGGGGAAGAAAGAAGAAACGCCTCGAAATCGACCCCGCCGAAGCGCTGATCGTACGCAACATCTTCGACTTCTACGTCTACGGCCACCACGGCAAGACGCTCGGCATCAAGGAAATCGGCAAACTGCTCACCCAGCGCGGCCAGACCATGCGCGGCAGTCCGTGGAGCATTCAGAAGCTGCACGACATCCTGAGCAGCCGGGCCTATATCGGGGAACACCTGTTCAATCAGCGCAATTCACGCACCGGCGAGAAACGCCCGCCAGACGAATGGCTTACCTACCGGTCCGACCCGATCATCGCCCCGGAGCTGTTCGAACAGGCGGCCCGCTTGCGTGAAGAGCGTTCCCCTAAAAAGACCCCGCCGCGCGTTATCTCCTCGCCGAACCTGCTGACCGGCCTGCTCCGATGCGCCTGCGGCCACCGGCTTACCGCCGTCACCGGCAAGAGCGGACGCTATCACTACTACAAATGCGCGAACCGGCAGAGCAAGGGCAACCACGCCTGCGACAGCCGCAATCTGCCGATGGACACGCTCGACACGCTCATCGTCGGCCAGTTCGCCGACCGCATCTGCCAGACCGAGCGGCTGAACCAACTCATCGCCGAACTGCGGAAACACACCAAGGACAGCAAGACGGCCGAGCAAGCGAAGATCAACGAACTGACCCGGCTGCTGAAAAAAGCCGAGTTGGCCCAGCGCAACCTGTACGCCGCCATCGAGAACGGCTTGCCCTTCGACGAAACGCTTCAGAAGCGGGCGCAGGAACTCAAGGCCGAACGGGAATCGCTGCTGATCGAACTGGCCGGAGCCCGGCGCAGCCACGCGCTGCCGGTCGAACGCATCCTGCCGAGCGACGTGGCCGCCTTCAGCAAGGCGATCCGGGCCAAGCTCAAGGACAAGGACTTCGCCAAGCGCTATCTGCGCCTGCTGGTCGATGAGATTGTGGTGTCGGGCGACACGGCGACGATGAAGGGCAGCTATGCCGCCTTGGCTTCGGCGATCACGGCAATAAAAAAGGGCACTTCGAAAGAAGTGCCCAGTTTTAGTGTTAATTGGCGCGCCCGAGACGATTCGAACGTCCGACCCCTGCCTTCGGAGGGCAGTACTCTATCCAACTGAGCTACGGGCGCTTTATGCGGTTGCAAGGGCCGCAAGCATAGCGTTTTTGCGGGCCGGCGTCCATCCCGGCGAGAGGGCGGTCATTTGGGCCGCCTGGAGCGCGCGGTTTCGAGGTGCCGGCACAGTGCTTCCGCGCCGTCGAGCAGGCGCGGCGTGTGGCGCTGGATGAGTTCGGGCGGCACGAAGAAGAGGTTGTTGCGCGCCACGGCGGTCACGGCGGGCCAGCGCTTCCAGTCGTCGAGCCAGTCCGGCCGGGACTCGCCCATGCCGCTGGCGACGATGGCTTCGGGATTGGCGGCGACGACCGCTTCGACGGTGACCACCGGCGCGATCGTCTCCAGACCGCCGAACACGTTCTCGCCGCCGCACAGGCGGATGACGCTGGAAATGATCTGCCTGCCGCCGATCGTGGACAGCGGCTGTTTCCAGATCTGGTAGAAGGTGCGCACCGTCGGCCGTCCGCCGTACTGCTTCCGCAGGTCGGCCAGGCGCGCGCGGAACCGGCGGGCGGCGGCATCGGCCGCCTCCGAGGTGCCGGCCAGCTGGCCCAGGCGTTCGATCTCGCCGGCCACGTCCTCCAGGCGGTTGGGCTGCGACACGTAGATCGGGAAGCCGAGACCGCGCAGCTTGTCGATGTTGGCCGGCGCGTTGCCGGTCTGCCAGGCGATGATCAGGTCGGCCTTGAGCGCGACGATGGCTTCGAGGTCGAGCCGGGAGTAGCCGCCGACCTTGGGCACCTTGCCGGCCGCCGCAGGGTAGTCGCTGTATTCGACGGCGCCGGCCAGTTTGTCGCCGGCGCCGGCGGCGAACACGGTTTCCGCCAGGTGCGGCGCCAGCGTGACGATGCGTTGGGCCGGCCGTTCCAGGCGGACGGCGGCGCCGGTATCGTCGACCACGCTGACGTCAGCCAGCGCCAGACCCGACGCGACGGCGAAGATCAGGAAAGGCAGGCGTTTGCTCATGGCGCCCGCCATTCGCCGATGGCGGCGTCGAGGCGCCGCCAGCCGGCTTCGTCGCCGGGCAGGCCGAAGCGCAGCAGGCCGTGCGGGTCGAGGCGCCGGACGAGAATGCCGCGCCGCGCGCAATGCGCGGCCAGCGCCGCGACGGGCAAGGGCGCGTCCCGGCCCGCGACGGTGCAGAACAGCGCCGTCCGCCGTACCGTGCCGAGCGGCGAAAGCGTTTCCGCCAGCCGCTGCGAGGCCGCCGCCAGTCTTTCCCGCGCGGCGGCCTGCCATGCCGCGTCCGCCAGCGCCCGGCGCGCGACGATGCGCGACGGATGCGCGATGCCCCACGGGCCGATCGTCTCGCGCAGCCGGTCGAGCTTGTCGGCCGCGGCGAAAACGAAGCCGACGCGCGCGCCGGCGAGTCCGAAGAATTTGCCGAGCGAACGCAGCACGATCAGGTTCGGCGCGGCGCCGCCGCCCGCCAGCGCGGCGACGGTGTTTTCCGGCTCGGCGTCGCCGAAAGCCTCGTCGACGATCAGCCACCCGCCGCGCCGCCGCAACTGTCCCGCCGCGTCGAGCAGGGCCTCGCGCGAGACACGCTCCGCCGTCGGATTGTTCGGGTTGCACAGCAGCACGGCCGGAGTCACCGCCGACAAGGCGCGCGCCAGCGAGGGCACGCGGCGCAGTTGGTGGCCGGCCTTTGTCCAGGCGTGCGGATGCTCCTCATAGAGCGGCGAGACGCAAGCCACGGCCATCGGTTTGAACAGGAAGGGCAGCGCCTGGATGGCCGCCTGCGACCCCGGCAGGGCCAGCAGCCGGTCGCTGCCGTAGTAGGCGGCGGCCGCCGCGTCCAGGCCGTCGTCGTCTTCCGGCAGGCGCTGCCAGCCCGAGGCTTCGATCGCCGGCACCGGGTACATCTCCGGGTTGATGCCCGTTGACAGGTCCAGCCAGTCCGCCAGCGGGATGCCGTGTTCGCGCGCCGCCTGCCGCAGGCGTCCGCCATGCTCAAGCACCGAGCGCTCCGATCGCCAGGAATACCGCCAGCCAGAGGGCGATGCCGCGCCGCACCAGGGACAGCGCGCGCGGAATGTCCTCGCCGCACGCCGGACGCCCCGCGCCGAGCACCGGGCGCTCCTCGATCTGTCCGTGGTAGATTGCCGGCCCGCCGAGGGCCAGGCCGAGACTGCCCGCGCCGGCCGACATCACCGGCCCGGCGTTCGGGCTCTCCCACACCGGCGCCTGCCGGCGCCAGCAGGCCAGCGCCGCGCGGGTCTTGCCGAACAGCGCGTAGGACAGCGCCGTCAGCCGCGCCGGCACGTAATTGAGCGCATCGTCGAGGCGCGCCGCCGCCCAGCCGAAGCACAGGAAGCGCTCGGTCTTGTAGCCCCACATCGCGTCGAGCGTGTTGGCCAGCCGGAACAGCACGGCGCCCGCGCCGCCGAGCAGGGCGAACCAGAACAGCGCGCCGAACACGGCGTCGTTGCCGTTTTCCAGCGTCGATTCGACGCAGGCCTTGGCCACGCCGGATTCGTCGAGTTCCGCCGTGTTGCGCGAGACGATCCAGCCGACGTGTTCGCGCGCAGCCGGCAGGTCGCCGGCATGCAGGTCGGCGGCCACGCGCTCGGCGTGCTCGGCCAGGGCGCGGCCGCCGAGCGCCAGGTACAGCAGAAAGGCGTCGAGCAGCCAGCCCGCGATGCCCGCGCCGCGCGCCCACCACGCCAGCGCCGCCCAGGGCAGCACGGCCAGCGCCCAGGCGGCGACGCCGTTGAGGCGCCGCCACGGGCCGCGGTTGAACGCGCGCTCGATGGCGTCGGCCAAGGCCCCGAAGCCGACCAGCGGATGCCAGCGGCGCGTCTCGCCCAGCAGCCGGTCGAGCGCGACGCCGGCGACGGCCGCCAGCGGCCACGTCAGCGAAGTCGGCACATCGGCGGGAGCAAAGGGGAAAGGCATGAGAAAATCGCGGGCTACGCAGCCGGAAACGAGCGATTTTACGATGAATACACCCGAACCCCACAGCAAAACCCCCTGCCTGATGGTCCAGGGCTGCACCTCCGACGCCGGCAAGTCGGTGTTCGCCGCGGCGCTCTGCCGGATACTGGCCCGGCGCGGCGTGCGCGTCGCGCCGTTCAAGCCGCAGAACATGGCGCTCAACTCGGCGGTCACCGTCGACGGCGGCGAGATCGGCCGCGCCCAGGCGCTGCAGGCGCTGGCCGCGCGCGTGCCGGCGCACATCGATTTCAATCCGATCCTGCTCAAGCCCTCGACCGACAAGCGCGCGCAGGTGATCATCCACGGCAAGGCGCACGCCGATCTCAATGCCCGCGACTACCACGAGTACAAGCCGCGCGCGATGCAGGCCGTGCTCGAATCCTGGGAACGCCTGTGCGCCGCCTACGACTGCATCGTCGTCGAAGGCGCCGGCAGCCCGGCCGAGATCAACCTGCGCGCCCGCGACATCGCCAACATGGGCTTCGCCGAGGTGGTCGACTGCCCGGTGATCCTGATTGCCGACATCGACCGGGGCGGCGTCTTCGCCCACCTCGTCGGCACGCTCGAACTGCTCTCGCCGAGCGAACAGGCGCGGGTCAAGGGCTTCGTCATCAACCGCTTCCGCGGCGACATCGGCCTGCTCGAATCGGGCCTGACCTGGCTGGAGGAGCGCACCGGCAAGCCCGTGCTCGGCGTGCTGCCCTATCTGCACGGCCTCTACCTCGACGCCGAGGACGCAGTGCCCAGGGGCCGCGAGGCGAAGACCGGCGCCAAATTGCAGGCCATCGCGCCGGCCTACCCGCGCATCTCCAACCACAACGACCTCGACCCGCTGCGCTTCCATCCGGACGTCGATTTCCGCTTCGTCGGTCCGTACGAAGCCGTGCCGCCGTGCGACCTGATCGTGCTGCCCGGCTCCAAGGCGGTGCAGGCCGATCTCGACTGGCTGCGCGCGATGGGCTGGGAAACGGCGATCCGCCGGCACCTGCGCTACGGCGGCAAGCTGATCGGCATCTGCGGCGGCCTGCAGATGCTCGGCGCGAAACTCAACGATCCGCTCGGTCTCGAAGGCGCGCCCGGCAGCGCGCCCGGCCTCGGGCTGCTCGACTACGAAACGACGCTGGCGGCGGAAAAGAACCTGGAAAACGTGCGCGGCACGCTGACGCTGCCGGGCACGCCGGCCATCGCCGGCTACCGCATCCACATGGGCGTGACGCACGGCCCGGCGCTGGAACGCCCCGCCACCTGCCTGGCAGGCCGGCCGGAAGGCGCGGTGTCGGAGGACGGCCAAATCCTCGCCACCTACTGCCACGGACTGTTCGACCAGCCTGGGGCGCTCGACGCGCTGCTGGCCTGGGCCGGGCACACGCCCACCGCCAGCTTCGACCCGAACGAGCGCCGCGAGCGCGATCTCGACCGGCTGGCCGACGCCGTCGAGCAGCACCTGGACCTGGCGCGGCTCGCCGCATGGTTGCCGGCGCTCGGCAACGACATCAGCGGAAAGGAGAACCAGCCGTGAAAAGCCGCTTCAACGGAGCCCTGCTCATCATCGCCGGCGGCATCGCGCTGGCCTACAACCTCGGCTACCTGCGCCTCGACCTCATGCACCTGCTGCGCATCTGGTGGCCGCTCATCCTGATCGCCGTCGGCATCGGCTTCTTCTTCTCCTCCAGCCGCTAGGCGCGGCTCAGGAGCGCACGAGCAGCAGCGAGACCGCCGCCTTCCTCGCCAGATGTTCGGCGAGGCTGCCGCCGAACAGGCGTTCGACGCCCTGGCTGCCGTGCGCGCCGACGACGATCAGGTCCGCGCGCCAGTCGGCAGCGGCCCGGGCCAGCAATTCCGGGACATGCTCGGATTCCGAGTCGACCAGCAGAATCTCTGCCTCGACGCCCTGCCCGCGAGCCAGATCAGCTGCCTGTTCGAGGAATTCCCGGGCGCCGCTGCGCAGGGACGCCTCGATCGGGCTGACTCCGTCGGGCAGCGCGACGCGGGCGAATTGCTGCGCCAGGAGGGTGTCGTCCAGGGCATGGCAGAGCGCCAGCTTCGCTTCGAAGCGCCGGGCCGTCTCCACGGCCGTCGCCAGCACCCGGCTTTCCTGATAGTTGCCGTCGATGGCGGCCATGATGCGCTGATACATGACGTCTCCTTCACGGGTTGTCGGGTTGCGGCTTGAGCACCAGCGGCAGCCCGCCGGCCACCAGCGTGACGCGCTCGCACACCGCGGCCACGCGCTGGTTGAGCCGTCCCTGCTCGTCGGCGAACAGGCGCGAGACGGCGGCCATCGGCACGACGCCCCAGCCGACTTCGTTGGACACCAGGATGATCCGGCCCGGCAGTTGCGGCAGCGTCTCGATCAGGGCCTGCACCTCGTCGCGGAACAGCGGGCAGTCCACCGCCTGGCCGGCTTCGGCCTGCCGCGCCGCCGCGCCGGCGAAGAGCAGGTTCGACAGCCACAGCGTCAGGCAGTCGACCAGCAGGCAGACGTCCGGCGCCGCCTGCGCGCGCAGCGCCGCGGCCAGGCCCAGCGGCGATTCGACCAGTCCCCACGACGCTGGCCGGCGCGCCCGATGATGCGCGATGCGCCGCTGCATCTCGCCGTCCAGCGCCTGCGCGGTCGCCACGTAGATCACGCGCAGGCCGCTCTCCGCGGCCCGCCGCTCGGCCAGTGCGCTCTTGCCCGAACGGGCGCCGCCAAAGATCAGTTCTCTCATGCCGCCAAGATTAGCACGAGGGGCGCGGCGTATAATTGCGGCTTCGCGGCGCCCGCCGTCCCACCGCCTCCATTCCGCCACGCCCGATGAACTTCACGATTCCCCCGCTCGACACGGCGCTCGATCAGGCGCTGCAGGACGCCATCGACAACAAGACCAAGCCGCTCGGCTCGCTGGGCGCGCTGGAACGGATCGCGCTGCGCGTCGGACGCATCCAGCGCACGCTGTCGCCCCGCTTCCACCGGCCCACGCTGCTGGTGTTCGCGGCCGATCACGGCGCCGCCAGGGCGGGGTTGTCGGCCTATCCGCAGGACGTCACCTGGCAGATGGTCGAGAACTGCCTGGCCGGCGGCGCCGGGGTCAACGTCTTCGCCCGCCAGGGGGGAATGGCGGTGCAGGTCATCGACGCCGGCGTGGCGCACGAATTCGGGGCGCGGCCCGACCTGATTGACGCCAAGATCGCGCCGGCCGGCACCCGCAGCTACCTTGACGAGCCGGCGATGACCCGCGCGCAATGCGCCGCCGCCATCGAAACCGCGGCGGGGATCGTGCGCCGGCTGGCGGCGGAGGGCTGCAACCTGCTGGCGGTCGGCGAAGTGGGCATCGGCAACACGGCGTCGGCGGCGCTGCTCACGCACGTGTTCACCGGCGCGCCGCTCGCCGATTGCGTCGGGCGCGGCACCGGCCTCGACGACGCGGGCCTGGCGCGCAAGCGCGAGCTGCTGGCGCGGGCCGTGGCGCGCGCCGCGCTGCCGGCAGACGCCGATCCGCTCGACGTGCTGGCGGAATTCGGCGGCTTCGAGATCGCCATGATGGCCGGCGCGCTGCTGGCCGGCGCCGAGCGCCGGATGACGCTGCTCATCGACGGCTTCATCGCCTCCTCCGCGCTGCTCGCCGCCGCGCGCGTCGCGCCGGCGATCCGCGACTACTGCATCTTCGGCCACCGCTCGGCCGAACCCGGCCACCAGGCGCAGATCCGCGACCTCGGCGGCGAACCGCTGCTCGATCTGGGGCTGCGCCTCGGCGAAGGCAGCGGCGCCGCGCTCGCCTACCCGCTGGTCTGCGCCGCGCTGGCCATGCTCAACGAAATGGCCAGCTTCGATGCGGCCGGCGTCAGCAAAAACATCCGCTGAGAGACAACGATGTCCACACGCTCGGAACTGGAGACCTTCCTCGGCGCCGTCCGCTTCTTCACCCGGCTGCCCGTCCCCGGCACGCTCGGACAGGACGCGCCCGCGCTGGCCAAGGCCATGCGCTACTTTCCGGCGATCGGCCTGATCGTGGGCGCGCTGGCGGGCCTGGCCTTCGCCGTCACCACCTTCTTCTGGCCGAAGACGCTCGCCGTGCTGGCGGCCATGGCCACGGCCATGCTGGTCACCGGCGCGCTGCACGAGGACGGCTGGAGCGACACGGTCAACGGCTTCGGCGGCGGCCGGGATCGGGACCGGGTGCTGGCCATCATGCGCGATTCGAACATCGGCAGCTTCGGCGCGGTCGGCCTGGGCATGCTGCTGCTGGTGCGCTTCTTCGCGCTGATCGAGGTCGACATGCTGCTGGTGCCGGTGGCGCTGATCGCCGGGCACGCCGTGTCCCGCCTGTGCTCGACCGGCGTCTTCCACCTGCTCGACTACGCGCGCGCCGACGGCAAGGCCAAGCCGTTCACCGACAAGCTCGGCAAGAACGACCTCGTCTTCGCCGCGGTCACGGCGCTGCTGCCGGTGCTGCTGCTCTCGCCGCTGCAATCGCTGCCCGCCCTGCTGTTCGCCGCCGCCGCGACCGGCTGGCTGTGGCGCCTGTTCAAGCGGCGCCTCGGCGGCTATACCGGCGACTGCCTGGGCGCCGTGCAGCAGCTGGCCGAAGTGGCGTTCTACAGCGGCCTGCTGTGCAAGTTTTCCTGATCCGCCATCCGTCGCCGGTCGTCGAACCCGGCATCTGCTACGGCCGCCTCGACGTGGATTGCCACGCGCCGGAAACCGTCGCGCAGGACTTGCGGCAGCGTCTCCCGGCAGGCATCGCGGTGTATTCGAGCCCGTCGCGGCGCGCGCTGCGGCTGGCGCGGGAGTTGTCCCCGCAAGCGCCGGTGCGCATCGATCCGCGCTTGAGCGAGATCGATTTCGGCGCTTGGGAAGGGCGGCGTTGGGACGCCATCGGGCGCGAGGAAATCGATGCCTGGGCTGCCGACGTCCTCAGCTTCGCCCCGCCCGGCGGTGAATCCGTCGCCGCGCTGCAGGCGCGCGCGCTCGACTTCGCCGCCTCGCTCGCCGGCGACGCCGCCATCGTCACCCACGCGGGCGTCATGCGCGCCCTGGTCGGCCACTGGCGGTGCCTGCCCGTGCGCGAGTGGTCCCGGCTGGAGTTCGCCTTCGGCGAGCTGGTACGCCTGGATGTCCACCAGGGAGCCGCGCCATGACCCGGCCCGCCCTGCCGCTCCCCGGCGACGACGCGCAGCGCGCCAGCGCCGCGCTGGTTGCCCGCATCCGCGACGAGATCGCACGGGCCGGCGGCTGGATCGGCTTCGACCGCTTCATGGAGCTGGCGCTCTACACGCCCGGCCTGGGCTATTACTCGGGCGGCGCCCACAAGTTCGGCGCGGCCGGCGATTTCGTCACCGCGCCCGAACTGGGCCCGATCTTCGCGCAGACCCTCGCCGCTCAGGCGCGGCAGATCATGGCGCTCAGCGCGCCGCGGATCATCGAGGTCGGCGCGGGATCGGGGCGGCTGGCCGCCGACCTGCTGCTCGAACTCGAACTGCGCGGCAGCCTGCCCGACAGTTACCGCATCCTCGACCTGTCCGGCGAGCTGCGCGAGCGCCAGCGGGCGACGCTCGCCACGCGCGCGCCGCACCTGCTCCCGCGCGTCGACTGGCTGGACCGTCTGCCGGAACGCTTCGACGGGCTGGTGCTGGCCAACGAACTGCTGGACGCCATGCCCGTGCACCTGGCGCGCTGGGGCACCGAGGAGGCGCCCGGGGCGATCCTCGAACGCGGCGTCGCCTGGCGGGACGACGCCTTCGCCTGGGACGACCGCCCGGCACAAGGGCGCGTGCTCGAACATGCGCAGGAGATCGCGGCCGAGCACCGACCGCCGGCCGCCTACGTCAGCGAGCTCGGGCTGGCGGCCGCCGACTGGACGGCGGCGTGGGGAAACATCCTCGGCTGCGGCGCGCTGCTGCTCATCGACTACGGATTCCCGCGCCACGAGTTCTATCATCCGCAGCGCAGCGGCGGCACCCTGATGTGCCATTACCGCCACCACGCGCACGGCGATCCCTTTTTCCTGCCGGGGCTGCAGGACATCACCGCCCACGTCAACTTCACCGCGATCGTCGCAGCCGGGCATGCCGCCGGGCTCGATCTGCTCGGCTACACCACCCAGGCGGCCTTCCTGCTCAACAGCGGCATCACGGACATCCTCGCCCGCACGCCGTACGAGAATCACGCGCGCTACCTGCCGCAGGCGCAGGCCGTGCAGAAACTCGTCTCGCCGGCGGAAATGGGCGAGCTGTTCAAGGTGATGGCGCTCGGCAAGGGCATCGGGCAGGCGCTCGCAGGATTCGCCGCCGGCGACCGCAGCGCCTCCCTGTAGCGGCCGGGCGCACGCCACAAAAAAGCAAAAGCCAGGAACCAATGGTTCCTGGCTTTTGCGCATTCGACTCCCCGAAGGCGGACGCGGTGAAGGCCATGGTTTTGGTTTTTGCTGGCCTTCACCGATTCTTTGCCGCCTTACATCCCCCCAAACCCAACTACAAAAACTGCTGCGCTCAGAAACCGAGGCCGAGCAGCACGGCCGCAGCGATCACGGTGCCGATCAGGGCGATCCCGTAGGTGCACAGCTTCGCCACGAAGCCGCCATGGATGCCGATTTCGTGCAGCGAATGGAAGATGCGGTGCGCGGCATGCCACAGGAAGAGCGCGATCACCACGAAGATGAAGCCCTTGCCGATGAAGTTCTGGGCAAAGGCCAGCATCTTCGGGTAGCTCATCGTGCCGGTCGGCAGCAGCAGGCCAAGCGGCACGGCGATCCCGGTGATGAACACCAGCATCGGCCCGAACAGGGCGGCCATCATGCCGCCGGCGCCGAACAGGCCCCAGAAGATGGGGGCATTGGAACGCTTACGATATTTCATGCGGCAATCCTCCAGACAATGGCGAGCAGCGCGATCGCCGCGACGACGGCCGCCGTCCAGCCGGAGCCGACGACGACGCAGGGTTCCACCTTCTTGCCGTTAAGCACGATCGGCGGCATGGTCAGCGGGAAGAGCTTGAACCAGGTGAAGGCGTGGTAGGCGATGGCCACCAGCAGGGCCAGATGGAAAACGATCGCCAGCGGGCTCTTCATGGCTTCCAGCCAGCCGTTCCACATGGCCTCGCCCTGGCCCAGACGAACCAGGCCGACGAGCAGGGTGATGGCGTAGGCGGCGACGAAGAGCGCGGTGCCCTCGTGAACCATGTACTCGACGTAGAAGGGATTCTTCTTCCACCATCCGTCCATCGAACGGACATAAGGACGACGCTTGCTCACTTGGCACCCCCTTTCGGCGACAGGAAGCGCAGGAAGTAATCCTTCGCTGCATTGATTTTATTGACGTTCACCGCGTTGCCCGGATCGACGTGCTTCGGACACACTTCCGAACAGTAGCCGACGGCGCTGCAGTTGTAGACGCCTTCCTCGGAAGCGACCAGTTCCATCCGCTGCGCCTGGCCGCCGTCGCGCGAGTCCATGTTGTAGCGGTGCAGCAGGGCCATGGCGCCCGGACCGATGAAGTCGGGGTTGAGGCCGAACTGCGGGCAGGCCGCGTAGCACAGCGTGCAGTTGATGCAGGAAGTGAACTGGATGTACTGCGCGAACTGCTCGGGCGACTGGATGTACTCGCCCTGCTCGACGGTGCGCGGCTCCTTCGGGATGATGTACGGCTGGATCGCTTCCAGCTTCTCGATGAAGCCCGAGAGATCGACGACCAGGTCCTTCTCGATCGGGAAATTGGCCAGCGCCTCGACGGTGATGCGGTTCGGGTAGTAGTCGCGGATGAAGGTCTCGCAGGAGAGCTTCGGGATGCCGTTGATCATCATGCCGCAGCTGCCGCAGATGGCCATCCGGCAGGACCAGCGGAAGGTCAGCGAACCGTCGAAGTTGTCCTTGATGTACTGCGCGCCCTGCAGCACCGACATGTCGTCGGTGAAGGGCACCTTGTAAACCTCCGAGTGCGGCGCCTGATCCGATTCCGGAAGGTAGCGCAACACCTCGATTTCAATGACTTTTTGCTCAGACATGGGATTCTTTCCTTTCCTGGTCTGCTTTTTCGCCGGCGGCGCCGTAGACGCGGGCGGCCGGGGGGGACTTGGTGATCTTCACGTCGCCGTAGTCGATGCGCGGCGCGCTGCCCGGCACGTAGTAGGCATCCGAATGCTTCAGGAAGTTGACGTCGTCGCGCTGGGTGTAGGCGCCGTCCGGGCCGTCCAGGCGCTGGTGGGCGCCGCGCGATTCCTTGCGGTTGACCGCCGAATGCGCCATCGACTGCGCCACGTCGAGCTGGTAGTCGAGCTCGATGGCGTACAGCCAGTCGGTGTTCCACACGCTGCTCTTGTCGTCGAGGTTGATGTTCTTGAAGCGCTCGCGCAGTTCGCCCAGCTTGTCGCAGGTCGCCTGCATCGTTTCCTCGACGCGGTAGATGCCGCAGCCGTCTTCCATGGTCTTGACCATTTCCTTGCGGATCGTCGACATGCGTTCCGTGCCGCCGGTCTTGGTCTTCAGCGCCATGACGCGCTGTTCGGCCGCCTGCGCCTGCTTGAGCAGGCTGGCGGAATTGCCCGGTGCCATGGACTTGGCGCGGGCCGCCGCTTCGTCGCCGGCCTTCTTGCCGAAGACCAGCAGCTCGGTCAGCGAGTTCGAGCCCAGGCGGTTGGCGCCGTGGATGCCGACGCTGGCGCATTCACCGATGGCGTACAGGCCCGGCAGCGAGGTCTCGCAGTTGCCGTTGACCCGGACGCCGCCCATCGTGTAGTGCACGCCCGGACGCACCGGGATCGGTTCCTTGGCCGGGTCGATGCCCATGAAGGTCTCGGCCATTTCGTAGATCAGCGGCAGGCGCTCGTGCAGGTAGGCTTCGCCGAGGTGGCGCAGGTCGAGGTGCACGACCGAGCCGAGCACCGGATGCTCGATGGTGCGGCCCTTCTGCTGCTCGTACCAGAATGCCTGGCTGAGGCGGTCGCGCGGGCCGAGCTCCATGTACTTGTTCTTCGGCTTGTCCTGCAGCGGGCCGAGGCCGTAGTCCTGCAGGTAGCGGTAGCCGTCCTTGTTGACCAGGTAGCCGCCTTCGCCGCGGCAGGCTTCGGTGAATAGCAGGCCGGTGATCGGCATGCAGGTCGGGTGGTACTGCACGAACTCCATGTCGCGCAGCGCCACGCCGTGGCGGAAGGCCAGCGCCATGCCGTCGCCGGTGACGATGCCGCCCAGCGTGCTCTCGCGGAACACGCGGCCCGCGCCGCCGGTGGCGAGGATGACCGACTTGCCTTCGATCATGGTGAATTCGCCGGTGGCCATCTCGATGGCCACGACGCCCTGGCAGCGGCCGTCCTCTTCGAGCAGGTCGACGCAGAAATACTCGTCGAAGCGCTTGATCGACGGATACTTGATCGACGTCTGGAACAGCGTGTGCAGGATGTGGAAGCCGGACTTGTCGGCCGCGAACCAGGTGCGCTGGATCTTCATGCCGCCGAACGGGCGCACGTTGACGTGGCCATCGGCCGTGCGGCTCCACGGGCAGCCCCAGTGTTCGAGGCGGGTCAGCTCGATCGGCGCCTGGTGGACGAAGTACTCGACGACGTCCTGCTCGCACAGCCAGTCGCCGCCGCCGACAGTGTCGTGGAAGTGATAGTCGAAGCTGTCGTCGGGACGCTTGACGCCCGCCGCGCCGCCTTCGGCCGCCACGGTATGGCTGCGCATCGGATAGACCTTCGAGACCAACGCGATCTTCAGCGATGGATCGGATTCGGCGACTGCGATGGCTGCACGCAGACCGGCTCCGCCCCCCCCCACGATAACTACATCTGCCTTATAGATTTCCACGCCCAATCCTTTCTCGCTCAACGCGAACTTTGCCACGACCCGGGCAATTGACTCCGCCGGAAAGGTGCCGGCGGCGCTTGATGCCTGAAACGGGCGAAATTATGGCGTTTTTTCCACAGGGCGGCAACTTTGCGGGCGTTCGCGCGGTCCCATACGGCTCGCCCGCAGAGGCATTTTCGGCCGGATGCGGACGCCGGACGGCGCTCAGCGGGTCTCCGCGTTGGCGTCCGCCATCGGCAGGCGCAGCAGGGAAACGGCGTTGCCAGTGGTGAAACGCTCCACTTCGGCGCGCTCGACGCCGCGCAAGTCGGCGAGCACGCCGGCGATGCGCGGCAGCTCGGCAGGCGCGTTGCGGCCGCCGGCGAGCCAGACCGGCGGGATGTCCGGCGCATCGGTTTCCAGCACGATGGCTTCCGGCGGCAGCGCAGCCGCCAGCGCGCGGATGCGCGTGGCGCGCGGAAAGGTCATCGCGCCGCCGAAGCCGAGCCGGAAGCCGAGGTCCAGGAAGGCGTCGGCCTGCTGGCGGCTGCCGTTGAAGGCGTGGGCGATGCCGCCGCGCACGCCGGTCCGGCGCAGGCACTTGAGCACGGCGTTTACCGACCGGCGCACGTGCAGCAGGACGGGCAGGCCGAAATCGCGGGCAATCTTCAACTGCTCGATGAAGAACCGCTCCTGCCGCGCCGCGTCGAACCCCGGCACGTAGAAATCCAGGCCGATCTCGCCGACCGCGACCGGCGGATGCGATCCGGCCAGCTCCCTTTCCAGGCAGGCCCGCAGGGCGTCGAGCGCCGTTTCGTCGAGCGCCCCCAGGAAGAGCGGGTGCGTGCCGTACGCCGGATGGCAGCCGGCTTGGCGTTCGCAGCAGGCGCGCACGGCGGCGAAATTCCCCGGCGCCACCGCCGGCACGACGATCGCCGCGACCCCGGCCGCCCTCGCCGCCGCCATCACCGCATCGCGGTCCCCGGCGAATTCCGCCGCGTCGAGATGGCAGTGGGTATCGACCAGCACGCGCGCGGCGCCTTCGCTCAGAAACCCCGCAGGGCGACTGCCGGCTGCCGGCCGCTGACGAGGTCGGCGAGCACCCGGCCCGAGCCGCAGGCCATGGTCCAGCCGAGCGTGCCGTGGCCGGTGTTGAGATACAGGTTGGGTAGCTTCGCCGGGCCGATGAAGGGCACGTTCGACGGCGTCGCCGGGCGCAGGCCGCACCAGAATTCCGGTTCGCCGGCCGGGCGCAGTTCGGGAAACAACTGGTGTGTGCGCGTGATCAGCGCCCGGCAGCGCACCTCGTTGAGCTGGGTGTTGTAGCCGTTGAATTCGGCGGTGCCGGCGACGCGCAGACGCTGGCCCAGCCGGGAGAAGACGATCTTGCGGCCGTCGTCGGTCATGGCCACGGTCGGCGCGACGCTGTCGGCGGAGAGCGGAATCGTCGCCGAATAGCCCTTGGCCGGATACACCGGCAGGCGCACGCCGAGCGGCCGCAGCAGGAACGGGCTGTAGCTGCCGAGCGCGACGACGTAGGCGTCGGCGCGCAGCGTCTCGCCGCCCGCCGGGGAGCGCACGGCGACGCCGTCGATACGCCCGGCCGACGCCAGCAGCCGCTCGACCGTCGTGTCGAAACGGAAATCGACGCCACGCGCGCGGCACAAGCCGGCGAGGTTCTGGGTGAACACCCGGGCGTCGCCCGACTCGTCGGCGGCGGTGTAGTCGCCGCCGACCAGGATCGGGCGCGAGGCGCGCAGCGCCGGTTCGATCTCGACGCACTGGTCGGCGTCGACCGGGTAGCGCTCACAGCCGAATTCGCGCATCACCTTCGCCGCCCCGATCGCCGCCTCGAATTCCCGGGCATCGGTATAGACGTGCAGGATGCCGCGCACCAGATGGTCGTAGCGGATGCCCGTCTCCTCGCGCAGGCGGCCCAGCTCGTCGCGGCTGTACAGGGCGAGGCGCACGATGTCGCGGATGTTGTCGCGCGTGCGTCCCGGCGTGCATTCGCGCAGGAAGCGCCAGCTCCAGTCGAACAGCGCCGGGTCCGGACGCAGGCGGAAGAGCAGCGGCGCATCCTCGCGCCCCATCCAGGACAGGGCGCGCAGCGGCGCGTGCGGGTTGGACCACGGCTCGGCGTGGGACACCGAGATCTGGCCGCCGTTGGCGAAACTCGTTTCCAGGCCCGCGTCGGGCTGCCGGTCGACGACGGTCACGTGATGCCCTGCTTTGGAGAGATACCAGGCACTGCTGACGCCGACCACGCCGGCGCCAAGGATCAACACTTTCAAGACGACTCCTGTTCACGCACGATGCGCACGACGTCGGGGATGCGCCGCAGGCTGCGCATCAGCGAGGCCAGATGCGTGCGCCCCGAGACCTGGACCAGGAAATGGATGTCGGTGAACAGCCCCGGCTTCTTCCGGTCCATGGCCACATAATCGATGTTGACGCCCGATTCGGCGATGCTGGTGGCGATGCGGCCGAGCACGCCGAGCACGTTCTTGGCCGTCACCTTGATGCGCACGTCGAAGAACTGGCCGGGAGCCGGTTCCCATTCCACGTGTATCCAGTTCTGCGGCTCGGTGCTGTGCGCGGTGCGCACCGCCGGGCAAGCGTGGGTGTGGATGCGCAGGCCCTGGTCCTTGCGCAGGAGCCCGATGATCGGATCGCCAGGGATCGGCTGGCAGCACGGCGCCAGCTGGATGGCCACGCCCTCGGTCCCGCGGATGAGCAGCGGCGCGGCCGCCTTGGTCGGATGCTGGGGCACTTCGCCGTGCTCGGTGAGGCGGTGCGCGACGACCGCGGCGAGGCTGCGCCCCATGCCCACGTCCGAATAGAGGTCCCGCCGGGTCTTGCCGCCGGATTCGTGGATCACGCGCTCCCACACCGCCGCCGGCACTTCGGCGGGCGTCACGCCGAGCGCCTGCAGTTCCTGGCCGAGCATCTTCTCGCCCAGCGACGTCGCGCTGTCCTGCTGGATGCCGCGCAGGAACTGGCGGATGCGGCTGCGTGCGCGGCTGGTCTTGACGTAGCCGAGCCAGGCCGGGTTCGGGTTGGCGTAGGGCGCCGTGATGATCTCGACCTGGTTGCCATTGGTCAGCTCGGCGGACAGCGGGATCAGTTCGTGGTCGATGCGCGCGGCGACGCAGCGGTGGCCGATGTCGGTGTGCACCGCGTAGGCGAAGTCGATGACCGTGGCGCCGCGCGGCAGCGCCAGGATCTTGCCTTTGGGCGTGAACACGTACACCTCGTCGGGAAACAGGTCGACCTTGACGTGCTCCAGGAACTCGGACGAATCGCCCGTCGCGCTCTGCAGTTCGAGTAGCGACTGCAGCCAGGTGTGCATCTTGTTCTGCAGGTCGGCGCCGCTCTCCTCGCTGTCCTTGTACAGCCAGTGCGAGGCGATGCCCTCCTCGGCCAGATGGTGCATCGCCTGCGTGCGGATCTGGATCTCGATCGGCGTGCCGTACGGGCCGATCAGCGTGGTGTGCAGCGACTGGTAGCCGTTGACCTTGGGAATCGCGATGTAATCCTTGAACTTCCCCGGCACCGGCTTGAAGCGCGAATGCAGCGCGCCCAGCGCCAGGTAGCAGGTGGCGATGTCCTTGACGATGATGCGGAAGCCGTAGATGTCGAGCACCTGCGAGAAACTCAGATGCTTGTCGACCATCTTGCGGTAGATCGAATACAGGCTCTTTTCGCGGCCGAACACGCCGGCCTCGATGTGCGCCTCGGCCAGCTTGCCGTGGATGCCTTCGAGGATCTTGGTCAGCAGTTCGCGGCGATTGCCGCGCGCCGCCTTGACCGCCTTGGACAGCACCCGGAAGCGCATCGGATGGATGTGCCTGAACGACAAATCCTGCAGTTGCCGGGAAATGTTGTTGAGCCCCAGCCGGGTGGCGATCGGCGCGTAGATCTCCAGCGTCTCGTGGGCGATCCGCCGGCGCTTTTCCGGGCGGATCGGCGCCATCGTCTGCAGATTGTGGCGGCGGTCGGCCAGCTTGATCAGCACGATGCGCAGATCGCGCGCCATGGCCATCAGCATCTTGCGGAAGTTCTCGGCCTGCGCGTCCTGGTAGGACTGGAACTCGATCTTGTCCAGCTTGGACAGCCCGTTGACCAGGTCGGCGACCTGCTTGCCGAAGCGCTCGGTGATCTGCGCCTTGCTGACCGCCGTGTCCTCCATCACGTCATGCAGCAGCGCGGCGACGATGGCCTGCGCGTCCATGCGCCATTCGGCCAGGGCGCCAGCCACGGCGAGCGGATGCGTGATGTAGGGTTCGCCCGACAGGCGCGTCTGCCCCTGGTGCGCCTCGTCGCCGAAGCGGTAGGCGGCGCAGACCAGTTCGATCTCTTCGGGCTTGAGGTAGCTTAGGGTGTCGATGAAGACCCGGTAGGCCGGGTCCTCGTATTCATACGCGACGACCGGCCGCTCCGCTGGCGGAGGACCGGAATCGTCCTTGGGATGGGAAAAATCGGCCGGGGCGCTGTAATTCACGATCGGTCACCACGCAGCCTTTCCGGAACGTCAGGCGTGGCCGCGATTGAGCACTTCCAGGCCGTACATCTCCTGCGCCAGTTCGCGCAGGGCGATCACCGTCGGTTTGTCGCGGTTGGCCTCGACCATCGGCGAGGCGCCGGCGGTGATCTGGCGGGCGCGGTAGGTGGCCGCCAGGGTCATCTGGAAGCGGTTGGGAATGCATTGCAGACAATCGTTTACGGTAACTCGTGCCATGGTCGTCCTATTCAGAGCAGTGATGCGAACAGCGAGGCGTGCCGCTGCCGCTGGTTTGCGTAGCGCAGCCGCGCGGCCCCGACGATCGCCTGGAGGTCGCCGGCCGCCTGCTGCAGGCCGTCGTTGATGATAACATAGTCAAACTCATCCACATGCCGCATCTCGTCCCGCGCCGCGGCGATCCGGCGCGCGATCACATCCGCCGGATCGGTGCCCCGCCCGGACAGGCGGGCCTGCAGGATCGCCATCGAGGGCGGCAGGACGAAGACGCCTATCGCCTGCGGAAACGCCTTGCGCACCTGCTGCGCGCCCTGCCAGTCGATCTCCAGCAGCACGTCCCGGCCCGCGGCCATTTCCGCTTCGATCCACCGCTTCGAGGTGCCGTAGTAGTTGCCGTGCACCTCCGCCCACTCCAAGAACTCGTTCCGGCCGATCTTTTCCAGGAAGGCGGGCACGTCGACGAAGTGGTATTCGCGGCCGTTTTCCTCGCCGGGGCGCGGCAACCGCGTCGTGTGTGAGATTGACACTCCGATCTGCGGATCGTTCTCCAGCAGGAGGCGAACCAGGGTCGTCTTGCCCGCGCCGGAAGGCGCCGCCACGATAAACAGGTTTCCAGCCATTGCCCTTTGCCCAGTCTTGGCACGAATAGCCGCCGATTGTACTCGTTCCGGCCACCTCGCTGGCGCTGTCGATACGCGGCCACCGCCGGGTGGAGGCGCAGATGGCGGCGATGGAGAAGGAATTCGAGCAGACGATACGGGACTGACGCGGTACCCCATTTCAGTGCATTGCGCGCGCAGGAACGTCCATTAAAGGGCGTTCCCGCGCTGCTCCGGCGCGCGGGCGCGACGCCGCTTCCCCGCCGTGCCGCGCCGTGTCCCGCCGTTCCGAAACCCCCGGGGCATTGCCGTGCCGGATGGCCGTTGGCATGAACAATGCTAGACCCAGGGCAAGCCTCGTCGCGCCTTTTCTTCGCCGGCGGCAGGCATCGATGCACGAATCCCCGTCATTCACATCGTTTCCGGAGGAACCGACATGCTTACCCCACGCATCTCCAGCGTCACTTTCGCCGTCGCCGCCGCGCTGGCGGTGATCGGCTGCAGCCAGAAGGAAGAACCCAAGGCGGCGGCGCCGGCACCCGCGCCGGCCGCCGCGCCGACGCCGGCCCCGACGCCGGAAATCACCGTGAAGATCGGCCATGTCGCCCCGTTGACCGGGCCGCAGGCGCACCTGGGCAAGGACAACGAAAACGGCGCGCGCATGGCGGTCGACGAACTGAACGCCAAGGGGCTGGAAATCGGCGGCGCCAAGGTCACTCTGGAACTGGTCGCGGAGGACGACCAGGCCGACCCGAAGCAGGGCACCATCGTCGCGCAGAAGCTGGTCGACGCGAAGGTCTACGGCGTCGTCGGCCACCTCAATTCCGGCACCACCATCCCGGCCTCGAAGATCTATTCCGACGCGGGCATCCCGCAGATTTCCGGCTCGGCGACCAATCCGAAATACACCCAGCAGGGCTTTTCCACCACGTTCCGGGTGATGGCCAACGACGTCCAGCAGGGCAAGGTGCTCGGCGAATACGCCGCCCGGCAGATGGCCGGCAAGACCGTGGCCATCATCGACGACCGCACGGCCTACGGCCAGGGGCTGGCCGACGAGTTCGAGAAGGGCGTGACCGCGGCCGGCGCCAAGGTGGTCGCGCGCGAGTTCACCAACGACAAGGCGACCGATTTCGCGGCCATCCTGACCAAGATCAAGTCGAAGCGGCCCGACGTCATCTTCTACGGCGGCATGGACGCCCAGGGTGGCCCGATGACCAAGCAGATGAAGTCGCTCGGCATCAAGTCCAGGTTCCTGACCGGCGACGGCGGCTGCACGCCGGAGTACATCAAGCTGGCCGGCCCGGCCAGCGAGGGGCAGTACTGCTCGCTGCCCGGCGTGCCGCTCGACCAGATGCCGGGCGGCAAGGCCTTCGGCGACGCGTTCACCGCGAAGTACGGCCAGATCCAGCTCTATGCGCCTTACGTCTATGACGCGGCGATGGTCATGGTCGACGCCATGAAGCGCGCCAACTCGGTCGAGCCGGCGAAGTACCTGCCGGAAATCGGCAAGACCGACTACCAGGGCGTGACCGCCCGTATCCAGTTCGACGAAAAGGGTGATCTGAAAGGCGGCGCCATTTCGCTGTACGAGGTCAAGGACGGCAAGTGGGAGTACCGCGAGACGGTCGGTGGCGGAACGCCGGGCGCCGCCGAGGTCAAGGCGGCGGTGAAGGATGCGGCGGCTTCGGTCAAGGAAGCGGCCGTGGCCACCGGCGAGGCCGCCAAGGACGCTGCCAAGGAAGGCGTCAAGGCGGCGGCCGAAGCCGTCAAGGACGCCGCCGAGGCCACCAAGGCCGCCGTCGAGAAGAAGTAAGACCGGAGCAAACGGTCGCCCGGGCGGCCCCGGCGGGATGCCGGGGTTCGTCCCGGACGAACGCGGCCGGCGGACGCCGTCCGGCCGCCCGCTCCGCCTTGCGCTCATTTCCGTTCATTCGACCCGATGGACATCTTCATCCAGCAGATCATCAACGGCCTGGTGCTCGGCAGCATCTACGCGCTCGTCGCGCTCGGCTACACGATGGTGTACGGCATCATGGGCCTGATCAACTTCGCGCACGGCGAAGTGGTGATGATCGGGGCGATGGTCGCGCTGTTCACCCTCAGGGCGCTGTCCGGCCTGCCGGCGCTGCTTTCCGTGCCGCTGGCGCTGGCCGCCGCGGCCGCCGTATGCATGGCCGTCGGCTTCGCCATCGAGCGCATCGCCTACCGCCCGCTGCGCCGCGCGCCCAAGCTGGCGCCGCTGATCACGGCGATCGGCGTGTCGATCATCCTGCAGCACGTGGCGATGCTGGTGTGGGGCCGCAGCTACCACGCCTTTCCGCCGGTGCTCCCCGCGTCCGCGCACGAGATCCTCGGCGCCACGATCACCAGCCTGCAGATCGCCATCATCGCCGTCGCCGCGCTGATGATGGCCGGGCTGACCCTGCTGGTGCAGCGCACCCGCCTGGGCCGGGCCATGCGCGCCACCTCGGAGAACCCGCCGATCGCCCAGCTGATGGGGGTCAACATCAACCAGGTGATCTCGGCCACCTTCGTCATCGGCTCGGCGCTGGCCGCGGTCGCCGGGCTGATGGTCAGCGCCAACTATTCGATCGCGCACTACTACATGGGCTTCATGCTCGGCCTCAAGGCCTTCACCGCCGCCGTGCTGGGCGGCATCGGCAACCTCGCCGGCGCGATGCTCGGCGGCATCCTGCTCGGCATCATCGAGGCGCTCGGCGCCGGCTACATCGGCGACCTGACCGGCGGCTTTCTGGGCAGTCACTACCAGGACATCTTCGCCTTCTTCGTGCTGATCGGCGTGCTGGTCTTCCGCCCGTCTGGGCTGATCGGCGAGCGCGTGGCGGAGCGGGCATGACGGCGCCGGACGCCTCGTCCCACCGCCGCAGCCGGCGCGCCGCGCTGGCCGCCACCGCCGGCCTCGGCATCCTGCTGGCGGCCGCCCCGTTCGTCGTCGGCAGCGCGCTGGGCAATTCCTGGCTGCGCATCCTCGACTTCGCCCTGCTCTACATCATGCTGGCGCTCGGCCTGAACATCGTGGTCGGCTTCGCCGGCCTGCTGGACATGGGCTACATCGCCTTCTACGCGGTCGGCGCCTATCTCTACGCGCTGCTCGCCAGCCCGCACTTCGGGCTGCACCTGCCGGTCTGGATCATCATCCCGGCGGGCGCGGTGCTGGCCGGCGCGGCCGGCGCCCTGCTCGGCGCGCCGACGCTGCGCCTGCGCGGCGACTACCTGGCCATCGTCACCCTCGGTTTCGGCGAGATCGTGCGCATCTTCATGAACAATCTCAACGCGCCGGTCAACATCACCAACGGGCCGCAGGGCATTTCCGGCATCGACCCGATCCATCTCGGCGGGGTCGCGCTGTCCAGGCCGCTTTCCGTGCTCGGCGTCACCGTGCCGTCGCTGCACGCCTACTACTACCTGTTCCTGGCGCTGGCCCTGCTGATCATCTTCGTCACCATCCGTCTGGAGGATTCGCGCATCGGGCGCGCCTGGGTGGCCATCCGCGAGGACGAGATCGCGGCCAAGGCCTGCGGCATCGACACGCGCAACGTCAAGCTGCTGGCCTTCACCATGGGCGCCAGCTTCGGCGGCGTCGCCGGCGGCCTGTTCGCCGGCTTCCAGGGCTTCGTCAGCCCCGAGTCGTTCAACCTGATGGAATCGGTGATGGTGCTGTGCATGGTCGTGCTCGGCGGCATGGGGCACATCCCCGGCGTGATTCTCGGCGGCATCCTGCTCACCGTGCTGCCGGAGTTCTTCCGGCACAGCGCCGGCCCGCTCCAGCAGGCGCTGTTCGGCAAGATCGTGCTCGATCCGGAGGCGCTGCGCATGCTGCTCTTTGGCCTGGCGCTGGTGGCCGTCATGCTCTACCGCCCGGCCGGCCTGTGGCCATCGCCGATCCGCCGGCGCGAGTTCAAGGGCGATGCGGCGACCGACGTGCTCAAGGAGGGCGAGTGAGGCCGGCGCTCCTGATCGCCAACGCCGTCTGCAAGCATTTCGGCGGCGTCAAGGCCCTGAGCGGCGTCTCGCTGACCATCCGCGCGGGCGAGATCTACGGGCTGATCGGCCCCAACGGCGCGGGCAAGACCACCTTCTTCAACGTGCTGACCGGGCTCTACCGGCCGGACGGCGGCGAGCTGCTGTTCGAGGGCGGCAAGCTGCAGGCCAGCGCGCCGCACGTGGCGACGCAGCGCGGCATCGCCCGCACCTTCCAGAACATCCGCCTGTTCGCCAACATGACGGCGCTGGAGAATGTGATGGTCGGACGCCACGCGCGCACCCGCGCCGGCGTCTTCGGCGGCGTGCTGCGCACGGCCCGGACGCGCGCCGAGGAAGCGGCCATCCGCCGGCGCGCCGGCGAGCTGCTGCGCTACGTCGGCGTCGACCACCGGGCCGGCGACCTGGCCAAACACCTCTCCTACGGCGACCAGCGGCGGCTCGAAATCGCCCGCGCGCTGGCCACCGAACCGAAGCTGCTGGCGCTCGACGAGCCGGCGGCGGGCATGAACGGCACGGAAACCGCGGGGCTGCGCCGGCTGATCGAAGGCATCCGCGGCGACGGCGTCACCGTGCTGCTCATCGAACACGACGTCAAGCTGGTGATGGGCCTGTGCGACCGCGTCGCGGTGCTCGACTACGGCAGCAAGATCTGCGAGGACGTCCCGGCGGTCGTGCAGAGGAATCCCAAAGTCATCGAAGCGTACCTGGGAGGCGGCGTTGCTTGAGGTCGACGGGCTCCGCATCGCCTACGGCGGCATCCAGGCCGTGCGGGGCGTCAGCTTCCACGTCGACGAAGGCGAGATGGTGGCGCTGATCGGCGCCAACGGCGCCGGCAAGACCAGCACGCTCAAGGCCGTGTCGCGCCTGCTCAATGCCGCCGGCGGCAGCGTGCGCTATCGCGGCCGGGAGATTTCCGCGCTGCCGCCGCACCGGCTCGTCGCCGAGGGCATCGCCCTGGTGCCGGAGGGGCGCGGCGTCTTCCCGCGCATGAGCGTGGTCGAGAACCTGCTGATGGGCGCCTACAGCCGGACCGACGGCGCCGGCATCCAGGCCGACATGGACCACGTTTTCTCGCTCTTTCCCCGGCTGCGGGAACGCGCCCGGCAGCTCGCCGGCACCTTGTCCGGCGGCGAGCAGCAGATGCTGGCCGTGGGCCGCGCGCTGATGAGCCGGCCGCGGCTGCTGCTGCTCGACGAACCTTCGATGGGACTGGCGCCGCTGATGGTGCAGAAGATCTTCGAGGTGGTGCGCACGGTGGCCAAAGAGGGCATGACCGTGCTGCTCGTCGAACAGAACGCCAGGCTCGCGCTCGAAGCCAGCCAGCGCGGCTACGTCATGGAAAGCGGCGAGATCGTCCTGACCGGCGAGGCCGCCAGGCTGCTCGCCGATCCCAGGGTGCGGGAAGCCTATCTCGGGGAGTGATGCCGGGAGGGGCCCCGGCGGCCCGCCGGGTCAGCGCTTGCCGCCGACGAAGCCGCTCGCGCTGTCGGACAGTTCCCGGGCCTTCCTGGCCAGCGCCTCGCGGTCGAGCACCGCGTCGGCGGGCTGCAGCGGCGGGCACATCTGTTCCGCATCGATCGCCGCGAAATCGCCGGCCGCCGGCGCGTCCTGGAGTTCGACGGGCTTCAGTTCGAGCGCCTCCAGCAGGCGCCCCATGCCGGCGTAGCTGCGCAGGTAGGCCAGCGACAGGTCGGCGTCGGCGTTGACCTTGGCGCGGCGCGCGTCGAAGTATTCGTTCTGGGTGTTCAGCAGGTCGAGCAGCGTGCGCTGGCCGATGTTGAACTGGTCGCGGTAGGCCGCCCGGGTCTTCTCCACCAGGTCGACCTGCGTCGCCAGATAGGTGAGCTGGTCGTTCAGGCGCAGCGTGTCGTTGTAGGCGATGGACAGGGTCTGGCGCACGTCGCGGCAGGCCTTCTCGCGCTGGTCCAGGGCGATGTGCTTGCGCTCGCGGAACTGCCGGTTGCGCGCCAGGTCGGAGCCGCCGTTGAACAGGTTGTAGTTGAGCCGCAGTTCGACGCGGCTGTCGTCGCGCGAGCCGCCGTCCTCGTAGTTGCTGTAGTCGTCGCGCCGGGCGACGAGGTCCACGCGCGGCATGAAGGCCGCGCGGCGCGCTTCGAGGTCGTATTGCGACGCCTCGATGTTCTCGATGCTCGCGCGCAGCGCCGGGTTCTGCTGCAGGGCGGTCGCCAGCGCGGCGTCCATCTTCGCCGGGAAGGCGCGGGTCAGGCGTTCCGGCATGCCCATTTCCACGGGCGGGTTCTCGCCGACGATGCGCAGGTAGCGGGCGGTGACGTCGTGCAGGTTGGCGTAGGCCGTGGTCAGGTTGACGTCGGCCAGGGCCAGGCGGCTGGCCGCCTGGTCGACGTTGACCCGCTTGCCGACGCCGGAGGCCGCGCGGCGCTTCAGCTGCTCGTGCGCGGCGTAGTGCTGCAGATAGTTGTCCTCGGCCAGCTTGACCTGCTCGCGGTAGCGGACGACGTCGAGCCAGGCGCGCGCGGCTTCGAGCGCGACGTTCTCGGAGGCGTCCAGCAGTTCGAAATAGCGCACCAGCTTGGCCTTGCCCAGGCGCTTGACCTCGCTGGAGGTGGCGAAGCCGTCGAAGAGCATCTGGCGCAGCGACAGCGTCCGTTCGTTGCCGTGGTAGGAATCGTCGATGCCGACCTTTTTCTGGACCGTCTTCTCGCGCCCGACGCCGGCCGAGAAGTTGACCCGGGGGAAGAAGCCGCCGCGCGCCACGCCGATTTCCTGGTCGGCCTCCTGGAAGGCGTGCCAGCGCGCCTGCACGTCGGGATTCTTGAGCACGGCCGCCTGGGCCGCGTCCTTCAGCGTGAAATTCTGCGGCGCCTGGCCGGCGGGCACGGACTGCGCGACGGCAGTACCCGCCAGCAGCGAGGCCAGCACGACAAACGCATGTACGACCGCCACTTTCTGCATGTTCATCTCCCTACGTATACTTTGTGAACGACCCGTTCGGAAAGGCGGGATTATACTTGCCGGCAGCAGGCCGTCTGTGACGCAGTACACATCGGGCACATTAATTTACAGTCAAACATTCCGACATCGCGGCATCCCATGCCTTTCGACTATCCGCCGTCGCGCCGGCACGGCCTGAACGGGAGTCCGGTGCTGCGGTACGGGCTGGCGGCGCTGCTCTCCCTGTGCCTCGCGGCGACGGCGCTGGTCGCCCAGGCGCGGCGCGATCCCGCCGTGCTGCGCGAGCAGCTGGCCGCCCGCTTCGGCCCGTCCCGCGTGCCGCTGCTGGACGAGTGGCTGGCGATGATCGCCGCGGCCGGCGCGCTGCGCGAGGAGGCGCGGCTCGCACGGGTCAACGACTTCATCAACCGCCGCATCGTCTTCGAAAACGACATCACCGTCTGGCAGCAGAGCGACTACTGGGCCACGCCGCTGGAAACGATCGGCCAGGGCCGGGGCGACTGCGAGGATTTCGCCATCATCAAGTACGTTTCGCTGCGCATGGCCGGCGTGGCCAGCGGCAAACTGCGCCTGATCTACGCCAAGGCGCGCCTCGACGCGCCGGGCGGGCCGGTGGTGCAGGCGCACATGGTGCTCGCCTACTACGCGGCGCCGGACGCCGAGCCGCTGATCCTGGACAATCTGGACGGGACGATCCGGCCGGCCGCGCGGCGCCCGGACCTGCAGCCGGTGTTCAGTTTCAACAGCGACGGGATTTTCGCCGGCGTGTCCGGCAAGGGCGCGGTGCCGGCGGCCGCCGGGATCGGCCGCCTGTCGCGCTGGGAGGAGGCGTGGCGGCGCATCCTCGCCGACGGATACGAATGACGCGATTTCGAGGAGTACGACCATGTCCATGTATCGCCAGCTCTGGCTCGCCATCATCACCAGCACCCTGCTCGCGCTGGGCGGCAGCCTGCTCGCCTCGCTGCTCGGCGCGCGCGGCTACCTGGAGGCGCAGCTGTCGCAGAAGAACGCCGACAACGCCACGGTGCTGGCGCTCTCGCTCAACCAGCGGAATCTCGATGCGGTGTCGGTCGAGCTGGCGGTCAGCGCGCTGTTCGACAGCGGCCACTACGAACTGATCCGCGTGGTCGATCCGCTGGGCCGGACGCTCGTGGAACGCCGCGCGGACGCCGGGGACCCCGGCGTGCCGGCCTGGTTCGCCCGCTACCTGCCCCTGCGCGCCGAGCCCGGCTACGCGCAGATCAGCGACGGCTGGAAGCAGTTCGGCACGATCACCCTGGTCAGCCACAGCCGCTTCGCCTACGCCGCCCTGTGGCACGGCGCGCTGCAGATCTTCGGCGCGCTGGTGCTCTCCGGCCTCGTCGGCGGCTGCCTGGGCACGCTGATCCTGCTGCGCCTGAAGGCGCCGCTGGCCGCCGTCGTGCGGCAGGCGCGGGCCATCTCCGAGCGCCGCTTCACCACCATCGGCGAACCAGACGTGCCGGAGCTGCGCCAGCTCGCCGCGGCGATGAACGGCACGGTGGTCCGCCTCAAGGCGATGTTCGAGGAAGAAGCCGCGCGGCTCGAAGCGGTGCGCCGCGAGGCGAACTGCGACGCGCTGACCGGGCTGGCCAACCGCGTCCACTTCCTGGCGTACCTGCGCGAGGCGGCGGAGGGGGCGGATTCGGCCGGCGGCATCCTGTTCATCATCCGCCTCGCCCGCCTCGCGGAGATCAACCGCGCGCTCGGACGCGAGGCCACCGACGAATTGCTGGAGCGCTTCGGCGGCGTGCTGCGCGAGTTCGCCGCGCAGCGTCCGGACGCGCTCGGCGCCCGCCTCAACGGCGCCGATTTCGCCCTGCTGATGCCGGCGGACGCCGCGCCGCGCGCGGTCGGGGAGCCGCTGCTGCGGCAGCTGACGCAGGAAACGGCGGCCTTCCACGGCTCGCCGCAGGAACACATCACCACCTGGATCGCCGGCGGCCGCTTCGCCGCGGGCATCGCGCCGGCGCTGATCCTGGCGCAGGTCGACGCCGCGCTCGCCGCCAGCGAGAGCGAAGGGCGCGACGCGCTGCGCCTGATCGACGTCCGGCACGCCGACGGCACGCCGCACACCGCGCGCGACTGGTCCGAGCACCTGCGGCGCGCGCTCGACCGGAACTGGGTCCGCCTGGCCGCCTTCCCGGTCGCGCGGCTCGACGGCACGCTGTTGCACGAGGAATGTCCGCTGCGCCTGAAATTCGACGACGACGGCGAGTGGCTGCCGGCCCGCCGCTTCGTGCCGCAGGCCGAACGCCTGCAGCTCACCGCCCGCCTCGATCTGGCGGCCGTCACCCTGGGGCTGGCGGCGCTCGACGCGCGGCCCGACCTGCCGGGGCTGGCGATCAACCTGTCGGCGCATTCGCTGCTGTGGCCGTCGTTCCGCCGCGAACTGCTGGCGCTGCTGGCGCCGCACCGCGCCGCGCCGCGCCTGTGGCTGGAGATCGCCGAGTCCGGCATGCTGGCGCATTTTGACGCCTTCCGCGAGCTGTGCCACGACCTGAAGCCGCTCGGCTGCCGCGTCGGCATCGAGCATTTCGGTCACCGCTTCAGCGAGATCGGGCGCCTGTATGGCCTGGGCATCGACTATCTCAAGGTCGATTCGATCTTCGTGCGCGACCTCGACACGCACGCCGGCAACCAGGCCTTCCTCAAGGGGCTGGCGGCGATCGCCCGGAACATCGGCATCGCCGTCATCGCCGAGGGCGTGGCCAGCGAGCAGGAATTCGCCGCGCTGGCCGCCGCCGGCTTCGACGCGGCGACCGGGCCGCACGTGCGCGGCTGAAGCCGCGCGCCGCTTTGCCGCGGCGCCGCCTCAGTTGATGGTCTGGTTGATCTGGTGCTCGATCAGCACCTTCACCGTCGCGTCGTAGGCGTTGGTGTAAACGTCGAAGGTGTGGCCGCCGCTGGTCTCGCTGCCGCTCACCTGCCACTGGTCGCTGCCCGTACCGTCCTTCAGGCCGACGGAATCGCCGGCGTCGCCGAGGATGGCCAGCGTCTTGCCGCTGCCGGAAATGTCCAGCACGTCCTGCAGCGACAGGTTGCTCACGCTGTGGTTCTGGCCGGACGGCATCAGGTCGAGGCGCTCGACGTTCTTCAGGTCGACGAGGCCCGAGAAATCCAGGTTCTCGCCGAGGCGCAGCTGCACGGTGTCGGTGCCGCCGAGGCCGTCCAGGGGCTTGCCGTCGTAGAGCAGCACGTCGTCGCCGGAGGTCGCCAGCACGTCGGACAGCTTCAGCGTCAGGCTGGCGTTGCTCGACGCGGAGACGTCGCCGCCCGGCGAGTCGGTGGTGTAGGCGGTCACCGTCAGCGAGTAATCGCCGCCGCCCTGGACGACGCCGAGCGCGCTCACCTGCACCGGACTCAGCCCGGACAGGGTATAGGTGTCGCTGGACGTGTCGTAGGCGGCGACGAGCAGGCTGGCGCCGGCGTAGAACGCGGCGTGCGCGCCGAGGCCGTGGATGGTCAGCGTCGCCGTCTCGGAACCGTCGGTATCGTGCATGGTGCTGTTGAGGTTGAGCGCGACGATGTGGCCTTCCGTGCCGAAGGAAAGCGTCGGCTGGAAGGTGATGCCGTCCGCCACGCCGGCGACGGTGACCTGCGCGGTGGCCGAGGTCGAGACCGGGTCGAGCGAGGATTCGCCGGACCACACCTCGACGTGCAGGTCGGACAGCGTGCCGCTCCAGTTTTCCAGCGGCTGCAGGGCCACGTACGCCGGCAGGACGCCGCCGCTCAGGGCCAGCCCCCAGGAGCCGCCGCCCAGGTCGGAGGCGAGCGCGGCGGACGCCGCGTCGGCGCCGCAGAAGACCAGGAAGCCGTCCGGGACGTTGCTCAGCACGACCGAGGCGATCGCTTCCGATGCGTCGGGATTGGCGACGCCGATGGACAGCTGGATGCGCTGGTCCTCCAGGCCGGCCGCCGACGCCACGGTCAGGGTGACGCCGTCGTTCACCGGATGGACGTCGAAGGAGCCGGCCGCCGTGCTGGTGGTCACGTTGGCCGCGTTGTCTTCCTGCCCCTGCACGTAGGCGGCATAGCTCACCGTGCCGCTGGCGTTGGCCGCCGGCTGGTAGGACAGCGCCAGCGCGTCCGTGCTGTGCACGCCGGTGATGACGTAATAGTCGCCGTCCGGCACGCCGGCGACGCCGCTGACCGCGCTCTTGGCGAGCGGCGTGCCGCCGAGGCTGAGCACGCCGCCCGCCGTCTCCATGCCGCTCTCGTCGAGCTTGAGATAGAGCGTGCCGCCGATCAGCTGGGAATGGCTGCCGTCCTGCGGATTGGACAGGTTCAGGGTGATCGCCGCCGCGTGGTCCTCGTCGACGTCGGGCGCGTCGATGCCGAGGCTGATGTCGTCGGACACCGGCGTCACCGCCGGCTGCACCGACAGCGACTGGTCCTGCCGCGCGCCGGAAGCGTCGTAGGTGGTCAGCGTGGTGGTGAAGGAGAAGACGCCCTGGTTGTCGTTCCCCTGGTTGTCGTTCCAGTTGGGCGGCGGGGTGATGGTGATGCCGTTCAGCAGGGATTGCAGGTCGGCATCGCTGCCGCCGGCCTGCGCGGTCCAGATTTCCTGGCCGCCGACCATGGTCAGCGTCATGCCGTTCACCACGCTGCCGGCCGGCAGGCCGGTGACGGTGACGGCGAACGGCGACGAACCGCTGACGTGCGCATCGACCAGCGAGGCCAGCGTGGCCGGCGTGTCTTCGGTCAGGCCCGCGTGCGTGGCGGCCCATTCGGTGATGTCCGACGGCGCCGTCGGGGTGCTGCCGGAATCGTCGAAATCGGCGGCCGTGCGCAGCGTCCAGGTGGTGGACGAGGTCCGCTCCGCGCCGCCGGCGTCCTGGGTGTAGGCGGTGATGGTGATCGCCTGGTCCAGGTCGGCGAGCTGCGCCGCCGAGCCGTCCAGCGCGAACTGCACGGTCTGCTGCAGCGACGGCGCGGTGAAGGCCGTGTCCGGCACGTCGAGAATCCAGCGCCCGGTGTTGTCGTTGCTCTCGGTGTTGCCGATGTAGCGGCCGCCGACCACCGAGACGCCGACCGGCACGCCGTCGATGATGAAGTGGAGCAGCTTTTCGCTGCCGTCGACGTCCTTCGCGTTGCCGGCGCCGGGGTCGTCCGCCTGCGTCACCGTCACGTTGACGCTGACCGTCGCGGTGCCGGCGATGACGCCGCCGGCGTAATCGTTGATCGACGTGGTGGCGTCGGTCACCGCCGCGACGCCGATGGCGTAGGCGGTGTCGGCCGACCACGTGGTCACCGCCGCCAGGGTGCCGTCGTTCGACGGATCGGTGACCGCGTAGCGGACCGTGATGCTGCCGCCCGCGTTGCTGTTGGCGTCGCCCTGCACGTACACGTCGGCCGCCTGCGCCGCCGTCAGTTCGTACCAGCCGCCGGCGTTGGCGGTCAGGGCCGCGCTCAGCGGCGTGCCGCCCAGGTAGAGGGTGAACGGCTGGCCGGCCAGCGAATCGGCCTTGATCCAGAGCGCGCTCAGGGTCTCGTTGGCGTCGCCGTTCTGCGCCGCCAGGCCGAAGTCGACGTGGGTGCGCGTATCCTCCAGCGCGGCGGTCTGCGTCGCCAGCGTGGCCTCGGGCGACGGCGCCACCTGGACGGTGACCGTCTGCGCCGTGCCGGACAGGCTGTTGCCGTCGTTTTCGGTCGACACCGCGCGCACCGTGAAAGCGAAGGTGCCGCTGTAGTTGGCCTCGCCGACCACCAGCGCGGCGGCCGCGACCGCCGCCGGCGAACCGGACCAGACGCGGCCGGCGCCGGTCCCGCCCATGAAGGTCAGGCCTTCGATCGAGACGCCGGACGGCAGCCCGGTGATCACCAGGTTGACCGTCTCGGAGCCGTCCGCGTCGGTCGCGGCCGCGCTCACCAGGCCGGACAGCGCGATCTTGTGGTCGCCCGCATCGAGCACGGCTTCCGTGGTATCCAGGTTGGACACCACGAGGTTGACCGGATCGGCCACGCCGCGCACGTCGACCAGCAGGGGCAGCGACTTGGCGTCCGAAACGTCGGTGGTGAGGCCGGCCACGGCATCCACCGAGACCGCCGAAACCAGGAGCGGGATGTCGGCGTTGCTGTTGGCCGGCGGGGTGATGGTCAGCGACTTGGCCGAGCTGAAGTCGGTGATCGTCACGCTGCCGCCCGCGACGGCCAGATCGACGCCGTCGTAGGTGATCCTGGCGCCGGCGGGAATCCCCGACAGGGTGACGTTGAAGGTTTCCGAGGGGTCGGCGCTGGTCGGGCGGATCACCAGCGCGATGCTGGTGTCCTCCTTGCCCACGGCCGGCGCGTCAACCGCCAGGGTGACCGGATCGGCCACCGGTTGGACGAGGAGGTTGGTCAGCGTCGCGCTGCCCGAAACGGCTTCCACCACCGTGCCCGTATTGGGGTCGGTATCGACGGTGAGCGCCTGGATCTCGATCTCGAACGCTCCGGCGACGTTGGCGGCGGCCTTGAACCAGACCGTGTCCAGCGCCGCCACCGGAATCCGCACCGGCGTGCCGGTGTAGGTCAGGGTGTGCTCGCCGCTGCCGTCGGTGTACTTGAACTGCGAACCGATGGCCGAGGAGCCGCCCAGCACCGGCGTCAGCAGGGCGTAGGTCGTCTCGCTGCCGTCGGCGTCCTGGTTCGACCAGGGCGACTTGAGGTCGAAGCCGTTCTCGTTCAGGGCGAACCACTCGTCTTCCTTGCCCTGCGAGGTATAGACGAAATCGCCGTTCATGGTCAGGTCGGGCTCGCCGTCGTGGTTGCTGTCGCCGCCGACCACCTCGGCCACGGCGGTGACCGCGACCGTCTGCGCCCTGGACACCGTGACGACGCTCGTCACTGCCACGCTGTCGACCGTCACGGTGTCGGTCGAGGTGACATCGAGCGTCAGCGAGGCGTCCGCACTGCTGTGGCCCGGCGGCGTCAGCGTGTAATCCTTGTACGCGCCGCTGGTGACGTCGCCGGCCGGCAGCGTATAGGCACCGCCGGTAACGGTCAGCGTGTTGCCGGCGGCGTCCTTGAGCACCCAGCCCGCGGGAATGCCCTTGACCTCGATGCCGGTGATGCTCTCGCTGCCGTCGGTGTCGGTGACCGCGACGCCTTGCAGGAACTTGACCGCCGTGTCTTCCGGCGTGCTCGCGCCGGAGACGCCGATGTCGCCGGCAACCGGCGTCACGTGCAGGTCGAGCGTCACGGCGTCGGTCAGCGTGGCCGTGGTCACCGTCGAATCCGCGTCGGTATCCTGGGCGCTCAGGGTGACCGTGATCCCGTTCAGGTCGCCGCTGAAATTGCTGCCGCCCTGGATCGAGATGGCGGGGAAGCCGCTGGTCGAAGTTTCCAGATCGTTGCCGGCCGCGTTCCAGGCGATGGTGTAGGACCCGCCGCCCGCCACCGCCACGCCGTTGACGTAGATCGTGGCGTTGCCGTCCGGGTTGGCGATGATGATCGCTCGCTGCTCACTGCCGTCGAGGTCGGCGAAGGACGCCGACAGCAGCGGGGTCAGGTCGAGCGCCGTGTCCTCGGCGATGGTGGTGGCATACGAGGTGTCGCTGCCGCCGATTTTCAGGTCGGGCGTGTCGGTGACGGCCTGCACGTCGACCTGCACCGTGGTCGTGGACGTCGCGCCGAGCACCCCGGACAGCTGCACGCCGGACGCATCGACCTCGTACTCGGTCACGCTCATGCTCACGGTGAAATTAGCCGCGCTGTCGGCCACCGGCAGTATCCGCAGGGCCTCGAATTCGGCCGTGGTCATGGTCAGCGTGGCCGTGCCGTGGTCGGCGACCTGGTTCGCCGCGTCCGACAGGAAGATGGTGAAGGCCGCGCCGGTCGAGGTGTAGGTGGAAGAGCCGTAAAGCAGCTGCGCGCCGCTCGGGATGCCGGACAGGGTGATCAGCGACAGGCGCTCGGGGTCGTCGCCGGCGGCCGTGCCGTTCTGGTCGGTGGCGTCCGAGACCGTCGGCGCGTGCAGGCCGAGGGCGACCGCCGTGTCCTCCGGCGTGGTCACCGTCGCCGCGTCGGGCGTCACGCCCGGCGCGTCGGACACCGGGGATACAGTGAGCGTCAGGGTGGCGGTGGCGCTGTTGGTCGAACTGCCGGCGGTGTAGGTGACCACCGGCACCGGGCCGCTGTAGTTGCTCTCGTGCGGCGTGAAGGAATAGGCGCCGTTGGCGGCCAGGGTGAACACGCCGAGCGTGCCGCCGGACGCCGAGGTGATCGTCACCGAGTCTCCCGCCGAGTAGTTCTCCGCCATGCCGTCGCCGTTGGCGTCGAGCGAGAAGCCGGTCACCTGCGTCACCTGGCCGTAATCCTGGTCGAGCACGTCGTTGGTCAGCACGTTGCCGCTGCGGCCCGCCGCGTTGGCGTTTTCGGCGATCGTCCTGGCGTCGTCGTGCAGCGTGATGCCGTCGTTGGTGCCGGTGATGGTGATGGTCACCGGCTGGTCGTCGGATGCGCCGTGGTTGTCGGTGGCGCGTACGACGTAAGTCAGCGTCAGCGTCTCCCCGACCGGCAGGAAATTGAAGGCCTGCGACCCGGAGTCGAAGGCCCAGGCGATCCCGTGCGGATTGTCCTGCGCCGTGGTGCTCGACTCGCCGCCGGTCACCGACAGCATGGCCAGCAGCTGCGCGTTCGTCACCTGCGAGGACAGCGAGGCCAGGCCGGCGTAGGTGCCGCCGGCGGTGACCGAGAACACGCTCGGGGTGACCGTGTCCAGCGTATCGACGTCGCCGATGCTCAGCGTGCCGCCGGCGGTCAGGCCGGCGTCGGTCTCCGACAGTGCCGCGGCGGCGCTGTCACCCGCCTGCACGGTGATGTCGGGCGCGTCGTTGGTTCCGTTCACGGTGAGGGTGAGGGTCGTCGTGCTCGTGTCGCCGTCGGCGTCGGTGATCGTGTAGGTGAAGGTGTCGGTCACCGTCTGGCCGGTCGCCAGCGCCTGTATCGCCGCACTGGCGTTGTCCAGCACGTAGGTGTAGCCGCCGCCGCTGGCCAGGGTCAGCGTGCCGTAGGCGCCGGCCACGCCGCTGCCGACCTGGCCCGCCGCCGAGGCGTGCGTGCCGGCCGCCACGCCGGTCACCGTCGTGGCGGCATCGGCGCCCAGGGTGTCCGTGCCGGCGCCCAGCGTGATGACGTTGCCCGAGGCCGTCGGCGCCGTGTCTTCCGTCACTGCGTTGACGTCGGCATGCGCCACGGGGACGCTGTTGACGATCCGGACGGTGAGCGTCCCGGCGGCGATCGCGTCGGCCGCATCGGTCACGCTCAGGGCAATGGCGTCCAGGCTGTCCACCGCGCCCGGCTGGTCCAGCGCGCTCTTGAGCGTGTAGCTGTAGCTCAGCGTGCCGGTCGCCGGAGCGTAGCCGGTCAGGGTCAGCGTGCCTTCGCCGGTATCGACCGGGTGGCCGGCCAGATAGGCCGCGTCGGCCAGCTGCGCCGCGGTGAAGCTGATGCCGCCGACGGCGATGCTCTTGAGGCCGTCCGGGGCGCTGACGGCGATCGTGCCGGTGGTGGTTTCGCTGGTGTCGCCCACGCTGGCCAGACCCTGCTCGTAGACCGTGGCCTGGCCGTCGGCCGCGCCGTTGCCGTCGACCGGCGCGATGGCCGGTCCGCCGTCGGTGTGGCCGTGGATGGCGATGGTCAGGGTGACGGTGCTGGCGTCGCCGTCGGCGTCGGTGAGGGTGTAGGTATAAACCTCGGACAGGCTGTCGCCGTCCTTGAGCGCGTTCACCACCGGGTTGGCGTTGTCCAGCGTGTAGCCGTAGCTGCCGTCGGCGCCGAGCACGAGCGTGCCGTACAGGCCCGCGACCGTGGTGCCGCCGGCCGCGCTGGTACTGCCCGCCGCCACGTTGTGGCCCGGCGTGCCGGTGCCGGACACGATGCCCGTCACCGCCGCGGCGTCCGCCCCCAGGGTGTCCGCGCCGGGGCCGGCCGTGATGACGTTGCCCGTGACCGGGTTCGGCGCCGCGTCTTCGGTCACCGTGTTGGTGTCCGCATGCGCCACCGGCGCCGTGTCGGTGATCTCGATGGTCAGCGTGCCGCTTTGCGTTTCGCCGCCGTCGTCCCTGACCACGATGGCGATGTCGTCCAGCACGTCGCCGCCCGAATGGTCCTGGCTGGTGCCGCTCGGATCGTAGCCGTAGCTGACCGTGCCGGTGGCCGGATCGTAGCCGGTGATGGTCAGGGTGCCGTGCGTGGTGGCGATCGGGATCGGGACGCTGCCGCTGTTTTGCAGCGCGGCCAGGCTGACCGGCGTGCCGGCGACGGTCAGGGCGGCCGCCGGATCGAGCCCGTCCGGCGCGCTGATCGTGAAGCTGCCGGTGGTGACCTGATCCTCCGGCACGCTGGCCTGCCCGCCGGCCGCGCCGTTCGTATCCGGGATGGTCAGGCCGACGCCGTCGTCGGTGCCGGTGATGGTGATGGTCAGCGTGGCGGTACTCGTGTCGCCGTCGGCGTCGGTGAGGGTGTAGGTGAACACGTCGCTGGCCGTCTCGCCCGCGTTGAGTTCCTGCACCCCCCGGCTGGCGTTGTCGAGCGTATAGGTGTAGCTGCCGTCGCCGTTCAGCACCAGCGTGCCGTGGGCGCCGGCCACGCTGCTGCCGACCTGCCCTGCCGCCGAGGCCGGCGTGCCGGGCGCCACGCCGGTGACCGCCGTGGCGTCCGCGCCCAGGCTGTCCGCGCCGGGACCGGTCGTGATGACGTTGCCGGTGGCCGTCGGCGCCGTGTCCTCCGTCACCGTGTCGGTGTCGGGATGCGCCTGGGGCAGGCTGTCGATGATGCGGACGTCGAGCGTGCCGGCGGCCGTGGCGTTCGCCAGATCGGTGACGGACAGGGGGATGGCGTCCACGCTGGACGCGGCGCCCGGCTGGTGCTGCGCGCCGTTCAGGGTGTAGGTGTAGGCCAGCCGGCCGGTCGCCGGGTCGTAGCCGGTGAGCGTCAGCGTGCCGATGCCGGTGTCGACCGGATGGCCGGCCAGCCAGCCTGCGTCGGCCAGTTGCGCCGCCGTGAAATCCACGCCGCCGACGGCGATGCTCTTGAGCCCGTCCGGCGCGGTCAGCACGATGGTGCCGGCGGTGGTTTCGCCGGTGTCGGCCGCGCTGGTAAGGCCCTGCTCGTCGACGGTGGCTTCCGCGCCCACCACGCCCCGGCTGTCGAACGGCGCGATGTCCGGCGCGCCGTCGGTATGGCCGTCGATGGTGATGGTCAGCGTGGCCGCGGCGGTGTCGCCATCGCCGTCGGTCAAGGTGTAAACATGGCTGTCGCTCAAGGTCTGGCCGGTCTTCAGCGCATTGACCTCGGGGTTGGCGTTGTCCAGCGTGTAGGTGTAGCTGCCGTCGCCGTTGAGCACCAGCGTGCCGTACTTGAGGACGAAGGTGCCGGGCGTCACCAGCGCGGGATTGGCGTCGGCGCCGACCGAGTCGTTGCCCAGCACGCTGCCGGCGACCACGTTGGACACGGCGTCCTCGCCGATGCGCGCCGCGTCGTCGGCGGCGGCCGGCAGACTGTCGATGATGTCGATGGTCAGCGTGCCGCCGGCCGAGCCGCCGGGGCCGGCGACGGTCAGCGCGATGTCATCGGCGCTGTGCGCCAGCCCCGGCTGGTGCTGCGCCGCGTTCAGGGCGTAGGTGTAGGTCAGCACGCCGGTCGCCGGGTCGTAGCCGGTGAGCGTCAGCGTGCCGATGCCGGTGTCGACCGACTGCGGCGCCGTGGCCAGGGCGCCGAGCTGCGCGGCCGTGAAGGTGGCGCCGCCGACGCCGAGGCTGGTCAGTCCGCCAGGCGCGTGCAGGGTGATCGTGCCGGCGGCGCTGGCGCTGGTGTCGTCCGGGTCGAGCAGTCCGCGTTCGAGCACCGTGGCCTGGCCGACGTCCAGGCCGTTGCCGTCCGCCAGGTCGAGCGTCGGCGTGCCGGGCGTGGTCGGCCCGGTGTCGCCCCGGCCGCCGTTGAGCGGCTCGTCCACTCCGCCGCGGCGGGCGGTATCGAACTCGAAGCGCAGGGGATCGAGGTTCTCGACGATGCGCTGCAGGCGGACGAAAGTCGGGCCGCCGCCGGCGTTCTCCTCGGGCGCGGCGCGCGGCGCGGTGTCGTCGGCACGGCCGTCGAGGCGGCGCGCCTCGTCGAGCGCCGCGACGGTGCGTTGGAACTCGCCGCCGGCGGCCAGGGCCGCCGCCTCGGCGGCGCCGGACACGGCCGGGGCGGCGGCGCCGGCATCGATGGTCAGCGCCTCGTTGGCGCCCAGGGGGAACGGCTGTCCGTCCATCGTCGCGAGGTCAACGGCAGCGCCGCTGCCGGTGACGACGATCTCGCCCGTGTAGACGAGGTCGCCGGCATGCAGGGGGCGCAAGGCGCCGTCTTCGCCTTTGGCATAGGCCCGGCCTTGAACGGCGGCGACGCGGGCGACGGGAACGGGGGCGGCCATGATGTCGGGTACTTTCGGAGTGGTAATGACAGCCGGCACCTTAAGCCGGCCCGTGGCCCTTGCCTACTGTACCAAGGTACGATGGGGCCGGATCGCGCGGCCGCCCCGGAGGCGAGGCGCGCGCAGGCGCGGAGAACGCGGGGTTTTCCCCGTCTTTTCTCCGCGCCCGCCCGAGCCGGGGCATGCCTGCGCCGGCCGGCTCAGTCGGTGACCAGCTTGCCCTTGGTCAGCAGGTCCTGGATGATCTGCTGGTCGGTGCCGGCCGTGGTCAGATCGACGGCCTGCAGCACGATCTGGAGATTCTCCTTGCCGGCGACGGCGGCCGCCGAATCGGTGGCCGCGAACTGCCCGTCCGAGCTGACGTGCACGATGGTGTCGCTGCCGGACTTCTCGAAATGCAGGTAGTGGTCGAGGTTGCCGATGCCGGTGCCCGACGACGGATGCGTTTCGCCCTGCAGCAGATCCTTGAGGTTGAGAACGTCGTCGCTGCCCGCCGCGGTGGAACTTGCTGAAATCCGTGACGGTGTCCCGCGCCGGCGCGCCGGCCGTGCCCTGGTCGCCCAGGTGCCAGGCGAAGACGTCCGAGCCGAGGCCGCCGGTCAGCACGTCGTTGCCGGCGCCGCCGTCGAGCGTATCGTCGTTGGCGCCGCCGTTGAGCGTGTCGTTGCCGGCCCCGCCGTGCAGGATGTCGCGCCCGTCGCCGCCGGTGATGTGGTCGTTGGCGAGCGTGCCCGTGTATTCCTGCCCGGTGCGGATCAGGTACTGCCCGGCGTGGGCCGGGTCGGCGATGATGTCCTGCAGGGCGCTCAGGGCCACTCCTTGCTGCGACACCAGCGCCAGGTCGCCCGTGCCGAGATCCTGGTACGCGGAATCCGGCGCGCCGGTCGGCTTGAACTGGATGTGCAGGACCGCCTGTCCCGCCTGATCCCAATAGAGGATTTCGATCGGGTGCAGGCCACCGCTCAGGTCGACGTTGGTCACCACGCTGTTCCCCGGCGAACGGATGTTGTCGTAGCTGGCGACGGTGTGGCCGTCGATGCTCAGGCTGAAGCCGTCGTCGGAATAGATGCGGATGTCGTACGAGCCGGACGGGGAGTCGAGGTAGCCGATGAAGCGGATGCCCGCGTCGGTGGTGGTGCCGACCGAGCCGGACAGGCTGGCGGCGGCGGCCGCGTCGGCGTGCAGGAAATCGACGAGCTTGCCCGAGGCGAGGCTGGCGTTGGTGCCCAGGGAGCCGTTGATCTCGCCGTAATTGATGTCGGTTGCCCGGAACACCGCGTCGGGCGCCGTATCCGCCGCCTTGATCGTCCCCACCACCGTGCTTCCGTTGCGGCCGTCGATGATCGAGCGCATGTCGGAAATGCTGTCGAGGTTGCCGTACTTGGTGTCGTCGGCGTGCGTCTTGTTGCCGGAGGTGCGCGTCTCGTTGTAGCCGTAATACTCGGCGCGCAGGCCGGACAGCGACGCGGCCAGCACCGTCGAGGTTGACGCCAGCGTCACGTTGACCGGAGAGCCGACCGTGAGGGTGGTGACCGCGACGTTGGAATCGGCCGCGCCGTCGTTGACCGTCACCTCGACGTGGCGCTCGCTCGTGCCCGGCACGGCCGAGGCGCTGCTGAACAGGATGCCGCCCAGCGCCGCCTGGTAGGTCGCCAGCGAGGCGTCGCCGCTGAGCGTGAGCACGCCGGTGGCCGCGTCGTAGGCGCTGGCGTGCAGTCCCGGGGGCAGCGCGCCGGCGCTGAGCAGGTCGCCCGCCTGCGCGTCCGTGAGATGGATGGTGGCGCTGTGGATCAGCGTCGAGTTCGACGTCGGTGATCCGCGCGTCCGGCGCCGCGATGGCGACGCCCGCGCCGCTGCCCACGGCGTACGACGCCGCGTAGCCGGTGCCCGGCGCCGTGGAATCGTCGGCGTCCAGGTCGAGCACGGGCGCGTCGTTCACCGGATTGACGGTGATCGATGCCGTCGCCGGGGCCGAGGTGGCGCCGCCGTCGTCGGTCACGGTGAACGAGAGGTCCACCCTGCCGTTGAAGTCCGGCGCCGGCCGGAAGACGAGATGCGCCGCGTCGTCCGGACTCAGCACCGCGCCCGCCGCGACCGGCGTAACGCCATCCGGCAGGTAGAGCACGCCCTGGCCGGCCGGCGGCAGCGTGGTCACGGTCACGCCCCGGATCGTGCCGTCCTCGTCGGTTCCCGACAGGTTTACCGTGATCGGCGTGTCTTCGTTGCCGCCCGCCGGCGCGGCCACCGCGACCGGGACGTCGTTCACCAGCGTCACCGCCGGGGTGGCGCTGTCGTGGCCGGTCAGGCTGCCGTCGCTTGCCGTCAGCTCGATCGCCGGCAGCGTGTGGCCGGCATTGACGTAATCCGCGCCTGCCTGCGTCAGCAGCACGCGGCCGCTCGCCGCATCCAATGTATACAGGGCATGGCCGCCGCCGTCGGTCGGGCTCGCTCCGCCGGTCCAGCGCACCGTCAGCGCGTCGCCGTCCGGATCGTGCGTGGTGAAGGTGCCGGCCACCGCGCCGGCCACCGTCCCCGCCGCGTCTTCGGTGAAGGCGTTCGCCGCCACGTCGATCGTCGGCGCGTCGTTCACCGGATTGACGGTGATCGTTGCCGTCACCGGGGCCGAGGTGGCGCCTTCGTTGTCGGTCACCGTGAAGGGAATGCCGACCGTGCCGTTGAAGTCCGGCGCCGGCCGGAAGACGAGAATCGCCGCCTCGGCCGGCGTCAGCGCCGTCCCCGCCGCCACCGGCGTGGTGCCGTCCGCCAGGTACAGCACACCCTGGCTCGCCGGCGGCAGCGTGGTCACGGTCACGGCCTGGATCATGCCGTTAACGTCCCGCCCCGCGAGATTCACCATGATCGGCGTGTCCTCGTCGCCGCCCGCCGGCTTGAACACCGCGACCGGGGCGTCGTTCACCGGATTGACGTTGATCGTCGTCTTGCCGGTCACCGTGGCGATGCCGTCCGAAACGCTGTAGGTGAAACTGCCGGCCGGCGTTCCCGCCGCATAGTCCGCCGGCGCGTCGTATTGCAGCGACGCCAGCTGGCTGGCGGTCAGGGTCATGCCGCTGGTCACCGGCGTGCCATCCGCCAGGGTCACCCTGCCCACGTTCGGCAGGCCGGTGACCCTGATGGTCAGGGCCGCGCTGTCGACGTCGGTCGGCACGCCGAGGCCGAGCGGGGTGTCGACGCTTTCCTCGTTCACCGTGATCGTGCTGCTGGAGGCCACCGGCGCGTCGTTGGTGCCGGTGACCGTGATGCGCAGTTCGGCATTCTTCGTGTCGCCCAGGCCGTCGCTGACCGTGTAGGTGAACACGTCCTGCGCGGTGACGCCTTGCGCCAGGCTGTCCGCCTTGTTGGCGGCATAGGTGTAGCTGCCGTCGGCGTTGAGCGTCAGGGTCCCGTAGGCGCCCTGCAGGCTCTGGCCCACCACGCCGATCTTGCTCACCGCGGCGGCGTCGTTGTCCGCGCCGGTGCGTACGCCAGTCACCGTCAGCGCATGGCCGTCGGCGTCGACGTCGTTGCTCTCGACGCCCTGCGCCTTGCCGACGGCCAGACTGGCGTCCTCGTTCACCGCGCCCGTGTCGTCGCCGGCCGTCAGGCCCAGGTTCTGGTACGTCGCGGAACCGGAGGCGGTCGTCGTGTCCGCGCCGTCCTGAACCGTCGCGGTCGCCACGACTTCCAGCGATCCGGTATGGCCGCCCGGCACCGTCATCGTCAGGCCCGTGACGGTCACGGCGTGCGTCACCGGATCGACGCTTACCTGATAGGCGCCGCTGCCGGCAAGCGGCAGCGTCCAGGTGCCGTCGCCGTTGTCCGTGCCGGCCGACAGGGCGGCGCCGGCGGGAACCTTGACGATCAACGCCGTGATGGTTTCGGAGTGGTCGCTGTCCGTGGGCGCGGCGACGATCGTCAGCGGGAACGTCTTGCTTTCCACGAAGGTGACCGAATGGATCAGGAAATCGTCGCCCGCGCGCGGCGCCGTGAATTCGATGCTCTTGATCGACGCGCCGTTGTCGCCGACCAGCGTGAACGCCGGGTCGACGCCGTCGGTATTGCCCCACACCGTGCCCTCGCCGATCACCGCGCCCGCGGCGTCGTAGAGGACGTAATGGGCCTGCTCGCTCGAATTCAGCCAGGCCAGCTGGACCGTCACGCTGGACGCGCCCTGGTCGAAGCTGATGCTGATCTTTTCCGACGAGCCGCCGGCATAGCCGAGTTCGCTGTCGGCCCCGGAGGCGGCGCCGGCCACGCCGAAGCCGGCGGGCGAGGCGTTGGCGGCGAGCGCGGCGGGGGTGCCGTCGGCATGGTAGGCCGTCACCGTATACCCCGCGTGCGTGTCGGCGGCATTGCCGCTGTCGATGGTCACCGCATGCTCGCCCTGCGCGCCGATCGTGACCTGCACGGACGGCGTATCGGCCACCGGCGTCACCGTGATCGCCAGCGTGTCGCTCGCCGAACTCGTACCGTCCGTCGCCGTGTAGGTCACCGTCGGCACCGCGCCGCTCCAGTCCTTGGCCGGCGTGAAGGTATAGCTGCCGTCGCTGCTCATCGTCAGCGTGCCGACGCCAGCCAGGACAACCGTCGCGCTGCCGCCCGCGGGGACGGTATAGGTCGTGCCCGACACCTCGAACTGCGCGACGGTCAGCGGTCCGTCGGCGTCGCTGTCGTTGCCGAGGACGTTGCCGCTGGCCGTTGCCGAGTCTTCCGCCACCGTCAGGGTATCCGACGCGGTGAGCGTCGGATCGGGCACCGGATCGATGGTGATCGGAGTGATCGCCTGCGTCGAAGTGGCGCCGTCGTTGTCGGTCACGGTGAAGGGAATGTCGACCGTGCCGTTGAAGTCCGGCGCCGGCCGGAAGACGAGATGCGCCGCGTCGTCCGGACTCAGGACCGCGCCCGCCGCGACCGGCGTGGTGCCGTCCGGCAGGTAGAGCACGCCCTGGCCGGCCGGCGGCAGCGCCGTCACGGTCACGCTCTGGATCGTGCCGTCCTCGTCGGTTCCCGACAGGTTCACCGTGATCGGCGTGTCTTCGTTGCCGCCCGCCGGCGTGACCACCGCCACCGGCGGATCGTTCACCAGCGTCACTGGCGGGGTGGCGCTGTCCTGGCCGGTCAGGCTGCCGTCGCTCACCGTCAGATCGATCGGCGGCAGCGTGTGGCCGGCGTTGACGTAGTCGGCGCCCGCCTGCGTCAGCAGCACTTGGCCGCTCGCCGGGTCCAGCGTATACAGGGCGTGGCCGCTGCCGTCGGTCGGGCTCGCTCCACCCGTCCAGTTCACCGTCAGCACATCGCCGTCCTGATCGTGCGTCGTGAAGGTGCCCGCCACCGCGCCGGCTACCGTCCCGGTCGCGTCTTCCGTGAAGGCGTTCGCCGTCACATCGATTGTCGGCGCGTCGTTCACCAGCGTCACCGCCGGGGTGGCGCTGTCCTGGCCGGTCAGGCTGCCGTCGCTTACCGTCAGATCGATCGCCGGCAAGGTATGGCCGGCATTGACGTAGTTGGCGCCCGCCTGCGTCAGCAGTACCTGCCCACTCGCCGCGTCCAACGTATACAAGGCGTGGCCGCTGCCGTCGGTCGGGCTTGCTCCGCCCGTCCAGCTCACCGTCAGCGCGTCGCCGTCCTGGTCGTGCGTCGTGAAAGTGCCGGCCACCGCGCCGGCCACTGTCCCGGCCGCGTCTTCCGTGAAGGCATTTGCCGTCACGTCGATCGTCGGCGCGTCGTTCACCAGCGTCACCGTCGGAGTCGCGCTGTCCTGGCCGGTCAGGCTCCCGTCGCTCACCGTCAATTCGATCGCCGGCAGCGTGTGGCCGGCATTGACGTAGTCGGCACCCGCCTGCGTCAGCAGCACTTGGCCGTTCGCCGGGTCCAGCGTGTACAGGGCGTGGCCGCTGCCGTCGGTCGGACTCGATCCACCCGTCCAGCTCACGGTCAGCGTATCGCCGTCCGGGTCGTGCGTCGTGAAGGTGCCGGCCACCGCGCCGCCTACCGTACCCCGTGCATCTTCCGTGAAGGCATTCGCCATCACGTCGATCGTGGGCGCATCGTTGACCGGAGCGATCGGGCCGAAGCTCACCGTCGCCGACGTACCGTCCGTCGTGCCATCGTTCGGCGTGTAGGTCAGGTTCGGAACCGGCCCGGTGTAGTCGGCGGCCGGGGTAAAGGTCACATCACCGTTGGCATCCACCGTGATGGTGCCGATCGGTTTGCCGCTGCCGTTGACGATCGCCGTCGGCGTACCCAGCACCAGCGGATCGGGGGTGCCATCGCCATCGGTGTCGATCGACGCCGCCGCGATGGTCAGCGGATCGCCTTCCGCGTCGGTGTCGTTGCCCAGCACGTTCCGCGTGACCGATGTATCTTCCGTCACCGGAATCGTGTCGTTCACACCTACCGGCGGATCGTTCACCAGCGTCACCGCCGGAGTCGCGCTGTCCTGGCCGGTCAGGCTGCCGTCGCTTACCGTCAGATCGATTGCCGGCAATGTGTGGCCCGCATTGACGTAGTCGGCGCCCGCCTGCGTCAGCAGCACCTGGCCGCTTGCCGCGTCCAACGTATACAGGGCATGGCCGCTGCCGTCGGTCGGACTCGATCCGCCCGTCCAGCTCACCGTCAGCGCATCGCCGTCCTGGTCGTGTGTCGTGAAATTGCCCGCCACCGCGCCGGCCACCGTCCCGGCCGCGTCTTCCGTAAAGGTGTTCGCCGTCACGTCGATCGTCGGCGCATCATTCACCAGCGTCACTGGCGGAGTCGCACTGTCCTGGCCCGTCAGGCTGCCATCGCTTACCGTCAGATCGATCGGCGGCAGTGTGTGGCCCGCATTGACGTAGTCGGCGCCCGCCTGGGTGAGTAGCACCTGGCCGCTCGCCGGGTCCAGCGTGTATAGGGCATGGCCGCTGCCGTCGGTCGGACTCGATCCGCCCGTCCAGCTCACGGTCAGCGTGTCGCCGTCCTGATCGTGTGTCGTGAAGGTGCCCGCCACCGCGCCGGCCACCGTATCCTTCGCGTCTTCGGTGAAGGCGTTCGCCGTCACGTCGATCGTCGGCGCATCATTCACCAGCGTCACTGGCGGAGTCGCACTGTCCTGGCCCGTCAGGCTGCCATCGCTTACCGTCAGATCGATCGCCGGCAGCAGGTGACCGGCATTGACGTAGTCGGCGCCCGCCTGTGTCAGCAGCACTTGGCCGTTTGTCGCATCCAGCGTGTACAGAGCGTGGCCGCTGCCGTCGGTCGGACTCGACCCACCCGTCCAGATCACCGTCAACGCGTCGCCGTCCTGGTCGTACGTCGTGAAGGTACCGGCCACGGCACCGGCCACCGTCCCGGCCGCGTCTTCCGTGAAGGCGTTCGCCGTCACATCAATCGTCGGGGCGTCGTTCACCAGCGTCACCACCGGAGTCGCGCTGTCCTGCCCGGTCAGGCTGCCGTCGCTCACCGTCAATTCGATCGCCGGCAGCGTATGGCCGGCATTGACGTAGTCCGCACCCGCCTGCGTCAGCAGCACCTGCCCACTCGACGGGTCCAGCGTGTATAGGGCTTGGCCACTGCCGTCGGTCGGGCTTGATCCGCCCGTCCAGCTCACCGTCAACGCGTCGCCGTCCTGATCGTGTGTCGTGAAAGTGCCGGCCACCGCGCCGGCCACCGTATCCTTCGCGTCTTCCGTGAAGGCGTTCGCCGTCACATCAATCGTCGGCGCGTCGTTCACCAGCGTCACCAGCGGGGTGGCGCTGTCCTGGCCGGTCAGGCTGCCGTCGCTCACCGTCAGTTCGATTGCCGGCAGCGTATGGCCGGCATTGACGTAGTCGGCGCCTGCCTGTGTCAGCAGAACCTGCCCGGTCGCCGCGTCCAATGTATACAGGGCGTGGCCGCTGCCGTCGGTCGGGCTCGCTCCACCCGTCCAGTTTACCGTCAGCGCATCGCCGTCCGGATCGTGCGTGGTGAAAGTGCCCGCCACCGCGCCGGCAACCGTCCCGGCCGCGTCTTCGGTGAAGGCGTTCGCCGCCACGTCGATCGTCGGCGCGTCGTTGACCGGGGTGACGGTGATCGTCTGGTTGCCCGTGGCGGTGCCGCCGTGTCCGTCGCTGATGGTGTAGGGGATGTTGACCGTGCCGTGGTAATCGGCGTCCGGCGTGAAGGTGATGACGCCGGCGGCGCTGACCTCGACCGTGCCGCCGGTGACGGCGATCGACTGCGCCGCGCCTGGCGTCAGGGCGACGCCGGCAATGCTCGTCACCGTCAGCGCGTGGCCGTCCGGGTCGCTATCGTTGGCCAGGGGATCGAGAGTGAGCGGCCCGCCGTCCTCCCGCATGGTGTAGACGTCCGCGGCGGCGAGCGGCGAGCGGTTGGGCGCCGCGTCGGCAGCGGTATCAGTGCCGGTGCCGGCAGCGGTATCGTTCTCCGCCACGGTGCTCAGGGCCGCTCCCAGGCCTCCGGACAACGGGTCGTCGGTGGCGGCGGCGCGGGCGGTTTCGTAGGTGAAGCTCAGCGGGTTGACGCTTTCGCTGATGCGCAGCAGGCGCACGAAGGTCGGCCCGCCGCCGGCATCGCCCGACGCGCCGCCGGCGGCGGTCTCTTCGAGCAGGTCGTCGAGGCTCCGTCCCTGACTGAGCGCCGTGACGATGCGGCTGAATTCGTCGCCGGAGACCTTGACCGCCGAATCGGCGGCGTCGGGGGCGACCTGGGCGGCGACTTCGGCGTCCATGGTCATGCCTTCGTTGGCGCCCAGGTGGAACGGCTGCCCGTCCATGGCCGCCAGGTTGACGGAACTGGCGGCGCCGGTGACGACGATCTCGCCTGCGTAAACGAAGTCGCCGGCGTGCAGGGGACGCAGGAGGCCGTCCGCGCCCTTGGCGTGGGCCTGACCTTGAACGGCGGAAACGCGGGCGACGGGAAGGGGAGCGGCCATGATGGGAAATCCTCGCGACGGAATGACGATAGCCGGCACATTAAGCCGGGGCGAGGGCCTTGCCTACTGTACCAAGGTACGATGCCCGGGCGATCGCATGAACCCCCATGGCATCCAGGGCAACGCCAAAGTGCCGGCGCCGTCATTCCGGCGCAAGCCGGAATCCAGTGGCGGCGAGGGTGTCCGCGCAGCCGCTGGCGGTTCGGCAAGGTGGTTTCTGGATCCCGGCTTGCGCCGGGATGACGGAGGTCGCGCGAGCGCCCCGGGGACGATGCCCGGCCGCGGCGCGGCGCTCAGCGCGGCGCTTCGAGGCCGTTGAGGATCAGCGAGAGCTGCAGGCGGTCGCGCGCGCCGAGCTTTTCCAGCATGGCGCCGACGTGCGCCTTGACGGTGCGCTCGGTGATCGCCATGCGCCGGGCGATTTCCTTGTTGCTGGCGCCCTGGGCCAGCAGCGCGGCGGCTTCCTGCTCGCGCGCGGTGAGCCGCTCGCGCCAGGAGGCGGCGCCGGCTTCCTGGCCGGACGGCGCGGCGGCCAGGCCGCGTGCCGTCGCCGCGAGCAGGCGCTGCATCAGGCTCTGGCCGATCCAGATGCCGCCGTTGCCGACGGCCAAGGCGACCTGCGCCAGGACGGCCGGCGCGGCGTGGCCGTTGCAGTAGCCGGAGGCGCCGGCGGCCAGCGCGGCCAGCGCCTCGTCCTCGTCCGGCACGTCGGCGAGCAGGATCAGCGGCCTGCCGGCGGCCTGCCGGCGCAGGCCGGCGACCAGCGCGGCCGCGTCGCCGTCGGGCCGCGGCGGGCGCAGGGCCCAGACCAGCGTGGCCGCCGGCGGCACATGGGCCAGCGGCCCGGCGAGCAGGTCGGGAAATGCCGCTTTCCAGGTGTCCCGGACGCGGGCGTCGTGCGACAGGAAGGCCGAGGGCACGGTCAGCGTTCCGTGAACGCGCGCGCCTTGGCGCGCAGGACCGGCTTGAGCAGGTAGGTGAGGACGCTCTTCTCGCCGGTGATGATGTCCACCTCGGCGACCATGCCGGGGATGATCGGCAGGTCGCCGCCGAGCCGGGACTGGCTGGTGCGCACGCGCACGGTGTAGAAGGCGTTGCCCTTCTCGTCGACCACCGAGTCGGCGCCGATGTGCTCGAGCTTGCCCTCCAGCCCGCCGTAGATGGCGAAATCGTAGGCGGTGAACTTGACCATGGCCTTCTGGCCGGGGCGCAGGAAGGCGATGTCGCGCGGCTGCACGCGCGCTTCGAGCAGCAGGGTGTCTTCGAGCGGGACCACCTCGACGATGTCCTTGCCCGGCTGCACGACGCCGCCGACGGTGTTGACCAGCAGGCGCTTGACCGTGCCCTTGACCGGCGAGCGCAGCACCGCGCGGTCGACCTTGTCGGCCAGGCCGACGCTGCCTTCGGACAGGCTGTTGAGGCGGGCCATGGTCTCGGCGAGTTCCTTGCCGGCCTCGTTGCGGAAGGCCAGCGAGACTTCCTCGACCTTGTGGCTGGCCTCGCTGATCGCCGACTGGATGCGCGCGATCTGCGCCGCCGCCATGTCGCGCTCGCCGCGGAAGCGGCCGACGTCGCGCTCCAGGCGCAGTATTTCGACCTCGGACACCGCACCCGAGGCGATCAGCGGCTTGGTCACCGCGAGTTCCTTGGACGACAGTTCGAAGGCCTTGGCCGCCTGCTCGTGCCGCGCGCGCGCCTCGACCAGCTCCTGCTGGCGCTGGGACAGCTGCTGGCGGGCGATGGAGCGGTTCATCTCCAGCTCGTCGCGGCGCGATTCGTAGAGGCGGCGCTCCTCCGCCGCGGTCTTCGGGTCGTCCTTGACCACTTCGGGCGGCAGCACGAAGGGCACGCCCTCGGCCAGCGCCCGCAGGCGCGCGGCCTTGGCCTGCAGCGCCAGGGTCTGCGCCCGGCTCTCGCGCACCGAGGAGACGAAGCGCGTCTGGTCGATGCGCAGCAGGATCTGCTCCGGCTCGACCACGTCGCCCTCGCGCACCAGGATCTCCGACACCACGCCGCCGTCGAGGCTTTGCAGCACCTGCAGCTGGCGCGACGGGATGACCTTGCCCTCGCCGCGCGTCACCTCGTCGATGCGGCTGACCGCGGCCCACATCACGGCGATGGCGAAGGCGATGCCGACCGTGCGCAGCACGATGCGCGCGCGCAGCGGCTCCTGCTGCAGGATGGCGTAGTCGGTGTCGGCGGCGAAGCCCTGCTGCTCGCGCGCCTTCTCGGCCATGGAGAAACGTTCCAGCCAGGCGTCGATGCCCGGCTGCACGCGCCGGCGCACCGCCTCCAGCACGCCGATCAGGCGCCCGCCCGCGGCGACCAGGCGGGGCGTCATGCCGCGGCCCTCGCCACCTGGCCGGTCTGCAGGGCTTCGATCACCTGGTCGCGCGGACCGTCGGCGACGATGCGCCCGTCGTCGACCACGACGATGCGCGTGGCCAGATCGATCAGGCTGGTGCGGTGGGTGACGATCACCAGCGTCTTGTGCGCCGCGTGGCGCCGCAGGCGTTCCTTGAAGGCGCTCTCGGTGGAGAAGTCCATGGCGCTGGTCGGCTCGTCGAAGAGCAGCACCGGCGGGTCCATCAGCACCGCGCGGGCGATCGCCACCTCCTGGCGCTGGCCGCCGGAGAGCGATTCGCCGCGCTCGCCGATGAGCATGTCGAAGCCCTTCGGGTGGCGGTTGACGAACTGCGCCAGCCCGGCCACCTCGGCGGCGTGCACGATCGCCGAATCGTCGGCATAGGGCGCGCCGATGGCGATGTTCTCGCGCAGCGTGCCGTAGAACAGCATGGCCTCCTGCCCGACGTAGCCGACGTTGCGCCGCAGGTCGGCCGGGTCGAGCTGGCGCAGGTCGATGCCGTCCATGCGCACCGCGCCCTCGCCCGGCTCGTACAGGCCGAGCATCAGCTTCTGCAGCGTGGTCTTGCCCGAGCCGGTGCGCCCGAGCACGACCACGTGCTCGCCCGGCGCGATGCGCAGCGACACGTGCCGGAGCGCTGGCTCGCCCTGGTTCGGGTAGCTGAACGAGACGTCGCGGAACTCGATCTCGCCCGAGAGCTCGGGGCGATGGACGAAGGCCGAGGCGTCCGGGCGCTCGACCGGCTGCTCCATCAGCTTGTCGAGCGTGGACAGCGAAGTGCGCGCGTTCTGGAACTGCATCAGCAGGCCGACGCCCTGCGCCAGCGGCGCCATGGCGCGGCCGCCGAGCATGGTCACGGCGATCAGCCCGCCCATGGTCAGCTCGCGCTCGCGGATCAGGTAGACGCCGGCCACGATCAGCAGCACGTTCACCGCCTGGGCGATGATCGCCGCGCCGTTGCTGGCGGAGGCGGAGAGCAGCCGCAGCTGCGCGCCGGTGCGCGCCAGGAAGGCGGTGGTGCGCTCCCACTTGTTCTGCACCACGCCCTCGGCGCCCTGCGTCTTGATCGTCTCCAGCGCGGTCAGGCTCTCGACCAGCGCGGCGTTGCGCAGCGCGGCGGCGCGGTAGGTGGTCTCGGCCAGCTCGTGCATGCGGTGCTGCAGGATGTAGGCGTAGATCAGCCCGATGGCCAGCCCGACCAGCGGGATCAGCACCAGCGGCCAGGAAATCCACAGGATCACCAGCAGGAAGAGCAGGGCGAACGGGAAGTCGATCAGCGCGGTCACCGTCGCCGAGGCGATGAAGTCGCGCACCGATTCGAACGAGCGCAGGTTCGAGGCGAACGAGCCGACCGACGCCGGCCGGCCTTCGAGGCGCATGCCCAGCACGCGCTCCATGATCAGCGCCGACAGCTTGACGTCGATGCGCGCGCTGGCCAGGTCGATGAAATGGCCGCGCAGCAGGCGCATCATGAAATCCATGCCGAACACCAGGAACACGCCGAGCGCCAGCATCCACAGCGTGTCGGTGGCGTTGTTCGGGACCACGCGGTCGTAGACGTTCATCGAGAAGAGCGGCATGACCACGGCGAACAGGTTGATCAGCAGCGCCGCGCCGATCACGTCGCGGTACACCGGCGTCTGTTCGAACAGCGCGCCCCAGAACCAGTGGCGCCCGGCCACCTTGCCGACCTCCGGCGCGCGCGCGTCGAAGGCGAAGCGCGGCCGGGCGAACAGGGCGACGCCGAGGTAGCGCGCGGCCAGCTCGTCGCGCGCCAGCGTCACCTCGCCCTGGCCGGTTTCCGGGAAGAGCAGCCGCGCGCCGTCGCCGGCCGCGTTCCAGCCGAGCAGGATGCACGCCTGGTCGCCCTTGAGCAGCAGGATCACCGGCAGCAGGGCGGCGTCGATGCCGTCCAGCGCGCGCCGCACGATGCGGCTCGACAGGCCGGCGCGGGCGGCGGCGCGGGCGAACAGCGACGGCGTCAGGTTGCCGCCCTCCAGCGGCAGCCCCGCTGACAGCGCCGCGCGCGTGCTCGGGTGGCCGTGCAGCCGGGTCAGCTCGACCAGGCAGTCGAGCAGCGGGTCGTGATGCAGCACGTCCTCGCGCAGGTCGGCGGCCAGCGCGCGCCGTTCCGTGCCTCCCCGAGCCATCGCCGCCCAAGCGTTCGTCGCCAAGAAACCTCCTCCAAAACGGCGGGCGGACCGCCCGCGGACCCCGCCGTGCGAAAAACCCTTCGCGCAACCGGGAAAACGCGCATTCTAGCCTCCGGCCCCGCCTCCAGACAGGCAGGAATTCCTCATGGCGCGCGCTCAAATGTAAAAAAAAGACATCCACTGCTTTTTCGGCTTTTCCGGAGCCGCCTTGAGTGCACGGCGTGCCCTCCCCTTCAAGGGGAGGGTTGGGGTGGGGATGGGGTAAAAGTCGTACGTCGCCTTGCCTCCGCGCCGCACCCCATCCCCCTCCCGACCTCCCCCTTGAAGGGGGAGGGGCCGGTGGCACGGCGCGCGTACGGTTGCCTCGAAGCGCGCGCCGATGCGGCCCCCCGGATACGTTAGAATCCGCTTTCGCAACACGCCTGTGCACCGCCGCCATGACTGCTCGCCTGCGGGAAATCCCGTACAACTACACCTCCTTCTCCGACCGGGAAATCGTCATCCGCCTGCTCGGCCCCGAGAACTGGGCCGTGCTCGACGAACTGCGCAGCCAGCGCGTCACCGGCCGCTCGGCGCGCATGCTCTACGAGGTGCTCGGCGACATCTGGGTGGTACAGCGCAACCCCTATCTGGAAGACGACCTGCTGGCCAACCGCGAGCGCCGCGCCGCGCTGATCGAGGCCCTGCGCCACCGCCTGCGCGAGATCGACAAGCGGCGCATGGGCAACGCCCGGGTGTTCGACCTGTGCACCGCCGCGCACGCCGCGGTCGACGCCTTCGCCCGCCATTTCGACGAGACGGCGGCGCTGCGCCAGCGCGTGCTGAAGACGCTGTCGCGCCACACCCGCCGCGACAACATCGCCTTCGACGGGCTGGCGCGCGTCTCGCACGTCACCGACGCCACCGACTGGCGCGTCGAATACCCCTTCGTGGTGCTCCATCCGGATACCGAGGACGAGATCGCGCCGCTGGTGCGCGACTGCATCGCGCTCGGCCTGACGCTCATCCCGCGCGGCGGCGGCACCGGCTACACCGGCAGCGCGGTGCCGCTGACGCCGCTGTCGGCGGTGATCAACACCGAGAAGCTGATCGACCTCGGCCCGGTCGAGGAGCTGACGCTGCCCGGCTGCGACCGGCCGTACGCCACCATCCGCACCGGCGCCGGCGTGGTCACCGAGCGCGTGGCCGAAGCGGCGGCGGACGCCGGCCGGGTGTTCGCCGTCGATCCGACCTCGGCCAGCGCCTCGTGCGTCGGCGGCAACATCGCCATGAACGCCGGCGGCAAGAAGGCCGTGCTGTGGGGCACCGCGCTCGACAACCTGGCGTGGTGGAAGATGGTCGATACTGACGGCCTACCGATGGAGGTGACGCGCCTCGGCCACAACTTCGGCAAGATCCACGAGCAGGAGCTGGTCCGCTTCGAGATCCGCCGGTTCGGGAAGGACGGCGCCACGCCGCGCGGCGAACCCGAGCTGCTCGAAATCCCCGGCCGCACCTTCCGCAAGGCCGGCCTCGGCAAGGACGTCACCGACAAGTTCCTGGCCGGCCTGCCGGGCGTGCAGAAGGAAGGCACCGACGGGCTGATCGTCGCCGCGCGCTGGGTGCTGCACCGCATGCCGCCGGTGACGCGCACCGTCTGCCTGGAGTTCTTTGGCCAGGTGCGCGAGGCAGTGCCGGCGATCGTCGAGATCACCGACTACTTCAAGCCGGGCGGCGCCGGGCACGCCGAGGGCGTGCAGCTGGCCGGCCTCGAACACCTCGACGAACGCTACGTCAAGGCCATCGGCTACGCCACCAAGGCCAAGCGCCACGGCCGGCCCAAGATGGTGCTGATGGGCGACGTGGTCGGGCACGACGAGGCCAAGGTGATGGCCGCCGCCGCGGCCGTGGTGCGCCTGTGCAACCTGCGCTCGGCCGAGGGTTTCATCGCCGTCGATGCCGACACGCGCAAGAAATTCTGGCTCGACCGCTCGCGCACCGCCGCCATCTCCAAGCACACCAACGCCTTCAAGCTCAACGAGGACGTGGTCATCCCGCTGCCGCGCATGGGCGACTACTGCGACGGCGTCGAGCGCATCAACATCGAATTGTCGATCCGCAACAAGCTGGCGCTGTGCGACAACCTCGCCGCCTTCCTGCACGGCGACCTGCCGCTGCGCAGCACCGATTCGGACATCGACCACGCCGTGCTGATCGGCGACCGCCGCGCCGCCGCGCTGGAGGCCGTGGCCGCCGCGCGCGCCCGCTGGCAGTGGCTGCTCGACGGCCTCGACCTGCCGCTCGCCGACGCCGAGGCGCGCTTCGCCGTGTTAGGCGTCGAGGCCGGACCGCTGACCAACAAGGCGCCGTCGCCGACGCTGTTCCACCGCCTGCAGGACTACTCCGTGCGCGTGTCGTGGAAGCGCGAGCTGCGCCCGCAGCTGGAAACCATCTTCGACGGCAGCATCTTCCGCCCGGTGCTCGAACGCATCGACGCCGTCCACAAGCAGACGCTGCGCAGCCGCGTCTTCGTCGCGCTGCACATGCACGCCGGCGACGGCAACGTGCACACCAACATCCCGGTCAACTCCGACGACTACGCGATGCTGCAAACGGGCTACCGCGCGGTCGAGCGTGTGATGCACCTGGCCCGCGCGCTCGACGGGGTGATCTCCGGCGAGCACGGCATCGGCATCACCAAGCTCGAATTCCTGAGCGAGGAGGAAATCCGCCCGTTCCGCGAATACAAGGCGCGCATCGACCCCGACGGGCATTTCAACAAGGGCAAGCTGATGCCCGGCAGCGACCTCGCCGCCGCCTACACGCCCTCGTTCTCGCTGCTCGGTACCGAATCGCTGATCCTCGAACAATCCGAGATCGGCCGCATCTCGACGATGATCAAGGACTGCCTGCGCTGCGGCAAGTGCAAGCCGGTGTGCTCGACGCACGTGCCGCGCGCCAACCTGCTCTACTCGCCGCGCAACAAGATCCTCGCCACCTCGCTGCTGATCGAGGCCTTCCTCTATGAAGAGCAGACGCGGCGCGGCGTCTCGCTCAAGCATTTCGACGAGTTCAACGACGTCGCCGACCACTGCACGGTGTGCCACAAGTGCTTCAAGCCCTGTCCGGTGGACATCGACTTCGGCGACGTGTCGATCGCCATGCGCAACTTCCTGCGCGAGCAGGGCAAGAAGAAGTTCGTGCCGGGCAAGGCACTGGCCATGGCCTTCCTGACCATGAAGGACGCCGGCACGATCCGCATCGCGCGCAAGCTGATGACCACGCTGGCGTATCCCGGCCAGCGCCTGGCGCACCGGCTGGCCAGGACCTTCGGCCTGATCCAGCGCCAGACCCGGCGGCCGCCGGCGACGCTCGGCCAGCCGGGCGTGCGCGCGCAGGTCATCCACTTCGTCAACAAGCCGATGCCCGGCGGCCTGCCCAAGCGCACCTCGCGCGCGCTGCTCGACATCGAGGACGCCACCGTCGTGCCGGTGATCCGCGACCCGCAGCAGGTGGCCGCGCCCGACTACGACGGCGACGCCGTGTTCTACTTCCCCGGCTGCGGCTCGGAACGCCTGTTCTCGCAGGTCGGGCTGGCCACGCAGGCCATGCTCTACGCGGTCGGCGCGCAGACCGTGCTGCCGCCCGGCTACCTGTGCTGCGGCTACCCGCAGATCGCCGCCGGCGACTCGGACCAGGGGCAGAAGATCACCACCGACAACCGCGTGCTCTTCCACCGCGTCGCCAACACGCTGAACTACCTCGACATCAACACGGTGATCGTCTCCTGCGGCACCTGCATGGACCAGCTGCAGAAGTACGAATTCGACAAGATCTTCCCCGGCTGCCGCCTGCTCGACATCCACGAATACCTGCTGGAGAAAGGTGTGAAGCTCGACGGCGTGCAGGGCGTGCGCTACCTGTACCACGACCCCTGCCACACGCCGATGAAGACCATGCCCGGCATCAAGGTCGCCAACGCGCTGATGGGGCAGCGCGTCGATCTTTCCGACCGCTGCTGCGGCGAGGCCGGCACGCTGGCCATGGGGCGCCCGGACGTGGCCACCCAGGTGCGCTTCCGCAAGCAGGAGGAAATCGAGCACGGTGTCGCCCGGCTGCGCGCCGCCGACGCGGGCGACGGCGCGCCGTTCGCCGGCGAGGTCAAGGTGCTCACTTCCTGCCCGTCGTGCCTGCAGGGCCTGTCGCGCTTCAACGACGACGCCGGCACGCAGGCCGACTACATCGTCGTCGAGATGGCCCGGCACCTGCTCGGCGGCAACTGGCTGGCGGAGTACGTGGCCAAGGCCAACGCCGGCGGCATCGAACGGGTGCTGCTGTAGCTCCGGAACGCGGGGAACGTGATTTTTTTCCTTGAAAGCAGGCGCCCGCGGCCCTAGTGTGGCGCGTCGCCTGCCTTTGGCGCTTCGTCCACTCTCCGTTCCGCCGCCATGAGCGCTTTCTCACCGATGGCCATCAGTTTTCCCGACTTCCAGACCGGCAGCGAGATCATCGCGCGCATTCCGCTCGCCAATCCGCCGGCGGCGTTCCAGGACCTCGACCGGATTCTCGACGGCCTGCTCGCCGCGCCGCCCGATCATGAAACGTATTTCCGGCTGCTCGAACACGTGCGGCTGCCGGTCACCTTCGTCGCCGAGGAACTGGCCAAGCGCTATCTCAACAAGCCCATCCCGCTCGGCGACGCCGAGGACGCCTGGTTCCGCCAGGTGGTGCTGCTCCGCCTGAAGACGGCCAAGGCCTACGCGCACTGCGCCGAAAGAAGCTCGCCGGAATCGCCCCCCGAGCGCTTCGCCACGCTGCTGCACCGCTGCCTCCACTTCACCGGCATGGCCATCCTCGAACATCACCGCGCCCGCCGGGAAGTGCCATGGGGCCTGTGGCTCGACCTGCACGGCTACTACGGCACGGCGGAGGACATACACCTGGCGACCGTGGCCGTGCCGGACGTGCTCGAAGCGCAGGCCTGCAACACGCACTGCGCCGCCGCCTACCTGTCCTTCATCCTGTGCGACATGGCCGGCAGCTACAGCCTGGGGCTGCGCGACCAGGCGCTGGTCCGGCGCTGGGCGGCCGCCTGGTCCGCGCTGGTCGGCCTGCATCCGGTCGCCGTGGGCGAAACGCTGCCGCCGTTCGTGGTCAACCTGATGCAGGACGTGGCCCTGCGCCCGGTCGCCGAATGCCTGCACACCGACCAGATCCGGCGCCTCGACACCTCGCGCCTGGCCTTCCAGATCGGCCACGTGCGGCAGCAGCTGCGGCAGCGCGTACCGCCGTCCCAGCTCGCCCTCGGCAACGACTGCACGCCGCCGCAGTGCGCCCGCCTGCTCGACCACCTGGCGCGCCAGTGGTCGCAGGCGCGCGCCGCGCGCAAGTTCCGCCGCCACGCCACCTCGGGAATCACCCAGGTATGCACCGGCTTCGAGGAGATGCACTACTTCATCTCGGGCCGGGAGTTCCAGCAGCCGGAGAACGTGCGCATCTACTCGCGCGGCGACTTCGAAAGCCTGTTTTCCTTCCGCTTCCAGGAAAACCCGCAGCAGGCGCTGCAGATCCGGCAGGAGCAGATCGAGGCGGCCTACTGCGTGGATACCTGGGAAGTGGTCAACCAGTCGGCCAACGGCTTCCGCCTGATGCGCAGCGTCAGCGGCCGGAAGATGGCGCACGGCCAGCTGCTCGCCCTGCGCCCGCACGACAGCGGGCATTTCCTGCTGGCCCAGGCGACCTGGCTGATGCAGGAAAGCAAGGGCGGCCTGATCGCCGGCATCCGCGCCCTGCCGGGCCTGCCGGTGGCGGTCTGCGCGCGGCCGGTCGATCCGGCCGGCGAGCCGAACGAGCTGTACCGGCGCGCCTTCCTGCTGCCCGCGCTGGCCGACGCCGAACGCTCGCTGGTGCTGCCGGCCGGCTGGTTCCGGCCGGGGCGGGTGGTCGAGGTGTTCACCGACGGGGCCTGGCGCGTCCGCCTGAAGAACGTGCTCGACCTCGGCCCGGACTTCGAGCGCGTCGGCTTCGAGCCCTGCTAGGCCAGCAGCCGGGAGGCGGGGAAGCGGGCGGTGAAGCGGCTGCCCTTGCCGGGCTCGCTCTCGATTTCGAGCGTCGCCTGGTGGCGCGTCAGCACGTGCTTGACGATCGCCAGCCCCAGCCCGGTGCCGCCGGTTTCCCGCGAACGGCTGCGGTCCACGCGGTAGAAGCGTTCGGTCAGGCGCGGCACGTGCTGCGCCGCGATGCCGATGCCGGTGTCGGCCACCGCGAATTCGCCGGCCCCCTGGCGCACGCGCCAGACGAGGTCGATCCGCCCGCCCGGCGGCGTGTAGCGCACGGCGTTGCCGACCAGGTTGCCAAAGGCGCTGCGCAGCTCGCTGGCGCAGCCGGCCAGCGCCGACGGCGTTTCGACCGCCAGCGTGAGCTCGTGCTTGCCGCCGGACAGCGCCCGCGCTTCATCCAGCAGGCTGCGCAGCATCGGCTCGATCTCGATGCGCTCCTCGCCGGCCAGCCCGCCGCCCGACTCCAGGGCCGACAGCGTGAGCAGGTCCTGGATCAGGCGCTGCATGCGCCCGTTCTGTTCGCAGATCAGCGACAGGTAATGCCGGACCTCGGCGTCGCTGTACTCCTCGTAGCCGTCCACCAGCATCTCGGAGAAGCCGGCGACCACCGTCAGCGGCGTCTTGAGTTCATGCGAGACGTTGGCGATGAAGTCGCGGCGCATGGTTTCCAGGCGTTCGATCTGGGTGATGTCGCGCGACACCATCAGGCGGTGGTCGTCGCCGTAGGGAATCACCTGCAGCATCAGCACCAGGCCCTCGACCCGGCCGTCGCGGTAGATCAGCGGCTCGTCGAAGCGGCCGCTTTCCAGGTAGGCGACGAAATCGGGCTGGCGGATCAGGTTGGTCAGCGCCTGCCCGCGGTCGGTCAGCGCCGAGAGCGCGAAATGCACCTCGGCCCGCGCGTTGATCCATTCGATGTGCTGGTTGCGGTCGAAGGCGATCACCCCGTCGGGCAGCGCCTGGAAGGCGCGCATGAAGCGGTCCAGCGTCTCGGAGAGCGAGCGCTGCTGGCCGAGGCGCAGGCGCACCCGCCGGTGCAGGCCGGCGAAGGCGATCTCCCAGATGCCGCGGCCGCGCGGCAGCGGCGCGTCGAGCGGGCCGTCCTGCCAATCCAGCAGCTGCGCCAGGGAAAACAGGTGCCAGGCGAGCAGCAGCGCCAGGCCGCCGCTCAAGGCCACCAGGCTCCACGTCGCGCCGAACGCCGCCCGCACTGGCAGCACCACCAGGCAGACCAGCGCCAGCAGCCACCAGAAGGTGCGTACGCAGAGCGGCCTCATGCGCCGGCGCCGCCCGCGCTCAACCGGGCAGCGCCGAAAAACGGTAGCCGCTGCCGCGCACCGTCTGGATCAGGCGGTCGTGCCCCGTCGTTTCGAGCACCGCGCGCAGGCGCCGGATATGCACGTCAACGGTGCGCTCCTCGACGAACACGTGGTCGCCCCACACCTGGTCGAGCAGCAGGGTGCGGTTGAAGACGCGCTCCGGATGCGTCATGAAGAAGTGCAGCAGGCGGAATTCGGTCGGCCCCAGTTCGAGCTGGCGGCCGTTGCCGCTCACCCGGTGCGTCGCCGGATCGACGCGCAGGCCGTCCACCTCGACGCAGTCCTCGGTCATCTGCGGCGCGCGGCGGCGCAGTACGGCCTTGATCCGCGCCGCCAGTTCGCGCGGCGAAAACGGCTTGGTCAGGTAATCGTCGGCGCCGGCCTCCAGGCCCGCCACCTTGTCCTGCTCCTCCCCGCGCGCGGTGAGCAGGATGATCGGCAGGTCGCGGGTCCGTTCGTCGCCGCGCAGCTTGCGCGCGTACTGGATGCCGCTCATGCCCGGCAGCATCCAGTCGATCAGCGCCATGTCGGGCAGGGTCGCGTTGACCAGCCCGGCCGCCTCCTCGGCGGAAAAGGCGCGCATCACCCGATGCCCGGCGTGCTGCAGGGCGGCGGCAATCAGTTCCTGGATCGCGGGTTCGTCTTCGACGACAAGGATCGTGGCTGGCATTGCATGAACGCTCTCGATGATTTTCACGCTCCCAGTTTATTAAGGACGGGTTACAGTTTGATGACAGGTCCGCCCGTGCGCAAGCGCCGCCGGACGAGGCGCGGCGCTGCGGAGCGCCGGAAACCGGCGCCGCCTTTTGAGCTATGATAGCTTCCCTTTCCCACGAACCCAGCGAGCCCGACCATGGCTGGATTGCGCCCCGAAACCCCGATCCCCGTCGAGATCAAGCTGCACAGCAAATCGCGGCTGCTCGAAATCACCTTCGACAACGGCGACCGCTTCGAGCTGAGCTACGAGTTCCTGCGCGTGTTCTCGCCCTCCGCCGAGGTGCGCGGGCACGGCATCGGGCAGGAAAAACTGCAGATCGGCAAGCGCGACGTGGACATCCTGCGCCTTGAGCCGGTCGGCAATTACGCGATCCGCCCGGTGTTTTCCGACGGCCACGAAAGCGGGCTGTACTCGTGGGACGTCCTGCACGGACTCGGCGCGCATCGCGACGAACTGTGGCAGGCCTATCTCGACCGGCTCGCCGCCGCCGGCGGCAGCCGCGATCCGGCCGAGTGCCCCGAACTTCCCCCGGCGCCCGCGCCGAAGTGCGGCCCCGGCGCGCGCTGACGCGCCGCCCGCGAACCATCGCTCAGCGAGGCACTAAACATGGACACGCAAAACCAGACCCATTTCGGTTTCGAACAGGTCGCCGAAACCGACAAAGCCCGGCGCGTCGCCGGCGTCTTCGACTCGGTCGCCCAACGCTACGATCTGATGAACGACCTCATGTCCGGCGGCCTGCACCGGCTCTGGAAGGCCTTCACCATCGACCGCAGCGGCGTGCGCGAGGGCTCGCGCGTGCTCGACGTGGCGGGCGGCACCGGCGACCTGTCGCGGGCCTTCGCCCGCCGCGCCGGCAAGAGCGGGGAAGTCTGGCTGACCGACATCAACAACGCCATGCTGACCCACGGGCGCGACCGCCTGACGGACCGGGGCGTCCTGCTGCCGGCGGCGCAGTGCGACGCCGAAAAGCTACCTTTCCCCAGCGACTATTTCGACTGCGTGTCGGTCGCCTTCGGCCTGCGCAACATGACCCACAAGGACCGCGCCCTGGCCGAGATGTACCGCGTGCTGCGCCCCGGCGGCCGGCTGCTGGTGCTGGAGTTCTCGCACGTCTGGAAGCCGCTCGCGCCGCTCTACGACTTCTACTCCTTCAAGGTCATTCCGCGCTTCGGCGAACTCGTCACCCGGGACGAAGCCAGCTACCGCTACCTCGCCGAATCGATCCGCGTGCATCCCGACCAGGAAACGCTGCGCGCCATGATGGAACAGGCCGGCTTCGAGAAGGTCGAGTATTTCAATCTGGCGCTGGGCGTCGTGGCCCTGCACCGGGGATTCAAATTCTGAGAAACGGTCTTGAAAAAGGCGCCGGGCGCTGCCATTTTCGAGACGGTTTCCATAGGAGTGAACGATGAAACGATTGACGACCGTCCTGTTTTCCGTATTCGTCGCCTGCCTGGCCGTCGGCCTGAGCGCCGGCGAGGCGGAGGCCAAGCGGCTCGGCGGCGGCGGTTCGTTCGGGATGCAGCGCCAGTCGGTGGCGCCCCGTCCCGCGCCCGTGCCGTACCGGCAAGCCGCGCCGGCCGCGCCCGCGCCGGCCACCCCGGCCCCCGCGCCGGCCACGCCCAAGCGCAGCTGGCTCGGGCCGCTGGCGGGACTGGCCGCCGGCCTCGGCCTCGGCGCCCTGTTCTCGCATTTCGGCCTGGGCGAAGGGCTCGGCAACCTGCTGGTGTTCGCCGCGCTGGCCATGGCCGCGGTATTCGTGCTCAGACTGCTGACGCGGCGCGGCCCGCCCGCCGAGGCGCCGCCGATGCGCTACGCCGGCGCCGAGGGCGCCGTGCGGCCGCCGCCCATGGCGCCGCCGGACGTGTCGCCCGCGTCGCCCGCCGGCGGCGGCGCACCGGCGTGGCCCCATGCCGCGTCCCCGGCGCTCCCCGCCGGCTTCGACGCAGATGCCTTCCTGCGCGTGGCCAAGCTCAATTTCGTCCGCCTCCAGGCGGCCAACGACGCCGGCAATCTCGACGACATCCGCGAATTCGTCACGCCCGAGGTCTTCGCCGAGATCAAGCTGCAGCTGGACGAACGCGGCAACGCCCGGCAAAGGACGGACGTCGTCACGCTCAACGCCGAGCTGCTGGAAGTCGCCACCGAAGGCGGCCGGCACATCGCCAGCGTGCGCTTCAACGGCCTGATCCGCGAGACTGAGGACGGGCCGGCGCAGGCCTTCGACGAGATATGGAACCTGAGCAAGCCGGTCGACGATTCGCGCGGCTGGGCGGTCGCCGGCATCCAGCAGGCCTGAGTCCGCCGCCATGCTTTCCGGCGTGCTTCCCGGCATCTTTCCCGCCGCGCTGAATCACCTGCTCGCCGGGGAAGACTGGGCGCTGGCGCGCCTGCAACCTTTCGCCGGACAGACCGTGCGCCTCGAAGCGCCGCCCCTGGCGCTCGAACTGACGATCACCGAGGACGGCGGCTTCGCGGCGGCGGCGCGCGACGCCACCGCCGCCGTGACCCTCACCCTGCCGGCCGACGCCCCGCTCCGCCTGCTCGGCAGCCGCATGGACGCGGCGGCGCTGATGGCCCTGGCGCACATCCGCGGCCCGGCCGATCTGGCCGACAGCCTCGGCTTCGTGCTGCGCAACCTGCATTGGGACGTGGAGAGCGATCTGGCCGCGTTCGTCGGCGACATCGCCGCGCACCGGCTGACCCGCCTCGGCCGGCGCTGCGTCAACTGGCAGCGGGAACTGGCGCGCAACGTGGCGGAAAACGCGGCGGAGTACCTCGTCGAGGAGCGCCCGACGCTCGTCGGCCGGCGCGACGCCGACCGCTTCTCGCACGATGTCGGCGCGGCAGCCGCCCGGCTGGCGCAGCTCGAACGGCGCATCGACGCACTCGAAGCGGCACGGCGCCGGCAGTAACGGAACGCGGGCGAAGAAAATAAAACTTGGAAGAAAGGGGTCGCCCGGCGGCGACCCCACGCATGTGCTGTGGCGCTTTACGGCACCAGCTGACGCAGTTTATCCAGTGCATGCGAGTCGATCGCCTCCAGCCCCTGGAAACCCAGTTCGTCGAGAATGCTCTTGCCCGCCGGATCGTCGGTCATCCCGCACAGCACGGCCTGCACGGCGGCCGCCTTGTCCTGCCATTCCGGCCCAACCATGAAGCAGTGAAACGCCGCTCCCCCGGTGGTTTCCTTCACCACCTTGAGGCCGCCGCGCGTGGTGGCGTTCAGGCCGTTCCAGGTCTCGTTGAAGACGAAGGCCATCTGCGCGCTGCAGTTGATCAGCGCCTTGACGGCATTCATGTGATTGCCGCAGAAATCGAACTCCGTGTCGCCGGCGGACAGGCCCAGCGAGTCGAGCAGCGTCAGGCCCAGGTGATGGATGATGATCTGGTCGCTAGCGCTGGCGATCTTGACCGGCCGCGCGAGCTGTGCCGGATCGGTCTCGGTCAGGCAGACGAGTAGCGCCTCGTCGTTCAGCCCGGCCGGCCGCGCCACGGGAATGTAGCCCTGGCTGGCGAAGCGGCAGGCGCTGAACGGGTTGGCATAGACGACATGGTGCGGCGAGGCGAGCACGGCCTCGCGTTCGGCGAGGATGCTGTCCTTCGGCTCGAAACGGAGGCGCACGTCGAGCTTGCGCTGCAGGTAGGTGTTGAACGTGAACCAGCTGACCTGGTTCTTGGCCGTGTCGTGCGGACAGACACTGAGATAATTGAGCGTTTCGTTGGTCATGGCTTGGCCCTTCTTTGCGGGTTGGAAAACATGGATCGGAAAACGGGGCGGCACGCCCCCCGGCGGCGAGCCATCGGGCCGTCATGGCGGCCCGATGGCGGATCGCGCCAAGGAAACACCGATTTATTCGTCGCCCCGGCGAAAGCCGGGGTCCAGTGCGTTGGCTTCCTGGATTCCGGCGTTCGCCGGAATGACGAATCAGCGCCTCCCTAAAGGACCTGCTTGATGGACGCCGAAGCGCGCTTCACGTCGAGCAGGATCAATCCCAGCCGCGCCTGCGGCTTGGCGATGACGGAGAGGACGGCTTCGCTGCCGGCGCTGGTCATCAGCACGTAGCCGTTCTCGCCCTTGACCAGCACCTGGTCCAGTTCGCCCCGCGCCAGTTCCTTGGCGATGCGGCTGCCCAGCGAGAGCATCGCCGCGCTCATCGCGCCGACGCGGTCTTCGTCCAGCCCCGCGGGCAGCAGGGACGCCATGATCAGGCCATCGGTGGAGATGACCGCGGAGGCTTCGATGTCGGCCGAACTGCCGTTGAGTTCGCTGAGGATGGAAGTGAAGATGTCTTGACGCATGCTGATTCTCCTTTTGAGTTATATGACAGGGTTGCTCGGACACTGCTCTTGCGGGATGCATCGCGCACTCGTCATAAATAAATGCGCGGGGTTGGAAAATTGTCAGCTCTGCTGGCTGTACCGCCAGCTCAGAGACCACACCAGATCGCGGAATGCCCGCTGGTTGAGGTAGGGCACGCCGCCGACGATGAGGTTGAATTCGGTCCGCCCAATGTTCAGCGACCAGAAGCCGAGCTGGCTGCCGCCGTCTGCGAAGAGCAGCCCCCAGGCGTTCGAACGCAGCCCGAGGTTGTTGTTGATCAGGTAGCCGTGGCGGGCATGCAGCGCGGCGAGGTCCGCGCCCAGGGCGGAGAGTTCCTCGGCGGTTTCGTGGGTGAAGCCGGTGTTGGCGATGTACAGGCCCTGGCGATCCGTCAGGAGCGCGCAGCCGGTGCTGGACAGCTGCCTGAGCAGCGGCGGCAGCACTTTTTCCAGCGCGCCGGAAGGCGCCTGCGGCGGCCGCGGCAGCGTCTCGATGAATTCCGCCTGCTGCAGGGTGTAGAGCAGCCCCAGGAGTTCTTCGGGCTCCGCTTGCAGCGCCCGCGCCCAGGCGGCGACGAGCGTCTCGTCGAGCCTGGCGAGGCGTTCCTTTTCCATCAGCATGAAGAGCAGGCGTTGCACGCGCTCCGGCTGCGTGGTGCAGGCGGCGTGATAAACGCCCGACGGCGTCGGCATCAGGCATTCGCCGGGTCGTAGGTCGAGGCGGTAGGACATGGCCGCGGCGCTGGTCAGCCGGCGAGCTGGGGATCGAGCTGGTAGAGCAGCGCCTGCACCAGCATCATGGTGCTTTCGCGGACGCGGGCGTCGGCCTCGAAAACCGGGCTGCCGGCAAACCCGACGCCCGCCAGTTCCTGCCGGTAGGCGGACAGGTCGGGCAGCGGATGCGCATCCGTGCGCGTGACGCCGACGACCAGCGCCGTGCGGGCGATGAACTCGCGGAAGGATTTGACGAAGAAGTGCAGATCGTTGAAGGGCGCGGGACGGCTGTTGTCGATCAGCAAGATCAGCCCGAGGCTGCCTTCGCGCAGGATTTCCCACATGAAGTCGAAGCGTTCCTGGCCGGGCGTGCCGTAAACGTGCAGGCGTCCGCCATCGGGCAGCGCGATGCAGCCGTAGTCCAGCGCGACGGTGGTGGTGTTCTTGCGCAGCTTCGTCATGTCGGAGGCGGAGGCCTCCGTCGTCAGCAGCTCCCCATGGCAGAGCGACGCCACGGCCGTCGTCTTGCCGACGCCTACGGGTCCCGCGAAGATGAGTTTGTATTGGTCCATGCTTTCCTCTGGATGACGGGTGGTGGTATGGGCATGCGCCGGTCAGTGGCGGACGGCTCCGACGAATTGCATGAGCTTGCGCAGGAAGCCGCGCTGTTCGTCGCCGGGCGGCCGGACGTCGGGCGCCCGGGCGGGCAGGGATGCGTTGGACGCGGACGAGCGGACCGGGGAGACGTCGAGCAGATCGAGCATGTCGCACAGCACGTAGAAGGCGACGACATGTCGCTGCAATATCCCGGTGCGTTCCGCCGCTTCGGCCAGCGAGCAGGGGCGTTGCGTCCACAGCGCCGCGAGCCGCATGGCGCCGTACGTTCGCGGCAGATGCGGCAGGTTGGGCCAGTGGCGCAGCCGGATCGGCGCGAAGGGATCGACGTCCCGGGGCAGATGGCCGCGCGAGCACCACAGGCCGATCTGCGCCAGGATGAATTCGGCGCGATCGCTGCGCGCCTCCTTCGGCGCATCGCCGGGGCCGCCGCCCGCCGCGCTCCGGTTTTGCGGCGGCTCGGGCAGCAGGCGCAACTGCGGCGCGGCATGCAGCGGTTCGAGGCAGAGCGCGCGCAGCGCGTGTTCGTCGAGGCTGCCGGACCAGCGGTTGCGCTTGAAGTCCAGGATCAGGACGCGGCCCGCGATATTGACTTCGAGGATGGCCGCCTTGTCCGGAAGCTTCCGCACGGCCGTGCGTAGGTGCTGGCTGAGGAAATTCTCCGGGTTGAAATACAGCTTGTTCAGCTGGGCCTGATCATGGAAGTCGATGTTGCGGAAATAACCGCCCCGGTTTTCCAGCTTGCCGAGGTCGGCTTCGATCTGTTCCGCCGCATGCGTGACATTGCCTTTCGGTTCATCCTCTCGCGCCGGGACATGGGACTTCGCCCTGCCTGCGGCCGAGGCGGCGTTTCCGCCCTCTTTTTTCGGGACGAGGACGGGCGCCGGCGGCATGGCCTGTTCGGCGGCCGGGCGGGGGACGGTCTGCAACTGGTCCGCGAGATTCCACAGCGTCTGCATGAACGCCTGCGACGACAGGGAACTGGGCAGGTAGCAGGCGTCGGGGAAGGTGTCCCCTCTGCGCATGCCGACGATCACGGTCGGCCGAGGACGCTGGGCATGCAGGCGCTGCAGCGTGGCGACCGAATCGGGCAGGTCGCCGTTGACCAGCAGGATGTCGGCCTGATCCGGCGGCTTGAACCCGAACGAAACGCCGGGCCTGCGGTAGCAGCCCAGCACTTTCTCCAGCATCGAATGCGTGCGCTGCGTGAAGCCAATCGCTCCGAGCGCAAGATGCCGTTCCTGGTGTACGGAGGGGTCTTGCATGCTGGCGGCGTGCGTATTCATCTCGCGTTCTCCCCGGCGACGATGTCTAACCAGCGTTGTGTCTTGTCCTTTCTTTTTTTCCAGAGCCGATACCACCACGCATGGGAACGCGCCGGCCCGTCTTCCAGCCGGCGATATAGACGCGCCAGCTCGCGTGCTCCCTCTTCCCATTGATCATCGTGGGTTTCCAGCAGCCACTGCTCGAGCAGGGCGCAGGCTTCGGCGAGTTGGCCGCTGTGGATAAAATTACATGCAATCCGCCTGGCTGGCTGGCTGGCTGGCTGGCTGGCTGGCTGGCTGGCTGGCTGGCTGGCTGGCTGGCTGGCTGGCTGGCTGGCTGGCTGGCTGGCTGGCTGGCTGGCTGGCTGGCTGGCTGGCTGGCTGGCTGGCTGGCTGGCTGGCTGGCTGGCTGGCTGGCTGGCTGGCTGGCTGGCTGGCTGGCTGGCTGGCTGGCTGGCTGGCTGGCTGGCTGGCTGGCTGGCTGGCTGGCTGGCTGGCTGGCTGGCTGGCTGGCTGGCTGGCTGGCTGGCTGGCTGGCTGGCTGGCTGGCTGGCTGGCTGGCTGGCTGGCTGGCTGGCTGGCTGGCTGGCTGGCTGGCTGGCTGGCTGGCTGGCTGGCTGGCTGGCTGGCTGGCTGGCTGGCTGGCTGGCTGGCTGGCTGGCTGGCTGGCTGGCTGGCTGGCTGGCTGGCCAACGGTCCTTCGTACGGATTCGATGAAGTTGCTGCGGCCTTGCCGGCCGAGGGTTAACCGCGAGCGTCCGGGCAGCGGGGTGCGGGAATCGATTTCCCTGCCGCGCTTGAGCGTCTCCTGCCAGCATTCGGGAATATGCGGCCTGGCGTACTCCAGCATCCGTTCGCGCAAGGCTTGTCCCTGTGTTCCCAGCACGATGAAGAGGTCGGCGAGCGCTTCGGCCAGCGTTTCGGATGCATCGAGCGCGGCGGCGAGGCGTATGCGCTGCACGTGCAGGCGAAGATTCTTTTCCTGCCGGGTGACGGCGTATGAGTAGCGGGTGAGCAGGGCGGGCGATCTGCGGTTTTCCGGGAAGTCGAGACCGTTGGGCTGCGGCGCGACGAATGCAGGATCGATGAATATTCCAATAGAATTTACTGCCGATCCGCCCATTCTTACAGAATTTTTCATATGGCGCCCCCCTGACCACCGGATGAATCCGTTTCCGCCATGCGGTTATGAATTATGAAATATGACAGTATCGGGGCTTATGAGCAGCCCGGCCATCGGAGTTCTCCTAATTTGAAGGAATAAAGACATGGCACTACGATGGGATATTTCGCCCCCCCATGAGGAATGGCTCTGGCGGCATTTCCGGAGAAAGCGCGGCAGATCATCGGGAATCCATGACGAGGCACGGTATTCCTGAAGGATAAAAAAAGCCGGCGAGGCCGCCGGCTTTTATCACATACGGAACAGTACGGGCGTCAGCGCGTTTTCCGGTTTTTCCTGGCCGTGTGCAGCTGGGCGATCGACTGGGCCAGTTCGGCTTCGGCACTGGCGTAGCCGACGTCCACCGTGCGGTTGCGCTGCGCTTCCTCGGCCCGCTGCCTGGCCTTGATCGCCTCGGCCTCGTCGAGGTCCTTGGCCCGGATCGCCGTATCGGCCAGCAGGGTGATCAGCGTTGGCTGGACTTCGAGAAGCCCGCCGGAGACGTAAACCAGTTCGAACTCGTCGCGGTCCGGCATCTTCAGGCGCACGGCGCCCGGCCGGACGCGGGTGAGCAGCGGCGCGTGGCGCGGGAAGATGCCCAGTTCCCCCGCCTCGCCGGGGAACACGGCGAACTCGGCCTCGCCGGAGAAGATCTGCTCTTCGGCGCTGACCACGTCGACATGAACTCTGAGTGGCATGTTCTTCCCTTCGCCTAGAGGGTCTTGGCCTTCTCGAGCGCTTCCTCGATGCCGCCGACCATGTAGAAGGCCTGCTCGGGGATGCTGTCGCATTCGCCGTCGACGATCATCTTGAAGCCCTTGATGGTGTCCTTGAGCGGCACGTACTTGCCCGGCGCGTTGGTGAACACTTCGGCGACGTGGAAGGGCTGCGACAGGAAGCGCTGGATCTTGCGCGCGCGGTAAACGACCAGCTTGTCTTCCGGCGACAGCTCGTCCATGCCCAGGATGGCGATGATGTCGCGCAGTTCCTTGTAGCGCTGCAGGGTCATCTGCACCGCGCGCGCGACCTTGTAGTGTTCGTCGCCGATGACCTGCGGGTCGAGCTGGCGCGAGGTCGAGTCGAGCGGGTCGACGGCCGGGTAGATGCCGAGCGCCGCGATGTCGCGCGAGAGCACGACGGTGGAGTCGAGGTGCAGGAAGGTGGTCGCCGGCGACGGGTCGGTGAGGTCGTCGGCCGGAACGTAGAACGGCCTGGATCGAGGTGATCGAGCCGACCTTGGTCGAGGTGATGCGTTCCTGCAGGCGGCCCATTTCCTCGGCCAGCGTCGGCTGGTAGCCGACCGCGGAGGGCATGCGCCCGAGCAGCGCGGAGACTTCGGTGCCGGCCAGGGTGTAGCGGTAGATGTTGTCGACGAAGAACAGGATGTCGCGGCCATCGTCGCGGAAGCGCTCGGCCATGGTCAGGCCGGTCAGCGCCACGCGCAGGCGGTTGCCGGGCGGCTCGTTCATCTGGCCGAAGACCATCGCCACCTTGTCGAGCACGTTCGACTCCTTCATCTCGTGGTAGAAGTCGTTGCCTTCGCGGGTGCGCTCGCCGACGCCGGCGAACACCGACAGGCCGGAGTGCTGCTTGGCGATGTTGTTGATCAGCTCCATCATGTTGACCGTCTTGCCGACGCCGGCGCCGCCGAACAGGCCGACCTTGCCGCCCTTGGCGAACGGGCAGACCAGATCGATCACCTTGATGCCGGTTTCGAGCAGGTCGACCGAGGGGGAGAGTTCGTCGAACTTGGGAGCCGGCTGGTGGATCGAGCGGCGTTCGTCGGTGGCGATCGGGCCGGCCTCGTCGATCGGCCGGCCGAGCACGTTCATGATCCGGCCGACCGTGGCGTCGCCCACCGGCACGGAGATCGGCGCGCCAGTGCCGTTCACCTTCATGCCGCGGCGCAGGCCGTCCGAGGAGCCCATGGTGATCGTCCGGACCACGCCGTCGCCGAGCTGCTGCTGCACCTCGAACATCAGGTTCGCCTCGCAGCCGCCGTGCTCTTCGGATTCGTCGAGCTGCAGCGCATCGTAGACCCGGGGCATGGCGTCGCGCGGAAACTGGATATCCACCACGGCGCCGATGCACTGAACAATGTTTCCTTGACTCATCTCGTATCCTCAATCGATAGACTGGTTCGCGTAATCAGACGGCCGCGGCGCCGCTGACGATTTCCGTGAGCTCGGTGGTGATCGCCGCCTGGCGCGCCTTGTTGTACGCCAGGCGCAGCTCGCCGATCACGCTCTTGGCGTTGTCCGAGGCCGATTTCATGGCCACCATGCGCGCGCTCTGCTCGGAGGCCATGTTCTCGGCGACCGCCTGGTACAGCATGGCTTCCAGGTAGCGCAGCAGCAGATCGTCGATCACCGTCTTGGTGCTCGGCTCGTAGATGTAGTCCCAGCGGTTGCTGGTGCTGGCGCCGACCAGATCGCCGGAGAGCGGCAGCAGCTGCTCGATCACCGGCTCCTGCCGCATGGTATTGATGAAGCGCGTGTAGGCGAGATACACGACGTCGATGTCGCCGTTCATGTAAGCGTCGATCTGCACCTTGGCCGGGCCGATCAGCCTTTCCAGGTGCGGGCTGTCGCCGAGGCCGGTGACGTGCGAAATGACCTCGGCGCCGGCGCGCAGCATGAAGCCGAGCCCCTTGGTACCGATGGCGGTCACCTTCAGCCGCTGGCCCTGCGCGTCCCATTCCTTCATGTGGCCGAGGGCCAGCCGCAGGACGTTGGTGTTCAGGCCGCCGCACAGTCCCTTGTCCGAGGTGACGACGATCAGGCCGACGCCGTCGATCCGCTCGCGCTGTTCCAGAAAGGGGTGGCTGTACTCGGTCAGCGCGTGCGACAGGTTACCGGCCACGCGCCGGATCTTCTCGCTGTACGGGCGGGCCGCGCGCATCCGGTCCTGCGCCTTGCGCATCTTGGAGGCGGCGACCATCTCCATCGCCTTGGTGATCTTGCGCGTGCTCTCGACGCTCTTGATCTTGTTGCGAATCTCCTTGCCGCTTGCCATGGCAGTCCTCTCCCGGCGATCAGGCCAACGTCGCCTTGAACGCCTCGATCGCCTTGGAAAGCGCCTGCTCGGAATCCGCGTCAAGTTCCTTGGTGGCCTCGATCTTGTCGACGAGGTCGGCGTGCTTGTCCTTGATGAAGGCCTGCATCTGGCGTTCGACGTCGAGCGCCTTCTTCACCTCGATGCCGTCGAAATAGCCCTTGTTGACCGCCAGCAGGGTGATCGACATTTCGGCCACCGACATCGGCGAGTACTGCGGCTGCTTCATCAGTTCGGTCACCAGACGGCCGCGGTCGAGCTGCTTGCGGGTGGCTTCGTCGAGGTCGGAGGCGAACTGCGCGAAGGCCGCCAGCTCGCGGTACTGGGCCAGCGCGAGGCGCACGCCGCCGCCGAGCTTCTTGATGATCTTGGTCTGCGCCGCGCCGCCGACGCGCGAGACCGAGATGCCGGCGTCGATGGCCGGACGCACGCCGGAGTTGAACAGGTCGGTGTCGAGGAAGATCTGCCCGTCGGTGATCGAGATGACGTTGGTCGGTACGAAGGCCGAGACGTCGCCGGCCTGCGTCTCGATGATCGGCAGCGCGGTCAGCGAGCCGGTCTTGCCCTTGACCTCGCCGTTGGTGAAGCGCTCGACGTATTCCTCGTTGACGCGGGCGGCGCGTTCGAGCAGGCGGGAGTGCAGGTAGAACACGTCGCCCGGGTAGGCTTCGCGCCCCGGCGGACGGCGCAGCAGCAGCGACACCTGGCGGTACGCCCAGGCCTGCTTGGTCAGGTCGTCGTAGATGATCAGGGCGTCCTGGCCGCGGTCGCGGAAATACTCGCCCATCGTGCACCCGGCGTAGGGCGCGATGTACTGCAGCGCGGCGGACTCGGCCGCCGTGGCCGCGACGACGATGGTGTAGTCCATGGCGCCGTGCTCTTCGAGCTTGCGCACGACGTTGGCCACGGTCGAGGCCTTCTGGCCGATCGCCACGTAGATGCAGACGAGATCCTTGCCCTTCTGGTTGATGATGGTGTCCACCGCCACCGCGGTCTTGCCGGTCTGGCGGTCGCCGATGATCAATTCGCGCTGGCCGCGGCCGATCGGCACCATCGAGTCGATCGACTTCAGGCCCGTCTGCACCGGTTGGGAAACCGACTTGCGCCAGATCACGCCCGGCGCCACCTTCTCGATCTTGTCGGCCAGCTTGGCGTCAACCGGCCCCTTGCCGTCGATCGGCTGGCCCAGCGAATTGACCACGCGGCCGAGCAGTTCCGGACCGATCGGGACTTCCAGGATGCGCCCGGTCGTCCTGACCGTGTCGCCCTCGCTGATGTGTTCGTACTCGCCGAGCACCACCGCGCCGACGGAATCGCGTTCGAGGTTGAGCGCCATGCCGTAGGAGCCGCCCGGGAATTCGAGCATCTCGCCCTGCATCACGTCCGCCAGCCCGTGCACGCGGCAGATTCCGTCGGTCAGGGACACCACCGTGCCCTGCGTGCGGGTCTCGGCGCCGATGTCCAGACTCTGAATCTTGTTCTTGATCAGTTCGCTGATCTCGGAAGGATTCAACTGCATCAATTTCTCCTAGTTCTTGAGCGCCGCGGCCATGGCGTCGAGCTTGCCGCGCACGGAGGCATCGAAGATCCGGTCGCCGACCGCCACCCGCACGCCGCCGATCAGGGCGGGGTCGATCTCCACCCGCCCCTGCAGGCGGCCGCCGAAATGCGCTTCGAGTTGTTTCAGCAACTCGGCCAGCTGGGCCTCGTCGATCGGGAAGGCGCTGGCGATCAGGGCCTCCTGGACCCCGTCGTCCTCGCTTTTGAGGGTTTCGAAAATCGTGCTGATCTCCGCCAGCACGTCGAAGCGCCCGTTCTCGGCGAGCAGCGCGATGAAGGAAGCCAGTTCGCGGTTCTCCGGCTCACCCGACAGCGCCATGAACAGATCGGCGATCTGCCCGGCGGAGAATTTCGGGTTGCCGACGACGTTCCCCATCTCGGGGTCGGCGGCGATCGCCGCGAGGCGGCGCAGGCGGTCGGACCATGCGGCCAGCGACCGGCCCTCCTTGGCCAGGCGGAATATTGCCTGCGCGTAAGGTCGGGCAATGGTGACTGATTCGGCCATGAGGGTTACAGATCCAGCTTGATCGCCGCCAGCAGGTCGGCATGCGCCTTGGCGTCCACCTCGCGCCGCAGGATTTTCTCGGCGCCGGCCACCGCCAGATCGGCGACGCGCTCGCGCAGCGATTCGCGCATGCGCGCTTCCTCCTGCTCGATCTCCGCCTTGGCCGCGGCCACCACCTTTTCGGCCTCGATGCGCGCGTCGGCCTTGGCCTGCTCGATGATCCGCTCGGCGCGCCGTTCGGCCTGGACGATCACTTCGGTCGCCTTCTCCTTGCCTTCGCGCATCGTTTCCGCGGCATGCTTGGCCGCCAGGGCCATGCTCTGCCGCCCGCGCTCGGCCTCCGCCAGACCTTCGGAAATCTTGGCGGCCCGTTCGTCGAGCGCCTTCACGATCGGCGGCCAGACGAACTTCATGGTGAACAGCGCCAGGATGATGAACACAGAAATCTGTGCCAGTAGCGTTGCGTTCAGATACACGTCGGATACCTCTTCCGTGGAATGGACGGGATCGTCCTCAGACGGCGATTACTTGAGGAAGGTCGAGATGGCGAACCACACGGAAATCCCGGTGCCGATGATGAACGCCGCGTCGATCAGGCCGGCGAGGATGAACATCTTGACCTGCAGTTCGTTCATCAGCTCGGGCTGGCGGGCCGAGGCCTCGAGGTATTTGCCGCCCATCAGGCTGATTCCGATGCAGGCGCCGAGCGCGCCCAGGCTGATGATCATGCCGCACGCGATGGCAACGCTTCCGAATTCGATTTCCATGAATCTACTCCTCTGAGTTTATTTACAAACAAAAGCAACGAGCGAAAAGACGACTACCGTCGGCTAGTGGCTCTCGTGAGCCTGGCCGATGTACACCAGCGTCAGCATCATGAAGATGAAAGCCTGCAGCACCACGATCAGGATATGGAACAGCGCCCACAGCGTTCCCAGGATCAGATGGCCGAGCCAGAGCAGCGAACCGCCGACCAGCGGCAGCGAGGGAAAGGCCATGCCCATCAGGGCGATCAGCAGGAACAGCAGCTCCCCGGCGTACATGTTGCCGAACAGCCGCATGCCGTGGGAGACGGTCTTGGCCGCGAACTCGATGATCTGCATCACGAAGTTCGGGATGTAGAGCAGCGGATGGTTGCCGAACGGCGCGGTGATCAGTTCGTGCGCCCAGCCGCCGAGGCCCTTGATCTTGATGTTATAGAAGATGCACAGCAGCAGCACGCCGATCGACAGGCCGAGCGTGCCGTTGAGGTCCGCCGTCGGCACCACGCGCAGGTAGGCGTGCGGATCGCCTGAGGCCTTCTGCCAGAGTAGCGGCAGCAGGTCGAACGGGCAGGAAGTCCATCGCGTTCATCAGGAAGACCCAGATGAACACGGTCAGTGCCAGCGGCGCGACGAAGCGGCGCGACCGTTCGTTGTGCACGATCGCCTTGGCTTGGTTGCCGACCATCTCGATCAGGATTTCCAGCGCGGCCTGCCCCCGGCCGGGCACGCCGGAGGTCGCCTTGCGGGCGGCCAGCCACATGGCGAACAGGCCCGCCGCGCCGAGCGCGATGGAAAAGAAGAGGGTGTCGTAGTTGATGATCGAGAAGTTGACCATCGTGTTTTGCGGATGTCCGGATGAATTCAGGTTCGCCAGATGGTGAAGGACATACTCGCCGGCATTCGGCGCGCTCGCGGCAGCTTCATGACCTGTTGTCGACATGTTCAGTTCTTTTTCCAGAAACCCCAAAAAAACAATGCCTGCGTGGCGAGCACCAGACCGATCAGCAGAGAAGGCACGTGCAGATCGTCGTACTCCTGCGCGATCACGAACAGCAAACCGACAATGAACGCCAGCTTGAAAATCTCGCCGAGCAGGAAACTGGCGAGAAAACCGGCTCCCGGGCGGACGGCGGCGAATTTCAGGTACAGCGCCAGAAACAGATTGGGGAAAAGGCACACGCCTCCTCCCAACGCAGCGGAAATGCCTCCCGGGGAGCCGGCCATCAATCCGCCCACGGCCGATGCCATTGCCACTGCCGCTGTCTGCAACAGAATCACCCTGAACATTTTGGTCTAAGTGATGCTCCGAGGAATTCCCGCGACCCGGCGTGAAACGGCATAATCATTGCACGGCAGCCCTCCCTAACGCAACCATCGGAAATCCCCAATGGATCGCACGCGAACGGCGGGACAGGAATGGGAAGCACTCAGCGGAAGCGCTGCAGAATGCCGTCCAGCTGATCCAGGTCGCCGAACTGGATCTGTATCCTGCCCGCTCCTTTCTTGTTGGCCCGTATCTCGACGCGCGCGCCCAGGATGTCCGAAAGCTCCTCCTGCAGGCGCAGCACGTCGCGGTCGGGCGCTTTGACCTCGGCCGCCTTCGGAAGTTTCAGCGAATTCTGCGCCAGCCGCTCGGCTTCGCGCACCGACAATCCCTTCTGCACCACGCGCTGGGCGAGCTGGATCTGCAGGGCGCCGGCCAGGGGCAGCAGCGCGCGGGCGTGGCCCATGTCGAGTTCGCCGGACATCAGCAGTTCCTGCACCGGCGGGGCGAGTTGCAGCAGGCGCAGCAGGTTCGAAGCCGCCGGGCGGGAGCGGCCGACCGCGTCCGCCGCCTGCTGGTGAGTCATGGAGAATTCGTCGATCAGGCGCTGCAGACCCTGCGCCTCCTCCAGCGGGTTGAGGTTCTCGCGCTGGATGTTCTCGATCAGCGCCATGGCCAGCGCCGACTCGTCGGGAATCTCGCGGATCAGGGTCGGGACCTCGGTCATCCCGGCCATCTGCGCGGCGCGCCAGCGGCGTTCGCCGGCAACGATCTCGTAGCGTTCCTCGCCGGCCGCGCTGCCGAGCGGCCGCACCAGGATCGGCTGCATCAGGCCCTGGGCGCGGATCGACGCGGCCAGTTCCGCCAGCGATTCCTGATCCATGCGCGTGCGCGGCTGGTACTTGCCGGGCTGCAGGCTGCCCACCGGCAGCGTGCGCTGCTGCTCCCTGCCCGGCGCCTCGTTGCCGGCGAGCAGGGCGTCGAGGCCGCGGCCGAGTCCCTTCATTTTCATGCCTGTGCTCCTTGTTCGGCGGCGGGCTGCGCGGCGCCGTCGCGGCGGTCGAGCAGTTCCTGCGCCAGCGCGCCGTAGGCCTGCGCGCCCCTGGACAGGCGGTCGAAGGCGATCACCGGCTTGCCGTAGGACGGTGCTTCGGCCAGGCGCACGTTGCGCGGGATGATGGTGCGATAGACCTTGTCGCCGAAGTGCCCGACGAGTTCGCCGGAAACCTGCTGCGTCAGCGTCGAGCGCGGATCGAACATGGTGCGCAGCAGGCCTTCGATCTCCAGCCGGGGATTGAGCTTGGCGCGCACCTTCTTGAGCGTGGCCACGAGGTCGGTCAGGCCCTCCAGCGCGTAGTACTCGCACTGCATCGGGATCATCACGGCGTGCGCGGCGGCCAGTCCGTTGACCGTCAGCATGTTGAGCGCCGGCGGGCAGTCCATCAGGACGAAGTCGTAATCGGCGAGGACCGGCGCCAGCGCGTCGCGCAGGCGGAATTCGCGTCCGTCCATTTCGATCAGTTCGACTTCCGCGCCGGCCAGGTCGCGGTTGGCGGGCAGGATGTCGAAGCCGAACTCGGTGTGGAGGCGCGCCTTGGCGAGCGTGGAACGCCCGATCAGGATCTGGTAGACCGTCGGCAGCGCCTCGCGCTTGACCACGCCGCAGCCGGTGGTGGCGTTACCCTGCGGGTCGAGGTCGACCATCAGCACGCGCTGGCCGAGCGCGGCCAGGCACGCCGAGAGGTTGACGGCGGTGGTCGTCTTGCCGACGCCGCCTTTCTGGTTGGTCACTGCCAGTATTCTCGCCACCTTGTTGTTCTCCTGACATTCTCCCTGAACCGCTCAATCCGCCGCGACGCGGCGCATCACGACCAGGTGCCGCTCCCCGTCGATCCCGGGCACGCGCAGCGGATGCACCGCCTCGACGCGCACATCGCCGGGCAGGCGGGTGATTTCGCCGTCCGGCCGGACGCCCTTCATGGCCAGCCAGACGCCGTCGGCGGCCAGCAGATGCCGCGACAGCGCGGCGAAATCGGCCAGTTCGGCGAAGGCGCGGGACACGATCACGGCAAAGCCATCCGCCGGATGATACTGTTCGACGCGCCCGCCGTGAACGGCGACGTTCGGCAGTTCCAGTTCGATGGCCGCCTGCCGCAGGAACGCTGCCTTCTTGGAATTGCTGTCGAGCAGCGTCACGGCGAGGTCCGGCCGGGCGATGGCCAGCGGAATCCCCGGCGTGCCGCCGCCGCTGCCGACGTCGAGCAGCCGGCCGCCGGGAACGCAGGGCAGGATCGACAGCGAATCGAGCAGATGGTGGCTGACGGCCTGGTCCTCTTCCTTCAGCGCGGTCAGGCTGTAGGTGCGGTTCCATTTGTAGAGCAGCGCGAGGTAGGCGAGCAGCTTTTCGCGCGGCGCCGGCGGCACGTCCACGCCCATGGCCGCCAGCCCGCGCGCGAGTTCTTCCGCCAGATTCATGCGTTGCCGCGCGGCGCCGCGAGCGCGGCGCGCTTGAGGTGGACCAGCAGGATCGAGATCGCCGCCGGCGTCATGCCCTGGATGCGCGAGGCCTGGCCGATGGTCTGCGGCCGGTGCCGGATCAGCTTCTGGCGGATCTCGGCCGACAGGCCGCCGATGCGCATGTAGTCGATATCGTCCGGCAGCCGCGTGTCCTCGTGGGCCTGGTTGCGCGCCACTTCCTCGGCCTGCCGCTCGATGTAGCCGTGGTACTTGGCCTGGATCTCGACCTGCTCGACGACGAGCGGATCGGCCAGGCCTGCGCCGCCGATGCTCAGGGACATCAGGCCGGCGTAGCTCACGTCCGGCCGGCGCAGCAGGTCGAACAGCGTGTATTCGTGCTCGATCGGCTTGCCGAGCACCGCCGTCAGCGCAGCCATGTCCACCCGCTCCGGGTGCACCCAGGTGGACTTCAGGCGCTCCTGCTCGCGGGCGATCGCCTCGCGCTTCTCGCAGAACGCGGCCCAGCGCGCCTCGCCGACCAGCCCGAGCCGGCGGCCGGTCTCGGTCAGGCGCATGTCGGCGTTGTCCTCGCGCAGGGACAGCCGGTATTCGGCGCGGCTGGTGAACATCCGGTACGGTTCGGACACGCCGCGCGTGATCAGGTCGTCGACCAGCACGCCGAGATAGGCTTCGTCGCGGCGCGGCGACCACGCTTCCTTGCCCTGCGCCTGCAGCGCGGCGTTGGCGCCGGCCAGCAGGCCCTGCGCGGCGGCCTCCTCGTAGCCGGTGGTGCCGTTGATCTGCCCGGCGAAGAACAGGCCCTTGACGGCCTTGGTCTCCAGCGACGCGGAGAGCCCGGTCGGATCGAAATAGTCGTACTCGATGGCGTAGCCCGGCCGCAGGATGTGGCAGTTCTCCAGCCCCTTCATCGAGCGCACCAGCGCCAGCTGCACGTCGAACGGCAGGCTGGTCGAGATGCCGTTCGGATAGATTTCGTGCGTCCCCAGCCCCTCGGGTTCGAGGAAGATGTTGTGGCTGCTCTTGCCGGCGAAGCGGTGGATCTTGTCCTCGATCGACGGGCAGTAACGCGGCCCGACGCCTTCGATGACGCCGGTGTACATCGGCGAGCGGTCGAGCCCGCCGCGGATGATCTCGTGCGTGCGTTCGTTGGTGCTGGTCACCCAGCACGGCATCTGGCGCGGGTGCTGCGCCGCCCGGCCGAGGAAGGAGAACACCGGCAGCGGATCGTCGGAGTGCTGCTCCGGCAGCGCCGAGAAATCGATCGTCCGGCCGTCGAGGCGCGGCGGCGTGCCGGTCTTCAGCCGGCCCGCCGGCAGGTGCAGTTCGCGCAGGCGCGTGGCCAGCGACACCGACGGCAGGTCGCCCATGCGCCCGCCGACCGACTGCGACAGGCCGACGTGGATGCGCCCGTCGAGGAAGGTGCCGGCGGTCAGCACCACCGCGCGCGCCGAGAAGCGGATGCCGTGCTGCGTGACCGCGCCCGCGACGCGCTCGCCTTCGACGATCAGGTCGTCGCAGGCCTGCGCGAACAGCCACAGGTTCGGCTGGTTCTCCAGCCGCGAACGGATCGCCTGCTTGTACAGCACGCGGTCGGCCTGCGCGCGCGTGGCGCGCACCGCCGGCCCCTTGCTGGCGTTGAGGATGCGGAACTGGATGCCGGCCTCGTCGGTGGCCGCCGCCATGGCGCCGTCGAGCGCGTCTACCTCCTTGACCAGATGCCCCTTGCCGATGCCGCCGATCGACGGGTTGCAGCTCATCGCCCCGAGCGTGTCGAGGTTGTGCGTGAGCAGCAGCGTCCGGGCGCCCATGCGCGCGCTGGCCAGCGCCGCCTCGGTCCCGGCGTGGCCGCCGCCGACCACGATCACGTCGAAGGAATCGGGATACTGCATGGCAATGGAAGGGTTCGGAAGGTACTGGGGAATTGCCGCGAAAGGGTCTGGATTCTACGCCAATTCGCTGAAAAATAACAGGTTTCAGGCCGATTCCGGAGGCTGGCGCGCACATTGCTTGCCTGACGGCCCGCAGTCGCGTAACGTATTTATTCCATGAGCTTACCTGTCCCCCAGAACACTCCCGACCTGCTCCGGCGGTTGAACAAAGGCCTCGAACGCCTGCGCGTGCTGATCATCGACCGGCACAGCGGCGCGCGCAATTCCTTGCGCATCCTGCTGTTGACGCTGGGCATCACGGCCATCCACAACGCGGCGGCGTCGGCCGAAGTGCTGCGGCTGGTCAAGGCCTACGACTTCGACATCGTTTTCGCCGACTACGTGCTCGAGGACGGACGCGACGGCCAGCAGCTGCTGGAGGAACTGCGGCAGAAGCAGCTCATCTCGCTGTCGACGGTGTATATGCTGGTCACCGCCGAGCGCGCCTATCGGAACGTCGTCTCGGTCGCCGAACTGACGCCCGACGACTACCTGATCAAGCCGTTCACCGCCGAGCTGCTCGAAGCGCGCCTGATCCGGGCGCTCTACAGGAAGCAGTTCTTCGAACAGGTCTTCCGCCACCTCGACAACGGCGCCTTCGTCGACGCGCTGGCGGCGTGCGAGGCGCTGCTCGGCAAGGACGAACAGCTGCTGCCCGAGGTGCTGCGCCGGAAGGGCGCCATCCTCAACGCGCTCGGCCGCCACGAGGAGGCGCGGGCCGTCTACCGGCAGGCGCTCGAATTCACCGCCGCGCCGTGGGCGCGCATGGGGCTGGCCGCCGCCCTGCGCGGCCTCGACGATCTGGCCGAGGCGGAAAACATCGGCTCGGCGCTGATCGGCGAGTTTCCCGAATACCTCGCCGCCTACGACTTCGTCGCCAGCGTGTGCGAGGAGCAGGGCAAGCTCGCCAAGGCCCAGGAAATGCTGCAGAAGGCCGCGGCCATCTCGCCGAACAATTCGCTCCGCCAGCGCTTGGTCGGCGACGTGGCGGTGCGCAACAACGACCTCGACGCCGCCGAGCGCGCCTACGGCAAGGTGCTCGAACGGCGGCGCGGCTCCTCGCTGCGGGCCGTCGACGACTACACCAACCTGACGCGGGTGATGCTGGACCGCGGCCACACCGAGGGCGCCCGCCGGGTGACGCAGGAACTGCGCCGCGACTGGCGCGGCGATGCACGCGGCGAACTCGCCGCGCTGGTCATGGACAGCCTGTGCGCCGGCCAGGAAGGCGAGCCGGCCAAGGCCCGGCAGACGCTGGAAAAGGCCCTGGCCCTGCACGAGACGATGCAGGGCGACGCCGATCCGGCCGGGCCGGCGCAGAAAATCGCCGTCGATCTGGCGCACGCCTGCCTGGCGGCCGGCGACGAGTTCAGGGCGCAGGAAATCCTCGGCCGGGTCGCCGCCGAGCACCACGAGGACCGCGACACGATCGCCCGCATCCAGTCCGTTTTCGCCAAGACCGGCAAGGAGGACGTCGGCCAGGACCTGCTCGCCCGGGTCGGGCGGGAAATCGTCGAACTCAACAACCGGGGCGTGCTGGCAGCGCGCAGCGGCGACGACCGGGCCTCGGTGCAGACGCTGATCGAGGCGGCCGAGCGCGTGCCCAACCTGCAATTCCTGACCGACGCCTGCAAGGCCATCTACGCCCTGCTCGACCGCTCCGGCTGGAACGAGGAGCTGGCCGGCCGCGCCCTGCGCTACCTCCAGCTCGCCCAGGCCAGGGACGCGCGCAGCCCGAAGGTCGTCGCGGCGCGCGAGCTCTACTTCAAGGTGGCACGCAAGTACGGCATCGAGGCCGTGTCGCTGGGCGCGCCGCGCGGGCCGGCCGGACTCTGACCCCGGCGCCGGCGTACCCGCGGACGGCGGCCGTCACCCGGCGCGCCGCAGGATGCGCAGGATCGGCGCTGGCAGCGCCGCCGAATCGATCCCGGCGAGCGCCAGCCATTCCCAGCCGGGTTCGCCGGCCTGCGCCGCCGCCGCTTCGACCCGGCACAGCCACGGCCGCAGCGTCAGGCGGAAATGGCTGAAGGCGTGGCGCAGCGCCGGCAGCTCCCGCGCCTCCAGCAGGCGGAAGCCGCGCCGCCGGACGAACTCGCCGGGGTCTTCCCCGTCCAGTTCGGGCAGGGCCAGCAGGCCGCCCCAGATGCCGACCGGCGGCCGGCGTTCGAGCAGCACGCGCCGGCCGTCGGTGAGCACCAGCACCCGCGCTTCGCGCTCGGGCAGCGTCCTGGCGGGCCGGGCCGCTGGCAGCTCGGCCTGCCGCCCGTCCCGGTGGGCCACGCAGACCGCCTGCAGCGGACACGCGCCGCACGACGGGTTGGCGCGCGTGCACACGGTGGCGCCGAGATCCATCAGGCCCTGCGTATACGCCTCGATGCGCGCCGGCGGCAGCAGGGATTCGGCCAGCTGCCACAGCACCCTTTCGACCGGCGCGCTGCCCGGAAAACCCTCGACGCCGAAGCAGCGCGCGAGGACGCGCTTGACATTGCCGTCGAGGATCGCGGCGCGGGCGCCGTAGGCGAAGGCGGCGATCGCCGCCGCCGTGGACCGGCCGATCCCCGGCAATTCGGCGAGTTGCAGCGGATCGCGCGGGAACTGTCCGGCGTGTTCGGCGACGACCGCCTGCGCGCAGCGGTGCAGGTTGCGGGCCCGGGCGTAGTAGCCGAGGCCGGCCCAGGCTTCGAGCACCGCCCCGACCGGCGCGGCCGCCAGCGCGGCGACGTCGGGAAAACGCTGCAGGAAGCGCTGGTAATAAGGAATCACGGTGGCCACCTGGGTCTGCTGCAGCATGATCTCGGACAGCCAGATCCGGTACGCATCGCGCGTCCGCTGCCAGGGCAGGTCGTGGCGGCCGTGCCGGTCCTGCCAGCGGATCAGGCGTTCGGCGAAGGAATCGGAGGAATCACGCATCTGATCGGTGAGCACGGCGCATGACGCGAATATAATGGGGACAATCCGCCCCGGACGCGGAGAAATCCTGAACTTCCCCGGACCGCGCCGATCTTAGCATGCCGACTTCTCCCACCCCGGAACCAGCGATGAGCGAAACCACGGATTCCAAGCCCCCCAAGGCCTGCGCCGAATGCGGCAGCGGCGACGCGCTGACGGCGGCCGGACTGTGCTGCCGCGACTTCCGCGCCGCGCTCGGACGCTTCGCCACCGGCGTGACCGTGGTCACCGCCCTGGCGCCGGAGGGGCAGCCGATCGGCGTGACGATCAGCTCGTTCAACTCGGTCTCGCTCGACCCGCCGCTGATCCTCTGGAGCCTGTCGGTCAATTCGCCCAAGCTGGAGGCCTTCCGCCGGGCCAGCCGCTACGCGATCAACGTCCTGGCGGCGGACCAGCGCGGCCTCTCCAACCGTTTCGCCTCGCGCGCGGAGGACCGCTTCGTCGACGTGCCGATCCGCCGCGGACCGGGCGGCACGCCGCTGATCGAAGGCTGCTGCGCCTGGTTCGAATGCACGCAGCACGCGCACTATCCGGGCGGCGACCACGTCATCTTCGTCGGCCGCGTCGAGGGCTTCGCGCGCGGCGAGGCCACCTCCCCGTTGGTGTTCTTCGACGGCGCCTACTGCTGGGTGGACATGGACGAAGCCGATTGAATCGGCCGGAAGAAAAAAAGGTACGATGGCAAAACCGCCGAACGAACTCCAATCAACGGTTTTACAGGGACTCGACATGGAAAAACCCTCGGTGTATTCCTCCCGGACGATTCTGCTGATCACGATCGTCGTGGCGATCGCCCTGGTCGTCGTGGTGTGGCCGCTGTCGCAACTCGGCAAGGGGGACGCTTCGCCGGCCGGCGGCGCCGACGACGCCGAACTGCGCATCCTGCCGGTGGCGCGGGTGGAAATGCGGCAGGCGGGACCGGCGTCGGACGGCAAGCCGCGCAGCGCCGAGGCGATCTACAACACCATCTGTAAGGCCTGCCACGACGCCGGTGTGGCCGGCGCGCCGAAGACGGGCGACAAGGCGGCCTGGGCGCCGCGCATCGCCACCGGCCAGGCTGCCCTGCTCAAGTCGGCGATCAACGGCAAGAACGCCATGCCGCCGCGCGCGGGCGACCCGACGCTGACCGACGACGAACTGAAGGCGGCCGTCGAATTCCTGGTCGGCAAGGCCAAGTAATCCGGGACCGAAGCCGCCGGCCCGGCGGCCACCGCTTGCTCAATCGTCCTCGGCGAAGGCTTCCTCGCGCTTCTTGCGCAAGGCGGGGAGGAGAATGGTGGCCATGGCCAGCGCGGCGACGGCCAGCATGGCGGCGCTCAGCGGGCGGCGGAGGAAAACGCCCGGATCGCCCTTGGACAGCAGCAGCGCGCGGCGCAGGAACTCCTCCATCATCGGCCCGAGGATGAAGCCGAGCATCATCGGCGCCGGTTCGCAGCCGAGCTTGCGGAAAACGTAGCCGAGCAGCCCGAAGACGGCCATGAAATACACGTCGAACGCGGTGTTGGCCAGGCTGAACACGCCGATCGCGCAGAACACCAGGATCGCCGGGAAGAGCAGGTGGTACGGCACCGAGACCATCTTCACCCACAGCCCGATCAACGGCAGGTTGAGGATGACCAGGAAGACGTTGCCGATCCACATCGAGGCGACGATGCCCCAGAACAGCGCCGGCTGTTCGACCATCACCGACGGCCCGGGCTGGATGCCCTGGATGATCATCGCGCCGATCATCAGCGCCATCACCGGGTTCGACGGGATGCCGAGGGTCAGCATCGGGATGAACGAGGCCTGCGCGCCGGCATTGTTGGCCGATTCGGGCGCGGCCACGCCTTCGATCGCGCCCTTGCCGAAGCTGGCGGCGTTCTTCGAGACTTTCTTTTCCAGCGCGTAGGCGGCGAACGAGGAGAGCATGGCGCCGCCGCCGGGCAGGATGCCGAGGATCGAGCCGAGCGCGGTACCGCGCACCACCGGCGCGGCGATGGCCTTGAAGTCCTCCCTGCTCAGCATCAGCCCGGTGACTTTCCTGACCATCAGGCTGCGTTCGGCCTCATGCTCCAGATTGGCGATGATTTCCCCGAGGCCGAAGACGCCCATGGCCACCACCACGAAGTTGATGCCGTCGGTCAGTTCCGGCACGTCGAAGCTGAAGCGCGCCACGCCGGAATTGACGTCGGTGCCGATGATGCCGAGCAGCAGGCCGAAAACGATCATGCCCAGGGCGTGCAGCAGCGAGCCGTGCGCCAGCACGATCGAGGCCACCAGGCCGAGGACCATCAGCGAGAAGTATTCGGCCGGGCCGAACTTCAAGGCCACTTCGGCCAGCGGCGGCGAGAACAGGGCGATCAGGAAGGTGGTCACGGTGCCGGCGAAGAACGAGCCCAGCGCGGCGGTGGCCAGCGCCTTGCCGGCGCGGCCCTGCTTGGCCATTGCATGGCCGTCGAGCGCGGTGATCACGGAGGAGGCTTCGCCGGGCAGGTTGACCAGGATGGCGGTGGTGGAGCCGCCGTACTGGGCGCCGTAGAAGATGCCGGCGAGCATGATCAGCGAGGAGACCGGCTCCAGGCCGAAGGTGAGCGGCAGCAGCATGGCGATGGTGGCCACCGGGCCGAGGCCGGGCAGCACGCCGATGGCGGTGCCGAGGGCGACGCCGATCAGGCAGTAGAGGAGGTTGACGAAGCTGGCGGCGGTCTGGAAGCCGAGCAGGAGATTGGCGAAGACGTCCATGGCGGGATCTCCTCAGGCGCCGAACCAGGAACCGAGCAAGGGCATCGGCAGCCCCAGGCCCTTGACGAAGACGAACGCGCAGAAGGCGACCAGTCCGAACGCGAGCAGCGTGGCTTTCCATTCGAGGCGGAATCTGACGCTCGCCGCGGCGCTGCCGAAGATCAGCACGAGCAGGGCGACGACCAGCCCGGCGCCCTGCAGCAGGAAACCGAACGCCAGCGTCGATGCCAGCACGAGCAGCGCCGGTTTCCAGGCGAAGCCGCCGATCGCCGGCCCGTCCCGGCGCAGGCCGCGCAGCAGCGCCAGCAGGCCGAAGCCCATCAGCAGGCAGGACAGCACCGTCGGAAAGTAGCCCGGCCCCATGCGCCCCGCTGAGCCGAAGGAATACTCCCAATACTCCCGCGAGATCGCGAACGCGATCCCCCCGAACCCCGCATACATCACTCCCGTCCAGAAATCCTTCGGACCCTTGATCAACGATGACATGCCTGTCTCCCTCACGCAGATGCGGCGTCGCCGTGCCCGCCCGCCAGGGCGGACCGGGAGCGCGCCTCGCTATCGATGTTGTTGTTGCGATGCCGAAGGCGGGTCTCTGCCGCCCTCAGAAAATGGCGTTCTGGCGCCGCAGTTCGCGGCGCACGGCGTCCGGTGCCGGCGCGCCGCCGGCCTCGGCCTGGATGGCGGCGGCGATTCCCGCCGCGTGTCCGGTGGCGAAGGCGGTGCCCATGACGCGCAGCGAACCGTAGGCCTGCTCGTCGCAGCCGACGACGCGGCCGCCGACCCACAGGTTGTCGCGGTTCAGCGCCTGCAGCGCAGCCAGCGGGACATGGTAGGAACCGTCGCCGCCCACCGGTTGGAACTGCGGCCCGCCGTTCCCCTGATGCACCTCCGCCGGCCAGCAGCCGAGTGCCACGCCATCGTCGCGCAGCCGGCCCGCCAGCACGTCGGCGTCGCTGATCCGGTAGCGCGTCTGCAGCTGCCGGCTGTCGCGCACGCCGACCTGCGGGCCGGTGGCGGCGATGTGCGCCCCGGCGAAGCCCGGCAGGCGGGCGCGCAGCAGGCCGAGAAAGCGCCAGGCCAGCTCCCGGCCCGCCCGTTCGGCCCGGGCGAGATCAGCCGAATCGAGCCCGTCCGTGAGCAGGTCGATGCCCATCCACCACAGGTCGCCGGAGCCGGGCAGGCGGATGAAATGCCCGCCGTGCGGACGCACCTGGCCGACCTCGCCGTCATTGCGGAAGTCCGGCATCAATGCCGCCAGTTCCGCCCGATCGACGGCCACCTCCGGCGGCACGCCGCCGAAGCGCACCGGGAAGGACGCCACCTGCCGCGCCCGCTCCGGCTGAAGGTCGCGCATCGCCGGCACGCCGGCGGCGAAGCCGAGGTTGGCGTCGCCGCTCGCATCGACGAAGGCGCCGGCTTCCACGTCGCAGCGGCCGGCGCCGTCGTGCAGGCTGACGGCGTGGAGGCGGCCCGCGGCGGCATGCGCGCCGACCAGGCTGCAATGCAGGCGGCAATCGAGCCCATTCACGGCGGTAACCCGGTCGATGGCGTACTTGATCGCCTCGGGATCGAGCATGACGATCCAGTTGCCGCTCGGCGCGCGGATGGGCGCGACGTCGAAGCCGAGCGCCGCCAGCTCGGCCAGCACGGCGGCGCCGATGCCGCCGACCGCCATCCGGCATGCGTCGCCGCGCACGTAGAAGCCGCAATAGGACAACACGTTGGCGTTGGCCGCCTCGCCGCCGAGAAAGCCGTAGCGCTCCACCAGCAGGGTACGCGCCCCCCGGCGGGCGGCGCCCACCGCCGCCGCGACTCCGGCCGCGCCGCCGCCGACGACGACCACGTCGTATTTTTCCGTTCGCATGTCCGGGATTTCTCAGTCGAGGCTGACCTTGGCCTTGCGCGCGACTTCGGCCCACTTGGCCGCTTCCTACTTCATGAACTTCGCCAGCTCTTCCGCCGACCCGCCGCCCGGTTCCGCACCCAGGGCGGTCAGGCGGTCGCGCACGGATTTATCCTTGAAGGCTTCGTTGGCGGCCGTGTTGAGTTTGTTCACGATCTCCGGCGGCGTCCCCTTCGGCACCACCAGGGCCGCCCAGGAGAAGACGTCATAGTCGTCGAACCCCTGCTCGGCCGCCGTCGGGATATCCGGCAGCAGGCTGCTGCGCTTGCGGCTGGTCACGGCCAGCGCCTTCATGCGGCCGCCCTTGAGGTGGCTGGAGGCGGACACCAGCGTGCTGAACATCACCGAGATCTGTCCGCCCAGCGCGTCGCCGAGCGCCGGGCCTTCGCCCTTGTAGGCCACGTGCAGCATGGTGGTGCCGGTGCGCTGGGCGAACAGCTCGCCGGCGAAGTGGGCCACCGTCCCCGCGCCGCCGGAGCCGAAACTGATCGAATCGGGCTGGTCCTTGGCCATGCGCGCCAGTTCCTTCATGTTATTAGCGGGAAAGTCCTTGCTCGCCGCGACGACGAACGGCAGCGTCGCCAGCATGGTCACCGGCACGAAGGCCTTCTCCCAGTCGTAGGGCAGCTTGGTGCGCACGGCGGGATTGATCACCATCGTCGTCGGCGCGGCGAAGACGGTATAGCCGTCCGGGTCGGCGTGCGCCGCGAGGTCGGTGGCGATGACCGTCCCGCCGCCGCCCCGGTTGTCGATGATGACGGGCTGCTTGAGGTAGACGGACATTTTCTCGGCGACCGCGCGGGTCGCCAGGTCGCCGCCGCCGGCGGCGGCGAACGGCACGATGATGCGGATCGGCTTGCTCGGGTAGTTCTGCGCCTGGACGGAGCCGGCCATCGCGCCGACCGCCAGCGCGGCGGCGAGCCTGACTGCTTTCGACAACATGTGAGCCTCCTGGGAACGGTTGTTCTGGGTTTTCCGAAGAACGTGCATGGCCGCTCTTCACGCACGCAGTGTCCGCCGCGCCCATGGCTATTACAAATATTACTTTTGTAGATTATCCATATCATTTACGTATACTTGGCGCATGGAACTCCGTCATCTGCGCTACTTCGTCAGCGTCGCCGAATGCGGCAGCATCTCGCGCGCGGCGGAAGAGTTGTTCATCGCGCAGCCGCCCCTGTCGGTGCAGATCAGGCAGCTGGAGGACGAACTCGGCACACGGCTGCTGATCCGTTATCCGCGCGGGGTGCGGCTCACCTCGGCGGGCGAGCATTTCCTGCGTGAAGCCAAGGACCTGCTGGCCAGGGCGGACCGCGCCAAACGCCTGGCCCACGGCATCGGCGACGCCGAGGGCGGGCAACTGCGCATCGGCTTCATTCCCTCGGCGGGCCACATGGTGCTGCCGCGGCTGCTGCGCGAACTGCGCAAGCGGCGGCCGCAAAGCGACATCGAGGTCGTCGAGATGATTTCCGATGCGCAGCTGCAGGCCTTGCAGCGCATGGAAATCGATGCCGGGATCGTGCGCAATCGGTTCGCTGCGGTCGGCGGCCTGGAGACGATCGGGCTGGCCGATCCGTTCTGCCTGGCCGTTCCCGAAGGCCATGCGCTCGATGGAACCGCTCCGATCGAACTGCGCGCGGCGGCGCAGTGCGCTTTCGTCAGCTTCACCCGGCATCGCGGGCAGGCCTTCTTCGACCAGGCCATCAGCCTGTGCACGGACGCCGGATTCAGCCCGACCATCCGCTACGAGGCGAGCACGCTGTTCGGCGTGCTGGACATGGTTTCCGCCGGGCTCGGCGTGGCTCTGGTGCCGGCCTCGTCGGTAACGCTCAATCCCTTGCACGTCACCCTGCGCCTGCTGCACCGGCCGACCCGGCCGGGGCTTCTGTCGCTGGTGAAGCGGGCGGACGACCCGAATCCTGCCGTCACCGTGATCTCCGAACTGGCGGCGAGCGTCTTCGCCGAGCTCGGCGACGAGCTGCGGCGCGCCTTTCCCGACCTGCCCTAGCGCATCAGCCCAGCGGGGCCGGCAAGGCGACGCCGTAGCGTCCGGCGGCGGCCGAGAGCGCTTCCAGCACCTTGGGCGTGACCTCGATGCCCGCCGCCTCGGCGTCCCGCATGCGCCGCTGCGCCATTTCGCCCGGCATGCGCACCGGCTGCGCCGGGTCGATCGGGGCGTTGGCGTGGCAGCGCTCCGTCAGGAAATCTATCTGGCGCAGGAAGGCCTCGCGGCCGGCGAAGGCGGCGGGGTCGAGCACTTGCAGGAAGACGTTGGCGCCCCAGCGCTTCTCGCTGTCCAGGCGGCCGAAGCCGCCGAGGCCGTGCGTCAGCATTTCGATCATCAGCGACAGGCCGAAGCCCTTGTGCCCGTATTCGCGTCCGCCGAGCGGCAGCAGCGTGCCGCCGGCGCCGGGATCGAGGACGTGCGGGTCGTTGGTCGGCGTGCCCTGGGCGTCCATCAGCCAGGGATGCGCGAAGGGCTCGTCGGCGGCCGACTTCTGCCGCGTCATGCCGACCGTGGTGATCGAGGTGCTGACGTCGATCCACACCGGCGCTGCCGTGCCGGGGTAGCCGATGGCGATCGGATTCGGGGTGAACAGCGGCTCGCGGCCGCCGTACGGGGCGATGAAGCCGGACGCCGGATCGGATGAGGCGAGGATCATCGCCAGGCCGCGATCGGTGGCCTGCTTGATCAGCGAAGTCAGGCAGGCGATGTGGTGGCTGCGGCGGATCACGGCGGTAACCACGCCGTGCTGCCCGATGCGCCCGGCCGCCTGGTCGAGCGCCCGCGCGACCAGCCACGGGCCGGGCAGGTAGCCGCCGTCCCAGACGAACACCGCGCCCGCGTCGCGCACGACCTCCGGCTCGCCGCGGGTTGCCATCAGGCCTTTTTCGATCTGTTCGAGGTACTGCGGGCAGAGTGCCATGCCGTGCGTGCGCTGGCCGACCATGTCGCCGGCGACGAGCACGTCGGCTACCGCCCGCGCCTTGCCGGCATCCATGCCGGCCGCCGTGAACAGATTTTCGGCGAGTTGTCCGAGCGATTCCACCGTGTAGCGCTGCGTCGTCATACGATCTCCAGGAATGTGGGGCATGCGGCCCGAGCGGCCATGTGATCTGACCAAAGATGGTATTGTATCGCCCTTCCCCGGCTCCCTTCCCGTCCGCACGAAAGTCCCGCGCATGTCCGTCCCGGCCGCCTATCTCGGCATCATCCTGATCTGGTCGACGACGCCGCTGACGATCCAGTGGAGCACCCAGGGCGTCGATTTCGCGCTGGCCGTGCTGGCGCGCATGGCCATCGGGCTGGCCACCGCGCTGCTCATCCTGTTCGCCGGGCGCACCCGCTTTCCGGTGCATCCGCGCGCGCTGCTGGCCTACGGGGTCGGCGGCGTCGGCCTGTTCACCTCGATGGCGCTGACCTACTGGAGCGCCCGCTTCGTGCATTCCGGGCTGATTTCGGTGATCTTCGGACTGGCGCCGCTGATGGCCGGGATCATGGCGACCTTCCTGCTCGGGGAGAAGTCGCTGACACCGTGGAAGATCTTCGGCACGCTGCTCGGCGTGGCCGGGCTCGGCGTCATCTTCCTGCACGGCGGCAGCGTGGGCGGGGAACGCTTTCTTGGCGGACTCGCCGCGCTGCTCGGTTCGGTCTTCTTCTATTCCGCGTGCCTGGTATGGCTGAAGCGCATCGGCGACGACAGCCCGCCGCTGGCCACCACCGTCGGCTCGCTGGCCGTGGCGACGCCGCTGTTCGCCCTGCTCTGGTTCTCCGCCAGCGCCGGCCTGCCCACGGCGGTGCCGTGGCGGACGGGCGCCGCGATCGTCTACCTGGGAGTGTTCGGTTCGGCCGTCGCCTTCACCATGTACTACTACGTGATCAAGCACATGCGGGCCACCCGGATTGCGCTGATCACCCTGATCACCCCGGTCATCGCCCTGCTGCTCGGCAGCGTGTTCAACGGCGAGCGCGTCACGCCGAGCCTGGCGGCCGGGACAGCACTGATCCTGCTCGGGCTCGCCGCACACCAGCGCGAGGCGCTGCTGCCGATGCTGCGGCGCAATCGTCGGAAGTGAGCGGACGCGCCGCCGGCTGGCGGCGCATGGAATTCAGCCGCCGAGCACCAGGTGATAGCCCGGCTTGCCGGCCACGGCGTCCGGCAGCCAATGCCGCAGCAGCGCCAGCAGGCCGTACGGCGACCGCGCCAGGACCAGCCGGCATTGCGCGCCCTCGCCCAGCGACTGCACGATGGTTTGTCCCGGCCGCGTCAGGCGGCGGCTTTCACCCGCGCCGAGCACGATGTCCCGGCCGGAGTTTTCCTCGGTGATCCAGATTTTCCCGCTCAGGCAGCGCAGTTCGCAGTGCTTCGCGCAGCGCAGCGAAGCAGCTTCGTTGACCCCGAGGTCGATTTGCAAATAGGTCGATTGAGCTAACATGACGAAGGTCCTCCTTTTCAATCAACGCCTTCGCAAAGTGGCGCATGGGAATGATTCTGGACCCGTTGCCCCGAGACGACAATTGCGCAATTTTCCCTATTTATGTTAGTTTTTCTCACATGTCGCAACGCCTGCCCCCGCTCAATGCCCTGCGCGTCTTCGTCGCGGTCGTCCGCCTGGGCGGCGTGTCGCGCGCGGCCGAGGCGCTGCACCTGACGCACAGCGCGGTCAGCCACCAGATCCGCGCGCTGCAGGAAGAACTCGGCGTCACCCTGTTCGAGAAACAGGGGCGGGGACTGACGCTGGCCAGCGAGGCGTTCGCCTTCGCCTCCCGCGTCGAAGCGGCCTTCAACGAAATCGAGCAGGCCACGCGCGAGCTGGCCGCGCGCCGCCGCACGCGCCTGCGCATCAGCACGATTCCGTCGTTCGCGGCGCGCTGGCTGCTGCCCCGCCTGGGCGAGTTCATCGCCTCCAATCCGGAGATCGACGTCGAGGTGGAATCGTCGATGCGCCTGGCCGACGTCAAGGGCGGCGAGGTTGACATCGCGCTGCGCTTCGGCTTCGGGCGCTACCCCGGGCTGCACACCGAACTGCTGATGCGCGACTGGCTGTTCCCGGTCTGCTCGCCGGAATTCGCGCGCCGGCACGGCCTCGCCGATCCGCCGTCGATCGACGGCCTGCCGCTGCTGCATTCGGACAACGAACCGTGGTCGTGGTGGTTTCCCGCCGCCGGCATCGTCGCCGAGGAACCCGAGCCGGGGCTGGTGTTCAGCGATTCGGCGCTGATGCTGCAGGCCGCCGGCGCCGGCCAGGGGCTGGGGCTGGCGCGCCAGACGATCGCCTGGGACGCGCTGCGCGCCGGCCTGCTGGTGCGGCCGTTCAGCGCGCTCGCCGAATCGCCGCACGCCTACTACTTCGTGTGCCGCAAGGAAAAACTCGACAGCGCGCCGATGGCCAGATTCCGCCAGTGGGTCTTCGATCAGGCCGCCGAATTCCCCGTGCCGGGCTGAAATGATACCGGCTAGGCGGGCGGCGGCAGGCGGTTGACCGCGTCGGTGATCACGCTGTCCACGCCCCACTCGAAAAGCGTCTGCACGCGCTCGGGGTCGTTGACCGTGTAGCAGAGCACGCGGCGGCCGGCGGCGTGCGCGCGGGCGACGATCCCGGCGGACAGCGCCTTGTGGTTGGCGTCGAGCGCCGCGCAGTCGAGCCGTTCCAGGCGTTCCAGCCAGTCGGCCGGCAGCGCGTCGAGGAGCAGCGCGCGCGGCAGCTCCGGCACGGTGGCGCGCGCGGCCTCCAGCGCGGTTTCGCTGAACGAGGAGAGCAGGGGCACGACGGCCATGCCCTGCGCCATGGCCTTGACGTCGAGCGCCACCGCCGCGCCGGTCCGCCATTCGTTCCCCGGCGAGGGCTTGATCTCGACGTTGCACGAAAAGCCGTTGGCCCGCAGGTAGCGGAAGATGGCCGCGAGGGTCGCCGGCGGTTCGCCGGCGAACGCCGGGCCGTGCCAGCTGCCGGCGTCGAGCATGGCCAGTTCGCCCAGGGTCAGCGCGTCGGCGCGGCCGGCGCCGCTGGTAGTGCGTTCGAGCGTCGCGTCGTGCAGCAGGAAGCTCTTGCCGTCGCCCGACAGCTTGACGTCGCATTCGAAGACCGAATAGCCGAACGACGCGCCGAGCCGGAACGCCGCCAGCGTGTTCTCCGGCGCCAGCTTGCCGGCGCCGCGATGCGCCATCAGGCGTGGATACGGCCAGGGAGGAAGTGCCCGCTCACTCATGATCGAAATGCCTCCGTTTGAAAACCGGCCTAGTGTAGCGCGCCGGACAAAGGTGGGGACATGGCGGCCGGGCGGTGATCTTTTTTCCGGCGCCATTGACTAATCGCTGGCGAATGCCTAGCTTTACCGCCGTGGGTCAAGTAACGGTCGTGTAACGCTGTGGTAGTAGCCTTATCGATTTGGTGTAGCCGTATGGAATCGCCGGCACCCGCGCGACGGGACGTCCGGCGCTCATTACAACGAGCCGTAATCATCTTTGGGGACGTCATGAGACACAAAATCGCTGCTGCAGTATTCGCCGGACTTTTTTCGCTGGGCGCGTCGGCCCAGGTCGAAATCCAATGGTGGCATTCGATGACCTCCGTCAATGGCGAGTGGGTCAACGATCTGGCCAAGGACTTCAACGCCAGCCAGAACAAGTACAAGGTCGTGCCGACCTACAAGGGCTCGTACGACGAATCGATGACCGCGGCGATCGCCGCCTATCGCGCCGGCAACGCGCCGCACATCCTGCAGGTGTTCGAGGTCGGCACGGCGACGATGATGGCCAGCGGCAAGGCGATCAAGCCGGTCGGCGAAGTGATGAAGGAAGCCGGGCAGAAGTTCGATCCGTCCGTATACATCCCGGCCGTGGCCAGCTACTACACCGCGCCGAACGGACAGATGCTGAGCTTCCCGCTCAACAGTTCGACGACCGTTTTCTATTACAACAAGGACGCCTTCAAGACGGCCGGGCTCGATCCCGACAAACCGCCGACGACTTGGATCGAAGTGGCGCAGGCCGCCGCCAAGCTGAAAGCCGCGGGCCATGCCTGCCCGCTGACCATCGCCTGGCAGGGCTGGACGCAGCTGGAGAGCTTCTCGGCCTGGCACAACGTCGAGTTCGCTACCCGGAACAACGGGCTGTCCGGCCTCGACGCGCGCCTGAAGATCAACTCGCCGCTGCACGTGCGCCATATCGAGAACCTGGCCAACATGGCCAAGCAGGGGCTGTTCGTCTATAAGGGCCGCGCCAACACGGCGGAGCCGACGTTCGTTTCCGGCGAATGCGCGATGATTACCACCTCGTCGGGCTTCTACGGCAACGTCAAGAAGAACGCCAAGTTCAACTTCGGCCTGTCCACCCTGCCCTACTATGCCGACGTCGAAGGCGCGCCGCAGAACACGGTGATCGGCGGCGCCAGCCTGTGGGTGATGGGCGGCAAGAAGCCGGAGGAATACAAGGGCGTCGCCGAGTTCTTCAGCTTCATCTCCAAGCCGGAAATCCAGTCGGCCAGCCACAAGCGCACCGGCTACCTGCCGATCACCACGGCCGCCTTCACGCTGACCGAGCAGTCGGGCTTCTACAAGGAAAACCCCGGCACCGAGGTGGCGCCGAACCAGATGATCCGCAAGACGACCGACAAGTCGCGCGGCATCCGCCTCGGCAACTACGTGCAGATCCGCACGATCGAGGACGAGGAACTCGAACAGGTCTGGGCCGGCAGGAAGACCGCGAAGGAGGGGCTCGACGCCATCGTGAAGCGCGGCAACGAACTGCTCGAACGCTTCGAGAAGGCCAACAGCAAGAAGTGAGCTGACTGGCGGCGAGGCGCTTCTCCGGCGCCTCGCGGCAGACCGCCGGGTTACGCAGGCCCAAGCGCCATGCCGGGAAAGCCGGCTGCATGGGTAGCCGTGTCCCAGCGAGGCCAGGAAGAGAAAAAAAACGTCGGAACGGGGTCATGGCGGTCGAAAAAAGAGTCGTCTTCAAATCGAAGTGGTTGCCCTGGGTGCTGGTGGCGCCGCAGGTGTTCATCATCAGCGCGTTCTTTTTCTGGCCGGCGGCGCAGGCCTTGCTGCAATCCGTGCAGCAGTCCGACGCCTTCGGCACGTCGATCGAATGGGTCGGCCTCGAGAACTTCAGCAATCTGTGGAACGACGCAACTTACCTCGCGTCGTTCTACACCACCGCCATTTTCTCGCTCAGCGTCTCGGTGATCGGCATCAGCCTCTCGCTGCTGCTCGCGGTCTATGCCGACCGGGTGGTCAAGGGCGCGCTGTTCTACAAGACGCTGCTGATCTGGCCGTACGCGGTGGCGCCCGCCGTCGCCGGCGTGCTGTGGCTGTTCATGTTCGCGCCGAGCGTCGGCGTCGTGGCCTACGGCCTGCGCAGCATCGGCATTAACTGGAACCACCTGCTCGACGGGACGCACGCCATGATCCTGGTGGTCATGGCCGCGGTGTGGAAGCAGATTTCCTACAATTTCCTGTTCTTCCTCGCCGGGTTGCAGAGCATCCCGCGCTCGCTGATCGAGGCGGCGGCCATCGACGGGGCGCGGCCGTGGCGCCGCTTCTGGACCATCGTCTTTCCGCTGCTCTCGCCGACCACCTTCTTCCTGCTGGTGATCAACGTCGTCTACGCCTTCTTCGACACCTTCGCCATCATCGACTCGGCCACCCAGGGCGGCCCGGGCAAGGACACGGCGATCCTCGTTTACAAGGTGTATTACGACGGCTTCAAGGCCATGGACCTCGGGGGATCGGCGGCGCAGTCCGTGGTGCTGATGGTCATCGTCATCGCGCTCACCGTCGTGCAATTCCGCTTCGTCGAAAAGAAAGTCACCTACTGATATGAAGACCCGTTCCGGAGGACCGCGGCATGGTTGAACGCCGCCCCCTGCTCACCGTGCTGACGCACGTCGTCCTGATCCTCGGCGTGCTGGTCGTCGCCTTCCCGCTGTACCTGACCTTCGTGGCTTCGACGCACACCACGCAGGACCTGATGCAGGCGCCCATGCCGCTGCTGCCCGGCCACCACATGGTGCAGAACTACCTCGACGCTTGGTACGGCGCCGGCACCGGCGCCGGCGCCAAGGCGCCCGTCGCGCGCATGATGACGGTGAGCCTGATCTCGGCGCTGATCATCGCGCTGGGCAAGATCGCCATCTCGCTGCTCTCGGCGTTCGCCATCGTCTATTTCCGCTTCCCGTTCCGCAACTTCGTCTTCTGGGCGATCTTCATCACCCTGATGCTCCCCGTCGAAGTGCGCATCGGCCCGACCTACAAGGTCGTCGCCGACTTCGGCATGCTCGACACCTACGCCGGGCTGACCGTCCCGCTGATCGCCTCGGCGACCGCCACCTTCCTGTTCCGCCAGTTTTTCCTGACCGTGCCCGAGGAACTCGTCGAGGCGGCGCGCATGGACGGCGCCGGCCCGATGCGCTTCTTCAGGGACGTGCTGCTGCCGCTGTCGATGACCTCGATCGCCGCGCTGTTCGTGATCCAGTTCATCTACGGCTGGAACCAGTATCTCTGGCCGCTGCTGGTGACCACCAACGAGAGCATGTACCCGGTGGTGATCGGCATCAAGCGCATGATCTCGGGCGGCGACTCGGAGATGCAGTGGAACGTGGTCATGGCCACCGCGATGATGGCCATGATCCCGCCGGCGATGGTCGTCATCCTGATGCAGAAGTGGTTCGTCAAAGGTCTGGTGGATACGGAAAAATAATGGCTTCGATAACCCTCAAGAACGTCGTCAAGTGCTACTACGGCATCGGCAGGAAAACCGTCAACAAGGTCATTCACGGCGTCAATGCCGAGATCGCCGACGGTGAATTCATCGTCATCGTCGGTCCGTCGGGCTGCGGCAAGTCGACGCTGCTGCGCATGGTGGCGGGGCTGGAGGAGATCACCGAGGGCCAGATCTCGATCGGCGGCCGCGTGGTCAACGACCTCGAACCGTCCGAGCGCGACATCGCCATGGTCTTCCAGAACTACGCGCTGTACCCGCACATGAGCGTGTTCGACAACATGGCCTACGGCCTGAAGATCGCCAAAGTGCCGATGGAGGAGATCCGCCAGCGGGTGGACAAGGCGGCCAAGATCCTCGAACTCGGGCCGTACCTCGCGCGCAAGCCGCGCGAGCTCTCCGGCGGCCAGCGGCAGCGGGTGGCCATGGGCCGCGCCATCGTGCGCCAGCCGCAGGTGTTCCTGTTCGACGAGCCGCTCTCCAACCTCGACGCCAAGCTGCGCGCGCATACGCGCCTGGAAATCCAGAAGCTGCACCGCGAGCTCGGCATCACCTCGCTGTTCGTCACCCACGACCAGGTCGAGGCGATGACGCTGGCGCAGCGGATGATCGTGATGAACGCCGGCGTGATGGAGCAGTTCGGCACGCCGGAGGAAGTCTACGCCCGCCCGGCCACCACCTTCGTCGCCACTTTCATCGGCTCGCCGCCGATGAACCTGATCCGCAACGCTCCCGACGCCGAGCCCGGCGTGACCGTCGGCGTACGCCCGGAACACCTCGACATCACCCCGGACGGCTGGGCCCTGACCGTCAACGCGCTGGAAACCCTCGGCGCCGAACGCCTGGTCTACGGCCGCTGGCAGCACGGCGAAGGCGGCGAACTGGTGATCATCCGCACCGACGAGGGATTCCCCGCGCCGGCGCTGGGCAGCACCATCCACGTCACGCCGCGCCCGGACCGCCTGCACCACTTCGACACGGCGACGGGCAAGCGCCGCTGAGCGGGACGCTAGCCGACGATCTTCAAGATCCGGTCGAAGCCCGGTTCCTCGCGGGCGTCGCCGACCACGCCGACCAGCAGGTGCCGCTGATCGATCGGATCGAAGCGCAGCTCGGGCAGCAAGCGGAAGGATTCGATTTCGCCGGTCGATTTCATGTGCGTGCGAATCCCGGTGCATTCCATGACTTCGTCGCCGATGCGGATGTGCTCCTCGTCGGCCGGCATGATGGGCAGGTCGCGGCGGATGTAGTCGAGGACGTCGGCTTCCAGCTTCTTCAGGTCGATGGCGGGCGGGTCGGCGAAGCCGATCACGAAGCCGTGCTTGACGTCGGAATGCAGGTCGGGGATCGGGTAACCGTACTGCCTGGACAGGATCAGGCTGGTGATGTCCTCGGCCGAATGCGCCATCTTGCGGAACTTCACCGTGCGGTAGACGATTTCCCGGATGGTCTCGGGATGCGGGCCGAAGACGTTGGGCCGGGCGACGACGACCTCCTCGCCGATGCCGAGAATGACCTGCGCGTTGAAATTGAGGTGCGGGTAGAGCAGGTCGAAATGCTCGACGACCACGCGCCGCCGGTGGCGGATGGCCGTGGCGACCGCCTCGGCGATTTCCCAGAGCTGGTGGAAGGCCTGCTCGTAGCGCACGTCGATGTGATAGGTGTGCGGGCCGAAACGGTCGGCCTCGTCGAAATCGAAGAGCGGCGCCGCGCGCAGGTTGATGCCTTCGTCGTCGTTGGTCAGCTCCAGGCCGGGGAAGACGCCGCGAATCAGCGTCGATTTGCCGGCCCCCTCGGCGCCGATGATGCCGACCAGCAGATCGGTCGGAAACAGGTGCCGTTCGGCGATGTCGCGTCCCAGGCGATAGAGGCGGAGACGGCCGCGCGGCGCGTAATACACCGCGTAGATCAGCGTTTCATGCATCACCACCATGGCCGTTCCTCCCCGCCGGTCACAGGTCGAATTCCATGCCGAGCAGCGGCGCATGCTGCTGCGCGCCGTAAACGTCCGAATCCCCCGGCGCGCCGGAGACGATGCGGCGCGGCATGACCACCTTGACCGCGTTGGCCGGTTCGAACCAGACGATGTCGCGGATTTCGGACAGCTCCACGCCGTAGGCCGCCGCCAGCCGTTCAGGCGAGAACTGCCCGCTGGCGCGCAGCGCGTCGAACAGTTCGCGGTTCTTGAGCATGACGTCGAGGACCAGTTCGTAGGGCCCGGAGTTCTTGGAGCGGACCACGCGGGCGATGTCGAGTATCTTTTTCATGGCGGTTTCCTTTCCTCTCAGCCGACCTGTTCCATACGGAACGGGAAGGCCGTGGCCGGATCGATCGGCATCAGGTGATACAGCGAAAACTCGTACACGGCGCCGGCCTGCACGTCGGACGGCGAGAACGGGAAGGCCAGGTTGCCGGCCGTCGCCACGCGGCCCGGATAGCCGTAGTGCAGAAGCGTCGAGCGCGTCAGCGAACAGACCGTGTCGGCCTCCTCCTGCGTGTCGGCGAGGACTTCGATGACGATGCCGAGCTCGTGCGCGGCCGCGTCCTTGAGCGGTTCGAGCCCGCCCATCACGCCGTTCTTGCCGTAGATGTGGAAGAACACCCGCGCCTTCGCCGCATCGCCCAGGATCAGCGCGACGCGCGCCTTGACCGCGTCGATGATCGCGTCGATGGTCGAAATCATGATCGGATCGCGCGTGCCGGCGATCGAGAGGGTGCGGTAGCCGACCCGCGCGGCGCCCTCCAGCTTGACCTGGTAGGGCGTGTGCACGTGCCGCGAGCCGCGCACTTCGACCGTGCCGTCGCCGAGCTCGGTGAAGCTGCATCCGGTCAGGTCGAGCACGCCGCCCGGTCCGGGCAGGTGGTAGGGATCGGACTTCTCGTACAGCGTGTGCGCCGCCGCCGATTCGGCGGTGAACTTGCGGTCGTCGGATAGCGCCTTGAGCACGAAGGAGTCCTCGCGCAGGATGCCCATCGCGCAGTCCGAGCCGGAACCCGGCGAGGCGGCGATCGCCGCGCATTCGAGGATCTTGCCGCAGTGCAGCGCGAGGCCCTCGTCGTAGCCGCGCATGATCGGCAGCGCCGCGAAGCAGGCGGGGTCGTAGGCGCGGCCGGCCAGCACCACCTGCGCGCCGGCCTGCAGCGCGCGGATGAACGGCTCGACGCCGGCCTGGGCGACGATGTGCGGACTGGCGTCGATCGCCGCGTGCGTCAGCGGCGGCACCAGCGCGAGCGGCTCGATCCGGCCGGCGTCGAGCACGGCGTGGATGGTCGCCTTATCGACGTCGGTCGGGATCACCGCCATCCTGAAGCTCAGTTTTTCCTCCTCGGCGATTTCCAGGATGATGCGGCGGCACCATTCGAGGTGCGGCGCGGCGCCTGAGCCGCCGCCGGTACCGATCACCACCGGGATGCCGGCCTTGACGCCGTGGACCAGCATGTAGCGCAGGTCGCGCTTGACGCCGGTGCGGTCGGTGAAGGCCTTGCCGGCGCCGAGGTAGTACGGGCCGGGATCGGTCGAGCCGCCGTCGACGGCGATGAGGTCGGGCCGTTCGGCCATGCCGCGCAGGAAGCTGGCTTCCGGAAAGCCGTAGCCGAGAATCGCGGTCGGGGAAAGGATCTTAAATTCGGGTTTCATGGTCAGGCTCTCCTTGCCTTGAGCAGCGCCAGCGTGCGGTGCATCTCGTTGTAGACGATGTTCATGCCTTCGTCGAAGCCCATGCCGGGCTTGACCAGCATGCGCATCGGCCGGGCGGCCAGCGCCAGGTGGACGCAGGCGCGCGCCGAGACGTCGGTCTCGTTGCAGGTGCCGCCCTGGTACGCCTCCATGCCCTGGCGGTTGCAGTACAGCACCGACTCGACGACGTTGTGGATGCCGCCGAGGTCCGGGGTCTTGATCTGCACCATGTGGCAGCAGCGCGCGTCGGTGAAATCGACGATGTCCTCGTAGGTATTGCACCACTCGTCCGCCACCAGCTTGACCGGCGACCCGAGCTGCACGAGGCGCCGCGTGATCTTGTCCAGCTCCTCGATCTGCGCCTCCTTGCCGCCCGCGTCGACCGGCCCCTCGATGTACAGGTCGAGCGGTCCGGCGGCCTTTTCCAGCCCGGCGACGTAGTCGGCCACGCGCGCCGCGTCCTGGTCGAAGATCAGGCCGATCGTGCCATAGACGTCGATGTGCAGGCTGGGTTTGTAGTCCGGGCGGGTGCGCAGCTTCTCGACGCGCGCCACCAGCCAGCGGATGTACTCCTCCAGCTTCTCGCCCTTGTGCCCGAGCTTGTCCGGGACATTGTTGATCAGGCCGTGCGGCAGCGCGTCGACGCCCTTGAGCAGCATCTTGTCAACGGCGGCGTAGCGGTCGTCGCCGCTCTGCCCGAACAGCGGCACTGGCTCGGCGACCAGTGGCAGCCCGTATTCGTCGAGGATCACCTCGGCCTTGGTGACGTTGCGCGCCAGCGCCGCCGCGTCGAGCAGCGCCTGCGTCAGGCCGTAGCGGATCGCCGTGTGCAGCCGCCGGCCCTCGATTTCGAGCGTATCGAAGTAGCGGGCGTTGACCAGGAAGGCGTCGACCTCCCGGCCTTCGAGCAGCGGCCCGAGGTGCCTGTCGAGGAAGGGCGCGAAGTTGGCGCCGAGGAACAGCGGATCGCGCCCGCCGGCGCCGGAGTACTGCACGGCGGCGCAATCGCCGACGGCGACGGCGCCGTTCTCCAGCACCAGCAGCACCGACACGCATTCGCCGGCCTGGCGGATGTCGCGGAAGCCCGCGGTGACGGCCTGGCCGACATAGACGAAGCCGTCCTGCCCGGCGCCCTTCTTGATGGCCTGCTGGTCGTCGAAATAGAAAGAGGAATAGCCCGGAACGAAATGGGCCTGAACAATTTTCATCGCGGTCTCCCGATCAGTTTGCTCTTGGAAATGGCGTAAATGTCGTCCACCACCATCTGGAAGACGGGGGCCCGGTTCTCGGCCCTGGCGCGCTCGGCGATCTTCTCCTGGTGATAGGCCATCACGTCGTCCGGCAGCGGCACGCGGCCGGGTTCGAAGATGCGCACGGCGCCCTCGTTGTCGCGCACCGGCATCAGCTTGCCGGCGTTGCACGTGGCCGGCGCGAAGGGCACGTCGAGCACGCCGGCCTCGAAGGCGCGCACCGCGCCGGCGGCCACGTCGCCGTGGCCGAGTTCGAAGACCTTGGCCATCACCGCGCGCACCTCGCGCTTGATCAGCTCGATTTCGCGTTCGACCACCGGGCTCTGCGGGAAGACCTGCTCGCGCACCATGTTGAGCAGTTGCGTGGTGGCGTCGAGCCCTTGCCGGTTGGCTTCCTTGGTGGGGATGCCGCTCGCTTCGTGCGGCGTCTTGACGATCACCTTGGTCGCGCCGGAGAGCGCGGCCATGGCGCTGCCCCAGGCGATCACCGAGAAGGCCATCGCCTCGTTTTCCGGGAAGCCGCCCATCCATTGGTGGAAGACGGTGGACAGCGCGTAGTCGTCGTGGCCGGCGGCGCGGAAGAACTCGTGGCCGAGTTCGCGCAGCGAGCGGATCGCCGCGATGTCCTGCACGATGTTGCCCGCCTGGCCGTAGCCGAGCGTGATGCACTTGCAGCCCTGTTCGAGCGCCAGCAGGCCCTCGATGATCGCCACGCAGTGCGAGACGAAGGGCGGCACCAGCGTGCCGGAGAGCGGACCGAAGGGTTCGCGGTTGATGCGCACGCCGCGCTCCTCGTAGAGGCCGACGAGGCGGTCGCAGTACTGCCAGTGGCGGATCGAGAGATCGAGCGGCACCTTCTTGGCGTAGGGAATGTTGTACGAGATGCCGCCGCCCTCGTAGGCGGTGAACCCCGCGGCCAGCGTGATCTCGGCGAGCAGGCGGGCGTCCGGCGTGCCGTGGCGCACCTGCACCGGCTTCGTCAGCGCCTCGACCACGCGCCGGCACTCGGCCAGGCCGTGGTTCACGGCGGGGAAGCCGTTGAGCAGCGAGGTCCCGGCCTCGACCGAGCGGGCGATGCCCTCGGCGGCCTTCTCGTAGTGGTTGAGGCGGGTGTAGGCGTCGATGGTCGACGGCAGCAGGTCGCACGACGGTTCGAGGAACTGCAGCAGCCGGATGTGCTCGTCAACCAGCGCCACGCCGGCGCGTGGCTGGCGCAGCGTCCTGCCCTCGCGTTCCGCGGCGGCCAGCGCGCTGGAGAAGCGCTTGCTCTCCGGCAGCGCCAGTTGGTAGCGCACGCCTTCCTCAAAGTCAACGTCCTGGCCGGTCGGCCAGGTCCGCACGACGTCCTCGCGTTCCCGAAGGAAGGTGTCCATCGTCATCTTTTCGTTCTTCAATTCCATTACGGCTCCAGAGTCATCAGTTCTTCAGCATGCGAACGCCGGCCAGCGCCGCCGCCCGGGGATGCGCGCGCGCCAGATTGGCCAGCAGGGGAAACAGGCCGGCTTCGTCCCGGTAATAGGTGAACCGCCGCGGAAACAGCACGGCGCGGCCGCGCGCGTCCACCGGCTGGCGGGCGAACCACGGCGCCGGATCGAAGCCGGCGGCGCGCGACAGCCAGCCGCCGGAACCGATCACCCGCGCCACCTTCCTGAGATCGCGCCCGGTCTGCACGCCGACTTCGCCGTCCGGCGTGTACACCTTCGCCAGGCGGCCGACATGACGCGCGCAGGCGTGGCCGACGCAGAGGCCGGCCAGGGCCGCATCCAGTTGTTCCTCGTCGGGCGAGGCCGGCAGGAATTCCGGCCGGGCGGCGAGCCGTCCGGCGTACGCCCGCAGCGCGTCCCGCCCGCCGTCGCCGGCCTCGGCGCCGGACGGCGCGCCGCCGGCCTCCACCGCCGTGGCCGCCGAAACGCGCATGCCCAGATCGCCCTCGACGGTGCGCTTCACTTCCGGCTCCGGCAGTCCGCGCAGGATCGTGCCGGGTTCGGGCAGTTCCTGGTGCACCGAGTACACGTCGGTCGTGGCGCCGCCCATGTCGAGCACGATGAAGCTGTCCCAGCCCGGCGCGTATTCATGGATGGCGCGCGTGTATTCGAGCATGGCGAACGGCGTGGGCACCGGCGCGGCGCCGGTCGCCGTCATGATCCGGTCGAGGCCCTTGCCCTTGACGATCGTTTCGAGAAAGATCGCGCGGATCGCGTCGCGCGCCGGATCGGGGTTCGGCTCGTTGAACACGGGCATCAGATTGTCGACCACGCGCAGGCGCTTGCCGGCCAGCAGCGCCGCCACCTCGTCGGCTGCCGCGCGGTTGCCGGCATAGACGATCTCGCAGTCGATCGCCGAACGGCCGATCGCCGCGGCGTTGGCCAGCACGTAATTGGTGTTGCCTCCGTCGGTGCCGCCGGCGAACAGCAGGATGTCCGGCGGCGAGGCTTCGAGCTCGGCGATGTCCTGGCGGGTGAGGTGGAACGAGAACGCCCGGGTCAGCTTGGCGCCGGCCGACTGCGCGGCGATCCGGCCGATCTCCACGGTCATCTCCGGGACCAGCCCGACGGCCGCGACGGCCAGCCCGCCCTTGGCGGAGGAGGAGTAGTGCAGCGCCGCGTCCTCCGCACCCGGCCGGGCCACGCTCTCCAGGACCGCGAAGAAGCCTTCGGAGAGGTTGCCGGGCGTGGTCGGACGCGCGGCCCGTTCGAGAATCTCCACCGCGTCGCCGTCGACCCGGAACGCCGCGCCCTTGGTCCAGGTCGAGCCGATGTCGATGGCCACGGCGATCATGAGCGCGCCGCGACGTCCCGTTTCAGGCATTCGGCGACGTGGGGCAGCTCGACCGTGGGCGGAAACACCCGGTCGTAGCCCATGCCCTTGAACAAGGCTTCGACCTCGGCGAAATCGCGCTTACCGATCACCAGATTGCCGCCGACGTACAGCAAGACGCCGTCCAGCCCGCGCTCCAGGCAGCGCCCGCGCAGACCGTCGCAGTCGATTTCACCGTGCCCGTAGATCGACGAGACCAGGATCGCCTGCGCGCCCGTTTCGATGGCCGCGTCGATGAATTCGTCCTGGCTGACCATGACCCCGAGATTGACGACCTTGATGCCTTCGTGGCCCAGCGCGTGTTCCAGGATCTTGTTGCCGACCGCGTGGCAGTCGGAACCGATGACGCCGAGCACGGCGGTGATGTTGTCCATGTATCGAGAAGCCTTTCTGATTCAAGTGTTCAATCGCGAATTTTGAACCAACTACGCAAAAGTAAGGAAAATATAGTGCGATAAAAGAATATATTTCCATGAAAAATTAGAACACACCAGAAAACAATTCAATAATTACAGTATGTTAATAAAAATGCAAATGACAAATCTTCAATAGATCATTCATTTATGGAATGTAATGGAAATATTCATGCGTTTAACGCACAACAAAGCGCAGGCGGTGCACATGTCACGGACATGTCGGCACAGTGGCTTTCGCCGCAACGGGGGTTTTATCGGAGGCGCCGGGGCGGGGAAAATGCGGACGAAGGGATCGATCGGCCGGTGTTCGCGCCGGCCGGCGTGAGACGTTTGGAGAATGCGGGTCGGCTTCTTCCGGCGGCAGGCGCCAAAACCCGGCGCCGACGGCGCGATGCCGCACAGCCGGCTTCACGCCGCCAGGACGGCGGCCAGTACGCGAATCAGGAGCGCGGGATCACTTGCCCGCCAGCATCGCCCGCATCGCCGCCAGGCGGGCGGCGCCGGTGGCCTTGTCCGGCGCGGCGTCGGCCTTGCCGCCGGAGAAGCGCAGGTCGTCCTTGCCCATCTCGGCGATGAAGCGCGAGGGCTCGCAGGGGATCAGCTCGCGGCCCTGCTTGCGCTTCTCGGCGTAGCTCAGGTGCAGCGAACGCTGCGCGCGGGTGATGCCGACGTACATCAACCGGCGTTCCTCTTCGAGCTTGACCGGGTCCTGCGATTCGCGGTGCGGCAGCACACCTTCCTCGACGCCGATCAGGAAGACGTGCTTGAATTCCAGCCCCTTGGCCGCGTGCAGGGTCAACAGCTGCACGGCGTCGGGCCGCTTGCCGTCCTCCTGCTTCTCCAGCATGTTGATCAGCGCGATCATCTGGGTGAGTTCGAGCAGGGTCTTCTTGTCCTCCTCGCCCTTCTGCGTCAGCCAGTTCTTCAGTTCCTGCACGTTCTCCCAGCGCGTCTGCGCGGTACGCCGCTCTTCCTCGCCGTACAGCCAGGCCTCGTAGCCGATCGCCGACAGCATGTCCTCGATCACCTGGCCGGCCGGTTCGCGGGCGGCGCGGTTTTCGCAGCGTCCGATGAAACGGCAGAAATCGAGCAGCGGCGCGAGCTGGCGCGGCTGCACGCGATGCGCGAAGCCTTCCTCGGACGCTGCGGCGAACAGCGACAGGTGCCGTTCGCCGGCGTACTTGCCGAGCGCCTCCAGCGTGGAGCCGCCGACCCCGCGCTTGGGCGTGGTGACCGCGCGGATGAAGGCCGGATCGTCGTCGTTGTTGGCCAAGAGGCGCAGGTAGGCGGTGATGTCCTTGATCTCGGCCTTGTCGAAGAACGACTGCCCGCCCGAGATCAGGTAGGGCACCTTCTGGTCGCGCAGGTGCTGTTCCAGCGCGCGCGCCTGGAAGTTGCCGCGGTAGAGGATGGCGTAGTCGGAAAACTTGGCGCGGTGCTCGAAGCGGTGCGCCTGCAGCTTCATCACCACCTGCTCGGCTTCCTTCTCGTTGTCCCGGTACGCGCTCACGCTGATCGGGTCGCCCTGTCCGAGCTCGGACCACAGTTTCTTGTCGAACAGCTTTTCGTTGTGCGCGATCAGCGTGTTGGCGGCCTTGAGGATGCGCACCGTCGAGCGGTAGTTCTGCTCCAGCTTGATCAGCTTGAGGTTGGGATAGTCGCGCGGCAGGCCGCGCAGGTTTTCGACGTCCGCCCCGCGCCAGCCGTAGATCGCCTGGTCGTCGTCGCCGACCGCGGTGAACGCCGCGCGCGGCCCGGCCAGCAGGCGGAGCAGCTGGTACTGGCAGGCGTTGGTGTCCTGGTACTCGTCGACCAGCAGGTAGCGCAGGCGGTTCTGCCATTTGTCGAGCACCTTGGGATGCGCGCGGAACAGCTCGACCGGCAGCACGATCAGGTCGTCGAAATCGACGGCCTGGTAGGCCTTCAACGTCGCCGCGTAGCTGGCGTAGGCCTGCGCGGCGAGCTTCTCGGTATCGTTGGCGGCGTGCTTGCGCGCTTGGTCGGGCGTCACCAGCGCGTTCTTCCAGCCGGAGATCAGGCCCTGCAGGCGGCGGATCGTCGCCTTGTCCACGCTGCCCGCCAGGTCGGACAGGATGCCGTAGCAGTCAGTGGCGTCGAAGATCGAGAACTGCGGCTTGTAGCCGAGCGCCTTGGCTTCCTCGCGCAGGATGCGCACGCCGAGCGAGTGGAAGGTGGAGATGGTCAGTCCGGCCGGTTTTTCCCGGAGCAGCTGCCCGACGCGCTCCTGCATCTCGCGCGCGGCCTTGTTGGTGAAGGTGATGGCCGCGATGTTGGCCGGATTGAAACCGCAGTCGGAGATCAGGTAGGCGATCTTCTGGGTGATCACGCGCGTCTTGCCGGAACCGGCGCCGGCCAGGACCAGCAGGGGGCCGTCGAGGTAGCGGATGGCTTCACGCTGGGGAGGATTGAGTAGGGCGGACATCGATTTACAAAAACATTAACCACAACGGCACGACGGAAACCGGACAGCAACCTCGGGTTCCGCGGCCCGCCGTGGCAGGAATCAAAAATACTGGACGGCCAGCCAGACCAGCAGCAGCACGGTGATCAGCGCCAGCAGGCGGTTCTGGCGGCGCTGGCCGGCGGCCAGTTCGGCGAGGAGCGGCGCGAGCTGCGCAGCGCCTTCCCGCCGCAGCGCGTGATGCACCAGGCGCGGCATCTGCGGCAGGGCGCGCGCCCAGCCGGGCGACTCCTCCTTGATGCCGCGCAGCAGCGCCCGCCAGCCGAGCTGTTCGCTCATCCAGCGTTCGAGGAAGGGCTTGGCGGTCTTCCACAGGTCGAGATTCGGATCGAGCTGGCGGCCCAGGCCTTCGACGTTGAGCAGCGTCTTCTGCAGCATCACCAGCTGCGGCTGGATCTGGACGTTGAAGCGGCGCGAGGTCTGGAACAGGCGCAGCAGCACCTTGCCGAAGGAGATTTCGTGCAGCGGCCGGTCGAAGATCGGCTCGCAGACCGCGCGGATCGCCGCCTCGAACTCGTCCACGCGCGTGTCCGGCGGCGCCCAGCCGGCCTCGACATGCGCCTCGGCCACGCGCTTGTAGTCGCGCTGGAAGAAGGCCAGGAAGTTCTGCGCCAGATAGTTCTTGTCGGTATCGGTCAGCGTGCCGACGATGCCCAGGTCGAGCGCGATGTACTTGCCCTTGTTGGCGCCGTCCACGGCCACGAAGATGTTGCCGGGATGCATGTCGGCGTGGAAGAAGCCGTCCCGGAAGACCTGCGTGAAGAAAATCTCCACGCCCGCGCGCGACAGCTCGGTGAGGCTGATGCCGGCGGCCACCAGCGCGTCGTTGTGGCTGATCGGGATGCCGTGCATGCGGTCCATGACCATCACCGTGGTGCTGCAGAAATCCCAGTAAACCTCCGGCACCAGCAACAGCTTCGAGTCCTTGAAGTTGCGCCGCAGCTGCGAGGCGTTGGCCGCCTCGCGCATCAGGTCGAGCTCGTCGTACAGGTACTTGGCGAATTCGGCGACGACTTCGCGCGGCTTCAGCCGCTTGCCGTCGGACCACAGGGTTTCGAGCACGCCGGCCAGGGTGTCGAGCAGCGCCAGATCGTGGGCGATGATCCCGCCCATGTTCGGGCGCAGGATCTTGACCGCCACCTCGTGCCCGCCGTGTTCCGGGTGCAGCCGGGCGAAATGGACCTGCGCCACCGAGGCGCTGGCCACCGGCGTCTCGTCGAACTCGGCGAAGACCTGGGCGGCCGGCCGGCCGTAGGCCGCCTCGATCTGCGTATGGACCAGTCGCGCCGGGAACGGCGGCACGCGGTCCTGCAGCTTCGCCAGCTCGTCGGCGATGTCGAGCGGCAGCAGGTCGCGGCGCGTCGACAGCACCTGGCCGAACTTGACGAAGATCGGCCCCAGATCCTCCAGGAAACGCCGCAGGCGCACCGCCTCCGTATCGTCGTTGCGCCGCCAGAGATGCAGGAAGCGGCACAGCGCCGCCAGCTTGCCGGTCGGCTCGTGCTCGACGATGATCTCGTCGATGCCGTGGCGATGGGCGACGCTGAAGATCTTGGCGAGGCGGAAAAGACGCATGGGATGACGACGCAATCGGGCACAAGTTGGCAAAGGGAGAAGTTTAGCCCGATTCGGCCGAAATCAGCCGCTTCATTTCGCTACTCTCGATGCAGCCTGAAGCAAGGTGCTTGATTACCTTGGGGAAGTCGTGACGTCTCCGGTTGACCCGCCGCGGCTTCCGGCTCGGCCATCTCGGATGTGCTATTGATCGGCCACGAGTTCGGAGAATTCCGCGTTCAACCAGGCGATCAATTCGTCGGCACCCAGTTGGTTTCTGAGGAATGCATTCATACGCCCCCCGGCCTCCTCGAAAAAAGGGACGAAGCCAGGAATGCGCGGCCGCATGTAAGCGGATGTGACGCTGCGCAGGGTTCCGGAAAAAAACCCCCGGGTTGCCTTGTCGCAATCGGCATCCGCCCACGCCTGCATCATGCCGGGCTGACCGCCATCGGCAAAATAGTGGCGCCGCTGGTAATCCGGGCCGCATAGCCAGAGACCGTACGCGACCGCCTGTGCGACATGGCGGCATCGCGCGGTCACGCCGAAACCGGCCCCGCCAAGGATCGCTCCCGAACAGGCGCGATTCCCGGCGGCAACGATGTCGGTGAATTGGATACGTCTGTCCGCATCGTCGCGCGAGTAGTTCGAGTAGCCGAACGTATAGGGGGCGTAGGCGATTTCGTCAGTCTGGCTCATCAGGTCGAGCAGCCTGATCGGATTCAAGCCGACCGAATCAGGGTGGCATACATCGACCAGGCGCTTGAGCTGCGCAAGTGTTTTCAGTCCCGGCTCCGGAGCGATGAAGCCGCCGCCGCTGTCCGGGATGGGGAATCCCTGGTTGGAGGCAAGCGTCACGAACGTGCACATGGCGTCCGTCGGGCAGGCGGTCGCTCCCAGCCACATCTGCCGTTCCCGTAGCGCCCGCGCGAGAGGGAAGATTTGTGCAAAGGTGGCGGGTGGGTAATAGCCGATGCGTTCCAGCAAATCGGGCCGAACAGCGGCAACCTGGGCGGCCACGTCGATGGGCAGCCCAAAGATCGCATCCTGCCAGTGATATGCCATCCAGGAGGCGCCCACGGCGCCTTCCGTCAACGCCGTCAGCGCTGCCGCATCGATATGCGGCCGCAGATCGACCAGCAGTTCTTTTTTGGCGGCTTGTCCGATGAAAGGGTGATCGAAAATGATCAGGTCGAATTTTTCGGCAAGGACCTCCAGCGAGGCTTTGCCAAACTCCTTCAGGCTACGCGCCGTCCACTCGATTTCGAGATCGGGATGGAATTCACGATAGCGGGCGATGCTCGCTTTGAGAGGAGCCAGTCCACGCGGGTGGTCCCAGGTAATTCCCGACAAGCGTATAGGCATATTAAGGCCGTAAAAAGCTCAGGTTTCTTTGGTTGGGCCGGGGATACGCCATGGCTGCGCCTCCGCCGTATCCCTATTTCGGCTGCCTGGCCTTGCGGCGCTCGGAACGCTCGACGAAGGCGCGGATTCTTTCCATGCCGTCTCCGGTCAGGAACAGCGCGCACACCGCGTCACGTTCGGCGGCCAATCCTGCCTCCAGGCTTCCACCTTCCGTCCAGGCGCTCTGGTTGAGCCTCTTGATGCTGGCAACGGCGCCGGCGGGATGTTTGGCAATCTGTCCCGCCAGCGCCAGGGCTTCCTCAAGCACGTTCTCGGAAACGCGATTCACCACGCCCCATTGCAGGAGCTCCGGCGCCGCCACAAAGCGGCCGGTCATCAGGAGATCGGCGGCCCGATTGGGGCCGATCTTGCGGGCCAAGCGCTGGGTTCCGCCACCTCCCGGAACCAGGCCCAGCTTGACTTCCGGCAGGCCCAGGCTGGCCGCGGGATGCGCCACGATCAGGTCGCATGCCAGCGCGATCTCGAATCCGCCGCCCAGCGCATACCCTTCGACGGCGGCGATGACCGGGATCGCCATGGCTTCCAGTCTGGGGTAGATGCGCGCCGCGCTGTCCTGAAAACCCTGGAACGCCTGGCCCGATTGCTGCGCATAATCCTTGATGTCCGCTCCGGCCATGAAATTGCCGCCGCTACCGCAGAGTATGAGCGCGCGGCAATCGGCATTTTTTTCGATGGCATCCAGCGCGTCGATGATCTGCTCGACCATGCCGCCGGTCAGCGCGTTCATCTGGTCCGGCCGGTTGAAGCGCAATACGGCGATGGCTTCTCGCCATTCCAGCAGGACTGGGACGGTTGCCTCCATGGCCTGCTCCTCAAGCTTTCCTTGCTTCCGGCCGCCAGATGCCGATGACTCCGGCGGTCTCCAGTTTTCCGATGGCTTCATCGTCCATGCCGATTTCACGCAGGACCTCCTGCGTGTGCTCTCCGACCATGGGCGCGGAGCGCGTGATCTCTCCGGGCGTTTGCGACAGCGTGATCGGTACGTTGACCGCCTTGATCTCACCGATGACGGCATGCTGATAAGCCGTGAAGGCCTGCATGTGCCGGACCTGAGGGTCCTGGGGGACATCGCTTTGATCGACCACCTCTCCGCACCAGAGGCCCGCTTCGAGCATCGTCTCGACCCAGTATTTGGTCGGTTTGCGGGCGGTGACGGCTTCGATCGCCCGATGCACCTCGTCACGCTGGTCATACAGCGTCTTGGCGTCGTTGAACCGCATCAACGCGGGTTCGCCGAGAACCTCGACCAGCTTTTCGAACGGGTTCATCGCGATATTCATGAACCCGTCCGCCGTCTTGTAGACACCGAACGGCGCCGGCATCCCCGGATGGGCGATGCCGGAATCCGGGCGTTCGAAGGAGCGCCCGGTATTCAGCGTGGCCATGAATTCCTGCGACTGATGCGCCAGCATGACTCTCAGCAGATCGACTTCAACCTTCTGTCCGCACCCGGTTTTCTCGCGATGATAGAGCGCGGCGAGAATGCCATAGACCATGTGATACGAGCCCAGTTGATCCGCGATGGAAACGCCCAGCGGCGTCGGCGACTGGCTGGCCCGGCCCGTGACCGACATCAGCCCCGATAGGCCCTGCACCAGCAGGTCCTGGCCGGGGCGGTCGAGATACGGTCCGCTCTCTCCGTAGCCCGAACCCGAGCAGTAGATCAGGCGAGGGTTGATCGCCGACAGATCCTCATAGCCGAAGCCCAGCTTGTCCAGCACGCCGGGACGAAAATTCTGGACCACCACGTCCGCCTGCCTGGCCAGTTCCAGCACGAGCCGCTTGCCTGCCGGGTGCTTCAGATCAACGGCCAGGGATCGCTTGTTGCGGTTCCAGGCCAGGAAGCTGGGGTTTTCGACGCCGCCGATTTTCTGGTTGAAGAATGGCGGCAGATCGCGGTACAGGTCCCCGCTGCCGGGACGTTCGATCTTGATGACGTCCGCCCCCAGGTCGCCGAGCATCTGCGTCGCGAACGGGCCAAAGAGAAGATGGCTGAAATCCAGTATTTTCAAGCCGGAAAGCGCACCGCTCATGTCATTGCTCCTCTGTTCCACGTTGTACTTCCTGACCGGTCTCGTTTGGCGGGCGGTATCCCAACAGACGAGAAATCTCCAGGCTGCGCTTGCGCAGCAGCTGCTCGGCCGTATCGACGCCGACCACGGAACTGGTTTGCCGGAGATAAGGAATCGTCAGCGCCGCGACGACACCACGGAAATCGAAGACGGGAAAAGCGATGTTCAACACCCCCGCCACGACCAGGCTTTCCTTGACCTCGCCCCCTCTTGCCAGAATCTCCGCGATGCGCGGCTTCAGGCCCGCCACGAATTCCGGGGTGTTGGCCTGGATATCCGCCAGGATCGATTTTTTTTCGTTGTCCTGGGCATAGGCCAGCAGCACGGCTCCCGAGCTCGTCTCGGCGATCGGAAACTGGGCGCCCAGGCGGACGGAGTAGCGCATCGGCGTAGGCGCATCGACCTGGGCGACCACCAGCACATTCTGTCCGTTCAATATGACCAGATGGCATGACTGTTCCGTGCTTGCCACCAGTTTTTCCATCTCGGGCAGGGCGACGGCGACCAGCCGGTTGATCGGTGGAAATTCGTGCGCGAGCTCGAACAGCCGCAATGTCAGGGTATAGCCTTCGGTGGCGGGGTTCTTTCGAATGTACCCCCGGCTCTCCAGCGCCAAGGTGATCCGGTAGATCTCGCCCAGAGAGCGGTCCAGAGTTTGCGCGATCTGCGTCGCCGAAAGGCTGGCGGCCGACTTGGCGAGCAACTCAAGGATATCCAGTCCTTTTTCCAGAGCAGGAGCGCGATAGTTCGTCGCTTTTTCACCCGTTGCCATTATTCGTCTCTCGTCAAGATTGAGTTGATCAGGCCCTGAAGATTAGCGCCAATGCCCGGCCACTCAATCCGCTTTGCCCGTGGGCTCAATGAAAAATTTATTCGTGCCAATAAATGCAGCGCTCCACGGGAAAAGTATCGTTGACTTATTTCATACGTGCAAATATATTTTATATATGATTTTAAGGCAAGTTCCATGGCCAAAGCGATGCGGAAAAACGTTGTCGGGCAGTACGCTCCGGCCAAGGCGGCCGGCACCTCTCCGATCGAGATTCACGAGCGGAAGCCCATGAAATAAGACGTGTTTTACAGGTAGCTCAACCGAACAGGCGGCATCTTTTGTGGAGGTTCTATGAGAAAGACACTGGTCGTGGCATCTCTGTTGGCGCTCTCCTCGCTTTGCCTTCCTCTGAGCGGCGTGGCTCAGACCAAGGAAATCCGCGTCCTGGTCGCCAACCACCCGTACGGTGACCTGCTGAAGTCGGCCATCCCCGAATTCGAGAACGCCACGGGCATCAAGGTCAACGTGGAAAGCCTGCAGGAAGGCCAACTCGCCACGAAGCTGACGACTGAATTCGCCACCAGGTCCTCGTCCGTTGACGTGTTCATGACGCGCCCGCTGCAAGACGGGAAGCTGTTCTACAAAAACGGCTGGCTTGAGCCAATCGCCGACTACGATTTCTCGGATTATCCGAAGAACATCATGCGCATCGCGACTTTCGGCGCCAAGCCGTATATCGTTCCGCTGGTGACCGAATGGGCCGTTCTTTACTATCGCAAGGACCTGTTCAAGGAAGCCGGCATCAAGGTGCCGACCAACTTCACCGAACTCGAGGCGGCCGCCGGGAAACTCAATTCGGACGGCGTGGCCGGATTCGCGGCACGCGGCAAAGGAGCCGCCGCCGTCACCCAGCTGGCCAGCTACGTCTTCAACTATGGCGGGCAATACCTGGATAAGGGCGTTGCCGTTTTCGACGCCAAGCCCGCCGTCGAGGCCATCCGTTATTACGGCAAGCTGCTCGGCAATTATGGGCCGAAGGGCGTGGTCTCGATGTCCTGGGAAAACATCATGCCGTTGTTCCAGGCCGGCAAGCTTGCCATGTGGACCGACGGATCGGTGTTTTACGGCTCGATCGTCGATCCGGCCAAGACGCAGGTAGCCGCTGAAAACGTCGGTATCGCCAAATTCCCGGCCGGCCCGAAGATGGACGCCCCCAGCATCGTGCCGTCATGGGGCCTGTCCATCGCCAAGCAATCCAAGAACAAGGATCTCGCGGCCAGGTTCCTCGACTGGGCCACCAGCAAGGACCTCGCCTCTCGCGGCATGCTGGCGAACATCACCATGGCCCGCTCCTCGGTCTGGGAAGACAAGGAAATTCTTGCCAGGATCAATCCGGAGCTCGTCGAAACACGCGCTTATGCCGCCAAGCACGGCACCCCGCTGGATCGTCCCTACATGAGCGCGGTCGGCGAGGCGCGCGACCTGATCGGCGAATTGGTGATCGAATCGATCAATACCAAGGGAGCCTCAACCAGGCTGGACAGTCTGGCCAAGGAAAAAGCCAGGCAAGTGAATGAAATTCTCCAGGACACCGGCGAATACGGGCAATGATCGGATAGGGCACCGCCCGCCTGCCATCCGGGCGTGTCCGGGTGGCGGGAATTCACCCCCGGCCGAACGCGCCGCAGGCTTTCAACCGGAAGACTTCCCCGGTACCGCTCACATCCCGAGGTAGGCGCGCTTCACGTCCTCGTTGCTGAGCAGGTTTTCGGCGCGGTCTTCCAGGGTGATCACGCCGTTCTCCATGACGTAGCCGCGATGCGCGATCTTCAGCGCCTGGTTGGCGTTCTGCTCGACCAGGAACACCGTGGTGTTGTTCTCGGCGTTGATCTGCCTGATGATCTCGAAGATCTGCTTGATGATCAGCGGCGCCAGGCCCAGCGAGGGCTCGTCGAGCAGCAGCAGCGCCGGGCGCGCCAGCAGCGCGCGCGAGATCGCCAGCATCTGCTGCTCGCCGCCGGAGAGCGTGCCGCCGGCCTGGTGGCGGCGCTTGCCGAGGATCGGGAAACGCCCGAACACCTGTTCGATGTCGGCCTTGATGCCGGACTTGTCGGCGCGCAGGTAGGCGCCCATTTCCAGGTTTTCCAGCACGCTCATCTGCGGAAAGATGTGGCGGCCTTCCGGCACCTGGCAGATGCCCAGCTTGACGATCTGTTCGGCCGAAAGCTGCTGGATCGGGCGGCCGCGGAAGAGGATTTCACCGTGGCGCGGCGGCGTCACGCCGCAGATCGACATCAGCGTGGTGCTCTTGCCCGCGCCGTTGGCGCCGATCAGCGTGACGATCTCGCCTTCGCCGATGTTCAGCGAGACGTTCTTGAGCGCCTGGATGTTGCCGTAGTAGGTCTGGATGCCGCGCACTTCAAGCATGGGCTTCCTCGCCGAGGTAGGCTTCGATCACCTTCGGATTCTCCTTGATTTCCTGCGGCGTGCCCTGTGCGATCTTCTTGCCGTACTCCATCACGTAGATGCGGTCGGAAATGTTCATCACCAGTTTCATGTCGTGCTCGATGAGCAGGATCGCCACCTTCTCCTCGTCGCGGATGCGCGTGATCAGCGCGTCGAGTTCGTGCGTCTCCTGCGGGTTCATCCCGGCCGCCGGCTCGTCGAGCAGCAGCAGGAACGGATCGGTGGCCAGCGCACGGGCGATCTCCAGGCGCCGCTGCGCGCCGTAGGCGAGGTTGCGCGAGAATTCCCCGGCCACCTCGGCGAGGCCCACCTTCTTCAAGAGCTGGTAGCTCTTCTCCACGCATTCCTGCTCCTCGCGCGCGGCCTTGCGGCTGCCGAGGATGGCGTCGACGATGCTGGTGCTGGTGCGGCAGTGGCGGCCGATCATCACGTTCTCCAGCACCGTCATGGCCGGGAACAGGCGGATGTTCTGGAAGGTGCGCGCCATGCCCAGCGCGGTGATGCGGTTCGGCTTCATGCCGTTGATGCGCCGGCTGGCGCCGCCGGGCGGGTGGATGCGCACCTCGCCGAGGGTCGGCTCGTAGATGCCGGTGACGCAGTTGAAGAAAGTCGTCTTGCCCGCGCCGTTCGGCCCGATCAGCGCGACGATCTCGCCCGCGAAGATGTCCAGCCCGACGTCGTCGATGGCGCGCAGGCCGCCGAAATCCATGGTCAGGCCGCTCACCTCGAGCAGCTTGCCGCCGTGTTCATTTGCCGCCATCGTCGTCCTCCCGCCCGGCGGTGTCGTATTCGTACTTGCGCCGCATGTCGTTGATCAGCCCCTGCGGCCGGAAGATCATCATCAGCACCATCACCGCGCCGAACACCAGCATGCGGTATTCGGCGAAGGCGCGCAGGTATTCCGGCAGCAGCTTCAAGGCCAGCGAGGCGATGATCACGCCGAGGATCGAGCCCATGCCGCCGAGCACCACCATCGCCAGGATCATCGCCGAGTCCATGAAGGTGAAGCTGTCGGGGTTGATGAAGTTGTTGTGCGCGGCGAAGACCACGCCGACCAGCCCCGCCCAGAAGGCGCCGAGCGCGTAGGCCGAGAGCTTGGTGCGCGCCATGTCCACGCCCATCGCCACGCTGGCGATCTCGTCCTCGCGCAGCGCCATCCAGGCGCGCCCGATGCGCGAGTTCTTCAGGCGCGTGGTGACCACGATGGTCAGCGCCACCAGCGCCAGCACGATGTAATAGCTGTAGAACCGCCTTGCCCCGCCCGTCCAGCTCGATGCCGAAGAGGTCCGGCCGCGGGATGCCGGCGATGCCTGCGGCGCCGCCGAAGACCGTGTCCCAGTTCTCCAGCACGATCTTGGTGATCGAGGCGAAGCCGAGGGTGACGATCGCCAGGTAGTCGCCGCGCAGGCGCAGGATCGGGAAACCGAGCACGACGCCGAAGAGCATGCCCATCACCCCGCCGAGCGGCAGGCAGGTCCAGAAGCCGAGATCGAAATTCTTGCTGAGCAGCGCGTAGGTGTAGGCGCCGACGGCGAAGAAGGCGACGTAGCCCAGGTCGAGCAGGCCGGCGAGGCCGACGGTGATGTTCAGGCCCAGGCCGAGCACCACGAAGATCAGGGCGCTGACCATGACGTTGACGTGGTAGAAGTTCTGCCCGGTGGACACCACCCACGGAAAAACCAGCGCCAGCACGCCGACGCCGATCAGCACGCGGCGGCTGAGCACGGGATCGTCGGCCAGGCGCTGCGCCAGGGTGTGCCGCTCCAGCTGCGGGTGCGCCTCGGCCGAGGCGCGCGCGCGCTTGAGCTCCCGGCGCCGGATCGAGAACTGCCAGAACCAGGCGATGGCGAAGGCGCAGACGCCGACCCAGATCAGGTTCGCCCAGCGCCACTCCACTTCGCGGCTGACGGTATTCACCCGCACCACCATCAGCGGCAGGGTGAGGAACATGAACCACAGGCTGATGCCGAGGGAACGTTTCAAGTGCGTCATGGCGTTACACCTTCTGCTTGACGGCCTTGCCGAGCAGGCCGGCGGGACGCAGGACGAGGATCAGGACCAGCAGGCCGAAGGCGAACACATCCTCGTAGGCGCTGGAGATGTAGCCGGCGCCCAGGGTTTCCGCGACGCCGAGGACCAGCCCGCCGAGCACCGCGCCGGGAATGTTGCCGATGCCGCCGAGTACGGCCGCGGTGAAGGCCTTGATGCCGGCCATGAAGCCGATCGCCGCGTTGATCTGGCCGGAGCGCGAGGCGATCAGCACGCCGGCGATGGCGGCCAGCACCGAGCCGATGATGAAGGTCGCCGAGATCACCCGGTCAACGTTCACCCCGACCAGCCGCGCCATGACCATATCCTGCTGCGTGGCGCGCATGGCCTTGCCGATGCGCGTGTACTTGATCAGCACGGTGAGCGCCACCATGGTCAGCGTGGTGACCACCAGGATCACCAGGTCGACCGAGCTGATGAAGCGCGACGCCGCCTCCATGAATTCGAATTCGGGGATCAGTTCCGGAAAGGGCAGGAAGTCCGGCGTCTGCGCCAGCTGCACGTAGTTCATCAGGAAGATCGAGGCGCCGATGGCGCTGATCAGGGGCGAGAGCCGGGGCGCGCCGCGCAGCGGGCGGTAGGCGATCTTTTCCAGGGTGAACCCGTAGGCCGCCGCGTACACCACCGCCACCACCGCGGCCAGCACCAGCACCGACAGGCCGCTGTAGCCGCTCAGCGTGAGGACGCCGGAGACGATCAGCGCGACGAAGGCGCCGGTCATGTACACCTCGCCGTGGGCGAAGTTGATCAGCTGGATGATGCCGTAAACCATGGTGTAGCCGAGGGCGATCAGGGCGTAGATGCTGCCCTTGACCAACCCGCCGCACAGCAGCTCGAACAGATAGTCGAAATCCATGGGGAAACCGTGACTGATTGATGGAAAGGTTGAAGGGACGAAAGGGCGGCCGGCGCGTCTGCCTCGGAGGGTTCGCCTGCGGCCTTGCGTGGGGAGGGGTGTCCGCCGGTCCTTTGGGAATCGATGCGCAGATTCAAAAAACGGGAGGGGGTCTGCGACGACCCCCTCCCGGTCGGGTTACCGATGCGCGCCGCGCCTACTTGACCTCGCCGAACACGCCGTTCTTGACCTGGTAGACCGAGAAGCCCACGCCTTCGGCATCGCCCTTGGCGTTGAACTTGATCTTGCCGACGGTGGTCTCGACCTCGCTGCTCTTCAGGGCCTTGCCCAGCGCCTCGTAGTCGGTGCCGCCGGACACCTTGACGGCGTTCAGCGCGGCCAGCGTGGCGGCGTAGGCCTGGTCGAAGAAGGTGCCGGGCTCCTTGCCGTACTTGGCCTTGTACGCCTCGCGGGCCTTGGCGTTCAGCGGATACTTGGTGACGTCCATCGGGCCGGTGGCGTAGACGCCCTCGGCGTCCTTGCCGGCGATCTTCAGGAAGCCGTCGCCCTTGATGCCATCCGGGCCGATGAAGGCCACCTTGATCTTCTTCTTGTTCATCTGCGACAGCAGCTTCGACGCTTCCGGATGGTAGCCGCCGAAGATCAGCACGTCGGCCTTTTCCTTGTTCAGCTTCTGGATCACCGCCGAGTAATCCATGGCGCCGGGCTGGATGCCCTCGTACATCACCACCTTGGCCTTGCCGCCCTTCTCGATCGCCTCCTTGGCGAAATCGGCGAAGCCCTTGCCGTAGTCGCCCTTGTCATGCACCACGGCGACGTTCTTGGCCTTGAGCGTGTCGGTGGCGAATTGCGCCGCCAGCGTGGCCTGATCGTCGTCCGGCGCGATGGTGCGGTAGAAGTTCGGATAGTCGCCGCTCTTGGTCAGCGGCGGATTGGTCGCAGACGGGCTGATGGCGATGATCTTCGCGCCCTTGTAGATGCCCAGCGCCGCCTTGGTGGCGCCCGAACAGACGTGCCCGATGACGATGTTGACGCCTTCGGAGACCAGCTTGGTCGCCACGTTGGTGGCGACTTCCGGCTTGCACTGGTCGTCCGCGATCATCAGTTCGACCTTCTTGCCGTTGATCCCGCCCTTGGCGTTGACCTCGGCGACGATCATCTCGGCGGCGTCCCTGGTCGGCAGGCCGTACGGCGCGAGATCGCCGGTGTGCGGCCCGGCCAGGCCGATCTTGATCGTATCGGCGGCGAGCGACGGTGCGGAGACGAACGCCGCGGCAAGCGCGGCGGCGACGAGCTGCCCCAGGATCGATTTTGACATCAGAGCGATCTCCTTCAGTTCGGTAAGTGGTTGACGGTGAAAAACCGGCTGAGATTAGTTCAAAACCCCCGGCCGGTCAAGGAAAAACCCGTTTGTTTTCAGTGTCGAATGTCCGGTGAATACGGGCTCCCCGGCGACCCGCCGCGCCGGCCGCGGGGATGGACAGGAACGGCCGCGGCAGCTTAGGCTTGCGCGTTTTGTTTACCTCCGTGGGAGCTCACATGCAGGGTCCGTTGTTCAACAGCGCGGCGCTGGTCGTCGGCGGCGTCGCCGGCGCCATGCTCGGGCGCCTCGTCCCGCGCCGCGTCAAGGAGGCCCTGCCGCTGACCTGCGGCACCCTCTCGCTCGGCATCGGCGCCGTGCTGGTCAACAAGGTCAATGCGCTGCCGGCCGTGTCGCTGGCCCTGCTCGGCGGCGCGCTGATCGGGGAACTGCTGTGCCTGGAGCGCGGCCTCGAATTCATCCTCGGCTGGGCGCGCAGGCGCCTCGAACGGTTCCGCCCGCGGCATCAGGCCGATCCGCGCGCCGACGGCTTCGTCGTCAAGTTCGTGACCATCACGGTGCTCTTCTGCGCCAGCGGCATGGGCATTTTCGGAGCCACCCACGAGGGCATGACCGGCGATCCGAACATCCTGCTGGCCAAAGCGGTGCTCGACCTGTTCACCGCCATGATCTTCGCCACCGAACTCGGCTACGCGGTCGCCCTGATCGCCCTGCCCCAGTTCGCCATCCAGGGCGCGCTCTATCTCGGGGCCACCTCGCTGATGCCGCTGACCACCCCGGCCATGCTCGCCGACTTTTCGGCCTGCGGCGGCATCATCATGCTGGCCACCGGCCTGCGCATCTGCGGCATCAAGATCTTCCCCATCGTCAACATGCTGCCGGCGCTGGCGCTGGTGATGCCCGTCTCCGCCGCGTGGGCCCGCCTGTTCGCCTGACGCCGGGCGGCGGTCCAGCAAACGGGCATGGCATCGTATAATCGCCCCCTTGCCTCGTCATCCTGAAAAGCCATGCAATGACCGTCGACATCAAGACCCATCTCGCCGACCTGATGCGCGCCGCGCTGACCAGCCTCGCCCCGCAGCAGGCGGACACGGCCATCGTCCTGGAGCGGCCCAAGCAGGCCTCGCACGGCGATTTCGCCTGCAACCTGGCCATGCAGCTGGCGCGCGCGATGAAGCGCAATCCGCGCGAACTGGCGCAGCTGCTGCTGCCGGAGATTCCGCCGTCGCCGTTCGTCGCCAAGGTCGACATCGCCGGCGCCGGCTTCATCAACTTCCACCTGCACCGCTCGGCGAAGCTGGAGGTGGTGCGCGGCGTGCTGGAACAGGGCGCGGCCTATGGTCGTTCGACGCAGGGCGGCCGCCGGAAGGTGCAGGTCGAGTTCGTCTCGGCCAATCCGACCGGCCCGCTGCACGTCGGGCACGGCCGCGGCGCGGCCTACGGCGCCAGCCTGTCCAACCTGCTCGACTACGCCGGCTGGGACGTGACGCGCGAGTACTACGTCAACGACGCCGGGCGCCAGATGGACATCCTGGCGGTCTCCGCGTGGCTGCGCTACCTGGAGCTGCACGGCACGCGCATGCCCTTCCCGCCCAATGGCTACCAGGGCGACTACGTGCGCAACATGGCGATGGAGATGAAGATCGCCCACGGCGGCAAGTACGTGCGCGCCGCCGCGGAAGTGCTCGCAGGAACGCCCGGACTGCCGGCGGCCGACCGCGCCGACGACGCCGCCAAGGCGCAGCGCGAAACCCACCTCGACACGCTGATCGCCAACGCCAAGCGCCTGCTCGGCGACGACTGGAACTACGTGCACGACCACGTGCTCAGCGAACAGCTGGAGGACTGCCGCAGCGACCTCGAAGCGTTCGGCGTGCATTTCGACGTGTGGTTCTCGGAAAACTCGCTGTTCGACACCGAGCTCGTCGACCGCTGCGTCGGACGCCTGCGGGAGGCCGGCCACGTCTACGAGCAGAACGGCGCGCTGTGGTTCAAGTTGACCGATTTCGGCGACGAGAAGGACCGCGTGGTGCAGCGCGAGAACGGGCTGTACACCTACTTCGCCTCGGACATCGCCTACCACCTGAACAAGTACGAGCGCGGCTTCGACCGGATCATCAACATCTGGGGCGCTGACCACCACGGCTACATCCCGCGCGTCAAGGGCGCCATGCAGGCGCTCGGGCTCGACCCGGACCGGCTGGACATCGCCCTGGTCCAGTTCGCCGTGCTCTACCGCAACGGGCAGAAGGCCTCGATGTCCACGCGCTCGGGCGAATACGTCACGCTGCGCACGCTGCGCGACGAGGTCGGCAACGACGCCTGCCGCTTCTTCTACATCCTGCGCAAGTCGGACCAGCACCTCGATTTCGACCTCGACCTGGCCAAGAGCCAGACCAACGAAAACCCGGTCTACTACATCCAGTACGCGCACGCCCGCGTCTGCTCGGTGCTGGCGCAGTGGGACGGCGACGCCGAGGCGCTGGCCAAGGCCGATCTCGGCCGGCTCGACGGCGCGCACGAACTGGCGGTGGCCGCCAAGCTCGGCGAATTCCCGGAAATCGTCGAGACGGCGGCGAAGGATCTCGCCCCGCACATGATCGCCTTCTACCTCAAGGACCTGGCCGCCGAGTTCCACAGCTACTACAATGCCGAGCGCATGCTGGTTGACGACGCCGCGCTGCGGGACGCGCGGGTCGCGCTGGCCGCCGCCGTGCGGCAGGTCATCCGCAACGGCATGGCGATCATCGGCGTCGGCTGTCCGCAATCGATGTAATCCGGGAAACTGAAGGAACGCCACCATGAGTCGCGACATGAAACCGCGCAAGCGCGCCAACGGAACCCGCAGGAAGTCGGGCGGCGGTACGCTGCTCGGCCTGTTCGTGGGACTGGTCATCGGCGTGCTCGCCGCCGCCGCCGTCGTCTGGTACATCCACCGCACGCCGCCGCCCTTCTCGGCCAGGACGCAGCCGCCCGCCCCGCCGGCGGCGCAGCAACAGCAGGCGGCGCCCGCGCAGCCGGCTCCGGCGCCGCAGGCCTCCCAGCAGGCGCCGCTGGCGCTGCCCGGCAAGCCCGGCGACCCGATCCCCCAGCCGAGCGACAAGCCGCGCTTCGACTTCTACAAGATCCTGCCGGGCAACAGCGAGGCGATCCCCGACCCGAAACCCGCCGCCAAGCCGGGCGAACCAAAACAGGCCGAGGCGAACAAAGACAAGGAGACGAAGGAGACCGCGCTCAAGGAGCCGGTCTTCCTGCAGACGGGCTCGTTCCAGAACGCCGGCGACGCCGACAACCAGAAGGCCCGGCTGGCCATGCTGGGCGTCGAGGCCGCCATCCAGCAGGTCATGCTGCAGGACAAGGTGTGGTATCGCGTGCGGCTCGGCCCGTTCCGCAAGCTCGAAGAGGTCAATGCCGTGCGCGCCGAACTCGCGCGCCAGGGCATCGACGCCAACGTCGTCAAGAAGGATTGAGATCGAGGAGAAGAAATGAGGAAACATCTGGGTACCTGGCTGTCGGCGCTGATCGCCGCGCTCTGCCTGCTGTCGCTGCCGACGCACGCGCAGCCGGTCGCCGGCCGCGACTACAGCGTGATCGAACCGACGCAGCCCACCGACGATCCGGGCCGGATCGAGGTGGTCGAGTTCTTCTCCTACGCCTGTCCGCACTGCAACGATCTCAACCCGCTGATCCACAAATGGGCCGAGAAGCTGCCGCGCGACGTGGTCTTCAAGCGCGTCCCGGTCAGCTTCAATCCGTTCTATGAACTGATGGCCCGGCTCTTCTACACGCTCGACACGACCGGCGACCTGGCCCGCCTCGACGCCGCGGTGTTCAGCGCCATCCACGAAAAGGGGCTGAAGCTGGTCAGCGAGAAGAACATCACCGACTGGGCCGTGTCGCAGGGCGTTGACGCCCGCCGCTTCTCCGAGGCGTGGAACTCCTTCACCGTGAACAGCAAGGTCAAGCGCGCCGATCAGGCGGCGCGCAACCACCGCATCCAGGGCGTGCCCGCCGTCGCCGTTGACGGCCGCTACCTGGTCGGCGGCAAGAGCCTGCAGGAGCTGCTGACGCTGACCGATCAGGTCATCGAGATGCGGCGCGGCGAACGCAGCGGCAAGGCCAGCGCAACGGCCAAGCCCGCCGCGTCGAAGTAAGCGGCCCTTGACCGGCCCGCGCGTCTTCATCACCGGCGCGTCGTCCGGCATCGGCGGCGCGCTCGCCCATCACTACGCCCGGCAGGGCGCCACGCTGGGCCTCGCCGCGCGGCGCGGCGACCTGCTCCGGACGCTCGCCGCCGAACTCGCCGCCGCCGGCGCGGCCGGCGTCTCCGAATACCCGCTGGACGTCACCGACGCCGACGCGTTGCGCGATGCCGCCGCCGATTTCCTGACCGGCGGCGCGCCGGACATCGTGGTGGCCAACGCCGGCGTGTCGTCCGGCACGCTGACCGAATGCCGGGAGGACCTGGCGGCGATCCGGCGCATCCTGGAGATCAACGTTTACGGCCTGGCCGCCACCTTTTCCCCGTTCATCCCGGCGATGCGCGAGCGCGGGCAGGGCCGGCTGGCCGGCATCGCCTCGGTCGCCGGCATCCGCGGGCTGCCCGGCGCCGAGGCCTACAGCGCCTCCAAGGCGGCGGCGATCGCCTACCTCGAAAGCCTGCGCGTCGAACTGCGCGGCAGCGGCGTCAGGGTGGTGACCATCGCGCCCGGCTACATCGCCACGCCGATGACCGCGCACAATCCCTACCCGATGCCCTTCATGCTGCCCGCCGACGAGGCCGCGCGCCGCTTCGCCCGCGCCATCGCCAAAGGCACGAGCTACACGGTCATCCCCTGGCAGATGGGCATCGTCGCCAAGGGCCTGCGCCTGCTGCCGAACTGGCTCTACGACCGGCTGTTCGCCAACGCGCCGCGCAAGCCCAAGGTGCTGTGATGCGGCGGCCGGCTAGCGCCGTCCCGCGCGCAGGGTGACGGCGGCCCAGGCCACGCCGCCCCCCAGCTCCAGCGAACCGAAGGCCACCGTCAAGACCAGGGGTCGGGTCATCAAGATGCGCCGATTATCGCAGAGCCCGCCGGCGGCCGATCCCGCCATTTATTGATGGGAATCATGCACCTTGCACGACCGGCCGGTATACTTGGCGCCTTCGTCCTTCGAGAATCTTCATGCCGCAACCGAAACTCCCCGAACTCGTCTGCCCGGCCGGCGGCCTGCCGGCGCTGAAGGCGGCCGTCGACAACGGCGCCGACACCGTGTATTTCGGCTACAAGAACGACACCAACGCGCGCAACTTCGCCGGACTCAACTTCGACCAGAAGGCGATGGTCGAGGGCATCCAGTACGCCCACGCGCGCGGCCGGCACGTGCTGATGGCGATCAACACCTTCCCGCAGCCGGGACGCGAAGCCGACTGGCGGCGCGCCGTTGACGGCGCCGCCGACCTCGGCGTCGATGCCGTCATCCTGGCCGACGTCGGCCTGCTCGACTACGCCAGCCGGCGCCACCCGCAGCTGCGCCTGCACCTCTCGGTGCAGGGCTCGGCGACGAGCTACGAGGCGGTCAACTTCGCGCACCGCGAGTTCGGCATCCGGCGCGTCGTGCTGCCGCGCGTGCTGACGCTGGCGCAGGTCGAACTGGTCATCAAAAACACGCCGATCGAGATCGAGGTTTTCGGCTTCGGCAGCCTGTGCGTGATGAACGAGGGCCGCTGCTGGCTGTCCTCCTACGCCACCGGCGAATCGCCGAACACCGTCGGCGCCTGCTCGCCGGCCAAGTTCGTCAAGTGGGAGAAGAAGCCCGGCCAGATGAACACCCGCCTCAACGGCATCCTGATCGACCGCTACGGCGACAATGAGCCGGCCGGCTACCCGACGCTGTGCAAGGGCCGCTTCGAGGTGAACGGCTCGACCTACTACGCGCTGGAGGAGCCGACCAGCCTGAACGTGCTGGAACTGCTGCCGGAGATCGCCCGCATCGGCGTCTCGGCGATCAAGGTCGAGGGCCGCCAGCGCAGCCCGGCCTACGTGGCGCAGGTCACGCGCACGCTGCGCGCCGCGCTCGACGAGCTCGGCAAGGGCGCCGAACGCTTCGCGGTCAAGCCGGCCTGGCAGGCCGAACTGGGCAAGGTCGCCGAAGGCACGCAGGTGACGCTCGGCGCCTACAACCGTCCGTGGAGATGAGGCGATGAAACTCTCGCTCGGCCCGCTGCTCTTCTTCTGGCCCAAGGAAAGGGTGTTGGAGTTCTACGCCGAGATGGCGCGGATTCCGGCGCTCGACATCATCTACGTCGGCGAGGTGGTCTGCTCGCGCCGGCAGCAGCTGCGCACCGCCGACTGGATCGCGCTGGCGCGGCAGCTGACCGACGCCGGCAAGGAAGTGGTGATCTCGGCGCAGGCCCTGCTCGAATCGGAGAGCGACCTGAAGGCGCTGCGCCGGCTGACCGGCGAGCTGACCGAGATGCGCGGCTGCGCGCTCGAAGCCAACGACCTCGGCGCGGTCAACGTCGCCGCCGGCCGGCCCTTCGTCGCCGGGCCGCACCTCAATATCTACAACGCCGCCACGCTGGCCACCTTCCACCGCTACGGCATGCGCCGCTGGGTGCCGCCGCTGGAAGGCACGCGCGAACTGGTCGAAACGCTGCACCGGACGCGCCCCGAGGGCGTGGAGACGGAGGTCTTCGCCTTCGGCAAGCTGCCGCTGGCGTTCTCGGCGCGCTGCTTCACCGCCCGCCATTACGGGCTGAACAAGGACGACTGCCAGTTCAAGTGCATGGAGCACCCCGAGGCGATCACGCTGAAGACGCGCGAGGGGCAGCCCTTCCTGGCGATCAACGGCATCCAGACGATGTCGGCGCAGACCTACAACCTGCTCGCCGAAATCCCGGACATGCGGGCGATGGGCATCGACATCGTGCGCCTCAGCCCGCAGCCGCAACACACCGCCGCGATCGTCGCCGCCTTCGACGCCGCCCGCCGGGGCGACGCGCCGCCGCCCGCGGCGCGGGAATGGGCGCCGGAAGGCTTCGTTGACGGCTACTGGTTCGGCGAGGCCGGCATCGTCGCCCGCCACCAGACCGCGCTCGCGGAACTGCAAGGAGCTCGACCATGACCGACGGATTCTTCAAATCGTTCACCATCCCCAGCTTCGCGCTGCCGCCCCTGGTCGCCCGCGTCGGCGCGAGGCTGCCGCAATGGCCGCATGCCGTGGCCCTGACCGCCGCGCTCAACGCCGTGGTCCGGATGAAAGTGCTGCCCGAGGACGATCTGGCGCTGCTGGAGAACCGCAGCTTCCTGATCGACGTGCTCGACACCGGCGGCCGCGCCGCGTTCACCTTCCGCGGCGGCTGGTTCCGCCCGCTGTTCGCCGTGCCCGAAACGCCGGATCTGGCCTTCCGCGCCAATCTTTCCGCCTTCCTGCAGCTCGCCGCGCGCCAGGAGGACCCGGACACGCTGTTCTTCAACCGCGCGCTGGCCATCGAAGGCGACACCGAGCTCGGCCTCATCGTCAAGAACATGCTCGACGCGGTGGAGTGGCCGAGCCTGCCCTGGAAAACGGCATTTCATCACTGACCCGCCCGCCGCCGCTCCGCCCGGCGGCCTTGCGGACGGAATAGCCGCCGCGCGAACGATCGGGGTCTGGCCGTGTCCAATCGCCGCGCCTTGCGGGGCCCGGGCGAAATTCCACCACAGTCACTTGAGGAGACCGATGCGATGACGATGCTGCGCGGAGTCAGACTTTTCGCGGGAATGCTGGGAGTGTTGGCGTGTTCGTTGGCGGCCGCGCAGAGCTGGCCGGGCAAGAACGTCACGATCGTCGTGCCCTGGCCGCCGGGCGGCCCGTCGGACATCGTGGCCCGGCCGACGGCCAAGGGGCTGAGCGAGATGTTCGGCAAGACCTTCCTCATCGACAACCGCGGCGGCGCCGGCGGCAACATCGGCAGCGAGTACGCGGCGAGGTCGCCGGCGGACGGCCACACGCTGTTGATCACCTCGGGCGGACCGATCGTCATCAATCCGCACGTTCTACAAGAAGATGACCTACGATCCGCAGAAGGACCTGATCCCGATCACCAACATGCTGCGCGTGCCCCTGGTGCTGGCCGTCAATCCGGCCGTGCCGGCCCGGAACCTGCAGGAGCTGATCGCCTACATCAAGGAGCAGAAGGGCGGCGCGCAATGGGCCTCGGCCGGCAACGGCACGCCGCAGCACATGACCGGCGAGCTGTTCCGCACCACCGCCAAGCTGGAAATGATCCACGTCCCCTACAAGGGCTCGGCGCCGGCGATCACCGATCTCGTCGGCGGCCACGTGCCGATGATGTTCGACACCACCATCGCCATCATGCCGCAGATCAAGGCCGGCAAGGTCCGCGCCATCGCCGTCAGCGGCGCGCAGCGCTCGGCGCAGCTGCCCGACGTGCCGACCTTCGCCGAGGCCGGGCTGCCCGGCGTCGAATCCTACGGCTGGTACGGCTTCTTCGCACCGGCCGGCACGCCGCCGGAGATCATCGCCAAAATCAACGAAGCGACGCAGAAGTTCATGAAGACGCCGGAATTCCAGAAGGTGCTGACCGACACCGGCTCGGACTACGTCGGCGACACGCCGGAGCACTTCGCCGCCTTCGTCAAGGCCGAAGCGGCCAAATGGGGCAGGGTCGCCAAGGAAACCGGCGCCACGCTCGACTGATGCCGCTCCCGGCCGGACCGGCCGCGTTCAGCGGCCGCGCCGGGCGAGCAGTTCCTTGAGGTCGGCGAACGGCTGCGACGTCGCCCGCGCGCCCGCCGGCCCGCCCTCCGCCGCGCCGGCCCGGCGCGCCGCCTCGGCGTCGAGTTCGCGCGCGTGCTCGTTGTCGTGACAGTAGATGCACAGCAATTCCCAGTTGCTGCCGTCCTTCGGGTTGTTGTCGTGGTTGTGGTCGCGATGGTGCACGGTCAGCTGGTGTACGTTCTCGCGCGTGAATTCGCGGGCGCAGCGGCCGCAGATCCACGGATAGATCTTCAGCGCCTGTTCCCGGTATCCCTGCTCGCGCTGCTGGCGATTGCGGATCGTCTCGGCGATCATCCGGTCGGTATGCGCTCGCTTCGCCTCGTCGGTGGCCATCGTCTTCTCCTGGCGGACAACTCCGGCCGATTGTACGGTAGTTCGATCGCGGCGAAACGAAGTCGCCGCGGCCGGCCGTTTTTTCCCGGATAATCGCTCTCATGCAGACCGACTCCCGCCCCGGCACGCTCACGTTCGTCAAACTGGTCCTCACCGCCTTCTTCTGGGGCGGCACCTGGATCGCCGGGCGCAGCGCGGTGCAGGAAATGTCGCCGCTGGCCGTCGCCAGCTGGCGCTTCCTGCTGGCGACGCTGACCCTCGGCGCGCTGCTCTGGCGGCGCGAGGGGCTGCCGCGCTGGTCGCCGCGCGACTGGCTGGTCCTGGGCAGCCTCGGGCTGACCGGCGTGTTCCTCTACAACGTGTTCTTCCTCTACGGCCTGCAGCATGTCGAGGCCGGCCGCGGCGCCCTGGTCGTGGCCTTCATTCCGGCAATCATCGCGCTGGCGGACTGGCTGGTGTTCCGCCTGCCGATGCCGCCGAAGAAGGCGTTCGGCGTGGCGCTGGCGATGGCCGGCTGCCTGCTGGTCGTCACCCGCGGGCAGCCGGCGCGCCTGTTCCTCGGCGAAGTCGGCTTCGGCGAGTGGCTGCTGCTCGGCACTGCCCTGTCCTGGACCGCCTATACGCTGATCAACCGCGGCATCACCACGCGCTTCTCGCCGCTGGCCATGACCTTCGGCGGCTGCCTAGTCGGCTGGCTGCTACTCACCGCCTGCGCCCTGGCCGACCGTTCGCTGTTCGACTTCTCGGCGGCCACCTGGCGCGCGCCGACGGGGATCGCCTTCCTCGGCGTGTTCGGCACGGCCGTCGCCTTCACCTGGTATTCCGAGGCGATCGGCCACGTCGGCAGCACCCGCGCCGCCGCCTTCATCAACCTGGTGCCGGTGTTCGCCGTGCTGCTGGGCGCGCTGCTGCTCGACGAGCGGCTCGGCGCGGGCGTGCTCGGCGGCGGCGCGGCGGTGCTCGCCGGCGTGCTCATCACCCACCGCGCGGGCCGACCGGCCGCTTGATTGAACGCCGCGCGCGGAACGCATTAAACTCGGGACTTTTGCGGCATCCGGAGCATTCATGTACCAGTCGATAATCACCGAGGTCGACGACGGCGTCGGCATTCTGACCCTCAACCGCGCCGACCGCCACAACGTGCTGGACCGGACGCTGGTCGCCGAAATGACCGCCGGGCTGCTCGACCTGGACAGCGCGCCGGAGGTGCGCGTGATCGTGCTTTCCTCGGCGGGTAGAAGCTTCTGCGCGGGCACCGATCCGGCCTGGGTGCGCGAGACGATCAACGGCACGCCCGAGGACAATCTGCAGGACAACCGCGACCTGGCCCGGCTGCTGGCCACGCTGGCCGGCACCAACAAGCCGACCATCGCCCGCGTGCAGGGCTCCGCCTCGGGCATCGGCGTCGGGCTGATCGCCGCCTGCGACATCGCGTTCACCACCTACGACGCCTCCTTCGTGCTGAACGAAGTGCGCTACGGCCTGCTGCCCGCCGTCGCCGCCCCGTACCTGGCCGCCGCGCTGGGCGAACGGCATTGCCGCTACTACATGCTGACCGCGGAGCGCTTCTCCGGCACCGACGCCTACCGCATCGGGCTCGTGCATGAGATGGTTCCCGACGAGGAGCAGCTCGACGAGGCGATCGGGGAAACGGTCGAAGCGCTGCTGAAGAACGGCGTCAACGCCATGGGCGCCTGCAAGTCCCTGCTGCGCGCCCTCGGCGGCCGCCCTCTCGACGCGGCGGCGATGGAGGAAACGGCGCAAAGCGCGACGGTCGCCCAGTCGGGCACGGAAGGCCGCCAGGGCATGCTGGCGCTCGTCGAGAAGCGCAAGCCGGAATGGGCCGAATGATCTCCTGAAACGGCCGGCGCGCGGCAGGGTGAAACGTCAGGACGCCTTTGCCGCCTGACGGCGGGCCTTTGCCAGGCGCCGCTCGACGTCGGCCAGCGGCAGATCCAGCGCCAGCGCCGCGTTCGACCTTGCGCAGCAGCGGCAGGACGGCGAGGCCCAGCGCATTCCTTTCCTCCGGCTCCAGGACCTCGCCGCCGAGCAGGCGGAACAGCGCCAGCACGCTCTCGTCCCGGTCATGCAGCGGGCAGTCGGGATGAACTTCGGTGCATACGGTGTTGCCGCCGCACGCCATCGCCTGCCGCAGGCGCGCGTCCGCTAGGGCCAGCAGCTCCGCGGGCGACGCCACGCGATCGTCGGGCGTGGCGGCCACGCCGACGCTGGCGGTCAGCCGGACCTTCTGCCCCTGGATGGCGATCTGCCCCTGCGCCATGCTCTTGCAGACGCGCCGGCCGAAATGCCCGCCCGAGCGCAGGTCGACGCCGTGCGAGACGATGGCCACGCGGTCGTCCCCGCACCGCCCGAGCACGTCGCGCGGGTCGATCTTGGCGGCCAGCAGCTTGGCGATCCGGCCGGTCAGCAGGTCCGCGACGTCCGCGCCGAAACGGGCGATCAACTCGTCCAGGCGGTCGATCCCGAAGACGAGCACGCACAGGGATTCGTCCGAGTTCACCGCGTGCGGGAGCGCGGACACCGCCGCGGCGAAAGCCGCCGCGTCCAGCAGCGGGCCGGGCGCCGCCGCGCCGCTTTCGTGCGGTTCCGCCGGCGCCTCCCCGGCCGGTGTCGCGGGCGAGCCGTCCCGGGCCGGGTCCTGCGCCTCGGGCTGCGTGTCCTGGAGAGGCGCGGACAGCATGCTCTCCAGGCACTCCGCCATCGCCTCCTTGCTCATCGATTTGGTCATGAACCCGGCGATCCCCTGGCGCCGCCAGGCGTCGGTATCGACGTCGGGATTGTCCAGATCGGACACCAGCAGCACCACCGGCGTCTCGCGCAACCGGCGCAGCGCGCTGCCCCGCATGCGAGCCAGCAGGTCGCTCGCCTCCAGCCGCGGCGGGTGCGCGCCCGAGATGACCGCCACGATGTCGCCATCGAGCATCAGGCGCTGCCAAGCGGATTCGCCGTTGTTTTCCTCGACGATGCCGAAGTCGTCCTGCAGGCGCTTGACCAGCGTCGCGCGCACCACCCTGGAGCCGTCCACCACCAGAATCCGGCGCCTGCCCGCCGCCGGACCCGCCGCCGAATCGAGAAAATCCTGCCTACTCATCACTGACACGCGCTCACGTCCCGGAATGTTCAAACCAAGACAATGTAATACCAAACCAGCGCGTTGTGAACAGGACGGCCCGACGATTTACCGTACTTGACGGCGCCGGCTCACGGCGCGGGCAGCGCCGTCTCGACCAGCCTCACCCAGTAGCTGACGCCGATCGGCAGAATCCCGTCGTTGAAATCGTAGTGCGGGTTGTGCAGGGTGCAGCCGCCCGTCCCCGGACCGTTGCCGAGCCAGACGTAGCAGCCCGGTTTTTCCAGCAGCATGTAGGAGAAATCCTCGGCCGCCATCGACGGCGCCTCGTTCTTCCGCACCTGGTCGGCGCCGAGGACGCGCGCCGCGGCCGCGCGGCAGATTTCGGTCTCCGGCGCGCTGTTCACCGTCGCCGGATAGCGCTGGTCGAAGGAAATTTCCAGCTGCACGCCGAAGGTGCTCTCGATCCCAGCGCAGATGCGATGGATCGCCGCTTCGACCAGCGCCTGAATCTCCGGCTTGAAGCTGCGGACCGTGCCGCGCAGGACGGCGTCGTCGGGGATGACGTTCAGCGCGTCGCCGCCGTGGATCTGGGTGACGCTGACCACTGCCGCCTCGCAGGGCGGCACGTTGCGCGCGACGACGGTCTGCAGGGCCAGCACGAGATGGCTGGCCGCCACCAGCGTATCGATCCCCTGGTGCGGCATCGCGGCATGGCAGCCCCGTCCGTGCAGGCGGATCTCGAACACGCAGGTCCCGGCCATGACCGGCCCGGGCATCGCCGCCATCTCGCCGACCGGCATGCCCGGCCAGTTGTGCAGGCCGAACACGGCATCCATCGGGAACTGCCGGAACAGCCCGTCCTGGACCATGACCTCGCCGCCGCCTTCGGACTCCTCGGCTGGCTGGAAGATGAAGTGGACGGTGCCGTCGAAGGCCGCGCTGTCGACGTTTTCGGCCAGATAGCGCGCCGCGCCGAGCAGCATGGCGGTGTGCCCGTCGTGGCCGCAGGCGTGCATGCGGCCGGGATGCCGCGAGGCGTGCGGGAAGGTGTTCTTCTCCGGCATCGGCAGGGCGTCCATGTCGGCGCGCAGCCCGATCGCCCGCCGGCCGCCGCCCTTGCGCAGGGTGCCGACGACGCCCGTGCCGGCCAGGCCGCGATGCACCTCCAGGCCGTAGCCGGACAGCTCGCGCGCCACGATGTCCGCCGTGCGCGTTTCCTGGAACGCCAGCTCCGGGTGCGCATGGAAATCCCGCCGCACGGCGACGAGTTCGTCGAGGAAGGGAAGGGTCAACAGATTCATGGCAAAACGGGCGAAGACGTATAACGACGGTAGTGTATCAGCCCGGCTTGCCCGCGTTCTCCATCTTCCGCTATGCTCGAAGGCATGCGCATCGTCATCATCAGCGGGCTGTCGGGCTCGGGCAAGTCGATCGCCCTCAACATCCTCGAGGACGCTTCGTACTACTGTGTTGACAACCTGCCCTCGCAAATGTTGCAGCAGCTGGTGGACCACCTCGGGCAGCGCGGCTACGACAAGGTGGGCGCGGCCGTTGACATCCGCGGCGGCGACAGCATCGCCATGCTGCCGCAGCAGCTGGCCGAGCTGCGCGCGCGCGGCTTCGAGCTGGAGTTCCTGTTCCTCGACGCCAAGACCGACACCCTGCTCAAGCGCTATTTCGAGACGCGGCGCCGGCACCCGCTCGCCGACGAGCGGCACACGCTGACCGAATCGATCGCCGAGGAACGCCGCCGCCTGGAGCGCCTGGCCGAACTCGGCCACCACATCGACACCAGCGACCTGAAGCCGAACGCCCTGCGCGACTGGATTCGCCAGTTCATCATCCCGGGCACGCGCGGCCTGACGCTGCTGTTCGAGTCGTTCGGCTTCAAGCACGGCCTGCCGCTCGACGCCGAACTGGTCTTCGACGTGCGCTGCCTGCCCAACCCGTATTACGAGGTTCCCCTGCGCGCCCTGAACGGCCGCGATCAGCCGGTGATCGACTACCTCGAGGCGGAACCGGAGGTGCTGCGCATGCGCGACGACATCGCCCGCTTCATCGGCGACTGGCTGCCGTGCTACGTCAGGGACAACCGCAGCTATCTGACGGTCGGCATCGGCTGCACCGGCGGGCAGCATCGCTCGGTCTATTTCGCCGAATGGCTCGGCCGGCATTTCCGCGACCGGGCGCGGGTGCTGGTGCGCCACCGCGAGCTGTCGCCGGTCGCCGGCGGCCCGGCCTGATGCCCTGGCTGTCGCTGCTGCGCCCCGGTGACTGGCTGGTGGCGGTCGGCGGCGCGCTGCTGTGCGCCGTCTCCTTTCCCCTGGCCTGGCAGGGCGGCCGCGCCGAAAAGGCGGTGGTCCGGCGCGGCGGCGAGGTGTTCGCCGAGCTGGACCTGTCGCGCAACCGGCGGATCGAGGTGCCCGGCCCCCTCGGCACGACGGTCGTGGCCGTGGAAAAGGGGCGCGTGCGCGTGGTCTCCGATCCCGGCCCGCACCAGTATTGCGTGCGCCAGGGCTGGCTCGAACGCGCCGGGCAGATCGCCATTTGCGCGCCGAACGAGGTCAGCGTGCAGATCGCCGGCGGCCGGGAGGCGTATGACTCGCTCAGTTACTAGGCTGGTCACCACCCCCGAGGACCACCGCATCGCCCGCTTGGCCGCCGCGGCCATCGGGCTGGCGCTGATCGACGCGGCGATCCCGCTGCCCCTGCCCGGCGTCAAGCCGGGACTGTCGAACATCGTGACGCTGGTGGTGCTGGCGCGCTACGGCTGGCGCACGGCGGCCTGGGTGACCGGCTTGCGCGTGGTCGCCGGCGGCATCCTGCTCGGCCAGCTGCTTTCGCCCGGCTTCTTCATGAGCCTGACCGGGGCGCTGTCCAGCCTGCCCGTGCTGGCCGGCGCCGCCCACTTGCCGGCCCGCTGGTTCGGGCCGGTGAGCTGGAGCGTGCTGGCCGCCTTCGCCCACATCGGCGGGCAGCTGGCGCTGGCGCGGCTGTGGCTGATTCCGCACGACGGCGTGTTCTACCTGGCGCCGATTTTCGCCGTCGCCGCGCTGGCTTTCGGTATCATCAACGGTCTGATCGCGGCCCGCCTGCTGGCCGGCCCTTCATTCGCCAAGCCTGGAATGCGCCATGCCTAAGACCGTCTGCCTCGCCTTCACCGGCGCCTCCGGCATGCCCTACGGCATCCGCCTGCTGGAATGCCTGCTGGCGGCGGGCTGCCGCGTGCAGCTGCTGTATTCCCAGGTGGCCCAGATCGTCGCCCGCCAGGAGATGGCGCTGGAGCTGCCCGGCCGGCCGGCCGACGCCGAGGCGTTCTTCAAGGCCCGCTTCGCAGGGCTGCCGGGAACGCTGGCCGTGTTCGGCCGCGAGGAGTGGTTCGCGCCCGTGGCCAGCGGCTCCAATCCGCCGGACGCGATGATCGTCTGCCCGTGCACCATGGGCACGCTGGCGGCGATCGCCCAGGGGCTCGCGTCCAACCTGATCGAGCGGGCGGCCGACGTGGTGCTGAAGGAAGGCCGCAAGCTGGTCCTGGTGCCGCGCGAGACGCCGTTTTCGGCGATCCATCTGGAGAACATGCTGCGCCTGGCGCGCGCCGGGGCGGTCATCCTGCCGCCCAATCCGGGCTTTTACCATCACCCGCAGGGCATCGACGAACTGGTCGATTTCGTCGTCGCGCGCCTGCTCGACCAGGTCGGCGTCGACCATTCCCTGATGGCGCGCTGGGGCGGCGGCGGAGACGGCGCTTGAGCTGGCTCGACCGCCTGCGCGGCATTCCCCAGGCCGCCGCCGCTGCCGGCCCGGAGCGCATCGAGCTGCCGCTCTTCCCGCTCGGCAGCGTGCTCTTTCCCGGCGGCATCCTGGCGCTCAAGGTATTCGAGCAGCGCTATCTCGACATGGCCGCCGACTGCCTGCGGCGCGCGCAACCCTTCGGCGTGTGCCTGATCGCCAGCGGCAAGGAAGTGGGCGAACCGGCGACGCCGCACCCGGTGGGCACCCTGGCGCACGTGCGCGAGGCGGACATGGCGCAGCTGGGCATCCTCATGCTGAAGGTCCGGGGCGGACGCCGTTTCCGCATCGTGTCGAGCGCGCCCCAGCCGAACGGGCTGCTGCGCGCGACCGTCGAACTGCTCGAGGAAGCCGAGGGACGCGCCATTCCCGCCGCGCTGGCGGGCGTGGTGCCGCTGCTGGAGAAGGTGGCCGGCGATCTCGGGCCGGAGCGCATGCCCGAGCCGCATGCCTTCGGCGACGCGGCGTGGGTCGGCTACCGGCTGGCGGAAATCCTGCCCGTGCAGGTGCTGGCCAAGCAGAAGCTGCTCGAACTCGACGATCCCGTTTCCCGGCTGGAAGTCATCCACGCCTATCTCGCCCAGCGCCGGCTGGTCGAACTGAGCGTCAGAACGTATCCCAGGCGAACTTGACGATCAGCACGCCGACCACGGCCAGGAACACCCGCCGCACGAAGCCGCTGCCGTGGCGCAGCGCCAGGTGCGTGCCGACGAACGAGCCGGCGATGTTGGCCGTCGCCATGACGGCCGCGGCGAGCGGCAGGAAAAAGCCGTTGGGCACGAAGTAGCCGATCGCCGCCAGGTTGGTCGCGACGTTGACCACTTTCGACGCGGCCGAGGCATGCAGGAAGTCGAAGCCGAAAAAGCGGATGAACAGAAAGATCAGGAAGCTGCCCGCCCCCGGCCCGAAGAAGCCGTCATAGAAGCCCAGCGCCCCGCCGACGAGCACGGCATAGACGAACTCCCTGGCGCCGGCGTGCTGCGGCCGGTGGATGGCGCCGAAATCCTTGCGCCGGAACGTATACACCGCGGCGCCGATGAGCATGAACAGGATCATCGGCCGCAGCATTTCGCGCGGCAGCCAGGCCACCGCCATGGCCCCGAGGTAGGAGCAGGCGAACGCCGCCAGCGCCGCCGGCAGGATCGTCCGCCACGGCATGGACACCCGCCCCGCGTAGCGCCAGGCGGCATTGGTGGTGCCGAACACGCTGGCGATCTTGTTGGTGCCGAACAGCGTGGCCGGCAGTTCGCGGGGAAGCGCGGAGAACAGGACCGGCACCTGCACCAGCCCGCCGCCGCCGACCACCGAATCGATGAAGCCGGCGAACAGCGCACCCAGCGCAAGCACGGCCAGCTGGGACACTTCGATGGACAAGGAAAAACTCCTGGCTGGTGGGATAAAAAACTACCGGATCGGCGACGCCGTTTTGTCGTTCTTGAAATCAGGCACGCCACGGAGGCAGGAACCCGAATCGAAGGCAGCCGGCAGCAAATGATACCAGCCGGGAGCGGAAAAACGGTCGGGGGCATGCCGGCGGGGTGCCGGGGCGCCTATCTCCCATGGGTCCAGGTCACTTGCCGATGCAGAAACGGCCGAATATTTCCCCCAGCAGATCGTCGGCCGAAAATTCGCCGGTGATGGCGCCGAGCGATCTCTGGGCCATGCGCAGCTCCTCGGCGAACAGTTCCAGCTGCGCGAGGTGCGCGCTTGCCGACTCCAGATGCCCGAGCGTTTCGGCGAGCGCGCGCAGGTGCCGCTCGCGGGCGATGAACACGTGCTCGGTCGGGTGCCAGCCGGCGATGCGCAGCAATTCCCGCTGCAACAGGTCGATTCCGTCGCCGCTTTTGGCCGACAGGAAAATCGTCGCGCCGTCGGCGCCGTCGCGCCGCTCGGGCGGCTTTCCGGCCAGGTCGATCTTGTTATGCACGGTGATCCGGGCCGGCTCCGGCGGCAGCTGGGCGAGGATGGCCGCGTCCGCTTCGCCGACCCCCTGCCGCGCGTCGACCAGCAGGACCACGACGTCGGCTTTCTCGATTTCGCTCCAGGTGCGCGCGATGCCGATCCGTTCGATTTCGTCGCGGGTTTCGCGCAGACCGGCGGTATCGATCACGTGCAGCGGGATGCCCTCGACCTGCAGCGTTCCGCGCACCACGTCGCGCGTGGTCCCGGCCACCGGCGTGACGATCGCCAGTTCGTCGCCGGCCAGGCCGTTGAGCAGGCTCGATTTGCCGACGTTCGGCTGCCCGGCGAGGACGACATGCAGGCCGCCCTGCAGCAGGCGGCCTTGCTTGGCGCGCTCGGCGACTGCGGTCATTTTCGCGCGCAGCCGCTCCAGCCGGCCGAAGGCGTCGGCCGCTTCCAGGAAATCGATTTCCTCGTCGGGAAAATCGAGCGTGGCTTCCACCAGCGCCCGCAATTCGACGAGCTGATCGAGCAGCGCGCGTATTTCCCGCGAGAACTCGCCCTGCAGCGAACGCGCGGCGCTGCGCGCGGCGGCGGTGGTCGAGGCGTCGATCAGGTCGATCACGGCCTCGGCCTGGGCCAGATCGAGCTTGCCGTTGAGAAAGGCGCGACGGGTGAATTCGCCGGGTTCCGCCAGGCGCGCCCCGAGATCGAGGCAGCGGGCGAGCAGCATCTGCAGGACGATGGTGCCGCCGTGCCCGTGCAGTTCGAGGACGTCTTCGCCGGTGAAGGAGTGCGGCGCGGGAAAATACAGCAGCAGGCCGGTATCGATGACTTCGCCGTCGCCGGCCCGGAAGCCGGCCAGCGTGGCCGCGCGCGGCGGCGGGGTCTTGCCGGTCAGGGCCTGGGCCAGGGGCAGGAGGCCCCGGCCCGAAACGCGCACCACCCCGATTCCGCCACGGCCGGGCGCCGTGGCGATGGCGGCGATGGTGTCAGGCCTTGGCGTCGTTGGCGGCCTTTCCGCCACGTTCGATCATCCGCGTGATCTGCCATTGCTGGGCAATCGACAGGACGTTGTTGACCACCCAGTAGAGCACCAGGCCGGCCGGGAAGAAGAAGAACATGATGCCGAAGGCGAACGGCATGACCATGGCGATCTTGGCCTGGATCGGATCGGGCGGCGTCGGGTTGAGCCTGGTCTGGATCAGCATGGTGACCATCATGATCACCGGCAGGACGTAGTACGGGTCCTGCGACGAGAGGTCGTGAATCCACAGCACCCAGGGCGCGTCGCGCATTTCCACGGCGCCCAGCAGCGCCCAGTAGAGGGCGATGAAGACCGGAATCTGGATGGCGATCGGCAGGCAGCCGCCGAGCGGGTTGATCTTCTCCGTCTTGTAGAGATTCATCATCTCCATGTTCAGCTTCTGCTTGTCGTCACCGCAGCGTTCCTTCAGGGCCTGCAGCCGCGGCGTGATGGCGCGCATCTTGGCCATCGACTTGTAGCTTGCGGCGGAGAGCGGGAAGAACAGCGCCTTGATGAGGATGGTCAGCAGGACGATGGACCAGCCCCAGTTGCCGACCATCTTGTGGATCATTTCGAGCAGCCAGAAGATCGGCGCGGCGACGATGGTCAGCCAGCCGTAGTCGACCACCAGCGGCAGCCCCTGCGCGCCGATGCCGCCTTCCGCCGCCGGCTTGGACAGCCGCTCGAGGATCGACTGGATCTGCGGGCCGGCGTAGAGCGAGGCGGCATAGCTGAGCTTGCTGCCGGGTGCGACCGCCGGCACCGGCACGATCACGCCGGCGGCCACGGCCGGATTGGCGCCTTCGAGGTTGCGCACATAGAATTCGCGCGGCAGTTTTTCCTGCGGCACCCAGGCGGAAACGAAGTAGTGCTGGACCATCGCCATCCAGCCGTTGTCGGCCTTGGTCTCGAATTTGGCGCTGCCCTTTTCGATGTCCTTGAAATCGATCTTCTTGTACTTGCCCTGTTCGGTGAATTGGGCCGGGCCGGTGAAGGTGCTGACCATGCGGCTCTCGCCCGCCGGAGCCTGGGTGTCGCGCTGCAGCTGGTAGTAGGCATGCGCCGCGATGTCCTTCTGGCTGCCGTTGTCGATCTCGTAGGCGACGCCGACCAAGTAGCTGTTGCGCTTGAAGGTGTAGATCTTGGTCACCTTGACGCCGTTGGCGGCGGGCGCCTCCAACCTCAACTCGATGGCGTCTTCCCCGCCGGACAAGTCCCGCTTGCCCGGCAGCGGCGAATACACCGTCTTGTGGTTGGGCAGGCCCTCGCCGATCAGCCCGCTCTGCGCCGCGTACCGGTGCTGCACGTCGAACAGCTTGAAATTCCTGGACTTGTCTTCGGTCGCCTTGTAATTGGCCAGTTCCAATCCGACCAGATCGCCGCCGTGCGTGGACACCTGGGCGGTGAACAGATCGGTGCGGATGTCGATGATCTCGCCCTTGGTTTCCGCCGCGGCCGGGGCCGGCACGGCTGCCGGGCCTGCCGGCGCGGCGGGAGCCGGCGCGGTCGCCGACGGGACGGGCACGGCCGGCACGCTCGATGCAGACGGGGACGACGCCATCGGCGTCACATCCTTGGGATTACTGTATTTCTGCCAGGCATCCCAGAGCATGACCAGCGAGAAGAAGAAAATACACAACAGGATGAGGCGTCGATTGTCCATGAACGACCTGCTCGATGAATGAGTGTTTTAAGGAACGGGATCAAAACCGCCCGGATTCCAGGGATGGCAGCGGAGGATGCGTTTCAGCCCGAGGCACGCTCCCTTGCATGCGCCGTGCTTCTGTATCGCCTGGGCGGTGTACTCGGAACAGCTGGGGAAAAACCGGCAGTTCTGCCCCAGCAACGGGCTGATCGCGTACTTGTACCCGCGGATCAGTACCAGCAGCAGTTTCATGGCCTAACGTCCAATATGCACATTTTTTCCAGCAGCTTTCGGATTTCCCCGGCCAGAGCCCGCTTGTCGATGGGCAAGGCCGGCTTGGCCGCCAGACGAACGATCAGGTCGCAGGAAGGCAGTTCGGGGCGCCGGCGGCGAAAGGATTCGCGCACCAGCCGCTTGACCAGGTTGCGGTCGACCGAACGGCGAAGAAGGCGCTTCGCCACGACCAGCCCCAGCCGAACGCCGTCGGTTTGCTCACCTCCACGAGGGCGGTAATGTAACAGGAAATTTGTACTTCTAATTGCCTTCCTGAAACTAAAAACGGATGAAAAATCATCCGTTCTAGTCAATCGATAGCGTCTGGGAAATCCGGCTGGGCGCTCCCGGCTTTCCTTCCCGGGCGGGATGGCGTTCAAACGGCCAGGCGATGCCGACCCTTGGCGCGGCGGGCACGAATCACGGCGCGGCCGCCACGGGTGGCCATACGGACGAGAAAGCCATGGGTGCGCTTGCGGCGAACCACCGACGGCTGATAGGTGCGTTTCATGATAAAACCCTTGAAGTCATGGCAAATTGGACCGTGGATTAAATATTGGAAAGGCCAATCTTGTCAAGTCTTTATTTTTCCCGGTGCTGTGGATAAGTGGTCCCCCGCGGGTTAAAATCATGCGATTGGAGACACTCTCGGCCGTGGTCGTCTTTGCCGGAAAACGCCGAGGCAAAAAGGATTCTTCCATATCGCGGCGATGGGGATCAGGCAGTTCCCGTTTCAGGCGCCGTGTCGAGGCCATCTGTAGCGGATCGGTGCGGGAGCGGCGCACGGCCATTCTTTTTTTCGAGCTTTGTTGAAACGCAAGCAATGAGCAGCTTCTGGAATTCTTGTCTGAGTCAGTTCGAGCAGGAACTTTCGTCCCAGCAATTCAACACCTGGATCCGCCCCCTGCGCCTGGAGGGCGAGGATGCTCCGGACAAAGGGTTACGCCTCGTGGCGCCGAACGGCTTCATCCTGAAATGGGTGAAGGAGCGCTATCTCGGACGCATCGAGGAGCTCGGCAGCCAGTATTTCTCCGCGCCGGTCAGCATTTCGCTGGCGGTCGGCATGCGCGACGCGGCGCCTGTCGCCAGCGACGCCGGAAATCCGAAGCCGGCGCTCAAGGCCGCTCGTACCATTGCCGCCGAGCCGCCCGTGGCCAAGGCGTATCCGCTTCCCGCCTACGAGAAGACGCGCCTCATCCCGAGTTTCACCTTCGACAACCTGATCGTCGGCAAGGCCAACGATCTGGCGCGCGCGGCGTCGCTGCAGGTGGCGACCAATCCGGGCGGCGGCGCGTACAACCCGATGTTCATCTACGGCGGCGCCGGGCTCGGGAAAACCCACCTCATTCACGCCATCGGCAACCACATCGTCGAGCAGAGTCCGGAGAAGGTTGTCCGTTACGTTCATGCGGAGGACTATTACTCGGACGTGGTGCGCGCGTACCAGACGAAGTCGTTCGACGCCTTCAAGCGCTATTACCGCTCGCTCGACGTGCTGCTGCTCGACGACGTTCAGTTCTTCAACGGCAAGAACCGGACGCAGGAGGAGTTTTTCTTCGTCTTCAATGCCTTGATCGAGGCGAAAAAGCAGATCGTGATCAGCTGCGATACCTACCCGAAGGATATTTCGGGGCTCGAAGACCGCCTGATCACCCGTTTCGACTGGGGGCTGACGGTGCAGATCGAACCCCCGGAAATCGAAATGCGCGTGGCGATCCTGAAGAAGAAGGCGGAAATCGAAGGCGTCGCGCTCGACGACGAGGTCGCCTTCTACATCGCCAAGCATCTTCGCTCGAACGTGCGCGAGCTCGAGGGGGCGTTGAAGAAGGTCCTGGCCTATGCGTCCTTCCACGGACGCAAGATCGACCTCGAATTGGCGAAGGAGGCGTTGAAGGATCTGATCGGCGCGGTCAACCGCCAGATCACCGTCGAGAACATCCAGAAGACGGTCGCCGACTATTTCAAGATCAAGGTGGCGGATCTGTTCTCGAAGAAACGTTCGCGCCAGATAGCGCGTCCCCGGCAGGTCGCCATGTGGCTGGCCAAGAATCTGACCTCGCAAAGCTATCCGTCGATCGGCGAAGCCTTCGGCGGACGCGACCACACGACGGTCCTGCACGCCGTGCGGACGATCGACGCTTTGCGCGCCAAGGACAACGAATTGAATCACGACGTGCATGTGCTGTTGCAGGTACTGAAAGGCTGATTGGGGACAAGGGCTGTGTGTAATGCAATGAAGAAGCTGTGGTTAATACGTCGATAACCGACCGAATCGAGGCCTGTGGATAACTTGTCAAATTTCGTCCACAACACGGTACAGAAGTTCTACAGTCGCGAGTTTTGTATTTAATACTTTGATAAATAAGTATAATTTTAAGATATCCACAGAGTTGTTTCGAAGATTATCTTTATAGGATTTGTATAAATATGATTCTTGTAAAAACCCCGCGCGATTCGCTCCTCTCCCCGCTCCAGTCCGTTTCCGGGATCGTGGAGAAGCGGCACACCTTGCCGATCCTGTCCAACGTGCTCCTGGAAAAGAAGGGCAACAGGCTGACTTTTCTGGCGACGGACATCGAGATCCAGATCACCACCTCGGCGGAAGTCGCCGAGGGCGATGGTGACGGGGCGGTGACGGTTGGCGCTCGCAAGCTGCAGGACATTCTGCGTTCGCTGCCGGAGGGCGCCGAAATCACGCTCAGCCTTGAAGACAAGCGGCTGCAGGTCAAGGCCGGCAAGAGCCGTTTCAATCTGCAGACACTGCCGGCCGAGGATTTTCCGCGCATGGCGATCTCGGAAACCGAGCCGCGCAAGATCGAGGTGACGCAGAAGCAATTCCGGCATCTGCTGGGCCAGACGCAATTCGCGATGGCGGCGCAGGACGTCCGCTATTACCTGAACGGCCTGCTCCTGCTGGTCGACGGCGGCGAGTTGCGGGCGGTCGCCACCGACGGGCACCGCCTGGCCTATGCCAGCATGGCGCTCGGCGAAGACGTTTCCTTGCCGAGGCAGGAGCTCATCCTGCCGCGCAAGACGGTGCTCGAACTGAACCGCCTGCTGGCCGACAGTGAAGATCCGGTGCATATCGAGATGATGTCGAACCAGATCCGTTTCCAGTTCGGAAACATCATCCTGGTTTCCAAGCTGATCGACGGAAAGTTCCCCGATTACGAGCGGGTCATTCCCGCCAGTCCGAAGAACCTGGTGACCTTGAACCGGGCCGCGCTGCTGCAATCGATGGTCCGCGCTGCGATCCTGACCAACGAAAAATTCCGCGGAGTGCGCCTGATCGTGACGCCGGGCAGCCTGAAGATCGTGGCGGCGAACGCCGAGCATGAGGAAGCGCAGGAAGAGATCGAAATCGAATACGCCGGGGATGCGATCGACGTCGGATTCAATGTCGGCTACCTGCTCGACGTGCTCAACAACGCATCGTCGGAACTCATCGAGTGGGGATTCAACGACGCCAATTCGAGCGCCTTGCTGACCCTGCCGGGCAACGAGCGCTTCAAGTACGTCGTGATGCCGATGAGGATTTGAGCAGGACGAACAAGGTTTTATTGTTTCACGTGAAACACGATTATTGGAATGGGAATGATTGAAGACAAAGGCCAACCGGCTTACGACGAGTCCAGTATCCAGCAACTTGAAGGCCTGGAGGCGGTGCGCAAGCGTCCGGGCATGTACATCGGCGACACGTCGGACGGTACCGGCTTGCACCACATGGTATTCGAGGTCGTCGACAATGCGATCGACGAGGCATTGGCAGGGTTCTGCGACGACATCGTCGTCACGATCCAGGCCGACAACTCGATTTCGGTGACCGACAACGGGCGCGGCATTCCGACCGGCGTCAAGTTCGACGACAAGCACGAACCGAAGCGCTCGGCGGCGGAAATCGTGATGTGCGTGCTGCACGCCGGAGGAAAGTTCAATCAGAATTCCTACAAGGTGTCGGGCGGCTTGCACGGCGTCGGGGTGTCCTGCGTCAACGCGCTGTCGAAGTGGCTGCGCCTGACGATCCGCCGCGACGGCAAGAAATATCAGCTCGATTTCTCCCGGGGCAGCGTCGTCGATCGCCAGATCGAAATCCAGCACGGCGTCGAGGTCTCCCCCCTCAAGGTGGTCGGTAGCACCGAAAAACGCGGCACCGAAGTGCACTTCATGGCCGACGAGGAAATTTTCGGACAGGTCGAGTTTCACTATGAAATCATCGCTAAACGCCTGCGCGAGCTGTCCTTCCTCAACAACGGCGTCAAGATCCGCCTGGTCGACAAGCGCAACGGCAAGGAGGAGGATTTCGCCTTCCTCGGCGGGGTGAAGGGTTTCGTCGAGTACATCAACCGTTCCAAGACGGTATTGCATCCGAACGTCTTTCACGCCGTCGGCGAATCCGCCGTACCCGGCGGAACGATCGGCGTCGAAGTGGCCATGCAGTGGAACGACACCTACGCCGAGCAGGTGCTGTGCTTCACCAACAACATCCCGCAATCCGACGGCGGCACGCACCTGACGGGCCTGCGCGCGGCCATGACGCGGGTCATCAACAAATACATCGAGGAAAACGAAATCGCCAAAAAGGCGAAGGTGGACATCACCGGGGACGACATGCGCGAAGGCCTGGCCTGCGTACTGTCGGTGAAAATGCCGGACCCGAAGTTCGCTTCGCAGACCAAGATGAAGCTCGTTTCCTCGGAAGCGCGGCCGGCCGTCGAGGAAGTCGTGGCGGCCAAGCTGGCGGAATTTCTCGAGGAGCGTCCGCAGGACGCCAAGGTCATCACGGGAAAGATCGTCGAAGCCGCGCGCGCCCGGGACGCGGCCCGCAAGGCCCGGGAAATGACCCGGCGCAAGGGCCTGCTCGACGGCGTCGGCTTGCCGGGGAAGCTGGCCGATTGCCAGGAAAAGGACCCGGCCCTGTGCGAGCTGTACCTCGTCGAGGGCGACTCGGCGGGCGGCTCGGCCAAGCAGGGACGCGACCGGAAGTTCCAGGCCATCCTGCCGCTCAAGGGCAAGATACTCAACGTCGAGAAAGCGCGCTTCGACAAGCTGATCTCGTCGCAGGAAATCGCCACGCTGATCACCGCGCTCGGTACCGGCATCGGCAAGGACGAATACAAACCGGAGAAGCTGCGCTATCACCGCCTGATCATCATGACCGACGCCGACGTCAACGGCGCGCACATCCGTACCCTGCTGCTGACCTTCTTCTACCGGCAGATGCCGGAGCTGGTCGAAGGCGGGCATATCTATATCGCCCAGCCGCCGCTTTACAAGGTCAAGCACGGCAAGATCGAGCGCTACATCAAGGACGATCAGGCGCTCAACCAGTTCCTGTTGACGCTGGCGCTCGAAAACGCGGCGCTGATCCCGCGGCTCGGCGCATCGGAGATTTCCGGCACCGCGCTCGAGGAACTGGCGCGCGAGTACCTGCTTGCCGAGGCGGTGATCAACCGGCTGGCGCACGTGATCAACCCGGAAGTGCTGCATGCGCTGGTCGATGCCAATCTCGAAGTCGATCTGTCGAGCCAGGCAAGCGCCGAGGCGTGCGCCAAGGCCTTCATGGCGGCGATCGGGGACAAGGCGGACATTACCGTCTTCGCCCGGTTCGACGAGGCGGAGGAGTGCTGGCAGCTGCGGCTCGAAAAGATGCATCATGGCAATCTCCGCGTCTGCGCGATCGACGAAGATTTCGTCGCCAGCGGCGACTACGCGCAATTGCGCAAGACGGCGATTACGCTATCGAATCTCTTCGGACCGGGCGGATACGTCACGCGCGGCGAGAAGAAGCAGCCGGTCGCCGGCTTCGGCGACACCATGAGCTGGCTGTTGAACGAGGTGGAAAAGGGAATCTCCAAGCAGCGCTACAAAGGGCTGGGGGAAATGAACCCCGAGCAGCTTTGGGAAACGACCATGGACCCGCAGGTTCGCCGCCTGCTCAAGGTGCAGATCGAAGACTTGATCGGCGCCGACGAGATTTTCACCACCCTGATGGGCGAAATGGTCGAGCCGCGCCGCAGCTTCATCGAGAGCAACGCGCTCGCGGCACGCAATATCGACGTTTGAGCCGTTTCCCGGAGCGCCGCGTCGGAGCGGCGTCCGGAAGTTCCTGATCTCGCTTGGCATCGACCGGAGCCCGTAAAATTCCGGCTGATCGGACTCGTTTTGGACCTGGACGGGAAATGTTCTGCCAAATTGCGTAAGATGATAGTTTCCGGCTATCGCAACGTATCTTTGCTCACATGACCCTTACCGAACTTCGCTACATTGTGACCTTGGCCCATGAACGTCATTTCGGGCGGGCGGCGGAGAAATGCCATGTCAGCCAGCCGACGCTTTCGGTCGCGCTGAAAAAGGTCGAATCGCGTTTCGGCATTACCCTGTTCGAAAGAACCCCGGCCGACGTTCGCCTGACCCCGATCGGAGAACGTATCGCGCAACAGGCGGAGCGGGTGCTGCAGGAGGCCGAGCGCCTCAAGGATATTGCCGGCCAGGGCAAGGACCCCTTGGTCGGCCCGCTGCGCGTGGGCGTCATCTACACGATCGCGCCCTACCTTCTTCCCCGGCTCATTCCGGCCCTGCACGTCCATGCGCCGCACATGCCGCTGTTCATCAGCGAGAACTTCACCGTCAATCTGGCCGAGCAGCTGCGGCAGGGTGAACTGGACGTGATCATCGTCGCGCTCCCGTTCGAGGAGCCCGGCATCGTCGTCCGGCCAGTGTATGACGAGCCCTTCTGCGTCGCCCTGCCCGGCGGCCATCCGCTGGCCTCCAACAAGACGATCTCGAACGCGCAGGTGGCCGCCGAAAACCTACTGCTGTTGGGCAAGGGCAATTGTTTTCGCGACCAGGTGATCGAGGCCTGCCCCAAGCTCTCCGAGCCGGGCGGGATCGAAGGCGCGCTCGAAGGCAGCTCCCTGGAAACGGTCAGGCATATGGTCGCCAGCGGCGCGGGAATCTCGGTCGTTCCCATCTCGGCCGCGAAATCGTGGCCGCAGAATCCGGAGCTGCTCCAGATACGCCGGTTTTCGCCGCCTCAGCCGATGCGCCGGGTCGTGCTGGCGTGGCGAGTCACCTTCCCCCGCCCGCAGGTGATCGACGTTCTGCACGCCGCGATCGAGGATGCGCCGCCGTTCGGCGCGCTCAAAATCCCAAAATGAGCAAAGTCCCCATGTTTCACGTGAAACATGGGGACTTAACGTTTCGGGGTACGGGCGAGTCTATTCCTTGACGGATGCCTTGGCGACGGTCTTGCCCGTTTTCTTGCCGGCGGGCGATTTTGGCTTGGCTTCCTTTTTCTCGAACTCGAAGCCCACTTTTCCGTCGGCACCGCGAACGAGGAAGGCAGAGAATTTGCGCCGGGTGCGGGCCGAGATGAAGCCGGTGAGCAGATCCGTCCGTCCGGTCGCCAGCAGTTTCGTCATCTGCGCGCGGTCGACGGGCTGTTGAAGAATGACCTTGCCCGAACGGAAGTCGCAGCTTTTGGCGTTGCCCACGGCTTTCTCGCAGACGTAAGCCATGCCGTGCTCGAACACGCGGGCGCCGCATTTCGGACAGCTGCCCAAGGGCTCCTGGTCCGAAAAATCGATTTCGTCGGCGCCGCCGTCTTCTCCGTTCGCTTCCTGGCCGAAATCGAACTCCGGTTGGTGGTTCTCATTGAGCCGGATGATGGCGTTGAAGGGACGCCCCATCTTGTTGCGAAAACCCGTCAGCGGCCCGATGACCCGGTCGGCAAGCAATTGCTCGACTTCGGCCGCTTCGTATTGCCGTCCGGCGACGATTTTCCACAGCGAAAAATCGCAGCTCTGGCACTGGAATTTCTTGTACGTTTCCTTGATCTTGCCGCCGCATTTCGGGCAGGGCGTCGCCAGCTCGCCGAAATCGCCCGGAATGGTGTCGTTGTCGTAGCTCTTGGCGCGATCGACGATGTGCTGCGTCATGGCGGCAATTTCCTTCATGAAATCGTCACGGGACAGTTCGCCCCGCTCCATGCGCGCCAGCTTGTGTTCCCATTCTCCCGTCAGTTCCGGCGCGGTCAGTTCCGGCACACCGAGTCCGTTGAGCAAGGTCATCAGGGAAAAGGCCTTGGCGGTCGGCTGGAGTTCCCGCCCTTCCCGGTGCACGTACTGCTCGCCGATCAGGTTTTCGATGATCTGCGCGCGGGTTGCCGGCGTCCCTAGGCCACGTCCTTCCATCGCCGCTTTCAGCTCTTCGTCGTCCACCATCTTCCCGGCGCCTTCCATGGCCGACAGCAGCGTGGCTTCGGAGTAGCGCGCCGGAGGACGGGTTTCCGTGGCGTTGAGCACGATCTCTTCGGCCGTCACTCGTTCTCCGGGCTCGACGGCCACCAGGTTGCCCTCCTCCCCTTCCTGGCCGGCGCGCCCGTAAACGGCGAGCCAGCCGGGGTTGACCAGCACCTTGCCCTCGGTCTTGAACGGCTCCTGCTCGACGCGCGTGATGCGCGTGGTCACCAGATATTCCGCGGCGGGGTAGAAGACCGCCAGGAAGCGCTTGACCACCATGTCATAGAGCTTCTGCTCCGGTTCGGACAGGTGCTTGGGCGCCTGCAGCGTCGGGATGATGGCGAAGTGGTCGGAGATCTTGGCGTTGTTGAACACGCGCTTGTTCGGCAGCACCCAGTTGCGGGCGAGAACCTGATGCGCGAAGGCCGAATACCGGGACAGCAGCGCCTCGTCGTGTCCTTTGCCGACGCCCTCGCCGGTCAGCATGTGCAGAGTCTGCTTGACGTTGGCGATGTAGTCCTCGGGCAGCGCGCGCGAATCCGTACGCGGATAGGTCAATACCTTGTGTTTCTCGTAGAGCGCCTGCGCCAGCCCCAGCGTGTTCTTGGCCGAGAATCCGAAGCGGCCGTTGGCCTCGCGCTGCAGGCTGGTCAGGTCGTACAGCAGCGGCGAAAGCTGCGTCGTCGGCTTGGCCTCCTCGCTGACCTCTCCCGGCTTCCCGGCGCATTTTTCCTGGAGCGCCTTGGCGCGCTCCTCGTCCCAGATGCGCTCCGGGCGCAGATGCTCCTCTTCCTCGGTCTTGCCCTTCGAGAATTTCTCGTCGAACCAGCGCCCGCGATATTCGCCGGCCTGGCAGGCGAAGACGGCTTCCAGTTCCCAGTAGGGCCGGGGCTTGAATTTCCTGATCCGGTCCTCGCGGTTGACGAGCAGGGCCAGCGTGGGCGTCTGGACGCGGCCGACCGTGGTCAGGTGGAAGCCGCCGGTCTTCGAATTGAAGGCGGTCATCGCCCGCGTGCCGTTGATGCCGACCAGCCAGTCCGACTCGGAGCGGCAGACGGCGGCATCGGCCAGCCCGCGCATCTCGCTGCCCGCGCGCAGCCGGGAAAATCCCTCGCGGATGGCCTGCGGGGTCATCGATTGCAGCCACAGGCGCTCGACCGGCTTGTTCGCCTTGGCGTGCTGCGCGATGTAATTGAAGATCAGCTCCCCCTCGCGTCCCGCGTCGCAGGCGTTGACCAGGCTGGTCACGTCCTTGCGCTTGATCAGGCGGGTCAGCAGCTTGAGCCGCGATTCGGTCTTTTCGATCGGGCGCAGGTCGAAATGCGGCGGAATGACCGGCAGATGGGCGAAGGACCACTTCCCCCGCTTGACCTCGTAGTCCTCCGGACAGGCCAGTTCGAGCAGATGGCCGATGGCCGAGCAGATGATGTGCTCATCGCTTTCGAAATAGTCGTCATGCTTCGCGAATCCCCCCAATGCGCGCGCGATATCGGCTGCGACGGAAGGCTTTTCGGCGATGATCAGCTTCTTGCTCATGGATTATCTGCGCCCGTTGTTGCGGAGTGAAATATGCTTTCGGTATTTAATCGAAATGCGATGCGGCGTTGCATGATAAGAGTTCTCCGTGAAACTTGGCAAGCAACACGCTTTGATCGCGAGGGGGTCGGGAAGAGTTCCGCAGCGCCGTGCTCATCTGCGCGGCCCTCCTTTATACGCTCCCGGAAGGCACGGTGGGAAACGATCGCGGCGGCGGCGCGTTCAGCGCTGCCGCAGGCTCTGGTAGCGCCCGCCCGGCAGGCTGGCGACGCGCCCTTCCAGTTCGAGGTGCAGGAGAAGCACCGAAAGTGCGTCGGCGGCCAGGCCGGAGCGGTTGACTAGTTCGTCCAGGCTGCAGGGGTCGTGCCCCATGAGCGCCAGGATGCCCGCGCCGTCCTCGGTTGCGACGGCCGCGGGCGCCTCCGCACCGGGCGCGGCCGGTGCCGGCACGGTCCAACGCAGCTCCTCCAGAATGTCCCGCGCGGTTTCCACCAGCTTGGCGCCCTCCTTGATCAGCCGGTGGCATCCCCGCGCCTGTGGCGAGTGGATCGAGCCGGGAATGGCGAAGACGTCCCTGCCCTGCTCGCCGGCCAGCCGGGCGGTGATCAGCGAACCGCTTTCGACGGCCGCCTCGACCACCAGCACGCCGCGCGCGATCCCGGAAATCAGCCGGTTGCGCCGCGGAAAATTGGCGGCCACGGCCGGCGTGCCGAGGGGAAACTCCGAAACGATCACGCCCCGGGCGCCGATCTCATGCGCCAGCTCCCGGTTGCGCGCCGGGTAGACGCGATCGATGCCGGTGCCGATGAAGGCGATGGTGTCGCCCTGCGCCGCCAGGGCGCCCCGGTGCGCGGCCGCGTCGATGCCGAGCGCCATGCCGCTGGCGATGACCAGTCCCGCGCCGGCCAGCGCGGCGGCGAACTGCTCGGCATTGAGCACGCCCTGCGGCGTGGGGTTGCGGCTGCCGACGACGGACAGGACCGGCCGGTTGAGCAATTCGACGCGGCCGAGCACGTACAACAAGGTCGGCGGATCGGGGATTTCAAGCAGCGCCTGCGGATAGGCCGGATCGGCCAGCGTCACGATGTACCGGCCGGGGTCCTGCGCCCATGCCGTCGCGGCGGCGATCGCGGCGGCGTTGTCGGTGTCGAGCAGCAGCCGGGCCGCCTTGTCGCCGACGACCGCACGCAGGGAAGCAAAACCGGCGGCAAAAACCGCGTCGGGCAGGCCGAAGGCGGTGAGCAGCTTGCGCTGCGTCACGCCGCCGACGCCGGGAACGAGGGTGAGTCTGAGCCAGCCGGCGAGCGTCGCGGGCTCGATCATCGGCTACGGCGTGCGGAGGAAATCGTTGACTTCGATGGTTCCGTCGGACTGGACGGCCAGCGCATAGGAAACATGCTCGAAGATGCGGAACACGAAGACCAGCCCGAAGCGCACCGCCGGAATGACGACGTTCTGATGGCGGTCGTCCTCGTCGCGCTGCACGACGGTGCGGTTCCTTTCGAGGGCGAGGACGTGTCCGACTTCTACGCCGTCCGCGCCGCCGCGATTGAGCGCGACGATCGACAGCCTGCCGCCCGAACCGACGCCGCCGTAGACCGAGACGACCCGCCCCTCGATTTTCTGGTCGGGCGCGTGCGGCACGTAATCCACGAGTTCCGGGCGGACGGCGGGCACTAGGCGATCGCCATAGCCGATCTCCTGCTTGGCGGTATCGATCTCGAACACCGCCGGGTTGCCCGGCTTCATCTGCGTGGCCGAACCGAGATGGAAGGCTTCATAGCCGAGGATCCGCTTGGGGTCCTCCGGGTCGTACAGCGGCTGTCCGTTGCGGAACACCTGCCATTGTTTCTGCGCCGGGTCGGCGCCTGCCACGTAGGCCGTATCGCCCTTGCCGAGGAAGACGCGGTCCTGCTGCGTGGCCACGATGCGCGGCGCGGTCTGCAGCGTGTTCTGCTCGACGAACAGCGGCGTGGCGATGAAGGGATCGATCACGTTGGGCGGGATCGGCGGGATGGCCTGGGACAGCGACTCCGCGCGGATCTGCGGGCGCTGCTTCGATTCGAGGCGCAGGTAGGGAGCGCCGCCGGCATCCCGTTCGAGGACGATCACGTCGCCGGGGTAGATCCGGTGCGGATTCTTGATCTGCGCCCGGTTCATGCGCCAGATCTCGGGCCAGCGCCACGGCTCCTTCAGGAAGCGGGCGGAGATGTCCCAGAGCGTATCGCCGGGCACCACGACGTACTGGTTCGGGACCGCGTCGGCAAGCCGTGGCGCGGGATCGGCGGCGTTCGCCGAGCCGGCGGAAAGTGTGCCGAAAATGGCCAGAACGAACGCTGAAAGAATGCGGATCATCGTGTTATCCTCATACGAACGGGCGGCTGGGCGTCACGAACGACAGTCCGCGGCAAGGCCGCCATGGCGAACCTTGGGCGGTTGTGCTTGTCCCAGGATCGTTTGGCCGTCTTCCACAAAAGTCGCACGCACCGGTCGCGAATATTGCGCTGTATTCATAGATGTTGCATTAGATTCTGCACGTAATTACTTATTCGATCAAGCTTTTTATGCCCCTGCTGCCGATTCTCCGCTTCCCCGATCCGCGCCTGAAAAAGTTGGCGGAGCCCGTGCGGAATATTGACGAAAACATAAGGCGCCTGGCGCGCGACATGGCCGAGACGATGTACGAGGCGCCCGGCATCGGCCTGGCGGCGACCCAGGTTGACGTGCATAAGCGCGTGATCGTGATCGACATTTCGGAAACGCGCGACCAGCTGTTCACCCTGATCAACCCGGAAATCGTCGAGAGCGATGGCCAGCAGGTGTGCGAGGAAGGCTGCCTGTCGGTGCCGGGCATCTACGACAAAGTCGAGCGCGCGGAGAACGTCGTCGTGCGCTATCTCGACCTGGAAGGTCAGGAGAGGACGATCGAGGCCGACGGCCTGCTCGCCGTGTGCCTGCAGCACGAGATCGACCACCTGAACGGCAAGGTCTTCGTCGAGCACCTCTCGCAGCTCAAGCAGATGCGCATCAAGGCCAAGCTGGCCAAGCAGGCGAAGATCACCGCATGAAACTCATTTTTGCCGGCACGCCCGAGTTCGCGGCGCTTGCCCTGCACGCCATCCTGGCCGCCGGCCATCAAGTGACGTTAGTGCTTACTCAGCCGGACAGGCCTGCCGGACGCGGGATGGCGTTGCGGCCCTCGCCGGTCAAGGAGGTCGCGCTCGCCGCCGGCATCGAGGTGTTCCAGCCGCCGACGCTGAAGGACCCGGCCGCCTGGGAGCGTCTGCGCGCGGAACAGGCCGAGGCGATGGTGGTGGCCGCCTACGGCCTGATCCTGCCGCAGGCGGTGCTCGACGTGCCGCGTTTCGGCTGCCTCAACATCCATGCCTCGCTGCTGCCGCGTTGGCGCGGCGCGGCGCCGATCCAGCGCGCGCTCCTCGCCGGCGACGCCGAGAGCGGGGTGTGCATCATGCAGATGGAAACCGGGCTGGACACCGGCCCGGTCCTGCATTCCGGGCGGCTGCCGATCGAACCCGGCGAGACGGCAGGTTCTTTGCACGACAAGCTCGCCGAACTCGGCGCGCGGCTGATCGTCGAGACGCTGGCCGGGCTGCCCGGCACGCCGGCACCGCAACCCGATGCGGGCGTGACCTACGCGGCGAAGATCGACAAGGCCGAGGCGCAGCTCGACTGGCGCCTGCCGGCCGAGCGGCTCGACCGCCAGGTGCGCGCCTTCAATCCGTTCCCGGGCGCCGTGGCGCTCCTCGACGGCGTGCCGGTCAAGGTCTGGCGGGCCGCCTGCGCGACGGACGAAAACCCCGGGGCGGCGCCGGGCACTGTCGTGTCCGCCGGTGCGGACGGCATCGCGGTGGCCTGCGGTCAGGGCGTGCTGCGCCTGACCGAGCTGCAGAAGGCGGGCGGCCGCCGCCTGCCGGCCGCGCAGTTTCTTGCCGGCCATCCGGTGCGGCCCGGCGCGGCGTTCGCCCTGCCCGCTTGAATTATCCGGGCGGCGCCCAATCTAGGACGCAACGGAATTTTTTTCCGCTTCACTCGAGGAGACCGCAGCGATGCTTGGCAACTGGCTGAAGACGACTGTCCTGATGGCGGCCATCGTGGCCTTGTTCGGCGCCATCGGTTCCTACCTGGGCGGCACCAACGGCATGATCATGGCGCTCATTTTCGGCGGCGCGATGAATTTCTTCGCCTACTGGTTCTCGGACAAGATGGTGCTGCGCATGTACAACGCGCGGGAAGTCGATGCAACCTCCGCGCCGCAGTTCTACGCCATGGTGCGCGAACTGGCGCAGCGCGCCGGCCTGCCGATGCCGCGCGTCTACCTGATCGACGAGGCGCAGCCCAACGCTTTCGCCACCGGGCGCAATCCGGAGAACGCCGCCGTTGCCGCGACGACCGGCATCCTCAACCTGCTGTCGGCGCGCGAGATCCGCGGCGTGATGGCGCATGAACTGGCGCACGTGCGGCACCGCGACATCCTGATCTCGACGATCTCGGCGACCATGGCCGGCGCCATCTCGGCCCTGGCCAACTTCGCCATGTTCTTCGGCGGGCGCGATTCGGAAGGCCGTCCCGCCAATCCGCTGGCGGGCCTACTGGTCGCCCTGCTCGCCCCGCTGGCCGCCTCGCTGATCCAGATGGCCATCTCGCGGGCGCGCGAATTCGAGGCCGACCGCGGCGGCGCCGAAATCAGCGGCGATCCGAACGCGCTGGCCGACGCGCTGACCAAGATCGACCACTACGCGCGCGGCATTCCGATGATCGCCGCCGAGGAGCATCCGGCCACGGCGCAGATGATGATCATGAATCCGCTGCACGGCGGCGGCATCGCCAACCTGTTCAGCACGCACCCGGCGACCGAGGAACGGGTGGCCCGCCTGCGCGCCCTGGCGGCGGGCTATCGCTGATCCTGCGGCCTGGCGGCGAACGCACGGTTTAATACGGCGGCCAGCCGGAAGCCGGCCTGCGTCACGCGCCGGTCGGCGATCTCCCGGCTGGCGGCGTAGAACGCCTCGGTGATCTCCGGCACGTCGTCGCTGCCGGGCTGGACGGCGGGGTACGCCTTGTCCCGCGCCAGCCGCCAGCTTTCCTCGATCCAGCGTTCGGTGTCGACCGAGCGGTTGACCCGCGCATGCGCGCCCGCCAGCGCTTGTGCCGCCGCGTCGAGCCGGTCTCCGCGCAGCCACGGCGGACCCGGCAGGTCGTCCCAGAAAGCGTGCAGCGTCGACACCGGCTTGCGCGGATTGAACGGATTGCGCACCTGCAGGCCGTTGCCCAGCTTGTCCCACCTGCCCGTGCCGCCGGGCTGGGCGCTGGCGTGCAGCGGCTGATGCGAGTCGCCGGCTAGATGGATCATCCAGGGCAGCGCGTAGACCCGCTCCGCATCCGTCTGCGGACCCGCTTCGTCCAGCGTCCTGACCAGTTCCGGCAGGCGGCGGTCGAGCTGCCCCGAAAGCGGTTTGCCGTCGAAGCCGGCGTCGAGCGGAATGCTCACGTAATGCCAGTCGGAGCGGCGCTCCATGTCGGGAAATCCGGGCAGCGCCGGCGTCGGCTCGCCCTTGCCGGCGGAATAGAAGCGCGCGTCCTTGCGTATCTCGTCGGGCCAGGTCGAGGCTTCGATGAAGACCCGCCGGTCGGCGTCCTCCGCGCCGGCCCTGGCCAGCCAGCGCGAATAGTCGGGGTGGAGCCGCAGCAGCCGGGCGGCCTCCTCCCTGGCCTTGGGTTTCATTTCGTTCCAGGCGATGGCGGCGACCAGGCGATGGCCGGCGGCGTTCCACGCCCAGGCTCCGGACGGAGCGGCGCAGAAGACGGCCGCCAGGATGAAAAGTACGGCGCGGTTGATGGCTTTCACGGCGTCCCTAACGATCGAGGGCGATGTCCTCCTGGGAGAGCGGGTCCTCCAGGGGTTCGAGGTGGGTGATCACGGTAGTGCGCGGCAGCGCGCCGCGGATGTCGCTTTCGACGCGCTCCGCGAGATCGTGCCCGCGCCGCACCGACCACGTGCCGGGCACCAGCACGTGCACCTCGACGAAGCGGCGCGCGCCCGATTCCCGGGTGCGCAGCGCATGGTAGTCGATGCCCTCGGCGCGGTAGCGCGCGAGGATGTCCACCACCTGGGCGTGATCCTCCGGCGGCAGCGCGCCGTCCATCAGCCCCGCGGTCGAGCGGTAGACCAGCTTCCCGCCGGTCCACACGATGTTGGCGGCCACCAGCAGGGCGATCAACGGGTCCAGCCACGTGCGGCCGGTCAGCACCGCCGCGCCGACGCCGGCGATGACGCCGACGGAAGTCCACACGTCGGTCATCAGATGCTCGGCGTCCGCTTCGAGCGCCAGCGAACGATGCTCGCGTCCGGCCGCCCGCAGGATGCGTGAGACGGCCAGGTTGAGCACCGACGCCACGGCCGATACCGCGAGGCCGACGCCGACGTCGGACAAGGGCCTGGGATGCAGCAGGCGTTCGGTGGCGGAGATGCCGATGGCGATCGCCGCGATCAGGATCAGCAGGCCCTCGAAGCCGCCGGAAAAGTACTCGGCCTTGCCATGGCCGTAGGTGTGCTTGTCGTCCGCCGGCTGCTCGGCGACGGTCAGCATGAGCAGCGCCATCATCGCGCCGGCCAGGTTGACGAAGGACTCCAGCGCGTCCGAAAGCAGGCCGACCGAGCCGGTGAGCCACCAGGCCGTCCCTTTCAGGATGATGGTGCCGACAGCCGCGGCGATCGACAGCCAGGCGAAGCGTTTGAGCGAGGGAGAAGGCATCGCCTCATTATGGCAGAGCCCCGGGGAAGCGTAAAAAAGTGGGCGGCGGGGCAGGCGTACGGAATCGATGCCAATGGCCGCGCGGCGACTGTGGTTAAATAGTCGCCCCAGATACGGAGCACATGTTTGCGAGGTCGCCATGGATCAGGAAATCCAACCGCTCGACGCCGACGAACTGATGGGCCTCTCCGCGCGCATCGATCGCCTGCCGGCCGAGGATGCGGAATGGGTCGGCCGGCTCTTTCAGGAGTGCCTGCGCGCGCGGATGAGCGAGGCCGAACTGCTGGAGAGCCGCGGCGCGGAGGATGCTCCGGCCACGGGCGGCCCGGCCTTCGACGCGCAGCTGGCGCAGGTCGCGCTGGATACCGCCGAATGGCTGAAGACGCTGTGGAACGTCGGCTATATGGGCGCCGGCAGCTTCCCCTCGCAGCCGCGCACGGCGTTTCCGCTGATCGGCCTGGAGGACGTGCTCAAATCGTCGCTGTTCGCCCGCATCCGCGAAGGCAAGCGTCCGTTGCCGTTTCCGCCGCCGACGCGCAACGGCCTGCCGTGGCACGATCTCGTCGAGGGGCCGGCCGAGGCGCATGTGGTGCATGCCGAGGTGATCGGCGACGGCAACGGCGGGACGGCCGGCGCCATCGTCGAAGGCTGCGCCGACTGGCAGATCGTCGAGGAGGCCGGCAAGGCCGGCGAATACGTCGTCCAGTACCGCGGCAAGGGCCCCTTGTTCCGGCTTGCCGTGAATCCGTTCTTCAGCACCCTGCAGCGGCAGCCGCCGCAATGGGCGCGGCAGATCCGTGCCCTGGAGCGCGCGGGGATGCGCAGCTATCTCCTCCTCTGGCCCTCGGGCGACGGCGCGCCCGCGCTGGAAATCCCGCTGCCGGCCGCGACGTGGGAGCGCGCCGAATCGGAAGCCGCCTACTGGGTGGCGACGAACCATCCGGAAATGTACGGCCGCATCCGCTTCGAGCAGGTCGCCGCGGACTGAGCGTTCACAGGAACACCGGTTCCGGCGCCAGTTCGACGCCGAATTTCGCGCGCACGTCGCGCTGCACGGCGCGCATCAGCGCGATCACGTCGGCGCCCGTCGCACCGCCGCGGTTGACCAGCACCAGCGCCTGTTTCCCGTACATGCCGACCGGGCCGAGATCGCGGCCCTTCCAGCCGGCCTGTTCGATCAGCCAGCCGGCGGCGAGCTTGACGCGGCCGTCCGGCTGCGGGTAATGCGCCAGGCCCGGATGCGCCGCCAGCAAGCGTGCGGCCGTGGCCGCGTCGACCACCGGGTTGTGGAAAAAACTGCCGGCGTTGGGCAGCTCCGCCGGGTCGGGCAGCTTGCGCCGGCGCACCGCGACGACCGCGTCGGCGATCTGCCGGGCGTCGGGCCGCGCGATGCCGCGCGCGGCCAGTTCGCCGGCGACGTCCGCGTAGCCGGCGATCGGCCGCCAGCGCTTCGGCAGCCGGAAGGTCACCTCGGTGATGACGAAACGGCCGTCCAGATGCCAGCCTTCCTGCTTGAACACGCTGTCGCGGTAGCCGAAGCGGCAGGCCGCGCGGTCGAAGCGGACGGTCTCGCCGGCGCGCAGGTCGAAGGCGGTCAGCGCCTGGAAGCGGTCGCCGGCCTCCAGCCCGTAGGCGCCGATGTTCTGGATCGGCGCCGCGCCGGCCGTGCCGGGAATCAGCGACAGGTTTTCCAGCCCCGGCCAGCCCTGCGCCAGCGTCCATTGCACGAAGTCGTGCCAGTTCTCGCCGGCGCCGGCGCGCACGTACCAGGCGTCGGCATCCTCGCCGGCCAGCGTCCGGCCGGGCAGCGCCACGTGCAGGACGAGGCCGTCGAAGTCGCCGGCGAGCACCAGGTTGCTGCCGCCGCCGAGAACGAAGCGGCGCCGGCCGTCGCGCGCGCGGGCCAGCGCCGCCAGCTGTTCGAGCGCGGTGATCCGCGCGTACAGCGCCGCGCGGCCGGGCAGGGCCAGCGTGTTGCGCCGGCCGAGGTCGACCCCGCGCTCGACGAATTCCGGCAGCATGCCCGAGTCCATGCGCCGGCCTACAGGATCGGCGCCAGCCAGCGCGCGGCTTCGTCCACGCTCATGCCCGCACGGCGCGCCCAGTCTTCGAGTTGGTCGCGGCCGATCTTGTTGACCGCGAAGTACTGCGCCCGCGGGTGGGCGAGGTAGAAGCCCGACACCGAGGCGGCCGGCGCCATGGCGAAGGATTCGGTGAGTTCCATGTCGGCGTTGGCCGGCGCGTCGAGCAGGCGGAACAGGCCGCCCTTGGCGGTGTGGTCCGGGCAGGCCGGGTAGCCGGGGGCCGGGCGGATGCCGCGGTACTGCTCGCGGATCAGCGCCGCGTTGTCGAGCGTTTCGTCGGCCGCGTAGCCCCAGTAGCCGAGGCGCACCTCGCGGTGCAGCCACTCGGCGCAGGCTTCGGCGAGCCGGTCGGCAAGCGATTTGAGCATGATCGCGTGGTAGTCGTCGTGCGCCGCCGCGAACTCGGCGAGCTTCGCCTCGATGCCGATGCCGGCGGTGACGGCGAAGGCGCCGATCCAGTCCGGCGTCCCCTTTTCGGCGACGAAATCGGCCAGGCAGTAGTGCGGCTTGCCGGACGGGCGCTCGTGCTGCTGGCGCAGGTTGTGCCATGCCGCCTGGACGTGTCCGCGCGATTCGTCGGCGTAGATCTCGATGTCGTCGCCGACCGCGTTGGCGGGGTAGAGGCCGAACACGGCGTTGGCCGTCAGCCATTTTTCGGCGACGATCTGCTCCAGCATGGCCTGCCCGTCGGCGTAGACCGAGCGCGCCGTCTCGCCGACCACGGCGTCGTCGAGGATTTTCGGGAAGCCGCCGGCGAGGTCCCAGGTCTGGAAGAACGGGCCCCAGTCGACGTAGCGGACGAGCGTCGCCAGGTCGACGTCGCGCAGCACGTGCAGTCCGGGCTCGGCGGGCGCGGACGGACGGTAGTCCGGGTCGGCGTTCCAGGCGAAGCGGTTGGCCCGCGCCTCGGCCAGCGCGACCAGCGGCACCGCTTTCTTGTTGGCGTGCTGGCCGCGCACGCGCTCGTAGTCGGCGGCGATTTCCTGTTTGTAGCCGGCCGACTGCTCCACCGAGAGCAGCCGGGTGACCACGCCGACGGCGCGCGAGGCGTCCGGCACGTAGACCACCGTCCCCGCGTAGTTCGGCGCGATCTTGATCGCCGTGTGCGCGCGGCTGGTGGTGGCGCCGCCGATCAGCAGCGGCACGTCGAAGTTCTGGCGCTGCATTTCGGCGGCGACGTGGCTCATCTCCTCCAGCGACGGCGTGATCAGGCCCGACAGGCCGATCGCCTGCGCGCCGTGTTCCTTCGCCGCGTGCAGGATCTTGTCGCACGGCACCATGACGCCGAGATCGACCACCTCGTAGCCGTTGCAGCCGAGCACCACGCCGACGATGTTCTTGCCGATGTCGTGCACGTCGCCCTTGACCGTGGCCATGACGATGCGGCCCTTGCTGGCCGCGCCGGTGCGCCGCTTCTCCTCCTCGATGAACGGGATCAGGTGGGCCACCGCCTGCTTCATCACGCGCGCCGACTTGACCACCTGCGGCAGGAACATCTTGCCGGCGCCGAACAGGTCGCCGACGACGTTCATGCCGGCCATCAGCGGCCCTTCGATGACCGCCAGCGGCGGCTTGCCCGCCGCCGCCAGCGCGGCGCGGCATTCCTCTGTGTCGGCCACGACGAAGTCGGTGATGCCCTTGACCAGCGCGTGCTCCAGCCGCTTGTCAACGGACAGCGCGCGCCAGGAAAGATCCGGCCCGCTCTCCCTGGCCTTGCCCTCCTTCACCGTCTGGGCGAATTCGACGAGCTTCTCGCCGGCGTCCGGCGACGTGTTGAGCACCACGGCCTCGACCTTCTCGCGCAGCACCGGATCGAGATCGTCATACACGCCGAGTATGCCGGCGTTGACGATGCCCATCGACAACCCGGCCTTGACGGCGTGATAAAGGAAGACCGTGTGGATCGCCTCGCGTACCGGGTCGTTGCCGCGGAAACTGAAGGAGACGTTCGATACGCCGCCGGAAATCTGCGCGTGCGGCAGATTGGCGCGAATCCAGCGGCAGGCCTCGATGAAGTCGACCGCGTAGTTGTTGTGCTCCTCGATGCCGGTGGCGATGGCGAAGATGTTCGGATCGAAGATGATGTCCTCGGCCGGAAAGCCCAGGCCGGTGAGCAGCGTGTAGGCGCGCGCGCAGATTTCGATCTTGCGCGCGTAGGTGTCGGCCTGCCCCTGCTCGTCGAAGGCCATGACGATCACTGCCGCGCCGTAGCGCCGGGCCAGCGTGGCCTGCTCGATGAATTTGGCCTCGCCCTCCTTCATCGAGATCGAATTGACGATGCCCTTGCCCTGGATGCATTTCAGGCCCGCCTCGATGACCTCCCACTTCGACGAGTCGAGCATCACCGGCACGCGCGAGATGTCCGGCTCCGAGGCGATCAGCTTGAGGAAGCGCTCCATCGCGGCGACCGAATCGAGCATCGCCTCGTCCATGTTGATGTCGATCACCTGCGCGCCGTTCTCCACCTGCTGGCGGGCCACCGCCAGCGCGTCGTCGAAGCGGCCTTCGAGGACCATCCGCGCGAAAACGCGCGAACCGGTCACGTTGGTCCGCTCGCCGACGTTGACGAACAGCGACTCCGGCCCGACGTTGAACGGCTCCAGGCCCGACAGGCGCAGCTTCGGCGCGACCTCGGGAAGCGCCCGCGGCGCCACGCCGGCGACCTGCCGGGCGATCGCCGCGATGTGTTCCGGCGACGTGCCGCAGCAGCCGCCGACGATGTTGACCAGGCCGTGCCGCGCCCAGTCGGCGATCTCGTCGGCCAGCATCGCCGGCGTCTCGTCGTAGCCGCCGAAGGCGTTCGGCAGGCCGGCGTTCGGGTGCGCGGAAACGTAGCAGTCGCAGACGCGCGCGAGCTCCTCGACGTACTGGCGCAATTCCTTGGCGCCGAGCGCGCAGTTGAGGCCGAACGACAACGGCTTGATGTGGCGCAGCGAATTCCAGAACGCCTCCGCCGTCTGACCCGACAGCGTGCGTCCCGAGGCGTCGGTGATCGTGCCCGAGATCATCACCGGCCAGCGCCGGCCGGCCGCGTCGAAGAACCGCTCGATGGCGAACAGCGCCGCCTTGGCGTTGAGCGTGTCGAAGATCGTTTCCACCAGCAGGATGTCGGCGCCGCCGTCGGTCAGCCCGCGGATCGCCTCCGTATAGGCCTCGACGAGCTGGTCGAAGCTGACGTTGCGGTAGCCGGGGTCGTTCACGTTCGGCGAGATCGACGCCGTGCGCGATGTCGGCCCCAGCACGCCGGCGACGAAGCGCGGCTGGGCGGGGTCCCGCGCGGTGAATTCGTCGCACGCCGCGCGCGCCAGCTTCGCCCCGGCGACGTTCAGCTCATAGACGATGCTCTCCAGCCGGTAGTCCGCCTGCGACAGCGAGGTGGCGTTGAAGGTGCAGGTTTCCAGGATGTCGGCGCCGGCGGCCAGATAACCGGCGTGGATGTCGCGGATCACCTCGGGCCGGGTCAGCAGCAGCAGATCGTTGTTGCCCTTCAGGTCGTGCGGGTGGTCCCGGAAGCGTTCGCCGCGGTAATCGGCCTCCTGCAGCCCGTGCCGCTGGATCATCGTGCCCATCGCGCCGTCGAGGATCAGCAGGCGGCGTTGCAACAGGGCGGTGAGTTCGGCGGTGCGGTCGGGCTGCATAGATAAACCTCGAATAAAAAAACCCGTTCAGCGGGGTAGGCGAACGGGTTTCGGAAAACGTATCGGAAAAGACGTATCAAACCGCGCCGCTTTAGCCATATTTCTAACGCGCCTGCAAGCTGAACCTCAAATCGGCGCGGGCTGGAAGGCCAGCCGTGGGAAGAGCCGAATCTACGCGGCAAGCCCTTGATTGTCAATATTTTCGGGGAGTTCTTCCCGGATCGCCGCCCGCCGGGGCGTTTTTGGCGGCGTCGCGTCCCACGGACCGGCCCGGAAAAGCGCCTGAGGTTCCCGGCTTCTACGGACGGATTTGAAAGTAGGCAGAATGTCTGTGGAGGTGGATAAGCAGACGGCTTCCCCGTAACCCGAATCATCCCTGGCCGGATTTCGGTAGCCATTCAAGCAGCTTGGTATAAAGCTCTTCCAGCCGTACTGGTTTGGGAATGAAGTCATTCATGCCCGACTCCAGGCACTTCTCCTTGTCCTCCCGAAAGGTATTGCCGGTCATCGCCAGAATCGGCGTTCGCTTGTATCCCGGAAGCTGGCGAATCCGGCGAGTGGCTTCCAGGCCGTCCATGCGGGGCATGCGCATGTCCATCAGGATCAGGTCGTAGGTCGTCGCGGTGGACATCTCGACGGCTTCGATGCCGGTGAAGGCCATCTCCACAGGCAGTTGAGCAGCGCCTGGGTCACCCGCACGCCGTCGCCGAGCAGGCGCTCGGGCAGCGGATCGCTGTCCACTTTCAGCTCCAGGCCCTTGGCGCCCGCATCGCGCGACACCAGGGAGAGCACACGCTCGAGAATCTCGCCGACGGTGAAGTCGCTGGTGCCCAGGGTCATCTTGCCGGCCTCGATCTTGGACAGGTCGAGGATGTCGCTGATCACGCCCAGCAAGTGCTCGGCGGCCGTGTGAATCCGCGCCAGCTGCCCGGCCTGGCCCGGGCTTACGTCGCCGCGCCGCATCACCTGGGTGATGCCCAGGATCGAGTTGATCGGCGTGCGTATCTCGTGGCTCATGTTGGCCAGGAACTCGCTCTTGGCCTGCGAGGCCTGCTCGGCCCGGGCCAGCACCTCACGGGTCTACGCCAGCAGCGACAGCCGTTCGATGCCCAGGCGCGTCGAGGTAGCGAGGGCCTGGTGGAGTTGCCGGGCGCTGCCCAGCATCGCCACCGCGTACAGCACCGTACAGGCGGCGATCAGGTAATCCAGCCGGGTTCCCGCCATCACGGTCACCACGATCAGCGGCGCGGCGAGCAAGCCGAAGAAGATCTGCACGTAGGTCAGCGAGCCCGACAGCTTGGATACGGCTCCAGCGCCCATACCGGCCAGGATCGCCGTAAGAAAGAGGCGGAATTCGATGCCTCCCGACGGCGCATAGGCGACGATTCCGACCGTCCATCCGCCGCCCATGAAGATCGTTCCCCACAGTTCGACGCGCTCCGCCCGGTCGAGCGCTTCGTCGCCTTCCAGGCTCGAAGGGTTCCTCAGGAAGTGGCGCGTGATGAAATAAAAGGGCAGGTTGAGGATGGCAACGCCGGCAAGCCAGATCAGCGGAGACAGGACGTGACCGGCGCTTCCCTGTTGCAGGGCGACGAAGGCCAGGGCGCCGGAAACCAGCAGATTCTGCAGATAGGACGACAGCGAGTTGCGGAACAGAAGCATGAGCAACTGGCGTCGCGTTTCCGTCTCGATCGATGTCAGGTTTTCCGGAAGCATGCGGCGGCGGATCTCCCTTCCCACGGCTCTCCTTGGTCAGCCGGAAAGCTCTTGTTTGCGTAGTCTAAATAAATTACGCGCACAGTCGAGTTTAGGGAACGCCGGCGAATCCGACGAGCCATCGTCGCCGGTTTTTGGAGAAAGAAGAGGGGGCGGCCTGAACGGGTGGCGAGCCGGCAGACTTTCGCGGCTTTTTGCGCCGCCCTTCGCTTACCGGGCCGGCGCCCCGGCCTCGCCGGCCGCCAGCGCGATGTTGAGCGCCAGTACGACCGCCAGCAGGACCGCCGCGCCCAGGTTGTGCGCCACGGCAAGGTGCAGCGGCAGGAACAGCAGCACGTTGGCGATGCCCAGGGCGATCTGCGCCGCCAGTGACAGTCCGAGCCAGATGCCCCAGGCGCGCCGGGCCGGGCTCCGCCATAACCGCCAGGCCAGCGTGCCGGCGAGCGCCGCGACGACCAGCGCGCCGAGCCGGTGCGACCACTGGATGGCGACCAGCGCCGCGCCGGGCAGGAAGTCGCCGGCCCCGGTGCGTCCCAGTTCGCGGTGCAGGCTGAACGCCGTGGCGAAATCCATGTCCGGGACCCAGGTTCCCAGGCAGGTCGGGAAATCGTTGCAGATGAGCGCGGCGTAATTGCTGCTGACCCATCCCCCGAGCGCGATCTGGACGACCACGGCCAGCAGCGCGAGCGCCGCGTGCAGGCGCAGCGCAGCCGTTCCGCCGGGGCTCTCCACTTTGGCGGCCGCGCCGCTGGCCAGCAGCAGCCAGACGAGCAGGGCCAGCGTGGTCATGCCGCCGAGCAGGTGGGCGGTGACGACCACCGGCCGCAGCAGCAGGGTGACCGTCCACATGCCGAGCAGCGCCTGCAGGCCGACGATGCCGATCAGGCCGGTGGCGATCCACGGTGACCGGCCCGGCGTCCGCCGCTGCCGCCACGCCAGGACCGCGATCGCCGCGATCAGCAGGCCCAGCGTGCCGGCGAAATAGCGGTGCGTCATTTCCTTCCAAGCCTTGTGCGTTTCCACCGGGCTGCCGGGAAATGCCTGCTGCGCGGCGGCGTGCTCGTGCGCGGTGTCGGGCACGCCGAGCAGGTGGCCGTAGCAGCCCGGCCAGTCGGGGCAGCCAAGCCCGGCGTCGGACAACCGCACGTAGGCGCCGAGCGAGATCACGCCCAGGGCGAGCAGCGTCGCGGCGAGGAGCAGCGCGCGATAGAGGCGCATCGGCACGGCCCGGCGCGGCTCAGCGCAACTGCGCGAAATGGTCGACCAGCAGGGCGGCGAAGAGCAGCGTCAGATAGACGATCGACCAGCGGAAGGTGCGCCTCGCCAGCGCGTCGCTGTAGCGGCGGCAGAGAGCGATCGAATGGCCCAGGAAGATGGCGCCGAGGATCGCCGCGGCCGCCAGGTAGCCCGGCCCGCTCATGCCGATCGCGTAGGGCGCGGCCGATGCCGCGCACAGCAGCACGACGTAGATCAGGCTCTGCCGGCAGGTGAAGGCGATGCCGTGGGTGACCGGCAGCATCGGCAGGCCGACCTTGGCGTAGTCGTCGCGGCGGTAGCAGGCGAGCGCCCAGAAATGCGGCGGCGTCCACACGAAGATGATCAGGAAGAGCGCCAGCGCGCCGGCCGCAACCGTGTCCGTCATGGCGGCCCAGCCCAGCAGCGGCGGCATGGCGCCGGCCGCGCCGCCGATGACGATGTTCATCGGCGTCGCCGGCTTGAGCAGCAGGGTGTAGATCACCGCGTAGCCGAGGAAGGTGGCGAGCGTCAGCCACATGGTCAGCGGGTTGACCAGCGCATGCAGCAGCCACAGCCCGCCGCCGCCGACCAGCGCGGCCAGCGCCAGCGTTTCGGCGGCGGAGACGGCGCCGCGCGCCGTCGGGCGCCAGCTGGTGCGGTCCATCAGCGCGTCGGCGGTGCGTTCGACGAGGCAGTTGATCGCCGCCGCCGCGCCGGCGACCAGCGCGATCCCGGCCGACGCGGCGAGGAACAGCCCGAGCGGCGGGAAATCGGGCGAGGCGAGGAACATGCCGATCATCGCGGTGAACACGATCAGGCTGTTGACGCGCGGCTTGCACAGCGCGAAGAAGTCGGCGAGCCGCGCCCCGAACCGGCGTGGCGCGGCGGCGGCATTGACCGTGCTGTTTCGTGTCGCGGCGGACATGGCGTACCTCCCCTCGTTCAACGGACCCACGAATACTTCAGCAGACGCTCCATGTCCCTGAGAACGTGGCGGGCGTCGATTGGTTCGTCGTAGCGCATCATGACGTTGCCCAGCGGATCGGCGACGAAGACCGCCGGGGCATAGCCGTCGAGCGCGCGGCGCCAGGCCGCATCGTCGGCGGCCGGCGAGACGATCGTCAGGCCGGAAAACGGCGCCCGCGCTCCCTCCCCTTCAAGGGGAGGGCTGGGGTGGGGATGGGGTACAAGGCCGTCGGCGATGGCATCGGCCCCATCCCCCTCCCGGCCTCCCCCTTGAAGGGGGAGGAGGTCGGCAGGAATCCCGGCGCCGACGAGGACGCGCTGCACGCGGTCCCGCTCCTTGCCGAGCGCGGCGTGGGCCTGCCGCAGCCGGTGCAGCGTCTCCTGGCAGGCCGGCCCGCCGCCGTCCCGCGCGGGCACGATCAGCAGCCATTTGCCGTGCAGCGCCGCGACGCCCGCCGGCAGCGCGCGCGGCGGCTGCACCAGTTCGCCGTGGTTGCGCAGCGCGGCGGGACGCCAGCCCGACCAGAACAGGCCGGAACCGACGGCGAACGGCAGCACGAACACCGCGGCCAGCGCCAGCAGCATGACGCGGGACGCAACCCGGCCGGGCGGATCGGCGCGGCGCGCTCCGGCGCCTTGCAGTCCGACGCGGTCCACCAAATCTCCGGGCGCGGTCTTCACGTTTTTCTCCGGAAACCGAGATACAGCCAGAGCGCCACGGTGGTGGCGGCGAAGCTCCACCACTGGAGCGCGTAGCCGAGATTCATCAGGCGGCGGTCGTCTGGCTGCGGCCATTCGCGGACGAAGCCGCCGGCCGCGCTTTGCGGGTCGAGCCGGATGACCACCGGCTGGACCGGAAAGCCGGCCAGCGCCGCGTAGCGTTCCATGTCGAGGTTCTGCCAGACGCGCGGCCAGGCGCCATCGCCGCGCTCGTCCTTGAGCGTGAAGAAGCGGGAGCCCGGCACGACGGCCAGGCCCGACACCTCGACGGTTCCCGCCGGCGTGTCAACCTCCGGCACCCGGTCGTGTTCGGGGAGGCCGGGAATCCAGCCGCGATCGACCAGCACGCGCATGCCGCCGCCCTCGATGCGCAGCGGCGTGACGACCTGGAAGCCGGCGCGCTGCCGGTACGTCTGGTTGTCGATCAGGATCTGGCGCCCCGGCTCGTAGGTGCCGCGCGCCGCGACCCGGCGATAGCGCAGCGACTCGGCCGCGACCAGTTCGGCGGGAACCTGCACGGCCGGTCCGCTGCCCAGCGTCTCGTACTGCCGCTGCAGCTCGGCCTTGGCGCCGGCCTTGTGCCACTGCCACTGCCCGGCGGCGATGAACAGCGGGACGAGCAGGACCGCCGCCAGGGTCGGCAGCCAGCGGGGCCGAAAGCGGCGCGGCGGCGCCGCGGGCGGGCGGGTTGTCCCGCCGTCTCCCGAGCGCGCATAATCGTCGCTGCCCGCCCTATCGGAGCCGTTCATGCTGAAGCTGGTCATCGTTCTCATGCTGGTTGGCGTCATAGGCAGTCTGTTCTCGGCGCTGTTCTTCCTCCTCCGCGACCGGGGCGCCAGCCGCCGCAGCGTCAAGGCGCTGACCCTGCGGGTCGGGCTGTCGATGCTGCTTTTCGCGCTGCTGATGCTGGCCTTCCGCGCGGGGTGGCTGCCCGGCCACGGCCAATAGGAACGGCGAACGAGCGCCGGCGTCGCGGCCCGGCATGATCAGGGCGTCCCCGTCGCGGGCGCGGGCTGCGCCGCGTCTTCCACCTTGAAGAAGGCATACGCCAGCGTGATCGTGCGCACGTCCTTGTCCACGTCCGCCTTGACCGTGAATGCCAGCGGCAAGTCCTTGGTTTCGCCCGGTTCCAGCGGCTGGCGGCTGAAGCAGAAGCATTCGAGCTTTTCGAAGCTCGCGGCGGCGACGCCCGGCGAGACGCTCGGCACGGCCTGCGCCACGATGGGCTTGTCCGAGAGGTTGTGCACGCGATAGCTGACCTGGTGCAGTTCGCCCGGATGCACGTCGAGCCGCGCGGTCAGCGGCGTGATCGCCCAGGGCAGGCCGGGCATCGCGGTGTGGGTGAACTCGACCGTCAATACGCGGCGCGCATCGTTGGTCGCGCCGCCGGCCAATGCGGCGGCCACCTTGCCGGGGCCCGGCGTCTTGCCGTTCAGGCCGGTCAGCTCGCAGAACACGTCGTAGAGCGGCACCAGCGCGAAGCCGAAGGCGAAGGACGCCGCGATGACGCCGAGCAGCTTGAACGCCGTGCGGCGGTTGCTGGCCGTGGATGCGGATTGGATCGGCATGCCGGGGCCTACAGCCAGTAGACGAACACGAAGAGCAGCAGCCAGACCACGTCCACGAAGTGCCAGTACCACGCCACCGCCTCGAAGGCGAAATGGCGCCGCTCCGTGAAGTGCTCCAGCATGGCGCGGAAGAAGATGACGATCAGCATGGCCGTGCCGAGCATCACGTGGAAGCCGTGGAATCCCGTCAGCATGTAGAACGTGGCGCCGTAGATGCCGTCCTTGATCGAGAAGGCGGCGTCGCCGTATTCGTGGATCTGCAGGCCGAGGAAGGTGATGCCGAGGAGGATGGTCAGCGCCAGCCCGAAGGTGAGCTGGCCCTTCCGCCCGCGCAGCACGCCCCAGTGCGCCCAGGTCACCGTGGCGCCGGAGGTCAGCAGGATCAGCGTGTTGATCGCCGGCAGGCCCCAGGCCGGCACGGGCGTGATCGCCGCGTGCGCGCCGGGGCCGGCGGTCGGCCAGGCGGCCGAGAAGCCCGGCCACAGGATCTGCGCCTCGGCCAGCATCGGCACCGCGAGGTTGCGGGCGTAGAAAAGCGCGCCGAAGAATCCGGCGAAGAACATGACTTCCGAGAAGATGAACCACACCATGCCCCAGCGGAACGACGTCTCGACCTGGCTGGCGTATTTGCCCGACAGGGTTTCGTCGATCACGTCGCCGAACCAGCCGATCAGCATGATCAGCAGGATGCCCGCGCCGATGGCGACCAGGTACGGCCCCACGGCCTGCTTGTTGAGCGCCAGGGCGAAGCCCCCGCCCAGCAGGAGCAGGGCGAACGAGCCGACCAGCGGCCAGATCGAGGAGGCCGGGACGTAGTAGGTGTCCGGCGCGGCGTGCGGATCGGAATGTGCCTGCATGATGGCCTCCCGCTGGCTATCTCACCGTCGGCGGCGTGACGAAGGAGTGGTACGGCGGCGGCGAACTGAGCGTCCATTCCAGCGTGTCGGCGCCCTCCCACGGGCGGTCGCCGGCCGGCGCGCCGCGCCGGATGCACTGGATGACGTTGTACAGGAACAGCAGCTGGCTGGCGCCGAGCAGGAAGCCGCCGAGGCTGGAGATCATGTTGAAGTCGGCGAACTGCAGCGCGTAGTCCGGAATGCGCCGCGGCATGCCGGCGAGGCCGAGGAAGTGCATCGGGAAGAAGGTGATGTTGAAGGCGATCGCCGTCAGCCAGAAATGCACCTTGCCCAGCGTTTCGTTGTACATGTGGCCGGTCCACTTCGGCAGCCAGTGGTACACGCCGGCCATGATGCTCATCGCCGAGCCGGAGAAGAGCACGTAATGGAAATGGGCGATGACGTAGTAGGTGTCCTGCAGCTGGATGTCAACCGGCACCAGCGCCAGCACCAGCCCGCTGAAGCCGCCGATGGTGAACAGGCAGACGAAGGCGATCGAGAACAGCATCGGCGTCTCGAAGGTGATCGCCCCGCGCCACAGCGTGGCCACCCAGTTGAACACCTTCACGCCGGTGGGGATGGCGATGAGCATCGTGGTGTACATGAAGAACAGCTGCCCGGCGATCGGCATGCCGGTGGTGAACATGTGGTGCGCCCAGACGATGAACGAGAGGAAGGCGATCGAGGCCACGGCGTAGACCATCGAGACGTAGCCGAACAACGGCTTGCGGGCGAAGGCCGGGATGGTCGTCGAGATGATGCCGAAGGCCGGCAGGATCATGATGTACACCTCGGGATGGCCGAAGAACCAGAAGATGTGCTGGAACATCACCGGGTCGCCGCCGCCCGCCGCGTTGAAGAAGTGCGTGCCGAAATGCCGGTCGGTGAGCAGCATGGTGATCGCCGCGGCCAGCACCGGCATCACCGAGACCAGCAGGAAGGCGGTGATCAGCCAGGTCCACACGAACATCGGCATCTTCATCAGCGTCATTCCCGGCGCGCGCATGTTGAGCACGGTGGTGATGATGTTGATCGCGCCCATGATCGACGAGATGCCCATGATGTGGATGGCCAGGATCGATATGTCATAGGCCATGCCGCCCTGGATGTAGAGCGGCGGATACATCGTCCAGCCGCCGGCGACCGCCCCGCCGGGCACGAAGAAGCTGCCGATGAGCAGCACCCCGGCGGCCGGCAGCAACCAGAAGCTCCAGTTGTTGAGGCGCGGAAAGGCCATGTCCGGCGCGCCGATCATCAGCGGAATCTGCCAGTTGGCGAAGCCGACCAGCGCCGGCATGATCGCCCCGAAGATCATCATCAGGCCGTGCATCGTGGTCAGCTGGTTGAACACTTCCGGCTGGAATAGCTGCAGGCCGGGCTGGAACAGCTCGGCGCGGATCAGCATGGCCAGCGCGCCGGCGAAGAAGAACATGAACAGGCTGAACCACAGGTACAGCGTGCCGATGTCCTTGTGGTTGGTGCTGGCCAGCCAGCGCATGATCCCGGCGGGCGCGTGTTCCCCGTGGTGGGGCGCGGTGTCGGATACTGCCGTCGTATTCATTCCCGGACTCCTGTTCACTTGCGCCGCGCGGCGACGTCGGCGGGCTGGATCGCGTCGCCGGTGCGATTGCCCCAGCTGTTGCGCTCGTAGGTGATCACCGCCGCCAGGTCAACGTCGGAAAGCTGCTTGCCGAAGGCCGCCATGGCCGTGTTCGGCTTGCCGTTCAGGACGATGTCGATGTGCGCGTTCCTGTCCCCGGTGGCGATCGGCGAGCCGGCCAGCGCCGGGAAGACGTTGGGAATGCCCATGCCGTTGGCCTGGTGGCAGACCTGGCAGGTGGACGCGTAAACCTTTTCGCCCATGGCCTTGAGCTCCTCCGGGGCGAACGTCTTGGCCGCGTTGGCGGCGGCCGCCGCCAGCAGCTGCTTCTGTTCCTGCTTCCAGGCCTCGAATTCCTCCGGCGTGACGACGCTGACCACGGCCGGCATGAAGCCGTGCCCGACGCCGCACAGCTCGGTGCATTGCCCGCGGTAGACGCCCGGCTTGTCGGCCCTGAACCAGGTGTCGCGGATGAAGCCCGGAATCGCGTCCTGCTTGATGCCCAGGGCCGGAACCGCCCACGAATGGATCACGTCGCTGGCCGTGGTGATCAGGCGGATCTTCTGCCCGACCGGGACCACCAGCGGGCGGTCAACCTCCAGCAGATAGTGCTCGCCCTTGGGCTGCGTCCCCTGGATCTGCTCCCTCGGCGTCAACGTGTTGCTCATGAAGCGGATGTCTTCGCCGAAGTATTCGTATTCCCACTTCCACTGGTGGCCGGTGACCTTGATCGTCAGGTCCTCCTTGTCCGTGTCCTTCATCGCCACGACCAGGCGCGTCGCCGGCCAGGCCATGCCGATCAGGATGAGGGTGGGCACCACGGTCCACACGATCTCCACCGTGCGGTTCTCATGGAACGTCGCCGGTTCGCGGCCGAGCGACTTGCGGTGCCGGACCAGGGCGATGCCCATCGGCACGAACACGACCACGAAAATGCCCAGGATGATCCACAGGATCAGCGCATGCAGGTCGTGGACGTCGCGGGCGAGGCCGGACGCCGGCGGCGGCAGGTTGACCGCATACTCCGCGCGGGCCGGCAGCGCCGCCAGCGCGAAAAGCGGGACGAGGCTCCCGCGGGAAAACGGACCGATCCTCCGCTTGGAGGAGTTCCAAATCTCCAAAGCGCTCCCTCCCAGTCATGACGTGATCCCACCGCCAAATCGGGAATGACCCTGTGGACTTCGCGTGGCCGCGATGCGCCTTCGTGTCACTGGCGATTTATGAATGGAATAACTTGGGGCAACAGATGAAGCAGGCTCAACGACTCTGACCGCGCTTGCCGGGAAAGTTCAGCGGGGGCGCGGCGGCTCCGGGCGGGCGGCCCGGAAGGCCCTGCGCGGCTCCGGGGAATGCGGCGGCGCCCGCTCCCGGCCGCCTCGCGCCGACAGGGGTACAATCGTCGCGGTTTCCAAACGACCCCCTGGGAGGCGGCATGCTGGTCCGACTGACATCGAGCACTTCCGGCGAAATGATCATGTTCGCCGAACATGCCCGGGTTTTCTTTGGATGGATCGGCAAGGAGTGCACCGCGCGCGGCGTTTTCCTGAAGGAGCAGCTGCCGGAGGCGATCGCCCGTCTGCGCCAGGGCGTGCGGGAGGAAAGCGTGGCGATCCAGCAGCGGCTGCAGGAAAAGGCCCGCGAAGCCCGCGAAAAACAGCGCGCCGGCCACGGGGAAGACGGCAAGGCCGGGGAGCGCAAGGACGACGCCCCGACGGAGGACGTCACGCTGGTGCAGCGGGCGCAGCCGCTGATCCACCTGATGGAGTGGACGCTGAAGGAGGGCGGCTTCATCCTCTGGGAAGCGCCCGGAGATTTCTGACGGGCGCAGCGGCCGGAATTTCTCCGCCCGCCGCGGACGCCCCCGGTGCGGCCGTCAGGCGCTGGTCGAAATCGTCGAGCTCAGGGTCGATGCGAAATCGCTGCCGCCGGCCGGAACGCCGTAGGCGCGCATCAGTTCCATGATCTGCTGGAAAACCTTGGCGTCGGCGACGCTCGTGCTGCCGGTGCTGGAACTGGCCGTGGCCGAGGCGTCGTCTGACGCGGACGTGGCGATGTCGTTGGTCTGCGCATAGGCCATCGCCTCGGCGTTGCTGACGGTGCCGTCCTGGTTGGTGTCCGCCGCGTCGAAATTCTCGACGATGCTGCTGATCAGCGTCGAGCGCGCCGAATCCGTGTCGCCGATTTCCTCGAGCTGGCTGCTCAGTTCCTCCTTGGTGAACCCGGTGTCGTCAGCCGGCGGCGGCGGGAGCGGCGGCATCGCGCCCTGCATGCGCGAGGCATCGTACTGGCTGTTGAGCGTCTCGCTCAGCTGCTGCAGGGCGGTGGAGAACTCGCTCTCCGTGACCTTGCCGTCGCTGTCGCCGTCGAGCTGGGTGAAGACGTCGCTGGCGTCCGTTCCTTCCGTGGACGACAGGCTGGAAAACGCCGACACCAGATCGTCTTCGTCGATGTAGCCCTTGCCCGACGTGTCGAGCCTGGAAAACAGATAGCTGGCGGCGCTGCTGTAGCTGCTGATGCTGGTCAAGGTACTCATGATGGATTCCTGTGAAGTAGTTGAATGGGGAACATGGCGCGTTTGCCCGCCGGCCATATCCGGTCGTCTACGGGCAAGATATCGGCCAGAACGCCCGGCCAACGACGGCGTTTCGCGTAAAACGCGGTAAAAGTCCGTGAAGAAAAATGCCCTTCGGGGCACGGCGGGATGCCGTCATGCCGGCCCTTCGTCCCGGCGTGCCGCGCCGGCTCGTTCCGGCGGCGGGAACGACGATAAAAACCTTTGTCAAATCAGCCTGTTGCGTGTTTATTGCCGGTTCTCCGGCAAGAATTTCCGGCGGGTGTAAATCCCGGTAAACTCCACGGTTCGCGCCGTTCCCGCGGTTACCATTGCGCCATGTCCGATACGCCGATCAACATCAACCCGGTTCCCGCCTCCGTCCTGCTGGTCGACGACGACGTCGAGCTGGTCGGGCTGTTGCGCGACTACCTGACCAGCGACGGCTTCAACGTCACGGTGGCGCACGAGGGGGAAGCCGCCCTGCGGCAGTTCACCGCGCAGCCGCCCGACATTGCCGTCGTCAACGTGATGATGCCCGGGTTCAGCGGCATCGAGGTGCTGCGCCGGATTCGCGCGCGCGGCAGCCTGCCCGTGCTGATGCTGACGGCGCGCGGCGACGATGAAAGCCGCATACTCGGCCTGGAGCTCGGCGCCGACGACTACGTCGCCAAACCCTGCTCGCCGCGCGAGCTGAGCGCGCGCCTGCGCGCGATCCTGCGCCGCACCCAGGCGCGCGCCGCCGTGTCCGATTCCATCATCATCGGCGAGCTGGCGCTGTACTCCGCGCAGCGGCGGATCGCCTGGGCGGGCAAGGACATTCCGCTGACCAACGCCGAATTCAACCTGCTCGAACTGCTGATCCAGAACGCCGGCCAGGTGGTGAGCAAGAGCCTGCTGTCCGAGCAGGGGCTGGGGCGGCCGTTCCAGCGCTACGACCGCAGCATCGACGTGCACCTGAGCAGCATCCGGCACAAGCTGCCCTGCCTGGCCGACGGCCGGCCGCGCATCCAGGCGGTCCTGCGCAAGGGCTACCAGCTGCTGACCGACTGAAGTCAGGAGCCTCTTCATGCGGCCTTTTCCGCGGGGACGCCTGTTCTGGAAGATCCTCTTCTTTTTCTTCCTGGCCCAGGCGGTCACCGTCATCGGCACGGGCCTGGCCATCTGGGCGGCGATGCCCGACGGCGGCATGCCGCCGCTGGCTCCGCCGGGGAGGGAAGGGCGTCCGCCGGCGCCCATGCCCGGCGCCCACCCGCCGCCGGACGGGCGGCCCGAGCGGGCGGGCGAGCCGGGCGGCCCGCCGCCGCGCGACAGGCCGTTCGAGCGGCGCGGCGAGCCGCTGGCGCCCCGGCTGCTCGATCCGCCGCTGCTGCATCTGGCGGCCGGCGCGGTGGTCAGCCTGGTTTTCGCCGCGCTGCTGGCGGCCTACATCGCCCGCCCGGTGAGGCGCCTGCGCGAGGCGCTGCAGGCCGGGGCCAGCGGCCAGCTGGTCACCGATCTGGCCGAGGCGATGGGACACCGGCGCGACGAACTGGCCGACCTGTGCCGCGACTTCGACCGCATGGCGCACCATATCGACCAGCTCATGCAGGGGCAGCGCCGCCTGCTGCACGACGTTTCGCACGAGATGCGCTCGCCGCTGGCGCGCCTAAGCGCCATCGTCGGCCTGGTCCGCCAGCAGCCGGAGCGGCTCGACGATTGCCTGAACCTGCTGGAGCACGAATCGGCGCGCATGGACCGGCTGGTCAGCGAACTGCTCACGCTCTCCCGCCTCGAATCGGGCATGCTCGATCCGGGCGAAGAGATTTTCGATCTGGCCGAGGTGCTCGCCGACGTGGTCGCCGACGCCGCGCCGGAAGCCGGGCAGACGGGGTGCCGCGTCGAGCTGGCGGCGAGCGCCGAGGCGCCGGTACGCGGCGACGCCGAGATGCTGCATCGCGTCTTCGACAATCTGCTGCGCAACGCGCTGGCCTACGCCTCGGGCGGTGGCTGGATCGGCCTGCGCCTGGAGGCGCGGGCGGAGGCGATCGAGGTCTGCGTGGAGGATCGGGGCCCCGGCGTGCTCAGCGCCGACCTGGACCGGCTGTTCGAACCCTTCTTCCGCGGCAGCCAGGCGCCGGCCAGGAAGGGGCACGGGCTCGGCCTGGCCATCGCGCGCCAGATCGTCGCCAACCATGGCGGCAGCATCCACGCCGAGAATCGCCGCGAGGGCGGCCTGCGGGTCTGTGTCCGCCTGCCGCGCGCTACCGTCGGCAGCCCCGCCGGAGCGGTCAGAGCACCTGATTGACCAGCCGGTCGGCACGCACGCGCGCCAGCCGCTTGATCAGCCGCTGCGCGGGTTCCGGATAGGCTTCGACCGGGTCCAGGGCTTCATGCCCCGGCAGCCGCTGCGCGTGCGCCAGGACGCGCTCCAACTCGGCCTGATGCTGCTCGACCAGCAGCCTGTTGGGATCGTGGATCAGCAGCCCGTTTTCCAGGTCGAGCCGCCAGGCGCGCGGGTTGATGTTGTTGCCCGTCAGCAGGGCGTAGCGGTCGTCGACCAGCAGGCCCTTGAGATGGAAGGTGTTGTCGCCGTGCCGCCAGAGGCGCACGTCGAGCTGGCCGGTGTCGATGAATCTCTGGCGCGCCTTGCAGAAGCGGCGCAGGTTGGCCTCGTAGAGATACGGCAGCGCGCCGATGGCCTTGAACGGCTCGTCGGGCGGGATGTAGAAGTCGTTGGCGGTCTTGTCGCCGAGCACGATCATCACCTGGCAGCCGGCCCGCAGGCGGGCGTCGAGCGCGCGCTGCACCGGCCCCGGCGGATTGAAGTAGGGCGTGAACAGGACCAGCCGGGTCTGCGCCTGGCGGATCAGTTCGACGATCGTCCGATTGAGCTCGTTGTCGCGGATGCCCAGGCCGAACAGCGGCGTCACCCCGATCTCGCCCTGACGGATGCGGTCGCCCGCGAAGCGGTAGCGGGTGCGGGCGAGTTCGCGGCGAAAGGCGATGATCGCCGGCCGGATCTCCGCGGTCTTCGGCGCGCCCGGCGTGTTCAGCGGATGCACGGCCGGGCTCCGGCGCAGCGTCCGGTCGAGCACGCCGGCCAGGCAGTCGGCCAGCGCGCGGCTGCGGATCAGATGGTAGCGGTCGAGGCGGTAGCGGTCGTGCCGCTGCAGGTAGACGTCGTTCAGGCTGGCGCCGCTGTAGAGCACGGCGTTGTCGACGACGAAGCCTTTCAGATGCATGACGCCCATGAACTCGCGGCGCTGCACCGGCACTCCGAAAATCTGCACGCCCGGCCCGAAGCGTTCGGCCAGCGCGCGGTACATCGCGGCGTTCCCCGCCGAGCGGGCCTTGCCGATCAGGCCGCGCTGCGCGCGGTGCCAGTCGACGAAGACCGCCACGTCCAGTTCCGGACGCGCCGCCTTGGCGGCGTGCAGCGCCTCCAGCACCTCCCGTCCGCCGTCGTCGTCCTGCAGGTACAGCGCGGCGAGCAGGATGCGCTGGCGCGCCCCGGCAATCAGTGAAAGCAGGGTGCGGCGATACGCCTCGGGACCTTCCAGGACCTCGAAATTCTCGGCCATGACCGGAATCGCCGGCAGGTTGTCCAGGGCTTTCCAGTGCCGGGTCTTTTCCCGCCAATTGCGCCAGACGGCAGGCAGGCTGCGAGGGCCGGGCGGTTGCGCTTGAGTATTTTCCACGTACGGATTATACCGGCAGCCGCCGCCGCACGCCGAAATCCCGGTCCGTTCTAGGTACGGCCGGGAAGGGCCCGCCGCACCGCCAGTCCGAGCACCAGGCCCCAGAAAGCGCCGCCGATCCCGAACAGCGTCAGCCCGGACGCGGTCACCAGGAAGGTGACCAGCGCCGCTTCGCGCTCCTTCTCCTCGGCCAGCGCGCCGGCCAGGCTGCCGCCGATCGTGCCGAACAGCGCGATGCCGGCGATCGCGGCGACGAGCTCCCCGGGCAGCGCTGTGAACAGGCTGGCGACGGTGGCGCCGAGCAGGCCGGTGATGACGTAGAAGATGCCGGCCCACACCGCCGCCAGGTAGCGGCGCTGCGGATCAGAATCGGCCTCCGGGCTCATGCAGATGGCCGCCGTGATCGCCGCCAGATTGAACTGGTAGCCCCCGAACGGTGCGAGCACGAGCCCGGCCAGGCCGGTCCAGGCGATCAGCGGCGAGGCCGGCGTCCGGTAGCCATTGGCGCGCAGCACGGCGAGGCCGGGCACGTTCTGCGAGGACATGGTGACGATGAACAGCGGCAGTCCGACGCCGATGGCCGTTGAACAGGCTGAAGGTCGGCGCGGTGAACACCGGCGCCGCCAGGGCCAGGTCGACCGCGTCGACGCGGATCAGGCCGTTCGCCCCCGACCACGCCAAGCCGGCGAGGAAGGTCAGCGGAACCGTGTAGCGCGAACGCAGACGGCGGCCGGCGAGATAGACGGCCAGCATCAGGCCGACCAGCGCGGACTGCCGGCCGAGCGCGGTGAACGCGTCGATGCCGAAGCGCAGCAGCACGCCGGCCAGCATGCCGGCGGCCAGCGCCTTGGGAATGTGCCGCATCAGCGCCTCGACCCAGCCGGTGACGCCGCACAGCGCGATCAGGGCCGAGGCGAAGAGGAAGGCGCCGACGGCCTCGCCCATCGGCAGGCCGACGAGCGACGTGGCGAGCAGCGCGGCGCCCGGCGTCGACCACGCCGTGAGGATGGGGCTGCGAAAACGCAGCGACAATCCGATGCAGGTGACGCCCATTCCCAGGCCGAGCGCCAGCAGCCAGGAACTCACGTGCGCCGGACCGGCTCCCGCCGCGGAGGCGGCCCGGAAGACGATGGCCGCCGAGCTGGTATAGCCGACCAATACGGCGATGAAGCCGGCGGAAATGTGCGAAAGCCCGAAAAATCTGCGCATGGCGGCTCCGGCGTGTGGTGTAATGACGCAGCGTGCGCTTTAACGCACGTCCGTGCCATGTTAATGCCGTGCGCTATAACGTACAAGTGCTTTCGCCATGCCGGAAATCTTCGACGAACCCACTCACCATCTGCCGACTGCGTTGCGCGCGTTGCGCCAGGCGCGCGGCTGGAGCCTGGACAGGACGGCGGCCGAGACCGGCGTGAGCAAGGCCATGCTCGGGCAGATCGAACGCGGCGAGTCGAGCCCGACGATCGCCACGCTGTGGCGGATCGCCAGCGGCTTCCACGTTTCGCTCTCCAGTTTCCTGCAGCCGTTGCCGCCGTCGGCCGGCGAGGGTGCCGTTTTCCGCAACGCCGATGCCCTGCGCTACACGCCGGGCGCCGACGGCATGCTCGTCGCGCCGCTGTTTCCCTACGAACCGCGCTTCGGCTTCGAACTGTTCGAACTGACCCTGCCGCCGGACTACGAGCGTCGTTCCGAAGCGCACGAACCCGGCGTCACCGAGACCGTCGTCGTTCTGCACGGCGCCATGGAGGTCCTGGTCGACGGCGACTGGAAGCCGTTGAGCGCGGGGGACGCCGTGCGCTTTCCGGCCGACCGGCCGCACGGCTACCGCAACCCGGGCGGCGCGCCGGCGGTGTTTCACAATCTGATCCATTACCGCACGCCGAGTTGATAGAATCGCGCCTTCCGTGACGCCTTCCAGGATGCCTTACGCCATGCCCGACACCCTTTCCGCCGGACTCCAGCCGGCCCTGCGCCGTCTCGGCACTCCGCTCAGTCCGTCCGCCACGCGCGTGATGCTGCTGGGCGCCGGCGAACTCGGCAAGGAAGTGCTCATCGCCCTGCAGCGCCTGGGCGTCGAGACGATCGCCGTCGACCGCTACGCCGACGCACCGGGCATGCAGGTGGCGCACCGCGCGCACGTGGTGGCGATGACCGACGGCCCCGCCCTGCGCGCGCTGATCGAGCGGGAACGGCCGCATCTCGTCGTCCCCGAAATCGAGGCCATCGCCACGGACATGCTGCTCGACGTCGAGCGCGAGGGACTCGCCGAGGTGATCCCGACGGCCCGCGCCACGCGCCTGACCATGGACCGCGAAGGCATCCGCCGGCTGGCCGCCGAGGAACTCGGCCTGTCCACCTCGCCCTACGCCTTCGCCGGTTCGCTCGCCGAACTGCAGGCCGCGATCGACGCCGGCATCGGCTACCCGTGCCTGGTCAAGCCGACCATGTCCTCGTCCGGCAAGGGGCAGTCGCTGCTGCGCGGCCCTGAAGACGTGGCCAAGGCGTGGGACTACGCCATGCAGGGCGGCCGCGTCGCCCGGGCGCGGGTGATCGTCGAGGGCTTCATCGATTTCGAATACGAGATCACCCTGCTGACGGTGCGCGCGCTCGGCGCGTCCGGCGCGGTGGAAACGCATTTCTGCGAGCCGGTCGGCCATCTCCAGGTCAACGGCGACTACGTCGAATCCTGGCAGCCGCAGGCCATGAGCCCCGTCGCGCTGGCACGGGCGCGCGCCGTCGCCGGGGCGGTCACCGGCAATCTCGGCGGACGTGGCCTGTTCGGCGTCGAGCTGTTCGTGCGCGGCGATGAGGTCTGGTTCTCCGAGGTCAGCCCGCGTCCGCACGACACCGGGCTGGTGACGCTGGCCTCGCAGCGCTTCTCCGAATTCGAACTGCACGCCCGCGCCATCCTCGGCCTGCCGGTGGACACGTCGCTGCGCGCGCCGGGCGCCTCGGCCGTGATCTACGGCGGCGTGGACGCCAGGGGCATCGCCTTCGCCGGCGTTGCCGAGGCCTTGAGCGTGCCGGGTGCCGACCTGCGCCTGTTCGGCAAGCCCGAGAGCTTCAAGAAGCGCCGCATGGGCGTCGCCGTGGCCACCGGCGACGACACCGACGAAGCACGCAGCCGCGCCCGGCAGGCGGCCGGCAAGGTCCGGCCGGTGGCCGGTTGAAGCGGAACGATTGAAGCGCGGCGCCCAAACGCATAAAATAGGCGCCGTTGCGGGCGTCGTATAATGGTAATACCCAAGCTTCCCAAGCTTGTGCCGTGGGTTCGATTCCCATCGCCCGCTCCACCCCGACTTTCCGGGGTTTTCTGTTCCACTCCGCAGAATGTTGCCAGCCATCGCCACGGTTCAAATTTTTCCGGGGTATTGAGCCTGTGACGTCCGGCAAAATCCGCTGACACCCGGCCCGGACTGCTCTCGGCAACATGCGGGATTTCCGCACTTGGGCCGCCTGCCGGCTGAACCAATGCCCATGCTCGTTCGTCATCGGCTTTTTCTCGCGGCGGCCTGTCCGGTTTCAAGTTCGCAAGAATCGGATTGAAGCGAGCCGAGACGGTGACATACTGCGGTCGTATCCGGCCTTTTCCGGAAATCACGTCTATCCACCGGAGGCAACGCCATGCCCGATACGACTGAACAATCGCGCCATTACGACACCGTCGCGCAAGCCATCCGCTACATCCGCAGCCATGCCGGAGGACAGCCCCGGCTGGAGGAAATCGCCGCCGCCGTGCACATGAGCCCGCATCACCTGCAACGGGTTTTTTCCGACTGGGCCGGCATTTCGCCGAAACGTTTTCTTCAGTATCTGACCAAGGAATACGCCCGGCAGCGGCTCGGCGCGGCGGACGACACGCTGTCGGTGGCCATCGAGGCGGGTTTGAGCGGCACCGGCCGCCTGCACGACCTGATGGTCAGCTGCGAGGCGATGACGCCCGGCGAGATCCGTGCCGCCGGCAGCGGATTACGTATCGGCTACGGCTTCGCGCCGTCCCCGTTCGGGGAGGCGCTGGTCGCCTGGACCGGGCGCGGCGTCTGCCATTTCGCCTTCTGCACCGGTGGGCGGGAAGAAATGATCGCCGCGCTGGCGGCACGCTGGCCGGAGGCGACGCTGACGCCGGACGACGGGCACGCGGCGGTGCTGCTCGGACAGATCTTTCCGGAAAAACCGACGCGGGGAAGAATCCATCTGGTGCTCAGGGGCACGAATTTCCAGATCAAGGTGTGGGAGGCGCTGATCCACACGGAATTCGGCCAGGTGATCTCGTATAGCCAGCTGGCGCGGCGACTGGGGATGCCGCGCGCCCAGCGCACGGTCGGCAGCGCCGTCGCCGCCAACAGCATCGGCTTCCTGATCCCATGCCACCGGGTCATCCGCGAAGGCGGCGTGGTCGGCGACTATCGCTGGGGCAGCGAACGGAAGCTGGCGTTGTTGGGCTGGGAAGCCGCGCAGGCGGGCGAACGGAGTGCGGGCAGGGCCGCGCCCGGCGACGGGCGGGAGGCCGCACTGCGCGCCGCCCCGTAGCGCACGGCGCGCCGGCCGCCGGGGCGAGTGCCGGCGGCGGTACCGATGTCCGCCGCCGGACTCCGGCCGCGATGCGCGCCCCGGAATCCAGCAAAAGCGGCCGGGGCCACGTAAAATACGCGCTTTGCACTGCCGCCATGACGGCCGCCGCGCCGATGCGCGGCAGGCACGGTTCCTCCCGCGCGACGGGCGGCATCGCCGGAAAACGTACAACAACCCGCTTGCCCTCTTACGACGACATGATTCGTTTCGGCATCGACCTCGGCGGCACCAAGATCGAAATCATCGCCCTCGATGCCGCCGGCCGCGAACTGCTGCGCCGGCGGATCGCGACCCCGCAGGGCGATTACGCGGGCACGCTGCGCGCCATCGCGGCGCTGGTCGCGGCGGCGGAAAGCGAGCTCGGCGAGCGCGGCCGCATCGGCGTCGGCATTCCGGGCGCCGAGTCGACCATCGACGGCCGCATCAAGAACGCCAACTCCACCTGCCTGAACGGCCAGGCGCTGCGCCTTGATCTGCAGGCGCTGCTGCGGCGGGACGTGCGCGTCGAGAACGACGCCAACTGCCTGGCGCTGTCCGAAGCCACCGACGGCGCGGGCGCCGGCGCGCCGACGGTCTTCGCGGTGATCCTCGGCACCGGCGTCGGCGGCGGGCTGGCCGTGCAGGGCCGGGTGCTCTCCGGCGCGAACCGGATCGCCGGCGAATGGGGGCACAATCCGCTACCCTATCCCGAGGAGGACACGCTGGCGCCGCCGCGCTGCTATTGCGGCCGCCAGGGCTGCATCGAAACCTGGCTGTGCGGGCCGGGGCTGGCCGCCGACCACGTCCGTCACGCCGGCGACGCGCTGCCGCCGCCGGCGATCGTCGTGCGCGCGGAACAGGGCGACGCGGCCTGCGAAGCCACGCTGCAGCGTTACGAGCGGCGCCTCGCCAAGGCGCTGGCGGTGGTGATCAACATTGTCGATCCGGACGCGGTGGTGCTCGGCGGCGGGCTGTCCAACGTGGCGCGGCTGTACCGGAACGTGCCCGCCCTGTGGCCGGCCTACGTCTTCTCGGACGCGGTGCACACCCGCCTGCTGCGCAGCCTGCACGGCGACTCGTCGGGCGTGCGCGGCGCGGCCTGGCTGTGGGGGCGCGAGTGACGCCGCAGGCCGCCTGGTTCCGCCTCTTCCTGCCCTTTGCCGGCGGCTATTTCCTGTCCTACCTCTACCGCACGGTGAACGCCGTCGTCGGCCCCGTGCTGAGCAACGAACTGTCGCTGGGCGCCGCCGACCTCGGCTTGCTGACCAGCACCTACTTCATCGCCTTCGGCTCGACCCAGCTGCCGCTCGGCCTGCTGCTCGACCGCTTCGGCGCGCGCCGCGTCGAGGCGGCGCTGCTGCTGGTCGCCGCGGCGGGCGCGGCGATCTTCGCGGTCAGCGACGGCATCGGCATGCTCGCCGTCGGCCGGGGACTGATCGGCCTGGGCGTCTCGGCCTGCCTGATGGCCGCCTTCAAGTTCTTTTCGCAGTGGTTCCCGGCCGAACGGCAGGCTTCGCTGACCGGCTGGATCATGACCTCCGGCTCGCTCGGCGCGCTGATGGCCTCGGCGCCGCTGGACGCCGTGCTGCACGTCGCCACCTGGCGCGAGGTGTTCGCCGGGCTGGCCGTGATCACCGCGGGCGTCGCCTGGTGGCTGTGGCGCGGCATCCCGGAAAAACCGCCGGCCGCGCCGCCGCAGTCGTTCTCGCAACTGGCCGGCGGCCTGCTGCAGATCGTCGCTCACCCCCACTTCTGGCGCTTCGCCTCGCTCGCCTTCGCCCAGACCGGCGGGTTCATGGCCGTGCAGAGCCTGTGGTCCAGCGCCTGGCTGATCCACGTCAACGGCTATCCGCGTTCGGAGGCCGCCGTTTACCTGACGGTGATGAACGCCGCCATGGTGGCCTCCTATTTCCTGATCGGGCTGCTGTTCGACCGAACTCGCCCGGCGCGGCGTGCGCACCGTGCATCTGCTCGGCGGCGGCCTGACGCTGGCGCTGCTGACGCTGCTGGCGATCGTCACCCAGGCCACCGACCGGCACTATCTGCTGTGGGCGGCCTACGGGCTCTTTTCCAGCACCGGCACGCTGAACTACGCGGCGGCGGCCGCCGGCTTCCCGGTGGCGCTGTCGGGGCGCGTCAATACCCTGCTCAACCTGCTCGCCTTTGCCGGTGCGTTCAGCCTGCAGTGGGGCATGGGCATCCTGATCGACGCGCTGCAGGCGGGCGGCCGTTCGGCGGCGGACGCGCACACCGGCGCCTTCGTCCTGCTCTTCGCCCTGCAGGCCGCTTCGCTGGTCTGGTTCTATTACTGCGGCTGGCGGGCCGCCGGCAGGTCGCGGCCGAGGTAGCGCAGGACCGGGGCGAGCAGCTCGATCCTCGGCGCCGACCGGCACACGGCCTCGGCCGACGACCACGGGTAGTCGAGCGCCAGCAGCCATGCCAGGATCTCCGGCAGGCGCCGCGCGGGCAGCGTCTGCATGGCCTCGATGGTGATCGCCAGGCGTTCCGCGCGGCACGGCGGCTGCTGCCGGAAGACCCACTCGTAGCGGCCGCAGCCGACGCGCACGGCGCCGCCGTCCTTCTCCGACATGCCGACCAGCCAGTCGCAGGCGAACACCGGCGGCCAGTCCGCCGCCTTCCCCGGCCCGGCCGCCGGCCGGTCGAGGTAGAAGGTGTAGATGTTCTCGTAAGTCTGGTTGAAGCGCCGGGCCAGCACGTCGGCGATCGCCGCCGCGCCCTGCGACACCGCCGGGAAACGGATGTCCGCCGTCTTCACCCGCATTTCCAGGCACGCCGAGGCGCAGAACACGGAATCGATCAGGTGCGCCCGGTTCTCGTCCTTGGCGCGGACGTAGTCGCGCAGCAGGGCTTCCGGCGTGCCGTGCCGCGCTTCACTCATGCGCGTCTCCCGTCTTGCCGGCCTCGTTCGCGTCGGCGTCGAGGCATTTGCGAATCCGCGCCTTGATCGACGCCTCCTCGTCGCGCAGGCCGGCTTCCAGGATCGCCGCCGCTTCCCCGGCGAAGCGGGGGTGCCGGCCGGCCAGCCAATGGAAGCCGTTGTACGCCCAGGCGCGCACGAACTTGTTGCCGTCCGCCAGGCAGGTGCGCAGGAACTGCTCCACCGCCGCCACGCCGTCGTCATCGTCGTCGAGCGGCAGATGGGGCAGGCACTGCAGCACGTTGAGGCGGCATTCCCAGTGTTCGAGCTTGTCGAGCCGGGCGAACAGTGCGCGGGCCACGGCGTGCGGGTCGGGCAGCGGAATCTCCGCTTCGAGGTGGCGTTTGAGCAGGCGGGTGGCGGCCATGCGGTAGCGCAGCGAACCGATCAGTTCGACCAACTCCGGCGCCAGTTGCGGATCGTCCCGGTGCGTTTCGTGGATGCGGCAAAGCGCGGCGGCCGATTGCCCGTCCCACGCTTCGATATCGGACTTGAGACTCATCGTTGGGCTCCTTGCGTTCTGGAATCCGACAATCGCCGGAGACACGATGTTGAGGTCCGATTATGCAAGCCGAGGCGGGAGGCGGCAAGTCGGGACGCCGACGCTACAATGGCGCCTCACCCCGGGGGCACGATCTTGGACCTCAAACGACTGCGTTATTTCTGCGTGATCGTCGAGCAAGGCTCGATCAGCAAGGCGGCACAGCTCCTGTGCATGTCCCAGCCGCCGCTGAGCAAGCGGCTGCAGGAACTGGAGGAGGAAGTCGGCACGGAACTGATCGTGCGCACCGGGCGCCGGCTGGAACCCACCGAGGCCGGGCAGTTCCTGTATCAGAAGGCGTGCGAGATCCTGCGCGGCGTCGAGGACGCCAAGCGCACCGCCGTCAAGATCGCCAGCACCGAACGGCGCATGCTGCGCGTGGGCATCTCCTACCTGTTCCTGCGCCACTTCCTGCCGCTGGCCAAGGCGCTCTATCAGCAGAATCCGCGTGCCGAGATCAGCGTGTCGGTTTCGGATTCGAGCCACCTCGAACAGCTGCTGCACCGCGGCCGCCTGGACATCGCGCTGATCCAGCGCCCGCGTTCGCCGGAGGGCTTCGACCTGATCGAGTTCGCCCCGCTGCGGCTCAAGGCGCTGGTCGCGCGCAGCCTGCTGCCGGACGGCACGGCGGACGCGCTGCCGCTCGCCGCGCTCGGCCGGCACCCGCTGATCCTGCTGCGGCGCGTCGAAGGCGTCGGCACCTTCGAGGCCTTGCTCGGCCACTTGCGCAAGTCCGGCATCCAGCCTAACGTCAAGATGCACGTCTCCGATCCGGCGATCGCCATCGAAATGCTCGATGCCGGCGTTGACGCCGTGGCCTTCGTGCCGGAATCCGAGGCCGTCGCCTCGCGCAGCGGCCGCTATGCGTGCGTGCACATCCGGCCTAATCCGCTGCAGTTCCATCCGGTCGCCGCGCGCCTGTCTACCAGCATCGAGATTCCCGAGGTCACGGCGACCCTGGCGGGGTTCCTCAAGCATTGAACGCCTCCCGCCCTTACCGGATACCGCAACTTTTTTGGTATGGGCGGCGCAATGAAAACGGTATTTCCCCGGCTCTCCCGACGCGGCCTATAGTTCGGCCCGCTAAAAAACCACGTCTTCAGGAGAGATGATGAACCGCGTGACCGAAGGAAACCTGGACGCAGTCGCGTCCGGGATCGCCGTGACCGACCTGCGCTCCGCCCTGCAGTTTCTCGCATCGCTGCCGGGCGAGCTGGTGAGCACCGACGTCGAGATCGACGCCAACGCCGAGATTTCCGGCGTCTACCGCCACGTCGGCGCTGGCGGGACCTGCATGCGCCCGACCCGCAAGGGGCCGGCCATGCTGTTCAACAACGTGAAAGGCTATCCGGGGGTGCGCGTGGCCATCGGCCTGCTGTTGACGCGCCAGCGGGTCGGCCGCCTGCTCGGCTGCGCGCCGGAACGGCTGGGCTTCCTGCTCAAGGATTCGGTGCAGCATCCGGTGCCGCCGGTGACCGTCGGGGCGGACCGGGCGCAATGCCAGGAAGTCGTGCACCTGGCCAGCGATCCCGCGTTCGACCTGCGTACCCTGCTGCCCGCGCCGACCAACACGCCGGACGACGCCGGCCCCTACGTCACCATGGGCATGTGCTACGCCTCCGACCCGGACACCGGCGAATCCGACATCACCATCCACCGCCTGTGCGTGCAGAGCCGCGACGAGCTGACCATGTGGCTAACGCCGGGCCGCCACATCGACGCCTTCCGCCAGAAGGCCGAGGCCGCCGGCAAGCCGCTGCCGATCTCGATCAGCATCGGCGTCGATCCGGCGATCGAGATGGCCGCCTGCTTCGAGCCGCCGACCACGCCGCTGGGCTTCGACGAACTGAGCGTGGCCGGCGCCATCCGCGGCCGCCCGGTCGAGATGGCCAGGTGCCTGACCATCGACGAGCGCGCCATCGCGCACGCCGAGGTGGTGATCGAGGGAGAACTGCTGCCCGACGTGCGCCTGCGCGAAGACCAGAATACGCACACCGGCAAGGCCATGCCGGAATTCCCCGGCTATACCGGCGAAGCCAAGGCCGAACTGCCGGTGATCAAGGTCAAGGCCGTCACGCATCGCCGCAACCCGATCCTGCAGACCACCATCGGCCCGAGCGAGGAGCATGTGAACATGGCCGGGATTCCGACCGAGGCCAGCATCCTGGACATGGTCGGCCGCGCCATGCCGGGCCGGCTGCAGAACGTGTACGCGCACTCGTCCGGTGGCGGCAAGTTCCTCGCCATTTTGCAATTCAGGAAGGCCTCGCCGGTGGACGAGGGCCGCCAGCGCCAGGCCGCCCTGCTCGCCTTCTCGTCGTTCCCGGAGCTCAAGCACGTGATCCTGGTGGACGAGGACGTCGACATCTTCGATACCGACGACGTGTTGTGGGCGATGCAGACCCGCTACCAGGGCGACGTGAGCACCGTGTTCATCCCCGGCGTGCGCTGTCACCCGCTCGATCCGTCGCAGACGCCCGCGTTCAGCCCGTCGATCCTGCAGGAAGGCATGTCGTGCAAGACGATTTTCGACTGCACCGTACCGTTCCATCTGAAGACGCAGTTCCGGCGCTCGCAATTCCTGGAGGTGGACGTGAAGCGTTTCCTGCCCGACTTCGCCTGAGGAGCAACCGCCATGAAGCCACGGCGCATCATCGTCGGCATCAGCGGGGCCTCGGGCTTCCAGTACGGCCTGAAAGCCCTGCAACTGCTCTCCGGCATGGACCTGGAAACGCACCTGGTGATCTCCAAGGGCGCGGAACTGACCCGCGCGCTGGAAACCGGCATTTCCCGCGAGGAAGTCCTGGCGCTGGCCGACGTCGCGCATCCGATCGACGACCTGGGCGCGGCGATCTCCAGCGGCTCGTTCGCCACGCTGGGCATGCTGGTCGCGCCGTGCTCGATGCGCAGCCTGGCGGCGATCGCCCACAACCTGTCCGACAATCTGCTCACCCGCGCCGCCGACGTCGTCCTCAAGGAACGGCGCCGGCTGGTGCTGCTGGCGCGCGAAACGCCGCTCAACCTCGGCCACCTGCGCAACATGGCGCTGGTCACCGAAATGGGCGGCATCGTGTTCCCGCCCGTGCCGGCCATGTACCAGCGGCCGGCCTCGCTCGACGAAGTCGTCACGCACAGCGTCGGGCGGGCGCTGGATCTGTTCGGGCTGGAACTGCCGCAACTGCCGCGCTGGGGAGAACCCGCCGGGCGCGCCCGGCCGCTGCCCGAATCCATCAATTGAGGAAAAAAACACCATGCTGACTCTCGTTGGACCTTACGTAAACGGCACCGCCGTGGCGGTGGGCGGACTCGCCGGCGCCTTCCTGGGCACGAAACTGCCCGAACGCCTGCGCGTCGCGCTGCCGCAAACCTTCGGGCTGGCGTCCATGGCGCTCGGCGTGTCGATGATCGTCAAGGTCAAGTACCTGCCGGCCGTCGTGCTGGCGCTGATCGTGGGCGCGATCATCGGGGAACTGATCCTTCTGGAAGGCAAGATCGGCCGCCTCGGCACCCGAACCAAGGGCGTGGTCGAGCGCGTGTTTCCCCCGCAAGGCGATCTGAGCCACGAGGAATTCATCGAGAAATTCGTCGCCATCCTGGTGCTGTTCTGCGCCAGCGGCACCGGCATCTTCGGCGCCATGAACGAGGGCATGACCGGCGACCCGCAGATCCTGCTGGTCAAGTCCATCCTGGACTTCTTCACCTCGGGCATTTTCGCCACGGCGCTGGGTTACGCGGTCGCCGCGATCTGCATGCCGCAACTCGCCATCCAACTGGTGCTGGCGTTCACCGCCGGCTGGATACTGCCGATGACCACCCCGGCGATGATGGCCGACTTCTCCGCGGTGGGCGGGATCATCATGCTGGCGACCGGCTTCCGCATCTGCGGCATCAAGCCGTTTCCGGTCGCCAACCTGCTGCCGGCGCTGGTGCTGGCCATGCCGTTCTCGCACCTGTGGTCGCTGGTCGTCTGATCCGCCATGCCCCCGCTGCCCGACGCCGTCCGGCGCTTCCTCCTGCGCCACCACGTGGTCGGGCTGGCCACGTGCGACGCGCGGGGCGAACCCTGGGCCGCCAGCTGCTTCTACGCCTTCGATCCGGCCGATGTTGACCTGATCGTCCTGACCGACCCGTCCACCCGCCACGGACGGGCCATGCTCGCGCATCCCCGAGTGGCGGGCACCATCGCCGGCCAGCCGCGCACGATCGCGAAAATCCGGGGCGTCCAGTTCAGCGCCTATGCGACGCTCCTGGCGGGCGACACCGCCGAGGCCGCCTACGCGCTTTACTGCCGGCGACATCCGGTCGCCCGGCTCAAGCGCGGCGAGGTATGGCGGCTGGCGCTGCGGCAGGTCAAGTTCACCGACAACGCGCTGGGCCTGGGAAACAAGACGCACTGGCAACGCGGCGCGTAGGCGCGTGCCTCAAAACTCCAGCGGATCGACCTCCAGGTGCCAGCGCAGCCTCGACGGCGCCTTGATCGCGTCGAGCAACTCGCCCCAGCCGCAGAGAAAGGCCTGCAGCGCCCGGCGCGACGGCGATTCGACGAGCAGTTGCGCGCGTTCCAGGTTGGCGAGCCGCGCCAGACGCATCGGTACCGGGTCGTACAGCGTCACGTCGGCATGCCCGGCGGCCGCCGGCCAGGCGCGCGCCGTGGCCAGGAAGGCGATGGCGTCGGCCATCTGCGGCGCCTCGGCGCGCAGCATGGCCTGATAGGCGTACGGCGGAAAGCCGGCCTGCCGCCGCTCGTCCAGCTGCGCGGCGGCGAACGCCGGGTAGTCGTGGCGCACCAGCGCGGCGTAGAGCGGATGCTCCGGGAACTGGGTCTGGATCAGCACTTCGCCGGGCAGGTCGGCCCGCCCGGCGCGGCCGGCGACCTGCATCAGCTGGGCGAACAGGCGTTCCGGCGCGCGCCAGTCGGCGGCGAACAGGGCCGCGTCGGCGCCGAGCACGCCGACCAGCGTCAGCTTCGGAAAGTCGTGCCCCTTGGCCAGCATCTGCGTGCCGACCAGGATGTCCGCCTCGCCGGCGTGGATGCGCGCGAGCAGGGCTTCCCACTGCCGGCGGCTGCGCGCCGAATCGCGGTCGACGCGCAGGATGCGCGCCTGCGGAAAGCGTTCCGCCAGCACTACTTCCAGGCGCTGGGTGCCGCGTCCGAACGGCTGGATGTCCTGGTTGCCGCAGGTCGGGCAGGCGCGCGGCACGCGGCACTCGAAGCCGCAGTGGTGGCAGCGCAGCCGCCCGTCGGCGAGGTGCAGCACCAGGTTGGCCGCGCAGCGCCGGCAGCGCGAGACCCAGCCGCACTGGGCGCAGGCCAGTACCGGCGCGTAGCCGCGCCGGTTGAGGAAGACCAGGCTCTGTTCGCCGCGGCCGAGGCGCTTTTCGATGGCCTGCAGCAGCACGCCGGAGAAGCCGTCCTGCAGCCTTTCCGTCCGCGTGTCGATGCGCTGCACGGCCGGCAGCCGCGCGCCGGACACGGCGCGCTCGCGCAGCGTGAGCAGGGCGTAGCGCGCCGGCGTGCGCGGATCGGTGGCGTTGGCCCAGCTTTCCAGCGACGGCGTGGCCGACCCCAGCACGATCGGAATCCCCCGCTGGTGCGCGCGGAAGACCGCCACGTCGCGCGCCGAGTAGCGCATGCCGTCCTGCTGCTTGAACGAGGCGTCGTGCTCCTCGTCGACGATGATCAGGCCGAGCTCCGGCATCGGCGTGAACACCGCCAGCCGCGTGCCGAGCACGATGCGCGCCCGGCCCTCCAGCGCCGCCTTCCAGTTGCGCGTGCGCGCGGCCTCGGCCAGCTCGCTGTGCAGGCCGACCAGCCCGGCGCCGGGAAAGCGCGCCGCGACGCGCGCCTCCAACTGCGGCGTGAGGTTGATCTCGGGCACCAGCAATAGCGCGCTGCGGCCGGCCGCCAGCGCGCGTTCGATCAGGCGCAGGTAGATTTCGGTCTTGCCGCTGCCGGTGACGCCGTGCAGCAGGTAGGCGTGGAAGCCCGGCCCGTCGGCGGCGATGCGCTCCAGCACCTGCCGCTGCTCGCCGGTCAGCTCCGGCGCCTCCTGCGCGGCGCCCGGCTTCGCCGCGCGCCGGGCCGCGCGCGCCTTGGGCGGATCGACGCGGCGCAGGCCGGCGGGCAGCGTGGACAGCATCACCTCGCCGAGCGGTGCCTGGTAGTACGAGGCGCAGAACTCGGCCAGCCGGAACCAGTCCGCCGGCAGCGGCGGCACGTCGCGCAGCACGGCCTCGACCGGCTTGAGCTGCGCGTCGGGAATCTCGGAGGCGTCGGCCAGGGCGGCGATGACGCCGATGCAGGCGCGCGTGCCGAAGCCGACGCGCACGCGCAGCCCGACGTCCGCCGGCGTCAGCGTCTCCTCCGGCGGCGCTCGGTAGTCGAACAGCCGGTGCAGGGGCACGGCGAGCGCGACGCGGACGATGGACGCTACGGGCATCGGGCGCCTTGCGTCTTCCGCGCGGCAGGGCGTGGCCTTGCGCATCTAACTTTCGTCATAGGCCGCAGGCGACTTGGCGTAACTTGCTCGTCTAATTTCTGTAAAGTCACTGTAACTTCTTAGCCTGTCAGGCGATTCCGGGTTGTGCACATTTTCTGTGGATAAGTCTGTGGACCGTCCATGGCGAAACCATCCGAAGCCGCTCGCCGCAAGGATTCGCCACACTTTGCCGCAAAAAGCGGCAACCATAAAAACCAATAAAATCAACGAGATAAAAATAAGTCTCTGATTTTCCTGGTTTCCCGTGACAATCGGTAACGGCTGCACGACTTCTGTGCATAAGTCAACCCCGAGATTGACCGCGCAGCGATTTTTCCGCTAGTTCCCGCGCAGGCGCCGGCTGTGCTCATGCACCGTGTTGACCAGCGCGGTCACGTGCTCGGGCGGGGTGAACTGCGAAATGCCGTGCCCGAGATTGAAGACGTGCCCGGTGTCGGCGGGCCCGAAGCTGTCGAGCACCGCCCGCGTCTCGCGGGCGATGGCCTCCGGCGAGGCGAACAGCACGTTCGGATCGAGGTTGCCCTGCAGGGCAACCCGCTCCCCGACCCGGCGCCGCGCCGCGCCGATGTCGATCGTCCAGTCCAGCCCGAGCGCGTCGCAGCCGCAATCGGCGATGGCTTCCAGCCACAGGCCGCCGCCCTTGGTGAACACGATCGACGGGATGCGCTGCCCGTCCTTTTCCCGGATCAGCCCGGCGACGACGCGCCGCATGTAGGCCAGCGAAAACTCGCGGTACGCCGCGTCCGCCAGACAGCCGCCCCAGGAATCGAAGAGCATCACCGCCTGCGCGCCGGCCTCGATCTGCGCGTTGAGGTATTGCGTGACCGCCTCGGCGTTGATCGACAGGATGCGGTGGGCGAGGTCCGGCCGGTCGTAGATCATCGTCTTGAGGTGCCGGAAGTCGCTGCCCGAGCCGCCCTCGACCATGTAGCAGGCCAGCGTGAACGGGCTGCCGGCGAAGCCGATCAGCGGCACCGAGCCGGCCAGCGCCCGGCGGATCTCGGCGACCGCGTCCATGACGTAGCGCAGACGATCGTACGGGTCCGGCACGGCGAGGTCGCGGATGGCCCACTCCTCGCGCAGCGGCCGCTCGAAGCGCGGGCCCTCGCCTTCGGAGAAGTACAGGCCGAGCCCCATCGCGTCCGGCACCGTCAGGATGTCCGAGAACAGGATCGCCGCGTCGAGGGGATAGCGCGCCAGCGGCTGCAGCGTCACCTCGCAGGCCAGCGCCGGACTCTTGCACAGCTGCAGGAAGCTGCCCGCCCGCCTGCGCGTCTCGCAGTATTCGGGCAGGTAGCGTCCGGCCTGGCGCATCAGCCAGACGGGCGTGTACTCGGTCGGCTGGCGCAGCAGCGCGCGCAGGAAGGTGTCGTTGCGGGGTCGATTCACCGGAATGCCTCCAGGAAGGGCCGTCGGCCGGCCGTGCGCGGGCGGATCATTGCTCGGACTCTTCCAGGCGCCGCCCCAGGTTCAGCCCCAGCTGCTTGAGCTTGCGGTAGAGGTGCGTGCGTTCCAGCCCGGTCTTCTCCGCCACGCGCGTCATGTTGCCGCGCTCGTTCTTCAGGTGGTGCTCGAAATACTGGCGCTCGAAGGCCTCGCGCGCCTCGCGCAGCGGCTGGTTGAACAGCGGCAGCGCCGGCACGGCGCGCGGCGCGGCGTCGGCGTCGCGCTGCAGGACGCCCTCGACGTCCTCGGCGGTGATCTCGTCTTCCAGCGCGGCGATGGCCAGGTTCTTGACCGTGGCCAGCAGCTCCATCCATTCGCCCTGCCAGTGATGCAGGCGCAGCGCGTTGAGCGCCGCCGTGGAGAAGCGCCGCGGCGGCATGCCGTGGCGCTCGACCAGGTGCGAGAGGACCAGCGTGGCGATCTCCGGGACCTCGTCCACGTGCCCGGACAATTGCGGCAGGGCGACCCACACGTCGCCCAGCCGGGCGATCAGCGAGGGGTCCCAGCCGGCCTCGGCCAGCGCGTTGAGCGGCCGCGACATGGCGGCCACCAGGCGCAGGTTGTATTTCTCCAGCCGTTCCAGGGCGAACGCCAGGTTTTTCTGCTGCAGCCGGCCGAACAGCATCAGGTCGGCGATGAACAGCATGCCGCCGGAGGCGTTTTCCAGCATTTCCTGGGTCAGCGGCGCGCTCGACGCGGACAGGTCGAGCCACGGCGTCTTCGGCGCCTGCAGGGTGCGCGCGCAGATTTCGGCGATGCTGCCGGTGGCGCTCTTGAGCAGCAGCACCGGGGTGTTGGCCGCGGCCTGCTCCAGCCGCTTCTTCAGGTCCTTGAGCAGCGGCGAGCGGGCGAAGGCGTCGAGCGTCAGCGGCGAGCGCGACGAGGCCACCTCGTGCTTCAAGGCCTTCTTGACCGTCTGCAGCAGCTTCTGCAGGGCGATCGGCTTTTCCAGGAAGTCCACCGCGCCGACCCGCGTCGCCTCGACCGCCGAATCGATCGTGCCGTGCCCCGACATCATCACCACCGGCATGGTCAGCAGGTTGGCGGCCGACCATTCCTTGAGCAGCGAGATGCCGTCCGTGTCCGGCATCCAGATGTCCAGCAGCACCAGGTCCGGCCGCTTGTCGCCGCGCGCCTTGCGCGCCGCCGCCGCGTTCTCGGCCAGCGCCACGCTGTGCCCTTCATCGGTGAGGATTTCCGAAAGCAACTCGCGGATGCCCATTTCGTCGTTGACGACCAGTATTTGCGCCATGTCAATTCTCTTCCGATGTTTCCCTGAGACTCGATTGTGTCACGCGATCCGGCGCGAGCGGCAGCCGCAGGCTGACCTCGGCGCCGGCCGGGGGACGGTTGTTGATGCGGATCTGGCCGCGATGCTCGTCGACGATCTTCTTGACGATCGCCAGCCCCAGCCCGGTGCCGCCGGCCTTGGTCGTGACGTAGGGCTCGAAGACCCGCGCCATCATCTCCTCCGGGAAGCCCGGCCCGGCGTCGGTCACCGCGAATTCGGCCATGTCGCCGACCCGCCGCGTGCTCAGGCGGATGGACGGCGCGGCCGTGGCGACCTGCGCGTCCTCCGCGTTGCGCAGCAGGTTGTGGATGATCTGCCGCAGCTGCGTGGCGTCGCCCAGGATCGGCGGCAACGCCGCGTCGAGGTCGAGCGTGATGACCGCCTGCGACGTCTCGTACAGGCCCAGCACCTCGCGGATCAGCGCGTTGAGGTCCAGTTCGGCCAGCGTCGGCGCGGGCAGGCGGGCATAGTCGGAGAACTCGTTGACCATGCGCTTCATCGCCAGCACCTGGTTGATGATGGTCTGCGTCGAGCGCTTGAGGATCTCGCCGTCGCCCTTGACCAGCTTGTCGGCCAGCTTGAGCTGCAGGCGTTCGGCGGAGAGCTGGATCGGCGTCAGCGGGTTCTTGATCTCGTGCGCCAGGCGCCGCGCCACCTCGCCCCACGCCGCGCTGCGCTGCGCCGCGACCAGGCGCGTCACGTCGTCGAAGACCACCACGAAGCCGCCGCTGGTGCCCTCCGGCAGCTGCGTGCCGCGCAGCGAGAGGATCTGCGGCAGGCCGCCCGGCCGCGCCAGCTCGATCTGCGTCTGCCATTCCTTGCGCCCGAACTCGGTGAACGCCTTGCGGATCGCCTGCCCCACCGCCTGCTGCCGCCCCCAGGCGTCGACCACCTCGCCGAGCAGCCCGTTGAAGGCGTCGTCCAGGATGGTCTGCGCGCCCTCGTTGACCGTGCGCAGCCGGAACTGCCGGTCGAACACCAGCACCCCGGCGGACAGGTTGGCCAGGATCGATTCCAGATAGGCGCGCGCCGATTCGACCTCGGCGCGGTGCCGCTCGGTGTCGCGGCGCGCGTCGTCGAGCTGGCGGGTCATGCGGTTGAACGACTGGGTCAGGATGCCCAGTTCGTCGTGGCTGTAGATCGCCTGGCGCGGCGTGAAGTCGCCCGCCGCCACGGCCTGCGTGCCCTCGGCCAGGATGGACAGCGGCGCTGACAGGCGCCGGGCCAGCACGAAGGCCACGGCGATGGCGGTGAACAGGGCGAACAGCACGGTCAGCGTCAGCGTCATCGCGTAGATGCGGGTCAGCCCCTGCCGGCCGAGCGAGAGCTCCTGGTAGTCGCGGTAGACGTCCTGCACCCGTTCGGCGTTGAGCGCCAGGTTGCTCGGCACCGGCTGGGTGAGCTGCAGGATGCGCGTCTCCATGCCCAGGCCCGAGGGAATCACCGGCACCAGCACGCGCAGCACCAAGTCCTGGCCGCCGGCGCTTTCGATCTCGCGGTAGCCGCGCCCCGCGCGCGCCTGGCGCAGCGTGTCCGGCGACGGCGCCGGCGGCAGGAAGACGGACAGGTCGCTGGTCGCCGTGGCCAGCAGCTGCCCCGACACGGAGAACAGCGCGATGTACTGCACGCCGATCTGCTCGCGCAGGCGGGAGAGCGCGGCGCGGCGCTGCGGTTCGGGCAGATCGCTCAGCTCCAGCGCGATGGTGCGCCCTTTTTCGGAAAGGTCCTCCAACAGCGAATCGAGCGCGCTGCGGCCGAGGTTGAGGCCGGATTCGAGCGCCTTTTCCACGCGCACGTCGAACCAGCTTTCGATGCTCTTGGTGACGAACTGCACGGAGACGGCGTAGATCAGCACGCCGGGCAGCACCGCCATCAGGCCGAAGACCACCATCAGCCGGAGCTTCAGGCGCGAACCGAACATCTTGGCCCGGTGTTCCTGCCACAGCAGCCGCACCTGCCAGACGATCAGCGCGAACAGCGCCAGCGCGACGACCGCGTTCAGCCCGAGCAGCCACGGATAGTGCTTGGCGAACAGCGCGGTGTTGGCGCTGGCCGAGGCGAGCAGGAAGAGCAGGATGCCGCCGAGCGACGAGGCGATGACGATCAGCGTCTTCACTTGCCGTCCCCGCTTGCCGCGGCCGCCGCCTCGGACGGCGAGAAATCCCACACCAGCCAGTCGGACGACTGGCTCCAGTCGCGGTTCGACAGGGCGCTGACCTGGAAGGTCTTGGGCATCTGCGACGGGTCGAGCCGCAGGCGGGTGCTGGCCACGTACTCCACCTCGGCGGCGACCTCGCCCTTCTCGATGACCTGCCAGTGGCGCAGGTGGGAGAGCACCTGCAGGGCCTCCTCCAGCGACGGGAAGCTCTGGTGCAGCGCGCCGGAGGACAGCCGGTACTGCCGGGTCAGTGCGTGGTAGGACAGCTGGAAGGTCTTGCTGCGCCGCACCACCGCCTGGTCGAACCAGTACCAGCGCGAGCGCGTCAGTTCGAAATCCGCGGTGAAATAGAGCACCACGCCCTTGTTGACGGCCTCCTCCAGCCGCTGGTTCAGGCTCAGCTTGAAGTCCGCGGACAGGCTGTAGCCGTCGTCGCCGGCGACCAGCCGCGCGTTGCCGGCGACGATGTCGGCGGCGTGCGCCGCGCCGACCGCGAACAGCAGCGCCAGGCCGAGGAGGAAGGCTTCAAGCTTTTTGCAGCAGCGCATAATAGAAACCGTCGTGCCCGTCGTCAGGCAGCCATTGCTCCTCGCCGACGCGCCGCGCCTCGGTCCGCCGCGCCAGGAACGCATCGATCTGGCCCGCGTTCTCCTCGACGAACACCGAGCAGGTGGCGTACAGCAGCCGGCCGCCCGGCTTGAGCAGCGGCCACAGCGCGTCGAGCATCGCCGCCTGCGTGTGCACCAGCTTGCGGATGTCGCTCTCGCGCCGCAGCGTCTTGATGTCCGGGTGGCGGCGCGCCACGCCGGAGGCGGAGCACGGCATGTCGGCCAGGATGGCGTCGAAGGGCCGCCCGTCCCACCACGTGTCCACGGCCAGGCAGTCGGCCGCGCGCACTGTTGCCGTCAGGCCCAGGCGTCGCAGGTTGTCCTCGATGCGCCGCGTGCGCGCGGCGTTGACGTCCAGCGCCAGCACGTCCGCGTCGGCGCGTTCGAGCAGATGCGCCGTCTTCCCGCCGGGCGCCGCGCAGGCGTCGAGAATGCGCATGCCGGGCGCCGGATCGAGCAGTTCGGCCGCGCGCTGGGCGCCGGCGTCCTGCACGGACACCCAGCCCTCGGCGAAGCCGGGCAGGCGATCCACCGGCAGCGGCGCCGCCAGCCGCAGTCCCGCGCTGCCGACCGTTGCCGCCGCGATCCCCGCCGCCTGCAATTGGCCGAGGTAATCGCCGACGGCGATGCGGCGCGCGTTGACGCGCAGCGTCATCGGCGGCGGACTGTTGCCCGCCGCGACGATGCGCGGCCAGTCCTGCGGATAGGCGCGGCGCAGGCGCGCCAGCCACCACGAGGGATGCTGGCAATGCGCCACGTCGTCCCGTTGCACTTCCGCGAGCAGTTCTTCGCGCCGCCGCAGGAAATTGCGCAGCACGCCGTTGACCACGCCCTGCAAGGCGCGGCCCGTCAGTTCGCCGGCCGCCGCCACGGCTTGGTCGACCACCATCGGCGCGGCGTCGGGGCGCGTTTCCAGGCGGTACAGCGCGGCCAGCAGCAGCGCCTGCGTCTCGGCATGGGACAGCGGATGCGCCATCAGCCGGCCGAGGATGAATTCGCCCCGCCCGTAGCCGCGCAGCACGCCGTAGGCCACGTCCTGCGCCGCCGCGCGCGCTGCCGCCGGTTCGCCAGCCAGCCGGGCAAGCGCTTCGTTCAGGCTCCTGCCGGCATGCACCGCGGCGAGCGCGCGCGCCGCCAGCAGCAGGCTGTAGCCGAGCGCGTCGGCGGCCAGCGCGGCGGGCACGGCGCTTCCGGTCGTCTGCGGGGTTTCCGATTCCCGGCCCGGCTTGCGGATGCGGACGATGCGTTTGCCGGACGGGCGCTGCGGCGCGGACGAAGAGGATGAAGACAAGGTCGGTAAAAAATAATCGTTTATTTTTCGGAGTTTAGCACGGCTCCACCGAGCGGACGCCAGGGAAGGCCGGCGCGCGCCGGCGAAAAACGAAATCCCGGTGAAATCCGCTAGAATTTCCACGGTTGCCAAATCGATTTTTCTCGGGAGCGGATCTTGATCGGAAAGACGGTGCTGATCACCGGCGCGGCAAAGCGCGTGGGCCGTTCGATCGCCCGGGAACTGCACGAGGCGGGCGCCAACGTGGTGGTGCACTACCGGGCGGCGGCCGATACCGCGCGGCTGCTGGTCGGCGAAATGAACGCGGCGCGCGCCGGCTCGGCGCTCTGCCTGCAGGCCGATCTGCTCGACCGCGGCGCGCTGTCGGCGCTGGTCGAGCAGGCCGTGGCGCACTTCGGCCGTCTCGACGCGCTGGTCAATAATGCGTCGAGCTTCTTCGCCACGCCGCTCGGCGCGATCGACGAGGCGGCCTGGACCGACCTCGTCGGCAGCAACTTCAAGGCGCCGCTGTTCCTGACGCAGGCCGCCGCGCCGCATCTCCGGCAAGCCCGCGGCGCCGTGGTCAACATCACCGACATCCACGCCGAACGGCCGCTGGCCGGCTATCCGCTCTATTGCGCCGCCAAGGCCGGGCTGCTCGGCCTGACCCGCGCGCTGGCCGTCGAACTGGCCCCGGAGGTGCGCGTCAACGCCGTCGCGCCCGGGCCGATCCTGTGGCCGGACGACGCGGCGTTCGACGAGGCGTTCGACGAGGCGGCGCGCGCGCGCATCGTCGACCACACCCTGCTCAAACATGCCGGTAGTCCGCAGGATATTGCGCGCGCCGTGCGTTTCCTGTTCAATGACGCACCTTACGTCACCGGCCAGGTGATCAACGTCGATGGCGGCCGGACGACCCACCTGTAATAACGCAATTCTCATGGAGCCGCTCGCGGTTCCGCTTTCTGCCTCATTCGCATCAAGATGCCCGTGGATACATCGAAGAACCTGCAACGCTTGAAGCGTCGCCTGGAAAGCGACGTCGGCAAGGCAATCGCCGATTACAACATGATCGAAGCCGGCGACACCGTGCTGGTCTGCATTTCCGGCGGCAAGGATTCGCACGCCCTGCTGTCGATCCTGATGGCGCTGCAGCGGCGGGCGCCCGTTCAACTTCCGGCTGATCGCCATGAACCTCGACCAGAAGCAGCCCGGCTTCCCCGCCGACGTGCTGCCGCGCTACCTGGCCGGGCTCGGGGTCGAGTACCGCATCGTCGAGCAGGACACCTACTCGATCGTCAAGGAGAAGATCCCCGAGGGGAAAACGACGTGCTCGCTCTGTTCCCGCCTGCGGCGCGGCGTCATCTACCGGACGGCGAAGGAGCTCGGCGCCAACAAGATCGCGCTCGGCCATCACCGCGACGACATCGTGCACACGCTGTTCCTCAACCTGCTCTTCGGCGGCAAGCTCAAGGCCATGCCGCCCAAGCTGGTGACCGACGACGGCGCGCACATCGTGATCCGGCCGCTGGCCTATTGCGGCGAGGCCGACATCGCCCGCTTCGCGCGCGGCATGGAATTCCCGATCATTCCCTGCAACCTGTGCGGTTCGCAGCACAACCTGCAGCGCCAGAAAATCCGGGAGATGATGGCCGAATGGGACCGGCGCTATCCGGGACGCACCGAATCGGTGTTCACCGCCCTGCAGAACATCGTCCCGTCGCATCTGGCCGACGGGTCGCTGTACGACTTCAAGGGGCTGAGCGTCGGCGAGGTCGGCGAGGACATGGACGGCGGCGACATCGCCTTCGACGATCCCCGGCTCGACGCGCCGGCGTCCCTGCTCAAGTTCGTCGCGGCGTAGGACGCCTTGGCCATGCTCTCTTCAATGCTCGAAAACGAGGCTCCGACACGGAAATGACGATGAATTCCACGAATCCGTTCCTCTCCGTGCTGGCCGTCGGCATCTCCGGCAGCGCCCGCCTGCACGAAAAACTCGGCGGCTCGGAGGCCGCGCGCGCCGTCGATCGCTGTCTCAAGCGGATCGAACGCGCCGTCGAAGCCTGCGGCGGGCGCGTCGTCCGCCTCGGCAGCGACGAGGCGATGGCCGCGTTCGACGCTGCCGACGCCGCGGTCCAGGCCGCCATCGAAATGCAGCAGCGCATCGCCGACCTGCCGCCCGTGTCCGGCGTGAAGACCGCCATCCGCGTGGGCATCGCCTGCGGCTGCGCCACCTGTCCCGGCCCGTCGGCCGAAGACGGCCTCGCCCGGGAAGCCGCCCGGCTGGTCGGCGTGGCGAAATCCGGACAGGTCCTGGCCGTCGCCAGGATTCGCGAGGCGCTGCCGGAAACGCTGCGGGCGCTGGCGATCGATACGGGACTGGCGCTGCCGGACGAAGCGGCCGGCGGCATCGTGGAAATATCGCTCGCCGAAACGCCCGGCGCCGCCTCGGCGGGCAGCGCTCCGTGGCGGGAAGCGGATGCCGCCTGTCCCGCGAACGGCTGGCTGCGCCTGCGCTACGGCGGGGACACCCTGGTGCTCGACGAGCGCCGGCCGGTCGTCGACATGGGCCGGGACGGCGCCTGCGATCTGGTCATCCGCGACCGCCGCGCCTCCCGCCGCCACGCCACGATCAAGCGCCGGGGGAACCTCACCGTGCTGGTCGACCGCAGCACCAACGGCACCTACGTGACCATCGGCAGCGGCGCCGAGCAATTCGTCAAGCACGGCGAATGCGTGCTGTCCGGCAGTGGCATCATCACCTTCGCCGCGTCGTCGTCCGCGCCCGACGCCGACTACGCGGAATTCGAGTGTTCCTGAAGCGGCACGTCGCCGCACCGGCCGGGTAAACGAAAAACGCCCGGCGCGGCAACCGCGCTGGGCGATTCGATCGTCCGGAAAGGAACGGCGGCGGAGTTACTTGCCGGCCTTGAGGCACTCGCTCATGAACTTCTTGCGTTCGTCGCCTTTCAGCGCCTGCTTGCCGGCCTCGGCGTTGCAGGTCTTCATCTTGTCCTGCTGAGTGGCCGGCGCGGCCTTGGCGCCGAGGCAGTCGCTCATGAATTTCTTGCGTTCGTCACCCTTCAGTTCCTGTTTGCCGGCTTCGGCATTGCAGGTCTTCATTTTTTCCTGCTGCGCTTTCTGGGCCGGGGAAGGCGCTTTCTTCTCCGCGTCCCCCGCCCCCCAGGCCAACCCCGTCAACAGCACGAATACGGCTACGGCAGCCATGACTTTCATTCTTATCTCCTTGAAAGGATTATGAATCGAGCCCCGACTATCACGCGATTCAGATATTCCCGTCAAGAACGGCCTGCTGCTGGCGGTTGATGAACTCGCTCATGCTGTCGATTCCACGCAACTGGAGGATGCAGTTGCGCACCGCCGCTTCCAGCAGGACCGCCAGATTGCGGCCCGGCGCGACGTGGAAGCAGACCTTGCGCACCGGAATGCCGAGGATTTCCTGCGACTGCGCGTCGAAGGGCAGGCGTGCCATGTCGTCGTTGGGCATGTTCCGTTGCAGATGGACGATCAGTTTCAGCTTCATCTTGCGGCGCGCGGCCGTCTCGCCGAAGATCGTGCGGATATTGAGCAGCCCCAGTCCACGCACTTCCAGATAGTCCTTGAGCATGCCCGGGCAGCGCCCCTCGATGGTGGTCGGCGCGGTTCGCGCCAGTTCGACCACGTCGTCCGCGACCAGGCCGTGCCCGCGCGACACGAGTTCGAGCGCCAGCTCGCTCTTGCCGATCCCGGAATCCCCGGTGATCAGCACGCCCATGCCGAAGACGTCCATGAACACGCCGTGCGCCGACACCGTGTCGGCGAAGCGCCGCGCCAGGTACAGGTGCAGCAGGTCGATGACCGCCGAACACGCCTTCGGACTCTTGAACAGCGGCGTGCCCGTCGCCTCGCAGGTTTCCTGCAGGCCGGGCATCGGTTCGAGGTCGTCGGCCAGGATCAGCGCCGGCGGCTCGCAGGCCATCAGGTCCTCGATCTGCCGGCGCCAGCGTTCCTCGCCGACGCGCGCCGCCCAGTCCTGCTCGGCCTTGCCGATGACCTGGACGCGGTGGCTGTAGATCAGGTTGAGGTGGCCGACCACGTCCGGGCCGTAGGTCTCCATGTCCTTGAGTTCCACCTCGCGTTCGACGCCGACGGCGGCGATCCAGATCAGCTTCAGCTTCTCGAGATGGTCCTGGTAGAGTTGGGTGATGCTCAGCTTGCGCGTGGAGATCATGCTCGCAGGCCTCCGGGGTCGTCAGGCGAAGGTCTGGCGGACGGCTTCCGCGTCGCGTGCCGCCGCCAGGGCTTCGCGGCAGGAACGTTCGGAGAAGCGCTCGGCCAGTTCGGAAAGAATCTGCAGATGCTGCTCGGTGGCCTGCTCGGGCACGAGCAGGACGAACAGCAGCGATACCGGCTCGCCGTCCGGCGAATCGAACGGGATCGGCGTCGCCAGCCGGATGAATGCGCCGCAGGCCTTCTTCAGGCCCTTGATGCGTCCGTGCGGAATGGCGATGCCGCGCCCCAGTCCGGTCGACCCCAGTTTTTCCCTTGAAAACAGGCTGTCGAAGACGGTGCTGCGCGCCACTCCCTGGTTGTTCTCGAAAACCAGTCCGGCGTGCTCGAAGACGCGTTTCTTGCTGCTTGCCTCGAGGTCGAGAACGACGTTCTCCGGAGGCAATAATTGGGAAATCTGGCTCATGGAATTACGATTGAGAGGTTTGGAAAAGGCGGATGGAGACCCGGCCGGTTTAGTCAAAAGCGGATTTGACCACGGCGGTCAAATCCGCTTCGTACCGGCGACGCTTATTCAGCGGCGGTATGGCCGAGTTTCTGCCCGCGATGGTGATCCTGCAGTTTCTGCTTGTGCTTCTGGACCTGCCGGTCGAGCTTGTCGGCCAGGATGTCGATCGCCGCGTACAGGTCCTCGTCGATCGATTCCACGTAAATGTCCTTGCCCGACAGGTGCACCGTGACTTCGGCCTTCTGCTTCAGTTTTTCCACGGACAGGATGGCGCTCACGTCGATGACATGATCGAAATGGCGCGTCACCCGCTCGAGCTTGCCACTCACGTAGTCGCGCAGAGCCGGCGTTATTTCGAGATGGTGTCCACTGATTTGCAGGTTCATGGTGTAACTCCTTTCAAAAGATGGCCGCACGGGCGACCGTCGATATCCCTCCCCGCACGCTGGCGCGGGCGCGGAGGGGTAAGGGGGTGAGGGCCGAGGTCTTCATGGTCGGCGGCAGAGTGAAAGAGGCTAGAGCGTCTTGCGCAATTTGACGGGAGGGATGCCGAGCGATTCGCGGTACTTGGCGATCGTCCGGCGGGCGACGACGATGCCCTGCTGGCCCAACAGGTCGGCGATTTGGCTGTCGGACAGCGGCTTCTTCGCGTTCTCCGCGCCGACCAGCTGCTTGATCAGCGCCCGGATGGCGGTGGCCGAGCAGGCGCCGCCCGCCTCGGTGGCCACGTGGCTGCCGAAGAAGTATTTCAGCTCGAAGATGCCGCGCGGCGTGGCCATGTACTTCTGCGTCGTCACGCGGGATACCGTCGATTCGTGCAGACCCAGGATGTCGGCGATCTCGCGCAGCACCAGCGGCCGCATGGCCACCTCGCCGTGGTCGAAGAACTGGCGCTGGCGGTCGACGATGGCCTGCGCCACGCGCAGGATAGTGTCGAAGCGCTGCTGCACGTTCTTGATCAGCCAGCGCGCCTCCTGCAGCTGGCCGGACAGGCCGGAGCCGCGCTGCCGCGACAGGATCTGGGCGTACAGGCTGTTGATGCGCAGGCGCGGATAGGCGTCGGAATTGATGTTCACGGTCCACTGCCCGCGCACCTTGCGCACCACCACGTCGGGCGTGATGTAGCGCGCGTCCAGCGCCGCGTACTTGGCGCCCGGCCGCGGGTTCAGGCTGCGGATCAGGAACTGCGCCTCGCGCAGCCGTTCGTCGTCGCACTCGACGCATTTCTTCAGCTTGGCGAAGTCCCGCCCGGCCAGCAGGTCGAGATGGCCGGAGACGATGCGCAGCGCCAGCATCTGCGTGTCGTCCGCGGGCAGGGCCCGCAGCTGCAGGGCCAGGCATTCCTGGGCGTTGCGCGCGCCGACGCCGGTGGGGTCGAAGTGCTGCAGGTGGCGCAAGGCGATCTGCAGTTCGTCGGTATCGATCTCCAGCTCGGGCGGCAGCGCTTCCGCCAGATCCTCCAGCGACTGGGTCAGGTAGCCGTCGTCGTCCAGCGCCTCGATCAGGCACTGCACCAAGGTGCGGTCGCGCGGCGGCAGGCCCATCAGGCCCAGCTGCCACGACAGGTGCTCGCGCAGCGAGGTGGTCGCCGCCTGGACATCCTGGAAATCGTTGTCGTCGTCGTCGAACGACCCCGACGAGTTCGCGTACCCGCCGTCGGGCTCGCCCAGCCAGCTTTCCTCCTCGCCGGACGACGAGGCCACCGGCTCCGTCTCTTCGGGCGCCTTCTCCCCGTCGCCGGCCGGCGCCGTCGGCGGCTCGGCAGCCACCGGCGCGTAGGCGTCGTCCTCGCGTTCGAGCAGCGGATTTTCCAGCAGGTACTTCTCCAGCTCCTGTTCGAGTTCGAGCGTGGACAATTGCAGCAGCTTGATCGATTGCTGCAATTGCGGAGTGAGCGCCAGGTGCTGGGAAAGCTTGAGCTGGAGGGATGGCTTCATTTACCGGGAAGAACGGCCGCCGTGAAAGGATGGATCACACCGTTTCGTTCTGCAAAACGCCTGAGGAAACGCAGCGCCTGCACTACAGGCGGAAATTCTCGCCAAGATAGACCTTGCGTACGTTTTCATTATAAATGATTTCATCAGGCCGGCCAGCCGCCAGCACCCCGCCTTCGTTGAGGATGTAGGCATGATCGCAGATGCCCAGCGTCTCGCGCACGTTGTGGTCGGTGATCAGCACGCCGATGTTGCGCTCCTTGAGAAAGCGGATGATTTTCTGGATGTCCAGCACCGCGATCGGATCGACCCCGGCGAACGGCTCGTCGAGCAGGATGAAGCGCGGATCGGTGGACAGCGCCCGGGCGATCTCCACCCGCCGCCGTTCCCCGCCGGACAGCGACGCCGCCGAGCTGTTGCGGATGTGCGCGATGTGCAGCTCCTCCAGCAGCTGCTCGGCGCGCTGGTCGACCTCGTCGGCGGGCAGCCGGCGCAGTTCGAGCACGGCCTTGATGTTCTCGATCACCGTCAGCTTGCGGAACACCGAGGCTTCCTGCGGCAGGTAGGAGACGCCGAGCTTGGCGCGCTGGTGGATGGGCAGATGCGTGATCTTGCGGTCGTCGAGGTACACGTCCCCCCCGTCGCAGGCGATCAGGCCGACCACCATATAGAAGCAGGTGGTCTTGCCGGCCCCGTTCGGCCCCAGCAGGCCGACCACTTCGCCGCTGCGCACTTCGAGCGAGGCGTCCTGGACCACGGTGCGCTTCTTGTAGCGCTTCCTGAGGTTGTGCGTGGTCAGCGTGCTGCTCTGGGTGGAATTCGTTTCGGCCATCGTTCAGTCGTCTTCATGGCCGCCGCGCAGGACGCGGCGGATCGTTTCGCCGGAAAAGCCCCGGCGCATCAGGAAATTCGTCTGGCGCGCCCGGCCGGCGGTGTCGGCGGGCAGGCCGACACTGCCGTACTTGCGTTGCCACACCTCGCGGGCGCGCGCCAATTCATCCTCGGCGGCGGCCAGGCCGCTTTCCACCAGTTCGCCATCGACCCCCGCCGCGCGCAGTTCCTGGGCCAGCCGCGCGTTGCCGTAGCGCGCGCCGCGCGCCGCCACGCGCATCTCCACGTAGCGCGCGTCGGAAAGCAACCGGCGCGCCGCGAGGTCGTCGAGCAGCGCGTCGAGTTCTGCGGCCGATTCGGCGTGGGGCGCCAGCTTTTTCGCCAGCTCCGCGCGGGCGTGCTCGCGCCGGGCCAGCAGCCGCAACGCCCGCTCGCGCAGCGTCGGGTCCATCGGACGGGTTATTCGGCGGCGCTGCGCGGCTGCGGCGAGGGCACGTTCACCGCGGCGCGGATTTTCGTCTCGATCTCCTCGGCGATCTGCGGATTGGCCTTGAGGAATTCGCGGGCGTTGTCCTTGCCCTGGCCGATCTTCTCGCCGCCGTAGGCGTACCAGGAACCGGATTTCTCGACCAGCTTGTGCGCCACGCCCAGCTCGATGATCTCGCCCTCGCGTGAAATCCCCTCGCCGTACAGGATGTCGAAGATCGCCTCGCGAAACGGCGGTGCCACCTTGTTCTTGACCACCTTGACCTTGGTTTCGTTGCCGATCACCTCGTCGCCCTTCTTGATGCCGCCGATGCGGCGGATGTCGAGGCGCACGGAGGCGTAGAACTTGAGCGCGTTGCCGCCGGTGGTGGTCTCCGGGCTGCCGAACATCACGCCGATCTTCATGCGGATCTGGTTGATGAAGATGACCAGCGTGTTGGTCCGGTTGATGTTGGCCGTCAGCTTGCGCAGGGCCTGGCTCATCAGGCGGGCGTGCAGGCCGGGCAGCGAATCGCCCATTTCGCCTTCGATTTCGGCCTTGGGCACCAGCGCCGCGACGGAGTCGATGACCACCACGTCCACGCTGCCCGAACGCACCAGCATGTCGGCGATTTCCAGCGCCTGCTCGCCGGTGTCGGGCTGCGAGATGAGCAGGTCGTCGAGCTTCACCCCGAGCTTCTGGGCGTAGCTCGGATCGAGCGCGTGCTCGGCGTCGATGAACGCCGCCGTGCCGCCCAGCTTCTGCATCTGCGCCACCACCTGCAGGGTCAGCGTGGTCTTGCCGGACGATTCCGGGCCGTAGATCTCGACGACGCGGCCGCGCGGCAGGCCGCCGACGCCGAGCGCGATGTCCAGGCCGAGCGAACCGGTGGAGACGACCTGCAGGTCTTTCTCGACGCTGCCCTCGCCCATCTTCATGATCGATCCCTTGCCGAACTGCTTCTCGATCTGGGCCAATGCGGCGGCCAGTGCCTTTGCCTTGTTGTCGTCCATTGCGCTTCCTTTTTGAAATTGCGGGGATTATCTCATGTTCGACGCGCGTCCATGCGCACGGGCGCGGCGTCGGATACTGTGATTATATACAGTCTTTACGGGCGGCGATACGGCGGGAGAGACGCCGCTCGCAGCGAACGTTCAGGCCAGCAGGCCCTCGGCCGGCGGCGTCAGCCGCTCGATCAGCCCGGCCAGCGCGCAGGCCGCCGACTGCGCCCGGACCGCCTCGCGGCCGCCGGCGAAATGGCGGGTCTCGGTGGTCGTGGCGCCGCCGCGCACCGCCCAGGCGAAGCAGACCGTGCCCACCGGCTTTTCGGCCGAGCCGCCGTCGGGACCGGCGATGCCGGTGACGGCCACCGCCCAGTCGGCGCGGCTGTGGCGCAGCGCGCCTTCGGCCATGGCCACGGCGACGGGCTGGCTGACCGCGCCGTGCGCGGCCAGCGTCGCCTCCGCCACGCCGAGCATCTCCTGCTTGGCGGCGTTGGAGTAGGTCACGAAGCCGCGCTCGAACCACGCCGAGCTGCCGGCGATCGCCGTCAGGCACTGGCTCACCCAGCCGCCGGTGCACGATTCGGCGGTGGCCAGCATCAGGTGCTCGGCGAGCAGGGCCGCGCCGACGCGCGCGGCCAGCGCCTCCAGGGCGGATTGCTCGGGAAAGCTCACTGGACTACCCTCCTGTCGCTACGCGACATCCTCCCCCAGGGAGGCAGAGCGCCTCCTGCGGGCGGCCGGGCGGCGGCGCTCATGCGCCGAACCACGCCAGGACGTGGCGCAGCACCGCCAGCGCCAGCACGGTGTACAGGCCCGCGACGAAGTCGTCGGCCATGACGCCGAAGCCGTTCTTGACCCGCTCGTCGAAGAAACGCGCCGGCGGCGGCTTGACGATGTCGAAGAAGCGGAAGGCCGCGAACGCCGCCGCCTGCCACGCCCAGCCCGGCGGGCAGACGAACAGCACCAGCCAGAACGGCACGATCTCGTCCCACACGATGCTACCGTGGTCGACCGCGCCGAGGTCGTCGCCGGTGCGCCGCACGACGAAGATGCCGATTACAGCGCAGACCAGCAGGAAGGCCAGCAGTTCGGCATCCGCCATGCCGTTGCGCAGCAGCGGATAGGTCGCCCACGCGAGGAGCGTGCCGGCGGTGCCCGGCGCGAACGGCGACAGGCCGCTGCCGAAGCCGCAGGCCACCAAGTGCGCGGGGTGCGAAAAGAGAAAGCGCAGCGACGGCGCCTTACTGGTCTTGATCTTGGCCAAAGTGATCGAATCCTTTCCGGCCGACCGCCACCGGTTCGCCTCGCTCGCCGATCAGGCGGACTGCTCCCCGGCCCGCGGCGGCGACGAGCCGGCCGATGCGCCACAGGGGCAGGTCGAGTTCGGCCGAGAGGGCGGACAGTTCGTCGCGCTGCTCCGGCGCCGCCGAAAACACCAGTTCGTAATCGTCTCCTCCGGCCAGCTGGCACTGGCGGGCCAGCGCGGCGTCGACGCCCGCCGGCAGTTCCGGCAGCTGCGCGACGAAAACCTCGGCGTCGAGCGTCGAGCGTTCGCAGATATGCCCGAGGTCGGCCAGCAGGCCGTCCGAGACGTCGATCGCCGAGCGGGCCAGCACGCGCCGCTGCAAGGCCAAGCCCAGCTCGACGCGCGGCAGCGGCTGCTGCAGCAGGCCGACGCACAGCGCGCCGAGCTCGCCCGGCAGCGCGGTGCGGCCCTGCAGGTGCGCGAGGCCGAGCGCCGCCAGGCCAGGGCGTCCGGACACCCAGACGTCGTCGCCGACACGCGCGCCGTCGCGGCGCAGGGCGCGGCCGGCGGGCACTTCGCCCAGCGCGGTGACGCACAGGTTGAGCGGCCCGCGCGTGGTGTCGCCGCCGATCAGGTCGACTCCGTAGCGTCCGGCGCAGGCGAAAAAGCCCCGGCTGAACGCGCCGAGCCACGCCTCGTCGGCCGCCGGCAGGCTGCCGGCGAGCAGCGCCCAGCGCGGCTGCGCGCCCATCGCGGCGAGGTCGGAGACGTTGACCGCGAGCGTCTTCCAGCCCAGCTGGAACGGGTCGGTGTCGGCGAAGAAGTGCGTTCCCGCCACCAGCATGTCGGTGGTCGCGGCCAGCTCCATCCCCGGCGACGGCGCCAGCAGAGCGCAATCGTCACCCGGCCCGAGCACGGCCTGCGGCGTCGGGCGGGCGAAATGGCGGTCGATCAGGTCGAATTCGGAAGGCATGGGAGGAAAACCTCTTCCGGCACGGAGCAGGCTTCGCGGAAGAAGGCAGCGGCGGCGGCTAGCTGCGTCCGCGCTGCTGCCGCTTGGCCTCGACCTCGACCGGGCGGACCTTCGCCGCCAGCTTGTCGAGCACGCCGTTCACGTACTTGTGGCCGTCGGTGCCGCCGAAACTCTTGGCCAGCTCGATGGCTTCGTTGATGACTACGCGGTAGGGCGTCTGCGGGCAGTTCGACCAGCTCGTAGGCGCCGGTCAGCAGGACGCTGGCCTCGACCGGCGAGAGCTCGGCAAAGGGCCGGTCGAGGTAGGCCTGGAGCTGTTCCTGCAGGCCGCCGTGCTGCGCCAGCACGCCGCGCAGCAGGCCGACGAAGAACTCGCGGTCGGCCCGGTCGAAACCGTCGCTGTCGGCGAGGTGCGCCTCGATGGCCGCCTCGTCGCTGCCGCCGACCCGCCACTGGTACAGCCCCTGCAGGGCGAATTCGCGGGCGCGGCGGCGCGGCGACTTGGCCGGTTTCTTCGCCGCCGCCGGGGCGTTCGCGTTCACCGCATCCGTCGCGCCGCTCATGGCCGGCGCTCCCCGATGGCCCGCATCAGCCGCGCCATCTCCACGGCCGCCTGGGCGCAGTCCGTGCCTTTCTGGCGCGTGCGCGCCAGCGCCTGGTCGTCGTCCTCGCAGGTCAGGATGCCGTTGGCGACGGGCACGCCGGAATCGAGCTGCACTTCCATGACCGCCCGGCAGGAATCGTTGGAGACCACCTCGAAATGATAGGTGTCTCCGCGAATGACCGCGCCGAGGGCGACCAGCGCGTCGAAGCGGCCGGTCTGCGCCAGGGTCTGCAAGGCCAGCGGAATCTCCAGCGCGCCGGGCACGGTGGCGATCTCGACGTCGCCGGCAGCCACGCCCAGGCGCGTCAGTTCGGCCACGCAGGCGGCCAGCAGGCCTTCGCAAGCGTCCGGATTGAAGCGGCTCATCACGATGCCGACGGACAATCCCCGTCCGTCGAGATCGCTCTCGTATTCATAGATGTCGTCGAAGCGGGGCATGGGAAATCCAATCCAGCAAACGGGTTATTCGAGTCCGGCCGTCGGGGGGACGAAGCCGGTGATTTCCAGGTCGAAGCCGGTCATGCTCGGCATGCGGCGCGGGCTGGCGAGCAGCCGCATGCGGCGCACGCCGAGGTCGCGCAGAATCTGCGCGCCGATGCCGTAGATGCGCGGGTCCCACTTGGCCGCCGGGTGCGCCGGCGCGTCCGGTTCGGCGAGCGTGGAGAGGATGTCCTGCCCGGTCTCGGGGCGGTGCAGCAGCACGGCCACGCCCGTCTCGGCCTGCGCCAGCGCCTGCAGCGAGGCATCGAGCGAAAAGGTATGGCGGCCGCCGCCCGGATTGAGGAAGTCGAGTACCGACAGCGGCTCATGCACGCGCACCAACGTCTCCTGCTCGGGGCGGATGTCGCCCTTGGCCAGCGCCAGGTGCACCTCGTTCGACGTGAGGTCGGTGAAGGCGTGCAGCGTGAACTCGCCGAACGCCAGCGCGACCGGGCGCGAGTGGCTGCGCCGGACCAGCGTTTCGTTGCGGCTGCGGTAGTGGATGAGGTCGGCGATGGTGCCGATCTTCAGGCCGTGCGCGCCGGCAAATTCGATCAGGTCCGGCAGGCGCGCCATGGTCCCGTCGTCCTTGAGGATCTCGCAGATCACCGCCGAGGGTTCCAGGCCGGCGAGCTGGGCCAGGTCGCAGCCCGCCTCGGTGTGCCCGGCGCGCACCAGGACGCCGCCCGGCCGCGCGGTGATCGGGAAGATGTGCCCCGGCTGGACGATGTCCTCCGGCCGCGCGTCGCGCGCCACCGCCGCCTGCACCGTGCGCGCGCGGTCCTGCGCGGAGATGCCGGTGGTCACCCCCTCGGCCGCTTCGATCGAAACGGTGAACGCCGTGCTGTACGGGCTCTTGTTGTCGCGCGCCATCGGCGTCAGGCCGAGCTGCCGGCTGCGCGCCTCGGTGATCGTCAGGCAGACCAGCCCGCGCGCGTGCGTGACCATGAAATTGATGGCTTCGGGCGTCACGTGCTCGGCGGCGAGGACCAGATCGCCCTCGTTCTCGCGGTCCTCCTCGTCGACGAGAATGACCATGCGGCCCGCGCGCATCTCGGCGACGATTTCCTCGGTCGGCGAGATGGACGACGACTGGTTCAAGGGACTCATTTACCGCTCCTGCGAAGCGTCGGGATTCAGCATGCGTTCGACGTAGCGCGCGATCAGGTCGATTTCGAGATTGACGCGGGCGCCGGGCTGCAGGCCGCCGAGCGTCGTCGCGGCGAGCGTATGCGGAATCAGGTTGATGGAAAAACACGCGCCGTCGACCGCATTGGTCGTCAGGCTGACGCCGTTGACGGTGATCGATCCCTTGCGCGCGATGTATTTGGCCAGCGCCGCCGGCGCGCGGATTTCCAGCAGGCGGTTGTCGCCCAGCGCATCGAAGCGGAGGACTTCGCCGACGCTGTCGACATGGCCGGCGACCAGGTGCCCGCCGAGCCGGTCGGCCAGGCGCAGCGCCTTTTCCAGATTGACCGGGCCCGGTGCGGACAGGCCGACGGTACACGACAGCGTCTCCGGCGACACGTCGACGCAGAAGCTGTGCTCTCCCTTGTCGACGACGGTCAGGCAGACCCCGTTGCAGGCGATCGAGTCGCCTAGCGACACGTCGCCGAGTTCCAGCCGGCCGGCGTCGATCGACAGGCGCACGGTCGGCGTGCCGTCGTTGCGCGGGGTCGATGCGATGATGCGGCCCACGGCCGCGACGATTCCAGAGAACATGGCGGGGATCGGTCCGATTGGTACGGGAAAGGGGCTGCCATTTTAGCACGCCGGCCGGGTTCCCCGCCGGCACTGCCGAACCGGCCCGCGTCGCAATCAGCCCGCCACCACCCGCTGCCGCTGCTTCCCCAGCCCGGCGATGCCCAGTTCGACCACGTCGCCGATCTTGAGGAACTGCGGCGGCTTGCGGCCGAGGCCGACGCCCGGCGGCGTGCCGGTGATGATCAGGTCGCCCGGCTCCAGCGTCATCACCCGGCTGCAATAGCTGACCAGGTGGGCGCAGGGGAAGATCATCTTCACGGTGTTGCCGGTCTGCATGCGCTCGCCGTTCACGTCCAGCCACATGTCGAGGTTCTGCGGATCGGGGATTTCGTCGCGCGTCACCAGCCAGGGGCCGACCGGGCCGAAGGTGTCGAAGCCTTTGCCCTTGCTCCACTGCCCGCCGCTGCGGTCGAGCTGGTAAGCGCGCTCGGAGACGTCGTTGGCCAGGCAGTAGCCGGCCACGTAGTCCAGCGCCTCGGCCTGCGGCACGTTGCGCGCCCGCCGGCCGATCACGATGCCGAGTTCGACCTCCCAGTCGAGCTTGGTCAACTCCGGCGGCATGATCGTGTCGTCGTCCGGCCCGCACACGCAGCTCAGCCACTTGGTGAACATCGTCGGCTCCTGCGGCGGCGGCATGCCCGATTCGGCCGCGTGGTCGCTGTAGTTGAGGCCGATCGCCACGTACTTGCCCATGCCGCTCCACGGCACGCCCAGGCGCGGGCTGCCGTCGACCTTCGGCAGGCGCTCGGGATCGAGCGCGCGCAGCACGTCGAGCGCCGCGGGCGAGAGCGTGCGCGGGCAGAAGTCGTCGAGCAGTCCGGACAGGTCGCGGACGTTCCCGGCAGCGTCGAGCAGCCCCGGCTTTTCCCGGCCCGGCGGGCCGTAACGCAAGAGTTTCATGGTTTTCCTCCGTCGGTTGAAAAGCGTTCAGGCGTTCGGCCCGCCGCCGCGCACGATCGAAAAGCGGTACGTGTCGTCGCGCCGCGACCAGCCGGCATTCCGCCAGAAAGCGTTGCCCGCCGCGTTGTCGCGATAGACGTCGATGTGCGTCTTGCGGATGCCCTCGCATTCGAGAGCGGCCAGGCAGCGCTCGACCAGCTCCGCGGCGACGCCCCGGCGGCGGCATACGGCGTCAACGGCCAGGTGGTGCAGATGCCCGCGCCGGCCGTCGTGCCCGCCCATCAGGCAGCCGATCAGCCGCCCGTCCAGCTCGGCGACGAAACTGAGCCCCGGATTGCGCGCCAGGAAGCGCGCGAGCCCCTCCGGCGTGTCGGCGTCGCGCACGGACACGCCGGGCGTGCAGCGCATCAGGTCGAGCAGCGCCGGGTAGTCGTCCGGCGCCATCGCGCGGAAGGAGAGCATGGGTTTCCGTTCCATGGTCGTGGCGGGAAATGCACGTATTTTGCCACCGCGCCGGGAAACGGCGCCTTGAATTACACTTCGTTCCTGTCCGCCGGCGTCCGGTCCGCTGCAGCGAGGAGCATTCATGAGCCAATCCGCACACCTCCCAGGATTCCCACAGGGATTCGGTCCGTCGACGGCGGAGCGCCTGCCCGTCCCCGAACGCGACGCCATGAGCGAGGCCCAGCGGGCGGCCGCGGACGCGATCATCAACGGCCCCCGCAAGGCGCTCTTCGGCCCCTTCGTTCCCCTGCTGCAAACGCCCGAGCTCATGGAGCGCATCGGCAAGACGGGCGAAGCCCTGCGCTTCGCAGGAACGCTGTCCGACCGGGTCCGGGAACTCGTCATCTGCGTCGTGGCGAGGGAAACGGGCAACCAGTTTGAGTGGCAGACGCATGCGCCGCTGGCCATCAAGGCCGGAGTGGCGGCGCCGGCGATCGATGCGCTGGCGGCCGGCCGGCGCCCCCGCCAACTGGCGGCCGACGAGGAGTGCGCGGTCGATTTCGTCGGCGAGCTGATGCGCCGGCACGGCGTCAGCGACGAAACCTATGCCGACGCCGCGAGCCGCTTCGGCGAGCCGGGGACGGTGGAACTCACCGCCCTCGCCGGCCACTTCGCCATGGTCTGCTGGATCATGAACGTCGCCCGCACTCCCGGTCCCGCCGGTTCGGCCACGTCCGGACTGAGCTCCTTCCCGGGGTAGTCGCGCGGGCGACAACAGCCCGGACGTTCTCCAGCACGCCAGCGACACGCGCCCGCGCCGTCCCGCGCAGCAATCCGGAACGGCGGCGCCGCGCGTCCCCCTGCGCCATTCGCCGCATTCCCGGATGCGCCGCTCTCGCGGGTTCTCTAGCCAGGAACCGGCCTGTAATGATATAGGATTATTCTTATATCATTAAAAAGAGGGTCGGCGGTATGATCCGGCGCAGCCCGCAGCAGATGCCCAACGGCACATATTTCCCTTGGAAATACTGGTCAAGCGCGGGAAAAGGGGAGGCGGCAAATGACCCATCAATCCACGCGGCGGCACCGCGGATTCCGAACGGCCCTGCTGGTATCGGCCGTCAACATGGCATCGGCGGCATTCAATGCCAACGCGCAATCGGGCGCGGTCAGCGTCACCGACGGCTCGACATTGAATCTGCCCAATCCAACCTATCCGAACCCGGGGTACGACGTCAGCAGCGGGCACGGATTTTACGTGAGCGGAACAGGCAGCACCATCATCGGGCAAAGCCTGTCGATGACCACAGGCCCTTCGGGCTACCCCGCCTATGTCCGTAACGGCGGCACGCTGATACTGCACGACAGCAGGCTGCAAGGCAGGTCAGGGGTGGTTGTCGACGGGGCCGGAGCCTATGCCGAACTGAACCGGGGTTCGATCACCGCGTCGGAAGAGGCCGTCCGCGTATCCGCTGGCGCAAGGGCATCGCTCAACGGCACGACCGTCGAGATAGGCAAACAGACGAACTTTCTGAGTGTCGACGGCAGCGGCTCGGTGCTGACGGTACGCGATGCCCGGATCACCGCCAGGCAAGGCGGCTCCCTCGGGGCCTACACCGGCGGCAAGCTGGTGCTCAGCGGCGGCCGCCTGCACATCGGGCAGGACGCCCCGGACGCATACAGCGGCATCGTCATAATCGACAGCACGCTGGAAATCGACGGCACGACGATCGAGATCTGGAGCCGGTATAAAGATGCGATCAATCTGACCAGTCACGCGCATGCAACCCTTCGCAATGCTTCCGTCACCACGCATGGCGAAAGCGCGAGCGTCTTGTCGGTGCCATCGACCAAGGCGTCGGCGACCGTCACCAACACCCGCTTCGAGACATTCGGCGCACGGGCGGTGGGCGTCGATGCGCGTACGGGCGCGCAGGTGACCTGGGATGGCGGCAGCATCGTCACCCACGGCGACGCCGCGCACGGCCTGTATGCCTCGACCGTATTTTACGATTGGCAGACGCAGGGGATTCAGGCATCGATCCGCGCCAGAAACCTGGACATCACGACGACGGGGGCGGGCGCCTACGGCGTCATCTCGCGCACCAGGGACGCCAGAATCGAACTGGACGATGTGCGCGTCACCACCATGCAGGACCGGAGCACCGCGCTGTACGCCGGCCTCCAGGGCGCGGACCTGCACGTGCGGAACAGCACCGTGCGCACCTACGGCGCTCAGGCCTACGGCATCGATGTGAACGACCGTGCCACTTTGAGCGTCGCCGATTCGCAGCTGTACACCTCCGGCCGCAACGCCGCGGCGCTGATCTCGCGCATCACCACCACCGATGACCATACCAACGAGATCCCCGTCACCGGCAGCGTGCTCGATACGCAAAATGCCCCGGCCGTGCTGGTGCTCGGCGGCGGCATGGAGCTGACGCTGCGCGACTCCCGGGTCATTGGCCGCAGCAACGGCGGGGACGGCACGGCCATTCTGGCGGACGACGCCATCTACACCAACGGCACCGTCATCCCGTTCAACAAGGCGATCGTCACCGCCGACACCAGCCGTTTGACCGGCGACGTCCTCGTCCGCTCCGGCAACGCCGCCAGCACCTTCAGCCTGTCGCTGCGCAACGCCTCGACCCTGACCGGCGCGGTCAAGGCGCGCAACGGCACGCTGACGCTGGACGATAGTAGCCAATGGCACGTGCGCGGCGATTCGACCCTGGGCACGCTGGACAACGGCGGCACCGTCCATTTCATGGCCCCAGCCGGCGGCATCTTCAAGACGGTGACGGTGAATGGCAATTACACCGGCCACGGCGGCCTGCTGGTGATGAACGCCGCGCTGGGCGGCGACAATTCGGCCACCGACCGGCTGGTCGTCGCCGGGGATACCGCCGGCAGCACCCGGGTAAGGATCAACAATGCCGGCGGCAGTGGCGGGCTGGCGGGGAACGGCATCGAACTGGTCCATGTCGACGGCCACTCGGCCGGGGTCTTTGCGCAGCAAGGCCGCGTCATCGTCGATGGTTATGAATACACGCTCTACAAGGGCTCCCTGAGCGATCCCGGCGACGGCAACTGGTACCTGCGCTCGGTCGCCCTGCCGACGCCGCCCGCGCCGGGCGGCGGCACCGACCGGAAATGGGCGTCCCCGCTGGTGGGCGCCTATCTGGGCAACCAGACCGCCGCCGTCAGGATGTTCGATCATTCGTTGCGCGACCGCATGGCCGCGCCGCATCCGACGGAAAGCGACAAAAGCGGCGACGGCCGCGCGGTCTGGCTGCGGGTCATCGGCAACAGGGTGGACAGCGAGGCCGCCCGGCGGGAGCTGGACCTGCGCACCGATACCGCCATCGTCCAGTTCGGCGGCGATCTGGCGCAATGGTCCGGCAATGGCGACGACCGCTGGCATCTCGGGCTGATGGCCGCGTACGGCCACGGCACGACCGACGCGACCAATCCGGTGGATTACGGCAACAGCCGCCTGCGCAAGGCCCGCGGCAAAGTCGACGGCTACGGCGTCGGCGCCTACGCCACGTGGTACGGCGACGCCGCCCTATCCGCCGGGCCTTACGTCGATGCCTGGCTGCACTACGGCTGGTTCGACAACGAAGCCTCCGCGTCGGGTGGGAAAGCCGACAGCTACAGGAGCCGCAACCTGAGCGCCTCGTTAGAGGCCGGCCATGCCTTCACGCTCAGCGACGACGGCAGCCGGCAGTTGATGATCGAGCCGCAGGCGCAAGTGATCGTCAACCGCTACAGGGCCGACGACCACCGTACCGCGCATGGCGCTGAAATACACCATGCGGACGGCGACGGCGTCACTACCCGCCTGGGCGCCAGGATGCATGGCAAGACGACGACGGGCCACGGCGTGCTTCCCTTCGTCGAACTGAACTGGCTGCATGGCGGCGCGGACGATTCGCTACGTTTCGGCGGCGGCGCATTCGCCCATGACGTGCCGAAAGACCGTTATGAAATCAAGGCGGGGTTGCGGGCGCGACTGGCCGGAAACTGGCAGGGCAGGGCCAGCGTCAACTGGCAGACCGGCAATGACGGCTACCGCCGCCTGGGCGGTCTGGTTGGGCTGCGATACGCTTGGTAACGAGTCGGTCCGAGTTTACAAAAATAGTCATTGTGGTGGTTTCCTCTGCGGCCATTGCAAAACCCGCATGCTCTTTGCGCCAGTACCTCCGACTCCAGGACTTCCGCGCCTGCTTTCAGCGCCAGGAAATCGTGGTGCTCGATGATGCCCGGCCGGTGCGTCATCCCCCCTCCGGCAGGTTGGCGTCCAGCCAGCGGTAGAGCGCCGAGTGCGCCGGCCAGTTGCGCAGGAAGCGCAGCCGGTCGCGGCGCCAGTCGCGTGCGAAGGCGGCGTGGCTGTCGTGCTGGACCATGGCGTCGAGGTCGATGAGCGCGAGGCGCCCTGCGTGCCAGATGAAGTTCGTCGCTTTCGTGTCGCCGTGCGAAATCCGCAGCCGGCAGAGCGCACCGAACAGTTCCAGGATCGCCGCGGCCTCATCCACGTCGGGCTCGCGGTCGGGCGAGAGGCGCTGCATGAGGCTTTCGCCCGGACAGAACTCGGTGACCAGGAACGCGCGCCGCCGCAGCGGCCCGACGCGCTCTTCGAGCATGGCCAGCGGCGCGGGCGTGGCGATGCCGTAGAACGCCAGGCGGTGCCCGGCCACCCAGGAATGCCACGCGCGGCTCGGACGCCAGAAGCGGGAAAGGGCGTGGCGGAAGCTCTTCAGGTTGTAGCGCTTGACCACCAGCGCCCGCCCGCCGAGCTCGACGCGCGCGACGGTGCTGGTGTTGCCGTCCTTGAGCATCTGGCCGCGCGTGATCGCGCCGTCCGGATAGGCGAGCAGTTCGGCCAGACGCTGCTTTTCGGTCCGGACCACCGCCGAGAACAGGCTGGTCGTCGAGCGCACGGCGAACTGGCCGCAGTCGCGCAGCGTCTTGCCGAGAAAATGCGTCAGGCGCTGCGCGCGCGCGTCCTCGACGGCCCGCAGCAGGGTTTCGCGATCGGGCCGCAGGCGGTCCTGTTCGGACTCGTAGGCCGTGGCCAGCACGTCGAGGCAGGATTCCCACGCGAGCGGCAGCTGGGCGACCAGCAGCGCCAGGTTGTCCAGCGTCTGCCGCTCCTGCGCGGTCGGGCCCTTCGCCACGTGCTCGATGCCGTCGCCGTCGATCAGGAACAGTTCGTTGCCGTGTTCGAGGAAGTTGCCGAGGTGCAGGTCGGTCTGCACCAGTCCCGCCGCGTGCAGGCGGCCGAGCAGCGCGCAGGCCGGCTGCAGGATTTCCAGGGCCGGCGGGGCGCCGGCGGGCAGGGCTGCCACGGCCGACCAGCGTTCGGCCAGCGTGCGCGAGCCGTCGAGGAATCCGGTCAGCAGGAAATGGCCGCCGCCGGCGATCCGCCCGGCGCACACCACTTCGGGCGTCGGCAGACCGGCGGCCTGCAGGGCGGCGATGCCCTGCCGTTCGCGCTCCCAATGGCGGCTGTTGCGCCGGGCGACGAACAGCTTGGCCAGCACCCGCCGGCCGCGCCATTGCGCCTCGCCGACGATGCGCTTGCCCGGCAGGACGCGCAGCAGGCGCAGCACGGTGATGGTCGTTCCGTCCTCGCCGCGCACGTGGAAGGGTAGCGCCGGCGCGCGCCCCTGGTGGCGCAGCTCGGCGGCCTGCAGCAGGGGGATTTCCGCCGCGCCCACGGCCTGATCGGTCATTCCCGCCCCTCGAAGAACCGGACGATCCGGCGCACGCGCCGCTTGTCGCCGGCGTTCAGCCTGTCGCGCCCGGCGTAGTCGAGATAGAAACGCAGGCGCTGGCCGCGCGTGAGATGGTACTTGCCCACCTTGTCGAGGCAGGCGAGGTCCTTGACGATACGATGTTGGAGGAAAGGTCCCCACCAGAATCTGCCGCTCGGACAGTCGATCAGGTATACCACTGGCGCGTCGCCGTTGGTCACCAGCAGGTTACGCCACATAAGGTCGTTATGCACGAAGTTCAAATCGTGCATGCGCCGCGCGATGCGCGCGACTTGCGCCGACACCTCGGCCACCCAGCGCCGGTCGCGCAAGCGGGGATCGCATCGTTGAGCCAGCTTTGCAAGGTCGGTCGTGTTTGGAATTTCCTCCGTCACCACGGCGCCGCGCCGGAATCCGCCGCAGCGGCGTTCAAGGCCGTATGCGGCTAGTTGCGCAGTCGGGATTTCCCAGTCATGAAAGAGTAATAGATTCTGCCATTCCTTTTTTACGCGCGGAGGCGCCAGCCACTGGCGTAGGCCGAACCAACGCTTCCGAGCATTCTTGCCGTTGCCCGAATATCGCTTGACGTAGTAACGCCGACCTTCGCGTTCGAGAAGCAGTACCTCGCTCAGCGAGTCTTGCGTAATGCGTTCCCCCTCCAGCGAAAACACCTGCTCCAGGTCGGCGAACGCGCGCCCGGCAACGCCGCCGTTCAGCTCCGGGTCGAACCACCACGAGCTCATCCCGGCGCCTTCCGGGCGTACTTGCGCAGGTAGCGTTCCCGCAGCCGCTCGGCCTCGGCGGCGAGCCGCAGCAGCAGGGGCGCCTCATCGCGCAGGACGGCGCGCACGGGACGGTCGAAGTACAGCCGCAGGAAGCGCAGGACGTCCCGGCGGGTCAGGCCGATGTCCAGCGCCGAAAAATACAGCGCGGCGAGGTCCTTGTCGCGCCAGCGGCGGGGCGTCTTTTCCCGGATCTGCGCGCGGTGCAGGTCGATCAGCGACAGCTTCAGGTCGTCGGGCGTCGGCGCCGGATCGAGGTGCAGCAGGAAATGGCAGATGTAGAAGTCGCGATGATTGACGCCGCCCTGGTGCATGCGCCGCGCCATGCCGGCGACGCGGTGGATCAGGGCGCGCTTCATCGCCGGCGGGGGCGGCTCGGCCGGCCAGCCGCGGCAGTAGTCTTCCAGGCTGATCGTCGGCGCCAGGTCCTCGGTGACGATGAACGAATGCCGCGTCGCCGGATCGCGGCCGCGCTGCCCGAAGGCGATGCCGCGCATGGTATCGACGCCGAGCCGCCGCAGCCGCGCGATCGCCCGCCATTCGTTCTCCGCGCCGAGCACCGGCAGGCGCAGGCAGAGCAGGTTCTTGACGATCTCGGCCCAGCCGACGCCGCGGTGGATTTTGACGAAGTAGCTGCGCCCGGCGACCTCGGTGCGCAGCGTGCGGCGCGCTTCGAGTTCGCGGAACACTTCCCCCGTCAGGGCTTCGACGGCGACGAACGGATCGCGCCCGGCCCACAGCGAGCGGAAGGGTTCTTCCAGGATCACGGTCGGTTCGTTCGCCGTCACTGCGTAACCTCCACACCAAGGCAGTCGCAAGAATGCCCGGCCGGCGGCCGCTCCCTCCCCTTCAAGGGGAGGGATGGGGTGGGGATGGGGTAATGGGCTCGATCCCGCGACGGCGCTACTCCCATCCCCCTCCCGGCCTCCCCCTTGAAGGGGGAGGAGCGGTGGACGGGCGATCGCGTTAAGGCGTTCACGCGCGCTCTCCGAGGATCAGGTCGGCCGCGCGCTCGGCGTTGCTGTAGATGTCCGCTGTCTCGGCGAAGCGCAGCGCATTGGCCCGCCAGCGCCGCCGCGCCGCCGGGTCGGACAGCATCTGCGCCAGCGCGGCGTCGAGCGCCTCCTGCGCGAACGGTTCGCCGACGACGCGGCCGCCGTCCGCCTCCTCGATGTAATGCGCGTAGCCGCACACTGCGGTCGCCAGCACGGGCAGGCCGGCGACCAGGGCTTCGAGCAGCACGGTGCCGGTGTTCTCGTTGTACGCCGGGTGGATCAGCAGGTCGGCGCCGAGCAGGAAGCGCGGGATGTCGCTGCGCCCCGGCAGGATGGCGACGCGCTCGGCGACGCCGAGCGAACGGGCCAGGCGCAGGAACGGCGCCGGGTCGTCCTGGCCGATGACGATCAGCCGCGTGCGCGCGCGCAGCGCCTCCGGCAGGCCGGCCAGCGCCTTCAGGCTGCGGTCGAGCCCCTTGGTCTTGAAGCCCGAGCCGACCTGCAGGAGCAGCAGGTCGTCCTCGCCCAGGCCGAACTCGCGGCGAAAGTCCGCGCGGATTCCGGCGGCGTTGGCCGGCGCGCGGCGGTCCGGCGAGATGCCCGGCGGCAGCAGATGGAAGCGCGCCTGCGGCGTGCCGTAGTGCCGCTCGAAAAAGGGTTGCTGGACCTGCGAGATCATCAGGATTTCGGTCCGGCTCTCCGGCGCGAAGACGGCGCGCTCGTGCGCGGCGAAATGGCGGTAGCGCGCCGAGAGCCGGTAGAGCGGGTTGCGCAGCGTGCGCGCCTTCTCCTCGTAGCAGGGATCGGCGGCGAAATAGACGTCCAGTCCCGGCATCTTGTTGAAGCCGATCACGCGGTCGGCCGGGCGGCGGGCGAGATCGCGCGCCACCCAGTCGCCGAAGCGCGCGTAGCGGCGCACGTTGCTGAACGCGGTCACCGGCACGACGACGAGTTCGAAGCCGTTCGGAACCTCGCCCTCCCATGCGAGCGTGTAAACGCGAATCGCGTGCCCGCGCGCCTGGCAGGCCAGGGCGATGCGCAGGAAGTCGCGCTGCAGCCCGCCGAAGGGGAAATACTTGTAGAGGCAAAAGGCCAGTTGCATCAGTCTCTTTCCGGTGGCGCTTCGACGCCGCGCGGGCGCTTGTAGCGGTTGTAACCCCACAGGTACTGCTCCGGGCATTGCAGGATCAGGCGCTCGATCTCCTGGTTGATGCGCCGGGCGCGTTCTTCGAGCGTCCCTTCGATCGGCTGCGCGGGCGCCTGCACGTGCACGTGGTAGCCGGCGCCGCCGGGCATCCGCTCGGCCCAGATCAGCAGCACCGCCGCGCCGCTTTCGCTGAGCCGCGCGGCCAGGGTCATGGTGTAGGCCGGCCGGCCGAAGAAATCCAGCCAGCGCCCTTCGCCGCGCCTCGGCGCCTGATCCGGCAGCATGCCCACCGCTTCGCCGCGCTTCAGCGCCTTGAGCAGCGCGCGCACGCCGGAAAGGTCGGCCGGCGCGATGCGCAGCTGCGCGCGCACGCGCCCGGTCTCGATCATCGTCTGCAGCCACGGCTGCTTGGGCGGCCGGTAAAGCACGGTGATCGGCGCCTGGGTCGACAGGTATTGCGCGGTGATTTCGAAGCAGCCCAGGTGCGGCGTCAGGTACAGGATGCCGCCGCCCGCGCGCCTGGCCGCCTCCACCAGCTCCCAGCCGGAGACCTTGGCGACGCGCCCGGCGACCTCCTCCAGCGGCCGCAGCCAGATCTTCGGCAGTTCGAAGGACTGCCGGCCGGCGTGCGCGACGGCCGCCGCGCAGGTACGCTTCTCGCCCTCCCTGCCCAGCGCCAGCCGCATGTTCCGGCGCATGTTGCGGCGGTAGGTCGGCGAGAAAAGCCACGAGAGCCAGCCGACCGCCGCACCGAGCCGGTGCAGCCAGGCCAGCGGCAGATGGCTCAGCAGACGAAAAACCAGGATCACGCGGTCACTCCAATAACCCTACCGGCCGTGGGTTTGACCCGTGCCGGCCGAAAAAATACAATTATCCCATTCGCCGAGTTAATCAGGACAACTTGCAGGGCGAAAGACACCTTCCCAGGTGCCGTGAAATACTGCTAAAGCGTCGTCTGCTCAAACCCCGGAGCCGGCCACGCCGCCGTACCGGGGTTTTTGTTGGAGCAGACATCAATGTCCAGAGAGCATCTCTTCACGTCGGAATCGGTCAGCGAAGGCCATCCCGACAAAGTCGCCGACCAGATTTCGGATGCCGTCCTCGACGCCATCCTGGCCGAGGACCCGCACGGCCGCGTCGCCTGCGAAACGCTGGTTTCCACCGGTCTGGTGGTGATTTCCGGCGAGATCACCACCCGCGCGCACATCAACTACCGCGAGCTCGCCCAGGAGGTCGTGCGCCGCATCGGCTACGACGCCTCCGAGATCGGCTTCGATTACAAGAGCTGCGCCATCCTCACCGCCATCAACCGCCAGTCGCCGGACATCGCCCAGGGCGTCAACGAAGGACAGGGGATCGACCTCGACCAGGGCGCCGGCGACCAGGGCCTGATGTTCGGCTACGCCTGCCGGGAGACGCCGTCGCTGATGCCCTTCCCGATCTACTACGCGCACCGCATCATGCAGCGCCAGGCCGAGGTGCGCAAGGACGGGCGCCTGCCGTGGCTGCGCCCCGACGCCAAGAGCCAGCTCTCCGTACGCTACGTCGACGGCCGGCCGGTGGCCATCGACACCGTCGTGGTGTCCACCCAGCATGACCCGGACGTCTCGCACGCGCAGATCACCGAGGCGGTGATCGAGGAAATCGTCAAGCCGGTGCTGCCGAAGGAGATGCTGACCGAGGCGACCCGCTACCTGATCAACCCCACCGGGCGCTTCGTCGTCGGCGGCCCGCACGGCGACTGCGGATTGACCGGACGCAAGATCATCGTCGATAGCTACGGCGGCACCGCCCGGCACGGCGGCGGCGCCTTCTCCGGCAAGGACCCGTCCAAGGTCGACCGCTCGGCCGCCTACGCGGCGCGGCACGTGGCCAAGAACATCGTCGCGGCGGGCCTCGCCGAGCGCTGCGAAGTGCAGATCGCCTACGCCATCGGCGTCGCCCGGCCGGTGTCGCTGATGGTCGACACCTTCGGCACCGGGCGGATCGCCGACGAGAAGATCGTCGAACTGATCGGCCAGCATTTCGACCTGCGGCCGAAGGGCATCATCCAGGCGCTCGACCTGCTCCGCCCGATCTACGCCAAGACCGCGGCCTACGGCCATTTCGGCCGGGAAGAGCCGGAATTCACCTGGGAAGCCATCGACAAGGCCGCCGCCCTGCGGGCCGACGCCGGACTCTGAGGCGCCGGAGCGTCAGCCACGGCCGGCGGGCGACGAGCCCGCCGGCTTTTTTACAATCTTTGTACGGCCCGGCGTATCGGCCAGGATGGCAGAAGCGGCGGTTTTCTGATAAAAGTGCCTGGCTCGACCGGGGCTGCACGCTACCCCCGATCAGGCTCCCTGGAACTTCCCCGCGCCCGGCGGTTGCGTAGTCGTCTTGCTCGGGCGGTTCGCAGGAAAGGAAATTGTTCGAATACGCCGGCGGGCGCTTCGGGTCGCGGGCATCGCACGCAGGCGCGTCAACGGACGCCGGCCCTGCCGTCCGTCCGTTCGAAGTCCGCACCGACCGACTGAACGGTAAAAAGCGCCATGCTCAAGAAAATCAGCGTCAAGCAGCTCACCGTGGGAATGTATCTCAAGGAATTCTGCGGGTCGTGGATGGAACATCCCTTCTGGCGCAATTCCTTCGTGATTTCCGACCCCAAGGACATCGAGCGCATCCTGGCCAGCAGCATCCAGGAAGTCTGGATCGATTCCGCGCAGGGGCTCGACGTTTCTCCCCATGAACCGGCGATTTCCGAGGCGGAGACGGAGGCCCAGGTCAACGCCGAGCTCGACGCCGCGGCGCGGGCGGCACGCGACGTCGCGCCGGTATCGATGCAGAAGGAAATGGTGCGGGCGGCGAAAATCTGTGCGCAGGCCAAGCAGGCCGTCACCTCGATGTTCAAGGAAGCGCGCATGGGCAAGGCGGTGGACGCCGGCAACGCGCGCAAGCTGGTCGAGGAAATCTCGGATTCGGTGACGCGCAATCCCGGCGCGCTGATCAGCCTCGCCCGCCTGAAGACGGCCGACGATTACACCTACATGCATTCCGTGGCGGTCTGCGCGCTGATGATCGCCCTGGGCCGCCAGTTGCGCCTCGACGAGGCGCTGATCCGCCGGCTGGGCATCGCCGGCCTGCTGCACGACCTGGGCAAGGCCATGATGCCGCTCGAAGTGCTGAACAAGCCGGGCAAGCTGACCGACGAGGAATTCCGGATCATGAAGAGCCATCCGGAAGAAGGCTGCAAGCTGCTGCGGGAAAGCCAGGGCGTGGACGAGATCACCTTCGACGTGGTGCTGCACCACCACGAGAAGACCGACGGTTCGGGCTACCCCAAGGGGCTCAAGGACGGCGAGATCAGCCTGTACGCCAAGATGGGCGCGGTCTGCGACGTGTATGACGCGATCACCTCGAACCGCCCCTACAAGGCCGGCTGGGACCCCGCCGAATCGCTGCGCAAGATGGCCGAATGGGCCAACGGCCACTTCGATCCGACCGTCTTCCAGGCGTTCGTCAAGAGCCTGGGCATCTATCCGATCGGTTCGCTGGTCCGGCTCGGCTCCGGCCGCCTCGGCATCGTCGTGGACCAGTCGCCGAAGTCGCTGCTGACGCCGCGCATCAAGGTGTTCTTCTCCACGCGCAGCCTCGCGCGCATCCTGCCGGAGCTGATCGATCTCTCGGCGCCCGGCTGTACCGAAAAGATCGCCAGCCGCGAAGATCCGGCCAACTGGAATTTCCCGGACCTCGACGAACTCTGGTCGGCGCACATCGGCGCCTGAGGGCCGCCGAAATCTCGACCGGTTCGTGAAAACCCGCGTATAATCCGCGTCTTATCCGAGGAGCGCTGCAAAACCGCCGCCGGCGGTTTCAGGCTCGGAATCACCAACGGCGCTCACCTGACCAACCCGTGCCGGCACGGGGAGACGGGTGGGCCGCGCGAAGTCCGTTCCGCCCCATCTCTTCCCGCTCCGGCTACAGCTTCAAGGAGAACTGCTGTGGCTGAATTCCAAGATTGCGTCGTCGCCGACCTCTCGCTCGCCGACTGGGGCCGCAAGGAAATCCGCATCGCCGAAACCGAAATGCCCGGCCTGATGGCCATCCGCGAAGAGTTCGCGGCCAGCCGTCCGCTACAGGGCGCGCGCATCACCGGCTCGCTGCACATGACCATCCAGACCGCCGTGCTGATCGAGACGCTGACCGCGCTCGGCGCCGAGGTGCGCTGGGCCTCGTGCAACATCTTCTCGACGCAGGACCACGCCGCCGCGGCGATCGCCGCGCAGGGCATCCCGGTCTTCGCGGTCAAGGGCGAGTCGCTGCAGGACTACTGGGACTACACGCACCGCATCTTCGAATGGCCGGACAGCGGCCATTCGAACATGATCCTCGACGACGGCGGCGACGCGACCCTGCTGCTGCACCTGGGCGCGCGGGCCGAAAAGGACCTCTCGGTGCTGGACAAGCCCGACAGCGAGGAAGCCACGGTGCTCTTCGCCGCGATCAAGGCCAAGCTGGCGAAAGACCCGGGCTGGTACTCGACGCGCCTCGCGCAGATCAGGGGCGTCACCGAGGAGACGACCACCGGCGTGCACCGCCTCTACCAGATGCACGAGCGCGGCGAACTCAAGTTCCCGGCGATCAACGTCAACGACTCGGTCACCAAGTCCAAGTTCGACAACCTCTACGGCTGCCGCGAATCGCTGGTCGACGGCATCAAGCGCGCCACCGACGTGATGATCGCCGGCAAGATCGCCGTCGTCTGCGGCTACGGCGACGTGGGCAAGGGCTCGGCGCAGGCGCTGCGCGCGCTTTCGGCGCAGGTGTGGGTCACCGAGGTCGACCCGATCTGCGCGCTGCAGGCGGCGATGGAAGGCTACCGCGTGGTGACCATGGACTATGCCGCCGACCGGGCCGACATCTTCGTCACCTGCACCGGCAACTACCACGTCATCACGCACGAGCACATGCTGCGCATGAAGGACCAGGCCATCGTCTGCAATATCGGCCACTTCGACAGCGAAATCGACGTCGCCTCGATCGAGCAGTATCCGTGGGAAGAGATCAAGCCGCAGGTCGATCACATCGTCATGCCGTCGGGTAACCGCATCATCCTGCTCGCCAAGGGACGGCTGGTGAACCTCGGCTGCGCCACCGGCCACCCGAGCTACGTCATGTCCTCCTCGTTCGCCAACCAGACGATCGCCCAGATCGAACTGTTCACGCAGGGTGACAAGTACCCGGTCGGCGTCTACACGCTGCCCAAGCATCTCGACGAGAAGGTCGCCCGCCTGCAGCTGAAAAAGCTCAACGCCCAGCTGACCGTGCTCACCGAGCAGCAGGCGGCCTACATCGGCGTGCCGGTGGCGGGACCGTACAAGGCCGACCACTACCGTTACTGACAGATCGGCCACGGCCGGCGCGGCGTCCGCCATCGCGGCGTGCCGCCGCCCCGGCCGGACCGCTTTCCGGGATACCCATGAAAACCGAAATCTCGATCGAGTTCTTTCCGCCGCAGACGCCGGAGGGTGTCGAAAAATTGCGCGCGGTGCGCGAACGGCTCGCCGTGCTCAAGCCGGAATTCTTCTCCGTCACCTTCGGCGCCGGCGGCTCGACGCGCGAACGGACCTTCGCTGTCGTCAAGGAAATCGTCGCCGAGGGCCACCAGGCGGCGCCGCATCTCTCGTGCATCGGCTCGACGCACGCCAACATCCGAGAAATCCTCCACGACTACATGGACGCCGGCATCCGCCGCATCGTCGCGCTGCGCGGCGACCTGCCGTCCGGCATGGCCGAGGCCGGCGAATTCCGCCATGCCGACGAACTCGTCGCGTTCATCCGCGCCGAAACCGGCCGCCATTTCCGCATCGAGGTCGCCGCCTATCCGGAATGGCACCCGCAGGCCCGCACCCCGGACGATGACCTGAAAGCCTTCGTGGGCAAGATCAAGGCCGGCGCCGACTCGGCGATCACGCAGTATTTCTACAACGCCGACGCCTATTTCCATTTCGTCGACGCCGTGCGCGCGCGCGGCGTTGACGTCCCGATCGTCCCCGGCATCATGCCGATCGGCGGCTTCTCCAAGCTCGCCCGCTTCTCGGACGCCTGCGGCGCCGAACTGCCGCGCTGGATGCGCCGCACCTTCGAAGGCTTCGGCGACGACGCCGAGTCCATCCGCGCCTTCGGCCTCGACGTCGTCACCGAACTGTGCGAGCGCCTGCTGGCCGGCGGCGCGCCGGGCCTCCACTTCTATGCCATGAACCAGTCGGGTTTGGTGCTAGAGATATGCCGGAGACTCGGCTGGAAGTAGCTTTGGCTGGGTATCTTGAGAGGTACTGCGAACGGGCTTTCGGAAGGGAGTCCGTTTTTCTTTGGTGGAAGCGGGTTTGGCGGGGCAATGTTGCTCTACTTACGATAGGGGCTCTGTGTCTAGTCGCTGCAACAGCGTTCGGTGAATCATGCGGTGGACATTTTACGCATATCACTAGAACGAAGTACCAAATAAAGGCTCCGATTGCAATGAGCATTGAAGTACTCAGGAGAAAGGCCAGTCGTTACGTACAAAAGTAAGAATCGGATAGTCTCCTTGACATGCAGCACGCTGCACCCCTAACCTAGTAATTGACCCATATATTAGAAATGTCATAAGACATTCACAGCAGACTTTTGGGAGTTCATTGTGACATCAGAAACGATACACCGAACTGCGGACGTCTATGGAATCGGACGCGAGTTGCCGCTCAACTATGTGTCTCGAAAAGAAGTAGACGAGTATTTCGTGGCGAACCTCACCCGCGACAAACATGTCATCATTTATGGCAGTTCTAAGCAAGGCAAGACATCTCTGCGCAAGCATTGTCTCCATGATGACGACTATATCGTTATCCACTGCTCCAATAAATGGGGTATTGCTGATCTTCACGCCGCAATTCTAAAGCGTGTTGGTTACGAAGTAACGCAATCGTCAACGCGCACGACTTCTGGTCGAAATAAAATCGTTGCAGCATTCAAGGCTGGCATTTTCGGTGTCGGAGTAGATACAGCCGGCGAGAAGGAAATGTCTAATACTAATGCGGTCACTACGTCTCCACTCGAACTCGACCCAGAAGATGTGAACGACATCATCTCTGCCCTTAAGGGTTTTTCGAAGTTCATAGTGTTGGAAGATTTTCACTACCTATCTATTGACACCCAGAAGGATTTTTCGGTCGCCCTCAAGGCCTTCCATGAACAGTCGAAGCTTTGCTTCATAATCGTTGGCGTTTGGTTAGAAGAAGGGCGCCTTACTGTTTACAACGGCGACTTGACAGGCCGTCTTGTTGGCGTAAATGCAGACAAATGGACCAACGAAGAGCTTCGAGAGGCTATTGCCCTAGGAGAAGCGCTTCTTAACATTTCCTTTGCATCCTCTTTTAAAGATGCTCTCATCGACGGTTGCCTGGATAGTGTTTACATTGTTCAAGAGGCTTGCTTTCAAGCCTGCATAAAAAAGGGGATTAACTTTACTCAGGGTACGCTACGCGAAAACATCGGAATAGACATAGACGTTCCAGAATTAATTCGTGAGGTTGTAAACCAGCAAACTGGGCGATATAACTCGTTCATCACACTCTTCGCGAGCGGTTTTCAAGAAACAACTCTCCATATGCACAAGTGGCTTCTGTATCCTGTGCTTACGGCAGCGATTGACAACCTTGAGTCCGGCTTAACTTACCGCCACTTGCGTGACGACTTACGTCATCACCACCCAGAAGGCAATGCGCTCAATATCGGAAACCTCACTCAGGCACTTCAATCAACAGCTTCGCTTCAAGTTAAAAAGGAGATAAAACCAATCGTGCTTGATTATGATCAGACAAACCTTAAACTTAACGTGGTTGATCGTGGTTTTCTCATTTGGCTAGAAAATCAAAATCGGCTTGATCTGCTGGAACTTGCAGACCTCCCCATGCTTGCGTAGCCAGAGAGATTGTGCCCTTCTGTTTTCATTACTCACTGGTGAGGCAGCGCGATGCTCGGAAAGAAATCTACCGCAAATAAACCAGCGCTTGAGCCAAGTGAACCGATTCCACAAGCGACCTTATCGAAACGCGGTAGAGTTCTAGTTTTCATTAGCCATGATAGTAGAGATGCAGACTTAGCAGAAGCATTCGCAAATTTACTATCTGACGTCAGCGCAGGGACACTGAAGTCATTCCGTTCATCAGATAAAAGGGGAAGTTCTGGCATTGAGTTCGGAACTGAATGGTATAAGGCCATTATGTCTCAATTGGGTGACGCTACCGATGTTGTTGCCCTACTCACTCGACATAGCATTGACCGCCCGTGGATTTTATATGAGGCAGGTGTTGCCAAAGGGAAACTTGACACAAACGTCCTTGGTGTCGCTTTAGGGGTTCCCCTGGAAAAAGTTAGTACTGGTCCATTTGGTCAATTTCAGAATTGTGGGGATGATGAAGATTCGTTCACCAAGTTAGTCATCCAGTTGCTTCAACGTAATCCAGATGCATCTCCCCGAGAAGAAGCTGTGCGCCTGCAGGTCCGCGTCTTTCTCGACGGAGTAAAGAATCTACTTGCTGCAAAAGGTAAGGCAATGACCTCTACTGGGACTGATGAAACCAGTGTCGCCAGACTTTTTGAAGAAGTAAAAGTAATGGTTCGAGAATTGCCGGAACGTATGGAAGATCGTATTCGCTCTGCTACAAAGCGTACCTCACAGAAGCGTATCCATCGTTTTCACCCTATGATGTTTGAAGAGCTTTTGTTCCACCCCGCGCTGACCGAGACACGTCATGGTCCAGCAACGGCTTGGCTACTCTTCATCTCTATCCTCCGGGACGATTTACCGTGGATTTATGAATTGGGACTTGAGTTATATCAAGCATTGCGAAGCGGTGATCCCCATAAAATATCTGAAACTCGGAAAGAATTGATAGCCATCATCGAAGCGACTGCCCAAGGCCCCTTCCTCCATGAAATCCTTCGCCCCGATGATGAAGAGCTATATTTTATGGTTAGGCATTTGCCCGAGATGATTCAAGGATTTCTCGAACACGTCCCTATCCGAGTTGAACGGCGTCCTCGCAGAAGAAAAATCTCTGAAGCCCCCGGTAATCCTCCCGGCCAATAGAGGTGGTTAGAAGTAGAATTTTCTCGTTAAGAGGGAGTTCTGCATGGAGAAGTCGAAATTTTCGGACAGCCAGATCATTGAGGCGTTCGAAGCTAGTGCATCGCCGAGGGGCGAAAGCGCATCGCCGTGAAATCTTCTAACCGATAATACTCACTCTCACCCGATCCAGTCAGCCGCACGGTTGGATCGGGTGGCGAGCTTGATTTTTTCCTAAAGGAGACGTTTATTTCTTTGGCTTACTAGGCTTAAGAGCAGGCGTATTGCCAGGAGTTTCCTTGTTGTCGCGACGACGTTGATCAGGCTTGCCAGTTGATTTGGCGATTGGCTTTGGACCAGGCTTAAGTGTCATGAGTACTCTCCTTTAAACAGCCGTAATACATAGTAACTATTAGTAGATTCCATTGCAAACACCGAATCGCCCCGGGAATGGCCAACCGCTATTTTGGCTTGATGCGACGTCTCTCCGCCTTGACCGAACCGAAGTCCGGTTGATTTGCAAAGTAAAAGGCATCGCTGTTTCTAAGCGGAGCGTATAGGCAGCTCTCAACGTGCTTAGGTCAATGCTTACTGACAAGGCTGTACAAGTAGCAGGCTAATGTTGACCATCTGTGCCATGTCGTCGGTTGCCGTATGTTCAGGCAGGCTGCGCCAGTTGACTGTCAGGCAAACTGCAGTGAGATTTTGCGTGCCTTCAGCACCGACGACCCGTGGCGCAAAGTCATGCCGATAAATCGCCTGTGTACGTCTATTGGATTGCACGTCATGGGCATCGCGTAGGGTGGTGGCGACCAGTTTCGGGATCTCTTGCATTGGTAGGGTAAAGCGCCTTTGCACGCTTTCCTGCTGGAAGCAGCCTTCCGCTCGGGTGCGTCGCCATAGTTGCTGCCATTGGCTGCTGTCGGCAGCGTTGGCGAGAGACTGGCCATAGGCTTTGAGGGTTTTCTCAGACAGGTTTTCCGTGTCCATGGCGTGGCTCACTCCGCTGGCCAGGATTAGTACGAAAGACAGGTTACGTATCAGTATGATCAAGCCCCGTAAGGTAATGGAATAGGTACATTGCCTAAGAGGCCGTTCACAACAGTCCTGGCGTATTCCAGCGCTATGCGCAGGAGGCCCCCATCGAGACGCTCGCCAAGCAAGAACAGCTTACTGACTGGCAGCTGATGCAGAAATATTTCGCGACGCTGCAACAGCACCGCAAGCAGCAGGATGGCCTAAATATCTGGACCTGTGAAGTCACCGGGGTAAGTAACGGTAATGAATACGGCCATATCACAGCTGATTATCCTTGGAGTATTGCCAAAGCGCACTGTCCAAGCGTCGCATTGAAATCCCGTTATGTTCAGCAAGAACACGGCAATAGTCAGTGTATTTCTTCCAAAAATCAAATGTATAACTAGGGACATCGTCGATGGACAATGACCAAAGCGCTCGGTAATCGATAATTGGATAATGGCGCTTGCTGCAAAAATGGAGAATGTAGGAAGCAGTGGGCCAACTGACGCCAGTTAAGATAGTAAGAGACTGAATTTCAACTTGCTCGGACTTTGCGCTAAACGAAATAGTAGTTACCTCCTTGACCAATTCAGGAAGGTTTTTTTCACAGAGCGATGTTGACCGGAATGATTTGACATTACAGAGTTTCATAAACTCATTTTTTGTCAGATAGCCTCTTGAACGAGCGCTCTGCCCAATGCTCTGTAAGCGCGCGAGATCTGGTGCACGATCAGCCCAATAGGCGATTCTCTTTTCCGGAAAACGGAGCTTAAATTTCATCTCTTTCCCCAAAAACAGATATTAAACGTTCGATGTGATCAACGAAGAGATAGGAGGCCTCAATGCGAGATCGGCGACTCACATAGACCCGCATTAATGATAAATGCAAATGCATACTGAAAGGGCAGTTTTGGCCGACCAAGAGAACCATCAAGCCAGCGCCGCCAAGAACTCCCTCACCTGCGACTCCCTTGCTCGCCCATCCAAGCCATGCAGCTTCAAGAGCAGTTCCGCAGTACTGTCATCGTCACAGTATAGGGGCATTCAAGGCGTTCGCAATCAACCTCCCCGTCGGCAACGGCGGTTCATATGAGCGGCAACCCAAAGGCTAGCCTTTGTAAAGTCAGGCCCATGGAATTGTTAAGCTATACGGTCGCTTAGGCTCACAGTTTCCGCAAGCGGATGTACTGACGCAGCACAGGATTAACAAACTCGTATACCCCCTGCCGTTCCGGTACACGCTCTAATATTGGACCGTACCTTTTCTCCACAAGTCGCGGGATCAACTGGTTGACAAACTGAATGTCAAGTTCCTCTGCAACCTGTCGTGTGTTCTTGAGAACGACACGGCCGATTTCATCTGAGAAGAGAGATTGCTCCGTAGGTTGCTCAGCCAATAGGTGAAGAAGTATCTGCCTCCCCTCGGATTCGCCAATCGCCCGTTGATAGGCAGATTCAAGGGTTGGAAAAGCCTTGCCAGAGCGAAGGTCGTCGAGAACCTTCGTAAGTACGGAATCATCGACTAGATTGGTGCCACGCGCATTCGCCTCGTTGACACACTGTTTACCGATCAACTGCACAAAATATGGATATCCTTGGCCTAGCTCGGCGAGCCTCGCCGCTATGCCCGGCTCGAACCTCATTTCGCCTGAAAATAATTCTGCTGCGCGGTGGATGATGCCCTCCGCCTCAGCAAGGGGCATCGGCTTGACGGCGAGGACACCTTGTTCAATTAGTCGCTCGACGGAAGCATGATCTTCGATGATATCTGCGAGGTCTCGTCCAACACCACAGACTGCGAATTTGACATCTGCGGTCGTGAGCGATTTGATGAGGGAACCAAGCCCTTCTTTATTTTCAATTACATCGAATTCATCAAGAATGATCAGTAGTCCGTCCCGTTTCATTCGGTTGTGAACTTGATGAACGACAACGGAGGTAACAAAATTGCGAAAAGTCTGAACGACGTCGTCCGCCACAACTCTCGCATACTTGGACGATTCGACCCCTCTAGCTCCCCAGTTAACTACTTTCAGGTCAGCACCTGCAGACACCTCTTTGCTGCGAGTGAATTCCACGATTTCTTTCCCGTCATTGGGGATAAGTCGAAGGAGGCTGTCGTCAGCGTTCTGATCATTGCACAAACGAGCCAAAAGATCCTTGCCGTCCTTGATCAAGGAATCGCAGGAGTAATAAACAGTAAGGTATGTGCGAGGACGAGCGGGGATCAAATGTGCAAGACCGGCGCGCTTTGCTAAGGTGTACTCACCCAGCGCCATCTGCTGGATTTGGCGTAAGAGGGACGACTTTCCGACTCCTCGTTTGCCAAAGACAGAGATCAGGCCAGTTGCAGAATTTAAAGCACTGATACAATCCCGGATTAGTTCGGTTCGCCCGACGAATCGACTAGGGTCACGAATAACATCGGCAGTAAAGCCCACCTCTGGATCAACGGCCATATAAAAACCTTCAGAATTAATTGCGAGGCAATCTTATTTTTGGGCGATTTTCTTGCTGTATAAAATCGACCATCACGTTCTTGTAACATCTGTTAACACAATAACTTCGATGTATCTCGCTGGCAGATATCCATTGCTGGCACCTATTCTCAGGGTCTGCTCTTAGCTGACTTCAGTCTATTTGGGAATATCCTACTCCGAATCGTGTTCCTCAGCTGAAAGTAACTTCAGCTACGTAGCGGTTTTTTGACGATATGTGCTATTTCTTGTGCTAAGCATTTACCTACCTCTTTTCCTCGTTGTCTGCTTTCTTCGTGTCCGTTCGACGTGTGATTTATAGGGGTTCTAGCTAATTCAAGCAAAGAATCAGCTATGCCCTTCTTAAAGGATGTGCCATGCCCTTGGGGCAAAATGTCTGGAATTTCTATCTGTATCATCATCATTCGATCCTCATTGAGGATTGCCTAATAGTGTTTATACGGACGCTGGGGCTAGTACAAAAATTGATATTGACTAGTGCTTAGCCTCTACAACTAGTGAAGCATGGTCCCATCCCATCGAAGCCATCCAAAAACAGCATCCGACTGCAACACTATCCAGTACAGAAAGCACCAAAGCGCTCAGAGCCGTCAGGCCAGCGCAGCCAAGAACTTTCTTATCTGCACCTCCCTTACCTTCCCATCCAGGCTATGCAGCTTCAAGAGCAGTTCCGCAGTACTGTCATCGTCACAGTATAGGTGGGCAACAGGGGCATTCAAGGCGTTCGCAATCAATCTCACCGTCGGCAACGGCGGTTCATGCACGCCTAGCTCATACCGGCTGATTCGCGCCCTGGCGCTGGATTCATCAATCCCGATCGCTACCCCTAGCTTTTCTTGAGACCAGCCACGCCCTTCCCGCAACGCACGAATCCTGCGTCCAGCGATGTTCTGAGGGGAAATTTGTTTCGCACGAGACATGTTGCGAGTCTCGTGACAAAACGCAATAATGTTGTCACGGTAGTCGTTACAACACGTGTAATCGGTAGTTGATAGCAGTTCATCAGTCGTTTCGCCTTCAATGCAGATCAACTGAGGCTCAGGGAGAGGTGTTCAGTGAAGCGCATCCTCGATAAGACAGCTACGTCAGTTTCCGACGCCGCCAAAAAGACATCCCAAGTAGTTACGGACGCCATTACGCATAAAAACACCCAGGCCGTTTTGGACTGGGCAAAAGAGGCCGCTGGCTCCGCAGCAGCCGAGGTTGGAGCTCTTGCGAAAGAAGTAGCCCGGTCTGACATGGTTAAAGATGCAGCCGTCGGGGCGGCGATTGGGGCTGTTGTAGCAATTCCCGTTCCACTAATTGGTCCCGCTGCGGGGGGTGTTGTGGGGGCTGGGGTGGGCCTCTATAAGAATCTGACTAAGCAAGAGACGAGAAGCCATCCAGCGCCTTCCGACAAGGCAAGAACCGGTGACCTCCTCGAATCGACCGACACCACATATGAACAACTCCTCAAACTCGATGAGTTGCGGATAAAAGGAATCCTTACGGAAGAGGAGTTTCAGGAGCAAAAAAGCAAGTTGTTGAATGGAAGCCGATATAAAGAAAAGCCATAAAAATGGAGAAACTATGGAAAAGAAAACACCCCAGCGGAGATATCTCGTAGTAGTGCTAGCAGCTGGCATGACTCTTTCGGGATGCATGAACATGCCCACGCCTCCAGCACAAATCACCAGTGCCTACGTGTCACCCGTCAAATACGACGGCCTTGAGTGTCCTCGCTTGGCTACAGAACTCGCCGCTCTAGCACGGAGAGAGAATCAGTTAGTAACGGCACAGACCCAGCGAATCAAAACCAGTGAAGTCCAGGCATTCTGGTATGGGTACGGCCAGGGCGATGGCGTCGAAGCCAGCGAGTTAGCGAATGTCCGGGGAGAGCACGAAGCCGTGCTCCACCAGATGGCTGTCAAGTCCTGCGGGAATGCGAAGTAGCTTCGTCGAGGGAAAGCATGAGAACCGTCATCAAGTCCGTGTTGATCATCATTTTGGCGATGGGATCATTTGCGGCGGGGTACTACGTCTCGAAAAGGAATACGCCCCAGCCGCCTGTAACAACTGTTCTCAGCGAACCTATCATCATGAGAACGGAAGGCGGTCTGCTGGAAGTCTCGACGGCCAAGGCGAAGGAGAAGATCACCGAGGTATTTCCGGGACTTTTCTTCGACACCATCGTTACCGTCACGGTGCCTGCAACGTATCGCTATAACGTCGAGTTGGCTCCGGAATGGAAGTTTATGCGTCAAGACAAGCTGTTTGTCGCTGTCGCGCCGCCTGTCAAACCCGCATTACCAGTCGCCATCGACACCACGGGGATGACCGTGAACATGAACTGGCCCTTCGGCACGAAGGAGCGGCAGCAGGTCATACAACGCACCACCCCGGCGCTGCAGGACAAGGCCAACAGCTACCTGCGGAATCAGAGGGAGCAGGCGCGCAAGACCATTGCCGAATTCGTCACAAAATGGGTACTCAGCCAGGAGAAATGGAAAGACGCCAAGGGCCTTAAGGTGGTGGTTCTGTTCCCGGACGAATCCATCAATGATGCCCTGAAAGCCGGGCTGTACCCCATTCCAGTTCCGTAGAAGAGATCAGCCATCACTGGCTTGATCCTGTAGCACCCGTAGTTCCATCAACGCCCCCTGGAGAAATCCTCGGGGCGTTTTCTTTTGTTCATCTCCAAGGAGTCAATCATGCAAATGCGCAGCATCGAAATCCCCGATATCACCTATCAGCCCTCTCCCTTCCAGCCCTTCGGTCTCACCCGCCGGCAGCATCGGCGCAGCCGCTTGCCCAGCTACCGCCGCCATCATCCTTTCAAGGAGCTTCCTCTCTATGCTGATCCTGAATGACCCTGAAACCGTCGCTAGACTGACGAACGCCCAAGTCCGGCAACTTATCGAGCAGCGCATCGAGGAAATCAGTGCGTCCTGCCCCTGGGACGCTGACGAACTTGGTCCGTTCGTCGTCGTTGAGCCCGGAGATACGGCGGCCGATCTGGAGACTGTGATGGGATTCTCCATCCTGCGCGGCCTCTATGATGATTCCCGCTTCGGCGATGCGGCGTTCGCTCCTGCATTCGAATTCGCCGAATCCCACGACGATCAGTTGTTCGAGTTGGTGTACATCGTCGGCGATGGAGGCTACGGCTACAACCTCATCGTGATCAATGCGCCAGGGATCGACCCCACGCTGCTGGCGTTCTGCCGGACCTATGCCATCCCGGTCAAGGAGACCTCATGATCGTCTTGCGTGAGCCCGGCGACGTGGCCGGCGTTGCCCATCCGTTTATTCGGCGTTTGGCTGCGCTGAAATTCTCGCAAATCGGCCGGCCCGGTGACGACGAACGGTATGGACACATGATCGTGGTCGAGGCCGGCGATTCGGTCGAGCAGTTGGAACAGGAAGTCGGTTTGCCCATTCTGCGTAGCTTGATCGACGACACCGTTTTCGGACAGCCCGATTTTTCACCTTGCTTCGAAACCCCGGAGGAACATAGCGATGAACACGGAAACATCGTCTTCGAACTGCTGTTCATTACCCATGAGGATGGGACTGGTAGCACGCTCTTCATTCCGCAAGTCGAAGGTATCTCGGGAGATTTGCTGGCTGTGTGCCAAGCCTACTCAATGCCAGCCTTGAAACGTCCTTGACGTCGATTCCTGAGTCAACTCCTCCAATCAGCCGCCATGTGCCTTCCCGGACGTGGCGGTTTTTCTTACTGGAAGGGCCTGTCCGGACGTTCGATTTCCATAACCATGGAAATTAGCGCAACCGCAAAACGCAAAGTAGCGCGCAAAACCACGCCACCCCGCTTTCCTCGTGGCGCAAGGGAGTCATTTTCAAAATTGTGACGTGCCAGTTCTGACCCGCGCTGCTCTTCCCAATGTTCACCATCGCCCTCGGTAGATCCATCGCCGGGGGCTTTTTCTATGAAGGAGCCCTATGCCCAATGCTGTCCCTGAGGAATTTTCAATCGTTGCCGACATGGCTGCTCGGTTGAACGTCGTTCAGCGTGAGTGCTACGAAGAGCGCGCCGGAATCCTGGAGTTCGATGCCGGACTCGACCGTCCCCTTGCTGAAGCACTGGCCTTGTTGGAAGTCATTCGGCGGTACGACTGGCCGCCCACGTGAGGTGGCCTGACGTGACATAAAGTTCGGGAGATTCGCCATCTTATATGAGGGCCATTTTCTTACCTACGTACCCAATCCTTCATCCACGTACCACACCTGCCTTTTTTCTTCATTTCCTTTTCTTCACCACCATGAGGAAGTCTGTATGTCCAAGCAAACCACTGTTCCTATCGCCGTTCCTGTCGTCGCTCCTGTCGGTCCGCGCATTGTGAAGATTGGTACCTGCCCCAGCCTGTCGGGGTATTCGGAACTGACCTATCACATCGGTTGCGACGCTAAAGGGGCGATCCACCTACGTGTTGTCGGGAACTCCGGCTCCGGCAAGTTCAATCCGGACTGGGTGTCTCTGTCACGTATCGAGTCGTTGATTGCCGAGCGTCCCGACCGTACCACCCTGAGCGCTGCCGCACTGCGCCCGGTGTTCCAGGGCAAGAGCCGCAACAGCCCGTCCTTTCTTTTTGCTGCGCTGCTGTCGGAATCGATCGTCCGAGGCGGACCAGACAAAGACAGCGGTTATCTGCTCGGCGAGGTGAAGGCGTTCAAACAAACCATCGCCCCGTTGATTGCGGACGGTACTGATCTGTCGGAGCCATCGGATTCAGCCGATCACTCTGATACCTCCGTATCTCCTCCCGAAAAGGCGCGACCCCGAAAGCAGAAGGAGTCCTGATTGACCGGAGGCATGACTACCGCTCTCGTCACCATTGCGGTCCTAGGCATGTGTTTCGGACCGACGCGGTGGTTGGGCATTATCGCCACGGCCTTGCTCACGTTTGACCGTCCCTGGCTCGTGGTCGTGGTGATCCTTGCCGCGGCCGTCCTGTTTTATGTCCTGAAGCTTCGCAAGTAAGCCTGAACCAAACCCCTGAAAGGAGCATCGCCATGTATGAGTATCACCTGATCAACGCCATCGAGACCGTTCTGGACTGGGAATTCACCGAGAGCGCCATAAGCACCACGCACATGTTGGCCAATCTGTATTTCGAGTAGGCCGCGTCACCCATAGTCCCGTACTGACATCCCTGTAGTCCGCATCATCCTCGCCTGACACAGCGCAGGCTGTTCCATCCAAGCTGCCTCCCCTCCCTCCCCTGTAGCCCCCCCATCTCCTTGAGTTCCCCTGCGTCTATCCGGTGCCTCCGGAGGATGCCGCTCGCCCTGGAATTTTCGCGGGGGGTGGGGAGGGGGGAGCAGTTTTCCACAACCCTATGGAGTCTCTATGCCCGCACGCAAAACCATCGTCACCGCCCAACTGGTCCCGGAGTCCAAGCGCTTGGACGTCGCCGATCGCCATTTCGGCATCCGCTTTCCGCTGCAGTTCGAACCCATGGTGTATCGCTTCGCTGAGCAATTGGCGGAGAGCTATACCGGCGGCTACTGGCAGTTCTACACCTTATCCAACGGCGGCTTCTATATGGCGCCGGATTCCGAAGAGAGCTTCAGTGTCGTTGCTGACAACGGATACTCGGGCAAGTTCTCCGCTGACGCCCTGGGGATCACCGCCTGTCTGTACGCCTACAGCAACCTGTCCTTCTCTGAGGATAATTTCGGCCGGCGGTGCGCCAAGAACTACGGCCGGCTTCTGAACTTCGCCTTGAAGCATCCGGAGGCAAGCGCCATCCGGGCGGCAATCGACTAGGATCATCCGACACACCTGACGAACCCGACGCCGCAACCTTTCCGCAACGCCCTGCACCTTTCCCTTTATGGCAGTTGCGGCGTTGCGGATTTTCCACGGACACGCAGAGGATCAGCATAGCCACTTGCAATTATTTCCTGCCAAAGACCACTATCAGGAGTAGGATATTTTCAAACAGGCTGTAATCGGCCAAAAGCAGACCTACATGCAAGCTCCCCAAAGCAGCCATAGATCCTCGCTTCCGTGCGGCATATTGATGTTGTTATACTGACAGAAAAATTAGCAAGTGACTGAAAATAATAAACTTAAGACAACATATTCGTTATCATCAATATGAATTGTTATACGGATCCAGCTGTCCGTGTAAACACTGTTCTGCATAACGAGGGCGCCCGCATGCCGATTCTTAACCGCTGGAAATCGAAGAGCACCAATTCATCTTCGTATCGGGCATACATGAATGCCACGCTGGAAGTCACGGGCATGATGGCTGGCCAAAGATTTCCGCTGGAAAAGTTTATGGGAAATATGGCGACTCATCTAGCTCCGAAGGAAGGGATAGAAATCGGTCCGGTCCTAGAAAAACTTCCGGACGGCAACTACATACTCACCAATGATGGGCGTGAATTCTTTACCAGACGTCTTACCGATCAGCCTATGCAACGTGGAAAGGGTACGACCAGAGAAGAGATTGTTGAGATGATTCGCCGCATTGTTGCAACCGTGCCACCTGAAGGCTGGGAAGCGTTTGAAGTTGAGTTCCCGTCCAATGCATAACCCGGCGCTCATGGGCCGACGCACAGGGTGTCCTACAGCACTTTCTGATGAGCATTCCCAGAGAACACAGCGATCTGCTCTTTGGGCAATGATGCCGCGCTAGGTCCGGTGACTTCAGACGTCCCTCGGTGCAGGGAAGTCCCTCTCATTCGTTAGGCTTCATATGAACGACGGCAAAGACTTCTACCTACAAGTAGCGTTTGCCCTTTCTGGGTGCCAGCTTGTTGAACAGCAACTGAAGCTCTACATCTCCGAAGCGTTGAAGCTCGCGCAGAAATGCATAGGAAAGCGTATGCCATTCAAAATGTGTGGCGATGACTATGAAGATGCATCGCTTGAAAGGCTGATTGACGTTTTCAAGAAGCTCAGCAACAACCGAACGCTTGTTGCCGAACTTCACCGCTTCAAAAATGAAAGGAATTTTTTGAGCCACAAAGGGATCTCGCACTGTCTAGACCCAGAGGGTGAACTGTTCGAGACCACGGCGGCTGAGTTCCAAGAGCGGCTTCAAACCATACAGCAAGAAGCTAATCGCCTTTACCTGGTGATCCATGAAGAAGCCAACAATTTCCGTGGCTATCTTTACTTCGAGGAGTTTCCACAATGAAGCCAAACCCATCCCATCATTCGAGAGGGACGCTTCGCCGGCAAGACGGCCCCGCGCCCCTCAACTTGAACGTTCGAACGTCTGCTTCCAAAAATTCTGAAGGTTGGCTCAGTCGATACTGACCGTTCTGACTGATAGTTTTTCCAACGCTTCTTCTGTATGCGAATAGAAGGCCAACTCAAAAAGTGGAACGAAGATCGAGGCTTTGGGTTTATTGCCTCGGTTCAAGGTGGCCCGGAGATATTCGTACATGTTTCCGCATTCCCGAGAGATGGTCAGCGCCCAAGAATCGGCGAACGCTTGTCTTTTGAAATAGAAACCGACAACAACGGAAAGCAGCGTGCCATACATCTCGTCTGCCTGGATCGCCAAGTGCGACGCCAAAATCCACAAGGAAGAACAGCCCGCCGTGGCAGCGGGGGTATTGTTATGCGTATTTTTCAGCTTGCCATCGTAGTGGCCTTGGCTGCTTACGGTTATGCCGAATATTCCAACCGTACATCCTCTAGACCGATTGCTACCGTTCAATCAGCAATACAAGCGAGCTCAGCTAGCTTTCGGTGCGACGGTCGGACTCATTGTTCGCAGATGACTTCTTGCGCTGAAGCTATGTTCTTCCTGAAGAATTGCCCTAACGTCAAAATGGATGGGAATAACGATGGTATCCCGTGCGAGCAGCAGTGGTGCAAGTGATAAGCATCCGAAGTATTTCATCTTTAGCGCAATCGCCCTTGGTCTCGTCGGGATATGGCATTTCTGTATGAAATCGCCGCCTCCGCCTCTGCCACCGTCTCAACCACCACTGATGTCACTTGAGCAAATGGGGCATCTGGTATCGGTGAAGGTCAAATACGCAAACGTAATCGCGTTCACGAAAAAAATCACCCAAGATATCCCTTGGACACAATGGGAGTTGCGGTTCGGTGGAACTAAGGTTCTCTTGGTGGCGCGTGGCGACTGTCTGGTCGGTACGGATTTTCGATTGGCCAAGTACCAGGAGGTAAACCAAGAGCTAAGGTCCGCTGTTTTGGTGTTGCCAAAACCCCAGGCAATTTCAGCACGAGTTAACCACGATCCGCAGGACAAAGGCGGCTCTTATTTCTATGAAGTCACGGGCACCGGTATCGAGCCGATCATCCCGGGGTCGGCCAACCGCACAAAAGCACTGGATGCTGCATTAGGCATAGCTCAACAAGACATAGCTCGGGTTTGTGGTAGCCCCGAGGTGCTTGCCACGGCTAGGAAGAATACGGAGGCGACGCTCTTGCCGGCGTTCTCCGCAACCGGTTGGAAAGTCAACGTTCGCTGGGAGCAGTAGATGTCGTCGTTTGCTGATGCCCAAGCATCGCTTCGAGTGGAACGCTTTCAACAGCCGGTTTTCGAACTGCATCTTGAGCTGTCGCTTTTATCAGCGGCACAACCCTATTTTTAAGGGAGATATGTATGTCAAACGAAGCGACAGTCCCAGAAGAAAAAACAAGTGCAACTAGTGCCGTAGAGGGTTTTGGCAGCGCCTCAAGATTTTTTTGCATCATCGGTGGTGTCATTGCAATTTGCGGAGGAATAAGCCTCGCCGGATTACGCGCAGCAAGCGAAAACAATCTTTTTGCGGCGATCGCTAATGGAATTGGTTGGTATTGCATCGGCAAGGGAGTTTTTATGATCGCAATAGCATTCCAAGCAAAAGGCGCTGTATTGCGGCTGCTTCGGCGTTAACCGCCTAACAATTCCGTCGAGAGGGACCGCCCACAAGCTGCGCTTGTGGGTTCCCTTCGCGGCTTCGCCGCTACGGCGGCCTCTCACGTCAAACGTTGGGCATCGCCATGATTCTGCACCTTTCGACCGCTGCCACCATTTGCGCCATTTGCACTAGTGTCGCTGCTGCTGGCGAAGCGGCAAACGCATCTGCCATTTCCACACTTCGCAAAGCACAGCCCTCCGTTCGCTGGGATGAAAAGTCCGTGGTCGTTGCTGACATCACCTGTGATGGAAAGCCTGACCGAATAGCTGTCGGTTACGGGAAAGACGAGAGTGTTTGGGTCGGGTTTATGCAGCGTGGCGCTCGTCCCATAACAATGCAGTTCCCCCTGGGAAGGCACAGCCAAAATTCCTTCTGCTCAACTCCTGTACGTCTTGAAACATCATCACTCGCTTGCTCCGACGAAGAGATCGGCGATCTCCCTGGGTGCAAGGAAGTAAAGGGCTGTTCAGCATTCTCAGTTACCGACGGTAGCTGTGATTCATTCCACTTCTACTGGAATGCTTCGCGCAAAGAGCTTGTTTGGTGGCGCCGGTGAGCACCCGAGCCCAACCCATCATTCCACCAGACCGTGCGCATAAAGCCGCGCAAGGCCGGCGAATTCAGACGTTCATGAACGGCTGCTTTGCCTTTTCTTGAGGGTCCGGAACGGGGCGATACTGACCGTTCTGACTGATAATTCTTCCAATCTCCCTTTCGTATGCGAATAGAAGGCCAACTCAAAAGATGGAACGGTGATCGGGGCTTTGGTTCACATCCAAGCATGATCTTCAGCAAACGTCGATTGACTTAACAGACGGTACTGGCCGACCGCTTACACCGATAACGGCTTTGAAAGCACAATCCAGTCTCTCAAAGGCGTGTCGAAAAATCTTACACATATCAAGAATAAAGAAAAACGAAACAATAAATATTTAATAATTACATATAGTTATGTTGTTCTGGATCAATTATTGCTTGCATATGACATCTTCCATCAATTGAGTATAGGGAGCACAAAATGAAAAAAATTAGGTTGAGCCTATTTGCCTTGACGCTCATATGGGGTACGGGGCAAGCACTCGCAACCCAGCTAATTAGTAATTACTCATTCACCACAACCGCTACTTCTGCTGCCCCATCACAAGTCGCTTTTATTAGTGTCAATCCGTTTGATACATCACTAGGCTCACTTAACTCGGTAAACATATCCATCGCAGGCACGTTATCAACAATCATTAGAGCCAATCTCATTTCGGATGGAGCAGGGGGCTATCAAATACTCCCGTTCGTATCTTATGACAATCAGAAATTTGTTGGGGCTAACAATCAATATTTTCAATTCGATACGCCAGCAATATTCAGTCATATGGGTGTTACTGGAGTGGGATCGAGTTACCAATTTGATGACACATTCAATTACACCCTCTCTTTTGACAAATCTGGTTCAAGCTCGTTTTTTCTTGTCTCATCTGACGCTAGCCATACATCTCCAATATCGATAACAGGGTCTTTAACCAATTTTTTGCCAAGCGCTTCCTATCAAAATAAGCTCATGTTCTTTGATACGCTTACGTCAATGAGTGGCATTGGTTTTGATTTTTATGACTTCACCAACACCGTAAGCGGAACGATGACTGTTACCTATGATTTTGAAAATAATCAGAGTAACAACTCAGTTCCTGAGCCAGCCAGTCTTGCTCTTTTGGGCCTTGGCATCACCGGTATGAGTGTGATTCGTCGCCGCAAAAGATAGGCAGCATCATCAAACCGTAAAGCCCCGGTCTATCGAGAATTTTTCTTTCATGACTAACAAGTATTCAATCCAACAATGTGGCTTTAACGTAAGCGTCCCGAGATCGTCTTGACCGTTAAATTTTGAGGCTGTGGTCGGCTGGGAGCAGTAAATGTTCATCGCTTAGTGACCCCAGGCATCGCTTCGAGTGGGATGTCCACAACAACCGGCTTTCAGGCTGCACGTTGAACGATCGCTTCCCAAATTGGCAATTTTCTGTGCCGAATCGAAATGGAGTGAATCCATGCGCTGCCGCCGGGTACCTTCCCAAAAAATCTACCTTTTCTACCTGGGTGGGAAGAGTGGACTTTTCCCGGCGGGCGAGTTGGCCGTCGAGCGTGAAGCTACCGAGCAGCTCCTCACCCCTTTCCACACACCATAGCGCCAGTGATCCGACGCATCTGACGCCACAAACCCCAGTTGCTCATTTTTCCTCACGGCGTCGAGTCGTCGGGTGCGTCGAGTGCCGTATTCATTTGTGCCAATGAGGTACGCGAGATGCGGCCCGAGCGCAGTCAAAAGTCCTCTCAGATACAATCCTCTTCTCCCAAACCCATATCGCGTTTCAGTTCAGGAGCTACCGGGACTCCCCTGAACGTTCAAGAGGACAAGCACAATGATCAATCCAGAGGACGAGGTCGGATACGACGATCGGGGCAGTTGTACAGAAGAAGAAGCATCCGCCATGCTGCTCGGATGGATGCGGAATGCCGTGCGGAAACCTTACGTCCGGATATCCAATGACGGTTCCATCGACATTTCCCAGTTACCCGACCTCCTGGCATTGCCATGTTCGGCGCTAGAGCTTATTGGTGAGGAGAGAGAGCAGACTAGGGCTAAATTCGTAGGGGCAGTCGTTTCCGGCGACTTTGGCGAAGCACAGAGGCGGGAGGAGAAAATATCTCAATTGGATAGTATTGTTGAAAAAATGGTGCGTTACAAAATGGCAATTCAGCAGGAACTGGCGCGCTCCAACTCCAAACTCAAGCTCGACCCCGTACTGACCGGACAGACGGGAGTCCGGCATATCACCCTGCCAAGCCTGGATACCTGGGCCAGGATCACGTTTGGATTCGGCATCCTGGGAGAAGATAAGGTTACCGGCGCTACAAATCAACGCAGCTTGAAACAACCGAGAACAAAAACACAGCAGCAGGAGGCCGCGATTCTCGAAAAACTCCGCGAACTAGGCTTTGACCCAATGAAGCTGCCCAAGTGGCAACCCAATGCGCCGGGAGCCAAGGCGACGGCGCGAAAGGCATTGGGAATACCAAGTTTGCTGTTTCCTTCAGACAAGGCATTCAACAAGGCGTGGGGCAATTTACGGAAATCCCAGCAACTCGCAGAGGGTATCCCCCCAAATAGTTGAAGGGGGATACTTGCGAGGGGGGATAGCCTCCCCTTCAGTATTCGCGTCGCCCCACTAACTTTATGAAAGGAGAGGCGACGTTGGAAAATCAATCCGATACCACGCAACACAATGTAGCACCGGCAGTGACCCGTCCCAAACCCGGGACCTTGCATTTTAAGATTCCCGGCAAACCCAAGGCGGACATTCCCGCCACGCCCGATACCACCCCGCAGAAAGCCCACTCATCTCCAAGGGTGGGCGATATCCCGAAAAACCAGGATCAGCTCCCTGTTGCGCAAGGGAAGGACTCGGCTGCCCCATCCCGCCCGAAAACGGCAACGGCTGAGGTGTTGCCATACGATCTCCATGACCAACTGAAGCTGGTCAGGAACCCCGCAGGAAAAGCGTATGCGGTGGTGCAGCACGCAGGAAACTCCGTTGCTTTGCCCATCGGCTCCAAAAGACTCAACGCGATTATTACGACGTGCGCCGCTCAGAAGGGAAAATCGTTGCAGCCGAGACAGATCGATGAAGTCAATCAACAACTTGAGGCGCACGCAGAACAGTACGGAAAACCCCAAGACGTCTGGTACCGAGTGGCCAAGAGCGAGGGCGGGATCGAACTTGACCTGGGCGACGAAAACCATACGCGGGTGCGTATCACGGCCGGCCGCGTCGAGATTCCGTTCGTTGGGTCAGATGTTGTGTTTCAGAGGACACCGAACATCCAGCCGATGGTTATGCCGGCAGCCGAGGGTGATGTCGATCTTCTGAGAAAATACTTGAATGTGGGCGCTCCTGAGCAGTTGATGCTGATCGCCTGGATCACCTACACGCTCGCCCACCCCAAGGTGCCTTCCAGCAAGTACGTTTTCTTGGTGCTGAATGGAAACGAAGGCAGCGGGAAATCAAGCTTGTCCAGGCTACTGCTGCGGCTCATCGATCCGAGCGCCTTTGGCGTCCAGACTTTTCCGCGCAACGAAAAAGACCTGGCGATCGCTGGGCAGAGTGCCCATGTCCTTGCGTTCGACAACTTGAGGTCGTTCAAATCGGAGATGGCCGATCACCTGTGTATCGCCTCGACGGGCGGCACAATCACCTCGCGCCAGTTATACACCGACGATGCTCAACAGGCGATTTCCTTGCATGTTGCGCTGATTCTCAACGGGATTCACTCCTTTATCGGACAGCCGGATTTGGCACAGCGGTGTCTGCCGATCTCCCTGCGACCAATCGATCCGTCAAAGCGCAAGACCGAGGAAGCTCTCATGGCGGAATTGGAGGCCGACATGCCGAAAATCATGCGTGGCCTGTTTGACCTGATAGCGAAAGTATTTGAACAATTGCCCCATGCCGAAGCAACGAACCCCGAGCGGATGATTGAATTCTCCCAATGGCTCGCCGCTATGGAAAGGGTTGATGGCGTGCCTGCAGGAATAAACCCGTATCAACGACTTTACAGCGAAATATTGCAGCAAGGCCAACTCGACACGCTGATGGACAATCCGCTGGCGGCCGCAATCATCGAGTTCGCAGAAGCACTCGAAGAGAATGCTTGGTCGGGAACACCGGCAGATTTTCTGGCGAGGCTGAACATCTGTACCAGTCATGGCTCTGGATTTTCTCGCGACTGGCCGCAGAACGCTATTGCCCTGTCCAAACGTATTGGCCCATTGCAGGCGGGCTTACTGTCCCAGGGAATCCGGATCGAGCTCTCGCGTGGCAAAGAACGTGTAGTGACGCTAACCAAGGAGGACTCATGAAGACCACGGCTAGCGTCTATACCAGGAGCTGACCGAAGTGGCCCCGCCTGACAGTTTGAGGTAGCCCGACCGGCAGAATCGACGCACCCGACGACTCGACGCCCACCTGCAGCGGTATTGCTCCGGCGGCGACGGGTTCGTCGGGTATTTCGAGACTTCCGGGGTGGCTGCTGCGCTTCTCGCGCCTCGGCCGCTTGAGACGCCCCTATGACGCCCCCATCCGGCCCCGCCCGTCGTGCCCCTGCGGCCCCAGGCGGTGCCCTCTCGGGACATTTTTGGACCACCCCCGGCCGCCCGCCGGCAGTTGCGCGCCAGCAGCCGATAACGCACTTCCGCATCAATAAACTCGCAGTACCGACAACCGGCCCGTGGGGTCATCCCGGTGATTCACCGGGCCGATTGCTCAATACACGCATAAAGGAGTACCCGCATGCCGATCATCCACCTCGACGCGGCCGTCGTCCGCAACGCAAAATGTCCGGAAGGAAAGAGCCGCATCGATTTCTTCGATACCCACATCAAGGGCTTTGTCCTTGAAGCCCGCAGCACCGGAGGAAAAACCTACTATCTTCGTTACCGCGATGCACATGGCCGCCAACGCCAGAAAAAGATCGGCGACGCCCAATCCATCAGCTTTGATAAGGCACGCACAGCGGCCCAACGGTTGCGTTCCCAAGTCGTTCTGGGCGGGAATCCCGCCGAAGAGAAGAAGATCAAACGTTCCATCCCCACCATTGCCGAGTTCTACCGCGATACCTATCTGCCGTACCTGCAAAGCTACCGCCGCAATATGGAGTCCGACTACAGCTTTAACCTAACCCATCTCCTGCCCCGATTCGGGTCCAAGCACCTGGACGAACTGACCCAAGAGGAGGTGATCTATGCCCAGCAGTCGATGCGGGAGGCCGGGTATGCCGCAGGAACCGCGAACAAGTTCGTCGTCCAAATCCGCTACATGTATAACGTTGCCAAGAAGCGGGGCATTCCGGGAGCAGAGTTCAATCCTGCCGCCGGCGTGAAGCAATATCCCGTCCAAGGGCGTGAGCGCTTCCTGACCCAGGAGGAAATCCAGCGTTTGCGCAGCGCGGTGGAAAAGAGCGCGAACACGCAGCTTAAGTTTATTGTTGCGCTGCTCTTGATGCTCGGTTGCCGGAAATCGGAGTTGTTGAACGCCCAATGGGCTCATATGGACCTGACGCGCCGCATCTGGACAATACCGCTCTCCAAGTCCGGCAAGACGCGCTATGTGCCGCTCTCGATTGAAGCCGTGGAACTGCTCAAGGTACTCCCGCGTTGGGACGGCTGCCCCTATGTCCTGCCCAATCCGAAGACGCGCAAGCCCTTTCGGGATTTCCATGAGCCGTGGCACACCGCGTGCCGCCGGGCAGGCTTGAAGGATGTCCGGATTCACGACCTCCGACACACATTCGCCAGCAACCTTGTGAATGCCGGGTATTCCCTCTTCGTAGTCAGCCGAGCGCTCGGCCATGCGAACATCAATCAGACAGCACGCTATTCGCACCTTGCCGACGATACCCTGCTGGCAGCGGCTGATGCAGCGGCCGACGCCATGGGCGACACGTGGAACGAACTGAAAAAAGTCAGCGCACCATCCTGAAACCGGGCAAAATCTAAGCCTTCACCACGACTCCGCCACTCACTGAAAGGTGGGTGGTTGGGTGGGTGATGGGGCGGAAATCTATGCGCATCCTAACGAAAACATTTTGGCTAGGTCACGGTGGGCGCAGCATTCATTTTCCGGTTGGGAAATTGGTGGGTGATGACGATGTCCGCATAAAATCTGCCATAGTTTGTAGGGAATAATAGGGCTGCAGGCGCTCCGAAAGAAATGCCATGAACCAGTCGGGTTTGGTGCTTGAGATATGCCGGAGGCTCGGCTGGAAGTAGCTTTGGCCGGGTATGTTGAGGAGGCTGCGAACGGGCTTTCGGAAGGGAGCCCCGTTTTCCTTTGGTGAAAGCGGGTTTGGTGCGGCAGGCTTGTCCGGCCTGCGAAGGTGGCTTGACTAGGGGCATAGCAGATCACGCATAACCCCGAATCATCAGATCAATTCAGAACCACAGACAATCCTACTTTGCACAGGCGTCACCACCCGAACCTGACCCAACCGACACACCGACGCCTCCAGGCGCTACCGCTGAAACAGGTGGCGCCAAGGCCTTGGATTTCAATTGTGCTTTTGCTTCTGTTGAGAGCTTGACTGGTGACTGCGTATCGAGCAGTTCCACTGCCCAATCCCGCAATGCCGCAGTCTCTGGAGACGGAGAACTGCGTAATTGAGTGATAGCCAACTCGACATATCGAATCCGGTTCTCTGATTCTTTCATTGCCGAATTCACGTCACCGCCGATCTTTGCAACAATGACTGGAATAGCAATTGCGGAGACAATGAATGCTAGCTCTTTTGCACCCTGCAGCCATTGAAGCGTAAGCTCGCCCCATCCCATCACGACTCTCCCCGAAGCGGTCAACGGCATCAACATTACTCCAGTAGCCAGAACGCCGCCTAAGTCAAGGCACGTCAGGCTAATGCAGCCAGAAACGCCCTTACCTGCGCCTCCCTCGCTCTCCCATCTAGGCTATGCAGCTTCAAGAGCAGTTCCGCAGTACTGTCGTCGTCGCAGTATAGGTGAGCAACAGGGGCATTCAGGGCGTTCGCAATCAATCTCACCGTCGGCAACGGCGGTTCATGCACACCTAGTTCTTACCGCCTGATCCGCACCCTGGCGCTGGATTCATCAATCCCGATCTTCACCCCCAGCATTTCCTGAGACCAGCCATGCCCTTCGCGTAACGAGCTCGGTGCTTGTCTCAGAACGCTCCCCGTAGAGGCGCTTTTTCCGCATCGAGCAAGCTCAGGATTTTCAGGCCGATTTGCAAGTGCAGGATTTCGTCGGGGTCCGTCAGGGAGAGTCCCGTCAGTTTCTTGATGCGTTCGATCCGATAGGCGACGGTCTTGACGTGTACGAACAGATTTTTCGCCGTGCTGCTCATGTTCCTGTCGCACTGCAGGTAGGTTTTCAAGGTCTTCATCAACGTCGGTCCGCCCTGCTTGACGAGCGTGAGCTGTCCGAACGCCTTCGGTATGAATTCGGCGAGGCTCTGCCGGCCCGCCAGTTGCAGCAGCAGGCGATAGACACCGAGATCCTGGTAGGCGTTGACCTGGTGCGCGAAGGACATGCTCTTGGCGATGCGCAGGGTGTCTTCCGCCTCCTGGAAACTGCGTGCCAGGTTGACGGGCTCGTTGGCCATGTTGCCGATGCCCATGTACAGCGCCGCCTTACCCTGCTTTTCCCACTTCAGCCCGATTTTCTCCAGGGGAGCGCGCACCTTGGCGAGCCATTTCTTGTCGCTCGAATCGTCCAGCGGCCAGAGCATGATCAGCTTGTCCGTACGCACCTGGATCGGGCAGTGGGGAAACTGCGCGCTCAGCATTTCGTAGAGGCGATCGTAGGCCCGCCGTTCTCCGTCGAGTCCCTTTTGCGCCAGTGAGAATGTCTTGTCGGAGAGCGCAAAGGAAATCACGGCATGGGGCTTTTTCAGATCCCACTGCAGCAGGCTGGCCCGTTCCAGAACGCTGGAAAGCGAGGTGGCGTTGCCGCTCAGGAGATCGCTCAGCACGTCGCTGTGAAAACGCTTTTCCACTTCGCCGACGGCCTGCTGCTTGATCAATTCGATGACCAGGGCATTGATGGCGTTCTTGACGGCGATGTGCTGCATTCCCGTCAGTTCATGGTTGATGCAGACTGCCGCCAGACTGAGGCGCACGTGTCCGACGATTTCGACGGGGAAGACGATCTGTTTCAGCCGCTCATCATTGTCCAGTTCGATCTGGCCTTCGAAATGCGATGCGGGCTTTTTGTCCGTCGGCCGATCGACGAATCGTGCCGATAAAAATCGCGGGGAAGAGGCGCGGATAGGGATGTAGTCCCGGTCGTAAATGACGACCGGATTCTCTATGAACTGCGCGAGCGCCTCGACGATTTCCTGGGTTCCCGCGCCCAGGATCGACAACTGCACGAATCGCTCGTGCGCTTCCTCGATGTATTTGAACAGCGCGAAGCGTTCGTCGAGCAGCCTCGCCGTAACGGCGAAAGCGATGTCGCGGTAAAGCGTGTCGCGGCTGACCTCGATGATCGGCAGATGGTAGCGTTCGGCGGCGCGGATCAATTCCGGAGGAATGGCATCGACGAAAACGCCCACCTTGACGATCAGCGCGCCCAACCCTTTCTTGGCCAGCGCCTTGACGAACGCCGGCAAAGGCTCCAGGGCCTTCAAGGAATACAGGTTGGTCAATAAGACCTCGCCGCCCTGAATCCACTGGGCGACGTCGGGGGCTTCGATGATGTTGATCCCCGTAATCGGGTTCTCCAGCCCCTTCTTGCCGCACATGAGACGCGCGTCTTCGAAAAGGGGCAGTTTCAGAAGATCCGCCACGCAGAATTGTTTCATTTCGTGTTTCGCCCCACCAATATAATCAGAGTTTTTCCAGCCCCATTCTAATACGGGTTCAATCCGATGCTTGACGAAGAATCATCAGAAATACAAAGCGTTATCTCAGGAGACGCGGCATTTCTCGAGCGGCTGCGCGCCGACGGATTCCGCGGCGGCGTGCATAGCGTCTTCAAGCAGGTGGTCAATATCGAGGATGGACACGGGGAACTGCATACCCTGGCCTGCCGCCGCTGCGACGATGCGCCCAATACGCTGCGTCTTGCCGCGGATGAATTGGGTACGGACTGGTTTGTCGCCGGCGATCCATGCTTCAGCCTTCCGGAAAAATCGCTGCTGTGTTTTTCCTCGGGGATGCACGTGCGCTACTCCCAGGCGCTTCCTTGGGAATGCCGGCTGCCCGCGTATCCCGCGCGCCTTTCCAATCTGCCCGGGAAAATCGCCCGCATGGAACGCGCGCTGCAGGCAGAAGCGGTTTCGCCGCCGGCGGGCGCGGGCCGATACCAGCAGGCCGTCGAGGCGATGCTGCGGGAGAAGGCGGAGCGGCTGCTGCATCTCCTGCTGCACGACGATTTGCCGGGCGCCACGGAGTGCGCGGTCGGAATGATCGGATTGGGGCCCGGCCTGACGCCCTCGGGCGACGATTTCCTGACCGGCCTCTTTGCCGTGTTGAACATCGAGGGCAGTCCCGCCCGGCGCTTGCGCCGCATCTGCGGAGACATCCTTGAACGGGCCGCGCCGCTGACCCACCCGATCAGCCTGGCGGCGTTGAAGACCTCGGCCCGGGGCAGGGTCCGGCAGTCCATCGTCGACCTGCTGGACAACCTGTTCGACGAGGACGTTCCGCTGGACGATGCCGTCCTGTCGCGGGTCATGCGCATCGGCTCGACGTCGGGGCGCGACATTCTGGCGGGCGTGCTGTGCGGCGCGCGGCTCGACGACGCGCTTTCGGCGCAAGGAAAGCGCGGCCTCCCCGCAGGATAGCCGGGCCGGCCTCGCGCGGCGGCCCGGCAGGCCGATCAGGGGCAGATCGTCGTTCCCGTTTCGCCGGCCAGGGCTTCGGTCGCCTTTTCGAGGCGGGTGATGATCGCCTTGCCGCCGCTGCGTTCGACGAAGTTGATGGCCGCGGCCATTTTCGGCCCCATGCTTCCCGGCGGGAAATGTCCCTCGGCGAAATAACGCTTGGCCTCCGCGACGCTTATCCTGCCCAGCTTGCGCATGTCCGGCTTGCCGAAATTGACGGCCACCTGCTCCACGGCGGTCAAGATCATCAGGGTATCCGCCTGCACGCATTCCGCCAGCATGGCCGACGAAAGGTCCTTGTCGATGACCGCGTCGATTCCCTCCAGGAGCCCGCCCTCCTTCCTGACCACCGGGATGCCGCCGCCGCCCGCCGCGATGACGGATCGGCCCGTGGCGAGAATCTCCCGGATCAGGTCGATTTCGACGATCTCGACCGGCTTGGGCGAAGCGACGACCTTGCGATACCCCCGGCCGCTGTCTTCGATGTAGTTGAAGCCCAGGGCCTTGGCCAGCGTGTCGATCACTTCGATGCTGTAGAACGGGCCGACCGGCTTGGTCGGCTTCTTGAGTCCGGGGTCGGCGGCGTCGACCACCACGCGCGTCAACACCGTGGCGATGGAGTTCCGCAGCCCTTTGCGCGCAAGCTTGTTGGACAGGCTGTTCATCAACTGGAAGCCGATCTGCCCTTGCGATTCCGCGTTGTAGATGTACAGGGGCATCGGCGGTATCACGGCGCCGGGGTAGGAGTCGCGCAGCATGATCAGGCCGACCTGGGGGCCGTTGCCGTGCGTCAGGACCAGCTGGAAGCCGGCGCTGACGATCTTGACCAGGCATTCGGAGCACGTTTCCACGTTCGCGCTCTGCTCGGCGATGGTTCCTTTCTGGTCCTCGCGGAGCAGGGCATTGCCGCCGATGGCCACGACGACCAGGGGATTCTTACGAGAATGGGTTGTCATCGATCCTCCTGCCGATTATCGGTTGCTGCAAGGTTGCATACGGGCTTCGGCGCCGTCCGCGCCTCCCCGCGCGGCCATCCGCCGCGCATGACGAGCGCGCCGCCTCGACCGGACGGTGGCGCCCGCCATCCCGCGTCCTGGTTTACTGGATGTTTTCCGCCAAGGCGAGGATCGCCTTGTCGAAACACTCCGCGGGCGGGAAGGTGATGCCGGCGCCGATCATGCCGATGCCGGCCTCCTTGTGCGCGATCGCGGTATTGATGACCGGCAGAATGCCCGTCTCGACCACTTTCAGCACGTCGATGCCCGTCGAAACCCCGCGGAAATCCAGCAGCGGGATCGTGACGTTGGGATTTTCCCCCAGAGTGATCTCGCGCATCTTGACGGAGTATTCGATGGCTTCCTGGACCGTGCCGCCGACGATGGCCACGATCGCCGGCGCGGCCGCCATGGCGAAGGCGCCGATGCCGAAGGTTTCGGTGATCGCGCTGTCGCCGATGTCCAGGCCGGAATCTTCCGGCTTGTAGCCGGCGAAGAGCGGTCCGACGACGCGCTGCGCGGGACCGGTGAACCAGGTGTTGCCCGGCATGCCGCTGACGCGCACGCCGAACTCGACGCCGTTCCGGCACATGGTGGTCACCACCGTGCTGTTCTCGATGCCGTGCGCCGCGTCCATCGCGCACTTGCACAGCGCCATCCAGGTGGGGCCGGAGAAATAATCGCTGCTGGCGACGAAATCGAAGAGCTCGCGCTTCTCCCGGGTGGAGAAGGAGGTCTCGACGATGTAGGGCGTGAGCGCCTGGACGAGCAGGCTCGTACCGGCGTTGTTGCGGTTGTGGCACTCGTCGCCCATGTGCAGGGCCTGCGACAGGAGCAGGCGCAGGTCGATTTCCTTGGCCAGCTTCATGGCTTCGGAGAGGATCGGGCCGAACACGTCGCGCATCCAGTTCAGGCGGGCGATCACGGTTTCGTCGTTGGCCCCCATGCGCAGAATCCTGGCGAGCTGTTCGCTCAGGTTGGTGTAGGCGACGTTGCCATACGTCTTGTTCTCGACGACGTGCATGAACATCGAGGCCGAGGTCACGCCGGCCATCGAGCCGACGCAGGCGTGCTCGTGGCAGGGGGAAAAGGTGATCTCGCCGGAGGCCGCGACTTCCTCCGCTTCCTTGATGTTCCGGGCCAGCCCTTCGAAAACGATGGCGCCGGTGACGGCGCCCTTCATGGCGCCGCACATGCGTTCCCAGGTGATCGGCGGTCCCGCGTGCAGGATGGTTTTCCTGGTCATCCCCGGAACGACGTCCAGGGCGCGGCCGAAGCCGGTCAGCACCGGGTGCGACTTGACGATGCGCTCGACGGCCAGGGCGTTGGCCTGGGCGATTTTTTCGGCGCGCGCGGCGTCGGTGAGGTAATCGAGCGCCTTGACGATCGCGGGCTTGCCGCCGCCGGGTGGCATCCAGTCGACGTGCGTCACCGGGACGCGCTGCGCCGCGAGGTCGTCCCGGAAGAGGGAGATCCCGACGTTGATGACATTCAGTTCAGAGAAGATCGATTTTCTGTCGTCCATTTCATTCCCCCTTTGCGACAAAGCCACGAGCCAGGAGCCCCGAGTTCGTGCAACTGCTGGCGTGCGTCACGCCGGCATCGACCAGCTTCTTGATTTGTCCGGCGTAATCCTGCGGATCGAGATCGGTGCCCAGGACGTAGCCGAGAATCTCCAGGTGGCGCCCGGCGCGCGCCGCGTGCTCCTTGGCCTCGCGAATCGCGGGCAGGAGCATGCCGACCGGGTCGGCGTGAGCGCCGTAGCCCAGGATGAAATCGAGGATGATGACGCCGACCTCCGGCTTTTTCGCCTCTTCGACGAAGCGCGCCGTGCGCAGCGAAGGATCGATCATCGGGTGCGGCCGGCCGCGCGTGAATTCGTCGTCGCCGAAATCGATGAAGCAGTGCCCTTCGCTGACGTGGATGTCGCGCATGCGATGGGCCGGGTCCTTGGCGATGTTGGAATACACCTCCGGCAAGGTCTCCTTGGCCAGGAGCATCATTTCCTCGCACAGCGTGCCGCCGCAAAGCAGCGCACGGATGTACTTCTGCTCGGGCTGCAGCTTGGCCCTGACCTCCGCGATCAGCGGCAGGTTCAGCGCGCGCTTGTTGATTTCCCCCTCGGGCTTGCCGCCCAGGATGACCGCCTGCAAGGCGGTTTCCTTGGTCGTCTTGCCGTAGATGCCGCCGGCCGCCTCGATCGTGGCCTTGTCGCCGCCGAGGAAGCAGACCAGCACGGGTTTCCTGCAATTCTTGATTTCGCCGAGCACCTTGGCTTCGACCGACGGCGCGGGCTTCTTGGAAACGAGCACGATGATCTGCGTGGCCGGGTCCTGCTCCAGCAGGCGGATGCCGTCGATCATCATGATCCCGCCGACCCGTTCGTGCAGGTCGCGGCCGCCGACGCCGATGATCTGGGTGATGCCGCCGCCGAAATCGTGGATGCGCGCCGCGACTTCCTGGCTCCCCGTGCCCGAGGCGCCGACGATGCCGATGTTGCCCTCGCGGATGATGTTGGCGAAGCAGAGCGCCTTGCCGCCTATGTAGGCCGTGCCGCAGTCGGGCCCCATTACCAGCAGCCCTTTCCCGTGCGCGTACTGCTTCAGGGCGATCTCGTCCTCGATGCTGACGTTGTCGCTGAAGATCATCACGTTGACGTTCTTGTCGAGCGCCTTTCTGGCCTCGCGCGCGGCGAACTCGCCGGGAACGGAAATGATGGCCAGGTTGGCACCGGGCACGTTGGCGATCGCGGAATCGGTCGTCGCATAGTTGATCGGCCCGCTTTTCGCGCCCTCGCTCTTCTTGTCGAACAGCGCCTCGATGTCCCGCACGGCCTGCGCGCAGGAGTCGGAACTGCCGGTTTCGACGACGATCAGCAGGTCGCCCGTGCCGGCCGCCTCGATCTCGTCGGTCATTAGGCCGATGTTGCGGATGACTTCCTTGTTCAGGTCGGTCCCCATGGCCACCACGGCCTGCTTCACGTCCGGCAGGGTGTTGGCCTTCGCGCTCAGGACCATCAGCGACACGGAGTCGTGATACGTATTCTTCTTGATGATGACTTTAACGGTCATATTCATCTCCTTTACATGACATCGTTCAGGCAAGCGACGCTTGCAGCGCCCGGGCGCGGGCATTGCGCGGGTCCTTGCCGAGCACTTTTTCGATCGACGCGCGGGCCTCGGCCTTGCGTCCGAGCGCGATGAGCACCGCGGCCCGCTCGTTCAGGCAGTCGGCACCTTCCGGAGCCAGGCGCACCGCCGCCTCGATGACGCACAGCGCCTCGTCGAAGCGTTTCAGCAGCGCCAGCGACTGGCACTTGTGCAGGAGGTACAGCGGATTCGTCGCGTCGCTGCGGATCGCGATCTCGATCGCCACGATCGCCGCCTCGTGCTGGCCGAGCGAGCGCAGGCTGTTCGCCTTGTGGAAGGCATAGTCGTAGCGCGCCGGGTCGTAGGACAGCAGCGTATCCATCACGGCCACCGCTTCGACGTGGCGTCCCAGCTCGCGCAGGTAGTTCGACATGTGGTAGCGGTAGATCGGGTACGCCGGCCGGGCGGCGACGGCCTGCGCGTATTCGGCCAGCGCCTCGTCGGGCTTTTTCATCAGGCGCAGGCAATTGGCCGTGTAGAAGTAGAACTCGATCTGCCCCGGATTCCTGTCCAGCCCCTGCCGGTAGGCTGCGAGGGCTTCGTCGAGGCGCTTCGCCGACTGCAGGCAATACCCCTTGTAATACCAGGCCGCCGGGTCCTTGGCGTCCTGCGCGAGGATCTGGTCGAGATCGGCCAGCGCGCCCGCGTAGTCGTCGGCGAAGATCTTTGCGCGGGCCGCCGCCACGGCGCCGGCCTGCCCGCCGGGTTCGCCCTTTTCCCTGTTCAGGATGCGCACGACGTGCTCCTGCCCGAGCGCCCGCGCATGATCGAGCGAGGATTTGCCGTCCCGGTCCTGCAGATCGACGTCGGCGCCGGCGTTGACCAGGGCCGAGACGATGTCGGCGTAGAGATAGCCCCCGTCGCCGAGGATCACCGCTTCGAGCAGGGCGGACCAGCCGAGATGGTTGGCGTGGTTGACCGGGACGCCGCTTCTCAGCGCGACCTGTACGGTCTTCAGGTAGCCCTTTTCGCTCGACGGCAGCAGCACCGTGCCGCCGAAGCGGTTGACGCTCTTCACGTCGGCGCCGTGCGCGAGATAGAGGGCCATGAGCTCGTGGAAGCCGTTGGCGCCGGAGCACAGGTAGGGGCTGAGCAGGGTGACGTCGCGCTCATTGACGTCGCTGCCGGCGTTGACCAGCGTCCTGGCCAGCGCCAGATCGTTCTTCTGGGTGGCGATCATCAGCGCCGTGCGGCCGCCGCCGTCCTTCCAGGAAACGCTGGCGCCTTCGGCCAGCAACGCGGCCGCCCGGGCGGCGTCGCCCGCCTCGCACGCGGCGTGCAGCGCGAGGTTGCGCACATTCTGATCCCTCATTTCGTTTTACTCCTTGCGTCAGTCTTTGATGGGTTCGGTCTTCTCGACCAGCGCGCGATAGAGGAAAAGCGCGACGAGCATCCCGTACGCATAGACGAACTTCATCGCGAGCGGTTGCGCGAAACCGACGGTGGGCGTGTGGATGAAGCCGAAAAGCACCAGCAGCAGGGCCACGGCGGCCGAAATGGCGGCTTTCATCATGTCGTTGCGGATGGCGAAGATGGCGATGCAGCCCCACAGCATGCTGGCAATCGGCGCGCCGTTGCCCAGGTGCAGCAGGCCCATGTAATAGACGCCTTTCTTCTCCAGCATGTCGAAGCCCAGTTTCGCCGCGCTGGTCCCGGCCACGCCCAGGGCGTTGTTGATGAGCGTCAGGCACCAGTTGGCGATCCAGGGGAAGAAGCAGATGAAGATGACCGGCACCTCGTTCTTCGGCGTCTCGCGCACCACCTGGTTGCAGGTCACGATGCCGATGAAAATCAGGATCGGCGCCAGCGCGTAGATCGGAATCACCGCCAGCAGGAAGGCGCCGGCGCCGAAGAGCGAAATGAGCAGCATGGCCGTGCCCGTGGCCATGGTGTAGCCGATGCTCGCGCCCAGGGCTTTCCAGCCGGGGTGGCCGACGTAGACCGTGACCGGGAAGGGGTTGCCGCAGAAGCAGCCGAGGATGGACGAAATGCCGTTGGCGAACATGACTTTGCGGGTCGGATAGGCGTCGCCCGCCGCATGCGCGCTCTCGATGTTCTCCAGGTCGAAGATGTAGTTCGCCAGCCCCAGCGGCACCGCGGAGGCGAGGTACGGCAAGGCGTTCGGCAGGCCGCTGAGGAAGTCGTTGACGTGCACGCCGGGCGGATTGAAGCCGAAGTTGTTCATCGCCTTGGTGATTTCCTCGGGGTTTTGCAGGCCGAACAGCCAGGCCAGCGCCGAGCCGACGACGATCAGCAGGAGCCCCGTCGGTATCCTGGCGAGAAAGGGCGCGCGCCCGAACCAGTTCATCAGGATGATGGCCAGCACCACGAAGGCGACCGTCGGCGCCTGGAAGGATTGCAGCATCGGGTTCATGGCCAGCAGCATCAGCCCGAGGCCGGCCAGGCAGGACAGAAGCACCGTGCGCGGGATCATGGTCCGGATTTTTTCGCCCAGGAAGGAGCCGACCACCAGGATCATCGCTTCCAGGAAACACCAGACCAGCGCGATCTGGAAGGCGAATTCCGCGTTCTTCGTGGTCTGGTAGACCGGCAGCAGGACCAGGAAGGTCACGGTGAAGATGGACGGCGCGCTCGGCCCCGACGGCAGGGCGGTGACGTCGGTGCGCCCGCTCGCCTTGGCCAGGTGAATGGCGAAATAGCCGTAGAACATGCTGGCCGCGAACACCGCCAGGCCGAAGGCCGGCGCGATGCGCCCATAGACCATGTCCTTGGGCAGGCCGACCACGAAAAGCAAAAGCGCGATCATGGTCAGCAGGTTGGTCAGATTATTGACGAGCAGACCGAAGAAAGCCGCCCAGTCCCCTTTTTTCCACAAGATTCCGTTTTCCATGAACTCCCCTTGCAATTCAAATTTTTCTGGAAGACCCGTTTGTCCATGCCGGATAAAAACAAGTGCACCGATTCTTCATGGCACGGCCAGGGCGCCTGCCCGGTAGAAAATGAAACTATTCCTTATTGCGAGCAAAATTATAGGGAGCGCCGGAGGCAATAACATTGGCCTGACGGACCAAAAAAGAGAGGGAATATTTATCCGTCACGGATAGTTTTCTGCCGATCAAATGGAGGCGGCGCCCAGGCGCGGAGCCCGCGATACGGCGATGAAAGGGACAGACCCGCGTCCGAACCGCGATTCCCGAAACCAAGTCGGATCGAAGCCAGCCATCCGATTCACGGCGCCAGGAGTCCATCAAGACATTTCGTTGTCTACGGCTTCGTCGAGCGGAAAGGAAAAGCGATGGCGGACCAACTTCAACTGTACAGCCCGGTCACTCAGGCGTTTCTTGCCACGTTATTCACATGGGGTGTCACGGCGGCCGGCGCGGCGCTGGTTTTCTTCGTGAAGAGGGTGGAACCCAAGCTCATGGACTGCATGCTCGGCTTCGCGGCCGGAGTCATGATCGCCGCCAGCTTCTGGTCGCTGCTGGCGCCGGGCATCGAGATGGCCGAGCAGCTGGGCGGTACGCCGTGGCTGACGGCGCTGCTCGGCTTCATGGGCGGCGGGATTTTCATGCGGCTGACGGACAGCCTCCTGCCGCACCTTCATCCCGGCCTGGAGATGAGCCAGCGCGAAGGGATCAAGACGTCCTGGCAGCGGAGCACGCTGCTGGTGCTGGCGATCACGCTGCACAACATTCCCGAAGGGCTGGCCGTGGGCGTCGCCTTCGGGGCCGTGGCCGCCGATCTGCCTTCCGCGACGATGGGCGGCGCCATCGCCCTGGCCATCGGCATCGGCCTGCAGAATTTCCCGGAAGGCGCCGCGGTATCGCTGCCGCTGCGCCGGGAGGGCATGGGGCGGATGAAGAGCTTTATGATGGGGCAGGCCTCGGGACTGGTCGAGCCGGTCGCGGGCGTGCTCGGCGCCATGTTCGTGATCCACATGCAAAGCGTCTTGCCCTACGCGCTGTGTTTTGCCGCGGGCGCCATGATCTTCGTGGTCGTCGAGGAATTGATCCCGGAGTCGCAGCGGGTGGACGCGCACATCGACATCGTGACCATGGCGACCATGACCGGTTTCTCGGTGATGATGATTCTCGATGTCGCGCTAGGCTGAGCAGACCACGCCCGCGCCGGCTCTTTCATCCTGCGGTCCGATTTTTCCGCCGTGCTCGGCGGCCTGCGCGACCAGCTTTTGATCGGTCAGGCCCAGCCATTCGAGCACGTGCAGCTGGATCTCCCGGCCGGACTCCGCGATTTCCGTGGCCAGCCGATAGGCTTCATGCACGATTTCGCGCAGTTGCCAGCGGGTTTCGTGGAGCAGGGTGTCGAGTTCCACCAGCGCCCGGAGATCGTCCCGCAGGATGGCGACCAGGGAGGCGGGGGCTTCCAGATCGAAGCCGGCGTCCTGCAGGTCGCGCACCAGGGACTGGATGCGTTCGTGGATCAGGGTGAGCACGGGGCAGGCGGCTTCCTTGCCGGAGTTGCCGTTCACCGCGTCCGCGACGGTCTGCCAGTCCCGGAAGATTTCCACGACGCCGCCCAGTTGGGATTCGATGTACAGGGTCGAGGCCATGGCGGCCGACTCTTCGTCGATGCACGGCTGGTCGAGCGCCATCTGCTGGATCAGCGTAATCAGCTGGTCGCTCAGCTTGCGATTGAATTTGTTGTGATTCAGGCGGAGCAGCACGGAGAAGCGGGTGAGGCCTTGCGAGGCCGGAGTCCGCTCGAAAATCGTGTTGGCCACCTCGGCCAGCATCAGGACCTGCGCGGTGAGGGAAATCTCGCCGTTCTTCAGGCCGCGCGGATAGCCGCTGCCGTCCAGGCGCTCGTGGTGTTCGAAGACGGCCTTGCTGATCTTCGGGTGGTATTCGGGGAAGTCGCGGAGAATCAGATACGCGGTGATCGGATGCGCATACAGGTGGTGCCGTTCCGATTTGTCGAGGACGCGCCCGGGTTTCAGCAGGTCGGGAGCGACGTGCAGTATGCCCAGATCGTGGAATACGGCGGCCGTCGCCAGATCGACGAGTTCCTTTTCGGAATGGAAGTAGGCCTTCAGGGCGATATAGACGGCCACCAGCGTCACGCGCAGCGAGTGGTCGAAGACTTCCGGCCGCTGGCAATGCGCCACCGTCAGCTTGAAGGCGAGCGGCGGCGCCAGGTGGATGCCGGAGATGGCGCGCAGGACGCGCGACCTGTACCGCTCGTCCTGGCGCAGCATGTACATCGCGGCGTCGTTGTCGAGCAGCTCCTCGGCATAGGCCCGCAGGTGGTCGGAGGTGATCCCGTCCTCCACGGTCAGGCACTGATCGATCCTGGGGATCAGCTTGTGCCGGACCAGCCGCTCGAACATCGACGAGTTGACCTTCGTGCCGGGGTCGACCAGCTTGATCCTGTTTTTCGTGAAAATCGGCTGGTTGGTGACCACGTTGCGCGAGTCACCCATGGTCGTGATCGCGCGCACATACGACGCATCGTACGACGGCTGTGCTACCTCGGTTCCGGTCTGCGTGTTCATCTTGTCGTTATCCGGACTTCTTTGACGGCTTTTGCCGCCCCTCCGGCAATACCGTTGCCAAGCCCGATTCTGCCCCCGGCATCGTCCAATGACAAGAACCTCCGCGCTTTCGAAAAGGAGACCGTCAAGCTCGTCGCCCCGGCAAGGCCGGCCGCGCCGGCCGTTTCGGGCGAACGATGGAAAAGGAAAAGGCGGGTCAGGCCTGGGCGGCCGCCTCCGCCAACAGGAAACCGCTGCGGCGGTCCGTCTCAGTTGCCGCGGCAGTGCGAACCGGCGTCCGGCTCGATCTCGGGCAGTCCGTGGCGCGCCGAATACTCGCGCAGGTCGTTGACCAGGATGACCGCCTCGCGCAGGGCGTCACCGACCGGGTAGCTGTGCGGAGCGAGGGTGAGCGGGTCCCGGGCGCGCAGGTCCCCGAGCTCGACCGCGCGCGCCAGCTTGCGGTCCACGGCGCCGTAGGCCGTGGCGTAGGCGGAGCGGGGGTCGCCATGCGGCGCGGGCGAGCACATGGCCCTGGCGAAGAGGTGGGTGATGACGGAATACTTGACGTATACCGTCCCGGACGGCAAGGCGATCGTTGTCATGCGGTTCTCCCTCAAACGTTCCCATTACCTGCCGGCCGGGCATCCATCCGGCCGGTGCTCCGGTGCGCGACGTCGTAGTCGGGTGTTTCCCGCCCGGCCGGCGGCCTGGAGGCGTCCGCCGGCCGGATTCCCGCGCCGATCGGGCGGGCGCGCCTTAGATGATTCCCTGCGCGATCATCGCGTCGGCGACCTTGGTGAAGCCCACGATGTTGGCGCCGTGCACGTAGCTGACCGTGCCGTCCGGCCGGCGGCCGTGCAGCAGGCACTCCTCGTGGATCTTGTGCATGATGCCGTGCAGGCGCTGGTCGACCTCCTCGCGCTTCCAGGCAAGGCGCATCGCGTTCTGGCTCATCTCCAGGCCCGAGGTGGCCACGCCGCCGGCGTTGCTGGCCTTGCCCGGCGCGAACAGCACGTTGTTGTGCTCGAACAGCTTGGTCGCCTCGATCGTGCTCGGCATGTTGGAGCCTTCGCACACGGCGATGACGCCATTCTTGATCAGCGCGGCGGCGTCGCTCTCGTCGATCTCGTTCTGCGTGGCGCAGGGCAGCGCCAGATCGACCGGCACCGCCCACGGCCGGATGCCGGGGTGGTACTCGGCGCCGACCCACCCGGCGTACTCGCTGATGCGGCCGTACTCGACGTTCTTGATCTGCATGAGCGTGGCCAGCTTGTCGGGGGTGAACCCCTTCTCGTCCACCACCGTGCCGCCCGAATCGGACACCGTGACCACCTTGGCGCCGAGCGCCATGGCCTTCTCGATGGCGAACTGCGCGACGTTGCCCGAGCCCGACACCGAGACGCGCAGGCCGTCGAAGGTGCGTCCGCGCTGCAGCAGCATTTCCTGCGCGAAATAGACGACGCCGTAGCCCGTCGCTTCCGGACGGATCAGCGAACCGCCGTAGGACAGGCCCTTGCCGGTGAACACGCAGTCGGTCTTGTTGCTCAGCTTCTTCATCATGCCGGTCATGTAGCCGATCTCGCGCGCGCCGACGCCGATGTCGCCGGCCGGCACGTCCGTGTCGGAGCCCAGGTGGCGGAACATCTCGGTCATGAAGGCCTGGCAGAAGCGCATGATCTCACCGTCGCTCTTGCCCTTCGGATCGAAGTTCGAGCCGCCCTTGCCGCCGCCCATCGGCAGCATGGTCAGCGAGTTCTTGAAGGTCTGTTCGAGCGCCAGGAATTTCATGATCGACAGGTTGACCGACGGGTGGAAGCGCATGCCGCCCTTGTACGGGCCGATCGCCGAGCTGTGCTGGACGCGGTAGCCGCGGTTCACCTGCACTTCGCCCTTGTCGTCCACCCAGGCCACGCGGCAGATGATCATGCGTTCCGGCATCAGCAGGCGTTCGAGCAGCGCATGCTCGGCGTAGTGCGGATTCTTCTGCACGAACGGCCAGATGCTTTCCATGACTTCGGTGACCGCCTGCAGGTACTCCGGCTGATGGTCGCTGCTCTGGCGGACTCCTTCCAGAAAATCTTCGAGTGACTTGTATTTCATGACTTATCTCCATAGGGTCAAAATTTTTGGAGTCCCGATTCTGCCACTAGAGTGGGGCATCTTCGTTCCTAAAGCACATAAGTTGTGCATAAAAAGGAACAATGTTGTCCAAAAACCACAACTTCATCGGAAAGTCATAATTTTCTGCACAATAATTGCACCAAAAAGGTGCGTATGCACCTTTTTGGGCACTTCACCGCCGGAAAACGGAGATCGGGAGCGTTGCCATGCCGGGTTCGCGCTATCATCGGCGCGCAGCGCGCACCGAACGCCGCCCGACCGGGTAACACGCCATGGCAGCCGACACCACCGATTTTTCTCCGACCACGGGACTGCCCGAACTCGACGCCGTGCTGCGCGGCGTGCGGCGCGGGGACAACATCGTCTGGCAGATCCAGTCGCTCGACGAATACGCCGCCCTGGTGGCGCGCTACGTCGAGGCCGCCCTGGCGCGGCAGCGGCGCCTGATCTACTTCCGCTTCGCCGAACACTGGCCGCTGCTCGAAGAGGACTCCGGCGCGGAAATCCACCACCCGCGCCCGGCCGACGGGTTCGACGCCTTCGTCGATCAGGTGCACTCGGTGATCGAGGCCGCCGGGCCGGAGACGATGTACGTCTTCGACTGCCTGTCCGACCTGGCGGAAGCGTGGCAGTCGGACCGCATGATGGGCAATTTCTTCCGCCTGACCTGCCCCCGGCTGTTCGACCTGGACACCGTGACCTACTTCGGCATCTTCCGGAACACGCACGCGGCGTCGGCGCTCGGGATGATCACCGAGACGACGCAGTTCCTGCTCGACGTGTTCCACTGCCGCGAGCGGCTCTACGTCCGGCCGGTCAAGGTGCAGCACCGCTCGGCGGCGGCGATGAACCTGATCCACGCCTGGGAGGACGGCGACCATTTCCGGCCGGTGACCGACAGCGGCACCGTCTCCGAAATCCTGGCCGGCTCCGGCTGGCGCGGCCTGCAGGACGACCTGCGCACCGACCATTGGCAGCGCCATTTCGCCGCGGCGCGCGCCGTGGCCGATGCCCGCCGCGCCGGCGCGCCCGACCCGGCCGCGGAAGACGAGTGGTTCGCCTGCCTCGCCCGGCTGCTCTTCCCGGACGACCCGGCCATGTCGCCGCTGATCCGCCGCTACCTGACGCTCGACGACCTGCTCGCCGTGCGCGAACGCATGATCGGCATCGGCAGCGTCGGCGGCAAGGCGCTGGGCATGCTGCTGGCGCGCGCCGTCCTGCGGCGCGACGCCCCGGCGCTGCATGCGCGGCTCGAAGCGCACGATTCCTTCTACGTCGGCACCGAAGTCTTCGACACCTTCCTGGTGCGCAACGGCGTCTGGTGGCTCCGCCGGCAGCAGCGCGACCCGGCCACCTTCCTGCACCAGCTCGACGAGGCGCACGCGCGCATCATGCGGGGCACGTTCACCAGCCAGACGCTGCGCCAGTTCGAAGGCATGCTCGACTACTTCGGCGAATGGCCGTTCATCGTGCGCTCCAGCTCGCGGCTCGAAGACCAGTACGGCAACGCCTTCGCCGGCCAGTACGAGAGCGTCTTCTGCGCCAATCGCGGGCCGCGCGGAGAACGCCTGGAGAGCCTGCTCGACGCGGTGCGCCGGGTCTACGCCAGCGCGCTGTCCGAAGGCGCGCTGCGCTACCGCCAGCGGCGCGGCCTGCTCGACGCCCACGAACAGATGGCGCTGCTGATCATGCGCGTCTCGGGCACCGCCGGCCATCGCTACTTCCACCCGCACGCGGCCGGCGTCGGCATGTCGTTCAACCCCTTCCGCTGGCACCCGCGCATCGACATGCGGGCCGGCGTCGTCCGCCTGGTGGCCGGGCTCGGCACGCGCGCGGTGGACCGCGCGGACGACGACTACACGCGCCTGATCGCGCTCAACGAGCCCGAACTGCGCCCCGAGACGACCTTCGGCGCGATCGCCCGCTACGCGCAGCGGCGGATGGACACCCTCGACCTGGAGGACAACCGCGTCGTCACCGGCCCGTTCGCCGCGCTGACGGCGGACCAGGAGGATTTCCCGCTCGACCTGTTCACCCGCCGCGAGCAGCCCGACCGGCCGCCGTTCCTGACCTTCGACGGCCTGCTCGGGAACACCGCCTTCGTCGAGCACCTGCGCGTGCTGCTCGACTGCCTGCAATCCGCTTACAACCATCCGGTGGAGATCGAATTCGCGCTCAACGTGCTGGACGGCGCCAATCTCCGCATCAATCTCCTGCAATGCCGCCCCATGCAGGTGCGCGGTTCGGACGGCGCCGCGCGGGCCGAGCCGCCGGCCTACGCGCCGAGCCTGATCGCCGCGCAGGGTGCGGTCATCGGCCCCAGCCGCGTGATCCGCCCCGACCGCATCGTTTACGTCACGCCGGAGCTGTACGGCCGGCTCGGCCAGGAAGGGCGGCTGGCCGTCGCGCGCATCGTCGGCCGCATCAACCGGGCCAGCGCGGGGCGCACCGTGCTCCTGCTCGGCCCCGGCCGCTGGGGATCGCGGGACATCTGGCTCGGCATCCCGGTGTCCTTCGCCGACATCAATAACGTCACCGCGCTGTGCGAGATCGTCGCCATGCACGACACGCTGGTCCCGGACGTCTCGCTCGGCACGCATTTCATCAACGAACTGGTCGAGGCCGACATGCTGTACTTCGCCCTCTTCCCGAAGGAAGAAGGCAACCGGATCAACGAGAAGGCGATCCGGCGCCAGCCCAACCGCCTCGCCCGCATCCTGCCCGACGCCAGGGAATGGGCCGGCGTCGTGCGCGTGGTGGACATCAAGTCGCGCACCCTGGTGCTCTACGCCGACGCGGAGCGCCAGCGCGTCACGCTGACCGTCGAGGCCCCGCCGGCGCCGAAGAACGGCTGACCAGCAGCACCCCGGCCAGCACCAGCCCGGTGCCGGCCGCCTGCGCCAGCGACATCGGCTCGCCGAGAATCCACCAGCCGAAAAAGATGGTCAGCACCGGGCCGATGGTGCCGATCAGCACCGAACGCGCCGCGCCGATGCGCGCGATCGACGCCGACTGCATGAACATCGGCAGCACGGTCGAAAACGCCACGATGGCCACCACGTAGGTATACATGCGCAGCGGCAGCCGATACGCCGCCAGCGGCTGGCTGGCGAAGAAATGCGCCTGCGCCGCCACGGTGGAGACGGTCATCACCAGCGCGGTGAAGCGCATCGCCCCGAGGCGCCGGATCATCGGCGCGCTGCCCGACAGATACAGCGCGTAGGTCAGCGACGAGGCGAAGACGAAGGTGCCGCCGATCAGCACGTGGCGCGTGTCGCCCGAAAGCTCCAGGTCGTGCGCGAAGGCCAGCCCGATGCCGGCGTAGGAGAACAGCAGCGAATACAGCTCGTTGCGCTGCAGCGGCCGGCCCATGAACACGACGCCGATCAGGATGGTCAGCGTCGGATAGGTGAACAGGATCAGCCGTTCGAGGCCGGCGGAGATGTACTGCAGGCCGAGGAAGTCGAACAGGCTGGCCCCGTAGTATCCGACCAGCCCGAGCACCAGCAGCATGCCCCAGTCGCGCCGGGTCAGCGGCGGCGCCGAGCGGCCCGCGCGCAGCGCGACCCACAGGAAGACCGGCAGGGAGAACGACATGCGCAGCGAGAGCAGCGTCACCGGGTCGACCGGCACCGCCATCGGCACGGCATAGGCCAGCTTGATCAGGATGGCCTTGAAGGAAAAGCCGAAGGCGGCGAGCACGGCGAGGACGACGCCGAGGCGCTCGGGGGACCAGTGTTTCACGGGGATCGGGACAAAAGAAGGAATGGCGCGGCCGGGCCTCGGCCCGGCCGGAGAGGCGATTCGGCGCGGCGCGGCGCCGCGTCAGCGCCGCTTGGCGCCTCCGAGGATCGAGCCCAGCACGCCGCGGATGATCTCGCGGCCGACCTGCGAGCCGATGGCGCGGGCGGCGGACTTGGCCAGCGCCTCGGCCACGCCCTCGCGATGCCCGCCGCGCGGCCCGGTCGAGCCGCCGAGCAGGTCGCCCAGTTCCACCGAACAGGCCGCCGCCGGAAGAGTCCTCCGGCGCCGGGGCCGGCGCGCCGGTCCGCGCGCCCGTTGCCTGCGCCGCGCCGCCGGCCGGCGCCTGGCGGAGCTTTTCATAGGCCGACTCGCGGTCGAGCGCCTTCTCGTAGACGCCGTAAACCAGCGACGCGCGGATCACCGCCTGCCGCTCCTGCGCGTCGAGCGGGCCGATGCGCGACGCCGGCGGCAGGATGAAGGCGCGCTCGACGACGGCGGGACGGCCCTTCTCGTCGAGGAAGGAGACCAGCGCCTCGCCGACGCCCAGCTCGGTGATCGCCGCCGCCGCGTCGAAGGCCGGGTTGGCGCGCAGCGTCTCGGCCGCCGTGGTCACCGCCTTCTGGTCGCGCGGGGTGAACGCGCGCAGCGCGTGCTGCACGCGGTTGCCGAGCTGGCCGAGCACCTTGTCCGGGATGTCGAGCGGATTCTGCGTGACGAAATACACGCCGACCCCTTTCGAACGGATCAGCCGCACCACCTGCTCGATCTTCTCCAGCAGCGCCGGCGGCGCCTCGTTGAACAGGAGGTGCGCCTCGTCGAAGAAGAACACCAGCTTGGGCTTGTCCGGATCGCCCACCTCCGGCAGCCGCTCGAACAGCTCGGAGAGGAGCCAGAGCAGGAAGGTCGAGTACAGGCGCGGCGCTGCCATCAGCGTGTCGGCGGCGAGAATGTTGATCACGCCCTTGCCGTTCAACGGTCTGCATCAGGTCGTTGATATCGAGCATCGGCTCGCCGAAGAAACAGTCGCCGCCCTGCTGCTCCAGCGCCAGCAGGCCGCGCTGGATGGCGCCGATGGAGGCGGCGGAGACGTTGCCGTACTCGGTGGTGAAGGACTTCGCGTTCTCGCCGACGTACTGCACCATCGCGCGCAGATCCTTGAGGTCGAGCAGCAGCAGGCCGTCGTCGTCGGCGATCTTGAACACCAGCTGCAGCACGCCGGACTGCGTGTCGTTGAGGTTGAGCAGGCGGGCGAGCAGCAGCGGCCCCATGTCCGAGATCGTCGCGCGCACCGGGTGGCCCTGCGCGCCGGCCACGTCCCAGAACGCCGCCGGGAATGGCGCCGGCGCCCAGTCGGAGATGCCCAGCAGGTCGAGCCGCTGGCGCAGCTTCGGACTCTCCGTCCCGGCCGCGGCGAGGCCCGACAGGTCGCCCTTCACGTCGGCCATGAACACCGGCACGCCGATGCCGGAAAAGCGCTCGGCCAGCACCTGCAGGGTGATCGTCTTGCCGGTGCCGGTGGCGCCGGTGATCAGTCCGTGCCGGTTGGCCAGCGCGGGCAGCAGACAGCATTCGGTTCGTTGGTTCCTGGCGACGACGAGGGGATCAGGCATCGAAAGCTCCGCGGGAAGAATCATCGGGAAGTGATAAAATGCGCCGCCTTATTATCAACCATTTGCATTGCGCTTTGTTGCGCCGGAAGACTCTCGCGGCAGCGCGCATCCCCAGCATCCACACGAGGTAAGACCATGGCCGGACATTCCAAATGGGCCAACATCCAGCACCGCAAGGGCCGCCAGGACGAAAAGCGCGGCGCCGCGTTCTCCAAGGTGGCCAAGGAAATCACCGTGGCCGCCAAGATGGGCGGCGGCGACCCGGCGTTCAACCCGCGCCTGCGCATGGCCGTCGACAAGGGCAAAGCCATCAACATGCCCAAGGACAAGATCGACAACGCGATCAAGAAGGGCACCGGCGAGCTTGAGGGCGTCGATTACATCGAAATCCGCTACGAGGGCTACGGCATCGGCGGCGCGGCGATCATGGTCGACTGCCTGACCGACAACCGCACGCGCACCGTCGCCGAAGTCCGCCACGCCTTCGCCAAGCACGGCGGCAACATGGGCACCGACGGCTGCGTGGCCTTCCAGTTCAAGCACTGCGGCCAGCTCATCTTCGCGCCCGGCACCGACGAAACGGCGCTGATGGACGCCGCCATCGAAGCCGGCGCCGAGGACGTGATCTCCAACGATGACGGCTCGATCGAGGTGGTCACCCCGCCCGCCGACTACATGACGGTCAAGGAGGCGCTCGAAGCCGCCGGCTTCACCGCCGAGTTCGGCCAGGTCACCATGAAGGCCGAGAACGAGACCGAGCTGACCGGCGAGGACGCCGCCAAGATGCAGAAGCTGCTCGACGTGCTGGAAAGCCTTGACGACGTACAGGAGGTTTACACCAGCGTGGTGATCGACGAGTGAGGCCTCGGCCGATTCCGCCCGAAACGGCGCCGCGGCGCCGTTTCTTTTTCAGAAGCCGACGCGCGTCAGGAACGCCTCGAAGGCCGGCTTCCATGCCGCCGGGTTCTTGGTGAACGTGCTGTGGCCGTCCTCGCCGAGCGGCGGCAGGGCAACGAATTCACCCTTGCCGCCCTTGGCGATGAAAGCGTCGAACCACTCACGCGGGTATTTCTGCCCGAAGAAGCGGTCGTTCTCGCTGTACAGCCAGAGCGTCGGAATCCCGGTCGCCGCGCCGTAGGCCGCAAACGTCTCTTCCAGCCGGTCGGCGCGGCAGGGGTTGCCCGGCCGGTTCTCCGGATTGCCGCCGCTGCCGCCCACGAAATTCACCGCCGCGACGACGCCAGGAATGCGCATCGCCGCCAGGGCCAACGACGTGGCGCCGCCGAACGATTGGCCGACGACCAGGCCCCGCCCGGCATCCACGAACGGCAGGCCGCGTGCGTATTCGATGACCGCCAGCCCCTGCCGCGCGGCCGCTTCAAAGACAAGAGGATAATTAGGGGACGAGCAATTGCCGGAATACTCGACGTCCTCGCCGCCGCTGACGCCATAGCCGATCCGGGTCGGCACGAGCACCACGAACCCCTTGGAGACGAAATAACGGGCGTTCTCCGAATACCTCACGCGCCCGTACTCCGCCCTGTTCAACGATCTTCCGTGATTGAGCAGAAGAAAGGGGGCGCGCGCTCTGTCCTCGTCGCGGAAGACGGTCACGGTGATCTCCTGCGCCACTTCCTTGCCGAAGATGTTCCTGGCCTGCACGGGAACCGTGACCACCTCTTCGAGAATCCCCGCCGCGCATTCCGCCGCCGGCGTCAGCAGCAGCCCCAGGAAAAGCGCCGCGCAGCGTACCCATGCCGCATCGTCCCATCGCATTGTCGTATTCTCAGATAGGGTTCCGGCCCGCATTCTGAAACAAATTGTTTCCCCGGTACACCGTTTCCCGCCGGGGCCGTTGTTCGTTCGAGGCCCACTGAACAGGATCACCGCCATGCCCGACCTCCCCGCCCTTTTGCGACGCGGCCGCTGCCTGCTGCTGGCGCTGCTCGCCGCGTTGCTGGCGCTGCCGGCGCTGGCCCAGAGCGATCCGCCCGGCCGCATCGGCCGCATCGCCTGGACCTCCGGCGACGTCTACCTGAACAACCCGGACACCGGTGAACTCGGCGCCGCGCCGCTCAACCAGCCGCTGACCAGCGGCGACGTGGTGACCACCGGACCCGGCGCGCGCGCCGAAATCCAGATCGGCGCGATGACCCTGCGCCTCGACGCCGACACCCGGCTGGTGCTCGACCGCATCGACGACGCGCAGGTGCGCGTGGTGCTGGACGGCGGCCGGATCATCGCCAAGCTGCCCACCGAGGATACCCGGCGCGATTTCGTGCTCGACGCCGGAAACGGCCATTTCCTGCCGCGCGCCACGGGCATCTACCGTTTCGACCGCGACGCCGCCGGCACCGTCGCCACGGCCTACTTCGGCACCCTGCGTTTCGAAGGCCCGGACACGGCGTTCGACGTCAATGCCGGGGAAAGCGCCCGCGTCTGGAACGACGGCGCCGGGCGCCTCAACTACCGCATGGCGCAGGGCGTGCGCGACGAATTCACCCAATGGAGCGCGGCGCGCGACCAGCAGCAGCGCGCCACGGCCACGGCGCGCTACGTCTCGCCCGAAATGACCGGCGTGCAGGATCTGGACGCCTACGGCGAGTGGTCCGAGACGCCGGATTACGGCGCCGTATGGTTCCCGCGCGCGGTGGCCGCCGACTGGGCGCCCTACCGCGACGGGCACTGGGCCTGGGTCGCGCCGTGGGGATGGACCTGGGTCGGCCGCGAGCCCTGGGGCTTCGCGCCGTTCCATTACGGCCGCTGGGCATGGGTTCGCGGCGCCTGGGCCTGGGTGCCGGGAACGCGCATCGCGCGTCCGGTCTACGCCCCGGCGCTGGTGGCCTGGGTCGGCACGCCGGGCGGCGGCGTCGCGGTGGGCGTCGGCGCGCATCCGCCGGTCGGCTGGTTCCCGCTGGCGCCGCGCGAGGTCTACGTACCTTTCTACCGCGCCAGCCCGGCGCACGTGCGGTTCGTCAACGCCCCGCACGTGCCGCATCTCGAACATGCCGACCGGATTTCCTCTCATCCGCAGGACGCCGTGCGCGGCCGCCAGTTCGTCTATCGCAACGACCCGCGCGCCTTCACCACCGCCCCGCCGCAAGCGTTCGACCGGCCGCGTCCCGGCGTCCGCATCGCGCCGCGGCCCGGCGGCGAGCCGGCGCCGGCCTTCCGCGAACCGCGCCGCGAGGAACCCCGGCCGGTGCAACGTCCCGATTGGCAGCCCGCGCAAAGGCCTCCGCGCATGGAGTCGCTGCCGCGCGGGCCGGGACCCGGATCGGCAGACGGGGCGCCGCTCCGCCGCGACCGCCCGGATGCCGGCGCCGCTTCCCGGCAGATGCCGGCGCCGCAATCCGACGTGGCCGCGCCGCGCCGCGATGCGCGCCCCGATCGCGGGTCTTTCTCCGACTTCCGCCGTGAAAGGCGCGAGGATGCCGCGCCCCGGCCGGCCGTGCCGGCGCCCGCGCCGACGACCACCCGGCCGCAGATGCCCGCGCTGGAACGCCCGGCGCAGCGGAGCGCGCCGTCCATCGAGCGCGAACGGGCGGTCGAGCGGCCGCGCGAAATCCAGCGCCCGCCGGAGCAACGGATGGAAATGCGCGGCGCGCCCCAGCCGCGGATCGAGCGCCACGAGGAACGAGCGCCGTCGCCGCGCATGGAGCGTCCGCAGGAATCGCGCGGCGAGGGCCGGCGCGAGGGACACCGCGACGCGGACCGCCGGCCGGGAGGACCGCCGGACCGGCGCTGAAGCCCGGCCGTCAGAACGGCCAGCGCAGGGCGCCGAAGACGGCGAAGCTGACCAGCACGGCGAGCAGGGTGCGGCCGCTCTTCCAGGCCACCAGCCCGGCCACCAGCGTGCCGACGAGATAGGGATTGGCCGGCGAGAGATCGAGCTGGCCGCCCGGCGCGATGGCCTCCGGCACCACGATGGCGGTCAACACGGCGACCGGCACGTGGCCGAGCGCCTCCACCACCGGCGGCGGAAAACGCAGCCGCTGCCCGAAGACGATGAAGCTGGCGCGCACCGCGTAGGTCGCGGCGAACATGCCCAGCACGGCCGCCCACAAGGTCTCGCTCACCGGCTGGCCCTCCCGTCGCCGCGTGACGTCCCCTCCGAGGCAGGCAGCGCGCCCCCTTCGGGCGGCCGGGCGGGAGCGCTCGCGCTCTCCCCGGCCGCGAGCCGGCGCCGCCGGCAGTCGAGCAGCACGCCGACGGCCACGCCGGCCAGCGTCGCCAGCATCAGCCCCAGCTTGTACGGCAGCCCCTGCGCGGCCCAGGCCACGCTGCCGGCGGTGGCGGCGACGGCCACCGGCGTCAGGGCCTTGAGCTGCGGCGCGATCATCGCGGTGAACGTGGCGATCATGGCGAAATCCAGCCCGAGCGTGGCGACGCCCGGAATGCGGTTGCCGAGGTAGGCGCCGATCGCGGTCCAGCCGATCCAGTTCGCATAGAACGGGATGGCCGCGCCCAGGTAGTAGGGCAGCGAGTTCTTCTCCCCGCCGGCCTGCATGCGCTGCTCGAACACGGCGAAGCATTCGTCGGTCAGCCAGAAGGCGCCGACGATCCGCCACGGCAGCGGCCAGGTCTTGGTCACCGGCTGCACCGTCGCGCTGTACAGCGCGTGGCGCAGGTTGACCACGAAGGTGGTCAGCCAGATCACCGGCAGCGCGGCGCCGCCGCCGATCAGGCTGATCGAGATGAACTGCGCGGAACCGGCGAAGACGATCGCCGAGAGCGCGAGCGCCATTTCCGGCGGCAGCCCGGCCGAGACCACCAGCGTGCCGAAGATGATGGCGAACGGCGTGGTGCCGACGGTGAGGGGAATCGTGTCGCGGAAGCCGGCGAAGGCGGCGGAGAGCGGGGTGGACATCCCGGCGAGGATAGCAAAAACCCGCAGCCCCGTCAGTCCGTCAAGCCGGAACCGACGCCCCGCCGGAGGACGATCGGGAATTTTCCGCGCCCTCCTTTCAGGGGCTTCTTCCGTGATCGCAGTTCAGCGTAATATTGAACCGTTCGCGCAAGGCCGGTCGTCAGCAGGTTGATCAAAAAAGCAATCAGCGGAGGTCGTCATGGTTCCAGTGCTGCGCTCGTTCACCCTTGTTTCGCTTGTCCTGATGGCCGCCTGCTCGCCCGACAAGCCGGCCGTCACGGCGCCGCCGCCCGAGGTCGGGGTGGTCACCGTGGCGCCGCGCCCGGTGCCTTACTCGGCCAGCTTCGTGGCGCAGACGGAAAGCTCGCGCCAGGTCGAGATCCTGGCGCGCGTGGCGGGCTTCCTCGACCGCATCGCCTACGCCGAGGGCGATTTCGTCAAGGAAGGGCAGCTGCTCTTCCAGATCGATCCCAAGCCGTTCAAGGCGCAGCTCGACGCCGCGCAGGGTTCGCTGGCCGCGCAGAAGGCGCGCCTGAGCACGGCGGAGGCGACGCTCAAGCGCGTCAGGCCGCTGGCCGAGCAGAACGCCCTGTCGCAGGCCGATCTCGACCGCGCGGTCGGCGACTTCGAAATGGCCGAGGCCGCCGTGCATACGGCGATCGCCAAGCTGCGCGAGGCCGAACTGAACCTGGACTACGCGACCATCCGCTCGCCGGTCAGCGGGTCGGCGGGGCGCGCCCTGCAGCGCGAAGGCGCCTACGTCGGCGGCTCGGCCGAAACCGCCAAGCTGACCTACGTCGCCGCGCTGGACCCGATCTGGGTCACCTTCAGCATCTCGCAGAACCAGTCGGCGACGCTCGCCGAGATGGTCGAGAAGAAGCTGCTCACCCCGCCCGAGCGCAACAGCTACGAGGTCGAGCTCGTCCTGCCGGGCGACAAGATCTATCCCTATCGCGGCCGGATCAACTTCGCCGATCCGTCGTTCAGCCAGGAAACGGGCGCGTTCATGGTCCGCGCCTCGGTGCCGAACCCGAAGAAGGAGCTGCGGCCGGGCATGTTCGTGACGGTCAACATGCACGGCGCGATCCGCCCCGACGCCGTGGTGGTGCCGCAGCTGGCGCTGCAGCAGGGAGCCAAGGGCCATTTCGTGCTGGTCGCCAACGCCGAGGACAAGGTGGAGATCCGGCCGGTGGTGGTCGGCAGCTATGCCGGCGACAAGGAGATCGTCGTCGAGCAGGGCCTGCATGCCGGAGACCGCGTCATCGTCGACGGCTTCGCCCGCCTGACGCCGAACGCGCCGGTCAAGCCGGTGCCCGCCGCCGCGGCGCCGACCACCGCCCAGGCGGCCGGGCAGGCGCCCGCGGCGAAATAGGACGGGGGAGACGACATGTTCACCCACTTCTTCATCGCCCGGCCGATCCTGTCGTCGGTCATCTCGCTGCTGATCGTGCTGGCCGGAGCGGTCGCGATGACCGTGGCGCCGATCGAGCAGTATCCGGACATGGCGCCGCCGCAGATCCAGGTGTCGGCGCGCTATCCGGGCGCCACCGCCGAAGTCATCGCCAACACCGTGGCCGCGCCGCTGGAAGCGCAGATCAACGGGGTCGACAACCTGCTCTATTTCCAGTCGGCGAGTTCGTCGAGCGGCAACCTGACGATCAGCGTGTTCTTCACGCCGGGCAGCGATCCGGACATCAACCAGGTCAACGTGCAGAACCGCGTCAGCCAGGCCACGGCGCAGCTGCCACAGACCGTCGTGCAGCAGGGCGTGACGGTGGACAAGAAGTCGTCGAGCTTCATGATGGTGTTCTCCATCTACTCGCCGGACGACAGCTACGACGCCACCTTCATCGACAACTACGCCAACCTCAACGTCCTCGACGAACTGAAGCGCATTCCCGGCGCCAACCGCGCCAGCGTGTTCGGCCTGCCCGACATCGCCATGCGCGTGTGGCTGCGCCCGGACCGCATGGCCGAGCTCGGCGTCACGGTCAGCGAAGTGGGCAAGGCCATCCAGAACCAGAACCAGACCTTCGGCATCGGCCAGATCGGCGCCGAACCGATGCGGCCGGACGTGCAGCAGTCCTTCGTGGTGACGGCGCAGGGCCTGCTGACCAAGCCGGAGGAATTCGAGAACATCATCATCCGCGCCGCGCAGCAGGGCTCGGCGATGGTCCGGCTGAAGGATATCGGGCGCGTCGAGGTGGCCAAGCGGGACTACAGCGTCGCGGGGCGGATCAACGGCAAGCTCGGCACGACCATCGCGGTGTACCAGCAGCCCGGCGCCAACGCCGTCGAGACCGCCCGGGCGGTGCGCGCGCGGCTCGCCGAACTCAAGCAGTCCTTCCCGCCCGGCCTGGACTACCGCATCGTGCTCGACACCAGCCTGTTCACCATCAACTCGATCGACAAGGTGGTGCATACGTTCTTCGAAGCGGTGATCCTCGTCGTGCTGGTCGTCTTCGTCTTCCTGCAGACGCTGCGCGCCACTGTCATCCCGATCCTCGCCGTGCCGGTGTCGATCATCGGCACCTTCGTCGGCATGCACCTGCTCGGCTTCTCGGTCAACATGCTGACGCTGTTCGGGATGATCCTGGCCATCGGCCTCGTCGTCGAACGACGCCATCGTCGTCGTCGAAACCGTCGAGGCCAACATGTCGGCCAAGCGCCTGTCGGCGTTCGAGGCGTCCAAGGCGGCGATGACCGAGATCGCCGGCGCGCTGATCTCGATCGTCCTGGTGCTGCTCGCCGTGTTCCTGCCGGTGGCCTTCCTCGGCGGCGTCACCGGCACCCTGTACAAGCAGTTCGCGGTGACCATCGCCATCTCGATGGTCATCTCCGGGATCATGGCGCTGACCCTCTCGCCGGCGCTCGCGGCGATCATCCTGAAAGTGCACCACGGCGAGAAGAAAGGCTTCTTCCGCTGGTTCGAGAACACTTTCGAGCGCGTGCGCCGGGGATATGCCGGCGGCGTTGCCCGGGTCATCGGCAACCCGGTCAAGGGCATGGCGGCGTTCATCGCCGTGCTGGCGGCGATCCTGGCGCTGTTCCGCATCGTGCCGTCGAGCTTCGTGCCGGACGAGGACCAGGGCTACTTCTTCGTCGCCGTGGGCGCGCCCGACGCGGCCAGCCAGGCCGTCGTCGGTCGGCTGACCGGCGAGGCGGAGAAGATCCTGCTGGCCGATCCGGCGGTGCAGGACGTGGCGACGGTCAACGGCTACAACCTGGTCGACGGGCAGATCCAGAACAATTCGGCGGTGATCTTCGTCTCGCTCAAGCCCTTCGAGGAACGCAAGCAGCCCGAGCTGCTGTCCTTTGCCGCCCTGCCCCGCCTCAACGCGGCCTTCGCGAAACTGCGCGACGGCTTCGTCTTCGCGGTCAACCCGCCGTCGATTCCCGGCATGGGCACTACCGGCGGCTTCGAGTTCTACCTGCAGAACCGCGGCGGCGGCGACATGGCGGCGACCCAGGCGAAACTGCAGGAATTCCTCGCCAAGGCGCGCCAGCGGCCGGAGCTGCAAGGCGTCGAACAGCACCTTCCGCTCGACCTCGCAGCAGCTTTTCGTCGATCTCGACCGGAACAAGGCCGAGCTGCTCGGCGTGCCCGTCTCCGACGTCTTCCAGACCATGCAGGCCTACTTCGGCTCGCAGATCGCCGGGCAGTTCAGCCAGTTCAGCCGCGTGTGGTGGGTGATGCTCCAGGCCGACGCCGACTACCGCGCGCGTCCCGAGGACTTCGACAAGGTCTACCTGCGTTCGCGCAGCGGCGCGATGGTGCCGCTGTCCACCTTGATCCGCACGCGGTACGTCGCGGCGCCGAAGATGGTCACCCGCTTCAACGGTTTCCCGGCAGTCAAGATCACCGGCAATCCGGCCGAAGGCTACAGCTCCGGCCAGGCCATCCAGGCCATGGAGGCGGTGGCCGCGGAAGTGGTCGGCGACGGCGGCTTCTCCTACGCCTGGGCCGGGCAGGCGCTGCAGGAGAAGGCCTCGGGCAGCACTTCCTCGTCGGCCTTCATCTTCGGCATCATCGTCGTCTTCCTGCTGCTCGCGGCGCAGTTCGAGAAATGGACGCTGCCGGTCGCCGTCGTCCTGACCGTGCCCTTCGCCATCCTCGGCGCGCTGCTGCTCACCTGGGCGGTCGGGCTGGAGAACGACGTCTACTTCCAGGTCGGGCTGGTCACCCTGGTCGGCCTGTCGGCGAAGAACGCGATCCTGATCGTCGAATTCGCCATCGAGCGCGTGCACAAGGGCATGGCCGTGCGCGAAGCCGCGATCGAAGCCGCCGGCCTGCGCCTGCGCGCCATCGCCATGACCTCGTTCGCCTTCGTCCTCGGCTGCGTGCCGCTGGCCATCGCCAGCGGCCCCGGCGCCAACAGCCTGCGCGCCATCGGCACCGGGGTGATCGGCGGGATGCTGGTATCGACGACGGTGGCGATCTTCTTCGTGCCGCTCTTCTTCGTCCTGCTCGAAACGTGGAGCGCCCGCTGGTCGAAATCCGGCGCGCCGGAACGCGGCGCCCTGGAGGCTCACGAGGAGGGACACTGACATGCGCCACGCGATGAAGCGCCTCGGCACCCCGCTGCGGGCGGCAGCCCTCGCCGGCGCAGCGCTGCTGCTGCCCGGCTGCGCCGTCGGCCCGGACTACCAGCGCCCGCCGTTCGACGCCCCGGCGGCCTGGCGGCTGGATTACGCGCAGGCCGCCGAACTGGCCAACCTGCGCTGGTGGGAACAGTTCCAGGACCCGACCCTCAATGAACTGATCGCCACCGCGCTGCGCCGCAACCAGGACATCCGCATCGCCGCCGAGCGCGTCGAACAGTTCCTCGGCCAGTTGCAGAGCACGCGCGCGCAATTCTTCCCGCAGCTCGGCTACGGCCTGGAAGCGAGCCGCAACCGCACCTCGGAGCGCAATTTCAGCGCGCTGCCCGCCGGCAAGGACCCCTGGTACAGCCTGTACCAGGGCACGGTCAGCGCCGACTGGCAGATCGACCTGTTCGGCCGCGTGCGCCGGCAGAGCGAGGCCGCGCAGGCCCGCGTCTACGCCAGCGAGCAGGGGCGCCGGGGCACGCTGCTCACCGTCGTCTCCGGCGTCGCCGCCGGCTACGTCACGCTGCGCTCGCTCGACCGCCAGCTCGAGATCGCCCGCGCCACGGCCGACAATTACGCCGGCACGCTGCGCATCTTCCGGCTGCGTTTCCAGGGCGGCGTGGTGTCGCAGGTCGAACTCTCGCAGGTGGAATCGCAATACCGGCAGGCGATGATCGCCATCCCGCAGCTCGAACAGCAGATCGCCGTGCAGGAAAACCTGCTCTCGGTGCTGCTCGGACAGCCGCCCGGCCCGATTCCGCGCGGCCGTGCGATCGGCGAACTGGCTCTGCCGGTCGTGCCGCCCGGACTGCCGTCGTCGCTGATCGAGCGCCGGCCCGATGTGTTGCAGGCCGAGCAAAACCTGATCGCCGCCAACGCCGACATCGGCGCGGCGCGCGCGCAGTATTTCCCGGCGCTGTCGCTCACCGGCATGCTCGGCTCGCTCAGCACGGCCGCGTCCGACTTCCTGAGCACGCCGTCGCGGGTCGCAACGCTCGCCGCCGGCCTCTCGGGACCGATCTTCACCTTCGGCGGTATCGAAGGCCAGGTGCGCGCCAGCGAGGCGGGCGCGCGCGCGGCCACGGCCGATTACCAGCGGACGATTCTCTACGCCCTGCGCGACACCGACGACGCGCTCATCGGCGCCCGCAAGAGCGCCGAAGCGTACTTCGAACAGGAGTCGCGCGTGCGGGCCTTGCGCGAATACGCCCGGCTGTCCCGCCTGCGTTTCGAGAACGGCTCGGCCAGCTACCTCGAAGTGCTCTACGCGGACAACGAACTATTCAGCGCCGAACTGGCCGCCGTCGGCGCCGGCTCCGAGCGGCTGGTCCAGCTGATCGGCGTGTACCGCGCCCTGGGCGGCGGTTGGGTGGATGAGGCCGATACGCTGAGCGGCGTGGATAAAAAGAACGGCTCCGGCTGATTACTGCTGGGAAAAATTAACCACGGCGATACGGCGGGCACGGCGAAAAGGCAAATCCCTGTTTTTCCGCCGTGCCCGCCGTGTCGCCGTGGTTGAACCGGATTCTGGATCAGGAACTCCGCTGGCGGTCGTCCTCATCCATCTGTGCCAGCAGCCGTGCCGCCTCCGCCGCGAGGTCGGCGGCGTTCGGGCGGAAGGCGAAGGGGCGGGCCTGCGGCAGGCGGCGGAACAGGCCGTGGCTGCTGCGCCGGTAGGCCGGGTCGTAGTGCCGTTCGATCAGTTCGCGGAACAGTTCCGCCCTGGCGCCCGCGTCGATCAGGGCGTGCCAGCGGCCGACGACCTGGCGCCCGTGCAGATCGACGAGGCAGGCCAGCAGGTCCTTGAACCGTTCCGGCGCATCGAACAGATTGGCGTAGTCCTCGCACAGGAAAGCCACCCGGTCGTCGATGCCGGCTTCGACGCGGATGCACTCGGAGTCGGCCAGCGCGCGCATCAGCGATTCCGGCACCTGCAACTGGCCGATCTTGCGGCTCTCGGCCTCGACGAACACCGGCCGCGCCGGATCGAGTCCTTCCAGCGCCTGCAGCAGGCGGGTGTCGAATCCTTTCTGGCTCGGCTGCGCTGCGCCCGGCAACGCGCCGAGGAGCGAGCCGCGGTGCCGGGCGATGTCCTCCAGGTCTAGCACCTGCGCGCCGCACCCGGCCAGCGCGCGCAGCAGGCGGGTCTTGCCGCTGCCGGTCAGGCCCGCCAACACCCGGAACGAGAAGCGCTCCGGCAGCTCGGCCAACCGTTCCAGGACGTGATGCCGGTACACCTTGTAGCCGCCTTCGAGCTGGCACGCCTTCCAGCCGATCAGCCGGAACCACGTCGTCATCGATCCCGAGCGCTTGCCGCCGCGCCAGCAGTAGATCAGCGGCTTCCAGTTGATCGGCCGGTCGGCGAACAGCGTTTCGAGGTGCGCGGCGATGTTCTTCGCCACCAGCGCCGCGCCATATTTGGTGGCCTCGAAGGGCGACACCTGCTTGTACATGGTGCCGACGACGACGCGCTCCTCGTCGCTCAGCACCGGGGCGTTGATCGCGCCGGGGATATGATCCTCGGCGAATTCGGCGGGCGTACGCACGTCGACGATGCTGTCGAAACGGCCGAGGTCGGCCAGCGGGGCGAGCTGGTTTCTCATGAAAGTCAAACGGCGGATAATTGGCGAATTGTATAGGAGCCACCATGGACAACGTTCGCCTGACCCAGCTTTCCCACGGCGGCGGCTGCGGCTGCAAGATCGCGCCGGCCGTGCTCGCCGACATGCTGCGCGCGCTGCCGCAGACGCAGTGCTTCCCCGACCTGCTGGTCGGCACGGAGACTGCCGATGACGCGGCCGTCTACCGTCTCAACGACGAGCAGGCGCTGGTCGCCACCACCGATTTCTTCATGCCCATCGTCGACGATCCGTTCGACTTCGGACGCATCGCGGCGACCAACGCCATTTCCGACATCTACGCCATGGGCGGGCGTCCGATCCTGGCGCTGGCCATCGTCGGCATGCCGATCAACGCGCTGCCGATGGCGGCCATCCAGCAGATTCTGGCCGGCGGCGCCAGCGTCTGCGTGCAGGCCGGCATCCCGCTGGCCGGCGGCCATTCGATCGACGCGCCGGAGCCGATCTACGGGCTGGTGGCGCTCGGGCTGGTACATCCGGACAAGGTCAAGCGCAACAGCAGCGCCCGCGACGGCGACGTGCTGATTCTCGGCAAGCCGCTGGGCATCGGCATTCTCGGCAGCGCGATGAAGAAAGGCGTGCTCGGCGCCGAAGGCTACCGGCAGCTGATCGACACTACCACGCAGCTCAACGCCGTCGGCAGCGAACTCGCCGCGCTCGACGGCGTGCATGCGCTCACCGACGTCACCGGCTTCGGCCTGCTCGGGCACCTGCTCGAACTGTGCCGCGGCGCCGGGCTCGGCGCTGTGGTCGAATCCGGCAGGCTGCCGCTGCTGCCCGCCGCCGTGGGCTTCGCCAAGGAAGGCATCGGCCCCGGCGCCATCGCCCGTAACCTCGCCAGCTTCGGCGCCGACGTGGCTTTCGCCGAGGCGGTGCCGGACTGGCTGCGCCGCATCATGGCCGACGCGCAGACCAGCGGCGGCCTGCTCGCCGCCGTCGCGCCGGAGAGCGTCGACGACGTGCTGGCCCGCTTCCACGCGCAAGGCTTCGCCGCGGCCGCCGTGATCGGCCGGATGCAGGCCGGCGCGTCCATCGTTACCGTTGCCACCTGAGGGAGGCGAGATGAACGACCCGTTTTCCGGCACCGCCATCGTCTTCAACAACGACGGCCTCGGGCATGCCGACGAGGCCTTGCGCCATAAGCTGGCGACCAATTACCTGCGCACGCTGACCGAGCTCGGCTACCGTCCCCGCGCGGTGCTGTTCTATGCGGCGGGGGTCAGGCTGGTGGCGGAAGGTTCGCCGTGCCTGCAGGAGCTGGCGGCGCTGGCCGACGCCGGCGTGCCGCTGATCGCCTGCCGCACCTGCCTCGATTACTACGGCTTGACCGGGCAGGTGCGGGTCGGCGAAATCGGCAACATGCTGCGCATCGTCGAGGAGCAGGGCCAGGCGCAGAAGGTCGTGACGGTCTGATCCCGCAGCCCGGCGCTCAGCCCATTTCCAGCCGGTTTCGCCCGTTGTCCTTGGCGCGATAGAGCGCCTTGTCGGCGCGCGCCAGCGCGGATTCGAACGTGTCGTTGCCGGCGTCCAGCGCGGTGACTCCGATGCTCACCGTCACCTTCACCGGCTCGCCGTTGTCGGTCGTGGCCAGCACCGCGTCCCGGACGGCGGCCAGGGTACGCTCGGCGATGGCCGCTGCGCCCGCCCGGTCGGTCTCCGGCAGAATCGCGGCGAACTCCTCGCCGCCCAGCCGTCCGAGCGTATCCTGATCGCGTACGGCGGTGCGCATCACCCCGGCCAGCGTCCGCAGCACGCAATCTCCCGTCGGATGCCCCCAGGTGTCGTTGATGTGCTTGAAACGATCCACATCGATGAGCATCAGCGCCATCGTGCTGCCGTAGCGGCGCATGCGCGCCAGTTCGTGGCTCCCGGTTTCCAACAGATGCCGCCGGTTGTACAGGCCGGTCAGCGCGTCCACGGCCGCCAGCCGCTCCAGTTCCTGTGTGTTCTCGCCGAGCCGCCGCAAGGCGTCGACCAGCTGCCCGCACAGCAGCGCCCCCCAGATGGAGACGACGACCAGGACCACGGCCGCCATGGTCATCTGGTTCCGCCACGGGCGCAGCATGTCTTCCCGCGTCGCCGTGACCAGGACGACGGCCGGCAGGTCGCCGATGCGCCTATGGCCGACGTAGCGCTCGACGCCGTCGATCGGCGCGTCGCGCGATAGAAAGACGCCGTCGGGGTGGCGGGTGATCATTTCCAGTTGCGCGGACCCCGGCGTCATCAGTTGCCGGCCGATGAAGCCGGCGGCATGCGGCGCGCGGGCCAGCAGAATGCCGTCGTCCCGCCACAGCGAAATGGACCCGCCCGGCTTGGGCCGTTCCGACTCGAAGGTCTCGATCATTCCGCTCAGATCGATCGAGGCGTTGATCACCGCGAAACCGTGATCCGTGCGCGTCATGCGCGTGGTCACGGGCAGGCGCCATTGCCCGGTGACGCGGCTTTCGACCGGAATGCCCACGTGGCGCCGGCCGGCCGGCGCCCGCATGGCCGCCTGGAAATATTCGCGATCGGCCACGTTGTCGAGCGGCGTGCCCGGAGCGTCGGGGAAACAGAAGAGATCGCCGCTCGGCGTCACCAGGCGGATTTCGATCAATCCACCGGTCCTTTGCCGGAACTCCTCGATCAAGGCCCGGAATCCGTGATCGGCGCACGGATTGACGGCATCGTTCCGCTCCAGCCAGTGCTCGGCGCTCACCTGGAAGATCTCGGCCATCTTGATCATGTTGCGTACGTACTGCTCGACCGCGTGGGTCATCTGCAGCAGTCCGCTTTCGGTCATGGCAATGGCGTCCTGGCGGCTGGAATACGCCCAATAGCCGAAACCGCCCCACAAACCGGCCAGAAATACCGCCACCAGCGCGGCCACGTTACGGATGGCCCGCCGGTTCTCTCCCCGCGGCGGCACGCTTTCACCCATTCTGTCCCCGTCACCGAACCTGTCGATTCCCGGAATGGAGCGTGCGTCGCATCGGCGCCCGCACGATCCGCCGTCGTCCTGCGTAAAGCGGTTTTTACATTGACATCCTGGACGGCCGCCGCGTTCCACGCGGCGCATGGCGGCGGGAAATCGCGGCAAAAAAAATCCCGAACCGGTGTGGTTCGGGATATAAATCCCATCGTTGCGATGGGTCAGGGAGGGTCAAACATTGTCAGCGGGGGACGCTGAAGCAACAGTTGCAGAATACCGAGCGCCCAGAAGCATGTCTGTGCATGTTGTTGGAAAGTTTTGTGACGGAATGTAATCCTCTGAATCCTTACCAAAACCACTTCATTGGCACGGTGACGAGCTGGGGGAAGAGGACGAGGAGGAACATGAGGGCGGTTTCGGCGAGGAGGAAGGGCCAGACGCCGATGATGACCTTGTCGAGGGATTCCTTGGAGACGCCGGCGACGACGTTGAGGACGGTGCCGACGGGCGGGGTGAGCAGCCCGAGGGCGTTGTTCATGATGAAGAGCACGCCGAAGTAGTAGGGATCGATGCCGGCCTGCTTGACCACGGGGACCAGGATCGGGCCGAGGATCAGCACGGTGGGCATCAGGTCGAGGGCGGTGCCGACGATGACCACCAGCACCATGATCACGAACATCAAGAGGATCGGGCTGTCCATGAACGGCTGCAGCATGGCGATGGCCTGGGCCGGGATGTTGGCGATGGTGATCAGCCAGGCCGAGACCATGGCGCAGGCGACCAGGAACATGATCGTGCTGGACGTTTTGAGGGCGGCGAGCATCAGGCTGGGGATCTTGCGATAGTCCAGCTCGCGGTAGATGAACAGGCCGGCGAAGGTGGAATAGAAGACCGCGACCACGGCCGCCTCGGTGGGGGTGAACACCCCGGCGCGCATGCCGCCGATGATCACGAAGGGCAGCACCAGCGCCCAGATGCCCTGGCGCAGGGACGCGAGCAGGCGGCCCAGGTCGAAGCGGTGATGGCTGGCGCCGCCCGGCTCCTTCTTGGACACGAACCACCAGGTGAGCGCCAGGGTCAGGGCGAACAAGACGCCCGGGAAGATGCCGGCCATGAACAGCTTGGTCACCGAGAGCTGGGTGGTCACCCCGAACACCACCAGCGGGATCGACGGCGGGATCACCGGGGCGATGCAGCCGGCGGTGGCGATGAGCCCGGCCGAGCGCGGCACGTCGTAGCCGCCGTTGCGCATCATCGGGATGAGCAGGGCGGCGACCGCGGCGGTGTCGGCGACCGCCGAGCCGGAGATGCTGGCCACCACCGCGGCGGTGATGATCGCCACGTAGCCGAGCCCGCCGCGCACGTGCCCGGCCAGGGCGTCGGCCACGGCGACGATGCGCTTGGAGAGCCCGCCGGCGTTCATCAGCTCGCCGGTGAGCATGAAGAAGGGCACGGCCATGAGCGGATAGTTGTTGGCGCCTTCGAGCAGATTCTGGGCGATGATCTGGGTGTCGAAGTTGTCCATCTGGATCATCAGGGCGACGCCGCAGATGAGCAGGGCGAAGGCGATCGGGGCGCCAAGCGCCATGGCGCCGAGCAGCGAGAAGAGGAAGGTGGCGATGGTCATGAAGGTCTCCTGGCTTACTCGCCGACGCTGCCGCTGTAGGGCACCAGTTCGTCCTTGCCCATCCGGCCGGTGAGCTGGCGCCAGAGGCCGTAGGCCAGCACCAGGGCCATGCCGACACTGGAGATCAGCAGCGAGGTCTGGATGATGCCCATGGGGATGCCGGTGACCGGGGCGTGGTCGTCCATGCCGATGATCACCTGCTTCCAGGTGCCGTGGGCGAGCAGCAGGCAGCAGACCAGGGTCAGGAGGTCGGCGGTGAAGCGGCAGACGCGCTGGCCGCGTTCGCCGAGGCGGTCAACCACGCTGCTCATGCCCAAATGCCCGTGGTCCTTCATCACGATCAGCGCCCCGATCAGCGTCAGCCACATGAACATGAAGCGCGAGGCTTCCTCCGAGAACACGATCCCCGAATTGAACCCGTACCTCAGCACCACGTTCCCGAACACCAGCACCGCCATGATCCCGAACATCACGATCAGCACCACTTCCACACCCTTGATTATCTTGCCAAGAAAACTCATTGCCGGCTCCTTGCATCCATGTTGATGATTGCCGCATTCGCGGAGGCCGGTCCGGCCTCCGCCGGGGTCCCTGCCCCCGGAAGTCTTATACGATAGAACGCCGCGGCGTTGTCGCACCAGATGGCCTGCCGCGCTTTTTCGTCGAGGTGCGCCAGCGCCTCGGCCATCGCCCGGACCAGCGCCGGATAGCTGATGCGCAGTCCGGCCACCGGGAAATTGCTGCCGAACATGGCGCGCTGCCAGCCGAAGATGGCCACGGCGTCGCGCACCACCGGCAGGTTGTCCTGCAGCCGCCAGGGGCGGTCGCGCAGGCCCAGTTCGGACAGGCGCACGTGCACGCCGGGCAGCGCCGCCAGGGCTTCCATGCCGCGCCGCCAGGCGGCCAGGCCGGCCGCGCTGCGGTCCCACGGCAGGCCGGTGTGCTGCAGCACGACGGGCAGGCCCGGGAAGTCGCGCAGCACGGCGGCCGCTTCTTCGAGATGCCAGAACGGCACGCGCAGGTCCCAGGCCAGGCCGTGCTGCCGCAGGCGGTCGAGCGCCGCGGGCCAGCGTGCGTCCTGCAGCGCGCCGGGGCGGTCCGCCACGCTGTCCTGCGGCCGGCGCGCGGTCACCGGCTTGAAGCGGATGGAGCGCACCAGCGGATGCGCGGCCTGTTCGGCGAGGCGTTCGCCGGCGTCCTCGGCGAGGAGGTCAACGTGCGCCACCACCGCGCTCGGCAGGCCGCTCGCCGCCGCCTGCTCGTGCAGCCAGCGCGTTTCGGCCAGCGCCTGGCTGCGCGCGCATTCGGCCTCGATGTGCACGCTGGCCACGACCGGCATGCCGCCCCAGGCCTCGCGGAAATCGCGCGGCAGGAAGTCGCGGCAGAGCGCGTAGTACTCGCCGAGGATGAAGGCCGAGGCGTCGTACTGCTCGCCCAGCCACGGGTAGTCGATGCGCGAGAGATCCCAGAGATGATGGTGCGAATCGACGATCGCTGCGGGTAGCGCGGTCATGGCATGGCTCCTGGCGCCGGCCTCAACGCAGGGCGTCGATGGCCTTGAGCAGTTCGTCGCCGTTCTTCTCGATGAATATCTTGCGCGTTTCGTCGGCGACGATCTTCTTGATGCCCGCGACGTCCGGGTTATCCACGATCTGCATGCCGTTCTTGCGCAGTTCCGCAAGCGCCGCCGCTTCGCCCTTGGCGTTGAGGTCGCGCTGGAATTTGGCGGTGTTGACGGCTTCCTGCAGCAGGATCTGCTGGTACTCGGGCTTCAGCGCGTCGAACTTGGCCTTGTTCATTATCACGACGAGCGCCGTGTAGGCATGCTTGGTCAGGGAGAGGTACTTCTGGACTTCATGCATCTTGGTCAACAGCATGACGCTGGGCGGATTCTCGTGGCCGTCGATGGCCTTCGTCTCCAGCGCCGAATAGACCTCGGAGAACGGCATCGGCTGCGGCGCCGCGCCGAGGAGCTGGAACGCCTTGATGTGCGCGGGGTTCGGGGTGGTGCGCAGCTTCAATCCTTTGATGTCCTCGGCCTTGTTGACCGGGCGCCGGCTGTTGGCCAGGCTGCGGAAGCCGATTTCCCAGAAGGCCAGGCCCTTCATCTGCTTGGATTCGAGGTCGTTGAGCAGCGAGCGGCCGATCGATCCGTCGAGCACCTTCGCCACGTGGGCGATGTCGTCGAAGAGATACGGCAGGTCGAGCACGTTGAGCTTGGGTTCGATGCCGGTGAAATAGGGGTTGCCCGACATCTCGATGTCGATGGTGCCGCCGCGCACGCCGGCGATCATGGTGTTGTCGTTGCCGAGCTGGTTGCTGGGGAACACCTGGATTTCGATCCCCCCCTGCGTGCGTTCCTTGACCTTCTTGGCGAATTCGAGCGCGGCGACGTGCTGCGAGTCGGTCGTGGGATGCGCGTGGCCGAAGCGGAGCTTGACCGGGGCGGACTGCGCCCAGGCGGAACTCGCCAAGACTCCGAACAAAACGGCGATGGCGGCACGTGCCAGTACATTTTTTTGCATATGATCCTCCTTGGAATAAAACGCCATGTCTGATGTCTGAACGGTCGGCAGGACGGCTTACCGAGCCGCCCTGTCCGAAAAACCGTGGAAGAGCGCGTTATTTCGGCGTTTTGGCTATTACGTCGTAAAACTCTTTCACCGTATCCTCGCCGAGGACGCTGCGGTATTTGGCGATGACCGGCTGGAGCTTTTCGCGCATGCGTTGCCGTTCGGCATCCGAAACATCGTTGATCTGCATGCCATGCTCCGCCATCACCTTCCGCGAATTGGCGTTCAGCTCGCGGATGGCCTGCCGCTGGTACAACGTGGCCTCGCGCGCGGCCTCTTTGATCAGCGCCTGGTCGGCGGCACTCAGCTTGTCCCAGAAAATCTTGGAAGCGATCAACATCTGGGCATCATACGAGTGCCGTGTATCCGAATAGTATTTCTGCACATCGTAGAATTTCTGGATGTCCGCGACGGCGGGAGGATTTTCCTGACCGTCAACCGACCTGGTTTCCAGCGCCGAATAAAGCTCGTTGAGAGGCATCGGCAAGGCGTTGGCGCGGAGCGCGGTGAACATGTCGATGTACAGGCTGTTCTGCATCACGCGGATTTTCAGGCCGCTGATGTCTTCCGCTTTCACGATCGGATGCTTGCTGTTGGTGATGCCCCGGAATCCGTGTTCCCAATAACCCAGTCCGATCAGACCCTTGTCGGCCAACATGCCCATGATTCGCTGGCCGAACGGACTATCCAGAACGCCCTCGGCCTGCTTTTCGGAGGCAAACGCAAAAGGCAGCGCGAACACACTGATTTCCTTGACCATGCCGGCCAGGGTCGCCGTCGAAGGCACGGCGAACTCCTGCGTGCCGCCGCGCAGCGCGGCCTGCATCTGCATGTCGCTGCCGAGTTGCGCCGCGGGAAACACCGTGATTTCTATGCGCCCGTTGCTTTTCTGTTTGACCAATTCGGCGAACTTGTAGCAGCCCTTGGCTTGCGGATGCTCGGCAGGGTTCCCCGTGCCGCATCTTGCCTTGATGATTTCTTCAGCGGCGGAGGCAGGCGCCGCAAAACAGAATACAGCCGTGGTAATCGCCAGCACGTTCAGCGACAGGTTGTTCAGTGCTTTCATGTTAAACCTCCTGAATTTCGAGTCTAGTTGGTTACGACGTACAGCATGCATCAACGCAGACCATACAGGGCGGCTGCGTTATCACAGAACAACGCCAGGCGTTGCTCGGGAACCAGTGCGCGGGTCAGCGCCTTGAAGCCGGACCACAGGGCCTCCAGCGTGACGACGATCGCGTCGACCGGGTGATTGCTGGCGAACAGGCAGCGTTCCACGCCGAAGTCCGCGATCAGCGCGTCGACCACCGGCGCCTGCTGCTCGACGGTCCACGCCTCGCCGCGCACGCCGATGCCCGAGATCTTCACCACCACGTTGGGGTACGGGACCAGCCGCGCCATCGCCGTGCGCCATTGCGCCAGCGTTTCGGGGTCGCGGGTGGCGGGCAGGCCGGCGTGATTGACGATGATCGACGTCTCGGGAAAGTCGCGCGCCAGCTCCGCCGCCTCGGCCATGTGCCACCACGGCGCCTGCAGCTCGAACATCAGACCATATTTGGCCAGCAGCGCATAGCCGTCACGCCAGCGCGGGCAGCGCATCGAGCCCGGTTCGGTCCAATCGGGCCGGTAGTCGGCGCGCTGGGTACAGCGCGGCTTGTGCCGGACGCTGCGCACGAAGCCCCCCAGCGGCGCGAGCACATACGTCTGCATCAGGGTTTCCGCGTCGTCCCGGTCCAGCCAGATCTGGGCCGCCATCGCGTGCGGCTTGCCGCAGCGATCGGCCAGCGCTTTCATCCAGAACGCCTCGCCGGCCGGGTCGTGCGGCGTCCACTCGCCCTCCATCACCACGTGGCGCAGCACGCGATGCGCGCCGCACGCGGCGGCGTAGTCGGCGGGCAGAAAATCCTGGCAGATCGCCTCGTAGTCGCCGTAGCGGAAAGGGATGCGCGGCAGTTCGGTCAGCCAGGGATGTGGGTTGCGCAGGTCCCAGAAATGGTGGTGCGCATCGACGATCGGCAACAGCGCCTCGTCGCCGGCGGCAAGGAATTCGGCACGAGCCTGGGTCAGGTCGGGCAGCGGATCGCGGTTCATGAAATGGAAAGGCACGGATCGTCAGGGCGTGGCAGGAAGTGACAAATCCTAGCAATGCCATTGATTCCCGAATACTGAAAGTATTTGATATATTGATATCTTCAGGTTATCAATTTCGGCGCCACCGATCGTGACCGCGCTTCCTTCCAGCACCGACCAGTTGCTGAACCGCCTGCGCATGCGGCAGGTGGCGCTGATGCTGGCCATCGACGAGTTCCGTACCCTGCACGCCGCCGCACAGCACCTCGGCATGACCCAGCCGGCGGCCAGCAAGATGCTGCACGAACTGGAGGAAGCCCTCGGCGAACCTCTGTTCACTCGAGTGGGCCGTGGATTGGCGTTGAACATGGCCGGACAGGCCGTGCTGACCACCTTCCGCGGCCTGCGCAACAGCATGGCATCGCTGAAACGCGAATTGCACCAATTGAGTCTCGGCAGTTCCGGCAAGTTATTGATCGGGGCCATAGACGTCGCCACCCCCACGCATCTGAGCGCGGCCATGCTGGCGCTGAAGGAAGCGTATCCGCTGCTCTCCATCGAGCTTCACGTCGGCACCAGCGATCGCCTGATCGAACTGCTGCGCGATGGACAGCTGGATATCGTGATCGGCCGGATGCCGGAACCGACCAGCCGTGCCAACCAGGATTGCGTGTTCACGCCCATCGGCGAAGAAGCGGTGTCGGTCATCGCGGCATACGACCATCCGCTCGCGCAGGCGCCGCGAAAGAAGCGCCTCGAATTCCAGGCCCTGCTGGACTATCCGTGGATTCTCCAGCTACGCGGCAGCCCCTTGCGCGAGATCATCGAGCAGGAATTCCGCAGTCGCCACACGGCAATGCCTCCCGGATTGGTGGAAACTTCTTCGTTCCTCACGATCACCGATCTGGTCGCGCACAGCCGGATGATTGCCGTCATCCCCGAGTCCATGGCCAGCCGCTTCGCGCGCCACAACCTGCTGCGCATCCTGCCTTACACCTTCACCCACTCGCTGACGTCCTGGGGCAGCCTGGTGCACCGCGACCGGCACATCAACACGGTTATGCGGCGCTTTCTCGATTTGATGCACGGCACGCCGGACTGACGAAAAAAGAGGGCGGCCGCGGCAAGAAGGTATCGGATTTCTTGCCGGGACCGCCCAGGTCAGGAGATCGGGAATTCTGTTAAGCGGTCACCCCTTGATCGCCGCGGCGACGACGCGCGCGCAGAGCGCCAGCGAGACCGCGCCGGCGTCCGGATGGCCGAGGCTGCGCTGCGTGTGCGACTTGGCGCGGCCGAGTTTGGGCGTGAGCTGGGCGGTCGCTTCCGCCGCCTTGGTCGCCACGTCCGCCGCGATCGACCAGGCTTCGGCCAGCGTCTTGCCGTTGGCGACACCTTCGTTCAGCGAGCTGGCGAAGGGCACGAACGCGTCGACCAGCGTCTTGTCGCCGACCTTCGCGCCGCCGAGACGCATGATCGCTTCCAGGCCGGCCTGCGCGCCCTTGGCGACGGCGTCGGCGGTCAGCGCGGCGTCGTCGCTCAACTGGTTGCTCCAGATGCGCAGGGCCAGACCCCACAGCGCACCGGAAGCACCGCCGGCACGGTCCGCCCAGGCGTTGGCCGCGGCCGCCAGCACGCTGGCCGCGCCGGCGCCGGCCGCCACCGCTTTTTGGGCCGCCTCGGCCGCCGCGGCCGAGCCGCGCGTCATGCCCTGGCCGTGATCGCCGTCGCCGGCGCGGGCGTCGATCCGCCCCAGCTCCGCTTCGGCTTCGCGCAGCGCGGCGGCGACCTTGCCCACCACGCCGGCGATGCACTTGCCGTCTTCCTTCGACGCGGCCGAGGCCGGGCCGAACTTGAGCTCTTCCTCCTCGTCGATCAGCGCCGGCGCGGGCTGCGTCGGGATGATCGCGCCGCGGCGCAGCACCGGCGCGTCGGACGGCGCGCACCACAGTTTTTCCAGCTCGTCGTCGAGCCAGGTCAGGGTCAGCGAGCAGCCGGCCATGTCCATGCTGGTGACGTATTCGCCGACTTCCGGCTCGACCGGCGTGAGGCCCGCCTTCTTCATCTCGGCTTCGACGCTGACCCACAGCACGAACAGTTCCTCGTACTTGGTGCTGCCCAGGCCGTTGAGGATGACCGCGACGCGGCCGTTGGAGCCGGCGGGTTTTTCGGCGGCCAGCTTGTTCACCAGCATCTTCGCCAGCTCGCTCGCCGGCATCATGTCTTCCTCGCTGATCCCCGGCTCGCCGTGGATGCCGAGGCCGACGCCGATGCGCTGCGGCGGCACGGTGAACAGCGGTTCCAGGGCGCCCGGCAGCGTGCAGCCGCTGAAGGCCACGCCGAACGAGACGGTGTTCTTGTTGGCCTTGATCGCCACGCGCTCGACGTCGTCGAGCTGCATGCCGGCTTCCGCCGCGGCGCCGGCGATCTTGAATACCGTCAGGTCGCCGGCCACGCCGCGCCGGTCGTTGGCCTTCTCGGCCGGCGCGCTGGCCACGTCGTCGGTCACCGGCAGCACGCGCACGTCGATGCCTTCGGAGATCAGGCGTTCCGCCGCCAGGCCGAAGTTGAGCACGTCGCCGGCGTACTTGCCGAAACCGAGCAGCACGCCGCCGCCGCGGTGCGCCTTGCGGCAGACGTTGGCGACGAGATGCGTCGACGGCGAGGCGAAGACGTCGCCGGCCACGGCCGCGTCGGCCAGGCCCGGTCCGACGAAGCCGGCGAAGGCCGGGTAGTGGCCCGAACCGCCGCCGACGATCACGGCGACCTTGCCTTCCGGCGTGGCGGTCGAGCGCACGACGCCGCCGATGACGGGCCGCACGGTGCGGGAATAGACGGAAGCGAAGCCCGCCAGGGCGGTCTTGGCAAATTCTTCCGGGTTGTCGAATACGCAGGTCATGTTTGGCTCCCAGTGATGTTTATCGTGGCAGGATGGTGCGCAGGTAATCGCGGTTCATGGCGCAGACGGAGAGGCCGTCGCCGCCGTAGTGTTCGCAGAGGAAGGCGCTCTGGAAGCCGCAGGCGAGGACCTTCTGGATGGCCAGGCGGTAATTGATGACGCCCAGGGCCAGCGAGGTCGGATACGCGCAGATCAGCTTCTGCACCGGGTCCTCGATGCGCATGTAGTTCTTGACGTGCCAGTACTTGGCGTAGGGCGCGATCTTGTCGATCATCGCGGCCCAGTGCTCGACCGGCCGGTGCAGGCGCACCAGGTTGCCGATGTCGGCATTGATGCCGACCGCCGGCACATCGACGTCGTTGACGAATTTCACCGCGCCGTCGGCCGTGCCGATGTAGGTATCCTCGTACATCTCCAGCGAGACTTCGAGGCCCACTTCCGCGGCGTGCCGGCCGAGTTCGCGGATGCGGGTCACGGCCTTCTGGTAGATCGCCGGGTCGTCCGGGTTCTTGACGCCGTCGGCGGTCCAGAACCAGAGGTGCTTCTTCTGCTCCTCGGACAGCTCGCCGAACAGGCCGAAGGAAACGGCCTGGGCGCCGATCTCGGCGGCGGCGTCGATGACGCGGTGGTTGTAGGCGAGATACTCGTCGGCATGGACGGGGTCGATGACGCTGCTCGTGCGCGTCGTGGAAATGGCCGGAATGGTCAGCCCCAGGGTCTTGACGAGGTACATGAACTCGCGCCGGCGGCTCGGCGAGAGGTCCGCCACGCGCAGCCAGCTGTCGCTGGGGTCGAATTCGGTGAAGCCGGCGTCGACCACCTGCTGCAGGGTCGCCGCCCATTGATCGACCGACTGGTCCTGCACCCGGCTGCCGTCCGGCAGCACGCCCGGAAAGCCGTTCATCGCCGCCGCGATCGGCCAGGTGTCACGATTCCACTTCGTTGCACAGCATCCTGTTTGCATTGTCTGCGACATCACTGATTCTCCATTCACTTACTGTTTATCTGTCTGCCGGAGCGGCACTTGGCGCTTCAGGCCTGTTTGCGTCTGGCCGCGTCGGCGACCAGCTCGACGATGCGGGCGAAACCTTCGGGCCGCCATGCCGCGCGCCCGACGAACAGGCCGTTGACGTCCTCGATGTCGAGGATGGCCCGGCCGTTTTCCGGCGTCACCGAGCCGCCGTAGATGATGCGCGTCCGCCCGGCGATCTCTTCCCCGCAGTGCTTCTTCAGGATGGCGCGCAGCGCGCGGTGTCGCTCCTCGACGTAGTCGGGCGACGCCGCTTCCGCCGCACCGATCGCCCAGCGCGGCTCGTAGGCCAGGATGATCTCCGGGATGCGTTCGTCCGGCTGGCCGTCGATCGAGGTCAGCACCTGGTCGGCCAGCACCTGGTCGGAACGGCCTTCCGCCTTCTCCTGCGCCGTCTCGCCCAGGCAGACGACGGGGATCAGCCCGGCGTCCATGGCCTTGTCGACCTTGCGCCGCACCAGCTCGTAGGTCTCGCCGAAGTGCTGCAGGCGCTCCGAATGTGCCAGCTCCACGTAGCGGCAGCCCGCTTCGAGCAGCATCGACGCGGAGATTTCGCCGGTCCAGCTTCCGGCATCCTCCCAGTGCATGTTCTGCCCGCCGACGGCCACCGGCGAACCGGCGAAGGCCTGCGCCGCCGTCGCCAGCGACGTGAACGGCGGCAGCACGTAGATGTCGATCGCCGACGTGTCGAGCGGCGCGATCCGCGCCTTCAGTTCCTCGGCATAGCGGATCGAGTCCGCGATGCCGTTGTTCATTTTCCAGCCCGTTCCGGCCACCAGCCTGCGCATCAGTTATCGTCCCCGCCAAAAAAAGTCGCCCCGACGGCATCGTCGGCAGGCCGCCATGGCCGCCGGACGAGGTCGCCGAAAAAAGCGTTGCCGTGATTACTTGCGGTACTTCCGGTCCAGCTCGTTGACCGCCGCGACGTTGCCGGCCGAGGGGCCTTGCGGGTCGAATTCGGAGGCCAGCCAGGCGTTGACCACGGTCTTCGCCAGCTCGGGCCCGATCACGCGGGCGCCGAAGGTGATGATGTGGGCGTTGTTGCTCTTGGCCGCGCGCTCCGCCGAGAAGGTGTCGTGCGTCTGCGCCGCACGGATGCCTGGCACCTTGTTGGCCGACATGGCCACGCCGATGCCCGTCCCGCAGATCAGGATACCGCGGTCGTACTGCCCGGCGAGGATGGCCTGCGCCACGCGCTCGGCGATGTTCGCATAGTATTCGCCCGTCGCCCCGGTGGGCGATTTGCTCAGATCCGTCACCTCGACGCCGGGGGTGTTCTTCAGATGCGGAACGAGAACGTCCACCAGGGAAACCCCGGCGCTGTCGCCGGCGATTGCAATCTTCATGTCACTCCTGCCTTTCCTGAATGGGCCGATCGGTGATCGGCCGAACGCAGGGCAGTATATAGTACTTTTGTATTTTTTGTACAACATTTGTGCGAGGCCCGAAACATGGCTATAGTGCCTGCAGGCGGGCGGCTTGCTTTTTTTCTGGAAAATTGTCTAATGCCGCCCTGATGCAGGGGGACGTGCGTGGGCTCCCCGTGCCGCCGTCTCCGATCGAAACGTCGCATAGCGGATAGAACAGCAATGAGCACTACTCTCGAATCGAGCCACCTCGCCGGCGAACAGCTGCGCGCCCGGATCGCGTGGTATTACTTCGTCGCCGGACTGACCCAGCAGGAGATTTCCGACCGCCTGGGCATCGCCCGGGCGCGGGTCAACAAGATCGCCGGCCAGCTGCGCGCGGACGGCTCGGTGGTCATCGACATTCGCCTGCCCCTGGCGAGCTGCGTGCAGCTCGAGGAAAAGCTGAAGGAAATCTACGGCTTGAAATCGGCAGTGGTCGTGCCGGCGCTGGACGACGACGAGCAGCAGCGGCGCATGCTCGGCGAAGCCGCCGCGTCGATCCTCGACGAGATGATCGCGGACGGGCAGGGCATTTCGGTTGGCTGGGGCCGCACCCTGAGCGCCACCATCAAGCAGCTGCGTTCGCGCCGGCTGCGCGACAGCTCGGTGGTGTCCCTGATGGGCGGCCTGACGCGCGGCTCGGAAACCAACACCTTCGGGGTGTCGACGGAGCTGGCCAAGACGCTCGGCGCCGACTGCTACTACATCACCGCGCCGGTCTATTGCCCGTGCGTCGAAAGCCGCGAGTTCCTGCTCCAGCACAGCGGCGTCAACGAAGTCATGGAGCGCGCCCGGCGCTCAGACCTGTCCATCGTCTCGTGCGGCGACCTGACGTCGCGGACGCCGCTGACGGCCATCAACAGCGTGCACGAGCGCCTGCCGCAGCTGAGGAAATGCGGGGCGATCGGGGAAATCCTGGGCACCTTCCTCGACGCGGACGGCGCGCCGGTCGCGCACGAACTGAACGACACGGTGATCGCCATGTCCCCGTCCGACCTGAAGAAGGTGCCCAACAGCGTGCTGATCTCCGGCGGCCTGTACAAGGCCGACATCATCCACGCCATCCTGGCCGCGGGCTACGTCAACAATCTGGTCACCGACGAGGCGGTCGCGCAAAGGCTGCTGCAGCGCGGCTGAGGCCGGGTGCGGCGGGATTCAGATCGCGCCCTTGATCCGTTCCCAGCTGCCCAGCAGGTGATCGACCATGGCGGCCGAGAGACGCGCGCCGTCGCGCGCTTCGAGCGCCTGGACCATTTCCTCGTGGTCGGTGACGGCGGCGGCCCATGACTCCTCCTTCTTGTCGCCGATGAAGCGGATGCGCTTCATCCGGGTCTGCAGGATGTCGTGCACCAGGCACAGCGAATCGTTGCCGGTCAGCGCGATCAGCATCGAATGGATCCGCTGGTTGAGCTTGAAGTATTGCAGGCGGTCACGCGCGGCGTAGAACCTGAGCATCTCGTCGTGCAGGCGGCGGATTTCCCGGATGTCTTCATCGGACGCATTCTGGCAGGTGAGCGGACCGGCCATCTCTTCGAGATGCGCCAGCACCTTCATCATGTCGTGGGCATCCTTGCGGGTCAGCCGGCGCACCACGGCGCCGCGGCTGGGCACCAGTTCGACCAGGCCTTCGGACGCCAGCACCTTGAGCGCCTCGCGCAGCGGCGTGCGCGAAATGCCCAGCTGCTGGCAGAGCTGCCCCTCGTGGATGCGGGCGCCGACCGGGATGAATCCTTCGATGATCATGTCGCGAATGCGCGTGACCACTACGTTGTGCAGGCTGGCGCGCTCGATCCGCACGGCCTCGGAGGAAGTTTCCGCTTCCGGCAGGGTAATCAGTTCAGCGCTCATCTCAGGCGATCCGTTTTCAAATGGCCCGGAATATGACTCCGGAAACAACAATCGTCAATACGCGCGGCGACCGCGCGGACCGTCTCGCCCGCCGTCCACCGCGCACCAGAATTCTGAATTCAGAATTTTACATCCTTGATTTGACATTCTAGGTAATTTAGTAGCACCATGCACCGGAATCAAGTAATCAAGTACTTCAGGAGGAGACGGAGCCCATGCAAACCCAACTGCCCACCATCGCCCTGGCCATGGGCGATCCCGCCGGCGTCAGCCCGGAACTCACCGCCAAGCTGCTGGCCAACGACGAGGTGCGCGCCGCGGCCCGCTTCGTGGTCTTCGGCGACCGGCGCATCCTCGACGACGGCGCCCGCATCGCCGGCGTGACGCCCGACATCGCGGTCGTCGCGCCCGGCGCGTCCTACGACGCCACCGCCAAGCCGGTGCTGATCGACCTCGCCCATCTCGCGCCGCAGGACGTCAAGCGCGGCGAGGCCACCCCGGAAGGCGGCGCCTTCGCGCTGGAGAATTTCCGCCAGGCGCTGCTCATGGCCAACGAGGGACGCGCCGACGCGGTGTGCTTCACGCCGTTCAACAAGAAGGCCATGCGCTACGTCTATCCGGGCTACGACGATGAAATCCGCTTCGCCGCGGACGTCACCGGCTTCAAGGGCGCCGCCCGCGAATTCAACGTGCTGGACAATCTGTGGAACTGCCGCGTCACCTCGCACATCCCGCTGTCGGAAGTGGCTGCGGCTCTGTCCGTCGAGGGCATCCTCGCCGAACTCGAACTGGCCGAGCGGTGCATGCGCGAATCGGGCATCGAGAAGCCGCGCATCGCGGTGGCCGGCCTCAATCCGCATGCCGGCGACGGCGGCAATTTCGGCCAGGAGGAAATCGACATCATCGAGCCCGCGGTCAAGCTGGCGATCCTCAAGGGTTTCAACGCCTCCGGCCCGTATCCCGCGGACACGGTGTACGTGCGTGCGCGCAACGGCGAGTTCGACGGCGTGCTGACCATGTATCATGACCAGGGCCAGATCGCCATGAAGCTGATGGGCTTCGACCGGGGCGTCACCATGATGGGCGGCTTCCCGTTCCCGATCTGCACGCCGGCCCACGGTACCGCCTACGACATCGCCGGGCGGGGCATCGCCAACCTGGGCGCGAGCAAGGCGGCGGTCCTGCTGGCCGCGCGCATGGCCGCCCGCAACCTGGCGGCGAAGAACAAGTAGAAAAACAAAAACCACCGCAGTGGTTTGCATATGTTGTTGTTTTCATCACGTTTCACTTCAACTATGAGGAGTCATGCAATGTTCAAGACCAAACTGATCGCCACCGTGCTGGCCAGTGCGTTTTATGCGGCGGGGGCAAGCGCGGCGTGGACACCGGAGAAGCCGGTCGAATTCGTCGTCACCAGCGGCGCCGGCGGCGGCACCGACACCTTCGCCCGTACCATCCAGTCGATCATCGTCAAGAACAAGCTGATGGATGCCCCGATCGTGGTGGTCAACAAGGGCGGCGGCGCCGGCAGCGAAGGTTTCGTCTACGGCGCGAGCGAGCAGACCAACCCGTACCGCGTCACCTTCGGCACCAATAACGAGTACCTGCTGCCGCTGGTGGCCAAGATGGGCTACGCCGCCGAGGGCTTCGTGCCGGTCGCGGCCATGGCGCTCGACGAATTCCTGATCTGGGTCAACGCCAATTCGCCGCTCAAGGACGCCAAGAGCTACATCGAGGCGGCCAAGAAGGGCGACGGCCTGCGCATGGGCGGCTCGCAGTCCAAGGATACCGACCAGACCCTGGTCAGCATCATCAGCGAAGCCACCGGCGGCAAGTTCACCTACATCCCGTTCAAGAGCGGTGGCGAAGCGGCGATCCAGCTCGCCGGCGGGCACATCGACTCCAACGTCAACAACCCGAACGAGAACATCGGCCAGTGGAAGGCCAGCATGGTGCGGCCGCTCTGCGTGTTCAGCACCAAGCGCATGGCCGCGGGGCCGAAGGTCACCAAGGACATGAGCTGGGCCGACATCCCGACCTGCCGTGAAGCCGGCGTGCCGATCGACACGTACCAGATGCCGCGCACGATCTGGCTGGCGGCCGGCGTGCCGCAGGACGTCATCGCGTTCTACTCCAACGTGATGGCGAAGGTGCGGCAGACGCCCGAATGGAAGGCCTACATCGAGCGGACCTCGCAGACCGAGACCTTCATGACCGGCGACGAGCTGCGCAAGTACATCACCCAGGACACGGCCCGTGCCTACGGCGTGTTCAAGCGCGAGAAGTGGCTGGCCCAGTAAGCCACCGTCGATGCCGGGGCGGCCGTTAGCGGCCGCCCTTTTTTACACAAGGATCTGGAGGTTGCATCCATGCGCACCGCGTCCGGAACGTTGTTGTCCCGCTTCACCATGGAAGTGGCGACGGCGCTCTTCACCGGCCTGCTCGGCTCTATCGTCTGCTACGGATCGCTCGAATTCGGTACGGGCTGGGGGGACGCCGGTCCCGAGCCGGGCTATTTCCCGTTCTATGTCGGACTGATCATCATCCTGGCCAGCGCCTTCAATCTGGGCATGGCCTTCCTGCACCACCGGCACGACCTCGCCGAAGCGTTCCTCACTTACGAACAGGGCCATCGCGTCCTTTCCTTCTTCGGCCCGATGTTCCTGTTCGTCCTGGTGTCCTCGTACCTCGGCATCTATGTCGGCATGGTCCTGTACCTGTTCGGCGTCATGGTTTTCCAGGGCGGCTACCGCGTGCCGAAAGCCGCGGCCATCAGCCTGATCACCGCCGTCGTCAATTACTTCCTGTTCGAGGTCTGGTTCCAGGTGCCGCTGCTCAAGGGGCCGGTCGAAGCGCTCCTGGGAATCCACTGACCGACAGACCGACAGCCAACCATTCAAGGGAGTCATACGTTGGATAACTTCAGCAACCTGATGGACGGATTCGGCATCGCCTTTTCCATGTTCCATCTCCTGCTCATGGCGGGCGGCGTGCTGCTCGGCATCCTGGTCGGCGTGCTGCCCGGCCTCGGCGCGCCGAACGGCGTGTCGCTGCTGCTGCCGCTGACCTTCACCATGGACCCGGTGTCCGCGATCATCCTGCTCACCAGCATGTACTGGGGCGCGCTGTTCGGCGGCTCGACCACCTCCATCCTGTTCAACATCCCCGGCGAGCCGTCGTCCGTGGCCACCACCTTCGACGGCTATCCGATGGCGCAGCAGGGGCATGCCACGCACGCGCTGACGCTGGCCTTCATGTCGGCCGGCACCGGCGCGCTGTTCGGCGTGGTGGTGATCACGCTGCTGTCGGGCTGGGTCACCCAGTTCGCCCTGAAGTTCAGCTCGCCGGAATACTTCGCCGTGTTCCTGCTGACCTTCGCCAGCTTCATCGGCATGGGCAGCGGCTCGGCTTTCAAGGCCATCGTCTCGATGATGCTCGGCTTCGCCTTCGCCACCGTCGGCATGGACGGCATCTCGGGCAACATGCGCCTGACCTTCGGTTTCTCGGAACTGGTCAAGGGCATCAGCTTCCTGGTCGCGGTGATCGGCCTGTTCGGCCTCGGCGAACTGCTCCAGACGATGGAGGAAGGGCTGCGCTTCGACGGCATCCACGCGCGCATCCGCGTGCGCGACGTGCTGAAGGCGGTCGCCTCGATGCCCAGCCACTGGCTGACGCTCCTGCGCAGCGCGCTGATCGGCTGCTGGATGGGCATCACGCCGGGCGGCCCGACCGCCGCCTCGTTCATGAGCTACGGACTGGCCAAGCGCTTCTCGCGCAAGAAGGACGGGTTCGGCAAGGGCGAACCGGCCGGCGTGGTGGCGCCGGAAACCGCCGACCATTCGGCCGGCACCTGCGCCATCCTGCCGATGCTGGCGCTCGGCGTGCCCGGCTCGGCGACCTCGGCGGTGATGATGGGCGGCCTGATGATCTGGGGCCTGACGCCCGGCCCGATGCTGTTCATCGAGCGGCCGGACTTCGTCTGGGGCACCATCGCCAGCATGTATCTGGGCAACGTGATGGCCGTCATCCTGGTGCTCGCCACCGTGCCGATGTTCGCCGCCATCCTGCGCATTCCGTTCTCGATCATCGGCCCGATGATCGTCGTGGTCTGCTTCATCGGCGCCTACACCATCAGCGGCGCGCGCCTCGACCTGTGGCTGGCGCTGCCCTTCGGCATCCTCGGCTACGTGTTCAAGAAGCTCGGCTACCCGATCGCGCCGATGGTGCTGGCCATGGTCCTGGGCGACAAGGCGGAGGACGCCTTCCGACAGTCGATGATCATGTCCAAGGGCTCGCTGTCCATCTTCTGGACCAACTCCACGCTGGTCGCCTGGATCATGGGACTGGCCATGCTGCTGCTGTTCTGGCCGATGGTCAGCATGATCATCAAGCGCCTGCGCGGCAACCCGGTCGCGGCGTCCACCTGAGGCAGCGCGCCGAAGAAACGATCCGACAGATCCCCGTCAACGGAGCCGGCAGGAAACAGATTGCCTCCGGTTCCGTTTTTTTTTCGCCGTCCGACGGTCATCAGCCGTCGCCTCGATCAGGCCGTGACGGCCGCCGGGGATATCACTCGCGCCGGCCCAGCCGGGACGCCACCGCCGCCACGCGCGCGGCGTGCAGGCGGCCGGGAATGTCCTCCTTGCGCTCGCAGGCGCGCGCGATCGCCGCGGCGTCCACCGACTGCGCGGCCTCCAGCGCCGCCGGAAACAGCTCCCGGCCCGGCACCGGCCGGTCCTCCCAGCCGAGCCGGCCGTGGAAATCGCAGTCGCAGGCCTGCAGCAGCTGCTGGAAACGCTGCGGACGGCGCAGGGCGTCGGCCTTCTCCAGCAGGCGCACGATCGTCGAGGCGCGCATCTCCGGGCCGCGCCGGATGTCGCCGTGGTAGCGGGCCACCAGCAGCGCCAGATCGCGGCATTCCACCGGCGCCTTGAGATAGGCGCACACCTCTTCCACCAGGCGCAGGCCGCGTCCCTCGTGGCCGGGATGGCGCGGCAGGTCGGCCGCCGGCGTCAGCCCCTTGCCCAGGTCGTGCAGCAGCACGGCGAAGCGCACCGGCAGGGCGAAGCCCTCCCGCGCCGCGCAGTCCAGCGCCATCAGCACGTGCACGCCGGTATCTATCTCGGGATGGTAGTCCGCCCGCTGCGGCACGCCGAACAGCCGGTCGAGCGCCGGCAGGATGCGGCCCAGCGCGCCGCACTCGTGCAGCGCGCGGATCATGCGCGAGGGCGTCGCCTCCATCAGGCCGCGGGCCAGCTCCTGCCAGACGCGCTCGGCGACCAGATGATCCACCTCGCCGCTGGCCGTCATCCGGCGCATCAGCGCCAGCGTCTCGGGGGCCAGCGAGAAATCGGCGAAGCGCGCGGCGAAGCGCGCCACGCGCAGAATGCGCACCGGGTCCTCGACGAAGGCCGGGCCGACATGGCGCAGGATGCGCGCCCGCAGGTCGGCGACGCCGCCGAACGGATCGATCAGCGTGCCGTCCTCGGCCCGGGCGATGGCGTTGATGGTCAGGTCCCGGCGCGCCAGATCCTCCTCCAGCGTCACCTCCGGCGAGGCGTGGAAGGCGAACCCCTTGTAGCCGTGTCCCGCCTTGCGTTCGGTGCGGGCGAGCGCGTATTCCTCGTGCGTGCGCGGATGCAGAAAGACCGGGAAGTCCTTGCCGACCGGCCGGAAGCCGCGCGCCAGCATGGCCTCGGGCGAGGCGCCGACGACGACGAAATCGCGGTCCTGGACCGGCAGGCCGAGCAGCTCGTCGCGCACGGCCCCGCCGACCGAAAAGATCCGCATGCGGGAACCGCGCCGCTCAGCTCGCCTCGTCGATGGAAGCCTGCCGCCACTCCTGCATCGCGGGCAGCGCGGCCATGGTCTCCACCCATTTGCGCGAGGCCTCCGGCAGCTCCACGTGGTAGGTCAGGAAGCGGAAGACGATCGGCGCGTACATGGCGTCGGCATTGGTGAAATGCCCGAACAGGAAGGGCCCCTTGTGGCCGTAGTGCTGCCGGCAGTCTTCCCAGATGGCGACGATGCGCGCCACGTCCGCCTTCACGTCCACCGACGGCTGCAGGAACGGCTGCGAAGCCCGCACGTCGAGCGGCATGCCCTGGCGCAGCGCGGCGAAGCCGGAATGCATTTCACAGGCGATGGAGCGGGCCTCGGCGCGCGCCTTGCGCTCCGACGGCCACAGCGTGTGCGCCTTTTCGGCCAGATACTCGCAGATGGACAGCGATTCCCAGACCACCGTCTCGCCGTCGATCAGGCAGGGCACCTTGCCGGAGGGCGAATAGTTGAGGATTTCCGCCTTGGTCGTGGTCTGGCGCAGAGGAATCTGGATTTCCTCGAAGGGCAGGCCGGACTGCTTCAGCGCGAGCCAGGGGCGCAGGCTCCACGACGAATAATTGCGGTCTCCGATGACAAGTTTCAACATGGAAAAATCTCCGTAATTTAGTTGATGGCTATCGGGCGGCACGGCGACGCAGTTCGTCGTAACGCGACCCGGCACCGATACGCGACAGATAGGTAGGTGCCACCGCTTCCAGCGGTTGCGGCCGCCAGCCTGGAAAATCGTGCTGCCCGTCGGTCACGTTGTCCACCTGCAGCGAACGCAGGTTGTCCGGCGACATCGGCGGATTCGGCAACAGGCCGAGCATGCAGGCCTGCAGCCGCGCCAGCGGACCGGGCAGATCAATCACCGGGCGCGGCCGGCCAATCAACGATCCCACATATTCCACCAGTTGCCGCAAGGTGTAAACCTTCGGACCGCCTAATTCGTAAATCGTGCCGTAAGTTGCGCGATCGTCCAGCGCCGCCGCGCAGGCCTCGGCCACGTCGCCCACGTAGACCGGCTGGAAACGGGTGCCGGCGCCGGCGATCGGCAGGACGGGGAAGACGCGCAGCAGGGAGGCGAAGCGGTTGAGGAAGGCGTCCTCCGGCCCGAAGACGACCGACGGCCGGAAAATGGTGGCGTCGATCGCGCCGGCCGCCTCCAGCACCACGGCTTCCCCGGCCGCCTTGGAGCGCAGATAGGCCGACGGCGCCGTGTCGGAGGCTTTCAGCGCGCTCACGTGCAGCAGGCGGCGCACGCCCGCCGCGCGCATGGCCGCCACCACCTTGCGCGGCAGTTCCACGTGCGCGGCGGCGAAGCGCCGGCCGTACGGCCGCACGGAATCGCCGTCGTGCAGGATGCCTACCAGGTTGACCACCGCGTCCGCGTCGGCGAACAGCCGCGCCAGTTGCCGGGGATCATGGACGTCGCAGGCGACCAGCCGGACGCCGGGCAGCAGCGCGAGCGCCGCGCGGGCGCCGGGCCGCCGCGTCGGCACCGTGACCTCGAAGCCGGGGCCGGCAAGCCGCCGGGCCAGGGATTTTCCGATGAAGCCGCCACCGCCGAGCAACACCACTCGTGTAGACATGATGGTCCTCCGTCGAACAGAAAATCAGGAGACGATTCTAAGGCAATTCCTCGACCTTCGCGTCGGCCGCGCGCGGGCCGACGATGCCCAGCCGGCGCTTGATCGACTGCGGCTGGCCGTTGAACAGCGCGGAATAGTAGACGGCGTTGCTCATCACCTTCTTGACGTAATCGCGCGTCTCGCTGAACGGGATCGTCTCGGCATAGACCGCGCCCTCCAGCGGCCGGTCGGCCTGCCACTTGCGCGCCCGGCCCGGTCCGGCGTTGTAGCCGGCCGAGGCCAGCACCGGATGGTTGTCGAGGCGCTCCATGATCATGCGCATGTAGCTGGTGCCCAGCAGCACGTTGGTCTCGGTGTCGTTCACCTGGCCCGGCTGGAAGTTCTTCAGCCCGATCTTGGCCGCCACCCAGCGCGCGGTCGCCGGCATCAGCTGCATCAGTCCCGACGCGCCCACCGACGAGCGGGCGGTGCTCACGAAGCGGCTCTCCTGGCGCATCAGCCCGTACACCCAGGCGTCGTCCAGCGCCTGCCCGCTGGCGGCGGGACGGATCTGCTCGCTGTAGGGCGACAGGTAGCGCATGCCGTAGTCGTGCTCCTCGCGCGTGCGGTCGGCGGCGGCGATCGCGCGGTCGTACACGCCGGCCTTCTCGGCGACCGCCGAGGCGGCCAGCAGCTCGCGGTCGCTCATGCCGCGCAGCGCCCAGTTCCATTCGCGCACGCCCTCCGTGCGCAGGTTCAGGCGGAACAGCGCCAGCGCGCGCCGCACCGAGCCGTCGGCCGCGACCCGCGCCATCTCGGCCGCGGTCGGCGGCACGGCGCGGGGCGGCGGCATGATCGTGCGCCCCAGTTCCTCGTCGGCGAGATTGCCGTAGAAATTCGGCTGCCCGGCGACGCGGGCGAACAGCGCGTCGGCCTCCTCGACGCGGCCGCCGGCGCGGTAGGCGCGCCCCAGCCAGTAGGTCCATGCCGGCTGCGCGGCCAGCGCCGGCGGCATCTTCTCGATCGCCGCGCGCACCGCGCCCCAGTCCTGCACGCGCAGCGCGGCGCGCACCCGCCATTGCGCGACTTCGTCGGACATCGGCGCGTCGCCGGCCTGGCGGTACCAGTCGAGCGCCTCGGGCATGTGCCGCTGCGCGGCCTGCCAGCCGATCTGGCTCCAGGCCCAGCCCTTCTCGCCGGCATGCAGGCGCGCCTCCAGGCGTTCCAGCCGCTCGGCGGCCATGCGCGGGTCGCTGCGGGCGATGCGGGCGATGGCCAGCGCCGCCAGCTCGCGGTGCATGCGGCTGCCGGTCAGGTTGGTCTTGACCAGCCAGGGCATCGGCGCGTCGGTCACCGCCAGCGCCGTCTTGGGGTCGGGCGTCTGGCTCTGCGGCAGGTAGTTCATGCTGTAGCGGGCGCCGGCCAGGCGATTGGCCTCGACCTGCCGGCGGATGCGCGCCCACACGTCGTCGGCCAGCACGCGCTTTTCGAGGATCAGCGCCTCGAGCAGCGGATAGCAGGATTCCGGCGGCTCGATCAGGTTCAGCCAGAGCGGCATGGCCTCGTCGAGCACGCCGGCGTCGCCGCGCGCGCGCCGGCTTTGCAGCGCGTAGCAGGCCAGTTCCTGGTCCGGCTGTGCCAGCGCCGGATACTCGGGGTCGAACAGGGACCACTGCCCCTGCTTGCCCAGTTGCCGGAGCCAGTCGCCGCGCATCCGGTCGGCCAGCACGGTGCCCTCGTTGGCGGCCAGGAAGGCGCGCACGGCCGCCGGATCGAGGTCGTTCTTCAGGTCCAGCTGCAGGCGCCAGTACTCGGCGTAGGCCGCCAGCTCATGACCTTGCAGTTCGCCGGCCAGCCGCTCGACCCGCACGCGGTCGCCCAGCCGCGCGGCATCCTTGGCGGCCAGGAGCGTGTCGTCGAGGGAATCGGCCGCCGCCGGCTGCTGGCAGAACAGGAGGACGAGCAGAGGCAGGAGGGCGGCGGCACGGAACTTCATGATAAGCTGGAAAACCCGTGAATACTGGCTTTGCAGCATAGCACACATGCACCCCGACCCGACCGCGGAACGATGCGGCGAACGCCCGGATGACGACGTTCGCCGGGCCGCGCTGCGGCGTGCGCTGCGGCGCGAGGCCATCGCCCGCCGCATGGCGCTGGCGCCGGACGATTACGCGCGGCGTTCGGCGGCGGTGTGCCGGCATCTCCTGGCGGATTTCCCGCAGCTCGCCGCGCTGCGGGTCGGTTTCTGCTGGCCGGTGCACAACGAGCCGGACATGCGTCCCGCGCTGGCGGCGTGGCGGGCCGCCGGCCACCCAGCCTTCGCCGCGCTGCTGCCGGTGGTGGTCGATGCCGGCATCGCGCTGGCTTTCCGCGCCTGGCGGCCGGGCGCGGCGCTGGCGGCTGACCGCTACGGCATCCCGGCGCCGGCCGCCGGCGAGTTCGTGCAGCCGCAGGCGCTGCTGATCCCGCTGGCCGCCTTCGACGCCGCCGGCTTCCGGCTGGGCTACGGCGGCGGCTACTTCGACCGCACGCTGGCCGAGGCGCGTCCCCGGCCGCTGGCCATCGGCGTCGGCTTCGAACTGAGCCGCGTGGACAGCATCCATCCCGAGCCGCACGACGAACGCCTCGACGCGGTGGTCACCGAGGCCGGGGTGGTCGCTTTCGGGGGTTTATAAAAACAACCACGGCGACACGGCGGGCACGGCGGAAAAACAAGGAATTGCCTTTCGCCGTGCCCGCCGTGTCGCCGTGGTTACCTACTTTTGCTTTTCTCCGTGGTTCCCGCCGACGTAGCCGCGCACGAAGGCTTCGAGCTCGTCGGCCGGCAGCGGGCGGGCCAGCCAGTAGCCCTGGACTTCGTCGCAGCGGAACAGGCTCAGCAGGTTGCACAGTTCTTCGCTTTCGACGCCTTCGGCGATGGTCTTCAGCTTCAGGCTGTGCGCCATCTGGATGATGGCGCGGACGATCGCCGCGTCGTCGGGGTCGGTCAGCAGGTCGCGCACGAAGGAGCGGTCGATCTTCAGCTTGTCGACGGCGAAGCGCTTGAGGTAGGCGAGGCTGGAGTAGCCGGTGCCGAAGTCGTCGACCGACAGCTTCAGCCCGAGCGCCTTCAGGCGGCGGACGGTGTCCAGCGTGGCCTCGGTGTCCTGGAGCAGGATCGATTCGGTCAGTTCGAGCTCCAGCCACTGCGAATCGAGGTCGGACAGCACCAGCGCGTCGATCACGGTGTTGACCAGGTCCAGCCGCCGGAACTGGATCGCCGACAGGTTGACCGCCACCACCAGCGGCGGCAGCCCGGCGTCCTGCCAGGCCTTGGCCTGCCGGCACGCTTCGCGCAGCACCCAGGCGCCGATGTGCACGATGAGCCCCGACTCCTCGGCCACGGGAATGAACTTGGCCGGCGGCACCAGCCCGTTTTCCGGGCTGTTCCAGCGCACCAGTGCCTCGATGCCGACGATGGCGCGCTCCTGCAGGTCGAGCTGCGGCTGGTAGTGCAGGACGAATTCGCCCTTGTCCAGCGCATGCCGCAGGCGCGTCTCCAGGGTCATGTGCTCGACCACCTGCAGGTTCATCTGCTCGGTGAAGAAGCGGTGGCTGTTGCGGCCGGCTTCCTTGGCGTGGTACATCGCCGTGTCGGCCTTCTGCAGCAGGGCGTCGAAATCCTCGCCGTCGTCCGGGAAGAGCGCCACGCCGATCGAGAACGAGGTGATCAGCGAATGGTTGCCGACCGCGAACGGCTGCCCCATGAGCTGATGGATCTTGTCGGCGACGCGCGCCACGGCTTCCGAGTCGCGCACGTCGCCGAGCACGATGATGAACTCGTCGCCGCCCTGCCGGCTGATGGTGTCCGATTCGCGCACGCAGCCCTTGAGCCGTTCGGCGATGGCCTTGAGCAGCGCGTCGCCGACCGGGTGGCCGAGCGAATCGTTGATCTTCTTGAAGCGGTCGAGGTCGAGGAACATCAGGGCGGCGCGGGTGCGCGTGCGCGAGGCGCGGGCCATGGCCTGCGCCATGCGGTCGCGCAGCAGCAGGCGGTTGGGCAGCTCGGTCAGCGGGTCGTGATGCGCGAGGAACTCGATGCGCTTCTGCGCCGCCTTGCGCTCGGTCATGTCGGAGAAGATGTGCACGTAATACCGCGCCCGGCCGTCCGCCTCGCGCACCGCCGAGATGCCGAGCCATTCGGGATAGACCTCGCCGTTGCGGCGCCGGCTCCACACCTCGCCCTGCCAGTGCCCGGCGCTGTCGAGGCTGTGCCGCATCTCGTCGAGGAAGCCTTCCTGCTGGTGGTTGGCGAAGAGGATTTCCGAGGTCTTGCCGATGACTTCCGCGGCGGCGTAGCCGGTCATCGCCTCGAACGCCGGGTTGGCCGAGATGATGCGCCGGTCGGCGTCGGTCATCACGATGCCCTCGCCGCTGTGGCGGATGGCCTCGAAGGCCAGCCGCGACTTTTCCTCGCTCTCCCGGCGCTCGGTGATGTCGGAAAAGGTCGCCACCATGCGCGGCTGGCCCTCGTCCGTGCGCAGCGGCGACGTGCTGACTTCGAGCCAGCGCACCGCCCCGTCCCGGAAACGCAGCCCGACCACGCGGTTGCGCAGCTCGCGCCGCGCGCACAGCGCCGCCATCAGCCGGCCGTTCTCCAGCGGACTGGGCATGGCGTCGCCGTCGGGGTCCAGGAACTGCACGGGCAGCCGCCGCGCCTCCAGCCGCTGCAGGCCCCTTTCCGGATGGCGCAGGATCGCCGCCGCCGCCCGGTTGGCGAAATAGCAGACGCCGTCCCGCGAGAGCACCGCCAGCCCTTCCGCCATGACCGTCATGGCGCCGCGGAAGCGGTTCTCGCTTTCCTGCAGGCGGGCCATCAGCCCGCGCAGCTCGGTGATGTCTTCGCCGATCGCCATGACGTGGGTGGTGTCGCCGTCGGGGTCCCGGATCGGCGCCACGATGGCCCGTTCCCAGAAGATGCGCCCGTCGCGCCGGCGGCCCGGCAGTTCGCCGCGCCAGGTGCGGTTGGCCAGGATGGCCTCGTGCATTTCCCGGTAGGCGCCGTCGCTCTCGCCGGAGGCGTCGAGCAGGGTCGCCGGCTTGCCGATCGCCTCGTCGCGCGCATAGCCGGTCATTTCAATGAACATGTCGTTGACGTACTCGATGCGGCCGCGCAGGTTGGCGATCATGATCGCCGCCGGGCTCTGCTCGACGACCATGGCCAGCATGCTGGCCCGGTTCTCGGCGGCGCGCTGCCGGTTCAGCACGTCGCCGTGCGAACGTTCGAGCCGCTCGGCAAGCGCGCTGCGCCCGAGCAGCCGGCGCAGGGTGAAGAAGGCGAGCAGCGACAGCAGCAGCCCGGCGGCCGCGACGTAGTGCGCCCGGTTGTTGGTGTTGGCGGCGAGCCAGGCGGCATCGGCCTCGACCCGCACGTTCCAGAGATGGCCGGCCAGCTCGAACACCCGGGAGTACTTCGGAAAATCGGGCGGTTCCGCCGGGGCGTCGTCGACGTCGGTGGGCGGCCAGCGGCGCACGGCCTGCTCCGGCCGTGAGAAATCGAACAGGCCGACGTGCAGTTCGCCGTGCCCGAAGGCCAGCGCCACGTCGAACAGGTCGACGATGTCCAGCGTGGCGACGAGCAGGCCGCGGATCGCCTTGCGCCGTTCCTCGCGGTGCAGTGGAATCCGTTCCGTGGCGTAGACCGGCACCAGCAGCGCGACCATTTTCCGGTCCGAGAACGGTTCCAGCGCGGCGGGAATGTAGCCGCTGGAAAGCGGCGTTCCTTCCTCGATCGCCTCCTCGATCAGCGGGCGCAGTTCGGGCAGCGATTCCAGGTCCAGCCCGACCACGCTCCGGCGCGGGTCGGACAGCGTGCCGAACTCGACCGGAAACCAGCGTTCGCGCGGCGGCGCGCGGCCGAGCCGCCGCTGGGCGTCGAGCGCGGTGATGGCAAACGACCTGCCCCAGCGCGCTTTCCCCCGGCGCTCGAACTCGGCCTGTTCGGCGGCCGCGACGCGCGGCGCCCAGGCAAATCCGCGCAGGCCCGTGCCGTGGCTCAGCGGGTCGAGGATGCGGGTCAGGGTCGCCTCGTCGAGCGGGGCGACGGTGTGCAGCATCCGCTGCACGATTTCCAGCGTGGACAAGTGCTCGGTGAACGGGCGGGTGATCGATTCCGCCTGTTCCTGCGCTTCGCGCTGGAAGCGATGGTCCCGCCGGGCGAGGTCGTCGAGCTCGACCTCGCGCGCCAGCCACACGGTCAGCAAGGCGCCGGCCAGCGCCACGGCGTAGGGAATCGCCGTCCGGTAAACATGGCTGAGCAGGGGAAAGCGGAGGCTGGCCATCCGGTTTTCAGCGGTGCCGGCGGTGGTCGTCCGGCGTCCGGTCGGGGCGGTCCATGCCTTAGCCGGCGCAGGCGGCGGCCATCCGCCTTAGGGCGGCATCGAGCGTCGCGCACGGGCAGCCGAAGTTGAGCCGCACCCAGCCCGGCGCGCCGAAATCGGCGCCGTCCGACAGCCCGGCGCCGGCGTCCTCGAAAAAGCGCGCCGGATCGGCGACGCCCAGCCCGCGCGCGTCGATCCAGGCCAGGTAGGTGGCCTCGACGTGCGTCATCGACAGCCCCGGCATCGCGGCGACGGCCGCCTCGACGCGGTCGCGGTTCCGGCGCAGGACGCCGAGCAGGGCGTCCCGCCAGTCGTCGCAGTCGCGGAACGCCGCCTCGGCCGCCACCAGCCCGAGCACGTTGGCGTCCGGCACGATGCCGCGCATGGCCCCGGTGAAGCGACGGCGCAGCGCGGCGTCCGGGACGATCGCCAGCGAGCAGGCTAGGCCGGGAATGTTGTAGGTCTTCGACGGCGCCATCAGGGTGATCGTGCGCCGCGCCATGTCCGCGTCGAGCAGGGCCAGCGGGATGTGCGGCTGCGCGTCGAGGATCAGGTCGCAGTGGATGTCGTCGGAACAGACGATCAGGTCGTGGCGCCGGCAGAATTCGGCCAGCGCGGCCAGTTCGTCGGCGCGCCAGGCGCGGCCGACCGGGTTGTGCGGGTGGCAGAGCAGCAGCAGGCGCGTCTCCGGGGTCACCGCCGCCTCCAGCCGCGCGAAGTCCCAGCCCCAGGCGCCGCCGGCCAGCGCGAGCGGCACCGCCGCCAGCTGCCGCCCGGCCAGGCGGGGCGCGGAGAGGAAGGGCGGATAGACGGGGGTGGCCGTCAGCACGTCGCCGTCGACGGTGCGGCAGGCCGCGTTCAGGCCGGTGACCAGTCCGGGCAGCCAGACCAGCCATTCGGGCGCGACCTGCCAGCCGTAGCGGCGTCGCAGGTAGTCGAGCGCGGCGTCCTCCAGGCTGGCCCACGGCTTGGCGTAGCCGAAGACGCGGTGCGCGACCCGTTGCTCCAGCGCGGCGACGACGGCCGGCGGCGCGGCGAAATCCATGTCGGCCACCCACAGCGGCAGCACGTCGCGGCCGGCGTACTTGTTCCATTTTTGCGAATCGCCGCCGCGGCGGTCGATCACGCGGTCGAAATCGAAATCCATGGTCGTTCAGGCGTCCAGATGCGCGTAAAGCTGCGTCAACAGATAGCGCTCGCCGAAGGAGGGCACGACGGCCACGGTCAGCTTGCCGGCGTTCGCCGGCCGGGCCGCCACCTGCAGGGCGGCCCACACGGCGGCGCCGGAGGAAATGCCGGCCAGGATGCCCTCGTCGGCGGCCAGCCGCCGCGCGGTGGCGAAGGCGTCGTCGGCGGTCACGCGCACGACCTCGTCGCAGATCGCTGTGTTCAGCACCTTCGGCACGAAGCCGGCGCCGAGGCCCTGCAGCGGATGCGGCCCCTTCTGCCCGCCCGAGAGCACCGGCGAGGCGTCCGGCTCGACGGCGATCACCTGCACGCCGGGCTTGCGGGCCTTGAGCACCTCACCGACGCCGGTGAGCGTGCCGCCGGTGCCGACGCCGGCGACGAAGATGTCCACCTGCCCGTCGGTGTCGCGCCAGATCTCCTCGGCCGTGGTCGCGCGGTGGACGGCCGGATTGGCGGGATTCTCGAACTGCTGCGGAATCACGTAGCGCGGGTCGGCGGCGGCCATTTCCTCGGCGCGCCGGATGGCGCCGGCCATGCCCTCCGCGCCGGGCGTCAGCACCAGCTCGGCGCCGTAGGCCTTGAGCAGCACGCGCCGCTCGCGGCTCATCGTCTCGGGCATCACGAAGCAGCACTTGATGCCGCGCGCCGCGCAGACCATGGCCAGGCCGATCCCGGTATTGCCCGAGGTCGGCTCCAGGACGATCGAAGCGGGGCCGAGGCGGCCGTCGGCCAGGGCGGCGTCGACCATCGCCGCGGCGATGCGGTCCTTGACGCTGTGCGCGGGATTGTAGAACTCGAGCTTGACCGCGACGGTGCCGGCAAGTCCGGCCGGCAGGCGGTTGAGCCGGACGAGCGGCGTGTTGCCGATCAGTTCGGTCACGTTGCTGGCGATCCTCAGGGACATCGTCTTCTCCTTGTCGTCGTAAAAGCCTGTGCGCGCCGGCCGCCGGCGCTCAGCCGAGGAACAGCCGGTAGGCGGCGCTGCCGGTCTCGTTCCAGTGCGCGTAGCCCAGGTTCTTCAGGAAGGCCTTGAACTGGCCCATCTCGTCGGGCGGCACCTGCATGCCGACCAGCACCCGCCCGTAGTCGGCGCCGTGGTTGCGGTAGTGGAACAGGCTGATGTTCCAGCCGGAGCTCATCTGGTTGAGGAAATGCATCAGCGCGCCCGGCCGCTCGGGGAATTCGAAGCGGTAGACGATCTCGTGGTCGACCCGCGGCGCGTGGCCGCCGACCAGGTGCCGGATGTGCAGCTTGGCCATCTCGTCGTCGGTCAGGTCGAGCGTGGGATAGCCGTGCCGCTGCAGCAGCTCGACCAGCTTGAGCGATTCGGCGCGCGAGGCGACCTGCACGCCGACGAACACGTGCGCCTCGCGCGGATCGTTGTAGCGGTAGTTGAATTCGGTGATGTTGCGCCGGCCGATCAGCGCGACGAATTTCTTGTACGAGCCGGGGCGCTCGGGCAGCGTCACCGCCAGCACCGCCTCGCGCCGCTCGCCGACCTCGGCGCGCTCGGCGACGAAGCGCAGGCGGTCGAAATTGAGGTTGGCGCCGGAGGCCACCGCGACCAGCGTCCTGCCCTGCAGGCGATTGCGGGCGGCGTACTCCTTGGCGCCGGCGATGGCCAGCGCGCCGGCCGGTTCGAGCACCGCGCGCAGGTCCTCGAAGACGTCCTTGATCGCCGCGCAGATGGCGTCGGTGTCGACGCGCACGATTTCGTCGACGTACTGGCGGCACAGGCGGAAGGTCTCCTCGCCGACGTATTTCACCGCGGCGCCGTCGGCGAACAGGCCGACCTGCTTCAGGCGCACGCGCCGGCCGGCTTCGAGCGACTGCGCCATGGCGTCGGCGTCCGTCGCCTCGACGCCGATCACCCGCGTCTCCGGACGCAGGCGCTTGATGTAGGCGGCCACGCCCGAGATCAGCCCGCCGCCGCCGACGGCGCAGAACACGGCGTGGATCGGCTTGGCGTGCTGGCGCAGGATTTCCATGCCGATGGTGCCCTGCCCGGCGATCACCTCCGGATCGTCGAACGGATGCACGAAGGTGAGCTTTTCCGCCTTTTCCAGCTCCAGCGCGTGCGCGTAGGCCTCGTCGAACGAATCGCCGGCCAGCACCGCCTCGCCGCCGAGGTTCTTCACCGCGTCGACCTTGATCGCCGGCGTGGTCGTCGGCATCACGATCACCGCCCGGCAGCCGACCTTCGCCGCGGCCAGCGCCACGCCCTGCGCGTGATTGCCCGCCGAGGCGCAGATCACGCCGCGCTTCAGGCGCTCGGACGAGAGCCCGGCGATCTTGTTGTACGCCCCGCGCAGCTTGAACGAGAACACCGGCTGCATGTCCTCGCGCTTGACCAGCACCGTGTTGCCGGAGCGCGCCGAAAGCCCCGGCGCCGCATCGAGCGGCGTTTCCACGGCGACGTCGTAAACCTGGGCGTTGAGAATCTTCTCGAGGTAGTCGGTGGACATGGCGGGGCGGCCTGCGCGGGCAAAGCGGAGATTCTAGCAGCCCGCCGAACCGTCAGGGTCGGCGCGGGATGGCGCGCAGGGCCGTCGCCTGAACGTGCACCCTCCCTCCCCCTTCAAGGGGAGGGCTGGGGTGGGGATGGGGCAAATGCCGGCAAACAGCGGAATTCCCCGCACCGAATACCCCATCCCCCACCCGGCCTCCTTCTTGAAGGGGTAGGAGTCGAACCCCGGCGGGCGCGGACTTTGATACTTTTTCGGTATTGAACGGCGATTTAAATGGTATTTGTCTTTCCCTGCCGCCAAGACAAGAATCGACCTCATGCCGGCAGCGGCCGGACGCACGCGGGACGGGCGATCCGCCCCGCGCCGGCCGGAGCGACCACGCGCACGGCACGCAGCGTTTCGCGCTCCGCCATCAGCCCGGAAGCCAGAAAAGGGCGGCGGCGAAGCTTGGTTGTGTCCAACTTGATGCTGGGAGGAACGATGGAAATCCGCAACATGCTGTGCGTCTCATTCACATCCGCCATGCTTCTGGCGGGAGCGTCCGCTTCGGCCCGCGACTTCCGCGCCGCGGACAATCAGCCGATGGACTATCCGACGGTGCTGGCCATGAAGTTCATGGGCAGCCAGATTGCGGCGGCGACCAACGGCAAGTACGACGTCAAGGTCTATGGCAACAGCTCGCTCGGTTCCGGCAAGGACGCCATCGAGCAGGTGAAGATCGGCGCGCTCGACATGACCCGCGTATCGACCTCGGAGTTTCACGGCATCGTGCCGGAATCGCTGGTGCCTTCGTTCCCGTTCCTGTTCCGCGACATCGAGCATTTCCGCAAGGTGATGTACGGCCCGCTCGGCGACGAGATGCTGCAGGCCTTCGACAAGGCCGGCTGGGTCGGGCTGTGCTTCTACGAGGCCGGCGCCCGTTCGCTCTACGCCAAGAAGCCGATCCGCACGCTGGCCGACGCCAAGGGCCTGAAGGTGCGGGTGCAGCCGTCGGACCTGTGGGTGTCGATCGTCTCCGCCATGGGCGGCAGCGCCACGCCGATTCCCTACGCCGAGGTGTATACGGCGCTGAAGACCGGCCTGGTCGACGCCGCCGAAAACAACTATCCCTCCTACGAGACGTCGAAGCACTACGAGGCGGCCCCCATCTACAGCGAAACGCAGCACGTCATGGCGCCCGACGTCATCGTCTTTTCCAAGAAGACCTGGGACACGCTGTCCAAGGACGAGCAGGCGATCATCCGCAAGGCTGCCAAGGACTCGGTGGGCTACTTCACGAAGCTGTGGACGGAAAAGGAACTGGCCGCCAAGGAATCCGCCAAGAAGTCCGGCGCGACCTTCGTCGACGACGTCGAACCGCGCGGAATTCGTCACCGCCATGAAGCCGGTGTGGGACCGCTTCTCGCCGACGCCCGAACTCAAGGCGCTGGTGCAGAAGATCGTCAATACCCAGTAACCCGGCCGATCCCCGGCGGCTCAGGGGCTTCGCGCCCCGGGCCGCCGCACGCCTGCGGAGGCGCCGGCCTTTTGAGTTCCGTCCGCGAATATGGTATCTACTCCGGCCGGGACTGCCGGCCGCGCTTCCCGAGCCGGGCGGAGCGGGCCGGTCCCGCCGGGCGCATGAGCATGGACATACGACAGCTGAAATATTTCATCGCGGTCGCCGAGGAGCAGCACATCGGGCGCGCCGCCGAACGGCTGCACATCTCGCAGCCGCCGTTGACGCGGCAGATCCACGCGCTCGAAGAAGAACTCGGCGTCCTGCTGTTCACCCGCACGAAATGGGGCGTGACGCTGACCGAGGTCGGCGCCTACCTGCTCAATCACGCCCGCGACATCAAGTCGCACGTGGAACTCGTCAAGGAGCACGCCAGGCAGGCGGGGCGCGGCCGCGTCGGGCGGATGGACGTCGGCGTCTTCGGGTCGGCGATGCTCAACATCATCCCGGAGATTCTCAACACGTTCACGGCCAGGAACCCCGAGGTCAAGGTCGTGCTGCACACGCTCAACAAGGGGCGCCAGATCGAGGCGCTGCACCGCGGCCAGATCCTGATCGCCTTCGAACGCTATCTGCCGGAATCGCGGGGGCTGCGCATCGAGCGCGTCTACAGCGAGCCGCTGTGCGTCGCCCTGAACGCGCGCAACCCGCTGGCCGCCTTGCCCTGCCTCGACATGGAACAGCTGCGCGACGAGCCGATCATCGGCGAGGTCATCCCCAGCGTGGCGGTGAAGGCGCTGTTCGAGAAGCACCGCTTCGATCCGATCGTCGTGCAGAAGTCGCGCGACATGATTTCGGCGGTGGTCATGGTCGCGGGCGGCTTCGGCACGGCGATCGTACCCACCTCGCTGAAGAACCTGCAGCTGCCGAACGTCGTCTATCGCCCCCTGCGTTCCGGCGCCGAGTCGCCGATCGAACTGCAATGCGCCTACCGCAACGACGAACAGTCGCCGCTCCTGCGGGCGCTGCTGGAAACGGTGCGCGAATTCCGCACCTGAGCGCGGCGCCGGCGGGTCAGAGGCCGACCGCGGCTTCGAGCGTGCGCTGGAAGCGCCGGCAGGCCTCGACGATGCCGTCCGGCTGGCGGAAGACCGTGAATATTCCGGTGATGTATACCTCGGCGCCCCGCCGCGCGCATTCGATCGCGTTGGGGTAGTCGACGCCGCCATCGATCGAGATCAGGAAATCCAGGCCGTGCTTCTCGCGCAGCGCCGCCAGCTCGGACACGCGCGGCAGGCTGTCGACCATGAACTGCTGGCCCGGATAGCCGGGCTCGACGGTCATCAGCACCACGTAGTTGACGTGGTGGATGACCGGCTCGACGACACCGACCGGCTGGCTGGGGTTGATGACCACGCCGGCCTTCATGCCCATCTCGCGGATCGTGGCGAGCGTGCGGCGCGAGAAATTCGTCGCGTCCATGTGGAAGCTGACCCAGTCCGTGCCGTTGGCCTTGAGCTGCGGCAGATAGCTCATCGGATCGGTGACCATGAGGTGCACGTCGGTCTGCATCGCCGGGTAGCGCTGCTTCAGTTCGCCGACCACCCGCACCGGGTAGCAGAGGTTCGGCACGTAGTGCCCGTCCATGACGTTGACGTGGAACCAGTGCGCGCCGCCCTGCGCCAGTTCCTCGACCTGGCGGCCGAATTCGATGAAGCTGCAGTTGGCCAGCGAGGGCGCGTTGATGATCCGGGAGGCGTTCACGCGGTCACTCCAGTCGTTCGCCGAAAATCCGCTGCGTGCGCAGGTCCATGAAATTACGGTCCTCGGCCTGCAGGCTGACCATGCAGTACACGTAGCGGATGCCCGATTTCGGGCAGCCGACGTTCGGATGGTAGCCCTGCGGGATGGCCACCACGTCGCCGTCGCGGACCAGCGCGACGGCCTTGGCCCCATCCATGTCCTCGTACACGCATTGCAGTCCGAAACCGTTGCCCATGTCGAAATAGACGTAGGTCTCCTCGCGCTTGTCGCCGTGCTCGTGGGGCGGCCAGGCGGTCCAGCCGCCGGGCGCGCCGTGGCAGATGCCGACCAGGAAGCGGCTCGAATCGAACTGCTCGTCGATGAAGTTCCAGACGTCGCGCCGCGTGCCCGATGCCGGCGTCCCGTAGACCTTGTGCCGCTCGTCCGCATCGACCTCGCTGAACGGCACGTGGACGAAGCGCGTCATGCGCGCACACGGCGCGCCGAAGCGGACGACCGCGGCCGGTCCGCCGGACAGCTCGATGCGGCTGTCGATCGGCAGGTACAGCACATCGCCCAGCGCCGCGGCACCGGCCCGATCCTGGTGGCGGTACGCCAGCCGGCCGGCCACGACGACGAGGCAGAGCTCTTCGCCGGTGCTCTCGATCCGCACGCTGTCCGGTCCGCCGGGCTGGCCGATCTCGAAGCGCTGCAGGCTGGTGTACTTGAGCCCGAGATCGGCGGGCTGCAGACGTTCGAAAGTCTCGCCGGCGGTGAAGTGGAATTTTTTCGTGGCCATGATTCGTTCCTGATTCACTTCGGGAAGTGGTAGATGAAGACGCGCAGGTCCTCGTCGCCGACCTTCCTGATCGCGTGGCGCACGCCGGCCGGCGCGACCATCGCGCTGCCGGGCGCCAGCTCGTATTCGACGCCGTCGAGCATCATCCTTCCGCGCCCGCCGACGACGAAGAAGCCTTCGTGATCGTCGTGCACGCCGGGCTCGGGATAGTCCTCGCTGAAGAAGACGTTCAGCATCGCGGAGAACGCGGCGACCGCCGTGTTGTGCTCGTCGAATATCGGATCGCTGTACGCTCCGGGGAAAAGCCGGCGCTGCGTCGCGTCCGCCTGCGCAACATACGTGGAAACCACTGCCTCCTCCTGTCCTGGTCCGCGCGGCTCGATGGAACCGTCATGCCGCCATTCTTGTTTCTCGGCCGGAGGAGATCAAATACCATTTTGGGGCCGCTCGATACTGAAAAGGTATCAGTGGCGGGATCGCGCCCCGGCCGCCGGACAGCCGGGTTTCATGCGTGTTTCCGGCGCCCTGTCCGGATGCTTCCGGAGCCCGGAAACGACGCGGGCCGCATGCGCGGCCCGCATCCTCTTTTCACGCCAAAGGCTTCACACCGGGCGATAGACCTCCGCGCCCGATTTCACGAACTCCACCGCCTTCGTTTCCATTCCCTTCTCCAGCGCCGCCTTCTCGTCGAGCCCCTGCGCCGCCGCGAAGTCGCGCACGTCCTGGGTGATCTTCATCGAGCAGAAGTGCGGGCCGCACATCGAGCAGAAGTGGGCGACCTTGGCCGATTCCTTGGGCAGCGTCTCGTCGTGGAAGCTCTTCGCCTTGTCCGGGTCGAGGCCGAGGTTGAACTGGTCGTCCCAGCGGAATTCGAAGCGCGCCTTCGACAGGGCGTTGTCGCGGATTTGCGCGCCGGGATGGCCCTTGGCCAGGTCGGCGGCGTGCGCGGCCAGCTTGTAGGTGATGATGCCTTCCTTGACGTCGTCCTTGTCCGGCAGGCCGAGGTGCTCCTTGGGCGTCACGTAGCAGAGCATGGCCGTGCCGTACCAGCCGATCATCGCCGCGCCGATGCCGCTGGTGATGTGGTCGTAGCCCGGCGCGATGTCGGTGGTCAGCGGGCCGAGCGTGTAGAACGGGGCTTCCTTGCAGTACTTGAGCTGCAGGTCCATGTTCTCCTTGATCAGGTGCATCGGCACGTGGCCGGGGCCCTCGATGAACACCTGGCAGTCGTGCTTCCAGGCGATGTCGGTGAGCTCACCGAGCGTCTTCAGCTCGCTGATCTGCGCCTCGTCGTTGGCGTCGTAGATCGAGCCGGGGCGCAGGCCGTCGCCGAGGCTGAAGGCCACGTCGTAGGCCTTCATGATCTCGCACATCTCCTCGAAGTGCGTGTACAGGAAGCTCTCCTTGTGATGCGCGAGGCACCACTTGGCCATGATCGAGCCGCCGCGCGAAACGATGCCGGTCATCCGGCTGGCGGTCAGCGGCACGTAGCGCAGCAGCACGCCGGCGTGGATGGTGAAGTAGTTGACGCCCTGCTCGGCCTGTTCGATCAGCGTGTCGCGGAAGATTTCCCAGGAAAGCTCCTCGGCCTTGCCGTTGACCTTTTCCAGCGCCTGGTAGATCGGCACCGTGCCGATCGGCACCGGCGAGTTGCGGATGATCCACTCGCGCGTCTCGTGGATGTTCTTGCCGGTGGAAAGATCCATCACCGTGTCGCCGCCCCAGCGGATCGACCAGGTCATCTTCTCGACTTCCTCCTGGATGCTGGAGCCGAGCGCCGAGTTGCCGATGTTGGCGTTGATCTTGGTCAGGAAGTTGCGGCCGATGATCATCGGCTCGGCTTCCGGGTGGTTGATGTTGGCCGGGATCACGGCGCGGCCGCGCGCGACTTCCGAGCGCACGAATTCCGGCGTGATTTCCTCGGGGATCGAGGCGCCGAAATGCTGGCCGGGATGCTGGCGGGTCATCAGCGCCGCCAGCCGGGCGCCCTGCGGGCCGCTAGCCTTGAGCGACTCGACGTAGGCGCGGCGGTTGTTGTTCTCGCGGATGGCGATGAACTCCATCTCCGGCGTGACGATGCCCTGCCGCGCGTAGTGGATCTGCGTGACGTTGCGGCCCGCCTTGGCGCGGCGCGGTTTCCGGTGCAGGCCGGGGAAGCGCAGTTCGTCGAGCGAGGTGTCGGCCGCGCGCTGGCGGCCGTATTCGGAAGTCAGGTCCGGCAGCTCCTCGGTGTCGCCGCGCTCGGCGATCCAGCCGGCACGCAGCGCGGGCAGGCCGTGGCGGACGTCGATCGCGGCCTGCGGGTCGCCGTAGGGGCCGGAACAGTCGTAGACGAAGACCGGCGGATTCTTCTCCCCGCCGAAGGCCGTCGGCGTGTCGGCCTGCGCGATCTCGCGCATCGGCACGCGGATGTCCGGCCGGCTGCCCTCGACGTAGATCTTGCGCGAGTTGGGCAGCGGCGTGATGACGGCTTCGTCCACGTGGGCCGAGGCCGCCGTGAATTTTTCGTTGGCGTTCATGAATGTCTCCTTGCAAAACGACGCGCTACGCGCACGTCGAGATCGATAACACGCAAGGGATGGCGAGGCAGGAGCAAAAGAATGCGATGACGCGATGGCTTTCTTTCCCTACAACGGCATTACCCGTACAGGTTCAAAGGGACTGTCTCAGCTGCGCCGGAATGGAACGAGGAAACCGGCGCGGCACCCCTAAAGAGCCACCTAAGTTAAAGGAAATGCACCCCTCAGGCAAGGCTCGGGCCGTTCGACCCGCGCCTGGCCCGCCGGGTTCATCGAAATGGCGCCGGGAGCGGCGGCAGGCGTATGCTGGTCGGCGACGCCCGCCGGCCGGGGCCGGCAAGAACCTTTGGCCGGGCGCAATGTCATCGTTAGCGTCGCGTGCGCCCGTCGCGGCACTCTTCTCAACTTCGGAGGCCTCCTATGAGCATTCTGTGGACCATCGTTCTCGGTTTCGTGATCGGCGTCATCGCCAAATTCATCCATCCGGGCAAGGAAAACATGGGCTTCGTCATGACGATCCTGCTCGGCATCGGCGGCTCCTTTTTCGCGGGCGTCATCGGGCAGTACTTCGGCTGGTATCAGGCCGGCGAGGGCGCGGGGTTCATCGCCTCGGTGGTCGTCGCCATTCTGCTGCTCGTGATCTATGGGAAGCTGCGGCAGACCTCCTGAGCCGGGGCGGCGGTCGCCGGCCGCCGCGGGCCCAGTTCGCCATCGGGAGTCCTGAATCGTGGATCTGGTGCAATCCGTCGCCCTCGCCGGCGGCATGGCCTGGGCCAGCGGCCTGCGTCTCTATGCCGTGATCCTGGCGGCGGGGCTGCTTGGCCGCCTGGGCTACCTGCAGCTCCCGGAGACCTTGCAGATCCTCCAGAATCCATGGCTGCTGGGGCTGGCAGGCCTGCTGTTCGTGGTCGAGTTCCTGGCCGACAAGATTCCGGCCGTTGACTCGGCGTGGGACGGCATCCAGACCTTCATCCGGATTCCGGCCGGCGCGCTGCTCGCCGCGCTGGCCCTGGGCGATCACGATCCGGTCTGGATGGCCGCCGCCGGCCTGCTGGGCGGCACGCTGACGGCCGGCACGCACGTGGCCAAATCCGGCGGGCGCGCGCTGATCAACACCTCGCCCGAGCCGTTCTCGAACCTCACCGCGTCCCTCGGCGAGGATGCGCTGGTCGCCTCCGGGCTGTGGGCGGCCATCGCCCATCCGGTGGCGTTCATCGTCGTCCTGGGGCTGTTCGTCCTGTTCCTGGCGTGGTTCCTGCCGCGCGCCTTCCGTGGCGTGCGCGCGCTCTGGCGCGGCGTGTTCGGCGTCCGGCAGTGACGGTCCGTCCACGCAAGGAGCAGCCATGAGCGCGCCGGAGCCGGTGGTCAGGGACTTGCGCTGTTTCTCCGCTGAAGACCTGCATGCGCTGTTCGCGGACGTCTATGCGTCGTCGGATGCGATGAGCGAAACCCTGGAGGAGAAGTATCCGGACCCGCGCAGCCTCGCGGGCGACGTGGCCGCGCTCGGCCACGTGCCCGGCGCGGTGGCGCTGGCGGCGGAGGTGGACGGCCGGCCGGTGGCCTACGTCGTCGTGCGGCCCCGCAAGCAGGCGAGGTTGCGGCATACCGCGGACCTCGGCATGGGCGTCGCCCGCGCGGCGCGGGGACGGGGCCTCGGGGAACTCGTCCTGCGCGCGGCCCTCGACCGGGTCCGCGCCGCGTCGGTGATCGAGATCGTCTATCTCATGGTGCGCGCGGACAACGCGCCGGCGCGCCGGCTGTACGAGAAGGCCGGTTTCGCAACCATGGCGGTGCTCGACCGCGACACCCGGATCGGCGACCGGTATTTCGACGGCATCCTGATGCGCAAACACATGGCCGGCTGAGCTCCTCCGCGCGGCGGGCGGTATCATGAGCGCCGTCGATTGCGGATACCGAGAGGACGAACCATGTGGAATCCCGAGCAGTACCTGAAATTCGCCGCGCCGCGCTTCCGTCCGGCGCAGGATCTCCTGGCGCGCGTGGCGGTCGCGGCGCCGGCCACGGTTTACGACCTCGGCTGCGGTGCCGGCAACGTCACGCGCATGCTCGCGCAGCGCTGGCCCGCGGCGCGGATCGTCGGCGTCGACGATTCGGAGGCGATGCTCGCCCAGGCGGCCAGGGAGGCGTCGGGCATCGTCTGGCAATGCCGCAGTATCGCCGCATGGACGCCCGAACAGCCGGCGGACGTGATCTACTCCAACGCGGCCCTGCACTGGCTGCCCGATCACGCGGCGCTGTTCCCCCGGCTGATGCGCCAACTGGCGCCGGGCGGCGTGCTGGCCGCGCAGATGCCGCGGAATTTCGGCGAGCCGTCGCACACGCTGATCTGGGAAACGCTGCGCGCCGGTCCGTGGCGCGACCGGCTGGCGCATCTCGTCCGTCCGTCGCCCGTGGCGCCGCCCGAGTATTACTACGACCTCGTCGCCCCGCTGGCCTCGGAAATGGACGTATGGGAGACGCAGTACCTGCAGGTGCTGGAAGGCCGTGACCCGGTGAAGGAATGGACCAAGGGCACGTGGCTCAAGCAGTTCCTCGACGCGCTGGACGAGACCGACCGCCCGGTGTTCGAGGAGGATTACGCCCGGCGCCTGCGCGAGGCCTATCCCGTCCGGCCGGACGGCCGGACGCTGTTTCCGTTCCGCCGGCTGTTCCTGGTGGCGCGGCGCTAGCCGTCCTTGCGCAGGAAGCGGCGCGACAGCGCGTCCACCGAGATGGCGACGACCACCACGGCGCCGCTGACGCCGCTTTGCCAGTAGGTGTCGATGCCGACCAGGATGATGATGTTCTCGATGATGTTGACGATGGCCGCGCCCAGGATCGCGCCGATCGGTCCGCCGACGCCGCCGGTGGTCGACACGCCGCCGATGACCGACGCGGCGATCGAGGGCAGCACCCAGTTTTCGCCGATCGACGGCTGCGCCGTGCCCATGCGCGCGACCATCAGGATGCCGGCCAGGGCCGCGAGCATGCCGGCGCAGACGAAGACGACCACGCGCACGCGGTCGACGCGGATGCCCAGGATCTGCGCCGCCGCCTTGTTGTTGCCGACGGCGTACATGTAGCGGCCGAAGGGCGTCCGGGCCAGCACGAAGGCGACGATCGCCAGACATAGCAGCATGATCAGCGTCGGCAGCGGCACGGCTGCCAGCGCGCCCTGCAGGAACGGCGAGGCGGCCAGCGCTTCTTGCAGGCTTTCCGGCAGCAGGTCGAACAGGCTGGACTGGCCAAGAAAGTAGATGTTTTCGGGAATGCCGGTGATCGCCGCGCCCTTGGTGAAGCCGAGCTTGAAGGCCAGGTAGACGCCGCTCATGCCGATGGTGAGCACCAGCGAATGCAGGCCCAGGCCGGTGACCAGCAGGCCGTTCGCCAGCCCGCACAAGCCGCCGACCGCCAGGCAGAGCAGGATCGCCGCGGCGGGCGGCAGGCCGCCGTCGACCATCAGCAGGCCGCCGGCCACGGCCGACAGGCCGGCGATCATGCCGAGCGAGAGGTCGAGTTCGCCGAGGACCAGCAGCATCGACTGGCCGAGCGTGATCAATCCGACGAAGGCCAGCGCGCGGGCGATGATCGACAGGTTGTAGGCGTCGAGGAAGGCCTCGGAAAGCAGACTGGAGGCGACGAAGATCAGCAGCAGGGCGCCGACGACGCCGCTCAGTGGGTTGCGCATCAGCCGTTGCGGAAAGCTGTTTTCAGGCATGGTCCGGGTGTTCCTCCCGCGCCCCGAGAATGGCGGCGACGAGTTGCTGGTTGGTGGTGGCCGCCGTGACGTATTCGCCGTTGACGGTGCCGCGGTACATGGTGACGATGCGGCTGGCGCACTTGCGCAGTTCTTCCATGTCGGACGAGACGAGGATGATGCCGACGCCCTGCTCGGCCAGCTGCTTCATCAGCCGGTAGATTTCGGCCTTGGTCCTGACGTCGATGCCCTTGGTCGGCTCGTCGAAGATCAGCAGCCGGGGCCGCCGCAGCATGGCGCGGCCGATGATGACTTTCTGCTGGTTGCCGCCGGAGAGGAACATGATCGCCTGGTCCAGGGAGGCGGTCTTGACCGCGTAGGTGTCGATCACTTCCCGCGCGGCCCGGGTTTCCTTCTCCCGCGAGATGACGCCGGGCGCGCCGCACAGCCGGTCGAGGAGCGCGATGCCGACGTTCTCGCGCACGCCGAGCAAGGGAAAAATGCCGTGCATGCGGCGTTCCTCCGAGAGATAGAGCACGCCGTTGCGCGTCGACCGGCTAGTGTCGCCCAGCGGCCACGGTTTCCCCTCGACCTCGACCGTGCCGCCCCGTGCGGGAAGAAAGCCGAAGATCGTCTGCATCACCTCCGAGCGGCCGGCGCCGACCAGCCCGGCGAAGCCGAGGATTTCGCCGCGGCGCAGCGCGAACGACACGTCGTGGAAACGCGGCCCGCAGAGATCGCGTACGCGCAGGATTTCCTCGCCCGGTGCGGCCTGCGGCTGGAACTGCCGGTCGATCGCGATCTCCTCGCCGGACATCATGCGGATCAGTTCGCGCGCGTCGAGGTCGCGCATGGCGCGCGTGCCGACGTTCTCGCCGTTGCGCAGCACGGTGACCACGTCGCCCAGGGCGAAGATCTCGTCCATCTTGTGCGAGATGAAGACGACGGCATGGTTCGTGTCGCGCAACTGCCGGACAATGCCGAACAGGCGCTCGGTCTCCTTCGCGGTCAGCGACGAGGTCGGCTCGTCGAGGATGATCGCCTTGAACCTGCGCTGGGTCGAGGCGCGGGCGATCTGCACGAGCTGCCGGTCGGCCACCGGAATGTCCTTCACCCGCTGGCCGGGGCGCGCGCCGATCTCGAAGCGCTCGATGTACTCCGTCGCCGCGCGGTTCAGCGCCGCGTAGTCGATGCGCAGGCCGCCCGTGCCGGACTTGCCGAAAGGCATGAACAGGTTCTCGGCCACGGTCATGTGCTCGAACAGGCTGAGTTCCTGCGGCACGTAGGCGACGTAGTCGAACAGTTCCGGATGCGCCAGCGGGTCGCCGCCGTCGATCCGGAGCGATCCTTCGCTCGGGCGGTAGGTGCCGGTCAGGATCTTGACCAGCGTCGATTTGCCGGCGCCGTTCTCCCCCGCGAGGACGTGCACCTGCCCCAGTTCGATGGCCAGGCTGACGCCGTTCAGCGCGACCACGCCGGGAAAGCGGCGGACGATGCCGCTCGTCTCGATGAACGCCATGAGGACTCCTGTCGTGCGCGTCCCGGCCCGCCGGGCTGCGGCGGGCCGGGAGCGGTTTTACTTGTACGTCTTCAGGTTGTCCTTGGTGATGACCGCGATGCCGGTGTCGATGTACTTGGGCGTCTTCATGCCGAGCGCGTTCTGCCAGAGCGTGACGACCGACCAGTAGCCCTGCATTTCCGGCTTGGAAGACGAGGATGATTCGGCCACGCCGTCCTTGATCAACTGCACCATCTCGGGCAGGTCGTCGAGGCCGACCTCGATCACCTTGCCGACCTTGCCCGCCTCCTTGATCGCCTGGCCGATGCCGACCGGTCCGGCCGCGTCGCAGGCTACCCAGCCCTTCAGGTTCGGATGCGCCTGCATGATCGCGGCGGCCTGCTTCTGCGCGGTTTCGATGTCGTCGTTGTCGATGCCCTTGGCGACCACCTTGATCTCCGGGTATCTGGCGAAGGTCTTCTCGTGGCATTGCGCGCGGATGGCGTGGTTGGGCGCGGTCGGCACGCCCATCATGATCGCCACCTCGCCCTTGCCGCCGATCAGCTTGACCAGGCGTTCGGCGGCGATGTTGGCCTGCTCGCAGAAGTCGGCGCCGATGCTGGTCAGCTCCATGCCCTCGGGCGGCACCGAATCGAAGACGCCGACCGGAATCCTGCGCTTGAGCGCCTCCTGCAGCACGGCCTTGTTGCCCTTGCCGTCGAGCAGGTCGACGATGATGCCGTCCGGCTTGGTGGCGATGGCGCGCTCCAGGATCTGGTTCTGCTCCACGACGTCCGCCTTCTGCGGCGCCCGGTAGTCGATGGTCACCTTGGCGCCCGTCTGCTCCTCGATCATCTTCGCCGCCGCCTTGGCGCCCGTGTTGACCGCGTCGAACCAGGGATGCACGACCTTGGGCACGACCACGAAGCGGTAGCTGGCCTTTTTCTGGGCCTGTTGGGCGAATGCCGGAGACATTGCCAGGGACAGCAGCAGGGGGACGAGGAATCTTTTCATTTGCGGACACTCCACGGTGATTATGACGAAAGGCGCTGATGATGCTGCCATCGCACTATATATTACATTTGTGTTATGTCAACAACATTTGTTTGGCGAGCGTCATTTCCGGCATGCGCCGATCGTCGTTCGGGCGGTGCCGGCGCGGAGGCTTGTCCAGGCAAAAAAAACGCCGGGCGGGTGCCCGGCGCTGCGCTGACGGCCTGGCGGCCGCCAGCCGTTTTGCGGTTGCAGACGTGTCAGCGGGCGAGCCAGCCGCCGTCGACCGCGATGGTGTAGCCGTTGACGTAGTCGGCGGCTTTCGACGCCAGGAAGACGACCGCGCCGCCGAGGTCTTCCGGCAGGCCCCAGCGCCCGGCCGGGATGCGGCCGAGGATTTCCGCGCTGCGCGCTTCGTCGGCGCGCAACTGGGTGGTGTTGTCGGTGGCCATGTAGCCCGGCGCGATGGCGTTCACGTTGACGCCGTGCTTGGCCCACTCGTTGGCCAGCAGCATGGTGATGCCCTTCACGCCGCTCTTGGACGCCGTGTAGGACGGCACGCGGATGCCGCCCTGGAACGAGAGCATCGAGGCGACGTTGACGATCTTGCCGCCGCTTCCCTGCTTGATGAACTGGCGCGCCACCGCCTGGCACATGAAGAAGGCGGCCTTCAGGTTGATGTTCATCACGTCGTCCCACTCCTTCTCGGTGAAATCGACCGAGTCGTTGCGGATGATGATGCCGGCGTTGTTGACCAGGATGTCGATGTGGCCGAACTCCTGCAGCGCGGTGTCGACGATGCGCTGGATCGGTTCGAGGCTCGACAGGTCGGCCTGCACGTGCAGGTAGCGCCGGCCGGCGGCCTGCACCGCGGCGGCGGTTTCCGGCGCGTCGGCCACGTAGGTCACGCCGACGATGTCCGCGCCGGCCTGGGCCAGCGCGGTGGCCATGCCGCGCCCGAGGCCGCGTTCCGAGCCGGTGACGATGGCGACTTTGCCGTCGAGCTTGAAGGCGTCGAGAATTCCGTTCATGAAGGCGTCCTTTATCTGAGGTCGTTGGGGCCGAGCGTGTCCATGTCGTCGAAGGTCTGGTTCTCGCCGGCCATGCCCCAGACGAAGGAGTAGGCGCCGGAGCCGACGCCGGAATGGATCGACCACGACGGCGAGATGACGGCCTGCTCGTTGGCCATCACGATGTGGCGCGTCTCGGTCGGCTGGCCGTGCATGTGGAACACGCGGGTGCTCTCCGCCATGCCGAAGTAGAGATAGACCTCCATGCGCCGCTCATGGGTGTGCGGCGGGTAGGTGTTCCACACGCTGCCCGGTTCGAGCACGGTGACGCCCATGACCAGCTGGCAGCTCTTGCACACCGCCGGATGCACGTACTGGTAGATGGTGCGCACGTTGCTGGTTTCCGGCGAACCCAGCTTCTTGGGGTTGGAGTTGGCGCGGGGGATGTGCACCGTCGGGTACGTGGCATGCGCCGGGCAGCTGATGAGATAGAACTTGGCGGGCTGCGCGGGGTTGTCGCTCTCGAAGGCGACGGTCTTGGCGCCCATGCCGACGTACATCCCGTCGCCGTTGGCCAGCGGTTGCGCTTTGCCGTCGACGATGACGCGGCCCGGTTCGCCAAGATTGACGACGCCGAGTTCGCGGCGGTCGAGGAAGTTCGGCGTGCCGAATTCCTTGCCGCCTTCCAGCGCCAGCGCCTGCGTGGTCGGCACGGCGCCGCCGAAGACGACGCGGTCGACGTGGGTGTAGACGAGCGTCAGCTCGCCGGTGACGAAGACCTTCTCCACCAGGAAGTGGCGGCGCAGGGCCTCGGTGTCGTAGTGCTTGACGTCTTCGGGATGATGCCCGTAACGCATGTCGAGTTTCATTGATCGTCCTCCGGGTTATTTCTTGAGAAAGTCCTCGCGCTGCGGCGTGAACACGTCGAGCAGGCGGCCTTCGCCGAGGCAGACCGTGCCGTGCAGCACGGACGGGGGGATGTACACCGAGTCGCCCGGCCGCAGGCGGGTGGTCTGCCCCTCGATGGTGAATTCGAATTCGCCCTCCAGGCAGTAGCAGACCTGCTCATGGACGTGGCGGTGCTCGTAGCCGATCGCGCCCGACTTGAACATCACCTCGACCATCATCAGGCCGCCGTCGTGCGCCCGGATTTTCCGGCTGACGCGGCCTTCTTCAAGCGTTTCGAGATCGATCTCGGCGTCGTGAAAGAAAAATTTGCTCATCGTTGCTTCGTCCAAAATGAGATCACCGTGATAAGACACTCCGCGCCGGCGGGAAGTGCGGGCGCGGGCGGCATGGTGGCAGCACTCCGCGAACGGACGCCTTGGCCTGACCACCTGACAGACGGAACTTTACACCAGGTTTGCCGTGTGTTCAATGATTTCGGAACGATGTTCCATTTTTTATTTTTAGCGGCACATCGACCGCGCGGCGTGCCGCCGTTACCGCGCTTCGCAACCCAGGGTGGCGGAAATGCGTGCGGCCGCCGCCTTGACGTGCTCGATCTTTTCCGCCTCGTCGCCGCGCTCGTAGCGGAAGCTCGGCCAGGACACGGAAAGCGCGGCGACGATGGCGCCGGTGTAGTCGAAGATGGGCGCGCCGATGCAGTGCAGCCCCTCCTCGCGTTCGGCGTTGTCCAGCCCGTAGCCCTGCCGGCGGATCTGCGCGATCTCGGCGTCGAGCGCCGCGTGCGAGGTGATGGTGTTCTGCGTCATGGGCAGCAGCTTGACGCCTTTCAGCGCGGCCTCGCGCTCCTCGTCGGTCATGTGGGCCAGGAGCACCTTGCCGATCGCCGTGCAATACAAGGGCATGCGCCGCCCGACGCGCGAGTACATGCGGATGTGGTATTTCGATTCGATCTTCAGCACGTACACCGCGGAATCGCCGTCCAGCACGCCCATGTGGATCGTTTCGCCGAGTTCCTCCGCGAGCTCCTCGGCCACCGGGCGCGCGGCGGCGTGCAGGTCCAGGTGGTCGAGCGCGCGCGAGCCGACGTTGAACATCCTGAGCGTGATCGCCCAGCGGTCGTTCTCGGTCCGGCGCGCATAGCCCAGCTCCTGCAGGGTGAGCAGGAAACGGTACACGGTCGGCTTGGCCAGCTTGATCTCGCGCGACAGTTCTTCCAGGCCGATCATCCGCTGATGGGAGAGTTTTTCCAGCACGGCAAGCACCCGCACCGCCGCGCTGACGAGGGGCACGGCGGGTTTCGACGGAGCTTTTTTCGCCATTGTGGACTCGCATTCCATTTCGGTAAGCGCGAATTCTAATCCGTTCGCCTGCGGCCGTATATCGTTTTGTTGGCTGGCGCGGGACCCGGATTCCAAGGCTTCCTGGCGGACGCCGGCCGCCTGCGCGAGGGGAAATCCGGCTGGTCAAGTCATCAGACGACTGATTTTATGCGGACCGACGGCCGTCACTCCAGTCCGGCGGCTTCGCTGGCGCGCTTGAGGCGTTCGCGGCTGTTGGTCAGGTGCATGCGCATCGCGGCGCTGGCGGCCTGCGGGTCCTGGCGGGCGATGGCGTCGAGGATGTTCTCGTGCTCGCGGTTGGTGCGGAAGAGATAGCTCTGGCCGGGCTCGGCCGAGAACTGCGAGGTGTCGAGTCGGGTGCGCGGGATCGTCGAGGTGCCGAGGTGGCGGTAGAAATCCTCGAAGTACTTGTTGTGCGTGGCCAGCGCGATCTGCAGGTGGAACTGGTAGTCCGCCTCGACCGAACTTTCGCCGCGGGCGACGCCTTCCTCGAAGGCCTGCACGGCCTCGCGCATGCGCTGCAGCTGCTCGTCGGTGCGCCGGCTGGCGGCCAGTCCCGCGGCCTCGGTCTCCAGGCTGATGCGCAGTTCGAGCATGGCCAGCACGTCGCGGATGGTGACGACGGTCGAAAAATCCAGCGGGTGCGCCCCCTGGCGCATGGCCGGCAGGACGAAGGTGCCGACGCCGTGCCGCGTCTCGACCAGCCCGGCCGCCTGCAGGCGGGAGATGGCCTCGCGCACGACGGTGCGGCTGACGCCCTGTTCGGCCATCACCTCCGGCTCGGTGGGCAGCTTCTCGCCCGGCTTGTAGCGGCCGCTGCGAATCCTCTCCTGCAGGTCGTTCATGACTTCGTGCGCCAGGCTGACCGAGCGCCGGCGCGGCAGGGTGGGGGTCTTGAAGGCGCTCATGATGATTCCCGTGTCGATGAGTGGCGGTGGACCTATTGCAATTCTCCTGGCGCTCATTATACTGCGAAATACGTCGTCTGACGACCTACGACGAGGCGGCCACAATAAAAACATCGGCTCGCCAGGCCAGCAACCGAAAACCGAATTCCGGAGGGCAACTTGAGTTCAGCACAGCAACGGATCAGCGGCGCGCCGACCATCACCGGACTGCGGGTCATCCCGGTCGCCGGGCAGGACAGCATGCTGCTCAACCTGTCGGGCGCGCACGGTCCGTTCTTCACCCGCAACATCGTCATCCTCACGGACAGCGCCGGGAACACCGGCCTCGGCGAGGTGCCGGGCGGCGAGAAGATCCGCCAGACCATCGAGGACGCGCGTGCCCTGATCGTCGGCAAGACGCTCGGCGAGTACAACGCCATCCTCAACGCCATGCGCGCCGCGTTTGCGGACCGCGATGCGGGCGGCCGGGGCCTGCAGACCTTCGACCTGCGCATCGCCATCCACGCAGTGACCGCCGTCGAATCGGCGCTGCTCGACCTGCTCGGCCAGTTCATGAACGTGCCGGTCGCCGCGCTGCTCGGCGAAGGCATGCAGCGGCAGGCCGTGGAAATCCTCGGCTACCTGTTCTACGTCGGCGACCGCCACAAGACCACGCTCGGCTACCGCGGCGAGCCGGACGCGGACAACGCCTGGTTCCGCGTGCGCAACGAGGAGGCGCTGACGCCGGAGGCCGTCGTCCGCCTGGCCGAAGCCAGCCGCGAACGCTACGGCTTCAACGACTTCAAGCTGAAGGGCGGCGTGCTCTCCGGCGACGCGGAGATGGAGGCGATCGTCGCCCTGCACGAGCGCTTCCCCGAGGCACGCATCACGCTCGATCCGAACGGCGCCTGGTCGCTGGCCGAGGCCGTCCGCCTGTGCCGCGACAAGCACGGCATCCTGGCCTACGCCGAGGACCCGACCGGCGCGGAAGCCGGCTTCTCGGGCCGCGAGGTGATGGCCGAGTTCCGCCGCGCCACGGGGCTGCCGACCGCGACCAACATGATCGCCACCGACTGGCGGCAACTGGCCCATTCGATCCAGTTGCAGTCGGTCGACATCCCGCTCGCCGACCCGCATTTCTGGACCATGCAGGGCTCGGTGCGCGTCGCCCAGTTGTGCGAGATGTTCGGGCTGACCTGGGGCTCGCACTCGAACAATCACTTCGACATCTCGCTGGCGATGTTCACCCACGTCGGCGCCGCCGCGCCGGGCAAGGTTACCGCCATCGACACGCACTGGATCTGGCAGGACGGCCAGCGCCTGACCAAGGCGCCGTACCCGATCGAGGGCGGCCTGATCCGCGTGCCGGATAAGCCCGGCCTGGGTTTGGAAATCGACCTGGCCGAAGTGGACAAGGCGCATCAGGCCTACCGGGCCATGGGCCTCGGCGCGCGCGACGACGCGGCGGCCATGCAGTTCCTGATCCCCGGCTGGAAATTCGACAACAAGCGCCCGTGCCTGGTGCGCTGAGGGAAATCACCATGAGCGAGAAACCACCCTACACCGCCTTCCCGAACAAATTCCGGCAGGACCTGATCGCCGGCAAGAAGCTGATCGGCTGCTGGAGTTCGCTGGGCAGCCCGATCACCACCGAAGTGCTCGGTCTCGCCGGCTTCGACTGGCTGCTGATGGACGGCGAGCACTCGCCCAACGACGTGCTCAGCCTCGTGCCGCAGCTGATGGCGCTGAAGGACAGCCCGAGCGCGCCGGTGGTGCGGCCGCAATGGAACGACACGGTGCAGATCAAGCGCCTGCTCGACGCCGGCTTCCACAATTTCCTGATCCCCTTCGTGCAGTCGGCCGACGACGCGCGCGCGGCGGTGGCGGCCACGCGCTACCCGCCGCAGGGCGTGCGCGGCCTGTCCGTGTCGCAGCGCAACAACCGCTACGGGACGGTGAAGGACTACTTCAAGGTGGTCAACGACAACATCGCGGTGATGGTGCAGATCGAGAACATGGCCGGCGTCGAGGCGATCGACGCGATCTGTGCCGTGGAGGGTGTTGACGGCGTGTTCATCGGGCCGGGCGACCTGTCCGCCACCATGGGGCACATCGGCAATCCCGCGCATCCGGAAGTGCAGGAGGTGATCCGGCGCGTCCATGCCAGCGTCCGCGCGCACGGCAAGCCGGTGGGCATCCTGGCGCCGGCCGAGGCCGACGCGCGCCGCTACCTCGAAATGGGCATTTCCTTCGTCGCCGTGGGCAGCGATCTCGGCGTCTTCCGCAACGCCACGCAGGCCCTGCGCGACAAGTTCGCCTGATCCCGGACGACGCGCGCAGCACATGTTTTGAACACCCGCGGCGAACGCCGCGCTTTACTTGAACAGGAGCAGACGATGAGCAAGGTAGGATTCGTGGGACTGGGCATCATGGGCACGCCGATGGCGGAACATCTGATCAAGGGCGGGCACGAGGTTTTCCTGTACAGCATCCCGAGCATTCCGGAGGCGCTGGTGCAGGCCGGCGGTAAAGCCTGCACCTCGGGCAAGGAGGTCGCCCAGCACGCCGACGTGATCATCACCATGGTCCCCGACACCCCGCACGTCGCCGCCGCCCTGTTCGACCCGAACGGCATCGCCGAGGGTCTCTCGGCCGGCAAGATCGTGGTCGACATGAGTTCCATCTCGCCGGTGGAAACCAAGAAATTCGCCGCACGCATCAACGCGCTCGGCTGCGACTACATCGATGCGCCCGTCTCGGGCGGCGAGGTCGGGGCCAAGAACGCCACGCTCTCGATCATGTGCGGCGGAGAAGAAGCGGTGTTCGAGAAGGTCAGGCCGCTGTTCGATCTGATGGGCAAGAACATCACCCTGGTCGGCGGCAACGGCGACGGACAGACCTGCAAGGTGGCCAACCAGATCATCGTGGCGCTGAACATCGAGGCGGTCGGCGAGGCGCTGCTCTTCGCCTCGAAGATGGGCGCCGATCCGGCCAAGGTGCGCGCGGCGCTGATGGGCGGCTTCGCCTCGTCGAAGATCCTCGAAGTGCATGGCGAGCGCATGATCAAGCGCACGTTCAACCCGGGCTTTCGCATCGAACTGCACCAGAAGGACCTCAACCTGGCGCTGTCGAGCGCCCGGGCCATCGGCGTGTCGCTGCCCAACACCGCGACGGCGCAGGAACTGTTCAACAGCTGCGCCGCGCACGGCGGTGCCGCCTGGGACCACTCCGGCCTGGTGCGCGCCCTCGAACTGATGGCCGATTTCGAGATCGGGCAGAAAGCCTGACGCGACCGGCATGAGCACCCAGAATCCGCGCGCGCTGCTGCGCAGCCTGTTCGATGCGGCCATTGCGGCCGCCCAGCCGGCGCTGTGCCTGCCGAAGTTCCTGCCCGAGCCGCCGCGCGGACGGCTGGTGGTGATCGGCGCGGGCAAGGCTTCGGCGGCGATGGCCCGGGTCTTCGAGGATCACTGGCCCGGTCCGCTGTCCGGCGCGGTGGTCACCCGCTACGGCTACCGCGTGCCGTGCCGGCGCATCGAAATCCTCGAAGCCGCGCACCCGGTGCCGGACGAGGCGGGACTCGCGGCCTCGCGGCGGATTCTCGGCGCGGTCGCCGGCCTGACGGCGGACGACACCGTCGTCTGCCTCGTCTCCGGCGGCGGCTCGGCGCTGCTCACCCTGCCGCTCGACGGCATTTCGCTCGCCGACAAGCAGGCGGTCAACCGCGAACTGCTGCGCTCGGGCGCCAACATCTGCGAGATGAACACCGTCCGCCGCCACCTGTCGGCGATCAAGGGCGGGCGGCTGGCCGCGGCCTGCCATCCGGCGCGCGTGGTCACGCTGCTGATCTCCGACGTGCCCGGCGACAACCCGATCGACATTGCTTCCGGCCCGACCGTGCCCGACCCGACCACCTGCGCGGACGCGCTGGCGCTGGTGAAGCGTTACGGGATGAACCTGCCGGCCAGCGCCATGGAAGCCCTGGAGAGCGGCCGCGGCGAATCGGTCAAGCCCGGCGATCCGCGCCTCGCGCGCGCCGAGACGCATCTGATCACCACGCCGCAGATCGCGCTCGAAGCCGCCGCCGACGCGGCGCGGGCGGCCGGCGTCACGCCGTACATTCTCGGCGACGCCATCGAGGGCGAGGCGCGCGACGCGGGCAAGGTGCTGGCCGGGCTGGCGCGCCAGGTGGCGACGCGCGGGCAGCCGTTTGCCGCGCCCTGCGTGCTGCTCTCCGGCGGCGAAACCACCGTCACCCTGCGCGGCCAGGGCCGGGGCGGGCGCAACGTCGAATTCCTGCTGTCGCTCGGCATCGCGCTCGACGGCCTGCCGGGCGTGCACGCCCTGGCCGGCGACACGGACGGGGTCGACGGCGTCGAGGAGATCGCCGGCGCCTACCTCGCGCCGGACTCGCTCAAGCGCGCCTGGGAGCGGGGCATCCGGCCCAAGGACGCGCTGGCGGACAACGACGGGCACGGCTTCTTCGGCGCGCTCGGCGATGCCATCGTCACCGGACCGACGCTGACCAACGTCAACGACTTCCGGGCGATCCTGATCGACGGCGGCGCGCCATGAACGGCAAGGCATCAAGGTAAAAAAGAAAGGCGCGCCTTGTATCCCGAGGGCGCGTTCAAGGCAAAACGGGATTTTTACTGGAGAGGAGCAACAGCATGAGAAAAACCATCATGGCCCTGCTCGCGGGGCTCGTCGTGACGGGGGCGCACGCCGCCTATCCGGACAAGCCGGTGACCATCATCGTGCCCTTCCCGCCCGGAGGCTCGACCGACATGGTGGCGCGCATCATGACGCCGAAGATGTCGGAAAAACTGGGCCAGCCCGTGGTCGTCGAGAACAAGCCGGGCGCCACCGGCGCCATCGGCGCCACCCAGGTCAAGCGTTCGGCGCCGGACGGCTACACGCTGCTGTGCGCCTCGATCGGCATGTGGGCGGCCAACCCCTTCCTGCAGAAGAACCTGGCCTACGATCCGGCCAAGGACTTCGACCTGCTGACCGTCGCCGTGAAATCGCCGAACGTACTGGTGACGCACCCGAGCGTGCCGGCCAAGGACGTCAAGGAACTGGTGGCCTACCTCAAGCAGAAGCCCAACAAGGTGACCTTTCCCTCCTCGGGCGCGGGTTCGTCCGACCACCTGACGGCCGCGCTGTTCTGGATGTCCACCGGCACCACCGGCATCCACGTGCCGTACAAGGGCGGCGGTCCGGCCATCGCCGACCTGGTCGCCGGCCACGCCGAAGTGTCGTTCCAGAACCTGAACAACGTGATCGGCCACATCAAGGCCGGCAAGCTCAAGGCGCTGGCGGTGACCAGCGAGAAGCGCGCGCCGCTGCTGCCCGACGTGCCGACCATGGTCGAACTCGGCTACCCGGACGTGGTGGTGACCTCGTGGCAGGCGCTCGGCGCGCCGAAGGGGCTGCCGGCCGACGTGAAGAAGACGATCCACGACGCCATGATGGCCGCGCTCAAGGACCCGGAAACCGCCAAGAAGCTGACCGATCCGGGCTTCGAGGTGAGCGCCACGTCGCCCGAGGAGTTCGCCAAGTTCCTGCAATCCGAACTGGCCAAGTGGAAGACGGTCATCGAGGTCGGCAAGATCACGCTGGATTGATTCATTCCGCCGCGTCCGCGCGGCCGCCGACGACAAGCGGAGCACGAGAACCCGGCTGAAATGCCGGCCGGGTTCCCGTCGGCGCGCGGACGGCGAATCGAGGATTGCATATGAGTTTGTTGATCAAACATCCCAAGGATTTCTATTCCGGCCTGATGTACGCCGCGGTCGGCGCCGGGGCGATCGTGGTGGCCGGGGGGTACAACATGGGTTCCAGCGTGCGCATGGGGCCCGGCTATTTTCCGACCATCCTGGGCGCGCTGCTCGTCCTGGTCGGCGTTGTCTCGATGGCCCGGGCGTTTACGCGCCGAGGCGAGCGGATCAACCCGTTCTTCTGGAAGGAAATCGCTCTCGTGCTCGGCAGCGTAGTGCTGTTCGGCGTGACGGTGCGCGGCGCCGGCCTGCTGCCGTCGCTGATCCTGCTGGTCGTCGCCAGCGCCTGGGCCAGCGACAAGTTCAAAATCGGGACGGCCCTGCTGCTGGCCGTGCTGACCGCCGCGTTCAGCGCCCTGATCTTCGTCAAGGGGCTGGGGCTGCCGTTCGCCATCATCGGCCCCTGGTTCGGCATGTAAGGGGGCCCCATGGATATCCTGGCTAATCTGACGCTCGGCTTCACCACGGCGTTTTCGCTCGCCAACCTGTTCTATTGCTTCGTCGGCGTCGTGCTCGGCACGCTGGTTGGCGTGCTGCCCGGCCTCGGCCCGGTGGCGACGATCGCCATGCTCCTGCCGGTGACCTTCAGCTTCCAGCCGGTCACCGCGCTGATCATGCTCGCCGGCATCTTCTACGGCGCGCAGTACGGCGGCTCGACCACGGCCATCCTGGTCAACCTGCCGGGCGAGGCGTCCTCGGTGATCACCGCGCTCGACGGCCACGCCATGGCCAAGCGCGGCGAGGCCGGCAAGGCGCTGGCCACGGCGGCGATCGGCTCGTTCATCGCCGGCACCATCGCCACCTTCGTGATCGCGCTGTTCGCGCCGCCGCTCGCCGAAATGGCGCTCAAGTTCGGGCCGGCCGAGTATTTCTCGCTGCTGGTCCTCGGCCTGGTGGTGTCGATCGTGCTCGCGCACGGCTCGCTGCTGCATGCGCTGGGCATGATCTTCCTCGGCCTGCTGCTGGGCATCGTCGGCACCGACGTCAACTCGGGGGCGGAACGCTTCACCTTCGGCCAGGACTGGCTGGCGGACGGCGTCAACTTCGTGGTGCTGGCGATGGGCATTTACGGCCTCGGCGAGATCATCAACAACCTCGAAAAGAAGGAAACGCGCGACCTGATGCTCAAGTCGGTGTCCGGCCTGCGGCTGTCCTGGCGGGAATTCAAGGGAATCCTGCCGTCCGTGCTGCGCGGCACGGCTGTGGGGTCCTTCCTCGGCATCCTGCCGGGCGGGGGCGCCGTCCTGTCCTCCTTCGCCTCCTACGCGGTCGAGAAGAAGCTGTCGAAGAACCCGATCCCCTTCGGCGAAGGCGCCATCGAGGGCGTCGCCGGGCCGGAATCGGCGAACAACGCCGGCTCGCAGACCTCCTTCATCCCGATGCTCACGCTGGGCATCCCGTCCAACCCGACGATGGCGATCATGATCGGCGCGATGATGATCCACAGCATCCAGCCGGGCCCCTCCGTGCTGACCGAGCAGCCCGCGCTGTTCTGGGGGCTGATCGCCTCGATGTGGATCGGCAACCTGTTCCTGATCGTGCTCAACCTGCCGATGATCGGGATGTGGGTGAAGCTGATCACCGCGCCGTACCACCTGCTGTTCCCGGTGATCATCGTGTTCTGCGCGATCGGCGTGATCAGCATCAACAACACCGAGTGGGACGTCTTCCTGATGGCCTTCTTCGGCTTCGCCGGCTACCTGTTCAGCAAGCTCGACTGCGAGCCCGCGCCGATGCTGCTCGGCTTCATCCTCGGCCCGATGATGGAGGAGTACCTGCGGCGCGCGCTGCTCATGTCGTCGGGCGACTTCTCGGTGTTCGTCACCCGGCCGCTCAGCGCCACGCTGCTGGTGGTCGCCGCCGTGGCCATGGTCGTCGTGCTGCTGCCAGCGATCAGCCGCAAGCGCGAGGAAACGTTCAAGGAGTAGACTCGGTCCGTCGCACGCCGCCGGGAGGATGAAGCCGATGAAACACGTCACGCTGCCGACGGGCGAGCAGGTTCCCGCCCTGGGCATGGGCACCTGGATGATCGGCGAGGACCGGGCGTCCCGCGCCGGGGAGATCGCCGCGCTGCAGCGCGGCATCGACCTCGGCATGACGCTGATCGACACCGCCGAGATGTACGGCGACGGCGCCTCCGAGCGCCTGGTCGGCGAGGCGATCAAGGGGCGCCGCGAGCGCGTCTTCCTGGTCAGCAAGTTCTATCCGCACCACGCCACCGTGCGCGGCGCGCGGACGGCCTGCGAGGGCAGCCTCGGCCGCCTCGGCGTCGACTGCCTCGACCTGTACCTGCTGCACTGGCGCGGCGAGGTGCCGTTCGAGGAAACCATCGAGGCCGTCGAACGGCTCCGCGAGCAGGGCAAGATCCGCCACTGGGGCGTCAGCAACCTCGATATCAGGGACATGAAGGAACTCCGCGCGCTGCCCGGCGGCGAGCGCGCGGCGGTGAACCAGGTGCTGTACAACCTGTCGCGCCGCGGCGTCGAATGGGACCTGCTGCCGTGGTGCGAGCAGGCCCGCATTCCCCTGATGGCCTACTCGCCGGTCGAGCAGGCGCGCCTGCTGCGGCATCCCGGCCTGCGCGCCCTGGCCGCGCGGCACGGCGCCACGCCGGCGCAGCTGGCGCTGGCCTGGCTGCTGACCCGCGAGCAGGTGATCGCCATCCCCAAGGCGTCGACGCGCGCGCATCTGGAGGAGAACTTCGCCGCGCTCGAATGCCCCATCGACGCCGCCACGCTGGCCGAGCTCGACCGCCTGTTCCCGCCGCCGCAGCGCGCCACGCCGCTCGAAATGCTCTGACCGGACCACGAGGATTCGCATCGCCATGAAACCGCAAGCCAAGCCCCTGACCATCAAGGTGCATGCCACCGACAACGTGGCGATCGTCGTCAACTCCGGCGGCCTGCCGGCCGGGACGGTGTTCGACGACGGACTGACGCTGCGCGAGCACGTGCCGCAAGGCCACAAGGTGGCGCTCGCCGACCTGGCGCAGGACGCGCCGATCGTGCGCTACGGCGAGGTCATCGGCTACGCCGTCAGGCCGATCCCGCGCGGCAGCTGGATCGAGGAATCGCTGGTGCGCCTGCCCGAGGCGCCGCCGCTCGACGCGCTGCCGCTGGCGACCAGGGTGCCGGCGCCGCTGCCGCCGCTGGAAGGCTACACCTTCGAGGGCTACCGCAACCCGGACGGCACTGTCGGCACCAAGAACCTGCTGGCCATCACCCAGACCGTGCAGTGCGTCGCCGGCGTGGTCGACTACGTGGTCAGGCGCATCAAGGCCGAGCTGCTGCCGAAGTACCCGCACGTCGACGGCGTGGTCGGCCTCAACCACATCTACGGCTGCGGCGTGGCGATCAACGCGCCGGCGGCGGTGGTGCCGATCCGCACGCTGCACAACCTGGCGCTCAACCCCAACTTCGGCAACGAGGTCTTCGTGGTCAGCCTGGGCTGCGAGAAGCTGCCGCCGGAGCGCCTGCTCAACGAGGGCGGCATCCCGATCAAGGTGGCGGGCGACGCCGTGGTCTGCCTGCAGGACGATCGCTTCACCGGCTTCCAGTCGATGGTCGAGGCGATCATGCGGCAGGCCGAGGCGCACCTGGAGCGGCTCAATCGGCGCCGGCGCGAGACCTGCCCGGCGTCCGACCTGATCGTCGGCCTGCAGTGCGGCGGCAGCGACGCCTTCTCGGGGGTGACCGCCAACCCGGCCGTGGGCTACGCCGCCGACCTGCTGGTGCGCGCCGGCGCCACGGTGATGTTCTCGGAAGTCACCGAGGTGCGCGACGCGGTGCACCTGCTGACCCCGCGCGTCGCCGACGCGGAGGTCGGCCGCGCGCTGCTGCGCGAGATGGCCTGGTACGATGACTACCTCGCGCAGGGCCAGACCGACCGCGCCGCCAACACCACGCCCGGCAACAAGAAGGGCGGACTGGCGAACATCGTCGAGAAGGCCATGGGCTCGATCGCCAAGTCCGGCAGCAGCGCCATCGTCGACGTGCTAGCGCCCGGCGAGCGGGTCAGGCGCAAGGGCCTGATCTACGCCGCCACGCCGGCCAGCGACTTCGTCTGCGGCACGCAGCAGCTGGCCTCCGGCATGACCCTGCAGGTGTTCACCACCGGCCGGGGTACGCCCTACGGCCTGGAAGCCGCGCCGGTGATCAAGGTGGCCACGCGCCGCGACCTCGCCGCGCGCTGGCACGACCTGATGGAGGTCGACGCCGGCACCATCGCCACCGGCGAGGCGACCATCGAGGAAGTCGGCTGGGAAATCTTCCGCCTGATCCTCGACGTCGCCAGCGGCCGCAAGCAGACCTGGGCCGACCGCTGGGGCCTGTTCAATTCCCTGGCCGTGTTTAACCCCGCGCCGGTGACCTGAACGCCCGGCGCCGTCGATGGCCGAAAGGCGAATCTTCGGCTAGTCTTCATTCTTCGGACAAAAAAAGGGAGTGTGCCGAAATGGACGTGGGCGGGTTTCTGGGGGGGCTGCTGCAGATCATCATGGTCAACATCGTGTTGTCCGGCGACAACGCGGTGGTGATCGCGCTGGCCGCCCGCAGCCTGCCGGCCCGGCAGCAGAAACAGGCGATCCTGTGGGGCAGCGGCGGCGCGCTGGTGCTGCGCATCGTGCTGACCGTCGCCGCCGTGGTCCTGCTGAAGATTCCCTTCCTGCAGTGCGCCGGCGCCCTGCTGCTGATCTGGATCGCCATTCAACTGCTCATCGAGGAGGACGAGCACGACGGCCCGCACCACGCGCACGACAACCTGCTCGGCGCGGTCAAGACCATCCTCGTCGCCGACGTGGTGATGAGCCTGGACAACACCCTGGCCATCGCCGGCGTGGCCAAGGGCGACTGGGTCCTGCTGATCATCGGGCTGGCGCTGTCCGTGCCGCTGATCATTTTCGGCAGCACGATCATCATGCGCATGATCGAGCGCTTCCCGATCATCGTCTATATCGGCGCCGGGCTGATCGCCCACACCGCGGGCGAGATGATCGATTCGGACGCGGCGGTGCAGCCTTACCTGCCGCACGTCTTCCACGGCACGCCGTACCTCGGCATCCTGCTGGCGGCTGGCGTGATCGCCTACGGCTGGTGGCACAACACCGCGCGCGGACGCACGCCGGAGGACGTGCTGCGCGCCGACGAGCACGCGGCGGAACGGCTGGAGGACGAAATCGATTGAACGCTCCCGCCGCCACGCGCGTTGCCGCCGGGAGAGCCGCATGACCGCGCCTGTCGATCCGACCGGCGCGGCGGCCGCCGGCTGCGTCAGCCTGCGCTATCCGGAGCCGGCCATCGAAGTGCTCGATCCCGCCTTCCTGCGCTACCGGCTGTTCAACGCCTCGCTCGAACGCCTGGGCACGGGCCTGCGCTGGGCCGAGGGGCCGCTGTGGTTCGGCGACGGGCGCTTCCTGCTGTGCAGCGACATTCCCAACAACCGCATGGTGCGCTGGGATGAAACGACGGGCGGGCTGTCCGTCTTCCGCCAGCCGGCGAACCACTCGAACGGCCTGGCGCGCGACCGCCAGGGGCGGCTGATCGCCTGCGAGCACCTGACCCGGCGCGTCACCCGCACCGAATACGACGGATCGGTCACCGTGCTGGCCGACGGCTTCGGCGGCAAGCGCCTGAATTCGCCCAACGACGTGATCTGCGCGTCCGACGGCTCGATCTGGTTCTCCGACCCGACCTTCGGCATTGCCGGCGAATGGGAAGGCGAGCGGGCCGAGCCCGAGCTGCCGCAGGCGGTGTACCGCATCGACGGCCGCACCGGCAAACTGGCGCAGGTGATCGCCGATCTCGCCGCGCCGAACGGCCTGTGCTTTTCCCCCGACGAGCGGACCCTCTACGTGGTCGATTCGCGCGCCACGCCGCACCGGCGGATCTGGGCCTACCCGGTCGCCGGCGACGGCCGCAGGCTCGGACGCCGGCGGCTGCACGTCAACGCCGGCGGCCCCGGCGCGCTCGACGGCATCAAAGCCGACGTCGACGGCAACCTGTGGTGCGGCTGGGGCAGCAACGGCGCGCTCGACGCCGATCCGGCCGCGCTCGACGGCGTGATGGTCTTCGATCCGCAGGGCCGGCCGCTGGCCCACATCCATCTGCCCGAACGCTGCGCCAACCTGTGCTTCGGCGGCGCCAAGCGCAACCGGCTGTTCATGGCCGCCAGCCATTCGCTGTACGCGCTGTACGTGGCGACGCGCGGAGCCGTATAAGAGAAACGCAACGCCGGCGCGACGCTCTGGCGGCGTCGCCTCTCCCGGCCGTTTTCGTCAGCGCGCCACCGATCCCCGCGGCGCGGCGCGCAAATACTGAACGGGCCAGGCGGCGGCATGGCCGAGTTCATGCGCGGCCTCCATCGGCCAGTACGGGTTGCGCAGGATTTCGCGGCCGAGCAGGACCACGTCGGCCTGGCCGCTGCGGACGATGTGATCGGCCTGGGCTGGCGCGGTGATCAGGCCGACGGCTGCGCTGGGAATGTCCGCCTCGCGGCGCACACGTTCGGCGAACTCGGTCTGGAAGCCTGGACCGGCCGGAATTTTCGCATCCGGCAGGATGCCGCCCGTCGAGACGTTGATCAGGTCGACGCCGTGCGTTTTCAGCACGCGGCACAGGGCGGCCGTCTCGTCCGGCGTCCAGCCGCCGTCGATCCAGTCGGTCGCCGACAGGCGCACGATCAGCGGCAGCCGCTCCGGCCACACCATGCGTACCGCATCGACGACGTCGAGGGTAAGCCGCGTGCGGTTGGCGAAGCTGCCGCCGTAGCCGTCGGTGCGCCGGTTGGCGAGCGGCGAAAGGAACTGGTGCAGCAGGTAGCCGTGCGCGGCATGGATTTCGATCGCGGAAAATCCCGCGGCGTGCGCGCGCCGCGCGGCGTCGGCGAACCGGCCGGCGAGCGCGCCGATGCCGTCCGCGTCGAGCTCGACCGGCACCGCATGCGCGCTGGAGAATGGGATCGGCGACGGAGCGACGACCGGCCAGCCGCCGTCGCTCGCCGGAAGCGACGCCGCCGGTTCCCAGCCGCGCCCGACGCTGGCCTTCCTGCCGGCGTGGGCGAGCTGCACGGCCATCGGGCAGCCCTGCTCGTGGGCGAAGCGCACGATGCGCGCCAGGGGTTCGATCTGACCGTCGTTCCACAGGCCGAGATCGGCGGGACTGATGCGGCCCTCCGGAACGACGGCGGTCGCTTCACTGATGATCAGCGCGGCGCCGCCGACGGCGCGCGAGCCGTAGTGTACGAAATGCCAGTCGTTGGCCAGGCCGTCACGGGCCGAATACTGGCACATGGCGGGGACGGCGATGCGGTTGCGCAGGACGAGGTCGCGCAGCGCGAGCGGTTCGAACAGATGGGCCATGACGGTTTCCTTGCCGGGCGGTGGCGAAGAACGGTGGGTCGTCAAGATAGCATGGCCGCTGCCGGGAGCAGCGGATTCCGCCGCCGGGATTCAGCAATCCGCCAGGCCGGCGCGGGTTTCGCGGTAGATGGCCTCCAGCGTGTCCGCGTAGCCGTCCCAGGCGATTCCGTCCACCGAGAGCGCGCGCTGCTTCGTGCAGCCATCCACGGCGCCCGCCGCGACCATCGCCGCGAGCACTTGGCGCTCATGTCGCGGCGTGCCGATCAGGAGTCGGCCGGCGAGCAGCGACAGGCCCGCCGCCAGCGCGTAGGCGCCCCAGTTCGAGATGCCGGCGGGCACGGCGTGGTCGGCCGCCGTGGCGCAGAAGATCGCCTCGCCCCGGTCGACGTAGCCGCTGAGCGCGGCCCGCAGGCCGCCGAGCCCCAGCTCGTTGCCGCCGTCGCCCACGGCCAGCGTCGCGTAGCCGCGTCCTCCGGGCGGCGCGAAGAGCCGGTCGGCCGAGGCCACCAGATCGTCGAGCATCTCGCCGCGCATCGAATAGCGATGCCCGTCCGCCGCGTCGCCCGGCCGCTCGATGGCCACCACGTGCGTCGGCGCGAACGAGGCGACCAGCGCGTCGATGGTCGCGTCGGCGGCCACCTGCGACGGCTCCAGCAGCACCACCGGCACGCCGCTCGCATCGACCGCCTGTCCGGCGGCCAGCAGGGGCGCGCTGAACTCGTCGGTCAGCAGGACCACGTCCCGTCCCAGCCGGCGCAGCGCGCCGGCCAGCGCCAGCGCGCCCGGCGGGCCGTCCGTTTCGCCGATCAGCCCCGAGCGGATGCAGAACCCCGTGGCGATGATCACCCGTTCTCCTTTGACCAGCGCCTCGGCGGCCGGCGCCAACAGGCTCGGCGGCGCGTGCGCGGCCAGCCCCCGTCCGCCCGGATCGCGGCGGGAAAGGCGTTCGATCCGGTCGAGGGTTGCGCGAATGCGTTCTGTGGCCATTTTCTTGATGTTCAGCCGGTGCGGTGCAGCGGGCGGTTTCTGGAAAGGCAATGTAGCACGGAGGTCAGCAAATCCCGTGCCGCCCCTTGGCGCCGCGGGCCGGGTCGGGCGGCCGCCCGTCGCCGCGCGGGATGCGGCGGAGCGCGGACGTTCCTGCCGTCCGCGCGGCATGCACGCTTCCGGTGCGCGGCGGCCCGAACTGGCGCGTTAGAACTAAAGTAATAGCCGAAGCAATGCGATATGCGATATTCTGAAAAATAGTGTTAATCGCCTCCGGAGCGTCCGCTGGAGACAGGCGGGATGGCTTCCGGTTCGGCCATCGCATCGTTCATAACTCAGGGTCAAGACAGTGAGGATAATCGCGGCGGCGGCAGCCGCGCTGGCGGTGGGGCTCTCATCGGCAAGTCCGGCGGTTGTTGCTCAACAGAACGCGGCCATCGGCACGGGCGGGGTGACGGGCGTCTATTACGCCGCCGGCAGCGCCATCTGCCGCCTGCTGAACAAGGAGCGGGTGAAGTACGGCGTGCGCTGCTCGGTCGAACGGAGCGGCGGGTCGGTCAGCAACGTCAACGCCATCCGCTCCGGCGCGGTCAATTTCGGCATCGTCCAGTCCGACGTGCAGTATTACGCCGTCAAGGGGCTGTCGCACTTCCGCGAAAACGGCCCCCATGCCGACCTGCGCGCCGTCTTTTCGATCTATCCCGAGGCCTTGACCGTGGTCGCGCGCAGGGACGCGAACATCCGCCGGTTCGAGGACTTCAAGGGCAAGCGCTTCAACATCGGCAACCCGGGTTCCGGCACGCGCGAGACGACGGCGATGCTGATGAGCGCGCTGGGCATGAAGCCCGGCGATTTCGCGCTGGCCTCGGAATACAAGCCCGACGAGCACGGCACCGCCCTGTGCGACGGCCGGATCGACGGCTTCGGCTACATGGTCGGCAACCCGGCGGCCAACATCCAGGAACTGATGACGGCGTGCGGCGGGCATCTGGTGCCGCTGGCCGGCCCGGCCATCGACCGGCTGATCCGGGAGCGGCCGTATTTCGCCCGCGCCACGATCCCCGGCGGCATGTACCTGGGCAATCCGGAGCCTACCCGGACCTTCGGCGTGGTGGCCAGCCTAGTGACCTCGGCCCGGGTGCCGGACGAGGTGGTCTACGCCATCGTGGCGGCGGTGTTCGACAACCTCGAGGAGTTCAAGAAGCTGCACCCGGCGTTCGCCAACCTCGATGCCGAGGAAATGATCCGCAGCGGCATGTCGGCGCCCCTGCATGAGGGCGCGGTGCGCTATTACCGGGAGAAGGGCTGGATGTGAGCGGGCGCGCGGCCGCATCGGCCGGAGCGTGTGAAGGCCGCCTGCCTCAAGGTATAATCCCTCTCCTGTTTCAACGACAATCGATTCGTCCAGACGAATATTCAGACGGGGAATGAGGTGGCGGCCGTGGCGATGAATACCGAACAAGCGCGTTTCAACATGATCCAGCAGCAGATCCGGCCCTGGGAGGTGCTCGATCCGGGCGTCCTGGCGCTGTTGAGCGTGGTGAAGCGCGAGGATTTCGTGCCCGCCGAGCACCGGGAGCTGGCCTTCGCCGACGTCGAGATTCCCCTGAAGCCCGGCGCCCGGCCGGGGCAGACCATGCTTCCCCCGCGCGTCGAGGCGCGGCTGCTGCAGGAACTGGCGGTCAGGAACACCGACAAGGTGCTGGAGATCGGCACGGGCAGCGGCTACATGGCCGCGCTGCTCGCCGCCAAGGCCGAATTCGTCTATTCCGTCGAGATCGATCCGGAACTGGTGGAACGGGCGCGCCGCAACCTGCAGCAGGCCGGCGTCGCCAACGTCAGCGTCGACCTGGGCGACGCCTCGCGCGGCTGGGACCTCTACGCGCCGTATGACGCCATCGTCGTGTCCGGTTCGCTGCCGGTGCTGCCCGAGGCGCTGCTGCGCCAACTGAAGATCGGCGGCCGGCTGATCGCCGTCGTCGGCGAGGCGCCGACGATGGAGGCGCGGCTGATCCGGCGCCCCGACGAGGACGCCTTCAGCAGCGAAAATCTGTTCGAAACCGTGGTGGCCCCCCTGGACAACGCGCTGCAGCCCGAAAAGTTCGTCTTCTGAACGGACCGGACACCCAGACACCTCAAGGGGTTTTCATGCGATCGAGGCCATCGGCCCTCCGGTTGTCCGTCCTGGCGGGGCTGGCCTGCCTCTCCTTCCAGGCGGCGTCCGCCGATCTGCTGCAGGTGTACCGCGAGGCGCTGGCCAACGACGCGCAGTACGCCGCCGCGCGCGCGACGGCCGAGGCGGGGCGGGAAAAGCTGCCGCAGGGACTGGCCGGCCTGCTGCCGGTGATCGGCGCGACGGCCGGGTCGGTGTGGAACGAAAACCGCTATCGCATGGCAGGCCAGCCGGCCTGGAACAAGGATTACAACACGCACAGCTACAACGTCAGCCTGACCCAGCCGCTGTTCCGCTGGCAGAACGTCGTCCAGTACGGGCAGGCCAAGTGGCAGGTCGTCCAGACCGAGGCGGTCTTCGCGCAGGCGGCGCAGGACCTGATCCTGCGCGTCGCGCAGGCGTATTTCGACGTGCTCTACGCGCAGGAGAATCTCGCCGCGGTGCGCGCCAGCAAGCAGGCCATCGCGCAGCAGCTGGCGCAGGCCAAGCAGAATTTCGAGGTCGGCACCGCGACGATCACCGACACCCATGAGGCGCAGTCGCGTTTCGATCTGGCCAGCGCGCAGGAACTGGCGGGCGAGAACGATCTGGAGGTCAAGCGCTACGCCTTGCGCGTGATCGTCGGCAAGGAGCTCGGCGAACTGGCCCGCCTGCGCGCCGACGCGACGTTGCTGCCGCCGCAGCCGGCGAGCATGGAGCCATGGGTCGTGGCCGCCGAGAACGACAGCTTCCAGGTCCAGGCGCAGCAGGCCGCGCTCGAAGTGGCGCAGCGCGAAATCGAACGCATGCGCGCGGGCCATTACCCGACGCTCGACGTGGTCGCCAATTACGGCAAGAGCGACTCGGCGTTGTCGATCTCCAGCGATACCAGCCTGGAGACCGGCACGCGCAACATCGGTGTGCAGCTCTCGATCCCGATCTACCAGGGCGGCGCCGTCAATTCGCGCACCCGCGAGGCAATCGCCAACCGCAGCGCGGCCTTGGCGGGACTGGAAAACGTCCGCCGCACGGCGACGCTCAACGCGCGGCAGTCGTATCTCGGCGTGGTGAACGGGCTGGCGCAGGTCCAGGCGCTCAACGCCGCGCTGGTGTCGAGCGTCAGCGCGCTGGAATCCAACAAGCTGGGCTACGAGGTCGGCGTGCGCATCAACATCGACGTGCTCAACGCCGAGCAGCAGGTTTACGTCACCCGGCGCGATCTGGCCAAGGCGCGCTTCGACACGCTGCTCGCGCAGCTCAAGCTCAAGGCCGCGGTCGGCACGCTCGAAGAAAGCGACCTGGAGCAGATCAATCCGCTGTTCGAGACGCCGTAGCCGGGATCAACCACGGCGATCACAGCGAAAAGCAAGAACCGGATTCCGCATCACCCACTGAACCTCGCCGGACGGCAGGTCTGCCGCCGCACCTTGTTCAGGCCACGAATTCCTTGATGAGCGCGATCGTCCGCGCGGTCGCGCCGCGGTGCGACCGGCTGAATTCCGCCGCCGCCTCGCGCATCGCCGCCAGCGTGGTTTTTTCAATCAGCAGCTGCTTGGCCGTGGCGGCGGCGTCCGGGGCGTCGGCGACGCGCCGCGCCGCGCCGCAGGCCAGCGCGTCCTCGGTGGCCTGGGCGAAATTGTAGGTGTGCGGCCCGACCAGCACCGGACAGCCGCAGGCGGCCGCCTCGATCAGGTTCTGGCCGCCGAAGGGCAGCAGCGTGCCGCCGATCAGGGCGACGTCGGCGGCCGCGAAATAGGCCGGCATCTCGCCCATGCTGTCGCCCAGCCAGACGCGCGTTTCCGGCCCGGGGAACTGCCCGGCGCTGCGCCGGCAGAATGGCAGCCGGCGCTCCCCGACCGCCGCCGCCACCTCGTCGAACCGCTGCGGATGGCGCGGCACCAGCAGCAGCAGCGCATCGGGCAGGTCGAGGCGGGCGAAGGCGTCGAGAATGAAGCCTTCCTCGCCCTCACGCGTGCTGGCGGCCAGCCACACCGGGCGGTTGCCGAGCGCCTGCCGCCAGTCGGCGCCGAGCCGCAGTTTTTCCGGGGCGGGCGTGACGTCGAACTTGAGATTACCGGTGACGCGCACGCCCTGCGCGCCGATGCCCTGCAGGCGTTCCGCGTCGGCTGAGGTCTGCGCCGCCACGGCCGCCAGGCCGGCCACGGCGGGCCGGATCAGCGGCAGGAAGCGCCGGTAGCCGCGCTGCGACCTGGCCGACAGGCGGGCATTGACCAGCAGCATCGGCACATCGCGGGCGCGCGCGGCGGCGATCAGGTTCGGCCAGATTTCCGTTTCCATCAGCAGCCCGGCGCGCGGCTGGAAGTGGTCGAGAAAGCGCGCGCAGGCGCCGGGCAGGTCGTAGGGCAGGTAGGCCTGCAGCAGGCGCGGCCCGTACTTGCCGATCAGTTCGGCGCCGACGGCGCGGCCGGTCGGCGTCATGTGCGTGAGCAGCAGCGCATGGTCCGGGTATTCGGCGAGCAGCGCCTTGATCAGCGGCTCGGCGGCGCGCGTCTCGCCGACCGAGACGGCGTGCAGCCAGATGAGCGGCGCCGGCGGCCGCCCGGCGTGCAAGCCGTAGCGTTCGCCGAGATGGCGCAGGTACTCGGGCTGCCGGCGCGCCCGCCAGGCGAGCCGGCCCCAGACCAGCGGCTGGGCGAGCCGGAACAGCAGCGAATAGGCGAAGCGGATCATCGGCGCAACTCCTGGGCGACGGCGGCGAGAACCGCGTCCACGCCGGGGGCGCGGCCGGGTCCGCCGAGATTGCGGAAATTCCGGGTGCCGTAGACGCCGGTCAGCGCCGGGTCGGTCGCCACGTACAGGGCGACGGTGGGGACGCCGAGCGCCGTGGCCAGATGGACCAGCCCGGTATCGACGCCGACGGCCAGCTCGGCATGCCCGATCAGCGCGGCCAGTTCGCGCAGCGACAGCGGCGGCGCGACGACGGCGGCGGCGCACGCGGCGGCGATGCGCTCCGCGCGCTCGCGCTCGCGGGCGCTGCCCGACGGCAGCACGGGCGTCAGCCCGCGTTCGGCGAGTTGCCGGGCGACGGCGATCCAGCGGTCGTCGTCCCAGAGCTTGTCGTCGCGGCTGGTGGCGGTGAGCAGCACGGCCCGGCGCCCTTCCCGCCCTTCCGGCAGCCAGGGAAAATCCGCTGCGGGCGCGCGGATGCCGTAGTCGAGCGGCAGGTCGACCGGGTAGTCGAACGCCGCCGCGCTCAGCCAGCGGTTGCGCTCCACGGCGTGCACATTGGGCGGGATGACGAAGGTCCGGTCGTAGAAATAGGAGGCCAGCGGCTCGCGCGCCGCTTCGGCGGCGTAGCCGTAGCACGGCCCCTTGGCGAGGAAGGTGATCAGTCCGCTCTTGACCAGGCCCTGCGTGTCGAGCACCGCGTCGTAGTCCCGGCCGCCGAGCCGTCGCCGGAAGGCGCCGATCTCGCGCCAGGTGGCGCCGCTGCACAGCGCCTTGCGCCAGCGGCGGATGGCGACCGGGATGACCTCGGCGACCGCCGGATGCAGGCGGGGAATGTCGGTGAAGGCCTCCTCGACGCACCAGTCGATGACCGCGTCGGGAAAGCGCCGCCGCAGGTCGCTGGCGACGGGAAGGTTGTGGATGACGTCGCCCAATGACGACGTTTTGACCAACAGGATGCGCATCGGCGGGTGGATTGGGCGCGCTGGCGGAAGGGCCGCATTATACGCCGCTCCCCCGGCCGGTTTTCCCGCTTCTTCGCGGCGATGCTTACCGGAACAGGCGCTTAAAACAGGCGCTTAAAGTAGAATAGCCATGAGCATATCCCCATCACCCTGGACTGCCATCCGATGATTTTCCACTTGCTGCTCAAGCGCACGCTGGTCCTGCTGCACGACCTCGCCGCCGTCGCCGTGTGCTGGCTGCTGGCGTATTGGCTGCGTTTCAACCTGGTCGTCCCGGAATTCCTCGTGGAAGGCGCGCTGCACACGCTGCCCGCGGTCTTGGTCGTCTACGGTCCGGCCTGCTGGCTGTTCGGGCTGTATCGCGGCATCTGGCGCTATGCCAGCATGATGGACATGCGCCGGATCATCCTGGCCGTGGCGACGGCGGCGGTCATCTCGGCCGCGGCGATCTACATGTTCCAGCTGGAACCGGTGCCGCGCTCGGTGCTGATCCTCCATCCGCTGCTGCTGATCCTGGTCATGGGCGGCAGCCGTTTCGCCTACCGCGCCTGGCGCGACCGCGCGCTGTACGGGCGCGTGGTGCTGGCCGGCGAGCCGGTGCTGGTGCTCGGCTCGGGCGACGCCGCCGACCAGCTGCTCCGGGAACTGGCGCGTTCGCCCGACTGGTGCGTGGTCGGCCTGCTCAGCGAGGACGAGCGGCGCATCGGCCATGAAATCCAGGGCGTGAAGATCCTCGGCCCGCACGAGGACCTCTCGGCCTGGGCGGAAAAGCTGTCGGTCAAGCGGGCGATCGTGGCCATGCCCGAGGCGTCGCCGCGCAAGCGGCGGCACGCCATGGAACTGGCGGTGCAGGCGGGCCTGTCGGTGATGACCGTGCCCAGCCTCGAAGACATGCTGGCCGGCAAGGTGGCCGTGTCCCGGGTGCGCCAGGTGCAACTGGAGGATCTGCTCGGCCGCGAGCCGGTGCAGCTCGACGACGCCGGCCTGCGTGCGTGGTTCGACGGGCAGGCCGTGCTGGTGACCGGCGCCGGCGGCTCGATCGGCTCCGAGCTGGCGCGCCAGCTCGCCCGCTTCACGCCGCGCCTGCTGATCCTGCTGGACGTTTCCGAGTACGCGCTGTACCGGCTGGAGCAGGAGTTCCGGCGGGCGCATCCGCAGGCCGCGTGCGTCTTCGTCGTCGGCGACGTGAAGGACGTGGCCTGGCTCGACCGGATCTTTGCGCTGCACCGGCCGTCTGTGGTGTTCCACGCCGCCGCCTACAAGCACGTGCCCCTGATGGAGGGCGAGAACGCCTGGCAGGCGGTGCGCAACAACGTGGTCGGCTCGAAGCGGCTGGCCGAGGCGGCGCGGCATTACGGCGTCGACAAGTTCGTCCTGGTATCCACCGACAAGGCGGTCAACCCGACCAACGTCATGGGCGCCACCAAGCGCCTGGCCGAACGCATCCTGGCGGCGATGCAGGAGGAGCGCGGCGAGGGCGGCACGCGCTTCATCACCGTGCGCTTCGGCAACGTGCTGGGCAGCAACGGCTCGGTGATTCCCACCTTCCGCGAGCAGATCGCGCGCGGCGGGCCGGTGACCGTCACGCACCCGGACATCATCCGCTATTTCATGCTCATCCCCGAGGCGGCGCAGCTGGTGATGCAGGCCGGGCTGATGGGCCAGGGGGGCGAGATCTTCGTGCTCGAAATGGGCGAGCCGGTGCGCATCGCCGATCTGGCGCGCGACATGATCCGCCTGTCCGGCTTCACCGAGAACGAGATTCGGATCGAGTTCACCGGCCTGCGGCCGGGCGAAAAGCTCTACGAGGAACTGCTGGCCGATAGCGAGCAGACGCTGTCCACGCCGCACCCCAAGCTGCGCGTGGCGCTGGCCGAGGCGGCGCCGGACGCCGTCTGGCGGCGCGAGCTCGAAAACTGGCTGCGCGAGCCGGTGCCGGAGACCAACGGCGATCTCAAGCTGCGCCTGCACCGCTTCGTGCCCGAGTATTCCCCGCAACTCGGCTGACGCCCGCCCGAAAAGCCATGTCCACCTACGCGATCGGCGACATCCAGGGCTGTTTCGCCTCGTTCATGCGGCTGCTCGAACACTGCCGTTTCGATCCGGCCGCCGACCGCCTGTGGCTGGTCGGCGACCTGGTCAATCGCGGGCCGCGCTCCCTCGAAACCCTGCGTTTCGTGAAGGCGCTCGGCGCCGCGGCGATCGTCGTGCTGGGCAACCACGACCTGTCGCTGCTGATGGCCGCCGAGGGCTTCGGCAAGCGCGGCAAGGACGACACCTTCGACGACATCCTGCAGGCGCCGGACCGCGAGGAGCTGCTGTTCTGGCTGCGCCACCAGCGCCTGTGCCACGTGGAAAACGGCCATTGCCTGGTGCATGCCGGCCTGCTGCCGCAATGGACGGCAGCCGCCGCCCGGGCGCTGGCGGGCGAGGTCGAGGCGGCGCTGGCGGCGCCCGGCTGGCGCGAATTCCTGGCCCACCTGTGGGGCAGCGAACCCGCCTCTTGGCGCGACGACCTGACCGGCTGGCCGCGCCTGCGCGTGATCGTCAACGCCATGACGCGCATGCGTTTCTGCACGCCGGACGGGGTCATGGACTTTCGCGCCAAGGGCGAAGTCGGCAACGCGCCGCCCGGCTACCTGCCCTGGTTCGAGGCGCCCGGCCGGCGCAGCGCCGACACCACGCTGGTGACCGGGCACTGGTCGGCGCTCGGGCTGAAGATGCTGCCGAATCTGCTGGCGCTCGATTCCGGCTGCCTGTGGGGCGGGCCGCTGACGGCGGTCAGGCTGGAAGATCGGGCGCTGTTCCAGGTGCCCTGTTCGGTTGAAGAAATCCGAGTCTGGTAGCGATCGCCTCGTGGGCCGCGCGCGACACGTCGCGGCGCGAGCGGCCGGCCGTGGCCATCGGCGGCAGCGGCGCCAGCCGCACGGTCAGCGAACGGCAGGCGAGGATCGCGGCGAAACACCGCGGCAGGCTGACCCCGGCGAACGACGGCGCCAGGCTGCGCCGCCCGTGCGCGTCGTGGTAGGAGAGCGCCAGCGGCCACACCGGGCGCCCGGTTTCGACGGCCGGCTGCAGCAGCGCGGCGTGGAAATCGAGCAGGCGCGCGCCGTCGGTCGTCCCGCCTTCGGGAAAGACGGCGATGTCGCAGCCGGCCTCCAGCCGCGCGTCGATCTCCGCGTTGACCCGGCGGGCGTGTTGGCGGCTGCCGCGATTCAGGAAGACCGTGTCGTTGCGCGCGGCCAGCCAGCCGATCAGCGGCCAAGCGCGGACTTCCGTCTTGGCGATGAAGGCGGCGGGACGCAGCGCGTTGATCACGAAAATGTCCAGCCAGGAAACATGGTTGGCGACGATCAGGCAGCCGGCCGGCGCCTCCGCCGGCCCGGCGTCCAGGCGGATGGCGAGGAGGTCCAGCAGCCGGCGCGACCAGCGCTGCCTGAACGCCAGGCGCTGCCGCGCGTCCCAGCGCCGGTACGGCAGCGCGGCGGCCAGCAGGGCCCGGAGCAGATGCAGGGCGACCCGCGCCGCGCGGACGAGGCGCAACGGATACGGCGTCGGCGGGAGGGAAGGCGCCGGGGCGGGGTTCACGCCTGGATCGCGTTCGGAGACGCTACCAGGGCGCGCGGCCGAAGGCGGCGGCAAAGCACCCGGCGATCTCGCCGCGGCTGGGAACGTGATTCTGCCCGCCGCGGCTGGCGACCTTGATGGCGCCCATGACGGCGGCCAGCCGCCCGGTCCGCTCCCAGTCCCACTGGCGGGCGATGCCGTACAGCAGCCCGGCCCGGTAGGCGTCGCCGCAGCCGGTCGGATCGACCACCGCCTTGGCCGGCGCGCACGGAATGTCGAGGCGGCGCCCGCCGGCGTAGATGTGCGAGCCCTCGGCGCCGCGGGTGACGATCAGCGCCTCCAGCCGGCCGGCCAGCTCGTCCAGGGAACGGCCGGTCCGGTCGCAGGCCAGCCGCGCCTCGTAGTCGTTGAAGCAGGCATAGCGCGCGAGGTCGAGGAAATGCAGCACTTCATCGCCGGAAAACATCGGCAGGCCCTGGCCCGGATCGAAAATGAACGGAATCCGTGCCGCGGCGAGGTCCTCGGCGTGTCGCAGCATGCCGTCCCGTCCGTCCGGCGCCACGATCGCCAGCGTAGCCTCTGCCGCGTCGGACGCGCGGTTGTGGTGCGAAAAGCTCATCGCGCCGGGATGGAAGGCGGTGATCTGGTTGTCGTCGAGATCGGTGGTGATGAACGCCTGCGCGGTGTAGCTGCCCTCGACGTGGCGCACGTGCGCCCGCGACAGGCCCAGGCGGTCGAGCCGGTCGAGGTAGGGGCCGGCGTCGTCGCCGACGGTGGCCATGATCAGCGGGGCGTCGCCGAGCAGCTTGAGGTTGTAGGCGATGTTGCCGGCGCAGCCGCCGAATTCGCGGCGCATCTCGGGCACCAGGAAGGCGAGGTTCAGGATGTGGATCTGTTCCGGCAGGATATGATTCTTGAACCGGTCGTGGAAGACCATGATCGTATCGTAGGCGATCGATCCGCAGATGAGCGTTGTCATGACTGGAAGGGCGAAACGGCGACTGCCGATTGTATCATCGCGCCAGGAGCATGCCGACAAGGCGGCGCCGTCCGAAGTTCCGGCGCGTTTTGTCTTTTGAAGAACGTTAATTCTTTTTTACAGTCTGCTTCCTCTTTAGCGGGGAAAATAGCATATCGAAAAAAATTTCCCTGTGAATCAAGATGATAAGTCGCAGGGCCTGGCTGGCGGTATAAATCGGTCAACAAAGAACAGTCAATAGAAGCATGAGAATCGCCTACCTCGAAGATGATGCCGAGTCAGCAACAACCGTCAATGAGTGGTTACGCGAGGCCGGCTATGACGTGAAGTGGTTCGCCAGCGGGGTGGAGTGCGCGCGCGTCGTCGCTTCCGAGCGTTACGATGCCTGCCTGTTCGACTGGGTGGTGGAAGACCTCGCCGGGATCGAGGTGATGGCCCGCCTGCGCATCAAGCTGCGCCAGGCCATGCCGCCCGTATTGTTCGTGACCGGGCTGGACAGCGAACAGGACGTGGTCGAGGCGCTCAACGCCGGCGCCGACGATTACCTCGTCAAGCCGCTTTCCCGGCCGATCCTGCTGGCGCGCCTGCAGGCCGTGCTGCGGCGGCGCGGGGTGAACAGCGGCCTGCCGCAGATCCAGGATTTCGGGCGGCTGGTCGTCGACCATGCCCGCCGGCAGGTTTCGCTGGACGGCCGGGTCGTCTCGATGACCGAGCGGGAAACCGATCTGGCGCTGCATTTCTTCCAGAACATTGGCCGGCTGCTGACGCGCGATCACCTGATCAAGGTCGTCTGGGCGCTGTCCGCGGACGTCAACACGCGCACGGTCAACGTGCATGTCAGCGCGCTGCGCCGCAAGATCGGCATCACGCCCGAGTTTGGGTGGCGTCTGGTTTCCGTGTATGGTCACGGCTATCGACTCGAGAAGCTGAAAGAATAAAAAGCCATGCGCAGTCCTTCCCTTGCCGGTTGCCTGGCGGCCGCGATCCTGGCGGCGGCCGCGTCCTGCGCCGGCGCCGCGCCCGCCGGCAGCGACGAAACGATTCCCGTCTGGCGCTATACCGTCAAGCCCGGCGACACCCTGATCTCCATCGCCCAGCGCTATCTGGCGCAGGCCGGGGACTGGCCGAAGATCCAGAAAAGCAACCGCATCGCCGATCCGTTCCGCATGCTGCCGGGCACGGCGGTGCGTATCCCCGCCTCGATGCTGCGCAAGGAGCCCGGCGCGGCGCGCCTGGAAAAGATCAGCGGCAGCGTGCGCTGGCACGGCGGGGACGGCGAGTGGCGCGCCGCGGCCGCCGGGCTGCGGCTGGCCGCCGGGGCGGCGGTGGAAACCCTGGAGGATTCGAGCGCGCTGCTGGTGCTGGCCGACGGCAGCCGGATCGTCGTCGCTCCCGGTTCGGTGCTGGCGCTCGACACGCTGAGCGTCTACGCCGGCGGGCTGATGGCCGACACGCGCCTGCATCTGCCGCGCGGCCAGGCCGAGATTTCGGCCAATCCGGACAATCTGCCGCAGCAGAATCTGCGCATCCGCACGCCGTCCGCGCAGGCGGTCGTGCGCGGCACGCGCTTCCGCGTCGAGGCCGACGCGGCGGCCTCGCGCGAGGAAACGCTGGCCGGGCTGGTCGGCGTGGCGGCCGCCGGGGCGCGCGTCGCCGTGCCGGCCGGCAAGGGCACGCTGGCCCGGGCCGGGGAGCCGCCGATAGCGCCCGTCGCCCTGCTCCCCGCCGCCGACGTCTCACGCCTGCCGGCGCGCTTCGAATACCTGCCGATGCGCTTCGACCTGCCGCAACTGCCGGGCGCTGTGGAATGGCTCGGGCTGATCGCGCCGGACCGCGAGCTGCTGTCCATCCTGGCCAGCAAGCGCACGCGCGCCGGCCAGCTGACCTTCGCCGACCTGCCGAACGGCGACTACGTTTTGGCCTTGCGCGCCGTCGACGCCAACGGGCTGCGCGGGCACGACGCGCTGCATGGCTTCACCGTTTTCGCGCGGCCGTTCCCGCCGGGGCTGAACGCGCCCGGCGACGGCTCGACCGTGCGCACCGCCCGGCCGCGCTTCGCCTGGGGGAACGTGGTCGACGCCGCCCGCTATCGTTTCCAGGTATCGGCTGATGCCGCCTTCGCCGCGCCGCTGCACGATGCGGTGGTGACGGAGGAAAGCGGCGAACTCGGCGCGGACCTGCCGCCGGGCGCGCTGTTCTGGCGGGCGGCAACGCTCACCGGTACGGGCGAGCAGGGGCCGTGGAGCCGGCCGGCGGCGTTCACCTACAAGCCGGGCCCCGGACCGGCCGACCTCGGCAAGGCCGCGCTGCAGGCGGATCATGAGCGCGTGGTGTTGAACCTGCCGCCGCCGCCGGCGGGAATGCGCTACGAAGCGGCGCTCGCGGCGGACAAGGGCATGCAACCGCCGCTGGCGCAGGTGCAGGCGGATGAAGGAACCCTGGAACTGGCCAGCCCGGGCAGCGGCACCTACTATCTCGGGGTGCGGCTGGTCGATACGTCCGACGGCACGCCCGGACCGATGTCCGTGCAAAGAATCGACATTCCGGTGGACGGCAGGCTGTGGCTGCTGTTGCTGCTGCCGCTGGCGCTGCTGCTGTAGCCGCTCGCGCGGGCGACGCCGATGCCCGGCCGTTTCTTCGCCTCCCCTCAGGCCCGGGGCAAGCTGGCGGTGGCGCTGATCCTGCTGTCGATCGCGCTGGCGGGGAGCCTGAGCAGCGTCTTCCGGCGGATGGATCACCTGGTCTTCGACCTCGGGCAGCTGGTGTCGCGCCGGCCGGTCGCCGACGATATCGTGCTGATCACCGTCGATGAGGAAAGCCTTGGCCGCCTGGGCCGCTGGCCCTGGTCGCGCGAAATCCACGCCGCCCTGATCGATGCGCTGTGCGCGGCGCGGCCGGCGGCCATCGGTTTCGACGTCGCCTTCTCCGAACCGCAGTCGCCGGCGGCCGACGAGGCGCTGGCGCAGGCCATCCGGCGCTGCGGCCGGATCGTGCTGCCGCTGGTGCTCGAAACGGCGCGCGCGGGCCGGCAAGTCGTCGAATCGCCGCCGATTCCGAGCCTGCGCGACGCGGCGGCGGGGCTGGGGCGCGTCGGCGTGCGCATCGACGAGGACGGCATGGCGCGCAGCGTGGATCTGAGCGAGGGCGTGGGCGTCGCGGCGTGGCCCCTGTTCGCCGAGGAACTGCTGCGGGTCGGCGGCGCGGCGCCGGCGCGGGCGTCTGCCGGCGGCGAGCGCGCGCCGGAGCTGCAGGAGGCGATCTACGGACTCGTGCAGGGCGAACGGCGGCGAGTGCAGTTCGCCGGCCCGCCGGGCACCTTCCCGCACGTCGCCTACGCCGACGTGCTCGACGGCCGCGTCCCGGCCGCCTCGTTCGCGGGCCGGACGATCATCGTCGGCGCCACCGCCGTCGGGCTCGGCGACCTCTTCCCGACGCCCGTTTCCGTCGAACGCGCAGCCCATGGCGGGCGTGGAGATCCAGGCCAACATCTGGTCCGGGCTGCGCTCGGACACCCTGGTCCGGGAACTCCCGGCCGGCGTGACGGCGCTTTTTTCCGGGTTGCTGGCGCTGGCGCCCCTGCTCTGGCTGCCGCGCCTGATGCCTTCCGCCGCGCTGTTCGCCTCGCTGCTGTGGATTTTCGTGCCGGTGGCGCTCTCGGTGTTCTCGCTGGCCTTCCTGCAGCTGTGGCTGCCGCCGGCGGGGGCCGTGCTGTCCGGCCTGTTCGCCTACCCGTTGTGGAGCTGGCAGCGCCTCGAAGCCGCGCGCCGGCACCTGGACCTCGAATTGCGGGAGCTCGGCGAAGCCATCCCCGGCGAGGGCGGCGACGATGCGACGACGACGGTCGGCAGGATGGGGTTCGAGCAGCGCATCGCCCGCGTCCAGGCGGCGCGGCGGCGGGTGCAGCACCTCGAGGAGCAGCGCCGCGAGGCGCTGGCCTTCATTTCGCACGACTTGCGCGTGCCCTTGGCCAACGCCGTGCAGCGGCTGGAAAACGAGCCCGATTGCCGTCCCGGCCAGTTGCTGCCTTCGCTGCGGCGGGCGCAGGCGATGGCTCAGAACTTCCTCGGCCTGGCGCGGGCCGAGGCGCTCGACCGCCGGCACATGAAGACGATCGACCTGCTTTCCGTCCTGCATCAGGCCGCCGACGAAATGTACTTCGCCGCGCAGCGCCGGGAGATGCGCATCGAACGGCGCCTGCCGGACGAGCCGGCCTGGATCGTCGGCGACTTCGAGGCCATCGAGCGCTGCGCCATCAACCTGCTGCAGAACGCGGTGGCGTACGGATCGCCCGATGCCGCGATCATCCTGGGCGCGGACCTCAAGCATCCGCACGGCTCGCCCAGGGATTTCGTGCGCTTCTGGGTCGAGAACACGGGCGCGGAATGGCGTCCGGAGGAGCTGGACCGCCTGTTCGAAAAATTCCGCCGGGGCGAGCCCGCCGGGCAGGGCGGCCGCCGGCCGGAAGGTTCCGGGCTGGGCCTCTACTACGTGCGCACGGTGGCCGGCAAGCACGGCGGGCGGACCGGCGTGGACGGCGGCGCCGGCGGCAGAATCCGCTTCTGGGTCGAGCTGCCCCTGAGCGGAACGGGGGCCTGACGGCCCGCCGGCGCTAACCGGCGCCGTTCACGCGGAACTCGATGACGCTTGAGGCGTTCTTGCTGGCCGCCTGGCCGAGGCTGATGCGGCCGCGCCCTTCGAGGAGGTAGCTCTCGTTCTTGACCAGCACCTCGTAGCCGCTGTGGAAGACGATGTTCGTGCCGTTGGTGCTGTGGTCGGTCAGGATGCAGCCTTCCGGGCGGATTTCGATCGAGGCGTGCTCGCGCGAGACGAGCTTGTCGGCAATGGTTACGTCGCAGGCCGGATCGCGGCCGAAGGTGGTCACGGTGTGCAGGCGGTCGAGCACCAGCCGGCTGGCGCCGATGCGCAGCACCACCTGTTTTTCGCTGAGCGTCGGCGGCGAGGCGAGCAGGGATACGTGCGTCTGCAGCGACAGCGTCTTGTTCCAGTCCAGATCGTAGACCGGGATGCCGACGGAGGCGCCGTTGCGCGGGCTGCACTGTTCCCGGACGCTCGGCGTCAGCGTGCGGTAAACCAGGCCGGAGACGAGAATGCCATCGGCGGCCGCCTTGCCCGCCAGGAACATGGCGATGCCGAAGCCGAAGCGGCGATCGTTGTCGCGCCTTTCCTTGGCGCCCGCGGGGGGCGCGCGGCGCGGGCGCGGCCGCGCGACGCGGTGGATTCCGATGTGCAGCGACAGCGGGCGGTCGACCAGCCGGGGCATGCCGAAGCACCGCCGCTGCATTTCGCAGGCCGCCAGCGACGCGGCGTCGGCCGTCGCGAAGCTGGCCAGCAGCATCCTCCTGTCCTTGCGCACGAGTTTGCCACCGTAGGCCAGAGCAACCCGTTCCATCCGGTTGATCCGGCGGCTTTCGGGTTGTCCGGCCACGGTGTCAAGTGCTTCAGCCTTGGAAACGGCAGGACCCAGAAGTCTTGCGCAGACCGCATAGGCGCCTTGTTCTTGGCTCATCGGGACGACTTTCACGATTCGTGATGCAACGGAACCTAGAGGAGTTCCCGGTCGCGCAGGCGCGTGGACGCCGGCCGCCGGGGACCGACGCAAGGCTAGAGGATCGCCGCCCGGCGGGCAAAGACTATGAACGGCTTTTTACAGAGGAAAGGGCGGCGGCGCCCGCCGGCTCAGGGATAGAAGACGAACAGCCGGTATCCCGCCGCGCCGAGGTCCTCGGCCTCGATCCACAGGCGCACCGCGACGTCGGCATTGCCGGGAAAGACGGGATCGGCGGCCGTCTTCGCCGGCAGGTAGTCCGCCGGGCCGAAGAGGCGGCGGGCGATCACCGTGTCCTGCGTGTCGGTGAGCGCCAGCTCCAGCGACGGATAGGCTTGCCCGTAGGGCGCCTTGTTGCGCAGCGTGGCGTTGAGGACGAGCAGCTTGTCCCGGCCCGGATCGATCTGCAGGTCGGACGTTTCGATGCTCACCAGCTCGACGTGCCGCGGCAGCGGCAACGGGTGGCCCAGGGCGAGCGAGAAGGTTTCGAGGGCGGGGCGCAGGGCAGGCATGGCGACCGCCAGCTCGCCGCGGAAGTGGAACAGCGCCTGACCGGCCAGCGCCAGCACCAGCACCCCCGCGGCCAGCTTGAACGGCCAGTGCGACGGCTTTTCTTGGGCCAGCGCGATGGGCGATGCCATGACGCCTTCGGCCCACTTGCTGTAGCCGGGGATCTCGGTGGTTTCGCGCGGCAGGATCAGCCCGGCGGCGGGGTCGGCCACCGGCGTTTCGGGCGGCTCGTCCGGGCCGGTCGACTCGTCCGGGCCGCTTGGTTCATCCGGGTCGGATGGCTCGTCGGACGCAGCGGGCGTGCCTGGCGCGGGCTTCCACATTTCCGGCTCGCCGGCCGGCAGGGAAGGCGGGGTTTCCGGCGCCGTTTCGAAGGGTTCCGGTTCGCTCCAGGCGGCCGCCGGCACCGGTGCCGGGTGCTCTTCGGCCGGAGGCGGCTCGGCGGCGGGATGGCGCTCTTCGAGCAGGCTGTCGAGCGCGTTGAACACCGCCTGGCAATGGCCGCAGCGAACCTTGCCGGCCCGCGCCCGCAGCTGTTCCGGGGTGACGCGGAAGACGGTCTGGCAATCCGGGCAGCGGGTTTTCATGGAAGGGAATTTTAGCCTGAAAACTCCGGACGGCTTCGCGCTTTGCGAAGAATGCGAAGAAAAACAGTTGCTTGTATGACGTTTGCGGTCCGCGTGCGCAGCGCGGCGACGGGTTACGCCGCTTTCTGGCCGGCCAGGCAGACCCAACCTTCGCGGCTGTCGGCCACCGCCAGCGGCAGCCACGGGGCGTAGGCGGCGATCAGTTCCTCGGTCTGCGCCGCCAGGATGCCCGACAGCGCCAGCCGCCCGCCGGGCCGGACGTGGGCGCAGATCGCGGGCGCCAGGGCCTTGAGCGGATTGGACAGGATGTTGGCGACCACCAGGTCGAACTGCCCGCGGATCTCCGCCGCCGAATCGTCGAAGCGGACGTGCACCCCGTTGCGCTCGGCGTTGTGGCGAGCGGCGGTGACCGCCTGCGGGTCGATGTCGACGCCGAGCACGTCCGCCGCGCCGAGCCTGGCGGCGGCGATGCCCAGGATGCCCGAACCGCAGCCGTAATCGAGCACGGAGACGCCCGGCGTCACGCTGCGCTCCAGCCATTCGAGGCACAGGCGGGTGGTCGGGTGCGAGCCGGTGCCGAAGGCCATGCCCGGGTCGAGGACCAGGACGATGGCCTCCGGGTCCGGCGCGGTGTGCCAGGACGGCACGATCCACAGGCGGCCGGAGACCCGGATCGGCTCGAACTGCGACTGGGTGAGCCGGACCCAGTTCTGCTCTTCCACCTTCTCCAGCGCGTAGGCCGGCACGCCGTCGAGGCCGGCGGTGGCGGCGCAGGCGGCGAGCAGCTCGTCGACGTCGGTGCCGGCGTCGAGCAGGGCGACGACGCGCGAGCGCGTCCAGCCGGGCGTCGTGGGCGAGCCGGGCTCGCCGAACTGCGGCGTCTCCTCCGGCGTGCCGGCGTCGGCGTCCTCGATGCTGGCGGAGAGCGCCCCGGCGTCGAGCAGCGCGTCGGCCAGCGGCTCGGCGTGGCCGCAGTCGGTGTCGATGGTCACGGAAAGCCAGGACATGGACGCCTCAGTCGTTCTTTTTCACTTCGTCGAGCGCGGCGAGCTTCTTTTCCAGGTAGTGGATGCTGGTGCCGCCGTCGACGAAGTTGGCGTCGTGCAACAGTTCCTGATGCAGCGCGATGTTCGTCTTGATGCCCTCGATGCTCATCTCCGACAGCGCGATGCGCATGCGCTGGATGGCCTGCTGGCGCGTGTCGCCGTGGGCGATCACCTTGGCCACCATCGAATCGTAGTGCGGCGGCACCGTGTAGCCCTGATAGATGTGCGAATCGACCCGGATGCCCGGTCCGCCGGGCGGGTGGTACAAGGTGATCCGGCCGGGAAAAGGCACGAACGTGTAGGGATCTTCGGCATTTATGCGGCATTCTATGGCATGCCCGCGCACGTCGATCTCGCGTTGCCGGAAGCGCAGCTTTTCGCCGGCGGCGACGCGGATCTGTTCCTGCACGATGTCGATGCCGGTGATCAGCTCGGTGACCGGGTGCTCGACCTGGATGCGCGTGTTCATCTCGATGAAGTAGAACTGCCGGTTCTCGTACAGGAATTCGAAGGTGCCGGCGCCGCGGTAGTTGATGCGCCGGCAAGCGTCAGCGCAGCGTTCGCCGATGCGCGTGACGTGCCGCGACAGGACGCCCGGCGCCGGCGACTCCTCGATGATCTTCTGGTGCCGGCGCTGCATCGAGCAGTCGCGCTCGCCCAGGTAGACCGCGTTGCGGTGGCTGTCGGCGAGCACCTGGATTTCTATATGGCGCGGATTCTCCAGGTACTTCTCCATATAGACGTTGGGATTGCCGAAGAAATTGAGCGCCTCGGCGCGGGTCATGGTCACCGCGTTGACCAGCGCGGCCTCGGTGTGCACCACGCGCATGCCGCGCCCGCCGCCGCCGCCCGCCGCCTTGATGATCACCGGATAGCCGATGGCCTTGGCGGTCTTCAGGATCTCCTTGGGGTCGTCCGGCAGCGCGCCTTCCGAACCGGGGACGCAGGGCACGCCCGCCGCCCGCATCGCCGCCTTGGCGAAGACCTTGTCGCCCATCAGGCGGATGGTCTCGGGACGCGGGCCGATGAAGACGAAGCCGGAGGATTCCACGCGCTCGGCGAAGTCGGCGTTCTCCGAGAGGAAGCCGTAGCCGGGATGGATCGCCTCGGCGTCGGTCACTTCGGCCGCCGAGATGATCGCCGGGATGTTCAGGTAGCTCTGGCTCGACGCGGCCGGCCCGATGCAGACCGACTCGTCGGCCAGCTTGACGTACTTCGCGTCCCGGTCGGCCTCGGAGTGGGCGACGACCGTCTTGATGCCCAGCTCGCGGCAGGCGCGCTGGATGCGCAGGGCGATTTCGCCGCGGTTGGCGATGAGTATCTTGCCGAACATGGCGCGCCCTAGCCGATGATGAACAGCGGTTCGCCGTATTCCACGGGCTGGCCGTTGTCCACGAGGATGGCCTTGACCGTCCCGGCGTACTCCGATTCGATCTCGTTGAGCAGCTTCATGGCCTCGATGATGCACAGCCGGTCGCCGACCTTGACCGTGCTGCCGACCTCGATGAAGGGATCGGCGTCGGGGCTGGCGGCGCGGTAGAAGGTGCCGACCATCGGCGACTTGACGGTTTCGCCTTCGGGCTCGTCGGGTTCCTCGTCCAGGTCGTCGTCGAAGACGGACGATTTTTCGCGCGGCGCCGGCGCGGCGGCCGGCAGGGCGCCCGGCTGGATCGTGTACGTCTGCGGCACGGCGACCGCCTGCTTGACGATGCGCACCTTTTCTTCGCCTTCGGTGACTTCGAGTTCGGTGATGCCCGATTCCTCGACGAGATCGATCAGCTTCTTGAGTTTTCTCAAATCCATCCGTGGTGTCTCCGCTGAGCCGGGCAGATCGGTTTCGGCGAAGAAAAACACGGGAGCCGAAGCCTGGCCGAAGCCGGCGCGTTATATATCGATTTTGGTGTCTGGATGACGTGAATGGCGGCGAAAATTCGCCAAACGTGTCGCTAAGTTGAAACTTCGAATAAGGATTTTTGACGATCCGGCAGGCCGGTATTTCTTGGAAACATCTATCGCGAAAGCGGCAAGTTTGCTGCAATTCGCGGTAATTTGTCCAGATGTCAGCGTTTTGCGGCGGCTTCGAGCAGGCGTTCGAGTTCGGTTTCGGGGAGTCAACCGGTGCGGGTCAGCAGAGGTTCCCCGGCGCGGCCGAGGATGAGCGTGTAGGGCAGGCCGCCCGGCCGGTTTCCCAGCGCCTTGCTGAGTTCGATGGCGCCGGGGCCGGCGATCAGCAGCGGGTAGGACACCGGGTGCGCCGCGGCGAACGCCGCCACGGCCTCCGGCGGATCGGTCGAAATGCCGAGGAACTGCACGCCCTGCGCGGCGTATTTTTCGTTGAGCCGCGAAAAATAGGGCATTTCCTCGCGGCACGGCTGGCACCAGCCTGCCCAGAAATTGACCACGAGAATCTTGCCCTTCCACTGGGACAACGGCTGCCGGCGCCCGCGATGATCGTTGAGCTCGCCGTCCAGGAAGCCGCGCAGCGTGGCCGCTGAAATGGGCTGTACCGTGGTGGCCGGCGCGGCAGACCCGCCGGCCGGCACGGCGGCCGCACAGGCGAGCGCGGTGGCGGCGGCGCCCGCCGCGATCAGCCGGCGCAGGACGGGCCGGGCGGTCACGCGGCTTCCCCCTGCCCGGCCAGCAGGCGCCGGACCGCGTCGATGCGCGCGCGCGGGCGGACCCGGCCGTCGTGCGTGCGGAACACCACGCGCTCGTCCTGGCGGGAATAGACGACCAGGTTGATCGCCGTGTCGTCGTCGTAGAGCGTCAGCACGGCTTCGGCGCGTTCCGAGCGGGGCGTGCTGTGCCGGTAGTCGATGCGCTCGTTGATCAGGAAGATTTCCACGTCCTTGGCGCTGTCGGTGAACAGCTGGATGTCGATCTCGGCGTTGCGTCCGGCCGTGCCGTCGAGCACGGCGCCGGCGAGGTAGGGGTTGAATTGCCGCACGATCTCCATGCAATCGACGGCTTTTCGCCGAAGATCGGCGAGCCTTTCCTCCTGTTCGCGTTCCTGGAAGAGCCGCTGGTAGAGCCGCAGCTCGGCTTCGACCTCGGCGTTCTCGGGCAGGCGCGCGTTGGCCGGCAGGCCGAGGACGGACGCCGCCTTGCGCTTGGCGACCGTGTAGTCGTCGATGCCGTCTTCCGCCATCAGCTTGGCGGCGAGGCTGGCGAGGTGCGGGTGCGGGGAGGGGAAAGCGCGGTCTTTGCTCATCGCTCCGTTCCGGTGAAAAGTCGCGGGACCTGGCACGCGTGCCAGCGGGGCGCGGGGAGTAAAATCCGCCTGGCGGATCGCGCCGTCGAGGCTGCTCTGGCTGTTCGGACAATTCTAACGCGGATTCATTTCATGCATATTCACATCCTCGGTATCTGCGGCACCTTCATGGGAGGCGTCGCCCAGCTGGCGCGCGCGGCGGGCCACCGGGTCACCGGCTGCGACGCCGGCGTCTATCCGCCGATGAGCACCCAGCTGGAGGCCGCGGGGATCGAACTGATCGAGGGCTACGGCGCCGAACAGGCGGCGCTGGCGCCGGACTGTTTCGTGATCGGCAACGCCGTTTCCCGGGGCAATCCGCTGCTCGAGGCGATCCTCGACCGCGGCCTGCCTTACGTGTCCGGCCCGCAGTGGCTGGCCGACCACGTGCTGAACGGCCGCTGGGTGCTGGCGGTGGCCGGGACGCACGGCAAGACGACCACGGCGTCGATGCTGGCGTGGATTCTCGAAGATGCCGGCCTGAGCCCCGGCTTCCTGATCGGCGGCGTGCCGATGAACTTCGGCGTGTCCGCGCGCCTGCACGGAGAACGGACTTCGCCGTTCTTCGTGATCGAGGCCGACGAGTACGATACGGCGTTCTGCGACAAGCGCTCCAAGTTCATCCACTACCGCCCGCGGACCGCGGTGCTGAACAACCTGGAGTTCGATCATGCGGACATCTTCGCCGATCTGGCGGCGATCGAGACGCAATTCCACCATCTCGTGCGCACCCTGCCGCGCCAGGGGCTGATCGTCGCGAATGCGGCGGAGGCGAGTCTCGAACGGGTGCTGGCGCGCGGCTGCTGGACGCCGGTCGAGCGTTTCAACGCGGCCGGCGGATGGCGCGCCGAAGGCGACGATGCCTCGGGCGAGCTCCGCCTGATGCGGGGCGGCGCCGCGATCGCGCAGACCCGCTGGGCGCTGACCGGCGAGCACAACCGCGCCAACGCCGTCGCCGCGCTGCTCGCCGCCCGCCATGCCGGTGTGTCGCCGGAACGCGGTCTGGACGCGCTGTCGCGCTTCGGCAACGTCCGGCGGCGGATGGAATTGCGCGGCACCGAGCGGGGCGTCAGCGTCTACGACGACTTCGCGCACCACCCGACGGCGATCGCCACCACGCTGGCAGGCCTGCGGCGGAAGATCGGCGGCCGGGCGGACGGGCGCATCCTGGCCGTGCTCGAACCGCGTTCGAACACCATGAAACTGGGCGTGATGAAGGCGCAGCTGCCGGGCAGCCTGCGCGACGCCGACCGCGTGTATTGCTACGCCGCCAATCTCGGCTGGGACGCGGCCGAGGCGCTGGCGCCGCTCGGCGAGAAGGCGGCGGTGGCCGGCGACCTGGAGGCCCTGGTCGGCGACGTCGCGCGCGAGGCGCGGGCCGGCGACCACATCCTGGTGATGAGCAACGGCGGCTTCGGTGGCATCCACGGCAAGCTGCTGGCCGCGCTGCGGGGCGGCCATGCCTAAGACCGTCGACGAGATTTCGCGGGAAACCGGCTTTTCGGTGACCACCGTCCGGTTGGTGATCAACGGCCAGTCCGAGAAATACCGGATCAGCGACAAGACGCGGCGGATCATCGAAGACTACGTGGCCCTGCACGGCTACTCGCTCAATCACGCGGCGCGCAGCCTCAAGCTCAACCGCAGCGATACCGTCGGTTTCGTGGTGCCGGACCTGTCGAACGCCTTTTTCGCGCGCCTGATGGCCGCGCTCGAAAGCCTTTGCCGCGCGCGCAACCTGCTGCTGCTGACCGTCGCCTCGCACGAGGACCCGGTGCTGGAGAACCGCGCCATCGCCAGCCTCCTGGCGCGCGGCGTGGACGGGCTGGTGGTGGCGCCGTGCCAGGCCGCCATCCTGCCGCAGCTCGTCAAAAGCCGGAGCAGGACGTCGATCGTGATGATCGACCGGGATTTCGCCTCCGGGCTCTTCCCCACCGTCGTCAGCGACAACTTCCGGGGCGGGCTGGCGATGACCCGCCGCATGCTGCAGGCCTCGCGCGGCGAAACCTTCCCCTTCCTGTGCGGCCACGCCGAATCGCCCAGCATCCGCGACCGCATCCGCGGTTTTGCGGAGGCCTGCGGGGACGCGGCGGAAAACGGCGAGGAGCGGGTGCTGCTGGAGGCGGACGACGACATCGCGGCCGGCAGCCGCATGATGCGGCGGCTGATCGACCGCGCCGGGGGCACGCCGCCGCGCGCTTTCATGTGCTCGTCGCTGCTGATCCTGGAGGGGGCGTTGCAGCAGATCAAGAACCAGATCGGCCGGATCGACCCCAGCATCCTGATCGGCACGTTCGACGATCACACCATGCTCGACCTGCTGCCCAATCCCGTCTTTTCGATCCGCCAGAACGAGAAGGCGCTGACGGCGAGGATTTTCGACTACCTGACCCGGCCGCGCGCCGAGGAAAAGAAGGCCGTGTGCGAATCCTCGGTCATCGCGGCGGAACTGGTATGCCGCAACCTCGACGCCTAGCCATGCCCCACCGGCCTGGGGGCTGACCATTCAACGCATTGAGCCAAGACCGGGAGGAACATGAACAGGGTTCTCGTCGTAGGCAGCATCAACATGGATCTGGTGGTGGAAACCGACGAATTCCCCGCGCCGGGGGAGACGCTGCTGGGCCGGCGTTTCGCCACCTATCCCGGCGGCAAGGGGGCGAACCAGGCGGTGGCCGCGCGGCGGCTGGGCGCGCAGGTCGCCATGCTGGGCTGCGTGGGCCGCGACGCCTTCGGCCGCGAGCTTTCCGACCGGCTGGCGGCCGAGGGCATCGACCTGTGCCACCTGCGCACGGACGGCGAGGCGTCAACCGGCGTGGCGGCGATCACGGTCAGCCGCGCCGAGAATTCGATCGTGGTCGTGCCGGGCGCCAATCACCGGCTGTCGCCGGACGACGTCGCCGCCGCCGGGGAGGCGTTCGCCGAGGCCGACGTGGTTCTCTGCCAGCTCGAAATCCCGCTGGCCACGGTGGCGGCCGCGGCCGGACTGGCGCAGCGCCACGGCAAGCCCTTCCTGCTCAATCCGGCGCCGGCGGCGAGCCTGCCGGCGGACCTGTCCGAACGGATCGCGCTGCTCACGCCGAACGAGCATGAACTTGCCGTCCTGTCTGCCGGCGCAGGGGACGGCACCTGGCAGGCGCGGCTGGCGCGGCGCCCCGGGCGCGTGCTGATGACGCGCGGCGCGGACGGCGCCTGGTTCGCCGGCCGCGATGGCCAGCTGCACCACCAGCCGGCCTTCCGGGTGACGGCGGTGGATACCACCGGCGCGGGCGATACGTTCAACGGCGCGCTGGCGGCGTTCTGGGGCCGGCCCCTGGCCGAACTGGCGCGGCTGGCGTGCGCGGCGAGCGCGCTGTCGGTGACGCGCGCGGGCGCCCAGGGCGGGATGCCGACGCGCGACCAGCTCGCCAGCTTCCTCGGCGAGGCGCTCTGACGCGGCCGCGCCTCAGATCCTTTTGCCCGTCGCCTTCTCGAACAGGTGGATCGTCGCCGGGTCGATGCCGATGCCGAGCGTCTGGTTGAAGCGGATATCCATCCGCTCGCGGAACAGGCAGTCAACCGGCTGGCCTTCGCAGTTCAGCTTGACGTAGATTTCCGAGCCCGTCCCCTCGACGAAATCGACCGTGCCGCGGATGCCGCCGGCGTCGGCCCGGATGTGTTCGGGGCGGACGCCGTAGACCAGCTCGACGCCGGCGAACCTGTCCGCGGGGAAGCCTGCCGGCAGCGGCAGCGCCAGCCCGCCGCGCGCCCGGAAGACGCCGTCCTCGACGTGCCCGTCGATGAAGTTCATCGCCGGCGAGCCGATGAACCCGGCCACGAAGACGTTGGCCGGACGGTCGTAGATTTCGAGCGGCGAACCGATCTGCTCGACCAGGCCGTCGTGCAGCACGACGATCTTGTCGGCCATGGTCATCGCCTCCACCTGGTCGTGCGTCACGTAGATCGTCGTGGTGCCGATGCGCCGGTGCAGCGAGCGGATTTCACCGCGCATCTGCACGCGCAGCTTGGCGTCCAGGTTGGACAGGGGCTCGTCGAACAGGAAGACCTGCGGATCGCGGACGATGGCGCGGCCCATGGCGACCCGCTGGCGCTGGCCGCCGGAGAGCTGCCGGGGAAAGCGTTCGAGCAGGTTTTCGAGGCCCAGGATGGCGGCCGCCTTGGCCACCTTGTCGCGCATCTCCTGCCCGGCGGCCCGTTTCAGCTTGAGCGCGAAGCCCATGTTGTCGGCGACCGTCATGTGCGGGTACAGCGCGTAGTTCTGGAAGACCATGGCGATGTCCCGGTCGCGGGCGCGCAGCCGGCTGACTTCCCGTGAACCGATGTAGATCTCGCCGCCGCTCACTTCCTCCAGGCCGGCGACCATGCGCAGCAGGGTCGACTTGCCGCAGCCCGAGGGGCCGACGAGGACGACGAACTCGCCGTCGGCGATGTCGATGTCAACGCCGTGGATGACCTTCACCGCGCCGAAATTCTTTTTGACTCCAACGATTTTTACAGAGGCCATGAGCAAGTTCCCCGCATGTTTCCGAATCCGGAAGAGTGATTGATGTTTTTGGCCGCGTTCCCGCGGGCGCGGCGGATTCCGGCGCCGCCTAGCCTCCCTTCACCGCCCCGGCCGTCAGGCCGGCGACGATCTGCTTCTGCGCGAACATCGTCAGCACCAGCACGGGCAGCGTGACGATCAGGGCGGCGGCGGCCAGCGGCCCCCAGCTCACCTGCTCGAACGAGAGCATGTTGTAAACGGCGACGGGCAGGGTCCGCGTCTCGCGGTTGGCGAGCACCACGCCGAACACGAAGTTGTTCCAGGAAAAGATGACCGACAGGATGAACGAGACGACGATGCCCGGCTTGGCGATGGGCAGGGCGACCAGGCGGAAGACCTGCCAGCTCGTGGCGCCGTCGATGCTGGCTGCTTCCTCGAGTTCGAGCGGCGTGGTTTCGAAGTAGCCCATCATGATCCACACCACCAGCGGCACGGTGACCACGAGGTGGATGATGATCTGCGGCCACAGCGTGCCGATCAGGTTGAGCCACTGGAAGAGCAGGAACATCGGGATCAGGTAGGACAGTCCCGGCGTCATGCGCGCGATCATGATCACGATGGCCGATTTCTCGGCCTTCAGGCGGGCGATGCCGTAGCCCGCCGGCACGCCGATCAGCAGCGCGAGCAGGGTCGCCGCGCCGGTTACCAGCAGCGAATTCCAGAAATACAGGAAGAAATTGTTCTCGGCGAACACCTTGACGTAGTTCGACCAGGCGAACTGCTCGGGAATGAAGATCGGCGGATAGGTGGCGTTGTCGATCTCGAACTTGAGCGACAGCGAGAGCATCCAGAAGAAGAACAGCGCCACCGGGGAGACGAAGACCAGCGCCGCGAACAGCGCGCCGATGCGGTTGAGCAGCCTGTGGGTCATTGTTCGTCTCCCGACTGCGCCCAGTGGGTCCGCTGCCTGACGATCAGCAGGACGAACGAGAGCACGACGATCAGGATGAAGAAGACGATCGCCATCGCCGAGCCGTAGCCGATGTTGTAATAGGAAAAGGCGACGTTGTAGAGATAGATGTTGATGGTTTCGGAGGCGGTGCCCGGCCCGCCCTGGGTCATCGCGTAGATGATGTCGAAGCTCTTCAGGGCGTCGATGGTGCGGATGATCACCGCGATCATCAGGAACGGTCCGATCATCGGCAGGGTCAGGTAGCGGAACTTCTGCCAGCCGTTGGCGCCGTCGATCTCGGCGCTCTCGTAGGGCTCGCGTGGCACGGCGGCCAGCCCGCCGAGCACGATCAGCATGACCAGCGGCGTCCATTGCCAGGTCTCGACCAGCACCAGCGACGGGATGACCGTCGCCTGGTTGTAGATCCACGCCTGCGGCTCGATGCCGGCGAGCGAGAGGAAATAATTGAGGATGCCCAGCTGCGGATGGAACATCATGGTCCACACCAGGGCGATCGCCACGGGCGTGGCCATCATCGGCATGACGAAGACGCCGCGCAGGAAGCCGCGCAGGGGGAACTGCGCGTCGAAGATCAGCGCCGCGACGGTGCCCAGGAAAAGCGGCAGCACCACCGACAGCGTCGTGTAGTAGAGCGTGTGCCACAGGGATTCCCAGAAGCGCTCGTCCTGGAACAGGTGCAGGTAGTTCTCCATGCCGACGAAGCTGCTGGCCTGGCCCAGCGTCCAGCTGTTGGCGCTCATCCACAGCGTGAAAGCCCACGGAAAGATGATCACCGCGCTCACCACGAGCAGCGCGGGCAGGACGAACGGCCAGTAGTTCGGCGTCAGCCTGAACGGCCGCACCTGCGTGGTATCCATAGCATCTCCCATGGTTGCGTCTATAAAAGACCCATGAACGCGCGGCGGCGCTCATGGGTCCGTGGGCCGTCCGCGGACGGCCCGGCCCCGCTGTCGGACAGGATTATGCTTCGCTCTTGGCCAGGACGGGCGCGAACTGGGCGGTGGCCTTCTTCAGCTCGGCGGCGGGATCGGCGCCGCTGATCATGTTGGTCAGGGCGACGCCGTAGATGTCGCGGAACTCGGTCACCGGGATGATCACCGGCAGCGACAGCTTGGAGATCTTGCCGCTCTCGATCACCGCGTCGAGCCATTCCTTCGGCATCTTGACGCCCTTGCGCACTTCGGGATCGGAGACGACCGAGTTGCGGAACGGCACGCCCGAGCCGGTCTGCAGCAGCCCCGCGCCCATCTTGTGCGAGACCACCCACTGGCAGAAGAGGTAGGCCGCTTCCTTCTTGGTGCTCTTGGCGGTGACGCCGATGCCGTCGCCGGTGGTCGCCGCCGCCTGGTCCTTCGGTCCCCTGGGCAGGATGCTGTAGCCGACCTTGCCGACCACACGCGACTTGGTCGGGTCCTCGATCGGCGGCGCGAAGCCGAGCCCGTCGAGCCACATGCCGATCTTGCCCTGCAGGAAGGCCGACTGCGCTTCCGCCCAGTTGAAGCCGGAGACGCCCGGCGGGGCGGACTTCGACATTAGCCGCTGATAGTACTTGGCGGCCTGGATCGCTTCGTCCGAGTCGGCCAGGATCTTGCCGTCCGGGCCGATCGACGGCGTGCCGCAGCCGAGCATCAAGGCGGTCCACACCGGCACGTTGGCGTTCTTCAGCCCGCGCGCCACGAAGCCGTAGGTGCCGGTAGCGCGGTCGGTCAGCGCCTCGGCGGCGTCGACCATTTCGTCGAAGCTCTGCGGATAGCGCAGGCCCTTCTTCTCGAACAGCTCCTTGTTCCAGTAGAGGATGAAGTAATCGACGGAGAACGGCAGGGACAGCAGCCGGCCCTTGGCGTCGTTGGCGAACATCCAGCCGGCCTGGCCGAAGTCGCCGGACGTCATGGACGGATCGGTCAGCAGCGGGTCCTTGAAGAAGCCCGAAATGTCGGCCAGCCAGTCGCCTTTCTCGAACTGGCGCTTCTGCACGTGATAGCTCATGTGCACGACGTCGAAGCTCGGCTTGCCGGAGCTCAGTTCAATGGTCGTTTTCTGGCGCTGCTGCTGCTCGGGCGTCGCCTCGGCATTGACCTTGATGCCGGTCAGCGCCTCGAACTCGGGCAGGTTCTTCAGAATCCATTCGCTGCGCGGGCTCTTGGTCAGGTTGGCCTCGATGGTGGTGCCGGCGAACCGCTTCCACTCGACGCCGGCGGAAAAGGCCGGCCGGGTTCCCAAGAGCGCCGAGCCTCCGAGTGCCGCGCTGGTGAGCAGAAATTCGCGGCGCGATAGTTGCAGTTTCGAGTTCATGTTTGTGTCGCCTCCTTGTTTTGCGTGGTTAGGATTTCCCCGCTTCGTGCCCGGCTCTCCTGGCGTCCGGTTTTCAGTTCGCTACCGTGTCAAAGAATAACACCTCCTCGTTTCATGCCATTGCCCGTTTCGCCCGGCCGTCTAGACCGGGATTCCCAGTTGCCGCCCGACCATGTCGCCGAGCCGCATGGCCTGCTGCATGGCGCTCGGGCCGTGCGCCGCATAATAATCCTCCGTGCCGCGCACGCGGCAGGCGGCCGTGCTGAAATTGCCGAGCGACTTCTGGAAATCCTTGGCGCAGACCGGGTAGTCCAGGCATTCGATGAACGAGGCCGTCGAGAGATAGGCGGCCAGCAGCTCGGCCTTCTCCGGTTCGTTCTGCCAGTTGTCGCACAGCCAGACGTACAGCGCGGGGTGGAAATTGGCCATCACGCCGCTGTAGCCGTGCGCCCCGGCCTGCAGCGAAGGCAGCAGGGTCTGGCCGTTGGCGTTGGCGATGTGCAGGCGGCTGCCCCGGGCCAGTTCGACGCGGCGGGCGATCGTGTCGAGGCGGCAGCAGGTGTCCTTGATGAAGGTGTAGCGGCCGCTGCGGGCGCACCAGTCGACCACCTCGTCCGAGAGCAGGCGCTTGTACGGGTACGGGCATTCGTAGATGCCCAGCCCGACGGTATCCGGCAGCGCGGTGGTGACCTTGCGCAGGTTTTCGAGGACCACGTCGTCGCCTTCCTCGGGCAGCGCGAAGCGGTTGCTGATCATGATCACGCTGTCCACGCCGGTTTCCGCCATGGCGCCGAGCTGGTCGATCTGCTGCGACAGGCCGCAGGCGGTGTGGCCGGAGGCGACGACGGGCACGCGCCCGGCGGTGTGGTCGAGCACGAAGCGGGTCAGCCGCAGCGATTCGGCCTCGGACAGGAAGAACATCTCGCTCGACTGGCAGTTGGCGAACAGGCCGTTGACGCCGGCCCGGATGTACCAGTCGATCAGCTTTTTCAGCGATTCCCAGTCGATTTCGCGGTCGTCGTCGAAGGGCGTCAGCATCACCGGCCAGACGCCGCGGTAGGGATCGTTGATGTTCATGGCCCGTCCGGAAAGAGAGAGGAAGCGGTCACAGCAGCCCGAAGGCGTCGCCGGCCACATAGACCTGGATGCCCTGCGTGACGGCCTGCGCCACGAAGGCGCGCAGCACGTCCCGCAGCGTGTCCTCGGCGACGTAGGCCACCGTGATGTGGTTGCTCTGGTGGCCGGCCATCAGGTCGTCGCGGCCGACGCCGTCGAGCGTGCAGTTGAGCAGCGGCCATTCGTAGGTGGTCGCCCGGCGCCGGCGCTCGAATTCCGCCGCCGGCAGTTCGACGGCGGTGCCGGTGCCGATGTGCATCACCACCCGCGTGCCCTCGTAGTGCGCGCGCGCCCAGATCAGGCGGCCGGCCTTGCCCTGGCCCTGGATGGTGGCGCCGCCCTTGGGGAAGTACATCGCCGGCTGGCGGTAGCCGGTGGCGCCGGCGATGCCGCCCTTGAGATGCTCGAACGGCACCGCGCCGGAAATCTCCAGATCCCAGTAGAAGGTGCCTTGGTAGTCGCTGCCCCAGCGGATGTCGTGCAGCGTGGTCTCCGACGGCAGGCCGAGCGAGTCGAGCAGGCGGAAGAGCATGGTCTGCGGAATCGCCGTGCCCATGTCGACCTCGTTGATGCAGGTGATCGGCTTGCCCGGACGGATGATCCGGCCGTTCTCGTCGGGGATCGGGAAGCGTTCGGTCGAGCCGATCGCGCCTTCCGCGAAGTCCGACGCCGCGCAGGAATGCGCCAGCCCCTGCTGGTACTGCACGCCGACGGCGGTGAGGCCGAAGCGCTGCGTGAAGCGCGCCATGGCGATCATCATCGCGCATTGTTCGAGCACCTGCTCGCGGGTCAGCTCCGTCGCCGGATCGCTGCCGAACTCGAATTTCATGCCGCGCGCCTCGTACCACCGCAGGCATTCCTCGCGCAGCGCCGCCGGCACCTTGGCCATCTCGACCAGCAGCGCCGACTGCGACAGGCTTTCCATCGGCATGCCGATGTCGACCAGCGCCTTCTGCGGGAAGACACCGTTGATCATGCCCATGCAGAAGCTGTCGAACAGCCCCATGATTTCCTTGTTGCGCAGCACGAACTCGCCGACCTGCCGGCCGACGGCCCAGGCCTGGGTGTTGCTTGCCGCATGCGCGGCGTCGACCGGGCGCAGGTACGAGGTGTCGTGCTCGATGGCGCCGGTCTTCAGCCAGGATGCCAGGCCCTTGAAGAAGAATTCGTCGTCGAATTCGGCCGACCACAGGCGCGCATAGGTCTTGCCCAGGCTGGTCAGCGTGCCGGCCATGCACAGCATGCCGACGAGGCCCGGCCAGGTGCCGTCGAAGTTGGCCAGCAGCAGCACCGGGCCGCGATGCCGGGCGAGACTCGGCGCGAGGTGGTGCGAATACTGCCAGGCGGTGAGCAGCACGATGACCGGCGCGTCCGGATCGATGGCGGCGAACAGGTCGCTGCCTTCGCGCTGGCTGCTGATGAAGCCGTGGCCCTGGTCGTCCTTGACCGGGTGGGCGCGCCGGGCCTTGAGGCCGAAGCGGCCGGCGAGCGCCCGTTCCAGCTTGTCCTCGAATTTCTTCTCCACCGGCCAGCAGGCGACGTTGGCGGATTCGCGCAGGTCGGCGTTGGTGACCAGCAGCACTTCCTGGTCGCCGGCCTTGATCAGCGGTTTGGATGCGGGAAGGGTCAGGGTAAGCATGGCAGTGTCCTTTTCGGTTGAAATGGGCGGCCTAGCGCCACGCCTGCATCGCGGCACGGCAGCGTTCCATGTCGTCGTAAAGCTGCAGGTAGACGGCGTACTTGGCGTCGTGGAACGCCTTGGCCTCGGGGCGCGCCTTGACGCTGCCGCCGGGGCGCACGAGGCCGGCGGCGGCGTCGGGCAGGGTCGGGAAGGCGCCGCAGGCCACGGCGCCGAGCAGCGCCGCGCCGAGCGTCACCGCGTCCTCCTCGCCGACCAGATGGATCTCGCAGCCGGTGGCGTCGGCGTTCTCGCGCAGCCAGTACGGGTTCTTGGTGCCGCCGCCGCACATCACGATGCGCCCGATGCGGTGGCCGGCGGCGTTCATGCTCTCGATGATGTGCCGCGTGCCGTAGGCCAGCGCCTGCAGCGTGGCGAGGTAGAGCCGCGCCAGCGCGTCCTGGCCCTGTTCCAGCGTCAGCCCGACGACGGCGCCGCGCGCGTGCGGATTGGCGCGCGGCGAGCGGTTGCCGTGGTGGTCGGAAAGTACGTGCAGGTCGCGCGTGGGCCACTTTTCGCGGCTTTCGAGGTCGGCCAGCCAGTCGTTGAGCACGGCGTATTCGTTGCGCCCTGCGGCCTTGGCCGTGCTTTCCAGCAGCGGCCAGGCGTCGCTCTGGCGCAGCGTCCAGTCGAGCAGCGCGCCGGCCGCGCTCTGGCCGCCCTCGCCGAGCCACCAGCCCGGCAGCATCGCGCCGTAGTACGGGCCCCACACGCCGGGCACCATGATCGGCTCGGGATTGACCACCATGTGGCAGTTCGACGTGCCGCCGATGATCGCCAGGCTGCCCAGGGGTTCCGTGCCGACCAGCGCCAGACCGCCGGCATGGGCGTCGATGATGCCTGTGGCGACGACCACGCCGGGGGGCAGTCCCAGTTCGGCAGCGGCCCGAGGACTCAGTTGGCCGGCGGCGGAACCGAGCGGGAGGACCCGCGGCGGCACCTTGCCGGCGATGTCGGAGAGGCCGACCGCGGCGAGCAGCGTCTCGCTGAAGCGGTGCTCGTGCGCCAGGTAGTTCCACTTGCACGTCAAACGTACACACGCTGGCGACGTCGGCGTCGCACAGGCGCCAGACCAGGTAATCGGCGAGGTCGAAGAAGCGCCACGCGGCGGCGTAGCGCTCGGGAAAGTGCTGCTTGAGCCAGAGGACCTTGGGCAGCTCCATCTCGATGCCGACTTCGCCGCCGACGTAGGCCAGCGCGGCATCGTGCGTGGCGTTGAGCGCCGCCGTCTGCGCGCCGGCGCGGTGGTCCATCCACATGATGATGTCGCGCTCGGCCTCGCCCGTCTCGGCGACGGAAACCGGCTGCCCGCCGGGGCCGACCGCCACCAGCGAGCAGGTGGCGTCGACGCCGATCGAGGCGATGCGCGCCGGGTCGATCGCCGTGGCGGCGACCGCTTCGCGCACGGCGGCGCCAATCTGCGTCCAGATGTCGGCGGAGGACTGTTCGACGAACAGGGGTTTCGGGTGGAATTGCCGGATCGGGCGCACGGCAAAGGCCAGCCGCCGGCCGTGCGCATCGAACAGGCCCGCGCGCACGCTGGCCGAACCGATGTCGATCCCCAGGAATACCCGATCGCCCATGTTTACCCCCGTTTTTTATCTGCTAATTCGAGTTAGCAATATAGTCAATATGTGTCGGCAAAACAAGGGGAGGCGGGTTGCGGCCGCCGCAAAAACAAAAAGCCTCCCGGCAACGGGAGGCTTCCTGGCGGGCGGTGGCGCGCCGGCGGGACTTACATGCCGAGCAGGCTGGCGTGCACCTTGACCACGGCCTTGCGGATCGTCGCCTTGTCCTTGATGGCCAGGCAGGGGCGATGCAGCTCCGTGGGCAGGAAAACCAGATAGGTGCCCGGTGCGGCGTCAACGAAACATTCGCCGGCCGGCGTCGGGTAGAACGCCAGGTCCTTGGCTTCGAGCTGGTCGTCGCTCGGCGCCAGCTCCGGCTGCGGCAGGGCGAAGCCGTAGCGTTCCGCGGTGCTGAACGGGATCTGGATGTCGGCGTACTTCTGGTGCGCTTCGGCGCGGCTTTCTTCCATCGTGCGCAGTTCGACGTCCTGGACCAGGTAGAACAGCTTGTCGCCCTCGATCTCGTAGCGGCCCGGCTCCAGCGCGCCGAGATCGACCTTCTGCAGCGCCTCCAGGGCCCGGACGATGGCGCCGGGCAGGGCGCCGCGCTGCGTCGCGATATCGGAAATGCGGCCTACGATCATGTGACTCTCCTTTTTTATGGTTGGAAAAGGCGCGTCCCCAGGCCGGGAACGCGCCATGAAAGCCCAGCGATTATCCTCCGAACCGGCGGTGGCCGCGCGGCATCCCGCGCCGCTGCCGTTTCAGGCCACGGTGGCCGCGTGCTGCGCGTACCACCGGGTCAGGAAAGCGGTCATCGCCTGTACCTTGGCGGAGAGGTGCCGGCGCGTCGGATAGACGACGTGGATCGGCAGCCGGCGCAGCGTCCACTCCGGCAGCACGCGCACCAGCCGGCCGGCAGCGAGCAGGGGCGCCAGCACGAAGCACGGCGCCTGCACGATGCCGGCGCCGGCCGCGGCCATCTCGGCCAGCAGCATGCCGTTGTTGGCGTTGACCGGGCCGCCGACGCGCACCTCGGCCGTCTTGCCGTCCGCGTTTTCGAAGTGCCACTGGTTTCCCGATGCCGCGTAGCTGTAGGTGAAACATGCGTGGCGGGAGAGGTCGCCGGGATGAGCGGGTTCGCCGGCACGCGCCAGATACTCGGGCGCGGCGGCGACGAACAGCGCGGTGTCGCCGATATGGCGGGCGACGAGGTTGTCGCTGCCGACCCGGCCGACGCGGATGGCGAGGTCGAGCCCTTCCTCGGCGAAGTCCGCGACGTTGTCCGAGAGCACGATGTCCAGCGTGATCTCCGGGTAGGCCTGGCCGAACTCGGCGAAGGCCGGGGCGAGCCGCAGCGTGGCCAGCGCGATCGGCGCGGTCAGGCGCAGGCGTCCGCGCGGCCGGCGCGCCTCGCCGGCGACACCGGCCTCCGCTTCCTCCAGATCGGCCAGCAGCTGGGTGCAGCGCTCGAAATAGGCGAAGCCTTCCTCGGTCGGACTCATGCGCCGCGTCGTGCGGTTGAGCAGGCGCACGTTGAGATGCGTTTCGAGCTGCGCCACGAAACGCGAGACCGCGGTGGTGGACAAGCCCGTGCGCTCCGCCGCCGCGACGAAGCTGCCGGCTTCGACGACCGAGCAGAAGACGCGCATCGCTTCGAATCTGTCCATTGATTGTCCCGAATACTGGAATAGAGATTAAATCTATCACATGTTTATTCCATTAATCGCAGGATTTAAAGTCGCTTCAACGTCAATCGGGTGATTGACGGATGCCCTCATCGATCCGCATCGCACCTTTCAAGGAGAACTCACATGACCGCCGTTGCCGCCCAGCTCCCTTCGACGACCCGCAGCGGGTCCACCGCCGCCGATTACGGCACCGCGCTGTTGCGCCTCGCGCTCGGCGCCATGTTCCTGTCGCACGGGCTGCTCAAGGTCCTCGTCTTCACGCTGCCGGGGACGGCCGCCTTTTTCGCTTCGATCGGTTTTCCGGGGTTCCTCGCCTACATCGTGGCGCCGGCCGAGGTGCTGGCCGGCGTGGCGCTGCTCCTCGGCTACCGGACGCGGCTGGTCGCCGCGCTGACCGTGCCGATCCTGATCGGTGCCGCCTCGGTGCACCTGGGCAACGGCTGGTCTTTCAGCGCGCCCAAGGGCGGTTGGGAATATCCGGTCTACCTGATCGTCGCCGCCGTGGCGCAGAGCCTGCTCGGCGGCGGCGCCTGGTCCGTGGATAAATCCCGTTCCACTGCTGTCTGACAGGCTTCCTTTCACCCCTGAGACAGGAGAAAAACCCATGAAACTGTACTTTTCCCCCGCTGCCTGCTCGTTTTCTCCGCATATCGCCTTGCGCGAGGCGGGGCTCGATTTCGAACTGGTCAAGGTCGACCTCAAGAATCACCGGGTCGCCGCCGACGGCAGCGACTTCACCCGGATCAATCCCAAGGGCTACGTTCCCGTCCTCGAACTCGACAGCGGCGAGGTGCTGACCGAGGGACCGGCCATCGTCCAGTACATCGCCGACCTCAAGCCCGAAACCGGCCTGGCGCCGAAGGCCGGAACGCTCGAACGCTACCACCTGCAGGAATGGCTCGGGTTCATCAACTCCGAGCTGCACAAGGGATTCGGTCCGCTGTTCAAGCCGACGACGCCGGAAGACTACAAGGCCGTGGTCCGCGAAAACCTGCAAAACCGGCTGGCGTTCGTGGCGGACCACCTGACGAAGAACGATTTCCTGCTCGGCGCCCAGTTCAGCGTCGCCGACGGCTATTTGTATACCATCCTCAACTGGACCCAATGGACGGGCATCGACCTCGCGCCGTGGCCGTCGCTGGTGTCCTTCCAGGCACGCGTCGGCGCCCGCCCAAGCGTACAGGCGGCGCGCGCGGCCGAGGCCGCGGCGTGAAACACCGGGATGGCGCCGACGCCGGTGCCATCCCCCGATGAAACGGATTTCTGGAGCAAACCATGCCCGCCGCACAACCGGTCCTCTTTCTCTCGCACGGTTCGCCGATGACCGCGCTCGGCGGCGACGAGCTCAACCGCGCCTGGGAGCGGCTGGCGCCCCGCCTGGCGAAGCCGTCGGCGATCCTGATGGTTTCCGCCCACTGGAACACGCGACTGCCGGTCCTCTCCGGCAGCCGGCAGCCGGAAACCATCCACGACTTCGGCGGCTTTCCGGCGGAACTCTATGCCCTGCGCTATCCCGCCCCGGGCGCTCCGGAACTGGCGCAGCACATCAAGCGGCAATTGTCCGAGGCGGGCATCGCGGCCGGAATCGACGCCTCGCGCGGCCTCGATCATGGCGCGTGGGTGCCCTTGCGCACGCTGTTTCCCGCCGCCGACGTGCCGGTGCTCCAGCTGTCCGTCCAGCCGGAACGCTGCGCCCGCCATCACTACGCGTTGGGCGCCGCGCTGGCGCCGCTGGCGGCGGAGAACGTGCTGATCGTCGGCTCCGGCCACCTGACCCACAACCTCATGGACTACCTGCGGCCCGGCGGCGAACGCCCCGCCGCCGAGTCGCGCGCCTTCCGCGACTGGGTGCATGCGCGGCTGATGGAGGATTCGCCGGAGGGCATGGAGGCGCTATTCGACTGGCAGCAGGCGGGGCCGGGGGCGCGTTTCGCGCATCCGACGCCCGAGCACTTCCTGCCGCTGTTCGTCGCACTCGGCGCGGCGGGGGAGCATCGCCGCACGGAATGGCTGGGCGGCGGCTGGGTGGAGGACGCGCTGGCGGCAGACAACTACCTGTTCCCGCCGAACGATTGAGCAAAAAAAACCGCCCGGCGCGCCGGGCGGTTTTTCGATCTACGAACCGATCAGTTCGCGCCGAGCAGCGGCAGCAGGCGCGTCTTCATCTTCTGCATCGCCTTCGCCTCGATCTGGCGGATGCGCTCGGCGGAGACGCCGAATTCGTCGGCGAGGTCATGCAGAGTCGCCGGGTCCTCGCTCAGCCAGCGCGCCTCGACGATGCGGCGGCTGCGCTCGTCCAGGCCTGCCAGGGCGGTCTGCAGGCCTTCGCTCTGCAGGTAGTCGCGGTCCCGCACTTCGAGTACGCGCGTCGGTTCGCTGCGATTGTCCTCGAGATAGGCGATCGGCGCGAAGCCGTCCTCATCCTCGCTGCCGGCTTCGAGCGCGATGTCGTGGCCGGACAGGCGGGTCTCCATCTCGACGACTTCTTCGGGCTTCACGTTCAGGCGATACGCCACGTCGTCCACCTGCGCGGGAGTCAGCGTCTCGCTGCCCGGCTTCATGCTGCGCAGGTTGAAGAACAGCTTGCGCTGCGCCTTGGTCGTCGCCAGCTTGACCAGCCGCCAGTTGCGCAGCACGTACTCGTGGATCTCCGCCTTGATCCAGTGGATGGCGAACGAGACGAGGCGCACGCCCTGATTCGGATCGAAGCGCTTGACCGCCTTCATCAGGCCGATGTTGCCTTCCTGGATCAGGTCGGCATGCGGCAGGCCGTAGCCGAGATAGCCCCGGGCGATGGAAATGACCAGACGCAGGTGGGAGAGAACCAGTTGGCGCGCCGCTTCCAGATCGTCTTCGTCCCGGAAGCGCGTCGCCAGGCGAAACTCCTCCTCCTCGCTGAGGATCGGAAAGCGCTTCGCCGCGGCAATATAGGCATCGATGTTGCCTACCGCCGAGATCGTCGGAAAAGCCAGAGCTTGCGTCATGTGGGTCTTCACCTCCTTCAGAAAGAGTCCGCATAAATTTTAGCACTCGCGTCTTGAGAGTGCTAAGCGGCGGAGAAGTTTCTTGTATCGGTTTGTAAGCCGGCGAGGTCAGCCTGCCTGCTGAAGGTGGAGCAACCGATCGAAGGCTTCCTGCCGTTCCATGGCTTCGGCGTACCTGGAGTGTGCTTCCGCGTCCGGCGAGACGACTCTGTCGATGGGGTAGCCGAACCGGCCGAGAGGCGCCGCGCCGAGCCGTTCCCAGGCCAGCAGCGCGGCGCCGCGAAGAGAGCCTTCCTCGACGCCGGACAGCTCGATTTCCCGGCCGAGGCAGTCGGCGACGATCTGGCTCCACACCGGGGAACGCACCAGGCCCGCGCCGGTGGCGACAATGCGTTTTTCGTCGGGCCAAGCCCGATCGAGCCGTTTTTTCAGCACGGCGAAGCGCAGACCGATGCTTTCCAGCGTGGCGCGATAGATTTCGAGAGGCGTCGTGGCGGCGGTGATGCCGGCAATGCACGCGGTGCGCCCGTCGATCCAGTCCGGGCTGCGGGCGCCGAGAAAAAACGGCAGGACAGTCAGGCCGTGCGCGTCGGGCGGCATGGCGGCTATTTCCTCGTCTACGTCGCGGCGAGCCTCTTCGGCCACCAGCCTGCGCGCCCAGGCGGCGGACGCACCGCCTTCCGACAAGGCCATACCTCCGGCGAAACGCTTGGCGTCGAGGCGAAAACACCAGAGAGCCGGGTCCGGCAGCCGCGGTCTGCCCGCATCCCACAGCATCCGCATGGAACCGCTGGTGCCCAGCATGAGGACCAGCGAATCCCTGGTGTGGCAGCCGCTGCCGATATTCGAACAGGCGCCGTCGCCGGCCGCGGGAAACCAGGGAATACCGGCCAGCTGCGGCCAGCGCCCGGCATATTCGGATCGCAGGCCGCGATAGGGGGAATCGGATACCTCCGGCAGGCTTCCTTCTCCGATCTCCGCCACGGACAGGGCCTCAGCGTTCCAGCGCGGCTGATCCAGGTCAAACAAACCCGTGCCGGACGCCATGGACACGGAGGTTTTCAATTCGCCGAAAAGCCGGTGCATCAGAAAATCGATGGCGGAACACCACGTGGCGGTGGAGGCGTAGGTGTTTTTGTCGGAATCCCTCAGCCACGGCAGGCGCGACAGCCAGAAACTCGAATGAATCGGGCATCCCGTCGATTCATGCAGCCCGCTGCCAAGGCGCGCTCTCAACGAGCGCGCCCGGTTGGCTGCCCGGCGGTCGGCCCACGTCCATACCGGCGTGGTCGGAGCCGTACGCTCGTCCAGCCCGACGAGGCTGTGCCAGAAGGTGCTCAGTCCCACGGCGTCGATGGCGAGCTTGCCTTCCTTGGCGGCGAGGGCTTCGTCGATGACCCGGCAAAGCTCCTTCAATAGTTCATCCGGCTGGATGGTTGCGCTGCCGTCATGGCCCGTGGCCAGCGGATAGCCATGCTGGGCGCAGGGGCCGATTTGTCGTCCGCAAGTATCGAAGATGGCGGCGCGTACCGACGACGTGCCGATATCGATGGATAGAACGCAGGACTTTTCATTCATGGGCAGTTCAAAGACCGGGGACAACGGGAGTCAGCAAGAATATCCGGGAGGGCTCCGGAAAGAAGCGGTAAATTTGTTTCAGCACTGTCCGCCGCCTTGAAAACAACTATCAGACAGGCCCCGGCTGCGTGAAACGGCAGGTTTTTCCGCCAAAAGGAGTGGATGCCAGGGTTTATCCCGCCGCTTCCCCGTGTTTCGTCCTCTGCTTTTCACGGCCTTGCGAGGGGATGGCGGACCGGCAGTGTCCCATTAATTCGTGTGCCTCGGCCCCAAAGGGCATCCTCGCTGCAAAGCTCGACAACCGCCGGAGCTTCTATCTCAGACGCCGCTTGTTGGCCAGGGCGTTGGCCTGATCGATCAACTGCGCCGAACGGTCGAAGCTCGAAAATGCGATCAGGGTGTAGAGCAGGTCGGCGATCACCAGCTGGGACAAACGGCCGGACAGGGAATCGTTGGAAAATGCCGTTGGACGGGCCGCGTACTGCAGCACCAGGTCGGACGACTTGGCCAGGGGCGACAGGGGATTGTGCGTCAGCGCAATCGTCTTCGCGCCGCCCGTTTTCGCCCGCCGGATGGCGTCGACCACGGATTCGGTACGGCCGGTATGGCTGACGCCGATCGCCAGATCGCGGCTTGACAGCATCGCCGACGAGATCGACATCAGGTCGACGTCCGAGTACGCCACGATGGCGATCCCCAGTCTCAGGAATTTGTGGCAGATGTCCTGGGCGACGCAAGCGCTCCCGCCAATGCCGTAGACATCGATCCGGCCGGCCCGCGCGATACACGCCGCGCTTCCGCACAGCGCCTCGACGTCGAGTGTGTAGCGGGTATCGGAGATGCTCTGCACCGAGGCGGCGATGAGTTTGTCCCGGATGTCGTCCGCCGCGTCGGTCACTCTGAGCTCGCCGCTGTTCATCTGCTGGGGATTGGCCAGATCGCGGGCCAACAGGACGCGGAATTCGGGATAGCCGTGATAACCGACGCTCTGGCACAGGCGGGTCACCGTGGCGTCGCTGACTCCCGCCGCCTTGGACAACTCCGAGATGGTGAAATGAATGACCTTTTCGGGATACTGAAGGGCGAAATCGCAGACGCGCTGTTCTGTCGGCGTCAACGATTTGTAGAACGGCTTCGAGCCGAAGCCGGACGTGTGTTTTGGCGACCTGTTTATCCATCTGCAAGAAGACATCGCCGGAGGCGGAAAGAACCAATGATATCGGCTCGGCGGCGGGTTATACCAGACTCGTTCCCGCCGGCACGGCGCATTTATCGCACGTATTTTCGGGACAAATGGCGTCGGCACGTCAAAGGCAATCCTTGTCCGATGCACTGCAGAATTTGAACGGCATGCCTGCCAAAAATAAATAACAGGTTGTTTATAAGGAAAAATAATCGCCGTTCAGGTTTCTCTCGGAGCTGTAATTCGTTTTCAGAAGACTGCCGTTCCTGAAACAAATTTACGTCTTCGCCCCGTAAATCGACCTCGGTAGCCTTGCCCATCACTTCAACGGAAAAAGGCAAGGCTATGGAACTTGGGTTTATCGGATTGGGCAGGATGGGCGGCGCCATGATCGCGCGCCTGCATGCCGCGGGGCACGGTGTCGTCGGCTTCGACATGAACGCGGAATGCGCGCGCGGCGTGAAGGAGAAAGGCATCGACGTGGCGGATTCGCTGGGGGCGCTCGTCGCCGCGCTGAAGCCTCCGCGTGTCGTGTGGACCATGACGCCGCCGGGTGCGGCGACCAGTGCGCTCATCCGGACGCTCTCTTCGCTGCTGAGCGCGGACGATCTGGTCGTCAACGGCGGCAACTCCGACTTCCGCGATTCGCGAAAGCTCGCCTCGGAATTGAAGGCTAAGGGCATCGGATTCGTCAACGCCGGCGTCAGCGGCGGAACGCAAGGCGCGAAAAACGGCTGCGGGCTGCTCGTCGGCGCGGAACGCCGGCACTTTGAACGCCTCGTGCCGGTTTTCGAAGCACTGGCCGCGCCGGGCGCGTATGCGCTGGTCGGAGGGACCGGCGCCGGGCATTTCACCAAGGCCGTGCATAACGGCGTCGAGTACGCGCTCATGCAAGCCTACGGAGAAGGCTACGAGTTGCTGGCCGCGTCCGACATCGGGGTCGACGTCGAAGCCACGCTCCAGGCCTGGCAGCGCGGGTGCTCCATCCGGTCGCACCTGCTGGAAAAGCTCTGCCAGGCCATCGACGGAAATCCCCGGCTCGACGGCATCAAGGGCTTCGTCGCCGACTCCGGCATGGGGCGCTGGACCGTCGAGGAGGCGATCCGCCTGCGCGTGCCGACGCCGACCATCTCCATCGCCCTGCAGGCGCGCTTCGGATCGCAGCAGGACGATTCGCCGACCATGAAGAGCATTGCCGCCCTGCGCGGCGTGATCGGCGGCCACGCGGTCATGAAAACGGGAGGCGCGGCATGAAAAGGGAAGACACGAATCCCGTCGTGGACCGTCTGGCCGTCATCCTCGACGAGCACTGCCGCCTGATGGAGGCGCTGGATGCAGCCGAGATCGATGCGCTCGCCGGCGCCATCGTCGATGCGAGAAGCGTCTTTTTCAGCGGCCAGGGGCGTTCCGGCCTGATGACGCGCGCGCTGGCCATCCGTCTCATGCACCTCGGCATCAAGGTGCATGTCGCGGGGGAACCGAGCACGCCAGCCATCGGCGCGAAAGATCTGCTCATCGCCGTATCCGCTTCCGCCGGCACCAAGGCGACGCTCGAGCACGTGCGGATCGCGCGCAACAGCGGCGCCCGTGTTGCGCTCGTCTCCTCGAAAAAACCAGAGCCCGACGCCGCCGACCTGGGGTTGACGCTGCCGGCCCGCTCGGCGATCCCCACGGTTCAACACGCGGGGTCCTTGTTCGAGCAGGCGTTTCTGCTCGTGGGGGATGCCCTGGCCTGGCACATCCAGACGCAGCTCGGCGTCGACGAGCGCCTGATGAACGAGCGGCACGCGAATCTCCAGTAGGAACGGGGCGGTCGGTCTCGATCGCCGAATCACCGCGGAGAGCCATGCCGTCGTGCAAGCGCCGGCGAAGCATCCATTGACGCTGCAACGCAGCAATTTCGACCAGAAGGGGCAGACATGATGAAAAAATCGGCATGGAAACACATCGTTCTTGCAGGCGCATTGAGCCTTTCGGGCGCGAGCGGCGCGCTCGCCGCGGTAACGGCAAGGCTGGGGCACGCGATGCCGGACACGCATCCGCAGGCCGTGGCCATGAACAGGTTCGTCGAACTGGCGGCGAAGTACACCAACAACAACGTGCAGATCAAGGTCTACCACAGCGCCCAGCTCGGCAGCGATGAGAAGCAGCTGCAGGCGGTGCAGTCGGGCACGCAGGAGTTCTACATCGGCAGCGTCGCGGCATTCTCGACGCGCATCAAGGAAGTCCAGATCTGGGATATGCCGTTCCTGTTCGCCAATAACCAGGAGGTCTACGCGCTGCAGGACGGACCGACCGCCCAGAAGATCTTCAAACAGATGGAACCCGCCGGAGTCATCGGGCTGGGATGGGGAAACATCGGCTTTCGCAACATCTCGAACAGCAAGCGCCCGATCACCAAGGTCGAGGACCTCAGCGGCCTGAAGATCCGCGTGACTCCCAATCCGCTGGCCATCGACATCTGGAAGACGCTGGGCACGAACGCTACGCCGATGGCCTTCTCGGAGGTGTTCACCGCGCTCGAGATCAAGGCCATCGACGGCCAGGAAAATCCGTTGATGCACATGTACGCCAACAAGATGCAGGAAGTGCAGAAATTCATCTCGCTTTCCAACCACGCCTATGTGACCGTCGGCCTGGTCGCCTCCAAGAAATTCTGGGACGGCCTTCCGGACGCCGACAAGGCCGGCATCCAGAAAGCGGCCGACGAGGCCAAAGCCTTGCAGCGGCAGTTGCTGGAGCAGGCCGACAAGGACGTGATCGCGAAATTCATCGAGGCGGGCGTCAAGGTCAATGCGATTGCCGATGAAGAGCTGCTGAAATTCAGGGAACGGGTCAAGCCCGTCGTCGAACGCTTCTCGGCACAGATCGGCGAATCCTTCGTCAAGGAATTCCAGGCCGAGATCGAAAAAGTGCGTTCGGGCAGTTAGGCGAGGATCATCCGGGCGGCGGGGAAAGGCGGACAGGGCCTTTCCCCGTTTTTTGCGCAATTCTCTCGCCGGTCTTTGCAGAGGAACCATCTATGAAACGAGAGTTAAGCCGGGTGCACGACGGGTTTTACCGTCTGCTGGAAGTGATCATGGTGGTGTGCCTGCTGGTGATGTTTGTGCTGGTGTTCATCAACGTGATGATGCGGATTTTTATGAACAGCGGGATAGACGTATCGGAAGAGCTGCCGCGGTACGCCTTTGTGTGGATGACGTTCATTGGGGCGGTGGTGGGGATGCGCAAGCACGCGCACCTGGGGGTGGACATGGTGGTGGCGGCGCTGCCGGTGCTGGGGCGGAAGGTGTGCTGGGGCATCAGCCAGGCGATCATGGCCCTGTGCAGCCTGTACATGCTGTACGGCACGTGGCTGCAACACGACATCATTGCGGCGAACGCCTCGCCGGTGATGCAGATGAGCATGCTCTGGGCGTTCGGGGTGAGCTACCTGACGGGCGCCGCGATCACCCTCATCTGCATCGCCAACCTGGCGCGCCTGGCCTTCGGGCAGGTGGCCGAAAGCGAACTCATCGACGTGCAGGAAGAAGGCCTGGAAGAAGCGCACGAAGTCGAACGCGAACTTGACGCCCAGGAAAAAAGCCACGCCGTCCGTCCCGGAGGACCCCAAGCATGACCGTCTTTGTCTTTATCGCCTCGCTGCTCGCGCTCATGGCCCTCGGCATGCCGATCGCCTTTGCGCTGATCGGCTGCGGGCTCGCCATGATGTACTACATGGGGATGACCGACCCGCAGATCGTCATCCAGAACATGTGGGACGGGGCCAACAGCTTCCCGCTCTTGGCCGTGCCCTTCTTCATGCTGGCCGGCGAATTCATGAACGCCGGCGGCATGACACGGCGGATCATCACCATGTCCATGGCCTGGGTGGGACACATCCGGGGCGGGCTGGGCTACGTGGCGGTGGTCGCGGCCATCGTCATGGCCTCGCTGTCGGGCTCGGCGGTGGCCGACACTGCCGCGCTGGCCGCGGTCCTGATCCCCCTGATGCGCAACGCCGGCTACGACGTCAACCGCTCGTGCGGGCTGATCTCCTGCGGCGGCATCATCGCCCCGGTGATTCCGCCGTCGATCGCCCTCATTCTGTACGGCGTCACGGGGGGCGTGTCGATCACCAAGCTGTTCATCGCCGGCATCGTGCCGGGGGTGCTGATGGGCCTGTCGATCATGCTTGCCTGGCGGTGGTGCATCAAGCACGACGAAATGCGCATCGAAGCCAAGCGGAGCCAGGCCGAACGCTGGCAAGAGACGCGCAGCGCCTCCTGGGCGCTGGTGCTGCCGGTGGTCATCATCGGCGGACTGAAGACCGGCATGTTCACCCCCACCGAGGCGGCGGTGATCGCGGCGGCGTACTCCCTGTTCGCGGGCACGGTGATCTACCGGGAGATCAAGTTCAAGCAGCTCTTTGGGCTGTGCCTGCGGGCGGCGGAGACCACGGCGGTGATCATGTTTCTGGTGTCGGCGGCGGGGGTGTCGGCGTGGCTGATCACGGCGGCGGACATTCCGGGACAGCTGGCCGAGATGGTCGCCCCGTTCATGGGCAACAAGATGCTGATGACCTTCGTGCTGATGATCCTGGTGCTGCTGGTGGGGACGGCGCTGGACATGACGCCGACCATTCTGATCATGACGCCGGTGCTGATGCCGGTGCTGAAGCAGGCGGGGATCGACCCGGTGTATTTCGGGGTGCTGTTCATCATGAACAACGCGATCGGGCTGGTGACGCCGCCGGTGGGGACGGTGTTGAACGTGGTCTGCGGGGTGGCGCGCATTCCGATGAGCGGGGCCATCAAGGGCGTCGTTCCCTTCATGATCGCCCAGACCATCGTGATGTTCCTGCTCGTCCTCTTCCCAGATATCGTCATGTTGCCTCTGCACTGGATGACGCGGTAGAGAACGATTGGATCGGGAGCGCGGCAGCCGGATAGAATCCCAGGCCAGGAGGTGATACAGCGTGCCGGGACGACCTAAAGCAGCGCTCTTGCTCAGTGGCAGTGTCCGCGCACAACTGCAATCGATGGCGGGGTCGGATTCGCTGCGGCCGGCGCTGGCCATGCGCGCCGGAATCGTCCTGGCCTGCGCGGCGGGCGAAACGAACACGGAGATCGCGAAACGGCTTTCGCTGTCGGAAGCCACCGTCGGGAAGTGGCGCCGACGCTTCCTCGAAGCGGGATGCCCGGGCCTCGATGATCGTGCGCGCCCCGGAAAGCCCCCCGCGTACGATCGTGCAACGATCGCCGCCCTGCTTGACAAGGCGCGCAGCGCCCAGGATGCCATCGGCAGCGTGCGTGGCCTGGCGAAAGAGCTGGGGCTGCCAAAAAGCAGCGTGCATCGCTACTTGCGGCAAATCGAATTCCGGCAATGCCTCGGCGATGGAAGCGGCGTCCTTGGCGATCCACGATTCCTGCGAAAAGCGCAACAGGTGATCGGTTTATACCTGAATCCGCCCGACGGCGTTTTCATCCTCGGTGTTGAAAGACAGGGAAAGAGCGTTGCGGCAGACAGGGACGGCAAGGATATGGCGATACTCGCCGCCGCGCTGAACGTTGCCTCCCGAACGCCAAAGCGCAAATCCGTGGCACGCCAGAGACACTACGAATTGCTGGAGTTTTTCAAGCAGACGGAAGGCGCCGTTCCCGATGACGTGGACATCCATGCAGTCGCGAACAACAAGCTCATGTGCGCCCACCCGAGAATAGCCACGTGGCTGGCGGCGCGGCACAGATGGTCCGTCCACGCAGTCCAGGCTCCCGAGGGATGGCTGCGTTTTCTTGAACAGGTGTTCCGTACCGGAGAGAAAGGCGCCGGCCGCCGCAAACGGCTCGTTTCAGCGCAGGAAATCGTGGACAGAATCCGCCTGTTTGCAGCGGCTTCCGGCAGAAACGGCGACCCGTTTCTATGGATGAAATCTTTCGGAAATGTCTTCTGAGTTGGAACGCCGACGGAGTCGGGGTTTCGGCTGCGATGGGCAGGAACGGCGCATGTGCCGGGAACGGCGGCGCCTTTGGTACACTGACGATCCCAGCGTGGGAATCTCGTCGGAATAGTCCGCTCCCGTGACCAAGGCCAAGCGTTCGGTAACCATCAAAGATGTCGCCGCCAGGGCGGGTACCTCCGCCGCGACGGTGTCCTATGTGCTCAGCAACCGGCAGCGGTATCTGCGCCAGGAGCTGCGCGAGCGGGTGCTGCGGGCCGCGGCGGAAATCGGCTACGTGAAGAACGCCGCCGCGAGCAGCATCAAGGGCCAGCGGCGCGGCATCCTGGCGGTCGTGGTCGCCCAGTTCGGCAATACCTTCTTCACCCGGATGTGCGTCGAGATCGTCTCGATCGCGCGCCAGGAGGGGTTCGTCGTTTCGCTGTGCAACAGCGACGAGGACCCGCAGCAGGAACGGGTGATCATCGAACGGCTCATCTCGCAGCAGATCGACGGCTGCATCCTGAGCCCGGCGCTGTCCAGGGAGGAGAACACCGAGCTGCTCCGCCGGCATCGCATCCCCTACGTGATTCTGGAACGTTCCTTCCCCAACATGGAGGAAACGCACAACTTCGTGGGCCACAGCAACTTCCAGACCGGCTACCTGGCGACGCGCCATCTGCTGGCCGCCGGCCACCGGCGGATCGCGTACTCCGGCTGGGACTCGCCGATTCCGAACGTCGGCGACCGGATCGACGGCTATCGCACCGCGCTGCGCGAATTCGGCCTGCCGGAATCGCGGCAGATCGTCCTGCTCGACGAGCTGAGCGAGGCCGGCGGATACCGCATGGCGGGGCAGCTGCTGCAGGCCGGGGTGAGCGCTGTCGTCTTCGGCCACCATGAAACCGCCAAGGGCTCGCTGCTCTGCTTCCAGGACCGGGGAATCCGCTGGCCGGACGACATCTCGTTCGTGATGATCGGCACGCCGGACTGGATCGGCGTGCTGCGGCCCAAGGTCACCTGCATCCTGCGTCCCGAGCACCGCATGGCGGCGGCCGCTGCCAATCTGCTGCTCAGCCGGGTCGAGGACCCGGACGCGCCGCCGGCGCAGCAATTGTTCGAGAGCACCCTGCTGGACGGCGATTCGGTCCGCGCGATCGCCGGTTAGATCACCGCGTGCGCAGCCACTCCGCCGCCGAGTCGGCGTCGAGGTACAGCGTGCAGGACGGGTGCCGGCGCAGGATGCTGGCGGGGCACGAGGCGCCGATCGGCCCGGTGAGCATCGACCGCACCGCCGGCGCCTTGCGTCCGCCGGGGACCACGCACAGCAGCGTCTCGCCACGCAGCAGGGCCGGGATGGTGAGCGTCAGGGCGCGCTCGGGCACCGCCGCCAGGTCGGCGAAGGCGCCGTCGTGCACCTGCTGGCGGCGGCAGGCCTCGTCGAGCCGGACTTCCTTGACGGTGAGCGGATCGTCGAAATCCGCCGCGTGCGGGTCGTTGAAGGCGATGTGCCCGTTCTCGCCGACGCCGAGGCACACCAGGTCGATCGGCGCGGCCAGCAGCAGGTCCGCGTAGCGCGCGGCCTCGTCTACGGCGGAGGGTTCCGAGGCGTCCAGGTAGTGCGCGGCCCGCAACGGCACGTGCCGGAACAGCGCGCCGCGCAGGAAGCTGGCGAAGCGGCTGGGGGAATCGGCGGGCAGCCCGCAATATTCGTCCATGTGGAAGGCTTCGACGCGGGGCCACGGCACGTCGTCGGCGCGGCGCAGTTCGGCCAGCAGTTCGTTCTGGGAGGGGGCCGCCGCGAAGATCGCCCGGCATGCGCCGCGCCGCGCGATCGCCTCGCGCATCGTCCGCCGGGCGGCGAGCGCTGCGGCTACGCCGAGCGCCGTTCTGTCCGCATGGACCTCGATCCGCAGTCGATCCACACGGTCGACGTGAATGGCCTCGTCCATCGCACGTTCTCCGTTGCGGGTCAGGTCCGGCCGCCGGTTTCCAGCACGGCCGCGTCCAGCATCCTCTGGAAGCGCCGCCCGTATTCGACGTAGTTGTCGAAGCGCAGCCGTTCGGGGGAAGACACTCCGGCGTCGTGGAAGACGACGGCCATGTGCGGCTCGATGCTGAAGTCGCCGTCGTAGCCGCTGCGCAGCAGTTCCCTGACGATCGCCGCCACCTGGCAGCGGCCCTCGTCCGGGAAGAAATAGCGTTCCTTGCCCGTGGCCGGGTCGCGCACGCCGTCCTTGATGTGCACGTGGGCGACATGCGCGCGCAGGTGCGCGTAGCATTCCATGACGTCCTGGTTGGGATACGGAAACGGGCGGCGGAAGTCCGGCGTGATGCCCGGATTCCCGGTGTCGAAGACCAATTGCAGGCCCGGCACCGCCGCCAGCATTTCAAGCGAGTGCTCCCAGCTCATGCCGCCGAAGTTCATGCAGTTCTCGTGCACCGGCGTGATGCCGGCGTCGAGGAAGCGGTTGCAGATCTCGCGCAGGCGGCGGAAGCGTTCCTCCTTCTTCTGGTCCGGCAGCGCCCGGCCGGCGGCGTCGAGCAGGATCGCGTAGCTCATGATGCGCACCAGGGGCACGTCGAGGGCGCGCATCCGCCGGATCGCGCGCTCGACCACCTCCAGCGTCCCGGCGAACGGCTCGTCGACGCTCTTGCTCCAGTTGGCGATCGTCGAGCCGAAGCAGTTGACGCGCATCCCGGCCTCGTCCAGCGTGCGCCGGACGGCGTCGAAATCGCGGTCCGGCAGGTCGTGGATATTCACCCCGCCGATGCTGCGCGCCTCGATGCACGACCAGCCGAGCGCCCGCGTGGCCCCGATCTGGCCTTCCAGGCCGTCGGCCGCTTCGTCCGCAAACCCGCTCAATCTCATAGGCTACCTCGCGAAAATATAGGGCCGGCCCGTTTGCATCGACGTATAGATGCCGCAGATCAGTTCGACGGGAATCTTCGCTTCCGCGCCGTCGATGGCCGGCTGCCCGCCGGCGAGGATGGCGCGCGTCATGTCGGCGATCTGCAGCCGGTGTCCCTCGACATTGATCGCCTTCGGGTCGCTGGCGCCGCTGCCGAGCTTTTTTTCGCCGATCCCGGCCAGGATCGCCTCGTCGCCCGCGTCGGTGTCGGCGAAGCGCCACTCGGTGAGCGCGTCGCCTTCGAGCGCCGCCGTGCCCCGCTCGCCGGAAACCTCGATGCGCGCCGGAAAACCCGGCGCGCACGCGGTGCTCGACTCGATGACACCCATGGCGCCGCTCGCGAAGCGCAGCACGGCGCAGGCGCAGTCCTCGACCTCGATGCCGGTGTGCGTGCGCGTCGCCGTGTAGCCGAACACCTGCTCGGGCCGGCCGCCGAAGTGCAGCATCAGGTCGATGGTGTGGATCGACTGGTTCATCAGGCAGCCGCCGCCGTCCAGGGCCCAGGTGCCGCGCCAGGCGCCGGAATCGTAGTAGTCCTGGCTGCGCCACCATTTGATCCGGCCGCTCAAGTGCAGCAGCCGCCCGAAGCGGCCCGCCTCGATCGCCCGCTTGAGCCGGATCGCCCCGCCGCCGAAGCGGTACTGGAACACCGGCACGAGCAGCACGCCGGCCTCCTTGCAGGCGTCGATGATGGCCTGTGACTTTTCCGCCGTGACGTCGAGCGGCTTCTCGCACAGCACGTGCTTGCCCGCCCGCGCGGCGGGAATGGCCACCGCGCCGTGCAATCCCGTCGGGGTGGCCACGGTCACCGCGTCGATCGGCGCCCGCGCCAGGAAGTCCGCCAAATCCGTATGGCATTCGATGCCATGCTTGCGCGCGAAGGCCGCGGCCCGTTCGGCGTCCGTGTCGCACACGGCGGCGAGGCGCGCATCGGGCACGGACCTGATCGCTTCCGCATGGAAATCGGCGATCGTGCCCGCGCCGATGATGCCGAATCTGACGTAGGGTTTTTCCATTTCCGCGTTTCCTTCAGCGCACGGACGATGCGTTCCGGCCGGATCTGCGCAGCGAGAGCCGCCGCTTGATCCATTGCCCGGCCGGCGTGGACCAGACGACCGACAGCGCCAGCAGGATGCACAGGGCCATCGAGACGGGCCGGGTGAAGAACGGCGACGGGTCGCCGCCGGTGATCATCAGGCCGCGCCGCAGGTTGTCCTCGGCCATCGGGCCGAGGATGAAGCCGAGCACGAGCGGCGCCACGGGGTAGTCGAGTTCGTTCATCACCACCCCCAGCAGCCCGAAGCCGAACATCACGTAGATGTCGAACAGCCGCCCCGACAGCGCGTAGGTGCCGGTCACGCAGATGATGAAGACCGTCGGCATCAGCACGTAGCGCGGAATCAGCAGGATCTTCACCATCTGGCGCGTCCAGGCCAGGCTGAGGACGAACACCGCCAGCGTGGCGACCATGGAGATGGCGATGATCTGGCCCACCACTTCCGGCTGTTCGGCCACCAGCAGCGGTCCCGGCCGCAGGTTGTGGATGGTCATGGCCGCCAGCAGGACGGCCGCCGGGGCGCTGCCGGGAATCGCCAGCGTGAGCGTCGGGATGATGTCGCCGCCGATGCAGGCATTGTCGCCGGCTTCCGCGGCGACGAAGCCTTCGATGGAGCCGTGGCCGAACTGCTCGGGCGTCTTGCTGCTTTTCTTCGCCGCGAAGTAGGACAGCCACGAGGCGGTATCGCTGCCCACTCCCGGGACGATGCCGATGACGATGCCGATCAGCGCCGAGCGCAGGATCACCCACTTGTGCCGCAGCACTTCGAACAGGCGCGGCACCACGCGCCCGACCTCGGTCTGGATCTGGATGTGCTGCTTCTTGCGCAGCGAATCGAGCACTTCGGGAATGCCGTAGGCGCCGATCAGCACCGGAATCAGTGCGAAGCCGCCGGACATGGCGCTCACGTGGAAGGTGAAGCGGTCCACCGCGTGGATGTTGTCGTCGCCGACGGTCATCAGCACCAGGCCGAGAAATCCGGCTATCCAGCCCTTGATCGGGTCGTTCGGCGCGCACAGGCTGCCGGCGATGACCACGCCGAACACGGCCAGCCAGAAGAATTCGTAGGTGCCGAAGCTCAGCGCGGCGCTGCCGATCAGCGGCGTGAACAGCGCCAGGCAGATGAAGCCGAGCAGGGTGCCGATGGTCGACGCGGTCACCGACAGGCCGATCGCCTGCGCCGCCTTGCCCTGCTTGGCCAGCGGATAGCCGTCCAGGCACACCGCCGCCTGCGCCGGCGTGCCGGGAATGTTCACCAGGATCGCCGAGCGGCTGCCGCCGGTGACCGAGCCGACGTAGGCGCCGAGAATCACCGCGATGGCCTTGTCCGGCGCCAGGGAAAAGGTGAGCCCGGTGAGCAGGCTCAGGGCCGTCGTCGTTGTGAGTCCCGGCATCATGCCGAAGATGATGCCTGCCTGCCCACCGATGAAGATGTACGCGATCGTCACCGGGTCGAGGAGCAGTTTCCACATGCCGTTAAGGATGCTCAGGATGTCCATGGCCGATCCAGATCAAGGGAACACGATGCCGAAGACCGTGCTGATGGCGAACAGGAAAACCACGATGAAGATCGCCGCCACCGCCGCCGACCGGGCGGCCTTCGGCCACGGATCGCTCCTGAACAGCAGCCCGAAGACCAGTACCGCGCCGGGCGCCAGGACGTAGAAGTCGATCTTGCCCAGCAGGAAGACGAGGACGCCGATCAGGCAGGCGCCGCCGAGGAAGCGCGGCATGCCCCAGGCGCGCGCGCTTGCCGCGAGATGCAGCGGCGGCAGCGAGGCGGCCCGCGCGCGCCATTCCAGGAGCGCGCGCAGCGCCACGAACACCGCGCACAGGCCGAGGCCCAGGGCCATGCACAGCGGAAAGATGTTCGGCGCCGTATACCATTCCCAGGAGGTGTCCTTGAACGGCATGCCCAGCGCCTGCACCACGAAGGCCGCCGCGAGCGCCAGCAGGAACAGCGCGCCGAAGAACTCCCGGCGCGGCCGCCGCTCGCCGCCGCCCGCATCCGGAGGAAGCAGGACCGCCGCCTCCTCCGTGTTTACGCGCTGATCGTGCATGCCGGGTTCACCGCGGAATCTTCAGGTCGTTCGGCGACTTGGCGGCCGTGCCCGAGTCGAACAGAATCCAGGCTTCCTTGCGCGCCAGGCGCTCGGCCAGCTCCGTCGCCTCCTTGCCGTAGAGGGCGATCGGCATGGCGCCCTTGGTCTTCGCATAGTCCTTCACGGCCTGGGACGAGGCGGCCTTCACGAAGGCCTCGTCGTAGGTGGCGACGACGTTCTTCGGCAGGTCGGCCGGGGCGATGACGCCGAAATAGGAACCGTAGTCGGGGAAGGACGGGATGTATTTCTGGATCGGCGGGATTTCGCCGTAGCCGTTGAACGTTCAACGGCTCCTTCGACGAAACGGCCAGCGCCCGCAGCTTGCCGCTGCGCAGCAGCTCGGCCACTTCGACCGACAGCTGCATGACCACTTCCGCCTCGCCGGAGGCGACCGACATCACCGCGGGCACGCCGCCGGCATACGGCACGTGCCGGTAGGTGACGCCGGTGGCCGCCTTGAACAGCTCCGCCGCGAAGTACCCGGAGCTGCCGATCCCCGCCGAGGCCAGCACGACCGCGTTGGGCTTGGCCTTCATCGCGGCGACCAGATCGTCGATCGACTTGATCGGCGAATCGGCTTTCACGCAGATGACGTTCGGGGTGAAGATCGGCAGGTAGTAGATCCAGTCGCGGTGGGTCTGGTCCATCTTGCCCAGCACCGCGTAGCTGCCCACGCTCACCGTCGAGTTGGCGGTCAGGGTGTAGCCGTCGTGCGGCTTGTCCCACACTTCCTTGGTGCCGATCGCGCCGGCGCCGCCCGGGGTGTTGACCACCACCATGCGCTGCCCGACCGCCTGCTCCATGACCCCGCTGATCATCCGGGCGACGGTGTCCGACGCGCCGCCCGCCGGCCACGGCACGACCACCGAAATGGTCTTGGCCGGTTTCCATTTCTCCTGCGCGAACACGCTGCCCGCGCCCATCCCCAGAGCCGAAACCGCGACGACCGATGCCAGCAAAATCTGTCTTCTTTTCATGTTCAACACCTCCGCTTGGTCAAGTTTTCAGGTAGTCATGCAACGCCGGTCTTTCCCCCAACCTCCTGCAACGGCCCCGCGCGTCATTCGATGCGCGCCTCGATGTCCCCGATGAACGCCGCGGTCTGGCGAAGCACCTCGGCCGGATCTTCGGGCACGGAAAATATCTCCAGCGACACCCAGCCGTCGTAGCGCAGCTCGCGCAGCCTGGCGAACGCCGGCAGATACGACATGTCGCCGGGCTGCGGGGGATCGCCGTGCGGATCGTTCAGATGCACGTGGCGGATCATGCCGATGTATCTGTCGATCAGCGCCGCGTGCGGGCTCGCTTCGTCCGCGCAGTTGTGGAAGTCGAACATGCCGTCGACGCCGCCGCGCTGGCCGACCCGCCCGACGATCGCCTCTACTTCGGCCAGCAGGTTGACCACGTTCGTCTGGTCCGAGGAAAGCGCCTCCAGAAGGATCGGCGAGCCGCGCTCGGCCGCGAAGGGCGCGATCGCCGCCAGTTCGTCGGCAAGGATGGCGATCGCCTCGCGCGGGGTTCGGCCCGGCACCGTGCCGCGCTGCTTCGGCGAACCGAGGATCAGGTTGCCGCCGCCCAGTTCGGCCGCGGCGTCGATCAGGCGGCGCAGGTGGTCCCAGGATTTCCGGCGCAGCGCGGCGTCGGGAGTGGTGATGTGCAGGCCGTCGGGCTTGGCCAGCAGCCAGTGGAAACCGGCGAAGCGCAGCCCCGCAGCGTTCAGCGCCTGTTTCGCCTCAAGGATGCCGTGCTGGATGGCGGCGGGGCTGAAGTCGCCGAAGACGGTGAAGGGCGCCAGCTCGATCCCGCCGAAGCCATGCCGGCGCGACAGGGATGCGGCCTCATCCAGCGAAATCGGGCCGAAGAGTTCGTTGCAGACCGCCAGCTTCATGCACGTCCCCCGAAAACGTCTGATCCGGCCGCGCAGGCGGCCGATTCAGGCCAAAACGCCATATGTAATCGTTTGCATGTTTACGAACCATAGCCCAAAGCGCCTCAACTTTTCAAGGGCTGCGTCGCCGGTTCGCCGTATCGGGCACGAAAACGGCATCGGAAGCCAGGCATTCCCCGGATCGGCAGGGCCATCGCACGAACGCCTCGGGGCTCGCTCATGGTGATGGCCAAGCACGATTTCGTGCGGACATCGTCGTCCCGGCGCAAGCCGGGACCCAGCAACCACCTTTGCCGAACCGCCAGCGGCTGCGCGGACCCCCGCGCCGCCGCTGGATTCCGGCTTGCGCCGGAATGACCGCACTATTTCAGTCCGCCCGGGACTGTTGCGCCGTTGCCACGGAGTTCAGGGTTTCCGTCTACGACCAATCTACTGGTATGGCAGTAGATTGGTATGCATGCTACGATCGCCGCGACCTGGAAGCACAGGCCGTGGCGCGCCGGCAGGAAAAAGAAGCGCCGAATGGTTTCCGGCGGTAGTCGTTTTCACACTATGACGAAGAGGAGGGGTAATGGATACACTCGTGGGTGTCTTACTGGTCGCGACGTTCGTCGCCATGATCGCGTACTGCATGAAAGGAGGGAACCTGCTCGTCGGGTTCATCGTCACCGCCGTGCTGTGGTGCGTCATCGGCATGGTGCCGATGGAAAAGGTGGTCACGGACGTGTTCCAGACGTCCGTCGACACCTACGGCAAGACCATCGCCATCATCGTCTTCGGCGCGTGGTTCGGCCGGGTGCTGGTCGACACCGGCATCGCCGGCTACATCATCAAGAAGACCGTGGAGCTGGCCGGCGACAAGCCGCTGGTCACCACGCTGCTGCTGAGCGTGGTCTGCGCGCTGATCTTCACCAGCGCGTTCGGCGTCGGGTCGGTGATGGCCATCGGCATGATCGTGCTGCCGATCCTGTTCTCGCTCGGCATCGACAAGAAGACGGCGGTCGGCGCCTACCTGCTGGCCGTGGCCGGCGGGATGTACCTGAACATCGCCTACGTCAACCAGTTCTTCGTGGTGTTCAAGACCGTCAAGTACGACGACAACTACATCCAGTTCGCCGTGTGGGCCACCGCGGTGCACATCGTGATCATGATCGCCTTCATCCTGTTCTATTACTTCCGCGATCACCGCGGCAACCGGGCGCGCGCCTGGACGCCGGCCAGCGCGGCCACGATCAGCGACATCAAGCCGCTGAGCTGGTACTGCATCGTCGTGCCGTTCCTGCCCATCGTGATGGTCTCCTTCTTCAAGTGGCAGCCGGTGCCCTCGTTCCTGCTGGGCATCGTCACCGGCCTCTGGCTCACCCACAACCTGAGCTCGTATTCGCTCGGCGTGGAAAAGCTGCAGAAGACCCTGTACGACGGCGTGGCCGACAGCGGCCTGCTGATCGGGATGCTGTACAGCGTCAACATCTTCCAGGCCGCCGCCAAGCAGGTGGCCCCGTATCTGCAGCACCTGCTGGGCGGCGTCATCCCGACCTCGCCGACGGCGCTGCTGATCAGCTTCTGCGTGCTGGCGCCGCTGGCCCTGTTCCGCGGGCCGCTGATGATCTGGGGCTCGGGCATCGCGCTGGTGACGATCCTCCAGGCGATGGGCACGTTCAACGAGATGTTCCTGTTCGCCCTGTTCCTGATCCCGCCCGTGGCGATGGTCGCCAGCTCCTGCCCGACCCAGTCCTGGACCATGTGGGGCCTGAGCTACGCCAAGCTCGAACCGAAGCTGTACATCAAGACCAACCTGCCGTTCGCCTGGGCGTCGCTGGTGATCATCGAAATCATCGCCTGCACCATGCTGGGCAAGGTCACGCTCTAGTCTTTTCGCAGATCTCCCGTTCCCGCGCATCATGCGCGGACGGGAGATGTTTTCCCGTCATTTGGAGTTCAAGCTATGAGCGGAAGAGCCATTCGCATCGGCATCGACGTGGGGGGCACCCACACCAAGGCCGTGGCCATCGACAACGCGACCAACGAGATCGTCGGCAAAGGGTCGGTGATGACCACCCACCACCATGAAAGCGGCGTGGCCGCCGGCGTCGTGGCCGCGTTCCAGAAATGCCTCGCCAGGAACGACATCCGTCCCGAGGAAGTCATTTTCATCGCGCACAGCACGACCCAGGCCACCAACGCGCTGCTCGAAGGCGACGTGGCGCGCGTCGGCGTGGTCGGCATCAGCGGCGGCTTCATCGAGGGCTTTCTCGCCAAGCGCCAGACCAGGATCGCGCCGATCGACCTGGGCACGGGCAAGTTCATCGAAACCGATCACGTCCATGTGAATATCAAGGACATGACGCCCGAGAACCTGCCGGGCATCGTCAAGGGACTGGTCGCCAAGGGCAGCAGCGTCATCGTCGCCAGCAAGGCCTTCGGCGTGGACAACATGCGCGAGGAGCGCATGGTGGCCGAGGAAGCGGAGCGCCAGGGCATTCCCTGCACGCTCGCCTCGGACATCACCAAGCTCTACGGCCTGACCACGCGCACGCGCACGGCGGCGCTCAACGCCTCCATCCTGCCGAAGATGCTCGACACGGCCAATTCCACCGAGCGCAGCGTGCGCAGCGCGGGCATCGACGTGCCGCTGATGATCATGCGCGGCGACGGCGGCGTGATGGAAATCAACGAAATGAAGAAGCGGCCGATCCTGACCATGCTGTCCGGTCCGGCGGCGAGCGTCATCGGCGCGCTGATGTACCTGCGCGCCTCGAACGGCATCTACTTCGAGGTCGGCGGCACGTCGACCAACATCGGCGTGATCAAGAACGGCCGGCCGGCGGTGGACTACTCGATCATCGGCGGCCATCGCACCTACGTGAACAGCCTCGACGTGCGCGTGCTCGGCGTTGCCGGCGGCAGCATGGTGCGCGCCGGCAAGGGCGCCGTCATCGACGTCGGCCCGCGCTCGGCGCACATCGCCGGCATGGGCTACGCCTGCTTCACCGATCCCGGACTGCTGGACGGCGCCACGCTCTACCACGTGCAGCCGCGCAAGAACGATCCGGCGGACTACGTCGCCCTGCGCCTCACGAACGGCGAGAGCGTCACCATCACCAACACCTGCGCCGCCAACGTGCTCGGCATCCTGGAAGAGAACGACTACGCGCGCGGCAACCTCGAATCGAGCCGCAAGGCGATGGCCCTGCTGGCCGCCGAAGTGGGCCTGTCGATCGAGGAGACGGCGCGGGCGATCCTGCAGAAGGGCAGCGAGAAGATCATCCCGGTCATCGAGGACCTGATCGCCAAGTACAAGATCGAACGCGAGCAGGTCGTGCTGGTCGGCGCGGGCGGCGGCGCCGGCACGCTGCTGACCTTCACCGCCAACGCCATGGGCTTCAAGTACCAGATTCCGGAGAACGCCGAGGTCATCTCGTCGATCGGCGTCGCGCTGGCGATGGTGCGCGAAATGGTCGAGCGCACGATCCCGAACCCCACGGCCGCCGACATCGCCGCGCTGAAGAAGGAAGCCAAGGAACTGGCGATGAACAGCGGCGCGGTCGAGGACTCGATCGAGGTCTACGTGGAAATCGACGATCAGGCGCAGCGCGTCACGGCCATCGCCATGGGCTCCACCGAGGTGAAGACCACGGACCTGATGAAGAACTGCGACCGGGAGGAGGCGGTGGAGATCGCCGCCGAGTCGATCGGGCTGGACAAGGCAGCAACCACCCTGGCCGCCGAGAACGGACAGGTCTACGTGGTCACCGCCAGCAGGAACGGCCGGCAGCCGGTGCGCGTCATCGACAAGAAGGGATTCGTGAAGGTCCAGCGCGCCAACGGCTGGGTGGAGACCACCACCCTGGAACGCATCCGCGAGGTGCTGGAAAAGCTGTGGCACGGCGCCAGCAACTTCTCCAGCGAAATCCGCATCAATCCCGACGTCTACGTGGTCGCCGGATCGCGCGTCATGGACTATTCCGGCATCCCGGAACTGTCCCAGGTGTCCGGCCTCATCGAAGCGGAGCTCGGCGACTGGAGCCAGGACGATCCGTTGATCCTGGTGCTGGCGCGCAACGAGCTGTAGCGATGCGGCCGAGCCGGGACGCGCTGCATGCCGGCGTCCGCCGGGCGCTGGCCTGCCCGGACGAGACGTGGTACCGGCACATGCTGCGGCAGGACGCCAGCGGCTGTCCGCTCGGCGAGGCCGAAATCGCCGGCGTCCTGCGCGGCGCGCTGGCGGCCGCGGCCGCGGTCGCGCGCGAGATCGGACAGGCCCATCCGGCGGCGTCGCCCGGCGAACTCGCCTCGGCATTGGGGCTGGACGTCGTGCCGCTGGACGAGCACGGCGGCATGGGACCGCTGCCGCTGCTCGGCCTGTACCAGCCCGCCGGGCGCCGGATCATGCTGAATGAAAGCGGCCTGAACGCCATCGAGGAGCTCATCGCCGCGCATGGCCTGGAGACGCTCACGCCAACAAAGGACCTCCGCGCATGCGTCCTGTATCACGAAATCTTCCATGCCCTGGAGGACGCGCGGCCCGGCATCTTCACCCGCAGCGCCATGCTGCGGCGCACGCTGTTCGGGCTCATTCCCCGGCGGCGCGGGCTGGCCAGCGCGAGCGAGATCGGCGCGGTGCACTTTTCGCGCCTCATGGCGGGGATTGCCTATTCTCCGTGTATATTCGGGCATTACCTGCTGCTGGCCGAGGGACGCATCGGTGCGGATGCGTTTCCCGGCTGAAGCCGCCCGCCGGACGGCCTCCGCGCGGGTGCATTACGATAACCCTTTGCGCCCTTTCGACTAGAATCGACCGATGAACGCCGCCAGTAGCTCATTGAACCCGACCTTCCCGCTGCAGGATCAGGTCTCGCTGGGAAGCCGATTCCGCCAGTTCCTGCGCGCGGCGATCGTGCGGGCGGAGCTGCTGCCCGGACAACTGATCTCCGAAATCGAGATGAGCAAGCGTTTCGCCATCGGCCGGCAGCCGGTGCGCGAAGCCTTCATCTCGCTGGCCCACGAGCAGCTCATCGAGGTGCGGCCGAGCCGGGGCACCTATGTCCGCAAGATCTCGATGAAGGAAGTGGTCGACGCCTGGCACGTCCGCGAGCCCATCGAAGTCTCGATCGTCCGGCAGGTTGCCAAGAAGCACGATGCGTCGATGATCGCCAAACTGCGCGAACTCGCCGCGCAGCAGCGCCAGATCGCGCCGGCCGACAACGAAGGCTTCCTGGCCTCGGACCAGGAGCTGCACTTCACGCTGGCGCTGCAGGCCAACCGCGAATTCGCGTGGCGCGTCCTGGACAGCGCCAAGGCGCAGATGGACCGCGTGTGCTATCTCTCCTACGACATCGCCTCGCCGATCCACGAGCTGGTCGACGATCACGACGTGCTCATCGACGCGATCGAGGCGGGCAATCCCAAGCTGGCCGTGCGCGCCATGGAGGCCCACCTGCGGAAAATCCTGACGGCCCTGCCGCTGGTCGCGGAAAAGTATCCCGACTACTTCCTGGACGAATCGCCGCGCGACTGGTAGCGCCTCAGCCGAGCTGGCCCTTCGCCAGTTCGCCGAGCGTCAGCAGCGCGTGCACCTGCCGCTCGGAAAAATGGTGGCAGGCCGACAGCCGGATGTGCCGGGCGTGCCGGCCGGAGGGCGAGAACAGGCTGCCGGGCGTGAGGGTGATGCCGCGTGCGAGCGCGTCGTCGCACAGGCGGTCGCCGTCGCAGCCCTCGGGCAGCTCGACCCACACCAGGAAACCGCCGTCCGGGTCGGTGGCGCGGGTGCCGGCGGGAAAGAAGGCGTCGATCAGGCCGCGCAGGCGGTCAACCTGGGCGGCATAGACGCGGCGCAGGCGGCGCAGGTGCTGGGCGTAGCCGCCGGTCTCCAGGAAAGCGCCGAGCACTTCGCCGAGGAACGCCGGCTGCGCCAGCGAACCGCTGAGCTTGAGCGCGGCGACGCGGCGCCGGAAGCGTCCGGCCTCCAGCCAGCCGACGCGGAAACCCGGCGCGAGCGTCTTGCTGTAGGACGTGCAGAGGATCACCCAGCCGTCGCGGTCGAAGGCCTTCACGGTCGGCTGCAGCGGCGTCGCGTACTGCAGCTCGGCATAGAGCGCGTCCTCGATCACCGGCACGCGCCAGGTCTGCGCCAGCGTGGCCAGCCGCTCCTTGGCGGCGGTCGGCATGCTGGTGCCGAGCGGGTTGTGCACGCTCGGCATGGTGACCACCGCCTGCACGCGCTTCTCCGAGAGCAGCAGTTCGAGCGCGTCGAGCGACATGCCCTGGCCCGGATGCGTCGGCACCTCGATCGCGCGCAGGCCGAGATGGTCGGCCAGCGAAATCAGGTTGAAATAGGTCGGCGATTCGAGCGCGATCGCGTCGCCCGGCCGGGTGACACCGCGCAGCGCCAGTTGCAGCGCCTCCATGCAGCCGTTGGTGAGGAGCACGTTCTCCGGCGCCAGCGTCATGCCCAGGTCGTGCGCGTGCCGGCAGATCTCGCGGCGCAGGCGCAGCGGGCCGGGCGGCAGGGAATAGTCGGTCAGCAGTTCGGGCTGGCGCCGGGCGGTGTCGGCGGCGAGCCGGCTCAACTGCTTGCCCGGATAGAAGTCGCTGCTTTTCGCGCAGGCCAGCGACAGGTCGATGGTCGCCGGGTCCGACTGCGCGGCGAACACCGCCTCGATCCGGTCGAGCACCGCCGCCTCGGCCGGCTGGGCCCGCGCGGAGCGGGCCGACATCGGCGGCGCGGCCGGTTCCGCCAGCCGCGAACGCACGAAATAGCCCGACTGCGGACGCGCCTCGACCTGGCCGCGCGCTTCGAGCTGCCGGTAGGCGGCCAGCACCGTATTGATCGAGAGGTTGCGGTTGCGCGCCGTCTCGCGCACCGACGGCAGCCGCGACCCGGCCGGCAGCCGCCCGTCGCCGATGGCCGCGCGCAGCTCCTCGGCCAGGGAGCGGTAAAGGGAAGGGGGAATGTCCGGCATGGCGTGGATACAGCAGAGGAAAGGATTGCTGGTTACAGTTCTACGATAAACAAACTGTGACCAGTATAGTCGTGAAAATCTGAATCTATAACCTTTATCCGGAATTCCCTAAAGTACAGGCTCGACGACCGCCAGGAGCCCGCGATGCCCGATCTTCCCCTGTTGACCTACGTGGCCACGATGTCCGTGACGCCCGGCCCGAACAACCTGATGCTGGCGGCGAGCGGCGTCAATTTCGGCTTTCGCCGTACCGTGCCGCACATGCTGGGCGTCAGCCTGGGCCACGGTTTCCAGGTGGCGGTCGTCGCCGGCCTGCTGGCCTGGGCCATGGCGTGGCTCGACGGTCTCCGGCTCGTGCTGGTGGCCGCAGGCTGCTCCTACCTGCTGTGGCTGGCCTGGCGCCAGGCGCGCGCCGGCCAGCCGGGCGGGGGGCGGAGCGCGCAGCCGCTCGGCTTCCTCGGCGCCGCCCTGTTCCAGTGGGTCAATCCGAAAGCCTGGATGATGGCGCTCAACACCGCGATCCTCTTTCTGCCGCGCGGCGGCGGCTGGGGCGCGGCGCTGTCGCTGGCGCTGATCTGCACCGCCGTCAATCTGCCGTGCGTCGCTGTGTGGGCGGGCGCCGGCGGCAGACTGCGCCACCGCCTGCGCGAGCCGCACATGCTGCGGCTGTTCAATTACGCGATGGCGCTGCTGCTGGCGGCGACCGCGGCGTGGATCGCGGCCGACGAGATCGCGCAGGGCGGCTCAGTCGGGGTCCATCGGATGTGACGGTCCGGGCGTTCCGGCCGCGTTCGCCCGCCGCATCAGCAGCGCGTGTTCGCGGCCGTTGCGCGTCAGCGCGGCGGCGCGGGTGAATTCCGCGCGCGCTTCGGCGAACCGGCCCAGGCGCAGCAGCAGATCGCCGCGCACGGCCGGCAGCAGGTGGTAGCCGCGCAGCGCCGGTTCGTCGCCCAGCGCGTCGACCAGTTCGAGCGCGGCCGCCGGCCCGTAGGCCTGCGCCACGGCGACTGCCCGGTTGAGGCGCACCACCGGCGACGGGGCGAGCTGGTCGAGCGCGTCGTACAGGCCGACGATGCGCGGCCAGTCGGTGTCCTCGACGCGCGCCGCGCGGGCGTGGCACGCGGCGATGCCGGCCTGCAGCGTATAGACGCCGGGGCCGGCGCCGCCGGCCAGCGCCTCGGCGCGCGCCAGGGCGTCCAGGCCGCGGCGGATGAGCAGGCGGTCCCAGCGCCGGCGGTCCTGGTCGAGCAGCAGCACCGGCGCCCCGTCGGGCGCGACGCGGGCGGCGAAGCGCGAGGCCTGGATTTCCATCAGCGCGACGAGGCCGTGGACCTCGCTTGCGCCGGGCATCAGGCCGGCGAGCACGCGGCCGAGGCGCAGCGCCTCCTCGCCCAGCGCCGGGCGCAGCCAGTCGTCGCCGGCGGTGGCGGCGTAGCCTTCGTTGAACATCAGGTAGATGACTTCGAGCACCGAGGCCAGGCGCGCGCGCAATTGCCCGCCGGGCGGGAGCTCGCAGGGAATGCGCGCGGCGGCGAGCGTGCGCTTGGCGCGCACGATGCGCTGGGCGATGGCCGCCTCCGGCTTGAGGTAGGCGCGGGCGATCTCCGGCGTGGTGAGCCCGCCCATCACGCGCAGGGTCAGCGCCGCGCGCGACTCGGGCGGCAGCAGCGGATGGCAGGCGGTGAAGATCAGGCGCAGCAGGTCGTCGCCGATCGCGTCGTCCAGCCGGGCGTCGACCGCCTCCGCCTGATCGTCGCTGGCGGCTGCGTGCAGGAAGTCGAGCTCGCGGCCGAGCTCGCCCGCCTTGCCGGCGGCCAGCCGGGCGCGGCGCAGCAGGTCCAGCGCGCGCCGCTGCGCGGCCGTCATCAGCCAGGCGGCGGGATTCACCGGCATGCCGTCGCGGGGCCAGGTTTCGAGCGCGGCGACCAGCGCGTCCTGCGCGGCTTCCTCGGCCAGGCCGATGTCGCGCAGGAGGCGTCCCGCCCGGCCGATGACGCGCGGCGCTTCGAGGCGCCACACCGCCGCGATGGCGCGGCGGACGTCGTCGGGCGGGTGCGGCATCGTCGCGGCCGGGTTACTGCATCGAGTGCAGCCCGATCAGATTGCCCTCGGTGTCCTTGACCAGCGCGATGTGGCCGTACTGGCCGATGGCGGACTTCGGCCTGACCACCTCGCCGCCCGCCGCTCCGACGCGCGCGGCTTCGACCGCGCAATCGGCGCAGTGGAAATAGACGACGACGCTGTTGCCGCCGGGCTCGACGCCCCCCATCCTGACCAGCGCGCCGCTGGCGCCGTAGCCGGCCGACTGCATCGGGAAGGACCACAGCTCGACCAGGCTGTCGGCGACCGGGTTTTCGAGCCGGGCGAGCTCGACGCCGAGGACCGCCTGATAGAACGCCCTGGCGCGCCCCATGTCGGCGACGTAGATCTCGAACCAGCCGACCGGGTTGGCGTCGCCGCCGCACGTGCCCGTCGCGGCCGCGTCGCCGGCGGCCGCGTCCGCCGGGGCCGGGACGACCTTGCCGGTGTGGGGATCGAAAGGCGCGGAGCAGTGATCGTGGATGATCAGCCAGCGTCCGTCGGGCTGCTTGCGCCACGTGAAGGAACTGCGCACCCAGTTGCCGCAGGCCGGATTGCCCGGCGGCAGGTCGGTGAAATGCCACAGGTGATGCGCGCAGGCCAGCTCGCCGCCGACCGCGAACGTCAGGCCGCGGCTTTCCACGGCGAAGGTCTCCGGGAAGTACCGGAAGCAGCCGACCAGCTTCCGGCGCATCTCCTCGACGCTCTCGGCGAACGGCGGGATGGCGTCGAAGAAAACGGCGTCGGGCGCGTACAGCGCCATCAGGCGGTCGACATCCCGGGCGCAGAAGGCGGCCTGCCACTCGGCGAGGGCGGCGCGGATCAGGTTTTCGTCCTTGTTCATGGTGAATCTCCTATGGCAGATGGCACGGCGCGCACTCGCGGACTTCGACGGCGGCGAAACCGACGGCCGGGCAGCGCCCGGCGACGGCGATCGCTTCCTCGCGGGTGGCGACGTCGATCAGGAAAAAGCCGCCGACCATTTCCTTGGCCTCGGCGAAAGGGCCGTCGACCAGCGACGTGCCGGCGCCCGGCGCCGGGCGGCTGACGCGCACGGCGTGGTCGTCCGGCCGCAGCGACTCGGCGCGCAGCAGGACGCCTTCCCGCTGCAACTCCTCGGCAAACGCCGTCATCGCCTCGTAGCGGCGGCGCGCCTCGTCCCGCGGGCAGGCGGCGCGCTGGCCGCGGGGCTCGACGATCAGGAGCAGGTAGGGCATGGCGGATTTCCTCCTCGGGGCGTCGGCGGCGGATGGTGTCCGGTCGACCCTGGCGGGCGTCCGTTCGTTCTCATCCGGGCAGGCCGATGGCCCGGAAGCGCTCGATGGCCGGCGAGGGCGCGAAATCGTCGAGGTCGTGCAGCGGGCGCACCTCGATCTCGGCCGGCAGGCCGGCGCCGTTCGGGTTGGGGTAGCGGCGGCTCCACGCGAGCGCTTCCTCGCGGCCGCGTGCCTGGATCAGCGTGTAGCCGGCGACCAGTTCCCCGGTCGCGGCGAACGGTCCGTCGATCACGGTGCGGCTGTCGCCGTCGTAGCGGACGCGCCAGCCCGCCGCCGACGGCTTGAGCCCGGCGGCGTCGAGCAGCGCGCCGGCGCGCGCCAGTTCCTCGTGGAATTCCGCCATTCCGGCGAGCATGGCCTCGTCCGGCGCGGGGCCGGTTGCGGCTTCCGACGCGGGCGTGGCTTTGACGATGATCAGGTAGCGCATGGTGTCCTCCTTGGTAAAACGCGGGCTTGCATGTCTACGACGCGCGGGGATTGGCGATTTCGACAGCCGGGACGTGTTTTTTTCGTGCGCGCCTCAGCACGGGCACTCCTCCCCCTTCAAGGGGGTGAGGACGGGGTTTCGCAGAGCACCGCTCTGCGCCGTCCGAACGGGCTGGCTGTGCAAAGCCAGCCCTGGAATGGCCGGGTGGGGGATGGAGTGTTCCCGCGAAGCCAGGACTTTGACCCCATCCCTCCCCTTGAAGGGGAGAGCGACAGGCATTCGTGCGATCGTCCCGGTCTCCTACAGTTGCGGGAAGCGCCGAAAAACGGCATGGTGTCCGCTTTTTCCTTTTTCCCATTCCGGGCCGAACCGCCCGGATCGCGCAGGTTCCGATACCCATGATTCAAAGTCCACACGACCGCCTGCCCCGCCAGGGGCTGTTGCTGCTGGCGGCGCTTTCCCTGTGCTGGGGCGCCAACTGGCCGATCATGAAGGTGGTGCTGTCCGAGGTGCCGCCGTTCTACTTCCGCGCCGTCTGCCTGCTGCTCGGCGGCGTCGGCATGCTGGCGCTGGCCGGCGCCGGCGGCGTGCCGCTCAGGGTTCCCGCCGGGCAATGGAACCGGGTGTTCTGGCTGTCGGTGTTCAACATCACCGGCTGGAACGGGCTGATCGTCCTCGGCGTCTCGCTGCTGCCGTCGGGCCGCGCGGCCCTGCTCGGCTACACCATGCCCCTGTGGTCCACGCTGCTGTCCATCCGCTTCCTCGGCGACCGGATGACGGCGCGCTCGGTGATCGGCCTGCTGCTCGGCCTGTCGGGGATCGTGGTGCTGGTCGGCGGCAGCCTGGACGGCCTGCTGCAGGCGCCGGCCGGCGTGGTCTGCATGCTCCTCGGCGCGTGGTCCTGGGCCATCGGCGTGGTGCTGTTCAAGAAGCTGCCGGTGGCCATGCCGATTTCCGCGCTGACCGGCTGGACCATGCTCATCGGCAGCCTGCCGCTGCTCGCGCTGGCCGTGCCATTGGAGACCTCCCGCCTGACCATGCCGAGCTTCTGGCCGCTCTTCGGCATGCTCTACAACGTCTTCATCGCCTTCATCTTCTGCTACTGGGCGTGGAACCGCATCATGCAGATGGTGCCGGTGGCCGTGTCCTCGCTGTCTTCGCTGTCCACGCCGCTGATCGGCGTGCTCGGCGGCGTGGTCTTCCTCGGCGAACCGCTCGGCTGGCGGGAGATCGTCGCCTCGCTACTGATCGTCGGCGCGGTGGGCAGCGTCTCGCTCAAGCGCTGAACCGCCTTCACGAAACGGTCACGCCGGCCGGCTAGCATCGCGCTTCCGGCGGTCGGGGAAAATTCCGGTCCGGTGCAAGCCGGATCGAATTGTGCTTCGCCGCTGTCTATACTCACTCCAACGCAAGGCTTTTCCTCGGGGGGCGCGCATGTTGTCTCGCTGGGTTACCGTGGCCTATCTCGCCTATCTGGCGCTGCCGATCGCCTTGCTGTTCACCGGCTCGTTCGGCGACCTGTGGCTGAACACGCTGCTGCCGACGGGATTCACTTTCCGCTGGTACCAGGAAGTCGCCGCCGATCCGAGTTTCCGCCGGGCGTTCTCGGCCAGCCTGTCGGTGGCGCTGGCGACCTCCGCCGCCTGCCTGCTCATCGGGCTGCCGCTGGCCTACGCGGTGTACCGCACGCAGAGCGCGAAGATCCGCGCCGCCGCGCGCGTGCTGTACCAGCTGCCCGTGGCGCTGCCGCCGCTGGTGCTGGCCTTCGGCTTCATCCTGGTCTTCTCCTCGGACACGCTGCCCTGGCTCGGCAGCATCTGGCTGCTGATCGCCGGGCACATCGTGCTCTGCCTGCCGTACTTCCTGCAAACGGTGGTCGCCGACATGCAGCGGCTGGGCCTGCGCGCGCTGGAGGACGCCGCCGAATCGCTCGGCGGTTCGGCGCCGCAGCGCTTCGCGCACATCGTCGTGCCGGCGCTGCGGCATTCGATGCTGTCCGGGCTGATCGTGGTCACCGCGCTGTCCATCGGCGAGTTCCAGTTCTCGAACCTGGTCGCGGGCTTCCTCAACCGCACCTATCCGGTGGTGCTGCTGCAAGCCTTCTACGGCGCCACGGGATTCGCCTGCGCCGCCACGGTGATCCTGCTCACGCTGGCGCTCGCCGCCTCGCTCAGCGCGGCGTACTCGGCGCGCGGCGCGGCCCGCGTGTCGGTGGCGGGAGGCTGAGCATGGACGGGACGCCATCGGTGCGCATCGCCAGCGCCTCGTTCACTTATCCGGGCGGGAAGGCGGGCGTCTTCGACGTCTCGCTGGACATCGCGCCGGGCGAGCTGGTGGTGTGCATCGGGCCGAGCGGCTGCGGCAAGACCACGCTGCTCAAGCTGATCGCCGGCTTCCTGCCCTGCGCCTCGGGCCGCGTGCTGCTCGACGGCGAGGACGTCACCGGCGTGGCCGTGCGCGAGCGGCAGTGCGGCATCGTCTTCCAGTCCTACGCGCTGTTCCCGCACATGCGGGTGTGGGAGAACGTCGCCTATCCGCTGCGCGTGCGCGGCGTCGCGTCCGGCGAGCGGCGGCGCCGTGCCGGGGAAATGCTGGAAATGGTCGGGCTCGGCGGCTACGGCGAACGGTTGCCCGCGGCGCTGTCCGGCGGCCAGCAGCAGCGCGTGGCGCTGGCGCGGGCGCTGGTGTTCAAGCCGCGCGTGCTGCTCCTCGACGAGCCGCTCTCGGCGCTCGACGCGGCCACGCGCGTGTCGATGCGCGACGAGATCCGGCGCATCCAGAAGCAGCAGAACATCGCCGCGCTGCTGATCACCCACGACCAGGACGAGGCGCTGTCGCTGGCCGACCGCATCGCCATCCTGCGCGACGGCCGGCTGGTCCAGGCCGCCCCGCCGCGAGAGATGTACGACCGGCCGGCCGACGGCTTCGTGGCGGGCTTCATCGGCCGCGCCAACCTGCTCGACGGCACGGCCGCCGGGCCGGACGCCGTGGATACCCCGATCGGGCGGCTCGCCACCGCCGGCCATGCGCTCGCCGAGGGCGCGGCGGTGCGCCTGCTGGTGCGCCCGGAGAAGATCGCGCCGGTGCGCGTCGACCCGGCGGCCGGCGCGCCGGGCGAAAACGATTTTGCGGTCAGGGTGCTCCATGACCGTTTTTTCGGGGCCAGCCGCGAGGTCGAGCTCGCCGTCGGGCATGGCTTCCTGAAAATCGACACCGCCTCGCGCGAGGACATCACCCATGTCCACATCCCGCGCGAGGCGGTGCAGTTCCTCCCTGTGGCCTGAACGAAAAGAAAGGAGTTGACGATGCAAGCCAGACGATGGATTCTCGCGGCCGCGGCCGTACTGTGCGCTACCGGCGCGGCGGCGCAGACGGTGCTCGATTCGCCCGAGCTCTATGCCGGCGAAAAGACGCTCTACGAAGCGGCGAAGAAGGAGGGCATGGTGGTGAGCTTCGACACCGGCCCGACCTGGGCCAACTGGGCGGCGCAGTTCGCCGCGTTCAAGAAGCGCTACCCGGAGGTGGAGATCGTCTACAACGACCTCGGCTCGGGAGCCACCGTCGTCGCGCTGGAGAAGGCGCGCAACCGCCCGCAGGCCGACACCGCCTACTATTTCGCCGCCTCGGCCGTTGACGCGGTCAACAAGGGCGTGGTCGCGCCGTTCAAACCGGTCAACTTCGACAAGCTGCCCGAGGTGTTCCGCGATCCCGACGGGCGCTGGTTCACCATCCATTCGCTGACCGTGGCCTTCGTGGTCAACACCAAGCTGGTGAAGAACGTGCCGCAGTCGTGGGCCGACCTGCTCAAGCCCGAGTACAAGAATTCGATCGTCTATCTCGATCCGCGCTCGACGGGCGTCGGGCAGGTGCTGGCCTTCGCCGCCAACTTCGGCGCCGGCGGCGACATGAGCAACGTCCAGCCCGGCCTCGACTACCTGGGCAAGCTGCACCAGTCCGGCAACGTGCTGCGCGTGCTCGGCACCACGCCGTACGCGCAGTTCATCAAGGGCGAGATCCCGATCTGGATCTCCTACGAGAACGACGGGCTGAAGGCCAAGCACGTCGACGGCCTGGGCGACGCGGTGGCCGTGGTCATCCCGAAGGAGGCTTCGGCGGCGGCGCCCTACGGCATCAGCCTCGTCGAGAAGGGGCCGAATCCCAACGCCGGCAAGCTGTGGCTCAACTTCATCATGACCGATTTCGGCCAGGGCATTTTCGCGCAGGGGTTCGTGCGGCCGTCGGTGCCCGGCGTCAAGCTGCCCGACCCGGTGGCCGACAAGCTGCCCGCCGCGCCGCAGGTGCGCCCGCTCGACGTGCGCGCGGCGGCGGCGAAGAAGGCCGAAGTTGACAAGGGCTGGGCAGCCGCGACCGGCACGAAGTAGGTCCGGACCGATGCGGCTGCGCTCGCGTCTCCTGCTGGCCGCCCCGGCGGCGCTCTTCCTGGCGGCGTTCTTCGCGCTGCCGGTCGCCGGGGTGGCGGTCGACGCCCTGCGCGAGGGGAGCGCCGCCTTCGCCCGGGTGCTCGCGCTGCCCGCCTTCCGGGCCTCGCTGGCGGGCAGCCTGTCGCTGACGCTGGTGGCGGCGGGCGTGTTCGACCGCCGTCGGCTTCGCCGTCGCGCTGTACCTGGCGCGGCTGCCCGAGCGGCGGCGCACGCTGTATTCGCTGGTCATCGCCCTGCCGCTGACCTTCTCGGGGCTGATCGTCGCCTACGGCTTCATCCTCGGCTACGGCCGCGCCGGCTTCGTGACGCAGCTGCTCGGCTACGCCGGCTTCGATCCGGGCGCCATCGGCAAGGCGCTGTTCACCGCCTGGGGGCTGGCCTTCGCCTCGTCGTACTACCTGATTCCGCGCGTGGTGATGGGCCTGCTGCCGGTGCTGGTCAACTTCGACCGCGCGCAACTGCAGGTCGCCGAGTCGCTCGGCGCCACGCCGGGGCAGGCGCTCAGGCAGGTCCTGCTGCCGCAGGTGGCCGCGCCGCTGGCCGCCGCCTTCTGCCTGGTCGCGGCGGTGGTCTTCGGCGCCTACGGCACGGCGCTGGCGCTGGTCGGCACCCAGCTCGACATCCTGCCCCTGCAGCTGTACAGCCTGATATCCGAGTCCGGCACGGACTTCCCCGCCGCGGCGGCGCTGGCCCTGATGATCACCGCCGCGTGCGCCTCGATCATGACCGTCGGAGAATGGTTTGGAACCCGCCATGAACGCCATCTATAAACTCAACCGCGCCCTCGGCCTGCTCTTCGACGCGCGCGGCCGCTGCTTCGATCCGCGGCAGCGCACCTGGAACGCCTCATCGTCAACGGCCATCGGCGAGCCCGTCGACGGCCGCTCCGCCACCGCCTGGCTGCAACGTGAGAGCCGCTTTCCGGTGCGCGTCCCGGTCGGCGTGATCGGCCCGCGCGAAGCCTCCGACGCGCAGCTCGCCGCCGCCGAGGCGGTCGGCCGGGGGCTGGCCGGCATGGGCCTGACGGTGATCTGCGGTGGGCGGCACGGGGTGATGGAAGCCGTCTGCCGCGGCGTCTCCGCCGGCGGCGGCACCAGCGTCGGCCTGCTGCCCGACGCCGACCCGTCGTTCGCCAATCCCTACGTTGACGTGGTCATCGCCACCGGCATCGGCGAGGCGCGCAACGCGCTGATCGCGCGCGCCGCGCTGTGCCTGGTGGTCGTCGGCGACAGCTTCGGCACGCTCTCGGAAGTGGCGCTCGGCCGCCAGTTCGGCAAGCGCGTGATCGGGCTGGAAGGCGCGGCGCGCGTCGAAGGCGTCGAGCACGTCGAATCGGTCGAACGCGCGCTGGACGAAGTGGCGCGCTGCGCGCTGGCGATCTGAACCGCCGCGCGTCCGCCGGGCGCGGTCCGCGTTGCCGGCGGCTGCTCCGGATTTGACATCGGCGTATTCAAAACGCTTGGCCTGGAGCGGGGAGAGCGGCTACCATCGCGCCCATGCACGAAATCAGCCGATCGACAAGAATCCACGAGGGAGTAGCGATGCGAGGTTTTCTGCGGGCCTGCGGGCTGGCGGTGTGCGTTTTCGCCGGCCTGGCCGCCGGCATGGGGCGGGCGGCGGCCGAGCCGGAGATGGAGGGTGCTCCGCGCGCGGACGATCACGCGGCATGCGTGTCGCATCGCGCGCAGGTCCATGCCCGGACCGAGGCGGGGAGCCCGGCCGAGGCGATGGCCGGCGAGATCGCCGCGTTCCAGTCGCTGTCCGAGGAGGCGCTGGCGATGCGGGCGCAGGCGATTGCGCTGTACCACGAGCTGCGCGAGAAGGATCGGCGCGGCGAGCCGTTTTCCGGAGACGATCTCCTGCGCCTGAATCGCGGCGCGGCGGCGATGCTGGAGCAGCGCGAGGCCCTGCTCGCGCTCGCCATGGCGCATGAATGCTGGATGGACGATCCGCGTCCGGCCGACGCGGTCGAGGCGCGGGTGCAGGCGTCCGGGATCGCCCTGTCCTTGTCCGCCGCCCTGCTGCTTTATGACAACTATCTTTCCGCGATCGCGCTCTATCGCGGCGATCACGCCCTGCGCCGGCATCTCAATCGCGCCGACAAGGCGTTCGGCCTGCAGGAGGGCCGCCTGAACCGGATCGCCCTGTCGTTCGCCTCGCCGCAGAACCGCGCCCGCGTGCGCCGCGCCATCCGCTGGTTCGAGGAGCGGGGCTACGGCGACGCCGATGGCGACGAGGGGTATCGCTATCTGGTACAGCTCATCGAGCAGAGCCCCGCGCGCAACGCCGTGCGCGAGGCGCAGCCGGTGCGCTTCGTCGGGCGCCTCGCCGGCTTCTTCTCGGTGGCCAGCCTCGACACCCTGATGGAGTTGAAGGATCAGGGCGTCTTCGTCCCCAGCATGCTGTTCGGCAACGCCGTGGGACTGGTGGAAAGCCGGCGCGGCAAGCTCGACGGGCAGCCGGAACTGGAGGCGCAGGTGGGCGGCGCCCTGCGGGCCGGCGACATCCTGCTCGAAAAGACGCCGTTCCGCCTGACGGACAGCTTCATTCCCGGACATTGGGGGCACGTGGCGATCTGGATCGGGACGCCGGGCGAATTGCGCGAACTCGGCATCTGGGAGCATCCGGTCGTGCGCAGGTACCACCGGGAGATCGAGGCCGGCCGCAGCGTCGTCGAGGCATTGCGCTCCGGCGTGAAGATGAATCCGCTGCGGCACTTCATGAACATCGACGATCTGGCCGTGCTGCGCGAGCCGGCGTTGCCCGCGGCGCAGCGCGCGCAGGTGATCGTGCAGGCGCTGCGGCAGGTCGGCAAGGGGTACGACTTCAACTTCGACGTCGTGTTGACCGACCGGATCGTCTGCTCCGAGCTGGTCTACCACGTTTACAGCCACCACCAATGGCCGACCGCCCGGCATCTCGGCCGGGTGACGATCAGCCCGGACAACGTCGCGTTGCGCGCGCTGCCCGGCGACGTGCTCGACGTCGTGCTGTTGTTCCACGACGGCCGGGCGGTCAACGGCGACCTGCCGGGCTTCATGGCCCGGCTGTTGAAGAAACCGGCCGAGGGCGGCCGGGAGGTGATGGCGCTGTCCGGCCGGTAGGGAAGAATCTGCGGACTACCCGCCGGCGCCAGGCCCAGGTACGCTGATCCGCGCTTTCGCCGCGCCGCCTAAGGCTGCACCTGATCGATGACGAGGCGGACGTTCTGGCTGCCGACCGGCGTCTTCTCCGCCACGCCGAACAGGTCGCCACTCGAGCGCGTGGCCATGCCGGCCCGGGCGATGCGCGCTTCGAGCGCGACCGCCGCCGCCTCGGAGAGCTTCTGCCCGCCCTGCATGGCCGTCGAGTCGTCGAGGCGGAAGCGGAACGGCAGGTCGGCCACGGTCACGCGCAGCACGGCGAGCGGCATGCGCGACGAGCCGTCCGCCGGGCGGGCGAAAATGAACACCGGGTCGTTCGGCTGCACCTGCGCCGCGAGCTTGCCGCTCAGGATGACTTCGCCCGAGATGGTCTTGGCGGCGGCCTGCGGGAGCGTTTTGGCGGCCGGCTTGCCGCCCTGGGCGGCGAGCAGCTCCTTCGCCTGGTCAACCGCGGCGCCCAGCGTGCGCGCGTCCTGCGAGTCGGGCTCGACCTTCAGCAGCAACCGTCCCCAGTAATCGACGACGGCGGCGTAGTCCCGCCGCTCGTTGGCCGACTGGCCGGCGACGAACAGCGCCATCGCCTCGTCGGGGTTGGCTTTCAGCGCACGGGCGATCAGTTCGTCGGGCTTGCCGGCGAATTTGCCGCGGGCTTCCGCCAGCGCCTCGGCATATTCGGCGAGCAGCACGGCATCGCCGTCGAGCGCCGCCTCGGCGCGGCCGAACGCTTCGGCGGATTCGGCGGAACGGCCGAGCGCCTTGTACGAGCGGGCGAGTATGACCCACCCCTGCATGTCGTCCGGGTTGGCCTTGAGCCGGTCGACCAGGCGCTGCAGCAGCGCGTCGATTTCCTGCGGGCTCATGCGCGCCTGCGTGTGCGCCGGGTCCAGCCCCTGCGGGGTGCCGAGCGCGGCGTACCCCGCAGCGGCGGCGAGCGGGACGGCGATCAGCAGGGCGAGCGCGGTGCGCTTGCCGCCTGCAGCCGGGGCGGCAACCCGCGCCGGCCGGTCCGCCGGCTCGACTTCCTCCAGCAGGCGGCGCTGCAGTTCGCGCCGCGCCTGTTCGAAGTCGCTTTCGTTCAGCGAGCCCTCGGCGCGGCTGCGTTCGAGTTCGCGCAGTTCGTCGCGCAGGATGTCCAGGTTGGCCTGCCGGCGGTCGACGGCCGAGGTCGCGGCGTCCTTGCGCAGCAATGGGCGCAGCAGGATGGCCAGCACGGCCAGCAGCAACAGGCCGGCGGCGAGGAGGAATCCGGTCGGTCCGCTCATGGCCGCGGCTCGTCGGAATGCAGCAGTTTTTCGGCCTCGCGCCGCTCGGCCTCGCTCAGCGGCCGGTCGTCGATGGCGCGCGCGCGCCGGCGCAGGAACACGAACAGCCCGCCGACGCCGACGGCGAACAGCAGCGCCGGCCCGAACCACAGCAGCAGGGTGGTGCCCTTGAGCGGCGGGCGGTAGCGCACGAAGTCGCCGTAGCGGCTGACCATGAAGTCCATGATCTCGGCGTCGCTCTTGCCGGCCTGGATCATGCCGCGGATTTCGCGGCGCAGGTCGTGCGCCAGCTCGGCGTTGGAGCCGGCCAGCGATTCGTTCTGGCAGACCAGGCAGCGCAGTTCGGAGGAGATCGCGTTGAGCCGCTTCTCGGCCGCCTCGTCCTGCGCCAGCGGCGCGGCCTCCCTGGCGTGCAGGGGGAGCGCGAGCAACAGCGCGGCCAGGAGGCCGCCGAGCAAGCGCCGGAAGGATATCGTGCCGATCATTTGTTCAGCTCCGCGACGAGCGGCAGGATCTTGCCGGAGAAGACGTCGGGCGTGATCGGCCCGATGTGCTTGAGGCGGATCACGCCGGCCTTGTCGATGACGTAGGTTTCCGGCACGCCGTAGACGCCGTAGTCGATGCCCACGCGCCCGTCGAGGTCGAGCACGGACAGCGCGTACGGATCGCCGTGGCGCTTGAGCCACGCGCCGGCCCGGTCGATGGCCATGCCTTTCTCGCTCTCGGCGGAAATCTTGTCCATGTCGAAGCCGCCGTCGCCGCGTACTTCCTTGTAGTTGAGGCCGACCAGGGTGATCGCCTTGTCCTTGGCGATCTCGACGAGGATCGGGTGCTCCTGCCGGCAGGAGACGCACCACGACGCCCACACGTTGAGCAGCCATACCTTGCCCTGCATGTCCCTGGGCGAGAAGGTCTGCTCCATGGCGCCGAGCCTGGGCAGCGCGAACGCCGGCGCCGGTTTGCCGACGAGCGGCGAGGGCACCTCGCGCGGGTTGAGCCGGAGCCCGACCGCGAGCAGTAAAACGAGGACGACGAAGCCGACCAGCGGCCAGACGAAACGGTTCATGCGCGGGCCTCCCGGGCGTTGGCGGCGACGGTTTCCTGCCGGACGACGCGATAGCGGCGGTCGCTCATGGCCAGCAGGCCGCCGAGCGCCATCAGCACGCAGCCGCCCCAGATCCAGTCGACGAAGGGCTTGAAATAGACGCGCACCACCCAGGCGCCGTCGGGGCGCGCCTTGTCGATCGGCTCGCCGAGCGAGACGTAGACGTCGCGCAGGATGCCGACGTCGATCGCCGCCTCGGTCATCGGCATGCCCGAGGTCGGGTAGATGCGCTTCTCCGGCAGCAGCTTGCGTTCGCTGCGTCCGTCGCCCCCGTCACGAATGAGGTCGAGGTCGCCGACCAGCGCCGTGTAGTTCGGCCCCTTCTCCTGGCGGATGCCGTTGAACTGGAAGGTGTAGCCGGCCAGCGCCACGGTGTCGCCGACCTCCATCTTCACGTCCTTTTCCTGCTGGTAGCCGTTGACCACGGCCACGCCGATGACGAAGGCCGCGACGCCGGCGTGCGCCAGATGCATGCCGAGGAAGCTGGCCGGCTGGCCGGCGAGGCCGGCCAGGAAGGACTGGCCGCCGCGCGTGGCCTGCACGCGCTGGACGATGTTGAGCAGGCCGGAAAGGACGATCCACGCGGCGAGCAGCAGGGCGAGGGCGACCAGGGGCTTCCACTCGCCGAGCGCGAACGGCGCGGCGACGCCGACCACGGCGGCGCTGGCGAACGCCCAGCGCAGCACGCGCGCCAGCTCGCCCAGGCTGGCCTGCTTCCAGCGCGCGAACGGCGCCACGCCGACCAGGAACAGCGCCGGGATCATCAGCGGCGCGAACACCGCGTCGAAGTAGGGCGGGCCGACCGACAGCTTGCCCAGGCCCAGCGCGTCGATCAGCAGCGGGTACAGCGTGCCGAGCAGCACCGAGCCGCAGGCCACCACCAGCAGCACGTTGTTGGTGAGCAGCAGCGATTCGCGCGAGACGAGGCCGAAGCGCCCGCCCAGCCCGACCTTCGGCGCGCGCCAGGCGAACAGCGCCAGCGAGCTGCCGATGACAGCGACCAGGAAGGTGAGGATGAAGATGCCGCGCGTCGGGTCGGTGGCGAAGGCGTGCACCGAGGTGAGCACGCCCGAGCGCACCAGGAAGGTGCCGAGCAGCGACAGCGAGAACGCCGAGATCGCCAGCAGCACGGTCCAGTTCTTGAAGCTGCCGCGCTTTTCGGTGACCGCCAGCGAGTGCACCAGCGCCGTGCCGACCAGCCAGGGCATGAACGAGGCGTTCTCCACCGGGTCCCAGAACCACCAGCCGCCCCAGCCGAGTTCGTAGTAGGCCCAGCCGGAGCCGAGGGCGATGCCGAGCGTCAGGAAGATCCAGGCGGCGGTGGTCCACGGCCGCGACCAGCGCGCCCAGGCCGCGTCGAGCTGGCCCGAGATCAGCGCGGCGACGGCGAAGGCAAAGGCCACGGAAAAGCCGACGTAGCCCATGTACAGCATCGGCGGGTGGATGACCAGGCCGGGGTCCTGCAGCAGCGGATTGAGGTCGCGCCCTTCCTCGGCGCCGGGCAGCATGCGCTCGAAGGGGTTGGAAGTGAGCAGGATGAACAGCAGGAAGCCGGCGGTGACCAGGCCGAGCACGGCGATCACGCGGGCCACCATGGCGTCGGGCAGGGCCTTCGAGAAGGCCGCGACGGCCAGCGTCCACAGCCCCAACATCACCACCCACAGCAGCAGCGAGCCCTCGTGCCCGCCCCATACCGCGGCGATGCGGTACTGCAGCGGCAACTGCGTGTTCGAGTGCTGGGCGACGTAGAGCACGGAAAAATCATTCTGCACGAAGGCCGCCATCAGGCAGCCGAAGGCGACCAGCAGCAGCAGGTTCAGCGCGCCGGCGGCCGGGCGCGCCAGCGCCATCCAGCGCGCGTTGCGCGACTGCGCGCCGACGAGCGGCAGGGTGCCCTGGGCGAGCGCCACGCACAGCGCGACGATGAGGGCGAAATGGCCGAGTTCGGGAATCATCTTGGTTCGTGCTCCTCGCGCCTAATGGCTCAGGGTTTCCTGCGCCTTCTTGGTCAGCGCGCGCGCGTGCGCCTCGCCGACCGCCTGCGCGGCCTCCGGCGGCATGTAGTTCTCGTCGTGCTTGGCCAGCACCTCGCTGGCCACGAAAATGCCGTCGTCGCCGATCCTGCCCTGCGCGACGGCGCCTTTGCCCTCCTTGAACAGGTCGGGCAGGATGCCCTTGTAGCGCACGGCCATGTCCTTTTCCGTGTCGGTCACCACGAAAACCAGGGTCACGCCGTCGGCCTCGCGCCGGATCGAGCCTTCCTTGACCATGCCGCCGATGCGGAACGGCTTGCCCTTCGGCGCCTCGCCGGCGGCGACCTGGGTCGGCGAGAAGAAGAAGACGAGGTTGCTCTGGAAGGCGTTGAGTACCAGCGCCGCGACGGCGCCGAGCACGGCCAGCCCGGCCAGGATGAGCAGCAGGCGTTTGTGACGGGTCTTCAATGGCTTTCCTCGAGCATCGTGGAATGACTGGCACTGCTGGCGCCGGCGGCGCGGCGGTCGAGCTTCTCGGCCCGGTACTGGCGCTTGAGGCGGGCGATCAGGCTTTTCCGGCCGCGCACCAGCAGCACCGGCTCCAGGATCATCAGCGCCGCCATGACGATGAACGATCCCCAGACGTAGAGGCCGTGGCTGCCCATGGCCAGGAAATCGGACAGGCTGTGCCAGTAGATCATCGCGCCTCCCCGGCGAGTTCCTCGCGCACCCACAGCGTGTCCTTCTCGCGTTCGAGCATGATCCGGCGCACGCGCATCAGCGCCACGGCGATGGCGTACATCCAGCAGGCCAGCGCGCACAGCAGCATGCCCCAGAGCATGGTCGTGGCCATCGACGACTTGGTCAGGTTGACCGACGAGCCCTGGTGCAGGGTGTTCCACCACTTGACCGAGAAATAGATGATCGGCACGTTGACCGCGCCGACCAGCGCCAGGATCGCCCCGGCCCTGTCCGCGCGGCGCGGGTCGTCGATCGCCGACTGCAGGGCGATGAAGCCGACGTAGAGGAAGAGCAGGATCAGCTCCGAGGTCAGGCGCGCGTCCCACACCCACCAGGTGCCCCACATCGGCTTGCCCCATAGCGCGCCGGTCCACAGCGAGAGAAAGGCGAACAGCGCGCCGGTCGGCGCCAGCGCCTGGGCCATCATGCCCGACAGGCGGAAGTTGAAGGCCAGCCCGAGCCCGGCCCAGAAGGCCATCACCAGATAGATGAACATCGACATCCAGGAAGCCGGCACGTGCAGGAAGATGATGCGGTAGCCCTCGCCCTGCTGCGCGTCGGTCGGCGCGACGAGGAAGCCGACGTACAGGCCGGCGATGCCGAACACCGCGGCCAGCGCCCAGAACCACGGGATCATCTTCCCGGCCAGCGGATAGAAAGCCTGCGGGCCGGCGAAACGGTACCAGTTGATCGTTCGCTTGCTCATGATCGGTTCATTCCTTCATTCCAGCGCAATCCGTAGGGCGGCCGCGGTCGGCCAGGGAGCGAAGAACACGCCGGCCAGCGCGAGCGCGGCCAGCAGGGAAAGATGGGCCTGCGCGCCGGTGCCCGCCACCGACGCATCGACGGCGCCGGCGCCGAAGATCAACACCGGAGTATATAGGGGCAGGATCAGCAGCGATACGAGCACGCCGCTGCCGCGCACGCCGAGCGTCAGCGCCGCGCCGATGGCGCCGATCCCCGACAGGGCGGGCGTGCCGATCAGCAGCGAGCCGGTGAGCACGGCGAGCGCGTCGGCCGAGAGGTCGAACTGGATGCCCAGCACCGGCGCCAGCAGGGTCAGCGGCAGGCCGGAGATCAGCCAGTGGGCGAGCACCTTGCCGAGCACCACCAGCCCGAGCGGCTGCGGCGCCAGCGCCAGCTGTTCGAGCGTGCCGTCGCGGTGGTCGTCGGCGAACAGGCGCGGCAGCGAGAGCATGGTCGCCAGCAGCGCGGCGACCCACAGCACGCCGGGGGCCATGCGGCGCAGCTGTTCGGGCTCCGGGCCGACGCCGAGCGGGAACAGGCTGACCACGATGATGAAGAAGAAGAGCACCGAAGCGATGTCCGAGCGCCGCCGCAGCGCCAGCCGCAGGTCGCGCCCGATGACGGCCATGATCGGCGTCAGCATGGGGCCGCCTCGTGAGCGAGCACTAACTGGCGTACCGTGCCGGCGGCGATCTCGACCGGCTGGTGGGTGGTCAGCACGGCCAGTCCGCCGCGCTGCAGGTGGGCGCCGATCAGCCCGGCGACGAGTTCGACCGCCGCCGCGTCGAGCGCCACGAACGGCTCGTCGAGCAGCCACAGCGGGCGCCGTTCGGAGGCCAGCCGGGCCAGCGCCACGCGGCGCTTCTGCCCCTGCGACAGGTAGCGGCAGGCCAGTTCCTCGCGCCCGGCCAACCCGAGCAGTTCGAGCGCGTCCAGCGCCGCGCCCGCGTCGAGCGTCTCGCCGGCCAGCGCGGCCGAGGTGGTGAGGTTTTCGAGCGGGGTCAGCTCTTCCTTGATCGCGTTGTGGTGGCCGAGGAAGCACAGTTCGCGCCGGTAATCCTCGCCGAGCTTGCCGATCGGCCGGCCGCGCCAGCGGATTTCCCCGGCCGCGGGCGGCAGCAGCCCGCACAGCATGCGCAGCAGGCTGGTCTTGCCCGAACCGTTGCGGCCCTGCAGGTAAAGCAGCTCGCCGGCGCCGAGGCGAAACCCGATCCCGGCGAAAAGTCGCCGGTCGCCGCGGAGGCATTCGAGGTCGGACGCTGCGAACATGAGGGGATGGTTGAAACGGTCAAGTCGGATTGTGCAGGCGCGAGTTTAGCCGGGGATTGACCTGAGTCAAACAAATCGAAAGAAATCGCCGCCGGCGCTATGATGTGCCGCCCGGAAAAAAATGAGGCCCGGCGGGCGGCGTCCGCCGTCGGCCGGAAATCGCGCATGGGAGAGTCCCGGATGTCTCGTCTCGCTGGTCTGCGGCAGTTGCCGCATCGTTTCCCGCCGGTCCGGGCGGTGCTGCTGCTGGCCGCGGTGATGATCGTCGCGACGGTGGTCGCCACGGCCGTCCTGCTGGCGGAACTGCGCCAGGAGAACGTGCGCCGGGCGCGCAGCGAGATCGTCACGCTGACCCGGGTGCTGGCGGAGCAGACCACGCGCACCTTCGAGGGCGTGTCGCTGACCTTGAACGGCATCAAGGAACGCCTCTCCGATGAGGTCGGCCTGCATCTGGATCTGGACAGCGACCTGGTCCGCTTCCTGCTGCTGGCGCGCAGCGCCGGCCTGCCGCAGGTCAAATCGATCTTCGTGGTCGATGCCCACGGGCGCGGCGTCAACTCCTCGCGCCCGGATTTCATCCCGCGCCTGGACGTCACCGCCCGCTCGTTCTACCGCAGCGTCGTGGACGAGGGCGCGGACACGCTGTTCATCAGCGCCCCCGAGATCGCGCGCGTCGACGGCCAATGGACCTTCTACGTGAGCACCCGGCTGGTCTATCCGGACGGCCGTTTCCGCGGCGTGCTGGTGGCCGCGATCAACCTGGAGTATTTCGAGGCGCTCTACGAGAGCGTGCGGCTCGACTCGGTCACCTGCATCCAGCTGCTCGACCTCGACGGCGCCCTGATGGCCGGCAAGCCGCACGACGAACAGGGCGTCGGCAAGCCGCCGGAGCAGCCGGCCGCGCGCGTCGACCTGCGCGCGCTGCCGCTCGGGGAGGTCGTCGAGAGCGCGGAACGCTTCGCCGACGGCCTGCGCTTCGCGGCCTACCGGCGGGCGGGCGAGTTTCCGCTGGCGATGCGCGCGGCCATCGACGAACGGACGGCGCTGCTGCCGTGGCAGCGCGCCATGCGGCCGATCGTCGCCGGCGTGGCGGTGCTGCTGTTCTTCGTGCTCGGCACGACCTTCCTGCTGGCCAGGAACCTGGCGCGCAAGGGAACGCTGGAAACCGCGCTGAAGGAGCGCGACGAGCAGCTGCGCAACATGGTGCACTCGGTCAAGGACGCCATCCTGACGATCGATCCGGCCAACCGGATCGTGCTGTTCAACCGCGCCGCCGAGCGCATGTTCGCGGTGCAGGCCGGCGACGTGCTCGGCCGCGAGATCGGCACGGCGCTGTCCGCCTGCCTGGCGCCGGACCGGCTCCGGGAACTCCTCGGCCGCCTGGACGACGGCTGGAAATCCTCCAGCGCCTCCGATCCGCCGTGCATCGTCGAACTGGCCGGGAACGGCCAGGAGATCCCGGTCGAACTCAGCCTGTTCGACCTCGGCCGTGCGCGGCGAGCAGCTGCTGACGGCGATCTTCCGCGACCTCACCGAGCGCCGGCGCGTGGAGACCCAGCTGCGCGAAACCAACCACCAGCTCCAGCAGCTGTCGGCGACCCTGCAGAACTACCGCGAGGAGGAGCGCGCGCGCATCGCCCGCGAGCTGCACGACGAGCTCGGCCAGCAGCTGACCGGCATCCGCATGGAGGTGTCCTGGCTCGGCGGGCGCATGCAGCCGGAGCAGGGCGCGCTGGTCGACAAGGTCGCCTCGGTCAAGGAGCAGATCGACCAGACCATCGCCACGGTGCGCCGCATTTCCTCGGAGCTGCGGCCGCTGGTGCTGGACGACCTCGGCTTCGGCGCGGCGGCGGCCTGGTACGTCGAGCAGTTCCGCGGCCGGACCGGCCTGCAGGTTGACCTCGCGCTGCCGGACGCCGATCCCGCGCCGGGCGACGCGGCCGCCTCGGCGCTGTTCCGCATCCTGCAGGAATCGCTGACCAACGTGGCGCGGCACGCCCATGCCAACCGCGTCGACGTGCGGCTGGCGCTGGCGGAAAACGCCTGGGTGCTGAGCGTCGCCGACGACGGGGTCGGCTTCGCGGCGCGCGCGGAAAACGGCAAGGACATCGGCCTGGCGGGCATGCGCGAACGCGCCCGCAATCTCGGCGGCCGGCTGGCGGTGACCTCGGCGCCCGGCCGGGGCACCACGGTCGAGGCGGTCATCCCCGTGAATACCCTGTGCGAAGGACAGTCATGGAAAAACTGAACGTGCTGCTGGCGGACGACCACGCCATCATCCGCGACGGCCTGAAGCAGATCCTGGCCGACACCGACGACCTCGTCGTCGCCGGCGAGGCGGCCAACGGGCTCGACGTGATGCAGAAGGTGCGCGAGCGCGACTGGGACGTGCTGGTCCTCGACATCTCCATGCCCGGCCGCAACGGCCTGGAACTGATCCGGCTGATCAAGGAGGAGCGGCCCGAGCTGCCCATCCTGATCCTCAGCATGCACCAGGAGGAGCAGTACGCCGTGCGCGCCCTGAAGGCCGGGGCGCAGGGCTACCTGACCAAGGAAAGCGACAGCGAGCTGCTGGTCGCCGCCATCCGCCGGGTGGCCCGCGGCGGCGTGTACATCAGCGACAAGGTCGCCGAGCTGATGGTGCGCGGCATGCGCCCCGCCGGCGAGCCGCAGCCGCACAACCTGCTGTCCGACCGCGAGTTCCAGGTCTTCAACATGCTGGTCATGGGACGCAGCCTGACCGAGATCGCCGCGGAACTGTCGCTCAGCGTCAAGACCATCAGCACCCACAAGACGCACATCCTGCAGAAGATGAACCTGGCCGGCACCGCCGAGCTGATCCGCTACGCCGTCGCCCACAACCTGGCGGGCCCCTCGCACTTCTGAGGGGGCGGCGGCCTAGGGCGGTAGGAATCTTCCTATGCCCAATTTAAGCCCCTGCCGATGGTGGGGGTATTGCCCGCCACTTTACACTCCTTAACGGCTTCGCCAAGGGTCGGCGAAGCCGTCCGAACGGACCGACAACGACATCCGCCCGCCGGCGGCAAACCGGGGGGCGACGGGCGGCAGCCTGACAGGGGGAGTGTATGAAGCGTCTTCAGCGAATCTGCGTCGTGCTGGGGCTGATCGTGGCGTGCCTGGGAGCGGGCGCGGCCCGCGCGGCGGAGCCGGCCGAGGATCTGGTCCTCAAGGGCGACGCCAAATGCACCGGCTGCCACGACGAGACCGACGACGCCAAGCCCACCATGCTCGAACTGCATCCGTCGGTGCTGTCGATCGGCAAGACGCGCCACGGTACCCGCGCCGACGGGCGCACGCCGAGCTGCGTCGATTGCCACGGCGAAAGCGAAAAGCACCTCAAGTACCGCGGCGCCGGCACGCCGCCGCTGACCGACCGCGATTTCCGCAAGCAGACCAAGACGCCCGCCGAGGAGCGCAACCAGGCCTGTACGGGCTGCCACCAGGGCGGCAACCGCATCGCCTGGCAGACCAGCGCGCACGGCGCGCAGGACGTCGCCTGCACCTCCTGCCACCAGGTGCACGTGCGCCAGGACAAGGTGCTCGACAAGCGGGCGCAGCCGGCCGTCTGCTTCACCTGCCACAAGGAGCAGCGCGTCCAGGTGAACAAGCCGTCGCACCACCCGATCGTCGAGGGCAAGATGACCTGCTCGTCCTGCCACGCGGTGCATGGCGACAATCCGAAGCAGCTGGTCAAGTCCAGCACCAACGACACCTGCTACACCTGCCACATGGAAAAGCGCGGGCCCTTCGTGCACAACCACCAGCCGGTGTCGGAAGACTGCTCGATCTGCCACCAGCCGCACGGCACCAACGTCGACAGCCTGCTGCGGGCGCGCGCGCCGATTCTCTGCCAGGAGTGCCATTCGCACGAGAGCCATCCGGGCCAGGCGATGGCCCTGCCGAACGCGCCGAGCAACAGCACCTCGCTGGTCGGCACGGTCGGGCGGGCGTGCATGAACTGCCACACCAACATCCACGGCGGCAACAGCACGGTCAACAGCGCGACCTCCGGGCGCTTCCGCCGCTGAGCGAAAGGGGAGAATCATGAAAACACTGCACCGCTCGTTCAGGCTGGCCGTGCTGCCGGCGACGCTGATGGCCGCCTTCGGCTGCGCCCTCGCCGAGGAGCCCGACGTCGACGAACTGACCAAGCCGGACAGCTCGGTGTCCGTCGGCGTCGGCAGCTGGTCCGCCGACCGCCGCCAGCAGGGCATCTACGACGGCATGCGCGAGGGCAAGGCCTACGGCCTGCTCGACGCCGACATCGTCAAGCGCGACGAGGAAACCGGCACGTGGCTGAAGCTGAAGGCGACCGACCTCGGTCTGGACACCCGCGAACTGCGCGGCGATTACATCCGCCAGGGCGACTTCGGCGGCTTCCTCGAATACAACCGCACGACGCGGGAGAATCCGCTCACCTACAACACCCGCCTGCAGGGCATCGGCTCGGACAACCTGACGCTGGGCACGGGGCTCGGCTCGTTCCCCAGGCGCGACGTGGAGCTCGGCACCACCCGCGAAATGACCCGGCTGGGCGGCTTCAAGACCCTCGTCCCGGGACTCGAACTGAAGATCGACTTCAAGAACGAGGAAAAGACCGGCACGCGGCAGACGGGCTGGGGCAGCGCCGCGCTGTTCTCGGTCGAGCCGGTCGACAGCACGACCCGGCAGCTCGAAGCCATCCTGCAGTACACCGGCACCAAGCTGCAGCTGTCGGGCGGCTACTACGGCAGCTGGTACGACAACCACGAGACGATGGTCCTGCAGCGGTTCAACGGCGTGAGCGGCGGCACCAGCGCCAGCCTGAACTCCGTCACGCCGCTGTCGCTGCCGCTCGGCAACCAGGCGCACCAGGCGTTCTTCGAAGGCGGCTACGCGTTTACGCCGACCACCCGCGGCACGTTCAAGCTGGCCTACACGCGGGCGACCCAGGACGAGACGCTGCCGTCCTACGGGCTGGGCGGCGCCAACGCCCCGTTCATCAACGCGCCGTCGAGCCTGAACGGGCGCGTCGACACCACGCTGGTGCAGCTCGGGCTGAGCTCGCGGCCGCTGCCCAAGCTGTCGATCACCGGCAGCCTGCGCTATTACGACGTCGACGACAAGACGCCGCTGCGCGGCTTCGTCGGCAGCAACGCCACGGGCGTGGCCACCGTCTTCAACACGCCGCAGTCCTACACCACCACCTCCGGCAAGCTCGAGGCGACCTACCGGCTGCCGCAGAACTTCAGCCTGACGGGCGGCGTGGAGTACTCGGACCAGGATCGCTCCCGGCCGACCGTGGGCACGGTTTACGTGCCGTTCCGCAGCCGCGTCCAGGAAAGCACCTACAAGGTCCAGGTCAAGCGTTCGCTGGCCGACAGCCTGAACGGCTCGCTGGCCTACCTGCGCAGCGACCGCGACGGCTCGGCGTACTCGGAAGCCGAGAGCGCCGTGGAAAACCAGATCAACCCGATGCACATCGCCGACCGCCAGCGCGACAAGTGGCGCGCGGCGTTCGATTGGGAACCCGCCGAGAGCCTGTCGCTGCAGTTCCGCGTCAACGTGGCCGACGACCGCTATCCGCGCGACGGCCGGCAGTACGGCCTGCGCGACGGCAGCGCCCGCATCTACGCCATCGACGGCACCTACGTCATTTCCGACGACTGGAAGGTCTCCGCCTGGTATTCCTACGACGTGACCCGCGCCCGCACCGTCGGCTACCGCGCCTCCGGCACCGGCGCGGCCACCGCCGACAAGGAAACGCGGATCAAGGACGTCGGCGACTCGTTCGGCTTCAGCGTGCGCGGCAACCTGAGCGCGCGGATGGAGGTTGGCGCCGGCTTCGACTGGTTCAGGAACACCAGCAGCTATCCGCAGAGCTTCGTGCTGTCCGGCGCCGGCAACGCCTATCCGACCGGCGCCACCGGCCCGGTGCCCGACGTCAGCAACCGGCTGCTGCGCCTCCGGCTGGACGGCAAGTACGCCATCGACAAGACCTCCGAAGTGCGCCTGGACCTGATCCACGAACGCTGGCGGACCAACGACTGGTCGTGGAGCCTCGCCGACGGTTCGCCGTTCTCCTATTACAGCGGCAACGTCACCTGCACGGGCTGCTCGCCGAGCGCGACGGTGAACGTGCAGGATGGGACCACGGTGAGGTACGATCAGCGGCAGACTGATACTTTCGTCGGCATCCGCTATATTTACAGGCTGCGATAAAAAATACCGATCGGCGCGCGGCGCGATCTCCCGGTCGGACGGAGGCGAAGGAATACAAGAAAGACGGGGGGCACGGGCGGCATGAGAAAAATACTGCGCGAGGCGCGGCGGGCGTTGGGCGTTTTCCTGGTGGCGGCATGGCCGGCGTGGTCGTTCGCCCAGGCGCCGCAACCGCCGTCCGGAGTGCCGGAGAAGGTCCGGCAGGCCAACGAGGAATGCTTCGCCTGCCACAGCGAGGCCGGCCTGCACGCGCCGCCGCGGGAAGGCCTGGACCTGAAGAAGCTGCGCGGCCTGCTGCAGGACCCGGAAGCGTTCTACCAGGCCGATCACCAGAAACAGCTGTGCACCAAGTGCCACAACGAGGGCTACGACGAATTCCCGCACGCCGAGGACGCCAAGGACTCGACCAGCACCTGCGTCAACTGCCATTCCAAGAAGGCCGACGTGATCGAGAAGCAGTTCGAGAAGTCGGTGCACGCCGACCTCGCCGACAAGATCAGCTGCCCGACCTGCCACGACCCGCACCGCATGCGCATCGCCGACAAGCAGAACGACCCGGCGCGCATCGTCGCCCAGGACAACCGCGTGTGCCTCGGCTGCCATGATTCAGACGAACAGTTCGCCCGCTTCGCGCCCGAGAAGAAGGGCCGCCCGCCGATCGACGACATCCACGCCTGGCTGCCGAACACCCGCCTGCACTGGAAGTCCGTGCGCTGCGTCGAATGCCACACCCCCGAAGTCGCCGCCGGCGAGATGATTTCGCACGAAATCCTCAGCAAGGAGAAGGCCGAGAAGGACTGCCTGGCCTGCCACAGCGCCAGCAGCACCCTGAAGACCCGGCTCTACCGCCACCTCGTCAAGGAGGAGCAGGAACGGCTCGGCTTCGCCAACAGCGTCATCCTCGCCACCTCCTACGTGCCCGGCGCCACCCGCCATCCCCTGCTCGACACGCTGGTGCTCGGCGCCTTCGCCGCCATGATCGTCGGCCTGCTCGCGCACGGCCTCGGCCGCTTCCTCACCCGCCGGCGCGGCAAGGGGTCCGACGACGGAGAACACGGAGACCGCCATGGCTGAACGCGAATACCTCATCGCCCCCTGGATTCGCGTCTGGCACTGGACCAACGCCGCGCTCATCCTCACCCTCGGCGTCACCGGCCTGAGCGTGCACTTCGCCGATCCGGCGCTGCCGCTGGTCAACTTCGCGCTGGCCGTGCGCATCCACAACACCGCCGGCGTGCTGCTGATCGCCGCCTACCTCTTCTTCGTCGTCGCCAACATCGTCACCGGCAACTGGTGGCAGTTCGTGCCCAAGCCGCCCGGCGTGCTGGGGCGCATCATCAGACAGGCGATGTGGTACGGGATCGGCATCTTCCGCGGCGAACCGCATCCGCACGAGCCGTCCAAGGAAGAGCATTTCAACGCCCTGCAGGCCGTCACCTACTGGAGCGTGATGTACCTGCTGCTGCCGGTGGTGCTGCTGTCCGGGCTGATGTACCTGTATCCTGAACTGGCGCCGGACAAGCTGTTCGGCTTCGACGGACTGCTGCCGGTCGCCCTGACGCATTATCTTGCCGCGGTGGCCGTGCTGCTGTTCATGCTGTCGCACATCTACCTGGGCACCACCGGCAAGACCGTCGGGCAGATGTTCAAGATGATGTTCACCGGCTGGCACGAGCACTGAGCCGGTTTTTTCAACCCAACCCTGATCGATAGCCGAGAGGAGAGAACGAGATGACGATCCGACTGACCCTGGGGGCCGCCGGCGTGGCGGCGATGCTGGCGTCCGCGCCGATGGCCCACGCCGTCAACGCCGAGGCCGCGCAGGCCCTGGCCAAGAAGGAAGGCTGCCTGAAATGCCACGCCCTGGACAAGCGCAAGGAAGCCGCCACGCTGAAGGAAATCGCCAAGAAGTACGCGGGCAAGCCCGATGCCGAGGCCACCATCCTCAAGCAGATCACCACCGGCGTGAAGGTCAAGTTCGAGGACGGCACCGAGGACGAGCACAAGACCGTCCGCACCAAGGACAAGGCCGAAATCGACAACCTGATCCAGTGGATACTCTCGGTCAAGTGACCCGCTGAAGGCGGTCTCCGCCGGAATCAGCCACAGCCCCGGCCCGGCCGGGGCTGGTCGTTTTTGCCTCCGGGGACGCGGCGGCCCGGTTTCCGGGGCGCCGGTCCGCGCGTGGCAAGCGGATTCATTTCGTCAATGCAACGTCATGCGTTAGAATCCGCGGCGTCGCAGTGAACCGCCAGCCAGATTGAAAACGTCCGTGTCCAGTTCCGAAAGCCGAAACAAGGTACCCTGCCAGCGCATCCGCCTGACCGGGGTGGTCCAGGGCGTGGGCTTCCGTCCCTTCGTCTGGCGGCTGGCCAAGGAATTGCGGCTGTCCGGCTGGGTGCGCACCGACGCCAGGGGCCTGGAGATCGAGGCGCGCGGCCCGGAGCAGAAGATCGACGCGCTGGTCGAGCGGCTGCAGCGCGAGGCGCCGCCGTTTTCCCGCATCGATTCGGTGCATCGCCGCATGGCCGAGACGCAGGAGACCGAGGAGGGCTTCGCCATCCTCAACAGCCTCGGCGGCCGGGCGGCGACAATGATCGGCCCGGACACCGCCGTCTGCCGCAGCTGCCTGCAGGACATGTTCGACCCCAAGGGCCGGCGCTGGCGCTACGCCTTCACCAGCTGCGCGCATTGCGGCCCGCGCTACGCCGTCTGCCGGGAACTGCCCTTCGACCGCGCGCGCACCAGCTTCGCGGGCTTCGCCATGTGCAGCAAGTGCCAGGCGGAATTCCAGCGCGCGCACGACCGCCGGCTGCGCACCGCCGGCATCGGTTGCCCGAAATGCGGCCCGCGGCTGGCGCTGGTCGACCCGGCGGGCAACGCGCTGGCCGGCGACCCGGTGGCCAACGCCCTGGCCTTGCTCCGGGAAGGGAAGATCCTGGCGGTCAAGGGACCGGGCGGCTTCCAGCTGATGTGCGACGCGCGCAACGTGGCCGCCGTGGCCGCGCTGCGCACGCGCAAGCGGCAGCCCGCCGCGCCGTTCCCGGTGATGTTCGCCAATGCGCTGTCGGCGACCGCGCTGGTGCACGTCAGCGTCGGCGAACCGGGGCTGCTGAACCTGCCCGAGCGCCCGATCATCCTGCTCAAGAAGCGCAACCGCTGCGACGCGGCGCTGCCCGGCGTGGCGCCGGATCTGGCCTGGCTGGGCGTGATCCTGCCGGTCTCGCCGCTGCACTACCTGCTGTTCCACGAAGCGGCCGGACGGCCCGAGGGGACCTCCTGGCTGGACCGGGCCGAGGAACTGGCGCTGGTGGTCACCAGCGGCAACCCGGCCGGCGAGCCGCCGGCCATCAACAACGCCGAGGCGCTGCGGCGCCTCGTTGGCATGGCCGACGCCTTCCTGCTGCACGACCTGGAACTCGCGGTCGGCGCCGAGGACAGCGTCGCCTGCTCCGGACCGGGCGGGCTGCAGCTGGTCCGCCGTTCGCGCGGCTACGCGCCGCGTTCGGTGAAGCTGCCGTTCTCGACGCCGCCGATCCTGGCCTTCGGCGTGCACGACAAGAGCACGGTCTGCGTTACCCGCGGCAACGAGGCGTTTCTTTCCCACCATCTCGGCAACCTGTTCAATCCCCTGACGGCCGAGGCGCTGCGGGAAACCGCCGAGCGCCTGCTGGCGGTGCTGGACGCCTCGCCGGCGCTGGTCGTCCATGACCGCGATCCGGACAATCCGGCCACCCGCCTGGCCCGCGAGTTCGCCGCCCGGCGCGGCGTGCCGCAACTCGCGGTGCAGCAGCACCACGCGCACATCGCCGCGGTCCTGGCCGAGCACCACCGCGACGGGCCGGCCTACGCGCTGGCGCTGGACGGCTTCGGCCTGGGCGACGACGGCAAGGCCTGGGGCGGCGAACTGCTGCGCGTCGATGGCGCGTCGTATGCGCGCCTCGGGCACCTGCTGCCGCTGCGGCTGGCGGCCGGCGACCATGAATCGGGGCAGCCGTGGCGCTTCGCCGCGGGCGTGCTGCACGCCCTCGGGCGGGGCGGCGAGATCGAGCGGCGCTTCGCCGACCAGCCCGACGCCGGCGCGGTCGCGGCACGGCTGAGCGCCGGCGCGGACGTCGAGGAAACCACCAGCATGGGCCGGCTGCTCGACGCCGCCGCCGGGCTGCTCGGCATCTGCGCCGTGACCCGCTTCCGCGGCCAGGCCGGGCTGCTGCTCGAAGGGCTGGCCGAACGCCACGGCGAGGTGCGGCCGCTGTCCGGCGGCTGGGCGATCGAGGCCGGCTGCCTCGACCTCCGGCCGTTGTTCGCGGTGCTGGCCGACGAGAAGAATCCCAAGGTCGGCGCCGCGCTGTTCCACGCCACCCTGGCCGCCGCGCTGACCGACTGGCTGGTCGCCGCCGCCCCGCCGGACGCCATGGTGGCGGCCGGCGGCGGCTGCCTGCAGAATCAGGTGCTCGGGCGCGGGCTGCGCACCGGCCTGGCCGACGCCGGGCTGCGCCTGCTCGAAGCGCGCCGCATTCCGCCCAACGACGGCGGCATCGCGCTCGGCCAGGCGTGGGTCGCCCAGCATCATTTGCAGGGAACGCCTTCCAGATAGCGGAAGCCGGCGTGCCCCAAATGAAAAAACGGGTGGCCGCGGCCACCCGTTTTGCTTCGGTCGGTGACGCTCAGTAGCCGAAGATCGCCAGGATCACCCCGGCGGCGACCACCGAGCCGATCTGGCCGGCCACGTTGGCGCCGAGCGCGTGCATCAGCAGGAAGTTGTGCGGATCGGCTTCCAGGCCGAGCTTGTTGGAGACGCGCGCGGCCATCGGGAAGGCCGACACGCCGGCCGAGCCGATCAGCGGGTTGACCGGGTTCTTCGGCCAGACGACGTTCATGATCTTGGCGAAGATCACCCCGCCCGCCGTGCCCAGCGAGAAGGCCAGCATGCCGAGGATGAGGATGCCGATCGTCTCCAGGTTCATGAACTTCTCTGCGGACATCTGCATGCCGACGCCGAGGCCCAGGAAGATCGTCGCCAAGTTCATCAGTTCGTTCTGCATGGTCTTGGACAGCCGGTCGAGGCAGCCGGATTCCTTGACGAAGTTGCCGAAGGCGAAGCTGCCCATCAGCGGCAGCGCGGACGGCAGGATGAAGATGACGAGGCCGGTGACGAACAGCGGGAACAGCACCTTTTCCATCTTGTGCACCGGGCGCACCTGGTGCATCTTGATCTTGCGCTCGGCCTCGGTGGTCAACGCGCGCATGATCGGCGGCTGGATCAGCGGCACCAGCGCCATGTAGGAATACGCGGCCACCGCGATCGAGCCCATCAGGTGCGGCGCGAACAGCGAGGAGACGTAGATCGAGGTCGGCCCGTCGGCGCCGCCGATGATGGCGATCGCGCAGGCTTCCATCAGGCTGTAGTCGAAGCCGGGGACGAGGTTCAGCGCCATCACCCCGAGCAGCGTGCCGAACACGCCGAACTGCGCGGCGGCGCCGAGGATGGCCATGCGCGGGTTGGCGAGCAGCGGGCCGAAGTCGGACAGCGCGCCGATGCCGATGAAGATCAGCAGCGGCAGCAGTTCGTTCTTCAGGCCGAACTCGAAGATCATGTAGAGCAGGCCGTGCGGCGGCTCGCCCATGCCGGCGAAGGGCACGTTGACCAGGATGGTGCCGAAGCCGATCGGCACCAGCAGCATGGGCTCGAAGTCCTTGACCACGCCGAGGTACAGGAGCACGGCGCCGATGACGATCATGAACAGCGATTTCCAGCCGTCCTTGGCCAGGAATCCGGCGATGCCGGTGCGCTCGGCGATGCTGGTGACGCCTTTGACGATGGAGATTTCCCGCGCCTCGGGCTTTTTCACCGCCTCGGCCGCCGTGGCGGTTGCCGGCTGCGCCTGGGCGACGGCCGTGGCCGCCGGCGCGCCGTTGCTGGCTTCGGCGAACGAGCCGAGGGCGCCCAGCCCGGCGATGAAGGCCAGGCAGCAGGCGATGGTGAGGAAGATTTTCTTGAGTGTCGTAGGCATGATCACCTCAGCGGACGACGGCAAGGATCTGGCCGGCCGCGACCGTCGCGCCGGTTTCCGCCTTGAAGGTGACGACGCCGGCGGCCTTGCTCCTGACCTCCAGTTCCATCTTCATCGATTCCATGATCAGCACGGTCTCGTCCTTGGCCACCGTGTCGCCGTTGGCGCGCACGAACTTGAGCACGACGCCGGCGACCGGCGCTTCCACCGGCGTCTCGACGCCGGACGAGGCGGGGACGGCGGCGGGCGCGGCCGCCGGGGCGGCGCCCGCGTCGCGCACGGCGACGGCGTAGTCCCGGCCGTCGACCTTGACCGTGCCGTCGCCGACCACCACCGTGTAGTCCCGGCTGTCGACGTTGATCACGTAGCTGGCGGGGCCGGCGGGCGCCTTGGCGGCGGGCGCGGCCTCCTTGGCCTTGGGCGCCGCGAAGGCGACCGGGCCCTGGGGGCGGGTCTCGAAGAACTTGAGCGCGACCTGCGGGAACATCGCGTAGGTCAGCACGTCGTCGATGTCAACGGTGTTCGTGCCGAGCTTCTGCTTGAGCTCGTCCTCGATCCTGGCGAGTTCGTTGGGGATCAGGTCGGCCGGGCGCTCGGTCACGGGCTTGTCCATGCCGAGCCCGGCGAGCGCCAGCTTGACGAGTTCGGGGTCCGGCGCGGCCGGGGTCTTGCCGTAGTTGCCGACGAGCAGGTTCTTCGACTCGGCGGTGAGGTTCTTGTAGCGGCCCATCAGCACGTTGAGCACGGCCTGCGTGCCGACGATCTGCGAGGTCGGGGTGACCAGCGGCGGATAGCCGAAGTCCTTGCACACGCGGGCGTTTTCCTTGAGCACCTCGTCGAGCTTGTGGAAGGCGTTCTGCTGGCGCAGCTGGCTCTCCAGGTTGGAGAGCATGCCGCCGGGGATCTGCGCCTGCAGGATGCGCGTGTCGGCGCCGGCGAAGGAGCTTTCGAACTGCGCGTACTTCGGCCGCACCACGTCGCGGAAGTAGGCGGCGATTTCGAGCAGCAGGGGCATGTCGAGGCCGGTGTCGTATTCGGTGCCGCGGAAGATCTCGACCAGCGATTCGGTCGGCGAATGCCCCGGCCCCATCGACATCGACGAGATCGAGGTGTCGATCAGCCCGGCGCCGGCCTCGACCGCCTTGACCAGCGTGGCGACCGACATGCCGGTGGTCGAATGCGAGTGCACGTGGATCGGCAGGTCGACGGCCTGCCTGAGCGCCTTGACCAGCTCATACGCGGCGTAGGGCGTGAGCAGCGAGGCCATGTCCTTGATGCAGATGCTCTCGGCGCCCATGCCGGCGAGTTCCTTGGCCAGCTTGACGTAGTTCTCGACGGTGTGCACCGGCGACACCGCGTAGCTGATCGCGGCCTGGGCGTGCTTGCCGGCCTTCTTGACGGCCTTCATCGGCACCATGAAGTTGCGCGGATCGTTCAGCGCGTCGAACACGCGGAAGACGTCGACGCCGTTGGCCGCCATGCGCTCGACGCACTTCTCGACCACGTCGTCGGCGTAGTGCCGGTAGCCGAGAATCGACTGGCCGCGCAGCAGCATCTGGTGCGGCGTGTTCGGGATCGCCTTCTTCAGCTGGCGGATGCGTTCCCACGGATCTTCGTTCAGGAAGCGGATGCACGAATCGAAGGTGGCGCCGCCCCAGGTCTCCAGCGACCAGTAGCCGACGGCGTCGAGTTTTCCGGCGATCGGCAGCATGTCGCCGGTGACCATGCGCGTGGCGAGGAGGGACTGGTGCGCGTCGCGCAGGACGTTCTCGGTGATCTTGATTTTTGCCATGACTTTCCCCAGTGAATTGGCGTGTTGCGGGTAACGCGGCTGCTTATTGTTTTGGCGAGCGCCGGTGCAGCGCCATGGCGATGGCGGCGACCACGGCGCCGTCGTTCGCCGCCGGCGGCGCGGCGGCCGGCGAAGCCGCCGCGGCGTCCTCGTCGGGGTAGTTCGCCAGAATGCGCGCCGAACACCGGATCAGCACGATCAGCGTGGAGACGAACAGAAACACCAGTCCCATGCCGAGGCACATGATCACGGTCGCTTGAACGAAATTGTCCATCCAGGTCATGCGGAGTTCTCCCAGTGCGCCGGCCTCGGCGCGCCTCGCCGCCGCCGGCATGTCAGCTCGACCGGAGTCGGCTTCCCCCGCGCTGCGGGGTGGCGCGCCGCCCTCCGTTGCCTGCTTCCCTTTGCGTCGCTCCGGCCGGAAAGCGGCCGAAAGACAGGGATAGTTTGTGTCTTTGTGTCATTACCTTGTGACGTAATGACACAAGGGGGCCAGATTATCGATAGCGCGCGGCTTTTCGTCAAGTCCTCGTTACCGATATGGTTATGTTTTGCTAGTCGGTGGCGCGATTGTGCGGAAGCACACCCTTCGGGCGCCCTTCACGGCCGAGCTTCCGGCAGGCGGAGGATTGAGCGGGCAGCGGCAGGGGCGGGAGGCGGCGCGCCGCCGTCGGCCCGGCCGGTCAGCGGGTGACGAAGGAGGGCCGGTAGCCCAGCGCGAGGCGGATTTTCTCGGCCACCTTTTCCGCGTCGCCGCGGCTGGCGTACGGGCCGAGGTGCACGCGATGGATGCCGCCGCTGGCCTGGACCTGGATGCTTTCGCTCAGCCAGTCGAGCTCGCGCGACAGGTGGGCGCGCAGGCTTTCGGCGTTGTCGGCGCTGGAGAAGGCGCCGAGCTGGAGGAACACGCCCCGGGCGACGGGCGCGGCGGCCGGCGGCTCGGCGGGCCGGGCGGCCGCCGCGTCGTCCTGCGCCAGCTGCGCCATGAGCGAATCGAGCTCGTCGCGCTCGGGCTTGCTCGCCGCCGGCTTGGCCGGCAGGACCGGCGGCCGGGCCTCGGCGTACAGCGGCGAGGTCGATTCGGTGGGCAGCAAGGCCTCGACCTCGACGCGCGTGCTGCCTTCGTTGACGTAGCCGAGGCGGTAGGCGGCGGCGTACGACAGGTCGATGATCCGGTCGGCGTGGAACGGGCCGCGGTCGGTCACGCGCACCACCACCGACCTGCCGTTGCCGGGATTGGTCACGCGCACGTACGAGGGAAGCGCCAGCGTCGGGTGCGCCGCGGTCATGGCGAACATGTCGTAGGGTTCGCCGATCGAGGTCTTCTGGCCGTGGAACTTCTTGCCGTACCAGCTGGCGATACCGGTCTGGCGGAAGGGCCGGAGCGAGGTGTTGGGCACGTAGGAGCGGCCCAGCACCACGTACGGGTTGTTGGCGAAACGGTGCAGCGGTTCCAGGCGCGGCTGCGCGTCGGGAATGTCGTCGAGGTTGTTGGGGATTTCGTCGGCCGGGCCGTCGTCCTTGTAGTAGCCGCCGCCGCGCTTCTGCACGATGGTGCCGGGCTTGCGCGGCGCGGACGGCTGCGCGCCCGGTCCCGAGTCGGCGACGCGCGCGGGCTGCCCGCCGCAGCCGGCGAGCACGAGCAGCAGGCACGCCGCGCCGGCGAGCAGGCAGCGTTCCGTTTTTCGCATCACTGCTTGACCAGCATCCGGTGCGACTGGATGCTCATCAGGATGCCGACGCCGAGGAACAGCGTGACCAGCGCCGTGCCGCCGTAGCTCATGAACGGCAGCGGCACGCCGACCACCGGCAGGATGCCGCTGACCATGCCCATGTTGACGAACACGTAGGTGAAGAAGCTGAGCGTGATCGAGCCGGCCAGCACGCGGGCGAACAGGGTGGAGGCGTTGGCGGTGATCATCAGCCCGCGCGCGATCAGCAGCAGGTAGAGGATCAGCAGGATGCTGTTGCCGACCAGTCCGCGCTCCTCGGAAAACACCGCGAAGATGAAGTCGGTGTGCCGCTCGGGGATGAACTCCAGGTGCGTCTGCGTGCCCTGCAGCCAGCCCTTGCCGAAGGGGCCGCCGGAGCCGATGGCGATGGTGGACTGGATGATGTGGTAGCCCGAGCCGAGCGGATCGGTGCTCGGGTCGATCAGCGTCAGTATCCGCTTGCGCTGGTAGTCGTGCAGCATGCTCCAGACGAAGGGCGTGGCCGCGGCGCCGGCGGCGATCATGCCGACGATGACCTTCCAGGGCAGCCCGGCGAAGAAGATGACGTAGAAGCCGGCCGCGCCGACCAGGATGGCGGTGCCGAGGTCGGGCTGCTTGGCGATCAGCGCGAACGGCACGGCCAGCAGCAGCCCGGCGACGGCGTAGTGGCGCATCCTCAGCACGGCCTCGTGCTTGTGGAAATACCAGGCCAGCATCAGCGGCATGGCGATCTTGAGGATCTCCGCCGGCTGGATGCGCGTGACGCCGAGCGACAGCCAGCGCCGCGCGCCGTTGACCTTGATCCCGAGCGGAAAGACGAGCACCAGCAGCACCACGCCGATGATGTAGAGCGGCACGGCGAAGCGCATCAGCTTCTGCGGCGGCAGCTGGGCGACGAGCCACATGGCGAGCAGGCCGGCGCCCATGTTCATCAGCTGGGCGGCGGTGCGGTCGCTGGCGTAGACCGTGGCGCTGTAGATGGTGGCGAGGCCGAAGCCCATGATCGCCAGGGTGACGGCCAGCAGCGGCCCGTCGATGTTGTCGACCAGGCGTTTGCGCAGGCGGCGGATCAGATGCGGGTCCATGGCGTTACTCCTCGTCGCTTTCCACGGCGGCTTCGTCCTCCTTGGCCGGACCCTTCGGCAGCTTGCCGAGCAGGTAGTAGTCCATGACCATGCGCGCGATCGGCGCCGCCGACTGCGCCCCGAAGCCGCCGTTCTCGACCAGCACGGCCAGCGCGATGCGCGGCTTGTCGGCCGGCGCGAAGGCGATGAACAGGGCGTGGTCGCGCAGTTCCTGCTTGAGCTTGTGCGCCTTGTAGTCGGCGCCCTTCAGGCTGAACACCTGGGCCGTGCCGGTCTTGCCCGCGGAGACGTACTCGGCGCCGGCGAAGGTGCGGGCGCCCGTGCCTTCCTTGTTGACCCCGATCATCGCCTTCTTGACCACGTCGATGTTCTGCTGCTTCCACGGCAGCGTGCGCAGCGGCTCGGGCTCGATCATCGTTTTCTCCCCGGTGCGGCTGTCGGTGATGTACTTCACCAAGTGCGGGCGGAACAGCACGCCGTCGTTGGCCAGCGTCGCCGTCGCCTGCGCCAGCTGGATCGGCGTGTAGGCGTTGTAGCCTTGGCCGATGCCGATGGAGATGGTCTCGCCGCCGAACCACTTCTGCTGCTCGGGCCGCTTGAAGCGCTTCTTCTTCCACTCCGGGGAGGGCAGGACGCCCTCGGATTCGCCGTCGATGTCGATGCCGGTCCTGCTGCCCAGGCCGAGCGGCTTCATGAAGCGGGCGATGGCATCGATGCCCATGTCGTTGGCCAGCATGTAGTAGTAAGTGTCGCAGGACTGCACGATCGACTTGTACATGTCCACCATGCCGTGGCCGCCCTTCTTGTCGTCGCGGAAGGTGTGGCCGCCGAAGGTGAAGAAGCCCGGATCGGCGATGGTCTGGTTCGGCGTGCGCTTGCCGGTCTCCAGCGCCGCCAGCGCCATGAACGGCTTGAAGGTCGAGCCGGGCGGGTAGGCGCCGTTGAGCGCGCGGTTGCACCATCGGCCGGTCCGGCGAGTTGTTGAGCTGGTCCCAGTCCTCCGAGCGGATGCCGTCGATGAACAGGTTCGGATCGAAGGTCGGCGTGGACACCAGCGCCAGGATGCCGCCGGTCGCCGGCTCGATCGCCACCAGCGCGCCGCGCCGGTCGCCGAAGGCCTTCTCCGCCATCTCCTGCAGCTTGACGTCGAGCGTCAGGGTCAGCTTGCTGCCCGGCGTCGGCGCGGTGCGCGACAGGCTGCGCACCGCGCGGCCGCCGGCGTCCGTCTCCACCTTCTCGTAGCCCGTCTCGCCGTGCAGCTGGAACTCGTAGGTCTTTTCCAGCCCGGTCTTGCCGATGTGCTCGGTGCCCTTGTAGTTGGAGCTCTGTTCCTTTTCCTCGATGGATTCCAGGTCGGCCTTGTTGATGCGGTTGATGTAGCCGATGGCGTGCGCGGCGATCGGGCCGAGCGGGTACTGGCGGAACAGGCGCGCCTTGACCTCGACGCCGGGGAAGCGGTAGCGGTTGGCGGCGAAGCGGGCCACCTCCTCGTCGGACAGGCGCGTGCGGATCGGCAGGCTCTCGAACGAGCGGCTTTCCTCGAGCAGCTTGCGGAAGCGCCGCTTGTCCTTGGGCTGGATTTCGACCAGCTCGCCGAGCGCGTCGATCGTCTCGTCGAGATCCTCGACCTTGGACGGCGTGATCTCCAGGGTGAAGGCCGAGTAGTTGCGCGCCAGCACGACGCCGTTGCGGTCCTCGATGATGCCCCGGTTGGGCGGGATCGGCACCAGTGAGATGCGGTTGTCCTCGGCGCGGGTGGTGTAGTACTCGTGCTGGAACACCTGCAGGAAGACGAAGCGGCCGACCAGCAGGGCGAAGGCCAGCACCACCGCGCCGGCGGCGCAGGCGATGCGGAAGCGGAAGCGGTCGAGATCGCCGTCCTGCGGCTTCTGCGGCGTGGTGCGGATCAGCACGCGGCGGCCCTCAGATCGGACGGTTCTCGTCGCGCTCCACCGGCTGGTACTGCGGCAGCAGGAGCACGAAGGTCAGCGGCGCCCACAGCACCGCGCCGACGAGCGGGCCGAGGAAGTAGGTCAGGCCGGGCAGCACCACGCCGGGCATGGCGCGGACCAGAAACTGCACGCCCTGCACCACCAGCAGCAGGGGCAGCACGTGCAGCGCCTGCTGGGCGAGCGGGAACCACAGGATGCGCCGGGAGATGGCGGCGCCGGCGTAGGCGACCAGCACGTAGGCCAGCGCATGCTGCCCGAGCAGGCTGGCGTCGGCCACGTCCATGATCAGCCCGAGCAGGAAGCCGGCGCCCATGCCCACGCGCCGCGGTTCGCGGATGCTCCAGAAGACCAGGACCAGCGCCACCCAGTCCGGCATCCACGGCCAGTCCGAGGTGGGCAGGAAGTTCAGCAGCAGCGCGGCGAACAGGCTGGCGGCGATGAACCACGGCCGGACCGGCAGGAGAATGCGCGACGAATGGAAGGTCGGCTGCATCGGTCACTCCTTCTTCAGCCGCCGCTTGGCGCCCGTCTTCACGGCCGGCGCCGGGGCCAGCGGCCGCTTGATCTGTTCGGGGATGGCCAGCGCCTCGCGCGGATCGAGCACCATCACCTCGCCGAAATTCTCGACCCCGGCCAGCGGCAGGCAATAGATGCGGGCGAAGGTGTAGGAGGTGTCGCGCTCGATGTGCGCCACCTTGGCGACCGGCAGGCCGCGCGGAAAGACGCCGTCGAGCCCCGAGGTCACCAGCACGTCGCCGTTCTGCACGTCGGCGTTGGCCGGCAGGAAGCGCAGTTCGAGCCGCCCGTCGCCGAGGCCGAAGACCACGGAACGCTGCCCGGTGCGCATGATCTGGACCGGCACGGCCTGGTCCTTGTCGGTGATCAGCGTGATCTCGGAGACGAACGGGAAGACGCGGGTGACCTGGCCGACCACGCCCGCGTCGTCGACCACCGGCTGGCCGGCCGAGAGCCGGTCCTGCTGCCCCTTGTCCACCACCACGCGCCGCGAGAACGGATCGCGCACCGCGTAGATGATCTGCGCCACGCGGCCGCCGATCTTCTGCCGCTCGCGCACTTCGAGCAGCTTGCGCAGCCGCTCGTTCTCGGCCTCCAGCTGCTGCATGCGCAACAGGGTGTCGGCGCTGGCCAGCCGCGCCCGCCTGAGCTGGGCGTTTTCCTCCTCGAGGCGGGACAGGCTGGAAAAATAGTCGCCCGACTTCTGCAGGAACTCGATCGGCGCGTGCGCCGCCTGCTGGAGCGGGTGGGTGAACAGCGACACGCCCTGGCGCAGCAGTTCCAGCGTCTGGAAGCGCGAATCGAAGAACAGCAGGGCGAGCGAGAGCATGGCGTAGAACGACAACCGCGCCAGCGGCGCCGGCCCGCGTTTGAAGAACGGTGGCGGCTGATGATCCATGCGATCGGAGCGAAGGGGTTCGGGACGACGGACGACGAAACGGCGGGATTATCCCACAGTCCCGCGCTTTGCTCGTGTTTTGACGGACTCGGCGAAGCCGGCGGCGGCCGGCTAGTCGGACGCGAAGATGCTGCCCAGCTTGTCCATGCGTTCGAGCGCCATGCCGCAGCCGCGCGCCACGCAGGTCAGCGGCTCCTCGGCGACGATCACCGGCAGGCCGGTTTCCTCCATCAGCAGGCGGTCGAGGTCGCGCAGCAGCGCGCCGCCGCCGGTCAGCACCATGCCCTTGTCGGCGATGTCGGCGCCCAGTTCGGGCGGCGTCTTTTCCAGCGCGGACTTGACCGCCGAGACGATGCTGTTCAGCGGCTCGGTCAGGGCTTCGAGGATTTCGTTGGAGGAAATCGTGAACTTGCGCGGGATGCCCTCGGCCTTGTTGATGCCCGAGACCTCCATCTCGCGCACCTCGGCGCCGGGGAAGGCCGAGCCGATGTTCTTCTTGATGCCTTCGGCGGTGTTCTCGCCGATCAGCATGCCGTAGTTGCGGCTGATGTAGTTGATGATCGCCTCGTCGAGCTTGTCGCCGCCGACGCGCACCGAGCCGGAATAGACCATGCCGCCGAGCGAGATGACGCCGACCTCGGTGGTGCCGCCGCCGATGTCGACGACCATCGAGCCGGTCGGCTCGGACACCGGCAGGCCGGCGCCGATCGCCGCCGCCATCGGCTCCTCGATCAGGAACACCTGGCTGGCGCCGGCGCCGATCGCCGATTCGCGGATCGCGCGGCGCTCGACCTGCGTCGAGCCGGACGGCACGCAGATGATGATGCGCGGGCTCGGCGAGAGCAGGCGCGAATCGTGCACCTTGCGGATGAACTGCTTCAACATCTGTTCGGTGACTGTGAAGTCGGCGATGACGCCGTCCTTCATCGGGCGGATCACGGTGATGGCGCCCGGCGCCTTGCCGAGCATTTCCTTGGCGCTCTGGCCGACGGCCTGGATCGTCTTGCGGGCGTTGGGGCCGCCCTCCATGCGGATGGCGACGACCGAAGGCTCGTCCAGGACGATGCCGCGTCCGCGCACGTAGATCAGCGTGTTGGCGGTGCCGAGGTCGATGGCCAGGTCGTTGGAGAAGTAACTGCGCAGAAAACTGAACATGCGTGTCTATCCGTGGAAAAGTCTGCGGGCGGCTGCGGAGAGCAAAGCGTTTATGATACCTTATAAGGCTTCCCGATTTTACATCCTGTTGATTTGTCGACCATGTCGCTCTCTTTGGAACAAGTCCGGCGCATCGCCCAACTCGCCCGGATCGAAATCAGCGACGCCGAGGCGGAAAGCACCCTCGGCCACCTGAATGGAATATTTTCCCTGATCGAAAAAATGCAGGCCGTCGACACGCGCGGCGTCGAGCCGATGGCGCACGCGCAGGATCTGGCGCAGCGCCTGCGCGACGACGCAGTCACCGAAACGAACCGGCGCGAGGCCTACCAGGCCGTGGCGCCTGAAACCGAAGCCGGCCTCTACCTGGTGCCGAAGGTGATCGAATAACACGCAAGGAGGGAGGAGCGCGGGCGCGGCGTCCTGCCGGGCCGCCATCCTCCGACGGACCATGATCGACAAAACGCTCAAGCAACTATCGCAGGCCCTGGCGGCCGGGGAAATCTCGTCGGTCGAACTGGCGCGGCTGTACCTCGACCGCATCGCAAGGCTCGACCCGCGGATCAACGCCTACATCACCGTCGACCCGGAGAAGACCCTGGCGCAGGCCCGGGCCGCCGACGCCCGCCGCGCGGAGGGCCAGGCCGGGCCGCTGACCGGCATCCCGCTGGCCCAGAAGGACATCTTCTGCGCCGAGGGCTGGCCGACCACCTGCGGCTCGCGCATGCTCGGCAACTTCGTCAGCCCCTACGACGCCGCGGTGATCGAACGCTGCAACGCCGCCGGCGCGGTCATCCTCGGCAAGACCAACATGGACGAGTTCGCCATGGGCTCGTCGAACGAAACCTCGCATTTCGGCCCGGTGCGCAATCCGTGGGACACCGGGCGCGTGCCCGGCGGTTCCTCGGGCGGCTCGGCCGCCGCCGTCGCCGCCGGGCTCGCGCCGGCGGCCACCGGCACGGACACCGGCGGTTCGATCCGCCAGCCCGCCGCGATGTGCAACCTGACCGGCCTGAAGCCGACCTACGGCGTGGTTTCCCGCTACGGCATGATCGCCTACGCCTCGTCGCTCGACCAGGGCGGGCCGCTGGCGCGCTCGGCCGAGGATTGCGCCCTGCTGCTCAACGTCATGGCCGGTTTCGACGCGCGCGACTCGACCAGCCTCGACCGCCCGGCCGAGGATTACGCGCGCGACCTCGAAAAGCCCCTGGCCGGCCTGAGGATCGGCCTGCCGCGCGAGTTCTTCGGCGACGGCTGCGACGCCGGCGTGATGCGCTGCGTCGAGGACGCGCTCGCCGAATACCGCAAGCTCGGGGCGGAGACCGTCGAGGTCGGCCTGCCGAACATGAAGCTGGCGGTGCCGGCGTACTACGTGATCGCCCCGGCGGAGGCCAGCTCGAACCTGTCGCGCTACGACGGCGTGCGCTACGGCTACCGCGCGCCGGCGTATGCCGATCTCAACGACATGTACGCCAGGACGCGCGCGCAGGGCTTCGGCGACGAGGTCAAGCGGCGCATCCTGATCGGCACCTACGTGCTCTCGCACGGCTACTACGATGCCTACTACCTGCAGGCGCAGCGCATCCGGCGGCTGATCGCCGAGGACTTCGCCGCCGCCTTCGAGCAGTGCGACGTGATCATGGGCCCGACCAGCCCGAGCACCGCCTTCCGCCTCGGTGAAAAAGCGTCCGACCCGGTGCAGATGTACCTCTCGGACATTTACACCATCGCCGTCAACCTCGCCGGCCTGCCCGGCATGGCCGTGCCCGCCGGCTTCGCCGACGGCCTGCCGGTCGGACTGCAGCTGATCGGCGGCTATTTCAGCGAGGCGCGGCTGCTCAACGCGGCGCACCGCTACCAGCAGGCCACGGACTGGCATCTGCGGCGTCCGGCCGGGCTGGACTGAGCGTTCGTGAAGCCCGCCGCGCTGTTCGTGCCGGTCCTGCTGCTGGCGTCCTGCGCCACGCAGGCGCCGCCGCCCGCCGCGCCGGACAAGGCGGCGGCAGCCGAAACGAAGCCCGCCGGCGAACAGGCGCGGCGTCAGGAAAAGAGCCAGGAGCGGATCGAATCGCAGCCGCTCAAGCACTTGGCCGGGCGCAAGCTCAAGCCGATCCCGGACAAGGAGCTCGACGTGCGCACCCGCTGCAGCTTCAAGGACGTGCAGGGCGGGCGCGGCAGCCTGGACCTGCAGGTGGCGAAGGCCGAGGTCAAGCGCTTCGTCGCGGAAGTGGCGATCCCGCGCCAGGGCCTGTGCCGCTTCGACATGAAGAACTTCGCGCAGACCGCGCGCATGCCCAACGTGGTGCTGAGCGACCGGGACAGCGCCTGCACGGTGCGCATGTGGGAGCAGGAAAGAGGCGTCACGGTGGCCTTCAACGGCTGCCAGGCGCGCTGCAGCGGCGATGCGTTCAGCTACCTGTGGCCGATTCTGATCGACAGGCGCAGCGGCCGCTGCGCGTGATACGGATGGATGACAAGCGATGAAACAATGGGAAGTGGTGATCGGCATCGAGACGCACGCGCAGCTCTTGACGCGCTCGAAGATTTTCTCCGGCAGCTCGACGGCCTTCGGCGCCGAGCCGAACGCGCAGGCCAACGCGGTCAACCTGGCGCTGCCCGGCGTCCTGCCGGTGCTCAACCGCGGCGCCGTCGAATGCGCGATCCGCTTCGGCCTGGCGGTCGGCGGCGAGGTGGCGCCGAAATCGGTGTTCGCCCGCAAGAACTACTTCTACCCCGATCTTCCCAAGGGCTACCAGATCAGCCAGTACGAACTGCCGGTGGTGGTCGGCGGCCAGCTGGCGATTTCCTTGGGCGACGGCGCGGCGGAAAAGACGGTGCGCCTGACGCGCGCGCATCTGGAGGAAGATGCCGGCAAGTCGCTGCATGAGGACTTCCACGGCAAGTCGGGCATCGACCTCAACCGCGCCGGCACGCCGCTGCTCGAAATCGTCACCGAGCCGGACATGCGCTCGTCGGCCGAGGCCGTGGCCTACGCCAAGGCGCTGCACGCGCTGGTGCGCTGGATCGGCATCTGCGACGGCAACATGCAGGAAGGCTCCTTCCGCTGCGACGCCAACGTCTCGGTGCGCCCCGTCGGCCAGCAGGAATTCGGCACGCGGCGCGAGATCAAGAACCTCAACTCCTTCCGCTTCCTGCAGCAGGCCATCGACTACGAGGTGCAGTGGCAGATCGCGCATATCGAGGACGGCGGGCGCATCGAGCAGGCGACCGTGCTGTTCGACCCCGGCACCGGGGAGACGCGCGCGATGCGCTCGAAGGAGGACGCGCACGACTACCGCTACTTCCCCGATCCCGACCTGCTGCCGCTGATCATCGACCGCGCGTGGGTCGAGCGCGCGCGCGCGGCGCTGCCCGAGCTGCCGGCGGCCAGGAAGCGGCGCTTCATCGACGAATTCGGCCTGTCGGACTACGACGCGACGACGCTGACCGCGTCGCTGGAGGTGGCCGGCTACTTCGAGGCCGCCGTCGCCGCGGCCGGCCGCAACGCGGCCAAGCCGTGCGCCAACTGGGTGATGGTCGACCTCGCGGCGCGGCTCAACAAGGAAGGCCGCGAACTCGCCGACTCGCCGGTCACGGCGGCGCAGCTCGGCGGCCTGGTCGCGCGTATTGCCGACAACACCCTGTCCAACAACATCGCCAAGAAGGTGTTCGACGCGCTGTGGAACGGCGAGGGCCGCTCCGCCGACGAGATCATCGAAAAGCAGGGGCTCCGGCAGATCACCGACGCCGGCGCCATCGAAGCGTTGATCGACGCGGTGCTGGCCGCCAACCCGGCGATGGTCGCCGAATTCAGGGCCGGCAAGGAAAAGGCGTTCAACGCGCTGGTCGGCCAGGCGATGAAGGCGACCAAGGGCAAGGCCAACCCGCAGCAGGTCAACGCGCTGCTGCGCGAGAAGCTGGCGAAACTGGCGTAGGGGAGCGGCGGGCCGCTATTGCGGCTTGCCCGCCTTGCGGCGCTGCAGGTCGAGGAAACGCTTGCGGTCGTCGTCGTACTTGGCCTGGAGCGTCACCATGTCCTTGCGTTTGGCCTCGATGATCGACTCCTGCGCCTTGATCTCGAACTCGGTGTCGGCCAGCCCCTTCTGGATCTCGGGCGGCATGGCCTTCTTCTTGTAGAACTCGGCCTCGTCCTCGAATTTCTTGCGCAGGCCCTTGATCTCGGCGATGCGGATCTCGGCGTTGCGGATGGACTGGCGCGCCTCGTCGAGCGCGCGCTTGCGCAGCACCTCGATGTCGTCGAGGCTGATGTAGGTGTCGAGCAGCGCCTGGTCCTTGCGCTGCTGCTCCTTCTGCCGGATCGCGTCCTGCCGGCGCTCTTCCTCCTCGGCGGCCCGGCGCGCGCGCTGCTCTGGGGTCAGCGGCGCCTCGATCTCGCGCACGGTGCGCCCGTCCGCGCCCAGCTCGCGATAGGCGCGTCCGTAGCAGGCCTGGGGCAGGATGTCCCCGCAGACGTACTTGCCGGTGGGGTCGGCGCAGCAATAGAACTTCCCGCCTCCCGCGGCCGGCGCCGCGCCGGCCGGTGCGGCGAGCAGCAGCAGGACGCCCGCGAGGACGAACGGTTCAGCGCGTCCGCGCAACGCCGTATTCCTGCCGGTAGCGCGCCACGGCCGCTTCGTGCTCCGCGAAGTCGGGGCGCTGCTTGAGGAACGCCATCAGGTCGTCCAGCGTGGCCACGGAAACGACCGGCAGGCCGTAGTCCTGCTCGACTTCCTGTACGGCCGACAACGCGCCGGTGCCGCGTTCCATGCGGTCGAGCGCGATGACCACGCCGCAGGGCACGGCGCCGGCGGCGCGGATGATCTCTACCGATTCGCGCACCGAGGTGCCGGCCGAGATCACGTCGTCCACGATCAGCACGCGCCCGGCCAGCGCCGTGCCGATGATGTTGCCGCCCTCGCCGTGATCCTTGGCCTCCTTGCGGTTGAAGGCGAACGGCAGGTTGCGGCCGGCGCGCGCCAGCGACAGGGCGGTCACCGAGACCAGCGGAATGCCCTTGTAGGCCGGGCCGTAGAGCACGTCGACGGCGATGCCGCTGGCCAGGATGGCCTGGGCGTAGAACTGCGAGAGGCGGTCGAGCGCCCGGCCGTCGTTGAACAGCCCGGCGTTGAAAAAGTAGGGGGAAAGCCGTCCGGCCTTGGTTTTGAATTCACCGAATCGCAAGACGTTCTGCGCGAGGGCGAATTCGATGAACTCCTGGCGAAAATCCATTGCTAAACTGCCTCTTTTTTTGATGATCGCGGCCGTGATCGGCCGCGCCGCCGATATGTTACGCATCATTACCGCAAACCTCAACGGAATCCGTTCGGCATGGAGCAAGGGTTTTTCCGCCTGGGCCGCCGGGCAGGGCGCCGACGTCATCTGCCTGCAGGAGCTCAAGGCGCAGGCCTGCGACCTCTCGCCGGAGATGCGGGCGCCGGCAGGATTCCACGCCTACTACCATTGCGCCGCGAAAAAAGGCTACGCCGGCGTCGGCCTGTGGTGCCGGCGCCAGCCCGACGCCGTCGTGGAGGGCATCGGCAACGCCGAGTTCGACGCCGAGGGGCGCTACCTGCGCGCCGACTTCGGCAGGCTGTCGGTGATTTCCCTCTACGTGCCGTCGGGCTCCAGCTCGCCCGAGCGCCAGGAAGCCAAGTTCCGCTTCCTCGACGTCTTCTATCCGCATCTCGTCAACTTGGCGCAATGCGGCCGGGAAATCGTGATCTGCGCCGACTGGAACATCGCGCATCAGGAAATCGACCTGAAGAACTGGCGATCGAACCAGAAGAACTCGGGTTTCCTGCCCGAGGAGCGCGCCTGGATCGGGCGCGTCCTGGCCGAGGCCGGCTGGACCGACGTCTATCGCCGCCTGCATCCGGAAGCGACGGAGGCGTGTTACACGTGGTGGTCGAACCGCGGGCGGGCCTGGGCCAAGAACGTCGGCTGGCGGCTCGATTACCAGCTGGCGACGCCCGCCCTGGCCGCCTCGGCGATCGCAGCCGCGGTCTACAAGCAGCAGCGCTTCAGCGATCACGCGCCGCTGAGCATCGACTACGACTGGCACGACGAGCGATCGTCCATGCCGGCCGGCTCTTGTCATTGATTCAGGGCTGCAAATTGGATACCCTGAACGCGAGGAACGCATTTTGCGTTCCTCGTCGTGCCAACCCCGCAAAAAACGAAGAGGTATGCCATGTCCGACGTGACCGATTTCCCCAGCAACAGCAAAGAAAAACTCGTTTCCGACATGAAGGTCGTGGTGTCGGACGCCGAAGAAATCCTGCGCGCGACGACCGGCGTCGCCGGCGACAAGATCGGTGAACTGCGCGAGCGCATCGCCGAACGGCTGCGCGACGCCAAGGTGCGCATCGCCGATGCCGAGGACATGCTGGTCAACCGGACCAAGGCCGCCGCGCGCGCCACCGACGACTACGTGAACGACAACCCGTGGCGGGCCGTCGGCATCGCGGCCGGTGTCGGGCTGTTGCTCGGCATCATCATCGGCCGCCGCTGAGCGGTCCGGCATGGGAGAAACAGAAGGCGGAGCGTCGGCCGGCCTGCTCTCCGCCTTGAAAAGCATCGCCGCCACCCTGCTGGCGAGCGGTAAGACGCGCCTGGAACTGCTCTCGAACGAAATCGAGATCGAGAAGCTGCGCGCCATCCAGCTGATGCTCACGGCCCTGGCCATGGCGTTCTGCTTCGGCGTCGGCGTCATCCTGGCCGTCGCCTTGCTGGTGGCGTCGTTCTGGGAGCAGCGGGTGGTGGTGCTGGCCGTCTGCACGCTGGCGTTTTTCGTGGCCGGCGGCGTCCTGCTGGGGCAGTTCAGGCGGCGGGCCCGCCGTCCCGACCGGATTTTCGCCGCCAGCATGGCCGAGTTGGAGCAGGACCTGCATCAGTTGAAGGCGATGGCCGGCCATGAACCGCCGGCTCGATGATCTGCTGCTGCAGCGCGGCCGGCTGCTCGAGCGCATCGCCGGCCAGCGCGACGCGCTGCGCCGCGATTTCGCACCGCTGGCGGCGGCGCTGGGCAAGATCGACGTCGCCGTCGCCGGCGTCCGGGCCGGCGTCAACTACCTGCGCCGCCATGCGCTGGCCGCCTCGGCGGTCGCCGGCGCGTTCATGCTCTTCAAGGGCAAGGCGGCGCTGCGCTGGGGCGCACGGGCCTTTTCGCTGTGGAAATCCTGGCGCGTGCTGCAGAGCACGCTGCTCAACCTGAGCGGCCGTTCGCGTTGAGCGTGCGGGGAAACGCGGCTGGCCGCGGTTTCCCCGATCAGTCCCAGATGCCTTGAGCGACCAGCTGCCGGGTCGCGGCTTCGGCCCAGCCGCGGTTGGCGGCCGGACTGGCCGGGCTGGGGTGCAGCACCCTGCCGATGCGCGTTGCCGTTCCCCGCAGCGCCTCGGCGGCGCGCGCCTCGGCGAAGCCGCCGACGCCGACGATCCACTCCGGTTCCAGCGCCGCGACCAATGCGCGCAGATGCGCGTCGCAGGCGGCGTAGAGCGGCCCGGCTTCGCGGGCCGGCAGCTTGTCGGGCGTGAGGTTGCGCCCGCCGTCGAAGAACGCCAGCGGGCAGTAGTTGGCGACGAAGTGCTCGGCGAAGAAGGCCTCCGCGCTGCCGAAGCGTTCCTGGAACAGGCCCCACAGGCGCCTGCCGCTCACTTCGGAGCGCGGGCAGCCGAAGCCTTCGACCGGCCGCTTGGGATTCTCGCGCGCCGGCTTGCCGACCGGCGCGTCGATGCCCAGCCAGTCGCGCGCCGCGGCGATCTCGCCGAACGGGATGCCGCATTGCACCATGCCGAACGGGCCGGGGTTCATGCCGAGAAAGACGATCCGTTTGCGGCCGCCGCCGAAACGCCGCAGATACTGTTCGTGCGGCGCCCAGGCGTAGTCCAGCGGATTGTAAACGTGGGTCACGGGCGGCGAGAATTCCATCCGTCCGACCGCCAGCGAAAGTTTCCGCGCCGCCGCGACGAGGACGGAGACGGTATCCGTTTGGGTGGGTTTCATGTCTGCATCCTTTGCTCGCCGGCGAGCGCCAGCAGCGGCGCGCGCATCCGGCGGACCATGACCACGCCGGGCACGGCCACGGCGATCGAGAAGAGGTAGAACGCCGGCCAGCCGATGGTCTCGGTGAGCACTCCGGCGACCGGGCTGACGTAGATGCGCCCGACCGCGGCCAGCGCCGAGAGCAGCGCATAGTGCGTGGCCGTGAAGCGGCTGTTGCACAGCGCCATCAGCAGGGCGACCAGCGCCACGGTGCCCATGCCGCCGGTGATGTTCTCGCCGGCGACCACGGCGAGCAGCAGGAAGTCGAGCGAGGCGGCGTCGCGCAGGGAGACGACGACCCAGTCGAACGGCGGCACGGCGATGCTGCCCCAGGCGCCCTTGCCGAGCACGGCGATCAGGTAGAAGCCGAAATTCGACGCCAGCTGCAGGATGCCGAACAGCAGCAGCGCGCGGTACAGGCGCAGGCGCAGCATCAGCGCGCCGCCGACCAGGGCGCCGACGATGGTCAGCCAGATGCCGATGATCTTGTTGGCGATGCCGACCTCGGCCTGCGAGAAGGCCAGCCCCTTGAGCAGGAAGGCGGTGGTCAGGCTGCCGGCGAAGGCGTCGCCGAGCTTGTAGAGGACGATCAGCAGCAGGAACAGGGCGGCGCCGGGCTGCGCGAAGTAGGCGGCGAGCGAGGCGTTGAGCGTCTCGAAACGGGCCAGCCGGGCGAACCACCAGGCCAGCGGCAGGGCGGCGGCGATCTCGGCCATGACGAAGAGCAGCTGGACCCAGTGGTTGGCGCTGTCCGGGTCCAGCCCGACCAGGCGCAGCGCGTTGCGGGCCAGGAAATACCCGGCGAAGACGCCGGCCAGCATGGCCGCGAAGCCTTTCAGCTCGCCGCCGGCGCTGGACGACAGCGGCCGCGACGCGCCGCGCACCGGCGGCAGCACGCACAGCGAGAGCACCGCCGAGGCGGCCATGAGCATGCCCATCAGCGCGTAAACCCGTGGCCACGAGCGCCACTGGTCGGCCCAGATCAGGGCAACGCCGCCCGAGACGATCATCGCCATGCGGTAGCCGAAGACGTGCAGCGACGCGCCCAGGCCGTGCTCGGCCTTGTCGGCCAGCACGTCGGCGCGGTAGGCGTCAACCACCACGTCCTGCGAGGCCGAGAGGAAGGCCAGCAGCACGGCCCATTGGGCGAAGAGCAGCGGCCGCTCGTGCGGCGAGAGGCCGGAAAGCATGAACAGGATCAGCGCCAGCGCGCCCTGCGTAAGCACCAGCCAGCCGCGCCGGCGGCCGAGCCAGGGCGGCTCGAAGCGGTCCATCAGCGGCGCCCACAGGAACTTGAAGGTGTAGGGCACGCCGACCAGGCCGAAGAAGCCGATGGTGGCGAAGTCCACGCCGTCGGTTGCCAGCCAGGCCTGCATCGCCTGCCCGGTCAGCGCCAGCGGCAGGCCGGAGGCGAAGCCCAGCAGAAGTATCGCCGCGAGGCGATGGCTGCGCCCGAGATCCGGCATCCGGTTAAGGCCGGCCGAGCCGGTAGAAGGCCAGGCTGCCGTTCAGGTTGGGGTCGTCGGCGACCGGCTGGCCGTAAACGTCGAAGGCCAGGCGCTCGCGGATGGCGATGCCGAGCTTGGCGCACAGCGCCTCGAAGTCGACGATGGTGAAGAAGCGCACGTTCGGCGTGTCGTACCACTCGTAGGGCAGGTCCTCGGAAACCGGCATGTGCCCGGCGGCGATCGCCTCGCGGTTCACCCGGTAGGCGAAGTTGGGAAAACTGACGATGGCCTCGTCGGCCACGCGCAGCATTTCGCCGAGGATGCGCTCGGTGCTGTGCATCGTCTGCAGCGCCTGCGAGATGATGGCGTGGCTGAAGGCGCCGTCCTCGAAGCCGGAGAGGCCGCCCTCGATGTCGATCTGGATCACGTCCACGCCGTTGCGGATGCAGCCGAGCACGCTCTCGTGGTCGATTTCCACGCCGTAGCCGCTGATCGATTTGGTCTCGGCGAGATAGCGCAGCAGCCGGCCGTCGCCGCAGCCGAGGTCGAGCACGTGCCTGCCGGCGGGAATCCAGCCGGCGATCACGGCGAAGTCGAAGCGTTCGCGCTCCTTGGGGGTCAGCGGGCTCATACCTTGATGTTCTCCAGATAGGCGCGCAGCACCGCGTGATAGTGCGCGTCGTCGAGCAGGAACGAATCGTGGCCGGCGTCGCAGTCGATCTCGGCGTAGGCCACGCGGTGCCGGTTGCGCATCAGGGCGAAGACGATCTCGCGCGAGCGGGCCGGCGAGAAGCGCCAGTCGGTGGTGAAACTGGCGACCAGGAAGTTCGCCCGGGCCGGCGCCAGCGCGGCGGCCAGGTCGCCGCCGCAGGCGTAGGCCGGATCGAAGTAGTCCAGCGCCTTGGTGGTCAGCAGGTAGGTGTTGGCGTCGAAGAAGCCGGCGAACTTGTCGCCCTGGTGGCGCAGGTAGGATTCGATCTGGAAGTCGATGCCGTAGCTGAAGCTGCGCGCGCCGTTGCGCAGTTCCCGCCCGAATTTCTCGTTCATCTGGTCGTCGGACAGGTAGGTGATGTGGCCGACCATGCGCGCCAGGCGCAGGCCGCGCGTCGGCACCACGCCGTGCTCGGCGTAATGCCCGCCGTGGAAATCCGGATCGGAGAGGATGGCCTGGCGGGCCACCTCGTTGAAGGCGATGTTCTGTGCCGACAGCTTGGGCGCCGAGGCGATGGCCACGGCGTGGCGGATGCGCTCGGGGAACTGCAGCGACCATTCGATGGCCTGCATGCCGCCGAGGCTGCCGCCGATCACCGCCGCCCAGGTGTCGATGCCGAGGTGGTCGGCCAGCCGGGACTGGGCGAGCACCCAGTCCTCGACGGTGACCAGCGGGAAATCGGCGCCGTAGCGCCTGCCCGTCTCCGGGTTCGGCGACAGCGGCCCGGTCGAGCCGTAGCAGCCGCCGAGGTTGTTGACCCCGACGACGAAGAACTTGCGCGTATCGAGCGGCTTGCCCGGTCCGACCAGGTTGTCCCACCAGCCGAGGCTGTTCGGCGTGCCGGCGTAGACGCCGGCGACGTGGTGGCTGCCGGACAGTGCGTGGCAGACCAGCACGGCGTTCGAGCGCGCGGCGTTGAGCGTGCCGTAGGTTTCGAAGACGAGTTCGAACGACGGCAGCCGGCCGCCGCCCTTGAGCGCTATCGGTGCGTTGTGGCAGAAGCGTTGCGGGGCAACGGTGCCGACGGAATTCTCGAGTGACATGACGTTCCGCATCAAAAAAACAAAGCCCAGCCGGCTGTACAGGGCGGACTGGGCGACGCCGCTTTAGCCGTATTTGTTGAGCGCCCGCAAGCTGATCGTTCAAATCGGCGCTGTCGGCGGAAGTTACCGCCCGGTACGGCAAATGTCAAATGACCGGGGCGTCTCGCCCTTCCCTTATTACCCCATCCCCCTCCCGACCTCCCCCTTGAAGGGGGAGGAGCCAGCGGCTACTGCCGCCAGGCGTTGAGCCGCTCGACCTGCTCCTCGATCTTGGCCGATTCCTCCAGGCGCACGATGCGGCGCACGACCGGCTCGATTTCGGCAATGTCGCTTTGCTTGATGCGCTGCTTGACCGCCGGAATCTGCGCCGGAAACATCGAGAACTGGCGCAGGCCCAGGCCGAGCAGCAGGCGGGTGAAGTTCGGGTCGCCGGCCATCTCGCCGCACATCGATACCGGCACGCCGGCTTTCTCGGCGCTGCCGATGACGTGCGACAGCAGCATCAGCACGGCCGGGTGCAGCGGATCGTAGAGATTGGCCACCTGCTCGTCGGCGCGGTCGATCGCCAGGGTGTACTGGATCAGGTCGTTGGTGCCGATCGACAGGAAATCGAGCCGCCGCAGGAACAACCCGACGGCCAGCGCCGCGGCCGGCACCTCGATCATGCCGCCGATCTCGATCTTCTCGTCGAACGGGACCTTTTCGCCGCGCAGGCTGGACTTGGCCTGTTCGAGCAGGGCCAGGGTCTGGTCCACCTGGAAGGCGTGCGAGAACATCGGCACCAGGATTCTCACCTTGCCGTAGCGCGAGGCGCGCAGGATGGCGCGCAGCTGGGCCAGGAAGACCTTCGGCTCGGCCAGCGACAGGCGCACCGAGCGCAGGCCGAGCGCCGGATTCTCGCGCCGGCGGTCGCCGGGGGCTTCCTCGACATGCAGTTCCTTGTCGTTGCCCAGGTCGAAGGTGCGGATGACGATCGGACGCCCTTCCATGCCCTTGACCGTCTTGCGGTAGGCCTCGAACTGCTCGTCCTCGCTGGGCATGTCGCCGCGGCCGAGGAAGATGAACTCGGTGCGGAACAGGCCGACGCCGTCCGCGCCGGAGTCGAGGACGTCCTCGACGTCGTCCGGGCCCTCGATGTTCGCCAGCAGGTCGATCTTGACCTTGTCCAGCGTCGTCGCGCGCGCCGTCTTGAGCAGCTTGAGCTTGGAGCGCTCCAGTTCGTGCTGCGTCTTTCTCAGCTCGTACTCTTCGAGGATGCGCCGGTCCGGATTGACGATGACCACGCCCCGCGTGCCGTCGACGATCAGGGTTTCCCGGTCGCGGATCAGCTGCCGCGCGTTGTGCAGGCCGAGCACGGCGGGAATGCCCATGCCGCGCGCCAGGATCGCCGTGTGCGAGGTGGCGCCGCCGACGTCGGTGACGAACGAGGCGAAGTCCTGGTCCCGGAACGCCATCACGTCCGCCGGCGAGAGGTCGTGCGCGACGACGATCAGGTGCTCGCCCTTGATGCCCTTGAGCCGGCCGCCACCCGCATGGTCGGGGTGCCCGCTCAGCTCGCGCACCACGCGCTCGACGGCCTGGCGCACGTCGTAGCTGCGTTCGCGCAGGTAGGGATCGTCGATCCGCTCGAACTGCTCGACCAGCAGTTCCATCTGCTGCACGATGGCCCACTCGGCGTTGCAGCGCCGCTCGCGGATGATCTGCTTGGGCACTTCCGACAGCTCGGGATCGTCGAGGATCATGCGGTGCAGGTCGATGAACGCGCGCATGTCGGCCGGCGACTTCTCCAGGCTGTTCTTCATCGCGTCGAACTCGGCCCGCACGCGGGCCATGGCCGCCTCGAAGCGGGCCACTTCCTTTTCCACCATGCGCGGGGCGATGACCAGGTGCGAAACCTCCAGCGTCGCCTGCGAGATGAGGTGCGCCTGGCCGATGGCGATGCCGCCCGAGACGGGCAGCCCGTGCAGGGTGAAGCTCATGGTGTGCCTACTCTCCTTCACCGAACTTGTCCGCGATGAGTTTGAGAAGGGCGTCCAGGGCTTCTTGCTCGTCCTCGCCGGTGGTCTCGATCACCACCTTGGAGCCCTTGCCGGCCGCCAGCATCATCACGCCCATGATGCTCTTGGCGTTGATCCGGCGGGAATTCCGTTCCATCCAGATATCCGATTCGAAGCTGCCGGCCAGTTGGGTCAGCTTGGCCGAGGCGCGGGCATGCAGGCCCAGCTTGTTGATGATTTCCGTTTCAGCGCGTGCCATTGGGGAGTCCTGTCGAGCGGTGGTCGTTATCCCGGCGGTATCGGGCGAGAACCCTCATTCTAAGGGATTCCGGTCGATTCGGAAGCCTTCGCGGGGCTATTGCGCGGCCGGCAGCGGAACTTCCTCCGGTTGCGGGATGCCGGCGGCGAATTCGAGACGCGCGCGCATTCTCGGGCTGACCGCCACGTTGCCGGCGGCGTCCACCCGCAGCACCCGGTCGACGCCGAGCTTTCCGGCCAGTTCGGGCCAGCGGCCGCCGGCGATGAACAGCGGCTTGGTGGCCGCGTCGGAGAGCGTGCCGGCGCCGGCTTGCGGCGGGATCAGCACGGTCAGCGCCTGGGTGTGCGCCGCCGGTTCGCCGCTGCGCGGGTCGAGCAGGTGGCAGTAGCGTTTGCCGTCGAGTTCGAAGAAACGCTGGTAGTCGCCGGACGTGCCGATCGCCTCGCCGTCGTGCAGTTGCAGCGTGGCCAGCGGCTCCGGCCGGCGCGGATGCTGGATGCCGACGCTCCACGGCTCGCCGTTCTTGCTGCCGAGGGCCAGGATGTTGCCGCCGATGTTGATCAGCGCGTCGTGGACGCCGTGCTCGCGCAGGATCGCCGCGGCGCGGTCCAACGCGTAGCCTTTCAGGTAGCCGCCGAGGTCGATGGCGACGCGGCGCGAGCGGCTGCCGACGCGCTGTCCGTCGATCAGGAGGTCGGCGATGCCGGCGCGGTGCGCGCGCCAGTCGGCCAGGAACGCGGGGTCGGGCAGGGCGGCCTGGAATTCGTCGGACTGGAAGCCCCAGGCGGCGATCAGCCGGCCGATGCCGGGATCGAACAGGCCATCGCCGAGCACGGACAGCCGCTTGGCGTCGGCCAGCAGCGCGGCCATTTCGGGGGTGACGTCCAGCGTTTTTCCGGCGGCCAGCGCGTCGTTGAGGCCGCTCAGCTCGGAAGGACGCCAGGCGTGATAAGTGCGATGCAGACGGTCGAACTCGCGCAGGACGGCCGCCGCGGCCGGGCGCGCCCGCGCCTCGTCAACGCCGGCCACCAGGATCTCGACGCGGGTACCGAAGACGAAGGATTCCTGGCGGTGCGGCGCGGGCCGGCCGCAGGCGGCGAGGAAGAGCGCGAGCAGCGCCGGGATGAGGAGCGGAAAAGCGGCGGCCGCGCGTCTCACGACGGCTCGGGAACGGCCGCTCCGCCCTGCGGCGCGCCGCCGCAGGCGGCCTCGACCGCCTCGATGAACAGGGCGGCGGCGTCGAAGCCGGTCTGCTGGTGGATCTCGACCATGCAGGTCGGGCTGGTGACGTTGATCTCGGTCAGCCAGTCGCCGATCACGTCGATGCCGACGAACAGCAGCCCCCGCTCGGCGAACACCGGCGCCAGCGTCTCGGCGATCTCCCGGTCGCGGAAGGTCAGCGGCCGCGCCTCGCCGCGCCCGCCGGCCGCCAGGTTGCCACGCGTCTCGCCGGCCATCGGGATGCGCGCCAGGCAATGGGGAACGACCTCGCCGCCGACGATCAGGATGCGCTTGTCGCCGCTGGCGATTTCCGGGATGAAGCGCTGGGCCATGATCGTGCGCCCGCCGTCGCGCGTCAGCGTCTCGATGATCACGTTGCGGTTGGGGTCGTCCTCGCGCACGCGGAAGACTTGGCTGCCGCCCATGCCGTCGAGCGGCTTCAGCACCACGTCGCGGTGCGTGCCGATGAACTCGCCGAGCCGGGCCGCGTCGCGCGCGACCAGCGTCGGCACGGTGAACTGGGCGAATTCGGCGATGGCGAACTTCTCCGAGTGGTCGCGCAGCGCGCGCGGGCTATTGAAGATGCGCGCGCCTTCGGCCTCGGCGCGTTCGAGCAGCCAGGTGCTGGTGACGTACTCCATGTCGAACGGCGGGTCCTTGCGCATGATCACCGCGTCGAAATCGCGCAGCGGCCCGATCGTGCTTTCGCTTTCCACGTACCATTCGCTGTCGGTTTCGAGCAGGACCAGATGCACGGCCTCCGCGCAGACGCCGTGCTGCGTCGTCCAGTGCAGCGAGGGCTGCTGGACGGCGAAGACCGAATGTCCCGCCGCCTGCGCCGCGCGCATCATGGCGACGCTGGAATCCTTGTAGGGTTTGAGCACATCGAGCGGGTCGACGATGAAGGCGATGCGCATGGTCACTCCTCCTTGGGTTCGGTCCGTTCCAGTTCGAGCGACGCGGCGAGCAGCGCCAGCCGGGCGACCACGCCGTAGGCGTAGAAGCGGTTCGGCGGGGCGTCCGGCGTCTGGCAAAGATCCGGCAGGCAACAGCTGGTCTCGAACGCCAGCGGCTCGAAATGCATGCCCGGCGCGTTGAGATTCTCGTCCTTGCCGCGTTCGGCATGCACCCGGTAGAAGCCGCCCACGACGTAGCGGTCGATCATGTAGAACCACCGGCTCGGCGACGCCGTCGCCGACGCGCTCGCGCGTATGCACGCCTTCCTGGATGATCACCTGGGTGACACTCATGCCTTCCTTGATCACCGACATCTTGTTGCGCTGCCGGCGGTTCAGCCCGACCACCTCGGAGGCGTCCTTGACCGTCATCACGCCCATGCCGTAGGTACCGGCGTCGGCCTTGACCACCACGTAGGGCGTTTCCTCGATGCCGTATTCCCGGTATTTCCCGCGCATCTTGGCGAGCACCGCGTTGACGTTGGCGGCCAGGCAGTCCTCGCCCTGCCGGTCGTGGAAATTGACGCTGCCGCAGACGCCGAAATACGGGTTGATCTGCCATGGGTCGATGCCGACGAGTTGGGCGAACTCCTCGGCCACTTCGTCGTAGGCGGCGAAGTGATTGGACTTGCGGCGCACCGCCCAGCCGGCGTGCAGCGGCGGCAGGACGAACTGCTCGTTGAGGTTCTGCAGGATGTCCGGCACGCCCGCGCTCAGGTCGTTGTTGAGCAGGATCGCGCAGGGATCGAAGTCGGCGAGGCCCAGCCGGTAGCGGGTGCGCACCAGCGGTTCGAGCAGCAGCGAGGTGCCGTTGGGCAGGTCGATCGGCGTCGGCTGGTCGATTTCCGGCAGCAGCGAGCCGACGCGCACGTTCAGGCCCGTCATGCGCAGGATGGTCACCAGCTGCGCGACGTTCTGCAGGTAGAAGGTGTTGCGCGTGTGGTTCTCCGGGATCAGCAGCAGGCTCTTGGCCATCGGACAGATCTTGTCGATCGCCGTCATCGCGGCCTGCACGCACAGCGGCAGGAAGGCCGGATTGAGGTTGTTGAAGCCGCCGGGGAACAGGTTCATGTCCACCGGCGCCAGCTTGAAGCCGGCGTTGCGCAGGTCCACCGAGCCGTAGAACGGCGGCGTGTGCTCCTGCCACTTGCCGCGCAGCCAGCGCTCGATGTCCGGCGTGGCGTCGAGGAATTTGCGTTCGAGTTCGAGCAGCGGGCCGTTCAGGGCCGTCGTCAGGTGTGGGACCATCTTCGTTCTCCAATCATGCCGGGGCGGCGGGAAACGGCCGCCCCGGTGTTCCGGCCGTCAGACCAGCTCTTTCAGCTTGTCCCACCAGGACTTCGCGCTTTCCGGCAGGAAAGAACGGAAGACTCCGGGCAGCGGCGTTTGTTCTAGGCTGCGCTGGGTGAACAGGAAGCGGCCGTCGCAGACGAAACCGAGATCCTCCCAGTCTACCCGATTGAGGGCGGACGCCAGCGCGCGCGTGTCTATCGTGGGGTTTTTGGGGAAAATCGCCAGCACCGAGCCGTCGTAGTGCGGGCAGTCGTGCACGAAAAAGGGCTCCGGGCGCCGGGTCTTGCCGTTGACGTACACCCTCGGCAGGTCCGACTGGTAGTAGCCGCGGCCCCATTGCCACCAGTTCGTCTCGTCGTAGCGGCGGATGCGGCGGGCGATCAGCCGGTCCTTGTGCGGCTCCAGCGGCGCCGGCGGCGGATCGCCGGGTTCGCACCAGATCATGCGCCGGGTCTTTCCGTCCGTCAGGGTCGTCGAGCAGATGAAGTCGCGGTTGCCGCGCGTCTCGCTGGTGTAGATCTCGTCCGCGCCGGAAACGGCGCCGACCTTGACGAAGGCGATGTCCGACAGGTGCAGCGGGTACTCGTGGCGGGTGAACAGCAGGTGCCCGCCTGCCTCGACGAAGCGCCGCCGTTCCCAGCGCGGCTGCTGCAGCCCGTCCGCCCCTTCGCCCTGGCCGAGCGCCGCGTAGCGGGCGTGGCGCGACAGGTCGCCCCGCTCGAAGCGCCAGATCGCGCAATTCGGCGTGGCGTCGTCGAACAGGTGCGTGTCGCCCAGGTCGATGAAATCGGTGATCGTCCCCGCGGCGTGCAGCAGCCGGTTGAGCGGCACGGCCGAGGTGGCCTTGAGCAGGTCGCGCGGGGTGATGAAGATCAGCTCGCCGCCCGGTGCGAGGTGGCGCAGGCATTTTTCGACGAAGAACAGGTACAGGTTGGCGCGCCCGTCGAGCACCGAGCCGCGCGCCAGGCGCCGCGTGCCGGGCGAGATGTCCTGGTAACGCACGTAGGGCGGGTTGCCGATGATCGTGGCGAAGCGCTCGTCGTCCGGCAGTTCGAAGAAGTTCATCACCTCGGCGCCCGGCGGCGCGTGGCGCGGATCGATCTCGATGCCCAGCGCGCCGGGAAAGTGCCTCAGGAAGGCGCCGTCGCCGCAGGCCGGTTCGAGCACGCGCCCCCGGTTGCGCACGAGCGCCAGCATGCAGTTGACGATCGCCGGCGGCGTGAAGATCTGGCCCAGGGTGGCTATTTCGTATTCGCTGGGCGGAGCGGTGGCGGCAACTGGCATGGCTGGACGGCGGAGCGCGAAAACCCGGTCGCCGGAGTATATACTGCCTTCAGGGGCTGTAGCCGCGCCGCGGGATGACGGGAAGCGGCGGGCACGGTGGCCCCGGCCGCGATGCATGGCGGCGGTTCGTGGGTTTTTCAGGCGGCGGTTAGACAAAGCGACCGGTACGCTGCCGGAGCGGGAAGGCGGTCCGCAAGGTTCCAGGCTCCAGCGGCAGACCGGAGACGATCCGGGAGACGAAAAATGCGCATACTGATATTGGGAGCCGGAGCCATCGGCGGTTATTTCGGGGCGAGAATCCATGCCGCGGGCGGCGACGTCACTTTTCTCGTGCGGCCGGCGCGGGCGGCGCAGATGCGCCGGCAGGGCTTGCACGTGTCCAGCGCGTTCGGCGATCTGCAGATCGCGCCCGCGGTCGTCACCCGCGACGAGTTGGCCGAGGCGTTCGACGCCATCATCCTGTCCTGCAAGGCCTTCGATCTCGATTCCGCGATGGAGGCGATCGCCCCGGCGGTCGGCGAGCGGACGCTCGTCGTGCCGCTGCTCAACGGCGTGCGCCACATCGACACGCTGATCGCGCGTTTCGGCGGCGAGCGCGTGCTCGGTGGCGTGGCGCTGATCTCGGCGGGGCTGGAGTCGGACGGCGGCATCCGGCATCTGAACAAGCTGCATGGCCTGACCATCGGCGCCCTCGGCGGCACGCCGCCGCCGGAACTCGAAACGCTGTCCAAGGTGCTGGCCGGGGCGGGGTTCGATTTCGTGCTGTCCGGCGATATCGTGCAGGCGATGTGGGACAAGATCGTCTTCCTGGCCACCCTGGCCGGGGCGACCTGCCTGATGCGCGCCAGCGTGGGCACCATCATGATGACGCTGGAGGGCGAGAGCTACGTCAGCGGCCTGCTCGGCGAGTGCGCGGCGATCGCCGAGGCCAACGGCCACGGGTTGTCCGAGGCGCAGCTCGCGGTCTACCGCAACATGCTGACCAACCGCACGTCGCCGCTGGTCGCCTCGATGCTGCGCGACGTGGAAACCGGCCGGCCGACCGAGGCCGGGCACATCCTCGGCGACATGATCAACTGGGCGAATGCCGGAAAGGTCCCGGCGCCCCGGCTGGGCCTGGCCTATTCGCATCTGCAGGCGTACGAGCGGCGCCGCGAGGCCTGATCGGCCGACCGCCGCGGCGCCGGCCTGGCGCCGCGGCGAACCGGCCCGGAATCACTCCGGCGCCGAGGAGCGGATCAGGTAGTCGAAGGCGGCGAGCGAGGCCTTCGCGCCTTCGCCCATGGCGATGACGATCTGCTTGAACGGCACCGTGGTGCAGTCGCCGGCGGCGAAGACGCCTTCCATCGACGTCTGGCCGCGGCTGTCGACCTCGATCTCGCCGCGCGGGGAAAGCTTGAGCGTGCCCTTCAGCCACTCCGAGTTGGGCAGCAGGCCGATCTGCACGAAGATGCCTTCCAGTTCGACGCGGTGCGTCTCGCCGCTGGCGCGGTCCTTGTAGACGAGGCCGTTGACCTTCTCGCCGTCGCCGGTCACTTCGGTCGTCTGCGCCTGCGTGAGGATGGTCACGTTGGGCATGCTGCGCAGCTTCTTCTGCAGCACGGCATCGGCCCGCAGGATCGGGTCGAATTCGAGCAGGGTCACGTGCGCGACGATGCCGGCGAGGTCGATCGCCGCTTCCACGCCGGAGTTGCCGCCGCCGATCACCGCCACGCGCTTGCCCTTGAACAGCGGGCCGTCGCAGTGCGGGCAGTAGGCCACGCCGCGCGCCTTGTACTCCTGCTCGCCCGGCACGTTCATGTTGCGCCAGCGCGCGCCGGTGGACAGGATCACCGCCTTGCTCTTGAGCGTCGCGCCGCTCGCCAGGCGCACCTCGGTCAGGCCGTCGGGGCTGGCGGCGAGGCTTTCCGCGCGCTGCAGGTTCATGATGTCCACGTCGTATTCGCGCACGTGCTGTTCCAGCCCGGCGGCGAGGCGCGGGCCTTCGGTTTCCTTGACCGAGATGAAGTTCTCGATGGCCAGCGTGTCGAGCACCTGGCCGCCGAAGCGCTCGGCGACGATGCCGGTGCGTACGCCCTTGCGCGCCGCGTAGATGGCCGCCGCCGCGCCCGCCGGGCCGCCGCCGACGACGAGCACGTCGAACGCCGCCTTGGCCGAGATCTTCTCGGCTTCGCGCGCCGCCGCGCCGGTGTCGAGCTTGGCGACGATCTCCTCGATGGTCATGCGGCCCTGCCCGAAGGGCTGGCCGTTCAGGAAGACCGTCGGCACGGCCATGATCTGGCGTTCCTCGACCTCCTTCTGGAACAGCGCGCCGTCGATCATCGTGCTGGCGATGCCGGGATTGAGCACGGCCATCAGGTTGAGCGCCTGGATGACGTCGGGGCAGTTGTGGCAGGACAGCGAAACGAAGGTTTCGAAGCGGAACGTCCCGGACAGCGCGCGGATCTGCTCGGCGACCGCGGCTTCGATCTTCGGCGGATACCCGCCGGTCTGCAGCAGCGCCAGCACCAGCGAGGTGAATTCATGGCCCAGCGGGATGCCCGCGAAGCGGATGCGCGCGAGTTCCTCGCCGGGGCGGCCGACGGAGAATGACGGACGACGGGCGTCCTGGCCGTCGAGGCGGATCTGGACCTTGTCCGACAATCCGGCGATATCGTCCAGCATCGCATGCAGTTCGTTCGATTTGGCGCCGTCGTCGAGCGAGGCGACGAGTTCGATCGGCTGCTGCAGGCGTTCGAGATAGGACTTCAGTTGTGTTTTTATGGCTGCGTCAAGCATTGCGTTCTCCCGTGGAGGCGTAGAAATGCCGACGCGGCGAAGTGGCTTGTTTCCTTCGCCGCGTCAGTCGGTACGCCTCGTGAATCGAGGCTGTTTCCTTAGATCTTGCCGACGAGGTCGAGCGAGGGGGCCAGCGTGGCTTCGCCTTCCTTCCACTTGGCCGGGCAGACTTCGCCCGGGTGCGAGGCGACGTACTGGGCGGCCTTGACCTTGCGCAGCAGTTCGGACGCATCGCGGCCGACGCCGCCGGCGTTGATTTCGATGATCTGGACCTTGCCCTGCGGATCGATCACGAAGGTGCCGCGATCGGCCAGGCCGACTTCCTCGATCATCACGCCGAAGTTGCGGCTGATCGTGCCGGTCGGGTCGCCGATCATCACGTACTGGATCTTCTTGATCGCTTCGGACGTGTCGTGCCAGGCCTTGTGCGTGAAGTGCGTGTCGGTCGAGACGCTGTAGATCTCGACGCCCAGCTTCTTGAACTCGGCGTAGTTGTCGGCGAGGTCGGCCAGTTCGGTCGGGCACACGAAAGTGAAGTCGGCCGGATAGAAGAAGACCACGGACCACTTGCCGCGCAGATCGGCGTCGGACACCTGAACGAACTTGCCGTTGTGGAAAGCGGTGGCGTTGAACGGAAGAACCTCGCTGTTGATCAGGGATTTCATCGTTTTGACTCCTTGTGAGCGGTTGAAGAAATGGTATGGGGATGAATGATAGATATAATTCTTGTATTTGGAAAATTGATTGTGACTATATCTTTGATAGCTTAAAGCTATTATGTAGCGCCGGCGACGTCCGTATCGAACGCCCGTCGGCGTATCATGCCGGAGGCAAGCGCGGTCATTATCCCACCGGCGGCGGGCATTTTCCGGTGGCGGCGAATGATATCCAGCAAGGGCGGGCAGGCGACGTGAAAAGCGATTCGACATTCTTCGGGAAACACGGTTCCCTCGGGAAATACGCTGCCGGGCGTTCGTGGCGCGAACGTTCGATGAGCGTCCGTTTCGCCTGGTGCGTCACCGCGCTGGTGTTCGCCATCGTGCTGCTGTCGGGCGAAACGGTCTTCCGCCTGCGCGAGGCCGAGCAAGCTTCGCAGCGGCACGCCGCGGCGCTGGCCTTTGCCTCGGAACTGCGCGCCCGGGTGGAGCGCGAGCTCAATCCGGCGCTGTATCTGGGCAGCGGCATCGTCGGTTATCTGGTGGCGCGCCACGACCGCATCGACGCGCTGGACGTCGAGCGCATCCTGCAGGAGGTCTACGGCTTCGGCCGCCATGTCCGCAACCTGGCGATCGGGCTCGGCTATCGGATCGCCTACATCTACCCGCTGGAGGGCAACGAGGGCGCGCTGAACCAGGACTACCGCGAGAACGCGGAGCAGTGGCCGGCGGTGAAGAAGGCGATCGAATCCGGCCAGGGCGTGCTGACCGGTCCGGTGCGGCTGATGCAGGGCGGCACCGCGCTGATCTACCGCATCCCGGTGCGCGCGGAAGGCCGCTACCTGGGGCTGGTGTCGACCGTCATCGACATGCGTTCCTTCGAACGCGCCGTGCTCGGCGAACTCGAACCGGGACGCTTCGAGTTCGCCGTTCGCGGCAACGAACTCGCCGGTCCGGCCGGGGGATTGCTGTTCGGGCGCGCCGAGCTGTTTGCCGACCCGTCGTCCGTCCGGGTCGAAGCCGCGATGCCGAGCGGGAAATGGGACTATGCCGTCCGTGCCGCGGGACGGCCGGACAAGGCGTCGGCCTGGGGCCTGCGCGTCGCCGGCTGGCTGCTCGCCGCGCTGGCGGCGGCCGGCGTGCATACGGTGCTGCGCCAGCGCAGCGAACTGGCGCGGCACGCCGGCCTGGACAGCCTGACGGGATTGCCCAACCGCCGCCTGTTCGACGACCGGCTGGCCCAGGCCATCCGCCGCAAGGCCAGGGGCGGCGCCGCGCAGATGGCCATCGTCTTTCTCGACCTGGACGGCTTCAAGCGGATCAACGACCGGCACGGGCACAAGTTCGGCGACGCGGTGCTGAGCAAGGTGGCGGCGCGCATCCGCGACGAAGTGCGCATCGGCGACACCGTCGCCCGCTGGGCCGGCGACGAGTTCGCGGTGATCATCGACGAGGCGGGCGAAGCCCGCGTCGGGCAACTGATCCAGCGCCTGCGCCGCCGCATCGCCCGGCCGTTCGAGGTGGACGGCGTCACGCTCGGCGTCACGGCGTCGATCGGGACGGCCTTCTATCCGGGCGAGGCGAAGACGGCGGCCGGCCTGCTGGAACTTGCCGACCAGCGCATGTTCGCAGAGAAACAGCGCGCGGGCCGCGCCTGAGCCGGACGCCTTCGTTCCGGGTTTCCCCGGCCCGGACGCGGGCGCATTCGTCGGGTACAATGCGCGCCTTTTCGAATCAACGACTTCCGAGGTTTTCGAGTGCTCGTCGCCGCCAACATCACCATGCAGTTCGGGGCCAAGCCCCTCTTCGAGAACGTTTCCGTCAAATTCGGCGAAGGATTTCGCTACGGCCTGATCGGGGCCAACGGCTGCGGCAAGTCGACCTTCATGAAGATCGTCGCCGGCGAACTGGAGCCGAGCGCCGGCAACATCTCCCGGGACGCGCACGAGCGCATGGCCTACCTGCGCCAGGATCAGTTCGCCTACGAGGACCGGCGCGTGCTCGACGTGGTGCTGATGGGCCACCGCGAGATGTGGGCGTGCATGCAGGAGAAGGACGCCATCTACGCCGACCCGGAGGCGAGCGAGGAGGATTACCTGCACGCCGCCGAGCTGGAGCACCGCTTCGCCGAGTACGGCGGCTACACGGCCGAGGCGCGCGCCGGCGAACTGCTGCTCGGCGTCGGCATCCCGTCGGACAAGCATGCCGGGCCGATGAGCGAAGTCGCGCCCGGCTGGAAGCTGCGCGTGCTGCTGGCGCAGGCGCTGTTCGCCGATCCCGACATCCTGTTGCTCGACGAGCCGACCAACAACCTCGACATCGCCACCATCCGCTGGCTGGAAAACGTGCTCAACGAGCGCAACAGCACGATGATCATCATCTCGCACGACCGCCACTTCCTGAACCAGGTGTGCACGCACATGGCCGACCTGGACTACGGCACGATCACCGTCTATCCCGGCAACTACGACGATTTCATGGAAGCCTCGTCGCTGGCGCGGCAGCAGCAGAAGACGGCCAACGAGCGCGCCAAGGAGCGCATCGCCGAGCTGCAGGACTTCGTGCGCCGCTTCTCGGCCAACAAGTCCAAGGCCCGGCAGGCGACCAGCCGGATGAAGCTGATCGACAAGCTGAAGCCGGAGGACGTCAAGCCGTCGTCGCGCCAGTATCCGTGGATACGCTTCGAGTACGACGAAAAGGAAAAGCTGCACCGCCAGGCCGTCGAGATCGAGGGGCTGTCGTTCGGCTACGCCGGCGGACGGAAGCTCTTCGACGGCTTCAGCCTGGCGCTCGGCGCGGGTGAGCGGCTGGCGGTGATCGGCGAGAACGGCGTCGGCAAATCGACCTTCCTGAAACTGCTGGTCGGCGACCTCGCGCCGCAGCGCGGCGAGATCCGCTGGGCCGAGAAGGCGCGCTTCGGCTACTACGCGCAGGACCACGCCGACGACTTCAAGAGCGACCTCGCCCTGACCGACTGGGTCGCCGGGTACGCCCGCGCCAACGCCGCCGACGGAGAGGACCTGGAAACGCTGATCCGCGGCACGCTCGGCCGCCTGCTGTTCTCCGGCGACGAGGTGAAGAAGCCGGTCAAGGTGATCTCCGGCGGCGAGCAGGGCCGCATGATCTTCGGCAAGCTGATGCTGCAGAGGCCCAACGTGCTGGTGATGGACGAGCCGACCAACCACCTCGACATGGAATCGATCGAGTCGCTGAACACCGCGCTGGAGAAGTACAAGGGCACGCTGGTCTTCGTCTCGCACGACCGCGAGTTCGTCTCCTCGCTGGCGACGCGCATCCTGGAGCTGCGCGGCGACGGCACGTTCGTCGACTACCCCGGCAACTACGAGGACTACCTCGCCAGCCAGGGCATCGAGTAGGCGCGGCTCAGCGCTGGCAGCGCGGACAGTGGAAGGTGGTGCGGCCGGCCTGGCGCAGCGCGCGGATCGGCGTGCCGCAGACCCGGCAGGGTTCGCCGACGCGGCCGTACACGGCGCACACCACCTGGAAGCTGCCGGCACCGCCGTCGCTGTGCACGTAGTCGCGCACGCTGGTGCCGCCGGCGGCGATCGAATCCTGCAGCGTGGCGCGGATCGCCGCGGCCAGCGCGTGGCAGCGCTCCCGGCCGATGCGCCCGGCCGCGCGCGTGGGCGCGATGCCGGCGCGGAACAGGGCTTCCGAGGCGTAGATGTTGCCGACGCCGACCAGCAGGTGGCTGTCCATCAGCATGGGCTTGATCGGCGCGGCGCGGCCGCGCGTGGCCGCGTACAGCCACTCGCCGTCGAAGCCGGGCGACAGCGGTTCGATGCCCAGCACGGCGAGCGACGGATGGCGTTCGACGTCCGCGCCGGCATGCCACAGCACGGCGCCGAAGCGGCGCGGATCGCGGAAGCGCAGGACCGTGCCGGGAAAGACCAGGTCGACATGGTCGTGCTTCTGCTCCGGCGTGCCGGCGGGGACCAGGCGCAGGCTGCCGGACATGCCGAGGTGGATGATCAGCCAGCCGCCGTTTTCGCCGTCGCCCGTGCAGTCGAAGAGCAGGTATTTGCCCCGCCGGAGGATGGCGCGCACGCGCTTTCCGGCCAGTTCCGCGGCCAGTTCGGGCGGCAGCGCGTGGCGCAGCTTCGGGATGCGGAAGATCGCCCGGACGATGGGCTGTCCCGGCAGGTGGGGCAACAGCCCCAGGCGGCTGACTTCGACTTCGGGGAGTTCGGGCATTTGCTGCGCGCACCAAAAGTTCATAACATGAGCAAACCATTATGGCGCAAAAGACTCTAATCGGTTCCCCGTTGGCCGAATACGACAATTCCATGAAATCCAAACCCCGCGTAGTTTTTCTCGCCGCGCTTGCCCTCCTGCTCGGCCCACTGGCATATGCCGGCGAGGCGGCCGCCGCTCCCGCCAAGCCGCCGGCGCGCGAAGCCAGGCGTCCGGCGCCGCCGCCGGAAAAAGTGGCCGCGCCCGAGGCGGACGGGGACGAAACGGCGCTGGGCCAGGTGGTCTACCAGCTGCTGCTGGCCGAAATCGCGCTCCAGCGCGGCGACGTCGAACTCGCCGTGAAGGCCTACGCGGACCTCGCGGCGCGCACGCGCGACCCGCAGATCATGGAACGCGCCATCGAGGTGGCGGGATTCGCGCGGCGCTTCGACATCGCGGCGGAAATCGCCCGCCGCTGGCTCGAAGACGATCCGTCTTCGCCGCGCGCCCAGAAGATGCTGGCCGGCGTGCTGGTCATGAGCAACCGGCTCGACGAACTGGCGCCGCACCTGATCCGCATGCTGGAAAGCGACAAGGCGGCGCTGCCGGACAACCTGCTCGGCCTGAACCGCATGTTCGTGCGCAACCCCGACCGCGCGGCGGTCTTCCGCCTGATCGACACGGTCTGCCGGCCGTTTTTCGGGCTGGCCGAAGCCCACTACGCCGTGGCGCTGGCGGCGAGCGGCGCCGGGCAGGGCGAACGCGCCAAGCAGGAAGCCCGCCGGGCGCTCGAACTGCGTCCGGAATGGGAAATGGCGGCGTTCCTGCTGGCTCAGGTGCTGATGCGCGAATCGCGCGACGGCGCCCTCGATTTCATGGACAGCTTCCTGGAGCGCAACCCCGGCGCCAACCAGGTCCGCCTGCTGTACGCCCGCTCCCTGGTCGCGGAGCGCCGCTATGGCGACGCCAGGAGCCAGTTCGACCGGCTGCTGCAGGCCTCGCCGGACAATCCCGAGATCGTCTATTCGGTCGCCGTGCTGGCGCTCCAGTTCGACGACAAGGCGCTCGCCGAGGCGCAGCTCAAGCATTTCGTCGCGCTCGACAGCGTGCCGGACCGGAGCGCCGCGTACTACTATCTCGGCCAGATCGCCGAGGAGGACAAGCGCATCGACGAGGCCCTGTCGCGCTACGCGCAGGTCGTCTCCGGCGAGCACTACCTGCCGGCGCAGATGCGCCGGGCCCGCCTGCTCTTCGAACAGGGCAAGCCCGACGAGGGGCGCGCCCTGCTCAGGAGCGTGCGGACCGACAAGTCCGAGGAGCGCGTCCAGATGCAGATCGCCGAGGCGGCGCTGCTGCGCGAGGCCGGCCGCGTCCAGGAGGCGTTCGACTTCCTCGAACTCAAGCTCACCGAAAATCCCGAGCAGCACGACCTGATGTACGAAACGGCGCTGCTGGCCGAACGGCTGAACAAGATGGCGCTGATGGAGACCCGCCTGCGCCGCCTGATCGAACTGCGTCCGGACAATCCCCAGGCCTACAACGCGCTGGGCTACGCCTATGCCGACCGCGGCGAGCGCCTGCCCGAGGCGCGGCAACTGATCGAGAAGGCGCTGGCGCTGGCGCCGGACGACGCCGCCATCCTCGACAGCATGGGCTGGGTGCTTTTCCGCCAGGGCGACCTGCCGGGGGCGCTGTCGTATCTCGAACGTTCGTACGGCCAGCGCGAAGATCCCGAGATCGCCGCGCATCTCGGCGAGGTGCTGTGGTCGATGGGGCGCCAGGACGATGCCCGGCGCCTGCTGCTCGGCGCGCAGCAGAAATTCCCGGCCAACGCGGTCCTGTCCGAAACCGTGCGCAGGCTGGCGCCCTGATCCCGATGGCGATGGAATCGGGCGGCCGGCGGCGCCTGCTGCGCGCGGCGGGTTGCGCGCTGTGCGCCGCGCTGCTGGCCGGCTGCGCGGCGATGCCGCCAACGGCCGGCCCGACGCCGGCGTCGCGCCACGCGCTGGAGTCCTTCCTGCTCGAAGGGCGCTTCTCCCTGCGCCAGGAGGCGCAGAATCATTCGGGGCGCCTCAACTGGCGCCATACGGCGGCGGGCGATGAAGTGCTGCTGGCCTCGCCCTTCGGGCAGGGCGTCGCCGAGATCGTGGCCACCGCCGGACAGGCCACGCTGACCACCAGCGACGGCCGGATCTATGCGGCTCCCGACGTGCCGTCGCTGACCGAACGGGTGCTCGGCTATCGCCTGCCGCTGCAGCGGCTGACCGACTGGGTGCGCGGCCGCGCCGCGGGCGCCGAAATCGTCGCGCGCGACGCGCAGGGGCGGCCGCTGCAGCTGCGCCACGAGGACTGGCGCATCGAGTACGCCTACGACGGCGACGACGCGGCGGCGCTGCCCGCGCGCCTGTTCGCCGAGCGTGCTGGCGCGTTCGAACTGCGGCTGCGCATCGACGGATGGAGTGCCCTGCCGCCGGAGGCGGCGCCATGAACGCCGGGTCGCGCTGGACCTGGGACAGCGCCTATCCGGCGCCGGCCAAGCTCAATCTGTTCCTGCACGTGGTCGGCCGGCGCGACGACGGCTACCACCTGCTGCAGACGGTGTTCCGCTTCGTCGGGTACGGCGACAGCCTGCGTTTTTCCCCCGATGGCGACGGCCGGGTGACGCTGGCGCGGCCGCTGCCCGGCGTGCCGCCCGAGAGCGACCTGACCGTGCGCGCCGCGCGGCTGCTGCAGGAGGAAACCGGCTGCCGGGACGGCGTGCGCATCGACATCGAGAAACGCCTGCCGCTGGGCGGCGGCCTCGGCGGCGGCAGCTCCGACGCGGCCACGGTGCTGCTCGCGCTCAACCATCTGTGGGGAACCGGCGTGCCGCGCCGCCGCCTGCAGGAGATCGGCCTCGCGCTCGGCGCCGACGTGCCGGTCTTCGTCGCCGGCGACAACGCCTTCGCCGAAGGCGTGGGCGAGGCGCTGCGGCCGGTGGACCTGCCGCCGGTCTGGTACGTGGTGCTCGAACCGCCGGTGCAGGTGCCGACGGCGCTGATCTTCAAGGATGCCGGGCTGCGGCGCGACACGCCGCCGGTATCGGCCTCCGCGTGGCGGCCGGGATGCGGCGGCAACGACCTGCAGGCCGTCGCCGTCCGGCTGTTTCCCGAGGTTGCACGGCATCTCGACTGGCTGGCGCGCTTCGGCGAGGCGCGCATGAGCGGCTCCGGCGCCTGCGTGTTCGCCGAATTCGCCACGGAAGACGCGGCGCGCGAGGTCCTCGCCCGGCTGCCCGGCGGCATGCGCGGCTGGGTTGCCGCCGGACTCGGCGCGCATCCGCTGCGCGCGCTGGGCGGATGACGCGCGCGGTTGCCAGCCCCGGCGCCGGCGCATAAGATTGCGCCGCCCATCTCAACGTCAGGGAAAAACATGCCGGTCAAAATCATCGAGGGGACGCCGTCGGCGTACGCCTATCCGCTGCTGATCAAGCAGCTCCTGCATACGCCGCTGGCGACCGCGCCGGAGCAGGAGATCACCTACCAGGGGAAGATCCGCCACACCTACCGCACGCTGCGCGAGCGCATCGGGCGCCTGGCCTCCGGCCTGGCCGGCCTCGGCGTCGGGCCGGGACAGACGGTGGCGATGATGGACTGGGACAGCCACCGCTACCTGGAGGCGTTCTTCGCCGTGCCGATGATGGGCGCCATCCTGCAGACGGTGAACGTGCGCCTGAACGCCGAACAGATCCTGTACACGCTCAATCACGCCGGCGCCGACGTGCTGCTGGTCAACCGCGAATTCTTCCCGCTGCTCGCGCCGATCGCCGAGCGGCTGGAAAGCGTGCGCCGTTTCGTGCTGATCGACGACGAGCAGGGCTCGCTCGCCGGGCCGGTGGAGTTCGCCGCCGAGTACGAGGCGCTGCTGGCCGCCGCCAGCCCGGACTACGCCTTCGCGGACTTCGACGAGAACGCGCAGGCCACGGTGTTCTACACCACCGGCACCACCGGCCTGCCGAAGGGCGTGCGCTTCAGCCACCGCCAGCTGGTCCTGCACACGCTGGGCGTCGCCACCTCGATCGGCACCGCGGCGGCCGGCGCGACGATGCGCACCGGCGACGTCTACATGCCGATCACGCCGATGTTCCACGTGCATGCCTGGGGCTTCCCCTACGTCGCCACGCTGCTCGGATTGAAGCAGGTCTATCCCGGCCGCTACCTGCCGGCCAGCCTGCTGAAGCTGATCGTCGGCGAGCGGGTCACGTACTCGCATTGCGTACCGTCGATCATGCAGATGCTGCTCAGCCACCCGGATTCGGCGTCGTACGATCTCACCGGTTGGAAGGTGCTGATCGGCGGCTCGGCCATGTCCGAAACGCTGGCGCTGGCCGCGCTGCGGCGCGGCATCGAGGTGGCTACCGGCTACGGCATGTCGGAGACCTGTCCGGTGGTGAGCATCGCCCATCCGGGCGCCGGGGATGCCGAGGCGCCGATCGAGGAGCGGGCGCGCCTGCGCTGCAAGACCGGCCTGCCGCTGCCGCTGACCGACCTGCGCGTGGTTACGCCGGAAATGACGGACGTCGCGCACGACGGCGTGGCGACCGGCGAGGTCGTGCTGCGCACGCCCTGGTTGACCCAGGACTATCTGTACGCGCCGCAGGCCTCGGAGAAACTGTGGGCCGGCGGCTACCTGCACACCCAGGACATCGGCCACATCGACGCGCGCGGCTACCTGAAGATCACCGACCGCATCAAGGACGTGATCAAGACGGCCGGCGAGTGGATTTCGTCGCTGCAGCTCGAAGACATCCTGAACAGCCACCCGGCCGTCCAGGAGTCGGCGGTGATCGGCCTGCCCGACGAGAAATGGGGCGAGCGGCCGGTGGCGCTGGTGGTGCTCAAGCCGGACCAGGCGGGCAAGGTGAGCGAGCACGAGATTCGCGGCTACGCCGTCCGCCTCATCGAGGCGACTCACATATCGCGCCACGGCATCCTGCTGCAAGTGCGCTTCGTGCCGGAACTGATCAAGACCAGCGTCGGCAAGCTGAACAAGCGCGCGATGCGGGAAGCCGGCCTGGGCGCGGCCTCCTAGGCGTTTCCGTTTGCGCGGGCCTGTTGTTTTTTGCGAAAGCCCTGTATAATCCGCGCCTCGCTCGCCAGGATGCCTCAGGCGGGCGACCGCTGGGGAGTCGCCAAGTTGGTTAAGGCACCGGATTTTGATTCCGGCATTCGAAGGTTCGAATCCTTCTTCCCCAGCCACGCGATTTCCTCCAGCCCGGCCAGGTAGCGACTACCTGCCCGGGCTGCTTCCAAGAGGCGCCTCGGGATTCACGCTATGGCTTACGACAGCCTGATGGTCTTTACCGGCAATGCCAACCCCAAACTGGCGGCCGACGTCGTCAGACGCTTGAACATTTCGCTGGGTCGGGCCAAGGTCGGGCGCTTCTCCGACGGCGAGGTGTCCGTCGAAATCCAGGAACACGTGCGCGGCCAGGACGTCTTCATCCTGCAGTCCACCTGCGCGCCGGCCAACGAAAACCTGATGGAGCTGCTGATCATGGTCGATGCGCTGAAGCGCGCGTCGGCCGGGCGCATCACCGCGGCCATCCCCTATTTCGGTTATTCGCGCCAGGACCGGCGCGTGCGTTCGGCGCGCGTGCCGATCGCCGCCAAGCTGGTGGCCGACCTGCTGACCGCCGCCGGCGTGCAGCGCGTGCTGACCATGGACCTGCACGCCGAGCAGATCCAGGGCTTCTTCAACATCCCGGTGGACAACATCTACTCGCTGCCGATCATGCTGGCGGACGTGTGGAAGCAGGACTTCCAGAACCTGATGGTCGTCTCGCCCGACGTCGGCGGCGTGGTGCGCGCCCGCGCGCTGGCCAAGCGCCTGGAGTGCGATCTGGCGATCATCGACAAGCGCCGCCCGAAGGCCAACGTCTCCGAAGTCATGAACATCATCGGCGATGTGCGTGGACGCACCTGCGTGCTGATGGACGACATGGTCGACACCGCCGGCACGCTGTGCAAGGCGGCTTCCGCCCTGAAGGACAACGGCGCGAAGAAGGTGCTGGCCTACTGCGTGCACCCGGTGCTGTCGGGCGCGGCGGTCAGCCGCATCAGCGAGTCGGCGATCGACGAGTTGGTGGTGACCGACACCATCCCGCTGTCCGACGACGCGCAGAAGTGCAAGACGATCCGGCAATTGTCGGTGGCCGACGTGCTGGCCGAGACGATCCGCCGGATCAGCAACGAGGACTCCGTGTCCTCCCTGTTCATCGAATAGTTTTTTTCACCCCGCCTGGTCGCGGGCGGGTTTTCAACTCACCAGGAGTCATCATGCAATTTGAACTGAACGCAGCAGCGCGTGTACAGCAGGGGTCCGGAGCGAGCCGCCGCCTGCGCCGCGCCCACAAGGTGCCGGGCATCGTCTACGGCGGCTCGGCCGCCCCGGAATTGATCGAAATCGATCACAACGACCTGCTCCTCGCCTTGCGCAAGGAAGCCTTTCACTCGTCGCTGATCGCGCTCAAGGTGGGCGGCAAGGCGCAGACCGTGCTGCTGCGCGACGCGCAGATGCACGCCTACAAGCCGCTGGTCCTGCACGTCGATTTCCAGCGCGTTGACGCCACGCACGTCCTGCACCAGAAGGTGCCGCTGCACTTCGTCAACGCCGAGCTCGCGCCGGGCGTCAAGCTCGGCGGCGGCACGGTTTCGCACGCCATGACCGAAGTCGACGTGAGCTGCCTGCCGAAGGACCTGCCGGCCTTCATCGAAGTCGACCTGAAGGATCTGAACGCCGGCCAGTCGCTGCACGTCTCGCAGCTCGTCTACCCGCAGGGCGTCAAGCCGGTGGTGCACGGCAGCGATGATCCGCTGGTCGTGTCCATCACCGCCAAGAAGGCGGCGGCCGAAGGCGCCGAGGGCGACGCGGAAGGCGAAGCCGCCGCTCCCGCCGCCTGATCCCTCGCCATCAGGATGCGACAAGCCGTCGCCGGTTCGCGCCGCGACGGCTTTCCATTTTCCGGATTCCGTTTCGTGAGTAGGCACGCATGCCCGCCCCGCGCCTGATCGTCGGCCTCGGCAACCCCGGCGCCGAGTACGAGGACACCCGCCATAACCTCGGTTTCTGGTTCGTCGACCGGCTGGCGGCCGAGCTCAAGGCCACGCTGTCGCCGCAGGGCAAGTTCCGCGGCTTCGTCGGGCGGCAGGGCGAGCTGTGGCTGCTCGAGCCGACGACCTTCATGAACCGTTCCGGCCTGGCGGTACTGTCGCTGGCGAATTTCTACAAGATCCTGCCGGACGAGATCCTGGTCGTCCATGACGACCTCGACCTGCCGCCCGGCGGCATCCGCATCAAGCAGGGCGGCGGGAACGGCGGACACAACGGCCTCAAGGACATCCAGGCGCATCTCGGCACCCCGGATTTCTGGCGCCTGCGCCTCGGCATCGGCCACCCCGGCGACCGCAACGAGGTCATCAACTACGTCCTCAAGGCGCCCCGGCGGGAAGAGCGGGAGCCCATCGACCGCGCCATCGAGCGCTGCCTGCTGGCCTGGCCGAAGCTGGGGGCGGGCGACTACGCGGCCGCGCAGCAGACGCTCCACGGCAAGGTCTGACCGCCGGCGGTCATGCCGCGGCAGTGTCGAAGAGCTTTACACACCGTCAGGGTTTTTTGCATGCCCGGCGGGAAAATCCTTTTCCCACTGTAGGGTTATTGAGTCTGGCATGGTCCATGCTTATTGCTGGAAACCATAATTTCCAATTAGAAACGAACAAGATGAATACGAAAAACCTGCTCACGCTGCTGGTCGCTGCCGGGGAGCTGTGTTCTACGGCCGCCGGGGCCTCCACGATCACGTATGACGTGCGCTCGATCACCGCCGGCACTTTTTCCGACTACGCGGCCGGTTGGGCGTCGCAAGCCTCGTCGGTGAATTCTTCGTCGCTGACTTCGTTTACGAACGTGCTGGGCGGCAATTCCAGCTACGATCATCTTTCGATCAGCTTCACCGTCTCGCAAGCCAACGCCGGCGCGGCGCTGGCCTTCCAGCTCGCGCCCGACGCCGGCTATGGCGGCGCGCTCTACCTGAACGGCACGTTGCTGGACGTCAATGCCACGGATCTGTGGTGGGCGGGCAGCTGGACCGCTTCGGAACTGCTGACCGGCAGCCTCGTCCTGGCCGAGGGAACCTATACCCTCGACGCCTATTGGGCGGAAGACTGCTGCAACGGCGGTCAGTCGGCCCGCTTCAGCGTCAATGGCGGCGCCTGGCAGGAACTCTCGGTGAGCAATCTCGACCAGCTCGCCGTGCCCGAACCCGGCACGCTGGCGCTGCTCGGTCTCGGTTTCGCCGGGCTCGGTCTCGGGCGCCGCAGAAGCGCCTGAAGCACTCTTTCCTCCCGGATGGACCCCGCTGCGGCGGGGTTCGTCGTTTACGCCGGACCGGGCCGCCGGGGTGATACGAAGAACGGCCCGGCGCTCCTCGCGCGACGCTGGATCGCGCATATCGGGAGGCCTTTGGAACAAGGACTCCGACGAGGGTACAATTGCCGCTTTTTGAGGCAAGACAAGTACGGAATCGTCGAGGCTCCGTCGTTTTTTGCCCTCGTCATCCGGATACCCGCCAGCGCCGCCGGCGCTGGCGGGCGCCTCGAATACCAAGGATCAATGCATGAGCCTCAAATGCGGAATCGTCGGCCTGCCGAACGTCGGCAAGTCCACCCTCTTCAACGCGCTGACCAAGGCCGGCGTGGCGGCGGAAAACTACCCCTTCTGCACCATCGATCCGTCGGTCGGCGTCGTCGAAGTGCCGGACAAGCGCCTCGCGCAGCTGGCGGCGATCGTCAAGCCGCAGCGCGTGGTGCCGGCGGTGACCGAGTTCGTCAACATCGCGGGCCTGGTCGCCGGCGCGTCGAAGGGCGAAGGGCTAGGCAACAAGTTCCTCGCCAACATCCGCGAAACCGACGCCGTCCTGCACGTGGTGCGCTGCTTTGCCGACGACAACGTGGTGCACGTGTCCGGCGGCATCGATCCGCTCCGCGACATCGAGGTGATCGACACCGAACTGGCGCTGGCCGATCTGGCCACGGTCGACAAGGCCCTGAACCGCTACCGCAAGCCGGCGAGCGCCGGCGACAAGGAAGCCAAGATTCTCTGCTCGGTGCTCGACAAGTGCTTCGCGCAGCTCGATCAGGGCAAGCCGGTGCGCGCGCTCGATCTGTCCAAGGAGGAATGGCTCAATCTGAAGCCGTTCTGCCTGATCACCGCCAAGCCCGTGCTGTACGCGGCGAACGTCGCCGAGAGCGGCTTCGAGAACAATCCGCACCTGGACGCCGTGCGCGCCCATGCCCGGACCGAGAACGCCGAGGTCGTCGCCGTCTGCGCGGCGATCGAGGCCGAGATCGCCGATCTCGACGACGAGGAGAAGCAGCTCTTCCTCGCCGACCTGGGGCTGGAAGAGCCGGGGCTGGACCGCCTGATCCACGCGGGCTACCACCTGCTCGGCCTGCAGACGTACTTCACCGCCGGCGTCAAGGAAGTGCGCGCGTGGACGATCCACAAGGGCGACACGGCGCCGCAGGCGGCCGGCGTCATCCATACCGACTTCGAGCGCGGCTTCATCCGCGCGCAGACGATCGCTTTCGACGACTTCATCGCTCACGGCGGCGAGCAGGGCGCCAAGGAGGCGGGCAAGATGCGCGCGGAAGGCAAGGACTACGTGGTGAAGGACGGCGACGTCCTCAACTTCCTGTTCAACGTCTGACGGTTTTCCGAATTCAGTGGCGCTCGGTAGCGCTCGGTGGATTGAACGGGTTTTTGAAATCAACGATCCAAGCCGGCCGGCGGCAAGCTCTGGCGGTGGAAGCGCCGCCTGCAAGGCAAGGAAAGCCGGTTTGCCGTCGGCTGCTTTTTCCCGTAGGGGATTTCGTAGGTGCCGTCACGCCAGCGTCGTGCCGGTGGCGCGCGCGAGTTCGGCCAGCAACAGATCCTGGAACCGGGGATCGTTGACGGCGGGATGCGGCGTCTGGCGCTGTTGGTGGTGCCAGTACCCGCCGCTGGTCAGCGCCTCGGGGTCGTCGCTGGCGGCGAGCCACTCCTGGGTCAGGTGCCCCAGGCGCAGGTCGTCCGGCGCGTTCGGGCCGCCCATCTTGGTCGGCACCCAGCCTGGATCGACGGCGTTGCTGAAAACGTCGGGCCACAGCCGCGCCACGGCTGCCGCCAGCGTGGTGACGAACAGTTTGCTGTCGGAGTAGCTGCCCGTGGACGCGCGGCCGGACCAGTCCATGCCGGCCAGGCTGGCATTTCCGCCCCGGTGCATGCCGCTGCTCAGGTAGATCAGGCGCCGGGGGCGCTGGACCAGGGCGGTGAGCAGGTAGGGTGCGACGACGTTGACCACCAGCAGTTGCGCGCCGGAGAGGACCCCAGCGTTGTGGATGACGGCATCCATCCGGCCGGTCGCATTGACCTGGCGGGCGAGGTCGCGGATTTGCGCGAGGTCCGACAGGTCGCCGATCGTGGCGGCGGCGCCCTGGTCCACGAGTTCCTTCACGGCCGGCAGCCGGGCCTCGGAGCGGACATGCACGACGACTTCGTGGCCGTCGGCGAGCAGGGTTTTCGCCGCGGCACGGCCCAGCCCGTCGGCGGAGCCGGTGATGAACACGCGGGCCTTCCGGCCTGCGCCCTGTCGCGCGTTGGACATGGGGGACTCCTTTCGGGCATTCGGCGTTGTCTGCGCCCGGGCGGGCGTGGCGGCCAGCAGCGATCCAGCGGCCAGTGCCGAACCCAGTCCGGCGCCTGCGGCGATAAATCTTCGACGATCCATGGGCATCTCCTCCGATCAGGTCGCCAGGCCCTTCGCGGCACCCGGCGCCTTGCGATTCTCAAAGCGATTCATCGGGATGAAGCGGGCGGCGGCGCAACTTGTCCTTTGCAGTGGCGGGGAACGTTCATGAATGTCCTCCGGTCAGGTTCGGACCGCCAACGAAGCGTTGTCGATCACGAAGCGGTACTTCACATCGCCCTTGAGCATGCGTTCGTAGGCGGCGTTGATCTCATCGGCGCGGATCATCTCGATGTCCGCCACGATCCCGTGCCCGGCGCAGAAATCGAGCATCTCCTGCGTCTCGGGGATGCCGCCGATCATGGAACCGGCCAGGCTGCGGCGCTTCATGATCAGACTGAACACCTGCGGCGACGGGTGCGGCGTGGCAGGCGCGCCGACCAGGGCCATCGTGCCGTCGCGCTTGAGCAGGTTGAAGAACGGATCCAGGTCGTGCGGCGCGGCCACCGTGTTGAGGATGAAGTCGAAGCTTTTGGCATGGGCCGCCATCTCGTCCGCGTTGCGCGACACCACGACCGCATCGGCGCCCAGGGCGAGGGCCGCCTCGCGCTTGGATTCGGAGGTGGTCAGCGCCACCACGTGCGCGCCCATGGCATGCGCGAGCTTGATGCCCATGTGGCCCAGGCCGCCGATGCCGACCACGCCTACCTTGTGGCCCGGCCCCACCTGCCAGTGGCGCAGCGGCGACCAGGTGGTGATGCCCGCGCACAGCAGCGGCGCGGTGGCAGCCAGTTGCGACTCGGGGTGGCGGATGCGCAGCACGTAGCGCTCATGCACCACGATCCGCTGGGAATAGCCGCCCAGCGTGTGGCCGGGCGCGTCGGGCGTGGGGCCGTTGTAGGTGCCGACCATGCGGTCGCAGTAGTTCTCCAGCCCTTCTTCGCAGTCGGCGCAGTGCTTGCAGCTATCGACGATGCAGCCGACGCCGACCAGATCGCCGACCGCGAAGCCCGACACGTGCGCGCCGACCGCGGACACGCGGCCCACGATCTCGTGGCCCGGCACGCAGGGATACAGCGTGCCCGCCCATTCGGAACGCACCTGGTGGATGTCCGAGTGGCACACGCCGCAGTAGGCGATGTCGATCTGCACGTCGTGCGCGCCGGGCGCGCGCCGCGTGATGTCCATGGGTTCGAGGGGAAGGTCGCCCGCATGGGCTCCGTAGGCTTTGATGTTCATGAGAATTTCCTTAGGTTGGGGATGTGGGAATCAGATTGAGGATCGTTGAGTTGCCTTGCCGTATCTCTTTCGACGTATTTCCATTGGCGCCGATAAGAATCACGTTCTTCATTTTTGAACCAGCCTTTTGTGCGCCCGCTTGCATGAGAGCCGCCGGCGCCGTTGAATACGTTGACCCCAATGCCCGGGAAAGATGCGGCGAGGAAGCCGAACAGCAGGGCGATCTCCCGCATCAATTCGACATCCGGTTTGACGCGCGGCTCAGGCCGCTTGCCGGGGCTGCGAGCGCGAGGCCAGCAAGATCAGGCCCGCCGCGATCAGCAGCATGGCCGCGCTGGCCACGAAGGCGCTCCGGTAGCCGCCGTGGTCGAACAGCAGCCCGCCCACGGTGGAGCCCAGGGCGATGGACAACTGGATCATCGCCACCATCAGCCCGCCGCCCGTTTCGGCGTTCTTCGGAAACGTCCGGGGCACCCAGGCCCACCAGCCCACGGGCGCGGCGGTGGAGATCAGGCCCCAGAAACCCAGCAGCCCGACGACGGCCGCCGTCCGGCCGCCAAGCGCGATCAGGGACAGGGCGATGGCGGCCATCAGCACCGGGATGGCGATCAGCGTCTGATAGAAACCCCGTTTGAGCACACTGCCGATCAGGATCGTGCCAACGAAGCCCGCGACACCGATCACCAGCAGCACGAGCGTCACCGTGGATACATTCACCCGCGTCACCGTTTCCAGGAACGGCCGCACGTAGGTGAACAGCGTGAACTGCCCCATGAAGAAGAGGCCCACGCCTAGCATGCCCAGGGCCACGACCCTGCTGCGGAACAGTTCGAAGACGCTGCCCGGCCCGGCGCCGCGCTGCTCGATGCGCATGGACGGCAGGCTGATCCATTGCCAGACGAAGGCGATCAGCGCCACCGGCACCAGGCAGAAGAAGGCACCGCGCCAGCCGATGACGGAACCCAGCCAGGCGCCCAGAGGGGCGGCGATCACCGTGGCCAGCGCATTGCCGCTGTTGAAGATGGCCAGGGCGCGAGGCACCTTGCCGGGCGGCACCAGCCGCATGGCGGTCGCCGCCGACATGGACCAGAAGCCGCCCACGACCACGCCGATGAGCGCCCGGCCCGCCATGTAGGCGAAATAGTTCGGCGCCAGCCCGATGATCGCGCCGGACACGGCCATCGCCCCGGTCAGGCCCAGCAGCAGCGTCTTGCGGTTCATGTTGCCGGCCAGCACGGAGATGAACAGGCTCGTCACCACGGCGAAGGCGCCGGAGATGGCGATGCCTTGGCCGGCCATGCCTTCGGTGACGTGAAGATCCGCCGCCATCGGCGTGAGCAGGCTGACGGGCATGAATTCCGAGGCAATCAGCGCGAAGACGCACAGCGTCATCGCCAAGACGCCGCTCCAGTGAGCGGTTTGATGTCCAGCGTCCGGCCGGGAGCCGGTGCCGCCCATCGGGGCGTCGATTACGGTGGTGGTCATGAAGGACTTGGTCGTTCTGACGGGCTCAACAGGAAACGCCGCGCGCCCCGGAAGGTGCGCGGTCATGGAAGCGAGCGTGGGAGGCGGCCCGCACGCCCGGATGGCCTTACGCCGGTCTTGCCAGGTTCTTCCGGAAGAATGCCGTCAGCGCGTCCCAGGGAATCAGGCCCACGCAGTCGTACAGGTCGACGTGGCCCGCGCCCGGCACGACGTGCAGTTCCTTCGGCTCGGCGGCCAGCCGGTAGGCGTCCTCGCTGAACTCCCTGGAGTGCGCCTGGTCGCCGGTGATGAACAGCAGCGGGCGCGGCGAGATCGTCTCGATGTCGTTGAACGGATAGAAGTTCATGAACTTCACGTTGCTCGTCAGCATCGGGTGCGTGGTGGTCTGCGGCGTGGCGCCCGCGGGCGTGACCTCGCCGCGCGGCGTGCGGTAGAACTCGTAGAACTCGCGCTCGATCGGCGTGGACCGGGCGGTCAGTTCATGTACCGTGCCGCTGGTGTACTTGAGCGGGCCGCCGGCGAACTCCACGTCGCGCTGCCGCGCCGCCTCGGCGATGATGGCCTGGCGCTGCGCCGGCGTCAGCGATTTGTTCAGCGCATGGCGGTTGGCCGCGCCCATGTCGTACATGCTGACGGTGGCGACGGCCTTCATGCGCGGGTCGATCTTGGCCGCGCTGATGGCGAAGCTGCCGCTGCCGCAGATGCCGATGACGCCGATGCGCTCGCGGTCGATCATCGGCTGCGCGCCGAGGAAATCGACCGCCGCGCTGAACGCCTCGGCGTACATGTCCGGCGCAACGAGGTTGCGCGGCCCGTCGCTCTCGCCCCAGCACGGCAGGTCGATGGACAGCGTGACGAAGCCGCGTTCGGCCATCTTCGTGGCGTACAGGTTCGCGCTCTGCTCCTTGACCGCGCCCATCGGGTGGCTGACGACGAGGGCCGGATTCCCGGCGTTGCGGTCCAGCGACCTGGGCGCGTAGAGGTTGCCCGCCACTTCCGTCTGGTACTGGTTCTTGAAACGCACCTTCTGCACGGTCACTTGGTCGCTCGTGTAGAAATTGTCGGCATCGTCGGGTTTGGCCGGCGCTTGTGCCCGGGCTTGTGCGGGCGAGGCGGCCAGCGCGCCGCCAACGACCGACAGCGCGCCCAGCGCGGCCGCGCCGGTGCCTACCGTGCTCAGGAATTCGCGCCGCTTGGCGTCTTGCGGATCGGACATGGTTCGTACTCCTTGCGATTGGGGTCGGATGATTCAGGGCTCGATGCGCTCGATCCGCACCTGGTACGGCCCGGGCCGGGCCAGGGTGGACAGACCTTGATCCACCTTGCCCAGCGGCAGCAGGCTTCGCGACCAGGGGCGGCCCTGGATGAAGATCGCCAGGTTGCCCCAGGGGGCGTAGTGGGCCAGTTCACCGGCCACGGGCGCCATGCCCTCGGGCGCGCCCCGCGTGGACAGCTTGCGCGGCAGGTCGGAGACGCGCTCGATGCCGGCGTAGTCCGTCAGCGTCAACGACAGCGGCAGCAGCGTCGCGAAATCTCTCGCGGTGGCGTTGTCGTACAGCGTGGCGGTGGCGACTTGTTCGCCAACGATCAGGCGAATCTTCATGGGGAACTTCTTTGCGGGCGCGGACGAAGCGCCGGACGATGGCTGGGCCACCGCGCCATCCGAGGCGCAAGCTGTCAGCCCGAGGAACGAACTGGCCAGCAGCGCCAGCGTTCCGCGCCGCAACTGGCGCATGGACATGGGGATGGGCTTTTCCATGCCCCATATGATCCTTGTCGGAGGCCGGCTTGACTAGCTAATGAATACTTAAAACCGTTATAAGCTATGCTAATCAGTATTGCATGGGATTCATGGGAAACTGAGCCATGGCCAGACGCAACCTCAACGATCTTTTGTCCTTCGTCACCATCGCGCGCGAAGGCAGCTTCACGCGCGCCGCGGCTCTGCTTGGCGTGACGCAGTCGGCGCTGAGCCAGGCGATCAACGGCCTGGAGGCGCGACTCCAGATTCGTTTGCTGACCCGCACCACGCGCAGCGTCTCGCCCACGGCGGCGGGCGAACGCCTGTTGAACGCCATCGGCCATCGTTTCGACGAGATCGAGGCGGAACTGGACGAGCTGACGGAGCTGCGCGACAAGCCCGCGGGGACGGTGCGCATCACCTGCGGAGATCACGTCTTGCGGACCACGCTGCTGCCCAGGCTCGCGCCCTTGCTGCAGGGATATCCCGACATCAAGATCGAATTCGATGTGAACTACGGTTTCCGCGACATCGTGGCGGATCGTTTCGATGCGGGCGTTCGGCTGGGCGACACCATCGACCGGGACATGATCGCCGTGCCCATCGGGCCGCAACTGCGCATGGCGGTAACCGCGTCGCCCGGGTATTTCGCCGCGCACCCCAAGCCCAGGAGTCCGCGGGATCTCATGAACCACAACTGCATCAACATGCGCATGCAGTCCGGCGGCGGGCTTTACATTTGGGACTTCCAGCGGCGGGGCCGGCAGTTGAACGTGCGCGTGGACGGGCAGCTCGTTTTCAACACGTCGCCCAACATCGTGGATGCGGCCCTGGCGGGACTGGGCGTCGCGTGGCTGCCCGAGGAGGAGTTCGCGCCGCACCTCGAGGACGGCCGCCTGGTGCGTGTGCTGGACGACTGGTGCGCTCCCTTTTCCGGGTACTACCTGTACTACCCCAGCCGCCGGCAGCCGTCGCCGGCTTTCTCGCTGGTTGTCGATGCGCTGCGCTACAGCGAGCCTGACTCGAGCAGGGGGCGGCCTGGCATTGCCCCCGGGAAAGCTGGATCAGGGCGGAAGACCTCCGCGCAATAAGCCGGTTGCGGCTTCAGTTACTTCTCCTTCCTGCACGGGCTTCCTGACGGCCGCGTGGATTTCTCTCCGTTTCCCGGCCACCCTCCCGCGAAGCCTGTCCGCCGGCGGGCCGGATGCTCAGGAATGCCGCCGCTGCGGACGCTGGAGATAGGCTCCCGCTTCAAAAAGCTGGCTTTCCGACGCTTCCAGTTTTTTTACCCCCATTGCGCCCGCCTCCACGACAAGGAGTTCGAGCAATGCCTCGGTCAGCGCCACGGCGGCGGCGACCGAGGGAAAGAACGACGGGCTGCCGGCGGCGAACAGCAGGGATTCATCCGCCCCCAGCGCCAGCGGAGATGCCTGGCTGTCGGTAAGCGCAATGACGCGGGCGCCCACGCGCTTCGCCGTCTCGACGACGAATGCCGCCTCCCTGGAATAGGGCGCGAAGCTGGCGACGACCACGGCATCCTTGGCCTCCACGAGGCGCAGCTGCATTTCGATGCCGCCGCCGTTGCCGTCGATGAGCTGCACGGAGTTGCGGAACAGCCGGTATCCGTACGCCAGGGAATAGGTAATGGGCAGGCTGGCGCGGAATCCAGCGACATGCACCGTCCTGGCGCGCGTCAATGCCGTCGCCACATCCTTCAATGCCGATGAACACTTCGCTTCCGTGGCATCGAGGTTTTCGTGCTGCGCGGCGAAAAATTCCCCGAGCAGCCGCGCATCGGCGCCGCGCATCGCCAGGTCCTTCGCGCGCTGGCCGTACTGCGCCGTCTGCAGGCCCATGTCCGCGGCGAACGCCACTTTCAGTTCGGGCCACCCCGAATAGCCGAACAGCCGGGCGAGACGCACGAAGGTGGCCGGCTGGATGCCGGAACGTTCCGCGATGCCGCGCATGGACAGCACCACCACTTCGTTGGGATGGTCGAGGACGAAGCGCGCCGCCTCCTGCATCCTGGGAGGCAGGGCGGTGAAGCGTGCCAGGATGGCGTCCTTGACGTTCATCGCGGCCTACTTCCCCGACCAGATGCGCTTGACGTCTTCTGGCGTCGCCAGCTCCCGTCCGACCGCCCTGGCGATGCCGGCGATCCGTTCCACGAGCGCCGCGTTGGTCGAGAGCACGCCTTTCGAGAAGTACACGTTGTCCTCGATGCCGACCCTGACGTGTCCGCCGAGGGCGATGGCGACCGTCGAACAGGGCGACGTGCTGCGGACCGATGACGGACACGCTCCACAGGGCGCTGGGCGGCAGGCTGTCCACCAGGAAGAACAGGTTCCTGGCCGTCGCGGGCAGCGAGCCCTTCACGCCGAGAACCAGATTGAACAGCAGCGGCGCCTCGATCAATCCTTTCTTCTGCAACTCGACGGCGTTGGCGATCATCGCGCAATCGAAGACCTCGATCTCCGGCTTGATCTTCCGTTCGAGCATGACCTGCGCCATGTATTCGACCAGCTTGGGCTCATTGGCGTTGACGCTGGCCGGGAAATTGGACGAGCCGGTGGCCAGGCTCGCCGACTCAGGGCCGAGGGCGAGCGCCTCGCAGCGCGCCTCGCCCGACTTGCCGCCGCGCGCGCCGGTCGAGATCTGCTTGACGATAGGACACCGCGCCGCATCGAGCTTGCCGACGATCTCGGCGAAATACCTGAGGTCCGTGGTCGGCTGCCCGGCTTCGTCCCGCGCGTGGATGTGGGCGACCGAAGCGCCCAGCGCGTGGCAGGCGATGACGTCCTGGGCGATCTCATCGGCGGTGATCGGAACGTGCGGCGTCATCGCCTTGGTCGGGACGTTCCCGGTCGGCGCCAGCGTGATGATCAGTTTTTCCACGATGCTGCTCCTCTCGATCGGATTACAACGTTTGTTTCTTTGACTTAGTATATACTACATTTGTTTCAAAATACCGGACTGGAGAGAACGCATGAGCAACATCATCCACCGTTCGCTGCTCTCGACCCCCGCGATCGCCGAGACAGCCCATGGAATGTATTTCACGGACAAGCAGGGGAACACCTTCCTGGACGCCTGCGGAGGCGCGGCGGTGTCGTGTCTCGGCCACGCGCACCCCGACGTGCTCGCGGCCATGCACGCGCAGATCGACAAGCTGGCCTATGCGCACACCAGCTTCTTCACCAACGAGCCTTCGGAGGAACTGGCGGATTTCCTGGCCAAGGCGGCGCCTCCGGGTCTCGACAAGGTGTATTTCGTCTCGGGCGGGTCCGAGGCGGTCGAAGGGGCGCTCAAGTTCGCCCGGCAATACTTCGTCGAAATCGGCCAGCCGGAGCGGACGGTCTTCGTGGCCCGGCGGCAGAGCTACCACGGAAACACGCTCGGCGCGCTCGCCGTCGGCGGCAACGAATGGAGAAGGAGGCAGTTCGCGCCGCTGCTGATCGACGTCGGGCGCGTCTCTCCCTGCTACGAGTACCGCGACCGGCGCGCCGACGAAAGCCGGGACCAATACACGCAACGCCTGCTGGCGGAACTGGATGCCAAGTTCCAGGAAATCGGCCCCGAAAAGGTCATCGCCTTCGTGGCCGAGACCGTCGTCGGCGCCACGGCCGGCGCGCTGACGCCGACGCCCGGCTACTTCAAGGGCGTGCGGGAGCTCTGCGACCGCTACGGCATCCTGTTCATCGCCGACGAAGTGATGTGCGGCATGGGGCGCACCGGAACGCTGTTCGCTATCGAGCAGGAGAACGTCGCCCCCGATCTGGTCACCATCGCCAAGGGCCTCGGCGGCGGTTACCAGCCGATCGGCGCGTTCATGGCGTCATCGAGGATGGTGGAGGCGATCCGCAGCGGCAGCGGGCTGTTCCAGCATGGGCACACCTACATCGGGCATCCCGTCGCCTGCGCCGCGGCCCTGGCGGTGCAGAAAACGATCGAGCGGGACGGCCTGCTCGCCGCCGTCCGCGAGAACGGCGCGTACTTCAAGGCTGGGCTCGACGAACGGCTCGGCGCCAGTCCCTTCGTCGGGGACGTTCGCGGCCGAGGACTGTTCCTCGGCGTCGAACTGGTCCGGGATCGCGCGGACAAGACGCCGTTCGATCCCTCGCTCAGGCTGCATGCCAGGGTGAAAGCGCAGGCGATGAAGAACGGGCTGATGGTCTATCCGATGGGCGGCACCATCGACGGCCGCCTGGGGGATCACGTGCTGCTGGCGCCGCCGTTCATCGCCACGAAGGAAGACCTCGACCGGATCGCCGATCTCCTGGCCGTTTCGATCGGGCAGGCGATCGAAGCGGCCATGGAAGGATGATCGTCCGGCCCGGCTAGTCCGGGCGTTTTCGCCCGCAAATCGATACACTCCCATCTCCGCCCGGTACGGACGGCGAGCCGTCCAGGTATCGGCCTACTTGATGGGTTTCTCCGTGATTCGTGACACTGCAATGCCCGGCGGGCGCCGGATCGACTCTCCGGCGCCCTGTCGCGGCCGCTTCGCGCCGTCGCCGACCGGGCCGCTGCATTTCGGTTCGCTGGTGGCGGCCGTCGGCAGCTATCTCGACGCCAGGGCCCGCGGCGGCGAGTGGCTGGTGCGCATCGAGGACATCGACGCGCCGCGCACGGTGCCCGGCGCCGCCGACGGCATCCTGCGCACGCTGGAGGGGTTCGGCTTCGAGTGGGACGGCGAGGTCGTCTTCCAGAGCCGGCGGCTCGACCTGTACCACGCGGCGCTGGTGCGCCTGCAGCTGGCCGGGCTGGCGTATCCGTGCTCCTGCTCGCGCAGCGAGATCGCGGCGTCGGCCACGCGCCGCTCGGTCGAACGGCGGCCTGCTCTATCCCGGCACCTGCCGCGCCGGCCTGCGCGTGGGCGCCGCGGCGCGCGCCTGGCGGCTGCGCGTGCCCGACCGCGAGTTCGTCTTCCGCGACCGCGTCCAGGGCGAAGCGCGCCAGAACCTCGAACGCGAGGTCGGCGATTTCGTCCTGCTGCGCGCCGACGGCCAGTATGCGTATCAGCTGGCGGTCGTGGTGGACGATGCCGATCAGGGCATCGATTCGGTCGTGCGCGGCGTCAACCTGCTCGATTCGACGGCACGCCAGATCTGGCTGCAGCACTGCCTCGGGCTGCCGGTGCCGAGCCATGCGCACCTGCCGGTAGCCGTTAACGCGACAGGGGAGAAACTGTCCAAGCAGACGCGTGCGCCGGCCGTCGATCCGGCGCAGGGCGTCGGCCTGCTGGCGCGCGTGCTGCGCTTCCTCGGCCAGCCGGTTCCCGGCGAGGCGGAGGGCATGGCGCTCGCCGAGTTCTGGCGCTGGGCCGTCGAGCGCTGGGACATTGCCCGGGTGCCGGCGGTGCGCGCCGTTTTCCCCGGCGACGCCTGATCAGTCGCGCAGCCGGTCGCAGGCGTAGGCCGCGAGCGGCAGGCAGGCGGTGAGGCCCGGCGATTCGATGCCGAACAGGTTGATCAGGCCGGCGATGCCATGTTCCGCCGGCCCCTGGATCGCGAAGTCGGCGTTCGGCGCGCCCGGACTGGCGATCTTGGGGCGGATGCCGCTGTACGCCGGCTGCAGGGAATCGTCCGGCAGGCCGGGCCAGTATTTGCGGACCTCCGCGTAGAAACGCTCGGCGCGGCGCGGGTCGACGCCGTAGTCGATGGTTTCGATCCATTCCACGTCCGGGCCGAAGCGCGCCTGTCCGCCGAGGTCGAGCGTGAGGTGGACGCCCAGCCCGCCCGCCTCCGGCACCGGGTAGATCAGCCGCGAGAACGGCGAGCGGCCGGCCAGCGCGTAGTAGTTGCCCTTGGCCAGCCAGGCGCGGGGCAGCCGCGCGGCCGGATAGCCGGGAACGGTCCGTGCCAGCGCGACAGCCGAGAGTCCGGCGGCGTTGATCACCGTGTCCGCGTCGAGCAGCAGGGTTTCCCCCGCGCTGTCGAGGGTCAGCCGGATGGCGCCGTCGCCGGCCCCGATCGCGCGGACTACCGTGTTCGGCGCGAACATCGCGCCGCGGCTTTCGGCGTCGCCGAGCAGCGCGAGCATCAGCGCGTGCGAGTCGACGATGCCGGTGGAAGGCGAGTGCAGCGCGGCGGCGCAGCGCAGTGCCGGCTCCATGCGCACGGCTTCCCCGGCGTCGAGCAGCCGCGTGTCGTCGACGCCGTTGCCGGCGGCCTGCTCCTGCAACGTGCGCAGGTAGTCGAGCTGCGCGTCGCTCGCGGCGACGATGAGCTTGCCGCAGCGCCGGTGCGCGATGCCGCGCTCGGCGCAGTACGCGTACAGCGCCCGGTTGCCTTCGACGCAGAGCCGGGCCTTCAGGCTGCCCGTAGGATAGTACAGGCCGGCATGGATGACTTCGCTGTTGCGCGAGCTGGTCTCCTGGCCGAACGTCTCGTGGCGCTCGACGATGATCGTCTCGACGCCGCGGCCGGCCAGTTCGCGCGCGCAGGCCAGTCCGACGACGCCGGCGCCGATCACCACGGCGCCCGTTTTCTCGATATTCACGATGTTCTCCGCTGGATCAGACCGGCAGGACGGTCGTGTCGACCACCCGGCGCAGGACGAAGCTGGATTGCACGCCGGTGACGCCCTGGATGCGCGTGATGCGGTTGAGCAGCAGTTCCTGGAAGGCGTCCATGTCCTTGACCACGACCTTGATCTGGTAGTCGGCGTCCTGCCCGGTGATCATCAGGCATTCGAGGACTTCGGGGTTATCGCGGATCTGCCGCTCGAAGTTGTCGAAGCGTTCCGGCGTGTGCATGTCCATCGAAATGTAGATCAGCGCCATCAGCGAATAGCCCAGCGCCTTGGCGTCGAGCAGCGCGCGGTAGCCCTTCACGATGCCGGCCTCCTCCAGCGCGCGCACGCGGCGCAGGCAGGGCGACGGCGACAGGCCGATGCGGTCGGCGAGGTCCTGATTGCTGATGCGCCCGTCCTTCTGGAGATGCTCCAGAATCTGCCGATCGTAGCGATCCAGTTCCATTAAATTGCCCTCGTTTCGTCAATGTGGGCATTTTATTGCCATTTCGTATTTGAAGATTTATTTTTATTCTAAAGTTCCTCGTTTCTTGGTCGAACAACGCAAACATCTGCCTCGCCTTCGCGCCTATCATTTCACCATTGCGACAGGCCCGTCGGCCAGACAAAGGAAAACACCATGATGTTGAAGAATCCCGCCGCCAAGTACACCGCTTTCCCGCCGGTCAGGCTCGCCGACCGCCAGTGGCCCGGCCGCACCATCACCGAGGCGCCGATGTGGATGAGCACCGACCTGCGCGACGGCAACCAGGCGCTGTTCGAGCCGATGAACGTCGAGCGCAAGATGCGCATGTTCAAGCGGCTCTGCGCGATCGGGGTGAAGGAGATCGAAGTGGCCTTCCCGTCGGCCTCGCAGACCGACTTCGATTTCGTGCGCAAGCTGATCGAGGAAAAACACATTCCCGACGACGTCACCATCGAAGTGCTGACCCAGGCCCGCGAGCATCTGATCCGCCGCACCTTCGAATCCCTGAAGGGTGCGCGCCGGGCCATCGTGCACGTCTACAACGCCACCAGCCCGACCTTCCGCGAGCACGTGTTCAACATGAGCAAGGCCGAGGTCGTGGCCATGGCCACCGACTCGGTGCGCCTCATCCGCGCGCTGGCCGAGGAAATCCCGGTAACCGAGATCATCCTCGAATACAGCCCCGAGCTGTTCACCGCCACCGAGCTCGACTTCGCCAAGGAAGTCTGCGACGCCGTCACCGCCACCTGGGGCGCCACGCCGGACCGCAAGGTCATCCTCAATCTGCCGACCACGGTCGAGATCGCCACGCCGAACGTGTACGCCGACCAGATCGAATGGATGCACCGGCATCTCGCCCGGCGCGACAGCGTGATCATCAGCCTGCACCCGCACAACGACCGCGGCACGGCGGTGGCCGCCGCCGAACTCGGCATGATGGCCGGCGCCGACCGCGTCGAGGGCTGCCTGTTCGGCAACGGCGAGCGCACCGGCAACGTCAACCTCGTCACGCTGGCGCTCAATCTCTACACCCAGGGCGTGCCGCCGAACCTCGACTTCTCCGACATCAACGCCGTGGCGCGCGACTACGAGCACTGCACCCAGCTGCCGATCCATCCGCGCCATCCGTACGTCGGCGACCTGGTGTTCACCGCCTTCTCCGGTTCGCACCAGGACGCGATCAAGAAAGGCTTCGCCCGCCAGCGTCCGGAAGAGTTGTGGAATCTGCCCTACCTGCCGATCGATCCGGCCGACCTCGGGCGCAGCTACGAATCGGTGATCCGCATCAACAGCCAGTCCGGCAAGGGCGGCATCGCCTACCTGCTGGAGAACGAATACGGCGTCGCCATGCCGCGCCGTCTGCAGGTCGAGTTCTCCGGCGTGGTGCAGCGCCACACCGACGAGCACGGCGGCGAGATGGAAGCGGCCGACATCTGGGCGCTGTTCTCGCAGACCTACCTGGAAAACGACCAGCCGTTCCGCTACGTCGGGCACCACCTGTTCGAGGAAGGCCAGGCGCAGGGCATCCGCCTGTCCGTGGAGAGGAACGGCGAGACCTACGTCCTCACCGGCAAGGGCAACGGCCCGATCGACGCCGCCGTGCATGCGTTCGGCACGCTCGGTGTCGCCGTGCAGGTGCGCAGCTACGAGGAAAAATCGATGGGCAAGGGCGAGGACGCCAAGGCCTGCGCGTTCATGGAGGTCATGCTGGCCGGCGGCGACCGGGAATGCTTCGGCGTCGGGATGGACGCCAACATCGTCACCGCGTCGATCCGCGCGCTGGTGAGCGGCGTCGATCGCCTGTCGGCGGGCGCGGCGGGCAAATAAGCCCCCGTCGTCACGCGCGAACGGGCCGCCGCGAGCGGCCCGTTCCTTTTTCCGGGCGCCTCGGGAAGCGCCACATTCGTTTCACGCCCGTTCCTTTTGTATTAGGGTTCGTAGATAATCAAAAATTGTGGTTTTTTATCTTTAGCCAGGGAGAAAAAGATGGGCCGGGGCGTGTTGCGTGCCGTTTTGTCGATGTCGGTGTTGTCGGGGATCGCGCTGCCCGCGGTGGCCGGCGAGCTGGTCATGGTGGGCGGGATTCCGCTGGATTTCATCCTGTTCGCGCTGACCCTGCTCGGCGTGGCCCTGTTCCACGGGCATACGCTGTACGTCGGGCTCGCCGGACTGGTGACGATCACTCTCTACAAGCTGCTGTTCACCGGCTTCAAGACGGGCGACGGCGTCGCCGGGCTGGTGGCGCACTTCGGCCACGAGTGGGTGATCCTGGTCAATCTCTTCTGCCTGCTGATGGGTTTCGCCATCCTCTCCCGCCATTTCGAAAAGAGCCACGTGCCGGTGATCCTGCCCAAGTACCTGCCCGAAGGCTGGAAAGGCGGCTTCGCCCTGCTGGTGATGGTCTTCGTCCTGTCGAGCTTCCTCGACAACATCGCCGCCGCGCTGATCGGCGGCGCCATGGCGCACCAGCTGTTCAAGGCGCGGGTGCATATCGGCTACCTCGCCGCCATCGTCGCCGCGTCGAACGCGGGCGGCTCGGGCTCGGTGGTCGGCGACACCACGACGACGATGATGTGGATCGACGGCATCAGCCCCATCGCCGTCTTCCACGCCTACGTCGCCGCCGGGGTGGCCCTGTGCATCACCGCGTACTTCGCCGCCAAACAGCAGCATGCCTACTCGCCGATCATCAAGGGGGCGCACGAGCACACCAAGGTCGATCAGGCGCGCGTCGGCATCGTGGTGCTGATCCTGCTGTTCGCCATCATCGCCAACGTGGTGGTGAACCTGCAGTTCAACGAACTGGCCGATCACTTCCCGTTCATCGGCGTCGCCGTCTGGCTGGCGATCCTCCTGTCCGTGCCGGTGCGCCGGCCGGACTGGGAAATCCTGCCGGAAACCTGCAAGGGCTCGATCTTCCTGCTCTCGCTGGTGACCTGCGCGTCGATGATGCCGGTCGAGCAGCTGCCGCCGGCCTCGGCGATGGCGGCGCTGAGCCTCGGCTTCGTCTCGGCGGTGTTCGACAACATCCCGCTCACCGCGCTGGCCCTGAAGCAGGGCGGCTACGACTGGGGCTTCCTCGCTTACGCCGTCGGCTTCGGCGGCTCGATGATCTGGTTCGGCTCGTCGGCGGGCGTGGCCCTGTCCAACATGTACCCGGAAGCCAAGTCGGTCGGCAACTGGCTGCGCCACGGCTGGCACGTCACCCTGGCCTACGTGGTCGGCTTCGCGGTGCTGTACTTCACGCTCGGCTGGCAGCCCACGGAACCGCACAAGTCGGCAATGTCCGACCCGGACCGGCCGGCGGCGGTCGCGGTGGAACAACGGAGCGGCATGGCCGCGCTATAAGGTGGCGGGCAGCCCGGAAAGCAAGACGCCACCTGCGCGGTGGCGTCTTCGTTTCGGGGATGCGGGAAGCGTCAGACCAGCCCGAGGCTTTCCTCGACGCCCAGGTGCACGTTCATCGCCTGCACGGCGGCGCCGGACGCGCCCTTGCCGAGGTTGTCGAGGCGGCCGACGACCAGCATGCGCTCGTCGTTGCCGAAGACGAACAGGTCGACGCGGTTGGTGTCGTTGTTCGCCTCGACGTCGAAGAACCCGCCGTCGGTGTTGGCGTCCAGGTCGACCGGCGCGACGCGGATGAAGGCTTCGCCGGCGTAGTAGTCGGCGAGGATCTGGCGCACGTCCGCGGGCGTCGCCCGGCGGGAGAACTGCCGCGGATGCAGGTAGGCCGTGACGGCCAGGCCCTTGTAGAACGGTCCGACGATCGGCTGGAAGATCGGCGCGACGGACAATCCGGTGTAGGCGCGTATTTCCGGCAGGTGCTTGTGGGTCAGGCCGAGCGCGTAGGGGCGCGGCGCGTCGACGCGCTGCGGACCGCGGTAGCTCTCGATCATCTTCTTGCCGCCGCCGGAGTAGCCGGTGATGGAGTTGGCGGCGATCTGCGTGTCCGTGGGCAGCAGGCCGTCGGCGACCAGCGGGCGCAGCGCCAGGATGAAGGCGGTGGCGTGGCAGCCGGGGTTGGCGATGCGCTTGCCGGCGCGGATCTTTTCACGCTGGTCCTTGGCCAGTTCGGGCAGGCCGAAGGTCCAGGCGGGATCGACGCGGTGCGCCGTCGAGGCGTCGATGACGCAGGTGCGCGGGTTGTCCACCAGCGCCACCGCCTCCCGCGCGGCGGCGTCCGGCAGGCACAGGAAGGTCACGTCGGAGGCGTTGATCAGGCGCTTCCTCTCGGCGGGGTCCTTGCGCTTTTCCGGATCGATGCGCAGCACCTCGATGTCGGCGCGCCGCGCGAGGTATTCGTTGATCTGCAGGCCGGTGGTGCCTTCCTGGCCGTCGACAAAGATTTTGTACGCCATGCGGAACCTTCGCTGGAGGGGTTGTACGGAGCGGCCATTATCCCACAGGGAGATGGCGGCACGACGGACGCGGCGGTCAGCCGGTGGGGCTGCCGGCGCTCGTATCGTCCAGCCGCGCCAGGCGGCGCTGGCGGGTCGCGATGTACACGCCGCTGGCGATGAGGATGGCGATGCCGCACAGCGACCAGCCGTCCGGGAAGTCGCCGAAGGCGATGAAGCCGATGAGCGCCACCCAGATCAGTTGCGAGTAGCTGAACGGCGCCAGGCGCGACGCGGGCGCGTGGTCGTAGGCCTTGATCAGGATCAGGTGCCCGAGCGCGCCGAGTAGGCCGATGGCGGCGAACAGGGCCGCGTGTTCCAGGCTTTGCGGCGGTGTCCACACGCCGGGGACGACGGGGGCGAACAGCACGGTGCCGACCAGTCCGGCGTAGAAGATCGAGGTGTAGGGGCTCTCCACGCCGGCCAGCCGCCGCGTGACGAGCTGGTAGGTGGCGAACGAGGTGGCGTTGGCGACCGGCAGCAGCGCGGCCCAGGTGAACACGCCGCTGCCCGGACGGATGATCACCAGCACGCCGATGAAGCCGCAGAAGACGGCGACCCAGCGCGCCGGCTCGACCTTTTCCTTGAGGAAGACGACCGACATCAGGGTGACCAGCAGGGGCGCCAGGTAGGCGATGGCCGTGGCTTCCGCGAGCGGCATGAATTTCAGGGCGGCGACGAAGAACAGCGAGCCGAGCAGCAGCAGCACGCCGCGCAGGATCTGGGTCCCCGGCCGCGTGGTGCGCACCAGCCGGCGCCCGTAGCGCGGCCCGAGCAGGGCGACGACGAGCAGCAGGTGGATGGAGAAGCGCGCCCAGACGATCAGCGGGATCGGATAGAAGCGCGTCAGATACTTGGCCGAGAGGTCGCCGACGGAGAAAAAGATCACCGCCGTCATGACCATCAGGATGCCGCGGGAAACGTCGGCGTGGACGGTGGACGTGGTACTGCTCATGGCGATTGGACGATGGGGGCGGGTGGGAAAGGGGCCGGGTCGACGCGCGGCGGAAGCGCGCGCAAACGCTATTTTATTCCGGTTTCAAATCGAGACGGCGGGTGCAGTGAGAGCTTTTTAACCACGGCGACACGGCGGGCACGGCGAGAGGCAAGAATGTTTTAACCACAACGGACACGACGGGCACAACGCAAAACAAGAAACAAGATTTTTGCTTTTCGCCGTGCCCGCCGTGTCGCCGTGGTCAATTCAAGATTTTGTCTTTCGTCGTGCCCGTCGTGTTCGTTGTGGTTAACAACGTTCTTTTTCAAAACCCGGAGTATCCTCGCTGCCAATCGCGGAAGATACCGCCTGCCCAGGAGGACCATGAAGGAAATCGTCGTCGTCACCCCTTTCAGTTCCATGGCGGAGGTCACGCGCCGCGTCATCGCCGAGAACGGCTACGTCAACGTCAACCTGCTGGAGGCCGAGCCGGGCAACGTGCTCCAGCGCGCGCGGCAGGCCGTTGACGGCGGCGCCAAGGTGATCGTCTCGCGCGGCGGCTTCTACGAGCTGATCCGGTCCGAGTTCGACATTCCCGCGGTCGAGGTCAAGGTCACCGCCTTCGACCTGATCGACGCCTTCAGCAAGGCCAGGGACGGCGGCTGCGCGGAGCCGGTCGGCGTCGTCGGCTTCGGTAACGTGATCTACGGTGCGGACATCATCGCCCGGGTCATGAACCTGCCGGCGGTCTGCTGCGAGATCACCAAGAACAGCGACGTCGTGGCCGAGGTCGAGCGGCTGCTCGGCCTGGGCATCCGCACCTTCGTCGGCGACAACAACGCCAAGATGGCGGCGTCCCGCGCCAACTGCTGGGCCTATCTCGTCCATTCGGGCAGCCAGGCCATGCAGATCGCTATCCAGCAGGCCAAGGACATCCTCTATGCCTCCCGCCTGCAGAAGGAAAAGGCGCAGCAGTTCGCCACGATCATCGATTTCGTGCGTGACGGCATCATCGCCATCGACCGGCAGGGCAGCGTCACGGTGTTCAACCGCGCGTCGGAAAAGATCACCGGCTTCGGCCGGCAGGACGCGATGGGCCGGCGGATCACCGAGATCATCGCGGAGACCCGCCTGTTGAGCGTGCTCGAAAGCGAGCAGCCGGTGATCGGCGACATCCAGACGCTGGAGAACGGCACGGTGGTCGCCACCAACCGCATCCCCGTGGTGGTCGACGGGGAGGTGCGCGGCGCCGTGGCGACGTACCAGGACATCACCGACGTGCAGCGGCTCGAACAGAAGATCCGCATCAAGCTGGCCGAGCGCGGCTTCGTCGCCCAGTACGGTTTCGCCGACATCATCCACCGCAGCGAGGCGATGGCCGAATGCATCCGGGCCGCGCAGAAATTCGCCCGCTACGACACCTCGGTGCTGATCTTCGGTCCCTCCGGCGTCGGCAAGGAGCTGTTCGCGCAGGGCATCCACAGCGGCAGCGGGCGCCGGAACGCGCCCTTCGTGGCGATCAACTGCGCCGCCCTGCCGGAAACGCTGATCGAGAGCGAGTTGTTCGGCTACGCGGAAGGCTCCTTCACCGGCGCGGTGCGCAAGGGCAAGGCCGGGCTGTTCGAGATGGCGCACGGCGGGACGATCTTCCTCGACGAGATCAGCGAACTGCCGCTGCTGCTGCAGGGGCGCCTGCTACGCGTGCTGCAGGAAAGGCAGGTCATGCGCCTCGGCGACAACAAGCTGATCCCGGTGGACGTGCGCATCGTCTGCGCCACCAACCGCGACCTGCGCGGGCTGGTCGACTCCGGCCAGTTCCGCGGCGACCTCTACTTCCGCATCGCCATCCTCAGCCTCTACGTTCCCCCGCTCAACGACCGCGTCGAGGATGTCGAGCTGCTGAGCGACCACTTCCTCAAAGAATTCTCGGGCCGCTACCGCAAGGGGCCGATGCGCTTCAGCCCGGAGGCCATCGACTATCTCTGCCGCTACGACTTCAAGGGCAACGTGCGCGAACTGCGCGGCATGGTCGAGCGCGCCGTGGTCGTCGCCGAGGAAAGCGCCATCGGCATCGCCGACCTGGAAGGCATGCCGCGCCTCGCCGGCCAGCCGTCCGATGCCGGCGACTCCGCCGAGCGCCTGTTCCGGGAGGACATGACGCTCAAGGACATGGAGGAGGCGTACATCGGCCACGTCTTCCGGAAAACCGGCGGCTCGATCAAGGCGTCGAGCGCCATCCTCGGCGTGGGGCGGACGACCCTGTGGCGCAAGGTGCGCGGCAAGGCGGAGCTGCGCGGGCGGCGGGAGGCCGAGGACGAGGCCTGAGGCGTGCCGGCGCCAATGTTCCGAAATGAAACACCGGTGTTTCTTTCTGAAATTTGACCGGCCGCTCCGCCGGCCCGGCGCGCCCGGCGAGACGGTTCCGGATAAAAAATGAAAACAAGAGGTTAGAGCCGTTTCCGGGCGGCTGGCCCGGATATTGCCATAAGCCTTCCATCGCCGCGGCGGCAGCGCCTGCCGCCGCCAGACCAACTACAAGGGGGACACGTGGACGCATGCGCACGGGCGCCGAAATTTTCGGCCAATCTATCGATTCTTTTCCAGGAAGTGCCGTTTCTCGAACGCTTCGGCGCGGCGGCCAGGGCCGGATTCAAGGCCGTCGAGTTCATGTTTCCCTACGAGTACGCCGTCGCGGACCTGCGCAAGGCGCTGTCGGACAATGGCCTGCAACTGGTGCTGATCAACCTGCCGGCCGGCAATTTCGCGGCGGGCGAGCGCGGCATCGCGGTGAACCCGGCGCGCCGTGAGGAATTCCGGGAGGGCGTGGCGCGGGCGATCGAGTACGCAAAGGCGCTCGGCGTGCCGCAGATCAACTGCCTGGTCGGCCGCACGCTGCCCGACGTTCCCGCCGCCGAGCAGCGGCAGGCGCTGGTCGAAAATCTGCGCTTCGCCGCCGAACGCCTCGCCGAAGCGGGCATCCGCCTGCTCGTCGAGCATCTCAACTCGCGCGACGTGCCGGGCTTCGCGCTGGACACCACGGCCAAGGTGCTCGACGTGCTCGCCGAGGTTGACCATCCGAACGCCTGGCTGCAATACGACATGTACCACGCGCAGCGCATGGAGGGCGAGCTGGCGGGCACCCTGCGCGCCCACCTGCCGCGCATCGCGCACATCCAGATCGCCGACAACCCCGGCCGCCACCAGCCGGGCACCGGCGAGATCAACTACCGCTGGCTGCTCGCCGAGATCGTCGCTGCCGGCTACTCGGGCCACATCGGCCTGGAATACGTCCCGACGCCGGACAGCGCGGGCTCGCTCGGCTGGGTGGGCGAGTTCGGTTATTCCCTGTAACCCATGCATTCAGGAGAACGTATGAGCAAGAAGATCGGTTTCATCGGCCTGGGCATCATGGGCAAGCCCATGAGCAAGAACCTGCTCAAGGCGGGTTACGACCTGACCGTCTGCGACATCAACGCCGCCGCCGTGGCCGAGGTCGTCGCGCTCGGCGCAAAAGCGGCGGCCACGCCCGCGGCAGTGGCCGCGCAGACCGAGATCGTGATCACCATGCTGCCGAACTCGCCGCAGGTCAAAACCGTGGCGCTCGGCGCGGGCGGCATCGCCGAGGGCGCGCGTCCCGGCACCATCGTGATCGACATGAGTTCGATCGCCCCGCTGGCGGCGCAGGAAGTCGCCAAGGCGCTGGCCGAGAAGGGCGTGCGGATGATCGACGCGCCGGTCAGCGGCGGCGAGCCCAAGGCCATCGACGCCACGCTGTCGATCATGGTCGGCGGCGATCCGGCCGTGTTCGAGGAATGCCTGCCGATCCTCAAGTGCATGGGCGCGTCCGCCGTGCGCGTCGGCGACGTCGGCGCCGGCAACGTGACCAAGCTGGCCAACCAGGTCGTCGTAGCGCTCAATATCGCCGCGCTGTCCGAGGCGATGACGCTCGCCACCAAGGCCGGCGTCGATCCGGAGCTGGTCTTCAACGCCATCAAGGGCGGCCTGGCCGGCAGCACGGTGATGAACGCCAAGGCGCCGCTGATCCTGGAGCGCAAGTTCGCGCCGGGATTCCGCATCGGCCTGCACATCAAGGACCTCGACAACGCGCTGGACACGGCGCACGAGGTCGGCGCGCCGCTGCCGCTGACGGCCGGCGTGATGGAAATCCTGCAGGCGCTCAAGGTGGACGGCTGCGCCGGGGACGACCACGGCGCCATCGTCAAGTACTACGAAAAGCTGGCTCAGGTCGAGGTGCGCAGGCAGGCATGATCCGGCAGTCCCGAGTAGTTCGCTGTTCCAGGAAGCACCACAACCAATAACGAGGAGGCTCAAAAATGCATCGTTCCATTACCAGAAAACTGCTTGTCTCGACGCTCGGCGCGGCGGTGTTCGCCACTTTCGCAGCCTTGCCGACGGCCGCCTCGGCGGCGACCACGCTGCGCTTCGGCCACGTGCACGTCAATGGTGAACTGGCGGCCGAGCTCGAACAGGAGTTCGCCGACCGCGTCACCCAGCGCACCAAGGGCGAGGTGACCGTCAAGGTCTTTCCGGGCGAGCAGCTCGGCAAGGAAGTCGACCTGATCCAGCAGGTCAAGTCCGGCGCGCTCGACATCACCACGCCGTCGATGGCCGCGCTGTCGAACCTGGTGCCGGCGCTCGAGATCGCCAGCGCGCCCTTTCTCTGGAACGACTGGACGCAGGCGGAAAACATCATCCGCGGCCCGGCCTTCCAGCCGATCTTCGACGAACTGCGCGACAAGCACAACGTGCTGATGCTGTCCAAGATCTGGTACTGGGGCTGGCGCAACCTGACCACCGGCACCAAGGCGGTGAACAAGCCGGAAGACATGGCGGGCCTGAAGATCCGCGTGCCGGAATCGCCCGTGTGGGTGGAGATGATCCGCGCCATGGGCGCCGCGCCGACGCCGGTGCCGTTCGGCGAGGTCTACACCGCGCTGCAGCAGAAGCTGGTCGACGGCCAGGAAAACCCGATTCCGACGATCTACGCGCGCAAGTTCTACGAAGTGCAGGGCAACCTGTCGATGACCAAGCACATGCTGCAGAACAACGTGTGGATCATCAACAAGCGCTCGCTGGAAAAACTCTCGCCTGAAATGCAGAAGGTGCTGCTTGAGGAAGCCGCGGCGGTCTCGGAAAAGAACACGAAGCTGCAGCAGGAGCAGGAAACCAAGATGCTCGAGGACATCCGCAAGGCCGGCAAGACGGCCGTCGTCGACAAGCCCGACCGCGCGGCGTTCGCCGCGAAGATGGGGCCGGCCTACAAGAACCTGGAGGCGCGCTGGGGTTCCGCCAACCTGCAGCGGGTTAAGGCGGCCATCGAATCCGCCAAGTAATCCGTCCGTCCGCATGCCCCGCGGCGCATCCCGGCGGTCACGCTGCACCGCCGGCGGCCGGGTTGCGCCGGGCAGACGCGCTTCTCCATAACAACAGGGTGGTCCATGAACTCTCTTCGTCAACTTTTCCGCCGGCTCGATGACGCCATCGCCGCGGTCGAGGATTTTCTCCTCATCGTCCTGCACGGACTGATCGCCGGCCTGGTGGTCCTGGCCGTGATCCTGCGCTATGTCTTCAACGATCCGCTGACCTGGGGCGAGGAACTGATCGTCGCCCTGCTCACCTGGATGGTCTTCCTCGGCGCCGCCGCCGCCGTCCGCTCGCAGATGCACATCCGCATCGACGTCATGGCGCCGGTCTTCCGCAAGCCCATGTTCGCCTGGCTGAACACGGTGACCGTGCTGTGCGGCATCGTCATCCTCGGCGTCGCGGCCTGGGCCTGCACCGAGCAGTTCATGCTGGAACTGGTCGTCAACTCGCCGATGATGGGCGTCTCCAAGGCCTGGTTCTTCGCCGGCATGCCGATCGGGCTTTTGCTGATGCTGTTCCACGTGCTCCGGGTCTGGATGGATTCCGGCGCGGCGCCGGTCTTCCGCGGCGAGACCGAGGCCCTGGTGATCAAGGAAGGGGGCCTGCAATGACCCTCCTGCTCATCTCGTTTGCCCTGCTGCTGCTGGTCGGCCTGCCGATCGCCCTGGCCATGCTCGGTTCGTCGCTGCTGGTCATCGGCCTGGAGGGCGTGCCGCTGTCGCTCGTCGCGCAGCGCGTGGTGACCGGCGTGCAATCCTTCCCGCTGCTGGCCATCCCGCTGTTCACGCTGGCCGGTTCGCTGATGAACGATTCGGGCATCAGCGAACGCCTGTTCGGCTTCACGCGCGCCGCGATCGGCCACATCCGCGGCGGCGTGGCGCACACGGCCGTCGTCGGGGAAGTCTTCCTGTCGGGCATCTCCGGCTCGTCGGTCGCCGACTGCTCCGCGCTGTCGCGGGTGTTCGGCGCGGAGTTCAGGCGTTCGGGCATCGGCGCCGGCTTCGGCGCCGCGCTGTGCGCCATCGCCGCGACGCTGGGGCCGATCATCCCGCCCTCGACGCTGATGGTCATCTATGCCTGGCAGGCCAACATTTCGCTCGGCGACCTGTTCTGGGCCGGCATCTTCCCCGGTCTGCTGATGGCCGGAGGGATGATGGCCGTGGTGGCCTACGTCGCCCGCAAGCGGCAGTTCCCCAGGGAGGAGCGGGGCTTCGCCTGGAGCAACCTGAAGACGGCCTTCCGCGAAGCGTTCTGGGCGCTGATGATGCCGGTGCTGATCCTCGGCGGCTTCCGCGCGGGCTTCTTCACCGCCACCGAGATCGCCGGCGTGGCCGCCTTCTACTCGCTGCTGGTCGGGCTGTTCATCTACAGGACGCTGAAATGGTCGCACATCCCGGCCATCCTGCTGCAGACGGCCAAGGAAACGGCGGTCATCCTGCTGATCGTCGCGGCGGCGTCGCCGTTCAGCTGGTTCATCGGCGTCGCCGAGATGCCGCAGGTCCTGTCCACGGCGCTGACCCAGGCCACCGACAAGCCGTGGGTCGTCCTGCTGCTGCTCAACGTCGTCCTGCTGGTCCTCGGCTGCTTCATGGAGACGATCGCCATCATGATCATCCTGGTGCCGATCCTGATCCCCGTGCTCAACCAGTTCCACATCGACCTGGTGCATTTCGGCATCGTGCTGCTGGTCAATCTGACCATCGGCCAGGTGCATCCGCCGGTCGGCGTGCTGCTGTTCGTATCCAGTTCGGTGGCCAAGGTCCGCTTCGGCGAGATCGTCAGGGAAGTGTGGCCGTTCCTCGGCATGCTGGTCGTCGTGCTGGCCATCCTGACCTATGTCCCGGCGGTCTCCGTGTGGCTGCCCTACGCACTCAAGTAACGCGATTCAGGAGAAGACGATGCTGCAAGTGAAGATGACGGAAGCCTTCAAGATGAGCTTCCTGGACGCGCCGGTCCCCGAGATCGGCGAGGACGAGGTGTTGATCCGGATGAAGCGCGTCGGCGTCTGCGGCTCCGACATCCAGATCTACCACGGCCGGCACAAGTACATGACCTTCCCCGTCGTGCAGGGGCACGAGGGTGCCGGCGTGGTCGAGCGCGTCGGCGGCAAGGTCGCCGGCTTCAAGGCAGGCGACAAGGTGACCGTGCAGCCGCAGGTGTTCTGCGGCGCGTGCGCGCCGTGCCGCAGCGGCCACTACAACGTCTGCCAGAACCTCAAGGTCTACGGGGTGCATACCGGCGGCATGCTCGCCGAGTACTTCGCCGCGCCCGCCGCCAAGGTGCTGCGGCTGCCGGATGCGATGAGCCTGGATGAAGGCTCGCTGGTCGAGCCGGCCGCCGTCGCCACCGGCGCCATCCGGCGCTGCGGCGACCTCGCGGGCGCCAACGTCGTCGTGCTCGGCGCCGGCACCATCGGCAACCTGGTGGCGCAGGTGGCGCGCGCCTCGGGAGCGAGGAAAGTGGCGATCACCGACATCAACCCGAGGCGCCTCGACATCGCGCGGGCGTGCGGCATCCCGGCGTGCGTGGACACCCGCGGCCGGAAGCTCAAGGACGTCATCCTGGAACAGTTCGGCGAGGACGAGGCGGACGTCATCATCGACTGCGCCGGCGTCAAGGCCATCTTCAACGAGGCCGTGGCCGCCGCGCGCTGCTCGTCGAAGCTGGTCGTCGTCGCCAACTACAAGGAGCCGGTCGAGGTCGAGCTGCCGCTGTTCCAGCGCCGCGAGGTCGACATGCTCGGGATCATGATGTACCTGCGCCAGGACTTCGAGCGGGCCATCGACCTGATGACCCGCAAGGCGATCGATACCGCGCCGCTGATCAGCGACCACTTCGACATCCGCCGGATGGAGGACGTCTATCCGTACATCGACGACAACCCCGACAGCGTGATGAAGGTGGTCATCGACATCGGGGATTGAACGCGCGCCGGAATCCGCCGCCGGGCGGATTCCGCGCCCATGCCACGAAGGTTTCGGCAACGCGGCGCCCATGCCGGGCGCCGCAGGGCGGTCGTGTGCCCGGAATTTGAACGACAAGGAGAAACAGATGAGTTTGAGCAAGGAAAGAAAGGACGAGCTGGAACGGCTGTGCCTGCGCCTGCGGCAGGACCTGATCCGGCTCCTGTACGGCATCCAGACCGGCCATCCCGGCGGGTCGCTGTCGGCGACCGAGATCCTGGTGACGCTGTACTTCGAGAAGCTGCGGGTCGATCCGAAGAATCCCAGGGACCCGGACCGCGACCGCTTCATTCTCGGCAAGGGACACGCCGCGCCGATGCTGTACCAGATCCTTTCGGAACGCGGCTTCTTCCCGCAGGACGACCTGGTCACGCTGCGCCAGCTCGACAGCCATTTGCAGGGCCATCCCTGCGCCCGCAAGACCTGCGGCGTCGAGCTGTTGACCGGCCCGCTCGGGCTCGGCCTGCCGGCCGGGCTGGGCATGGCCATGGCCGCCCGGCTGGACGGCCGCGCCTACCGCACCTACGTGCTGATGGGCGATGGCGAGCTGCAGGAAGGCATCGTCTGGGAGGCGGCCATGTCGGCGGCCAAGTTCGGCGCCGACAACCTGCTGGCGATCGTGGACAACAACGGCGTGCAGCTCGACGGCACCGTCGAGGAAATCATGCCGATGGGCGACATCGCCGCCAAATGGCAGGCCTTCGGCTGGAACGTGATCAACATCGACGGCCACTGCGTGTCGGCGATCGCCGACGCGGTCGACCTGGCCGCCACGGTCAAGGGCCGGCCGACGGTGATCGTCGCCAAGACGGTCAAGGGCAAGGGTGTGTCGTTCATGGAAGGCAAGAGCGCCTGGCACGGCAAGCCGATCAGCAAGGATGAATACGTGAATGCGATGAAGGAACTGGGGGTGACGGTATGACCGCTGTGAAGAGAGCCATCCGCGACGTCTACGGCGAGACGCTCGCGCAACTGGGGCGCGAAAACCCGGACGTCGTGGCGCTGGACGCCGACGTCGGCAGTTCGAGCAAGAGCATCGTCTTCGGCAAGGAATTCCCGGCGCGCTACTTCAACGTCGGCGTGGCCGAGGCCAACATGGTGGCCATGGCCGCGGGCCTCGCCACGGCCGGCAAGATTCCCTTCGCCAACACCTTCGCCGCGTTCATGGTGCTGCGCGCGGCCGATCCGGTGCGCAGCCTGGTGGCCTACACCGGCCTCAACGTCAAGCTGGCCGGCACCTACGCCGGCCTTTCGGATTCGTACGACGGCGCCAGCCACCACGCGATCGCCGACATAGCCTTCATGCGCGCCCTGCCGAACATGACGGTGGTCTCGGTGTCCGACCCGGTCGAGGCCGAACTGGCGACGCGCGCCGCCGCCGCCTTCAAGGGGCCGGTCTACCTGCGCCTGAGCCGCGCCGAAGTGCCGGTAGTGCTGGACAAGGCCACCTACACGTTCGAGATCGGCCGGGGCGTGACGCTGGTCGAAGGATCGGACCTGACCATCGTGGCCACCGGCTACATGCTGGTCAAGGCGCTGGAAGCGGCCGAGACGCTGGCGGCCAGGGGCGTCAAGGCGCGCGTGGTCAACATGCACACCATCAAGCCGATCGACAAGGAACTGCTGATCGCCTGCGCGCGCGACACCGGCGCCATCGTCACCGCCGAGGAACACAGCGTGTTCGGCGGCCTCGGCGGCGCCGTGTCCGAGGTGCTGGCGAAGCACTGCCCGGTGCCGCTCGAATTCGTCGGCGTCGAGGACACCTTCACCGAGTCCGGCGACTACGAGAAGCTGCTGGTCAAGTACGGGCTGTCGGCCGCCAACATCGTGGCCAAGGCCGAACGGGTCCTGCGCCGGAAGAAGTGACGAAACAGGAAGGATGCGTCGTGCGCATAGTCGTCGCCCCGGATTCGTACAAGGGAAGCGTTTCGGCGCCGGACGTGGCCGAGGCCATGGAACGCGGCATCCTGCGGATATTCGCCGAGGCGGACGTGCGCAAGGTGCCCATCGCCGACGGCGGGGAAGGGACCGTCGCGGCGCTCGTCGCCGCCACCGGCGGGGAGCTGCGGCATAGCCAGGTCCTCGATCCGCTGGGGCGGCGGATCGACGCGCAGTGGGGCATCCTGGGCGACGGCGCCACCGCCGTCATCGAGATGGCCGCCGCGTCCGGGCTGCCGCTGGTTCCCGAGCGGCTGCGCGATCCGGAGCGGGCCACCTCGTTCGGCACCGGCGAGCTCATCCACGCCGCGCTCGACGCCGGATTGCGCCGGATCATCCTCGGCATCGGCGGCAGCGCGACCAACGACGGCGGCGCGGGCATGGCCCGCGCGCTCGGCGCGCGCTTCGTTGACGCGGCCGGCAGGGAACTGGCCGAAGGCGGCGCCGCGCTGGCCGGCCTCGCCGCCGTCCATCTCGACGGACTCGATCCCCGCCTGCACGAAACGGAAATCACCGTCGCCTGCGACGTCGACAACCCCTTGTGCGGCCCGCGCGGCGCGTCCGTCGTGTTCGGGCCGCAGAAAGGGGCGACGCCCGGCATGGTCGCCGCGCTCGATGCCGCGCTCTGGCACTACGCCCTGATCGCGCAGGCGGCGACCGGGCGCGTCGTCGCCGAGGTGCCGGGCGCCGGCGCGGCCGGCGGGCTGGGCGCCGGCCTGCTGCTGTTTACTCCCGCCGTGCTCCGGCCCGGCGTCGAGATCGTGCTCGAAGCGGTCAAATTCCAGGAACTCGTCGAGGGCGCCGCCTTCGTCCTCACCGGCGAAGGGCGCACCGACTTCCAGACCGCCTTCGGCAAGGCCCCGGTCGGCGTGGCGAAAGCCGCCAAACGCCACCGCGTTCCCGTCTTCTGCCTTTCCGGCAGCCTCGGCGAAGGGGCGGACGAAACCTTGTCGCAAGGGGTTGACGCGGTGATGAGCATCTGCGACCGGCCGATGGGCCTTGAGGAATGCATGCTGCGCGGCCAGGAACTGATCGAAGCGGCCTCGGCGCGCCTGTGCCGGATTCTCCGGGCCGCACGCCTGTAGCGCGGCCAAAAAAAATCCCGAACCGGTGTGGTTCGGGATATAAATCCCATCGTTGCGATGGGTCAGGGAGGGTCAAACATTGCCAGCGGGGGACGCTGAAGCAACGAGTGCATCTTAGGACCGCGCCCCTCCAGAGTCTGTTGCGCTTGTGCGGTCGTTGCGTAACCGAGTGTAATCGGCGCGCCGGGCGGCCGCCGGCGCCGCCGCCGCGGTGGCGTAGAATGCCGCCCATGCCGGAACTCTTACTCAAGCCGGGCAAGGAGCGCTCGCTCTTTCGCCGCCATCCCTGGATTTTCGAAGGCTCGATCGAACGCCTCGTGGGCCGCGCGCGGCCGGGCGACACGGTCGACGTGCTCGCCGCCGACGGCCGTCCGCTGGCGCGCGCGGCGTGGAGCCCCAGGTCGCAGATCCGCGCGCGCGTCTGGAGCTTCGATGCGCAGGCCATCATCGACGACGCCTTTTTCCGGCGCCGCGTCGACGCGGCCGTGGCGCGCCGCCGGGCCATGGGCCTGCTGGCGGCGCAGGACGGCGTGCGCCTCATCCACGGCGAATCCGACGGCCTGCCCGGCGTGATCGCCGACCGCTACGGCGACACGATTTGCCTGCAATTGACCGCCGCCGGGCCGGACAAATGGCGCAAGGCCATCGTCGGCGCGCTGGCCAGGTTGACCGGCGCGGCGCGCATCTACGAGCGTTCCGATTCCGACGTGCGCGGGCTGGAAGGGTTGGCGCCGGTCACCGGCTGGGCGCACGGCGAAGCGCCCGGCGCGCCGCTGTCGATCGACGAGAACGGCGTGCGGCTGGGCGTCGACGTGATCGACGGGCACAAGACGGGCTTCTATCTCGACCAGCGCGACAACCGCCTGTTGACGCGCGAACTGGCGGCCGGCCGCAGCGTGCTCAACTGCTTCTGCTACACCGGGGGGTTTTCGCTGCAGGCCCTGGCCGGCGGGGCGGGCCGCGTGCTGTCGATCGATTCGTCCGGCCCGGCGCTGGCCGGCGCGCGGGCGAACCTGGCGATGAATCCGGGGCTCGACGCGGCGCGCGCGGAATGGCTGGAGGCGGACGTGTTCGAGGCGCTGCGCGTCTTCCGCAAGGAGGAGCGGCGCTTCGACCTGATCGTCCTCGATCCGCCCAAGTTCGCGCCCTCGGCGGCGCATGCCGAACGGGCGGCGCGCGCCTACAAGGACATCAACCTGCTCGGCTTCCGGCTGCTCAATCCGGGCGGCTACCTGATGACCTATTCGTGTTCGGGCGGCATCGGGCTCGAACTCTTCCAGAAGATCGTCGCCGGCGCCGCGGTCGACGCCGGGCGCGACGCGCGCATCCTGCGCCGGCTCGCCGCCGGTCCCGATCATCCGGTGGCGCTGCATTTCCCGGAGGGCGAGTATCTCAAGGGACTGCTGGTCCAGGTCGACTGAACCGGGCGGGTCCGTTCTTCCGTAACCTTTCAAGGAGCATGATCATGGCGAAAGTGGCATTTCTCGGTACCGGACTGCTCGGCGGCGCCTTCGCGGAGGCGGCGGCCAAACGCGGCGACACGGTGGCGGCCTGGAACCGCTCGGCGGACAAGGCGCGGGCGCTGGCGCAATTCGGCGTCGCGGCCGCCGCCACGCCGGCCGAGGCCGTGGCGGGCGCGGACAGAGTGCACCTGATCCTCAAGGACGACGCCGTGGTCGAGGAGGTCGTCGCGGCGGCGCGTCCGGGGCTGCCGGCGGACGCCGTCCTGATCGACCATAGCACGACCCTGCCGGCGCTGACCGCCGAGCGCGCCGGCCGGCTCGCCGCGCAGGGCGTCGCCTATCTGCATTGCCCGGTGTTCATGGGGCCGGCGGCGGCGCGGAAGGCGCAGGGGTCGATGCTGGCGGCGGGGCCGAAAGCGGTGTTCGAGCGCGTCAAGGAGGCGCTGGAAGGCATGACCGGCCGCCTGGAGTACCTGGGCGAGCGTGCCGACCTGGCCGCGGTGTACAAGCTGCTCGGCAACGCTATGTTCATCGGCACCTGGGGCGTGCTGGCGGACATCCTGGCCGTTGCCCGGGGCGGCGGCGTCGCCGCCGAGGACGCCGTGAGGATGCTCGGCATGCTGGACCTCAACGCGGTCGTCGCCGGGCGCGGCATGAGCATGGCCCGGAGCGACTTCACCCCGACCTTCGAACTGTCGATGGCGCGCAAGGACGTGCGGCTGATGCTGGAGACGGCCGGCGGCCTGCCGCTGGCGGCGCTGCCCGGCATCGCCGCGCGCATGGACGCGCTGATCGCGGCCGGGCTGGGCGAGCGGGACGCGAGCGTGCTGGCCGTCGATTCGGTGTGACGAGTCCGTTCGCTGCGGAAGGCTGCCGCTGAAGCCCGGCACGCTTTCCTCGCTGCTTCGCCTCGGGTGCAATCGGTTCCGCCGGTTGCACCCGCTTCATTTGCGCATCAGGTTGCCCAGGCATTCCATTTGTTGCCAGGGAAGAACATTTTGTGTCAAAAATTTCACATACAAAAACGACTTTTCATATAGCGGAAAATTGTCGGCTCGATTACAATACCCGGATTGATTTTTTCCGGTTCCCGGATTCCGCTTGCCGGTCTGCATGTTTCGTGGGTCGTCCGGCGTTCTCCGTTGAATCAATTGGCCTGATCCAGCCAGATTCCCAAGGCTGGTTCCCCGGGCGGAAAGTTCAAGCAAGTTTCTCCTCATCCGGCGGGGCGCGCATCGTCCTGCCGTGCGAATCCGGTCAGCGGACCGGACGGCGGTATTTTTTTGTTCTTTGGACGTGGCGATGTATCTCGAAACAGTCGACAAGTTTGCCGATCTGGCGGCCAAGAAGGTCAAGTACCAGAAAAAGTCACCGGGCGCCTTCTTCGTCGGCGCGATGATGGCCGGCGCCTACGTCGGCCTGGCGATCATCCTGATCTTCACGCTCGGCAACGACGTCGATCCTTCGGTGCGGCGGCTGGTCATGGGGGCCTGCTTTGGCATCTCCCTGACGCTGGTGATCTTCGCCGGCTCCGAGCTGTTCACCGGCTACACCATGTACATGTCGCTCGGCTGGCTGCGCGGCCGCACCGCGCTGGGCGATTCGGTCCGGCTGTGCGCGATCACCTGGCTCGGCAATCTGGCCGGCGCGCTGCTCGTCTCCTCGCTGTTCATCGTCGCGGGCGGCGGCAACCTGGTCGGCGGCACGGTCCTCTACGACATCGTCGGCCACAAGATGCACGCGCCGGCGCTGCAGATCTTCGCCAAGGGCATGCTCTGCAACTGGCTGGTCTGCCTGGCCGTGTGGATGACGGCGCGCACCACCAACGACGCGGCCAAGTGCATCCTGATCTTCTGGTGCCTGCTCGGCTTCATCGCCAGCGGCTACGAACACAGCGTCGCCAACATGACCGGCCTGTCGATCGGCGTGCTGGGCGGCGGCGATCCGACGGTGAACGTCGCCGGCTGGCTGCACAACCTGCTGTGGTCCACGCTGGGCAACGCCACCAGCGGCGTCTTTTTCATGGGGGCCGCGTACTGGTACGCATCGCGCCCGTCGATCTCGGAAGAAACGCTGCCGGGGGAGGTCGAGGAGCCCGCGACCGCCCTGCGCATGAGCGCCCGCAAGATCGACAAGGTTTTCGAGGAAGTGAATCGTTGAGCGCGCGTCGTGCGCGCAGTCGCATTTCGCGAATGTCGCGGGTGCGGCGGCCAATTTTCTGCAAACAGGAGGTAGTGAATCATGGCTAGAAGCTCTGCGAAATCCGCAGCCAAGGCGAAAGTCGTCCCGATCTCGGACAGCGTTTCTGTTCCCGACGTCGCGCCCGGCCGCGAAAACGCCTGGGAAGGTTTCGAGGCGGGAACGTGGACCAAGGAAATCAACGTCCGCGACTTCATCCACCGCAACTACACGCCGTATCTGGGCGACAGCGCCTTCCTCGCGCCGGCGACCGAACGGACGCAGCAGCTCTGGCAGCAGGTGCTCGACCTCTACAAGCAGGAAATCGCCAAGGGCGGCGTGATCGACGCGGACACGCATGTGGTCGGCAACATCGCCACGCACGCGCCGGGCTACATCGACCAGGGCCTGGAGAAGATTGTCGGCCTGCAGACCGACAAGCCGCTGAAGCGCGCGATGATGCCGTTCGGCGGCATCCGCATGGCGGCGCAGGCGCTCAAGGAATACGGCTACCAGATCGATCCGGAGATCGAGCGGGTGTTCAGCGAATACCGGCGCACGCACAACCAGGGCGTGTTCGACGCCTACACCGATGACATGCTGCGCGCGCGCAGCTCGGCGATCATCACCGGCCTGCCCGACGCCTACGGCCGCGGCCGCATCATCGGCGACTACCGCCGCGTGGCGCTGTACGGCCTCGACCGCCTGATCGAGGACAAGCACGCCCAGAAGCACGAGCTGCGCCTCGACGTGATCAAGGAAGAGACGATCCGCCTGCGCGAGGAGCTGTCGCGCCAGATCGCCGCGCTCGGCGAGCTCGGGCAGATGGCCAGGAGCTACGGCTTCGACATCGCCAAGCCGGCGCGCAACGCGCGCGAAGCGATCCAGTGGACCTATTTCGCCTACCTGGCCGCGATCAAGGAGCAGAACGGCGCGGCGATGTCGCTCGGCCGCGTCAGCACTTTCCTCGACATCTACATCGAGCGCGACCTGCGCGAGGGCCTGCTGACCGAAGCCGAGGCGCAGGAGCTGATCGACGACCTGATCATCAAGCTGCGCATGGTGCGCTTCCTGCGCACCGAGGACTACAACGCGCTGTTCTCCGGCGACCCGACCTGGGTCACCGAGGCCATCGGCGGCGTGGGCATCGACGGCCGGCCGCTGGTGACCAAGAACAGCTTCCGCTTCCTGCACACGCTGACCACGCTCGGCGCGGCGCCGGAACCGAACCTGACCGTACTCTGGTCGCACCTTCTGCCGCAGGGCTTCAAGGACTACTGCGCGGCGCAGTCGATCGAGACCAGCTCGATCCAGTACGAGAACGACGACCTGATGCGCCAGTACTGGGGCGACGACTACTCCATCGCCTGCTGCGTCTCGGCGATGCGCACCGGCAAGCAGATGCAGTTCTTCGGCGCGCGCGTCAACATGGCCAAGGCGCTGCTCTACGCGATCAACGGCGGCCGCGACGAAATGAGCGGCAAGCAGGTGACCACGCCGTTCGCGCCGATCACCGCCAACGTGCTCGACTACGACGAAGTCATGTCGCGCTTCGACATCATGCTCGACTGGCTGGCCGGCACCTACGTCAACGCGCTGAACGTCATCCACTACATGCACGACCGCTACGCCTACGAGCGCATCGAGATGGCGCTGCACGACATGCACATCCTGCGCACCATGGCCTGCGGCATCGCCGGGCTGTCGGTGGTGGCCGATTCGCTGTCGGCGATCAAGTACGCCAAGGTGCACGTGATCCGCGACGAGAGCGGCCTGGCGATCGACTACCAGATCGACGGCGAGTACCCGGCCTTCGGCAACGACGACGACCGCGTCGACGAGATCGCCACCACGGTGACCAAGAGCTTCATGGAAAAGCTGCGCCAGCACCCGACCTACCGCGACGCGCTGCACACGCAGTCGGTGCTGACCATCACCTCGAACGTGGTGTACGGCAAGAAGACCGGCAACACGCCCGACGGCCGCAAGGCCGGCGAACCCTTCGCGCCGGGCGCCAACCCGATGCACGGCCGCGACAAGAAGGGCGCGCTGGCGTCGATGCGCTCGGTGGCCAAGATCGACTACGAGCATGCCCAGGACGGTGTCTCCTACACCTTCTCGGTGGTGCCCAAGGCGCTCGGCAAGACGGGGACGGAGCGGGTCGGCAACCTGGTCGGCCTGCTCGACGGCTACTTCGGCGAGGGCGGCCAGCACATCAACGTCAACGTGTTCACCCGCGAGACGCTGCAGGACGCCATGGACCATCCGGAGAAGTACCCGCAGCTGACCGTGCGCGTCTCGGGCTACGCGGTGAACTTCATCAAGCTGACCCGCGAGCAGCAGCTCGACGTGATCAGCCGGACCTTCCACGAGAAGTTGTCAACGGCGGCGAACGCCTGAGTAGTGCCTGATTGAGCAAGGCCGATTGAACTTCCGCGGTTCAATCGGCCTCTTTGTTTGATCCCGGAGCTAGCAAGCCATGAGAATCCGATCCGGTCCGCGCCAGACGCAATCCGTCAACGGCTACATCCATTCGGTCGAAACGCTCGGCACGGTGGACGGGCCGGGGGTGCGTTTCGTCATCTTCACCCAGGGCTGTCCGCACCGCTGCCTTTACTGCCACAACCCCGACACCTGGCGCCTCAAGGCCGGCCGCCAGGTGGCCTCGGCCGACCTGCTCGACCAGATCGAGAACGCCGCGACCTTCCTCAAGCGCGCCCGCGGCGGCGTGACCCTGAGCGGCGGCGAGCCGTTGGCGCAGCCGAAGTTCATCGCCTCCATCCTGCGCGGCTGCAAGGAAATGGACCTGCACACTGCGCTCGACACGACCGGCTATCTCGGCGCCAGGGCGAGCGACGAACTGCTCGACGACATCGACCTCGTGCTGCTCGACATCAAGTCCTACGACCCGGAGACGTATCGCCGCGTGTGCGGCGTCGAACTCGCGCCGACGCTCGATTTCGCCCGGCGCCTGGAAAGCCGGGGACGCAAGATGTGGGTCCGCTTCGTGCTGGTGCCCGGCCTGACCGACGCACAGGCCAACGTCGAAGGCCTGGCCGACTTCGTGGCCTCGCTGAAGATGGTCGAACGGGTCGAAGTCGCGCCGTTCCACAAGCTCGGCGAATTCAAGTGGAAGGAACTGCGCATGCCCTACCGGCTGAGCGAAACACAGCCGCCGACGCCGGAATCCGTCGCCGAAGTCCGGCGCGCGTTTTCGTCGAGGGGGCTGACGGTCGTTTGAGGTTGGTTATTGGTTAACCACAACGACACAACGAAAAGCCAATTCCTTGTTTTTTTGCCATGCCGGCGTTCCGCCACGCCTTCCGCAGTCTGGCATCGGTCTGGCCGTAACCTTAGCGGGGCGGCTGCAATAGGCCAGCCGCCACCGTACAATGTGTCTGTGAAGTCAGATGAAAGGACGTGCCATGCTTTCCAGCGCCATGACGACGAATGAAACCTTCCTGTCCTCGGTAGAACTTGAAAAGGCGATTACCGACGATGACGGGCTGGCGGCACGGCAGCACCTGGCGGCGGGGCGTCCGATTTATTACGGCGACGCGGATTACCCCGAAGGCTTGGTGAAGAAATACCCGGACGGTCGAAAGCAACTCGTATCGGTCAGCAATGACGGCAAAATCACCGTCATCCGCGATCTCTGATGCCGCAGCTTTGGATCGTGGCAGGGCCAAACGGGGCAGGTAAAACGACAATTGCCGACCGTTGGCTCGCGCCGCGTATTCCCGTGGTGTCGCCCGATGCCATTGCCGTGTCGAACCGTCTCAGCCCAATCCAGGCAGGGAAAGCAGCCATAACGGAACAAGAGCGGTTGCTGGCCGCTGGAGCGGATTTCGGGCTGGATACCACTTTTTCAGGAACTCGCGAGCTGTCGCTGATGAGCCGGGCTGCCAGCGCCGGCTACAAAATCAGCCTGGTTTTCGTTTGCGTCGATACGCCGGCGCTCTGTCAGGCGCGCATCGTCGAGCGGGTAGAGAGCGGCGGGCATTCCGTCCCGCCGCAGGACGTCGCGCGTCGATACGGCAGAAGCCTTGCCAACCTGGCCGGCGCCTTTGACCTGGCCAACCGTGTATTTGTACTGGACAACACCGGAGAAAAGCGACGGCTCTTGTTCTCGGCGGAAAATGGTCGCGTCAAGCACCGAGCCGGCAATCTTCCGTCGTGGGCGCGAAAAGCCATTCCCGACCGACTGCTCCTCTCTCACAGAAAGCGGTTCGAGCCTTGAACGAAGCGGTTACGCCGATTGTGGATCAAGGGCCTTTGGCTCGCAGGGAATAGGGGCCTTCCCGCAGTTGGGCCACGAGGAATTCCACGGTGTGGCGGATCTTGGCGCTCGACGCCGAACGGGTGGTGGTCACGGCCATCACGTCGGCCGGCTGCGCGTGGTTGGGCAGCACGCGGACCAGGGCGCCGCTGTCCAGGTCGGCGGCCACGTCCCAGTCGGACAGCATGATGATGCCGTAGCCGTCGAGCGCCCAGTTGCGCATGATGTCGCCGTGGTTGGAGCCGGCGCGGCCGCTCACCTTGATCGACTCGACGCCGCCCGGGCCTTCCAGGCGCCAGACGCCGAACGGCTGGTCGCGGCCGCGGAACAGCAGGCAGTCGTGCCGGGCGAGCTCGGCCACGCCGGCCGGCGTGCCGCGCTTTGCGAGATAGGCGGGCGAGGCGCATAGAATCCGCTCGCTGCTGACGACCCGCTGGGCGATCAGGTTCTGCTCGCTGACCTCGCCGACGCGGATGTCGATGTCGATGCCTTCCTCGATCATGTCCATGCGGCTGTTGACCAGCTCCAGCCAGATCTCCAGCTGCGGATACTTCTTGCCGAGCAGCGCCAGGATCGGCGACACGTGGTTGCGGCCCAGGCGCAGGCTGGTGCTCACGCGCAGCGGTCCGGACGGGGCGGCCTGCGCGTTCGACATCTCGGTGGCCAGCCCGTCAACGTCGGCGAGTATGCGGCGCGCCCAGGCATACGCGGCCTCGCCCTGCGTGCTGAGGTGCACCCGCCGCGTGGTGCGGTGGAACAGCGTGACGCCGAAACGCCGCTCAAGCTCGGCGATGCGCTTGCTGACGTAGGCCGGCGAGATGCCGAGTTCCTGCGCGGCCGCCACGAAGCTCGACAGGCGCGCGACGCAGCACAGGACACGCAGGTCGATGAACTCGATGTCGCTCATTTATTATTCACTAATGGTGAATTGTGATTTCAACAAATCGGTGATTATAGTCCAAACGGTTTTTAGTATCGTTACGCCTCACCAGTGATCGCGGGAGGCTCCGTCCGGTTGGCGGCGAGGCGTTCCGCCCAGAACCAACGAGGAGCCCGTAGTGAAAAAAGTGCGTATCGCGGTGGCTGGCGCCGGCTTGATCGGCTACCGCCATATCGAGGAAATCCAGAAGAACCCGGCATGCGAACTGGCGTCCATCGTCGATCCGCATCCGCCCGCCAGGATCGCCGGCCTCGGCGCCAACGCCGGGCTGGCCGCGACGGCGGGCGTGCCGATGTACGCCTCGCTCGGCGAGATGCTGGCCAAGGACAAGCCCGACGGGGTAATCCTGGCGACGCCGAACCAGCTGCATGCGGAGCAGGCGCTCGAATGCATCGCGGCGGGCGTGACGGTGTTCATCGAGAAGCCCGTCGCGCACACGCTGGCCGAGGGGCTGCGCGTCTGCGCGGCCGCCGAGCGGGCCGGCGTCAAGGTGCTGGTCGGCCATCACCGCCGGCACAGCCCGATCCTGCACAAGGTGGTCGAGGTGGTGCGTTCCGGCGTACTCGGGCAGATCGTCGGGGTAATCGGCAGCGCGGTGTTCTACAAGCCGGACAGCGACGGCTACTACGACGGCCCGAACGCCTGGCGCCGCGAACCGGGCGGCGGCCCGATCCTGCTCAACCTGATCCACGAGGTCGGCAACCTGCGCGCCATGGTCGGCGAGATCGTCGCGGTGCAGTCCTTCACCTCGAACGCCACGCGCGGCTTCAACGTCGAGGACACGGCGGCGATCAACTTCAAGTTCGCCAACGGCGCGCTCGGCAGCTTCCTGCTCTCCGACGCCGCGGCCAGCCCGCGCAGCTGGGAACAGACCTCGCAGGAAAACAAGCGGTACACGACCTATCCCGACGAGGACTGCTACACGATCATCGGCAATCGCGGCTCGCTGGCCGTGCCGACCATGCGCCTCAAGTATTACCGGCAGGACGCGGACCGCTCCTGGTACAAGCCGTTCGTCTGCGAGACGCTGCCCGTCGAGCGCACGGACCCGCTGGCCGAACAGATCGCGCATTTCGCCGCGGTCATCCGCGGCGAGGCCGAACCGCTGGTTTCGGCGCGCGACGGCTTGCAGAACCTGCGCGTGACCGAAGCGGTCGTCGAAGCGGCGCGGACCGGCTCGGTGGTCAAGACGGTTTGAGGCAATGGCCGTTTGCCGCACGGCGGTTCACCCGCAAACGGGTAAAACGGCCGAAAGCAAGCGTTTCAGCTCTTTGACGCGCCATCCTCCGGCGAAGCCTCTCCCTTGGCTTCGCCGGATCGGCCATGACATCGGCGGTTCAGGCGCGGGTTCGCCGGACAGCCTGAAGAAGACGATGACGGTGATCGCGCCGTCGCCCGGGGAACCGACCAGTATCCGCGCCAAGATCGAGCCGATCTCGACAAAGGCCGCAAGAAACGGCGGTTGCGGATGAGGGGTGTGGCGGAAGCCGTCTCGTCCTCCTTGGCATGGGCGTCCGCAGTCGGGATTTTTCCAACATTCCAGGGAAAAGGTGCCAAGAATGCTTGCCAAAACAGAACGCAGTTCGGATCGCGCCGTGTGGCGGCGCGCTGGTGGCGCGCGGCTTTCGGAGGCGGAGCTCAGGCATTGCCGGTACTCGGCCAGAATCCTCGAGGCCTGCGTTCGCCTGGAGTTGAACGTGCCGTTCGGGCAGGTCCTCGACGAACTGGTCGCCACGGGGATTTCGGAGATCGAGGCCCGGTACTTCATGGAGCTGGGCTTCGCCGGGGCGTTCAGCGCGCTGACCGAGCGGGCCGCGGGAATACGCGGCGCGGCGACCCCTCCCGATTGAGCCTGCGTGCCGCGGGCGGAGGAAGGTCGACGGCGCGCGCGCAGAATATCGTTGCTCCGCTCGGAAGCGGGGTTTCGGCTCATGCCAAAAGATTGTCCGACAGCACCTTTTCCCGTAACGCCCCCGCGAGATGCGCGCGCATCAATGCCGCCGCCCTTTTTTTGTCGTTCGCGGCGATCGCGTCGAGGATCTCCAGGTGCTCGATCACTTGCGCGCGCCGCGGGCCGCGGCCTTGGCTGGCGTTGCGGTATTCGATCAGCCGGCGCAGGCGGTTGGTGCCGCGCACGCCTTGCAGGATGAAGCGGTTGCCCGACCACGCGGCCAGCGTCTCGTGGAAATGGCAGTTGGCTTCGAACAGTTCGAAAGCCGTCATCGTGGCGTACCCCCCCGCGACGATCGTTTCCTGTTCCCGGCGCAGGGCGGCGAGTTCGTCCGGGTCGGCGCGGAAGCGGCGGCTGCCCAGCCCGACCGGTTCGATGGCCAGGCGGAAGACGTAGCTCTCCCCATAGGCCTCGGCCGAATCGATCATCGGCTGGAACGCCCAGCCGTAGCCGGCCGACTTCTCGATCCAGCCTTCCTGCTGGATGCGCTGCAGCACCTTGCGCAGCGCGCTGCGCGAAACGTCGTAGAGGCGCATCAGGTCGAGTTCGCTGACCTCGTCGGCCAAGCGCCGCGCCAAGCGGTCCTCGGCGATGCGCAGGTACAGCGGATCGTCCGGCTGCGCGGCGATCTGGCCGGCCAGCTCGCCGAGCGTGGCGGCGTCGCGGTTCAGGAAATAGCCGCGGTGCAGGTCGTGCGACAGCACGCCCTGCGCGGCGAGGTGCCGCAGCGCGACGTTGATCGGCGAGCGCGAGGTGCCGATGCGCTGTGCCAGGCTGCTTTCGACCAGATGATCCCCCGTTTGCAGGTTTTCGCGCCGGGCGAAGGCGACGATGTCGCGCACGGCGCGCGCCTGCAGGCGGGTCAGGGGCAACGCTGCGGCGTCGCCGGAATTTTCGAGGGTGGCGTTCATGGAACCGATCCTACCTTTCGTGCCGCGGAGCGGCAACGGCGCCGCCATGCGGGAGTGAAATGGCTTGACATTGCGTTTTGTGGTTATAAAATGCGTTTATTCGACATTTTACACAATCGTTCCGGAGAACATCAGTGACGCCAACCATCCTCCCATTGCCCGGCTTCGACTGCCGCGTGATCGCCCTGCGCGACTGCGTCGAAGCCTGCCGCCCCGGCCTGTTCGAACGCCTGCCCTATGCCCGGCGCGTCTTCGCCGAGAACGTCCTGCGCCGCGCCGCGCCGGCCGACCGCGAAGCGGCGCTGGAGCAGGTGCTGGACGGGCGCTCCGACCGCGACTTTCCGTTCCATCCGGCGCGCGTCGTGCTGCAGGACATCCTCGGCGGCACCGCGCTGGTGGACATGGCCGGGCTGCGCGACGCGGTGGCCGAGGGCGGCGGCGATCCGCGCCGGATCAACCCGGTGGTGCCGTCGCAGCTGGTGGTCGACCACTCGCTCAACGTCGAATTCGCCGGTACCGACGCCGAGGCCCTGCGCAAGAACATGGCCGTCGAGGCGCGCCGCAACGCCGAGCGCTTCGAGTTCATGGCCTGGGCGCAGCGCGCCTTCGACAACGTCAGCGTGGTCATGCCGGGCAACGGCATCCTGCACCAGATCAACCTGGAGAAATTCTCGCCCGTCGTGCAGTTGCAGGACGGCCTGGCCTTCCCCGACACGCTGGTCGGCACCGACAGCCACACGCCGATGATCAACGCGCTCGGCGTGCTCGGCTGGGGCGTCGGCGGCATCGAGGCCGAATCGGTGATGCTCGGCCGGCCGATCTGGATGCGCCTGCCCGAGATCGTCGGCGTCGAGCTGCACGGCCGGCGCCGGCCGGGCGTGCAGGCCACCGACATCGTGCTGGCGCTGACCGAGTTCCTGCGCGCCCAGGGCGTCGTCGGCGCGATCCTCGAATTCCACGGCGAGGGCGTCGCCCAGCTCTCCTTGCCCGACCGCGCGACGATCGCCAACATGTCGCCGGAGTTCGGCGCGACCGCCGCGCTGTTCGCTATCGACGCGCAAACCATCGACTACCTGCGCCTGACCGGCCGCGCGCCGGAAGTGGTCGCGCTCACCGAGGCGTATGCCCGCGCGCAGGGGCTGTGGGCCGACGACCTCGCCCGCGCCGAGTACCCGCGCCGCCTGCGCTTCGATCTCTGCCAGGTCGAGCTGGCCATCGCCGGCCCGGCCAATCCGCACCAGCGCGTGCCGCTCTCGGCGCTCAGGGCGGCCGGCGTGGCCCGCGCCGTCGGCGAGCGCGACGAGCCGCGCGCCGGCGGACCTCTGCCCGAAGGCGCGGTGGTCATCGCCGCGATCACCAGTTGCACCAACACCTCCAACCCGCGCAACCTGATCTCCGCCGCGCTGCTGGCGCGCAACGCGGCGCGGCGCGGGCTCACGCGCCAGCCCTGGGTGAAGACCTCGTTCGCGCCCGGCTCGCGCGCCGTGGCCGGCTACCTGGCCGCGGCCGGGCTGCTCGACCCGCTGCGCGAACTGGGCTTCGGCATCGTCGGCTTCGCCTGCACCTCGTGCAACGGCATGTCCGGCCCGCTGGACGCGGCGATCGAGGCCGAGATCCTAGCGCGCAAGCTGCCGGTCGCCGCCGTGCTCTCGGGCAACCGCAACTTCAACGGGCGCATCCATCCGCGCGTGCAGGAGGCGTTCATCGCCTCGCCGGCGCTGGTGGTGGCCTACGCCATCGCCGGCAGCATCCGCATCGACCTGCAGCACGAAGCGCTGGCCGTCGACGCGCAGGGGCGGCCGGTGACGCTGGCCGATCTGTGGCCGGACGACGCGGAAGTCGACGCGCTGCTCGCCGAGCACGTGCGCGGCGAGCATTTCGCCGCCGCCTACGCCGGGCTGTACGGCGGCGCGGACGGCCAGGCAGGCGCGGCCGACGCGGCGCCGGTTGCCCCGCGCTTCGCCTGGCGCGAGGACAGCACCTACATCCGCCGGCCGCCCTACTGGCAGAGCGACCTGACGCGCCCGGCGCGCGCCGGCGCGATGCGCCCGATCGCCATCCTCGGCGACAACGTGACCACCGACGACCTGTCGCCCTCCGGCGCCATCCTGCCCGAGAGCCCGGCCGGCCAGTACCTGCTGGCGCGCGGCGTGCCCCAGGAGGAATTCAACACCTACACCACGCACCGCGGCGACCACATCGTCGCCGTGCGCGCGACCTTCGCCAACAACCGCCTGAAGAACGAGATGTGCCCCGGCGTCGAGGGGCCGTTCACGCGCCTGATGCCCGAAGACGCGGTGACGCCGCTCTTCGAGGCCGCGCAGAAATACCTCGAACGCGAGCAGGAACTGATCGTCGTCGCCGGCCGGAACTACGGCTGCGGCTCGTCGCGCGACTGGGCGGCCAAGGGCGTGCGCCTGATCGGCGTGCGCGTGGTGGTGGCCGAGAGCTTCGAGCGCATCCACCGCACCAACCTCGTCGGCATGGGCGTCCTGCCGCTGGAGTTCGCGCCGGGCGTGACGCGCCTGACGCTCGGCCTCGACGGTTCGGAGCTGTACGCGCTGGAAGACTACGACGGCTCGCCGCCGCCGGGCGCCACGCTGACCCTGGCGATCACCCGCCGCGACGGCAGCGTCGTGCGCACGCCGGTGCGTTCGCGCATCGACACCGACGACGAGCGCGCGATGTTCTCGGCCGGCGGCCTGCTGCCGCGCATCGCCGCCGAGCTGCTGGCGTAGGAGAAAAAGCAAAAAATCGTTTTAACCACAACGACACGACGGGCACAACGAAAAAAACAGGATTTTGTCTTTCGTCGTGCTCGTTGTGCCCGTTGTGGTTAACGAAGTCTTCACATACGAAAGGAGCACGACCATGACCCAGCGCCGCATCCCCGCCGTCTACATGCGCGGCGGCACCAGCAAGGGCGTTTTCTTCCTCGCCGGCGACCTGCCGGCCGATCCGGCCGAGCGCGACCGCATCCTGCTGCGCGTGATCGGCAGCCCGGACCCGTACGGCAAGCACATCGACGGCATGGGCGGGGCCACCTCCAGCACCAGCAAGGTGGTGATCATCGCCAAGTCGGCGCGGCCCGACTGCGACGTCGATTACCTGTACGGCGGGCTGGCGGTGGACAAGGCGACGGTCGACTGGAGCGGCAACTGCGGCAACCTGACCACGGCGGTCGGCCCGTTCGCCATCGCCCGGGGGCTGGTCGCCGCGCCGGCCGAGGGCTGGGCCACGGTGCGCATCTGGCAGGCCAACATCGGCAAGCGGATCGTCGCGCACGTGCCGATGCGCGGCGGCGAAGTGCAGGAGGAGGGCGATTTCGAGCTCGACGGCGTGACCTTCCCGGCCGCCGAGATCAGGCTCGAATTCCTCGATCCGGGCGCCGGCGACGGGGAAGGCGAGGGCGGCGCCATGCTGCCGACCGGCCATGCCACGGACCTCCTCGACGTGCCGGGCGTCGGCCGGCTGGAAGTCTCGCTGGTCAATGCCGGCCTGCCGACGATCTTCGTGGCGGCGGAGAGCCTGGGCTTCAAGGGCACCGAACTGCAGCCGGACATCAATCCGCATCCGGAAATCCTGGCGCGCATCGAGAAGATCCGCACGCACGGCGCCGTGGCCATGGGCCTGGCCGCCTCGCCCGACAAGGCGGCGACGCACACGCCGAAGCTCTGCTTCGTCGCGCCCAGCGCGGACTACGCCGCATCCGACGGCCGCATGGTGAAGGCGGCGGACATCGACCTGCTCGCCCGCGTCTTCTCGATGGGGCCGCTGCACCACGCGATGACCGGCACCGGCGCGGTGGCGATCGCCGCCGCGGTGGCGCTTCCGGGCACCATCCCCAACCGGCTGGCCAGGAAGAGCGCCGACGGCTGGGTGCGCTTCGGCCATCCCTCGGGCACGTTGAGCGTCGGCGCCGAGGCGCGCGAGGAGAACGGCGCGTGGTCGGTGAGCAAGGTGATGATGAGCCGCTCGGCGCGCCGCCTGATGGAAGGCGTGGTGTTCGTGCCGGAAAGGTAAGGAACGCCGGAGCGCGGACGGCGTCCCCGGCGCCCGCGTGAAATCGAAAATCGCCGCGTTTCCTTGGTGGCCGTATTCGTTGGGCCGATAATACGGCACCCGGCGGACGGCCACGGAGGCGCGACGATGCACGATCACCACGACACCAGCGATTACTTCGACGTCAGGCAACTGCAGCTGCTCGACGTGCTGTACACCACGCGCAGCGTCACCCGCGCGGCCGAGCGCCTGGGGCAGACGCAGCCGACGGTGAGCACCTGGCTCAAGCAGATCCGCGACAAGGTGGGCGATCCGCTGTTCGTCCGTACCGCCAAGGAGATGGTGCCGACGCCGCGCGCCGACGTGCTGGTCGAGAAGGCGCGCGAAATCCTCGAAGCGATGCGCCAGATCAGCGGCGCGGTGCCGCGCTTCGATCCGGCCACGTCGAACCGCGTCTTCCGCATCTGCGCGCCCGATTCGGCGCACATCACCATGATTCCCCGCCTGCTGCAGTGCATCCGCGGCATCGCGCCCAACGTCCAGGTCGAGACCCTGCCGGTCAACGACAATTCGGCGCGCCTGCTCGAAAGCGGCGAGGCCGATCTGGCCTACGGCGGCTTCATCCCCGGCATGGACACCGGTTTCTACCAGCAGGCGCTGATCAAGCAGGACTTCATCTGCCTGGCCAGCATGGACCATCCGCGCATCCAGGGGCGGATGGCGCTGGAGGACTACGGGCGCGAAGCGCACGTGGCGGTCAGCTACGGCGGCATCCACGGAGTCAACGCCTTGATCAAGTCGGCCCTGCACGCCAGCCACATCGAGCGGCGGGTGCTGCTGACGCTGACCGGCTTCCTCGGCATCGGCAAGGTGATCGCCACCACCGACCTGATCACCACCCTGCCGCGCAACATCGGCGAGACGCTTGCCAGCCAGTACGGCCTGCAGATCCTGGAATGCCCGGTGGGCATCCCGACGTACATGATCAAGCAGTACTGGCACGCCCGCTATCACCGCGATCCGGGCAACCAGTGGCTGCGCAAGCTCTGCGCGCAGTACGCGGAGTAGCGCCTCCGGCGCCACCGCTCCGGCCACACCTTTCCCCCGAAAGAACCCAATGGACTACACCAATTTCGACTACCGCCTCGAAAACCACGTCGCCCACATCACCATCGACCGTCCCAAGGCCTACAACGCCCTCGACCTAGAGTGCATGAAGGAGCTCTGCGACATCGTCAACCGCTGCGGCTCGGATCGCTCGGTGCGCGCCGTGGTCATTACCGGCAGCGGCAGCAAGGCGTTCTGCGCCGGCGGCGACGTCGCGTCCTTCGCCCGCGATCCGGAAACCGTCGATCTGCTGCTCAAGGAAGTGACGGGATTCATGCACCTGGCCATCTCCCGCCTGGCCTGGATGGACGCGCCGGTCATCGCGGCGGTCAACGGCGTCGCCGCCGGGGCCGGGCTGGGGCTGGCCGCCGCGTGCGATCTGGCGATCGCGGCGGACAACGCGGTATTCACCAGCGCCTACACGTCGATCGGCCTGACGCCGGACGGCGGCGCCAGCTATTACCTGCCGCGCCTGATCGGCCGCCGGCGGGCCATGGAGCTGTTCTTGACCAATCGCGTGCTGAGCGCGCAAGAGGCGCTCGACTGGGGGCTGGTCAACCGCGTGGTGCCGCAGGCCGACCTGGAGAAGGAGGCCGGCGCCCTGGCCGAGCAGCTGGCGAACGGCCCGACGCGGGCCTGTGGCGGCGTCAAGAAGCTGCTGGCGCTGGCGCAGAACGATTCGCTGGAGTCGCAGATGGAACGCGAATCCAGGCAGATCGCTGAACTCGCCCGCTCGCCCGACGGACTTGAAGGGGGGCGCGCCTTCGTCGAGAAGCGCAAGGCGGCGTTCGCCGGCTGAATGCGCGGCGCGCCCGCCGCGCCCTGGGCGCCGGCGGCGGAGCGCAAGGATCAGCCGATGCGCCGCAGGTGGATGGCCACCGAAATCTGCGCGCCGAGCCAGCCGAGCGCGGCGCCGAGGCCGACGACCGCGCCGGCCTCCGGCAGCGTCGGACCGTGCGGGGCGAAGGCGGCGCCGTAGAGATCGAGCAGCTCGCCGGCCGGTGCGGCCAGCGCCCCACCGATGCCGGCGACGAGCAGCAGTGCGAACAGCCCGCCAAGCGCGCCCTGCAAGGCGCCGAAATAGTGGAACGGCCGGCGGATGAAGGCGTCGGTGGCGCCGATCAGCCGCGAGACCTCGATTTCGGCGGCCTGGGCCAGGATCTGCAGGCGGATGGTGTTGAAGGTGACCGCCACCAGCGCCCCCGCGAACAGCCCGGCAAGCAGCGTCACCGCCAGCCGGCCGATGCGCAGGAAGGCCTCCAGGCGCCGGCTCCAGGCCGAGTCGAGCTGGACGTGCGCCACGCCGGGCCAGCCCTTGAACGTCTCCGCCAGGCGCTCCAGCGTGGCCGGCCGGCCATCGTCCGGCTCCACGACGAAGGCATCGGGCAGCGGATTGCGCGCCAGGCCGGCGACGATGTCGGCCATGCCCTCGGTTTCCTTCAGGCGCTTCAACGCTTCGTCGCGCGCGACGAAGCGCCATTTGCCGGGCTTCGCCTCGCGCAGGCGCGCTTCGATTTCCGCCGTTTCCTTCCTGCCGCCGTCGGTCGTCATGAACACGCTGATCTGCTGCACGCCCGAGACGTCGCCGGCGAAGCGCTGCAGGTTGTCGAGCACCACCCAGCCGGCGGCGGGTAGCGCCAGCGCGGTGCCGATGACGATCAGCGACAGCAGCGTGTTCAGCGGCGAGGAAACGAGGCGGCGCACCGCGCTTTTCAGCGCCGCCCCGTGCTGGAAGAACACTCCGTTCATGCGCCGTCTCCGACCAGCCGGCCGTGTTCCAGGCGCAGCACGCGCGGCGCGAAGCGGGCCATCCACTGCGGGTCGTGCGTGGCGACGACCAACGTGACGCCGACCTGGTGGAAGGAGCGGAAGATGTCCAGGATGCGGCTCGCCGATTCGCTGTCCAGGTTGGCCGTCGGCTCGTCGGCGAGCAGCAGCGACGGGCGGTTGACCACGGCGCGGGCGATCGCCAGGCGCTGCTGCTCGCCGCCGGACAGGGCGATCGGGCGGGCGCGCTCGCGGTCGAGCAGGCCGACCTTGTCCAGCGCGGCACGGGCGCGGCGGTGCGCCTCGCGCGCCGGCAGGCCGACGATGGACAGCGGCAACAGCACGTTGTCGAGGACGCTGCGGTCGAAGAGCAGCTTCTGGTCCTGGAAGATCAGGCCGAGCTTGCGGCGCAGGTAGGGAATCGCGCGGCGCCGCAGGGCGGCGAGGTTCTGGCCGTCGACCACGATGCTGCCCGCGGTCGGCTTCTCGATGGCCGCCAGCAGGCGGAACAGCGTGGATTTGCCGGCGCCGGAATGGCCGGTGATGAACACCATCTCGCCATCCGCGATCTCGAAGCTGACGTCCCTCAGGGCTTCGAGGCCGTGCGCATAGCGCTTGGTGACGGCGCTGGCGGAAATCATCGCGGGGCTACTCGAAGAGGGCGTCGACGAAGTCCCGGGCGACGAAGGGGCGCAGGTCGTCGATGCCCTCGCCGACGCCGACATAGCGGATCGGCTTGGGGCACTGGCGGGCGATCGCCGCGATGACGCCGCCCTTGGCCGTGCCGTCGAGCTTGGTGACCACCAGGCCGGTGACGCCGATCGCCTTGTCGAAGGCCTTGACCTGCGCCAGGGCGTTCTGCCCGAAGTTGGCGTCGAGCACCAGCAGCGTTTCGTGCGGCCCGCTCGGGTCGGCCTTCTGGATGACGCGGCGCACCTTGGCGATCTCCTCCATCAGGTGCAGCTGCGTCGGCAGGCGGCCGGCGGTGTCGGCCAGCACCACGTCGATGCCGCGCGCGCGGGCCGCCGAGATGGCGTCGAAAATGACCGCCGCCGGGTCGCCGGCTTCCTGCGCGATCACGGTCACGCCGTTGCGCTCGCCCCAGGCCTGCAGCTGCTCGCGCGCCGCGGCGCGGAAGGTGTCGCCGGCGGCCAGCAGCACGGATCGGCCCTGCGCCTGGAAGTGCTTGGCCAGCTTGCCGATCGAGGTGGTCTTCCCGGCGCCGTTGACGCCGGCGATCATGATGATGAACGGCCGGTGCGCGCTCACGTCGAGCGGCTGTTCGAGCGGCAGCAGCAGGTCGTGCAGCGCGCCGGCCAGCGCCTCCTGGATGCCTTCCGGCGTGTCGATGCGGTCGCGGCGGGAACGGGCCTTCAGCTCGTCGAGCAGGTACTCGGTCGCGTCGAGGCCGACGTCGCTGGTCAGCAGCAGGCTTTCGAGCTCTTCGAGCAGTTCCTCGTCGACCTTGCCGCGCGAAAAGATGGATTTGAGCTTGCCGCCGAGTTGGGCGCGCGTGCGCGCCAGCCCGGCCTTCAGGCGTTCGCGCCAGGACGGCGCGGGCGTCGGCGCGGCGGGCGTCGCGTCGTCCGGCGCGGGCTCGGCGGATTTCTTCAGGAAACCGAACATGGGGCTTTGGTGTCTCTGGGGATCGGGAGTGATGGCGGGGGTAGTGGCAGAATCGGACGCCGGAGACCGTCGTGGCCGGAATCGATTAAGATGCCGAGTCCGTGTGTCGCTCTCCGTCAATCTGTCCACGATTTTATCAGAAGCCGTTTCCGCCTATGTCCCAGATACCGCGAATCATCCGCCTGGCCGCCGCCGCGGCCGTCCTCGCGCTCGCCGCGTCCGCGTGGGCCAACCCGTTCGAGCGGCAGCTGACGAACGGGTTGCGCATCATCGTCAAGGAGGACCGGCGCGCGCCGACCGCCGTGCACATGGTCTGGTACCGCGCCGGCAGCATGGACGAAACCAACGGCACGACCGGCGTCGCGCACCTGCTCGAACACATGATGTTCAAGGGCACGCCGGCGGTCGGCGCCGGCGAGTTCAGCCGCCTGGTGGCGGCCGCCGGAGGGCGCGACAACGCCTTCACCAGCCGCGACTACACCGCCTATTTCCAGCAGGTGCCGAAGCAGCAGCTCGAACGCATGATGCAGCTCGAAGCCGACCGCATGCGCCACCTGACGCTCGACCCGAAGGAGTTCGAGCAGGAGATCAAGGTGGTCATGGAGGAGCGCCGGCTGCGCACCGACGACCAGCCGCCGGCGGCCTTGGGCGAACAACTGCACGCGGTGGCCTTCCAGGCGCATCCGTACCGCGTGCCGGTGATCGGCTGGATGAACGACCTGGAGGCGATGACCGCGCAGGACGCGCGCGACTGGTACGACCGCTGGTACGTGCCGAACAACGCCTACGTGGTGATCGTCGGCGACGTCGATCATGACGAGGTCTTCCGCCTGGCCGAGCACTACTACGGCCCGCTCGCCGCGCGCCCGCTGCCGACGCGCAAGCCGCAGCAGGAGCCGGTCCAGGCCGGCATCCGGCGGCTGGTGTTCAAGGCGCCCGCCGACCTGCCGGTGCTGCTGATGGCCTACAAGGTGCCGGTGCTGCGCGACGTCGAGCGCGACGTCGATCCCTACGCCCTGGAAATGCTCTCGGCCATCCTCGACGGGCACGAGGCGGCCCGCTTCTCCCGCCGGCTGGTGCGCGAGCAGCGCCTGGCGGTGTCCGCCGGCGCCGGCTACGACGCCACCGCGCGCGGCCCCGGCCTGTTCTACCTGCAGGGCTCGCCCAGCGCCGGGCGCACGCGCGTCGAGCTGGAGGCCGGTTTCCGCGCCGAGATCGCGCGCATCGCCCGCGAGGGCGTCGGCGACGACGAACTGGCGCGGGCCCGCGCGCAGCTCGTCGCCGGCGAGGTGTACAAGCGCGATTCGATGTTCGCCCAGGCCATGGAGATCGGCCAGTTCGAAGCGGTCGGCATCCCGTACGGCGAGGACCGGCGGCTGATCGAGAAGCTGCAGGCGGTGACCGCCCCGCAGGTGCAGGACGTGGTGAAGCGCTACCTGGTCGACGACGGCCTGACGGTCGCCGAGCTCGACCCGCAGCCGCTGTCCCGCGCCCCCGCCCGTCCGGCGCCGCCGGCCACCTCCCACCGTCACTGAGCAGGCAAGCGATGAATGCAATGAAGAAAATCAGGGTGTTGGGCGTCATCTTCCTGGCGGCTGTCAGCGGCTTGGCCGCGGCCGGGCCGCGGATCGAGCACTGGGTCGCGCCGTCCGGCGCGCGCGTCTACTTCGTCGAAAACCGCGCCCTGCCGATGCTCGACGTGCAGGTCGACTTTCCCGCCGGCAGCGCCGGCGACCCGGCCGGCAAGCCGGGGCTGGCGTCGCTGACCCACGCGCTGCTCGACATGGGCGTCGAAGGCCTGGACGAGAACGGCATCGCCGACCGGCTGGCCGATCTCGGCGCGCAGATTTCCGGCGGCGTGGAGATGGATCGCGCGTCGGTCAGCCTGCGCACGCTGTCCGCCCCGGCAACTCGCGGGTCGGCGCTGGCAGTCTTCCGCGCCGTGCTGTCCACGCCGCAATTCCCGGCCGACGTGTTCGAGCGCGAGAAGGCGCGCAAGGTGGCATCGCTGAAGGAGGCGCTGACCCGCCCCGACACGATCGCCAGCCGCGCCTTCTGGGCGGCGCTGTATCCGGGCCACGCCTACGGCCGCAGCGCCACGCCCGAGTCGATCGCGGCGATCGCGCGCGACGATCTCGCACGCTTCTACAGGACGCATTACGGCGCCGGCGGCGCGGTGGTCACCATCGTCGGCGACGTCGGGCGCGGCGAAGCCGAGGCCCTGGCCCGGGAACTGACGGCGCAACTGCCGGCCGGCGCCGTGCCGCCGCCGGCCGGGGCGCCCGGCCCGGCCGCGGGCGGCGAGCAGCGCCTGCCCCATCCGGCGGCGCAGGCTCACGTGCTGATCGGCCTGCCGGCGTTGAAGCGCGGCGATCCGGACTTCTTCGCGCTGCAGGTCGGCAACTACACGCTGGGCGGCGGCGGCTTCGTCTCGCGCCTGATGCGCGAAGTGCGCGAAAAGCGCGGCTTCGCCTACAGCGTGTATAGCGCCTTCCTGCCGATGGCGCAGGAGGGGCCGTTCCAGATCGGCCTGCAGACCCGCAAGGAACAGGCCGGCGAGGCCCTGCGCGTGGTGCGCGAGGTGCTCGCCGGCTTCCTGGCCGAGGGGCCGGACGAAGCGGAACTGCTGGCCGCCAAGCAGTATCTCGCCGGCAGCTTTCCCCTGCGCCTCGACAGCAACCGCAAGCTGCTCGACAACGTGGCGGTGATCGGCTTCTACGGCCTGCCGCTCGATTACCTGGACACCTACGTGGCCAACGTCGAGAAGGTGACGGCGGCCGAGGTGCGCGCCGCCTTCGCCCGGCACGTCCGGCAGGAAAACCTGGCGACGGTGGTGGTCGGCGGGGAGTAGGGCGGGACGGCGATGAATTCGGTGCGCATCATCGGCGGCGCCTGGCGGCGGCGCGTGCTGCGCTTCCCGGACGGCGAAGGCCTGCGCCCGACGCCGGACCGGGTGCGCGAGACGCTGTTCAACTGGCTCGGGCAGGACCTGTCGGGCCTGGCGTGCCTGGACCTGTTCGCCGGCAGCGGCGCCCTCGGCTTCGAGGCCGCCTCGCGCGGCGCGGCGCGCGTGGTCATGGTCGAGCGCGCGGCCGGGGCGGCCGCCGCGCTGCGCGCCAACGCCGGGTCGCTGGGAGCGGCGGAGCGGGTGGAGATTGTGCAGGCGGATGCGGTAAAATTCGCGTCCTCGCGCGCCGCGGCCGCGCCGCGCTTCGACGTGCTCTTCCTCGATCCGCCCTACCACCAGGGCTGGCTCGGGCGCCTGGAACCGCTGCTGCCGGAGCTTCTGGCCGACGACGGCGCGCTGTACGTGGAGGCCGAGGCGGCGCTGGACGGCTGCGGCCGCTGGCGCACGGTGCGCAGCGGGAAAGCGGGACAGGTCTTTTATCACTTGATGCGGAACGGAGAGCCCGATGGCGCTCAATAAACGGATGGCGATCTACGCCGGAACCTTCGATCCCCTGACGCGCGGGCACGAGGATCTGGTGCGCCGGGCGGCGAACCTGTTCGATCACGTCATCGTGGCGATCGCCGCCAGCCACGCCAAGCGCCCCTTCTTCACCCTGGAGGAGCGCAGGGAGATGGCGCAGGAAGTCCTCGAACGCTACCCGCAGGTGGAAGTCTGCACCTTCGACGGGCTGCTCATGGACTTCCTCCACGCGCGCGGCGCGAAGGTCATCCTGCGCGGCCTGCGCGCCGCGTCGGACTTCGAGTACGAGTTCCAGATGGCCGGGATGAACCGCAATCTGTATCCCGAAGTCGAAACAGTGTTCCTGACGCCCAGCGAGAAATACATGTTCATTTCGGCGACGATGGTGCGCGAGATCGCCATCCTCGGCGGCGACGCGAGCAAGTTCGTCCATCCCTCCGTCAGCGAGCGCCTGAAGCGGAAGGTGGCCGGCCAGCAGCCGGCCTGACCCCGCCCTTAAATATACGGAAAGAGAGCACCATGTCTTTGATTATCAGCGATGAATGCATCAACTGCGACGTCTGCGAGCCGGAATGCCCGAACGGGGCCATTTCGCAGGGCGACGAAACCTACGTCATCGATCCGGCGAAGTGCACCGAGTGCGTCGGCCACTACGACACGCCGCAATGCGTCGAGGTCTGCCCGGTGGACTGCATCTCCAAGGACCCCGCGCACGCCGAGAGCAACGACCAGCTGTGGGTCAAGTACGAGAAGCTGACCGGCAACAAGCGCTGACCGGCGCCGTCAACGAAGCGAGCCGCCACCCGGCGACGGGATGGCGGCTCGTTCTTTTCGATCCTGCGCGCGTCAGGCGGCGTCGCGCAGGGGCGTTTCGGCGGTGCGCGCGCGCAGGACGCGGCGCACGGCCTGCGCGGCGTTGTCAACGTCGCGCATCTCGTCGAGCAGCTGGCATTCGACGTGCAGCAGCTCGTTGATGCGCTCTTCCAGCGTGTCGGTCGCCTGGTGGATGCGCTTGATGCTTTCCAGCCGGCGCTTCAACTGGATCTGGCGCTCCCGGATCTGCGTCTCCATCGGCGCGATCAGCGCCTTGATCCACGATTCGGCGTCGCGGTTGGCGCTTTCGAAGAGCCGCCGGACCTGATGCGCGACCTCGTCGAAGAAGCGCTGCGTGAGCTGCCGCTTCTGGTGCGTCATCAACTGGAAGACGGTGTTCAGGTGGGTGTCGCACCACTGTTCCAGGCGGTCGATCTCGCGGTGGCAGCGGTTGAGCGAGAGCGTGGCCGGGTTGCTCAGCTTGAGGCCGTGCTCGACGACGAATTTCCTCTGGATGGCGTCGATCATTTGCGTGATTTCGCCGATCTCCGTTTCCGATTCCTTCAGGCTGCGCCGCGCTTCGGCGAAGAACCTGCGCATGGCGTCCGACAGCGTGCGCGAGAACGTCGCGTCGAGCATGGCTTGGCGGGTCGAGGCGGTCAGCGCGCGCAGCGAATCCATGCCGAGGCGCCCGAACAGCCGGTTGCTCAACTGCGAGAAGACGCTGCGCACGGCATAGAAGCGCTGCAGGCCGGTCTCGAATTCCTCCTTTTCCACCCGCACCTTGCCCATCATGTATTCGACCACGCCTTTGTTCTTGCCGCGCAGTTCGGCCATTTCGCCGAGCTGTTCGCGCAGGCCGGCGAGGCGCGCCTCGAGCAGGCCGCGCACGCGCGCGTGGATGTCGGCGAATTCGGCCTCGGTGCTTTCGCGCACGATGTCCTGCTTGGCGGGGATCAGCTCGAACGACAACGCGTGTTCGAGCGCCGGCAGCCGGCTGCGTTCGAGCAGCGCCTCGTCGCCGTTGACCCGCGCCACCAGCCCCTTCTGCGCGGACACCGGAAAGATCTGGTCGGCGGGCAGGCCCAGCGTCTGCGCGCTTTCCTGCACCTGGCGGTCGATCTCGGCCGAGATTTCCTCCTCGGACTTGAGGCCGTCCCACAGGCCGTCGATCTTGTTCAGCACGACGATGCGCCCGCGCGTGCTGTCGCCCCGCTGGCCGATGTGCTCCTTCCACACGGTGAGGTCGGACTGCGTCACGCCGGTGTCGGCCGCCAGGATGAACAGGATGGCGTGGGCGCTGGGCAGCAGCGACAGGGTGAGCTCGGGCTCCGTGCCGATGGCGTTGAGGCCGGGCGTGTCGAGGATGACCAGGCCCTGCTGCAGCAAGGGATGCGGGTAGTTGATGACGGCGTGGCGCCAGCGCGGGATTTCGACCAGCCCGTCCGCGTCGGCGTTGGCGGCGTGCTCCCCGTCCTCGGGAAAGCCCAGCCGGACGGCGGTTTCGCGCGGCACCCGGCGCACCTCGCTGACCGAGCGCAGCGTTTCCTGCATGGCGTCCGGCGCATCGACGTCCAGCGGCAGCGACGTCCACTCGGCCGGGTAGCGCTTGTAGTCGGCGATGCCGATCTCGCTGGCGCGGGTCTCGATCGGCAGCAGCTCGATGCAGGGCTCCTTGCCCGAGTCGTACATCAGCTCGGTCGGGCACATGGTCGTGCGCCCGGCCGTCGACGGCAGCATGCGGTTGCCGTGATAGGCGAAGAAGACGGCGTTGATGAGTTCCGACTTGCCGCGCGAAAACTCGGCGACAAAGGCGACGTTGAGGCGATCCTCGCGCAGCTTTTCGAACAGGCGCTCGAAGCGCAGATCGGTCTGCGCGTCGCCGAGCTCGTTATCGGCCAGCCGGCGGTGGAAATCGGCCAGGCTCCCGGAGAGCCGGTTGCGCCATTCGGAATAGGCGGCGAACTGTTGGGCAAGCGTCATGATTCATTCCATGAGAATACTTCCCCGGCACTCTACCACAGCCGTCCGGGCAATCAAGCTCACGGTTCCTTGCCCGTCCCGGCCGCGGGTGGCGGCAGGGGCGAGCCGCCCTGGTTTTCCCTGGCCGCCTTCTCGGCCGCCTTTTGCTCGGCCTTGGCGCGCTCCCGGGCTTTCTTCTCGATCTGCGCGGCCTGTTTCTGCGCGCGCTTTTCTTCCTTCACCTGGCGCTTGGCCTGTTCCTCGGCCGATTTCCTGCGGTTTTCCTCGGCCTTGCGTTCCTTGTCCAGCCGTTTCTCTTCGCGCGCAGCCGCCTTGGCGGCTTCGTCGGCCCGGTAGCGTTCGGCCCGTTCCTGCTGCTCGGCTTCGCGGGCCGGGCGTTCGGCCGCGCGCCGGTCCTTTTCGGCCTCGATTTCGCCGCGCCGGGATTCCCGCTCGAATTCGCGGGCCGGCGCCTCCAGCCGCCGCGCCCCGACGATCGTGTTCGTGTAGCGCTCCTTGGCTTCCTTGAGGCAGTCGTTGACCAGGATCTTGCGGTAGCAGGCGGCTTCGTCCGCCGCGTAGCGCCGCTCGGCGTCCTGGCGCATGGCTTCGGCCCGCTGGCGCTGCGCCGCGGCCTGTTCGAGCGTCTGCGGCACGGGCGCGGCGTCCGCCGGCTGGGCCCGCAGCGGCGGGCCGGCGGCCAGCAGCAGGACGGCAAGGAGCGGGTGGAACGGGCAACGCATGGTGATTCTCCTGGGAAGCTGCGGCACCGCCGGCGGCACGCGGCGCGGCGGGCCGGAACCGCCTAATCTATCAGAAACGCGGCGGCGTGTTGCGCATCCGGCCGCGGGGTGCGTGCTACCATCCGGGGGTTCCGTTCTCCACGGTTGCCGCCATCATGATGATCGAAAATCGGCACGGGCTTTGCGCGGGAGGCTGCCTGATCGCCCTGCTTTCCATCTCGCATGCCGTGCCGGCGCAGGAACAGAGCAGCGGCATGGCCGCCCTGACCGTGCGCGGCTTCGGCACGCTGGGCGTGGCGCGGTCCACCAACGGGCAGGCGGAGGTGGCGCGCGACCTGCTGCAGCCGCGCGGCATTCCGGACCACTGGTCGGCGCGGAACGATTCCAACCTCGGCGTGCAGGCCAATTATCTGGCGAGCGATACCGTCGAGGCGGTGGCGCAGGCGGTCAGCCGCTACAACTACAAGGGCAATTTCACCCCGGAGGTGACGGAGCTGCTCGTCAAGTACGATCCGAGCGCCTACCTGAGCCTGCGCGGCGGCCGTATCGGCACCGATTTCTTCATGCACGGCGACAGCCGGCTGATCGGGTATTCCCAGCTCGCCGTCCGGCCGAACATCGATTATTTCTCGTCGCTGGCGGTCACCTACCTCGACGGCGGGGACGGGCAGGTCACGCTGCCGCTCGGCGACGGGCTGCTGCGCGGCAAGCTGTATTACGGCTTCCTCGCCGAAAAGCTGCCGTTCGCCGGCGGCCAGCTCGACCTGCGCGGCTCGCGCTCGATCGGCGGCTACGTCGATTACCAGACGGGGGGCTGGCAATGGCGCGGCGGCATGGCGCAGATCAGCTTCAAGCATGCGATGCCGGCGGCCGTCGGCGAGCTGCAGGCGGACCTGCGCGACACGGGCGCCGCCTCGGCGGCGCGGGCGGCGGACGCGCTGGAGCTGCAGGGCACGGACGTCCGCTATTACTCGATCGGCGCGGTGTACGACCGCGGGCCCCTGCTGCTGCAGTTGATGCTCAGCCGGCTGAGCTACGAGTCCGAGGCCGTCCGGGACCAGGATTCCGCGATGTTCCTGGCGGGCTACCGCATCGGCGAGGTCAAGCCTTTCGTCGGCTATTCGCGCGTCAGGTCGCGGCGCGCGCACCTCGCCCCGGGCCTGCCGGACACCGGCAGCGGCGCGCAGCTCAACGCCGCGCTGGCCGGCGTGCTGGCGCAGTCGTACGCCGACCAGCATACCGTGTCGCTGGGCATGCGCTGGGATTTCCGTCGCGACATGGCGCTCAAGTTCCAGGCCGACGCGATCCGCGGCAGCGACGATTCGATCTACATGGTCCGCCAGGAGACGCCCCGTTGGAACGGGAAGACCAACGTCTTCACCGTGGCGCTGGATTTCGTCTTCTGAGGGGCGGGCGTGTCGGGACGGCTGCTCATCCTCCTCATGCTGGCGCTGCTGGCCTTCGCGGCGCGCGCGGAGAGCATCGTGGTGGTGGTCAATCCGGGCAGCGGCGTGGAGTCGCTCAGCCGCAACGACGTGATCAACATCTTTCTCGGCGGCTTCCGCCAGTTTCCGTCGGGCATCCCGGCGCTGCCCATCGACCTGCCGCAGGGGCATCCGGTGCGCGAGGAGTTCTACCGGCTGCTGGTGGGCAAGAATCCGTCGGAAATCAACACCTACTGGTCGCGTCTGATATTCTCGGGAAAAACACGCCCGCCGATCCAGGCCGGGCGCGTCGAGGACGCGCAGTCCATGGTTCTGGGCTCGGCCGGCGCGATCACGTACATGGAGCGCAGCAAGGCCGGCGGGCGCGTGAAGATAGTTTTCGAACTGACGCCCTGAAGCGCGCGGCCACGGCCGCGCCGGGGGACTTCGGGCATTTTTTACGGGTGGGGGCATGCAGGCTTTCTGGCGGCGGAGCATTCTCGTGCGCGCGGCGATGCAGGTCGTCGGTATCGGGCTGGTGGTCGGCCTCGGCTTCGTCTTCCTCACCGCGCACCTGACCGAGCGCTATCACCAGCAGGGCGTCTCGCAGCGCATCCGCGAGCTGATGACCACCGTCGAGAGCACCGCCCAGATCGCCTGCTTCACCAAGGACCCGGCGCTGGCGCTGGAAGTGGTGAACGGCCTCGCGCGCAACAGCGAGGTGTTCGGGGCGACGATCGTCGGCGGCTCGGAAATCCTGGCCGAGCGCAGGAAGAACGGCGAAGGCGCCGACCGGCTCCGGCTGGCGACGAACGGGCGCATCAGCAAGGCGATCGCCTCGCCCTTCGACGCCGCGCAGATCGTCGGCGAGCTGATCATCGACCCGGACCCGGAGATCGTCAGCACGCGGGTGAAGGAAAGCGGCGCCTTCGTCGCCCTGCTGCTGGGCCTGCAACTGCTGGTGGTGGTGTCCGCGGTGGCGGCCGCCGTGCTGCTGTGGATCGTGCGCCCGATCAAGCGCATGTCCGACAAGCTGCACGTGATGGACGCGCATTCGATCGAGCAGCTGGCGGTGCCCCGCGGCCACGAGAACACCGAGATCGGGCGCCTGGCGGCCGACATCAACCAGCTCGGCCAGCGCCTGGTGGCGTCGCTGGACGAGGAGCGCCATCTGCACGTGCAGCGCGAAATCGGCGAGCGCAAGTACCGCGCCATCTTCGAGAACGCCGACTCGGGCATCTTCGTGGTCGATCGGCAGCTGGCGCTCGAATCCTGCAACCACGCCTTCTACCGCCAGCTCGGCCTGCCGCCCGGCGAGAAGCCCGACCTGCCGCGCCTGCGCTGGCGCGATCCCGAGGCGCTGCCGCGGCTCGTCGAGCAATGCGCCGTGTTGAACCGCTCGGTGTCGGACGACTGCGAGTACGCGGTCGGCGACGGCGCGGTGCGCTGGTTCAGCGTGACCCTGACGCCGATCGGCGACGGGCTCATCCAGGGGCAGCTGACCGACATCTCCCGGCACAAGCAGGCGGAACTGTCGGCGCAGCAGGAAGCCGTCACCGACGCGCTGACCGGCCTGCTCAACCGCGCCGGCTTCCTGCAGAAGATCGACGATGAGGTCGCTGCCTGCGCGGACGACGAGAATGCCGGCTTCGCGCTGCTGATCGTCGATCTCGACGGCTTCCGCCGGGTCAACGAATCGCTGGGCCTGGCCTCGGGCGACCGCATCCTGTCGATCACCGCCCATCGCCTGCGCGCCTGCGTGAAGAGTTCGGACCACGTCTCGCGCCTGGGCAACGACTCCTTCGGCATCGTGCTGCGCGCCACGGCCGACGAGAAGGCGGCGGCCGGCGTCGCCATGCGCATCTCCGTTTCCCTGAAAGGCTTCTTCGAGGTCGGCAGCGCGCCGCTGCAGCTCGGCGCGAGCATCGGCATCGCGCTGTTCCCGCACGACGGAGGCGACCGGGAGCTGCTGCTGCGCAACGCCGAGATGGCGCTCGAACACGCGCGGCTCGGCGGCAGCCGGTACTGCTTCTTCGACTTCACCATGGCGCGCAACGCCGAGTACCGGCGCCACCTGGAGAACGACCTGCGCTTCGCCGTGCGGCGCAACGAGCTGATCATCCATTTCCAGCCGATCATCGACCTGTCCGTGCGCCGGATGGCCGGCGCCGAGGCGCTGATCCGCTGGGCGCACCCGCAGCGCGGGATGATCCCGCCCGACGTCTTCGTGCCGCTGGCCGAGGAGACCGGCGCGATCATCAACATCGGCCTGTGGATGGTCGAGGCCGTATGCCAGCAGCTGGCGAACTGGAAGCGGCAGGGCCGCGCCGACCGCTACATCTCGATCAACGTTTCCGCGCGGCAGATTCCCGACGGGCTGCCGCCGATCACCCTGATCGAGACGGCCAACCGCTACGGCGTCGATCCCGGCAATCTGGCGATCGAGATCACCGAGAGCGTGTTCATGGGCGACTCGGAGGCGGCCAAGACGTGGCTGGACGCGGTGCACGAGCTCGGCTTCCGCATCTATCTCGACGACTTCGGCACGGGCTACTCGTCGCTGTCGTACATCAAGCGCTTCCCGGTGGACGTGCTCAAGGTGGACAAGTCCTTCGTGCGCGACATGAGCGAGGACAACAGCGACCGCGCCCTGGTCGGGGCGATCATCAACATGGCCCGCAGCCTGGAACTCACGGTGGTCGCCGAGGGCGTCGAGTCGCAGCGCCAGCTCGACCTGCTGGAGGCGGCCGGCTGCCGCTGCGTGCAAGGCTACTATTTTTCCCGCCCGGTGCCGGCGGATGCGATCGAGGACGCCAGCCGGCGCATCGAACAGCTGCTCTGAACCGGCGGCCGCGCCGGCTTTTGGTAGAATCACGGGTTCGTTCCGCCACCCACCACCAGCCAGGGAGTTTCCCGTGAAGATCGTCTGCCTCGACCTCGAGGGCGTGCTCGTCCCCGAAATCTGGATCGCGTTTTCCGAGCGGACCGGCATCCCGGAGTTGCGCCGCACCACGCGCGACGAGCCGGACTACGACAAGCTGATGCAGTTCCGCCTGGACATCCTGGCGCGGCACCAGCTCGGGCTGAAGGACATCCAGCAGGTGATCGGCGCCATGGGGCCGCTGCCGGGCGCGCGCGAATTCCTCGACGCGCTGCGCGAGGATTACGAGGTGATCATCCTCTCCGACACCTTCTACGAATTCGCCCACCCGCTGATGCGCCAGCTGGCCTGGCCGACGCTGTTCTGCCACAGCCTGGAGACCAGCGCCGACGGCATGGTGGTCGACTACCACCTGCGCATGCCCGAGCAGAAGCGCGAAGCCGTCAAACGCTTCCGCGAGATGAACTTCACCGTGGTCGCCGCCGGCGATTCCTACAACGACACGAAGATGCTCGGCGAGGCGCATGCCGGCATCCTGTTCCACCCGCCCGAGAACGTCATCCGCGAATTCCCGCAGTACCCGGTGACCCGGACCTACCCCGAACTGCGGACGCAGATCGACCAGGCCTTCGCGCGCCTCGCCGGCTGATCCCGTCATGTACTCACAGCAACGCTACTACACGCTTTCCGCCTCCTGCCCCGACCGCGTCGGCATCGTCGCCCGCGTGGCCGGCTTCATCGCCGAGCACCACGGCTGGATTCTCGAATCGCGCTACCACTCCGACGACAACAACGGGCACAGCCAGTATTTCATGCGCATCGACATCAAGGCCGATTCGCTGCCCTTCCACCTCGCCGAGTTCCGCGAACGCTTCCGCCCGATCGCCGAGGCGCTCGAGATGGACTGGAAGATCAGCGATTCGGCGGTCAAGAAGCGCGTGGTGATCATGGTCAGCAAGCAGGAGCACTGCCTGTACGACCTCCTGGCGCGCTGGCAGTCGAAGGAGCTGGACATCGAGATCCCGTGCATCATCTCGAACCACGACACCTTCCGCGGCTTCGTCGAATGGCACGGCATCCCCTTCCACCACGTGCCGGTCGCGGCGGACCACAAGGAGGCGGCCTACGCCGAGATCCGGCGCCTGTTCGAGGAGGTCAAGGGCGACACCATGGTTCTGGCGCGCTACATGCAGATCATCCCGCCGGACATGTGCGCCGCCTACCCCGGCCGCATCATCAACATCCACCACTCCTTCCTGCCCAGCTTCGTCGGCGCGCGGCCGTACCACCAGGCCCACCAGCGCGGCGTCAAGCTGATCGGCGCGACCTGCCACTACGTGACCAGCCAGCTCGACCAGGGGCCGATCATCGAGCAGGACGTGATCCGCATCGACCACACCGACTCGGTCAACGACATGGTCCGCTACGGCAAGGACATCGAGAAAGCCGTGCTCGCGCGCGGCCTGCGCTACCACCTCGAAGACCGCGTGTTGGTGCACGGCAACAAGACGGTGGTGTTCCGATAAAACGAAATCAACCACGGCGACACGGCGGGCACGGCGAGAAGCGGACTTCATGAATCCATTTCGTTTTTCGCCGTGTGCGCCGTGCCCGCCGTGGTTGAAGGTCTTTGAGTTTTTCCCATGATCACCCTCAAGGGCGTCACGCTGCGGCGCGGCGCCAAGGTTCTGCTCGATGACGCCTCGGTCGTCGTCAATCCCGGCGAGAAGGTCGGGCTGGTCGGACGCAACGGGGCGGGCAAGTCGTCGCTGTTCGCGCTGATCAACGGCAGCCTGCACGAGGACGGCGGCGAGTTCGCCATGCCGCCCGGCTGGCGCATCGCGCAGGTGGCGCAGGAGATGCCGGAGACGGCGGCCGGCGCCACCGCCTTCGTGGTGGCCGGGGATTCGGCATTGACCGCCGCCCAGGCCGAAGTCGCCGCCGCCGAGGCCGCCGGCGACGGCGAGCGCATGGCGCACGCCTACATGGCGCTGCACGACGCCGGCTCGCACGACGCCGAGGCGCGCGCGCAGGCGCTGATTCTCGGCCTTGGCTTCAAGACGACGGAACTGGAGAACCCGGTCAACAGCTTCTCCGGCGGCTGGCGCATGCGCCTGCAGCTGGCGCGCGCGCTGATGTGCCCGTCCGACCTCTTGCTGCTCGACGAGCCGACCAACCACCTCGACCTCGACGCCCTGGTCTGGCTGGAAGCCTGGCTCAAGCGCTACGCCGGCACGCTGCTCGTGATCAGCCACGACCGGGAATTCCTCGACGCCATCACCGACGTCACGCTGCACATCGAGGCCGGCCGGCTGGCGCGCTACGGCGGCAACTACAGCACCTTCGAGGAAACGCGCGCGCAGCAGCTCGAACTCCAGCAGAACGCCTACCTGCGGCAGCAGGAAAAGATCGCCCATCTGCAGCAGTTCATCGACCGCTTCAAGGCCAAGGCCACCAAGGCCCGCCAGGCGCAGAGCCGGGTCAAGGCGCTGGAGCGCATGGAACGGCTGGCGCCGGTGCTGACCAGCGCCGAATTCACCTTCGAGTTCAAGGAGCCGGCCAGCCTGCCCGACCCGATGCTGGTGCTGCGCGACGCCGACTGCGGCTACCCGCCGGCGGACGATGCGCCGCCGGGCACGCCGCCCGCGCTGATCGTGCGCAAGGCCACGCGCACGGTCACCGCCGGCCAGCGCATCGGCATCCTCGGCGCCAACGGGCAGGGCAAGTCGACGCTGGTCAAGACGATCGCGCGCGTGCTGGCGCCGCTCGGCGGCACGGTCAGCGAGGGCAAGGGGCTGGCCATCGGCTATTTCGCCCAGCAGGAACTCGACGTGCTGCGCCCGCAGGACAACCCGCTCGAACACATGACGCGGCTGGCCCGGGAGGCGCTGCCCGAGGGCGAATCGGGGCGCGAGCAGGACCTGCGCAATTTCCTCGGCTCGTTCAACTTCACCGGCGACATGGTCAAGCAGCCGGTCGGCACCATGAGCGGCGGCGAAAAGGCGCGGCTGGTGCTGGCCATGCTCGTCTGGCAGCGGCCGAACCTGCTGCTGCTCGACGAGCCGACCAACCATCTCGACCTCGCCACGCGCGAGGCGCTGGCCGTGGCGCTCAACGAGTTCGAGGGCACGCTGATGCTGGTCAGCCACGACCGCGCCTTGCTGCGCTCGGTGTGCGACGAGTTCTGGCTGGTCGCGCGCGGCGGCGTGGCGCCGTTCGACGGCGACCTGGACGACTACCAGCAGTTCCTGCTCGACGAGGCGAAGCGCGTGCGCGAGGAAGTGAAGGTCGCGCAGAAGGAGGAAAGGAACGCCGTCCAGGCGCCGCCGCCGCCGTCGGCCAACCGCAAGATCACGCCGCAGATGAAGGCGCTGAAGCGAGATCTCGGCAAGGCCGAGCAGCGCCTGGCGGAGCTGGAAACCCGGCGGGCGGATCTGGAGGCGCGTCTCGGCGGGGAACTCTCGCCCCAGGAGATCGGCGAACTCGGCCTCGAACTGCAGGCGGTCAACGACGCGCTGGCCGAGTGCGAGGAAACGTGGCTCGCCCTGTCGGAACGGATCGAGGCGGCAGACTGAGGCCGACAAAAAACCCCGCAACGAAGGCGTTGCGGGGTTTTCCCGGAGTCCGCAGCGTCACGCGCTCCGGACCCAGCGAACTCACTCCCTGCGCCGGCGCAGGGTGCCGAGTCCGGCCAGACCGAGGCCGAGCAGCGCCAGCGTCGCGGGTTCGGGCGTCTCGTTGATGGGCACGTCGTTGATCGCCACGCCGGCGATCGCGAAGGCCGTGTCGTACGCCGTGTCCAGCGCATTCGTCACGCCGAAGCCGAGGGAATACGTGCCGGCGGTAGTGAAGATGTATTCCATCTTGATCCAGTCAGTGTAGCCGCAGCCGGTACTCCAGCAGTCCCCCGAGGAACCTCCCAGCGGCGAGAAGTCCGGACCGCCGGGGATGATCGCCGTCGATGCCGGATCAAGCGTCACGCCGGACCCGAGACCGGGCAGCCCGAACCCCGGCACGGTGTTGCCGGAGGTCGTGGTGCGGGCGGTGAACAGGAACGAATCGAAGACGCTCGTGCCCTGGAACAATCCGGCCCAGGCATACTCGGTGTACTGCGCGCCGTCCGAGGTGATGTAGTTGAAGTAGAAGTTCAGCTTGTCGCCGGAATTCACCGTAAAGGTCGGCGTCTGCGCGTACGAACCGTTGGTCTCCTGCCCGGTCGCTCCGACGGGCAGCTTGCCGGCACCGGTCGGGCTGCTGGTGGTCGAAATCCACTGGTAGGAACCGAAGCCCGGGGCCAGCGTCACGTCGCCGTCGGCGGCGGTATTGGTGCCGCAATTGCCCACGCAACTCCAGCCGCTCGGCAGCGGGGCTGCCACCGCCGAGGTTCCCGTCAACGCCAATGCGACGGCGGCACTGGCGAATCCCAGGCTTGCTCCAAGTTTCTTGCTCATCATCTTCGCCTCCTCACATTTGCAGTTGACCTGCACTCAGGCCTGCCAAAGCAAATCCGGGACCATGCATCGAAAGATTTTTTTAATCATATCGTTAGGTGGTCTTTGTGGCTTCGCGTAGCCGGCCACTGTAAGAAAATTCGACGTCGCCGGCGGATACTCTTCCCGGTCTCCCGAAGCCAGGGTCGCCGCCGCGCCGGCCGGAACTCGCCTCGCCACCGGCAGTCTATCGGGAGCGCCGAATTCCAATGCCGTCGGACCAACACTGCGGAGAAAAGACACCATGAAAGGCGACAAGAAAATCATCGAAATCCTGAACGAACTGCTGGCCGGCGAGCTGACCGCCGTCGACCAGTACCTGGCCCACGGCGAGATGTACGCCAACATGGGCTTCCAGCGCCTCGCCGAGAAGGCGCTGCACGAGTCGGAGCACGAGCGCCAGCATGCGCGGGCGCTGATCCAGCGCATCCTCTTCCTCGAAGGCGCGCCCAACCTGGCCAAGCGCGAGGCGCTCCGGATCGGCGCGGAGGTGTCCGAAATGCTCAAGGCCGACCTCTCCGTCGAATACAAGGTCGTCGGCGACCTCAAGCGGGCCATCGCCGCCTGCGAGAAGGCGCAGGACTACGTTTCGCGCGACATGCTGAAGATCCAGCTCGAGGATACCGAGATGGATCACGCCTACTACCTCGAAAAACAGCTGCGCCTGATCGAGCAGGTCGGCGTGCAGAACTACAAGCAGAGCCAGATCGACGGCGCGGCGGCGGCCTGAGGGGCGGGCGATGAAAGGCGACAAGAAGGTCATCGAGGCGCTGAACGGCGTGCTCAGGAACGAGCTGACCGCGATCAACCAGTATTTCCTGCACGCGCGCATGTTCCGCAACTGGGGGCTGGAGAAGCTCAACGACTACCGCTACCGGCAGTCGATCCGGGTCATGAAGGAGGCCGACGAGCTGATCGAACGCATCCTCTTCCTGGAAGGGCTGCCCAACCTGCAGAACCTGGGGCGGCTGCTGATCGGCCAGAGCGCCGCCGAGTGCCTGGCCTGCGACCTCAAGCTCGAACGCGGCGTCAACCGGCCGGCGCTGGTCGAGGCCGTGGCCCTGGCCGAGGCGCAGCAGGACTACGTCAGCCGTGACCTGCTGGAAGACCTGCTCGAACACTGCGAGGAAGCCATCGACTGGCTGGAGACGCAGCAGGACCTGATCGAAAGCGTGACGCTGCCCAACTACCTGCAGGCGCACATGGGGCCGGACGGCGACTGAGCGCGGCGCGCGGTGCGCCGCCGGGAGATGAAATGTACGTCTGCATCTGCAAGGCGGTCAGCGAGCAGGACATCCGGGATGCGGCCGCGCGCGGCGCGCATTCGCTGAAAGACCTGCGGCGCGAACTCGGCGTCGCCAGCGAATGCGGCCAATGCGCGGAGGACGCCAAGCGCTGCCTGAAAAAGGCGCTGGAGGAATCTGGCCACGCGCATCACCACCACCATCACGGTCATCACCATCACCACAAGAAGCACTGACGGGGACGGCGCGGCGTCGTTTACCGGTCGCCGGCGACGGCGGCGAGCGCCGCTTCCAGGATGGCGAATCCTTCGTCCAGCACCGCGTCCTGGATCGTCAGCGGCAGCATCAGGCGCAGGGTGTTGCCGTAGCTGCCGCAGTTGAGCAGCAGCAGGCCGCGTTTGGCAGCCTCCGCCTTGAGCGCCTCGGCGACGTCCCTGGCCGGTTTTTTCGGATCGCCGTCGTGGCAGAACTCGACGGCGGTCATCGCGCCCAGCCCGCGCACGTCGGCGATGCAGGAGAAGCGCGCGCGCAGGGCCTCGAAGCGCGCGCGGCAGGTCTCGCCGAGCCGCGCCGCGCGTTCGGCCAGCTTTTCCTCCTCGATCACGTCGAGCACCGCCAGCGCGGCGGCCACCGCCACCGGATGCCCGGCGTAGGTGGAGCCGAGGCCGCCCGGCACGGCGGCGTCCATCACCGCCGCCTTGCCGATCACCGCGGACAGCGTCATGCCGCCGCCGAGGCCCTTGGCCAGGGTGATCACGTCGGGTTCGATGCCGGCGTGCTCGACAGCGAAGAAGCTGCCGCAGCGCGCCGCGCCGGTCTGCACCTCGTCGACGATCAGCACGATGCCGTGCCGGTCGCACAGCGCGCGCAGGCGTTGCAGGAAGTCGGCGGGCGCCGGCAGGTAGCCGCCTTCGCCCTGCACCGGCTCGACGACGATCGCGGCGACGCGGTTCGGGTCGATGTCGTTCTTGAAGATCAGTTCGATGCCGTGCAGCGCGTCGTCGACCGTGACGCCGTGCAGCGGATCGGGGAAGGGCGCGTGGAAGATTTCGCCCGGGAAGGGGCCGAAGCCCTTCTTGTACGGATCGACCTTGCCGGTCAGCGCCAGCGTCATCATGGTGCGGCCGTGGAAGGCGCCGTTGAAGGCGATGACGCCGCCGCGCCCGGTGTAGGCGCGCGCCACCTTGATGGCGTTTTCCACCGCCTCGGCGCCGGTGTTCATGAAGAAGGTCTTCTTCGGCGTCCGGCCGGGGGCCAGCGCGTTCAGGCGTTCGGCGAGACGCACGTAGGATTCGTAAGCGACCACCTGGAAGCAGGTGTGCGTGAACCGGTCGAGCTGGTCGCGCACGGCGGCCATCACGCGCGGGTGGCGGTGCCCGGTGTTGACCACCGCAATGCCGGCGCAGAAGTCGATCCAGCGGCGCCCTTCCACGTCCCAGATCTCCGCGTTCTCGGCGCGCACGGCGAACACCCCGTGCGATTGCCCGACGCCGCGCGGCAGCGCCGCCGCGCGGCGCGCCATCAGGGCGTCGTTGGTCTGGGTGTTCAGATCGGTCATGGAATTCATGGAAGCTCTCCTGTTGGGCAATAGTGAGATATGAGAATTGGTTTGAACCACAACGACACGACGGGCACAACGAAAAGCAAATGAAAGACATGCTCCGGAGGAGTTCGGTGCTGCCCGATATCGGGTTGGCGTCGTGTTCGTCGTGTCGTTGTGGTTAATTTCCTTCTTCAGATTCAATTCATCAGCGGCTCAGACCCGCGATGCAGACGTACTTGATCTCAAGGTAATCGTCGAGGCCGTGGCGCGAGCCTTCGCGGCCGAGGCCGGAGGATTTCACGCCACCGAAAGGGGCGATCTCGGTCGAGATGGCGCCGGTGTTGACGCCGACCATGCCGTATTCGAGCGCCTCGGCGACGCGGAAGATGCGGCCCACGTCGCGGGCGAAGAAGTACGATGCCAGGCCGAATTCGGTGTCGTTGGCCAGGCGCACGGCGTCTTCCTCGGTGGTGAAGCGGAACAGCGGGGCGACGGGGCCGAAGATTTCCTCGCGCGCCACGCGCATCGCGGGCGTCACGTCGGCGAGGATCGTCGGTTCGTAGAAAGTGCGTCCCAGCGCATGGCGCCTGCCGCCGCACACCACGCGCGCGCCCTTGGCACGGGCGTCGGCGACGAGTTCCTCGACCTTTGCCAACGCCGGGGCGTCGATCAGCGGGCCCTGCGTGACGCCCGGCTCGACGCCGTTGCCGACCTTCAACTCGCCGACCGCGCGGGCCAGCTTTGCGGCGAAGGCGTCGTAGACGCCGTCCTGCACCAGCAGGCGGTTGGCGCACACGCAGGTCTGCCCGGCGTTGCGGTACTTCGAGGCGATCGCGCCGGCCACGGCGGCATCGAGGTCGGCATCGTCGAAGACGATGAACGGCGCGTTGCCGCCGAGTTCCATCGACAGCTTCTTGACCGTCGGCGCGCACTGCGCGATGAGCTGCGCGCCGATCTCCGTCGAGCCGGTGAACGAGAGCTTGCGCACGCTCGGGTTGGCGCAGAGCTCGCCGCCGATGGCCGCGGCCGAGCCGGTGACGACGTTGAACACGCCGGCCGGGATACCGGCGCGCGCGGCGAGCTCGGCCAGGGCGAGCGCCGAGAACGGCGTCTGGCTGGCGGGTTTGGCGACCATCGTGCAGCCGGCGGCGAGCGCGGCGCCGGCCTTGCGCGTGATCATCGCGGCCGGGAAGTTCCACGGCGTGATCGCGGCGCACACACCGACCGGCTCGCGCGTGGCCAGGATGCGCCGGTCGGCGAGGTTGGGCGGGATGATCTCGCCGTAGGCGCGCCTGCCTTCCTCGGCGAACCATTCGAGATAGCCGGCGGCGTAGGCGATCTCGCCCTTGGCCTCGGCGAGCGGCTTGCCCTGCTCGGCGGTCATCAGCAGGCCGAGGTCGTCCTGGTGGGCCATCAGCAGGTCATGCCAGCGGCGCAGCAGCCGCGCGCGCTCGCCGGCCGTCCGGGCGCGCCAGGCGGGCAGCGCGGCCTGGGCCGCCGCGATGGCCCGGCGCGTTTCCGCGGCGCCCATCTTCGGCACCGTGCCGAGCGCTTCGCCGGTGGCCGGGTTGTGGATGGCGAGCGTCTCGCCCGAGTCCGCGTCCGGCCAGTTGCCATCGATGAGGCATTGCTGGCAGAAAATTCCGTTGTCCTTTAGATTGAGCATGTCCGGCTCCAGTGGGGTATCCGTTGAACGGGAAAATCAGCGTCCGCCGCGCAGGCGCTCGCCGCGCCGCCGCAGCCATTCCAGTGTAATCAGCATCAGGGTCGAGAGCACGGTCAGCAGCGTCGCCACGGCGGCGATGGTCGGGCTGATGTTCTCGCGGATGCCGGCGAACATCTGGCGCGGCAGCGTGCTCTGCTCGGGACCGGCGAGGAAGAGGGTGACCACCACCTCGTCGAACGAGGTGCCGAAGGCGAACAGGCCGCCCGAGACGACGCCCGGCGCGACCAGCGGCAGGGTCACCTTGAAGAAGGCGGTCAGCGGATTGGCGCCAAGGCTGGCGGCGGCGCGCACCAGGTTGAAGTCGAAGCCCTGCAGCGTCGCCGACACGGTGGTCACCACGAAGGGTACGCCGAGCGCGGCGTGCACCAGGATCAGCCCGAGGTAGCTGCCCGACAGCCCGGCCGGGGCGAACACGAGATACGTGGCGACGCCGACGATGACCACCGGCACGACCATCGGCGAGATCAGGATCGAGGTGAGCAGCGCCTTGCCGGGAAAGTCGATGCGGGTGAGGCCGACCGCCGCGGGCGTGCCGAGCAGCATGGCCAGCAGCGTGGCGAACGGCGAGACGATGCAGCTGTTGACGAAGGCCTGCCGCCACGCCGGCGAGGTGAAGAAGTCCTCGTACCAGCGCAGCGAGAAGCCGGACATCGGGTAGAGCATGAACGAGTCGGCGTTGAACGACAGCGGCGCGATGACCAGGATCGGCAGCATCAGGAACACCAGCACCAGGCCGCAGATGATGCGGAAGGCGTAGTGCCAGGCGCGTTCGAGCGGGGAAGCGTAGGCGGCGATCATGCTTTTTTCCTCTCAGCGGATCTGGGCGGCGGGGTCCTGCCGGCCGACCAGGCGCGCATAGACCATGTACAGCAGCAGGGTGGCGACGAACAGCAGCGTGGACAGCGCGGCGGCCATGCCCCAGTTGATCGTCTGGTTGGTGTAGAAGGCGACGAAGTAGCTGGCCATCTGTTCCTTGGGGCTGCCGAGCAGGGCCGGCGTGATGTAGTAGCCCATGCACAGGATGAACACCAGCAGGCCGCCGGCGCCGACGCCGGGCAGGGCCTGCGGGAAATAGACCTTCCAGAAGCTCCGGAACGGCGGGCAGCCGAGTGAGATCGCCGCGCGCACGTAGATCGGCGAGATGCCCTTCATGACGCTGTACAGCGGCAGGATCATGAACGGCAGCAGGATGTGCACCATGGCGATGTACACGCCGGTGCTGTTGAAGACGAGCTGCAGCGGCCGCTCGATGACGCCCAGCGCGCGCAGCGCCTGGTTGACCAGTCCCTCGCTCTGCAGCAGCACCAGCCAGGCGGCCACGCGCACCAGGATCGAGGTCCAGAACGGCAGCAGCACGAAGATCATCAGCACGTTGGCCACGCGCGCGGGCTGCGTGGCCATCAGGTAGGCCAGCGGGAAGCCGAGCAGCAGGCAGAGGCCGGTGACGACGGCCGACATGCCGAAGGTGCGCTTCAGGACGTCGACGTAGATGGCCTCGTCGGCGTCGGCGCGCACGATGGCGCCGGCATCGTCGTACTTGCGGTCGACCGAGGCCAGCAGGTAGCGCGCGGTGTAGGGCGAGGCGTTGCGTCCGAGGTACTGCCAGGTGGCGACCTCGCCCCAGCGCGCATCGGCGGCGACCAGCGCCGCGCGCGCCGGCTGGCCGTCCCCGGGCGGCAGCGCCCGGGCGGTCTTCATCATCAGCGAGCGGAAGCCGGGCAGTTCCATGTTCAGGCGCTTGGCGGCGCTGGCGAAGACCGGCGTGCCGCGCGTCCCGGCCATCTCGTCGGCGAATGCCGTGAAGACCGCGTCGTCCGGCAGCGATTGCCCGTCCCATTGGCGCAGCAGTTCGCTGGTCGCCGGGAAGGCGGCGACGATCTCGGGGTTGTCGACGCTGCGCTTCAGGAGCGCGGCGATCGGCCAGACGAAGGTGAACAGCAGGAAGACCACGAGCGGGAGGATCAGCGCCCCGTACTTGAGCTTCTTCATCCGCTCGGCGCGGCGCAGCCGGGTCTTCAGCGGCAGGCTGGCGCCGTCCGCGGCCGGGACGGGCAGGATGGCGGCCAACTGGCTCATATCGTGATCCTCGCTCATGAAAGTGCCTTGATCCGAAGGAAACGGGCGGGCGCGGTCAGGACAAGCGCACGCATGTCCGGCGCATCGACTCCTCCCCCTTCAAGGGGGAGGCTGGGTGGGGGATGGGGCAAGGCGCGGCTACCCCATCCCCACCCCAGCCCTCCCCTTGAAGGGGAGGGAGAGGATGTGCCCGGCCGTCATCGATCGTCGCAACTACTTCGCCGCCCAGGCGTTGAAGCGCTGCTCCAGATCCTCGCCGTGCTCGACCCAGAACTGCACGTCGCTGGCGAAGGCGCCCTTCATGTTCTGCGGCGCGGTCGGCAGCTCGGGGACGATGGCCTTGGCGACCAGCGGCGTGCCCTTGACGTTGGTCGGCCCGTAGGGAATCTCGCCGGCGAAGACGGCCTGGTTCTCCGGCTTGCTGGCCAGCGCGATGAACCTGTATGCCTCGTCCCGCTTCGGCGTGCCGACCGGGATGGCCCACGAATCGAAGTCGTAGATGTTGTTGGTCCACACCATCTTCAGGTTGGTCTTGCCTTCCTTCTGCGCCGTCGAGATGCGGCCGTTGTAGGCCGTGGTCATTACCACGTCGCCGGCGGCGAGCAGTTGCGGCGGCTGGGCGCCGGCCTCCCACCACTGGATGTGCGGCTTGATCTGGTCGAGCTTCTTGAAGGCGCGCTCGACGCCGGCTTTGGTGGCGAGCGTCTTGTAAATGTCCTCGGGCTTGACGCCGTCGGCGATCAGCGCGAATTCGAGGGTGAACTTGGCGCCCTTGCGCATGCCGCGCTTGCCGGGGAATTTCTTGACGTCCCAGAAATCGGCCCAGGACGTCGGCGCGGTCTTCAGCGCGTCCGAGTTGTAGGCGAGTACCGTTGACCACACGAAGATGCCGATGCCGCATTCGGACACGGCGGCGGGAACGAAGTCGCCTTTCGGCCCGATCCTGCTCATGTCGAGCTTTTCGTAGATGCCTTCCTCGCAGCCGCGGGCGAGCTCGGGCGACTCGACCTCGACCACGTCCCAGGAAACGTTCTTGGCTTCGACCATGGCCTTGATCTTGGCCTGCTCGCCGTTGTACTCGCCGGGAACGACCTTGCCGCCGGCCTTGGCGAAGGGCTCGTAGAACGCCTTGACCTGCGCCTTCTGGTTGGTGCCGCCGAACGAGATGACGGTGACGTCGGCGCTGGCCGCGCCCGCCAGAAGACTCATGGCGGCGAAGGCGGCGGCGATCGGGCCTGCATGCGGAAGAGCGTGTTTCATCTGTTTCTCCTGAGTGGATGGATTGCGGGCTGCGGGGTTGAAAAACACGGGTGGAAAAAAAGAGCGGTTCACGCGCCGGCCGACGGACCGAGCGCGCGCAGCTGCTCGGGGTTGATGCCGACGTGGATCGCGTCGCCCAGGTCGAAACGGTGCTTGTGCTGCGCCGCCGGCGCCTTGACGATGAGCTCGCGGCGTCCGGCCAGCTCGACGCGCACGCGCAGGTGGTCGCCCAGGTAGATGACCTCGCGCACGTAGCCGCCCAGCCGGTTGGCGCAGCCGAGCGACTGGACGTTCAGCTGGACGCACTCGGGGCGGACCGAGAGGACGGCGCGGTCGCCGCGCTTGACCGGCGCGCCGCAGCTCGCCTGCACGCGCGAACCGTTGTCCAGCCGGACCTGGCAGGTTTCGCCATGCACCGACTCGACGCAGCCGTCGAGCGCGTTGTTCTCGCCGATGAAGTTGGCCACGAAATCGTTGGCCGGCTTCTCGTAGAGCGCCATCGGGTCGTCGATCTGCTGGATGACGCCGTGGTTGAACACGGCGATGCGGTCGGACAGGGTCAGCGCCTCGCCCTGATCGTGGGTGACGAAGACGATGGTCACGCCCAGCTCCTGGTGGATGTGCTTCAGCTCGATCTGCATGTGCTCGCGCAGCTGCTTGTCGAGCGCGCCGAGCGGCTCGTCCATCAGCACCAGCTCCGGGTCGAAGACCAGCGCGCGGGCCAGCGCCACGCGCTGCTGCTGGCCGCCCGACATCTGCTGCGGATAGCGGTCGCCGAAGCCGCCGAGCCGGACCATGTCCAGCGCGCGCGCCACCTTCCCGTCGATCTCGGCGGCGGGCAGCCTGCGGATGGCGAGCGGGAAGCGCAGGTTCTCGCGCACCGTCATGTGCGGGAACAGCGCGTAGTTCTGGAAGACCATGCCGATGTTGCGCTTGTGCGGCGGCACGCTGTTGATCACCCGGCCGGCGAGCCGGATCTCGCCGCCGGTCGGCGTCTCGAAGCCGGCCAGCATCATCAGGCAGGTGGTCTTGCCCGATCCCGACGGGCCGAGCAGCGTCAGGAACTCGCCGCGCCGCACGTCGAGATTCAGGTCGCGCACGATCAGGTTCTCGCCGTCGTAGGTCTTCTGCACCTTGCGGAAGGTCACGTGCGGCGTGGCGTCGGTCGGTGTGGCGCGGGTCGTCATGATGGGCTCCTTCTGCCGCCGGAGAATGTGTTTTTCTCGGCGTCGGGTTGATCATAGGTCGTCCATTGGTCAAAATGAGAACCAATTTTTTTGACTTTGGTGGGACCAATCCATGGAACCGCACCTGATCGTCGAACTGGTCATGCAATATCTGGACCGCCAGCCGGCCTCGGACAAACTGCGCATCCGCCTGTACATGGCGCTGCGCCAGGCCATCCTCGACCGGGCGCTGGCGCCGGGCGTCCGGCTGCCGCCGACGCGCGCGCTGGCGGCCGACCTGGGCTTCGGGCGCAACACCGTGGTGCGTGCCTACGAGCAACTGCTGGTCGAGGGCTACCTCACCGGGCGCGTGGGCGACGGCACCTACGTTTCCGACGTGGTGGACGCGGCCGGCAAGCCGGCCGCGCCGAGGCGGCTGATCGGCACCCGGCGCGAAGGGTTGTCGCGGCGCGGCACCGCGGTGGTCAACAGCGCGGCCAGCAGCGTGATCCAGAATGGTGCGTTCATGCCCGGCGTGCCCGATGTCGAACTCTTTCCCTTCGGCCTGTGGCGCCGCCTGCTGGCGAAATACCTGCACGCCGGGCAGGCCCGCCTGCTGCACTACTCGCACCTCGGTTACGGGCCGCTCAAGGTGGCGCTGGCCGGCTACCTGCGGGTGACGCGCATGATGGTCGTCGATCCGAAGCAGATCGTGGTGGTCAACGGCTCGCACCAGGCCTTCGACCTGTGCGCGCGCATGCTCGCCGACCACGGCGACGGCGTCTGGGTCGAGGAACCGGGCTACTGGGGCGCGCGCAACGTGTTCGCAGCCGCCGGCCTCGCCATCCGGCCGATCCCGCTCGACGCCAGGGGGTTGGCGCCGGCGCCGGACGACTGGGCGGCGCCGCCGCGCCTGATCTTCACCTCGCCGTCGAGCCAGTACCCGACCGGCGTGGTGATGACGCTCGACCGCCGGCTGGAACTGCTCGAACGCGCCTTCGAGTCCGGCGCCTGGATCATCGAGGACGATTACGACAACGAGCTGCGCTACGACGAGCGGCCGGTGGCCTCGCTGTTCGGACTATGCCGCCGGCAGCGCGTGATCTACCTGGGCACGCTGAGCAAGGTCATGTTCCCCGGCATCCGCCTGGCCTACATGGTGCTGCCCGAGGACCTGGTCGACGCCTTCGTCATCGGCAACTCCGAGCTCTACCGGGGCGGGCGCATGACCGAACAGGCGGCGCTCGCCGAATTCATCGACGACGGCCATTTCACCGCGCACATCAAGCGCATGCGCGGCATCTACCGGGCGCGCCGCGACATCCTGCGCGGCGAGATGGAAGCGCGCCTCGGCGGCGCCGTCGGCGTCTCGGGCGGGCATGCGGGCCTGCAACTGCTCTTCCGCTTCAACGCGCCGGTCGACGACGCGCAGATCGCCGCGCAGGCGCTCGCCGAAGGCGTCGTCACGCGGCCGCTGAGCACCTACTACGCCGACCCGCGCAACGGTAGCCCCGGCCTCAACCTCGGCTTCGCCGCCGTGCCGGAAAAGGCCATCGCGCCCGCCGTCGCCACGCTGACCCGCGTGATCGAACGGCATTGGGGCGGAAGCTCATGATCAAATACTGGCGGCACGCTGCATGCGGCTCGTTATGTGCGAGACAAGACAATAATGTGCCGGTCCGAACAAAACCGTCGAACCGCTTTTTGGCCGAAAGTGCCTGAAATCCGTCGGATTCCCCCTTCGGACGTATCGGAACGTTATTTGCTTTTGTATATAACGCAGTGATCGGCCTGCCGCGTGTGCCGGCGATCGCGCATGGGATGCGCCGGAACGTGCCTGCCTCCGGGCCGTCGTTTCCGGGCAGGAGAACGACGATGCAAGCGACCAGTCAGCCAATCGCGGGTCCGTATCCGCGCTTTTGCGAGATCGATCTTGGAGAATGCCGGACCGATCTCATTCCCCTGCTCAACGAAATGAGCGAACTCGCCGGCGGCAGCGGCGAACTCGGCCAGCTCCTGAGGATCCTGCTGCGCATCATGCAGCGGCACATGAAAGTGATCCGCGGCATGGTCAACCTGTACGACCCGACGACGGGGAAGATCTTCATCCACCGGAGCCTCGGGCTGAGCGAGGAGGAACAGGCCAAGGGGGTGTATCTGCTCGGCGAAGGCGTCACCGGCAAGGTGGTGGAAAGCGGCGAGGCGATCGTCGTTCCCCGCATCGGGGACGAGCCGGATTTCCTCAACCGCACCGGAAGCCGCGGCGCCGGTCCGGCCGACACGCAGCGCTCCTTTCTCTGCGTGCCGATCAAGCGCGGCCGGAAGGTCATGGGAACGATCAGCGCCGAGCGCCTGTACGACAATCCGCGCCTGCTCGAACTCGACCTCAAGATCCTGTCCGTGCTGGCCGCCATGACCGCGCAGGCCGCCGAACTCTACCTCGTCGAGCATCAGCTCACCCAGGAGCTTGAGGACGAGAACCTGCGCCTGCGCAAGGCGCTCAGGGAAAAATTCCGGCCGACCAACATCATCGGCAATGCCAAGCCCATGCTTGAGGTGTACAAGCTGATCGAACGGGTCACCCGCTCCAAGACGACGGTGCTCATTCTCGGCGAGAGCGGCGTGGGCAAGGAGCTGGTGGCCAGCGCCATCCATTTCAACAGCCCATGGGCGAACGGTCCCTTCGTCAAGTTCAATTGCGCCTCGCTGCCGGAAAGCGTCATCGAAAGCGAACTCTTCGGCCACGAAAAAGGCGCCTTCACCGGGGCGACGGCCCAGCGCCGGGGACGCTTCGAAGAAGCGGACGGCGGCACCATCTTCCTCGACGAGGTCGGCGAGATGTCCTTGCCGATGCAGGCCAAGCTGCTGCGCGTATTGCAGGAGAGAAGCTTCGAGCGCGTCGGCGGCAATGCGCCGATCCACGTGGACATCCGCATCCTGGCCGCCACCAACCGCAACCTGGCGGAGATGGTGGAGAAGGGGAGCTTCCGCGAGGATCTGTACTACCGTCTGCACGTCTTTCCGATCACCATTCCGCCGCTGCGCGACCGCGGCAACGACGTCATCGCGCTGGCCGACCACTTCGTCGCCAAGTTCTCGCGCGAAATGGAAGTTCCGGTCGAGCGCATCTCGACGCCGGCGATCAGCATGCTGTTGTGCTACCACTGGCCGGGCAACGTGCGCGAACTGGAGAACGTCATCGAGCGCGCCATGCTGCTTGCCGAGGACGGCGCGATCCACGGCTACCACCTGCCGGCATCGCTGCAGATGCCGGTCGTCGAGGCCGCCGCCTCCGGCGGCAGCCTCGACGCCAGGCTGGCCGCCGTCGAATACGAAATGATCGTCGACGCCCTGAAGGCCAATCACGGCAACATGACGGTCGCCGCCGCACAACTCGGTCTGACGCGGCGCATCCTCGGCCTGCGCATGGATCGCTACAAGCTGGCGTACAAGGATTTCCGCTGACCCCGCGCCGGCTGTACGGGTAGGAACTAATCCCGACAAAGCGTTCGCGCGCGAACTGCGCGGACGTGCAAAATCTCCTGCGATTTTGCCGGCTTATTCGTGAAATCAACGGGTTGTGCAAGTGGCACGCTTTCTGCAAAGAGACGGACGAGTTCGTAGCATTCCGTGAATGCCGTCTGCGTCCGCGGGCGTTCCGATGCGTCGAATGGCAAGTCGTCCGGGCGCCGCAAAGCCCGGCGTCCGTTTCGAAAGACAGGAGACCAGCATGACACGCAAGATTGCAATCTACGGCAAGGGCGGCATCGGCAAGTCGACCACCACGCAGAACACGGCGGCGGCGATGGCCTATTTCCATGACCAGAAGGTGTTCATCCACGGCTGCGATCCCAAGGCCGACTCGACGCGCCTGATCCTCGGCGGCAAGCCGCAGGAGACGCTGATGGACGTGCTGCGCGACAAAGGCGCGGAAAAGGTCACCAACGACATGGTGATCAAGGTGGGTTTCAAGGACATCCGCTGCGTCGAATCCGGCGGACCGGAACCGGGCGTGGGCTGCGCCGGCCGCGGCGTCATCACCGCCATCGACCTGATGGAGGGCAACGGCGCCTATACCGAGGATCTCGATTTCGTTTTCTTCGACGTGCTCGGCGACGTGGTCTGCGGCGGCTTCGCCATGCCGATCCGCGACGGCAAGGCGCAGGAGGTATACATCGTCGCCTCCGGCGAGATGATGGCCATCTACGCCGCCAACAACATCTGCAAGGGCCTGGTGAAGTACGCCAAACAGAGCGGCGTGCGCCTGGGCGGCATCATCTGCAACAGCCGCAAGGTGGACGGCGAGAAGGAGTTCCTTGAGGAGTTCACCGCCGCCATCGGCACCAAGATGATCCATTTCGTGCCGCGCGACAACATCGTGCAGAAAGCCGAGTTCAACAAGAAAACCGTGACCGAATTCAGCCCCGGCGAGAACCAGGCGCTCGAATACAGCGAGCTGGGGCGCAAGATCATCGAGAACGAGGACTTCGTGATTCCCCGGCCGCTGACCATGGACCAGCTCGAATCCATGGTGGTCAAGTACGGCCTCGTCAACTGAGCGGGCGGCCGGGCCGATTGCCGCGCTCCACCTCCGGAGAATCCATATGCCATACCATGAGTTCGAATGCAGCAAGGTCATCCCCGAGCGCAAGAAGCACGCGGTGACCAAGGGCCAGGGCGAAAACCTCACGTCCTGTCTGCCGCTGGGCTACCTGAACACCATTCCGGGCTCGATCTCGGAGCGCGGCTGCGCCTACTGCGGCGCCAAGCACGTGATCGGCACGCCGATGAAGGACGTGATCCACATCAGCCACGGTCCGGTCGGCTGCACCTACGACACCTGGCAGACCAAGCGCTACATCAGCGACAACGACAACTTCCAGTTGAAGTACACCTTCGCCACCGACGTCAAGGAGAAGCACATCGTCTTCGGCGCCGAGAAGCTCCTGAAGCAGAACATCAAGGAAGCCTTCAAGGCCTTCCCCGACACCAAGCGCATGACCATCTACCAGACCTGCGCGACGGCGCTGATCGGCGACGACATCGACGCCATCGCGCAGGAGGTGATGGACGAAATGCCGGAGGTGGACATCTTCGTCTGCAACTCGCCGGGCTTCGCCGGCCCGAGCCAGTCGGGCGGCCACCACAAGATCAACATCGCCTGGATCAACCAGAAGGTCGGCACGCTGGAGCCGGAGATCACCAGCGACTACGTGATCAACTACGTCGGCGAGTACAACATCCAGGGCGACCAGGAGGTGATGCTCGATTTCTTCAAGCGCATGGGCATCCAGGTGCTGTCGACCTTCACCGGCAACGGCAAGTACGACGACCTGCGCGGCATGCACCGCGCCCATCTCAACGTGCTCGAATGCGCGCGTTCGGCCGAGTACATCTGCGACGAGCTGCGCGAGCGCTACGGCATTCCGCGGCTGGACATCGACGGTTTCGGCTTCAAGGCGCTGGGCGACTCGCTGCGCAAGATCGGCCTGTTCTTCGGCATCGAGGAGCGCGCCGAGAAAATCATCGAAGAGGAAACGGCCCGCTGGAAACCGGAACTCGACTGGTACAAGGCGCGCCTGCAGGGCAAGAAGGTCTGCCTCTGGCCGGGCGGCTCCAAGCTGTGGCACTGGGCCAACGCCATCCAGGAGGAAATGGGCGTCAAGGTGGTGTCGGTCTACACCAAATTCGGCCACCAGGGCGACATGGAGAAGGGCGTGGCGCGCTGCGGCGAGGGCGCGCTGGCAATCGACGACCCGAACGAGCTGGAGGGCCTCGAAGCGCTGGAAATGCTCAAGCCCGACGTGATCTTCACCGGCAAGCGGCCGGGCGAAGTGGCGAAGAAGGTCAACGTGCCTTATCTCAACGCGCACGGCTACCACAACGGGCCGTACAAGGGCTTCGAGGGCTGGGTGCGTTTTGCGCGCGACATCTACAACGCCGTCTATTCGCCGATCCACCGCCTCGCCCTGCTCGACATCAGCAAGGACGAGATTCCCGCCGGCCAGGGTTTCGTCACGCGCCGCATGCTTTCCGACCAGGACTTGCCCGAAAACGTCGCTTCCTCGACGGATACGCGGCCATACACCGGCAAATTCGACAGCGTCAGCTACCTGCGCCAGAAGACCTACCCGGTTTTCGAGCGCGCCACGGAGCCGGACGCCGAAGCCCGCGTCGTCAACGGCTGAGGAGTCGCCACATGCAATACACATCGAGCCCGAAGGTCCTGGCCGCCCGCAAATACGAGCGCGTGTACCAGGAAGATCCGCTGGCCGGCGCTGATCCGGAAATGCGCGAACGCGTCGCGCCGCTGGAGAACTACATCATGAAGCACTGCCTGTGGCAGTTCAATTCGCGCGGCTGGGACCGCCGCAAGCAGAACGCCGGCATTCTCGGCAAGGCGACGCTGCTCCTGTGCGGCGAACCGGTCGAGAATCCGACGCTGCAGGAGAAGTGCTACTGGGTGGACGCGGTGATGCTCGACCGCAATTGCCGCGAACGCTTTCCGTGGCTGCCGGCGCTGCCCAAGGACCAGATCAAGGCCTTGATGGGGCTGCTGCATGCCCGCATGGACTGGCTGACGATCGACGGTTCGCTCAATCTCGAATTGACCGTACTGAATTATTGAGGAGACCCGGCATGGCCTGCGAAATCAAGGAAAAAGAGCGCATCGGCACGATCAATCCGATTTTCACCTGCCAGCCGGCCGGTGCGCAGTTCGCCAGCATCGGCATCAAGGACTGCATCGGCATCGTGCACGGTGGGCAAGGCTGCGTGATGTTCGTGCGCCTGATGTTCTCGCAGCACTACAAGGAGAGCTTCGAACTGGCTTCGTCCTCGGTGCATGAGGACGGCGCGGTGTTCGGTGCGCTCGACCGCGTCGAGAAAGGCGTTGACGTGCTGCTGGCGCGCTACCCGCACGTCAAGGTGGTGCCGATCATCACCACCTGCTCGACCGAGGTGATCGGCGACGACATCGATGGCGTCATCCGCAAGCTCAACGAAGGCCTGCTCAAGGAGAAGTACGCCGGGCGCGAAGTCTATCTGGTGCCTGTCCATTCGCCCAGCTTCGTCGGCAGCATGATCAGCGGCTACGACGTGGCGGTACGCGACTTCGTCAAGTATTTCGCGGCGAAGAGCAGGAACGGCGAATCCAATGGCAAGCTCAACCTGATCACCGGCTGGGTCAACCCGGGCGACGTCAAGGCGCTCAAGCACCTGCTGCGCGCCATGGACATCGACGCCACGGTGCTGTTCGAGATCGAGAAGTTCGATTCGCCGATGCTGCCCGACGGCAGCGCCGTCTCGCACGGCAACACCACGGTCGAGGATCTGCGCGGCACGGCCGACGCCATCGGCACCGTCGCGCTCAACCGCTACGAGGGCGGCAAGGCCGCCGAATGGCTGCAATCCGAGTTTGGCCTGCCGACCATCGTCGGCCCGACGCCGATCGGCATCCGCAATACCGATACCTTCCTGCGCAACCTGAGGACGCTCACCGGCAAGCCGATTCCTGCTTCGCTGGTCGAGGAGCGCGGCGTGGCCATCGATGCGCTGACCGACGTCACGCACATGTTCCTGGCGGACAAGAAAGTCGTCATCTACGGCAATCCGGACCTGGTGATCGGTCTGGCCGAATTCTGCATCGATCTGGAAATGAAGCCGGTCCTGCTGCTGATGGGCGACGACAACGTGAACTACAAGAACGATCCGCGCCTGCTGGCCATGACCGAGCACGTTGACTGGAAGATGGAAGTCGTCACCAACGCCGACTTCTGGGAACTGGAAGACCGCATCAAGAACGGCGGCCTTGAAGTCGACCTGATCCTCGGGCATTCCAAGGGACGCTTCGTCGCCATCGACAACGCCATTCCGATGGTGCGCGTCGGTTTTCCGACCTACGACCGCGCCGGCATGTTTCGCCATCCGGTGCTGGGTTACGAGGGGGCCATATGGCTGGCCGAACAGATGTCCAACGCCTTGTTCGCCGACATGGAGTACAAGAAGAACAAGGAATGGATACTCAACGTCTGGTAGGCCGCATGCCCGCCAACGGAAACGCGGAGGAGAGGAGACGGGGCCATGAGAATCGCCTGCTATCTCGATGCGCAAGGCCGGCCGGCCAGCCTCTACCGGCCCGGCCGGGTGCATCTCTTCGAAGAGGTGGACGGACGCTGGCGGGAATGCGGTCGGTTCGCCTTTCACCTCGACCATGGGATGTCGCTGGCGGCGGTCAAGGAAGCGCTCGCCGGACTGGCCGCGGCGCTCGATCCCGGCTGCCGCGTGCTGCTCTCCGACGAGGTGCGCGGCCTGCCGTATTCGCTGCTGCAGGAGCAGTACGGCTTCCGCGTCTGGAAATCCGACGGAGCGCTGGAGCAGCAGCTGGCCGAAGTGCGGGAGCACGAGGACAGGGCACGGGCCCGGCGCAAGTACGAAATCGTCCTGCGCGCCAGCCAGCCCGTGCCGTCGCCGGTCCGCCTCGCCGACGGCCGGCCCGGCCATTACTGGATCGATCTGCGCGCGGCGCTCGAACATCATTCCAATCCGACGTCGCGCAACATCCTCATTCCCTTCCTGGCGGCGGGGCAGTTCGTCAAGCTCGAAGTGCTTTGCGACCACCTGCCGAAATGGATGGCCTGGGAACTCGAACGCATGGACCTGAGCGCCGAATCGGAACCCGTTGACGCGACCGGCGCCGGACTGCGCGTAAGCATCCACTCGCGCAAGTCGCCCGAGGGACGCATGCGTCCGCCGGGGCTCGCCGACGGTGCCAGGGTGCTCTGTCTGCCCTGCCCGCGCGAGCACGGAAGCGGCAACGCGCTGCCGCTCTCCCGGCCCCTCGAATCGCTGGACTGGCAGCGCCTTCCCGCCGAACCGGCCGGGGCGCCCCCGGAGGGATGACGGATGACCGACACCCACCTGGTTTTCATTTTCGACGCGCTGATGCATCCGGCCCAGATCGCCGCTTGTTGCGAGGCTCCGGAAATCGCGGCCGTCGCCTGCCTGCCGGACCACCGGCTTGGCTTCCATGGCCTTTCGATGCGTTGGGACGGCGGCAATGCGGCCATCGTGGCCGAACGCGGCGCCGAAACCTGGGGCGTGGTCTATGCCCTGTCGCTGCTGGACGCACAGCGGCTGGACCTGATGTACGCCGTGCGCGAGGACGGAACCGGCCTGCATTTCCATTGGCCCGGCGAAGTGCGGGATGCACGCGGAAACCGCCACGACGTGGTTTGCCATGTGCGCAACACGCTGGGCGAGCCGTGTCCGCCGAGCACCGAGCATCTCCGGGTTCTTTCCGAGGGGGCTCGATTGCGGGGCTTGCCTTCCTCCTATATACACTTCCTGCAAACCGTTCCCAGCCAGGCGGCCAGGTTCTCGGTACCCCGTTTCAGCCATCTCGATCCGCGGCGCATCACGCAGTTCGGCTGCGAAAGCTGCGTCTAGGCAGGATGGTTGAAGCCGCCCCGGGAGCAAGCACGATCTTTCCAAGTACCCAAGGACAAACTTCATGGACAACGCACCGCACTCTCACTCCCAGCCCAGCACCATGCCGCCGGGCCATCCGCATCGCGCCATGCGCCGCAGCGACCGGGAAATCACCGACCGCCAGGCCATCGACGACATCCTGCGGCGCGGCAAGGTGATGCGCATCGCCCTGGTCGACGGCGACCGGCCTTTCCTGGTGCCAGTGTTCTACGCGTACGACGGCAAGTCGCTGTATTTCCACTCCGCGCAGTCGGGCAGCAAGGTGGAGATCATGAAGAAGAATCCGCGCGTCTGCTTCGAAGTCAGCCTCGATCACGGCCTCATCGAGGACAAGATGGCCTGCGACTTCGAGGCCCGGCACCGCACCGTCATCGGCCAGGGTGAAACGCATTTCGTCGGCGACGCCGAGGAAAAGGTGCGGGCGCTCGACGCCATCGTCGCCCGCTTTACCGACCGGCATTTCGACTATCCGTCCGAGAATCTCAAGCGCACCCTGGTCGTGCGCATCGACATCGGGACGATCGCCGGCAAGCAGCACGGCGTTGCGGGATTCTAGGAAGAGCTTGCGGAGCGCTGCGACAGGAAAGGGGGTGGCGCCGGCGGCGATGCCGTTCAATGCGGCCAGCCGCGATGCGTATCGACCTCGTAGCAGCCGCCGATCACCAGATACTCCCCTTCGCTGCGCAAAACCGGATCGGCGAGCAGACCCGGAAAAAGCAACATCTTGGCGTGCGGCACGGCTGCCTGCAGCAGCCAGTCGCCGAAAACCTCCGCTGCGTCTGGCCGGCTGCTGAACGAGACCAGGTTGTTCAGGCGCATGACGCAGCAGCCGTCGCGCAGCCGGCCCTCGACGAGCTGGCATTCGCAATCGTTGCTGCCGCGCCAGAGGGAAACGTGGCCGGCAGTGTTTCGAGAACCATCGCCGAAGCGCGCCAGGCTCCATTGGCAGTATTCGTACAGCATGTCCAGCTGGAGTTGGATGCAGTTGTTGTGGAAGCGGCTGTGGTACTTCTCTTCCAGGTAGCGCACCCAGGCCGGCGAGGGAAAGCGTTCCAGGCGTTCGCCGTGGAACACCGGGAGCAGCCCGAAACGGCTTTCCACCCAGCCCTTCAGCACGGCGCCCTGCGGGCTGCTCGAATCGAAGCCCCAGCCGCGCAGTAATTCCACGTAGCTGCTGCTACGGTAGCCGGTTTCGCCGGCTTCGCGGCGACTGTCGGCCAGATTGAACTGCAAGGCCATGTAATGCTGGAACACCTCGGCGGCTTCGTCCTGCGCGCGGCAGCTCTCGAGCAGGCGGAACAGGCCGGGGTTGGCCGCCCGCGTGCCGTGGATGCACAACGACCGGGGATGGCGGTTGAACGCGGTCGATGCCAGCAAGGACGACGACAGACCGACCAGATTGGTGCAGTACCAGCGCTCGGGGTCGTCTTCCGTGGCCATGGGGCTAAGCGAGCAGCCCCCTGGCGGCATGGTTTGCGCGGATATTCCGCCGGTTGGCAACGCAAGTGGTGAAGGGAGGGGACTTCATGATTTCCCTCGTCAAGGCAGGAAAACGGCCTGGAGTGAGACCGGAAAGTCTGCTCCGAGCAATATATGCGCCAAGATGGCGAAAGACTCGCCCGAGCCTTTCCCTCGATACCCGGGCGCCTGCTTTTGCATTTATCGACATGTTTTTGCCGATGAATACCGAGGCCTACCCGGCGTGCCTTGTCACGAACGCGACACGGGCTTGTGTGGAGTCGTGGACAAGATGACGAGTTGACGACGGGGCGCGGCTCATGGAGCCGCGCATGCGCTCACCGCGCGGACCCGGCGGCGCCGACGATCGCCAGCCCGCGCTCGGCGAAGCCGATGCCGACGCGGCTGCCCAGCGGGTGCGGCTCGGCCACCTCGTCCGAGCGGACGAACAGTTCGCCGAGCGGCGTGTGCAGTGTGTACTGCATCTCCGTGCCGAGGAAGGACGCATAGACGACCTCGCCCTTGAGCGGGTGCGGCTCGGCGTCGCCGAACAGCCGGATCGCGTCCGGCCGCACCGCCACCCGCACGTCGCCGAGGCGCGCCTGGCGGTCGGGAATGGTGGCGAGCACGCCGCCGATCACGCATTCACTGCGGCCGGCCTCGCTGCGCCGCGCCTCGCCGGTGACCAGGTTGGCGTTGCAGATGAAGTCGGCGACGAACTCGTCGGCCGGCGTCTCGAACAGTTCGCGCGGCGGCGCATGCTGCACGATCCGCTGCTTGTTCATGACGATGATCCGGTCGGAGACCGCCATCGCTTCCTCCTGGTCGTGCGTCACGTACACCGCCGTCAGGTTGAGCTTGAGCTGGATGCCGCGGATCTCGTCGCGCACGCGGCGGCGCAGCTTGGTGTCGAGATTGGAAAGAGGCTCGTCGAGCAGCAGCACCTGCGGTTCGAGCACCAGCGCCCGCGCCACGGCGACGCGCTGCTGCTGCCCGCCGGAGAGCTCGCTGGGCAGGCGCGGCCCGTAGTCGGCGAGCCCGACGAGGTCCAGCCCCGCGATGGCGCGCCGGTCGGCCTCGCGTGCCGCCAGGCCGCCGACGGTCAGGCCGTAGGCGACGTTTTCCAGCACGGTCATGTGCGGGAACAGGGCGTAGGACTGGAACACCATGCTGACGTTGCGCTCGATCGCGGACTGCCGGGTCACGTCCTCGCCGTTGAGCAGGATGCGCCCCGCGGTCACCGATTCGAGCCCGGCGATCATGCGCAGGGTGGTCGTCTTGCCGCAGCCCGAGGGGCCGAGCAGGGTGACCAGCGAGCCCTTCGGGATGCTGAACGAGATGTCGTCGACGGCGAGCACGCGGCCGTATTTCTTCGTCACGTGGTCGAAGACCAGCGAGACGTCGCCGCTCCGGTCCGGGGCAACGGGTGTGGGCTGAGTCATTGGGCGGGTTCCTTTTCGAGGACGGGCCGGGGCCGGAGTTCGCCGAGCACGCGGTCCTGGCGGCGCAGGCGGCGGCGGCCGACCAGCTTCTGCACGCCGAGCACGCAGGCGAGCATGACGACGATGAGCATGCTGGAATAGGCGATGGCGGTGCCGTACTGGCCGTTTTCCACCAGGCCGATGATGTACGACGTGGCCATGTCGTACTTGGCGCTGACCAGGAAGATCACCGCGCTGATCGAGGTGATCGAGCGCACGAAGCTGTACACCAGCGCCGTGGTGATCGCCGGCTTGAGCAGCGGGAAGATGATCCGGCGCGCGGTGGTGAAGCTGTCGGCGCGCAGCATCGTCGAGGCTTCGTCGAGGCTCTTGTCGAGCTGGCTCATCGCCGCGACGCCGCCGCGCAGCCCGGTCGGCATGTTGCGGAAGACGAAGCACAGGATGAGGATCAGGCCGGTGCCGGTGATCTCGATCGGCGGCACGTTGAAGGCCAGGATGTAGCTGACGCCGATGACCGTTCCCGGCACCGCGAAGCACATCATCGTGCCGAACTCGAAGACGCTCTTCAGCGCGAACTTCTGGCGCACCAGGAGCCACGCCGTGGTCATGCCGAGCACGGCGGTGAGCGGCGCGGCGATGCCGGCGATCGACATGCTGGTGAAGAAGGACGACCAGGCGGTGCCGGTCCATTGCAGTCCGTGTTCCCCGACGTCGATGCCGAACGCGTTGATGTAGTGCTTGAGCGTGAAGCTGTTGTCGCGTCCCCACTGCCTGACGAAGCCGCCGCTCAGCACCATGCCGTAGATGACCAGGGTGAAGGTGGTCCACGCCACGACCACGGCGGTGATCAGCCGGGAGAATTTGGGCGACAGCGCCACGTGCTGGCCGTTGTCCGCCTTGCCGGTGACGGTGGCGTACGACTTGCGGCCGAGCCAGCGGCGCTGGAGCAGGAAGGCAGCGACGGAAAAGCACAGCAGGACGAAGCCCAGGCTGGCGGCGCGCCCCTCGTCGGTCTGCGCGCCGACGATGGCGAAGTAGATTTCGGTCGAACAGCACGCTGTAGCTGCCGCCGAGCACCATCGGGTTGCCGAAGTCGGCCATGCTTTCGATGAAGGTGACCAGGAAGGCGTTGGCTAGCCCCGGCTTCATCAGCGGCAGCGAAACCCGGCGCAGCGTCTGCCAGCGCGACGCGCCGAGGGTCTGCGACGCCTCCTCGACCGACGGGCTGACGCCTTCGACGACGCCGATCAGCACCATGAAGGCGATCGGCGTGTAGGCCAGCACCTGCGCCAGCCACACGCCGAAGAAGCCGTACACCCAGCGCCCCGGTGGAATCCCCAGCCAGCTGGCGACGAGGCTGGTCAGCGCGCCGTTGCGCCCGAGCAGCAGGATCAGCGCCAGGCCGATGACGAAGGGCGGGGTGATGATCGGCAGCAGGGTCAGCGCGCGCAGCGAACGCTTCCAGGGAAAGTCCGTGCGCGTCACCACCAGCGCGAAGCACAGGCCCAGGGTGGTGCAGGTGAAGGCCGTCATGGCGCCGAGGTAGAGGGTGTTCCAGGCCACGCCGCAACGCCCGCCGGACAGGCAGTTCAGCCCCCACACGCGCGGGTCGGTCATGCGCCCGAAGAAGGAGGCGATGCCGGCCACGCCTTCCGCGTCGACGAAGGCCTTGGCCAGGACGTGGCCGACCGGCATGATCACGAACAGCGAGATGAGCGCGATGATCAGCCCGATCATGCCGCTGACGAACAGGTCGCCCCGGCAGGCGCCGAGCAGCGCGGCGCCGCCGGTCAGCAGGAACAGGAAGCCGGCCGCGGCGAGCAGGGCGCCGTAGCCCAGGCCGACTTGCGGCCCGAGCCCGAGCCAGGCCGGCGCGAAGCCGAGCACCAGCAGATATGCTATTCCGCCACCTCCGCAGCCCAGCAGCAGGAGGCCGCGCAGGGCGCGGGCGAGGGGCGCGAAGACGATCGCGGCGGCGAGCACCAGCAGGCCGGCCAGCGGCCACAGCTCGCCGGCGCCGTGCCGCAGCATCAGGTAGAACGCCGAGGCCGCGTCCTTCTTCGCCAGCCAGTCGGCCGCGAGCCACTGCCCCGAAAAGAAGCCGGCCTCCTGCTGGTGCCAGGGCAGCAGCGCCAGCGCGGCCGCCATCAGGGCGAGCCACCCGCCCAGCGTTCTCCGCACGGCCTACTTCCTCTGAGCGGCGAAGATTTCCTCGTCCCAACGCTTCAACAGGCGCTTGCGCACGTCGTCCGCGCCGTACTTGGCGAAGTCGTAGTTGATCAGTTTCACGTTCTCGGGGCGCGGCGCCTTGGGCGGAATCTCGGCGGAGGCGTTCGACGGCACCTGCAGCGCGTTGGCCTTGATGCCGAGCGACTGGACGTCGGCGCGCAGCGCGAACTCGTAGAACTTCTTGGCATTGGCCAGGTTGCGCGCGCCCTTGACGATGCTCATCGAGCCGATCTCGAAGCCCGTGCCCTCGCACGGCGCCAGCACCTCGACCGGCATGCCGGCCATGGTTTCCTTGAGCAGGTCATGCAGGAAGGTGACGCCGATGCCGGTTTCGCCGCGCGCCAGCGCCTTGGCCGGCGCGGAGCCCGACTTGGTGTACTGGCTGACGTTGTTGCCGAGCGATTTCATGTAGGCGAATCCCTCGTTCTCGCCGCCGTACAGCTGCACGAAAGTGGCCATCGCCGTGTAGGCCGTGCCCGACGAGTTCGGATTCGGGATCTGGATCTCCCCGGCGAATTCCGGCTTGAGCAGATCGCTCCAGCACTTGGGCGGGGCGAGCTTCTTGGCCTGCAGCACTTCCGGGTTGTAGCCGATGCCGAGCAGGCCCATGTAGATGCCCACGGTGCGGTAGCCGGAAATGCGGGCCTGCTCCTGCGCCCAGGCGTGCAGCTTCGGCAGCTGCGGCGATTGATAGACCTCGGTGAAGCCGGCGTTGGCCGCCTGCAGGTGGGGATCGCCGGTGCCGGCCCACCAGATGTCGGTCTTCGGGTTGGCGGCCTCGGCGCGGATCTGCGCGAAGATTTCGCCGGCGCTCTTGCGCACCATCGAGACCTCGATGCCCGTCTCCTTCTGGAAGGTGTTGCGCATCAGTTCGCACCACTCGTTGTCGGAGGCACAGAGCACGTTGAGCTGTTCGGCGGCGTGGCCGGCGAGCGGCAGCGCGAGCGTTGCCGAAACGAAGATGGTGTGCAGAAGACGTCGTGTCATGTTCCCTCTCCTTCGTGTGTGTTGGTGTGGGCCGATCAAGCGGGAGGCGACGCAGGGGCGCGCCCCCCGGAGGATTTCCGTATTACCTGGCGGCGACGGCCGCCGGCGCGGCGACCGGCGGCAGCCCCGCGTGCGCGGCGAGCCGCCGCCAGACCGCCGGGTTGGCGACGATGACCGCGTTGCCGCGCAGGAGGCCGCCGTTGTCCAGGAAGGCGTTGCATTGCCCGCCCGCCTCCCGGACCAGGACGAAGCCGGCGAGCGCGTCCCAGGCGTTCATGTGCGGCTCGAAGTAGCCGATCAGGCGCCCGGCGGCGACGTAGGCGATCATCAGCGCGCCGGAGCCGTTGCGGATGAACATCCCGTCGTCGCGCAGCACGGCTTCGAGGAACGGGATGAAGTCGCCGACGCCGACGCGGAACGAGGTGCCGACCCCCAGCACGCCGTCCTTGAGCGACTGGCCCGCATGCACGGCGATCGGCTTTTCCCCGCAGAAGGCGCCGCCGCCCGCGCGGGCGTGGAAGAGTTCGTTGGCGTTCGGATCGAAGACCACGCCGATCACCGGCTCGCCGCGCTGCAGGACGGCGATCGAGACGCACCAGGAATGCATGCCGTTCACGAAGCACGCGGTGCCGTCGATCGGGTCGACGACCCACACGAATTCGGCGTCGGCGAGGTCGATGCCGCCTTCCTCGCCGAGGAAGCCGTCCGCCGGGAAGACGGCCCGGACCTGGTTCTTGATGAAGCGTTCGACGTCGCGGTCGGCGGCGCTGACCATGTCCTGCGTGCCCTTGAACTCGATCACCAGTTGATCGCGCCGGCGGAACAGGTCCAGCGCCATCATACCCGCGTGCCGGGCGACGGTCTGCGCGAGAAAGTAGCGGGACTCCAGCAGGCGGGACGGTGCTGCATCGGCGGGCTGCCGCATGGATGGCCTCCTTGGAACTGGAATCGGAAGTGCCGGGTGGGATGCAGCAAGTGCGACCGGTGCTGCACACGTGTGCAGTTTAGGTCAATGGAAAACGATTTGCAATAACGGAATTAATCGAAACGATTTTCTGTTTTGGCGCTCAGCGCGGCGCCGGCGGCAGGGTCGTCTGGCGCACCACCAGCTCCACCGGCAGGGTCTGCGAGCGCGCTGGCACGGACGGGTCGGCCATGCGCTCGGCCAGGCGGTCGACGGCTTCGCGCGCCAGCCCTTCGATGTCCTGGCGCACGGTGGTCAGCCGGAAGGACGCCGCCGCGGCCAGCGGCACGTCGTCGAAGCCGACGACGACGACGTCCTCGGGAATGCGCAGCCCGAAGGTGTGCCGGGCCACGTCCATGAAGCCGAAGGCGAGCGTGTCGTTGGCGCAGAAGACGCCTTCCGGCCGCTGTTCCGGCGGGCGGTCCAGCAGCTGCTCGGCGATGGCCGCGCCGCCTTCGTAGCCGGACAGCTTGCCCTGCAGCAGCTCGACGCTGATCGCCGCCTGGCCGGACAGCGCGGCGGCCTCGCTGAAGCCGGCGGCCCGCGAGACGCCCGAGTAGGTGCCGCTCGGCAGATTGACGTAGGCCAGCCGGCGCGCGCCGGTGGCGATCAGGCAGCGCGCCGCCAGCGAACCGCCGAGATGGTTGTCGCTGCTGACCACGTCCACGTTTTCCAGGCTGGCGCCGCGGTTGATCATGGCCACCGGCACCTGCAGGCGCAGGTATTCCCGCGCCAGCTCGATCGGCGGCGAGCCCGAGGTGAAGATCACCCCGGCTACCCGGTACTGCAGCAGGTAGCGCAGCGAGCTTTCCATCTGCACCGGGTCGCGCACGTCCATCAGCAGCGGGGCCAGCGAGTAGCGCGCCAGATGGCGCACGATCGGCCCGAGCAGCTGCACCACGAATTCGTTGTTCATGCCCGGCACCACCACGCCGACCAGCGTGCTCTGCTTCTGGATGACGCTGCGCGCCAGGCGGTTGACCTGGTAGCCGAGCTCGTCCGCCGCCTTCTGCACCCGCTCGCGCGTCGCCTTCGACACGCTCGCCCCCGGCGTGAAGGTGCGGGAAACGGCCGAGCGCGAGACGCCCGCCCGGGCCGCCACGTCGGCCGCAGTGGCCCAGCCGGGCTGGCTTTCTCCGTTCTTTGCCATGGTCTCATCCGCCGGTTCGGAACTAAATCGTCCGCGCTCGCTCTTAAAAAGTTGCACACGTGTGCTTGATTAACTAGCATCATACTGGCTCGCCGCCGTTTTTCCAATCCGCGGCGCCCGCGAGCCGGAACAGGACGGAAAAACCGGTAGTAAAAAGAAAAATCCTTTTCATATCAGAGTGTAATTCGCAAATGTGGCAATGAGGTGAACATCGGCAGTTCTTTGCAACACGGTGTCTTGTAACGGGTTCGTCATCTTCGTCTGCCAATCTGGCGTGATTGGACAGGTGTGCAAGCCGGAGACGAAGCATGGCGAAGCGGCGGAGTGAGCGGTCGGCAGCGACGGATCGGGGGAAAACAATGCTGGCGGAACCCATCATTTCCTTGCGCGGCTTGCGCGTGGCCTACGGCGCGAACGAGGTGCTCAAGGGCATCGACCTGGCGATCACGCCGGGCAGCTTCGTCGCGCTGCTCGGGCCGTCGGGCTGCGGCAAGACGACGCTGCTGCGCACCCTGTCCGGCTTCACCCCGGCCTGCGGCGGCTCGATCACGGTCAACGGGCGGGACATCCAGGACGAGCCGCCCGAGCGCCGTGGCATGGCCATGGTGTTCCAGTCCTACGCCCTGTGGTCGCACATGAGCGTGGCGCAGAACATGGGCTACGGGCTGAAGCTGCGCCGCGTGCCGAAACCCGAGATCCGGCGCCGGGTCGACGACCTGCTGTCGATGTTGGGGCTGGAGGGCTACGGCGACCGCTCGGTGAACGAGCTGTCCGGCGGTCAGCGCCAGCGCGTCGCGCTCGGGCGAGCGCTGGCCGTGGAACCCGAGATCCTGCTGCTCGACGAGCCTCTGTCCAACCTCGACGCGCGCATCCGCCTGCAGATGCGCCACGAAATCCGTTCGATCCAGCAGCAATTCGGCGTCACCGCCATCCTGGTCACGCACGACCGCGAGGAGGCGATGGTCATGGCTGACCAGGTGGTCATCCTCGACCAGGGCAGGATCGCCCAGATCGGCTCGCCGGAGGAGGTGTACCAGCATCCCGTGACCCCCTACGTCGCCGCGTTCATGGGCGCGGAGAACGTCGTCGATTGTGAGGCCGAGCGGGACGCCGGCCAACTGGTGCTGCGCATTCCCGGCGTGCCGCAGGCCTGCGTGCGCTTGGCCGAAGACGGCGCACCGCGGCCGCCGGCCGGGCCGGTGCAGGTGCATTTCCGCAGCGAGATGGCCTCGCTGGACACCTCGGGCAGCGCCGGCGGCGACAGCCTGAGGATTCCCGGCACGATCGCCCAGGTCAGCTACCTCGGCGGCGGCTACCGCTGCGAGATCAGGACGGACTGCGGCCATTTCTTCATCGATCACCCGACTCCGGCGCATGCCGGGGACCTCGCCACCGTAAGCGTTCCGGCGCCGGCCTTGCACGTCTTCGCGCGCGATCCGGCCCGGGCAGCCCTGCGGCCGTCGTGAGCCGGATGCCCGGCGCCCGCGGCGGCCGTATTCGCAGCACATGCAGTTCTCAATCGTGAAGGAGAGAGTTATGAAATGCTTGCATCGAATGCTGGCCCTTTCCGTCGTCATGTCGCTGGGCGCCTTTGCGGGAGCGGCGCCTGCGCAGGTGACGCTCAACGTCATCAGCGGCGGCTCGCAGAACATGGTGGACTACGTCACCGACTACCTCGGCCCGCTGTTCGAGAAACAGAATCCCGGCGTCAAGGTGAGCGTGGTCGGCACGGGGCCCGACGACGCGGGATCGCAGAAGATGCTGGAAAAGCTGCTGGCGCAGAAAAACGCCGGCGTGGCCGTCTGGGACACCGACGTGGTCATCCCGAACCAGCAGAAGACCGGTGAAATGGTGCGCGAAGGCCTGCTGATGCAGTACCGCGACAGCATCCCGACGGGCAAGTACGCCGTCAGCCAGTCCGCCAGGCAGGCGCTCGGCGTCAACGTTGACGGCTACGTGATGCCGATGTTCGAAAGCCAGACGGCGCTCGCCTACAACCCGGCCCTGATCAAGAACCCGCCGTCCTCCTACGACGAGCTGCGCGCCTTCGTCGCCAGGAACCCGAAGAGCTTCGGCTACAACGGGCTCAAGGGCGGCATGTCCGGCGTCGCGTTCGTGGTGGGCTGGATGTACGCTTACGGCGGCAACCCGGACGTCATCCAGCAGGGGCCGTACGACGCCAAGGCCACCGGCGGCTGGGACAAGGCCTTCACCGAGTTGAAGGCGTTCAACCAGCAGGTGGTGTTCACGCCGGGCAACGCGGGCACGCTGGACATGCTCAACCGCGGCGAGATCGCCATGGGGCCGGTGTGGGTCGACATGTTCCAGACCTGGAAGGCCGAAGGCCGGCTGGCGCCCAACATGAAGCTCAAGATCCTCTCGCCCGGCATGCCCGGCCAGCCGTACTACTACGCGATTCCGGCCAAGGCGAAGAACGTCGAGCTGGCGAAGAAATTCATCGCCCTGGCGACCAGCCCGGAAGTGCAGGCGGAAGGCATCGTCAAGCGCTTCAACTGGTATCCCGGCATCGACGCCAACGTGGTCAAGCCCGCGCTGGACGCCAAGACGTGGAACCAGCTGTTCGTTGACGTGACGCCGGAGGATCTGGCGAAGAATGCCAAGCCGTTCCCGCTGGCCCCGTTCTTCAAGGACATGCGCGAGCAGTACGAAGCCAAGGTGCAGAACTGATGGACGCGCCCCGCCTGAGCCGGCATCTGCCGCTCGTGGCTCTGCTGCTGCCCGCCTTGCTGATGGTGGGGCTGCTGTTCGTCTATCCGTTGCTGTTCTCGCTGGCCTACGCCTTCCGCGACGAGGCGCAGGGCGGCTGGCACCTCGGCAATTTCACCAAGGCGTTCGCGCTGTACGGCGCGGACGTGTCGCTGACGGTCGGCGTCACCCTGCTGTCGACGGCGCTGGTCGGCCTGTTCGCCGTCGCCGTGGCGGGCTACCTGACGCTGGGCGAGAATCCGCGCGCGGTGGCGGTGCTGCGCTGGATCTACCGCTGGCCGATGTTCATCCCGTTCGTCGTCGCGGCGCAGCTGATGCGCACCTTCCTCGCCAAGAGCGGCATGCTCAACAACGCGCTCATGTCGCTCGGCCTGCTGGAGCCGCTCAACGCCATGAGCCTGCTCGACTGGCGCGGCGTCGTCGTGACCTTCGTCTGGAAGCAGTTGCCGTTCGCGGCGCTGCTGATCAGCGGGGCCATGGCGGCAATGGACCGCTCGCTGATCGAATCGGCGCGCGGCCTGGGCGCCGGCCGGCTGCGCATCCTGGTGGAGATCGTCCTGCCGCAGGTCAGCGCGACGGTCTGGGTCAGCCTGATCCTGTCGTTCGTGACCATGCTCTCCGCGCTCTCGGTGCCGATGATGATCATCGCCGGCTCGCCGACCATGATCACCGTCGACATGGCGTGGCGGGTCAATTCCTACGGCGATTACGGCGTGGCCAACGCGCTGGGCTTCGTCTCGTTCGCCATGAGCGGCGCCGCCGCATGGTTCTACCTGCGCCAGGGTGTGCGCGAAGGAGGGCAGCCGAAATGAGCCCGCGCCGGTTCTCGCTCCGGCACCTGCGCGTGCCCCGCACGGCCGAGGCCTTGCTGCGCTTTGCCCTGATCGGCCTGCTGGCGGCGGCGATCTTCGGCCCGCTGCTCAACATGCTCGTCTGGACGGTCGCCGAAGCCTGGTACTTCCCGGCCAAGCTGCCGCAGCGCTGGGGCTTCGCCTTCTGGACGCGGGTCTTCCGCCCGGAGGCGGGCGCCATGAAGGCGCTGTCGACCAGCATGGTGATCGCCTGCATGACGGTGGCCCTGAGCCTGATCCTGGCGATCCCGGCCGGCTACGCGCTGTCCAAGCGCTCGCTGCCGATGCGCAGCCTGTTCCTGCTCTTCTTCCTGCTGCCGCAGGCCTTCCCGACCGTGGCCGTGCATATGAACATCGCCCGCATCTTCTACGGCTTCGGGCTGACCGGCACCATCTGGGGGGTGATGCTGGTGCATGCCATCCAGGGCCTGGTGTTCGCCGTGTGGATCGCCTCCGCCTCGTTCGCCGCCATCGGCGACGAGCAGGTCGAAGCAGCGCGCAACCTCGGCGCCTCGCCGCTGCGCGCCTTCATGACCATCTCGCTGCCGCTGGCGGCACCGGGCCTGATGGCCAGCGCGATCTTCGTGTTCCTGATCTCGCTCGACGAGTTCTCCGGCACCTTCTTCGTCGGCGTCCCCGACGTGCGCACGCTGCCGCTCACCATGCTCAACGCCGCGCTGGAAGGCAACTACCAGATCGCTTCGATCACCGCCCTGCTGCTGCTGGTGCCGTCGATCCTGTTCATGCTCTTCGTGGAACGCTTCCTCAAGGCCGACGTGCTGGCCAGCGTCGGCAAATGACGAGGCGCCGCCGCGAGCCGACCCGGACCTTCCCATGAAACCCGAATACTCGATCTGGCTGCTCCCCGAGGCCGCGCTCGAACGGACGCTGCAAAAGACCGTCTCCGAACTCGCGGTGATCCAGGGCGAGAGCGCCTTTTTCCCCCACGTCACGCTCCAGGGCGACCTGTGCCGGCCGCTGGACGAACTGAGCCGACCCGTCGCCGGCATGGCGCGGGGCCTGCCCGCGCAGCGGTGGCGCGTCAGGGCGGTGGAATGCGGCGACCATTTCTTTCGCTGCCTCTACCTGCGCTTCGACGCGGACGCCGCGCTCGCGGCGCTGCAGGACAGGGTGCGCGCCTTCACCGGGACCGCCGACGGCCTCTCGCCTTTCCCGCACCTGAGCCTGGCCTACGGCATGGTCGCGGACGCCACGCGCCGGGCGCGCGATGAGCTGGCGCAAAGCTTCGCGGCGCGGGAGATCGTCTTCGACCGCATCGCGGTCGTTCACTCGTCGAAGGACGTGCCGATCGCCGAATGGCGAATACTTGAACAGTGCGCCTTGACGGGACGCTGAACACAATTCCGATCAGGCCGCCAGTTCAATCCTGACGTGCTTGCCGAGGGCGGCGGCGGCACTCGCCAGCGTGGTCAGCGTTAGGCTGGTATCGCTGGCGTCCAGCAGCCGGTTGAGCGCCGCCCGGCTGGTGCGCATCTTCGCGGCCAAAGCGGTCTTGGTCAGCTTCTGCGCCTTCATTTCCTGCTCGATCTGCCAGGCGATCACCCGTTTCACGGCAGTGGCGGTGGCTTCTTCCAGCAGGGCTTCTTCGGCGAGGAAGTCGTCAAAATCACTGCCCACGTGTTTCTTGCTCATGATTCGCTCCTTACCTTGTCGCGACGGCTCGCCGCCAGCTTCAGATCGTTCAGCGGGGTGTCCTGCGATTTCTTGATGAAACCATGCACGAGCACCATTACACCTTCGTCGACGGTGAACAGGATGCGCGCGATCCGGCCTTCCAGATGCATGCGGACTTCCCACAAGTCCTTATCCATCTTGCGCACCAGCGGCATGCCGAGCGGCCAGCCGAACTGTACCGTCTTGATATCCTCGCCGATGGTCTTGCGATCTTGCGCGGAAAGCTTCTTCAGCCATTCGCGTACAGGTTCGCCGCCGGCCTCGCCGTGATAGAAACGGACGGACAGGATGGGTTCGCTCATGAGTGGATTGTACCAATCTTGGTACGATTTTCAAATCGCGGCCATCCGTTCATCGAAGACGCGCCGATCGCCGAATGGCGAAATACTCGAACGACACGTTCCGGCAGGCAGCTGAGTCAGCGCATGCCGGCGCGGCACGCCGCCTCTATCAGATGCCGGGCAATGCTGGCCTGGTCGGGTAGGGGCGGCAGGGCGTCGCGCGGAAACCAGCCGGCGGCTTCGATCTCGGACGGGTCGGGCGTGATCTCGCCGCCGGCGTAGTCGGCGAAGAAGGCGATCATCAGCGAGTTGGGGAAGGGCCACGGCTGGCTGCGGAAATAGCGCAGGCCGGCGATCTCGATGCCGACTTCCTCGCGCACTTCGCGCACGGCGCACTGCTCGACGGTTTCGCCGGCCTCGACGAAGCCGGCCAGCGCGCTGAACATGCCGGGGCGGAAGTGCGGGCTGCGCGCCAGCAGCAGTTCGTCGCCGCGGCCGACCAGCACCATCACCGCCGGCGAGATGCGCGGGTAGGCGAGCAGGCCGCAGGCCGGGCAGACCATGGCGAATTCGTCGGACTTCTTCACCGTCGGCGTGCCGCAGTGGCCGCAGAAGCGGTGGTTCCGCTGCCAGTCCAGCAGTTCGCTGGCGCGGCCGGCCAGCGCGAAGGCTTCGGCGCCGGCGAGTCCGTAGAGTGGGCGCAGCAGGGACAGCTCGCCGGCGACGCGGTCCGGCGGGCCCGCAATCTCGGCGGCGAGGCAGGGCCGCCCCTGCCAGTCGCCGATGCGCAGCGCCGTCGTCGGGTCGCAGAAATCGGCGGCGGCGCCGAGCGGGAAGGTCTTGCCGGACTGTCCGCCGTCAACGACGAAGAACTGGTTCCCGCAGCGCAGCACCCAGTAGGAAGATTCGTCCATGGCGCCGGACTCCTAGATCTGCATCGTTTCGGCGAAGGACAGGGCCTGCATCTGCGCCTGGTTGAAGGCGTCGGCCGACAGGCCGAGCATGCCGGCGCGGGCGGCGATGGCCTCGCCGTCCTCGCCCTCGCAAGCGATCGCCAGATCGAGGAAGGGGCCGTAGACGCCGCCGTGCCCGAGCAGCGCGTCGCAGATCGCCTCGGGCAGGCTCATGGATTCGAGCGCCTTGTCCATGCTCACGCCGAGCAGGGCTTCGAGCATCGAGAAGGCGCCGGTGATGAACAGGTTGTCGTATTCGCCCTTGTCGACCAGGCCGCGGCCGAGCAGCTCCATCAGCCGGGCGCGGCACAGCGCGGTGTGCATCTGGGCCTGCGCCATCGGGTCCTTGCTGGCCGTGACCAGCAGCAGGGACAGCCATTTGTTGAGCTTGTCGTTGCCGAGGATGGTTACCGCGTGGCGGAACGACTGGATTTCGCACGACAGCCCGAAGCCGGCGGAATTGATGTAGCGCAGCAGCTTGTAGGACAGCGTCACGTCCTGCTTCAGCGCCGCCTCGATCTCCTTGATCTCGGCGTTCTTGCGCACCAGGTTGAGCACGCGGATGATCTGCGCCTGCGCCGGATTGAGCGCCTTGGCCGGCGCGCCGGACGGATGCAGGAAGAACCAGCTGGCGGCGGCGTTGAGGCCGGCGTCCAGGCAGTTCTGGAAGGTCTGCCGGTCGGACACGTTGAAGGCCACGCCGATCCCGTAGGGCTGCGTCTGCGCGGCCAGCGTCTTCAACTGGGCCGGCGGGAAGCGCCGCGCGTCGAGGCCGATGAAACGGAAGGCGACGCCGGACGACAGCGCGGTCTTGGCGTGTTCGTCGATCATCAGGCACAGCGAGGCCTGGCCGGCCTGCAGGCTGGCGACCAGCGCCGCCGCCTCGGGGCCGGCGAACGCCGCGCCCGGCAGTTCGAGGGTGGTGTTGGACGGCACGCTCCATTCGAGCAGCCCGGCGTCCCACGGCGTCTTGCCGCAATTGAGGAATACCGGCTTCTCTTCCGCCGGCCAGAACTCCGCCAGGGATTGCAGGGCCGCGGCCGCGTCGCGCGGCGTGGCGCCGTTGAGCAGGTGCAGGCTGAGGCGGTTGGCGAGAATCCGGTTCTGGCGGTTGATCAGCGGCTGGCGGGAAATGAAGACGTCGGGCATGGCGGTTACCTGGAAAGCGTGCGATCGGTTGGGTGCATGTGAGAGGGTCGGGACGGGAGCAGGGTCAGCCGGACGCGGCGTCCGCCTGCGCGTCGGCGGCGAATTCGAAGGCGTCGGCGATGAATTCGGCTGCGGGCAGGCCGCATTGTCCGACAAAATCGCGCCGGGCGGCGGCGACCATGGCCGGCGCGCCGCAGACGTAGGCCTGGTGCCCGGACAGGTCCGGGACGTCGCGCATCGCCGCGGCATGCACGAGGCCGGTGCGGCCGCTCCAGCCGGCATCGGGCTCGGACAGCACGGGGACGAAGCGGAAGCCGGGATGCCGCTCGGCCCAGCCTTCGGCGAGCGTGCGCAGATACAGATCCGCGCCGCGCCGCGCGCCCCAGTAGAGGGCCATCGGCCGCGTTGTCCCCGTGGCGATGGCGTGCTCCACCACCGCCTTGATCGGCGCGAAGCCGGTGCCGCCGGCGACCAGCAGCATCGGCTTGCGCGAGTCCTCGCGCAGGAAGAAGCCGCCGTGCGGCCCGTTGATGCGCAGCAGGTCGCGTTCCTTCATGGCGGTGAACACGTGCTCGGTGAAGCGTCCGCCGGGAATGCGGCGGATGTGCAGCTGCAGGCGGGCGCCGTCGTGCGGCGCGTTGGCCAGCGAAAAGGCGCGGCGGCGGCCGTCCTTGAGCAGGATCTCGACGTACTGGCCGGCCAGGAAGCGGAACGGTTCGCCGGCCGGCAGCCGCAATTCGACAAGCATCACGTCGGGCGCCGCGCGGATCATCCGGTCCACGCGCGCCGGCAGCGTGCGCGCCGGAATGGCCTGCGCGTCCGCCGTTTCCCGGGGTTCGATCACCAGATCTTCCAGCGGCGCGGCGCGGCAGAACAGGGCCTGGCCCGCCGCGCGGTCGGCCGCGGAGAGTACCTCCGCCCGAGTCCCGTCGTGGTCGACGGCGCCGCTCAGCACCTTGCCGCGGCAGCTGCCGCAGGCGCCGTCACGGCATCCGTGGGGCAGCATCAGTCCCTGGCGCAACGCGGCGTCGAGGATGGTCTCCCCCGGCTCGGCCTCGAACGTCCGCCGGCCCGGTTCGACCGTGATCTTGAACCCCATGAAATCTCCCCTGCAGAGTGATTCCGGTAAAATCCGCGCGTGCAAACACTTCTCATGGTCGGCTGCGGCGACGTCGCGCGGCGGACGCTGCCCCACCTGCTTGGCCGCTACCGGGTCGTCGCGCTGTTGCGCGATCCCGCGCAGGCGGCGCTCTGGCGCGCGCGCGGCGCGCTTCCCCTGATCGCCGACCTCGACCGGCCCGCCAGCCTGCGACGCCTCGCCGGGCTGGCCGACGCCGTTCTGCATTTCGCGCCGCCGCCCGAATCCGGCCCGCGTGATTCGCGGATGCGCCGGCTGCTGGCGGCGTTGAGCCGAGGGCTCAGTCTACCACGGCGCCTGGTCTACATCAGTACCAGCGGCGTTTATGGCGATTGCGGCGGCGCGCCGGTGGCCGAGACGCGCCCGCCGCGTCCGCTCACCGCGCGCGCCCGGCGGCGCGTCGACGCCGAGCGCCAGCTGCGCCGCTTCGGGCGGGACGCCGGCGTGCGCGTGAGCATCCTGCGCGCGCCCGGCATCTACGCGGCGGACCGGCTGCCGCTCGACCGGCTGCGCCGGGGCACGCCGGCCCTGCGCGAAGAGGACGACGTGTTCACCAACCACATCCACGCCGACGACCTGGCGCGGCTGGCCTGCGCGGCCCTGCGCCGGGGCGGCGCGAACCGGGTGTACAACGCCGCCGACGAGTCGCGCCTGAAGATGGGCGACTATTTCGATCTGGTCGCCGACCGCTTCGGGCTGCCGCGGCCGCCGCGCATCTCGCGGCAGGAGGCGGAAAAGGCGCTTTCGCCGGTGCAGCTCTCCTTCATGAGCGAGTCGCGCCGGCTGGACAATGGCCGCCTGCGCCGCGAGCTCGGCGTGCGGCTGCGCTACCCCGACATCATCGACGGACTCGACGCCGCCCGGCGGCAAGGAGAAGCGAATGGCGTATCTTGAAATGAAGGCGCTGCACATCGTGCTGGTGGTGAGCTGGTTCGCCGGCCTGTTCTATCTGCCGCGCATCTTCGTCAACCTGGCGATGGTGCCGGCGGACAGCGCGGCCGAACGCGATCGCCTGCTGCTCATGGCCGGCAAGCTGTACCGCTTCATGACGCCGATCGGCTACCTCGTCCTGCTCTCGGGCGGCTGGCTGTGGCTGGTCAACGGCATTTCCGGGCCGTGGCTGCACGCCAAGCTGGTGCTGGTGGTGCTGCTGGTCGGCTACAACCACTACTGCCGGCGGCTGCTGCGCGACTTCGAGCAGGGCGCCAACCGGCGCGGCCACGTCTGGTTCCGCTGGTTCAACGAGGCGCCGACGCTGCTGCTGGCGGGGGCGGTGTTCCTCGTTGTGCTCAAGCCCTTTTAGGATTCCATGGAAAAATTCTTCGCCACCTGTCCGCGCGGTCTCGAACCGCTGCTCTCGGACGACCTCGCCGCAGCCGGCGCCACGGACCTGGAGACGGTGCACGGCGGCGTGCACTTCACCGCCGACTGGCGGGCCTGCTACGCCGTCAACCTGCACTCGCGCATCGCCACGCGCGTGCTCTGGCGCGTAGCGCACGGCCGCTACGCCAGGGAGGACGACATCTACCGGCTGGCGCTCGACGCGCCGTGGCCGAAGTGGTTCGGCGCCGCGCGCACGCTGCGCGTCGACGTAGTCGCCGTGAAGAGTCCGCTGAAGAGCCTGGAATTCATCACGCTGCGCATCAAGGACGCGGTGTGCGACCGCTTCCGCGCCGACACGGGCGCGCGGCCGAACGTCGACACGCGCGAGCCGGACGTGCGCGTGCACGGCTTCCTGACCGCCGATGCGTGCACGCTGTATCTCGATACCTCCGGCGCGCCGCTCTACCAGCGCGGCCTGCGCCAGAAGACGGTGGAGGCGCCGCTCAAGGAGAACCTGGCGGCCGGCATCCTGCGCCTGTCGGGATGGCAGCCCGGCACGCCGCTGCTCGACCCGATGTGCGGCAGCGGCACTTTCCTGACCGAGGCGGCGCAGATGGCGCTGAACATCGCGCCGGGGTCGGGCGGGCGCGCGTTCGGCTTCCAGCGCCTGCGCAACTTCCGGCTGGAGACCTGGAAGGAGTTGCTCGATGCCGCGCAGGAGGCGGAAAAGACGGCGCAGCCCATGCAGATCTACGGCAGCGATATCTCGCCGGTGGCGGTGCGTGCTGCGCTGGCCAACCTCGACCGCGCCGGCCTGCTGCCGGCGGTCGAGCTGAGTTCCGGTGATCTCCTGGAGATCGACGCGCCGGCGCCGGCCGGCGTGCTGATCGCCAACCTGCCCTACGGCGAACGCCTGTCGGACCAGGAGGAGCTGGCGGCCTTCTACCCGCAGCTCGGCGCCGCGCTGAAGCGCAAGTTCGCCGGCTGGACCTGCCACCTGCTCACCGCCGACCTGCGCCTGCCCAAACTGATGCGCCTGACGCCGGGCCGGAAGACGCCGCTGTTCAACGGCGCGATCGAATGCCGCCTGTTCGAGTTCGCCATGGTCGCCGGCAGCAACCGGAACGCCGACCGGCCGCGCTGATTCCCGGCCGGCCTTCCCGGCCTACAACAGTCCGGCCGTCCGCAGGCGCCGCAGGCTCCAGCCCCTGCCGAGCAGGATCATCCGCGTGTGCAGGTCCTCGCGCAGGGCAGGCTCGATCTCGGCGCCGAGGTAGCGCATGCGCTTGTCGCGGATGGCCACGAAACCCAGGCAATGACGCCGCCCCAGGGCGTGCCACAAGGCGTACGCGCCTTCCGACTGGCGGGCGCCGCTGATCAGGCAGAAACCGCGCCCCAGCGCCCATTCGTAAACCGCCGTGGCAATGCCGCGCCCCTGGTATGCGGGGGCGTACTTGGAATGGGGCGCACGCACGTGGCGGTCGGTGCGGCGGTCGACCTCGATCAGGCGGTTGAACACGGTATAGCCGGCGAGGCGTCCGCGCGCGGGGTCCTCGACATAGACGTAGTGTTCCCCGTCGGCTTCGCGGTGGCGGAAGACCAGGCCGGGCGGCGCGCCCGGCAGCGCGGCGCAGCCGGACAAGGCGTCGCCGGGCGTGCGCAGCCGCCGGTGCAAGGCATCGAGCTCGGTCTCGATGGTTGCCGGCGGATGCCTGACGTCGATGCGCAATTCGGTCCGCACCGCGTCGAGCGCGCGGGCCGCGCGGGCAAGGAAACGGCCGTACGGCAGGCGGAGGGGGGTTGGCGGCGGGAGGGCGAGCGCGGTCATGGCGATCTCCCTCAACACGGCGCCGGGCCGCACCACCACCCGCTCATCAGTCCGTCGGGCTTGCGCCGGGCGCTGACCCGGGCGCAGCTTTCCCAGGCGTCGACCGGGACGTCGAGCCCGGCGAAGACACCGTAGCCCGCGCCGGCATGGATGGTGTCGCCCGCCTGCAGGCTTTCGCCGGCGCGGATGCTGCCTTCGGCGCGCAGCGTTCCGCCGGCCCTGACGCCCCAGCCCGCGGCCACGTGCATGCCGCAGCGGATCGAGCCGGCGGCGGCGATGCCCCGGTCCGCGCGCAGGCTTCCCTCGACCTCGACGTCGCCGGCCGCGCGCAGGCCGCCGGCGCAGTATGCGTCGCCCGCGCAGTGCAGGCCGGCGCCCAGCTCCGCGTCGCCGCCCAGATGCAGGCGTCCGCCGCAGCGCAGGTCCCAGCCGATCCGGCTTCTGCCGCCGCAGCACAGGTCGCCGGCGGCTTCCACGCACCAGCCGGCGCGCAGATTGCCGGCCACGCTGAGGCGGCCTTCGGCGCGCACGTTGCCGCCGATCCGCGCGTCCCCGCCGACGCTCAGGTCGCCGGCCACGCGCACGCCGCCACCGGCCAGCAGGGCGCCGCCGACCACCGCCGGCCCGCCGATGTGGACGTTGCCGCGCACCTGCAGCGTGCCGGCGAACACGACGGCGTCGGCGTCGAGCGCGTCGAGCGCGCGCACCGCGTCGGTGGGGCCGAACTGCTCCAGCAGCCAGCGGGCGTTGTCGACGCGGCCCGCGGCCACCAGCGCGTCGAGCAGTCCCTGATAATCGCCGTGGTCGTCGAAGCGCTGGATGAACCAGCGGAAACCATCGGCGCAGGGCCGCTTCGCCCTGATCAGACTTTTCGTGAGAACCATGCAACCTCCGTACTCGGCAATGCCGCCGCGACTGCGTCGCGGCCGTTCGGGGCAGTTCCGGCGGAGGTGGTCCGAAGGCGTTCGTTTCCCTGCGGAAGTCAGGCGCACGGGGAAGAGGCCGGCCTCGGCCTCAGACCCCGCGCTTCCCTCTGTCGCGGGCGGATCGTTGGAATGGAGCGCGCCACCGCGCGGACTGCACGTTGAACCCGGCGCGCGTCACGCCGCCGGGCAAGGTGCCGTGCGGGGAGGCTGGGGCGTCAGGCCCGGTGCCGGCCCCGCACGGCCGGAGAGAGCACAGCCGGGGACCCCGTGACCTTGAATGCCCGTTCAGGCAGGACTCCGAGCCGCAGCGAAGGATCGACGCCCGGCCGGCGGCCCGCGGCGCGAAGCGCGTGCCGGTAGGCGTCGGGGCGGCTGGAGTGCATGGCGAAGGGCGGTGGCGGATGGATGGAGGAGTGGCGGATTATAGGCCGGATCGCCGCGGAAATGCGGGATCAGGCGGCCTTGCCGGCGCTGATGGCGAGCTGCGCGGACAGGGCGGCGTGGTCGGAAATCCTCGACCAGGGGTTGCCGCAGTAGACCTGGGCCTGCTTGACCGAAAAGCCGCGCACGTAGATCCGGTCCAGGCGCAGCACCGGCCGTTTGGCCGGGAAACTGCGCACCGGCACGCCCGCCGCGCCGGCGTCCCCGAATATCTCGACCAGGCCGAGGCGCTGGGCCAGCCAGGCGTCGGCTTCGTTGCGCCAGTCGTTGAAGTCGCCGGCGATGATCAGCGGCGAATCCTCGACGGCGGCGCTTTCGAGATAGGTGGCCAGCGCATCCATCTGCCGGCGGCGGGAACGGGCGAACAGCGACAGGTGCACGCACACGCAATGCACCGGGGTCGGCCACTCCGGCACGTCGATCCGGCAGTGCAGCAGGCCGCGCCGCTCGAAGCGCAGGTGGGTGACGTCCTGGTTGAAGGAGTGCCCGATCGGGAAGCGGGAGAGGATCGCGTTGCCGTGGTGGCCGTGGTCGTACGCCACGTTGCGGGCGTAGGCGGTGGCCTGCCACACGTCGGCGGCGAGGAAGTCGTACTGCGGCAGCTCGGGCCAGTTGTCGATGCGCTCGGCGTGCAGGCTGTGTTCGCCCTGCACTTCCTGCAGGAAGACGATGTCCGCGTCGAGCAGGCGCAGCTGTTCGCGCAGTTCATGCACCATCATGCGCCGGTTGAACTGCGAGAATCCCTTGTGGATGTTGTACGTGACGATGCGCAGGCCACGTGTCTTTATGGGACTCACGATACGGCGAGCATCCTTTCCAGCGTCAGCCGCGCCGGGGCGGCCTCGTGTCCGGGCACTTTGATGGGGTTGACGACGTGGCCGTCGGCCAGATTCTCCAGCGTCCAGGCGAGGTGCTGCGGATCGATGCGCTGCATGGTCGAGCACATGCACACGGTCGGCGCCATGAACTGCACGATCTTGCCCTCGGGCTTCACCTCCTCGGCCAGGCGGTTGACCAGGTTGAGCTCGGTGCCGACCAGCCAGCGCGTGTTCGGCGCGGCCTCCTTGACCACCTTGACGATGTGCTCGGTCGAGCCGACGTGGTCCGCCAGCCGGCAGACCTCGAAGGCGCATTCCGGGTGCGCGATGACCAGTCCGTCGGGATGCTCGGCGCGGAACCTGCGGATGTGCGCGGGCTGGAACATCTGGTGCACCGAACAGTGGCCCTTCCACAGCAGCAGCCGCGCCTTGCGGATCTGCTCCGGGGTCAGGCCGCCCAGTTCGAGGTCCGGGTCCCAGACCAGCATCTCGTCGAGCGGGATGCCCATGGTGTGGCCGGTCCAGCGCCCGAGGTGCTGGTCCGGGAAGAACAGGATCTTCTCGCGCTGGCCGAACGCCCACTCGGCGATGGTGCGCGCGTTCGACGAGGTGCACACGATGCCGCCGTGCCGCCCGCAGAAGGCCTTCAGGTCGGCCGCCGAGTTGATGTAGGTGACCGGGGTGAAGTGTTCGTCGGGGTTCAGCACCTCCTGCAGTTCGCGCCAGCAGCGTTCGACCTTGGCCAGGTTGGCCATGTCGGCCATCGAGCAGCCGGCGGCCAGGTCGGGCAGGATCGAGGTCTGCTCCGGCTTGGACATGATGTCGGCGACCTCGGCCATGAAATGCACGCCGCAGAAGACGATGTAGTCGGCGTCGGCCTGCGCGGCGAGGCGGGACAGCTTGAGCGAGTCGCCGGTCAGGTCCGCGTACTGGTAGACGTCGGCGCGCTGGTAGTGGTGGCAGAGGATCACCGCCTTCCGGCCGATGCGGGCGCGGGCGGCGCGGATGCGCTCATGGCATTCGGCGTCGGGCATCTGGCTGAAGCGGGCGAAATCGATGCGGGGGGTGTTCATGCGTGCGGTCTTTCGGAAGCGCCGGCCGCGGCCGGCTCGGATGTCGGGGGTGGAAGCGTCAACTGTGCCAGGGCAGCCCGGCGAACCGCCAGCCGCCCAGCGTACCGCGCCGGCCGGTGGCGGGGTCGATGCCGCCTTCGAAGCCTTCGAGCACGTTGTAGCTCTCGGCGTAGCCGGCCGCCAGGGCCATGCAGGCCGCCTCGTGGGAGCGCGCGCCGCTGCGGCAGACGAACATCACGATCGACTCCGGCGCCACGCGGCGCCTGAGCTCCGCCAGGAAATCGGGATTCGGCTCGCCGCCGGGATAGGTCTGCCATTCGATCTCGATGGCGCCGGGAATGCGTCCGACCCAGTCCCATTCGGCGCGCGTGCGCACGTTGACCAGTTTGGCCGCCGGCGCCTGGCGCCACACCGCCCAGCTCTCCGCCGGCGTCAGCGCGCCTGCGTAGGGCAGGTCGAACGCCTCGGCGCGGCGCCTGGCGTCGTGCAGGATTTCGGTCAGCTCAGTCACGTTTTCCATCGGCTGTCGGTCGTCGATCGGCGAGGGCGGAGTATAAACCCGGAAGCCTCGGGGGAGGGCATCGGGGCGCGGGCGGCGGCGTGCCGCGCCGGCCTTCCTCAGACAGGCGGGGCCGGCGTCCGTTCGCGGGAATTGGCTACCTGGGCTTGCCTGCGTCCGTATCCGTGCATTTTTTCCAGAGGGCGCACTTTGGCGGTGCCCGCCGGGTAGAATCGCGCACCATAAAGGTGCGTTCACGGCGGCCTTATGGCTCAAAAAGGACCCGGCGCACGCCGGCGAACCGTTTTCGGGCCAGTGGCACCGTTTTTGCTAAGTCGCTATCGCACCTTTTTAATCGTCGCCGGAACGTCCGGTAACCGCTGAGGAGATTCTGCAAATGGCAAGCCCACAAGACGTACTCAAGATGATCAAGGAAAACGAAGCCAAGTTTGTGGACTTCCGTTTTACCGACACGCGCGGCAAGGAGCAGCACGTGACCGTCCCGGTCAGCGCGTTCGACGAGGACAAGTTTGAAAACGGCCATGCCTTCGACGGCTCGTCGATCGCCGGCTGGAAGGGCATCCAGGCCTCCGACATGCTGCTGATGCCCGATCCGGCCACGGCGTACGTCGACCCGTTCTTCGACGAGACCACCGTGGTGCTGGCCTGCGACGTGGTCGATCCCGCCGACGGCCGCGGCTACGACCGCGACCCGCGCTCGATCGCCAAGCGCGCCGAAGCCTATCTGAAGTCCTCGGGCGTCGGCGACATCGCCTATTTCGGCCCCGAACCCGAATTCTTCATCTTCGACGGCGTCGAGTGGTCCACCGACATGTCGGGCTGCAGCCTCAAGATCCACTCCGCCGAAGCGGCCTGGAATTCCGGCGAGCGCAACGAGGGCAACGGCTTCTCCGGCCACCGTCCGGGCATCAAGGGCGGCTATTTCCCGGTGCCCCCGGTTGACAGCCTGCACGACATCCGTTCGGCCATGGTGCTCACGCTCGAATCGCTGGGCATCCCGGTCGAAGTGCATCACCACGAAGTGGCCAACGCCGGCCAGTGCGAGATCGGCACCGTGTTCAGCACGCTGGTCCGCCGCGCCGACTGGACGCAGACGCTCAAGTACGTGGTGCATAACGTCTCGCACCAGTACGGCAAGACCGCCACCTTCATGCCCAAGCCGATCGTCGGCGACAACGGTTCCGGCATGCACGTGCACCAGTCGATCTGGAAGGACGGCAAGAACCTGTTCGCCGGCAACGGCTACGCCGGCCTGTCCGAACTGGCGCTCTACTACATCGGCGGCATCATCAAGCACGCCAAGGCGCTGAACGCCATCACCAATCCGGGCACCAACTCGTACAAGCGCCTCGTGCCGCACTTCGAGGCGCCGGTCAAGCTGGCCTACTCGGCGAAGAACCGTTCGGCCTCGATCCGCATCCCGCACGTCGCCTCGGACAAGGCGCGGCGCATCGAAACCCGCTTCCCGGACCCGATCGCCAACCCCTACCTGTGCTTCTCGGCGCTGCTGATGGCCGGGCTGGACGGCATCCTGAACAAGATCCATCCGGGCGACGCGGCCGACAAGAACCTGTACGACCTGCCGCCGGAAGAGGATGCGAAGATCCCGACCGTGTGCGCCAGCCTGGAAGAGGCGCTGGCCTCGCTGGACAAGGACCGCGAGTTCCTGACCCGCGGCGGCGTCTTCTCCAACGAGTGGATCGACGCCTACCTCGAACTGAAGATGGACGAAGTGAACAAGGTGCGCATGACTACCCATCCGGTCGAGTTCGAGCTGTACTACTCCTGCTGACCGGCGGGCCGGCGTGAAAAGGAAAGGACGGGGCCGCCCCGTCCTTTTTCCATTCGCCGCCTCCGGCATGGCGCGTTTGATATTGCCTGATCCATCCCATACACTGATGCACGGTGAATCGAAGCGCAACCGGACAATTACGGATGAATGGGATGATGAGGCTATTCTGCAGGTTCTGCCTGGCGGCGCTGGCGGCGACGGCCGCCGCGGCGCAGGCGGACGTCATGTATCAATGTATCGACGAACAGGGCCACAAGACGTTTTCCAACGTCAAGCTGGCGGACAAGGGCGTCAAATGCACGGCCATGGATCTCGGCCCGGCGACCACCATTCCGGCGCCCAGGCCGGCGGCGTCCCCGGCCGCCCGGCCGGGCTCCCCCGCCGGTTTCCCCCGGGTCGGGGAGTCGGCCCAGAAGGAGCGCGACAATGACCGGCGGCGCATCCTGGAAAACGAACTGGAGGCGGAGCGGCGCAACCTCGACCAGGCCCGCAAGGACCTGGCCGAGCAGGAGGCCATCCGCACCGGCGACGAGCGCAACTACCAGCGGGTGCTCGATCGCCTCGAACCGTACAAGAACAAGGTGGCCTTGCACGAGCGCAACATCGAGGCCATCGAAAAGGAAATCGCCAAGCTGCGCTGAACGCCGCGCGGGGATCGCACATGACTGAGGCGGCGGCTCACCCGTTCGGCGGCCTCGATCTGCTGTCCTCGTCGGTCGTCCTGCTCGACGCGGACCTCGCCATCCGCCACATGAATCCGGCGGCCGAGCATCTGCTGGCGGTCAGCGGCAAGACGGTCTGCGGCAGCCGCCTCGACGCCGTGGCCGGGTGTCCGGGCACGCTGACGGAGGCGCTGGCCAACGCACTCGCGCACGGCTGGAGCTACAGCGGGCCGAACACCGAGATCCGGCGCAACGACGACGAAGCGCTGCACCTGAACTGCTCGGTCAGCCCGGTCGAGGCCGGGGCAGTCCGGCTGCTGGTCGAGTTCTGGCCGATCGACCCGCAGATCCTGCGCGCCACGCGCGAGGAGCGGCTGCTCGAACAGCAGTTGGCCAGCCGCGAACTGATCCGCAATCTGGCGCACGAGATCAAGAACCCGCTGGGCGGCATCCGCGGCGCGGCGCAGCTCCTGGAGCGCGAGCTCAACAATCCGGGCCTGCGCGAATACACGCAGGTGATCATCAAGGAGGCCGACCGGCTGCAGGACCTGATGAAGCGCCTGCTCTCGCCGCACCGGCCGATGCAGCCCGGCGCGGTCAACATCCACGAAATCCTGGAGCGCGTGCGCAGCCTGCTGACCGCCGAGTTCCCGGATTCGCTGGTGATCCGCCGCGACTACGACACCAGCCTGCCGGAGCTGGTGGGCGACCGCGAGCAACTGATCCAGGCCGTGCTCAACGTCGCGCGCAACGCCGCGCAGGCCATCATGAAGCGGCCGGAAGGGGAGGCGGCCGGCCAGATCACCTTCCGCACCCGGGTCGCCCGCCAGGTCACGCTGGCCAAGCGGCGGTTTTCGCTGGCCCTGGAGCTGCAGGTCATCGACGACGGTCCGGGCATCCCGGAGGACATCCGGGAGCGCATGTTCTACCCGCTGGTCTCGGGCCGCGAGGGCGGCAACGGCCTCGGGCTGACCCTGGCGCAGAGCTTCATCCTGCAGCACCAGGGCACCATCGAATGCCAGAGCCGGCCGGGGCACACCTGCTTCACCATCCGCCTGCCGCTGAGCTTGGGCGACGGCAAGGCGGCGGGCTGATGGCAAGCTAATTGCTTGAACCCGCCCATTGCGATCACCATGCTTGAGAAGTCAATGAAACCTGTCTGGATTGTCGACGACGACAAGTCGATCCGCTGGGTACTGGAAAAGACCCTGTCGCGCGAGCAGACCCCGTTCAAGAGCTTCGCCTCGGCCAGCGAAGCCCTGGCGCAGCTCGAAACGGGCGGCGAGGCGCCGCAGGTCCTGGTGTCCGACATCCGCATGCCGGGCGAGTCCGGGCTGGACCTGCTGAAAAAGGTCAAGGAGCGCTTCCCCGCGCTGCCGGTGATCATCATGACCGCCTATTCCGACCTGGACAGCGCGGTGGCCGCCTTCCAGGGCGGCGCCTTCGAATACCTGCCCAAGCCGTTCGACGTCGACCAGGCGCTGGAACTGATCCGGCGGGCCATCGACGAGAGCCTGCACCAGGGTGGTGCGGCCAGCGAGGTCGGCATGGTGCCGGAAATCCTCGGCAAGGCGCCGGCCATGCAGGAGGTGTTCCGCGCCATCGGCCGGCTCAGCCAGTCCTCGGCGACGGTGATGATCACCGGCGAGTCGGGCACCGGCAAGGAACTGGTGGCGCGCGCCCTGCACCGGCACAGCCCGCGTTCGGACAAGCCGTTCATCGCCATCAACACCGCGGCGATCCCCAAGGACCTGCTCGAATCCGAGCTGTTCGGCCACGAGCGCGGCGCCTTCACCGGCGCGGCCACGCAGCGGCGCGGCCGCTTCGAGCAGGCCGAGGGCGGCACGCTGTTCCTCGACGAGATCGGCGACATGCCGGCCGAACTGCAGACGCGCCTGCTGCGCGTGCTGTCCGACGGCAACTTCTACCGCGTCGGCGGGCATTCGCCGATCCGCGCCAACGTGCGCATCATCGCCGCCACGCACCAGAACCTCGAAGCGCGGGTCAAGGACGGGCTGTTCCGCGAAGACCTGTTCCATCGCCTGAACGTCATCCGGGTGCGCCTGCCGAGCCTGCGCGAGCGGCGCGAGGACATCCCGATCCTGGCCCGCCACTTCCTGCAGAAGAGCGCGCAGGACCTCGGCGTCGACGCCAAGCGCATTTCCGACGCGGCGCTGCGCCAGCTGTCGGTCCTGGATTTTCCCGGCAACGTGCGGCAGCTGGAGAACGTCTGCCACTGGCTGACGGTGATGGCGCCCGGCCAACTGGTCGACGTCGGCGACCTGCCGCCGGAACTGCGCGAATCGGCGCCCGCATCCGGCGGCGCTGGGGACTGGGAGAGCGGGCTGGCGCAGGCGGTCGACCGGATGCTGGCGAGCGGCGACGGCCCGGTGCACGAAAAGCTCACCGACGCCTTCGAGCGCGTACTGATCAACCGCGCCCTGGCGCACACCGGCGGCCGGCGCATCGAGGCCGCGCTGGCGTTGGGCATCGGCCGCAACACCATCACCCGCAAGATCCAGGACCTCGGCCTCGACGGCGGCCGGGCCGACGAAGCGGAGCACCCCGCCGGCTGATTTTCTCCCTGCCCGGAGCGGAACGCGAGAAACGAGCGGCGGGCGGCGGATTCTAGGATAATGGCGGCCTCGAACGGTGCCGCCATGTCCGATGCTCCCTCCCTGCTGATCGATCCGCTCCGCCTGCATGCCCTCCTGGAAGAGGCCAGCGGCCGTCTCGACGTGGTCGCCGTGGCCGAATGCGCGTCCACCAACACCGCGCTGATGCGGCGGGCGGCGGCGGGCGCGCCGTCGGGGACGGTGCTGGTCACCGACCGGCAGACCGCCGGGCGCGGCAGCCGGGGGCGCGCGTGGGCCGCCTCGCCCGAGGCGAGCCTGACCTTTTCCGTGTTGTGGACGTTTCCCGGCGGGCTGACACGCCTTTCCGGGCTGTCGCTGGCGGTCGGCGTGGCCGTCGTGCGCGCGCTCGCCCGCTGCGGCGCGGCCGGCGTCATGCTCAAGTGGCCGAACGACATCCTGCACGGCGACGCCAAGCTGGGCGGCATTCTCGTCGAGTTGGACGCCGACGACGCGGCGGCGCGCGTCGTGGTCGGCATCGGGCTGAACCTGCGCCTGCCGGCAAGCATCGGCGAAGGCGCCGCGCTACCGCCGGCGGCGCTGGACCGGATCGTCGCCGCGCTGCCCGACCGGCACCTCCTGCTGGCCCGCCTGCTGGTCGAACTGGCGCGGGTCTTCGACCGCTTTTCCGCGGACGGCTTCGCCGGCCTGCGCGACGAATGGCATGCCTGCCACGCCTGGCAGGAGCGGCCGGTGCGCCTGCTGCGCGACGGCCGCGTCGAGAAGGAGGGCGTCTGCGCCGGCGCCGACGCCGACGGCGCGCTGCTGGTGCGCACGGCGGACGGCCTGGAACGCTGCCTGTCCGGCGACGTGTCGCTGAGGCCGCGATGATCGTCGCCATCGACGCCGGCAATTCCCGCATCAAATGGGGGCTCCATGACGGCCGGGCCTGGGTGGAGCGCGGCAGCCTGCCGACCGAGGAGGTCGACCAACTGGCCGGGGTCGCGGGCCGCTGGCCGGGCGGCGCGGACGTCGCGGCGTGCTGCGTCGCGGGGCCGGCGGTCGAGGCGGCCATCGCGGTGGCCGCCGCCGCGTCCGGCCATCGGCTGCATTGGGTGCGCGCCGGCGCGCCGTCCGCGCACGGCGTGCGCAACGGCTACGAGCAGCCAGAACGGCTCGGCGCGGACCGATGGGCGGCGCTGATCGGCGCGCGCGCCAAGACGGCGGGCGCCTGTCTGGTCGTCTGCGCGGGCACCGCGACCACCGTCGAACTGGCTCGACGCCGCCGGCAATTTCCGCGGCGGGCTGATCCTGCCGGGCGTGCGCCTGATGTGCGCGGCGCTGGCCCGGAACACCGCCCAGCTGCCCGACGCGGTGGGCGAGTACCGCGAGGCGCCGACCAACACCATGGACGCCATCGTCTCCGGCTGCCTGCACGCGCAGGCCGGCGCCATCGAGCGGATGTTCGCCCGGGTGGCCGCCGAGGGGCCGGCGCTCTGCCTGCTGACCGGCGGCGCCGCGCACCGCATCGCGCCGTGCCTCGGCATCCCCTGCCGGATGGAGGAGACGCTGGTCCTCGACGGGCTGTTGCGCTGCATCTCCTGACCATGCCGTCCCGGTATACTTGGGCCCGTTGCCGGCCCGCCGTGCCTCGATAAACCACTCACCCGGAGTCTTCATGGAGTCGTTGCGTTTCGTCCTGCCCCAATCCGAAATTCCGACCCACTGGTACAACGTGGCGGCCGACCTGCCCAATCCGCCGCTGCCGCCGCTCGGCCCGGACGGCCAGCCGGCGACGCCGGAACAGATGGGCGCCATCTTCCCGGCGGCGATCCTCGAACAGGAAATGTCGGCCGAACGCTGGATTCCGATTCCGCAGGAAGTACGCGAGATCTATCGCCTGTGGCGTCCGTCGCCGCTGGTCCGCGCCGCGCGCCTGGAGGCGATGCTGGGCACCCCGGCCAAGATCTACTACAAGAACGAGGGCGTCTCGCCCGCCGGCTCGCACAAGCCCAACACCGCCGTGCCGCAGGCCTACTACAACCGGCAGGCCGGCATCCGGCGCCTCACCACCGAGACCGGCGCCGGCCAGTGGGGCTGTTCGATCGCGCTGGCCGGCCAGATGTTCGGCATCGACGTGCGCGTGTTCATGGTCAAGGTCAGCTACGAGCAGAAGCCCTACCGGCGCTCGATGATGCGCACCTGGGGCGCCGAGGTCTTCGCCAGCCCGTCGACGCTGACGCAGAGCGGGCGCGACGCGCTGGCGCACGACCCCGGCAATCCCGGCTCGCTCGGCCTGGCCATCTCGGAGGCCGTCGAGGAGGCCGCCTCGCGCGCCGACACCAACTACGCGCTGGGCTCGGTGCTCAACCACGTCATCCTGCATCAGACGATCATCGGCCTGGAGGCGAAGAAGCAGTTCGAATTGGCCGGCGACTGGCCCGACGTCGTCTTCGCGCCGTGCGGCGGCGGTTCGTCGTTCGCCGGCCTGGCCTTCCCCTTCCTCGCCGACAACGCGGCCGGCGGGCGTAGCGGCAGGATGGTGCGGCTGGTGGCGGTCGAGCCGACCTCGTGCCCGTCGCTGACCCAGGGCAAGTATGCCTACGACTACGGCGATTCCTCCGGCTTCACGCCGCTGATGAAGATGTTCACGCTGGGGCACGATTTCACGCCGCCCGGCATCCATGCCGGCGGCCTGCGCTACCACGGCGCCTCGCCGCTCGTCTCGCAGCTCTACCATGAAGGCCTGATCGAAGCGGTGGCGGTGCCGCAGCTGGCCACCTTCGAAGCCGGCGTGATGTTCGCCCGCGCCGAGGGCGTGGTGCCCGCCCCGGAATCGTGCCACGCCATCCGCGCCACCATCGACGAGGCCCTGCGCTGCAAGCACACCGGCGAGCCGCGCACGCTGCTGTTCAACCTGACCGGGCACGGGCATTTCGACATGGCCGCCTACGACCGCTACTTCGCCGGCGAGCTCGAGGATTTCGAGTATCCGCGCGAGGCCATCCGCGAATCGCTGCGGCACCTGCCCGATTTCGGCTGAGATCGGGAGCGTCGCCGATGCGCACCCTGGTCTTCCTGCTGGTCCTCGCCAACCTGCTGTTTTTCGCCTGGACCCGCGGCGCCCTGGGCCTCGGCGAAGCCGACGCCCCGCGGCCCGGCGAGCCGCTGCGGGCCGACCAGATCCGCCTCGTGTCGAACGACCGGCCCCCGGAAGCAGGCCGGGCGCGCGCCGAAGAGCCGTCGCCGCCCGCCGAGCCACCGCCGCAACCGGATGTCTGCGTCGCGCTGAGCGAGGTGCCGCAGGCCGAGGCGGACGCCCTCGAACGCCTGCTCGCCGAAAAGCTGCCGGCGTTCAAGCTGGTGCGCGCGGCCGCGCCGGGAAATTCCAGCTACTGGGTGCACATTCCCCCGTTCAAGGCGAAGCGCGAGGCCGAGAACAAGGTGGCCGAACTGAAGAAGCTCGGCGTCAAGGAGTACTTCATCATGCAGGAGGCCGGCATCGAGGGCTTCGCGATTTCGCTCGGCCTGTACTCCACGCAGGAAGCCGCCGAAGCCGCGCTCGCCGCGTTCAAGGAAAAAGGGGTCCGCTCGGCCGTCCTGGCCGAACGTCCCCGCAAGCCGGCGCCGGCGCAGATCGAGCTCCACGGCCCCGAAGCGCAGGCCGGGGAAATGCGCCAGCTGCTCGCCCAGGCGATGCCCCGCGCCGAACCGGGCGGCTGCGGCCGGAGCGCGGCGCGATGAGCCTGGTCGTCGGCCTGACCGGCGGCATCGGCAGCGGCAAGACCACCGTCGCCGATCTCTTCGCCGAACTGGGCGCGGCGATCGTCGACACCGACGTGATCGCGCACGAACTGACCTCGGCGCAGGGCGCCGCCATGCCGGCCATCGTCCGCGCCTTCGGCACCGCGGTATTGCAGAAGGACGGCGGCCTCGACCGCGCGGCCATGCGGCGGCTCTGTTTCTCCGACCCGGCCATGCGCAAGCGCCTCGAAGCCATCCTGCATCCGCTGATCCGCGGCGAAAGCGTGGCGCGCTGCCGGCGGGCCGGGCATGCGCCCTACGTGCTGCTGGTCGTACCGCTGCTGATCGAATCCGGCGCCTACCGCGAATACGTCGACCGGATTCTCGTGGTCGATTGCGACGAAACGCAGCAGATCGCCCGCGTCATGGCGCGCAGCGGCCTGAGCGAGGACGAGGTGCGCGGCATCATGGCCACCCAGGCCGGCCGGGCCGAACGCCTGGCCGCCGCGGACGACGTGCTGGCCAACACCGGCGCCCGCGACGAACTGCAGACAGGCGTCCTCGCGCTGCACCGGCGCTACCTCGAACTGAGCCGGCGCGCCGACGTCCAGGGACATGCCTGAGCGGCCGTCCGGCTTGCCATCCGGGTATGACGCGGCCCTGCCGGCTTCCCAGTCGGGGCGGGCGCCCCGCCGCCGTGCCCCCGGCATTATCCGGGGCGGTTTTCCAAGTGAACCATTGAGATTTGTTCGCAAATGCCTCAGAATATTGGGAAATTCACCCTGATCACCTGACCGGCGGCAATGTGATTACCTACGAATATCCCTTCAACGAGCGCATCAGGACGTTGCTGCGCCTGGAGGATTTGTTCGAGAAGACCGGCCATTTCATCCAGCAGCCGGGACGGCGGGAACATCATGTCGTGCTGCTGTCGCTGTTCGAAATCCTCGAAGTGGCCGGCCGCGCCGACCTCAAGATGGACCTGATCCAGGAACTCGAACGGCAGCGGCAATCGCTGCTGGCCTTCCGCAACAACCCGGAAATTTCCGAAGAGGCGCTTTCCGGCGCGCTCTACGAAATCGAACAATCGTCCGCCGCGCTGCTGGCCATGACCGGGAAGATCGGTCAGTACCTGCGCGAGAACGACTGGCTGATGGCGATCAAGAGCCGCGCCGTCATTCCCGGCGGCGTCTGCGAATTCGATCTGCCTTCGTACCACTACTGGCTGCACCAGGAAGCCGCCGTCCGCCAGGAGGCGTTGCAGGAATGGCTCAGACCGCTGATCCCGCTGCGCGACGGCCTGTCGATCGTGCTGCGCCTGCTGCGCGCCAGCGGCGCGTCCGAACACCACGTCGCGCGCAGCGGTTCCTTCCAGCTGATGCTCGGCGGCAGCACCTCGCAGATGGTGCGCGTCTCGCTCAAGAAACAGCTGCCCTTCATTCCCGAAATCAGCGCCAACAAATACGCGCTGAACATCCGCTTCATCCGCCAGGACCTCGAATCGCGCCAGCGCCACACCGACAACGCGGTGGACGTGCCGTTCGACATCGTGTTCTGCAATCTGTAATCACGCATTCCACATTGAGAGCCGCCGCTGCCGGGTTTTTCGGGGTGCCGCGATGAGGCATCTTCTTCGTGCGCTGCTGCTTTTTATCGCATGGATCGGCGGTGTCGGCGCCGTCACTCCAGTGGCGCTTGAAATTCCGCCCGCCGGCCTGTCGTCGTCGCCCGCGCCGCTGAAGGCCTATCTGTTCAGACCCGCCGGCGAGGGGCCTTTCCCGGCCGTGGTCATGCTCCACGGTTGCGGCGGCGCCTACGCGCGCAGCGGCGCGCTCAACGAACGCCATCTCATGTGGGGCCGGTTCCTGGCCGACCACGGCTATGCCGCGCTGATGCTCGACAGTTTCACCTCGCGCGGGATCAAGGAAATCTGCACGATCAAGTTCAAGGAGCGTTCGCTCAAGGCGTCCGACCGCGTCGGCGACGCCTACGCCGCGTTGGCCTACCTGCAGGGACGGGAGGAAATCCGGCCCGACCGCGTGGCCCTGCTGGGCTGGTCGAACGGCGCCGGAGTCGTGCTGGATGCCGCCGCGCGCAGCCCCCGACCCGCTGCGGCCTTTCGCGCCGCGGTTGCCTTCTATCCGGGCTGCACGGCGCGCAACCAGGCCGCCGATCGCTTCCATCCCTACGCGCCGCTCCTGCTGCTCATCGGCGAGAGCGACGACTGGACGCCCGCCGCCCCTTGCCGGGCGCTGGCCGCCACGGTCGCGGCCCGCCACGAGCCGATGCGGATCGTCACGTTCCCGAACGCTTACCACGACTTCGACAACCCCGCGCTCAAAGGCAAGCACGTGCGCAAGGAAGTGCCGAATGGCGTGAATCCGGGCCAGGGCGTGACCACGGCGCCCGATCCGGCAGCGCGGGAAGAGGCGAAGGTGCGCGTGCTTCAGCACTTCGATGAGTATCTGAAATGACCGTCCGGCGGAACTCCCGCTTTCGTCCGCCTCTCGAAAAGCGGGCATAATTTAGCCATTGGCCGCCGGTTTCGTCAGCGGCTTGCGTGACCAACAACGAATCTGGATCGCCATGCGCCGGCTGGCGGCATGGTGTTCCAGACCGCGTTTCAGAATGTTCCAGGATCGACGATGGCGGCAAAAGTTACCAAGGTTCGTTGCCCGCAATGCGGGGGTGAAGCGTTGTGGGGCCCGGAAAACAAATACCGGCCCTTCTGTTCCGAACGCTGCAAACTGATCGATCTCGGCGCCTGGGCGTCGGAAACCTACCGCGTCCCGGTGCAGGAAGAGACGGCCGAGCCGTCGGCCGATTTCTCTACTTCAGGAAAGCCGCCTCTCTCGAAATGACTATGGCCGAAACAGCGGTTTCCGGAACGATCCCTCTTCTTGGTTTGCGAGGGATGCGGTGCCGATAATTCATACAAGCGAATCGTCAGTGGTCTTCTTCGTTTTCGTGCTTCAACGGGCTACGCGATAAAAAAACCGGGAGACGGTTCGTCTCCCGGTCGTGCGCGGATGGATCGCGAATCAGTGGTTGAGCAGGATGCGCTTGACCTCGGTCAGGCCGGCCGAGAGCATGGCCAGATCCTGCGGCGCGTTGCGCTTGAGCTCTTCGATCACGCTGCGTGCCGCGCCCGTTGCCGTGGCGTCGGCGGCGTCGCGCTGCAGCAGGGCTTGCCGCATGGCGCGCAGATCGCTGGCCAGTTGCGCCCTGGCCCGCGCCTGCCAGCGGTTGCCGGCCGGCAGGTTGCCGATGGCGTTGCCGAGCCAGGTGAGGTCGAAGGCGGCGTCGAGCTTGGCGCAGGCGGTCGCGACTTCTTCGAGCGGACGGTTGCCGCTGCGCGCCAGGTCGACCAGTTCGAACACCCGGGCGACGTCGGTCCGCGCGTCGAGCAGCGCGGCGATCGATTCCACGCCTTCCTTGCCGGCGCGGGCGGCGGCGATCGCTTGGGCGACGGCGTCGCGGTAGGTGTCGACGATCTCGGGGATGCCGGCACCGGCCATCTGCGAGGCGAGGATCTGCCGCGTGGCGGCGCCGACCATGTCGCGCAGGGCCATCATCAGCGCCATCTGGCGTGCGGAAGGAATCTTGAGGTCGAGCGCCTCGATTTCCTTCCAGAGGCATTCCGCACCCAGCAGTTCGCTGGCGGCGTACCAGGCCGAGATGATCTGTTCGAGTTCGGCGCCGGTTTCGTCGCCGATCTGCTGGGTGAACACCGTGCCCATGCGGTTGACCAGGCGGCTGACGATCTGCGTGGTGATGATTTCACGGCGCAGCGGGTGCGCCGGAATCTGGTCGGCGCATTTTTCCGCGACCGCGTCGGGGAAGTAGCTCACCAGCAGTTTCTGGAACACCGGCGTATCCGGCAGCTGGGTCGCCAGGATGGCCTGCTTCAGCGCGATCTTGGAGTACGCCAGGAGCACGGCGATTTCCGGCGCGGTCAGTCCGATGCCCATCTGCGCGCGCTCGATCAGATGCTTCTCGTCCGGCAGGAACTCGATGGCGCGGTTGAGGCCGCCCTTGGCTTCGAGGAAGCGGATGAGCTGCCCGTGCGCGTTGAGCAGGTCGCGGCCGTAGGCGGTTTCCAGCGATACGGCCTGCGTCTGCTGGTAGTTGTCGACCAGCACCCGGCGGCCGACGTCGTCGGTCATCGAGGCCAGCAGGGTGTCGCGCTGCTTGATCGTCATGTCGCCGCTCTGCAGCAGGCTGGAGGTCAGGATCTTGATGTTGACCTCGTGGTCGGACGTGCCGACACCGGCCGAATTGTCGATGGCGTCGGTGTAGTTCAGACCGCCGTTCATCGCGTATTCGATCCGCGCCTTCTGCGTGAAGCCGAGGTTGCCGCCTTCGCCGACGACCTTGGCGCGGATTTCCGTGGCGTCGATGCGGATGGCGTCGTTGGTGCGGTCGTTGGCGTCCTGGTGGCTCTGGCTGCTGGCCTTGACGTAGGTGCCGATGCCGCCGTTGTAGAGCAGGTTGACGGGCGCCTTGAGGATGGCGTTCATCAGTTCGTTCGGCGTCATCTGTTCGGCGTTGACGCCCAGCCGGGCGCAGACCTGCGGCGAGAGCGGGATGCTCTTGACGCTGCGCGGCCACACGCCGCCGCCCTCGGAGATGAGCGACTTGTCGTAGTCGTCCCACGAGGAGCGGGGCAGGTCGAACAGGCGCTGCCGTTCGGCGAAGCTCTGCTCGGGATTCGGGTTCGGATCGAGGAAGATGTGCCGGTGGTCGAAGGCCGCGACCAGCGTCGTCTTGTCGGAACGTAGGAGGCCGTTGCCGAAGACGTCGCCGGACATGTCGCCGATGCCGACCGCGGTGAACGGTTCGCTCTGCGTGTCGCGCCCGAGTTCGCGGAAGTGGCGCTTGACCGCCTCCCACGCGCCGCGCGCGGTGATGCCCATGCCCTTGTGGTCGTAGCCGGCCGAGCCGCCCGAGGCGAAGGCGTCGCCGAGCCAGAAGCCGTATTCGATGGCGATGGCGTTGGCGATGTCGGAGAAGGTCGCCGTGCCCTTGTCGGCGGCGACGACGAGGTAGGGATCGTCGCCGTCGTGGCGGCGGACGTTCTCAGGCGGAACGACCTTGCCGCCGACGAGGTTGTCGGTGACGTCGAGCAGGCCGCGGATGTAAGTCTGGTAGCAGGCGATGCCTTCGGCCATCCAGGCGTCGCGCTCGCTGGCCGGCGGCAGGCGCTTGCCGATGAAGCAGCCCTTGGCGCCGAGCGGCACGCCGACGACGTTCTTGACCATCTGCGCCTTGACCAGCGCCAGGCCTTCGGTGCGGTAGTCCTCCATGCGGTCGGACCAGCGCAGGCCGCCGCGCGAGACGGAGGAGCCGCGCATGTGGATGCCTTCCATGCGCTGGCTATAGACGAAAATTTCGTAGAGCGGCACGGGCTTGGGCAGGAAGGGGATGAGCTTGGACGAGATCTTGAACGACAGGTAATCCTTCGGCTGGCCCTTGGCGTCCTTCTGCCACGCATTGGTGCGCATGGTGGCGTGGAAGGCGGTGCGGTAGCCGGAGAGGATGCGGTCGTCGTCCAGGTTGCTCACCTGCGCGAGCGCGGCCGCCAGTTCGCGGTCGGTCTCTTCCGCCTGGGCGTCGGTGGCATCCGGGGAGAAGCGCGTGTGGAAGAGGTCGGACAGCAGGCGGGCGATCTGCGGGTGGCTGGACAGGCAGCGTTCGATGTACACCTGGCTGAACGGCAGCCCGGCCTGGCGCAGGTAGCGGCCGTAGGCGCGCAGGATGTTGATGCGCGGCGCGTCGAGCCCGGCCAGCAGGGTCAGGCGGTTGAAGCCGTCGTTCTCGGCCTCGTTGCGCAGAAGTTTGCCGAGCAGGTCGATGAAGGCGTTGCGGGTCGATTCATCGTCGAGCGCCTCGGGGCGCGGCAGCTGCACGGCGAAATCGGCGATGTGCAGTTCCAGGTCGGTCAGCTTGAACGGCTGCTCGGAGAGGACGGTCAGCCCCAGGTTCTCGAACACCGGCAGCACGGCGGACAGCGGCCGCGGGTTGCCCTTCAGGAACAGCTTGATGTGCTGATGCGAGCCGTCTTCGCCGTACGGCGCGTTGAGCTTGATCTCGACGCGCCCGCTGGCTTCTGCCGTTTCGAGCCGTTCGAGGTCCGACACCGCGGAGCTCGGCGGCACCTGGTCCTGGTAGGCCAGCGGCAGCGCCCCGGCGTAGCGGCGCAGCAGCGTGTTGCCGCGTTCCTCGCCGGCGTGCTCGATCAGGTTGTGCTGCAGCTCGTCCTGCCAGCCGCGCACGATGCGCGCGACGTCGCGCTCGATCGCTTCCGCGTCGTACTGGTAGCAGGTGCCGTCCGGCGTGCGCGCGATCAGGTGCAGGCGCGCCAGCCGCGATTCGTCGACGTTGATGAAGAAGTTGACGCTGTCGGCGCCCAGCGTGTTGCTGAGTAGCGCCATGATGCGCAGGCGCACGGTCGTGTCGAAGCGGTCGCGCGGCGTGTAAACCAGCGCCGAGACGTAGCGGCACCAGCGGTCGTCGCGCAGGAAGACGCGCACCCGCTGGTGTTCGTGCAGCATGACGATGCCGTGGGCGATGCGCTGCAGGTCGGCGGTGTCGATCTCGATCAGCTCGTCGCGCGGATAGGTTTCGAGGATGTTGCGCAGCGTCTTGTCGTTGTGTCCGCCCGGAGCGAATCCGCAGGCCGTGCGCACGGCCGCCACCTTGCGGCGCACCACGGGAATCTCGGTCGTCGAGATGTGATAGACGTGGGCGGCGTACAGGCCGACGAAAACGTGCTCGCCGACGACCGCGCCCTTGGCGTCGCGCTCGCGCACGCCGATGTAGTCCAGGTAGCCCGAACGGTGCACGATCGAGCGGGCGTCGGCCTTGGTCAGCGTCAGCGCCGAGGGCAGCGCCTGGAGTTCGGCGATGCGGCTCGGCATGCCGGTGCGGCAATGCCCGAAGCGCGGATGGTCGGCGCGGCGCAGCAGGCCGAGGCCGCCGTCCGGCGCGCGTTCCAGCGAGGCCGCGTCGGCTCCCGCCTGGTAATGCGCATAGCCGAGGAAGATGAAATTCTCGCTGGCCGCCCAGCGCAGGAAGTCGACGATTTCCTCGCTGTCGGCGGATTTGGCGCCGCCCAGGCCGCCGATGGCGGTCTCGACGCGCTGGCGCATTGCGGCGAAGTCGTCGACCGCGGCGCGGATGTCGGCCAATACGTCGGCGATTTCGTTGCGCAGCTCGTCGAGCACCGCGCTGTCGCCGATGCGGTCGATCTCCAGGTGTATCCACGATTCGCCGTGCGTGCCGGCCGTGCCGCGCTCGGCGCTCCGGCACAGCAGGCCGGCGGCGTCGCGCTCGATGCCGAGCACCGGGTGGATGAGGCGATGGATCGCCAGGCCGCGGTTATAGACGACCATGGTGACCGAGTCGACCAGGAACGGCATGTCGTCGGTGACGATGTCGATGACCGTGTGCGGCGAATGCCAGCCGTGCCGGTCGAAATCGGGCGTGTACAGGGCGATGACCGCCTGCCCGGCGGACCGCGACTGGCCGAGCCGGTTGTGCTGGATGGCCGCGCCGTGGAGTTCTTCCAGGTTGACGTCGAGGAAATTGTCGGCGTCGATGTCGGCGAAATAGCGTTCGAGGTGGTCGGCGAGCGCCGGGGAGAGTTTGTGTTTTTCAGACAGCTCGCGCAGGTTGCGTTGGAGGGTATTGCTGGTGCCTGTGTCGTTCATGGTGGAATTCCTCCTCGCCCCAGGGTCAGTGCCGGCATGGCAAACCGGAGAGCGTCCCCCTGGACGATGTTGTTATGGAAACAGACTTGAATTGAAAGCGTTAACTTACGTAGTTCAACAACAATCGTTTAATAAAACGATAGGCCATTTTTTGCACGTTTTCATGTAATAGCAAACGATGTATATTCAGCAAATTGTTCTATTTTGGAATGACCATGCGAAGAAAAATTCCGGGAACGGACCTGCTCGTCGCTTTCGAAACGGCGGCCCGGCACCAGAGTTTCACGCGCGCCGCGGAAGAGCTCTCGCTGACGCAAAGCGCGGTGTGCCGGAAGATTTCGGCCTTGGAGGATTATCTGGGCGTGCAGTTGTTCAATCGGGTCAAGAAGCGGGTGTCGCTTTCCGGCGCGGGGCAGATCTACGCCAGGCAGATCCGCGAGAATCTGAAGCGCATCGAACACGACACCCTGTCGCTGATGGCCCACCGCAGCGCCGGACGGGTGCTCGAACTGGCGGTCATTCCCACCTTCGCCACCCGCTGGCTGATTCCGCGCCTGGCGGATTTCCAGCTGCACCACCCGGAGATCACGCTCGACCTGACGACGCGCAACGAGCCGTTCATGTTCATCGATACGCCGTTCGACGCGGCGATCCATTTCGGCGACCCGGTGTGGCCCGGCGCCATCACCGAGTACCTGTTCGGCGAGGAAATGGTGCCGGTGTGCAAGCCGTCGCTGCTCGACGGGCGATTGTCGGTGGAACCTTCGGAACTCGAACAGATGCCGCTGCTGCACCAATCCTCGCGCCCCGACGCCTGGCGGGAGTGGTTCGAAGTGGCCGGCCTGGCGAACGTCAACGCCATGGGCGGATCGCGCTACGAAGTCTTCGCGATGCTGGTCGAAGCGGCCAAGGCCGGCCTGGGCGTGGCCCTGATGCCGCGCTTTTTCGTGCTCAGCGAAATCGCCTCGGGCGAACTGGTGGTGCCGTGCCCGTACGTGCTGCACAACCAGCGCAGCTACTATCTCGTGTACCCCGAGGACAAGCTGGAGTCGGAGTCGTTGCAGGCCTTCTGCGGCTGGCTGCGCACGCAGGCGAGAATCTATCGGGAAACCGAAACCGAAATCGAGGCAGTGGCCTAGGGAGGCGCTGAACTACTCCCCATGCGTCCTTCCGGTGAAAGCCGGAATCCAGGAAAACCGACGCACTGGACCCCGGCCTGCGCCGGGGTGACGAACAAACCAGTATTTCCCTAGCAGACCACCATGTTGTCCCGGTGGATCATCTCCGGTTCGTCGATGTAGCCGAGGATGTTCTCGATGTCCGCGCTGGCATGGCGCGCGATGCGCCGGGCGTCGCTGCTGCCGTAGTTGCTCAGGCCGCGCGCCACTTCCTTCCCAGCCGGCGACACGCAGGCCACCGCCGCGCCACGCTCGAATTCGCCCTGCACCTCGACCACGCCGATCGGCAGCAGGCTTTTCCCTTCGCCGAGCGCCTTGACCGCGCCGGCGTCGAGAATCAGGCGGCCGTTGAGCTGCAGATGGTCGGCCAGCCACTGCTTGCGCGCGTTGAGCGGCTGCATCTCGGACACCAGCAGCGTGCCGATCGGTTCGCCGCGCGCCAGCCGCGGCATCACGTCCCGCTCGCGCCCGCTGGCGATGACCGTGTGCGCGCCGCTGTTGGCCGCGCGCTTGGCGGCGATGACCTTGGTGATCATGCCGCCCTTGCCGTACTGCGTACCCGCGCCGCCGGCCATCGCCTCCAGCGCCGGGTCGCCCGCCCGCGCCTCGGCAATCAGCGTCGCCTGCGGGTCCTTGCGCGGATCGGCCGTGTACAGGCCGCGCTGGTCGGTCAGGATGACCAGGCAGTCGGCGTCGACCAGGTTGGCGACCAGCGCGCCCAGCGTGTCGTTGTCGCCGAACTTGATTTCGTCGGTGACCACCGTGTCGTTCTCGTTGATGATCGGCACCACGCCGAGCGACAGCAGCGTGGTCAGCGTCGAGCGCGCGTTGAGATAGCGCATGCGGTCGGCCAGATCGTCGTGGGTGAGCAGCACCTGCGCCGTGTGCAGTCCGTGCGCCGAGAACGCGCTTTCATAGACCTGCACCAGCCCCATCTGCCCGACCGCCGCGCAGGCCTGCAATTCGTGCACGGCGCTCGGGCGCTTCTCCCGGCCCAGGCGCTGCATGCCGCAGGCGATCGCCCCGGAGGAGACCAGCACCACCTCCCGCCCGAGCGCGCGCAATTCGGCGATCTGCCGGGCCCACTCCCCGATGGCCGCCGTGTCGAGTCCTTCGCCGTTGTTGGTGACGAGCGCCGAGCCGACCTTGATGACCAGCCGTTTCGCTTCGGCGATGCGTGTCGCGTTCATAGCCATTTTTCGCTCAATCCGTTTCCGTGTCGTCGGGAAAAAACTCATCCGCCGGGTCGTCGGCGATCGCCGTCGGCGGCGCCAGCTCGTCCAATGCTTCCTGCAAGGCGAAGATCAGCGGCCGGCAGCCGTCGCCGCTGATGGCGCTGATCCGGAAGCAGGGCGTTGCCGCCGGCGCTCCGTAGGCGCGCAGGAAATCTGCGGCACGTTCTTCGCGCTCGTCCTCCGGGATCAGGTCGAGCTTGTTGAGCACCAGCCAGCGCGGCTTGGCGGCAAGCTCCGGGCTGTATTTCTCCAGCTTCGCCCACGATCGCGTGCGCGTCGCGCACCGGATCGGCGTCCGGGTCGAGCGGCGCCAGATCGATGATGTGCAGCAGCACGCGCGTGCGCGCCAGGTGCTTGAGAAAGCGGATGCCCAGGCCGGCGCCTTCGGCCGCGCCTTCGATCAGGCCCGGAATGTCGGCGATGACGAAGCTCTTGTTCTCGTCGACGCGCACCACGCCGAGGTTCGGGTGCATGGTGGTGAACGGGTAATCGGCCACTTTCGGGCGCGCCGCCGACACCGCGCGGATGAAGGTGCTCTTCCCCGCGTTCGGCAGGCCGAGCAGGCCGACGTCGGCCAGCACGCGCAGTTCGAGGCGCAGGTCGCGCTCCTCGCCCGGTTCGCCCTTGGTGCACTGGCGCGGCGCGCGGTTGGTGCTGGACTTGAAGTGGATGTTGCCGAGGCCGCCCTTGCCACCCTTGGCGATCAATACGGTCTGTTCGTCGTGCGCCAGGTCGGCGACGACCTGGTGGGTATTGATGTCGGTGATCACCGTCCCGACCGGAACGCGCAGCACGATATCCTTGCCGCCCTTGCCGTAGCAGCCGGCGGACGCCCCGTTCTCGCCGCGCTGCGCGACGAACTTGCGGGTGTAGCGGTATTCGACCAGCGTGTTGATGTTGCGGTCGGCGATCACCCGGACGCTGCCGCCGCGGCCGCCGTCGCCGCCGTCCGGTCCGCCCTCCGGCTCGTACTTCTCGCGCCGGAACGAGACGACGCCGTTGCCGCCGTCGCCGGCGGCGACGTAAATCTTCGCCTCGTCGATGAATTTCATGCGCGCTTCCCTACAAAGTAAAAAGCCCTATCGCAAGGATAGGGCTTTCGTTGCCGCCGCAGCGGACCGAGCGCAGCCCGATCAGGCCGCCGCCGGGACGATGCTGACCGTGCGTTGCCGCTTCGCGCCCTTGAGCGCGAACTCGACGCGCCCGTCGATCAGGGCGAACAGCGTGTGATCCTTGCCGATGCCGACGTTCACGCCCGGGTGGAACTGCGTGCCGCGCTGGCGGACGATAATGTTCCCCGCCAGGACGTCCTGGCCGCCGTAGCGCTTGACGCCGAGGCGTTTCGATTCGGAGTCGCGGCCGTTGCGCGAACTGCCGCCTGCTTTTTTGTGTGCCATGTGACTCTTTCCTTTCCGTTAGGCCGCCGCTCAGGCGGAAATCCCGTCGATGCGGATTTCGGTGTAGTTCTGACGATGGCCCTGATGCTTCTGATAGTGCTTGCGGCGACGCATCTTGAAGATCTTGACCTTGTCGTGACGGCCTTGCGAAAGCACAGTAGCCTTGACCGCCGCACCGGTGACGAGCGGAGCGCCGATTTTCACGGACTCGCCCTCGCCGACCATGAGCACCTGATCAAGCGTGACTTCTGCGCCAACTTCTGCCGGTATCTGTTCTATTTTCAATTTTTCGCCGGCGGCGACGCGATACTGCTTGCCACCGGTTTTTATGACCGCGTACATGTTGGACTCCAAAAAAACCAAGAAAAAAGTAAACCGAAGAACCGCGCATTATACGCATTTCCCCTGCCGAGTCAAAGGGTTCGCTTTTCAACGGGGGCGTCGGCTTGACGCCAGGCACGGGCGCCACCTACTATCTCATAGTTTTTTTCTAGGCCAATCCCGTTGAAACCCGAGCACTTCTACAACCTGATCGGACCGGACATGCAGGCCGTCGACGCGGTGATCCGCCGCGAGCTGCACTCCGACGTGGTCCTCGTCCGGCAGGTCGCCGAGTACATCATCAACGCCGGGGGCAAGCGCCTGCGCCCGGCCCTGGTACTCCTGAGCGCCGGGGCGCTGGGCTATGGCGGCACGCGCCACCACGAACTGGCGGCGATCATCGAGCTCATCCACACGGCCACCCTGCTGCACGACGACGTGGTCGACGAATCCGACCTGCGGCGCGGCAGGAAGACGGCCAATGCGCTGTTCGGCAACGCGGCCAGCGTGCTGGTGGGGGATTTCCTCCATTCGCGCTCGTTCCAGATGATGGTCGAGGTCGGCGACATGCGCATCATGCGCGTCCTGTCGGATGCCACCAACATCATCGCCGAGGGCGAGGTGCTGCAGCTGATGAATTGCCACGACGCCGACGTTGACGAGGAACGCTACCTGCAGGTCATCCGCTACAAGACCGCCAAGCTGTTCGAAGCCGCCGCGCAGATCGGGGCGATCATCGGCGGCGCCGATCCGGCGACCGAACGCCGGCTGGCCGAATACGGCGCCCACCTGGGCACCGCCTTCCAGCTGATCGACGACGTGCTCGATTATTCCGGCGCCGAAGCGGAAACCGGCAAGCATCTCGGCGACGATCTCGCCGAAGGCAAGCCGACGCTGCCGCTGATCCACGTCATGCAGCGCGGGACGGAAGCGCAGGCGCGCAGCGTGCGCCAGGCCATCGAGAGCGGCGGACGGGACGATTTCCCGGCGGTGCTGGCGGCCATCCGCGCCACGGGTGCCCTGGAGCACACCCGCCGGCAGGCCGAGGCCGAATCCGGCCGCGCGCAGGCTTCCATCGAGTCCTTGCCTGCTTCCACATACAAGGATTCTTTGTTAGAATTAGCGTCCTTTGCAGTCGCCAGGACGTTTTAGCGGCTGTTTCCCGGTCGGGGCGTAGCTCAGCCTGGTAGAGTACTACGTTCGGGACGTAGGAGTCGGAGGTTCGAATCCTCTCGCCCCGACCAACCATTCAAAAGCCAGATCAGCCGTGCGGCTGATCTGGCTTTTTTCATTCCGCCGGCCGGCTTCTGCTATGCTTCGCGGGATTCGCACAATTCCACTCAAGCCATGAAATACCTGCTCCTGATCGGGTTGGCGCTGGCCATTCTCTGGTTTCTCCGCCGCCCGGAAAACCGCCGGACCCGGACGGCAGGAGCGCCGGCCGCGCGCCGGCCGGAGCGGATGGTCAAATGCGCCCGCTGCGGCGTGCACTTTCCCGAAAGCGACGGCGTCCGGGACGGCGCCATCCACTACTGCTGCGCCGAACACCGGCGCGCGGCGCAGGATCGGGCGGACTGACCCGCCATGCCGGATGCGCAGAACGTGAACGCCCCGCAAGTATCGTTGACGCACTGGAAAACCCTGCGCTATTTCAGCATCTACCGGCTGTGCATCGCCGCCCTGCTGACGCTGTCGTCGTTCTACCAGGCGCCGGCCCTGTCCGTGATCGGCCAGGAGCGCATCCCCTACCAGACCGCGATCGTCGGCTTCTATTTCGTGGCCAACGCGGCATCGCTCGCCGTGCTGCACTTTTACCGGCAGCACTTCAACCGGCAGCTCAGCATCCAGGTGCTGCTCGACGTGCTGGTGCTGACCGGGCTGACTCACGCGGGCGACGGCTTGCGCGGCAGCCTGGGGATCATGCTGCTGGTCACGCTGGCCGGCGCCGGGCTGGTCGGGCAGGGGCGCCTGGTTCTGTTCTACGCGGCCATGGCGACCCTGGCCGTGCTCGCCGAGGAGTCCCTGCGCGTAGTGAGGAACAGCGGCGAGAGCGTCGATTTCTTTCAGGCCGGGCTCTTCTGCGCCGGGTTCTTCGCCGTCGCCATTTCCGCCCGCCTGCTGGCCAACCGCGTCATCACCAACGAGGAACTGGCCCGCAAGCGCGGCGAGGCGCTCAGGAACCAGACGATCATCAGCCAGCACATCATCGAGGAGATGCAGGACGGCGTCCTCGTCCTCGACCGCGAGGGGCTGATCAAGCAGCACAATCCGCGCATCGAGCAGCTGCTCGGCCTCGGCAATCCCGAGGAACGCAAGCTGTCGACCTATTCGACCGAGCTGGCCCTGAGTTTCCGCAACTGGTGCGCGCGCGGCGGCGACGAACCGGTCCTGATCCGGGCGCCGGCCAGCGGCATCCATCTGCGCGCGCGCTTCATCGCCACCGAGAGTTCGGAGGGCGACGTGCTGATCCTCCTCGAAGACCTCGGGCGCCTGCAGGAGCAGGCGCGGCAGCTCAAGCTGGCCGCGCTCGGGCGGCTGACGGCCAACATCGCGCACGAGATCAGGAACCCGCTCTCGGCGATCAAGCACGCCGGCGAGCTGATGCGCGAGGAATCCGCCGGCCCGACCAGCGACCGCCTGCTGCGCATCGTGCTCGACAATGCCCGGCGCGTCGAGCGCATCGTCAGCGACGTGCTCGAACTCGGCCGGCGCGACCGCGCCCACCGCGAGCTGATCGACCTGCGCCAGACCCTGCCGCTCTTCGTCGAGGAGTTCGCGGTCAAGGAGGGCGTTCCCGCCGGCGTCGTGCAGGTCGAGATTACTGATCGCGGGGCCATCGTGTTCGACCGGTCGCACCTGCACCAGGTCCTGTGGAATCTGGTCGGCAATGCGTGGCGGCATTCGCGGCGGGGCATCGGCAGCATCCGCCTGCGCGTGCAGGACGGCGACCGCGGCCATCGCATCGATCTGCACGTGATCGACGACGGCGATGGCGTTGACGAAGCGCATCGCGAACAGATTTTCGAACCGTTCTTCACCACGCACAGCCGCGGCACCGGCCTGGGGCTCTACATCGCGCGCGAGCTGTGCGAGGCCAACGGCGCCCGTCTCGAACTGCTGAGCAGTCAGGCCGGCGCCGATTTTTGCATATCAGGGAGGAGCATCGAGTGACCACGGACAAAATCGACAGGAAGCGCGAAGAGCTGCCGCGCGTGCTGGTCATCGACGACGAAGAGGACATCCGCGAGCTGCTCGATCTGACCCTCGCGCGCATGGGGCTGTCGGCCGACTGCGCCGGCACCGTGGCCGAAGCGAAGCGGCTGCTGAAGAAGGAACGCTACAGCCTGTGCTTGACCGACATGCGCCTGCCCGACGGGGAAGGCCTGGAGATCGTGCGCCTGATCAGCGCCGAGTACGGAGAGACGCCGGTCGCCGTCATCACCGCGTTCGGCAGCGCCGACAACGCCGTCGCCGCGCTCAAGGCCGGCGCCTTCGACTACCTGGCGAAACCGGTGGCGCTCGATCAATTGCGCACGCTGATCAAGTCGGCCATCAACCTGCCCCGGACGGGCGCGGCGAAGGAGGTGGCGACGGACAAGCCGGCCGGCGACACCGGCCAGCTGACCGGCGAGTCGCCGGCCATCGCCGCCGTCCGCGAGATGATCGCCAAGCTCGCGCGCAGCCAGGCCCCGGTTTACATTTCCGGCGAATCGGGCAGCGGCAAGGAACTGGCGGCCCGCCTGATCCATCACTGCAGCTCGCGGCGCGGGGCGCCGTTCATTCCGGTCAACTGCGGCGCCATTCCGGAAAACCTGATGGAGAGCGAGTTCTTCGGCTACCGCAAGGGCGCGTTCACCGGGGCCGACAGCGACCGCGACGGCTTCTTCCAGGCGGCCAGCGGCGGGACCCTGTTCCTCGACGAGGTCGCCGACCTGCCGTTGCCCATGCAGGTCAAGCTCCTGCGCGCCATCCAGGAAAAAAAGGTGCGCAAGGTCGGCAGCGCGGTCGAGGAGGCCGTTGACGTGCGCATCGTCTCCGCCACGCACCGCATGCTGAAGGAATGCGTCGACGCCGGCGCGTTCAGGCAGGACCTCTACTACCGGCTGAACGTGATCGAACTGAAAATGCCCGCCCTGCGCGAGCGCCAGGAAGACATCCCGCTGCTGGTCGAATCCCTGCTGGCGCGCATGTACCCGGACGGCGGCCCACGGCTGACCGAGGAGGCCATGCGCGCGCTGCGCGACTACGGCTATCCCGGCAACGTGCGGGAGCTGGAGAACATCCTCGAACGGGCGACCGCGCTGTGCCACGACGACGTGGTCGAGCTCAAGGACCTGCAGCTCGCCGAGGACCCGGCGGTCAGCGACGGCGAAAGCCTGTCCGGCGAAACGCTGGACGATCACCTGAACCGCGTGGAAAGGCAGAGCATCCTCGACGCCCTGGCCAAGACCGGCTTCAACCGCACCGCGGCGGCGCGGCTGCTCGGCATCACCTTCCGCTCCCTGCGCTACCGGATCGAGCGGCTCGGCATCGAAGAGGACGCCGGGTGAGCGCTGCCGGCACGATGACGGACGGATGGCTCGACGGCGTTCGCCGCGTGCCGTCGCCCAACTGCGACGACCGCCCCGAGGGCGAGGCCGTCTCGCTGATCGTGATCCATGCGATCAGCCTGCCGCCGTCGCAGTTCGGCGGCGGCGACATCGAGCGGCTGTTCACCAATACGCTCGATCCCGGCGCCCATCCCTATTTCGCCGGCATCTGCGTGCTGCGGGTCTCGGCGCACTTCCTGATCCGCCGGGACGGCGAGGTGATCCAGTTCGTCTCCTGCGACCGGCGCGCCTGGCACGCCGGCGTCTCGCGCTGGCAAGGACGGGAGCGCTGCAATGATTTCTCCATTGGCATAGAGCTCGAAGGCTGCGACGAGCTGCCGTTCGAAGACGTGCAGTACGCCCGGCTCGTCGGCCTGATCGGGCGGATATGCGCGTATTACCCCGTCGTCGCGCTGGCCGGCCACGCCGACATCGCACCCGCACGGAAGACCGATCCCGGTCCGTGCTTCGCCTGGCGGCGCCTGGCCGTCGCGGGCATGCCACCGCGCGTCGCCGCATGACCCGCCGGCGTTGCTCGATTGCGACACCCCATATGACAAGAAACACGACGCACAGAAAACACCTTGCGTCAAGTCATACCCATTACTACAATTAGTCGGAAAATCGGACGGCGGCACAATATGTAGTAGCACCGGGTTCGCCGTTCCGGCCGCATCGCTTGTTGGCAACACTGCTTCGGGCCGACCGGCCGCCGCGATCCGGCGGCGCATTTCAGTGGCACACATGAGACGGATGTAACTGGATTGCATAGCAACTACCATCACAGCCGCCAGCCTCTTCGCCGGCACTCTTCAGCTCCCTCACCGAGCTTGTCGGCAACCTTCTTCCCCGCCGTTCGGCAAAACCGGCATTCAGCATCGAGCATCGCCAGAAGATTCAATCAGCGCTCCATCCGGGCGCGCCTTGAATGGTTCGGCCATTCCGGACCGAAGTTCGCAGCACCTCTAAGCTAGATGTTCCTTTTGCCCTTAAAGGAGGTTGACCATGGCAACAAGCGTGAAGAAAACCGCGGCGGCGACCAAGCCGGCCGCCAAACCCGCCGTAAAGAAGGCTGCTGCCCCGAAGGCCGCCGCTCCCAAGGCTGCTGCCGCCAAGCCCGCGGCCAAGAAAGCCGCCGCTCCCAAGGCTGTCGCCGCCAAGCCGGCCGCGAAGAAAGTCGCGGCGCCTAAGGCCGCCGCCAAGCCCGCCGCTGCCAAGCCCGCCGTGAAGAGGGCCGCCGCGCCCAAGGCTGCTGCCGCCAAGCCCGTAGCGAAGAAAGTCGCGGCACCCAAGGCCGCCGCCAAACCCGCTGCCAAGCCGGTTGCGAAGAAGGCCGCCGCGCCCAAGGCCGCTGCCGCGAAACCCGCCGCCAAGCCGGTAGCCAAGAAAGCTGCGGCGCCCAAGGCCGTCGCCAAGCCCGCCGCCAAGCCCGTGGCGAAGAAGGCCGCCGCGCCCAAAGCTGCCGCCAAGCCCGCCGCCAAACCGGTAGCCAAGAAAGCCGCGGCGCCCAAGGCCGCGGCCGCCAAGCCGGCGCCTGCCAAGGCGGCTGCCAAGCCCGCCGCGAAAAAGGCTGCAGCACCGAAGGCCGCGGCACCGAAGGCCGCAGGCGCAAAAAAAGTAGCGGCGCCCCCGCCCGAACCCACCGCCCCTGCGCCATCGACCGCAGCCACTCCCGGCATCAAGTCGGCGCTGAATCCAAGCGGTGCCTGGCCGTTCCCCACCGGATCGCGTCCGAAGTAAGCGGGGCATCGCAGGCGGCAGCCCATGGGCATCGCCTGCGGCGGATGATCGAATGAGGCGTCGATGCGGCGCCTCATTTTTTTGGTGTATGACGAAAGGGATGAAATGGGGGCGCGGCGCCACCGGGAAGAATCGCGGCGGCAAAATGCTCATGGCCTTGGGCTTGCGGGCCGGCCGCGTTCCTGGCGCAGCGTGGCAAGCATGAAGTCGACGAAGGCACGAACCCGCGCGGACAGGTGGCGGTTCTGGGGATAGATGATCGAGAACGGCCGTGAGCGTCCGCCGTAGTCCTGCAGGACCTCCACCAGTTCTCCCCGCCCGACCGCCGGTTCGGCGATGAAATGATAAATCTGGAACAGGCCGCCGCCGGCGGCGCACCAGCTGATGCACCCCAATGCGTCGTCGAGGACGCGCAGACGGCTGCGGAAGGTGTAGTCGATTTCCCGGCCTTCCCGATCCCTGAAAATCCAGGGCATGGAGCGGCCGGTGCTGGGCAGCACGAACTGGATGCGGTCATGGCCGGCCAGCTCTTCCAGGCTGCGGGGGATTCCCTTGCGGGCCAGGTAGGCCGGGGTGGCGAAGATGCCGACGGAAGCATCCTCCAGTTGGTGGGCGATCAGCCGCGAATCGCGCGGAGTGCCCAGGCGGATCGCCAGATCGAACCCCTCGTCGACCAGATCCACCACCCGGTTGGAAAGGCTCAGTTCCAGGTTGACCTGGGGGTAGGCTTCGGTGAAGCGGGGCAGCAGGGGCAGCAGCCGGTAGTTGGCATACAGCGTTCCCACGCTGATGCGCAGCAGGCCGCTGGGGACCTTCTGGTTGCCGGTGATGGCCCGTTCGACCTCGGCGATCTGCTCCAGCGCGCGCTGGCATTCCTGCCGGTACAGATCGCCCTCGTGCGTCAGGCGGACGCTGCGGGTGGTGCGCGAGAAGAGGCGCGTTCCCAGCCGTTCCTCCAGGCGCTTGATCGAACGGCTGACCGAGGCGGGCGTCAGGCCCAGTGATTCGGCGGCGGCCGTGAAGCTGCCCAGTTCGGCCGCCTTGCAGAAGAGCTCGATGCTGCTCAACTGCACCGGATTGAAAGTCCCCACGATTTGTTCCTCGATGTAATAAAAGAAATGGTTTTGCGTAAGTTTATTGCCTCGACGAAGTCGAATAAAGTTCACTCGTACCAGGCGGAAACCATTGCAAAGGAACGGAACACCATGAGCGACATCATCTGGCCCGAGGGGTATCTCCCGGGCATGACCGACAATTACGTCTCCAACGAAATCATCGTGCATGGCCTGCAGGCGAAGCAGGTGTGGCCGCTGATCGACCGCCCCGCGTTGTGGCCGTCCTACTACGGCAACGCGGCGGACATCGTCCTGCATGACGGGGCGGGCCCCGCATTGTGCCTCGCCACCCGTTTCCGCTTTACCACCTTCGGCTTCCCGGTCGAGGCGGAAGTGACGGAGCACGCGCCGCCAGCGCCGGGCGCGCCGGGCCGGATCGCCTGGCACGGCTGGGTGGAGGGTGATGCCGAGACTCGTCTGGACGTGCATCATGCCTGGCTGTTCGAGGATCTGCCGGGCGGCCGGGTGCGCATCCTCACGCAGGAAACCCAGCGCGGCGGGCCGGCCCGGCAGTTGGCGGCGACTCTGCCCAACCCCATGCTCAATGCCCACCAGGCGTGGATCGAGGGACTCGCGCGCAGCGCCCGGCAGGCGGCCGGGACTTGAAGGGAGGATGACACGATGGCTCATGTCGCCAGGATTCTGATGATGCTCACCTCGCAGGCGAGTATGGGTGCCGGCGGAGCGCCGACGGGCGTCTGGTTCGAGGAACTGTCCACCCCGTACTACGCCTTCGTCGATGCCGGCGTGGCGGTCGACATCGCGTCCATCGATGGCGGCCGGGTGCCCGTCGATCCGCACTCGCTGCATCCGTCCGGAAAGAACCCGGCCAGCGTCGAACGTTTCCTGCGGGACGAAGCGGCGATGCAGAAAATCGCCAACGCCGGAAAGGTGGATGAACTGGCCGCCGACGACTACGCGGCGGTCTTTCTGCCCGGTGGTCACGGCACCATGTGGGATCTGCCCGGGAGCCGGGCTCTGGCCGATCTCCTGGGCCGGGCCTGGGCGGACGGCAAGGTCGTCGCGGCGGTCTGCCATGGCCCGGCCGGGCTGGTGAACGTCAAGGACGCCGCGGGCCGGCCGCTGGTGGCGGGGCGCCGGGTGAGCGCCTTCACCAACTCGGAGGAAGCCGCCGCGGGGCTCGCCGATGCGGTGCCGTTCGCGCTGGAAAGCCGCTTGCGGGAATTGGGCGCAGAATACGTGTCCGGCCCCGATTTCCAGCCCTGCGCCGTGCGCGACGGGCGCCTGATCACCGGGCAGAACCCGGCGTCGTCGGAGGCGGCCGCCCGCCTGGTGCTGGAAGCTCTGGGAGAATCCGCTCAGGCCGAAGCTTCCAGATGATCCCGTAACCCGATTCATCAACCCGTGGACGGCACGCCTTGCAGGGTGTGCCGTTCCGTTTTTTCCGAAAGCCATCATCATGTCCGCGTTATTTTCCAGTTTCAAACTCAAGGACGTCACCCTGCGCAACCGCATCGCCATTCCGCCCATGTGCCAGTACAGCGCGGAAGGCGGCTTCAGCAACGACTGGCACTGGGTGCATTACGGCAGCCTGGGGCGCGGCGGCGCCGGTCTGGTCATCGTCGAGGCGACCGCCGTGGCGCCGGAAGGGCGCATCACGCCGGCCTGCCTGGGGCTGTGGAACGATGAGCAGGCCGCGGGATTGGCGCGCATCGCCGCGGCGATCAAGGCCGGCGGCGCGGTGCCGGGCATCCAGATCGCCCATGCCGGGCGCAAGGCCAGCGCCAACCGGCCGTGGGAAGGCGACGACCACCTGCCGGAAGGCGACCCGCGGGGCTGGACGCCGCTCGCCCCGTCCGCCGTCGCCTTCGGCGCCAATCTGCCTCGGGTGCCCCGCGCCATGAGCCTGGACGGGATCGCCCGCGTGCGCGGCGATTTCGCGGCGGCGGCGCGGCGCGCGCGGGAGGCCGGCTTCGAGTGGCTCGAACTGCATTTCGCCCACGGTTATCTGGCGCAGAGCTTCTTCTCCGCGCATTCCAATCGGCGTACCGATGCGTATGGCGGCGGTTTCGACGGACGCAGCCGTTTTCTGCTGGAAACGCTGGCCGCGGTGCGCCGCGAATGGCCGGAGCATCTTCCCCTGACGGCGCGTTTCGGCGTCATCGAGTACGACGGCAGGGACGAGGAGACGCTGGCGGAATCGATCCGTTTGGCGCGCGCCTTCCGCGAGGAGGGCCTGGACCTGCTCAACGTCAGCGTCGGTTTCTCCACTCCCGAGGCCGACATTCCCTGGGGACCGGCCTTCCTGGCGCCGGTCGCCGAGCGGGTCCGCCGCGAGACGGGTCTGCCGGTGGCGTCCTCCTGGGGCATCGATGCGCCGGAGACGGCCAACCGGGTGGTGGCCGAACGGCAGATGGATCTGGTGATGATCGGCCGCGTGCATCTGGCCAATCCGCATTGGCCCTACCAGGCCGCCCTGCGATTGCAGGAGGCGCGGGCCTCGTGGGTGCTCCCCGCGCCGTACGCGCATTGGCTGGAGAGGTACCGGCCGAACGCCTGAGCGGATTCAGGACGCCCGTTCGCGGACGGGCGGGGCCGTCCGGTGGAAGCGGAAACGGACGGCGGTCGTTCGGTCGCCTATACTGTTCCGAGGATACCCGGGCACGGCCCCCTTCATCGCCGGACGCCCGCGGGTATCGAAGAGGCGAAGCAAAGGACAGACGATGTATTACGGTGAGCGATTCAACGGTTACAGCCATCTTGCCGGCGCGCTGCTTGCCCTCGCGGGAAGCGTGGTGCTGATCGTGCTCGGTTCGCTGACGGGCAACGCATGGAAGATCGTCAGTTTTGCGATCTATGGCACGACCCTGGTACTGCTTTACAGCTTCTCCACGCTGTACCACAGCACCCGCGGCCGGCTCAAGGCGGTGTTCCGCGAACTGGACCACGGTTCCATCTACCTGCTGATCGCCGGCACTTACACGCCGTTCGCACTCGTCAGCCTGCGCGGCGACTGGGGCTGGTGGCTCTTCGGCGCGATCTGGGGCCTGGCCGTGGCGGGCATCGTGCAGGAGTTCTGGCTGGGAAAAGGGGCGAGAAGGCTTTCCCTTGTGATTTACCTGCTGATGGGCTGGATCGCGCTGCTCGCGACCTTTCCCATCATCGACGCGATCACCCTGAGCGGTTTCGCCTGGGTGGCCGCCGGCGGGATCGTCTATACCGCCGGCGTCGTTTTCTACGTCTATGACCACCGGTTCGCGCACTGGCACGGAATCTGGCACCTCTTCGTGCTGGGCGGCAGCGCCCTGCACTATGTCGCGATCGCCCTGTACGTGCTCTGATTCCCGGCAGGGAAAGCGCCGCCCCGGCGCCTATCTCGTGTCCAGTTCCTGCATCGTCTTGTCATAGGTTTCGGGGGTCAGGAAGATCACGCTCGCCGACACGCTGCAGCAGACGCTGGTCAGCAGAGCAGCGTAAGTCCAGTCGGAGGGCGTTCGCTGCGCGATGAAGGCCACCAGCGCGGGCGCCTGCGCGGCCAGGGTAAAGCCGATCTGCGTGCCGATCGCCACGCCGGAAACCCGGACCGGGCTGGGGAACATCTCGCCATACAAGGAGGGCCAGACGCCATTGGCGGCACTGTAGAAGACGCCGGCGAGCGTGATGCCCAGGAAAAAGGCGAGCGGGGCATTCCCCGCGCCCAGCGACCAGAAATACGGCCAGACCAGGATGCAGCAGCCGGCCGCGCCGATGAGAAAGATCGACCGCCGGCCGATTCGATCCGACAGGTATCCCCACAGCGGGATGGCCAGGACGGCAATCATCGCGTTCACCGTCATGAGCCACAACATGGTCGCCTGGGTCACTTTGGTATACCGCACCGCCCAGGACAACGAGTAAACGCCGAAAATGATGCTGACCACGGAGATCTGCGCGGCCAGAACGACCTTGCCGACTTCTTTCCTGAACCGGGCCCACAGCATTCGGAAAGGCGGCGGGCGGCCTCCTTGGACGGAACGGGGACCGAGCCGGGGACTTTCCGGCAGAACGTAGTGCAGCCAGATGCCGACGGCAACCAGGGCCAGGCTCGACCAGAAGGGAATCCGCCATCCCCACGCGCGGATGTCCTGCTCGGGCATGAACAAAGACAGCAGGATGAACACTAGGCTGGAACCGATGACGCCGATTTGAGTGCCGCTGAGCACCAGGCTGGCATAGACGCCCCGCCGTTCGGCGCTGGCCAGTTCGAGCACCAGGGCGCTGGAACTCGCATGTCCGCCCGAGATGGCGATCCCCTGCAGAAGCCTGAGGCCGATCAATAAAATGGGGGCCCATAGGCCGGCTTGCCGATAGGAGGGCAACATGCCCATGGCCGCCGTCGAAATGCCCATCAGCACCAGGGCCGAGACAATGACGCTGCGCCTGCCGTACCGGTCGGCCAGATGGCCCAGCAGCACCGCGCCTAGCGGCCGCGAGAGGAATCCCGCGCCTATCGACGCGAAGGCGGCGAGTTCGACCAGTTCCGGTTCCGTGTCGGGAAAAAAGACCGGCCCCAGATACAGCACGGTTGCCGTGCCGAACAGGAAAAAATCGTAAAACTGCAAGGCGTTGGCCAGCCAGACCGCCCAGGCGGCCCGCAAGGCCGCCGGAGTGTGCAGAGGAGAATCGTCTTGCCTCATCGCAATTCCTCTCCTTGTCACCGTGGGGACGCCGTACATGGCAAAGGCCGTTCTGCGGGCTTTGGCCGGTGGCGTCCGTTCATGGGAAATCGATTGGCGCTCCCACGCCGTTGAAGATTTTTTGTTTGGTAATCGACACGCGGAGTGTACGGCAGATGAAAGCGCGTGAGGGCGTCCCGCCTCCATCGAAAGTCATGTTTGTGCAAGTCCGTTCACCGTTTTGTGAGAGTCCGGACCTACCGGGCTTTATATCCTCTGCTCACGGTCATTACGCCGTTCACCAGTGGAGGGATCATGCATTACCGGATAAAAAAGGGCACGACTGTGGGGGTGGCGCGTCTGCCCAAGGGAAATCTGCACGCATTGGCGTTCTGCGGCGTCCTGGGGACGTCCGTGCTGCTGGCGGGCTGTCTGGGTGGCGGCGGCGGGAGCGACGACGATGCCAGCGTCGTCCAGCCCACGACCTTGAACTGCGATGACAGCATCGCCAAGAATTTCAAACAGGATTCCGCGCAACTGGGCGGCGACACCAAGGTGCTGCTGGTCAAGCACTTCAGCAAGGGCGACAAGCTGGCGCTGCCCGACTCGACGCTCCCGTCGTCCGTCGCGCCGCTCGTCGCCTCTGCGGACGTCTGCCTGGTAAAGCTGGTCGTCGGTCCGGGGTACACCTCCGAGCCGAGCAGCGCTCCGTCCTGGTCGCAGGGCATCGGGATCGAGGTCTGGCTGCCGGAAAAAACCGCCTGGAACAACATCATTCGCGCCTATGGGTCCGGTGGCGCGGGCGGAGGTTTCCATACCGACATCACGAAACTGGGGCCGAACTCGGGTCAGGGTACAGCTTCTCACGTCGCCGCCTTCGGGAAAGGCTACGTCGTCAGCCATTCGGACGGTGGGCACGTCGGCGGAACGACCGGTAACCTGGGGGGCGGCACCTTCACTTGGGCAATGAAAGTCGATGGCACGCCGAACATCGTCCTGTGGAAAGATTTTTCCGAACGCAGCATGCACGTCCAGGCGATTACCACCAAGGCGCTGGCGGCGGCCTACTATGGCAAGGCACACACTTACGCCTACTGGGACGGACAATCGACGGGCGGGCGCCAGGGCTACAAGCTCGTGCAGAAATATCAGACGGACTTCGACGGCTACCTGCTCGGCGCTCCGGTCGTTAACAACAATCACGTGACGCTGAGCTCATTGTGGCCGCAGATGATCATGAACGTTGAATTCGGCGGCGCGATGATTCCGGCCGCCAAGGCCAATTTCGTGAGCGCGCAAGCCGTCAAGGCGTGTGACACGTTTGGCATCGGGCTGATCGCCGATCCGCTGTCGTGCAAGTACGACCCCACCAAGGACGCCGCCGCCTTGTGCAACGGCGTCACCGGCAACGGGGGCGTCACGGGAACGAACACGGACGGCAGCACCTGTGTGAGCAAGGCCGAAGCCACGGCCTTCAACAAGGTGTGGTATGGCTGGACCAGGGACGGCCACGCAACCGATCCGTCTGTTGACGGCAACGGCATGGGTATCGCGCTGGCCGGCAACCAGCTCTGGTATGGCATCACCCGGGGAAGCAACCTGACCGGCATCAGCCAGGCGGGGGTTCTGCCGACGGGTCCGGCGCTCGCCACGATGAACGCTTTCGGCCCGCAGACGCTTGCCGCCGATCTGGTGGCGGTGGTCCTGCAGAATCCCGCGTACGGCTGGACGAACTTCACCAACGCCACCGGCAACGGGCAAAGCAAATACCTCGAACTGACGTACGCGTCGTTCGCCGACGTGCTCGATCGTGCGCTGGCGATGGACGACCTCTACTTCAGCCATTACGAGGCGAACAACAATGATCTGACTGCGGCGCGCGACAGCAACCGCAAGATCCTGCACTATCACGGGTGGCACGACGAAGTCGTTCCTCCCGGCGGGTCCATCAACTACTACCAGCGCGTGGCGGGCTACATGGGCGGCATCGCCGAAGTGCAGAAGTTCGATCGCCTGTTCATGATCCCGGGGTATGCCCACGACTCGACGTTCTCGCGCAGCGGACAGATCGACCCGGCGACGAAGACTCCGGTCTTTGAAAACGTGCCCTTGCCGCAACCCGCGACGGGTCGGGATGAGCTGTTCTCCGCAATCCGCAACTGGGTTGAAAACGGCGTGGCGCCGAGCAGTATTGTCGTCAGTTCGTCGAACAACTCGGTTTCGATGCCGATCTGCATGTATCCCGCCAAGCCTGCTTACAACGGCAGCGGCGATGTCAAGGCGGCGGCAAGCTATACGTGTAAGTAAGTGATCTCACTGTAAATCCGCAGGCAATGCCGGCTCCTTCCGGGGGCAGGCATTGTCGCAACGGGCTCGTTATCCGCCGCACTCTTGGCCTTGGGCAAGGGGGGATATACTGAAACGCCGGTCAAGACGGAGTTCGGGTTCCACATGATCCAGCTCGACGACTCCCGTCCGGCACAGCGGCCTTCGTTCGAGGCGCTCAAGCCACGGCTGTTGCAGCAGGCACAGGCGCAATTGATAACGAAGCTTCTCGATTCGCTGCGCACACAGGCAAAAATCGATTGAACAATAATTGGCGCGACCCACCGGCCCAGCGCCGCGGAAGGCAGATCCACCCGGGGAGACCGTCCATCCGCATAGAGATTCATGGCCGAAAGTTGATCACAGATCGGGGGAACGTGATGCAACAGAGGATATCGACAGAAATCGCGACATCAGCCAGCGTCGCCAAGGATGCGCAGCAGAAGCCCTTATTGGTGCTGCCCGACCATTGGAGCGGAGTGCCGCTCGGCATTTTTCCATTGCCCTGCGCCGAGGAGCGGGGGCCGTCGCACGCGGCTGATCCGATGCTGTTCCTGGTCTTGAGCGGTTATAGCCAGCGCAAGTACCGATACAACAGCAACGTGATCGACCTCGAGACGAAGCCCGGCGGAATCGAACTCAAAGGCCGGGATTATCAGCGGGAATGGGCGCGCTGGGACGGCACGCCCGGGTTTACCGTCGGCGTGCGGTTTTCCGCGCCCGTGGTCAATCGGCTGCTGAGAGGGGTCTCGGACTTCAACATCGCGACAAAGCACGAGTTCTTCGACCCGAAGATCCAATGGCTGGTGAACGAACTCGTGTCGGAAGCACGCCAGGGCGGCCCGAACGGCGGGCTGTACAGCGAAAGCCTGTCCTGCGCCCTGCTCGGCTATCTGGCAAAACACCACGGCAACCAGCGGGGGTTCGACCAGTACTCGGGAAAACTGTCTCCCGGCAATCGAAGGCGAATAATCGACTATATCGAGGCAAATCTGGGCGAGGAGCTGAGCGTCAGCAGGATGGCCGAAGACGTCAACCTGAGCCCCCATTATTTCTCCCGATGCTTCACGGCCTCATTCGGCATGCCGCCGCATCGCTACGTACTGCAACGCCGGATAGAGGCCGCGCAAAGGCTGATGCTGATGACGGAGAAATCGTTCGCCGAAATTGCCGTTGACCTGGGCTTTTGCAGTCACGCGCACCTCACCCGTGCATTCCGCCAAGTGACGGGCATCACCCCCAAGGCGTTGAGGCGATCGAAACCGGATAACGCGTCCGAGCCGAGCTGAACTCGGAATGAAAAAGGCCTGCATTGCTGCAGGCCTTTGAAATACTGGTAGGGCGTGTAGGGATCGAACCTACGACAAACGGATTAAGAGTCCGCTGCTCTACCAACTGAGCTAACGCCCCACGAAATGGGAGTCCGGATTATACATCAGGCTCCGGGTTTCCTGGTAGGTCGGGGGAGATTCGAACTCCCGACCAACGGATTAAAAGTCCGCTGCTCTACCGACTGAGCTACCGACCCAAAAAAACAGGAACGGCGGATTATAGTGACCGGTCCGATGCCTGTCAATGCAAGGGGTTGCTAGGCGGCGTAGTGCGTCGGGTCGGTCACGCCGGCCGCATGGAAGCCGTCGCGGCGCAGGCGGCAGGAGTCGCAGACGCCGCAGGCTTGGCCGTGCTCGTCCGCCTGATAGCAGGAAACGGTGATGCCGTAATCCACCCCGAGCGCGCTGCCCTGGCGGATGATTTCGGCCTTGGTCAGGTCGATCAGCGGCGCATGGATGGTCATCCGGTTGCCTTCCACGCCGGCCTTGGTGGCGAGATTGGCCAGCCGTTCGAAAGCAGCGACGAATTCCGGCCGGCAGTCGGGATAGCCCGAGTAGTCCACGGCGTTGACGCCGACGAAAATGTCCCGGCTCTCCAGCACTTCCGCCCAGGCGAGCGCCAGCGAGAGCATGATGGTATTGCGCGCCGGCACGTAGGTGACGGGAATGCCGTCGTCGGCGCCTGCCGTCGGGACGTCGATGTTGCGGTCGGTCAGCGCCGAGCCGCCGAAGGCGGCGAGGTCGAGGCGCACGACGCGGTGTTCCCTGGCCCCGAGTGCCATCGCGACGCGGCCGGCGGCTTCTAGCTCGACGCGGTGGCGCTGGCCATAGTCGAGCGACAGGCAGTAGCAGTCGAATCCGGCATCGCGGGCGATGGCCAAGCAGGTAGCCGAATCGAGCCCGCCGGAAAGCAGGACGATGGCGCGGCGCGGGGATGTGGCGGATGGAGCGTTCATGGCATGTCGGGCGGATTCGCCGGGAGAATGTTTTTTCGCGGCGCGGACTAGTTGACGATCAGCGCCGAGAGTTCGCGGTCGAGCAGGGCCGGATCGCCGAGATTGAGCTCGACGAGGCGGCGCAGGTGCGTGATGCTGTCGAGGTCCAGCGTCACGGCGCGCAGGCCCGCGTAACGGCCTTCCACATGGACGACGCGCGCGTCCATGGCGATTTCGGCCAGCGTTTCGTCGAGCCGCACGCGCAGCTTGCAGAGCGCCTGATCCGCCGCCGTGGTTCCGGCGGGCAGGCGGACCAGCGCGCCTTTCAGCGACAGGTCGAGGACCACCGCCTCGCAGGTCCGGTCGGGAAAGGTCAGCGTCGCCGGAGCGTGGAAGGCGATACGGGAGTACTTGCGGCGTTCTTGGACCATGGGGGACGATCTGGGCGGGAGATTCACTTGCCCTGCATGTTACCCCAAAGCAGCTTGTGCAGTTGCAGCTGGAAACGTACCGGCAGGCGGTCGGCCAGAATCCATTCCGCCAGATCCCGCGGTGCGATTGCACCCTGCACGGGGGAGAAGAGGATCGGGCAGCGCCGGTCCAGGCCGTGTTCGGCGATGGCTTGCCGGGCCCATTCGTAGTCGGCGCGGTCGGCGAGCACGAACTTGAGCTCGTCATGCGGCGTCAGCAGCGGGATGTTCTGCCAGCGGTTGCGTGCCGATTCGCCCGAGCCCGGCGCTTTCAGATCGACGATGCGCGACACGCGCGGATCGACGCCGGCGATGTCCAGCGCGCCCGACGTTTCGAGCGAGACGTCGTAGCCCGCGTCGCACAGCGCGGCGAGCAGGGGCAGGCAGTTCTTCTGCGCCAGCGGCTCGCCACCGGTGACGCACACCTGCCGCGCGTCGTATCCGGCAACCGCGTTGACAATTGCCGCCAGCGTCATGCGCCGGCCGCCCTTGAAAGCGTGCTCGGTGTCGCACCACGTGCAGCGCAGCGGGCAGCCGGTCAGGCGGACGAAAACGGTGGGCAGGCCGATGCGCGAAGCCTCGCCCTGCAGGGAATGGAAAATCTCGCTGACGAGCAGCGATGGTTCTGTCCGGCGCTCGGCCATCAGGCTACTTTTTCAGGCGCTGTTTGGCCGTGGCGGCCGCGGAACTGTCCGGATACTTGATCAGCACGGCTTCCAGCGTGGTGCGGGCGCTCTTGGCATCGCCCAGCTCCTGCTGGCACGAGGCCACGCCGATCAGCGAATCCGCCGCCCGCGGGTTTTGCGGCCACTTGGCGACGACCACGCGATAGACGTCGATGGCCCGCTTGCAGTCGCGCTGGGCGGTGAGCGCATTGCCCTGCCAGTAATAGGCGTTCGGCGCGAGCGTGCTGTCGGGATGCGCCTTGGCGAAGGCTTCGAAGGCCGCCGCCGATTCCTTGAGCTTGTTGGCCTTGAAGAGGTTCAGCGCGGCTTCGTATTCGCGGGTCTCGGCCGCCGGGTCGGACGGCTTTTTGTCCGCCGCCGCATCGGCCGGAGGCGGCGGGGCGCTGCCGTCGGCTTGGGCCGTATCCGCCGCGGCCGGCGGCGTCTCGAGCTTGCGCACGCGGCCGTCGAGATCGACGTAGAAATCCTGCTGGCGCTTCTTGGCGGATTCGAGCTCGTACTGGAGCGTTTCCACCTGGCCGCGCAGCCTGGCGTTTTCTTCGCGCAGGGACTGGATCTGGTTCATCAGCTCGATCTGCGCCTTGGAGAGGGTGTCGACGCGCTCGTTGACCTTGATCGACAGATCGTTGACCTGCCGTCGGGCTTCATCGTCGTCGAACAATCCCGCACGCGCCTGCTGCGTGCCGAAAACGGCCAGCAGCAGGGCGATCGCGGAAATCGCCGGGCGAAAACGCAAGCGGCGCGCCGGCATCTCAGAACTCGCCGCTGTACAGCATGTCGCTGCGGCGGTTTTCGGCGAAGGCCGCCTCGTCATGGCCCGCGTTCTTCGGCTTTTCCTCGCCGAGGCTGACCGATTCGACCTGGTCTTCACGGGCGCCCAGCAGAACCAGCTGTTTCTTGACCGCGTCGGCGCGCTTCTGGCCGAGCGCCAGGTTGTATTCACGGCTGCCGCGTTCGTCGGTGTTGCCCTGGATCAGCATCCTGAACTGGCGGTTGTTGGTCAGGAATTTGGCGTGCGCGGCGACGAGATCCTTGTACTCGGCCTTGATCTCGAACTTGTCATAGTCGAAATAGACGCTGCGTTTGGACAGGATGCTCTTCGGGTCGGTGAGTTCGGGCGGCAGCTTGCGGCTGTCCATGCCGTTGGCGGTAACGGTGGCGATCTTGCCGTCATTGCTGCGCGATTCGACCGGGGCACCGGCTTGTTCGGCATCGGGGGTCGAGCTGCAGCCAGCAACCAGGAGAATGAGAAGAGTCGGGATGATGAGGCGTTTCATTTATGAATCTCCAGCGTCAATAAAATGTCCGGTTGTTCGAAAGGTCCGTTACCGACGGTAGGGGCCCCAGGCCGGCTCACGGACGTCGCCGGCCGGGATGGAAAGGCGCTGCTTGATGCGGCCGTTGACCGACACGGCCGACAGCACGCCGCGACCGCCGACTTCGGTGGCGATCAGGATCATGCGGTTGTTGGGCGCGAAGGACGGCGATTCGTCTTTGGCCGAGTCAGTCAGCACCTGCACCTGGCGGCTGGCCAGGTCCATCACCGCGAGGCGGAAAGCGCCGTCGCGCCGGCTGATGAAGGCCATCGTCTTGCCGTCGCGGGAGATGCGCGGCGAGACGTTGTAGCTGCCTTCGAAGGTGACGCGCTGGTCGCCGCCGCCGTTCAGGCTCGTGCTATAAATCTGCGGGCTGCCGCCGCGGTCGGAAGTGAAATAGAGCGTCTGGCCGTCGGGGGCGAAGCACGGTTCGGTGTTGATGCCGGAACCGGTTGACAGGCGCTGCACGCCGGAGCCGTCGGCGTTGATCAGGAAGATTTGCGAACCGCCGTCCTTGGACAGCGTGACCGCCAGCCGGCGGCCGTCCGGCGACCAGGCTGGCGCCGAGTTGGAGCCCTTGAAGTTGGCCACCACGACGCGCTGGCCGCTGACCAGCGAGTGTACGTAGATCACCGGCTTCTTGTTCTCGAACGAGACGTAGGCCAGCCGCGCGCCGTCGGGCGACCAGGTCGGCGAGATGATCGGCTCGCGCGAGATCAGTGCGGCCTGGGCGTTCTGCCCGTCGGCGTCGGCGATGTGCAGTTCGTAGCGCGCCGCGCCGCTCTTGACGACGTAGGCGATGCGCGTGGAAAAGACGCCGGGTTCGCCGGTCAGCTTTTCGTAGATGAAGTCGGCGATGCGATGGCCGGCCGCGCGCAGCATGCTGGACGAGGTGCTCAGCGCTTCGCCGCCGAGCGGCGCCTGCCGGGTGACGTCGTACAGCTGGAAACGCGCTTCGAGGCGGCCCCCGCTGTCCGGCTTCACGCTGCCGGCGGCCAGCGCGTCCGCCCCGCGGTTTTTCCAGTCGCCGAAGCCCGGGCTGGTCGTTTCGGTCATCGAGATGCCCGAGGTATCCACCATCCGGAATACGCCGCTGCGTTCGAGGTCGGCGCGCACGACGCTGGTCAGGGCGCGCGCGGAACCGAATTCGCCGCCGAAGTCGGCAATCGCGACGGGAATCCGGTTGGCGCCGGCGCCGGTGATTTCGATGGTCAGTTCGGCGCGCGCCGGGGACGTCAGGGAGAGAAGGACCAGAGCGCTGCTCGCGATCAGGCTCAGGCCGCGCAATGAGAGCGAGGGTCGAAACATGGGACGCAGGCTTCCGGAAAAGAGTTTTCGATTATATCGTCTGAGCATGGCAACGATTTGTAACGAAAGGTAATTCCAATTCCCTCTCGGGCAGCGGGGCGCGTTCATTCGTCGAACGGCTTGTACTTCACTTCGAGGTCGCGGGTGAAGAGGCCCGGCTGGTCGGGCAGCGGCAGCGGGTCGGATTTTTTGATGGCCCGCTCGATGGCGTCGTCCAGCAGCTTGTTGCCGCTCGACTTGCTGAGCCTGACGTCGATGATTTCACCCGAAGGCAGCTGGGTCACCTTGAAAATGGCCTCCGGATTGCCCTTGATCGAAGGCGGCAGGACGATGTTCCCCTTGATCTTGCCGCGAATCTTGGCCGCGTAGTCGGCCAAGCCGCGCGCGCGCGCCGACGACGCCTGGTCGGCCCGCATCTGCCCGAGTTGCTTGAGCTCGGCGTCCAGGCCCGCGCGGTGATCCTGCGCCGTCTGCGCCGCCGCTTTCTGCCGCTGTGCGTCTTTCAATTCCTGTTCGAGCTGCTTCTGGAAGTCGGGAACCTCGCGTTTCGGTTCTTCCTTCTTGGGTTCCTCTTTCTTCGGCTCGGGCTTCTTGGGCTCTTCCTTCTTCGGCTCCTCTTTCCTGGGCTCGGGCTTCTTGGGTTCTTCCTTCTTTTTCTTGTCGTCCTTGACGGCGATGTCCGGCTTGACCGGCGGCGTCGGCTCGGCCTTGGGCACGGGTTTGGGTTCCGGCGGCGGGGGCGTGGGCGCGGGTTCGGGCTTGGGAGCGGCGACCGGCGCGGGCGCGCCGCGCCACACTTCGACGGCGACCGACGACGGCGACTGGCTTTTCCATTGCACGCCGAAGAACAGCGCGCCGAGCAGCAGCAGGTGCACCGCCGCCGACAGCACCAGCGCCGTGACGTTGGTTTTTTCCTCGGGAGTAATCGGGGTGAGGTTGTCCACTGTCGCTTCCGGGCCGGCCTACTTGCCGGTCGGCTGGACGAGCAGGCCGATGCGCTTGACCTGCTGGCGCTGGAGCTCGTCCATGACCCGCAGCACCGCTTCGTACTTGACGTTCTTGTGGCCGACGATCAGCACCGGCCGTTCGGGGTCCTTGCGCTGGGCGTTGATGATGGCCTGCGCGAGTTCGTCGCGGCCGAGCGGGGTTTTTTCCCCCTTGTCCATCAGGGACAGCGCCTCGTTGGCGTCGATGTTCACCTGCAGGGCCTCGGCGGGCGCCTGCGAGGTCTTGCCGACCGACGGCACGTCGATGCTGGCGGTGGTCATCATCGGCGCGGTGACCATGAAGATGACCAGCAGCACGAGCATGACGTCGATGTAGGGGACGACGTTGATTTCGTTTTTCAGGCGGCGTTCGCGCATGCTTCCTCCCGCCTAGCGCATCTGGCGCTGCAGGATGTTGGAGAACTCTTCCATGAACGACTCGAAGCGCGTGGCCAGACGGTCGATCTCGTGCGAGAAGCGGTTGTAGGCGACCACCGCCGGGATGGCGGCGAACAGGCCGATGGCCGTGGCCACCAGCGCCTCGGCGATGCCCGGCGCGACGGCCGACAGCGTGGCCTGGCCGACGTTGGACAGGCCGCGGAACGAGTGCATGATCCCCCACACCGTACCGAACAGGCCGACGTAGGGGCTGACCGAGCCGACCGAGGCGAGGAAGGCGAGGTGCGCGTCGATGTTGTCGACCTCGCGCTGGTAGGTGGCGCGCATGGCGCGGCGCGAGCCGTCGATGATGTCCTTGGGGTCGAGGTTCTTCTGGCTGCGCAGCTTGGCGAACTCGCGGAAGCCGGCCTCGAAGATGCGCTCCATGCTGCCGGTGCCGTGGCGGTTGTTGACCGCGCTCTGGTACAGGTTGTTGAGGTCGCCGCCGCTCCAGAAATCGCGCTCGAACTGTTCGGTCTGCGTCCTCGCCTCGCGGACGGTGAACCACTTGCGGAAGATGTAATACCACGACATGAAGGACACGCTGGCCAGGATGGCCATGACGAACTGGACGACCGCGCTGGCGTTGAGAATCAGGTGCAGGATGGAAAGGTCTTGCGAGACGTTCATTGGATGGCTTCCAGTTGAGCCCGCATCGGGGCGGGAATGGAGGTGACTTTCATCTGTCCGGAGCCCGTCTCGATGCTGACGCAGACGATCTGAATCCTGCCGCTGGCCAGCTCTTCCCAGCCGTCCTCGCCCGCCGGGCCGCCGCGCCGGACGTGCTGGCGGAAAAAGATCTGCGAGCGCGCGATCTTCTCGACTTCGAGGCTGACGGTGAGCAGGTCGTCGAGGCGGGCGGGCTTGAGGTAGTCCAGGCTGACGTTGCGCACGACGAAGGCGATGCCGGGGTCGCGCAGCAGTTCGGCCTGGCCGTGGCCGATGGAGCGCAGCCATTCGGTGCGGCAGCGTTCGAGGAATTTCAGGTAATTGGCGTAGTACACCACGCCGCCGGCATCGGTGTCTTCGTAGTAGATGCGAACAGGGATGGTGAAGGCGTTGGGCTTCTGTTCGTGTTTCATGGGCGGAACATTCTAGGCGCGCTGTGAAGGTTTTGATGTAAGAATTTGTGACAACCCATTGTTTTATGGCATGTTCATGGGGTCTGCCAAAGCTCGTTCTGGGTTTTTTGGGATGGCGTGTCGAGGCCCATATGGCGGTAGATGGCGGCCGTGGCGACGCGGCCGCGCGGCGTGCGCTGCAGGAAGCCCTGCTGGATCAGGAAGGGTTCGAGCACGTCCTCGATGGTGTCGCGCGCCTCGCCGATCGCGGCGGCGAGGTTGTCCACCCCGACCGGCCCGCCGCCGAACTTGTCGATCACCGCCGCGAGCAGCTTGCGGTCCATCACGTCGAGGCCGCCGTGGTCGACGTCGAGCATCGACAGCGCCTCGTCGGCGACTGCGCGGGTGATGTGCCCGGCGGCCTTGACCTCGGCGAAGTCGCGCACCCGGCGCAGCAGGCGGTTGGCGATGCGCGGCGTGCCGCGCGAGCGGCGGGCGATCTCCAGCGCGCCGCCGGCGTCCGTCGGCACCTGCAGCAGTTGCGAGGAGCGCGTGACGATGTGCGTCAGCTCCTCGGGCGTGTAGAACTCCAGCCGGGCGACGATGCCGAAGCGGTCGCGCAGCGGGTTGGTCAGCATGCCGGCGCGCGTGGTCGCGCCGACCAGGGTGAACGGCGGCAGGTCGAGCTTGACCGAACGGGCGGCCGGGCCTTCGCCGATCATGATGTCGATCTGGAAGTCCTCCATCGCCGGATAGAGGATTTCCTCGACGACCGGCGAGAGGCGGTGGATCTCGTCGATGAACAGCACGTCGTGCGGTTCGAGGTTGGTGAGCATGGCGGCGAGGTCGCCGGCGCGTTCGAGCACCGGCCCGGAGGTCTGGCGCAGGCCGACGCCCATTTCGGCGGCGACGATGTGCGCGAGCGTGGTCTTGCCCAGGCCCGGCGGGCCGAACAGCAGCACGTGGTCGAGCGTGTCGCGGCGGCGCTTGGCGGCTTCGATGAAAATGCCCAACTGCTCGCGGATCTTGGCCTGCCCGACGTAGTCGGCGAGGCGCTTCGGGCGCAGCGCGCGCTCGATGGCGTCTTCCTGGCTCGACTTCGATTCGGGCGAGATCAGGCGGTCGGTCGGCGTGTCGCCGGCGCGGTCGAAGGAATCGGTCTCGATCATGTCAGATGGAAGGCTGCTCTTCGTATTCGGTCAGCGCCAGCCACTCGCGGATCAGCACCTGGCCGAGGGCGAGCAGCATCGGGCCGAGGAACAGGCCGATGAAGCCGAAGACCATCACCCCGCCGAAGATGCCGACGACGATCAGCAGCAGCGGCAGGCTGGAGGTGCGCGAGATGAGGATCGGCTTGATGAAGTTGTCCACGCTGCTGATGCCGAACATGCCCCACAGCAGCATGAAGATGGCCCAGCCGGTCTGGCCGCTGTCGTACAGCCACCAGGCCGCGCCGAGCCAGATCAGCGTGGCGCCGATCACCGGCACCATGGAAAAGATGAAGGTGGTGAAGGTGAGCATGGCGACGCCGGGGACGCCGGCGATCAGGTAGCCGATCATGGCCACCAGTGCCTGCGCCGCGGCCGTGCCGACGATGCCGATCATCACGCCGGTGACCGTGCCCGCGGCGAGCTTGAGCATGCGCTGCCCGAGGCCGCCGGCCAGCTTCTGGCTGCCGTTGCGCAGGGCAGCCGCGTATTTCTCGGCGTCGCGGAAGATGAAGAAGACGAAGAAGATGACCAGCATCAACTGCAGCAGCCCCTGGCCGAAGATCGAGACGGTGGCCAGCGCCATCCGGCGCGTCGGGTCGATCAGCTGGCGCAGCAGGTTGTTCATTTCCTCCCGGCTGGCGGCGAGTTCGTGCCAGTAGGTGTCGATGATCGGGCCGGCCAGGGGCAGGTCGGACAGCCAGCGGGGCGGGTTGGCGGACAGTCCCGTCTCCATGATTGGCCGCAGGTAGCGCACCGCCGATTCGATGCCCTGGGCCAGCGTGCCGGAGAGCAGGGCGAGTGGCGCGAGCAGCAGCAGGACCAGCAGGGCCGACATCAGCAGCGCGGCCAGGTGGCTGCGCCCGCGGCACAGCTTGAGCATGTAGTCGCGCAGCGGGGCGGTGGTCACGCAGATCACCACGGCGAACATCAGCGTGCCGGTGAAGGGCAGCAGCACGGCGATGCAGCCGATCAGCAGCAGCGCGACGATGGCGATCTGGATGATCTGTTTCTGGGCGGAGGTGATGTGTTGTTGCATTATGGCTTGGCGAGAAGTTTGAGTGCCTGGCGGATGCCGTCCGACGTTGACAGCTCGGACGGGAGTTGTTTCATGACGGCCGCTGCTTCGCGGTCATTGTATCCCAGCGCCAGCAGCGCATTGAGGATGTCATGCCGGCTGTCCTCGGCGGGCAGCCGGGCGGCCGGCAGGGCGTCGGCCAGCTTGCCCTTGAGTTCGAGGAGCAGGCGCTCGGCGGTCTTCTTGCCGATGCCGGGCACCTTGGTCAGCCGCCCGGCCTCCTGGCGCGCGATGGCCTGGGCGAGATCGTCGACGGACAGCCCCGAGAGCACGGCCAGCGCCGTGCGCGCGCCGACGCCCGAGATCTTCACCAGCTGGCGGAAGGCGAAGCGTTCGGCCTCGGTGCCGAAGCCGTAGAGGAACTGGCCGTCCTCGCGCACGACGAAGTGCGTGAGCAGCGTGCAGGCCTCGCCCACCGCCGGCAGGTTGAAGAAGGTGCTCATCGGCACGTCAACCTCGTAGCCGACGCCGCGCACGTCGAGGAGCACCTGCGGCGGTGTCTTTTCCAGCAGGGTTCCGCTCAAACGCCCGATCATCTACTCGCTCCCTTTCGTTTTTCCCTGGATCAGCCGCCCGTTGCGCACCCTGAACCCCTTCGTCGCCAAAGCCCCGAGCCCCTGCCCGCCGTGCGCATGGGCGATGGCGCAGGCCAGCGCGTCGGCGGCGTCCGGGCTCGGATCGCCGGGCAGCGACAACAGCCGGCGCACCATGTGCTGCACCTGGACCTTGTCCGCGTGCCCGTTGCCGACCACGGCCTGCTTGACCTGCAGCGCGGTGTATTCGGCGACCTCGACGCCGCCGGCGACCAGCGCGGCGATCGCGGCACCGCGCGCCTGTCCGAGCAGCAGCGTCGATTGCGGGTTAACGTTCACGAAGACGATTTCGATGACAGCCTGCTCGGGCTGGTAGTGCGCGAGCAGTTCGCCGATGCCGGCGTGGATGGTGCCCAGCCGCGCCGGCAGCGCCTCGTCGGCGTCGGTGCGGATGCAGCCGCTGGCCAGGTAGGCGAGCCGGGCGCCGGTCTTCTCGATGACGCCGAAGCCGGTCGCCCGCAGTCCGGGGTCGATGCCCAGGATGCGGATCGTGCGATGCGGGTTCGGATTCAAAGTCGGCGGGTTCGTCGTGGCGTGGCGCGGGGGCGCGCGGTCGACAGTATACAGAGTCTACGGGGGGCCGCCCGGCAGGTATGAACGTGTGCGGAATTTCGCGTCGCGCGACGCGGGAATTCCGGATTTCCGCCGCGCGGAGGCCGCGTCCGGCGCCCGGGCCGGGAAAAAATTCCTTTGCACCTCAGCGGGTTGCGTGTCCGGCGGCGGGGCCGCAGGGCAGGAACAGTATTTGCGAGGGCTGCCGCGTTTGACCATTCTCGAATAATCCAAGGAGGGGAGATGAACACCAAGGTCATGACGCAGGCGGTCGGGAGTGGCGCTCCCGCGGCCGCGGGGCAAAAACACGTCTTGTCGCGCTACGGCCTGCATCTGGGCGTGGCATTCCTGCTGCTGATCGTGCTGCTGCCGCAGCAGCCCGGCCTGCCCGTCGCCGGGCACTACATGCTGGGCATCCTGGCGTTCGCCGTCACGGTGTGGATGACCGAGGCGGTGTCGTATCCGGTCAGCGCCGTGGTGATCACCGCGCTGATGGCCTTCATGCTCGGCTTCGCCCCGGACGTGGCCAAGCCCGACACGCTGATGGGCACCAGCAAGGGCCTGTCGATTGCCCTCGGCGGCTTCAGCAACACGGCCTGGGCGCTGGTCGGCGGCGCCCTGTTCCTGGCGGCGGCGATGACCCGCACCGGCCTCGACCGGCGCATCGCCCTGCTGGTGCTGTCCAAGGTCGGGGCGCAGACCAGCCGCATCCTGATCGGCGTGATCTTCATCGGCTTCGTGCTCAGCTTTTTCGTGCCGAGCACCACGGCGCGCGTCTCGGGCATGGTGCCGATCGTGATGGGCATCATCGTCGCCTTCGGCGTGCCGCTGCGCAGCCGTTTCGCCGGCATGCTGATGATCGCCGTGGCGCAGGCCGACAGCCTGTGGAACGTCGGCATCAAGACGGCGGCGGCGCAGAACATGGTCGCCGTCAGCTTCATCGAGAAGCAGTTGGGCGTGAACGTCTCGTGGCTCGACTGGTTCATCGCCGCCGCGCCCTTCTCGGCGATCATGTCGGTGGTGCTGTATTTCATCCTGATGAAGATGATGCCGCCCGAGAAGCAGGAGATCGAAGGCGGCCGCGCCATCGTCGCCAAGGCGCTCCAGGACCTGGGGCCGATGCGCGCCGAGGAGAAGCGGCTGCTGGCCATCTCGCTCGTCCTGCTGTTCTTCTGGGCGACGGAAAAGCTGGTCCATCCGTTCGACACGTCGACCACCACCATCGCCGCCATCGCCCTGATGTTCCTGCCGCGCGTCGGCGTGATGGACTGGAAGGAAGTGCAGAACGCCATTCCGTGGGGCACGCTGGTGCTGTTCGGCATCGGTATCAGCCTGGGGTCGGCGCTGCTGTCGACCAAGGCGGCGCCGTGGCTGGCCACCTGGATCAGCGCGGCGTTCGGCCTGCAGACCGCCTCGGCGCTGATGATCCTGGCCGTGCTCGCGCTGTTCCTGATTCTCATCCATCTCGGCTTCGCCAGCGCCACGGGCCTCGCCGCGGCGATGATCCCGATCGTCATCTCCGTGCTGCAAAGCGTGCAGACGCCGGGCATCAACGTGGTCGGCATGACCATGATCCTGCAGTACGTGGTCAGCTTCGGCATGATCCTGCCGGTCAATGCGCCGCAGAACATGGTGGTGTACGGCACCGACACCTTCGAGGTGCGCGACTTCGTGCGCACCGGCATCCCGCTGACCGTCATCGCCTACCTGCTGGTCCTGCTGATGGGCGCGACCTACTGGCGATGGCTGGGCTACGTGGGCGGTTGAGCGGGCCAAGCCGTCCGCAGGTGACGCGGACGGCATCGAGGCCGCATAATCCAGGACGCTCCCCGCACGGGAGCGACCGCGCCGGCGGACATGCCGTCCGCCGGCGTGCCTTGCTTCGGAACGGCATGCATGTGTTTCGCAGGTTTTCTTCCTTCCCTCGCCGCGCATTCCGGCCGGGCCCGCTGGCGGCTCGGGCTGCGCCTGCTGGCCGCGCTGGCCGTCTGCGTGCTGGCCGGCTGGGGCGCGCGCGAGGCCTTCCTCGCCCGCCAGCTCGACACGCTCGCCCGGCAATCCCGGCAGCACGTGGAGTTCTACCGGACGAGCCTCGACTCGCTGTTCGACGCGCAATGAATCGCTGCCGCGCATCGCGGCCATGGAAGGCCGGCTGCGCGAATTGCTGCGCGCTCCGGCGGATGGCCGCAAGGTGGCGGCGGCGAACGACTATCTCGAAGAGGTGAAGGAACGCGCCGGACTCAACGCGGCCTTCCTGATGGACCGGGGCGGGCTCACGCTGGCGGCCAGCAACTACCGCTCGCCGGGTTCCTACGTCGCGCACAACTACGCCTACCGCCCTTATTTCCAGGCGGCGATGGAGGGCCGGCTGGGCGTTTTCTACGGCGTCGGCGCGACCACCGGCGAGCCCGGCTATTTTCTGGCCGCGCCGATCGAGGAGGCGGGCCGGGAAACCCTCGGCGCGATCGTGGTCAAGATCAGCCTGGAGGATTTTGAGGCGGCGCTGGCGCGCAGCGGTGATCCGATCCTGCTGGTCGATGCCAACGGTGTGGTGATCCTGGCGTCGATGCCGGATTTCAAGTATCGCTTCCTGACGCCGCTCGAATCCGGCGTGCTGCGGCAGACCGGCTCGTCGCGCCAGTACGGCGCCCAGCGCCTGCGCCCGTTCGACGCGGAGCTGCGGGTGCAGGACGGGCCGCGCCGCGTGCGGGTCGCCCTGCCCGGCAAGCCGCGGGAGGAATACGTGGCGGTTTCCGCGCGCACGGGGCGCCTGGGCTGGTCGATCGTGCTGCTCAGCCAGACCCGCCAGGAGCGCCAGAGCGCCCTGCTGGCCGGCGCGGCCGCCGGCCTGGCGGCGGCCTTTCTGCTGTCGCTGGCGATCTTCCATCGCTTGAATGCCGAGCGGTACCGGGAGCGGCGCCAGGCCGAGGCCGCGCTGCGCCAGGCGCATGCCGGCCTGGAAAAGCGCATCGCGGCAAGGACGGCCGACCTGACCGCGACCAACGCCGCGCTGGAGGAGAAGGTGGCCGCGCTGAAGACGACGGAAACCGTGCTGCGCGAGGCCCGCGACACGGCGGTGCAGGCCGGCAAGCTGGCCGTGCTCGGCCAGATGGCGGCGGGCATCAGCCACGAAGTCAATCAGCCGCTGACGGCCCTGCTCACCTTCGCCGACAACGCGGTCGACATGCTCGGCCGCGGCCGCGTCGACGAGGTGCGCGAGAATCTCGGGCTGATCCGGCAGATGGCCGACCGCATGGCCCACATCGTCGGGGAGATCAAGAATTTCGCGCGCCGGCCGGCGGCGGACAGGAGCGCCGTCGAGGTGGCCGGCGTCGTGGATCAGGCGCTGATGCTGGTGGAGGCGCGGCGCAAGCGCGCCGAGGCGCGCATCGACGCGCACGGGATTCCCGGCGACGTGCGGGCGCTCGCCGACCCGCAGCGCCTGGAACAGCTGCTCGTCAATCTGCTGCTCAACGCGCTGGATGCCGTCTCCGATACGGCGGAGCGGCGGGTGACGGTGGCCGCCGTCCGCGCCGGCGAGCAGGTCCGCATCGTCGTGGGCGACAGCGGCGCGGGGATCGCGGCGGCAGTCTTGCCGCACCTGTTCGAACCCTTTTTCACCACCAAGGCGGCGGGGCAGGGGCTCGGACTGGGGCTGGCGATCTCGCGCATGATCGCGACGGAGCTGGGCGGGCGCCTCGACGCCCGCAACCGCGAGGCGGGCGGCGCGGAATTCACGGTGACGCTGGAGGCGGCATGAATACGGAAAGCAATCTTGCGCACGGGCCGGTCTATCTGGTCGAGGACGACGAGGTCGTCATGCGCGCCTGCGCGCAGGCGCTCCGGCTCGCCGACATCGACGTGCGCGCCTTTCGCAGCGCCGAGCAGGCGCTGGCGGCGCTCGACGAGGAGCCGCCCGCCGCCGTGGTCAGCGACGTGCGCATGCCGGGCATGAGCGGGCTGGACCTGCTCGGCGCGATCTGGCGGCGCGACCGCGAGATCCCAGTGATCCTGATCACCGGCCACGGCGACGTGTCGATGGCGGTCGAGGCGATGCGCGCGCATGCCTACGACTTCATCGAGAAGCCGTTCAACTCGGCCCGGCTGGTCGATGTCGTGCGCCGGGCCCGCGAACGGCGGGCGCTGCTGCGGGAAAACCGGGCGCTGCGCGAACAGCTCGGCAACCTGCGGGAGATGCCGCTGATCGGCGCGTCCGAGGGCATCCAGCGGGTCGCCCGCACCATCGACTCGCTGGCCGCCACCGACGTCGACGTGCTGATCCACGGCGAAACCGGCACCGGCAAGGAGGTCGTGGCGCACGCCCTGCACACGCGCAGCGGGCGCACCGGCCCCTTCGTCGCGCTGAACTGCGGCGCGCTGCCCGAATCGGTGTTCGAGAGCGAGATCTTCGGCCACGAGACCGGCGCCTTCACCGGCGCCGACCGGCGGCGCATCGGCAAGATCGAGCACGCCACCGACGGCACGCTGTTCCTCGACGAGATCGAATCGATGCCGCTCGCGCTGCAGGTCAAGCTGCTGCGCGTGCTGCAGGAGCGCCGCATCGAGCGGCTCGGCAGCAACGTCAGCCTCCCGGTGAATTGCCGCCTGGTCGCCGCCACCAAGGCCGACCTCAAGCGCCTGTCCGAGCAGGGCGGCTTCCGCGCCGACCTGTACTATCGCCTGAACGTGGTCACCATCGAACTGCCGCCGCTGCGCCAGCGCCTCAACGACATCGGCCCGCTAATGACCTATTTCCTGCTCCAGGCCAGCCGGCGCTTCAACCGCGAAGCGCCGGCGTGGGACGAGCAGGACCTGTTCCGCTGGCAGCACCACGACTGGCCGGGCAACGTGCGCGAGCTCAAGGCGGTCGCCGAACGCCTGTGCCTCGGCGTCGGCGACGGGCTGGCAGGGCTCGCCGCGCCCGCCGTGTCGCTGGCCGCGCGCCTGGAGAACTACGAGCGCGGCCTGATCCGCGAGGCGCTGCGCGCGGTGCGCGGCAACGTCGCGGAAGCCGCCGAACGCCTGCATCTGCCCAGGAAAACGCTCTACGACAAGCTCGCCCGCCACGGCCTCGATCCGGACGCTTTCCGGGGCTGAACGACGCGCCGTGGCGACGTCTTTGCTCCATGTCGGATAGGAAATGCCAAGCTTACCCGATGAATTGAAATTTTATGGGGTAACCATGGCCTCCCGGCTTTATCAGTCTGACGGCCGCGATCCGGCCGATCATCGGCAGACTCATCGAGGTCGCCGCGGCACATCCGGAACTGGTCGGCGTACTTCGGACCTGCGGCGATTAGGCGGTGTTCGCCTGATCCGCGAGGCGCCGCGCGTGCCCGCCTACTTCGATTCCAGTTTCTCCAGCCAGCCGCGCAGGCGACGCAGGGCGGCGAACTCCAGCCCGTAGCGCCAGAACAGCACGCCGCCGCTGGCGGCGAGCAGCGGGTAGAGCAGGCCGCGGCCGAAGATCGCCGGCGCCAGCACCAGCGCCATGGCGTAGAAACCCAGGGTCGGGCCGTTGATCCAGCCGCGGCTGACGGCGCGCCGCTCGACGATGTCGTCGCGCAGCAAGGCCGCACGCTTGACCAGGGGTTCGAGGCGCAGCACGTCGCCGCGCAACTGCTGGAAGGCGGGGCCGCTGTCGCCGTGGGCGCGGATCTCGGCGGTCAGCGCCGCCAGTTGGTCGAGGGATTGGCCGAGCCTGTCGAGGTCCAGGTCGCTCCACCACCACAGGCCGTGGCCGAAGCCGCTCAGGCGGCTCGCGGCCAGGCAGGCTTCGGTGCGCAGGCGGCGGGAAGTGTCCTGCATTTCGTCCCTGGCCTGTTGTTCGCGCTCGCGCGCACGCTGGGCCTGCTTGCGCGCTTCGGGCAGCAGGCAGTCGAGCGCCAGCAGTTCCGCCGCCGTGCGTCGTTCAAGCGACGTCGGCGCCGGCAGCCAGGGGCAGTACACCGCGAGCGGCGGGATTTCGCGCTGCAGATGGGCGCGCAGCCGTCGGCTCCAGCCTTCGTCGTAGGCGAGCGCCAGCAGGCGGGCGTGCAATTGCCGCCTGCCGGGGCGGGAGGGGCCACTCTGGCCGAACAGCAGGTCGTCGACGTAGACCACCTCGCCCGGCGGGCGATGTGCCTTGACCTCGGCGGTGATGCGGGTCCAGGCGTCGTCGAAGTTCTCGCAGGCCGATTGCCAGTGGCGGGCGATGTCGCCGGCCTCGGCGTTGCCGGCCGCGGCGTAAGTGGCAAGCACATGCTGCGCGTCGATATCGTCGAGCAGCGCCGCCGCGGCTGCGTCATTCTTCAGCGCGCGGTCGACCGTCATCAGGATGTCGCGCAGGCCGATGCGCTGGCCGCGCCAGACCAGCGGCAGGCCCGGTGCCAGATCGAGGATCAGGCGCAGCAGGCGGCGATCGGGGGGCAGGCCGCTCTCGTAGTTGAGATCGATGAGCAGGCGGGCGCGGTTCTGGTCCTTGAGTTCGTGGCGGAACCAGTGCAGCAGCAGGCCGTTGTCGAGGTCGGAAAGCGCCTTTTGCCAGTTGCGCGCCAGCGCGACGCCGAGCTGTGCGGGCGTCCGGCACAGGTCCTCGCCGATCTGGTAGGCCGTGCCGGCCGCCACCGGCTGCGTCTCGTCGACGGGCGGCGGCAGCGTCGGATCACCGGCCAGCCAGCGGCGCAGTTCGGCCTCGCCCCAGCGCATCTTCGGGTCGCGCAACAAAAGGCCGCGCACCAGCGTCTTGAGCGCTGGCTCGTGAATGCCGGACAGGTCGATGGCGCGCGTGGTCAGCCGATGCAGGATAACGGCATCCGACAAGCCGGCGAAGGGATGGCTACCCTGTGCCGCTTCGAGCAGGATCATGCCCAGCGACCACCAGTCGGCCTGGCCGTCGAGCACGCCGGACAGGGCTTCGGGTGCGCTGTAGGCCAGCGTGCGGGCCATGCCGGTGAAATGCACGGTGGCGTTCTGCACCGAGGCGGTGCCGAAATCGGTGAGCACCAGATCGAGCGGCGTGCGGCGGCGGACCAGCACGTTTTCGGGTTTCAGGTCGCGGTGGATCAGGCCGGCGGCGTGGACGGCGGCGATCGCCCCGGTCAGCTCGGCGATGGCCTCGCGCAACACCGGCGCGGCCAGCGGCGCTTCCCGGCGCAGCAGGTCGCGCAGCGAGCCGGCGGCGCAATAGGCCATCACTTCGTAGGCGAAACCGTCGGACAGGCCTTTTTCGAGCAGCTCGATGCAATGTGCCGGGCCGATCGCGGCAAGACGCCGCTGCACGTTAACGTCAGGCCGGATGCCGTGGCGGTAGATCTTGGCGACGCGTTCCGGGCCACCTGCGCTGGCGCGTACCACGAGCAATTCGGCCTCGGCGCCGGCGGTCGGCAGCGCGCGCTCGATGCGGTAGCGCTGGCGCAGCGCGGCGGGCAGCGCGACCAGCGAGGGCGTGCCGGGCGCCGCGCCGGACAGGCCGGCGCCGGCGTCATCCAGCAGCCGGTCGCAGTAGAGGCAGCATGTCGTTCCCGGCGGATTCGTCTGTCCGCAGTCGGCGTGCGGACAGACGGGGCCGGCGGCGGGCTCCGCGTTCTCCGCAGCCCTGGCCGCCCCCGGATCGCTTGCCGTGGCGGCGGCGGGCGCCGTCGGGTCGACGCCGAACAGCAGCGCGCCGCAGTCGCAACGCATGACTTCCGTCGGATTTTCGCGGCCGCAGGTCGGGCAGCGGCGGATCTGCGCCGGCACTTCCACGGCCTGCGCCATGGCTATTGCCTCCAGGAAACCCGGTCCAGGCGCAGGCCGCGTTCGGCGGCCATGCGCTCCAGCGCGGCCAGGTCGCCGCGCTCCGGAATGCCGATGGTCCACAACCGTTCGCCATCGACCTGCACCTGGAGGCGTTTGCCCAAGGCGGCAGCCGGGGCATCCAGGAAGTCGCGGTAGACGCGTTCGCCGCGCGGCGACAGGGCGACCAGCGGCTGGTTCTGTGAACCGCGCCAAAGATGGGTGAGCGGCAGGCCGTTGACGTAAGGCTCGGGAATCAGCGCGTCGAGCCGGGCCAGCAGGCAGGCGTGGCGTTTTCGCAGCCTGGCCAGCGGATAGCCGCTGTAGCACAGGATGTCGAAATCGAGGCCGGCTTCGCGCCGCCATTGTTCGAGCGCGGCCAGCAGCGCGCTGAGCGCCTGCGGCTGGTCGAACGGCTCGCCGCCGCTCAGCGTGACGCCGTCGAAGCCGGCGCCACCGACCCGGCGGCACCAGGCGAGGAGTTGGGCGACGTTCATCCGCCGGCCCGGATCGTCGGCCCAGGTGTCCTGCGAGACGCAGCCCGGGCAGCGGATGCGGCAGCCCTGCAGCCACAGGCCGATGCGCCGGCCCGGGCCGAGCACGGTGACCGGGAAATGCGCCTTGTTGATCGCGATCTGCACGGCGTTCCCGAGGTGGCGCGTCAATCGAGGGCGACGTCGAGCGACGCCACCTGGTCCTCTTCGCGCAGCGCGGTGACGGTGACACGCCGGCGGCCGGCCAGGTCGAGGCCGAACAGCGCCCGCGACAGCGGGTTGATGAACAGCGACTCGATCCTGTTGCCGATGCCGCGCCCGCCGTGCGCCAGGTCGGCCAGGCAGCGGGCGAGCAGGGCCTCGCGCACCGCGTCGGCGAGCGCCAGTTGCAGGCCGAATTCCTCCTGCAGGCGGCGGGCGACGTTGGCCAGCATGCCGGTGAAGATCTGGCGCCCGACGTCGGGCGCGATGAAATCGAAGACCACGATGTTGTCGCCGATGCGGTTGAGAATCTCCGGCCGCGACAGGCGGTACTTGAAATAGTCGCCGATCGCGCCGCGCACCTTGCACTCGATCTGCTCGTACGGGTCGCCGGGGCGCACGCTCTGCACGCGGCGGCCATGCTCGTCCTCGACGTAGATGCCGAGGTTGGAGGTGAAAATCAGGATGGTTTCGGAAAAATACGCGGTGTCGCCACGGCCGTCGGTCAGGCGGCCGTCCTCCAGAATCTGGAGGAACTTGTCGAGGATGCGCGGGTGGGCCTTTTCGATCTCGTCGAACAGCACCACCGAGAACGGCTTTTCGCGCACCGCGTTGGTCAGCTCGCCGCCGGCGTCGAAACCGATGTAGCCCGGCGGCGCGCCGAGCAGGCGGGCGCCCGTGTGCTCCTCGGCGAATTCGCTCATGTCGAAGCGGATGTAGGCGCGCTCGTCGCCGAACACCAGCTGGGTCAGCGTCTTGGCCAGTTCGGTTTTGCCGACGCCGGTCGGGCCGGCGAAGAACAGCACGCCGCGCGGCCGGTTGCCGGCGTTGCGGGCTTGGGCGCCGGTCAGGTTCATGGCCGAGCGCATCAGGATGTCGAGGGCCTTGACCACGGCCTGGTGCTGGCCCTTGACGCGCGTCTCGATGAAGCTGCCGGCGTCGCGAATCCGGGCGCGCAGGTAATCCTTGCGCCACGGGTTGTCGAGGACGCCGACCTTGTAGCAGCGCACCGCGTCGTCGATGGCACGCAGGCCGAGCTGCTGGCGGCTGGCCAGCTCGGTGATGTCGGCCAGGGCGTTCAGCGTCATGCCTTCGGTGCCGTCGCAGAAGGCCTTGACGAAGGCTTCGCGCTCGCCGGCCGCGGCCTGCGCGTAGCCCTCGAACAGCGGCGCCAGCTGGTGCGCCGCGGCCAGCCGGGTCTCATAATCGGGTCGGGCGACGGTGAGGCTGGCCACCCGCTCGCTGTCCAGCGCGAACCACGATGGCAGGTCCTGCGGCCGGTTGAGCAGCCAGAGCACCGGGTTGAACAGCGGCCGGCCGCCGTCGCGCGGCACGATCGGCGCCGCGGTCAGCGACAGCTTTTCGGCGGCGACGAAAAAGCGGTGTTCGCCTTCGCCGGGATGGTCGGGCTGGCGCGTCAGCCGCGAAGCGAAGTCGACGACCAGCGCGCAGCGCACCTCGCGCTGCGCGGCCACCGCCTGCATCAGCTTGCCCAGGCTTTCGAGGCTGATCATCCGGCTGCCGGCCGACGGCTTGAGGTCGAACAGCCGCTCCGCGAGCTCGCGGCAAGGCGCTTCGTCCGGGTAGACGCGGATGCCGTCGCTCGGGTCGAAAACCAGCAGGCAGCGGTAATCGCGGCCGCTCAGCGTTTCCCATAAGGCGCGCAGCAACGGCACCAGCGAGGGGCCGCCGGCCAGCGGCACGAGGAAACTGTCGCGGATGTTGCCGGAGACGATGAATTGCGAGCGGATCGGCAGCAGGCGGTCGAAGTCGCGCAGCCAGCGGGGGATCGGCACGGCGTCCTGGCTCATCGGATTTCCTTTTGCCGCAGTTGCGTTGGCGGACGGGCAGCGTCTTCGTCGGTGAAGCGCGGCAGCTGCGCGCGCTCGACCAATTGCACCGGCAGTTCGCCGGCGGCCAGGCGGCGGGTGACCTCCAGCCGCAGGCCGCGCAACGCGAGCGCCTGCAGCAGCGCCGGGAATTCGGCGCACCAGCGGTCCTCGGCCAGATGGTCGAGGACCGAGCGTTCGTTGTCACCTGCGTCGACGGCGCGCACGACGTTGAAATTGGCGCCTGCCTCGAATCCGGAACCGCCGGCATGCGCCTTGACGCGCAGGCGGACCTGATAGTCGCCCCAGCCGGGGCGGCGGAAGTGCACCAGTCCGCCTTCGACGAACAGCGTCTCGCTGACTCCCTCAACCTGGTAACCGAGGTCTTCGAGCGTCTGTTCGAGCACCAGGGCGCCGGCGGCGCGTGCCGCTTCTTCCTGGAATCGCTGGATGGCGCGCCGCAGTTCAATTTCCAGCAGTTCGCGGCGTTCCTGGCCGGACGCCGCGGACAGCTCGCGGGCCAGGCGTTCGATGTCCTCGGGCAGCGGGCCGAGCGCCGCCGCTCGCGCCAGCAGGCGTACCGCGGCCGTCGGCTCGAGAGGCACCGCGGACGCCTGCATGGCAGCCAGCGCGTCCAGCGACAAGCCGGCCGGCGGCGCGTCTTCATCGCCGGCGAGCATGGCGTGCAGGCCGGTTTCGAGACGCTCGTTGAGTGCCAGCACGTGCTCGAGGTAGGCGGCCAGATCGGCGGCATCGGTTCCGGCTGGGCGCGGTGGAAGCGTCGCACGCAACGCGGAGGCGGCGCCGTAGGGAGCGGACAGTTCGCACAGCCGCGCGTGGCGCTGTTCGGCCTCCCGACAGCGCGCGTCGAGCGCGGCTTGGCCCGCCGTCGTCGCGGTCTCCTGGCGTGCCGCTCGCCCAGTTCGGCGGCCTCGCGGTAGCCCGCCTGCACGGCCCTGGCGGCCCGGATAGCCGCGGCAGCCAGCAACAGGGTCAGCAGATCGCCGGTGAAGATGACGGAAGTCGGGCCGCTCATGATGGTTGCAAAAACGGAACAGCTCGCATTTTGCAACAGAAGCCCGTGTTTGTGCGGTTTTCGGAGGGCCGCCGGGACCGGTCGTCGGCGCCGGCGGCCTCGCTTGCGGTCGCTGCCGGAAAAAACCGGTCAGCCGTGCCGCGCAAGCGGGGGAAGGATCACTTCAGGCCGAGAATCCACTTGGCCAGTTTGTCGGCTTCGTCGGGCTTGACGGTGGTGTTGGGCGGCATGAACGGCAGCGTCGCCTTGCCTTCCTTCTGCCAGCCGGCGCCGGCCGGTACCGGCGTGCCCTTCACGATTGTTTCGGCAACCTTGGCCTCGGCTCCCTTCTGGCCCGCGTACTTCTTGGCGACTTCCTTGTAGGTCGGCCCGATCAGCTTCTTGTCGACGGTGTGGCAGGCCAGACACCCCTTGGCCTTGGCCAGCGCCTCGTCGGCCAAGACCGGGCCGGAAACCAGGACGCCGGCGGCGAGTAGCAGGGAAAGGTGGGTAGTTTTCATGCATGCGCTCCTGTTGATGGGAAAAAGACTCGATTCGAATGCGGGTTCATGGCGGATTTCTTTTCAATGCCGGCTGGAAGCGGCAAGCAGCGCGCCCGCCCCGATAAAGATTCCGCCGAAAAAGCGGTTTTGCGCCTTCATCGCGCGCGGGTTGCGCAGCCAGCGCCGCAGCCGCGTGGCGAGCAGAGCGTAGCCGGACATGACGATGCTGTCCACGCCGCACATGGTCGCGCCGATGATCGCGAACTGCAGCCATTGCGGCCGCGCCGGGTCGATGAACTGGGGCGTCAGGGCGGCCATGAAAACGATGGCCTTGGGGTTGGTCAGATTGACCAGCAGTCCCTGCGTGAACAATCCCTGCGGCTTGACGGCGGCCTCCTCGTCGCCGGGCGCCTGCGTCGCGTCGCGCCATTTCTGGATGCCGAGCCAGATCAGATAGGCCGCGCCGAGGAACTTCATGATGTTGAACGCCGTGGTCGAGGCGGACAGCAGGGCGCCCAGGCCGGCGGCGACGATGCTCAACTGGATGAGCAGCGCGCTCTGCAGTCCGCCGATGGCGCGCAGGGCGGCCAAGTAGCCGTGGCGCAGGCCGACGCTCATGCTGGTGGCGGCGCCCGGGCCGGGCGACACGGCGATCAGGATGGCGGCCAGCAGGAAGGCCAGCCAGGTGGCGAGGGCCATGGCTCAGCGCCGCTTGAGTTGGGAAACGTCGCGCACCGCGCCCTTGGCCGCCGAAGTGGCCATCATCGAGTACGCCTGCAGCGAGGCGGAGACCAGGCGTTGGCGCGGCGCCGCCGGCTGCCAGGCCCGTTCGCCCTTCGCGTCCATCGCCGCGCGCCGGCGCGCCAGTTCGGCCTCGGGCACGGCGAGGTGGATGCGCCGGTTGGGGATGTCGATCTCGATGGTATCGCCCTGCTCGATCAGCCCGATCGTGCCGCCCTCGGCCGCCTCCGGGGAAACGTGCCCGATGCACAGGCCCGACGAGCCGCCCGAGAAGCGCCCGTCGGTGACCAGCGCGCAGACCGTGCCCAGGTGCCTGGATTTCAGGTACGAGGTCGGGTAGAGCATTTCCTGCATGCCCGGACCGCCCTGCGGGCCTTCGTAGCGGATGATCACGATTTCGCCGGGCTTCACCTGGTCGCCGAGGATGCCCTGCACCGCGGCGTCCTGGCTCTCGAAGACGTGGGCGGTGCCGGTGAATTTCCAGATGCTTTCATCGACCCCGGCGGTCTTGACGATGCAGCCGTCCTCGGCCAGGTTGCCGTAGAGCACGGCCAGCCCGCCGTCCTGCGAATAGGCGTGTTCCCGGTCGCGGATGCAGCCTTGCGCGCGGTCGCGGTCCAGGTCCGGATAGCGCGTGCTCTGCGAGAAGGCGACCTGGGTCGGCACGCCGCCCGGGCCGGCCCGGTAGAATTCGTCCGTCGCCGCGCCGCGCGTCGGGCGCATCACGTCCCAGCCGTCCAGCGCCTCGCCGAGCGTCCTGGCATGCACGGTGCCGACGCCGCGGTGGAGCAGGCCGCAGCGGTCCAGTTCGCCGAGGATGCCGAAGATGCCGCCGGCCCGATGCACGTCCTCGATGTGGTACTTCTCGGTGGCGGGCGCCACCTTGCACAGGCAGGGCACCTTGCGCGAAATGCGGTCGATGTCGGCCATGGTGAAGTTGACGCCGGCCTCGCGGGCGATCGCCAGAAGATGCAACACGGTGTTGGTCGAGCCGCCCATGGACACGTCGAGCGACATGGCGTTCTCGAAGGACGCGAAGGTGGCGATGCCGCGCGGCAGGACCGAGGCGTCGTCCTGCTCGTAGTAGCGCCGGCAGAGTTCGACGATGCGCCGGCCGGCTTCCAGGAACAGCCCTTTGCGGTCGGCGTGCGTGGCCACCACCGTGCCGTTGCCCGGCAGCGCCAGACCGAGCGCCTCGGCCAGGCAGTTCATCGAGTTGGCGGTGAACATGCCCGAACAGGAGCCGCAGGTCGGACAGGCGGAGCGTTCGATGGATTCGACGTCGGCGTCGGAGACGGTGTCGTCGGCGGCCTTGACCATCGCGTTGACCAGATCGAGATGGATGGTTTTGCCGGCGATGACCACTTTGCCGGCCTCCATCGGGCCGCCGGAAACGAAGATCGTCGGGATGTTGACGCGCATCGCGGCCATCAGCATGCCCGGGGTGATCTTGTCGCAGTTGGAGATGCACACCATGGCGTCGGCGCAGTGGGCGTTGACCATGTATTCGACCGAATCGGCGATCAGGTCGCGCGAGGGCAGCGAGTAGAGCATGCCGTCGTGGCCCATGGCGATGCCGTCGTCGATGGCGATGGTGTTGAATTCCTTGGCGATGCCGCCGGCCGCCTCGATGGCGCCGGCCACCAGCTGGCCGAGATCCTTGAGGTGGACGTGGCCCGGGACGAACTGGGTGAAGGAATTGACCACGGCGACGATCGGTTTGCCGAAATCGCCGTCCTTCATCCCGGTGGCGCGCCACAGGGCGCGGGCGCCGGCCATGTTGCGGCCATGGGTGGAGGTGCGGGAGCGATAGGCGGGCATGGCGGTTCTCCGGAACAAAAAAGCGCCTGGGGCGGCGCGCGGGGCGGAACGATATAATCGCGATTCTATCCGAAAGACCCCGGCCTGAGGCTCATGCTGATTTATCCCAAGATCGATCCGGTGGCGCTGCAGATCGGCCCGCTGGCGGTGCGCTGGTACGGGCTGATGTACCTGGCGGCGTTCTTCCAGTTCTGGTGGCTCGGCCGGCGGCGCATCCTCACGCAGCCGTGGCTCGCCAAGGCCGGCTGGAGCGTGCCGGAACTCGACGATCTGCTGTTCTTCGGCGTGCTCGGCGTGATCGTCGGCGGGCGGCTCGGCGAGGTGCTGTTCTACCAGCCGGACTACTACCTGCGCCACCCGCTGGAGATCTTCGCCGTCTGGCACGGCGGCATGTCCTTCCACGGCGGCTTTCTCGGCGTGCTGCTGGCGATGGCGCTGTACGTGCGCAAGACCGGGCGCAACTGGCTCGACGTCACCGACTTCATCGCGCCGCTGGTGCCGCTCGGGCTGGCCGCCGGGCGCCTTGGCAACTTCATCAACGGCGAACTGTGGGGGCGCGTCGCCGATTCGTCCCTGCCGTGGGCCATGGTCTTTCCCCACGTCGACCTGCTGCCGCGGCATCCCTCGCAGCTCTACCAGGCCGGGCTGGAGGGCGTGGCGCTGTTCGTCGTGCTCTGGCTGTATTCGCGCCGGGAGCGGCCGCGCGGCGCCGTATCGGGCGCGTTCCTGACGGGCTACGGGGTCTTCCGCTTCGTCGCCGAGTATTTCCGCACGCCCGACGCGGGCATCTTCGGGCAGTCCGACGTCGTCAGCATGGGCCAATGGCTGTCGCTGCCGATGATCCTCGCCGGCGTCGCCATGCTCGCCTGGGCCGGCCGGCGCCGCGCATGAGCCGGCGGCCTGCGGTTTTCCACAGGCGGGTCCGCAAGGCGGGCGTTTTGTTGGATAATCGCGCTTTGCCTTGTATCAGCCACATCGTATTTTTGCCATCGTTAAAGGACAGTCGCCATGAACCTCTCGCATATCGAACACATCGGCATCGCCGTCAAGAGCCTCGACGAAGCCATTCCGTTCTGGGAAAAGCAGCTGGGCATGAAGTGCTACTCGATCGAGGAAGTCAAGGATCAGAAGGTGCGCACCGCCTTCTTCAAGATCGGGCAGTCCAAGATCGAACTGCTCGAATCGACCGATCCGGAAGGCCCGATCGGCAAGTTCATCGAAAAGAAGGGCGAAGGCATCCACCACATGGCGATCGCCAGCACGGGCCTGCAGGAGAATCTCGACGAGCTGTCCGGCAAGGGCGTGCAACTGATCGACAAGGCGCCGCGCAAGGGCGCCGAAGGGCTCAACATCGCCTTCCTGCACCCCAAGGCGACCGGCGGCGTGCTGCTGGAACTGTGCGAAGACCCCAACAAGTAAGTCTCCGTCGGCATCCCTGCGGGACGGGGAAGGTTTCGGCCGGCCGCCTCGGCGGGCCGGCGCATGCCATGGCCGCCCGTCCGGGGCGGCTTCGTTTCTCATGGGGGCGTCGATGAACGGATTTTCCCTGCCGGCGGCCCGGGCCGCCAATCGGGCTTCCCCTCGACCCGCGACCCGCGCCGCCTTCCGCGACGCGGAAGGCGCGTCGCGGTGGCTGGCCGCGCAGCCGCAAGCCAACGTGCCGGCCATGCTGGCCGGCCTCCAGGACCAGATCGAGGCGCTCAACCGCCACGACCTGCCTCCCCGCGAGCGGTTCAAGACCCTGGAAGTGCTGCGCAAGGCGGTGTTCGCCGTCGGCCACGATTGCCGGCGTCGTTGCGAGGGCAAGCCGCTGCCGCTGGCCGCCGCCGAACGGGCCACGCTCGACGCGGCGCGCCGGCTGTGGCGCGGCTACGCCGCCGGCTATCAACACTGCCTGCAGGCTTGCCTGGACGGCGATGCTTCCCTGTCCAAGCGTTCGGCGCGCGTGGCGCACCGGGTTGCCGCGTGCCTGCGCATGGAACAGCTGACGGGCTACGCCGGAGGCGCCGCGCCGGGGCCGGGATTCTGGAAGGCTTTCCACGCGCTCTTCCTCTCGGCCGAACGGCTCGGCTGCGCCAGCGAGCCGGTGGAGGACCGCTTGCTCGGCGAAACCCGCACGTCGTCGGTTTCCGGGCAGTACGCCATGGCGCTGATGCTGCACCTGGCGCAGCCGTTCTCGCTGAGCGGCGGGCAGCTGGCGGCGGCGGTGCGCTGGCTGGCGCGCTGGCGCGAGCGGGTGCGGATCGCGGCGCGGCCGGACATCGAAGCGAAGTCCTGCCCGCTGCTTCTGGATCTGGCCGAGGACCAGCCGCTGCATGAAGGCCGCCGCGAGGCCTACCTGCCCCGCTGGCTGGTGCTCGATTCCGTGCTGGGCAAGATGCGCGGGCGCCGCGAGGCGCTGGCCGCCGGCGAGTCGCCGGAAAGCCTCAAGCTCGGCGACCGCCTGCCGGCGGAGGGCTGCATGGCCCTGCTCGAAACGCTGGCCGACCGCCTGCAGCACCCGCCGCAGGCGCTGCCCGCCGACCCGGCCGGCATGCCGGAACTGTCGGTCGGCGCCGGCCTGGACGTCATCCACCGCCTGCTGGGCGGCGGCGGACTGGCGGAAGCGCTGCATCCGGCCTCCGCCACCGACGATCACCTCGCCAGCGAGCAGCTGGCGGTGTTCGGGCACGTCGTGCGCGAGGCGCCGCCGCGCGCCGAGGCCGGGCTGGAACGCTGGCGTCTGGCGCGCCGGGAACGCAAGGAACTGGTGCTGCTGCGCCCGCCGGGCAACGGCGCGTCGCGGCTGGCCCTGCGCGGCCTGCTCGCCATCCGCCGGCAGGAGGGCTGCCTGCTGGCGGTGATCACCGGGCTTCGGCAAGGCGAGGACGGGACGCTATGCTGTACCGCCACGCTGCTTGCGGACGGCGCCGCGCCGCGCGGCGTCGAGGTGCGCGACCGGATCACCGGCAAAGTCGAGCGCCACCCCGCGCTGCTGCTGGCCGCGGGCGGCGAGCGCGCCCGGCCGGATCTGCTGCTGACGCCGGCCGGCGTGATGGCGCGGGCGTCCGGCGCCCGCTTCCTCGACGGCGGCGGGCAGGCGTTGCCCGGACTGCGCCTGGGCGACTGCCTGGAGCGCGGTGGCGAAGTGGACTTCTGGCGGCTGGCCTCCGACGGGTGAGAGGGTCGTCCCGATGCGCGTCCTGCTCGTGCTGACCAATCTGCCGGACCGCGAATCGGCCGAGTCCCTCGCGCAAACCCTGGTGGAAAGGCGGCTGGCCGCCTGCGTCAACGTCCTGGCGCCGTGCCGCTCCGTCTATCGCTGGAAAGGGACGGTCGAAGCGGCCGGCGAAGTGCCCGTGCTGATCAAGACCACCGAGGCGCGCTACGCGGCACTGGCCGCGGCGATCCGCGAGCGGCATCCCTATGAATTGCCGGAAATCATCGCCCTGCCGGTGAGCGCCGGCCTGCCGGACTACCTGGCCTGGGTCGCCGCCGAGACCGGGGACGACGAAAGGCCGCCCGCATGATGCGCGCCGTGTTCCTCTGCCTGCTGTGGGCGGCGAGCGCGCTGGCCGGCGGCGCGGAACTGCTGCGCCCGGAGGAGGCCTTCAAGGCGTCGGCGCGCGCCCTGGACGGCCAGACCATCGAAGTGCGCTTCGAGATCGCCGGCGGCTATTACCTGTACCGCGACAAATTCCGTTTTTCCGTCGAGCCCGAGGGCGTGCGGCTCGGGCCGGCCGTCCTGCCGAAGGGCCGGGAGAAGATGGACGAGACCTTCGGCAAGGTCGAGGTGTTCTATCGCGAGGTAGCGATCCGGTTGCCGGTCGAGGAACGCAACGCTTCGGGCGTCCTGCCGCTGACCCTGCAGGCCACGTCGCAGGGCTGCGCCGACGCCGGCGTCTGCTATCCGCCGCACAAGCAGGCGATCCGCCTCGAACTGCCCGATCCGTCCGCCGCGCCGGCGGCGGTGGCTCCGGCCGGCAGCGACGAATCCGGGCGCATCGCGCGGCTGCTCGCGGACGCCACGCTCGGCTGGGCGGCGCTCAGCTTTTTCGGCTTCGGGCTGTTGCTGTCGCTGACGCCCTGCACGTTCCCGATGCTGCCGATCCTGTCCGGCATCGTCGTCGGCGCCGGCCGCCACGGCCGGCCCGTGTCGCGCCTGCGCGCCTGCGCGCTGTCGCTGGCCTACGTGTCCGGCATGGCCGTGGTCTACGCCGCGGCGGGCGTGGCCGCCGGGCTGTCCGGCACGATGATCTCCGGCGCCCTGCAGAACGCCTGGGTGCTCGGCGCCTTCGCGCTGGTCTTCGTCGTGCTGGCCCTGTCGATGTTCGGTCTGTTCGAACTGCAATTGCCGTCCTTCCTGCAAAGCCGCGCGTCGGAGGGGGCATCCCGGCTGCGCGGCGGCTCGCTGCCCGGCGTGGCGGTCATGGGCGGGCTGTCGGCGCTGATCGTCGGGCCGTGCGTCGCGGCGCCGCTCGCCGGGGCGCTGCTCTACATCGGCAGCACCGGCGACGCGCTGCTCGGCGGCCTGGCCCTGTTCTGCATGGCGCTGGGCATGGGCGTGCCGCTGCTGGCCGTCGGCGTCTCGGCGGGCGCCCTGCTGCCCAAGGCCGGGCCGTGGATGGTGGCGGTCAACCGGGTCTTCGGCGTGGTCCTGCTGGCCAGCGCGGTGTGGATCGTGGCGCCGCTCGTGCCGGTTGCCGTGCAGATGCTGGCCTGGGCGCTGCTGCTGATCGTGCCGGCGATCTTCCTGCGCGCCCTCGATCCGCTGCCGCCGCAGGCCAGGGGCTGGCAGCGTTTCGGCAAGGCCATCGGCGTGGTCCTGCTGCTGCTCGGCGCCGCCATGCTGGCCGGTGCGCTGGCCGGCGCGCGCGATCCGCTGCGGCCGCTTGCCGCCTTCGGGCAGGCCGGCGCCGAAGCGCGCCCGTTGCCGTTCGAGCGCGTGCGTTCGCCGGCCGAACTCGACGCGCGCATTGCCGCCGCCGGGCGGCCGGTCATGCTCGATTTCTACGCCGACTGGTGCGTGTCGTGCAAGGAGATGGAGCGCTACACCTTCACCGATCCGCGCGTGCGCGCAAAGCTGTCCGGATGGCTGCTGCTGCAGGCCGACGTGACGGCCGACGCGCCGGACGACCGGGCGCTGCTCGCGCGCTTCAAGCTGTTCGGACCGCCCGGCATCATCTTCTTCGATCCGGCCGGCCGCGAAGTGGCGGGCGTCCGCGTCGTCGGCTACCAGGCGGCCGACGAATTCCTCAGTTCGCTGGCTGCGACGGGGCTGTGACCGACGCGGCGACGCCCGCGGTCAGGATGCCGAGCATCGCCTGCGCGTGTTCGGCGGCTTCGCGGCCCAGGCGGGTCAGATAGCCGCCGTCGGGCAGGGTGATCAGCCCCTTGGCGTGCAGGCGCAGGGCCGCCGCCCTGACGTTCTCGTCGGCGCTCTTGTGCACCTTGATCCCCTGGTGGCCGGAGTCGAGATCGAAGCGGATCAGGGTGTTCAGCTCGTGAACCAGGTCGGGCGTGTAGGGCATGATCGTTCCCGCGGACGGAAAATGGAGGGAGGCCCCCATTCTAGCCAGCTTTCATGAGCTGCACGAGAGCATCGAGCAGCCCGGCTTGTGCCGTGCCCAGTCCGGCCGCTTCTGCGCGAAGCGTTCCCTGCCCGGCTGTTCGGCGTACGGCCGGCGCAGCACGTCGAGCAGTTCGCCGATCGGCGCCGCATCGCCCTGCTCGGCCCGGTCGATGGCCTCCTGGGCCAGGTAGTTGCGCAGCACGTAGCGCGGATTGGCGGCGTCCATGCGCGCCTGCCGCCGCGCCGCCGGCTCGCCGTCGGCCCGGACCCGCTCGGCCCAGCGTTCCAGCCAGGCCGTGAACGCGGCGGCGTGCGCGGCGCGTTTTTCCGCGTCGTAGAAGGCCGCGTCGAGCGGCGCGAGCGACGGCGCCTGCGGATCGACGGCGGCCAGTGCGCGGAAAAACAGCGTCATGTCGACTTCCGCCGCCTGCAGGAGGTCGAAGGCCTGCTCGACGAGCGGCGTGTCGTCCTCGCGCCATTGCGCGAAGCCGAACTTGGCGGCGAAGGCGCGCTGGAATTCCGCCGCGTACGTCGTGTTGTAGCGCTCCAGCTCGGCGTGCAGCGTGTCGGCGTCGGGCCCGATCAGCGTCAGCGCGTCGGCCAGCCGTTCGAGGTTCCAGCGCGCGATCGCCGGCTGGCGGGCGAAGCAGTAGCGGCGCCCCTGCGCGTCGGTGGTGTTCGGCGTCCACGCTGGATCGAAGTCGTCGACCCAGCCGTAGGGACCATAGTCGATGGTCAGGCCGAGGATCGACATGTTGTCGGTATTCATCACCCCATGCACGAAGCCGACGCGCATCCAGTGCGCCATCAGGCGCGCCGTGCGCTCGCAGACCTCGGCGAACCAGCGCACCAGGCGCTCCTCGGGCGCGCCGGCGATCTCCGGGAAGTCGCGCGACAGGGTGAAATCGACCAGTTGCCGCAGCAAGGGCGCGTCGCCGCGCGCCGCCGGCAGCTCGAAATGCCCGAAGCGGATGAACGACGGCGCGACGCGGCAGAGCACCGCGCCGGGCTCGTCGACCGGGTGGCCGTCGTAGAACATGTCGCGCACCACCGCCTCGCCCGTGGCGACCAGTGCCAGCGCGCGCGTCGTCGGCACGCCGAGGTGGTGCATGGCCTCGCTGCACAGGAATTCGCGGATCGACGAACGCAGCACCGCGCGCCCGTCGGCGCGGCGGCTGTAGGGCGTCGGGCCGGCACCCTTGAGTTGCAGCTCGAAACGCTGCCCGGCGGCATTGACCGCCTCGCCGAGAAAGATGGCGCGCCCGTCGCCGAGCTGGTTGGCCCAGGAGCCGAACTGGTGCCCGCCGTAGCAGGTGGCGTACGTCGCCATCCCCGGCAGGAGGCCGTTGCCGGAGAGCGCGGCCAGCCATTCCGGGGAATGCAGCTCGCGCTCGCCCAGGCCGAGCAGATCCGCCATCTCGCGCGACCACGCGATGAGCCGGGGCGCGGCGACCGGGGTCGGCGCGACGGGGGACCACAGGGCGCCGAGCACTTGGCGCGGATGGTTACGCACGTCGGCGTCGCCTGGCAGTTCGCGCACGAGGCGGTTGTCGAAACACAGCATGGGAGTCGGCCGGAAAAGGGTGTCCGTGTTGGTCAGGAGCGGACGGCGCGAGTTCCCGCAGGCGCGGCATGGAAGGGCCGCTAGGCGGGCGGCCAAAGGAAACAGCCCAGAAGGTTTGCGCCTTCCGGGCTGTCGGATAATGTCCCCGCCTGTGCCGTTAGGCCGGCATCCTGAACCGGGGTCCAGAGGGGGTAGCTTCCCTTCCGCATCAGGTCCACCCGGCAAAGGGGCGGGCACAACAACGGATTTTCAGGTCAGCCAACCGATGCCAATTTAGCATTGGTTCAAGGAATCTATGGCCTTGACGAACACTGCAGGGAACAACTGGCGGAAGGGTCAGATCAACTTGTCCTGCGGTTCCAGCACCGAGTCGAGCTGCGCTTCCATGAGGGTGATTCTACGCTTTACCGCGCCGAAGTCCAGCCCCGGCTCGGGGCGGTGGACCGGCATCGAATTGCCTTCGGCGGGCCGGTTTTGCAGGGAGAGGAATTCGTGGGCGATGTTCAGCGCCACCATCACGGCGATGCGCTCGGCGATGTTGCTGCGGGTCTTTTCGGCGATCTCGTGCATCTTGCCGTTGACGTAGGCGACGGCCTTCTGCAGCGCTTCCCGGTCCTCCGGCGGGCAGGCGACCCGGTATTCCTTGCCGAGCAGGGTGATGTCGAGGAAATTGGCGTCGCTGGGCATGGAGTGGGTCAGGCGGGGGTCTTGGTTTCCGGCAATTGCCGCACGAGCTGTTCGATCCGGTTGCGCGCCGTTTCCATGCGTTCCGCGAGCCCGTTCCGTTCGGCCTCGGCGGCGGCCAACTGCTGCCGGAGCTGGGTGTTCTCGGCGCGCAGCGTGCGGCAGAGCGAAGCGACCTGGACGATTTTGCTTTCCAGCGCGTTGAGTTCGTTGACCATGGGCGGACTATAGTTTCACAAACCTTGTCGAGTCAAGGGATAAGCCTTGTTTTTGAATGTGAATTGTACGTCACGATCGATGTCGTGGCGAAGCGCCGGCGGGCTTGCGCTATAATCCCTCGGCTCACCGCCCTGCGGGCGGTGGAAGCGAATGCGCAAGGTGCCGCCAAGCGGATTCTCCGCGGCGGTTGAACGGGAAACAGGTGCGTGTCCTCGACACAATGCCTGTGCTGCCCCCGCAACGGTAAGCGAGTGTGGACGCGTTGACATGCCACTGGGCACATGGCCTGGGAAGGCGGCGCGTCAGGACTTGCGAGCCCGGATACCGGCCTGTGCGCTGAAGGAGGGAGTGCCGCGGGGAGGCGGGCACGGGCTGCGCGTTGGCTGTGAAGGCTTCTCCAGGACGGAATTCCCATTTGTATGGTATGCGCCGGTGCGCGGGGACGTGCGCCGGCTGCCGGGAGGAGTCGAAGTGAACAATCCGTGCAGTTTCCTGACGGCGGGCGCCCTGGCGCTGGCCGCCGCCTTTCCTGTCGCCGCCGCCGAGACGCAGGGCGACGTCATCGTGGTCACCGCCACCCGCCAGACGCAGCGGGCCAACGAGCTGCTCGCCGACGTGACGGTCGTGGACCGCGAGGAGATCGAGCGCAGCGGCCAGAACACCATCGCCGAGCTGCTGGCCCGCCAGCCGGGCATCCAGACCTCCACGTCGGGCGGTCCGGGAACGACCACCAGCTTCTACGTGCGCGGCGCGCGGCCGGAGCAGACCAAGGTGCTGGTTGACGGCATCCCGATCAATTCGGTCGATCTTTCGGGATCGCCGCTGCGCTTCCTGTCGCTGGCCGACGTCGAGCGGATCGAGATCCTGCGCGGGCCGGCCTCGGCGCTGTACGGGGCCGACGCCATCGGCGGCGTGATCCAGATCTTCACGCGCGGCGGGACGCCGGGGTTGCGCGGCGACGCCTTCGCCGGCTACGGCTCGCATGACACCTGGCAGGCAAACGCCGGCGTCTCGGGCGGCAACGAGCAATGGCGTTTCCGGATCGAGGGCAACACGACGTCGTCCGACAGCGTGTCGGCGCAGAAGCACGCGACCAACAAGGACGCGGACAAGGACGGCTACCGCAATTCCGGCGGCGCCGCTTCGCTGTCCTTCCTGCCGGCCGCCGGGCACGAGCTCGGCATCAAGCTGCGGCGCAACGAGGGGACGACGCATTACGACAGCGGCAACACGCCGGCCGACGGCGATTTCAACGATCGTATCGATTTCGAGACGACGCAGTGGCAGGCGTTTTCCCGCAACCGGCTCACCGAGGCGTGGACCAGCAAGCTGCAGTACGGCGAATCGATCGACTTCCAGAAGAACTATTCGGCCTGGTCGCCGGACGGCGACTGGCTGCGTACCAAGAACAGCCAGGCGAGCTGGCAGAACGACATCGTGCTGCCGCTGGGCAAGGCGCTGGTGGCGATCGAAAGCCTGCGCCAGCAGGCTTCTCCCGAGGACAGCTTCAGCGACAAGTCGAAGCAGACGACGAATTCGCTGCTGGCCGGCTGGACGGCGCACCTGGGCGACCACCGCTGGCAGCTGAGCGCGCGCCAGGACGATCATTCGGAATTCGGCCACAAGGGCACCTACGCGCTGTCCTACGGCTATCAGATCACCGACGCGCTGCGCGCGCAGGCGAGCTACGGCACGGCGTTCAAGGCGCCGAGCCTGTACCAGCTGTACGTGCCGCTGTACGGCAACGCCGATCTCAAGCCCGAGGAGGCGAAGAACCGCGAGGCGTCGCTGATCTGGGAACGCGGCAGCCATACGCTGTCGGCGACGTGGTATCTGAATAAGGTCGAGAACCTGATCGACTTCTCGGCGGCGACCTGGACCTACGAGAACGTCTCCAGCGCCCGCCTCGAAGGCGCGACGCTGGCCTATGCCGGGCAGTTCGGCGACTGGTCGCTGCGCGCGGCCTACGACTGGCTCGACGCGGTCAACGAGGATACCGACCTGCGCCTCGGGCGGCGCGCCAGAAACAAGGCCACGCTGGCGGTGTCGCGGAACTGGGGCGCGCTCGACACCGGCGTCGAATGGGTGGGCGTCGGGCGGCGCTACAACACCAACGACGAGACGGAGGAGATGGGCGCCTACGGCCTGGTCAACCTGACGGCGCGCTACGCGATCAACAAGGAGCTGTCCGTCGAGGGCCGGGTCGACAACCTGTTCGACAAGCAGTACGAATCGGTGCGCGGGTACAACACCACCGGCCTGGCCGCCTTCGTCGGGCTGCGCTACCAGCCGAGATAGGCTCCGTGCCCTCCCGCCGCCGCGCCCTGCTCATCCTGGCGCTCCTCGTCGGAGTGTCGGCGGCGAGCGTGTCGCTGGCGCTGATGGCGGGCAGCCTGCGCATTTCGCTGCCGGAAGTGTTCGCGGCGCTGTCCGGGAACGGCGGCGGCATGGCCGCCGAGGTGGTGACCAGCCTGCGCCTGCCGCGCGCGCTGGCCGGCTTCGCCTGCGGCGGCCTGCTGGCGCTGGCCGGCGCGCTGCTCCAGGTGCTGCTGCGCAATCCGCTGGCCGATCCTTACATCCTCGGCATCTCGGGCGGCGCCGGAGTGGGGGCGATCCTGTCCATCCTCTTCGGCCTGGGCGTCGCGGGCGTCGCCGGCGCCTCGTTCGCCGGCGCGCTGGCCGCCATGCTGCTGGTCTTCGGTCTGGCGCACGGCGACGGCAGCTGGACGCAGACGCGCCTCCTGCTCACCGGCGTCATCGTGGCCGCCGGCTGCGGCGCGCTGGTCGCGCTGATCCTGTCGATCGCTCCCGACCACAAGCTGCACGGCATGCTGTTCTGGCTGATGGGCGACCTGTCGCAGGCGACCTATCCCGGGCTCTCGCTGTGGGCGCTGGCAGTGGTGTTGCTCGCTTCGCTGCCGTTCGCGCGCGAGCTCAACCTGCTGGCGCGCGGGCCGGACATGGCGCTCGCGCTCGGCGTGCGGGTCGGCGCGCTGCGCCGGGGCGTCTACCTGGTCGCCTCGCTGGCCACGGCGGCGGCGGTGGCGCAGGCCGGCTCGATCGGCTTCATCGGGCTGATCGTGCCGCATCTGGTAAGGCTGGCGGCGGGCAACGACCAGCGCCTGTTGCTGCCGGCCTCGGCGCTGGCTGGCGGCAGCCTGCTGGTGGTGGCCGACACGCTGGCGCGCACGCTGATCGCGCCGCAGCAGCTGCCGGTCGGCGTGCTCACCGCGCTGATCGGCGTGCCGGTCTTCCTCTTCCTGCTGGCGCGCGATTCGCGCCTGAGGCGGTGACGTGAGCCCGCCGCCGCTCCTGCAGGCGCGCCGCTTGAGCGTCGGCATCGGCGCGCGGGTCTTCTGCCGCGAGCTCGATCTCGAACTGCGCGCCGGCGAGCGGCTGGCCATCCTCGGGCGCAACGGCGCCGGCAAGTTGACGCTGCTTTCGGTGCTGGCCGGGCTGCGCGCGCCGCTCGCCGGCGAGGTGCGGCTCAAAGGCGTCGGCTATGACGAACTCGGGCCGCGCCGGGCCGCGCGGGTGCGCGGCTGGCTGCCGCAGTCGCGCAACGACGCCTTTGCCTCGACGGTGCTGGAAACGGCGCTGGTCGGGCGGCATCCACATCTCGAACGCTGGGGCTGGGAGTCGGCGCAGGACGCCCAGATCGTCCGCCAGGCGCTGGCCTCGGTCGGCCTGGCCGACTTCGAGCAACGCGATATCCAGACGCTGTCGGGCGGCGAGCGCCAGCGCCTGGCGATCGCCACGCTGCTGGCGCAGCAGCCGGAACTGTTCCTGCTCGACGAGCCGGTGGCCTATCTCGACCTCAAGCACCAGATCGCCATGCTCGCGCTGTTCGCCGGCGCGGCGCGCGAGTGCGGCGCGGCGGTGGCGATGGTGCTGCACGAGCCGGCGCTGGCCTGGCGCTTCTGCGACCGCGTGCTGCTGGTGCATGGCGACGGCCGCTGCGAAAGCGGTCCGGCGCCGGAGATGCTGAGCGCGGAGCGGCTCTCGGCCCTGTACGACTATCCCCTGGAGGTTTTCGAGCGCGACGGGCAGCTGTGCCTGATGCCGCGGTGATTCGTGATTGACCACGGCGACACGGCGGGCACGGCGAAAGGCAAGAGCTTTTTCAACCACAACGACACAACGTGCACAACGAAAAACGAGGTTTTGCTTTTCGCCGTGCCCGCCGTGTCGCCGTGGTTGGAATCAAGGTTTGTCATAGCGTTTCGTTTTATAGCGAGGTTCCCGACATGACCGATCCGGACAAGGATGTGGAAAAGGAAGCGCGCCACGTGCGGCGCATGGAACGCAAGAAGGCCGTGGTGGACGCGGCGATCGCCGCGGCGCAGCAGGAGCGCGGGGTGCTGGTGGTCAATACCGGCACCGGCAAGGGCAAGTCGTCGGCGGCCTTCGGCGTCGTCGCGCGCGCGCTCGGGCACGGGATGAAGGTGGCCGTGGTGCAGTTCGTCAAGGGGCGCTCGGATACCGGCGAGGAGGCCTTCTTCAAGCAGGCCGCCGACCCGGAGCAATTGCGCTGGCACGTCACCGGCGAGGGCTTCACCTGGGAGATCCAGGACACCGAACGCGACGTGGCGGCCGCGCGGGCGGCGTGGGGGATCGCCTGCGGCTATCTCGGCGATCGGCGGTTCGGCCTGGTGGTGCTCGACGAGATGACCTACGCCTTCAAGTACGGCTGGCTCGACCTGCCGCAGGTGCTCGCGACGCTGGCCGCGCGGCCGGCGCTGCAGCACGTGGTCATTACCGGGCGCGCCGCGCCCGAGGCGCTGATCGCCGCCGCCGACACGGTCACCGACATGACCCTGGTCAAGCATGCCTTCAAGGCCGGCGTCAAGGCCATGCCCGGCCTGGAGTGGTAGCCGTGCCCGCGTGCCCGGCCTTCCTCGTCGCCGCGCCGGCGTCCGGCCAGGGCAAGACCACCGTGGTCGCCGCGCTGGCGCGGCTGCACACGCGGCTGGGGCGGCGCGTGCGCGTGTTCAAGTGCGGCCCGGATTTCCTCGATCCGCAAATCCACGCCGTCGCCAGCGGCGCGCCGTGCCAGAACGTCGACCTGTGGATGTGCGGCGCGGCGGACGTCGCCTGGCGGCTGGCCGAGGCCGCGCGCAACGCCGACCTGATCCTGGTCGAGGGCGTCATGGGCCTGTTCGACGGCGAGCCGTCGGCGGCGGAACTGGCGCGCACGCTCGGGCTGCCGATCCTGGCGGTGATCGACGGCGCGTCGATGGCCGCCAGCTTCGGCGCCATCGCCTTCGGCCTGAAGCACTACCAGCCCGGCACGCCGCTGCAGGCGGCGTTCGCCAACCGCGTCGGCAGCGCCTACCACGCCGAGCTGCTGGAAAAGAGCCTGCCGCCCGGCATCGACTGGTACGGCGCCTTGCCGCGCGATGCCGAGGCCGCGCTGCCGGAGCGCCATCTCGGCCTGCTGCCGGCCGCCGAGATCGAGGGGCTGGCGCAGCGCATCGAGCGCATGGCCGACCGGCTGGCGACGACCGCCGCGGCGCAGCTGCCGCCGCCGGTCGACTTCAGGGACGTGCCGCCGCCGGCGCTGCCGCCGCTGCTGCGCGGGAAAACGATCGCCGTGGCGCGCGACGCCGCGTTCTGTTTCCTCTACCCGGCCAACGTCGACTGCCTCGAACGGCTCGGCGCCGAACTGGTTCTACTTCTCGCCGCTCGCCGGCGCGGCGCTGCCGCCGTGCGACGCGGTCTGGCTGCCGGGCGGCTACCCGGAACTGCATGGCCCGGCGCTGGCGGCCAGGCGCGCGCTGTGGGCGCAGCTGGCCGCGCACGTTGACGCGGGCCGGCCGCTGCTCGCCGAATGCGGCGGCATGATGGCGCTGTTCGACGCGCTGCGCGGCGTCGGCGGCGATGAATTCCAGCTGGCCGGACTGCTGCCCGGCCGGGTCGTCATGCAGAAGAAGCTGGCCGGGCTCGGCATGCAGGAGGTCGCCTTGCCCGAAGGCGTGCTGCGCGGCCACGCCTTCCATTATTCGCGCACCGAAACGCCGCTGGCGCCGCTGTGCGTCTCCAGCCGGCCCGACGGGCGCCACGGCGAGGCGGTCTATCGCCGGCAGCGGCTCACCGCGAGTTACATGCACCTGTACTTCCCGTCGAATCCCCCGGCGGCGGCGCGGCTGTTCGGCGGCTAGCCGTCCCGGCAATTCCCGGCGGCGGCTGCTATGCTGGGAGGGCGGCCATCCCCGGCCGCGCCATGCCGGGAGAGACAATGAAGCGCCTCTTCTTCCTTGCCGCCGTCCTGCTTTTCCCGCTGCTCGCCTTTCCCGCGACGGTCAAGGTGGCCGAAATCCGCGGCGCGATCAGCCCGGCCACCGCCGGCTACTTCCTGCGCGCGCTGGGCGAGGCGCAGCGGGCGCGGGCCGATCTGCTGGTGCTCAAGCTCGACACGCCGGGCGGCCTCGATACGTCGATGCGCGAGATGATCCAGGCCGTGCTGGCCTCCGACGTCCCGGTCGCCGTGTGGGTGGCGCCGTCCGGGGCGCGGGCCGCCAGCGCCGGCACCTACCTGCTCTATGCCAGCCACGTGGCGGCGATGGCGCCGGGCACCAACCTCGGCGCGGCGACGCCGGTGGCGATCGGCATCGGCGGCGGCAAGCCCGGCGAGGAGAAGCCGGAAAAAGGAAAGGGCGAGGGCAAGGACGACGCGCCGCCCGGCAACGCGATGGAGAGAAAGGCGGTGCATGACGCCTCCGCCTACATCCGCAGCCTGGCGCAGCTGCGCGGCCGCAACGCCGAGTGGGGCGAGCGCGCGGTGCGCGAGGCGGAAAGCCTGTCGGCCGACGAGGCGGTCGAGCGCAAGGTCGCCGACTTCATCGCGGCCGACCTGCCGGCGCTGCTGCGCGGCGCCGAGGGGCGCAAGGTGGCCGTCGCCGGCGGCGAGATCACGCTGGCCCTCGGCGCCGCCGCCGTGCAGACCATCGAGCGCAACTGGAAGGAGCGCCTGCTGGCGGCGATCGCCGATCCGAACGTGGCGCTGATCCTGATGATGCTCGGCGTCTACGGCCTGCTCTTCGAGTTCTACACGCCGGGCTTCGGGGTGTCCGGGATCATCGGCTCGATCTGCCTGCTGCTGGCGCTCTACGCGCTGGCCATGCTGCCGGTCAACGCGGTCGGCGCGCTGCTCCTGGTGCTCGGCCTGGGGCTGATGGCCACCGAGGCGTTCGTGCCCAGCTTCGGCGCCTTCGGCATCGGCGGCATCGTCGCCTTCGTCGCCGGCGCGCTGATGCTGATCGAGGGCGACGTGCCCGGCCTGCAGGTGTCGCTGGCCTTCATCGTGCCGCTGGCCGCGGTCAGCGCGCTGGTGCTCGGCGGGGCCGGCGCGCTGGCGCTGCGTTCGCGGCGGCGGCCGGTCGTGTCGGGCGTCGAGGCGATGCTGGGCACGACGGCCGAGGCGCTGGAGGCGTTCGAGCGCGAAGGCTGGGTACGCGCTTCCGGCGAACGCTGGCGGGCGCGCAGCGCCGCCCCGCTGGCATGCGGCGAGCGGGCGCGGATCGTGGCGGTCGAAGGACTGCTCCTGGTGGTCGAACCGGAGGTCGGGAAAGGAGAACGGATATGACGATCTGGAACATCGGCTGGGACATCGGCTGGGGCGGCGCGGTCCTGCTGCTCGTTGTGCTGGCGGCGAGCAGCATCCGCATCCTGCGCGAGTACGAGCGCGGCGTGGTGTTCCTGCTCGGCCGCTTCTGGCGGGTGAAGGGGCCGGGCGTGGTGATCATCGTTCCCGGCATCCAGCAGATGGTGCGGGTGGACCTGCGCCTGGTGGTGATGGACGTGCCGAGCCAGGACGTGATCTCGCGCGACAACGTGTCGGTGCAGGTCAACGCCGTGGTCTATTTCCGCGTGGTCGATCCCGAAAAGGCGATCATCCGCGTGGCCAACTTCTTCGAAGCCACCTCGCAGCTGGCGCAGACGACCCTGCGCTCGGTGCTCGGCAAGCACGAGCTGGACGGCATGCTGGCCGAGCGCGAGCGGCTCAACGCCGACATCCAGCAGATCCTCGACGCGCAGACCGATTCGTGGGGCATCAAGGTGACCAACGTCGAGATCAAGCACGTGGACATCAACGAATCGATGGTGCGCGCCATCGCCCGCCAGGCCGAGGCCGAACGCGAACGGCGGGCCAAGGTGATCCACGCCGAGGGCGAATTGCAGGCCTCCGAAAAGCTGCTCGAAGCCTCGCGGGTGCTGGCCCGCACGCCGCAGGCCATGCAGCTGCGCTATCTGCAGACGCTGACCAGCATCGCCGGGGACAAGAGTTCGACCATCGTCTTCCCGATGCCGGTGGAACTGGCGGAGACCTTCGCCAGCCTCGTTGCGCGCAAGGCGGCGGACGACGGCGGTTAGGCCGCGCCGGCCGCGGGCTCGCGCATCAGCCCGACCACGCTGCCGATGACGATCAGCGTCGGCGGCTTGACCTGGTTGTCGCGGGCCACCGCCGGCAGGGTGGCCAGCGTGCCGCGGTGGATCTTCTGGTTCGGCCAGGTGGCGCGGTAGACCAGCGCGGCCGGCGTGCCGCCGGGCAGGCCGGCGGCCTGCAGGCGGGCCGAGATGATGTCGAGCCCGGTGACGCCCATGTAGATGACCAGCGTCTGGCCGGGGCGGGCGAGCGCCGGCCAGTCCAGCTCGACGCTGTGGTCCTTGAGGTGGCCGGTGACGAAGACGCAGCTCTGCGCATGGTCGCGGTGGGTGAGCGGAAAGCCGAAGGCGGCGGCGGCGCCGAGCGCGGCGGTGACGCCGGGAACGATCTCGACCGGGATGCCGGCCGCCTGCAGCGCTTCGATCTCCTCGCCGCCGCGCCCGAAGACGAAGGGATCGCCGCCTTTCAGGCGCACCACGAATTTGCCGGCGCGGGCCAGGTTGACCAGCAGCCGGCAGATGTCCTCCTGCGGCAGCGTGTGATGGCCGGCCTTCTTGCCGACGAAGACGCGCTCGGCGTCCGGCCGCGCGAGTTCGAGAATGCCCTGCCCGACGAGGTTGTCGTAGACCACGGCGTCGGCCTGCCCGAGCAGGCGCGCGCCCTTGAGCGTGATCAGCTCGGCGTCGCCCGGCCCGGCCCCGACGAGGGCGACACGTCCGGCGGAAGGGGAAAGAGGTGCGGTCACGGTGATTCTCCTGGCGATTCTGCAAAAAGGGTTGGTCGCGGCGGGCGGCGGCCCGTAGGGTCGGACCGCCGCGCCGGGCCGTTCATTCGGCGTCGTCCGCCGCTGCGTCCGCCTCGGCGGCCCACGGTTCGCTCAGCACGGCGGCGACGTAGTCCTCCGGCAGGCGGTAGGTCCGGGCGAGCTCGGCCGGCGTGCGGCCGCCGGCATGCGCCGCGTGGAGCGCGGCCAGCCAGCCGGTCAGGCCGGTAGACAGCGAGACGCCGGCCTTTTCGCCGTCGCGCGCGGCGGCGAAGCCGCTCTCCGCCTCGTACTTGTTGGCGTAGCCGCGCGGCGTGATCATCAGGCCGTCGCGCACGTAGGTGTTGGAATTGCCGATCAGCACCGTGGTCATCATGCTGATCTCGGCCTCGCGCATCTTGGCCAGGGTGGTGAACTGGATGTCCTGCTTGGGCCGGAAGGCGGCCTTGACCACCGCCACCGGCGTGTCCGCCGCGCGGTGGCGCAGGAAGATGCGCTGCGCCTCCTCGATCTGCCGCGTGCGGCGGCCGCTCTTGGGGTTGTACAGGGCGACCACGAAATCGGCGCAGGCCGCCGCGTCGAGGCGGCGGGCGATGGTCGGCCAGGGCGTCAGCAGGTCGGAGAGCGAGATCGCGCAGAAGTCGTGCGTCAGCGGCGCGCCGACCAGCGACGCGCAACTGTTGATCGCGGACGCGCCGGGCACGATGTTGACCTCGACGCCCGAACCGGGCGTCCAGCCGGCCTGGAACAGCACTTCGAAGGTCGGCCCGGCCATGCCGTAAACCCCGGCGTCGCCCGACGAGATGATCGCCACCTTCCTGCCGGCGCGGGCGCGCTCGTAGGCTTCGATGGCGCGGTCGAGCTCCTCGGTCATGGCCTTTTTGATCACCTCCTTGCCGTCGAGCAGGTCCTTGATCAGGCGGATGTAGGTGACGTAGCCGATCACCGTGTCGGCCTCGGCGATGGCCGCGCGGGCGCGGCCGGTCAGGTCGGCGAGGCTGCCCGGGCCGAGGCCGACGAGCGAGATTTTTCCGGTGGCTGGAGTCATGCGGGAATCCTTGCGATGGAGACGGTGGCGTTGCGGCCGTCCGGGCCGCGCAGCCGGTGTTTTTCGATGAGCAGATGCGTCCGGTCGGCGCCGGCCGCGAGCAGCGCCGCGGCTTCCGAGACCGACGGCGTGCCGGTGTGCCGGCGCACGGTTGCCGACGGATTGGGGACGTTGACGCGCGCGAGTTCGGCGGCGGGGTGGAAACGGATCGTCCAGCCGCGTTTTTCGGCGAGCTGGAGCAGTGCCGGTTCGTCGGCCTTGAGGTCGATGCTGGCCACGGCGGCCACGTCGGCGAGGCCGGCGCCGCATGCGCCCAGCGCCTGTTCGACGGCGGCTTCCAGCGTCGCCAGCGGCGTGCCGCGGTCGCAGCCGAGGCCGAGGGCGAGCTTCATGCGTCGGCTCCGGGGCGGTAGATCACGCAACGTCCGGCCAGCCGCGCGGCGTACGCCTCCGGCATGGCGCGCGCGCTGATCCACAGCACGGCGGCGAAGCGCTCCGGATCGACCTCCTCCAGCCGATCGAACAGCGTCACGTTGGCCGGCAGCGGGCCGCGGCGGCCGTTGGCGTGGTTGCGCCACCAGTCCCGGCTGCCGGCTTCCTGCACCAGCGCGACCGGCTCGTCGTTGACCACCGCGGCGCTGGCGCGCACCAGCGTGTCGTGGCCGGCTTCCAGCGTCCAGCCGAGTTCGCGGCCGAGCAGGTTGACGCCGATCGTTTCGCGCGCGTCGGACGCGGTGGTCAGCACCGTCTGCGCGCCGAGCGCCGCCGCCAGCCGCCCGGCCAGCGCGTTGGCGCCGCCGAGATGGCCGGAGAGCACGGGAATGACGAAGCGCCCGCCATCGTCGAGCGCGACCACGGCCGGGTCGCTGGTTTTCGATTCGAGGTGCGGCGCGAGCATGCGCACCAGCGCGCCGAGCGAGAAGATCGCCACGATGGCGTCCTGCCCGGCGAACAGGCGGCCGATCTCCTCGGCGGTCGTTCCGTCGTAGGCGTGCGCGGCGCCGGGCGCCGCCGCCTCGGCCTCTACGGCGAACTTGCGCGGCGCATGCAGGCGCGCGCCGGGCAGCGCGGCGACGACGCGGCCGGCCAGGGCGACGCCGTGGCGGGTGATCGAAAGCACGGCGATTTTCATGCGCCGGCGGCCTCCCGCGCTTCCTGGCGCTGCCGGCAGCCGCGCCGCAGTTCGCCGCGCTGGCGTTTCGGGTTGCGCACCAGCAGCAGCGACAGGTAGTTGACCTGCTCGCCCTTGAGCGTCGCCAGGTCGCGCACGACGCGCTCGTCGGGCGCGCCGACCTTCTCGATGAAGCAGCTGGTGGCCAGCAGTCCGCGCCGTTCCAGCAGTCCCAGCACGTCGTCGAGCAGCGGCTTGACCTTGAGCAGGATCAGCGTGTCGAACTCGTCGAGCAGGTGGTCGATGACTTCGATGCCGTAGGCCGTCGGGATGACCGCCAGCGTTTCGTCCTCCTCGGCGAGCGGCAGGCCGGTGGCGGCCGCGGCGGCGGCGAAGGAGGACACGCCGGGAATCGTCTCGACGTCGATGTGCGGGACCAGTTCGCGCACCACGCGCGCCAGGTGCCCGAAGGTGGCGAACGTGGACGCGTCGCCTTCGACTAGGAACACCGCGTCGCGTCCCTCGGCGAGCAGTTCGACGGTGCGCGCCGCTGCCAGCGCCCAGGCTTTGCCGAGGGCTGCGGGATCGCGCGTCATGGGGAAGACCAGTTCGACGGCGTCCGCCGGCACCGGCAGGCCGCCGCGCTCGACGATCGACAGCGCGTAGGAATTTTCCTCGGCCTTCTTCACCGGGTAGATCCAGCGCGCGCCGGATTGCAGCGCCGCCCAGCCGCGGCGGGTGATCAGTTCGGGATCGCCAGGGCCGAGCGAGGCGCCGATCAGTTTTCCGTATGTCTTGGGAGTAGTCATGGTTTTTCGTCGGTCTTTCCGGGTTGGCATGCGGTGACGATCCACACCGGGTTCAGCGCCGCCATGCGGTGCATGTCGAGGATCGGCTGGCTGCGGCTGGCCTGCAGCTGGACGACGTCCCACGCCACGGCGGCCTCGGCCAGCGCCGCCGTGGCGGTCGCCAGGTTTTCCAGGGTGACGAAGTTCATCACCAGCCGGCCGCCGGGCTTCAGCCGGGCGAGGATCAGGTGGATCAGCGCGGCGAGTTCGCCGCCCGAGCCGCCGATGAACACGGCGTCCGGGTCCGGCCAGGCGTCGAGATGCTGCGGCGCCTTGCCGTCGAACAGCGTGTAGTTGGTCTGCCGCCGGCGCGCCGCGTTGGCGCGCGCGTTGGCCGCGTCGGCGGCGCTCTTCTCGATCGCCCAGACGTGGCCGCGCGGCGCGAGGCGCGCGGCTTCCAGGCCGACCGAGCCGGAGCCCGCGCCGATGTCCCAGACCGTCGCGCCGGGACCGATGCGCAGTTTGGCAAGCGATACGGCGCGCGCCTCCTGCTTGGTGATCAGGCCTTTCTCGGGCGTACGCTGCCGGTATTCGTCGTCGTCCAGGCCGAAGGCGGGGGCGGTGTCCTCGCCTTCCCAGCGCCGGACCAGCGCCACGTTGGGCTGCGGGAAGTCGGTCCGCGCCGCTTCTTCGAGCGGCAGCCCGGCGAACAGCCGCTCGTCCGGCAATTGCAGGCGGCAGGCTACCGACAGGCGGATTTCGTCGCTGCCGTAGCCCGCCGCCAGCAGCGCGCGCGCCAGCCGCGCCGGGGTGTTTTCCGGGCCGGTGAACAGGAACACGCGCGGGTGCAGCGCGATGGCGCGCAGGGCCGCGTACAGCCCGTGCGCCGGCGTGGCGCCGGGCGTCCACTCGCCGGCGTCGCGGCCGTGGCAGGAGGCGATGACGACGTCGTCCCACGGCTCGCGCCAGCGGGCGCAGGCGAGCTGCAGCGTCGACACGTTGGGCAGGATCTCCGGCGGCGCGTCGAGCTTGCCGGCCAGCCACGCGCCGAGGCCGTGGCAGAGCGGGTCGCCGGTGGCCAGCACCACGGCCGGGCGCCTTTCCGCCCGCGCGGCGCGCAGCCATTCCGGCACCCGGGCGAGCGCGCCGTCCATGTCGCGGCACTCGGTGCCGGCGGTCAGGTGCGGGCGGACGAGTTCGAGCGTGCGGCCCGCGCCGACCACCACGGCGGCTGCGCGCAGCCGTTGCCGCGCGGCGTCGGCCAGGCCGGCCCAGCCGTCGTCGAGGATGCCGATCAGGGTGCAGTCAGTCATACATACCCCAAAAAAATCCGTCACCCCGGCGAACGCCGGGGTCCAGTCTGCGGCCGTACTGGATTCCGGCTTGCGCCGGAATGACGGCGTGTGGATTGTCCGTCGTGCTCATTAACCTTCCTCCTCGTTGACGCGCACGATGAATTTTCCGTCGAAGTCGCAGGCCAGCACGGTCAGGCGGTAGGGGCCTGGATAGCATTCCTTGAGGCTGCGGATGGCCTTTCTGGCGAGCGCGCGGTGGAAATCCACGGCGAGGTCCAGCGCGGCCAGCCGCTCGGCGGCGAAGCGCGCCGTCTCGGCCGAGCGGATGGCCTCGATCAGATCCGGCGGGGCGCCGACCTCGCGCGCGCAGTCGGCGATCAGGGCGCGGTCGATGGCCGCCTTCCAGGCGTGCGTGACGGCCAGGCCCTGGCCCATCTTGGTCAGCTTGCCGGCCATCGCGCCGATGGTGATTGCGCGCATGCCGCGCTGGATCGCCGCCTGGAACGCGGCCTTGACGAAATCGCCCATCTGCACGAAGCAGACTTCGGGCAGTTCCGGCAACTGGCGCATGGCGAACTTTTCGCTGCGCCCGCCGGTGGTGAACACCACGTGGGTCTGCCCCTGCCGGGCGGCGACGTCGATGGCCTGCACTACGCTGGCGCGGAAGGCGGCGGTCGAATACGGGCGGACGATGCCGGTGGTGCCGAGGATGGAGATGCCGCCGAGGATGCCGAGGCGGGCGTTGAGCGTCTTTTTGGCCATCTCCTCGCCGCCGGGCACCGACACCGTGATCTCCAGCCCGTCGTGTTCCAGCAGCGTGCCGGCCGCGGCGCGCGCGTTGACCGCGATGTTGCGGCGCGGCACCGGGTTGATCGCCGGGCCGCCGACTTCCAGGCCGAGCCCCTCGCGCGTGACGGTGCCGACGCCGGGGCCGCCTTTCAGTACGATGCGCCCGGCAGCGCCGGGCAGCCGGCGCACGTCGACGGTCACGTGCGCGCCGTTGGTCGCGTCCGGATCGTCGCCGGCGTCCTTGACGATCACCGCGCGCGCCTCGCCGTCGGCCAGCCGCGCCTCGGCCACGGCGAAGGCCACGTCCTGCCCGTTCGGCAGGCGGCAGACCACGCGCGCGGGAATCTCGCCGTCGCGCAGGCCCAGCGTCGCGGCACGCGCCGCCGCCGCCGCGCAGGCGCCGGTGGTGAAGCCGCTGCGGTCGCCGCGCCGACGCTTCGGCTCGCTCTTGCGGATTTTCGGGTTATCGCTCAACGCGCGGCGTCCGCGGGGCAGGCTCCTCCCCCTTCAAGGGGGAGGTTGGGTGGGGGATGGGGTGCCGGTGATGATGAGAGGCGTGGCGCGGCCGCTACCCCATCCCCACCCCGGCCCTCCCCTTGAAGGGGAGGGAGAGGAGGGCGCTGGCGCGATTGGCTTGCCATCATCGTCTCGCTTTTACTGGCCGGGCTGCTCAGCGCCCCGCCTTCCTCTGCTCCACTTCGGCGAGGCCGAGCAGGGCGTGGATGGCGGCGACGACCAGCGTCGAGCCGCCCTTGCGGCCGCGGATGGCGACCCACGGCACGTCCTCGACCGCCATCAGCAAGTCCTTCGATTCGGCGGCGGAGACGAAGCCGACCGGCATGCCGACGACCAGCGCCGGCCGCGCGCCTGCCTCGCGGATCAGGCGGATGACCTCGATCAGCGCCGTCGGCGCGTTGCCGATGCCGACGATGGCGCCGTCGAGGCGGCCGGCGCGGTGCGCCTTGCGCATGGCCTGCACGGCGCGCGTGGTGCCCTCGGCCTGCGCCTGCTCGATCACGTCGGCGTCGTTGATGTAGTGGTGGGTGCTCATGCCGAAGTGCCCGAGGCGCGGCGCCGACAGGCCGACGCAGATCATCTCGACGTCGGCGACGACCGGCGTGCCGCCCTGCAGCACGGCGGCGAGGCCGGCGCGCATGGCCTCGGGGTGGAAGACGGTGAGGCCGTTGAACTCGAAGTCGGCATTGGCGTGGATCATGCGCCGCACCAGCGGCCATTGCTCGGCGGTGTAGGCGTGCGGCCCGGCCTCGGCGTCGATGATCGAGAACGAGTCGTGCTCGATGGCGCGGCCGGCGGCGGTCAGTTGTTCGGTGATCGTGTTGGTCATCGTGGCAGTCTAGCGAAAAAGGGTTCTCAACCGTGCGCATGCGCGTGCGCGCAGCCGCCCGTGGCCGTGTGGCTGTGGTCGTGCAGGTGTTCGGCTTCGGCCGCCTCGCGGTACTTGCAGCCATCGCATTCGAGCAGGCTGGCCATCGGCGCGTCGTAATGGGCGACGCGCGCGTCGAGCAGGTCGAAGATGCCCGGCTCGAAACCGAAATGCGCGCCGAGCGCGAAGGCGATCTGCGGGTACTGCTTCCGCAGCCGCTCGATCTGGCCGCCGATGCGTTCGATCAGCACGCCGGTGAACAGGTAGACGGGAATCACGCAGATCTGCGTCATGCCCAGCCGGGCCTGACGCTGCACGACCGTCTCCAGGCGCGGCCAGGTGACGCCGGTGAAGGCCAGGTCGACCAGCTCGTGGTCGTTGGCCTCGAAGACCCAGCGCGCCATGCGCGCCAACTCGCCGTTGGCGCCGGCGTCCGACGAGCCGCGGCCGAGCAGGATGACGCCGGTGGTGCGCGGATCGGGCACGTCGAGCTCCTTCATCAGGCGCTTCAACTGCGCCTGCAGGATCTCGAAGATCTCGCGCCCCATGCCGAGGTGGCGGGTGACCACGAACTCGACGTCGGGATGGCGCTCGCGCGCAGCTTCCACCGCCGCCGGCAGTTCCATCTTGACGTGCCCGGCGGCGTTGAGGATGAAGGGAATCAGCACCACCCGCCGGGCGCCCCGCGCCGCGCGGTCGAGGCCCTCGTCGAGCAGCACCTCGGCGTGCTCGATGAAGCACACCTCGATGCGCTCGCCGGGGCGGCGCTGCCGCCAGGCCTCGGCGAATTTCTCGATCTCGTCGTTGCCTTCGACGTTGCGCGAGCCGTGGCCGGCGAGCAGCAGCGTGGTGGGCGGGGAACAGGCGTCAGTCATGGTCGTTCTCCGTGGCTTTGCGGAAGCGGTGGGTGAAGGCGGGGTCGTAGAGCTTGGAGCGCGCCAGCGATTCCCAGCCGGCGGCGCCGAGCGTCGGGCTGGCGACGATCATCGCCTGGCTGCCGATCCTTGCCGCCTGGCATTTTTTCTTGATGTCGGCGAGCGTGCCGCGCACGATCTTCTCCTCTCCCGGCCAGCTCGCCTTCTGCACCACCAGGATCGGCGCATCCTCGGCCCAGCCGGCGGCGCGCAGGGCGTCCTGCACCTCATGCAGCAGGGTGATCGAGAGGTAGATGCACAGCGTGCAGTGGTGGCGGGCGAGCGATTCAAGGTCCTCGCCCCCGGGCATCGGCGTGCGCCCGGCGACGCGGGTGAGGATCACCGTCTGGGTGACTTCCGGCAGCGTCAGCGTCTCGCCGGCGGCGGCCATCGAGGCCATCGCCGAGGATACGCCCGGCACCACGGCCCAGTCGACGCCGGCGGCGGTGAGCGGGCGGGTCATCTCGATCAGCGCGCCGTACAGGCCGGGATCGCCGGTCTGCAGGCGGACGACGGTGGCATGGCGCGCGGCCCGTTCGAGCAGCCAGGCGACCATCTCCTCCAGCGTCATGTCCTTCGAATCGCGGATTTCGCAGCCCGCCGGCGCGTAGCGGGTGGCGGCCTGGTCGACCAGCGAACCGGCGTACAGGATCGCGCCGGCCTCTTCGATCAGCGCGCGGCCTTTGATGGTGATCAGGTCGGGGTCGCCGGGGCCGGCGCCGACAAACCAGATTTTTCCGGGCATCGGGAAGTTCTCCGGGTGAAGGTTCAAGAGAGCGGGCCGGCGGCGGGCACGGGACCCAGCCGCCCGATCAGTTCGCCGAGGCTGCGCGGCGGCGCGCCGGCGCGGTCGACGTGGCCGCGCAGCGCCAGCTGCCGGTGCAGTTCGATGACGCCGGGCAGCGGCAGCCCCGCCGCCTGCAGGACGGCGGCCAGGCCGGGGTCGGCGGCGAGCTGCCCGGCGGCGAAGGAGGCCGCGCAGCGGCCGGCGGCCATCAGGTGGATCGCGTCGGCCCAGCGGTAGGCGAAGTCGATGTCGTGCGTCGCCAGCAGCAGGGTGATGCCGCGCCGGTGCAGGCCGTCGAGCACGGACAGCAGTTCGGCGCGCATGGCGTGGTCGAGGCCGGCCATCGGCTCGTCGAGGATCAGCAGGCGCGGTTCCATGGCCAGCACGCCGGCGATGCAGACGCGCTTTTTCTGGCCGAAGGAAAGGTTGTGCACCGGCCGGTCGGCGTAGGTTTCCATGCCCACCGCGCGCAGCGCCTCCGCGACGCGGCGGCGCACGGTATCCACGTCCAGCCCGAGGTTGAGCGGGCCGAACGAGACGTCCTCGCGCACGGAGGCCGAGAACAGCTGCTGGTCCGGGTTCTGGAACACCAGGCCGACCTCGCTGCGCAGGCGGCGCAGGCCGGCGCGGCTGTAGTCGAGCGGCGCGCCGGCGTAGCGCACGGCGCCGGACTGCGGCCGGAAGAGGCCGTTGGCGTGCTGGAACAGCGTGGTCTTGCCGGCACCATTGGTGCCGATCAGCGCGTTGCGGCTGCCGCGCCGGATGGCCAGCGAGCAGCCGTCGAGGCCGACGTTGCCGTCCGGGTAGCGGAAGGCGACGGCTTCGAGTTCGAGCAGAATGTCCGTCGCGTCCGCCATCGGGGTCACGCGAGCACTCCGGCGACGGCGATCAGCAGCAGGCCGCCCGCGGCGGCGCAGGCCAGATCGCGCCCGGCGTGGGCGAATTCGGGGGCGAGGAAGCGCAGCGGGCCGTCGTTGTTGCGCGCCTGGGCGGCGACGTGCAGGGCGTGCGCGCGCCGCCAGATCTGCACCGTCAGGTTGGCGGCGAGGCCGGCCAGCGAGCGCAGCGTCAGGCGCAGCGAGGCGTAGCCGAGGCGCGCGGCCTGCGCCGTGCGCGTGTCGCGGGTCGCTTCGGAGAAGACGAACAGCATGCGGTAGCAGAGCACCATGATCTCCAGCAGGACTTCCGGCGTTTTCAGCCGGCGCAGCAGGGCGATCAGGTCGATCATCGGCGTGGTCAGCGCGAGGAACAGCAGGGCGGCGAGCGCGGCACAGGAGCGGGCGGCGAGCTGCAGGAGCGGCGTCCAGCCGGCCGGCAGCCAGCGCCACACCAGCCCGCCGTCGGCGAAATCGAGCGAACACGCCAGCGACAGGCAGCCGAGCGCCAGGAAGCCGAGCGGCGGCAGCGCGGCGCGCAGGAAGCGGCTGGCGGCAATGCCGGCGCCGGCCAGCGTGGCGAGGACGATCAGGGCGGCGACGGCGAAGGCGGCCTCGGGCCGCCCGGCGACGAACGCGGCGACGAAGCCGCCCAGCGCGAACAGCCCCTTGGCGGCGGGGGAAACCGACCGCCAGCGGTTGGCGTAGGCGCACTGCTCGACCAGCACCGCGCCTCAGTCCTGCCGTCCGGCCGCGGCCTTTTCCCGTTCGCGCCGCATTTTCTCGCGCGTGACGCCGGTGCCGACGTAGTAGCCGATGAAGCCGGCGCCGAGCGCCGCCTGCAGGGCGAACAGCATCGAGGCGATCTCGCCGCTGGCCGGTTCGATGATCGGCTCGAACCACGGCCGGTAATCCGGCCGGATTTCGCCGATCAGGTTCTTGGCCTTGTCGTCGGAGCCGCCGAAGATTTCCACCTCCTCGCCGTCGACGCCGGCCGCGGGCTTCTCGACGATCCACAGGGGAACCAGCGCCAGCACGACGACGCCGAGGATCAGCAGGATGTTCTGGGTGCGCTTCTGGGTGAGCTTCATGCGCGGGCCTCCTTGGCGTCGATGAGGTTCATGTCCTTGAGCTCCTGCGGGTTGAAGCGGGCCAGCGCGTTGAAGATGAGCACGGTGAGCAGGCCCTCGCTGATCGCCAGCGGAATCTGCGTGACGGCGAAGATGCCGGCGAACTTGGCGAACGACGCCATGAAACCGCCGGCCGGGTCCGGGAAAGCCCAGGCCAGCTGCACGGAGGTGGTGACGTAGGTCAGCAGGTCGGCCAGGCTGGCGGCGCAGAAGACGCCGACGGCGAGCGAGCCGCCGAGCCTGCGCACCAGGCGGAACACGGCCCAGGCGGCGAACGGGCCGACGATGGCCATCGAGAAGATGTTGGCGCCGAGCGTGGTGAGGCCCCCGTGCGCCAGCAGCAGCGCCTGGAAGAGCAGCACCACGGCGCCGATCGGCGCCATCGCCGCCGGACCGAAGAGCAGCGCGCCGAGGCCGGTGCCGGTGGGGTGCGAACAGCTGCCGGTGACCGACGGCAGCTTCATCGCCGACAGGACGAAGGAAAACGCGGCGGCCACGCCGAGCAGCATGCGCTGCTCCGGATTGGCGGCGATGCGCTTCCTGATCGAATGAATTCCGTAGGCCACCACCGGCGCCGAGGCGACGCTCCAGCCGATGGCATGTTCGACGGGCAGAAAGCCCTCCATGATGTGCATGATTCTTTCCCTTCGCGAAAACGACGAACGACTCGCTCGAGGGGCATGGCACGGAAGAAAGGCCGGCGAGATTCGTGAAGCGGGCGTTGGCCGGATGCTGACGAATGGACGGACGGCGAATCCACAGAACCTTTCCCCTCACCCCGAGGATTGGTACCACATGCGTTCCGGGCCGGTCTTCTGACTCGCCTTCGTCCTCTTCCGGCGCCTTCCCATGCACGATATTTCGCACAGTGGCGTATTGCCGGAATCGTCAGGCCTACAGCAGCGGGGGGCTGTGCCGGAATGTCCGCGCATGGCGATGGACGGAGTCACCGGCTTCCCGTTTCACCCGCTCCGCGGTCGCGGAGCAAGGAACCTGAAACAGGCGGAGTATACGCCGGAACGGCCGCGCGGAGGAAGGGGCGGGCGCCTGCGGAAATCCACAGGCAGGCCGTCCGCCGGCCATTGGAAACCCCGTCAACCGGCTGCTACGATGAAAGCCGATGCCGCGCCGGCACCGCAACGATATCCAGACAATTTCATGGGAGGAGCATCATGCGCTCACGCTTCACGCCGTACCTGTTCACGCTGTGCGGGCTGTCCCTGGCGGCCTGCTCGACGCAGACGCCGCCGACATCGCCGGACGGGCTTTCCGGCGGGCGTCCGGGGTACGTGATCGGCTATCTGGCGTCGTCGGAGCAGCCCGATAGCGCCACCTTCCTGCCGCCGCCGCCGCAAGCCGGCAGCGCGGCGCAGGCCGCCGACGACGAAGCCTACCGCAACACGCGCGCGCTGAAAGGCACGCCGCGCTGGGCCCTGGCGGTGCGCGACGCCGATCTCTCCTTCCCGCACGCCGCGCAGGTGTTTTCCTGCGCGCTGGGCATCCGCATTTCCGAGCAGGACACGCCGCACCTCAACATGCTGATCCGCCGCGTCCGCGCCGACGCCAGCCGCTCGAACGACAAGGCCAAGGACCTGTACAAGCGCCGCCGGCCCTACCTGACGTTCGGCGATGCAAGCTGCACGCCCGCCGAGAAGCACAAGGACGATTCCTACCCCTCCGGCCACACCTCGATCGGCTGGGCCTGGGCGCTGGTCCTGGCGGAACTCGCCCCCGACCGCGCCGACCGCGTCTTCGCGCGCGGTCTGGCGTTCGGCGAAAGCCGCGTGATCTGCGGCGTGCATTGGAAGAGCGACATCGACGCCGGCCGTATCGTCGGCGCGGCGACGGTCAGCCGCCTGCATGCCAACCCGCTGTTCGCCGCGCAATTCGTGCTGGCCCGCCAGGAAGTCGAAAAAGCCCGCGCGGCCGCCACCCGGCCGCAAGCCGACTGCGCCGAAGAAGCCAAGGCGCTGGCGGTGCGTTGATGCCGTAAAAGTCTCCCGGAAGGCTTTCCAAAAAAATGGCGCGGCTGGAATCCGCGCCATTTTTTTATCGCCGGAATCCGTCGCGGCTACTTCATCTCGTCCCGCGTCGCCAGCGCGGGGAACAGCCGGAGCCAGGCGGCGGCGACCAGCAGCGTGCCGATGCCGCCGAGCACCACCGAGCCGACCGGACCGAACAGCGCGGCGGTGGCGCCGGACTCGAATTCGCCGAGCTGGTTCGAGGCGCCGATGAAGATGGTGTTGACCGCGGCGACGCGGCCGCGCATCTCGTCCGGCGTTTCCAGCTGCATCAGGGTCAGGCGGGTGACCACGCTGACGTTGTCGGCGGCGCCGGAGACGGCCAGCGCGAGCAGCGACACGGCGAAGCTCGACGACAGGCCGAAGACGATCATGCACACGCCGAAGGCGGCCACGCAGGCCAGCATGCGCCGGCCGACGCGCCGCTGCAGCGGCCAGCGCGCCAGCGCCAGCGACATGGTCAGCGCGCCGACGGCCGGAGCCGCGCGCAGCAGGCCGAGGCCGACCGGGCCGGTGTGCAGGATGTCGCGCGCGAAGATCGGCAGCAACGCGGTGGCGCCGCCGAGCAGGACGGCGAAGAGGTCGAGCGACATGGCGCCGAGCAGCACCTTGTTGTTCCACGCGAAGGTCACGCCGGCGAACACGCTGCGCAGGGTGCTGGCCGAGTGCGACGGCCGGTGCGCGTAGCGCACGGCGAGCGTGAGCACGAAGGCGATCAGCAGCAGCGCGCCGCCCGTGCCGTAAACGGTCATCGCGCCCATCGTATACAGCACGCCGCCAAGCGCCGGGCCGCAGATGATGGCGGCCTGCACGCCGCTGGTGGACAGGGCGATGGCGCGCACCAGCAGGTGCGGCGGCACCAGCTGCGGCGTCAGCGCCTGCTGCGACGGCTGCTGGAAGGCGCGGGCCACGCCGAGCACCACCGAGACGCCGAGCATCAGCCCGCGCGTGGCGAAGTTGCCGGGGATCGCCGCCAGCAGCAGCAGCGCGACGCAGGACTGGGTGATCATGCAGGCGGCGAAGACGCGGCCGCGGTGCAGGCGGTCGACCACGTGTCCGGCCGGCAGGGTCATCGCCAGCTGCGGCACGAACTGGAACAGGCCGACCAGGCCGAGATCCCAGGCACTGCCGGTGATGTCGTACATCTGCCAGGCGACGGCGACCATCAGCATCTGGTTGGCGACGGTGCCGAACAGGCGCGCCAGCCAGAACAGCACGAAGGGGCGCTGGGCGAGCAGCGCGGCAAAGGAGGCGTCGGGCGTCGCCGCGGACGCCGCCGGGCCGGAGGCGGCGGGGGCGTTCATGCTCAACAGGCGACTCCCGGCGTGCAGGCGGCGGCTTTTTCCGCCGGGACGACGGGGCGCTTCTCGGCCAGCCAGCCGTTCATCCCGTTCGTCACGTTGTACACCGTCGCGTAGCCGGCCCGCTCGGAGAGGAACTGCGCCGCAGCGCGCGTGCGGTTGCCGCTGCGGCAGATCAGGATGAGCGGCTGGCCGGGTTTGGCGAAGCCCTTGGCGGATGCCAGCCACTGCGCCGGATTGGCTTCGCTCTTTTCGTTGAAGAAGGTGAGCAGCCGGCTGCCGGCGATGACGCCGGAGCTCTTCCACTCGCCGGGCGTGCGGATGTTGACGACCGGCACGCCGCCGGCCGCCAGCCGGGCCAGTTCGGCGTTGTCGATGTCGATCACTTCCGCGCCGGCCGGTCCGGCGAGCAGGCCGGCGGCGAGGAGCGCGATGACGGCAGGGAACCGGCGGGGCGATGGCGGTCGTTTCATGGTCGGATCGTGGGCGGTGTCGGACGGGGGCGCCAGTATACTCCGTCGCCGGGGCCGGACCGGGCGCGCGGCGGGAAACCGTCGTCATCCTGATAGAATGCTTTCCTTTTTGGATCAATCCGTGGACGCCCTGCTGCTGCTCAAGGCCCTGATTCTCGGCATCGTCGAAGGCCTGACCGAATTCCTGCCGGTCTCCTCGACCGGCCACCTGATCCTGGCCGGCGACCTGCTCGATTTCAACGACGACCGCGGCAAGCTGTTCGAGATCGTCATCCAGTCGGGCGCCATCCTGGCGGTGGTCTGGGAATACCGCGCGCGCATCGCCGGCGTGGTGCGCGGACTGGGCCGCGAACGGCTGGCCAACCGCTTCGTGCTCAACCTGTTCATCGCCTTCCTGCCGCTGGCCATCCTCGGCCTGCTGTTCAAGCAGGCGATCGAGGCGCACCTGTTCAAGCCGCTGCCGGTGGCGCTGGCGTTCATCATCGGGGCGCTGGTCATCCTGTGGGCCGAGCGGCGCGAGCACACGATCCGGGTGCCGTCGGTCGACGACATGACCCCGCTCGACGCGCTCAAGCTCGGGCTGGCGCAGGCGCTGGCGCTGATTCCCGGCACCTCGCGCTCGGGCGCGACGATCATCGGCGGCCTGCTGTTCGGCCTGTCGCGCCGGGCGGCGACCGAGTTCTCCTTCTTCCTGGCCATCCCGACGCTGATCGTGGCCACGGTGTACAAGCTCTACAAGGACCGCGCCCTGCTCAGCGCCGACGACGTCGGCATGTGGGCGGTCGGCTTCGTCGCCGCCTTCGTTTCCGCCTTCCTGTGCGTGCGCTGGCTGCTGCGCTTCATCTCCAGCCACGACTTCACGCCCTTCGCCTGGTACCGCATCGCCTTCGGCATCGTGGTCCTGGTCACCTGGCACTTCGGCTGGGTCGAGTGGACGGTCTCGTGAGCGCCGGCATCCTCTACCTGCACGGCTTCAGCTCCTCGCCGCAGTCGTTGAAGGCGCGCCTGCTCGCCGACGCGCTGGCCGCGCGCGGGCTGGGCGACCGGCTGTGCTGCCCGTTCCTGTCGCACGTGCCGGATGCGGCGATCGCCCAGGCCGAGGCGATCATCGCCGGGCACGACGGGCCGCTCGCCGTGGCCGGCAGTTCGCTGGGGGGCTTCTACGCCACCTGGCTGGCCGAGAAATACGACCTGCGCGCCGTGCTGATCAATCCCGCCGTGGTGGCGCCGATCTCGCTGGAAAAATACCTCGGCCCGCAGACCAACCTGTATACGCACGAGCCGTTCGAATTCACCCTCGAACACGTCGCCCAGCTGCGCGCGCTGGAAGTCCCCCGGATCACGCCGTCGCGCTACCTGCTGATGGTGGAGACCGGCGACGAGGTGCTCGACTACCGCCAGGCCGTCGCGCGCTATGCCGGATGCCGCCAGATCGTGCTTCCGGGCGGCGATCACAGCTTCACGCGCTTCCCCGAGTACGTCGCGCAACTCATTGAATTCTGCGGGTTATAATCCAGCCGATGCACGTATTGTTCGAAGAAGAGGGCGCTTTCCGGGCGGGCACGATCCTGGCCGACAACGACACGTCGTTGCAGGTCGAGACGGCGTCGGGCAAGCGCGCCAAGATCAAGTCGTCGAATGTCCTCCTGCGCTACAAGGAGCCGGCGCCCGGCGAACTGCTGGAGCGTGCCGAGCAGGCGGCGGCGGACATCGACAGCGAATTCCTGTGGGAGTGTGCGGGCGATGGCGAGTTTTCTTTTTCTGATTTTGCCGACGACTACTTCGGCGGCGCCGGACACATGGCCTCGGCGGTCGAGGCGGCTGCGCTGCTGCTGGCCCTGCACGCGGCGCCCGTCTATTTTCATCGCAAGGGCAAGGGGCGCTTCCGCAAGGCGCCTCCCGACATTCTCGCGGCTGCTCTGGCCGGTCTTGAAAAGAAGCGTCAGCAGGCGCTGACCGTCGAGCGCATGGCCGCCGAGCTCAAGGCCTTCACGCTGCCGCCGGAGTTCGCGCCGCTGCTCGACCAGCTCCTTTACAAGCCGGACCGCAACCGGCCCGAAACCAAGGCGCTCGAAGCGGCCTGCGCGGAGACGGGGCTGTCCGCGCCGCATCTGCTGGAAAAGTGCGGCGCCATCCGCTCGGCGTACGACTATCACTACCAGCGTTTCCTGCGCGAGCAGTTTCCGCGCGGCACGGGCTTTCCCGACGCCGAGACGCCCGCGTTTCCCGCCGATCTGCCGCGCGCCGACGTGCGCGCCTTCTCGATCGACGACGCGGCGACCACCGAGATCGACGATGCCCTGTCGCTGCAGGCGCTGCCGGGCGTCGGCTGGCGGGTCGGCATCCACATCGCCGCGCCGGGGCTGGGCATCCTGCCGAATTCCCCGCTCGACCAGGTGGCCCGCGCGCGGCTGTCGACCGTCTACATGCCCGGCGCCAAGATCACCATGCTGCCCGACGCCGTGGTGGACGATTTCACCCTGGCCGCCGGGCGCGACTGCCCGGCGCTGTCGCTCTACCTGACGGTGACGACGGACTTCGAGATCGTCGCGCACGAGTCGCGCGTCGAACTCGTGCCGATCGCCGCCAACCTGCGCCACCACGACGTCGAGCCGCTGTTCAACGCGCAGACGCTGGCCGAAGGGCTGGCGGAATTCCCCTTCCGCGACGAGCTGAAGACGCTCTGGCACCTGGCCAACGCCTGCGAGGGCCGGCGCGGCAAGCCGTCGGCGGTGCAGGGCGTGCACGACTACAACTTCGCCATCGTGGGCGACCTCGCCGATCCCGAGGCGTGCCGGGTCGAGATCAGCGAGCGCCGGCGCGGCAGCCCGCTCGACAAGCTGGTCTCGGAACTGATGATCGTCGCCAACAGCACCTGGGGCGGCCTGCTGGCCGAAAAGGGCATCCCCGCCATCTACCGCGCGCAGACCGCCGGCAAGGTGCGCATGACCACCTCGCCGCTGCCGCACGAGGGCCTGGGCGTCGACCAGTACGCCTGGGCGTCGTCGCCGCTGCGGCGCTACGTTGACCTGCTCAACCAATGGCAGCTGGTGGCCTGTCTGCGCGGCGAGGCGCCGCCGTTCAAGCCGCGTTCGGAACTGCTGTTCGCGGCCATGCGCGACTTCGACCTCACCTATGCCGCCTATGCCGAATTCCAGCGCGGCATGGAGCGCTACTGGTGCCTGCGCTGGCTGCGCCAGGAGGGCGTGCGGACCCTCGACGCTACCGTCCGCCGCGAGAATCTGGTTAAACTCGACCATCTGCCGCTGCTCCTGCGCGTGCCTTCGATGCCCGAGCTCGCTCAGGGGCGGCGCATCCGGCTGGCGATCGAAGCGATGGATCTATTGACGCTCGAACTGGGCTGCCGCTACCTCGAAACGCTGGAAAGCGCGGTGGCGGAAGCCGACATCGAGGACGAGGCAACGGAAGAGGCGGCGAACTGACGTGGACGGGAGCATGGCGTTGACAGGAACGGGAATGGCGGCGGGCGCGCCCGGCGGCCCGCGCACGCTGTGGATGGCGATCGGCGTCTCGCTGCTGCTGCATGCCGTGCTGCTGTCGCTGCATTTCAAGTTTCCCGAGGCATCGCGCACCCTGCAGGACAAGGCGCTCGACATCATCCTGGTCAACGCCCGCTCGGCGCGCAAACCCACCGAGGCGCAGGCGCTGGCGCAGGCCAATCTCGACGGCGGCGGCAACTCGGAACGCAATCGCCGCGCCAGGACGCCGCTGCCGCCGTCGCAGCGGGAGCAGTCCGGCAACGATCTCGAACAGACGCAGAAGCGCGTGCAGGCGCTGGAAGCGCAGCAGCGGCGCCTGCTGGCGCAGGCCCGGGGCAAGCAGGCGCTGCCGCCGGCCGAGGAGGTGCGGCCGCAGCCGTCGCCCGAGCCTTCGCCGGAACCGGCGCTGAGCGGGCGCGATCTGGCCAGCAGCGCGCTGGAGATGGCGCGCCTGCAAGGCGAAATCGCGCGCCAGACCGACGAATACAACAAGCGCCCGCGGGTCAAGAATCTCGGCACCCGCGCCGAGGAATACCGCTTCGCCCGCTACATGGAAGACTGGCGCATCAAGATCGAGCGCATCGGCACGCTGAACTACCCGGAGCCGGCGCGGGGCAAGCTGTCCGGCAGCCTGATGCTGACCGTGCGCATCCGCGGCGACGGCAGCGTCGAGCGCGTGGACATCGACCGTCCGTCCGGGCACCGCGTGCTCGACGAGGCGGCGCGGCGCATCGTGCGCATGGCCGAGCCCTTCGCCGAATTCCCGCCCGACATCCGCCGCGAATTCGACGTGCTGGAGATCACCCGCACCTGGACCTTCACCAGCAGCAACGCGCTCGAAACGAGATGATTCCCTCGCCTGAAACGTTCCGTCCCACCCCCACCACAGGTATCCGCACATGACCGACAAATACTGCGTCTTCGGCAATCCCATCAGCCACAGCAAGTCGCCGATCATCCACGCGGCGTTCGCGCGCCAGACCGGCCAGGATATCGAGTACCGGGCGATCCTCGCGCCGACCGACGGCTTCGCCGACGCGGTCGACGCCTTCATCGCCGAGGGCGGCAAGGGCGCCAACGTCACCCTGCCGTTCAAGCAGGAGGCCTTTCAGCTGGCCACGCGCCTGACTCTGCGCGCCGAGCAGGCCGGCGCGGTGAACACGCTGGTGTTCAAGGACGACGAGGTGGTCGGCGACAACACCGACGGCGTCGGCCTGCTGCGCGACATCATGATCACCCTGAACTACCCGATCCGCGGCAAGCGCGTCCTGCTGCTCGGCGCCGGCGGCGCGGCGCGCGGGGTGGTCGGCCCGCTGCTCGGCGAGCATCCCGCATCGCTGACCATCGCCAACCGCACGGTGGTGCGCGCTCGCTCGCTGGCCGAGCATTTCGCCGCGACCGGGCCGGTCACCGGCTGCGGCTACGACGAGCTGGCCGGCCGCCAGTTCGACATCGTCATCAACGCCACCTCGGCGAGCCTGAGCGGCACCATGCCGCCGCTGCCGGATGGCATCTTCGCGCCGGGCAGCCTGGCCTACAAGATGATGTACGGGCTCGGCGACACCCCGTTCCGCGCCTTCGCCCGCGAGCAGGGCGCCGGCATGATCTCGGAAGGGCTCGGCATGCTGCTCGAACAGGCGGCCGAATCGTTCTACGTCTGGCGCGGCGTGCGCCCGGATTGCGGGCCGGTCGCGGAGCTCCTGCAGAAGAAATGAGCGGCGCGCCGCACGCCGCCGCCTCCTTTCTCGCGCGCTGGCTCCGGCGGCTGCTGGCCGGCCTGGTCGGCCTGGCGCTGCTGTACCACCTGTGGCTGTTCGGCTGGGTCGTCCTGTGGAGCCGGGTCGACCCGGACATGACGCACTTCATGGAAATCCGCCTGGACGAGCTGCGGGCCAAGGACCCGCGCGCGCAGCTGAAGAAACAGTGGGTCGAGTACGCGCGCATCTCGGTGCATCTCAAGCGCGCGCTGATCGTCGCCGAGGACGACCTGTTCACCCAGCACGACGGCTTCGACTGGGACGGCATCCAGAAGGCCATGGAGAAGAACCAGCGGCGCGGCCGGATCGTCGCCGGCGGCTCGACCATCTCCCAGCAGCTGGCCAAGAACCTCTTCCTGTCGCCGCAGAAGACGCCGTGGCGCAAGGCCGAGGAGGCCGCGATCACGCTGATGATCGAAAGCGTCTGGAGCAAGCGGCGCATCTTCGAGGTGTATCTCAACGTGATCGAGTGGGGCAACGGCGTGTTCGGCGCCGAGGCCGCCGCGCGCCACTATTTCGGCGTCGGCGCCGCGCAGCTGACGCCGGAACAGGCGGCGCGGCTGGCCGGCATGGTGCCCAGCCCGCGCTTCTACGACCGCAACCGCGGCGCGCCGGGCCTTTCCGCAAAGGCGGCGATCATCCAGGCGCGCATGCCGTCCGCCAGAATCCCCTGACACTCTGCTAGAATCGCCGCCGGCATTCGAGGTCGCGCCGCCCGCCGCGCGCGCGGCGCCCCGGCCCGACCTCCCGATCCATTGCCCGATTGATTGCCTTATCCACGGGGGCTTTCCCGATGAGCGAAGAAAAGAACGGCCCGGAGTTCATGGCGGCGGTGCGCGAACTGCTCGCCAGGCAAAAGCTCGTCGAGGACCCGGCGTACCGCTCGGAGATGCCGCGCCACGATGCCGCCGAGGATGTCGCGCAGACGCAGCACCTGGCCGAACTGCGCGCGCTGCTGGAAAGGGTGCCGCTGGACGGAGTCGCCGGCATCCTCGAAGCGCTCGAACCCGAGGAGCGCCTGGTCGTCTGGCACCAGGTGCGCGAGGAGCGCGGCGAGGCGATCCTCGAAATCCTGTCGGACGAAGTGCGCCAGGACCTGATCTGCGACAGCCACCTGCGCAACGAAAAAACCTCGGTGACCGCCTTCGAGCTGCGCAACGGGCGCCTCAGCCAGATCAACGTGACCACGCCCTACGATCTGAAATGCCTGAAGCCGATCTGGATCGACCTGGTCGCGCCGACGCCGGAGATCCGCGCCTGGGTCGGCCGCTTCTACGACGTGCAGCTGCCCAACCCGAGCAGCCTGACCGACCTGGAAGCCAGCGCGCGCTTCTACGTCGAGGACAACGGCGAAGTGCACCTGCACTCCGACTTCCTGCTCGATACCAAGGACGAGTCGCGCAACGTGGCGGTGGCGCTGATCCTGCATCGCGACGTGCTGTTCACGGTGCGCACCGAGGAACTGCCGGTGTTCCGCCTGCAGCGCCTGCGCGCGCGCACCCAGCCGGGCTACGTGACCGACGGCAAGGACGTGCTGCTCGACCTGTACGCCGCCGACGTCGAATACTCGGCCGACGCGCTGGAGGACGTCTACGCCGCGCTGGAAGTGGTCAGCCGGCACGTGCTCGGCACCGAGGTCACCGACGACGAGGCGGCCAAGATCCTGGCCGACATCGCCAGCGAGGAGGATTTGAACGGCCGCATCCGGCGCAACGTGCACGACACGCGCCGCGCCGTGTCCTTCCTGATCCGCGGCAAGCTGCTGGCGCAGAGCCAGATCGACGACGCGCGGCAGATCCTGCGCGACATCGAATCGCTCGACGGCCACACCTCCTTCCTGTTCGGGAAGATCAACTTCCTGATGGACGCCACCGTCGGCTTCATCAACATCAACCAGAACAAGATCATCAAGATCTTCTCGGTGGCCTCGGTCGCCATGCTGCCGCCGACGCTGATCGCCAGCATCTACGGCATGAACTTCCAGGAGTGGTTCCCGGAAATCCACTGGCAGTACGGCTATCCCTTCTCGCTGCTGCTGATGCTGGTGTCGGTGGCGGTGCCGTTCTGGTTCTTCTACAAGAAGGGCTGGCTGCGCTGAGGCGGCCAGCCCTGCCGCCTACCGCCAGTTGCTGAACACCGTTTCGGCCGCCGCGACGGTCGCCGCGATGTCGGCGTCGGCGTGCGCGGCCGACACGAAGCCCGCTTCGTAGGCCGACGGCGCGAAATAGTGCCCGGCGTCGAGCATGGCGTGGAAGAAGCGGTTGAACGCCGCCTTGTCGCACTGCATGACCTCGGCGAAATTCTGCGGGCAATGCGCGCGGAAATAGACGCCGAACATGCCGCCGACGGACTGCGCCGAGAACGCCACGCCGTGCCTGACAGCGGCGGCGCTCAGCCCCTCGCACAGGGCTTCGGCCCTGCGTTCCAGTTCGACGAAGAAGCCGGGCGCCTGAATCAGCCGCAGCGTGGCCAGCCCCGCCGCCACGGCGAGCGGATTGCCCGACAGCGTGCCGGCCTGGTAAACCGGGCCGAGCGGGGCGATCTTCTCCATGATCTCGCGCCGGCCGCCGAACGCCGCGACCGGCATGCCGCCGCCGATCACCTTGCCGAGCGTGGTCAGGTCCGGGCGGATGCTGTACAGCCCCTGCGCGCACGCCGGCCCGACCCGGAAGCCGGTCATCACCTCGTCGAAGATCAGGACGCTGCCGTACCGCGTGCATTGGGTGCGCAGGCACTGCAGGAACTCCGGCCGCGGCGCGACCAGGTTCATGTTGCCGGCGACCGGCTCGACGATCACCGCGGCGATGCGCTCGCCGTGCTGCGCGAAGGCCTGCTCGACCGCCTCGTCGTCGTTGTAGTCGAGCACCAGCGTGTGCTGCGCCAGATCGGCCGGCACCCCGCCCGAGCTCGGATTGCCGAAGGTCAGCAGGCCCGAGCCGGCTTTGACCAGCAGGCTGTCGCTGTGGCCGTGGTAGCAGCCCTCGAACTTGATCAGCAGGTCGCGGCCGGTGTAGCCGCGCGCCAGGCGGATCGCGCTCATCGTCGCCTCGGTGCCCGAGCTGACCAGCCGCACCATGTCGAGCGACGGCAGCAGGCCCCACAGCAGCTCGGCCATGTCGACCTCGATTTCGGTCGGGGCGCCGAAGGACAGCCCCTTCCCGGCGGCCTCCCGCACCGCCGCCACGACCTCCGGATGGGCGTGGCCGAGGATCAGCGGCCCCCAGGAGCCGACGTAGTCGAGATACGTCTTGCCGTCCGCGTCGGTCACCCGCGCTCCCCGGCCGCTGACCAGGAAGGGTGGCGTGCCGCCCACGGAGCCGAAGGCGCGCACGGGAGAATTGACGCCGCCCGGAATGCGCTGCCGGGCGCGCTCGAACAGTTGCTGATTGCGGCTTGTCACGCGGGTTCTCCTTGAAAAAGCGGCTGATAGGCGCGGACGCGGGCGGCGATCGTCGCCGCGTCGTCCGCCTGGAAGATGTCGCTGATCACGGCCAGCAGGTCGGCGCCGGCGGCGACCACGGCCGCCGCGTTGTCCCGCGTGATGCCGCCGATGGCGCAGGACGGGACGCCCAGTTCGTCGCGGCAGCGGCCGAACAGCGCGAGGTCGGCGCGCACCGCGTGCGGCTTGGTCGGCGAGGCGAAGACTGCGCCGAAGGCGACGTAGTCGGCGCCCGCCCGCGCCGCGGCGCGGGCGCGCTCGAAGTCGGCGTAGCAGGAGGCGCCCAGGATTCTGCCGGGACCGAGCGCCCGGCGCGCGGCGGCCAGGTCGCCGTCGTCGCCGCCGAGATGCACGCCGTCGGCGTCCACGGCCAGGGCGAGCGGCAGGCTGTCGTTGACGATCAGCAGCGCGCCGGCGTCGCGGGTCAGCGCGCGCAGCGCCTGCGCCGTCGCCCGCTGCCGCGCCGCGTCGGCGGACTTGTCCCGGTACTGGACGATCCGCACGCCGCCGCGCAGCGCCGCCTCGACGCGCGCGAGGCAGTCGGCGGCGTCCGGCGTCTCCGGGGTGAGCGCGTAAAGTCCGCGCAACTGGCCGCGATGATTCATGCTTCGTCTCCGTTTTCCGTTCGCCCGTCGGGATCGGGCGGCCGCGCATCGGAAAATTCCTGGTGCGGCGAACCGCCATTGGCTAGAATCGATTCCCGCCGTCTCCGGCGATTTTAACCGAAACGCTTGGCCAGCCCAGGGACGGCGCGGGCGGCGCGCCGAGGCGGTTATTGGCCCGGCGAAGGCGGCGCGGGCCTGCCGATTCGAGACAAAACCTTCAAATTCCGATAGAAGCGGTTGAAATATATGAGTTTGATGTATAGTGTTCCATTGGATGTAATCATGGGGCATGGTCGAAGGGCGCGTCAGCCGGCCGGACCGAGAGTTCTTTGGAGGTGTTGATTGACCACTGTTGCAAGCCTGAATGGCATCAAGGTGATGATCATTGACGACAGCAACACCATCCGGCGGAGCGCCGAGATTTTCCTCGTGCAGGCGGGCTGCCAGGTGGTTCTGGCGGAGGACGGGTTCGACGCCCTGGCCAAGATCGCCGACCACGAGCCCGACGTCATCTTCTGCGATATCATGATGCCGCGTCTCGACGGCTACCAGACCTGTGCGCTGATCAAGAAGAATCCGCGTTTCAGCGCCACCCCGCTGATCATGCTGTCGTCCAAGGACGGCCTGTTCGACCGCGCCCGGGGGCGCATGGTCGGTTCGGACCAATACCTGACCAAACCGTTCACCAAGGACAGTCTGCTGCAGTCGGTGGCGACGTTCGCGCCGAAGCGGGAATAGTCGGTTTTTTTTCATGCCATAGTTGCACGTGCCAAAGGTTATTGGGAGTAAATGTCATGCCGGTAAAAACGATTCTCGTCGTCGATGATTCGCCCACGGAGCGCCACGTTCTGTCCGAATTGCTGACCAGCAACGGTTATCAGATCATCACCGCCGAAAACGGCGAGGAAGGCGTCGAGAAGGCCAAGAAGGAACTGCCCGATCTGATCCTCATGGACGTCGTGATGCCGGGCCTGAACGGCTATCAGGCGACCCGCACGCTGACCCGCGACGAGACGACCAAGCACATCCCGATCATCGTCTGCACCTCCAAGGGGCAGGAGACCGACCGCATCTGGGGGCTGCGCCAGGGCGCCCTCGACTACATCGTCAAACCGGTCGATGCCGACGATCTGCTGTCCAAGATCGCGGCGCTCTGAGCGGCCTTGACCCATGGCCAGGAAAAGCAGTCTCCGTGAGTTTCAGGCGCATCTGGCGGCCCGTCTGGCGGGTGTCGGGGACCAGCGGGCGGCGGGCTTTCTCGGCGTCCAGTCGGGCGCGGACTACTGGCTGATCGGCCTGCCGGATGTCGGCGAGATCGTCCCGCTGCCGCCGCTGACCGGCGTGCCGTTGACCCAGCCGTGGTTCGTCGGCATCGCCAACATCCGCGGCAATCTCCACGCGGTGGCCGATTTCTCGGCGTTCCGGGGCAAGGAGGCGACACCCCGCAACGCCACCTCGCGCCTGCTGCTGATCGGCACGCGCCACGGCAACAACGCGGCGCTGCTGGTGACGCGGATGCTCGGCCTGCGCAATATCGACGACCTCACGCCGGCGGCGGCCGACCCGGAGGCGCCGCCCTGGGCGAACGAGGCCTACACCGACAAGGAAGGGCGCCGTTGGCGGGAGTTGAACGTCCGGCGCCTGTTCCTCGACGACACGTTCATGGATATCCGAATCTAGTTTTCATTGCAATCAAACCGTTATAACAACACGGCCAACCCGGAGAAGCACTATGGCGTTCAAGCTGAATCTGACGAAACCATTATTTTCTGGTAGCACGGGGAGCGGCGACCAGACCGTCACGGCCCAGCCCGCGCCGGAGGCGGAGGCCGGCGGCGCCAAGGGAGTCGCCGGCTTCGGCGCGAAGTACCTCGCCCAGTATCCGATCACCCGGCAGCTGCAGATCCTGGGCGCCGCGCTGCTGGCCCTGCTGCTGATCGTCGGCGTGCTGGTCTACCGCGACAACCGGGCGGCCACCTACAACGCCGCCTACATCGCCACGGCGGGCGAGCTGCGCATGCTCTCGCAGCGCCTGGCCAAGGCTTCCAACCTGGCCCTGCAGGGCGATCCGTTCGCCTTCATGCTGCTGCGCGACTCGCACAGCAAGTTCGCGTCCAACCTGGAGCGCCTGAAGACCGGCGGCGACCTGGCCGGCACCACCGTGCCGCCGTCCCCCGGCGGCGTCGCGCCGCAACTCGACAACCTCGCCGCGAACTGGGAGTCCACCGAACGGAATGCCGCGCAGCTGCTGAAGATGGAGGCCAAGATGGTCTCCTTCGGCATGCGCGCCTTCGCCATCGGCGAGAACAACACGGTGCTGCTCGATCTGGCCGAGCAGCTGTCCGCGCACAAGCTGCAGACGAACGCCGGCGTCCGTGAAGTCGCGGCGGCCAACCAGCTGGCGATGCTCACGCAGCGCATCGCGAAGAGCGTCAGCGCCCTGCGCCTGAGCGACGCCATCAGCCCGGAAATCACCTTCCAGCTCGGCAAGGACACCAACACCTTCGGCGAGTACCTGACCGCTTTCAGCAAGGGCAGCGACGCGCTGCACATCGGGGCGGCGGCGGACGCGGAAACCCGGCGCATCATCGCCGAGCTCGATACGTCGTTCAAGGACTACAAGGCGGCGATCGGCGACATTCTGAGCAACATGCAGGACATGGTGTTCGCCAAGCAGGCCGCCGCCCGCATCTTCGTGGATAACGAAAGCCTGCTCGACGCCGCCGACTCGCTGGCCGGCGCCTATCAGACCCGGACCACCGAGCAGAACATCTACGAGGGCTCGCTGGTGGTGCTGATCCTGCTGGTGCTGGCCGTGCTGGCGATGATGGCCAAGGTCTATCTCGACGACGCGCGCCGCCAGGCCGAACTGTCCGAGCAGAGCCGGCGGGAATCGGAACTGGTGAACCGCCAGAACCAGGACGCCATCCTGCGCCTGATGAACGAACTGGGCGACTTGGCCGACGGCGACCTGACCGTGACCGCGACGGTGTCCGAGGACATCACCGGCGCCATCGCCGACTCGATCAACTACACCGTCGAGGAACTGCGCGTGCTGGTCGGCCGGATCAACGACGCGGCGACGCGTGTGACGGCGGCGACCGAGATCGCGCAGCGGACCTCGGTCGAGCTGCTCGACGCGGCGCAGCGGCAATCGCGCGAAATCCAGGAGGCGGGGCACTCCGTGCTGGAAGTGGCGAGTTCGATGACCCGCGTGTCCGGCGACGCCGACCAGTCGGCGCAGGTCGCCCGGCAGTCGCTGGCCGCCGCCGGCAAGGGCGCCCAGGCCGTGCAGGACTCCATCAAGGGCATGAACGAAATCCGCGAGCAGATCCAGGAAACCTCGAAGCGGATCAAGCGGCTCGGCGAATCGTCGCAGGAGATCGGTGAAATCGTCGAACTGATTTCCGACATTACCGAGCAGACCAACGTGCTGGCGCTCAACGCCGCCATCCAGGCGGCCTCGGCCGGCGACGCGGGGCGCGGCTTCACGGTGGTGGCCGAGGAAGTGCAGCGGCTGGCCGAGCGTTCCGGCGAGGCGACCAAACAGATCGCGGCCATCGTCAAGACGATTCAGACCGACACGCAGGGCGCGGTGTCGGCCATGGAGGAATCGACGCACGGCGTGGTCGAGGGAACCAAGCTTTCCGACGCTGCCGGGCAGGCGCTGGCCGAGATCGGCGCGGTGTCCCAGAACCTGGCCGAGCTGATCGAGCGGATTTCGGACGCCACCCGGCGGCAGGCCGATGCGGCGACGGGCGTGGCGGGCAAGATGCAGGACATCCTCCGGGTCACCGAGCAGACCACGGCGGGAACGCAGAAGACGGCGTCGGCGGTCGGCGAACTGGCGGGACTGGCGACGGAACTCAAGGGCTCGGTGGCGGGCTTCAAAGTGGGCTGAACGGCGAGTCCCGTGATCGGAGAGTGTGCTTCAGATGAATGCCGCGACGGAATTTGATGTCGGCCCACTGACCTGGGTCAAGAGCGAGATCGACCTGGCCCTGGAGCGCGCGCTCCAGGCGCTCGATCAGTTCGGCGCCAGCGCCGCGTCCGGGGCGGCGGACCCGACGCAGATCAGGTTCTGCCGCACGCACCTGCACCAGGTGCAGGGCGCGTTGACCATCGTCGGGCTGGACGGCGTCACCCAGTTCGCCGAAGCCCTGGAAGGACTGCTGGAAGCGCTCGAAACGCGGACGCAGCCCGTCGGCGAAGCCTCGGTCGCGCTGGTGCGCAAAGCCCTGGAATCGATCGGCCTGTACCTCGGCGGCGTGATCAACGGGCAGCCCAACCAGCCGCTGCGGCTGTTGCCGCTCTATCGGGAAATCCAGGCCGAGCGCGGCGTGCGCCGCTACTCCGCCGCCGACCTGTTCTTCCCGGACCTGTCCGTCCGGCCGCCGCGCCAAGGAGTGACGGCACGGAAACTGGAACCCGCCGACCGCGCCCGGCTGCTGAAACAGGAACGCGGCCGCTTCCAGCGCGGGCTGCTGGCCTGGCTGCGCGCGCCGCAGGACAGGGCCGGCGTCAGGGACATGCTGGCCGCGGTGAGGCACATCGAGGAGACGCAGGAAGCGGGGTCCGCGCGCGCCTTCTGGTGGGTCGCCGAAGGGCTGCTGGCCGCGCTGACGGAAGGCGGGGTGGACGACGAGGCGGCCGCGAAGCAGCTGTGCGCCCGCATCGACCTGCAGATCCGCCGCCTGCTCGAAGGCTCGCGGAACGTCGCCGAAAGGCTGATGCGCGACGCGCTGTATCTCGTCGCCGAGGCCGCCAGCGATGATACGGCGGTCCGGCAGATCAAGCAGACGTACCGCCTGGACGCCTTCATCCCGGTCGCCGACGATGCGGTCGTCCCGGATGCGGCCCAGGCGGCGGCCGTCCGCCTGCGCGACGCGATCTCGGCGCTGGAGGAATCCTGGAACAAGTTCTGCGCCGGCGGCGCTGCGTCGCTGTCGGTATTCAAGGAAAACGCCGGCATCCTGTCCGGGCTGGTGGAGCAGACCGGGCACACCGACTATCGCCGCCTGGCGCAGGCCGTCGCCGCGGCCGCCAGCTGGCTGGCGGAAAAGCCGGCGCGCCATTCCGAAACCCTGGCCATGGAAATCGCCACGGCCATCCTGCTGCTGCAGAACGCGCAGGAGAACTATCCGCATCTGGGCGGCGACTTCGCGCACCAAGTCGATGTGACCGTCGAGCGCATCCATGCCTGCATCGCCGGGCGGCCGCCGCAGCCGGGCTCGGAGATTCCGCTGCTCGACGAGATGTCGCGCCGGGCGCAGGAAAGGCTGCTGATCGGGCAGGTCGCCAAGGAAATCCAGAGCAACCTGGTGCAGATCGAACAGGTGCTCGACGGCTTCTTCCGCGACGCGGAGAAGCGCCCGGAACTCGCCGGCCTCGAAACGCCCTTCCGCCAGATCATCGGCGCGCTGGCCATGCTCCGCCAGGACGGCGCCATGGCGGCGTTGCAGGACTGCCTCGCCACCGTCCGCCGCTTCGCGGTCCCCGACTACGTTCCCGCGGAGGGCGAATTCGAGCAGCTGGCGAGCCAGCTGTCGATGCTGGGCTTCTTCGTCGAAGCCATGCCGCGCGGGGTGGAGGATTTCGAGAGCTTCGTCCGGCAGATGCGGGCGCCGTCGCGCGCCGACGCGGAGGCCGTGGAAGAGGACGAACCCGCCGTCTCGGTCGAGCAGGAAGTCGTGCAGAGCCGGCGCGAGACCCATGCGCTGCTGGAGGCGCTCAAGGAACAGCCGGCGGACGCCGGCCTGCGCGAAGAGATCCGGCAGAACCTCGAAACGCTGAAGAGCGACGCCGACCTGGTCGCCGACGCCAAGCTGGGCGAACAGGCCAAGGCCATGCTGCACGTCCTGGCCAGCGGCGCCGACGTGGCGCCGCAGATCGAGCGGGTCATGGCGGCGCTCAAGCCCGAAAGCGCGGAGGCCGCGCCGCCCTCGCAGGAAACCCTGCAGCTTTCGCAGGCGAGCAGCGAGGAAATCGACGCGGAACTGCTGGCGATCTTCATCGAGGAAGCCAAGGAAGTACTGGAGGCGATCGACGCGAATCTCCGCCGCCTGCGCTCCGACATGCACGACGGCGGCGCCCTGACCACCATCCGGCGCTCCTTCCACACCTTGAAGGGCAGCGGCCGCATGGTCGGCCTCAAGGACCTGGGCGAAGCCGCCTGGGCCATCGAACAGACGCTGAACCTCTGGCTGCGCCTCGAACTGGCGGTCGATGCCGCCCTGACCGGCCTGCTGGGCGAAGCGTACGGCGTGTTCGCCGAGTGGGTGCGCCATCTGGAGACGCGGACCGGGCAGGCGCCCGACGCGCAAGGCCTGGTCGCGCGGGCGGACGCGCTGCGGACGGGCGCCGAGACCGGCCAGGGCGCGCCGACGGAAGCGCCCGCCACGACGGCGGAGGACGCGGCGCCGGGCGCCGGCGCCGAACCGCCGCCGGAAGAGGCCGAGCCGGGCGCGGAGCTCATCCAGATCGATTTCTCGCCGGTCAGCCCGGAGGAAACCACCGACGTGCTCGCCCTGTCGCTGGAAGGGGATGAACCGCCGGTCGCCGAACCCGCGGTCGCCGAAGTCATCCCGATGTTCCCCGGCGCCGCGGCGCGCGCCGATGCCGAACCCGAAGCGCGGCAGCAGCGCATCAGCATTTCGCCGGCGCTTTTCGCGATCTTCTCGGAAGAGGCCAGGACGTATCTGCACACCCTGCGCCGCGAGCTGCCGATCCTCGAAAAGGACGACGTGCAGCCCACGCCGCACGACATGTATCGCGCGGCGCACACGCTGGCGGGCATTTCCGCCACGGTCGGCCTGCTGCCGGTCAATCAGCTGGGCTATGCGCTGGAACACGCGCTCCAGCGCCGCGACCACGCCGAAAATCCCGGCAGCTTGCAAGCCCTCGGCGTGATCCGCCGGGCGATCGGGGAACTGGAGTCGATGTTCGCCGCGCTGACCGAACAACGCAGCATCGACGTTCCCCAGGACCTGATCGAGGAACTTGACGGCTTGTATTCGCCGAGTTCGGTGGCGGCGATTCTGCCGCGCGGCGGCGAGGGGACGGTCGAGGCCGTACCCGCCGCCGGGGCGGCACCGGCTGAAGCGGCCGCACCGGGTACGCCGGCAAGCGCGCCGGAACAGGCGCCCACCGTGCCGACAGCTCCCGCCGCGCCGGCGATCGCGCCGGTCCACGACGAAATCGACGCGCAGCTGCTGCCCATCTTCCTGGAAGAAGCCATCGACCTGGGGCAGGCCATCGCCGGCCAGCTGCGCGCCTGGCGGGCCGATCCCGCCAACGCCGAGACGGTGCGCATCCTGGCCCGGCAGCTGCATACGCTGAAAGGCAGCGCCCGCATGACGGGCGCCATGACGCTGGGCGAAATCACCCATGCGCTGGAAGCGCGCGTCGATCAGGCGGGCCGTGACGGCAACGTCTCGATGGACGTGCTCGACGGCATCGAAAGCGCGTTCGAATCGATCCGGCAGATCATCGAGCGCCTGCAGCGCGGCGAGACGCTGGATGCGGCCGGCGCCGCGGAGGCGGCGGTGGCCGCGCCGGCACAGGAAGCGCCGCCGGCGCGGGAGCCCGTGGCCGTCGAGCGCCGCACCGACCGGACGCGCCTGGCGGAAGCCGAGGCCGAAAGCGAAGCGGCACAGGCGCAGGCCACGCTGCGCGTGCGGGCCAGCGTGGTCGACCGCCTGGTCAACGAGGCCGGCGAATTGTCCATCGCCCGTTCGCGCATCGAAGGCGAAATGCGCGGCCTGAAGGACTCCCTGCTCGATCTGACGGAAAACGTCATCCGCCTGCGCCGCCAACTGCGCGAAATCGAAATCCAGGCCGAACTGCAGATGCAGTCGCGCACGGCCTCGCTGGCCGACGAGGAGCATGACGGGTTCGATCCGCTGGAATTCGACCGGTTTACCCGGTTCCAGGAGCTGACGCGGATGATGGCCGAATCGGTCAACGACGTGGCCACCGTGCAGCAGCACCTGCTCAAGAACCTGGACGACGCCAATGCCGCGATCATCGCGCAGTCCCGACTGAACCGCGAGGTGCAGCAGGAACTGATGGCGATGCGCATGATGCCGTTCAACAGTCTGGCCGACCGCCTGTACCGCGTGGTGCGGCAGGCGTCGAAGGACCTCGACAAGCGCGCCAACCTGGAGATCAAGGGCGGGCAAGTCGAACTGGACCGCAGCGTGCTCGACAAGATCGCCGCGCCGCTCGAACACATGCTGCGCAACGCCGTCGCGCACGGGCTCGAAGGGCGGGCGGAGCGCCTGGCCCGCGGCAAGCCGGAAATCGGCGAAATCGCGGTGTCGCTGCGGCAGGAAGGCAATGAAATCGTCCTGGTCCTGGCGGACGACGGGGCCGGCCTGGATCATGGGCGTATCCGCGCCCGCGCCGTGGCCGCCGGCCTGCTCGGCGCGGACGAGGCGGCCGACGAGGCGCGCCTGGCCGAATTCATCTTCGCGCCGGGCTTCTCCACCGCCGAGGAGCTTTCCCAGATCGCCGGCCGCGGCGTCGGGATGGACGTGGTCAAGACCGAGATCGCCAGCCTGGGCGGGCGCGTCGAAACCGAATCCACGCCGGGGCGGGGCGCCGAATTCCGGCTGATCCTGCCGCTCACCCTGGTGGTGACCAAGGCGTTGCTGATCCGCGCCGGCAGCCGGACGTTCGCCGTTCCCTCGTCGATGATCGAGCAGGTGCTCGACCTCAAGGAAGCGGAAATCAACCGGATTCGCGAGACGGGCAGCGCCGAATGGCAGTCCTACCGCTATCCGTTCAGCTACCTGCCGCACCTGCTGGGCGACCGCGCGGCCCTGCCCGAACAGCATCGGCAATACTGGGTCCTGCTGCTGCGCAGCGGTACCCGGCGGATCGCGGTGCAGGTTGACGAACTGCTCGGCAACCAGGAAATCGTGGTCAAGAACATCGGCCCGCAGCTGGCCCGGGTGATCGGCGTGAATGGCGCCACCGTGCTGGGCAACGGGCAGGTGGTGCTAATCCTGAATCCGGTGGCGCTGAGCACGCGCGCGCTGACGGACGTTCCCCCGCGCGCGGCCGCCGCGCCGCGCGAAGTCCGCGAAGACGTCGTGGCGTCGCCGGCCACGCTGCCCACGGTGATGGTGGTGGACGATTCGCTGACCGTGCGCAAGATCACCGGCCGCCTGCTGGCCCGCGAGGGCTACCAGGTGCTGCTGGCCAAGGACGGCGTCGAGGCGCTCGAGGAACTGCTCGACGTCGTGCCGGACGTGATGCTGGTGGACATCGAGATGCCGCGCATGGACGGCTTCGACCTGACGCGCAACGTGCGCGCCGACCCGCGCCTGAAACACGTGCCGATCATCATGATCACCTCGCGCACCGCCGAGAAGCACCGCAATTTCGCGGCGGAGATCGGGGTCAATCACTACCTCGGCAAGCCGTACCAGGAGGACGAACTCCTGCACCTGGTGGCCGGCTACATGGCTAGCCGCCGGACCGCCTGATCGCCGCGTAGCGTGCCAGCGTCCGGCGCCGGGCGGCGTCGTGGTCGACGACCGGCGCGGGCGTGTCGTGTCCGACGATCACCCCGCATGCTTCCTGCTCACCCGGCGGCATGCGCCAGGGCGCGTGGATGTAGCGGTCCGGAACGGCCGCCAGTTCGGGCAGGTGGCGGCGGATGAATTCGCCGCGCGGATCGAAGCGTGCAGACTGGGTGACCGGGTTGAAGATCCGGAAATACGGCTGTGCGTCGCAGCCGCTCGACGCGGCCCATTGCCAGCCGCCGTTGTTGGCGGACAGGTCGAAATCGAGCAGGCGCTCCGCGAAGCAGGCCTCGCCGCGCCGCCAGTCGATGCCCAGATCCTTGGTCAGAAACGACGCCGTCACCATGCGCAGCCGGTTGTGCATGTAGCCGGTGGAATTCAGCTGGCGCATGGCGGCGTCGACCAGAGGAAAGCCGGTGCGCCCGGCGCACCAGGCGGCGAACAGCCGTTCCGCGTCTTCGCCCGTCTCCCAGGCGATGCGGTCGAATTCGGGCTTGAACGCCCGGTCGGTAACATGCGGGAAGCACTCCAGGATCATGAAGTAGAAATCCCGCCAGATCAGCTCGTCGAGCCAGGCGGACGGACCCTCGCGGCCGGCCGCCGCACCGGACGAGAGGGCGGCGGCGGCGAGCTCCCGGATCGCGATCGTGCCGAAACGGAGGTGCACGGACAGGCCGGAGACGCCGGCGCGCGCCGGAAAATCGCGCTGATCGCGGTATTGCCCGATCCGCGCCAGGAAGTCGTCGAAGCGCCGCCGCGCGCCGTTCATGCCGGGAATGACGCCGTGCTCGCGCAGGCCGGCCGCCGCGAAACCGAGCTGCGCGAGCGTGGGAATCCCGCCCGGCCGGGGTGCGGCGGCGAGCTTCGCCGGATCGACGCGATAGGGAGCCAGATCGTCCTCGGTCAGCCGCTTGCGCCAAGCGTTCCGGTACGGGGTGAACACGGTGTGCGGCCGGCCGTTCGCCGTCGCCACTTCCGGAAATTCGAGCACCGCCTGGTCCTTGAAGGTTGCGAAGCCGATGCCGCCGTGCGCGAGCGCATCGGCTACCGCGGCGTCGCGCCGCCTGGCCTGCGGTTCGTAGTCGCGGTTGGCGAATACCGCCGAGACGCCGAGCTCCTGCGCCAGGCGCGGGATTTCGTCCACGGCCCGGCCGACGCGCACGATCATGCCGCCGCCCGTCGAGCGCAGGGCCGCATCCAATTCGACCAGCGACTCGCGGATGAACTCCACGCGCCGATCCCGCCGGGACGGCAGCGCGTCGAGAATCTCCCAGTCGAAGACGAAGGCGCAATGCACGCGGCCCGCACGGCGGGTCGCTTCCGCCAGGGCCGCGTGGTCGTGGTTCCGCAGATCCCTTCTGAACCAGACGAGCGTCGCATTCGGCACCGTTGTCTCTCCTTGTGTTCGGCCGCATTTTGTCGCGTCGGCCGCCGGCGATAAAATACGCCGCATCATGGCCGCGCGCATCGACCTGACCGATCATTTTCTCATCGCCATGCCGGCCATGGAGGACCCCTGCTTCGCCAAATCCCTGGTTTACATCGCCGAGCACAGTGACCAGGGGGCGCTCGGGGTGATCGTCAACCGCCCGATCGACATGACGCTGGCCGCGCTGTTCGAGCGCATCGAGCTGCCTTTTGCGGCGGCGGAGATGGCCAACCTGCCGGTCTTTTTCGGCGGGCCGGTGCAGACCGACCGGGGTTTCGTCCTGCATCGGCCGCTCGGCGCATGGCAGTTGACGCTGGCGGTGAACGCGGAGATCGGCCTGACGACCTCGCGCGACGTCCTGCAGTCGGTCGGACAGGCCGGGCATCCGGGCGACCTGGTCGTCACGCTCGGCTATTCGGGCTGGGCGAGCGGGCAACTCGAACACGAGATCAGCCAGAACGCCTGGCTGACCGTGCCGGCCGATCCGCGCATCCTGTTCGAACTGCCGTACGAGGAACGCCTGCCGTCGGCGCTGGAACTGCTGGGCATCGATCTGGCGAATCTCGCCGGGCAGGCCGGGCATGCCTGAGCCCGGCGCGCGCCGGCGGGGAACCGTGCTGGCCTTCGATTTCGGCACCAAGCGCATCGGCGTCGCGGTCGGCGAACTGGAACTGGCGCAGACGCATCCGCTGGCCACCATCCGCGACGAACGCAACGACCGGCGCTTTGCGGAAATCGCCGCGCTGATCGGCGAATGGCAACCCGTCCGCCTCGTGGTCGGCCTGCCGGTCGCGCTCGACGGCACGCCGCACGAGATGACCGCGCGCTGCACCCGCTTCGCCAACCAGTTGCGCGGCCGCTTCCGGCTGGACGTTGACTACGCCGAGGAGCGCCTCAGCTCGGCCGAAGCGGAAGAAAGGCTGCGCGAAAGTGGCTACAATGCGCGGGGCGCCCGGGACCACCTCGACACGCTGGCCGCGCAGATCATCCTGCAATCCTATTTCCAACGACTTTCCGAAAATCCTCCGGACCCTTGCCATGCCTCCTCTGCCCATCCCCCCGCTGCCTGACGCCGAGGCGCAATGCGTTGCGCTGGCCGAACTGATCCGCCCGAAACTCCAACCCGACACCGTGCTGGTCGGCATCCACAGCGGCGGCGCCTGGGTCGCCCGGCGGCTGAAGGAGCTGCTCGGCCTGCCGGGGGAGATCGGCCTGATCGACGTGTCGTTCTACCGCGACGATTTCGGCGAAAAGGGGCTGCATCCGCAGGTCAAGCCGACCTCGATTCCCTTCGAGGTGGAAGGGCGGCCGCTGATCCTGGTCGACGACGTGCTCTTCACCGGCCGGACGACCCGCGCGGCGATCAACGAACTGTTCGACTACGGCCGCCCGGCCAGCGTCCGGCTGGCGGTGCTGGCCGACCGCGGCGGCCGCGAACTGCCGATCTACGCCGAATTCTGCGCCTGGCAGGCCGAACTGGCCGATGCGCAGGAACTGGTGCTCGAACCGGACGCGGCCGGCCGCCTGCAGTGGAGGTGCGTCGATCATGCTTAATCCGCAGCTCAACGCCAACGGCGAACTGAACCACCTGCTGTCGATCGACGGCCTGCCCCGCGAGGTGCTGGCGCACATCCTGGACACCGCGTCGAGCTTCCTGGAAGTGTCCGACCGCGACGTGAAGAAGGTGCCGCTGCTGCGCGGCAAGAGCGTGTTCAACCTGTTCTTCGAGAATTCCACGCGCACGCGCACGACCTTCGAGATCGCCGCCAAGCGGCTGTCGGCCGACGTGATCAACCTCGACGTCGGACGTTCCTCGACGGCCAAGGGGGAAACGCTGCTCGACACCATCGACAACCTGGTGTCGATGCACGCCGACATGTTCGTGGTGCGCCACGCTTCCTCCGGCGCGCCCTACCTGATCGCCGAGCACCTGCGCCGCACCGGCCGCGAGGACGTGCACGTGGTCAACGCCGGCGACGGGCGCCATGCGCATCCGACGCAGGGCCTGCTCGACATGTACACCATCCGCCATTTCAAGCAGGATTTTTCCGGGCTGACGGTGGCCATCGTGGGCGACATCCTGCATTCGCGCGTGGCCCGTTCCGATATCCACGCGCTGACCACGCTGGGCGCCGGCGAAATACGCGCGGTCGGGCCGCAGACGCTGCTGCCGTCGGCGATCGCGCGGATGGGCGTGCGCGTGTGCAACGATCTGCGCGAGGGCATCCGGGGCTGCGACGTGGTGATCATGCTGCGTCTGCAGAACGAGCGCATGAGCGGCGCCCTGCTGCCTTCGGCGGGCGAATATTTCAAATGCTACGGACTGACGCCCGAGGTGCTGGCGCTGGCCAGGCCGGACGCCATCGTGATGCATCCGGGGCCGATGAATCGCGGCGTCGAGATCGATTCCGTGGTGGCGGACGGTCCGCAGGCGGTCATCCTGTCGCAGGTGACCTTCGGCATCGCCGTACGCATGGCGGTCATGAGCATTTTGGCGGGGAACTGAAGCGATGCAGGCAGAGCACATTCATATCAGGAACGGCCGGCTGATCGACCCGAAGAACGGCATCGACCGGCAGGCCGACGTATTCGTCGCGGACGGCATGGTTTGCGCAGTCGGCCGGGCGCCGGCCGGCTTCGACGCCACGCGGGTGATCGACGCGACCGACCGCATCGTCTGTCCCGGGCTGGTCGACCTGTCGGCGCGCCTGCCGGCGCTCGACTCGGAACTGGTCGCCGCGGTGGCCGGCGGGATCACCGCGCTGGCGTGTCCGCCGGATACCCGGCCGCCGCTCGACGAACCCGAGCTGGTGGAACGGCTGGTCAGGCACAGCGAATCGATCGGGCTGGCCCGCGTCTTCCCGATCGGCGCGTTGACCCAGCAGCTGGCGGGCGAGAAGCTGGCCGAGATGGCCGGCCTGTCGCGCGCGGGCTGCATCGCCTTCTCGCAGGCCACCCGGCCGGTCTTCGATACGCAGGTGCTGCTGCGCGCCATGCAGTACGCCGCCACCTTCGGCTATGCCATCCGCCTCCAGCCCCAGGACCATTACCTGGCGCGCGACGGCGTGGCGCACGACGGCGAGGTCGCCTCCCGGCTCGGTCTGGCGGGCATTCCGGTGTGCGCCGAGACGGTCGCCATCTCGACCGCCCTGCACGTGGCCGCCGAGACCGGCGTGCGCCTGCACCTGTCCAAGCTCTCGTCGGCGGCCGGCGTCGCCCTGGTCCGCGAAGCGAAGCTGCGCGGCGTGAAGGTGAGCTGCGACGTGGCGATCCACCACCTGCACCTCTCCGAGGACGACATCGGTTATTTCGACAGCCTCGCCCGCTTCGACCCGCCGCTGCGCGCCGGCTCGGACCGCGCCGCCCTGCGCGCCGCGGTGGCCGAGGGCATTGCTACGGTGTGCTCCGACCACACGCCGGTCGGCGACGACGGCAAGCAGCTGCCGTTCGGCGAAGCCCTGCCCGGCGCCGTCGGCCTGGAACTGCTGCTGCCCCTGGTCCTGCGCTGGGCGCAGGAAGACCGGGTGCCGCTGGCCACGGCGCTGGCCCGCGTGACCTGCGATCCGGCTGCCATCCTGGGCATCGAGGCCGGCTCGCTCGAAGCCGGGCGGCGCGCCGACATCTGCGTCTTCGACCCGGCCGAGCCCTGGTGCGTCCGCGCCGAAACGCTGCGCAGCCGCGAGAAGAACACGCCCTTCCTGGGCCGGGACATGACCGGGCGGGTGTGCGCCACGCTGGTCGGCGGGCGCGTGGTGTTCGCGGCGTAGCGCCGGGAAGACGGACGGGGCTTAAGGCAGCAACCGCCGTTCCGCGTCGGGCGGCAGGGCGTTGACTTCCAGGATCTTGCGCCGGGAGGTCTGTCCGGCGGCGAGGCGGACCACGGCTTTCGGCAGGCCCAGCCGGTCGGCCACGAATTCGATCAGCGCGGCGTTGGCCTTGCCGTCGACCGGCGGCGCCGCCAGCCGTATCTTCAGCGCGTCGCCGTGCGGCCCGGCCACTTCCGTCCTGCGGGCGCCGGGCTGGACGTGCAGGACGAGCGTGCCGCCCGCGGCGCGGCGATGCAGCCAGACGGCCGGGACGGCCATCGTCAGACGAAGATCAGGATGATCTGCGCCAGCAGGATGGCGATCAGCGGCGTCAGGTCGATGCCGGAAATCGGCGGCACGATCCGCCGCAGCGGCCGCAGCACCGGCGCGGTCATCTGGCCGACCAGCCGGTTCAGCGGGGCGTGCGGGTTGAACCAGGAGAGCATCGCCTGCGCGACCAGCAGCACCACGTAGAGGTAGACGCTCAGGCGCACCAGCACGAACAGCGCGCCGCTGGCGATGCGCAGCGCCGTGGCCGGGCTGGCCAGCTCATGGAGCGAGGAGAGCCCGATCACCAGCGCCATCAGCACGGCCTGCAGCAGGTAGGCGGCGAGCAGGCTGGCCGTGTCGAAGCCGCGGACCGGCGGCACGATCCTGCGCAGCGGCAGCACCATCCAGTCGGTCAGGTGCAGGACGAAGCCGCCGATCGGGTTGTCGAACGGCGCCCGGCTCACCTGCATGAAGAAGCGCATCAGCGCCAGGGTGGCGAAGAAGGTGCAGAAGGCATTGGCGATGAGCAGGATCACCTGGACGAGCGCGGCCATCGCTCAGTCCTTGCCGAGCAGTTCGCCCAACTCGGCGCCCCGCGCCCGGGCGGCCTTGACGCCGGCGACGACGGCCTCCTTCAGGCCGCGCTCGGCCATCTCACGCAGCGCCGCCTCGGTGGTGCCGCCCTTCGAGGTGACGCGTTCGCGCAGCACGCTGGCCGGCTCCTCGGACATCGACGCCAGCTTGGCGGCGCCGAGCACCGTTTCGATCGACAGCTGGCGCACCTGCTTGGGCGAGAAGCCGAGCTCGACGGCGGCCTGCTGCAGCGCCTCGATGAACAGGAAGACGTAGGCCGGGCCGCTGCCGGAAATCGCCGTCAGGGCGTCGATCTGCGTTTCCTCGTTCACCCACACCGTGCTGCCCACGGCATGCATGATGCGCTCGGCGCCGAGCCGTTCCGCCTCGGAGACGCCGGGCAGCGCGTACAGCCCGGTCACCCCGGCGCTGATCAGCGCCGGCGTGTTGGGCATGGCGCGGATCAGCCGGTCGTGGCCGCCCAGCCAGCGCGCCAGATCCGACAGCCGCAGTCCGGCGGCGACGCTGATGACCAGCTGCTGCTTGAGAAAAGGCTGCAGCGAGAGGCACGCGGCGCGCATCTGCTGCGGCTTCACCGCGAGCACCACGGCGTCGCACTGGAGCGCCTCTGTGTCGGGCGCGGCGAAGCAGCGGATGCCGAAGACGCGCTCCAGGCGGGCGCGGTGCTCCGGGCCGAGTTCGATGGCGGCAATCGTGCTGGCCGGGAAACCGTTGTTCAGCAGGCCGCCGATCAGGGCGTTGGCCATGTTGCCGCCGCCGACGAATGTAATCTTCATGATCTGTTTCTTTCACCAAAAATGGCCGTTCCCACGCGGACCAGCGTGGCGCCCTCCGCGATGGCGGCCTCGATATCGTTCGACATGCCCATGGAAAGCGTATCCAGGGCCAGCCCTTCACGAACCAGTTGCTCGAACAGCTGGCGCAGGCGGCGGAACGGCTCGCGCTGGCCGGCGAAATCGGCGGCCGGAGCGGGAATCGCCATCAGGCCGCGCAAGGCGAGCCGCGGCAACTGCGCGATGCGTTGCGCCAGCGCCGGCGCCTCCTGCGGCGCGACGCCGCTTTTCGTATCCTCGCCGCTGATGTTGACCTGCAGGCACACCTGCAGCGGCGGCAGGGTTTCCGGCCGCTGCTGCGCAAGCCTTTCCGCGATCTTCAGCCGGTCGACCGAATGCACCCAGTCGAACGTTTCGGCCACCTGCCGCGTCTTGTTGCCCTGCAGCGGACCGATGAAATGCCATTCGAGGTCCGGCCGGGCGACTTCACGAATCTTGTCGATGCCCTCCTGCACGTAGTTTTCCCCGAACGCCCGCTGCCCCGCCATGGCCGCCTCGCGCACGCTGGACGCCGGCCAGGTTTTGCTGACCGCCAGCAGGCCGACCGTTTCCGGCGCGCGGCCGCATGCCCGCGCGGCAGTCTCGATGCGCGCGTGAACGGCTTGCAGGTTGGCGGAAATTGTTGTCATAATGAATTTCGTCCGGGGGTTGGGCAGTATAGCACTCCCCCAATTACCGCCAAGAATGGGTCAAGATGGATATCACAGAACTGCTTGCCTTCAGCGTCAAGAACAAAGCCTCGGACCTGCATCTTTCCTCCGGGCTGCCGCCGATGATCCGCGTGCACGGCGACGTCCGCCGCATCAACCTGCCGGCGATGGAGCACAAGGACGTGCACGCCATGGTGTACGACATCATGAACGACGCGCAGCGCAAGAACTACGAGGAAACGCTGGAGTGCGACTTCTCGTTCGAGATTCCCAACCTGGCGCGTTTCCGGGTCAATGCCTTCGTGCAGCACCGCGGCGCCGGCGCGGTGTTCCGGACCATCCCGTCCAAGGTGCTGACGCTCGAAGACCTCAACTGCCCGAGGATCTTCAAGGAAATCGCTGAATATCCGCGCGGCATCGTGCTGGTGACCGGTCCCACCGGCTCGGGCAAGTCGACGACGCTGGCGGCGATGATCAATCACGTCAATGAAAACGAGCATGCGCACATCCTGACCGTCGAGGACCCGATCGAATTCGTGCACGAGTCGAAAAAGTGCCTGATCAACCAGCGCGAAGTCGGCCCGCATACGCTGTCCTTCGCCAACGCCCTGCGCTCGGCGCTGCGCGAGGACCCGGACGTCATCCTGGTCGGCGAAATGCGCGACCTGGAAACGATCCGCTTGGCATTGACGGCGGCGGAAACCGGCCACCTGGTGTTCGGCACCCTGCATACCTCGAGCGCGGCGAAGACCATCGACCGCGTGGTGGACGTCTTCCCCGCGGCCGAGAAGGAAATGGTCCGCTCGATGCTTTCCGAATCGCTGCGCGCGGTCATCTCGCAGACGCTGCTGAAGACCAAGGACGGCATGGGCCGGGTGGCGGCGCACGAGATCATGATCGGCACGGCCGCGATCCGCAACCTCATCCGCGAGAACAAGGTGGCGCAGATGTATTCGGTGATCCAGACCAGCGCCCAGCTCGGCATGCAGACGCTCGACCAGAGCCTGCTCGAACTCGTTCGCCGCAACATCGTCTCGGCGGCCGAAGCCCGCGTGCGGGCGGCCAACAAGGATTCCTTCCCCGGCGCCTGAGCCTTAAAAAAGGAAAATCATGGAACGCGACCAGGCTTTGAAATTCATGCACGACCTGCTGCGCCTGATGACGCAGAAGAACGGCTCCGACCTGTTCATCACCGCCAATTTCCCGCCCGCGATCAAGGTTGACGGCCGGGTGATGCCGGTGTCGAATCAGGTGCTGACCGCGCAGCACACCGCGGAACTGGCGCGTTCGATCATGAACGACCGGCAGGCGGCCGAATTCGAGGCGACCAAGGAATGCAACTTCGCCATCTCGCCGTCGGGGATCGGCCGTTTCCGGGTCAACGCGCTGATCCAGCAGGGGCGCGTGGCCGTGGTGTGCCGCACGATCAACCTGGCCATCCCCACGCTCGACGAACTCGGGCTGCCGACCGTGCTCAAGGACATCGCCATGACCAAGCGCGGCCTGGTGATCTTCGTCGGCGGCACCGGCACCGGCAAGACCACCTCGCTGGCCGCGCTGGTCGACCAGCGCAACAGGAACAGCCACGGGCACATCATCACCGTCGAGGACCCGATCGAGTTCATCCATGAGCACAAGGGCTGCATCGTCACGCAGCGCGAGATCGGCGTCGATACCGATTCGTGGGAGGCGGCGCTCAAGAACACCCTGCGGCAGGCGCCCGACGTGATCCTGATGGGCGAGATCCGCGACCGCGAAACGATGGACTACGGGATCGCCTTCGCCGAGACCGGGCACCTGTGCCTGGCCACCCTGCACGCCAACAGCACCAACCAGGCGATCGACCGGGTCATCAACTTCTTCCCGGAAGAGCGCCGCCAGCAGCTGCTGATGGACCTTTCGCTGAACCTGCGCGCGCTGGTTTCCCAGCGGCTGTTGCCCAAGAAGGACGGCAAGGGGCGCGTGGCGGCGGTCGAGATCATGCTCAATTCGCCGCTGATTTCCGACCTGATCTTCAAGGGCGAGGTGCAGGAGATCAAGGAAGTCATGAAGCGCTCGCGCGAGCTCGGTATGCAGACCTTCGACCAGGCGTTGTTCGACCTCTACGAATCCGGCCGGATCACCTACGAGGACGCCCTGCGCAACGCCGACTCGATCAACGACCTGCGCCTGCAGATCAAGCTGCACAGCAAGGAATCGAAGGACCGCGACCTGAACTCGGGCATCGGCCACCTCGAAGTCATCTGACGCCTCCCGTTCCAACGCCTGATCGCCCCGCTCGTCGGGGCGATTTTTTTTTCGTCTGGCGTTTGCCCCGAATACCCAAGGAGTTTTGTCAGATTTTATTTAACGAAATATCGTTTCGCAATTCGGAATAACGGTTGTACAATTAGTTCCTAACCATCATGGTTTAGTTCCATTAACTCATTAAGTTTTTTGCAGGTGGGTAACTTCGAGAAACAACTGAGCGGAGAGCGTATGTTCGAAGTACGTATTCACGGCCGGGGAGGCCAAGGGGTGGTGACGGCGGCGGAAATGCTGTCGATCGCCGCGTTCCAGGAAGGGCATCACGCGCAGGCCTTTCCCAGTTTCGGTTCGGAACGGACGGGGGCGCCGGTGGTGGCCTTCTGCCGCATCGCGGACCGCGAAATCCGGCTGCGCGAGCCGATCATGAGTCCGGACGCCGTGATCATCCAGGACCCGACGCTGCTGCGCCAGATCGACGTGTTCGGCGGCCTGAAGGAAAACGGGTTCATCCTGATCAACACTAAGCACTCGTTCGAGGAATTGGGCATCGCCGAATTCGTCCGCGACTGGCCGGCCGATCGCCTGTGCGCGTTGCCGGCGACCGATCTCGGCCTCAAGCACGTCGGCCGCCCGGTGCCGAACGTGCCGCTGCTGGCCGGTTTTGCCGCGCTGTCCGGCAAGCTCAGGCTGGAATCGGTGTGCAAGGCGATCGAAGCCAAGTTTTCGGGCAAGGTCGCGCAAGGCAACGTCGCCGCGGCGACGGAGGCTTTCAACCTGGTCCTGGCGCATGCCGGGAAGGCCGACAAGGAGGTCGCCCATGCTTAAGCAAATCGAAGGCTCGCACGCCGTCGCCGAGGCGGTGGCGCTCTGCCGGCCGGAAGTGATCTGCGCCTACCCGATTTCCCCGCAGACCCACATCGTCGAAGGCATCGGCGAGATGGTCAAGGCGGGCGAGGTGCAGAACTGCGAATTCATCAACGTCGAATCCGAATTCGCCGCCATGAGCGTGGCGATCGGCGCCTCGGCAGCCGGCGCGCGGACCTACACGGCGACGGCCTCCCAAGGGCTGCTGTTCATGGTCGAGGCGGTTCTACAACGCCTCCGGCCTCGGCCTGCCGATCGTGATGACCGTGGCCAATCGGGCGCTCGGCGCGCCGATCAACATCTGGAACGACCATTCCGATTCGATCTCGCAGCGCGACAGCGGCTGGATTCAGCTGTTCGCCGAGAACAACCAGGAAGCGCTCGACCTGCACATCCAGGCGTTCAAGCTGGCCGAAGAGCTGAGCCTGCCGGTGATGGTGTGCATGGACGGCTTCATCCTGACGCACGCCTACGAGCGCGTGGACATGCCGACGCAGGAGCAGGTGGACGCCTTCCTGCCGCCCTACGAGCCGCGCCAGGTGCTCGATCCGGCCGATCCGGTGTCGATCGGCGCGATGGTCGGCCCGGAGGCCTTCACCGAAGTGCGCTACCTCGAACACGAGAAGCAGATGCGCGCGCTCGGGCTGATCCCCGAGATCGCCGAACAGTTCAAGGCCGGTTTCGGCCGCGATTCCGGCGGCCTGGTGCGGGGCTATTGCCTCGAAGATGCGGAGACCGTCGTCGTGGCCATGGGCTCCGTGCTCGGCACGATCAAGGACACCGTTGACGAGATGCGCGAGCAGGGCATCAAGATCGGCGTGCTCGGCGTCATTTCCTTCCGCCCGTTCCCGCTGGAGGCGGTGCGCGCCGCGCTGCAGGGCGCCAAGCGCGTGGTCGTCCTGGAGAAGACCTTCGCGGTCGGCATCGGCGGCATCCTGGCGACCGACGTGCGCACGGCGATGGACGGCGTCGAGATCAGTGACTACACGGTGGTGGCCGGCCTCGGCGGCCGCCCGATCACCAAGCAGTCCCTGCACGCCTACTTCGCCAAGGCGGTGCGCGACGACGTGCCGGCGCTGTCCTTCCTCGACCTCGACTGGAACATCGTCAACAAGCAGTTGGAGCGCGAACGCCAGAAGCGCCGGTCCGGGCCGGTGGCCGAGAACATCCTGCGCGACGTCGGCAGCAGCCATGTCGTCCAACACAGTTGAGGAGGCGAGCATGAGTTTCCAACCCGTCAAGTTTTACCAGACCGGCACCTTCACCGTCGGCAACCGCCTGCTCACACCCGACCAGCGCAGCGTGCAGGCCAACATGGAGCGCACCAACTCCCTGAATTCGGGGCACCGCGCCTGCCAGGGCTGCGGCGAGGCGCTCGGCGCGCGTTACGCGATCGACGCGGCGATGCATGCCACCAACAAGCAACTGGTCGCGGTCAACGCCACCGGCTGCCTGGAAGTCTTCTCGACGCCGTATCCCGAGACCTCCTGGCAGATTCCCTGGATTCACTCGCTGTTCGGCAATGCCGGCGCGGTGGCCACGGGCGTTTCCGCGGCGCTGAAAGTCAAGCGCCAGAAGGGCCTGGCCGGCGACGTGCGCGTGGTGGCGCAGGGCGGCGACGGCGGCACCACCGACATCGGCTTCGGCTGTCTGTCCGGGATGTTCGAGCGCAACGACGACGTGCTCTACATCTGCTACGACAACGGCGGCTACATGAACACGGGCATCCAGCGCAGCTCGGCGACGCCGCCGGCGGCGCGCACGGCGACGACCATGCCGGTCGGCCCGGAGCCGGGTAACCCGTTCGGCCAGGGCAAGTTCGTCCCGGCCATCGCCATGGCGCACGAGATCCCCTACGTGGCGACCGCCACGGTCGCCGACCTGCGCGACCTGGAATACAAGGTGCGCAAGGCGATGACCTTCCGCGGCGCGCGCTACATCCACATCCTGGTGCCGTGCCCGCTCGGCTGGGGCACGCCGTCGCACGACACCCTGCGCATGTCGCGGCTGGCCAAGGAAACCGGGCTGTTCCCGGTGTTCGAGGCGGAAAACGGCGAGCTCACCAACTCGACCAAGATCCGCCGGCTGCTGCCGGTCGAGGAGTACCTGCGGCCGCAGAAGCGCTTCGCCCACCTGTTCGGCAGGACGCCGGCGATCGACACCATTGCCCGTCTGCAAGCGATTGCCGACAAGAATGTCCGTAAATACGATCTGCTCGTGAAGGAGGCGAACTGATGAACAAGCCGTTTGCAATCACCCTCGACCCGGGTTCGTCGCTCGCCAACCGTACCGGCAGCTGGCGCACCGAGCGGCCGGTCTACGTCGAACCGCCTGCCGCCGTGCAACAACCAGTGCCCGGCCGGCGAGGACATCCAGGGCTGGCTGTTCCACGCCGAATCGGGCAACTACGAGAAGGCCTGGCAGCACCTGACCAGGGACAACCCTTTCCCGGCGATCATGGGGCGCGTCTGTTACCACACCTGCGAAGGCGCCTGCAACCGCGCCAACCTGGACGCGGCGGTCGGCATCAATTCGGTCGAGCGCTTCCTCGGCGACGAGGCGATCAAGCGCAAGTGGAAGCTGGTGCCGCCCACCGCCGAATCCGGCAAGCACGTGCTGATCGTCGGCGGCGGTCCGTCAGGCATGTCGGCGGCGTACCATCTGCGCCGCCTCGGCCACCAGGTGACCGTGTATGAGGCCGGCCCGCTGCTCGGCGGCATGATGCGCTTCGGCATTCCGAAGTACCGCCTGCCGCGCGACGTGCTCGATGCCGAGATGCAGCGCGTGGTCGAGCTGGGCGTCGAGGTCAAGCTCAACAGCAAGGTCGACAACATCCTCGAAACCATGCGGGCCGGCGGCTTCGACGCCGCCTTCCTGGCAGTCGGCGCGCACATCGGCAAGCGCACCAACATTCCGGCCGGGGCGGTTTCCAAGATCGTCGACGCGGTGTCCGTGCTGCACAGCATGGAAGGCGAGGAGAAGCCGATGCTCGGCCGCCGCGTGGTCGTTACGGCGGCGGCAACACCGCCATCGACGTGGCGCGCACGGCCAAGCGCATGGGCGCCGAGCCGATCATCGTCTGACCGCCGCACCCGCGACAAGATGCCGGCGCACGACTTCGAGGTCGAGGAGGCGCTGCAGGAAGGCGTGATGATCAAGTGGCTGTTGACCATCAAGCAGGCCGGCGACGCCTCGATCACCGTGGAGAAGATGGAGCTCGACGCCAACGGCTTCCCGCAGCCGACCGGCGAGGTCGAGACGCTGGAGGCCGATTCGGTGGTCCTGGCGCTCGGCCAGGACGTCGATCTGTCGCTGCTCGAAGGCGTTCCCGGACTGGAAGTCGCGGACGGCGTGGTCAAGGTTGACGCCAACATGATGACCGGCCATGCCGGCATCTTCGCCGGCGGCGACATGGTGCCGGCCGACCGCAACATCACCGTCGGCGTCGGCCACGGCAAGAAGGCGGCGCGCAACATCGACGCCTGGCTGCGCGGATCGGCCTACGTCGCGCCGCCCAAGCCGCAGATTGCCACCTTCGAACGGCTCAACACCTGGTACTACTCCGACGCGCCGAAGACCGTGCGGCCGATGCTCGACATCATCCGCCGGCAATCGACCTTCGAGGAAGTGCAGGGCGGGCTCGACGAGACCAACGCGCTGTTCGAGGCGCGCCGCTGCCTGTCCTGCGGCAACTGCTTCGAGTGCGACAACTGCTACGGCGTCTGCCCGGACAACGCGGTGATCAAGCTCGGGCCGGGCCAGGGCTTCCAGTTCAACTACGACTACTGCAAGGGCTGCGGCCTGTGCGTGTCGGAGTGCCCGTGCGGCGCGATCAACATGGAGCCGGAAAACAACTGACCGGCATCCTCGGTCCCAGACGGGGCGACGGCGCGAGCCGTCGCCCCGTCGTCATTTGAGCAGGCGCCGCCGGGTCAGCACCGTGGCGGCGTAGAAGGCGACGGCGGTGATGGCCAGCAGCGCGGCTACGTGCCCGGCGATGTTGGCGGGCGTCTCGCCCAGCAGCAGCGGGCGGACGAGCTGGACCGCGTGGGTCAGCGGCAGCCACGAGGCGACGGCGTGCAGGGCCGCGGGCAGCCGGTCGGCCGGGAAGAAGACGCCGGAGACCAGCGTCATCGGCGTGATGAACAGCGTGAAGTAGTACATGAAGAAGTCGTACGACGGCGCCAGCGAGCAGATGACCAGGCCCAGCGCGGCGAAGGCGAGGCCGGTCAGGAAGATCACCGGCACGGTCCACAGCGCGAGCGGCGACGAACTCAGCCCGAGCGCGCCGATGACCAGCAGGATGGCCAGCCCGGACAGCAGGCTCTTGCTGGCGGCCCAGACCAGCTCGCCGGTCAGCACGTGGTCGAGCGTCAGCGGCGTGTTGAGGATGGCGTCCCAGGTCTTCTGCACGTGCATGCGCGAAAAGCCCGAATAAAGCGCCTCGAACGTCGCCGCGTTCATCGTGCTGGCGACCACCGTGCCGGCGGCGAGGAAGGTGACGTAGCTCACGCCGCCGACCTCGGGCAGCAGGCCGCCGAGGCCGTAGCCCAGGCCGAGCATGTAGATCAGCGGATCGGCCAGGTTGCCGAGCACCGATGGCAGCGCCAGCTTGCGCCAGACCAGGAAGTTGCGCCGCCAGACGGGAATCCAGCTCAGTCCCGGCCGGGGCAGGAGGAAAAGTCGCGGTGAGGTGGTTGCGGGCATGTTCAGTCTCTCAGTTCGCGTCCGGTCAGCTTGATGAAGACGTCTTCCAGCGTGGCCGGGCGGTGCAGGTAGCGCAGGGCCGGCGCGTCGGCCAGCGCGGCGAGCAGCGGCGCGGGGTCGTGGCAGTAGAAGAAGGCCGTCTCGCCGGCGATCTCGACGCGCTCGCCCAGCGTTTTGCGCGCCTGCGCCCAGCGCGCGGCGGTGTCGCCGAAGACTTCCACCACCTGCGGCTCGATGTGCGTGGCGATCAGTTCGCGCGGGCCGCCCTCGGCGATCAGCCGGCCGCGGTCGAGCACCGCCAGCCGGTCGCAAAGACGTTCGGCCTCGTCCATGAAATGCGTGGTCAGGATCAGTGTCTTGCCGCGCGCGGTGAGCTGCTTGAGGCGCTCCCAGATCAAGTGGCGCGCCTGCGGGTCGAGGCCGGTGGTCGGCTCGTCGAGAAAGACCACGTCCGGATCGTTGACCAGCGCGCGCGCCAGCGTCAGGCGCCGCTTCATGCCGCCGGAAAGCGTCTGGATGCGCGCGTTCTCCTTGCCTTCGAGCCCGGCGAACTCCAGCAGCGCGGGGATGCGGCCGCGTATCGCGGCGTTGCCGAGCCCGAAATAGCGGCCATAGACCATCAGGTTCTCGCTGACCGTGAAGTCCGGGTCCAGGTTGTCGAACTGCGGCACGATGCCGGTTTTCTCCCGCGCCTGCTGCGCGCCGTCCGGCACCGTCGAACCGCACAGGCGGATGAGGCCCGCGTCGGGCGCGGTCAGCCCGAGGCAGCAGCGCAGGGTGGTGGTCTTGCCCGCGCCGTTCGGGCCGAGCAGGCCGAAGCAGGTGCCGCGCCCGACGCTGAAATCGATGCCGGCGACGACCTCATGGCCGTCGTAGGATTTGCGCAAGCCGGCAACGGTCAGCGCGTCGAGCGTGGTCAACATGTCCATGCGCATAGGATGATGTCGCGGATGATGTGCAGCCGCCGGTGAAAGAAATGATCCGCGCCGGGAATGACGACGACCGGCAGTTCGAGCGGTTCGGCCCAGGCCAGCACGTTGGCCAGCGGCACGGTCGTATCCGCCGAGCCGTGGATGACCAGCGTGTCCCTGGCGACCGCGCGCGTGGCGTACTGCCGGGCGCCCTCGACGTGGCCGGCGGCGATGCCGACCAGCACCAGCCGCTGCGCCGGCTGGCCGGATTCGGCCAGCGCGTCGGCGACGCGCGTCTGTACGTAGGCGCCGAACGAGAAGCCGGCCAGGACTATCGGCAATTCGCCGAAAATCCGCCGCGCCTCGTCGAGCACGATCAGCATGTCCTCGGTCTCGCCGCGGCCCTCGTCATGCTGCCCACCGCTCTCGCCGACGCCCCTGAAGTTCGGCCGCACGGCGGCGTAGCCCAGCCGGACGAAGGTGCTGGCCAGCGTATGCACGACCTTGTTCGTATTGCTGCCGCCGAACAGCGGATGCGGATGGCAGACGAGCGCGATGCCGCGCGGCTCGGCGGGCGATTCGATCCGGGTCTCGATGATTCCCGCCGGGCCGGCGAGGTGCAAAAGCTGCTCTGCAGGCTTCATGGATTCAGATCTTCAGGCGTTCGACGACGCGGCCGTTGATCAGATGCTCCTGGATGATCTCCTCGACGTCCTCGGTATCGACGTACTGATACCAGACCGCCTCCGGGTAAACGACCAGCACCGGCCCCTCGTCGCAGCGGTCCATGCAGCCCGCCTTGTTGATGCGCACCTTGCCCTTGCCCTTCAGTTTCAGCTCGGCGATCCGCTCCTTGGCGTAGGTCTGCGCGGCGACCGCGCCGTGGTTGTTGCAGCAGGTCTCTCCCTCGGGGCGCTGGTTGCAGCAGAAAAACACGTGATGTTTGTAATAGCTCATGTCGGTTCGTTCCGTGTGGTCAGATGATCGAAGGCTTGCGCCGCCCCGTTAAGGGCGCCGGCCAAGCAGGATGAGGTAGGAAAGCGCCAGAAAGGGCCAGAAGCTCGCGGCCAGGCGAGTGAGACCGTTGAAGTTCAGAAAATGTCCCTGCCGCCACGCGGCCAGCGCGGCGACCGAGTAAGGATTGAGCGGCGCCAGGTTGACCAGGACGGTGCCGGCCATCAGCGCCATGCCGGCCAGGGCGATGCGCAGCGTGGCCGGCAGCAGCAGCGCGAGCGCCAGCGCCGCGCCGCCCACCAGCAGTCCCAGGCCGGCGCCGGGCGTCAGCCAGGCCAGCGCGCTTTGCGGCCCGACCAGCACCGCCGCCGCCAGCGTCCTGATCAGCAGGGCGGCGGCGAAAAACCAGGCGAGCGCGCGTGGCGCCGGGCGCCTCCCGGCGAAGACCATGTTCATGATCAGGCCGGCGGCGAGGGTGTTGCACACGATGATGCCGGTTTCCAGGGCGAAGAATGAAGGCGCGTCATACCGGAGCGCCGGCGGAATGTCGAAGATGTGGCGCAGATCGCCGGCGCCGAACAGCAGCGTTTCCGGCGAAAGCTGGGTGAGCAGCCACAGTCCGGTCAGCACCACGCCGTACTCGGCATGCGGCATGGGCGCCAGGAGGCGCTGTTGCGCGCGCAGCACGCGGGCGAAGAAGCGTTGGCCGCAGCACAGCGAGACCATCGCTCCCAGGCCGGCGCCGAGGCTGTTGCACAGCAGGTTGACGTTGGACGGCACCCGGGAGGGAAGATAGGACTGGATGCTTTCGATCGTGAAGCTCAACGCCGCGCCGGATACGAAAGCCAGCAGCGCGGCGCACGGCCGGCACGGGCGGTCGCCGAAGCTCTGCGCCAGCAGGAAGCCGAACGGCACGTACGCGGCGACGTTGATCGACAGGTCGAACAGCGTCCAGTAGCGCGGCCAGGCGGCTTCCAGGAAGACGAACGGCGAAATGCCCGAGGCGCGCCATCCCGAGAACGGATGCAGGCTGGCATAGACGATCAGCGCCAGATACGCGGCCGCCAGGTAGCGCGGCAACAGCGGAAGCTGGGCGGAATCGCCGTCGACGTGCGACGGTGCCGTTTTGGGAGTGCCGGTATGCATCGCCTGAACGAGGTTGCGGATGCCTTGATTTTACCTTCCCGCGCGGGCGATGGCGGGGGCGAACCGGGAGGGCGGGGCGCCGGGTCCGTTTCCTGGCGGTTGACAAAACCCGGATCGATGACTACAGTCCGAACTCCTCCATGCCTCGGATGCATGGAGATGTATCGCGCTGGATGTACCGCGTTTTTGTCAACTCCATAACTGACACCCTGGTTCAGTTACTGTAGCAGTTCTGCCCTGCGGCATTTCACTCTTCCGCCGCGCAATAGGGCATTGCACCCGCCTATAACCGTTTGTCGCACGGCAAGTCCCGTCTCTGTTTGCGCGACGACAACAGTGAAAGGAGAGAGCATGTCTGTATCCGTTACGCTCCAGAAGTCGATGGCTCGCAGCTTGGATGCCGTCTCCAGTATTACGCAGCACGTCGCGATGATTGCCGGATTGTTGCTTCTCCTTGGCATCGTCGGATTCGTTTTCAAAGGATCGGCAAGTCCGGACTGGAAGAATTCCCTTCCGGTCATGGCCATCGTGGCGGAGCAGTCCGTCCCCGCGGCCACGGACTCCGAAGTGTCGGCGGATGCCGACGCGCCGTCGCTCAAGCCGCATCTCATGGGCGCGCTCGAGTACGTGAAACGCCGCTACCGGGTGTCGCCCGAAGCGGTATTGCCGGTGTTCGAAGTGGCCGAGCTGATCGGCCGCGAACGGCGTATCGATCCATTGTTGATCCTGGCGATCATTGGGGTCGAATCCGGGTTCAATCCCTTCGCCGAAAGCGCGATGGGCGCGCGCGGCCTGATGCAGGTCATCCCGCGCTTCCACATGGACAAGGTCCCGGAAGGCATGGGCAGCCGCCAGTTGTTCGACCCGGCCGTCAACATCCGGGTCGGCGTCCATGTGCTCGAAGAGGCGATCCGCCGGCGCGGCGGGCTCACCGCCGGGCTGCAGTCCTACGCGGGATCGTCCGATGCCGAGGGCAGCTACGCGAGCAAGGTGCTGGCCGAAAAGGCGCGCCTCGAAAAAGCCGCGCGCCGCAACGCGGAAACCAACGCCTGAACGGTTTTCCTTTTTCGGCCCGCTCGGCGGTTTCTTCCCGGGCAACGCCGGCCCGCCACGGAAGCGTTCCGTGACGGGACCCGAAGGCGTCAGTCGTCGTCCAGACCGACGGCCTTTTTCTGCGAGGCGAGCTGCTGCTGCGTGGCCGCCGGGACCGGGGCGTAGTGCGAGAAGGCGATGCTGTAGGAGCCTTGCCCGCCGGTGAGCGACTTCAGCCGGCCCTGGTAGTCGTCCAGCTCGGCCAGCGGCACTTTGCCGCTGATGGCCATCACGCCGGTGCCGCGCGGCTGCGTGCCGGTGAGCTGGCCGCGCTTGCTCGACAGGTCGCCGGAAAGATCGCCGACCGCCGCCTCGGGCGCCAGCACCTCGATGTTGACCACCGGTTCCAGGATGATCGGCGTGGCGGCCTGGATCGCCTGGATAGTGGCTTTCCGTCCGGCCGTGAAAAAGGCGATGTCCTTGCTGTTGACCGAGTGCGATTTCCCGTCATGGACGATGACCCGGATGTCGTGCACCGGGAAGCCGCCGACGACGCCGTCCTCCAGCGCCTGGCGCACGCCTTTTTCGACCGAGGCCATGAAGACGCCCGGAATGACGCCGCCCTTGACGATGTTGACGAATTCGAAGCCCGCGCCCCGTTCCAGCGGTTCGACGCGCAGCATGACCTCGCCGAACTGCCCGGCGCCGCCGCTCTGCTTCTTGTGCCGGCAATGGCCTTCGGCCTTCTTGGTGATCGTTTCGCGATAGGCGATCTGCGGCGGCTTGGTGTGCAACTCGATCTTGTATTGCTGGGACATGCGCGCCAGCTTGGCGCGCAGATGCATTTCGCCGAGCCCGCGGATGACGGTTTCGTTGGTCGTCGGATGGCGCTCGACCTTGAAGCACGGGTCTTCGATTTCCAGCTTGTGCAGCACGTCGAACAGGCGCTGCTCGTCGGCCTTGCGCTGCGTCTCGACGGCGAGCCCCTGCATCGGCTCGGGGAATTCGAGCGGTTTCAGGTGGATGCGGTCCTCGTCATGGGAGTCGTGCAGCACGCCATCGAACTCGATCTCGTCGATCTTGGCGATGGCGCCGATCTCGCCGGGAAACAGCGCGTTGACCTCGAGGTAGTCCTTGCCCTGCAGGCGATAGAGGTGCCCGACCTTGAAGGCGCGTTTGGCGTCGCCGACGAACAGCTGGGTTTCCTTGCGGATCGTTCCCTGGTGCACGCGGAAGATGCCGAGCTTGCCGACGAACGGGTCGCTGACGATCTTGAAGACATGGGCCAGGACGTGTTTTTCCGTGTCGGGGACCGCATCGAAAGGTGCGCTTGCCGGGTCGTCGAGTGACCCCTTGTAGAACGGCGGCGGGTTGCCTTCCGCCGGGTTCGGGGCCAGCTTGGCCAGCGTGTCGAGCAGTTGGGGGATGCCCGCGCCGGTTTTCGCCGAGACGAACAGGATGGGAATCAGGTGCCCGGCGCGCAGCGCCTTTTCGAAGGGCGCGTGCAATTCATCGAGGTTCGGGTCGGCGCCGTCGTCCAGGTACTTGGCCAGGAGGTCCTCGTCCTCCTCGACGATCTGGTCGATCAGCGCGCGATGCGCGGCGGCCACCGATTCGAAGTCGCTGTCGCCGTCGTCATGGCCGAGCACTTCCACGACGTCCTGGCTGTGGTGCGCGGGCAGGTCCAGCAGCATGCATTCGGGGCCGAAGCGTTCGCGGATCTCGCCGACCAGCTTGGGCAGGTCGATGTTCTCCGCGTCGATCTTGTTGACCACGATCATCCGGCACAGATTGCGCGCGGCGGCGAAACGCATCATGCGCTCCGTGGACAGTTCGATGCCCGTCTGCGCGTTGATCACCACCAGCGCCGTATCGACCGCGGCGAGCGCTCCGATGGCTTGTCCGGTGAAGTCGGGATAGCCGGGGGTGTCGATGAGGTGGATGCGCGCATCGAGCCAATTGAAACTGGCGATCGCGGAGTTCACCGAATGTCCCAGTTCCTTTTCCAGCGGATCGAAGTCGCAGACCGTGTTGCCCTTTTCCACCGACCCCTTGCTGCTGATCGCGCCGGCCGCGGCGAGCAACGTCTCGGCAAGAGTCGTCTTGCCGGCGGCGCCGTGGCCGACGAGCGCTACAGTACGAAGGTTGACCGTGTTGTTCTGACCCATGTTTTCCCCCAATGATCACGAAACGCTCGTCCCGGGGCGAAAATCCGGCAACGCCCCCCGTCGAGCTACCGATTACGCAAGAACCAACACTAAACACTGCGTTTTCATTCTACCCCTTATGTCCGGTTAGCCAAGCACCGGTGGCCAGAGGCGGCTTGCGCTAATATGTCGGTCGTTTGTGCTGATTGCTTGCCGCTATGTGTTCGTCCGATGCAGGAGGCGTGGGCCTTCATTTTGATGATTTCGCCGTGGTATGCCTTTGCGCCGAGTGGTGCGGGACCTGCCGGGAATACCGCGGCGAGTTCGAGCGGCTGGCCGATCGCTTCCCCGGCGTCAGATTTCTCTGGCGGGATATCGAGGACGACGCCGAGAGCCTGGGCGATCTGGAGGTCGAGAATTTCCCGACGATCCTGGTGCGCCGCCGGGAATGGGTGCTTTTTTTCGGCACGATGCTGCCGCAGGTCGGGCATCTGAGCAGGTTGATCGAGACGTTTCTGGAGCAGACGGTCGAGCAGAGCCGGAATTACGTCGCGTCCAACCCCGAGCGGAACGCCTGGCAGACGGACCCGGATCTGGCGGAGCTGGGGCGCGGCCCGCGCGATTGAGCGGAACGAACACCGGGTCTCGATGTTTCGGGGCGATGGCCCCGCACTTCGCAGGAGCGTTTGGTTGGCAATGGAAAGCCGGGCAAAAATCATAGGGCTGCGCAGCAGGGCGCCGGCGGTGGTGCTGGCCGCGGTGCTGTCGCTGATCTTTTTTCTCCTGTGCTATCTGTTGCTGTCGGGCTACCGGGATCAGATCCGCAAGGCCGAGGTCGGCACGCGCAACATCGCCACCTTGCTGCAGACCCAGCTTTACGAGACGCTGCGGCGCACCGATGCCGATCTTTCGGCGCTGGCCGCCGAGTTCCCCGAGGAGGCGCTCGATGCGGCGGCGGCGCCCCGTTTCCAGCAGGATATCGGCCGGCGCCTGTCCGGCCGGCTGATCAATGCCGAGCGCATGTACGGCCTCTACGTGGCCGATGCGGCGGGAACCATCCTGTATTCCTCGACGGGCATTCCCGCGTCCGGATTGAACGTGTCGGAGCGGGCCTATTTCGCGAAACTGCGCGCCGATCCAGACGCCGGCCTGGTTTTTTCCGACGTGCTCCGGAGCGGAGCGACGAACCGGGACGTGCTGGTCGTGGCGCGGGCGATCCGCAACGGCGGCGGCAGGTTTCTTGGTGCGGTGCTCAGTCCGCTCGACCTCGTGTCGCTCAAGAATCAGCTTGCGGCGCTGGACGTCGGGAAAAGCGGCTACGTGGCCATGCGCCGGCGCGACGATCACGCGCTGATCGCCCGCTGGCCGGACGCCGGCGCGGAGGCGGGCCGGCCAGGCTTCGGCCCGGACCATCCCTTCGTCAGGGCGCTGGCCGCGGGGAGCACCGAAGCCACGGTGGCGGATGGCGGCAGCGATGAACCGGAGTTGAAGAACCACATCGCCAGTTTCAAGGCGCTGCCGAACTACCCGTTCTATTTCGTCGTCGGGTTCGATCGCCGCGCGGTGCTGGCCGGCTGGTATGCGCAGGCCGCGCTGGTCGGCCTCTCGGTGCTCGTGGTGATCGCCATGCTCGGCGGGCTGCTGCGGCGCCTCGGGCGCATGCGCGAACGCGAAGTCGTCATTCTGTCGGATCTCGCCCAAAGCGAGTCGAAATTCAGCGAACTGGTGCAGATGCTTCCCGTCGGCGTTGCCCGTTTCGATCTGGCGGGGCAGTGCGTTTTCGTGAACGACCGGAACGAGCTGATTACCGGCAGGAGCCGCGATGCGCTGCTCGGGGACGACTGGGCGGGGATGATCCATCCGGACGATCGGCGGAAGATCGGCGCGTTGTGGCGCGGCAAGGCCGAGGATTCGGCCGTTCGCGTCGGCGAGTACCGGCTGGTCAGGCCCGGCGGCGAAATCGTGCACGTCATGGGCGAGGCCAAGGCCGAAAAAAACGCGGCCGGCGTCGTCGTCGGCCATATCGTCGCGCAGACCGACATTTCCTTGCTGAAGAAGGCGGAAAGCGAACTGATCCTCGCCAAGCAGCAGGCGGAGCAGGCGAACCAGGCGAAAACCCGCTTCCTGACGACGGCCAGCCACGACCTGAGGCAGCCGATCCAGGCCATCAACCTGTTCAAGGATGCCCTGTGCAGGACGGAGTTGGACGAGGAGCAAAAGACCATCGCGCGCTTCCTCTCGCTTTCGGTCGATGCCTTGAGCGGGCTGCTTTATTCGCTGCTGGACATCTCGAAACTGGACGCGGGGCTGGTGCGGCCGCAGATCAGGAAAGTCGAGGTGGAAAGCGTGTTCGAGGCCGTGGACGACGAATTCTCCTCGCTGGCGAAGCAGCGGAACCTGCGCTTCAAGTTCTTCTATCCGTTCAACGGGCCGGTGCTGGAGACCGATCCCGGCCTGCTGCTCAGCGTGCTGCGCAATCTCATCGACAACGCCTTCAAGTACACCCACGTCGGCGGCGTGCTGATCGGCTTCCGCCGGCGCGGCGCGCTGGGCGTCATCCAGGTCTGGGACACCGGCATCGGGATCGATGCCGTGTTCGGGGATCGGCTGTTCGACGAATGTTTCCAGATCGGCAATGCGGCGGGCGACCGCGCCAAGGGCCTGGGCATCGGCCTGTCGATCGCCCGGCGGACGGCCCGGCTGCTCGGCGGCGACGTCACCTATCGTTCGCGCCTCGGCCACGGTTCGGTGTTCGAAATCACCGTGCCGGTCTGCGCGCCGTCGAGCGGGGACGCGCCGTCCGACTTCGAGCTCGACGAACCGTCGTCCTCGGAGGTCGACTATGCCCGCTTCAAAGGCTGGGATGTGGTGGTCGTGGAAGACGACCCGGTCGTGGCCAAGTCGATCGAAATATCGCTGCAGGCGGTCGGCGTGTCCGTGGAGTGCTTCGCCAGCGCTGAGGACGCGCTGCAGGCGCCGTCGCTGCCCGACGCCGACTTCTACATATCGGATTTCGTTCTGCCGGGGATCAATGGGATCGAATTTCTCGATGCGATCCAGCAGCGCTCGGAAATCCCGATAAACGCCATTCTGATGACCGGAGAAATATCGTCGGCGCGCATGAAATCGGCCAATCGATCCGGCTGGCGGGTGGTCGTCAAGCCCGCCGGGCTGGTCAACCTGCTGTCCATCATGGCCGAGGAGGCGGGGCTCGCCGGTGCGGCCCGCCCCGCGCCGGCAGGCATCGGATGAACCGATTATTATTCGTGCGAAGACATGGTTTCGCTTATAGTAATGCCGTGCCGGCGGCAGACGCCCACAGCCTGGTTCCCAAGAAAAATGAACGTGCTCAGATGGCAAAACTGTTGGTCATTGAAGATCATGCGCTCGTCCGGGAAGGGCTCGTCCAGACGTTGAGACAGCTCGATGCGATGGAAGTCTCCGAAGTCGCCGACTTCCAGGGCGCGAATGTTTTGCTGGAGCGCGGCGAAATCTTCGACCTGGCGCTGCTCGATCTCGGCTTGCCGGGCGTGGACGGAGTAACGTGCCTGAAGTCCTTCCGACAGCGCTATCCGTCGATGCCCGTGGTGATCCTGTCGGCCTACGATGACGCGCATACCGTCAACCGGGCGATGCGCTGCGGCGCGGCCGGCTTCGTCTCCAAGGCGTCCTCCAGCGACCGCCTGCTCGCCGTCCTGCGCGAAGTGCTTTCCGGCAACGTACAGTCGCCGGATGCATCGCAAAAGAAGAAGGTCTTCGTCGCCTCCCCGCATCTGCCGATGGGAAAGGGCAAGACCGACCCGGCGGATTTCGGGCTGACCGACCGCCAGGTGGAAGTGCTCAGCCTGATGGTCAGGGGGAAGTCGAACCGGGACATCGCCGGCCTGCTTGGCCTGTCCGAAGGCACGGTCAAGATTCATCTATCGACGATTTTCAAGCGGCTCGGCGTCTCCAGCCGAACCCAGGCCATGATCGTCGTCGCGCGGCGGGGCATTCGCCTCGACTGAGCCGGCCTACAACCGGTAGCAATAGAGCCGCGTTTTCCGCGCATCATCGACGTCAATCTCGGCGGTAGCCTCGACGTCGGGAACCCGGAAGCTGTTGCTGATGAGCCAGGCGCCCGGACGCATTTCCCGCGTCGCCTTGAGCCACAGCCGGCGCATGGGTTCCGGCGAAAGAAAGGCATACGCGACGTCGTATTCGGCCAGCGGCACGTCCCACAGGCTGCCCAGGACCCAGCGGCAGTTCGGCAGCCGCGCCGTGCGCAAGCAGCCGATCGCCCAGGGAAGGTACGAGTTTTCGACGCCGGCGACCTGCGCGTCCTCGCGCAGCCGGGCGAGCGCGCAGGCCACGCCGCCCGTGCCCGCCCCGAGATCGACGATCTTGCGGGCAGGCGTGCCGGCGAGCCACCCGGTCAGCGCCCGCGCGGTCTCGGGGCTGGACAGATACAGCGGCACCCGGCTGGTCAGCGCGCCCCGATAGACCAGGAACATCAATACGAACGCCGCCAGATACCATCCCGGGGCGAGGCCGAGCGCGGAGAAAAGGACGACGGCGGGCGCGAACAGCGCGTGCATGAGCCGCCACCACCAGTATTGGCGGGTCAGGCAGGCGAGCAGGAAAGCCAGCGCCCCGATCAGCAGCGACGTCTCGAGCCAGGGCAGCGGTTGCTGGCGCATGAGGCAATAAGGCCAGGCCACGCTGAGCACGATGAAGGCCGCCGCGCCCTGCAGCGCCAGTTGCCGCAGATGGGGCGAATTCAATGGGGAAGCGGGCGAATCATCGTCCATGCTTGGCGCGGGTGGAAGTCGTGTGCGGGGGGCTTATTCTGCCCGATAAAGGCACGCATGCCGTGCGTGAAAACGGCAAAAAGCAGATGCCTCGGCATGATTTCTGCTATTATACCGGCCTGAGCGCAACGACTGGTTGACGCATGTTGTTCGTTATGCCAGAATTAGCGGTTCCGAGTTGGAGGGATACCCAAGCGGTCAACGGGATCAGACTGTAAATCTGACGGCTCTGCCTTCGAAGGTTCGAATCCTTCTCCCTCCACCAAGAAGTTGTTGCTGTAGCGGTCGTGATCTTCAACGCTGCGGGTGCGGTTTAGCGGGTGTAGCTCAATGGTAGAGCTGAAGCCTTCCAAGCTTAAGACGAGGGTTCGATTCCCTTCACCCGCTCCACGTTGCGGTACGACGGTTTTGAGTCGCAGGCACGATGCCCATGTAGCTCAGTGGTAGAGCACTCCCTTGGTAAGGGAGAGGCCGGCAGTTCAATCCTGCCCATGGGCACCACCGATTCGAGTAGTTGCATCACGGGATTTTTAACTTCTAACGTTTGAGGTACCGGCATGGCTAAGGCAAAATTTGAGCGTACGAAGCCGCACGTAAACGTCGGCACGATTGGTCACGTGGACCATGGGAAGACGACCCTGACGGCGGCGATCACGACGATCCTGTCGAAGAAGTTTGGGGGCGAGGCGAAGGCCTACGACCAGATTGACGCGGCGCCGGAAGAGAAGGCCCGGGGCATCACGATCAACACGGCGCACGTGGAGTACGAGACGGCGACGCGGCACTACGCGCACGTGGATTGCCCGGGACACGCCGACTACGTGAAGAACATGATTACGGGTGCGGCGCAGATGGACGGCGCGATCCTGGTGGTGTCGGCGGCGGACGGCCCGATGCCGCAGACGCGGGAACACATCCTGCTGGCGCGCCAGGTGGGTGTGCCGTACATCATCGTGTACATGAACAAGTGCGACATGGTGGATGACGCCGAACTGCTCGAGCTGGTCGAAATGGAAGTGCGCGAACTGCTGTCGAAGTACGAATTCCCGGGCGACGACATTCCGATCGTCAAGGGCTCGGCGCTGAAGGCGCTGAACGGCGACACGGACGAACTGGGCGAAGGCTCGATCCTGGCCTTGGCGGACGCGCTGGACAGCTACATTCCGACGCCGGAGCGGGCGGTGGACAAGCCGTTCCTGCTGCCGATCGAAGACGTGTTCTCGATCTCGGGGCGCGGCACCGTGGTGACCGGGCGTGTTGAGCGGGGCATCGTCAAGGTGGGCGAAGAAATCGAGATTGTCGGCATCAAGCCCACCGTCAAGACCACCTGTACGGGGGTTGAAATGTTCCGCAAGCTGCTCGACCAGGGGCAGGCGGGTGACAACGTCGGCGTGCTGCTGCGCGGCACCAAGCGCGAAGAAGTCGAACGCGGACAAGTGCTGGCCAGGCCGGGCTCGATCACCCCGCACACCCACTTCACGGGCGAAGTGTACGTTCTGTCGAAGGACGAAGGCGGGCGTCACACGCCGTTCTTCAACAACTACCGTCCGCAGTTCTATTTCCGGACGACGGACGTGACGGGCGCGATCACCCTGCCGGAAGGCACGGAGATGGTGATGCCTGGGGACAACGTGCAGATGACGGTGAAGCTGATCTGCCCGATCGCCATGGAAGAGGGGCTGCGTTTCGCCATCCGTGAAGGCGGCCGCACCGTCGGCGCCGGCGTCGTCGCCAAAATTATCGAGTAACACATTGACAGACGGCGTTCCCGGAGTCGGGGGCGCCGGAGTCTCTGCTGCAGGGGTATAGCTCAACTGGCAGAGCGTCGGTCTCCAAAACCGAAGGTTGGGGGTTCGATTCCCTCTGCCCCTGCCACCATCATATTTCTGGCTGACGAAATGGCCGATAAAATCAAATTTGCGCTGGCGTTGCTGTTGCTGGTCGCTGGAGTGGTCGGCTTCTATCTTCTCGCCGAACAGGCGATGATTCTGCGGGTGCTGGCGGTGATCGCCGGCGTGGGCCTCTGTGCCGCGGTCGCCTGGCAGACCGATCCGGGCCGCCAGTTCTTCGGCTTTGCCAAGGAGGCGACGGCCGAAGCGAAGAAGGTCGTCTGGCCGACCCAGAAGGAAACCTTGCAGACGACCGGCCTGGTGTTTGCTTTCGTCATCATCATGGCGGCCTTTCTCTGGCTCACGGACAAGGGCCTGGAGTGGGTGCTGTACGACCTGATTCTGGGATGGAGAAAGTCATGAGCAAGCGCTGGTATGTCGTGCATGCCTATTCGGGTTTCGAGAAGAGCGTGCAGCGCGCGCTCCAGGAACGTATCCAGCGTCATGGCATGCAGGATTCGTTCGGCCGCGTGCTGGTGCCGGTCGAGGAAGTCGTCGAACTGAAGCAGGGCCAGAAAAGCATTTCCGAGCGCAAGTTCTTCCCCGGCTATGTGCTGGTGGAAATGGAAATGAACGACGAGTCGTGGCACCTCGTCAAAAGTACCCCGAAAGTGACGGGGTTCGTCGGCGGCACCGCCAACAAGCCGACGCCGATTTCCGAGAAGGAAGTCGAGAAGATCATGCAGCAAATGCTCGACGGCGTGGAGAAGCCGCGCCCGAAAGTGTTGTTCGAGCCGGGCGAAGTCGTGCGGGTCAAGGAAGGTCCGTTCACCGATTTCCATGGGTCCGTCGAACACGTCAATTACGAAAAGAACCGGCTGCGCGTATCGGTCACGATTTTTGGCCGCGCGACGCCCGTCGAACTGGAGTTCGGCCAGGTCGAAAAGGCCTGACCGGGATGGATTGCGGCGGGCCGGTTTGCTCGGCTTGCCTGATGGAGCGGCTTCGGGCCGCATTTGTTGTTTGGGGAGCGTCGTGGACCGGCGCGTTCGTACCCGTTTAAAGGAGTAAAACCGTGGCAAAGAAAATTGTCGGCTTCATCAAGCTGCAAGTGCCGGCGGGCAAGGCCAATCCCTCGCCCCCGATCGGACCAGCGCTCGGCCAGCGCGGTCTCAACATCATGGAGTTCTGCAAGGCCTTCAACGCCCAGACGCAGAGCCTGGAACCCGGCCTGCCGATTCCCGTGGTGATCACCGCCTACGCGGACAAGAGCTTCACCTTCATCATGAAGACGCCGCCGGCGACCATCCTGATCAAGAAGGCGGCCGGCGTCCAGAAGGGCAGCCAGCGTCCCCACACGGACAAGGTGGGCAAGCTGACGCGCGCCCAGTGCGAGGCCATCGCCACGCAGAAGATGCCGGACCTGACGGCGGCGGACATGGATGCGGCCGTACGCACGATCGCCGGCAGCGCCCGTTCGATGGGCATCACCGTGGAGGGCCTCTGACATGGCAGCTTTGACCAAACGGCAGAAGGCGGCGCAGGGCAAGGTCGACCGCAACAAGAATTACCCGGTCGCGGAGGCGCTCAAGCTGACCAAGGAATTCGCCACGGCGAAATTCAATGAATCGATCGACGTGGCGGTCAGCCTCGGCATCGATGCGCGCAAGTCGGACCAGCTGGTACGCGGCTCGGTCGTGCTGCCCGCGGGTACCGGCAAGACCGTCCGTGTCGCCGTTTTCGCCCAGGGCGAGAAGGCCGAGGCGGCCAAGGCCGCCGGCGCGGACATCGTCGGCTTCGACGATCTGGCTGCCGAGATCAAGGGCGGCACCATCAATTTCGACGTGGTGATCGCCACGCCCGATTCGATGCGCGTGGTCGGCCAGCTGGGCCAGATCCTCGGTCCGCGCGGGCTGATGCCGAACCCGAAGGTCGGCACGGTGACCATGGACGTCGCCGGCGCGGTGAAGAACGCCAAGGCCGGCCAGGTGCAGTATCGGACGGACAAGGGTGGCATCGTGCATTCGACGATCGGCCGCGCGTCCTTTGAAGTCGAACAACTGGAGCAGAACCTCAAGGCGCTGATCGATGCCTTGACCAAGGCGAAGCCGGCCAGTTCGAAGGGGCAGTACCTGCGCAAGATCGCCGTCTCCAGCACCATGGGGCCGGGCGTGCGGGTGGATTCCGCCTCGTTGTGACAGTTAGCGGAGCCGCCGGCCAATGGCCTGAAGGCGGCTCCGGAAGTGCTTTGGGCTGCTGGGGCAGGTTGCCGGCAGATCGTCAAAGACCGCAGGTGCCGTGCAGTGCAGTTCGACCAGCGGCTTAAGTGATTTCAGCCTGCGCAGACGGTGAGCCCGAACAGGATTTTCGGCGATCGCCAGGCGACGCCGATGCTCTTGAGAAAGGTCGCCGTGGGTGCGGCATGCCTGAATGGGCGTGCCGTGTGATGGACGAGATGGAGAAAGGACCCATGGGTCTCAATCTTGATGACAAAAAAGCCGTAGTGGCCGAAGTTTCGGCGCGAGTGGCTGGTGCACAGACGATCGTCGTGGCCGAGTACAAGGGGATCGGCGTGGCTCAGCTCACCAAGCTCCGGGCTCAGGCGCGCAAGTCCGGCGTGTATCTGCGCGTGCTGAAGAATACGCTGGTGCGCCGTGCCGTTTCCGGCAGTCCGTTCGAAGGCCTGGCCGAGCACATGTCGGGCCCGTTGATTTATGGCATCTCCGAGGACCCGGTGGCCGCCGCGAAGGTATTGAACGACTTCGCGAAGACCAACGACAAAATGGTCCTGAAGGCGGGCTGCTACGCCGGCAAGGTGATGGACAAGGCGGGCGTGCAGTCGCTGGCGGCGATTCCGAGCCGCGAGGAACTGCTGGCCAAGCTGCTGGGCGTGATGAAGGCGCCGGTGAGCGGGTTTGCCGTTGCGCTGGGCGCGCTGGCCAAGCAGCGCGAAGAAGCCGCTGCCTGAGGCCGTCGCTGACGGTCGAGCTTATCCAATTCTGAAAATATTCCGACTCTAGGAGCAACCAATCATGGCGATTACCAAAGAAGACATCCTTGAAGCCGTTGGCAGCATGACGGTGATGGACCTGAACGACCTGGTCAAGGCGTTCGAAGAGAAGTTCGGCGTTTCCGCCGCGGCCATGGCCGTGGCCGGTCCGGCAGGCGGTGCCGCCGCCGCGGCGCCCGTCGAGGAGCAGACCGAGTTCACGGTCATGCTGCTGGGCGCCGGCGAGAAGAAGGTCGAAGTCATCAAGGTCGTTCGCGCGGCCACCGGCCTCGGTCTGAAGGAAGCCAAGGACCTCGTTGACGGCGCCCCGAAGCCCGTCAAGGAAGCGATTGCCAAGGCCGATGCCGAAGCCCTCAAGAAGCAGCTCGAGGATGCTGGTGCCAAGGTCGAGGTCAAGTAATCCTGCTTTTGCGCGCGGGCTGGCAGCTTTCGGGCTGCCAGCCTTTTGTGCTTTCCGGAAACCGTAGATTTTGCTCCGTCACATAGGCGACTTCATCGATCTGTAACACGTAGCGCATAAACGCAAATGCGCATGGCGGAGAATCGCGCTCTGCCGTTCGTTTTTTCGTTTGTCCGTTGCAATCGCTCCGGGTGGCCGGACCGGCGCGAAATTGCTAGAGGATTGTGCTTTCTGAGCTCGGAGCGACCATGACCTACTCCTATACCGAGAAAAAACGTATCCGCAAAAGCTTCGCCAAGCGCGCCAGCGTGCTTGACGTTCCGTTCTTGCTGGCGACGCAGCTGGAATCCTTCACCTCGTTCCTGCAGGCGGCGGTGCCTCCGGCGCAGCGCAAGAACCACGGGTTGCAGGCGGCGTTTACCTCGATTTTCCCGATCGTCAGCCACAGCGGCAATGCGCGCCTGGAGTTCGTCAGCTACGCGCTCGCCGAACCGGCGTTCGACGTCAAGGAATGCCAGCAGCGCGGCCTGACCTTCGCCTCGGCCCTGCGCGCCAAGGTGCGCCTGGTGATCCTCGACCGCGAGTCGCCGGATACCATCAAGGAAGTCAAGGAGCAGGAAGTTCTACATGGGCGAGATTCCGCTCATGACCACCACCGGTTCGTTCGTGATCAACGGGACGGAGCGCGTCATCGTGTCGCAGCTGCACCGTTCGCCGGGGGTGTTCTTCGAGCACGACCGCGGCAAGACGCACAGCTCGGGCAAGCTGCTGTTCTCGGCGCGCGTGATTCCCTATCGCGGTTCATGGCTGGACTTCGAGTTCGACCCGAAGGATATCCTGTTCTTCCGCGTCGACCGCCGGCGCAAGATGCCGGTCACGACGCTGCTCAAGGCCATCGGCCTGACGCCCGAGCAGATTCTCCGCGAGTTCTTCGATTTCGACACCTTTGAAATCAGCAAGAAGGGCATCGAGTTCCATCTCGTGCCCGAGCGCCTGCGCGGCGAGGTGGCGCGTTTCGACTTCACCGACGCCAGCGGCAAGGTGATCGTGGCCAAGGACAAGCGGATCACCGCCAAGCACATCCGCGAGCTCGACGCCGCCGGAGTCAGGAAGATCTCGGTGCTCGAAGACTTCGTCGTCGGCCGCATCGTGGCGCAGAACGTCGTGGACAAGAGCACCGGCGAGATCATCGCCAACGCCAACGACGAAATCACCGAGGCGCTGCTGGCCAAGCTGATCGAGGCCGGCATCGATACCTTGCAGACCCTGTACATCAACGACCTGGACCGCGGCGGCTTCATTTCCCAGACCCTGCGCACGGACGAGACCGCGTCCAAGCAGGCCGCGCGCGTCGCTATCTACCGGATGATGCGTCCGGGCGAGCCGCCGACCGAGGAGGCCGTCGAAATCCTGTTCAACGGGCTGTTCTACTCGGACGAGCGTTACGACCTGTCGGCCGTCGGCCGGATGAAGTTCAACCGCCGGGTGGCGCGCAAGGACGTGGTCGAGTACAAGGTCATGGTCAAGCACGTACCGGCCAAGCGCGACGCCATCGTGGGCACCATCGTCGAGGTCGCCGGCGGCACCCCGGAAGCGGTCGATCTGCTGTTGGGCGAGTTGACCTACGGCGTGCGCGCCGTCGCGGAGAACCTGACCGAAGCGGAAGCCGACGCGCTGCTGGAAAAGCTCAAGGGCCTCGGCGTCGTCGGCGAGGTGCGCGAACAGCTGACGCTCTCGCCCCGGGACATCGTCGAAGTCATCAAGATCCTCGTCGACCTGCGCAACGGCCGCGGCGACATCGACGACATCGACCACCTGGGCAACCGGCGCGTGCGTTCCGTCGGGGAGCTGGCCGAGAACCAGTTCCGCGCCGGGCTGGTGCGCGTCGAGCGTGCGGTCAAGGAGCGCCTGTCGCAGGCCGAGTCGGACAACCTGATGCCGCACGACCTGATCAACGCCAAGCCGATCAGCGCCGCGGTCAAGGAATTCTTCGGGTCGAGCCAGCTTTCGCAGTTCATGGACCAGACCAACCCGCTGTCGGAAATCACCCACAAGCGCCGCGTTTCCGCGCTCGGCCCGGGCGGCCTGACCCGCGAGCGCGCCGGCTTCGAGGTGCGCGACGTGCATCCGACGCACTACGGCCGTGTCTGCCCGATCGAAACGCCGGAAGGCCCGAACATCGGCCTGATCAACTCGCTGGCCCTCTATGCCCGCACCAACGAGTACGGCTTCCTGGAAACCGCCTACCGCAAGGTCGTCGACGGCAAGGTGACCGACCAGATCGAATACCTGTCGGCCATCGAGGAAGGCAACTACATCGTCGCCCAGGCCAACGCCGCGCTGGGCGCGGACGGCGAACTGCTCGACGAGCTGGTGACCTGCCGCGAAAAGGGCGAAACCATCCTGGCCGAGCCGCAGCGCGTGCATTACATGGACGTGGCGCCGGGCCAGATCGTGTCGGTGGCGGCCTCGCTGATCCCGTTCCTGGAGCACGACGACGCGAACCGCGCGCTGATGGGCGCCAACATGCAGCGCCAGGCCGTGCCCTGCCTGCGTCCGGAGAAGCCCGTGGTGGGCACCGGCATCGAGCGGACGGTCGCCGTCGACTCGGGCACCGCGGTGCAGGCGTTGCGCGGCGGCAAGGTCGACTACGTCGACGCCTCGCGCATCGTGGTCCGGGTCAACGATGAAGAGACGGTGCCGGGCGAAGTCGGCGTCGACATCTACAACCTGGTCAAGTACACCCGTTCGAACCAGAATACCAACATCAACCAGCGGCCGCTGGTCGGCGTCGGCGACATCATCGCCAAGGGCGACGTGGTGGCCGACGGCGCGTTGACCGACAAGGGCGAACTGGCGCTCGGCCAGAACATGCTGATCGCCTTCATGCCCTGGAACGGCTACAACTTCGAGGACTCGATCCTGATCTCCGAGCGGGTCGTGGCCGAGGACCGCTTCACCTCGATCCACATCGAGGAACTGACCGTCGTCGCGCGCGACACCAAGCTCGGGCCGGAGGAAATCACTCGCGACATCGCCTCGCTGGGCGAGGCGCAGCTGTCGCGGCTCGACGAGTCGGGCATCGTCTACATCGGCGCCGAGGTCGACGCCGGCGACGTGCTGGTCGGCAAGGTGACGCCGAAGGGCGAAACCCAACTCACCCCGGAGGAAAAGCTGCTGCGCGCGATTTTCGGCGAGAAGGCTTCCGACGTGAAGGACACCTCGCTGCGCGTGCCGTCGGGCATCGCCGGGACCGTCATCGACGTGCAGGTGTTTACCCGCGAAGGCATCGAGCGCGACAAGCGCGCCCAGTCGATCATCGACGACCACCTGCGCGGCTACAAGCTCGATCTGGCCGACCAGCTGCGCATCGTCGAGCGCGATGCCTTCGCCCGGGTCGAACGGCTGATCGTGGGCAAGAGCGCCAACGGCGGTCCGAAGCGCCTGGCCAAGGGCGCCGAGATCACCCGCGACTACCTCGACGGGATCGATCCGCACCACTGGTTCGACATCCGCATGGCCGACGAGGACGTGGCGCAACAGCTCGAATCCCTGCGCGAGGGCCTGGAGCAGACGCGCAAGGACTTCGACGTGGCCTTCGAGGAAAAGCGCAAGAAGCTGACGCAGGGCGACGAACTGCCGCCGGGCGTGCAGAAGATGGTCAAGGTGTACGTCGCGGTCAAGCGCCGCCTGCAGTCGGGCGACAAGATGGCCGGCCGCCACGGCAACAAGGGCGTCGTCTCGCGCATCGTCCCGGTCGAGGACATGCCGTACATGGCCGACGGCCGGCCGGTCGACATCGTGCTCAACCCGCTGGGCGTGCCGTCGCGGATGAACGTCGGCCAGGTGCTGGAAGTGCACCTCGGGCTGGCGGCCAAGGGCCTCGGCTTCAAGATCGGCGACATGCTGCGCCGCCAGGCCAGCGTCAAGGAACTGCGCGAATTCCTGGGCAAGGTCTACAACACCAACGGCCGGCCGGAAGACCTCGATGAACTCAGCGACCGGGAAATTGCCGAAATGTCGGGCAACCTGGAGGCGGGCGTGCCGTTCGCCACGCCGGTGTTCGACGGCGCCAAGGAAGAGGAGATCAAGGAGATGCTCCGCCTGGCGGGCATGCCCGAATCCGGCCAGATGACCCTGTTCGACGGCCGCACCGGCGAGTCCTTCGAGCGTCAGGTGACGGTGGGCTACATGCACATGCTGAAACTGCACCACCTGGTCGACGACAAGATGCACGCACGCTCGACCGGACCGTACTCGCTGGTGACGCAGCAGCCGCTGGGCGGCAAGGCGCAGTTCGGCGGACAGCGTTTCGGCGAAATGGAAGTGTGGGCGCTCGAAGCCTACGGCGCCTCCTACGTCCTGCAGGAAATGCTGACGGTCAAGTCCGACGACGTGAACGGCCGGACCAAGGTGTACGAAAACATCGTCAAGGGCGACCACAAGATCGACGCCGGCATGCCGGAGTCGTTCAACGTGCTGGTCAAGGAAATCCGCTCGCTGGCGATCGACATCGATCTCGAACGGTATTGAGCGCGAACGGTCATCGGTACAGTAGTCCCGGGCGACTGGCCGGGACTTGAGGAAATTGGGTTCTCCCCGAACGGAGCGTAAGAATGAAAGCATTGCTTGATTTGTTTAAACAGGTAACGCAGGAAGAGCAGTTCGATGCGATTACCATCGGCTTGGCCTCGCCGGACAAGATCCGTTCGTGGTCCTACGGCGAAGTCAAGAAGCCGGAAACAATCAACTACCGCACCTTCAAGCCGGAGCGCGACGGCCTGTTCTGCGCCAAGATCTTCGGGCCGATCAAGGATTACGAGTGCCTGTGCGGAAAGTACAAGCGCCTCAAGCACCGCGGCGTGATCTGCGAAAAGTGCGGCGTCGAGGTGACGCTCTCCAAGGTGCGCCGCGAGCGCATGGCGCACATCGAACTCGCCTCGCCGGTGGCGCATATCTGGTTCCTCAAGAGCCTGCCGAGCCGTCTCGGCATGGTCCTCGACATGACCCTGCGCGACATCGAGCGCGTGCTCTATTTCGAAGCCTTCGTCGTCTGCGATCCCGGCATGACGCCGCTGACCCGCGCGCAGCTGCTGACCGAGGACGACTACCTGGCCAAGGTCGAGGAGTACGGCGACGACTTCCAGGCGGCGATGGGCGCGGAAGGCATCCGCGAACTGCTGCGCTCGATCGATCTTAATTCCGAGGTCGACCTGCTGCGTTCGGAGCTGGAAACCACCTCGTCGGAAACCAAGAGCAAGAAATTCTCGAAGCGCCTGAAGATCCTCGAAGGCTTCCAGAAGTCGGGCATCAAGCCCGAGTGGATGATCCTCGAAGTGCTGCCGGTCCTGCCGCCGGACCTGCGTCCGCTGGTGCCGCTCGACGGCGGCCGGTTCGCCACCTCGGACCTGAACGACCTGTACCGCCGCGTGATCAACCGCAACAACCGCCTGAAGCGCCTGCTCGAACTCAAGGCGCCGGAAATCATCGTGCGCAACGAAAAGCGCATGCTGCAGGAAGCGGTCGAACTCGCTGCTCGACAACGGCCGGCGCGGCAAGGCCATGACCGGCGCCAACAAGCGCCCGCTCAAGTCGCTGGCCGACATGATCAAGGGCAAGGGCGGCCGTTTCCGCCAGAACCTGCTGGGCAAGCGCGTCAACTACTCCGGCCGCTCGGTCATCGTCGTCGGTCCGCAGCTCAAGCTGCACCAGTGCGGCCTGCCCAAGCTGATGGCGCTCGAACTGTTCAAGCCCTTCATCTTCAACCGCTTGGAAATCATGGGCCTGGCGACCACCATCAAGCAGGCCAAGAAGATGGTCGAAATGCAGGAGCCGGTGGTCTGGGACATTCTCGAGGAAGTCATCCGCGAGCACCCGATCATGCTCAACCGGGCGCCGACGCTGCACCGCCTCGGCATCCAGGCCTTCGAGCCGACGCTGATCGAAGGCAAGGCCATCCAACTGCATCCGCTGGTCTGCGCCGCCTTCAACGCCGACTTCGACGGCGACCAGATGGCCGTGCACGTGCCGCTGTCCCTGGAAGCGCAGATGGAAGCGCGCACCCTGATGCTGGCCTCGAACAACGTACTCTCCCCGGCCAACGGTGAGCCGATCATCGTGCCCTCGCAGGACATCGTGCTGGGCCTGTATTACGCCACGCGCGAGCGCATCAACGGCAAGGGCGAGGGGATGGCGTTCACCGACCTGGCCGAGATCAGCCGCGCCCTGCACGCCGGCGAGCTCGAACTGCACGCCAAGATCTCGGTGCGCATCCGTGAATACGTGAAGAACGGCGATGGCGGCTGGGACGAAAAGCTGACGCGCTACGAAACCACCGCCGGGCGCGCCCTGCTGTCGGAGATCCTGCCGAAGGGGCTGCCGTTCAGCGTGCTCGACAAGCCGCTCAAGAAGAAGGAGATTTCCAAGCTGATCAACGCCTCCTTCCGCCGTTGCGGGCTGAAGGAGACGGTGGTCTTCGCCGACAAGCTGATGCAGAACGGCTACCGGCTGGCGACGCGGGCCGGCATTTCCATCTGCTCGGACGACATGCTGGTGCCGGGGCAGAAGAGCGAAATCATCGCCGCCGCGGAAAAAGAGGTCAAAGAGATCGAGGGCCAATACACCAACGGCCTGGTGACCAACGGCGAGCGCTACAACAAGGTCGTCAACATCTGGGGCCGCACGGGCGACCAGGTGGCCAAGGTGATGATGGAGCAGCTCGGCCACGAGGAAGTCGTCAACCGCCACGGCAACAAGGTCAAGCAGGAGTCGTTCAACTCCATCTACATGATGGCCGACTCCGGCGCCCGCGGCTCGGCGGCCCAGATCCGCCAGCTGGCCGGCATGCGCGGCCTGATGGCGAAGCCGGACGGCTCGATCATCGAAACGCCGATCACCACCAACTTCCGCGAAGGCCTGAACGTTCTCCAGTACTTCATCTCCACCCACGGCGCGCGCAAGGGCCTGGCAGACACGGCGCTGAAGACCGCCAACTCGGGCTACCTGACCCGGCGCCTGGTCGACGTCACCCAGGACCTCGTCGTCACCGAGGAGGATTGCGGCACGTCGAACGGCGTGACCATGAAAGCGCTGATCGAGGGCGGTGAGGTGATCGAGCCGCTGCGCGAGCGCATCCTCGGCCGCGTCTGCGTGCACGACGTGATCCATCCCGAAACCGACGAGACGGTGATCGAAGCCGGTACCCTGATCAACGAAGACCTGTGCGATCTCATCGATCAGCTCGGCATCGACGAAGTGAAGGTGCGCACCCCGCTGACCTGCGATACCCGCTACGGTCTGTGCGCCAAGTGCTACGGCCGCGACCTCGGCCGCGGTTCCCTGGTCAACGTCGGCGAGGCCGTGGGCGTCATCGCGGCGCAGTCGATCGGCGAGCCGGGCACCCAGCTCACCATGCGTACCTTCCACGTCGGCGGCGCCGCCTCGCGCGCCGCCGTGGCCAGCCACGTCGAGACCAAGAGCGCCGGCATCGTGCGCTTCACCGCTTCGATGCGCTACGTGACCAGCGCCAAGGGCGAGAAGATCGTCATCACCCGTTCCGGCGAAGTCGTCATCACCGACGACAACGGCCGCGAGCGCGAAAAGCACAAGGTTCCCTACGGCTCGACGCTGCAGGTCACCGACGGCCAGCAGGTCAAGGCCGGCACCAAGCTGGCGACCTGGGACCCGCACACCCGCCCGATCATCGCCGAGTACTCCGGCAAGGTGAAGTTCGAGAACGTCGAGGAAGGCGTGACCGTCGCCAAGCAGATCGATGAAGTCACCGGCCTGTTGACGCTGGTCGTGATCGATCCGAAGCGCGGCGGCAAGGCGCAGACCAAGGGCCTGCGGCCGCAGGTCAGGCTGTTCGACGCCAACGGCGACGAAGTGCGCATGCACGGCAGCGACCATCCGGTGACCATCACCTTCCAGGTCGGCGCGATCATCACCGTGCTCGACGGGCAGGACATTTCGGTCGGCGACGTGCTCGCGCGTTTGCCGCAGGAATCGGCCAAAACCCGCGACATCACCGGCGGTCTGCCGCGCGTCGCCGAGCTGTTCGAGGCGCGCACCCCGAAGGATGCCGGCATGCTGGCCGAATTCACCGGCACGGTTTCCTTCGGCAAGGACACCAAGGGCAAGCAGCGCCTGGTGATCACCGACCTCGAAGGGATCGCCCACGAGTACCTGATTCCGAAGGACAAGCACGTGCTGGTGCACGACGGACAGGTGGTCAACAAGGGCGAGATGATCGTCGACGGCGCGCCCGACCCGCACGACATCCTGCGCCTGCAGGGCGTCGAGGCGCTGGCGGTTTACATCACGGACGAAGTCCAGGACGTGTACCGCCTGCAGGGCGTGAAGATCAACGACAAGCACATCGAGGTCATCGTCCGCCAGATGCTGCGCCGCGTTACCGTGCTCGATCCGGGCGACACCAAGTTCATTCGCGGCGAACAGGTCGAAAAAGCGCACCTGCTCGACGAGAACGACCGGGCCAACGCGGACGGCAAGCTGCCGGCGACCTACGAGCCGATCCTGCTCGGCATCACCAAGGCGTCGCTGTCCACCGACTCGTTCATCTCGGCGGCGTCGTTCCAGGAAACCACCCGCGTGTTGACCGAGGCGGCGATCATGGGCAAGCGCGACGAACTGCGCGGGCTCAAGGAGAACGTCATCGTCGGACGCCTGATTCCCGCGGGCACCGGCCTGGCGTACCACCGCATGCGCAAGGACAACACCGCGGGTGTCGATCTGGCGCCCGATCACGAGATCAGCGGCGAATCTCCCGCGGCCGTGGAAGCGTCCGCGGGCAATGGCGAAGGAGACGCCGCCGGTTGACTTGGACGTTGTTTGACCATAGAATCGCCGGTCTTTGTCAGCGTGCGCTAATCATTGCGCACGCTTGTTATAAAAAATTCGCCAAGGCGGCTGCAGGTGGCCTTGGTTTTTGTGCAGAGGCCGCCCCGAAGGCGGAAACTGCAGGAGTTTAGGGATAGAAATATGCCAACCATCAACCAGCTGGTCCGTAAGCCCCGTGAAGCGGTGCGCGCCAAGAGCAAGGTGCCCGCTCTGGAAAACTGCCCGCAGAAGCGCGGCGTCTGCACGCGCGTCTATACCACGACGCCGAAAAAACCGAACTCGGCCCTGCGCAAAGTGTGCAAGGTGCGCCTGACCAACAGCTTCGAGGTCATTTCGTACATCGGCGGCGAAGGCCACAACCTCCAGGAACACTCGGTGGTGCTGATTCGCGGCGGCCGGGTGAAGGACTTGCCGGGCGTCCGCTACCACACCGTGCGCGGTTCGCTCGATACGCAGGGCGTCAAGGACCGCAAGCAGGGTCGTTCGAAGTACGGCACGAAGCGCCCGAAGGCGGCTTGATCGCCGCTTGAGTAAGTGACTGCCTGATGGGCGGTCGAGTGGGACCGGCGCGGCCGGGTCCCTCAACTGAATCGTTATTTGAAAGGTTGTTCATCCATGCCACGTCGTCGCGAAGTTCCCAAGCGCGATATTCTGCCGGACCCCAAGTTCGGAAATATCGAAGTGTCCAAGTTCATCAACACCATCATGATGAGCGGCAAGAAATCCGTTGCCGAGCGCATCGTGTATGGCGCGTTCGATATCATCTCCGCCAAGGACGGCAAGGACCCGCTCGAGGTTTTCGGGCTGGCGATGAATAACGTCAAGCCGCTCGTCGAAGTGAAGAGCCGCCGCGTCGGCGGCGCCAACTACCAGGTTCCGGTCGAGGTTCGTCCGAGCCGCCGCATGGCGCTGGCCATGCGCTGGCTGCGCGAATCGGCGCGCAAGCGTTCGGAGAAGTCGATGGACCAGCGCCTGGCCGCGGAAATGCTCGACGCGGCGGAGAATCGCGGCGGCGCGGTCAAGAAGCGCGATGAAGTCCATCGCATGGCGGACGCCAACAAGGCGTTCGCGCACTTCCGGTTCTAGTGTTTTTCAATGGCCGGCGACGGATGTCGTCGCCGGTAAACGTTCTTTATCAATGAAGGCTTAAACGTGGCACGCAAAACTCCCATCGAGCGCTACCGCAATATCGGCATCAGCGCGCACATCGACGCCGGCAAGACCACCACGACCGAGCGTATCCTCTTCTACACCGGCGTCAATCACAAAATCGGTGAAGTCCATGACGGCGCTGCCACCATGGACTGGATGGAGCAGGAGCAGGAGCGCGGCATCACCATCACCTCGGCGGCGACGACCTGCTTCTGGAAGGGCATGGACATGCAATTCCAGGAGCACCGCTTCAACATCATCGATACCCCGGGACACGTTCAACTTCACCATCGAAGTCGAACGTTCGATGCGCGTGCTCGATGGCGCCTGCATGGTCTATTGCGCGGTCGGCGGCGTGCAGCCGCAGTCGGAAACCGTGTGGCGGCAGGCCAACAAGTATGGCGTGCCGCGTCTCGCCTTCGTGAACAAGATGGACCGTCAGGGCGCCGACTTCTTCAAGGTCGTCGACCAGATGCAGACGCGCCTGAAGGGCAACCCCGTGCCCATCGTCATTCCCATCGGCCGGGAAGAGCATTTCGCGGGCGTCGTTGACCTGATCAAGATGAAAGCCATCGTCTGGGACGAGGCTTCGCAGGGGATGAAGTTCGAGTACCGGGACATCCCGGCGGACCTGCAGCCCGTCGCCGACGAGTGGCGGGCCAAGATGCTCGAATCGGCGGCCGAGGCCAACGAAGAGCTGATGGACAAATACCTCGAGTCGGGTGACCTGAGCGAGGCGGACATCATCAAGGGACTGCGCGCGCGCACCATCGCCTGTGAAATCCAGCCGATGCTGTGCGGGACGGCCTTCAAGAACAAGGGCGTGCAGCGGATGCTGGACGCGGTCATCGAACTGCTGCCGTCGCCGGTCGATATCCCGGCGGTGGAGGGTGAAAACGAACGGGGCGGCGCCGAGACGCGCGAGGCTTCCGATTCCGCCAAGTTCTCCGCGCTCGCCTTCAAGCTGATGACCGACCCGTACGTCGGCCAGCTGACCTTCATCCGTGTGTACTCCGGCGTGCTGCAATCGGGCGACACCATCTACAACCCGGTCAAGGGCCGCAAGGAGCGGATCGGCCGTCTGCTGCAGATGCATGCCAACAACCGCGAGGAAATCAAGGAAGTTCTCGCGGGCGACATCGCCGCATGCGTCGGCCTGAAGGAAGTGACGACCGGGGAAACGCTGTGCGACCCCGCGTCGGTGATCACCCTCGAACGCATGGAATTCCCCGAGCCGGTCATCCACATCGCGGTCGAACCCAAGACCAAGAGCGACCAGGAAAAAATGGGCATCGCCCTGGGCCGTCTGGCGCAGGAAGACCCGTCGTTCCGCGTGCGCAGTGACGAGGAGTCCGGCCAGACCATCATTTCCGGCATGGGCGAACTGCACCTCGAAATCATCGTCGACCGCATGAAGCGCGAGTTCGGCGTGGACGCCAACGTGGGCGCGCCGCAGGTCGCCTATCGCGAGTGCATCAAGAAATCCGTCGAGCAGGAAGGCAAGTTCGTCAAGCAGTCCGGCGGCCGCGGCCAGTACGGCGACGTGTGGATCAGGCTCGAACCGAACGAGGCCGGCAAGGGCTACGAATTCGTTGACGCGATCAAGGGCGGCACGGTGCCGCGCGAATACATCCCGGCGGTGGACAAGGGCCTGCAGGATGCGATCAAGAGCGGCGTCCTGGCCGGCTTCCCGGTGGTTGACATCAAGTTCACCCTCTTCGACGGTTCGTATCACGACGTCGACTCCAACGAAAACGCCTTCCGCATGGCCGCGTCGATGGCGTTCAAGGAAGGGATGAAGAAGGCGTCGCCGACGCTGCTCGAGCCGATGATGTCGGTCGAGGTCGAGACCCCCGAAGAGTACATGGGCAACATCATGGGCGACCTGTCGGGCCGTCGCGGCATCGTTCTCGGCATGGAAGACCTGCCGGGCGGCATCAAGGCCATCAAGGCCGAAGTGCCGCTGGCCGAGATGTTCGGCTACTCCACCACCGTGCGCTCGTTGTCCCAGGGGCGGGCGACCTACTCGATGGAATTCAAGCACTATGTCGAGGCGCCGAAAAACGTCGCCGAGGCCGTTATCAACAAGAAGTGACACTGGTTTCGAGGATATCTAAATGGCTAAGGCAAAATTTGAGCGTACGAAGCCGCACGTAAACGTCGGCACGATTGGTCACGTGGACCATGGGAAGACGACCCTGACGGCGGCGATCACGACGATCCTGTCGAAGAAGTTTGGGGGCGAGGCGAAGGCCTACGACCAGATTGACGCGGCGCCGGAAGAGAAGGCCCGGGGCATCACGATCAACACGGCGCACGTGGAGTACGAGACGGCGACGCGGCACTACGCGCACGTGGATTGCCCGGGACACGCCGACTACGTGAAGAACATGATTACGGGTGCGGCGCAGATGGACGGCGCGATCCTGGTGGTGTCGGCGGCGGACGGCCCGATGCCGCAGACGCGGGAACACATCCTGCTGGCGCGCCAGGTGGGTGTGCCGTACATCATCGTGTACATGAACAAGTGCGACATGGTGGATGACGCCGAACTGCTCGAGCTGGTCGAAATGGAAGTGCGCGAACTGCTGTCGAAGTACGAATTCCCGGGCGACGACATTCCGATCGTCAAGGGCTCGGCGCTGAAGGCGCTGAACGGCGACACGGACGAACTGGGCGAAGGCTCGATCCTGGCCTTGGCGGACGCGCTGGACAGCTACATTCCGACGCCGGAGCGGGCGGTGGACAAGCCGTTCCTGCTGCCGATCGAAGACGTGTTCTCGATCTCGGGGCGCGGCACCGTGGTGACCGGGCGTGTTGAGCGGGGCATCGTCAAGGTGGGCGAAGAAATCGAGATTGTCGGCATCAAGCCCACCGTCAAGACCACCTGTACGGGGGTTGAAATGTTCCGCAAGCTGCTCGACCAGGGGCAGGCGGGTGACAACGTCGGCGTGCTGCTGCGCGGCACCAAGCGCGAAGAAGTCGAACGCGGACAAGTGCTGGCCAGGCCGGGCTCGATCACCCCGCACACCCACTTCACGGGCGAAGTGTACGTTCTGTCGAAGGACGAAGGCGGGCGTCACACGCCGTTCTTCAACAACTACCGTCCGCAGTTCTATTTCCGGACGACGGACGTGACGGGCGCGATCACCCTGCCGGAAGGCACGGAGATGGTGATGCCTGGGGACAACGTGCAGATGACGGTGAAGCTGATCTGCCCGATCGCCATGGAAGAGGGGCTGCGTTTCGCCATCCGTGAAGGCGGCCGCACCGTCGGCGCCGGCGTCGTCGCCAAAATTATCGAGTAATGACTGATTGCCGGGCGAGCACTGTCTCGCCCGGTTGCTCTTTGGAAACTACAAAATGCAAAACCAGAAAATCCGCATCCGGCTCAAAGCATTCGATTATCGCCTCATCGACCAGTCCGCCCTGGAAATCGTCGAAACGGCCAAACGCACCGGCGCCGTCGTGCGCGGGCCCGTGCCCCTGCCGACGCGCATCCAGCGTTTCGACGTGTTGCGTTCCCCGCACGTCAACAAGACCTCGCGCGATCAGTTCGAGATCCGCACCCATCTTCGCCTGATGGACATCATCGACCCGACGGACAAGACCGTCGATGCGCTGATGAAGCTGGATCTTCCGGCCGGCGTCGACGTGGAAATTAAGTTGCAGTAAGCGTTTCAAAACGGCTATAATCGCCGACTTTCACCGGGTGGCATCGGACGATGCCGCTCATTTTGTTTTGTGCTCGCCGGCCAATCGTAGCCGGCAAGAGGAGAATAACCATGAGTCTAGGCCTTGTCGGGCGCAAGGTCGGCATGACGCGCATTTTCACCGAGGATGGCTTGTCCGTGCCGGTGACTGTGCTCGACGTGTCGAACAACCGCGTCGCCCAGATCAAAACGCCTGAAAGCGACGGCTACACGGCCGTCCAGGTCTCTTTCGGCAAGCGCCGTGCTTCCCGCGTCAACAAAGCCATGGCGGGACATCTCGCCAAGGCGGGCGTCGAAGCCGGTGTGCTGCTCAAGGAATTTCCCGTTACCCCGGAGGATCTGTCCAGCCTGAAGGCGGGCGACCAGATCAGCGTCTCGATCTTCTCTGTCGGCCAGAAGGTCGACGTGACCGGACAGACGATCGGCAAGGGATTCGCGGGCGGCATCAAGCGTCATCACTTCAGCTCCCAGCGCGCTTCCCACGGCAACTCCGTTTCGCACAATGCGCCGGGGTCCATCGGGATGAACCAGGACCCGGGGCGCGTGTTCCCCGGCAAGCGCATGGCCGGCCATCTCGGCGACGTGAAGCGCACGCAGCAGAATCTCGAAGTCATTCGTGTTGACGTCGAGCGTCAGCTGTTGTTGGTCAAGGGCGCGGTCCCCGGCTCCAAGGGGTCGGATCTGGTCGTGCGCCCGGCTGTCAAGGCGGGGGCATAATGGAACTCAAGCTGATCAATGAGCAGGGCCAGGAGGCCAGTCGCCTGCAGGCGTCGGACGTGCTGTTCGGACGCGAATACAACGAGGCGCTGATCCATCAGGTGGTGGTGGCCTATCAGGCCAACGCGCGCAGCGGCAACCGCGCGCAGAAGGATCGCGGCCAAGTCTCGCACACGACGGCCAAGCCTTTCCGCCAGAAGGGCACCGGCCGCGCGCGCGCCGGTATGTCGTCCTCACCGCTGTGGCGTGGCGGCGGTCGTATCTTCCCGAATTCGCCCGATGAGAATTTCAGCCAGAAGCTGAACAAGAAAATGTACCGCGCGGGCATCGCCTCGATTCTGTCGCAGCTGGTGCGCGAGGATCGCCTCGCGGTGGTCGACAGCATCGCCGTCGATGCGCCGAAGACCAAGCTGTTCGCCCAGAAGATCAAGGGCATGGGCTACGACAACGTGCTGGTGATCACCGACAGCCTCGACGAGAACGTCTTCCTGGCTTCCCGGAATCTGCCGAACGTGCTGGTCCTCGAAGTCAACGAAACCGATCCCGTGTCCTTGATCCGCTTCCCCAAGGTGCTGATGACCAAGAACGCGGTCGCCAAGTTTGAGGAGATTCTGGGATGAATCAACAGCGTTTGATGCAAGTGTTGCTTGCGCCTCAGATTTCTGAGAAGGCGACCTATGTCGCGGACAAGAACGAGCAGGTGATTTTCCGGGTGGCGTCGGATGCGACCAAGCCGGAAGTGAAGGCTGCCGTGGAATTGCTGTTCAAGGTTTCCGTCGAGTCGGTGCAGATTGCCAACGTCAAAGGCAAGCAGAAGCGGGTCGGGCGCCATATGGGCAGCCGCAAGGGCTGGAAAAAGGCGTACGTATGTCTGAAGCCGGGGCAGGAAATCAATTTCGTTGATGGAGGAGCTGCGTAATGGCACTCGTCAAAGTCAAACCGACTTCGCCCGGTCGCCGTGCCGTCGTCAAGGTCGTCAATCCCGATTTGCACAAAGGCGCTCCTTACGCCAAGCTGCTCGAGTCCCAGGCCAAAAAGGCCGGGCGCAACAACAACGGTCATGTGACCACCCGCCATCAGGGCGGCGGCCACAAGCAGCATTACCGTCTGATCGACTTCAAGCGCAACAAGGACGGCGTGCCGGCCAAGGTCGAGCGGATCGAATACGATCCGAACCGCACCGCGAACATCGCGCTGCTGTGCTATGCCGACGGCGAGCGCCGCTACGTCATCGCGCCGAAAGGAATGAGTGTCGGTCAGCAGGTGCTCAGCGGCTCCGAGGCGCCGATCAAGTCGGGCAACACGCTGCCGATCCGCAACATCCCGGTCGGTACCACCATCCATTGCGTTGAAATGATCCCTGGCAAGGGGGCGCAGCTGGCGCGTTCGGCGGGAACGTCCGCGCAGCTGCTGGCGCGCGAGGGCGTCTATGCGCAGCTCCGCTTGCGCTCGGGTGAAATCCGCCGCGTCCATGTCGAATGCCGCGCCACCATCGGCGAGGTCGGCAACGAAGAGCACAGCCTGCGTTCCATTGGCAAGGCCGGGGCGAATCGCTGGCGCGGGATTCGTCCCACGGTGCGCGGCGTGGTCATGAACCCGGTCGACCACCCCCACGGCGGCGGCGAAGGCAGGACTGCGGCCGGTATGCATCCGGTCAGCCCATGGGGTGTCAAGACCAAGGGATACCGCACTCGCAGCAACAAGCGCACGACCTCCATGATTGTGCAGCGCCGTCATAAACGCTAAGGGATAGAGAACTATGGGACGTTCCATTAAAAAGGGCCCGTTTGTCGATGCCCATCTGCTCAAGAAGGTCGAGGTCGTGCGTGCGACGAGTGACAAGCGCCCGATCAAGACCTGGTCGCGTCGCTCCACGGTACTTCCGGATTTTGTCGGGCTGACTATCGCCGTGCATAACGGCAAACAGCACATTCCCGTGTATGTCACGGAAAACATGGTCGGCCACAAGCTGGGAGAATTCTCCCTGACCCGCACTTTCAAGGGTCACACCGCCGGCAAGAAGGCGAAGAAGTAAAGGAATGGATATGGAAACACGTGCTATTTTGCGCGGCGTGCGGCTCTCGGACCAAAAAGGTCGCTTGATCGCCGACCAGATCCGCGGCCTGCCGGTTGACAAGGCGCTCAACATCTTGACCTTCAGTCCAAAAAAAGGGGCGGGAATCGTCAAGAAGGTGCTTGAGTCGGCCATCGCCAATGCGGAACACAACGACGGCGCCGATATCGACGAGCTCAAGGTCAAGAGCATCTACGTGGAGAAGGGCATGGTGCTCAAGCGCTTCACCGCCCGGGCCAAGGGGCGCGGCAACAGGATCGTCAAGCCGACCTGCCATATTTTCTTGACCGTCGGAAATTAAGGAAAAACAATGGGACAGAAAATACATCCGACTGGTTTTCGCCTGGCAGTGACCCGTGACTGGTCGTCGCGGTGGTACGCGAACAGCAAGAATTTCTCCACGATGCTGAACGAGGACGTGCAGGTCCGCGACTATCTCAAGGAAAAGCTCAAGCACGCCTCCGTGGGCCGCGTCCTGATCGAGCGCCCCGCCAAGAACGCGCGGGTGACGGTATTCTCGGCGCGTCCCGGCGTGGTGATCGGCAAGAAAGGCGAGGAAATCGACCAGCTGCGTTCCGCGCTGCAAAGGATCATGCGGGTGCCGGTGCATGTCAGCATCGAAGAAATCCGCAAGCCCGAGCTCGACGCGCAGCTGATCGCCGATTCCATCACCCAGCAGCTTGAGAAGCGCATCATGTTCCGCCGCGCCATGAAGCGCGCGATGCAGAACGCCATGCGCCTCGGCGCGCAGGGCATCAAGATCATGAGCTCCGGGCGCCTGAACGGGGCCGAGATCGCGCGGCGCGAATGGTATCGCGAAGGTCGCGTGCCGTTGCATACCTTGCGTGCCGACATCGACTACGCGACCTCCGAGGCGCTGACCACCTACGGCATCATCGGCGTCAAGGTGTGGGTCTTCAAGGGTGAAGTGCTGAACCGGGACGAACAGCCCGAAGTGGCGTCGCCCGAGACGACGGGTGCGGAAGATCCGGCACGCAAGCCGCGGCGTGTAGCCCGGCCGGCCGGAGAAGGTGACAAGGTCAGGCGCGTTGCCGGCAACAAGCCCAAGGGTGAAGGACCCGCCGAGGGCGCGAGCGCCGAATCCCCAGCCGAAGCCAAGGCACCGGCGAAACGAGTAAGAAAGGCAGGAACGACTGATGCTGCAACCAACTAGAAGGAAATACCGTAAGGAGCAGAAAGGCCGGAACACCGGTCTGGCGACTCGCGGCACGAAGGTGAGTTTCGGAGAATTCGGCCTGAAGGCGACTGGACGGGGGCGTCTGACCGCGCGCCAGATCGAAGCTGCGCGGCGCGCGATGACGCGCCACATCAAGCGGGGCGGACGGATCTGGATTCGCATTTTCCCAGACAAGCCCATTTCGAAGAAGCCCGCGGAAGTGCGGATGGGCAACGGCAAGGGCAATCCGGAGTATTACGTCGCGGAAATCCAGCCCGGCAAGGTGCTGTATGAAATGGACGGCGTCGGCGAAGTCCTGGCGCGGGAAGCGTTTGCGCTCGCCGCGGCCAAGCTGCCGATCGCGACGACTTTTGTGACCCGCATCGTAGGGTGATCGAACATGAAAGCCAGTGAACTCAGAACGAAAAGTGTCGACGAGCTGAACAAGGAGCTGCTCGAGCTCCTGAAGGCCCAGTTCGGCCTGCGTATGCAGAAAGCCACGCAGCAATTGAGCAACCAGAGCCAGATCGGCAAGGTTCGTCGCGATATTGCTCGCGTGCGTACCCTCCTCCGTGAAAAGGCGGCACAGCAATGAGCGAAGAAAAAAGCAAGCGTACCCTGATCGGGCGTGTGGTCAGCGACAAGATGGACAAGACCGTCACGGTCCTGGTCGAACGTCGCGTCAAGCATCCCATTTACGACAAGATTATCGTGCGTTCCAAGAAGTACCACGCGCATAACGACGGCAATCAGGCCAAGGCGGGCGATCTGGTGGAAATCCAGGAGGCGCGTCCGATGTCGAAGACGAAGTCCTGGGCCGTGATCAAGCTGCTCGAAAAGGCTGTGGCCATCTGACGGCCTTGTAGTTTACGCCAAAGAGGGTATAATGCCCTCTTTTTCGCGCCCGGTTGTTTTCGCCGTGCGATTCTGCCCGTAACGGGTTCCAAGACTGACCGCGTTGGCGGGATAAGTTGGAGACTTAAATGATTCAGATGCAAACGGTTCTGGACGTGGCCGACAATACCGGCGCGCGTTCAGTGATGTGTATCAAGGTGCTTGGCGGCTCCAAGCGTCGTTACGCGAGCGTTGGCGACATCATCAAGGTAAGCATCAAGGACGCAGCCCCGCGCGGGCGCGTCAAGAAAGGTGATGTCTACAACGCCGTCGTCGTGAGGACGGCCAAGGGTGTGCGGCGTCCTGACGGTTCGCTGGTCAGATTCGACGGCAATGCGGCGGTGCTCCTGAACAACAAGCTGGAGCCGATCGGAACGCGCATTTTCGGGCCGGTGACGCGTGAGTTGCGTAGCGAGCGGTTCATGAAGATCGTTTCGCTCGCGCCGGAAGTTCTCTAAGAGGCGGTCATGGAAAAAATTCGCAAGGGCGATGAGGTGATCGTCATCGCCGGTAAGGACAAAGGCAAGCGCGGGGCGGTGGTTCGCCGCGTCGGGGCTGAGCATGTGGTGGTCGAAGGCATCAACCGCGTGAAGAAGCATGTCAAGCCGAATCCGGTGAAAGGTGTGGTAGGTGGCGTCGTGGACAAGGACATGCCGCTCCACGTGTCCAACGTTTCCCTGTACAACCCGGCGACCAAGAAGGCCGACCGGGTTGGCTTCAAGCTGCTTGAGGACGGCAAGAAAGTGCGCGTCTTCAAGTCGAATGGCGAAGTGGTCGGGGCATAAGGAACGGATATGGCACGTTTGCTGGATTACTACAAAAAGACCGTGGCGCCGGAGCTGGCCCAGAAGTTCGGGTACAAGTCGGTGATGGAGATTCCGCGTATCACCAAGATCACCCTGAACATGGGTGTCGGCGAGGCGGTGGCGGACAAGAAGGTGTTGGAAAACGCCGTGGCCGACATGACCAAGATCGCCGGCCAGAAGCCGGTGGTCACCAAGTCGCGCAAGTCGATTGCCGGCTTCAAGATTCGTACCGGTTACCCGATCGGGTGCATGGTCACCCTGCGCGGGCCGAGGATGTTCGAGTTCCTGGATCGGCTGGTGACGGTCGCCCTGCCGCGGGTACGTGACTTTCGCGGTATTTCCGGGAAAGGCTTCGATGGCCGTGGCAACTACAACATGGGCGTCAAGGAGCAGATCATTTTCCCCGAGATCGAGTACGACAAGATCGACGCGTTGCGTGGCATGAACATCAGTGTCACCACCACCGCCAAGACTGACGAAGAGGCGCGCGCGCTGCTTGCTGCCTTTAAATTCCCGTTCAAGAACTGAGGCTCAAATGGCGAAACTTGCATTGATCAACCGTGAAGAAAAGCGGCGCAAGATGGTCGAGAAATATGCTGCAAAGCGCGCTGAGCTGGTGGCGGTCATCGACGATGTCAACCGGTCGGAAGAAGAGCGTTTCGAGGCTCGGCAAAAGTTTCAGACGTTGCCGAGAAATGCCAGCCCGGTGCGGCTGCGCAACCGTTGCCAGTTGACCGGGCGTCCGCGTGGCGTTTTCCGCAAGTTCGGCCTGGGCCGCAGCAAATTGCGCGATTTCGTCATGCGTGGCGAAGTCCCTGGCATGACCAAGGCCAGCTGGTAAGCAGGAGAATACGATATGAGTATGAGCGATCCGATCAGCGATATGCTGACCCGCATCCGCAATGCGCAGTTGGCCAACAAGGCGACGGTGGTCATGCCGTCCTCCAAGGTCAAGGTAGCCATCGTCAAGGTGCTGAAGGACGAGGGGTTCGTCGAGGATTTTGCGGTGCGCGAGAACGACGGCAAGCCGTCTCTTGAAATCGGCCTGAAGTATTACGCCGGGCGTCCGGTCATCGAGAGAATCGACCGGGTGTCCTCGCCGGGTTTGCGCGTCTATCGCGGCGCGAACGAAATTCCGCGAGTGATGAATGGCCTTGGAGTGGCGATCGTGTCCACTCCGAAGGGTGTTATGACCGATCGCAAGGCGCGCGCCAGTAACGTGGGTGGCGAAGTGCTCTGCATCGTCGCGTAAGGGGAAGACATGTCCCGCGTAGCGAAAAATCCGATTGTGTTGCCGCAGGGCGTAGACGTTGTCCTCGGCAGCGATATCACCGTCAAGGGGCCGCTGGGTTCCATCAAGTTCGACGGGAATCCGTCGGTGCGTGTCGAGAAGGAAGGGCAGTCCCTGGTGTGCAAGGCCGTCAACGGCGCGGTCAACGCCAATGCCCTGTCGGGCACGGTGCGCGCCATTCTGGCCAACATGGTCACCGGCGTCAGCAAGGGCTTCGAGCGCAAGCTGAATCTGGTCGGCGTCGGCTACCGCGCCCAGGCGCAAGGCGATACCCTCAATCTGACGCTCGGCTTTTCCCATCCGGTGGCGCACAAGATGCCGGCGGGAATCAAGTGCGAAACGCCGACTCAGACCGAGATCCTGATCAAGGGTGTGGACAAGCAGCTGGTCGGGCAGGTCGCCGCCGAGGTTCGCGGATATCGTCCGCCGGAGCCGTACAAGGGCAAGGGCGTGCGTTATGCCGACGAGGTGATTGTTCTCAAGGAAACGAAGAAGAAATAAGGTGCATAAATGATTGACAAGAAACAGGCGCGGTTGCGCAGAGCCCGCAAAACCCGGGCCAAGATTGCCGAACTGAAGTCAGTGCGCTTGTCGGTGCATCGCACCAACTGCCACATCTACGCTCAAGTCATTTCGTCTTGCGGTTCGAAGGTGCTGGCGGCGGCTTCGTCCCTGGAAAAGGACGTGCGCAAGGATCTGGCCAACGGCGGCGACGTCGGAGCCGCGGCGCTGATCGGCAAGCTGATCGCCGAGCGCGCGCTCAAGGCCGGCATCGAGCAGGTGGCGTTCGACCGCGGCGGCTTCCAGTACCACGGGCGCATCAAGGCGCTGGCGGAAGCGGCGCGTGAAGCCGGTCTGAAGTTCTGATCGCTCCGGAAAAAGGATTGGAGTAAGAGTTATGGCAAAACCGCAAGGCAAGAAGAACCAGCAGGCCGAGAAGCCCGATGATGGTTTCCGCGAGAAGATGATTTCCATCAACCGCGTGACCAAGGTCGTCAAGGGCGGACGCATTCTGGGTTTCGCGGCGCTTACCGTCGTCGGTGACGGTGACGGCCGGGTCGGCATGGGCAAGGGCAAGTCGCGCGAAGTGCCCGTCGCCGTGCAGAAGGCGATGGAAGAGGCGCGTCGCAAGATGGTCAGGGTCAGCCTCAAGAACGGGACCTTGCACCACACCGTCGTCGGACGCCACGGCGCATCGAGCGTGATGATGCAGCCGGCGCCCGAGGGTACCGGCGTGATCGCCGGCGGTGCCATGCGCGCCGTGTTCGACGTGATGGGGGTGACCAACGTCGTGGCCAAGGCGCACGGGTCGACCAATCCTTACAACATCGTCCGCGCCACCATCAATGGTCTCGTGGCCATGAACACGCCCGCGGAAATCGCGGCCAAGCGTGGCAAGACGATCGAAGAGATCCTGGGGTAAGCAATGGCTGACAAGAAAGTTAAGGTTACGCTCGTCAAGAGCCTGATCGGCACGAAGCAGTCGCATCGCGCGACTGTTCGCGGGTTGGGATTGCGACGCCTGAACAGCACGGCCGAGTTGCAGGACACGCCGGCGGTGCGCGGAATGATCAACAAGGTGGCCTACCTTGTGAAGTGCGAGGGCTAAGATGAAACTCAACGCTATTCAGCCCGCCGAAGGGGCGAAGAAGGCACGGCGCCGCGTCGGGCGCGGTATCGGTTCCGGCCTCGGTAAGACTGCCGGGCGGGGGCACAAGGGGCAGAAGTCCCGCGCCGGCGGTTTCCACAAGGTGGGTTTCGAGGGCGGCCAGATGCCGCTGCAGCGCCGTTTGCCGAAGCGCGGCTTCGTCTCGCTGACCAACGCGCGCAATGTCGAGGTACGTCTGTCCGAAATCAACGATCTGCCGGTTGACGAGATCGATCTGCTGACGCTGATTCAGGCCAACCTGGTGTCGCCGCGTGTGCTGTCGGCCAAAGTGGTGCTTTCCGGGCAGATCAATCGCAAGGTCGTGCTCAAGGGCGTCGGCGCCACCAAGGGGGCCAAGGCGGCCATCGAGGCCGCCGGCGGCAGCGTCGGCAACTGATCAGAGAGTAATGGTGGCGTTTCTTGGCGACTAATTCCGGACAAGTTGGCAAAGGCGGGAAGTACGGCGATCTGAAGCGCCGGCTGATGTTCCTGCTCGGCGCGCTGATCGTGTACCGCATCGGTTCGCATATCCCGGTCCCCGGCATCGATCCGGCGGCGCTGGCGGAGTTCTTCAACCGCAATCAGGGCGGCATCCTGGGCATGTTCAACATGTTCTCGGGCGGCGCCCTGAAGCGCTTCACCATTTTCGCGCTGGGCATCATGCCCTACATCTCATCCTCCATCATCATGCAGCTGATGACGCACGCCAGCCCGCAGCTGGAAGCGCTGAAGAAGGAGGGCGAGGCCGGGCGGCGCAAGATCACGCAGTACACCCGCTACGGCACCGTGGTCCTGGCGGTCTTCCAGGGGATCGGCATCGCTATCGGCGTCGAGTCGCAGGGTCTGGTGCCCGAGCCGGGGCTCCTGTTCCGCTTCGTCACGGTGACCACGTTGCTGACCGGCACGATGTTCCTGATGTGGCTGGGTGAGCAGATCACCGAGCGCGGCCTGGGCAACGGCATTTCGATCATCATCTTTTCCGGGATCGCCGCCGGCCTGCCGAGCTCGATCGGCGGCTTGTTGGAACTGGTGCGCACCGGGGCGATGCATCCGCTTTCGGCGATCTTCATCACCCTGCTGGTGGCCGTGGTCACCGCCGGCGTCGTTTTCGTCGAGCGCGGACAACGCAAGATCCTGGTGAATTACGCCAAGCGGCAGATCGGCAACAAGATCTACGGCGGGCAGAGTTCGCATCTGCCGCTCAAACTGAACATGTCGGGCGTGATTCCGCCGATTTTCGCTTCGTCGATCATCCTGTTCCCGGCGACGATCGCGGGCTGGTTCGGGGCGGGCGATTCGATGCGCTGGCTCAAGGACGTCGCGGCGGTGCTGTCGCCGGGGCAGCCGATCTACGTGATGCTGTACGCCGCGGCCATCATCTTTTTCTGCTTCTTCTACACCGCGCTGGTCTTCAACTCGAAGGAGACGGCGGACAACCTGAAGAAGAGCGGCGCGTTCGTGCCGGGGATTCGTCCGGGAGAACAGACGGCGCGCTACATCGACAAGATACTCATGCGCCTGACCCTGATCGGCGCGGCGTATATCACGCTGGTTTGTCTGGTGCCGGAGTTCCTGATTCTCAAGTGGAACGTCCCGTTCTATTTCGGTGGCACGTCACTGCTGATCATCGTCGTCGTGACCATGGATTTCATGACCCAGGTACAGGCCTATGCGATGTCCCACCAGTACGAGGGGCTGCTGAAGAAGGCGAATTTCAAGGGGTCCGGATTTTCGGCGAAATAGGATGGCAAAGGAAGACTTGATTGAAATGCAGGGGGAGGTCATCGAGAACCTGCCCAATGCGACGTTCAGGGTGAAATTGGAAAACGGTCATATCGTGCATGGATTCATCTCGGGGAAAATGCGGATGCACTACATCCGGATTCTGCCGGGAGACAAGGTTACAGTCCAACTCACGCCGTATGACCTGAGCCGCGCGCGCATCGTTTTTCGCGCCAAATAAGAATCTCTACGCAGTGGATGAAATTGACAAAAGGCTGGCTGCGCCCGATGTCGAAAAATTAGGAGTGAAACATGAAAGTGCTGGCATCTGTTAAACGCATCTGCCGCAATTGCAAGATTATTCGGCGCCACGGCATCGTGCGCGTGATCTGTACTGATCCGCGTCACAAGCAGCGGCAGGGTTGATCCCGGTTTCCGACGAGAATCCGGTGATTACTGTTCATTTACGTTTCGCATAATTGGGGTGAATCGATGGCCCGCATCGCAGGGGTAAATATACCCAACCACCAGCATGCCGAGATCGCGCTGACCGCGATCTACGGCATTGGCCGCAGCCGCGCACAAAAGATTTGTGATGCTGCCGGAGTCGTACGTACGACCAAAGTGAAGGACCTGACGGAAGCCGAAATGGATCGTTTGCGCGACCATGTCGGCAAGTTCACCGTCGAAGGCGATCTTCGCCGTGAAGTGACCATGAGCATCAAGCGTCTGATGGATCTCGGCTGCTATCGCGGGTTGCGTCATCGCAAGGGACTGCCGGTACGCGGTCAACGCACGCGCACGAACGCCCGCACCCGCAAGGGACCGCGCAAGGCCATCGCCGGCAAGAAATAATAGGAACTGATCATGGCCAAGACCGCAACGAAAGTTCGCAAGAAAGTCAAGAAGAACGTCGCCGAGGGTGTCGCACACATCCACGCCTCGTTCAACAACACCATCATCACGATCACCGACCGGCAAGGCAACGCGCTGTCGTGGGCGACCTCCGGCGGCGCCGGTTTCAAGGGCTCGCGCAAGAGCACGCCGTTCGCCGCGCAGGTAGCCGCCGAGGCCGCCGGCAAGGCCGCCCAGGAGTGCGGGGTCAAGAACCTCGAGGTGCGCATCAAGGGGCCCGGCCCCGGCCGCGAATCGTCGGTTCGCGCGCTGAATGCGCTCGGGATGAAAATCACGTCGATCACCGACGTGACCCCGATTCCTCACAATGGCTGCCGTCCGCCCAAGAAGCGCCGGATTTAAGGAGATAAACAAGTGGCTCGTAATCTCGATCCGAAATGCCGTCAGTGCCGCCGGGAAGGCGAAAAGCTGTTTCTCAAGGGAGAGAAGTGCTTCTCCGACAAGTGCGCCATCGAACGGCGCTCGTATGCGCCGGGACAGCACGGACAGAAGTCCGGACAGCGCCTGTCCGACTACGGCGTGCATCTGCGCGAGAAGCAGAAGATCCGCCGCATCTACGGCGTGCTCGAAGGGCAGTTCCGCAAGGTTTACAAGGAGGCCGAGCGCCGCAAGGGCGTGACCGGCGAGAACCTGCTGCAGCTGCTCGAATCGCGTCTGGACACCGTCGCCTTCCGCATGGGCTTCGCGGCCTCGCGTTCCGAATCGCGCCAGGTGGTCCGCCACAACGGCGTCCTGGTCAACGGCCGGCGGGTGAACATTCCGTCCTATCAGGTCCGGCCGGGTGACGTGATCGAAGTCACCGAGAAGGTCAGGAACCAGCTGCGCATCAAGGCGGCGCTGGAAGCCGCCGAGTCGCGCGGTTTCCCGGAGTGGGTGGAAGTTAACGTCAAGGAAGCCAAGGGTACGTACAAGGCGCGTCCGGAGCGTAGCGAATTGCCGTCGTCGATCAACGAAAGCCTCGTGATCGAACTGTACTCGAAGTAATCGCGGCGCTCGCTTGACTGAAACCAGGCAAAGGACAAGACATGCATAGCAGTGGACTATTGAAACCGCGCATTATTGACGTACAGAGTTTGTCCCCGGTGCACGCGAAAGTGGTCATGGAACCGTTCGAGCGCGGCTACGGGCACACGCTGGGTAACGCCTTGCGGCGCATCCTGCTTTCTTCGATGCCGGGGTACGCTGCCACCGAAGTCAGCATCGACGGTGTTTTGCACGAGTACTCGACGATCGACGGCGTGCAGGAAGACGTCGTCAACATCCTCCTGAACCTGAAGGGCGTCGTTTTCAAGCTGCACAATCGCGAAGAGGCGGTTCTTCAGCTGAGCAAGGAAGGCGAGGGGGTGGTCCGCGCCGGCGATATCGTGGTCACGCACGACGTCGAGATCATCAACCCCGAGCACGTGATCGCGCACCTTTCGAGCGGCGGCAAGCTGTCGCTCGAACTCAAGGTCGAGCGCAACCGCGGCTATATCCCGGGCAACCTGCGCCAGATCGCCGACGGCGGCAAGAGCATCGGCAAGCTGGTGCTCGACGCTTCGTTCAGCCCGGTGCGCCGGGTCAGCTATTTCGTCGAAAGCGCGCGCGTCGAACAGCGCACCGACCTCGACAAGCTGATCATGGAGATCGAGACCAACGGCGTCATCGAACCCGAGGAGGCGATTCGCAACGCGGCACGCATTCTCATGGAGCAGCTGTCGGTGTTCGCCGATCTGGAAGGGACCGCGCTGCCGGTCGAGCATCAGAAGTCGGTTCAGGTCGATCCGCTGCTGCTGCGGCCCGTGGATGACCTGGAGTTGACGGTGCGTTCCGCCAACTGCCTCAAGGCGGAAAACATCTACTACATTGGCGATCTGATCCAGCGTACGGAAAACGAGTTGCTCAAAACGCCGAACCTGGGACGCAAGTCGCTTAACGAAATCAAGGAAGTGTTGGCCGCGCGCGGCTTGACACTGGGCATGAAGCTCGAGAATTGGCCGCCGGCCGGACTCGACAAGTAAGGCTCGGGAACGAAGAGGAAGGAATAGATATGCGTCACCGTTTGGGTCTTCGGAAACTGAACCGGACCAGTTCGCACCGGCTGGCTATGCTGCGCAACATGACCGTTTCGCTGCTCCGCCACGAGACGATCAAGACCACCCTGCCGAAAGCCAAGGAGCTGCGCCGGGTCGTCGAGCCGATCATCACCCTGGGTAAGAAGCCGAGCCTGGCCAATCGCCGTCTGGCGTTCGACCGTTTGCGCGATCGCGAGATCGTCGTCAAGCTGTTCGACGAGATCGGACCGCGTTACGCCTCCCGGAATGGCGGCTACCTGCGCATCCTGAAGTGCGGCTTCCGCGACGGCGACAACGCGCCGATGGCGTTCGTCGAACTGCTCGATCAGCCGGAAGTGGTGGAAACTGCGGCTGAAGAGGAAAAAGCCGCCTGACAGGCGCGCTTGCCGGCATGAAAAAAACCAGGCTTCGGCCTGGTTTTTTATTGCCGCATACGGTCGCGGAACCGTATCCGCGCTCGGTGCGCGGAAAGCGACACCGATTAGTCGAGGCTCTCGGCCAGGTTGTCAACGTCGCCGTACACGTCGTCCTCCTGTTGCTGCAACGCCCACATCTGGGCATAGCGCCCGGCCGCATCGATCAGCTCCGCATGCGTGCCGCGCTCGATGATCCGGCCGCCTTCCATGACCAGGATCTGGTCCGCGTTCATCACGGTGGACAGGCGATGCGCGATCACCAGCGTCGTGCGTCCGCGCGCCGCGTCGTCGATACTGGCCTGGATGGCCTTTTCCGTTTTCGAATCCAGCGCGGACGTGGCCTCGTCGAAGATCAGCAGCGGCGGGTCTTTGAGCAGGGCGCGGGCGATGGCGACCCGCTGCTTTTCGCCTCCCGACAACTTCAGGCCCCGCTCGCCGACGTGCGTGTCGTAGCCGTCCGGCAGGAAGGCGATGAACTCGCCGAGCTGGGCCGCCGCGGCGGCGGCCATGATCTCCTCGCGGGTCGCGTCGGGGCGGCCGTAGCGGATGTTGTGCAGGATCGTGTCGTTGAACAGCACGGTGTCCTGCGGCACGATGGCGATCGCGGCGCGCAGGCTGGCCTGCGTCAGGCGCCGCACGTCGTGCCCGTTGATCAGCACCGCGCCGCGCGTGGCGTCGTAGAAGCGATACAGCAGGCGGGCCAGGGTCGATTTCCCCGATCCCGATTCGCCCACGACGGCCACCGTTTTCCCCGCCGGAATGGTGAAGCCGACGTCGAAGAGGATCTGGCGCTTGGGGTCGTAGAAGAAGTCGACGGCGTCGAAGCGAACCTCGATCGCAGCCGCCGCCAGCACTCGCGCGTCGGGCGCGTCGGCGATTTCGCGGTGTTCGCCGAGCAGGCCGAACATGCGTTCGATGTCGGCCAGCGCCTGGCGGATTTCGCGATAGACCATGCCGAGGAAGTTGAGCGGCATGTAAAGCTGGATCAGGAAGGCGTTGACCAGGACCAGGTCGCCGATGCTCATCCGCCCGTCCGCCACGCCCGCCGCGGCGCGCCACATCATGGCCGTGACGCCGGTGGCGATGATGATCTGCTGGCCGAGGTTGAGCCAGGACAGCGATATCTGGCTTTTCGTGGCGGCGTCCTCCCATTGGCGCAGGTGCGCGTCGTAGCGCCGTGCCTCGTAGTCCTCGTTGTTGAAGTACTTGACGGTCTCGTAGTTGAGCAGGCTGTCGATGGCCTGGGCGTTGGCCGCCGAGTCGGTCTCGTTGACCCGGCGCCGGATGTCGATCCGCCAGTTGCTGATCGCAACGGTATAAACGATGTAGATGGCGAGCGACGCGGCGGTGATCGACACGAAGCCGCCGTCGTACTGGACGAACAGGATGCCGATCACCAGTCCGATCTCGACGAGCGTCGGCAGGATCGAGTACAGCGTGTAGGTGATCAGGCTCGACACCGAACGGCTGCCGCGCTCGATGTCGCGCGACAGGCCGCCGGTCTGCCGTTCGAGATGGAAACGCAGCGAGAGCGAATGCAGGTGGCGGAAGACCTCGAGCGAAATGCGCCGCACCGCTTCCTGCGTGACGCGCGCGAAAAGAATCTCGCGCAATTCGGTAAATAGCGAGTTGCCGAAGCGCAGCGCCCCGTACAACAGCAGCAACAGCACGGGCAGGCCGACGGCGGCGGTCTGCTTCGACAGGCCGTCGATCATTGCCTTGAAGACGATCGGCACGCTCACCGTGGCCAGCTTGGCCGCGACGAGGCAGACGAAGGAAAAAAGCACCCGCCAGCGATGTTCCAGAAGATAGGGCACAAGCTGCCGCAGCGTCTGCCAAGCATGGATGCGGGCCGATTCCGGAGCGGGTTCGACGGCGTAGGCGGATGGCGGGCGTGAGGAGCGGCGCATGAGGGGACGGGATGAGCGGGACCCTCGATTCTAACGTACCGGCGCGCCCCAGGCGGCCGAGGACGGCCATCTCCGGCACGCGCGCGGGCCGGTCTGGCATAATGCCGGTGCTGATGGCGCTCCGTTGGAACACGACAGGACATCGATGGACTCTGAGTTTCTGGCCTACCTGAGTTGGCGCGAAGTGCTGGTGGCGATCGTCGTGCTGCTGGTGCTTTACATCCTGTTCACCTTCCTGCGCATGAGCCGCCTGCGGAACGGCGCGCGGCGCGCGCAAGACATGTCGCCGGGCGCGATCCGGGATGCGCTGCAGTCCTACGCCGCGGTGCAGGACCCCGATGCGCCGGCGCCTCCGGCCGAGGCCGCCGGGCCAGCCGCCCCCGCCGAACCGCCGGCGCCCGCGCGCGAGCCGGCGTTCGCCTGGAACGAACCGCCGTCCGAAAACCCGGAGCGGCGCCGGATCGAAGTGCTGGAGCAGGATCTCGCGCAGCTGTGCCGGGAGATCGGCGGCCTGCGCGCCGAGGTGCAGGCCCTGCGCGAGGAGCAGCGGCAGGAAATAAGCAAGGTCCAGGTCGCGCAGAACGCATCGCCGTTCTACAGCGACGCGATGCAGCTGGCCACGCAGGGGCGCGACGCCGCGGACATTTCCGCGCTGTGCGGCATCTCGCGCGCGGAAGCCGATCTGGTCGTCGCCCTGGCGAGAAACAAGGGCCAGGCGCTCGATTGAGCGGCGGGCCGTCTTCAGGGAGATTGCATGACGTCGAACGAAAGCCCGGCCTCCGTGCCCATGGAGCCGGACGATTCCGCGCAGATCAAGCGCAAGCTGGCGTGGCGCATGGGCATTGCCGGCCTGATGATCGTCGCGCTGCTCGGCGGGCTAGCGCTCTTCGATCGCCTGGCCGCCGGCCCGGACGAAACGGAACCGGCGCCGCCGCGCTTCACCGAACCTGTGCCGGTGCCCAAGAAATCCGCGACGCAGGCGCTCGGCACGGTCGTGCCAGCGCCCGGCGAAGAAACGGAAAAACCGGGCGCGAGCGTGCCGGAATCGACCGAGGCCCCGACGGGCCGCTCGGCCGCGCTGCCTCCAGCACGGGAAGGCGCGGCGAATCCCGCTGCCGGCCACGTGAGGCAGGCCGCGCATGCCGCGCCGTCCGCCGGGCGAGGCGAGCAGCGGGGAGGTCAGGCGACGGCTGCCGGAACGCCAGCGACCACCCCGGAGGCGCCCGCAGCGAATGCGCCGGCCGGCTCCGCGCAGTCGGCGGTGGCGCCCAGGCCGCTGTCCGGCTACACGCTGCAGGCCGGCATCTTCGCCGATCCGCGCCGGGCGGAGGACATCCTCGCGCGGCTGGCGCAGGAAGGCATCCCGGCGACGCTGGAGACCCGGGTGCTGGTCGGCCCCTTCAGGAACCGCGGCGAGGCCGAATCAGCGCGCGCAACGATGAGGATGATGGGCATCGACGCCGCGCCGGCCCAGCGCAGCGGAAAGAAATGAACGTTCAGGAATCGCCGCGCGGGGCCGCCGGCGGCGCCATCCGTTTCGCCACGCGCTTGGCGAAGACCGCCATCTCCCTGGACGCCTGCACGTCGCCGCGGGCCGTGGCGACGGACACGCCCTGGCGGAACGCCTCCAGCGCGGCGGGTAGATCGCCGATGGCTTCCAGCGCCTTGCCCAACTGCTTCCAGGCGGCGGAATAGCGGGGGTCGAGTCCGACGGCTTCGCGGAAATGGCCGGCCGCCCTGGCCGGATCGCCCGCCTTGAGCCATTCGTTGCCCAGTGAGTAGCGGAGCAGCGCGCCGTCGCGCGGTCCGCCGAGCAGCTTCTCCAAATTGGCGATGGTCGGGGTTGTCATTTATCATTCCTCGCAGACTTTCCTTCACCAGCAAAGGACGTTTCAGCCATGAACAGAACGATCATACACAGTCCGCACGCGCCCGCCGCCATCGGCACCTACTCCCAGGCCGTGCGCGCCGGCGACACCGTTTACCTGTCCGGCCAGATCGGCCTCGATCCGGCGACCATGCTGCTGGTCGAGGGCATCGACGCGCAGATCGAGCGCGTCCTGGACAACCTGAAAGCCGTGGCCGAAGCCGCGGGCGGTTCGCTGGCCGACATCGTGAAGGTCAACGTCTTCATGACGGACCTGAGCCATTTCGCCAAGTTCAACGAGGTCATGTCGCGCTATTTCGCCCAGCCGTACCCGGCGCGCGCCGTGATCGGCGTGGCCGCGCTGCCGCGCGGCGCGCTGGTCGAGGCCGACGCGGTCATGGCCGTTTCGCGGTAACCCGCCGGAGTGTTGGCCGCCGCCGACGCGATCGAGGCGCCCCCGGCGCTCAAGGCCCGCCTGGACAAGCTCGGGCTGAAGCACAAGAGCGATCTGATGCTGCATCTGCCGCTGCGTTACGAAGACGAGACGCACGTGGCCACCGTCGCCGCGGCGGCGAGCATCGGCCCGGTGCAGCTGGAAGTGGCGGTGCAGGAGGTCTCGGTACAGTTCCGGCCGCGCCGCCAGCTGGTGGCGCGGGTGGCCGACGCCAGCGGGGAACTGACGCTGCGTTTCCTCAATTTCTACGGCAGCCAGACCCGCCAGCTCGAACGGGCGCGCGACGAACAATTGAAGCTGCGCGTTTTCGGGGAAATCCGCCACGGCTTCCTCGGCGCCGAGATGGTGCATCCCCGCTATCGCGTGGTGAAGGACGGCGAGCCTCTGCCCGACTCGCTGACGCCGGTCTACCCGACCACCGCCGGCGTCTCGCAAGCCGTCCTGCGCAAGCACATCGCCGCGGCGCTGGCCGGGGCCGACCTCGGCGAACTGCTGGACGAGGCCTGGTGCCATGAGCGCGGCTTCCCGCCGTTCGACGCGGCGGTCCGCCTGCTGCACGCGCCGCCGCCGGGCGTACCGGAAAGCGACCTGCAATCCCGCGACCATCCTGCGTGGCGGCGGATCAAGTTCGACGAGCTGCTGGCGCAGCAGCTGTCGCTGCGGCGGGCGTACCTGTCCCGCCGCCGGCGCGGCGCGCCCCGCATCGCGCCGCCGGGCGTCCTGTCCCGCCGGCTGCGCGAATCGCTGCCGTTTACCCTGACGGGCGCCCAGCGGCGCGTCGTCGCCGAGATCGCCGGCGACTTGGCCCAGCCCTATCCGATGCAGCGCCTGCTTCAAGGCGACGTCGGCAGCGGCAAGACCATCGTCGCCGCGCTGGCGGCGTGCCAGGCGATCGAGGCCGGCTACCAGGCGGCGTTCATGGCGCCCACCGAGATTCTCGCCGAGCAGCACTACCTCAAGCTGCGCGCCTGGCTGGAGCCGCTCGGCGTGGAAGTGGCGTGGCTGGCCGGCAGCCAGAAGAAGGCGGCCAAGCTCGCCGCGCAGCGGCAGGTGGCGAACACCGCGCAGCTGGTGGTCGGCACGCATGCGCTGATCCAGGAGCGGGTCGATTTCGCGCGCCTCGGGCTGGTCATCGTCGACGAACAGCATCGCTTCGGCGTGGCGCAGCGGCTGGAGCTGCGGCGCAAGGGCGAACGAGGCGCGGAGCCGCCGCACCAGCTGATGATGTCGGCCACGCCGATTCCGCGCACGCTGGCGATGAGCTATTACGCCGACCTCGACGTCTCGGTGCTCGACGAACTGCCGCCGGGCCGCTCGCCGGTGCGCACCCGGCTGGTCTCCGACGCGCGGCGGGACGAAGTGATCGCGCGCATCCGCGGCGCGGCGGACGCGGGACGGCAGGCCTACTGGGTGTGCCCGCTGATCGAGGAGTCGGAGAAGCTGCAGCTGCAGACCGCGCTCGATACCCACGCCGCGCTTTCGCAGGAGCTGGCCGGGCTGCGCGTCGGCCTGGTGCACGGCCGGCTCAAGGGCGAGGAGAAGGCGGCAACGATGGCGGCGTTCGCCGCCGGCGAGATCGACGTGCTGGTGGCGACGACGGTCATCGAGGTCGGCGTCGACGTGCCCAACGCCAGCCTGATGGTCATCGAGCACGCCGAGCGCTTCGGCCTGTCGCAGCTGCACCAGCTGCGCGGGCGCGTCGGGCGCGGCGAGGACGCCTCCGTCTGCGTGCTGCTGTACCAGACGCCGCTTTCGCCGACCGCGCGCGAACGCCTGAAGATCATCTTCGAACATACCGACGGCTTCGAGATCGCGCGCCAGGATTTGCGCCTGCGCGGTCCGGGCGAATTCGTCGGCAGCCGCCAATCCGGCGTTCCCCTGCTGCGCTACGCCGACCTGGAAGCGGACGCCGACCTGATCGAAGCGGCGCGCGAGATGGCCGAGCACCTGCTGCGCGAGGCGCCCGAGCGCGCCGAACGCCACCTCGCCCGCTGGCTCGGCAGCCGCGAGGAACTGCTCAAGGCATGACCCCGCTCCGCCTTCTGGCAAGCCGCCTTTGCAATTCCTTCGGCGCGTTCAAGAACGCGCCGAAGATTTCGGAAAGCCTTGGGGGGCTTATCTCTGTCGCGTATGCCCAACCACCGGTCAGGGTAGAAGCGTATCATCACCGCCGGGATGTTGATCTAGGCCGCTACTCAAAGCGGGGAGATGTTGTTGAGGTACGCACTGGCAAGGATATTTTGTCGATTCAGCGCTCAACGTCATAACTTGATCTAGCCCAAGAAGAAGACAATCAACATTAACAACGGCGTGAAAATTGCCGCGCTATACAGGGGGCCAAGGGAATCGGTGTGATCCGCTCGGTACCCTGGAAGGGAGGAGTTTTGTTGAAAATAACATTGGGTTTTCTGTTCCTGTGCCTTCTTTCCGGCTGCGCAACAGTGGTCAACGAAAGCCTGCAGCCGGTGCGGGTCGAAACGGCCACGGAAAGCGGCGAACTGGTGGCCGGAGCCGACTGTACGCTTACCAATGACTTCGGTGCCGTAACCGTCAAATCCGGAAAATCCGTCCCGGTTCACCGGTCAGGAACCGACATGGCTGTCGTGTGTCGGCATCAGAATAATCCGGAGGCGTTGGCCCGGGTTATCTCAAGAGCCAATGCCGGGCTTTATGGGAACATCCTCATAGGTGGTGGGATCGGGGCCATCATTGATCATTCGCAAGGTACGGCCTATACCTACCCTGGTTGGATACGTCTTGTGTTTGGCAGGAAACTGGTGCTGGACCGTGCGACCGAGATCGAAGGGCAGGCTGTTACGGACATGGGAGTCGTCGTCAGAAAAGCCGAAAACGCCAAGGTCCAAAACCGATCACAGGCAGGTGTTGTGGCTCTCGAAGAGTTGAAGGACTTGCTTCGTGACAGTGAAACCGAACTGGCCCAAGCTCCAACCAATCCGCACGAGCGAGAAGTGCCAAAAGCAAAACCCTCCGGCCTGGATGATTTTCGAGATCTTCTGGACAGAGGCGGTGAATCAAAGTAGTCGCCAAAAATATTGATGGGGAGGAGAGTTTAATGATTCGCAGCATTGTTTTTGTTGTGCTTCTATGGGTTTCCGGAAGTTTGCATGCACTTGAACCTGACAAACTGTATGAGAAGGTCTCGCCCAGTGTATGGGTTGTGCTTGTATATGACGGAGCAGGGGCAATGATAGGAAGTGCCAGTGCCGTGGTGATTGCTCCGGAAGAGCTGGTTACCAATTGCCATGTCTTAAGAAAGACTAAATCGATCAACGTCAAGCGGGATAACACGCTGCACAGTGCGCGTCTGGCGCATGCAGATGTTGAGCGTGACCTCTGCATCCTTCGGGCCCGGGGGCTTAATGCACCACCGGTGACGGTTGCTCCGCTTGATTCAGTCCGGGTCGGGCAAAGGGTATACGCCATTGGCGCCCCGCTTGGGTACGAACTGACTCTCAGTGATGGACTGGTTTCATCGCTCAATCGAGATGAGGGGCGTGAAATACGAGATATCCAAATCAGTGTCCCGATTTCTCCCGGTTCAAGCGGCGGGGGCTTGTTCGATCAGGATGGCCGGCTTATCGGTATTACCAGTCTGATCCAGAGAAATGCACAAAATCTGAATTTTGCCCATCCTGCTGAATGGATACGGGATGTTCCGATGCGCGCCCGGGTGGCTCTGGACAAGTTCAGGGCTGAAGAGCAGGCCAAAGCGGCCGCACCACGGCCGCAATATGGCGGGACTTCAGGCCCATCTCAGGGGCGTCAGATTGCCGGCGAAGAATTGCGAAACCATTTCGTCGGCTGGGGCCCCGTGATCGGAAGTAGCTCGACGATAGAGAAACTGAAAATCGATTTCAGACCGAATGGCAGCGTTTTCCTGAACGGAGTCAGCACCGGAGGAGGGTTCACCGGGACCTACTGGATTAAGGGTAATGAAGATCAAGTTTGTATGAGGACATCCACTGGGCACTTTATGGTTTACCGTGCGTTCTCTGATTGTTTCAGGCTGTTCGAATTAGCGGCTGGGAAATTCGTGCTGCGCTCCGTGACGGACGGTACGCATATCACGTACGACCGTTTGTGAGCGACAAGCTCAGATCGTACTTGCGCACGATCTGAACTGGGGCTGGTAAGCTGCCCGTATTCTGACAGTGCTGATGTTTTTTTCGTTTCTGTGACAAGGTCGTGACAAATATAGCTTTACTTCGCGAAAAGCTTGATAACTACGAGCGATTAATGCGGCTGGACAAGCCGATCGGCATCCTGCTGCTGCTCTGGCCGACGCTCTGGGCGCTCTGGCTGTCCGCGTGGGGGACGCCGAACTGGGCCGTGGTGTGGATCTTCGTGCTGGGCACGGTGCTGATGCGCTCGGCGGGATGCGTGATCAACGACGTGGCCGACCGCGAGTTCGATCCGCACGTCGAGCGCACGCGGAACCGGCCGCTGGCCACCGGAGCGGTGTCGGTGCGCGAGGCGCTGCTGCTCTTTTTCGGGCTGTCGGCCTGTGCCTTCTGCCTGATCCTGCCGCTGCGCAGCGGGTACGTCATCGCCTTGTCCGTGGCCGCCCTGTTCCTGGCCGCCAGCTACCCGCTCACCAAGCGCTTCTTCGCCGTGCCGCAGGCTTATCTAGGCGTGGCGTTCGGTTTCGGCATCCCGATGGCCTACGCCGCGCAGCTCGACACGATTCCCTTGACGGCCTGGGTGCTGCTGCTGGCCAACGTGTTCTGGGCGATGGCCTACGATACCGAGTACGCCATGGTCGATCGCGCCGACGACCTCAAGATCGGCATCAAGACGTCGGCGATCACCTTCGGCCGTTTCGACGTGGCCGCGGTGATGTTCTGCTACGCCATGACCTTCGCGCTGATCGCCTGGGTGGGCTACCAGATGCAGGCGCGCTGGCCGTTCTACGCCGGGCTGGGCGGCGCGGCGGCGCTGGCCGTCTACCACTACGTGCTGATCCGCGAGCGCGAGCCGGCCCGCTGCTTCAAGGCCTTCCTGCACAACAACTGGGTCGGCGCCAGCATCTTCGCCGGCATCGTCGCCGATTTCCTTCTGCGCGGCGCGCGCTGAAAACGCAACGCCCGCCGGGCGGCGGGCGTTGCTGTCACATCGCCGTGGCGTGATCTCCGCTCATTCCTCCAGCAGGCTGCGCAGCATCCACGCGGTTTTTTCGTGAATGTCGAGGCGCTGGGTGAGCAGGTCGGTGGTCGGCTGGTCGTTGGCTTCGGTGACCAGCGGCAGCAGGTCGCGCGCGGTGCGGGCGGTGGCTTCCTGGCCGGCGACGAGCAGGGCGACCATCTCCAGCGCCTTCGGCTTGCCCTTGACGGCGGCGATGGTGGTGAGCTTCTCGTAGTCCTCGTAGCTGCCGGGGGCGACCACGCCGAGCGCGCGGATGCGTTCGGCGATGGTGTCCAGCGCGTTCCACTGCTCGGTGTACTGGTCCATGAACATAGTGTGCAGCGTGTTGAACATCGGCCCGGTGACGTTCCAGTGGAAGTTGTGGGTCATCAGGTACAGCGTGAAACTGTCGGCCAGCAGCTTCGACAGCCCCTTGGCGATGGCGGTGCGGTCCTTCTCGGAAATGCCGATGTCGATCTTGCTCACGTCCATTTTTTTCCCTTTCATTTGTGAATCTCCTGAGTCGTTGCGGAAAGTCCGGTGTCCCTTGGATGGGAACCATGCCTGAAGTTTATAGGCTGGCGGAAATAAGTCCAATCAAAAGGGGCAATTCCATCAATAGAGAAGGGTTATGGGAAGCCTATAATCCGGAACGCCTTTACCTCCACCACCACGCACAGCCATGAACTATCACGATCTTCGCGACTTCATCGCGCAACTGGAAACCATGGGCGAACTCAAGCGCGTCCATGCCGAGATCGACCCCCGCCTGGAAATGACTGAGATCTGCGACCGCGTGCTGCGCGCCGGCGGCCCGGCCGTCCTGTTCGAGAAGCCCAGGGGCCACGCGATGCCGGTCCTCGGCAACCTGTTCGGCACGCCGCGCCGCGTGGCGCTGGGCATGGGGCAGGAATCGGTCGAGGCCCTGCGCGAGGTCGGCACGCTGCTCGCCTACCTCAAGGAGCCCGAACCGCCGAAGGGCCTCAAGGACGCCTGGGAGAAGCTGCCGGTGCTCCGGCAGGTGCTCAACATGTCGCCGAAAGTGGTGTCCTCGGCGCCGTGCCAGGAGATCGTCTGGGAAGGAAGCGACGTGGATCTCGCGCGGCTGCCGATCCAGCATTGCTGGCCGGGCGACGTGGCGCCGCTGATCACCTGGGGCCTGACGGTGACGCGCGGGCCGGCCAAGCCGCGGCAGAACCTGGGCATCTACCGCCAGCAGGTGATCGGGCCGAACAAGGTGATCATGCGCTGGCTGGCGCATCGCGGCGGCGCGCTCGACTTCCGCGACCACTGCCTGGCTCATCCCGGCCAGCCGTTTCCGGTGGCCGTGGTGCTCGGCTGCGACCCGGCGACGATCCTCGGCGCGGTGACGCCGGTGCCCGACAACCTTTCCGAATACCAGTTCGCCGGCCTGCTGCGGGGCCGGAAGACCGAACTGGTGAAATGCCTGGGGCCGGCGCAGGCCAAGGCCGACCTGCAGGTGCCGGCGTCGGCGGAGATCGTGCTCGAAGGCCACGTCGATCCGGGCGAAACGGCGCTGGAAGGGCCGTACGGCGATCACACCGGCTACTACAACGAACAGGCGACCTTTCCGGTGTTCACCATCGAGCGCATCGCCATGCGCCGCAATCCGATCTACCACAGCACCTACACCGGCAAGCCGCCCGACGAGCCCGCGATGCTGGCGGTGGCGCTCAACGAAGTCTTCGTGCCGCTGCTGCAGAAGCAATATCCCGAAATCGTCAACTTCTACCTGCCGCCGGAAGGCTGCTCGTACCGCCTGGCGGTGGTGAGCATCCGCAAGCAGTACCCGGGGCACGCCCGGCGGGTGATGTTCGGGATATGGAGCTTCCTGCGCCAGTTTATGTACACCAAGTTCATCATCGTGGTCGACGACGACGTCGACGTGCGCGACTGGAAGGAAGTGATCTGGGCGATGACCACGCGTGTCGACGCGGCGCGCGATACGCTGATCGCCGAGAACACGCCGATCGACTATCTCGATTTCGCCAGCCCGGTGGCCGGCCTCGGCAGCAAGATGGGCATCGACGCCACCGGCAAGTGGCCCGGAGAAACGATGCGGGAATGGGGACGTCCCATCGCCATGGACGCCGCGGTCAAGCGGAGAGTCGATTCCTTGTGGCATGATCTCGGGCTGTAGCGGACTTTCCAGGGTCGCTCGCCGCTGAATTGAGGTACACGTCCGCCCGCCGGCGATCGGCGGCCGGGCGTCGCACAGCCGCCTGGCGCGGCGCGTCAGGATCGGAGGGGTTTCGTTGGCGATTCCACGACCATGAATGAGCGAGTGAATCAGGGATCGGGCGGCCGCCTGTTTTCGCCGGGGAGCGTGGCGTTGCTTTACGCGGCGCTGGCCGTCGTCTGGATTCTCGCCTCCGGCGCGGTGCTGACGATGGGCGTCAGCGATCCGGTCCTGCAGCAGCGGATCGAGCTGGGCAAGGGTCTGCTGTTCGTGCTGGTGACCAGCGGCGTGCTCTACGCGATTCTCCGGCAATGGCAGAAAAAGGCTTCCCCCGCCGGGGACTTGGCGGCGGACGGGGCCATCGCCTGGCCTTGGCGAATCCTCGCCAGCGTGGTGCTGCTGGGTACCGTGCCGCTGGCCGGATTGATGGTGGTCAAGATCCAGCTGCCGCAGGTCGAGCGCGAGGCGTTTTCCAACCTGGCCGCGATCGCCGACCTGAAAGTGGTGCAGATCCGGCGCTGGCTGAAGGAACGCTACAACGACGGCGAGGTGATCATGGCCGTGGCCGCGCCGCGGCGCGGCCGCGGCCAACCGCTGGAAGAGGACGCGAGCGCCGATCTGGCGGCGCTGATCGTGGGCTTGCGCTACGACACGGCGGCCTGGGTCGACCCGGCCGGGAAACCCTGGATCGTCATCGGCGGCTATACCGCCCTGCCGGAAACGCTGGCCCTGCTGCCCCAGGCCTTGGCCGGCGGGCAGCCGCTGTTTTCCGACGTGATCAGCGACGCGGAGGGGCGGCCGCATTTCGATCTGGTCGTCCCCCTGTTCCAGAACGAGGGCGGCCGGCGCCGGCCGGCCGGCGCCGTGATCCTGCGCGACAGCCCCGAACGCTTTCTGTTTCCCTATCTGCGGCATTGGCCGACGGCCCACGTTTCCGGTGAAACCCTGCTGCTGCGCCGCGAGGGCGATTCCATCTCGTTCATCGACGCGCCGCAGCAGGACGAAAAGGGCGATGGCGCGCGGCGCCTGGTGCCGGGCGCGGATTCCCTGTTCTTCCACGCCGTCGGCGCCGGCGAGAACGGCTGGCAGGCGCAGGGGCTGGACGAGCGGGGCGTGCCGGCGCTGGCGGTGTTCCGGCCGATCGAGGGAACGCCCTGGACCGTGGCGGTGAAGCTCGACCGCGCCGAGGTGATGCGTCCCCTCTACGACCTGGCGTTCTGGGTGGGGCTGATCACCCTGCTGGCCATTTCCGTGGTCGGCGCGGTCATGGTCGTGTTCTGGCGGCAGCGCGCGCGCACCCACCAGCTCGAAATCCTGGCGCAGTCAACGCAGCTGATGCGCCAGTTCTACGACCTGCCGTTCATCGGCATCTCGATGTCGTCGCCGGCAACCGAACGCTGGCTGAGGTGCAACGATCGCTTCTGCGAAATCATGGGCTATGCGCGCGAAGAGCTCCTCGGCCTGTCCTGGCGTGACCTGACCCATCCCGACGACATGGCGGCCGGCGAAGCCGAGAACGAGCGCGTCCGGCGCGGCGAATCGGACGGCTTCACGCTGGACAAGCGTTTCCTCCGCCAGGACGGTTCGGCGGTGCATGTGAACCTCGAAGTGCGCTGCGTGCGGCGCCCGGACGGATCGCCCGAGTACCTGCTGTCCATGGTCCAGGACATCAGCGAGCGCAAGCGCGCCGAGGAGCGCATCCGCCGGCTGACGCAGCTCTATGCCGCGCTGAGCGAGTGCAACCAGTCGATCGTGCGTTCGCTCGACGAGGAGGAACTGTTTCCGCGCGTCTGCCGGGCCGCCGTCGAGTTCGGCGGCATGAAGATGGCGTGGATCGGCATGATCGACGGGAGCACGCAACGGGTGCGGCCGGTCGCCGCGTATGGCGAGGATACCTCCTGGCTGGAAAGCGCCGAAGTGTCGTGCGACGTGCAGAGTCCGTTCGGCGGGGGCTCGGCGGGAACGGCGGTGCGTGAGCAGCGGCCGGTGTGGATCGACGATTTCCTGAATTCGCCGGTGACCGCTCCGTGGCGTTCGATGGCCGAGAAAACCGGCTATCGCTCCTCGTGCGCGCTGCCGCTCAGGCGGGATGGCGAAATCGTCGGCGCGTTCATGCTCTATCGCGGCGAGCACGGCCCGTTCGACGACGAGCAGCGCAGGCTGCTGTGCGAGATGGCCGAGGACATCGGCTTCGCCTTGACCAATTTCTCGCGCGAGCGGGCGCGCCAGGAGGCGCAGCGTCGCCTCGATCGGCTGACCCACATGTACGCCGCCTTGAGCGAGTGCAATCAGGCCATCGTGCGCTGCTCCAGCGAGGAGGAGTTGTTCCCGCAGATCTGCCGCTTCGCCGTCCAGTACGGCGGCATGAGGATGGCCTGGATCGGCCGGGTGGACGAGGACGCGCGCTGCGTCGTGCCGGTGGCCAGCCATGGCCAGGGCACGGAGTATCTGCAGGGCGTGACGATCTCGATCGACGCGGCTTCGCCGCATGGGCTCGGCGCCATGGGCACGGCGATACGCGAGCGGCGGCTGTCCGTGGTGCAGGATTACCTGAACGATCCGCGCACCGCGCCGTGGCGCGACCGGGCGGTCCAGGCCGGCTGGCGGGGCGCCGCCGCCGTGCCCTTGCTGTGCGGCGGCAAAGTCGTCGGCAGCCTGGCGCTGCTGGCCGACGAAACCGAGGCGTTCGACGACGAGATCGGCAGGCTGTTGACCGAGATGGCCCTGGACATCAGCTTCGCCCTCGATCTGTTTGCCCGGGAGAGCGAGCGCGTACGCATGGAGGCGGCGCTGCGCGAGAGCGAGAGCCGTTTCCGCAATCTCTACGAGAAGGCGCCGCTCGCCTACCAGTCGCTGGATGCCGACGGCAACCTGCTCGAAGTGAACGAAGCCTGGCTGAAACTGTTCGGACGGACCGGGGCGGAGGTGATCGGCCGCTTCGTCGGCGAGTTCATGAGCGAGGCCTCGCTCGCCACCTTCCGCGAGGAATTCCCGCAGTTCCGCCGGCGCGGCCGCATCGACGGCCTGATGCTCGAATTCGTGAAAAAGGACGGCCGGCACTGCCTGATGATGGTCAATGGGCTGGTCTCGCGCGACAAGGACGGACGGTTCCTGCGCACGCACTGCATGATGACCGACCTGACCGAACGGATGCACGCCGAAGAGCAGCTGCGGCTGGCCGCCAAGGTCTTCGAGCAGGGCGGCGAGGGTGTCATGATCACCGACGACCTGGGGAACATCGTGATGGTCAACCGGGCCTTCGAGGCCATCACCGGGTATGCCCAGGAGGAGGTGATCGGCCGGAATCCGCGCTTCCTGTCGTCGGGCCGGCACGACCGCGAGTTCTACCGGACGCTGTGGAGCGTGATCAATACCGGCGGGTTCTGGCAGGGCGAAATCTGGAACCGGCGCAAGGACGGCGACGTTTATCCGCAGTACCTGTCGGTCAGCCGCGTGGTCGACGAGACCGGCCGTACCTCGCATTACATCGGCACCTTCAACGACATCTCCGAAAGCAAGGCCAGCCAGGAGCACATCCAGCGGCTCGCGCACTACGATTCCCTGACCGGCCTGCCCAATCGCATGCTGCTGGCGGACCGCGTCGGCCTGGCCCTGCACCGGATGGACCGCTGCGGCGAGCCGCTGGCGCTGATCTTCCTCGATCTCGACCGCTTCAAGAACGTCAACGACTCGCTCGGACACCGGATCGGCGACGAACTGCTGATCCAGGTCGCCAACCGGCTCAAGGAACTGCTGCGCGAGGAAGACACCGTATCGCGCCTGGGCGGCGACGAGTTCATCCTGGTGCTGCCGGGCGCCGACGCCAACGGCGCGGTGCACGTGGCCGGCAAGGTGCTCAAGGAGCTGTCGCTGCCGTACCGGATCGAACAATACGAACTGTCGGTCACGCCGTCGCTGGGCATCGCCATGTACCCGGCCGACGGGGAGACCTACGAGGCGCTCTCCAAGTGCGCCGATACCGCGATGTACCGGGCCAAGCGCAGCGGCCGCCAGACCTTCTGCTTCTTCACCCGCGAAATGCAGGAAAGCTCGGACCGCCTGCTGCGCGTCGAGAACGCCTTGCGCAAGGCGCTGGAGCGCGATCAGCTGTCGCTCGTCTTCCAGCCGCAGATCGCGCTGGACAGCGGCCGGGTGATCGGCGTCGAGGCGCTCCTGCGCTGGCGCCATCCGGAACTGGGCGACGTGCCGCCCGGCGATTTCATCCCGGTGGCGGAGGACAGCGGCATGATCCTGCCGATCGGCGAATGGGTGCTGCGCTCCGCGGTGAACCAGCTGCGCGACTGGCTCGACCGGGGCTTGCCCGCGATGGTGATGGCGGTCAACCTGTCGGCCATCCAGTTCCGGCAGGCCCGGTTGCCGGACCTGGTGTCCCAGGTTCTTGCCGAAGCCGAACTGCCGCCCGAACTGCTGGAACTTGAGCTGACCGAGGGCGCGGCCATGGAGAACCCGAAGGAAGCCGTCGAAATCCTGAACGCCCTGTATTCCCGCGGCGTGCGCGTGTCGATCGACGATTTCGGCACCGGTTATTCGTCGCTCAACTACCTGAAGCGCTTCAAGGTGTACCGGCTGAAGATCGACCAGTCCTTCGTGCGCGACATCGCGCGCGACCCGGAAGACGAGGCCATCGTCGAGGCCATCATCGGCCTGGCCCGGAGCCTGCGCCTGCAGACCATCGCCGAGGGCGTGGAAACGCCGGCGCAGGCCGCGTTCCTGCAAAGCCGGGGCTGCAACGAAGGCCAGGGCTTCCTGTACGGCCGGCCGATGCCGGCCGAGGCGTTCGAGCGTTTCGTGCGCGCCGCCGCGCGCGACTGATCATCCCTCCCTGGCGTCCCCGCGCTCGGTCAGCCACTGCAGCAGGGCGTCCATGGCCGGCTTGCCCAGGCGCGCGCGGGGATCGTTGATCAGGAATACGACGATCCAGCGCCTGCCGCCGTTGTCGAGCACGTAGCCGGCCAGCGTGCGCACGTTCTCCAGATAGCCGGTCTTCAGATGGGCGCGGCCGGTCGCCGCGCCGCCGGTCATGCGTTTGCGCAGCGTCCCGTCAACGCCGGCCAGCGGCAGCGAACTCATCAGCTCCGGCATCACCGGGCTCTGCCACGCGGCGAGCAGCAGGCGCGCCAGGCTTTCCGCGGAAACGCGCTCCTTGCGCGACAGGCCGGAGCCGTTGTCGAGCACCAGTTCCGGCAGGCCCAGCCCCTTGCCGGACAGCCAGGCGCGCACTGCGCGCTGCGCCCCGGCGGGCGTGGCCGGACGGGCGGGATCGAGCGTCAGGAACACTTGCCGGGCCATCACGTTGTTGCTGAACTTGTTGATCTCGCGGACGATCTCGCCGAGCGCCGGGGATTCGTGCGCGGCCAGCACGCGGGCGCCGGCCGGCGCCGGCCCGGCGCGGACGTGCCCGCGCAGCGTGCCGCCCAGTTCCCGCCAGAGCGCACGGAACAGCCGTTCGACCTGCGCGTCGGCGCTCCACGGCGACAGATTCAGCGACTTGTCCCCGCAACTGGCCGGGTAGGCGCCGCGCAGCACGACGACCTCGCCTTCCTGGTCGATCCGCAGCCGTTCGCGCCAGTCGCTGCACGCGCCGCTGCCCGGCGTCAACTGGTTGCGCACGAACTGATCGGCGCCCGGCGTCTCGGGCCAGACCTCGATGCGCGCGTTCTCCGCGTCCGGGTGCAGGGTGAAGCTCAGGCTTTTCAGGTTGACCAGCAGCGCGTCCGGACCGGCGTTGTACGGGCGCAGCGGCTCGTTGTCGAACTCCGCCGGATCGTGCGGCGGCAGCGCGAACGCGCCGCGGTCGAGCACCAGATCGCCGCCGATCTCGCTCACGCCCCGCGTGCGCAGCTGGCGCAGCAGCAGCCAGAACTGTTCCAGCGCCAGGCGCGGGTCGCCGCTGCCGCGCAGATACAGGTCGCCGTCCAGCCGTCCGTCGGCGGGCGGGCGGTCGGCCAGCGCCTCGGTCTTCCAGGTGTAGGCCGGTCCCAGGATTTCCAGGGCGGCGTAGGTGGTCAGCAGCTTCATGACCGAGGCCGGGTTCATCGGCTCGCGCGCGTTGTGGCTGAGCAGCGGCGGCTCCCCGCCCGTGCCGCGCACCAGCACGGCGACGTTCTGCGCCGGAATGCCCGCCTCCTTGAGCGCGCCGGCCACCGGCGCGGGCAACCCGCCGGCCAGCGCGGCCTGGGCGACGGCGAGGGCGCCGAGAAGAACGAAACGCGAAAAACCGGCCGCGATGCGCCGGGCCCGAAGGCGGATGCCAGTTGTTGTCATGCGTGGCGTTGGATGTATGATGGCAAGCCCCGCCATCATAGAGCAGCAATCCCGCAAGACAAGGCCAGATCATGAAGGAACAGCGTCGGCACCAGCGCGTCCGGTTCAATGTGCAGCCGCTCGTCCGCCTGGGGCAGGCGGGCAGCACCGGGCTCGGTCGGCTGGAAAACCTCTCGCTCGGCGGCTTGATGGTGCGTACCGAATTGCCGCTGCAGGTCGGCCAGGCCTTGGGTTGCGAGTTTTCCGTCTTCGGTTCCGTCCTGATCGACATTTCCGCGGTCGCCGTGAGCCGCGTGGGCGACCTCTATTGCGCCCGCTTCCAGCCCGGCCCGGTCAGCGAACAGCTGCTGAAGGACGAGATCGCCCGCGCCCTGGCCTGCGGCAAGGCCTCCGTCCTCAGCCTGAACGAGTTCCAGGGGCGGCGCGTGATGCGCGTGGCCGGCGGCTTGAACGGGTGCCTGCGCAACGACTTCATGCACGGCCTGATCAAGGTCGGCGTGGACGAGATCGACCTGTCGCAAGTGAACGACATCGATCTCGCCGGCGCCGAACTCTGCCGGATCGCCACGCAGACCTACCGCATCGGCGTCGTCCGCCCCGCCTGCGTCATCGACGACGAGATGGCGGCGATCGCCGGCTGGTAGACCGGGCAGTCCTAGAACAGGTTGGCTATCACCGCCCGGTCGCGCTCCTGCAGCCGGGTCAGCCCCTTGATCGCTTCCTGCGTGGCGCCGTGGATGCGGCCATGTTCGAGAAAACGCTCGATGGTGTCCGGCAGCGGATAGGGAGACTCGTGCCAGTTCTCCCGAAACGACGTTTCGTCCATCCGCTCGCACCCCAGTTTTCCGGCCTTCAATCGGACGAAGCTTACGTTCACTCCGTCGCGCCGGACGACGATTGCCGTTTCATGGTTCTTGTTGGTGACGATCATGGCCGCATCGTACCAGTTTCCGCAGGCAGCATAAGCGGATATTTATGGGCATATGCCAATAAATATGCTAGAGTGCGCGCTTTGCGATGAGACGCGGCGACGATAGGAACGATGGCGAGACCTCTCAAATGCCGGCGGGTCGACTGCGACGTGCCCGCCCGCTATTTCAAGCCCCAGGGCATCCCCTTGTGCGCGCTGGAGGAAATCGAGCTGGCGCTGGACGAGGTCGAGGCCATGCGCCTGACCGACGTTAACGGCCTCTACCAGGCCGAGGCCGCCGAGCGGATGGGCGTTTCCCGCCAGACGCTCGGCGCCATCGTCGCCCGCGCGCACGAGAAGGTTGCGCGGGCGATCCTGGAAGGCAAGGCGCTGCGCATCGAGGACAAGGCCGCCGCGGCGATGAATCCTCCCGAAATGCCCGCCGATTCCCAGGACACGCTTTGAAAGGACAATGAACAGTCATGAAGCTTTGCATCCCCGTACGCATTCCCAACGGCCTCGACTCGTGCGTCGAACCGCACCTGCCCAACGCCGAGCATCTGCTTTTTTTCGATACCGACACCCGTGACATCCGGCATGTCGCGCTGCGCGAACACCTGGACGGCCCGGCCGAGGTGCCGCAGTTCGATGCCGTCCTGTGCGGCAGCGTCGACAAGGCCACCAAGGACGCCCTGGTCGAAAAGGGCATCGTGGCGTTCGGCACCGACGCCGCCACGGCGGGCGAGGCGATCGCCGAATTCGAAATCGCCAATCCCGCCGCCGCGCCGGCGGGCGGCTGCGGCCACAGCGGCGGGCATGCCGCCGGGGGCTGCGGCGGCGGCGGTCACGGCTGCGACGGCAAGGGCGGTTGCGGTGGGAAAAAACATGGCGAAGAGCACGAACACAAGGAAGGCGGCTGCGGGTGCGGCGGTCACGACCGGCCTCAGGACGCTATTTCCCGGAAAATGCGGGCGGATGCGCTGCGGATCGCCGTCAGCAGCCAGAACCGCAGGACGATCACCGATCATGCGGGCCGTTGCCGCAAATTCTGGGTATACGAAATCCGCGGAAACAGGATCGACAACAAGACGCTGCGCGAACTGACGCTGGAGCAGACGCTGCATTCCTCGCAGCTGGGGGACGATCACCCGCTGGACGACGTGCATGTGATGATCACCGCCGGCATGAGCCCGTTCCTCTACCAGCGCCTGCAGCGCGGCGGCATCAAGCCCTTCGTAACCGAGGAAGCCGATCCGGACAAGGCCGTCCAGATGCTACTCGACAAAGTGGCGCACGCCTGACACGGCGCCCGTCGGACGCCGCAAATGACGACGGGGACCGAAGTCCCCGCCGGCTTTTCTTTGGTGACAAGGCTCAAGCAGCCTCGGCAGCGGCCTTAAGCGGCCATTGCAAAACGCTCATCGTTGGCGTTTATGGATTTGCGCGGATTACGTCCGTCGCCTCTCGGGTTGCCTGCGCACCTTCACCCGCCCTGTCGAAACCAATACACCCCCACCCGAACGCACTCCGGCCGAATACGCTTGGGTGGAGGTGGCGGGAGTCGAACCCGCGTCCAGAACGTCTCCAGTTTGCCGGAATTACAACCATGGCCCAAGTATGGGGCGGCCTCCCCTTTTTTTCAAGAGCGATGATTCCGGCCGAGGATTTTTATTTCCGTGCCCTTGAAAACTGAGGGGCACGCCCCTATTATTAGCACTCGACTTCTGTGAGTGCTAATAATTCGACGCGCCGGTACGCCGGCCGCCAGGTGGATTGTTGGCGGTTTGTTGAAAAACCCAGTGCTTTAACCAAGGAGAAAATGCATGAAAATCCGTCCTTTGCATGATCGCGTGATCGTCAAGCGCCTCGAAGAGGAGCGCAAGACCGCTTCCGGAATCGTCATCCCCGACAATGCCGCGGAAAAGCCCGATCAGGGTCAGGTGATCGCGGTCGGCCCCGGCAAGCGCGATGAAAACGGCAAGCATGTCGCAATGGACGTCAAGGCCGGTGACCGCATCCTGTTCGGCAAGTATGCCGGCCAGACCGTCAAGGTCGACGGCGAGGAACTGCTCGTCATGCGCGAGGAAGACATCATGGGTGTGGTCGAGGGCTGAGCGCACGCCGCCAGAAAAACCTCGAGTGTCTTAACCCAATCCATTCCAACATCGAATTCTCAGGAGTATTCCAATGGCAGCAAAAGACGTTAAATTCGGCGATTCCGCGCGCACCCGCATGGTCGAGGGCGTGAACATCCTGGCTGACGCGGTCAAGGTCACCCTCGGCCCGAAGGGCCGCAACGTGGTGCTCGAGCGTTCCTTCGGCGCGCCGACCGTGACCAAGGACGGTGTCTCGGTCGCCAAGGAAATCGAACTGAAGGACAAGTTCATGAACATGGGCGCGCAGATGGTCAAGGAAGTCGCTTCCAAGACCTCCGACATCGCCGGCGACGGAACGACCACCGCCACCGTGCTGGCCCAGTCGATCGTGCGCGAAGGAATGAAGTACGTGGCCGCCGGCATGAACCCGATGGATCTGAAGCGCGGCATCGACAAGGCCGTCGCCGCCACCGTCGATGCGCTGAAGACGCTGTCCAAGCCCTGCTCGACGAGCAAGGAAATCGCCCAGGTCGGCTCGATCTCGGCCAACTCCGACTCCTCGATCGGCGACATCATCGCCGAGGCCATGGAAAAGGTCGGCAAGGAAGGCGTCATCACCGTCGAGGACGGCAAGTCGCTGAACAATGAACTCGAAGTCGTCGAAGGCATGCAGTTCGACCGCGGCTACCTCTCGCCGTACTTCATCAACAACCCGGACAAGCAGATCGCCATCCTGGAAAATCCGTACGTCCTGCTGTTCGACAAGAAGATCTCGAACATCCGCGACCTCCTGCCGGTGCTCGAACAAGTCGCCAAGGCCAGCCGTCCGCTGCTGATCGTCGCTGAGGACGTCGAAGGCGAAGCGCTGGCGACCCTGGTGGTCAACAACATCCGCGGCATCCTGAAGACCTGCGCGGTCAAGGCCCCGGGCTTCGGCGACCGCCGCAAGGCCATGCTGGAAGACATCGCCGTCCTGACGGGCGGCCAAGTCATCGCCGAAGAAGTCGGCCTGACCCTCGAGAAGGCGACGCTGGCCGAGCTCGGCCAGGCCAAGCGCATCGAAGTCGGCAAGGAAAACACCACGATCATCGACGGCGCCGGCGCCGCCGCCAACATCGAAGCGCGCGTCAAGCAGATCCGTCTGCAGATCGAAGAGTCGACCTCCGACTACGACAAGGAAAAGCTGCAGGAACGTGTCGCCAAGCTGGCCGGCGGCGTCGCCCTGATCAAGGTCGGCGCGGCCACCGAAGTCGAAATGAAGGAGAAGAAGGCCCGCGTCGAAGACGCGCTGCACGCCACCCGTGCCGCCGTCGAGGAAGGCATCGTGGCCGGCGGTGGCGTCGCGTTGCTGCGCGCCCGTGCCGCCATCGGCGATCTGAAGGCCGACAACCACGACCAGGAAGCCGGCATCAAGATCGTCCTGCGCGCCATCGAGCAGCCGCTGCGTGAAATCGTCGCCAATGCCGGCGACGAGCCGTCCGTCGTGGTCAATGCCGTGGTCAACGGCAAGGGCAACTTCGGCTTCAATGCCTCGACCGGCGAGTACGGCGACATGGTCGAGATGGGCGTCCTCGATCCGACCAAGGTCACCCGCACCGCGCTGCAGAACGCCGCTTCGATCGCCGGCCTGATGCTCACGACCGACTGCATGGTCGCCGAGCTGGTCGAAGACAAGCCGGCCCCGGCCATGCCTGGCGGCATGGGTGGAATGGGCGGCATGGGCGGTATGGACATGATGTAATGCCCGGCGGCGGGAGCTGAAACTCTCGCCGATTCGCGCCTGTTTCAGGAGAGCCCCGCATGATGTTCCATGCGGGGCTTTTTCTATTCATTTTGTCTTCGCGCGGTCGCTTTGGATGGATCGCCGGAAGTTGCGAATTTTTGACGTAAACAGAACGGCTCGCTATAATGCGCAGCTTCTTTGGCCAGTTAGCTCAGTTGGTAGAGCAGCGGATTGAAAATCCGCGTGTCCGTGGTTCGATTCCGCGACTGGCCACCAGAGAATCTTGAGGGCTTGACCGAAAGGTCAGGCCCTCGTCGTTTTCTAGTCCAGCAAAGTGTCGTTCTTGCCGGCGTCCGGCCGCGACTCCGGTGCCGTGCGCAGGCGCATGGTGCTGAAAACGCCGGCGATCGCGGCGAAGCCGGCGGCCAGTCCCAGGGCGATGGTCGGGCCCTGTCCGTTGTGGGGGTCGGCGAGGCTGAAGATGATGGCGACGATGACGGCGCCGAGCGTCTGGCCGGTCAGGCGGGCGGTGCCGAGCATGCCGCTGGCGCCGCCGGAACGGTGCATCGGCGCCGAGGTGACGATGGTGTGGTTGTTCGGGGACTGGAAGAGGCCGAAGCCGATGCCGCAGACGACGAGGCGCCAGACGATGTCGGCGTCCGCCGGCGCGCCCGGCAGCAGGGCGACCAGCGCCAGCCCGAGCGACAGGACGCCGAGGCCGACGCCGCCGAGCGTTCCGTCGGGGATGCGGCCGATGGTGCGGCCGACCAGCGGCGCGATGGCGACGATCGCCAGCGGCCAGGCGGTGATCAGCGCGCCGGCCTGCAGGGGCGTGCGTCCGTAGGCATCGAGCAGGAGAAACGGCAGGGCGACGTAGGACAGCATCTGAGCGGTGAACGCCGTCACCGAGGTGCACATGGACAGCGCGAATACCGGGATGCGCATCAGGTCGACGGGAAACACCGGGAGCGGCTGCCGCGCCTGCCGCCGCAGGTAGAGGATGCCGACGGCGATGCCGAGGAGCAGCAGGCCGGCGCCCGAGATCGACGTTCCCGCCGCCAGCGACCCGCGCGCGCCGAGGGTGTCCACGCCCAGGAAAATCAGGGAGAACATCAGGGCGTTGAGCAGCACGTCGATCCACGACAGCCTCGTCTTGCCGTTGCCCTGCGGATTGCGCGGCAGCGAGCGGTATCCCAGGACGAGCACGACGATGCCCAGCGGCAGGTTGACGGCGAACAGCCACGGCCACGAGGCGACGGAGAGTATGCCCGCAGCGAACGAGGGGCCGGCGACCGAGGAGGCGGCGACGGCCATCGAGTTGATCGCCACGCCGCGCCCGAGCTGGTCCTTGGGATAGATCAGGCGGATCAGCGCCGCGCTGACCGACATGATGCCCGCCGCGCCCAGTCCCTGGATGGTGCGCGTCGCCGTCAGCGCGGAGAGCGAGGGGGCGAAGGCGCAGCCGAGCGAGGCCAGCGTGAACAGCAACAGCCCGCTCAGGTAGACGCGCCGGTATCCGATGAGGTCGCCCAGCGCGGCGCACGGCAGCAGGAACGCCAGGATGGCGATCTGGTAGGCGTTGATCACCCAGATGGCTTGCGCGGCGCTGGCCTGGAGATCGCGGGTGATCTGCGGCAGGGCGAGGTTCACGATGGTGCCGTCCAGCACCGACATGGCGGTGCCGAGGATGACCACCGTCATCGCGTAATAGCGCGCCGGCGTCGGGAGCCCGTCGCTGGAAAGCATCAGTCTCGGCGGGCGCTACAGCGCCTTGCCGGTGAACACGTCGCGCAGCAGCCCGCGCATGTCCGCAGCCGACACCGGCGTCGGGTTGAAGCGGGTCGCTCCCTTGAGCGAGTTTTCGACCAGGGTGTCGAATTCCGCCTCGAACGCGTCGGCCGGCACGCCGATCTTCGAGAAGGCGTCGGGGATGCCGATCGCCCGGTTGAGCGCGAGCACGGCCCTGGCCAGATCGTCCGTGCCGATGCGGCGGGCGAGGTAAGCGTAGCGCTCCCTGGCCCAGGCGTCGCGGCTGTTGAAGCGGATCACGTGCGGCAGCGCGACGGCGTTGAGCAGGCCGTGGCCGAGATCGAAGCGCCCGCCGAAGGCGTGCGCGATGCCGTGGTCCATGCCCGTGCCGATGTTGGAGAAGGCGCAGCCGGCCATGCATTGGAAATGGTGCACCTTCTCGCGCGAATCGATGTCGCCGTTGACCACCGACGCTTCGAGATGCGCGAAAAGCCCCTCGACCGCGCCGGCCGCCAGACTGCTGGAGAACTCCTCCACGCCCGGGTTGGTGAAGCACTCGATGGCGTGGGTGAGCGCGTCGATGCCCGTCTCGGCGGCGACGTGGCGCGGCATCGACAGCGTGATCTCGGCGTCGAGGATCGCCATGTCGGGAATCAGTGCCGGCGTCTTGCCGCCGATCTTGAGATTTTCCTCGGGGAAGGTGAGCACGGCGAACTGCGTCACCTCCGAGGCCGTGCCGGAGGTGCTGGGGATGCAGACCAGGCGGATGCCCGGCCGCTCCTGCGGCAGTCCGGCCTTGAACGCCGCCTCGATGCCGAGGCCGGGATGCGCGTAGAACAAAGCCATCAGCTTGGCGGCATCGAGCGCCGCGCCGCCGCCGACGCCGATCACCGTGTCGGGGCGGAATTCGCGCATCGCGGCGACGCCCCGGTAGACCACGGCCGGCCAGGGATTGGCCGGCACGCCGCCGTGCACGCAGCAGGTGGCGCCGGCCTCGGCCAGCAGGGCTTCGATCCTGCCGATCGTGCCGTTGGCGAACATCGATTTGCCGCCGGTGACGATGAACGCGCGTTTCGCGGGCAGGGAGCGCAGGCAGGCCAGCGAGCCGCGCCCGGTGACGATGGATTGGCCGTGGAAGCGAAGTTCTTTCATGGGAAGCGCCTTTCGGTTCAGAACGCGAGATACAGGGACAAGGGCACGAAGAAGATCGAGGCGATGTTGCCCACCACGACGATCGCGGACACCAGCCCCGGTTCCTGTTGGTAGCGGTCGGCGAAGATGTAGTTCATCACCGCCGGCGGCAGCGCCGCGTAGAGCAGCAGCACGCCCTGCAGCTGCGGCGACAGCGGCAGCAGACGCACCAGCGGCCAGGCGACGACCAGCCCGGAAAGCGGGCACAGCACGGCACCGACCAGCCCGATGCTCCAGCGCTCGACCTTGAAACTGGCGAAGCCGACGCCGACGGTGAACAGGCCGAGCGGGATGGCCGCGTCGCCGAGCAGCCGGGTGCTGGAGGCCAGCCACTCGGGCAGGGTAAAGCCGACCAGGCTGGACACCACGCCGCCGATCATCGCCCACAGCATCGGTCCGCGCAGGATGCCTTTCACGCTCACGTCGGGCGCGCAGATGCGGATGCCGAAGGTGAAATGCGCCAGGCTGAAGGTCATGAACAGCGCGACGGCGGCCGGCAGCATTTCCGGGCCGAAGGCCAGCAGCGTGAGCGGCAGGCCCATGTTGGCGACGTTGGTGAACATCATCGACGGGACGAAGGCGCGCGGATTGTAGTCGAGCAGCCGCGCGGCGCCCCAGGCGATCAGGCCGGAGCCGACGAGCACCAGTATGCCGCCGCCGATCAGCGGTAGGAAGCCGCGGATGTTGAAGTCCTTCGACGCCATCGCGGTGTAGATCAGCAGCGGATACAGGAGATCGGTGCTCAGCCGGTTGATCCAGGTCATGTCCGGCTTCTGCAGGCGGGCGTAGGCATAGCCCATGGCGGAGATGATCAGCACCGGGGTGATGATGCCGATGATGCGCAGCGCGAGTTCCATAAGAGGCGGGAAATCCGCGTGGTCAGGTGACCACGCCAAAAAATTATTGGAATTCGTTCGGGAACCCGGACAAGTCTACAGGATCGACGGCCTTTCCGGGCAGAAATCGCGTCTTGCCAAGGCGGCGGCGGGACACTACGATCGGCCCCTCGTCGGCCATTTCGGCCGCACAGCCAGCAGGAGCGCGCATCATGAAACCACTTTCGGGAACCCTCGGGTTCGGACTCGTCGGCACCGGCGTCATCGCCCACAACCACGCCCAGGCCATCCTTGCACTGGCCCGGCAGTACGATCTCCAACTGGTCGGGGTACTTGGCCGCAGTGCGGCGAAGGCGCGCGAGTTCGCCGACAAGTACGGCCTGCCGGTGGCCTCGGACGATCCGGAGTCCTTCTTCGCCCGCCCGGACATCCACGTGGCGTGCATCCTCACGCCCAGCGGCCTGCATCTGGAACCCACCTTGCAGGCGATCCGCGCCGGCAAGCACCTGCTCGTCGAAAAGCCGCTCGAAATCGACCTCGAACGCGCCGACACCCTGCTCGACGCGGCTGACGCCGCGGGCGTCGCCGTCGAATGCATCTTCCAGGCGCGCTTCACCGAAGGCGCGCAGGCGGTCAAGGCCGCGCTGGAGGCTGGCCGCTTCGGGCGGCTGTGCCTGTGCAGCGCCTACATCAAATGGCACCGTGCCGCGTCGTACTACAGCGGCTGGAAGGGCACGCTGGCGATCGACGGCGGCGGCGCGGTGATCAACCAGTCGATCCACGCCATCGACCTGCTGCAGTGGCTGGCCGGCATGCCGTCAGAAATCTTCGCCTGGAAGACGCGGCGGGTACATTCCGGCATCGAGGCCGAGGACACCGCCTGCGCCACGCTGCGCTTCCCCGACGGCGCCATGGGTTCGATCGAGGCGACGACCGCCGCGTGGCCCGGCTGGGAGCGGCGCATCGAGATCTGCGGCGAGTCCGGCTCGGTGGCGCTGGAGGACGAGCAGGTCGTGCGCTGGGACTTCCGCGACGCGCGGCCGGAGGACGCCGAAATCCTCGCCCGGGCGGCGCAGAACACGGCGCGCACCGGCGCCGGCGCGTCCAACATCATTGGCTTCGCGGGGCACCAGCGGCAGATCGAGCAGATGGTGATCGCCCTGCGCGGCGGCGCGCCGATGCCGATCGGCGGCCGCGCCGCGCGCAACGCGGTGGCGCTGGTGCGCGCGCTGTACGACTCGGCGGAGCGCGGCGCCCCGGTGCGGATCAGCGGTAACGGTTGATCAGGTCGCGCGAGGCTTGCGCGGCCTGGCGCGCCGCCAGCGCGAAGTCCTCGCCCTTGCCGGCGTAAAGGACGGCGCGCGAGTTGTTGATGATCAGCCCGGTTCCCGCGGCGGTGCGCCCGGCCTGCACCGTCGCCTCCACGTCGCCGCCCTGGGCGCCGATGCCGGGCACCAGCAGCGGCAGGTTCCCGACGATCTCGCGCACGCGCGCGATCTCGCCCGGGAAGGTGGCGCCGACCACCAGCGCGCATTGCCCGGTGGTGTTCCATTTCGTGGCCACGAGCTCGGCCACGTGCTCGTAGAGCTTCTTCCCGCCGCCCACGTCGAGGAACTGCAGGTCGCTGCCGCCGGGATTGGAGGTGCGGCAGAGCAGGATCACGCCCTTGTCCGAGTAGGCCAGGTAGGGCTCGACCGAATCCTTGCCCATGTACGGATTGGCGGTGATCGCGTCGGCGCCGTAGCGTTCGAAGATCTCCTTGGCGTACTGCTCGGCCGTGCTGCCGATGTCGCCGCGCTTGGCGTCCAGGATCACCGGAATGTCGGGATGGTTGGCGTGGATGTGCGCGATCAGCGCCTGCAACTGGTCCTCGGCGCCGTGCGCGGCGAAATAGGCGATCTGCGGCTTGAAGCAGCAGACGAGGTCGGCGGTGGCGTCGGCGATCGCCGTGCAGAATTCGAAGATGGCGTCCGGCCGGCCCTTGAGATGCGCCGGGAACTTGGCTGGATCGGGATCGAGCCCGACGCAGAGCAGGGAATCGTTCTTTTGCCAGGCGGCGGCAAGGGCTTGGGTGAAAGTCATCGCGGGTCCTCGGAGGTGGAAAGAAGGCGTGGGCGCCATTTTCTCACCGGGCGGCGGATCGCGCACCTGCGCCGCCGGATGTCCCGGGAATAATTCTCAGCTGGCGCTAATGACGCCAGGCATTTACAATCCCCGCTGCATTTTTGCCGGAGCGTTCCCATGTCATTCCTGAACAAGACTGCAGGCCGTGCCCTGGCCGCCGTCGCGCTGGCCGTCATCCTCGCCGCGGCGGTCTTCTTCGTCGTCCGCCAGGGTTCCTCGCCGGACGACCAGGGCCTCTCCGGCGCCGGCGTGCCCTTCGAGGCGGTCGACGGCGCGCACCGCGAACTCGACGGCTCGCCCGCGCTGGCGCTCTCGTTCAGCCTGCCGCTCGATGCACGGGACGACCATGGGAAATTCCTGCAGGTGCTCGAAATGCCGGCCAGCGGCGCGCAGCAGACGGCGCCGCGCCGCCATGACGACGAAGACGAGGACGCATCCTCCGGCGAGGCCGACGCCGCCAGCAGCCGCGCGCCCGAGGACACGGCGCTCGACGGCGGCAAGCCGGTGCCCGGCGCCTGGGTGGTCGGCGAGAACCCGCGCCTGCTCTTCTTCCCGCACATCAAGCCGCAGACCCGCTACGTCGTGCGCGTGCAGGCCGGGCTGCCGGCCAAGGGCGGCGCCCAGCTCGCCGCCGAGGCGCGCTTCTCGATCCGCACGGCGGCGGTGGCGCCGGCCTTCTACTTCGCCAGCCGCGGCATGGTGCTGCCGGCGGCGCAGAACGGCGGTTTGCCGGTGACCACGGTCAACGTGCCGGAAGTCGACATCCAGTTCCTCAAGGTCAAGCCCGAGCAGCTGCCGAAATTCCTCGAACGGGTCATCGCTGGCAAGGTCCGGCCGCCCAGCGCCGCGGACGATGAGCAGAGTGAAAGCGGCGAGGGCGACGACGGCTATTACGGCAATTCGCACCTCAAGGGCGTGGTCGGCGCGTGGGAGCTCGACCAGTTCAACAAGATGACCGAGAGCGTCTTCGTCGGCCGCTTCCTGACCGAGTCGAAAGCGAACCGGCGCAGCGTCACCTTCATTCCGGTCGAGACGGTGCCGGCGCTCAAGGCGCCGGGCATCTACGTGGCCGTGATGTCGCAGCCCAACCGCTTCCGCGGCGAGTACCAGACCACCTACTTCTACGTCAGCGACCTCGGCCTGCACGTGCGGCAATACGCCGGCAAGGGCGCCGACGCCTTCGTCAGCTCGCTGACCTCGGCCAAGGGCGTGTCCGGCGTCGAAGTCAACTGGATCGGCGCCGACGGCAAGGTGCTGCTGCGCGGCGAGACCGACCGCGACGGCCGCGCCGCGTTCGCCGAACGCCCGGCGGAGGCCAAGGTGGTGATGGCTCGCAAAGGCGAGCAGATGTCGCTGATCGCCCTCAAGGAACCGGCGCTCGACCTCGCCGAGTTCGATATCGGCGGGCTGACTTCCTCGCCGGTGCGCCTGTTCGCCTGGAGCGGACGCAACCTGTACCGGCCCGGCGAACGCTTCGACGTCTCGGTGCTGGCGCGCGACGCCGACGGCATGCCGGTATCGGCGCAGCCGATCCAGGCCGTGCTGCGCCGCCCCGACGGCAAGGCGCAATGGACGGCCACCTGGCAGGCGCAGGAGAAGTTCGCCGGCTACTACCGGCAGGCGATCGAACTGCCCGCCGACGCGGCGACCGGCTTCTGGAACCTCGAACTGCGCGCCGATCCGGCGGACAAGCGGGCGAGCACCGTCATGCGCCTGGGCGTCGAGGAGTTCCTGCCCGAACGCATGAAGCTCGACCTGTCCAGCGCGGCGGGCCGGCTCGATGCCGGATCGAAGGGCTGGGAAATCGACGTCGCCGGCGCCTACCTGTACGGCGCGCCGGCCGCCGGCAACCGCCTGCTCGGCGTGGTGAACACCGAACCCGACCGCAATCCGCTGGCCAAGGCCTTGCCCGGCTTCTTCTTCGGCGACGCCGACGAGGACGGCGTCCGCTCGCGCGTCGAGCTCGACGAGGAAACGCTCGGCGACGACGGCAAGACCCGCGTCGGCGTCGACCTGTCGCCGGTGCACAAGCGCCGCTCGCCCTTTACCGTGCGCGCCACGCTGAGCCTGCTGGAAAGCGGCGGCCGGCCGGTGGTGCGCAGCATCGAGCGCACCTGGTGGCCGGCGCCGGTGCTGGTCGGCCTGCGTCCGCTGTTCGTCGGTTCCTACGCGCGCGAGGGCGCGCCGGCCGAATTCGAGATCGTGCGCGCCGACGCGGCGGCCGGCCTCAAGGCGGGCCAGGCGCTGCCGGTGCGCCTGTTCCGCGAGAACCGCGCCTACTACTGGCGCTTCGACGACAACCGCGGCTGGCATTCGGGCTTCACCGAGACCGACGAACTGGTGCTGACCACGCAGGTCGCGGTGCCGGCCGGCGGCCGCGGCAAGTTCGCCGTGCCCGTGAAGTACGGCCGCTACCGCGTCGAGGTGCTCGATCCCGATACCGGGCTGACGGCGCGTTTCCGTTTCTATGCCGGCTGGTCCGCCAAGGACGACGAAACACAGGGCGTGCGCCCCGACCGCGTGGCCCTGAAGCTCGACAAGCCGGCCTACGCCGACGGCGACACGGCGAAGCTGACGATCACCCCGCCGCACGCCGGCGAGGCGCTGATTACGGTGGAAGGCGACAAGGTGCTGTGGCTGAAACGGCTGAGCGTCGGCGCCGACGGCACGACGATCGACATTCCGCTCGACAAGGCCTGGAAGCGCCACGACCTCTACGTCACGGCGATGGTGCTGCGTCCCGGCGGCGCGGCGGACAAGAACGGCCTCGGCGCCACCCCGGCGCGCGCGCTGGGCCTCGCCTACCTGCCGCTCGAACGCGGGGCGCGCAAGCTCGGCGTCGAACTGGAGGCGCCGCAGAAAATGGAGCCCGACCGGCCGCTCAAGGTCAAGGTCAAGGTTCCCGAGGCCAAGGGCGGGAACGCGATGGTCACGCTCTCGGCGGTCGATGCCGGCATCCTCAACATCACCCGCTTCGCCAGCCCCGACCCGCACGGCTTCTTCTTCGGCAAGCTGCGCTACGGACACGACCTGTACGACGTCTACGGCCGTCTGATCGAGAAGATGGCCGGGCAGAAGGGCAAGCTCAAGTGGGGCGGCGACGCCGCGCCGAAGCCGACCAAGAGCTTGCCGAAGAAGGTGCGCCTGGTCGACCTGTTCAGCGGCCCGGTGGCGCTCGACGCCAACGGCGAGGCCGAGATTTCCCTGCCGGTGCCGGATTTCAACGGCAGCCTGCGCCTGATGGCGGTGGCCGCCAGCGGCGAGCGCTTCGGCATGCAGGAGGCGGAAGTCACTGTCGCCGCGCCGCTCGTCGTCGAACTGGCGACGCCGCGCTTCCTGTCGATCGGCGATTCGGCGCTGCTCGCGCTCGACGTGCAGAACCTCGCCGGCGCGGAGCAGGAGGTGAAGATCAAAGTCACCAACGGCGACGGGCTGGTGATCAGGAACGGCGAGCAGAAGGTCACGCTCAAGGACCAGCAGAAGCGCATCCTGCGCGTCCCCCTGGAAGCCGGCACGGCGAGCGGCCCGACCGAAGTGCTGGTGAGCATCGACAGCCCGCGCCTGAAGCTCGACCGCACCTTCCCGCTGCAGGTGCAGGCGCCGACGCCGCGCCAGACGGTGTTGAAGCGCTACGTCGTCGCGCCCGGCGAAACGCTGGAAGTCAGGGACGCCGACCTTGCCGGCCTGCTCCGGCAGACGGCGCTGGCCACGCTGTCGGTCTCCGACAAGGCGCCGATCGACGTGCGCAGCGCCGTGCAGGGGCTCCTCACGTATCCGTACGGCTGCACCGAGCAGACCACCAGCACGGCCTATCCGCACGTGTTCATCGACGAGGCGGCGGCCCGGCAGTTCGGCCTCAAGCCCTACACGCAGGCGCAGCGGGCCGAGATGCTCGACAAGGCCATCGGCCGCCTGGCCGGCATGCAGGCGCCGAGCGGCGGCTTCAGCCTGTGGGGCAACGTCTCCGAATACCAGTACTGGCTCTCGGCCTACGTCGCCAACTTCCTGCTGGATGCGCGCGAGCAGGGCTTCACGGTGCCGGCCGAGATGGAGAAGAAGGCCGTTCAACTTCCTGCTGCGCGGCCTGCAGGAAGGCGTCGCCGGCCTGCCGCGCGGGCCGCTCGCCTACAACGAGAACGCCGTGTGGCACGACTGGCGCTATGCCGGTTCCGGCCGCTTCGGCGTGCTCGCCTACGGCGCCTACGTGCTGGCGCGCCAGGGCAAGGCGCCGCTGTCCACGCTGCGCCAGATGGCCGAGGCGAGCGAGCGGGCGCACTCCGGCCTGGGCCTGGTGCACCTCGGCCTCGCGCTCAAGCTGATGGGCGACGACGGGCGGGCGCAGACCACCATCGACGCCGGCCTCAAGAAGCCGCGCCTCAACGATGCCTGGTGGGGCGACTACGGCAGCGGCCTGCGCGACGCGGCGCTCGTTCTACGTGCTGCTGCAGAAACACGGGCTCAACCCCGACGGACGCGAGAACCTCGTCACCCAGGTCGCCGGGGAACTCGAACGGAAGCGCTACCTGAGCACGCAGGAAAAGCTCGCCGTCTTCCTGCTCGGCCGCAGCTTCGCCGGCCAGGAAGCCGGCGCATGGACGGCGGAACTCACGGGCCACGACGCGCCGATCGGCGGCAAGGGCACGCAGTTCGCGGCGCTCACACCCGGCGAACTGGCGGCCGGCGTGAAGCTCAGGAACACGCACGCGGAACGCCTGTTCGTCGAGCTCAACCTGAGCGGCAACCCGGCCCGGATGCCCGAAGCCCGGCGCGACGCCTTCAACCTGAAGCGCGAGTGGTACACCGCCGACGGCCGGCCGCTCGCGGTCGGCACGAACGGGCGCGCGCTGAAGGTTGGCGAATCGCTGATCGTGCGGGTGAACGTCAAGACGCGCGGACGCTACGCCAACGCGCTCGTGGTCGACTACGTGCCGGCGGGCGTCGAGATCGAGAACGCCAATCTCGCGCAGGGCGAGCAGAACACCCTGCAGATCGCCGGCGTTGACGTGCGCCAGGCGATGCTCGACACGCGCATCAAGCACCAGGAATTCCGCGACGACCGCTTCGTCGCCGCCGTGCGCGCCGAAGGCGAGATGAACCTGTTCTACCGCGTCCGCGTCGTCACGCCGGGCAGCTTCGTCGTGCCGCCGACCTACGCCGAGGACATGTACCAGCCGATGATCTACGGGCTGGCCGGGGGAGGGGAAACCGTCCTCGTGGAGGAGCGCCGCTAGACGAGCGAAAGTGTGTGAATGCATGTGTTTACATTTGAATACGATTGGACTACATTGTGTGCGTAGCGTAAGCAGTGATTAGGAGGCTTTCCATGGCACAGATGCAGACCGTATCGATTCGCCTGCCGGATGAGGACTTTCGCTGGCTGCTCTCCATGCAGGACGGGGTGGGCAAGACGGCCAGCGAGAGATTGAGGGCGCTGATCGCGCAAGTTCGTGAACAGGAGTCGGGGTTGTCCGATCCCGACGCCTGCATGGCGTGGATGCGGAATCTCGTGCTGCCGATGGCCAATCTCGTCGCGTCCTGGGAGCGCCAGCACAAGGCGCATTCCGACCTGATGAGCGCGGTGCTGGACATCGTCCCGCGGATCATGGCCGTGCTGGTTTCCGCCCGTTCTTCTTCCGCCGGGGACGAGGACGGAGACCTGCGGGAGATCGAGGCCGCGCTGGCGCAACACTGTTTCCGCCTGTTTACGACCGTGCTGCGCGCGATGGTCACCTCCGCTCCCGCCGTTTATGACAAGGAGGCTATCGAACGCTATCTGCCGGACATCGTGGAAATCACGGAAATCATCACCACCCGACGAGAAAAGGAGAGAAGCAATGGCTGACAGTATCGCTACGCGTGTTTCCCGCATCATTGCCGGCGGTGCGCACGCCTTGCTGGACCGCGCCGAGAACATGGCGCCGGAGGTCTCCATGGCGCAGTCCCTGCGGGAGATCGAACAGGTGGTCGGCGAGGTCCGCGGCGACCTCGGCAAGGTCGAAGCCGCCAAGCATCTGGTGCTGACCCAGATCGCCCGGCTGAATTCGGAGCATGAAAGCATGGCGGAAAAAATCGAAGCGGCGTTGTCCGGCGGCCGCGACGATCTGGCGAAAGCCGCCATCGGACGGCAGGCGGACATCGAGGATCTGTTGCCCGTACTGCAAAAGTCCCTCGACGAGCAGCACGAAAAGGCGAAGGAACTGGAAAGCTATATCGTCGCCCTGTCGGCCAAGAAACGCGAACTGGAACAACTGCTCGCCGATTTCCGGGAGAGCCAGCTCACGCAACGTCCGGCCGACGCCATCGGCGGAGAGCGCGATCGTCAATCGCGCGTGGAAAATGCCGCCGCCTCGTTCAACCGCGTGCTGGTCCGCCAGACCGGCGCCAACGGGCTGGTCGGAACGGTCGGAGGCGACGCCGCCAAGCTGAAGGAACTCGCGGAGTTGCAGCGCGAGCATCGGATCAGCGAACGGCTTGCGGCGATCAAGGCGGCGCGCGGCAATTAGCCCCGGCCAGCCGTTTTGGCGGGGGCACGGGATGAACTCCCCGGCCGGAGGTGCCACGGTGCCGCCATGCCGGAAACGGTGTTCGAGACCGGCATGGCGCGGCATCCGGATCGCCAATGTGGTTTCTTCGTTTGAGAGAGCTTCTGAAAGGCGGTAACAGAACGATGAGTCTATTTCTTGCCCCTCAATCCTGGCCGTTCCTGCTCGCGCTCATCCTGCTGATCGCCATTGCCGTCATCGAGGGGCTGGCGCTGCTTCTCGGTTTCAGCATTTCCGGCTGGCTCGACGATTTCATGCCCGATATGGACGTGCCGTCGGGAGACATGGCCGGGCACGTCTTCGACGCCTGGCTCGGCTGGCTGCATCTCGGCAAGGTACCGCTGCTGGTGGTGCTGTCCCTCCTGTTGACGACGTTCGCCATGGCCGGTTTCGTGATCAACGGCGTGGCGCATTCCATCCTGGGCGAATATCCCCCCGTCTTCGCATCGGTGCCGCTGGCGTTCCTCGGGGCGCTTCCCGTCGTGCGCGCGTCCGCTGCCGCCATTTCCCGCCTCGTGCCGCGCGACGAGACCTCGGCCGAGCCGCTTGCGAACCTGGTCGGAAAGATCGGCGTCGTCATCAACGGCACGGCGCGGGTGAACTATCCGGCGCAAGCCCGCGTGAAAAACGACCATGGGCAGACGCTCTACGTACACGTCGAACCGGATGGCGAGAACCAGCAGCTAGTCGCCGGAGAGTCGGTACTGCTGGTGAAACAGATTTCCGGTGCGCGTTTCCTGGCGATCGCCAATCCGCGTCCCGATTTGCTTTGACAATCAACCAAGGGAGTAAGAATGAATCTGATCGAAATGGGTGTGCTGGCAGGTATCGCGCTCGTCGGCCTTTTCGTCGTCGGCCTGGTTTTTTCGCGCCTCTACCGCCGCTCATCGAAGGAACTGTCGTTCGTGCGCACCGGCTTGGGCGGGCAGAAGGTGGTCATGGACGGCGGCGCCATCGTGCTGCCGGTGTTCCACGAATGCGTCGGCATCAACATGAATACCTTGAAGCTGGAGGTTTCGCGCGCCGGGGCGGACAGCCTGATCACGCTGGACCGCCTGCGCGTGGATGCGGTGGCGGCGTTCTTCGTGCGCGTCATCCCCAGCGTGGAGGGCGTGGCCAACGCCGCCCAGACGCTGGGCCAGCGCACCATGCACCCCGATTCCCTGAAGGATCTGGTGGAAGACAAATTCGTCGACGCGCTGCGTGCCGCCGCGGTTTCGATGAGCATGCACCAGCTGCTCGACAAGCGGGCCGACTTCATCCAGGCCGTGCAGAACGCGGTGTCCGAGGATTTGCTGAAGAACGGCCTGGAACTCGAATCGGTCAGCCTGACGCGCCTCGACCAGACGCCGATCAAGTTTTTCGACGCCCAGAACGCCTTCGATGCCGAGGGCCTGACCAAGCTCACCCAGCAGACGCAGCAGCGGACCAAGGAACGCAACGAGATCGAGCAGGACACCGCCGTCGCCATCGCGCAGAAGAACTTCGAAGCCACCCAGCTCAAGCTGACCATCGAGAAGGACCAGACGTTTGCCACCCTGCAGCAACAGCAGGAAGTGGCGACGCGCCAGGCGCAGCAGTCGGCCGAAATCGCGAGCATCACCGCGCAGCGCGAACGCGAGGCGCAACAGGCGAAGATCGATGCGGAACGGCTGATCCAGGAAGCCGAAGTGGAGAAAAGCCGCGCCATCCGGCAGCGCCAGATCGAAGCCGACCGGGAAGTCCAGGTAGCGAAGATCGACCAGGAAAAACGCACCACGCTCGCCGACCAGGACAAGCTGATTTCCATCGCGGAAAAATCCCAGGCGCAGTCGGAAGCCGAAAGACAGGCCAACGAAGCGCGCGCGCTGGCGGCGCGGGCCGAGGAGCAGGTGAAGACGGCGCGCGAAGTGGCCGTTGCCGAGCGTGAAAAACAGATTGCCCTGGTTGCGGCCGAGCAGGACGCGCAGCAGCAGGCGATCGGCATCACGGTCGCCGCGGAGGCGGAAAAAGAGGCTGCGGAAAATCAGGCGGCGGCGCTCAAGATCAGAGCCGAGGCCCAGCAGATACAGTACCAGGTCGAAGCCAACGGTATTGAAATGCGCAATGCCGCGCTGAATACGCTGGCCGCGGAGCAGATCGCCATGCAGGTCAAGATGAAACTGCTGGAGGCCCTGCCGGGAATCATCGAAGCCTCGGTGAAGCCGATGGAACGGATCGACAGCATCAAGGTCGTGCAGGTGGATGGACTGAATCGGGGCGCCGCCGGCGAGCCGGCGGCCCAGTCCGCGGCCGGGAACGGGAATCTCGCCGAACAGGCGGTCGCGGCGGCGTTGGCCTACCGCGCGCAGCAGCCGATCCTGGATGCCGTGCTCAGCGAAATCGGCATGAAAGGCGGCGATCTCAACGGCCTCGTGGATGCCGTACGCAGGGACATCGCATCGGAGCCGGGTGCAGCGCTGGCCTGATGGCAGCGGATGCGGTTGGTTAATAGCGTCAGGAACAGGCCGGCCGTATTTCCAAGTGCTCCGGCCTTGCGTTGCAACATGGAGAGCAAACGATGACGACGGTCGATGAAAAATCGCAGGAAGCAGCAAGTGCGAACGATCCTGGCGTGTCTGGAACCGGGCGAAGGAGGCAGACTCTACAGGATGTGTTAGCGCATGGCGAAGAACCGACGGAAGAGTTTCTGGAGGAGTTCGTGGCGTTAAGGGAGGCCCCGCCAGTCTCCGACGAGGACCTCGCGGAGCAGGCGCTGAATCATCCGGGAGCAGATGGTGACGCGCGTACGCCGGAATGAGTATGCTTCGGCAGAATGTCGTGGTTGGTTGCGGCCAGCCTTTCAACCCGCCCTTGCTGTCCGTTCCGCGATATATGCGATGCTGATTGGCCGTCTGTCTCCATGCTGCAGCTGTTTCTAGATTCCGCCGAAAGCTACACGGCGATCGCCGTCTTCGTCGCCACCTACCTGTTCATCGCCGTCGGCAAGCTGCCCGGCTACCACCTCGACCGTGCCGGGGCGGCGCTGCTCGGGGCGTGCCTGATGGTCTGGCTGGGCGTGCTGTCGCTGGACGACGCCTTTGCGGCCATCGACTTCGACACCATCGCGCTGTTGTTCGGGATGATGATCGTGGTGGCGAACCTGCGGCTGTCGGGCTTCTTCGAGCTGGTCAACGAGTGGGTCGTGGTGCGCGCCCGTTATCCGCTGGTCCTGCTCGGCGCGATCGTGCTGCTGGCCGGCGTGCTTTCGGCCTTCCTGGTCAACGACACGATCTGCCTGGTGATGACGCCGCTGGTGCTGGACGTCACGCTGCGCCTGAAACGCAACCCGGTGCCGTACCTGCTGGCCGTGGCGCTGGCGTCCAACGTCGGCAGCGTGGCGACGATCACCGGCAATCCGCAGAATATGATCGTCGGCAGCCTGTCGCGCATTCCTTACGCCCGCTTCGCCCTGGAGCTCGCGCCGGTGGCGGCGGCCGGCCTGCTGCTGACGGTGGCCATGATCGCGCTGATCTACCGGCGTGAATTCCTCCACCGCGAAGGGTTCGTGGTGAAGGTGTCGCGGCCGGTGCGCTACCTGCAGCCGGTGGTGATCAAGTCGCTGCTGGTGATGGGCGCGATGATCGTGCTGTTCTTCGCCGGCCAGCCGGTGGCCAAGGTCGCCATCCTCGGCGGCGCCTACATGCTGTTTACCCGGCGCATCAAGGCGCACAAGGTCTATCGCGAGATCGACTGGCCGTTGCTGGTGATGTTTTCCGGCTTGTTCGTCGTGGTTGCCGCTTTCGAGCGCGTGGCGGTGACGCCAGGGGTGATCGCGGCCGTGGCGCGGCAGCATCTGGACGACGTGGCGGTGCTGTCAACGGTGACCGCGGTGCTCTCGAACCTGGTGAGCAACGTGCCGGCGGTGCTGATGCTCAAGTCCTTCGTCGGCAACCTCGCTGATCCCCAGCGCGCCTGGCTGGCCGTGGCGATGGCCTCGACGCTGGCCGGCAACTTCACGCTGGTCGGTTCCGTCGCCAACCTGATCGTCGCCCAGCGCGCCCAAGGCGCCGGGGTGACCATCGGCTTCTGGACCTATTTCAAGGTCGGCGCGCCGCTGACCGTGCTGACCATCCTGTTCGGTGTCGCGTGGCTGGGCAATGCGTGATGATCGGGATTTTGTCTTGAGGTTTCAGACAACCATCACCGCATCGGCTTCGACCAGTCCGCCTTTAGGCAGCGCAACGACCTGGACGACGGCGCGGGCGGGGTACGGGGCCGAAAAATATTCACCCATGATTTGATTCAGTTCCACGTAGTTCGACAAATCCGTCATGAATATCCCGATCTTGACGATGTCGCCCAGACTGCCACCCGCCGCCTGACAGATGGCGCGCAGATTCTGAAACATCTGATGACACTGCTGCGTGAATCCTTCGGCCAGCGCCCCGCTTTGCGGGATCAGGCCGAGTTGTCCCGAAACATGGACGGCTTGTCCGGTTGCGACGGCTTGTGAATAGGCACCGATGGCGGCGGGCGCCTTTTCGGTGTGGATGATTTTTTTGCTCATGCGATGTCCTTTCTTGCGTTCCGGGAGGAAGAAACGGGCGGCCTTTTGTCCGGCCGCCCGAGGTGCGATGAATGCCGCGTTCAAACCTGGGCTCTGGTGTCGCTCTTCAAGGTCATCGTCACGGCAGCGGACGCGACCAGCGCGACGATCATGAAGATGAAGGCACTGTTGTAACTGCCGCCGCTGCTCTGGATGAGGAACCCCATGATCGGCGGGGAGACCACGCCCGCCATCTGTCCGCCGAAATTCACGATGCCCGAGGCGCGGCCCATGATCTTGGTGGGAATGTGGTCCATCAGGATGCCCCAGAACATCGCCATCGCAAAGAACATGAAGAACGAAGAAATGCACTGGAACATGACGGCGGAGTTTGCATCCTCCACCGAGTAAGTCATGTACAGGAACCCGGCGCTGATGACGGACGTGGCGACGTACAGCCATTTGCGCTGGCTCTTCAGCTTGTCGGAGAAATAGCCTCCCAGCAGCGTGCCGACCGTGCCGCACAGGAAGGGAATCGCCGCCATGACTCCGGTCTTGGCCAACGAAAACTCGCGGACCTTCATCAGATAGCTGGGCAGCCATGACGAAAAGCCCCAGAACGTGATGTCGAACAGGAACCAGATCGCCGCCATCTGCCACAGTACGGGCTGGGTAAGGATTTTCATGAACGGCGTCGGCGCTTCCTGGGAAGCCGTCAGGTTGGCGCCATCGGCGACCAGTTCGTCGATTTCCTGCTGCGACATGGCCGGGTGATCTTTTGGATTATCGCGGAAGTACCAGTACATGGTGACGGCGATCAGCAAGCCGGGAATGCCCAGGGCGATGAAGACCGTATGCCAGCCAAAGGCGCCGATGATGCCGGCGGCCACGATGACTGCGAGGGCCGGCCCCAGGGTATTGACGGAGGATTGAATGGCCGTGGCGCGTCCACGCTCCTTCGAGGGGAAGTAAGCGGAAATCGTTTTCCACGACGCGGCGGGGAAACAGCCCTCGCCCACCCCGAACAGGAAGCGGATCACCAGCATGAAGGGCAGCGTCAGCACAAAACCCGTCAAACTGGTGAAGATCGACCACCAGGTGATGGCGATGGACATGACTTTGCGCGGCCCGAATTTGTCGGCGAGCCAGCCACCGGGAATCTGGAACGCCGCATAGCCGATGAAGAAAGCACTGATGATCAAACCCTGTTCCGTCGTGTCGATATTGAGATCCTTGCCGATGAAGGGCAGGGAAACGCTCATGACCATGCGGTCGAGGAACGAAAACAACCAGCCCAGCCAGATCAACAGCAGGACGGAGTAGCGGACTTTCCAGGTTTTTCCTTGGCTGGCCGCCAGCGCGCCGGCCGTGACATCGTTGCTGCTATTCATGTTTGCCTCCCGTTATTTTGATCAATAGGGCTTTCTGAGAACGACGCCGCTGCGTGCATGGCTTTCGATGCCATTCACCAGCGCAAAGGCACCGTTGACCATGACCGCATCGATGCCCTCCGGATACTGATTCGGGTCGACGAACGTGCCCTTGTCGACGACCGCCTCCGGATCGATGACGACGATGTCGGCCGCGTATCCCGCCTTGAGCAGGCCGCGGTCCGGCAGCCCCATCACCGAGGCGGGTTTGCCGGTCATCTTGCGGATGGCCTCCTCCCAGCTCAGGCGTTTTTCTTCGCGTACGTATTTGCCGAGCACGCGCGGGAAGGCGCCGAACACGCGCGGGTGCGGTTTGCCTTTGCCCATCAGGCCATCGGTACAGACGTTCTGCTCGGGACGGCAGAGGAATTTGATGATGTGTTCCTCCGTGCCGTAGAAGTCGACCATGCCCACGGCGTTCTCTTCTTCATACAGGAGATCGAAGGTGGCGTTGTAAGGGTCCTTGCCGCGCATCTCGCCCAGTTGCACCAGGTTTTTGCCGACGGCGTCGAGGTTCTTGTCGGTCTTGACGCTGGTGACGAAAATCTGGTCCAGCCCGGCAAAGTCGATGAAGTTGTCCCATCCGGGGATGCCCGTCTCGATATCCTTGATCATCTTCTTGCGCAGTTCCGGATCGGCCAGGCGCTCCAGCAGCTTGTCGGTGCCGCCGGCGTGCACCCACGGCGGCAGAATCACGCCCAGCATGGTGCTGCCCGCGACATAAGGATACTGGTCGAAGGAAACGCGAATGCCGCTCTTCTGGGCGTCCTCCAGCATGCCCAGCATCTTGTCGATCAAGCCCCAGTTCTTTTTGCCGCAGACCTTCATGTGCGAGATGTGCAGCCATACGCCGGATTGCCGCGCAATGTCGATCAACTCCTGGGTCGAGGTGATGATATCGTCGGCTTCGCTGCGCTGATGGACGACGAAAATTCCCTCATGCCTGGCGGTCACCTTGCACAGCTCCACCATCTCGTACGTGTCGCCAAACGCGCAGGGCATATAGATCAGGCCGGTGGACAGGCCGTAGGCGCCGGCCTTGAGTTCCCTTTCGAGAATGGCGCACATGCGCGCCACTTCTTCCTCCGTCGCTTTCCTTCCATCGAGCCCCATGGCCTCCATGCGCACATTGCCGTGCGGCACGAGATAGGCCAGATTGGTGGCCGGCCGATGACTTGCGAGCAATTCGAGGTAGCCGGCGGTATCGCGATATTTCCAGTCGATTTTGTCCGTATCGCCATCCAGTCCGGCAATGTTCTTGCGCCAGGCGGGAATGTAGGCTTCCGGCAGCGGCGCCAGGGCGACGCCATCCTGTCCCAGCAATTCGGTCGTGATGCCCTGGCGGATCTTGGCGGATTGGGCCGGATCGACGATGGCGGCGAGGTCCGAATGGGTGTGCGTGTCGATAAAGCCCGGACAAACGATCTTGCCGGTGGCGTCGTAGACCTGCTCGCCGGAGCCGGCGCCGAATGTGCCGATATCGACGATGCGTCCTTCGTCGACCAGGACGTCGGCGATGAAACCCGGATTGCCCGTACCATCGATGACTTTGCCGTTCTTGATAATGGTCTTCACTTGCTTGCCTCCATGAATGAACTCCCCTGGTGATCCCACGCCCATGCGGCGGGGCGCGGCTGTTCCTGCATGACGGATTCCTATGGGCAAACGCTGCGCATGATTCCGTAATAGCCTGCCGCCGCGCCCGTCAATTGCCCGATTTCGATGTACTCGTCGATGGTGTGCGCCAGGTTCTCGCGCGAGGGGCCGAAGCCGATCGTGCTGATCCCCGCCTCGCCGGCGTAATGGCTGCCGTTGGTGCAGAACGAGTACTGCGTGATCGCCGGTTCCATGCCGGCACCGCGAACACCTGCCAGCGCCAGTTGCACGAACTCATCGTCCTGGTCGAATACCCAGCCGGGGAAGAAACGTTCACCTTCGATCACGGTGCCGGTGTAGCAGTCCTCGCGGCCTCTGGCATACGACACGCTTGCCTTGAAGTCCGCGTCATTCCGCTCCATGTGGCGGACCGCCTGTTCCAGGGGTTCCAGAACCGACTGGCGCGTTTCGCCCACCAGCAGCCTGCGGTCGTACGTCGCCCGGCAATAGTCGGGCACGACCGACGCGCCGGGATAGGGCGATGACTTTATGTCGGTGAGTTCCAGAATCCCTTTCCCGAGGACGGGGTGGCGCGTCGGTTCGATCTCGCGGATACGCTCGATCAGCCGCGACATTTTGTATACGGCATTGATGCCCGCATCCGGGTTGGCCGAATGCGCCGGTTTCCCGAAGGTCTCGACGACGATTTCCGCGCGGCCGCGCTGGCCGATCTTGAGATTCAGCTCCGAGGCCTCGCCTATCACCACATAGTCCGGGCGGTATTTCTCGCTGACCAGACGCGCGGCAACGCCTTCGAAACACTCTTCATGCACCACGCACGCGATGTAGATTTTTCCGGCGAAATCGCGGCGCCTGTCCTGGGCGAAAAAGCCGGCCGCCGTAATCATGGCCGAGACGGCGCCCTTCATGTCGCTCGTTCCGCGCCCGTAAATCCTGCCGTCCACGATGGCTCCGCCCAGCGGGTCCTGCGTCCATTTTTCCGCATCGAACGGCACCATATCGATATGGCCGTCAAAAACGATGGTCTTGCCGGGCCGGCTGCCGACGATTCCTCCGACGATGTTTCCATAATCGTCGACATGGATCTCGTCGAAGCCGTATCGCTTCATGATCTTTTCGATCGTGGCAACTACTTCGCCTTCCTGCCCCGAGTAGCTTCGATGGCGGATCAGGGCCTGGCAGTTTTCAATGAGTTCCTGGTCGCGTTCCTTGCCGAACATGTTCTTGCCTCCTGAATTCAAACGTAATAGGTGATGGTGGTCAGAATTTCCGATAACTGGCGAGTTCTCCGTCCCAGACGATATCCAGATAGCGTTGCGGATCGGTATCGCCCTCCGTGCTGACGACCAGCACGCGCGAATCCTCGCCGAGCCGAAGTCGCTCGCGCGTTTCTTTCATCGCGGGCGATTGCATCAGGATCGAGAGCAGTCCCGGAGTGACCGCGCCCGACTCGCCGGAAGTGATGCGCGTATCGCCCGGCAATGGATTGCCCAGCATGCGCATGCCGCGCGTGGCGACGTAGTCCGGGCACGAGGCAAAGGCATCGGCGTAGTCGCGCAGGATTTTCCATCCGATGACGTTGGCCTCGCCGCAGGCCAGGCCGGCCATGACCGTGGATAGTTCACCGCCGACGGCGAGCGCCTCTCCCCGCTGCGCCATCGCGGAGCGGAACAGGCAGTCGGCCGCCTTGGCCTCGGCCACGATGACTTTGGAGCGGAATGCGCCGTATGCTTCGACGACCATGCCTTGCACGGAACCCGCCAGCGAACCCACGCCGGCCTGGATGAAAATGTGGGTGGGCGGCACCTCGTGCAGCTGTTGTAAGGCCTCCAGCATGATCGTGCCGTAGCCCTGCATGATCCACAGCGGGATCTTTTCGTAGCCTTCCCAGGCGGTGTCCTGCACGACGAGCCAGCCGTGCTTCCTCGCCAGTTCGGCGGTCATGCGCACCGCTTCGTCGTAGTTCATGTCAACGATGGATGCCTCGGCGCCCTCGCCGCGAATGGCGTCGAGGCGCTGTGGCGATGACCCCTTCGGCATGTATACGACGGACTTCTGCCTGAGCTGCCGCGCGGTCCAGGCTACGCCGCGGCCATGGTTGCCGTCCGTCGTGGTGGCGAACGTCACTTCGCCGACGGCCCGCCGGACTTCGTCGCTGGTGATGGTGTCGAACGGCAGATGGCTGATGTCCTCGCCGAGCCGCTCGGCGATATGGCGTGCCATGGCATAGGCGCCGCCCAGAACCTTGAAGGCTTTCAGGCCGAAGCGCTGCGACTCGTCCTTCACGTAGAGATTCCTGATGCCGAGCTTGCGTGACAGATTGGGCAGACTGATCAGCGGCGTGGGCGCATAGCCCGGCATGGAACGGTGAAAATTCAGCGCCTTGCTCAATTCGGCGTGCGTGAACTGCGTCGTGGGTGTCGAAGGCTTATCGTAAAAACGGGCGTTGTTGATGAATAATTGCAAGTCTTCCGGCATTTTTGGCTCCTGATGCATGAGTGTCTGGTTCAACTATGAAATCTGTGACTCTGGCCGTTCATCCATGCGCAAACGTGATGCGCCATTGGCGTTCTCGACGGTCAACAAAAGCAGCGCCAATTTGGCAATGAACTCGCCGGCAGAGCGACACGCCAGACTTGCGACGTATTTGGCAAAATGTGTGCCATGCCCGGCAGCGTTCGTTAAAGCGATGTAAAAACAAACGGTTGAGAAAAACGGCCGAAGGGCGCGCAAGCCGTTCCGTTTCGCTCTCAGGTCGATCAAGGCCTTGTTTTGAGAATAATTTTGATAAATGATAATGTTGTGATAACTTTATATATAACAATTAGTTATGAACAGTTTGTCGGCGGCTTGTTGAGAAATTTGTCGCTGGTGAGAAATGCGGGCGAGCATTCGAAGGGGGAATGATGTGGCGTCGGTTTTAGCCAATATTCAACAGGACATTTGCAAATACGCGGATGCCATTAGCGGGATAACCGGGACCGACGTCGAAATCGTCGATGAGTTTTTGATCCGCGTTGCGGGCAGCGGCGAATATCGCCATTTGCTCAATGTGGATATTTCCGCGCAAGGCTATATCTACCGGCATACCATGTCGTCGAGCAAGACGATTCTGATCGAGAACCCGGGCCAGAGTCCCGTTTGCGCTCATTGCGAAAAACGTTTGTCATGCAGGGAACTGCTCGACCTGTCGGCGCCCATTTTTTTCGCCGGCCGGGTGATCGGCGTGATCGGCATCATCTGCTCGACGCCCGTGCAGCGCGAGGTGCTGCTGGGGCAGATCGAAAAATTCATCAGCTTCATCGAGCAGATTGCCGATCTGATTGCCGGCAAGGTCTATGAATACGTCGAGCGCCAGAGGGCGCAGGAAATGGCGCAGGCCTTCCGCAAGCTGATAGAGGTGATGGACCGGGGCGTGATCGCCGTCGATAAGAATGGCGTGATCTGGCATGCCAACCTGTCCGCCGCCAGGATGCTGGACTGCGAGCGGGGCGTGACGGGGAAAAAGATCTCCGTCGAGATGACGGGGGACGTGGTGTACGAGTCGGAAGAGGCTTTTTTATGCCTCGGCGAGAAACGCCTGCATGCCTTGTGCAAAACGATCAAGCTGTCGTCGCTGGAGGAGAGCGGCATTACCCTGGTCGTTTTCCAGGATGCGCGCGACTTCCTCATACAGAACGGCGATTTGCCCCTCGATGCGCCCGATCCGGTCCGCTTGATCGGGCGCTCGACGAAAATGCAGGCCTTGCGCACCGGCATCGACCGGATCGCCGCCAGCAACGCCAGCGTGCTGATCACGGGGGAAAGCGGTTCGGGCAAGGAGGTGGTGGCGTTCGCCATCCATCAGAACAGCGCGCGCAAGGATGCGCCTTTCGTCTCCATCAATTGCGCGGCGATCCCGGAGCCGTTGCTGGAAAGCGAGTTGTTCGGCTATGTCAAGGGCGCATTCAGCGGCGCCGATCCGAAGGGGCGCATCGGCAAATTCGAACTGGCGCAGGGCGGGTCGATCTTTCTCGACGAAATCGGCGACATGCCCGTGCACCTGCAGGCCAAACTGTTGCGCGTCCTGCAGGAGCGGGTGGTGACGCGCATCGGCTCGAATCAGGTCATCCCGGTCGATGTGCGGGTGATTGCGGCAACCAACAAGAACATCGCCGAGCTGGTGCGGCGCCAGTTGTTTCGCGAAGACCTGTTCTATCGGCTCAACGTGGTACCGCTGTCGCTGCCGCCATTGCGGGAGCGGCGCGAGGATATCGCTGAACTAGCGCAGTATTTTGCGGATGAGTTCTCGGAAATCTATGGCAGCTCCAGGCAGAAGATTCCCGACGACGTGGCCAACGTTCTGTATTTTCATGGATGGCCTGGCAATGTACGCGAGCTGCGCAATGTCGTAGAATACATGTTCGTCATGCGTGGCAGCGCACGAGGATTCAATACCAGCCATTTGCCCCCTGTGCTGATGAGCGAGGCGCCGCGAATAACGGGTGGCGGCGCGATGTCCCCTGAAACGAAAAGGAGCCGTGCGGGGCGGGCAGCGATCAGGAGTGATACGCCGGCTGAAGGGGAGGCCATACGGTTGGCGTTGGCACGTCACGGCTGGGGGCTGCCGGGGAAAAAACAGGCGGCGGCTTCGCTGGAAATGAGCATCGCCACGCTATACCGGAAAATCAAAAAATACGAAATCGAAGAATAGGTTCGTCGAGGTTCATGAAGCCGTGCTCGCAGTTAATACCTGCCCGCGTCGAGCGCGCCGGCCCGCAGGCGCCGGGCGCAGCTTCGCGCCGTGGCGATGGCGCCGGGCGGTCGGGGGCTAGACGGTTTCATCGGACAGATGCTCCTCCTCCCGCTCGACGGTTTTCGGCAGCAGATTGCGACTGCTGTTGGCGAAGCGATTCACGTGCCGTTCGAAGTCCGGAAGGATGCGCTCGTAGCCCTCGTTCATCAAGGGCGACGAGATCATGAAGTCGGCCGTGGCCCGGTTGCACGCCACCGGGATGTTCCAGACGACCGCCAGGCGCAGCAGCGCCTTGACGTCGGGATCGTGCGGCTGCGGCTCCAGCGGGTCCCAGAAGAACAGGATGAAGTCGATCTCGCCTTCGGCGATCTTGGCGCCAATCTGCTGGTCGCCGCCGAGCGGGCCGCTGCGCAGCTTCTCGATCTTGGTGTCGAGCGCGAGTTCGAGCAGCATGCCGGTGGTGCCGGTGGCGCACAGCTCGTGCTGCACCAGCAGGTCGCGGTTGTACCGGGCCCACTCCAGCAAGTCTTTCTTCTTGTTATCGTGGGCCACCAGCGCAATGCGCTTGCGCGCGGTGATGGGGATGGCGTTGGGTTTCATGACATTCCTTTCTTGACGCGTGGATGAAGACCCATCATCCGGAAAAACCCCACGCATGTGCTGTCCATTATTGTGACGCGGTGTAACGCCATGTATTTACGTAATATTTTCTTAATGTTCCGGTTTTTCGGGGTAGACGCGGCGTCATTGCGCGCGGGGAGCGCGGGGTGATCGTCCCCGGGAACGCGGGGCGCTTCGGCTTCGCCGCCCGGCTCCGCCTGTCGGCGGCGGCGCTGCTCGCCCTGTTGCTGCTCGCCGATCTCGTCTTCCCGCCGCCGCTGCCTGCTTCCGCGCCGCACGCGCAGGTCGTGCTGGCGCGCGACGGCACGCCGCTGCGCGCCTTCCCCGACCGCGCGCACATCTGGCGCCATCCGGTGCGGCTGGACGAAGTCTCGCCGCGCTACGTCGAGGCGGTGCTGGCGTACGAGGACCGCGCTTTCCATTGGCATCCCGGCGTCAATCCTTTCGCCCTGGCGCGTGCGGCGTGGCAATGGGCATGGCATGGGCGGATCGTCTCGGGCGGTTCGACGCTGACCATGCAGGTGGCGCGCCTGCTCGAACCGGCGCCGCGCACGCTGGCCGGCAAGCTGCGCCAGATCGCGCGCGCCATGCAGCTGGAGCTGCGTCTGTCCAAGCGCGAGATCCTCGAACTGTATCTGACGTATGCGCCGATGGGCGGCGTGCTCGAAGGCGTCGAGGCGGCCAGCCGGGCGTATTTCGGCAAGCCGTCGCGCTCGCTGTCGCATGCCGAGGCGGCGCTGCTGGCGGTGTTGCCGCAGGCGCCGTCGCTGCTGCGCCCGGACCGTTTTCCCGAGCGCGCGCTGGCCGCGCGCGACAAGGTGCTGGCCCGCCTGGAACCGGTGTGGGGCCGCGCGGCGGTCGCCGACGCGCGGCAGGAACCGGTGATCGCCCAGGCGGTGCGCGAGCCGCTGCTGGCGCCGCTGTTCGCGGAGCGCGCGCGGAAGCTCTTCCCGCAGCGGCAGCGCATCGATACGACGCTCGACGCCGGCGCGCAGGCCAGCGTCGAGCAGCTGATCGCCTCGCGTCTCGCGCTGGTGCCGCCGCGCGTCTCGCTGGCGGCGCTGGTGGTCGACAACGCAACGTTGGAAGTCCGGGCCTACGCCGGGTCGGCCGATTTTGCCGACGACGAGCGTTTCGCCCACGTGGACATGGTGCAGGGCAAGCGTTCGCCGGGCTCGACGCTCAAGCCCTTCCTCTACGGCCTGGCGCTCGACGAGGGGCTGATCCATTCGGAATCGCTGCTGGCCGACGTGCCGCAGTCTTTTTCCGGCTACCAGCCGGGCAACTTCCAGGCCAGTTTCAGCGGTCCGGTGAGCGTCAGCGAGGCCTTGCAGAAGTCGCTCAACGTGCCGGCCGTGGACGTGCTCGACCGGCTCGGCGCGGAGCGCTTCGTCGCGTCGCTGCGGCGGGGCGGGCTGAAGCTGGAGCTGCCGCGCGGCGCGACGCCCAACCTGTCGGTCATCCTGGGCGGCGTGTCGGTGAATCTCGAAGGGCTGGTCGGCGCCTACGCGGCGCTGGCGCGCGGCGGCCTGGCCGGCAAGCCGCGCTATACCGCCGACGCGCCGGTCGAGGAGGCGCGCATGCTCAGCGCGGGCGCCGCGTTCATCGTGCGCGACGTGCTCGAAGCGGGCGGTCCGGTGGCCCGGCTGGTCGACGGCGGCGTGGGCGCGCGCCGCGGCATCGCCTGGAAGACCGGCACCAGCTTCGGCTTCCGCGACGCCTGGGCGGTCGGGGTCAGCGACCGCTACACGGCCGGCGTGTGGGTCGGGCGGCCCGACGGCACGCCGAATCCGGGATTCTTCGGCGCCAACGTCGCGGCGCCGCTGCTCATCGACATCTTCGCGGCGGTCGACGACTCGCGCGCGCCGCAACGCACGCCGCCCGCGAGCGTGACGCAGGCCCGCATCTGCTGGCCGCTCGGCACTCGCGCCGAGGGTCTGCCACCGGCGCTGTGCCACCAGGAGCGCAGCGCGTGGCTGCTCAGCGGCACCGCGCCGCCGACTTTTCCCGACCGCCTGCGCGAGGGCGCAGCGCGCTACACGGATTTCCGCGACGCGGCGACCGGCCAGCGCGTGCGCGCGGTCTGTGCGCCGGGCGCCATGCAGGCCATGGAGATGGCCCGTTGGCCCGCGGCCCTGGAACCGTGGCTCGATGCGGCGACGCGCCGGCGGGCGCTGCCGCCGGCGTGGGCGCCCGCCTGCGCCCGCGCGCAGGCGCCCGAGGCGGGGTTGAAGATCGTCGGCATCGCCGACGGGGAAACGATCGGCCGCGCCGGCAACGGCGCGGTGCCGGTGCTGCGCCTGGAGGCGCGCGGCGGAACGGAGGATATGCTCTGGCTGGTCGACGGCCGGCAGGTTGGCCGCACGTCGGCGGGCCGCGCGCTGGCGCACGCCTTCGCCGAACCGGGGCGCCATGCGATCACGGTGCTCGACGAAGCCGGGCGCTACGACCGGGTGGAGATCAGCGTGCGATGAATTGCCGTATCCAGGGCCTCGCCAGGCCGGCCGTAATCCGGCAGAGAGCAGCCGTGGACAGGTCGTTGCACATTTTTTGGACTACCATCCCTTTTACAGGTGCAAAACCCCCGCGTTCAGTAGTTTCCCCAAAAAGAAGACCAATGAAAAACCTGGAATCTCTCCACCTGCCGGGCGACGCTGCCCAACTCGCGGCCAACCACAACAACGACATTGCCAGCTTGTCGTTCAGGGCGCGCCTGATCATCGAGAAGTTCAAGTTCGGCGAGGAAATCGAAAAACTCGATGAGGCCAACCGTCTGTACCAATTTGTCAGGGAAATCAGCGTATGGGCGAATTGATCCTCTACCGCACCGACGACGGCAAGGCGCAGGTCAAGCTGCGCGTGGAAGACGGCAGTGTCTGGCTCAGCCAGGCAGAAATCGCGGAATTGTTCTCCACCACGGTTCCCAACGCCAACATCCATATCCGCAATATTCTGAAGGAAGGCGAACTGGACGCCAATTCAGTTATTAAGGAATCTTTAATCACTGCCGCCGACGGCAAGCGTTATCGCACCAAGCTCTACCGCCTGGAAATGATCCTGGCGGTCGGCTACCGGGTTAAAAGTGTGCGCGGCACCCAGTTCCGCCAGTGGGCGACGGCCAGCCTCGCCGAATACCTCGTCAAGGGCTTCGTCATGGACGACGAGCGCCTCAAGAATCCCGGTGGCTTGGACTACTTCGACGAACTGCTCGCCCGCATCCGGGAAATTCGGGCCTCGGAAAAGCGCTTCTACCAGAAGGTGCGCGATCTCTTTGCGCTCTCCACCGATTACCGCTCCGACGATGCTGCCGCCCAGCAGTTCTTCGCCGAAGTACAGAACAAGCTGCTCTACGCCGTCACGCAACAGACCGCCGCCGAAATCGTCATCGCGCAGCGACGCCGATGCGCCGAACATGGGCCTTACCACCTGGAGCGGTAGCCGTGTGCGCCGGCAGGATGTGATCGTCGCCAAGAATTACCTAACCGCTGACGAGGTGGATACGCTTAACCGCCTTGTCGTCATTTTCCTCGAGCAGGCCGAACTGCGCGCCCGCGAGCGCAAGCAACTGACGCTCGACTACTGGCGGCAGAACGTCGACCGCCTGCTTGAATTCAACGAGCGCCCGGTGCTGACAGGTGTTGGCCGCCGCTCGGCGGAACAGGCCAGGAGCGTCGCGCAGGAACGCTTTGATCGCTTCGACGTTCTGCGGCGCAGCGCCGAGGCGCTGGCGGCGGACGAGGAGGATTTGCGGACGCTGGAGGCGGTGGAGAAGGAAGTGAAAAGACGAGGGAAATGAGGTATCCCAAGTACTCAAAATACAGTGGTGATCTTGTGCCCAATTGGTTAGGGCAATTGCCAGTACATTGGTCCAATCGCAGATTTCGGTTTGTTGCCGATTCTGCAAATTCTTTGGGGGAATGCGGGCGTGAGCGATATCAAGCTGTTTCGTTATGCCTCGGGCGGTGCGAGCGAACTGGCGGGTAAAGCGGCGGCGATCGAAAAGTCACTGCAAAGCCTGATTGAATCGCAGATGGAAGCCTTTCTCGGTGTTAGCTTTCTGGCGAGCGAGTACAACACGGGTAACAAGCATCGCGGGCGCATCGACTCGCTGGGTCTGGACGAGAACGGCTGCCCGGTGATCGTCGAGTACAAGCGCCACAGCAACGAGAACGTGATCAACCAGGGCTTGTTCTATCTCGACTGGCTGCTCGACCACAAAGCCGATTTCCGGCTGCTGGTGATGGAAAAGCTGGGCAAGAAAGATGCCGACAAGATCGAATGGAGCGGTACGCGGCTATTGTGCATCGCGGCCGACTTCACGCGCTACGACGAGCATGCGGTGGCGCAGATCAACCGCAACATCGAGTTGATTCGCTACAAGCTGTTTGGCGACGATCTACTGTTGTTTGAACTGGTCAACGGCGGCAGCGCGACCGTAACGGAGGCGGTTGAACAGGCGCTCGCAGTTAAACCGCCGAAAGCGCCGGCTGCCTCGACGCTGGCGATGAAGACACATGCCGACCAGATCGCGACAGCCTCTCCGGAATTGCTGGCGCTCTTCGAGCAAACACGCGGGTTCATTCTGGCGCAGGGCGATGACATCATCGAAAAGCCGTTGAAACTCTACGTGGCGTTCCGCCGGTTGAAGAACTTCGTATGCATGTCTCTCATCTCGAAACACGAACCGCATGTCTTCCTGACCTTGAAACTCGACCCCGAGACAGTCGCGCTGGAGCCGGGCTTCACGCGCGACGTGCGCAAGATCGGCCATTGGGGAACCGGCGATCTGGAAGTCGTGCTGCGTACGCCAGCGGATTTCGAGAAGGCGAGAGGACTGATCGAGCGGGCATATCAGGAGAATTGAAGCGCCGCTCGATCCTTCTTGGCATGCTCCGGACGGCCGCCCATATTCTTTCCGAAAAAAATCCCGGCCGTTGCCGGGATCTCTTGGAACACGAGGTTGGCTGATTCCGTGGCTTACTTTCCCGCCTTACCCCACGAATCCTTCAACGTCACTGTCCGGTTGAAGACCGGCGCGCCGTCCCGCGAATCGATGGGATCGGCGACGAAGTAGCCATGCCGCTCGAACTGGAAGCGTTCCTCCGGTTTGGCGTTCTTCAGCGCGGGTTCCAGCTGCGCGGTGATGATCCGGACGCTGTCCGGGTTCAGGTCGTCGAGGAAATCGCGGTCGCCCGAGCCGGGCGCCGGGTTGGCGAACAGGCGGTCATAGAGCCGCACCTCGGCCTGGCAGGCGTGGGCCGCCGACACCCAGTGCAGGTTGCCCTTGACCTTGTAGTTGTCGGCGCCGGGCGTGCCGCTCTTGGAATCGGGCAGGTATTCGCAGTGCACGGCGGTGACCTTGCCGTTCTCGTCCTTGTCGCAGCCGATGCATTTGACGACGAAACCGTAGCGCAGACGGGCCATGTTGCCGGGATAGAGGCGGTGGTAGCCCTTGGGCGGCGTTTCCATGAAGTCCTCGCGCTCGATCCACAGCTCGCGGCCGAAAGGCGTCGCGCGCTTGCCGAGTTCCGGCTTGAGCGGGTGGTTCGGGGCGAAGCACTCCTCGGTCTGGCCTGCCGGGTAGTTGTCGATGACCAGCTTCAGCGGGTCGAGCACGGCGACGCGGCGCTCGGCCGATGCGTTGAGCACCTCGCGCATGCAGTCCTCGAACAGCGTGTAGTCGATCAGCGAGTCGGCCTTGGACACGCCGATGCGCTCGGCGAACAGGTGGAAGCCCTCGGGCGTATAGCCGCGGCGGCGGGCGCCGACGATGGTCGGCATGCGCGGATCGTCCCAGCCGGCGACGTGCTTTTCCTCGACCAGCTGGATGAGCTTGCGCTTGGAGAGCACCACGTAGGTCAGGTTCAGGCGCGAGAACTCGATCTGCTGCGGCAGCGGGCGCTGCAGCAGGCCGCCTTCGGCCAGGCGCTCCAGCAGCCAGTCGTAGAACGGGCGCTGGTCCTCGAACTCCAGCGTGCAGATCGAATGCGTGATGTTTTCCAGCGCGTCCTCGATCGGGTGGGCGAAGGTGTACATCGGGTAGACGCACCAGCGGTTGCCGGTGTTGTGGTGCTCGGCGTGGCGGATGCGGTAGATCGCCGGGTCGCGCAGGTTGATGTTGGGCGAGGCCATGTCGATCCTGGCGCGCAGGATGTGCGCGCCGTCCGGGAACTCGCCGGCCTGCATGCGGCGGAACAGCAGCATGTTCTCTTCCGGGCTGCGCTTGCGGTAGGGCGAATCCTTGCCGGATTCGGTCAGCGTGCCGCGGTTGGCGCGCATCTCGTCGGCGCTCTGGCTGTCGACGTAGGCGTTGCCGGATTCGATCAGGTATTCGGCGCCGGCGACCATCCAGTCGAAATAGTCCGAGGCGTAGTAAAGGTTGTCCTCCTGTTCGTCCTGCCAGGAGAAGCCGAGCCAGCGCACGGCGTCGACGATCGAATCGACGTACTCCTTTTCTTCCTTTTCCGGATTGGTGTCGTCGAAGCGCAGGTGGCAGCGTCCGCCGTAGTCGCGCGCCAGGCCGAAATTCAGGCAGATCGACTTGGCGTGGCCGAAGTGCAAGTAGCCGTTCGGCTCCGGCGGAAAACGGGTGCGGATGCGCGCCGCGTCGAGCGGCCCGGCGATCTGCTGCGGCGCGAGGCCGGGCTTGCCGGACCAGCGACGCTGGGCGTACTTGCCGGCCGCCAGATCGGCGTCGATGATGTTGCGGATGAAGTTGGTGGCCGGCGCGGCGGCAGGGGCGGCGGTCTGCTTGCTGTTTTTGGGCGCGTTGCTCACGGCGGAATCCTTGGTCTTCGAAGCCTTCTATTCTAACCGCAGGGTATCGAACCCGCATCGGGTCTGGCCGATCCGGAGGTTTCCTACGGGGCTTCGCACCTGATCGGCGCCATGCGGCCGATCTCGACGATGATCTCCCGGCCTTTCCCTCTCACGGTGTTCGGGCCGTTGCTGTAGATGAAGCCGGAACCCGACGGCTGTTGCCGCAGTTCGACGCTCCTGCCGTGGCGGAGCAGCACCGCCAACTCGCGCGCGGGGAAAAAGCGCATTTCGACGTGTTCGCCGTTGTCGCAGTGGAAGCGGACACGGGTCATTTCGCTGTCAGCCTGCTTCTGCTGCCCGCCGGCGCAGGCGGCCAGTCCGGCCAGCGAAACCAGAAAGATGAGATTTCCTGTTCTCATGCGCTGCCTCCTTTGCCGGCATCAGCCGTTCAGCGCGGCGCCGAACCAGACGCCCACGTGCGGGATCGCCTCGTCCAGCGAGCGCAGCACGCCGATGCTGCGCCCGGCCAGATCGGCCGTGGGCTGCAGGAGGTCGGGAACCAGCACCAGGCCGGCGCCCGACGCCAGGACGGCTTGCGCTCCGTTGAGGCTGTCCTCGAAGGCGAGGCAGCGTGCCGCCGGCACGCCCAGCCGCGCGGCGGCCAGCCGGTAAACCGCCGGGTCGGGCTTGCCCGACGGAACCTCGTCGCCGCCCGCCGTCGCCTCGAAGTAGTGCAGGACGCCGGCCGCGCCCAGGCGCGCCTCGATCTCGTGTTTCGCCGAGGACGACGCCACGGCGCAGCGGATGCCCTGCCGCTGCAAGGCGTCCAGCAGCGCCTTGGCGCCCGCCTTGAGCGGAAAGCGTTCGGCCGGCGCCTTCCTTTCGAGGAAATTCACCACCTCCAGCCGCGCCGCGCGCGCGGATTCGAGCCCGCCGAAGGCCCGCGCCACGATGGCGTTGGACTGTGTCACATCCCGGCCCACGGTTTCCGCATACGTCGCCTCGGAAAATTCGACGCCCCAGTTTTTGGCGACGCCGATCCACGCCGCCATGATCACCCGTTCGGAATCGATCAGCAGGCCGTCCATGTCGAACAACGCGGCAACATGCATTTTTGCTGTCTCCAAGCGTCAGCGCCGGCGGAACCGGGCGAACAGCACCCAGAGCCACACCGCCAGCGCCAGAAAAAAGACGACCAGCCCGATCGCGATGCCGGCGGACGAAAGCTCCGGCGGCTGCAGCGCGTTGGCCCGGACGACCAGTCCATGGACGTGGCCCAGGAAGAGCGCCAGCGCGGCCGCGAACCATTTGCCGTGCCCGCCGATGAAGGCCAGCGTATCCGCGCGGCGCTCGGGAGCGAGCCAGTAGTCGCGATGGGGAAGGCGCAGGTTCATGCCGTCCCGCCCGGCGACCGCCAGCGGCAGGAAGGCGACGAGCGCGGGGACGCATGCCACCAGGACGAGCGCGAATCCGATGTACGCGCCGCGCGGCATGAAGCCGTCGGCCGCGCCGGAAGCCGAGAAATGCGCCGCGACGACCGGAGGCAGGGCTTGCGAGGAGCGCCAGACGAAGCCCGCCAGGGCGGCGAGCAGCAGGAACAGCGCGACGTCGCCCAAACGAAGTCTCATGGGGCGCCTCGGCGTGGCGGGAAAGGCGTGTTCATGGACGCATCGTGCCGTGAACCGGACGGAACATCAATTCCCGGTGAAGCCAGGCCTGTCGGCGAATTGCCGGGGCGTTTCATTGCCGCACGTCGTCTGCATGTCCGGTTTCCGGCGGAGGAGACTATGGTTCTGGTAACGTTTCCGGACGGATCGTTGGCCGAATGTGGGCTGGCGAAGCAAGCGGCTTCTGTCCAAAGAGAAAAGAGCTGCTGAAAATAGAAATTAACCTATTGATTTATATGTATTAAAAGTAATTCCGCAGAATATTTTCGAGGTGAATGAAGATTGTGTTGACAATCTGCTTCGCCTGAACTAAAGATTGAATCTGGAAACGTTACCGGAAAGGTTGCTCAAAAATGAATGGCACTATGGGTTCCGTGCAGTCTGCTTCCGCGGTTCGCGGTTTCAAGGGATTGACCATTTCCGATATCCAGGTGACCGCCATCCGCGCTCCCCTCGCCAGGGAATTCCGCGGCAGCTATTACCGGATGACGCATCGGGTCACCTTGCTCACCCGCATCCATACCACCGAGGGGATCGTCGGCGAGGCGTACGTGGGGGACGAGGACGCCGGGCTGCTGGAAATCGCCGGCATCGTGACGAAGGAAATCCGCCCGAAGCTGCTCGGCGAAGACGCCTTCGGCGTCGAGCGGTGCTGGCAATTGGCCTATCCGGCCACGTTCGACATTCTGCGCGACCGGCGCCTGGGGCTGGTCGCGCTGGCCGGCGTGGATTCGGCCATATGGGACGCGATCGGCAAGGCGCTGAACGTGCCGTTGTGGCGTTTGTGGGGCGGGTTCAGGCGCGAGATTCCGCTGGTCGCGATCGGCGGCTACTACGGCGAGCCGCTCGGCCCGATCGCCGACGAAATTGCTTTCTACAAGGAAGCCGGGCTGGCCGGCATGAAGTTCAAGATCGGCGGCGCGCGTCCGGAGGTGGATGTCGAGCGGGTCGCCGCGGCGCGGGAAGCGGCCGGCGACGATTTCATCATCACCGTGGATGCGAACCAGGGATATACGGTGCCGGACGCGCTGGAATTCGCCTGGCGGGCGGAAGGGCTCGATATCCGCTGGTTCGAGGAGCCGGTGCGCTGGCACAACGATCGGCGCGCCCTGCGCGACGTGCGCCAGCGCAGCCGCATCCCGGTGTGCGCGGGGCAGAGCGAATTCAGCGCGAGCGGATGCCGGGACCTGATGGAGGCGGCCGCGATCGACGTCTGCAATTTCGACGCTTCCTGGTCGGGCGGGCCGACGGCATGGCGCCGCGCCGCCGCCACGGCGATGACCTACGACGTGGAGATGGGGCACCACGAGGAGCCGCAGGTGTCCTCGCATCTGCTGGCCAGCCAGCCGCACGGCACGTACGCGGAGTGCTTCCATCCGGACCGCGATCCGTTCTGGTGGAACCTGATTTCGAATCCGCCGCCGCTGGTCAACGGCAAGCTGCAGCTGTCCGATGCGCCGGGCCTGGGCTGGGTGCTCGACGAAGACTACATCGCGCGCCATACCGTCGATTTGAACGATTGACCGGATGCCGATCGTGAGCGACAAGACTTCCACGCTGGCACCCGCCGAATCTCCCGCCCCGGCGCAGACGGACGATCTCCCGCGCCGCGTCGGCATCCGCGAGGTGGCCGATCACGCGGGGGTGGCCATCGCCTCCGTGTCGCGGGTTCTTTCGAATCATCCGGACGTCAGCGGCAAGATGCGCGACCGGGTTCTCGCCGCCATTTCGGAACTGGGTTATCAGCCGGATTTCCTGGCCAAGAGCCTGCGCACCGGCTCGACCATGATGGTCGGCATCGTGGTCACCGATATCTGCAATCCGATGATGGCGCAGATCGTCCACGCCGCCGAGGTCCGGCTGCGGCAGGGCGGATACACGTCCCTCGTGGTCAGCTCGCTGAACGATCCCGAGCTGGAGGTCGAACACCTCGAGATGCTGCGGCAGCGCCGCGTCAACGGCATCATGATTTCGGTTTCCAACGAGGAAAGCGCGGAATCGGCCCGGCGGCTGGGCATGTTCTCGGCGCCGGTCGTGCTGCTGGACCGGGACGTGCCCGGCATGGAAAAGGGCTGGGCGGTCAAGTTCGATCACGTCAGCGGATTGCTGCACGGCGTCGACTACCTGCTCGGCCTGGGGCACCGGAACATCGCGCTGATCAACGGCAATCCGCGGATTCGCCCGGCGCGGGAAAGGGTCATCGCCCTGTCCCGCGCGTGCGCCAAACGGCCCGACGTGAACGTCGAGGTCAGGGCCGGCGAATTCGCCACGGAGCACGGCTATCACACCACGATCGAACTGATGTCGGGGCTCAACCCGCCGACGGCGCTGATTTCCGGAAACAACCAGATTCTGGTCGGCGTCATGGAGGCGCTCCGGAAACTGCGGATTTCGGTGCCCGACGACGTCAGCCTGATCACCTGTGACGACGTGCCGATGGCCGCCTTCCTCAAGCCGAGGCTGGCGACCATCCGCCGCGACGTCGAGGAAATGGGCCGGCTGTCGGCGGACTTCATGCTGCGGGCCATGGCGAAGCAGAGCCCGCAGACCATCACGCTGTCCACGGTTTTCGACCCGGCGGAGAGCTGCGGCGTGCCGCGCGGCGGAAACCGATGAAATCGCCGTGACGCGGATTTGCCGGGGAAGCCTGGATGGACGGCTTGGCAAAGCGGAATCGAGGCCTTTCAACATCCCGAGAAAGAGAAATGACATGACACACACGAAATCGTTTATTGATGGGAAATCGGTCAACACGGAAAAAGCGTACGAGAACATCGACCCGTCGACCGGCCAGGCGATCGGCACGGTGGCGCGCGGTGGGGAAAAGGAAGTCGACCTCGCCGTGCAGGCCGCGGAACGCGCCCAGTCCGCGTGGGCGAACACGTTGCCGGCGAAGCGCGCGGAATTGTTGACCGGATATGCGTCGACCATCCTGGCGCATCGCGAGGAACTGGCGCGCATGGAGAGCGAGGACACCGGCAAGCCGCTCGGACAGGCGCGCGCGGACGTCGACGTCTGCGCCAGATACTTCCAGTTCTACGGCCACGCCATCGATACCTACTATGGCCAATCGATCCCGTTCAACCCCGGCTTCCAGGCCTTCACGACGCGCGAGCCGTTCGGCGTGACCGGCCACGTGGTCGCCTGGAACTACCCGATGCAGTTGCTGGCGCGGGGCGTCGCGCCGGCTATCGCCTCGGGCAACTGCTCGGTCGTCAAGCCGTCGAGCGAAACGCCGCGCACAGCGGTGCGGTTGGCGGAATTGTCGGTGGAAGCCGGCATTCCGGGCGGCGTTTTCAACGTCGTCACCGGCTATGGCTCCGAAGCGGGAAACGCGCTCAGCGCCCATCCCGGCATCCGGCAGATAGGCTTCGTCGGTTCGACGGAAGTCGGCTCGACCATCGCCATCGCCGCTGGCAAACGGGTCGTCCCGGTGACGCTCGAACTGGGCGGCAAGTCGGCGCACGTGGTCTTCCCGGACGCCGACCTGGACAGCGCGGCCTTGTACATCACCAAGGGCATTCTGCAAAACGCGGGACAGACGTGTTCGGCCGGCTCGCGCCTGGTGGTCCATCGCGACGTTCACGACGCCCTGCTCGACCGCCTGATGCAGAAGTTCGCGGCCACCTCCATCGGCCCGGGAAAGGCGGACAAGGATCTGGGGCCGCTGGTGTCCGTCAAGCAGCAGCAGCGCGTCGCCGATTTCGTCGCCGGCATAAAGCAGGGCAAGGTCGTGTTCGGCGGTGCGATTCCCGACAGCCGGGAATTGGCCGGCGGCTCCTATTACCTGCCAACCATCGTCGACGGCGTGGACCCGCATGCCCCGATCGCCCAACAGGAGATTTTCGGCCCGGTGCTGGCGGTGATTCCCTTCGAAAAGGAAGAGGACGCCGTGCGCATCGCCAACTGCACGGAATTCGCGCTGATGGGCGCCGTGTGGACCAGCGATCTGTCGCGCGCGCTGCGCGTGTCGCGGGCGGTCGTCGCGGGACAGGTGTACGTCAACGCCTTCGGGGCGGGCGGCGGCGTCGAACTGCCTTTCGGCGGCTTCCGCCAGTCCGGATACGGGCGGGAGAAGGGCATCGACGGACTCAATGCCTATACCCAGAGCAAGACCGTGATCATCAAGATCTGACCCCGGAAACGACCTGAAGGGAATTCATCATGACCGAGCAGACCTTGTCCCGGGATGTAGTGGCCGGTTCCCGGAACATGAGCAAAGAACGGGCACGCAGGTTGTCGGACGAGCAATTGCGGGACCTCGCCCGCGAGGCGCGATTCCTCGTATTGTCGACGGCCCACAACGCCAAGTCCGGACACATCGGCGGTTCGCTTTCCGCGATGGACATGCTGATCGCGCTGTTCTTCGATCGGCTGCGCATCGATCCGGAACGTCCGGACTGGCCGGAGCGCGATCGCTTCATCCTGTCGAAGGGGCACTGCGCGCTGGCCTTGTACACCGTCATGGCGATGCGCGGCTACTTCCCGCGCGAAGAGCTGAAGACGTTCGACAAGGGCGGCTCGCGGCTGCAGATGCATCCGGACATGCTCCTGCTGCCCGGCCTCGACATGTCCACCGGCTCGCTCGGGCAGGGGCTGTCGGCCGCCGTGGGCATGGCGCTGGGCGGCCGGCTGAAGGACTCGCCGACCCACGTCTGGGCGATGCTCGGCGACGGCGAATTGCAGGAGGGAATGGCCTGGGAATCGTTGCACGTCGCGCCGCGCTATCCCCTCGGCAATCTCTCCGTCATCATCGACCACAACGGCCTCCAGCAATACGGCTGGCCGGCGCGGGCCGAGGATCGCGGCGACCGCCGCGATCCCTGGGCGGGCGCCGATTTGCCGCAGGTCTTGTGCGGCTTCGGCTGGCGGGTCGTCGAGATCGACGGCCACGATATCGCGCAGATCCGCTCGGCCATGGACCTGGCGGTCGCCGACGAAAGCTCCGGCCACCCCACGGCGATTGTCGCGCGCACCATCAAGGGCAAGGGCGTTTCGTACACCGAGTCCACGATCAAATGGCATACGCGGCCGCCGACCGACGAGGAACTCGAAATCGCCCGGAGTGAACTGGGCATGGCGGGAGCACTGCAATGACGACGATGCGTGAAGCGTGGGCCAACACGCTGGTGAAATTGGCGGCAGACGATCAGCGGACCGTGGTTCTCGACGCCGATCTCGCCACCTCGACGCGGGCCGACCTGTTCGCCGTGGCGTACCCGGAAAGATTCTTCCAGATGGGAATCGCCGAACAGAACATGGTCGGCGCGGCGGCGGGCATTTCCACGATGGGTTTCGTCCCCTGGATCTCCAGTTTCGGCGTGTTTCTCTCCAACCGGGCGCTCGACGCCATCCGGATGCTGGTCGCCCAATGCAAGGCCAACGTGAAGATGGTCGGCTCCTATACGGGCGTCTGCTTCGGCATGGCGGGCAAGACGCACCACGATCACGCCGACCTGACGATCCTGCGCGCGATGCCGAACCTGGTGCTGCTGACCCCCGGCGACAACGCCGAATGCGTCGCCATGACCCGCTGGGCCAACGCCTACCAGGGGCCGGTCTACATGCGGATGATCCGCGAACAGCCCGCCGATCTTCCCGGCGAACCGATGGCGGAATTCTTCCCCGGACTGCCGCGTGTGCTGAGAGAAGGTGCCGACGTCACGCTGATTTCCACCGCCTCGCAAACCGCGCGGGTTCTCGACGCCGCTGAACGGCTCGCCGCCGGCGGCATCGCGGCGAAGGTGATCCACATCCCCTGCATCAAGCCGCTGGATACGGCCAAACTGCTGGCGGCGTGCGAGGGGGCGCCGCTGGTGATCACCGTCGAGGACCAATCCATCTACGGCGGCCTCGGCGGCATGGTCGCCGAAATACTCGCCGAGTCCGACAACACCGTTCGCGTCAAGCGCATCGGGCTGCAGGACACCTGGGTTGGTTGTGGTTCGAACGACTACCTGCTGGATCATTACGGATTGTCTCCCGATGCCGTCGCGGAGAAGGTCCGTCAATGGGTCCGCGGCCTGCCTGCTCGCTGAAGCGGTTCTCCGGCTGAGGGCGGACGATCATGATCCACGGCACCCCATTTTCGCTGAGCGGCAGGACGGCGCTGATCACCGGCGCCGGCAGCGGGCTGGGGCTGGCCATGGCCGAATGCATGATCGCCAGCGGCGCGCGCGTCATCGTCGCCGATCTCGACGAGGGCCGGGCGAAAGGCGCCGCCGAGGCGCTGGGCGAACGGGCGTCCTGGTCGAGGTTCGACGTGCGCCGCACGGACGAAACCGGCCGGTGGGCGGCGGACATGATCGACCGGCATCAGCGGATCGACATCCTGGTCAACAACGCCGGGAATCACTGCAAGAAGCCCGTCGAGGAAATGACCCTGTCCGATTTCCAGGCGGTCATGGAAGTGCACGTGACCGGCGCCTTCGCGCTCACGCAGGCGCTGGTTCCACACATGAAGCAGCGGGGCGGCGGCTCCGTGTTGTTCACCGCGTCGATGGCTTCATTCATGGGGATTCCCGGCGTGTCGGCGTATTCGGCCGCCAAATCCGCCCTCGTCGGGCTGGTGCGCAGCCTGGCCGTGGAACTCGGTCCTTTCGGCATCCGCGCCAACGGCATCGCGCCCGGCTGGATCGATACGCCGATGGTGCGCAAAGCGATGGAGGGGGATGACGAACGCAAGAACAGGATACTCGGCAGAACGCCGATGAAATCCTTCGGTACGCCGGCAGACGTCGGCTGGGCGGCAGTGTTCCTGTCCAGCGATGCGGCGCGCTTTGTCAATGGACACATTCTCGTGGTGGATGGTGGCGTATTGATCGGTTTCTGAAATTCAGCTTTCACTTGCAACCAACAACTGTGGCGGCCTGCCCGGCCAGTCCCGCAGGATTCGATAAGGAGAGTCACGATGAAAAAAGGGTTCGCTTTTCTCGCTTTGGTGGCTGCAACTGGAGTGGCTTTCAGCCAGGCCAAGGACCCTGCGGGGGGTGTGGTGAAAATCGGCGTCAGCGCCGCGCTGTCGGGCGATGCCGCCGTCTATAGCAAGCCCTTCGTCAACACGGTCGTGTATATGGCCGACCGGTTCAACAAGGAAGGCGGGATTCTCGGCAAGAAGGTCGAAGTGGTCTACTACGACGACAAGGGGTCGCCGTCGACCGCGCTGGACGTCGTCAAGAAGCTCGTATACGACGACAAGGTTTCGATCATCCAGCCGGGGTCCACCAGCGGCGCGATCCTCACGGCGATGCCGGTCGGCAAGAAGGAACGCCTGATCCAGTTCGGCTACGGCCTGTCGGACGACTACATCAAGCAGGGCGAAGGCATGATCTTCCGCGCGGCGCCGACCAATCAGGTCCTGCTGGGCGGCCTGGCGCGCTATGCGGCTGAGGAGCTGAATTTGAAGACGATCGGCATCATCCATCTCGATTCCAGCTTCGGCGAGAACCAGCGCGACGTCTTCACCTCGATCTTCCAGCAGTACGGCGGAAAAATCCTGCTCTCCAAGGCCTACCAGGAAGGCGAGCGCGACTTCAACGCCATCGGCTCCGAAGTCGTTGCCGCCAAGCCCGACGGCATCGTGATCTTCGCGCAGGCCGGCTCCGCCGCCGCCGGCGTCAAGCAGCTGGCGAGCATCATGCCCAAGACCATGAAACTCCTGGGCCACAACGAATGGGCCAATCCGACGACGCGCAAACTGGCCGGAGAGGCCGCTGCGCGCCTGGATGCCTACTGCAGCCCGGTCGCCGTCGCCATCAATCCCGATCCAAAGGTCCAGGAATGGGTCAAGCGCATCGAAACCGACATGAAGACGCCGGTCGTCGAGGAAATGATGCGCGGCATCGTCGGCATGCAGATCATCAAGATCGCCGTCGAGAAGGCTGGATCGTTCGACGGCTTGAAAGTGATGCGCGAGATTCACAAGCTCAAGGACGTCGACACGGTCATGGGGAACTTCTCCTACGACATTCGCGACGGCGAGGCGATCAAGGACGCCTTGATCGTCAAGCCGAACAATGCCGACCCGAGGGGTGACACGGTGATCAAGCGCGTCCGTTCCGACGTCGCCCTCTATCCGACGCCCCCGAATTACGCCACCTATTTCGGAGCCAATTACTACCAGGAAATGTCCGCGAAGTAGCGCCCGCAAGCCTGTCCAGAGTCCTCGAGGCGGGGCCCGCCTGCGGCCCCGCCCGATTCCGATCGTCACGGGAAGATCATCATGAATTTCGAACTGCTGCTTAATCAGGTCATCTGGGGGATTCTGGTCGGCGTCAGCTATTCGCTGCTGGCAATCGGCTTCAGCGTCATCTACTCGACCAGCGACGCGGTCAATTTCGCCCAGGGCGAATACGCCATGCTGGGGGCGTATTTCTGCTTCACCTTCATGAATTCATTCAACTTCATGTTTCTCCTGGCCGCGGCGGCGTCGCTGGTCTGCATCTTCGTCTTCGGGCGGGTCATCGAGCGGATCGTCTTCCGCCGGCTCTACAAGCTGGACCCGCTGTTCATCGTCATTTGCACGATCGGCCTGTCCACGATGCTCAAGAACCTGGTGCTGATCTTCTGGGGGCCGGAATCGCAGACCCTGCCCTTCGAAATCGAGATCGAGCCGTTTACCTTGCTCGGCGCCACGATGCATCCGAAGAACCTGATCCTGCTGGCCATCGGGATTCTCGTGATGGTCGTTTTCCACGTATTCATGACCCGCACGAAGATGGGCATGTCGATGCGTGCCGTGGCGCAGAACAAGGGCGTCGCCAGCCTGATGGGCATCAACGTGACGAAATCGATCAACCTGACGTGGGGACTGGGGGCGCTCATCGCCGGCGTGGGCGGCATCCTGATCGGCCTCGCCTACGACATCTCCATCGAGATGGGCGGCCTGGTGAGCATGAAAGGGTTCGCCGCCGCGATCATCGGCGGGTTCGGCAACGTGATCGGCGCCATGTTCGGCGGCGTCATCCTCGGCGTCGTCGAAAGCATCGGCGGCTTCGTCGTTTCGTCGTACTACAAGGACGTCATCACGTTCGCGATCATCATTCTGATTCTGCTGATCAAGCCGTCAGGACTGCTGATCAGGAAAAACACGATCCGGAGGGTCTGAAAATGACTGGCCTCAACACTGAGAGAAACGCGGCGATCTGCCGAAAACTCGCCCAGGACAGCGTGCCAGGCAACGGACCCTACTACGTGCTTTTCCTGATCGTGGCCGCCTTGCCGGCCGTGTTCAGCTCGCAGATCTTCGTCCTGCACCTGATCAATATGATGCTGCACAACGTCATCGTGCTGATCGGCTTCATCATCATCCTCGGCTTCTCCAAGCAGTTCTCGCTCGGGCAGGTCGCCTTCTACGGCATAGGCGCCTACGCCCTGGCGTATTTCACCAAGACGCTCGGCATGTCCTTCCTGCCCGCCCTTGTGCTTTCCAGCGGTTTCGCGGCGCTGCTGAGCCTCCTGGTGGCGATCCCGGGCACCCGCTTCTCCGGCCCGTGGCTGGCGCTGGTGACCTATGCGTTCGCCGAAATCGCCCGGATTCTCTTCAGCCGCCTCAAGCCGATCACCGGAGGGTTTGCCGGTTTCAGTGATATCCCCAAGCCGCAGCTGTTCGGCATCGTCTTCGACAACGAATTCGCCTATTTCTATCTTTTTCTCGCGGTGACGGTCATCGCGGTGATATTCGCCCGGCGGCTGCGGATCATTTCCATAGGCAAACGCTGGATTGCCATCGGCGACAACGAGAATCTGGCGAAGAGCATCGGCATCAATCCCTTCACCCAGAAGATCTTCGCCTTCATGGCCGGTTCCTTCTTCGCCGGGATTTCCGGCGCGCTCTACGCGGGCTACGTGGGCTACATCAGCCCCGAGATGTTCACCATCAACTACACGTTGTTCTTCCTGACCATCCTGGTCGTCGGTGGGCTGGAAAGCATCGAGGGCGGCATCATCGCCACGCTCATTTTCACGTTTTCACAGAACTACCTGCGCAGCCTTTATCCCTGGGACATGGTTTTCTATGGCCTGATCATCGTCGTGTTCATCAATTTCATCCCGCAAGGCATCGGCGAAGTCCTGAAATCCGGCGTGATGAGGCTGCTGAAAAGCAGAAGGGAAAATCCGGAAAACCCATCGGTAGCGAGGACGGCGCAATGATACTTTCAGTCGAAGGCGTATCGATCAGCTTCGGAGGCGTCCAGGCCCTGAGCGGCGTCTCCATGGAAATAGAGCAGGGGATGGTGCGCGGCCTGATCGGCCCCAATGGGTCAGGAAAAACGTCGCTCTTCAACGTGATCTCCGGTTTTTATACTCCGTCATCCGGCAGCGTGCTGTTCAACGAAAAGAACATCACGCCCGACAGCCCCAGCTCGCGTGCCCGCAAGGGCATGTCGCGCACCTTCCAGGGCACCATCCTCTTCGAAGAGCGCACGGTCTTCGAAAACATCCTGATCGCCACCTACGCCCGGCAAAAATGGAGCTGGGCGAACTGCTTTCTGCCGCGTAACGTGATCGTCCGGCACGAAACGAGAAACGTGGAAAAGGCGTACGAAGTGCTTGAGCTGATCAAGCTCGAAAAATACCGCGACGAGAAAGTGAAGAACGTGCCGTTCGGCATTCGCCACTTTCTCGAAATCGGCCGCTGCCTGGCGATGGAACCGTCGCTGCTCCTGCTCGACGAGCCGACCACCGGACTCAATCCCGCGGAGCAGTCCGAAATCATAGAACTCATCGGCAAACTCAAGGCGCGCGGGATGAGCGTGCTCATCGTCGAACACAACATGAAGGTAGTGATGAATGCGTGCGATCGGATCACCGTGATCGACATGGGCAAGTTCCTGGCCGAAGGAACGGTCCAGGAGATACGGAATGACCCCAACGTGATCAAGTCCTACCTCGGAAAAAGGGGACACGCATGCTGACGCTGCAGAACGTCAAAACCTACTACGGCCAGGTGAAGGCGCTTGAAATCGAAGAGATGCACGTCGATGTGGGCGAGATCGTGGCGCTGATCGGCGCGAATGGCGCCGGCAAAAGCACCTTGCTGAAAACCGTGTCGGCGCAGGTCGCGGCCCGGGAAGGCGAGATCAGATTCAAGGGCGAACGCATCGACAGGTTGCCGCCCGAAAAGATCGTGGCCAAGGGGATAGTGCAAGTGCCCGAAGGCCGCCAGGTTTTTCCGGCGATGACGATCCACGAAAACCTGCTGATGGGGGCATTCCTTTGCGAGGACAAGCAGCTCATCGAGCAGAACATGGAAAAGGTCTTCGGTATTTTCCCGATCCTGAAGAAGCGGTTCAAGAACTACGCGCAGACCATGAGCGGCGGCGAGCAGCAGATGCTGGCGTTGGGGCGTGCGCTGATGGCCAATCCGGCCGTGCTGATGCTCGATGAACCTTCGCTGGGGATCGCGCCGATAATCGTCGAAGAAATCTTCGAGATCATCAAGGAACTCAACAAGACCGGACTTTCGATCCTGCTGGTCGAACAGAACGTACCCCTCTCGCTGGAAATCGCCGATCGGGGCTACGTCATGGAGCGGGGAAAAATAGTGCTCGAAGACACCAGTGCGAATCTTCTGAGCAACAAGGAGATCGAAAAGGCCTACTTGGGTATTTGAAGTGATCGGAAAGCGCGCTTGAACGGCGAGGCTATTTCAGAACTGCGCCTATGTACTCGTTCAAGGCCACGGCATTGTTCTTTTCCGGCTCTTTTGACGAGTAAAGAAACGTCACCTTTCCTTTTTTGACGTACCCGGCAAGCTCGTTCACCGCATCCTGGCTGGCAGCGAGTTCGGCAAAATACCGTTTCTTGAACTCGGCCCATTTTTCGGGATCGTGATGGTACCAGTTGCGGAGCTCATTGGACGGAGCGATCGTTTTCAACCAGACGTTAACCCCGGCTTCTTCCTTTGATAATCCCCTGGGCCAAAGCCGGTCGACCAATATCCTCGTTCCATCGTCCGGACCCGGCTTCTCATACACTCGCTTGACTGAAATTTTCATGGGCGGGCTCTCCAATACCGGTCATCGCCATGCGATGCCTCGCCTGGCAGGCAAAACACGACTTGCTTCGGCTTATACAACGCGAAGGGTATTTGGTTCGAATCGCCGCGGATCGCTTCTCATGCGAGCGCCGGTGGTACCCGAGGGCCGTCCGTGCGCCCAAGAGGAAAGCCGCATTGGGGAAAAGCGCAGGCGGCGGCGCCCCTATCGACCATCCGCCGCCCGGTCCGCCTCGATCTATTTGAGCAGCTGGCCTTCCTTCGCGCCCAGCTTATAGTGCAGCTGCGACGGCACGAACACGCCCTTGTTGTCGTCGCGCCCCTGCAGCAGGAACTTGGCGTCGGGTCGCCGGTAGGTTTCCGTGGCGATCCTGGAGAATTTCCCGATATCGGTTTTTCCGTCGCGCAGCCGGTTGATGATCAGCACCAGCTTCGTGTCCGCGAAATCCTTCATCATGTTCTGATCGCCTTCGCTGTCGCCGGCAATGAAGATCGGTCCATAGCCATAGCGCGAGACCAGGAATCGCTTGATCGTTTCGGTTTTCCCGGCGCCCTGCGTCTGCGCATAGCCCGCGCGGAATCGGTTCTGTATCACGCCGTTGGCGTCGCGCTCGAGTTCCATGGCGTAAGCGCGTTCGGCCGGATTGTTGTAACCGAAGGCCGGGTTGGACGAGACTTCCCTGATCACGTCGATGTACGAGGCGGAGCAGACGTAGACGTCGAAACCGGCGTTGCGCAGCTTGGCGTACAGATCCTGCATTTCAGGCACGACGCGCAAGCCGTTCTTCCAGGAGATCGATACCACGCCCGCTTCGCCCGGCAGTTCGGCCGGGCTTTGCCATTTCACCGATTCGACCGGCTGGCCGTGCTGCCACAGCATGGTTTCGGCGGCCAGCGCCCGGACCTGCGGCTCCGTCATGCCGGTGAACAGATAGGTGACCCAGGGATAGGACGTGGCATGGTCGAAAGTATCGCCGATGGCCTCGTAGAGAAAGCGGACCTTGGCGATGAAATCTTTGTACTGGGGCGTCTGCCTGATTGCCTGCAACGGCCTGTCGCCCTTCATTCCGACATAGTTCTGGTAGAGCCACGTATAGCTGCGGGTGATGTCGTTGGCGATCCTGTCGATGTTTATCGCTTGTCCCGCGGCGTTGCGGAAATTCTGCGTGAAATCCTTGGCCGGGATATTGGTGCGGATGGCCTTGTCGAGTTGTTCCGGCGTGGCGCCGAAACGCAGGTTTTCCAGTTGATAGATCAGCGCCGCTTCCTCGATGTCCAGGAAGATCGTCGTGTTGTCCCAGTCGAAGACGACATAGGGCGGTCTGGCCGGATTGTAGTTCGGCCCGAATTTGCCGTACGTGGCAATCATCCTGTCGAGCTGCTCGCGGTTGAATGCATCCCAGTTTCCTTCCGCCAGCCTGACTTGCGACAGCCGCGTGGTCTCCGCGGCGGCCTGGGTTGCGACGGATGTCGGCGCGGTGGTGCATGCGCCGATGGAGAATGCCGCGGCGATGACGGTGGCGAGAACGGACAAGCGAACGCGAGTTGTCTTCATGAGAACCTCCCTGAAAGAAACCGATTTCGACTAAAGGAGCGCTTCCACCAGCTGCCGGTGAGGTCTGGGAATTATCGTGTGCTGCACCAGCAATCCCTTATCGCCGGCCACGCCCGCACCGGTATTGACTGCCGTGTTCACGTCGTTAACGTCGCCCGTCAGCACGTAGTAACACTTGCCGCCGATGCCGAAGGCAAGGTGCGTGCGAATGGGAACGACATTGGCGGCCTTGACCGCAGCATCCGCCGATTCGATGCAGGCGCCGACGCTGTAGGTTTCCACGACGCCGACGGCGCGCATTTCGTCGATGGGCGTGACGCCGCTGATCGACGGCAGGATGGACGCATGGATGTTAGCGATGACGAATTGGTCGACCAGAACGTGTTCGGCCAGACCCGCTCCCGCGGCGACGGACCGCTGCACCGCCGCGACGTCGCCGCCGACCATCACGATGTATTTCCCGGGACAGATGGTTTTGGCGACCAGCAGCGTGACTTCGGCCGTTTTCAGCATGGCGTCACCCGCCTCGATGCCCTTGGCGATGCTGTTCAATTCGATCAGGCCGATAGCATGGTGCACGATTCACCTCTCGATCACGATCGCGTCGCCGGTCACGCTGGTCACCGTGCCGTCGATGCTGGCATGCACCGGCGCACCCAATGCGTCGGCCGGAGGCGTGCCGATGCACTGGCCGCACTGGACGGTGTCGCCCGTTGCTACGCTGGCTGCGGCGGGAGCGCCGATATGTTGACGTAACTTGATGGCGACCCGTTTCGGCACGTAATGGTGCGGCGCCAGAGGCGCCTTGTGGTTGTACTGGGCGACGCCGATGCGGGCCAGCAGGCGCGAAATGGGGATCAGGCGGCCTTCGATCATCGGGTCGGCCGAGCGGAGCGCTCCCTGATAACGCGCGCCTTCGGCCCTGAATTTGGCCTTGAGCTCCTGATTGATGCGCATCGGAGAGATTTCCACCGGACAGGCGTAGGCCTCGCAGATGGCGCATTCCGAACAGGTCAGCGCGGACAGCAGAACGGAAGGCTGCGCGACATGGTTGTAGTTGACCGAACGGACGATCAGATGCGGCGGCAGTTCATGGCCGATCAGGTGCCGCGGGCAGAGTTCGGTGCAGAGCAGGCATTGCTCGCATACCGTCCGCGCCATGTTGAGGATGGAGCGCATGTCGCTGCGGCGGCGCCGGATCAGCAGATGATCCGCGGGCAGCGCGATGATGCCGCCGGTGGTCTTGGTAATGGGAATGTCCAGCGATTCAAGCAGCCTGCCCATCATCGGGCCGCCGTCGATGTAGGCTGTCTGGCTCTCTTCGATGCTCGGCCCGCCCGCCAGGGCCACGGCCTCGCGCATCGAGGTACCGATCGGCAGGGTGACCGTCACCGGCTGCCTGACTGCTCCTGCGACGGTCAGCGTGCGATGCGTCACGGGGATTTCGCCATCAACGGCGCGCGCCACATTGATCAACGTCTGGACGTTGCTGACGACGACGCCGATATCGAGCGGAATGCCTCCCGGCGGGACCCGTCTGCCCGTGGTCATCCAGATGGTTATGACTTCGTCCCCAGAAGGGTAGACGTCCTGGAGAATGCCGATACGCATGTTCGGATGCAGCAGCGGTTCCAGGGCGGCGATGGCTTCGGCATATTTGGCCTTGAGTGCGATGATGCCTTCCCGCGCCCCGGTGGTCTGCATGCCGAGTGCCAGCCCACGGACCAGCAGGGCGGCTTCCTGCACGGCCAGTTGCTGGTCCACCTTCAACAGCGGCTCGCATTCGGCGCCGTTGACCAGATAGATTTCAGCCTTGGCGCGAAACTTGACGTGCGTGGGGAAACCCGCGCCACCGGCGCCCACGACGCCGGCCTGGAAAACCCGGTGAACGATGTCGTCCCGTGCGCTCGCGGTCATTTCCTTATCCTCTGCGGCGCTCTATTTCAGCGGCTTGAGGTAGCGATTGCCTGCCTTGCGCAGCCTTCCTTGCCTGACCATCTCCTCCAGAATGTGCTTGTCGCCGGCATGCTCAGGAAAGCGCCGGATGATTTCCATCCAGTTCCTTCCTTTTGCGCTGGACGTGATGTAAGCGAGCATGGCCTTGCGCGGGATGTCGGGATCGGCCGTATCGCTTTGCTCCGACAGTGGCTCGTCGGCCACGGCAGGCGTCGCCGCAGCATCTGGCTGGGGCGCGGGAGCGTGCGCCGGAGAAGCCGTCTCGCCGCGCGAGGCCGCGCCGTCGCGGTCGGAACGGGAAATCAGCGACAGGACCATCCGTTCGGTGTCGTCGTCCGGCCGCCCGATCTCAAGACGGCTGACGACTTCGCCGAGCCGGGCGGCCGCCGCGGCCCCCGCGTCGACCGCCGCGCGGCATGCGGCGAGGTCGCCTTCGACGATCAGGGTGATCAACCCTGGATTGGTCTGCTGCTGCCGGATCAGTCTCACGTTGGCCGATTTCAGCATGGCATCGGCGGCCTCGACAGCCGTGACCAATCCGCGCACTTCGATCAGTCCGAACGCATTAATTTTCATTGGACCCACCACGACTCCAATGTCCTCCGGCAGACAGCCGTTTCACCGACATCATCCGCGCCGGATGGGGTTGCGTCCGATTTCCAGCACCGCCTCCGTGAATGCATTGCAGGCAGCCTTGCAAGCGGCCTGCGTGCCGGTCAGGAAGGCGCCGGAATAGTTCGTCTCCGAGGGCGGCGGCACGTACATGGCCAGCGTGACGTCCGCCGCCTTGATCGCCGCGTCCAGACCGTAGGTGGCTTCCAGCGGCGGGGCGATCAGATACGCGATGGGGTTGCCCGCCGGAATGCTGGCGAGCCCCGACAGGTAGGTGCCGGTGCGCGAAACCAGATGAGCCAGGAAGGCGGTGGTCTGCGCCTCATCGGCCCAGCGGAAGGCCGGTCCGTCCTCGATGGTGGCGATCATGGCGTCCAGGCCGGCCTGAACTTCCGCCGGCGACGGGCCGCCAAGCATGATGATGACTTCGCCCGCGGTGGGCGAGGAACTGTGCGCGGCGCCGGCATAGAGCGAACGGCCATAGACGACGTCCACTTGCGCCTGCTTCGTGGCTTCGTCGGCGGCAATGTAGGTGACGTCGTCGGAATCCGCCGTCAGCAGGCCCACGCTGTTCATGTGCGCGGGCAGCTTGAGCTGCTGCTTCATGTCCGGAGCGATCGAGGCGATCAATCGTACCGCTTTCACGCTGGGTTTGATGATGTCGAGGACAGCCATGAGATTATCTCCAGTAAGCCAATACGATCATTTATTCAGGGCGATGCCGGAAGCCTTCTGCTCCAGCATGCGCTTGGCCAGATCCACGATGACGGCGGCGGCCTCCACCGGCGGGGTGCCGCCGTGGTGGATGTTGGATATGCAGGTACGGTCGGCCTCGACCGTCTCGGCTGTCGGGCTGTAAACCATGTAGCACGACAGGCTCTCTGATTGCCCCAGGCCAGGGCGTTCGCCGATCAACAGAATGACGACCTTGGCGCCGATCAATTCCCCGATCTGGTCCTCCAGCTTGACGCGCCCGTAGCGGACGAAGAACGGGGTGCCGACGTCGAGGCGCGCGCTTTCCAGACCTTTGAGCAGCGGCGGAAGAATCTCGTCATAGTTGGCGGTGATCGCATCCGTGGACAAACCATCGGAAACGACGACCTGGACCTGCGGATTCCTTTTGCACTGCGCGTTGATCGTGTCGATGGCGGCCTTGGACAGGCGGCGGCCGCGATCCGGCCGGGTCAGATACTCGTCCTTGTCCGTGATCTCGCTATGCACTTCGAGCAGCCCGGTTTTCTGCAGCCATTCTCCGGGAACGTCCTGCAGCACCGTATCCTTGGAGCGCGAGTGATCCGCCAGAAAACGCAGGAGAGACGTCGTGCGCGGACGGGCTCCGATACGGCCGCTGCACACCCGGGATGCCGTGCTTTTTCTCAGCTCCTGCAGGACTTCCTCATGCTTCGGTTTTTGCACGCCGATCCAGTTTTTCACGCTGTCGCTCCCCAGGTCGGGAAGCGCCCCGCCGTCTTCCGACGAGGCGGGCACGCCGCCCGGGGCTTTCGCCTGTCCGGAAGCGCCACCGCCGCCGATCTTTTCCATGACAGTGCGCACAATGTCTTCGATTTGCCGTTGATCCATGATTAATCGCTCCCCCGCTCAGAAGAAGAAAGAGGCGTCGCCCGCAGCGGCGGTCAGTTTTCCGTTTTCCATCAAACCCTGTTTTTCCAGCCAGCGCTCGAATTCCGGCGCCGGGCGGTAATTGAACAACTGCCGCAGGGTCGCCGTGTCGTGGAACGCGCTGGTCTGGTAGTTGAGCATGATGTCATCGCCGAGCGGCATGCCCATGATGTAGTTGCAGCCCGCGGCGGCGAGCAAGACCATCAGGTTCTCATTGGAGTTCTGATCGGCTTCCGCGTGGTTGGTGTAGCACGTGTCGCAGCCCATAGAGATGCCGGATAATTTACCCATGAAATGGTCTTCCAGTCCGGCACGGATGATCTGGCGGTCGTTGTAGAGATATTCGGGACCGATGAAGCCGACCACGGTATTGACCAGCATCGGATCGTAATGGCGGGCCAGGCCGTAATTCCTGGCTTCCATGGTGACCTGATCGGTCCCGTGATGCGCCCCGGCGGACAGGGCGGAGCCTTGCCCCGTTTCGAAATACATGCAGTTCGGCCCGGCGAGCCGGTTGCGCGTGCGGCCGATCTCGACGGCCTCGTCGAGCATGTCGAGCGTGACGCCGAATTCCTTCAGACCTTTCTCGCTGCCGCAGATGCTCTGGAAAATGAGCCCGCCCGGCGCGCCCTGCTTGATGGCCGCGATCTGCGTCGTCACATGGGCCAGCACGCACCCTTGGGAGGGAATGTTGTATTTGTCGATGATCTCGTAAATGGTGTCGAGCAGGCGGCGAACATTCTCGACATTGTCGGTCACCGGGTTGATGCCGATGACCGCGTCGCCGACGCCGTACGACAAACCTTCAAAAATCTGCGCGCGGATGCTCTCGATGTTGTCGCGCGTATCGTTTGGCTGCAGGCGGGCCGAGATGCGCCCCGGCAGACCGATGGTGGTGTTGGCCTTCTTGACGATCGGCATTTTCTTGGCGCCGTAGATCAGATCGGCATTGGAGCAGATCTTGGCGACGGCGGCGACCATCTCGGAGGTCAGTCCCTTGCGCAGGAAAGCGATATTGGCGTCGCTGGTGGCGTCGCAGAGAATGTGTTCGCGCAGTTCGCTGACCGACCAGTTCTTGATCCGGTCGTAGGCCGTTTCGTTGATGTCGTCCTGAATGATGCGCGTGACGCAATCCTCTTCGTAAGGGACGGCGGGGTTGTTGCGCAGATCGGCCAGCGTCAGCTCGGAGAGCACGTATTTGGCCGCCACGCGCTCGCGGGCGCTTTGCGGGGCGACGCCCGCCAACACGTCCCCGGAACGCGGCTCGTTCGCCTTGGCGAGAACCTCCTTGACGTCCTTGAAGGAATAAACCTGTCCAAACAACTGAGCCTTGAGTTTCATAGGTGAGTTACCTCAAGAAAATACGTCGCTGGCAACGCCGCAAGATGCCGGCGGCTTCGCCGTCGCCATTACGGAATGAAGAGGAACGGATGTCGGGGAAAGCGCATCATTACAGGCTGGTCTTTTAAGAATGGCTGCAACAACAAGACGCATTTCGACACTGCGATGAATAAGCATCGAAGAGTCGCCGTAAAAATGGTACGCCGCACTTTTTCAGCGGCGATAACAAAAATCGGCAAGTTTGCGGTTTCTTCGGGCCGATCTATTCTTTTTTAAAAAATATTGGGCTACTGTTAAAAAAGGGAAGAGCCTGGTATTGCGTCAACGCACCTCCAACTTATACATCAAGAATTTTATTTATGCTCGAAAGTCATATGCATATGACACAATGTCTGGCCTGATCCGTTCTTGTGAGGAGGGTTTTATGCATAACTCTTCATATTCTCCGGTAGTCCGGAGTGCGACGGCTGCGCATGAGGCTCCGATGGGCGGGGCCATACCGAGCAGCGAGAGCGATTCAAAGAACATACTGCTGGGCGATTCGCCTGGTCAGCTGCGTGTTCGCGAAGTCTGCGATGCGGACGAGCAGGCGGCGAATATCACGGCGTGGTACCAGGAATACGATCAGATCAGCGCTGGGCAGTTTTATGGCGCGACCAGCGAAATCTGGCTGGGGCGGACGCAATTCTTTCTCGAGAGCACCAACCGGGCGCTTCGGCAGACGTGCATTGTCTGGCCCGAGGCCTTCTGGTTCGGATTGCCTCGTTACGATAGTGCGGACGCGTATATCGACATTTATCCATTGCGCAGCGATGCGATCTCCGTGCGGCCGGGAAGCGTGGATTTCGAGTTGTTGACGCCGAATGACTACGACATTTTGGGTATCGTGGTCGACGAATCCGTTCTCAACCGGTACGCGATGATTTCCGATCATCCCGATCTGATGGAAGTTCTGCGAAAAGGGGAGGTGTTCCCCATTTCACGCGAGCGCAAAATGGATTTCTGGCGCTATCTGGTGCGCACGCTCGAGGAACTGCGGCAGTTCAGCGGTACCGGCGGCATCTCGCCCACCGCCTGCTGCCTGATGGAGGAAGAAGTCGTTTCAAGATTGCTTGATCTGCTCGCCGATTCCGCGCAGGCGGACATGCCGCGCCGCAGCCGCCAGAACTACCGGAAGGTCGTTTCACGTGCGCGAGAGTATGTGCTGTCGCATCCCAATCAGGTGATTTCCATCGTCGATCTTTGCGAAAAGCTCCATGTCAGCCGTCGCACGCTGCAGAACTGCTTCCACGAGGTTCTTGGCATCTGCCCGGTGACTTATCTCAAGGCGCTGCGGTTGAACGTCGTCCGGCGAGTGTTGAAGGGCGGCGCCTCGCATGCGCAAACCGTGCAGGACGTGGCGGCCACGTGGGGGTTCTGGCACATGAGCCAGTTCGCGGCGGACTATCGCAATCTGTTTCATGAATTGCCTTCGGAAACCTTGCGCCACAGCAGGCGTTAGGTTCCTTCCAGCGGAAAAACTCCAATTCATTCTCCGGCGGACAGCGGCCTAGCCGCCTGTCCGAGGCTTCCATTTTCCTGCTCGGCCGGTCGCTGCCGCCGGAATCTGAAACTTGCCGATTTTTGTTAGCGGCACAAAAAAACGCGGCGCTACTATACCGGCAGACGGCGGGCATGCCTGTCGGAAATCGGGCGTCGGAGTGGCGATCTCTCCGGTGAAGCGGTGGTAGTTCTGGGGCCCTGCGTCGTGCGGGCAGTGCCGGTGATACGGATATGCTGGATTTTCACGATGACATGAAGCCTGCGGGCAAGGAACGCATCATTCAGGAGTTCGTTCCTGGCAAGCAGGTGACTCTGGCGCATCTGATCGCCCACCCGTCCGAAGATCTGGCGAAAAAGATCGGCGTGCCGGGAACCGAGGCCATCGGCATATTGACCCTGACGCCAGGGGAGACGGCCATCATCGCCGGCGACGTGGCGACCAAGGCGGCCTCGATCCATATCGGATTCCTGGACCGGTTTTCCGGGGCGCTCGTGATCTGTGGTTCGGTAGGTGCGGTCGAAGAGTCCCTGGTTCAGACGTTGAAGGTGCTGCAAAGCTTGCTGGATTACGCGGTTTGTCCTTTGACGAAAACATGATTGATGGATACAAGCCATCGCTTTGTATTGCTGGGTGCCGTTGAGGCGGGAAAAACGACGTTGTTCAATGCGTTGACGGGGAGTCGGGAGACTGTCTTGAAGACTCAGGCCATGAACTATGAGGGCGGTATGGTGGACACGCCGGGCGAATTTTTCAGCCACCCGCGCCTGTATCACGCCCTGATCACTACCGCCGCCGAGGCGGATACGCTGGTCTATGTGCACGCCTGCAACGATCCGGAATTCCGCCTGCCGCCGGGATTGCTTGAAATCAATGCCGGGAAGCGGGTGGTGGGGGTGATTACGAAGATCGATTTGCCGGATGCCGATCCCGATGGGGCGGAAGCCTTGCTGCGTCGACATGGGTTCCATGAACGGATTTTCAGGGTTTCCACCTATATGCCCGAGACCTTGGCGGCTTTCAGGAATTATTTGTACGGATTGGAAGAACAGGGGAAATCATGAAACGACTCGTCACCGCAGGCGTGGTCCGCGCGGAACACGCGGCAGGGAAAAAGCGCATTTCCGTGACGCGCAGCGAATGCATCGTCACGCCGGAGGCACGCTCGGTCGCCGAGCAGTTGGGCGTCGCCATTGCCGAGGATGCCTCGTGCGCTTTGGATGCGTCTGATTGCTGCGGCGGCGCGGCGTCGCAGCAAGAGACTGGAGTAAACGGTGACCTGGCCCGGATTCGCGCAGCCGTGCTGGCCCAATTGCCGCAAGGGACGGTAAGCGCGGATGCGGTGGATCAACTGGTCCAGAAAGTGGTTGCGGAGCAGAACGGAAAGAAACCCGGGTCGGGGCAGGAGCGGGACGATCGCACGCCAAATTCTCCAACGTACGACGCGGACCGGATCGCTGGCGGCATCAAACGGATCAGCGGGGCCTCCGTCCGCCTGGGCAGGTTCGAAGGCGCCGGCGAGGACAAGCAGGTCGGCATCGCCGACGTGGTGACCGCGGAAGACGGCAGCGCCATCGCGGCGGGTTTCATGAAGTGGGAGAAGTGTTTCTTCCCGTGGACGCTCAATTACGACGAGGTCGACTACGTGATCGACGGCGAGTTGCACATCCGCAGCGAAGGGCAATGCGTGGTCGGAAAACCGGGGGATGTGATTTTCATCCCCAAGGGATCGCGCATCGAGTTCGGCACGCCGAGCCGGGTGCACTTTCTGTACGTCGCCTATCCGGCGAACTGGTCGGAGTGCTGAAGTCCCGCACATAGGGCGATGGCATGAAAAACTACATCACCGAAACCTGGCTGCGCGAGCACGGCGCCATGACCGAAGGGGTGGAACTCTGTCTGCCCGCGGGGTCCTGCCTGACGCCCGCCGCCCGTTCGCTGATTTCGGACCGTCGCCTGCAGATCAAGTACGCCGGTGAGAAACAATCCTCCTCACCCGATGGCGCGGCGGTCGATCTTTCTGTTCGTCCTGCCATCCATCCGCTGACCGGACGCAACCGGGGCGAAGGGCGCCATGCGATGCAATGCGCGCTGTGCCACCAGAACGTGGAAAGAAAGCCCGACGTTCTGACGCACCTGGATGCCAATACGCTGGTGGCAAAGAATGATTTGCGCATCAAATTCCGCGGCCACCTGGATTCTGCGATAGCGTGGGCCGTATTGACGCAGGCCGAATGGGCGAAACAGGCCGTAGCGGATGCGTTAGGTATTTCCGGACACCTCGAACACGGGCTGGCGGACGTGCGTTCCTGCCTTGGCAACGTGCTGCGCGCGGAAGTGACCGGTGACCCGCTGGCTCCGATCCACATGGGGCCGCACGACGCGGAGGCGATCCATCGGCTTTCGCATGATCCATGGAAGCATCTGGGCCATGATCACCTCGTTCCCGAGGTCGCGCACGGATTACCGGCCGCGCAGTTGAATCTGCTGCGTGCGGCGATCCGGGAGGCGGAAGTGATGGCCGCCGAAATCTATATCGACCGCGACTTCGCCGTGTCGCGGCCCGACATCATGCAGGGGCTCAACCGGCTGAGCAGCGCCGTCTATGTGCTGATGATCATGGCGGCCATGCGGGAGCTGGGCGTGGCGCTCAAGGAGGGGGCATGGAACTGATGCGCCTCTGCAAGGAGCGGGCCCGGCGGAATCCCCGCCGCGTGGTGTTCCCTGATTCCCTGGACGAGCGGGCGATCCTGGCGGTGCGGGAATTGTCCACGCAGGGGTATGCCAGACCGGTTTTGCTGGCCAATCCGTTCGAGATGCGCGCTTTCTGCTGGCAGAAGCAGCTGGGGATGGCCGGAGTGCCGGTTATCGATCCCATGCGTTCAGTGAACCGCTGGCGCTATGCCGAGCATCTCCGGCAACGCATGCCGAAGGCTTCCGCCGAGGAGATCGACGCGCGCCTTTCCGAGCCGCTGTGGTTCGCCGCCGCCATGCTGGCCTGCGGCGACGTCGATCTGTGTATCGGCGGCAATCTGTCTTCGACGGCCAACGTGCTGCGTGCCGCGATTCACGCGGTCGGCCTGGCCGAAGGCAATAAAACGGTTTCGTCGATTTTCTTCATGCTGCCGCCGGAAAGCCCATGCGGCCAGGCGCGGCAGCAGATGCTGATCTTTACCGATTGCGGCGTCGTGCCGCAGCCGACCCCGGAGCAATTGGCGGACATCGCGATCGGCGCGGCGGCCAACTACCGGCGCGTGACAGGGCGCGAGGCGCGGGTGGCATTCCTGTCGTTCTCCAGCCATGGCAGCGCTCACCATCCCGCCGTCAACGCCGTCCGTCAGGCAGTGGATATCGTCCGTTCCCGAGCTCCGCAGTTGACCGTGGATGGAGATCTGCAACTGGATGCGGCGATCGTGCCGCAGATCGCGGCGCAGAAAGCGCCGGGCAGCCCCGTCGGCGGGAATGCGAACGTGCTGGTTTTCCCCTCGCTGGAGGCCGGGAACATCGGTTACAAGATCGCCCAGCGGCTGGGCGGCTATACGGCGCTGGGACCCATGATCCAGGGACTGGCTCGACCGATGCACGATTTGTCCCGCGGCTGCAGCACGGAGGAGATGGTCGAAGTGACGTTGCTGGCCATGCTGATGGCCGACGGGGCTCCGCTGGAAGCCGGCGAGGCGGAGGGAGTTTCTGGCCGCGTGGATGACACGATGTTGCGTACAGCCTAGCGGTGTTTTGAGCAGGACCGTGTGGATGGGCCATTCAGTCGTTTGATCGTTTTCCCCCCAAGGGGCTTTAGTCGAGGAGAGGTATAAATGGAAGCATTAGGCATGATTGAAACCAAGGGACTGGTTGCTTTGATCGAAGCCTCCGATGCCATGGTCAAGGCGGCCCGCGTCAAGCTGGTCGGCGTCAAGCAGATCGGCGGCGGGCTGGTGACGGCGATGGTGCGCGGCGACGTGGCCGCCTGCAAGGCCGCGACGGATGCCGGCGCGGCGGCGGCGCAGCGTGTCGGCGAGCTGGTTTCCGTGCACGTGATTCCGCGTCCGCATGGCGATCTGGAGGAGGTTTTCCCCATCAAGATGGAGAAGAGCCTCGATTGATCGATTGTTGCGCGGACCGGTTGGGCGAAGGGTTCAACCGGCTCCGGCAATGATCGCCGCAGGGCAGCGCTTCTGTGGCGCGGCGTTTTCGCTGCATGGATATCTCGGCTTCGCTTCCTCGAAGCGGGGAGCGGCGCGTCCACATGGCGATGAGCAATGACGGAGAGGCAGGCTACGCGCCCTTTCCCGTCGAGCCGATGCGTTGCCGCCGCGCCTCGAATTGGGGAGCGCCGTCATATGGAAAAAACCGGACGAGGCTGAACATGAGACTGGCAATCGTTTTGGGGCAGGTGGTCTCGACCGTCAAGCATCCTGGATTCGAGCAGAGCCGCCTGCTGCTGGTCAACTTCATCGATCCCGAGGGTAAGGCGGCGGGTCAGCCGTATGTCGCCGCCGACAGCATCGGCGCGGGAGACGGTGAATGGGTGCTGGTCGTGCAGGGAAGTTCGGCGCGCCAGACGATCGCCAACGACGTGCCGATCGACATGAGCGTCATCGGCATCGTCGATGAAGTCGTCACGGGCGGAAAGGTGACTTTTCACAAATGAAAACGCCACCGCCGCCCATCGGTTGCAGGCCGGACAGGGTTTTCGAGTCACAAAAGGAGTGAGTCATGGCCGCAAATACTCAGGATATTGAACAGATCGTACGGGTCGTGCTCGCCTCCATGTCGGCGCAAGCCGACCAGACCTGTTCCGCCGGGCGCATCGCGCCGGGAGTTTTTGCCGAGCTGGACGATGCGGTGGCTGAGGCCACCAAGGCGCAAAAGGCCTTGCGCACCGTTTCCATGCGCTCGCGCGTGGTGCAGGCAATCCGCGCCATTGCCGTGGAGCATGCACGGGAGCTGGCGGAGCTCGCCGTGGCCGAAACCGGCATGGGGCGCGTCGAGGACAAGATCACCAAGAACATCTCCCAGGCGCAATTGACGCCGGGTCCGGAATGCCTCTCGCCCGTGGCGCTGACCGGCGATCAGGGGCTGACGCTGATCGAAAACGCGGCCTGGGGAGTCATCGCCTCGGTAACGCCATCGACCAATCCCGTGGCGACCATCATCAACAATTCGATCAGCATGATATCGGCGGGGAACTCCGTGGTGTTCGCGCCGCATCCGGCGGCCAAGCGCGTTTCGCAGCGCATGGTGTCGCTGATCAACGAGGCGTCCGTGACGGCGGGCGGCCCCGACAACGTCGTGGTGACGGTGGCGAATCCCGATATCGAGACCGCGCAGCGGCTGTTCAGCTATCCCGGCATCCACCTGCTGGTGGTCACCGGCGGCGAGGCCGTGGTGCATGCGGCGCGCAAGAGCACCGACAAGCGGTTGATCGCCGCCGGCGCCGGGAATCCGCCGGTGGTGGTGGACGAGACGGCCGACATCGCCAAGGCGGCGAAGAGCATCGTCTGGGGCGCTTCGTTCGACAACAACATCATTTGCGTCGACGAAAAGGAAGTCGTGGTGGTCGACCGCGTGTGCGACAGCCTGAAAGCAGAGATGGCACGCCATAAGGCGGTGGAATTGTCACCCGCGCAGGCGCGGCAACTGCAGGATGTGCTGCTGACCCAGGTCGGCGCCGACAACCGTGGCACCGTCAGCCGCGACTGGGTGGGGCGCGACTCGGCAAAGATCGCCGCGGCCATCGGCCTGAAAGTCCCGGAGGACACGCGCCTGCTGTACGCCGAGACGGACGCGGATCATCCGTTCGCGCTGACCGAGCTGATGATGCCCGTCATCCCGGTGATCCGTGTTCCGGACGTGGATCGCGCGATCGACCTGGCCATCCGGCTGGAAGGCAACTGCCGGCATACGGCGGCCATGCATTCGCGCAATCTGGAGGCGCTGCATCGCATGGCGAACGAGATCAACACCAGCATCTTCGTCAAGAACGGCCCGTGTCTGGCCGGACTGGGGTTCGGCGGCGAAGGCTGGACGACGATGACCATTTCGACGCCGACCGGCGAAGGAGTGACCAGCGCGCGCACGTTCGTCCGCCTGCGTCGCTGCGTCCTGGTCGACTATTTCCGGATCGTGTAGGCGTTTGTCCATGACCGCCCACGGCCTCACGGACTGGCTCGAACCGCGCCTGGCGTCGGCGGCGGCGCTTGCCCGCCGGAAGCAGGCCGCCGCTCCCGGCGTCGTGGACCGGATGGCGCTGGGGATCGATCTGGGAACCAGCGACGTGGTTTCGATGCTGGTGGACGCCGAGGCGCGTCCGCTGGCCGTCCGTCTCGACTGGGCGGACGTCGTGCGCGACGGCATCGTGTGGGACTTTTTCGGCGCGGTACGGATCGTCCGGCAGCAACTGGATGCGCTGAAGGCCTGGGCCGGCGGTGAACTGCCCAAGGCTGCCGTGACCTCGTTTCCCCCCGGCACCGACCCGCGGATTTCGATCAACGTCGTCGAGGCCGCCGGCCTGGACGTCGCCGGGGTGATCGACGAGCCCTCGGCCGTCGCCGCCATGCTGCGCCTGGACCGGGCGGCCGTGGTGGATATCGGCGGCGGAACGACCGGCATCGCCGTCGTGGACGGCGGCAAAGTCGTGTACTCGGGGGACGAGCCCACGGGCGGCCATCACGTCTCGCTGGCGCTGGCCGGCCACCACCGTATCCCGCTCGAAGAGGCCGAGGCGCTCAAGCGGGACGAGCGCGTCCGGCGGGATACCGAGGTCTGGCCGGTCGTGCGGCCGGTGTTCGAGAAAATGGCGGCGATCGTGCAGGAGCATCTGCGCGGGCCGGCGCGCGGCCATCCCGTCGATACGCTGTACCTGGCCGGCGGTTCCTGCGCGCTGCCGGGCGTCGAATCGCTGTTCGCGCAAATGTTTCGCGACATGCGGGTCGTCCTGCCCCGGCATCCGCTGTTCCTGACGCCGCTGGCCATCGCCGCGCACGGCATCTCGCAAGGGGGAACGGCATGAACGAGCAGGATGTCAGCGGAATCGTCCATCAGACCGTCGACCTCATGAATTCGCGGGCGGTGCGGTCGTTCTCCGTGCCGCCGGACACGCTCATCGGGCCCGGTGCGATCGCGCGCATCGGCGAGTCCATCGCGGCACGCCGGATCGCCCGCGTCTTCGTGGTGATCGACGCGATGCTCGATCAGGCCGGGCTGGCCGAAGGGATGTACCGCTCGCTGCGGCGGCATGGAATCGACTGCGTCGTATTCCGGCAGGAACCGGGCGAGCCCGAAACGACGACGGTCGAAATGATCGCAAGCAGCCTGGCGGAAGCGCGGTGCGATGGTGCCGTGGCATTCGGCGGCGGTTCCACGCTCGATGCCGCGAAGGCCGCCATCGTGCTGGCCGCCAACCCGGAGCTTCGGATCGGCGAGATGGCCGCCTTTCTCGCGCGTTCGTTGACCGATCCGTCTCTCGTCGTCCGGCGCAGGATGCCGTTCATCGCGGTGCCGACGACGGCGGGCACCGGCTCCGAGGCGACCAATGTCACGGTGATTACCGATCCGGCCGATCACGTCAAGCACCTGATCGCCCATCCGGACATGATTCCCGATCTGGCCGTCATCGACGCCTGCCTCACGTTGGGGGTGCCGCCCCATTTCACGGCGGCGACCGGAGTTGAACGCGCTGACCCACGCCATCGAAGCCTACGTGGCGACCCGCGCCACGCCGCTGACGAAGGCGCTGGCCTATCGCGCCATCACCCTGATCGGCGAAGCCCTGCCGGTCGCGGTGGGGCAGGGGAGCGACGTGCAGGCGCGCGAATCGATGATGCTGGCCTCCTACATGGCGGGCATCGCGTTCTCCAACGCCGGCTTGGGCCTGTCGCACGCCATGGCCCATCGGATTGGTCCGGCCTACGGCATCCCGCACGGCGTGGCCAACGCGATCATGCTGCCGTCGGTCATGCACTTCAACCGCCTGGTCTGCAAGCGCGCCTTTGCCGAAATCGGCCACGCGCTGAGCGGCAGCCTGCTGGACCCGCAGCAGGCGATCGAGCACGTGCAGCGGCTCATCGTCGAAATCGGGCTGCCGGCAAATTTGCGCGAGATGGGAGGCAAAGCCAACGATTTCTCGGATTTCGCCCATGCCGCGCTGGAGGACCCCAGTCTGGAGACCAATCCGCGCACCGCGTCCCAGGCACAGATCATGGAGGTGTTCCGGCACGCCTATGAAAGATGAGCGGACGACGGAGCGTCGGCTTGGCGGGAAAGGGCTGGATCGAGCGTTCTGTTGTTGCAGGTGGTGCGATGGCGCAGAGAGAAAGCCGGGGAGCGCCTGTCGTTGTTCGGGTTTTGGAAAACTAGCGATATAAGGAGGAAACATGGACAATATCAACGTCATCATCATGTGGATCATGATGATATTCATGGGGCTCGCGGCGCTGGATCGCGTCTTCGATCAATTCGGCGGCACCGAGGAAGTCCTGGGCAAGGTCGGCCTGGGCTTCATCGGCCGCGCCATCGGCGGTTCCGGCAAGCAGTTCGAGGAAGGCTTCATGGCGATGGGAGCCCTGGGCCTCGCGATGGTCGGCGTGATCGCCCTGGCGCCCGTTCTCGCCAACATCCTGCGGCCGGTCGTCGTGCCGATCTACACGGCGCTCGGCGCCAGTCCCGCGATGTTCGCCACCACGCTGCTGGCCAACGACATGGGCGGCTATTTCCTCGCCAAGGAACTGGCCGGCGGTGACGTCGCCGCCTGGCTCTACGCCGGCCTCATCCTGGGCGCGATGATGGGCCCGACCATCGTCTTCTCCATCCCGGTGGGGCTCGGCATCATCGACAAGGAGGATCGCCGCTTCCTGGCCATGGGGATTCTCGCCGGCATCGTCACCATTCCGCTGGGGTGCATCGCGGGCGGACTGGTGGCCATGGCGTCGAACATCGTGGTTGACGGTCAGCCGGTCGCCTTTTCGCTCGACATGATCCTGATGAACCTGATTCCGGTCATCGTGATCTCGGTGCTGATCGCCATCGGCTTGAAGCTCGTTCCCGAAAAAATGATTTCGGGGTTCCAGATCTTCGCCAAGTTCCTGGTGGCGTTGATCACCGTCGGACTGGCCTGCGCCGTCTTCCAGACCACGCTCGGCGTGACCGTCATTCCGGGGATGGACCCGATCTTCATGACGGGCGACGACAAGCCCGGCGCCATCCTGCGGGCCATCGAGACGATCGGCTATATCGCCTGCGTCCTGCTCGGCGCCTACCCGATGGTGTTCCTCATCACGCGCTGGTTCGGCGATCAACTGATGAAAGTCGGCTCGGTACTGAAGATGAACGACGCCGCAGCCGCCGGCATGGTCGCCACGCTGGCGAACAACATCCCGATGTTCGGCATGATGAACAAAATGGACGACCGCGGCAAAGTCATCAACGTGGCGTTCTGCGTGTCGGCGGCGTTCACCTTTGGCGATCATCTGGGCTTCACCGCCGCGAACATGCCGCCGATGATCTTCCCCGTGATCGTCGGCAAACTCGTCGGCGGCGTGACGGCCGTTTTCGTGGCGATGATGGTCGCGCCCAAGCCGACCGTCGGCACGGTTGGAGAAAAGCAGCTCCGGGCCGCCTGATCCGCATCGGCCTGCGCGCATTGAAGAACGATGAGCGGTCCGCCGCCAACCACGGCGGATCGCCCCTTGAATGACCCGATGGCGACTTCCTGGCAAATCCATAGCGTCGGTATCGATATCGGCACGACGACGTCGCAGGTGATCTTTTCATGCCTGAACGTCGTGAACCGCGCGTCGGTATCGCAAGTCCCGCTCTATGAGTTTTCCCGGCGCGAGATCCTCTATGTCAGCCCGACGATCCGGACGCCTCTGGACGACGCCGGACACGTCCGGGAAAACGAACTGCGCGAGTTCATTCTCCAGCAATACGCGGCAGCGGGATTCAGCACCGGGCAGATCACCTCGGGCGCCATCATCATCACCGGCGAAACGTCGAAGGCGCGCAACGCGCGGACCGCGGTCATGGGACTGGCCGAGCAGCTCGGCGACTTCATCGTCGCGACCGCCGGGCCGCACCTGGAATCGGTCATCGCCGGCAGGGGCTCGGGCGCCGCGGAAATGTCGCGCCAGGCCAACAGCCGCGTGCTGAACGTCGACATCGGCGGCGGCACGTCGAACTACGCGGTATTCGAAGCCGGGCGCGTCGTCGATACCGCCTGCCTGAACGTGGGCGGACATCTGATCGAACTGGAGAGCGACGGCCGGGTGCGCCGCGTACACGCGCCGGCAGCCATCGTCTGCGACGAACTGTTCGGCACGGGCTTTCCGGAGCGTGCCTTCGACATGCAAAAAATCGAGCGCGTGGCGCAGCGCATGGCCGAGCTGATTCACGAAACATGCATCGGCCAGCCGTCCGAACTGGCCCGGAAACTGCTCATGACGCCCTGCCTGCGCCAGGGACACCGGTACGACGCCGTTTATATCTCGGGCGGCGTCGGCGCGTGCTATTACCATCCGGAAGAAGTGTCCCCGCTCCTCGTCTTCGGAGATATCGGTCCGATCCTGGCGAGAGCGCTGCGGCGGCATGCCGGCATGCAGGCGCTGCCGTTGGCCGAGCCAAAACACACCCTGCGGGCCACGGTAATCGGCGCGGGCGCCTACAGCCTGTCCCTGTCCGGCAGCACCATCTGGCTGGATAGCGGCAAATTGCCGATACGCAACGTGCCGATCGCGCATCCTGCGTGTTCATGGCGCGAGTGTACGTCCGCCAACGGCGAGGCGATACTGGCGGACGCCTGGGCCCTGGCGCTGCAGAGAATGGACATCTCGTCCGATTCCGATCTTTACGCCTTGGCGCTGCCGGCGGACATGCCGGTCTCGTATCGGGACATCGATCGCTGCGTGGAGGCGCTGGCGCGGTTCGCAGGCAACCATTCCGGTGCGTCGTATCCGCTCATCATCGTGTCGCGCCAGGATGTCGGCAAGGTGCTCGGCATGCTGCTGCAGCCGCGTCTGCCCGGACGTGAAATCGCGGCGATCGACGAAGTGCAGACGAGCGAAGGCGATTACATCGATATCGGCAAACCGTTCCTCGGCGGCGATATCGTGCCGTTGACGATCAAGTCGCTGGCCTTCCCGTCATAAGAATCCTGACAGGATGGCGCGATCAATCCACGCCACTTACTTAGCTGGATTCCCTTCCGGAAGTCTCTCCAAGCTTCAACGTTCGACATGAGGCCGGCCGAAACTGCGAAGCAGTGGAAGGGAGCGAAAAGCACAGCTCTGGGGTCGTCCTCGACGATGGAGTCATTTATCGATCATTGTGCGCACAGTGGACATATTCCCCGATAGCATAAAAAAACGGCTCGCAGCCCGTCTTTCGGAATCGTCCTAACGACAATACCGGTGTTCGAAGCAACAATACCGCCTACGCTTTCCCGGTTCATTGATCGCCCTTGATTCCCCGGCAGTCGTTGCACCGAAGTAAGTCGAACTTCCCCTGCTGGTTTCGTTCCGCGCCTCAACTGATGGGCGGCGGTAAAGAATTGACCTTTGAGTATGCTTAAACCTATGACAGAACTCTCCAGGGCTCAGGGCTCAGGGCTCAGGGCTCAGGGCTCAGGGCTCAGGGCTCAGGGCTCAGGGCTTCACGCTTATTGAGGTACTGATCACCCTTGCGGTGGCGGCCATCCTGCTCGCGGTGGCCGTGCCGTCCATGGCCGCGTTCATCAAGAACAACCGGCTGACCGTGGCCACCAACGACTTCGTGTCCGATCTGATCTATGCGCGTGCCGAGGCCGTGCGGAGAGGGCAGCGCGTCGTCCTCTGCGCCAGCAACGCCGGCGGGAATGCATGCGCTCCTTCCGGCGGCAACTGGGGCAGCGGACGGATCGTCTTCCCTGCGGAGGCGGAGGGTTCCATCGGCACGGATTCGACTCTCATCCTGCGTGCCAGCCTGCTGGACGTGAATGGCAACATTGCCATCGCTCCTTCCGGCTTTCAGCAAAGCCTCCGCATACCGTTCAGACCGGACGGCACGCCGGTGCTGGCGGGGTCGACCGCTTCATTCACCGTCTGCGACGATCGCGACGGCGCCTTCGGCCGGAAAATCGAAATACTCAGAACCGGCCGGGTCCTGGTGACCTCCGGAACGCAGAACTGCTCATCATGACTCCCCGCCAGAGAAATTTCGGTAAATCCCGGCAGCGAGGATTTTCGCTGATCGAAGTCCTGGTCTCCATGGTCATCGCCTCCGTCGGTCTGATGGGAATGCTTTCGCTGATGCTCAAGGGCTTGCAGGCCAACGCCAGTTCCGGGTGGCGCACCATTGCCGTCCAGTCCGCCTACGACATGGCCGACCGCATGCGCGCCGACAAGGCGAACGTGGGCGCGAACAAATACAAGAACATCGTTACGCCGGGCTCCGCTTCGAGTTGCGCCAACGACGGTTCGGTAAACACTGCGCATGTAAAACCGCCGGCCACTTCGACGACATGTGGAGGCACCACATCCAGCGCGTGCGACTGGTTCAGTACCACGGCGAAGCTGCTGCCCAAAGGGGCCAGCGCCGTCTGCGAAAAAGACGGCGTCTATGCCGTCCACGTTTCCTGGGACGACGGCAAGGCCGGGACGACCGACAAGACATTCTCGCTGAGATTCGTACCTTGAAGCTCCGTTTCTCCCCGGCCGCAAACCGGCAGGCCGGGCTTTCCATGATCGAATTGATGGTCGCGCTGGCCATCGGCCTGTTCATGACCGCCGCCATCGGCGGGCTGTACGTCACCATGCGCGGAGGGTATCGCTACCAGGACGACTACGCGCGCCTGCAGGAAGCGGGGCGCTTCGCGATCGGCATGATCGGGAACGACATCCGCCTGGCCGGTTTCCGGGGCAGCGACGGCGACGAAGCGGCGAGTTTCATCAACGCGATCAGCGGTACGGACGTGCGCCGCGATTTCGCCAATCCGCTTCGCGGCTACAACGATGGCGGACTCGACGGCGGCTTGAAGACCGCCATCCAGAGCGCGGGCGGACCCGCCGCCGCCAATATCTCGTCCAGCTCGGACGCGCTCCTCCTGCTCGGCGTCGATCCCCTGGGCGAACTCATCGTCAAGGAGCACGACGCCGGCACCAAGACGTTCAAGGTGGCGACCGCGCCCTCCGCGCTGCGGGCGGGAGACTACCTGCTCGCCACCACCTATGCCCGCGCCGTCGCGTTCGAGGCGGCGAGCGTCGACTCCACCGGCAAACAGATAACGTACCCGGTGGATTTGGTCGGGACGTCATACCCTTCCGGCGCATCGCTGCATCGCCTCTTCTCTAGGCTCTACTTCATCGCGCCTTCGCCGGCGGGGACCGGGGTGAACTCGCTGTGGTCCATGGAACGCTCCGGCAACGCCTTCTCGGTCGCGGAGGTCGTGCATGGCGTCGATCAGATGCAACTCACCTACGGCATCGACAACAACGGCGACCAGTCGGTCAACGAATTCACCGCTACGCCGTCCGATTGGTCGCAGGTCATCGCGGTGAAGATCGCCATCCTGGCCGTGACGCCGAACGACAACATCAGCGCCGCCCCACAGACCTACGAGTTCAACGGCACCTCGATCACCGCCACGGATCGCCGTGTGCGCAAGGTCTTTACCGAACTCGTCACCCTGCGCAACCGGGCTCTCTGATCATGACGACGAGCCGCCTTCCCCGACCCGCGCCGCGCGCAGAACGCGGTTTCGTCCTCGTCACCGCCATGCTGTTCCTCATCGTGCTGACCATGCTGGTGTTCGCGCTCATGCGGACCAGCATCCTCGAAGAAAAAATGGTCGGCGCTTCACGCGACTGGAACATCGCTTTCCAGGCCGCCGAGGCGGCGTTGCGCGGCGCGGAAAAAGAGCTCGACGACGGAAAGATCATGGGCAAGACCGGTTTTGTCGAGGGGTGCAGCACAGGCAGCAAGGCCGGCCTGTGTCTGCCCAACGAGTGCAAGAAAAGCGACGAGACCGATTGCACGCCGGTCTGGATCGTGCTGGAACAGGATGCGGAGCAGAAAAAATGCTGGGTCAAGGGCAATTGCAGCGGCGCGGGCCAGAAAAGCGCCGCCTATGGCACGCCCCTGCCGGGCGTGGCCGCCCAGCCCCGCTACATCATCGAGGCGCTGAACCTGCCCGGTGTTCAGCTCTATTACCGGATAACCGCCGTCGGCTTCGGCGCCACGGCCGCAACGCGCGTCCGGCTGCAATCGACGTTCGTTCTGAAAGAAGACGAGAAGTAATCCGGCCGTTCGCCCCGTTTTTTTGGAGAAGCCCATGAACGCACGCCCCTCTTTCGCATGGACCAAAAGGCTGACGCTGGTCGGCGCGGGCATCCTGGGGTGCGCCAGCGCCATCATGCCGGCCAACGCGCTCAACCTGGCCCAGTCGCCGTTGTCGATCAAGGCCGCGCCGCCGCCGTTGATCATGCTCACCCTGGGGCGGGACCACAAGCTTTACCACGAAGCCTACGACGACTACAGCGACCTGGACGGGGACGGCAAGATCGACACGGGGTATATAGCGAATTCCCAGTTCAAGTATGCCGGCTACTTCGATTCCGAGAAATGCTACGACTACGCGAACGGCGTGTTCACCCCGGTCAGGATGGCCACGGACAAGAAATGCCAGGGCACGGGCGCGGGCCAATGGAGCGGGGACTTCCTCAACTACGTCACCACCTCCCGCCTGGATGCCATCCGCAAGGTGCTCTATGGTGGCAAGCGCAGCACCGATACCGCCGGCAAAACCATCCTCGAACGCGCCCACATTCCCCAGGACGCGCACACCTGGGGCAAGGAGTACAACCCCAACCGCGACAGCTACGACATCACGGACTACACCCCGCTGGATAAGCCGAAACTGGGCACCCGGCATTTGTTCGCCAACGTATCGTTGATCACCGACAACGGCACGCCGCTGATGCGCGTGCTGCCCGACAGCCAGTACCGCATCTGGGATTGGGTCACCATCCAGGCCCCGGTGGCAGGCGACCGCTGCCTCGGCGGCAAGAACCCGGGTAATGGCCAGAATAAAGGGCCTCTCTGCACCAGCAGAGACAAACAGAGCTGGGCCATCGTCCCGTCGAGCCGCACCCATGGACTGAGCGATCTGAAGATGACCACGTACAGAGTGGCTCCCTGGGAGGACGTTGTACCAACCTACTTTGCCGGCATCGTCACAGGCAACAACAGTGTCAACAAGATTCCGACTAGTAATGCCGAATTCGATGTAGAGGAAAACGAAACCATAAAGTGGGGATCACTATGCGGCAAGGTATCGGCTCCCAACATCGACGGCAAAGGAAACCCCATGGCGTGGCCTGTGGGTGGTCCCGGTCTTGGTTCCAAGTTCAACGACACCACCGTATACAAGGAGCCCGAATACTGGAACATTCCATCGCATTGCACGCAGGAAAATTTCTTCGCCATTTTCGAAGGAAAAATCAACGTCGAGGAAGCTGGAACCTACCGCTTCGGCCTGGAAGCCGACGATGCGGCGGAACTCATCATCGGCGGCAAGTCGGTTGCCGTGATAGCGGGGGAGGTCTGCGGTTTGTTCTCGTGTTGGCTGGAAGGCGGGCGCGAGGAAAAAACGCTGCTGCAGCATTTCCAGAAGGATTCGGAGCCCGCGAGCGGAACAATCACGCTGGCGAAAGGCCAGCACACGATCAAGTACAGATACCGCAACGGCCTTGGGGATCAAGCCTATCGCCTCTACTGGAAGCTCGAAAACCTCTCGCAGACGGCGATCAAGGACTACGCCGTGCGCGTCGAGGTCTGCAAGGCGGTGGACGCCAATGCGGAGTACCAGGGCAGGGAAAGCAATTGCCGGGATTACGGCACGGAGCCCGCCGTCGTTTACAAGCCGACCGGGCTGCTGCATCAGTACGGGCAGGCCAACGGCATGCTTTTCGGGCTGATCACCGGCTCGTACGACCAGAACTTAGACGGCGGCGTCCTGCGCAAGGCGTTCGGCTCGATCACGGACGAGATCGAGACCGCCACCGGCATCTTCAAGGACTCGGGTACGACTTGCGGCGATGCGGGAAATGCTCCGTGCACGAAGGGCATCATCGGCAGCATCGACCGCCTGAGAACCCGGATGGAGGCGTTCAAGGCAAACTACGACCTCCTCAATTACGACAATGCCGACAATGGCAGCAAGTCGTGCGATTTCCTGACCAAGCCGGAGAACTTGCAAAACGGGCAGTGCGAAATGTGGGGCAATCCGCTCGCCGAAATGATGTACGAAGGATTGCGCTACTTCGCCGGCGAAACGCAGCCAACGCCGGCGTTCGTCACGTCAAGGAAGAAGGATGACGCGATCGGCCTTCCCCGCGCCGCGTGGAGCAATCCCTACGCCCAATTTCCCCGCTGCTCGCAGCCGTACTTCATGCTGATGAGCGATGTCTATCCTTCGTTCGATGCGGACAGGCTGCCCGGCAGCGCGTTCGGTTCCACGCCCGCGCAGTCGATCAACGGCTACCCGCTCGATTTCGAAACGTTGGGCGGAGCACTCTGGAACACCGAATTCAAAGGCACGAGGTCCGTTTTCATCGGGCAGGTCAAAGGCGTGGTTACCGACAGCGCCGACAAGGCGCCGACGGTCAAACCGGGGGTGATGGACTTTTCCGTCATTCGCGGCCTCGTCCCGAGCGATCCGAGCCGGCAGGGGAGCTACTATTCCAGCCTCCTGGCCTATTTCGCGCACAGCTACGACATCAATTCCGCGAAAGACAGGCAATCGGTGACCACATACGCCATTGCGCTGTCCGCGCCGATTCCCCGGATCGTGATTCCGGTGGGAACGAACAAGAAGATGACCTTCGTGCCGTTCGCGAAATCGGTCGGATATAACAGCGGCAACTACACGACGATCGGCACCGGCCCCGGCCAGTGGACCCCTTCGGCCCAGATCGTCGATTTCTACGTCGAAACCATCAGGAACGCCAACGGGACCGACGATCCCGCGACCAACGGCGGCCGGCCGTACTACAAGTTCCGCGTCAACTTCGAAGACGCGGAGCAAGGCGGTGACTATGACATGGACGTCATGGCCGTCTACGAAATCTGGGTCGACGAGAAGGGCGACGTGCTCGTCGCTGTGAGTTCCGAACAGGCCGAGGGGGGCATCATCCAGCACATCGGATACGTCGTCTCGGGCACGAAGGACAAGGACGGCGCCCGCCTCGTCGTGCGCGACCGGGATACGTCGAGAGAAGAGGACGACGTGATCTCGTATCCCCTCGACAAACGGGGCCTAAGCACCAAGGGTCTGCCGATTTACGACGTCCAGCGGTTCGAGTTAAAAGAGAAGAGCTGGGTGCAGCAGCTCACCGACGACGTGTTGCTGGAGAATCCGCTGTGGTACGCGGCCAAGTTCGGCGCCTTCAAGGACAGCAACGGCAACAAACTGCCCGACCTGCCCAGCGAGTGGGATGCGGACGGCGACGGCGTTCCCGACACCTATTTCCCGGTGACCAGCCCGCACAGGCTGTACAGCCAGATCGACAAGGCGCTCGCCAGCATCGCCCGCAACGCCGCCGGGTCCGTGGCCCAGGCCGCGGCCAGTTCGACGTCGCTCCAGACCGACGCGCACGTCTTCATCGCCGGCCTCAACAGCGACGGCTGGAAAGGAGAACTCAACGCCTACAAGGTGACCGAGTCCGGGCTCTCCGGCCCCACGTGGCGGGCGCATGAAAAGCTCGCCGACCTTAGCGGCGAGAACCGGACGATCCTGACCTTCGATCCTCAAAAGTCCAGCGGCACCGGCATTCCCTTCCGCTGGTCCGCGATGACGGCCGGCGGGGTCTTGCAGAGCACGCTCAACAAGCAGGCCAACGGCACCACGGACTCGCTCGGCGAGAGGCGGCTCAAGAATCTGCGCGGCCTGAACGTCACCAACATGCGCATCACCGCCGACAACAAGCTGGGCGACATCGTCAATTCGGCGCCGATGTACGTGGGGCCGCCCAAGCTGGGACACCAGGATGCCTCGTACAAGAGTTTCGCCGAAGACAAGGCCGGCCGCACGCCCATGGTGTACGTCGGCGCCAACGACGGCATGCTGCACGGCTTCCGGGCGGACACCGGGGAGGAGAAACTGGCCTACGTGCCCAGCGAACTGTACCGCGCGCGTCGCGGCGAGCAGCCGTTGAGCAAACTGACCCAGCCGGGCTACGGTTCGTCCGGGAATCAGCACCAGTACTACGTTGAACGGCTCGCCGGTCATGGGCGACATCTGCACGGGGAGCTGCACGGCGAAGACGGACTGGAAAACCATCCTCGTCGGCGGACTCAATGCCGGCGGTCAGGGCGTCTACGCGCTCGACATCACCGATCCCGGCGCCTTCGGCGAGAGCAAGCCCGGCACCGTGAAGTGGGAATTCCTCGACGACGATTTCAGCGGCAACACCAGTTCGCCGAGCGGCGACGCGGATCTCGGCTACACCTTCGGCCGGCCCGCCATCGTCCGGCTATGCACGGCGGCACGCGCCTCGGTCTCCGTCCCCTGTACGCAGAGCAAGTGGTACGTCGTCTTCGGCAACGGCTACGACAGCACCGAGGCCGACGGCCACGGCGGCACCGGACATGCGGCCCTGTTCGTACTGGACGCCGACACCGGCCGGCGAGTCGGCAAGATCACGTTGCCCGACGGCGCCGGCGTGGGCGACCCGAACGGTCTGTCCGAAGTGACGCCGAGAGACATCGACGGCGACGGGGTGGTGGACTACGTCTACGCCGGCGACCTGAAAGGCAACGTGTGGCGCATCGATTTCGCCACCAAGGACGGGCAGCTCGTCCTGAACGGCGGGACCGGCCTGCTTTATACGGCCAAGAACGTCGCAGGCAATGTCCAACCGATCACCACGGCGCCCGAAGTCGTCGTCCATCCGCATGGCGGCATGCTGGTCATCTTCGGCACCGGCCGGTACATCTACGACGGCGATCAATCCTTGACCCAGACGCAGACGCTCTACGGTATCTGGGACAAACAGGACGGCAGTACCCCCGCCGCCACCAGCGGCCGCGGCAAGCTGCTGGAGCAGACGGTGGGGAACGCGGTCACCGAGGCCGGCCAGACGTACTTCGAGTCGTCCAGCAAAACGGTCGATTGGTCGACGCAGATCGGCTGGTACATCGATCTGGCCCAGAGCGAGCGCATCATCTATAACCCGCGGGCGGTCAGACGCCGGCTGCTCCAGGTCGTCGGCACGAGTCCGTCGTCGTCCAGCGACCCGTGTGAACTGAGCGGCGGCACGACGCGCTTCTTCTACCTCAACCCGGTGACGGGCGCCCGGCCGGAGTGGAACGTCTTCGACGCCATGTCGGAGAGCAGCGACAAGTTCGTCAACATTCTCCAGGTCGCGGGCATCGCCGCGCCGGGAACGCTCATCACTATCAGACCCGGAAAGGCCATTTCAATATCCGGCGCCCCGATCAACAACAGCACGGGCCCCGTGCTTCCACTGACCAATACGGGCAGCTCCAAGGGCCGCCGGATTTCCTGGAAACAACTCCTCGATGACTGACGAAGCGATGAACGGCAAGGCCCCGCGCGGTTTCACCCTGATCGAGCTGATGATCACCGTGGCGATCGTCGCCATCCTCGCGGCGGTCGCCTATCCCAGCTACACGGAGTACGTGCGCAAGGCCCGCCGCGCCGACGCGCGGGCGGCCCTGCTCGCGACGGCGCAAGCGATGGAGCGTTTCTACACCGAGAACATGACCTATAAAGGCCCGGCGCTGAGCGCCACCTCCACGATCGGAAAAGGCACATCGCCAGACGGGTTTTACACCATCGCCTTCGATTCCGCGCCGACCGGCAGCAGCGTATGCGCCGGGATGGCCGCAAGCAATGAAGCCACGGCCGCCTACCGTCTCTGCGCCAAACCTACAGGAAATCAAGCCAGCGACAAATGCGGCGTGCTCTCCCTGAATCAGCAAGGCATCAGGAAGCCGGACACCGGCGGGTGCTGGTAGTAAGTCCGAGCGGTCTGGCTGTCTGCTGGTTGGGGGCTTGCCAACTCGCGGGACCACGGCCAGGGATAATCTGCTCCAAGTGAGCTCAACGGGACTTGCTGTCGATCCAAATGCGGAAGCAGGTTTCCGTGCCAAGGGGCCTGTCGTTTGAATTCACCCGACCTGAGCGGTTTCTCGCGTCACGGATTTCCTTTCAGATATTCTTCCGTGGTATGCGGAAGCCAACGCCAAAGTAGAAGTCGGCTTCCGGAGGTGGCGGGAACGTCGCCGGTTGGATGCTGGCCTCAAGGCAAGAAGCGAACGGAGTCTGCTCCTTCCAATAGATTGGGCCGACCTTTCCCGAAGTGGTTACTACGAACACGAGATCAACCCGAGCCGGGCGTTCGAGAGAGGGTTGATTAAGACATTGCCCCATTGCTTGCCCCACGACTCCGCGAAAGGCAGGTTGCATCCTGGTTTGATACCACTCGATCAACGCGGGATTTGACGATGCGGCCTCTGATTTTCTTTCTGCCTCCACGTAGTTCTCGGCAAAACAAACCGATGACGTAAAGACGGCTGCGACAAACAAGATTTTATGAAACCGGGTCAACATGGGATTGAGCTCTGGACAAATGTTTTAACCGAGGGGCCGCCGGAGCGGCGAAGTCGCGGGGGGAACCCGACAGCCGAGCGAAGCGCCGCTGTCGGACTGTCCGGTCGTCGGAGGGGTCAGACGGCTGCTTCATCTTCGGCGCTCTTGTCTTGGAAAACTCTTTCCATGACCTCCAGGGCAAACCGGACATGGGCCGTGGCCGGGCCGCCGCCCATTTCAATGCCTACTTCAAGCGCTTCGAGGATTTCTTTTTTCGTTGCGCCGGTTTGCGCAGCCTGACTGATGTGCCATTCCATGCACGATTCGCAATTGATGACAACGGAGATTCCAACCGCTACGAGTTCCTTGTGTTTCTTGGACAACACGCCGTCGGAGTAGGCAGCCTGCTCCATTTTCAGAAAGGCCGCGTACACCGGCGACTTCAGGTCTTGGAGTCGCTTGTGCGCCTTCTTTCTCTTTCTTCTCAGATCATCGATTTTGTCCATTCTGCAGTCTCCGGCAGGGATGCATGAAAGGCTGTCTGGCGGCGGCAGTAAGGCCGCCGGCCCGTCCGGGCTGGCCGCGTCTTGACCGGCCCGGGCGGGTATTGTTTATTTTGCTTCCTCAATGCGCTTGCATTCGTTAACGCCGGCTTGTCCCACAGGCTCATCGACCAACTGCAGAGCGGAGCGAGGGGAGAACATTCCCATTTTTATTTCTTGCCACACAAAGTAATTTTTCCCAGGCACGGTTGTCAGCGGCAGCACGGAATCACTCTCGCTCTTGGAGACGAGGGTATGGTTTCCGGGAGCGACTTCCAACATCAGGTAGGTCTTGGCAGCCGTATCTCCAACCGCCTTCCCGTCTAGAACGATCGGCAATTTGACGGCGGCGCCCAACGACTCGTTTCGATAGACATAAATATTCGACTTGTCAGGTTTCGCAGTAAAGGACTTTGCAGCCGTGTCTCGTTCCGTGCTTGCCATAGGCACAGACGCACATCCGCCTAAGGACAAGGTAGCCACGATGAAAGCTACACCCAAGAGTTTCTTCGACATTTTTTTATCTCCCTGGATATTGGAATAGAACAACAGGAAACACCACTTGCCATGAACACCTAATGCCCGAATTTAGCGGCGCACGTAGCGCGTCCGCTGAAATGAGTTGTCAGACCGCTTTACGGTCCGCTGGGTGGTTGACCCCGTCACTGGTCGGAACCTCCGGAATGTCGAAAGGATTGACACCCTCAAGGCAGCCGACGTTGTAGCCGTACTGCTCGGGGTCGGAACGCCGCTGATGATGCGTATGAATGCCGCAGACGGAGCAAAAATAATGCTTGGCTGTGTGCGTATTGAATTCGTAAACCTTGAGTTGTTCGGCGCCCTTGATGATGTGAAGCCCGCTTATCGGCACGAAAGCCACGATGGTGCCTCTGCGTCGGCAATATGAACAGTTGCAACGCCGCGGGTTGACCACTCCATCCGGTAGATCCAGAAGCAATTCCACCGCGCCACAGTGGCAGGTGGCTCGATGCTTGGCACGTATGACCGTGCCACCAATTGTTTTGAGGCCCATTTTGCGGCTCCTTACGTTTGAGTTCTGCGGAAGGCGGAAGCGCAGCTTTTGGTGGTTCAGTTGACATATTTGTCATGCATGGTACGACTGTGCCAATGCAATGGCGGCCTGGATTGCTGCACGAGCTTGCGGACTGTTCTTCCAGCAATTGGAGCCGACGATAGCCGAGGCTTGGGAGACGATATCCAGTGCATTGGCTTTGCTCAGATGAGACAGTGATTCAAACCCCATTTGTTCAAGGCGAGCCACCACCGTAGGGCCAACTCCCTTCACACTTAGCAAGGCTTTACGCTCTTCCAGGGGGAATGGCATGGATATCCTCCATTAATGCATAACGCTCGACGTAAGGGGCGTCCGCAAGCGGGCGAAGCCCGCTTGCGGACGCCCCCTTGACGGAGGGATTAGGCGCTATCGCTTGCATCAGAGCAGTTCCTTGATGGTGATGGCAAGAAGTAGCAAGGCAAGAACTGGAAGTACAAACCAGCTTTGCCGTACTAGCCAGGCACTTCGGAAGAGTGACGATAGTCCTCGACCATTGGAATCAGGAGCACGCCGACCTGAGATCAGGTCTTGCCAAGCCACTACTGCACCCCATGCGAAGAACAAGGCGAACAGGAGATAGATGGCCAGATGCGACGAGTAGCAGAGAGTGTTGATATCCAACCGACAGACTGCAGCCTTGGAGTGGACGACTTCACTCGACACAGCGGCGAGCGACAATTTGAGCATTGCCCATACACCGACGTGATATACAACGCAACCGGCAAGCGTGTACAGCAAGTACCTAAGTTCCGCGCTAAGCATTCTGTAGCGCCTAACGTTTGAATTCACCGGACTAGCGCGGCTTACCGCGACAGGCCCAGTGGGATGATGGGTTGGACGACTTATTGAAGTTGAGCATTATTGGTGTGGTTCTCACGACTGATATTCCAAGAAGTGAATAGCTAGGCCTTTGGCTTCGGCAGACGCGAGGTAGTGCATAGAGGCTGCACGCATTGCATTAAGAAGTTGCAAGCGCTCCCCATCAGTCTTTGCTCCGTTGATCATTGCGTTAAGCATCCCAATAGAGTGGCCCGTCGGTTTCCTCAAAAGAGACTCAAAAAGTAATTTCTTATAACTTCCATAGGGAAGGCTTTCGGCAAAGTGAACAAGAGGCCCAGGATTTCCAATGTCCGTAGTTTCGTGGCCCTCTAAGAACAGAAATATTCCTTCTACAATATTGGTCTTCTCAAATTGCGCGAACTCCCACCGTTCTATCGCCTCATAGGCAAAGCTAACGAAGTGAGGTGAAGCAGTGAGTCCGGCTAATTCTTCGGCAAACCGGGACGGATTGATGCTCACGACGATCTCCTAAATCGCCCAACGTTTGAGGTAAGGGGCGCGCCGCTTGTGGCGTGTCCCAGTGATCGAAGGGAGCGCCTTGACCGGGATGTTAGGCATTGTGCATCACATACTCATCAAGTGTGGTGAACATGTAGTTACCGACTGGCGTGAAAGTGAGGGGCGCCGCGCGGGACAGTGAGCTTGGAGAGTCGCCGCTTGACCGACGCCCCTCTCGACTGCCGGGTTAATCCTGTTTGGTGAGTGCAAGGCGAACTCCAAGGTAGATAAAGACTGCGCCAACGCTCCTCCCAAGCCAAGTAGCTGCATGCAATGATGGGTTAACCCTTGAACTCGCCGAAAAATGTTTCGTCGATTTCATATGTGGTTACTGGCTTGAGGCCGAGTTCCAGATGCTCAAGCATGTCAACAAGCTTTTCTCCGTCGATGAGTTCAATCGGTGGAACTCCGTCTCGGGATGCCTCGCGGCGTGCTTCGGTGGTGAAGGTTCCAGTTGTGATGATGATGCCCTTGTCGGCACGGCCGGCCATTGCGCCACGGAAGTCTCGGACATGCGATGGGGAGACGGACTTCGTGTATCGCTTGCATTGGAACAGAACCTTGAAGGAAACCAGCGGATTGATTTGCAGCGTGCCATAGCCATCTATGCCGCCATCACCGCTGCTGCCGGTGACGACAACCTGGGTAAAGCCTGCCTCACGTAGCAGGCGCTGAGACAAGCGCTCGAAACCTGAGGGCGGCAACCTCAGCAGCAGATCTATGACTTCACCTCGATAGTCATTCGGTGTTGCGCCGGTTCCTTCCGCGACTTGCTCTGCCACAGGCTCGGGCGTTTGCGCTTTCGTTTTCCGTTGTTCTTGGAAGATACGAACCCACTTGAGAAAGACTTCACGGGCTTGTTCGGGAGAAAGGTTGGTTCCTCGCCCACGTTCGGTAAGGCTCCAGACCCCGCGTTTCGATGAATCTAGGAGACCTTCGCGGACGAGATAGAAACGAGCCCACGCGACTTGGTTTCGATACCGAGCTTCGCCGGACGGCAGAAGTTCGTTTTGTATTTCATCGGAGAGGCCGAGGTCATGAGCAATGCGCTCGACAACTTCATCCGGAGTACCAGAGCCACCGAGGCCACGCAGTGCATCGAGGAGCGGACCGAAGTAGCGAACGAACTGGGAACCTTCCTCTTTCTTCTTTCGCGTCATAGCGATTGGCTCAAGTGTGGTACTGGAAAAGATTAACGTTGAAAGCGAGCGATGCGGCGCAGGCGGGCAAAAATCCCTTGCGGAGCGTCCCTCTCGACTGTGATGTTAGGCGACAGATGCATGGCTAATGCAAGGCCCTGAACTTCAAAAAACCAAAGAGTACGAATGCAGTGCCAACGCTTGAATAGAGAACTATGTCTCCGCTGGAGCCAAACATACCGAAGAATATTGCATGCAACCATCCCCAGCGTCCGGTGTGCCTGGGCTGTGACGGCCACAAGAAGTCGGATAAGGCTAAAAGATAGAAGCAGGTGCCAATGCCGAGCCATACGCGTACTTGCTCGTTGTCAGAGGGCTTCCAATTCCAATTGTCGGGTTGGCCACGCCAGAGTTTCATGTGTTCTCCTCCCGTCTGAATTCACCGGCCCGCGCGGTTTTTCGCACAGGTCCGGTGGAATGACGGGTTGGGCGGCTCATCAGTGAGAGACGGCCTTGGAGAACAGATTGAGAACGACGACGCCAGTCACGATGAGCAGCATGCCTATGATTGCAGGAAGGTCGAGGGCTTGCCCATAGAGAACCCATGCAATCAATGCAATTAGAACGATGCCGATGCCGGACCAGATTGCGTAAGCCACCCCGACCGGGATCGTTTTGAGTGTGAGGGAGAGGAAGTAAAAGGCCGACGCGTAGCCAATGATGACGATAACCGAAGGCCATAGACGCGAGAAACCTTCGGATGCCTTCAGGGCCGATGTGCCGATGACCTCGCTGACAATTGCTACGGCTAGAAATATCCAGTGCATTTGCGGTGGTCCTCGCTGCCGAGACGCCCAACTATCGAGTAAGTCCCCAAAACGGAGGGATAAAAGACGTTTTGTCGTTAAAAGATCATTGAAAACATTTGGATAGGCTAAAATTGGGTCCTTCCAACCGCCGCCGAATGCATCAATGGCTTTGCAGTTCCGCAACGTCTCGGCCGTCTCTGCCAGCGCATCCCTTACGAGCGCTACAGTTTAGGGACCGGAAAGTCCTATGTCCAGCGGATAGGGCGGTTCGTCCGTTTCCTTGGAAAACGTCGTCCTTCGGGGATGAGGGGCGTTGGAAGTCGAGGCATTTCTGGCGTCGTTGGCGTCCAGGGAGAATGTGGCGGCGTCTGCGCGGTGAAGGAGCCGCCCGGCCATGAAAACGTCCGGACGACGATGATTTACACCCATGTTTGAACAGGGGCGGGCGCGGAGTTGCGAGCCCGTTCGATCAGTGATTGATGAGCGATATTTCTTCTCGAACCGAAAAAGCCGAACCACGTACAGCAAGCAAGAAAGGCGGGCAGGAGCGCCGGCCGGTGGCTGACGACGTGCTCGCCGTCGATTCGCGCCGTCTCGCTTCGATGAAGCGCGACCTGCGCCATCTCTATGGCAAGAAACAGGAGGCGCTGCAGGCCGAATACGACAGGCTGCTCGAAAAATCCCGGGCGATCGTCGCCGCGCGCCGGGAGAACCTGCCGCAGCCGAAATTCCCGGCCGAACTGCCGGTCAACGAGCGCCGCGCCGAGATCGCCGAACTGATTGCCAGGCACCAGGTGGTCATCGTCTGCGGCGAAACCGGTTCGGGCAAGACGACGCAGTTGCCGAAGATCTGCCTCGAACTCGGGCGCGGCACGACGGGGCTGATCGGCCACACGCAGCCGCGCCGCATCGCCGCGCGCGCGACGGCGACGCGCATCGCACAGGAGTTGGAGAGCGAGCTCGGCCGGCATGTCGGCTACAAGATCCGCTTCACCGACCGCACGTCGCCGCAGTCCTACGTCAAGCTGATGACCGACGGCATCCTGCTGGCCGAGACGCAGGGCGATCCCTGGCTCGCGCAGTACGACACGCTGATCATCGACGAGGCGCACGAGCGCAGCCTGAACATCGATTTCCTACTCGGCTACCTGAAGCAGCTGCTGCCGAAGCGCCCGGACCTGAAAGTCCTCATCACCTCGGCGACGATCGACGCCCAGCGGTTTTCGGAGCACTTCGCGGCCAACGGCAAGGCCGCGCCGGTGATCGAGGTCTCCGGCCGCCTGTACCCGGTCGAGGTCCGCTATCGCCCCGTGCAGACGGAAGAGGCGGCGGCGGACGACGAGCGCGACCTCTACGACGCGATCGTCGACGCCTGCGACGAGCTCAACCGCATCGGTCCCGGCGACATCCTCGTCTTCCTGCCCGGCGAACGGGAAATCCGCGAGGCCGCCGAAGCCTTGCGCAAGCACACCTTCGGGCGCGGTGGCGCGGCCACCGAAATCCTGCCGCTCTTCGCCCGCCTCTCGGCCGAGGAGCAGTCGCGCATTTTCAGGCCGCACCAGGGGCGGCGCATCGTGCTGGCGACCAACGTCGCCGAGACCTCGCTGACCGTGCCGGGCATCCGCTACGTCGTCGATACGGGCCTCGCGCGCGTCAAGCGTTATTCGTACCGCAACAAGGTCGAGCAGCTGCAGGTCGAGAAGATCGCGCAGGCCTCGGCCAATCAGCGCGCCGGGCGCTGCGGCCGGGTGTCGGCCGGCGTGTGCGTCCGCCTGTACGACGAGGAGGATTTCGCCCGGCGGCCGGCGTATTCCGACCCGGAAATCCTGCGTTCGTCGCTGGCCGGCGTGATCCTGCGCATGAAGTCGCTGCGCCTGGGCGACGTCGAATCCTTCCCGTTCCTCGAAGCGCCGCCGCCCAAGGCGATCAACGACGGCTATCAGCTGCTCCACGAACTGGGCGCGGTCACGGAAGAGCGGGCGCTCACCCCGGTCGGGCAGGAACTGGCCAAGCTGCCGCTCGACCCGCGCGTCGCGCGCATGATCGTCGCGGCGCGCGACGAGGGCTGTCTCAAGGAAATGCTGGTCATCGCCGCCGCGCTGACCGTGCAGGACCCGCGCGAGCGTCCGCAGGAAAAGCAGGGCACGGCCGACGCGGCGCACCGGAAGTTCGCCGACGAGAAATCGGAATTCCTGTCCTGGCTCAAGCTCTGGCAGTGGTACGAGGGCGAGCTGGAACACAAGAAGTCGAACCGCAAGCTGGTGCAGGCCTGCCACGACAATTTCCTGTCGGCGCTGCGCATGCGCGAGTGGCACGACGTGCACAATCAGCTTCATGCGCTGGCGACGGAGCACGGGTGGGTCAAGGGCAGGAGCGGCGATCCTCGCTCCCTCCCCTTCAAGGGGAGGGATGGGGATGGGATGGGGTCGGACCTGGCGGCGGATGACCCCATCCCCCTCCTGGCCTCCCCCTTGAAGGGGGAGGGACGGGGTGCGGGCGGTGGCGGGATGAATCAGGTGCCGGCCGGTTATGACGCGATCCATCGCGCGCTGCTTTCCGGCCTGCTCGGCAACGTCGGCTGCAAGTCGGAGGAGTCCGGGTATTACCTCGGCGCGCGCGGCATCAAGTTCCTGATCCATCCGGGGTCGCCGCTGAACAAGAAGGCCGGCAAGTGGATCGCCGCGGCCGAGATCACCGAGACGACCAGGCTCTTCGCGCGCTGCGTCGCCCGCATCGAGCCGGAGTGGCTGGAGCAAGCGGGTGCTCACCTGATCAAGCGCAGCACCTTCGATCCGCATTGGGAAAAGAAGGCCATGCAGGCGATCGCCTTCGAGCGTTCGACGCTCTACGGCATCGTCGTCAATCCGCGGAAGCGCGTGAACTACGGCCCGCTGAATCCGGCCGAGGCGCGCGAGCTGTTCATCCGCCAAGGCCTGGTTGGCGGCGAGATCGCCGAGGAGTACGCGCGGCGCTGGGCGTTCTACAAGCACAACCACCAGCTGATGCTCGACATCGAGACGCTCGAACACAAGTCGCGGCGGCCCGACGTGCTGGTCGACGACGAACTGATCGTCGCCTTCTACGACCGGCTGCTTCCGGAGAACGTCGCCAACGGCGCCGATTTCGACAAATGGCGCAAGGAGGCCGAGCGCGAAGACCCGAAGCTCCTGCACTTGAAGCGCGAAGACCTGATGCGCCACGAGGCGGCCGGCGTGACCACGGAGGCCTTCCCGCCCCGGATCAGGCTCGGCGGCGTCGACTTCGAGCTGGCCTACCACTTCGAACCCGGCTCGCCGAAGGACGGCGTGACGGTCACCGTGCCGCTCGCGCAGCTGAACCAAATTCCGGCGGGGCGCTGCGAATGGCTGGTGCCGGGGCTGCTCAGGGAAAAGGTCGTGCAGCTCGTCAAGACGCTGCCGCAGAAGATCCGCGCCAAGCTGGTGCCGGTGCCGGAGTTCGCCGCCGGGTTCGTCGAGGCGGTGCCGCCTGCCGACAAGGGGCTGATTCCGGCGCTGATCCACTACATCCTGCAGACGCGCGGCCTCAACGCGCGCGGCTGGGAGATCACGCCGGACGCCTTCCGCCCCGACGCCATTCCGGCGCACTTCTCGTTCAACTTCCGGCTGATCGACGAGCACGGCCGGCAGCTCGGCATGAGCCGCAACCTCGCCGAACTGCGCGCCGAGTGGGGCGGCCAGGCGCGGCAGGAATTCTCCGAGGCGCACGAAACGCCCGCCGAGTACGCCGGCATGACCGACTGGAGCTTCGGCGAACTGCCCGAGCTCATGGAGGTCGACGTCGGCGGCCAGCGCGTGCTCGGCTATCCGGGCCTGCATGACGACGGCGATTCGGTGTCGCTGTGCGTCTTCGACACGCAGGAGGAGGCACAAGCCGCGCATGCCGGCGGGCTGCTGCGGCTGTTCCGCCTGCAGTTCAGGGAGCAGCTCAAGTACTTCGAGAAGAATCTGCCCGGCTTCACCCAGATGGCCATGCAATACATGGCGCTCGGCTCGCAGGACGAACTGCGCAACCAGCTGCTCGACGTGACGCTGCGCCGCGCCTGCCTCGCCGAGCCGTGGCCGGCCGACGCGGAGGCTTTCCGCCGGCGCTGCGCCGAGGCCAAGCCGCGCCTGGGCCTGCTGGCGCAGGAAATCTGCCGGTTGGTCGGCACGGTGCTGGCCGAATGGCAGGCCGTGCAGAAGAAGCTGCCGGCGTTCAAGGCGCACGCGGCGGCGGTGCAGGACATCGAGAAGCAGCTCGGCCGGCTGGTCGGCAAGCGCTTCGTCGCCGACACGCCGTTCGAGCGGCTGCAGCACTTCCCGCGCTACCTGAAAGCCGTCGCCATGCGCCTCGACAAGCTCAAGGCCAACCCGTCGCGCGACGCGCAGCTGATGGCCGAGTACGCGCCGTTGTGGACCAACTACGAGCGCCGCGCCGTCCTGCTCGCCCGGCAGGGCGTCGAGAATCCCCAGGTCGAGCAGTTCCGCTGGCTGCTCGAAGAACTGCGCGTGCAGCTCTTCGCCCAGGAGCTGCGCACGCCCGCGCCGGTGTCGGTGAAGCGGCTGCAGAAGATGTGGGAAAGCCTCTGATCCGTGCCGCGTCGCGGGAACCAAGCGCCTTGCCGACGTGTCCGTCATCCGCGACAATTCGCATGGTCTTTGTGTTTTGATCCGTTTATCGTTTGCGTGGGCCTTACATGGTAAATACTCAGATGATGATGAAAGCGATTTTCTGCGCCACGGCGCTTCTCGCCTCCTCGATCGGCATCGCGGCGGATGCCGGCAATGCAATCTTCGTTCAGGTGGGACATACCCAGGACCCGCAGCCCGGCAAGTCGATCAACCAGTTTGCCGCCGGCGCCGGTTTCGGCCTGCCCTGGTCCTTCAGCGAAGGCCGCGTTTCGTCCCGGCTCGACGCTTCGCTGGGCTACGTCGATACGAAGAAGGGCGGAGTGGCGCAAACGACGGTCATGCCGGTGCTGCGCTATCAGCCCGACGCGGTCGGTTATTTCCTCGAAGCCGGCCTGGGGCTGGGTTACGTCTCGCGGCAGCGCTGGTCGAACAGCCACGATCTGGGCGGCAATCTGCATTTCGCCAGCCGCCTCGGCGGCGGCTACGATTTCGGCAAGTATGCGCTGGGCCTGAATCTCACGCATATATCGAACGCCGGCCTCTACGACGACAACGACGGCGCCAACCTGATCGATATCCGGGTGTCCTGGAAATTCTGACGCGGAACTGCGTCCGGCCCGGACCGGCCGGACGCTTCCGTCCGGAGACGAAGCGGGACAACTCCTGATCCGCGTCCCGCGCGCCTGCGCGGCTATGCGGACGAAGCGGCATCCGGCCGTGGCGGCGCGGGGACTTCGGTATGCGGCCGCAGCAACTCCACAATCCAGTCCTGGAAGGCCCGCACGCGGCGGGGCAGGTGCCGGCGGTGCGGGTAGGCGAGGTGCACCGGCATCGGCGCGGCGCGGGCCTGCGGCAGCACCTCCACGAGCTCGCCGGCCCGCAGGTGGTGCAGCACGTCGTAGCGCGGAATCTGGATGAGGCCCAGCCCGGCCAGCGCGCAGGCGATGTAGGTCTCGGCATTGTCGGTGCTCACCCGGCAGTCCGGGCGCAGGCTGCGCGGCACCCCGTCCTCCAGCCATTCCCATGCCGCCGCGTGGCCGCCGGCGCGCGGCACGTAGCCGACGATGCGGTGCCGCGGCAGATCGTCCGGCCGCAGCGGCGTGCCGTGGCGCGCGAGGTAGGCGGGGCTGGCGCAGTTGATCAGGGGAAAGGCGCCGAGCGGCCGCGCCACCAGGCTGCCGGGCAGCGAACCGCCCACACGCAGCGCGCAATCGACGCCTTCCTGGACGAGGTCGATCGAACGGTCGCTCGACCCGAGTTCAAGTTCGATGCCGGGGTGGCGGTCGAGGAAGTCCGGCAGCGCCGGGGCGATGATCCGCCGCGCGATGCGGCTCGGCACGTCGACGCGCAGCCGGCCGGCGATCGCGCCCGCGGCCGGACGGAAGCGCTGCTCCAGATCCTCCATGTCGGCGACCAGCGCGCGTGCTCCTTCGCGCAGGGCCTCGCCGTCCGCCGTCAGGCCGACGCGGCGCGTGGTGCGGTGCAGCAGGCGCACCCCCAGCGCCGCTTCGAGCTGGCGGACGGCCATGGAAACCGTGGCGCGCGGCAGCTGCAGCTGCTCGGCGGCGTGCGTGAAGCTGCCGCTGTCGGCGACGCGCAGGAAGACGCGGAATAGCTCGATGCGGTCCATTGTTCGCGATTCCTGGATGGATAAAACAAATTCTACGGCTTTATCCGGGATTCGCGATCAATAAGATGGGAGCTTTCCCCCACGAAGGAGCGCAACGATGTCCGACAAACACAGCATTTGCGACAAGGTCGTCCTCATCGCCGGCGGCGCCAAGAATCTCGGCGGCCTGCTCGCCCGCGACCTGGCCGGGCACGGCGCCCGCGCCGTGGCGATCCATTACAACAGCGCCGCCACGCGCGACGCCGCCGAGGCCACGGCCGCCGCGGTGCGGGCGCTCGGCGCGCGGGCCGTCACCCTGCAGGGCGACCTCACCCGCGCGGCGGCGGTGGCAAAGCTCTTCGCCGAGGCCGTGGCGGCGGTCGGCCGCCCGGACATCGCCATCAACACCGTCGGCAAGGTGCTGAAAAAGCCGATCGCCGAGATCAGCGAGGCGGAGTACGACGAGATGAGCGCGGTCAACGCCAAGTCGGCCTTCTTCTTCCTCAAGGAAGCCGGCTGCGCCGTCAATGACCACGGCAAGATCGTCACGCTGGTCTCCTCGCTGCTCGGCGCCTTCACGCCGTTCTACGCCGCCTACGCCGGGACCAAGGCGCCGGTCGAGCATTTCACGCGGGCGGCGGCCAAGGAGTTCGGCGCGCGCGGCATCTCGGTGACGGCAGTCGGGCCGGGGCCGATGGACACGCCTTTCTTCTACGGCCAGGAGGGCGCCGACGCGGTGGCGTACCACAAGACGGCGGCGGCGCTCTCGGCCCATTCGAAGACCGGACTGACCGACATCGAGGACGTGGTGCCCTTCATCCGCCACTTGGTGAGCGACGGCTGGTGGATCACCGGCCAGACGATCCTGATCAACGGCGGCTACACGACGAAGTGATCGCACCGGGCCAGCGTCTCTCATGCACTGGAAGGAGGTGGCAATGCACGTAATCCTGGTTGTCGGCGGCGGCGCTGGCCTGCTGCGGTAGTTTCCCGGCCCGCGGCATGATCCGGGAACCAACCGTTTCCCGTCTCAGTCTCTCGCAGACCACAAACCCAACCGGGTAAAACAAGCGGAGGCGGTCATGAGCGAATTGTCAGGCGAAGTCTTCTATCCCGATCCCGAGGCCGCGGCGGCGGCGCACGTTCCCGACGACGCGGCGCTGCGCGCGGCCGCCGCGGCCGATCCGCTGGGCTTCTGGGCCGAGCGGGCGGCCGAGCTGGAGTGGTACAAGCCCTGGGACAAGGTGCTCGACGACGCCAATCCGCCGTTCTACAAGTGGTTCACCGGGGCGCGCACGAACATCGTGCACAACTGCATCGACCGCCACCTCTCCGGGCCGTACAAGAACAAGCTGGCGCTGATCTGGGTCGGCGAGAACGGCACCGACCACCAGACCTACTCGTACTTCAGCCTCAACCGCGAAGTCACCAAGATGGCCAACGTGATCAAGGCCATGGGCGTCGGCAAGGGCGACAAGGTGACGATCTATCTGCCGCGCATTCCCGAGGTCATTTTCGCCATGCTGGCCTGCGCCAAGCTCGGGGCGATCCATTCGGTGATCTTCGCCGGCTTCTCGTCCGACGCGCTGCAGGACCGCATCGGCGATTCCGAATCCAAGCTGGTGATCACCGCCGATGGCTCGTGGGTCAACGGCGGCATCTTCAAATTGAAGGAGATCGTCGACGAGGCGCTGCGCTTCAGCCCGACCGTGGAAAACGTCATCGTCGTCCGGCGCACCGGGCAGGAGGTGGCGATGGACCCGCTGCGCGACCACTGGTACCACGACCTCACCGCGTTGCCGATCGCCAAGGGGCCGTGCGCCACCGAGCCGATGGACGCGGAGGACACGCTGTTCATCCTGTACACCTCGGGCTCGACGGGCAAGCCGAAGGCGATCCTGCACACGCACGGCGGCTACATGGTCGGCACCTACGCGACGCTGAAATACGTGTTCGACATCCGCGACGAGGACCGCTGGTGGTGCACCGCCGATCCGGGCTGGGTCACCGGGCATTCGTACGTCGTCTACGGCCCGCTGCTGACCGGCGCCACGGTCTTCATGTTCGAGGGCGGGCCGACCTACCCGTATCCGAACCGCTGGTGGCAGCTCATCGAGTACTACGGCGTCACCACCTTCTACACCGCGCCGACGGCGATCCGCTCGCTGATGCGCTTCGGCGAGGCCTGGCCGAACCGGCACGACCTGTCCAGCCTGCGCCTGCTCGGTTCGGTCGGCGAACCGATCAACCCGGAGGCGTGGCACTGGTTCCACCGGGTCATCGGCAAGGGCAGGTGCCCGATCATGGACACCTGGTGGCAGACCGAGACCGGCATCTTCCAGATCTGCCCGACGCCGTCGATGCCGCTCAAGCCGGGCTCGGGCGGCAAGCCCTTCTTCGGGCAGGAGGCGGAAATCCTCGACGAGGCGGGCCGGCCGGTGCCGGACGGCGAGGAGGGCTTCCTGGTGCTCAAGAACCCGTGGCCGGCCATGCTGCGCACGCTGTACAAGGACGACGAGCGCTACGTGCAGACCTACTGGAGCAAGTATCCCGGCAAGTACCTCGCCGGCGATTCCGCGCGGCGCGACAAGGACGGCTATTTCTGGATCATCGGCCGCACCGACGACGTGATCAAGGTTTCCGGCCACCGCCTGGGCACGGCCGAGGTCGAATCGGCGCTGGTCTCGCACCCGGCGGTCGCCGAGGCGGCGGCGGTCGGCCTGCCGCACGAGGTCAAGGGGCAGGCCATCCACGCCTTCGTCGTCCTGCGCCTCGGCCACGAGCCCAGTCCGGCGCTGGCCGAGGAGCTGCGCCGGCACGTGTCGCAGCACCTCAGCCCGATCGCCAAGCCGGACTGGATCGACTTCCCCGAAAAGCTGCCCAAGACCCGCTCGGGCAAGATCATGCGCCGCGTGCTGCGGGCGCGGGCGCTCGGGCAGGACGAAGGCGACGTGACCACGCTGGAGGAGTGAGCGGGCCGGCGGCGGATCAGGCGGCCGCGATCGCCGCCTCCCGGCGGCGGACCACGGCGGCGATGGCGCAGTCGACGTCCGCTGCGCAGGTCCGGTGGTTGGTGATGGCGGCGCGGATGACCGTTCGCCCGCCGATCCTGGTGGTCGAGAAGACCACCTCGCCGGCCAGCTGCAGCGCGTGCGTGATGCCCGTGTTCAGCGCGTCCTGCGCCGCGCCGTCCCAGTCCTCGGGCGCGGCGGAGAAGCAGCAGACGTTGAGCCGCACCGGCTGCGCCAGCCGCAGGCCGGGCGTGGCCTCGACGAGACGCCCCATGCGCGCCGCCAGTTCGCAGTTGCGCGTGATCGCGCGCCCGAGCGCGTCGCGGCCGTAGGCGCGCAGTGCGGACCACACCTTCAGCGCCCGGAAGCCGCGCGAGAGGTCGGTGCCGTAGTCGCAATACCACGGCTCGCCGCCGCCAATTCCCTGGTCCTGCTTGGCGAGATAGGCCGGCCGCGCGGCGAAGGCGGCGCGGTGGATATCCTCGTCGCGAATGAGCACCGCGCCGCAGTCGTACTGCACGTACATCCACTTGTGGAAGTCGAAGGCCAGCGAATCGGCGCGCTCGATGCCGCGCGCGAGATCCCGCCACGGCGCGTCGGCCAGCCGCGCCCAGGCCCCGAAGGCGCCGTCGACGTGCAGCCAGAGCTGCTCGCGGGCGCAGAAGTCGGCCAGCGCGTCGAGGTCGTCGAACAGCCCGAGATCGACCGAGCCGGCGGTGCCGACCACGCAGAACGGCTGCCGGCCGGCCGCCCGGTCGGCGGCCACGGCCTCGGCGAGCCGCGCCATGTCCATGCGTCCGTCCGCGCCGGCGGCGATCGTGCGCAGCGCCGACGCGCCCAGGCCGAGCAGTTCGAGCGCCTTGACCGTGGCGTTGTGCACGCCCTTCACCGCGTAGGCGGTCAGTTTCGGCAGGCCCTGGATGCCGTCCTGCCGGGACGCCTTGCCGAGCGCCCGCGTGCGTGCGGCGGTGAAGGCCACCACCGTGGCCTGCGAGGTGCCGGAAACGAGCAGGCCGCTGGCGCTTTCCGGAAAGCCGAAGCAGCGCCGGCACCAGTCGATCACTTCGCGTTCGACGTACACCGCGCCGTGGTCGCGGCCGCCGCAGTTGCTGTTCATCGTCGCGGCGACTATTTCCGAGAGCAGGCCGCTGGCCAGGCCCGTGCCGTGTACCCAGCCGAAAAAGCGCGGATGGATGTTGCCGGTGGCGAACGGCAGCACCTTGCGCGCGAGCTCGTCGGCCAGCGCTGCGGTGCCGAGGCCCGCGTCCGCGTCGCCCAGGGCCAGGGCGGCGCGGTCCGCTTCGCCGAGCGGCCGCCACGGATGTGCGCGGGCCGTGGCCAGATGGTCGATGCAGGCGTCGAGCAGGCGGTGCGCCTCGGCGCGGAAGGCCGGCCAGTCGGCGGGGTCGAGCGGCGAGGGCGTGAAATCGGGGGGTGAATCCTGTGGCGTGGTCATGACGGAACTTTGTGGAATGAATAAAGAAGCAGGCGCGTTCAGCTGAACATGAAGCCGCCGGAAACCAGCAGCACGCCGTAGACGAGTTGCGAGAAATACTTGTCCTGGATGTGCCGGTGCGCCCAGTTGCCGGCCAGCGCGCCGCCGAGCAGGAAGGGCAGGCAGACGGCGATGATTTCCCAGATCTGCGCGGTCATGCGGCCGGAGACGACGTTCTGGGCCAGCATCACGGAGTTGAGCGACAGCCAGAGCATGCTGATGGTCGCGCGGAAGCTGCTCTTGTCCAGCAGCACCTTTTTGGCGTAGATCACCACCAGCGGGCCGCCGGAGGAGAACACGCCGTGGATGAATCCGCCGGCGACGAGCAGCCCGTTCAGCACCCAGCCGGGCAGGCGGTTCTCGTTGAGCCTGACGACGTAGCTTAGCAGGCCGCGCGCGGCGACGGCGATCATGAACACGCCGAGGATGTATTTCAGCGCGGTCTCGTTCAGGTGCCCGAAGGCGAAGATGCCGACGGGCAGGCCCAGCCCGACGAAGCACACGATCTTGAGGAACTCCTTCCAGACGATCCGCTTCCAGTCGATTGCCACGATGTAGGCCGCCAGCAGCAGGGCGAGGAACAGCAGCACGGGCACCGCCTGCTTGGTGCCGACCAGCAGGATGGCGAACGGCAGCGCCAGCACGGTGCAGCCGAAGCCGGTGATGCCTTCGAGGAAATGGGTGATCAGCACGACCCAGCCCAGCAGAAAGTACGAACTCATTACATGCTTCTTTCGGAAATGTCGGAGGCGGGGAGCGGCCTACATGGCGGCCACCCGCCGGGCGAACGCCTCGACCCGCGTCCAGTCGGTGAACTCGACGACCGCGGCCGGGTCCGTCGGCCCGCCGGTCAGCCACATGATGCAGCGGATGACCAGCCGGTCGAGCGGCCGGCAGCGCGGGTAGTCGAGCCGCCCGGCGAAGACGTCGAGCAGCTGCGGCCGCCAGCGCGTCCGGCGCAGGAAGGCGCGCAGGTAGGGATTGGTCTCCGGGCGGTTCTTCTCCGGCTTCCGGGCGACGATGTTGACGGTGAAAAAGGCGTTCGGCCGGCGTTCGAGCACGGACCGGTTGGCCTCGACGAACTCGAACACCGACGGGCGGTGCCGGCCGCAGCGGACGCTCGCGCCGATGACGATCCGGTCGTACGCCGTCAGATCGATGCCGCCGGCGTCCTCGATCCGCGCCAGGGTGACGTCGTGGCCCGCCGCTGCGAGCGTCCGCCCGATCCGCTCGCAGATCGTCCGCGTGTGGCCGTCGACGGTGGAGTAGAGGATGAGGATGGCGGACATGGCCGGGCGGTGAGGCGAAGACGAAGCGTGCGGAGGGACGGGCGCGGGAGACCCGCAATTCTACGGCAAACGCGCGCCACCGTTCGCCGCTTCAGGGCGATCGCAGGAATGCGGAACGCATCGACTCCTCCCCCTTCAAGGGGGAGGCCGGGAGGGGGATGGGGTATTGGGTGCGGAACCCCGGTGGTTCGCCGGCGCGTTTTGCGCTATAACCGTCTTCGCCTGGAACATCGGGAGCGTTCATGATCGAAATGGTGACGGCGCTGCGGCGCAGCGTGTCCTCGCTCGGACAGGGCAAGGTGTGGCTCTACATCCTCGGGCCGGGGCTGGCGGCCGTGCTGTTCATGGTGGGCGTGTCGATCACCTTTCTCGACTACCTGATCACCAGCTTCGTCGAGCAGCCGCCGATGAGCTGGATCGCCGAATGGGGCGCGGCGTGGCTGGCCAAGGCCCTGGCCGCGCTGGGCGGCTGGCTGGTGATCCTGTCGGCCAGCTACCTGGTGGCGATGCTGCTCACCGCCGTGCTGGTGCTGCCGCTGCTGCTCGGCCGCGTGGCCGGGACCGACTATCCGGACCTGGCGAAGCTGGGCAAGGACAGCGTCGTGGCCTCGACCTGGAACAGCCTGTGGGCCGCCGTGCTGTTCGTCCTCGGCTGGCTGGTCACGCTGCCCCTGTGGCTGATTCCCGGCCTGGGGATCTTCCTGCCGCTGTTCTGGATGGGCTGGCTCAACCGGCGTACCTTCGCCTACGACGTGCTGTCGGTGCATGCCACCGCCGGCGAGTGGCGCGAGCTGCGCGAGCGGCAGGCCGCGCCGCTGCTCGGCCTCGGCCTGCTCATGGCGGCGCTGACGCACGTGCCTTTCGTCGGCCTGCTCGCGCCGTCGCTGTCGGCGCTGGCGTACGTCCATTTCTGCCTGGAGGCGCTGCGCCGCCTGCGCCAGGGCGCGGTGGTGAGCGTGCAATCGATCACGGAGAAAAAAGCATGAACTTTGGCGCATTGATCATCGGCGACGAAATCCTCTCGGGCAAGCGCACCGACCAGCATTTCGCCAGACTGGCCGGCCTGCTCGGGGCGCGCGGGCTGCGCCTGGCGTGGGTCGAATACCTGGGCGACGAGCGCGCGCGCATCGCCGCGACCTTGCGGCGCACCTTCGCCTCGGGCGACGCGGTGTTCTGCTTCGGCGGCATCGGCAACACGCCGGACGACCACACGCGCCAGGCGGCGGCCGAGGCGCTGAACGTCGAGCTGGTGCTGCATCCGGACGCCGAGCGCGAGATCCGCGCCCGCTTCGGCGACGACGTCACCCCGCAGCGCCTGCTGCTCGGCACCTTCCCGCGCGGCGTGGCGATCGTGCCCAACCCGTTCAACCGCATCGCCGGGTTCCACGTGCGCGACCATTATTTCCTGCCCGGTTTTCCGCAGATGGCGCATCCGATGGCCGAGTGGGCGCTGGACACCTTCTACCCGCATCTGTTCAACCGCCGGCCGCCGGTGGACAAGGCTTTCCTGCTGACCGGCCCGAACGCCTATGAGAGCGCGCTGCTCGGGCTGATGGAGCGCATCGTCGCCGACTACCCGGACCTGCGCCTGTTCAGCCTGCCCTCGATCGGGCCGGACGGGCAGCGCCGGCACCTGGAGCTGGGCGTGGAAGGCGACGCGGCGCGCGTCGACCGGGCGCTCGACGAAATCCGGCAGGAAATCGAGCGGCGCGGGATCGCGTGGACGTGGCGGGAGTGAGCGCGGTCAGCGCGGCGTGACCGCGGGCGCCGGCTTGAGCGCCGGCGCATCGGTCTTGTCCTCGGCGGGCGCCGCCTTGTTCTTGGGCTGGATGATCGCGCGCACCCGGGCCTGCGGCTCGCCGGTGGCCGACTTGGTGCCGCCGTTCGTGTTGGTGACCAGATATTTCTCGGTCGGCGCCTCGTACGAGATGTAGGCGCCCTTGACCTCGTCCTGCCCGCTCTTGACCCAGGCGCGGACGAAGAACTCGGTCTTCTCGCTGCGCGCGTCGTGCACGATCCTTTCCGCCTCGCCCTCGATGTACTCGTCCTTGCCGTCGCGCTTCTGCCGGAAATAGGCCAGCCCGTTCTGGCCACCGGTGGCCACGCCCTTCTGGAAGCCGTCGGCGTCCTGGGTCACCACCAGCTTGCTGGTGCGCAGCACGATGGTGCCCTGGGTCATCACCACGTTGCCTTCGAAGACCTGGACCTTGTTGATGTCGTCCATGCTGACCCGGTCGGCTTCCAGGTTGATCGGCTTTTCCCGGTCGCCCTTTTCGGCGAACGCCGGGAACGACAGCAGGACGGCCAGGGCGGCGACGGCGGCGGCAGGACGGATCGGCCTCATGAGTTCTTTTTCCTTGTGTGCTTGCTTTCCATGAATCCGACGGCCTGGGATTCGATGACGTAGGTCTGCGCCCGGTTGTTGACCTGCATGCCGACGCCCTTCACCCAGGACTTGCCCTGCGTGATCAGCACCGGGCTCTTGGTGAAGGCGGTTTCGTCGTCGGGGAAGGCGGTCAGCTCGTTCATGGTGGCGGTGAGCTCCTCGTCCTTGCCGAACGGCGGCCGGTAGATCCGCACGTTGCCGGCCAGGTCGACCCGGTCGTTGTCGTTGCTGAGCCGGCCGTGATCGGCGCTGATCGTGACCGGCGGCTTGCCGTCCTTGCGGTTCTGGTGCACCAGGTTGGGGCTGACGAGGTCGGTCGTGTCGTCGTCCGGGTAGTGGCGGACGTCAACGGCGCGCAGCGTGTATTTGAGCTGGCCGTTCTCGTCGAGCTTGCGCAGGACGATGTCGGACAGGATGTAGTCCGGGTCGTGCCGGTTCTTGCCGTCGCGGTTCGGCTCGCCCAGCTCGGTGGCGTAGCGCAGCCAGAAGGTCAGGAGCGTGAGCACCAGCAGGAGGCTCAAGGGAAAAAGCGCGCTGCCCCAGTGCTTCATTTGGCGTCCGTTAACGGCGAGGGCAGGTAGCGGGCGAGCACGGCGTCGAGCTTGCCCTGGGCCGCCAGGATGAAGTCGCAGACCTCGCGCACGGCGCCGCGCCCGCCCGCATGGCCGGCGAGGTAGTCGGCGTGCTGCCGGTTCAGCTCATGGCAGTCGGCCGGGGCGGCCGAGAAGCCGCAGGCCGCCATGACCTGCAGGTCGATCACGTCGTCGCCCATGAAGCCCGCTTCGTGGGCCTGCACGCCGACCTTGGCGAGCAGGCTGTGGAAGGTCGTCAGCTTGTGCCCGATACCCTGGTAGACGTGCTCGATGCCGAGGTTCTTCATGCGCCAGGTGACGCAGGCGGCGTCCCGGCCGGTGATGATCGCCAGCGTCACGCCCGCGTTCTGCAGCATGCGCATGCCCTGGCCGTCGCGCGTGTTGAAGGCCTTGATCTCGGTGCCGGCGTCGGTGAAGTACAGCGAACCGTCGGTGAGCACGCCGTCGACGTCGAAGACCATCAGCTTGAGGCGGGCGGCGCGCGCCCGGCATTCTTCGAGCGGTCTCATCAGATGGCCTTGGCCTGGAACAGGTCGTGCATGTTGAGGGCGCCGATCAGGCAACCTTCGCCGTCAACCACCGGGATCTGGTTGATCTTGTGCTTTTCCATCATTTCGACGGCCTCGGCGGCCAGCTTGTCCGGCCCGGTCACGCGCGGGCCGCGCGTCATCACGTCGCCGACGGTGATGTCCCGCAGGCTGGGGTGCCTGAGCACGGCGCGGCGCAGGTCGCCGTCGGTGAAGATGCCCAGCACCTTGCGCTCCGGCGAGACCACGACGGTCATGCCGATGCCGCCGCGGGTGATCTCCCGGATCGCCTCGGCGATGCCGGCTGCCGGCGTCACGACGGGAATCGCCTCGCCGGTGCGCATCACGTCGCGCATGCGCGTCAGCAGGCGGCGGCCGAGCGCGCCGCCGGGGTGCGAGCGGGCGAAATCCTCGGCGCCGAAGCCGCGCGCGTCGAGCAGGGCCACGGCCAGCGCGTCGCCGAGCGCCAGCGCGGCGGTGGTGCTGGCCGTCGGCGCGAGGTTGAGCGGACAGGCTTCCTGGGCCACGCCGGCGTCGAGGTGCGCGTCGGCGTCGCGCGAGAGCGTCGAATTCTCGTTGCCGGTCATGGCGATCAGCCGCGCGCCCTGGCGCTTGATCGACGGCACGATGTTCAGCAGTTCGGCGCTCTCACCTGAGTTGGAGATGCCGATCACCACGTCCTCGGCGGTGATCATGCCCAGGTCGCCGTGGCTGGCCTCGGCGGGGTGCACGAAGAAGGCCGGCGTCCCGGTGCTGGCCAGCGTCGCCGCGATCTTGCGCCCGATGTGCCCCGACTTGCCGATGCCGCTGACGATGACCCGGCCCCGGCAGTTGAGGATCAGCGCCAGGGCCTGCAGGAAGGCGCCGTTGATGCGCGCGGCGAGCGCCAGGACGGCCTCGCCCTCGATGCGCAGCACCTGGCGGGCCAGGTCGAGCGCCTGCGGCGACGGCTGGATGGACGGGATTTGGCTCATGGAGGCATAGCGGTTATGATTGCGCGAGTATAGCAGAAGCCCGGTCGGTCCTGGCTTTGCGCCCGTTCCGTATCCACCCCCGACGCAGAAAAACATGCATACCCTCCCGCTCATCCTGATGCTGCTCGGTGCCTGCGTGGTGTCCGTCATCATTTTCCGCCGCCTCGCCCTCCCACCCATCCTCGGCTATCTGCTGGTCGGCACGCTGGTCGGGCCGCACGCGCTCAACGTCGTGCCCGACGTGGCCGACGTCGGCCACCTGGCCGAATTCGGCATCGTCTTCATGATGTTCTCCATCGGGCTCGAATTCTCGCTGCCCAAGCTGTTCGCCATGAAGCGCATCGTCTTCGGCCTGGGCGCGGCGCAGGTGCTGGGGACGCTGCTGGCGGTGGCCGGCATCGCCATGCTGGCGGGGCTCTCCTGGCAGGCCGGCGTGTCCGTCGGCGGGGCGCTGGCCATGTCGTCCACGGCGCTGCTGGTCAAACTGCTTGGCGAGCGGCTGGAGCTCGATTCGCCGCACGGCCGCGAGGTGATCGGCGTGCTGCTCTTCCAGGATCTGGCCGTGGTGCCGCTGCTCATCCTGATCCCGTCCTTTTCGCAGGCGCCCGAGACCATGGCCTGGCTGATGGGCGTCGCCGTGCTCAAGGCGGCGGTCGTGCTGATGGTGGTGCTGCACTTCGGCAAGCGGGGATTGAGCCGCTGGTTCGTCGTCGTGGCGCGCGGCAAGTCGGCCGAGCTGTTCATGCTCAACGTGCTGCTGGTCACGCTCGGCCTCGCCTACCTGACCGAGATGGCCGGGCTGTCGATGGCCCTCGGCGCGTTCATCGCCGGCATGCTGATCTCGGAAACCGAGTTCCGGCACGAGGTGGCGGAGGACATCAAGCCCTTTCGCGACGTGCTGATGGGCCTGTTCTTCGTCACGGTCGGCATGATGCTCGACCTGCCGCTGGTGCTCGAGCATCTGGCCGTGGTGCTGGCGATCCTGGTCGGGCTGCTGGTGGTCAAGTTCGCGGTGGTGCTGGCCGCCTCGCGGCTGTTCGGCGCCTCGCCGGGCGGCGCCATGCGCAGCGGGCTGTGGCTGTGCGCCGGCGGCGAGTTCGGCCTGGTGCTGCTGTCGCTGATCCGCCAGACCGGCGTGGCGCCGCCGGCGGTGGTGCAGGCGGTGCTCGCGGCGCTGGTCGTTTCGCTGCTGTGCGCGCCGTTCATCGTCCATTACAGCGAGCGCCTGGTGATGCGCTTCGTCTCCAGCGAATGGATGCTGCGCTCGATGCAGCTGACCCGGCTGGCGGCCAAGGCCATGCGCACCGAAAAGCACGCGGTGATCTGCGGCTTCGGGCGCAACGGCCAGCAGCTGGCGCGCTTCATGGCGCACGAAGGGGTTTCCTATCTGGCGCTGGACCTCGATCCGGACCGGGTCGCCGACGCGGCGGCGGCGGGCGAGAACGTCGTGTACGGCGACGCCACCCGGCGCGAGACGCTGGCCGCGGCCGGCGTCGGCCGCGCCAGCGTGCTGGTCATCTCCTTCGCCGACACCCGGGCGGCCGAGCGCGTCATGCATCACGCCCGCGAACTCGCGCCGGGACTGCCGATCGTGGTGCGCACCACCGACGAGAAGGATTTCGACGCCCTGCAGCGCGCCGGCGCCGCCGAGATCGTGCCGGAGACGCTGGAGCTGGCGATGATGCTGGCGTCGCATGCGCTGATCCAGTCCGGAGTGCCGATCGGCCGGGTGCTGAAGCGCATCCGCCAGACCCGCGCGGCGCGCTACCGTTCGCTGCGCGGTTTCTTCCACGGCGGCCACGACCTCGGCGAGGACGACCGCGACCACGAGGAAACCCGCCTCGGCTCGGTGTCCCTCGAAGAAGGCGCCTTCGCCGTCGGCAAGACCGTCGACGAGCTGGCTCTCGACCGGACCGGCGCCGAAGTGACGGCGGTCCGCCGGCGCGACATCAGGACGCAGGAACCGTCCGCCGACATGCGCCTCGAAGCCGGCGACGTCGTCGTGCTGCTCGGCGTGCCGGAGGCGCTGGCGCTGGCCGAGGAACGCCTGCTCAAGGGGTGAGCCCGGCCGGCCGCCGCGTGGGCGCGCCACCGGAGTAAACTTGTCCGTCACGTTTCTTTCAGGAGAACGACCATGTCTCATGCCATCCGTTTCCATCAGACCGGCGGTCCCGAAGTGCTGCGCTGGGAAGAGGTCGCCGTCGGCGATCCCGCGCCGGGCGAAGTCCGCGTGCGCCACCGGGCCGTCGGCGTCAATTTCATCGATACCTATCACCGCGGCGGGCTGTATCCGCTGCCGCTGCCGTCCGGCCTGGGGCGCGAGGGCGCGGGCGTGGTCGAGGCGGTCGGCGCGGGCGTCGCCGATTTCCGGCCGGGCGACCGCGTCGCCTACGGCAGCAGCCCGGTCGGCGCCTACAGCGAGGTGCGCTGCCTGCCGGCGGACCGCCTGCTCAAGCTGCCGGACGCGCTGGGCTTCGAGACCGGCGCGGCGATGATGCTCAAGGGGCTGACCGCGGCCTACCTGCTGCTGCACACCTACCCGGTGCGGCCGGGCGACGCCGTGCTGATCCACGCCGCCGCCGGCGGGGTCGGGCTGATCGCCTGCCAGTGGGCCAAGGCGCTCGGCGCCACGGTGATCGGCACGGTGTCCACCGAGGCCAAGGCCGAACTGGCCAAAAAACACGGCTGCGACCACGTCATCCTCTACACGCGCGAGGACGTGGCGCAGCGCGTGCGCGAGATCACCGGCGAAGGCGTCGCCGCGGTGTACGACGGCGTCGGCAAGGACACCTTCATGGCCTCGCTCGACAGCCTGCGCCCGCGCGGCGTGCTGGCCACCTTCGGCAACGCCTCCGGCGCCGTGCCGCCGTTCGATCCGCTGCTGCTGTCGCGCAAAGGATCGCTCTTCGTTACCCGGCCGGTGCTCGACCACTACACCCGGACGCGCGAGGAAACCGAGGCGCTGGGCGCCGCGCTGTTCGACGTGGTGCTCTCCGGCAAGGTGAAGATCGAGATCGAGCAGACCTACGCCCTGGCCGACGCCGCGCAGGCGCACCGCGACCTGGAAACGCGCAGGACCACGGGTTCGACGGTCCTCCTGCCCTGACGGGACGCGCGATGGCCGTCAAGTCGTTCCTGATCGCCAACCCCAAGGGCGGCGCGGGCAAATCGACGCTGGCCACCAACCTGGCCGGCTATTTCGCGCAATCCGGCCGTCAGGTCATGCTCGGCGACACCGACCGCCAGCAGTCGGCGCGCGAGTGGCTGAAGATCCGCCCCGCCGTCCTGCCGCCGATCAGCGGCTGGAGCGTCGAGAAGGACCAGCCGCTCCGCCCGCCGAGAAACGCCACGCACGTGGTGCTGGACACGCCGGCGGGCCTGCACGGCAAGGCGCTGGAAAAGGTGCTGCGGCAGGTCGGGCGGGTGATCGTGCCGGTCCAGCCGTCGCTGTTCGACATCCTGGCGACGCGCGACTTCCTCGATGCGCTGCTCGCCGAGAAGGCCGTGCGCAAGGAGCGCGCCTTCGTCGCCGTGGTCGGCATGCGCGTCGATCCGCGCACGCGCGCGGCGCACGAGCTGGAGCGCTTCCTGGCCTCCTGCGGGCTGCCGGTGCTCAGCCACCTGCGCGACAGCCAGCTGTACGTCCAACTGGCCGCCAACGGCATGACGGTGTTCGACCTGCCGCCCGAGCGCGTCGAGCGCGACCTGGAGCAATGGCAGCCGATCCTGGACTGGGCGGAATCCTGACCCCGGCTGCCGCTATCCGGCTCGTCTTACGCGTGGACTCCTAGCGCCAGCGCCCGTCCGGACGATGGCGATGATCGTACCGCCAGTGCGGCGGAGGCGGCGGCACGCGGACGACGGCCCGAGGCGCGGGGTAGTATGCCGGCGCGGGCACGTAGACCGGCGGCGGGGCATACACGGGCACCGGGGCGTAAACCGGCGCCGGCGCATAGACAGGCGCGGGTGCGTAGACCCGCACCGGAGGCGGCGGCGCATAGTAGTACGCGCCGCGGCGATGCCGGTGGCCGTCGTCGGTGGCGATGATCGCGCCGGTGGCGGCGCCGACGGCGCCGCCGACCACCGCGCCGTCGCGGCCGCCGACCTGATTGCCGACGACCGCGCCCAGCCCGCCTCCGACGATGGCGCCGAGCACCGCGTCGCCGGCGTGGGCGGCACCGGCGGAAAGCAGACCCAGGGAAAGAAGGACGATGCCAAAACGGGTTTTCATGATGCGCTCCTTGTGCGTGACGCGAGCAGAATATCGTTTCCCTCCCCGGGGTGTATGGCCCGGCGGTAAGGATGTGTAAAGGATTGTTTCCCGGCCGCCGGGGCGCGGGTCTCCATCCGCGCCGCGCCGGCGGAGCCAGGGGGTAAAATAGCGGGATGCCCGACCCGCGCTTCGTCCATCTCCGCCTGCACAGCGAATACTCCGTCACCGACGGCATCGTGCGCATCGACGCCGCCGTGGCGCGCGCGGCGGCGTACGGGATGCCGGCGCTGGGGCTCACCGATCTGGCCAACCTGTTCGGCCTCGTCAAGTTCTATCTGGCCGCGCGCGGCAAGGGGATCAAGCCGATCCTCGGCTGCGACATCCACCTGGCCAACGAGACCGATCCCGACCGGCCGTACCGGATGCTGCTGCTGTGCCGTTCGCGGCAGGGCTACCTGCAGCTGTGCGAGCTGCTGACGCGCGCCTACCTGCAGCCGCGCGTGCGCGGCCGCGCCGAGATCACGCGGGCGATGCTGGAGGAGGTCGGCGTCAACGGGCTGATCGCCCTCTCCGGGGCGGCGCAGGGCGACGTCGGCGAGGCCCTGCTGCAGGGCAATCCGGAGCAGGCGAACGCGCGCGCGGCGTACTGGGCCGGGCTGTTTCCGCAGGCCTTCTACCTCGAAGTGCAGCGCCCGCATCCGCGCGGGCAGGCGCAGCAGGAAACGCTGGTGGCCGCCACCGCGCAGCTGGCGGCCGGGATGGGGCTGCCGCTGGTCGCCACGCATCCGGTCCAGTTCCTGGAGCGCGGCGACTTCCTGGCGCACGAGGCGCGCGTGTGCATCGCCGAGGGCTACATGCTCGGCGACACCCGGCGGCCCCGGTTGTATACCGAGGAGCAGTATTTCAAGTCGCCCGAGGAAATGGCGGCGCTGTTCCAGGACCTGCCCGAGGCGCTGGAAAACTCGGTCGAGATCGCCAAGCGCTGTAACCTGCAGATCGGCCTGTACAAGAACTATCTGCCGAATTTCCCGACGCCGGACGGCGTTTCGCTCGACGAGTTCCTGGCCGCCGAGGCCGAGCGCGGCCTGGAGCGCCGCCTGCAGCAGCTGTATCCGGACGAGGCCGAGCGCGAGAAGCAGCGCCCGAGGTACGCGGAGCGCCTGAAGACCGAGACCCGCACCATCATCCAGATGGGCTTCCCCGGCTACTTCCTGATCGTGGCCGACTTCATCAACTGGGCCAAGCGCAACGGCGTGCCGGTCGGGCCGGGGCGCGGCTCGGGCGCCGGGTCGCTGGTCGCCTTCTCGCTCGGCATCACCGACCTCGATCCGCTGGAATACGCCCTGCTGTTCGAGCGCTTCCTCAACCCGGAACGGGTGTCGATGCCCGACTTCGACATCGACTTCTGCCAGGACAACCGCTGGCGGGTGATCGAGTACGTGCGCGACAAGTACGGGCACGACGCGGTGTCGCAGATCGCCACCTTCGGCACCATGTCGTCGAAGGCGGTCATCCGCGACGTCGGGCGTGTGCTCGACATGCCGTACACCTTCTGCGACCAGCTCTCCAAGCTGATTCCGCTCGAACAGAACAAGCCGCTGTCGCTGGACCGGGCGATCGAGGCCGAGCCGCAGCTGAAGCAGCGCATCGGCGAGGAAGAGGAGGTCAAGGAGCTGTTCGACCTGGCCGGCCGGCTGGAGGACCTGACGCGCAACGTCGGCATGCATGCCGGCGGCGTGCTGATCGCGCCGGGCAAGCTCACCGATTTCTGCCCGCTGTACTCCGCCGACGCCGGCGCCTCGGTCGTTTCCCAGTACGACAAGGACGACGTCGAGAAAGTGGGCCTGGTGAAGTTCGACTTCCTCGGCCTGCGCAACCTGACCATCATCCGGCTGGCGGTCGATTACGTCGAGCAGCTGACCGGCTCCCGGCCGGACCTCGACGCGCTGACCTTCGACGATCCACGGGCCTACCAGGTGCTCAAGGACGCCAACACCACGGCGATCTTCCAGGTGGAATCGGAGGGCATGAAGAAGCTGCTCAAGAAGCTGCAGCCGGACCGCTTCGAAGACATCATCGCCGTGCTCGCCCTCTACCGTCCCGGCCCGCTCGGCTCGGGCATGGTGGACGACTTCATCCTGCGCAAGAAGGGCCAGCAGAAGATCGACTATTTCCACGACGATCTGAAGGCCTGCCTGGAACCGACCTACGGGGTCATCGTGTACCAGGAACAGGTGATGCAGATCTCGCAGATCATCGGCGGCTACACGCTCGGCGGCGCCGACATGCTGCGCCGGGCGATGGGCAAGAAGAAGCCCGAGGAGATGGCCAAGCACCGCGAGACGATCGCCGCGGGCGCGCAGCAGAAGGGCTACGATCCGGAGCTGGCCGGGCAGCTGTTCGACCTGATGACCAAGTTCGCCGAGTACGGCTTCAACAAGTCGCACACGGCGGCCTACGCGGTGGTCACCTACCAGACGGCGTGGCTGAAGGCGCACCATTGCGCGGCGTTCATGGCGGCGACGCTGTCGTCGGACATGGACAACACCGACACGGTGAAGATCTTCTACGACGACTGCCTGCTCAACAAGCTGACCGTGCTCGGGCCGGACGTGAACGCCTCCGAGTACCGCTTCGTGCCGGTCGACCGCCAGACCATCCGCTACGGCCTGGGCGCGGTGAAGGGCACCGGCGAACAGGCGGTCAACGTGATCCTCAAGGCGCGCGAGTCGGGCGGGCCGTTCAAGGACCTGTTCGACTTCTGCGAGCGCGTTGACAAGCGCATGGTCAACCGCCGCACCATCGAGGCGCTGATCCGCGCCGGCGCCTTCGACTCGATCGACGACCACCGCGCGCGGCTGATGGCCTCGGTCGGCGTGGCCATCGAGGCGGCCGAGCAGGCCGAGCGCAACGCCATGCAGGTCAGCCTGTTCGACGTCTTCGACGGCGCCGCGGCGGAGGAGCACAAGCCGCAGTACTGCGAGTCGGCGCGCTGGGTGGAGCGGCAGAAGCTGGCCGAGGAGAAGCTGGCGCTCGGCTTCTTCTTCTCCGGGCATCCGTTCAACGAGGTGCGGCAGGAAGTGTCGCGCTTCGCGCGCCGGCCGCTGTCGTCGCTGGAGCCGAGGAAGGAACCGCAGCTGCTCGCCGGCCTGGTGACCGGCGTGCGCACCAAGATCACCTCGCGCGGCAAGATGGCCTTCGTGCAGCTCGACGACGGCACCACGTCGCTGGAAATCTCGGTGTTCAACGAAACCTTCGAGACCGAGCGCGGCAAGATCCGCGAGGACGAGGTGCTGATCGTCGAAGGCAAGGTGCAGCGCGACGATTTCGCCGGCGAGGGCCGGGTGCGGGTCGTCGCCGAACGCCTGCTGACGCTGGCCGAGGCGCGCGGGCGCTTCGCCCGCTACCTGCGCCTGTCGCTCAACGGCCAGGCCAGCGGCGCCGGCGCGGCGGACGCGGCGCGGCGCCTGCAGGCCATGCTGACGCCTTACACGCCGGGCAATTGCCCGGTGCGGCTGGCCTACCGCAACGCCCAGGCGGCGTGCGAGCTGGCCCTCGGCGAGAGCTGCCGCGTGCGGCTGGAAGACGAACTGCTCACGGCGCTCGGCGACTGGCTGCGCAGCGAGAACGTGCGGATCGAGTACGGCTGATGCCGCTTCGCCCGCCCGGCGGTTCAGTTCTTCGCCGGCGGATCGAGGACCAGCTTGCCGTCCTTGACCGGGATCTGCTGGCCCGGATCGAAGGCCATGCGCACCACGTCCTGCCTGCCGTCGAGGCGGTAGGTCACGTCGTAGCCGAGATGCTTGACCGAGGTGTCGTACACGGTCTTGCAGCGCCGTTCGGTGGTGGTCTGCACGTCCTTTTCCTGCAGGTTCTTCTGCACCCGGTTGCCCGCGTAGCCGCCGGCCGCCGCGCCGGCCACCGTGGCCACCTTCTTGCCCGTACCGCCGCCGATGGCGCTGCCGAGCAGGCCGCCGGCGACCGCGCCGACGACCGTGCCGGCGATGCGGTGCTCGTCCTTGACCGGCGCCTGGTGCTGGACGGCCACGTCCTCGCATTCCTCGCGCGGCGTCTTGACCGTTTCCTTGACTTCCTTGGCGGCCACGACTTCGGCGAACACCGGCTTGGTCATCACCTTGTAGCCCACCCCGCCGGCGGCCAGCGCGGTGACCGCGACGGCGCCGACGACGATTCCCTTGACCATCGATTTGTCCATGAGAGGCTCCTTATCCCGGAAACACATCCGGATCTTTTTGAAAAACGGCCGTTCCCCGCGATGGTTGACGGGCGGTCGGCACTCTTTTTGACCGGCCTGACGTCCGCCACGTTCAGTCGCCCGGCGGCGTGTCGATGAGCATTCGGCGCGCTTCCCTCTCGGAGAGCCGCTGGTGGTTGGCGCAGTAGACACCGCTGGCGATGAGGATGCCGATGCCGATCAGCGACCAGCGGTCGGGGAACTGGCCGAAGACCAGCAGCCCGGACAGCGTGACCCAGATCAGCTGGGAGTAGCTGAACGGGGCGAGGCGCGAGGCGGGGGCGAGTTCGAACGCCTTGATCAGGATCAGGTGGCTGACCACGCCCAGGATGCCGGCCACGCCGAGGAGCGCCAGGTGCTGGAGACTGGCGGGCGGCGCCCAGGCGTACGGCAGGGTGAAGGAGTACAGGATCAGGCCGACCAGCCCGGGATAGAAGATCATCGCATACGGGCTTTCCAGCCCGGACAAGCGGCGCGTCAGAACCTGGTAGCCGGCGAAGAACGCGGCGTTGATCAGCGGCAGCAGCGCGGCCCAGGTGAACACGTCGCTGCCGGGGCGGATGATCACCAGCACGCCGCCGAAGGCGCAGGCGATCGCCACCCAGCGGCCGGTTTCCACCTTTTCCTTGAGGCAGAAGACGGCCAGCACGGTGACCAGGATGGGGGCCACGAAGGCGATGGCCGTGGCCTCCGCCAGCGGCATGTGGGCGATCGCCGTGACGAAGCAGAAGGCCGCGGCGGACAGCAGGACGCCGCGCAGCACCTGCAGCGCCGGCCGCTGCGTGCCGATGCCGGAGAGTCCGCGGCGCGGCAGGACGAGGGCGAGCAGGAGGGCGACGTGCACCAGGTAGCGCGCCCACAGGACCATGTTCACCGGGTAATAGCGCGTCAGGTGCTTGGTGAGGGTGTCCATGGCGGTGAACAGCATCACCGCCGACAGCATCAGCAGCATGCCCCGGCGGGGGCGGGAAGGGGAAGCGGAATCCTGGTCCACGATAGGTGCTCGAAGGGCGGGCGGCGGGCCGCCGGCGCCGCGGAAGTGAGTTCTAGAGGGTCGGCCGTCGCTTGAATCCGTCGGCGGCGTCGCCCGGACCGCCGGGTTCGTCCTGCCAGGTGACGCGGTCGACCCGCGCCTGCGGCGGTCCGCGATGGGCCCAGCCGGTCAGGGCGTCGATGGCTTCGGCCGGGCCGCTGATCAGGGCTTCGACGCTGCCGTCGCTGCGGTTGCGCACCCAGCCGTCGAGGCCGAGTTCGCGCGCCTGCTCCATGAACGACCAGCGGAAGCCGACGCCCTGGACGCGGCCTTCGATGAGCAGGCGGCGGGTGACGGCGGTCATGCTTCGTCTTTCCCCGCCGTCTCCGGGGCGATGGCCGCCAGGATGCCCTGCATCAGCTGCAGCGGCGTGGGCGGGCAGCCGGGCACGCTGACGTTGACCGGGATGACGTTGGCCACGCGCCCGCAACTGGCGTAGCTCTCGCCGAAGATGCCGCCCGTGCATCCGCAATCGCCGACGGCGACGACCAGCTTGGGCTCGGGCGTGGCGTCGTAGGCGCGCTTCAGGGCGACTTCCATGTTCCTGGCCACCGGGCCGGTGACCAGTAGCAGGTCGGCGTGGCGCGGGCTGGCGGCGAACCTGATGCCGAGCGCCTCCAGGTTGTAGTACGGATTGCCGAGCGCGTGGATTTCCAGTTCGCAGCCGTTGCACGAGCCGGCGTCCACGTGGCGGATGACCAGCGCGCGCCCGAGCCGCCGCAGCATGGCCTCGGACAGGCGCTGCGCGGTGCCGCGCAGCGCGTCGTCGGCCTCCGGGGCGGGCTCGCTGACGATGCCGGTGCGGAGGATCTGGCGGAGCATCGGGAACATGGGCGGCGTCCTAAAGGTCCGGTCCGGCGTAGGACAGGTTGAACGATTTGTTGATCAGCGGGAAGTCGGGGACGATGTTGTCGATCACCGCGTGTTCGAGCGCCGGCCAGTTCTGCCAGGACGGGTCGTGGCAGTGGCAGCGGCGAATCTTGCCGTCGCCGCCGGTTGCGAGCGCGACCAGCACGTCGCCGCGCCAGCCCTCGATCCAGCCGAAGCCGCGCCGGTCCGGCGCGCTGCGCACGTCGCGGCGGATCTCGCCGGCCGGCAGGTCGCGCAGGATGCGGCGCAGCAGGTGGAGCGACTCGCGGATTTCGCCGAAGCGCACCAGCGCCCGGGCGGCCACGTCGCCGTTGCGTTCCACGCACAGGCGCGGCTCCAGCCGGTCGTACGGCGCGCAGGGGTGGTTGCAGCGCAGGTCCCAAAGTTGTCCGCTGGCGCGTCCGGCCAGGCCGATGACGCCCAGCGTCGCAGCCAGCTGCGGGGTGATCCGGCCGGTGGTCAGGAAGCGGTCCTGCAGGCCGGCGTGCTCGTCGTAGATGCCCTTCAGCGTGCGCAGCTCGCCTTCGAGCGCGTCGCACTGCGCGGCGATGGCGCGGCTGCCGTCGTCGTCGAGGTCCACGGCCACGCCGCCGGGAACGATGCGGTCCATCAGCAAGCGGTGGCCGAACAGGCGGGCGTTGAGCCGCACCCAGTCTTCCTTGAGGCGCATGAACTGCATCAGTCCGAAGGGCAGGGCCACGTCGTTGCCGAGGTAGCCGAGGTCGCCGAGATGATTGACGATGCGCTCGCGTTCGAGCAGCAGCGCGCGCAGCCACAGCGCGCGCTGCGGCGGTTCGGCCGCGCCGATGGCTTCCGCGGCCTGGCAGTAGGCCCAGGCGTAGGCCACCGTCGAATCGCCGGAAACCCGCCCGGCCAGCCGCGCGCCGTCGGAGAGGCCCATGCCGGCGAAGCGCCGCTCGATGCCCTTGTGCTTCCAGCCGAATCGCTGTTCGAGGCGCAGCACGCTCTCGCCGGTCACCGAGAAGCGGAAATGGCCCGGTTCGATGATCCCCGCGTGAATCGGGCCGACGGCGATCTCGTGCACGCCGTCGCCCTCGACGCGCACGAAGGGGTAGTCCTCGTTCTGCGTTTCAAATTGCACATCCCCGGCGTCGCCGCGCAGCGGCAGATAGTCGGCCGGCCAGTTGGCGTGGCGTAGCCAGGGGCGCCGGTCGGCGTCGCCTTCCGGCACGGCGCCGATCATGTCCATCACCGCGCGCTGCATGCGGTTGGCGGCGGGGAAGATGGGCGCGATATCGGGAAACGCGGGGTTCTCGGCCGCCAGCGGCAGGGTCAGGCAGGCCAGCCCGTCGGGCAGATCGAATGCCGCGTGCAGGGCGAAGCCGCCGCCACTTTTCTGGCGGTCGCGCTCGTCGCTGCCCCACAGCGCCACCAGCCGCCGCTCCGCCTTGCGCGCGGCGGCGCAGAAGGCCAGCCATTCGCCCGCGCCGGCGCGCGCCGCCCAGGTCGCCACGGGATGGCCGTCCAGCGGCTCGAAATCGATGGCTTGATCGAAGAACTGCATGCGCGCTCCGTTTCCCCTGGCGTGATTCATCCGACCATGCGCGCCGCCTGGCGGAACCACTCGCTCAGGTAGGGCGGAATCCACAGGCCGAGCATCAGCACCAGGCCGAGGTGCAGGAAGACCGGCAGCAGCGCCGGGTTGTGCGCCAGCGGCTTGACCGTCGGCTCGCCGAAGGCCATGGCCTGGACCTTGGCGAACATCGAGGCGAAAGCCACGCCGAGCGCCACGAGCAGGATCGGCGTGGCCCACGGATGGTGCTTGATGGCCGTGGTGAGGATCATGAATTCGCTGGTGAACACGCCGAACGGCGGCATCCCGAGGATGGCCAGCGAACCGAGCATCAGCCCCCAGCCGATGGTCGGCGAGCGCTTGATCAGGCCCTTGATGTCGTCGATGACCTGGGTGCCGGCCATCTGCGCGGCGTGGCCGACGGCGAAGAAGATCGCCGACTTGGTCAGCGAATGCACGGTCATGTGCAGCAGCCCGGCGAAGGCGGCGACGCCGCCGCCCATGCCGAAGGCGAAGGTGATCAGCCCCATGTGCTCGATCGAGGAGAAGCCGAACAGCCGTTTCACGTCCTTCTGGCGCGACAGGTAGAAGGCCGGCACGACCACGGTGAGCAGGCCGAAGCCCATCATCAGGTGGCCGGCGAACGGCGTGCCCAGCGCGCCGTTGACCAGCGCCTTGCAGCGGATGATGGCGTACAGCGCGACGTTGAGCAGCAGCCCGGAAAGCACCGCCGAGACCGGCGTCGGGCCTTCGGCGTGCGCGTCCGGCAGCCAGTTGTGCAGCGGCACCAGGCCGGTCTTGGTGCCGTAGCCGACGATCATGAAGACGAAGGCCAGCGACAGCACGGTCGGCTCCAGCTCGGTGCGGTAGGCGTAGAGGTGTGTCCACAGCATCGCCCCCGGCGCGTGGCCGAAGACCTGTTCCGCCGCGAAGTAGATCAGGATGGTGCCGAACAGCGCCTGGGCGATGCCGACGCCGCACAGGATGAAGTACTTCCAGGCCGCCTCCAGGCTTTCCGGCGTGCGGTAAAGGGCGACCAGGAGGACGGTGGTCAGCGTGGCCGCCTCCATGGCCACCCACAGGATGCCGATGTTGTTGGTCGACAGCGCCACCAGCATGGTGCACATGAACATCTGGAACATGCTGTGGTACAGCCGCAGCCGGCCGGCCGAGAGCCGGCCGTGGTCGTGCTCGACGCGCATGTACGGACGCGAGAAGACCGAGGTGGTGAAGCCGACCAGCGCGGTCAGCGCGATCAGGAAGACGTTGAGCGGATCGACGAAGAACTGTTCGTCGAGCAGGGTCAGCGGCCCGTCGCGGATCACCCGCACGGTCAGCGCGGCGGCCGCGAGCAGGGTGAGCAGGCTGCCGGCGATGTTGATCTCGGCGGCGCGGGGCCGGTGCCCGACCACGGCGAGCAGCGCCGAAGTGGCGAGCGGCACGGCCAGCACGAGGACGAGTTCGTTCATTCCTCCTTCACCCTTTCCATGTGCCGGATGTCCAGGCTGTCGAACTGCTGCCGGATCTGGAAGAAGAACACGCCGAAGATGACCATGCCGACCATCACGTCGAGCGCGATGCCCAGCTCGACGACCATCGGCATGCCGTAGGTGGCGCTGGTGGCGGCGAAGAACAGGCCGTTCTCCATGGCCAGGAAGGCGATCACCTGCGGCACCGCCTTGCTGCGCGTGATCATCATCAGGAAGGACAGCAGCACGCAGGCCAGGGCGATGCCGATGGTGGCGCGCATGATCGTGCCCGACAGCGCCGAGATCGGCTGCGCCACGTTGAAGGCGATGACCACCAGCGCGATGCCGCAGAGCATGGTGGTCGGGATGTTGATGATCGTCTCCACGTCCCACTTGACCGACAGCTTGCGGATCAGCCGGTGCAGAATCCACGGCAGGGCGACGACCTTGAGTATCAGGGTCAGCGCGGCGGACCAGTACAGGTGGCTCTGGCGGGTGCCGTAGGCGACGATCAGCGTGGACGCGACGAGCACCATCCCCTGCAACATGAACAGGTTGATCAGCGACAGGATGCGCCGCTGCGCCAGCATGGCGAAGCCGAGCAGCAGCATGATCGCGGCGCAGAGGTTGACGAACTGGCCGATCAGCGAGGCGGAAAGGTCGAGCGGGAAATTCACTTGCCCACCTCCAGCAGCAGATGCACCAGCATGGCCAGCACCGCCAGCAGGAAGGCCGTGCCGAGGAATTCGGGGGCGCGGAAGATGCGCATCTTGGCGTTCAGCGTCTCGATCAGCGCCAGGGCGAAGCCGCCGATCGCCAGCTTGAGCAGCATGAAGCCCGCCGCGACCAGCAGCGGCGCCGGCCCGGCCGTCGCCGAGATGCCGAAGGGGACGAACAGGGCGATGCCCAGGCAGGAATAGGCGAACAGCTTGAGCGCCGAGGCCCATTCGATGAGCGCCAGGTGCCGGCCGGAGTATTCGAGGATCATCGCCTCGTGGATCATGGTCAGTTCCAGGTGCGTGGTCGGGTTGTCCACCGGCACGCGCGCGTTCTCGGCCAGCGAGACCATGACGAAGGCCGTACCGGCGAAGGCCAGACTCGGGTAGATGACGAATTCGGTGCCGGCCAGCGTCTCGACGATCGACGACAGCGAGGTCGAATGCGAGATCAGCGAGGCGGTGAAGAAGATCATCAGCAGCGCCGGCTCGGCGAGGAAGCCGATCAGCATTTCCCGGCGCGAGCCGAGCGAGCCGAAGGCGGTGCCCACATCCATGGCGGCCAGCGCGATGAACACGCGGGCCAGCGCGAACAGGCCGACGAAGGCGATGGCGTCGGCCGCCGGCGCCAGGATCAGCGTGGTGGACAGCGTCGGCACGATGGCCGAGGCCAGCGCCATGCAGGCGAAGATCGCGTAGGGCGCGGCGCGGAACAGCGGCGAGGCGTTGTGCGCCAGCAGCACGTCCTTGTGGAACAGCTTGTGCAGCGTGTAGTAGGTCTGCAAGAGCGGCGGCGCCGAGCGGTTCTGCAGCCAGGCGCGGCACTGGTTCACCCAGCCGACCAGCAGCGGCGCGAGCAGCAGCGCCGTGACCAGCTCGATCAGTTGGGCGAGGAAGGCGTAGAGGTTCATCCGCGGGTCAGCACCAGGAGGATGATCAGCGTGGCGAAGCTGTACAGCAGGTACACCGCGATGCGCCCGCGCTGCAGGAAGTTGACCACCCGCGTACAGCGTTCGACGATCCAGGCCACCGGCAGGTAGAGCCAGTACCACAGCGGGTCCTCGACGATCGAGAGGTAGCGCGGCCGGGCGTCGAACGGCGACGGATGCTGGCGCGTGCGTTTGAAGATCGGCGAGAAGATGCGCCGGATCGGCTGGCTGTAGCCTTCCGAGGTGTCCTGCATGCGCCCGGTCTGCAGCGGGAAGCCGCAATCCCACGGCGGCACGCGCGCGGCGCGGCCGTGGTAGCGGCGGCGCACGATGAGCCAGGCGGCGAGCGTCAGCACGGCGATGCCGCCGAAGAAGATCAGCGGGCTGTAGCTGGCGCGCTCGGCCGAGAACGGCGCCAGGAACAGCCAGTTCACGGCGCCCGCCTCCGGCAGGGCGGCGCCGATCAGCAAGCGCACCACGGGTTCGATGAGCGCGATGACCGCGTTGGGCACCAGGCCGAGCAGCACGCAGCCGGCGGCCAGCCAGAGCAGGCCGAGGCGCGACAGGCGCGAGGCGTCGTGCGCCTGGGCCAGCTTTTCCTCGCGCGGCTGGCCGAGAAAGATGATGCCGAAGAACTTGACCATGGTGAATCCGGCCAGCGCGGCGACCAGCGCGATGGCCCCGGCGAACACCGGCAGCAGCATGTTCAGGTAGCCGTGCGGCACCTCGGGCGTGAACAGGAAGCTCTGCAGCAGCAGCCATTCCGAGACGAAGCCGTTGAGCGGCGGCAGGCCGGCCGAGGCCAGCACGCCGATCAGCGCCAGCCACGCCACCCACGGCATCTGGTGGATCAGGCCGCCGAGCTTGCCCAGGTTGCGCTCGCCGGTGGCGTGCAGCACCGAGCCGGTGGCCAGGAACAGCAGGCTCTTGAAGAAGGCGTGGTTGAGACAGTGGTAGAGCAGCGCGGTGAGCGCCAGCGCCGCGAAGCCGCCCATGCCGAAGGCACTGAAGATCAGCGCCAGCCCCATGGCCAGCACGATCAGGCCGACGTTCTCGATCGACGAATAGGCGAGCAGGCGCTTCATGTCGGTCTGCACCGCCGAGAAGGCCACGCCGAACAGCGCCGAGGCCAGCCCGACCAGGAGCAGCAGCAGGCCCCACCACCAGGCGTGCGCCTGCAGCAGGTCGAAGCCGACGCGCAGCAGGCCGTAGATCGCCGTCTTCAGCATCACCCCGCTCATCATCGCCGAGACGGGCGAGGGCGCCGCCGGGTGCGCCTCCGGCAGCCAGGCGTGCAGCGGCAGCAGGCCGGCCTTGGCGCCGAAGCCGACCAGGGCGAGCAGGAAGGCGGCGGTCTCCCAGAACTCGCCGCCGTCGAAGCCGCGCATGGCGTCGAAGGTGTAGTCGCCGGCGCTGCCGGCCATCACCCCGAAGGAGAGCAGGATGGCGACCGCGCCGATGTGCGCGAGCAGCAGGTAGAGGTAGCCGGCGCGCCGGATCTCGGCGTGGCGGTGCTCGGAGGTGACCAGGAAGAACGAGGACAGCGCCATCGTCTCCCAGGCCACCATGAAGGCGTAGCCGTCGTTGGCCAGCATGACCAGGACCATGCTGGCCAGGAAGACGTGGTAGAGCAGGCACTGCAGCCCGAGCGCGCTGCCCTCGGCCTTGCGGAAATAGCCGGCGGCGTAGATCGAGATGCCGGCCGAGGCGGCGCCGAGCAGGAACAGGAAGAAGGACGACAGCGCGTCGAGGCGCAGGTGGAAGGGCAGGCCCGGCAGGCCGATCGGCAGGATCAGCTCCTGCGTGCCGGAGCCGAGCGCGGCCAGCGCCAGGAGCGCCATGGCCAGGCCGTTGAGCGCGCCGAGCGGAAACAGCCGGCGGCTGACCAGCACGAAGTGCTGCGCGAGGAAGATGCCGACGACGCCGATGACCAACCAGACCAGGGCGGAGATCACCACCCCATCGATCAGCGCCGGAGCGTCCATTATCTTCCGGGCCTCCCGTCCTTGCCGCCGGGGCGGCTGAGGAACAGGACGCGCAGGATGCGCGCCGCCGACCAGATCATCAGCAGGAGTCCGCCCACGAGGGCGACGCCGGCTTCGAACACGCTGGTCGGGTAGCTGGAAATGAACAGCGTCCTGCCCTGCGCGAACCACAGGACGCCGGAGGCGAACAGCACCATGCCGACGAGATCGAGCGCCAGGTACAGCAGGACGGCGGGTTTCAGGCGCGGGCGAGGGGGGCGCGGGTTCATGACGCTTTATTTTACGCGCATGCCGGGGCAGGCTCCAGCATCCGGGGCGAGCAGGAAGATGCCGGGCGTCTTGCCGTCCGCGTCCGAGGCGGCGAGGATCATGCCTTCGGAGAGGCCGAACTTCATCTTGCGCGGCGCCAGATTGGCGACCATCACCGTCAGGCGGCCGATCAGCTGCGCCGGATCGTAGGCCGACTTGATGCCGGCGAAGACCTGGCGCGGCTTCTCTTCGCCGATGTCGAGCGACAGGCGGATCAGCTTCTCGGCGCCTTCGACGTGGCCGGCGTTGACGATCCTCGCCACCTTCAATTCGATCTTCATGAAGTCATCGATCGAGATGTGCGGACCGGCGACGCCGCCGACTTCGGCCGCGGCCTTGGCGACTTCCGCGGCCTTCTCCTGCTTCTCGGCGTGCTTTTGCGGCGCGGCTTCGGGGACGGGCGCCAGGGACACCTTGTTGGCCTCGACCAGCGCGGCGACGAGCTTGGGATCGATGCGGGTCATCAGGTGGCTGTAGGCGTTGATCGCGTGTCCGGCCGGCAGCGGCGTCGCCGCGTCGTTCCAGGCGAGCGGGGCGATGCCGAGGAAGGCTTCCACCGCTTCGGCGACCTTCGGCAGCACCGGCTTGAGGTACAGCGTGAGCAGGCGGAACGCTTCGATGGCTTGCGAACAGGCGGCATGCAGTTCGGCTTCCCGGCCTTCCTGCTTGGCCAGTTCCCACGGTTTTTTGTCATTGACGAAGACGTTGGCCGCATCCGCCAGCGCCATGATCTCGCGCAGGGCGCGGCCGAACTCGCGCTCCTCGTAGGCCTGGGCGATGCCGGCGGCGGCGTCGCGCAGAGGCTTCTGCCAGTCGGCCTCCGTCGCCGCGAGCCTGCCGCCGAAACGCTTGCCGATGAAGCCGGCGCAGCGGCTGGCGATGTTGACGTACTTGCCGACCAGGTCGGAATTGACGCGGGCGACGAAGTCCTCCAGGTTGAGGTCGATGTCCTCCATCGTGCTGTTCAACTTGGCGGCGTAGTAGTAGCGCAGCCATTCGGGATTGAGCCCGGTCTGCAGGTAGCTCTCGGCGGTGATGAAGGTGCCGCGCGACTTGCTCATCTTGGCGCCGTTGACGGTCAGGAAGCCGTGCGCGAAGATGCCGCTCGGCGTGCGGTAGCCGGCATGCTCCAGCTCGGCCGGCCAGAACAGCGCGTGGAAGTAGAGGATGTCCTTGCCGATGAAGTGGTACAGCTCGGCCGCCGTGTCGGGCGTGAAGTAGGCGTCGAAATCGATGCCCCGCCGGTCGCACAGGTTCTTGAACGAGCCCATGTAACCGATCGGCGCGTCGAGCCAGACGTAGAAGTACTTGCCCGGCGCGTCGGGAATCTCGAAGCCGAAGTACGGCGCGTCGCGCGAGATGTCCCAGTCGGTCAGCTTGTTCTCGCCCTCGGCGCCGAGCCATTCCTGCATCTTGTTGGCCGCTTCCGGCTGCAGCCGGCCGGGCTCGCGCGTCCAGCGGCGCAGGAAGCTCTGGCAGCGTTCGTCCGAGAGCTTGAAGAAGTAATGGTCGGAATGGCGCAGTTCGGGTTTGGCGCCGGAGATCGCCGAGTAGGGGTTCTTCAGGTCGTTCGGCGTGTAGGCCGCGCCGCAGGATTCGCAGTTGTCGCCGTACTGGTCGTGCGCGCCGCATTTCGGGCATTCACCCTTGATGAAGCGGTCGGGCAGGAACATCTGCTTGGCCGGGTCGTAGTACTGCTCGATGGTGCGCCGCTCGATCAGCCCGGCCTGCTGCAGGCGGGCGTAGATGACGTTGGCGCATTCCTGCGTTTCCGGCGAGTGCGTGCTGTAGAAGTTGTCGAAAGCAACGTGGAAGCCGGCGAAGTCCCGGGCATGCTCGCCGTGCACCCGCTCGATCAGCGCCTCGGGCGTGATGCCGTCCTTCTCGGCGCGCAGCATGATCGGCGTGCCGTGCGTGTCGTCGGCGCAGACGTACCAGCATTCGGCCACCTTGTCCTGCGGCTGCATCTTCTGGAAGCGGACCCAGATGTCGGTCTGGATGTATTCGACGAGGTGGCCGAGGTGGATGGCGCCGTTGGCGTAGGGCAGGGCGGAGGTGACGAGGATTTTGCGGGACATGGAGGGCGATCCTAGGTTTTGTTCGTTCTGGGGCGCGGCAAAACGGGCATTCTAGCAAAGCGGACGCTGCCTTTGCAGCGCGCGCGGCGCTGTGCCGTTATCGCCGGGGCGGCGGTGCGGCCGGTGCGTTTTTAATGCCGATTCGTCGGGCGAAAGAGCCGATCGATACGTTAAACTCGGATTTATGGAGCTTTTCCTGATCGTCCTGTTGCCTTTCCTGGGCAGCCTCTGCGCGGCATTTCTGCGCTCGAACGCGCGCAATGCGGAAGCATGGCTGGCGGGGCTGGTCGCGCTCGCCGTCTCGGTGCTGGTCGCCTGCCTGTATCCGCAGGTGGCCGCCGAGGGCGTGGTGCGCGCCAGCGTGCCCTGGGCGCCGGTGCTCGGGTTGGATTTCCAGCTGCGCATGGACGGCTTCGCCTGGCTGTTCGCCATGCTGGTCGCCGGCATGGGCACGCTGGTCGTGCTGTACGCCCGCTACTACATGTCGCCGGACGATCCGGTGCCGCGCTTCTTCTCGTTCTTCCTCGCCTTCATGGGCGCCATGCTCGGCATCGTGCTCTCGGGCAACCTGATCCAGCTGGCGATGTTCTGGGAACTCACCAGCCTGTCCTCGTTCATGCTGATCGCCTACTGGCACCACCGTGGCGAGGCCCGGCGCGGCGCGCGCATGGCCTTCATCATCACCGGCGCGGGCGGGCTGGCGCTGTTCGGCGGCGTGCTGCTGCTCGGCCAGATGGCCGGCGGCTACGACCTGGACACCGTGCTGGCCGCGGGCGGTTCGCTGGTCGATCACCCGGGCTACCCGGCGGCGCTGGCGCTGATCGCCCTCGGCGCGCTGACCAAGAGCGCCCAGTTCCCTTTCCATTTCTGGCTGCCGCACGCGATGGCCGCGCCGACGCCCGTGTCGGCCTACCTGCATTCGGCGACCATGGTCAAGGCGGGGGTGTTCCTGCTGGCCCGGCTGTGGCCCGTGCTGGCCGGCAGCGAGGCGTGGTTCTGGATCGTCGGCGGGGCGGGGTTGTGCTCGCTGCTGCTCGGCGGCTACCTGGCGATCTTCCAGCAGGACATGAAGGGCGTGCTGGCGTATTCGACGATCAGCCACCTCGGGCTGATCACCCTGCTGCTCGGCATGAACAGTCCGCTGGCGCTGGTCGCGGCGGTGTTCCACATCGTCAACCACGCGACCTTCAAGGCCACCCTGTTCATGGCCGCCGGCATCGTTGACCACGAGACCGGCACGCGCAACCTGCAGCGCCTGTCCGGCATCTACCGGGCCATGCCGATCACCGCCACGCTGGCCATGGTGGCGGCCGCGGCGATGGCCGGCGTGCCCTTGCTCAACGGCTTCCTGTCGAAGGAGATGTTCTTCGCCGAGACCGTCTTCCTCGACCGCCCGGACTGGCAGCGGATCGCCCTGCCGCTGGCGGCGACGGTCGCCGGCATGTTCAGCGTGGCGTATTCGCTGCGCTTCATCCACCAGGTCTTCTTCGGCCCGCCGACGCAGGATCTGCCGCGCGCGCCGCACGAGCCGACGCGCTGGATGCTGCTGCCGAGCGCCCTGCTGGTGCTGGCGTGCGTGTTGGTCGGCATCTTCCCGGCGTTGACCGTCGGCCCCTTTCTCGGCCTGGCGGCGCACGCCATCCTGGGCGCCGCGCTGCCGGCCTACGACCTGGCCGTCTGGCACGGCTTCAATCTGCCGCTGTACATGAGCCTGCTGGCGCTCGGCGGCGGCACGCTGCTGTACCGCGCATTCCTCTGGCGCACCGGCGACACGGTGCCGCTGCTCGAACGCATCGACGGCAAGCGCCTGTTCGAGTCCTTCCTGCTGCTGCTCAGCCGGGGCGCCGACGCGGTGCTGCGGCGCATCTCATCCCGGCGCCTGCAGATGCAGCTGCTGGTCGTCTTCGGGGTGGCCCTGGGCGCGGCATTGTTCACGGCGCTGGCCGGGACCACGGCGTGGGGCGGCCGCGCGCTCCTGCCCGTCGACCCGGCGTTCGCGCTGCTGTGGACGGTCGGCGCCGCCTGCGCGCTGGCCGTCGCCTGGCAGGCCAAGTTCCACCGCTTCGCGGCGCTGATCCTGTCCGGCGGCGCCGGGCTGGCGACCTGCCTGACCTTCGTCTGGTTTGCCGCCCCCGACCTGGCCTTGACCCAGTTGACCGTCGAGGTGGTGACGGTGGTGCTCATCCTGCTCGGCCTGCGCTGGCTGCCGCGCCGCGACGAGCATTACGGCAAGGGGCGCGGGCCGGCGCCGACGACGCGCCTGCGCCGGCTGCGCGACGCGCTGCTGGCCGCGGCCTGCGGCACCGGCCTGGCGGCCCTGGCCTACGCCGTGCTGAGCCGCCCGGACGTGGACGGCATCTCGCCGTTCTTCATCGAGCAGGCGCTGCCGCTGGGCGAAGGGCTCAACGTGGTCAACGTCATCCTGGTCGATTTCCGGGGCTTCGACACCTTCGGCGAAATCACCGTGCTGGGCATCGTCGCGCTGAGCGTGTTCGCGCTGCTGCGCCGCTTCCGCCCGGCGCCGGAGAGCGTGCCGCTGCCGCGCCAGCAAAGCGAACAGGACGAGCCGGCCGGGCCGGAGGCGTTCGACCCGACGGCCGAACTGCCCGACGGCTACCTGATGCTGCCGGCCGTGCTGGTCCGCCTGCTGCTGCCGGTGGCGATGCTGGCGTCGCTGTTCTTTTTCCTGCGCGGCCACAACGCCCCCGGCGGCGGCTTCGTCGGCGGGCTGATGCTGGCCGCGGCGATCATCCTGCAGTACCTGGTGGGCGGCACCTTGTGGGTCGAGTGGCATCTGCGCATCCATCCGGTCGTCTGCATCGCCCTCGGGCTGCTCTGCGCGGCCGCGGCGGGAGTCCTGGCCTGGAGCGCCGGCGCCACGTTCCTGACCAGCCAGTCCTGGCACGGCGTGCTGCCGCTGCTCGGCGAGGTGCACCTGTCGAGCGTGCTGCTCTTCGATTTCGGGGTCTACCTGCTGGTGCTCGGCGCGACGGTGCTCATGCTGGTGGCCATCGCCCACCAATCCCTGCGCGGCGTGCCGCGCAAGACGAACGGAGCGCCCTGATGGAAATCGTACTGGCCGCGGCCATCGGCATCCTCGGCGGATCGGGCGTGTACCTGTTGCTGCGGCCGCGCACCTTCCAGGTCATCATGGGGCTGTCGCTGCTGTCCTATGCGGTCAACCTGTTCATCTTCGCCATGGGGCGCCTGCGCCTCGACGCCATGCCGCTGATCGATCCGCGGCAAGGCGCCGATCCGGCCCTGTACACCGACCCGGTGCCGCAGGCGCTGGTGCTCACCGCCATCGTCATCGGCTTCGCCACCACGGCGCTGTTTCTCGTCGTATTGCTGGCCTCGCGCGGCCTGAACGGCACCGACCACGTGGACGGGCGGGAACCCGAGGAGGATTGATGACGCGCCGCTCCGCAATGATCGCCCCGCGCATCGGCTCCTCCCTCTTCAAGGGGAGGGCGCCATGAGCGGCTGGCAGCTCCATTGGCCGATCCTGCCGGTGCTGATCCCCCTGTGCGCGGGCGCGGTGCTGCTGCCGTTCCGCGACAGCCGGCCGGGAGTGCGCGCCACCCTGGCGGTCGGCGCGACGCTGGCCCAGCTGCTCGTCGCCTGCGTCCTGCTGGCCATGACCGACGGCCGCATGGCGGCGCCGTGGCCGGGCGACGCCGGCGTCTATGCGCTCGGCGGCTGGGCGGCGCCGTTCGGCATCGTGCTGGTGGTGGACCGGCTGGCGGCCGTCATGCTGGCGCTGACCGCCTTTCTCGGCCTGGCCGCGCTGGTCTATTCCTTCGCCCGCTGGGAACGCGCGGGCAGCCACTACCTGTCGCTGTTCCAGTTCCTGCTGATGGGATTGAACGGCGCCTTCCTGACCGGCGACCTGTTCAACCTGTTCGTCTTCTTCGAGGTGCTGCTGGCCGCGTCCTACGGCCTCGCGCTGCACGGCTCGGGGCCGCTGCGGGTCAAGTCCGCCATGCATTACATCGTGGTCAACCTGGTCGCCTCGTCGCTGTTCCTGGTGGCCGCCGCGCTGATCTACGGGGTGGCCGGCACGCTCAACATGGCCGAACTGGCGCAGCGCGCGGCGCGCCTCGACGCGGCCGACCGCAGCCTGTTCGACCTGGGCGCGGCGCTGCTGGGCATCGTCTTCCTGGTCAAGGCCGGCGCCTGGCCGCTGAATTTCTGGCTGCCGGCCGCCTACGGCTCGGCGACGCCGCCGGTGGCCGGCGTGTTCGCCGTGCTCACCAAGGTCGGCGTTTACGCGCTGCTGCGCTTTTCCGTCCTGTTGCAGGAAGTCGGCGCCCCGGCGCCTTTCGAGGGCGACTGGCTGTTCTACTGCGGGCTGGCGACCATGGCCGCCGGGTCGTGCGGCGTGCTCGCCGCCCAGAAGCTCGACCGGCTGGCCGGCTACCTGGTGATCGTCTCCTCGGGCACCCTGCTGGCCGCCTTCGGCTTCGTCGGCACCACGCTGACCGGGCCGGCGCTGTATTACCTGGTCAGCTCGGTGCTCGGCAGCGGCGCCTTCTTCCTGCTGGCCGAACTGGCCGAACGCAACCGTTCCGCCGCCGCGGACCTGCTCGCCATCAGCTTCGAGGCCTTCGGCCTGCAGGATCGGTACGACGCGGAGAACACCTACGAAATGGCCGGCGTGGCCGTGCCGGCGGCGATGGCGTTTCTCGGGCTGGCGTTCTTCTCCTGCGCGCTGCTGCTCACCGGCCTGCCGCCGCTGTCCGGGTTCGTCGGCAAGTTCGCGCTGATTTCGGCGGCCATCGCCGCGCAGCCGTACGCGCCGGTCTGGCACGTCGTGCTGTTCGTGGCGGCGCTGCTGCTGTCCGGGCTGGCGGGGCTGATCGCCCTGTCGCGCCTGGGCATCCGCATGTTCTGGGAGGGCGAGCGGCCGACGCCGCGCCTGCAGCTGATCGAGGCCGCGCCGGTCGGCGCGCTGATCCTGCTGTGCGCCGTGCTGACCTTCGCGGCGGGGCCGGCCATGACCTTCTTCAACGTCACCGCGCAATCGCTGCACGACGCGCCGGCCTACGCGCGCTCGGTGCTGCCGGCCGCGACGGAGACCGCGGGGAGGATGCCGCGATGAAGCGCCGCCCGGTCGTGCCGCTGCTGCCGCTGTCCCTGCTGCTGACGTGGCTGCTGCTCACCGGGGAGCTGTCCTTCGGCAACGTCCTGCTCGGGCTGTTCTTCGCCGTGCTGATCACCGCCGCCGTGGCCTCGCTGCGCCCGCTGCGCGCCCGGCCGCATCGCCTGCTCACGGCGCTTGCGCTGTGCTGGCACGTCTTCGTGGACATCGTGCATTCCAACCTGGCGGTCGCGCGGATCATCCTGAGCGGGGTGCGGCAGCCGCCGCGCATCGGTTTCGTGAAGATTCCGCTCGACCTGCGCGACCCGCACGGGCTGGCGATGCTGAGCATCATCATCACCGGCACGCCCGGCACCGTGTGGGCGGGGCACGACGCCCGCAGCAACGAGCTGACCCTGCACGTGCTCGACCTGCAGGACGAAGCGGCCTGGGTGCGCACGGTCAAGCAACGCTATGAACGTCCCCTGATGGAGATCTTCGAATGAACGCCGTCCTGCCGTGGGCCGTGCATTTCGCACTGGCGTGCTTCGCCCTCGCCATGTTCCTCGCCTTCCTGCGCCTGCTGCGCGGCCCGGCCGCCGAGGACCGCATCCTGGCACTCGACGCGCTGTACATCAACGGCATGCTGATCATGCTGGTGCTGGGCATCGGCTTCGGTTCCTCAGCGTATTTCGACATCGCCCTGGTGATCGCCCTGTTCGGCTTCGTCGGTTCCGCGGCGATGGCCAAGTTCCTGCTGCGCGGCGAGGTGATCGAGCCATGAGCGCCGCGGGAGTGCCTCTCTGGGCGGCGCTGCCGGCGGCGCTGCTCATCGTCGGCGGCGGCCTGCTCTCGCTGATCGGCGCGTTCGGGCTGTTCCGGCTGGAGCCGTTCTACGCGCGCATCCACGCCCCCACGCTGTGCGCCTCCATGGGGACGTTCTGCGTCCTGCTGGCGTCGATGCTCGTCGCGTCGGCCCTGGCGGAGCGCCCGGTCGTCCATGAAGTGCTGATCGTCGTGTTCATCCTCATGACCTCGCCGGTGACCACGATGCTGCTGATGCGCGCGGCGATCTTCCGCAGCCGCGGCTGACGCCCGCTGTTCCGATACACTCGAACCATGCCTACAATATTGAAAATTCCGGGCTTCCGGTTTTTCTTCTTCAGCGGAGAAGGCGCGGAACCTCCCCGCATTCATGTGGAGCATGGCGACTAGGTGGCAAAGTACTGGCTGAACCCCGTCAACCTCGCCATGTCTGAGGGATTCAGAAGCTATGAACTGACGAAGGTCCGGGCCCTGGTGATCGAGCACCGCGCCTTGTTCGTGGAGAAATGGAATGAGCACTTTGGCGGTTAAACTGGATGCGCACGCCGTCGATGTTGCGGTCGACGATGCCGCGCTGCGCTTCGTCCTCGCCGACGGCCGGGAGATTTCCGCCCCCTTGGAATGGTTTCCGCGCCTGCGCGATGCGTCGGCGTCGCAGCGGAAGAACTGGAGATTGATCGGCCAGGGCATCGGCGTGCACTGGCCCGAGATCGACGAAGACATCGCCGTCAGCACGCTCATGACGAACCGGTAGGCGCATGGGCGGTTTCGCAAAAGCCCGGTTGTCCGGGCTTTTGCATTTCAGAATCAGTCGGGTATTTCAACAAGGAGTTCGACCCATGGCAGTCACACAGGAAGCCGTCCAGGCGGCGCTCAGGAATTTCATCGATCCGAACACGCAGAAGGACTACGTTTCGACCCGCGCGCTGAAGAACCTCAAGATCGAGGGCGGCCAGGTGTCCTTCGACGTCGAACTGGGCTATCCCGCCAAGACGCAGCTGGAAACGATCCGCGCGGCGCTGGTCGACGCCGTGCGGGCCGTCCCCGGCGTGGCCGGCGTCACGGCCAACATGGCGGTGAAGATCGTGGCGCACGCCGTGCAGCGCAACCTGAAGCCGCTGCCGGGGGTGAAGAACATCATCGCCGTGGCGTCCGGCAAGGGCGGCGTCGGCAAGAGCACGACGGCGGTCAATCTGGCGCTGGCGCTGTCGGCCGAGGGCGCCAGCGTCGGCCTGCTCGACGCGGACATCTACGGTCCGTCGGTGCCGCAGATGCTGGGCCTGACCGGCCAGCAGCCGGAATCGGAGGACGGCAAGACGATGGAGCCCCTGCGCGCCTTCGGCCTGCAGGCCATGTCGATCGGCTTCATGGTCGACATCGATTCGCCGATGGTCTGGCGCGGCCCGATGGTGACGCAGGCGCTGGAGCAGCTGCTCAACCAGACGCGCTGGCAGGACCTCGACTACCTCGTCGTCGACATGCCGCCCGGCACCGGCGACACGCAGCTCACGCTGGCGCAGAAGGTGCCGGTGACCGGCGCGGTGATCGTCACCACGCCGCAGGACATCGCGCTGATCGACGCGCGCAAGGGACTGAAGATGTTCGAGAAGGTCGGCATCCCGATCCTCGGCCTGGTCGAGAACATGAGCATCCACATCTGCTCGAAGTGCGGCCACGAGGAGCACATCTTCGGCACCGGCGGAGCAGAGCGCATGGCGCAGGACTATGGCGCCGAACTGCTCGGCGCCCTGCCGCTGGAACTGGAAATCCGCGAACTGACCGACGCCGGCAAGCCGACCGTGGTCGGCGCGCCCTTCTCGCGCGCGGCCGACATCTACCGGGCGATCGCCCGCCGCGTCGGCGTGAAGATCGCCGAGCGGGCCAAGGACATGAGCGGCAAGTTCCCGAACATCGTGGTGCAGAACACCTGACCCTCGGCCCGTTTAGGGTGTGAAGCAATATAGGCTACAATCGGAGCATTTAAGACTACATTGGCCTTTTCGTGCTTCTCGATCTTCTTTTCGGAACCTACCGGCAGCGGGTGCTGGCGCAGCTGCTCTTGCATCCCGAGAGCAGCTACCACGTCCGTGAACTGGCGCGGCTGACCGGCACCACGCCCGGCACTCTGCACAAGGAGCTGTCCCGGCTGGCCGCGGTCGGCCTCCTGCGGCGGGAAAAGCAGGGGAACCAGGTACGTTACCAGGCCAACCGGGAATGCCCGGTATTCGCCGAACTGGCCGGCCTGTTCCGCAAGACCAGCGGCCTTGTCGACGTGCTGGCCGAAGCGCTGCGCCAGCTGCGCCCCGCGCCCGAACTGGCGCTGGTCTTCGGTTCGCTCGCCCGCGGCGAGGAAAACGCCCGCAGCGACGTCAACCTGCTGCTGATCGCCGACTGCGGTTTCGGCGAGGCCATCAAGGCGCTGCATCCGGCCCAGGCCGTCCTGCAACGCGAAATCAACCCGGTGCTCTACACCGCCGCCGAGTTCGCGCGGCGCATCGAAGCCGGCGATGGTTTCGCCCTGAACATTCTCGCCAACCCCAAGCTTTTCGTGATCGGAACGGCCGATGACCTTGGAAAATTTGCTGGCGATCCATCGCCTGCAGGCGTTTGAAGCGACATCGGGCGGCGTGCTGCGCCTGCTGGCCGCGGCCGAGCGCAACCTGGCCGACGCCCGTCTGAACGGACTGAGCAACGACAACCGCTTCGACGCCGCCTACAAAGCCATCATGCAGTGCGCCATGATCGGACTGTGGGCGCACGGCTATCGTCCCGTCACCAGCCAGCCCGGCCACCATCAGACCGCGCTGCAGACCCTGCCCAAGACGTTGGGGCTCGCCGCGGACGACGTCATCGTCCTCGACGCACTGCGGCGGCAGCGCAATCTCAACGACTACGAAGGCGATCCCGTCACCGACGCCGCCGTCCGCGAATGCCGGACCCAGGCCGAAGCGCTGCTCGTCCATACCCGCCAATGGCTGGAAAGCCATCGTCCCGGCCTGCTTGCGGAGAATTCCTGACGGCGCGGCGCTTCCCCCGGCATGCCTACAGCTCGTCGTCCTCCCGTATCTTGTGCGTTTCGAGCGGCGTGCCACGCGGCGCGTCGCGTTGCAGCTGGAGGAAAATGCCGGTGGCGAAGGCCGCCATCAGGCCGACGCACAGGTAGGTCTTGCGGAAGGCCGCGAGGATCGCAACCGGGTCCGGCAGGTGGCGCAGATCGATGAACGCGCCGAGCACGGCGGCGGCGGAGGCCACGCCCAGGCTGATCGACAGCTGCATGACCACCGACAGCAGGCCGTTGCCGCCGGCCGCCGTGTCGTTGTCCAGGTCGATCAGCGTCAGCGCGTTCATGGTGGTGAACTGCAGCGAGTTGATGCCGCCGAACAGCGCCAGATAGGCGTAGAGCAGCGGGCGCGGCGTGGCGTGCGAGATCAGGGCGAAGCCCGCGATCATCACGCCGAGCAGCAGCGTGTTGGACACCAGCACCCGGCGGAAGCCGAAACGGTCGATCAGGCGGGTGGCGGCGGGCTTGGCCGCGATGCTGGCGAGCGCCAGCGGAATCATCGACATGCCGGCCTCGGCCGGCGAATAGCCGAGCGCCACCTGCAGCAGCAGCGGCGTCAGGAACGGCATGGCGCCCATGCCCAGGCGGGCGAACAGGTTGCCGGCGATGCCGACGGCGAACGTGTGGATGGCGAACAGCCGCGGGCTGAACAGCGGCGCGGCGTGGCGCCGGGCGTGCAGGTAATAGGCGGTCAGGCTGGCCAGTCCGCCGGCCAGCAGGAGCAGGACGCCGGGCGCCGAGAGGCCGAGTTCGCCCATGCCTTCGAAGGCCATCGAGACGAGCGCCGTGGCCGCGGCGAACAGGATGAAGCCCATCCAGTCGAACGCCTCGTCGCGCGGCCCGCGCAGGTCGGGCATGAAGCGCAGCGAGGCCAGGCAGCCGACCAGCCCGACCGGAACGTTGATCAGGAAGATCCAGTGCCAGGAGGCGTACTGCACCAGCCAGCCGCTCAGCGTCGGCCCGAGCAGCGGGCCGAGCAGGCCGGGGATGGTGACGAAGCTGAGCACGCGCACCAGCTCCGAGCGCGGGAAGCTGCGCAGCACGGTGAGCCGCCCGACCGGCATCATCAGCGCGCCGCCGACGCCCTGCACGACGCGCGCGGCGACCAGCCAGCCGAGCGTGGTGGACAGGGCGCAGCACAGCGAGCCGAGCGCGAACAGCACGATGGCCGCGACGAACACCCGCCGCGAGCCGAGGCGGTCGGACAGCCAGCCCGAGGCGGGGATGAGCAGGGCCATGGTCAGCAGGTAGGCGATGATGGTCGACTGCATGCGCAGCGGACTTTCGTGCAGCGACTGCGCCATGGCCGGCAGCGCGGTGTTCAGGATGCTGCCGTCGAGCGTCTGCATGAACAGCGCGGCGGCGACGATCCAGGGGATGAAGCGGGTGTCGCCGGGGGCGGTCGCGGGTGAGCGTTCCATGGTGAGTGCGGTGGCGCGCGGGTCGGGGAGCGGGGTGCGAAAGCAGGATTTTAAAGAGAAAAAGCGGGAAAAAACGCGGCGCAAGGTATTTCCCCACGCGGCGCCGGAAACCGTAAAATACCCGCCTTCTTTCAATGCATTCCAGAGTGTTCGCGATGTCCATCAAGTCCGACAAGTGGATCCGCCGCATGGCGTGGGAGCACGGCATGATCGAGCCGTTCGAGCCCGGGCTGGTGCGCGAGGCCGACGGCCACAAGATCGTCTCCTACGGCACGTCGAGCTACGGCTACGATATCCGCTGCGCGGACGAATTCCGGGTGTTCACCAACATCAATTCGACGATCGTCGATCCGAAGGCCTTCGATCCGCAGTCCTTCGTCGAGGTCTCGGGCAAGGGGCATTGCGTGATTCCGCCGAATTCCTTCGCCCTGGCGCGCACCGTCGAGTATTTCCGCATCCCGCGCAGCGTGCTCACCGTGTGCCTGGGCAAGAGCACCTATGCGCGCTGCGGGATCATCGTCAACGTCACGCCGTTCGAACCCGAGTGGGAAGGCTTCGTGACGCTGGAATTTTCCAACACCACGCCGCTGCCGGCGAAGATCTACGCGGGCGAGGGCTGCGCGCAGGTGCTGTTCTTCGAGTCCGACGAAATCTGCGAGACCTCGTACAAGGACCGCGGCGGCAAGTACCAGGGCCAGGTCGGCGTGACGCTGCCGAAGATCTGATCTCGTCAATCCGGCCGCGCGGCGGCGGGACCCGGAGGCGCAGGCAGGCGAGGAAATCCCGCATGGATTTCCCGCCAGGCCCGGACGCCGCCCGGCATCCGTCCCGTCGAAAGCGGCCCCTTCATCTTTTCCAGAGGGTTCCATGCGTTTCAACTTCCCGGTCATCATCATCGACGAGGACTTCCGCTCGGAGAACGCCAGCGGCCTCGGCATCCGCGCCCTGGCCGCCGCCATCGAGAAGGAAGGGATGGAGGTGCTCGGCGTCACCAGCTACGGCGACCTGACCTCCTTCGCCCAGCAGCAGTCGCGGGCCTCCGCCTTCATCCTGTCGATCGACGACGAGGAGCTGGCGCTGGAGCCGGAGGAGACGCTGGCCGAGCTGCGCGCCTTCGTCGCCGAGATCCGCCACCGCAACCGCGATATCCCGATCTTCCTGCACGGCGAGACGCGCACCTCGCGGCACATCCCGAACGACGTGCTGCGCGAGCTGCACGGCTTCATCCACATGTACGAGGACACGCCCGAGTTCATCGCCCGCAACATCAAGCGCGAGGCCAAGGCCTACCTCGATTCGCTGCCGCCGCCGTTCTTCCGCGCGCTGACGCACTACGCGGCGGACGGCTCGTATTCCTGGCACTGCCCCGGCCACTCCGGCGGCGTGGCTTTCCTGAAATCGCCGGTCGGCCAGATGTTCCACCAGTTCTTCGGCGAGAACATGCTGCGCGCCGACGTGTGCAACGCCGTCGAGGAACTCGGCCAGCTGCTCGACCACACCGGCCCGGTGGCCGCCTCCGAGCGCAACGCCGCGCGCATCTTCAACTGCGACCACCTGTACTTCGTGACCAACGGCACGTTGACCTCGAACAAGATCGTCTGGCACTCGACCGTCGCGCCGGGCGACATCGTCGTCGTCGACCGCAACTGCCACAAGTCGGTGCTGCACTCGATCATCATGACCGGCGCCGTGCCGGTGTTCCTGATGCCGACGCGCAACAACTACGGCATCATCGGCCCGATCCCGAAGTCCGAGTTCGCCTGGGAGAACATCCAGAAGAAGATCGCCGCCAACCCTTTCGCCAAGGACAAGGACGCCCGGCCGCGCGTGCTGACCATCACCCAGTTCGACCTACGACGGCATCCTCTACAACGTCGAGGACATCAAGGAGGAGCTGGACGGCAAGATCGACACGCTGCACTTCGACGAAGCCTGGCTGCCGCACGCCGCCTTCCACGACTTCTACGGCGACTACCACGCCATCGGCGCCGACCGCCCGCGTTGCAAGGAGTCGATGGTCTTCGCCACGCAGTTGACGCACAAGCTGCTGGCCGGCCTCTCGCAGGCCTCGCAGATCCTGGTGCAGAACTCGGAGGAGCGCGAACTCGACCGCAGCGTGTTCAACGAGGCCTACCTGATGCACACCTCGACCTCGCCGCAGTACGCCATCATCGCCTCGTGCGACGTGGCGGCGGCGATGATGGAGGAGCCTTCCGGCACGGCGCTGGTCGAGGAGTCGATCGCCGAGGCGCTCGATTTCCGCCGCGCCATGCGCAAGATCGACGAAGAGTGGGGCGCCGACTGGTGGTTCAAGGTGTGGGGGCCGGACGACCTGTCCGAGGAAGGCATCGAGGAGCGCGAGGCGTGGATGTTGAAGCCCGGCGAACGCTGGCACGGCTTCCAGCAGCTCTCGGACGGCTTCAACATGCTCGACCCGATCAAGGCCACGGTGATCACCCCGGGGCTGGACGTTGACGGCGCCTTCTCCGAGCGCGGCATCCCGGCGGCGATCGTCACCAAGTACCTCGCCGAGCACGGCGTCATCGTCGAGAAATGCGGGCTGTACAGCTTCTTCATCATGTTCACCATCGGCATCACCAAGGGCCGCTGGAACACCATGGTCACCGAGCTGCAGCAGTTCAAGGACGACTTCGACAAGAACCAGCCGCTGTGGAAGGTGCTGCCCGAATTCGTGCAGAAGCATCCGTGCTACGAGCGCATCGGCCTGAAGGATTTGTGCCACCTGATCCACGGCGTGTACGCGATCAACGACGTGGCGCGCCTGACCACCGAGATGTACCTCTCCGACATGGTGCCGGCGATGAAGCCGACCGAAGCCTTCGCCAAGATGGCGCACCGCGAGATCGACCGCGTGCCGATCGACGAGCTGGAAGGGCGCGTCACCAGCATGCTGCTGACGCCGTATCCGCCCGGCATTCCGCTGCTGATTCCGGGCGAGCGCTTCAACGCCACGATCGTCCGCTACCTGAAGTTCGCCCGCCACTTCAACGAGCAGTTCCCCGGCTTCGAGACGGACATCCACGGCCTCGTCAAGGAGGTCGTGAACGGCAAGGCCCAGTACTACGTGGATTGCGTGCGCTGATAGACGGCGAAGGCGTAGGCCAGCCCATTTTCCTCGACGGGCCGGCTGCGCGAGACTTGCGGCCATTCATCCGGATCGATTTCGGGAAAGCGGGCGTCGCCGTTGAAATCGGCGGCGATCTCCGTGAGATACAGCCGCCCGGCGAGCGGCAGCGCCTGGCGGTACAGATCGGCGCCGCCGATGACGAAGATTTCACCCTCGTTACCGGCCTTGCCGAGGGCGTCGGCCAGCGATCCGGCCAGCACGGCGCCGGGCGCCGCATAGTCCGGATTCCGGCTGACCACCACGTTCAGCCGCCCCGGCAGCGGCCGGAACTTCTCCGGCAGCGACTCCCACGTCCGGCGGCCCATGATCACCGGCCGGCCGCGCGTCGTCTCGCGGAAATGGCGCATGTCGCCCGGCAGGTGCCAGGGCATCTGGTTGTCCTGGCCGATGACCCCGTTGCGGGCGACGGCGGCGATCAGCGACAGCATCGGCATGCCTAGACCGCCACCGGCGCCGCGATGTGCGGGTGCGGGTCGTAGCCTTCCAGCGTGAAGTCCTCGAAGCGGAAGGCGAAGATGTCCTTGACTTCGGGATTGATGCGCACCGTCGGCAGCGGGCGGGGTTCGCGCGCGAGCTGCAGCTTTGCCTGCTCGAAATGGTTGCTGTACAGGTGCGCGTCGCCGAAGGTGTGCACGAAGTCGCCGGGCCGGTAGCCGCAGACCTGCGCCAGCATCATCGTGAGCAGGGCGTAGGAGGCGATGTTGAACGGCACACCGAGGAAGATGTCGGCGCTGCGCTGATACAACTGGCACGAGAGCCGGCCGTCGGCGACGTAGAACTGGAACAGCGCGTGGCACGGCGGCAGCGCCATGCGGTCCACGTCGGCCGGGTTCCAGGCGGTGACGAGGTGGCGGCGGGAATCGGGATTCCTTTTCAGGCCCTCGACGAGCTGCGCGATCTGGTCGATCTCGCGCCCGTCCGGCGTCTGCCAGTGCCGCCACTGGTGGCCGTAGACCGGGCCGAGGTCGCCGTTTTCGTCGGCCCATTCGTCCCAGATGCGCACGCCGTTTTCCTTGAGATAGCGGATGTTGGTGTCGCCCTGCAGGAACCACAGCAGTTCGTGCACGATCGAGCGCAGGTGCAGCTTCTTGGTGGTGAGCAGCGGAAAGCCGGCGCCGAGGTCGAAGCGCATCTGCCAGCCGAACACCGAACGGGTGCCGGTGCCGGTGCGGTCGGACTTGGGCGTGCCATGTTCGAGGACATGGCGCATCAGGTCGAGGTAGGGTTTCATGGGCGCGCCAAGGGAAGAAGCCGAGCGCGCATTGTAATGGATTCGCGCCGCCCCCGGACCCGTGCGCCGGGATTGCGCCAGGGCGATCCCATGTTCTTGCCAATCGTCTTAACCACGGCGACACGGCGGGCACGGCGAAAAGCGATTCAACTCCTCCCCCTTTCAAGGGGGAGGCCGGGTGGGGGATGGGGTAGTTCATGCGGCGGGGCGGGTCGAGCGTGACGCGGCGACGATCCGGCACAGGCGCTCCGCGCCGGCCTCGATTACCGCTGTCCTGCCGTCGCCGAGGACTCCCACGGGGTGCACAGCCTTTCGCCGAGCGGCCCGGTGCCCCACGCCGCGCGAATCTCCCCGCCGGCCGCGGCGACCATCGACGCGACGGTCCTTTCGCCACCGTCGGCGATCGGAATTTTGCGCACGGCGGCCTGGGGAAAGACGCCGAGAATGCCGCGTTCCAGCGTCTCGGCGACGCCGGTGGCCGGGACGCTGCCCTTGCACGAATCGGGTGCGCCGACGATATGCATGATGGTTTCCCTGTGTTTAGGGCATTATAATGACATTGAATCCATATGGCATTGTTTGATTGCACAAAAAAGACTTTTTAAAACAGTTGGCATTGTGCATTTTTACCATTTTCTTTCCGGAGGGGTGATGATCAGTCTCGAACCGTCGCTGGCACAGGAGATCGTCGAACGGACGATGCAGGTCATCCCGTTCAACGTCAATGTAATGGACGCGCACGGGATCATCCTCGGCAGCGGGGACCCGGAACGCCTCGGCGAACAGCACACCGGCGCGCGCCTGGCGCTGGCCGAAGGCAAGGCCGTCGAATTCGACGCGGCCACGGCGCGGACCCTGCGCGGCGTGAAGCCGGGCGTCAATCTGCCGCTCAACGTGCGCGGGAAGGTCCGCGGCGTGATCGGCATCACCGGCGACCCGGAGAAGGTGCGGCGCTTCGGGGAACTGGTGCGCGTGATGGCGGAGATGATCCTGGAGCAGGCGCGCCTGGTCAGCGAGCTGCAGCACGAGAAACGCTACCGGGAAGAGTTCGTCGATCAGCTCATCCGGCGCGGCGGCACCCCGCGCGACGACCTGGAACTCTGGGGCAACCGGCTGGGCGTGGATTTCCGCATGCCGCACTCGGCGCTGGTCCTGGAACTGATCGAGGAGGGCGTTGCACCGGATCGCGCGCTGGTGGAGTTGCAGGCCTGCCAGCAGCGGCTGGCGCGGCACGACGCCAGATTGCTGATGGCGGTGATCTCGCCGCGGGAGCTGGTGATCCTCAAGGCGCTCGATGTGGCCGGCAAGGAAACGGACCTGTCCGAGCTGGCCCGCGAGCAGCTGACCACGCTTTACGAGGTGGCCGCGCAGGGCGCGGCGGTGCCGTCGGCGATGGCCCTGGGCGTGGCGCTGGCCTGCATCGAAGGCGCCCACCTGTCCTACCTGTGCGCCAGGCGCACGCTGGCGGTGGGGCGGCGGCGCGATCCTTCGGAACGGCTGTTCTCGTTCTACGACCTGAGCTTTCCGGTGCTCCTCTCCGAACTCGGGTCGGGCTGGCAGGCGCAGCATCTCGCCCGTCCGCTCCGGCTGCTGGCGCAGCGCGACCGGAGCCGCCTGCTGCGCAAGAGCCTCAAGGCCTGGTTCGACGAGGACTGCCTGGTGGACCGGGCCGCGCGCCGGCTGGCGGTCCACCGCAATACGCTCGATTACCGCCTGCGCAAGGTGAACCAGATCACCCGCCTGGATCTGGCGCGCATCGACGACCGCCTGATGCTCTACGCGGCCCTGCAGATGGAGGAGTGAGGCCGGCGCTGCCTACGAGGCGCCGAACACCTCGTTCAGCTGCTGCGTGACGCGCACGAAGGTGGTGCGCTTGGAAAGCTCCTTCAGCCGCCGCGCGCCGACGTAGGTGCACGCCGAGCGCACGCCGCCGAGGATGTCCTGCAGCGTGTTCTCGACCGGGCCGCGGTAGTCGAGCAGCACTTCCTTGCCCTCCGAGGCGCGGTAGCCGGCGACCCCGCCGGAATACTTGTTCATCGCCTCGCGCGAGCTCATGCCGTAGAAGCGCATCTTGCGCTCGCCGTCGACCTCGACCACATCCGAGCCGCACTCGTCGTGGCCGGCGAGCATGCCGCCGAGCATCACGAAGTCGGCGCCGGCGCCGAAGGCCTTGGCCAGGTCGCCCGGCGAGGTGCAGCCGCCGTCGGCGCAGATCAGCCCGCGCAGGCCGTGCGCGGCGTCGGCGCATTCGATGATCGCCGAGAGCTGCGGATAGCCGACGCCGGCCATCTTGCGCGTGGTGCACACCGAGCCGGGGCCGATGCCGACCTTGACGATGTCCACCCCGTCGAGGATCAGCTCCTCGGTCATCTCGCCGGTGACCACGTTGCCGGCCATGATGGTGACCGCCGGGAACTCCCGGCGCAGCTTGTGGATGAAGCTGATGAAGGCCTTGGTGTAGCCGTTGGCGACGTCGACGCAGACATACTCGATGGTGCCGTTGGCCTTGTCCATGACGCGGCGGAATTTCTCGAAGTCCGGCGTGGTGATGCCCATCGAGTAGAAGGCCGCGCCGCCGGCGGGCTGCGCGGCGAAGAAGGCGAGCAGCTCGTCCTCGCCGTAATGCTTGTGCAGGGCGGCGCCCAGCTTGTGCCGCGCCAGCGCGCGCGCCATCTCGAAGGTGCCGGTGGCGTCCATGTTGGCGGCGATGATCGGGATGCCGTGATAGGACTTCTGCGAGTGCAGGAAGACGAAGTCACGGGAAATGTCGACTTCCGAGCGCGAGGTCAGGGTCGAACGCTTGGGGCGGATGAGCACGTCCTTGAAGTCGAGCTTGATGTCTTGTTCGATGCGCATGGGTGTTCCTTTCGAAAATCCTGGCCGGAGAAGGTCAGGCGAGGGTGGGCAGCGAGCCGGAGAGTCTTTTCAGCGCGTCGCGCGCGTCGCGGTGCTCGGGAAAGTACCGTTCGACGATCGCCCAGAAGCGCGCGCCGTGGTTCATTTCCGTCAGATGCGCCAGTTCGTGCACGATCACGTAGTCGATCAGGCGCGGTTCGCCGTGGATCAGGCGCCAGTTCAGGCGGATGCCGGATTTCAGGCTGCAGCTGCCCCAGCGCGTGCGCGCCGACGAGAGCGCCAGCCGGGGCGCGACGATGCCGAAGCGCGCGGCCTGCGCCGCCAGGCGTTCGCCGAACACGGCCAGCGCCCGGCGGCGCAGCACCTTGCCGAGCACGGCGCCGGCGTCGTCCGGCGAGCGCGGCAGCAGGGTCAGCACGCCGTCCGCCGCCCAGCAGGCCTGGCCGCTGCCCTGTCCGAGGCGGATTTCCAGCCAGCCGCCGAGGTAGGGCAGGCGCGCCCCGTCGGCCAGCGGCTGCGGCGCGGGGCGCCGCCGGGCCCGCCATTCGTCGAGCTTCTGCGCCACCCAGTCCGCATGCTTGCGGATCATGTTCTCGATCTCGGCGAGCGAGGTCCGGTACGGCGCGCCGACGCGCAGGCCGCGGTGGTCGATGGTCAGCCCCAGGGTGCGGCGGCGGGCGCGGCGCAGGGTGTAGGGCACGATGCGGTCGGCGAGCGCGATGGTCCGCGACGTCTCTCCTGCCGCGGGCCGGTCCAGCGCGAACGGAAGTTCAGCCTGCAACGGCATGGGCTTCCGCCGGGTAGCGATGCGGCGAGATTTTCCGCATTTCCGCGTCGATCCATTGCTCGGCCAGGGCATTCACCTCCTCGGCCGTCTTGCCCCGGGGATCGATCGCCGGGCCGATGCTGACGGTGATCAGCCCCGGCTGCTTGACGAAGGCGTTCCTCGCCCAGAATTCGCCGGCGTTGTGCGCCACCGGCACGGCGGGCACGCCGGCCGAGACCGCCAGCAGCGCGCCGCCGGTCTTGAAGCGCCGGCGTTCGCCCGGCGCGGTGCGCGTGCCCTCGGGAAAGACGATCACCCAATAGCCGGCGCGCAGGCGCTCGATCCCTTGCTTTTCCACCTGCTTCAGCGCGTTCTTGCCGGCCTTGCGGTCGATCGAGATCATCTTGACGGCAGCGAAGGCCCAGCCCAGGAACGGGATCAGCAGCAGCGAGCGCTTCAGCACGAACACCTGCGGCGGAAAGATGTCCTGCAGGCCGACCGTCTCCCACGCCGACTGGTGCTTGGACAGCACGACCGAGGGCACGGCGGGGATGTGCTCGCGGCCGATCACCCGGTAGCGCAGTCCCAGCACGCGCGCGCACAGCCCCATGAACAGCACGCGCCACGCCGCGATGATGCGGAAGCGCCAGCGCATCGGCAGCACCACGGCGAGCGTGACGAGCAGTCCCGTGGGCGCGGTGATCAGGACGGCAAGAAGCAGGAACAGGGCGGACCGGAACAGCGCGATCATGACTTCAGGATGTGCTCGACGGTCGCCGCGAGGTCGTCGAAGACCAGCGTTCCCTCGGGAATCTCGTTGTCCTTCTGCGTGTTCCTGCCCTTGCCCGAGAGGACCAGCACCGGCCGCGCGCCGGCCGCGACGGCCGCCTGCAGGTCGCGCAGCGAGTCGCCGACGGCGTAGGTGCCGGCGAGGCCGGTGTTGAAGCAGCCGGCGATCCGCTCGAACATGCCGGGCTTGGGCTTGCGGCAGTTGCAGTTGGAGTCGGCGGAGTGGGGGCAGTAGAAGATCGCGTCGATGCGTCCTCCGGCGGCGCGGACGGCGCGGTGCATCTTGTCGTGGATGGTGTTCAGCGTGTCCATGTCGAAGAGGCCGCGGTCGATCCCCGACTGGTTCGAGGCGACCACCACCCGGTAGCCCGCCTGGGTCAGGCGGGCGATCGCTTCCAGGCTGCCGGGAATGGGTTTCCATTCCGCCGGCGACTTGATGAAGTGGTCCGAGTCGAAGTTGATGACGCCGTCGCGGTCGAGGATGACGAGTTTCATACGCCCAGTTTCGAAATGTCGGCGACCGCGTTGAGCTGGCCGAACAGGGTCTTGAGCAGCCCCAGCCGGTTGGCGCGGAGCATCGGCTCCTCGACGTTGACCATCACTTCGTCGAAGAAGAGGTCGACCGCGCTGCGCACCGAGGCGAGCACCTTCAGCGCGTCGGCGTAGTCCTCGTTGGCGACGTGCGACTTGATCAGCGGGGCGAGCAGCACGACGCGCTCGAACAGCGCCTTCTCGGCCGGCTCGCGCAGCAGCGCGACGTCGGGTTCGGGCAGCTCGCCTTCGGCCTTCTTGAGGATGTTGCCGATGCGCTTGTTGGCCGCGGCCAGCGCCAGGGCTTCCGGCAGGCGCAGGAAATCGCGCACGGCGGCGAGCCGGGACGGGACCAGGTCGATGCGCGTCGGCCGCTGGGCCAGCACCGCCTCGACGATGTCCTGGGCGTGGCCGGCGTCCCTGAGCAGGCCGCGCAGGCGTTCGAGCATGAAGTCGAGCAGCGGTCCGGCGACCGGCTGGCCGAGCACGCCTTCGGCGAAGCTGGCCTGCGCTTCGGCGATCAGTTCGGCCAGATCGAGCGGCAGCGGCTTTTCCATCAGGATGCGCAGCACGCCGAGCGCGGCGCGGCGCAGGCCGAAGGGGTCCTTGTCGCCGGTCGGGATCTGGCCGATGCCAAAGAAGCCGACCAGCGCGTCGATCTTGTCGGCGAGCGCCACCGCGCACGCGACGTTGCCCTCCGGCAGCACGTCGCCGGCGAAGCGCGGGCGATAGTGCTGCTCCATGGCGTTGCACATTTCGGGCCCGGCGCCTTCGTGCTGCATGTAGTAGCGCCCCATGGTGCCCTGCAGCTCGGGGAACTCGCCGACCATGTCGGTGAGCAGGTCGACCTTGCACAGCAGGCCGGCGTTGCGGGCCAGCAGGCTTTCGGCGCCGAGCTTGTCGGCGACGAAGGCGGCGATGGCGCTGAGGCGGTTGGCGCGGTCGCCGAGCGAGCCGAGCTTGTTGTGGTAGACCACCGAGGCGAGCTTCATGGCGCGCGCGACGAAGCCGTTCTTCAGGTCCTGGTTGTAGAAGAAGCGGGCGTCGGCGAGGCGCGGCCGCACCACGCGGGCGTTGCCGCCGACGATGTGCTGCGGGTCGTCGACCTCCATGTTGGAGACGATCAGGAACTTGTTGAGCAGCTTCTTCGACCCGTCGAGCAGCGGGAAATACTTCTGGTTCTGCTGCATGGTCAGGATCAGGCATTCCTGCGGCACTTCGAGGTATTCGGACTCGAATTCACCGACGTACACCGCCGGCCATTCGACCAGCGCGGTGACTTCGTCGAGCAGGCCGTCGGCGGGGTTGATCGTGGCGTTCAGCTCCCTGGCCCTGGCGTCGAGCTGCGTGGCGATGGCGGCGCGGCGCTCGGCGAAGCCGGCGATGACCTTGCCCTGCGCGCGCAGCGCGTCGGCGTAGGCGTCGGCGTGTTCAAGCACGATGTCGCCGCCGGACAGGAAGCGGTGGCCGCGCGTGACCCTGCCGCTGGCCAGCCCGAGCACCTCGCCGGGCACCACGCGGTCGCCGTGCAGCATCACCAGGCCGTGGACCGGGCGCACGAACTGGTGGTCGGAGTCGCCCCAGCGCATCACCTTCGGGATCGGCAGCTTCTTCAGCGCGTCGGCGACCACGCCGGCGAGCACGTCGTCGAGCCGCGCGCCCTTGACGGCGGCCTTGTAGAAGAAGGTCTCGGACTTGCCGTCCAGGCGCCGTTCGAACTGCGCGACGGCGTCGAGCGGGATGCCCTTGGCCTCCAGCTTCTTCTTCAGCGCGGGCGTCGGCTGGCCGGCGGCGTCGAGGGCCACGGCGACCGGCATGATCTTCTCGAAGGCGGTGGCGTCCGGCGCCACGGCGAGCACGCCCGGCACCCGCACGGCCAGGCGGCGCGGCGTGGCGAACCATGCGCAGGCGCCGTCCGCCGGGACGAGGGCGTGGCCGGACAGGCCGGCGTGGACTTGTTGGGCGAAGGTCTCGCCGAGGCGGGAGAGCGCCTTCGGCGGCAGTTCCTCGGTCAGCAGTTCGATGAGCAGGGTGGCGTTCATGTCAGTTCGCTCCCGCCGTGTCGCGCTTGCACATCGGGAAGCCGAGCGCCTCGCGGGAGTTGTAGTAGGACTGCGCCACTTCGCGCGCCAGCACGCGCACGCGGCCGATGTAGGCGGCGCGCTCGGTGACCGAGATGGCGCCGTGCGCGTCGAGGAGGTTGAAGCAGTGCGAGCACTTCATCACCTGTTCGAAGGCCGGCAGCGCGAGGTTCAGGCCCATCAGGCGCTTGGCTTCCGATTCGTGGTCCGCGAAGTGGCGGAAGAGGATTTCGACGTTCGAGTGCTCGAAGTTGTACTTCGACTGCTCGACTTCGTTCTGGTGATAGACGTCGCCGTAGGTCAGGCGTCGGCCGTTGGCTTCGGTCCACACCAGGTCGAAGACGTTCTCCACGCCCTGCAGGTACATCGCCAGCCGTTCGAGGCCGTAGGTGATCTCGCCGAGCACCGGCTTGCAGGTCAGCGAGCCGACTTCCTGGAAGTAGGTGAACTGGGTGACTTCCATGCCGTCGAGCCACACTTCCCAGCCGAGGCCCCAGGCACCGAGCGTCGGCGATTCCCAGTCGTCCTCGACGAAGCGGACGTCGTGTTCCTTGAGATTGATGCCGAGCGCCTCCAGCGACTGCAGGTAGAGCTCCTGGATATTGTCGGGCGAGGGCTTGAGCACCACCTGGTACTGGTAGTAGTGCTGCAGGCGGTTCGGGTTCTCGCCGTAGCGGCCGTCCTTGGGGCGGCGCGAGGGCTGCACGTAGGCGGCGCTCCACGGCTCCGGGCCGATGGCGCGCAGGAACGTGGCGGTGTGGAAGGTGCCGGCGCCGACTTCGATGTCGTACGGCTGCAGCAGCGCGCACCCTTGTTTGTCCCAGAAACTCTGGAGACGCAGAATGACTTCCTGAAATGTGGGCATGTGAGGCTTGGGAAAGACGTGGAAAAGACGTGGCAACGGGGCATTTTACTTGCTTTTGCGGCCGACAAGAAGGCGCCGGCCGTCCCGCGGCGCGGGCGGGAAGGGTTTGTTTTATTTAACAGTTCGACGACCGGCTCCGCGCCGGCGCCGTGCGCCATAATCGTTTTCCCTCCTGAACCCAACGCGAAAGGGGCTTCTCATGGACATGCAGTCGCTGCAACTCTTCCTGAGCGCGACGCTCGGCGAACTGGCGATCAAGGTCGCGGCCGCGCTCGCCTTCTGGATCGTCGGCCGCTGGCTGATCGGCAAGGTGATCTCGCTGATCCAGGGGGCGATGAACCGCAACCACGTCGATCCCACGCTGACCAAGTACCTCGGCTCGGTGGTGGCCATCGCGCTGAACATCGCCCTGGTCCTCGGCATCCTCGGCTACTTCGGCATCCAGACGACCTCGTTCGCGGCGCTGCTGGCCGGCGCGGGCGTGGCCATCGGCGCGGCCTGGAGCGGGCTGCTGGGCAACTTCGCGGCCGGCGCCTTCATCCTGATTCTGCGGCCGTTCAAGGTCGGCGATTTCGTCAACATCGGCGGCGTGACCGGCACGGTGCGCGAGCTGGGGCTGTTCGGCACGTCGATCGTGACGCCGGACAACGTGCTGACCATCGTCGGCAACGGCAAGGTCTTCGGCGAGAGCATCCAGAATTATTCGAGCCTGCCGCTGCGCCGCGTCGAGCGCACGGCGCAGCTGGCGGTGGGCGTCGATCCGCTGGAGGCGATCGAGCGCTTCAAGGCGGCGGTCGCGGCGATCCCCAACGTAGCGGAGGAGATGCCGCCGGAGATCAACCTGCTCGACATCCGGCTGGAAGGGCCGGTGATCGCCGTGCGCCCCTATACCCACACGGACAATTACTGGCAGGTCTACTTCGACACCAATGAGGCCATCGTGCGCGTGTGCAAGGACGCCGGCTGGCCGGCGCCCTCGGCCCTGCACCAGTTCAAGCAGGTGGCCTGAGCGGGCGGGCCGGCGTCAGCCGGCGATGCGCATCCAGGCGCGGTAGCTGCCGCCGGGCGGCAGGCTGACGGCGTGGTCCGCCACGTCGCCGCGCTCGACGCACAGGTAGCCGACGTGGTTGCCTTCGCCGAGGTCGGGAATGTTCCGGTCGTTGTGCCAGGCGTTCCAGACCACGGCGCAGCGGGCTTCCGATTCGATGTCGATGCGGCCGGCGCCGGCGGCGATGGTCTGGCGCCGCGGGACGTCGAGATAGACGCGGTCGGTCGGGCCGGCGATGGTCACTTCGCCGGCCTGCGTCTTGCGCGCGAAGTTGTCGGTCTTGTCGATGTAGACCGTGCCGTCGAGGCCGGAGACGCGCGCCGTGGCGACGTCCGGGACGGCGAAATAGGTGTGGAAGGCGAAGGCCAGCGGCGCGGCCTCGGCGCCGGGGTTGCGCGCGTCGAGGGTCATCTTCAGCGTCGTGCCGACTTCGATTTCCAGGCGGAAGGCGAAGGCGTGCGGCCACAGCGCGCTGGTCGCCGCGTCGCCTGCCAGTTCCAGGACCAGGCGCGTGCCGCCGTCGGCCAGGCGCTCGGCCGCGGCCACCGTCCACGGCTTGACCCGGGCGAAGCCGTGCATGGCCTTGCCGTCCGGCCCCGGGCCGAACCAGGGCAGGCACAGCGGGATGCCGCCGCGGATCGGCACGCCGTCCTGCAGCGCGGTCAGCGGCGAAACCCACAGCAGTTCGTCCTTGCCGGCCGGCTGGAAGGCCATGATGTGCGCGCCCTGCAGGGCGACGACGGCGCGCCCGAGCGGGTTTTCCACGAGCAGCATCGGCAGCCCGGCATCGTCCGGCCGGTGCTGCGCCGGATAGAGTTGTCTGGAATCGACCGTGCGGATGCCGGCGGCGAGAAGTTGTTGTTCGGTCATGGCGATACCCGTCGTTGGTGGAAAAGCGGATCAGGATAGCGTGTTGCGCCGCCGGGCGAAAGCCAGCAGCAGGCACGCGGCGATCACCGCCGGAACGTTGCCCCAGCGCACGAACGGCGTGCTGCCGGCATAGGCCTGCACGTCGCCGGTCAGCGCGGCGCGGGTGAACGGGGGCAGCGCCGCCTGCACTACGCCGTCCGGGCCGATGATCGCGGTCATGCCGGTGTTGGTGGCGCGCAGCATGGTGCGGCCGGTCTCCAGCGCGCGCATGCGGGCGATCTGCAGATGCTGCGCCGGGGCCAGCGAATCGCCGAACCAGGCGACATTGGAAATGTTGAGCAGCAGCGTGGCGGCCGGCAGCGCGCGGATGATCTCCTCGCCGAAGGCGTCCTCGTAGCAGATGTTCGACGGCGATCTGCTGCGCGCCGAGGCGCAGCGGCGGCTGCGCGTCCCCGCCCGGCGTGAAGGCAGACATCGGCATGTCGGCCATGGCCATGAACCAGGCGAAGCCCGGCGGGATGAATTCGCCAAAGGGCACCAGGTGCGCCTTGTCGTAGCGCTGCCGGCCCGAGGCGCCGAGGCTGACGGCGCTGTTGGCGTACCGCGCGAGGTCGCCGGTGACGATGCCGAACAGCAGGTCGCCGTCGCTGCGCGCGGCGAGCTGCTTCATCGCGTCGAGGTAGTCTTCCGGCACTTCGCCGTAGAACACCGGCAGCGCGGTTTCGGGCAGCACCGTGAGCCGCGCCGGGTGGTCGCGCATCAGCTCGTAGTAGGTGCGCAGCGATTCCTCGAATTTTTCCGGCCGCCATTTGACGTCCTGGGCGATGTTGCCCTGCAGCAGCGCGACGCGCAGCGGTTCGCCCTGGGGCACCGTCCACGCGCGGCCGGACAGCGCCGCGCCCGCCAGCAGGACGGCGGCGAGGGCGGCGCCGGCGGCGATGCGCGCGCGCTGCCGGCCTCTGGCGATTTCCACCAGCGAGGCCCCGGCGAACGCGGTGAGCAGGGACACCCCATAGACGCCGACGATCGGGGCGAAGCCGGCCAGCGGGCTGGGCGGCGTCTGCGAATAGCCGGCGGCGAGCCACGGAAAACCGGTGAGCACCCAGCCGCGCAGCCATTCGGCGAGCGTCCATAGCGCGGCGAAGCACAGCGCGCGCCGCAGGCCGGCCGGCGGCGCCAGGCGCACGAACAGCGCGCCGACCAGCGCCGGGTAGAGCGCCATGGCCGCGCAGAAGAGCAGCGTGGCGAGCGCCGCGACCGCCGCCGGCATGCCGCCGAAGGTACCCAGGCTGACGTAGATCCAGGACACGCCGGCGAGAAAAACGCCCAGTCCGAACAGCCAGCCGAGGCGGGCGCCCGCGCGGGCGGGGCGGCATTCGTCCGCCAGCGGCCCGAGCAGCGCGTACAGGCCGCCGAGCGTCAGCCAGGCGAGGGGAAACCAGCCGAGCGGGGCGAAGGCGGCCACGCCCGCCGCGCCGAGCAGCGGAACGGCGACGAGGTACCGCCGTGCAGCGGATTCAGCCGGCCGCATGCGGCGTCGGCGCGCGGGTGACGAGCAGGGTGTACAGGCGCCGCCGGTCGGCGCGCAGGACCACGAAATGCAGGCCGTCGATGTCGAGCTCCTCCTTGCGCTGCGGCACCCGGCCGAGGCGGTTGAGGAGCAGGCCGCCGACGGTGTCGCAGTCGTCGTCGCTGAAGCGGGTGCCGAACTGGGCGTTGAAGTCCTCGATCGCCGTCTGCGCCTTGACGCGGTAGCGGCCGAACTGGTCCTGGCGGATGTTGTCCTCGGCCTCGTCGAAATCGTATTCGTCCTCGATGTCGCCGACGATCTGTTCGAGCACGTCCTCGATGGTCACCAGCCCGCTCACGCCGGCGTACTCGTCGATGACGATGGCCATGTGGTTGTGCGAGACGCGGAATTCGCGCAGCAGCACGTTCAGCCGCTTCGATTCGGGGATGAAGACCGCCGGGCGCAGCCAGTCGCGCAGCCTGACCGGCCGGTCGTGGCGGATGCGCAGCAGGTCCTTGGCCAGCAGGATGCCGATCACGTTGTCGCGGTTTTCCTCGATGACCGGGAAGCGCGAGTGGGCGGTGCGGTTGACCTGCTCGATGATCGATTCCAGCGAATCCTCGATGTCGACGACTTCCATTTTGGCCCGCGGCACCATCACGTCGCGCACCACGATTTCCGAGGCGGCCAGCGCGCCCTCGGTGATCGACAGGGCGTCGGCGTCGAGCAGGTCGCGCTCGTGGGCGGAATGCAGTAGCTGGATCAGTTGCTCGCGGTCTTCCGGCTCGCGCAGGAGCAGCGAGGAGAGGCGTTCGAAGAATGTCGGCGGTTCGGGTTCCATGTTCTTGTGGGACGGGCGGCGCTATTTGCCGTCGTCGCGGTATGGATCGGCGAAGCCCAATGATGCCAGGATCGCGCGTTCCTTGTCTTCCATCGTTCGCGCGTCGTCCTCGCCGGTCTCGTGGTCGTAGCCCTGCAGGTGCAGCACGCCGTGCACGACGAGGTGGGCGTAATGCGCGGCCAGCGCCTTGCCCTGCTCGCCGGCCTCGCGGGCGACCACCGGGGCGCAGATGACGAGGTCGCCCTGTACCCGAGGTTCGGTTTCGTAGACGAAAGAAAGCACGTTGGTCGGATAGTCCTTGCCGCGATAGTCGCGGTTGAGCGTCCGGCCCTCGTCGGCGTCGACGAAGCGCAGGGTGATCTGGCCGCCGCGCCGGCCGTCGGCGTCCAGCGCCGCGCGGGCCCAGGCGCGCAGCGGCGCGCGTTCGGGCAGCCCGTCGGCCGCGCAGGCGTACTGGACGCTGAGGTTCAGGCGCCTACTTGTCGCCGCGTTCATTCTTCTCTTCCTGCGCGGCGTGCGCCTCGTAGGCCGAAACGATGCGCGCCACCAGCGGATGGCGCACCACGTCTTCCTTCTGGAACTCGGTGAAGGCGATGCCGCGCACGTCCTTCAGGATCTTGCGCGCCTCGATCAGGCCGCTCTTCTGGCCGCGCTGCAGGTCGATCTGGGTGACGTCGCCGGTGACCACGGCCTTGGCGCCGATGCCGATGCGGGTGAGGAACATCTTCATCTGCTCGGGCGTGGTGTTCTGCGCCTCGTCGAGGATGATGAAGGCGTGGTTGAGCGTGCGCCCGCGCATGTAGGCCAGCGGGGCGATCTCGATGGCGCCGCGCTCGAACAGGCGGCCGACCTTGTCGAAGCCCATCAGGTCGTACAGCGCGTCGTAGAGCGGGCGCAGGTAGGGATCGACCTTCTGCGCCAGGTCGCCGGGCAGGAAGCCGAGCCGCTCGCCGGCTTCCACCGCCGGGCGGGTGAGCACGATGCGCTGCACCAGCTCGCGCTCGAACGCATCGACGGCCGAGGCGACGGCGAGGTAGGTCTTGCCGGTGCCGGCCGGGCCGGTGCCGAAGGTGATGTCGTGCTCCTGGATATGCCGGAGATACTCGACCTGGCGCGGCGTGCGGCCATGCAGCTCGGTCTTGCGCGTCATCAGCGCCGGCGTGTCGTCGCCCGGCTGGCGCGCCTCGCGGCGCGCCGGACGGTTGGTGATCTCGATCAGGCCGAGCTGGATCTCGTCGACCGAAAGCGCGTTCTTCGCGCGGGCGTAGAACATCTGCAAGGCTTCCGACGCCCTGGCGATCTGTTCCCGCTCGCCGCGCAGCGTGAAGCGTTCGCCGCGCCGGGCGATGGACACGTCGAAGGCCGTTTCGATCTGGCGCAGGTTCTCGTCGAGCGCGCCGCAGAGGTTGGCCAGCTGGCTGTTGTTGACCGGCGCGAGCAGCAGCTCGACGGCGCGCGGCTTGGCTTTGGCGGACGATGCCGCGGCGGCTTTCGGGGGCATGGCTACGACTCCCGGGTCAGGATCTCGCCGCGCAGCGAATGCGGCATGGCCGCCGTGATGCGCACGTTGACGAAGCGGTTCGACCAGGCGGGCATGGCCCTCGAAATTGACGATGCGGTTGTTGTCGGTGCGTCCGGCGAGCTCGTTCTCGTCCTTCTTCGAGCGGCCCTCGACGAGCACGCGCTGCACCGTGCCGACCATCGACTGCGAGACGGTCTGCGCCAACTCCTCGATGCGCTGCTGCAGGCGCATCAGGCGTTCGAGGTGCACCTCGCGCGGCGTGTCGTCGGTGAGCTCGGCGGCCGGCGTGCCGGGGCGGGGGCTGTACAGGAAGGAGAACGAGGCGTCGAAGCCGACGTCGTCGATCAGTTTCATCGTCTTCTCGAAATCCTCGGCCGTCTCGCCGGGGAAGCCGACGATGAAGTCGGAGGACAGCGAAATGTCGGGCCGGGCGGCGCGCAGCTTGCGCACCAGGCTCTTGTATTCGAGCGCCGTGTAGCCGCGCTTCATCGCCGCCAGCACGCGGTCCGAACCCGACTGCACCGGCAGGTGCAGGTGCGAGACCAGCTTCGGCACGCGGGCGTAGACGTCGATCAGGCGCTGCGTCACCTCGCGCGGATGCGAGGTGGTGTAGCGGATGCGCTCGATGCCCGGAATCTCGGCGATGTACTCGATGAGCAGCGCGAGATCGGCCTTCTCGTCGCTATCGGCCATCGCGCCGCGGTAGGCGTTCACGTTCTGGCCGAGCAGCGTGACCTCGCCGACGCCCTGGGCGGCGAGGCCGGCCACTTCGGTCAGCACGTCGTCGAACGGGCGCGAGACTTCCTCGCCGCGCGTGTAGGGCACGATGCAGTAGGTGCAGAACTTGCTGCAGCCTTCCATGATCGAGACGAAGGCGGCGGCGCCCTCGACCTTGGCCGGCGGCAGGTTGTCGAACTTCTCGATCTCCGGGAAGGAGATGTCGACCTGCGACCTGCCGGAGCGCCGGCGGTCGGCGATCAGCTGCGGCAGGCGGTGCAGCGTCTGCGGCCCGAACACCACGTCCACGTACGGCGCGCGGGCGACGATGGCGTCGCCCTCCTGGCTGGCGACGCAGCCGCCGACGCCGATGATCAGGTCCGGCCGGTCCTTTTTCAGCAGGCGCACGCGGCCGAGATCGTGGAACACGCGCTCCTGCGCCTTCTCGCGCACCGAGCAGGTGTTGAAGAGGATGATGTCGGCGTCCTCGGGACGGTCGGTCTTGACGACGTCTTCAGAAGCGGCGAGCACGTCGGCCATCTTGTCCGAATCGTACTCGTTCATCTGGCACCCGAAGGTGCGGATGAACAGTCTTTTCACCATTGGAACCCGGTCAATTCTTTTTGATGGAGTCAGCCTCGGCCTGGCTGATCAGCCAGATGCGATATACCGAGCCGAAGGTATCGTTGAGGTAGATCACGTTGGAAACCTGCTGCACCGCCATGGGCATCACGATCAGGTTCTGCCGGTTGCGGAACTGCGCGACCGGCGACAGCGTCAGCGCGTGGCCGTCGATGACGATGGACCCGTCGCCGGCGGGCGGCTGCATGAGCCCGACCTTCGCCTCGGGCGGCAGGACGCGCTGCGCGACGTACGTCTCGTACTGCGCGGTCGAGATGGTCGAGGATTGCGAGAGCGTCTCGATGACGGTGCTGACGATCGACGCGATGAGAGGAGCTGGTAACGGCATCGGCGCATTATAAACAAGCTTTTATCGCTTGTGGTGCCATGCAGTTGACCGTCGGACGGCCACAACTTTATAATTCCGCGCCCTGCATGGTGATGTAGCTCAGACGGTTAGAGCGATGGATTCATAACCCATAGGTCGGCAGTTCGATTCTGCCCATCACCACCAATGAATTCAAAGAGATAGGCCAATCCTTCGGGATTGGCCTTTTTCTTGGGGTGGCGCCGGAAGCACGTTGCCCGCCATTTGCTCGCGCCTTTGAACGCCAGGCGTTGAACACCGGCTCAAGGAAAACGGCTCTCGGAGACGGCGGTTTCCTGGAGAATCCAGTTCTCGAACGCCAGCACGCGCTCTTCCGTCTGCCGCTCGGGGTGCGCGGCGAGGTAGTAGGCGCGCGGCGTGCGCACGTTGATGCCGAGCGGCGCGACGAGGCGGCCCGTGCGCAGGTCGTCTTCGACGAAGGCATATTGGGCGATCATTACGCCGAGTTCGTCGATCGCCGCCTGGTAGGCGAGCGCCGCATTCTCGAATTTCAGCCCGCTGTTGCCGTTGACGTCGAGCCCCGGCGTCGCGGCAAGCCAGCTCGGCCAGTCGAGCGGCCGGTTGAGCGAGCAGAGCAGCACGTGCCGCGCGAGGTCCGTGGGCAGCGCGAGCGGCGGGCCGTTCTCCAGCAGGCCGGGCGCGCAGACTGGCAGCAACACCTCGCCGAACAGACGGCGATAGTTCGGCCCGACCGGCGGTTCGCTCCAGGAGTAAATGCTGATGTCGACGTCTTCGCGATCGAAGTCGGCCGGTTCGTGCGAAGTCGTGATCTGCACGTCGATTTTCGGTTCTTCGGCATGGAAGCGGGCGAGGCGCGGCACCAGCCACCGCATCGCGAACGTCGGTGGCAGCTTCAGGCGCAGGCGCCGCTCGTCGGGACTCTGCTTGAGCTGCCGCGCGCCGGCCTCGATCTGGTCGAGCGCGCTCTTGACCTGGCGAAAGTAGGTACTGCCCTGCGCGGTCAGCTCGATGCCGCGGTGCACGCGGCGGAAGAGTTTGACGTTGAGCCATTCCTCCAGACATGCGACATGGCGGCTGACCGCGCCTTGGGAGACGCACAGTTCCTGCGCCGCACTCGTAAAGCTCGCATTGCGCGCCGAGGCTTCGAAGGCGCGCACGGCATTCAAGGGAGGGAGTCGTCTGGCCATGGCTTCTGCCATCTAATTTACTCATGGCAAGCATGACCTAATTGTCCTTGCGGAGCAAGCACGGCTATCGCATTCTCTCCCCCACTTAACCACGGAGGACAACACAATGGATAAGACCCAGGGGCTCAAACGCTTTTGTCTGACGGTTGCCCTGCTCGCCTGCGCCGGCGTCGCCCAGGCGCAGAACTACCCGAACAAGCCGATCCGCATGATCGTGCCCTGGCCGGCCGGCGGCGGCGTCGATACGGCGGCGCGCATCATCTCGCAACCCCTGTCGGAGCGCCTCGGCCAGCCGATCGTCATCGAGAACCGTCCGGGCGCCGGCGGCAACATCGGCACCGCGCTCGTCACGCAGGAGAAGCCCGACGGCTACACCCTGCTGATGGGCTCCCTGTCGCCGAACGCGGTCAATCCCCACCTGTACGCCAAGCTCGGCTTCGATCCGATCAAGGACTTCGCGCCGGTCGCCCTCGTTTATACGGTGCCGAGCTTCCTCGTCGTGCCCGCCTCGTCGCCGGCCAACTCGGCGAAGGAACTGGTGGCGCTGGCCAAGGCCAACCCGGGCAAGTTCAATTTCGGTTCCGGCGGCGTCGGCTCGTCGCAGCACCTCTTCGGCGTCATGTTCAAGGCGTCAACCGACATCGACATCGTGCACGTCGCCTACAAGGGCACGAGCCCGGCCGAAACCGCCCTGATCGCCGGACAGGTCGACCTGCTGCTCGATCCGCCGACCTGCCTGCCCTTCGTCGCCGCCGGCAAGCTGAAGGCGCTCGCCGTCGCTTCGCCGGAGCGCAACCCGGCGATGCCCGATCTGCCGACGCTCGATGAAGTCGGCATCCCGAACGTGCACACGCTGACCTTCTACGGCGTCATGGCTCCGGCCAACACGCCGAAGGAAATCGTCAATCGCCTGAACGCCGAAATCAACGCGATCCTCGCTACCCCAGAAATGCGGGAACGCCTGACCAAGCTCGCCGCCCAGCCGGGCAACGGCAGTCCGGAGGACTTCGCGCGCTTCGTCCAGGGCGAGCTCAAGCGCTATGGCGAAATCGTCCGGCTCTCCGGCGCCAAGCAGATCGACTGAGCGCAACGTTCCCGACTCTCGTGCAGGCGCGGCTGGCCGCGCCTGCAACGGAGACATCCCATTCCGCAGACTTCGACCGGATTCCGGCTTTCACGCCGGAACGGGGACGGCCGACCTTATCAAACGTTGCACAACACCGACATAGGGCGCGAACCAGCGCATGAAGAGGTAGAAAAAAATGGAAAGCAGTAAGGCAGCGCAGACGATGTTCGAAAAAATCTGGGCGCGGCATCGCGTGATCACCCGCGCCGACGGCCAGGATCTGATGTATGTCGACTTGCACCTGCTCCAGGACGTTTCGGCGCCGGCCTTCACGATGCTGCGCGAGCGCGGCCTCACGCCGCGGGTCGCCGGGCGCGCCGTCGCGACGCAGGACCACTATATTCCGACCGACAGCCGCGACCTGGCGCGCGTCGCCGACGCCGAAAAGCGCGAGATGGCGAACGCGCTGCAACGCGACGCCGCCGCGGCCGGCATCCGCTTTTTCGGGCTCGACGACCCCCGCCAGGGAATCGTGCACGTCGTCGGCCCCGAGCAGGGGCTGAGCCAGCCGGGAATGCTGATCGTCTGCGGCGACAGCCATACGTGAACGCACGGTGCGCTGGGCGCCCTGGCCTTCGGCATCGGCGCTTCCGAAGTCGCGCACGTGCTGGCGACCCAGACCATCTGGCAGCGCCGGCCGGCGACGCTGCGCATCCGCGTCGACGGCCCGCTCGCGGCGGGCGTCGCGGCGAAGGACATCATCCTGGCGATCATCGCGCGCATCGGCGCCGCCGGGGCGATCGGCCACGCCATCGAATACGCCGGATCGACGATCGGCAGCCTGTCGATGGAAGGCCGGCTGACCGTCTGCAACATGTCGATCGAAGCCGGCGCGCGCGCCGGCATGATCGCCCCCGACGACACCACGTTCAACTGGCTCGCCGGCCGCCCGTGCGCGCCGCGGGGCGAGCGCTGGGACGCCGCGCTGGCGCGCTGGCGGGCGCTGCCGAGCGACGGCGGCGCGGCCTTCGACCGCGAGATTGGCATCGACGGCAGCGCCCTGGCGCCGATGGTGACCTGGGGCAACAGCCCCGAGGACGCGCTGCCGATCGGCGGCCGCGTCCCCGACCCGGCGCAGGTGGCCGACCGGGAGCGCCGCGCGGCCATGGAGAAAACGCTGGCCTATATGGGGCTCTCGTCCGGCATGGTGCTCACCGATATCGTCATCGACCACGTCTTCATCGGCTCGTGCACGAACGGGCGCATCGAGGATCTGCGCGCCGCCGCCGCCATCGTCGAGGGTGGCCACGTCGCCCAGGGCGTGCAGGCCTGGGCCGTGCCGGGGTCGACGCAGGTCAAGCTGCAAGCCGAAGCCGAGGGCCTCGACCGCGTTTTCACGAGCGCTGGCTTCGAGTGGCGCCACGCCGGCTGCTCGATGTGCCTGAGCACCAACGGCGACCGGGTCGCGCCCGGCAAACGGTGCGCGTCGACGTCGAACCGCAACTTCGTCGGCCGCCAGGGGCCGGGCTCGCGCACCCATCTGATGAGCCCGCAAATGGCCGCGGCGGCGGCGCTGACCGGCCGCCTGACCGACGTTCGCCAACTGCTTGCCCGGAGATGATGATGGAAGCGTATGAAAAGTTCGAAGCCGTGGCGCTGCCGCTGGAGCAGGCCAACGTCGACACCGACCAGATCCTGCCGGCGCGCTATCTGCAAAAGCCGCGCTCGGCGCCGTTCGGCGAATTCCTGTTCCGCGACCTGCGCTTTCTGAAGGACGGCGGCGAGAACCCGCACTTCGTGCTGAACCAGGACGCCTACCGCGGCGCGCGCGTCATCGTCGCCGGCAGCAACTTCGCCTGCGGCTCGTCGCGCGAGCATGCGGTGTGGGCGCTCTACGACTACGGTTTCCGCGCCGCGATCGCTCCGAGCTTCGGCGACATTTTCTTTTCGAACGCGCTGAAGAACGGCTTCCTGCCCATCGTGCTGCCGGCCGAAGTCGTCGCCGGGCTGATCCGGCAGGCGCAGGACCGGCCCGGCGCAACGCTCGGCATCGATCTGGAAGCGCAGACGGTCAGCGCGCCCGGCGGCGGCGTCCATCGCTTCGCCGTCGATCCCTTCGCCAAGCACTGCCTGCTCAACGGCCTCGACGAGATCGACTACACCCTGAGCCAGATCGACCACATCACCGCGTTCGAGCGCGCGCTCGGCGCGCCGTGAGCGCGCCCTTGCATCCTTTCATCCACCATCCACCGAAGGACGATTCATGAAAATAGCAATCCTGCCCGGCGACGGGGTCGGCAAAGAAGTCACGGCGCAAGCCGTCAAGGTGCTCAAGGCCGTGATGGGCAAGCACGCGGCGATGGAACTCGCCGAGGCGCCGATCGGCGGCGCCGGCGTCGAGGCGGCGGGCGACCCGCTGCCGGCGGCGACGCTCGACGTCGCGCGCCGGGCCGAAGCGATCCTGTTCGGCGCCGCCGGCGTGCCCGGCGACGAGAACATTCCCTACGCGATGCGTCCGGGCGCGAGCCTCCTGCGCCTGCGCAAGGATCTCGGCCTGTTCGCCAACTTCCGCCCGGTCTTCATGTTCCCCGAACTGATCGGCGCCTCGACCCTGAAGCCCGAAATCGTCGAGGGCCTGGATATCGTGATCCTGCGCGAGCTGACCGGCGACGTCTATTTCGGCGAGCCGCGCGGCCATCGCGCCACGGCGAGCGGCGAGCGCGAAGGCTACAACACGATGCGCTACAGCGAAAGCGAAGTCGAGCGCATCGCCCACGTCGCCTTCCAGACGGCGCGCGGGCGCCGCGGCAAGGTCTGTTCGGTCGACAAGGCCAACGTGCTGGAAACGAGCCAGCTCTGGCGCGACGTGATGACGCGCGTCGGCAAGGAATACCCCGATGTCGAGCTGAGCCACGTCTTCGTGGACGCCGCGGCGATGATGCTGATGCGCGCGCCGAAGCAGTTCGACGTGATGGTGACCGGCAATATCTTCGGCGACATCCTCTCCGACTGCGCGGCGATGCTGACCGGCTCGATCGGCATGCTGCCGTCGGCGTCGCTGGCGCTCGACAAGAAGGGGCTGTACGAACCCGTGCATGGCTCGGCGCCCGACATCGCGGGCAGGAACATCGCCAATCCGATGGCGGCGATCCTGTCGATGGCGATGATGCTACGCTACTCGTTCGACCTGGCCGACAAGGCCGATCGCGTGCAGCGCGCGGTGGCCGGCGTGCTGGCCGAGGGGTATCGCACGCCGGATATCTTCCAGCCCGGCATGAAGCGTGTCGGAACGAGCGAAATGGGCGACGCGATCGTCGCCGCGCTGGCCCGCATGCCGGCCTGAAACCCGTGTCACCCGGCCGGCGGGCGTGAAGGGCGGTGCGCTCTTCGCGCCCGCCGCCGGCAGGTTCAGTTGTCGTTCATAAGAGGCGCGGACAACCGCGCCCGTACAAGGAGGCGCCATGCAACTGATTCGTAACCCCAAGGACTTTTACGCCGGGCTGTTGTTCATCGCCTTCGGCGTCGCCGCGCTGATCCTCTCCCGCGACTATGCCGTCGGCAGCGCGGCGCGCATGGGGGCCGGCTATTTCCCGCGCGCGCTCGGCATCCTGCTCGTCGCGCTCGGCGCCCTGCTCAGCTTCGGCGGTTTCCGCGCGAGCGAGGAAGCGCAGCCGGTCTGGCACTGGCGGCCGCTCTTCATCGTGCTTTTCTCGATCGGCGTTTTCGTTTTCGCCGCCCAATGGCTCGGACTAGTCCTCGCCGGACTGATCCTGGTCTTCATGTCTTCGACCGCGAGCGGGGAGTTCAACTGGAAAGAGGCGCTCGTCAGCGGCGTCATCCAGGGCATCGTCGCGGTCGCGATCTTCGTCTATGGCCTGGCCATGCCCCTGCCGGTGTGGCCCCTCTTCATCAGCGGAGCTCAATAAATGGACCTTTTAAGCAACCTGGCGCTCGGCTTCGGCGTCGCCGTCACGCCGGCCAATATGCTCTATGCGTTCATCGGCACGCTGATCGGCACGCTGATCGGCGTCCTGCCCGGCATCGGCCCCGTGGCGACCATCGCGATGCTGCTGCCGGTGACCTACGGCCTGCCGCCGGTCACCGCGCTGATCATGCTCGCGGGCATCTACTACGGCGCTTCCTACGGCGGTTCGACGACCGCCATCCTGGTCAACCTGCCCGGCGAGATGTCATCGGTCGTCACCGTCCTGGACGGCTACCAGATGGCCAAGCAGGGCCGCGCCGGCGCCGCGCTCTGCATCGCCGCGCTCGGCTCCCTGTTCGCCGGCTGCGTCGCGACGCTGGTGATCGCCGCCTTCGCGCCGCCGCTGGCCGAGCTCGCGCTCCAGTTCGACGCCGCCGAATATTTCTCGCTGATGGTCATGGGCCTCGTCTCGGCGATCGCGCTGGCGCACGGCTCGGTGCTCAAGGCCGTGCTGATGACGATCCTCGGCCTGCTCCTCGGTAGCATCGGCACCGACGTCAATACCGGCACGGCGCGCTTCTCGTTCGAAATTCCCGAACTGATCGACGGCATCGGCTTCGTCGCCATGACCATGGGCCTCTTCGCCTTCGCCGAAATCGCCGGCAACCTCGAACGCAGCGAGACCCGCAGCGTGGTGACCGAGCGCATCAGCAGCCTGTGGATCAAATGGGCCGAGTTCAAGCAGGCCTTCCCGGCGGTGCTGCGCGGCACGGCGATCGGCTCGCTGCTCGGCATCCTGCCCGGCGGCGGCGCCACGCTCTCGTCCTTCGCCTCCTACACGGTCGAAAAACGCATGGCCGACGATCCCTCGCGCTTCGGCAAGGGGGCGATCGAAGGCGTCGCCGGCCCCGAGTCGGCGAACAACGCCGGCGCGCAGACTTCGTTCATCCCGATGCTGACGCTCGGCATTCCGTCGAACGCGGTGATGGCGCTGATGGTGGGCGCACTGATCATCCACGACATCCAGCCCGGCCCGGAGGTCATGAGCAACAATCCCGAGCTGTTCTGGGGGCTGGTCGTCAGCATGTGGGTCGGCAACGTGATGCTGGTCGTGCTCAACCTGCCGCTGATCGGCGTCTGGATCAAGCTGCTGCGCGTCCCGTACCGCCTGCTTTACCCGATGATCCTGCTGGTCTGCACGATCGGCGCGTTCAGCACCAACAACAACATGTTCGACGTCTGGGTGGCGATGGCCTTCGGCCTGCTCGGCTACGTCTTCGCCAAGCTCGGCTGCGAGCCGGCGCCGCTGCTGCTCGGCTACATCCTGGGACCGATGCTGGAGGAAAACCTGCGCCGCGCGCTGGTGCTCTCGCGGGGCGATTTCTCGGTCTTCGTGACGCGGCCGATCTCGCTCGCCATGCTGGCGGTCGCCGCCGTGCTCCTCGCCGCCATCCTGGCGCCCGCGGTGCGCAGGAAACGCGACATCGTCTTTACCGAGGAAGCCTGACCCAACGCATCCAGCACCTATCGAGGAGAACGGATTTGGCAAGCAGACAGGTAGTGATGGTCGCCGATTGCGATCATGGGGCGATCGACATCGAACGGGAGGTATTGCGGGACGTGTGCCCGGACATCGCCTGGTTCCAATGCCGGCGCGAGGACGAAGTCGTCGCGCGGTGCGCGGGCGCCGACGGGCTCCTGATCATGTACGCGCCGCTGACGCGGCGCGTGCTCGAACAGCTGCCGCGCTGCAGGGTCATCGTGCGCTACGGCGTCGGCGTGGACACGATCGACCTCGCGGCGGCGGCCGAACTCGGCATCATCGTCAGCAACGTGCCCGACTACGGCACGTTCGAGGTCGCCGACCACGCGCTGGCGCTGCTGCTCGCGCTGACGCGCAAGGTCGGGGCGGCAAGCGGTCTCGTCAAAAGCGGCCAGTGGGACTTCCGCCTGTCGCGGCCGATCCACCGCCACCAGGGACAGACCGCCGGCCTCATCGGCCTGGGCCGCATCGGCCGCGCGATGGCCGAGCGGACGCGCGCGCTCGGCATGCAGGTCGTCGCCCACGACACGCGACTCGCGCGCGAACGATTCCCCGACTTCGTGACGCCGGTCGGGCTCGAAGAACTGCTCGCGCAGTCCGACGTCGTTTCGGTGCATTGCCCCTTGAACGAATCGACGCGCATGCTGCTTGACCACTACCGGCTAAGCCTGATGAAGCCGACCGCGTATCTCATCAATACGGCACGCGGCCGGATCGTCGACGAGACGGCGCTCGCGGCGATGCTCGGCGAAGGACGGCTGGCCGGCGCGGCGATGGACGTTTTCGCGTCCGAACCGGCGGCGCCCGACCATCCCCTGTTCAGGTACGAGAACTTCCTCGCCTCGCCCCATATGGCCTGGTATTCGGAAGAATCGGCGCAGGAACTCAAGCGCAAGGCGGCCGAGGAAGTCCGGCGCGTGCTGCGCGGCGAGGCGCCGCTGTACCAGGTCAACAACTTTTGAGGTGACCCCGCCGCGCGCCCGCGCCCCGGCCTCGCCGCGCGTCAGCCCCGGCGGGCGCGGCGCCGAACCCAGGCCGAAAGCCGATGCCCCGACTTTTCTTGCGAAACGCCTCGCGCTGGCTGCTCCTCGTCGCGGCCTCGCTGCCGCTCGCCTGGCTGCTGCGGAGGCAGGGGCTGCCGGCCGCGTTTCTGCTCGGGCCGATGCTCTGCGGCATCGCCGCGAGCCTGCTCGGCGCCCGATTGGCGCTGCCGCGCAAGGGATTCCTCGCCGCGCAGGCGCTGATCGGCTGCGCGGTCGCCGAGAGCATCAGCGCGTCGATCGTCGTCATGATCGTGCGCGACTGGCCGGTCATGTGCCTGGTCGTCGCCAGCACCATCGCCGCCGGCGCGGTCGTGGGCTGGACGCTGGTCAAGTTCCGCACGCTGCCCGGCACGACGGCGGCCTGGGGCCTGATCCCGGGCGGCGCCTCGGCGATGGTCGCGATGGCCGAGGAATACGGCGCCGATGCGCGCCTCGTCGCCCTGATGCAATACCTGCGCATGCTGATCGTCGTGCTGACCGCATCGACGGTCGCCCACCTGCTGTTGGGCAGCGGCGCCGCGGCGGCACCGGCGGCCACGGTGCCGGCCTTCGCCTTCGGCAGCTGGCCGGCCGTCTTCGCCACGCTTGCCGTCGCGCTCGCGGGCGCGCTGCTGGCGCACGTGCTGCGTATCCCGGCCGGCACGATCCTCGTCCCCATCGTGCTCGGCGGCATCCTGCATGCAACCGGCGTGCTCAGCGTCAGACAGCCGTTCTGGATGCAGGCCGGCGCCTCGGCGCTGCTCGGCTGGTACGTCGGCCTGAACTTCAACCGCGGCATCCTGATGCACGCCTTGCGGCTGTTGCCGCGCCTCGTTTTCTCGGCGCTTTTCCTGATCGCGCTGTGCGCCCTGTCGGCCTGGCTGCTCGTCGCGCTGCTCGGCATCGACCCGCTCACCGCCTATCTGTCCACCAGTCCGGGCGGGCTCGATTCGATGATCCTGATCGCGATGGGCAGCCGGTCCGACGTGCCTTTCGTCGTCGCCGTGCAAACGCTGCGCCTTTTCGTCGTCATTCTGGTCGGCCCAACGATCGCCCGCTGGATTTGTCAAAACGCCTGAAACCCGCCAGGGTTCCGTCCTGAACCTCAATCAAGGAGAAACGAAATGCGCTATCGATTGCTCGGCCGCACCGGCCTTTATGTCTCCGAGCTCTGCCTCGGCACGATGACTTTCGGTCACGGCGAAGGCTTCTGGAAACCGATCAGCGGCGTCGGACAGGAGGGCGCGACCGCGCTCCTCAAGCAGGCCGTCGACGCCGGCGTCAATTTCATCGATACGGCCAACGTCTATTCGCTCGGCCAGGCCGAGACCATGACCGGCAATGCCATCAGAAGCCTGGGCCTGACGCGTGACGAACTGGTCGTCGCGACCAAGGCGACCGGCGTCATGGACGAGGCGCAGATCAATGCGCGCGGGCAATCGCGCTACCACCTGATGGCCCAGGTTGACGCCAGCCTCAAGCGCCTGCAGCTCGATCACATCGACCTCTACCAGCTGCACGGTTTCGATCCGCTGACGCCGCTCGACGAAGCGCTGTCGACCCTGAACGACCTCGTGCGCTCGGGCAAGGTCCGCTACATCGGCCTGTGCAACATGGCCGCCTGGCAGATCATGAAAGGGCTCGCGATCTCCGAGCAACACGGCTGGAGCCGCTTCGAGAGCGTGCAGGCCTACTACACGATCGCCGGCCGCGATCTTGAGCGCGAAGTGGTGCCGCTGCTCGCCGACCAGCAGCTCGGCCTGATGGTCTGGAGTCCGCTCGCCGGCGGCCTGCTTTCCGGAAAAGTGGGTTCCGACGGCCGGAGTCCGGCCGGAACGCGGCGCGCGAGCTTCGATTTTCCGATCGTCGACATGGAGCGCGCCTTCGCCTGCATCGAGGCGATGCGGCCGATCGCCGAGCGCCACGCGGTTTCCGTCGCGCGCGTCGCGCTGGCCTGGCTATTGAGCCGGCCGCAGGTGACGAGCGTCATCGTCGGCGCCAAGACGCCCGAGCAGCTCGCCGACAATCTCGGCGCCAGCGGCTGCACGCTGGCCGCCGAGGAGCTCGCCGCGCTCGAAGCGGCAAGCGCGCTGCCGCCGGAATACCCGGGCTGGATGATCGCCCGGCAAGGCCAGAATCGCGCCAGGCCGCTCGACAAGGGCTAGCGCGGGCCGGGCAACGGCCGGGTTCACGCCCCGCGATGGAAGCCGAAGCGTCTGGCGATGCCGCGCAGCCGCGTCGCCAGCGAGCGCGCCAGCGAAGACTCCGCTTCGCCGGAGGTTGCCACGCGCTGGCGCAGGGACAGGACCGGGTCGGTCCGGTAGCGGCGGTGATGCATCATCGCCGCCCTGATGGCGAGGTCGATGGCGCCGCGCTTGACCGGCTTGAAGGAGAGCCGGCAGACCTGCGCCTGATTGATCAGTTTCATGACCGCGTCGGCATCGGCGTAGGCGGTGAGCATCACCGTCATCACCTGCGGGTACTGCTGCTTGAGTATCCGCAGGAACTCGAAGGTGTTTTCGCCACCCACCTTGGTATCCGTGACCACGACGCCCACGTCGTTCTGCTCCAATACGTGCAGCGCCTCGTCGATGCTGTGGGCGGTGAAGGCGTGGTAGTCGGCCCGGAAATGCTCCTTGAACCAGTCGTTGTTGGCGACGTCCCGATCCAGGATCAGGATTCCGGCGCCGGTGCCGACGGATTCGTCAAGCGCGTCGGGCGCCGCGAGCACGGTCGAATTGGCGGTCGAGACCGCCGCTTCGGCGGCCTCGCGGATGATCGACCGGATTTCATCGTTGTTCCACGGCTTGTTGATGAAGCGGTAGATCTCGCCCTCGTTGATCGAACCGACCATCGCGGCCAGGTCCGAATAGCCGGTCAGCAGAATGCGCATGGTGCGCGGAGACCGCGCCTTGACCTTGCCGAGCAGCTCCGTGCCGAGCATGCCGGGCATGCGCTGGTCGCTGACGATCACGTCGATCTGCCGCGCCTGGACGATCTCCAGGGCCGCGTCTCCCGAGGTGGCGGTGAACACTTCGTAGTCGTTGCGGAACATGATCTTGAGCAGATTGACGATGTGTACTTCGTCGTCCACGAAAAGAACGCTTGCTTTGTGGCTCATGTGTGTTTCTTTCTGTTATTGGGGCGAGGCCGGTCAGACCGCCAGCAGGGCGGCTTCCTCTTCGAAGCCGCTGTCGGAAGCCTGCTCCGGCGGAGCGACCGGCAGTTCGATCGAAAAGACGGTGCCGACCTCTTGTTCGGTATCCACGCTGATGGTGCCGCCATGTTCGGCGATGATCTTGTAGGAGATCGACAGGCCCATGCCCGTGCCTTTGCCGATCTCCTTGGTGGTGAAGAAGGGATCGAAGATCTTGGGCAGGACCTCCGCCGGAATGCCCGTGCCGTTGTCCTGGATCTCGATGCACACGAAATCGTCGCCCTTGGGGAAGGTGCGCAGCGTCAGCACCCCCTGGCGGCCTTCCGGAATGGCCTGGGCCGCGTTGGAAATGAGGTTGAGGAAAACCTGGTTGATCTGCGAAGGGGAGCAGGTGATGTGCGGGATCTCCTCGAATTCCTTTTCGATCTTCACCTTGTTCTTCAGCACGTTGTGCGCGATCAGCAAGGTGCTGTCGAGTCCCTCCTGGACGTTGAATTCGCTGACCTTGGCCCGGTCCAGGCGGCTGAAGTTCTTCAGCGTGAGAATGATCTCCCCGATGCGCCCGACGCCCTGCGAACTGTCCTGCAGCAGCGCGCTCATGGAGTCCATCACGCCGCGCTCGGCGGTTTGCCGGGCCATCTGCTCCAACTGGACGAACTGTTGCCGGATGGCCGTCTTGTCGCGCTGCTCGCGCATCACCTGGCTGAACCGGTCGGCGACGTTGACCAGCTGCGCCAGGTGGGCGATTTCTTCGAGCAGCAGATCGACGGTGCCTTTCACGTAGGCCAGCGGCGTGTTGATTTCGTGCGCGATGCCCGCCACCATCTGCCCGAGGGCGGACATCTTTTCCGCCTGGATCATGTAGGACTGCGACTCCTTCAGGTCGTCGTGCGCCTTCCTGAGATCGGCGTTGCGCCGGCGCAGCATCCGGTAGCTCTTGACCAGGCGGGTCGCCAGCCAGGCCAGGACGCCGAGCAGGAGCACCGAGTAGGCGATCAGGATCTGTCCGTAGTGCTGCCGGGTAAGCAGGCGGTGATCGTGCCAGCGGTTGAGCGCATCGGTCAGCCAGTCGATCTTCTGCGCCGTGGGCAGGGCGGTCAATTGGCGCAGCAGCTCCTCGCCGGCGTCCTGCTGGCGGACCACCGTTGCCACGTGCGTGCCGAACATTTCGACCTGTTCCTGCAGCGTCGCGGGAAATTTTTCGGCGAGCTGGCGCAGCGCGGCCTGTTTTTCCGCGATGCTTCCGCCTAGGGCCGCGTCCGAGGTCAGGATATAGGTCGTCAACTGCGTCGCCAGCTCGTTGACCAGGGTTTCGGCCAGCGTCCGCGTCGCGCCGTCCCGGATGTTTTCGTGCAGCTCCGCCGACAGGTCGTGCGCGGCCAGCGGCAGGTAGCGCGACGAGTTCCGCAGGATTGCGTTCTGCGATTTGAAGCGCTCGATCAGCGTGATTTTCTGCCCCATGACCGCCTTGTAATCGGCCAGCGCGGCCGAGAACTTCTGGAAATCCTCGCCGTCGGCGTCGCTCAGCCCGGCCGTCTGCGCCTGTACCGACGCTTCGAGCCTGGCGATCAGGGGCAGCGGATCGGCCACGGGGTCGTAGCTGCTGTTGAAGCCCGTCTTCGAGCGCAGGACGTCGGTGTTCCAGTTGGCATCGACCTGCTTCAGGTCGCGCAATTCGCCGATGATCGTGTTGTACGCCTCCAGATCGACGCTGCGCATCATGATGACCAGGAAAGCCAGCACGCCGATGAGGACCGCGGCACCGGCAACGATGTAGATACGGGTACGGTTCATGATGGACGTTCCAGTCAGCGTGCCGCGGCGAGAGGCTTGCCGTTGTGTTCGCCGTTCAGCGAACGCAGAAACTTGACGATCAGCTCCTTGTCCCCGGCCGGCGCGGTGCGGCCGAGCTGGTAGCGGAACATCACGTCGACCGCGTCCTCCAGTCTGGCGGCGGAGCCGTCATGGAAATACGGCGCCGTCAGGGCGACGTTGCGCAGGCTGGGGACCTTGAACACGTGCCTGTCCGCCTCGGCCTTGGTGACGTTGTAGCGCCCGAGGTCAGCCGTGGTGACGCCGCCCCGTTTCTTGAAGTAGTCTCCGATGACGCCGAAGACCTGGAACATGTTGCCGCCCACGTTCACGCCCTGATGGCAGGCGACGCAGCCGTAGCTCTTGAAGAGCTGGTATCCCTGCAGTTCGTCGGCGGTGATCGCCGTCTTGTCGCCGCGCAGATAAGCGTCGAAGCGCGAAGGCGTCACCAGCGAGCGTTCGTAGGTGGCGATGGCGTCCTGGATGTTCTTCGGCTGCAGTCCGTCGGCGTAGGCGGCCTTCATTTCGGCGGCCAGCGCCTGATCCCGGCCGAGTTTTCCCAGCACTTCCGGCCAGGTGGTCCCCATTTCCTTGGGGTCGTGGATCGGGCCGGCCGCCTGTTCTTCGAGCGAGGCGGCGCGGCCGTCCCAGAACTGGCGGAAATTGAAGCCGCTGTTGAACACCGTCGGCGCGTTGATCGCCCCCTTGGCGCCGCCGATGCCGGTCGACACCCGTTCGCGGTCGACGCCGCCCGTGCCGAGGTCGTGGCAGCTGACGCAGGCCAGCGTGTCGTCCCTGGAAAGCCGCTTGTCGTTGAACAGTTTTTCGCCGAGCGCGACGCGCTTCGCGTCCAGCTTGACGGCGAGCGGCAGCGGCTGGATGGGCTCGTTGGTCTGGGCCAGCGCCGGAATGGCGCCGGCCAGCGCGATCGGCAGCGAGATTCGCGCGACCATGGCGGCGAACCGGACCATGGCCTGCTTTTCATTCATGACGAGGTGAGCGAGGTGAGTTCTGGATGGCATGTTCAGAGCATTTTTCTGTTGTCGTTGTTGTGGCTGTTTATGATCTTTTGCTATTTTGGTCCGGGTGTCTGCAAGCGAAGTGCCAACTAATTCACGCTAAATTGTTAGGAATTGAAAACTCTCGGCCGGGGGCGGATACGTCCTTCGCATGGCGGCGATGGCCGGCCGCCGAGGCCTCTGCGTCATCATTGGTTTTGCCGGGAGCGCCGTCGTCGGCGGCAAGTCAAGCCAGGCCGCATGAACCGCCTGACCCACCCGTTCCGTTGCCGTTGCCGGACTCGGCAGCCGGTGCTTCGTTCCGGCCGGTGAGGTTTTTAATGCTCCGTGATTATATCGAAATAACATTAAGTTGCAAATCGCATTGTCCTTGATGCAGCCGGAGAGGTCGCTGCGAGCGCTGTGGCCGGCGTCCGGGCCGTGCGCATGCCGAGGTTCGGGTCCGTTGCCGCTTTTGCGTGTTGGGCCGCGATCTGGATAATTGTGGTTTCGTCCGTTTGCCCGGTCGTGCTTCGGCCGTCGCCGTTCGTTTGCAGGGAGAAAAATGTTCACTTTTCACCGTGTCGCCGGAATTGCCTCCGCAGCCGTGTTTTGCGCTGCGCTGAGCGCGCCCGCCAGGGCGGCGGACCTGAGCCAGTGCGCCGCCATCGACCAGGATATGGAGCGGCTGGCCTGCTACGACCGCGCCAGCGGCCGCCCGCTGCCGGAGGCCGGCGCCGGCGCGCCGGCCGAGCCGATGGTCCGGCCGGCTCCGGAGCCGGGCGGCGGCGGGCTGGCGCTGACCCCGATGCAGAAGGCCTGGGATCTCGGCGATACCCCGTCCCCGAACTTCGAGGTGCGGCCGCACCACGCCGTCTACCTGCTGCCGGTGTTCGCCACGTCCAGCGTCAACTCGTCGCCCGCCACGCCGACGCACCAGTCGGTGGGGTTCGACGGCATCCGCGCCACGGAGGCCAAGTTCCAGATCAGCTTCAAGACCAAGGTGGCGACGCAATTGTTCGGCGACAACGGCGATCTCTGGCTCGGCTATACCCAGTCGTCGCGTTGGCAAATGTATTCGGACGACGTTTCGCGCCCGTTCCGCGAGACGAATTACGAGCCGGAGGCGATCTTCACCTGGAAGACCAAGCTCAATCTGGCCGGCATCGACCTGCGCTACGTCGGCCTCGGCTTCAACCATCAGTCGAACGGCCGGGGCTCCGATCTTTCGCGGAGCTGGAACCGGGTGATCGCGCAGGCGGGCTTCGAATGGGGCGATTGGGCCGCGACGGTGCGCGGCTGGCACCGGGTCAGGGAAGGCGGTTCGGACGACGACAATCCGGACATCACAAAATACCTGGGCCGGGGCGAGCTCGAACTGGCCCGCAAGATGGGCGATCATCTGCTGGTGGCGCAGGCGCGCTATCCGGCGATCGGATCGAGCGACGGCAAGGGCTCGCTGCGGCTGGACTGGGCGTTTCCGATTTCCCGGAACCTGCGCGGGCATCTGCAGTGGTTCTCCGGGTATGGCGAGAGCCTGATCGACTACAACCACAAGGCCAACTACATCGGCCTGGGCGTCTCGCTGGTGGAACCGTTCTGAACTTCTGGAGGAAGGCATGAACTCTCGTCGATCGGTCTGGCGCCCGGCCTTGCCGGCGGCGCTCTTCCTGGCGCTGGCCGCCGTTTTTGCCGCTGACGTCCGCGCGGCGTCGATGCCGGCCGTCGAGGCGAAAAACGGCATGGTGGTGACGTCGCAGCGCCTGGCGTCGAAGGTGGGCGTGGACATCCTCAGGATGGGCGGCAACGCGGTCGATGCGGCGGTGGCCGTGGGTTACGCGCAGGCGGTGGTCAATCCCTGCTGCGGCAACATCGGCGGGGGCGGCTTCATGACCATCCACCTCGCCGACGGGCGCGACGTGTTCCTCGATTTTCGCGAGAAGGCGCCGGCCGCGGCGACCGCCGACATGTACCTCGACGCCTCCGGCAACGTGGTCAAGGACGCCAGCCTGTACGGCTACCTCGCCGCCGGCGTGCCGGGCACGGTGCTCGGGCTCGACACCGCGCTGCGCAAGTACGGCCGGCTGAGCCGTGCGCAGGTGATGCAGCCGGCGATCCGGCTGGCGCGCGAAGGCTTCGTCCTCGAGCGCGCCGACACCGACATCCTCGACACCACCGTCGAGCGCTTCAGGAACGATGCGGAGGCCGCGCGCCTCTTCCTGCGCCGGGACGGCACGCCGCTGCGGCCGGGCGACCGGCTGGTGCAGAAGGATCTGGCGCGCACGCTGGAGGCGATCGCCAAACGCGGCCCCGACGCCTTCTACAAGGGCCGGATCGCGCAGGCCGTCGAGGCGGCGGCCAAGATGGGCGGCGGCGTGCTGACCGCCGCCGACTTCGCCGATTACGCGGTCGGCGAAAGCAGTCCGGTGCGCTGCGCGTACCGCGGCTACGTCTTCCTCTCCGCGCCGCCGCCCAGTTCCGGCGGCACGACGATGTGCCAGATCCTCAACATCCTCGAAGGCTACGACCTGCAGGCCATGGGCTTCAACTCGGCGGCCACGGTGCACGTGATGGCCGAGGCCATGCGCCACGCCTACATGGACCGCAACACCTTCCTCGGCGACCCGGCGTTCGTCGCCAATCCGCTCGACCGCCTGCTCGCCAAGGACTACGCGGCGGCCATCCGCGACAAGATCGGCGAGCGCGCGACGCCGTCATCCGAAGTGCAGCCCGGCGCGGCGCCGCACGAGAAGACCGAGACCACGCACTACTCGATCGTCGACCGGGACGGCAACGCGGTGTCCACCACCTATACGGTCAACGGCCGCTTCGGCGCCGTGGTCATCGCGCCGGGCACCGGCTTCTTCCTGAACGACGAGATGGACGATTTCACCGTCAAGCCGGGCGTGAAGAATCTCTACGGCCTGGTGCAGGGCGCAACCAACGCCATCGCGCCGGGGAAGCGGCCGCTGTCCTCCATGTCGCCGACGCTGGTCACCCGGGACGGCAAGACCTTCATGGTGCTCGGCTCGCCGGGCGGCTCGCGCATCATCAGCATCACGCTGCAGACCGCGCTCAACGTCATCGACCACGGCATGGCGCCGCAGGAGGCGGTCGACGCGCCGCGCATCCACCACCAGTGGCTGCCGGACGAGGTGTATTACGAAACGCGGGGCCTTTCGGCGGACACGCTGAAGATCCTCGCCGAAAAGGGCCACAAGATGGTCGAGCAGGCGCCGTGGGGCGCCGCCGAGGTGATCCTCTACGGTCTGCCCGGCGCCGCCGGCACGGCGGCCGCGAGCTCGGGCAACGACGCCGCGGTGTCCGGCCGGGTGCGGCCGGGCTTCATCTACGGCGCCAACGATCCGCGCCGGCCGGCGGGCGCGGCGCTGGGGTACTGAGCCGCGCGCCGTCCGCGGGCGTACCGGCACGCCTCCGGAGCGGCGCCCTGTGTACCGGCCGCCACGGTCGGGGCCGCCAATAACCCTTTTTTTAGCATGGATCAAAGTTTCGGCCTGGCATGACGGGTAGATTGCATGTTTGTCGTCTGCCTCCCAAAGTCATGGACCCGTCCCGTCGCCGTCTTTTCGGCCGTTCGCCGTGCAGCGCGCCTTTCCGTCCGCCGTGGAGCGTGCCGGAATCGATGTTCGCCGACGCCTGCACGCGCTGCGGCGACTGCGTGAAGGCGTGTCCGACCGGACTGCTCCGGCCGGGCGACGGAGGCTTTCCGGCGGCGGACTTCTCGGCGGCGGCCTGCACCTTCTGCGGCGAGTGCGCGAACGCCTGCGGCAGCGGCGCGATCGCGCGCGACCGGCCCGGCGCGCCCTGGTCGTACACCGTCGCCATCGGCGACGCCTGTCTGGCGCGCCGGCGCGTCGAATGCCGCGTCTGCGGCGAAGCCTGCCAGGCGCACGATGCTTGCGCCCTTCGCTTCCGGCCGGCCGTCGGCGGCGTGTACCTGCCCGAAGTCGACGAGGCCGCCTGCACCGGCTGCGGCGCCTGCCTCGCCTTGTGCCCAACCGGCGCCATCATGCGCGTGGCCCGCGTCGCGCGCGCGCCTCTTGCCCTTTGCGGGGAGTCTTCATGAACATCGCCAGTCTGGTGCTGCGCATCCATCCGTCCACGCGCGCCGAGGCCGAGGCTGCCTTGCAGGCGCTGCCCGGCGTCGAATGCCACCACATGTCGGACGACGGGCGCCTGATCGTCACCGTCGAGGACGCGCCCGGCGCGGCCATGTCCGACACCCTGATCGCCATCCATCGCGTACCGCAGGTGCTGGCCGCCACGCTCGCCTACGAGCATGCCGAGCCCGACCCCGCTCCGTCCCTTTCCCTTTCGCCGAGTTCCCCCTGCCAGGAGGTTCAGCCATGACCATGAATCGCCGTGATTTCATCAAGACCCAGGCCATCGCCGCCGCCGCGGCCAGCGCCGGCATCGCGCTGCCGGCGGCCGCCGCGCCGAAGGATGCCGGTGCCAGCGCCGCGGTGCGCTGGGACAAGAGCGTTTGCCGCTTCTGCGGCACCGGCTGCGCGGTGCTGGTCGGCGTGCAGAACGGGCGCGTGGTGGCCACGCAGGGCGATCCGGATTCGGAAGTGAACCGCGGCCTCAACTGCATCAAGGGCTACTTCCTGTCGAAGATCATGTACGGCGAGGACCGCCTGACCCAGCCGCTGCTGCGCATGAAGGACGGCAAGTACGACAAGAACGGCGAGTTCACCCCGATCAGCTGGGACCAGGCGTTCGACGTGATGGCCCAGAAGTGGAAGGAGGCGCTGAAGTCCGACGGCCCGGCCGGCGTCGGCATGTTCGGCTCCGGGCAATGGACGATCTGGGAGGGCTACGCCGCGGCCAAGCTGTTCAAGGCCGGCTTCCGCTCCAACAACATCGACCCCAACGCGCGCCACTGCATGGCCTCGGCCGTGACCGGCTTCATGCGCACCTTCGGCATCGACGAGCCGATGGGCTGCTACGACGACATCGAGCAGGCCGAGGCCTTCGTGCTGTGGGGCTCGAACATGGCCGAGATGCACCCGATCCTGTGGACGCGCATCACCGACCGCCGCCTGACCAAGACCGACGTGCAGGTGCACGTGCTGTCGACCTTCGAGCACCGCAGCTTCGAACTGGCCGACAACGGCATGATCTTCGTGCCGCAGACCGACCTGGCGATCCTCAACTACATCTGCAACCACATCATCCAGAGCGGCAAGGTCAACCAGGAGTTCGTCAAGCGCAACGTGAACTTCAAGATCGGCGAGACCGATATCGGTTTCGGCCTGCGGCCGGGGCACGCGCTGGAGAAGGACGCCAAGTTCAACGGCTATCCCGGCGCCGACGGCAAACCGAAGAACAACCCCAACGATGCGCGGCCGGGCAGCTTCGAGGAATTCAAGAAGTTCGTCAGCGAGTACACGCTGGAAAAGGTGTCGAAGCTCTCCGGCGTGCCGCAGGAAAAGCTTAAGCGCCTGGCCGAGCTGTACGCCGACCCGAAGAAGAAGGTCGTCAGCTACTGGACCATGGGCTTCAACCAGCACACGCGCGGGACGTGGGTCAACAACATGATCTACAACGTGCACCTGCTGGTCGGCAAGATTTCCGAGCCGGGCAACGGGCCGTTCTCGCTGACCGGCCAGCCGTCGGCCTGCGGTACCGCGCGCGAGGTCGGCACCTTCGCCCACCGCCTGCCGGCCGACATGGTGGTGACCAACCCCGAGCACCGCAAGCACGCGGAAGAGCTCTGGCAGCTGCCGGAAGGCACGATCAGCGACAAGATCGGCCTGCACGCCGTGGCGCAGAGCCGCGCGCTCAAGGACGGCAAGCTCAAGTGCTACTGGACGAGCACCACCAACAACATGCAGGCCGGGCCGAACGTCAATGGCGAGATCTACCCCGGCTGGCGCAACCCGGCGGCCTTCGTCGTCGTCTCCGACGCCTATCCGACCGTCTCCGCGCTGGCCGCCGACCTCGTGCTGCCGACGGCCATGTGGACGGAAAAGGAAGGCGCCTACGGCAACGCCGAGCGGCGCACCCAGTTCTGGCGCCAGCAGGTCAAGGCGCCGGGCGAGTCGCGCTCCGACCTGTGGCAGTACATCGAGTTCTCCAAGCGCTTCAAGGTCGAGGAGGTATGGCCGGCCGAACTGCTGGCCAAGAAGCCGGAGTACAAGGGCAAGACCCTGTACGACGTGCTGTACGCCAACAAGGTGGTGAACAAGTTCCCCAAGAGCGAGGCGGCCAAGGTCAACGAGCACGCCATCAAGGGCTACACCAACGACGAGACCGAGGACTTCGGCTTCTACGTGCAGAAGGGGCTGTTCGAGGAATACGCCCAGTTCGGCCGCGGCCACGCGCACGACCTGGCGCCGTTCGACCTGTACCACAAGGCGCGCGGCCTGCGCTGGCCGGTGGTCGACGGCAAGGAGACGCTGTGGCGCTTCCGCGAGGGCTACGACCCGTACGTCAAGGCCGGCGAGGGCGTCAGGTTCTACGGCAACAAGGACGGCAAGGCCAACATCTACGCGCTGCCGTACCAGGACCCGCCGGAGATGCCGGACAAGGAGTACGACCTGTGGCTGTGCACCGGCCGCGTGCTGGAGCACTGGCACACCGGCTCGATGACGCGGCGCGTGCCGGAACTGCACAAGGCGGTGCCCGAGGCGCAGGTGTTCATGCATCCGGATGACGCCAAGAAGCGCGGGCTGCTGCGCGGCATGCTGGTCAAGGTCGCCTCGCGGCGCGGCGAGATGGTCGGGCGCATCGAGACCAAGGGCCGCAACAAGCCGCCGGTCGGCCTCATCTTCGTGCCGTTCTTCGACGAGTCGCGCCTGGTGAACAAGCTGACGCTGGACGCCACCTGTCCGATCTCGAAAGAAACCGACTTCAAGAAATGCGCAGTGAAGGTGGTGCGCGCCTGAGGCCGCCAGCCGGGAAGACGACACCGTGGTCCAGGGAGATAAAAGCGTCGGGCGCACCAGCGCCGCCGCATCGCCGGCGTCGCAGGCGCGGCGCAGGTTCCTCAACGGCGTGGCCGCCGCCGCGGGCGGCGGCTGCCTGCTGGCGCTCGGCGCGGGGCTCTACGCGCGGCAGGCGTCCGCCCTGCCGGCGCAGGCCATCCGGCCGCCCGGCGCGCTGGCCGAGGCGGACTTCCTGGCGGCCTGCGTGCGTTGCGGCCTGTGCGTGCGCGACTGCCCGTACGACACGCTGAAGCTGGCCGATCTCGGCGAGCCGGTGGCGACCGGCACGCCGTACTTCACCGCGCGCGCCATTCCCTGCGAGATGTGCGAGGACATTCCCTGCGTCAAGGCCTGCCCGACCGGCGCGCTGGACCGCGAACTGACCGACATCACGCAGGCGCGCATGGGGCTCGCGGCGCTGGTCGACCAGGAAAACTGCCTCAATTTCCTCGGCCTGCGCTGCGACGTCTGCTACCGCGTCTGCCCGGTGATCGACCAGGCGATCACCCTGGAGACGCGGCACAACCCGCGCTCGGACCGGCACGCGCTACTGCTGCCGACGGTGCACTCGGACGCCTGCACCGGCTGCGGCAAGTGCGAGAAATCCTGCGTGCTGCCCGAACCGGCGATCAAGGTTTTCCCGCGCAAGCTGGCGCAGGGCGCGCTGCCGGCGCACTACCGCAAGGGCTGGGAGGAGAAGGCGCGCCAGGGCGAATCGCTGATCGGCGAGCAGATCAAGCTGCCGGTGCGCGGCTTCGAAGGCTCGACGGCCGGGCGTTCGGCGACCGAGACGGTGGTCGCCCCGGCCACGCCAGCCGCGCCGATCACGCCGCCCACCGCCGCGCCGGTTCCGGCGCCCGGCAAGGCCGGCGGCCTCGATTCAAGGTGGAAGCCATGAACGCGCGCCGCGCCGATCGCGCCGCGCCGTCCCGCCCGTGGCTCGTCCGCCAGCGCTGGCTGCTGCTGCGCCGCGCCAGCCAGCTGGCGATCCTGGCGCTGTTCGTCGCCGGGCCGTGGCTGGGCGTGTGGGTGCTGAAGGGCAACCTGTCCGCGTCGCTGATCTTCGACACGGTGCCGCTGACCGATCCGCTGCTCGCCCTGCAATCCATGCTCGCCGGGCATTGGCCCTACGTCACCGCGCTGACCGGCGCGGCGATCGTCCTCGTCTTCTACCTGCTGGTTGGCGGCCGCGTCTTCTGCAGCTGGGTCTGCCCGGTGAACCTGGTCGCCGACGCCGCCGCGTGGCTGCGCCGCCGGCTGGGCATCAAGACCGGCCGCGCGCCCGACGCCGACACCCGCCTCTGGCTGCTCGCCGGCGTGCTCGCGGCGGCCGCCGTCTCCGGCACGCTGGTCTGGGAGTGGGTGAATCCCGTCTCGCTGCTGCACCGCGCGCTGATTTTCGGCTTGTGGGGCTCGCTGCTGCCGATCGCCGGCATCTTCCTGTACGACCTGCTGATCGCCAACCACGGCTGGTGCGGCCACGTCTGCCCGGTCGGCGCCTTCTACGGCCTGCTCGGGCGCCTGGCGCTGATCCGCGTCTCCGCCGCCCGGCGCGACGCCTGCGACGACTGCATGGATTGCTTCGTCGTCTGCCCGGAACCGCAGGTGATCCGGCCGGCGCTCAAGCAGGCGGGCCAGTCCCACCCGCTGATTCTTGCCGGAGACTGCACCAATTGCGGCCGTTGCATCGACGTGTGCGACCGCCAGGTATTCAAGATGACTCACCGATTCGACCAGAGGAGCGCGTGATGAAACAGCCCGTCCTTCGTTTTGCCCGCACCGTCGCCCTGCTCGGGGCCGTTGCCGCAAGCCTGTGCCTGGCGTCGCCCGGCGCCGTGGCGGCGGAGAAATTCCAGCCGGTCCGGCTGCAGACCTTGCGCGGCGTGGAGATCAACGCCAGCGACCCGGCCGGCGAGGGGGCGCGCTTCGGGCCGGACAGCGCGCCGCTGCCGCGCGATTTCGTGCAGCAGCCGCCGCTGATCCCGCACACCACCGAAAGCTACCTGGTGAGCAAGGAATTCAACAAGTGCATGGATTGCCACGCCTGGTCGCGCGCCCGCGAGGCCAACGCGACCAAGATCTCGATCACCCACTTCAAGTCGCGCGAGGGGGCGGAGATGTCCAGCGTGTCGCCGAACCGCTACTTCTGCAACCAGTGCCACGTGCCGCAGACCGACGCCAAGCCGCTGGTGGGCAACGTCTTCAAACCGGGCGCCGGGTTGCGCTGAGCCGGCGAAAACGGAGGGAGGACAATGAACATCGATAAGCTCAAGGGCCTGGCCGCCGGGGCGCTGCGGCGCATCCACGCCACCGGCTGGATCGGCGTGGCGGTGCTGTTCGTCGCCGGCATTTTTTCCTGGATAGGCTTCAACTACGCGCTGGAGACAACCAACACCGAGGAATTCTGCATCTCCTGCCACGAGATGAAGGACAACTCGTACGCGGAGTATCGCCTGACCACGCACGCATCGAGCCGCTCCGGCGTGCGCGCCAGCTGCCCGGACTGCCACGTGCCCAAGTCCTTCGGGCCGAAGATGGTGGCCAAGATGCGTGCCTCCAAGGACGTCTATCACAACATCCTCGGCACCATCGACACGCCGGAGAAGTTCAACGCCCGGCGCCTGCACATGGCCGAGGCGGTATGGGAGCGGATGAAAGCCACCGACTCGCGCGAGTGCCGCGGTTGCCACGACGACCGCAGCTTCGATTACGTCAAGCAGAGCCGCCGCTCGGCGCAGATGCACCAGGAGGGCCTGAACGCCGGGCAGACCTGCATCGACTGCCACAAGGGCGTCGCCCACCGCCTGCCCAACGTCGAGCAGGCCATCGGCGCGGAGAAGGGCGGGGCGCCGCAGGAGATCTTCCACCCCGCGCCGCCGTCGGGCGGAGCGGCGGGCACGTAGGGAACCGGAGGCGCCGCGGCCGGTCGATGCTATCGTACGCGGCGCTTCCCCCTGCCGAATCGTCTCCTGGAGCATCTTGTGACCGAAGCGCATCCCGCGACGCCCTCCGCGCCGCCATCCCTCGTCGACGCCCTGCAGCGCCCCTTGCGCGACCTGCGCATTTCGGTGACCGACCGCTGCAACCTGCGCTGTACCTACTGCATGCCGCGCGAGGTGTTCGGCAAGTCGTTCGTCTTCCTGCAGCGGGCGGAGTTGCTGAGCTTCGAGGAAATCACGCGGGTGGCGCGCCTGTTCGTCGACCTGGGCGTGCGCAAGATCCGGCTCTCGGGCGGCGAGCCGCTGCTGCGGCACGGCGTCGAGCGGCTGGTCGAACAGCTGGCCGGCGTGCGGGACGCCGACGGCCGGCCGGTCGAACTGGCGATGACCACCAACGGCACGCTGCTCGCGGCCAGGGCGCGGTCCTTGAAGGACGCCGGCCTGACGCGCCTGACGGTCAGCCTCGACGCCCTGGACGACGGCGTCTTCCGCAGCATCAGCGATTCCGGCGCGGCGGTCGGCAAGGTGCTCGAAGGCATCGCGGCGGCGCAGGCGGCGGGCCTGGCGCCGCTCAAGGTCAACACGGTGGTCAAGCGCGGCGTCAACGAGGGCGAGATCCTGCCGCTGGTGCGCCATTTCAGGCATACCGGCATCGTCCTGCGCTTCATCGAGTTCATGGACGTCGGCAGCACCAACGGCTGGCGCCTCGACGACGTGGTCAGCGCGCAGGGAATCCTGGAGCGCATCGACCGCGAATACCCGCTGCGTCCGCTCGAACCCAACTACCCCGGCGAGGTGGCGCGGCGCTGGGAATTCGCCGACGGCGGCGGCGAGATCGGCGTGATCGCCTCGGTGACGCAGGCCTTCTGCCACGAATGCAGCCGCCTGCGCCTGTCGACCGACGGCAAGCTCTACACCTGCCTGTTCGCCGCCGAGGGGACCGACCTGCGCGCCCCGTTGCGCGCCGGGGAGGACGACGCGCAACTGCGGCGGCGCATCGCCGATCTCTGGGCCGGGCGGACCGACCGCTACTCGCAACTGCGCCGCGCCGCCACCGAGCTGCCGGTCAGGAAGATCGAGATGTCGTATATTGGCGGCTGATTTTCGCCAGACAGAGGCCTGCTTGAACGAACCGAATGAGTTGACGCATTTCTCCGCCGAAGGGCGGGCGCGCATGGTCGATGTGTCGGAGAAGGCCGATACGCGCCGGGAGGCGGTGGCCAGCGGCGTGATCCGCATGCGTCCGGCGACGCTGGAGCGCATCCGCGCCGGCGCCGTCGCCAAGGGCAACGTCCTGGCGGTCGCCGACGTCGCCGCGGTGATGGCCGCCAAGCGCACGCCCGAGACGATTCCGATGTGCCACGCGCTGGCGCTGTCCGGCGTCGAGACGGCCTTTGCCGAGATCACGGAACCCGACGGCGAGGGCTGCGTCGGCATCGCGGCGACGGTGACCGCCCGGTGCGTCGGGCCGACCGGCGTGGAAATGGAAGCCCTGTGCGCGGTGAGCGCCGCGCTGCTGACCATCTACGACATGTGCAAGGCGATCGACCGCGGCATGCGCATCGAGGCCGTCCAACTGGACGAGAAGCGGGGCGGCAAGAGCGGCGCATGGCGGCGCGGGGGAGGGCAATGATCAAGGTGCTGTTCTTCGGCCCGGTGGCCGACCGCGTGGGCGCGCGGCAGATCGACGTGCCGTTCCGCGCCGGCCTGCGCTGGCAGGACGTGCGCGACGAGCTGCGGCCGCGCTATCCGGAGGCGTTCGCGCTGGTCTCCATCGTCGCCGTCAACGGCGAGCGCGTGCGGGAGGCGGACGGGCAGGCGCTGCCGGACGGCGCGGAGATCGTCTTCATGTCGCGCTTCTCGGGAGGCTGAGGTGAGCGAACCGGTCCGGCTGCAACTGGAGGACTTCTCGCAGGACGAGGAAGTCGGCGCGCTGCGCGCCGTCTCGCGGCGCATCGGCGGGATCGCCACCTTTCTCGGCTGCGCGCGCGATTTCTCGGAGGGGCGCGAGGTCGGCGAGATCGGTTTCGACGCCTACGCGCCGATGGCGCTGGCCGAACTGCGGCGGCTGCGCGCCGAGGCGATCGAGCGCTTCGGCCTGATCGACGCGCGCATCGTGCACCGCCTCGGCACGGTCCGCGCCGGTGACAACATCGTCTTCATCGCCGCCGGCGCCGAGCACCGCACTCCGGCGCTGGAGGCCTGCCGCTGGCTGATCGACGAACTCAAGGAGCGCGTGCCGATCTGGAAGAAGGAAATCACCCCGACCGGCGATTCGTGGGTGACGCCGCATCCATGAACCGCATCTCAAGTTAAAAAAAAGTCTTTGCCTTTTCGCCGTGTCCGCCGTGTCGCCGTGGTTATCTTTCTTTCATTCCAGACTTTCTAAATGACCCCTCCCGTCTTCATCTTCGTCGGCCATTCCAACGCGGGCAAGACGACTTTCGTCGAGAAGCTGATCCCGGAACTCACCCGGCGCGGCCGGCGCGTGGCGACGATCAAGCATGCGCATCACAAGGTCGAGCTCGATACCGAGGGCAAGGACAGCTGGCGCTACAAGCGGGCCGGCGCGGCGATGAGCATGCTGGTGACCACCTCGGCGCTGCAGCTGGTGGCCGACGCGGCCGAGCGCCGCGAGCCGTCGCAGCTGGCCGGGCGTTTCCTGGGCGAGGCGGACGTGGTGCTGGCCGAGGGCTTCTCGCATGCCGAAGGCCCCAAGATCGAGGTGCTGCGCCGCGCCAGCGGCAAGCCGCCGCGCTGCGCGGTCGGGGACGGCCTGATCGCCATCGTCACCGACTGCGACGAGGTCTATCCCGAACTGCCGCATTTCGCGCTGGACGACGCGGCGGGCGTCGCCGACTTCCTGCTGCGCCGGACGCCATGATCGAGGACTGCACCGGCCTGATCCTGGCCGGCGGCGACTCGCGCCGCATGGGACGCGACAAGACGCTGCTCGAAATCGACGGCAAGACGCTGCTGCAGCGGGCCGTCGATGCGCTGCGCAAGGTCTTCCCGCAGGTGCTGGTCAGCGTGCGCCGGCGGCGCGGCGACGTCAACGCGCCGCAGGTCCTCGACGAAATCCCCGACGCCGGGCCGCTGGCCGGGGTGTGCGCCGGCCTGGCGCGGGCCGGCACGCCCTGGGTGTTCGCGGCGGCGGCCGACATGCCTTTCCTCGACGCCGCGCCGATCCGGGCGCTGGCCGCCCGGCGGGGCGACTTCGAGGCCGTGGTGCCGGTCGTCCAGGGCCATCCGCAGCCGCTGGCCGCCTTCTACGCGGCGCGCGCCCTGCCGGCGCTGCGCGACGTCCTGGCCCAACCCGGCCGGCGCGGCCTGCGGGCGGCCCTGGAACGACTGGACGTTTGCCTGGTCCATGAGGATGACATCCGGCCGGCCGATCCCTCGCTGCGCGGCTTCATCGACCTGGATACGCCGGGCGACGTGGCCGCGGCGCTGGGGGATGCGGCGCGGACGAATCCGTAGGCCGGGCCGCACAGCGCCGCCCCGGCCGCCATTGAAAACCATCTGAAAGGTGAGGCAGTGAGCAAGAACAGCAATTTGTCCGTGGGGGACGCCCAGGCCTGCGTGCTGCGGTACGCGGCCCCCGGCGCCGTCGAGGAAGTGCCGATCGAGCGCGCGCTCGGGCGGGTGCTGGCGGAGGACGTGCACGCCAACCGCGACCAGCCGCCCTGCGACGTGTCGGCGATGGACGGCTTCGCCGTGCGCGCCGCCGATCTGGCGGCCGGCGGCGCGGTGTTGACCATCGTCGAGGACATCAAGGCCGGCGATCGTCCGCGCCATGCCGTCGCCAGCGGCGAGTGCGCGCGCATCATGACCGGCGCGCCGGTGCCCGCCGGCGCTGACGCGGTGATCCGGGTCGAGGATACCGCGCAGCTGACCGACGACACCGTCGAGATCGCGCTGCCGGTGAAGCCGGGCAACGACATCCGCGTGCGCGGCGAGAGCATGCGCCACGGCGAGGTGGTGCTGACGCGCGGCACGGAAATCACGCCGGGCGTGATCGGCGTGCTGGCCACCGCCAAGCGTGCCCGCCTGCCGGTGTATGGCCGTCCGCGCGTGGCCATCCTGTCGAACGGGCGACGAACTGGAAGCCATGGAAGATCCCTTCGACGCCGAGCGGATTCCCGAGTCGAACAGCTACGCGCTGATGGCGCAGATTCAGGCGCTCGGCATCGAGCCGGTGCGCCTGGGCATCGCCCGCGACGACCCGGATGAACTGGCCCGTTGCCTGCGGCAGGGACTGGAATATGACGTGCTGCTGGTGTCCGGCGGCTCGTCGGTCGGCGTACACGACCACGTGCGGCCGACGCTGGCAGCGCTCGACGTGGAGATGCATTTCTGGCGCGTCGAGATGAAACCGGGGCACCCGCTGGCCTTCGGCACGCGCGGCGGGCGGCTGGTCTTCGGCCTGCCGGGCAATCCGGTATCGAGCATGGTCTGCTTCGAGCAGTTCGTGCTGCCGGCGCTGCGCCGGCGCATGGGCCACGCGAAGCTGTTCCGGCGCGCCGTCGTGGCGACGCTGGCGCAGCCCGTCAGGCATCAGCCGGGGCGGGCCGAGTTCGTGCGCGTCACGCTGTCGGCGGACGCCGCGGGCCGCCTCCACGCGCGCGCCACCGGCCCGCAGAGTAGCGGCAACCTGGTGTCGATGGCGCGCGCCGACGGCCTGCTGGTCGTGCCGCAGGACAGCGAGGGGCTGGCGGCGGGCGCGGCGGTGCAGGTCCAGCTGTTCGACGCGAGCATGTTCCAGGAGGTGTCGGGCTTCATGGAGGTGGCGTCATGAGCGGCGGTGGCGCGCGGCCAGTCGTGCGCGTCGGTATCGTCACGGTTTCCGACCGGGCGAGCCAGGGCGTTTACGAGGACAAGGGTGGGCCGGCGATCCGCGATTGGCTGGCGCGCGCGCTGGTCGGCCCGTGGGAGACCGTGGCGCGGGTCATCCCCGACGAGCAGGCGCGGATCGAGGCGACCCTGATCGAGCTGGCCGATGCCGAGGGCTGCAGCCTGGTGGTGACCACCGGCGGCACCGGGCCGGCGTTGCGCGACGTGACGCCGGAGGCGACCGAGGCGGTGTGCACCAAGATGCTGCCGGGTTTCGGCGAGCTGATGCGCATGGCATCGCTGAAGTTCGTGCCGACGGCGATCCTCTCGCGGCAGACGGCCGGCATCCGCGGCAGCTGCCTGATCGTCAACCTGCCCGGCAAGCCGTCGGCCATCGACGATTGCCTGCAGGCGGTCTTTCCCGCCATCCCGTACTGCGTCGATCTGATCGAGGGCGCGTACATCGAGACCGACGCCGCGTTCTGCAAGGCGTTCCGTCCGGCGCACGCGGCCAGGAAATAGCGGCGCGGAGGCGGCATGCGGCTCTTCTTCGCCCTGTGGCCGCCGGAATCCGTGGCCGAAACGCTGGCCGCCGAGGCGCACGCCCTGGCGCATCGTTTCGGCGGCAAGGCGACGCGGCGGGAAACCATCCACCTGACCCTGGCCTTTCTCGGCGAGGTGGACGACGCGCGGCTGCCGCAGGTGATCGAAGCGGCGCGCGGGGTCCGGGCCAGGCCGTTCGAACTGCGCATCGACCGCCTGGGCTACTGGCGCCACAACCGGCTGATCTGGGCGGGATGCTCGGCGGAGGCGCCGCCGTTGCGGGAACTGGCCGACGCGCTGCGCGAACGGCTGCGCGCGGCGGGGACGCCCGGCGACGAAGCGCAGGGCTTCGTGCCGCATCTGACGCTGGTGCGCAATGCGCGCGTCGCGGCGCCGGCGGAGCTACCGGCCCTGGCACCGCTGGTGTGGCGCTGCGAGGGGTTCGTGCTGGTCCGCTCGCGGCGGACGGAGGCAGGGTCTGGCTACCTCGCCGTCGCTGAATTTCCCCGCGGCGACGGGTAGGCGGAAAGCGGGCGCCTCAGCGGCGCCGCGGCGTGCGGGCCGCCACCGGCGGCCGGCCTTCGATGTGCCGGAAGGTGATGCGGCCCTTGCTCATGTCGTAGGGCGAGATTTCCAGCGACACCTTGTCGCCCGCCAGAATACGGATGTGATGCTTGCGCATCTTGCCCGCCGTGTAGGCGACCAGGCTGTGCCCATTGTCCAGCAGGACGAGGTAGCGGGCGTCGGGCAGGTTTTCCACGACGACGCCTTGCATTTCGAGCAGTTCTTCTTTGGCCATGAACGCGCCTCCTTGAAAAGTGAAAACCCGGCGCGGAGCCGGGTTCCATCAGGGCGCAGAGAGGCGGGCGGCGTCCGCCCGCCAAAATGAGCCGCAATGCGGTTCAGTCTGCGGTTCAGTCGGCGACGCGGATGTTCGAGGCCTGCTTGCCCTTGGGGCCCTGGGTGATGTCGAAGGTCACGCGCTGGCCTTCGGCCAGGCTCTTGAAACCGTTCGATTGAATGGCGGAAAAGTGCGCGAACACGTCTTCGCCGCCGTTGTCCTGCGAGATGAAGCCGAAGCCCTTGGAGTCGTTAAACCACTTGACGGTACCTGTTGCCATAATCTGAATATCCAAAAAAATTTGAAAAGGGGACCGGCCCCTTGCTTGAGGGCGAGGATCAAGAAAGCGAGATGACCAACGGGGAAGTGGTCTGCGGAACGCAGAGGAGCTAACCAGGGAACAGCTGCACGGACTTGAAGATCGCTGCCCGACACTATGCGCCAAATTGCGGAAAAATACAACAACTTTTTGATTTTTATTGAAAAAAATCAATTCGCATCGGCTTGCGCGACGGCGCCGGTCCCCCGGCGGCTCAGCGCAGCCGGCGCATCAGCGTCTCGAACTCGTCGATCGGCAGCGGGCGGCTGGCCAGGTAGCCCTGGTAGATGTCGCAGCCCTTCTTCCTGAGGAAGGCCAGCTGTTCGGCCGTCTCGACGCCTTCGGCCACCACGCGGAAACCCAGCGTGTGCCCCATCTGGATGATCGCCGTGACGATCTCGCGGTCGTCCTTGCGCTGCGCGAGGTGCAGGACGAAGCTGCTGTCGATCTTGAGCACGTCCAGCGGAAAGCGCTTCAGGTAGGCGAGCGAGGAGTAGCCGGTGCCGAAGTCGTCGACCGCGATGCGAATGTCGTTGGCGCGCAGTTTCTGCAGCTGCGGCACGACCTGTTCCGGACTGGACATCAGCGACGACTCGGTGATCTCGATCTCCAGCAGCGCGGGCGGAAAGCCGGTTTCGGCCAGGGTGGCGAGGACTTCGTCGGCGAAGCCGGGGGCGTGCAGCTGCTTGGCCGAGACGTTGACCGCGAGCATCAGCGGCGGATGCCCGGCGTCGATCCAGCCGCGCCCGATGCGGCAGGTCTCGCGCAGCACCCGGCGCCCGAGCGAGAAGATCAGGCCGGTATCCTCGGCCAGCGGGATGAAGCGGTTCGAGGTGATCGTGCCGGATTCCTGCGAATCCCAGCTGACCAGCGCCTCGGCGCCGACGATCAGGCCGCTGCCGATGTCGATCTGCGGCTGGAAGCGCATCTGCAGTTCGCCTTCGTCGATGGCGTGGCGCAGCCGGCTTTCCATGGCGATGCGCTGGCGCGCGTCGTCGGTGAGGTTCTCGGAGAAGAACCGGTAGCTCGAACGCCCCTCCTTCTTGGCGCTGTACATCGCCGCGTCGGCCTGCTGCAGCAGTTCCTCCGGCGTGGTCGCCGGCCCCGGGTAGAGGGCGATGCCGATGCTGGCCGCGACGCGCACCTCGGCGTCGTTGGGCAGGTACCACGGCGCTTCGAGCAGGGCCAGGATGTCGCCGGCGATCTGGCCGGCATCCTCGGGGCGCGCGATGCGGTCGAGCCAGACCGCGAATTCGTCGCCGCCCAGCCGCGCCAGCATCTCGTTGTCGCGGCGGCGCGTCTTCAGCCGCTGGGCGACCTGCACCAGCAGGTTGTCGCCGATCAGGTGGCCGAAGCTGTCGTTGATGTCCTTGAAGCGGTCGAGGTCGATCAGCAGCAGGGCGCACAGCCCTTTCTCCCGCCGCGTCTTGGTCATGGCGTGTTCGAGGCGCGAGAACAGCATCGGGCGGTTGGGTAGGTGCGTCAGCGGATCGTGCTGGGTGAGGAATTCCAGCCGCTCCTGCGAGGCGCGGATCGAGGAGACGTCGGTGAACACGGCGACGTAGTGGGCGACTTCGCCGTTGTCGTCCTTGACCGCGTTGATCGTGGTCAGCTGCGGGTAGGCCTCGCCGTTCTTGCGCCGGCTCCACAGCTCGCCCTGCCAGTAGCCGCTGGCGCGCAGCCGGGCGCGGATGTCGCTGAAGAAGCTGGTGCGCTGCCGCCCCGGCAGCATCAGCGTCGGCACCTTGCCGCGGACTTCGTCCGGGGTGTAGCCGGAAATCAGCGTGAAGGCGCGGTTGACCGACAGGATGCGCGCCTCGGCGTCGGTGATCACCACGCCTTCCCGGGTGTTCTCGAAGACGATCGCCGCTTGGTGCAGCACCCGCTCGGTCTCCTTGCGCGCCATGATGTCGGTGAACGTTCCGGACATCATGGCGGGCCGGCCGTCGGCCTCGCGCTCGACGATGCGCCCGCGGGTCAGCATCCAGCGCCACTCGCCGGCTTTCGTCCGAAAGCGCACTTCGACCTCATGCACGGGCGACTGCCCGGCGAAGTGCTGGTCGATCGACGCCTTGGCCTTGATCAGGTCGTCCGGGTGGATGTATTCGCCCCATTTTTCCACGGCGGCGTCCATCTCGCCCTGCGCGTAGCCCAGCATCGCCTCGAAGCCGGGGCTGACGGCGAAGGTGCCGGTGCGCAGGTCCCAGTCCCAGAAGCCCTGCTCCGAGCCTTCGATGACGCGGTTTAGGCGCCGTTCGCGCTCGATCAGCGCGGCCTCGGTCCGCTTGCGTTCGGTGATGTCGTCGAGGGTGGCGAGGAAATCCCCGGCGCGCGGGCAATAGACCGAGATCGAAAACCAGGTGCGCCGCGCGGCGAGGTGGTACTCGAAACGCTCGGGCCCGCCGCCGCCGGCGACGCGGCCGCAGATCCGCAGCAGTTTCCCGTCGTTTTCGCGCAATCCCGGGATGATCTCCGACGCCGCCCGTCCGGCCGCGTCGGCGAGTCCGGTCTGCTTGGCGAACGCCGGGTTGACGCCGAGAATGCGGAAGTCAACAGGCGCGCCGTCTTCCAGGATCATCCGGCAGTACGCCACGCCGCTGAGCGAGTCCTCGAACAGGGCGCGACAGGCGGTTCTGTCCATTTTCCAGTCGTTCATCGGGGGTCGGGTCATGCGCGGCGTGTGTGTCCGGAGTTGCCTGTCCGAGGCGGGTGGATGTCGATAGTAGCAATCCGGCGCCGTGTTGTGTCGTTCCGCGTCGATCGGATGAACCGGACGAAACGCCGCGCTGTCAATACGGGTGCGCGTCCCGTCCGGGCGTCGCCGGCCGTATCCATGCATGCCAAACCGGGAGGAAGTCCTTTGATTACGTTTTCCGAAGATGCCCTGGCCCTCGTCGGGGAAAAACAATCGCCTGTGTTCATCGACGTTCCTTACACGCTGCGCGGTTGCTGTTTCGATATGACCGAATGTCCGGCGGTGCGTTTCGGCGAACCGGTGAATTCCTCCGGCTACGTCCGCCAGGACGCCCAGGGCGTGACGCTCTACGTGCCCAGCTGCCTGTCCGGCAACGACTCGCTGACCATCCGCATGCGCAGCCTGCTCGGCTTCCGCAGCCTGGTCATCGACGGCTGGAAATTGACCTGACCGCGCGGCCGGTTCCGGCGTTGCCGCGGGTTGCGCCGGACCGCGAAATTCCGGCGGCACGCGGCGGGCCGCGCATGGCGCGGCGTCCTCGCCGGATGCCGCGGGCAAAAAGGCGGTAAAGTACGCCTTGCCGCCCGCTTCGCGCCGTCCCCGCTTTCCGGCCTGCCGGGAAAAGCCGGCGCGGCCGCGGCAAGTCGTTGCGCATTTTCCCTTTTCGTTTCGAGCGTCGGCCGCACGTTACCGGGTATCTTTTTCGTCGTGAATATCAAGCATCTTTCCGGTTTCCTCCTGTTTCCCTTTGCCCTGCTGATTTTTGCGGTATCCGACGCGACGGCGAAATACATGTCGGTCTATTTCGCGGTGCCCCTGCTGGCGTGGGCGCGCTACATCACGCACCTCGCCTTCATGCTGGTGACCGTGGCGCCCAGGATGGGGCGCGACCTGGTGGCCACCTCGCGGCCCTGGCTGATGATGTTCCGCGGGTTCACGCAGGTCGCCAGCACCCTGTTCGTCCTGATGGCCTTCCGCACCCTGCCGCTGGCCGAGACCACCGCGCTGGTGTTCGTCACGCCGGTGCTGGTAGCGCTGCTGGCCGGCCCGATGCTCGGCGAGAAAATCCGCCTGCGCAGCTGGCTGGCGACGGTCGCCGGGTTCTGCGGCGTGCTGCTGATCGCCCGGCCGGGCGGCTACATGGACGGCGCGGGCGTAGCCTACGCGCTGGCCTCGGCGCTGTGCTACTCGCTGTACCAGATCCTCACGCGCAAGCTGGCCGCCAGCGAGCCGCCGGTCCGCCAGCTGTTCTACATCGCGCTGGTCGGCTCGCTGGTCATGTCGCCCTTCCTGCCCGCCTTCTGGAGCGATACGCTGCCGACGCCCGGCCAGGCGGCGCTGATCCTTTCGCTGGGGCTGTACGGCGGCGTGGGGCATTTCCTGCTCATCCGCGCCTTCCACGAATCCCCCGCCTCGCGCCTGGCGCCGCTGCTGTACATCCAGATCGTCTGGGCGACGCTGCTCGGCTGGCTGGTCTTCGGGCATTTCCCCGACCGCCTCGCGACCCTCGGCATGCTCGTCATCGGCGCCGCCGGGCTGACCCTCGTCCTCGGCAACCGCGCCTCGCGCTGAGGCGCGGGGCTCAAGCCGATTCCTTCTTTCCCAAGTCGCGGGACGTCCCGTCCCCGTCCTTCCCGCGGCCGCCGTGCGCCCATGTCCCGGGGATTTTCCGGCCATTGCCCCAATCTGGAAAATATTTCCTGGTTAACTTGGAAAACCTTTCTCGTTTGAATTAAACTCGCGCCAGCATCGTTTTCCGACTGCCGGAAAAATAAAGAATGAGAATCCGGAGTGCCATCCGGGTGGGTCCGCGAGGGAAGCCTCGCATTGGCGGCGAGAGGGTATGGCTAACATCAGTGTTTCGTCCGTAGAGCGCGGCCTGGCGATACTGGAGCTGCTGGTCGAACGCAGCGAAGGTCTGCAGATCAGCGAGATCGCCCGCCATCTGTCCCTGCCTTTGAGCGCCGCGCACCGGCTGCTGCAGGCTTTGGTCGGCGCCCATTACGTCAAGCAGGAGGCGCTGAGCGATCGCTACGTGTTGACGCTGAAGCTCGGCGCGATCGGCCTGCGCCACCTGTCCGGCATGAACCTGACCGAAGCCGCCCAGCCCATCCTGGACGATCTGGCGAAAAAAACCGGCGAACTGGTGCGTCTGGCGGTGGTGGAAGACGACGAGATGATCTGGGTGGCCAAGGCCCAGGGCGCGACCGGCGCCATCCGCTGCGATCCGATCAGCGGCCGCCACGTGCCCTTGCACACGACGGGCATGGGCAAGGCGTGGCTGGCCAGCATGCCCGAGAAGGAAGCCATCGAGAAGGTCGTGGCGCGCGGCTTCGACGCCGAGCTGCTGGGTCCGAACGCCATCCGCACCGTGGCCGAACTGCGCCGCGAAATCCGCAAGACGCGCGCCATGGGCTTCGCGTTCAACGACCAGGAATCGGAGCTCGGACTTTCGGCGATCGCCATGCTGGTCACGGACAGGAGCAAGGCGAACCGCGTCGTCGGCGCGGTTTCCATCGGCGGGCCGACGTTCCGTCTCGGCCGGGAGAAACTGGCGTCCTTCGCCGAACCGCTGCACCAGGCGATCAGCCAGCTCGAGCAGATATGGCCGGCGCGCGCTCATGCGAACGCCAGGGGGTCTTGAGCCACGGCATGAATTCCGCGCGGCCGCCGCGCGTCCCAAGGAGAAATGATGCAGGTCGAGAAGCAAAAGATGCGGGAGATCCTGGCATGCGTGCCAGTGATGCCGGTACTGACGGTTCATGACGCGGGCGTGGCGGCGGATCTGGCGCGCGCGCTGGTGGAGGGAGGCATCTCCGTCTTCGAAGTGCTGATGCGGACGCCCGCGGCGGCGGAGGCCATCCGCGCCATGGTCCGCGCGGCGCCGGAGGCGCGGATCGGCGCGGGAACCCTGCTGCGCCCCGACGACGTGGCGCGCGCCGTCGACGCCGGCGCGGCGTTCGGCGTGGCGCCCGGGCTGACCGAGACGCTGGCGCGCGCGGTCAACGCCGCCGGGCTGCCGTTCCTGCCCGGCGTGTCTACCGCCAGCGAAGTCATAGCCGCGATGGAGCAGGGCTTTTTCGAGCAGAAGCTGTTTCCCGCGCACGGCGGTGCCGGCATCACGTGGCTGCAGAGCATGGCCGGCGTTTTCCCGGCGGTGACCTTCTGCCCCACCGGCGGCATCAAGGTGGCGGACGTGCCGGGCTATCTCGCCCTGCCCAACTGCGGGACCATTGGCTGTTCCTGGGTGGCGCCCGCCGACCTCGTGCAGGCGCGCGACTGGCCGGCGATCGCCGGGCTGGCGCGCCAGGCGGCGGCCATGACGGGGGCGCGCGCGTGAGCATGGCGGCCGCGCGCCGGCGGATGTTCGCCGCCGGCGCGATCTGCAATTCGAGCATCTACCGGGTCGACGAGGTGCCGCCGCTGCCGTCCAAGGTGCTGGCGTCCGAGATGTGCCAGGTGGTCGACGGCATGGCGCTGTCGGCGGCCTACGCCTTCGTCCGGCTGGGCGGCAGCGCCCAGATCTGCGCGCGCGTCGGCGACGACGACCTCGGCGTCTCGATGCGGCGCACCCTGGCCGCGGAGGGGCTCGATACGTCCGGTCTGCACAGCGTGCCGGGCACCGTGACCTCGCAGGCCACGGTGATCGTCGACCGGCGCGGCGACCGGCTGGTGGTGCCCTACCACGATCATCGCGTGGACAAGTCGCCGGACTGGCTGCCGCTGCACGATATCGCGCGGGCCGACATCGTGCATTGCGATGCGCGCTGGGTCGAGGGCGCCGAGGCGGTCCTGCGCGCGGCCCGCGCGATGCGGGTCCCGAGCATGATCGACGGCGACGTCGCGCCGCGAGACGTGCTGGAACGCCTCGTGCCGCTGGCGACGTATGCGGTGTTCTCCGATGCCGGGCTGCTCATCTACGCGGGCTGCGACGACGTCGAAGCGGCCCTGATGAAAGTGGGCGCCGCGCATCGGGGACACGTGGGCGCCAGTTGCGGCGGCGACGGCTATTACTGGTACGAGGACGGCCGCATCCGCCACGTGGGCGCGCCGCGCATCGAGGTGGTGGACACCCTGTCCGCCGGCGACATCTTCCACGGCGCGCTGGCCTTGGCGCTCATGGAAGGGCGGGCGATCGCCGATGCCGCGCGTTTCGCCTGCGCCGCGGCGTCGCTGAAATGCACGCGCTTTGGCGGGCGGCTCGGGTGCCCGACGCGCGGCGAGGTCGAACGCGGCCGTGGCAGCCACCTACGGGCAGGATATGCCGGTGAATTGAACGAAGTCAGGGAGCACGCAAAAGAGGACGATGCAATGCAAACAGAAACGAAAGAAACCGGCGGCAAGACGTTTTCCGGCTGGGTGAAGCGGCAGAACGCCGGATTCTGGTTCGGGCTCTGCTTCCTGGCGTTTTCCATCCTGTTCTTCCGGATGTCCTTCGACCTGCCGTACCAGTCGAAACTGGGCGCCGGGCCGGGCATGTATCCGCGCTGGCTCTCCGGACTCTCGATCGGCGTGGCGCTGCTCTACATCTGGCAGTCCTGCACCGTGCAGGTGTTCCGGGTTGGCGACTGCTTCCCCGGACGGCGGGCGCTGAGCAACGTGGCCGAGGTGTTCATCTCGTGCGTCGTCTTCCTGCTGCTGCTCAACACCGTCGGCTTCATCGTCGCCGGCTCGCTGCTGCTGTTCATCATGTTCGTGCGCCATTACCGGCTGGTGCACGCCGTGGCTTTGTCGATCGGCATCACCCTGATCTGCTACCTGATCTTCAAGGTCTGTTTTTCCGTGCCGCTGCCATGAGCGCCGGCGCCCAGTTCGCTGCAGGAGTGAGCCGATGGATTCGTTGATGGGGTTGTTGTCCGGTTTCGCGGTCGCCATGACCTGGCAGAACCTGCTGTATTGCCTGATCGGCGTGACCGTCGGCCAGCTGGTCGGCGTGCTGCCGGGCATCGGGCCGACCACTGCGACGGCGCTGCTGATTCCGCTGACCTACGGCATGTCGCCCGTGTCGGCCATCATCATGCTCTCGGGCATCTACTACGGCGGCATGTACGGCGGGACGATCACCTCGGTGCTGATCAACACGCCCGGCGAGGCGGCCTCGGTGATCACCTGCCTGGACGGCCATGAGATGGCCAAGCAGGGGCGGGCCGGCGTGGCGCTCGGGGTGGCCGCCATCGGCTCGTTCATCGGCGGCATCGCGTCGATCGTCGGCCTGGTGCTGATCGGGCCGCCGCTGGCGGATTTCGCCCTGCGCTTCGGGCCGACCGAGATGTTCTCGCTGATGCTGTTCGGCCTGACCATGGTCGTCGGCCTGATGGGCGCGTCGATCGTGCGCGGGCTGGTGGCCATGTTCCTCGGCCTGTCCCTGTCGATCATCGGCATGGACCCGATTTCCGGCGTGCTGCGCTACACCTTCAACCAGCCGTTCCTGATCAACGGCCTGGATCTCGTCACCATTGCCATGGGATTGTTCGGGCTCTCCGAAATCTTCCTCGGCATGGAAAACCTGTCGGCGGTCGGCAAGCCGGAAAAGCTGACCAGCCTTTTCCCCCGGAAGGACGAGCTCAAATCGACGAGCGGCGCCATCCTGCGCGGCACCGGCCTGGGCTTCCTGATCGGCCTGATTCCCGGCACCAATTCGGCCATCCCGGCGCTGCTCTCCTATTCGATGGAGAAAAAGCTGTCGAAGACGCCTGGCAAGTTCGGCAAGGGGGCGATCGAAGGCGTGGCCGGGCCGGAAACCGCGAACAATTCGTACTGCGGCGGCGCCATGATCCCGCTGCTCACCCTGGGCATCCCGAGTTCGCCGACCATCGCCATCCTGCTCGGGGCCTTCATCATGCACGGCCTGACGCCGGGGCCGATCCTGTTCGCGCAGAACCCGACCTTCGTCTGGGGCGTCATCGCCAGCATGTTCATCGGCAACGCCATGCTGCTGGTCATGAACCTGCCGCTGGCCGGCTGGTGGGCGAGGATCGCCCTGATTCCGGCCAAGCTCTTGTATCCGATCGTCCTGATCATCTCCATCGTCGGCGCCTACACGGTGTCGAACGACCTGTGGGACGTCGGCGTGATGCTGGTGTTCGGCGTGATCGGCTACGTGATGAAGAAGATCGACATCCCGATGGCGCCGATCGTCCTGACCTACGTGCTCGGCACCATGATGGAGAAGGCGCTGCTGCAGTCCGTGAAGATGAACAACGGCAGCCTGATCGGCCTGGTGCAGAGCCCGATCTCGCTGGCCATGCTGATTCTCGCGGCGGTCGTGCTGAGCGGCAGCGTGTATGCGGAAATCAAGAACAAGAAGTCGGTCATCGCCGGGGAAGTGGATTGAGCCGCCGGCATGGAGAGGATGATCGTTTGAGCGCGCGGCGCGCGTTCCTCGCGCGGCGGCGGTTTCGTGGAGTGAAGGAAGCAGTCATCAACCAAGGAGGGAAGAGATGAAAAAGCTAAGCATGTTGTCCGCGGCGGTCTCGGCGTTTGCCCTGTTGGCGGGAGGCGCCACGCCGGCGCTGGCGCAGGGAAGTTTCCCGCAGCGCGAAGTCACCATCGTCGTGCCGTTCAACCCGGGCGGCGCGTCGGACATGACCGCGCGCATCATCGCCAAGGGCATGGAACCGGAGCTCGGCAAACCGGTCGTGGTGGTGAACAAGGCGGGCGGTTCCGGCGGCGTCGGCATGTCGCAGGTCGCGCGCAGCGCGCCGGACGGCTACACCCTGAGTTACATCCCCGTCGAGCTGGTCATGCACAAGGCGCTCAAGCTGTCCGACCTCGAACCGAGTTCCTTCGAGTTCATCGGCCAGACGACGATGGTGCCGTCGGCGGTGACCGTGCCGGCCGATGCGCCGTACAACACCATCGAGGATTTCATCAAGTACGCCAAGGCCAATCCGGGCAAGGTGCGCGTCGGCAATTCGGGCGCGGGGTCGATCTGGCACATCGCCGCGTCGGCGCTGGAAGGCAACCAGAAAGTGACCTTCAACCACATCCCGTTCGAAGGCGCCGCGCCGGCCGTGACGGCGTTGATGGGCAAGCACATCGAGGCGGTGACGGTCAACGCCGGCGAGGTCAAGGCGGGTGTGGATGCCGGCAAGCTGAAGATCCTGGCGATCATGACGCCGGAACGCGATCCGGCCTTCCCGAAGGTGCCGACGCTGATCGAAAGCGGGATCAATCTGGAGTTCGTCGGCTGGGGCGGTTTCGCCGTGCCGAAGGGAACGCCGAAGCCCGTGGTGGACAAGCTCGCCGCGGCCCTGCAGAAGGCGGCCAGCACCGAGGAGTTCAAGAACTTCATCACCTCCCGGGGCATGATCGTCAAGTACAGGAATCCCGAGGATTGCCGCAAGTTCGTTGATAGCCAGTACGTGTTCTTCAACGATCTGCTGTCGAAGATGGAACTCGGCAAGTGATGTCGCGCCGCCGCCGGGTTCCGGCCGGGCGGCGGCATCGGCGCATGCTGCGATGCGCGGTTTTTTTCAAGCAGACGTCGTTGAAACGGTAAAGCACATGACTTCCAAGATTACACTGAAAGAGCGTTTCGCTGCGGCGGTCGCCGCGCTGCCCCTGGTGGCGGTTCTGCGGGGAATCCGTCCGGAGGAAAGCGAAGGGATCGGCCGTATTCTTTATGACGCGGGCTTTCGCCTGATCGAAGTGCCGCTCAATTCGCCCGAGCCGTTCGCCAGCATCGCCCGGTTCCGCAAGGCGCTGCCGGACGATGCCCTGGTCGGCGCCGGGACCGTGACGAGCACCGGGCAGGTCCCCCAGCTGCGGGAATGCGGCGGCGAGATGGTGTTCATGCCGCACGCCGACCTGGACGTCGTGCGGGCGGCCAAATCCCTCGGCCTGCTGTGCGTTCCGGGCGTGGCGACGCCGACCGAAGCGTTCGCCGCATTGGCCGCCGGAGCCGATGCGCTGAAGCTGTTCCCGGGGGAGATGATCACGCCCAAGGTGGTCAAGGCGATCCGCGCCGTGCTGCCGAAAGAAACCCTGCTCCTGCCGTTCGGCGGCATCACGCCGGAATCGATGCGCTCCTACATGGAGGCGGGCGCCGGCGCGTTCGGGCTGGGTTCGGGGCTCTACAAGCCGGGCATGCGCGGGGACGAGGTGGCGGCGCGGGCGCATGCCTTCGTCGAGGCGTGGAACGGCCTGACGGCGAACGCCGCATGAGCCGGCCAGCGCGCGGATTTTTCCGCCGGACGGCGAGGGGCGCGGCGTGAGCGGTCCGGCCAGCGTGCCGCCCGGCAAGCGTAAGCGGATGATCGCCGTCGGCGCGGTCTGCTCGGCCACCATCTTCCGCGTCGACCACGTGCCTCCGCTGCCGGCCAAGGTCCTGCCGAGCGAGCGATTCCAACTGGTCGACGGAATGGCCGTATCCGCCGCGTTCGCCTTCGCGCGGCTCGGCGGCAGCGCGCAGGTCTGGTCGCGCATCGGCGACGACTGGCTCGGCCGCATGGCGCGCCAGAGCCTGATCGACGAAGGCTTCGACGTCACCGGCGTGCATGTCGTGCCGGGCGCGGCGACGGCGCAGGTGGCGGTGATCGTGGATCGGCGGGGCGACCGGCTGGTCGTTCCCTTCCACGATGCCAACGCCGACCCGACCCCCGACTGGCTGCCGCTCGGCGAACTCGACGCCGCCGACTTCCTGCATTGCGAGGCGCGCTGGGTCGAGGGTGCTGAAGCAGCGCTCAGGGCCGCGCGGGCGAAAGGAGTGCCGTGCATGGTCGACGGCGAAGTGGCGCCGGCGGAAACGCTGCGCCGGCTGATCCCGCTCGCCGACTACGCCGTCTTTTCCGACGCCGGGCTGCTGGTTTACGCCGGCGGCGGGGACGTCGAACAGGCCCTGCTGCAGGTCGGCGCCGCGCACCACGGCCACGTCGGCGCGAGCTGCGGCGCCGACGGCTACGCCTGGTACGAGAACGGACGCATCCGGCGCGTGCGCGCGCCGCGGATCGAGGTGGTCGATACGCTCGCCGCCGGCGACGTCTTCCATGGCGCGTTTGCCCTGGCGCTGCTCGAAGGCCGGGGCATCGAAGGCGCGGCGCGCTTCGCCTGCGCCGCCGCCTCGCTCAAATGCACGCGCTTCGGCGGCCGCCTGGGGTGCCCGTCGCGCGCTGAAGTCGATGCCTTCCTGGCATCTTCAACCGACGCCGGTACGGCGGCCTGAGCCACCCGCCGGGAGCGGCGCCGTGTTTCCATAACAGTCACAGGTCATCAAATTCAGGGAGTGCGGTCATGTTGATTTCCTATGCGTTACCCGTTTCCGCCCGGGACGGCTTGAACAAACCCTTTCTCTCCGGCCGCAAGGCCATCGTCACCGGATCGACGGCCGGGGTCGGCCTGGCCATCGCGCGGGCGCTCGTCCGCGCCGGCGCCGAGGTGGTGGTGAACGGGCGCAAGGCGGAGGCCGTCGAGCGCGCCGTCGCCGGCCTGTCCACCGAGCCCGGCGCGGCGGCGGTGCATGGCGTCGCCTGCGACGTCGGCACGGCGGCGGGCTGCGCCGCGCTGGTCGACGCGCATCCGGCGGCCGACATCCTGGTCAACAACGTCGGGGTTTACGGCGTCCGGGATTTCTTCGAGATCGACGACGCCGAATGGGAACGGTACATGAACGTCAACGTCATGTCGGGCGTGCGGCTCTCGCGCGCCTACATCCCGGGCATGCTCGAACGCTACTGGGGGCGCGTGGTGTTCATGTCGTCCGAATGGTGCCTCGACGTGCCGTCGGAGATGATCCACTACGGCCTGACCAAGGCGGCGGTCCTGTCGGTGACGCATGGCCTCGCCAAGCGCGTGGTGTGCTCCGGCGTGACCGTCAATGCCATCGTGCCGGGACCGATCCTGCCCGATCCCGTCTCGGCGGAGAGCGGCGGGGCCGACGTCTGCCTGACGATGGAGGAACGGCTGTTCGTCCTCCAGGAGAAGCAGCGGCCGGCGTCGATCGTGCAGCGCGCCACGTCGGTCGACGAAATCGCCCGGCTCGTGCTGTACCTCGCCTCGCCCGAGGGCGCGGGCACCAACGGCGCCAGCCTGCGGGTGGATGCCGGGGAACTGGAAGCCGTCGCCGGATAGTCCGCGCGGCGCCGGGAACTGGCAAAGCGAAACGGGCGCCCGCGGGCGCCCGTTTCATGACCGTGCCGGGTCGGGGTCAACGCTGCCGGTTATCGTTCGCGTCGTCCTGCGCCTCCAGCCACATGGCGTTGACGATGGCCAGCAGGACGGCGAAGCCGAGGCCGAGAATCCAGGTGAAGTACCACATGCGAGTTTTCCTTTCGAATGATCAGTAGGCGGTCTTGTCGTTCTTGACGATGAAGTCGCGCGTGACCTTGCCGGACATCACGCGGTAGGCCCAGCCGGTGTAGGCGACGACGAGGGGGGTGAAGATCAGCGCCACCCACAGCATCACGTTCAGCGTGAAATGGCTCGACGTCGCGTCCCAGGCGGTCAGGCTGGCCTTCGGCATTTCCGACGACGGCAGGATGAAGGGAAACAGCGCGACGCCGCCGGTGAGGATCACCGAGACGCAGGCCAGCGACGAGCCGACGAAGGCCAGCAGCGTCCGGCCAGCGCGCAGGGCGAGCAGCACGACGAGGCCGCCGAGGTAGGCCAGCGCGGGAATGAGCCACAGCGCCGGATGGTTCGCGTAGTTGGCGAACCACGCGCCGGGGACGCGGGCGACTTCCTTCATCAGCGGGTTGATCGGCGCGCCGACGTCGGCGATCGACTGGATGACGTAGCCGTCGATGCGCGCGACCCACCAGCCGGCCAGCGAAAAGGCCGCGAGCAGGACCACGACGCCGATGACGGCCGCCTTCCTGGCGCGCGCCTGCACGTCGCCGTCGGTGCGGTGCGACAGGAAGGTCGCGCCCTGCAGCATGAGCAGCGACAGGCTGACCACGCCGAAGAGCAGGGCGAACGGGTTGAGCAGCGCCCAGAACGAGCCCGAGTAGAACGAACGCATGGTGTCGTCGAGCCGGAACGGCACGCCGAGGAACAGGTTGCCGAAGGCCACGCCGAAGACCAGCGCCGGGATCGCGCTGCCGGCGAACAGGCCCCAGTCCCAGGCCTTGCGCCACGTGGGGTCGGGCAGCTTGGAGCGGTATTCGAAGCCGACCGGGCGGAAGAACAGGGCGAACAGCACCAGCAGCAGCGCCCAGTACAGGCCGGAGAAGGCGGTGGCGTAGACGAACGGCCAGGCGGCGAAGACGGCGCCGCCGGCGGTGATGAACCACACCTGGTTGCCATCCCAGTGCGGGGCGATGGTGTTGATCATCACGCGGCGTTCGGTGTCGTCCTGGCCGACGACCGGCAGCAGCATGCCGACGCCCATGTCGTGGCCGTCCATGATGGCGAAGCCGATCAGCAGCACGCCGACGAGCAGCCACCAGATCAGTTTCAGGGTCGCGTAGTCGAGCATTTGGCGTTCTCCTCAGGCGTGGTCCGGTTGCAGGGCGGCGGGGCCGAGACGGGCGTACTTGAACATCAGGTACATCTCGACGATCAGCAGCAGCGTGTAGAAGCCGACGAAGCCGGCGATCGACCCCCACAGGTTGGCAGCGGACAGGCTCGACGCCGACAGGTGGGTCGGCAGCATGCCGAACACCGTCCACGGCTGGCGGCCGTACTCGGCGACGAACCAGCCGCACAGGCAGGCGATCCACGGCGCCGGCAGGCTCCACAGGAAAGCCTTCATCAGCAGCGGGTGTTTGTGGTGCGTGTTGTGGATCGACAGCCAGATGGCCGCGACGAACAGCCCGAGCATCAGGAAGCCGAGGCCGACCATGATGCGGAAGCTCCAGAACAGCGGCGTGACCTTGGGCACGGAATCCATCGCCGCCTGCTCGATGACTTCCGGCGTGGCCTGGCGCACGTCCTCGACGTGGCGCCGGACCAGCAGGCCGTAGCCCATGTCGGCCGCATGCTGCTCGAATCTTTCCCGCGCCGCCCGGTCGTCCGGGTTCTTGCGCATGTCCTCGAGCGCGGCGACGGCCTGCACGCCGGAGGCGATGCGCTCCTTGTTCTTCTCGCGGATCTCGCGGATGCCCGGCAGCACCTTGTCGGTGGAACGGGTGGCGATCAGGCCGAGCATGTAGGGCACGCGGATCGCCCAGTCGTTGGCCTGCTGCTCCTCGTTGACCCAGGCGACGAGGTTGAAGCCGGCCGGCGCCGGTTCGGTCTCCCACATGGCCTCGATGGCCGCCAGCTTGGACTTCTGCGATTCGGAGACGGAGTAGCCGGATTCGTCGCCGAGCACGATCACCGACAGCGTGCCGGCCAGGCCGAACGCCGCCGCGATGCGGAACGAGCGGCGCGCGAATTCGACGTGCATGCCCTTGAGCAGGTACCACGCCGAGATGCTGAGCACGAACAGCGAACCGGTCACGTAGCCGGCGGCCACGGTGTGCACGAACTTGGCCTGGGCCACGGGGTTGAACACCAGCGCCGCGAAATCGGTCAGCTCCATGCGCATGGTCACCGGGTTGAAGGCCGAGCCGACCGGGTCCTGCATCCAGGCGTTGGCGATCAGGATCAGCACCGCCGACAGGTTGGAGCCCAACGCCAGCAGCGCGGTGACGGCCAGGTGGCCGCGCTTCGACAGGCGGTTCCAGCCGAAGAAGAACAGGCCGAACATGGTCGATTCGAGGAAGAAGGCCATCAGCCCCTCGATGGCCAGCGGCGCGCCGAAGATGTCGCCGACGTAGTGCGAGTAGTAGGCCCAGTTGGTCCCGAACTGGAATTCCAGGGTGATGCCGGTGGTGACGCCGAGCGCGAAGTTGATGCCGAACAGTTTGCCCCAGAACTGGGTCATCTCCTTGTAGATCGGCTTTCCGGTCATCACGTACACCGACTCCATGATCACCAGAATCCACGACAGGCCGAGCGTCAGGGGTACGAAGATGAAGTGGTACATCGCCGTCGCCGCGAATTGCAGGCGCGACAGGTCAACGACCGTCGAGTCGATCATTTGCTATCTCCTGGGGAGGTTGGAATGGAAGAGGTGATGGATGGCCTGCCGGCGGCGATGCGGTCGCCCATGGCGTCCTCGTCGACCTTGACCTTGTACGGCTTGATGAAGACGTGCCAGAGCAGCGTGAGCAGGATGATCTTGACGACCAGCACGACGGCCAGATGCAGGACCAGCCGCGAGCGATGCGGGCGGGATGGAGGCGGGCTGGGGTCGGTGGCGGGTTTCATGGCGATGGCGTGGTCGATAGGCGGCCGCGGGCGCTTGAGTGCCCTCGCGGCGATGGTTCGGACTCCCTTTGGCGCGGGCTTGATGCGGCCGTCGAAATCAGGCCGGCAGTCCCGTCATGCGCCCCGACGGAATGATTTGCTTGCAGGCTAGACGCTGGTCCGGGAGCCGTCAACTCGCGGCCGGCCGGGAGCGGGCCATGACGCCGCCGATGCGAGGCGATTACCCGGCGGCGTGTCGTTCGATCTGAATCGTATTTGATATGGATCAATTAATCAAGCCGGGCGGCTGCTGCTGAGTTCCTGTAAATGACATTAAGATCAGGTTAGTCAATGGGTTGTGTCGATGCGGCGGAAAACGCCGTTCGTGTCGTGACGAATGGATTTGAGATGAATCAATCCTGACCCGGCGCCGGAACGCGCCTCCGTCGCCTCTTCTGTCGGCGATGCGCGCGGGCGCCGAAAATAGGCGCAGCGCTCTTTCGGGCCGCGCGGGCCGGTGGTATGTTTCCTTCTCCGCACACGAACGGTGCCAACCGGGCCGGTCGCCGACCCGGAAGGGTGCGGAAAGGCCGCGCGCCGCCTCGAACGGTTCGTCCAACCGGCTGTTTTTACTGGGCTTTCAATGGCTGGCGCGTGAAATGCTTGCGGGTCCCGGCGAGCTTCCCACACACCACGTGCGAGGAGCCCCTGCTTCGTGGCCGGGCGGCACGCGGGATTCTCCGGATGATTCGGACAACACTTACAAAGGAGTTCCATCGATGAAGAAAATCCTCCTCGCCGGCTGCGGGCTGCTGGCCGTGCTGGGCACGGCGGCGCACGCCGACCACCTCGTCGCCATCGCCGGTCCGATGACCGGACAATACGCCTCGGCGGGCGACCAGATCCGCAAGGGCGCCGAAATGGCCATCGCCGACATCAATGCCAAGGGCGGCGTGCTCGGCCAGAAGCTCAAGCTCGAAGTCGGCGACGACGCCTGCGATCCGAAGCAGGCCGTCTCGGTCGCCAATACCATGGTCAACCGCAAGATCGTGTTCATGCACGGCCACTGGTGCTCCAGCTCGACCATCCCGGCGTCCGACGTGTATAACGAATCGCAGATTCCGATGGCCACCGTGTCAACCAATCCGCAGGTCACCGAGCGCGGCCTGAAGAACATCTTCCGCATCATGGGCCGCGACGACCAGCAGGGGCTGGTGGCCGGCGGCTACCTGGCCGACAACTTCAAGGGCAAGAAGATCGCCGTGGTCAACGACAAGAGCGCCTACGGCAAGGGCCTCGCCGACGAGATCGCCAAGGCCATGCAGGCCAAGGGCGCCAAGCCCGCGCTGCGCGAATCGATCACCGCCGGCGAGAAGGACTACTCGGGCCTGATCAGCAAGCTGAAGTCGGCCGGCGTCGAGGTGATGGCCTACGGCGGCTATCACACCGAAGTCGCGCTGATCCTGCGCCAGGCGCAGCAGGCCGGCCTCAAGCTGACGGTAATGGGCGGCGACACGATGACCAACACCGAACTGGTGACCGCCGCCGGCCCGGCCGCCGACAACGTGCTGTTCACCTTCTCGCCCGACCCGCGCAAGAATCCCGGCGCGGCGGACGTGGTCAAGAGGTTCCGCGACGCCAAGGTCGAGCCGGAGGGCTACGTGATGTACGCCTACGCGGCGATGCAGCTCTTCGCCCAGGCCGCCGAGCAGGCCAAGAGCGTGAAGTACGCCGACCTCGAAAAGACCCTGCGCGGCGGCAGCTTCGACACGGTGATCGGCAAGCTGTCCTTCGACGCCAAGGGCGACAACAAGCTGCCCGGCTTCATGGTCTATCAGTGGAAGGGCGGCAAGTACGACTACGTGGGCAAGTGATCGCCTGAGGGACCCCGTTCCTCCCCCTTCAAGGGGGAGGTCAGGAGGGGGATGGGGTTCCGGATTTACGGCCAGACCCCATCCCCACCCCAACCCTCCCCTTGAAGGGGAGGGAGCAAGAAGTCAAGCCGCCTCTTTAGGACACGGCCATGAGCCAGACATATGGCGACACGCTGCGCGATGCGCTGCGGGCGGCGCATCGCGCCGATGAAATGGAAATCGTCAACGCGCTGATCGAACGGGCGCGGTTCACGCCGGAGGAACGGCAGCGCATCTTCGCGCGCGCCAGGCCGCTGGTCGAGGCGGTGCGCGGCAAGCGCCTGAAGAGCACCGGCATCGATGCCTTCCTCAACACCTATGACCTGTCCTCGCGCGAGGGCGTGGTGCTGATGTGCCTGGCCGAGGCGCTGCTGCGCATCCCGGACACCGCGACGGTCAACCGGCTGATCCGCGACAAGATCGGCAACACCGAATGGGCCAACCGGCTCGGCGCGTCGCACAGCACCTTCGTCAACGCCGGCACCTGGGCGTTGATGCTGACCGGGCGCATCGTCCACCTCGACGGCGCCGAGAAGAACCTCGGCGGCACGCTGAAACGCCTGATCTCGCGGGTCGGCGAGCCGGTCATCCGGCAGGCGGTGAGCACGGCGATGCGCATCCTCGGCCGGCAGTTCGTCATGGGGCGCACCATCGAGGAGGCGCTCGAACGCGCCGCCGGCGCCGGGAAGCACGGCTACCGCCACACCTTCGACATGCTCGGCGAGGCGGCGCGCACCGCCGCCGACGCGGCCCGCTACGCCGGGCTGTACGGCCGGGCCATCGACGCCATCGGCGCCGCCGGGGGCGGCCGGCCGGCGCTGGAAGCGCCGTCGGTGTCGATCAAGCTTTCCGCGCTGCATCCGCGCTACGAGGTCGCCAACGAGGAGGGCGTGCGCCGGGAGCTCTGGCCGGTGGTCAAGGCGCTGGCGCTCAAGGCCAAGGAGCACGGCGTCGGCTTCACCATCGACGCCGAGGAGGCGGACCGCCTGGAGCTTTCGCTCGACCTGATCGAGTGCCTCGCGCTCGACCCGGACCTGGCCGGCTGGGACGGGCTGGGCATGGCGGTGCAGGCGTACCAGAAGCGCGCCTACGGCGTCGTCGAATGGCTGGCCGAACTGGCGCGCCGCTCCGGCCACCGCTTCGGCCTGCGCCTGGTCAAGGGCGCCTACTGGGACGCCGAGATCAAGGCCACGCAGGAGCGCGGGCTGTCCGGCTACCCGGTGTTCACCCGCAAGGTGAACACGGACGTCGCGTACCTGGCCTGCGCGCGGCGGATGTTCGCCGACCCGGCGGCCTTCTACCCGGCCTTCGCCACGCACAACGCGCACACCCTGGCGGCCGTCGCCGAGCTCGCGGGAAGCCGTACCGACTGGGAATACCAGCGCCTGCACGGCATGGGCGAGGAGCTCTATGACGAAGTGGTCGGCCCGGACAAATGGGGGGCCGCCTGCCGCATCTACGCGCCGGTCGGCAGCCACGAGGAACTGCTGGCCTACCTGGTGCGCCGCCTGCTGGAAAACGGCGCCAACTCCTCCTTCGTCAACCGCATCGCCGACGCGCGCCTGCCGGTCGGGCAACTGGTCGCCGATCCGGTGGAACAGGCGGCCACGCTCGCCGCCAAGCCGCATCCCGGAATTCCCCCGCCGCGCCGCCTGTTCGGCGCCGCGCGCGCCAACAGCGAAGGAGTGGACATGCACGACAAAGCCGCGCTCGCCGATCTGCGCCGGGCCATCGAGCGCAGCGCCGCGGAACGCCACGAAGCGGCGCCGCTGATCGGCGGCCGGCCGGTAGCGGGCAAGCGCAGCAAGGTCTGCGCGCCGGCCGATCGGCGCGAGGTCGTCGGCCACGTCACCGAAGCGACGGGCGAGGACGCGGCGGCGGCCATGGCCCGCGCGGCGGCGGCCTTCCCGGCGTGGTCCGGCACCGGCGCCGTCGAACGCGCGGCGGTCCTCGACCGCGCGGCCGAGATGATGCAGCGGCGCCTGCCGGAACTGGCCGCGCTGATCGTGCGCGAAGGCGGGCGGACGCAGGGCGACGCCGTCGCGGAGGTGCGCGAGGCGATCGACTTCTGCCGCTACTACGCCGCGCAGGCGCGCGAGAAGTTCGCCGAGCCGATCGTCCTGCCGGGGCCGACCGGCGAGAGCAACACGCTGTCGCTGCACGGGCGCGGCGTGTTCGTGTGCATCAGCCCCTGGAATTTCCCGCTGGCCATCTTCACCGGCCAGGTCGCCGCCGCGCTGGCCGCCGGCAACACCGTCGCCGCCAAGCCGGCCGAGCAGACGCCGCTGGTCGCCGCGCAGGCCGTGCGCCTGCTGCACGAGGCGGGCGTGCCGGCCGACGCGCTGGCCTTCCTGCCGGGCGGCGGCCGCATCGGCGCGGCGCTGGTGGCCGATCCGCGCTGCGCCGGCGTGGCCTTCACCGGCTCGACCGAGGTGGCGCGCGCGATCGCCCAGGCGCTGGCCGCCCGGCCCGGCCCGCTGGTGCCGCTGATCGCCGAGACCGGCGGGCAGAACGCGATGATCGTCAACTCGTCGGCGCTGGCCGAGCAGGTGGTGCGCGACGTCATCGCCTCGGCCTTCGATTCCGCCGGCCAGCGCTGCTCGGCGCTGCGCGTGCTGTTCCTGCAGGAGGACATCGCCGACAAGGTGACGGCGATGCTGCGCGGCGCCATGCAGACGCTGCGCATCGGCGATCCGGCCGACATCCGCACCGACGTCGGCCCGGTCATCGACGACGACGCGCGCTACATGCTCGAACGCCACAGCCGCAAGCTGGACGGCTTCGCCACGCCGATCCACGTCTGCGAGCTCGACGCCGAGGCGACCGCGCACGGCAGCTTCTTCGCCCCGCGCGCCTACGAGATCGACGACCTCGCGCGGCTGGAGCACGAAGTGTTCGGGCCGATCCTGCACGTCGTGCGCTGGCGCGCGGAGGATCTGGACGCGGTCTGCGATGCGATCGCCGCCACCGGCTTCGGCCTCACGCTCGGCATCCACAGCCGCATCGACGAGACCGTCGGGCGCATCGTCCGGCGCCTGGGCGTCGGCAACACCTACGTCAACCGCAACATCATCGGCGCGGTGGTCGGCGTGCAGCCGTTCGGCGGCGAGGGGCTCTCCGGCACCGGGCCGAAGGCCGGCGGGCCGCACTACCTGTACCGCTTCGCCTGCGAGCGGACGCTCTCGGTCGATACCACGGCGTCGGGCGGGAACGCCGTGCTGATGTCGCTGGACGAGGGGGAGGGGTGATCGCCGATCCACGGTGCGATTGCACTACGTCACCCTCCCCTTCAAGGGGAGGGCCGGGGTGGGGATGGGGTAACAGCCTCGCCCTGCCGTATGAATTACCCCATCCCCCACCCGGCCCCCCCCTTGAAGGGGGAGGAGAGGGGCTGAAACGCCCGTGCCATGGCCCCACCCGTTCGGGTAAACTGCGGGCCTCGTCAAAACCGGCGGCCCCCACGCTTTAGGAACCATTATTTATGGCGCTTGCCTTGCAGCAACTCATCAACGGGCTGACGCTCGGCGCCGTGTACGGGCTGATCGCCATCGGCTACACGATGGTGTACGGCATCATCGGCATGATCAACTTCGCGCACGGCGACATCTACATGGTCAGCGCCTTCATCGCGATCACCGGCTTCACGCTGCTGACGGCCTTCGGCGTGGAGTCGGTGGCCTTCGCGCTGCTGGTGGTGCTGGCGGTGGCGGTGCTGTTCACCTCGGTGTACGGCTGGGCGGTCGAGCGGCTGGCCTACCGGCCGCTGCGCGGGGCGACCCGGCTGGCGCCGCTGATCTCGGCGATCGGCATGTCGATCTTCCTGCAGAACATGGTGCAGCTCACGCAGGGCGCGCGGGTCAAGCCGATCCCGCCGATGATCACCGGCGGCGTGGATCTGCTGACCGTCGACGGCTTCACCGCGCGGCTCTCCTATTCGCAGGTGCTCATCGTGCTGGTCACGGTGGCGCTGCTCGCCGGCTTCACCTGGCTGATCACGCGCACCTCGTTCGGACGCCAGCAGCGCGCCTGCGAGCAGGACCGCACGATGACCGCGCTGCTCGGCATCGACGTCGACCGCACCATCTCGCTGACCTTCATGCTCGGCGCGGCGCTGGCCGCCGTGGCCGGCGTCATGGTCACCATGTACTACGGCGTGGTCAACTTCTACATCGGCTTCGTCGCCGGCATCAAGGCGTTCACCGCGGCGGTGCTCGGCGGCATCGGCTCGCTGCCGGGCGCCATGCTCGGCGGGCTGCTCATCGGCCTGATCGAGGCCTTCTGGTCCAACTACCTGTCGGCCGAATACAAGGACGTGGCGACCTTCAGCATCCTGATCCTGGTCCTGCTGTTCCGTCCGTCCGGCCTGCTGGGCCGGCCCGAAGTGGAGAAGGTCTGATGCCGCCCTTCGTTTCCGCCAGCGACGCGCCGACCCTGGCCGAACGCGGCAAGGACGCGGCGGGCATCGCCCTGATCGCCCTGCTGCTCGGCATCCCGATGATCGGCCTGACCACCGCCGACCAGGGCGGCGCCCTGCAGGTGCTGACGCGCTGGCCGCTGCTCGGCGCCTTCGTCGCCGCCGCGTTCTGCGGCCGCCTGGTCCTGCGCTACGCGCTCGACGCGCTGAAGGCGCGCCGCCAGGCGCACGGCCGGCGGGCCGTGGCCGGGGACGCGCGGCGCGGGGGGCGCGTGCTGCAGGCGATCGGCTGGCTCGCCTTCGGCTGCGCCCTGGCGCTGCCCGCCGCCTTCTCCGACAACCGCTACGTCGTCAACACGGCGACCACGGTGCTGATCTACGTGATGCTCGGCTGGGGGCTGAACGTGGTGGTCGGGCTGGCCGGCCTGCTCGACCTCGGCCACGCCGCGTTCTACGCGGTCGGGGCCTACGCCTACGCGCTGTTGTCGAACGCAGTTCGGCTGGGGCTTCTGGGTGGCGCTGCCGGTCGCCGGGCTGATCGCCACCGTGTTCGGGCTGGCGCTCGGCTGGCCGAGCCTGCGCCTGCGCGGCGACTACCTGGCGATCGTCACGCTCGGCTTCGGCGAGATCATCCGCGTGGTGCTGATCAACTGGGCCGAGCTGTCGGGCGGGCCGAACGGCATTTCCTCGATCCCGCGCCCGTCCTTCTTCGGCCTGCCTTTCCTGCCGCCGGGCGAGACGCCGACCTTCGCCGCGTTCTTCGGGCTGGAGTTCTCGCCGATGCACCGCATCATCTTCCTCTACTACGTGATCCTGGCGCTCTCGCTGCTCACCAACGTGCTGGTCAAGCGCCTGCGCCGGCTGCCGATCGGCCGCGCCTGGGAGGCCATGCGCGAGGACGAGATCGCCTGCAAGGCGCTGGGCATCGACGTGACCAACGTCAAGCTCTCGGCCTTCGCGCTCGGCGCCATGCTCGGCGGCGTCGCCGGTGTGTTCTTCGCCGCGCGGCAGGGCTTCATCTCGCCCGAATCCTTCACCTTCAACGAATCGGCGATCATCCTGGCGATCGTCGTGCTCGGCGGCATGGGCAGCCAGCTCGGCGTGGTGCTGGCCTCGCTGGTGCTGGTGCTGATCCCGGAGGTCGGGCGCGACTTCGCCGAGTACCGCATGCTGCTGTTCGGCGCGGCGATGATCCTGATCATGGTCTGGCGGCCCGGCGGCATCCTCTCGCACCGCGAGCCGACGCTGCGCCATGCTCCCACGGGAGGCGGCCATGCCTGAGATGGGGACGCCGCTCCTGTCCGTCGAACGCCTGACCATGCGCTTCGGCGGCCTGGCCGCCATCGATGACCTGTCGCTGGACGTGCCGGCCGGCCGGATCACCGGCGTGATCGGCCCGAACGGCGCGGGCAAGACCACCTTCTTCAACTGCCTGACCGGCTTCTACAAGCCGACCGCCGGCAGCGTCCGCCTCCACCACCCGGTGCGCGGCGCGCTGCGCCTGGAGTCGCTGCCCAGCCATCAGGTGGCGCACGTGGCGCAGGTGGTGCGCACCTTCCAGAACATCCGCCTGTTCCCGAAGATGACCGTGCTGGAAAACCTCATCGTCGCGCAGCACAACGCCTTGCAGCGGGCCTCGCGCTTCTCGCTGGCCGGCATCTTCGGCCTGCCGGCGTACCGCCGCGCCGAGGAACGGGCGCTGGACAAGGCGGTGGACTGGCTCCGGCGCCTCGACCTGCTCGACAAGGCCGACCTGCCGGCCGGCGGCCTGCCCTACGGCACGCAGCGGCGGGTGGAGATCGCCCGCGCCCTGTGCGTCGATCCGCTGCTACTGTGCCTCGACGAGCCGGCGGCGGGGCTCAACCCGCGCGAATCGGGCGAACTCAACGAACTGCTGCTGCGCCTGGTCGCCGAGGAGCGGCTGACCCTGCTGCTCATCGAGCACGACATGAGCGTGGTGATGAATGTGTGCGACCACATCTGCGTGCTCAACTACGGGCGCAAGATCGCCGAGGGCACGCCGGCGGAAATCCAGAACGACCCGCAGGTGATCAAGGCCTATCTCGGCGAGGAGGACGGCGGCGACGCCCGCGCCGAAACGCCGGCAAAGGCGGAGGAGGCGCGCGCATGATGCTGCAATTGACCGGCGTGCACGCCCATTACGGCCACATCCATGCGCTGCGCGGCATCGACCTGTCGGTGCAGGTCGGCGAGGTGGTCACCCTGATCGGCGCCAACGGCGCGGGCAAGTCGACGCTGCTGATGTCGCTGTTCGGCCAGCCGCGCGCCTCGGCCGGGCGCATCGTCTTCGACGGCGAGGACATCACCCGCCTGCCGACGCACGTCATCGCCCGGCGCGACATTTCGCTGGTGCCCGAGGGGCGGCGCATCTTCCCGCGCATGACGGTCATGGAGAACCTGCTGATGGGCGCGGTGATGGCCGACCCGCGCAACCTGGAGGTCAACCTGAAGCGCATGTACGCGCTGTTCCCGATCCTGGAGGAACGCCTGGAGCAGCGCGCCGGCACGCTGTCCGGCGGCGAGCAGCAGATGCTGGCCATCGCCCGCGCGCTGATGGCCCGGCCCAAGCTGCTGCTGCTCGACGAACCTTCGCTCGGCCTGGCGCCGCTGTACATCAAGAAGATCTTCCAGACCCTGCGCGAGCTCAACCAGGACCATGGCGTGACCATCCTGCTGATCGAGCAGAACGCCCACCACGCCCTGCGCGTGGCGCACCGCGGCTACGTCCTGCAGCACGGCCAGATCGTCATGACCGGCTCGGGCCGTGACCTGCTGGCCAGCGCCGAGGTGCGCGCGGCCTACCTGGAAGGCGGCGGCGGGGCGGCGGCGTAGAATTCCGTTTATCGACCGCGGAGAAAATCCGAAATTTTCAACCACGGCGACACGGTGGGCACGGCGGAAAAGCAAAAACGCGACTTTTCGCCGTGTCGCCGTGGTTAACTCTTCTTCCTACCCGGAACCGCCCCATGCCTGACCACCACCCGCCCCGCTGGATGCCGTTCGTCGTGCTCGGCATCGGCCTGCTGGCGATCTCCTTCGGCGCGATTTTCGCGCGCTTCGCGCAGGGCTACGGCCTGCCTTCGCTGGCGGTCGCGGCGCTGCGCCTGGGGCTGGCGGCGCTGATCGTGACGCCGCTCGCCTGGTGGCAGTCGCGGCGCGCGCTGCGCGCGCTGGACCGGCGCCAGTTGATGCTGGCGGCCGGCGCGGGCTTTTTCCTGGCGCTGCATTTCGCCACCTGGATCAGTTCGCTCGAATACACCTCGGTCGCCAGCAGCACGGCGCTGGTGACGACCAACCCGGTGTGGATCAGCCTGGCCTCGCTCGCCCTGTTCGGCGAAAAGCCGAGCCGCATGACCCTGGCCGGCATCGCCGTGTCGCTCTCAGGCAGCCTGCTGATCTTCTGGAGCGACAGCCGCGGCGGCGGAGGCGGCAGCGACGCGCTGCTCGGCAACGGGCTGGCGCTGGCCGGCAGCTGGTGCTTCTCGGCCTACCTGCTGGTCGGCCGCCGCCTGCGCGCGGGCATGCCGCTGCCGGCCTACATCTGGCTGGCCTACGGTGCCGCCGCGCTGTTCCTGCTGCTGGCGTGCCGCGCGGGCGGCGTGCCGGTGGCGGGCTACGCGGTGCCGGCGTACGTCGCGGCGCTGGCGCTGGCCCTGGTGCCGCAACTGCTCGGCCACACCGCCTACAACTGGTCGCTGCGCTACGTATCGCCCACCTTCGTCGCCGTGGTCACGCTCGGCGAACCGGTGGGCAGCGCGCTCCTGGCCTGGCTGTTCTTCGGCGAGTCGTTCGCGCCGGTGCAGGCCGCCGGCTTCCTGCTGCTGCTGGGGGGCATCTATCTGGCGGCGGTGGGGGAGACGCGCCGTTGAACGGCGTTCTTTTACCACGGCGACACGGCGGACACGGCGAAAAGACAAAACCTTGTTTTGCGTTGTGCCCGTTGTGTCGTTGTGGTTAAAAAGCCCTTGCCTTCGCCGTGCCCGCCGTGTCGCCGTGTTTAAATGGTTTTTTCTCCGAGCCCTCCGTGGCTGACGAGGTTTTCAAATGAAGCATCGGTTGTTTTTCCTGTTCGCCTGCCTGTTTTTCGCCGCTTCCCGGGCCTTTGCGCTCGAAGTCGTCTCGGCGGAGTTCGGCGTGTTCGACGCCAGCGATCCGCAGCGGATCGTGTTCGTCCCGGCGGACGTGGTGCCGCGCCGCGCGGGACAGCGCTACGGCTGGATGATCGAACTGCGCGGCGCCGGGCGCTCGGTCAGCGTGCGCGAGGAATACCTGCTGCCGAGCCGGGCGGTCGAGGGGCGCACGGAATCGGCCGAGGGGACGAAGCTGGTGATCCCGCTGGAGCGGCGCAGCCAGGTCAGCCAGCGGCAGCTCGTGCCGGTCGACGGGCGCATCTACGGGGAATGGTCGGTCGGGCCGCAGGAGCCGGCCGGGCCGCGCCGGCTGGAGGTCGTCGTCGAAGGGCAGGTGGCGGCCAGCTTCGCGTTCGAGGTGAAGTAGGGCGGCGCTGCGAAGAACGGCCGATCGCCGCTAGAATCGATGCTGCGCGGGCTCGTCGCAGGAACTGGCGTCCGCCAGGAAGGCAGGGCGACCGCCGCCAAACCGGAGTGAATGCCGCATGAAAACCGTTGCGCTCAATTTCGAATACCCCCGCGTATTGTCCATCGCCGGTTCCGACAGCGGCGGCGGCGCGGGCATCCAGGCCGACCTGAAGGCCATCGCCGCGCTGGGCTGCTACGGCATGACCGCGATCACCGCGCTGACCGCGCAGAATACGCGCGGCGTGCGCTCCATCCACGGCGTGCCGCCGCCGATGCTGCGCGACCAGATCGACGCCGTGATCGAGGACATCGGCGCGCACGCCGTCAAAATCGGCATGCTGCACGCGCCCGAGATCGTCGAGGTGGTGGCCGCGGCGATCGATCGGCACGCCCTGCGCAACGTGGTGCTTGATCCGGTGATGGTGGCCACCAGCGGCGCCACGCTGATCGAGACGCCGGCCATCGCCGCGCTGGTGCGCGAGCTCTTTCCGCGCGTCGAGCTCGTCACGCCCAATCTCGACGAGGCATCGCTGCTGGTCGGCCGCTCCTTGCGCACGTCGGAGGACATGGAGGCCGCCGCCCTGGCCCTGCTCGGCCACGGCGCGCGCGCCGTGCTGCTCAAGGGCGGGCACCTGCCGGGCGAGGTGGTGATTGATCTGCTGGTCACCGCGGCCGGCGAGAAATACCGGATGGAGGCGCCGCGCATCGATAGCGCCAATACGCACGGCACGGGCTGCACGCTGTCCAGCGCCATCGCGGCGCATCTGGCCCTCGGCGCGCCGCTGCCGGAGGCGGTGCTGCGCGCCCGGGCCTACGTGCGGCAGGCCTTGCGCGCCGGTGCGCCGGTGCGCACCGGCGCGGGCGGCGGGCCGCTCGACCACGCGCATTCGCCGGCCAGCATGCGCCTACTGCCGCTGGCGGACGGCTGAGCGGGCCGCCGCCCGCGCCGTTTCCGGTGCCGGGAACGCTTGTCGCGGCCGGGCGGTCAAGATAGACTCCAGCACAATCCATTGATCGCTTCCCGTCCATTGTCCGCTTCGATCCTCCGTTTCCGCTGGCTGGCCGCCTTGCTGGTGGCCCTCTCGCTGATCATGCCGCACCTCTCGGGCGGAGCCTCGCTGCCGTCCCTGCCGGTCGCCGGCGTGGAAGTCGGCCTGGCGGACGACGCGCGCGCCATCCCTGACGGCGACGTCGAGAACGACGCCGAAAACGGCAGCGAAAGCGATCCGTATGCGCGCGACTACCCCTACGAGATCGACAAGATCCTCGCGCTGTCCTCCCTGCCCTGGGGCGCGGTGACGGTTGCATGGGGCGGCGGCTACCTCGCCGGCCCGGCGCCCGATCCGGTGTTCTCCTTCGAACGGCCTCCCAAGCCGCGGATCGCCTGATCCGGCGCGGCGGACGGCGAATCCCGGAAACGCGGTTTCCGGTGCGCATCGTCCGCCGGCGTCTCCCCCTCATCCAGCAAGTTTGCTTTGCCCGCCTTGGGGTCCATCCCACAGGCGGATTTCGCGCAACGGAGTGAAAATGAAAAAGATTCTGATGGCTTTGTTTCTATCGTTCGTGGCCCTCGGCCTGAGCGTCGGCGATGCCGAGGCCAGGCGACTGGGCGGCGGCAAGTCGGTGGGCATGCAGCGGCAGGCGGTGACGCCGCCGCCGGCCCGGCCCGCGCAGCAGCAGGCGGCGCCGGGCGCTCCCGCCGGGGCGCCGGCCGCGGCGGCCGCCCCGCGGAACAGCTGGCTCGGCCCGATCGCCGGGCTGGCCGCCGGCATCGGGCTGGCGGCCCTGTTCTCGCATCTCGGCCTGGGCGAAGGCCTGGCCAACGTGGTGATGATCGCGCTCCTGGCCATGGCGGCGCTGGTCGTCTTCCGCCTGCTGTTCCGCCGCCACGCGCCGGCCGCGCAGCCGATGCAGTACGCCGGCGGGCCGGCGCAGGGCGGCGTCATGACGCCGGTACCGGAGGCGGCCGGTTCGGCGGCGGGTTCCGTGCCGGCGGACTTCGACGTGCCGGCCTTCCTGCGCGTCGCCAAGCTCAATTTCGTCCGCCTGCAGGCGTCGAACGACGCGCGGAATCTCGACGACATCCGGGAGTTCACGACGCCCGAGATGTTCGCCGAGATCAAGCTGCAGATGGACGAGCGCGGCGCGGCGGCGCAGCAGACCGACGTGGTGCAGCTCGACGCCGAGCTGATCGAGGCGGTCACCGAAGGCCGGCAGCACGTGGCCAGCGTGCGCTTCAGCGGCCTCATCCGCGAGGAGGCCGGTGCCGCCGCGGCGCCGTTCGACGAGGTCTGGGTGCTCACCAAGCCCGCTGCCGGCGACGGCGGCTGGGTCATCGCCGGCATCCAGCAGGTCGGCTGAACCGGCCGGACGGGCGAGGGGGTTGCCGCCGGGCGGCAGCCCCTTTTTTGCGTGCCGGGCGGGCGGGAAACGGATTGCCGTTGAGGTAAGCTACGCCTTCCAGCGATACGGAAGAAAAGGCAAGTCTGTTGGCGTACCTGATGGCACGTGCACGCCGCGTGGCGAGAGACGGAGCGCGAGAATGAGCGAGAATGGCGCGCGCCTTTCGCTGTCCGGAGTGCTCCGCGTGCTGGCCAACGACGCGAGCCGCGAGCGGATTTCCATCCGCGACCTCGTCGAGGCGCTGGGGGATCGCGCGCTGGCCGCGCTGATGCTGGTCTTCGCGCTGCCCAACGTGATTCCCACGCCGCCCGGCACCTCGTCCGTGCTGGGCGCGCCCCTGATCTTCCTCACCGCGCAGCTCGCCCTCGGCCGCAAGCCCTGGCTGCCCGATTTCATCTGCGACCGGTCGCTGTCGTTCCACGACTTCCGTGTCCTGGTCCGCCGCATCGCGCCGTGGCTGGAGCGGGCGGAAAGGTTGCTGCGTCCCCGCGCGACCCGGCTCGCCGCGCCGCCGATGGAGTACTTCGTGGGACTGGTCTGCTTCGTCCTGTCGGTGATCCTGGCGCTGCCGATCCCGCTCGGCAACATCCCGCCGGCCCTGGCCATCTGCCTCATGGCGCTGGGCATCCTGGAGCGGGACGGCGGCTGGATCGTGGCGGGACTGATCGCCGCCGCGATCAGCGTTGCCATCGTCTTCGGCGTGCTCTTCGCGATGTTCGAGACGGCGCTGTTCGTCGGGCATCGCGTCTTCTGAGTCCCGGCCGGCGCGAGGCCGGCATACGCGCGGATATCCCGCCGTCCCGCGCCGCATGGCGCCCGCCTGTTCCCCTGGCCGGAGTAGCCGACGTTCGCCGCCCCGCTTTCCGCCGGAGGCGCATTGATCCCCTCGTGCCCCCGGCAGCTATCCAATACCGGGCTCTCGTTAGCCAACGATCTTGTGTAGTAGTATTACTATGACGTTGTACGAAACGGTCGCGCTACGGCTTTGTGCGTCTCCGGATTTCGGGCCGTGACCGGCTTAGGGTAAAGGGGCTGGCCTGCGTATCTCTAGTGTTTGTCGTGGTTCCCCTGGGTTTTGGATTCCTTGGGAGCAAGAGCAAGAAAACTGTTTACATGTTTTAAATTTGTAGTAGTATTACAAAAAAGCGATGGCCACATATCGCGGATGTCAGGGTTTCCAGTTACAAACCAGAAAAATCGGGGGCGGCATTGAAAGCTGAAAGCAAAGGAATTTTCCGCGCCTTCGACTACGTATTGGTCTTGGGTTTGGCCTCTATGGTAGCGATGGTGTTCGGGAATGTTGTGTTGCGGTACGTCTTCAATTCCGGGCTTGAATTCTCGGAAGAAGTCTCTCGTTTCGTCTTCGTCTGGCTGACCTTCATCGGGAGCGTCGTCGCCCTGCGGGAAGGGCTGCATCTCGGCATGGACACCGTGGTCAAGCGTTTTTCGCGCCAGGGGAAGCTGGCCTGCTACTGCGTCAGCCACCTGCTGATGTTGTGGTGCTGCGTGCTGCTCTTCAAAGGCAGCCTGGAGCAGGCCAGAGTGAATCTGAACAACTTCGCGCCGGTATCGAAGCTGCCGATCGCGGTGGTGTACAGCGTGGGGTTGTTCGCCGCGACGTTCATGGGCGGGATTCTCCTGCATGGCCTCTGGCGGGCGGTCAGGGGACGGCTCAGCGACGAGGAACTCGTTGAGGTGAAGGAGAGCGAGGACTCTTCCGCCGAGATCGGCACGGAGAAATGAAATGACAATACTTGTCTTCATCGGGTCCCTGATCGGCGCCATGGCCCTGGGCATGCCCATAGCGTACGCGCTGCTGTCGTGCGGGATCGCCCTGATGTACCACCTCGGCGCGACCGACGCGCAGATACTGGCGCAAAAGCTGATCGACGGGACGGACAACTATCCGCTGATGGCCGTCCCGTTCTTCCTGCTGGCCGGCGAATTCATGAACGTCGGCGGGCTCTCGAAGCGCATCGTCAACGTGGCCATGGCCTTGCTCGGCCACATTCGCGGGGGCCTGGGCTATGTCGTCATCGCCTCGGCGATGCTGCTGGCGAGCCTGTCGGGGTCGGCCATCGCCGATACCGCGGCGCTCTCCGTCCTGCTGCTGCCGCTGATGCGCCAGGGCGGATACGACCTCAAGCGTTCCGTCGGCCTGATCGCCACGGCGGGGATCATCGCGCCGGTCATTCCGCCGTCCATCGGCCTGGTCGTGTTCGGCGTGACCGCTGGCGTGTCGATCACGAAACTGTTCTTCGCCGGCATTGCCCCGGGCTTCATGATGGCGGCGGCGCTCGTCGCGACGTGGTGGTGGCTCGCGCGGCGGGAGGCGTTCGAACTGCCCGAAAAGAAGAGCATGGCGGAGATCGTCAGAGCGATCGTCGATGCGATCTGGGCGTTCTTCTTGCCGGTGATCATTTTCGTCGGTCTGAAAATGGGCGTGTTCACCCCCACCGAAGCCGGCGTCATCGCTGCGGTGTACGCGCTGGTCGTCAGCCTGTGCGTCTATCGGGAAATCTCCGTCGGGCAGGTGTTCGAGGCCTTCCTCGCGGCGGCCAAGACGTCCGCCGTCATCATGATCATCGTGGCGGCGTCGCTGGTCACCGCCTGGCTGATCACCATCGCCAATATCCCGGATCAGATCATCGACATTCTCGAACCGTTCATGGGGAACAAGTTTGCCCTCATGTGCATGGTCATGATCCTGGTATTCGCCGTCGGCACCGCGCTCGACTTCACTCCGACGATCCTGATCCTGACGCCGGTGCTGATGCCGGTGCTCAAGAACGCCGGGATCGACCCTGTGTACTTCGGCATCCTGTTCATCATGAACAACGCCATCGGGCTGATCACGCCGCCCGTGGGGACGGTGCTCAACGTGGTGTGCGGCATCGGCCGGGTGAACATGGACGACGCGATCAAGGGCGTCATGCCGTTCATGCTGGTCGAGCTCCTCGTGATGTTCCTGCTGGTTGCTTTCCCGTCGCTGGTGACGGTTCCCGCTTCATTCTTCCGATAATCGACTTCTTGGAGATGAATATGAAATTGCTCAAGCCGCTGCTCGTTCTCACGGGATTCCTGTTCTGCGCGGCCCACGCCGGCGCCGAAGAACTGAAGGTCAAGTTCGGCTATGGTTCGACGGAGCAGCACCCGCAAGGCGTGGCGGCGAAATTGTTCGCCGACTTGGTCAAGACCAAGTCGAAAGGGCAGATCGTCGTAAACACCTATTCGAGCGGCAAGCTCGGTTCGGACCCGCAGATGCAGTCCTCATTGCAGGGCGGCACGCTGGAAATGATGGTGGGGCCGACCTCGAATCTCGTGGGGCTCGTCCAGGAACTGGGGCTGTTCGATCTGCCTTTCCTGTTTTCCAGCAACAAGGAAGCCGACGCGGTCATGGACGGGGCCACCGGCAAGGCGCTCGCCGAGAAACTCGAACCCCATGGATTGATCGGCCTGGCGTACTGGGAAAACGGCTTCCGCCATGTCACGAACTCGAAACGCCACATCAAACGCCCGGAAGACATTCACGGCCTGAAGATCAGGGTGATGCAGAACCCCGTCTTCAACGACACGTTCAAGGCGCTCGGAGCCAACACGGTGCCGCTCGCCTTCACCGAACTGTATACGGCGCTCGACATGAAGGCGGTGGACGCCCAGGAAAATCCGCTGGGGCTGTTCGAGTCGACCAAATTCTACGAGGTCCAGAAATACATCACGCTGAGCGCGCACGTGTATGCGCCGTTCATCGTCCTGGCGAGCAAGAAATGGTGGGACACGCTGAGCGATGCCAACAGGAAGATCATTCGTGAAGCCGCGCTGGAGTCCGCCGTTGCCCAGCGGAAGCTGGCGCGCGACATGGCGGAGCAGACGGAGAAACGCCTCAAGGAGCTGGGCATGGAAGTGACGGTGATGTCGCCGGAGGAACGCAATCGCATGCGCGAAGCGGTCAAGCCCGTGTTCCAGAAATACGCCCAGACGATCGGCGAAGACCTCGTCAACCAGGCGCTGGCCGACATCAGGAAAGCCAACCCGTAGGAACGAAGAAGTCCGATCGAATTCAGCGCGCTGCAAAGCGATGACACCTGACCACCAGATAGGGAATCACCGGGTAGTTGGCGATGAGTGAAAAATCCAGTCGAGTCCTTGCCGTAGACATCGGCACCTCCTCCGTCCGCGCGATGGTCTACGACGCGGCCGGGACCATCCACGCCCGCGCGCAGATCGCCTATGCGACGGTGCGTCCGGCGCCGTACTTCGAAGAGCAGGACCCGGACCTGGTGCGCGGCGAGGTCTACCGCGCCATCGCGCTCTGCCTAGCGCAGCCGGGCGCCGAGCCGGCGCGGATCGCGGCGATCGGCTTTTCCTCGCAGATGTACGGGGTGATCGCGCTGGATGCGGCGGACCGGCCATTGACGCGCAACATCCTGTGGTCCGACGGACGCGCCGAGGCGCAGGCCGAGGCGGCCAGGCAGGAATTCGGCGCCCGCTGGCTCTATCCGGAAACGGGCTGCCCGATGAATTCGATCTTCCCCTTCGCCAAGCTTGCCTGGCTGCGCGACGAGGCGCCGGAGATCTTTGCCGCGGCCGGGCGTTTCGTGTCGATCAAGGAATACGTAACCTATCCGCTGATCGGAGAATGGGCGGTCGACTACTCGATGGCCTCCGCGACGGGGATGCTGGACATCCGGGAACACCGCTGGAGCGAGAAGGCGACCGGCCATCTCGGCGTCGGCCCGGAACGGCTGTCGGCGCCCGTCTCGGGAATCCATCCTTTCGCCTTGCGGCCCGACTCGCCGCTGGCCGGGCTGGGCCTGCCCGAAAACGTCGCTGTCTTCCTCGGCGGCGGCGACGGCCCGCTCGCCAACCTCGGCGCGGGCGCCGCGGCGCCGGGAACGATCAACATCGACCTCGGCACCTCGGGCGCCGCCCGCTGCCTGATGCCGGCGCCCACCGTCGACGACGGCGCCAGCCTGTGGTGCTTCTGCCTGACGGACGCGCTGTGGGCGTCGGGCGGCATCGTCACCAACGTCGGCAATGCCTACCAATGGTTCGCAGCGAAAGTGCTCGGCGCGGCGGGGCTTGCGGAGAGCGACGCCTACGGAGTGATGGACCGAGCCGCCGCGGCGGTCGGGCCGGGTTCTGACGGCCTGTATTTCCTGCCCTACCTGCGCAAGGCGCGGTCCCCGTACTGGGACGGCCGGCTGAAGGGCACGATGTACGGGCTGACCGCCGGGCACACCGCCGGCCACATGGCGCGCGCTCTGCTGGAGGCGATCGCCTTCGACCTGCGCACGATCGCCGGCATCCTGCAACGGAACGTGGCGCTGGCCTCGCACGTCGTGCTGACCGGCGGGCTGGCGCGCTCGCCGATCGTGCCGCAGCTCCTGGCGGACGTGCTGGACCGGGAAGTGCGCGTCCCCGCCGACGGCGAGGGCTCGATCGCCGGCGCGGCGATCCTCGCGCTGCGCGGACTCGGCGCCATCGACGAACTGGCCTTTGCCGGCGGCCCCCGCGCCAGCGCGTCCTTCGCGCCGGACCCCGAAAACTCAAGACGCTATGCGCGGATTCACCAGGGCTACGCCCGGCTGGTCGAGGCACTGCGCGAAATCGACCTGCAGGAAAGGAACCCGTCGTGAGAGTCCTCGTCACCTCCAAGTCGTTCGGGCACGCAGCCCCGGAGGCGCTGGACCTGCTGGCGGCCAACGGCATCGAAGTCGTGCGCGGTTCCCGGCCGTCGCTGAGCGCCGCCGAGATCGCCGCCGAAATCCCCGGCTTCGACGCGCTCGTCGTCGGCAACGATCCGGTGGACGCCGGCGTGCTGGCGGCCGGCGACCGCCTGCGCCTGGTGCACATGCACGGCACCGGGCTCGACGCGATCGACATTCCCGCGGCCACGGCGCGCGGCGTGCTGGTGGCCAACGCGCCGGGCGCCAACCGCAACGCGGTCGCCGAACTGACCGTGGCGCTGATGCTGGTGGCGGCGCGCTCGATCGACCGGCACATCGACATCCTCAGGTCCGGCCGCTGGGAGCGGACGCCAGGCCATGAAATCTCGGGAAAAACCGTCGGCATCCTCGGACTCGGCCAGATCGGCCGGCGCATCGTCGAACTGCTGTCCGGCTTCGGCGTGCGCACCGTGGCGTTCGACGTCGCGCCGGACCGCGACTGGGCGGCGCGCAATGGAGTGACGCTGGCCGCCGGCGCCGACGAGGTCTGCGCGGAAGCCGATTTCGTGGTCCTCGCGCTGTCGCTCAACGCCCAGACCCGCAGCTTCATCGGCGCGCGCCGGCTGGGCCTGATGAAGCGCGGCAGCTATCTCATCAACACGGCGCGCGGCGGCCTGGTGGACGAGGCGGCGCTGTGCGCCGCGCTGCGCGACAAGGCCATCGCCGGAGCGGCCATCGACGTGTTCGATCCCGAACCGCTGCCGCCGGATTCTCCGCTCCGGCATTCGGGCGCGACGCTGACGCCGCATCTCGCGGCCACTTCGGTCGAATCCGCCGGCAACGTCTCCAGGATCGTGGCCCGCAACGTCGTCGACGTGCTCCTGCACGGCCGCGCGGCATGCGCCGTGAATCCGCAGGCCCTGGCGCGGCGCCTGGAAGAAACATGATCTAGCCAGATCACCCCTCCCCACAACTCAACTTCTGAAAGGATGAATCATGACGATCCGGGGTTCGCTCGTCCCTAACATCACCATTTTCGACGCCTCCGGGCGGATCGATGCCGCGAAGACGCGCTGGCACATGGACTGGATCTTCGCCAAGGGCGTCGACGGCCTGTTCCTCACCGGCTCCTACGGCGCCGGGCCGCTGATGACCACCGCGGAGCGCATCGCCGTCTTCGAACTGGCGCGCCAATCGGCTGACGGCTTCCAGGGCAAGGTGCTGCTGCCGCACGTCGGCTGCATCGACACCGCCAACGCGGTCGAGCTGGCCAGGGCCGCCGAACGGATCGGCGTCGACGCGGTCGGCGCCGTGCCGCCGTTCTACTACAAGCACACCGACGAAGCGGTGGTCGAGTACTACAAGGCGATCATCGACGCGGTGAAGCTGCCGGTCTACGCCTACAACAACCCCGAGACCTCGCGCTACACCTTCAACCTCAAGACCATCAGGACGCTGCAGGACCACGGCCTGGCGGGCATGAAGGACAGCCCGCTGGCCATCGGCCTGATCTCGCAGGTGGCCTACGGCGCGCAGCAGGCGGGCAAGGACTTCCAGCTGATCATCGGTACCTCGACCGGCTGGCTGCCGCTGGTGCACATGGGCGTGCAGGCCGCCATCGCCGGCATCAACAACTGGGCGCCGGAAATCATGACCGAGCTGGTGCGCGCCACCTTCGCCGGCGAGTGGGAGCGCGCGCGCCAGGCCTACCTGGTGATGATGGACCTCTCCGCCAAGCTGCACTTCACCGATTCGACGATCGCCTCGCACATGGCCCTCTACGCCCGCGGCTTCGATGCCGGCTTCCCGCGCCAGCCGATGATCCTGCCCGGCTTCGACCACCCGAAGTACCGCGAGCTGCGCGGCATCCTGGAGAAGGACTTCGCCGAGCTGGGCCTGCCGTTCGAGACCGGCTCCTTCAAGCTGCCGGGCCAGTGATCCGCCGCCGGCGCGGAGCCCGGCTGGTGGCTCCGCGCCGGATCGGGGATAATGGCGGCCATGGTCGATGAAGTGAATTTCATATCGCAGAAGTACCCGGACCTTCGCAAGTCGGAGATGAAGGTCGCCGACTACGTCCTCAAGAAGGCCGAGGACGTCATCCACTTCTCGGTGAGCCAGCTGGCCGAACAGGCGCGCGTCAGCGATCCGACCGTGATCCGCTTCTGCCGCGCGCTGGGCTTCAAGGGCTTCCAGGACTTCAAGATCCATCTGGCGCGCAACGTCATCCCGCCCGTGCGCACCATCCATGAGTCGATGAACGAGCGGGAGGAAGCCCCGGAGCTGGTGCGCAAGGTCTTCGCCGCCAACCAGGAGGCGATCCAGAGCACGCTGGGGACCCTCGATTTCGCGGTCGTCCAGAACGCCATCGAGGACCTGCGCCGCGCCGAGAAGATCATTTTCCACGGGCTGGCCGGCTCGGCCGCGGTGGCCATGGACGCGCACCACAAGTTCTTCCGCATCGGCATCCCGTGCGAGTGGTACAGCGATCCGCACATGGCCATCATGGCCGCGGCGATGATGAAGCCGGGCCAGGTCTTCGTGGCCATTTCGCATTCCGGCTCGACCCACGACGTCATCGAATCGGTCCAGGCGGCCAAGGGCGCCGGGGCGACGACGATCGGCATCGTCAGCTACGGGAAATCGCCGCTGTCCAAGGTGGTCAAGCACACCCTGCTGGTCGGCTCGTCGGAGACCGGCTTCCGCTTCGAGCCGATGGCCTCGCGCATCGCCCAGCTGTGCGTGATCGACGTGCTTTCCGTCGGCGTCTCCCTGCTGCGCAGCGACGAGGTGCTGTCGAACCTGACCAAATCCCGCGACGCGATCGCCAACAAGCGCTACTAGGCGCCGCGGCTCCCCCGTTTTCTCCTGAATTCCCCATGCACAAAGATATCCGAGCCGTGATTTTCGACAGCGACGGCACGCTGGTCGACAGCGAAGTGCCCGCCATGGACGTGCTGTACGAAATGGCCCGCGCCGCCGGCGTCGACATGACCCGCGCCGAAGCGCACGCGCGCTTCCGCGGCGCCCGCATGTCCGAGATCGCCGCGTGGATCGGCGCGCGGGTCGCGGACAAGCCGGCGGATTTCGAAACCGAATTCACCCGCCGCTACCGCGCCACCTGCACGCGGCACTTCCGCGAAAACCTGCGCGAGATTCCCGGCGCGTTCGGCTTGCTCAGCCGGCTGCACATCCCGTTCGCGGTGGCCACCAACGGGCCGCGCGAGAAGGTGCTGCTCACCCTGGAGGTGACCGGCCTGCTGCCGCTGGTCGGCGACCGCATCTTCAGCGCCTACGACGACGGCCTGTTCAAGCCCGACCCCGGCCTGTTCCTGACCGCGGCCAGGGCCCTGGGCTGCGAGCCGCGCCATTGCGCGGTGGTGGAGGACAGCCTGCCGGGGCTCACCGCCGGCGTCGCCGCCGGCATGCACGTGTTCTCGCTGCATGCGCTGGACGGGCTGCCCGAGCACATCGCCGAGCGGGTGTGCTTCATCGCCTCGCTGGCGGACCTCGAAGCCCACCTTTGACGCCGCCGCCGGCAACGCCCGGCTAGCGCATCTCGAACAGTTCGCGGTGGAAATTCGCCGCCGGGAAGCGATGCGCGAGGAAATCCTCGCGCAGTGAGCGGGCGAAGCCCGCCGGGCCGCAGAACCAGATGCTCGCCGCCGCCCAGTCGGGAACCAGGTAGCGGATGCGCTTGCCTTCCAGGCGGCCGTCCTTGCGGCTGTCGATCAGGTGCAGGCGGATACCGGCGGCCCGCGCATCCGTTTGCAGGCGTTCGATGGCGGCCGGGTCCAGCGTGGCGGTCGAATGGAACAGATCGACGGGCCGCCCGTCCGGCGCGGCGGCGAGCTGTTGCATGCGGGCGATGAACGGCGTGATGCCGATGCCCGCGCCGATCCAGATCTGCCGCGGCTGCCGGTCGGCGAAATCGAAGCAGCCGTAGGGGCCTTCCACAGTTACCGGCATCCCGGGTTCGAGTTCCGCCGCCAGGCGCCCGGTGTGGTCGCCGAGGGCCTTGGTGACGAAGGCGATGCGCCGCTCGCCGGGGTTCCAGGCCGAGGCGATGGTGTAGGGATGCGCCTCGGCCGCGTGGGCGAAGGTGACGAAGGCGAACTGCCCGGCGGCGTGGCCGGGCCAGCCGTCCGCCAGGACGACGGCGGTTTCCAGCGCCCGCGCGTCCGGGTAGGCGCGCAGCGCCTCGACCGTGCCGCGCACCTTGCGGCGGGCGCCGATCTTCCCGAGCAGCGTCAGCACGGCGGCATAGCTGCCGCCGGCGAGCAGCAGCGCCACGGCCCAGCCCACCGGCTGGCGCCAGTAGTCGAACTTGACCAGCACGAGGGCGTGATAGACCAGCGCCAGGTAGGCGGCGGCCAGCCATTTGTGCGTCTTCTGGAAGAGGCGGTAGGGGAAGCGCTTGACCAGGGCCAGCACCATCAGCAGCAGCGCGAGGTAGAACGCCCATTCGCCGACGGCTTCGGCGAAGCCGCGCTGGCCGCGCAGCCAGCCTTCGAGCGGCCCGAGGTCGGCGAGGTCGGGCCGCGGCCCGCGCGGGGAGCGGGTCAGCCAGCCCCATTGCGTCATCCACTTGGTGCCCTGGCCCCACCACCAGTGCAGCAGCGAGACGGCGAGCGCGCCGACGCCCAGCCATTTGTGCAGGCGGTAGGCCTTGTCCAGCCCGCCCAGGTGCGGCTCCAGCCACTTCGGGCGCAAGGCCAGCATCATCGCGGCGCTCATCAGCCCGATGCCGATGATGCCGCTGTACTGCATGAAAACCGTGCGGAAGGCGCGGTAGGTGAACGGTTCGGGCAGGAACGTGTCGGCCAGCAGCCACAATGCGGTCAAGGCGGCCAGGAAGAGCGCGAGCGAGAGTTTTATGCGTTTCATGGGCTATTCGCCTCCCAGGGTCTTGAACAGGGTCATGCGATTGCTCTGCTCGGTGAGCTGCAGGGCGATCAGGCTTTTCTGCGCCGAGTACAGCGAGCGCTGCGAGTCGAGCACGCTCAGGTAGCTGTCGGCGCCGGAGCGGTAGCGCTCGGTGGACAGGCGCAGGCTCGTCGCGTAGGCGTCGACCTCGGCCTGCTGCGCGTCCATGCGCTCCTTCAGCGTGCGGCGCTCGGCGAGCGCGTCGGCGACCTCGCTGAAGGCGGTCTGCACCGTCTTCTCGTAGGTGGCGAGCTGGATGTCGCGGGACGTCTCGGCGACCGACAGCGAGGCGCTTAGCCTGCCGGCGTCGAAGATCGGCAGGCTAAGCGCGGGGGCGAAGGCCCACGCCCGGGTCGCAGCGTCGAACAGGCCGCTCAGGCTGGAACTGGCCGTGCCGAGGCTGCCGGTCAGGGTGATCGTCGGGAAGAAGGCGGCGCGCGCGGCGCCGATGTCGGCATAGGCGCCGATCAGCGCGTGCTCCGCCGAGACGATGTCGGGGCGGCGCAGCAGCACGGTGGAGGAGAGCCCGGCGGGAACCTCCACCAGCGCCAGCGCGCCCGCGCCGAGGCCGTTCCGCGGCGCGGGCAGGCAATCGTCCGGCACGGCCGCGCCGGCCAGCAGGTTCAGGGCGTTGCGCGACTGGTCGACCAGGCTCAGGTAGTTCGCCACGTCGCCGCGCGCCGCTTCGGTGGACGACCGCGCCTGCGCCACGGACAGCTGCGAGGTACCGCCGAGCGCCTGCTGCCGGCGCGTCAGTTCCAGCGTGGTGGTCCGGCTGGCGAGCGTTTCCCGCGCGAGCTTGAGCAGATCCTGGTTGGCGGCCAGCGTCAGCCAGGCGTTCGCCACTTCGGCGATGAGGCTGGCGCGCACGCTGCGCTGCGTGGCCGCAGTGGACAGGTAGCTTTGCAGCGCGGCTTCCCTGAGGTTGGCGATCCGGCCAAAGAGATCGAGTTCGTAGGCCGTGACGCCGACGCCGACGCTGTACTTGCGGGTGACCGTCCCCTCGCTGCGAGACGAATTGCCGTCGGCCGTGGCGTCGACGGCCGGGAAGCGCGCGGCGCTCTCGATCCGGTACTGCGCGCGCGCCTTCTCGATGTTCAGCACGGCGATGCGCAGGTCGCGGTTGTTGGCCAGCGCCAGTTCCACCGTGTTTTTCAGGCGCTCGTCGGTGATCACCTGCCGCCATTCGAGGTCGCCGAGCGTTGGCGCGGCCGCCGCGCCGGCGCCGTTGACGGTCGCCGGGACGGGGAGTTGCGGCCGGGCGTAGTCGGGGGCAAGGTTCGCGCAGCCGGCGAGCAGGGCCGCGCAGAATAGGGAAGAAAAGAAGGACGCGGCGCGCATCAGGCTTCTCCCCGGACGTCGGCGGCGGGCGTCGCGCCCGCTCCGGCAGCGCGGCGGCGCTCGAAGAAGCGGCAGATCAGGACGAAGAACAGCGGCACGAAGACCAGTTCCAGCACCGTCGCGCTGGCCATGCCGCCGAGCACGCCGGTGCCGATGGCGCGCCGGCTGGCCGAGCCGGCGCCGCTGCTGAAGGCCAGCGGCAGCACGCCGAACATGAAGGCCAGCGAGGTCATCAGGATCGGGCGCAGGCGCAGGTGCGCCGCTTCGAGCGTCGCCTCGACGAGCGTCCTGCCCTGTTCCCGCAGCGCCTTGGCGAACTCGACGATGAGGATCGCGTTCTTCGCCGACAGGCCGACGGTGGTGAGCAGGCCGATCTGGAAGTACACGTCGTTCTCCAGCCCGGCCAGCCCGGTCGCCAGCACCGCGCCGACGACGCCGAGCGGCACCACGAGCAGCACCGAGAAGGGAATCGTCCAGCTTTCGTACAGCGCCGCCAGGCACAGGAAGACGAAAAGGATCGACAGCGCATAGAGCGCCGGCGCCTGCGAGCCCGCCAGGCGCTCCTGGTACGACTGCCCGGCCCATTCGTAGCCGATCCCCGCGGGCAGCTGCGCGATGATCTCCTCGACGGCCGCCATCGCGTCGCCCGAACTGACGCCTTCGGCCGGCGAGCCGACGATCTCGTACGAGGACATGCCGCTGTAGCGTTCGAGCCGCGGCGAGCCGAAGGTCCAGTCCGTCCTGGCGAAGGTGGCGAGGGACACCATCTCGCCGTCGCCGTTGCGCACGTACCAGCGCCCGATGTCCTCGGGCTTCATGCGGAAGTCGGTGTCGCCCTGCACATACACCTTCTTGACCCGCGACTTGTCGATGAAGTCGTTGACGTAGGTTCCGCCCAGCGCCGTCGACAGCGTGCTGTTGATGTCGCTGGTCGACAACTGCATCGCCGAGGCCTTGCGGTCGTCGATCTTGACCGAGAACTCGGCCACGTCGTCCAGGCCGCTGGCGCGTACCTGGGAAAGCCGCTTGTCCTGGCGCGCCAGCCGCAGGAATTCGTCGCGCGCCTTGACCAGCGCCGCGTGGCCGTTGCCCGCGAAATCCTGCAGCTCGACCGTGAAGCCGGCGCTCGAACCGAGCCCGCGGATGGCCGTGGGCAGATACACGAAGATGCGCGCGTCGCGGATGCTGCCCAGGTCGGCGGTCATCCGCCGGGCCAGCGACGCCGCGTCCTGCCCCTTGCCCTTGCGCTCGCTCCAGTCCTTGAGATTGATGAACGAGCTGGCCGACGCCTGGTCGCCGCTGATGCCGATGATCGCCGTGTGGTTGGCGACGTCCGGGTGTTTCGCCAGGTAGGCCTCGAACTCGCGCAGCACGGCGTCGGTGCGGGCGTAGGAGGCGCCCGGCGGCATCTGGATCAGCGCCATCAGGCGCCCCTGGTCCTCGTCGGGCAGGAAGGAGGTCGGCAGCCGCGCGAACGACACCCCGAGCACGCCGAGGATCAGCGCGTAGATGAGCATGAACCGCCTGCCGCGCCGCAGGACGCCGCCGACGCCGTCCCGGTAGCGCACGCTGCCGCTGGCGAAGGCGCGGTTGAAGGCGGCGAAGAAGCGGCCCAGCGGGCCGCGCGGCGCGCCGTCCTGGTGATGATCGACGTCGGCGAGGCGGAGCAGGGACGCGCAGAGCGCCGGGCTGAGCGTCATCGCCACGAGCACCGAGAGGAGCATCGAGGAGACGACGGTGATCGAGAACTGCCGGTAGATGACGCCCGTCGAGCCGCCGAAGAAGGCCATCGGGATGAACACCGCCGACAGCACCAGCGCGATGCCGACCAGCGCGCCGGTGATCTCCCGCATCGATTCGCGCGTCGCCTCGCGCGCCGGCAGGCCGCGTTCGGTCATCAGCCGCTCGACGTTCTCGACGACCACGATGGCGTCGTCGACCAGCAGGCCGATGGCCAGCACCATGCCGAACATGGTCAGCGTGTTGATCGAATAGCCGAACGCCGCCAGCACGCCGAAGGTGCCGAGCAGCACCACCGGCACGGTGATCGCGGGAATCAGCGTGGCGCGCAGGTTCTGCATGAACAGGTACATGATGCCGACGACCAGCGCCACCGCTTCGAGCAGGGTGATGACCACTTCCTCGATCGAGATCTTGACGAACGGGGTCGTGTCGTACGCGATCTCCGCGCGCATCTGGTCGGGGAAGTAGGGCGCCAGCGCGGCGATCCTGGCCCGCACCTTCTCGGCCACTTCGAGTGCGTTGGCGCCCGGCGCGAGCTTGACGCCCATGCCGGTCATCGGCTTGCCGTCGAAGCGGCCCTGGATCGTGTAGCTGTCGCTGCCGAGCTCGACGCGCGCGACGTCGGCCAGGCGCACCACGGTGCCGTCGCTGGCCGACTTGACTACCACGTCGTTGAACTCCGCCACCGTCTGCAGGCGGCTGCGCGCGGAGATCGTCGCGTTGATCAGCTGCCCCGGCGCGGCGGGCAGCGCGCCGAGCTGGCCGGCGGAGACCTGCGTGTTCTGCGCCGTCAGCGCGGCGGTGATGTCGGAAGGCATCAGCGCATACTTTTCCAGCTTGCCCGGGTCGAGCCAGATGCGCATCGCGTAGCCGGCGCCGAGCGTCTGCACCTCGCCGACGCCATCGATGCGGCTGATCACGTTGACCAAGTTCGACACCACGTAGTCGCCGATGTTGACGGCCGTGACCGACGGGTTGTCCGACACCAGGGTGACGATCAGCAGGAAGTCGGTGCCCGACTTGGTCACCGTCACCCCCTGGTTCTGCACCGACTGCGGCAGCCGGGACATGGCCTGCTGCACCTTGTTCTGCACCTGCATCAGCGCCACGTCCGAATTGGCGCCGGCGGTGAACGCCAGCGTCACGCGCGCAGTGCCGTTCGAGGCGCTGGTCGAGGACATCGACTGCAGGCGGTCGAGCCCCTTCATGTTCTGCTCGATGACCTGCGTCACCGAATCCTCGACGGTCTTGGCCGAGGCGCCGGTATAGGTGGCGGAGACGGAAATCTGGGGCGGCGCGATGTCGGGGTACTGCTCCAGCGCCAGCCGGTGGATCGACAGCGCGCCGCCGAGCATGATCACGATGGCGATGACCCAGGCGAAGATCGGTCGGTCGATGAAGAAACGGGCCACGGCGCTCTCCTCAGTCCGCCGCCGCGGCGTTTTTCGCCGGCGTGCCGCGCGTGGCCTGACCGGCGGCGGCCCGCGGATCGACGGCCACCGCCTGCACGGTCTGGCCCGGCGTGACCTTGGTCGACCCTTCGACGATCACCTTCTCGCCGGCGGCGAGCCCGCCCGTCACGCGCCAGTTCTGCCCGACGACTTCGGCGACCGTCACGTTCCGTTTTTCCACCTTGCCGTCGGCCAGGACCACCAGCGCCGTCGGGCGGCCCGCGTTGTCGCGCCCGATGCCCTGCTGCGGGACGAGCAGCGCGGCGGGATCGGTGCCCTTCTCCAGCCGCGCGCGCACGTACATGCCCGGCAGCAGGAGCCGCTCGGGGTTGGGCACCAGCGCGCGCAGCGTCACCGCGCCGGTGCCCGTGTTGACCGTGACGCCGCTGAACTGCAGCTTGCCCTCGTGCGGGTAGACGCTGTCGTCCTCGAGGATGAGCCGGATGCGCGCGGCATTGTCCGCGTCGCTCTGCAGCGTGCCTGCGGCCAGCGCCTTGCGCAGCTGCAGCACCTCGGCGCTCGACTGCGGGATGTCGACGTAGATCGGATCGAGCTGCTGCACGGTGGTCAGCGCGGTTTCCTGGTTGGCGGTGACGAGCGCCCCCGGCGTGACCGAGGACGCCTCGATGCGCCCGCCGATCGGCGAGGTGATGCGCGTGCGCTCCAGGTCGATGCTCGCCGTCGCCAGCGCCGCCCTGGCCGACGCGAGGTCGGCTTCGGCCTGCTGCAGGCTGGCCTGGGCGTCTTCCTCGTCCTGCTTGCTGATCGCCTCGATCGCCAGCAGTTCGGCCTGGCGCCGCGCCTTCAGCCGCGCGGCGTTCAGCGTGGCCTCGGCGCGCGCCACGCTGGCCTTGGCGCTGGCGTGGGCGGCCCGGTAGCTCGCCGGATCGATCTGGTAGAGGAGCTCGCCGGCCTTGACCAGGGCGCCTTCGGTAAAGGCGCGCTGCTGGATGATGCCGCCGACCTGCGGCCGGATCTGCGCCACCATGTACGCGCTGGTGCGTCCGGAGAGTTCGGTGCTGAGGGCCAGGGGCTGCGTCGCCAGCGTGACCACGCCGACCTCGGGGGGCTTGGCCGCGTCGTTGACCGCCGAGCGGCTTTCGTCGCATCCGGCAAGGACGCTGGCGCCGAGGGCGAGGCTCAGCGTGGCGATCCGCGCGAGGGGGAGAATGCTGAGTGATGATGTTCCGACGGCAGGCGTCAACGTGCGCTCCTTGCTGGGGTGAGCCGGGAGAGGACGGGCCGCAGGGAACGAAAACGTTCAAACCGCATGCGGCGCGTGAACCCCTCACGGCGCTCGATCTTCGAATCGGCGGAAAGCCGGGGCATTCCACGGAATGGCAGCCGCCATGCGCTGCGCTGGCGTCCGGTGGGGGTATTGTCCGCAGAAGATGATGCAGAGAGATTTCACGCGGGGCGGAACCGATTACAAACCATTTCAAGCCGGCCGCCGGAGCGCGCAAAAAAAACGGGGCCCGAAGGCCCCGTTGGAGAGGGGAAAGGTGAAACGAATCAGTACACTGGTGCGCCCTTGATGAGTGTGGGAATCCAGAGGGAGAACCAGGGGACGTAGGTGACGACGGCCATGACGGCGAAGAGGGCGCCGTAGAAGGGGAGGATGCTCTTCATGACCTGCTCGACGGAGACTTCGCCGATGGCGCACCCCACGAACTGGGTGGTGCCGACCGGCGGGGTGTTGAGGCCCAGGGCGCAGTTGAGCAGCATGACCATGCCGAACTGCACCGGCCCCATGCCCATCTGCAGGGCGAGCGGCAGGAACAGCGGGGTGCAGATCAGGATGGTCGAGGCCATGTCCATGAAGGTGCCGAGCAGGAACAGGATCATGTTGATCAGGAAGAACATCACGTACGGATTGGTGGTCGCCGAGAGCAGCGCGTTGGCGGTCTTGTCCGGGATCTCCAGGATGGCCATGATGTACTGGAACATGGTCGACACGCCGATCAGCAGGAGCACCACGCCGGTGGTCTTGGCCGCCTTGGCGGCGGCCTTCATCAGCTTGGCCCAGTTCATGGTGCGGTAGCCGACGAAGGTGAGAAACAGCGAATAGGTGACGGCGATGCCGGCGGCCTCGGTGGCGGTGGTCACCCCCATGATGATGCAGGTCAGGATGATGATGACCACGAACATGCCGGGGATGGCGGCGATGAAGGAGGTGAGCACGGCGTGCCAGCCGGCGAACGGATCGAGCCGGTCGGAGCCGTCGGGACGGCGCGGATAGCCTTCCTTCTTGGCCACCCAGTAGGCGGCGATCAGCATGCAGACCATCAGCACGACGACCGGCAGCAGGCCGGCGAACATCAGCTCGCCGATCGAGGCGCCCTTGACCATCACGTTCGGGCCGGCCAGCATGCCGGCCGTGCTCGACGCGGCGAAGGCGTAGATGATCATGTTGTGCGAGGTCGGCATCAGCGCGCCGCAGAGCGCGGCGTGGGTGGTGACGTTGACCGCGTAGTCGGCGCTGTAGCCCTCCTTCTTCATCATCGGGATCATCACCCCGCCCATGGCCGAGACGTCGGCCACCGGGGAGCCGGAGACGCCGCCGAACAGGGTGCAGGCGACCACGTTGGCCATGCCCAGGCCGCCGCGCCAGTGGCCGACCACGTTGCGGGCGAAATTGACGATCTTGTCGGCGATGCCGCCGTGCAGCATCAGTTCGCCGGAAAAGACGAAGAAGGGAATGGCCAGGAAGGAGAAGACGTTCATCCCGGAGATCATGTTCTGGAAGGCCAGTTCCAGGGGGAAGCCCTCGACCCAGTAGGTGGCCAGACAGCTCAGGGCGATCGAGAAGGCGACCGGCACTCCGAGCAGGAGGAAAATCGTGAAGCTGATGCAGAGTACGGTCAGTGCCATGATGGGACCACTTCCTTGTCAGAGAACATAGCGATCATGTGCTCGACGGAGAACATGATGATCAGGACGCCCGAGACGACGCAGGGGATGTAGCGCCAGGCCTCGGAGATGCCGAGGGTGGGGATGGCGTTGGACCACACCGAGTGGGCCATCATGGAGCAGCCCCAGACCAGGGCGACGCCGAAGGTGATCGAGAAGAGGCCGACGACGTTGCCGATCCAGAACTGGAAGTTCTTGGGCAGCAGGCCGACCAGGGACTCCATGCCGATGTGGCCTTCGTCGCGCACACCGGCGGCGGCGCCGAACATGGCGACGTTGATCACCAGCAGCAGCGCCACCTGCTCCGACCAGGCCGGCGCGTCGTTCAGAATGTACCGCCAGATCACCGACCCGACGACCACCGCCACGATCCCGAGCAGGCCCGCAACGGCAATGTACAGCGCCCAGCGCGACAGCCGGGCATTGAGGTTCGTGAACCAATCCATTGCTTTTTTCCAGAAAAACGGCCCGAAGGCGCTGAAAGATCTTGAGCGGCTTCGGGCCTGAGGTGAAGTGCGCCGAACGGGCGTACTACTTGGTGTTGACGATGTCCTGCACCAGCTTCTTCAGTTCGGGCGTGGTGGCGAACTTGTCCCAGACCGGCTTGACCGCGGTGACGAACTCGGCGCGGTTGACGTTCGTGATGTACTTCGCGCCAGCCTTGATCGTCAGGTCCTTGGACGCCTGTTCCTTCTTGGCCCACAGGTCGACGTAGTACGGGATGGCTTCCTTGACCGAGTCACGGATGATCTTCTGCTCTTCCTTGGTCAGCGTGTCCCAGGTCTTCTTCGAGAAGACCAGCACCTCGGGCAGCATCACGTGCTCGGTTTCGCTGAAGATCGGCGCCGCTTCGTAGTGCTTGGAGGTTTCATACGACGGATAGTTGTTTTCCGCCGCGTTGACCAGGCCGGTCTTCAGCGCGGTGTAGACCTCGGCGTAGGGAATCGGCGTCGGGTTGGCGCCGATGGCCTGCACCAGGCTGATCATCAGGTCGGACGGCTGCACGCGGATCTTCATGCCCTTGACGTCGGCCAGGGTGCGGATTTCCTTCTTCGAGTAGATCGACCGCGAACCGGATTCCAGCAGGGCCAGGCCGATGAAGCCTTCCTTCTCGAAGGCGGCCAGGATCTGGTCGCCTTGCGGGCCGTACATGGTCTTACGGAAATGCTCGAGGTTGCGGAAGATGAACGGGAAGGCCGGCACCAGCGATTCGGGGATGACGCCGTGGAAGGTCGCGGTGCTCACGCGCACCATGTCGATGGCGCCGATCTTGACCTGCTGCATGGTGTCCGTCTCGGAACCGAGCGAGCTGTTGCCGAAGACCTTGATGTTGTATTTGCCGCTGGTCTTCTGATTGACGATGTCGCCGACCTTCTTGACGAACATCACCGTCGGGTAGTCGAGCGGGTGCACGTCGGCCGAACGGAAATCGCGCGCCTGGGCGCCGCCGGTGACGAAAACGGAAGCGAGTACTGCGCCGAGAATGGTCTTCAACTTGATCTGCATGGTTTCCTCCTTGAAAAACACGTTAAAGATATTTTTATTACTCTTACCGGGCGAAGGGTAGGCCCACGCCAAGCTAACTGCAATATACGACAACAATAATGCCTGTTCAAGATTTTTTGGAACGTCATTCCATTTTTGTCTTTCCGGATGGACAGATGTTCGTTCCGCACACCTGCTCCATCCCCGTCCGCGCCGCCAACGCGCCGGATCAGCCGTGCAGCGCCCCCCGGATGCGATCGAGAACGCGCATGTTGCGCAAGGACTCGTCGAGCGTGAGACGCGGTGTGCGTTTTTCCTGTATGGCCGTGCTGAAATCGCGGATTTCCTCGCCGTAGCGGTCGGATTTCGGCACCGCGATCTGCCGGGTTTCGGTGCCGGTGAGCAGGGTGAGCTGGCCGGCGTCGTCGAGGAAGGTGTCGGGCACGAGCAGCGCGCCGTCCGTGCCGACGATTTCGCTGTAGTTGCGGCCGAAGGCGTCGAACCCGCAGTGCAGGGTGGCGACCAGCCCGTCCGCGTAGCGCAGGACGGCGGAGAGGTTGACGTTGACGCCGTGGCGGCGGGTGCATTCGACGGCGACGGCTTCCGGCTCGGCGCCCGCCACCAGTCCGATCAGGTTGAGCGGATAGCAGCCCACGTCGTACAGGGCGCCGCCGCCGAGTCCGGGCTGTTCCTTGATGGTGTTCACGCGGTCGAGGAAGAAGCGGAACGTCGAGTTGACGCTGCGGATCGGGCCGAGCACGCCGCTGGCCAGGATTTCCTCGACCTTGGCCAGGCGCTCGGTGTAGCGGTACATGAACGCTTCCATGAGCAGCACGCCGCATTCGCGCGCCGTGCGAATCATTTCCTCGGCCTCGCCGGCGTCGAGCGCCAGGGGTTTTTCGCAGAGCACGTGCTTGCCCGCGCGCATTGCGCGGATGGCCCAGGCGCAGTGCAGGGAATTGGGTAGCGGCAGGTAGACGGCGTCGATCGAGGGATCGTCGAGCAGGGCCTCGTAGCTGGCATGCCCGGTGAACTCGCCGAACAGCGAGCGGAACTCGGCCAGCCGGGCGGGATCGCGCGAAGCCACGGCGCCGAGCCGGGCCCGGTCGCAGCGCAGAATGGCCGGGACGACCTGCAGGCGTGCGATGCGGGCGCAACCCAGAATCCCCCAACGTACTTCGTGGCTCACTTCATATCCCTTCCCGGTGGGTCGCCTCGCGCGGCAACCGTTCTTTCAAGCGTTGCGGATTATGTGGAATAAGCCATGCCGCTTCAAATGCTATTTCCGAATGAGGGCCATACATTCTCGGTATGAGCGCGGCGCGAGCATCGCCATCAAGGCATCGGCGCCGCGCGGGGAGTCACGCCTCGCCGCCGTCGATCCCCTGGTGGGTGTACGCGCGCACGCATTCGAGCAGTTCGTCGAGCAGCGGCGATTCCTCGTCCTTGCGATAGGCGAAATGCAGGTCGATCAGGCATTCGACCTCGGCGGCCAGCGGCCGGTAGACGACGTTGGGCAACCGCAGGTTGAGGATCGATTCGGGCAGCAGGGTGGTGCCGAAGCCGCCGGAGACCATGATCGTGGCGGCAATGAGGTCGGCCGCCTTCTGCGTGACCTGGAGTTCGAAATCGTGGCGTTTGAACAGCTCGCGGCAGGCGATGGAGATGCTCGGGTCCTGTTCGTCGATCATCGGCTCGTGGCGCAGATCCTCCAGGCTGATGCGCTCCAGGTCGGCGAGCGGGTTGCTGCAATGCACGGCGACCCAGATCGATTCCCGGCAGACGAGTTCGGAGCGGATGTTCGGGAACTCGGGCAGGTAGCGGTCGAAGGAGGCGAGGATGCGCCCTTGATGCAGGGCGTTGATCTGCCGTTCCTTGGGCATGTTGTGCAGCACGATCTTCACCTCCGGGTGGGTGGAGGAGAAGGCGCGCAGCAGGCGCGGAATGATGTTGATCATCGCCGAGCCGAACACGCCGATGTCGATCCGCCCCGCCTGGCCGGCGGCGACGCGGCGGATCTGCTCGGTGGCCAGTTCGATGTGCGCGCTGATGTTGTGCGCGTGCTTGAGCAGCGCCGTGCCCGCCTGGGTCAGTTCGACGCCCCAGCTGGTGCGGTTGAACAGCAGCACGCCGAGTTCCTCTTCCAGCGACTGGATGTGCCGGGTCAGCGGGGGCTGCGTGATGTGCAGCCGTTCGGCGGCGCGGCTGATACTGCGCTCCTCGGCGGTCACGATGAAATACTTCAGGCGGCGTACGTCCATGATTTCCCCCGGCAGTGCAACACGCGCTTCAATATACCAATATACCAAGGGAAGTTTCGCACATATACCGTTTTTGTATGGGGGTACTGCCTTTATAGCATTGGCCCGGAATCTTCTTCTTCCGCATAATCGTCGAAAAAAATGGCTGGCCGTACGCGCGGGCCGCGAGTCGGGAAGGCAGCGAAGCATCGAAAGCCCCTGGGCAACAGCGCGCATCTATTCTGTTCAAACACGGAGAATGCAAATGAAACCTTTCATGAACGCCGATTTCCTGCTGCCGGACGCGTGTTCGCAACGGCTGTTCCACGACTACGCGGCGCAGATGCCGATCATCGACTACCACTGCCACCTGCCGCCGGCGGACATCGCCGGCAATGCGTGCTTCCGCGACCTGGCGCACGCCTGGCTCGGCGGCGACCATTACAAGTGGCGGGCGATGCGCGCCAACGGCGTGGCGGAGGAGGACATCACCGGGCATCCGGCTGACTACCGCACCTTCCTGGCGTGGGCGCGGACCGTGCCGAAGCTGGTCGGCAACCCGCTCTACCACTGGACGCACCTCGAACTGCAGCGCTACTTCGGCATCGACGCGCCGCTGTCCGAAAAGACCGCGCCGATGGTCTGGGAAGCGTGCAACGCGCTGCTGGTCAAGCCCGAATTCGGCGCCCGCTCGCTGCTGCAGAAGATGAAGGTCAAGGCCGTCGGCACCACCGACGATCCGGCCGACACGCTCGAACACCACATCGCCTACGCCAAGGCGCGCCAGCCCGGCGAGCCGGTGATGGTGCCCAGCTACCGGCCGGACAAGGCGCTGGCCGTCGAGGACCCGGTGGCCTGGAAAGCCTATCTCGGCAAGCTCGGCGCCGCCGCCGGCATGGACATCGGCTCGTACCAGGAGCTGGTCGCCGCGCTGAAGAAGCGCCACGACGCCTTCCATGAGCTCGGCTGCCGCGCCTCCGACCATGCGCTGATCGCGCCGATCGCGGCCTTCGTTTCCGGGCAGGCGCTGGAAGCGCTGTTTGCCAAGTTCATCGCCGGCACCGTGCCTTCCCTGGAAGAGGCCGAGGCGTTCAAGACCGGCCTGCTGCTCGAAGTCGGGCGGATGAACGCGCGCCGCGGCTGGGCCATGCAGCTGCACCTGGCGGCGATCCGCAACCTCAACACCAGCATGTTCGGCAAGCTCGGCCCCGACACCGGCTACGATGCCGCCGCCGACCGGCCGATCGCCGAGAAGCTGGCGCTGTTCCTCAACGCGCTGCAGGTCGACAACCTGCTGCCGAAGACCATCCTCTACTCGCTCAACCCGAACGACCTGGAAGTGCTGGCGACGGTCATGGGCTGCTTCCAGGACGGCTCGGTGCCCGGCAAGCTGCAGAGCGGTTCGGCCTGGTGGTTCAACGACCACATCGAGGGCATGCGCCGGCAGATGGTCAGCCTGGCCAACATCGGCCTGCTCTCGCGCTTCGTCGGCATGCTCACCGACTCGCGCAGCTTCCTGTCCTTCCCGCGCCACGAATACTTCCGCCGCATCCTGTGCGCGCTGGTCGGCGGCTGGATGGAGTCCGGCGAGATCCCGGCCGACTTCGACACCTTCGGCGCCATGGTGCAGGACATCTGCTACAACAACGCGAAGAACTATTTCGCGATCCCCGGAGTGGAGGACTGAGTACAACGCAGGGCTGACCCGGCCGTCCGCCGGCGCGGTTCTCCCCGCGCCGCGGCGGCCGGAAAACAAATCGATCCGCTAGCGAAAGGACAAGCGATGGACCCTCGAGCAGACATAGCCCTGATCGGCCTGGCCGTGATGGGGCAGAACCTGATTCTGAACATGGACGATCACGGTTTCACGGTGGTCGCGTACAACCGCTCGACCGACAAGGTGGACCAGTTTCTGGCCAACGAAGCCAAGGGGACCAAGGTGCTCGGCGCGCACTCCATCGCCGAGATGGTGGCGCAGCTCAAGAAGCCGCGGCGGGTGATGATGCTGGTCAAGGCCGGTAAGCCGGTGGACGACTTCATCGAACAGCTCATTCCGCACCTGGAAGCGGGGGACATCATCATCGACGGCGGCAACTCGCTGTTCGACGACACCAACCGCCGGCAGAAGTACGTCGAAAGCAAGGGCCTGCTGTACATCGGCACCGGCGTCAGTGGCGGCGAGGAAGGCGCCCGCCACGGCCCGAGCATCATGCCCGGCGGCTCGCCGGCGGCGTGGCCGTTCGTGAAAGACATCTTCCAGGCCGTCTCGGCCAAGGTCGAAGGCAACGTGCCGTGCTGCGAATGGGTCGGCGAAATGGGCGCCGGGCACTACGTCAAGATGGTGCACAACGGTATCGAATACGGCGACATGCAGCTCATCTGCGAAGCCTACAACATCATGAAGACCGGGCTCGGCCTGAGCGCCGGCGAGATGCATGAAGTGTTCAAGGACTGGAACGCCGGCGAGCTCGACAGCTACCTCATCGAAATCACCCGCGACATCCTGGCCAAGCAGGATGAGGACGGCCAGCCGCTGGTGGACAAGATCCTCGACACCGCCGGCCAGAAAGGCACCGGCAAATGGACGGTGATCAACTCCCAGGAGCTCGGCATCCCGATCACCCTGATGGCCGAAGCCGTCTATGCGCGCTGCGTCTCGGCGCTCAAAGAGGAGCGCGTGCAGGCCGCCGCCAGGCTCACCGGCCCGGCGCCGGCCTTGAGCGAGATCGCCGCCGACCCGGCGAAAAAGCAGGCCTTCATCGCCGCCATCAAGAGCGCGCTGTACGCCTCCAAGATCGTCAGCTACGCGCAGGGCTACATGCTGATGCGGGCGGCGGCCAAGGAATACGGCTGGCACCTCAACTACGGCGGGATTGCGCTGATGTGGCGGGGCGGGTGCATCATCCGCTCGCGTTTCCTGGGCCAGATCAAGGCCGCGTTCGACCGGAATGCGGAGCTGTCCAACCTGCTGCTCGACGACTACTTCCTGGGCGAGATCGACAAGGCGCAGGCGGGGTGGCGGGAAGTGGTGGCGACGGCGGCGCTGAAGGGCATCCCGGTGCCGGCGTTCAGCACGGCGCTGGCGTTCTTCGACCAGTACCGCAGCGCGGTGCTGCCGGCGAACCTGCTGCAGGCGCAACGGGACTACTTCGGGGCGCACACCTACGAACGGATCGACCGGCCGCGCGGCGAGTTCTTCCACACCAACTGGACCGGCAAGGGCGGCACCACCGCCTCCGGCACGTATAACGTGTAGGCGCGATCAGGGCAGCCAATGAAAATCGGGGCGCGGATTTCCGCGCCCCGATCGTTTTTTGCCCGGCTGCGCCGCTACGCCCTGAATTTCGCGATCCGGGACGTCGCCAGCTCGATCCGCTCGTTGGCGATGACTCCGGGGAAGCCGTTCTCGACGAACACCCGGCACATGTCGTCCACCATGGTCTGGCCCATGCCGCGCAGCGACACCACCGAATAGCCGCCGAGGTGCGGGGTGACGATGACGTTGCGCGTGCGCAGCAGGACGTGATCCGCGCCGATCGGCTCGCCCTCGACGACGTCGGTGGCATAGCCGCCGATCTTGCCGGATTCGAGCGCGGCGATGAGATCGGCCTGGTTGAAGATCTCGCCGCGGCAGGTGTTGACCAGGATGGTGCCGTCGTTCATGGCCGCCAGCTGCTTGGCGCTGAACATGCGCGAGGTCTCGCCGGTCAGCGGGCAGTGCAGGGAAATGATCGCGCTTTGCGCCAGCAGCTCGTCGAACCCGACCTTGGTGGCGTGGCGGGCGGCGATCTCCTCGGCGCTGACGTAGGGGTCGTAGGCGATCACCTTGGCCTGGAAGCCCACGGTCAGGATTCTCGCCACCGTCTTGCCGATGGCGCCGATGCCCACCAGCCCGATGGTGGCGCCCTTGAAGTTAACGCCGAGCGCCAGCTTGGCGCGCCTGCTCCATTCCCCGGCCTGCACGATCGCGGCGCCTTCGACGATGCGCCGCGCCGAGGCGTTCATCAGGCCGATGGCCATCTGCGCCACGGATTCCCGCTCGACTTCCGGCCCGACCTTGGACACCGCGATGCCCAGTTCCACGCAGGTATCCAGATCGACGTTGTCGCAGCCGACGCCGTGGCGGGCCAGCAGCCGGAGCTTCGGCAGCCCGAGCAGGACTTCGCGGGTGTATACGGGCGTCACGCTGGCAATGATTCCGTCGGCATCGCGCAGTTTGTCGTGGAAGACGGAGGCGGGCGCATCGTTGGGGATGTCCACCCGGATCAACTCGGCAAACTCCTCCAGCTTGCGCAGGTGCTCGGGATAGGAAATGCCGAACGAACTCGAATTGACGATTGCAATGACCAGTTTCTTGTTTGCCATGAGCTTGCCTCGAATGATCAGGGTCGGTTGATGAGTGTGGGTGAGGTGTTTTCCGCGTCCGCCTACCAGCCTTCGCGCACGAGCGGCAGGGGCTTGACCACCGGCTTGGCCTTCTGGCGCCGGGCCGGCCCCAGCCCGCGGCGGGCCAGCAGCGGTTCGCGCAGGGAGTCGCGCACGCTGAAGTAGCGGTCGGCGATTTCCTCGTAGATGTGCACGTTCTTTTCGATGGGTTCGATGACGCGGGCCTCCTTCATGATCATACGCGAACACGCCAGCAGGTCCTCGCCTTCGCCGTGGCGGGCCAGGCATGCCGCGCCGATGATGCCCATTTCCGGATTCTGCGTCAGCACGATGGGCAGGTTCAGCGCGTCGGCCATGATCTGCATCCACGGCAGGTTGGCCGTGCCGCCGCCGCCGAGGCGGAATTCCTTGATCCGGTCGTCCGGGTCGAGCCGGTTCTTGACCAGGAGGTAGGAAAACGCCACGCCCTCCAGGAAGGAGCGCGCGAGGTCGTCGCGCGTGCTGGCCACGCCGAGGCCGAAGACCATGCCGGTGCCGATGTTGCCGATGACCTTGTCGCGTTCCCCGGTGAAATAGGGGAAGGTCATGATGCCGTGCGACCCCGGGTCGGACAGTTCCCGGCCCCGCAGATAGTCGAGGTCCAGGCCCAGGATGTTCAGCAGCATGTTGGTGGCGATGGTGCAGTTGTTGATCCCCGAGCCGGTGAAGAAGCGGCCGGGGCGCAGCAGGCAGCTCTGGATCAGCCCGCCTTCGAGGTCTTCGACGGGCGCCGGCGTCGGCACGCGGAACATGCCGGAGGTACCGAAATTGCCGACCCCGATGCCGTCCGCGAAGCCGGTCATCGACGCCGCCAGCGCGGCGCCGTCGTAGAGGCCGGCGGAGATCGGCGTGCCTTCCCTGACGCCGATTTCACGGCAGACGGACGGCGCCAGCCGGACCTTGTCCCTGAATCCGTCGAGCACGCGCGGGAAGTGCTCGACGGCGAAGCCGGACGCCTTGATGATCGCCTCGTCCCACCGGCCGTCGATGTCGAGGCAGCCGAGCGAGTTGGCCGTGCTGTAGTCGGTGAAATACTCGCCGGTCAGCAGGTGCATCAGAAAGGCTTTCGAGTCGAGGACGTGCGCCGTCCGGCCGGCGATCTCCGGCTGCGTCGCGGCGATGTGGTGCAGGCGATTGACCGGATACTGGAAGATCGGCGGGCAGCCGGTGCGCAGGTACATCCGGTCGACGTCGCCGATGGCCCGCAGAAAGTGCGGATGGTGCGACTGCGCGGTGGTGTCGACGAAGGTCGATATCTTGGTCAGCGGGACGCCGTCCTTGTCCAGCAGGACCAGGCCGAACTGATAGGAAGTCAGGGAAAGCAGTTCGACGTCCGCGCCCCAGTCGCCGACGGCGAGCCTGCATACGTCGAGCAGCGCGGCGTGCAGCTTCTGCGGGTCGTGCTCGGCCCGCCCGGTGGCGTCGCCTTCTATCTTCGTGCCGATGTTCGTGGCTTCGCCGCACAGGCGCCCGTCCTCGTCGACGAGCGCCGCCTTGATGTTCGTAGTCCCGACATCGATAGAAAGTATCAAGCCCATGGCATTGCTCCATCAGTACGGCAAGCGAGAAATGAGTCACCCGAACGGCTTCACTGCTGGCGCCTGTCTCTGTCCGGTTTTTACCGATTCTTTTCTGTTTTCAGGCGATGGCCGATTATGGTGTTGTTTTGGCGACCGGGACAGCCCCCGTTCGCCAGTGCCATGGGCGTAATTTAATACCGGAAACGGCGCGGATGTATGCGAATTAAGCATGCCGCCATGCCGCGCGGAACGGCCGGCCGTGCCGCCGCGGGTCATGGCGGCCGCGGCGTTTTCTTCCCGTTCGGTTCGCTCGCCGGAGCGCGGGCGCGTCCGCACCCGGCCCGGACGGCGCGTGGCCATCCGGCCGGGGCGGGCTTCATGCCTGCGCGTCGCTGGACGCGGTGGAAGCTTTGTCCAGCACGGCCACGTCGTCCACGGTCAGCCGCAGCGCCAGGGCTCTGGCGAAGCTTTCCACCTGGGCGCGGCTGGTGGCGCTGGCGATCGGCGCGGTCACGCCGGGACGGACCAGCAGCCAGGCCAGCGCCGTTTCGGCCGGCGCGGCGCCGTGCCGGCCGGCCACGGCGTGCAGCGCGTCCAGGACGCGCAGGCCGCGCGCGTCGAGGTACTTGGCGATGCCGGCGCCGCGCTTGCTCTGGCCCAGGTCGTCCCGGCTGCGGTACTTCCCGGAGAGGAAGCCCGACGCCAGGCTGTAGTAGGTCACCACGCCGATGCCCCGCTGGATGCACAGCTCCTGCAGCGCGCCCTCGAAGCCGTTGCGGTCGTACAGGTTGTAGCAGGGCTGCAGCACCTGGTAGGCCGGCAGATGGCCTTGCCCGGCGGCGGCCAGCGCGTCGCCCAGCTGCCGGGCGTCGAGGTTGGAGGCGCCGATGGAGCGGATCTTGCCGGCCCGCAGGAGCTTGTCGTAGGCCCCGAGCGTTTCGGCGTAGGGTGTGTCGTCCGGCCAGTGCGAGAAATACAGGTCGATGCGGTCGGTTCCCAGGCGCGCGAGCGAGTCCTCCACGGCCTGCAGAATCCATTTTTCCGACAGCCCCTTGTGGCCGGGAACGCCCATGTCCGAGCCGACCTTGGTGAAGATATTGACCTTGTCGCGCATGCCGGGCCGCGCCTTGAGCCAGCGGCCGATGATGGTTTCCGATTCGCCGCCCTGGTTGCCGGGCGCCCAGCGGGAATAGGCGTCGGCGGTGTCGATGGCGTCGAAGCCGTGGTCGACGAAGGCGTCGAGCACGTCGAAGCTGGTCTTCTCGTCGATGGTCCAGCCGAAGACGTTGCCGCCGAAGACGAGGGGAGTGATGTGCAGGCCGGTACGGCCGAGCGGTCGTTTGTACATTGCGGGTGCTCCTTGATGAGAAAAAAATCGAGATTCAGACGATGTCGTCGACCACGCCGCCGTCCACGCGCAGGGCCGCGCCGGAGGTGGCGGACGCCTGCGGCGAGCAGACGTAGACCACCATGTTCGCCACCTCGTCCACGCTGGCCGCGCGCCGGATCACCGAGCTGGGCCGCTGGGCCATGACGAACTCGCCGGCCAGCCGCTCCAGCGTCTTGCCGGTGCGCGCCGCCTCGTCCTTGAGCATTTCGGCGAAGCCGTCGGAGAGCGTCGGCCCCGGCAGCACGCAGTTCGACGGTGACGCCGCTGCCGGCCACGCGCTTGGCCAGCCCGCGCGACAGCGCCAGCTGCGCGGTCTTGGTGACGCCGTAGTGGATCATGTCGGCCGGGATGTTGCGCGCCGACTCGGACGAGATGAACACCACCCGGCCCCAGCCCCGGTCGATCATGGCCGGCAGCAGCGCCCGCGCCAGGCGCATGCCGGACATCACGTTGGTCTGCCAGTAGGCGTCCCAGGTCGCGTCGTCGGTCGCGAAGAAGTCGCGCGGGCCGTAGATGCCGACGTTGTTGACCAGCACGTTGACGGGCGGCAGCGCGGCCAGCAGCGCGTCCGCGCCGGCGGCGTCGCCCAGGTCGGCGGCCACGCCCTGCGCGCGCGCCTGGGGCAGGGCGGTCCGCAGCCGCTGCAGGGCGCGGGTCACCGAGGCCTCGCCGCGGCCGTTGAGGACGACGGCGGCGCCGCTTCTCGCCAGGCCCTCGGCGATGGCGTAGCCGATGCCGCCGGTGGAGGCGGTGACCAGGGCGGTCTTGCCGGAAAGATCGATGTTCATGAGGCGTTTCTCCTGCGATGAATGAAATGGAGGCGGGCCGGGAATTGGCCGCCGCAACGGCTCATGCCGGCGCCGCGAAGCGGTCCGTGCCCCGGTCCTTCGCGTCCTGTGCTTCCCTCTCGCGCCGGCGCTGCGCGCGGCCCAGCCCCAGGCCGATCGCCGCCCACGCCACGGCCAGCGCGGCGCCGATGAACAGCGCCAGCGACGGCTGTTCGGCCAGCAGATCGAGGCCGCGCTTGACCCAGCCGCTGACCGCGTCGCCGCCGCGGTAGACCACGGTGTCGATGAAGCTCTTGGCCTTGTACTTCTGTTCGGCGGGCATGACGGTGTACAGCATCTCCCGGCCCGGCCGCACCAGCGCGTATTCGCCGGCGCGGCGCGCCACCATGACCACCACGAAGACGGCGAACACCGGCGCCAGCGCCAGCCACAGGAAGCCGGCGGCCACCACCAGCGGCACCGCCACCAGCAGCACGCCCACGCCCAGCTTCTGGGTGATGCGGCCGGTCAGGAACACCTGGGTCAGGATGGCCAGCGTCTGCACCACGGTGTCGATCAGGCCGAACACCTGCGTCTGCCGCACGCGGTCGGGGAAATGCTCGGCGACCATCCGCGCCTGCTCGAAGTACAGGAAGGTGTTGGTGCTGGCCAGCAGGATGACGAACAGCGCGATGCCCGTCAGGTACGGCGAGCGCAGCACGGCAGTGGCGCCGGCGAAGGGGCTGCCGCCGAGGGCCTGGCGCCGCGCGCCGCCGGTTTCGGCCGGCGCCGGGTGGCGCTCGCCCCAGCGCTGCAGCCACGTCGCGGCCGCCGCGCTGCCCACCAGCAGCGCCGCCGAGAGCGCCAGCAGGCCCGCGTGTCCGAGCGGCGCCACCAGCAGCGTGCCCAGCACCGGCCCGGCCAGGCCGCCCAGGCTGGCGCCGCCGGCCATCAGGGCGAACAGCCGCTTCGCCTGGTCGCTGGCGAAGACGTCGGCCAGCGTGCTCCAGGCCAGCGAAATGCTGAACATGTTGAACACCGACAGCCACACGTAGAACACGCGCCCCACCCACGCATCGTCCGGGCGGCTCAGCAGGCCGGCGGCGAAAGCCAGCAGGTTGAGCGCGAAGAATCCGTAGGTCCACGGCAGGATGCGCCGCCGCTGCACCCTGGACGCCAGCCAGCCGAACAGCGGCAGGCCCGCCAGCGTGGCGACGAAGGTGGCGGTGAACAGCCATTGCAGCTTGTCCACGCCGCCCGCCACGCCCATGGTCTCGCGCACCGGGCGCAGCATGAAATAGCCGGTGAACAGCAGGAAGAAGAGCAGCAGTCCGGCCGTCACAGCCGGGGCTTCCCCCGGCCGCACGTTGAACAGTCCGGCCAGCCGGGCGCGGAGCGAAGGTTCCGCCATGGCGCGCAAGCGGCCTCAGCCGACCGTCTCGATCAGCGACTGGCGCTGCTGCGCGGTCAGCATCGGTCCCTGGCCCGCCTTGAGGTTGTCGCTTTGCCGGTCCGGCTTGCCGGTGGCCGGGATGACCACGGTCACCGCCGGGTGGCTGAGCGCGAAGCGCAGGAAGGCCTGTGCCCACGAGCCGATGCCGGCCTCCGCGGCCCACGGCGGCAGCGGCTTGTCCTTGACCCGGGCGAACAGCCGGCCGTCGTCGAAGGCGCGGTTCACCAGCACCGCCACGCCCAGCTCCCGCGCCAGCGGAAACACCGCCGATTCGGCGCCGCGCGAGATCACCGAGTAATTCACCTGCAGGAAGTCGGGGCGGGCGGCGCGCACCACCCGCGCCAGTTCGTCGTGGCCGCTTTCCGTATAGTGCGTCACGCCGCTGTAGCGGGTCTTGCCCTGCGCCTTGAGTTCGTTGATCAGCGCCAGCTGCGTCTGCCAGTCCACCAGGTTGTGCACCTGCAGCAGCTCCACCTTGTCGGTGCGCAGCAGGCGCAGCGAGCGTTGGAACTGCTCCAGGCCGGCCGCGCGGCCGCTGGCGCCGATCTTGGTGGCGATGAAGGCGCGCGGGCGCAGGTTCAGTTCGGCCAGCAGGTCGCCGATCACCGCCTCGGCGCGGCCGTAGCTCGGCGCGGTGTCGATCAGCGCGGCGCCGCCCGCGAAGAAGCGGCGCATCACCTCGCGCAGCGGCTCGCGGTCCTCGGGGCCGTCGCCCACGTTGAAACTGTCCGCGGTGCCCATGCCGATCACCGGCAGGCGCTCGCCGCTGGCGGGCACCGGCCGGGTCTGCATTTCGTCGGCGGCGAACGCGGCGCGGGAAGGAGCGAGGGCCAGGCCGGCAAGAGACCAGGCCAAGCTGGAAATCACATGGCGACGAGTCGGCATGAGCGTTCTCCTGTGCGGGTCGGGGAACGCCGGCGAGTCCTGCATGGCGTTCCGGTCATTGCCGGGCAGCGGCGGAAACCTGTGGTCCGAACCCCGCCGTCCCGGCGTCGGGGACGGGCGCCGGAGGCCCGTCCCGCTGCGCGGGGTTCGTGCCGGTCAGAGCGTTTTCTTCTCGATCAGTTCAATCTTGTAGCCGTCGGGGTCTTCGACGAAGGCGATGACCGTCGTGCCGTGCTTCATCGGGCCGGCCTCGCGCGTGACCTTGCCGCCTTTCGCCTTGACCTGGGCGCAGGCGGCGTAGGCGTCGTTGACCGCCAGCGCGACGTGCCCGAAGCCGTTGCCGAGCTCGTAGGACGCGGTGTCCCAGTTGTGCGTCAGCTCGATCGCCGCGCCCTCGCTTTCGTCGCAGTAACCGACGAAGGCCAGCGTGAAGCGGCCTTCCGGGTAGTCCTGTTTGCGCAGCAGGCGCATGCCGAGCACTTCGGTATAGAAGGCCAGCGACCGTTCGAGGTTGCCGACGCGGATCATGGTGTGCAGGATTCTCATGGGGACTCCTTGTGTTCGATGAGGGAGGGCGAGCGAAGTATCGAACGGTTATTTTATAGCGCGCCGTCGGCGATACGGGCAGCCGCCGGTTTCCTGCCTGATCTGGCAAGGCGGATCGCATTGTTCCGATCGCGTGCTTTTACGGCGATTTCCGGTGGATAAAATTTTTTTGGAAAACGCTTGCGTGGCGCGGATAAAAGATTTATGATCGCCGCAAATCTGTAGAGGTTAGACAACATAATATCTACCGGCGGCGCCGGGCTTGCACACCTTATGCTGATAAACAAGACGAACGCATGCGATCAGATTGTCGAGCGGATCAAGCAATCGATCATCAGCGGAGAGTTCAAGATCGGGGAGCGGCTGCCCACGGAACTGCAACTCACCGAAATGTTCGGCGTCAGCCGGGTGCCCGTGCGCGAGGCCCTGCGCACGCTCCGGCAGGCGGGTTTCCTGGTGACGAAGCACGGCGTGGGGACGTTCGTGAATATCGTCAGTCCCGACATCATGGGCAATGAGTTCGGTGCGTTCATGTTTCTCCAGGACAAGTCAATCATCGAGATGCTGCAGTTGCGCCGGCTCCTCGAGGTGGAATCGGCCCGGCTGGCGGCCATGAACGCCACGGCGATGGACGTAAAGAAAATAAAGGAATTCGAGGCGCTGGCGAGGGAGGAGATACTCAAGCTCCGCGCGGGCAAGGACAATTCGTTCTATGCGGCCGACCTGGGGTTCCATGTGGCCATCGCCGAGGCTTCGCACAACGGGATTTACGTGCGTTTCATCAACTCGATCCACGAAACGCTGCATTTCCATCAGTTCCTGAGCCTCAGGGAAACCACGGACCATGACGAGGTGATTCAGTATCACCAGGGCGTTTGCGCGGCGATCGTGGAACGCAACCCGGAAAAGGCGTCGTCGATGATGGACGGACATATCAAGCGGGTGGAAAAGCTGATTTCGGTTGCCGTGCAGAAGGCGAAGGTCGGCCAGGGGAAAAACAAGCAGTAGATCGTCTCGCTTGCGCGATCGGGCGGCGAGGCAAAGGGCAACAGCGTCTGAAAATAGCGACAGTCATTAGACATCCTGTTGTCTCTTCTTCGGAAAGTTCGCAGGAGTTTTGCCGGCAAAGCAATCGAAGTTGTTAGACATCTTGATGTCATCTCTAGTGTGAGATCGAAAGGACGCAAAGCAATGAAGGCAATGATCGAACGCGCGAAGCTGGATTTCATCGCGGCCGCCGGCCGGGCGTACACGTCGGGCATGCAATCGGGAAATGGCGGGAACATCAGCGTGCGCGTGGGGGATTCGCCGTTGATGGCGATCAAGGCGAGCGGCGTCGGTTTCGGCGAATCGTCGATCGATTCCATCGTCGTGACGGATCTCGATGGAAAACTGGTCGAGGGCGATCGCAAGCCGACACGCGAGATCGTCCTGCACGGGGCGTTGTACCGCCGCTTTCCCGAGATCGGCGCGGTGGTGCACACCCACACGCCTTATTCGATCGCGTGGTCGTTCACCGGCCGGGACATCCCGCTGATCACCTGGCATGCGCGCTTGAAGATGCCTGGTCCCATTCCGGTCCTGGCGATCGACAGCCCCGAGGTCACCGCCGGGCATATTCCGCTGGTTTATTCGCTGCTTGAAGGGCAGCGCGCGCTGCGGGCCTTCGTGCTGCAAGGGCACGGCATCGTCGCGTTCGAGAAAAGCGCCGTCCTGGCCGAGCAGGTGGCGGAACTGGTCGAGGAGACGGCGAAAATCGCCTGGCTGCATGCCGTCGGCCAGCGCAACGGCATCATCAATTCGTGAGTCTCGCTTCGTTCAACAAACTGTTTTTTCAAGGAAAAAAGATGAGCTTTTATACGATCAGGCCGATTGTCACCGGGTATACGCACACGCACAAGGGGACCTACATCTACCATCACAGCACGCACGGCTTCTATGACGCCGAAGGCTATGCCGAGCTGCCGGTGACGGTCTTCCTGGTGGAAGGCAACGGGAGAAAGATTCTCGTCGATACGGGCATGAGCTGCACGGAAATCGCGCACAAGTACCACCATCCCGGTTCCTATCAGCCGGCAGGCCACGCGATCCACGAGCAGCTGGAAAAACTCGGCGTCAGCCCCGAGGAAATCGACATCGTGGTGCTGACGCATCTGCACTGGGACCATGTCTATCACCTCGGCAAGTTCACCAACGCCAGGTTTTACGTTCAGCGGACCGAGCATGCGTTCGCGGTCGATCCGATCCCGCTGTATTACAAGTCCTACGAGTTCCCGGCGCTCGGGCTCGAACCGCAGTTCAAGGGCATCGACTTCGAATTGCTCGACGGCGAGGCGACGATCGTCGACGGCATCCGCGTGTACCCGACGCCCGGCCATTCGGTCGGACACCAGACCGTCGTCGTGGACACGGAGATCGGCGAATTCCATTGCTGCGGGGATGCGCTGTTCACGTACGACAACCTCAAGGAAATTCCGAAGATCCACTACACGATCACGCCGCCGGCGCGATTCGAAAACATCACCGCATCCTGGAAGAGCATCGAGGAAATAAAGCGCCGGGCCAAGGACACGTCATTCATCCTGCCGACGCACGAGCCGTCGATGGCCGATCTGTGCAGGAACAATGTCGTGCTCGGCAAGAAGAGCAGCTAGCCCGGCCGGCGCCATGAAGAGAATCGCCATCATCGCCACCCTGGACACCAAGAGCGTCGAGGTGGCCTTCGCCAGATCGCTCATCGAGAAGGGCGGGCATCGTGCCGTGCTCATCGACATCGGCGTCTTCGGCGAACCCGGCATCGCTCCCGACGTGACCCGGGAGGAAATCCTCCGCGGCCACGGCGTGGCCTGGTCCGAGGTCGCCCGGTGCGGCAAGGGCCGGCGCATCGAGCTGATGGCGCAGGCGGTCGCTCCCTTCGTGGCGAGGCTGTACGCGCAGGGGCGGTTCGACGCCGTCTTCGCCATGGGTGGCATCCAGAACACCCTGATGGCGGCGAACGCCATGCGCGCGCTGCCGGTCGGGGTTCCCAAGCTGATCCTGTCGACCATGGCCAGCGGCATGCGCCTGTTCGGGCCCTTCGTCGGCACGAAGGACATCGCGGTCATGCATTCCGTGGCCGATATCTCGGGCATCAACATGGTCACCGGGAACGTCATGGCGACCGCCGTGGCGGCCATCGTCGGCATGGCCGAGAACGGTCCGGGGCCGCTCGGCGCGCCGGCCGGCACGATCGTCGGGGTGACCATGCTCGGCGTGACCGGCGGCGGGGCGACCGCGGCCGCGCGGACGGTGCGGGACGCCGGTTTCGAGACGATTTCGTTCCACGCGACCGGCGTCGGCGGCGCCGCCATGGAGAAGTTCATCGCCCAGGGAACGATCGGCGCGGCGCTGGACATGACCTTGCACGAAATCACCGGGGAAGTGTTCGGCGGCTATTGCTCCGGCGCGGTCGGACGGTTGTCGGCGGCGGCCGCCGCCGGCATTCCCCAGGTGGTCGTTCCGGGGGCGGTCGACATGCTCAGTTGCTGCGCCGATTTCGGTACGGAGGGCTTTCCCGCCGACTGGCAGACGCGGAAAAAAATCCAGCACAACGCGAATCTCTTCCACGTCAAGCTGAACCGCGAGGAAATCGAACGGGTCGCCGCGCTGATCGCCACGCGCCTGAACGCGGCCGCCGGGCCGGTGACGGTGCTCATTCCGGCGCGCGGTTTCTGCGAGGCCGGGGCGCCGGGCGGCGACCTGCATGATCCGGAGATCGACCGCTCGTTCGTCGCCCGGCTGCGGCAGGAACTCAAGCCGCGCATCAAGTTCGCCGAGGTGGAGCTGAACATCTGCCAGCCCGAATTCGGCGAGTTGGCGGCGCGGGAACTGTTGAAGTACTTCGCGTGATTTTTCCGGGAGGTTTGCCAGGTACGAGCAGTCGCAGTCGATTCAAATCAATGGGAAGCGTCATACATCAGTCATAAATTCATCGGGGGGTCGATCATGGTAAAAATGAAATGGGTTCTGTTCCTCGCTTCACTGTTCGCCGCGTCAAACGTTCCCGCGCAATCGCAGCCGGAGTACCGGATCGGTTACATACCGACCTCGATCGGCCAGGCGCTCACCCAGGCCTGGAAGGCGGGCGCCGAGAAGTCGATCAAGGAATTTCCGAACGCGAGCCTGCTGGCCTACGATGCGCAGATGAAGGCCGAGATCCAGGTCACGCTGATGGACGACCTGATCAACCAGGGCTACCACGCCATCCTGCTGCAGCCGGCCGACGCCGCCGCGCTGACCGCCAGCGTCAAGAAAGCCGAGAGCAAGGGCATCCCGGTCATCACGCTCAACACCGACACCAAGATGCCGCATGCCGCCAACGTATCGATGGACGACTACGGGGCGGGTTACCTGATCGGCGAGAAGATCGGCGAATCCTTGAACGGCAAGGGCAACGTGGCGATTCTGCAATCGCCGCCGGGCGCGCAGGCCGGGGTCGAGCGCGAGAAGGGCTTCCGCGCCGCGCTCGCCAAGTCGTATCCGGGCATCAGGATCGTCGGCGCGCAGAACGCGCAGTGGATGAAGGACAAGGGCATCGAGGTGATGAACAGCTTCCTGCAGATCCACAAGGACCTGGACGCGGTCTTCGCGGTGAACGACAACATGGCCGAGGGCGCCATGATCGCCGCCGAATCGGCGGGCCGGCTCGACAAGATCCGCATCTGGGGTTTCAACGGCCAGAAGAGCACGCTGGCGCTGATCGAGCAGGGCAAGATCACCGGCACCGCGTACACCAACGCCTTCCAGCAAGGCGCGATGGCGGGCAAGTACGCGCTCGACCTGCTCTCCGGCGTGAAGAAGAAAGGCGACAAGACCGACCTCATCAAGGTGCCGCCGCTGGCCGCCACGAAAGACACGGTTTCCCAGATCAAGCCGGAAGACCGCTGGTAAGGACACCGCCGGACCCGGCCGGGCCGGCCGGGTCCCTTGATCGCCCGTCGCTCACGCAACCCTTAGCGGAGGTTCAACCGTGTCCATCAGCGCACTTCGCCGGATCATCCTGATCGGACTGATGCTGGCCGTTGCCGTTGCTCTGTCAATGGTCAACCCGACGTTTCTGACGGTGGACAATCTGATGACGCTGCTGCAGGAGGCGTCGTTGACGGGGATCATAGCGATCGGCTTTACGCTGGTGCTGATCACGGCGGGGATCGACATGTCGATCGGGGCGGTGGTGGCGATCACGGCGATGATCTGCGTGAATTTCATCTCGCACACGTCGCTGCCGGCGTATATCTACATTCCCATCGCCCTGGCGGCCGGCTGCGCGGTGGGCTGGGTCAACGGCCTCTTCATCACCCGCTTCAAGCTGCCCGAATTCATCGTCACCCTGGCCACCCGGGGCATCCTGGCCGGGCTGGCGCTGATCATCGCGGTCAAGGACGACCAGGGCTTCGTCAAGAACGTGTTCATCGAGGACAGCCTGTTCCTGGCGCTCGGCGAGACCGTCGGGCCGGTCTATCTCGTCACCATCGTCTTCTTCCTGCTCGCCGTGCTCACCCAGTTCTTCCTCAAGCGCACGCGCGCCGGCACCAACGTCTATGCCAGCGGCGCCAACCCCACCGCGGCGCGCCTGTCCGGCATCAACACCGACCGCACGCTGATCGGCGTGTACATGTTCTCCGGCTTCTGCGCCGCGCTCTCCTCGATCTTCCTGTCGGCGCGCATGATGACCGCCATGCCCGAATTCGGCATCGGCTCGGAGATGGACGTGATCGCCTCGGTGGTGATCGGCGGCACCCCCTTCACCGGCGGCGTCGGCGACATCTGGGGCACGGTCATCGGCACCCTGTTCCTGGCGCTGATCAAGAACGGCATCCTCAAGCTCGGGCTCTCGCCCTACATCCAGCCGATCGTCATCGGCGGCATCATCGTCGTGGTGGTCGTGGTCAACGTCTGGTACAAGGCCTTCGCCGAGAAGAAGGCCACCCGGGCCGCGCGCCGCAAGGCCCTGGCCGGCCAGGAGGCAAACGCATGAGTCTTCGAGACACCCCCGCCCGCGGCGGCGCCGGCGGCGACCTGCTGCTCGACTGCCGCGGCATCGACAAGAACTACAACGGCCCGCAGGTGCTGAGCCAGGTCGACTTCTCCCTGCGCCGCGGCGAGATCCACGCCCTGGTCGGCGAAAACGGCGCCGGCAAGTCGACGCTGATCAAGATCCTCACCGGCATCACCCCGCGCAACGCCGGCCGCATCGTCTTCAACGGGCAGGAGGTGCCGGTCGAGCACAGCAAGACCGCCTCGGAAAAGCTCGGCATCGCGGTCATCTACCAGGAACTGAGCCTGATCCACGGCATGACCGTGGCGCAGAACATCTTCCTGACCAAGGAACCCCTGCTGCCCGGCCTGCCCGTCATCGACGTGCGCAAGATGAACGCCCTGGCCCAGGCGATGATCGGGAAATACGGCTTCGACCTCAAGGCCACCGACGTCATCGACACCCTGCCGATCGCCCAGCGGCAGACCGTGGAAATCCTGAAAGCCCTGTCGAACCAAGCTGCGCTGATGATCATGGACGAGCCGACCAGCTCGCTGACCGCGACCGAGAGCGAACGGCTGTTCAAGATCATCCGCCTGCTCAAGAGCGAAGGCATCACCGTGGTGTACATCTCGCACCGCATGGAAGAGGTGTACGACCTCTCCGACCGGGTCACCGTGCTGCGCGACGGCAAACTGGTGGCGGTGCTCGAAGGCGAGGCCATCAGCCCGGCCGGGATCATCCGCCTGATGATCGGCCGCGAGCTCACCGCCGACGAATCGCACCATCAAATGGTGAACAAGAAGGACCGCGAGGTGGTCCTCGACGTCGCCGACCTGCGTTCCGCCGGCAAGCTCGACGGCATCTCCTTCACCCTGCACCGGGGCGAGGTGCTCGGCTTCGGCGGCCTGGTCGGCTCGGGCCGCACCGAACTGATGCGCGCCATCTACGGCATCGACCCGTTCGACAGCGGCCGCATCCGCTACCTCGGGCAGCCGTACGCGCCCACGGTGGAAAAGTCGATCGCCGGCGGCTTCGGCTTCGTGCCCGAGGAGCGGCGCCTGCAGGGCATCATGGGCGCCATCTCGATCACCGGTAACATCGGCGTGCCCAACCTCGACGCGATGGCCGGCGCGCTCGGCGTGGTCGACGGCGCCAAGGAGCTCGAACTCGCGCAGCGGGCCATCACCCTGCTCAACGTCCGGCCGGCCGACCCGGACGCGCCGGTCGGCACGCTCTCCGGCGGCAACCAGCAGAAGGTGGTGGTCGGCAAGTGGCTGATCCGCGACTTGAAGCTGCTGATCGTCGACGAGCCCACCGTGGGCATCGACATCGGCGCCAAGGAGGAGATGTACCAGACCATCGAGCGCCTCTCCCAGCAGGGCGTGGCGGTCATCGTGATCTCCTCCGACCTGCCCGAGCTGACCCGCCTGTCGGACCGCATCATCGTCCTGCGCAAGGGCCGCATCATCAAGGAATTCACGCACGGCGTGGTCACCGAGGAGGAGGTGCTGCGCGCCGCCTCGGGCCTCGTCGACGGGAGCGTTCAATGACCCCGACGTCCAGACTGAAGAACCTCGCCGGCGAGCTGCGCCTGTTCGGCGTGCTGCTGCTGCTCATGCTCATCCTGTCGCTGATCTCCGACCGCTTCCTGACGGTGGACAACCTGACCAACGTGCTGTGGTCGGTATGCCTGATCGGCATCATGTCCACCGGCGCGATCTACGCCCCGGTCACCGGCGGCATCGACCTGTCGGTCGGCTCGATGGCGGCGCTCGCCGGGATCATCGCCAACGTGCTGATGAACGGCTTCGGCCTGCACTGGGTGCTGGCGCTCGTGGTCACGCTGGGCTTCGGCGTGCTGATCGGCTGGGTCAACGGCATCGTCACCACCCGCTTCCTGGTGCCGGCCTTCATCGTCACCATGGCCGCCAAGACCTACCTGTTCGGCCTGGCCATGCTCATCTCCAACGGCGACCAGATCACCATCATGCAGCCGCAGCCCTTCCTGGCCATCGGCGTCGGCAAGCTGTTCGGCATCCCCATCCCGATCTACCTGATGGCCGCCCTGGCCATCCTCAGCCACGTCCTCCTGAAGCACACCGTGTTCGGCCGCCAGGCCATCGCCGTGGGCGCCAACGAGGTCGCCGCCCGGCTCTCCGGGGTCAATCCGGACCGCACCCGCATCTACGTCTATATCCTCTCCGCGCTCACCGCCACCGTCGCCGGCATCGTCATGGCCTCGCTCACCCAGCAGGCCTACGCCATGAACGCCTCCGGCTACGAGCTCGACGTGATCACCGCCATCGTCGTCGGCGGCACCAGCCTGATGGGCGGCAACGGCTCCGTCCTCGGCGCCCTCATCGGCGCCATCATGGTCGGCTTCATCAACAACGGCCTCAACCTCCTCGACATGCCCTCCGCCTTCCACCCCATCGCCACCGGCTGCGTCATCCTCCTCGCCCTCATCCTCAACCACGGCGTCTCCCTCCCCAAACTCTTCAGAAAGTGGGCGGCGCGTCCGCAGCCGGCCGAGGTTTCGCTTGGCGGCGATCGGTCCGGTTAACGCCCCGCAAAGGTAGATTTCATGAACGACGACAGAAACGCTTTCTTCGCCAGCGTCGAGACGCTGGACATGAGCGAATACGTGCTTCTCGACTACTTCTTCGAATCCTCGATCGATCCGGTGGATGCCGCGGCCCACCTCTGCCAGGAGCAATCGACGGCGCAGTGGTGCCGCGTGGGCGTCGACGAGGACCTGCGGCCGCTCCATGCGGCGAAGGTCGTCGACCTGGTCGTCGAGCGCAATCCCGAGCGGCCCTGCCTGCCTTTCCAGATCGACCATTGGGAGAAGCTCTGGGACTGCCGGGTCAAGATCGCCTATCCGATCCGGAATATCGGCGCGTCGATTCCGAATCTGCTGACCGCGGCCTGCGGCGAAGGGGCCTTTTACAGCCCCGGCATCCATGCGATCAAGCTGCACGACATCGGTTTTCCGGCCGGCTACCTCGAACAGTTCGCCGGGCCGAAATTCGGCATCACGGGAATCCGCGAGTGGACGGGCATCTACAACCGGCCGCTGTTCTTCGGGGTCATCAAGCCGAACATCGGCCTGCCTCCCGAGCCGTTCCGGGATCTGGCCTACGAGAGCTGGCTGGGCGGCCTCGACGTCGCCAAGGACGACGAGCTGATTTTCGACACCGAATGGTCGCCTTTCGCAAAACGCACGCGGCTGCTCGGCAACGCGCGCGCCGACGCGGAGCAGAAAACGGGCAAGAAATGCTGTTATCTGGCGAACATCACCGACGAAGTCGACCGCTTGATCGAGTTGCATGACATCGGCGTCAGGAACGGCGCGAACATGCTGATGATCAACGCCATGGCGACCGGCCTGAGCGCCGCCCGGATGGTCTCCAGGCACACGGAGGTGCCGCTCGTGGCGCATTTCGATTGCGTCGCTCCGCTGACCAAGACGCCGTACTACGGATTGCACTCGCGGGTGGTGACCAAGCTCCAGCGGCTCGCCGGTTTCGACGCCATCATCTTCGCCGGCATGGGGTCGCGGATGAAGACCTATCGCAGCGCCGTGCTGGACGACGTGCACGCCTGCCTCGGCTCGCCTTCGCTCGATCCCGGCGCCTCCCCCGGCGCCGGGGCCGGGCCCGCCATCAAACCGGCGCTGCCGATTCCCGGCGGGTCGCAATGGGCGGGGTCCCTGCAGCCGCTGTTCCAGGATATCGGCTCGACGGATTTCGCCATCGTGCCGGGGCGCGCGGTCTTCGGCCATCCCGACGGGCCGCGGGCGGGCGCCATGAGCCTGCACCAGGGGTGGGACGCGGTGCGCGCGGGGGTGCCGCTGCGGGAGTACGCCCGCCACCATCGGGAGCTGGAAGTCTCGATCAGGCAGAACGCGGGATAGCGCGCCGCCGCAGCGAAATCACCGGAGGAACGACACATGTCCACACTGCGCCGTGAATTGATCGAAGCCGCCCGCAAAACGGTGACGATGGGCCTGAACAACGGGATCGCCGGGAATGTCAGCGTGCGCGCCCGCGAGAACGGCGAAGCCGGCTTCCTGATCACGCCGACCGGCATCGCGTATGCGGCGCTGGCACCGGAAGACATCGTATTCATGCGCCTCGACGGTTCTTCCGTGGGCTGCCGCGCTCCTTCGTCCGAATGGCGGATACACCGCGACGTCTACGCCGCGCGCGCCGAAGCGCAGGCCGTCCTGCACGCGCATTCGCCTTGCGCCACCAGCCTGGCCTGCCTGCGGCGGGACATTCCGGCCTTCCATTACATGATCGCGCGCTTCGGCGGCGATACCGTGCGCTGCGCGGCCTATGCCACGTTCGGCACGCAGGAGCTTTCCGACGCCGCGCTGGCGGCCATGGCGCAGCGCAACGCCTGCCTGCTGGCCAATCACGGGATGCTCGTCTGCGGCCGCGATCCGGCCCACGCGCTCGATCTCGCCGTCGAACTCGAAACGCTTTGCGCGCAGTACGGCCGCGCCTGCCAGATCGGCCAGCCGGTCCTGCTCGGCGAACGCGAAATGGCCGTCGTGCTGGAAAAGTTTTCGTCGTACGGGCAGCAGGCCGCGCGGGCCTAGATTCCACCTCATCCGCCAAGGAGATACCGATGTTGAGCCTGTATTACTGGACCACGCCGAACGGCCACAAGATCACGATCTTTCTGGAGGAGGCCCAGCTGCCCTACGAAATCATCCCGGTCAACATCTCCAAGGGCGAGCAGTTCGATCCGGGATTCCTGCGGATTTCGCCGAACAACCGGATTCCCGCGCTGGTGGATCATGCTCCGGCCGACGGCGGCGCGCCCGTTCCGGTGTTCGAGTCGGGCGCGATCCTGCTCTACCTGGCGGAAAAAACGGGGCGGTTCATCCCGTCCGACGCGCGGGGAAGAACGGACGTCATGCAATGGCTGTTCTGGCAGATGGCGGGGCTCGGCCCGATGGCCGGGCAGAATCATCACTTCGCGCACTATGCGCCCGAGAAGATTCCGTACGCCATCGACCGCTACCTGAAAGAGACGAACAGGCTGTACGGCGTGCTGGACAAGCGGCTCGCCGGCCGCGAGTACATCGCCGGAGAGTATTCGATCGCGGACATGGCGTCCTATCCCTGGATCGTCCTGTGGCAGCGGCAGCAGCAGAATCTCGACGATTTTCCCAACCTGAAGCGCTGGTTCGAGCGCATCCAGTCCCGGCCGGCCGTCGTCAAGGCCTATGCCCTGGCCGCACGGATCAATACCGTCCCGACGGTGACCGAGGCGTCGAAGGCGCTGCTCTTCGGGCAGACCGCGGCGACGCAGTCGGTGGAATCCGCCAACCGCCGGGAGCGCTGACGTGCGCGTGCTGATACCATTCGCTTCCCATGCGAATCGATCAACTGCGCCGGCGCCTGCGCGAACTGGGCGCCAAGCCGTGCCACGAACGGCGGGTGCTGCGCGCCTGGCTGGGCGGGCAGCCGCTGGACGCCGGCGCGCGCCGCCAGCGGGCGGCGGATTTCCTGCCGCAGTCGCTGCGCGACGCCTTGCCGCAGCTGGCGGACGAGCTCGGCGGGCTGGCCCGGCTGCATGCCAGCCATCCTGACCGCCACGGCGCGGCGCGCCTGCTCGTCACCCTCAACGACGGCCAGACCGTGGAAAGCGTCCTGCTGCCGCGCGACGGCGTGTGCGTGTCGACGCAGCTCGGCTGCGCCGTCGGCTGCCTGTTCTGCATGACCGGGCAGGGCGGATTGCTGCGCCAGCTCGGCGGCGCCGAGATCGTCGCGCAGGTGGTATTGGCGCGCCGGCTGCGTCCGGTGAAGAAAGTCGTGTTCATGGGCATGGGCGAACCGGCGCACAACCTCGACAACGTGCTCGACGCCATCGAACTGCTCGGCGATGAGGGCCGCGTCGCGCACAAGAACCTGGTGTTCTCCACCGTGGGCGACCGCCGCGTCTTCGAGCGCCTGCCGCACGGGCGCGTCAAGCCGGCCCTGGCGCTGTCGCTGCACACCACCGACCCGGAGTTGCGCGCCCGCCTGCTGCCCAAGGCGCCGCGCATCCCGCCGGACGAACTGGTCGCGCTGGGCGAGCGCTACGCGCGCGCCACCGGCTACCCGATCCAGTACCAATGGACCCTGCTCGACGGAGTCAACGATTCGGATACGGAGATGGACCGCCTGGTCGAATTGCTGGCGGGCAAGTACGCGATGATGAATTTCATCCCCTTCAACGCCGTCGAGGGTGCCGGCTTCCGGCGCCCCGCCGCGCAACGGGCGCAGACGCTGATCGAGCGGCTGCGCCGGCACGGCATCGTCGCCTGCCTGCGTGACTCGGCCGGGCAGGAGGTTGACGGCGGCTGCGGGCAGCTGCGGGCGCGCAGCCTTGCCGTGGAGACGGCGCGCCCGGGATGAGGCGGAGCTCTTCCCGCCTTACCAAAACCACTTCATTGGCACGGTGACGAGCTGGGGGAAGAGGACGAGGAGGAACATGAGGGCGGTTTCGGCGAGGAGGAAGGGCCAGACGCCGATGATGACCTTGTCGAGGGATTCCTTGGAGACGCCGGCGACGACGTTGAGGACGGTGCCGACGGGCGGGGTGAGCAGCCCGAGGGCGTTGTTCATGATGAAGAGCACGCCGAAGTAGTAGGGATCGATGCCGGCCTGCTTGACCACGGGGACCAGGATCGGGCCGAGGATCAGCACGGTGGGCATCAGGTCGAGGGCGGTGCCGACGATGACCACCAGCACCATGATCACGAACATCAAGAGGATCGGGCTGTCCATGAACGGCTGCAGCATGGCGATGGCCTGGGCCGGGATGTTGGCGATGGTGATCAGCCAGGCCGAGACCATGGCGCAGGCGACCAGGAACATGATCGTGCTGGACGTTTTGAGGGCGGCGAGCATCAGGCTGGGGATCTTGCGATAGTCCAGCTCGCGGTAGATGAACAGGCCGGCGAAGGTGGAATAGAAGACCGCGACCACGGCCGCCTCGGTGGGGGTGAACACCCCGGCGCGCATGCCGCCGATGATCACGAAGGGCAGCACCAGCGCCCAGATGCCCTGGCGCAGGGACGCGAGCAGGCGGCCCAGGTCGAAGCGGTGATGGCTGGCGCCGCCCGGCTCCTTCTTGGACACGAACCACCAGGTGAGCGCCAGGGTCAGGGCGAACAGGACGCCCGGGAAGATGCCGGCCATGAACAGCTTGGTCACCGAGAGCTGGGTGGTCACCCCGAACACCACCAGGGGAATCGACGGCGGGATCACCGGGGCGATGCAGCCGGCGGTGGCGATGAGGCCGGCCGAGCGCGGCACGTCGTAGCCGCCGTTGCGCATCATCGGGATGAGCAGGGCGGCGACCGCGGCGGTGTCGGCGACCGCCGAGCCGGAGATGCTGGCCACCACCGCGGCGGTGATGATCGCCACGTAGCCGAGCCCGCCGCGCACGTGCCCGGCCAGGGCGTCGGCCACGGCGACGATGCGCTTGGAGAGCCCGCCGGCGTTCATCAGCTCGCCGGTGAGCATGAAGAAGGGCACGGCCATGAGCGGATAGTTGTTGGCGCCTTCGAGCAGATTCTGGGCGATGATCTGGGTGTCGAAGTTGTCCATCTGGATCATCAGGGCGACGCCGCAGATGAGCAGGGCGAAGGCGATCGGGGCGCCAAGCGCCATGGCGCCGAGCAGCGAGAAGAGGAAGGTGGCGATGGTCATGAAGGTCTCCTGGCTTACTCGCCGACGCTGCCGCTGTAGGGCACCAGTTCGTCCTTGCCCATCCGGCCGGTGAGCTGGCGCCACAGGCCGTAAGCGAGCACCAGGGCCATGCCGACGCTGGAGATCAGGAGGGACGTCTGGATGATGCCCATGGGGATGCCGGTGACCGGGGCGTGGTCGTCCATGCCGATGATCACCTGCTTCCAGGTGCCGTGGGCGAGCAGCAGGCAGCAGACCAGGGTCAGGAGGTCGGCGGTGAAGCGGCAGACGCGCTGGCCGCGTTCGCCGAGGCGGTCGACCACGCTGCTCATGCCCAAATGCCCGTGGTCCTTCATCACGATCAGCGCCCCGATCAGCGTCAGCCACATGAACATGAAGCGCGACGCCTCCTCCGAGAACACGATCCCCGAATTGAACCCGTACCGCAGCACCACGTTCCCGAACACCAGTACCGCCATGATCCCGAACATCACGATCAGCACCACTTCCACACCCTTGATTATCTTGCCAAGAAAATTCATGGCACCCCCCACGTCAAAACCCGAATTGTTATTTGCGGACGGGCCGGAACGCCGTGCGGCGCCCGGCCCGAACCGGGAAAGAAGACAGCCTGTTTCTGGAGATCAGCCGCCGCGCGCCGCCGCGATTTCCTTCTGCGCCTGCTCGACGATGTCCGCGCCGATTTCGTGCGTATAGCGCTCGACGATCGGCTTGAGCTTTTCCCTCATCTTGTTGGTTTCGGCCGGAGAAATGGCGGTCACGGTCATGCCGCCCTTCTTGAGCGTTTCGATCAGCTCGGCGGTCATCTTGCGATTCAGGTTGCGCTGGTAGGTGCGTCCTTCATAGCAACCCTCGCGCAGCTGGTCGCGTTCCTTGCCGTCGAGCTTGTCCCAGAACGCCTTGCTGACCAGGACGATATAGGGCGCATAGGCGTGGTTGGTCAGGCTGAGGTACTTTTGCACCTCGAAGAACTTGCTGGCGTAGATGATCGGCACGGGGTTCTCTTCCGCGTCGATGGCCTTGGTTTCCATGGCCGAATAAAGCTCGGTGAAAGGCATCGGGATGGCATTGGCTCCCAGCGCCTTGAACGAGTCGATATAGACCGGATTCTGCATGACGCGCAGCTTGAGCCCCGCCATTTCCTCCAGCGTGCCGACCGGCCGCTTGCTGTTGGTCACCTGGCGGAAGCCGTTCTCCCAGTAGCACAGCCCGATCATGTTCTTCGGCGTGGCCAGGTCGAGCAGCCGCTGCCCGAGCTTGCCGTCGAGCACCGCGTTGACTTCCTTCTCATTCTGGAAAAGGAAGGGGAGGTCGAACAATTGGAATTCCTTGATGATGGTGGCCACCGGTGCCGAGGCGACGATGGCGATTTCCTGCACGCCGCCGCGCACGGCGGCGATCATCTGCGTCTCCGAGCCGAGCTGGGTGGCCGGATAGACCTTGATCTTGATCTTGCCGCCGCTCAGGCGATCCATGATTTCCGCATACTTCACGGCGGCCACGCCCAGCGGATGCTCCGCCGCGATGCCATGCCCCAGGCGCACGTTGCGCTCCGGCGCGTTCTGCGCGTGCGAGACAGGACCATAGCTCGCCAGAACCGCCGTCGCCAGAGCCATGAATTTGATTGCATATGACATGTCGAACCCCCTTATGGATTATCAACCGCTGTTGTGCTACGAAAAATGGGAGGCGCCGGAAACGCCTCCTGTCCCTTCGCCTCCCGCGGACCGGAAACGCTCAGCGCGGCAGGATGGTGCGCAGGTAATCGCGGTTCATGGCGCAGACGGAGAGGCCGTCGCCGCCGTAGTGTTCGCAGAGGAAGGCGCTCTGGAAGCCGCAGGCGAGGACCTTCTGGATGGCCAGGCGGTAATTGATGACGCCCAGGGCCAGCGAGGTCGGATACGCGCAGATCAGCTTCTGCACCGGGTCCTCGATGCGCATGTAGTTCTTGACGTGCCAGTACTTGGCGTAGGGCGCGATCTTGTCGATCATCGCGGCCCAGTGCTCGACCGGCCGGTGCAGGCGCACCAGGTTGCCGATGTCGGCATTGATGCCGACCGCCGGCACATCGACGTCGTTGACGAATTTCACCGCGCCGTCGGCCGTGCCGATGTAGGTATCCTCGTACATCTCCAGCGAGACTTCGAGGCCCACTTCCGCGGCGTGCCGGCCGAGTTCGCGGATGCGGGTCACGGCCTTCTGGTAGATCGCCGGGTCGTCCGGGTTCTTGACGCCGTCGGCGGTCCAGAACCAGAGGTGCTTCTTCTGCTCCTCGGACAGCTCGCCGAACAGGCCGAAGGAAACGGCCTGGGCGCCGATCTCGGCGGCGGCGTCGATGACGCGGTGGTTGTAGGCGAGATACTCGTCGGCATGGACGGGGTCGATGACGCTGCTCGTGCGCGTCGTGGAAATGGCCGGAATGGTCAGCCCCAGGGTCTTGACGAGGTACATGAACTCGCGCCGGCGGCTCGGCGAGAGGTCCGCCACGCGCAGCCAGCTGTCGCTGGGGTCGAATTCGGTGAAGCCGGCGTCGACCACCTGCTGCAGGGTCGCCGCCCATTGATCGACCGACTGGTCCTGCACCCGGCTGCCGTCCGGCAGCACGCCCGGAAAGCCGTTCATCGCCGCCGCGATCGGCCAGGTGTCACGATTGAAACGCACGTTATTGCTCATCTTTTCTCCGATCCTTCTCGTTGCGAAATCTTTGCCGCCGGCTAGAGGCGGATCGCCTGATCGGCGATGTAGTCGCGGATGATCGATTCGATCCCGGCATCCGCCACGAAGCCCAGGCTCTCGGCGCGCTCGGTGCGGAAGCGCACCGGCAGGCTGTCGATGAACGCCTGGATGTCCGCGTCCGGCTGCCACTCGACCAGACCGGCCACGGCCGGCCCGGCGATCCTGGCGAGCGCATCCACGGCCTCGCCGGCGGTCACCGTCGTGCCGGGCAGGTTGAGCACGCGGTTGACGCCCCAGGCCGCGGCGGGAAGCTCGCAGGCATGGATCAGCGCGTCGACGACCTTGCCCGGCGAAAGAATCCAGATCCCCGTATCGCGGCTGACCGGGCAGCGCGCCGCCACGCCGTTGAGCGGTTCGCGGATGATGCCGCTGGCGTAGGATGATTTCGCCAGGTTGGGCTTGCCGGGACGCACCACGATGGTCGGCAGGCGCAGCGCCCGCCCGTCGAGAAAGCCGCGCCGGCTGTAGTCGTTGATCAGGTATTCGCAGCACACCTTCTGCGCGCCGTAGGAGTTCAGCGGCAGCGCGACCACGCGATCGTCGACGACCGGCGGGAAGCCGTGGCCGAAGGCGGCGACCGAACTCGAAAAGACGAAGCGGGGCGTCCGCGCTCGCTTCCGGCAGGCGTCCATCAGCGCGCGCGTGCCGTCCAGGTTGACGCGCATGCCCAGTTCGAAATCGGCCTCGGCGCCGCCGCTGACGACCGATGCCAGATGGAATACGGCCGCCGTCTCTTCCCCGACGATCTCCTCAAGCAAGCGGGCGTCGGTCAGGTCGCCCTGCACGTAGGTCAGGGCCTGCTCTTTACGCTCGGGAAAGTTGATGTCGAGCAGGGTGATCCGCGAGATCTCTACCGTCTTGCCCGCCGCATCCGTCAGGCAGCCTCTCCTGAGCAGTTCGCGCGCCAGCCGGCCGCCCAGGAATCCTCCACCTCCCGTCACAAGAACTTGCATGTCATTCCCCCTATCGGTTCAGGCTCCGTGCCGGACCACTTCCGGCCACGGTTAACACTGTTTCCACCCTGCAGCATGAAGGCGTCCCGCGAGGCCCGGGTGCGCAGGCGCACGCCTCGTGAATTTCGGAAAAATCCTACGCCCCGATATTTGTGATGTATATTTAAACTATTTAATATATCGATAAGCGGAAGTGAACGATAAATGCCATCCCGGCCCCCCGGTTCCACGACCCAGCTGTTGAACCGCCTGCGCATGCGGCAGGTGGCCCTGATCCTGGCGATCGATGAAGCGCGGACGCTGCGCGGGGCGGCCGAGTCGCTGGGCATGACGCAATCGGCGGCCAGCCAGATGCTGCACGAACTGGAGGAGACGCTGGGCGAGCCGCTGTTCGACCGCGTCGGGCGCGGACTGCAGCTGAACCCCGCCGGCCAGGTGGTGCTGCACAGTTTTCGCAACCTGCGCAACAACATGGCGGCCCTGACGCATGAATTGCACGAGTTGCAGCTGGGCGGTTCGGGCAAGCTGCTGGTGGGATGCATCATGGTGGCGGTGCCCACCCATCTGTGCACGGCCATCGTCAATCTGAAGAAAGCCTATCCGCTACTGTCGATCGAAATCGTCGTCGATACCAGCGACCGGCTGGTCAGGATGCTGCGCGACGGGACGCTCGACGTGGTCATCGGCAGGATGCCGGTAGCCAACGGTTCGCTGGAACAGGACTGCCTCTTCCACTCCATCGGCGGCGAGGTGATTGTCATGGTCGCCGCGGCCGACCATCCGCTGCTGCGCCCGGCGAAGAAGCAGATAAGCTTCAAGGCCCTGCTGTCGTACCCGTGGATATTGCAGCCGCGCGGCAGCCCGTCGCGCGAAGTGATCGAGCAGGAACTGCTCGCCCACCATGCCGCGCCGCCGCTCGGCCTGGTCGAAACGACCTCGATCCTGGTCGCCGCCAACCTGCTGGCGTTCGAAAACATGATCGCCGCCATTCCCCTGTCGATCGCCCGGCCGTACGAACAGCACGGCATCCTGAAAATTCTCCCGTATGCCTTCAAGCACACGCTGACCGACTGGGGATGCATCGTCCACCGCGATCGGACCGTCGGCCCGACCACGCAGGAGTTTCTCCGGCTGATGAGTTCCCGCTGCTGAAACGCGCGGCAACCGGCGGACGCGCCGGCGGGGAGGGCGCGGCGGCGGCTCCTGGCCGGGACCTCCCCGCTCAGCCCACCCCGGAAATCTCCGCTCCGACCAGCTCCCGCGAGACCAGCCAGCCGTTGCGATAGTGGGCGCGCAGCATTTCGCGCAGCAGCGGCCCGTTGCGTTCCTTGAGGAAGCGCAGGATCAGCTCGTGTTCGGCGACAGCGCTGTCCCAGCGTTCGCGCCGCAGGTTGCCGGCGAACCGGTAGCGCCGGATGCGCGCGCACTCGGCGGCGTAGATCCGCGACAGCGCCCGGTTGCGCGCCGCGTTGACGATGCGCTGGTGAATGGCCTGGTTGAGTTCGAAATAGTCCATGAGCTGCCCGGCCTCGTAGGCCTCCAGCATGCGGCGGTGCAAGGCGTCGATCTCGTCGATCTCCGGCGGCGTGATGTGCCGGCAGGCGGACTCCGCCGCCAGCCCTTCCAGCCCGACGAGCACCTCGATGGTCCCCTCGACGTCGTCCATCGACATCGCGGTCACGATTGCGCCCCGGTTGGGCACGATGGTCACCAGCCCCTCTCCGGCCAGGATCTTGAACGCCTCGCGCAGCGGCGTGCGCGACAGTCCGGGAATCTGCTCGCCGATCTCCCGTTCGGAAATCCGCTGGCCGGGCATCAGTTCGCCGGCGACGATCATCTGCCGCATCCGGTCGGCGGCCTCCTGCGTGCGCTTGCCGTGGCTGCCACTCATCGTTCGTTCCATTCGCTCGACTCTATCCAATACGGTCATGGATCAACATTAAATACAATAATCTACAAAAGACGGAAAAATAGGCGTATAAACACGCCAATATAAAGTAAATTACATACAATAATAAAAACCAGCCGTGGCCGGCATCGCCGTGCCAACGACTGCGGGCAGCCCCTGTTTCAACCCGCAGCACGATACATGACGTGACATCCGTTGCCAAACCAGCCCTTTCAAGGAGGCCATCATGCAAGGAATTCATCGCCCGCTGCTTCTCGCCACGCTCTGTGCGACGCTCCTGCCCGGAGCGGCCGTCGCCGAATGGAAACCGACCCGGCCCGTCGAATTCGTCGTTTCCGCCGGGCCGGGCGGAGGGACCGACCAGTTCGCCCGGGTCGTGCAGCTGGCCATCCAGAAGCACCATCTGATGCCGGTGTCGGTCATCGTCTCGAACAAAAGCGGCGGCGCCGGCTCCGAAGCCTTCGTCCACGTCAAGACCAACGCGGGCGACCCGCACAAGGTACTGTTCTCCACCAATCTCGCCTACCTGACGCCGATGATCGTGAAGGCCGGCTACAAGGCCGAGGACATTCGTCCGGTGGCCATCATGGCGGCCGACGAATTCTTGCTGTGGACGCACGCCAACGCGCCCTACAAGACGGCCAGGGACCTCATCGCGGCGGCGCGTGCCAAGGAGGGCGCGCTGCGCATGGGCGGCGGGCATTCGAAGGACACCGACCACATCCTGACCCGGCAGATCGAAAAGGCCACCGGGGTCAAGCTGACCTACATTCCGTTCAAATCCGGGAACGAAGCGGCCATCCAGCTGGCGGGCGCGCACATCGATGCCAACACCAACAACCCGAACGAGAACATTTCCCAGTGGAAAGCCGGCAACCTGCGGCCGCTCTGCGTATTCGCGCCGCAGCGGCTGAGCGCCTACACCGACAAGGTCACGGCGAACGCTTCCTTTGGCGACGTGCCCCTGTGCAAGGACGAAGGCATTCCGATCGAGCAGTTCAACATGCCGCGCACCGTATGGCTGCCCAGCGGGACGAGCGACGAGCAGGCCCAATACTATATCGGCGTGCTCGCCAAGGTGCGCGAAACCCCCGAATGGAAGGAGTGGCTGCGCACCGGCATGCAGTCCGATTTCTTCCTGACCGGCAAGAAGCTCGACGCCTACGTGGAGGCCGACATGGCGAAGCACCGCAAGCAGTTCGCCGAGGACGGCTGGCTGATCGCCGAGTGAGCGGGGCCGGCGCGGCGCCGGGGGCGGGAGCGGCCGTGGCGCCGCGCTCCCGCAACGCGGGCGGGCGGCGTAGAATCCAAGGCTTTTTGAGCGCCCACCCATGCAGTTCTCCATCCGCCCGGTCGGCCATGAGCTCGACGCCGCGCTGCAACACAAGATCGACAACAAGACCAAGCCGCTCGGCTCGCTTGGCCAACTGGAAAGGATCGCGCTCAAGGTCGGGCGCATCCAGAACACGCTCTCGCCGCGATTCACCCAACCGCACATGCTGATCTTCGCCGGCGACCACGGCGCGGCGAAGGCGGGCATCTCGGCCTACCCGCAGGACGTGAGCTGGCAGATGGTGGAGAACTACCTGCGCGGCGGCGCGGGCGCCAACGTGTTCTCCCGCCTGAACGGCATGGCCATGGTGGTGATCGACGCCGGCGTCGCGCACGACTTCGGCGAGCGCGACGGCCTGATCGATGCCAAGATCGCGCCGCGCGGCACGCGCAACTACCTCGTCGAACCCGCGATGACGCGCGAGCAGTGCGCCACCGCGCTGGCCCGCGGCGCCGGTTTCGCGCGCGAAGCGATCGCCCGAGGCTGCAACGTCATGGGGCTGGGCGAAAAGGGGATCGGCAACACCGGTTCGGCGTCGCTGATCACGCACCTGCTGACCGAGACGCCGCTCGCCGAATGTGTCGGCCGCGGCACCGGACTTGACGACGCCGGCCTCGCGCACAAGCGCGCGCTGATGCAGCAGGCGATCGATCGCGCGCAGCTCCCGCCCGACGCCGACGTGATGGCCATCCTGACCGAATTCGGCGGCTTCGAGATCGTGATGATGGTCGGCGCCTACCTCGCCGCGGCGGAGGCCGGCATCACCCTGCTCGGCGACGGCGTCATCGCCACCTCGGCGCTGCTTGCCGCCGCGCGCATCGAACCGCGCGTGCTCGACTACGTGGTCTTCTGCCACAAGTCTGCCGAGGCGGGCCACGCCGTGCAGTTGCGCGCGCTCGACGCCGACCCGCTGCTCGACCTCGGCATGCGTCTCGGCGAGGGCACCGGCGCGATGGTGGCCTATCCGATCCTGTGCGCCGCGCTGGCCTTCATGAACGAGATGGCCAGCTTCGAATCGGCGGGCGTGAGCAAGAGCGTCCGCTAGCCGAAGCGCAACGGCCGGGCTGAATCCGAAGCCGGGCGGCAGGCCCGGGCTGCGCTTGCCGGACCGGCGGCCGCGCCTGCCGGGCCTTTGATAAAAACCCTAGGCCGCCGGCGGGCGCACGGCCCCGGCGGCATTCACGAAGATGGCGTACAGGGAGGTCGTTCCGCAGATGAACAGGCGGTTGCGCCGCACGCCGCCGAAACAGACGTTGGCCACCACCTCCGGAACGCGGATTTTTCCGATCAGGCTGCCGTCCGGCGCGATGCAATGCACGCCGTCGCCGGCGCCGACCCAGAGATTGCCCTCGCTGTCGACCCGGAAACCGTCGTACAGGTCCTCGGTGCATTCGGCGAATATCTCGCCTCCCGCGAGCGAGGCGCCGTCCTTCCCCACCGCGAAGCGGCGGATGTGCCGCCTGCCGTCCGGCGAATGGGTACGGCCGGTATCGGCGACGTACAGCAATTTCTCGTCGGGCGAAAAAGCCAGCCCGTTCGGCATCTGGAAGTCGGTCGCCACCGCCTTCAGCGCGCCGGACGCCGGATCGAACCGCCACACGTGGCAGCCGTCGACCTCGTGCGGCGCCGGATAGCCCTCGTACGCCGTATCGATCCCGTAGCTGGGGTCGGAGAACCAGACGCTGCCGTCCGACTTGACCACCACGTCGTTCGGCGAGTTGAACCGCCAGCCCGGACCGCCGCCGCACAGCACGGTGCGCGAGCCGTCATGCTCATAGCGCGAGACGCAGCGCCCGCTGTGTTCGCACGCGATCAACCGCCCCTCGCGGTCAACGGTATGGCCGTTGGCATGGAACGAAGGCGACTGGAACACGGACACCGACCCGTCCGTCTCGTCCCAGCGCATCACGCGATTGTTCGGGATGTCGGACCACACCAGGTAACGCCCGGCGGCGAGATACGCCGGCCCCTCGCACCAGCGGCAGCCCGAGTGGAGCTTTTCGAGATGCACGTTGCCCAGCGCGAGCCGGCGGAAACGCTCATCGATGATTTCGATGCAGTCGGTGAACATGGAAAACTCCTTTCAATGGGAATGCTCAGCGTGTCGTCCGGCGGGCCATCAGGCGCTCGATGAGGACCGCGCCGATGATGATGCTGCCGATGGCCGCGCCCTGCCAGAACGGTGAAATCCCCAGCAGATTCATGCCGTTGCGGATCATGACCATGATGAATACGCCCATCAGCGTGCCGAGCACCGAGCCGCGCCCGCCGAACAGGCTGGCCCCGCCGATGACCACGGCGGCAATGGCGTCCAGTTCCATGCCGTTCCCGGCCAGCGGGTCGATCGAGAGCAACTGCCCCGCGATCAGCGCGACCGAAAGCGTTGAACAAGGCGCCGCAGACGACATAGACGAGAATCCTGTAGCGCGTCGCCGCCAGGCCGGCGATGCGCGCCGCTTCGAGGTTCGAGCCGATCGCATAGATGGTCCGCCCGCCCTTTGCCCAGGTCAGGTACGCCCAGGCCACGGCATAGCAGGACAGCAGGATGACCACGTTCATCGGCACGCCCAGCGTGCTGCTGTCGACCAGCCGGCCGAGCGATTCGGGCACGTCGGAGATCGACTGCTGCCCGGAAACGACGTACGCCAGGCTGCGGCAGATGGCCATCATGCCCAGCGTCACCACGAACGGGGCCAGCCCGAAGACGGCGACCAGGACGCCGGAAAGCAGGCCGATCGCCGCGCCGCAGGCGATCGCCAGGAACAGCGCGGCGGGAATCGGCATCTCGCGCATGGCGAGGCCGAGAATGATGCCGGTAAGTCCGGCGACCGAGCCGACCGACAGATCGATGCCTCCGGTCAGGATGACGAAGGTCATGCCGATCGCCACCACGCCGATCACGACCGACTGGTCGAGCAGGTTGAGCAGATTGTTGGCGGTCAGGAAATGTTCCGAAGACAGCGCCAGGATCAGCCCCAGGACGAGCGCGAGGCCCAGCATGCGGACTTCGATGGTGCGTGCCAGGCGGGCGGCCGGGGAAAGCGGGGTCGGAGTTGGCATGGGCGGCGAGCGATACTCAAAGGGTCAGAAGAATGCTTTCGTTGTCCTGTCCGGCGACGGCTTCGGCGATCTCGGCGCGCAAGGCGGCCAGCCGCGCGGGGGAAACGCCGGCGGCCAGGGACAGGCCGATCACGCCGAGATCGTGCCCCCGCGCGTTGCGCACGCCGAGCAGGCAGGTCGCCGTGCCGTCCGCCTCGACGATCGTGCCGCGCGCATCGGCCCGGCCGAGCGCGCGCGGTACCCGGCTCTGCGCGATCGGGCAGACCGCTCCGGAAGAAAAGCCCAGCGCGTCCTGGGCATTCGGCGACGCGGCAAGGCAGATCAGCACATCGCGCTCGACGATGGCCCAGAAGCCCGCGGCGCCGTGTTCGGCCGCCATGCGGTCGATCCAGGCGCGCTGCGCCGCCATCGAACTGCGCGGCGCCGCCAGCATCAGCAGCTTCTCCTCGTCGAGCAGTTCCGCCGGCACCGACCCGATCGAACGGCCGTCGCTGACCGGCACGATCCGGTTGCAGAGGTCGATGAGTTCCTGGAAATCCGACGAGACGACGAGCACCGCCACGCCCTCGGCGGCGACGGCGCGCAGCAGCGCGTAGATGGCCGCGCGGGCGCCGACGTCGATGCCCTTGGTCGGCTCGTCGAGCAGCAGGATGGCGGGCTCCAGCAGCAGCCAGCGCATCAGCAGGATCTTCTGCTGCATGCCGCCGGAGAAACTGGACATGCTGTCGTCGTCGAGCCGGTGCGGCGGCAGGTCGAGCCTGGCGGCCAGCTCCGCCGCGCGCCGCCGGAAACGCTGGTAGCGGATCAGCGGCGAGCGCTGCGCCGAAAGCGCCGCCACCAGCAGGTTCTCGCGCACCGAAAGGTCCGGCAGGATGCTTTGCGCGCGGCGGTCCTCGGCCAGATAGCCGAACCCGGCGCGGATGGCGTCCAGCGGCCGCCTGGGGCGGAACGGCTCGCCGCGCAGGCGGATGCTGCCGTCCTGCAGGGCGCGCAGTCCGAAAATCGCCTCGAGCGTCTCCGAGCGCCCGGCGCCGACGAGTCCGCCCAGGCCGAGGATTTCCCCGCGCCGCAAGGTGAAACTCATGTCGCGCAACAAGGGACCGGCGCGCAGGCGCTCCACCTGCAGCAGCGGCGGGCCGGACGGGGCGATTTCCCGCGACGGATCGCGCCGCACGGGTTCGAGGTCGCGCCCGATCATCAGGCGGATCAGTTCGCCCTGCGTCAGGTCCGCGGTGGGAATCCCGCGCGCGGCGACCTTGCCGTCGCGCAGCACGGTCACCCGGTCGGTGATGGCGAACAATTCCTCCAGCCTGTGCGAGACGAAAACCATCGCGCATCCTTCGGCCCGCAGGCGATCCATGACGGCGAACAGCCTGGCGGTTTCCGCAGGGCTGAGCGAGGTGGTCGGCTCGTCGAAAATGATGACGCGGGCGTTCAACGCCAGCGCCCGCGCGATCTCGACGAGCTGCCGGTGGGCGGCGGCAAGGTCGCCGGTGCGCGCCTGCGGATCGATCTCCGCCGCGACGCCCAGTTGTTCGAGCAGTTCGACGGTCCGGCGGCGCATGTCGGCGAAACGGCAGCGGCCCGCGCCGCCGTAACGCGGCAGGAAGACGTTTTCGAACACCGGCAGATCCGGCGCCAGGCTGGTTTCCTGCATCACCATCGCGATGCCGGCTTCGAGCGCCTCGCGCGGAGAGCGGAAGCGGCAGGGGTCGCCGGCCAGCAGCATCCGCCCCGCATTGGGCTGCAGATGGCCGGCGATCAGCCGGGACAGCGTCGACTTGCCCGCGCCGTTGGCGCCGAACAGCGCGTGCACCTCGCCGGCGGACAATTCGAAATCGATCGCCTCGAGCACCGTCACGGCGCCGAAGCGCTTGGTCAGGCCCTGCGTCGTCAGCATGGGGGCGAGGCCGCCATGCCGGCCGGCGATCGCCGCCGGCATGCGGATTTCCGGCATTACGGGTTGTTGGCGAAAACGTTGAGCCGGATCTGGTCGGCCTTCGACTCGGCCGTTTCCCTGGTCACCGTCATGATCTCGACCATTTCCTCCTTGGGCGGCGTGTCGCCGGACAGCTTCGCGGTCAGCAGCTTGGCCGCGGTGGCTCCCATCAGGTACGGCTGCTGCATGCCGGAGCCGACGATGGCGCCGTCCTTGATCGCCTGCAGCAGTTCCGGCGTGCCGTCGAACGCCGCCACCAGGACCTGTCCTTCGCGCCGCGCCGCCTTGACCGCCCTCGCCACGCCGATCGCCTGCTGGTCGGACTGGACGAAGATGAGGCGCAGGCCGGGATTGGCCGTCAGCATGTCCTGGGCGAAACGGAAGGACTCGTCCGCGGTGAAGGTCTTCATTTGCTGCATCGGCACTTCCTTGACGATGCCGGCCGCCTTCATCGCCTCGCGAAAGCCCTGGGTGCGCAACTGCCCGTTCTTCCGGGTCTGCGGGATGGCGATGATGCCGTACGCGCCGTTGGTCCAGCCCTTGGCCTTGAGCGCCGCGGCGGCCGCGTCGCCGATGCCGCGCGCGCCGGCCAGGTTGTCCGAGGCGACGAAGCTGACGTAGTTGCCGCGCGAGGTGCCGATGTCGCAGATCACCACCGGCACCCCCGCCTTCTCGGCGAGATCGAGCACGCTGGGCGCCGTCGAACTGTCCGTCGGCGAAATGACGATGCCGGCGGCCCCCTTGGCCAGCGCGTCCTGCGCGTTCTTCAACTGCGTGCCGCCGTCGTTGTTCGAGTCCAGCGTCGTCAGCGTGTAGCCGGCCACCTTGGCGTTCGCCTCGACGCCGGCGGCGACGTAGCGCCAGAAGGAAACGTTCAGGGACGGCGTGATATAGACCAGATTCCTGCTCTGCGCCATGGCCGGCCCCGCCGCCAGCCCCATGGCGACGATCGCCCAGCCCGCCAGGACCCTCAACGGGGTATGAAACAGCGTCTTCCTCATAGTTGCCTCCATGAATTAACCCATCGATTCATCACCGGACAGCCGTTTCTTCCGGACACGCACGCCAACGCCTGCCCATCCCATGCCGGCGCATTTCCGCGACGTTCGTTCCCCCGCCACCGTTTCTTTTTCTTGTCGCCCGACAGGCGAACTATCACACGGCCGGCGGCGTGCGCTTAAGCGTCATGCGCGAAAAAATTTTGCGGGTTCCCGCAAGAAAATCCCGGCTTCCCTGCTGGCGCATGGCACACTGCTCGCCGATAGTGCACGAAAACCTGCGCTGCCATGCCAAACGCCGTCACCGCCATCGACCTCGGGAAAATCCTGTCCATCCAGCGAGCCATCGCCGGCCAGCTCGATTTTCGCGCGGTGATTCGCGCGGTATCCAACGAAATCAGCGGGCTCCTGCCGCACGATCACCTCGATGTCGCCGTGCTCAGCGGCGACAATGCGCAGGTCGCCGCCTACGAGACGGGCCTGCACACCGAGTGGGACGCGGAGACGAGCGCCTTCAAGCCGGTCGCCGAAAGCCCGATCCGCGACCTGCTGCGGGGCCGCGTGGGCCACATCGTGACCGACGACGCGCAGACGGACCCGCGCTTCCATTTCGCCGGCGCGTTCTCGCAACCGATCTTCGCGGCGGGATTGCACAGCCGCCTGCACGTTCCGCTCAAGGTCGAGGGGCGGGTCATCGGATCGCTTTCGTTCTCCACCCAGGAAATCGGCACCTACGGCGACGACGAGGTCGAAGCGGCAAAGGTCGTCGCCGACGTTCTTTCCTCGTACTTTTATTCGCTGCGGCAAAGCGAGCTGGCCCGCCAGCACGAACTGCAGCAGATGGAAGCGGAGGCCCGCGCCGAAGGGCTGCGCATCGGCGCATTGCACCTGACCGAGGAACTGGAAAACGCCCGCCAGGCGATCGGCATGGATCTGCACGACCAGACCCTGGCGGACCTGACCCGTATTTCGCGGAGCCTCAAGCGGCTGCTGGCGCGGGACGCCCTGCGTCCCGGAGATCTGCAGCCGCTGCTCGAGGAGGTCGAGCATTGCGTGCGGGAATTGCGGGTGATCATCGACAACGCGAAACCCTCGGTGCTGCAGTTCTTTGGCTTCGGCCAGGCCGTGGAGGCGCTGCTCGAACGCAGCGTGCGCGCCGATTCGTCGCTGCTCGACTACCGCCTCGTCGATGACGGCGATTCCGGCATCGAGGATTTGCCGGGCAACACGCTCGTCGCGCTTTACCGCATCGTGCAGGAGGCCATCAACAACACCATCCGTCATGCCAACGCCTCGCGCATCGACGTCGAAATCGGGCGGCGGGACGGATGCGTCCGCATCGTGGTGGCCGACGACGGCAGCGGGCTCTCCAGGACCTCCGGCCGGCGTTACGGAGGGCTGAGCAACATGCAGACGCGCGCCTCGCTGATCCAGGCGGCCTTGTCGGTCACGCCGCATCCGGACGGACGCGGGACCCGGCTGGAAATCGTCCTGCCGGACCCGCCGGCCGGCGGAACCCCGACCGCACCTGACAACCGCAAATGAACACCTACCTGATCGTCGAGGACGACACCCTGCATCGCAATTTCCTGCGCGAGGTGATGATCAATTCCGATCTCGAATGCACGCAGCTGGTCGAGGCGGCCGACGGCGACGAGGCGATCCGACTGGTTCAGGAGTACGGCCCGAAAGGGATCGTCATGGACTTGCAGATGCCGAAGAAAACGGGCGTGCAGGCGGCCAAGGCGATCTGGGCCGCGCAGCCGGACATGCCGATCGTTTTCTGGTCGAACTACGACGACGAAGCCTATGTGCGCGGCATCACGAAGATCGTGCCCGCCTGCGCGACCTACGGGTACATCCTGAAAACCTCGTCGAAGGAGCGGCTGCGCCGTTCCATCCGCTGCGTATTCCTCGAAGGGCAGAACGTCATCGACCGCGAGATCCGCGGGGTCCAGCAGCGCAGCCAGGGGCGCGCCGACGGGCTTACCGAGTCGGAATACGAGGTGCTGCTCGACATCACCATCGGCCTGACGGACCAGGCCATCGCCGAGCGGCGCAAGCTTTCCCTGCGCAGCGTCCAGGGACGCCTGCAGCAGCTATATGGAAAGCTCGGCGTCATCGAAATGCCCGCCCTGCGCAGCGGCGCCGCGCAATTCAACAGCCGCACGCGCGCGGTCGCGGTCGCCCTGATGTCGCGCCTCATCAACCAGAAATCGATCGAAATCGCCGAGCTCGATTTCCGGCGCACCCTCGGCCAGGACGAGTAATCCTTCGGCCCCATATTAGAATCCGGTTTGCCCGGGCGGATCGGCGTGAAATTCGATTTCGATCGAACGGCCTCGACAGGCATGCCGTCAAGCGGCTTGCATCGCTCCGTCGACCGGGCAATCTCCTTTTTCGATCCTGCGCTAGCCGCGACCCTGGAGCCGCACCATGCATGAGTTCATGAAAATCCTCTTCGCCTCCGGACAGAAGGGCTTCGAGCTGGCGTTCTTCGTCCTGATGCCGATCATGGTGTTCATGATGGCGGTGATGCGGGTGCTCGACCAGAAGGGCGTGCTGCGCCGCGTCGCCATCCTCGCCGCGCCGGTGCTGCTGATTTTCGGCATTCCGGGGCTTGGCGCCTTTGCCATCGTGCAGATCCTCTTCGTCAGCTTCGCCGCGCCGACGGCGACCTTCCGCATCATGGACCAGGACGCGGCGATCTCCGACCGCAAGATCGCCGCCGGATTCGCCGCCGTTCTCTGCATGTCGCAGGCCAACGCCACGTTTCCCTTGTCGGCCTTCGGCCTCAACCTGCCGGTGGTGATGGCCACCTCCGTGCTCGGCGGGCTGGTCTCCGCCTGGCTGACCTACCGGATTTTCGCCAAGCACCTGGCGGACGGCGCGGAACTCCCGGCCGCCGAGGAAATCCGCCCCGTCCGCGAGAAGCAGCGCCTGGTGCAGATGATCCTGGGCGGCGGCGAGGAAGGCTTCCAGCTGGCGCTCAAAGCCGTGCCGGTGCTGGTGCTGGCCGTGCTGCTGGTCAACGTGCTCAAGGCGGTCGGCGCGATCGGGCTGCTGGAAACGATCTGCGGGCCGGCCTTCGCCCTGGTCGGCGTCGCCCCCGCCGCGGTGCTGCCGATCGTCACCAAGTACATCGCCGGCGGGACGGCGATGATGGGCACCACGCTGCCGATGCTGCAGGATCAGACGATGACCGTGCTCGACCTGAACCGCATCGCCGGCTTCACCATCAACACGCTGGACCCGGTGGGCTTCGCCGTGCTGATGACCGCCGGCCCCCGTTTCGCCCGCTTCGCCATGCCCGCGGCCAAGGGCGCTTTGTTCGGCATCCTGGTGCGCGGGATCGCGCACCTCGTGATCTTCTAGTAAATCTCCGCGGCCACCGCGCGGATGTGCCGCAGCAGCAGGTTCGCGCCTTCGGACAGCACCTGATCGCGCGAGGTGATGATGCCGAAGCGCTCCATCCGGCACGGGATGTCGATCGGCAGGATCGCCAGTTCGCCGGTGGCGACGTAATAGCGCGCCACCTCGACCGGCATCACGTGCAGGAAGTCGGTCTGCTGCAGGAGGCTCATGGTCACCGACATGGCCGTCGTCTCGACGACGTTGGCCGGCATGTCCAGGTCGGCCCGGCGGAACATCATGTCGAAGCGGTTGCGCAGGATGCTGCCGCGCGCTGAGAGAATCCACTTGGCCTGCGCCAGCTCCTTCAGCGTCAGCTTCGGGTGCGCGACCAGCGGATGCGCCCGGCGCCCCACCACGCACACCACTTCCTCGGTCATGTCCTCGTAGAGCAGGCTCGGCTCGTCCTCCCGTTCCAGGATGCGGGCGATCAGGAAATCGAGGTGCTCCTGCTTGAGCTTGACGACCAGATCATTGCTGGTGCTGACCTCGACGCCGATGCACAGGTTGGGCGCCTCCTCCTTGGCGCGGGCGATCGCGCGCGGAATCAGGGTCAGCGCCGGCGCCACGATCACGCCGATGTTGACGTGCCCGGACAGGCCGGCGCGCAGCGTGGCGATCGACTGCTGCCCGTGCGCCAGGTGCGCCAGCGCCATGCGCACGTGGCGGATCATCGTCTCGCCGTAAACCGTCGGGCGCACGCCGCGCGGCAGCCGTTCGAACAGCGGCACGCCCAGGATGTCCTCGATGTCCTTGAGCATCTTCGAAACGCCGGGCTGCGTCATGTTCGCCGCCTCGGCCGCCTGATGCAGGTTGCGCGTTTCGTCGAGCGTGACCAGCAGGAGCATGTGCCGGGTCTTCAGGCGCGTGCGCATGCGGCCGGCGACGTCGTTCTCGTTCATGGTTTCCCCCGTCTTTGTTCTCGGTTCAACCCCGAACCGATACGAATAATGGTATCGCAAACTACAAATAATTCATTTGTTCTGCATTTTTTTAGTCATTAATCTTCGCCCACAAAAACAAAGACGCAACACCCGGTTTCATTTATCCGCGCAGTTTTCTTTCCGCGCGCACGATCGACGCAAAGCCCAAAAATCAAACACCTTCGGGAGGACTACATGACGTACGCTTTGAACTTTTCCACGCTCCTGGCCGCCGCCTTCGCCGCCGCCTGCATCCCCGCCTCCGCCGCGCAGGCGCAGGAACGCAACGTCCGCCTCGGCATCTGCATCGCCGAGGACCATCCCCTGGGACAGGGGTCCAACAAGTTCGCCCAGATCATGGAACAGCTCAGCGGCGGCAAGACGAAGGTCAAGACGTATCCGGCCTGCCAGTTGGGTTCCGAGACCCAGCAGATCGCCGCGGTGCGCGGCGGCGTGCAGGAGATGACGGTCGTTTCCTCCGCGCCGGTGGCCACGATCATCAAGGAGTTCATGCTCTTCGACCTGCCTTTCCTGTTCCAGAGCGACAGCGAGGCGGACACGGTGCTCGACGGCAAACTGGGCCAGCAGCTGCTCGACCTGGCCACGCCGAAGAACATGATCGGCCTGTGCTACTGGGAGAACGGTTTCCGCCAACTCTCCAACAGCAAGCGCCCGGTCGCCACCATGGACGACATCAGCGGGCTGAAGGTCCGCGTCATGCAGAACCCGGTGTACCTCGAATCCTTCAAGTCGATGGGCGCCAACGCGATCCCGATGCCGATGACCGAGCTGTACACGGCGCTGGAGACCAAGGCGGTTGACGCCCAGGAAAACCCGATCGCCAACATGCACGCGAGCAAGATGTATGAGGTGCAGAAGTACGTCAGCCTGACCAACCACGCCTACGCGCCGTACGTCGTCCTGGTCAGCAAGGCCTTCTGGGACAAGCTCGACAAGAAGGAGCGGGACGACATGTACAAGGCCTGCCACCAGACGCGCGACTACGAGCGGTCGCTGATCCGTAACCTGTCCGCCGGGCTGCTCGAGGACATGAGGAAGCGCGGCATGACCGTGACCAACGTCTCCGACGCCGAGATCGCCAAGATGCGCGAGCGCACCAAGCCGGTCGTCGAGCGCTTCACCGCGGAAATCGGCGCCCCCATCGTCACCCAGGCGCAGCAGGAAATCGCCGCGGTGCGCAAGAACGGTAAGTAAAACCCGAGGGGCGGCGGGCGTGCCGCCCCGTCTCTTCATGAATCACACAAGGAGAAGCGAGTGAAAGCGTTGTATTACGTCGGCGACAAGGCCATGGAGTTGCGCGACGTTCCGATGCCGCAGCCGGCGCCCGGCACGTATCTGGTCAAGGTCCGGTCCAACGGCATCTGCGGTTCCGACTTCGAGGGCTACCTGGGCAAGACCGGCCGGCGCCTGCCGCCGATGATCATGGGCCACGAGGTGTCCGGCGTGGTCGAAACGGCGCCCGAGGGCGGCAAGCTGCGCCAGGGCGACCGGGTGGTGATCTTCCCGAAGCCGTTCTGCGGCGAATGCGAGTTCTGCCGGAAGGGCATGGTCAACGTCTGCCCGTCCGGCATCTGCATGGGCGTCATGGACCACGACGGCAGCATGGCGGAGTACGTGGCGGTCGAGGAAAAGTACCTGATCCCCTTCGGCCCGTCGCTCTCCTTCAACGAGGCGGCGATGACCGAACCGCTGGCCGTGGCCTACCGCTCGGTGCAGAAGATCTCCGACCGGGAAATCGCCGAAGCGTCTTCCTGCATGGTCCTCGGCGCCGGCACCATCGGCCTGCTGGCGGTCGCCCTGCTCAAGCTGCGCGGTGCGAAGAACATCATCGTCTCGGACGCCACCGACTTCCGCCTCGGCGTCGCCCGGCAAATGGGCGCGGAGCACACGATCAATCCGCGCACGACGGACTTTCTCGCGGCGGTCGAGTCGATCACCGGCGGCCGGATGTGCGACTTCTCCATCGAGGCCGTGGGCATCGCGCCGACCGCCGCCAATTCGCTCGACTGCCTGCGCATCGGCGGCACCGCGGTGTGGATCGGCAACGCGCAGAAGATGGTCGAGGTGAACATGCAGAAGATCGTCACCACCGAACTGACGATCCGGGGCAATTACGTCTACGACTTCCAGGGCTTCGTCGACAGCCTGAGGCTGCTCGAAGAGAAGAAGATCGACATCGCGCCGCTGATGACCGACGCCTACCCGCTGAGCGACGGCGTGCGCGCCTTCAGGGACCAGGAAAACAACCAGGAAGGGAAGATGCTCAAGGTCTTCCTGGAAAGCTGAACCCTCCGAAGGAAACGCCATGAAAAAGATCGTCATCCTGCAGACCAGCATGGTCTCGTTCGACACCTTCAACCCGCTGTTCCGGGAAATCATCCCCGAGGCGCAGATTTCCAATCTGGTCGACGAGGATCTGCTGGACACCCTGAACCGCAACCGGGGTATCACCCCCTCGATCATCCAGCGCCTCGCCCAGTACTGCGTGGCGGCGGAGGCGGCCGGCGCCGACCTGATCTTCAGCCAGTGCTCTTCCACCCGCGAAGGCATCGAATGCGCGCGGAAGATGACCCGGATTCCGCTGGTGATGGTCGACGACGGCATGACCGAAAAGGCCGTCGCCCTGGGCACGCGCATCGGCGTCGCCGCCACCGCGGCCGCCACGCTCAAGCCGACCGCCGCGGCGCTCGCGCAGGTCGCCGCGCGGGCAGGCAAGACCGTCGAAATCAAGACCTATCTGGCCGACGGCGCCCTCGACGTGCTGATGAAGGAAAAGAACCGCGAGAAGCACGACCGGCTGGTGCTCGACCTGCTCAAGCAGGCAGAACGCGAGAACGACGTCATCGTACTGGCCCAGGGCAGCATGGTCACCCTCGAACCGTACCTGCCGGAGATCGCCATTCCCGTGCTGACCAGCCCGCGCCTCGGCGTCGAAAAGGCGCGCCGGGTGCTTTTCGAACGGGCCGCGGCCTGAATGCGCAACAAGGAGAACCACGCAATGAACGAAGCGAAACGCCGGGAGCTGCAAGCCGTCGCGCACCAGTTGCGCTGCAACGTCCTGGAAATGATCGGCATCGGCAAGGCCGGGCACTGGGGCGGATCGAGCTCGCTGGCCGAGACCCTGGCGGTGCTCTACTTCCACGCCATGCGCGTCGACCGCGCCGATCCGAAGAATCCGGAGCGCGACCGCCTGCTGCTATCCAAAGGCCACGCGGCGCTGATCCAGTACGCCGCGCTGTGCGAGCTCGGCTACTTCCCGCGCGAGGAGCTCAAGCGCGTCAAGAGCCTGGACGGCCTGCTGCAGGGCCACCCGGACCTGACCGTTCCCGGCATCGAGGCGGTCACCGGCTCGCTCGGCCAGGGCCTCTCCCTCGGCGTCGGCATGGCGCTGGCCCTGCGCCTGGACAAGAACCCGGCGCGCGTGTTCGTGATCATGGGCGACGGCGAGCAGTCGGAAGGCCAGCTCTGGGAAGCGGCGATGGCCGCCAGCAACTTCAAGCTGGACAACCTCACCGCCTTCCTCGACTGGAACAAGATCCAGGCCACCGGCCGCACCGAGGACATCTTCAGCATTCCCGCCCTCGACGCGAAATGGCGCGCCTTCGGCTGGGATGTGCTGACCGTTGACGGCCACGACGTCGCCGCCATTGCCGGCGGCATCGAGCAGGCCCGCGCGGTCAGGGGCCGGCCGGCGCTGGTCATCCTCGACACCGTCAAGGGCAAGGGCGTGTCCTTCGCCGAGGACGTCGCCACCTACCACAACGGCATCTTCGACGAAACCCGGTTCACTCAGGCCATGCAGGAGCTGGCCGCGCGGAAGGAGGCAGTCTGATCATGGAAAGGAAAAGTTTGCGCATGGCCTACGGCGAGGCGCTCGTCGAGGAAGGCAAGACCCATCCGGAGATCGTCGTGCTCGAAGCCGACCTCGGCAAATCGACCATGTCCTGCCTGTTCAAGGAGGCCTATCCCGAACGCTATTTCGAGATGGGCATCGCCGAGCAGAACATGGCCACCACCGCCGCCGGCCTGGCGCTCGCCGGCAAGGTCCCGTTCTACAGCACCTTCGCCGTGTTCGCCGTCGGCCGGGCCTACGACCAGATCCGCTGCGGCATCGCCATCCCCGGCGCCAACGTGCGCATCTGCGGTTCGAGCTGCGGCCTCTCCGACTTCGGCGACGGCAAGACGCACCAGTCGATCGAGGACGCCAACATCATGTGCACCATCCCCAACATGACCGTACTCAACCCCTGCGACGCGGTGGAAACGCGCAAGATGGTCAAGGCCATGCTGACGCACCGGGGGCCGGTGTACATCCGCATCAACCGCAACGAACTGCCGGTGTACACCCCGCCCGACACCGCCTACGAGATCGGCCGGATGTACCGCATCCGCGCCGGCAGCGACGTGGTGATCTTCGCCACCGGCGCGATGGTCTGGAAATCGATGCTCGCGGCGGACCTCCTGCAAGATGCCGGCATCTCCGCCGAAGTGGTCAACGTCAGCTCGCTCAAGCCGCTGCGCAAGGAGGAAATCCTCAAGTACGCGGCCGGCAAGAAGGCCATCGTCACGGCCGACGAAGCCACGCGCATCGGCGGCCTGGGCAGCGCCATCGCCGCGCTGATCATCGGCGAAGTCAACCTGCCTTTCGCACAGATCGCCATCGACGACCAGTTCGGCACCTCGGCCTACACCTACGAGGAACTGCTGGAACGCTACGGCTTGACCGAAAGGCACATCGCCGCCGCCGCCCGCAGGGCGCTCGGCCAATAGGAGACGGACATGAAGATCGGATTCATCGGCCTTGGCATCATGGGCCGCCCCATGGCGAAGAACCTCATCGCGGCGGGCTATGCGCTCAGCGTGTACGACAAATTCGCCCCGAGCGACGACCTGGCGGCGCTCGGCGCCACCGTTGCCGCCTCGAACAAGGACGTCGCGGCGCAAAGCGACGTGATCATCACCATGCTGCCCAACTCGCCGCACGTGCGCGCGGCGGTGCTCGGCGAAAACGGCGTGCTGGCAGGCGCCCGGCCGGGGACGATCCTGGTGGACATCGAGCTCGATCGCGCCGGCCGCGTCGCAGGAAATCTGCGCTGCGGCCAGGGAAAAAGGCGTGGTCATGCTCGACGCGCCCGTGTCCGGCGGCGAGCCCAAGGCCATCGACGGCACGCTGGCGATCATGGTCGGCGGCGACGCGGCGGCGTTCGAGACCGTCAAGCCGATCCTCGCCAAAATGGGTTCGTCGGTGGTGCGCGTCGGCGACATCGGCGCCGGCAACGTCACCAAGCTCGCCAACCAGATCGTCGTGGCGCTGAACATCGCGGCGGTGTCCGAGGCCTTCGTGCTGGCGACCAAGGCCGGCGTCGCCCCGCAGGCGGTGTTCGACGCCATCAAGGGCGGGCTGGCCGGCTCGACCGTGATGAACGCCAAGGTGCCGATGATCCTCGACGGCAACTTCAAGCCCGGCTTCCGCATCGAGCTGCACATCAAGGACCTGCAGAACGCGCTCGACACCGCGCACGGCCTGCACGTCCCGCTGCCGCTGACGGCCGGCGTCATGGAAATCATGCAGGCGCTGCAGGCCGACGAGCTGGCCGCCTGCGACCACAGCGCCATCGTCCGGCATTACGAAAAGCTGGCGAAGGTCGAAGTGCGCAAGTAACCTCCTGGACCCGGTCGGGTCCGCTTCGGCCCGGCTCGGCCGGGCCTCTTCTTGCACGAATAACAATCACCTGTCGATGGGAAAAACATGGGAGCAATGAACGGGCTGGTCAAATGCGTCGAAATGATCCTGATCGTGATGTTCGGGATCATGGCGGTGCTGGTGTTCGGGAACGTGGTGCTGAGGTACGGGTTCAATTCGGGGATCGTGTTCTCGGAAGAGGCGTCGCGCTTCATGTTCATGTGGCTGACGCTGATCGGGGCGCTGATCGTGATGAAGGACCACGGGCACCTCGGCATGAGCAGCGTGGTCGACCGCCTCGGCGAACGCGGCCAGCGCGTCTGCCGCTTCACCGCCGACCTCCTGACCCTGGTCTGCTGCCTGCTGCTCGCCCACGGCACCTGGAAGCAGGTGATCATCGGCATGGACGACCACGCCCCGGTCACCGGCATCCCCATGGGCATCATCCAGACGTCCCTCCTGATCTCCAGCGTCGGCATGGCCCTGGTGCTGGCCTACGGCCTGTGGCGCCAGCTCACCGGCCGGATGAGCAAGGACGAACTGGTGCCCTACAGCGGCAGCGTCGGCGAGTAAGCCAGGAGACCTTCATGACCATCGCCACCTTCCTCTTCTCGCTGCTCGGCGCCATGGCCCTCGGCGCCCCGATCGCCTTCGCCCTGCTCATCTGCGGCGTCGCCCTGATGATCCAGATGGACAACTTCGACACCCAGATCATCGCCCAGAATCTGCTCGAAGGCGCCAACAACTATCCGCTCATGGCCGTGCCCTTCTTCATGCTCACCGGCGAGCTGATGAACGCCGGCGGGCTCTCCAAGCGCATCGTCGCCGTGGCCGACGCCCTGGCCGGGCACGTGCGCGGCGGGCTCGGCTACGTGGCGATCATCACCGCCGCGGTGGTGGCCAGCATCTCCGGCTCGGCGGTCGCCGACACCGCCGCGGTCGCCGCCCTGCTCATCCCGATGATGCGCAACGGCGGCTACGACGTGCCGCGCTCGGCCGGCCTCATCGCCACCGCCGGCTGCATCGCCCCGGTGATCCCGCCGTCGATCCCGCTGGTGGTGTTCGGGGTGACCACCCAGCTCTCGGTGACCAAGCTGTTCATGGCCGGCATCTTCCCGGGCGTCTTGTTCGCCCTGACCCTGGCGCTCACCTGGTGGTTCGTGTCCAAGAAGGAGCCGGGCGGCGCCAGCCATCACCGCTTCGACCTGGGCCGCCTGCTCGCGTCCCTGCGCCAGGGCATCTGGGCGCTGGTGCTGCCCTTCGTGATCATCGGCGGCATGCGCGCCGGGGTGTTCACCCCGACCGAGGCGGCGGTGGTCGCCGTCTTCTACTCCCTGGTCGCCGGCCTGTTCATCTACCGCGAGCTCGACTACCGCACCATCCCGGCCCTGATGCTCGCCGCCCTGAAGACCTCCAGCACGATCATGTTCCTGGTCGCCTGCGCCATGGTCTCGGCCTGGCTGATCACCATCGCCAACATCCCGGCCCAGGCCATCGCCATGCTGCAGCCGTTCATGGACAGCCCGATCCTCCTGATGTTCGTGATCATGGTGCTGGTGGTCATCGTCGGCACCGCCCTCGACCTGATGCCCACCGTGCTGATCCTCGGCCCGATCCTGGTCCCCGTGGTCAAGCAGGCCGGCATCGATCCCTACTACTTCGGCGTGCTCTTCATCATGAACAACGCCCTCGGGCTGCTCACCCCGCCCGTCGGCACCGTCCTCAACGTCGTCGCCGGCGTCTCCAAGGAATCCCTCGACAAGGTCATCATCGGCGTCTGGCCCTTCCTCCTCGCCGAAACCGTACTCATGTTCCTGCTCGTCTTCTTCCCCAAACTCGTTACCGTCCCCATGACCTGGTTCATGTAAGGGCATGCGGCGTCGAACGGGGCAGGGCCGCGAGGCCCTGCCTTTTTTCTTCGTGCCCGACGGGAACTGCCGTTACCGCTTCATCCGGCGCGGCCGGCTCACGCGCTTTCCCAGTCGAGGATGACCTTGCCGCTTTGTCCCGAGATCATCATGGCGAAGCCCTCCGCGAAGTCGGCGACCGGGTAGCGGTGGGTGATCACCGGCGCGATGTCCAGGCCGGACTGGAGCAGGGCGACCATCTTGTACCACGTCTCGAACATCTCCCGGCCGTAGATGCCCTTGATCTCCAGTCCCTTGAAGATCACCTGGTTCCAGTCGATCGCCGTGTCGGCCGGCGGAATGCCGAGCAGCGCGACCTTGCCGCCGTGCTGCATGACCTGCAGCATCGTCCGGAAGGCCTGCGGGTTGCCGGACATCTCCAGCCCGACGTCGAAGCCCTCGGTCATGCCGAGTTCCTTCATCACCTGCCGCACGTCCTCCCGCGCCACGTTCACCGCCCGCGTGGCGCCCATCGTGCGGGCCAGGCCGAGGCGATAGTCATTCACGTCGGTGATCACCACGTGCCGCGCGCCGACGTGCCGGGCCACGGCGACGGCCATGATGCCGATCGGCCCCGCGCCGGTGACGAGCACGTCCTCGCCGACCATGTTGAACGACAGCGCCGTGTGCACGGCGTTGCCGAAGGGGTCGAAGATCGCCGCCAGATCGTCGGAAATCCCGTCCGGAATCGGAAAGGCGTTGAAGGCCGGCAGGGCGAGGTATTCGGCGAACGCGCCCGGCCGATTGACGCCGACGCCGACCGTGTTGCGGCAGAGATGGCGCCGCCCGGCCCGGCAGTTGCGGCAATGGCCGCAGGTGATGTGCCCCTCGCCCGAAACCCGGTCGCCGACCTTGAAGCCCCGCACCTCGGAACCCAGCTCGACGACCGTACCGACGTATTCGTGGCCGACGTGCATGGGCACGGGGATCGTCTTCTGCGCCCATTCGTCCCATTTCCAGATATGGACGTCGGTGCCGCAGATGGCGGTTTTCCTGATCTTGATCAGGACGTCGTTGGGGCCGGTCACCGGCCGGTCGACCTCACACAGGGCGAGGCCGGGGGCAGCCTCGAGTTTTGCCAGTGCCTTCATGTGCTTTCCTTCGCGCGAGTTGGGTGGGAGGCGCCGCAGGCGACCGCAACCTCCCTCCGATGGGCGCTACTTTAGCTGATCCGGAACGCGCAGGCGCGGCATCGGTGTTTCCTTTCGGCGGGAACGGAAACATGCCGTCGATCACTGTCCGGTTTTCAGGAAGCGGCATGAACAGGGCGAGCTTTTTTGCATCGCCGTCATGATGAATGGCAAAAAAGTATCGGAATGACAAAGCTTTATTGGTTGATCATCACTTGCGCCGATACTACAGTGGCATCCCATGTAGGAGCCGATGACCACGCGCCAGATTGGAGCGCCGGGGTCGAGCGGCAAAAAGGGACCTGTCACTGCTTTCATCGTCGGGGGACACATGAAGCCGGATCTCGAAGTCGTCGATGTGCTTCAGCATGAATCGTTCAAGGTCTGGGGGCACGGCTACCCATTCCGCACGGTACGCTGGCATTTCCATCCGGAATACGAGATCCAGCTGATCACGGAAACCTCGGGACAGTATTTCGTCGGCGATTTCGTCGGCCGCTTCGCGCCGGGCAACCTCGTCTTCATGGCGCCCAACCTGCCGCACAACTGGGTCAGCGAACTGCCCGAGGGGCGCACCGTCGAGCGGCGCAACCTGATCCTGCAGTTCTCCACCGAGTTCTTCTGCCAGCGCATCCTCACCTTTCCGGAAATGCGTTATCTCGACGGCCTGGTCGCGGAGGCGCGGCGCGGCGTGGTCTTTGCCGACGCCACCGGCGCTGCCGCGCGGCCGCTCATGGAAGAGCTGCTGACGGCGTCCAACGGCCGCCGGCTGTCGCTGTTCCTGTCGCTGCTCGACCTGCTGGCCCTGGACGGCGGGCGCCGGCAGCTGGCCAGCCGCCGCTTCTCGCCGGACCCGTCGAGCTACATGTCCTCGACGATCAACCAGGTGCTTTCGTACATCGACCAGAATCTCGCCAGCGACCTGCGCGAGTCCGACGTCGCCGACCTCGCCGGCCAGAGCGTCACCACCTTCTCGCGCTATTTCCGCAAGCACACCGGCATGTCGTTCGTGCAGCACGTCAACACCCTGCGCATCCATCGCGCCTGCGAGCTGCTGGTCGACAGCGGGCTGTCGGTGGCCGACATCTGCTTCCGCGTCGGCTACAACAACGTGTCGAACTTCAACCGCCATTTCCTGGCGCAGAAGGGCGTGCCGCCCAGCCGCTTCCGGGCGCTGTACCAGATGAACGTCGTCTCCGCCGCCTGAGTTCCCGCGATGATCGACGCCACCTACCTCGGGATCGACCTCGGCATCGGCCGGGTCCGCGCCGTCCTGTGCGACGGCGCGGAGCGGACGCTGGCCGACGCCTCGGTGCGGCTGGCGTGTTCGGCGCCGCAGCCGGGCTGGCGCGAGCAGAGCCCGGAGGAGTGGTGGCACGCCACGCTGGAAGCCGTCGCCCGGGTGCGCGCCGACGCGCCGGCCGGGTTCGCCCGCCTCTCCGGCATCGGCGTCGCGGGGCAGACGCAGGGCATGACGCTGCTCGACAAGCACGACCGGCTGCTGCGCCCCGCGATGCTGGGGACCGACGCCCGCGCCCGGGCCGAGTGCGTCGAGCTGGAGGCGATGGTTACCGAGGCGCGCCCGCTCACCGGCAACCTGGCGCTGCCGGGCTGTTCCGCGCCCAAGCTGCTGTGGCTGCAGAAATACGAACGCTCGGTTTTCGACAACATCGCCAAGGTGCTGATGCCGAAGGATTTCATCGTCTTCCGCCTGACCGGCGAATTCGTCACGGACATGTCGGACGCCTCGGCGACGCTCTGTTTCGACGTCGCCCGCCGCGCCTGGTCGGCGCGCATGATCCATGCCGTCGGGCTGACGCCGGATCGTTTCCCGCGCCTGGCCGAAGGCTGCGCGCAGGCCGGCGAGCTGCGCGCGCCCCTGGCGGAGGCCTGGGGCGTCAAGGCGCGCGTCCCGGTCGCCGCCGGTGCCGCGCGGCCGGCCGCCGCGGCGCTCGGCCTCGGCGCGGTCGGCGAGGGCGCCGCCTACGTCAGTCTCGGCCCGAGCGGCTTGTCCTGCGTCACCGTGCGCGGCGCGCGGCCCTGCCCGGAACGGGCGGTGCGCAACTTCGCGCATGGCCTGCCCGGCCTGTGGCACCAGCTGGGCGTCACGCCCGCGTGCGCCGCCGGCGTCGAATGGTGGGCCAACATCGCCGGCCTGCCCGGCCGCGGGGTGGTCCACGCGCAGGCGGAAGCCGCCGCGCGCGAGGCGATGGACGATGCGCCGGTGTTCCTGCCCTATCTGGACGGCGCCGGCACGCCGCACGACGACGCGCGCGCCGCGGGCGTCTTCTTCGGCCTGACCGCGCGGACCACGCCCGCCGCGTTCGCCTACGCGCTGCTCGAAGGCGTGGCCTTCAGCATCGCCGACGGGCTGGCCGCGATCCGGGCAACGGGAACGCGCTTCGGCCGCGCCTCGCTGATCGGCGAGGGCGGCGAGAGCCGCTTCTGGTGCGAGCTGCTGGCGACGGCCAGCGGCCTGCCGCTCGACCGGCACGCGCCGGAGTTCGCGGCGGCCGGCGCCGGCGCGGTCCGCCTGGCGCGGCTGGCGGCCGGGGAGGGCGAGGCCGACGCGCTGTGCGCCGCGCCTCCGGTCGTGGAGACCGTCCTCCCGCGCGACGACTGGCGCGAGGACCTGGATATCCGCCATGCGCGCTTTCGCCGCCTGTACCGGGCGCTCAAGGCGGAATTCGCCTTCCGCGAGCCGGAGCCGTGAGCCGGCGCTTCCCGGCACGATGAAACAGGACACGAGGCGCGGCCGGGGCCTCGTGTCCGTCAAAAACAACCGGCATCGCAACGCCCCGGGTTTCGGCCCGCTGCAGCCGCCGGCGATTCCATCGTCCCGGCGGCCCGCGGCGGCAGGACGATCGCCGTCCCCGGCATCCGGGCGTCATTCCACCAACCGTTAGTCGAGGGACAAATGATGAAAACCATGAAAAAGGCTCTTCCGTTGCTCGCGGGCGCCGCGCTCGCCGTGGCCGCCGCGCCGTCGTCCGCCGCCGGACTGAAGATCGGCATGTCGTTCCAGGAGCTCAACAACCCCTACTTCGTGACCATGAAACAGGCGCTGGAAGAGGCGGCCGCGTCGGTGGGGGCGACGGTGGTGATCACCGACGCGCGCCATGACATCGCCAAGCAGATCAGCGACGTCGAGGACATGCTGCAGAAGAAGATCGATATCCTGCTGCTCAACCCGACCGACTCCACCGGCGTGGAAGGCGCGGTGAAGTCGGCCAAGGCCGCCGGTATCGTGGTCGCGGCGGTCGACGCCAACGCCAAGGGGCCGGTCGACACCTTCGTCGGCTCGAAAAACTACGACGCCGGAGTGATGGCCTGCGACTACATGGGCAAGGCGCTCGGCGGCAAGGGCGACGTGGCCATCCTGGACGGCATTCCCGTGGTGCCGATCCTGGAGCGCGTGCGCGGCTGCAAGGACGCGCTCAAGAAGTACCCGGACATCAAGATCGTGGCCACCCAGAACGGCAAGCAGCAGCGCGACCAGGCGCTGACCGTGACCGAGAACATGATCCAGGCGAACCCCGGCCTGAAGGGCATCTTCAGCGTCAACGACGGCGGCGCGATGGGTTCACTGGCGGCCATCGAGGCCTCCGGCAAGGACATCAAGCTGGTCAGCGTCAACGGCGCGCCGGAGGCGATCAAGGCCATGCAGAAGGCCAATTCGAAGTTCATCGCCACGTCCGCGCAGTTCCCGCGCGACCAGATCCGCATCGCCATCGGCATGGCCCTGGCGAAGAAGTGGGGCGCCAGCGTACCGGAGCACATTCCGGTGGACGTCAAGCTGATCGACAAGGACGGCGCCAGGACCTTCGCCTGGTGAGGCACGCGGGCGTTCCGCGCGCCGGACGCGGGATGCCCGCCGGGCGAGGTTGCACCACGTTTATCGAACGGGATCGGGCATGGACACGGTTTTGCGGCTGGAGCGGATATCGAAGCGCTTCCCCGGCGTCAACGCGCTGACGGACATCGACCTGGCGGTCGGCCAGGGCGAGATCCACGCGCTGCTGGGCGAGAACGGCGCCGGCAAGTTGACCCTGATGAAGATTCTCAGCGGCATCTATTCGCCGGACGCCGGGCGCATCCTGCTCGACGGGCGGGAGCGGCGCTTCGCCGGCTACGACGAGGCCGTCGCCGCCGGTGTTTCGATCATCTTCCAGGAATTCAGCCTGATCCCCGATCTCGACGCGGTGGAGAACATCTACCTCGGGCGCGAGTACACCAACCGCTTCGGCGTGCTGGCGCGCGCCAGGATGCGCGAGGAAGCGGCGGCCCTGTTTGCCCGGCTGGGCATCGGCATCGACCTCGACGCGCCGGTCCGCCGGCTCAGCGTGGCGCAGCAGCAGTTCGTCGAGATCGCCAAGGCGCTGTCGCTCGACGCGCGCCTCCTGATCCTCGACGAGCCGACGGCGACGCTGACGCCGTCCGAGGCCGCGCACCTGTTCGGCATCATGCGCGACCTCAAGGCGCACGGCGTGACGATGATCTTCATCTCGCACCACCTGGAGGAAATCTTCGAGATCTGCGACCGGATCACCGTGCTGCGCGACGGCCACCACGTCGGCACCACCGCCGTCGCGGACACCGACGTCGACCGGCTGGTCGAATGGATGGTCGGCCGCCGCCTCGAACAGGCCTTTCCGCCGAAGCCGGCGCTCGACGCGCGGGCGCCGGTGGTCCTGGAGGCGCGCGACGTGCAGCTCACGGCAGGGGCGCCGGGCAACGGCTTCTTCCTGCGCGAAGGCGAAATCCTCGGCTTCGCCGGCCTGGTCGGCTCGGGCCGCTCCGAACTGGCGCGCGCGGTGATCGGTGCCGATCCGGCGTTCAGGAAGAACGTCCGCCTGCGCGGCCGGGAAGTCGCGCTGACGGACACCGCCGAGGCGCTGGAGAACGGCCTCGGCCTGCTGCCGGAGAACCGCAAGAGCGAAGGGCTGATCGTCGATTTTTCCATCCGCGACAACATTTCGCTCAACAACCTGAAGAAGTACCTGGGCCGCGGCCCGTTCATCGACCGCCGCGCGGAATACGCGGACGCCGCGGACGTGATGCGGCGCGTCGGCGTCAAGGCGCCGGGGCCGCTCAGCGTGGTCGGCCAGCTGTCCGGCGGCAACCAGCAGAAGGTGGTGATCGCCCGCCGGCTCAACCACCGCTGCCGGGTGCTGATCTTCGACGAGCCGACGCGCGGCATCGACGTCGGCGCCAAGGCCGAAATCTACCTGCTGATGCGCCGGCTGACCGGCGAGGGCTACTCGATCATCTTCATTTCGTCCGAACTGCCGGAGATCGTCGGCCTGTGCGACCGCGTGGCGGTCTTCCGGCAGGGGGCCATCGTCGCCACGCTTGAGGGCGAGGCCATCAACTCCAACGAGGTAATGCGCTATGCAACGACAGGCAACTGAATTGAACGCGGACGGCGCCCCGGCCATCGCCGCGGCGCCCGCCCGGCCCGGCGCGCTGGCCCGCCTGCGGCGTGCGCCGTACTTCTTCCCGCTCGCCGGGCTGGTCGCCGTGTGCCTGGTGATGGTCGCCGCGACCGACAACTTCCTGTCCGGCGACAACTTCCTGAACATCGCGCGGCAGGTGTCGATCAACGCCATCATCGCCGTCGGCATGACCTGCGCCATCCTCACCGGCGGCATCGACCTGTGCGTCGGCGCCGTGATGGCGCTCTCCGGCACGCTGATGGCCGGGCTGATGGTGGCCGGCGCGCCGCCCTGGGCGGCGATCGCGCTGGGGCTCGGCGTGGGCCTCGCGTTCGGGCTGTGCAACGGCTTCTTCGTGGCCTACGCCGGCATGCCGCCGATCATCGTCACGCTGGCCACCATGGGCATCGCGCGCGGGCTGGCGCTGATCTACACCGGCGGCTACCCGATCGACGGCCTGCCCGAGGCCTTCGCCTTCTTCGGCCGCGGCACGGTGTTCGGCATCCAGACGCCGGTGGCGGTGATGCTGCTCGTCTTCGCGCTGGCCTACCTGCTGCTCGACCACACGCCGGTCGGCCGCTACATCTACGCCATCGGCGGCAACGAGGAGGCCGCGCGCCTGTCCGGCGTGCGCGTCGCCCGCTACAAGCTGCTGGTCTATGCGCTGAGCGGCTTCACCTGCGCCGTGGCCGGGCTGGTCCTCGGCTCGCGCCTGATGAGCGGCCAGCCGAACGCCGGCGTGGCCTTCGAGATGGACGCCATCGCCGCCGTGGTGATGGGCGGCACCTCGATCTCGGGCGGCCGCGGCTCGATCGTCGGCACGCTGGTCGGCGCGCTGATGCTCGGCGTGCTCAACAACGGCCTGAACATGATGGGCGTCTCGCCCTACGTGCAGAACATCATCAAGGGACTGATCATCCTGTTCGCCATCTACATCAGCCGCGAACGCAGGAAGCGCCGCTGATCCGCCTTGCCGGAACATCCACCGATCTTTCACAGGAGACTCGCCATGCACGCATCCGCCGCAGACATGCTCGCCCTGGTCGCCCACGGCCCCGGGGACTACCGCCTCGAACGCATCGCCCGCCCGAAGCCGAAAGCCAACGAACTGCTCATCGCCATCGGCGCCTGCGGCATCTGCGCCGGCGACGACAAATGCCACGCCGGCGCGGCGATGTTCTGGGGCGGCGCGGACGGCGGCGAGCCGTGGGTCAAGACGCCGGTCGTCCCCGGCCACGAATTCTTCGGCACGGTGGTCGAAGCCGGCGAGGGCGCCGAGGAGCATTTCGGCGTGCGCGTCGGCGAGCGGGTGGTCGCCGAGCAGATCGTGCCGTGCGACAAATGCCGCTTTTGCCGCAGCGGCGCGTACTGGATGTGCGAAGTGCACCACATCTTCGGCTTCCAGAAGGGCGTCGCCGACGGCGGCATGGCCGAATACATGCTGTTCCCGTCCACCGCGCGGGTGCACAAGGTGCCGGACAGCCTGAGCTTCGAGGACGCGGCGATCATCGAGCCGCTGGCCTGCGCCATCCATACGGTCAATCGCGGCGACATCGGCCTGGACGACGTGGTGGTCATCGCCGGCGCCGGTCCGCTCGGCCTGTTCATGGCGCAGGTGGCCTACCTCAAGACGCCGAAGAAGCTGATCGTCATCGATCCGGTCGACGAACGCCTGTCCCTGGCCCTGAGCTACGGCGCGGACCTGACCATCAACCCGGCGAAGGAGGATGCCGAGGCCGTGGTCCGCGCGCTGACCCAGGGCTACGGCTGCGACGTGTACATCGAGGCCACCGGCAGCCCGGCCGGCGTCACGCAGGGCCTGGCCATGATCCGCAAGCTCGGCCGCTTCGTCGAGTTCAGCGTGTTCGGCAAGGAGACGACGACCGACTGGTCGGTGATCGGCGACCGCAAGGAGCTCGACGTGCGCGGCGCGCACCTGAGCCCGTACACTTACCCGGTCGCCATCGACCTGCTCGAACGCGGCTTCGTCACCTCCAAGGGCATCGTCACGCACCGCTTCGGCCTCGCCGACTGGCGAGCCGCCTTCGACTGCGCCCATGCGGTGGATTCGATCAAGGTGCTGCTCGTGCCGGAAGCGGTCTGACGCGGGCGGCTTTTCGCCCGGCGGCGCGGTTTTCGCGGAAAATGTCGCGGATTGCGCAGCGGCTTTCCGCGGAAAGGCAGGACAAACGAAAATGGCATACTTCCTCGGCATCGACATCGGCGGCACCGTCATCAAGAGCGGCCTTTACGACGAGCGCGGCAGCGAAAAGGCGGTGGCCGCGCTCAACGACCCGGCGGTCGCCGGGCCGGTCGGCTGGAGCGAGCGCGACATGTACGCCATGTGGCGCACCGTCTGCGCCAGCGTGCGCCGCGTGCTGGCCGAGGGCGGCGTGCCTCCGTCCGAAATCAAGGGCGTCGGCTTCTCGGCGCACGGCAAGGGGCTCTACGCGGTCGACCGCGACGGCGAGCCGGTGCGCAACGGCATCATCTCCTCGGACAACCGCGCGCTGCCGCAGGTCCGCGCCTGGAAGGCCGCCGGGGTCGACCGCGCCGCCTATCCCTACGCCTGCCAGCAGGTCTGGGCCGGCCATCCGGTATCGCTGCTGGCCTGGCTCAAGGCCAACGAGGCGGCTGCCTACCGGCGCATCCACCGCATCCTGATGGCGCACGACTGGATTCGCTACCGGCTCACCGGCGAGTTCGCGGCCGAGATCACCAACATCTCCGGCAGCAACCTGTTCAACGTCAACACCGGCGCCTACGAGCCGGAACTGCTGCGCCTGTTCGGCATCGAGGAAATGCGCGACTGCACGGCGCCGGTCGTCGGCTCGGCGGAGTGCCTGGCCGGCGTTTCGGCGCGCGCCGCCGAGGAGACCGGACTGGCGGCCGGCACGCCGGTCTACGGCGGCTTTTTCGACGTGGTTTCCACTGCCGTGTGCGCCGGCCTCGCCGACCAACGCTTCATCAACGTGGTGATGGGCACGTGGACCATCGCCACCTGGATCGCCGACAGCATCCCGGCCGCCGAGTATCCCTACACCTGGGGCCGCTACTGCATTCCCGGCAGGTACTTCGTGCACGAGGGCAGCCCGACCTCGGCGTCGAACCTCGAATGGTTCGTGCGCAACTTCATGCCGGCCGCCGAGCAACCGTACCGGCGCTGCGACGAGATGGTCGCCGCGCTGCCGAAGGGCGCGACGGGCGTACAGTTTCTGCCCTATCTGTTCTCCTCCAACCTCGGCGACAACCTGTCGGGCGGCTTCTACGGCCTGGCCAACGCGCACGGCCTGCCGCAGCTGGTGCAGGCGGTCTATGAGGGCATCTGCTTTGCCCAGCACGCGCACCTCGAACGCATCCTCGCCCTCTCCGGCCGCGACCGCCTGCTCCGCCTGACCGGCGGCCCGGCCCGCTCGCGCGTCTGGATGCAGATGGTCGCCGACGTCGCCCAACTGCCGGTCGAGGTCATGCACGTCAAGGAATCGGGCTGCCTCGGCGCGGCGATCGCCGCCGCCGTCGGCGCGGGCGCTTATGGTTCTTTCTCGGAGGCCATGGCGGCGATGTGCCCGGTCGGCACGCGCCTGGAGCCGGATGCGTCGGCCGCCGCCCGCTACCGCGAGAAGTACGCCTACTTCCGCGAGCTGGCGGCCCGGCTCGACATGCTGCCGCCGGCCGTCTGATCGCCGTGGTCAGCCGCCGGCCGGACTCAGTCCTGCCCGCAGGCGATCCGCCACAGCTTTTCTTCCATCGAGCCGGCGGACACCGAGTCCCACGTGTCGGCCTCGTCCTCGTCGGCGGCGACCGTGGCGCCGCTGCCCATGGCGCCGGCATAGGACGTCGAGGCCAGATATTTCTGCCGCCGGTCGGCGCAGTCGTAGGCGGTGCGCACCACCGTCGACAGGTAGGGCGGCTGGCCGGGGTCGACCTGCGGCTCGCCCCAGCGCACCAGATGCCGCAGGTGCGCGAGCGGGCCGTCGCGGCGCAGGCTCGCGCGGTCCACGTAAATGCGGGTGTTGTCCTCGAAGCGCTCGATCTCCCGCCAGTCCGCGCGCGCGGCGGAACACAGGAGCAGCAGCAGCGGAACGGCCAGTCGTCGCAGCCTCGTTTTCATGGGGCGCGATTCTACCGTATGCCGATTTCGGAACACGGTTTCATTTGACCGCGACGGCGCGAGTCGGGGATACTTTGGGCTGACCGCAACCGCATTTTCTTGGATCGAATCATGGATATCACCGTGCTCGGCGAGGCCCGCTACCCATCGCCGCTCAATTACCACGTCAGCGACAAGGCCAGAGTGCCGTTCACCGTCATCGTCGATCCCGACGCGCCGCCCGCCGAGGAACTGTTCTTCGAGGTGGCCGGGCCGCGCGAACGGCTGTTCTTCGATCCCGCCAAGACGCGCGCCGGCATCGTCACCTGCGGCGGCCTGTGCCCCGGCCTCAACAACGTGATCCGCTCGCTGGTCCTGCAACTGCACCACGGCTACGGGGTGCGCGAAATTCTCGGCTTCACCAACGGCTACCAGGGGCTCGATCCGTGGCGCGGCTCCGAGCCGGTGCCGCTGACGCCCGAGTTCGTCGAGGACATCCACAAGGAGGGCGGCACCGTGCTCAACACCTCGCGCGGGCCGGTCGACGTCAGCGTGGCGGTCGACAACCTGATCCGGCGCAAGGTCGACATCCTGTTCGTGGTCGGCGGCGACGGCACGCAGCGCGGCGGCGCCGAACTGTGCAAGGAAGCCCGCACGCGCGGCCACGCGCTGGCCGTGGTCGGCATCCCCAAGACCATCGACAACGACGTGGCCTTCGTCACCCGCACCTTCGGCTACGTCACGGCGGTGGACGAGGCGGCCAAGGCCATCGCCTGCGCGCACACCGAGGCGCACAGCGTGCTCAACGGGATTTCGCTGGTCAAGATCATGGGGCGCAACGCCGGCTTCATCGCGGCCGGCGCGACGGTGGCCAGCCAGGACGTCAATTTCACGCTGGTGCCCGAGGTGCCCTTCGTCCTCGACGGCGAGAACGGCTTCCTCGACGCGCTCAAGAAACGCATCCTGAAACGCGCCCATGCCGTGATCCTGGTCGCCGAAGGCGCCGGGCAGCACCTGCTGGCCGGCGGCGAGGAGCAGCACGACGCCTCCGGCAACGTCAAGCTCAAGGACATCGGCATCTTCCTGCGCGACCGCATCGAGGCCTACTTCAAGGCCGAGAAGATTCCGTTCGCGCTGCGCTATTTCGATCCGAGCTACATGATCCGCAGCGTGCCGGCGTGCGCCGAGGACGCCGTGCTCTGCGATTTCTACGCGCGCAACGCCGTGCACGCCGCCATGGCGGGCAAGACCGGGCTGGTGATCGGCCAGCACCACGGCGTATTCACCCACGTCCCGATCGATCTGCTGGCCAAGCGGAAGAAGCAGCTCGATCTCAACAGCCCGGCCTGGCAGGGCGCGCTGGCCTCGACGGGGCAGAATTTCGCGCAGTTCCCGGCCTGAGCGCGGCCGTTCCGCGCCGCGGGCGACGGTAGCGCGGAGACGGAATCTTTCCCGCCGGCGGCGATCAGACGGAAACGGTTCGGCCTGGAGAGGAGTCAGTCATGGAGAGGATCGGCGATTTCGGCGAAACGTTCGTCGACAGGAAATCGGAGCGCGAAATCTGCGCGTTCGGCGAGGACTGCACGGGGACGGTGCCGGAGATACATCTGCGCATCTGCGCCTTCGGCGAGGACTGCGGGGAGGCCGCGCCAACGAACGACGGCGTCGGCCCGTTCGGCGAGCATTTCGAGGACCGCCCGTCCGCGGCGGACATCTGCGCGTTCGGCGAGCCCTGCGCGGAAGGCACCCCGGAACCCGCGCAGCGCATCTGCGCGTTCGGGGAGGAATGCCCGCCGAATTAGCCAGTGCGGAGCCTCCGCCGACGGAGGCCCCGGCGCGCCGGCCGCTTACTTGAAGATGCCGAACGGCTTGCCGACGGGCAGGAAGACCCGGCCGAAGAAGGTGTTCAGCACCACGGCGCCGCAGGCGTAGAAGGACAGCAGGGCGGTGATCAGCTCGGCGACCGCGCCGATGGTGTGCGTGAGATGCGGCGCCACGCCGAAGGCGTTGAGCGCCAGCGCGGCGAGCAGAATGTCGATGACCACCATGATGGTGAAGATCAGCTTGCTGACCTCCATGGCGCCGAGGGTCATCAGCACCGAGAAGATCAGGTAGCCCAGGAAGGCGAAGCCCAACTGCTTCACGTCGCACGCGGCGGCGAGTTCGGGGCCGAAGACGCCCATTTTCATCATCCAGGCCGTGGCCACGGCGTACCAGAAGAAGGCGTAGGCGCCGAACACCGTGCCGCCCCAGACGTTCTCGTAGATGAAGTCGAGGATGCAGGCGATCAGCTGGGCCGTCGCGCCGAGGAAAATGGCATAGACGATCACGAAGGACAGCCCGGTGGTGAGGCCGAGCTTCTGCGAGGCGGCGACCAGCGTGACGATGGCCAGCCCGAACAGGCCCAGGGCCGTCGGGTTGGCAATGGCAATCTTGACTCTCTGCGTCTCGGCGGTACTCATCGAACAATCTCCTGAAAGGATTAAGGAAGGGAAAAAAAGGAGGCGCGGATGCATCGGGCGGGAATCCTCGCGGCCGGGCGCCGTCGTGGCGCGGCCGCAAGGGCATCGGGCGGAAAAAGGGGCGGCGGGGCGATTCTTGCTTTTATCCCTCCCCCGCCGGGCCGCGCATTATAGTCGGCGCGATACCGGCGGGCAAATACGCCCCCGGACGCGGCTCCATGCCGATTCCCGGGGGTTCCCCGCGCCGCGGTTCCCGGACCCGCCCGCGGGCCGGCGAACCACGGCAGGATGGTAGTGCAACGCGGATTTAATCCCATTGCGGTTTTCCACAGTCCGAGGCGTCCGGCGCGCCCGCCGGTGCAGGGTACGAAGGCGATGTCCGCCGCCGCAGCGGAGCAGGCGAATGAGGTAGAATCAATCGATTTTGCCGCAGAGCAGCGCCAGCGCAAGGCCCGTCGCGGATTCTTGCCGGTTCTTCGTGCGCGGTCGGCGGCCTCCCGTTTTTCTTACCCGAGGAATCACGCATGAGCACGCTGTCAGATCAGCTGTTGAAGATGGAAAGGCACAACTCGATTTTCGAATCGGCCGTCCGGGCGCTGCCGCTCCCCGTATGCGCCGCGTTCGGCGACGCCGTCCGCCCGCAACCCGTCGCCTTCGCGGCGAGCGGCCGCGTCCTCGGCACCCGGGACGGCGAGCAGGTGGCCGCGAGCTTTCCCCATTCGGTGCAGGCCTCCGGCAACGCCGTCCTGGCGGCCGCCGGCGTCAACCGCGCCGCCCCGCGCGGCAAGCGCGTCGCCGTCCTGTTCTCGGGCGGCCCGGCGGCCGGCGGGCACAACGTCGTGTGCGGCCTGAAGCGCGTGCTCGGGCCGGACAACACCCTGTTCGGCGTGCGTCCCGGCCCGAAGGGGCTGATCAAGGGCCAGCTGTTCGAAATCACCGAGGCCGACATCGACCGCGTCATCAACACCGGCGGCTTCGACTTTCTCGGCACCGACCGCACCAAGATCAAGACCGACGCCCAGTTCGCCTACGTCAAGGAAACCTGCCTCAAGAACAGCATCGACGCCATCGTGGTCATCGGCGGCGACGACTCGAACACCAACGCCGCGGTGCTCGCCGAGTTCCTGTTCAAGGGCGTCAAGGCCGACGGCTCGGGCGTGCAGGTGATCGGCGTGCCGAAGACCATCGACGGCGACCTGCAGATCGGCGACCTGCTGCCGATCTCGTTCGGCTTCGACACGGCGACCAAGATCTACGGCGAAATGGTCGGCAACATCCTGCAGGACACCCGCTCCTCGCTCAAATACTGGCACTTCATCAAGCTGATGGGCCGTTCCGCATCGCACGTGACCATGGAAGTGGCGCTGCAGACCAAGCCGGCGATCACCCTCGTCTCCGAGGAAATCGCCGAGAAGAAGCAGTCGCTGGCCGCCATCGTCGAGGAGATCGCCCAGGCCGTGGCGGTGCGCGTCGGCAAGGGCATCAACCACGGTGTGGTGCTGATTCCCGAAGGCGTGATCGAGTTCATCCCCGAAATGAACGCGCTCATCGCCGAGCTCAACGACGTGCTCGCGCACCATGCCGCCGAATTCGCCGCGGCGGCCGACAAGGCCGCGTTCGTGGCCGGCCGGCTGACGCGGGGCAACGCCCGGCTGCTCGCCTCGCTGCCCGCCTACGTGGTGCGCATGCTGCTCGCCGACCGCGACTCGCACGGCAACCTGCAGGTGTCGCTGATTCCGACCGAGCAGCTGCTGGTCGACATGGTCAAGGCGCGCCTCCAGGAGATCGACGCCGACATCCCGTTCGCCGCGCACTGCCACTTCCTCGGCTACGAGGGCCGCTGCGGCGCGCCGACGCTGTTCGACGCCGCCTACACCTACAACCTGGGGCTGACGGCCGGTTCGCTGATCCTCGACGGCCGCACGGGCTACATGGCCACGGTGACCGACCTCGACCGAGGCGGCGAGCCGCGCGCCATCCCGCTGACCGGGCTGCTGAACATCGAGCGCCGGCACGGCAAGGACGAGTTCGTGATCGAGAAGGCGCTGGTCAAGATGGATTCGCCGGCCATGCAGTACCTGCTCTCGCGCCGCGCCGCCTGGGCGGCCGAGGACCTGTTCTGCTCGCCCGGCCCGCGCCAGCTGTGGGGCCCGGCCGCCCGCCAGATGCCGATCAGCGTCGCGCTCAATTCCGGGGCGCAATCGCTGGAGTTCAGGATCGGCTGAGCGGCGGACGCCGCCATCGAAAAGCCCGGGTCGGCGTTGTGCGCGCCGGCCCGGGCTTTTTCTTTTCTATGTGTTGCCGATCACTCCACCGGCACGTTGACCGACTTCGGCGGCGCCGGCTCCGCCTTGGGCAGCTCGACGCGCAGGACGCCGTTCCTGTACGTGGCGCTGGCCTGGTCGGCGAGCACTTCCACGCTGAGCGGCACGCTGCGGCGGAAGCTGCCGTAGGCGCACTGCATGATCCGCCAGCGCCCTTCGGTGTTTTCCCGCGCGAAGCGCTTTTCGCCGGAGATGACCAGCGCGCCGTCGCGCACTTCGATGGCGAGGTCCTGCTTTTCCATCCCCGGAATTTCCAGACGCACGACGAGGCGTTTTTCGTCCTCGAAGACGTCGCCGCCGAGCATCGACCAGCTGCGGCTGGGCATGTAGAACGCATCGTCGACTTCGCTCCCGGCCGGCAAGTCGGTCTTTTCGCCCGGCTTGAAGCGCGTCAGCGCCCCGGACGCCGATTCGGTCAGATGCTTCCAGCCTTCGGCGAGGTTGTCCCACAGCGAACCGACGCTTTCCTTGAACGAATCCAGATTCATCTTGCTCTCCTTGCGCGCATGTGGCAGGCGGAGGGGAACGCGGTGCGTCCCCCTCCGGCCGTTCAGCTCAGCCGGACTTCGATGCGCCGGGGCTGCGCGTGTTCGGCCTTGGGAATGCGCAGCTTGAGCACGCCGTGGTTGAACTCGGCGCTGACCTTGCCCGCATCGAGCTCGCGGGACAGGGTGAACGCCCGGCGGTAGTGCGGCAGGCTGACTTCCGCATGGCTCGATTCCATGCCTTCCGGCAGTTCGAGGGCCACCGTCCCTTCGATGGTCAGCGTGTCGCCTTCCACCTGCAGGCTGAGCTTGTCCTTCGGTACGCCCGGCAGGTCGGCGTACAGCGTGATGCCTTCGGCATCCTCGATCACGTCGGTCGGCGGCAGCAGCGCGGCCTCGTTGCGGGCGTTTTCCGCGGATTTGGCAACAGCGGTGTTTTCGCTCATGGTGTCGTCCTCCTTACTGAATGGTGATGCGCCGCGGCTGGGCTTCCTGCTTGCGCTGGATGCGCACGTGCAGCACGCCGTCGCGGTACTGGGCCTCGATGGCGGACGGATCGACGTCGTCGGGCAGCGAGACGACGCGCCGGAAGCGTCCGGCGAAGCGTTCATCGATGTGCCGCGTGGCTTTTTCCGGAACCGCTTCGGCCTTCCGTTCGCCGGCGATGGTGAGCATGCCCTTGACCAACTGCACGTCGAGCGTCGCCGGGTCGATGCCGGGCGCGAACGCATAGATGTCCACCGCCTTCGGCGTGCCGCCGACGTTGAGCGCGGGGAAGCCGCGCGTCAGGCCGCGGATGCTCTGATTCGGGTCGAATGTTTGCTGGAGTTCACGTTGCAGCCGGTCGAACTCCGCGAACAGGTCGCGAGGGAACAGGGAACGGTAATACATGAAGATCTCCTTTCCTGGGTTGCGGGTGCTGGCGCGAGCCACCCGGATACCCCTTAATTAGGGAAATCCGCTGTATTTTCAAGACCTTGATTTTGTGGTTTCCGTCCCCATCTAATTAGCTTTTGGCGTCGGCCGCCCGCTCATTCGTCGTCCTTTTCCTCCCGGGTTTCGCGTTCCAGGCGCTTGATCAGCTTCTCGTGCGCCTTGGCGTGCGTCTGCCGGATTTCCTCGAACAGGTCGCCGGTGCTGCGCGGCTCGGCGAGCCGGCGGTCGGCGATCAACCGGTAGAAGAGCGGCACGAAGAACACGGCGAGGAAGGTCGCCGCCAGCATGCCGCCCATCACGCCGGTGCCGACCGCCCGCCGCGCGCCGGCGCCGGCGCCGTGCGAGATGGCCAGCGGCAGCACGCCGAGGATGAAGGCCAGCGAGGTCATCAGGATCGGCCGGAAGCGCAGCCGCGCGGCTTCGATGGCCGCCGCCGCCGCGGTCATGCCCTCGCCGTGCTTGTACACCGCGTATTCGACGATCAGGATGGCGTTCTTGGCGGCCAGGCCGAGCAGGGTGACCAGGCCGATCTGGAAATACACGTCGTTGTTCATGTCGCGCAGCCAGACCGCGGCCAGCGCGCCGAAGGTGCCGAAGGGCAGGGCCAGGAGCACCGCCAGCGGCAGCGACCAGCGCTCGTACTGGGCGGCGAGGATCAGGAAGACCATGATCGCGCCGAGGATCAGCGCGTAGCTGGACGAGCCGCTCGATTTCTTCTCCTGGTACGAGGCGCCGCCCCAGTCGAAACCGAAGTCGGAAGGCAGGGTTTCGCGGGCGATGCGCTCGACCTCGGCGATGGCCTGGCCGGACGAGATGCCCGGCGCGCCGTTGCCGATGATCTTGACCGACGGCAGGTTGTTGAAGCGCTCCAGCGTCTCCGGCCCGGTCGTCTGGCGGATCTGCGCCAGCGCCGACAGCGGCACCATTTCGCCGCGCTCCGAACGCACGTAGATGCCGCCGATCTCGCCGGGGCTGCTGCGGAACGCCGGCTCGGCCGACATCAGCACCTGCCAGGTGCGGCCGAACTTGTTGAAGTCGTTGACGTAGTAGGTGCCGAGCGTCGCCGCCAGCGTGTCGAACAGGCCGTCGATCGGCACGCCGAGCGTCTTGGCCTTCTCCCGGTCGACGTCCACGTCGAGCTGCGGCACGTTGGCCCGCCACAGCGAGGAGACCATGGCGAAGTTCTTGTCCGCCTGCAGCTTGCCGATGAACTGCTGGCTGACTTCGCCGAGCTTCTTGGCGCCGCCCTCGCCGCGGTTCTGCAGGTAGAACTCGAAGCCGCCGGAATTGCCCATGCCGAAGATCGCCGGCGGGCCGAAGGCGAGCACCAGCGCTTCCTTGATGTGCGCCGTCTTGGCGAACAGCTCGCCGATCAGTGCGTCGGCCGGCACCGGGCGTTCGTCCCAGTGCTTGAGCGTGACGAAGAAGGTCGCCGCGTTGTTCTTGAAGCTGCCGCCGATGAAGTCGAAGCCGGTGAACACGATGGTGTGCGCGACGTTCGGGTTGCCGCGGATGATGCCGTCGACCTCCTTGACGATGCGGTCGGTGCGCTCCAGCGACGCGCCGTCGGGCAGGTAGACCGCGCTGATGTAGTAGCCCTGGTCCTCGTCCGGCACCAGGCTGCCCGGCGTGAATTTCCAGAAGCCCGCGGTGATCACGACCATGCCGCCGAACAGCAGGGCGCCGAGCGCGCCGCGCCGGATCAGCCAGGCCACGCCGCGCGTGTAGCGGCCGGTGACGCGGGTGAACCAGCGGTTGAAGGCGTCGAAGAAGCGGTTGCTGGCCTTGTGCTCCTGCCGGAGGATGAGCACGCACAGCGACGGCGTCAGCGTCAGCGCGACGATGCCGGAAATGACCACGGCGATGGCGATGGTCACCGCGAACTGCCGGTACAGCTCGCCGGTCAGCCCGCCGAGGAAGGCGATCGGCACGAACACCGCGCACAGCACCAGCACGATGGCGATCACCGGCCCGGTCACCTCGTGCATGGCCTGGATGGCCGCCGCCTTGGCCGGCACCTGCTCCTCGTGCATGATGCGCTCGACGTTCTCCAGCACCACGATGGCGTCGTCGACCACGATGCCGATGGCCAGCACCATGCCGAACAGCGTCAGCGTGTTGATCGAGTAGCCGAGCAGCAGCATGCCGGCGAAGGTGCCGATCAGCGACACCGGCACCGCCAGCGTCGGGATCAGCGTCGCCCGCCAGTTCTGCAGGAACAGGTACACCACCAGGAAGACCAGGACCATCGCCTCGCCGAGCGTCTTGAGCACCTCGCGGATCGAGACCTGCACGAAATCCGTGGTGTCGAAGGGGATCGCGTAGGTCAGGCCGTCGGGAAAGCGCGTGGATAGCTCGGTAAGCGTCTTCTTCACCGCCGTGGCGGTGTCCAGCGCGTTGGCGCCGGGCTTGAGGAAGATGCCCATCAGCGTCGCCGGCTGGCCGTTGTGGCGGCCGATGAAGTCGTAGTCGCGCGAACCGAGCTCGACGCGCGCCACGTCCTTCAGGCGCAGGATCGAACCGTCGGCGCCGGCGCGCACGATGATCTTCTCGAACTCGGCGACGTCCGCCAGGCGCCCCCGCGTGTTGATGGTCAGCGACATTTCCTGGCCGGACGGGGTCGGCGGCTGGCCGATCCGCCCGACCGCGTACTGCGCGTTCTGCTCGTTGATCGCGCGCACCACGTCCGAGGCGGCGAGCTTGAGCTGCGCCAGGCGGTCCGGCTTGAGCCAGATGCGCATCGAGTAGTCCTTGGCGCCGAAGATCTGCACGTTGGTCGTGCCGGGCACGCGCTTCAGTACGTCGAGCACGTTCAGCGTCACGTAGTTGCTGGTGTACAGGTCGTCGTAGCGCCCGTCGGGCGAGGAGAAGGCCAGCACCTGCAGGAAGGAACTGGAGTTCTTCTCGACCTGGATGCCCTGCCGGCGCACCTCCTGCGGCAGGCGCGCCTCGGCCTGCTTGACGCGGTTGTTGACGTTGATCACCGCCTGGTCGATGTCGGTGCCGATGTCGAAGGTGACGTTGATCTCGACCCGGCCGTTGGAGGCCGAGGTGGAGTTCATGTAGATCATGCCCTCGACGCCGTTGATCTGCGTCTCCAGCGGCGCGGCGACAGTCTTTTCCAGCACGTCGGCCGAGGCGCCGGGGTAGGTGGCGGCGACCAGCACCTGCGGCGGCGCGATCTCCGGGTATTGCGCGATCGGCAGATTGCGCATCGAGGCCAGGCCGGCGATGACGATGAAGATCGAGATCACCATGGCGAAGATCGGCCGGTCGATGAAGAAGCGGGAGAACATCGCTCGGCCTCCTTACTTGCCGCCGGCCTGCGGCGCGGGCGCCGATCCGGGCGCGGCGGGCGCGGCTCCCGGCGCGGCCGCGGGCGGCGTGACCTGCACCGGCGCGCCCGGCCCGAGCTTGACCACGCCGTCGACGATGACCTGGTCGCCGGACGCGAGGCCCTTCTGCACCACCACGTCGCCGCCGTGCCAGTCGCCGGTTTCCACCGGCCGCATCTCGGCCTTGTTCTCCGCGCCGACGACGAACACGTATTTGCCCTGCGGCCCTTCCTGCACCGCGCGCTGCGGCACCCGGAAGACACCCACGCGCGCGGCGCCCGCGAGCACCACCCGCACGAACTGGCCGGGCAGCAGCAGGCCGTCCGGGTTGGGCAGCTCGGCGCGCCCCTCGCTGGTGCCGGTCTCGCGCGAGACGCGCACGTCGGAAAAGTCGGTGAAGCCGCTCTTGCCGTAGGTGCTGCCATCGGCCAGCTTGACGCTGACCTCGAAGCGCCCGTCGCGGGGCCAGCGCAGGCGCCCGGCGTCGGCGTCCTGGCGCAGCTTCAGGCGCTCGTTGTCTGGGACGCCGAAGATCACCTGGATCGGATCGGTCTGCGTCACCGTGGTCAGCAGCACGTCCGGTCCGGAGACCAGCGAGCCTTCCGATTTCAGCGCGCGGCTGGACACGCCCGTCAGCGGCGACTCGACGCGCGTCCACCCCAGGTTCAGCCTGGCCTCGCGCAGGCGCGCGCGGGCGGCCATCAGGTCGGCGCGGCTGATCGCCTGCGCGGACACGGCGTCGTCGTAGTCCTTCTGGCTGATCGCCTTGGGTTCGAGCAGCGGCGCCAGGCGGGCGGCGTCCTTCGCCGCCTGCTCGCTACGCGCCTCGGCGGCGGCGACGTCGGCCTCGGCGCGTGCGACGGCCGCCTCGAACGGCGCCGGGTCGATGGTGAACAGCGACTGGCCGGCCTTGACCCTGGCGCCCTCGACGTAGTTGCGCTTCTGCAGGATGCCGGTTACCCGCGCGCGCACTTCCACCTCGCGCGAGCCGAGCGTCTGCGCGGCGTATTCGAGCGTCACCGGCAGGGTTTCCTCCTGCACGGTGACCGTGGACACCGGCACCGGGCCGCCGGCCATGCCGCCGTGCCCGTTCTCGGGCGCCTTGCCGCAGGCGGCGGCGAGCAGGCACAGCAGGGCGGCCGAGAAATACCTGGTGCACGGGCAAAAAAAGGTCTGGCGGCGCGGCATGGAGTTTCTCCGGGACGATCCGCCCTCGGCGAGGGCGTCGGATGGTTGACGAAAAAGCTCGGGAATTTTACCTGCTTGCGGGAAATTCAGGCGTTCCGGTGCAATCATGAGTGCGTCGGAGCCGGACGGAAGTTCCCGCCGGAGAAAAGCGCGGCGAGAGGTATACTCCGCCCAACCCAAACCAGGAGAAAAACATGGCGGCATCACCCGAATCGGTCAGCATCGCGATGTTCTGCGATTTCGAGAACGTCGCGCTCGGCGTGCGCGACGCCAAGTTCGACAAGTTCGACATCAAGCCGGTGCTCGAACGCCTGCTGCTCAAGGGCAGCATCGTGGTGAAGAAGGCGTATTGCGACTGGGAGCGCTACAAGGGCTTCAAGGCGGCGATGCACGAGGCCAACTTCGAACTGATCGAGATCCCCCACGTGCGCCAGTCGGGCAAGAATTCGGCCGACATCCGCATGGTCGTCGACGCGCTCGACCTGTGCTACACCAAATCGCACGTCGATACCTTCGTCATCGTCAGCGGCGATTCGGATTTCTCGCCGCTGGTGTCCAAGCTGCGCGAGAACGCCAAGCACGTGATCGGCGTCGGCATCAAGCAGTCCACCTCGGACCTGCTGATCGCCAATTGCGACGAATTCATCTTCTACGACGATCTCGTGCGCGAGAGCCAGCGCGCCGTGGTGCGGCGCGACCCGAAGGCCGCGCAGAGCGTGCCCCGCCTGTCGCCCGAGGAACATGAGGCGCGCAAGGCCGAGGCGATCGAACTGGCGGTAGCGACCTTCGAGGCGCTGGTCGTCGAGCGCGGCGAGAGCGGCAAGATCTGGTCGTCGATGCTCAAGGAGGCGATGAAGCGGCGCAAGCCGGACTTCAACGAAAGCCATTTCGGCTTCCGCAGCTTCGGCAACCTGCTCGAAGAGGCGCAGGCGCGGGGCCTGCTGGAAATCGGCCGGGACGAGAAGTCGGGCGCGTTCGTCTCGCGCAGCGGCGCGGTCCAGCCGATCGTCGCCGAGTCCGCCGCCATGGTGGAGGAGCCGGCCGCCCGGCCGGAGCCGAAGGCGGCCGAGGAGGGCGCCACGGCGGCCGCGGGACGGCGGGGCCGGAACCGGGGCAAGCGGAACGGCCAGGAGGCCCGGAAGACGGACGCCGAGGTCCTCACGCCCGCCGAACCGGCCGCTGCTGCGGCGCCCGCGCCGGAGGCGCCGGATGCTCCTGAAGCGCCCGCCGCCATGCCGGCGGCGAAGCCCCGCCCGGAACGCGGGCCGGGCGGCAGGGCCCGGACGCCGGCGAAGGACCGTTCCGCACCGGCGGCGGCACAGCCCGAGGCACCCGCCGCCGAACGCGCGGCCGAAGCCGGGCATCCGCCCGAACCGTTGCCGACGCCGGTGGCGGAGGATGCGCCCGCGCCCAAGCCGGCCGCATCGCGCGGACGCCGGCCGCGCAAGCCGAAGGCCGCGCCGGCCGCCGAATCCGCCGCCGGGGCGGACAAGAGCTAGCGCGCTCCGCAAAGCCGCCGTTGCGGCGCGGGCGGGTTCCTGCGCCGGATCGGAAGCGCGGGGGCACGCCGGCTTACGGCCGCGCCCGCGAGGCCGGTCCGGCGGCTTCCTCCAAGGCTTCCTCCGGCTTTCCCTTACGTCGTGATGCCGGCGATCCGGCGGCGTCCATGCGCGCTTACCGCGCCGCGATGGTTCGTAATATCCGATGTAAAGCTCAAATATATTCGACTTGTTGGGTGTTTTTTGGCGACTTAGGATTTCAAGCCAGTTGTCGCGTAACGGGCTGAAGTCCAGCCGGCACGGCCATTTCACGGAATGTGGTCTGTTTCGGGCGAGCAAGGATCGCTTCGCCCGGGAGAGTCGACGCGCAGGCGGAATCGGCGTTCCTTTCGTGCGGACATGGCGCGACCAGAAAGAAGAAACAGAAATATCGCGTGATACCGGTTCTCGAAACCATCGCCAATCGACCACAAGGGGGATGTTCCATGCAAGATCAGAATGCGCACGGCAAACCGATCGAAGACGTCGCGCGTGAGCTGCAGACGCATCTGGAAGAGGGCCTGACGCCGCAGGAGGCGCAGGCGCGCCTGGACCGGTTCGGGGCCAACGAACTGACCGAGAAGCCGCGTCCGGGCTTCATGGCGATGCTCTGGGACCAGCTCAACAACTACCTGGTGATCATCCTCATCGTGGCGGCGGTCATTTCGCTGGCCCTCGGCGAGGTGGTGGATTCGGTGGCCATCCTGTTCATCGTGGTGCTCAACTCGGTGGTCGGCGTGGTGCAGGAATCCAAGGCCGAGCAGGCGCTCGCCGCGCTCAAGAAGATGTCGGCGCCGAACGCGCAGGTCCTGCGCGGCGGGCACATCGTGACGATTCCCGGCCGCGAGATCGTCGTCGGCGACATCGTGCTGCTGGAAGCCGGCAACTACGTGCCGGCCGACCTGCGCCTGGTCGAGACGGCCAACCTGAAGATCGAGGAAGCGTCGCTGACCGGCGAATCCGTGCCGGTCGAAAAGGATGCGACGCCGGTGCTCGACGGCGAGATTCCGCTCGGCGACCGCAGGAACACGGCGTTCATGGGCACCATGATCACCTACGGCCGCGGCCGCGGCGTCGTCACCGGCACCGGCATGAACACGCAGATCGGCATGATCGCGGAGATGATCCAGTCCTTCGAGATGGAGAGCACGCCGCTGCAGAAGAAGCTCGAACACCTGGGCAAGCTGCTCGGCACCTCGTGCCTGGTGATCTGCGCGCTGGTGTTCATCTACGGCCTGTTCCGCGACACGCATCTGGCCAGCGCCTTCACCGACGGCTTCATGCACTACCTGGAGACGGAGAAGAAGGACATCGTGACCCTGTTCATGACGGCGGTGAGTCTGGCCATCGCCGCCGTGCCGGAAGGTTTGCCGGCGATCGTCACGATCTGTCTGGCGCTGGGCATGCAGCGCATGATCCGGCACAACGCCCTGATCCGCAAACTGCCGGCCGTCGAGACGCTCGGCTGCGCCACGGTGGTGTGCTCGGACAAGACGGGCACGCTGACGCAGAACCAGATGACCGTGGTGCAGGCCTGGGCGGGCGGCAGGCGCTTCCGCGTCACCGGCGAGGGCTACAACCCGGTGGGACAGTTTTTCGTCGGCGACGCGGCCTTCGATCCCCGCGGCGACGCGGACGCCGCGCTGCTGCTGCAGGGCGCGCTGGTGTGCAACGACGCGCGGCTGGACCGCAACGGCGAGGACAGCGACAGCGGCAAGGAAGGCTGGCGCATCATCGGCGACCCGACCGAGGGCGCGCTGGTGGTGGCCGGCGCCAAGGCCGGCTACCTGGGCGCGGAGCTGCAGAAGACGCTGCCGCGCGTGCAGGAAATCCCCTTCGATTCCGAACGCAAGCGGATGAGCACGCTGCACGCCACCGCGCAGTGGGCGGCGCGCGGGGCGGTCGGCCTGCCGGAGTCGGCTTCGGTCATCGCCTTCGTCAAGGGCGCGCCGGACGTGGTGCTCGACCTGTGCACCCACTACGCGGCGGCGGGGCAGGCCGTCGAGCTGGACGCGGACATGCGCCGGGCGATTCTCGAACAGAACCAGGGCATGGCCGCCAGCGCGCTGCGCGTGCTGGCCGTGGCCTACCGTCCGCTGGCGGAGATTCCGGGGCAGATGACGCCGGAAACCGTCGAGCGGGAGCTGGTGTTCATCGGCCTGCTCGGCATGATCGACCCGCCGCGCCCGGAAGTGATCGAGGCGCTGAAGGTGGCGCGCGGCGCGGGCCTGAAGAGCATCATGGTGACCGGCGACTACAAGGACACGGCGCAGGCCATCGCCCGCGACATCGGCCTGCTGACGCCGGGCGGGCGCGTGCTCACCGGGCCGGAAATCGAGCAGATGAGCGACGCGCAGCTGGCCGAGGTGGCGCCGCAGCTCGACGTGTGCTGCCGGGTGTCGCCGCAGCACAAGACGCGGATCGTCGAGGCGCTGAAGTCGCGCGAACACATCGTGGCCATGACCGGCGACGGCGTCAACGACGCGCCGGCCCTGAAGCGCGCCAACATCGGCGTGGCCATGGGCATCACCGGCACCGACGTGGCCAAGCAGACCGCCGACATGATCCTCACCGACGACAACTTCGCCAGCATCGTCTCGGCGATCGAGCAGGGCCGCATCATCTATTCGAACATCCGCAAGTTCGTGTACTTCCTGCTGGCCTGCAACATCGGCGAGATCCTCATCGTCTTCGGCGCCATGCTCGCCGGCATGCCCATCCCGCTGCTGCCGGTGCAGCTCCTGTGGCTCAACCTGGTCAGCGACGGCGCGCCGGCGCTGGCGCTGGGCCTGGAGAAGGGCGATTCGGACATCATGCAGCAGCCGCCGCGCTCGCCCAGGGAGCACGTCATCAACCGCAGCATGGCGATCGGCATCGCGGTCGTCGGCATCGTTGACGCGCTGGCCATCCTGTGGGTCTTCCACCTGGCGCTGCTGCGCTATCCGGACCACGTGATGACGGCGCAGACCATCGCCTTCGTCACGCTGTGCGGCTCCGAACTCCTGCGGGCCTTCACCGCGCGCTCCGAGCACCACAGCGTCTTCGCCATCGGGGTGTTCTCCAACCGCTGGATGGTGTGGGCGGTGCTGGCGTCCTTCCTGGCGGTGCTGCTGGTGGTGTACGTGCCCTTCCTCAACCCGTTCTTCGACACGGTGCCGCTGTCCGCCGACGACTGGCTGATGATGCTGCCGTTCTTCTTCGCCTCGCCGGTGGCCATGGAACTGCTCAAGCTGTTCTTCCGCTCCCGCGCGGCGGAGGTGCCGGCCGCCGCCTGAAGCACACCGCCGCGCCCGGCGCTGCCGGGCACGCACACGCTACGCCCGTCGCCCGCCTTGCGCGGACGGCGGGCGTTTCATTTCATCCCGGCTCGAACGCGGCGCCAACGAAGGGGTTCGCCGTGACCGCCGTGTTCGCCGTGGTTGAATCGGGACTTTCTTCAGGACTATTGGAACGCCCCCGGCGCCACGGAACTGCCGGGGCGGATCGGACGCCGGCCGGCGGGGAGCGTGAATTCGGCGTCCGGCATCAGCTCCTCGCCGCGCGCCGCGCCGGGAATGCGCACGCCGCCGCGCAGGGGATCGCCCGGTTTCAGGCGCGCCGGCACGCCGCCGTACTCGATCAGGGCGCTTTCGGGCGCCGACCGGTTGCCCTCGAAGCGGCCGTGCGGCGGCTGGTACAGGTCGCCGTTGCCGACGGTCAGGTTGTTGAGAATCCAGGCTTCGGCGCCGGGGAGTTTGTCCGACCACAGCCTGAGGAAGGCGCCGCCTTCGCGCCGGCCGTTGACCAGCGTGTTGTGCGCGAAGTACAGCGCGTTGTCCGGCCAGCGCGGACCTTCGGCGCCGTAGGCGACGATGACCGAATTCTCGGTCGCCGCGCTCTGCGCGATCACGTTGCCGACGACGTAGGCCAGGCCGCCGTTCGGGAATTCCAGTTCGTACGAGGCCTTGCCGTCCGGGCCGTCGGCGATCAGGTTGTAGCGCACGTGGTTCTCGCGCGCCCGCGACTTGACGAGGTGCCCGCGGTAGCCGTTCGAGAAGCGGCTGCCGGTGAGCGTGAAGCGGCCGATGGCGCCGACGTAGAGCAGGTGGTGCAGCGGGCCGTCGTGGCGCGGCGCATCGGCGAATTCGCTGTCGCTGATGTCCAGCGCGAGGTCGGGCTTGTTGTCGGTGAGGATGCCCATCTCGTTGTCGATGAAGGCGCAGCGGTGGATGGTCAGATGCCCGCGCTCGAAGCGGATGCCGGCGCCGTTGCCGTCGCGAACGCGCGCGCCGCGGAATTCGAGGTTCTCGACGCGGATCGCGCCGCCGCGCACCACCCACAGCGCCTTGTCTTCCGCGCTCCTGCCATCGGCGAACAGCACCGGCCGCTCGCCGACGCCGCGGATGGTCAGCCGGTCCTGCGTCCATACCGCGGTCTGGCCGCGATACTCGCCGGGCAGGATTTCGACGACGTCGCCGTTGCGCGCCAGCCGGGCGGCTTCGCTGATCGTGCGTACGCGCTCCTGCGGCCCGACCTTCAGCGTGGCCGGCCGCGCGGCGTCGGCGGCGTCGACGGGAACCCGCTCGGGCGCGACGACGGTCAGGCGGCCGTCCGGCCCGCGCCGGATGTCTCCCTTGTATTCGGAGGTTTCGGGCAGGCCCGTCTGCGCCGGACCGGCGGACGGGATCAGGACGAGCAGTGCGGCGAGGAGGGCGCTGTTGCGGACCATGTTGTCCTCCATGCGGCGGGAACGCCGGAAAAGGGATGGAGTGGCGGCGGGGACATCGCACGGGGCATTGTAGTCCTCCGGAAAAGGATGAGGTCGGGGCGGTCCCCAAAGAAAAACCCCCGGCGGAGCTCTCCGCCGGGGGCTTGCCTGCGTGAATCCCGTCTCAGCCCGGCAGGTAGCGCACGCGCAGCACGCCCTGGATGGCCGCCAACTGGTCGATCACCGGCCGCGGAATCTCGGTCTCCACGTCCACCAGCGTGAACGCCAGTTCGCCGCGCGACTTGTTCATCATGTTGTTGATGTTCAGGCCGGCGCAGGCCAGTGCGGTTGAAATCTGCCCGAGCATGTTCGGCACGTTGGCGTTGGCGATCGCCAGCCGGTAGCGCGAGCCGCGCGGCATGGCGATGTTCGGGAAATTGACCGAGTTGAGGATGTTACCGTTCTGCAGGTAGTCGGCCAGTTGCTCCGCGACCATGATCGCGCAGTTTTCTTCCGCCTCCTCGGTCGAGGCGCCGAGGTGCGGGATGGCCACCGCGCGCGGATGCTGGCGCAGCAGGTTGGTCGGAAAGTCGCAGAGGTAGGACTGCAGGCGGCCGGCGTTGAGGCCGTCGATCACCGCCTGCGTATCGACGATGCCCTCGCGCGCGAAGTTGAGCAGCACGCTGCCCTTCTTCATGATCTTCACGCGTTCGGCGTTGATCAGGTTCTTGGTCGTCGGCAGCAGCGGGATGTGCAGGCTGACGAAGTCCGCATGCTTGAGCAGTTCCTCGACGCTGGCCGCCTTCCTGACCTGCGACGGCAGCCGCCAGGCGGCCTCGACGGTGATTTCGGGGTCGATGCCGATGACCTTCATGCCGAGCGCCAGCGCGGCTTCGGCCAGGATCGAGCCGATCGCGCCGAGGCCGACGATGCCCAGCGTGCTGCCGCGCAGCTCGCGGCCGACGAACTGCTTCTTCTCGGCCTCGACCTGCTTGTGCAGGTACTCGTCGTCGCCCTGCAGGCCGGCGGCGAAGTTGAGCGCCGGGACGACGTTGCGCACGCCCATCAGCATGCCCGCGATGACCAGCTCCTTGACCGCGTTGGCGTTGGCTCCCGGCGTGTTGAACACGACGATGCCCTTCTCGCTCATGGCCTTGATCGGGATGTTGTTGGTGCCCGCGCCGGCGCGCCCGACGGCCAGCAGGCTGGCCGGAATCTCCAGCTTGTGCATGTCGGTGGAGCGCACCAGGATGGCGTCGGGCTCGGTCACGTCGTTGCCGACCACGTAGGTGTCCGGCAGGCGCGATAGGCCCTGCTTCGAGATGGCGTTGAGCGTCTTGATTCTGCGCGTCATGGTTCCCCCTATCGCGTGCGGACGCTCAGGCCTTGGTCTTCTCGAATTCCTTCATGTAGTCGGCCAGCGCCTGCACGCCCTCGACCGGCATGGCGTTGTAGATCGAGGCGCGCATGCCGCCCACGGAACGGTGGCCCTTCAACTGGATCATGCCGCGCGCCTTGGCGCCCTTGAGGAATTCCTCGTCGAGCTCCGCGTTCTTCAGGGTGAACGGAATGTTCATCAGCGAACGGTTTTCCCTGGCCACCGGCGAAGCGAAGAAGCTGGAGGCGTCGAGCACGTCGTAGAGGATCTGCGCCTTGGCGCGGTTGAGCTTCTCCATCGCCGCCAGGCCGCCCTTGGCCTTGAGCATCTTGAACACCAGCCCGGCGATGTAGATCGCGTAGGTCGGCGGCGTGTTGTACATCGAGTCGTTCTCGGCCTGGATGGCGTAGTCCATCATCGTCGGCGTGCCGGCCACGGTCTGGCCGAGCAGGTCCTCGCGCACGATGACGATGGTCAGCCCGGCCGGGCCGATGTTCTTCTGCGCGCCGGCGTAGATCAGGCCGAACTTCGACACGTCGATCGGCCGCGACAGGATGGTGGACGACATGTCCGAGACCAGCGGCACGCTGCCGGTTTCCGGCGTCCAGAAGATCTCCACGCCGCCGATCGTCTCGTTCTGCGTGATGTGCACGTAGGCCGCGTTCGGATCGAGTTTCCACTGCGACTGCGCCGGGGCGTAGGAGAAGTTCTTGTCCTCCGACGAGGCGACGACGTTGACCGCGCCGTACTTCTTGGCCTCCTTGATCGCCTTCTTCGACCATTCGCCGGTGTTCAGGTAATCGGCGGAGGCTTTGCCGCGCAGCAGGTTCATCGGCACCATGGCGAACTGCAGCGAGGCGCCGCCCTGCAGGAACAGCACCTTGTAGCTGGCCGGGATGCCCATCAGTTCGCGCAGGTCCGCCTCGGCCTCGGCCTGGATGCCTATGTATTCCTTGCCGCGGTGCGACATTTCCATGACCGACATGCCGCTGCCATGCCAGTTCACCAGTTCGGCCTGGGCCTGTTGCAGGACTTCCAGTGGCAGCGCGGCGGGGCCGGCGCTGAAATTGAACACTCGATCCATGGTGTGATCCTTTCGTAGGGAAAAAGAAAGACGAAGCCGGTTGGATGAAAACGTGCTGCTGCGGATTTAAAAAAGCATTCTAGCGAAAGACTCCGCGCAGCGGGAAAGCTTTGGGGAACGGTAGGCGCTCAGGCCGGGCGGCGCTGCTCCGGCGCGGCGTCCCGGCCGTTGCCGCGCGCGTCCTTGACCTGCGCGGCCAGCCAGCGGCAAAACTCCTTCGCCGCCTCCGGCGCCGCCGAGCGCGGGTTGATGCAGGCCTGGTAGCGGGCGTCGCCGCGCAGCGAGGGGCGGTCGGTTTCCGCCAGCCGGCCCTCGGCCAGCGCCCCGGCGACCAGCAGGCGCGGCGCGACGAGGAAGCCCATGCCGGCCACGGCCGCGGGAATCGCCAGGAAATAATGCTCGAACGCGGCCGCGATGCGGATGCGGTGCGGGTCGATGGCCTGCCGGTTGGTCCAGGCCGCCAGCGTGTCCGGCCGCGACTTGGCGATGATGAACGGCCACTCGTCAACCGGCTTTCCCGTGTTGTCGCGGAGGACCTGCGGCGTCGCCACGCAGGTCAGTTCCTCGGCGGCCAGAATCCAGTGCGCGCCGTCGTCGCCGACCGCCAGGTCGCGGGAAATCAGCACGTCGTAAACGTCCTCGGCGGCGGGCGGCGACAGCGAGGTGACGACTTCCACCGCGAGCGCGCGTCCGTGCGTGAAGTGCGGCAGCGCCGGAATCAGCACGGCCATGGCGAAGGTCGGCAGCGAGGTGCGCACGACCAGGCCGCCGCCCGGCGGCGCGGGGGCGAGCTGGCTGGTGGCCAGCTCGATGGTGGCGACGGCTTCGCCGACGGTGTCGAAGTACAGGCGGCCGGCGTCGGTCAGCGCCAGCGCGGCGCCGCGGCGCGCGAACAGGCGATGGCCCAGGTGGCGTTCCAGCCCCGCGACGTGATGGCTGACCCCGCTTTGCGTCATGCCCAACTCGCGCGCCGCCCGGCTGAAGCTCAGGCAGCGCGCCGCCGCGACGAAGACGCGGACTGCGTTGAGCGGCGGGGCGCCCTTTTTCGTATCCGTTTTACTCATGATCGGCCCCAGTTTAGCTCATGTAGGCGCCGGCGCGCCCCGGCGAATCGGGCGATCATTGCGCATGCCGTTTCACCCTTCGAAAGCAGACCGGGCAATGCGCCGGATGAACTACCGAATGACAACACACAGAATCCTGCCGCCGCCTTCCTTCCCGCCGGAGCGCGCGCGATGAGCGGCACCGCCCTGGCGCTGGTCCTCGCGGGCGCGTTCTGCCATGCCGTGTGGAACATCGTCGCCAAGAAGGCCGGCGGCGGCGCGGCGTTCGTCTTCCTGTTCGGCGTGGTCAGCGTCGTCGCGGCGGCCCCGGTCGCGGCGTGGACCTGGACGCGGCTGCCGCAGCACTTCGACGCCACGATGTGGTGCGCGGCGGCGGGCAGCGGCCTGATCCACGTGCTGTATTCGCTGGCGCTGCAGAAAGCCTATCGGGAGGCCGATTTCGCGGTGGTCTACCCGGTGGCGCGCGGCACCGGGCCGATGCTCTCGGTGGTGGTCGCCATCCTCCTGCTCGGGGAAGCGCCGAGCCTGGTCGGCGGCGTGTCCGTCGGCGCCATCCTGGCCGGCGTGTTCGTCTCGGCGGGGGGGGCCGGCCTGTGGCGCGGCGGTGCGCAGAAGCGCCACCTCGGCGCGCTGTGGGGCGCCGCCACCGGCGCGTTCATCGCCGCCTACACGGTCCTGGACGGCTGGGCGATCAAGACGCTGGGCATGGTGCCCATCCTCTTCTACGCGGTCGGTCTGGCCGTGCGCACGCTGCTGCTCGCGCCGTTCGCCCTGCGCCGGATCGACGACCTGCGCCGCGAGTGGCGAACCCGCCGCGCCGCGATCCTCGCCGTCGGCCTGCTGTCGCCGACGGCCTACAGTCTGGTGCTGTTCGCCGTGCAGCGCGCGCCGGTCAGCTACGTCGCGCCGGTGCGCGAAATCTCGATGCTGGTCGGCACCTTCATCGGCGCCAGCCTGCTGCGCGAGGAGATGAAACCGTCGCAGATCGCCGGCGCGGCGATCATGCTGGCCGGGGTGGTGGGGCTGGCGTGGGCGTGAGGCGGGGAGACGGCAGAGAAGCGCAGCGGCCTCAGATCTCCACGTTGTCGATCAGCCGTGGCTGCCCCAGCCGGCTGGCGCCCAGCACCACCAGGGCCTCGTCGCCGCCCGACGGCGCCTGCAGGTCGGCCTGCCGGCGCACGGCGACGTAGTCGGTCTTCCAGCCATTCCGGTCGAGTTCGTCCGCCGCGTCGCGCTCCAGGCGGGCGAATTCCCGGTCGCCGCCGCGTATCGCGTCGCGGATGCCTTCCAGCACGCGGTGCAGGCGCGGGGCTTCGGCGCGCTCCGCCGGCGTCAGGTAGGCGTTGCGCGAGGAGAGCGCCAGGCCGTCGTCGGCGCGCACCGTCTCGCCGCCGACGATCTCGACCGGCAGCGCCAATTGCCGCGTCATGTTGCGCAGGATCATCAGCTGCTGGTAGTCCTTCTTGCCCAGGATGGCGACCTGCGGCTGGACGATGTTAAACAGCTTGAGCACGACGGTGGCGACGCCGCGGAAATGCCCCGGCCGGAACTCGCCTTCGAGCAGGTTCTGGATGTCCGGCGGGTCGACCAGGTACTGCTGCGGCTCCGGGTACAGGTCGGCCTCGGTCGGCGCGAACAGGTGGGCGACACCGGCCGCGCGCAGTTTGTCGCAGTCGGCCGCGAAGGTGCGCGGGTACTTGTCGAAATCCTCGTGCGGGCCGAACTGCAGGCGGTTGACGAAGATGCTGGCGACCACCGTGTCGCCGTGCGCGTGCGCCTGCCGCATCAGCGAAATGTGGCCGTCGTGCAGGTTGCCCATGGTCGGGACGAAGACGATGCGGCCGCTGTTGCGCAGCGCGGCGCGGGTGTCGGGGATGGAAGCGTGTATCTGCATGGTTTTCAGTAGCAATGTTCGGGCGCCGGGAAGCTGCCGTCCTTGACCGCGGCGACGTAGGCGGCGAAGGCGCCGGTGATGGAATCCTGGCCGGCCATGAAGTTGCGCACGAAGCGCGGCTTGCGGCCGGGCGCGACGTCGAGTGCGTCGTGCATCACCAGCACCTGGCCGGCGCACTCCTTGCCCGCGCCGATGCCGATGGTCGGGATGGCCAGCCCGTCCGTGACCTCGGCGGCCAGCAGCGCGGGAATGGCCTCCAGCACGATCAGCGTGGCGCCGGCTTCCTGCTGGGCCAGCGCGTCGGCCAGCAACCGGGTGGCGCCCGCTTCGTCGCGGCCCTGCACGCGGAAGCCGCCCAGCTGGTGCACCGACTGCGGCGTCAGGCCGATGTGGGCGCACACGGGAATGCCGCGCGCGGTCAGGAAGCGCGTGGTCTCGGCCAGATCCAGGCCGCCTTCGAGCTTGACCATCTGGGCGCCGGCGGCCATCAGCGCGACGGCGTTGCGGTAGGCCATCTGCGGACTTTCCTGGAAGCTGCCGAAGGGCAGGTCGGCGATGATCAGCGGCCGGCGGCAGCCGCGCACGACGCAGGCGGTGTGGTAGGCGATGTGCTCGACGGTGACGGGCAGCGTGGTTTCATGCCCCTGCACGACGTTGCCGAGCGAGTCGCCGACCAGGATCGAATCGACGCCGGCGGCGTCGCAGGCCCGCGCGAAACTCGCGTCGTAGCAGGTGAGCATGGCGATCTTCTCGCCGGCGGCCTTCATGCCGGCGAGATCGAAATGGGTGAGCCGTCGGGTGACGGTATGTGCGGACATCGTTCAGTTTCCTCTGTTGAAGTATTCGCGGGGTCCGCGCATGGTTTCGATGCGCTGGACGAGAAGCAGGAAGTCGTCGGAGTCGTCGACGAAATTGAGGCGTTCGGAGTTGACCACCATCACCGGCGCGGCCGCGTAGTCGTGGAAGAAGCGGGTGTAGCTTTCGCCGAGCAGGATCAGGTAGTCGTCGCTGATCTTGCGTTCCATTTCGACGCCGCGCCGGCGCACGCGCGAGATCAGCGTCTCCGGGCTGGCCTGCAGGTAGATCACCAGGTCGGGCGCGGGGCCGGCCTGCGGCGAGACGCGGTCGTAGATCTGCCGGTAGAGGCCGTATTCGTCGTCGCCGAGCGTCAGGCCGGCGAACAGCAGTTCCTTTTCCATCAGGTAGTCGCCGATCACCGTGCGCGTGAACAGCTCGGGCTGGGCCAGTTCGCGCATCTGGTCGAGGCGCTGGAAGAGGAAGCACAGCTGCGTCTGCAGGGCGTAGCGCTGCGGGTTCTGGTAGAAGCGGGCGAGGAAGGGGTTCGCCTCGGGCTGTTCGAGCAGCAGGTCGGCGTCCAGGTGTTCGGCCAGGCGCCGGGCCAGGCTGGTCTTGCCGACGCCGATCGGGCCTTCGACGACGATGTGGCGGGCGGATTCGAGCGGACTCTTTTTCATGGGCGGATGACGGGACGAACCGCGCCTAGGATACACAGGGCGGCGCGGAAATGGTCAAGCTCCGGAGCGAATCCCCCGAGTTCCGGCAGGTGGCGAAAGGGCGCGCATGGTCAATCGGCGAGTTTCTCGATGCGCTGCATGCGCACGGCCGGCAGCCACGCGGCGGCGCTGCCGCGCCCCGGGATGCGGCAGTCCGGGGCGATTTCGACGAGCGGCGCCAGGACGAAGGCGCGCAGATGCATGCGCGGGTGCGGCAGGCGCAGTTCCGGCGTGTCGAGCGTGGCGTCGTCGTAGAGCAGCAGATCGAGGTCGAGCGTGCGCGGGGCGTGGCGGAAGTCGCGGCGGCGGCCGAATTGCGCCTCGATGCCGAACAGGGCGGCGAGCAGCGCGTGCGGCGTGAGCTCCGTGTCCAGCGCCGCCACCGCGTTCGACGAAGTCCGGCTGGTTGCGGATGCCCACCGGCGCGGTGCGGTAGAGCGAGGAAGCGCGCAGCAGGCGCGAGCCGGGCAGGCGGGAAAGCGCGTCGAGCGCCGCGCGGACCTGGACGGCCGGCTCGGCGAGGTTGGCGCCGAGGGCGACGAAGGCTAGCGGCATGCGGCGGTCCGGCTCATGCGGCCGGTTCGGGAGAGGGCGCGGGTGCCGCCGGCTCGTCGGCCGCGGCGTCCGCCGCCGGCTTGCGCTTGCGGCGCCGGCGCTTCTTCGGCGCGTCGGGCGCCGGCGGCAGCAGCATGGCGGCGCGCGTGGCGCCGTCGGCGTCGAGGAAGTCCGACCACCATTTGCCCAGTTCGGCGTCCACCTCGCCCGATTCGGCGCGCATCAGCAGGAAATCGAGGCCGGCCTTGAAGCGCGGCTGTTCCAGCAGGCCGTAGGGGCGCTTGCCGGAGCGCTGCTCGAAGCGCGGCTGGATCGACCAGATGTCCTTGATGTCGCCGGCGACGCGCCGGGTGATCGCCAGTTTTTCCGCCTGCACGTCGAGCACGTCGTCCATGGCCCGGAACAGCGCCGGGATCGGGCGTTCGCCGTCCGCCTTGAGCGCATCCCACCGGGCCAGGACTTCGTTCCACAACAGCGTGGCGAACAGGAAGCCCGGCGAGATCGGCCGGCCTTCGCGCACGCGCCGGTCGGTATTCTCCAGCGCCAGCGTCACGAAACGCTTGCCCTGCGGCTGTTCGAGGATCACGTCGAGCAGCGGCAGCAGGCCGTGGTGCAGCCCCTCGGCGCGCAGGCGCTGCAGGCATCTGACCGAGTGGCCGGAGGTGAGCAGCTTGAGCATCTCGTCGAACAGGCGCGACGGCGGCACGTTCTCGATCAGGTCGGCGAGCTCGCCGATCGGCCGGCGGGTCTCGTCGTCGATGGCAAAATCCAGCTTGGCCGCCAGGCGCACGGCGCGCAGCATGCGCACCGGGTCCTCGCGGTAGCGCGTGACCGGGTTGCCGATCATGCGCAGCGTCTTGTGCTCAAGATCGTCCATGCCATGGTGGTAATCGATCACCGTTTCCGCCACCGGGTCGTAGTACAGGGCGTTGATGGTGAAGTCGCGCCGCGCGGCGTCCTCCTTCTGCGAGCCGAAGACGTTGTCGCGCAGCACGCGGCCCTGCTCGTCGGTCTGCGCGCGGGGACCGTCCTGCTGGCCGTGGTGGCCGCGGAAGGTGGTCACCTCGATGGTCTCCTGGCCCATCATCACGTGCACGATCTGGAAGCGCCGGCCGATCACGCGCGAGCGCCGGAAGCACTGGCGCACCTGCTCGGGCGTGGCGTCGGTGGCGACGTCGAAGTCCTTGGGCTTGATGCCGGCCAGCAGGTCGCGCACGGCACCGCCGACGACGAAGGCCTTGTAGCCATTCTCCTGCAGGGTTTCGACGGTGCGCCGGCTGCCGCTGCTGATGGCTTCGCGGCGGATGCCGTGCGTGTTGTGGGGAATCACGGCGGGTTCCCCGGCGCGTCCTGGCGACTTGCGGCCGAAGACGCGGGAAATGAGTTTGCGGATCATCGCTGGATCGTTCTTGCTTTTGGAAGGCGGACGAGGGGTTGGCGCGGCAAGGCGCGGGACGGAAGGAAGCGCGGCATCGTCATCCGTGCAGGTTGAGCACCGTCCAGCCGGCCTGCCGCGCGTGGGCGAGCAGGGTGGCGTCCGGATCGACGGCGACCGGGTCGCTGACGCGCGACAGGAGCGGCAGGTCGTTCAGCGAATCGCTGTAGAACCACGTCCGTGCGAAGCTGCTCCACCAGAAGCCCAGCGCTTCGAGCCAGGCTTCGACGCGCGCGATCTTGCCCTCGCGGAAGGACGGCGCGCCGCGCACCTGCCCGGTGAATTGGCCGTCCTCCTGCGCCGGGACGGTGGCGATCAGGTTGGCGATGCCGAACTCCAGGCAGATCGGGCCGGTGACGAAACTGTTGGTGGCGGTGACCAGCGCGCACAGGTCGCCGCCGTCGAGATGCCGCCGGACCAGCGCGCGGGCCCCGTCGCCGATCGCCGGCAGGATGCGCGTGGCCATGAACTCCCGGTGCCATGCGTCGAGCTGCGCGCGCGGATGACGGGACAGCGGATGCAGCTGGAAATCCAGGAACTCATGGATGTCCAGCGTGCCGGCGCGGTATTGGGCATAGAAATGGTCGTTCTTCGCGGCATGGACTTCCGGATCGAGCACGCCTTTCTCGATCAGGAATTGCGCCCATTCGAAATCGCTGTCGCAGGGCAGCAGCGTGTTGTCGAGGTCAAACAAGGCAAGATTCATGGCAGGGGGGTCACCGAAGGGAGTGGGGCGGGGCATGCTGCAGCACCTCGCGCAGCAGCGGCAGCGTGATCGGCCGCTTGTGTTCCAGGGAATACCGGTCGAGCGCGACGAGGATGGCCATCAGGTGGCGCATGTCGCGCGTCGCGCGGGCCAGCAGGTAATCCAGCGCGCCGGCCGGCAGCGGCAGCGCGCGCGCCGCGGCCTGCGCCGCCAGGGCGGCCTGCTTCTCCTCGTCGGCCAGCGGCAGCAGGCGGTAGACCAGGCCCGAGCCGAGCCGGGTGCGCAGGTCCTCGCGCAGCGGCAGGCGCTGCGGCGGCTGGCCGGCCGCGGTGAGCAGGCGTCCGCCGGCGGCGCGCAGCCGGTTGAACAGGTTGAACAGGGCGATCTGCCCGGCTCCGGAAAGCGCCTCGACGTTGTCGACGGCGACGCGCGCCGGCGCATCGCCCGATGCCGCCGCCTCCAGGTCGGGCGCGGCGGCCGCGTCGTGGTAGACGTCGGCGCCGGCGCGCAGCAGATGCGTCTTGCCCGAGCCGGATTCGCCGTAGAGCAGCAGCGACGTTTCGCGGCTTTCCGGCGCCGCCCAGGCGGCGAGCGCGGCCACCGCCTCGGCGTTGCCGCCGGGAACGAAGTTGTCGAGGCTGGGCGGATTTTCCGGCAGCAGATCGAGGATCAGTTGGCGCATCGGAAGGTCGGAAAGGCCGGCGGGCCGGCGCACGCGGGACCGGGATTTCAGATAAAATTCAACATTTTCGCAACAGGACACGGATTCTACCACCGCCGTGCGTACAAGCCTCGTTCGGGACTCCAAGATGACTCAGCCACCTGCGCAGCCTTCCCTTTCCTACCGTGACGCCGGCGTCGACATCGACGCCGGCGACGCCCTCGTCGAACGCATCAAGCCGTTCGCCAAGAAAACCCTGCGCGAGGGCGTGCTCGGCGGTCTCGGCGGCTTCGGGGCGCTGTTCGAGGTGCCCAAGCGTTATCGCGAGCCGGTGCTGGTGTCGGGAACCGACGGCGTCGGCACCAAGCTGAAGCTGGCGTTCGAGCTCAAGCGCCACGACACGGTCGGCATCGACCTCGTGGCGATGAGCGTCAACGACGTGCTGGTGCAGGGCGCCGAACCGCTGTTCTTCCTCGACTACTTCGCCTGCGGCCGGCTCGACGTGGACATCGCGGCGAGCGTCATCCAGGGCATCGCCAAGGGCTGCGAACAGGGCGGCTGCGCGCTGATCGGCGGCGAGACGGCGGAAATGCCGGGCATGTATCCGGCAGGCGAATACGACCTGGCCGGCTTCGCCGTCGGCGTGGTGGAGAAGTCGCAGATCATCACCGGCCAGGACATCGTGCCGGGCGACGCGGTGCTCGGCCTGCCTTCGTCGGGCGCGCATTCGAACGGCTACTCGCTGGTGCGCAAGATCCTCGCCGTCGCCAAGCCCGACCTTGCTGCGCCGTTCGACGGCGGGCGCACGCTGGCCGATGCGATCATGGAGCCGACGCGCATCTACGTGAAGCCAATGCAGGCGCTGATGGCCGAACTGCCGGTCAAGGGCATGGCGCACATCACCGGTGGCGGCCTGACCGAGAATGTGCCGCGCGTGCTGCCGGAGAACGTCAAGGCGGTGATCGAGTCCTCGGCGTGGCGGCGGCCGGCGCTGTTTCAATGGCTGCAGAGCGCCGGCAACGTGGCCGAGAGCGAGATGCACCGCGTCTTCAACTGCGGCATCGGCATGTGCGTGGTGGTGGCGAAAGAGAACGTCCAGCAGGCGCTGGCGCTGCTGCGCGCCGCCGGCGAGCCGGCGCTCGAGATCGGCCGCATCGAAACGCGCCGGGACGGCGAGGCGCGCACCGTCGTCGCCTGACCGGCGGGGCGCGGACGGATGCTGCTGGCGCCTGAGCAGTTTCTCGGCTTCCTCGCGGCGGCGGTGCTGATCACCGTCTCGCCGGGGCCGGACAACCTGATGGTGCTGGGCTTCGGCATGTCGCGCGGGCGCGCCCAGGGCATCGTCTTCGGCCTGGGCTGCGGCTTCGGCTGCCTGAGCCACACGGCGCTGGCGGCGCTCGGCGTCAGCGCGCTGATCGCCGCGTCGCCGATGGCGTTCATGGCGCTCAGGATCGGCGGCGGGCTGTACCTCGTCTGGCTCGGCATCCGCGCGCTGCGCAGCAGCGGCCAGGTGCGGGTGGCGGCCATGCGCGGCGCGGACGAGCCGCTTTCCCGCCTGTTCGCCCGGGGCCTGCTGGCCAACGCCATCAATCCCAAGGTGGTGCTTTTTTTCCTGTCCTTCCTGCCACAGTTCATCGTCGCCGGGCGCGGCCACGTCGGCTGGCAGACCGCGCAGCTGGGCCTCGTGTTCACCGTCCAGGCGGCGCTGCTGTTCGCCCTGCTCGGCTATTTTTCTGGCAGCGTCGGGCAATGGCTGCAGCGGCATGCGCGTGCGGGCGCGTGGCTCGACCGGCTGGCGGGAACGATCTTCGTGGCGCTCGGCGTGCGGATGATCGTGGCGCGCTGATTACACCCGCTGCTCACACTTTCACGTCGATGGATGCGCGCTGCCGCCGGCTGGGCGTGACGCGCGTGTCGAGCACGACGTCGACCTGGCGCTGGCGGCGGTCGTGCTTGCGGCGCTCCTCGCCCGCGGGCGGCACGGCCTGGCCGGACGCCCGTTGCCGGGACGCCTCTTCGGGCAGCGCCCGCGCCGCCGCGTCGCGGTCGCCGACGATCGTGTGCACGGGCTCGGTTCCCGTGTCCTCGCCGCGTGACGACAGCGACGCCGGCAGCCCGGAGGCGAAAAACCGGCGCGGAGTGTCTTTCGTGATCTTCACGGACGTTCCTCGGTTCGTCGATCTACCGGAAATAACGGATCGAAACGGCGCCTCTTGAGGTCTGCGGGAAATTTTCCGGCGGGCTGGTTTTTCGGATCGGCCGGGGGTATATTGAAACCGTGTCGTGATCTGCGGCAAGTCCGGCATGAAGTGGCAGTGTCCGCCGTGTTCGCTGGAGACTTGACGGGAAATCATTGCAGGCCAAACCTAAAGATGATTATGTAGCACCCAGACGGCGTCACGCCGAATACTCCGGCCGGGTGTGCCGGGGATGAAGTCCCAGAAAGCCCATGCATCAACAGCATGGGCTTTTTTCATTGCATCACGACGTTGGCCAGTCTGACTTAAGGCCGGGCAATCCGGAACGCCGCGTTTGCTCCCCAGGTGGCTACCGTCAAACTGCCATCGGGGGCGAGCACCAAGCCAACCGGACTGCTCAGACCGTCGGCGATCACCGTGCGCTGGCCGCGGCGATCGATCCGGCTGACCGTCGTACCGCCGTAGTCCACGACGTACGCCGCGTCGGCACCTGCCCGCACGATGCCCGGGCCGGGGCTTCCCAGGTCGGAGTTGATGGTGCGGGCCCGAACACCGCCCGCAACCAGGGAAATGCCTCCGGCAATGTTGCTCACCAGTAGATCTCCGTTGGCAAGCTCGACGGCGCCGACCGGTGTCTGCAGCCCTTCGGCCGCAACCGTGATCTTCCCATCTGGATGCGCGGCCAGGATTTGGTTGGTCCGCCTATTGGCGATCAGCAAGCGCCCTCGTGAATCGAACGACAGGCCTGCGGGAGTCGCCAGCCCCCGGACGAAAACGGCTCGCTCTCCGTCGGGAGTGAAGCGCCAGACCAGATCCTCGCTGTAGGAGGCGACGTAGATGTCGCCTGCCGGCGAGATGGCCAGGCCCGACGGGCCCCGCAGGTCCCTGGCGAAGACGCTGCGCCGGCCGTCCGGCCCGAAGCGCAGGACCGTGTCGGCCGACCAGTTGGCGACATACAGGTTGCCGCCGGCGTCATAGGCCATTCCGACGGGAGAACTCAAACCGTCATGAATGGGAGTGTGCTGCAGCGGCGATAGGGTCGGGGCCATTCCGGAAGGCGCATCAGTTTGCGCCGTGGCCGGGTGAGGGACAGCACTCGCCACGCACGCTGCAAGGCTGGCGCAGAAGACGATCCGCTTCATCGATTGCCCCCTTGTGCAAAGACTTCCTTGGCCGCCGCCAGTCCGTTCAGAGCGGCCGGGAATCCCGCGTAAACAGCCATCTGCATGATGGTCTCGACGACCTCCGTGCGGGTTGCACCCACATTGAGCGCTCCCTGGATATGTACCTTGAGCTGTGGTGCCGCGTTGCCCAGCGCGGTCAGCGCTGCGACGACCGCGATCTCGCGGCTTTTCAGGTCGAGACCCGGCCGGGAGTAGATGTCCCCGAAGGGAAATTCGATCAGATAGCGGGCAAAGTCCGGGGCGATGCCATCCAGGCTTTGCAGTACGCGCTCCCCGGCTTCACCGTCGATTTCCCGCAGTTTCGCGAGACCGTGTTCGTAGCGGTTTGGGGTGTTCATCAGCATGTCCTTCATCAGAAAGTGGTTCCGACGCCAGGGACTGCTCAAACGAGCGGTAATACGCGATCTTGGCCTGCAAGGCTCCGCGCATTGGCGCATCGCTTCGATTTTCGCGAGAACATCCGTCAGGTGCGCTTCCAGCATCCGGCGGCGATCCGGTACCGTCGAGTCCCCGGCGCCACGTAGTTTGGCGAACGCCTGCATCTTGCCAATGGGCATGCGCGTCGTCCGCAAACGCAGCAGGAATTCGATCCAGGCCATGTCCGATGCCGCATAGCGCCGCTGGCCTCCGGCCGCACGACCGACCGGGGCGATCAAGCCGATGCGCTCGTAGTAGCGGAGGGTGTAGGCCGTCAAGCCTGTGCGTTTGGCGACCTCGTCGATGCTCAGATGGGATTCCATGGGACGATCCTAGAAGTTGGAGCGCACTCCAAGTCAAGCACTTTATCGGCCGTATTCCGGCCGTCAGCCGTTTTTCATGCCGCCGATAGCATTGCCTCGACCCGCCTGCCGATCCGCTCGCACACGTCGCCGGCCAGGCAGTCGAAGGTTTCCGGCCGGAGCGTGTTGGTCATCCAGGTGATCTGGCGCTTGGCCAGCTGGCGCGTGGCGTAGATGCCGCGGTCGCGCATCTCGCCGCGCGGGATGAGGCCGTCCTGCGCCTCCCAGACCTGCCGGTAGCCGACGCAGCGCATCGACGGGAGTTCCGGCGAGAGTACGTACTTGCCGCGCAGGCGCGCCACTTCGTCTTCCAGCCCGGCCAAGAGCATGGCGTCGAAGCGCCGCGCGATGCGTGCGTGCAGCGCGGCGCGGTCGGCGGGCAGCAGGCCCAGCGAAAGGAAGTCGTAGGGCGGCCGGTGCCGCCGCCCCGCGGCGAGCAGTTCCGACATCGGGCGGCCCGCTATCCGGAAGATTTCCAGCGCGCGCTGGAGGCGCTGGGCGTCGGTGGCGTGCAGGCGGGCGGCGGTGGCCGGGTCGACGCGGGCCAGTTCGGCGTGTACGGCCGGCCAGCCGCGCGCGGCGGCCTGTGCGTCGATCGCGGCGCGCACGGCAGGGTCGGCCTGCGGCAGTTCGGCGAGACCGTCGAGCAGCGCCTTGTAGTAGAGCATGGTGCCGCCGACCAGCAGGGGAATCCGGCCGCGCGCGGCGATCTCCCGCAGCGCGGCCAGCGCGTCGGCGCGGAAGCGGGCGGCGGAATAGGCTTCCTCGGGGCTGATCAGGTCGATCAGGCGATGCGGGAAGCGCGCCAGCGTTGCGGCGTCGGGCTTGGCCGTACCGACGTCCATGTCGCGGAAAACCTGCGCCGAGTCGACGCTGACCAGTTCGACCGGGAAGCGCTCGGCCAGCCACAAGGCGACCGCCGTCTTGCCCGACGCGGTCGGGCCCATCAGCAGGATGGCGGGCGGATGCGCCGTCATCGACCGCGCAGGAACAGAGCGTCGAGCTCCTGCAGCGAGAGCCGGGTCCAGGTCGGCCGGCCGTGGTTGCATTGGTCGGCGCGCTCGGTTTCTTCCATCTGGCGCAGCAGGGCGTTCATTTCCGGAATGGAGAGCTGGCGCCGGGCGCGCACGGCGCCGTGGCAGGCCATGGTGGCGAGGAGTTCGTTGCGCCGCGCCGTGAGCAGCTGGCTGACGCCGTGCTCGCGCAGCTCGGCGAGCAGGCTGCGCGCCAGGACCGCCGGGTCGGCGGCCTGCAGCAGCGCGGGCACGCCGCGCACGGCGAGCTGCGCCGGACCCATCGGCGCGACGTCGAAACCGAGCTCGCGCAGCGCCTGGGCGTGCTCCTCGGCGGCGGCGACGTCCAGGGGATCGGCCGCGAAGACGGCGGGAATGAGCAGCGCCTGCGTGGCGATCCGCTGGTCGTCGAGCGCGTTCTTGAGCTTTTCGTAGAGGATGCGCTCGTGCGCGGCGTGCATGTCGACGAGCACCAGCCCCTGCGCGTTCTGGGCCAGGATGTAGATGCCGTGCAGCTGCGCCACGGCGTAGCCGAGCGGCGGCGCGCCGTCGGCGGCGGGCGCCTCCTCGGACGCTGCCATCGCGGACTGCGGGGCGGGCGCGGCGAAGGCCGCGCGGTTGAAGGCGTAGTAGGCCGCGGTGGCCGGTTCCGCGACGCGCAGCGAGGCCTGGCGCGGCGGCGTCCAGGCCGGCGCTTGGCCGGCCGCCGAGCGGGCGGGCGCGGCGTCCGCGGCGGCAGTGGTCGGCCGGGCCGCGGCCGCGGCGGATTCCCATGGCGGCGGGGCGGCTGCCGCCAGCGGACTGGACAGCGCCTTCTGCACGGCGTGGAAGACGAACTGGTGCACGGCGCGGCCGTCGCGGAAGCGGACTTCGGTCTTGGCCGGGTGGACGTTGACGTCGACCAGGGCGGGATCGATTTCGAGGAACAGGCAGTAGGCCGGATGGCGGCTGCCGTGCAGCATGTCCTGGTAGGCTTCGCGCAGGGCGTGGGCGAGCAGCTTGTCGCGCACGAAACGGCCGTTGACGTAGCAGTACTGGGCGTCGCTGCGCGGCCGCGAATGGGCGGGCGCGGCGCAGTGGCCGACCAGGCGCAGCGGGCCGGGGCCGGTGTCGACGGCGCGCGATTCGGCCAGGAAGTCCTCGCCGAGGATGGCGCCGGCGCGGCCGGCGGCGTCGCTGCGGGCGAGATGCAGGCCGACGCGGCCGTTGTGCGCGAGCGTGAAGGCCACGGCCGGGTTGGCCAGGGCGATGCGTTTGACGGCTTCGGCGCAGTGGGCGAATTCGGTGGCTTCGGACTTGAGGAATTTGCGCCGCGCCGGCGTGTTGTAGTAGAGGTCGCGCATTTCGACGACCGTGCCGCCGAGCAGGGCGGCCGGCTCAGGCGTCGCGCCGGATTCGGCCGCGAGGCGCCAGGCGTGGGCCGAGCCGGCCTGGCGGCTGGTCAGCGCGAGGCGGGCGACCGCGGCGACCGAGGCCAGCGCCTCGCCGCGGAAACCGAGCGTGGCGACGCGTTCGAGATCGGCCAGCGAGGCGATCTTGGAGGTGGCGTGGCGGGTCAGCGCCAGCGCCAGTTCGTCGCGCGCGATACCGCAGCCGTCGTCGGTGACGCGGATCAGCTTGACGCCGCCTTCCTCCAGCTGGATCTGGATGGCCGTGCCGCCGGCGTCGAGCGCGTTTTCGAGCAGTTCCTTGAGCACCGAGGACGGGCGCTCGACCACCTCGCCGGCGGCGATCTGGCTGATCAGCAGGTCCGGCAGCAGCTGGATCGGGGCGCGGTTCTCGGGGGGGCGGGGCGTCTGCGGCATCCGGCGATTATACCGGCCGGACCGGCGGCCGGGCGGCGTCGGCGGGGCTACATCTTGTCCGGGTCGAAGCCGGTCTCCCGGTAGATCGCGTCGATGATCTCCCGGCCGATGCGCGGCGCCATTTCCTGGTGCGTCTTGAGCAGGGCCTTCTTGAACGCCGCACGCTCGGCGGGCGTCGGCGTGTAGACCTGCGTCTTGCCCGTCTGCCGGATCTTCGCCAGGGCGTTGTCGTTCTCCTCCTGGGCGATCCGGTTGGCGTAGACGGTGGCGTCCTTCATGGCCTGTTCGAGCTGGTTGCGGATGCCGGAGGGCAGGCCGTCCCAGAAGCGCTTGTTGGTGATCACCACGTAGCCGAGGTAGCCGTGCTCGGTCAGCGTCATATGCTTCTGGACTTCGTACATCCGCTGTGTGTAGAAGTTGGAGTGCGGGTTCTCGGTCCCGTCCACGATGCCCGTCTGCAGCGCCTGGTAGACGTCGGAGAACGCCGTGATCTGGGGAAACGCGCCCAGGGCGCGGGTCTGCGATTCGAGCACCTTGGACGACTGGATGCGCAGTTTCAGGTCGCGGAAGTCGGCCGGGGTGCGCAGCGGCCGGTTGGCCGAGAACGATTTCAGGCCGTTGTCCCAGAAGGCCAGCCCCTTGATGCCCTTGGGTTCGAGCTTGGCCAGCAGCGAGGCACCGATCGGCCCCTGGGTGACCTTGTGCAGCAGCGCGGTGGTGTCGAAGATGTAGGGCAGGTCGAACACCTCGAATTCCTTCAGCCCGAGCGGCGCCAGCTTGGCCACCGAGGGGGCCAGCATCTGCACGGCGCCGAGCTGCAGCGCCTCCATTTCCTCCTTGTCCTTGTACAGCGTCGAGTTGGCGTAGACCTCGACCTTGACCGCGCCGCGGGTCAATGCGGCCACGCGCTGGGCGAAGAATTCGGCGGCCTTGCCCTTGGGCGCGTCCGGCGCCACCACGTGGCTGAATTTGATCAGGACCGGTTGCTGGGCAAAGACGGGCAGCGCGGCCGAAAAGAGGGCGGCGATCAGCAGTTTCGAGATATTCATTTTGGTTGGCTGCCGCGATCCTGCGACGGCGCGGGCCGGGGCATTTGCATGGAGGGGAAAAATACGGCGAATTTTTTCTCGTTTCATTACGGATTTCCACAATTGCTAGCTGGCGCCAAGGCGACGACAGTGCGCCCTGTGTTGGACTCGAACGAGAACCGAGGTTCATTTTATCGCTGCAGTCGACAACACGATAAGGAATTCACGAGGAGGAAACAAAATGGGGGGTGAAATCTTTGGGATGCCGATTGCTGCGTTCGCCTCGCTGATCGGCGTGGCGATCGTCGTCGGAATATCCATGTACAACGAGGAGTTGAATGTCGGCATCGTCGGCATCGCGTTTGCCGTGATTATCGGCGCCATCTTTGCCAACATGTCCGCAGCCAAGATCATGCAGGCCTGGCCGCTGGATCTGTTCATGATCCTGACCGGCGTGACGTTCCTGTTCGGCGTCGCGACCACCAACGGAACGATGCAGAAACTGACCAGCAACGCGATCCGGTTGGCCGGGGGAAACACCGCGCTGATTCCGCTGATCCTGTTCCTGCTGATCACCATCATCACCACCATCGGGCCGGGCAACATCGCCACGTTCACGCTGATGGCGCCGATGGCGATGGCCATCGCCGAACGCATCGGCATGAAAGCCTTCCTGATGTCGCTGCTGATCGTCGGCGCGGCCGAAGGGGCGGCGTTCTCGCCGATCGCGCCGACCGGGATCATTTCGACCCACTTCGTCACCCAGATGACCCCGAAACTCGCGGCGCTGGGGCAAACACTCGGTGACGCCAATGCGCTGGGCTGGAAAATCTACTTCAATTCCATGTTCGCCCAGTTGATTGCCAACGTCGGTGGTTTCTTCCTGTTCGGCGGCTGGCTGTGGGTACGCCAGCAGCGCAATTCCACGCTGAGCATCGACGAGATCGCGCCGAAACCCGAACCCCTGGACAAGATGCAGTGGATGACGGTCGCCTGCATCGCGGTACTGGTCCTGTTGGTCATCCTGCCGGGCATATCCGTCACCAAGGGTTTGTTCTCGACGACGATGCTGAACATCATCGGCAACGGCAAGGTTCCCAACGTCGGCGCCGTCGCGTTCATCCTTGCCAGTCTCCTGCTGCTGATCAATGCCGGCGACAGCAAGGCGGCGATCAAATCGATGCCCTGGTCGGTGATCATCATGGTCGGCGGCATGGGCATCCTGGTCGACGTGATGGACAAGGCCGGCGGTCTCAAGGCCCTGGTCAACATCATCGCCTCGGTCTCCAACCCGACCACGGTGAACGGCATGCTCGCCTTCGTCACCGGCGTCATCTCCAGCTATTCGAGCTCGTCCGGCGTGGTCATGCCGATGTTCCTGCCGCTGGTGCCCGGCCTGGTCGAGACGCTCGGCGGCGGCAGCGCGGTGGCCATGGTCTCGTCGATCAACGTCGGCTCGCACCTGGTCAACATGGCGCCGCTGTCGCTGTTCGGCGCCGTGTGCGTCGCCTGCGCGGGCGACTCGGAGGACAAGGGCAAGCTGTTCCGTCAGCTGCTGATCTGGGGACTGTCGATGTCGGTGGTCGGTGCCGTCATCTGCTATGTCATGTTCGGCCTGCTCAATCTGTAGTTTCGAGCGAAAGTGAAAAACCGGACGGCAACGTCCGGTTTTTCACTCAGCGGATTTTTCGCATTTGTTCATAACAGGGCCGTTCATCGAGGACGGCACTTTTTCTGGGAGTGGAAATGACGACGGAAGGGAATACGCAGAAGCGTCTGGAAGGTTTGCGTGAGCTGCGTTCGCGCGCGGTACTGGGTGGAGGGCAGAAGCGGATTGACCAGCAGCACGAGCGCGGGAAGCTGACGGCGCGGGAGCGGCTGGGGCTGCTGCTGGACGACGGGTCGTTCCAGGAGTTCGGGGCGTTGGCGACGCACGAATTCAGCACCTTCGGGCTGGACAAGCAGCGCTTCCCGGGGGACGGCGTGGTCACCGGGTTCGGCAAGATCAACGGCCGGCGGGTGGCGGTGTTCTCGCAGGACTTCACGGTGATGGGCGGCTCGTTCTCGCACGTGCAGTCGCAGAAGATCTGCCGCATCCAGGACATGGCGCTCGAAGCCGGCATCCCGGTGATCGGCCTTGGCGACTCGGGCGGCGCGCGCATCCAGGAAGGCGTACGGAGCCTCGCCGCCTACGGCGAAGTGTTCGTGCGCAACGTGCTCGCCTCCGGCGTGGTGCCGCAGATCTCCCTGATCCTCGGCCCCTGCGCGGGCGGTGCCGTGTACTCCCCGGCGCTCACCGACTTCATCATCATGGCTGGACAGGGCTACATGTTCCTCACCGGCCCCGAAGTGATCAAGGCGGTGACCGGCGAACAGGTCACCGTCGAAGAACTCGGCGGCGCCGAAGTGCACACCGGCAAGAGCGGCGTCGCCCACCTCGACGCCGACACCGAGGAAGACGGCATCGCGCTGGTCAAGGCGCTGCTCGCCTACCTGCCGCAGAACAACAACGAAGAACCGCCGCAGCTCATCTCCGAAGACCCGGTCGGGCGCATGGACGAGACGCTCAACGGCCTGATCCCGGACGGCGACAACACCCCGTACGACATCCGCGACGCGATCAACGCCATCTTCGACGTCGAAAGCTTCCTCGAAATCCAGCCCAACTACGCCGCCAACGCCGTCATCGGCTTCGCGCGCATGGACGGCTACTCGGTCGGCATCGTCGCCAACCAGCCCTGCTACATGTCCGGCGCGCTCAACATCGACGCCTCCGACAAGATCGCCCGCTTCATTAGGCTGTGCGACGCCTTCAACGTGCCCATCGTCACCTTCATCGACTGCCCGGGCTTTTTGCCCGGCACCGGCCAGGAATACGGCGGGGTCATCCGGCACGGCGCCAAGATCATCTACGCCTACTGCGAAGCCACCGTGCCGAAGGTCTCCCTCGTCACGCGGAAAGCCATGGGCGGCGCCTACGTCGCCATGAGCTCGCGGCAGATGCGCACCGACGTCACCTTCGCCTGGCCGACCGGCCAGATCGCCGTGATGGGCGCCGAAGGCGCGGTGAACATCCTGTTCCGCGACGAGATCAAGAAAGCGGCGGACCCCAAGGCGCGCGAACAGGAACTGCTCGCCGAATACCGCGAACGCTTCTTCAACCCCTACCGGGCGGCCGACGTCGGCCAGATCGACGAAGTCATCGAACCGCGCGAAACGCGGCCGCGGCTCGCGCGTGCGCTGGAAATCCTGCGCACCAAGGTGCAGCAGAACCCGTCCAAGAAACACGGCCTGTCGCCGGTCTGAGTAGAAAGGGACCGGACATGATTGATCAACCCAAAACGACAGAGACGAGGTTGCCATGGAACACCTAGGATGGGGCTTGGAAATGACGGTGCTCGGCATGGGGCTGGTGTTTGCCCTGCTGGCCCTGCTCTGGCTGCTGCTGACGATCGTCTTGAAGCTGGACAAGGAAGACGAGCCGGAAGAAGAGATCAGCCCGCAGGAAGCCACGGTCGAAGCCGAACGCATCGCCGCGATCGCCGACGACGCCGTGGGGGCGCAGACGCCCGAACGGCCGACGGTGAACGGTATGCCGGCCGACCTGGTGGCGGCGATCCTGGTGGCCACCCACACCCACCGCAAGAGCATGCGGCGCCAGGCGGCGCCGCTGGTGCGCACCGTCTGGCCGGGGAGCCAGATCTTCGCCAGCCGCTGGCTGGCCACGGGCCGTGCGCGGCAAACCAACAACTGGCAGCCAAGAGGAAGATAATGCGACGCTATACCTTGAACATCAGTGACCGTGAATTCGTCGTCGACGTGCAGGAAATCGACGCCGACAACTTCGAAGTCGTGGTCGGGGACGACACCTACCAGGTCAGCCTGACCGGCGACGAAAGCCTCAACGGCGCCGTCATCGCGCCGGGGCTGACGCCCAATGCCGCGCCGGCGGCGGCGCCGCGCAAGGCTGCCGCGCCGCGGCCGGCGGCCGCCCCGGCGGCGGCCAGCGCCCCGGCAGCGGCGTCCGCCGCCCCGGCCCCGGCCCGCAAGCCGGCGGGCGGCGGCGGCAAGGGCACCCAGACCGCGCCGATGCCCGGCGTGATCCTCGAAGTCAACGTCAAGGCCGGCGACGTGGTCACCCGCGGCCAGCAGGTGGCCATTCTCGACGCGATGAAGATGCACAACATGATCGGCGCCGCGCAGGCCGGCACCATTGCCGACGTCTATGTGGCCGCCGGACAGTCCGTGGACCATGGCACGCCGCTCCTCAAGTTCAAGGAGGAGTGAGCCATGATCGATCAAGAAACGATCGGCCTGTTGATGAAGGGGATCAACGGCGTCACCTGGCAGTCGGTGGTGATGATCCTGGTTTCCTTCGTGCTGTTCTACCTCGCCATCGTCAAGGACTACGAGCCGCTCCTGCTGCTGCCGATCGGCGCCGGCTGCCTGTTGGCCAACCTGCCGCTGTCGCCGCTGATGGACGAGCACGGGATGCTCAAGATCCTGTACGAAGTGGGGGTCGAGAACGAGCTGTACCCGCTGCTCATCTTCGTCGGCATCGGCGCCTTGACCGACTTCGGGCCGCTCCTGGAGAACCCCAAGTTCGTGCTGCTCGGCGCGGCGGGGCAGTTCGGCATCTTCATGACGCTGATCCTGGCGCTCCTGCTCGGCTTCACGCAGAACGAAGCGGCCTCGATCGGGATCATCGGCGCGATCGACGGGCCGACCTCGATCTACGTGTCGGGGATTCTCGCCCCGCACATGCTCGGGCCCATCACGGTGGCGGCGTACAGCTACATGTCGCTGGTGCCGATCATCATGCCGCCGGTGATCTTCGCGCTGACGTCCAAGGAAGAACGGGCGATCCGCATGCCGTACAGCTCGCGCAAGATCAGCCAGCGCACGCGCATCATGTTCCCGATCATCGTCACGGTGATGGTCGGCACGCTGGTGCCGTTCGCCACGCCCTTGATCGGCATGCTGATGCTGGGCAACCTGATGAAGGAATCCGGCGCGGTCGAACGGCTGACCAAGGCCTCCTCGAACGAGATCGCCAACATGGTGACGCTGTTCCTGGGGCTGGCGATCGGCTCGACGATGGTCGGCACGGACTTCCTGAAGACCCAGACGCTGTTCATCCTGATCCTCGGCCTCCTGGCCTTCGGGGTGGACTGCGCGGCCGGGGTGCTGTTCGCCAAGGCGCTCAACGTGGTCACCGGCGGCAAGGTGAATCCGATCATCGGGGCGGCCGGCATCAGCGCCTTCCCGATGGCCGCCCGCGTCTGCCAGCGCGTCGCCCAGCAGGAAAACTTCGATAACTTCCTGCTCATGCACGCCATGGGCGCCAACGCCGCCGGACAAGTCGCCTCCGTCGTCGCCGGCGGCGTCGTCCTCGCCCTCATGGGCGCCGGGGGCTGATCGGCAGCGCCGATCCGGGCCACGGAGCATGGTCGAAGGGGAGCGTTGCCGCTCCCCTTTTTTTTCTTGGGGCAAACCGTCAGGGAGGCGCCGAACTGTTCCCCGTTCGTCATTCCGGCGCAAGCCGGAATCCAGGAGAACCCACGAAACGGACTCCGGCCCGCGCCGGGGTGACGAATGAATCAGTGTTCCTTTAGAATCATCCGGTTCGAACGTGGAGCGCCGGCGCCGTCCGCGCCGAGGGGGCGGCGCAGCGTTCATTCCAGATCGTTTACCTTCCGCCGGCCGCCGGGACCCGTGAGATGACGCCGAGCATCAAGCAGATCAGAAACGCTTTGGCCGTTCTGTGCATCCTGTGCGGCAGCGGCTATCTTTCGTACATCTACAGCCAGCACGTCGGCATTCTCTCCCGGCAGGCGGTGGCCGCGAGGCGGCTCGAAGATTTCAGCGCGGCGCTCTTTTCGCCGATGGACAAGTACGACTACCTGCCCGAGATCACCTCGAACCATCCGCTGGTCGTCAACACGCTGAAGCATCCCGAGGACCCGGACCGCATCACGCGGCTTTGCGCCTACCTCGAAGGCCTCAACCGGACGGCGAAATCGGAGGCGATCTACGTGCTCGACAGCGAAGGCCTGACGCTGGCGGCCAGCAACTGGCGGGAGCCGCTCACCTTCGTCGGCAACAACTATTATTTCCGCCCGTACTATCACGACGCGATCGAGCGCGGCAAAGGGCGTTTCTTCGGCGTCGGGACGGTCAGCCAGAAGCCCGGCTACTACCTGTCGCACCGTGTCGAGTCGGGACGGGAGGTGATCGGCGTGGTGGTCGTCAAGGTCGATCTCGGCGACCTGGACGCGCGCTGGGAGGACAACCAGGACACCATGGTGGTGACCGACGAGAACGGCATCGCCTTCCTGAGTTCGCGCAAGGAATGGAAGTACCGCGCGCTGCGGGCGCTCGACGCGGCCACCATCGAGGAGCTGGGGCGCACGCAGCAGTACGGCGACCGGCTGCAGGCGCCGGTGCGCATGGCGTGGGGGCAGCGCCTGGACAACGGCGACCGCATCGTCCGGATAACGGAGGCGGATGCGGGCGAGGGCGGCCAGCGCTACATCGCCCGCTCGTCGCTGCTGCAAGGCGCCAAGTGGGAGGTCGGCATTTTCACCTCGCTCGCCGAGACGGAGGTGCGGGCGCGCCAGACGGCGGCGGCGGTGGTGGCGGCGGCCACCATCATGATCCTGCTGTTCATGTATCTGCAGCAGATCGGCAAGCGCCGGAAGGAGAAGGAGGAGTCGCAACACGCGCTGCAGATGGCCCACCAGGCGCTGGAGGCCAAGCACGAGGAGCTGGGCGTGCTCAACACGCATCTGCTGGAGCAGCGCGGGCAGCTGGAGCACACCGTCGGCGAGCTCGAACGCGCGAAGGCCGATGCCGACTCGGCGAATCAGGCCAAATCGGAGTTCCTGGCCAACATGAGCCACGAGATCCGCACCCCGATGAACGCCATCCTCGGGCTGACCCATCTGACGCTGAAGACCGAACTCACGCCGAAGCAGCGCAACTACCTGACGAACGTCGATTCCGCGGCGACCACCCTGCTCGGCGTGCTCAACAACATCCTCGATTTTTCCAAGATCGAGGCGGGCAAGCTGCAGATCGAGCGCATCGCCTTCGACGTCTGCGACCTGTTCAGCAACGTCGCGTCGATCCTCGCCCTGAGCGCCGAGGGCAAGGGCCTCGAAATGGTCTTTCGCGTCGCCCCGGACGTTCCCGTGCGGCTGTGCGGCGATCCGCTGCGGCTCGGCCAGATCCTGCTCAACCTGGTCAATAACGCGATCAAGTTCACGGAGCGGGGCGAGATCCTGATTTCCGTCGAAGCGGTGGGCCGGCGGCCGCCGGCGGTCGAACTGCGCTTCGCCGTCCGCGACAGCGGCGTCGGCATTTCGCCGGAACAGCGAGGCTGCCTGTTCCGCTCGTTCAGCCAGGCCGACCAGTCCACCACCCGGCGCTATGGCGGCACCGGGCTCGGGCTGGCCATCAGCAAACGGCTGGCGGAAGCCATGGGCGGCGGCATTTCGGTGGCCAGCGAGCCGGGCGAGGGGAGCACCTTCGCCTTCAGCGCGCTGCTCGAAGACGCGGGCGATGGCGTCGATATCCGGGAGATCGGCGCCGAGCTGCGCGGCAGGAAGGTGCTCGTCGCTGACGACAATCCGACGGTACGCGGCGTGCTCGCGGAACTGCTGCAATCCTGGTCGGCCGAGGCCGTCGCGGTCGGGTCCGGCGCGGCGGCGCTGGCGCGGCTGATGCACGCGGCGGCGTGCGGCGAACCGCCTTTCGAGCTGGTTCTGCTCGACGGCCGGATGCCGGACGTGGGCGGCGCCGACGCGGCGCGCCGGATGCGCGAGGAACTCGCGCTTCCCGCCATGCCGGGCGTGGTGGTGATGACCGGCCCGGGCAGCAGCGACGCAACGCTCCAGGCGGGCGGCGCCGATGCCGTCCTGGCGAAACCCGTGGAGCCGTGCGCCCTGCGCGCGGCGATGCTGGCCGCCCTGCAGCGGAATGCCCAGGAAAGCGCCGGCGCCGCGCCCGCCGCCGCGTCCGGCGAGACGCCCGATCTACGCGGCCTGCACGTGCTGGTGGCGGAGGACAACGAGAGCAACCGGCATCTGGTCCGCGAGATACTCGATTCCGCCGGCATCACCTGCGACATCGTCGGCGACGGCAACGCCGCCGTGCGCTTCGCCCTGGAGCGCGCAGGGAGCCACGACCTGATGCTGATGGACCTCGAAATGCCCGGCATGGACGGACTCGACGCGGTCGGGGAGATCCGCCGGCACGAGCGCCGGCCCATGCCGATCATCGCGCTGACCGCGCATGCGATGGAGCAGGACCGGCGGCGCTGCCTCGAAGCCGGTTTCAACCAGCACCTGACCAAGCCCGTCAACCCCGCCCGGCTACTCGCGGACATCGCGCGCTGGGCCGGCCGGACGGCGCCGCGCGAGGCGTCCAGGCAGGAGGCGGAGCCGGGCGGGACGGCGGCAAGTCCCCGGCTGCCGGCGGTCGAACGCGAGCGGGTGAACCGTCTGCTGGCCGAGGTCGACGCGCTGCTCGCCGGCAACAACATCGCTGCCGAAGAGCGCACGCTGCGGCTGCGCGAAATGCTCGCCGGGCAGGAGGTGGATGCGCGGCTCGACGAACTCGAACTGGCCGTCGACCGGCTGGATTATCCGGCCGCGCGCTTGCTCCTCGCGGCGCTGGCCGGCGAACTGGCCGCGCGCGGACCGGCGCCCGCGCCGGCGCCGTCATTGCCCTGAGCCGACGATCATGCCGCAACAGCGCAAATACAAGGTGCTCCTCGTCGATGACGAGCTGATCAACATCAAGATCCTTTCCGACGTGCTCAAGGACGAATACGAAGTGGTGTTCGCCACGCGCGGCGATGAGGGCATCCAGCGGGCCATCGACGCCAGTCCCGACGTCATCCTGCTCGACGTGATGATGCCGGAGATGGACGGCTACGAGGTCTGCCTGCGGCTGCGGGGCGACGCGCGCACGTCGGCGATCCCGGTCATCTTCGTCACGGCGCTCGGCTCGGCGGCCAGCGAGGTGAAGGGGCTGGACACCGGCGCCATCGACTATGTCACCAAGCCCATCCACGGCGACGTCGTCAAGGCGCGCATCCGCAACCATCTGAAGTACAGGAACGCGCTGCTCACGGCCTCGGCGGTGGCGGAGTTCGCCGATTGGGAAAGCGTGGAGATGACCGAGCGGCAGAAGGAGATCTTCGGCTGGGTGAAGAAAGGCAAGACCAACTGGGAGATCGCCCGGATCATCGGCTGCTCGGAGGAGAACGTCAAATACCACATGAAGAACATCCTGCGCATCATGGGTTCCTACAACCGCACGCAGGCGGTCGCCGGCCTGCAGCCGAGAAGGAAAGGCGGCGAGTAGGCGCGCGCAAGCCGTCCGACCTCCGCGAGCGCCGCGTCCGGGCGGCTCAGCTCGGCGCGCGCGACGGCGCGGGCGCCGCCGTTTCGCCCGGTCCCTCCTCGAATCCAGCCTCCCCGTCGAGCGCCGCGGCGAGGCGCCGCGTGTCGAGGGCATGGCACCACTTGGCGACGACCAGGGTGGCCACGCTGTTGCCGATGAAGTTGGTCAGCGAGCGCGCCTCGGACATGAAGCGGTCGATGCCCAGGATCAACGCCAGTCCGGCGACCGGGATCGCGCCGCCCGAGGACAGCGTGGCGGCCAGCACGATGAAGCCGCCGCCCGCTACCGCCGCCGCTCCCTTGGAGGTCAGCAGCAGGACCACGAGCAGGGTGATCTGCTGGCGCAGGTCGAGCGGCGTGTTGGTGGCCTGGGCGATGAAGATCGCCGCCATGGTCAGGTAGATCGAGGTGCCGTCGAGGTTGAAGGAATAGCCGGTCGGCACCACCATGCCCACCACCGATTTCTCGGCGCCGGCGTTCTCCATCTTGGCCATCAGGCGCGGCAGCGCCGATTCCGACGACGACGTGCCGAGCACGATGAACAGTTCCTCCTTGATGTAGCGCAGCAGCTTCCACAGGCTGAAGCCGTGGAAGGCGGCGATGCCGCCCAGCACGCCGAAGATGAACAGCGCGCAGGTCAGGTAGAACGAGCCCATCAGATGCGCCAGTTGCGCCAGCGTGCCGAGGCCGTGCTTGCCGATGGTGTAGGCGATCGCCCCGAAGGCGCCGATCGGCGCCACCTTCATGACGGTCCCGATGATGCGGAACAGGATGTGCGAGAGCTTCTCGATCAGCTCGAACACCGGCCGGCCGCGCTCGCCCAGGGCGTGCAGCGCGTAGCCGAACAGGACCGAGAAGAACAGCACCTGCAGCATGTCGCCCTTGGCGAAGGCGTCCACCACGCTGGTCGGGATGATGTTCATCAGGAAGTCGGTCGTCAACTGCATCTTGCCCGGCGCCGCGTACATCGCCACGCTCTTGGCGTCGAGCGTGGCCACGTCGACGTTCATGCCGGCGCCGGGTTTCCAGACGTTCACCACGGTGAGGCCGATGATCAGCGCCACGGTGCTGACGATCTCGAAATAGAGCAGGGCGTAGCCGCCGGTCTTGCCGACCTTCTTCATGTCCTTCATGCCGGCGATGCCGACCACGATGGTGCAGAAGATGATCGGGGCGATGACCATCTTGATCAGCTTGATGAAGCCGTCGCCCAGCGGCTTCATCGCCGCGCCCGTTTCCGGCTGGAAGTGCCCGAGCGCCACGCCGATGCCGATGGCGATCAACACCTGGAAGTACAGACTGCGCAAAAGCGATTTCCTGAACATGGTCAACCTCGCTGCGATCGGTTGGCGGCATCGCCCGTCCGGATGCGACGGCAAATGAAGTTTTCCGCGGCGCCCGCCGCGTCAGAACAGCAGCTTGACGAGCAGCCAGCCGACCAGGCAGCCGGTGCCGACGCCGATCAGGCCGGGCACGATGAAGCTGTGATTGATCACGAACCGGCCGATGCGCGTGGTGCCGGAGCGGTCGAAGCCGATGCAGGCCAGGTCGCTGGCATACGTCGGCAGGATGAAGTAGCCGTAGCAGGCCGGCAGGAAGGCGATCATCACCTTCGGATCGACGCCGAGGCTGACGCCCAGCGGGGCGATGGCGGCGATCGCCGCGGCCTGGCTGTTGACCAGCTTGGAGACGATGAACAGGACGATCGCGTAGGTCCACGGCTTGGCGGCGACGACCCCGGCCAGCGATTCCTTGAGCAGCGTGAAGTGCGCCTCGAACACGGTATCGGCCATCCAGGCCACGCCGAAGATCGAGATCACCGCGACCATGCCCGCCTTGAACACCGTCCCGTTGGGCACGTCCTGCGGCTTGACCTTGCACAGCATGAGGATGAAGGCGCCGGCGCTGAGCATCATGATCTGGATCGCCAGGTTCATCGACAGCGCCTTGGCCTTGGCGCCCTCGCCGACCAGCGGGCGCAGTTCGGGAAAGGCGCCGAGCAGCACCACGACGCCGATGGCCGCGAAGAAGATCCACGTCGCCCAGTAGGCTTCCCGCGGGAAGACCTTGTCCAGCAGCGTGGCCGACTCGCCGTAGATGTACTGCTTCTGCTCGGGGTCCCTGATCCTCGCCTGGAATTCCGGGTCCTTATCCAGGTCCTTGCCGCGGCGCATGCTCCACAGCGCGGCGGCGATGGTTCCGCACAGCGTGGCCGGCGCGCCGATGGACAGCAGTTCGATCAGGCTGATCGGGTGGTCGAGGCCCTTGGCCTTGGCCATGATCGCCACCATCGAGACGACGGCGACCGAGACCGGCGAGGCGCAGATGCCGATCTGCGAGGCGATGGAGGCCACGGCCATCGGACGTTCGGGGCGGATGCCCTTCTTGATGGCGATGTCGTAGATGATCGGGAACATGGTATAGACCACGTGGCCGGTGCCGCACATCACCGTCAGCGACCAGGTGGTCAACGGCGCCAGCAGCGTGATGTGGTTCGGGTGCCGGCGCAGCAGCTTTTCGGCGAAGCGCATCATCACGTTGAGCCCGCCGGCCGTCTGCAGCACCGAGGCACAGCCGAGCACGGCCATGATGGTGAGCAGGACGTCAACCGGCGGCTTGCCCGGCTGCAGGTGGAAGATGGACACGAAGATCAGCAGGCCGACGCCGCTGATCAGGCCGAGCCCGTAGCCGCCATAGCGCGCGCCCGCCAGCAGGCAGCACAGGATGACCGCGAACTCCATGATGATGTTTGCATCCATTGGCACGTCCCCCCTTGTCGAATTTCCCCGAACCCTGAGCCGGCATGGAAATGTTCCGGACGGGTCTGTTGTTGATGCATGCAGTCTTATTCAAACCGCCTGAATAAGCGACTACTCGACCGGGTAGGCGGCCGGCCTGCCGGAGCCGCGCCGGAAAGGCGCGCCGGGTGCCGCCGATGGCCCGCCGGATTGGTGTGCAGGCTTTGTAAAACAAGGCCTCGCCTGCATACGGAAGGCTGGCGCTCTGGTATCCTTCGTCATTGAAAAATTGCTGGAAAGTCGCGCATTGCCGGCGCGCGATTCGTTTCCGTGGGGGACACGGTGGACGCGAACAGATGCGGTAAAAGCGGAGGCGGATGACATGCCGTTCGACGACAAACTGATGTCGGGCAGCGTGCGTCCGCTGGTCGCGCTCAAATGGTCGAACTGGTACCTGATCGCCCTCAAGCTGGCGATCGGACTGCTGCTCGTCCTGCTGATGGTCCTGTTCTGGGTGCTGCGCCAGAACGAGATGGAGGAACAGCGCTCGACGCTCATCGCCGACGTACTGTGGCTGGAGCAGAGCATCAATTTCCATCTGGAGGGCAGCTCCGAGAATTTCGAGCAGCTGGCGCTCGACCTGCCCAAGGAGCGGGACAAACACGTCCTGTTCCGCCTGCGCGCCGAATACATGCTGAAGAACAACCCCGACATCGTGCAGATCCTGTGGATCAGCGCGGCGGGCACGGTCCGGGAGGCCGTGCCGGCGCGGGCGCCCTCGCTCCTCGGGACGGACGAGGCGACGTTCCAGCAGAACGTAGAGATGGCGCGCAAGCTGGGGAAAACCGTCTATTCGGACGACTACTCCACGCCGGACGGGGGGCAGTTCGAACTGTATTCGCCGATTTTCGACGACGGGCATTACCAGGGCGTGCTGATCGGCGTGTTCTCCTTCAACAACCTGTTGAAGAACATCGTGCCGTGGTGGTTCGCCGAGAAATACCAGGTGCGCATCCTCGACGGCGGCGGCAACGTGCTGGCCAGCAAGTCGAAGGTCAGCAACGCCGAGACCACGATCAACTACGCCATTCCCCTCGACCCGCCCGGGTTCGGCATGGTGCTCCGGGTCGACGCCTACCGCAGCAGCGGCAATTTCGCGCAGAACCTGCTGACGGCCCTGGTCATCGCGCTGGCCGCCGCCGTGCTGTTCAGCCTGTGGGTGATGCGCGGCCACATCCGCCGCCGCATCGCCGCCGAACAGGCGCAGCGGTCGGAGCATGCGTTCCGCAAGGCCATGGAGGATTCGCTGACCGTCGGCATGCGCGCCCGCGACCTCACGGGGAAGGTGACCTACGTCAACCCCGCGTTCTGCCAGATGGTCGGTTTCAGCGAGAGCGAACTGCTCGACGTCGGCCCGCCGATGCCTTACTGGGCGCCCGAAGAGATGGAGCGGGCGCAGGCCATCAACGACGCGGTGATCGGCGGCAGGGCGTCGCGGGAGGGTTTCGAGATTCGCCTGATGCGCAAGGACGGCACCCGGCTGGACGCCCTGATCTACGAAGCGCCGCTGATCGGTCCCGAGGGCAAGCAGACCGGCTGGATGGCCTCGTTCGTTGACGTGACCGCACGCAAGCGGGTGGAGGAACTGGCCCGCCAGCAGCAGGAAAAACTGCAGGCCACCTCGCGCCTGGTGACCATGGGCGAGCTCGCCTCGACCCTGGCGCACGAACTCAACCAGCCGCTGGCGGCCATCACCAGCTATACGACGGGCTGCCTGAACAAGCTGGAATCGGGAATCTTTTCCCCGGACGAGCTCCACGCGGCGCTGACCAAGCTCGGCGTGCAGGCGCAGCGGGCCGGGCGCATCATCCGGCGCGTCCACGACTTCGTGCGCAAGAGCGAACCGAAAGTGGCGCCGTACGACCTGATCGAAGTGATCGACGACAGCATCGGCCTGATCGAGCCGGGCGCCAAGCTGGCCCACGTGCGCATCGAACGCGAGATTCTCGCCGCGCCCCCGCAGCTGATGGGGGACCGGGTGATGATCGAACAGGTCTTGCTGAATCTCATGCGCAACGCGATCGAGGCCATGAGCGCGCCGTCGCTGCCGTCGGCGCGGCGGTGCCTGACGGTCAGGCTCTGCCGGGTCGAGGACCAGGCGGAGATCCACGTCATCGACCGCGGGCCGGGCATTCCCCAGGATGTCCTGGAGAAGCTGTTTACTCCGTTCTTTTCGACCAAGGCCGACGGCATGGGCATGGGGCTCAACATCTGCCGGTCGATCATCGAATTCCATCGCGGCCGCCTGTGGGTTGAAGAAAACCCCGAAGGTGGTACCGTTCTAGTCATCTCTCTTCCGGTGATACAGCCATGACTCAGTTCGCCTATATCGTCGACGACGACGAGGCCATCCGCGACTCGCTCAGCTGGTTGATGCAGTCGCGGGGAATCTCCTGCAAGACCTTCCCGTCCGCGGAATCGTTTCTGGAGGCGTGGGGCGCGACCTTCGCCGGCTGCATCCTGCTGGACATCCGGATGGGGGAAATGAGCGGTAACGAACTGTTCGACCGGCTCGTCGAGCGCGGCTGCCAGTTGCCGGTGATCTTCCTGACCGGCCACGGCGACGTGCCGCTGGCGGTGTCCACGCTGAAGAACGGCGCCTTCGACTTCGTCGAGAAGCCGTTCAACGACAACCTGCTGGTCGATCGCGTTCTGGAGGCGCTCAAGCTCGACGAGGAGCGCCGCCGGGCGGCGGCCTCGGCGGATTCGGTCAACCGGCGGCTGGCGCAGCTCACGCCGCGCGAGCGGCAGGTCATGGAACGGATTCTCGCCGGCAAGCTGAACAAGGTGATCGCCGACGAACTGAAGGTGTGCATGCGCACCGTCGAAGTGCACCGGGCCAGCCTGTTCGAGAAAATGGGCGTGAAAACGGCCGTCGAACTGGCCCAGGTGGTGGCCTCGGCGCCCGGCCGGCCGGCCCCCTGAACGACGCCCCGGCGAGGCGTTCCGGACGCGGGTAAAAAAATCCCGAGCCGGTGTGGCTCGGGATGAAATCCCATCGTTGCGATGGGTCAGGGAGGGTCAAACATTGCCAGCGGGGGACGCTGAAGCAACGAATGCAGTCTACGTTTTTGCCGCGCCCTTCGTCTGTGGCGCTTGTGGGGCGGTTGTGTAACAGTCTGTACGCTCAGCGCGGCAGGGCCTCCACCTCCTTGGTCCAGCGCTCCAGCAAGCGCCGGCGCTCGGCGGCCTTGCCGTATTTCTCGAAGTCGTACTTGATCAGGCGCACGTCGTCCATCGACGGGATGCGTGGGTCCGGCTTGAAGGTCTTGTTGGCCGGCACCTGCAGGCTGCCGACCGTGGCGCCGGTGGACTGTCCGGCGGGGCTCATCAGCCAGTCGTAGTATTTCTTCGCCGCCTCCCTGTTGCGCAGCCCCTTGACCAGCGCGATGCCGCCGACCTCGTAGGACGTCCCCTCGCACGGGGCGATCGTCTTGACCGGGTATTTGTTGAGCTTCCAGGGTTCGAAGAGGAACATGAAGGTGATGCCCACCGACACCTCGCCCTTGGCCACGTTGGGCGCCTGCGCCTGGCCGCTGCGCGTGTAGTTGCTGACGTTCTTGTGCAGCTTCTTCATGTAGTCGAAGGCCGCTTCCTCGCCCATCATCTGCACCAGCCCGGCGAGCACCGTGTAGGCCGTGCCGCTGGAGGCCGGGTGCGAGATCTCGATCTCGCCCTTGTATTCGGGCTTGATCGCGTCCGCCCAGCACTTGGGCTCGGGGAGCTTCTTCTTCCTGAGCAGGTCGGTGTTCATGCCGAAGCCGATCGCCGAGGTGTAGAAGCCGCCGACCATGAACTGGGAAATGCCGTACTGGCGCACGCTCCATTGATGCAGGTCGTTGAGGTAGTCCGGCTTGTACGGTTCGAGCAGGCCCAGGTCGGCCGCCTGCAGGAAGGGATCGCCCGTGCCGCCCCACCAGATGTCCGTCTTCGGGTTGCTGGCCTCGGCGCGCAGCTGCGCCAGCGCCTCGCCCGTCGGCTTCTTGGTCTGCATGACCTTGATGCCGGTGGCCTTCTGGAACTCGGCGGCGGCGAGATCGCACCACGGCTGGTCGGTGCTGCATATCGCGTTGACCGTGTTCTGCGCCAGCGCGGCGGAGGTTTGCAGCAGGCCCGCAAGCAGCAGCACGAGGGGCGTCTTGGCGGGGAACATGTTCTTCTTCATTGTCGACCTCTTCCTTGTCTTATGGGTTGTCGAAATCCGGAACGGGCAGGCCGCCCGTCCGGGCGTCGGGCTTCAAGTATAGCCCGCCCGCCGCGAACTGCCTCGCCCGCGCCGGCCCGGCCGGCGCCGCGATGTCCGTTACAATGCAGGATTCGTTCATCGGGAATCCCGCTTCATGGAAATGCTCGCTGTCTTCGTGGATTTCGTGCTGCATCTGGACAAGCATCTCGCGCTCCTCGTCCAAGAGTATGGAACATGGATCTATGCGATCCTGTTCGTCATCGTTTTCAGCGAGACGGGATTCGTCGTCACGCCGTTCCTGCCGGGGGATTCGCTGCTGTTCGTGGCCGGCGGGCTGGCGGCCGTGGGCGGCATGGACCTCTACCTGCTGATGGCCACGCTGGTGGCCGCGGCGGCGCTCGGCAACATGCTCAATTACCAGATCGGGCGGTACATCGGGCCGAAGGTCTTCCAGTGGCAGAATTCGCGCTTCTTCAACAAGGGCGCGCTGCTCAAGACGCAGCTCTTCTACGAGCGGCACGGCGGCAAGACGCTGGTGATCTCCCGTTTCCTGCCCCTGCTGCGCACCTTCGCGCCGTTCGTCGCCGGCGTCGGGGCGATGAACTACGGGCGCTTCCTGTTCTTCAATCTGCTGGGGGCCCTCGCCTGGGTGGTTTCGCTGACGCTGGCCGGCTATTTCTTCGCCAACCTGCCGTGGGTGCAGAGGAACCTGAGCCTGGTGATCGTCGGCATCATCCTGGTCTCGCTGATTCCGGTGGCGGTCGGCTGGTGGCACGAGCGCAGGGCGCGCGCTCCGTCTTGAATCAGCGCGCCCGGCGTTTCCGGTCCATCAGCTGCATGATCATCGGGGTGAAGATGATCTGCATGGCCAGGCCCATCTTGCCGCCGGGGCAGACGATGATGTTCGGCCGGGACATGAACGAGTCGTGCAGCATGCTCAGCAGGTAGGGGAAGTCGATGCCGCGCGGGTTGTCGAAGCGGATCACCAGGAAGCTTTCGTCGAGCGTCGGTATGTCGTTGGCGACCAGCGGGTTGGAGGTGTCCACGGTCGGCACGCGCTGGAAATTGACGTGCGTGCGGGAGAACTGCGGGCAGATGTAGTGGATGTAGTCCGGCATGCGGCGCAGGATGGTTTCCATCACCGCCTCGGTGGAGTAGCCGCGCAGGGCCTTGTCGCGGTGGATCTTCTGAATCCATTCGAGGTTGATGATCGGCACCACCCCGACGCGCAGGTCGACGTGCTGGGCGATGTCTACCGCGCCGTTCTGCAGCGCCCCGTGCAGTCCTTCGTAGAACAGCAGGTCGGTGTGTTCGGGCAGCGGCTCCCAGTCGGTGAACGTGCCGGGCGGCGTGCCGAAGTGGACCGCTTCCGCCTCGTCGTGCACGTAATGGCGGCGCATCCCGCGGCCGCTCTCGCCGTATTCGCGGAACAGGCTCTCCAGTTCGCCGAGCAGGTTGGCCTCCGGGCCGAAATGGCTGAAGTGCTTGTTTCCCCTGGCTTCCTCCTCGGCCATCTTGGCGGTCATGGCGGCGCGGTCGTAGCGGTGGAAGCTGTCGCCGCCGATGATTTCGGCATTCAGCTTTTCGCGCCGGAAGATGTGCTGGAAGGCGTGCGTGACCGACGTGGTGCCCGCCCCCGAAGATCCCGTTATGGCGATGATGGGATGTTTGATCGACATTCAGCTGGCTCCATTCAATGCTTTTCCCGTCGGCGCGGCCGCCTCATTCGATCCGGAACAGGGAGCGCGTGCCGAACAGCGGCGAGCTGAACGGCTTGTCCTCGCCGTTGAGGTATTCCGCGTGGTAGCGTTCGATGCGCTCGATCTCGGCGCGCGAGCCGAGGATCACCGGGGTGCGCTGATGGAGGCCGGTCGGGACGATGTCGGTGATGCGCCCGTATCCCGTGGAGGCCATGCCGCCGGCCTGTTCGATGAGCATGGCCATCGGGTTGGCCTTGTGCAGCAGGTCGGTCCGTCCGGGAAACTCCGGATCGCGGCCGTCGCGGGGATAGAGGAAGACGCCGCCGCGCATCAGGATGCGGTGCACGTCGGCGACCATCGCGGCGGCCCAGCGCATGTTGAAATCCTTGCCGCGGACTCCCGTCTGTCCGGCCAGGCACTCCTCGACGTAGCGGCGGACCGGCGGTTCCCAGAAGCGCTCCTTCGAGGTGTTGATGGCGAAATTCTGCGTTTCGGGCGGGATGTCCAGATGCGGATGGGTGAGCAGGAACTCGCCGATCTCGCGGTCGAGGGTGAAGCCGTGCGTGCCGTTGCCGATGGTCAGGACCATGATCGTCGACGAACCGTACAGCGTGTAGCCGGCGGCGATCTGCGCGGTGCCCGGCTGCAGGAAATCCTCGATCGACGCCTCGTCGCCGCAGTCGGGGCAGTGCAGCACGGAGAATATGCTGCCGACGGTGAGGTTGATGTCGATGTTCGAGGAGCCGTCGAGCGCGTCGAACAGCAGCAGGTAGTTGCCCCGCCGTTCTCCCGAGGGCGGCGTGTAGAGCGTGTCCATCTCCGCCGAGGAGATCGCGGCCAGATGCCCGCCCCATTCGCAGTGGTGCAGGAAAATCTGGTTGGCCATGTTCTTCAGGTCGGTCTGCGGGCCGTTGTGCCGGCCCAGCGTGGTGACGTCGCCTTCCCGCAGGATCAGCTTGCCCAGCGAGACGCTCTGCGAGATCGCCTTGCAGGAACGCACCACGTCGCTGATCAGCATGGAAAATTCGCCGGTGATCTCCGGATTGCGGCGCTGTTCCCCGACCAGATATTTATTTACGTTGGTGCGCCCGAATCGCATGCCGATGCTCCTGAAAATCCCCGGATCACAAAATCAAGTTGAAGCGATTGAATTCGTGTGATAGAAAAACGTTAGTTAAATATTTCCCGACTTTAATTTAGCGATCGTTTGTTAATGAAGAATATTACCATCCGCCAATTGCAGATCTTTTCGGCGGCGGCGACGCATCTCTCGTTCGCCCGCGCCGCGGAGGAACTGCATCTTACACATGCTGCCATTTCCCTGCAGATCAAACAACTGGAAGAAGTCTCCAATTCGGTGCTTTTCGACCGCATCGGCAAGCGCGTCTACCTGACCGACGCGGGCGAGGTGCTGCTCGACCACGCCCGGCAGATCCTGCGCCTGCTCAAGGACGCCGACGAATCGCTGATGGCGCTCAAGGGGCTAAAGGGCGGGCGCGTGTCGATCGCCGTCACCAGCACGGCCGAGTACTTCGCGCCCGGCCTGCTGGCCGAGTTCCGCAAGACGCATCCCGATGTGCGGGTCCGCCTGCTGGTCGACAACCGCGAGGAGGTGACCCGGCTGCTGGAGGCCAACGAGGTGGACATGGCGATCATGGGGCGTCCGCCGGCGGACATGGACGCCGAGGCGGTGAACTTTGCGCCGCACCCGTTCGTCATCGTTTGCTGCGCGGATCACCCGCTCGCCGGGCGCAGCGGGCTGACCATCAGCGACATCATCGACGAGCCGATGATCGTGCGCGAGGCCGGCTCCGGCACGCGCTCGGCGATGGAGGAGTTCTTCCGGCTGCGCGCCATCGAGCCGAACATCGTCATGGAGATGGGCAGCAATGAGGCCATCAAGCAGGCCGTGGTGGCCGGGCTGGGGATCAGCTTCCTGTCGCAGCACACGCTCGGGCTGGAACTGAGCATCGGCCACCTGGCCGTGCTGCAGGTCGAGGGCGCCTCGGTGATGCGCCGCTGGTTCATGGTGCGGCACAAGGGCAAGCGCCTGACGCCGGCGCTGGCCGCGTTCTGGGATTTCGTCCTCGAATTCGCGCCCGATTACCTCGAAAAACTGGCGCATCCGGAGCCCATGAAGGCGGAAAAAGCGTCCTCCGCCGGCAATCGGTAAAGGGCCACGGATTTATTCGTCGCCCCGGCGCAGGCCGCGCTAGGCGGTGACGCCTAGCCTTCTACGCCAGCCGGGATAGAGCGCGTCGGCGTCGGCCGGGAAGGAGACGAAGGCGCGGGCGAATTCGCGGTGTTCGAGCGCCCATTCGAGCGGGTCGGCGCCGGCCTTCCAGCATTCGTACGCCTGGCGCAGCGAACGGGCGCCCGCGGCCGGCGAGTCGACGTGGCCGTAGGCGCCGCCGCCGGCGGTGTTGATGATGTTGCCGTGGCCGAGGTTGGTGAAGAATCCCGGCAGGCGCAAGGCGTTCATGCCGCCGGAGATGATCGGCGCGGTCGGCTTCATGCCGTGCCAGCGCTGGTAGTACACCGGCCCCTCGCATGCGTCGCGCTCGATCATGTAGGCGATCCGCTTGTCCTCGCCTTCGCCTTCCATCTTGCCGTGCCCCATGGTCCCCACGTGGATGCCGGAGGCGCCCTGCAGGCGGCTCATCTTGGCCAGCACGAAGGCGGTGTAGCCGCGCTTCGAACTCGGCGAGGTGACCGCGCCGTGCCCGGCCCGGTGGTAGTGCAGGAACTGGCCCGGATACTGGCGCCGGGCCGTGGTGACCATGCCCGGCCCGCCGACGTAGCCGTCGACCAGAAAGGCCAGCTTGTCCGCGTCCGGGCCGAAGGTCTCCAGCGCGAAATCGGCGCGCGCGCACATTTCGTAGTGGTCGTCGGCGGTGATGTTCATGGAGAAGAGCTTGGCCTCGCCGGTCTCGTCCTGCGCGCGCTTCAGCGCGTCGTACACCAGCGGCAGGGTCTTGCGGATCGGCGCGAAGACCTGGTTGCCCTGCGGCTCGTCGTTCTTGATGAAGTCGCCGCCGAGCCAGAACTGATAGGCCGCTTCGGCGAACGGCTCGGGGCGCAGCCCGAGCTTGGGCTTGATGATCGTGCCGGCGATGTAGCCGCCCGCGTCGACCGGCCGCCCGAGGATGCGCCACAGGTCGGCGATGCCCCGGGCCGGGCCGTCGAACATCTGGATGACGCGCGGCGGCACGTAGAAGTCGATCATCTTGGCGTGCTCGACGTCGGCCATGCCCTGGTTGTTGCCGATGGCCAGCGTCAGGAAGGAGACCAGCATGAAGCGGCCGTCGGTGATGTTGCGGTCGAACAGGTCGATCGGATAGGCGATGCGCAGGTCCTCGCGCGCCTCGTCGATGTGGTAGACCAGCGCATCGAGTCCGCGGGTGAAATCATCGGTCGTCGACACCTCGACGTTGGTGCCGGTGGACGATTCGGCGGCGAAGTGCGCCGCGGTGCACAGGTAGTTCGCTCCGGCCTTTGGTTTCATCCTGTAGGCGACCAGGATGTGCCTGCCGTCCCGGATCAGGTCGTCTTCCTGCAGATCGAGGGCGGCATAGCGTTTGGATTGGTCCATGGAGGTCTCCGTGATCGATGGCGGCGCGGGAGCCGGCGGACGGCGTTCTTCTGTGCGTTTTGTACGGCTCCCCGCGTACGAAAGAGTAGCCTATTCCGCAATTGTTCCTGGATGAGTGTAGGCAGGTTCATCGATTATTAAAAGTTAAACTCCTTATATGTAACGATTATTCATGTTTAATCGATGGCGAAAAATTGTTGCGCATCCTGCCGCGCTCCCGCGGAGTAGAATCATTTTGTTCAGTGTCGGAGGTTCCACCATGGCGCGTTCCGGTCTTTCCCTCTTGCGCCGCCTGATCCTGGCCGGGTCGGCCCTGGCGCTCTCGGCGTGCGCCGGTTTCGGCGGCACCGATCTCAAGCCCGGCGAATCGAGGCGCGCGGACGTCATCGCCTCGATGGGGACGCCGGCCATGCGCTGGCAAGACCCCGACGGGCGCGAGCAGCTGGCGTATCCGCGCGGTCCGGCGGGGACGCAGACGTTCATGGCGTTCATCGCGCCGGATGGCCGCCTGGAGCGGATCGAGAAGGCGCTCGACATCGAGCATTTCGCGCGCATCCAGGCCGGCAAGACCGACATGGCCACGGTCCTGCGGCTGCTCGGGCCGGTGCCGCCGCAGAACGTGACTTATTTCAAGGCGCGCGACGAACTGGTGTGGTCGTGGCTGTTCTGCGACAGCTTTTATCTGCAGGCCTACTTCGACGTGCTGTTCGACGGTACGACGGGCATCGTGCGCACCACCCAGCAGCGTCCGAATTTCGGCGGCTGGGACGGCGCCGTGCCGGCCTGCGGGCGCTGATCCCGCGCCGGCCGCGGGGGCCGCTCAGAGCGCCGCCAGCCGCGCGTTGGCCAGCGACAGCCGGTTGGCCAGGACTTCCAGGAAGGCCTGGTAGAAATGCATGCGGCACGTCTCGCTGGCGTGGCGCAGGGCGTCGCCCTTGACGGTGATGATCTTGGCCTCGGTCAGCGCGGCGATGTCGGCGCCGCGCGTCTGCATGCTCTTGCTGATCACCGCCATCTCGCCGAAACAGTCGCCGACGGTCAGCAGGTTGAGCATGCGTCCGTTCTTGGTGACCTTGAGCTCGCCGTCGATCAGGAAGCAGAAGAAGTCGCCCGCGTCGCCGTCGCGCATGACCGTCTGTTCGGGCTGGATCGTGCTCCACGCCGCGAAGTGCAGCACTTCCCAGAGCTCGACGTCGGAGAAGTCGGCGAAGAACGACAGGTTGCGCAGGGTATCGAATTTTTCCGATTCGGACAGGCTGCGCTTGACCGTCCGGGCCTGCTTTTCGCGGAAGGCCTGCGCCAGGTCCTGGGCGAATTCTTCCCAGGTGGCGTAGCGTTGCTCCGCGTCCTTGTGCATGGCTTGCGCGATGATCGCGTCGAGCGTTTCCGGAATCCCCTTGCGCAGCCGCGACGGCGGGGTCGGCTCGGTGTTGATGATCTGGTAGACGATGTTGTAGTTGCTGCTGGCCTGGAAGGGCAGCTGGCCGGTGAGCAGCTGGTACATCACCACGCCGAGCGAATAGATGTCGGTGCGGTGGTCGAGCGGCAGTTCGCGGACCTGCTCGGGCGACATGTAGGCCGGCGAGCCGATGCCCGAGACCAGCGTGCGCTCCGGATGGTCGACGATGGCGGCGCCGAAGTCGGAAATCTTGATCTCGCCGCCCGGCGCGTCGCCGATGTAGAGGATGTTGGCCGGCTTGATGTCGCGGTGGGTGACGCCGATGCGGTGCGCGAAATCGAGCGCGCGCGTGCATTTGAAGATAATCTCCACGACGCGCTCGACCGGCAGCAGCTGCTTGGCGTCGCAGCATTCCTCGAGCGTGCCGCCCTGCACGTACTCCATGACGATGTAGCACAGCTCCTTGGCGACGACGGCGTCGTAGATCTGCACGATGTGCGGGTGGGCCAGCTTGCCGACCAGCGAGGCCTCGTTCATGAACAGGTGCGTGTACAGCTTGCCCCGTTCCGGGTGCTTGAGGATTTCGGGAAAGGCGATCTTGATCGCCACGTCGCGCTGCGCGAACGGGTCGTGGCCCAGATACACCGTCGACGTCGCGCCGCTGCCGAGGATGCGGACCAGATCGTATTTCCCGATTTTCTTCATGATCCGGACGCCGTCAGGGACGCTACGCGCGCTGTCGCGCGCGGGCCACGGCGGCGCGGACCTGTTCCGGCGCGGTGCCGCCCACGTGATTACGCGCGGCCAGCGACCCGGCGACGGTGAGCACCGAGAAGACGTCCTCGTCGATCATCGGCGAAAAGGCGCGCAGTTCGGCGAGCGGCAGCTGCGGCAGGTCGACGCCGAGCTCCTCGGCGCGCCGCACGGCCAGGCCGACGGTTTCGTGCGCGTCGCGGAAGGGCAGGCCCTTGCGCACCAGGTAGTCGGCCAGGTCGGTGGCCGTGGCGAAGCCCTGGCGAAGCGCGTCGGCCATGGCCTCCGGGCGCGTGGCGACGCCGGGGATCATGGCGGCGAAGATGCGCAGCGTGTCGGTGACCGTATCCACGGCGTCGAACAGCGGCTCCTTGTCCTCCTGGTTGTCCTTGTTGTAGGCCAGCGGCTGGCCTTTCATCAGGGTCAGCAGCGCGGTCAGGTGGCCGTAGACGCGGCCGGTCTTGCCGCGCGCCAGCTCGGGCACGTCCGGGTTCTTCTTCTGCGGCATGATCGAGCTGCCGGTGCAGAAGCGGTCGGCGATCTTGACGAAGCCGAAGCGCGGATTCATCCACAGCACCAATTCCTCGGACATGCGCGAGACGTGCATCATCAGCAGCGCGGCGGCGGCGCAGAATTCGATGGCGAAGTCGCGGTCGGAAACGGCGTCGAGCGAGTTCTCGCAGACGCCGTCGAAGCCGAGCTCGGCGGCCACGAACTCGCGGTCGATCGGATAGGTCGTGCCGGCCAGCGCGGCGGCGCCGAGCGGCAGGCGGTTGGTGCGTTTCCTGACGTCGGCGAAGCGCTCGGCGTCGCGCCGGGTCATTTCGTACCAGGCCAGCACGTGGTGGCCGAAGGTGATCGGCTGCGCCACCTGCAGGTGCGTGAAGCCGGGCGTCGGCGTCTCCGCCTCGCGCTCGGCGAGGTCGAGCAGGGCGGTCTGGAACTGCCCGAGCAGGAGCTGGATGTCGTCGATCGCGTCGCGCAGGTACAGGCGGATGTCGGTCGCCACCTGATCGTTGCGTGAACGCCCGGTGTGCAGGCGCTTGCCCGCGTCGCCGACCAGGGTGGTCAGGCGCTTCTCGATGTTGAGGTGCACGTCTTCGAGGTCCAGCGACCATTCGAAGGCGCCCGATTCGATTTCGCCGACGATCTGCGCCATGCCGCGCTGGATGTCGCCCAGGTCCTGCTCCGAGATGATGCTTTGGCGAGCCAGCATCCTGGCGTGCGCCAGCGAACCGCGGATGTCCTGCCGCCACATGCGCCGGTCGAAATCGACCGAGGCCGTGTAGCGCTTGACCAGATCGGACATCGGCTCGGAGAAGCGGCCGGCCCAGGTGTATTGCGAAGGCGAGGGGGAATTGTCGGAATTCATGATGGAGGCAAGTACTTGAGCTAGAATCAATGACTTATTAGTTAGTCAGGGCTGACTGATCTTGGTGGCAAGTATAAAGCATTACGCAACCGGCCATCCGCTACCGGATTTTCGCAATTTCGGCGTCATGCTGCGCATCCTGCTGGGCGTCAATCTGACGGCGCTGGCCGCGGCGCTGGTGCAAAGCCGCGGCATCGGCGAATGGATGGACCGCTACATCGAAATGGCCGCCTGGGTGCAGCCGCTGCTGCTGATCAACCTCGCGCTGCTCGGCCTGTTCGCGCGGGCCGTACGGCTGCTGCCGGCGCGCTGGGGGCAAAGCGCCGTGGTCCTGCTGGCCGTCCTTTCCGCGCTGCTGCAGTTCGACTTCTGGCGCTTCATGGGGCTGGAGGACGGCGGCTGGCAGAGCTGTGCGCGCGCCGCCATGCTGGCCGCGCTGGCTGCGGGCGGCATGCTGTCCTATTTCGAGATGCGCGCCAGGATGTTCTCGCCGGCGCTGGCCGAGGCCCGCGTGCAGGCGCTGACGGCGCGCATCCGGCCGCATTTCCTGTTCAACAGCCTGAACGCCGTGCTCTCCCTGATCCGTTCGGAACCCGGCCGCGCCGAGGCGGCGCTGGAGGAACTGGCCGATCTTTTCCGCGCGCTGATGCGCGACCACCGCGACCTGCTGCCGCTGGCCGACGAGATCGCGCTGTGCCGGCAGTACCTCGACCTGGAAAAGCTGCGCCTGGGCGACCGGCTCAACGTGGAGTGGGAGGTCGAGGCGGTGCCGGCCGACGTGGTGGTGCCGCCGCTGATGCTGCAGCCCTTGCTGGAAAACGCGGTGTACCACGGCATCGAGCCGTCCGGCGAGCCGGGCACGATCCGTATCGGCTTCGCGCGCAAGGGCGGCGAGCTGCACGTGTGGCTGGTCAACCCCTGCGCCGGCGGCGCGGAAACTGCCAAGGGGAACCGCATGGCCTTGTCCAACATCCGCGAACGCCTGGCGCTGTACTACGATCTGGAAGCGCGCCTGGAAACCCGGGAGGAAACGCTGCCCGACGGATCGCGTGCCTACCGCGTGTTCATTGTCCTGCCCTGCCGGGGGTCGCCGCCATGAGTGCCGTTCCAACATTGTCCGTGATGATCGTCAACGACGAGGCCCCGGCGCGCGCGCGCCTGCGCGACCTGCTGGCCGACATCGCCGCCGAGGTGCCCAACGCCCTGGTCGCCGAGGTGGCCAACGGCCAGCTCGCGGTCGAGGCGATGAAGGAGCGCGTGCCGGACGTGATGCTGGTGGACATCCGCATGCCGAAAATGGACGGCATCGAGCTGGCACGCCACGTCGCCAGGCTCGACCGGCCGCCGTCCGTGATCTTCGTCACCGCGTACGACAGCTACGCGGTACAGGCCTTCGAGCTCAACGCCATCGATTACCTGGTCAAGCCCGTGCGCGCGCCGCGCCTGGCGGCCGCCCTGCAGAAGACCCGGCAGGGCCGCCCCGTGGCGCCGCAGGTGCTGGCGGAACTGCAGAAAGGCGCGCGCACCCACCTTTCCTGCCACGAGCGCGGGCGCCTGCTGCTGATTCCGGCGATGGACATCCTCTACCTGAAGGCCGACCTGAAATACGTGACGGCGCGCACGGCGGCGCGGGAGTACCTGCTCGACGAGTCGCTGACGCACCTCGAACAGGAGTTCTCCGAGCGTTTCATCCGCCTGCACCGCAGCGTGCTGGTGGCCCGCGACGCCATCGCCGGTTTCGAGAAATGCGCCGCGGAGGACGCCGAGACCCAGTGGCAGGCGCTGCTGCGCGGCGTGCCGGACAAGCTGCCGGTCAGCCGCCGGCAATGGCCGCTGGTCAAGTCGTATGCCAGGCAGCTGAGCTCGTAGCGCGGGGCCGGGGCGCCGTCCGCAAGAGCGTGCATGCTAGAATCGGCAAGTCTTCCGCTTGCCGAACCCGCCTTCAGGAAACCATCGTGTCCGCCACGCATCCCGTCCCGTCCCGCATCGTCATCGCCACCCGCGAATCCCGGCTGGCCCTGTGGCAGGCGCAGCACGTCCAGGCGCGGCTGCGGGCGCTTTATCCCGGCGCGTCGGTCGAACTGCTCGGCATGACCACCAAGGGCGACCGCATCCTGGACCGGCCGCTGTCCCAGATCGGCGGCAAGGGGCTGTTCATCAAGGAACTGGAAACGGCCTTGCAGGAAAAGCGGGCCGACCTCGCCGTGCATTCGCTCAAGGACGTGCCGATGGACATGCCGCGCGGCTTCGCCCTGGCGGCGATCACGGCGCGCGAGAATCCGTGCGACGCCTTCGTCTCGGGCCACTTCGCCGGGCTCGACGCCCTGCCGCCCGGCGCGGTCGTCGGGACCTCCAGCCTGCGCCGCGAAGCGATCCTGCGCGCCGCCTTCCCGCAGCTGCGGATCGAGCCGCTGCGCGGCAACCTCGACACCCGCCTGCGCAAGCTCGACGAAGGCATGTACGACGCGATCATCCTGGCCGCCGCCGGCCTGATCCGGCTCGGGCTGGAAGGGCGCATCCGCGCCGTGCTGCCGCCCGAACGGTCGCTGCCGGCGCCGGGGCAGGGTGCGCTCGGCATCGAAATCCTGGCGGCGCGCACCGACGTCGCCGCCTGGCTCGCGCCGCTGCACGACGCGGCGACGGCGCATTGCGTCCGCGCGGAGCGCGCCTTCTCGCGGGCCCTGGGCGGCAGCTGCCGGATTCCGCTGGGCGGCTACGCGGTGCCCGACAGCGATGGCTTGTGGCTGCGCGGCTTCGTCGCCTCGGCGGACGGGCGGCGGGTGGTCGCGGGCGAGGCGCGCGGCGCGCCGGAGGACGACGAGGCGCTCGGCCGGCAGCTGGCCGGGCAGCTGCGCGACCGCGGCGCCGACGCGCTGCTGGCCGGATTCGACGAACCATGAACGGGCCGCTGCAGGGCAAGCGCATCCTGGTCACCCGGCCGGCCGGCCAGGCCGCCGGCCTGGCGTCGCTGATCGCGGCGCGCGGCGGCGAGGCGGCCTGCTTCCCGCTGATCGACATCGCCCCGCCGGCCAGCTGGCAGGCCGTGGACGACCTCGCCGCGCGGCTGGAGGCGTTCAGTTTGGCCATCTTCATCAGCCCGAACGCGGTGTCCTTCGGGCTCGGCCGGCTGCTCGCCCGGCGCGCGTGGCCGGCGGGCCTGGCGGCCGGCGCCGTCGGTCCGGGCACCGCCGCGCTGCTGGCGGAGGCCGGCATCCGTGAAGTGATCGTCCCGCAAGGCCGGTACGATTCGGAAGCCCTGCTGGCGCTCGACCCCCTGCAGGCGGAGCGGGTCGCCGGGCGCGCGGTGCTGATCCTGCGCGGCGACGGCGGCCGCGAACTCCTGGCCGACACCCTGCGCGCGCGCGGCGCGGCCGTCGAGTGCGTGGCCTGCTATCGGCGCATGGCGCCGCGCGACGGGGCATTCGTCGCCTCGCTCCTGCGCGGCGGCGCGCTGGACGCCGTCACCCTGTCCTCCAGCGAGGGTCTGCGCAATTTCATGCAGCTGCTCGATACGGGCAGCCGCGAAAAACTGCTCGCCCTGCCGGTCTTCGTGCCGCACCAGCGCATCGCCGAGGAGGCGGCGCGGCTCGGCCTGCGCCGCGTGGTGCTGACCGGGCCGGCGGACGGCGGGCTGGTCGCCGGCATGTGCACTTTCCGTTGGTCCGATCATGAATGACGAAATGACCTCGCAGCCCCTGCCGCCGCCTTCCGGCGCGGCCGTTCCTCCCGCGGCGGAAGCGCCGCCGGCGGTGGCTCCGGCCGCCCCGGCCCGGAGCTGGTTCAGCCCGTGGCTGGTCGTCGCCGTGCTGGCGCTCGGCCTGGCCGGCTGGCAGTGGATGGAGACGCGCCTCAGACTGGCCGAGACGCAGCAGGAGATGGCCAGGCGCCTGGCCGAGAGCGACGCCGTGGCCGGCGAAAGCCGGACGCTGTCCAAGCAGGCGCAGGAACAGCTGGCCGCGTTGCAGGGCAAGCTGGGCGAACTGGAAGGGCGGCTGGCCGAATCGAAGAGCCAGCAGGAAGTCCTGGAGAACCTGTACCAGAACCTCGCGCGCAGCCATGACGAATCGATACTGGCCGAGATCGAGCAGAGCGTGACGCTGGCCTCGCAGCAACTGCAGCTGGCGGGCAACGTGCAGAGCGCGGTACTCGCGCTGCAGGCCGCCGACGGGCGCCTGGCCGGCAGCAACCGGCCGCAGTTCATCAACCTGCGCAAGGTCCTGGCGCGCGACCTGGACCGGCTGCAGGCGCTGCCGCAGCCGGACCTGCCGGGCATGTACCTGCGCCTGGAAAACGTGATCGACGCCATCGACACGCTGCCGCTCGCGGTCACCGGCCGCCCGCGCGAGGAAAGCCAGCCCGAGGCGCCCGCCGAACCGCCGCCGCCGGCGCTGTTCTCCCCGGCCTACTGGCGCGCGCTGGCCGCCGGCGTGTGGCGCGAAATGCGCGGCCTCGTCCGCATCCAGCGCATCGACCGCGTCGAGACGGTGCTGCTGCCGCCGGCGCAGGAATTCTTCCTGCGCGAAAACCTCAAGCTGCGCCTGCTCAATGCGCGGCTGGCGCTGTTCTCGCGCGACCAGTGGACGTACCGCAACGAGCTGCATGAGTCCAGCGCCTGGATCGAGCGTTATTTCGACGTGCGCGAGCGGGCGGTTCAGACCAGCCTGCAGACGCTCAAGCAGCTCGCCGCCACGGAAATCACCATCGAGCTGCCCAACCTGAACGAAAGCCTGTCGGCGATCAAGCGCTTCCGCGCCGAGAAGGAGCAGCGATGAAAGGCCTGCTCTGGGTGCTCGCGCTGTTCGCGCTGGCCGTCGGCATTTCCCTGGTCATGCACGTGAACGAAGGCTACGTGCTGCTCGTCCTGCCGCCGTATCGCGCCGAAATTTCCCTCAACCTCGCCGTGCTGGTGGCCGTGCTCGGCTTCGCGGCGTTGCACATCCTCCTGCGCGCCGCCGCGCTGGCCCTGTCGCTGCCCCGCCGGGTCCGCGAATCCCGCGCCCGGCGCGAACGCGAGAAGTCTGCCGAGGCCTTCGGCGAAGGCGTGCGCCAGTACCTCGCCGGCGAACCGCGCCGGGCCATCGACACGCTGGCCGACGTGCGCGGCGACGAGCCCTGGCCGGCGCTGGCGGCGTCGCTGAGCGCGCGCATCGCCGGCGAACTCGACGCGGCCGAGCGGCCGACGGCGTTGGTCGCCGACCAGGGAGAAAAACCAGTCTGACCACGGCGACACGGCGGGCACGGCGAAAAAGCGAGGAATTGCCTTTTCACCGTGCCCGCCGTGTCGCCGTGGTTGGTTTTTCTGCCTTGCTTTTCCAGCACGCGCTACATGAACCAGCGCATCGGCACCAGCACCAGTGACGGGAAGGCGACGAGGAGGCCGAGGACGGTCAGTTCGGCGACCATGAACGGCAGCACGCCGATGATCACGTCGTCCATCTTCACCTTGCCCACTCCGCAGATGACGTTCAGGGTCGTTCCGACGGGAGGCGTGATGAGCCCGATGGCATTGTTCATGATGAACAGGACGCCGAAATAGATCGGGTCGATGCCCGCCATCTTGATGACCGGCATGAGCACCGGAGTCATGATGAGGACCGTCGGCGTCAGGTCCATGGCCGTGCCGATGGCCACGACGAGCAGCATGATGATGAGCAGCAGCAGCTTCTGATTGTCCATGAAGGGTTCGAGCATCGCCGCCAGCTGGCTCGGCAGATCCGCCACCGTGATCAGCCAGGACGAAACCATGGCGGCGCCGACCAGCAGCATGACGACGGCGGTGATCTTCCCGGCGTTGAGGAACAGTCCGTAGAGCGCCGACAGCTTCAGTTCCCTGTAGACGAACATCCCGACGACGAGCGCATAAACGGTGGCGACGACCCCGGCCTCGGTGGGCGTGAAGACGCCGGACTTCAGCCCGCCGAGAATGATGATCGGCAGCAGCAGGGCCCAGATGCCGTCCGTCACGGCGTGCTTCAGCTCGGCCAGCGTCGCGCGCGGGCTGGGCTGCAGCTTGTCGTGGCGGATCACCCAAAGCCAGGCGAGGCCGATGCTGAGCGCCATCAGCATCCCGGGGAAGATGCCGGCCATGAACAGCTTCGTGATCGACAGTTGCGCGATGACGCCGAACATGACGAAGGGAATGCTGGGGGGCAGCATGGGGGCGATGATGCCGCTGGCGGCGATGAGGCCGGCCGAGCGCGGAACGTTGTAGCCGGCCTCCCGCATCATCGGAATCAGCAGCACGCCGACCGCCGCGGTGTCGGCCGCCGCCGAGCCCGACAGGCTGGCCATCACGATCGCGCCGACGATGGCCACGTAGCCCAGGCCGCCGCGCACGTGGCCGACGAGGACGGTCGCCAGTCTGACGATCCGTCGCGAAAGGCCGCCGGCGGTCATCAATTCGCCGGCCAGCATGAAGAACGGTATGGCCATCAGGACGAAATTGTCGGCGCCGTCGATCGTGTTCATCGCGATCAACTGGGCGTCGAAGGTGTTCATGTAGGTCATCAGCGCGATGCCGCAGACCATCAGCGCAAAGGCGATGGGCATGCCGAGGGCCATGGCGCCCAGCAGGGAGCCCAGGAATACGGTCACTACCATTTGTTTTCTCCGAATGACGGGTTATCTGTGGTTTTCAGCGACGGGAGGCGCTGCGTCGTCCACCGGGGACCTCTCGCGCTCGGCGTCTTCGGAGTCCCGGACCTGGACGAGTTCCTCGTCCCGGGCCCGGCCGGTCAGCACGCGCCAGGTGTTGACCAGGACGCAGACGGCCACACCGACGCTCATCACCAGCCCGGTCGCGTAGTGGTAGGCCATCGAGATGCCCGAGGCGGGCATGTCGGTCCCCAGCCCGACCACGGTCTGGCGCCAGCTGCCGACGAAGAACAGCCAGCATACCCATAGCATGAGGACGTTGCCGGCCAGGACGCAGAACACTTTCCCGGCGCGCGGGAGCTTCGCGACCAGGGAGTCGACGCCCAGGTGCGAGCCTTCCTTCATGGCCACCACGGAACCGACGAAGATCAGCCACAGGAACATCAAGCGCGATAGTTCCTCGGTCAAGGTGAAGCCGGAGTTGAACGCGAAACGCAGCACCACGTTGCAGAAGACCATGCCCACCATCAGCGCCAGCGATGTCACGATCACCGCGTTCATCGCCCGCTGCAAGAATTTTTCGATACTTTTCATACGTCCGCTCTGTCTGTATTGGGCACGGCCGATCGCCGGCCGCGGGGCCGGACCGGCATCCGGTCCGCGGCGCGCGCCCGTCGATGGCTTTGGGAGAAATGGCTTGGCGGGGGCGGCGCACGGTTCCGGCGCCCCCGGATCGATCTACTTCAGGTGCTTGACGCGGTCGAGTTCCGCCTGGAATTCCTGGATCAACTGCGGGTCGAGCTGAGCCGCGTACTTGTCGATCACCGGTTTGACCTTTTCGCGGATGCGCTCGATTTCCTGGGGAGGCAGCTCGTTGTAGGCCATGCCGTGGTCGATCAGCACCTTCCTCGACTTCGCCGTCATTTCGCGGCCGAATTTCCGCTGTGGCGCGCGCGCCTCGTCCATCGCCTCCTGGATGATCTTCTGCTCGTCGGCGGACAGCGAGTCCCACGTCTTCTTGCTGGCGAACATCAGTTGGGGGTTGTAGATATGACGTGTCGCGCTGAAGTACTTCTGGACCTCGTACAGCTTGCTGGAGTCCGCCGTCGTTTCCGGATTCTCCTGCCCGTCGATGGTTTTCGTTTCCAGCGCCGAATACAGTTCGGGGAAGGGCATCGGCACCGCGTTGGCGCCCAGCGCATTGATCATGTCGATGTACAGCGGATTCAGGATCGTACGGATCTTGAGTCCCTTGATGTCCTCGATCCTGGCGATCGGGCGCTTGCTGTTCGTGATGCTGCGGAATCCCTGCTCCTGGAAGCCCAGGCCCACCCAGCCCTTGGCCGGCAGGTAGCTCATCAGCTTCTTGCCGAAGGGGCCGTCCAGGACGGCGTCGGCCTGCGCCTCGTTGGCGAAGACGAACGGGAAGTCGAGCACGACGAATTCCTTGATGGTGCCCACGATCTGGGCCGGGGCCATGCTGGCGAAATCGACGATGCCCCCCTGCATCGCCGCGGCGACCTGCTGGTCGCCGCCCAGCGAACCGCTGGCGAAGACCTTGATCTTGATCTTGCCGCCGCTCTTCTTTTCGACGTTCTCGGCGAAGCGCAAGCAGCCGAAGCCTTGCGGATGGTCGATCGGGTTCACCATGGCCATGCGGAAATTCCGCTCCTTGATTTCCGCCGCGTATCCGCCCTGGGCGGCGCACAGCATGGCCGAGAGAATGACGACCGGCGCGAACAGCCGTTTTGCCTGATTCATTTTCATAGCGACTTCCTTCCCTTTTCGTTGGTTGGCGTGTTATCTGAGGGGTCGACCGCGCGGGCCGCCCGGCGGCCGGGCTGTCTTCCCCATTGCATGATCGCGGTCAGCGATCGATCGTTTCCCGCCGATGATCGGGCCGCCGGACGTCGGCCTGCGCCGGATTCATCTCCGGCCGCGGATCAAGGCGGGTATCGGCACCGCCGCCGCGCGGCTCGCGTGCGGCGGCGTCGAAAAAGCAGGCGAACTGCCTGTAGCGTTCGAACCCGCGCGCGTACAGATCGCGTCTGGCCGGGTCGGGCGCGTTGATCTTTCCGGGAACGACGCAGGCCGCGGCCGCGGCTTCGAGCGTGCCGAACATGCCGGCGGCGGTGGCCGCCAGCAGGCAGGCGCCGCGCGCCGAATCACCGTCGCGCACGGTGTGCGTCTCGATGCCCAGCACGTCGGTGACGATCTGCGTCCACACCGGGCTTTTGACGACGCCGCCGGACATGACGGCGCGCGTCACCGTGATCGCCTCGCGCCGGAACATGTCCAGGCAGTCGCGCAGCGAATAGGCGACGCCTTCCATCACCGCGCGAACGAAGTGCGGCCAGGCGTGGTTGTGGTCGATGCCGCTGAAATTGCCGCGCAAGTCCGGGTTCCAGTAGGGCGCGCGCTCCCCGTGCAGATAGGGATGGAAGATCAGCCCGTCGGCTCCGGGCCGGGCCGTGAGCGCCAGTTCGTCGAGAGCCTCGTAGCTCGGCCTGGCCGCGCCGCCGGCCGCGGCGTCGGAACACAGCCGGCGAATCCATTTCAGCGAGGTCGCGCAGGCATTCGTTCCCGCCTGCTTGTAGAAGACGCCCTCGGCGATATGGGGATAGGTGATGATTCTGGCATTGAACGACGGACCGTCCGTCGTCGCCATGATCCCGCCGGCGCTGCCCACTCTGACCATGCCGAGCCCGCCGGCTTCGAGAATGCCGCAGCCGACCAGTTCCGCTGCGGAGTCGAGCGTGCCGGCGATGACCGGAATCCCGGCCGGCAGGCCGTAGGCCGCGCCGGCGGCGGGCGTCACCGTGCCGACCACGGCGAGCGGTGAAGCCAGGCGGGGAAAGGCCGCGGCGGAGAGTCCGCTGAGCTCCGTCAATGGCTTCGCCCAGCGCCTCGTTCCGGCATCCAGCATCAGCGTCGCCGCCGCGCTGCCGAAATCCATGCACGCCTCGCCGGTGAGGTTGAAAATCAGATAGTCCTTCGAGCTCAGGAAACGCCGTACGCGGGCCATGGCCTCGGGTTCGTGCTTCGCCAGCCAGAGCAGTTGCGGCAGGGTCCACGTGCAGCTTGCCTCGTTCAAGGTCGTCAACTCCAGCAGCGGACCGTATTCGGCGCGCAAGGCCGCGACCTCCTCGCCGCTGCGCTGGTCGCTCCAGAGGATCGCCGGGCGGATGACGCGGTCGGCGCCGTCGAGCAGAACCGGTATGTGGGCGGCTGAACAGATTCCCAGCGCCGCGATGCGGCCGAACAGTCCCGGCCTGCCGGCCGCTATGTCGTCCAATGCCAGGCGCATTGCCGCGAGCCAGTCCCGCGGATGCTGCTCCGCCCAGCCCGGCAAGCGGCTCTGGGTCGGATAGGCGCGTTCCGCCGTCGCCAGCACCCGCCCGTCGACGTCCATCACCACGCACTTGAGGCTGCCGGTGCCCAGGTCCATGCCCAGGACGCAATCGGCGGCGCAAGTCATGCCGCGCCCTCCGGCGTCGCGTTGCGCGCGGCCTTGCCGCGCAGGGGATCGGCGATCGACGCCAGGCCGCTGAGCAAGGCGTTGACGTCCGTGTTGCAGGACACCAGGCCGACGCCCGCGGCGACGAGTTCGGCGGCGGCGTCCGGGTCGTAGGTCTGGATGCCGACGCCGACGCCGAAGTGCCGCGCGCGGGCGATGACGCGATCGATCGCCGCGCGCATCTCCGGCGCGCGCAGGGAACTGCTTATCCCACAGGACAGGGAAAGGTCGGAGGGGCCGATGAAAACCATGTCGATGCCGGGGGTGCCGAGGATTTCGTCGAGGTTCTCCAGGGCGCGCTTGGTTTCGATCTGGGCGATGACCAGGATCTCGGCGTTCGCCCTGGCGATGTACTCGCGCTGCTCGACCCGCCGGAAGCCGGTGTGCGCGCGGCACAGGCTGAGGCCGCGGTCGCCGGCGGGAGCGTAGCGCGCGTAACGGACGATTTCCTCGGCCTGGGCGCGGCTTTCGACGCGCGGCACGACTATGCCGGACGCCCCCAGTTCGAGCGCGGTCAGGATGTACTCCCGCCGGGTTTCGGCGATGCGGACGAACGGCCGGCACACGCCGCCCCGGAAGCCGGCGATGAGCGCGGCCAGCGACTCCGGACCGAAGGCGCCGTGCTCCTGATCGATGATGGCGAAATGCATGCCGGCCGCGTCGAGCAGCGCGCCCAGCATCGGCGTCCTGATTTCGCTCACCATGATGCCCAGGACGGCCTCGCCGCGGGCGAGCGACGCCTTCAGCCAGTGCGCAATGCCGGGTGCCGGGCTCGTGGCGGGCCAGACGTCGTTCCTTGTTTGGGTCGTTGGATCGTTTTTCATGGATATCGGGGGCGTGCCGCCCGTCGTGTTGGTCGTACGGAATGGAGTGCGTTGCGTTTTGATGCGGCGGATTCTTTCATCGCGCTATCCATTAATCAAACGATTTATTACACTGGCTGCGATAAGAAAATTTAATAGGAGGAAGCCGTGGAATTCCGCCAGGTCGAAGCCTTTATCGTGGTTTCGGAGCAGGAAAGCTTCACCCGCGCCGCCGAGTCGCTGCACCTGACGCAGTCGGCAGTCAGCCAGTTGATCCGCCGCCTGGAGGAAGAAATCGGCGAGCCGCTGTTCGTGCGCAATGGGCGCTCCGTGCGCCCGACGCGCACCGGAATCGAGCTACTGCCGGCGGCGATGGAAATTGTCCGGTGGAAACGGGTGTTCGCGGATCGCTCGGTGGCCGACCCGGCGAGAATTTCCGGCGTGCTACGGGTCGGAACGAGTTCCGCGGGCACCGCCTTTCTTTGGGCCTGGACCTTTCAGGCCTTCGCGCAGACCTATCCCTTGGTCGAACTGGACGTCCGTTCGACGCAGCAGACGATCAACACCATGGAGGATTTGCTCGGCGGCGACCTCGATGTCGGCATCATGCCCTTCCCCGTGCCCCACCCGCGCTTGACCGGCGTGGTGCTCGGTCACCACGAAGCCTTGCTGGTCGCGTCGCCCGAGCATCCGTTGGCGGCCAGGAAGCGCCTGCGCGTCGCCGATCTGGAGACGGCCCGCTTCATCTCCTACGAACACCGGATGAATATCCGCGGCCTGTCCGACCAGTACTTCTCCAGCCTGGGGATTTCCCCGAACATGGTTTTGCAGTCGAACGACACCTACCTCATCCGGGCCATGACGGAAGTCGGGTTCGGCATCGCCTTCCTGCCTGACTGGGCGGTCCAGCGCGAACTGGAAGAGGGCAGGCTGGTCGTGCTGGACAAGCCCGGCCTCCGCCTGTTCGAAAACTTCGGCGCGATGCACCTTGCCCGGGGAATCGGTCCGGCGGCGCAGGAGTTCATCCGGTTCTGCCTGCAGCACGTCGAGCTGCTGCCTCCCGTGGCGCGCGGTCCGCTGCAGCGCTGAAGGCGGGCGCCTGCATGGTGCGCCGGCATTGATCGCCAACCATGGAGGGCACGGAGAAAAAACGGTTTAACCACGGCGACACGGCAGGCACGGCGAAAAGGCAATTCCTCGTTTTTCCGCCGTGCCCGCCGTGTCGCCGTGGTCAATTATTTTTTGCTTCTCTCCAACGCTAGCGCGACGTCGCCCGGTGGCCGATGTCGCGGCGGAACTGCATGCCGTCGAAGTAGATGCCGGTGATCGCGTCGTAGGCCAGCTTCTGCGCCTGCTTGACGTTGTCGCCGAGCGCGGTGACGCAGAGCACGCGGCCGCCGGCGGTGACGATCTTGCCGTCCTGCTCGGCAGTGCCGGCGTGGAAGACGCAGACGTTTTCGCTTTCCTTGGGTAGCCCGGAGATCACGTCGCCCTTTTTCGGCGTATCCGGGTAGTTGGCGGCGGCGAGCACGACGCCGAGCGCGACGCGCCGGTCCCACTCGGCTTCGATCTGGTCGAGCTTGCCGGCGACGGCGTGCTCGGCCAGGGTCAGCAGGTCGGACTTCATGCGCATCATGATCGGCTGCGTCTCCGGGTCGCCCAGTCGGCAGTTGAATTCGACCACCTTGACCGAACCGTCCTTGCCGATCATCAGCCCGGCGTAGAGGAAGCCGGTGTAGGGAATGCCGTCGTTGGCCATGCCGCGCACCGTCGGCAGAATGATCTCGCGCATGGCCTTGGCATGCACCGCCGGGGTGACCACGAGAGCGGGCGAATAGGCGCCCATGCCGCCGGTGTTGGGGCCGGCGTCGCCGTCGAAGATGCGCTTGTGGTCCTGGCTGGAGGCCAGCGGCAGGACGTTCTTGCCGTCGACCATGACGATGAAGCTGGCTTCCTCGCCGTCCAGGTAGTCCTCGATCACCACCCGCGCACCGGCGCCGCCGAGGACGTTGCCGGAGAGCATGTCGTCGATGGCGCGGTGCGCCTCGGCCAGCGTCATGGCCACCACGACGCCCTTGCCGGCGGCGAGTCCGTCGGCCTTGATGACGATCGGCGCGCCCTTGCGGTCGACGTAGGCGCGGGCCGCGGCGGCGTCGCTGAAGGTCTCGAAGGCCGCCGTCGGGATGTTGTGCCGGACCATGAAGCGCTTGGCGAAATCCTTCGAACTTTCCAGCTGCGCGGCTTCACGGGTCGGGCCGAAAATTTTCAGGCCGCGCGCGCGGAAGACGTTGACCACGCCGGCGGCGAGCGGCGCCTCCGGGCCGACGATGGTCAGGTGGATCTTGTTCTTTTCGGCGAAATCGGCCAGCGCGGCGGGATCGGTGATGGGCACGTTCTCCATCTCGACCTGGTGCGCCGTCCCGGCGTTGCCGGGGGCGACGTAGACCTTCTGCAGGCCGGGCGATTTGGAAAGGCGCCAGGCGAGCGCATGCTCGCGTCCGCCGGAACCGATGACGAGTAGTTTCATGGTGGCTGTGGGTGTGGGGAATGGAGGGGTCGATGCCGAACCGTGATTCTACTCCTGTGCCGGCGGCGCTCAGTGACGGAAGTGGCGCGCTCCGGTGAACACCATGGCGATGCCGTGCTCGTCGGCCGCCGCGATGACCTCCTCGTCGCGCACCGAGCCGCCGGGCTGGATGACCGCCTTGGCGCCGGCCTCGGCCAGCACGTTGACGCCGTCGCGGAAGGGGAAGAAGGCGTCCGAGGCGACGCAGGAACCGGCGAGCGGCAGGCCGGCGTTCTGCGCCTTCATGACGGCGATGCGGGTCGAGTCCACGCGGCTCATCTGGCCGGCGCCGACGGCGAGGGTCATGCCGCCGCCGCAGAAGACGATGGCGTTGGACTTGACGAACTTGGCGACGCGGTTGGCGAACACCAGGTCGTCCAGCTGCTGCGCGGTGGGCGCGAGTCTGGTGACCACCTTCAGCCCGTCGCGCCGGACGTTGAAGTCGTCGGCCGTCTGCACCAGCAGGCCGCCGCCGACGCGCTTGAATTCGAGCGCGTTGAGCTGCCTGTCCAGCGGCACGGCCAGCACGCGCAGATTCTGCTTCGAAGCGAGCGCGGCCTTGGCCTCGTCGGTGAAGGCCGGGGCGATCAGCACTTCGACGAAGTGCTTGCGCTCGCTCAGGGCGTTGACCACATCGAGGCCGACCGTGCCGTTGAAGGCGATGATGCCGCCGAAGGCCGACGTGGAGTCGGTCTTGAAGGCCTTTTCATAGGCGCCGAGCAGGCCGGCGTCGACCGCCACGCCGCAGGGGTTGGCGTGCTTGATGATGACGCACGCCGGGGCGTCGAAGGTCTTGACGCATTCCCAGGCCGCGTCGGCGTCGGCGATGTTGTTGTACGAGAGTTCCTTGCCCTGCAGCTGGACGTAGCCGGCGATGCCGCCGGGGACCGGCGCGACGTCGCGGTAGAAGGCGGCCCGCTGGTGGGAGTTCTCGCCGTAGCGCAGCGTCTCGACGCGGTCGAAGGCGAGCTGCAGCCGTTCCGGGAAGACCGCCGGTGCCGGCGCGGCCTCGGCCGCCCTGGTTTCGGCGCCGTCGCCGAGGCCGGTCAGCCAGTTGGCGATCATGCCGTCGTAGCGGGCGGTGTGGGTGAACGCCTTCCTGGCCAGCGCGAAGCGGGTGGCCAGCGACAGCGCGCCGCCGTTGGCGCGCATCTCGTCGAGCAACGCCGGGTAGTCGTCCGGGTCGGTGACCACGGCGACGCCGGCGTAGTTCTTGGCCGACGAACGGACCATCGCCGGGCCGCCGATATCGATGTTCTCGATCGCCTCTTCCAGCGTCACGCCCGGCCTGGCGACGGTGGCGGCGAACGGGTACAGGTTGACGCAGACGAGATCGATGGCCGGGATGCCGTGCGCCTCGATCGTCGCCAGGTGCTCCGGCAGGTCGCGGCGGGCCAGGATACCGCCGTGCACTTTCGGGTGCAGCGTCTTGACGCGGCCGTCGAGCATTTCCGGGAAGCCGGTGTAGTCGCCGATCTCGGTCACGGCGAGGCCCGCCTCGCGCAGCAGTTTGGCGGTGCCGCCGGTGGACAGGAGGTTGATCCCCTGCTCGGCGAGGCCGCGCGCGAATTCCAGCGCGCCGCGTTTGTCGGACAGACTGATCAGGGCTTGGCGAATTTTCATGACGCTAACTTTCTCGAATGGGAAATCGGGTGGCGCAGCTCACCGGCGGCAGGGCCGTCCAAATCCTCGCGGCTCGCCGGTGCGTCGCCCCTGCATGCGGGGCGGCTCAGAGCAGCTGGTGCTCGTTGATCTTCTTGCGCAGGGTGTTGCGGTTGATGCCGAGCATCTCGGCGGCCAGGCTCTGGTTGCCGCCGGCCTGCTGCAGCGTGACTTCGAGCATCGGCCGCTCGACGCTCTTCAGCACCATCTCGTAGATGCCGCTCGGCGTCTCGCCGTCGAGATCGCGAAAATAGGTTTCCAGCGCGCCGCGGATGCAGGCGGCGATGTCGTTGTTTTTTTTCATGCGGCGAGTCCCTCGCTGTCGTTGTCGCTGTTGTCGTCGTCTGCCGGCGCGTAACTCAGGCGTTCGTCCCGTTCGGCCAGGCCGAAGAAGAAATCGTTGACCGCCTGCCGCTGTCCGGCCACGTCGGGCAGCTGGTTCATGCGGTGGCGGAAGGCCGCCGAACCGGCCAGCCCGCGGGTGTACCAGGAGATGTGCTTGCGCGCCACGCGCACGCCCGTGTTGACGCCGTAGAAGGCGTACAGCTCCTCCAGGTGGCCCAGGAGGACGTCGTGGATTTCCTCGACGCGGGGCGGCGGCAGATGCGCGCCGGTGTTCAGGTAATGCTCGATTTCGCGGAACAGCCAGGGCCGGCCCTGCGCGGCGCGGCCGATCATCAGGGCGTCGGCGCCGGTGGCATCGAGCACCTGCCGGGCCTTTTCCGGCGAGACGATGTCGCCGTTGGCGACGACCGGGATGCGCGCGGCGGCCTTGACCGCGGCGATCGTCTCGTATTCGGCGTGGCCGGTGTAGGCGCAGGCGCGCGTGCGGCCGTGCACGGCCAGCGCCCGGATGCCCGACTGCTCGGCGATGCTCAGGATCGCCAGGGCGTTGCGGCTGGCCTTGTCCCAGCCGGTGCGGATCTTCAGCGTGACCGGCGTGTGCGGCACGGCCTCGACCACGGCGGCGAGGATGCGGCCGACCAGCGGCTCGTCCTTGAGCAGCGCCGAGCCGGCCATCACGTTGCAGATCTTCTTGGCCGGGCAACCCATGTTGATGTCGATGATCTGCGCGCCGCGGTCGACGTTGTGGCGCGCCGCCTCGGCCATCATCGCCGGGTCCGCGCCGGCGATCTGCACCGCGATCGGGGCCACTTCCCCGTCGTGGTTGGCGCGCCGCTGCGTCTTGGCGCTGCCGTACAGCAGCGAGTTCGAGGTGACCATCTCGGACACGGCCAGGCCGGCGCCCATTTGCTTGCACAGCTGGCGGAACGGGCGGTCCGTCACGCCGGCCATGGGCGCGACGAACAGATTGTTCCGGAGCGGAAAGCCGAGATAGTGCATGGGTGGTGGCGGGGGCGTTGAACGAAGGTGCGGATTTTACTCTCGTTGCTGCCTAAAAAATAGACAGTTTCGACAAGGCAAAAGGTAAATAAGGGCGCATCGTTCGTCCAGGCAAAAGGCCGGCGATCCCTTGGAAAATGGGGTTTTCCGGCAAAACAAGGGTTTATGCCCGACAAGTTCAGGCAATGGTTTAGCTTCAAACCGGGTCTCGCCCCGGCGCGGTGGAAATCGCCCGGCGCCGCGCCGGCGCCGGGACCCGGCGATCAGGTCCGGGGCGGGGTCTCGCCGGCCGGTTCCGGCAGGACGATGTTGACTTCCAGGACTTCGTAGTTGCCCTGTTTTTCGAGCGAGACCTTGATGTCCTCCGGATTGATCGACACGTACTTGGAGATCACGGCGATCAGTTCCTTCTGCATTTCGGGCAGGAACTCCTTCTTGCCCGACAGGCCGTTGCGCTCGTGGGCGATGATCAGTTGCAGGCGTTCCTTGGCCAGCGCGGCGGATTTGGGCTTGTTGCCGAACAGGAGTGAGAGCAGGGACATTTATTTCCCCCCGAAGAGCCGCCGGAGCAGGCCGGGCTTTTCGTAATCGACGAAGCGCAGCGGCTTGGTCTCGCCGAGGAAGCGGTCGACCACGTCGGCATAGGCGTGCGCCACGTCGCTGTCCTTCAGGTGGATGACCGGCGTGCCCTGGTTCGACGACTGCAGCACGGTTTCCGATTCGGGGATCACGCCGATGATCGGCACGCGCAGGATTTCCTGCACGTCCTTGTACGAGAGCATCTCGCCCTCGTCGACGCGCTTGGGCGAATAGCGGGTGATCAGCAGGTGTTCCTTGACCGGCTCGCCGCCGGCGATGGCGCGCCGCGACTTGGCCTGGATGATGCCGAGGATGCGGTCGGAATCGCGCACCGAGGAGACTTCCGGGTTGGTCACGATCAGCGCCTCGTCGGCGAAGGTCAGCGCCATCACCGCGCCGCGCTCGATGCCCGCCGGGGAATCGCAGACGACGTATTCGAAGCCCATGTGTTCGAGATCCTTGAGCACCTTCTCGACGCCTTCCTCGGTCAGCGCGTCCTTGTCGCGTGTCTGCGAGGCGGGCAGGACGAACAGGTTGTCGTTGCCGCAGTGCTTGTCCTTGATCAGCGCCTGGGTCAGCGTGGCCTCGCCGTGCAGCACGTTGACCAGGTCATAGACGACGCGGCGCTCGCAGCCCATGATCAGGTCCAGGTTGCGCAGGCCGACGTCGAAGTCGATGACGGCCGTCTTGAAGCCGCGCAGGGCCAGGCCGGAAGAGAAGCTGGCGCTGGTGGTGGTCTTGCCGACGCCACCCTTGCCTGAAGTCACGACGATGATTCTTGTCACGGCGGTCTTTCGTCAAAAAAACGCAATTTTACCTGCTGCGGAAAGGACTTTGCCCGATGCCCGCGTCAGTCCGTGCGCAGGGCCAGGATGTCCAGCCGGCTTTCCTCGCCCTGGCCGGTGAGCCGGACCTGCGCCGGGCGGGCGGCCAGGCGGTCCGGAATGCCCGCCTCGAAGGTGCGATAGACGCCGGCGATCGAAACCAGTTCCGCCTCGAAGCAGGTGGTGAAGATGCGCGCGCCGGTGTCGCCGCCGGCGCCGGCCAGCGCGCGTCCGCGCAGCGGCGCGTAGATGTGGATGCTGCCGTCGGCGATGACCTCGGCGCCGGCGTTGACCGCGGCCAGCACGACGAGATCGCCGCCGCGCGCGTAGGCCTGCTGGCCGGAACGCATGGGGCGGTCGATGATCAGCGTCGGCACGGCGGCCGGCGCGGGGACCGCAACCGGCGCGGCGGGCGCCGGAGCGGGGGACTCTTCGGGCGGCGGCGCGGGTTCCTCGGGCACCGCGGCCGCGGCGTTCCTGCCGTGCGCCGCGCGCCGGGGCGCGGCGATGCCCGGCAGGCCGGCCGCCGCGGCGGAGGCGGCCAGCATTTCGTCGCCGCCGCGCACGCCGATCAGCCGCAGGCCGTAGCGCAGGAACAGGGCGCGGATGCCGGGCCAGTCGGGCGCGCTGCCCTCCGGCGCCGCGACCCCGTCCAGTTCGAGCAGTCCCGCGTCGCCGTCGAAGAACGCCTCGTCGCCGAACAGCTCGGCGGCCGACCTGGCCAGTTGATCCGCCTGCAGCGAGCGGAGCGTGACACTGACGACCGGGATCGTCATCCCCTTGAATTCGAGCGTCTGGATTTTCTTGTTTGCGCGTGCCATGGGACGGAGCCGAAAAGACGAAAGTCTAGTCGACCGCGTGCAAAGGCGAAAGCGCGGCCGCCGGTTCCGGTTCCGCCGGGCGGGCGTCTCCCTGCTCCGGCGCCGGGCCGTTCCGGCTGCGGATGAACTCCAGGCAGGCGTCCGGCGGCAGCGGCCGGCTGAACAGGTATCCCTGGAACTCGGTGCAGCCGAGCCCGTGCAGCACGCGCAGCTGCTCCTCGGTTTCGACGAACTCGGCGACGATGCGGATGCCCTTGCTGCGGCACAGCGTGGCGATCGTCTCGACGATCTCGCGGCAGCTCGGATTGGTCAGGATCTCGCGCGTCAGCGAGCCGTCCAGCTTGATCGCGTGGATGTCGAAGCGGCGCATGTACAGGAGCGAACTGTAGCCCATGCCGAAGTCGTCGATGGCCAGCCGGATGCCGCGCCGGGCCAGCTGGTCCAGCGTATGCGCCGTGCGTTCGCTGTGCGCGACGGCCCGGCTTTCCGTGATCTCGAATTCGATGTCCTCGGCGGACAGGCCGTGGGTGCGCAGAATGTCTTGGATTCTGCCGGCGAAGCCGGCATGGTTGAGCTGCGTCGGCGACAGGTTGATCGACATGGTGACGCCCGGCACGCAGTCCGCGTCGCGCCATCGCCGCATGCGGGCGCAGGCGGCGCGGATGACCCAGTCGCCCAGTTCCCCGACCAGCCCGGCCTCCTCGGCGAGGGCCACGACGACGTTCGGCGCGACCGGGCCGAACGGCGCGTAGTCCCAGCGCAGCAAGGCTTCCACGCCGACCACCCGGCCCGCGGCGTTGACCTGCGGCTGGTAGGCCAGATGCAGCTGCCCCGTGGCGATGGCGTCTTTCAGCGCCCGGGCCAGCTGCCGGGCCTGGGCGCCGACCACGTCCCGGCGCTCCAGGACGCCGGCGCGCTGGTTCAGGCTGGCTTCCTCGATGGCCTTGATCAGCGCGCCGAAATGGCGCCGGCTGGCGTCGGCCGCCTGCCGCCGGGCGGCGCGCACAAAAGGCAGGTAGATCAGCACGGTGAGCAGCAGGTTGGCGGCCTGCAGCGCGACGCCGTGCCACGAATGCGCGGCGAGGTAGCCGCCGAGCAGGACGGGCGTCGTCCAGTGCAGCGGCTCCTGCACCGGCGGCACCCAGCCGGCGACGCAGGCCGCGTAGCTGGTGACCACCAGCACCAGCGGCGCCAGGACGAACGGCACGAGGAAGGCGGGGTTGAGCACGATGGGCAGGCCGAACACCACCAGTTCGCTGACGTTGAACAGCGCCGGGAACAGCCCGGCCACGGCCAGCCGGCGCTGATTGCCGCCGCGCCAGCCGAGCAGCAGCGCGATCAGCAGGCCGAGCGAGACGCCCGAGCCGCCCATGTACACGTAGAACGTCCAGGAAGGTCTTGGTCAGGACCCGCGCCGGATGGACCGGGCCGCCGGCCCCGGCGGCGTCGACCAGCGGCGCGACGTCCAGATAGCTGTGCTCGATCGCCGCCAGGACGTTGTTGCCGTGCGCGCCGAAGAACCACAGCAGGTGGTTGAGCAGGTTGAACAGCAGGGCCCGCGCCAGTTCCGAATCGAGCAGTCCGAAGGCGCCGATCAGCGCCGTGTCGATCACCGCCGCCGGGGTCTGGCCGGCGAACCCCAGCGCCTGGCGCACGCCGAGAAAGCAGGCCACCGTCAGGAAGGCCGGCGGCAGGGCGCGCAGCACGGCCGGCAGGGCCGGATCGGCGTCGCCGCCGAGCACGCCGCGCCGCGTCCGCGAGCGATCGAGCAGCTTCATGAAGATGCCGGTGGCCAGGATCGCCACGATCAGCGCGGGGAACACGGAGCGCGTGCCGTACGGCCCGATGCCGCCGGACCCGTCGAACGGGGCGACCGTCATCACGAAGGAGAGCAGGGAGACGCTGGCGGGAACCAGCGGCGGCATGTCGTTGAAGGCGTCCGCCTGGCGGCTGGCGGCCAGCGAATAGCTGACGGAGAGCGTCAGGCACAGCGAGATCACTCCGAAAACGGCCTCGCCGGCCTGCAGGAACATGCGCTGGAAGCCCGCCGCCGCGGGCCACGGCAGGGCGACGTTGCCGAGCGTCAGGGACAGTGCCCCGAGCATGACCAGGGGCAGCAACAGCAGAAATCCCCGCCGGACAGCCATGAGCTGCCGGGATTCGGACAAACGGCCGATCAACCCTGCCTGGGACGGAGACAAACCCTGCTCCTGTCGTGATCGCTGCGGAAATTCGAATTATTCAGATTATTCCGTCCGGCATCATACGCGAGACGCCGGACGGTGGGATTGCCGGCGCCGGCGGTCGGGGCCTAGAGCCAGGCGCGCGCGCCCCAGATCATGCGGCGGGCGACGAAGCGGCGCAGCGGCGGGGCGGCGTCCAGCGCCAGCAGGCCGAGCCCGCGCAGCGCCCGCAGCGGCGGCAGGTCGTTGGAGAAGGCGCGTACCACGCCGTCGGTGAACAGCGCGCTGCCCCAGCGGTCGGTCTGGCGGCCGCGCGCGTAGGCGGCGAGCGGGCCTGCCCGGCCGGGATCGTCCGGGTTGTCGAGCAGCGTCTCGGCCAGTTCCCAGGCGTCGCGCAGGCCCAGGTTGAAGCCCTGGCCGGAGACCGGGTGCAGCGTCTGCGCGGTGTTGCCCAGCCAGACCTGGCGCTCGCGCGCAAGCTGCCGGCGCAGGCGCAGGGAGAGCGGGAAGCTGGCGCGCGGCCCGGCGGCGACCAGCCGCGCGCGGCCGCCGAACTGCGCGTTGAGCGCGGCCAGGAAGCCGGCGTCGTCGAGCGCCAGCAGCGCCGCCGCCTTGTCCGGCGGCACGGTGAACACCACGGCGTAGTCGCCGCCGACCGGCAGCAGGGCCAGCGGCCCGTCCGGGGTGAAACGTTCCCAGGCGCGGTTGTCATGCGGTTCCGCGGGCGTGACTTCGCAGACCACGGCATGCTGGCCGTAATCGCGCACGGTCAGGCCCGGGCCGTCCTGCGGCGTGCCTTCGGCGTGCACGATCAGGCGGGCGGCGACGCGCCGGGTTTCGCCCTGGTGGTCGAGTGTGGCCGTGGCGTGCGCCGGCGCGGGCTCGACCGCCTTGAGCGCGCAGGGCGCGAGCAGCCGTTCCTCTGCGAGCCGCGCGTGCAGGGCCGCCAGCAGGTCGCGGTAGCGCATCACGTAGCCCAGCGCCGGCAGGCCGTGCTCGTCGGCGTCGATGCGGGTGCGGCCGAAACCGCCGCGCTGCGAGACGTGGATGCCGCGGATCGGCGTGGCCGCGGCGGCGTTCCAGGCGCCCAGGCGTTCGAGCAGCTGCCGGGTGCCGTGCGACAGGGCCAGCGCGCGCGGGTCGCGGCGCCAGGCGCCGGCGGGCTGCCGGTCGAGCAGCTGCACGCGCAGCGGACCGTCGGCCAGGGCCAGGGCCAGCGTGGTCCCGACCGGCCCGGCGCCGACGATCAGCACGTCGGCGTCGAGGGCCGGCGCGGCCTCAGTCATGGCGCATGGCCTCCTCGATGGCGGCGATCGTCTTCGGCGCATTGGTATAGACCTCGGCGCCGTGGGCGGTGACCAGCACGTCGTCCTCGATGCGGATGCCGATGCCGCGCAGGTGCGCGGGCACGTTGGCGTCCGGCGGGACGTACAGCCCCGGCTCGACGGTCAGCGTCATGCCGGCGGCGAGCGGCGTCCAGGCGTCGCCGGTCTTGTAGTCGCCGGCGTCATGCACGTCGAGGCCCAGCCAGTGCCCGGTGCGGTGCATGTAGAACGGCTTGTAGGCCTCGCCGTCGATCAGCCCGTCAACGTCGCCCGCCAGCAGGCCGAGGTCGACCATGCCCCGCACCAGCACCCGCAGGGCGGCCTCGTGGTAGGCGATGAACGGCGCGCCGGGCGCGACGGCGGCGATGGCCGCGGCCTGCGCGGCGAGGACGATCTCATACACGTCGCGCTGCACGCCGCTGAAGCGGCCGTTGACCGGGAAGGTGCGGGTGATGTCGGCGGCGTAGCCGTCGAACTCGCAGCCGGCGTCGATCAGCACCAACGCGCCGTCGGCGAGTTCCTTGTCGTTGTTCACGTAGTGCAGCACGCAGGCGCCGGCGCCGCCCGCGACGATCGGCGGGAAGGAGTGCCCGGCCGCGCCGCTGCGGCGGAACTCGTAGATCAATTCGGCCTCCAGCGCGTATTCGCCGAGGCCGGGGCGGCAGGCGCGCATGGCGCGGGCATGCCCCGCCGAGGCGATGGCCGCGGCGCGGCGCATGCGCTCGATCTCGTGCGCGTCCTTGACGAGGCGCATGCGGTCGAGCGGCTCGCGCGGGTCGCGGATCAGCGCCGGCGCGTGCTTGCCGGCGCGCGCCTGGGCGCGCACGGCGTTGAGCGCGGCGACGATCTTCGCGTCCCATTCGGCGTCGTGTCCGAGCATGTGCCACAGCACGTCGCGGCCGGCGATCAGCTCGGGCAGCCGGCGTTCGAGTTCGCCGATCGGATGCGCCTCGTCGAAGCCGAACGCCTCGCGCGCGGCGTCCGGCCCGTAGCGGAAGCCGTCCCAGGTTTCCCGCTCGGGATTCTTCTCGCGGCAGAACAGCAGCGCGCGCGGCGCGCTGCCGCCGACCAGGACCAGCGCCGCGCCGGGTTCCGGGAAGCCGGTGAGATACCAGAAATAGCTATCGTAGCGGTAGGGATGGTGCGAATCGCGGTTGCGGAAGCGTTCAGGCGCCGTGGGGATGATGGCGACGCCGTCGCCGAGCGTTTCCAGCAGAGCCCGCCGGCGGGCGTAAAAAGGGGCGTAGTTCATGATGGGTCGATTTCCTCCTTCTTGTTTTGACCGGCGGAGCCGGGCGATGGACTTTAGTTTTGTCGGGGAGTCAGCTCGCTGGTGCGGCGGAGTTCGGCGTCCAGCTCCGCCAGCCGTGCCGGCGTCCCCACGTCGACCCAGCGGCCGGTGTAATGTTCCCCGGTCAGCTCGCGGCGGGCGATGGCGGCGTCGAGCAGCGGGCGCAGCTTCATGACCGCGCCGTCCGGCACGCCGGCGAAGAAGCGCGGGGCGAAGACGCCGGTGCCGGCGTAGGTGTAGGTCGGTCCGTGGCGCTCGGCGGCGTAGCGCACCACCTCGCCGTCCAGGCAGAAGTCGCCGCTCGCGTGCTGCGGTGGGTTGTCGACGAAGACCAGGTGGGCCAGGCGGTCGGCGAGGGCATATGCCCGCCGGAAATCCCAGTCGCACCAGACGTCGCCGTTGACCACCAGGAACGGCGCCTCGCCGAGCAGCGGCAGGGCGTGCGCGATGCCGCCGGCGGTTTCCAGCGCGCCGGGCGGTTCCGGCGAGTAACGGATGGACAGGCCGAACGCGCGCCCGTCGCCGAGCGCGGCCTCGATCTGCGCGCCGAGGTGCGCGTGGTTGATCACCACCTCGCGGAAGCCGCTGGCGGCCAGGCGCTCCAGGTGCCAGACGATCAGCGGCTTGCCGCCGGCGGCGAGCAGCGGCTTGGGCGTGGCGTCGGTGAGCGGGCGCATGCGTTCGCCGCGTCCGGCGGCGAGGATCATCGCCTTCATCAGAAGGTCAGCCCGGTCGCCGCCTGCCGGTTCTCCAGCCGGTCGAGCAGGCGCGCGAGCGGCGCCAGCGCGGCGTAGCGGCCGCAGGTGCGGCGCAGGTAGGCCAGCACGCGCGGCATGTCCTTCAGGTAGCCGTCCTTGCCGTCGCGGTGGCAGAGGCGGGCGAAGATGCCGAGCACCTTGAGCTGGCGCTGCGCGCCCATCCATTCGTAGTCGCGGTAGAACGTGTCGAAGTCGGCATCGACCGGCAGGCCGGCCCGGCGGGCGGCTTCCCAGTAGCGGATCACGAAATCGAGCTCCCGTTCCTCCTCCCAGGCGACGTAGGCGTCGCGGTAGAGCGAGACGAGGTCGTAGGTGATCGGGCCGTAGACGGCGTCCTGGAAGTCGATGATGCCGGGGTTCGCCGGATAGGCGCCGGCGATGGCCATCAGGTTGCGCGAATGGTAGTCGCGATGGACGAAGACGCGCGGCTGCGCCAGGTTGTTGGCGAGCAGCGTCTCGAACACGCCGCGCAGCGCGGCCGCCTGGTCCGGCTCCAGGGCGGCGCCCAGATGCTTGGCCACGTACCAGTCGGGGAACAGGTTGAGTTCGCGTTCGAGCAGCGCGCGGTCGTAGTCGGGCAGCACGCCGGGGCGGCTGGCGCGCTGGATGTCGATCAGCGCGGCGTTGGCGTCGCCGTAGAGCGCCGGCGCCGTCGCCGCGTCGAGCACGTCCAGGTAGGTGGTGCCGCCCAGGTCGGAAAGCAGCAGGAAACCCTGTGCGAGGTCCTGCGCATATACCTCGGGGACGTGCACGCCGGCCTCGCGGAACAGGGCGGCGACCCGCAGGAACGGCCGGCAGTCCTCGTGCGCGGGCGGCGCGTCCATGACGATGCGCGTGCCGCCGTCGTCGAGCATGACGCGGAAGTAGCGGCGGAAGCTGGCGTCCGCCGACGCCGGCTCGATCCGGAGGTCCCGGTCGCTGCGCTGGCCCGGCAACTGGCGGCTCAGCCACGCGCGCAGCAGGATGGTACGCGGCATGCCGCTTCTCCTTTGGCTTAGATGCTAGAATGCTGCGATTTTACCATTCGCCCCATTGGCTCATCGCACGCCGCGCCGCGGATGCCGCGCGTGCCCCTGACTACCTCTGAAACGTTCGGATGAATCGGACTGACCGACGCCAACAACTTGCGCTTCTGCTCTGCTGCGGCCTGGCCGGCGTGCTCGCCGGCGGGTATCCCGGCGAGGCCGCGGCGCAGGCGCCGGCCCCGCTGCAGGTCGACCCGGCGCTGCTGGGCCTGCCGCCCGCCGCGCCCGAGCCGCAGCCCCCCGCCGCGCCCCGCGAGGAGCGGAAAGGTTCCGTGGAAGACCAGCCGGTCGTCCGGCCGGTCGAGCCGGCGGCCGTCGAAGTCCGGCCGGTGACGCCCGCGACGCCGCCGGAACCGGCGGCGGAGGTACAGCAAAAGCAGCCGGAGCAGGCCCCGACGCCGCCCGCGCGGCCGGCAGCGCCCAGTCCGGCCCGGCCCGCACCCGAGCGCGGCGCCGAGATTCCGGCGCCTCCTGCCAGGGAGGATGCCGCCCCGGACGCCGCCCGTCCGGCGCCGGCTCCCGCACAGGCTCCCGCACAGGCTCCCGCACAGGCTCCCGCACAGGCTCCCGCACAGGCTCCCGCACAGGCTCCCGCACAGGCTCCCGCACAGGCTCCCGCACAGGCTCCCGCACAGGCCCGGAGCGCCGCTCCGCAGGCCGTCCGGGAAGCGGCCCCGGGCACCACGCTTCCTGCCGCCGCTGCCGCCCCCAAGGCCACGGCGCTGGAGCCGCTGCGCGTCGATCCGGCGCTGCTCGGCCTGCCGCCGTCCGCGCCGGCGGCGCAGCTCGCCGGACGTCCCGCCCCGGCCGCCGCGCCGTCCCCGGCGGCGGCGCCGCGCGTGCCGCCGGCGGGAACGGGCGAGGCGCCACGCGACGTGGCGCGCGGCCAGGAGGAGTCTGCGGATCGCGGACCGGCGCTGGCCCTGCGCGCCGCCTCGAAGATGGTGCCGCCGCCCAAGGACAGCGCGGTGCCGCGGCCGGTGTTCCTGAGCGCGCTGCGCATGCAGGGCGAGATCAATCGGGAATTCGTCGCGGAAGGCGAGGCCGAACTGCGCAAGCCCGGTTCCGTGATCAACGCGGACCTGATGACCTACTGGCCGCTGGAGGACGAGGTCGAGGCCGAGGGCAGCGTGCGCCTGCAGCAGGAGGAGGACGTCGTCACCGGGCCGAAGATGCGGCTGCGGCTGGAGGACCAGATCGGGTACTTCGAGCAGCCGTCCTACTTCCTCAAGCATTCGTCGCTGCTCGGCGGCAAGACGGCCGCGGACCGCGAGGAATCGGACCGCCAGCTCGGAAAGCTGGCCGACGCCTCCATGTGGAATTCCGGCTTCGCCTCGCCGCAGACGATGAAATTCGTGCCCGGCCAGACCAGCTTCAGCGAGAAGATCAAGCTCAGCACGACCACGGAGTCGCGCGGCGAGGCGGAGCGCATCGACTTCGAGGGGGAAAACCAGTACCGCCTGCTGAAGAACACCTTCACCACCTGCCCGGTGGGCAACGATGACTGGTACGTGCGCACCGACGAGATGAAGCTGGACTACGACCGCGAGGTCGGCGAAGGCAAGGCCGCGACCATCTACTTCAAGGACGTGCCGATCCTCTACTCCCCGTGGCTGTCCTTTTCGCTGAACAACGAGCGCAAGTCGGGCTTCCTGGCGCCGTCCTTCGGCACCAGCAGCGACAACGGCTTCGAGTACGAGCAGCCGTACTACTGGAACATCGCGCCGAACATGGACGCGACCATCTCGCCGCGCCTGATGACCAAGCGCGGCCTCCAGATCGGCAACGAATTCCGCTACCTCAACACCGCGTTCGGCGGCGCCTACAACGGCAAGCTGAACGCCGAGTTCCTGCCCGGCGACCGCCTGCGCGACGGGGACAACCGCTACGGCATCGCCCTGGTGCACAACCAGACCACCTCCAGCGGCTTCGGCGGGGTGATCAACTACAACAAGGTGTCCGACGACGACTATTACACCGACCTGTCCTCGGACATCACCAGCACGTCGAAGACACAACTGCTGCAGCAGGGGATGCTGACCTACGGCGCCGCGTGGTGGAGCACGTCGGTCAACTTCCAGCAGTATCAGACCCTGCAGTCCGACAAGAACAATCCGGTGCTGGAACAGTACCGCATGCTGCCGCAGGTCACCTTCAACGCGCGCAAGCCGGATTTCCACGGCACGGACCTCAATTTCCTCGGGCAATACACGCACTTCACCATCTCGGAGCGCGAGCAGTACGGCACGATCTACCCGGACGGCAACCGCACCGTCCTCTATCCGCAGATCTCGGTGCCCTACGTGACGCCGGGCTGGTACGTGACGCCCAAGGTCGGGGTGAACTACCGCAGCTATTCGCTGACCGGCCAGGCCGCCGGCGCGCCCGGCTCGATGTCGGTCTCGCTGCCGATTTTCAGCGTCGACTCGGGGATGACCTTCGAGCGTTCGAGCAACTGGTTCGGGCGCGACTACACCCAGACCCTCGAACCGCGGCTCTACTACCTGAACATCCCGTACAAGGACCAGAGCGACATTCCGCTGTTCGACACGGGGCTGGCGGACTTCAATTTCGCCCAGATCTTTTCCGAGAACCAGTTCTCCGGGTGGGACCGCATCAACAACGCCAACCAGCTGACCGCGGCGCTGACCAGCCGCCTGATCGAGCCCGAGACCGGCAACGAGATCATGCGCGCGATGGTCGGCCAGCGTTACTACTTCACCCGCAGCAAGGTGGCGCTGAGCGGCGCCGCCGTTGCCAGCGACGGCGACAAGTGGGACCGTTCCGACTTCCTGGCCGGCTTCAGCGGGCAGATCCTGCCGAAGGTTTACGCCGACACGGCCTGGCAGTTCGATCTGAACGACAAGCGCACCGAACGCTATTCGGTGGGGATGCGCTACCAGCCCGAGCCGGGCAAGGTGCTGAACGCCTCCTATCGCTACAACAGCGAGACGAGCTCGCCGGTCAACCAGGTGGACGTCTCCGGGCAGTGGCCGCTCGGCGGCCGCTGGCACGGCGTCGGCCGCCTGAACTATTCGTTCAAGGACGACGGCACGGTGCTGTCCACCGGCGGCCAGGGCGGGCGCGTCATCGAGTCGATCGCCGGGCTCGAGTACAACGGCGGCTGCTGGATTCTGCGCGGCGTCATCCGGCGCCAGGCCCTGACGTCGGCGGACGCCTCGACCTCCTTCTTCGTGCAGATCGAACTGAGCGGCCTCGGGCGCATCGGCTCGAATCCGCTGAATCTGCTCAAGCGGAACATCCAGGGCTACAGCCTGATCGGCGACAACGATTCCGCATCCGTCTTCGGTGACTGAGGTTTGCATATGATGTCTTTGCTGCGTATCGCACTGTTGTTCGTTTTCATGACCGGCATCGCGTCGGCGCAGGCGCCGACGCGCGCCAGCGCCGAACCGCTGCCGGCGGACCGCATCGTGGCGGTGGTCAACGACGAGGTGATCACCCTGTACGAGCTGCGCAATCGCGTCGAGGCCGCGGTCAGCCAGCTGCGCCGGCAGGGCACGCCGCTGCCGCCGCGCGACGTGCTCGAACAGCAGATGCTCGAACGCATGGTGATGGACAAGGTGCAGCTCCAGCACGCCCGCGACATCGGCGTGCGCGTCGACGACGCGCAGCTCGACCAGGCGATCCAGCGCATCGCCGCCAGCAACAACCTGTCGATGGGGCAGTTCCGCCAGGCGCTGGAGCGGGACGGCATGCAGTTCGCCAAGTTCCGCGAGGACATCCGCAACGAGATGATCATCGTCCGGGTGCGCGAGCGCGAGGTGGACAGCAAGATCGTCATCTCGGAAGGCGAGATCGACAACTATCTGCAGAGCGAGGCGGGCAAGGGCGGCACGGCGGAGCAGTTCGAAGTGGCGCATATCCTGCTGCGCTCCCCCGAATCGGCCAGCCCCGAGCAGATCGGCACGCTCAGGGCCAAGGCCGACCAGATTCTCGAACGCGCGGCCAAGGGCGAGAATTTTTCGCAGCTCGCCGCCGCCTATTCGGACGCGCCGGACGGTCTGCAGGGCGGCAGCCTGGGCATGCGCCCGCTGGACCGCCTGCCCGGCATCTTCGCCGACGCCGTGGTCAGGCTGAAGGTCGGCGAAGTGGCGCCGCTGCTGCGCAGCCCCAACGGCTTCCACATCGTCAAGCTGGTGAACAAGCGCGGCGGCGCCGGCGTGGAGGCGGTGCAGCAGACGCACGCCCGGCACATCCTGATCAAGGTGAACGAACTGGTGTCGGACGCCGAGGCGCTGCACAAGCTGGAAGGGCTCTACGACCGCATCGTGCATGGCGAGAGCTTCGCCGAACTGGCGCGCCTGCATTCGCAGGACGGTTCGGCCACCAAGGGCGGCGACCTGGGGTGGATCTACCCCGGCGACACCGTGCCCGAGTTCGAGCGGGCGATGGATGCGCTCAAGCCCGGCGAGGTCAGCCGTCCCGTCAAGTCGCCGTTCGGCTACCACCTGATCGAAGTGCTGGAGCGCCGCGTGCAGGAAGCCTCCTCCGACCGCCAGCGCAACGCCGCGCGCCAGGCGCTGCGCGAGCGCAAGCTGGACGAGTCCTATCAGGACTGGCTGCGGCAGGCGCGCGACCGCGCCTACGTCGAACTGAAACTGGAGGATCGCTGATTCCATGCGCGCCGCACCCGTGATCGCCGTCACTTCCGGCGAACCGGCCGGCATCGGGCCGGAGCTCTGCCTGCGGTTGGCCGAACCGGCCGCGCAGGCGCGCTTTGCCGCCCGGCTCGTGGTGCTGGGCGACCGGGACCTGCTCGCCGCGCGCGCCCGCCTGCTCGGCGCGCCGGTCGCGGTGCGCGACTGGCAGGCCGGGGCGCCGGCGCAACCGGGCACGCTCGACGTGCTGCACCTCGCGGCCGACGCGGCGTCGCTCCCAGGCCGGCTCGATCCGGCCAATTCCCGCTACGTGCTGCGCCTGCTCGACCGGGCGCTGGACGGATGCCTGGTGGGCGAATTCGCGGCGATGGTGACGGCGCCGGTGCACAAGGGCGTGATCAACGACGCCGGCATCCCGTTTACCGGCCACACGGAATATCTCGCCGAGCGCACGCATACCGGGCGGGTGGTGATGATGCTCGCGGGCGGCGACCTGCGCGTGGCGCTGGCCACTACCCATCTGCCGCTGCGCGACGTCCCCGCCGCGATCACCCGCGAGTCGCTGGAGCGCACGCTGCGCATCCTGCACGCCGACCTGCGCCGCCGCTACGGGATCGCGCAGCCGCGCATCCTGGTGGCCGGGCTCAATCCGCACGCGGGCGAGGGCGGCTACCTCGGCGACGAGGAAATCACGGTGATCTCTCCCGTGCTGGACCAGCTGCGCGCCGAGGGCATGCGGCTGACCGGCCCGCTGCCGGCGGACACGCTGTTCACGCCGCCCATCCTGGCCCAGGGCGACTGCGTGCTGGCGATGTACCACGACCAGGGCCTGACGGCGCTCAAGTACGCCACCTTCGGCAACGGGATCAACGTCACGCTCGGCCTGCCGGTGATCCGCACCTCGGTCGACCACGGCACCGCGCTCGAACTGGCCGGAACGGGGCGCGCCGATCCCGGCAGCCTGTTCACCGCCGTCGAGCAGGCCGTGGCCATGGCGGCGCTGGCGCGGCGGGACGGATCGCCCGCGTGAGCGCGGTGCGGAGCCGCCGGGCATGAGCCGGCACGTCGCGCGCAAGCGTTCTGGCTCCGGCGCAAGCTGCTGGCGCAGGTTAGCCGACACTGAAACGTTCGAGTCGAGGTTCGGCGGATGAGCAAGCACATTGCGCGCAAACGTTTCGGGCAGAATTTCCTGATCGACGCGCAAGTGATCGGCGGCATCGTCGCCGCCGTCGCGCCGCAACGCGACGACCTCGTCGTCGAGATCGGCCCCGGCCTCGGCGCCTTGACCGAACCGCTGCTGCAGCGGCTCGACCATCTGCACGTCGTCGAGATCGACCGCGACATCGTCGCCCGCCTGCGGCAGCGTTTCCCTGCCGACCGGCTGAGCATCCATGCGGGCGACGCGCTGGCCTTCGATTTCGGCAGTCTGGCCGCCGCCGGCCGCAAGCTGCGCGTGGTCGGCAACCTGCCGTACAACATCTCGACGCCCCTGCTGTTCCACCTGGCGCAGTTCGTCGACCGCGTGTACGACATGCATTTCATGCTGCAGAAGGAAGTCGTCGAACGCATGGTGGCCGAACCGGGCAGCGCCGACTACGGGCGGCTGTCGGTCATGCTGCAGTACCGCTTCGTCATGGACTGGCTGCTCGACGTGCCGCCGGAATCCTTCGACCCGGCGCCGAAGGTCGATTCGGCGGTGGTCCGGCTGATTCCGCGCGCTCCCGGCGAACTGGCGGCGCGCGACGCGGCGCGCTTCGCCGCGCTGGTCGCCGCGGCCTTCTCGCAGCGGCGCAAGATGCTGCGCAACACCCTGAAGGGCAGCGTCGACGAAGCCCTGTTCGCCCGGCTCGGCATCGCCCCCACCGCCCGGGCCGAAACGCTGTCCGTCGCCGATTACGTTCGCCTCGCCAACGCAGTAGAATAAAACGCTGTTCCAAAAACAGCGAAAGGACTCGAGATGGCGAATGGCGATAGCGGGACCGGCGCGGGCCGGGTGTGGTTCATCACCGGCTGCTCCACGGGGTTCGGCCGGGATCTGGCGCGGCACGTCCTGGCATGCGGCGACCGGGCGGTGGTCACGGCGCGCCGGCCGGAGGATCTGCAGGAGTTCGCCGCCTCCCCGCAGGCGCAGGTGCTGCGGCTGGACGTGACCGATCCGGCTCAGGTCGACGCGGCGGTCAAGGCCGCCCTGGCGCGCTTCGGGCGCATCGACGTGCTGGTCAACAACGCCGGCATCGGCTACTTCGGCGCCGTCGAGGAAAGCGAGGACGCCGAGGTGCGCCGCATGTTCGAGGTCAACGTGTTCGGCCTCGGGCGCATGACGCAGGCCGTGCTGCCGGCGATGCGCGCGCAACGCAGCGGCTTCGTCATCAACATCTCCTCGCTGGCGGGCATCAAACCCTTCGCGGCGCTCGGCTACTACTGCGCGACCAAGTTCGCGGTCGAGGGCCTGTCCGGCGCGCTGGCGCAGGAAGTCGAGCCGCTGGGCATCAAGGTCATCGTCGTCGAGCCGAGCGGTTTCCGCACCGACTGGGCCGGGCGCTCGGCCAACGAGAGCCCGGTGCGCATCGACGACTACGCGGCGACGGCGGGCGTCAAGCGCGAGCAGCTGCGCGCCCATTCCGGGAAGCAGCCCGGCGATCCGCTGCGCGCGGTGCGCGCCATCGTCGACGCGGTCCGCTCGCCGAACCCGCCGCGCCACCTGCCGCTGGGCAACGCCGCGTACGACGTCGGCACGGCGCGCCTGCAGGCCCTGCTCGACGAATTCCGCGCCGGCGAGGCGGTGGCCCGCGCCGCGGATTCGCCGCAGAACTAGCGCCCGAAACCGGAACCGGCCGGGATCAGTCGTCGATCTCGGCCGTCACCGGTGCGTGGTCCGACGGGCGTTCCCGCTTGCGCATCTCGCGGTCGACGCCGGCCGCGCGGCAGCGTCCGGCCAGCGGCGCCGAGAGCAGGATGTGGTCGATGCGCAGGCCGTTGTTCTTCTGGAAGCCGAGCATCCGGTAGTCCCACCAGGAATAGGTCTTCTCCGGCTGCTCGAACAGCCGGAAGCTGTCCTGCAGCCCGAGCGCCTGCAGCTGCCGGAAGGCGGCGCGTTCCGGCTCCGAACACAGCACCTGGCCGGCCCAGGCGACCGGGTCGTAGACGTCGCGGTCTTCCGGCGCGATGTTGAAATCCCCGGCCACGGCCAGTTGCGGGTGTCCGGCCATTTCCTCCCCGAGCCAGTCGGCCAGGGCGCGCAGCCAGTCGAGCTTGTAGGCGTACTTGTCGCTGCCGACCGCCTGGCCGTTGGGCACGTAGGCGCAGATGACGCGGGTATCCCCGGCCGTCGCCGCGATCAGGCGCTTCTGTGCGTCGGGGAAGCGCGGGTTGCCGCAGACCACGTCGTCCAGCGGCATCCGCGAGAGCAGCGCCACGCCGTTGTAGGTCTTCTGCCCCGAGAAACGGGTCTCGTAGCCCGCGGCCTCGATCTCCGCGCGCGGGAAATTGTGGTCCTCCAGCTTGGTCTCCTGCAGGCACACCACGTCGGGCCGGCGCGCCTCCAGCCATTCGAGCAGCTGCGGCAGGCGGATCTTGAGCGAATTGACGTTCCAGCTGGCGATCTTCATGGGCTGTCTTCCTGTCCGTTCCGTTGGTTCACCGCGCGTCCGGCGGCGCGATATCGTCGCCCGGTCCCGGAGTATAGCGTTTTAACCCGGACAGCCGGATGAGGACGGCGCGCCCGGTCAGGCGGGCCAGAGCTGCTGGCCGCCATCCACCCGGAGAATCTGGCCGCTGACGTAGGAGGCCGCGTCCGACACCAGGAACTCCACCGCGCGCGCGATTTCCCGCGGCCAGCCGTAGCGTTCGAGCGAGCCTCCGGCGACGGCCTTGTCCTGGTCGATCGTGCGGCTGGCCTTGAAGCGCTCGGTCAGCGTATTGCCCGGCGCGACGGCGTTCGCGTAGACGCCGTGGGGCCGCAGCATGGCCGCCAGACAGCGCGTGTATTCGTGCACCGCGGCCTTCGCCGTGGCATAGATCGCGGACTCCGCGGTTCCCACCAGCCCGGCGATGCTGCCGACGTTCACGACCCATCCCCGCCGGCGCGCGATCATTTCCGGAACGACTGCGCGGCACGCGAAAATGCATGTCATCAGGTTCCGGTCCAGGACCGCCCGCAAGTCCTCGTCGGCGATGAAAAGCGCATCGTTGCCTTCCGGCTTGCCCGCTTTCGGCGCGGCGACTCCGCCGGCTCCGATGTCGCCGCCGGCATTGTTCACCAGGATGTCGATCCGGCCGAACCGCTCGCGGATCTGTTCCGCCAGCGCCTGCGCCACGGCCGGCCGGGACAGGTCGCCGTGGACGTGCATGGCGTCGACTCCGTGCGCGGCCCGCAGCCTGTCGGCGGCCGCCGGCAGCGGTTCCCCGGCGCCCGCCGGCTGCGGCGAGGCGGCCGACGATCCGTGCAGGACGACCTGCGCCCCGCAAGCGGCCAGCCGCGCCGCGATCTCCAGCCCGATCCCGCGGCTGGAGCCGGTCACCCAGGCGACCTTTCCTTCGAGATGTGCATCGGTCATTCAGAGCGTCCCCATGACGTTTGCCCGCATCGGGCGGATCGCGCCGGCCTCAGGATTCGACGATCTCGACCCGTTTCCTGAGCACGGCCGGCGACAGCATGACCAGCAGGATCACCGCCACGGTACCGAGCAGGATGGCGCTGATCGGCCGCGTGACGAACACGCTGAAGTCGCCGCCGGAAAGCAGCATGGCGCGGCGCAGATTCTCCTCGAGTTGCGGCCCCAGCACCAGCCCCAGCAGCAGCGGCGCGGTCTCGACCCCGACCTTGTTGAAGAAGTAGCCGACGATCGAGCATCCGAGCATCAGCCAGACGTCGACCACGCTGTTGTTCACCCCGTAGGCGCCGATGCAGCAGAACAGCAGGATGGCCGGGAAGAGCAGGCGGTACGGCACCTTGAGCAGCGACACCCACATGCCGATCAGCGGCAGGTTGATGACCAGCAGCATCAGGTTGCCGGTCCACATGCTGGCGATGACGCCCCACACCAGCTCCTTCTGCTCGACCATGATCTGCGGGCCGGGCTGGATGCCGTGGATCATCAGCGCGCCGATCATCAGCGCCATCAGCGCGTTCGACGGGATGCCGAGGGTCAGCAGCGGGATGAAGCTGGTCTGCGCGCCGGCGTTGTTCGCCGCCTCCGGCGAGGCCACGCCTTCGATCGCGCCGTGGCCGAAGCGCGACGGATCGCGCGCCAGCTTCTTCTCGACCGCGTAGGCGGTGAACGGCGGCAGCGCCGCCCCGCCGCCCGGCAGCACGCCGAGGATGGAACCGATCGCGGTCCCCCGCAGCGTGGCCGGGAACGCCGCCTTCAGGTCGGCCAGCGACGGGAACAGGTCCTTCATTTTCTGCTTGACGATGATCCGCTGCGACGGCTTTTCGAGGTTGCTGATGATTTCCGCCAGGCCGAAAAAGCCCATCGCCACCGAAACGAAGCCCAGCCCGTCGGCGAATTCCGGGATGTTGAAGGTCATGCGCTCGGCGCCGGAATTGACGTCGATGCCGACGATCCCGAGCAGCAGCCCGAGCCCGACCATGGCCAGCGATTTGACCACCGAGCCGTGTGCCAGGATCACCGCCGCCACCAGGCCCAGGACCATCAGGCTGAAGAACTCCACGGCAGTGAAGCTCAGCGCCAGCCTGGACAAGGGGCCGCTCAGCACGGCGATGACCACGGTCGCCACCGTGCCGGCGAAGAACGACGACAGCGCGGCGATGGCCAGCGCGGTGCCGGCGCGGCCGTGGCGGGCCATCTGGTGGCCGTCCAGGCAGGTGACCACCGAGGAGGTCTCGCCGGGAATGTTGACCAGGATGGCGGTGGTCGAACCCCCGTACTGCGCGCCGTAGAAGATGCCGGCCAGCATGATGAAGCCGGAGGCCGGCGCCATGCCGAAGGTGAACGGCAGCAGCAGCGCCACGGTCGGCACCGGGCCGATGCCCGGCAGCACGCCGATCATGGTGCCGATCAGCGCGCCGATCAGGCAGTACAGCAGGTTGTTCCACTGCAGCGCGGTGGCAAAGCCGATCATCAGGTTGTCGAAGAGTTCCATGCGCCTCTACCAGGGAAGGATCGGCACCGGCAGCGCCAGCGCCCGGACGAAGATGAGCACCGAGGCGAGCGAGACGACGGCGCTGAAGACGACGATCTCGACGGGCCGGGTTTCCGCGCTGGCGGCGCTGGCGACGAGCATGGCCAGGAAGCTGGCGATCGCCAGCCCGGCCTTCATCACCAGCAACGCGAAGACCGCCACCGCGAGCGGGATCAGGATCAGCGCCCGCCAGTGCGGCGGCAGGATGCGCTCGCCGGGCGTCACGCAGGATCTGCCGATGAAGAACACGCCGAACGCGGTCATGCCCCAGGCGATCGCCAGGGGCACGTAGCCCGGCCCCATGTCGGCCGCCGTGCCGACCGCGAGCCGGCGCGTGCTGGCGAAGACGACGAGCGAGAGCGCCACCAGGAAGACCCCGAACAGCAGGTCATCGAGCGCCGGGCGGCGTTTCTCCGGGCCGGAGTCGGGCGGCATCATTCGCCCTTGATGCCGGCCGCGCGGATTTCCGCGCCGTAGGTCTTGATGCTCTCATGCAGCCACTTCTTCATGTCCTCGGGCTTGCCGCTCTGCACTTCGCCGCCCTGTTCGGCGATCTTCTGCTGAATCTCCGGCATCGCCAGGATCTTGCGCAGCTCGTCGTTCAGCCGCTGGATCACCGCGGGCGGCGTCCCGGCCGTGGTGAAGATACCCTGGAAGGTGCCGTAGTCCTCGGCCGGCAGGCCGATTTCCTTGAATGTCGGCAGGTCGGGGACGTTTTTCAGCCGCGCCTTGCCGGTCACCGCCAGCCCGACGAGCTGCCCGCTGGTGACGAACGGCAGCGTGGCGGTGGCGCCGTTGATGATCGTGTTCGATTCGCCGGAGACCACGGCGCGCGAGGCGGCGGCGCCGCCCTTGTACGGCACGTACTTCCAGGTGACGTTCTTTTCCTTGCCGATGATCAGCGCGGCGATGTGGTTGATGCCGCCGATCCCCGAATTGGCCATGGCCAGCTTGCCGGGATTGTCCTGGCCGTACTTGATCAGCTCCGGCGCCGTCTTTACCGGCACCGACGGATGCACGGCCAGCACGTACGGCGCGAACATGATCATGCCGACCGGCGCCAGATCCTTCTCGGCGTCGTAGGTCAGGTTGCTGAACAGGCTGGGCGAGGTCGCCACCGAGCCCACGTCGCACAGCAGCAGGGTATGGCCGTCCTTGGGCGACTTGGCGACGGCGTCCGCGCCCACGTTGCCGGCGGCGCCCGTCTTGTTCTCGACGATGACCGTCTGGCCGATCGCCGCCGACAGCTTCGGCGCGATGATCCGCGCCAGGATGTCGGAAGTCCCGCCCGGCGCGAAGGGCACGATGATGCGCACCATGTGGTTGAATTCGTCGGCCGCGAAGGCCGGCGTGGACGCCAGCGGCGACGCCGCGATCGCCGCGGCCGCGCACAGGCGGGCGGCGGTGGAAAGAATCGATGAGCGCTGCATGTGACCCTCCGTGAATGAATGGATTTCCGGTGCGTTCCCTGTCGGGCTTCGGCCCGTCGTTTTTATGACATCGATCAGCAGTCAACGTGATTGAATCCTATAAAATATCCATGTCCAATCCATGCATAATCAGAATCGATCGATTCGATATTGGGAATGATCCACGACCTCACCCAACTGGCCTGTTTCGTCGCGGTGGCCGAAGAGCTGCATTTCGGCCGTGCCGCCGAACGGCTGTGCATGACCCAGCCGCCCTTGAGCCGGCAGATCCAGCTCCTGGAACATGCGCTGGGGGTCAAGCTGTTCGAGCGCACCAGCCGCTCCGTGCGCCTGACCGCGGCCGGCCGCGTCTTCCTGACCGACGCGACGCGCCTGCTGAATCTCGCCAAGCAGGCCGCGACGACCGCGCAGCGTACCAGCACGGGCCAGAGCGGGCGCGTGGTCGTCGGGTTCACCACGGTGATGGGCTTCGACCTGATGCCCAGGCTGATCGCCTCGGCGCAGAGGGAGCTGCCGGACATCGACGTGGTGCTGCGGGAAATGGTGACCATGGACCAGCTCAAGGCGCTCGAGAGCAGCACCATCGACGTCGGCTTCCTGTGGCCGCTGGCGTGCCGTTTACCCCTGAAGCACCAGACCGTCTACCGCGATCCCCTGCGGGTGGTCCTGCCATCCGGGCATCCGCTGGCCGCCGGCGGCGCCGTCGCCCCGGAGGATCTGAACGGCGTGCCCTTCATCATGTATTCGCCGGCACAGGGACGGTATTTCTACAGCCTCGTAAACGGCTTGCTCGTCTCGGCGGGCGTCGTGCCTAAATTCATCCAGCATCTCGATCAGGTGCTCACCGTCGTCGGCCTGGTGCGCACCGGAATGGGCGTCTCGATCGTGCCCGCCTCGGTGTCGAAGTTCTACTTCGATGACGTCGTTTTCAGGCCGATCGGCCGGCAGGACGTCATCGCCGAAGGCAGAATGGCCTGGCGGGAAGATCACCAGAATCCGGCGCTCGCAACGTTTCTCCGCTTCGCGTCCGAATTCTTCGCCGGGAATTGATCCGCCGGATCGGGGGCCGGCCGTCTCCGGCTGGCGCCCGACTCGCAGGAAGGCGGGAAGGTCAGGCGGCCGTCGGCAGGGCGGCCGGCTCGGGAGCGGCGGCCGGAGCGACGGATTCCGTTTTCGGGAGAGCCGTTTTCTGGACCGGTTTGCGTTTCGCGGCGCTTTTCGGCTTGGCAGTCGTTTTCGCCGCGCCCGGTTTCTTCGCGGCCGCCGGCTTCGCCTTCGCCTGCACCTTTGCCTTCGGTTTCTGCGCCTTGCCCGCCAACCCGGCCGGCGCGTCTATGAGATAGGCATCCTTGTCGCCGACCAGCCAGGTCGGCCGCTTGCCGCGTCCGCTCCATGTCTTTCCCGTGGCCGGATCGCGGTACTTGGGCGGAGCGGTCTTCTTGGCCGGAGCGGGCACCGCCCTGCCGGCGGCGGCCGGCGCGTTCGAAAACAGCTCGGAGGCTTTGACGTCATACAGCTCGATCAGCTTGCGCATCTCGGCGACGGCGCGTTTTTTTTCGGACTCTCGCAGTTCGGAGGCTTTTTTGTGAAGTACGGAAATTTTGGCCAGTATCGACTGGTACGATTCCATGAACGTTCCTTCCTGTAGGTTCGATGGGTTGGGAAAGAAAGATAAAAAAAAGAAAAACTTCCTGCGCCGTTTTTTCGGCGAGTCTGACTATAGACGCGATCGATGATGCTGGCAAATGAAACGGATGCGCGCCGGCCATGCGCCGGCGGGGGTTCTGGTAAATTTCTGTCAATCCGCCGTCGGCGAGGGGACGTCCGGCGCGCCGTCCGCTTCCCGCCGTCATGCTCCGGACGGGAGCCTCACTGCGGGAACGCGCCCGAGGATTTGCTGCCGTAGGGCGCGGTTTTCGGATAGCCGGCCAGATCGAGCAGATTGTTCCACGAGCCGGCCTCGAACCCGGGGAAATTCTGCGATCCGACCTTCAAGCCGGGGATGAACGACTCGTTGCCCATCTGCTTGCCGATCTCGGCGGCTTCCTCGGGGTTGTTGATCATTTTTTCCGCGAACGGGACGCCGCGGCCGTTGAGCAGCGCCCGGGCGCTGGCGCAGGCGTCGGTGCAGTTGGCCGCGGTGTAGAGGGTGACGGGATATTTCTCCGCCGCCTGGCGGGTGGCGTAGGGCAGCGGCCGTTCGTTGTCGCGGCCTCGCCCTTCCTTGGTTTCGACGGCCCGCGCTTCGGCCGGGGGCGGCTGGTCCGAATAAACGGTCTGGCCGCTCTTGTCGATCCAGCGGTAGGTGGTCTGCGCGCCGCACGGCGCGGCGAGGGCGACGGCGGCGCAAAACAGGGCGAGGCGGAACGCGGGCATGAAATGATCCTCCGGAAATGCCTTGGTGCTAGCCGGTGATCATACCACTGTGCCGCAGCAAGGCATCAACCTCGGGATCGCGGCCGCGGAAGGCGCGGAAGTTTTCCAACGCCGGGCGGGCGCCGCCGGCGGCGATGATTTCGTCGAGGAAGCGCCGGCCGACCTCGGGATCGAACGGATCGCCCGCCTCCTCGAAGGCGGCGTAGCTGTCGGCGGAAAGGACTTCGGCCCACTTGTAGCTGTAATACCCCGCCGCGTAGCCGCCCGCGAAGATGTGCGAGAAGCTGTTCGGGAAGCGGTTCCACTCGGGCGGGAAGGTGACGGCGACTTCCCGGCGCACCGCGTCGAGCAGGTCGAGCACGCCGCGCTCGCCGCGCGGGTCGAAGTCGCCGTGCAGCAGCATGTCGAACAGAGAGAATTCGATCTGGCGCACGGTCTGCATGCCGCTCTGGAAGTTGCGCGCGGCGAGCATCTTGTCGAACAGTTCGCGCGGCAGCGGTGCGCCGGTGTCGACGTGGCCCGACATGCCGCGCAGCACGTCCCATTCCCAGCAGTAGTTCTCCATGAACTGCGACGGCAGTTCGACGGCGTCCCATTCGACGCCGTGGATGCCGGAGACGCCGAGTTCCTCGACGCGCGTGAGCAGGTGGTGCAGGCCGTGGCCGGTCTCGTGGAACAGGGTCTCGACGTCGCTGTGCGAGAAGGTGGCGGGTTTACCGCCGACCGGGCGCGGGAAGTTGCAGGCCAGGTAGGCGACCGGCTTCTGCACGCCGGCCGCCAGCCGGCGGCGCGAGATGGCTTCATCCATCCAGGCGCCGCCGCGCTTGGTTTCGCGGGCGTAGGGGTCGAGGTAGAACTGGCCGACCAGTTCGCCGCGCGCGTCCTCGATGCGGAAGAAGCGCACGTCCTCGTGCCATACCGGCGCGCTGTCCGGCTTGATGTGCACGCCGTAGAGCGATTCGACGACGCGGAACAGGCCGGCCAGCACCTTGGGCTCGGTGAAGTACGGCTTGACGTCCTGCTCGGAGAAGGCGTAGCGCGCCTGGCGCAGCTTTTCCGAGGCGTAGCCCATGTCCCACGGTTCGAGGACGTCCAGGCCCAGTTCGCGGCGCGCGAAGTCGCGCAGCTCGGCCACGTCCTTCTCCGCGAAGGGCTTGGCCTTCCTGGCCAGGTCGCGCAGGAAGCCGAGCACCTGGTCGACCGATTCGGCCATCTTGGGCACCAGCGAGACTTCCGCGAAATTGCGGTAGCCGAGCATCCGCGCCTCTTCCTGGCGCAGTTCGAGGATGCGCCGGATCAGCGGCGTGTTGTCGAGTTCGGCCGGGCCGAATTCCGAGGCGCGCGTGGCGGAGGCGCGGTAGAGGGCCGCGCGCAGGCGGCGGCTGTCGGCGAACTGCAGCACCGGCCAGTAGGAGGGCATGTGCAGGGTGAATTTCCAGCCGGCCCGGCCGTCCTTTTCGGCGGCTTCGCGCGCGGCCTGGACCACGTCGGCCGGCAGCCCGGCGAGCTCGGCCTCGTCGGTGACGAATTCGGCGAAGGCGTTGGTCGCATCGAGCACGTTTTCGGAGAACTTGGCGGCCAGCGACGCGAGCTCCTCCTGGATGGCCTGGAAGCGGGGCTTCTGGTCCTCCGGCAGCTCGGCGCCCGACAGGCGGAAATCGCGCACCTCGTTGTCGATGATCCGGCGCCGGGCCGGCGACAGCGTCGGATATTCGGCGCCTTCGAGGATGGCCTTGTATTTGGCGTACAGCTTGAGGTTCTGCCCCAGCTCGGCGTAGAAGCGGCTGACGTCCGGCAGCATCCGGTTGTAGGCCTCGCGCCAGTCCGGCACGTCGTTGACGCCGTGCAGGTGGCCGACGATGCCCCAGGCGCGCGAGAGGCGCTCGATGCCGTCGGCGAGCGGCGCGGCGAAGCCGTCCCACGAGGCGGGTTGCGGGTCGTCGGCCAGGCGTTCGACCAGCGCCCGGTTGTCGGCGAGCAGGTGGACGATGGCCGGCTCGACGTGCGCCGGGGTGATGGCGTCGAAGCGGGGCAGGCCGGAAAAGTCGAGCAGCGGATTGGAGTCGGTCATGTTTTCGGGTTCCGGAAAAGAAGCGGGCGGCCGCGTGGCCGCCCGTGCAGACGCAGGTCGGCGGCTATGCGATCAATCGACCAGCTTCCGGCCGGTAAGTTGCTCGTAGGCTTCGATGTACTTGGCGCTGGTGCGCGCCACCACTTCGGCCGGCAGCGACGGGGCCGGCGCCTTCTTGTTCCAGTCGAGCGTTTCCAGGTGGTCGCGCACGTACTGCTTGTCGTACGACGGCGGGTTGCTGCCCAGCTGGTAGGAATCGGCCGGCCAGAAGCGCGAGGAATCCGGCGTCAGCGCCTCGTCGATCAGGTGCAGCGTGCCGGCGGCGTCGATGCCGAACTCGAACTTGGTGTCGGCGATGATGATGCCGCGCGTCAGCGCGTAGTCGGCCGCCGCGGTGTACAGGGCGATGGCCGCGTCGCGCGCCTCGGCGGCGATCGCTCCGCCGTCCTTGCCGGTCCCCTTGAGCGTCTCGGCCAGCGCCGCCCGGCAGTTCGACCTGCGCCTGCTCGAAGGAAATGTTCTCGTCGTGCTCGCCCTGCTCGGCCTTGGTCGCCGGGGTGAAGATCGGCGCGGGCAGCTTGGCCGCCAGCTGCAGCCCGGCCGGCAGCGCGATGCCGCAGACGGCGCCGGTCTGCTGGTAGTCCTTCCAGCCGGAGCCGATCAGGTAGCCGCGCACCACGGCCTCGATGGGCAGCGGCTTCAGGCGCTTGACCACCAGGCCGCGGCCGCGCACCTGTTCGCGCTCGTCGGCGGCGACCACGCTCTCCGGGTCGATGCCGGTGAGCTGGTTGGGCAGGATGCGCGCCAGCCGGTCGAACCAGAAGTTGGCGAGCTGGGTGAGCACCTTGCCCTTGGCCGGGATCGGGTTCGGCAGGATCACGTCGAAGGCGGACAGGCGGTCGCTGGTCACGATCAGCAGCTTGTCGTCGCCGACGGCGTAGATGTCGCGCACCTTGCCGCGGCCGAGCAGCGGCAGGCTCTTGATGGACGATTCGTAGAGGGCTTGGGTCATGGCATCGCTTCCCGGAGAGGTTTGCAAAGACCGTGGATTATAAGGCAGTTCCGCCGGGCGGCCGGAGGGCCGAAGGAAAAACCGCGCCGCCGGAGCGTCCCGGCGGCGCGGCGTTTTCGTTCGCCGCGGTGGCTCAGAGGATGCGCTGATCCAGCTCGCCCTGCTTGTAGCGTTCGGCCATTTTTTCCAGCGGGATCGCCTTGATCTTGCCGGCCTGCCCGGCGGCGCCGAAGGCCTCCAGGCGGGCGACGACGATCTTGCGCGCCGCCTGCCGCGCCGGCTTCAAGTAGTCGCGCGGGTCGAACTTGCCCGGGTTCTCGACGAAGTAGCGGCGGATCGCACCGGTCATCGCCAGGCGGATGTCGGTGTCGATGTTGACCTTGCGCACGCCATGCTTGATGCCGGTGACGATCTCCTCGACCGGGACGCCGTAGGTCTCTTTCATGTCGCCGCCGAATTCGCGGATCTCGGCGAGCAGTTCCTGCGGCACCGACGACGAGCCGTGCATGACCAGGTGGCAGTTCGGAATCCGGGCGTGGATTTCCTTGATGCGGTCGATCGCCAGGATGTCGCCGGTCGGCTTCTTGGAGAACTTGTAGGCGCCGTGCGAGGTGCCGATGGCGATGGCCAGCGCGTCGCAGTTCGTCTGCTTCACGAAGTCGGCGGCCTGCTCGACGTCGGTGAGCAGTTGCTCGCGGGTCATCGTGCCCTCGGCGCCGTGGCCGTCCTCCTTGTCGCCCTTCATCGTCTCCAGCGAGCCGAGCACGCCGAGCTCGGCCTCGACCGAGACGCCGATGGCGTGCGAGAACTCGACGACCTTCTGCGTCGTCGCGACGTTGTACTCGTAGCTGGCGACGCTCTTGCCGTCGGCCTGCAGCGAGCCGTCCATCATCACCGAGGTGAAGCCGGAGCGGATGGCGGCCATGCACACCGCGGGCGACTGGCCGTGGTCCTGGTGCATGACGATGGGCACGTCCGGATAGGCTTCGAGCGCGGCCAGGATCTGGTGGCGCAGGAAGGGCTCGCCGGCGTATTTGCGGGCGCCGGCCGAGGCCTGCATGATGACCGGGGCGTCGAGCTCGGCGGCCGCGTCGACGATCGCCCAGACCTGTTCCATGTTGTTGACGTTGAACGCCGGCAGGCCGTAACCGTGTTCGGCCGCGTGATCGAGCAGTTGTCTCAGGGATACCAGGGGCATCATTTTCTCCTTCGGGTGGTTGAACACGGAGGCGGCGGCACGTCGGTCCGCCGCCCGATCGGGGCCGGCGCGTCCGGGGCTAGCGTTTCGCCGGCAACGGCTCGCCGACCCGGACGATGCTGAGCGTGTTGGTGCCGCCGCTCTGCCCCATCTTGTCGCCGTAGGACAGGACGATCAGGTCGCCCTTGGCGACCACGCCGGCTTCGAGCAGGCGCTCCTCGGCCTTGCGGCGCAGCAGGTCGCGGTCGTTGCCCATTTCCGGGAGCAGCAGCGGGAACACCTCGCGGAACAGCGTCATGCGCGACAGCGCCGCCGGTTCCTCGGTCAGGCCGAAAATGGGCAGGCCGCAGTTGAGCCGGCTCATCCACAGCGCGGTCGAGCCGGTGGTGGTCAGCGCGGCCACGGCCTTGACGTTGAGGTGGTAGGCGGCGAACAGCGCGGCCATGGCGACCGACTGGTCGATGCGGGTGAAGGTCCGGTCGAGGAAGCCGCGGTCGAGGGTGACCGGCAGCGAGCGCTGCGCCTCGCGGCAAATGCGCACCATGGCGTCGACGGTTTCCACCGGAAATTCGCCGGCCGCCGTTTCGCCGGAGAGCATCACCGCGTCGGTGCCGTCCAGCACGGCGTTGGCCACGTCGGACACTTCGGCGCGCGTCGGCGTCGGCGAATGGGTCATCGATTCCATCATCTGGGTGGCGGTGATCGCCAGCTTGTTCTTCTCGCGCGCCAGCCGGATCATGCGCTTCTGCAGCGCCGGGACGGCGGCGTCGCCGACTTCGACGGCCAGATCGCCGCGGGCGACCATCAGCCCGTCCGAGGCGTCGAGGATTTCCTCCAGCGCCGCGACGGCCTCGACGCGCTCGATCTTGGCGATGGTCAGCGCGCGGCCGCCGGCGGCGAGCATCAGCTGGCGCGCCATGTACATGTCCGACGCGCTCTTGGGGAAGGAGACCGCCAGGAAGTCGGCGCCGATCATGGCGGCCGTCTTGATGTCGTCCATGTCCTTGGCGGTCAGCGCCGGCGCGGACAGGCCGCCGCCCTTGCGGTTGATGCCCTTGTTGTTGGACAGGACCCCGCCGTGGCGGACCACGGTGAAGATCTCCGGTCCCTGGACGTTTTCGACTTCCAGCTCGATGCGCCCGTCGTCGAGCAGCAGGATGTTGCCCGGGCTGACGTCGCGGGGCAGATCCTTGTAGTCGAGCCCGACGCGCTCCTGGTTGCCGAGCTCGCATTTCGCGTCGAGGATCAGGCGCTGCCCGACGTCCAGATGGATCTTGCCTTCCTCGAACTTGCCGATGCGAATCTTCGGCCCCTGCAGGTCGGCCAGGATGCCGATCGGACGGCCGACGCTGGCCGCGATCCGCCGCACTTCCGCGGCGGTCTGCACGTGGTCGTCCGCCTTGCCGTGCGAGAAGTTGAGCCGGACGACGTTGACGCCGGTGCGAATCAGGGTTTCGAGAATCTGCGGGTCTCTCGAGGCGGGCCCGAGCGTGGCGACGATTTTGGTGAGGCGGGGCATGATGCTCCTTTGGTTCGAATGGCAGGTTGGTTGACGGCGTGGAGGCGACTCACCGGGTCATGCGGCGATGGGAACGTCTCACGCGGCCGATATTATCCCCGAAGTCGGCGCCTCGGGTCCGAGGGCGCCGTACAGGAAAGGCGGGGCGGAAAAGCGCGCGGCACCGGTATCGTGTCGATAGCGGTGCCGCGAGGCCGGCCGGGCCTGCGCCCGACCGGAAAGGCGATGCGTCAGTCCCCGGCGCGCGACTCGAGGATGTCCACGGCCGGCAGGCGCTTGCCTTCCAGGAACTCCAGGAAGGCGCCGCCGGCGGTCGAGATGTAGCCGACCTTGTCCTCGATCTTGAAGACGTTGATCGCCGAGACGGTGTCGCCGCCGCCGGCCAGGGTGAAGGCCTTCGATTCCGCGATGGCCTTGGCCAGTTCCTTGGTGCCGTTGGCGAACGCATCCATCTCGAACACGCCGACCGGGCCGTTCCACACGACCGTGCCGGCCTTGGCGATGATGTCGGCAAGCGCCTTGGCCGATTGCGGGCCGATGTCGAGGATCATGTCGTCGTCGGCGACGTCGTCGACGCTCTTGACGGTGGCTTGCGCGGTGGCCGAGAACTCCTTGGCGCAGACCACGTCGGTCGGCAGCGGCACCTTGACCTTGGCCATCACCGCCTTGGCCTGGTCGACCAGATCCCGCTCGGCCAGCGACTTGCCGATCTTCTTGCCGGCAGCGAGCAGGAAGGTGTTGGCGATGCCGCCACCGACGACCAGCTGGTCGACCTTGGCCGACAGGCTTTCGAGGACGGTCAGCTTGGTCGACACCTTGGAGCCGCCGACGATGGCCACCAGCGGCCGGGCCGGGTGGGCCAAGGCCTTGGTCAGGGCTTCGAGTTCCGACGCCACGCAGGGACCGGCGCAGGCGATCTTGGCGTACTTGCCCATGCCGTAGGTGGTGGCTTCGGCGCGGTGCGCGGTGCCGAAGGCGTCCATCACCCACACGTCGCACAGGGCGGCCATCTTCTGCGACAGCTCGTCGCTGCACTTCTTCTCGCCCTTGTTGCAGCGGCTGTTTTCCAGCATCACCACTTCGCCGGGTTTCACTTCGAAGCCGCCGTTGACCCAGTTCTGGACCAGGCGCACGTCCTTGCCGAGCAGTTCGGACATGCGCTTGGCGACCGGGGCGAGCGAGTCCTCGGGCTTGAATTCGCCCTCGGTCGGACGGCCGAGGTGGGAGGTGACCATCACCGCGGCGCCCTTGGACAGGGCGTACTTGATGCCGGGCAGGGCGGCCCGGATGCGGGTGTCGTCGGTGATCGCCAGGTTGTCGTCCTGGGGCACGTTGAGGTCGGCGCGGATGAACACGCGCTTGCCGGCCACGTCGAGATCGGTGAGACGTTTGAAAGTCATGGCAAAACTCTCTTTTCCGGAAATTGAAGACAAAAAAAGGGCACCTTGCAGTGCCCTTTGGTGCGGACCTTACTTGGCGGCCATCACGCGGACCATTTCCAGGACCTTGTTGGAGTAGCCCCACTCGTTGTCGTACCAGGAGACCAGCTTGACGAAGGTCGGATCGAGCGCGATGCCGGCGTCGGCGTCGAACACCGAAGTGCAGGCCTCGCCGCGGAAGTCGGTCGACACCACTTTTTCCTCGGTGTAGCTGAGCACGCCCTTCATCGAGCCCTCGGCAGCCGCCTTGATCGCGGCGCAGATTTCCTCGTAGGTGGCCGCCTTGTTCAGTTCGACGGTCAGGTTGACCACCGAGACGTCGGAGGTCGGCACGCGGAAGGCCATGCCGGTCAGCTTCTTGTTCAGTTCGGGGATGACCTTGCCGACGGCCTTGGCGGCGCCGGTCGAGGACGGGATGATGTTTTCCAGGATGCCGCGGCCGCCGCGCCAGTCCTTGTTCGACGGGGCGTCGACGGTCTTCTGGGTGTTGGTGGCGGCGTGCACCGTGGTCATCAGGCCGCGCTTGATGCCGAACGTGTCGTTGATGACCTTGGCCAGCGGGGCCAGGCAGTTGGTCGTGCAGGAGGCGTTCGAGATGATCGTTTCGCCGGCGTAGGCGGCGTGGTTGACGCCATAGACGAACATCGGGGTGTCGTCCTTCGACGGGGCGCTCTGGATGACCTTCTTGGCGCCGGCGGCGATGTGCTTCTCGCAGGTTTCCTTGGTCAGGAACAGGCCGGTCGATTCGACGACGATTTCGGCGCCCACTTCGTTCCACTTGAGTTCGGCCGGGTCCTTGATCGCGGTCAGGCGGATCTTCTTGCCGTTGACCACCAGCGTGTTGCCTTCGACGGAAACCTGTCCCTTGAAGCGGCCGTGCACGGAATCGAACTTGAGCATGTAGGCGACATAATCGGGCTCAAGCAGGTCGTTGATGCCGACGATCTCGATGTCGCTGAAGTTTTGCACCGCCGCACGGAAGACCATGCGTCCGATGCGGCCGAAACCATTGATACCAACCTTGATAGTCATGATTCACCTTCCTCGTTAAAAAAACCGGACACCGAAACCGGTGACGATGCGTGTGGGACCTTTCATGGCACCCCGCGATTCCCGGATGCAAAAAGGAAGAAAGTAACACGCGGTTTGATTCTGGCCGCGGGAATGCCACGGAAACCTTCTCACCGGGGCGGGAGGTGCGCTTCCAATCACCAACGCGGGGGCACCATTATCCGACAACTCGATACAAATTTCCAGTCGGATAGCCTTTTGTCTCAGAGGCCGTCGAGACCCGGTTTCGCACCTGTCTGCCAAGGGTCCGGGCCGTTCGATCAGGAGGATTCTGACCTAAATTTTTTTGTGCTTCAAGTATCGCGGAACGGCAAACATTAGGCATAGAATAGGTCCAGGTTCGGGTCCAGGTTCTTTGCCTGTCGGGGTTTTCAGCCGATAAGGGGAGCCGCAGCGAATAAATCACCGGAGATTGCCAGCATGACAATTACGGCCTCGCACTCGTGGGCTACCTTGGCCGCCCACCACCAGGAGCTCGGAAAGAAACACCTCCGGGAACTGTTCGCCGACGATCCGGACCGCGCTGCCGCGCTGAGCCTGTCGTTCGAGGACATCCTGTTCGATTTCTCCAAGCAGCGCCTGACCCGCGAAACGCTCGGCCTGCTGGTCCAGCTGGCCGAGGCGTCGTTCCTGCCGGAGTGGATTCAGCGCATGTTCGACGGCGAACGCATCAACGTCACCGAGGATCGTTCCGTCCTGCACGTGGCCCTGCGGCGCTCCGCGGCGCCGTTTCCGAGCGCGCGCCTGGACGTGATGCCGGAGGTGCTGACCACCCGCGCCCGGATGGCCGAATTCGCCGAACTGCTGCGCGCGGGCAAGGCGCAGGGACATCACGGCACGGCCATCCGCGACGTGGTGAATATCGGCATCGGCGGTTCCGACCTGGGGCCGAAGATGGTGAACCAGGCGCTGCGTTCGCTCGCCCATCCGGCGCTCGGCGTGCATTACGTGTCGAACCTCGACGGCGCCCAGATGGCGCCGCTGCTGCAGACGCTCGATCCGCGCTCGACGCTGTTCATCGTCGTCAGCAAGACGTTCACCACGCAGGAAACCATGCTCAACGCCGAAACGGCGCGCAGCTGGCTGAAGGCCAACCTGGGCGACGACGTTGACCTGTCCAATCATTTCGCCGCAGTGTCCAGCAGGCCCGAGCGCGCCGTCGCGTTCGGCGTCGGACCGGACCGCGTGTTTCCGATCTGGGACTGGGTCGGCGGGCGCTATTCGCTGTGGTCGGCCGTCGGGCTGGCGCTGATGATCGCCATCGGGCCGCACGCCTTCGACGAACTGCTGGCCGGCGCCGAGCGCATGGACGAGCACTTCCGGACGACGCCGTTCGCGCGCAACCTGCCGGTGGTGATGGGCCTGATTGGCATCTGGAACACCAATTTCCTGGGTGCGGCGACCAACGCCGTCCTGCCCTACAACGAATCGCTCAAGTACCTCCCGTCGTTCCTGCAGCAGCTCGAGATGGAGAGCAATGGCAAGTCGGTCGGCATCGCCGGCGATCCGGTGCAGCACGAGACCTGCCCGATCGTCTGGGGCGAACTCGGCAACAACGGCCAGCACGCCTTCTTCCAGCTCCTGCATCAGGGCGGACGGCTGGTGCCCTGCGATTTCATCGCCTCGGTGCGCTCCGACTACCCGTTGCCGGGTCACCAGGAAGCCTTGCTGTCGAACTGCTTCGCGCAGAGTTCGGCGCTGGCGTTCGGCAAGACGGAAGACGAGGTACGGGCCAGCATGGAAAAAGAGGGCGTGGTTGCGGAGCAGATCGCCGATCTGCTGCCGCATCGCGTTTTCGCGGGCAACCAGCCGTCGTCGACCCTGCTGCTGAAGAGCCTGACGCCCGCCGCGCTGGGAGCGCTGGTGGCGCTCTACGAGCACAAGGTGTTCGTGCAGGGCGCGATCTGGGGGATCAATTCGTTCGACCAGTGGGGCGTGGAGCTCGGCAAGGCCGTGGCCAGCCGGATACTCCCCGCCTTTGCCGATCCTGCGCTGGCGTCGGCTTTCGATGCTTCCACGCGGGCGCTGCTGGCGTATTGCGGCAAGCACGCCTGAGCACCGCCGCCTGCCGGGGGACCGCATGAACACGATTTCGAGGGGAGTCAAATGAACGTCGTAACCGTTTCCACCACGCCTTTCACCGGACAGAAACCGGGAACGTCCGGCCTGCGCAAGAAGGTCAAGGTCTTCGCCCAGCCGGGCTACCTGGAGAATTTCGTCCAGTCGATCTTCGACAACCTGTCCGGCCAGGCGGGCAAAACCCTGGTGCTCGGCGGCGACGGCCGCTATTTCAACGACGTGGCGATCCAGACCATCCTGCGCATGGCCGCCGCCGCCGGCTTCGGCCGGGTGATGGTCGGGCAGGGCGGCATTCTCTCCACTCCGGCGGCGAGCGCGGTGATCCGCAAGCACGGGGCGTTCGGCGGCATCATCCTGTCTGCGAGCCACAACTCCGGCGGTCCCGACGGCGACTTCGGCATCAAGTACAACCTCGCCAACGGCGGGCCGGCCAACGAAACGTTTACCGAGGCGGTGTATGCGCGCACCCAGTCGATCGGTGCCTACCACTACGTTGACGCACCGGACGTCGATCTCGGCGCGCTCGGCGAGACGGCGTTGGGCGGGATGACGGTCCAGGTCGTCGATCCGGTCGCCGATTACGCCGAGCTGCTGGAAACGCTGTTCGATTTCGAGCGGATCGCGGAGCTGCTCGCGCGGCCCGAATTCCGCATGCGTTTCGACGCGATGCACGCGGTGACCGGGCCGTATGCCAAGGCGATCCTTGAAAGGCGCCTCGGCGCGCCGGCCGGGACGGTGGCCAACGGCACGCCCCTGCCCGATTTCGGCGGCGGCCATCCCGATCCGAACCCGGTGTACGCCGCCGACCTGGTGGCGGCGCTGGCCGATCCGCGCTCCGGGCTGTCCTTCGGCGCGGCGTCGGACGGCGACGGCGACCGCAACATGATCGTCGGGCGCGATTTCGTCGTCAGCCCGAGCGACAGCCTGGCCGTCCTGGCGGCCAATCACGCCTGCGTGCCGGCATATGCCGGCGGCCTGGCGGGCGTGGCGCGTTCGATGCCGACCAGCTGCGCGGTCGACCGCGTGGCCCAATCCCTCGGCATTCCCTGTTTCGAGACCCCGACGGGGTGGAAATTCTTCGGGAATCTGCTGGATGCGGGCAAGGTCACCTTGTGCGGCGAAGAGAGCGCCGGCACGGGCTCCAACCACGTGCGGGAAAAGGACGGCCTGTGGGCCGTGCTGTTCTGGCTGAACATCCTGGCCGCACGCAACGAGCCGGTGGCGCGCATCGTGCGCGGGCACTGGCAGGCGTTCGGCCGCAACGTCTATTCCCGGCACGACTACGAAGGCATCGAAACGGCCAGGGCGGACAGGCTGTTCGCCGAGCTGCGCGGCAAGCTGGCGGCGCTGCCCGGCACCGAGGTCGCGGGCCAGCGCATCGAGACGGCCGACGATTTCGCCTATACCGACCCCGTCGACGGCTCGCGCAGCGAGAAGCAGGGGGTCCGCATTCTGCTGGAGGGCGGCTCGCGCGTGGTTTTCCGCCTGTCGGGAACGGGCACCGAAGGCGCGACCCTGCGCGTCTATCTCGAACGCTACGTGGCGGATGCGGCGCTGCATGAGGTGCCGACGCAGACCGCGCTGGCTCCGCTGGTGGCGCTCGCGGAGAAGATCGCCGATATCGCGGCGATCACGGGCCGGCATGAGCCCGATGTGATCAGTTGACTGGAAAGGTTTCGTTCAGAAGGTTTTGGTCGTAGGGTCTGCAATCATAGGAGCGTGGCGAAATGATAGAGAGAAGAACCTTTTTTCAGTTGCCCGGCAGAACGGTCGCACTGGTTCTGGCGGGAGGGCGCGGCAGCCGGTTGTACGAATTGACCGATCGCCGCGCGAAGCCGGCCGTCTATTTCGGCGGGAAGTACCGGATCGTCAACTTCGCCATGTCCAACTGCGTCAATTCAGGCATCCGGCGCATCGGGGTCGTCACGCAGTACAAGTCCCACAGCCTGTTGCGCCACATCCAGCGCGGCTGGGGCTTCCTGCGCGGCGAAAACAACGAGTTCGTCGACCTGTTGCCGGCCCAGCAGCGCGTGGACGAGGAGTCGTGGTACCGCGGTACGGCCGACGCCGTGTATCAGAACATCGACATCCTCGAGACGTACCATCCGACGCCGCAGTACGTGCTGATCCTGGCCGGCGACCACGTGTACAAGATGAACTATGCCGCCATGCTGGTCGATCATGCCGAGAGCGGCGCGGAATGCTCGGTCGCCTGCATCGAGGTGCCGCGGCAGGATGCCAAGGGCTTCGGCGTCATGGCGGTCGACAGCGGCAACCGGGTCACCGATTTCGTGGAGAAACCCGCCGATCCGCCGCCCATGCCCGGCAAGCCCGACAGTTCGCTGTGCAGCATGGGCATCTACATCTTCAACGCGAAGTACCTTTACAACGAACTGATGCGCGACATCGCCGATCCGACGTCGAGCCATGACTTCGGCAAGGACATCATTCCGCGCGCGGTGCGCAATGGCGTCGCTTACGCCCATCCGTTCGACCGCAGCTGCGTGCATGCCCCGGAAGAAGGTCCGAACAAGGAAAACTACTGGCGCGATGCCGGCACGGTCGACGCGTATTGGGAAGCCAACATCGACCTGACCGCCACCGACCCGGCGCTGAACCTGTACGACCGCAGCTGGCCGGTGTGGACCTACCAGCAGCAACTGCCGCCGGCGAAGTTCGTGCACAACCAGATCGACCGCCACGGCGTGGCCATCGAATCGACGGTATCGGGCGGGTGCATCATCTCCGGCGAGCTGAACCGTTCGCTGCTCTTCTCCTCGTGCCGGGTGCACTCCTACTCCAAGATCAACTGGTCGGTCCTGCTGCCCGACGTCGAGGTCGGCCGCGGCGCGCGCCTGAACCGGTGCATCATCGACCACGGCGTCAGCATTCCGCCGGGCATGGTCATCGGCGAGGATGCCGGCGACGATGCGCGCCGCTTCCGCCGGACCGACAACGGCGTGACCCTGGTGACGCGGCAGATGCTGGAGCGGCTACGCTGATTCCAAAACCAACACTATCCAGACCCATGCGTATACTTCACGTCGCTTCCGAAATCTTTCCCCTGGTCAAAACCGGCGGCCTGGCCGACGTGCTCGGCTCGCTGCCGCCGGCCCTGGCCAGGCGCGGCCTCGACGTCCGCGTGCTGCTGCCAGGCCTGCCGGGCGTGCTCGATGGGATCACCGAACTGCGGCCCGTCATGCGCATCGGCCCGGTTTTCGGGGCGGCGGCCGTAACGCTCTGCCTCGGCCGATTGCCGGACAGCAAGCTGCCGGCGTACGTCCTCGACGCACCGTTCCTGTTCCGCCGGGACGGCAATCCCTACACCGGTCCCGACGGGCACGACTGGAGCGACAACCACCGCCGCTTCGGGCTGCTCGGCTGGGCGGCGGCGCATCTGGCCGCGGGCGAGCTCGACCCGGACTGGGCGCCGGACGTGGTACATGCGCACGACTGGCATGCCGGCCTGGCGCCCGCCTACATCGTGCAGAACCCGGGCCTGAAGGTGACCACCGTTTTCACCATCCACAATCTCGCCTTCCGCGGCATCTTCCCGATGGAATGCCATTACGACCTGGGTCTGCCGATGCGCAAGCTGACGCCGCACGGGATCGAATTCCACGGCAAGATTTCCTTCATGAAGGCGGGGCTGGTGTATTCGGACAAGATCACCACGGTCAGCCCGAACTATGCGCGGGAAATCTGCACGCCCGAATTCGGCTGCGGACTCGACGGGGTGATGCGGGATCGCGGCGCGGATCTGTCAGGGATTCTCAATGGCGTCGATTATGCGGTGTGGAACCCCGGCGACGCGAAGATCGCCAAGCCGTACTCGATCGACAACCTGGCGGGGAAGAAGGCGTGCAAACGCGCCTTGCAGCTCGAATTCGGCTTGTCGACCGAAGCGCGCGGGCCGCTGTTCGCCGTGGTCAGCCGCCTGACCTCGCAGAAGGGCATGGACATTCTCCTAGCGGCCCTGCCGGAGCTGCTGCGGGAGGGGGCGCAATTGATCGTGCTGGGCTCTGGCGACGGCGACCTCGAAGCGGGCTTCCGCTATGCGGCGTCGGTCAATCCCGACAACGTGGCGGTGTATATCGGCTATGACGAGTCGATGTCGCACCGCTTCATGGCGGGGGCCGACATCCTGCTCGTTCCGTCGCGTTTCGAGCCGTGCGGCCTGACGCAGCTGTATGCCTTGCGCTACGGCACCTTGCCGCTGGTCCGCCGGGTCGGCGGGCTGGCCGACACGGTGGTCGACGTGAACGACGAGAACCTGGCCGCGGACCGGGCCACGGGCTTCGTGTTCGAAGACGCGGCGCGCCATGCGCTCGGCGCCCGCATCCACGACGCCTGCGAGTTCTATCGCTACGGCGGTGCGGCCTGGACGAAAGTCCAGCAAAGGGCGATGCGGCAGGATTTCTCGTGGGACGATTCGGCGGCCCACTACGAGCAGCTTTACCGGAGTTTGTAGTACAACGCATCGATTCAACGCGAGCGGGAATGGCGGCAGCGATACTGCCAAATACCAAGGAGGTGCACGGATTGCCAAGTAGTTTCGACCCGTACCCTCCGTACCGTAATGCCGCGTCCCGCCTGGAGGCGCCTCCATCACCTGCTCGGCGGGGCCATTGAATCGAGCGCGATACTTTCTCTATGCGTCCTTGCCCAGGGCAAGGTCGGCATCATCGACGACTCGCCGTCCCAAAGCCAGGCCTATCAGCGTAAAAATCTGTGCTCCCGCTACCCAGGCGGCGATCAGCCAGTCGTTGTGCATGCTCTTGTCGAAAAGGGCGAACATGGTCGGCGCAAGCCCTCCGGCCAGAACGCCGGCAAAGGTGTAGGCGAGCGAGCTGCCGGTATAACGCAGACGGGCATGGAACTGTTCGGCAATGTGGGCTGCCTGCGGTGCATACATGAAGCAATGGATGATCAGGCCGATAATGACGCAGGTGAGAGCCAGGACGAAACTGCGGCTTTGCAGCATCGAGATGAAGACGAATATCCAGATGCCGGCGCAAACCGATGCGATTGCGTAGAGTTTTTTCCGCTCAATGCGGTCGGACAGCCACCCCGCAAACGGCATGATGAAGATCTGGAGGAAAGCGCCGGACATCGTGCAGGTGATCGCTTCGGCATAGGAGAGTTTGTTCGCGCCCGACTGCAGCCAGGTAATGACGTAAACGGCGAAGAACGCGTAGAGCACGTCGGGGCCGAAACGAACCAGGATCGCGCCGAGAAGAGCGCGGCCTTGTGTGCGAAAAACCTCGGTGACGGGGGCCTTGGGCGCTTCGCCCTGTTCCATGATGCGCTGGAAGACCGGGGTCTCCTCAAGCCTGTGTCTGATCCAGAGCCCGAAGGCGACGAGGATCAGCGAGAGGCCGAAGGCGAGCCGCCATCCCCACGAAATGAAGACTTCCTGGCTCATCACCGCAGTCATGATCAGTACCAGCGTATTGGCGAGGAAGCTGCCCAGCGGTACGCCGGTCTGCGCGGCTGAAGCCCACAACCCACGCGTCCCCGGCCGGGCGAATTCGCTCGAAAGCAGCACCGCTCCGCCCCATTCGCCGCCGACCCCGACTCCCTGGAGGAAGCGCATGAATACTAGCAGGATCGGTGCCCAGACGCCTGCGCTGGCATAGGTCGGCAAGATGCCGATCGCGGTGGTGGCGAGGCCGATCAACAGAAGGGTCCAGACCAGGACTTTCTTGCGCCCGATAACGTCGCCGAGGCGGCCGAAAAAAACGCCGCCGATCGGGCGCGCGATGTACCCCGCGCCATAGACCATGAATGCCTTGATCATGTCCATGGCGGGGTCGGAGCCCTCGAAGAATAGTTTGTTGAACACCGTGCCGGTCACCGCGCCGAACAGGGCGAAGTCGTACCATTCAAGCGATGTTCCCGATAGGCTGGCAATGAAAGCCTTGCGCAGGTTACGGCGTTCCGCGTCGGTTTGGGGCCGTGCCGCGACGGCGGACGTATTTTTACTCGTCATGGAACCTCCCTCTCTATTAAAATGGTATTCCAGATCCAAAATACCATCATCCTACGTCTTTAAGCAAGTAATTTTTCCAGAGGAAGAAGAGGCTGAGAGTTTTATGGTACCTCATAGAACGGTATATTTTCTTTAATTACTTTGTTTTTAATGGTTTTTATCGATAATTTCCCTTTGGGTTGCTCGTTGTCGTCCGCTGTCTTTGGGTGAATTGACATCATTTGGTCGATAATTGATACTATCTTGGTGTGTGGTATTTCAAATACAAAAGAGAAATTTTCGAGTGGAGCCATATAAGGAGCGGGGCATGAAAAAACGCATTTCTCTCATCCAACTTTCCTCGGTTCTCGCCGAACCGGACAAAAACTACGCTCGCGCCTGCGCTCTAATGGAGAGGGCGCTGGCGGACGAGCCCGATATTCTCGTGTTGCCCGAGACGCTCAATACCGGCTTTTTCCCCAAGGAACGACTCGCCGAACTCGCCGACAAGGATGGCGTCCGTACGCGGGAAATCTTTGGCGCTTTCGCCAGAACTCATGGGGTCAACGTAGTCGCCGGGTCCGTGGCCAACCTCCGGGACGGCAAGATTTTCAATACCGCGCACGTTTTCGATCGCCAGGGTAATTTGGTATGTGTTTACGACAAGATTCATGGCTTTTCCCCGTCGGGCGAACACGAGTTTTTCGCTGCGGGCAACGAGGTCAGAAATTTCAGTCTCGACGGGATTGCCTGCGCCATGGTGATCTGCTACGACATCCGCTTCCCGGAGATCGTACGCACCGCGACGTTGCGCGGGGTCGATCTGTTTTTCGTTCCGGCGCAGTGGCCGCTGGCACGCAAACATCACTGGGTGACCCTGAACACGGCGCGCGCCATCGAGAATCAGATGTATCTCTGTGCCGTCAACGGTACCGGCATGGCAGGCGAGACAAAGTACGGCGGTAATTCTGTCCTGATCAGCCCCTGGGGCGATGAGATCGTCCACCTCGGTTCCGAGGAGGAAATCGGTTGTGGCGACATCGATCTCGACGTCATCGCCGGCATCCGCTCGAGCATCAACGTCTTCCGCGACCGCCAACCCGATCGCTACAAACTGTGAGTCCAAAAGGAGTATCAGCCATGGAATGGGATATCGTTTCCAGAGAAGGGCGCAAGAGCCTGTCTTTCAACCCCAAGCGCCTGATCATCGTCGGCTTTGCCGGCCGCGACGTCGAAAAGACGCTGGAGCACATCCGCGAACTCGAGGCCGAAGGGATCAAGTGCCCGCAAGAGGTGCCCGTCGTCTACGAATGTTCTCCGGCACTGCTCACCCGGGCTGCCTCAATCGATGTCGTTGCCGGCGCGTCCAGCGGTGAAGTCGAGTACGTGGTGGTGAAACATGCCGGCAAGACCTATGTCGGTTTGGGCAGCGACCATACCGATCGGGCGCTGGAGGCAGTCAGCATCCACAAATCCAAGCAGCTTTGCGCCAAGCCCGTGGCACGCGAAGTCTGGGACTATGATGAAATCGTGGACCATTTCGCCTCCGTCCGCCTATTTTCCAGGCAGGCGCTGAATGGCGAGGAGATCGACTACCAGGCCGGCTCGACGGCCGATCTGCTGCCGCTGGAAACCATCCTCGCCAAGGTGCAGCGCGAGGTTCCCGACTTGGAAGATTGCGTCGTCTATACAGGCACCGTACCGCTCAAACAAGGCTTCAAATTTGGCGAACGCTTCAGTTGCTCGCTCGTCGATGATCTCTTGGGCCGTCGTATCGACCTCGCTTACGAGATACGAACGATCGAAGAACACTAAAAGATCATTCTTCGCCTTGCCCGGCGCCCTGTCTGCGCCGGGATGCGGCGCTCCTCGCCAAATTGACGGAAGAGGGGTGCCAATCCTACAATGCCGGCCACCAAATTTATCAGTCGGTGGGATGTGCGGTTGTGAAGAAATTAGAAAAGCCAGCTTCGCTGAAGCAGCGAATATATGACATTGTTAAAGATGACATCATCTCCGGTGGCTATGATCACGGCCACGTGCTCAATGAGCGCAGCCTGTCCGACGCGCTGGGCGTAAGCCGGACTCCTATTCGCGAAGCCCTCAAGCTGCTGGAGACCGAGGGCTGGATCGAATACGTTCCCTATAAAGGAGCCATCGTCCGGCGAATGTCGCCGGAAACCTTGAAGGAGATTTTCGAGATTCGCAACGCGCTGGAGGTTCTTTCCGTGGGCTTGGCCGTCCAGCGCATGACGCCGGAAGCCATTGCCGGGCTGAAGGATTTCCTTGCCCAGCAGCGGCAACTGGTGGAAGCGGAACAGCCTCCCATTGCCCAGTTCATAAACCTCGACCAGGATTTCCATCTCACGATCGCCCGGCTTTCCGGCAATGCCCTGCTGGTCGAGTTGATCGAGAAACTCCGCGACAAGGCCCGTGCCATCGGCACGCACGCCCTCTATGCGGGCAATCGCCGCTTTCTGGATACGCTGGCCGAACACGAGGAGATCATCCTCGCCCTCTTGTCCGGTTGACCGAAAGCAGCCCGCGACGCCATGGCGCGGCACATCCAAAATACTTACCAAAACGCGGTCAAGAGCATTCAGGGAAAGACCACGGGCACGTGAAGGTCCGCCGCCGGACGGTTCCCATTTTCACCGGCGATCGCTTATTTCCAGAAGCTTGGCGTGAAGACGGGCGTGACGGAGTTGTCACATTGCCCGTGACATTCTTGACGATGGGTTGATGTTTCCCTTACATTGTGGTGTGTGGAATACCAGTCGCTTCGTTTCCATGTGCTGGACATCAACCCATGCACGAAGATATGGGGCGGGGCGTGTGACAAAACCTGATGGAGGTGACGAATGAAACGGATGTGGTTCGACGTGATCGAGAAAGACGGTTCCAGTCTGCCGACGGGTTTCGCAATTCGGCACGCCTGCTTGTACGGCTGGGCGGGGCGCAATCAGGAGGAGGTAAAGAAGCATGCCGCCGAACTCGCGGCCCATGGTATCCGTGGCCCGAAGAACATGCCCGAGTACTTCATCATCTCTCCCTGCATGATGACCCAGGGGAGTGAAATCACCTGCGTGGGAGAAGGCACCTGCGGTGAAATCGAGTTCTTCTTCTTCGTCAAGAACGGCGAGGTCTATGTCGGCACCGGCAGCGAGCACACGGACCGTGACCTCGAAGCCGTGGACATGATCAAGTCGAAGGCGATCTGCGAGAAAGTCATGAGCAGGCAGCTATGGCGCTATCGCGACGTGCGGGAGCACTGGGATCAGCTTCAGCTTACGGCCTGGCAGACCCATGATGGCGTGGAGATGCTTTACCAGGACAGTCCGCTGGAAGCGCTCCTGCCACTTGACAATATCATGGGATTGGCACAAAAAATGTACGGCTCGCTGGAAGACGTCATCGTCTGGTCCGGTACCATTCCCACCCTCGGCGGCCTGGTCTACGGCAACCGTTTCCGCGGACGTTTGCACGATCCCGTCTTGAATCGGGAGCTGGCTTTCGACTACGCCGTTCGAGTCGTTCCCGCCGACAAATGAAAGAGCCCGCCCGGTGACGCCCGATTAGCGTCGCCGAGCGGCCGGCATCCGCCGTCCGGTACAGCAAAGGAAACCGGGGGCTCGATGCATTCCCACATACCCACCGCCATGCCGGTGGGTATGTGGCGCGCTTGGAATGAAACCTGCACTCAAGCTCTGGCTGTCAATGCCCGCAGCCGAGCCTTCCTAGTTCATCACGGCATCCACCGCCTGTCCCATTCTGTCCGCTTGCATGGCACCAATGGAGATCAACCCACGGCGATGGACGAGGGAAGAACTGACGATTCTATTCAGCGCGCCCAGGCATTCACTGGTCTTCGCTGAGCAGAATGGCGATGTCCCGCTCGGCCTCGATCCAGTCGCGGATGGGATCGCTCTGGAACTGGCGGCTCTCGGCGCGGAAATAGGCGGCTTCGGCGATCATCCGGTAGCGTTGCTCGTCGCTGACGAGTTTTTTCCCGGCCGATGCCTTGGTCGCCGCGGGTTTGCGCGGCGCCGGCGTTTTCTTCACGGCGGCGGGCTTGGCGGCTTTGCCGTTGCCGGCGGCCGGAGCGACTTTCTTCGTCGCCGCCTTCTTCGGTTCGGCCTTGGCATCGACGGCGCCGGCTTTCGTCGATCTGGCGGTTGCCTTCTTCGGCGCGGGAGCTTTGGAGGTTGTTTCTGCCATGGTCTTTCCTTTCGAGGGGTGGATAAGGCATCCGAATTACGGCCTGCGTATGAATCCTACTACATATCATAGCCATTGATGCCATTCATGCCAGGCGGCTTGGGCGTCGTCGTATGACTCAGGGCGACGCCGGCGTGGCCTTGTCCGTCTTGCGGCGCGGCAGCCTGCCGTGCAGGCGCGCCAGCTCGGCCAGGCGTTCCGCGTGCCAGGGGGCGACCTGGTGCCAGGCGAAGCGCCACTCCCAGTAGCCTTCGGTGACGCCGGGGCGGTTCATGCGCGCCGAGGCGTCCAGGCCCAGTACGTCCTGCATCGGGACGATCGATACGGCCGCCACCGAGGCCGATGCGGCATGGATCATGGCCCAGTGGATGGAGACGCCGTCGATGCCGAGATAGCGCCGCACGTAATCGCGCTCGTTTTCCTGCAGCGACGCCCACCAGCCGCACGTGGTGTCGTTGTCGTGCGTGCCCGTGTAGACGAGGGTCTGCGCTTCGTAATTGTGCGGCAGGTAGGGGTTGGTGCTCAGCCCGTCGAAGGCGAATTGCAGGATGCGCATGCCGGGAAAGCCGACCGCCTGGCGCAGGGCAGTGACGTGGGGGGTGATGATGCCGAGGTCCTCGGCGATGATCTGGAAGCCGTCCGGCCCCTTGCCGTGCTTCAGGTCCAGCGCCTTGTGCATGGCGGCGAACAGCGCCTGCCCCGGTCCTTTCAGCCATTGGCCCTCGATGGCGGTAGGCGAGCTGGCCGGGATTTCCCAATAGGATTCGAAGCCGCGGAAATGGTCGATGCGCACGATGTCGCACAGCTTGAGCATGCGCCGCATGCGTTCCGTCCACCAGAGGTAGCCGTCGCGTTCGTGCTCCGGCCACTTGTAGAGGGGATTTCCCCAGCGCTGGCCGGTGGCGCTGAAGTAGTCCGGCGGCACGCCGGCCACGACGCGCGGGTAGCCGCGGGCGTCGAGGTCGAACAGCCGCTGGTGCGCCCAGACGTCGGCGCTGTGCGCCGAGACGAAAATGGGGATGTCGCCGACGATGCGCACGCCGTGTTCGTTGGCGTATTTCTTGAGGACGGCCCATTGCCGGTCGAAGCGCCATTGGCAGAATTTCCAGAAGCCGCATTCCTCGGCCAGCGAGCGGGCGGCTTCGCTCAGCGCGCGGGTCTTGCGCTGGACGAGTTCGGCGGGCAGGTCCTGCCAGACTTTTCCGTACGCTTCGAGCCGGCTTTCGAGCGCCATGAACAAGGCATAGTCTTCGAGCCAGTCGCATTCCTCGCGGCAGAAGGCCAGGAAATCGCGCTGGGCGTCCTTGCGCGTGTCCGCGAAGAAACGCTCGGCGGCGAGGCGCAGGCGCGACATGCGGAAGGGCCGGACGGCGCCGTAGTCCACCCGTTCGTCGCGGAACGCCGCGTCGGGGGCGATGTCCGCGTCGGTCAGCCAGCCGGCGTCACGCAGCTGCGCCAGGTCGATCAGCAGTTCGTTGCCCGCGAAGGCCGAGGGGCTCATGTACGGGGAATTGCCCGGCCCGATGCCGCCGAGCGGCAGGATCTGCCAGAGCGTCTGTCCGCCCGCTGCCAGCCAGTCGACGAAGTGAAAGGCGGCGGGGCCGAGATCGCCCGAGCCGTGCGGGCCGGGCAGCGAGGTGAGATGCAGCAGGATGCCGCTGCGGCGAAGAGGGGTCATGATTTCAGGCGGGTTTCTGGTCTTGGGCGAGCAGCAGGACGGAGCGTCCTGCCAGGGAACAGGCGGAATCATGGGTGCGGGCGGCGAATGGCGCGTCGTCGCCGCTGTCGCAGAGCTGCCGCCACGCGCCGGGCGGCAGGCGGAACGCGGCCGGGTTGGCGTGCCGGTTGAAGAGGGCGAGCAGCGCCGGTTCGTCCGGCGCCGCGGGCGCCAGGAGCATGCCGAGCGTTCCTCCCGGCGCGGCGTGCCAGTCCTCACCCTGCATTTCGCGTCCGTCGGGGTGCCACCAGACCACGTCGCGCCGGCCGTTCGCGTCCGCGTTGCCGGTCAGCCACGCCGTGCGGCGGAACTGCCCGAGCTGCCGCCGCAGGCTGATCAGGCCGGCGGTGAAGCCGGCCAGCTGCCCGTCGGCGTTCGTCCAGTCCAGCCAGGTCAGCGCGTTGTCCTGGCAGTAGGCGTTGTTGTTGCCCGCCTGCGTGCGCCCCAGTTCGTCGCCGCCCTGCAGCATCGGCACGCCCTGCGCGACGAACAGCGTGGCCAGCAGCGCGCGCTGCAGGCGGCGCCGGCATTCGATGACGCCGTGGTCGCTGCTGTCGCCTTCGGCGCCGCAGTTGCAGGACAGGTTGTGCCCGTGGCCGTCGTGGTTCTGCTCGCCGTTCGCCTCGTTGTGCTTGTCGCGGTAGCTGACGAGGTCGCGCAGGGTGAAGCCGTCGTGCGCGGTGATGAAGTTGACGCCGGCGGACGGGGCGCGCCCGGCGTGGCGGAATATCTCGCTCGATCCGGCCAGGCGCTGCGCCAGCGCGCCGGTGCCGGCCTCGCCGGTCAGCCAGAAGGCGCGGACGTCGTCCCGGAAGCGGTCGTTCCATTCGCGCCAGCCGGGCGGGAAGCGGCCGAGGCGGTAGCCGTCGGGGCCGAGGTCCCAGGGTTCGGCGATCAGCTTGACGCGGGACAGCAGCGGGTCCTGCGCAATCGCCGCCAGGAAGGCGCTGCCGCGGGTGAGCGACGCGGCGAGGTCGAAGCGGAAGCCGTCAACGTGCATCTCGCCGGCCCAGTAGCGCAGGGAGTCCATGACCAGCTGCAGCACGCGCGGGTGCGCGAGGTTGAAGGTGTTGCCGCAGCCGCTGTAGTTCTCGTAGCGATCCGGATCGTCCCGGCTCATCAGGTAGTACGCGGCGTTGTCGATGCCGCGGAAGGAAACCGTCGGGCCGGAGGCATTGGTCTCCGCCGTGTGGTTGTACACCACGTCGAGGATGACTTCGATTCCGGCGGCATGCAGCGTGCGCACCATCGCACGGAATTCGTCCAGCGGCGATTGCCAGCCGGCCCGCGCGGCGTAGAGCGGCTCCAGGGCGAAGAACGACAGCGTGTTGTAGCCCCAGTAGTTGCGCAATCCGTGCCGCAGCAGGCGCTGCTCGTCGAGGAAGGCATGCACCGGCAGCAGCTTGACGGCGGTGATGCCGAGGCGCCGGAAATGATCGAGCATGGCCGGCGCGGCCAAGCCGGCGTAGGTGCCGCGCAGCGCTTCGGGCACTTCGGGATGGCGTTGCGTCGCGCCCTTCACGTGGACTTCGTAGAAGACCGACTCCTCCCAGGGCGTGTCGGGCGGCGCGTCGCCGCCCCAGTCGAAGGCCGGATCGACGACGCGGGCGCGCAATCCCCGCTCGGGAGGAACGTCCCGGTCATAGGAAAAGACGCCGGCCAGTTCCCTGGCGTACGGATCGACGAGCAGGCGCTGCGGATCGAAGCGGTGTCCCGGCCCGGCCGGGCCGTGCACGCGGTAGGCGTAGCACAGGCCGGGCGCGGCGCCGGGCAGGTAGCCGTGCCAGACCTGGTCCGTGCAGCGCGGCAGCGGCAGCGAACGCAGCCGGTCGCCGTCCCAGAGGCAGAGCTCGACGCGCTCGGCGTGCGCCGAGAACAGCGCGAAGTTCACGCCCGCGCCGTCCCAGTGCGCTCCCAGCGGCCGCGGGCGCCCGGCCAGCAGGGATGTCGTCATGCCGGGTTTTCCCATTCCAGGAAGAGCGTGGCGAGCGGCGGCAGGGTCATGGAAATCGACCACGGCCGGCCGTGCGCAGGGATCTCGTCCGCGTCGACCGCGCCGAATGCGTTGCCCACGTCGCTGCCGCCGTAATGGCGCGAATCGGTGTTCAGGCGCTCGCGGTAAGTGCCCGGGCCGGGCACGCCGATGCGGTAGCCGTGGCGCACCACCGGCGTGAAGTTGCAGACGCAGAGCATCGGCCGCGCGGCGTCCCGGCCGCGGCGCAGGAAGGCGATGACCGAGTTGTCCGTGTCGTTGGCCGAGATCCATTCGAAGCCGCCGGGCTCGAAGTCGATCTCGTACAGCGCCGGCGTCGCGCGGTAGAGCCGGTTCAGGTCGCGGATCAGCGCCTGCATGCCGGCATGCGGCGGAAAGTCGAGCAGGTTCCAGTCGAGCGCGGCGGCGTCGTTCCACTCGTTCCACTGGGCGAACTCGCCGCCCATGAACAGCAGCTTCTTGCCCGGATGCGCCCACATGAAGCCGTACAGCGCGCGCAGGTTGGCGAATTTCTGCCAGTAGTCGCCCGGCATCTTGTTGATCAGCGAGCCCTTGCCATGCACGACCTCGTCATGCGACAGCGGCAGCACGAAGTTTTCGCTGAAAGCGTAGAGCAGGCCGAAGGTCAGCTGGTGGTGGTGAAAGCGGCGGTGGATCGGGTCGTGCTGCATGTATTCGAGCACGTCGTGCATCCAGCCCATGTTCCACTTGAAATGGAAGCCCAGGCCGCCCATCGTCGGCGGCCGGGTGACCGCGGGCCACGCCGTGGATTCCTCGGCGTAGGTGGCGGCGCCGGGGCATTCCTGGCCGAGGATTTCGTTGACGCGGCGCAGGAAATGCACGGCTTCGAGGTTCTCGCGGCCGCCGAAGACGTTGGGAATCCATTCCCCCTGCTTGCGGCTGTAGTCGCGGTAGAGCATCGAGGCCACGGCGTCGACGCGCAGGCCGTTGACGCCGTAGCGTTCGATCCAGAACAGGGCGTTGCCGACAAGGTAGTTGAACACCTCGCGCCGGCCGAAGTTGTAGATCAGCGTGCCCCAGTCCTGGTGCTTGCCCTCGCGCGGGTCGGCGTGCTCGTACAGGCAATCGCCGTCGAAGCGGCCGAGGCCGTGTTCGTCGGTCGGGAAATGCGCGGGCACCCAGGTCGACGATGATTTCGAGTCCGGCGCGGTGGCAGGCCGCGACGAAATCGCGGAAGCCTTCGGGCGGGCCGAAGCGCGCGGTCGGCGCGTACAGGCCGAGCGGCTGGTAGCCCCAGGAGCCGTCGAACGGATGCTCCGAGACCGGCAGCAGTTCCAGGTGCGTGAAGCCGAGGTCGGCGGCGTAGGGAATCAGGGTTTCGGCGAGGCGCCCCCAGTCGAGGAAACCGCCGTCCTCGCCGCGCCGCCAGGAACCGAGATGGACTTCGTAGATGGCGATCGGCGCATCCAGCCGGCTGCCCGCGCCGATGGCCTGGCGTTTTCCGGTTGATGGCAGGGCGTGGACGACCGAGGCGGTCAACGGGCGCAGTTCGGCGGCGAAGCCGTAGGGGTCGGCCTTGAGCGGCAGCACCCGGCCGTCCCGGGCGCGGATTTCGTACTTGTAGCAGGCGCCGTTGGCGACGCCGGGGATGAACAGCTCCCAGATGCCGCATTCGCGGCGCAGGCGCATCGGGTGGCGGCGGCCGTCCCAGTCGTTGAAGTCGCCGACCACGCTGACGCGCTGCGCGTCCGGCGCCCAGACGGCGAAGGTCGCGCCCGGCACGCCGTCGATCTCGCACGGATGCGCGCCCAGGCGCTCGAACGGCCGCAGGTGCGAGCCCTCGGCCAGCAGCCAGGCGTCGAGGTCGCCGAGGATCGCCGGGAAGGCGTAGGGATCGGCCACTTCCTGCGTGCCGCCGGGCCAGACGACTTTCAGCCGGTACTTGAACGGCCGGGCGCCCGCCGGCAGCGCGGTTTCGAAGAAGCCGGACGGTCCCCCGAGCGCGTCGATCTGGCGCTGGGGCAGCTCCATCACCTCGGCGCCGCTCGCCGCGTCGAGCGCGAACACGGCGTTGGCGCCCGGCTGCAGGGTGCGCAGCCACAGGCGCCCCTTGGCGTCCTCGCGCATGCCGAGCACCGCGAACGGATCGCCGTGCTCGGCCCGGCACAAGGCCAGGACTTCCGCTTTTTTCAGCATGTCAGACCCGCTTCAGCGAAGCACCGAGGTTCCAGGTGTCGATGGCATATTCCCGGATGGTCCGGTCGGACGAGAACGGCCCCATGCCCGCCACGTTGAGGATGGCCTTGCGCTGCCATTCGGACGGCGTCCTGAACAGGGCATCGACGCGCCCCTGCGCCTCGATGTAGTCGGCGTAGTCGGCCAGCAGCAGGTAATGGTCGCCGTAGTTGACCAGGCTGTTGAACAGGTCGTGGTAGCGCCGGCGGTCCTGCGGGGAGAAGAAGCCGCCGTCGATCTTGTTCAGCGTTTCGTTGAGCAGCGGGGTGTTCTGGTAGATCGCGCGCGGGTCGTAGCCGGAGCGCCGCAGGGCCTCGACCTGCTGCGCGCTGTTGCCGAAGATGAAGATGTTCTCGGCGCCGACGTTGTCGCGGATTTCGATGTTGGCGCCGTCCTCGGTGCCGATGGTCAGCGCGCCGTTGAGCGCGAACTTCATGTTGCCGGTGCCCGAGGCTTCGGTGCCGGCGGTGGAAATCTGCTCGGAGAGGTCGGCCGCGGGCATGATCAGTTCGGCGATCGACACCCCGTAGTTGGGCACGAACACCACCTTCAGCCGGTCCTGCACGCGCGGATCGCTGTTGATCACGCTGGCCACGTCGTTGATCAGGTGGATGATCTGCTTGGCCATGTGGTACGACGAGGCGGCCTTGCCGGCGAAGATCACGCAGCGCGGCGCGGCGTCGTTGGCCAGCCCGTGCAGGATGGCGTTGTAGCGGGTGACCACGTGCAGGACGTTGAGCAGCTGCCGCTTGTACTCGTGGATGCGCTTGACCTGCACGTCGAACAGGCTGTCCGGGTTGAGCACGATGCCGGTTTCCCGGCGGATGTAGTCGGCCAGCCGGATCTTGTTGCTGCGCTTGGCCGCGGCGAAATCCGCGCGGAAGCCTTCATCGCCGGCCAGCGGGCGCAGCTCCTGCAGGCGTCCGAGATCGAGGCGCCAGTCCTTGCCGATGCTTCTGTCGAGCAGCGCGGCCAGGCCCGGATTGGCCTGCGCCAGCCAGCGGCGCGGCGTGACGCCGTTGGTCTTGTTGTGGAAGCGCTGCGGGTAGAGCTTGGCGAAGCCGGCGAAGATCGTCTTGACCATCAGGTCGGAGTGCAACTGCGAGACGCCGTTGACGCGATGGCTGCCGACGATGGACAGGTGCGCCATGCGCACCCGCTTGTTTTCCTCGCTGCCGTCGCCCTCGTCGATCAGCGAGACGCTGCGGATCAGGTCGATGTCGCCGGGGAAGCGCCGCTCCACCTCGGCCAGGAAGTCCTGGTTGATGCGGTAGATGATGCGCATGTGGCGCGGCAGGAGCGACTGGATCAGGCTGACCGGCCAGGTTTCCAATGCTTCCGGCATCAGCGTGTGGTTGGTGTACGAGAAGATGCGCTGGCATTGCTGCCAGGCCGCCGTCCAGAGCATGCCGTACTCGTCGCAGAGCAGGCGCATCAGCTCGGCCACGGCGATGGCCGGGTGCGTGTCGTTGAGGTGGATGGCGATCTGGTCGGCCAGGTTGTTGAGGTGGCTGTGCTCCTCCAGGTGGTGGAAGATGATGTCCTGCAGCGACGCGGAGACGAAGAAATACTCCTGCCGCAGGCGCAGTTCGCGGCCGGCCGGCGTGCTGTCGTTCGGGTACAGCACCCAGGAGATGTTCTCGAACCGGTTCTTGAATTCGGCCGCCCGCGCGTAGTCGCCGGAATTGAAGGCGTTGAGGTCGATCTGCGCCGGCGCGCCCGCCTTCCACAGGCGCAGCGTGCTCACCCGCCCGGTGCCGTGGCCGGGAATCACGTAGTCGAAGGCGCGCGCCTCGACGGCCTCGGCGGCGTTCCATTCGGCCCATTCGCCGTGGTGCTCGGCGGTGCCGCCGAAGCGCACCGGGAACACCGTGCCCGGCCGCGGGAATTCCCACGGCGTGCCGTTGACCAGCCAGGAATCCGGGTGCTCGACCTGCCCGCCGTTGACGATCGACTGCGCGAACATGCCGTACTCATAGCGCATGCCGTAGCCCCAGGACGGCAGTTCCAGCGTCGCCATCGAATCCAGGAAACAGGCGGCCAGGCGGCCCAGGCCGCCGTTGCCGAGGGCGGCGTCCGGTTCGCATTCGATGACCTCGGTCAGGCTCGGACCGCCGGCGTCGGCGAACGCGGCGGCGGCCTTCTCGTGCAGTCCGAGCGCGGACAGGGCGTTGTCCAGCGTGCGCCCGATCAGGAATTCCATGGACATGTAATAGATGCGGCGCGTCTTTTTCCGGCGGTCCTCCACCTGCGTGTTCACCCAGCGGCTCGCCAGCTGTTCGCGCGCGGCGATGGCCAGCGCCTTGTAGATTTCCTTGGTGTTCGCGGTGGCCGGTTCGGCGGCGACGGCGTGCAGCAGTCGCTCGTCGACCTCGGCGCGGAACTCGGCGCCGGCAACTTCGTTCTTTGAGTCAGCCATGGGTTTCTTCTCCTGTCGTGTAACGGTTATGGCTTGGGCAGGTCGTGCCCGGATGTCGTGGTATGGCACCGGGCACGGATGAAGGACTGTACGGTTACCTGTAAAGTTCGGCGGATTCGGGCGCCGCGGGAACCTCGGCGAAGGCCTCCGGTCGCGGCGGAGAAATGCGCCAATCATTCCGAGAGGCCGATTATAAGCGGCTTTGCACGGCGGGGCGTTAAGCTTATGCTGGCCGAACGGTAAAGTTTCGGAGACTGTTGTACGGGAGGATCATGCGTCAGTTTTCTGGGACCTGGATGCACCATTCCAGTGATTTCTGGGGCGGCCTGGCGGCGATGATGGTGGCTTTGCCCGCGGCGATCGCCTTCGGGGTCACCGTCTTTTCCGCCATCGAGCCGCAGTACGCGGCGTTCGGCGCGTTGAGCGGCGTGCTGGGCGCGATGGCGCTGGGGCTGGTGGCGCCGATGTTCGGCGGTACGGACCGGCTGATCAGCGCGCCGTGCGCCCCGGCGGCGGCCGTGCTCTCGGCCTTCGCGATCGAGATGACGCAGCAGGGCGTCGACCCCGACGGCATCGTGCTGATGATGACGGTATTGGGCCTGCTGACCGGCCTGCTGCAGATCATGATCGGCTTTCTCGGCTTCGGCCGGCTGATCAAGTACGTGCCGTATCCGGTGGTCTGCGGCTACCTGAGCGGGGTGGGGCTGATCATCGTCGGCAGCCAGCTGCCCCGCTTCGCCGGCGCGCCGGCCGGCACCGCCTGGCTGGAGGTGCTGACCCGGCCGCAGCAGTGGGACTGGCGGGGTCTGGTGATCGGCGCCGTGACGGTGCTGGTGATGCTCGTCTCCCGGCGCTTCGTCAAGGCGGTGCCGGCCACGATCACCGGCATCGCCGCGGGCCTGCTGGCCTTCGCCGCGATCGCGGCCGGCGAGCCGGCGCTGTTCGCGCTGGAGGACAACCCGCTGGTGATCGGCCGGCTGCACGCGCCCGGAACGGGCTACATCGGCCTGCTCGCCGATCACTGGAACCAGATCGGCATGCTCCAGCTGGCGCAGGTCGGCGGGCTGGTCGGCAACGCGCTGACCCTGGCCGCGCTGCTGTCGATCGACACCCTGAAGACCTGCGTGGTGCTCGACCAGATGACCCGCACCCGCCACGATTCGGACCGCGAGCTGGTGGCCCAAGGGCTGGCCAACGTGGTCTCGTCGGGCATCGGCGGCATGCCCGGCGCCGGCACGGTGGGCGCCAGCCTGGTCAACCTGGAGAGCGGCGCCCGCACCCGGGTTTCGGGCATCGTCGAGGGCCTCCTGACGGTGGCCGCGGCGCTGGCGTTCGGCGCCTTCATCGCCTGGCTGCCGGTGGCCGCCCTGAGCGGCGTGCTGATCGTCGTCGGCCTGCGCATGATCGACACGGATTCCCTGCGCTTCCTTGAATCGACGTCGACACTGATCGATTTCCTGGTGGTGCTGGCGGTCGTCGGCGTGGCACTGACGGTGGGGCTGATCGCCGCCGCCGCGGTCGGCGTGGTGCTGTCGGTGATGCTCTTCCTGCGCGAACAGGTCGGCGGCGTGGTGCTGCGGCGCAAGAGCTTCGTCGGCGAACGGTCGTCGACCTGGTACCGGCCCGAGCACGAGATGCGCATCCTCGAAGCGCGCGGGCGGTCGGCGGTGATCTTCGAGCTGCAGGGCAGCCTGTTCTTCGGTACCGCGCAGCAGCTGTACCGCACGCTGGAGCCGGAGCTGGCGGCGACCGCCTACATGATCCTGGACCTGCAGCGGGTGCAGTCGGTCAACGTGACCGCGGCGCACACCCTGAAGCTGGCGCGCGCCGCGCTGGCCGAGCGCGGGGTGCCGCTGATCCTGTGCTCGGTGCGCGAACGCCTACCGAACGGGCGCAACCTGCGCGAATTCCTGGAGCTCTCCGGGCTCGACGCGGACGGCGAGACGGTCATCTACCTGCCCACCCTGCAGGCGGCGATCGAATGGGTCGAGGCGAAAATCCTGGCGCAGGGCGCGGTGGCCGAGCGCGAGGACCGGCCGCCGCTGGAACTGCACGAGATCGAACTGTTCCGGGGCAGCAAGCCCGAGACGCTGACCGATCTCGAAGCCTGCCTGGAGAAGCGCTCCTGGAAGGCCGGCGAGACGATCTTCGCGCGCGGCGAGCCGGGGGACGAGCTGTTCCTCCTGCGCCAGGGGCAGGTCAAGGTGATGGGCTACATCGGGCGGGGCCTGGCGCTCAAGCACATCGCCACCTACGGCCGCGGCGACTTCGTGGGCGGACTGTCCTTCCTCGACCGGCGCCCGCGCAGCAACGACGCCATCGCCATCACCGACTGCGAGATGTACGTGCTGTCGAAGGAGAAGTTCGATTACCTCGCCGAGGAGCACAAGCGCATCGCCTTCGTCCTGATCTCCAAGCTGGCGCGCATGCTGGCCATCCGCCTGCGCCACACCAACGAAGAGCTGGCGATCCTGCAGGACAACTGAGCGCCAGCCGGGGAAACACCGATGGCCGGGGTCCGGTTCGTCGGTTTTCCTGGATTCCGGCTTGCGCCGGAATGACGAATGCGGGCTATTCGGCGCCTAAACCCGCCACTTGATCGAGCAGCCGATGCTCGCCACCTGCTCGCGCGGGCCCTCGCCCGTGGCGGCGATCAGGCGCATGGCCTCGACCAGCTCGCGCCGCGTGGCCGGCGTGGCGGGGTTGCGGCCGCTGGAATCGAGGCGGCCGCGATACTGCAGTTCCAGGCCGCGGTTGAAGCCGAAGAAGTCGGGCGTGCAGGCGGCGCCGTAGGCGCGGGCGACGTCCTGCGTCGCGTCGAACAGGTAGGGGAAGGTGAAGCCGTGCTGCCGGGCGAGGCGCCGCATGTTCTCGTATGAATCGTCCGGGTAGGCGAGGGTGTCGTTGCTCATGATCGCGGCCGCGCCGAAGCCGAGTTGTTGCACTTCCGCAACGTCGCGGCAGAGGCGGTCGATCACCGACATGACGTAGGGACAGTGGTTGCAGATGAACATCAGCAGCACGCCGGACGGACCCTGCAGGGAGGCGGGCGTCCAGGGCTTGCCGTCGGTGTCGGGCAGCTGGAAAGCGGGGGCTTTCCAGCCGAAGTCGCATACGGGGGGACTGGCCGCCATGGCACTCTCTTTCTTCGCGCTGCGTTCCGGGTGAAGCCGGGCCGAATCGCGCGTCGTTCGCCCCGGTCGTTGCTTCTATAATATCAGCCATGAATTCCCCCCGTTTCCACAGTCCCTTCCCCCTTGCCGCGGGCGCGCGCGTCGAGCTGGCGGAGAGCGCCGCCCGGCATGCCGTGCGGGTCCTGCGGCTGAACGCCGGCGACGCCCTCACCCTGTTCGACGGCCGGGGTGGCGAATATGCGTGCCGTATGCATTCATGCGGCCGCGATACGGCCGTCGCCGAGGTGCTGGAGTGGCGCGACGTCGAGCGGGAGTCGCCGCTGGCGCTGACGCTGGTGCAGGCGCTGCAGGCCGGCGAAAAGATGGATCTGACCGTGCAGAAGGCGGTCGAGCTCGGTGCCGCGCGCATCGCGCCGGTCGTCTCGCGGCGCAGCGTCGTCCGCCTGGAAGGCGAACGGGCGCGCAAGCGGGTGGCCCACTGGCGCGCCGTGGCGGTGTCGGCCTGCGAGCAGTGCGGCCGCAACCGCGTGCCGGAGGTCGACGAACTGGCGGACCTGCGGCACTGGCTGGCGCGGCCGCCGGCCGGCGCCGGGGCGCTGCGCCTGATCTTCGATCCCGACGCCACCTTTACGCTCGACGCGCTGCCCCGACCGGGGGCGGCGGCCGGCGTCGAACTGCTGATCGGCGCCGAGGGCGGGCTGGCGCCGGAGGAGACCGAACTCGCGCTGCTCGCCGGTTTCGTCGCCGTGCGGCTGGGGCCGCGCGTGCTGCGCACCGAGACGGCGGGGATGGCCGCGCTGGCGGCGATCCAGAGCCTGTGGGGAGATTTCGGGGGAGGTCCCGGAGGAGGGACGGAGCATGTTTGAATCGGCGGAGCTGGGGCACCGGATCGACAAGGAGACCTTCCGCGGCGAAGTGCCGAAGCTGCGCGAGGCCCTGCTCGACGCGCAGTTCGACCTGCGCGAGAAGGGCGCCTTCCCGGTGGTCATCCTGATCAGCGGGGTTGACGGCGCGGGCAAGAGCGAGACGATCAACGTGCTCTACGAGTGGATGGACCCGCGCTTCCTGTCCACGCTGGCGTTTTCCACGCCGTCCGACGAGGAGCGCGAGCGGCCGTACATGTGGCGCTTCTGGCGCGCGCTGCCGCCGAAAGGGCGGATCGGCATTTTCTCCGGCTCCTGGTATTCCAGCCCGATCGCCGAGCGGATCGCCGGCGATCTGGCGAAAGGCGATCTCGACCAGCGCATGGACGAGATCAACCGCTTCGAGGCGATGCTGGTGAACGAAGGCGCGCTGGTGCTCAAATTCTGGTTCCACCTGTCGCGCGAAGGGCAGAAGCAGCGGCTCAAGGCGCTGGAGAAGGACCCGCGCAACGCCTGGCGGGTGACCAGGGAAAGCTGGGCGCGCCTGAAAACCTACGGCAAGCTGCAGGAGGTGGCGAGCCACGTGCTGCGCGTGACCAACACGCCGTGGGCGCCGTGGATCGTGGTCGAGGGGACCGACGACCGCTACCGCTCGCTGACCGTCGGCAAGGTGATTCTCGACGCGCTGCAGAGCCGGCTGGCCGACGCGCGCGACCAGAACTACCCGGTGGCGCCGCCGATCGCGCCCAAGATCGACCGCCTCGACGTACTCACGGCGCTCGACCTTTCGCTCAGGCTGGAGAAGAAGGCGTACGAGGCGCAGCTCGCCAAGTGGCAGGGGCGCCTGTCCGAACTGGTGCGCCATCCGGGATTCGGGAAGCGTTCGCTGATCCTGGCCTTTGAAGGTTCCGACGCGGCGGGCAAGGGTGGCGGCATCCGGCGCGTCACCGCGGCGCTCGACGCCCGGCAGTACCAGATCGTGCCGGTGGCCGCGCCGACCGAGGAGGAGCGGGCGCAGCCCTACCTGTGGCGCTTCTGGCGGCACGTGCCGCGCAACGGCCGGGTGGCCATCTTCGACCGCACGTGGTACGGCCGCGTGCTGGTCGAGCGCGTCGAGGGCTTCTGCGCCGAGGCGGACTGGCTGCGCGCCTATGCCGAAATCAACGACTTCGAGCACGAGCTGGTGGCGAACGGGGCGATCCTGGTCAAGTTCTGGCTGCACATCAGCGACAAGGAGCAGCTGAAGCGCTTCAAGGAGCGCGAGAAGATCGCCTTCAAGCGCTTCAAGATCACCGACGAGGACTGGCGCAACCGGGAAAAGCGCGGCGCCTACCATGCCGCCGTCTGCGACATGGTCGACCGGACGAGCACGGGGAAGGCGCCGTGGACCCTGGTCGAGGCCGACGACAAAGCCTACGCGCGGGTGAAGATTCTGCGCACGATCTGCGAACGCCTGGAACGGGCGCTCGAATCCGACAACCCCAAGAAAAGAAGGACTGAATAAACCATGTTCGATGCCTTGAGCGCCTCGCAATTCGTGTCGCTGTTCCGGTCGGTCGCTCCGTACATCAATCTTTTCCGCGGCAAGACCTTCGTCATCGCCTTCGGCGGCAAGGCCATCGCCGGACCCTTCGCGCGCACGCTGGCCTACGACGTCAACCTGCTCGCGGCGCTCGGCGTGCGGCTGGTGCTGGTGCACGGCGCGCGCCCGCAGATCGAGGAGGAACTGCGCGAGAAGGGGCTGGAATCCAGGGTGCACGCCGGCTACCGCATCACCGACGCGGCCACGCTCGATTGCGTGATCGACGCCGTGGGCAGCGTCAACCTGGAGATCGAGGCGCTACTCTCGCAGGGGCTCGCCGACACGCCGATGGCCAACAGCAAGATCCGCGTGGTAGCCGGCAACTTCATCACCGCCAAGCCGGTCGGCGTGATCGACGGCGTGGACATGCACTACGCCGGCACGGTGCGCAAGATCGATGCCGAGGGCATCCGCGCGCAGCTCGGCATCGGCAACATCGTCATCCTCTCCTGCCTCGGCTCCAGCCCGACCGGCGAAATCTTCAACCTGGCGATGGAGGAGGTCGCCGAGGCGACGGCCACCGCCATCGGGGCCGACAAGCTGATCTTCCTGACCGACAGCCAGGGCGTCACCGACAGCAGCGGCAAGCTGCTCGACGAACTCACCGCGGACGCGGCCGAGCGCCTGATGCAGGAAAGCGACTGGCTGTCGCCCGACCTGCGGCGCTACCTGCCGTGCGCCGTGCGCGCCAGCCGCTCGAGCGTCGGGCGGGTGCACCTGATCGGCTTCAACGAGGACGGCACCCTGCTGCTCGAACTCTTCTCGCGCGACGGCGTCGGCACGATCATCACCCGCGAGTCGCTGGAAATCCTGCGCGACGCGCGGCCGGACGACATCAGCGGCCTGGTCGCGCTGATCCAGCCGCTGGAGGAAAGCGGCGCGCTGGTGCGCCGCTCGCGCGAACTGCTCGAACGCGAAATCACGCGCTTCTCGGTGGTCGAGCACGACGGGCTGATCGTCGGCTGCGCCGCCCTGTATCCCTACGGCAACGACCAGGCGGAACTGGCGTGCGTGGCGGTGCACCCGCAGTACCGGCGCTGGGGCTACGGCGAGCAGCTGCTCAAGCGCATCGAAACGCGCGCCCGCGCGGTCGGCATCAAGCAGTTGTTCGTGCTCACCACGATGACCGCGCACTGGTTCCGCGAGCGCGGATTCGTCGAAAAGACGCTGGCCGACCTGCCCGAGGAAAAACGGCTGGTCTACAACCTGCAGCGCCGCTCCAAGATATTCGCCAAGACGCTGTAGTCTACGGGGCGGCGGACGGTCCGGTCCGGCCCGATTCAATCAAAATTTTCTGGAGTCGATTCCCATGGCAAGAATGGTCAAATGCATCAAGCTCGGTCGCGAAGCGGAGGGCCTGGATTTCCCGCCGTACCCGGGCGAACTGGGCCGGCGGATCTACGCCAGCGTTTCCAAGGAAGCGTGGCAGCAGTGGATTCGCATGCAGACGATGATCATCAACGAAAACCGCCTGAATCTGGCGGATGCCGAGCATCGCAAGTATCTTGCCGAGCAGGTCGAGAAGCACTTCTTCGGCGAAGGGGCCGACCAGGTCGAGGGCTACGTGCCGCCGGGCGGCTGAGGCTAGCCTCCCCCTCCCCTTCAAGGGGAGGGTTGGGGTGAGGATGGGGTGAAAATGTGGCCTTTGTCGTGCCTGTACGAACTACCCATCCCCCTCCCGGCCTCCCCCTTGAAGGGGGAGGAGTCCAGAGTACGACGCTTTTATGGCCTGCTTAGAGCGGGTCTTCCTTCAACTGCGCCTCGACCTCATCGGCCGTGGCGTGGCGCACGTTCAGTCCCTTGACCATGTAGACGACGTACTCGGCGATGTTGGTGGCGTGGTCGCCGATGCGTTCGATGGCCTTGGCGATGGTCAGGATGTCCAGCGAGCGGGTGATCGTGCGCGGGTCTTCCATCATGTAGGTGATCAACTGGCGGGCCACGCCGCGGTATTCGGCGTTGACCTGCTCGTCGAGGCGCACGGCTTCGGTGACCAGCGCGAGGTCGAGGCGGGCGAAGCCGTCGAGCGACAGGCGCAGCATGCGCAGCGCCGTGTCGGTCATGTGGTTGAGTTCGACGTTGAGCGGTCCGCCGGCCGACTGGCTGGCGATCGAGATGCCGAGGCGGGCGATCTTGCGCGCCTTGTCGCCGACGCGCTCGATGTCGGCGATGGCCTTGAGCACCGAGACGATCATGCGCAGGTCGATGGCCGTCGGCTGGCGCCTGGCGATCACCTGGTTGCACAGCGCGTCGATCTCGATCTCCATCTGGTTGACCCGTTCGTCGTCGCGGATGACGGCTTCGAGCAGTTCCGTGTCGCCGCTGTAGAGACCGTCGATCGCCCGGTGCACCTGCTGTTCGGCCATGCCGCCCATCTGCAGGACGCGGGTGCGCAGGCTTTCCAGTTCGAGGTCGAAGTTTTTCGAGGTGTGGTTGTCGCTCATGACGCCGCTTCCAGGGTGAATGAATCGTCCCGATACTGTAACGCGGGCGCGTTACGGTTTTGTTTCAGCCGGCCGTCATCGTCCTGACGCCCTCCGGCGTGCCGATCAGGCACACGTCGGCGGGGCGCTGGGCGAACAGGCCGTTGGTGACCACGCCGGCGATCTGGTTGAGCCGCGTTTCGAGGTTGACCGGGTCGAGAATCCGCAGCCCCCTGACGTCGAGGATCAGGTTGCCGTTGTCGGTGACGAAGCCTTCGCGCACCACGGGCGTGCCGCCGAGCTTGGCGAGCTCGCGCGCGACGTAGGCGCGGGCCATCGGGATGACTTCCACGGGCAGCGGGAAGCGGCCGAGGTAGTCGACGACCTTGGTGCCGTCGACGATGCAGACGAAGGTGCCGGCAACGGCGGAGACGATCTTCTCGCGCGTGAGCGCGCCGCCGCCGCCCTTGATCATGTGCATTTCCGGGGTGATCTCGTCGGCGCCGTCGATATAGACGGGCAGGTCGGTGACTTCGTTGAGTTCGAAGACCTTGATGCCGTGGCCTTCGAGGCGCCGCCTGGTGTCTTCGGAACTGGCGACGGCGCCGGCGATGCGGTCCTTCATGCCGGCCAGTTCCTCGATGAACAGCCGGGCCGTCGAGCCGGTGCCGACGCCGACGAGGCGTCCTTCGACGACGTGTGCGAGCGCGGCGCGGGCCACCGCCTGTTTCATTTCGTCCTGTGTCATGGGTCTGTTGGCATTCGTGGGGTTGGCAAAGCGTCCATTCTATCCAATCGCCGATGCCGGCCGGGAAAAACGAGATGTAACCGGAACGACATCGGACCGTAATGCGGCGCGGGCACCATCGCCGCATGGTCAAGGTCCGCTCGATTTTTCTTTCCGACGTGCATCTGGGAACGCGCGCCTGCCAGGCCGAGCGCCTGCTCGATTTCATGCGCGCCTACAGCGCGGAGAACGTGTTCCTGATCGGCGACATCGTCAACTTCTGGGCGATGCGTCGCGCCATCGCCTGGACGCCGGCGCAGAACACCGTGGTGCAGAAGCTCCTGCGGCGCGCGCGGCACGGCGAGCGGGTGGTCTTCATCCCGGGCAACCACGACGAGGCCCTGCGCGACTACCTCGACATCTCCTTCGGCGACATCGAGATCTGCGGCGAGCACGTGCATGCGCTGGCCGACGGCCGCCGCATGCTGCTGCTGCACGGCGACGAGTTCGACCAGATCACGCGCCATCACCGCTGGATCGCGGTGCTCGGCGACGTGGCGTACAACCTGCTGGTCCGGCTCAACACGCTGCTCTCGTTCGTCCGCCGGCGCTTCGGGGTGTACTGCTACTGGTCGCTGGCCGGCTACGCCAAGCGGCGCGTCAAGAAGGCGCTGCAGTTCGTCTTCGACTTCGAGGAGGCGGCGCTGCGCGCGGCCCGCCTGCGCGGGCTGGACGGCATCATCTGCGGGCACATTCACTCCGCCGTGATCCGCGAGGCGAAGGACGGCCTGGTTTACGCGAACTGCGGCGACTGGGTCGACAGCTGCACGGCCATCGTCGAGCATTTCGACGGCACGCTGGAGCTCGTCACGTGGGGCGGCATGCAGCCGCCGGAAGCGCTGCCGGCGCGGCCCGCCGCCCTCGACGAAAGGATGGCGGCATGCGCGTGGTGATGGTCTCCGACGTCTTCTTCCCACGCATCAACGGGGTATCGACGGCCATCCAGACCTACCGCGAATCGCTGCTGCCGCACGGCATCGAGATCGAGCTGGTCGCGCCCGACTATGGCGGCGGGCACGGCGAAGGCTGGGTGCGCCGCGTGCCGGCCCGTCCCGTTCCGGGCGACCCGGAGGATCGCCTGGTGCGCTGGCGGGCCATGCACGAGGCGGTGCGCCGGGCCGTCGCGGCCGGCTGCGACCTGGTGCACGTGCAGACGCCCTTCGTCGCGCACTACGCCGGGGTGCGCGCGGCGCGCCGCCACGGCGTGCCGGTCCTGGCCACCTATCACACGCTGTTCGAGGAGTATCTCGGGCACTACGTGCCGCTGGTCCCGGCCGGCTGGCTCAAGGGGCTGGCGCGCCGCTTCTCGCGCCGCCAGTGCAACGCGCTGGACGCGGTGATCGTCCCCTCGTCGGCGATCCGCCGGCGGCTGGAGGAATACGGCGTGCATACCGCGCGGCATGTCCTGCCCACCGGCATCAGCCTCAAGGCGCCGCCGCCCGGCGCGCGCGAGGCGTTCCGCGCCTGCCACGGCATCCCGGCGCACGGCCCGGTGGCCCTGTACGTCGGCCGCGTGGCCCACGAGAAGAACATCGGCTTCCTGCTGGACGTGGCCGAGCGGACGCGCGCGGCGGTGCCGGACATGCTGCTGGTGATCGCGGGCGACGGGCCGGCCCTGCCCGGCCTGCGGCGAGCGGTCGCCGAGCGGCGGCTGACCGGGCGGGTGCGCTTCATCGGCTATCTCGAACGCGCGGCCGGGCTGCCGGCCTGCTACGCGGCGGCCGACGCCTTCGTCTTCGCCTCGCGCACCGAAACGCAGGGCCTCGTGCTGCTCGAAGCGATGGCCGCCGGGCTGCCGGTGGTCGCGCTGGCCGCGATGGGCACGGTCGACATCCTGGCCGCCGGCCGCGGCGCGCTGGTGCCGGCGGACGACCCCGATGCGTTCGCCGGGGCGCTCGCCCGCCTGCTCGGCGACCGCGCGCTGCGGGAACGCCTCGCCGCCGAGGCCAGGGCCTACGCGGCGCAGTGGTCGAGTACCGCGCTGGCCGGCAGGATGGCGGACGTGTATCGGCAGGTGGTGCGGGAACACGGACTGCGGGCCGCGTGAGCATGCGGGCGCGCGGGCTGGCCATCCGAGGCAGGCGCACGAGCGCATCGCTACCGTCTCCTCCCTCTTCAAGGGGGAGGTCGGGTGGGGGATGGGGTGGCCCATACGCCGGTGGCGCGGAGTCGAGCGGCGGCAAAGCCGCGCTTTTACCCCATCCCCACCCCGGCCCTCCCCTTGAAGGGGAGGGGGAGGAGGGGCCGTACGGGCATGGGCGCGCTCGCCCCGGCCGGCAATGGTCGCTTCCCCTTTTTCCGTCTTACCTCCTATACTTTGCGCCCTCGATGGTTTCCGGCAGGGAGAACTCGTGTCTGAAGAAAGCCCGTTCAAGGGTAAGACCGGCCTGCGGCGCGTGTACAACGCGCTGCAATACTCGCTGGCCGGCCTGCGCGCCGCCTATACCTGCGAGGACGCTTTCCGGCAGGAGACGCTGTTCGCCGCGGTACTGATCCCGTTGTCCTTCTTCCTGCCGGTGGCCTGGACCGGCCGGGCGCTGATGATCGCCAGCGTGCTGCTGGTGCTGATCGTCGAATTGATCAACTCGGCGATCGAGGCGGCCGTGGACCGCGTCTCGCTCGACCGCCACCACCTGTCCAAGCGGGCCAAGGACGTCGGCAGCGCGGCGGTGCTGCTGGCGCTGCTCAACGTGCTGGCGGTGTGGGTCTGCGTGCTGCTGGATTGACGCCAGCCGCGCGCAGCGCCGCCTCGATCGCGGCGACCGCGCCGCGCAGGGTGGCCGCGTCGACCGCGCCGATGCAGCCGATGCGGAAGGTTTCGACCTCGGTCAGTTTGCCCGGATACAGAATGAAGCCCTGTTCGCGCACGCGCCGGTAGAGTTCGTCGAAACGGTAGGCCGGGTCGTCCGGCGCGTGGACGGTGACGATGATCGGCGCCTGCACCGCGTCGTCGAGGAAGGTGCGCAGGCCGAGCGCGCGCAGGCCCTCGGTCAGCGCCGCGCAATTTTCCCGGTAGCGCCGCAGGCGGGCGGGCTGCCCGCCCTCGGCCTGGTACTGGTCGAGGGCCTGGCGCAGCGCGGCGACCACGTGCGTCGGCGGGGTGAAGCGCCATTGCCCGGTCTTCTGCAGGTAGGCCCATTGATCGTGCAGGTCCAGCGCCAGCGAGTGGCTGTTGGCGCGGCATTCCGCCAGCGCCGCCCGGCGGGCGATCACGAAGCCCATGCCGGGCACGCCTTCCAGGCATTTCCCCGAGGCGGCGACGAGTGCGTCGAACGGCATGCGGCCGGCGTCGATCGGCATGGCGCCGAACGAGCTCATCGCGTCGACGATCAGCCCGCGCCCCTGGCGGGCCACCGCGGCGGCGATCTCGGGCAGCGGGTTGAGGATGCCGGTACCGGTCTCGCAATGCACCTGCGCCACGTGCGTGATTTCCGGATCGGCCGCCAGCGCCGCCTCGATGCGCGCCGGGTCGGTGGCCTCGTCCTCGCGCAGCGGGAGGACCACGACTTCGCGTCCGAGGTAGCCGAGGATGCGCACGATGCGCCGGCAGTAGGCGCCGTTGTCCGGCACCAGCACCTTGCCGTGGCGGGGCACCAGGGTGCCGAGCGCGGCTTCGACGGCGAAGGTGCCGCTGCCCTGCAGGGGGATGCAGACGTGCGTCTCCGCGCCCCGCGCGATGTCGAGCAGGTCGGCGCAGACGCCGGCGGTCAGGGCGTTGAACGCGGCGTCCCACGAGCCCCAGTCGCGTTGCATGGCGGCCTTGGTGGCGGCGGACGTGGTCAGCGGTCCGGGGGTGAGCAGGATGGGGTCGGACATGTCTTTTCTCCGGCAGACGGTGCGGTTCAGGGGACGATGGCCGCGCGCAGCACGCGGTGCGCCGCCGCGTCGGCCATGGCCCGCCCGACGTCGGCCAGCGGGTAGCGGCCGTCGACGAGTTCGCGGAACGGAAAGCGCCGATGGTTGGCGGCGACGAATTCCAGCGCCTGCAGCAGGTGGCGTGGATGGTAGTTGTGCACGCCCTGCAGCGTCAGGTGCTTTTTCAGGATCAGGTTGACGTCCAGCATGGCCATCGCCAGCGGGTTCACCACGCCGGCCAGCACGTAGCGCCCGCCGGGCCGCAGCATGGCCATGCCTTCGGGGATGGCCGCGGGCACGCCGCACACTTCGATCGCCACGTCGACGCTGCCCGAGGCGCACAGCGGCGGCAGCGCCGCCCGGTCCGCCGGATCGGCGACCTGATCGGCACCGAAGCGCCGGGCCAGGTCGCGCCGCGCCGGCACGCCGTCGAAGCCGATCACGCGGCTGGCGCCGCGCGCCCGCGCCATGGCCGCGCCGTACAGGCCGAGCAGGCCGAGCCCCTGGATCGCCACGACGTCGCCGAAGCGGATGTCGGCGGCCTCGATCGCCGCGCACATGGTCGCCACGCCGCAGTTGATCGGCGCCGCCTCCTCGTCGGAAAGCTCGTCGGGCAGGCGCAGAATCCACGAATCGGGCAGGATGTAGCAGTACTCGGCGAAACCGCCGTGGTGGTGCGGCGGTTCGTCGGCGGACATGTGGCCGTACTTGTTGACGCCGGGCGACTTCTGCGGCAGGTCGTGGACGTCGCGCATGAGGTTGCGTCCGGGCACGAAATACTCGCTCCAGGTGATGCGGTCGCCGACGGCCAGCGGATGGTCACGCAGGTCGCGCGTCACGCCGTCGCCGAGCGCGGCGAGGGTACCGACGATCTCGTGGCCGAGCAGCCCGGGCAGCGGGCTCGGGCGGCGCCCCTGCCAGGAGTGGATGTCGGAGCGGCAGATGGTGGACATGCGCACGCGCGCCAGCGCCTCGCCCGGCTGCGGCGGGCGCAGCGGATAGTCGGCCAGGCGGAAGTCGCCATTGGGCGCGTCGTACACCGCCACGCGCGCTTTCTTCGGCAGGGTGCCGCCGGGATGGAACGCTTCAGGCATGGCCGGCGCACCCGTTGATGGCGAATTCGAAGATCTGGTAGCTCTTCAGCCCGGCCGCCGCGCGCGCCGCGTAGCGCGGGTCCGGCGGCGCGTTGAGGATGAACGGCACGCGCGCTTCCGTCGGCCCGCCGTGGCTGCGCAGGCGCGCGTCGCGCAGCGCGGAGAGGTCGTGCTCGACCGCGCCCGCGCCGATCACCGCGTTCGCCTCGGCCAGCACCACCACGTCGCCTTCGCGGTCGGGCGGCAGGTCGAAGCGCGCGCAGGCGGCGGCCCGGTCGAGCGCCTCGGCGACGCCGGGCACGCCGCGCGCGCAGTCGATCACCGCCGCCGGGGCGACGCCGGGGTCGAGGCACCACACGCGCACCAGGCCGCCGAGCGCGCCGTGGTGGCGGACGAAGGCGTCGGTGATCGGACAGATGACCCGCGTCGCGCCGGCGCCGAAGCGGGCGTCGAGAATGTCCTGCAGGAAGACGACGTTCGGTTCGCCGTCCGGGCGCGACTTGTCGCTCATGCCGTGGTCGGCGGTCAGCGCGACCACCGCGCCGAGCGCGTCGAGCCGGCCGAAACAGTCGTCGAGGCGGCGGTAGAAGGCGTCCGCCGCCGGCTCGCCCGGCGCGTGCTTGTGCTGCACGAAGTCGGTCAGCGACAGGTACATGAGGTGCGGCCGCTCGCTCTGCAGCAGGCGGATGCCGGCTTCGAGCACGAACAGCGAGAGCTCCATCGAATACATGCCGGGCAGCGGCATGCCGAAGCGTTCGAGTACGCGCTCGATGCCGTGCTCGGCCAGCGTGCAGCAATCGGCCTTTTCCGAGGAGAAGCAGATGTTGCCGCGCGCCACGTCGAGCTCCTTGCCCAACTGGCGGCGCAGCTTGTCCTTGGCGGTGATCGCCGCCACCCGCGCGCCGGCGTCGGCGAACTCGGCGAGGATCGTGCGGCTGCGCAGCAGCTCCGGGCCGGTCATGACCACCGCCCGGCGCTCGGCGTCGAGGTAGTAGTTGCCGGAGATGCCGTGGATCGCGGGCGGCGCGCCGGTGATCAGCGAGATGTTGTTGGGGCAGGTGAAGCTCGGCACGACGCCGTCGGCGACCGCCGCGAACCCTTCGCGCATGAAGCGCGCGACGTTCGGCAGGATGCCGTCGCGCAGGCCGCGCTCGATGTAGGCCGGATCGCCGCCGTCGATGCACACGACCACGACCGGGCGTTGCGGCCAGCGATAGTCGATGCCGTTGAGATGGATGGTGTCTTTCATGGAGTGTCGGATCGGGAGGGTGGGAAAGGAGGAAGGGTTCGCCGGGTCTTTCAGATCGCCCACTGGCGCACGCGCGAGGACGCGATGTCGATCGCCGTCACGCAGACGATGATGATCAGCAGCACGGCCGCGGTCTCCGCGTAGTCGAAGCCGCGGATCACCTCGTGCAGGATCACGCCGATGCCGCCGGCGCCGACCATGCCGACCACCGACGCCGAGCGCACGTTGGACTCGAAGCGGTAGAGCGAGAACGATATCCACAGCGGCAGGACCTGCGGGATGACGCCGTAGACGATCTCGTCGAGCGCGCCGGCGCCGGTGGCGCGCACGCCTTCGACCGGACGCGGATCGCTGGCCTCGACGGCCTCGGCGAACAGCTTGGCCAGCACGCCGGTGGTGTGCACCCACAGCGCCAGCACGCCGGCGAACGGCCCCAAGCCGACGGCGACGATGAACAGCATGGCGAAGACCATTTCGTTGATCGCGCGGCAGGCGTCCATCAGCCGGCGCATCGGCTGCACGGCCCAGGCCGGCGCGACGTTCTCCGCCGAGAGCAGGCCGCAGGGCACGGCGCAGACCACGGCTAGCAGGGTGCCCCAGACGGCGATGTGCAGGGTCACCGCCATTTCGCTGAGGTAGATCCGCCAGTCGTGGAAGTTCGGCGGGAAGAATTCGCGGGCGAACACGGCCATGTTGGCCGAATCGCGCCACAGGTCGAGCGGCCGCATGTCGGCGCCGGACCACGACCAGGCCAGGACCAGGCACAACGCGGCCCAGGCCAGGTGGGTCGGCAGGCCGGGACGGGGCGGCGCCAGCGGCACGTCCTTGATGCGGGGGATGGTTGTCATCGGATCACCGGGAAAAGGCGTGGGCCGTCCCGGCCGTGGCATCCGGCCGGGGCGGAAAGGGACTCAGCGCTTGGCCTGCTTCGCAAGATCGGCCAGCTTCTCGTCGATTTCGGCCAGCTTGGCGCGCTTGTCCGCCGCCGCCATGTTCTCGTCGTTCTCGTACTTCCTGCGCTCCTTGGCCAGTTCGAGCTGGCGGATCGGCAGCAACTGCGCGTCGGTCGACGCCTTGAAGCCGGCCAGGCGGTACATGTTCTTGAGGATTTCCTTCTCCCGGTCGTCCTTGCCGTAGCCGGTCACGAAATCCTGGATCTTCTTCTTCAGGTCGGCGGGCAGGTCCTTGCGCCAGACCAGCGGATCGCGCGGGATCAGCGGCGAGGTCCACAGGATGCGGATCTGCGCCAGCTTCTCCGGCGCGGTCTCCTTCATCTTCTGGGTGATTTCGCTGTTGCTGGTGGCCACGTCCACCTGCCGGTTGAGCACGGCCAGGAAATTGCCCTCGTGGTTGGACGAGCGCATGACCTTGAAATGCGTCTTCGGCTCGATGTTGTTCATGGTGAACACGTAGTAGGTCGGCACCAGCGTACCCGACGTCGAGGTCGGATCGCCGATGCCGAAGCTGTAGTCCTTGCCGTGCTTGAGCACCTGCTCCAGCGTGGCGATGCCGGAATCCTTGTGCGTGATCAGGTACGAGTAATAGCCGGGCGTGCCGTCCAGATCGACGAACTGGGCGAACACCTCGCCGCCGGCCCGGTCGACCGCGTCGATCGCCGCCTTGTTGCCGTACCACGCGATCTGCACCTTGCTGAAGCGCTGGGCCTCGATGATGCCGGCGTAGTCGGTGGCGTAGAAGCCGTTGACCTTCACGCCGACCGCCTTGGTCATGTCTTCGAGGAAGGGCTCCCACATCTGCTTGAGGGCTCCCGCCTTCTCGGTGGCGATGATGCCGAAGTTGAGTTCCTTGACGTCGGCGGCGGCCGACGCACCGGCGATGAGCAGGGCCATTCCGGCCATCAGCAATTTCACTGGACGCAACATGGTGTTTCCTTTCGTGGGTGACTCGGGTTGGGGAATGCGGGGGCGGGCGCTCAGGTGGCGATCAGGCTGCGCGGCAGGCCCGGCGCGTTGGCCGCGGGGGCCTCGCCGAAGAGTCCCGGCTCGAACAGCTCGCGGGCGCCGGAGCCGTAGAGCTCGCCGAGCAGGGACGGCGTCAGCGCCGACGACGGGCCGTCGTAGACGACGCGCCCCCGGTTGAGGGCGATGGTGCGCGGGCAATAGCGGATGGCGAACTCGACCTGGTGCAGCGAAACGAGCACGGTGCAGCCGTGCCGGCGGTTCATGTCGGCCAGCAGCGCCATGACCTTGCGCGAGGATTCTGGATCGAGCGAGGCGATCGGCTCGTCGGCGAGGACGATGCGCGCGCCCTGGACCAGGCAGCGCGCCAGCGCGGCGCGCTGCTGCTGCCCGCCGGACAGGGTGGCCGCGCGCTGCCAGGCCGTCTGCTCGATGCCGACGGCGGCCAGCGCCTCGACCGCCTGCTGCCGCTCGGCCAGCGAGAAGCGCATGGTCAGGCGGCGCCACCACGGCAGCCGGTGCAGCAGGCCGACCAGCACGTTGGTGATCACCGGCAGGCGGTTGACCAGGTTGAACTGCTGGAAGACGAAGCCCAGCTCGCGGCGCACGCGGCGGATGTCGGCGGCGATGCGACCGCCGGACTGCACGGTGCGGCCGAACACCCGGATCTCGCCGCCGTCCGCCGCCAGGAAGCCGGGCAGATGGCGCAGCAGCGTCGATTTGCCCGAGCCGGAGGCGCCGAGCAGGGCCACCATTTCGCCGTGGCCGATGCGCAGCGAAACGTCGTCGAGCGCGCGGCAGGTGGGGAAGGTCTTGCTCAGGTTGTCGATTTCGACGGCACAGGACATGGCGTGTTCTCTCTGTCATCAAGCTGCAATACCGCGATCCTAGGATGGCTACATTGCATTTTGTTGACAATCTGCAAACCGATGAGCCACCGTATCGACATCATTCACAACCAACGTGACGCGGCGATGACACTCCCCAACGCACTCGACGTCCTCAAGACGCAATCCTTGGCCATGCTGGTGCAGGAAGAACTCGAACGCATGATCCTCGACGGCCGCCTGCTGCCCGGCGAACAGATGCGCGAGGTGGCGCTGGCCGCACTGCTCGGCGTGTCGCGCGGGCCGATCCGCGAGGCGTTCCGCGCGCTGGAAGGGAAAGGGCTGGTGAGCGTGGTCAAGAACTGCGGCGTGTTCGTGCGCACCCTCGACCTCGAAGAGGCCGACCAGATCTACGAGGTGCGCATCGTGCTCGAAGGGCTGATCGGCGAGACCGTCGCGCGGCGCATCGACGACGCCGGCGTCGAGGAACTGCGGCGCGCCGTCGCCGGCATGCGCGAGGCCGCGCCCGCCGGGGACATCACGCGCTACAGCGGGCTCAACATCGCCTTCCACGACGCGCTGGCGCGCCTGACCGGCAACCGCAAGCTGCATGAGACCTACGTGCGGCTGGTCGGCGAACTGTCGCTGTTCCGCCGCCAGGCCTACGTCCAGGACGAACGCTCGCTGGCCGCCTCGCTGGGCGAGCATCTGGCCATCTTCGAGGCCGTCGCCGCGCGCCGTCCGGATGAGGCGGCCGAACTGCTCCGGCGGCACGCCGCGGACAGCCGGGAGCGCCTGCATCGGGCGCTGGGGGCTTGACCGTTGTTTTTACGCTTTTCGTGATCCTTTTGCCTGGAACCCCGTATGAATACCTCCGCTCTCCCATTCCTCCGCGAATCGATGCGCATCGACGGCCGGCGCCATGACGGCGACGGCCGCGTCATCGAAGTCTTCAACCCGTATTCCGGCGAGTGCGTCGGCACCGTGCCCAAAGCTTCGGTTAAGGACGTGCGGCGTGCGCTGGCCGTCGCGCAGGCCTACAGACCGACCCTGTCGCGCGCCGATCGTGCCGGCATCCTTGAACGCGCGGCGGCGATCGTCGACGCGCGCCGCCGTGAGATCAGCGAACTGATCACCCTGGAATCCGGCCTGTGCCGGAAGGACAGCCTCTACGAGGCGGGGCGCGTGCGCGACGTGCTGCGCTTCGCCGCGCAGGGCGCGTTGCAGGACGATGGCCAGATCTTTTCCTGCGACGTGACGCCGCACGGGCGCCAGCGCCGCGTCTATACCCAGCGCTCGCCGCTGCTCGGCGTGATCGCCGCGATCACGCCGTTCAACCACCCGATGAACCAGGTCGCGCACAAGGTCGCGCCGGCCGTCGCCACCAACAACCGCATGGTGCTGAAGCCGTCGGAAAAGGTGCCGCTGTCGGCGCTGCGGCTGGCCGACATCCTTTACGAGGCCGGCCTGCCGCCGCCGATGTTCCAGGTGGTCACCGGCGACCCGGCGGAGATCGCCGACGAACTGCTCACGCATCCCGGCGTCGACCTCGTCACCTTCACCGGCGGCGTGCCGATCGGCAAGCACATCGCCGGCCGGATCGGCTACCGCCGCGCCGTCCTCGAACTGGGCGGCAACGATCCGCTGATCGTCATGGACGACGCCGACCTCGACGAAGCCGCCCGGCTGGCCGCCGCCGGCTCGTACAAGAACTCGGGCCAGCGCTGCACCGCGGTCAAGCGCATTTTTGCGCACAACCGGGTGGCCGACGCCTTCGTCGAACGCCTGGTCGCCGAGACGCGGAACTGGCGCTTCGGCGATCCGGCGGACGCGGCGACGGACATGGGCACGGTCATCGACGAAGCCGCCGCGCGCCTGATCCAGGGCCGCGTCGACGAGGCCGTGGCGCAGGGCGCCCGCCTGCTCTGCGGCCATGTCCGGGAGGGCGCGCTCTACGCGCCGACGGTGCTCGACCGGGTCCGCCCGGAAATGACCGTGGTGCGCGAGGAGACCTTCGGCCCGGTCGCGCCGGTCCTGCGCTTCGACACGCTCGAAGAGGCCATCGCCATGGTCAACGGCACGCCCTACGGCCTTTCGTCCGGCGTGTGCACCAACCGCCTCGACGTCATCACCCGGCTGGTCGACGAATTGCAGGTCGGCTCGCTCAACGTGCGCGAAGTGCCCGGCTATCGCCTGGAACTGACGCCGTTCGGCGGCATCAAGGATTCCGGGCTCGGCTACAAGGAAGGCGTGCAGGAGGCGATGAAGAGCTTCACCAACCTGAAGACCTACTCGCTGCCGTGGCCGGCGTGATCTCGACGCCGGTCGTCCTGGCCGTGCTCGGCTCGGCGCTGATGCACGCGGGCTGGAATTTCCTGGTCAAGGCCGGCGCGGACCGCCTGCTCGACACGGCGGCCATCGCCATCGGCGGCAGCGCGCTCGCCGCCGCCGCGCTGCCCTTCGTCCCGCTGCCGCTGGCCGCCAGCTGGCCGTGGCTGCTCGTGTCGGCCACCTCGCACGCCGCCTATTTCCTGGCCCTCGCGGCGAGCTACGAGCGCGCCGACCTGTCCGTCGCCTACCCGATGATGCGCGGCCTCGCGCCGGTCATCGTCGCGGCGGCCGCGCCGCTGTTCGGCGAGCCGTACCGGCCCGGCACGCTGCTCGGCGCCGGCCTGATCGGCTGCGGCATCGTGATCCCGGCCGCGCTGGCCCTGCGCCGCGGCGTCGCCGCCGGCCCGGGCATGCTCTGCGCGCTCGCCAATTCGGCGATCATCGCCGGCTACACCTTGGTGGACGGCGTCGGCGTCCGCCTGTCGGGCGACGCCGTTTCCTACACGCTGTGGCTGTTCTTCTTCGATGCCTGGGGCATCGCGGCGATCGTTCTGCGCCGGCGCGGCCGCGCCGTGTTCGCGCACCTGCGCCACCGCTGGCGTTACGCCCTCGGCGGCGCCGGCCTGAGCATCGGCGCCTATGGCATCGTGCTGTGGGCGATGACCGTCGCGCCGATCGCCGCCGTGGCCGCGCTGCGCGAAACGTCGGTGATCTTCGCGGCGCTGCTCGGCATCGGGCTGCTGCGCGAGAGGATGGGGCCTGCGCGCGCCGGCGGAGCCCTGGCGGTGGCCGCCGGCGCGGTGATCATCCGCCTGGGCTGAGCGCCGCTCCCCGCCGCCGGACGGGCATGAGAAAAAGCCATTCGCGCAGGGCGGCGAATGGCTTTTCGGGGCCGGCTTTTACGCCGGCATCGGTTTGCCGGAAAGTCGTCCGGGGCTACTTCCTCCTCGGCGGCGGCAGGTCGGTGCAGCTGCCGTGCGCGACTTCCGCCGCCATGCCGATGCTCTCGCCGAGCGTCGGGTGCGGGTGGATGGTGCGGCCGATGTCCACCGCGTCGCAGCCCATCTCGATGGCCAGCGCCACTTCGCCGATCATGTCGCCGGCCGCCGGGCCGACGATGGCGCCGCCGATCACGCGGTGCGTCTCGGGGTCGAAGATCAGCTTGGTGAAGCCGTAGTCCGCGCCGTTGGCGATGGCGCGGCCGGAGGCGGCCCAGGGGAACTTGGCGGATTCGACGGCGCGTCCCTCCTTCTTCGCCTGGTCCTCGGTGACGCCGACCCAGGCGACTTCCGGATGCGTGTAGGCGACGCTGGGAATGACCGTGGCGTCGAAGGCGGTCTTGTGCCCGGCGGCCACTTCGGCGGCGACGTGCCCTTCATGCACGCCCTTGTGCGCCAGCATCGGGTTGCCGACGATGTCGCCGATGGCGAAGATGTGCGGCACGCTGGTGCGCATCTGGGCGTCGACCGGGATGAAGCCGCGGTCGGTGACGGCGATGCCGGCCTTGTCCGCGCCGATCTTCTTGCCGTTGGGCGAACGGCCGGCGGACTGCAGGATCATGTCGTAGCGCACCGCCTCGGCCGGCGCCTCGATGCCCGCCTCGGCGCCCTCGAATTTCACGTAGAGGCCGTCGTCCTTCGCCTCGACCGCCACCGTCTTGGTCTTCAGCATGACCTTGTCGAAGCGGTGCAGGTTCTGCTTTTCCCAGACCTTGACGGCGTCGCGGTCCGGTCCCTGCATCAGGCCGTCGAGCATTTCCACCACGTTGACGCGGGCGCCGAGCAGCGAATAGACCGTGGCCATTTCCAGGCCGATGATGCCGCCGCCGATGACCAGCAGCTTTTCGGGCACCGAACTCTTGCCGAAGGTCGGCAGTTCGAGCGCGCCGGTCGAGTCGACCACGCGCGGGTCCGCCGGGATGAACGGCAGATGCACCGGCGAGCTGCCGGCGGCGATGATGCACTGCTGGAAGCGGATGACCTGCTTCTGGCCGGTCTTCTCCTGGCCCGGCCCCTGCGTCAGCTCGACCTCGACGTGGTTGGCGTCGAGGAAGGCGCCGATCCCGCGCACGACCTCGACCTTGCGCGCCTTGGCCATGCCGGCCAGGCCGGTGGTCAGCTTGCCGACGACCTTGGCCTTGTGCGCGCGCAGCTTGTCGATGTCGATCTGCGGCGCGGCGAAGCTGACGCCGCTGGCGGCCAGTTCCGTCGCTTCCTCCATGACGTTGGCCACGTGCAGCAGGGCCTTGGAGGGAATGCAGCCGACGTTCAGGCAGACGCCGCCGAGCGTGCCGTAGCGTTCGAGGATGACCGTCTTCAGTCCGAGATCGGCGGCGCGGAAGGCCGCCGAATAGCCGGCCGGGCCGGCGCCGAAGACGAGCATCTCGCACTCGACGTCGGCCTTGCCCGCGTACTGGCCCGCCTGCGGCGCGGGCGCGGCCGGAGCGGGCGCCGCTGCGGGCGCGGTGGCCTGGGCGGGCGCCGGCGCGGCAGCCTGCGGTGCGGGCTGGGGCGCCGCCGGGCTTGGCGCGGCTTCGCCGGCGGCGGCTTCCTCCGCGGCTTCGATGCGGGCGATCAGGCTGCCCGCCGACACCTTGTCGCCGACCTTGACGGTGATCTCCTTGATCACGCCGCCGGCCGGGCTCGGCACGTCGATGGTGGCCTTGTCCGATTCCAGCGTCAGCAGCGCGTCCTCCGCGGCGACCGTGTCGCCGGCCTTGACGGCGATGTCGATGATCGGCACGTCCTTGAAATCGCCGATGTCGGGAACCTTGACTTCAATGATCTGGCTCATGTGCTTTTCTCCGGGTCAGACCAGCGCGCGGCGCATGTCGGCCAGCAACTGCGCCAGATGGACATTGAAGCGGGTGGCCAGCGCGCCGTCGATGACGCGATGGTCGGCCGAGAGCGACAGCGGCAGGATCAGGCGCGGCACGAATTCCTTGCCGTTCCACACCGGCTTCATCACCGACTTGCTGACGCCGAGGATGGCCACTTCCGGCGCGTTGACGATCGGCGAGAAGGCCGTGCCGCCGATGCCGCCGACGCTGGAGATGGTGAAGCAGGCGCCGGTCATGTCGGCCGGGCCGAGCTTGCCGTCGCGCGCCTTCTTCGCCAGCTCGCCGCACTCGGCCGCGATCTGGCTCACCGACTTCTGGTCGACGTTCTTGACCACCGGCACGACCAGGCCGTTCGGCGTGTCGGCGGCGAAGGCGATGTTGAAGTACTTCTTCAGCACCAGGTTTTCGCCGTCGAGCGAGCTGTTGAAGTCGGGGAATTTCTTCAGCGCCAGCTCGCAGGCCTTGATCAGGAAGGCGAGCATGGTGATCTTCGTGCCGCCGGACTTCTCGTTCTCCTTGTTCAGCGCCAGGCGGAAGGCTTCCAGCTCGGTGATGTCGGCGTCCTCGTGGTAGGTGACGGCGGGGATCATCACCCAGTTGCGCGCCAGATTCTGGCCGGAAATCTTCTTGATGCGCGAGAGCGGCTGCGTTTCGATCGGGCCGAATTTCGCGAAGTCGACTTTCGGCCACGGCAGCAGGTCGAGGCCGCCGCCGAGACTTGGCGCCGCGGCGGCCGGGCCGGCCTGCATCACGCCCTTGACGAAGGCGGTGACGTCCTCCTTGAGGATGCGGCCCTTGGGACCGCTCGGCGTCACCCTGGTCAGGTTGACGCCGAGTTCGCGGGCGAACTGGCGCACCGACGGGCTGGCGTGCGCCTTGCTGTCGAACTGGCGCTCGACGGATTGGGAGGTGCGCGGCGCCGGCACCGGCGCGGGCCGGGGCGCCGGCGCCTGCGGGGTGGGCGCTGGCGGCGCCGTGGGGGCCTTGGGCGCCGCCGCCGGGGCTTCGGCGGCCGGCGCTTCCGCGGCGGTGGTTTCGAGCAGCGCGATGACCGTGCCTTCCGAGACGCGGTCGCCGAGGCCGACGCGCAGTTCCTTGACGATCCCGGCCTGCGGGGCCGGCACGTCCATCGTGGCCTTTTCCGATTCGAGGGTGACCAGCGGGGCGTCCGCCTCGACGGTGTCGCCGACCTTGACGCACAGTTCGATGACCGGGATGAGGGAGAAATCGCCGATGTCCGGGACTTTGACTTCGATTGTCTGGCTCATGAGATCGCTCCTTTAGACCGTCACCGGGTTCGGCTTGTTGATGTCGATGCCGTACTTGACGATGGCTTCGGCGACCTTGCTGCGGTCGATGGTCCCGTCGTCGGCCAGCGCCTTGAGCGCGGCCAGCACGACCCAGTGCCGGTCGACCTCGAAGAAGTGGCGCAGCGCGGCGCGCGTGTCGGAGCGGCCGAAGCCGTCGGTGCCCAGGGTGACGTAGCGCCGGTCGATGAACGGCCGGATCTGCTCGGCGTACAGGCGCACGTAGTCGCTGGCGGCGACGACCGGACCGCGTGTTTCCGCCAGGCAGCGCTCGACGTGGTTCTGCTTCGGCTTTTCCGACGGATGCAGCATGTTCCAGCGGGCCGCGTCCTGGCCTTCGCGGGCCAGCTCGTTGAAGCTCGGGCAGCCCCACAGGTCGGCCTCGACGCCCCAGTCGTTGCGGAGCAGGTCGGCGGCGGCGATCACCTCGCGGAAGATGGTGCCCGAACCGAGCAGCTGTACGCGCGGCGCCTTTTGCCCGCCGTCCCCGCCCTTGCGGAAGAGGTACATGCCCTTGATGATGTCCTGCTCGGCGCCCGCCGGCATTTCGGGGTGCTCGTAGTTCTCGTTCATCACCGTCAGGTAGTAATAGACGTCGTCCTGTTCGACGAACATGCGGCGCATGCCTTCGTGCATGATGACGGCGACCTCGTAGGCGAAGGTCGGGTCGTAGCTGATGCAGTTGGGGATCAGGCCGGAGAGGATCAGCGAATGGCCGTCCTCGTGCTGCAGCCCTTCGCCGTTCAGCGTGGTGCGGCCGGCGGTGCCGCCGATCAGGAAGCCGCGCGCGCGCTGGTCGGCCGCCGCCCAGCACAGGTCCATGGTGCGCTGGAAGCCGAACATCGAGTAGAAGATGTAGAAGGGAATCATCTGCACGCCATGCACCGAATACGAGGTGGCGGCGGCGATCCAGTCGCACACTCCGCCAGCCTCGTTGATGCCTTCCTGCAGCACCTGGCCGGTCTTCGATTCCTTGTAGAACATCAGCTGGTCATGGTCTTCCGGCACGTATTTCTGGCCTTCCTGGCTCCAGATGCCGATCTGGCGGAAGAGGCCCTCCATGCCGAAGGTGCGCGACTCGTCCGGCACGATCGGCACCACGTGGCGGCCGACGTTCTTGTCCTTGAGCATGATGTTGAGCACGCGCACGATGGACATCGTGGTCGACACCTCGCGCCCCTCGCCGGACGCCTTGAGCAGCGGCTCGAAGGCCGACAGCGGCGGAATCTCCAGCGGTTCGTCGGCGCGGCAGCGGCGCTGCGGCAGGTTGCCGCCCAGCGCGGCGCGGCGCTCGCGCATGTACTCGAGCTCTTCCGAGCCCTCGGCAAACTTGAGGTAGGGCAGCGACTCGATGTCCTCGTCGGCGATCGGCAGCTTGAAGCGGTCGCGGAAGCCGATCAGGGCGGCGCGATCGAGCTTCTTCTGCTGGTGCGAGATGTTCATCGCCTCGCCGGCCTCGCCCATGCCGTAGCCCTTGACCGTCTTGGCCAGGATCAGCGTCGGCTGGTCCTTGTGCTCGACGGCTTCCTTGAAGGCGCTGTAGATCTTGAAGATGTCGTGGCCGCCGCGGTTGAGCATCCAGACGTCGGCGTCGGTCCAGTCGGCGACCAGCTCGCGAAGTTCCGGCGTGTTGAAGAACTTCTCGCGCACGTAGGCGCCGTTCTTGGACTTGAGCGTCTGATAGTCGCCGTCGACCAGTTCCATCATGCGCTTCTTCAGCAGGCCCTTTTTGTCGCGCTCGAACAGCATGTCCCAGTGCCGGCCCCAGATCAGCTTGATGACGTTCCAGCCGGCGCCGCGGAAGGTGCTTTCCAGCTCCTGGATGATCTTGCCGTTGCCGCGCACCGGGCCGTCCAGGCGCTGCAGGTTGCAGTTGATGACGAAGATCAGGTTGTCCAGCTTCTCGCGCGCGGCCATGCCGATGGCGCCGAGCGATTCGACCTCGTCGGTCTCGCCGTCGCCGAGGAAGGCCCACACCTTGCGGTCCTGCGCCTCGATGGCACCGCGGCTTTCCATGTAGCGCATGAAGCGGGCCTGGTAGATCGCCTGGATCGGACCGAGGCCCATGGACACCGTCGGGAACTGCCAGAAGTCCGGCATCAGCCACGGGTGCGGGTAGGACGACAGTCCCTTGCCGCTGACTTCCTGGCGGAAATTGTTCAACTGCTCCTCGGTCAGCTGGCCGAGCTGGAAGGCGCGGGAATAGACGCCCGGAATCGAGTGGCCCTGGAAGAAGACCAGATCGCCGCCGTGCTTTTCCGACGGCGCGCGCCAGAACCAGTTGAAGCCGACCTCATAGAGCGCCGCCTGCGACGCGAACGAGGCGATGTGGCCGCCGACGTTGGTGTGCTTGTTGGCGCGCACGACCATGGCCATGGCGTTCCAGCGGATGAAGTTGCGGATGCGGATTTCCAGGGTGGCGTCGCCGGGATAGATCGGCTGGCGTTCGACGGGGATGGTGTTGACGTATTCGGTGGTTGCGCTGTACGGGATGTCGATGCCTTCCTCGCGCGCCTCGGCGATCAGCTTTTCGATCAGGAAGTGGGCACGCTCGGCGCCTTCGTTTTCGATGACGCCGGCCAGCGCTCCCAGCCATTCCAGAGTTTCCTGCGGGTCCGAATCGTCTTGCGCAAGGGGGGAGTACTGATCTTGAAGTGGTGCCATGACTTGCCTCCTGGTCTGCTGATGAATGACTTGCGGAGCATTTATTGTAGATGAACGCCGCAAGAGTGAAACGCGCCGGGGTATTCCCCGCAAATGTTCTTATTTTACCGCTATATGAAATCTTGTTTCGCTAAATGAAAAATTCAAACCAAAACTCCGACTCGCGAATAGGGGTAAAAGTTCAATCGGCCGCAGCCCTGCCTTCTTGATGAGAAGGGGAGCGCGAAAGGCGGCAATTCCGGGAGGCGATCGTGGCCATCGGCCGGTCGTGCCGATGGTTCGCGTTTCTTGGAACTGCGCGGCCGACCGGCGTCGCCGCCGGCCGGTTTGCGGAGTTTAGCGTTCGGCCTCGGGCGCCGCCGTCAAGGAGGCCACGGCGGCCATGGGGCGCCGTTCCGTTTCTTTCCGGCCGGCCTGTTCCGCGCGCAGGAAATCGGCCACCGAGGAGACCAGGCAGCCTTTGTCGAGCTTGTCCAGCACGTGCGCGCGTTCGAGCTTCCGGCGCACGTCCTTGCGCATGCCGCAGATCACCAGGCGGGTCTTGAAGCGGCGGCAGTCATCGATGATCTCGCTCAGCGCCTGGATGCCGGTGGCGTCGACGAAGGGCACGTGGCGCATGCGCAGGATCAGCGTGTCGGCGTGCGCCTGGATGTCCTCCAGCACACGTTCGAGCTTCTCCGCGGCGGCGAAGAAGAACGGCCCTTCGATGTTGAAGACGACGGTGCCGGGCGGCAGGTCGAGTTCCTCGTTCTCGGCCACGGCGCGCAGGGATTCGCTGTCTTCCTGGATCTGCACCGCGCGCGCCATGCGCTGCATGAACAGCAGCGAGGCCAGCATCACGCCGACGTTGACCGCGACGACGAGGTCGGCGAACACGGTCAGGCAGAACGTCACCACCAGGATGCCGACGTCGGCCTTGGGCGAGGTGCGCAGCAGGTGGATGAAGTGGCGCACCTCGCTCATGTTGTAGGCCACCACGAACAGGATCGCGGCCAGCGTGCACAAGGGGATGTAGGCGGCCAGCGGGGCCAGCGCCAGGATGATGGCGAGCAGCGTCAGGGCGTGGACGATGCCGGCCAGCGGACTGTTGCCGCCGTTGCGGATGTTGGCCGCGGTGCGGGCGATGGCGCCGGTGGCGGCGAAGCCGCCGAACAGCGGGGCGAGGATGTTGGCGATGCCCTGGCCGATCAGTTCCTGGTTCGAATCGTGGCGCGTGCCGGCCATGCCGTCGGCGACGACGGCGGAAAGCAGCGATTCGATGGCGCCGAGCAGCGCGATGGTGAACGCCGGCCCGATCAGCTGCAAGGCGCTCGAAACGCTGAGCGCCGGCATCTCGAAGGCCGGCAGCGTCTGCGGGATGCCGCCGAAGGCGCTGCCGATGGTCGCCACGCCGTCGAAATCGAACAGGGTTTGCGCGAGCGTGGCGACGACCATCGCCACCAGCGGCGCGGGCACCTTCTTGACGAAGCGCGGCATGACGATGAGGATCGCCAGGCTGAGCAGGGCCAGCGCTGTGGTGGCGGGGTGCAGGTCCGGCAGGGCGGCCAGCAGGCCCCACAGCTTTTCGTGGAAATGCTCGCCGCCCGCCGGCGCGAGGCCGAAGAAGTCCTTCCACTGCCCGACCCAGATGATCACGCCGATGCCGGTGGTGAAGCCGATGATCACCGGGTCGGGAATGTACTTGATCACGCTCCCCATCCGGGCCAGTCCCATGGCCACCAGGATGGCGCCGGCCATCAGCGTGGCGATCTGCAGCCCGACGATGCCGTGCCGGGCGGTGATGCCGGACAGGATGACGATGAAGGCGCCGGTGGGGCCGGAAATCTGCAGGCGGCTGCCACCGAAGAGCGAGGTCGCCAGGCCCGCCACGATGGCCGTGTAAAGACCCTGTTCCGGCTTGGCGCCCGAGGCGATGGCGAAGGCCATGGCCAGCGGCAGGGCGATGATGCCGACGACGACGCCGGCGACGATGTTGCGGGGAAGGTTGGTCCTGGCGAACAGCCCGGCGCGGGCTGATTCAATCACGGCGATCATCGAAGCTGTCTTTCTGCGTGCTGTACCCGGAACTCGCCCGGGCAGCCGGAGACCGCGTGGGTGATGCGCTTCGGGATGTTAAATTGATGAGTGTTTGATGTGCATATGATTATAATGGACCGGCATCCAATAAAAAAGGGGACGCCCGATGGAAAACCGCACCGCCCGGCTCACGATCCTGATCGATCCGAGAAAGAAGAAGCTGTTCGAGGAAATCTGCGCGCGCCACGACCTCAATTCCTCGCAGGTCGTGCGCAAGCTGATCCGGCAGTTCCTGCTCGACAATCTGGCCGAGGACGAGGTGCCGGACTGGCTCTCGCCGCGTGCCACGGGCTCCCGGCCGGGCGAGTGAGTGCATCAAGGCGGGCGGGCGTCCGGCGCCGGCCGTGATCGGGGGCGCCAACTGTTAAAATGGCCACGATGTTTTCCGCGAATTGAAGGAGCCGCAGCGTGATCGTCGAACTGGCATTGAACTCCGAGCGCAGGGCCGCGCGGGCGTTGATCGAGGCGAGCGGCCTGGCCTTCGAGGACAACGTGGACGTCATGTACGGCATGTACGAGAACGGCGAGCTGGTGGCCACCGGCGCGCGCGCCGGCAACATCCTGAAGATGCTGGCCCTGGCGCCGGACCATCAGGGCGGCTCGGTGCTCGGCGAGCTGGTCACCGAACTGGTGGCGAGCGGCCAGCGGGCCGGGCACGAATCGCTGTTCGTCTATACCAAGCCGGAGTTCGTCGTCTCGTTCCAGGCGCTCAATTTCTCCCTGCTGGCCCGGCAGGACAAGGTCGCGCTGCTCGAATACGGCAAGGGGCTCGCCCGGTGGCTGGAGTCGAAGCGGGGCCTCGTCCGCCCCGGCCTGAACGGCGCGGTGGTGGTCAACTGCAATCCCTTCACCAACGGCCACCTCTATCTCATCGAGAACGCCGCCCGGCGGGTGGACAACCTCTACGTCTTCGTGGTCCGGGAAGACCGCTCGGTGTTCCCCTTCGACGTGCGCTACCGGCTCGTCGAGCAGGGCGTGCGCCACATCCCCAACGCGATCCAGCTCGACACCTCGCGCTACATCGTCAGCGGCGCGACCTTCCCGACCTATTTCCTGAAGAAGGACGATCCGGTGGCGCGCATCCAGATGGAGCTCGACGTCACCCTGTTCGCCGCGAAGATCGCCCCGTTCTTCGGCATCACCCGGCGCTTCGTCGGCACCGAGCCGAACTGTCCGCTGACCGGCGGCTACAACCTCGCCATGCAGCGCCTCCTGCCGACGCACGGCATCGAGCTGGAGATCATCGAGCGCAAGCAGGCCGCGACCGGCGTGATCAGCGCCTCGCGGGTGCGCGAGCTGATCGGCCGGGGCGATCTCGCCGCGCTGGCCGAGTACGTGCCGCCGACCACCCTGGCCTACCTCGAAAGCGACGCGGCCGGGCCGATCCGCGCGCGTTTGCAGGACGACTTCCGGAACAGCTCGCCGCGCGGGTGCTGACGCGGCATGCTTGTTTACGCTAGGCGTTTTTTCCCGGTCGCCGCCTTCTTCGGCGGCTTCGTCACGGACGCGCTGACCATCGGCCGGCGCGTCACCGAGATGGATTTCCTGCGCTTCGGCGGCTATCTCGCCGGCGCCGCGGTGTTCGCGCTCTGGCTGGCGTGGCGCGAGCGCTGCGAGAAAACGCCGCCGCCGCCCGCCGACACCTGGCGCGGGCAACTCGCCCGGCTGATCTGGCAGGCGCCGTACCTGCTCATGCAGTTCTTCTACGGCGGCATCTTCTCGGCGCTGTTCATCCTCTACTTCAAGAGCTCCGGGCATCTCGGCGCGTGGCTGACCGCGGCCGTGCTCGGCGCGCTGCTGGTGGGCAACGAGTTCGCCGGCGACCGCTACGGCCGACGGTTCACGCTGACCTGGTCGCTGTTCGCGCTCAACGCCATCCTGCTCTTCAACTTCGTGCTGCCGCATCTGGCCGGCAGCCTGCACCCGATGTGGTTCTACGCCTCGACCCTGGCCGGCGTGGTGCTGGCGCACGTCCTGCGCGCGCTCGCGCCGGGGCGGCCGGGCCGCATCGCGCCGGCCTGGGCGATCGCGCTCACCCTGCTGGCGGCGTGGAACCTGGGGATGATCGCGCCGGTGCCGCTGGTCAACCGCGAGATGGCGGTCGGCCAGGATTTCGTCCACGCCGACGGCCGGTTCGCGCTGGCCGTCGAGGAAGCGCCCTGGTGGCAGATCTGGTATGCCCAGTCGACCACCGTGCACATCCCGCCGGGCGAGCGCCTCTACGGCGTTTCCGCCGTCTTCGCGCCGCTCGGCGTGGCGGCCGATCTCGAACACCGCTGGGAGGTGAAGGAGAACGGCGTGTGGCGCACCTTCTACAGCAATCGCTTCCACAGCAGCGGCGGCCGCGAGCGCGGCTTCCGCGGCTACTCGTGGGTGCTCGATCCGAAGCCGGGGCCGTGGCGCTTCGTCGTCGCCACCCAGGACGGGCGGACCATCGGCGTGCTCAACGTACAGGTCGAGCGGGGTGATCCCCGGATGCAGGCGCGCGTGGAACGCGAGTTCTGAAGCTTACGCCGGCGCGTCTCGCCGGCCGGGAGAGGTGCCTACACCAGCACGATCTCGTCTGCCCGCGCATCGACGCGGCGGTTCGCCCCGTAGCAGATCAGGCGGCGCATCCGCCGGTCAACCGCGGCCACCAGGAAATGATTCTCCAGGTGCCCGGCACGGGGGTTCCGGTTCGCGGCGATACGCTGAAAGGCTTGCTGTTCGAGCCGGACGTAACGTCCAAGGTACTTTTCGAGATTACGCATGTTCCGCCATCCTCGATCTGAAGGGTAGTCCATTCTGGAGTGCGGGCATTGCATTCCGATGACCGGCCGAAGGCCGCCGTCCGCGACGCCGGCCAAGGCGCGCCGCCGAAAAAAGTCGGCGCGGACGGCTGTTCAGCCGTCCGTCTTCCGGTGCGAACCGGTGCGTCGGAAAGGAATGCGTCCCCGCGCGTCCCGCTCAGTGCTGCGGCTGGGTGAACTGGTTCTGAAGGAAATGGACGATGGCCTTCGATACGCCCGAACGCTTCATCCAGCGATACGTGGCTTCGACGGCATACGGCGCCGCGGCAGAAAGGGCTAGCAGTGCGTTGAGTTCGTCCAGTTCCATGATGCTCTCCGATCACAGTCTTCATCTGTGGGAACGGCGCGGTTCACCTTTCTGTGCAAATAGGGCGCGCCGTTCGTATGTACAGACAGCGAGGGAGGGCGTTTGTTCCGCGCGCGGCGGAGCGGCCGGTCAGATCTCGAAATGCTCTCCGCGCTGGGGCAGGTGGAGGTCGTGCCAGCCCAGCCGTTCTTTGATCGCGAGGGCGAACGTGCTCATCGTGCCGGCTTCGCCATGCACCAGGAAGACCTTGCCGGGCGGGCGGCGGAAGCCGCCGAGCCAGTTGAGCAGCGCGCCCTGGTCGGCGTGCGCCGAGAGGCCGCCGACCGTGTAGATGCGCGCCCGGACGGCCACCGGCTGGCCGAAGATGGTGACCGTGCGCGCGCCCTCGACCAGGCGGCGGCCGAGCGTCCCGGACGCCTGGAAACCGGCGATGAGCACGCTGCATTCGCTGCGCGGCAGGTTCTCGCGCAGGTGGTACTTGATGCGGCCGGCTTCGCACATGCCGCTGGCGGAGATGATCACCGCGCCTTCGCGGATCGTATTGAGCGCCTTGGAGCGTTCGGCGTCGGCGACGAATTCCACCTTCATCATGCCCGGATGGGCTTCCATCCAGGCCATCAGCGCGTGCGTCTGCTCGTCGAGCAGTTCGGGATGGGCCAGGGTGATGCGCGTGGCCTGGTTGGCCATCGGCGAGTTGACGTACACCTGGAGCGGCGCGATGCGCCCGCGCCGGATCAGGTCGCCGAGCAGGCAGAGGATTTCCTGCGTGCGGCCGACGGCGAAGGCGGGGATGACCATGTTGCCGCGGCTGGTGCGCATCCGCTCGAAGGCGGTGACGATTTCGTCCTCCGTTTCCTGCATCGGGCGGTGCAGGCGGTCGCCGTAGGTCGATTCGATGAGCAGCGCGTCGGCCTCGGGCACCGGCTTTTCCGGATCGCGCAGCACCAGGCGGTCGCGCATGCCGAGGTCGCCCGAAAAGACCAGGGTCCGCCGCCCCTCCCGGCCGTGCGCCACGATCTCCAGCCAGGCCGAGCCGAGGATGTGCCCGGCGTCGTGGAAGCGGACCTCGATGCCTTCCGCCGGGCGCAGCGTTTCGCCGTAGGACACCGGCCGCAGCTGTCTGAGCACGGCCTGGGCCGCGGTCACCGTGTACAGCGGCGCCTGCGGGCCGCGGTCCGCCCGGCGGCCGCTGCGGTGCTGGTGCCGCAGCTGCCATTCGGCTTCCTTTTCCTGGATGTGGGCGCTGTCCGGCAGGAGCACGGCGAGCAGGTCGATGCTGGCCGGCGTGGCGTAGATCGGCCCGCGGTAGCCGAGCACGGCGAGGCGGGGCAGCAGCCCGGAATGGTCGATGTGCGCGTGGGTGAGCAGCACGAAATCGAGGTCGCGCACGTCGCCGTCGAAGTCGAGCGCCCGCAGGTTCTTGGCGCGCGCCTCGGAGCCGCCCTGGAACATGCCGCAATCGACCAGGAAGCGCGTGCCGCCCGTCTCGACCAGCGTGCAGGAACCGGTCACTTCGCCGGCGGCGCCGAAAAAGCTCAGTCGCGTCATCGTGTTCTCCCTCTTTTCGTTGGTGGTCGGCTGGCGTGGGTCAGATCTTGTGGGACGCCGCCCATTCCTGCCAGCGCCAGGAATCGCGGCACATCGCGTCGAGCCCGCGCTCGGCGCGCCAGCCGAGCAGGTATTCGGCCAGCGAGGCGTCGGCGTAGCACTGGGCGACGTCGCCGGCGCGGCGCGCCACGACGCGGTAGGGCACGGGGCGCCCGCTGGCCTGTTCGAAGGCGCGGACCATGTCGAGCACGCTGTAGCCCTTGCCGGTGCCGAGGTTGACCGTCATCACGCCGGGCTGGCCGTCGAGCGCCTTCAACGCCGCCAGATGCCCGCGCGCCAGGTCGACCACGTGGATGTAGTCGCGCACGCCGGTGCCGTCGGGCGTCGGGTAGTCGTCGCCGAACACCGAGAGCTGCGGCAGCCTGCCGATGGCGACCTGGGTGATGTAGGGCATCAGGTTGTTCGGGATGCCGTTCGGGTCTTCGCCGATGGTCCCCGATTCGTGCGCCCCGACCGGGTTGAAGTAGCGCAGCAGGGCGATGCGCCAGCTCTCGTCGGCGCGGAACACGTCGCGCAGCATTTCCTCCAGCATCAGCTTGGAGCGGCCGTAGGGGTTGGTCGCCGAGAGGGGGAAGTCCTCGCGGATCGGCACGCTGTGCGGATCGCCGTAAACGGTGGCGGACGAGGAGAAGACCAGCGTCTTCACTCCCGATTCGGCCATCACCTCGAACAGCGCGATGCTGCCGGAAATGTTGTTGTCGTAGTAGCGCAGCGGCTGCGCGACCGACTCGCCGACCGCCTTGAGCCCGGCGAAATGGATCACCGCATCGATGTCGTGCGCGCGGAACACGTCGCGCAGCGCGCCGCGGTCGCGGATGTTGACCTCCATGAAGGTCAGCGGGCGCCCGCTGATCTGTTCCACCCGGCCGAACACCGCCGGCTTGCTGTTCGAGAAGTTGTCGATGACGACGAGCTTGTAGCCGGCGCCGAGCAGTTCGACGCAGGTGTGGGAGCCGATGTAGCCGGCGCCGCCGGTGATGAGGATGGTCTGCATGGTCGCGTGCGTGGGGTCAGTGTCGTGGTTTCAAGGGCGGGCATCCCGGGATTCGGCTTCTTCGCCGGCGTTGATCCAGCGCAGCGAGTCTATCAGGCAGGCGTTCAGCGCGTTCCGGTCGAGGCCGGTGCCGGCGAAGCCGGCCAGGATCTGGTCGCAGCCGTCGGCGTCCTCGGCGTCGAAGCATTCGAGCAGCGCCAGCATCTTGCCGAGCGGCCCCTGGTAGGACTGCAGCGCGGCGACGATCTCCTGTTCGAGCGCGATCTGCTCGAAGATCTCGTTCATCGGCAGCCCCAGCGCCGCCGGCATCATCGACATCAGCCCGGTGATGAAGGCCTGGCCGGCCAGCGCCGCGTCGCCGGGCCGCAGGCGGCCGACCAAGAGCTCCAGCATGCGCCCGCGCAGCGCGGCCACCTGCAGCAGCGGCGTGCGGGCGGCGTCCGGCGCCTTGCCGGCCGGGGTCATCAGCAGCAGGTGCAGCCAGCGCTGCAGCTGGCGCCGGCCGAGCACGGTGATCGCGTGGCGCAGCGAGCTGATGCGCTGCGGAAAGCCGTAGGCGACCGAATTGACGATGCTCAGCAGGTTCACCGCGAGGGCCGGGTCGTGCTTGATGCCTTCCTCGATGCGGGCGGTGTCCGCGTCGCGCATGGCCAGGTTGATGAGCCGGATGAGGGTGGCCTGCGAGGCGGTCAGGCGGCGGCCGCTGACGATCTCCGGACGCGCGAAGAAGTAGCCCTGGAAGAGCCGGAAGCCGCTGTCGCGGCCGTGCGCGAAATCGTCCGGCGTTTCCACGCCCTGCGCCAGCAGCCCGATCGGCAGCCGCGCCAGCGGGCCGGCCAGCGAAAGCAGCTGCCGCGGGTTCTTGCCGCGCACGTCGATCTTGATGAAGTCGACCATCGTCAGCAGCGGCGAGCTGCGCGCGTCGAGGCCTTCGTAGCCGGCCAGCGCCAGCGAATAGCGCCGCTCGCGCAGCATGCGGCAGCGTTCGAGCGTCTGCGCGTCGGGCGGCCGGTCCGGCGTCAGCTGGAGCACCACGCCGTCGGCCGGCAGAGCCTCGATGGCGTCGTCGTGCAGGAACTCGGCATCGATGCGCAGGAACGCCTTGTGCCGGCCGAGCGCGCTGCGCACGCCCAGTTCGGCGTAGGCGGCGCAGACCAGCATCGCGGCGTTTTCCGGCGCATGTCCGGCCGTTCCGCCGCCGGCCGGCAGCAGTTCGTAGCCGACCATCTCCTGCCGCAGATCCAGGATCGGCTGGCGGCTCAGGTAGGTTTCGCCGAGGGCTCTGTCGCTCATGATCGGCAAGGCCTAGGCGTCCTCGACCTTTTCCCGGCCGAGGTTGTTCGCCCAGTAGAACGCCTGGTGCAGGCAGTTCTCCAGGAATTCGACGGAGATTCCGGGCACGCGCCGGAGCGCGTCGGCGAGCACTTCCGGGTCGGTCTGTTCGGTGGCCAGCGCGAGCTGCAGCATCTGGCCGAGCAGTCCGCCCTGGTCGACCAGCGCCTGCCTGACCCGCTGGGCCACCGGCAGGTGCTTGAGGATTTCCTCCATGGGCACGTCGAGCAGCGCCGGCATCAGCGACATGATGCCGACCATGAAGCCCTGGTCGGCGAATTCGCGGCTGTGCGGCTGCAGGCGTTCGGCCAGCAGCTCCAGCAGCCGGCCGCGCGTGGCGGCGAGCGGCAGCAGCGGATTGTCGATCTTGCCGCCGCTCTTGGGATTGGTGTAGATCAAGAGCTGCAGCCAGCGCTGCAGCTGCCGGCGGCCCAGCAGCGTGATGGCGTGGCGCAGCGAGGTGATGCGCGTGGTCAGCCCGTTGCCGACCGAGTTGGTCAGGCGCAGCATGTTGACCGTCAGGCCCGGCTCGACCTTGAAGGCGTTTTCGATCTCGCTGGTCTCGGCGTCCTGCAGCACCAGCCCGAGCAGGCGCAGCAGGGAAATCTGCGAGGGTTCGAGCTTCTTGCCGACGATGATCGCCGGCTTGGCGAAGTAGTAGCCCTGGAACAGCTCGAAGCCGAGGCGCCGGCACTGCTCGACCTGCTCGGCTGATTCGACCTTCTCGGCCAGCAGCTTCTTGCCGAACGGCCGGAGCTGCCCGACCAGCGCGGCCAGCCGGCCGGCGTCGACGCCGAGCACGTCCACCTTGATGATCTCGGCCAGTTCGAACAGCGGCCGGTAGGCCTCCTCGACCTCGACCACGTCGTCGATGGCCAGCGAAAACCCCTGCGCGCGCAAGTCCCGGCAGCGGGCGACGACCTCCGGCGTGGGCCGCACGCTTTCCAGTATCTCGAGCACCACCAGCGCGGGCGGCAGCGCCTCGATCAGGTCGCTGAACAGGAACTGCTCGTCGACGTTGATGTAGCCGCGATACGGGCCGAGCGTCTGGTCCGCGCTCAGGCCGGTGAAGGTGTTGGCGATGACCGTCGCCGTGGCCTGCACCGGATCGGCGATACAGGTCTGCTCGCCGGTGACCACCGGGCCGCCCCGGAAAAGCAGTTCGTAGGCCAGCAGCTGTTGCTCGCGCCCGAGAATCGGTTGGCGTCCCAAGAGAATCTGCGAGCTGTGCGTTTCGGACATGTCGTGTGGGGCGCCTTCGGTCGGAGGATCGATGGCGCCCAATTGTATAGGGTTTTCCCCGGCCGCTGCGGCCGGGGCGCCGTCAGGAAGCGCCTGGAGCGATCAGCGCGCCAGGTTGTTGGCCCAGCCCAGGGCCCGCGTCAGGCACTGGTTGGCGCAGGCGGCGTCGATGTCGGGCAGGCGCTGCAGCACCGCGGCGGCCCGCTCCCGCGCCTCGTCCTCCAGCGCCTCGACCAGTGCCAGCAGGTCGCCCAGCACGCCCCGGCGCTCGCCGAGCGCGTCGTGCACCGGCACGGCCAGCGGCAGCTGGGCCAGCACCGCGCCGGCGCCGGTGCCGAGCAGCGCCGGCATCAGCGACAGGATGCCGACCATGAACGCCTGATCGACGAGGTCGCGGCCACATTGCCGGACTTCGGGCGTGCGGTCGACCAGCAGTTCCATCAGGCGGCCGCGCGTCGCCGCCAGCTGCAGCAGCGGACTGACCGCCGGAGCCGAACTCGACGCGCCGCTGTAGAGCAGCAGCTGCAGCCAGCGCAGCAGCTGGCGGCGGCCGAGCAGGGTGATGGCGTGGCGCAGCGAGGTGATGCGCGTCGCCAGGCCACTGCCGGCGGAATTGGTCAGGCGCAGCAGGTTGATGGTCAGCACCGGCTCCTGCTTGAACACCGCCTCGATCGCGGCGGTGTCCGCGTCCTGGCTGATCAGCCCGAGCAGGCGCAGCAGCGCGGTCTCCGAACTCTGCAGCCGCTTGCCTTCGATCACCGTCGGCCGGGCGAAGTAGTAGCCCTCGAAGAGATCGAAACCGAGTTCGTGGCACAGCCGCATCTGCGCGTTGCTTTCGACCTTCTCGGCCAGCAGGGTCTTGCGCAGGGGCTTGAGCGCCGGCGCGAGCTGCCGCAGGCGCTCGGGCTCGACGCGGCTGACGTCCACCTTGATGATCTGCGCGATCCTGAGCAGCGGCTTGCCGTCAACGTCCAGCGATTCCGGCCGCACGTGCGTCGCCAGGACGTAGCCGGCCTGCCGCAGCTGCTCGCAGCGGGCGATCATTTCCGCCGTCTGGGCCACCGTGGGCAGGATTTCCAGCACCACCGTGTGCGGCGGCAGCGCGTTGATCAGGTCGCTGAACAGCAGGCCCTGGTCCACCTTGATGAAGCCCTGGTACGGACCCAGCGCGTCGGCCAGCGAAAGCTCGGAGAAGGTGTTGACGATGACCGTCGCCGTGGCCTGGTTGCCGTCGATGAAACTGGCGAAATTCCCCTGGTCGGCGCCGGCGCTGCGGAAGAGCAGTTCGTAGGCGAACAGCTGCTGATTGCGATCGAGAATGGGCTGGCGGCCGAGGAAGACGTTCTGCGGATCGATGTCGGGCATGATGGCTCCTTTCGCGCGGTTGGTCGGTGCCGATCACGGGCATTCCTGCACTTCATCTTAGCATTCCACGCGGAAAACGCCCGGATGCTCCGGCCGCCGCCGGCGGGGAATCGCGGGCCCGCCCGCCGCCGCGGGGCGGGCGGGGCGCCGAGCCGTCCCGCGCGGATCAGCGGCGCGCTTCGACCGCGGCGATCAGGTTGCGCATCAGCTCGCCGATCTGGCCGGTCAGCTTTTCGTCGATCAGGTTGCCGTCGGCGTCGAAGCCTCCGGCAAAGGCGTTGGCGAACACTTCCGGCTTGTTCAGCAGGCGCAGGTCGAAGAACACGCAGGTCTGCCGCAGGTGGTATTGCGCGCGCGAGGTGCCCATGCCGCCGCCGGAGCCCATGATGGCCGCCGGCTTGCCGGTCAGCGGGATGTTCGGCTCGCGCGAGGCCCAGTCGAGGATGTTCTTGAGCGCCGGGGCGACCGAGTAGTTGTACTCGGTGCAGGCCAGCACCAGCGCGTCGGCGGCCTCCATCTGCGCCAGCACCCGCTTGACCGACGCCGGTTTTTCCGTGATGTCCTGGTTGTAGAAGGGGACGTCGGTGAGGTCGGCGATTTCCAGAACGACGTCGTCCGGAAGACTGGCCTGCGCCGCGCGCAGCAGTCCGCGGTTGGTCGACGCCTTGCGCAGGCTGCCCGCGATGCCGAGTAACTTGATTGAAGCCATGGAACCTCCTGGTCGATGGGGTTGAGGAAAGGGCGGTGCGGCGAAGGGGCCGTGCGGCCGCGGCCGTTTCTCCGCTCTCTGAAAAAGATAGGACATTTTGTCGCACATTGCGCGCATCCCGGCGTTTTGCCGGGAACGCGAGCTTTCTGGCAACGCAACGGCGAATAGGTTCGCCCGGCAGCCGGGGCGTCAGAAACAGGGCAGCCGGGGCGCCAAAAACAAAAAAGCCGCTGATTTCACGAAGAAGTCAGCGGCTTTTGCATCTCGCCAAACAAAATGAAATTCGTTGGGGAGTGCCAAGGTCACTTTCTCAGAAAAAAGTCTGCCCAAACAGGCAGGCTCGGCGCTCTATTTTGAGCGGACCGATGCCGATTCGACTGTCTGGTCGAACACATGGATATCGGTCAGTACGCAGGGATCAAGCGTTTTTTTCGCATCGTCAGCGCTCAAGAGTCCTTTCTCTACCACGATTTGCTCGATGGTTTTGCCGGCATCCCAAGCTTGGTGGGCAATCGTGCAAGCAGTCGGATAGTCCTGCAACGTGGCGACGACCGTCGACAACGCCAGCGAAGCTTTTGCGTCGTTCAGACACTTATCCACGTTGACCCGCACGCCGGAAAGACAGAGCTTGTTGAACAGTGGGATTCCGTTTACGAGGAGGCGGACCGATTCGTCGACCGCATGCAGGATAACGCCTTCCCAGACGTTCAACTCCAATTCGCCTCTATCCGCTCCAAGGGAAACCGTCGCATCGTTGCCAAACACCCTGAATGCGATTTGCATCATCATTTCAGGCATCACCGGGTTGATCTTGCCTGGCATGATCGACGATCCGGGCTGCAATGCGGGCAAGGTGATTTCGTTCAGGCCGGCACGCGGCCCCGAGCCCATCAGACGCAGATCCGTGGATATCTTGTTGTATGCGGAAGCAATGGACTTGAGAACGCCAGAAACGCGCATCCAGACGTCAGCATTCTGCAGTCCATCAAACAGATTCTCGGCTTGACAATAGGATTCTCCGGTTATCGTATTGAGGTGCTGGTACAACTTCGCGGAAAATCCCGGTCGGGCGCCGAAACACGTGCCGACTGCGGTGCCGGGCAAGGGCAGCGTCAGCAAATGAAGTCGAACCTCCTCGAGTTCCGAGATCTGCCGCTCGATAAGCGAGCGATATCCGCTGAACACCTGCCCAAACGTCACTGGAAGGGCATCCTGAAGGCAGGTTCTTCCGAGCTTGACGGTGCGGGAATACTCGATTTCCTTGTTTCTGATTTCTTCGACCGTTTCCCGCAAGACCGCCAAGAGGGGCGCCGTATCCTTGAACACGGCCATTTTCATCGCGGCCGGGATGACGTCATTGGTGGACTGGCCCATGTTGACATGGGTATTCGGATGTACCGGATCGTAGCCCTTCCTGCCGGTCAGCAACTCGGTAGCACGATTGGCGATGACCTCATTGACGTTCATGTTGGAGGACGTGCCACCGCCACCCTGAAAAATGTCGACGGGAAACTGATCAGCATACAGCCCGCACATCACTTCGTCAGCGGCCTTGGCGATTGCTTCGCTGGCTGCCGGCGGCAAGCGTCCCAGTTCGGCGTTCGCTTGGGCGGCGGCTTTCTTGATCGACGCAATGGCTGAAATGAACGAAGAGTAGTAACCGATGCGGTCACGCGAAATTGTGAAATTGTCTAACGCCCGCTTGGTTTGAATTCCGTAATACACATCTTCGGGAAGTTCCATTGATCCTAAAGAATCGTGTTCAAGACGCATGGTTTTGCTCCTTATCATTGCCTCATACCTGAAGCGTTGCGATGTCTTATCCCTAGGTATGTCAAATACAACCAACGCGCCTATTTTCGTGCAGGCGAATGTAGTCAACTAGGTTGGGTCATTCAGTATAAGCAACACTTATAGCCCCCTCTTCGATTCACTAAGATGCCGAGGGCTTTGATGTTTCCGCGCCACTACTCTTGTTCCGATTCGTCCCCGATGGTCACGAGCGGCATCAATCCCTCGTGAAGTACCTGTACCTTCGGAAGAAAGTGGTTTTCAAGAACCTGTTGCGCAGCCGCGAATGCCGCCTCGAAGAAGACGCCGAACTCATCGTGTCTGGCAATCAAAAACAAGGACCTTCCGATGCCTAGCTTGAACGCATCGTGGATTCTCACGCCCTTGGCATTCGCTCCCGCTTGCACCAGGCACATCGGAGTGGTGATGCCCCATCCGGTTCCGTCGGCGATCAGCGCAGTCAGTACGTCGGCGGAATCGACTTCGAGCCAGTTCGGCTGCCTGACTTCGAGTGCTCTCAGGTAGCGGTTGACTTGGATGCCCGTTTGCGAATCCCGGCTGTAGCGAACCATCGGATAACGTTTCGCGAGGTTTCTGACATCGTCGATCGAGTCGATACGGAGTTTCAGGCGTGCAGGGGTGATGACGACGAATTTCTCCGAATAAAGGCGCCGTCTCATGACGTCTTCGACGTCGATCATCGAATCGCTGGAAACGACGAGGTCGATCTCCCTGCGCATCAATCGTTCTCCGTGGTGGGGAGAAAGGCCCGTGCGCACGGTCAGGCGCGTCGTCTTGTTGACCAATGCCTTGATGAACTCGGTGCCGCAGGTCGAAGAAAAGGAATCAACCAGCCCGACCCGCAGTTCCGGCTGTATGCCTTGACCCGCATCGAGTACTTGCGCCTTCAGGTTCGAGAATCGATCGAGCAAGTCAATTGCGCGATTTCGTAAGGCCAGGCCAAAAGGCGTCATTGTCAGGGGGCGCGTTTCCCGGTTGAACAGAACGATGCCCAAGTCGTCTTCCAACTGCCGTATCGTTTGCGACACGGCTGCCTGCGATACCCCCACCGTGTGCGCAGCCGCTTGCATGCTGCCCCTTTCGGCTACGGACAAGAAGACTTTCAGATTGTAGGAATTGCCGAGACGAGAAGATTTCATTGAACTCTCCTGAAAGCGGCGCCCGGATTCGCTTCAACCATTGTGTGAACGCGCCGGCGACGCTGAAGCACCGAGCGCAAACGTCGCATGACACGGCCTTGGCAATGACCAGAATCAACGGAAGTGACGCCGAGTATAAGTTATTTTTATAGAGGGTTTCTGCCGATAGTCACTCGAAATTGTTTTATCCATACTCGACGCCGTCAATCAATAAAAGCAGTTGACTTCGATCAACCAGCAGACGGAGTGTCGAACATGAACAATACAGTCAGCATCGCGGAAACACCCTTCGAAAATGTACCGGTACGTCCATTCCACCTCCACGTCGGCTTCAGTGCGTGCGGCGGTCAGTTTGCCGATGGATTCGAACTGGGCATCATCGGCATCGCGATCGCCCTGGCGGCTGTCCCCTTGCAGCTAAATGCCGTGTGGATGGGATTGCTTGGGGGAGGAGCGCTGGCCGGGTTGTTTTTTGGCAGTTTGATCTCCGGCATCATTGCCGACCGTTGCGGTCGCCGTACGATCTTTGCGTACGATATGTTGTTTGCAGCGGTGATCTCGGGGTCGCAGTTCTTCGCGACCGAGGCGTGGCATCTGCTGGTCCTTCGATTCATGCTCGGGATGGTGCTCGGTTTCGATTACGTGGTCAGTAAAGCACTCCTCACCGAATTGTCGCCCATTCGCTTTCGCGGCAGACTGCTCAGCATCATGGCAATCGCGTGGGTTGCCGGATATGCCTTTTCTTATGTGGCGGGGTTCGTCCTCAAAGATATGGGGCCTGACTCCTGGCGATATATGCTGATTGTCAGCGCGATACCGGCGACTGCCATCTTCCTGTTCCGCCTGGGCGTTCCGGAATCGCCGCTCTGGCTGCTCAAGAAGGGGCGGGCCGAAGAAGCCAGGCGCGTGGTTTTGACCAAGCTCGGCGAGGGAATCGCGCTTCCGGAAGTTATCGCGGTGGCGCAGAAGACCGGCAACGAATGGGCGGAGCTCTTCTCTCCCAAGTGGCGGAAGAATACTGCGATCGGCGGAATCTTTTACGCATGCCAGGTCGTCCCGTATTTCGCACTCGGCACTTTCTTGCCCAAGGTTTTCGAGTCTCTTCATGTCACCGACAAATATGTCGGCGGGCTGGTTTACAACATTTTCCTGCTGATCGGCGCCGTGATCGGAGCGGCTGTCATCGACAAGATGCCGCGCCGGACCTTCCTGATCGGGACTTTCTATTTGGCGACGGCGGTTCTGGCATTGCTTGCAGCGAACATCCTCGGTTCGACTGGCGTCGTGATTACCTTCGGATTATTCGCGCTCGTCTTGTCGGCAGCGGCCAACCTCGAGTTTATCTATCCGCCCGAACTGTTCCCGACGCATCTCAGGGCCACTGGCGTCGGCCTGGCGGTCGCGGCCAGTCGTTTCGGGTCGGCGATCAGCACCTTCCTGCTCCCGGTAATCGTTCAGAAATTTGGCATTCAGGCGGCGTTGGGAGCCTGTGTGGCAGTTCTGCTGTTTGGAACGGTTGCCTGCCAGCTCTGGGCGCCGGAAACGGGCAATAAGAAACTGGCGGATATGTAGGGGCGTATTCGTGCAAGGCCAAGACTTCGCTCGGTTTTACGGAGTCTTGGTCAGCTAACGGAAAATGAATCGCCGAGAAACCCGTAGGCACCGGATGCTTGGAGCGCAGCTCATCGGCGTAGGCGCGCAAGTCGCGGCCGGCGGCGGACAAGCCATCGGGGTGCCACTCATCTCAGCACCTGCCGCTGCCACAGTTTCCAGGTATATACGCACACGGCGCCCAGCAGGCCGAGGCTGAAGACGATGCCCACCAGGCCGCCGCCCAGCATGGCGGCCACTCCTTTCGTGGCGAGGTGCCAGGCGGTGAGCAGCGCATTGACGCAGAAGGCGCAGCAGAACAGGTATACGGCTTCCTTGCGGAGCACGATCAGGAAGGCGGAGGCGAGCAGGTTCGAACCGGCGATCAGGATGCTGGCGCCATGCTCGACGACGCCGAGGCTGTCGAAGTACGCGCGCTGGCTTTCGCTGAGCGGCACGGCGCCGGAGCGGACGGCGAAGAACGAGACCAGCGTGAACACGGCGCCTATGGAAAACCAGATGGCGATCAGCCAGATCCAGACGGTGCGTTTCCGGGGAGGAAGGGAATTCATCGGGTCTCCATGAGAAGGTCGGCAGGGGCTGCCGCGGGCAGGTGGGAGTCTAGCAATCCGGCGGCGCCTCGCGCCAGCGCGGCAGGCCCGCGCATCACGGACGGCAACCGTCCCGCCAGGGCGCGTTGCCGGCGAAGAAATCCAGCAGGCGCCGCGGCAGCCAGTCGATGCGGCCGGGGAAGGGGCCGGTGGGGAAGCCGACGTGGCCGCCCTCATCGGTGTAGGCCAGCTCGACGAGCGGCGAAACCTCGCGCCTTGCCGGCAGCACGCCCGCCGGCAGGAAGGGATCGTTGCGCGCGTTGATCAGCAGCGTCGGCACGCGGATGCCGCCGAGCCAGGGCTTGCTCGAGGCGCGCCGCCAGTAGTCGGCGGCGGAGGCGAAGCCGTGCAGCGGGGCGGTGACGGCGTCGTCGAACTCATAGAGGCTTTTGGCGCCGCGCATCCGCGCCGCGTCGAACAGGCCGGGATGGCAGCGCAGCTTCTCGCCGGCGAAACGCTTGAGCGTGCGCAGGAAATACTGCGTGTAGAGGCGGTTGGCGCCGCGCGCCAGATGGTGGCCGCAGGCGGTCATGTCGAACGGGCAGGAGACCGCCGCGGCCGCCTGCACGATGCCGGCCGCCGCGTCTTCCCGCTCGCCGAGCCACTTGAGCAGGGCGTTGCCGCCGAGGGAGACGCCGACGGCATGGAGCGGCCGGGCGGGGCAGGCCTGCCTGAAGCGGCGCAGGACCCAGTCGATCTCGTCGCTGTCGCCGCCGTGGTAGGCGCGCGGCAGGCGGTTCTGCTCGCCCGAGCAGCCGCGGAAGTGCACGACCGCGCCCGGCCGGCCGGCGTCGCGCAGGGCGCGCATCAGCGCCTGCGCGTAGTGGCTGTGCGAACCGCCTTCGAGCCCGTGGAAGAGGACGACCAGCGGGACGACCAGCGCCTGTCCGTCGTCCGCCGGCGCGGGGCCGTTCCAGTCGACGTCGATGAAATCGCCGTCGGGCGTCTCCCAGCGTTCGCGCCGGTAGGGCAGCGGAGCGAGCGGCAGGAAGCGCGGATAGAGGGTCTGCGCGTGGCCGCCGGGCAGCCAGGCCGGGGCGCGGTAGTCCGGCACGCGCGCCGCGTCAGTGCAGCGTATGCTGGGTGCCGCCGTAGGCGTCGTCATCCCCGTTTTCGGGCTCTTCCGCCGCCGCCGAGGTGTGGCGCGAGAGCAGGCGCCAGCCGTTGGTGCCGCGGCTGAAGACGTTGGTGGTCAGCATCGGGCCGTGCGCCGTCTGGTCCTTTTCCAGATGCAGCGTTTCGACGACGCTGTGCACCGAGATCAGCACGCTTTCCCAGCGCACCTTGCTGCGGATGTGCACGGAGAAGCGCGGATTGCTTTCGAAGATCGAGCGCCAGCTCTCGCGGATCGCCGCGTGGCCGTCCATGCGCTGGCCGGTGGGGTGGATGCAGACGATGTCCTCGTCCTCGGACCAGACGGCCATCAGCGCGTCCAGGTCGGCCCGCGCGATTGCTTCGTAGAAGGCTTCCTCGGCGTCTTCGGCCGTGGCGTAGAAAGGGGTCATGGCGCATCTCCGTCCGCGCGGGCGGCCAGGCAGGCCGCCAGCACGCGCTGCGGTTCGAGTTGGTTCAGGCAGTTAAGGTGCCCGAGCGGGCATTCCCGCTGGAAGCAGGGGCTGCAATCGAGGTTGAGGCTGAGGATGGTCGCGCGGTCGGACAGCGGCGGCGTGAAGCCGGGCGACGACGAGCCGTACACCGCCACCAGCGGCCGGTCCAGCGCGGCGGCGACGTGCATCAGCCCGGAGTCGTTGCAGACCACGAAATCGGCGACGGCGATGAGGTCGATGGCCTGCGCGAGGGCGGTGGCGCCGCAGAAATTGCGCGGTTGCGCCCGCGCCGCCAGGCGCACGATCTCGTCGCCGATCGGCCGGTCCTTGGGCGAACCGAGCAGCCAGACGGCGTAGCCGCGTGCCGCCAGCGCGTCGGCCAGCGCGGCGAAGTGGCGCGCCGGCCAGCGTTTGGCCGGGCCGTACTCGGCGCCCGGGCAGAACGCCGCGACGCGCTTCGGGCGTTCGATCCCGAGCGCGCCGAGGGTGGCCGCCCGCTGTTCTTCGGTCGAGGTCAGGCGCGGGTTCTCGACCGGCCGTGCGAGCGGCGTGCCCGGCGCCTGCGCCAGCTGGGCGAAGCGTTCGACCATGCGCGGCAGGGCGTCCTCGTCGAGCGTGTGGCGCCGGTTGAGCAGGCCGTAGCGCGCCTCCCCGGTGAAACCGACACGTTCGGGAATGCCGGCGAAGAAGGGCAGCAGCGCCGACTTCGCCGAATTGGGCAGGACGTAGGCCTGCCGGTAGTGCCGCCGCGCCAGCTGCCGGCCGAGACGGAAGCGGGCGCCGAGGGAGAGTTCGCCGTGGGCGAACGGATTGTCGACGATCTCGGCGATTTCCGGCATGCGGCGCAGCACGGGCGCCACCCACGGCGGCGCCAGCGCGTCGAGCTGGAGGCCGGGATAGGCGCGGTGCAGGCGCATGAACAAGGGCTGCGCCATGACCGTGTCGCCGATCCACGCGGGAGCGACGATCAGCGCGCGAAATCCTCCCATGGAGCGGGCCGCCGTGCGGTGCCGCGCGTGCCGGCTCAGTGTCCCTTGGGCGCTTCGCCCTTGAAGACGTAGTGCGCGCTGCAGTACGGGCAGACCACCTCGCCGGTGTGCAGCACGTCGAGGAAGACGCGCGGATGCTGGTTCCAGGCGATGGCGCCGGCGGGCGGGCAATGCAGGGGAAGGTCGCGTGCGGCGACTTCGACGGTCTTGTTGTCGGCCATGATGGTTTCCGGAAGGATGGTTCGTCGAACGAAGGAACGGCGTGCCGTCGATGCCTCGCCGGGAGGCGGCGGAAGCGTCTTCCGGCTGGCGTCCGGGCACTGGAATAATGCGGGATTCTAGCCGATTTCACTTGCCGGATGGCGGTAAAATGGGCGTTTTGCGGAACCCGTGGTACCCATCATGGTTTGGAAGCCCCATGTCACCGTCGCCGCCGTCATCGAGCGCGACGGCAAGTTTTTGCTGGTCGAGGAGGAAACCGACGAAGGCATCCGCTTCAATCAGCCGGCCGGCCACCTGGAGTGCGGCGAGGCGCTGACCGAAGCGGTCGTGCGCGAGGCGCTGGAGGAAACCGGCTATGCGTTCGTGCCGCGTTTCCTGGTCGGCATCTATCACTGGCGCCACCCGCGCAAGGACATCACCTACCTGCGCTTCGCCTTCGGCGGCGAGATCGCCGGGCACGACGCGGACCGCGCGCTCGACACCGGCATCCTGGAGGCGCGCTGGCTCTCGCTCGACGAGATCCGCGCCAGCGCCGACCGCCACCGCAGCCCGATGATCCTGCGCTGCATCGAGGACTGGCAGGCGGGCCGGCGCTATCCGCTGGAACTGGTCACGCACTACGCATGAGCGCCTCCGCCCGGCCGCCCGAAGGAGGCGCTCTTCCTCCCTCGGGGAGGATGTCACGCAGTGACAGGAGGGTAGTTCAGTGAGCATGCGGTCCGCGTGCCTGGCGCTGGCCGCCGCGCTGTCCGTCCTGGCCGCCTGCGGCGCGTCGGCGGAGGAACGCATTTCGGTGTGCTTCAACTACGGCTGCGTGGCCCAGGCCGAGGTGGTTTTCAGCGACGCGCAGCTGGCCGAACTGGCGCAGCTGCTGGGCGACGCGCGGACGCCAGGCGAGGAGCGCGAGGCCGTCGGCGCAGCGGTCGGCCGCCTGCTCGGCTGGGCCGGCCGGCAGTCGCCGATCGGCGCGGACCGGGGCGGCAACTACGCGGACGACGCCGTCTATGGCCGCATGGACTGCATCGACCACGCGACGACCACCACGCGCCTGCTGCACCTGCTGGAACGGCGCGGCCTGCTGCGCTTCCACCGCGTGCTGGAGCCGGCCCTGCGCCTGCGCCTGCTGGTGTTCCAGCATTATTCGGCGGTGATCGAGGAAGTGCGCGACGGCGGCGCGGACGACCACGACGGAGCGCCCGCACGCTTCGTCGTCGACAGCTGGTTTTTCGACAACGGGCACGCGGCGGCGGTGATGCCGCTGGATGCCTGGCTGCAGGGAGAGGGTCCGGATGACTACGAATGAAGGCAAGGGGAAAACGGTGGTCGTCGGCCTGTCCGGCGGCGTCAACTCGTCGGTCGCCGCGCTGCTGCTCAAGCAACAGGGCTGGAACGTCACCGGCCTGTTCATGAAGAACTGGGAGGACGATGACGACGACGAATACTGCTCGTCGCGCCAGGACCTGATCGACGTGATGAGCGTGGCCGACACGATCGGCATCGACGTCGAGGTGGTGAACTTCGCCAAGGAATACCGCGAGCGCGTGTTCTCCATTTTCCTGGAGGAGTACCGGGCCGGCCGCACGCCCAACCCGGACGTGCTGTGCAATTCCGAGATCAAGTTCAAGGCCTTCCTCGACCACGCCCTGCGCATGGGCGCCGACCGGATCGCCACCGGCCACTACGCCGGCGTGCGCGAGTCGAACGCCGGCGACGGCCGCTTCCAGCTGCTCAAGGCCGAGGACGGTACCAAGGACCAGAGCTATTTCCTGCATCGCCTTGATCAGCGGCAGCTGTCGAAGACGCTGTTCCCGCTGGCCGACCTGTACAAGCGCGACGTGCGCCGGATGGCCGAGGAGGCCGGCCTGCACGTGGCGGTCAAGAAGGATTCCACCGGCATCTGCTTCATCGGCGAGCGGCCGTTCAAGGAATTCCTGATGCGCTATCTGCCGCCGAAGAAGGGCGAGATCCGCTGCCTGGACGACGGCCGCCTGCTCGGCGAGCACGACGGCCTGACCTACCACACGCTGGGCCAGCGCAAGGGCCTGCAGATCGGCGGCGTGAAGGGCGGCAAGGGCAGCGCGACGGGCGAGCACGAGGCCTGGTTCGTGGCCGGCAAGGACATGGCGCGCAACATCCTCTACGTGGTGCAGGGCCACGACCATCCGGCGCTGCTCGCCGACGAGCTGACGGCGGATCAGCTCTCCTGGATTTCCGGCGAGCCGCCGCACACGCACTGGGTCTACGGCGCCAAGACGCGCTACCGCCAGGCCGACGCGCCGTGCGAGATCGAGAGCGTTGACGCCGGCGGCTGCCGCATCCGTTTCGCCGAGCCGCAATGGGCGGTGACGCCGGGGCAGTCGGTGGTGGTGTATGAAAGCCGGGTATGCCTCGGCGGCGGCGTGATCCGGTGATCCGCGCGCGCGGGCCGGCGATCGGCCCGTAAGGCGCGCGCCGGCGCGCCCTCCCTTTCCTGTCAATACGATTTCGCGCGATTCTTCGTTATTTGCGTTGTTATAACGCAAATAAGTACATGCTTCTGCCGATCGAGTATCAAAAAGCGATGGGTAAAGTATCTATATTGCGCGTGTCGATGCATTGATGACGTCGGCTAAAACATAAAACTATTCAAGGAGGCAGGTCATGAAACGTAAAACTTTGCTGGCGCTCGCCTGCGGCGTGCTGACGGGTACGGCGTTCGCCGCCACCGAGCTGGTGGTGGCCACCGTGAACAACGGTCACATGATCGAGATGCAGAAGCTGACCAGGCACTTCGAGTCGGCGAATCCGGACATCAAGGTGAAGTGGGTGACGCTTGAGGAAGGCGTGCTGCGCCAGCGCGTGACCACCGACATCGCCACCAAGGGCGGGCAGTTCGACGTGATGACGATCGGCATGTACGAGACGCCGATCTGGGGGAAGAAGGGCTGGCTGGCCGAGCTGAAGACGCCGGCCGACTACGAGGTTGACGACCTCCTGCCGGCCATGCGCGACGGCCTGTTCAACGGACGGCAAGCTCTACGCCGCGCCGTTCTACGGCGAAAGCTCGATGCTCATGTACCGCAAGGATCTGGCCGACAAGGCCGGCGTCACGGTCAAGGAGCGCCCGACCTGGGACGAGGTGAAGGATCTGGCCGCGAAGATCCACGATCCGAAGAACGGCGTGTACGGCATCTGCCTGCGCGGCAAGCCGGGCTGGGGCGACAACATGGCCTTCCTGAGCACGCTGGTGAACACCTTCGGCGGGCAGTGGTTCGACATGAGCTGGAAGCCGCAGCTCGATTCGAAACCGTGGAAGGACGCCATCACCTTCTACGTCGATCTGCTCAAGAAATACGGCCCGCCGGGCTCGTCGGCCAACAGCTTCAATGAAATCCTGGCGCTCTACAACGAGGGCAAGTGCGGCATGTGGATCGACGCGACCATCGCCGCCTCGTTCATCAGCGATCCCAAGCAGTCCAAGGTGGCCGACAAGGTGGCCTTCGCGCAGGCGCCGACCATGGTCACGCCGAAGGGCGCCAACTGGCTGTGGGCCTGGGCGCTGGCGATCCCGGCCGGCTCGCAGAAGGTGGAGGCGGCGACCAGGTTCATCACCTGGGCCACGAGCAAGGAATACATCAACCTCGTCGGCAGGGAAGTGGGCTGGGGCAACGTGCCGACCGGCACGCGCAAGAGCACCTACGCCAATCCCGAGTTCCTGAAGGTCGCCAAGTTCGCCGAGGCCGAGAAGCTGGCCATCGAGACGGCGAATCCGTCCGACCAGACGCTGCCGAAGAGCCCGTACGTCGGCGTCCAGTTCGCCGCCATTCCGGAATTCCAGTCGATCGGCACCACTGTCGGGCAGCAGATGAGCGCGGCGCTGGCCGGCAAGGCGACGATCGACGCGGCGTTGAAGGCCTCGCAGGTCGCGGCCGACCGCGAGATGAAGAAGGCCGGCTACTACAAGTAGCGCGGCGCGGCAGCACGCGACGCAAGTGTCCGTCCGCGGCGGGGAGGTTCACCGCCCGCCGCGGCGTCATCTTCGCACCGAGGTCCACGCCCATGAAACGTCTGCTCCCGCGCGCCCTGATGGCGCCCGCCGTACTCACGCTGTTTCTCTGGATGATCGTCCCGCTGGGGATGACGATCTATTTCTCGGTCATCCGCTACAACCTGCTGCAGCCGGACCAGACGGGCTTCATCGGCCTGGAGAACTTCGAGTACTTCGTCACCGACCCGTCGTTCAGCACGGCGATCATCAATACCCTGCTGCTGCTCGGCTGGGTGATCGTGATCACCGTCGTCGCCGGCATCGCCATCGCGCTGCTCACGGACGAGCCTTTCCCCGGCCGCAACGTCGTGCGCGTGCTGCTGATCTCGCCGTTCTTCATCATGCCCACGGTGAACGCCCTGCTGTGGAAGCACATGATGATGAATCCGATCTACGGCGTGCTGGCGCAGGTCTGGTCGTTCTTCGGCGCCGCGCCGGTCGACTGGCTGACCGACTGGCCGCTGTTCAGCGTGATCGTCATCGTCTCCTGGCAGTGGCTGCCGTTCGCCACGCTGATCTTCGTCACCGCGCTACAGTCGATGAACCGCGAGCAGCTCGAGGCGTCGCGCATGGACGGGGCGAACTATCTGCAGCAGCTGCGCTACCTGTACATCCCGCATCTCGGCCGCTCGGTCGCCGTGGTGGTGATGATCGAGATGATCTTCCTGCTCAGCGTCTTCGCCGAGATCTACACGACCACCGGCGGCGGGCCGGGCGACGCCAGCACCAACGTGGCCTTCCTGATCTTCAAGCAGGCGCTGCTCGGCTTCGACGCCGGCGTGGCGTCGGCCGGCGCGCTGTTCGCCGTGGTGCTGGCCAACGTCGCCGCGGTGTTCCTGATCCGCATGGTCGGCAAGAACCTGGACAAGTGAGGCGCTCATGACGCAAAAGCAGATCAACGCGGCCCTCCACGTACTGCGCGCGGCGCTGTCGTGGGCCACGGCGCTGTTCCTCTTCTTCCCGCTCGGCTGGATGGTGCTCACCGCCTTCAAGACCGAACTGCAGGCCATCTCGGTGCCGCCGCTGGTGTTCTTCACCCCGACGCTGGAGAACTTCACCATCGTCCAGGAGCGCAGCGACTACCTGCTGTATGCCAAGAACTCGCTGGTCACCAGCGTGGCGTTGACGCTGCTCGGGCTGGCGCTGGCCCTGCCGGCGGCGTACTCGATGGCCTTCTTCAAGAGCCGGCGCACCAAGGACATCCTCATGTGGATGCTGTCCACCAAGATGATGCCGGCCGTCGGCGCGCTGGTCCCGGTGTACGTGATGGCGCAGTCGTCGGGGCTGCTGGATACGCGCATCGGGCTGATCGTGGTGTTCACCCTCTCGAACCTGCCGATCATGGTGTGGATGCTGTACTCGTGCCTCAAGGAAATCCCCGGCGAGATCCTCGAAGCCGCGCGCATGGACGGCGCCTCGCTGTGGCAGGAATTCCGCCGGGTGCTGCTGCCGCTGACCATGGGCGGGCTGGCGTCCACCGGCCTGCTGTGCCTGGTGCTGGCCTGGAACGAAGCCTTCTGGTCGCTCAACCTGAGCGCCGCCAAGGCCGGCACGCTGGCCACGCTGATCGCCTCGTACTCCAGCCCCGAGGGGCTCTTCTGGGCCAAATTGTCGGCCGCCTCGTTCATGGCCGTCGCGCCGATCGTGGTGTTCGGCTGGTTCAGCCAGAAACAACTGGTGCAAGGCCTGACCTTCGGCGCCGTCAAGTAAGCAAAAGGGGAAAACATGGACTACCTGCAACTCAACGGCATCGAGAAATCCTTCGGCGCGCAGCGGGTCATCAAGGGGGTCGATCTGGCGATCCGCAAGGGCGAGTTCGTCGTCTTCGTCGGTCCGTCCGGCTGCGGCAAGTTGACGCTGCTGCGCCTGATCGCCGGGCTGGAGAACGTTGACCGCGGCTCGATCCGGCTCGACGGGCGCGACATCACCGACCTGCCGTCGAGCAGGCGCGACCTGGCCATGGTCTTCCAGAGCTACGCGCTGTATCCGCACATGAGCGTCTACGAAAACATGAGCTTCGCGCTGGAGCTGGCCAAGGCCGACCCGGCGTCGATCAAGGACAAGGTCGAGCGCGCGGCGAAGATCCTCAACCTGAGCGAGTACCTGCGGCGCACGCCCAAGGAGCTGTCGGGCGGCCAGCGCCAGCGCGTGGCGATCGGCCGCGCCATCGTGCGCGCGCCCAAGGTCTTCCTGTTCGACGAGCCGCTGTCCAACCTCGACGCCGCGCTGCGCGGCCAGACGCGGATCGAGATCGCCAAGCTGCACCGCGACCTGGACGCCACCACCATCTACGTGACCCACGACCAGGTCGAGGCGATGACCCTGGCCGACCGCGTGGTGGTGCTGCGCGAGGGCGTGATCGAGCAGGTCGGCTCGCCGCTCGAACTCTACGACCGTCCGGCCAACCAGTTCGTCGCCCAGTTCATCGGCACGCCGCAGATGAACGTGGTGAATGCTGCCCGGCTGCCGGCGCTCGATGCGCTGGCGGCGCTGCAGGTGCCGGACGGCGGCTACGTCGGCCTGCGCCCCGAAGGCGTGCGGCTCGTGGCGGAAGGCGACGGGAAGTTCCGCGCCCGGGTCGATCTGGTCGAGGCGCTGGGCGCCGAGACGCTGATCTACGTCACCACCGAGCAGGGCGCGCAGCTCGTGGCGCGGCAGACGCAGCGCTGCCAGCTCGCGCCCGGCAGCCGGGTCGGGATCGAGGCCGATCTCACCGCCGCGCACGTCTTCGACGCGCAGGGGCGGGTTGTCGCGCGGGCCGAATGAATTCGTCATTACGCAATCGTTAGGGAGAAAAACATGAGTTCCATCGCGTCGCCGCTGGTGATGCTTCATCTGGGGCTGGGGTCGTTCCACCGCGCCCACCAGGCCGTCTACCTGCACGAGCTGATCGCCTCCGGCGACGCCCGCTGGTGCCTCGCCGGGGGCAACATCCGCCCGGACAACGTGGAGACGATCGCGGCGCTGGCCGCGCAGGGCGGCGCCTACACGCTCGAAACCATCACCCCGCAGGGCGTGCACAGCTACACGTGGATCACCTCGATCCGGGAAGTGTTCCCCTACGCGCCGGAGCTGGCCGGGCTGATCGCCCGCGCCGCCGACCCGGCCACGCGCATCATCTCGTTCACGGTGACCGAGGCCGGCTACTACCTGGACACGCGCAACGCGCTCGACGCCTCGGCCGGCGACATCGTCGCGGACCTGGCCGCGGTGCGCGCGGGCTGGCCCGGAACCACCATCTACGGCGCGCTGGCCGCCATGCTGCGCCGGCGCATGCGGGCCGGCGCCGGCCCGGTGACGCTGCTCAACTGCGACAACCTGCGCCACAACGGCGAGCGCTTCCGCGGCGGCCTGCTGCAGTTCATCGGACTGCTCGGCGACCGCGAACTGCTCGCCTGGGTGGAGGCCAACACCAGCAGCCCGAACGCGATGGTCGACCGCATCACGCCGCGGCCGTCGCCCGACGTGGCGGAGCGCGTGCTGGCGGCCACCGGCCGGGCCGACGCCGCGCCGGTGATGGGCGAGAGCTTCATCCAGTGGGTGATCGAGGACGACTTCCGCGCCGGCCGTCCGGAGTGGGAGACAGTCGGCGTGCAGATGGTGGCGTCGGTGGCGCCGTACGAGGAGGCCAAGATCCGCCTGCTCAACGCCACGCACAGTTGCATCGCCTGGGCCGGGACGCTGGTCGGCTACCGGTACATCCACGAGGGCACGCGCGACGCGGCGATCCGCCAGTTCGCCCACGACTACGTCACCGACGACGTGATTCCCGTCCTGTCGCCGAGTCCCATCGATCTGGCGGCCTACCGCGACGTCGTGCTCGACCGCTTCGGCAACCCGGCGATCCGCGACACCAACCAGCGCGTGGCGATGGACGGCTATTCGAAGATTCCCGGCTTCATCGTGCCGACCTTCCGCGACCGCCTGGCGCGCGGCGAGCCGATCGCCAGCGTGGCGATGCTGCCGGCGCTCTTCCTGGCCTACCTGGAACGCTGGCACCGCGGGGAAATTCCGTACGAATACCAGGACCAGGCGATGAATCCCGAAGCGGCGCACGCCGTCTGCGCCGCCGCCGACCCGCTGGCTGCCTTCTGCGCCGATCCGGTCCTGTGGGGCGAACTGGCCGGCGATGCGGCGGTGCTCGGCGCGGTGCGCGCCGCTTATGCGCGCGTCCGCCGCTTCGTGGAGGAACGTTCGCAATGATGGAATCGGTGGGAACATGCCGTATCGACCCTGAATGACTGGAGCGAGCCATGGCCTTTTCTTCGATCTCTGCCGGCAAGCGGGCGCGCCAGCCCGAACTGGAGGCCGACTACAACCGCAGTCCGGCGCTGGGCTACGAGCCGTCGGCCGAAGTCGGCTTCATCCGCTGCCTGGACCACGGCTTCCCGACGCCGCTGGCGCGCTGGCACTGCCATGACGAATACGAGCTGCACATGATCGTCGCCACCTCGGGCAAGGCCTTCGTGGGCGACTGGATCGGCCCGTTCGAGCCGGGCCACGTGGTGCTGTGCGGGCCGCGGCTACCGCACAACTGGATCTCGACGGACGTGCCGGAGGAGGGGATCGAGAAGCGCGATCTGGTCATCCAGTTCCTGCACGCGCCGATCGAGAACGCGAGCCGCCTGATCCCCGAGCTGGGCGAGCTGATGCCCCTGCTTGAACGGGCGCGCCACGGCGTCGAGTTCTTCGGTTTCGCCGAGGCCGGCGAACGGCACTGGCACCGGGTCAAGGCAGCCAAGGGAATGCGCCGGCTCACCGCGTTCATCGACCTGATGGCCGATCTGGCGCGATGGAACGACTACCGCCTGCTGTCGAGCGTGCAGATGCAGGGCGCCGACAACGACGCCGAGCTGGACCAGATCAATGCCATCGTCAGCCGCATCACCGAGAACGTGGCGCAGTCGATGACGGCCGGCGATTTCGCGGCCGAACTGGGCATGAGCGAAAGCCGCTTCTCGCGTTTCTTCCGGCGCGCGACCGGCAACACCTACACCGATTTCGTCAACCAGGTGCGCATCAACCGCGCCTGCCAGTTGCTGATGGGCACGGACCGCTACGTGACCAACATCTGCTACGACGTGGGATTCAACAACGTGGCCAACTTCAACCGCCGTTTCCGCGAGCTCAAGGGCCTCACGCCCACCGAGTTCCGCAGGCAGGCGGAAAGCCGCTTCGGAGGTTCGGCGGCGGAGGCGGCAAAGGGGCGGTAAAGGCGGGGATTCAACTCCTCCCCCTTCAAGGGGGAGGCCGGGTGGGGGATGGGGTAGTGGCGAGGCTAGGCGCTTACCCCATCCCCACCCCAGCCCTCCCCTTGAAGGGGAGGGAGAGCGCCCGCGATGGACGTGGGCCAACCGGACTATTTGCATGGAGAACGCATCGTGAGACAAGCCGTCATGGAAGCGCCGGGAAAAATCCGATTCGAGGAAGTCGCCGCCACGCCGCCGGGTCCCGGCGAGGTCCGCATCCGCGTCCGCCGGATCGGCATCTGCGGCTCGGACATCCACGTCTGGCACGGCACCCACCCGTTCACGCCGTATCCCGTCATCCAGGGGCACGAGTTCATGGGCGTCGTGGAGGCGATCGGTCCCGGCGTCACCGGCGCGCCGCCGCTCGGCGCCCAGGTCACGGCGCTGCCGCAGATCGTCTGCGGGAAATGCAACCCCTGCCGGAAGGGCCGCTTCAACATCTGCGAGAACCTGAAGGTGCGGGGATTCCAGGCCGACGGCTGCGGGCGCGAGCTGTACAACGTTCCGGCGGAGCGTCTCGTCGTCCTGCCCGACGGCTTCACCGCCGATCAGGGGGCGTTCGTCGAACCGGTATCGGTCGCGGTCCACGCCTGCCGGCGCGCGGGAGACCTGGCCGGGCGCAACGTCGTCGTGCTCGGCGCGGGCACGATCGGCAACCTGATCGCGCAGGTCGCCAGGGCGAGCGGCGCGGCGCGGGTGCTGATCGCCGATGTCGCCGACCATCGGCTCGACGTGGCGAAGCGGTGCGGCGTCGATCACGCCGTCAATACCGCGCGCCAGCCGCTCGACGAGGCGGCGGCCATCGCCTTCGGCGCGGAGGGCTTCGATCTCGCCTTCGAGGCGGCGGGAGCCGAGGGCTCGCTCGCCGCCGCGGTCTCGACCATCGAGAAGGGCGGGCAGGTGCTCATCGTCGGCGTCTACGGCAGGCCACCGGTCGTCGACATGAGCGTTGTCGGCGAGCACGAGATCGTCCTGGCCGGCAGCATGATGTACTGGCGCGAGGACTGGGAGGCGGCGGTGCAGCTGCTGTCGTCGTCGGTGACGATCGCGCCGCTGGTGTCGCGGCACGTCCCCTTCGCCGAATGGCCGGAGGCCTACCGCTTCATCGACGCCAACGGGCCGGCCACCATGAAGGTGATGGTCGACCTGTGACCCGCTGCCTGCGGCCGCGAAGACCGGTATCCTTGCCGTTCTCGCGGCGTACTTCAACCTCCGGAACACCATGACCCTTTCTCCTCTCCCCGACTTCCGTTCCCCTTTCTTCCAGGAGGCGGCGTGATGGATGCTTTCCCCCTGTTCGTCTCCTTCGGCGAGGCGCTGACCGACCTGATCCGGCGGGAGGCGGACACCTGGGTGAGCGTGCCCGGCGGCGCGCCGTGGAACGTGGCGCGGGTGATGGCCTGCTTCGGGGTGCCGAGCGCGTTCGGCGGCGCGATCAGCCGCGACTGCTTCGGCGACGTGCTGTGGCAGGCCAGCGAGCGGGCCGGCCTCGACCTGCGCTTCCTGCAGCGTCCCGCCAAGTCGCCGCTGCTGGCCATCGTGCATGAGACGCACCCGCCGCAATACTTCTTCATCGGCGACGACAGCGCCGACCTGCACTTCGATGTGGCCGCCCTGCCGGCGGGTTGGGCGGCGGCCGCGCGCTGGGCGCATTTCGGCTGCATCAGCCTGGTGCGGCAGCCGCTGGCCGGGCGCCTCGTCGACCTCGCCGAGCGGCTCCATGCGCAAGGCGTCCGGATCAGCTACGACCCCAATTACCGGGCCGTGATGGACGCCAGCTACGATCCCGTCCTGGCGCGCATGATGGCCATCGCCGATCTCGTCAAGGTGTCGGAGGAAGACCTGCGCGGCCTCTTCCGCACGCCGGACGAGGAGGGCGCCTTCGCGCACCTGCGCGCCATGAACCCGGCGGTGCCGGTCCTCTATACGCGGGGCGGCGAAGGGGCCACGCTGCATGCCGACGGCAAGGTCTGGCGCGCCGTGCCGCCGGCGGTCCGGGTGGTCGACAGCGTCGGCGCCGGCGACTGCAGCCTGGCCGGCCTGCTGAGCAGCGTGCTGCGGCGCCCCGAGCGAGGCTGGGGCGAGCACCTGCGCGCCTCGGTGGCGGCGGGAACAGGCGCCTGCCTGGCGGCCGGCGCGACGCCGCCGTCGGACGAACTGGTGGAACGCCTCGCCGGCGAGGTGCGGGTCAGCGGCGGTTAGCTGTTCCTAAACCCGTTAACCACGGCGACACGGCGGGCACGGCGAGAGGCAAAATCTTTCTAACCACAACGAGCACGACGGGCACAACGAAAAACAAGAAACAAGATTCTGCTTCTCGCCGTGCCCGCCGTGTCGCCGTGGTTAATCAAAGATCTTGTCTTTCGTCGTGTCCGTCGTGCTCGTTGTGGTTAATAACGCCCTTCCTCAGCACTAGTACAAGACCCACTTGACCTCCGACCGCGCCGATTCGACCGTCCGTTCGATGAAGCGCACGCCGCGCGCGCCGTCGGCGAGGCGCGGGAAATCGCCTTCGAGCGGCGCCAGGGGGCGTCCCTCCCGGCGCGCGCGGATGGCTTCGGCGACGCCGGCGTAGAGGTTGGCGAAGGCCTCCAGGAACGCTTCCGGGTGGCCTGCCGGCAGGCGCGCCGCTTTCAGCGCCGCCGGGCACAGGCTGGGGCCGTTGCGCGTCAGGATGCGCTGCGGCGCGTCGAGCGGCGCATGCAGCAGGCGGTTGGGGTCCTCCTGGCGCCAGCTCAGCGAGCCCTGGCTGCCGAAGACGCGGATGCGCAGGTCGTTCTCGCAGCCGGCCGCGATCTGCGAGGCCAGCAGGACGCCGCGCGCGCCGTTGCGGTAGCGCAGCAGCACGCTGCCGTCGTCGTCGAGCCGGCGGCCGGGGACGAAGGTGGCGAGGTCGGCGCACAGCGCTTCGATCTCCAGGCCGGTGATCGTCGCCGCGAGATTTTCGGCGTGCGAGCCGATGTCGCCGATGCTGCCGGCGATGCCGCTCCTCGCCGGATCGGTGCGCCAGTCGGCCTGCGGGTTGCCGGTGCCTTCGAGCAGCGTCGACAGCCAGCCCTGGTGGTACTCGACGACCACCTTGCGGATCTCGCCGAGCTGGCCGCTGGCGACCATGTGCCGCGCCTGCCGCACCAGCGGGTAGCCGGTGTAGTTGTAGGTGACGGCGAAGACGACGCCGGTCTTCCCGGCGGCGGCGATCAGGTCCCGCGCCTGCTCCGACGTGTGCACCAGCGGCTTGTCGCAGACGACGTCGATGCCGGCCGCGGCGAACGCCCTGGCCACCGGGTAGTGCAGGTGGTTGGGCGTGACGATGCTGACGAAGTCGATGCGCTCGGCCGCCGGGCGGCGCAGCTCGTCGTCCAGCAGCGCCTGCCAGGACGGATGGTTGCGGTCGTCGGCGAGACCCAGTTCGCGGCCCGAGGCGAGCGCCTTGTCCGGATTCGACGAGAGCGCGCCGGCCACCAGTTGCATCTGCCCGTCGAGCGCCATGGCCTGGCGATGCACGCCGCCGATGAAGGCGCCCCGGCCGCCGCCGACCATCGCGTAACGCAGTTTTTCCACGATTTCTCTCCTTCCCGCCGGGGTGGCGGGTTATTTTTCGAAGGCCGCGTCGAAGGCCACGCCCGAGGGCTTGAAGTCGAGCCGCCGGCAGAACGCGGCACTCTCGGTGGCGCCGTGCACGCGGTCCATGCGGCTGTCTTCCCATTCGACCGAGAGCGGCCCGCGGTAGCCGATGTCGTTCAAGGCGACGATGATGCTTTCGAAGTCGATCATGCCGCGCCCGACGCTACGGAAATCCCAGTAGCGGCGCGCGTCGCCGAAGCCGACGTGGCCGCCGAAGACGCCGACCGAGCCGTCGCCCTTGCCCCACCAGGCGTCCTTCATGTGCACGTTGCGCACGCGGTCGCCGAGCGCGCGCAGCAGCCTGACGTAGTCAACGCCCTGGTAGCCGAGGTGGCTGGGATCGAAGTTGACGCCGAAGCGCGGGTGCTGCCCGACGGCGTCCAGCGCGCGCTGCATCGAGGCGAGATCGAAGGCGATCTCGGTCGGGTGGATTTCCAGCGCGAAGTCGACGCCGGCGGCGTCGAAGGCGTCGAGGATCGGCGTCCAGCGCGCGGCGAAGTCGGCGTAGCCGCGCTCCCAATAGGCCTGCGAGGTCGGCGGGAAGGCGTAGATGGCGTGCCAGATGGCCGAGCCGGTGAAGCCGGTGACGGTCTTGACGCCGAACCGTGCGGCGGCGCGCGCGCAGTCCTGCATTTCGGCGGCGGCGCGGCGGCGCACGCCTTCCGGGTCGCCGTCGCCCCACACGTGCGGCGGCAGGATGGCCTGGTGGCGCTCGTCGATGCGGTCGCAGACGGCCTGGCCGACCAGATGGCAGCCGAGCGCGAAGCACTGCAGCCCGTGCTGTGCGAGCAGCGCGCGTTTCTCGCGCACGTAGGCGTCGGAGGCCAGCGCCTCCTGCACGTTGAAATGGTCGCCCCAGCAGGCGAGTTCGAGTCCGTCGTAGCCCATCGACTTGGCCAGCGGGGCGAGTTCGGCCAGCGGCAGGTCGCCCCACTGGCCGGTGAACAGGGTGATCGGTCGGGTCATGGTGTCCTCGTGCTGTGAAACTGAACGGGCGGACCGCCGCGGTCCGGCCTTGCCCGATGGCCGGGCCGGTGCCGCCTATTCGTCACCCCGGCGAACGCCGGGGTCCAGTGCGTCGGTCTTCCTGGATTCCGGCGTTCGCCGGAATGACGAATGTGGAATGTTTCAGCGCCTCCCTAGAACGGCGAATCCGGGAAGTAGAACTTGGCCGCGTTTTCCCTGGTGATCAGTTCCGACGGAATGATGTAGGTCGGCGGCAGTTTTTCGCCCTTCAGGCGCGCCTCGGCGGTGAGCTTGATCGCGTCGTACATGAACTTCGGCGAGTAGGAGACGTTGGCCTGGATGCGCGGGTCCTTGCCGTCCATCAGCGTCTTGATCATGCCCTTGGCGCCGGCGCCGCCGAAGACGATCTTGATGTCGCTGCGCTTGGCCTGGTCGATCGCCTTGAGCACGCCGACCGCCATGTCGTCGTCGGCCGCCCACACGGCGTCGATCTGCTTGAAGCGCGTCAGGTAGTCCTGCATCACCTTGAACGCATCGTCGCGGTTCCAGTTGGCGTATCTGGCGTCGAGGATCTTGATCTCGGGATGGTTCTTCATGACGCCGGTGAAGGCGTCCCAGCGCTCGTTGTCGAGCGTCGTGGCGATGCCGCGCAGGGCGACCAGGTTGCCCTTGCCGTTCATCGCCTTGGCGAGGTACTCGGCCGGAATCTTGCCGAAGGCGGTGTTGTCGCCGGAAACGTAGGCGTCCTGCGCGCTGGTGTCGGTCAGGCCGCGGTCGACCACGGTGACGTAGACGCCCTTGTCGTGCACCGCGGCGACCGGCTTGGTCAGCGCCGCCGACTCGAACGGGAAGACGACCAGCGTGTTGATCTTGCTGACCGCCATCAGGTCCTGCAACTGGTTGGCCTGTTCGGCGGCGTTGGCGGCGGTCTTGACGATCACTTTGAGGTCCGGGTGGGCCTTTTCCAGTTCCTTCTTGGCCTGGTTGGCCCAGAACACGATGCCGCCGGTGAAGCCGTGCGTGGCGGCTGGGATGGCGACGCCGAGCACGACTTTCTCCGCGGCGGCGGCCGGGGTGGCGGCGAAGACGGCCAGCGTGGCGGCGGCGACGGTGGCGAACGTGAAGCTGCGGATCATCGATTTCATGGTGCAGGTCTCCTTGTCTTGCGGATCGATCGGAACAACGTTGGCTTGCCGGGTTGCGGGTTGCTGCTTCAGCGCCGGCCGCGCTGCAGGAAGGCGACGATGATGATGACGACGCCCTGCACCGCCGCGTTGAGATAGACGCTGATGATGCTGGTCAGGTTGAGGATGTTGCTGATCACCGAGAGCAGGATGGCGCCGACGACGGTGCCGGCGATCCGGCCTTCGCCGCCCTTCAGCGCGGTGCCGCCGACGATCACCGAGGCGATCGCCTCCAGTTCCCAGAGCAGGCCGGTGGTCGGCGACGCCGAGCCGAGGCGCGGCACGTAGAGCACCGTGGCGACGCCGACGCACAGGCCGAGCACGGCATAGGTGAGCATCTTGACGCGGTCGACCTCGACCGCGGCGTAGCGCGCCACCTGCTCGTTGGAGCCGATCGCCTGCACGTAGCGGCCGTAGCGCGTGCGGTTGAGCACCAGCGCGCCGAGCAACGCGGTGAACAGGAAGACCCAGATCGGGATCGGCAGGCCGAGCACGCTGCCGTAGTAGGCCGGGCTGTAGACGTCGGAGACGGCGTTGTCGAGGGTGATCGCGCCGCCGTCGGCGAGATAGGTGAGGTAGGCGCGGAAGATGCCGAGCGTGCCGAGCGTGACGATGAACGGCTCGATGCGCCCCTTGGTGATCAGCAGGCCGTGCGCCAGCCCGAACAGCGCGCCGAGCAGCAGCGCGAAGACGATGCCGAGGGTGACGACCAGGTAGGGCGATGCGACCGACGCGCCGAGCGCGTTCATCAGCAGGATCATGCTGCCGGCGATCAGCGCGGCCATCGAGCCGACCGAGAGGTCGATGCCGCCGGAGATGATGACGAAGGTCATGCCGACGGCGATGATGCCGATGAAGGCGGTGCGCGTCAGCACGTTGAGCACGTTGTCGACGGTGGCGAAGTCCGGATTCAGCGCGGTGCCGGCCGCGCACAGCAGGATCAGGCCGAGCAGCGGGCCGAGATCCTGCAGGCGCCGCGCCAGGAGGCCGGCCCGGCCGGCGGGCGCTTCAGTGGGTACCGGTGGCATGAGCGATCAACTCCTCTTCCGTCAGTTGGCCGGCGTCGAGCGTGGCCTGCACCCGGCCGGCGCGCATGACCACGACGCGGTGGCAGAGGCCGATGAGTTCCACGAGCTCGGACGAAATGACGATGACCCCGTGCCCCTCGCGGGCCAGGCGCTGGATCAGGAAATAGATGTCGCGCTTGGCGCCGACGTTGACGCCGCGCGTCGGCTCGTCGAGCACGATGATCTTCGGGTCGGCGTGCAGGAACTTGGCCAGCGCCAGTTTTTGCTGATTGCCGCCGGAGAGCGAGGCGGCACGGTTGCCGAGGTCGCCGGTGCGGATGCCGAACTCCCCGACCTTCTCGCGCAGTGCCGCGCGCTCGGCGCCCGGATCGAGCAGCGGGCGCGCGTAGCGTTCGAGCGTCAGCAGCGTCAGGTTCTCGCGCAGGCCGAAGCGCACGTGCAGCCCCTTGCCCTTGCGGTCTTCCGAGAGGTAGGCGAGGCCGTGGCGCACGCCCTGGCGCGGACTGCGCAGGTTGACCGCCCGGCCGTCGATCTCGACGCAGCCGGCGCTGCGCGGACGCAGGCCGAGCAGTCCCTCGAACAGTTCGGTGCGGCCGGCGCCGACCAGGCCGGCGAAGCCGAGGATCTCGCCCGGCCGCACCTCGAAATCGACGTTCTCCGCCCAGCCCGGCACGCTCAGCCCGGCCACCCGCAGCAGCGGCGGCGCCGGCGGCGGCGGTTCCTTGGGCGGGTACATGTCCGACACGTCGCGCCCGACCATCAGGTTGGCCATCTGCTGGCGCGTCGTCCCGGCGGTCGGTGCGCGCGCGACGAAGCGGCCGTCGCGCATGACGACGATCTCGTCGGTGACGCGCTCGACCTCGTCGAGCTTATGCGAGATGTAGATGATGCTGACGCCCTCGCCCTTGAGTTGCGCGATCAGCGCGAACAGGCGTTCGGTCTCGGTCGGCGTCAGCGTCGCCGTCGGCTCGTCCATGACCAGCAGGCGGGCGTTGCGCGAGACTGCCTTGGCGATCTCGACGAGTTGCTTCTCGGCGACGATCAGCCGGCGCACCCGCGTCTCCGGGTCGGCATCGAGGCCGACGCGCTGCAGCGCGGCGCGCGCCGCGGCGTTCATGCCGCGCTCGTCGAGCAGCCAGCCCTTTTGCCGTTCGTGGCCGAGGAAGATGTTCTGCGCGATGGTCAGGTCCTCGGCCAGGTTGAACTCCTGGTGGATGAGCACGATGCCGGCCGCCTCGGCCGCGCGCGAGTCGGCGAAGCGGTGCGCGACGCCGTCGAGCGTGAAGTCGCCCTCGCTGGCCTGCTCGTAGCCGGCCAGGATCTTCACCAGCGTCGACTTGCCGGCGCCGTTCTCACCGAGCAGGCCGACGACGCGACCGGCCGGCAGCGCGAAGCTGACGCCGTGCAGTACCTCGACCGGACCGAAGCGCTTGCTGACGGCGCGGAACTCGACGGCGAGGCTCACGGCCGCGCTCCATTCAGCACGCCGCGCACGCGCAGCGTTTCCTGGAAGGCCATCGCCGCGCAGCCGATGACGCCGGCGCGGTTGCCGAGCGGCGCGTAGAGGATTTCGAGATGGCGCGTTCAACAGCGGCAGCGAGCGCTGGTAGATGCTCTGCCGGATCGCGGCCAGGAACATCGGCCCGATACGCGAGATGCGGCCGGCGATGAAGACGTGCGAGGGGTTGAAGAAATTGACCACGGAGGCGAGCATCTGGCCGATCAGCTTGCCCGACAGCTTGATGATGGCGTTGGCCGCGACGTCGCCGCCACGGCTCGCCTGGCCGACGTCCTCCGGCGTGATGACGCCGTTGGCGGCGAGCACCTGCGCCAGTTGCGGGCTCTTGCCGGCGTTCGCCGCCTCCGTGCCCTGGCGCGCGATCGCCGGGCCGGCGGCCATGATCTCGACGCAGCCCTGGTTGCCGCAGTGGCAGCGCTCGCCGGCCGGGTCGACGCAGATGTGGCCGACGTCGCCGGCCGAGCCGTTGGTGCCGCGGTAGATCATGCCGTTGCAGACGATGCCGCAGCCAATGCCGGTGCCGACCTTGACGACGATGAAGTTGGGCAGCTTGCGCTGCAGGCGCCACAGCTCGCCCATCGCCATCACGTTCACGTCGTTGTCGATGAATGCCGGCGCCGCGTAGTCCTCGCGCAGGTAGTCGCGGATCGAGAAGCCTTCCCAGCCCGGCATGATCGGCGGCGCGACGAGCAGGCCGCTGTCGAATTCGACCGGTCCCGGCACGCCGACGCCGATGCCGATCACCTGCTCGCTGCGCACGTTGCAGCGCTGGCGCAGCTCGCGCAGCAGTTCACGCACGCGGGAGAGGACGATGCCGGGGCCGTCGGCGATCTCGATTGCCTCGGCATGGTGCGCGAGGACCGTCATGTCGGGCGCCACCAGCGCCACGTTGACGCTCGACGCGCCGAGATCGATCGCCGCCAGGACGCCCATGCCGGCCGAGAGCAGCAGCGTTTCCGGGCGCCGCCCGCCGGACGACGCCTGCGGGCCGGTTTCGTCGATCATGCCGCGCTCGATCAGCGCGGCGGCCGCGGTGTTGGCCTTGCTGCGCGAGAAGCCGGACAGTTCGGCCAGTTCCGCCCGCGAAATGCCGGACGACCAGAAGACCGTCTCCAGAACCGTGATTTCCGCGGGCGAAAGATCGTCCCAACGTACCATCGCCATCCCTCCGTCGGCAGCCCCGGCTGGCGCTGCCTTGCTTGCCGCTGCCCTGTCTTCTTGTTTCCGGCGCCCGCCTCCTGTCCGGTGAATGCCGGCTTCGGACGCGCCGTGGCGTCGTTCGGCCGGAAACTCAGTCAACTTCCGCCGGCAGGCACCCGAGTTCGTTGCATTCTAGGTACATGAACTTTGGATAGGCAAGGCTAAACTTCGGCCAAATAAAGTTCAAAGATCGGTGGCCAAAGATCGAAGATCGGGACGAAAAAAAGCCGCCCGATGCGGCGGCTCGTTTTTCTACGCAGACGGCGGCGGGAACTCAGCCCTTCGGCGCCGTCTCCGCGAATGCCGGGCGCTGCATCAGCTTGTCGTACAGGCGGGCGAGGTTGGGGTGCCTGGCGCGCCAGTCGATCTCGGGGAAGCGGAACGACAGGTAGCCCAGCGCGCAGCCGACGCAGATGTCGGCCAGCGTGAAATGCGTGCCCATGCACCACGGGCTTTCGCCGAGCTGGTCGGCCATGCATTCCACGCCGCGCAAGATCTTGTCTTCCTGGCGGGCGATCCAGTCGGCGCTCTGCTGCGCCTCGGGGCGCTTCCGTTCGAGGAAGACCAGCCCGGCCGCCTCGTTGACGCCGTCGGCCAGCGCCTCCCAGCGCTTGACTTCCGTGCGTTCGCGGTTCGGCGTCGGCATCAGCTTGTTGTTCGGCGCCACGTTGTCCAGGTATTCGCTGATCACGCGCGAATCGAAGAGCACCGTATCGTCGTCGAGCGCGAGAACCGGAATCTTGCCCAGCGGATTGATGTTGGGAACGTTCGTTTCCGGCGTCCACGGCGAATCGATCTCGAATCCGCATTCGATCTTCTTTTCCGCCAGAACGACCCGCACCTTGCGCACGAACGGGCTGGTCAATGATCCGATGAGCTTCATGGCTTCCTGGGAGTGGGAGGGCAAGTGATTTGACGGGCCGGATTATATACCATTCGCCGATACCTGAATTTGCGGGAGATTTTAGCGAGAGAGGTAGAATATCGACCTCTCCGCACGTATCAAGTTCAAAGGTTACGCCATGTCTTTCAGCCCCCTTACCGCGCTGTCTCCCCTGGACGGCCGCTATGCCGCCAAGGTCGACGCCCTGCGCGACCAGTTTTCCGAATACGGCCTGATCCGCCGCCGTCTCCAGGTGGAGATCGAATGGCTCAAGGCGCTGGCCGCCGAGCCGCATTTCGCCGAGATTCCCGCCTTCTCCCCGGCGACCGTGGCCGAGCTGGACCGCCTCGTCGCCGGCTTCGGCCCCGCGCAGGCGGCCGAGGTCAAGGAAATCGAGGCGGTGACCAACCACGACGTCAAGGCGCTCGAATACTGGATCAAGAAGCGGCTGGCGGACAACCCGGAAGTGATGCGCGTCTCCGAGTTCATCCACTTCGCCTGCACCTCGGAGGACATCAACAACCTGTCGCACGCGCTGATGCTCAAGGCGGCGCGCGACGCGGCGATGCTGCCGGCGCTGGACAAGGCGATCGCCCGCCTGCGCGACCTGGCGCACGAGCACGCGGCGCTGCCGATGATGTCGCGCACGCACGGCCAGCCGGCGACGCCGACCACCCTGGGCAAGGAGATGGCCAACGCGGTGTACCGCCTGGAGCGCGGACGCAAACGCATCGCCGAGGCCGGCCTGCTCGGCAAGATCAACGGCGCGGTCGGCAACTACAACGCCCATCTGGCGGCGTATCCGGGGTACGACTGGGAAGGGTTCGCCCGCCGCTTCGTCGAAGCGCTGGGCCTGGAATTCAATCCCTACACCATTCAGATCGAGCCGCACGACGCGATGGCCGAACTGTTCGACGCCTTCGCGCGCGTCAACACCATCCTGATCGACCTCGACCGCGACGTGTGGGGCTACATCTCGCTCGGCTTCTTCAAGCAGAAGCTGAAGGCCGGCGAAGTCGGCTCATCGACCATGCCGCACAAGGTCAACCCGATCGACTTCGAGAATTCCGAAGGCAACCTGGGACTGGCCAACGCGCTCCTGCGCCACCTCTCGGAAAAGCTGCCGATCTCGCGCTGGCAGCGCGACCTGACCGATTCCACCGTGCTGCGCAACATGGGCGTGGCGCTCGGCTACACGCTGCTGGCCTACGATTCGCTGCTGCGCGGCCTGAACAAGCTGGAAGCCAACGCCGACTGCCTGTGCACCGACCTCGATGCCAACTGGGAGCTGTTGGCCGAGCCGATCCAGACCGTGATGCGCCGCTACGGCGTGGCCAATCCTTATGAAAAGCTCAAGGAGCTGACGCGCGGCAACCGCGTCTCGCGCGAGGGCATGCAGGAATTCGTCAAGACGCTGGACATCCCGGAGGCGGCCAGGCAGGAACTGCTCGCGCTGACGCCGTGGGACTACACCGGCAAGGCCGCCGAACTCGCGCGCCGGATCTGAGGGGAACCGAGCCATGCCGTTCGCCGAGAACCTGAAGAAACTCCCCGGCATTTCGCATCTGGCGGCGATCAACCTGCTCGACGCCGAGGGCAACGTGGTCGCCGTCATCGAGAACAAGGCCGGCAGCCAGGGCTCGCTGGCCGTATACAATCACCTGGCCCAGACCTACGGCGCGATCACGCCGGACGCCGCGCGCAAGGGGCTGGAGCTCTATGCCGAGCACACCGAGGATGCGCGGCAGCATCCGGGCAAGCATCCGAACGTCGACCGGCTGACGGCCTTGATCGAGGAAAGGAAGACCCTGCGCATCAAGCACGTGTTCGCCGTCTGACCGTTGGTCGGACCGGCCGGCGGCGAGGCCCGGTTTCCGCGTCCGGGGGAAGCGAAACTTCCGTCACGCGGCGATGACTAACCCGCGCATGCATGATTCCGGCCGGGGCTCGTCGCCCCGGTTTTTTTAAGTGCTTTTCGTCCACGATGGAGAAAATGTCATGAAAAAAACAGTCGCCGCGCTCGTTCTCGCAAGTCTGGCTGGCGCCGTCCTGGCCCAGCAGCTCAAACCGGAGGAAATGATCAAGACCCGCAAGGCGAACTTCACGGTCATGGCCTGGAACATGGGCAAGATCAAGGCCAACCTGGACGGGAATTTCGACAAGGATCAGGTCGAGGCGGCGGCCAACACGGTGGCCGCGGTCGCCGGTTCCGGATGGAGCGTGCTGTTCGCGCCGGGCACGGACAAGGACATCGGCGGCGAGAGGACGCGGGTCAAGCCCGAGTTCTTCCAGCAGCCGGACAAGGTGCGCGAGCTGGGGCTGAACTTCCGCAAGGAAGCCAGCGAACTGGCCAGGGTCGCGGCCACCGGCGACAAGGCCGCCGTCCAGGCGCAGTTCGGCAAGACCGGCGCCGCCTGCAAGGCCTGCCACGACGACTTCCGGAAATAAGCGCGCCGCCGCACGGACGGCGACGCAAAAAATGCGGCCACGCTTCAGCGTGGCCGCGTTTTTTTTACGGATTCGCGGACGCGATCTACCAGGCGGGAGCCTGCTGCGCGGGCGGCGGTTCGGGCTCGGGCATCCACGCCCCCGAGGCGGCGAATACGGAGGTGGCGGCCAGCAGCAGCGCCACGGTCAGCGCCGCGGGGCCGCCGCCGCGGATCGCATGGACGTCGTGGAGGTCGGCGTCGGCCTCTTTCCAGCCGTCGATCATCGGCCGGACCAGCCTGTCCTTCTTGACGTGCGCGTAGAAGGCGATGGCGGCGAGGTGCAGGGCGATCAGGGCGAAGACGACGTTGACGTTCCAGTGATGCACGCCGGTCAGCCGGTCGCTCAGATCTTTGCCGGCCAGCTCGAAGAGCGGGCCGCGGAAGGCGATGTCGTCGTTGGCGAACAGGCCGGTGCCCGCCTGGAAGGCGATCACCGCGAGCAGGCCGAACACCGACAGGGCGCCGAGCGGATTGTGGCCGAGGCCGCGCCATTGCCCGCGCAGGTAGGCGGCGACCGACCCCGGCGTGGGGAAAAAGCTCGAAAAGCGGGCATAGGTCGAGCCGACCAGTCCCCAGACGAGGCGGAAGACGACGAGCCCGACGATGAACAGGCCGATGCGGCCGTGCCAGACCATGGCGTTGCCGCCGACCTTGGCGGTGACCACGGCGGCGACGACGGACACGGCCAGCAGCCAGTGGAACAGGCGGGTCGGCAGATCCCATAACTTGATGCGCTGCGTGGACATTCGATTCTCCCGTAGCGCCGCCGCCGGCGGCGCATCGAGGGCGCTCGCGGCGCGCGGCAGTGATTACGACAAACGTCCGGCCGGATTCGTTCAGGCGAATTCCGGATTCATGCCGGGACTGCGGAAGGCATGCTCCGGGGAAGGGCCGGCAAGCGGGGCCGCCAGCAGTAGTTCGGCGATCTGCGCGGCTTCCATCGGATGGTAGTAATAGTAGCCCTGAAACATCTCGCATCCAATCGAGCGCAGGAAGGCCTCCTGGTTTTCGCGTTCGACGCCCTCGGCGATGGTGATGCAGGACATCATGTCGGCCAGCGAGACGATGGCCTTGATGATCAGTTCGCTCTTCCGGCACGAGCCGATCCGGGCGACGAACGACTGGTCGATCTTGATGCCGTGGACCGGGAAGCTGCTCAATTTGGACAGCGACGAGTACCCGGTGCCGAAATCGTCGATGGAGATGCTGTTGCCGCGCTTCTCCAGTTCCCGCAGGTGGCGGATGGCCAGCGCCTCGTTGCCGATGAGCCCGGTTTCGGTGATCTCGAATTCGAGCAGACCGGGCGGGACGCGGTGCCGCGCGGTGGATTCGTCGATGTGCTCCAGCAGATCGTGCCTGACGATGTCGATCGCCGAAAGATTGAGCGCGACCGGCGGACAGGGGCTGCCCCGGTCGATCGTCCGGCGGATGAAGGCGCAGACTTCGTCGATCACCCGCCGGGTGATGTCGTGGATCAGGCCGCAGCTCTCCGCGATGGGGATGAACTCGTCCGGCGGCACGATGCCGAGGCCGGACGAGTTCCAGCGGATGAGCGCCTCCAGTCCGGTGATCCGGCCGTCGGCGTTCACCTTGGGCTGGTAGACCAGCCGGAACTCCGCGTTCTTCAATGCCGCGACCATGCCCAGTTCGATCTCGATGTTGCGCCGGATGCGGGCGGCGTCGGCCTCGTCGAACAGGGTCGCCGAATCGTCGCTGGAGCGCCGGGCGCTGTCGAGCGCGACCTCGCTGCGCCGGATCAGTTCTTCCGGCGGAATGTCGCGCGTCCGGGCCAGGGCGATGCCTGTCGACACCTGGACGAAGACGTTCTTGCCGTCGAGGTCGATGTCCTCGGGCAGCATGCTGCGCAGGCGTTCGACCTGATGGACCACCTCCGCCGGCGTGGTGGCCGGCGCCAGGACGACGGAGAAGACGATGCTGCGCAGGCGCGCGCAGAAGGTGTCCCCGGGCAGGGCGTCGCGGAGTTCGCTGCCGAAACGGCGGATGAGAAGGTCGCCGGTGGCGGCGCCATACTTCTCGTTGGCATGGCGGACGCTGTTCAGCCGGAACGAGACCAGCGCGATGATCCGGTCGGCATCCAGGCGGGAGAGGGTGTCCGCGAGATGGCGCCGGAGCATCTCCTTGTTGGGCAGCTGGGTCAGGGTGTCGTAATTGCTGAGATATTGCTCGCGCTCCTTGCTGCGCCGCAGCGCTTCCTTGATCCTGAGCAGCGACGAAGCGTCGTTGAGCACGACGATGGAATGCCCCTGCGTCGTCCGGGAGACATATTGGATGGATATCCTTTGCCCCTTTTTCCCAGCGAACTCCTGCCCTTCGGCGATCGGCAGGCCTTGCTCCGCCGGCGCTCCGCCGCCGGACTCGAACAGGGCGGGCAGCGGCGTGCCGACGAGGGTCGGCGCGGTGCCGCCGAGGAGTTCGACCGCCATCCGGTTCGCCTGGAGCACGGTGCCGTCCGCCGCGCAGAGCACGATCGGGCCGCCGGAGTGTTCGAAGAATTCGCGGTACTGCTCGTGGCTCGTGGCCAGCGCCGCGCTGGCCTCGCGGTAGCGGATCGCCGACGCATCCAGCGCGTGCAGGACGCGGAAGACGGCCAGGGGAATGCAGATGTTGAAAAACAGGAAAAGCAGGGACTGGATGTAGGTGTGGCTCGCCGCCAGGGTGATGTCCATGGTGTGGAAGTGCACCAGCGGTTTGCCCTGGAGCAGGTAGAAGAACGGCAGGAAGTTGAACAGCATCAGCCCGATGGCGAGGCGTCCGCCGAAGAAGAGCCGGGCGATGATCGGCGTCGTGTAAACGAAAATGATGCCGAGCTTGGCCACTTCGTCGAGGTTCACGAAAAGCGTGATCGCCGCCCCGGCGCAATACACCGTCGCGATCAGCAGGCCGGCGCCGCACTCCGGCCGGCGCGCGGAGTAGTAGAGCCCCGCGCTCAGCAGGGCGTAGAACACGGCGACGATCACGATGACGTGGTAGGCGCCGATCGCCAGCGCATCGAGCGAGCTGTGAATGGCGACGGTGGCTTCGAGGATGATGCCCGAGAACAGGATGATCCTGAGCGCGCTGACCCGCCAGCGGGTCAACTCGCTCTGGGAAATGCCGCTTTCATCGAGAAATAACCAGTGGAACATCTTTCCCTTGCCGTTCTGTGGGGCCTGCCTGCTTGTTTCGCAAAGACACGGCCGGGCGGCGTGCGCCGGGAGACGGCAGGGGGATGGTCACCGATTCGCTTGGGGGGCGAGAGTCCGATTGGCAATCCCGCTGCCATAGGCACGCACCCTTAGGCCGGTAACTTTGCGAACCCGCCTTTCGCGCGGGGTTGCTTTTTTCAATCAGCGCATCGTACACGCTGTGTCGGATGTGTCAAGCCGGCGCCTTGTAGGCGGAATATCGAAAATGCATCCGGGCCTGGCGCGGCGCGCCGGCGGGCGACCGCCGGAAGCGCCGCGGCGGAAACGGCACGGGCGCCTTGCGGCGCCCGTGTGCATCCTGCGGAGAGAACGTTCGCGTCAGACGACGGCGCCGTCCTCGTTGGCCCCGTCGACCTGCTTCTTCGGCTTGACGAAGTGCTCGCGCGACGCGCCGAGCCACATCACCAGCGGGCTGGCGACCAGCACCGACGAGTAGATGCCGAAGCAGATGCCGATGGTCAGGGCGATGGCGAAGTAGTGCAGCGTTTCGCCGCCGAACAGCAGCATGGACACCACCATCAGCTGCGTGCTGCCGTGCGTGATGATGGTGCGCGAGATGGTGCTGGTGATGGCGTGGTCGAGCACCTGCGGCGTGGTCAGGCCGCGCACCTTCCTGAACGTCTCGCGCACCCGGTCGAAGACCACCACCGACTCGTTCACCGAATAGCCCAGCACGGCCAGCACCGCGGCCAGCACGGAGAGCGAGAACTCCCACTGGAAGAAGGCGAAGAAGCCGAGGATGATGATGACGTCGTGCAGGTTGGCGATGATCGCCGAGACGGAGAAGCGCCATTCGAAGCGGAAGGCGAGATACACCACGATGCCGACGATCACCAGCAGCAGCGCCATCGCCCCGTTCTCGGCCAGCTCCTTGCCGACCTGCGGGCCGACGAATTCCACGCGGCGCAGGCTGGCGCCCGGCGCCTCGGCGTCGAGCACCTGCATGACCGCCTCGCCGATCTTGGCCGAGTTCTGCTCCTCCTTGAGCGGCAGGCGGATCATCACGTCGCGGCTGGAACCGAAGTTCTGTACGGCGATGTCCGCGTAGCCGGACTTGGCCAGGCCTTCGCGGATCTTCTCCAGGTCGGCGGCCTGAGCGTAGTTCGACCTCGATCAGCGTGCCGCCGGTGAATTCGACGGACAGATGCAGGCCGCGATGGGCCAGGAAGAAAACCGCCAGCAGGAAGGTGACCAACGAAATGACGTTGAACACCAGCGCGTGGCGCATGAAGGGAATGTCTTTCTTGATGCGGAAAAATTCCATCGTCGTGCTTCCTTATTTGTTCGTGGCCGTGCCGGTACCCGGCTTCCAGATCTGGCCGATCGACAGCGACTCGATCTTGCGGCGGCGGCCGTAGATCAGGTTGACCAGCGAACGCGAGACGACCACGGCGGAGAACAGCGAGGTCAGGATGCCCAGGCAATGGACCACCGCGAAGCCGCGCACCGGGCCGGAGCCGAAGACGAGCAGCGCGACGCCGGCGATCAGCGTGGTGACGTTGGAGTCGACGATGGTGCCGAAGGCGTGCTCGTAGCCGCCGTGGATGGCCGCCTGCGGCGACGCGCCGTTGCGCAGCTCCTCGCGGATGCGTTCGTTGATCAGCACGTTGGCGTCGATGGCCATGCCCAGCGTCAGCGCGATGGCGGCGATGCCCGGCAGCGTCAGCGTGGCCTGCAGCAGCGAGAGCAGCGCCACCAGGAAGAGCAGGTTGGCGGCCAGGGCGACGACCGAGATGAAGCCGAACATCACGTAGTAGAACATCATGAACGCGGCGATGCCGGCGAAGCCCCACATCGTCGAGTGGAAGCCCTTCTTGATGTTGTCGGCGCCGAGGCTCGGGCCGATGGTGCGTTCCTCGATGATGTCCATCGGCGCGGCCAGCGAGCCGGCGCGCAGCAGGAGCGCCGTGTCGTTGGCCTCCACCGTGCTCATGCGGCCGGAAATCTGCACGCGCCCGCCGCCGATCTCGGTGCGGATCACCGGCGCGGTGACCACCTCGCCCTTGCCCTTCTCGATCAGCAGGATGGCCATGCGCTTGCCGACGTTCTCGCGGGTGATGTCGCGGAAGATGCGCGCGCCGGTGGAGTCCAGCGTGAGGTGCACCGCCGGTTCGTGCGTCTGGTTGTCGAAGCCGGGCTGCGCGTCGGTCAGGCGGTCGCCGGTCAGCACCACCTGCTTCTTGACCAGCAGCGGCTGGCCGCCGCGCTCGACGTACAGTTCGGTGCCGAACGGCACTTGGCCGGCGATGGCCGCGTCGAGCGCGCCGGGGGTGTCGTCGACCATGCGGATTTCCAGCGTCGCGGTGCGCCCGAGGATGTCCTTGGCCTTGGCCGTGTCCTGCACGCCGGGCAGCTGGACGACGATGCGGTCGGCGCCCTGCTGGGCGATCACCGGCTCGGCCACGCCGAGTTCGTTGATCCGGTTGTGCAGCGTGCCCATATTCTGCTTGATGGCGAATTCCTGGATCTTCTTGAGCGCGGTGGGCTTCAGCGTGGCGACCAGGCGCAGGTCGCCGCCGTCGCCCTGGTCGACCAGCGCCAGGTCGGGCTGGCTGTCCTCCATGACGTTGCGCGCCTTGGCGCGGGTGTCCTCGTCGCGGAAGCGGACCACCACGCGCTCGCCTTCGCGGCTGACGCCGCCGTGGCGGATGTTCTTGTCGCGCAGCAGGCTGCGCAGGTCGGCGCCGATGGCGTCGAGGCGCTTGGTCAGCGCGCCCTTCATGTCCACCTGCAGCAGGAAATGCACGCCGCCGCGCAGGTCGAGGCCGAGGTACATCGGCAGGGCGCCCAGGCCGGTCAGCCAGCGCGGCGAACTCGACAGCAGGTTGAGGGCCACCACGTACTGCGGATCGGCGGGGTCGGGGTTGAACTGCTTTTCCAGCAGATCCTTGGCCTTGAGCTGGGTGTCGGTGTCTTCCAGGCGGACCTTGACGCCGTTGGCGTCGAGGAAGATGCCGCTGGTCGGGACGCCGGCCGTCTTGAGCGTGCCTTCGACGCGATCGAGCGTCCCGGTGTCGACCTTGAGCGTGGCCTTGGCACTGGAAACCTGCACGGCGGGCGACTCGCCGAAGAAGTTCGGCAAGGTGTAGATGAAACCGATCAATAGCGCGACGACGACGGTGATGTATTTCCAGAGCGGATAACGGTTCATGTTCGGGCGGGAAGTGAGAAGTGAGGCGGGCGGGGCGGGGATGGACGGGGGGAACGGTTTCCCCCCTCTGGCGCCGGGCGCGTCACATATTCTTCAGCGTGCCTTTCGGCAGGACGACGGCGATGGCCGGCTTCTGCATCTGGACTTCGACGTTGGCGGCGATCTCGATGGTCACGAAGTCGTCGCCGACCTTGGTCACGCGTCCCGCCATGCCGCTGGTCGTGACGACCTCGTCGCCCTTGGACAGTGCTTCGAGCAGCGCCTTGTGTTCCTTGGCCTTCTTCTGCTGCGGACGGATCATCAGGAAGTAGAGCACGACGAACATCAGAATGATCGGCAGGAACTGCATGGCGCCATCCAGCGGTCCGGCGGCGGCAGTTTGGGCATACGCATTGCTGATCAGCACATTGGTCTCCTGGGATAGTGGAATTTGACGAAGGTGGGACTACGGAAAAATCAACGGGCTATTGTATCACCGCACCCTGCGCGGCCACCGCGGAAAGACCGCCTAGCGCGTTTCGCCGCCGCGCGCGGCGTGGAAGGCGGCGGCCATTGCCGCCAGGCGGCCGGCGGCGATGGCCTCGCGCAGCTCGCGCATCAGCGTCTGGTAGTAGCGCAGGTTGTGGATGGTGTTGAGCTGCGCGCCGAGGATTTCGCCGACGCGGAACAGGTGGTGCAGGTAGGCGCGGCTGAAATTGCGGCAGGTGTAGCAGTCGCAGGACTCGTCGAGCGGGCGCGGGTCATCCTTGTACTGCGCGTTCTTGATGCGCACGTCGCCGTGGCGGGTGAACAGGTGGCCGTTGCGCGCGTTGCGCGTGGGCATCACGCAGTCGAACATGTCGATGCCGGCCTGCACGCCGTGCACCAGGTCCTCGGGCGTGCCGACGCCCATCAGGTAGCGTGGCTTGGCGGCCGGCAGCCGGGGCGTGGTGTGAGCCAGGATGCGCGCCATGTCCTCCTTGGGCTCGCCGACCGACAGGCCGCCGATGGCGAAGCCGTCGAAGCCGATGTCGCGGAGGCCGGCCAGCGACTCGTCGCGCAGCGCCTCGTGCATGCCGCCCTGGACGATGCCGAACAGCGCGTTGGGATTCTCCAGCCGGTCGAATTCGTCGCGCGAGCGCCGCGCCCAGCGCAGCGACAGGCGCATCGACGCGGCCGCCGCGTCGAAGGAAGCGGGGTAGGGCGTGCACTCGTCGAAGATCATCACCACGTCCGAATTCAGCACGCGCTGGATGCGCATCGACTCCTCCGGCGTCAGGAACAGCTTGTCGCCGTTGATCGGCGAGGAGAAGCGCACGCCGTCCTCGCCGATCTTGCGCAGCGCGCCGAGCGAGAACACCTGGAAGCCGCCTGAGTCGGTCAGGATCGGCCCGTCCCAGCCCATGAAGCGGTGCAGGCCGCCGTGCGCGGCGATCACCGGGAGGCCGGGCCGCAGCCACAGGTGGAAGGTGTTGCCCAGGCAGATCTGCGCGCCGATCTCGCGCAGGTCGCGCGGCAGCATCGCCTTGACCGTGCCGTAGGTGCCGACCGGCATGAACACCGGCGTCTCGACGACGCCATGGTTGAGGGTCAGGCGGCCGCGGCGGGCACCGCCGTCGGTGGCGAGGAGTTCAAAGTGCATGGTCGTCGTGTCTTTCCAGGAGCATCGCGTCGCCGTAGCTGAAGAAGCGGTAGCGCGCCGCGACTGCGTGGCCGTAGGCGGCGCGTATGGTAGCGCATCCGGCGAAGGCGGAAACGAGCATCAGCAGCGTCGATCTGGGCAGGTGGAAATTGGTGATCAGGCGGTCGACCACGCGGAAGCGGTAGCCCGGCGTGATGAAGATGTCGGTTTCGGCCGGGCCGGCGCGCAGTTCGCCGGCCTGCGCGGCGGCCTCCAGCGCGCGCAGGCTGGTGGTGCCGACGGCGATGACGCGGCCGCCGCGCGCGCGGGCGCGGGCGATCGCGTCGACCGTGGCCGGCGGCAGCTCGAAGCGTTCGCGGTGCATGCGGTGCTCGGCGATGTTGTGTACGCGCACCGGCTGGAAGGTGCCGGCGCCGACGTGCAGGGTCAGCCAGGCGAGCTCGGCGCCGCGCCCGCACAGCGCGGCGAGCAGCGCGTCGTCGAAATGCAGCCCGGCGGTCGGCGCGGCCACGGCGCCGGTGTGGCGCGCGTACACCGTCTGGTAGCGCGCCTCGTCTTCGACTGCGGCGGCATGTTCGATGTAGGGCGGCAAGGGCAGGCGGCCGTGCGCTTCGGTGAGCGCGTACAGGTCGCCGTCGCCGACAAGTTCCAGGGCGAAGAATTCGTCCGACGCGCCGGTGCGGCCGGCGACGGCCACCGTGAAGGCCTCCTCCAGCACGATCCGGCCGCCGGCCTTGGGCGACTTGCTGGCGCGGATCTGCGCCACGGCATGGCGGGCATCGACGATGCGCTCGATCATCACCTCGACCCGCCCGCCGCTCTCCTTGCGCCCGAACAGGCGCGCCTTGATCACCCGCGTGTCGTTGAAGACCAGCAGGTCGCCCGGCGCGATCAAGTCCGGCAGGTCGGCGAAGCGGCGGTCGCGCAGCGCGCCGCCGTCCACGTGCAGCAGCCGGCTGGCCGTGCGCTCGGGCGCCGGGTGCTGGGCGATCAGTTCGGGCGGCAGGTCGAAATCGAAATCGTCGAGGGTGAGCATGCGGCAAAAGTCCGGCGGGCAGTCTTGTTAGTCATAAGTGAATCGGGGATAATCCGGCCTCCTTCGGTTCGTTCTCCACGAACCACCAGCCCCGATGGCGGAATCGGTAAACGCAGCGGATTCAAAATCCGCCGCCGCAAGGCGTGCCAGTTCGACTCTGGCTCGGGGCACCAGCCGTATTCCACGCTTGCCGCAAAAAGGCGCGGCCTCCGGGGCGATTCCGGAGCGATTTCCAGCCTGATCCGCATCTGTACTTCCAGGACGACCGCCCGGCACGGGCGAAAAAGCGCAATTCTATCCTCCCGGCCTGTCATTCGCCGTCCGAATCCGTGAAGTAATGCACAGTCAGCGCAATGTAAAAAATTGTATAAATGCCTATTTCCAGTTTATGGATCGTGTCGGCCGCCCGCTGCCGTTTGGCGAGGAGGCGCGGCGCCGTCCGGGGGCGCGGGCATGCAGTGGCGGGATACGTATTCGCTGGGAATCCGGGAGATCGACGAGCAGCACAGGGCGCTGATCGGCAATTTCACGACCATCGAGGAGGCCATCCGGCAGGGCGAGAACTGGTCGACGGTCTATTTCCACGTCGCCGACCTGAAGGAGTCCGCGCGCTTCCACTTCACCTGCGAGGAGGCGCTGATGCGCCTGTTCGGCTACCCGGACATCCGGCTGCACACGGCCGAACACGCGCATTTCTTCAAGGTGCTCTCCGAGATCGAACTGCATTCGATCAACCGCTCGATCGAAAAGGAGCGGGTCAAATTCCTGCGCGTGTGGATGACCAAGCACATCGCCGGCTCGGACCGGGAACTCGCCCGGCACATCCTGGCGGGCGCCCCGGTGGTGAAGGCCTGAGCGCGCGCGTCGCGGGCGGCGCGACGCGCGGCGAGGTCTGGATTACACTCTTTCGCTCCAACCGCGTTGCGAGGAGTGAGCCATGGAATTCGTCACCTGTGTCGTCGCCGCCGACGAGGATGAGCTGGCCGAGGTCGCCCAGTCCGCCGCGCCGCTGGACGGCTGGAGCGGCATCGAAACGCCCGGCCTGGATACCGTCAAGCTGGCCACGCTGCACGCGCTGCTGACCGGCGATCCGCTGCAGGTAGCGCTCGATCTCTACGAGCCGGCGCTGGTGGCGGGCGGCGACGAGGAAACCCTGGTGCTGCGCGTCGCCGGCGAGATGCTGGAGGAACTGGCGCTGCTCGACGAGGAATCCCTGGAGACCGTGGCCGGCGAACTGGCCGCCACGGAAATCTACGAGGAAGAGGACGCCGATCCCGACGAACTGCTGTCCCTGCTGACGCCGCTCGCCGAACTCGCGCAGCTCGCCGAGTCGCAGGGGCAGGTGCTGTTCGTGCGCATCGAGCTGATCCAGGACTAGCTAGGCTCCAGCGTCAGCCGATGTGGAAGGCGATGCGGATGCCCTTGATCAGCATCTGCACCGCGATGGCCGTCAGGATCAGGCCCATCAGCCTTTCCAGCGCTTCCATGCCGGACTTGCCGAACAGCCGCGCGAACCAGCCGGAAGCGAGCAGCAGGCAGGCGTTGACCGCGCAGGCCAGGATCACCGCGGCGACCCACAGCACGGCGTGATCCTGGGCGTCGCGCGAGGCGAGCAGCACCGTGGCCAGGGCCGACGGGCCGGCGATCATCGGGATCGCCAGCGGCACGATCAGCGGTTCGTCGGCCACGCCGTGCTCCAGCGAGTCCTGCGTTGCCGGCGGAAAGGTCATGCGCAGGGCGATCAGGAAGAGGATCACCCCGCCGGCGATTTCCAGCGCCGGATCGCTCAGCTGCATGGCCGCCAGCAGCCAGTCGCCGACGAACAGGAAGCCGACCAGCACGCAGGTGGCGATCGCGCACTCGCGCAGGATGATGCGCGGCCGCCGCGCCTCGGGCACGCGGCGCAGCAGCGACAGCACGAACGGCATGTTGCCGAGCGGGTCGAGAACCAGCAGCAGCAGGAAAACCGAGGAAAAGAAGGTGCCGTCCATGTCGTCCCTGTTCGTTCTTTGTTTTTGCGGTGTGCGTCCGGCACGCCGCGTGTCAGACCGGGGATTCTAACGCGGCGCGGTGCGCCGCCCAAGGCGAGTGGGTAATCGCACGCATGCGGAATACTCAACTCCTCCCCTTCAAGGGGGTGAGGACGGGGTTTCGCGGAGCACCGCTCCGCGCCGTCCGAACGGGCTGGCTGTGCGAAGCCAGCCCCGGAATGGCCGGGAGGGGGATGGGGTGGTGGCGAGGCCAGGCGCTTACCCCATCCCCACCCCAACCCTCCCCTTGAAGGGGAGGGAGCGCACGTTCAGCGCCGTGGCGGCCGGGCGTCTTCCTCGTCGCGCGCGGCCAAGCGGGTCAGCGCATCGGCCTCCGCCGCGGTCAGCGATCTTCCCGGCCAGGGCAGCAGGCCCGGCACGCGCTGCATGTAGCGGCGGTAGGCGTCGCCGTGGCGGGCGAGCAGCTTCCTTTCTTCCAGGCGCGCGCCGACGACGAGGTAGGCGGTGATCAGGAGCGCCGAGACGAGCATCGCGGCGTTCATGTCGCGCGTCCATAGCACGACCAGGCCGCAGGCGTACCAGGGGTGGCGCACGTGGCGGTGGAACGGGGAAATGCGCAGCTCCTCCCGGTCGTCCGCGCTGCGGACGCGCCCGCGCCACTGGCGCCAGCCGAGGAATTCGCCGCCGTCGTAATGGCGCAGCGTGCCCACGAACCCGAGCACGGCGGCCAGCGTCAGGCCGTTCGCCAGCCACGCCCACGGACCGCTCCAGGCCCACAGCGGCGGGCCGGGATGGCGGTGAAGCTGCCACAGCACGGGCAGCAGCGCGAGTACCGCGACGAGGTTGAACATCAGGCGATAGCCGGCCATCCAGCGCGGCCGGAGGCGGGCCATCCAGTCCTTCGGCGCGCGCGCGGCGAGCGCCGAATGCAGGACGAAGTACGCCAGCCACAGCGCCGCCAGCGGCGCCTGTCCGGAAAAATCGCCCGGCGTCATCGGCCGGACGCCGGGCGCGCGCCACGGTATGGATGGATCATGATGGAAGCAATCCCGCACTTGTTGCGCATCGGCCCGTTGCCGACGTTCGGCTGGTAGACTACGCAGTTTTCATCGAAGGGACATCCGTGACCCGCATTCAGGCCAATCTGCTGCTCCTGCTCGTCGCGCTGGTGTGGGGCTCGGCGTTCGTCGCGCAGGCGCATGCCAAGGAGGGCGTCGAGCCGTTCACCTTCACCGGCATCCGCTTCCTGCTCGGCGTCTGCATCATCGCGCCGCTGGCCTGGCGCGACTACCGGGCGCTGGCCCGGCGCGGCGTCCGGCCGGCGCGGCGCGACGCGCTGGGCGTGGCGGTGCTGGGCGTGCTGCTGACCCTCGGCGCGGTGTTCCAGCAGATCGGCATCACCGGCACCACGGTGACCAACGCGGGCTTCCTGACCGCGCTCTACGTGCCGCTGGTGCCGCTGCTCGCCTGGATGGCGCTGCGCGAATATCCGCACTGGTCGGTGTGGCCGGCCTCGGCCGGCTGCCTGTTCGGCACCTGGCTGCTGTCCGGCGCGGAATGGGCGGCGATCGGCACCGGCGATCTGTGGGTGATCGCCAGCAGCGTGTTCTGGGCGCTGCACGTGCTGCTGGTCGGGCGCGTCGCCGATCGCCTGGCCGCGCCGTTCCTGGTGGCGGCGGGGCAGTTCCTGGTCTGCGGCGTGGCCTCGCTGGCCTGGGGGGCGTTCACCGAGACGATCACCCTGGCGGGCATCCGCCAGGCCACCTGGCCGATCCTCTACACCGGCATCCTGTCGGTCGGCTTCGCCTACACCGGGCAGGTGGTCGGGCAGCGCTACGCCGAGGCGGCGGACGCGGCGATCATCCTGTCGGCCGAGACCGTGTTCGCCGCGCTGTTCGGCTTCCTGCTGATGGGCGACCGCCTCGCCCCGGCCGGCATCGCCGGCTGCGCGCTGATCTTCGTCTGCATCCTGTCGGTGCAGATGCTGCCGATGTTCGAAGTGCGCCGCGCCGCCCGGCGGGCGTAAAAAAAACGGCGCCGGAAACCGGCGCCGCTGCGGCTGGTTGGCCGGGCCGCTCAGTTGAGGTTGTAGCGCGCCAGGAAGTTGATGCGCGACATGTCGCCCTTCTCGCCGAGCAGCGTCTCGCGCTTGCCCCAGATGTATTCGAGGCCGACGTCGACCGGCTTGATCGGGTTCCAGATGCCGCCGATGTGCGCCTGCGTCACGCGCTTGTTGACGCCGTACTGGCCGCCGCCGAAGCCATTGGCGATGGCGAAGTCGGTGTAGTCGTTGGTGTACGTCTTCTGCGTGCCGACGACGTAGTTCATGCGGAAGGTGTCGCTGACCTTCTGCTGGTAGCCGAGCACCACGCCCAGCGCCTTCTCGCGCAGGATCTTGCCGGTGGCCGGATCGTAGGCGGCGCCCTCGATGTAGTTGAAGTAGCGGCCGATGCCGGTGCCGCCGGTGACGATCCAGCTGACGAAGTCGTCGCCGAAGGTCTTGATCTGGCCGCTGGCCGACAGGCCCCAGCCGCGCTTGCGCTCGTCGATGCCCGCGCCGTCGTCGATGCGCAGCTCGTGCGAGACCGCGCGCAGGCTCACGGAGCCCCAGTCGTAGGCCTTGTCCCAGCGCGCGACGAGGTCGGGGACCTTGGCGAAGCCCGCCGAGGTGGCGGCGCCCGTGCTGTCCAGCACGTAGCTCGCCGAGTTCTCGATGGCGCCGATGAACTTGCCGTACTGCGGCGTCGAGTAGGTGTAGCGGATCTGCGGCTGGCGCACGAAGGTCGAGCCGATCGGGCCGTTGAAGTCCACCGTCTCCGGCGTGTTGTCAACGTCCATGAAGGTCGACCAGGTCTGGCCGACCAGCCAGGAGCCGAGCTGGAAGTAGGCGTGGCGCAGGCGGAAGTCGTAGCTGTTGGTGGCCTGCTGCGTGTAGATGTTGGCCAGGCTGCCGTAGACCGCCGAGTTGCCGGTGCGCGGGTCGTTGTTGAAGTCGCCCTCGACCTTGGCCATCAGCAGGCCGTATTCCGTGGGCGTGGCGGCCTCGATGCCGATGCGCGAGGTGCGCGCGTGCAGGTAGGTCTCGCCGTTGCGCTTGGCTTCGGCCGAGCCGCGCAGCGGCATGTAGGGCATGAAGGTGGCGTAGTCGTTCTTGCCGCCGTCGCCCTTCATTTCGTGCACCATGTTCAGCTCGCCGACGCCGTACAGGCGCACCGAGGTCTCGCTGCCGGGCACGCGGAACGAGCCGGGGATGTCGCCGGCGACGACCGCTTCCTTGCCCTGCGCGCTCACCTGGTCCTTGAGGTCGGCGACCTCCTGGTTGGCGCTGGTGGTCGAGGCCTTGAGCGCGGCCAGCTGCTCCATCAGCGCCTTCATCTGCGCTTCGAGCTGGGCGATGCGTTCGGCGTCGGTGGCGGCCCCCGCGTTGCCGCCCAGGCCGATGCCCAGCGCGAGCAGGGCGAGGGTGATCTTGTTCAGTTTCATGTTGCCTCCGTGATTGTTGTGGATTGTCGATTGTTCTTGCGTCGTTGGAATTTTCAGAAGCCGTGCCGCACCTGGGCCAGGAACGCCTGCGCGCGTTCATGGTCGGGGTTGGTGAAGAAGGCCTGCGGCGTGGTGTCCTCGAGGATCGCGCCCTCGTCGAAGAAGAGCACGCGGTCGGCCACTTCCCGGGCGAAGCCCATTTCATGCGTGACCACCAGCATGGTGATGCCGGTGTGCGCGAGCTCGCGCATGACGGTGAGGACTTCGTTGACCATCTCCGGGTCGAGCGCCGAGGTCGGCTCGTCGAACAGCAGCACCTTCGGGTCCATGGCCAGCGCCCGGGCGATGGCGACGCGCTGCTGCTGGCCGCCGGAAAGCTGCACCGGGTACTTGTGCGCCTGGTTCTTCAGGCCGACCCGTTCGAGCAGCGCCAGCGCCTTGGCCTCGGCCTCGGCGCGCGCCGTCTTGCGCACGCGCATCGGCGCGAGGGTGATGTTGCGCAGGATGGTCAGGTGCGAGAACAGGTTGAAGCTCTGGAAGACCATGCCCACTTCGCGCCGGATGGCGTTCAGGCTCTTCGGGTCGTCGCTGATCTCGATGCCGTCGATGACGATCTGGCCGCCGTCGTGTTTTTCCAGGCGGTTGAGCGTGCGCAGGAAAGTCGATTTGCCCGACCCGGACGGGCCGACGATGGCTGTGACCTGCCCCTCGGCGAAGGCCGCCGAGACGTCGCGCAGCGCCTGGAAAGAGCCGAAATGCTTGTCGACGTTGCGGGCGATGATGATGGGTTTTGGCGTGGTCGTGTTCATGGCGTGGCGTTCAGCGCTTCTGGCCGACCTCCAGCTTGGCCTCCAGCGCCGAGGTCAGCGTGGTGAAGGCCGTGGTCAGGATCAGGTAGATCGTGGCGATGGTGAGGAACACCGGGATCGGCTGGTAGCTTTCCGCCTGCACCCGGTAGCCGACCATGGTCAGCTCGACCACGCTGATGGCGTAGGCCAGCGAGGAGTCCTTGACCAGCGACGCCAGGTTGTTGGCCAGCGCCGGCAGGGCCACGCGCATGCTCTGCGGCAGGACGATGTCCACGAACGTTTCGAACTGGGTCAGCCCCAGCGCCCGCGCCGCCTCGACCTGCCCGTGCGGCACGGCGAGGATGCCGGCGCGCACGCACTCGGTGTTGTAGGCGCCGATGTTGAGCGACAGGGCGATCGCGGCGCAGGCGAAGTCCGACAGGTCGACGCCGGCTGGCATGACGCTGGGCACCACCAGCCAGACGAAGAGGATCTGCAAGAGCAGCGGCGTGCCGCGGATCAGCCAGACGTAGAAATCGCACAGCCAGCGCAGCGGCGGAAAGCCGGACAGCTTGCCGATCCCGGCCAGCACGCCGAGCACCACTCCGACCGAACCGGCAATCAGCGTCAGCCACACCGTGATGCGCGCGCCTTCCGAGAACTGCTGCGCGGCCGGCCCGACCGGCGCCGGCGCGGCGGACAGCGGAATGGCCATGCCCCAGAGGAAGACGAGCAGGCCGACCATGGCGCCGAACATCGTCCAGCCGGGGTGTTGCTTGGTCCAGTTCATTTTTTCGTGCTACGGCGCGGTCAGTGGCAGGTGATGTCCGTCTTGAAGTATTTCTGGCCGAGCGCCGCCAGCGTGCCGTCCTTGGTCAGGTCGGCCAGCGCCGCGTTGTACTTGTCGATGAACTCCTTGTTGTTCTTGCGCAGGATCGCCGAGACGCGCTCGACGAAGATCTGTTCGCCGGGAACGATGTTCGCGTCGGCGTTCTTTTCGATCGTCGCCCGGATCAGCCACTTGTCGGAAATCCATGCGTCGATCTTGCCGGCTTTCAGCGCCGAGAACGCTTCCGGGTCGGCCTTGTAGGTCTTCAGCTCCTTGAGTCCGGGGATCTTCTTGGCGTTGTCGTAGTAGCTGGTGGCGAGCTGCACGCCGACCGTCTTGCCGTTCAGCGCGGCCGCGGTCAGGGCGCCGTTCTTCGGCGCGGCGATCTGGCCGCCGGTGCAGTAGTGCGGGCTGGCGAAATCGACCGCCTTGGCGCGCTCCTCGGTGTAGCCGTGCGAGGCGATGGCGAAGTCGAAGCGGTCCTGGCGGATCGACGCCAGCTGCGCGTCGAAGGAGACCACGCGCCATTCGATCTTGAGCCCCAGCTTCTTGGCCACGGCTTCGGCGACGTCGACCTCGTAGCCGGTCAGCTTCGAGCCTTCGAAATAGTTGAAAGGATAAAAGGCGCCTTCGGTGGCGGCGATGATCGTGCCGGAATCCTTGATGGCGTTCCAGTCACGCGCCTGGACCGGCGCGGAAAGCATGAGCGACAAGGGTAGGACGACACCCAGTAGTTTCGTTGGAAATCGCATGACTGCTCCTGAATGGATGTGATTGGCTGGCAATGCGCAATGACGCGGTGTGAGCGGAAACAAAACCCGGCGTGGCATCGGAGCCGGGCGTAAGGCATCCCGGACGTCGGTCGATTGGGGGCCTGCTGTACCCGGCACGACACGTCCTCCGATCCAGTAGTGGGTACATCAAAAAACGGTGAATTCTCTTTCCGTGCGGAAAACGTTTTTCTGTGTAAAGGCACGAAAAGGGCGACAGAATACAGCAAACCAAAGTGGTGTACATAGGTTTGTTCGCACAGTCGGAAGGCGCCGGCGCGGGCGTCTCCCGCAGGGCGGAAAAGCGCCGACCGCTGCTGCCATGAAGGCCGAATTTTCGGCCGCGTGCGCCGCTCCGGACGCGGAGCGGTAAACTCGGGCGTCGCGTGTTTCTTTTCCAATCCCGATCGCCTGACAGGAACTCCCCATGACGCTTTCCTCCGCCTTCGCCGGGCTGCAGCCCGCCGCCGTCTGGTCGCATTTCGCCACGCTCTGCGCGATCCCGCGCCCCTCCAAGGGGGAGGCGCGGCTGCGCGAACATCTGCTCGGCTGGGCCAACGCGCGCGGCCTCGCGACGAGCGTCGACGCCGCCGGCAACCTGATCGTGCGCAAGCGCGCGAGCGCCGGCCGTGAATCGGCGCCGGGCGTGGTGCTGCAGGCGCACCTGGACATGGTGTGCCAGGCCAACGCCGGCACGCCGCACGACTTCACGCGCGATCCGATCGAACCCGTCCTGCGCGACGGCTGGGTGCTGGCCGAACACACCACGCTCGGCGCGGACAACGGCATCGGCGCGGCGCTGATGCTGGCCGTGCTGGAGGACGAGTCGCTGGCGCACGGCCCGCTCGAAGCACTGTTCACCGTTGATGAGGAATCCGGCATGGGCGGCGCGCGCGGGCTCGATCCGGACGCGCTGGCCGGCCGCCTGCTGCTCAATCTCGACACCGAGGAGTGGGGGCAGTTCTATCTCGGCTGCGCCGGCGGCATCAACGTGCAGGTGCGGCGCGCGGGCCGGCCGGAGGCGCCGCCCGACGGCCATGTGGCGCTGCGCATCGACGTGCGCGGCCTGCGCGGCGGCCATTCGGGGGTGAACATCCACGAGGGGCGCGGCAACGCGATCAAGCTGCTGGTGCGGGCGCTGCGCGACGTCGAGCGCCGCTGGCCGCTGCGTCTCGCCGCGCTGCGCGGCGGCACCGCGCGCAACGCGCTGCCGCGCGAGGCGTCCGCCGTGGTCGCCGTGCCGCGCGCGGCGGCGACGGAAGTGGCCGCACTGCTCGCCGGCCTGCAGGCCGTCTGCCGTGACGAACTGGCCGGGATCGACGGCGAGGTCGCCCTGAGCTGCGAACCCGGCGCGCCCGACGAGATCGCGCGCGTGCTGGACGCCGCCGGGCAGGCGGCGTGGCTGGCCTCGCTGCACGCGGCGCCGCAGGGCGTCCGGCGCATGAGCCTGAAGGTGCCGGGCGTGGTCGAGACCTCGGACAATCTCGGCGTCGTCGAGTTGACGCCGGACGGCGGCGAATGCTGCTTCATGGTGCGCTCGCTGGTCGACAGCGCCGGCGCGGAACTCGCCGAGGAGATCGTCAGCCTGTTCGCGCTGTCCGGCGGCGGCGCCGAGGCGTCGGGACACTATCCCGGCTGGGCGCCGGACCCGGCTTCGCCGCTGCTGGCCGTGTGCCGCGAGGTTTACCGCGCGAACTTCGGCAGCGTGCCGGCGATCGAGGTGATCCACGCCGGACTGGAGTGCGGCCTCATCGGCGGCACGTATCCGGGGATGGACATGGTCTCCTTCGGTCCGACGATCCGCGGCGCGCACGCGCCCGGCGAGACGGTCGAGGTCGGTTCGGTCGAGCGCTGCTGGTGGCTGCTGCGCGAAATCCTCGCCGCGCTGGCGCAGCCCGGAGCCCTTACAGCGCGTCCTCCGGAATCGGCTCGCCGGTGAGGTAGCCCTGGATCAGCTGCACGCCCATGGCGATGCAGGCTTTCGCTTCCTCCTCGCTCTCGACGCCCTCGGCCAGCGGGATCGAGCCGGCGGAGAGCACCATCTGCACCAGGTCCCGGACCACCTGCTGCTTGCGCGGCCCGGCCTTGTGCAGGCCGTGGATCAGCGACATGTCGAATTTGACGAAGTGCGCGGGCACGTCGGCGAGTTCGAGCAGGCGCGCCTGCCCGGCGCCGAAATCGTCGTAGGCGAAACGGATGTCCAGGCCGGCCAGCCGGTCGGCGAAGCCGCGCAGCTGGTCGATGTTGGTCACCGCCGACTCGTGGATTTCCACCACGATCTCCAGGTCCGGCATCGAGTGGCGCAAACGTTCGAGGGAGACGAGAAAGACCTCGCCGAACATCTCCTTCGGATGCGCGTTGATGAACAGCTTGCTGCCCTGCAGGCGCTTGGCGAACCGGCTGATGCCGTACTCGCGGAAGGCCAGGCTGAGGTCCACCTCGCGGTTCATGCTGCCCGCCAGGTTGAACAGCTCGATCGGCGTCTTCGGCAGGCGCGGGTGATTGGCGCGCCCGAGCAGTTCGTAGCCGATGACCCGGCGCGTCTTGGCGTTGACGATCGGCTGGATCGCGCCCGACAGGCCGTGGCCCATGATCAGCTCGTCGAACTCGGCCTCGTTCGAGGCGAAGTGCTCGGACAGCAGCCGATCCTCCGGCATGACCATGGTATGCATCTGGTCGAAGGGCAGGACGCTGGGCTGTTCGACCTGGATCAGGCGCAGCCTGAACTCGGCGCTGGCGAAGTGGATGACGTCGCCTTCCTTGAGCAGGCAGTAGCCTTCGACCCGGTGGCGGTTGACGAAGGTGCCGTTGGTGCTGTTCTCGTCGATGAGGCGCATCTGGCCGGTGATGTCGCGGGTCAGCGAGGCATGGATGCGGCTCAGCCCCAGGTTGGCGATCACCAGGTCATTTTCCTTGCTGCGGCCGATCTGGCAAGGAAGCCGGGTGATCAGGAATTGTGTGCAACTCCCGTCGGAACCGGCCGATTCGAGCGCCCATTGATTATCCAAGAAACTGCCCCGCCTCCGGAGATGCCGAAAATGTCTGCAGATTAGCAGAAAAACGCGCCGGCAATCGTAAGACACTGTCAGCCGGCGTGCCCCGGGACGCCGCCGGCCGGCCGCCGTTGCCGGGGCGGACCGGCGGCGCGGCCGGAATCATGCGTCATGGCCGGCGGCCGCGCGGGGCCGCCGGTCAGACCTTGAACTGGCCGACGATCCCGTCGAGTTCCCTGGCCTGCTCGGACAAGCCGTCGGCGGCCTTGGTCGTCTCGCGCGCGCCGGAGGAGGAGCGGGCCACGACCTCGGTGATCTGGTGCATGTTGTTGCTGATTTCGGTGGTCACCGCGGTCTGTTCCTCGGCGGCCCGGGCGACCTGGTTGATCTGCTCGGTCACGTGGTTGATCTGCTCCAGGATGCGGGCCAGGGCGTTGCCGGATTCGGCCGCCTTGGCGCTGCCCCGGGTGACTTCGTTGACGCCCGTCTCCATGGCGGCGACGGCCTCCTTGGTCTCGCTCTGGATGCTGCGGATCATCTCGCTGATCTCGGCCGTGGCCTTGCGCGTGCGCTCGGCCAGCTTGCGCACCTCGTCGGCGACCACGGCGAAGCCGCGGCCCTGTTCGCCGGCGCGGGCCGCCTCGATGGCGGCGTTGAGCGCCAGCAGGTTGGTCTGGTCGGCGATCTCCTGGATGGTGCCGGCGATCGCGCCGATCTGCTCGGAGCGGCCGCCCAGGTTTTCCACCGTGCCCGCCGTTTCCTTGACCCGCCCGGCGATGCTGTTCATCACGGCGATGGTTTCGTTGACCACCCGCGCGCCCGACAGGGCGGCGTCGCCGGCCAGCCGCGAGCTTTCCACGGCCATGCCGCAGCTGCGCGCGATGTCGCCGGAGGAGGCCGACATCTCTTCGCCCGCCGTCGCCACCTTTTCGGCCTGTTCCGACACCTCGGCGGCGTCGGCGGCGATCTGCGCGGCCGTGGCGTGGAGCTGCTCGGCCGCCGCGGCGATCTGGTGCGTGCTCTTGCCGATCTGGGTGATGTCCTCCTGGATGTTGTCCATGAACATGTCGAACCACTTCGAGAGCTCGCCGAGTTCGTCCTTGCTGTCCAGGTAGATGTTCTTGGTCAGGTCGCCTTCGCCCTCGGCGATGTCGCGCATGATGCCGGTCATGAGGCGCAGCGGGGCGATGATGCTGCGGCTGATCAGCACGGCCAGCACGATCGCCGCCAGCGCCGCCAGCGTGCAGCCGGCGGCCAGGCTGGCGACGGCCGAGCGGTAGGCGGCCAGCGCCTTGCCGTGGCTGGCTTCGGCCTGGTTCTTCAGTTCGGCGGGAACGTCCTTGCCTTCGCCGGCGAGCAGGGCGAAGGCCTTGGCGTTCACCGCCGCCATCTGGTCCGCCTGCCCCTCGATCGTCCGCAACTCCAGATAGGAAAAGATGGAAATGCCGATGATCAGCACGACCATGAACAGAAAGCCCGTCAACAGCCGGGTGCCTATTTTCAGGTTCTTCATTACCCCTCCAAGCATGCGATGCTCCCTTGAGATCCGGTTTTTTTGTCGGCGCCCGCCAAGGCCGCCTGCCCGCGCGCGGCGGGTACCGTTCGCGCTCCGTCTTTGCCTCGACGGTTCGCGCGTGGAGTCATAGCGTCTGGATATGGCTCCGTTGCGGATGCCTTGCCGCCTGCCGTGCCGCGCCCGGGCCTTCTATTGGCGCGTCGCTTTTCTGTCGCCCGTCGCAGCGCGGTTGCCGATTGTACGCGCTTTGCCGCCGGAAATGCGCTGGAAAAGCGGGCGGCGGACGCACGCGCCGGCGGGCCGGCGCGGAGGGTTACGGCGCCTGCAGCGGCTGGCCTTCGAACACGCCGCGCGCGCGGTTCTTGCTCACGGCGTGCCAGGGGAAGCAGCGGCCGTTCATGGCGATGTAGACGCCCGGCGGGACGAGCTGCGCCGCCGCGATCGCGCTGCCGAGGTTGAACAGCGCGTCGCTGCCGGACACCGAGTAGGGCACCATGGCGCCGGTCAGCACCAGGCGCTTGCCGGCCAGTGCGGCGTCGCCCGACGCGGCGGCGCGCCCGAGCACGCCGGCCGTCTCGGCCATGGTGTCGGTGCCGTGGGTGATGACGATGAACGGCTCGGCGGCGCGGCGGCAGGCGTCGAGCACCCGCTGGCGGTTCTCGTCCTGCATGTCCAGGCTGTCGATCAGCTGGTTCAGTTCCAGCTCGATCGGCAGGCTGCAGCGCACCTGGGCGAGGATGTCCGGCAGGTGCGTGTCGGCGAAGGTCAGCTGGCCGCGGATGGCGTCGTAGCGCTTGTCGAAGGTGCCGCCGGTGATGATGATGCGCAGGCTCATGGTCGTCTCGGATGGATGCAGAGGGTTCAGTTCGCTGCCGGTCCCGGCGTCGCCGTTTCCGGGCCGCCGATCACCGGGTTGTTCACCAGCCCGACCGCCGCGCCGCGCCGCGCGCGCTGGCCGAGATGCTTGTCTTCGGAAAGCAGTTCCTTCGGCCGGTTGCGGAAGGAGCCGGCAATGCGCACGGTCGGGCCCTGGAGGGCGATCACCGACTTCAGCGTCTCCTTGCCCTTGAGGCCGATGATCTGCACGCCCTTGCCGCCGGAGAGCCGCTTCATCTGGTCGAGCGGGAAGACCAGCAGGCGACCGTCGCCGGAGAGCGCCGCGACGTGATCCATGCCGCGCGCGACGGGCGCGGGCGGCAGGATGGCGGCGCCGTCCTCCAGGGTCAGGAAGGCCTTGCCGGCCCGCTGGCGCGAGAGCAGATCGCCGTAGGCACAGATGAAGCCGGTGCCGGAGGTCTTGGCGATCAGGAATTCGTCTTCCTGCTTGCCGGTAAGTACATGCGCGATGCGGCTGTTCCCCATGTTGACGAACGAGGGCAGCGGCGCGCCCATGCCGCGCCCGTCGGGCAGCGCGGCGATCGGCACGGTGAACGCCCGGCCCTCATTGGAGAGGATGACGAGCGAATCGACCGAGCGGCATTCGTAGGCGACGCCCGGCCCGTCGCCGTCCTTGTAGGCGACGCCGGAGAGGTCGAGGTTGTGGCCCTGGCGCACGCGCGCCCAGCCCTTCTCGGAGACGATCAGCGTCACCGGTTCGTCGGCGACGGCGGCGACTTCCGAGCGCGAGGCCATGGCCGAGGCTTCGATCAGCGTGCGCCGCGTGTCGCCGTGTTTGGCGGCGTCGGCCCTGATTTCCTTGACCACCAGCCGGCGCAGCAGCGTGTCGCTGGCCAGCAGTTTTTCCAGTTCTTCCTTCTCGGCGCGCAGCTTTTCGAGCTCCTGCTCGATCCTGATGCCTTCGAGCCGCGCCAGCTGGCGCAGGCGGATTTCCAGGATGTCGTCGGCCTGCCGGTCGGAGAGGTCGAAGCGCGCGATCAGCGCCGGTTTCGGCTCGTCGGACTCGCGGATCAGGCGGATCACCTCGTCGATGTTGAGGAAGACGATGTGCCGGCCTTCGAGGATGTGGATGCGGTCGTTGGCCTTGTTCAAGCGGAATTCGCTGCGCCGGCGCACGGTGGTGAGGCGGAAGCGGCACCATTCGCCGATCAGCTCGGCGAGCGTCTTCTGGCACGGCCGGCCGTCGAGCCCGACGGCGACGAGGTTGATCGGCGCCGTGGTCTCCAGGCTGGTGTGCGCGAGCAGCAGGGCGACGAATTCCTCGCGGTTCTGGCGCGAGCTGACCGGCTCGAAGACCAGGCGGATGTCGTCGTCCTTGCCCGACTCGTCGCGCGCGCGCTCCAGCTGCGAGGCGAACAGCGCTTTCAGCTGCGCCGCCGACTGCTCGACGGATTTCTTGCCCGGCTTGGGCTGCGGGTTCATCAGCGCGCCGATTTCGGACAGCACCTTGGCGCTGGAGACGCCGGGCGGCAGTTCCTTGATCACCAGCTGCCAGGCGCCGCGCGCCAGTTCCTCGAACTCGTAGCGGGCGCGCACGCGCAGGCTGCCGCGGCCGCTGGCGTAGGCCGCCTCGATCTCGGCGGCGGGCGAGATGATCTGGCCGCCGCCGGGGTAGTCCGGGCCGGGGATGTACTGCATGAGCTCCGTGAGGCCGGCCTGGGGATTCTGGATCAGGCACACCGCCGCGTCGGCGATCTCGCGCAGGTTGTGCGGCGGGATCTCGGTGGCCATGCCGACGGCGATGCCGGAGGCGCCGTTGAGCAGCGAGAACGGCAGGCGGGCGGGCAGGAACGCCGGTTCGTCGAAGGCGCCGTCGTAGTTGGGCTGGAAGTCGGCGGTCCCTTCGTCGAGCTCGCCAAGCAGCAGTTCGGCGATCGGCGTCAGGCGCGCTTCCGTGTAGCGCATGGCCGCCGCGTTGTCGCCGTCGCGCGAGCCGAAATTGCCCTGGCCGTCGACCAGCGGGTAGCGCAGCGAGAACGGCTGCGCCACGCGCACCATCGCGTCGTAGGCCGAGGTGTCGCCGTGCGGGTGGTACTTGCCGATCACGTCGCCGACCACGCGCGCCGACTTCACCGGCTTGGCGCCGGCGGCGAGGCCGAGCTCGTGCATGGCGAAGAGCACGCGCCGCTGCACCGGCTTCTGGCCGTCCTTGACGTCCGGCAGCGCGCGGCCCTTGACCACGGCGACGGCGTATTCGAGGTAGTCGCGCGCGGCGGTCTCGTGCAGCAGGATGCTGTCGCCGTCGTCCTCGGCGGTGAGCACCGGCGCGGGAGGCGCGGGCGGGGCCGGCGGCTGGGCGAGCGTCCGGTCGTTGAACAGATCGGGTGTTTGGGTATCGTGCATGAGCGTTCATCCAGAAACGGCAAAGGCCAGACGCATCTGACCTTTGGTTCGAGAGCGGGCAGTCTACTACCGAACGCCGATGCGGGCTAGGCGGACTGCGTGGACCATCAGCTTTCTGGCAGGGTGGCGAGCAGGGTGCGCACGCGCCCCGAAACTTCGTTCGTCACGCGCAGCAGGGCGGCCAGCAAGGCCTCGTCCACGTCGATGTCGCCTTCGTATTCGGCGAGGTTGCGCTTGCGGTGCGCGTCGTCGAGCACCCGCCACTGCGCGGCCGGCAGGTTCAGGGTATGCGTCAGCGACTGGAAAACCAGATAGCGGTTTTCCGAGCGGTAGCCGTGCCAGCGCAAGGCCGCCAGCGAAAAGGCGTGCGCCGCGTTGTACGCCAGGTCGAACCGGCTTTCCACGCTCAGCGCCGCGCGTTCCGCGTCGGCCAGCCGCACGCCGCCCGAACGGAGCAGACCGGCCAGTTCGCTCGGCGCGGGTGGTTCCGTCTTCAACTTGCCGATGCGGACCAGGTTGTCGAGTTCAGGCAAGGGCATGGACGTCGCCCAGCAGCGGGATCAGGGGGCCGGCCAGGACCTTGGTCAGGAAGGCGTTGCCGTCGGCCTGGCGGCGTTGAAACTCGGCCGGCGTGTAGAGCGTGACGCTGATCTTGCGGGCCAGCCGCCGCTCGGCCGATGCGAGCGCCGCGTAGGCCTCTTCCAGCGTCAACCCCTCGGCGACCAGCAGCACGTCGATGTCGCTGGCCGCCGTGTCCGTACCGGTCGCCACCGAACCGTACACGCAGGCGGCGAGCAGCCGGCCGGCGAGCGGCGAGAGCGCCGAGCGCAGCGGCTCGGCGAGGCCGCTGGTCTTGATCACGATGTCGTGCAAGGCGGCGAACAGCGGTGATGCCGGGTTGGCCTGGTAGTGGCGCTGGTTGCCGAGGCGCATGCTCGTGACCAGGCCGCAGGCGGTGAGCCGCTTGAGTTCGCGCTGCACCGCGCCGGAGCCGGAACCGGCCAGGCCGATGATTTCCGTGGCGAAGAAACTGCGCCCCGGCTGGCCGAACAGCAAGCCCAGCACCCGCTGTTGTGTACCGGAAAACAGCGCGTCGGCCAGCCCCATGGGCTGGGCCGGCGCACGTGAAGGATTGGACTTTGTACCCATGTTGGGCATGTTAATGCCCTTTTTGGGCATATGCAATTCGCTCGAACGTCCGGCGGCTAGAGCTCCGCCCCGATCAGCGCCCCGTTGGCTTCCATCCACGCGCGCCGGCCGGCGGATTCGTTGCGGGCCATCAGCATGTTCATCACCGGGCGGGCTTCGGTGTCCTGCGGCAGGCGCACGCGCACCAGACGGCGGGTGTCAGGCGACATGGTGGTTTCCCAGAGCTGCTCCGGGTTCATCTCGCCGAGGCCCTTGAAACGCGAGATGTCCACCGCTTCGGGCTTGATGCCGTCCAGCTTCACGCGGTCGAGCAGGGCCTCGCGCTCGGCGTCGTCGAGCGCGTAGAGCTTGCGCGGCGGACGCTTCTTGCCCTGCGCCGGGACGTCGAGGCGGTATAGCGGCGGCTGTGCGAAATACAGGTGGCCGTGCTCGATCAGCTTCGGGAAATGGCGGTAGAACAGCGTGCACAGCAGGACGCGGATGTGGCTGCCGTTGACGTCGGCGTCGGTCATGATCACCACCTTGCCGTAGCGCAGGTTGTCGAGCACCGCGTCGGGCGCGTCGGGCAGGTGCGGGTCGATGCCGAGCGCCACGGCGATGTCGTGCACCTCGCGGTTGGCGAACAGGCTGCCGGGCTCGACTTCCCAGGTGTTGAGCACCTTGCCGCGCAAGGGAAGAATCGCTTGCACCTCCTTGTCGCGGCCGGACTTGGCCGAGCCGCCGGCCGAGTCGCCCTCGACGAGGAACAGTTCGTTGCGCGCCAGATCCTCGCTCTGGCAGTCCGAGAGCTTGCCGGGCAGGATGGCGACGCCGGACTGCTTCCGCTTCTCGACCTTCTGCCCGGCGCGCGAGCGGGCCTGCGCGGCCTTGATCGCCAGTTCGGCGATCTTCCTGGCGTCGTCCGGATGTTCGTTGAGCCACAGTTCGAGCGGATCGCGCAGCATGCGGGCGACCAGCGCGACGGCGTCGCGCGAGTTCAGCCGCTCCTTGGTCTGCCCCTGGAACGAGGGGTCGAGCACGCGCGCGGCGAGGACGAAGGAGAGGCGCGAGAACACGTCCTCGGCGGCGAGCTTGACGCCCTTGGGCAGCAGCGCGTGGTGCTCGGCGAAGCCCTTGACCGCGTCGAAGGCGGCCTGCCGTAGCCCGGTCTCGTGCGTGCCGCCGGCCGGCGTCGGGATCAGGTTGACGTAGGATTCGCGCGCGAGATTGCCTTCGCCGCTCCAGCATAGCGCCCAGGCGGCGCCGGCGCCGGCCGGGAAGTTCTCGTCGCCGGCGGCGGCGTACTTTTCGGCGGCGAAGATCGGCCCGGCGGGCTCGCCCTCGACCTGCTCGGCGAGGTATTGCTGCATGCCGCTCTCGAAGCGCCAGGTCTTCGTTTCCCCGCCGTTGACCGCCAGGGATATTTCGAGGCCGGGCAGCAGCACGGCCTTGCTGCGCAGCAGGCGTTCGAGCTCGGGCAGCGGCAGCTGCGGGGAATCGAAGAACTGCGCGTCCGGCCAGATGCGCACCTTGGTGCCGCTGGCGCGTTTGCCGGTATCGCCGACACGCGCCAGCGGTTCGACGACGGCGCCGCCGGAGAAGACGATGCGATGGCGGCCGCCGTCGCGCACCACCTCGACCTCCAGCCGGGTGGACAGGGCGTTGGTCACCGACACGCCGACGCCGTGCAGGCCGCCCGAGAAGCGGTAGGCGGAACTGCCGTCGTTCTTGTTGAACTTGCCGCCGGCGTGCAGCTGGGTGAACACCACCTCGACCGTCGGCACGCCCTCGACCGGGTGGATTTCCACCGGGATGCCGCGCCCATCGTCCTGCACGGTGACCGAGCCGTCGGCGTGCAGGACGACGGTGATACGCTTGCAGTAGCCGCCGAGCGCCTCGTCGGCGGCGTTGTCGATGGCTTCCTGGACGATGTGCAGCGGGTGGTCCGTGCGCGTGTACATGCCGGGGCGATGGCGCACGGGCTCCAGCCCTTTGAGCACGGAAATGGATTCGGCGGTGTAGCTCATGACTCGGTGGACTCCGACCGGCCCGTCCGGCCGAAACGACAAAAGGCCGGAACGTTTCGTCCGGCCTTGCCGACGGGCGCTGTCAAACGCGGGTGAAAAGTGACGGGATTATACGGCGTTCGGCGGAGCACTTCACCGGCCGGAGGGAACGCGCGTGCGGGCGATGGCCCTGCGTGTTTTGCGGAAGAACGTATTAACCACAACGAACACGGCGGGCACGGCGAAAAGCAAAATCTTGCCTTTCGCCGTGCCCGCCGTGTCGCCGTGGTAATCCGGTTTCTGCCTTTCTCCCGGTCAGCGCGCGGCTTCGGCGACGAAGATCTCGACGCGCCGGTTCATCGCCCGGCCGGCCGCCGTGGCGTTGTCGGCCACCGGTTCGCGCGAGCTGCGCCCGTCGATGGCGATGCGGTTCGTCGCCACGCCGCGGGCGACGAGGTAGTCGCGCGTGGCGGCGGCGCGATTGACCGACAGCGGCTGGTTGATCGCGTCGGTGCCGGTGTTGTCGGTGTGGCCGACGATGGTCACGTGGGTGACCGGATTCTGGTTCAGCGTGGTGGCGAAGCGGTCGAGTACGGGCCGCAGCTGCGGCTTGATGTCGTAGCGCCCGGTGTCGAACGAGACGTCGCTCGGAATCTCCAGCTTGAGCCGGTTGTCCGCCGTCTGGGTGACGTTCACGCCGGTGCCCTGGGTGGCCTGTTCCATGGTCGCCTTCTGTTCCTGCATGTGCCGTGACCAGAGATAGCCGCCACCCGCGCCGATCGCCGCGCCGATCGCCGCCCCGGTGGCCGCGCTGCGGCCGGTGTGCCCGCCCGCCGTGGCCGCGCCGAGCAGCCCGCCCGCGACGGCACCGATCGCCGCGCCGGTGCCGGTCGTGCGTTCGGTCTCGCCCATGTTGGCGCAGCCGGCCAGGCTGCCGGCGGCGAAGGCGATGACGGTGAGTGCGATGGTGAATCTCTTCATGATCTGGTCTCCACGGATGGTTGCGGTGTACGGTTGATTGTAGCAACGGCGGGAGCCTTTGCCGGCAAACGGCCGGCACGCGGCCGGGCGTTCGTTCCGCCCCGGTGCCGGGATGCGCCGCCGGCGCTAGGCGGGCAACGGCGGCGGTTCGTCCAGCGGGGCGCTCAGCCGACCGTCGAGGTAGCGTTTCGACACTTCGACGGCCGCCGAAGGAAGATCAGGGCCGAGAACGATGCGGGCCGCCACCTGCAGATCGTAATACACCCAGCGCAGCCCTTCCTCGACATGCTCCATCTCCAGACTGCCGAGCCGGCCGTGGCGATCGAACACGCGGGCGTTGTCGCTGTAGGTCAGCAACGTCTCGTCATCCTCGTCGCGCAGTTCGACCTGATCGTGATAGCTGCTCATGACGTGCCTGAAACACCTGTCTCCGACATAGAAGACCTTGATGGTGGCTGACATGTTCGTTCCTTTCATCAAAGACCGAGAGGCATGCATGCCAAAACGCGCCATTGCGCGAGTGGTACGACAAGCAATTGCAACGCTTTGTTCGAAAATGTAGCAAGAATGGCGCCGGATTTTATGAAATCCTTTGGAAACAAGAGGCTGTCAGCCGTTCCTCGAAAGGATGTGCGGTGTGTGTCAGCTTTTCCGACAGGGTCGCGGACGATTTTACCGATCCGCTCGCGACTTTCCGGCAAGTACGGCCACTCAGACTTCGCCGAGGTAGGCCTTGCGCACGCGGTCGTCGACCAGCAGGTCCTTGCCGTTGCCGGAGAAGGTGATGGCGCCGGTTTCCATGACGTAGCCGGTGTCGGCCACTTCGAGCGCGGCCTTGGCGTTCTGCTCGACGAGCAGCACGGTGACGCCGGCGGCGTTGATCTGCCGGATGATGTCGAAGATCATGCCGACGAACAGCGGCGCCAGGCCGAGCGACGGTTCGTCCATCATCATCACCGTCGGCTTGGACATCAGCGCGCGGCCGACGGCCAGCATCTGCTGCTCACCGCCCGAGAAGGTGCCGGCCTTCTGCTTGTGGCGTTCCTTCAGGCGCGGAAAGAGCTTGAAGACGCGCTCGCGGTCGGCTTCCACCTCGTCCTTGTTCGAGCGCGCGTAGGCGCCGAGGCTGAGGTTCTCGTCGACGGTCAGGTTGGGGAAGACGCGCCGGCCTTCCGGCACCAGCACGATGCCCGATTCGACGATGGCCTTGGTCGGCGTGCCGAGGATTTCCCTGCCGTTCCAGCTGACCGAGCCGCGGCCGGCCCGGACCAGGCCCATGATCGAGTTGAGCGTGGTGCTCTTGCCAGCGCCGTTGGCGCCGATCAGGGTGACGATCTTGCCGGCCGGGACGTCGAGGCTGATGCCGCGCAGGGCGTGGATGCCACCGTAGTGGACCGAGAGGTTCTTGATCGACAGCATGCTTACTCCACTCCCAGATAGGCCTCGATGACCTTGGGATCGTTCTGGATTTCCTCGGGCGTGCCGTGCGCGATGGTGACGCCGTAGTCGAGGACGTACATGCGCTTGCACACGCCCATGACCACCTGCATGTGGTGTTCGATGAGCACGATGGTGAGCTGGAACTGGTCGCGGATCTTGCGGATGAATTCCATCAGCTCGACCGATTCCTGCGGGTTCATGCCGGCGGCCGGCTCGTCGAGGAACAGCAGCTTCGGTTCCGTCGCCAGCGCACGGGCGATCTCCAGCCGGCGCTGCTGGCCGTAGGGCAGGCTGGTGGCCTTGGCCCGTTCGTGGCGGATCAGGCCGACTTCGTCGAGCAGCGCGCGGGCGCGTTCGTGGATGTGCCGCTCCTTTTTCATGTACGAGGGCAGGCGCAGCGTGGCTTCGAACACGTTGGTGCCCATGCGCATGTGCTGCGCCACGAGCACGTTCTCGAGCACGCTCATGTCCTTGAACAGGCGGATGTTCTGGAAGGTCCGCGCCACCCCGAGGCGGGTGATGGCGTGCGGCTTCATGCCGGTGATGTCGCGGCCGTCGAAGAAAACCTGGCCGCTGGTCGGCTTGTACACCCCGGTGATCAGGTTGAACGAGGTGGTCTTGCCGGCGCCGTTCGGGCCGATCAGGCCGATGATCTCGCCGGCCTCGACGGTCATGTTGAGCGCGGTGACCGCGGACAGGCCGCCGAACTGCTTGATGACGTCGCGGGTTTGCAGCAGGGCGCCCATCATTCGATTCCTTTCCCGGCCTTGGCGCCGCGCTTGGGCAGCAGGCCGATGCGGGACAGGGCGTCCCAGCTGAATTCCGAGGTGCCCATCAGCCCCTGCTGGCGGAAGATGACCACGATCATCAGCAGCGCCGAGAAGAACACCATGCGCAGGCCGGGGATGCCGTTGGTGACCATGAAGCCGAAGTTGAGCGGGCCGTCGAGGAAGCGCAGCGCCTCCATGGCGATGGTCACCACGACGGCCGCGATGACCGAGCCGGTGATCGAGCCGACGCCGCCGAGCACCACGATCAGCAGGATGTCGAAGGTCTTCAGGAAGATGAACTGCTTGGGGTCGATGGTCGTCAGGTGGTGCGCCAGCAGGCCGCCGGCGATGCCCGCGAGGAAGCTGGAGATGGTGAAGGACAGCACCTTCATGCCGAAGACGTTGACGCCCATCGCCTCGGAGGCGATCTCGTTGTCGCGGATCGACTTGAACGCCCGGCCGTAGCTCGACTTGATCAGCAGCACCAGGAACAGGGTGGTGGCGATCGCCGCGCCCCAGGCCCACCACATGGTGGTGTAGCGCGGCAGGCCCTTCAGGCCGAGCGAACCGTTGGTGATCGATTGCGCGTTGGTCAGCACGACGCGGATGATCTCCGAGAAGCCCAGCGTGGCGATGGCCAGGTAGTCGTCGCGCAGGCGCAGCGCGACGACGCCGAGGAACCAGCCGATGAAGCCGGCGACCAGGCCGCTGACCAGCAGCGCGGGCAGGAAGGGCAGGTGCAGGTCGAGCAGCCAGGGCGCGATCGGCTGCAGGACGAAGTTGGTCGTCTTCTGGTCGGCGGTCATCGCCAGCAGCGAGCAGGTGTAGGCGCCGACCGCCATGAAGCCGGCGTGCCCCAGGCTGAACAGCCCGGTGAAGCCGTTGATCAGGTTGAGCGACAGCGCCAGGATGATGTTGATCGCGCAGAGCTTGAAGATCTGCATGGTGAAGCGGTCGAAGTTCGCCTCGAAGACGAACAGCAGGGCGATGCCGGCCAGCGCGGCGACGAGGGTCAGCACCGTGTCCCGGCTCATGGGTTTCTTGCGCAGCGTATCCATCAGACTTTTTCCCCCTGGTTCTTGCCCAGCAGACCGGTTGGCTTGACCAGCAGGACCACGATCAACAGGATGAAGGCGAAGGCGTCCTTGTAGCCGGTGAGTTCGGGCAGGAAGGCGATGGTCATCAGCTCGATCACCCCGAGCAGCAGGCCGCCGAGCACCGCGCCGGCAATGCTGCCGATGCCGCCGACGACCGCGGCGATGAAGCATTTGAGGCCCGGCATGATGCCCATCAGCGGTTCCAGGCGCGGGTATTTCAACGCCCACATGATGCCGCCGATCGCCGCCAGCGCGCTGCCGATGGCGAAGGTGACGGAAACGATGCGGTCAACGTCGATGGCCATCAGGCGCGCCGCCTCGATGTCGGTGGACACGGCGCGCATGGCCATGCCCGTCTTGGTGCGGTGCACGATCCACAGCAGGATCGCCAGCAGAGCGGCGGTCACCACCGGGATGATCAGGCTGACGGCGGCGACGTGCACGCCGCCGATGACGTGGTTGGCGGCGAACAGGGCGGGGACCGGGAACGCCTTCGGGCGCGCATCGAAGAGCACGATGGCCAGGTTCTCGATGAGGAACGAGGCGCCGATAGCGCTGATCATGATCGAGATGCGCGGCGAGTCGCGCAGCGGGCGGTAGGCGGCGCGCTCCAGCCCCACGCCGAAGACGGTGGTGAGCACGATGGCCAGACAGACCGCCAGCCACCAGGGCATGAAAAACGTGCTGGCGCCGTAGAAAGCCAGGTAGCCGCCGATCATGAACACGTCGCCGTGCGCGAAGTTGATCAGGCGCAGGATGCCGTACACCATCGTGTAGCCGATGGCGATCAACGCATACAGGCTGCCCAGCGACAGCGCGTTGACGAACTGCTGAAGAAAGGTTTGAAGATCCATGAGGTTCCTTCTGGTACTGCGCCGACGGAACCGGGGCGGGCCGGAGGAGGCCCGGAGAACGGGGCCGTCCGGTCATACGAAAATCCGAATGTGGGGTAGCGAAGGCTACGGCACATCCGGATTCTCGGTCACTGCCGGTGGGTTGTACGGCGCGGGGCGATCGCCCCGCCTGGGTTCAGCCTGTTATTGTTGCGGTTTGACGGTGGTCAGGAACACGAACTTGCCGTCCTTCACCGTCTTGAACACGGCCGCCTTGTCGGCGTTGCGTTCGGCGTTGATGGTGATGGAGCCGGCGGAGCCTTCGAAGTCCTTGGTCTGGGTCAGGGCGTCGCGGATCTTCTGCGGCTCGGCGGAGTTCGCGCGCTTGATCGCGTCGAGGATGACGAGATAGGCGTCATAGCCGAGCGCGGCGACGGCCGACGGTTCCTTCTTGTATTCGTCGCGGAAGGACTTCAGGAAGGCTTCGGAGGTCTTGTTGATCGGCACGTCGTTGGCGAAGAAGGTGGACACCACCGCGCCTTCGACCGCCGGGCCGCCGACTTCGAGGAAGGCCGCCATGTCCCACGTGTCGCCGCCGATGAACTGGGCGTTGATGCCGAGCGCGCGGGCCTGCTTGATGATCAGCGCGGATTCGGTGTAGTTGCCGGGAGCGAAGATGGCGTCCGGCTCGAACTTCTTGATGTTGGTCAGCTGCGCGGTGAAGTCCTGGTCGCCGGTGTTGTAGTCGGAGGTGGCGACGATCGAGTTCGGGTCGCCGGTCAGCTTGACGAACTCATCGACGAAGAACTTGGCCAGGCCGACCGAGTAGTCGTTGGACACTTCGCGGATGATGGCCACTTTCTTGGCCTTCAGGGTCTCGAATGCGTAGGTCGCGCCGACCACGCCCTGGAACGGATCGAGGAAGCAGACGCGGAAGTAGTAGTCGTTGCCCTTGGTCACGGCCGGGTTGGTGGCGGACACGGCGACGGCGGGAATCTTGGCTTCGGCGAAGATCGGGCCGCCGGCCATCGATAGCGAGCTGCCCCAGGAGCCGATCACGGCGTTGACCTTTTCCTTCTGCGTGAGGACCGTCGCCGCGTTGGCGGCTTCGACCTTGTCGGACTTGTTGTCGACGGCGACCAGTTGGACCTTCTTGCCGAGCACTTCCGGGAAAAGTTTGTTGGCCAGCTTGATGCCGTCGTACTCGTCGGCACCGCCCGCGCCGTTGGCGCCGGTCAGCGGTTCGAAGACGCCGATCTTGATGACTTCGGCCTTCGGCTCCTCCTTCGAGCAGGATATGAGGGACAGGCTGGCGACCGCGACCGCGGCCAGCGTCAGCATCGAAGCGATTTTTTTCACGGAATTCTCCTTAATTGTGACGGCCAGGGCCGATCGCGGGGATGCTACAGTCGGCCATCCCGGCCGTCAACAAATTGGAACGGAAAAAGAAATCAGCTGTTTCTGAATGTGATTTTTCTGGCTTTCGTCACCCGCCGGCGCCGGCGGGGAACGTTTCAGGCCGCCTCGAAAACGATGTCGCTGGTGAACGCGGCGCAGGTGCGCGGCACTCAGGCGGCCTGCGTGCATTGCCTGACCGTCTTGCCGATGTGCAGCAGCATGTCGTCGGCCATCGGCTGCAATCCGATGGCCGGCGTCCAGCCCCAGTCGGCGCGCGCGTACGTGTCGTCGAGGCTGCGCGGCCAGCTGTCGGCGATGGACTGGCGCTGGTCCGGGCGGTAGTCGACGCGGAAGTCGGGCTTGCGCCGCCGGATCGCGTCAGCCAGCTGCCGGGGGTTGAAGCTGACGCCGGCGACATTGTAGGACGAGCGCACGCGGATCTGCGCGGCCGGCGCCTGCATCAGCTCGATCGTGGCGCGGATGGCGTCGGGCATGTAGATCATCGGCAGGGTGCTCTCCGGCCCCAGGTAGCAGTGGTAGATCTCGCCGCGGCAGGCGGCGTGGAAGATGGCGATGGCGTAGTCGGTGGTACCGCCGCCGGGCGGCGACTTGTAGCTGATGATGCCCGGGTAGCGGACGCTGCGCACGTCGACGCCGTATTTGGCGAAGTAATACTCGCACAGGCGTTCGCCGGCCAGCTTGCTGATGCCGTAGATGGTGGTCGGGTCCATCACCGTCAACTGCGGCGTGTCAACCGCCGGCGTGTGCGGCCCGAAGGCGGCGATCGAGGAGGGCCAGAACACGCGCAGCGGCTGTCCGGCCGCGGTGCGCTCGCGAGCGATTTCGAGGATGTTCAGCAGGCCGTTCATGTTCAGCATCCAGGCGCGCAGCGGCGCCTGCTCGCCGGTGACCGAAAGCAGCGCGGCGAGGTGGAAGACCTGGGTGATGCCGTGGCCGTCGATGCATTGCCGGAGGCGGGCGTTGTCCAGCACGTCCAGCGTTTCGTAGCGTTCCGCGCCGGCCAGGCTGCGCGGGCCGATGTCGGCGGCGATGACGTTTTCCGCGCCGTGGATGTCCGCCAGCGCCTCGGTGAGTTCGCTGCCGATCTGGCCGTTGGCGCCGATGACGAGTATCCGTTCCATGTTCGTTTTCCTTTTTATTTGTTCAGCAGGCCGAGCTCGCGCCCGGCCTGGGCGAAGGCGGCCAGCGCCGCGTCGAGCTGTTCACGGGTGTGCGCGGCGGAAATCTGCACGCGCACGCGGGCCTGCCCCATCGGCACCACCGGGTAGAAGAAGCCGGTGACCAGCACGCCGAGTTCATAGAGCCGGCGGGCGAAGGCCTGCGCCAGCGGTGCGTCGAACAGCATCACCGGCACCACCGGATGCGTGCCCGGCTTGATGGTGAAGCCGAGTTCCTCGATGCTGCGCCGGAAATGGGCGGTGTTGGCGTGCAGCCGGTCGCGCAGTTCGGTGGAGGACGAAAGGCGCCGCAGCACCTCCAGCGAGGTGCCGGCGATGGCCGGCGCCAGGCTGTTGGAAAAGAGATAGGGGCGCGACTTCTGGCGCAGCATGTCGACGACTTCCCGGCGCGCCGCGGTGAAGCCGCCCATCGCGCCGCCGAGCGCCTTGCCCAGCGTGCCGGTGATGATGTTGACGCGGCCCATCACGCCGTGGTGCTCGTGCGTGCCGCGCCCGGTCGCGCCCATGAAGCCGGTGGCGTGCGAGTCGTCGACCATCACCAGCGCGCCGTAACGGTCGGCCAGATCGCAGATCTTGTCCAATTGGGCGATCGTGCCGTCCATCGAGAACACGCCGTCGGTGACGATCAGCTTGTGCCGCTGGCCGGCGGCGTCCTGCAGCTGCGCTTCGAGGTCGGCCATGTCGTTGTGCGCGTAGCGGTAGCGCTCGGCCTTGCACAGGCGGATGCCGTCGATGATCGAGGCGTGGTTCAGCGCGTCCGAGATGATCGCGTCGCGCTCGTCGAGCAGCGGCTCGAACACGCCGCCGTTGGCGTCGAAGGCCGCCGCGTAGAGGATGGCGTCCTCCATGCCGAGGAACTCGGCGAGCGCCTTTTCCAGCTGCTTGTGCACCGTCTGCGTGCCACAGATGAAGCGCACCGACGACAGGCCGTAGCCGTACTGCGCGACGGCCTCCCGCGCCGCCTCGACCAGCGATTCGTCGCCGGACAGGCCGAGGTAGTTGTTGGCGCACATGTTGATCAGCTGTCGCCCGTCGTCGCAGGTGACCGTGCTGCCCTGGCGCGAGGCCAGCACGCGCTCCTGCTTGTACAGGCCCTGCGCGCTCAGTTCGTCGAGGTTTTGCCGCAGGCCGGCGTAAAAGGTGTCTTGCGTCATGGCGTATCCCGTCGTCTGGCTGTGGCCGCCGATGTTTGTTAACATGGCGGTTCAGTGGGTTTTTAAAAATTCAATATAAAGAAAAATAATTCAATATATCGGATACTAGTGGGCATCATTGAACTTTGCAAGCCTTGCCAAATGAAAACTTCAGGTCCTCCGCAAACTCCCCCGGAAGTCGGCGCGACGCTGCAGAAAATGCGGCTGGAGCGGAATCTGACGCTGGAAGACCTGTCGCGCGCCGCGGGCGTGTCGAAGTCGATGCTCTCGCAGATCGAACGCGAGAAGGCCAATCCGACCATCGCCGTGGCCTGGCGGCTGGCCAACGCGCTCGGCGTCAGCATCGGCGAGCTGCTGACGCCGGAGACGCGCCCGGCCGAGTCGATCCGGCTGCTCGAAGCGCACGAACTGCCGACCTTGTCCAGCGACCATGCGGGCTACGTGCTGCGCATCCTCGGCCCGATGGAGCTCGCCGGCAAGTTCGAATGGTACGAGCTCACGCTGGCGCCCGACGGCGTGCTGGCCTCGACCCCGCACGACCCCGGCGCGACCGAGCACCTGACCGTGCTGCAGGGCGCGGTGGAACTCGAAGCCGGCGGCGAGAAGAAGCGGATCAGGGCCGGCGCCACGGCGCGTTACGCGGTCGACTGCAACCACGCCATCCGCAATTCCGGCAAAGTGGAGGCGAAAGCCCTGCTGGTGGTGATTCATCGCTGAAGCGCGGCCCATGTCCTCTCCGGAAAACAGACGCCAACGCCAGAGCTGGCTGCGTTCCGCGGCCTGGCTGGCGCTCGTCGCCGGTTTCGCCGTGGCGGCCTGGATCTTCCTGGCGGCGGAGGACGGCACCAGCGACGTCATCGGCTACGTCGTCGCCGATGGCCGGGCGTATCCGGTGACCACGCGCGATTCGAAGCAGTACCGCCACAACCTCGAACGTTTCGGCGGCAAGATGGCGGTGTTCGCGGACGACCTCAACCGCTGGCTCAGGAGCCTGGCGGAAGGGCGCAGGCTGGCCGTGGTGATCGCCCTGTCGTCCGCCGGCGTGGCGGCGCTCTGTTTCCGCGCGGCGCGCAACGGCTAGATCTTGCCGATGGAAACGCCGGAAAGGGCGTGATACGCGGCACCGCGCCGGCTATCCCGGCAGATTCGCCCGCCTGTGCGCGCGGCCCAGCGCGATCCGTTCGTCGAAATCGAGCTCCTCCACCTCGAATCCGCGGCGTTCCGCATGGATTCTCCGCTCCGCCTGCCCGGGCGGCGGGCCTTCGTCCATGACTCTGCGGTCCGGAAAGCGACGGCGGTCATGCGGTGTTGACTGCAGGTGCATAGCCAAGCCCTTGTTTGACGATACGTTTCACGGTCTTACATTAGAACATCGCCCACCATTGCACAATATAGTGGCGCCGGGAACCTGCGGCATGGCTATACTGAGCCCCAGTTTTCCTCGGGCGCATCGAAAACAAAAGGGGACGTCATGGCAGTGTCGCGCGAGCGCAGATCGGGCAAGGACCGGCGGCAGGAAGACGTCGGCCCACCGGGCAGGATCGAGCAGCGGCGGCGCGTCGAGGCGCGCAAGCCGGAAATCGAGGAAGTCGTGTTGTCGGACGCCGAGTGGGAAGCGAATTTCGGCGGCCGGCAGGGCGCCGCCGGGGAAGCCGGGTTGACGGCCGCGCAGATCCAGGAAGCCGCCCAGGTCTTCAGCCGTATCAGGGATTGAGCGGCGCTACTCGCCGGAGCAGGGATTCATCGACGGCAGGCCGGCGAAACGGGCGATCACGTTGTATTCCAGCCGGGAGAAGCGGCGTCCCGCGTCGGCGGCGCGGGCGTATTCGTCGGCGATCAGGTCGCCCGCCGGCGGCGCCGTTTCGCCCGGGCCCACGCTGTCGGCAGGCTGGTGAATGACGCCGTCGCGGATGAACACCGGTTCGCCGTCGGGCGATGCGGGGTGCCGGGTCGTCAGGATGCCGTTGGCGATCTCGATCTGCATGTTCAGCCCCGTTCGGTCATGCGGCTGCGGCGCTTTCCCGGTTTGCGATGGCCCGCCCGGAGAGATTCGAACTCCCTACCCCTTGGTTCGAAGCCAAGTGCTCTATCCGATTGAGCTACGGGCGGCGTGAGCGGCCGCGGTCCGGGCCTGCGTGCAGCGCAGAAAGCAAAAAGCCAGTCGGGTCGACTGGCCTGCTGGATATGTCTGGTGGAGACGGGCGGGATCGAACCGCCGACCTGTTGATTGCGAACCAACCGCTCTCCCAACTGAGCTACGCCCCCATCGAAGCCGCGCATTCTACGCGGGCCGCATCGGTGAGTCAATCTTGCCGGCGGCAAAAGAACGACGAAAAAAATCAATGAAAAAGGCTTGCGCGCAGCAAGCCTTTTTCGGATTCAGGAGATATTACTTTTTCTTCTTGGTCTTGGCGGCGGCGACGGTGGCCTTGAAGGTGGCGCCGGCGGCGAACTTGGGAACGGTGGTCGCCGGGATCTTGATCTTTTCGCCCGTCTTCGGATTCTTGCCTTCGCGGGCGGCGCGCGCGGCGGACTTGAAGGAGCCGAAACCGACGAGGCTCACGCCGTCGCCCTTGGCCACAGCCTGAACGATGGTCTCGATCACGGCATCGAGCGCCTTACCGGAGGCGACTTTGGACAGTTCGGCTTTTGCTGCGATTGCGTCGATCAATTCAGACTTGTTCATAGTATCTCCTGTTGTTGATTGTTGAGAGTCGTGGTGGAAACTCCGCAGCGATTCTTGCACTTCATGGGCTTGAAGGGAAGGGGGGTGCGCCAGGAAAATGCCGGGGAACGGCAAAAAAGTGTTGTTTTTTTCTTGCGAAGCGCATTTCCGCCCGGCCGCGCCTCACTTTCTCTTGGCCAGCAAGGGTTTCAGGAAGCGTCCGGTGTGGCTGGCCTTGTTGCCGGCGATGGCTTTTGGCATACCCGCCGCCAGTATCCGCCCGCCGCCGTCGCCGCCTTCCGGTCCGAGATCGACGATCCAGTCGGCGGTCTTGATGACGTCGAGGTTGTGCTCGATGACCACCACGGTGTTGCCGTGGTCGGCCAGCCGGTGCAGCACGCCGAGCAGCATCTCGATATCCTGGAAGTGCAGGCCGGTGGTCGGTTCGTCGAGGATGTACAGGGTGCGGCCGGTGTCGCGCTTGGACAGTTCGAGCGCGAGCTTGACGCGCTGCGCCTCGCCGCCGGAGAGGGTGGTGGCCGACTGGCCGAGGGTGATGTAGGACAGGCCGACGTTGACCAGCGTCTGCAGCTTGCGCGCGACGACCGGAACGGCGTCGAAGAACTCGCGCGCCTGCTCGACGGTCATCTGCAGGATGTCGTGGATGTTCTTGCCCTTGTACTGGATTTCCAGCGTCTCGCGGTTGTAGCGCTTGCCGTGGCAGACGTCGCAGTGCACGTAGATGTCGGGCAGGAAGTGCATTTCGACCTTGATCACGCCGTCGCCCTGGCAGGCTTCGCAGCGTCCGCCCTTGACGTTGAAGGAGAAGCGGCCGGGACTGTAGCCGCGCGCGCGCGATTCGGGCACGCCGGCGAACAGTTCGCGGATCGGGGTGAGCAGGCCGGTGTAGGTGGCCGGGTTGGAGCGCGGCGTGCGGCCGATCGGCGCCTGGTCGACGTTGATCACCTTGTCGAAGTGGTCGAGGCCGACGATCGCGTCGTGCTCGGCCGGCTCGGCGATCGAGCCGTAGAGGTGCTTGGCGGCGGCGGCGTAGAGCGTGTCGTTGATCAGCGTCGATTTGCCCGAGCCGGAGACGCCGGTGATGCAGATGAACAGGCCGACCGGCAGTTCGAGGGTGACGTCCTTCAGGTTGTTGCCGCGCGCGCCGACGATCTTCAGCATGCGCTCCGGATCGGCGCGGCGGGGCGTGCCCGGCGCCTCGATGCGGCGCCGGCCGGCGAGGTAGTCGCCGGTCATCGAGGCGGGATTGGCCATGATCCGCGCGGGCGTGCCTTCGGCGACGACGGCGCCGCCGTGGATGCCGGCGCCGGGGCCGATGTCGACGACGTAGTCGGCGCTGCGGATGGCGTCCTCGTCGTGCTCGACGACGATCACCGTGTTGCCGATGTCGCGCAGGTGGTGCAGCGTCTCCAGCAGGCGGTGGTTGTCGCGCTGGTGCAGGCCGATCGACGGTTCGTCGAGCACGTACATCACGCCGGTGAGTCCCGAGCCGATCTGTGAGGCCAGCCGGATGCGCTGCGCTTCGCCGCCCGAGAGCGTTTCCGCCGAGCGGTCGAGCGACAGGTAGTCGAGGCCGACGTTGATCAGGAATTGCAGGCGGCTGACGATTTCCTTGAGCACCTTCTCGGCGATCTGCGCCTTGTTGCCGGCGAGCTTCAGGTCGCGGAAGTAGTCGCGCGTCTGGCCGAGCGGCAGGCGGCTGATCTGGTGCAGGGTCAGCGCCTGCGTGCCGCTGCCGACGTGTACGTGGCGCGCTTCGCGGCGCAGGCGGGCGCCGTCGCACTCCGGACAGGTGCGGCTGCTGATCAGCTTGGACAGTTCCTCGCGCACCGCCACCGAGTCGGTTTCCTTGTAGCGGCGTTCGAAGTTGGTGACGATTCCTTCGAAAGTGTGGCTGCGGTCGAAGCGCGTGCCCTTTTCATTGAGATAGCGGAAGCGGATCACTTCGCGGCCCGAGCCGTAGAGCAGTATCTGGCGGATGTTCTCCGGCAGCCGCGCGAACGGCGTGTCGACGTCGAAGCCGTAGTGCTCGGCCAGCGAGGCCAGCAGCTGGAAGTAGAACTGGTTGCGCCGGTCCCAGCCGCGGATGGCGCCGGCGGCGAGCGAGAGTTCGGGCTGCGTGACGATGCGCTTGGGGTCGAAGAACTGGATCACGCCGAGGCCGTCGCACTTCGGGCAGGCACCCATCGGGTTGTTGAACGAGAACAGGCGCGGTTCGAGTTCCTGCAGCGAGTACGAGCACACCGGGCAGGCGAAGCGGGCCGAGAACAGGTGCTCCTTGCCGGAATCCATCTCCAGCGCGATGGCGCGGCCGTCGGCGTGGCGCAGCGCGGTCTCGAACGATTCGGCGAGGCGCTGGCGGATGTCGTCGCGCACCTTGAGCCGGTCGACCACCACGTCGATGGTGTGCTTCTGCGTCTTGGCCAGCTTGGGCAGCGCGTCGATCTCGTGGATCTTGCCGTCGATGCGCAGGCGGGCGAAGCCCTGCGCGCGCAGTTCGGCGAACAGGTCGAGCTGCTCGCCCTTGCGGTTGGCGACGACCGGCGCGAGGATCATCAGCTTGGTGTCCGCCGGCAGCGCCAGCACGTGGTCGACCATCTGCGAGACGGTCTGCGCTTCCAGCGGCAGGTCGTGCTCCGGGCAGTACGGCGTGCCGGCGCGGGCGAACAGCAGGCGCAGATAGTCGTGGATCTCGGTAACCGTGCCGACCGTCGAACGCGGGTTGTGGCTGGTCGCCTTCTGCTCGATGGAGATGGCCGGCGACAGGCCCTCGATGAGGTCCACGTCGGGCTTGTCCATCATCTGCAGGAACTGGCGGGCGTAGGCCGAGAGCGACTCGACGTAGCGGCGCTGGCCCTCGGCGTAGAGCGTGTCGAAGGCCAGCGAGGATTTGCCCGAGCCGGACAGCCCGGTGATGACGATCATCCGGTTGCGCGGCAGGTCGAGATTGATGTCCTTGAGATTGTGCGTGCGTGCGCCGCGGATGCGGATTTCCTTGAATTCTTCCATGGGGAGGCGGTGCCGGGAGGGGAAGGCAAACCTGATAATATACGCAAGAAATTTCGCCGATACGACCGCCTGAACCAGTCCGTTGTTCCATTGTCCTTTTTTTGCCGTGGCGTTCAGGAAAATCCGTCCGATGCTTGCTCCCACCCATGAGTCGATGAGCTCCGGGGAGCGCCGTTCCGGCGCCGCCCTGGCCTTCGTCTTCGCCTTGCGCATGCTCGGGCTGTTCCTGATCCTGCCGGTCTTCGCCGTGCACGCGCGCGGCCTGCCCTCGGGCGGCGACGTGGCGCTCGTCGGCATGGCGCTCGGCGCCTACGGCCTGACGCAGGCGCTGCTGCAGATCGCCTACGGCGTGGCCTCCGACCGCTTCGGGCGCAAGCCGGTGATCTTCTTCGGCCTGGCGGTGTTCGCCGCCGGCAGCTTCGTCGCGGCGCTGTCGGCCGACATTCCCGGCGTCATCTTGGGGCGCGCGCTGCAGGGCGCCGGGGCCATCTCGGCGGCGGTGACGGCGCTGGCCGCCGATCTCACGCGCGAGCAGCATCTGACCAAGGTGATGGCCATGATCGGTTCGTCGATCGGCCTGGCCTTCGCCGTGTCGATGGTCGCCGCGCCGCTGCTGTACGCGGCGATCGGCATGGGCGGCATCTTCGCGTTGACCGGCGCGCTGGCGCTGCTGGCCGTGCCGGTCGTCTGGAAGCTGGTGCCCGCGGCGCCGCCGGTGCCGCGCCAGCCGGGCTGGTCGGGGTTCGCCGAGGTACTGCGTTCCGGGCCGCTGCGGCGGCTCAATTTCGGCGTGTTCGCGCTGCATTTCATGCAGACGGCGATGTGGGTCCTGCTGCCGTCGGCGCTGACCGGGCGCGGCGGCCTGCCGGTCGGCCAGCACTGGAAAGTGTATCTGCCGGCCGTCCTCCTCTCGTTCGTGGTCATGGTGCCGGCGATCATCGCCGCGGAGAAGCGCGGCCGCATGCGCCAGGTGTTCAACGCCAGCATCGCTCTGCTGATCGCCGTCCAGGCGGGATTCGGCTGGCTGGGCCAGAGCCTGCCGGCGCTGTGCCTCTGGCTGCTGCTGTTCTTCGTCGCCTTCAACGTCCTGGAAGCGGTGCAGCCCTCGCTGATCTCGCGTCTCGCTCCGCCCTACGCCAAGGGCGCCGCGCTCGGCATCTACAACACCACCCAGTCGCTCGGCCTGTTCCTGGGCGGCTTCGCCGGCGGCTGGCTGGCCCGGACGGGCGGCGAGACCGCCGTCTGGTCGGCGTGCATCGTCCTGCTGCTGGCCTGGCTGGCGCTCGGCGCCTCCATGCAATTTCCGCTGCTGCGCAACCCGCGGCAGTCCGGGCAAACTCTTTTATAATCCCGCTTCAGACATCCATTCACCTGGGAGGCAGCATGGCTTCGGTGAACAAAGTGATTCTCGTCGGCAATCTCGGCGCCGATCCGGAAACCCGTTACATGCCCAACGGCGACGCCGTGGCGAACATCCGGCTGGCCACCACGGAATCGTGGAAGGACAAGGCGACCGGCGAGAAGCGCGAGATGACCGAATGGCATCGCGTCGTCTTCTACCGGAAACTGGCCGAGATCGTCGGGCAGTACCTGAAGAAGGGCTCGTCGGTCTATGTCGAGGGCCGCATCCGCACGCGCAAGTGGCAGGACAAGGAAGGCCAGGAGCGCTACACCACGGAAATCGAGGCCAACGAAATGCAGATGCTCGGCGGCCGCCAGAGCGCGTCCTCGTCCGGCGGCGAAGCCGAATACGGCGGCAGCATGCCGTCGTCCGCTCCTCCCTCGGGCCCTTCCTCGGGCGGCGGCCGCGCGGCGCCGGCCAAGAAGGCGCCGAGCTTCGAGGACATGGACGACGACATTCCGTTCTAGGATTGACCCAAGATAGAAACGTGATGTTTTTATGGAAAAGCCCCGCACGGCGGGGCTTTTCGCTTTCTGGCGGGTCGCCAGCGTTCTCTCCTTGCCGGGAAGAGCCGCGTCGTCCGGCTAGGGATTGACCACGTTTTGCGCCGCGCCCTTGAGGAAGGCGGACAGGTTGTCCGTGGCGATGTTCATGAGGCGGGTCCGGGCTTCCCTGGTCGCCCAGGCAATGTGCGGCGTGACGATGCAGTTGGGCGCCGACAGCAGCGGGTTCGACGGCGATGGCGGTTCCGACGACAGCACGTCCAATGCCGCGCCGGCGACGTGTCCCGCCTGCAGCGCTTCGGCCAGATCGGCTTCGTTGATCAGCGGGCCGCGCGAAGTGTTGAGGATCAGCACGCCCGGCTTCATCTTGCCGATGGCGGTCTTGTCGATCATGCCCCTGTTGTCGTCGAACAACGGGCAGTGCAGGCTGATGACGTCGGCGTTCGCGTAAAGGTCGTCCAGCGTCGTGTAGCGGAGCGTATCGGATTCCAGCCGCTTGTCGGGATAATCGTCCACGGCAAGGATCTTCATTCCCAGCGACTGCGCGATACGCCCGAACGCCTGGCCGATGCGGCCGAAGCCGACGATGCCCAGCGTCTTGCCGTCGAGTTCAATCAGCGGGTTCAGCCAGTAGCAGAAATCGTTGCCGCGCGACCAGTCGCCGGCCTTGACGCTGTCCGCGTGGCGGCCGACGCGGTGGCAGAGTTCAAGCATCAGCGCCGTGGCGAATTGCGCGACGGCCATGGTGCCGTAGGTCGGGATGTTGCAGACCGGAATCCCGCGCTCGCGCGCCGCCGCGACGTCCACGACGTTGTAGCCGGTGGCCAGCACGCCGACGAAGCGGATTCGCGGGTTGGCGGCGAAGTGCTCGCGGGTCAGCGGCGTCTTGTTGGTGAAAACGATCTCGGCGCCGGCCAGCCGGCCGCGGACTTCCTCGGGCGCGGTCCGGTCGTAAACGGTGACTTCGCCGAATTTCTCGATACCGGCCCAGGTCAGATCTCCGGGGTTGAGGGTGTATCCGTCCAGTACGACGATTTTCATTGCGTGTGCTCCTGGGGATGAGGCGGCATCTTAGTCCGCGTAAGGCCTTACCGTGTATCCGGCGGCGACGACGGAATCCTTGATGGTCGTCGCCAGTTCAACGGCTCCGGCGGTATCGCTGTGGATCAGGATGGACTCGGCCGGCATCGGAATCACGGTGCCATCGATGGCATCGACCACGCCGTCCCGCAGCATGCGGGTGACCCGTTCGGCCACCGCCTGATGGTCCTTGATGACCGATCCGGGTTGATTGCGCGAGACCAGGATTCCCTGCGCCGTGTAGGCCCGGTCCGCCAGGAAGGAGCGAACCACGGCGACTCCGAGATCTTCCGCGGCTTTCGTCGCCTCGGTGTGGGGCAGGCCCACGAACTTCAGCTTGGGATCGAAGGCCTTGACCGCGTTGATCAAGGTGCGGGCGACGTCACGATCGACGAAAGACAGGTTGCCGAGCGCTCCATGAAAATTCGCGTGGCTCAGGTGCGTGCCGGCATGTGCTGCCACGGCCGCCAGTGCGCCCAACTGGGTGATGGTCAGGTACTCAAGTTCCTTCAGCGACAGCGACATCGCGCGGCGGCCAAAGCCCTCGCGGTCGGTGTAGCCGATGTGCGCGCCCACGCGGACGCCGCGCTTCAACGCCCCGCGAACCGTGGCGTCCATGACCACAGGATCGCCGGCATGGGCGCCGCACGCGATGTTCGCCGACGATACTATGTCCAGGATCGCTTCGTCGTCAGCGATGCGATATGGGCCAAATCCTTCGCCCAGGTCCGAGTTGAGGTCGATTGACGGCATGAATTACTCCTTGTGTTCATTCTTGATGACGTAAGCGCTTCCACGAGATCGACGGCCTGGCCGTCTTCAGGGAGAGCATCCGGAACCGGAAGTTTCACCGTTGCCCAGGGCCAGCGCGGCCAGGCCGCGCACCGCCGCAAGCAACGCCCTTTCCTCATGCATCGCCTGGATCGCCTGCCCCGGCGTGACACGATGGAAGCGGACGGCCTTGCCGAGTTGCGCCTGGCCGAGTTTCCACAAGTCGGACTGAATGACCACGCCGAGCTTGGGGTATCCGCCGCAGGTGTTGGCGTCGGACATCTGCACGACCGGCTGTCCGGAAGGCGGCAATTGGATCGTGCCGGGCAGGATGCCGTGCGACAGCAGTTCCCTTGGCGTACCGTGAGCCAGCGACGGGCCGATCAGGCGATATCCGACGCGATTGCTGATCTGGTCGATTATCCAGTTGGTGCCCAGGAACTGTTCCCGGGCTTCCGGAGAACAGTCTTCCCACTCCGCCGCCGGGATCATGCGGACTTCGGTCACGTCCTCCGCGAGCCTCATCCCGGCATCGCGTATGGACAGTCCGAATTCCCGCACCCGATGGCGGGGAAAAGCGGCCGGCAACAGGTCCAGCCGGTCGCCTTGGCGCAAGGGCCTGCCCGAATGGCCGCCGAAACCGCCCTTGAGATCCGTCGATCTCGAACCCATGACCGCGGGAACGTCGATGCCGCCGGCGAAGGAAACATAGCTGCGCATGCCGATGCTGGGCGACATGATCTCCAAGACCTGACCTGCCCGCGCCAGTACGACACTCCCGCCCGGCACCGGTTTTTCGTCCAGGTACAGTTCGGAAACGGCGCCGGTGACGGCGAACGGACAATCGACGTCGAAGCGGCAGATAAGCCCGCCCAGGGTCGTTTCGATGCCCGCCGCATCTTCGGGATTTCCGAGCAGGGTATTGCCGATACGCAGCGCCAGCCTGTCCATGGCACCGGAAACGCCGACGCCGAGACTGCGGAAACCTTCGCGCCCCAGGTCCTGAATCGTCGCCAGAATGCCGGGGTGAATGATCTCGATCACAGGATTAGGTCCTTTACGATAAACCTCAGGCGGGAGCCGGGCGAGACGAGCGCCGGCGCCGGCTTGCTGGCGTCGAAGAAGTCCACGTCGGTTTTCCCGATCATGTGCCAGCCCGAAGGACTGGTTTTCGATTGCACCGCCGTCTGCGCTCCCCCGATGATGACGGTGCCGGCGTCTACACGCTGTCGCGGCACGCTGCGCCGCGGCGTCGCCAGGCGGGGATCGAGCCCTCCCAGATAGGCGAATCCCGGCTGGCTGCCGAGGGCGTAGACGATGTATTCCCCGCGCGCATGGAGCGAGACGAATTCCTCGGGAGTAAGGCCGGCCCGGGCGGAAATTTCGTGCAGGTCTTCTCCTTCCCGGCCGCCGTAGACCACGGGAATTTCGATGGTCGATCCCGTGCAGTCCTTGATGCGTTTCTCGGCCCACATGGCCGCCAGGATCTCCGCCATCGCTTCGTTCGCAACGGAGAGCGCATCGAAGACGACGACCACGTTGTTCATTCCCGGGATCACTTCCTTGACGGCCGGAAGCGCCGACGCCGAATCGGCCATGGCCCAGATTCTGCGTTGACGTTCCAGATCCAGGGCCCCCTCGGGGAACTGGCAAAGGATCGCCGACTCTCCCAGATTGCTCAGGAGCAGGTCTTCAGTCTTGAGATTCATCGTTCAACCATCCCGTTGTCTTGCATGCGCGATCGACCGGATTCCTGCCTATTCGACGATTTCACAGCCTTTTTCCTTGAGCATTTTCGAGACCCACGACACGTCCCAGGCGTTGTCCCTGATGGCGGACCGGATGCCGATCTCCTTGTCGACCGTCGCCCGCGCCTTGTCCAGGACCTCTCTCGCCTCGCCGGGATCAATGACGATGATCCCGTCGGCGTCGCCGACGATGATGTCCCCGGGTTTCACGACCAGTCCTCCGCACGATATCGGCACATTGACTTCACCGGGCCCGTTCTTGAAAGGACCGTTCGGGGTCACGCCGGCCGCGTAGACCGGCATGGACATTTCCCCGAGCGCCTCCGCGTCCCGGACGGCTCCATCCACGATGACGCCGGCCAGACCCTTCGCTTGGGCCCAGCTCATCATCAATTCGCCGGTGATGGCATTCGAAAGTTCGGCCTGGGCATCCAGGACGATCACGTCGCCAGGCAGGGCCATTTCGATTGCGGCATAAAGCATCAGATTGTCGCCCGGACTGGTTTTGACCGTGATCGCGGTTCCCAGCAAAGGCGAGCTGTTCATCGGGCGGATGCGCGCGTGCATGCATGCCCGGCGATTCATGTTGTCTCCGATGTTTGCGGCCGGAATCCCTTTGAAACCCTGGACGAGTTCAAGGGCGGGCCGGTTAACTTTGGTAAAAATCCTGAATCCCGAATTCATTGTGATCACCGATAGCGTAAAAGTGGATGAAGCGGATGGCTGCGCGTCAAGCTCAAACGAAAACTCTTTTCAGTCGCCTGATGGCTTCCTCGATGTTTTCGATCGACGTGGCAAACGAGATGCGCAAGGTCTTGTCCGTCCCTTGTCCATAGGCGCTGCCCGGGGTCACCAGGACTTGCGCCTTCTCAAGGATGAATTCGGTCAGCTCGTCCGCGCTCATGCCCTTGTACTCCACCCTGGGAAACGCATAGAACGTTCCTTGCGGCATGCGGCAGGAGAATCCCGGAATCGTGTTTAATTCGCGGACCAGATAGTCGCGCCGGCGCGTGTACTCGTCGAGCATTGCCGCGACGTCGGATGCGCATTCGAACGCGGTGATCGCCGCCGCCTGAACGAACGACGCCGTGCAGGTGACCACCTGCATCTGCACCTTGAGCATTTCCTCGACCAGCCGCTTTTCGGCGGCCAGATAGCCGATGCGCCAGCCGGTCATCGCATGGCTCTTGGAGAAGCCATTGACGGTGATCACGTTGTTCCGGATTTCCTTGAAGCTTGCCAGCGCGGTGTGCTTATGGCCGTCGAAGACGATCGTTTCGTATATTTCATCCGAAACGGCAAGGAGGTCGTGCTTTTTGACGAAATCCACCAGGACCCTGTTTTCCGCATCGCTGAATACCCGTCCGGTCGGATTGTTCGGCGTATTCAGGATGATCATGCGGGTCCTAGCGGTCACATGTCTGTTCAGAATCTCCTCGGTGACCGTGTAGTTCGAGTCATAGTCGAGCGGAACGCTGATCGGAGTGGCGCCGGCAAGCTGGACGAGCGCCTTGTAGGAGACCCAGGAAGGGTCCAGGACCATGACCTCGTCTCCGTCGTTGAGGAACGACGTCAGCGCCAGGTAGATGGCGAATTTCGCGCTCGGCGTGACCAGGATTTCATCCGGATCGTACTCGACGTCATTCTCGCGTTGGAGCTTGTCCGCGATTTTCCTGCGCAGCGCCGGCAGGCCCATCGACGATACATAATGCGTGAAGCCGGCATTCATGCTTCGCGTCGCGGCGTCGATGATCTTCTGCGGCGTGGAAAAATCCGGTTCGCCGATGACCATCGCCACGATGTCCCTGCCTTCGCTCTTGAGTTTTTCCGCAATCGCATTCAATGCGATGGTCTGCGGCTGTTCGATGATCTGTACCTTGCGATTGACTTCAAAGCTCATTGTTTCCTCTTCTCTGACGGTAATTCGCCGCTTGCGCCTGGGCTCCGGGCGGGATGTGCGGCAAATTTTCCATCAGCGGCATACATAAAAAAAGCGAATAATTTTCTCCTTATAAGCATCGCTTAAAGTGATATGAACGGCGCGGTGCCGGAAAGACAGGGAACTGGACACCGGCTTGCGCCGGCCGACGGGTCAATCGGCGCTTTCCTGGCCGTCGAATTGCAGGGCGATGTAAAGCAGCAGGCGGTCATCGGTCCTGTCGAGATCGAGGCCGGTCGCCTTGCCGATCTGGCGCAGGCGATAGTCCAGGGTATTGCGGTGAATCCCCAGGGCCTTGGCGGTGGAGAGGGACCGGCCGTCGTGGGCGAACCAGGCGTCCAGCGTATGGCGCAAGGTGCGCTGGCGTTTGTCGATGCGCATCAATCGGTCGAGCGGCCGGCGCAACTGTTCCGCCTGCCAGCTGGCATCGAGGCTGGACAGCAGGACCGGCAGGCTGAGTTCGTAGAACGAGAAAGCGGCGGCCTCGGGACGGCGTTGCCGGCCGACGTGCCGCGTGCGGCATGCGCTCTGGTACGACAAGGCGACGCTTTCGACGTCCGGCAACGCGACGCCGAGGGAGAGCACGAACGGCAGCGTGGTCTCCGCGCGCAGGATTGTCTCGAAATACTGCAGCCGCAGCCGCGCATGGCTGGCTTCGCTGGTTTGCGGGGCGCGTCCGCCGAACGACTCGAGCATGACGAACTCGCGCGGTGAAAGAACGGCCGTGGGCAGATCGGGCAGCTGCACCGCCAGGCGCGCCTGGAAACGCTGCAGTTCGACGAGCGAGCGGTCGGCGCGCCGGTCTGCGTCCTCCAGCGTCACGACGATGGCGGCGTGGGGGCTGCGAAACTCGATGCCGAGCCGGAGCGCCCAGGCGTTCAGGTCGACCGGCGAGCTGCGTTCACGGGAAACGAGATGGGAGACGAATTCCTCGCGGTAGCGTTTCTCGCGCTGCAATTCGCCGAGCAGTTGGGTCTGTTCCAGCAGCATCTCGACCGTGGTCCGGAGCAGCTCGCCGAAAGGCTGGACGGTTTCGGGCTCGCCGGTCAGGCCGACCACTCCGCAGATCCGGCCGCGTACCGTCAGGGGCAGATTGACGCCGGACTCGACCGTGGGCAGGGTCCGCGCCAGGGCTTCGTCGATGACCACCGTGCGCGCCTGGGCGAGCGCCAGCTGGGCGCCGGCATGAAGTTCGCCGATGCGCGCCGGCTTGCCGCTGCCGACGATGATGCCGCGCCGGTCCATCACATTGACGTTGAACGGGATGATTTTCGCCGCGCGTTCGACGATTTCCTGCGCCAGTTTCGGCTCAATGCTGATCATGTCTGCCTCGTTGCCTGGAAGCGGTTCGGTTTTGGGCACATGCCTAAGAACGGCGCCAATCATAAGCCCTATATCTGTGCATCGGTCCAGTGCTTCTCCGGCTCGCGAAGTTTAGGCTGGTCGCCCATTCGTTCAATCGCCAAGGAGATCGTCATGCGTATCGTCGTCGCACCGGATTCATACAAGGGGAGCGTTTCCGCGCTCGAAGTGGCCAATGCCATGGCACGGGGCATCCGCAAGGTCATCCCGGACGCCGAGGTATGCAAGGTGCCGATCGCCGACGGCGGCGAAGGGACCGTCGAGGCGCTGGTCGCGGCAACCGGCGGCCGGCTGGAAACCAGCGAGGTGACCGGGCCGCTCGGTGAGCGGGTCAGGGCGCAGTGGGGCATCCTCGGAGATGGCCGGACCGCGGTGATCGAAATGGCGGCGGCTTCGGGCCTGCCGCTGGTGCCGCCGGACCGGCGCGACCCGCGCCTGGCCACGACCCTGGGCACGGGAGAACTGATCCGCGCCGCCCTCGACGCCGGGCTGCGGCGGATCATCATCGGCATCGGCGGCAGCGCCACCAACGACGGCGGCGTCGGCATGGCGCGGGCGCTGGGGGCGCATTTCCTGGATGCCCGGGGCGACGAACTGGCCGAGGGCGGGGCGGCGCTGGCCCGTCTGGCGAAGATCGATCTGAGCGGACTCGACCGGCGTTTGCAGGAGGCTGAACTGATCGTCGCGTGCGACGTTGACAACCCGCTGTGCGGGCCGCGCGGCGCCTCGGCCGTCTTCGGGCCGCAGAAGGGCGCGACGCCGGCGCTCGTCGCGCAACTGGATGCGGCGCTGGCGCGCTTCGCCGAATGCGCGCGGCAGGCGACCGGGCGGGACGTGGCCGACGCGGCCGGCGCGGGGGCAGCGGGCGGCCTGGGGGCCGGCCTGATGTTTTTCACGCCGGCGCAGTTGCGGCCGGGGGTCGAAATCGTGCTCGGGGCCGTCGGGTTCGCGGAGCTCGCGCGGGGCGCCGATTTCGTGATCACGGGCGAAGGTCGGACCGATTTCCAGACCGCCTACGGCAAGGCGCCGGTCGGCGTGGCCAAGGCGGCGAAGCAATTCGGCGTGCCGGTTTTTTGTCTCTCGGGCGGGCTGGGGGACGGCGCGGACGATGTGCTGGCCCAGGGCATCGATGCCGTGATGAGCATCTGCTCCCGGCCCATGAGCCTGGAAGAATGCATGCAAGAGGGACCGGCCCTGATCGAAGCCGCTGCCGCGCGTTTGTGCCGGATTGCCCGCGCATTCATCGGCGCCGCGCGGGCGTGAGCGTCCTCGGCCCCCTGGGAAGCGAGTCGGGAAGCGCCTGGGGGGCGGGGGTGGAAACATCGTTTTTTCTCATGCGTTAACAAGAAAATATATCGCTATTAATTTCATATTCGGGAAGTCAGAATCAATCACGGCAGCGCATTTGACGTGGTTCTCGGCATAGGCCCGGTTGCCGGGCTGCTCGAAGATGAGTCAGGACGCCGCTAACAAAAAAAGTGTGGGCGGATTCGGTAAGTACGCTACGGCACACATTTTTAGATTTGCATCCAAACATACAAGGAGCGAGATCGATGCAAAGTGCGGTCAACGGCAAGATCGGGGCGCGAATGGATCGACTGCCCATTTCCAAATGGCACTACAACGTGCTGTTCCTGATGGGCCTGGGTCTGTTTGTCGACAGCTTCGACAATTACATGGGCGGGGTGATCCTGGCCGACCTGGTCAGGACCGGATGGTCCAACAACTACCTCAACGCCACCTTTGCTTCCGCCACCATGGCCGGCCTCTTCGTCGGCTCGCTGTTCGCCGGATTCGCCGGCGATCACCTGGGCCGGAAGTTCGCCTATCAGATAAATCTGCTCATTTTCGGCGCCGCGTCCATTGCCGCCTTTTTCGCCACGGACATGACCATGCTCATCGTGCTGCGGGGAATCATGGGAATAGGCCTGGGCGCCGAACTGGTGGTCGGTTTCGGGACTTTTCCGGAATTCGTTCCCGCCAATGTGCGGGGGAAGTGGGTCTCGTATCTGTCGCTGATCGCCAACGCGGCGCCGCCCATCGCCATCGCCACGGCATATTTCGTCATCCCGATCTTCGGCTGGCGGGCCATGTTCTTGATCGGAGGCGTGGCGGCGGTGATCGTCTGGGCGCTCCGGCATGGACTTCCGGAGTCCCCGCGCTGGCATGAATCCCGCGGCGATATCGCAAAGGCCGACGAGATCCTGACGCAGGTCGAGAAGCAGATCGAGGCTGAAAAGGGAATCAAGCTGCCGGCGGTGCCGGATCAGGGCCTCGACGAGCCGGGCCGGGGAGACGAAGTGGCCAGGATTTCCTTCTGGAGCCTGTTCAAGGGCAGCCTGTTGAGGAGAACCATCGTTGCGTCCGCGATGTTGGTCGGCATGAATACGATCGTTTATACGATCATCAACTGGGTGCCGACGATCTTCATCCAGCAAGGCATCAGCATCACGAAGTCTACCGGGATGATGACGCTGATCATGTTCGGCGCACCTCTGGGCGTGTTCATCTCGTCGCAGGTCGTCAACAAATTTCCCCGCAAGGTCATGGGCATAGCGCTTCTCCTGATCATCGGTCTGCTCGGATACTTCTATTCGCTGCAGCGCACCGAAACCGTGATCGTGATGGTCGGATTCGTTCTTACCGTCATCAACTATGTCTTCGTCTGTTTCGTCTGTTCCGTGTATGTCCCCGAGCTCTGGCCGACGGAAGCGCGTCTCCGGGGAATGGGCTTCGCCAATGCGGTGGGCCGGGTGTCGGCGGTCTTCTCGCCCTACGGCGTCGCGTGGCTGCTGTCGAATTTCGGGGCGACCGCCGTGTTTATCGCTCTCGGCGCGATTCTGTTGGTAATCGCGATCATCGTCGCGACATTCGGTGTCGAGACAAGGCAAAAATCCCTTGAGGAAATCCGTGCCGAGATGGCGGCGCACGAAGCGGTATCGGGGCGGGCCAACTGATCGGCCGAATCTTCGGCCGTCCTACGAGCAGTTCCAAGAGCGGTTCCATCGGGTCACAGATCGCCGTCGCCGGCGGTCTGTGACCCTGGCAGTTCCGATGCAATGAATGCCGCTCCTGGCGTGGATTCGGCGGAGCCGGACAAGGGCGGCGGAAGCCGCGTAGCGGCTCGGGTTGAGCGGCGTCCTCGGGGCCAATACACTATCGCCTTTGCAGAGGCCGCCCCCCATGTTCACCTTCAAGCAACTTGAAGCCATTTACTGGATCGTCGAGACCGGCGGATTCGCTCCCGCGGCAAAAAAGCTGCATACGACTCAGTCGGCGATCTCCAAGCGGATTCACGATCTGGAGGATCTTTTCGACTTTCAGCTATTCGACCGAAGCCAGCGAACGGCCCATCTCACCGAGAAGGGCGAAATCATGTTCGTCCTGGCCAAGCGGCTCCTGGACCAGCGTGAGATTGCCGTCGATCAGATCGGGCGTCCGGAGAGTTTTGTCCGCAGACTGCGCCTGGGCATCACGGAGTTGACCGCCATTACGTGGCTTCCGCAATTTTGCGGACAGATCCAGGTGCTTTTTCCCAACGTCATCATCGAGCCGGTCGTGGAATCGAGCGTGTATCTGAGGGATAGCCTGCTGAACGACAAGCTTGACCTGGTCATCGCACCGGACGCGGTGGCCGACGCCCGATTTTCGTCAACCCCGGTAGGGGTGAATGTGAATAGCTGGATGTGCAAGCCCGGATACTTCAAGAAGAAAGGAAAGAAGGTCGCCGTGGCGGAAATTGTCTCCCATCAACTTCTGGCGCAAGGCGACAAATCGGGAACCGGGCTGCTCTATGCGGAATGGTTCAAGAAGATCGGTCTCGCGCCGAAGTCGAGCATCACCTGCAACAACATGCTCGCGATGATCGGAATGACGGTCGCCGGCCTGGGGATCAGCTATCTCCCCAAGGACTGCCTGCAGGGGATGATCGAATCGGGCCTGCTGGAGGAGATCGAGTCTCGGCCTCCCTTGCCCGAGGTGACGTATGTGGCGCTGTACCCCTGGGAAAAGACGAACACCTTGCTCCCCTCGGTCGCCATGATTGCCCGCGAGTGCTGCGATTTTTCGCATCTGTTCGGCAATATTTCCCTCTAGACCGGTCGGACCGGGCTGCGTCCGTCAGCCCCGGCGCGGTCTGCGCCGATGCTTGCTCTTATAATGGTCGGCCGCCTTTGTCCCGAACGCAGAATCCGATGATCCGAATTTGTCATGGCCAATAACAACAAACGAGTCTCCTTGAAGGACGTCGCACGCAGCGCAAATGTCTCGACGGGAACCGTTTCGATGGTTCTCAACAACAATCCGTCCGTTGCCCAGGCGACGAAGGAACACGTTCAGCAGATCATCAAGGAGCTGGGGTACATCTACAACCGCAGCGCCGGCCAGCTACGCAACAGGCGCACCGGGATCGTCGGCGTCTCCATCTGCAATCTCGCGAATCCGTATTTCGCGGAAAACACGATCGGCATCGAAACCTCGCTGCGCGATCTCGGGCTTTCCCTTATTTTGGGGAATTCCGAGGAGTCGGTCGTCAAGCAGGAGAAATTTCTGGATACCGCACGCCAGCACAACGTCGAGGGGCTGATCCTCATGCCCGCGATCGGCACGACCAGAAAGATGATCGACGCCTTCGCCGACTGGGGGATACCCCTCGTGATGGTGTCGCGGTATGTCCAAAGCGGCAAGGCCGACTACGCGGGATGCGACAATATTCTGGCGGCCACGCTGGCGACGAACCACCTCATTGAACTGGGGCACCGGCGGATCGCTTTCGTCGGGGCGACGACGCGATCTTCAACGAGCCGGGATCGGCTGCGGGGCTTCAAACTGGCGATGAAAAACGCCGGTCTCGATCTCGCCCCCGAATGGATATGTTCATGCGAGGCGTCGCGGGAAAAGGGGTTCGACGCGGTCAAGGACTTGTTCAAGTCGAAGCAGCCTCCGACCGGCATCGTCTGTTTCAACGACCTGCTGGCATTCGGGGTCATGCTTGGCTTGAGAAGCATCGGCCTGGAACCGGGCATGGACTGCTCGGTGGTCGGTATCGACAACGTCCTGGAAGCGGACCTGTGGCAGCCGGGATTGACCACCGTGGCGATCGATTCCAGGCGGATCGGGCAGTACGCGGGGCAGCTGCTGCGCAGAAGGATGGAGAATCCGGCCTTGCCCGCCAAGAACCTGCTGCTGACGCCGGAACTGATCGTGCGCGGTTCGAGCGGGCGCGTGGCCGCGCATTGACCCGTTCCGGCGCGAAGCATGTTCCGGCATGTCCTCAACGGGCCACGGGGTCGTCGCGGTAAATCCGGCCCGTCAGAAACGGTGCCCAGTTTTTCTCGAAGTAGAAAGCGCCCGGGTCCTCCATGCTCCTTAAAGGCTTTTCCGCGACCTCGATCCGCCCGTCACGCTGGCGAACATGAATCTGCCGCTCGCGGTCGGCTTCACGTTCGGTAATGAAGCGATAGTCCTCCAGGATTCCCAGGCGCGTATCCGGAACTTCGGTTCCGGACTTTGAGCAGATCAGCCGGGCTCCCCGGCTGCCTCCGCCGTTCCTTACGTAGTGCTCCAGGGCGGCGAGCACGGCTTCCGAGGTCAGGGCCATCTGTCGCCAGAGCATCGCGCTTGCTATCTGGGCGGCATTTTCGATTCTCAACCCCCACGTGCGAATGGATTCGTTGAGTTTTCGCGCCTCCGCCAAGGCCGGACCCAGTTCGTCGTCCATGCAGATGAATCCGGCTTGGTCGCTCATCCTGGCTTGAATTTCCTTCCGCACGCTAGGAATCGGCAAACCGTCCGGGTTGCGCAGATCGCGGCGAATCGACGCGATGCAGTCGGCTAGCGCCGCCGCCACATGGCGGCTCGACGGCTGGTTGCTGCGGTCGTCCCGGCGGGCATGGATGTGCTTCGCGCACCGCATCCCGAAAACCTGGCCCGCATTGAGCGCCGCGCCGCCCGGCCGCGTGACGCCGTGGGTGCCGGCAACCTCGCCGATGGCGTAGCAGCCGTCGAGCGTCGACTGTGCCCAGATGTCCACCGCCACGCCGCCGTTCATGTGCTGGTTGTTGATGTCGAACGGCAGGGCTGCGCGTTCCAGGTCGATCTTGTTATGCCTGTAGAGTTCGATGGCGAGAGGGTTCATTCGCCTCAACCGCTCGATGGGCGAATCCAGCAGCGCGTCGTTGTTCGCCAGATACGCATGGACGTCCGCATCCAGCCTCGCCAGCGAAAACGGCGCGTCTCCCGGTACCGGCTGCGGGTTGCGTTGAAAGTCCATGTAAACCGTTCGCCCGGAGCGGGCTTCGTTGTACACGGCGAGGTTTACCAGGCTGGACCGGTAGTCGAGCGTCCTGGTCGAATGGAAAGGCCACTGGTAGCCTTTGCGGAAGATGTTGGATGCCAGTTCTTGGGTCGTGCGGTAGTAGTCCGCCAGAAAATTGTGCTCCCGCCCGCCGGCATCCACCGAGTAGATATAGGGCATGGCCTGCACATACGTTCCCGAGAGGTTCCAGGGGAACTCGTCCCGCCGCGTGCCGATGCCGAACTGGCTTTCCGTCAGGTTCACCAGGTCGATCCCGGCTTCCAGGGCCATCCCCAGGGAGCCGAAACAGTGGACGGGATAGACGCTGTCGCGATAAAGCTCGCCGGGGCCTCCCGTCGCCAGCACGATCGCCGGGCTTTGAAAGACCACCAGCCCGAATGGGTTCGTTTCGCTGCGGCCGTCGGCCTTGATCGCCAGCAAGCCGGTCGCCGCCGGTCTGCCGTTCACCTCTTCCTGCAGCAGCCTTATCCCCGAGCAGCGGTTTACGAAAGGCACGCCCAGGCGCAGAGCCTCCGCGGCCAGCACCTTGACCATCAGCCTCGATGTCCGCGGTCCGCAACTCGTCGCGCGGCCGGCTTCGTCGTGATCGGTTTTGTAGCGCAGGACGCCGCCGAAGCGATCCTCGGGAAGCGGCAGGCCGATGTGCTTGAGGCCGATGAATGCTTCGGACGAACCGACCGCCTCGACGTAAGCGGTATCGGCGTCCATGGCGCCGCTCGCCGCCAAGGCCCTGGCCAGTTCGATGAAGTTGTCGCCCTTATTGCTGGTAGCCGCGGTGTGCAGCGTTTGCTTGTCGGAACCGGAGCAGGCCGACGTACCCCAGAACAGCGTTTGCGTGGCGACGAGCACGTTGACGTTGCGCCGCTTGAGTTCGACGGCGGCACGCAGGCCGGCGGCACCGCTCCCCAGCACCAGTGCCTGGCAGCGATAGATGGGAATCCGCATGTCGCCGACGGACAGCCGGCCGTCGGGAACGCGGGTGGGCATGCGCCGCTGCATCGCCACGTCGGTGAGTTCATCCAGAATGGATTGCGGAATCGTCTGCGCCATGGTGCGGGACCTCGTCGGCTATGCGAAAGCTTCAGCGGGCATGGGCTTGACCTCCCCAATTTTGGGGACGAAGGACATGTACGGAAGAATGTCTTTCTCGATGTCGATGCCCGGCGCCACTTCCATGAGCGTCACGCCTTCCGGGCCGAGTTTGAAAACCGCCCGTTCCGTGATGTACAGGACTTCCTGGTCCTGCCGCCTGGCGAACTCGCCGCTGAACGTGATGCGTTCAACCTCGCGGACGAATTTCCTGACCTTGCCGGGACGGTTCACCGTCAGCCGGCCATCACGGAAATCCATCTGCGATCCGCCGGCGTCAAAGGTTCCGCAGAAGACGACCTTCTTGGCATTCTGGGCGATTTCGATGAATCCGCCGGGGCCGATGAGGTTGCCGCCCAGATGCGAGACGTTCACATTGCCCTGCTCGTCGGCTTCGCCCATGCCGAGGAAGGCGATGTCGATGCCGCCGCCGCTGTAATAATCGAACTGCTCGATCGACGGCATGATCGCGTCGGTGTTTCTTGCCGCGCCGAACAGCGCATCGTCGAGCATCCGCCCGTTGTGCACGCCTTGTTCGACGCTCATCCACAGCTGATCCCCGATCCCTTTTTCGGCGATCACCCCAAAAATTCCTCCGGGGATGCCGAAGCCGAAATTCAGGGACAATCCGGGCCTCAGTTCCAGCGCGGCCCGTCTCGCGATGATCCGGCGTTCGAGCTTCGCCGGAATGTCGGCCCGCGCGTCTTCGAGATGGGCCCTTCTTCCTCCGCTGACGGTGACGTCATAGGGCAGGCCGTAGAACTGCTGCTGCTCCGGGCTTTGCACGATCGCGTCGACCATGATGCCGGGGATGCGCACGCTCCGCGCATGCAGGCTGCCCGCCTCGACGACCTGGCGGACCTGCGCCAGGACGATGCCCCCGCTGTTGTGCGCGGCGAGGGCGATCGAGTGAATGTCCATGTCGATGGCTTCCTCTTCCGGGCTGATGTTGCCGCGAGCATCCGCATACGTCCCGCGGACGATGGCCACGTCGACCTTGAAGGGCTTGTAATGCAGGACCTCCTTGCCGTTGACCTCCAGCAGTTCGACCATCGTCTCCTTGCTGACGGCATTGCAGCGGCCGCCGTCGTGCCTCGGATCGACGAATGTGCCGAGACCCGAATGCGTGAACAACCCGGGCCGGCCGGCGCCGATCTCGCGCAGCAGATGCTGTATCACGCCGCCCGGAAAACAGTAAGCCTCCACTTTCTCCTCCCGGATCAGCTGCTGCATGCGCGGCGACCAGGTGAAGTGCGCGGCGATCAGCCTCTTCACCAATCCTTGGTGGGCGAATCTGTTCGTGCCGAGTTCTCCGCGATCGCCGAGACCCAGGGAGTGCACCAGCGTCAGGCCGTGCGGGTGTCCCGTTTCGAGAAAACGCTTTTCGATGGCGGCGAAGATTTCCTCCGCCGAGATCATGCCCGCGCCGTTGCCGCTGATGGCGACCGTGTCGCCGTCCTTGATCATTGCCGCCGCCTCGGCGGCGGATACGAATTTCCCTTTGTTCATTGCCGTTTCATCTCAAATGTTTAGGTGGCCCAGCCAAGCGGCGGGCCTTCACCGGTTCCTGTAAATGGGCTGCCGCTTCTCGACGAACGCCTTCACCCCCTCCCGACAATCCTCCGTCCCCGCCGCCTGCGCCACGGCGGCGGCGTGGTGGGCGCGCAGATCGCGGTGAACCTGCGCCAGCAGCCCCTTGATCAGCGCCATGGCCGACGGGCCGTTGGCCAGGAGCGCGTCCAGCCAGAGCGACACCTGGGCGTCGAGCCCTTCCTCGTTTTCCACGAGCGCGGTGATCAGGCCCCAGTCGTACGCCTGCTGCGCGACGATCGGAGCGGCGGTCAGCAGCATGTGCCGGGCCCTGGACGGGCCGATCATTTCGGCCAGCCGGGTCGTGCCCATCCAGCCGGGGATCATTCCCAGCCGGGCTTCGGGATTCCCGAATTTGGCGTGCCGGATCGCCACTCTCAGGTCGGCGGCCAAGGCCAGTTCGAGGCCGCCGCCCAGCGTGTGGCCGTTGATCGCCGCGATCACCGGTTGAGGCAGGTGGGCGATCTGCTCGAAAACTTCGATCCCGCGCAGAATCCAGTCGCGTCCCATGTCGTGCGGGGTCAGGCTTCCCCAGGCTTCGATGTCGCCGCCCGTGCAGAAGAAGCGGCCTTTGGCCCGCACCACGACGGCCCGTACCGCCCGGTCGCGCTCCAGGTCGCGGGCGATGCCCGACAGTTCGTCGAGCATCGCCATGTTTATGGCATTGCCCTTGTCCGGGCGATTGAGGGTTATTTCGACCCATTGAACGCCCGCCTTGTCGTGCCGGGCCGTCAGTATCTGCTTTTCCATTTCTCTACCACCCGAGATCGAAGCCGAAGAACTCGGCGCAGGCGACCGCCTGGCCGCGGTGCATGTGCCTGCCGCTCTGTATGCGATGGCCCGTTTCCTGTGCCCGCGACAGCAGCGGCGTGATTTCCGGCTTGGTGATCACGTCGACCACCAGCGTCGATTCGGGCAGTCCGGAAGGGTCGAACGGCAAGGGGTCCTCGGGACGCATTCCCAAAGGAGTCGCGTTGATCGCCAGGTCGAATTCCTCCTGGCCGATCTGTCCTGCTGCGATCGACAGCCGCGGGTATTCGCGCCGGACGTTCGCCATGACCTGACCCAGCCGTTCGGCATTGACGTCCGTGATGACCAGGCGGCGGACTCCCGCCTGCGCCATGGCGCTCGCGATCGCGGCACCGGCGCCGCCCGTGCCCATCAGGAAGACGCTCTTTCCGGCGACGGAGTGGCCTTGCTTCTGCAAGCCGTTGACGCAACCCAGCCCGTCGAACATGTCGCCTTCCCAGGTGTCGTCGCTCGTGCGCCTTGCCGCGTTGATGGCCCCGACGACCTTGCCGTTCTGGCCGAGCGAGTCGACCAGGCCGCACATCCGGCTCTTGTGGGGCATCGTGATGACCACCCCGTGCAGATTCCGGATCGCCTTCAACCCGGCCCACACGGATTCGAGGTGTGCCGCCGCCACGTGCAGCGGCACCAGCACGGCGTTCGTGTCCTGCCGGACGAACATTTCATTGAACACGCCCGGCGTGCGAACGGCGGAAACGGGGTCGCCGATGATCACGTAGAGCTTTGTTCCACCATCGATATCTTCGAGTTTCATTGACATTCCTTTCAGGGATTGAACGGCGGCGGCCGGCTGAGTACACTGGTGCGCCCTTGATGAGTGTGGGAATCCAGAGGGAGAACCAGGGGACGTAGGTGACGACGGCCATGACGGCGAAGAGGGCGCCGTAGAAGGGGAGGATGCTCTTCATGACCTGCTCGACGGAGACTTCGCCGATGGCGCACCCCACGAACTGGGTGGTGCCGACCGGCGGGGTGTTGAGGCCCAGGGCGCAGTTGAGCAGCATGACCATGCCGAACTGCACCGGCCCCATGCCCATCTGCAGGGCGAGCGGCAGGAACAGCGGGGTGCAGATCAGGATGGTCGAGGCCATGTCCATGAAGGTGCCGAGCAGGAACAGGATCATGTTGATCAGGAAGAACATCACGTACGGATTGGTGGTCGCCGAGAGCAGCGCGTTGGCGGTCTTGTCCGGGATCTCCAGGATGGCCATGATGTACTGGAACATGGTCGACACGCCGATCAGCAGGAGCACCACGCCGGTGGTCTTGGCCGCCTTGGCGGCGGCCTTCATCAGCTTGGCCCAGTTCATGGTGCGGTAGCCGACGAAGGTGAGAAACAGCGAATAGGTGACGGCGATGCCGGCGGCCTCGGTGGCGGTGGTCACCCCCATGATGATGCAGGTCAGGATGATGATGACCACGAACATGCCGGGGATGGCGGCGATGAAGGAGGTGAGCACGGCGTGCCAGCCGGCGAACGGATCGAGCCGGTCGGAGCCGTCGGGACGGCGCGGATAGCCTTCCTTCTTGGCCACCCAGTAGGCGGCGATCAGCATGCAGACCATCAGCACGACGACCGGCAGCAGGCCGGCGAACATCAGCTCGCCGATCGAGGCGCCCTTGACCATCACGTTCGGGCCGGCCAGCATGCCGGCCGTGCTCGACGCGGCGAAGGCGTAGATGATCATGTTGTGCGAGGTCGGCATCAGCGCGCCGCAGAGCGCGGCGTGGGTGGTGACGTTGACCGCGTAGTCGGCGCTGTAGCCCTCCTTCTTCATCATCGGGATCATCACCCCGCCCATGGCCGAGACGTCGGCCACCGGGGAGCCGGAGACGCCGCCGAACAGGGTGCAGGCGACCACGTTGGCCATGCCCAGGCCGCCGCGCCAGTGGCCGACCACGTTGCGGGCGAAATTGACGATCTTGTCGGCGATGCCGCCGTGCAGCATCAGTTCGCCGGAAAAGACGAAGAAGGGAATGGCCAGGAAGGAGAAGACGTTCATCCCGGAGATCATGTTCTGGAAGGCCAGTTCCAGGGGGAAGCCCTCGACCCAGTAGGTGGCCAGACAGCTCAGGGCGATCGAGAAGGCGACCGGCACTCCGAGCAGGAGGAAAATCGTGAAGCTGATGCAGAGTACGGTCAGTGCCATGATGGGACCACTTCCTTGTCAGAGAACATAGCGATCATGTGCTCGACGGAGAACATGATGATCAGGACGCCCGAGACGACGCAGGGGATGTAGCGCCAGGCCTCGGAGATGCCGAGGGTGGGGATGGCGTTGGACCACACCGAGTGGGCCATCATGGAGCAGCCCCAGACCAGGGCGACGCCGAAGGTGATCGAGAAGAGGCCGACGACGTTGCCGATCCAGAACTGGAAGTTCTTGGGCAGCAGGCCGACCAGGGACTCCATGCCGATGTGGCCTTCGTCGCGCACACCGGCGGCGGCGCCGAACATGGCGACGTTGATCACCAGCAGCAGCGCCACCTGCTCCGACCAGGCCGGCGCGTCGTTCAGAATGTACCGCCAGATCACCGACCCGACGACCACCGCCACGATCCCGAGCAGGCCCGCAACGGCAATGTACAGCGCCCAGCGCGACAGCCGGGCATTGATGGTTGTAAAGAGATTCATGGGTTCATCCGGAAAAGGAAGGCCCGAATACGTCCGTATTGCATTCGGGCCATTTCCATTCATCGATGGAAAATCGTTCCGCTTACTTCGCGTCGATGATTTTCCGGAGCAGTGATTTCTGTTCCGCCGTGGTGGCGAACTTGTCCCAGACCGGCTTGACCGCATCGACGAACGACTTCTTGTCAACGTCCTTGGCCTCGACGATCGTCGAGCCCGCCGCGATCACCGCTTTCCGGGCCGTCTGTTCCCGCTCGATCCAGGCCTTGGTGAAGAAGGGGACGGAGTCCTTGGCGGCCTTCCTGATGATGGCCTGTTCGTCTTTGCCCAAGGTGTCCCAGATCTTCTTGGAGAAGACGACGACGTCCGGCGCCATCACGTGCTCGGTTTCGCTGTAAACGGGCGCTGCCTCGAAATGCTTCATGGCGTCATAAGACGGAAAACTGTTTTCCGCCGCGTTGACGAGTCCCGTTTTCAGCGCCGTATAGACTTCGGCAAAGGGAATCGGCGTCGGCGTCGCGCCCATCGCGGCCGCCACCGCGATCCACAGGTCGGACGGCTGGACGCGGAGCTTCATGCCCTTCATGTCGGCGATCGATTTGATCGGCTTCCTGCCGTAGACCGAGCGGGTGCCGCCTTCGTACATGCAGAGTCCGATGTAGCCGTATTTCTCGAAGGCCGCAAGAATCTCGTCTCCGATGGGGCCGTACATGGTGCTCCGAAAATGATCGGCGTCGCGGAACAGAAAAGGAAAGGAAGGCACCAGCGTCTCAGGAATGATCCCGTGGAACTCCGAGGTCGAAACGCGCGCCATTTCGATGGCGCCGATCTTCACCTGCTCGGCCGTGTCCTTGCCCGAACCGAGCGTGCTGTTGGCGAAGACCTTGATGTTGTATTTGTTGTTGGTCGCCTTGGCGATCTGCTCGCCCATGAACTTCATCGCCATGCTGGTCGGATAGTCGGCCGGCTGGTTGTCCGCCGCCTTGAAATCCTTGGCGCTGGCCATTGATCCGAAGGCGACCAGGGTGCCGATGAATGCGCTGCTGACAAGATTCTTGATCTTCATGACCACTCCTTGTTGTTACGGGTTGAAAAAACGATCGTCTGAATGAAATGCGGGTGGGGATTGCTACATCGTTACCGGCGCGCGGGCGCTTGCCGACCGGTACATGGCACGTACCAGTTCGACGGTCTTCCTGGCTTCCCGGCCGTCGATCTCGAGCGGCCTGCCCGTGGTCAGCGCGGTCACCATGTCCTCGATGTGCCTGACGTGCCCGGCGATCGAGATCTGACCGGGCGACGCCGCGCCGGAGAGCGAGCCGCCTGCCGCGAGCGCCTCCCTCAGTTCTTCGTCTTCATCGCCCGCTTCACGGAAGTCCCAACGGACTATCCGGTCGTCCTCGATCACGGCCGAGCCCTGCGACCCGCATATTTCCAGGCGTCTTTCCCAGCCGGGGAACGCGGCCGTGGTGGCTTCCAGGACGCCAAAAGAACCGTCCCGATAACGGAGGAGCGCGCTGGCCGTGTCTTCCGCTTCGATGGATTCGTGCACCCGCCGGGTCGTCTGCGCGTAGAACTTCGCGCGGCATTCCGGCAAACCACTGCAACAGATCGACGGCATGGATCGCCTGGTTCATGACGGCGCCGCCGCCGTCCAGGCCGAGCGTGCCTTTCCAGCTTCCCCGGTAATACTCGGCCGATCGATGCCATTTCACGTAGGCGCTGCACGAGACGAGCCGGCCGAATCGGCCCGCGTCGATGGCCTTCTTCACGGCCCGGGCGCCCTTCGAAAACCGGGCCTGAAAAATCGCGCCGACCTTCACCCCCGCCTGGTCGGCCGCATCCAGCATGCGGTCGACTCGGTCCTCGGTGATTTCCAGCGGTTTCTCGACGATCAGATGCTTGCCGGCGGCGATCGCCCGCAGCGCGGGTTCCAGATGCGCGCCGCTGGGCGTGGCGATGCAGACCACCTGCATGCCGCCGTCCGCGAAGAACTCGTCCGGATTCGCCGTGCAGGAAGGAATGCCATGTTTCTCCGCGAATGCCCGGCCGCTTTCCTCGCCGCGGCTGAGGACGCCGCGCAGCCGCACGTTCAAGGTCCTGCCGGCCTCCTGAATGGCCAGCGCGTGGTAATTGGCGATCATGCCCGTGCCGACGATGCCGAAGCCGATCGTTCTGTCTTGTAGATTCATTTGCTGACCCAAAAAGTGTTTGAAATTGTTTTCGAGGCGAATTAGAATTGAACCGGTTCAAATATTGAACCGGTTCAATTCTCAAGTCAATAGATTTTTTCTCCTGCCTGGAGCAAGCCGTTTCGGGCGGGGTCATCGCAGACAACTTTTGGAGATAGAGGATGGTCACCAAATCAAACAGACCCGTCGCGATTGTGACTGGCGCGGCACGCGGTATCGGCAAGGGATGCGCAATCGCTCTCGCCAGGTCGGGGTTCAACCTGGTGTTGAACGACAGGGAGGGCGGCGCCGAAGTGGAACTGCTGCAGGAATTGTCGGCGGAGCTGGACGCCTGCGGCGCGGAAACCCTGATCGTTCCCGGAGATATCGCGGAGCTGGCGCGGCACCAGCCGCTGCTGGATCGCACGCTGGACAAATGGGGCCGGGTCGATTGCCTGCTGAACAATGCCGGCGTGACGGTGAAGGTGCGGGGAGACCTGCTCGAAGCCACTCCCGAGAGCTTCGACCGCTGCATCGACGTGAACACCAAGGCGGTGTTCTTCCTCAGCCAGCTCGTGTCGAAGCAGATGCTGGCGCAAGGCGAGATCGACGGCCAGCATCGCAGCATCATCAACGTCACTTCGTGCAATGCGACGGCCCTGGCGGTCAGCCGCGCCGAATACTGCATTTCCAAGGCCGCCTCCGCCATGACCACCAAACTGTTCGGCCTGCGCCTGGCCAACGAGGGCATCGGCGTTTACGAGATCCGTCCGGGCATCATCGAGACCGAGATGACCCGTCCCGTCAAGGCGAAGTATGATGGGTTCATCGCTGGCGGCGGCGTGCCGAATCAGCGCTGGGGCTACCCGGAGGACATCGCCTCCACCGTCGTCTGCATGGCCGAAGGCCGCCTGCGCTTTACCGTCGGGCAATCGATCGATATCGACGGCGGCTTGACCATCAGGCATTTTTGACGATCGGAGCCGCCCGTGAGAAAACTATCGGATCACTTTCAGGACTTGAGCATCAACACCGCCACCTTCGGACACCGACGCCCCATCGAGGAAATCATCGATCTATGCGCGTCCCGCGGCGTAGGGGCGATCGCCCCCTGGCGGCGGGATCTCGAAGGCAGGAACATCCAGGACATCCATCAACGCATTCGCCGGGCCGGCCTCAAGGTGAGCGGACTTTGCCGGTCGAGTTATTTCCCGCAACCGACGGCGGACGCGCGCCAGGCGGCGATCGAGGATAACGTGCGGGCGCTCGAAGTCGCGGCGGAACTGGAAGCGGCCTGCTACGTCCTGGTCGTGGGAGGGTTGCCTGGCCAAAGCAAGGATATGGAGGACGCCCGCGCGCAGGTGAAAGATGGCGTAGGCGAACTTTTGCGTCACGCCAGGCGACTGGGCGTGCCCCTGGCGTTCGAGCCCCTGCATCCGATGACGGCGGCTGACCGCTCCTGCCTGAATACCCTTGCGCAGGCCCTGGATTGGTGCGAAGAGCTCGACCCCCGCAATGAAGGCCATTTGGGGGTGGCGATCGACGTGTACCACGTCTGGTGGGACCCGCAACTGCAAGCGCAAATCCATCGCGCATGCACCACCGGCCGAGCGTTGGGGTTTCACGTCTGCGATTGGCTGAATCCGACCACCGACCTGGTGCTCGATCGGGGCATGATGGGCGATGGCGTCATCGACCTGAAAAAAATCAGGAGCTGGATGGAGGATGGCGGTTACGGCGGAAGCGTCGAGGTCGAGATTTTCTCCGCGCGAAACTGGTGGCAGCGCCCGGAGGAAGAAATCATCGACGTCTGCATCGAGCGGCTCGTCTCGGTCTGCTAGCCGGGCCGCGAATGGCCTGATCGGTGGCGCCGCAGGGATCGGGCCGGGGGAATGCCGTTTTCATTTGCATGGCAGGGCGGGGAACTGCCCGGCCGGCTGCCGTTCCGGTTCGTCGGCGAGGTTTTTCCGCTGGCTGAAGTTGTGTTTATAATCGCCGGGCCAACAGACTCTTTTCAGGGGGAGCCGAATACCGGTCGCCGCACCGGGGAGGCGAGCGACGATGATCTTCCGTCCCAGGGTCCAGTGTCCTGCATGCCAGGGATTCCGCTGCCGGGAATCACGCTGGCACTCGCCCGAAGAGAAGCGGCATCACCTCGGCTGCCTGCCCTATCGCTGCCTCGATTGCTCGCATCGCTTCCTGAAATCGGAGCGCGGCGGTCTGTCCTCCGCGCAGTGGGTCGTGGCCGGGATGGCGGCGCTGTTCGTCGCGATCGCCGTCGCCGCCGTCTTCGTGCTGCTGACCGGCGCCGAGACCTACTCGGTCGCCGGCCCGGCGAGCAACGTCCTCGACGATCCGGCGATCCGGCAGGCGGCGGAGAACGGCGATCCGACGGCGCAGTTCCAGCTCGGCGAGGCGCTTTTCCTGGACCCGGCGCGCACCGACAGGACTTCGGCCGAGGCGGTGCGCTGGATGGAGTCCGCGGCCGCCGGCGGCAACGTGGATGCCATGATCTATCTCGGGCGCCTGTCGCGCACCGGCGTGGGCATCCTGCAGAACTTCGCCCAGGCCTCCACGTGGATTCATACCGCGGCCATGCGCGGCAGTTCCGAGGGGATGCTGGAAATGGGCCGCCTGTACCGCGACGGCGTGGGCGTCGAAAAGGACCTGATCAAGGCCTACGTGTGGTTCAACCGCGCGGCGGCGGCGCGCAACCTCGACGCGGTGCGCGAGCGCGAAACCATCGCGCGCATCCTGACGCCCGAGGAGTTGAAGGAAGCGCAGCGGCAGTCGTCGCTGCGCCATCGCGAGGGCGAGGCGACCCACGTGAGGAGTGCGCGCAACTGAGCGCGCGGTCCGCTCCGGCCGGAACAAGAGAGTTGACCACGACGACACGGTGGCCACGGCGAAAAGGCCAATCCGTGTTTTCCGCCGTGGCCACCGTGTCGCCGTGGTAAAGAATTTCCGGCCTTAAACCTCCACGCGCCGCAGAAAGCGCCCGTTGCGCGGATAGTCCGCCGGCATGGCGGCGTCTTCCTCGTAGCTCAGCGCGCCGTTGACGAACACGTGGCGCACGCCCTCGCTGATCTGTTCCGGCTCGGCGAAGGTGGCGCGGTCGCGGATGCGCTGCGCATCGAAGACGGTGACGTCGGCGGGATGCCCGGCCGCGAGCGTGCCGCGCTGGCCCAGGCGGAATTGGGCGGCGGGCAGGCCGGTCATCTTGAACACCGCGCTTTCCAGCCTGAGCAGGCCGAGGTCGCGGCTGTAGTGGCCGAGCACGCGGGGGAAGGTGCCCCACAGGCGCGGGTGCGGGTGGACGTCGTGCGGCAGGCCGTCGGAGCCGATCATCGAACGCGGGTGCGCCAGCACGCGCTGCATGTCCTCCTCGCTCATCTGGAAGTAGCAGGCGCCGCCGGGCAGCAGGCGGCGGCAGGCTTCCTGCTGGCTGACGCCCCACTGCGCGGCGATGTCGGAGAGGCGCTTGCCGATCATTTCCGGGTGCGGCTCCGAACCGGTGATGATGATGTCGATGATGCCGTCGACCAGGTCCTCGCGCAGGACGGTCGACCCCGCGGTATAGGGATACACGTCGAGGCCGATCGGCTGGCGGGTGGCCAGGCGGTCCATCCGCGCCAGTGTTTCGCCGGTGCGTCCCCAGTTGGCCGGGCCGGCGCACTTGTGGTGCGAGAGGATCAGCGGCAGGCCGCCGTGCCGGGCGGTGCGCGCGGCTTCTTCCATGGCCTCCAGGATGCCGTCAAACTCGGTGCGGATGTGCGTGGCATAGACGCCGCCGGCCTGCGCGGCGGCTGCGGCGACCTCGATCAACTCGCGCTCGTCGGCCGCGAAGGCGTTGGCGTAGAAGACGCCCGACGACAGGCCGACGGCGCCGTCGTCCATGGCCAGGCGCAGTTGCTGCGCCATGCGCGCGCGTTCGTCCGCCGTGGCCGCGTGCTCGAAGCTCGGCATGACCGCGGCGCGCAGGCTGGTGTGGCCGATCAGCGCGGCGACGTTGATCGCCGGCTGCGCGGCGTCGACGGCCGCGGCGTATTCCGCCAGCCGCGCGAAGCAGAAGCGCTGCGTGCCGAGCAGGCCGAGCGGCTCGATCGGCGTCCGGGTGACCACCGGCGCCAGCGAGATGCCGCAGTTGCCGACGATGACGGTGGTGATCCCCTGCGAGATCTTGGGGCGCATGGCCGGCGCGTCGAGCACGATGGCGTCGTCGTGGGTGTGCACGTCGATGAAGCCGGGCGCGACGACGAGTCCGGCGCAGTCGATGATCCGTTCGGCGGCCGCCGGATCGACGGCGCCGATTTGGGCGATGGTCTCGCCTTCGATCAGCACGTCGGCGCGATAGCCGGCCTTGCCGGTCCCGTTGACGACGAGGCCGTTTTGCAGCAGGGTGGTTTCAGACATTGGGCAATCCTGGGAAAAGAGGCATTCGTGATTCATTCCTGTTCGCGTTCGGCGCGCGACCAGGACAAAGTCATGGTCGCGTGCGATTCGCTGTCGATGCCGTGCTCGGCGAGCACGTTGCGGAACTGGCGCAGGCGGTCGGCCGCCTTGGGGCCGAGGCGCTGGCCGACCAGCACGGTGAGGATCTCGATGACCAGCAGGTGGGCGATGTAGGCCTCGGTGCCGACGCGCATCACGGCGTCCTCGGGGACCGAGGTGCCGAGCACGATGTCGGCCTCCTGGGCCAGCGGCGTGCCGGGCTGCGTCAGGGCGATCGTCGTGGCGCCCTGCGAGCGCGCGAAGCGCGCGGCTTCGAGCAGGGTCGGCATGCGCCCGATGTGCGAGACGGCGATGGCCACGTCGCCCGCCTGCAGCGTGCACGCGGAAATCAGCTGCTGGTGGGCGTCGAAGTAGGCGTTGGAATGCAGGCCCAGCCGGAACAGCCGGGCCTGCAGGTCTTCGGCGATGAAGCTGGAGGTGGCGCCGGTCGAGTAGCAGTCCACCCGCTCGGCGCCGGCGATGGCGCCGGTGGCGCGTTCGAGCGCGGCGATGTCGAGCTGGTTCTCCAGGGCGGACATCGAGGCCGCGGCCGAGCGCACGATCTTGCTGGCGATTTCGCCGGGCGTGTCCTCCGGCTGCACGCTGCGGTGCAGGTAGCGGTGCTGGTGCGATTCGCCGAAGGCGATGTCCTGCGCCAGGGCCACCATGAATTCGCGCACGCTGTCGTAGCCGAACGAGCGGCAGGTGCGCACGATGGTCGGCATCGACACGCCGGCGTGCCGGGCCAGTTGCTCGACGGTGGCGCCGACCGCGCCTTGCGGGTCGCGCACGATCAGGTTGACGGTGCGCCGCTGCGCGTCGGGCAGTTCGGCGTACTGTTCCTGCAAGCGTTGCAGCAGCCGCGGGGGAAGAGTGTTCATGGGGTCAGAAGCGCGTGGTGACGGCGTTGACGACGTCGTAGCGATCGTCGACCACGGGCAGCCAGCGCCACTTGTCGAAGGTGGTGCACGGGTGGGAGATGCCGAGCCCGATCAGGTCGCCGACCGCCGGTCCGGGATCGGCTTCCGGGAAATGCAGGTAGGCGTGCTGGTCGTTCAGCGCCGTCAGCCGCCAGCCCTCGGGAATGCTTCGGGGCGCGGCCTGTCCCCGCGCGCAGTGGAACAGCGCGATCGGCAGTTCGAGGTCGTAGGAAATGTCGCGCTTGCCGCAGGTCAGGATGGCGAGGCCCGGCTCGGGGCGCGACTGCACCATCGCCCACACCTCGATCGCCGGCAGCAGGCTGGAGGACAGGTGCTGGCGTTCCTCGACCTTGCGCAGCAGGTTCATGTACGAGCCGTGGTCGTGCGCGACGTAGCAGCCGGAGCGCAGGATGCCGCGCACCGGCTTGGCGAGCCGGGGCTTCAGCCCGTCGGTGACGAGGTCGAAGAGCGCCGAGCCGCCGGCGGTCATCAGCACTTCGTCGTTTGCGAAGAAACCGGCGCGGTCGCAGCCGAGCGCGGCGTTGACCACGCGCCGCATCAGCGCGTTGACCTCGCGGCGGTCGTGCTCGGAATCGCCCTGCGCGACGCTGCCCTCGTAGCACTCGATGCCGCCGAGGCGCAGCGCCGGGCTGGCGTGGATCGCCGCCGCCACGGCCAGGGCCTCGTCCGTCGTGCGGCAGCCGGTGCGCTTGCCGGGAATGCCGATCTCCAGCAGGCAGTCGAAGACCGCCGGGTCCTGCCGCTGCGCCCGCCAGGCTTCGATCAGCCGGACCTGCGCGACGGAGTTGACCAGGAACCACGCGCGCAGCGCCGGGTACTCGCGCAGCAGCGCGGAGAGGCCGTCGAGATCGGCGTCGCAGACGACCTGATTGGCGATCAACGACCGGGTGACGCCGGCCTCGGCGCCGACCGCCAGCTGATAGACGGTGGCGAAGGAAATGCCCCAGGCGCCCGCGTCGAGCTGGCGGCGGTAGAGCTCCGGCGACATCGTCGTCTTGCCGTGCGGGGCGATGTCGATACCGCGCGCGCGCGCGAATTCCTGCATCCAGGCGACGTTGTGGCGCAACGCCGAATCGCGCAGCAGGGCGATCGGAAAGGGCAGGTCGCCGGCCAGGACGTTCCACTGCCGCGCGCCGATCTCGTCGAGGCGGCACGGCACGGCGGCGGGCGGAAAGCCCTTGTGGCGGCGGTCGAGGAGGGTGAAGGGGATGAAGCTCATGATGGGTTTCCTCGTGCAAGCGTGGTGGGAAGATCGTCGCGCAGGCAGGCCTTCCAGTGTCCCGGCGCGACTTCGGCCAGCGGCGGCACGGTCTCGGCGCAGGCCGGCAGCGTATACGGGCAGCGGGTGCGGAAGACGCAGCCGGACGGCGGGTTGGCCGGGCTGGGGATGTCGCCGGCGAGCAGCGGACGATCCGCGCGGCGCTGCGCCGGATCGGCCACCGGCGAGGCGGCGAGCAGCGCCTGCGTGTAGGGATGCCGCGGATGCCGGTACAGCGTTTCGGTCGGCGCGATTTCCATGATTTTACCGAGATACAGCACGATCACGCGGTCGCACAGGAATTCGACCACGTCGAGATCGTGCGAGATGAACAGCATGGTCAGGCCGAAGCGGTCCTTCAGGTCGCACAGCAGGTTGACCACCTGCGCCTGGATCGACACGTCCAGCGCCGAGAGCGGCTCATCGGCGACGATGAAGCTGGGTTCGACGGCCAGCGCGCGGGCCACGCCGATGCGCTGGCGCTGTCCGCCGGAGAACTCGTGCGGGTAGCGGTCGGCGTACTCGGGGCGCAGGCCGACGAGGTCGAGCAGTTCGGCGATGCGCGCCTGGCGCTCGCCTTTGCCCCGCGCCAGCCCGTGCGTGTCGAGCGCCTCGCCGAGGATCTGGCGGATGCGCATGCGCGGGTTGAGGCTGGCGTAGGGGTCCTGGAAGATGATCTGCATGCGAGAGCGCAGCGGGCGCATCTGGCGTTGCGAGATGCGCGCGATGTCCCGGCCCTCCAGGCGGATTTCGCCGTCGGTCGGGTCGAGCAGGCGGATCAGCATGCGCCCGATGGTGCTCTTGCCCGAACCCGACTCGCCGACGAGGCCGAGCGTCTCGCCCTCGCGGATGGCGAAGCTGACGCCGTTGACGGCGCGCACCGGCTGCGGGCCGGAACCGAAATACTTGCGCAGGCCGCGCACTTCGATCAGGGGATTGGTGTGGTCGTTCATGCTGAAAACCCAGGTTCAAACCACAACGACACAACGGGCACAACGAAAAGCCAGGCGTGTAGCCCCTCTCATATCGCCACGCAATGGCTGAATCACGGACAAAGCAAAACGCCTTGTTTTTTCGTTGTGTTCGTTGTGCACGTTGTGGTTAATCGCTTTTTCCGAAGTCATGCCAAGCACTCCTCTTTGACGCGGATGCAGCGCGCCTGCCGGCCTTCGCCGAGCGCCGCCAGCGGCGGCATGGCGGCGTCACACTCGGCCGCGTGTTTCGGGCAGCGCGGCGCGAAGGCGCAGCCGGGCGGCGGTTCGAACGGGCTGCACACCTGGCCGCGGATCGCCGTCAGGCGCGGCCGCGTGCCGCCCGCCAGCGCGCCGCGCGCGGCCATGCCGGGCAGGCAGGCGAGCAGTCCCCGGGTGTAGGGATGCTGCGGCGCGGCGAACAGCGGACCGACCGTGGCGGTCTCGACGATGCGGCCGGCGTACATGACGGTCACCTCGTCGGCATACTGCGCCACGACGCCGAGGTTGTGCGTGATGAACAGCACGCTCATGCCGGTCTCCTTCTGCAGGCGCTGGATCAGCGCCAGGATCTGCGCCTGGATGGTCACGTCGAGCGCGGTGGTCGGTTCGTCGGCGATCAGCAGCGTCGGGTTGCAGGCCATGGCCAGGGCGATCATCACGCGCTGGCGCATGCCGCCCGAAAGCTGGTGCGGGTACTCGCGCACGCGGCGCTCGGCGGCGGGAATCTCGACCAGGTCGAGCATCTTTTTCGCGTGCTGCAGCGCCTGCCGATGGTCCATGCCGAGGTGCAGCCGCACCGACTCGGCAATCTGCTCGCCCACCGTGAGCACGGGGTTGAGGCTGGTCATGGGCTCCTGGAAGATCATCGCCAGCTCGTTGCCGCGCAACCGCCGGTGTTCCGCCTCGGGCAGGGAGAGCAGGTCGACGCGCCGGCCGTCGCGGCGGACGAACCAGGCCTCGCCGCCGACGATGGCCTGCGAGCCCTTGGCGTGCAGGCCCATCAGGCCGAGGCTGGTGACCGACTTGCCCGAACCCGATTCGCCGACCAGCGCCAGCGTGCCGCCGGACGGGATGTCGAAGGACACGTCGGCGACGCTGGTCACGCGGCCGCGGTCGGTCATGAACGAGGTCGACAGGCCGCGTACCGCAAGCCGGGGAGTGGAGAGGGCGCTCATGCGGATTTCCTCAGCTTCGGGTCGAGCAGGTCGCGCACGCCGTCGCCGACGATCTGCAGCGACAACGCGGTCAGGATGATGGCGATGCCGGGGAAGACGATGGTCCAGAAGGCGCGGTCGGCGTATTGCAGGCTGGAGGCGATCATCGTGCCCCAGGTCGGGATTTCCGGCGGCACGCCGACGCCGAGGAAGGACAGCCCGGCTTCGGCGAGGATGGCGTAGGCGAAGATGAAGGTGAGCTGCACCAGCACCGGCGAGAGCAGGTTCGGCAGGATGTGCGCGTAGAGGATGCGCGGCGTGGACACGCCGAGCGCGCGGGCCGCGTCGACGAACAGCAGTTCGCGGATGACCAGCGTCGAGGCGCGCACCACGCGGGCGACGCGCGGCGTGTACACGATGGCCAGCGCCAGCACCACGTTCCACAGCGAGGCGCCGAGGATCGACACCAGCGAGATGCCGAGCAGGATGTCGGGGAAGGACATCATGGCGTCGATGACGCGCATGATCGGCGCGTCGAGCTTCTTGAAGAAGCCCGCCAGCAGCCCCAGCGCGGTGCCGGCGACGACGCTGAAGAAGGCGGTGGCGATGCCGATCATGATCGAGTAGCGGCCGCCCCAGACGATGCGCATGGCCAGGTCGCGCCCGAGCTCGTCGGTGCCGGCCCAGTGTTCGGCGGACGGCGCCTTCAGGCGCTCCATCACCGAGATGGCGTTGGGATCGACGCCGGAGAGCATCGGGAAGAAGACCGCCAGCGCGGCGACGGCCAGCAGCGTCAGCGCGGCGAGCAGCACCACGCGCCGCGCGAACAGGCGCTTCAAGACGTAGGTCAACTGGTCCATGGCGTCACACCCGGATGCGCGGATCGACCAGCATGTAGATCAGGTCGATGGCGAGGTTGATCAGCACGTAGATGGCGGCGATCACCAGCAGCGTGCCCTGGATGACCGGGTAGTCGCGGCGCAGCACCGCGCGCACCACGAGATTGCCGACGCCGGGCAGGTTGAACACCGTCTCGGTGACCACCGCGCCGCCGATCATCAGCGCCAGCGTCAGGCCGACCACGGTGACGATCGGCACCAGCGCGTTGCGCAGCACGTGCTTGAGGATGACCACGCGCTCGCTGAGCCCCTTGGAGCGCGCCGTGCGCACGTAGTCCTCGTTGAGGATGTCGAGCACCGAGGCGCGCGTGAAGCGGATGATCAGCGCCGAGTTGAGCACGCCGAGCACGGTGGCCGGCAGCACCAGGTGGTGCAGGCGTTCCAGGAAGGGCACGCCGGGGTCGCCGTAGCCCGAGGCCGGGAACCAGCCGAGCCACACCGCGAAGATCTGGATCAGGATCAGCCCCATCCAGAAGCTCGGCACGCTGGCGCCGAGCATGGCCACGGCGCTGAACACCTGGTCGACCACGCGGCCGCGCCAGACCGCCGCGATCAGGCCGCAGGGAATGCCGATCAGCGCGGCGATGGCCACGGCGAAGGTGGCCAGGAAGAAGGTCGGCTCGGCGCGTTCGGCCAGCGCCTGGGTCACCGGCCGCTGCAGGAAGATCGATTGGCCGAGGTTGCCCTGCGCGACCTCCTTGATCCAGTAGCCGAACTGGGTCGGCAGCGGCTTATCGAGGCCGTACTGCACGCGCGCCTGGGCGATGTCCTCGGCGGTGGCCTGGTCGCCGAGCAGCAGCGCGATCGGGTCGCCGGAGGCCAGCCGGGTCAGGGCGAAGACCATCACCGCGACCAGGGCCAGGACGGCCACCGTCCCGCCCAGGCGGGCAAGAATGAATCGGAGCATCGAAGTGTCCTCGTCGTTACGCGGGCGCGCCCCGCTCCTCCCCCTTCAAGGGGGAGGCCGGGAGGGGGATGGGGTCGGAAAGAGCTTCCCTTCGTTGCCCCATCCCCACCCCGTCCCTCCCCTTGAAGGGGAGGGGGAGGTAAGGCACGTTATGCGGGTTACTTCCCGGCGATCGTGGCGTTCCAGAAGAATGGCCAGGCGGACGGCACGTAGCCCTGCAGGCGCTGGGCGCGGGCCGACAGGCTGTTGAACTTGCCGACGTTGATGTACGGCACCTCGTCGTAGATGACCTGTTGCACCTTGCCCCACAGCGCGCCGCGCTTGGCCGGGTCCATTTCCTGGTTGAACGCCGACAGCGCCGCCTGCTTGGCCGGGCTGCTCCACCAGCCGGGCGCGCCGTCGCCGAGTTGCGGCGGCGAGAGCATCGGCTCGGGGAACTGGCCGGAGTGGGTGACGTAGATGTCCCACAGCTTCGGATCGTTGCGCCGCTGCACCAGCGTCGCCCAGTCGACCACCTGCAGTTCGGGCTTGATGCCGGCGCGCTTCAACTGCTCGGCCATGACCAGCGCCATGTTGTAGTGGAACTCGTACTGGCGGCTGGCCAGGATGCGCACGGGCTGGCCGTTGTAGCCGGCCTTGGCGGCCATCTCCTTGGCGGCGGCGGGGTTGCGCTGGTTGTACTTGTCGGCGCCGGCCAACGAATAGAACGGCGTGCCCTGCGGGAAGTGGTTGGCCTCGACGGCGAAGAAGCGCGTGTCGCCGAACGCGGCGGCCATCATCTCGCCCGGCCCGAGCGCGGCCTGCACCGCCTGGCGCAGCGGCTGCGAGGCGAGCACGCCTTCCTTGGTGTTGAACACCAGGTAGGGGAAGCCGAACGACGGAGTCATGATCGGCACGACGGCGGCGCCGGCCTTTTCCAGGCGGCCGATCGATTCGACCGGCAGCAGGTCGGCGTAGTCGAACTGGCCGGACAGCGTGCCCTCGACGCGCGTGTTGGCGCTCGGCACGGGCACGAAGCGCAACTCCTCGATCAGCGCCTCGCGCTTGCCGGCGTAGCCGGAGGCCGGCTCCTTGCGGGCGGTGTAGCCTTCGAAGCGGGTCAGCAGCGTGTACTGGTCGGGCTTGCGTTCCTTCAGCTTGTAGGGGCCGGTGCCGATGAAGTCCTTGATCTGCGGCGCGATGCTTTCCTTGGCCATGACGGCAGCCATGGTGGTCGGCAGGGCGAGCTGCGCGAGCAGCGGCGCATACGGCGTCTTCAGCGCCAGTTCGACGGTGTAGGCGTCTTTCGCGGTGAGCGAGGCGACTTCCTTGCCGATCACCTTGCCGCGCGGGGAGACTTCCATCCAGCGCTGCAGCGAGGCCACCACGTCGTCGGCGACCATCTCGCGGCCGTTGTGGAATTTGACGCCCTTGCGCAGGGCGATGGTGTGCGTCAGCCCGTCCTTGGACACCTTGGGCATCCCGTCGGCCAGCATCGGCACCACGTTCCACTTGGCGTCGAAGGTGTAGAGCGTTTCGTAGACATGCTGCATGATGGTGCCCACCAGATCGCTCGACGTGCTCATCGTGTCCAGCGTCTGCGGTTCGGCGATCATCGCCAGGTTGGCGGCGGAGGGGGCGGCGACAGCGGGTGCGGCGGCGAACAGCGGCCCGAGGGCCAGGGCGGTCAGCGATAGTGCGCGGCGGACCGTCTTGCGGAGAAACAGGGATGACATGTTTGAGCTCCTTTGTAATAATATTACAGTGATGCATCCTAGACACGCCGAATTTGCGAGTCAACACATTTTTTTAGCGGTTTTGGTGAAAAATTCTTACACAGGAGACGAATCATGCCCGTCGAAATGCTCGGTCAATCCCCCCTCGCTTCGGACCGCCAGGTCCGCCCGTTTTCGCCCGCCACCCGTGCCGGCGATTTCGTCTTCGTTTCGGGCCAGGTGCCGGTCGACGATGACGGCCAGGTCGTGGTCGGCGGCATCGAGGCGCAGACCCGGCAGGTGTTCCGCAACATCGAGAAGGTGCTGGCGCTGGCCGGGTGCACGCTGGAGGACGTCTGCAAGGTCGGCGTCTGGCTCGACGACGCGCGCGACTTCGGCAGCTTCAACCGCGTGTACATGGAATGCTTTGGCAGCCACCGCCCGGCGCGTTCGACCGTGGAATCGCGGCTGATGATCGACGTCAAGGTGGAAATGGACGTGGTCGCCTACAAGCCGCAGGCGTAAAGCTGGCGCGGGTCGGCGCCCGGCGTCAGCCCGCCAGGTTGCCGTAGAGCCCGTGGTTCCGCCCGCCGGGCGTCCTGACCTTGCGGCCGGCGGGCCGCTTCACCGAGTTGCCGATGCACAGCCGGCCGCCGAGCAGCAGGTGGCGGAAGAGCGCGCCGGGCGAGGCGATGCGCTGCTGCAGCAGGCGCAGGGCTTCCGCGCCGAGCTCGTCGCGCGGGACGTGCACGGCGGTCAGCGGGATGTCGTGGATTTCGGCCAGGTTGAAGCCGTCCATGCTCATCACCGAGACGTCGCCGGGAATCGCCAGCCCCGCGCCGAGCAGCGCGGCGATGGCGCCGGAGGCCATGAAGTCGCCGCCCGCCAGGATGGCGGTCGGATAGTGGCCGCGGTCCAGGCCCGCCAGGTGCGCGGCGAGGGCCTCGCGCGCCTCTTCGGCGGCGAAGCCGGTGGTGGTGATCAGGTGGCGGTTGTCGTCGAAGGCGATGTTGTGCGCGGCGAAGGCTTCGTGGATGCCGTTTAGCCGCCGTTCCATGGTGGCGCGGCGCAGGCACATCAGGGTCAGGATGTCGCGGTGCCCGTGTTCGATCAGATAGGTCGCCGAAAAGCGGCCGATCATCCGGTGGTCGGGCGAGACGGCGTCGAGGCGCATGCCGTCGTCGTCGCAGTTGACCAGCACGCAGGGCTTGCCGAGATCGGCGGCCAGCGCATGCACGCGCGGATCGTCGATGCCGATGATGATCGCCGCGTCGCACGAGGAAGCGCCCAGCTTTTTCAGGAACAGCGGGACGTCCGCGTCGTTCTCTTCGATGGCGCAGTAGGCCACGTGCACCTCGTTGCGCGCGACCGCGTCGCGGATGCCCTGGATGACTTTGTAATAGAAGATGTCGGCGCGCAGGTCGAAGGCGCGCCGCGGGGCGAAGACGGTCACGTTGTGGAACAGGAAGCTGTCCGCCGGGACGTTCTCCAGCACGCCGCTCGAGCGCGCGCATTCCAGCACCCGCTGCCGGCTCCAGGCGCTGGTGTTCGCCTTGCCGGCCAGCACGCGCGACACGGTGCTGATCGAGACCCCCGCCTTGAGCGCGATTTCCTTGATTTTCAGTTTGCCGCCCATCGTTCGATCGTCATTTCATGAAAAAATTTGCATGTCTTGTAAGTATTTAAATTATATGGACATATGCCTTAATTATGGTGAAAAACCGGTAAAAAAAGAAAATATTTTCCAAGTATTTCGTTGATTTGCAGTCCTGCCGACGGTTTACTGCCCGGAATCAGGCCGGCCAAACGCGGGGATGGCGGCGCCTGTGACGATTTCAACAGTCAATGACATACAGGAGGACGAACATGAAGTTGAAGCATCTCGGCATGATAATCGCCCTGGGCGTGCTGGCCCAGACCGCCAACGCCGTCGAAAAAATGCGCCTCGGGCACGGCCTGCCGGAAGATCACGCAGTGCATAAGGCCGTCATGAGATTCGCCGAACTCGTCAAGGAACGCTCGAACGGCGAGATCGAGATCAAGGTGTTCGCCAACGGCGTCCTGGGCGGCGAGCGCGAGATGCTCGAACAGGTGCAGAACGGCGTGCTCGAGATGACCAAGGCCAGCGCCTCGCCGCTGGAAACCTTCTCGGCCGACTACAAGGTGTTCAACCTGCCGTTCGTCTTCCGCGACCGCGACCACTTCTTCCGGGTGCTGACCAGCCCGGTCGGCGAGTCGATCCTCGCCTCGTCGAAGAAGCGGGGCTTCATCGGCCTGGCCTACTACGATTCGGGCGCCCGCAGCTTCTACGCCAAGAAGCCGATCAACACGCCGGACGACCTGAAAGGCCTGAAGATCCGCGTGCAGCAGAGCCCGACGACGATCAAGATGATCCAGGCGCTGGGCGCCACGCCGACGCCGATGGCCTGGGGCGAAGTCTATTCGGCGCTGCAGACGGGCGTGGTGGACGGCGCCGAGAACAACGTCACGGCGCTGACCAACGGCCGCCACGGCGAGGTCTGCAAGTTCTACGCGGAAACCGAGCACCAGATCGTTCCCGACGTGCTGGTCATGTCCTCCGTGCGCTGGGATTCCCTGAAGAAGCAGCACCAGGAGATCATCAAGAAGGCCGCAGTCGACTCCTACGAGTACCAGAAGTCCCTGTGGGGCGCGTTCGAGAAGGTCGAGCGCGAGAAGTCTCTGACGCTGGGCGTGAAGTTCAATACGCCGAACAAGCCGGCCTTCGTCGCCAAGGTCAAGCCGATGATGGACGAGGAACGCAAGAACGCGGCCATCGCCAAGCTGCTCGACGAGATCGCCGCCGTCAAGTAATCCCGCGGGCCGGAAGCCGTGGCCTTGCCGCGGCCGGACCGGTCCTGCCCGGGTAGTACCCTTTCCTCCAGCCTGATACGGGCGGTCGCGCCGGCTCGCGCGGCCGTCCGGGGGACGTCCATGAATATCCTGTTTCGCCTGAAGCGGCCGGTTGACCGGCTGCTCGAGACCGCTCTGGTCCTGCTGTTCTTCGTGCTCTTCGCCTGCGTGATCATCCAGGTGTTCACGCGTTACGTGCTCAACGACCCGGCCATCTTCACCGAGGAAGCCTCGCGCTTCGCCATCATCTGGCTGAGCCTGCTCGGCACCGCCTACGCCTGCGGCCGGCTGGAGCACATGGCCTACACCATGTTCCCCGAGAAGCTCAAGGGCGCCAGGCTGCTCGCGCACATGCGCTCGGTGGCGGCCATGGTGCTGCTGTTCGGCCTGACGGTCATGCTCTACGGCGGCGGCATGCTGGTGATGCGCGCCTTCGATTTCGAGCAGCTCTCGGCTACGCTGGCCTTGCCGATGGGCTACATCTACCTGTGCATCCCGATTTCCGGGCTGCTGATCGTCTATTACGAAAGCCTGATCCTGCTCGCGCCGGCGCAGTTCAAGACGGCCGACGAGGTCGAGGTGGCCCTCGAACACATCGCCGAGGAGGAGAAGAAGCTCGCCGCGGAAGGCATCGTCCTGGACGCGGACGATACATCGAAAGGGAGAAAAGCATGATCGAACTGACCATCCTCGGCGTGGTGTTCTCGCTGCTGCTGTTCTACGGCGTGCCGGTCAGCTTCTGCATCGGCATCGCCACCCTGCTGGCGCTGTTCAACGTCACGCCGGACATTTCCACGTCGTTCATCGTCTCGGCGCAGCGCATGACGTCCAGCCTGGACAGCTTCACGCTGGTCGCCATTCCGCTGTTCATCCTGGCGGGCAGCATGATGAACACCGGCGGCATCGCCCTGCGCCTGATCGATTTCGCCAAGGTCCTGGTCGGCCGCCTGCCGGGGTCGCTGGCGCACATCACCTGCCTGTCGAACGCCCTGTTCGGCGCGGTTTCCGGATCGGCCGTGGCCGCCGCCGCCGCGGTCGGTGCGACGCTCTCGCCGCTGCAGCGCAAGGAGGGCTACGACATGCCGTTCTGCGCCGCGACCAACGTGGCCTCGTCGCCGTGCGGCCTGCTGATCCCGCCGTCCGGCGCGCTGATCGTCTACTCGCTGATCTCGGGCGGCACGCCGGTCGACGTGCTGTTCGTCGCCGGCTACATTCCCGGCATCATGATGGCCCTCTCGGTCATGCTCTGGGTCGGGTGGAAGGCGTACAAGGGCGAGATGCCGCCGGTAGTGCATCGCTACTCCGCCGCCGAGGCCGCCAGGATCACCCTGCGCGCGATTCCCTCACTGCTGCTGATCGTGATCATCATGGGCGGCATCGTCGCCGGCATCTTCACCGCCACCGAGGCGGCCGGCGTGGCGGCGCTGTACACCTTCATCCTCGGGCGTTTCTTCTACAAGAGCCTGAGCTGGTCGGCGCTGGTCAAGAGCACCCTGGACGCGGCGGTCGGCACGGCGGTGGTGATGCTGATGGTCGGCGTGTCGATGACCATGTCGTGGCTGCTGGCGAGCACCGGCTCGGCCAAGATGCTGGCCGACGCGATCATCGGCGTCTCCGACAATCCCTACGTGCTGATGTGCCTGTTCAACGTTTTGCTGCTGCTGCTCGGCACCTTCCTGGACATCACGCCGGGCCTCCTGATCTTCACGCCGATCTTCCTGCCGGTGGCCATGAAGCTCGGCATCTCGCCGGTGCATTTCGGCATCATCATCACCTTCAACCTGTGCATCGGCATCGCCACACCGCCGGTCGGCAGCACCCTGTTCGTCGCCGCGCGCGTCGCCAAGGTGCCGCTCGGGCTGCTCACCCGGCCGCTGCTGCCGATGTTCGCGCTGGAGATCATCGCCCTGTTCCTGGTGACCTACTTCCCGGCGCTGTCTCTGTGGCTGCCGGAACTGGTCCTCGGCAAGGCCGGCTGACCAGGCGGGTTCGCCTTTCGCTTCGCCTTCCATTTCAACCCTTTTCCCGCGGGGGCATCGCCTGCCCCTCGGGATGCGCTACGGAAAAATCATGTCGATATCCAGAAATCCGTTCTTTTCGCTGATTTCGCGGCAGGACAACCGCCTGGTGTTCATCGGCGACGCGGTGCACGTCGTCCACGTCTTCGTGCTGGAGGCGGACCTGATCCGCGTCCTGCTGATGCCCGGCGGCGGGGAACTGCGCTTCCCGCGCACCTGGGCGATTGCCCCGGGCATGGCGGACGTTCCGCTCGCAGGGCGCGACCGCTTCGACACCTCGGGCTTCGCGCTGCCGGCGTACGACTTCGCCGAAACCGACGAGAGCTTCGTCGTCGCCACCGAGCGCGTCCGCCTGACGATCCGGCGCGCGGGGTTCTTCTGCCGCTGGGAGATGCGCGCCGCCGACGGCTGGGTCGAGGTGGCATCCGACCGGGCCACGCAGAGCTACAACTTCGGCTGGTGGGACGACAAGGTCTACCACTACCTCAAGCGCGAGCCGGACGAGATGTATTTCGGCCTCGGCGAGCGCGCCGGCGACGCCAACCGCACGGGACAGAGCTACCGCATGTGCAACGTCGACGCGATGGGCTACAGCGCCCGCACCACGGACCCGCTGTACAAGCACATCCCGTTCTACCTGACCTGGAGGAAGAACAGCGCGCTGGCGTTCGGCCTGTTCTACGACACGCTGTCCGACTGCACCTTCGACATGGGCCGGGAGCTGGACAACTATCACGGCTACTACCGCTATTTCAAGGCTGACCACGGCGATCTCGACTACTACTTCATCGGTGGCGGCACGCCGGCCGAGGTCACGCGGCGCTTCACCTGGCTGACCGGCCGGCCGGCGTTCACGCCGCGCTGGGGGCTCGGCTACTCGGGCTCGACGATGTCCTACACCGACGCGCCCGACGCGCAGCGGCGCATGGCCGAATTCCTCGACGGCTGCCGCCGGCACGACATCCTGTGCGATTCGTTCCACCTCTCCTCCGGCTACACCTCGATCGGCTCCCGCCGCTACGTGTTCAACTGGAACCGCGAGAAGTTTCCCGACCCGGCCGCGTTCGTGCGCAGCTACCTGGACAACGGCGTGAAGCTGTGCCCCAACATCAAGCCCTGCCTGCTGCACGACCATCCGCGCTTCGCCGAGGCTGAGGCCGCCGGCCTGTTCATCAAGGACGCCGACGGCTCGCCGGCGCAGGTGCAGTTCTGGGACGAGACCGGGGCGTACCTCGACTTCACCAACCCGGCCGCCTACGCCTGGTGGAAGGCGAGGGTGACCGACGCGCTGCTCGACTACGGCATCGCCTCGACCTGGAACGACAACAACGAGTTCGAGGTGTGGAACGACCGGCAGCTGATCGACGGCTTCGGCCATCCGCGGCCGGCGTGCGAAGCCAAGCCCCTGCACACCCTGCTGATGATCCGCGCCTCGCGCGAGGCGCAGGCCGAGTACGCGCCGCACAAGCGCCCGTTCCTGATCTCGCGTTCCGGCGCCGCCGGCATGCAGCGCTACGTGCAGACCTGGTCGGGCGACAACTACACCTCCTGGGAAACGCTGCGCTACAACATCCGCATGGGACTGGGGCTGGCCCTGTGCGGCGTCTCCAACTCGGGCCACGACATCGGCGGCTTCGCCGGCCCGGCGCCGGAGCCGGAGCTGTTCCTGCGCTGGGTCCAGCAGGGCATCTTCCTGCCGCGTTTTTCCATCCACTCGTGGAACGACGACGGCACGGCCAACGAACCCTGGATGTATCCGGAGATCACGCCCTTCGTGCGCGACCTGATCAAGTTCCGCTATCGCCTGATCCCCTACCTGTACGACCTGCTGTGGCGCTACCACGACCGCCTCGAACCGATGATGCGCCCGACCTTCCACGACTTCCCGGACGACCCGCGCTGCTTCGAGGAAAACGACGACTTCCTGCTCGGCGGCAAGCTGCTCGTCGCCCCGGTCGTCGAGCCGGGCCAGCGCACCCGCGCGGTCTATCTGCCGCGAGGAGCGGCGTGGTACGACTTCTGGAGCGGCGAGCGCTTCGCGGGTGGCGCGACGGTGACGCTGCCGGCGCCGTGGGACCGGCCGCCGCTGCTGGCGCGCGAGGGCTCGGTCCTCCCGCTCAACCTCGCCGAGCAGCACTTCGCCCGGCCGGCCGACACGCGCGGCTTCGCCGTCTTCCCGCCGGCCGGGGAGGGCGCCATCGACGACACCTTCTTCGAGGACGACGGCGAAAGCACCGCCTATCTCGACGGCCGGCGCGGCGAATGGCGCGTGCGGGTGGACGCCGACGCGCGCGCGCTGCGCCTCTCGGTCACGGCGTCGGGCACGGCCCGCCTGCCGGACGAGGGCCTGACCGTGCTGCTGCCGCGCCAGGAAGCCCGCGAAATCCGGCTGGCCTCGGGCCGGCTGGCGGCTGACGTGCCGGGCGGCGACTGGCGGACGCTGCGCATCGCGCCGTAGGCGTTTCGTTCATGCCGCGCAAGCCTGCTGACACAGGGCTGTCAGCAGGCCGCCGGCATCATGGCGGCTCCTCAACCCAAACTGCAAGGAGCCCTGCATGAACGCCATCAACTGGTTCGAGATTCCCGTCGCCGATTTTGCACGCGCGATCGCCTTTTACGAGCGCGTGCTGGCGGCCAAGCTGCACGTCGACGACAGCTTTCCCGGCATGCGCCTGGCCGTTTTCCCTTACACCGAGCCCGGCGTCGGCGGCGCGCTGTTCGAGCATCCCGAAGCGCGCCCGCACGCTGACGGCGTGCGCGTCTACCTGAACGGCGGCGACGACCTCAGCCCGCTGCTCGCACGCGCCGTCGAAGCCGGCGGGCAGGTGGTCATGCCGAAGACGCGCCTGCGCGACGATATCGGCTATATCGGCCTGTTCCGCGACAGCGAGGGCAATGTCATCGGCCTGCATTCGATGCATTGACCGGGGTACGGCGAGACGCGGCGCGCTGCCGCGCGTGGCACAATCGTCCGCGTCGCCTTCCTTCATCCCATCATGCGCCGCGCCGACCGCCTTTTCCGCCTCGTGGAACTCCTGCGCAGCCGGCGCCTGGCGACCGGCGCGTGGCTCGCCGACGAGTTGCGCGTCTCGCTGCGCACCCTGTACCGCGACATCCGCGATCTCGGCCTGTCCGGCGTGCCGATCGAAGGCGAGGCCGGCGTCGGCTATCGCCTGCGCTACCGGCTCGACGTGCCGCCGCTGCTCTTCGACGCCGCCGAACTGGAGGCGCTGCTCGCCGGCTCGCGCATGGTGCAGGTCTGGGGCGACGCCGACCTCGCGCAGGCCGCCACGGCGGCGCTGGCCAAGATCCACAACGCCCTTCCGGAGACGCTCCGGCGCGAGGCGCAGCAGGCGCGCCTGTTCGTGCCCCGCAACCAGGGCGACCGCCCGCCGTTTCTCACCGAGCTACGCCGCGCCGTGCGCCAGAAACAGGTCGTGCGCATCGTCTACGCGCGCGAGGACGGCACGCCGTCCAACCGCTCCCTGTGGCCGCTGGGGCTGTTCTTCTGGGGCCGGCACTGGACGCTGGTGGGCTGGTGCCTGCTGCGCGGCGAATTCCGCCATTTCCGCGTTGACCGCATCGGCGAACTCGACGTGTTGCCCGAACGCTACGCGGATGTGCCCGGCCGCCGTCTCGGCGATTTCTTCGATCAGCTCGAAGCGCGCGAGGGCATCCGCGTCCGGCAGCGTTAGCGGGCTGTTGAAATTTGCTGACCAACGATGGCACGCAGACGATCGATGAGGGGGCTGGATGCAATCTGACGAGGCGACCCAACGCTTCATTGATCAGTTCATCATGTACGCGATATACAGAACGCCTACCACACAAGCCCCGCTGATACGGGAGAAAATTTCAACAGCCTGCTAAAGATCAGGTAGGGGCATATCCAACTTGCTGGGATATTTTCCTGGCGGTGGCACAGACTTGTTCGGCCAGTGAGGGGAGGCGTTCCTGTGTGATGTCGAGAATGGTCCCTACTGCGCTGACTGCCGCAATGGCATGCCCTTGAACATCAAAAATCGGTGCGGCGACACAACGGATATTTACTGCGTCTTCCTCATCGTCGAAGGCCCAGCCACGTTCATGGACTTCCAGCAAATGCTTTTTGAAGATTTCCGGGTCAGTGATCGTTTTCGATGTTTTCTGTTCCCAGGTGGCATTGGCAAGCACATCATTGAGCGCAACTTCCGGCAGGCCGGCAAGCAATGCTTTGCATAATGAAGATGTGTGTAGTGAAAGGCGTTTACCGACCCAGGTGTTTACCCGGATGTCGCTTCTGCTCTCAGCTTTCAAAAGATAAACAGCTTCAGCACCTTCCATGACACCTAAATGGCAGGTCAACTGAACCTCTTGCGCCAATTCGTTGAGCATGGGCAGGGCAAGAGAATGCAAATGGCGCTGATTGGCTGCATTGGCACCCAGTTCGAACAAGCGTAAGCCTAATACGTACCCTCGGTCCGGGCTTTGCTGCAGAACACCCAATTGACATAGTGTCGTGACCAGATGGTGGCAGCTACTGTTGGGTAGCCCCAGATGATCGCGAATTTCCGTGAAGCCAAGACCCGGTTCACGAGAAATCAAGTCGAGGATGACAAATCCCCGAGTCAATGCTGGAGCCACCGATTTCTGCTCAAGAGTTTGTACTTTCGTCATTTGATGCACCTTGTCAATAAATAAATACCTTGATATTATTTTCCCACATAAAGAAATTTATTTCCATGTATGGAATTTATCAAGGAGGGTAATATGGATCAATACTTGGATCAACCACTTAAAGTTGATAGTAACTCTGACGCCATGGTGTCGGAGGAACAACTAAAGCGGGCAATACTGACCGGGGCAGTTGGAAGCGCACTGGAATATTACGATTTTGCTATTTATGGTTTGGCTTCCGCGCTGGTATTCGGAAAATTCTTTTTCCCCGCATTGGGAACGGAAGCTGCTCTACTGGCGAGCTTCGCGACTTATGGAGCCGGATTTTTCGCCCGCCCATTCGGCGGTTTGTTCTTTGGTTCGATTGGCGACCGGAAAGGACGCAAATTCGTGCTGCAGGCAACAATCGCCATCATGGGACTATCCACTACGCTGATCGGCATGTTACCGGCTGGTACGTGGGGAGCTATTGCATTGGTGGTGTTGCGCCTGGTCCAAGGGTTTGGCGCCGGAGCGGAGCAGGCAGGTGCCTCGACTTTGATGGCTGAAGTGGCGCCCATCCGTCGCCGCGGTTTCTATGCTGCACTGCCTTTCGTTGGCATCTTTACCGGCTTAATGCTGGCAACACTCACATTCAAAATAATGCACGACATCCTTGGCGAAGAAGCCATGCAGTCCTGGGGATGGCGATTGCCGTTCCTCTCCAGCATCATTCTGATCGGTGTTGCCCTCTGGATCCGTTTGCGTTTGCGTGAAAGTCCCACATTCACGAAGTTGGCGGCTTCGCGTGAGGTGATTCATTCGCCAATGCGTACGGTCATCCAGAACGCTCGCCGGCCATTGCTGGCCGCGACATTGATGCGATTTGCTGAACAGGGCGGATCGACAATTTACAACACGATCGTGATCGCTTTTCTCGGCGGTTTCGTAGCGAAAAAAATCAATGTGCCATCAGGCGATCTGGCGGCAATCGGTACGACTGGCGCGGTGATCGCCAGTCTGGTCAGTATTTTCTCAACCCCTTGGTTTGGCTCATTGTCGGATCGCATCGGTCGCGTGGCTGTCTATCGCGGCGGCGCAATCTTCATGCTGCTCTGGTCCTTCCCCTCCTGGTGGATGGTCAGCACGGGCAATCCGATGCTGGTCAGTCTGGCGATGATAGGTGGTTTGGCCCTTGGCTCCAACAGCATGCTGGGAGCGCAGTGCGCACACTTCTCGGAAATGTTCGGTAACCGCTATCGTTATTCCGGTGTGGCGCTGGCTCGCGAACTCGGCGCCGTCTTGTCGGGCGGCATTGCGCCGCTACTCGGAATCTATCTGGTTAAGCTGGCGGATGGCGGCTACTGGGTCATGGGAGCTTATACCGCCGTGCTGTCGGTACTCACGATTATTGGCACCTATTTGTCGACCGAAACCCGTGGACGGGATCTGACGCTGCTGGAGGATGCCGTACGTTGAGCGAACAGATTCCGGGGACGACGATAGATACATAAGCTAATCCGGCCAGCAGGGTGTGACTTTTGCTATGAATCAGATAAGCGCACTGTCTGCTGGCCGCTCAAATCCGCATGGGTAAAACTTGTCCGATGGCCGGAGGGGCTGCATCGAAGTGCATTTCTGCGTTTGATCCGAAAACCTGGAATTTTGTCGAAGGAAATCATGGAGAAACTGTAGTGCAAAAAGAAGAATTGTTGTTGGTCACTCGCTATTCCGATACGGAAATGGCAATGCTGGAACAGTACAGGCTTCATATCCTTTCAGAGTCAGCGGCTCCCGACGATTTATTGCGGAGAATCAGTCCTCGAATCCGCGCACTGGCCACCAACGGCGAAGCCGGGGCCAGTGCCATGCTCATGGATTCCTTGCCCAAGCTGGAAATCGTCGTGTGCTATGGCGTGGGCGTCGATGCCATTGATTTGGCCTATGCGGCCAGACGAGGCATCCGTGTGACCAATACCCCCGATGTGTTGACCGACGATGTCGCCGACATGGGTATCGGGCTGTTGGTTGCAACATCAAGACAGATTCCCCGTGGAGATGCTTACATCCGTGCGGGTTTATGGGGGGAGGCAGATATTCCCTTGGGCACACGGATATTCGGAAAAAAACTCGGCATTGTTGGTCTGGGCCGGGTTGGAAGAGCTTTTGCGCGGCGTGCAGCGGTCTTCGGTCTGGATATCTCTTATCATGACTGCTTCCGCTTTTCTGATGTTGACTACACTTATTTCGGCAGCGCGACTGAACTCGCGCAGCATGTCAACTTTCTGGTGATTTGCGCCGCTGCCGATAACACGAATCGTGCCATGATCGGCCGCGAGATCCTGGATGCGCTGGGGGTTTATGGGATTCTCATCAATATCGCCCGGGGCAGTATCGTTGATGAGCCGGTCCTGCTTGACTATCTACAAGAAAAACGGATATTGGGGGCCGGTTTGGACGTGTTCTGGAACGAGCCAAATATAGATCCGCGTTTCCTGCAGCTTGACAATGTTGTTTTACAGCCGCATCGCTCCAGCGCCACCATCGAGACAAGGGCAGCAATGATGCAATTGGTCTGCGACAATCTGCGGGCTTTCTTTTCCGGGGGAAATTTACCGACGGAATATAAGGTGCGGTGACATAATCATATAGGGTATTTGCATAGATTGGCGCAGTTTGGCCCTCTCCAGGTATTTTGAGTTGGCAGGCTATTGAAATTTCCCTCTGCGTTAACGGGGTTTGTGGGGTAGGCGTTCTGTATGTCGTGTCCGGAAGAGCCACCACACGGCTTCGATCCTTTCCTGCCAGGGACAGGTTGCAAGGGCAAAACATCGCCAAATTCAGCGTCAGATTGCATCCAGTCCCCTCGTCGATCGTTTGCATGCCATCGTTGGTCAGCGAATTCCAACAGCCTGTTTAGAGGAACAGTGGCTGCCAAAAAAAACCGGGCAAGCGCCCGGCCGATGGGAAAGAGAGGAGGGGCGGTGGCGCTTCATTCGCCCAGGACGCCGGCCTGGACGAGGATGTCGAGCAGCTTGCCGCGCGTCGCGTCGTCCGGCGCCGAGGCAGGTGCAAGCGCGGTAGTCGGAATGTCCAGCCCGCATAACCGGATCGCCTCCTTGATCACGCCGGTGAACGGCACGTCGATCGCATACATGCGCGAGAGGATGGCGAGGCGCGTGAGCAGGCGCTGCGCGGCACCGAAATCCTGCTCGCGGAAGGCGCGGTAGATGCCGCAGGTGATCTCGGGAGCGAAGTTCGAGGTGGCCGGGATGACGCCGTCGCCGCCGATCATCAGCGTGTCGAGCATGTACTCGTCGAAGCCGCTGAAGACCATGAAGTCGGGGCGCACGCCCTTCACTTCGAAGACGAGGCGGCGGATGTGGCTCATGCAGTCGACCGTGTCCTTGATGCCGACGACGTTCGGGCAGTCCGCGGCCAGCCGGCCGACCAGCTCGACCGACAGGTCCTGCCCGGTGAGCAGCGGGAAGTTGTAGAGCAGCACGGGCAGCGGCGAGTTCTCGGCGATCTGCCGGTAGTGGCGATACAGGCGTTCCTCGCTCAGCTTGGCGTAGTAGGGGTTGACCACCATCACCGCGTCCGCGCCGATGCGTCCGGCGTGCTGGCTCAGTTCGATGACTTCGCGCGTCGCGCACGAGGCCGCGCCGACGATCACCGGCTTTTTCCCGGCGACCCGCCCGACGCAGAATTCGGCAATGGCCTCGCGGCGCTCGCGCGGCAGCGTGGCGAACTCGCCGGCGCTGCCCAGGAACAGGAAGCCGTCGACCTCGGAGGCGAGCAGCCGGTCGATCAGCCGGCCCATGCCCTGCGGATCGAATCGTTCCTGCGCGTCGAAGATCGTCGGCACCGGGGGGATCACGCCTTTGAGTTGAAGCGCCATGGCACACCTTTCTCCAAAAAATGCCATACATGGAAATAAAATACCGAATATGAAATCAGTGTAATGGGGTGTTCGTACACTGGCAAGCTTGGGTGGGAATGTGCGCGACTGCGCGCGAGGTGTCGCAGCATCTCGGCCATGCCGAGCCGTGAGCGCCGGCGTCAATTGTCCTGCAGCAGCGTCAGCTCCTCGTTGGTGTGGCGCAGGCGGATCGACAGCAGCCGGGCGAGCTTGGTCATCAGCACCAGCGCGATGCGCTTGTGCTCGTCGGCCAGATAGTTGAACTTCTCCAGCGACAGCACGTACATGTCGCAGTCGCGCGTGGCGATGGCGTCGTTGCCGCGCGGGCGGTTGTCGAGGAAGGCCTGGCCGCCGAGGAAGTCGCCGCGCCCGTAGGTGGCGATGTGCTTGATCGCGCCGCCGCGTCCGACCGAGCCGACCACCTTGACCTCGCCCTTGCGGATCAGGAACAGGTCGTTGCCGGGATCGCCGCAGGAGAAGATCGTCTCGCCGGCCTTCCATGAACGCTTTTCGAGGCAGGCTTCCAGGTCCACCAGGGTGTCCGGCTTGCTGCCCTTGAACAGCTCGATTTCGTGCAGTTCGAGCGGCGGCGGGTCGTCGGCCTCGGCGCTCGGGCGGTCGCCGAGCAGGCGGGCCTCGACCCATTCGATGGCCGCCTCCAGCGTCGGCAGGTAGAACGCCGTGCGCTCGCCGGAGCGCAGGCCGGCCAGCTCCAGGAATTCGCGCAGGTTGCGCCCGTTGGGCAGGCGCTCGCGCACGTTCGAGAGCAGCAGCGGCACGTTGCGCTCGGCCAGCGCGTCGCGCACCTGGTTGAGCATGTGCGCGGCGGTGACGTCGACCGACTGCACGCGCTGCAGGTCGAGGATCATGTAGTCGGTGGCCGCCAGCTCCGGTTCGAGCGTGCGATAGAGCTGCTGCGCGGTGCCGAAGAACAGGCTGCCCTGCAGTTCGAAAATGACGGCCGAATGGCCTTTCTTCTCCAGGATGCGCATTTCGTGCTCGGGGCGGTACCAGGCCGAGGAACGCTCGCCGACGAAGCTCTTGCGCCGTACCACGGTGCCGCCGACCTGTTCGCGCAGGAAGAGCATGATCGACAGGATCACGCCGACCGCCGAGGCGGCGATCAGCCCGATGGTCAGGGCGCAGGCGACGACGGCGAGCACCACGCAGAAGTCGATGACCGTCGATTTCGATTCGAGGAAGCGCAGCGGATCGGTGTCGATCATGCGCAGGCCGACGACGATCAGCACGCCGCTCAGGGTGGCCACCGGCAGCCAGGCGACGAAGGCGCCGAGCGCCAGGGCGGCGATGACGGTGGTCAGTCCTTCCACCACGCCCGAGATGCGCGTTTTCGAGCCGCTCGAATAGTTGACCATGGTGGCGCCCATGGTGCCGGCGCCGGGCATGCCGCCGATCGCGGAGGCGGCGATGTTGGCCAGGCCCTGGGCGGCCAGTTCGCGGTCCGAATCGTGGCGCGAGCGGGTCAGCCGGTCGAGCACCACGCAGGTCTTCAGCGTGTCGATCGAGAGCAGCACGGCGAGGGTCAGGGCGCTGCTCAGCAGGCCCGCGACCTGCGCCAGCCGGAGCCCGCCGATCTGGTTCCAGCGGTCGGTGATGAGGCCGATGTAGCCTTCGCCGGTGGCGCCGAGCGAGCCGATCACCAGCGGGTTGTCCTCCAGGCGCAGCAGCGAGGGATCGACCACGGCGATCGCCGCGTAGGCCAGCGCGCCGCAGGCGATGCCGACGATGGTGGCCGGAATCTTGCGGGTCGCGCGCGCCGCGAGCAGCATCGCCACGATGGTCACGCCGCCGATCGCCAGCCCGCGCCAGTCCCAGCGTTCCGGCGAGAACAGCACCTGGTGCCAGCGGTCGTCCCCCTCGGCGCCGGCCAGCTTGGGCAGCTGGCCGCCGATGATGATCAGGCCGACGCCGGAAAGGTAGCCGCTGACCACGGGGTAGGGGATGAAGCGGATCAGCCGGCCGACGCCGAGAAAGCCGATCAGGATCTGGATGATGCCGGTGAGGATGCCGAGCACGGTGAGCATCAGCACGATGCTGGCCGGGCTGACGCCCTGGTGCACGAGGTCGATGGCGAAGGCCGAGAGCACGGCGGCGGCGGGCGCGCAGGGCGCGCTGATCAGGCGGTCGGTGCCGCCGAAGGTCGGGGCGATCAGGCCGAGCGCCATGGCGCCGAGCACGCCGGCCAGCGCGCCGAACGCGGCGTAGTGGGGGTCGATCGCGGCATACACGGTGACGCCGAAGGCTACCGAGGCCGGCAGCGCCACCAGCATGGCGGCGAAACCGCCCCAGAAATCCCCCGAATGGCGCATCCAGGCGCCGGACAGTTCGCGCATGGGTTTTCTCCCCGTTTCTGCCTTGTCCCTGCGTGTTTTTTTGGGCTTCTTTTCCCGGCGCGGCTACTCCGGATGGCTGATCAGCTGTTCGGCGGCCTCGTCGCCCGAATCTTCGCTCGCCGGCAGCACGTCGTAGCCGATGCTCGCCACCTGGGTGTTGATCCAGCGCAGGTCGGAAATCAGGTCCAGGTGCGCCGAACTGCTTTCCAGCGCGTTCGACACCCCCTGGCTCAGCCGGTCGATGTGCTGGCGCGAACTCTCCTGGCACATCGCCTTGAAATCGCGCTTGCGCTGCACCAGCACGCCCGCGGTGTCCGGATGCCAGGCCATGATCACTTCCGCCGCCAGCTGGGTGTTGCCGATCAGGAAGCGGAACAGCCTGTCCAGCTCCTCCTTGCCGGCTTCCGAGAAGCGCTTGCCGTCCTTTTTCATGTCGTCGGGAATGCCGAGCATCGTCTTGCATACCACGTCGCCGGCGTTCTCCAGGCTGGCGGTGTAGCGCAGCAGGGCGGTGACGCGCCGCAGGTCCGGGTCGTTGACGCCCTTGCGCGTGAGGTCGACCGCATAGGCGCGCACGGCCTTGAACAGGACGTTGACCTTCTCTTCCAGGCGCACGATTTCCTGGGCCTTCTCGCAGTTGCCGGAAAGCAGCATGTCCAGGGTGATTTCGAGCATGGACTGCACCGTGCCGAGGATGCGCAGCACTTCGCGCGACAGCGCGGTGACCGGCAGGATGTCGATTTTCCCGATCGTCTCCGCGTTGCCGGGGATGTACTTCGGGCCGATGTCGTCGACCGCCTTGGACGGTTCGACGAACAGGCGTTCGAGGAAGCGGGCCGTCGGCTCGGCCAGCCCGGTGAACACGACGATCAGCACGCAGTTGAACAGGATGTGCAGGATCACCACGCGGAAGCCGGGGACGCCGGGGATCAGCTCGTACAGCCCGTCGATCAGCCGCAGCGCGATGAAGCCGGCGATCACGCCGAGCAGCTTGAACGCGCCGTGGCCGACGACGATGCGCCGGGCCGGCGCCGCTTGGTTCCAGGTCATGATGACCGGCGGCACGGCGTTGCCGAAGTTGATGCCGAGCACGGCGGCCAGGATCAGCGCCGGATCGGTGGTGATCCCGGCCTGCACCAGCGAGGCCCAGAACAGCAGGATGGCGATCGACGAATGCGCGAGCCAGGTCAGGATGGCGAACAGCAGCGCGGCGAGCAGCAGTTCGCCGCCGAGCGAGGAGATGATGATGCGGATCAGCTCGCTGCCGGCCAGCGCGGCCGACACCTGGCTCATGAAGGTGAGCGCGATGAGGATCATGGCGATGCCGAGGCAGATCCGGCCGAGCTGCTTGAGCGGCGAATCGGTGTCGCTGTAGATCGAATGCATCAGGTAGCCGACGAACATCAGGATCGGCCACAGCGCCTTGAGGTTCAGCGTGAGCAGGGCGGCGACCACGGCGCTGCCGGCGTCGGCGCCGAGCAGCAGGAGCAAGCCGTCGGCCACCGGAATGGCGCCGACGGCGGCCAGGCCGGAGGTGAATACGGCCACGGCGATCGAGCTCTGCAGCACGGTGGCGGCGCCCACGCCGGTGAGCAGCGCGACGATGCGGTTGTCCAGCGCGCGCGGCAGGAGGCGGCGGATCTGCGCGCCGTACATGCGCATCACCCCGGTGCGCGCCATGCGCACGCCCCACAGCAGCAGCGCCGCCGCGCCGAGGATCATGGTCAGTTCGTAGGTGCCGGAGCCTTGCATGGGGGGGCCTATAGCGTGCCGAGGTCGTCGAGCACGAGGGTGGGCTGGCGTGCCAGCGCGGGCAGGTCCTCCCGCCGCGCTTCGCCGCTCAGCACCAGGATGAAATCGATGCCGGCGTTCTCGGCCAGCACCTTGTCGGTGGTCAGGCGGTCGCCGACCATCACCATTTCCTCGCGCCGGAAGCGCTTGAGCAGCGGCGAGAGGACCAGCGTGTTGGGCTTGCCGAAGACCACTTCGGGCAGCCTGCCGGTGGCGCCTTCGTACAGCCGGACGAAGCTGCCGGTGTCCGGCAGCGGCCCTTGCGCCGAGGGGCAGACCATGTCCGGATGCGTTGACAGGAAGCGCACGTCCGGCCGCTGCAGGAGCAGGCAGGACTCGGCCAGCTTGCGGTAGGTCAGCTCGGTGTCGTAGGCGAGCACGACCGCCTGGCAGTCGTCGCCGGCGGTGAAGACCACCTCCGGCAGGCGTTCCCGGAGATACGCCTGGAAGCTGGCGTTGCCGACCGGGTAGAGGCGGCGAATACCGTGCTCCCGCAGGTGATCCGCCAGCGGCAGCAGGGGCGAGAGAATCCTTTCCAGACCGACCTGAATCCCGAAGCCGGCGAGCTTGCGGACGTAGTCGTCGAGGTTCTTCGAGGTGTTGTTGGTCAGGAAAAAAATCTCCCGGCGCGGGAGATTGCGCCGGATGAAGTCGATCGTCCCCGGAATGGGGCGGTCACCGAGGTAGACCGTCCCATCCAGGTCGAAGACGAAACAATTTTTTGTGCTGATATCCACTTACATCAACCACTTCAAGGGAACGAGGGAGAGTTTCGGGAAGAATAACAGCAGGAACAGCACGGCGCATTCCATCAGCAGGAAAGGCATCATCTTCCTGACCAGGTAGCCCATCGATATGCCCGCCGAACCGCACACCACGAACAGCACCGTGCCCACCGGCGGCGTGATGACGCCGATGCCGACGTTGAGGACGAACAGCAACCCGAAGAAGTACGGGTCGATGCCGGCCGCGTTGGTCAGCGGGTAGAACACCGGCGCGAACAGCAGGATGTTCGGCGTGAGGTCCATGACCATGCCGGCGGCGAACAGGAAGAGCATGATCGCGATCAGCAGCAGCGTCGGGGTCGGGACCAGCGGCTCGAAGAAGGCCTTCATCTGGTCGGGAATCTGCGCCGCGGTGATGAACCAGCCGACCGCCGTCGCCGCGCCGACGATGAGCATCACGACGGCGGTGCTGCGCGCCGCGGTCGCGCTCACGCGCAGCAGGTTGCGCAGCGTCAGTTCGCGGTAGTAGAACACCGTCACCACGATCGCATAGACCGCGGCGAACGCGCCGCCTTCCGTCGGGGTGAACACGCCGAAGCGGATACCGCCGAGCAGCAGCACCGGCAGCATGAAGGCCGGACTCGCTTCCTTGAGGATGGTCATGGCCTCCTGGCGGGTGAAGGTGATGGTCTCCGTATAGCCGTCGTGCCGAACGACGAAGAACCACATCACCAGCAGGAAGAAGCCGATGATCAGGCCAGGCACCAGGCCGATCATGAACAGCTTGGTGATGGAGAGTTCCATCGTCGCGCCGAGCAGGATGAAATTGGCCGACGGCGGGATGATCGGGCCGAGGATGGCGCCCGAGGCAATGATCCCGCCCGCGCGGCCGGAGTCGTAGCCCGCGTCCTTCATCATCGGATAGAGGATGCCCATCAGCGCGGCGGCTTCGCCGACCGAACTTCCCATCAGGCCCGCGAAGATCACCGCGGCGATGATCGTGGCGTACCCGAGGCCGCCCTTGACACGCCCGATCATCAGCTGGGCGAGCAGGATGACGCGCTTGGACAGGCCGCCCTTGGCCATGATCTCGCCGGCGAAGACGAAGAACGGGATGGCCATCAGCGGATAGTTATTGACGCCGTTGACCATCGCCTGCGGGATGATCATCACGTCGCCGTCGCCCGAATAGAGCATCAGGACGATGGCCGAAAGCACCATCACCAAAGCGATCGGAATCTCGAGGATCAGGAAGAAGAAAAGGCTGCCGAGGAAAATCATCAGTTCCATGATCAGAACTCCTTCGGCTTGGCCAGGAAGGCCGAGGCCGGCCTTCTGATGGTATGCAGCAGCGTACGCACCCTCATGATGATGACCGCTATCGCCATCACCGGAAGCGTCCCGTTGACGAACGCCATGTTCAGGCCCGTGGCGACGGTCGCCGTATCGATGGTCTGCTGCACCAGCGAGATTCCGCCCAGCGCCAGGAGGACGAGGGCCGCGAGCGCAAAAATCTGCGCCATGATATCGACGGCCTTCTTCGTGGTGCCGGACAGCAGGCTGGTCACCATGTTGACGGCGATGTGCCGGCCGCGATAGAAGCCTTCGATCGAGCCGAAGAAGGTGATGTACATGAAGAGAATGCGCGACCACTCTTCGCTCGGAGCGAAGCTCGCCTTGAAGACGTAGCGCAGCATCGCATTGCAGAAAACCATTCCGATCATGGACAGGAAAACCACCGCGCAGAAGATCTGGAAAGCCAGTTCCCCCTTGCTTTCGTTCTCCTGTTCTTTTTCAGGCATGAGTTCGCTCATCTCGCCCCCTTTGACGTTTTACCCATTTGAATATCCTCGTTGACGACTCGATCCAGTCGCTATTTTTTGTGTACGAAAAACAGCACGCCCACCGGCCGTTGGGGCAAGACGCCTGAAGCGCCTCCCCGCGGGCAGTCTTCGCCGCCGGTTTCAAGGGGGCCCCGCGTCGCCGCCGGGGCAGCCTCGAATGCCGGATTCGCCGTTTATCCGGCGGTTACTTGTATTGCTTCACGCTTTCAAGGATTTCCTTGGCGTTCGGCACCGTGTCGTAGAACAGTTTCCACGTGCCTTCGCCGGCTTTTTTCAACACCGCCTTGAATTCGTCGTTCGGCGTGACAATCTTGCCGCCGCCCTTGGTGATTTCCTCGACGGCCTTCTTCTCGACTTCCGCCGCCATCTTCCAGACGTCTTCCGCCGAACGCTTGGCGGCGTCGTCGAAGACCTTCCTGTCTTCGGGCGGCAGCTTGTTGTAGAAGTCGTTGTTGATGTACAGCGAATGGAGCACGAGGATGTGGCCCGACAGCGTGATGTTCGGCGCGATCTCGTACATCTTCAGCGCGACGATGTCCGAGAAGGGGCTGTCGCCGCCGTCGATGGTGCCCTGGTCCAGCGAGGAAGGCACTTCGGCGAACGGCATTGGCTGGCCGCTCTGGCCGAGCTGCTTGGCGAATTCGAGATAGAGCGGGATGTTCGGCACGCGCATGCGCAGGCCCTTGAGGTCGTTGACGGTGTTGACCGGCTTCTTGGTGTAGAAGTGACGGAAGCCGAGCGGGAAGGCGTTGAGCGTGGTCAGGCCGGATTTCTCGGAGAAGCCCTTGGTGATCAGCTTGAACGTTTCGCCGTTCATGGCCTTGTGCGCCTGTTCCAGGCTGTCATAGAGCATCGGCGTTTCGAGCATGGCCATGGCCGGATGCAGGGAGCTGGTCTGCGTGCCGGTGGCGCACATCTGGATGATGCCCTTGCGCGTCTGCGCGATGTAGGCATCCTCCTTGCCGAGCTGGCTGTTCGGGAAGACGCGCACGTCGTACTTGCCGTTGGTGCCTTCCATCACGTATTTGGCGAACAGCTTCATGCCGACGGTTTCCGGCTCGCCGTCCGGCTTCATGCCGGCGATCTTGACGATGATCTTGTCGGCGGCGTAGGTGGGCAGCGTCGCGGCACCCAGCACGGTTAAAGCGGAAAGAAGAAGAATTCTGCGTTTCATGGTGACCTCCCTTTATTGGAATGAAAACGATTGACTGCGGCTCCTGCGGGTGAAAACTTTTCCTGTGCGCCGATGGCCCGGCGGCATTAGAGCGAAATGCGCAACCTTTCCATGGCCAGCTCCGTCTCCTGCCGGCGGCGTTCACCGTCCCAGCCGAGTTCGCCGGCCATCAGCTCGACGACGCGCGGCACGGCGGCCCGCGCCGCCGCGTTGTCCAGAATGGCCAGCGGAATCCGGCGCGTGAGCACATCCGAGGCGCGTTCGGCCAGTTCGTGGCGCGCGGCATGGACGACTTCCGCCTCGATGTAGGGATGGCCGGGATGCAGGCGGGCCCCGAGGCCGCTTTCGGCCAGGCGCGCCACGCGCATGGCCTGGTCGCCGAAGGCGTGCTGGAGATGATGGGCGACGTCCGCCTCGATGCCGTAATCCTTGGTCAGCACCAGGAAAATCTCGGGCGCGAAATGCTCGGCGCCGAGCAGGCGCAGGTCGAGCGTCCGGCAGGGGCCAGCCGGCTGCAGCCCGGCGCTGGCGACGGCCCGGTCGACGGCTTCCTTGGCCATCCTGCGGTACGACGTCCACTTGCCGCCGGCCATGGATACGAGCCCGGACGGGCTGACCATCAGCAGATGCTCGCGCACCAGTTGCGCCGTGCTGGCGGTCTCGTCGAACTGCACCAGCGGGCGCAGCCCCGACCACGCCGACAGGACGTCGCTGCGCTGCACGGACAGGTCGAAATAGCGGTTGACGTGGCGCAGCAGATAGTCGATCTCCTCCTCGCGGGCCTGCGGATGGTCGACGATCTCGGCCGGGTTGTCGGTGGTACCGATCAGCGCGTGCCCTTGCCAGGGGAGGACGAACAGGACCCGGCCGTCCTCGGTTTTCGGAATCAGCAGCCCGGTGTCCGGCGGCACGAAGCGGCTGGACAGAACGACGTGGATGCCCGAGGCGGCTTTCAGGACCGGCCTGGCGGCGGGGTCGTCCATCTGCCGGACACGGTCGACGAACGGCCCGGCCGCATTGACGATGCAGCGGGCGCGAATGCTCCATTCCTCGCCGCCGAGCGCATCGCGCACGCGCGCGCCGCACAGCGTTCCATTTTCCTTTTCGAGCGCGACGGCCTCCACGTGGTTCGCTATCGCGGCTCCGTGCTGCTGCGCGGTCAGCGCCAGCGTGACGGCCATGCGCGCATCGTTGAACTGGCCGTCGTAGTAGATGACTCCGGCTTTCAGGTTCTCGCCGCGCAGCATCGGGAAACGCTTCAGCGCCTCCGCCCGGCCGACGAGACGGCTTTTGCCCAGCCCCATCCTGCCCGCCAGCGCGTCGTACAGCAGCAGGCCGGCAAACACGTACGGCACCTCGCACCACGAATAGAGCGGGGTGACGAGCGGCAGCGCGTTGGCCAGATGCGGCGCGTTGCGCAGGAAGATGCCGCGCTCGAACAGGGCTTCCTTGACCAGGTGGTACTGCGCCCGGTCGAACTTCTTGACCGCCGCTTCCAGGTAGCGCACGCCGCCGTGCACCAGCTTCGTGCTCTTGCTGCTGGTGCCTTCGGCGATGTCGTTCTTTTCCACCAGGGCGACCTTCAGCCCGCGCGTCGCCGCGTCGACGGCGATGCCGCAGCCGGTCGCCCCGCCGCCGATGATCAGGAGGTCGAATGGACCCTGTGTTTTCAGGCATTCGAGAAGCGCATGCCGTTTCATTTTCCCCACCCTGTTTTTTCGTATACGAACTGCTTTTTTCTTAAAGGAACGTTACGGTTTTGTTTCAATGATGTCAACCGAGAAAACCGGGGAAGCCACGTGCGTTTTCGAGCGATCGTGCGGCGGGGCTTGATCGAAGGTTTTGAAACGTGATACATATTACCTATGGAAACGACGACTTCGCCGCGCGCGACCTTCCAGCAACAGGTGCTCGACCGGCTCGGGCTGGACATCTGCGCCGGGCGCTACGCGCCGGGGCAGACGCTGCCGCGGGAGAACGAGCTGTGCGAGCGCTTCGCGCTGAGCCGCATCGTCATCCGCGAGGCGGTCAAATCGCTGGCCGCCAAGGGGATGCTCGAAGTACGGCGCAAGGTCGGCACGCTGGTGCTGGCGCCGTCGTCGTGGAATCTCTTCGATCCGGACATCATTGCCTGGCGCACGCAGGCGGCGGGCGACGATCTGGAAATGTCGCGCGATCTGCTCGACCTGCGCCGGATCGTCGAGCCGGCGGCGGCGCGCCTGGCCGCCGCGCGGGCGGGCGACGCCGATCTGGCGGCGGTGCGCGGAGCGTTCGAGCGGATGCGGCGCGCAGTGGCCGGCGACGGCGATTACGTGGCGGCCGATCTGGCCTTCCACTCGGCGATCTTCACGGCGAGCGGCAATCAGTTCGTCAGCCAGATCCTCGTCGCGCTGACGGGCCTGCTGCGCCAGGGCTTCGCGATCGTCTCGCGCAAGCCGGGCGGGCCGCTCGCCTCGCTGCCGCTGCATGAAGACCTGTGCCGGGCCGTCGAGGCGCGCGATCCGGCGGCCGCGGAGCGGGCGGCGCTGGCGCTGATCGACCGCGCGGCGCTGGACCTGCGCGAGTGCCTGCCGGCCGAGCCCCGCCAAACGGGCGCCGCGCCGGATATTTCAATCACCAGGAAGGAGTGACATGTCATCGCTTTTCGATCTCGCGGGCCACACGGCGCTGATCACCGGTTCGGTGCGCGGCATCGGCTTCTCGCTGGCCGAGGGACTGGCCGAGGCCGGCGCCTCGGTGATCATCAACGGACGCCGCCAGGAGGCGGTGGACGCCGCCGTGGCCAAGCTGCGGGAAAAGGGCTACCAGGCGCGCGGCGCCGTGTTCGACGTGGCCGACGAGGCGGCCGTGGCGGCGGCGTTCGCCGCGTTCGACCGGGACGGCGTCGAGATCGACGTCCTGGTGAACAACGCCGGCATCCAGTTCCGCAAGCCGATGGTCGAACTCGAACTCCAGGACTGGCAGCGCGTGCTCGACACCAACCTGACCGCGGCCTTCATCGTCGGCCGCGAAACGGCCAAGCGCATGATCGCGCGCGGCCGCGGCGGCAAGATCATCAACATTGCCTCGCTGGTCAGCGAAGCCGCGCGCGCGACGGTGGCGCCGTACACGGCGGCCAAGGGCGGCATCAAGATGCTGACCCGCTCGATGGCGGCCGAGTGGGCCCAGTTCGACATCCAGGCCAACGCCATCGGCCCCGGCTACATCCTCACCGAGATGAACACCGCGCTGATCGAGAACCCCGCGTTCGACGCCTGGGTCAGGAGCAGCAACCCGGCCGGGCGCTGGGGCAAGCCGGAGGAACTCGTCGGCACGGCCGTCTACCTGGCGTCGGCCGCGTCGAACTACGTCAATGGCCAGATCATCTACGTCGACGGCGGCTGGCTGTCGGTGCTCTGATTCGGGAGAAAAGCATGGAAGCGAAAGCCTGCGTACTGCATTCGGAAAAGGATCTGCGGATCGAGAACGTGCCGGTCGCCGAGATGGGCGACGATCAGGTGCTGGTGAAGATCGGCGCCGGCGGCATCTGCGGCTCGGACCTGCACTACTACCTCGACGGCGGTTTCGGCGTGGTGCGCGTCAAGGAACCGATCGTGCTCGGGCACGAGGTCGCCGGCACGGTCGAGGCGGTCGGTGCCAAAGTCACCAGGGTCAGGCCCGGCGACCGCATCGCGTTGAATCCCAGCCGGCCGTGCGGCAAGTGCAAGTTCTGCCAGGCCGGCGAGCAGCAGCATTGCGTCGACATGTGGTTCTACGGCAGCGCCATGCGCCTCCCGCACAGCCAGGGCGCCTTCCGCGAGCGCATCGTGGTCGGCGAATTCCAGTGCGAGCCGGTCGGCGACACCGTGTCGATCGGCGAGGCCGCCTGCTGCGAACCGCTGTCCGTGGCGCTGCACGCGGTGCGGCAGGCCGGACCGCTGGCCGGCAAGCGCGTGCTGGTCACCGGTTCGGGCCCGATCGGCGCGCTGGTCGTCGCCGCCGCCCGTTACGCCGGCGCGCTGGACGTGGTGGCCACCGACCTGCACGACGCGGCGCTGAAAAAGGCTACCGAAATGGGCGCCACGCGCACCGTCAACGTGGCGCAGGCGCCCGGCCTCGCCACCGAGGAATTCACCGCCGACAAGGGCTGGTTCGATGTGGCCATCGAGTGCACCGGCGCCGGCGCGGTGATCAAGGACGTGCTGCCCGTGCTGCGTCCACGCGGCACGCTGGTCCAGGTCGGCGTCACCGGCGAGGTGCCGATTCCGATCAACGCCCTGGTCGGCAAGGAGATCAGCCTGGTCGGCGCCTTCCGCTTCCACCAGGAATACGCGCTGGCCGCGCGCCTGATCAAGGAAGGCCGCATCAACGTCAAGCCGATCATCACCGCCACGCTGCCGTTCGAGCGCGCCGTCGAGGCCTTCCAGATGGCCTCCGACCGCAAGGCGCACATGAAGGTGCAGCTGGCGTTCTGAGCGGCCGGACGACACGACTTTAAGGGGAATTCGTGGCAACACTGATCGAAAACGTCAGGGTCATCCTGACCGCGCCGGAAGGCATCAACCTCGTCGTCGTGCGGGTCGACACCAACCAGCCGGGGCTCTACGGGCTGGGCTGCGCGACCTTCGCCTATCGGCATCTCGCCGTCAAATGCCTGGTCGAGGAGTACCTCAAGCCGCTGCTGGTCGGCCGCGACGCCGAGGCGATCGAGGAACTGTGGCAGCTGATGCGCCAGAACGCCTACTGGCGCAACGGGCCGATCGAGAACAACGCCATCTCCGGCGTCGACATGGCGCTGTGGGACATCAAGGGCAAGCTGGCGAACATGCCGCTGTACCAGCTGTTCGGCGGCAAGGTGCGCGCGGGCGTGCCGATCTACCGGCACGCCGACGGCCGCGATCTGGCCGAGCTGTGCGACAACATCGAGAAGTACCGCGCCCAGGGCATCACGCACATCCGCTGCCAGAGCGGCGGCTACGGCGGCGGTCGCTTCGGCGCGGCGCCGGCCACGGCGCCGTCCGGCGCGCTCGACGGCATCTACCTCGACAGCCGCAAGTACATGCGCGATACCGTCGCGCTGTTCGATGGCATCCGCGGCCGGATCGGCTGGGACGTGCAGTTGTGCCACGACGTGCACGAGCGCCTGAAGCCGATCGAGGCCATCAAGTTCGCCTGCGAGATGGAACGCTTCGACCTGTTCTTCCTGGAGGACGCGATTCCGCTCGAAGACGGCGACTGGCTGCGCCAGCTGCGCGCGAAAACGAACATTCCGCTGGCGCAGGGCGAGCTGTTCAACCATCCCTTCGAATGGAAGACGCTGATCGCCGAGCGCCTGATCGACTTCATCCGCGTGCATCTGAGCCAGGTCGGCGGCATCACGCCGGCCCGCAAGCTGCAGATCTTCGCCGAGCAGTTCGGCGTGCGCACCGCCTGGCACGGCCCCGGCGACATGTCGCCGATGGCGCACGCGGCGAACATCCACATCGACCTGGCGGCGCCGAATTTCGGCGTGCAGGAGTGGTCCGGCACCGAGCCGCCCAACTTCGTGATCCAGGAGCTCAAAGGCCCGCGCGAGGCCCTGCTCGACGTCTTCCCCGGCCTGCCGGAGTTCCGCGACGGCTACGTGTACGCCAACGACAAGCCCGGCCTCGGCGTCGACCTCGACGAGCGGGAAGCGGCGAAGTACCCGTGCGAGAACACCGTGACCACGTGGACGCAGACGCGCCGCGCGGACGGCACCTTGCAGACCCCGTGAAGCCGTCCGCCTGAACGCTTTCCCGCGGGGGCGGGGAAGCGGGACGTTTTAGTAGTGCCCGTTGTTCAATCCCTTGACTTGGAGGTTTTTCCATGAAAGCCATTCCCTTCGCTTCGTTCAAAACCACCCTGGCCGCGCTCCTGGGCGCCGCCGGCCTGCTGCTCGCCGGCCAGTCCGCCGCCGCCGAGGTCCGCCTGGGCCATGGCTTCACGGAGAACCATCCGCGCGGGCAGGCGATGCTGAAATTCGCCGCCGAAGTCGAGAAGGCGACCAACGGACAGATCAAGGTCAAGGTCTACCCCAACTCGTCGCTCGGTTCCGAGGAGAAGATGCTGCAGGCCGTGCAGGGCGGCGTGCAGGAGTTCTACATGGGCTCGCTGGTGCCGTTCTCGGTGCGCAAGAAGGAACTGCAGATTTTCGACTTCCCCTTCCTGTTCTCCGACTCGCGCGAGGTGGCCATGGTGCTCGACGGCCCGATCGGCAAGAAGATGCTGGACGACCTGTCGGATACCGGAGTGACCGGCCTGGTGTGGTCCGGCGGCGCCTTCCGCAACATCGCCAACAGCCGGCGGACGCTGAGCAAGTACGAAGACCTCAAGGGCCTGAAAATCCGCGTGATGCAGAGCCCGGTCTGGCTGGAGACCTTCAAGGCGATGGGCATCAACGCCACCCCGATGGCCTACGCCGAGGTCTACACCGCCCTGGAGATCAAGGCGCTCGACGGCCTGGAGCATCCGCCGGTGGACATGTACCAGAACAAGATCTACGAGGTGCAGAAATACCTGGCGCTGACGCACCACGGCTATACGCCGGTGGCGCTGGTGGTGTCCAGCAAGTGGTTCAACACCCTGCCGGCCGACCAGCAGGCCGCCATCCGCAAGGCCGCCGAAACCGCGCGCGACTTCCAGCGCATCGAGGAGACCAAGCAGGAGAACGTGGCGGTGAACCTGCTGCGCTCCAACGGCATGACCGTGACCGAGTTCTCGCCGCAGGACATCGACAAGATGCGCGCCGCCGTCAAGCCGGCGATCGACAAGTTCTCGGCCAACATCGGGCCCGAGTTCGTCAAGAGCTTCTATGCGGAGATCGACAAGGCGCGCAAGTCGCTGAAGTAAGGAACCGTACTGCCCGGCGGCGGCGTATCGAACGCCGCCGGGGGAGTCAGGCGGCCGCAGGCAGGCGCCGGGCGTAGCGTTCGGCGAGGATCGAGCAGACGAACAGCTGCAGCTGGTGGTAGAACATGATCGGCAGGACGATCAGGCCGAGCGAGGGATGCGCGCCGAACAGCAGCGCGGCCATCGGCACGCCGGAGGCCAGCGTCTTTTTCGAGCCGCAGAAGACGATGGTGATCTCGTCCTCCTTGTTGAAGCCGAGCCGGCGGGCGAGGGCGGTCGACAGCGCGAGCACCACGGCGAGCAGCACCGCCGCGCCGGCCAGCGTGGCGGCGATGAGGCCCGCGCCGTGGTCGCGCCAGAGCCCGGCGGCCACCGAGTCGCAGAAGGCGGCGAACACCAGCATCAGGATCACCAGCTTGTCGAGCTTGCCGGTGATCGCCTTGTAGCGGTTGAACCAGCGGAAGAGCAGGGGCCGCAGCAGCTGGCCGGCGATCAGCGGCAGCAGCAGCATGCGCGCGATGCCGAGCACGGTGTCGAGCAGCGCCAGTCCGCCGCTGCCCTGCGCGCCGGCCATCAGGCTGACCAGCAGCGGGGTCATGACGATGCCGATCAGGCTGGACAGGGTGGCGTTGAAGATGGCGGCGGGCACGTTGCCGCGCGCCATGCCGGTCATCGCCACCGACGAGGTGATCGTCGAGGGCAGCACGCACAGGTATAGAAAGCCCAGCATCAGCGCCGGCGGGATGAACTCGCCGAACAGCGCGCGGAACGGATAGAACAGCACCGGAAACAGCAGGAAGGTGAGCGCCTGCACCACGATATGCACAGGCCAGCGCAGCAGCCCGGCCTTGAGGCTCTCGAACGAGATCGTCAGGCCGTGCAGGAAGAACACGATGGCGACGCCGACGTTGACCGCCTTTTCCATGTGCAGCCAGCCGCCGGCGCGTCCGGCGTCGGGAAAGAACGTGGCCAGTACGACGGCGAGCAGCATGCCGATCAGGAACCAGTCGCGGGAAAGGCGTCGCAGGTGCTTAGACAGCGGGAAGGACATGGGGCGCTCCGAAAGGGAAGGGGCCGCGCAAGGCGGCATCGACGCGCTACTATAAAAGGCGGTTGAACTTCCGTCTGCCGTTAATCCGCCATCAAATGTCGCCAGCCTGCCATGCCTGAACCGTTGCGCGCCGAACGTCCGCTGCCGGCCTTGGACAGCCTGCCGCGCCCGTTCTTTCCCCGCGCCGAATCCTTGTCCGCGGGCACCTTCAGCGCCGTGCACCGCCATCCGTGGGGCCAGCTTTCGTATGCCATCGAAGGCGTGCTCGACATCCGCACGCCGGCCGGCAACTACGTGGCCTTGCCGCAGTGCGCGGTGTGGATTCCCGCCGGACTGGAACATCAGGTGATCAATCTCGGCCGGGTGGAAATGCGCAGCTTCTATTGCGATCCGGCGCTGTTCCCCTGGGACGACGGGCGCTGCCGCGTCTTGCGCGTGACGCTGCTGGTGCGCGAGCTGATCCGGGCCGCCAGCGCGCTGCCGCCGGATTATCCGCCCGACGGCCCCGAGGCGCGGCTGGTGCGGGTGCTGGCCGACCAGTTGGCGGCGCTGCCGGAGGCGGCCTTCGCCCTGGCCATGCCGCGCGACAGGCGCTTGCAGGCCATCGCCCAGGCGCTGCTCGACGCGCCCGGCGAGCGCAGGACGCTGGCGCAATGGGCGGCGCAGTCGGGCTCCTCGGAACGCCATCTGGCGCGCCTGTTCCAGCGGGAGACGGGCCTGCCGTTCCGCCTGTGGCGGCAGCGGCTGCGCCTGATGCTCTCGCTCGGCGGGCTGGAATCCGGCCATCCGGTGACGCGCGTCGCGCTGGACTATGGCTACGACTCGCCGTCGTCGTACATCGCCGCGTTCAAGGCGCTGTTCGGCCGCACGCCGGGCGGGCTGGAGGGGCGCTGAGCCGGTCGTGAGTCCTTGAGGGCGCGGATTCGGGCAGATGGGCACGAGTCGGTTTAGTGCTTTACATGCGAATCACTCTCATTTACAGTTCGCAAATCACCCATCGCGCCTCCTCCCTTGAGTACCATCCAAGCCGCTTTTTTCGGGCCGGCATGCCCGGCTTGGCGGGGGCGTTCGGGTGGGAAGCCGTGCTTGATCGGGATTTGTCCGTGCTGGAACGCTATCACCGCGAACTGCTGAACTTTCTGAGCCGCCAGGTCAGCGACCGCGATACCGCGGCCGACCTGGCGCAGGAGTGCTTCGTCCGCGTGCTGGGCGTCCAGTCCTCCGGCCAGGCCGTGCTGGACACGCGCGCGCTGCTCTACCGCACTGCGCGCAATCTGGTCGTCGACCAGTACCGCCGGGCCGAGGTGCGCCGGCACGACGACATCGACGCCATTCCGGAAGATCAGGCCCCGCCCGCGCCGCAGCACCTGCAGCCCGAGGAGGCGCTGGCGTCCGGGCAGGCGGTCAGCGCCTACGTGGCCGCCATCGAGGCCTTGCCGCCCCGTTGCCGGGAGGCCTTCGTGCTGCACGTCTTCGACGAACTGAGCCACGCCCAGGTCGCCCGACGCATGGGTATCTCGGTCAGCATGGTCGAAAAGCACGTCGTGCGCGGCATGGTGGCGTGCAAGCTCTGCGAGCGCCGGTTGCGCGGCGAAGGCGGCGTTGCCCCGCGAACCGGGGCGGAGGCGCAGACATAGCCAGAGAATTTCCGCCGGGCGGACCGAGATGAGGAATGGCCCACCCTCGTGCGTCTACACTGACAAGAGCAAGCCATTGCCTCCAGCCATGCCCTACGCCTCATCCTCTTCCGATCGACGCTCCGACCCCGCATCCGGCCCGGATGCCGACGAGCGCGAGTTCGACGCCTTCACCCGGACGCAAGACCCGTTGGACGTCGTGGCGGCCACCTGGGTCGTGCGCAGGCGCAACGGGCTGGGCGCCCGGGGTGAAGCCGAACTGCGGGCGTGGCTCGCCGCCGGTCCGCGCCATCGCCAAGCGTTCGAGGACATGGACGCCACCTTTGGCAACGTGCGGCAACTGCCCGACGACGACGTGGCCCGGCTGAAGGCCGGCCTGCCGGACGGACAGCGAACGGCCGATCCGCGCCCGGCCGCGACGGCCGGGCGTCCGCCACGACACTGGAGCAGCCTCTTCCCCCGGCCGGCGGGCTTATTGGCGGGCCTGATGAATGGCCTGTGCCCGCTCGTGCCCAGGGCCGCCGCCGCGACCGCCGCCCTTTCCATCTTGGGCGCGGGCTGGATGGGTTGGGAGCACTGGCGCCAGCAGCCGGTCTTCGAGCAGGGATACGCCACCGGGCGCGGGCAGCGGCTCACCGCCAACCTGCCGGACGCCGCTGATCCGGCGGACCCCAAGGGCAGCACCCTGCAATTCGATACCGCCACCCGCGCCCAGGTGCGCCTGTACCGCGACCGCCGCGAGGTGCGCCTGGAGGACGGGCAGGCCATTTTCGCCGTTCGCTCCGACGCGCGACGGCCGTTCCATGTTTACGCCGGCGCCTTGCGCATCACCGTGACCGGCACGCGGTTCTCGGTGCGGCATACCGATACCGGGCTGGATGCGGGCCGGACCGTCGTCTCGGTGGAAGAAGGCCGCGTGCGCGTGGCCCGTGCGGAGCCTGGGAAGAGGGCGGACACCGCCAGCCCGGCCGGCGTCGCGCTGGAACTGACCGCCGGCCAGAGGGTGGCGGCCGACGCGCGGGGCGAGCTCGGCGCGGTGGCGAGCCTGCCGCCCGGCGCCATCGCGCCCTGGCGCGACGGGCGCCTGAACTTCGACCACACGCCGCTGGCCCAGGCCCTCGCCGAGTTCGAACGCTACGGCGACACGGGGCTGGTGGTGCGCGACCCGGCGGTGGCCGCGCTGCCGGTGGGCGGCAGTTATTCCCCGGGCCAGCATCAGCAGTTCGCCAGGGCCTTGCCGCAGTTCCTGCCGGTGCGCCTGGTGCGGCGCGGCGGGGTCACGGAAGTGGTGGCGCTGCCGCGATAAAAAAGTTTGAATAATTCTCATTTGCGACGTGAGGGTTCGCGGGGGGAACTGCGTCTTCATCGGTAGGAGGATCTCGGGCGGCGTCCGGGGTCCGGAAATCAACCACCGATCCAGGAGTTTTCACCCATGCGCGCAGCGCAGCAGACGAAGCGTTTCACCCCGGCTCGCCGGGTTTCGGCCACCGCCCTCGCCGTGGCCCTGGCGGCCGTCCTGGCCGCGCCGGTCCACGCCCAGAGCGGCGCCGCGCCGGCCCCCGTGTCGATCGACATTCCGGCGCAGAGCCTGGGCCGGGCGCTCAACGAGCTGGCACGGCAGGCCAATCTGCAACTGAGCTTCCCGGCCGAGCTGGTGGCCGGCAAGACGGCGCCGGCCGTCTCGGGGCAGCTCACCACGCGCCAGGCCCTCGATCGCCTGCTCGCCGGCAGCGAGCTGGAGGCCAGCGTGAACGGCGATGCGGTGCTGGTGAGGAAGGCCGCGCCGGCGCAGCGTTCGTCGGCCGAAGAGAAGGAACTGGCGGCCGTGGTGGTGACCAATCTGCGCGAGAACCGCATCTCCAAGGGGGCGACCGGCCTGCCGATGGATATCAAGGAAACGCCGCAGAGTATCACCACCTTCACCTCCGAGGAGATGCGGGATTACGGCGTCAATGAAAGCAACAGGGCGCTGGAGATGGTCACCGGCATCAACGTCGAGCAGTACGAGACCAACCGGGCCACCTTCAATTCGCGCGGTTTCGAGATCCAGCTCACCCAGATCGACGGCCTGGGCATGACCAACAGCTGGGGCACGGTGGTCGGCCAGCAGGACACCTTCCTGTTCGACAAGATCGAGGTGATCCGCGGCGCCAACGCCTTGCTGACCGGGGTCGGCAATTCCTCGGGCACCATCAACTACGTACGCAAGCGTCCCACCAACAAGGACGAGGGCGAGATCGAGGTGAAGGCGGGCGCCCACGACATGAAGCGCGTGGCGCTGGACTACAACAAGGTGCTCACCGAAGACCGCACCGTCGCCGGCCGGATCGTGCTGATCCACCAGGACACGGATTCCCACATCCGCGACCTGAACGATCGCAACACCACGCTGTACGGCGTGATCGACAGCCAGATCGGCAGCAGCGGCGTGCTGACCTTCGGCCTCACGCACCAGGACGCGCGCCAGAAGTCGCCGATGTGGGGCTCGCTGACGCTGAACTACCTGGACGGCGGTCTGGCGAAGTTCCGCACATCCTCCTCGACCTCGCAGGACTGGGCCTACTGGAACACCAAGTCCACCAGCGCCTTCCTCGAATACACCCACTACCTGAACGACAACTGGGAAGGCAAGCTCACCTACAACCGGCGCCATGCCGAGGAGCAGACCCGCCTGCTCTACGCCTATTCTCCGGCCGGCGGCCTGAACGCCGACAATACCGGGCTGATCGGCTGGCCCTACGGCAGCTACACGACCACCGACAGCGACCTGATCGACGCCAACCTCAGCGGCAAATTCGACCTGTTCGGCCGCCAGCACGAACTGATCGTGGGCCTGAGCCATTCGGTCGAGGAGACCGACACCGACATCTATCCCTTCGATGCGTCCTACATGCTCCTGCCGCTGCCGGCCTTCCCGTACGGCGGCGACGCCTATCCGGAGCCGAACTGGGGGAAGCGCACGTCCGACTCCGGCGGCAAGCAGGGCCTGACCCGGCTCTACGTCGCCTCCCGCCTGGCCCTGACCGACCGGCTGCGCGTGCTTCTGGGCCTGAACTCGGTCAAGCTCTCGCGTGAAGGCAACGCGCGCTACGGCTCGGTCACCACCAAGACCGAATACCCGGACACCCGCAAGTCCAGCCCCTACCTCGGCTTCACCTACGATCTGACGTCCAACCTGCTGGGCTATGCCTCCTACTCGGAGATTTTCCAGAACCAGGATCAGAAGGACTTCAACGGCGTCTACCTGGACCCCATGAAGGGCGTCAATCATGAAGTGGGCCTCAAGGCGGACTGGCTGGACAAGCGCCTGCTGACCACCTTCGCCCTGTTCCGGGCCAAGCAGGAGGGCCTCGCCACCTATGCCGGCATGAACGGGAGCGACTACTACTACGTGCCGCAGGACGTGAAATCCAAGGGCTTCGAGTTCGAGGCCAGCGGCCGGATCGGCCGCGATTCCCGCCTCGCCTTCGGCTTCACCCGCCTCAAGCTGACCGGTCCGGACGGCGAAGACATCTACGAATGGGTGCCGCGCACCACCGCCAAGCTGCGCTTCGACACCAGCGTGCCGGGACTGCCGGACCTGCGCCTGGGCCTGGCCACGCGCTGGCAGTCCGACGTGCACAAGGAGGGCGGCGCCCGCCAGGACTCGTACTTCGTGTCCGACGCGTTCGCCACCTACCAGCTCAGCAAGGACTTCTCCGCGCGGCTCAACGTGCACAACCTGTTCAACAAGAAGTATGTGATCGGCATTGCGTACGGCGCGCTGTACGGCGAACCGCGCGGTGCTTACATCTCGCTTGACTACAAGCTTTGAGGGCGAGCCCGGAGCGGCCCGTTCCACCGGGCCGTTCCGGCGCCTGTTTCATCGCATGCAACGGACGTAGCGACGCGACATGACGAGCCTGCTTTCCCGGACCTCCGGCCGGAGATTGTCCATCGCCCTGCGCATCCTCGCCGCCATCCTCGGCGGCTGGGCCTTCGCCTGGGGGTTCGTGGCCTGCGGCACCGCCGCCCTGGTCGGCCTGGGCGTGGAGTTCCACGATGCCGAGATGGCCCTCCTGATGCTCGGCCTGCTGGTCTTTCTCGGCGTCTTCCTGTGGTCCTTCGCCGCGCGCAGCGTGCCGCGCGTGTACGGCGTGCTGGCGGGCGGGGCGGTGCTGCTGCACGCCGCCGCCCTGCTGCTGCAGCGAGCGATCCTGTCCTGAGAGGCCCGCGCATGTCCACGAGTTTCCGCCACGCCATGACCTGGCTGCACACCTGGTTCGGCCTCGCGCTGGGCTACGTGCTGATGAGCTGCTTCTTCTTCGGCGCGCTGTCGGTGTTCGACCGCGAGATCGACCGCTGGGCGCTGCCCGAAACGCGCTTCGCGCCGCAGCCCATGCCGTCCTTCGCCGCCGTGCTGCTGCCCGCTTTCGCCAAGCTTGAGCCGAATCCCGCGGACTATGCCGTCAACATGCCGGCGATGCACGATCCGGCCCGGGGCCCGCAGACTCCGCGCCTGGAGCTGCCGGCCGACGAATACTGGGCCTACACCACCCACCGCGACCCGGTGCTGGCCATCGGCGCCGGTTTCCGCGTGCCGCTGCCCAAGGACGCCGAGGCGCACAACCACATCCACGGCGACGCCACGATCGACCCGCGCAGCGGCGCCTTCGTGCGCTCCGACCAGCTCAGGATCGGCAGCCAGTGGTTCTACCCGATGCACTACAGCCTGAACTGGAGCTGGCACAACCTCGGCATCTTCACCGTCGGCCTGGCCGGGCTGGTGATGCTCGCCGCGCTGGTCAGCGGCGTGATCATGCACCGCAAGTTCTTCCGCGAGTTCTTCACCTTCCGCCCCGCGAAACGGATCAGGCGCAGCCTGCTCGATCTGCACAACCTGACCGGCGTGGTGGCGCTGCCCTTCCATTTCTTCTTCGCCTTCACCGGGCTGCTGATCTTCGCGGGGTACTACTATTTCCCGGTCGCGCAGTTCCAGCTCAAGCCGCTGCACGACCGGCACGAGGTCGCCGAGGCGCGCGCAACCGGGCTGCCGCACCAGCGGGCCGGCAGGCCGGCGCCGCTCGCCCCGGTCGAACGCGATGATGGCCGAGGCCAGGCGCCGCTGGGCGGCGCGCGACATGGCCGGCGAGATCGGCCTCCTGCAACTGCATCACTTCGGCGACGCCAACGGCTACGTGAGCGTCTACCGCGCCGGCGGCGACCGCGTGGCGCTGGTCGGCGAGGGCATCCACTTCAAGGCCAGCACCGGCGAGGTGCTGCGCGAGGACCCGCCGCGCACGGCGGTCGCCGAGACCAACGAATTCCTCACCGGCCTGCATCTGCAGCACTTCAAGCATTGGCCGCTGCGCTGGCTGTACGTGCTGGGCGGCCTGCTGGGCTGCGCGTGCATCGCCACCGGCTTCATCTTCTTCGTCGAAAAGCGCAAGCAGCGGCACGCCGAGGCCGGCGGCCAGGGCAGCCGGGTGGTGGACGCGCTGGCCGTGACCGCCGTCACCGGCATGGCGCTCGCCGCCGTCGGCATGCTGGTGGCCAATCGGCTGCTGCCGGCCGATCTGGCGGGCAAGGGCAACGCGGAAAAGCTGGCCTTCTGGGGCCTCTGGGGGCTGGCGATGCTGCATGCCGTCGCGCGCGGCGCGCCGGTGGCGCAGGCGCGCATGAACCCGGCCTGGCGCGAGCAGTGCTGGGCGCTGGCCGGCCTCGCGCTGGCGGCCGTGGCACTCAACGCGATCACCACGGGCGATCACCTGATCAAGACCGTGTTCACCGACACTTACTGGCCCGTGGCCGGCGTCGACCTGAGCCTGTTGGCCGTTGCCGGCACGGCGGCGTGGGCCGCGCGCACGCTGGCGCGGCGCGAGCGCGGCGGTGTCGCCTCGGCGGCCGCACGGCCGGCGGCGGAGGAGGCGCATGTCTGAAGCGACATGGCTGGCAGCCGCCGCCGTCCTCGGCCTGGCGGGCATGGCCGGGCTGGCGCTGGCGATGGACGCGCACTGGAGCCAGGTGATGCGCCGGCCGGCCGGCGAGGCATTGCACACGCGGCGCATGCTGCGCGCGCTGGGCGCCGCGGCCTTGCTGCTGTCGCTGGCGGCCTGCCTGATGGCCGATCGTCCCTCGATGGCGGTGCTGGTATGGGTGATGCTGCTGGCGGGCAGCGCCTTGGCGGTGGCGATGGCCCTGGCGTGGCTCCCCACGGCGACGAGGCCGCCGCGCGCGCAGGAGTCAAATGACGAACGTCGTCACGGACAGACTTCGCGCCGCTAAGCCGTAGCCTCTTTGAGCAGCCAGTCCCGGAAGGCAACCAGCCCCGGCTTGCCGGAACATTCGGCACGATAAACGACGTAATAGGCGAGCGGCGAAGGGAAGGCTATCGTCGGGAACAGCCGGACCAGCAGTCCGTTGGCAAGATCGCCCCACGCCATCACGCTGCGGGCAAGCGCCACCCCTTGCCCCTCGATCGCGGCTTGCAGGACGGCCGCCGAGTTGTTGATCATCATGCCGCGCGTGGCGGCGACATCCGTCATGCCCGCTTTCCGCAGCCACGCCTCCCACGTGGGAAAAGCGGCATGGCTGTCCATCGACAGGTCGTGGATCAGGGTCTCGCGCGCCAGATCGGCCGGCTTCCGCAAGCGCTCCGGCTCTTTGAGCAATTTGGGCGAGCACACCGGATAGACCTCCTCGTCCATCAGCCTGTCCGCGGTCAATCCCGGCCAGCTGCCCATGCCGTAGCGCACGCCGATATCGATCCGCTGGGCAACGAAATCCACCGCCTTGAGGCTGGTGTCCAGGCGGACGTCAGTGTCGGGCCAGGCGGCCTGGAATCTGTCGAAGCGCGGCAGCAGCCACTTGGCGGCAAAGGCCGGGCTGACCGTCACGGTGAGCACGCTGCCGGCCGACTCCTCCTTGAGCCGTTCCAGGCCCAGCGCGAGCCTGTAGAAACCGGCGCGGATGTCGGGCAATGCACGATCGGCCGCCTCGGTGGTGACGAGTCGCGTCCTTCCACGGGCGTTGCGAAGGAACAGCGGCGTACCCAGCCATCCCTCCAGCGCACGCACGAGCTGGCCGACCGCGGCGGGAGTGACGTGGAGTTCGGCCGCCGCCGCGGTGAAGCTCTGATGCCGGGCGCTCGCCTCGAATGCGCGCAAGGCGTTCAGGTGCACGGGTAATTTCATATGGATAAAGTTTTTCTTTCAGAGTCGGACACTTTATCTCATTTGTCCGGCGCCCGGAATCGGAGAAAAATCTCGCTCAGGTAGTAGGGAATTACAAAATGAACCGTGATCGCACCGGCGACCGCCGATGTCGAGCGGAACGAATAGTTTTTCTATTTCACCAAAGCCCTGCCGACGGGCAGGCACGGAGAGAGGTTTACAGCATGAGCGATCAATTCAAGGGCAAGAAGCTGCTGGTGGTCGGCGGCACCAGCGGAATGGGCTTGCAGACGGCCCGCATGGTTCTCGCCGAAGGCGGCAGCGCGGTAATCGTCGGCAGCCGCCCGGACAAGACGGAAGACGCGCGCAAGGAACTGGCCGCGCCGGGCCGGGTGTGGGCACTAACGGCGGACATATCCGGCAGTCAGGGGCTGGCCGTCCTCCTCAAGGCCATCGACGAGCAACACCCGGACATCGACCTGCTGATCAACGCGGCCGGCGTGTTCTTCCCCAAGCCCTTCCTGGAACACCAGGACGCGGACTACGACCGGTACATGCAACTGAACAAGGCGTTTTTCTTCGTCACGCAGAAGGTTGCCGCCAACCTGATCGCCCGGGATCGTCCGGGCGCGATCGTCAACATCGGCTCGATGTGGGCCAGGCAGGCCATCGCGGCCACTCCGTCGTCGGCCTACTCGATGGCCAAGGCCGGCCTGCATGCGCTGACGCAGCACCTAGCGATGGAACTGGCGCCGAAGCACATCCGCGTCAATGCGGTGTCGCCGGCGGTGGTACAGACCCCGATCTACGAGGGTTTCATCCCGAAGGCCGAAGTGCCGAGCGTCCTGCAGGGCTTCAACGGCTTCCACCCGATCGGCCGTGTCGGCACCCCGCAGGATGTCGCCGAAGTCATCACCTTCCTACTCTCGGACAGGGCGAGCTGGGTCACCGGCGCGATCTGGGACGTGGACGGGGGCGTGATGGCTGGCCGCAACTGAAGCACAGCGGGCAAGTGCTTCAGGCCGTCCGTACCGACTCTCAATCGAACGACTCATCCAACCAGGAGAAACGCAAATGGTCTATCTGCAGATCACCCTCAAGATCGCCAACGTCAACCGGGCTGCCGCCGCCGATATCTACCGGAAGTACAAAGCGCCCTTCCTCACCACCATCGCTGGCGCGAAATCGAAGGAGCTGCTGGTGCGCGATGAAGACGTGCAAGTGCTGCACGGCTTCGACAGCAAGGAAAACGCGAACGCTTACCTGCAGAGCGAGCTGTTCACCGCCGACGTGGTCGCCGGTCTCGAGCCGCTCCTCGATGCCGCGCCTGAAGTGCGCATCTATCAGGTCGCGTAGTCCCTCCGCGCCGGGCTCCCGCACGGCAAATCGACGGCGCCGCGCAGGCCGGCCGGGAATTAAACTTCCGGGAACGGGTCACTCGGCCGAGGTAGGATGTCGCGCTGCGCCCTCACGTTCCGAGTTCAAATGTCACACATCGACGTAAGCCCGCTGGCCGGGCAACATTCAGCGGCCCTCTTCTCCCACGCCCGGAGCAACCTCGCGCGGCTGACGATCGCGCAGGCGCTTTCGGGCGCGAACGCGGTGGTCGTCTATGCCACCGGCGCCATCGTCGGCAACGCGCTCGCGCCGAGTCCCGCGCTGGCGACGCTGCCAATCTCGATCTTCGTGGTGGGGATGGCGGTGTGCTCGCTGCCCGCCGGGGCCATCGCCCGGCGCCACGGCCGCCGCGCCGCCTTCCTGATCGGGACGGGGTGCGGCGTGCTGGTCGGCCTGCTCGCGGCTTTGGCGGTGGTGCTGGGCCTCTTCTGGCTGTTCTGCGCGGCGACCTTCTTCGGCGGCGCCTATGCCGCCGTGGTCCTCTCCTTCCGCTTCGCGGCGGCGGATTGCGTGCCGCCGGACCGGCGTCCGCGCGCGCTGTCGCTGGTCATGGCGGGCGGGGTGCTAGCCGGGGTGATCGGGCCGCAGCTCGTCACCTACACCATGAATCTGTGGATGCCTTACCTGTTCGCCGGAACCTTCCTGGCGCAGGCGGCCGTTGCCGTCGCGTCCGCGCTCGTCCTGCTGGGCGTCCGCCTGCCCAGGCCGACGGCGGCGGAGGCGGCCGGCGGCCGTCCGCTCGCCGTCATCGCCCGCCAGGCGAAGTTCATCACCGCCGTGACCTGCGGGGTCGTCTCCTATCTGCTGATGAACTTCCTGATGACCGCCGCGCCGCTGGCCATGCGCATGTGCGGCCTGTCGCAGGAGACGTCCAACCTCGGCCTGCAGTGGCACGTCGTCGCCATGTATGCCCCGAGCTTCTTCACCGGGCGGCTGATCACGCGCTTCGGCGCGCGTCGGGTGGTCGCGGCGGGCCTCGCGCTGACCGCCGTCTCGGCCGCCGTCGGCCTGTCGGGTATCGACGTCGCCCATTTCTGGCTTACCCTCATCCTGCTCGGCGTAGGCTGGAATTTCGGCTTCGTGGGCGCGTCGGCGCTGGTGCTGGAGTGCCATCGGCCGGAGGAAAAGGCGCGCGTCCAGTCGTTCAACGACTTCATCGTCTTCGGGACGGTGGCCTGCGGCTCGCTCCTGTCCGGCAGCGTGCTGACGGCCTACGGATGGAACACCGTGCTGTGGCTGTCGTTCGTTCCGCTCGCGCTGGCGGTTGTCGTGCTGGTATGGCCGGCGGCGAGCCGTCGTATCGGTACCCCAAGGTGATTTGAACCACTCCCAGAACGTCAAGGTTCTCAGCCGCACCCGTTCTTTCCCCGGGGCCGAATCCTTGTCTACGGGCACCTTCAGCGCCTTGCATCACCATCCGTGGGGTCTGGCCAACTTACGGTACAGATGGGATGTCAGTTTAATTTTTGGTGGTAATGAATGGGGCTGGTTGTTGGCCTGAGCCGCCGTTGGCATAGCATATTTGAATGGCTGATGTCGGGCCGACTGCCGACACTGGCGCGGATCTTGGCCTGAACGGCAATCATCCGTAAGTTACCAGTTTGCAAGGAATCCCGCTCGGCTAAGGATCGGCCGCTGTACGTCCATGTTCCCACGCCTTCTAGGAGAAACGGGCCATTGAGTCGGAAGGGAGTCAGCTTACCAAGAGCGGAGGCGCGTAGTTACGCCAGATTGCGTAGAACTCGCTTCCATTGACACGATTGCTGCTGACCAAGACGTAGCGCTTCATCGAGTTTTCGCGCGAGCGGCTGGCTCGGATTGAATGACGATCTTTCGGGAGGGTTCCGGCGGAATTTCGCCACCGTGGCACACGGCAATCCGACGGAGACCTTCGACTGGCGTGCGATAATTCCTTTCTTTCATTTTTGCCCTCAAAGGCAATCGATGATTCGCATTGCGATCTGCGACGACGTATCACATGAACTGCGGGATCTCGTCGCACTGACCGAGCAGTACCTGTCCATCAACGGTGTCAGTGCCGAAATAACCGGATTCATCCACCCAGATGCGCTGCTGACAGCCATCGAGGCGATGAATTTTCACCTTTACGTGCTGGACATCGCCATGCCGATGGTCAGCGGTCTGGAATTGGGCAGGGAAATCCGGCGCCTCGACTGCGAGGCACAGATTATCTATGCCACCACCGAGCCGCAGTTTGCCTTGCAGGCATACGCAGCAAATCCCGCCGGCTATCTCGTCAAACCGATCGACAGGCTGCAATTGTTCGACGTTCTGGCGTTCGCCATCGCCAGAGCCGATAGCAACGACGAGAGGACCTTCACCGTAAAAACGGCCGACAGCCTACGGGTCATCAACGTGTCGAACATCGTCTGCTGCGAATATCGCAATCACGCGGCAGTCTTCAGCGTCGCCAACGGCGAAAAGCTGGTCAGCCGGACCTTCCGGGAGAGTTTTCCGGAATACTGCGCACGGCTCTTGAACGATACGCACTTTGTGCAATGCCACGCCGCGTTCCTGATCAACATGCGTCGAGTGGAGTCTTTCACCAGGGACAGTTTCACGCTTCACGGCGGCAAACTCGTGCCCATCGCGTCCAAGCGATACCCCGCCGTACGGGATGCGTACATGGATTATCTGACGGCAAACGGGAAGAACCGATGAGCCAGCACTTTCCCGATCTGCTGAGAGCGGCAATCACCGACGTCATGGTCATTCTCCTGATGTGCACCATGGCGACGCCAAAATACAAAAACAGAGGCGTATACGCCCTTGCAATACTCGTCATATTGACCACGAATCTGAGCGTCAACTATTACTTTTATCGCACCGGAAACTACACCGCCGTATTTCACGTCGATCTGGCGATGCTGCTGATCATCGGGATCGCGCTGAAACCTCTTTTTTCCGACCGGATTATGCAGTGGTGCTTCAGCTACATCACCATGATCAACATCGATGCCGCGGTGGTGTTTCTAAGCTATTTCTTCAGGGAGCTTTTCCCAGACCCGCTCTATGGCAACTCCTGGATACGCCTCATTCTGTTTTCAGTCATCATTTTCGCGTTCCACAAATGGGTGTCCGGCCCGTATCGCAAGGTGCTCGATTATTGGCACATCCATCTGTTGCCAATCGTCGCGCTGTTGGCCTGTTTTCTCGGATATTTTTTCGGCGGCGACATCCGCGAAATGCTGACCAAAAATTACCTGCCCCTGTTCTTTCTCATCCTGCTGGGTTTTTCGGTATATGTGAGTATCATATATTCGCTCAAGATCATAGCGAAGCAGTATGCGATGCGCGAAGAGACCCTGGCCATCCAGGCGGAACGGGAATATCTTCAACTGGCGGCGAACGGCATGTCGGAAAGGTTCAAGCTGATGGAAGAGGCGGCGCTGCAAAACAGCCACGCCGCCCATGATCGCCGCCATTTCAACAGCGTGCTTCTGGGGCTGCTGGAGCAAGGGCAAGCAGGAGAGGCCGCAGCCTTGCTGCAGAGCCAGAACTATACGACACCGAGAATCGGCAAGGTCTATTGCGAGAACCCCGCCGTCAATGCTGCAGTCTGCCACTACGCAGACATCGCGGAGCAGGCCGGCATACGGACGGAAATCTCCCTGGATATCCCCGCCCGCCTGAGCGTGGATACGCTGGAGCTTTCCATGGTGATTTCGAACCTGATGGAAAACGCCATTCATTCCTGTAAGCGGCTGCCGGCGGGGAGGCCGCTTTATCTCCGTTTCATTTGCCGGAACGTCGGGCGGCTATTGCTCGAAATGGAAAATCCCTGCCCCGACGAAGCTGCGCTCGACGGAAACGGTCATCCGGTCGTCCGCGTGGACGGTCACGGCATCGGCGGCAAGAGCGTCGCCGCCTTTGCCAAGAAATATGCGGCTGAACTGTTATACCAAATCGAAAACTCGGTCTTTCGGGTACGTCTCTTGGTGTAGCAACTCCGGAAGAATGCGCGAATGTTGACCGACGGGAACCCTGCCGGCGGCAATTGAGTGCTCATCCAAGGCGGCAAGTGCAACCCCTGGGAAAGAGCCCCCGGGCGCCCATTCCGCCTCCGGATCGGCTACTGCCGGCCGATCCAAACGATCTCCGGCATCCTCCCGCGCTTGACGATGCATGAGCGCTTGCAGCCGCACGCGGGCTCGCCCGTAGCGTGCTCGACGTCGGCCACAAAGTCTGGCTCTCGACGGCGTAGGTGGAGTAGAGGCTGGTCCGGGCGGAGGCGCGCAGGTTATCCGGCAGGGCGTCGAGGAAATCCTGCGCAGAGGTGAAATGCGCCCGCGCCCGGCGGGTGACCAGCGACGCCGCGTCCTTCAGCGACGGGCCGGGCGTCACCGCCATCAGGAAACTCATTCGTCATTAGACTAGCTGCTGACGGTTGCCGTGACATCGACGACGTTGCCCGCATCCACGAACTGGTACAGCGCGGTCACATCCTTGCCGGACGACCCGGTCGTTACGACGGCAAAGGTACGGGAACCCACTGTGGAGTTGGCGTTGTGGTCAATCCAAGTACCGGAGTTCAAATAGCATTTCCCGCTGTCGGTATCGCGACGCGCGGGCACATGGGTATGCCCGAACACGACCACTTCCACGTTCGCTTCGGCCGGATTCTCCAGATAGTTCGCTTTGGCCCACGTGAAATAGGACTCCGGGAACGCGGGAGCAACAACAGCTCCGGTAACCGACGATGCAAAAGTGTTCTCGGGAACCTTGACCTTGTTGGCCGTCTGACGGGCAGCCCAAGTGGTTTGAATATTCTTGAACAGCTTGGGCGCCGAAATGAATCTTTTGCCGTCACCATCCGTCTGTATATCCGGATAGAAATCCTTGTAACTGTAATCGTCGTTGAATCCGGAGATGCGCATCTGGAATATCTTCACTTCCGCATCGAAGTACCTGCTCTCGTAAGGAGTCATTCGATTGGAGATGGAGCGGAGTATCTTGTGATACGTGTATGCGCCCGACTGATCGGCAATGTTGGATTCAGTCTGTATTGCCGAGAAATCCGCATCCGTGATCTCGGGCAAACTCTGGGGCACGCTGGGCTGCCCCTCCAATACCCAAGTAGCGGCATAGCGTGCATAAAAATAGCCAGCCGGCAGGATGGTGGTACCAGGATTTCCGCACAATGCTTCATTGCTGATGGTGTCCGGCGCGGAAAATACGTCGTAACGATGACCATGTTCGATGACGATCTCGTTCCGGTCGCCGGTGTAATAGGCACCGAGCCCTTGGGGATCCCCATTGCTGTTTTCGCTGCTGGCTTGAAACAGGCCCGGGATCGCTGCCTGCAGGACGCTCGCCCTCAGCGTCAGATCATGGTTTCCGGGAACATAAACCAGCTTTATGCCACTTGTGATCACTTTGTTCAATTCGTCGAACACACTCTGATTGTTCGCAATGACGTTCCTGTAAAACTGATCCTGATCCGTGTAGAGCGGGTAATAGTAGACTGGCAAATACCACTCATCCAGAAAATCGCCGGCAATCACCAACTCCCGCACATCCTTCGTATTTTGCAGGCTCTGTAGAAACTTGATAAGCAACGGGCGATTCTGCAGGGTTTCGGTGTAGTTGTCGTCGACGCCCAAATGGAGATCGCTGATGATGATGATCTTGTTCCTGGCATCGCCGGTGTCCCATAAAGGGTTGGCGCCAGAATCCGAATCGGAATCTGAACCACCCGAGCATCCTGAAACGTTCAGGGCCACAAACGTGCCTGCGCCCACGCCGAGACTTCTAATAAAATCCCTTCGAGAAAAATTCATGTTGGAACTCCGACAATCCGACATCGTTTTGTAAGTTTGGAATTTTGACGATATCCCGACATATCGAGAAAACGAGCCATTGCACTTGGTTGTGCCGTTTTTGCACTTAGAACCTATTTCAGTAGGTGAGAGTTTTTCCGATAACGCTCCCATCACAAAGTGACAGGAGAAAGCAATGGGATTGGTGACGAAAGGTGACAACTGGCGTCTGGACGATAAGCTATGGAAGCGAATGGATCGGGTTGATCGTTTCTTGGTTCAAAAAAGCTCGCCAAAGGTGGACATGAAGGAGTGCGTTGATTCGGCCCGGCTTCCGTGCTGAATGTTTTGCGTTAGGCGAAACTAGACAGTCTGCTTATGGCCGAATGTACGCATTGGACCGATCGCGTAAAACATCCATGGAGACAGGAAAAACTCCCGCGTGAGCAAAAACTGGGCAAAATTCCGTTTTCTTTCCAACCAGTAGGCCATCCAGAGAATCGTGGGTTGGGTGGGCGGTGGGAAGGCTATGGCGGACAGTTCTAACGAAGCGATTTCGATTTTGAAAAGTCCGGTTAGCATACCGGAATAAATTGGGAAGTCGATGAGTGATGCTAGAATAAAAAAACAACAGTAACTTATTGAAAATAATAAATTTCAATAATGGCGCTGGCGAAACTCCATGAACCAATCGAGTTTGGTGCTAGAGATCTGCCGGAGACTCGGCTGGAAGTAGTTTCGGCTGGGTATGTTGAGGGGTGCTGCGGACGGGCTTTCGGAAGGAAGCCCGTTTTTCCTTGGGGAAAGCGGGTTTGGTGCGGCAAGTTTGCCCGGCAAGCGAAGGTGGCTTAATTAGGGGCTCTGTGCCTACCCAGCGCAATTAGAGCAGCATAGCCAACTCGTGCAACGCAGCCGAAGCAGGCATTCGCAAACCATCGATGCCAATGAATGCTCGGCGTCCGGTTTGGAAAGATGGTTGCATCTAAAAATGGCCCCGAGCCAAACACAAAAGCTAATGGACGCCGTTAACATCTAGAGTTCGGAATCAAGCCAAGGCGGTTCTCAGAAATGTTGGTGCTGCCTAGGTCGTAAAGCGTTTTCTAGCGTGATGTCCGCAAAAGGCACGATCTGGACCTAGCTAGATAGTGTAAGCAGACGTTCAACCCATCAAATTGCCAATGGCCGGTCTGTTTTCAGAATCGGTCATTTTTCATTGAGCAGGCCACTGACCGCTAAGGCCGAAAAACGGATATCGAGGTCATAACTGCTCACACGGTCAGGCGGGAGATGCCGTTGCCCGGATCGAGCTTCGAAAATCTCCTTATGGAGCCTCGACAAGCCCGATCCCAAGCGTGTCTTCCTGGTCGCCCTCACACCACCATCGGCGTGACCGCCCCGTCCATCGAAACGATGGCGCCGGAGATGTAGCTGGCCCTCGCCGAACACAGGAACAGCACGGCGTCGGCAATCTCCTCCGGCTCGGCGACGCGCCCCAGCGGCAGGTCGGCGCTGGTTTTGGCGAGGGCTTCCTCGATGCTGACGCCATGCGCGCGCGCCTCGACCGCTAGGCCGGCCTGCATGCGTTCGGTCCGGGTGGTGCCGGGGTTGACCGCGTTGACCCGGATGCCGCGCGGGCCGTAGGCCGCGGCCAGGCCGGCGCTGACCAGCATCAGCGAGGCGTTGGCGGCGCCGCCCGGCAGATGCAGCGGCTTGCCGATCTTGCCGCCGGAACCGACCACGTTGAGGATCACGCCGCTGCCCCGCGCGGCCATCCGCTTGATTATCGGGTCGATCAGGTGGATGTAGGTGAAGTACTTGGCCTCCATGGCCTCGTGCCAGTGCTGCGGCGTCAGCTCGTCGGGCGGCGTCCGCTTGGCGGCGCCGGCGCAGTTGACCAGGATGTCGATCGGTCCCCGCTGCCGCTCGGCCTCGTCCACGACGGCGGCGGCCGCGGCCGCGTCGCGGAGGTTGGCCGGGAACACGGCGATGCGTTCTTCCGCGCCGGGATGGCGTTCGAGCAGGGTCCGGCGGGCGGCTTCGAGGTGGGCGGCGTCGCGCGACACGAGGCTGACCCGCGCCCCTTCGCCGAGAAAGCCGGCGGCGCAGGCCAGGCCGATGCCCTTGCTGCCGCCGCCGATCAGCACATGCTTGTCTTGAAGCTGGAGATCCATGGTTTTTCCTGGGTTGAAAGCGGGTTGAAAAAAAACAGGCCGCGAGCCGTGGCTCACGGGACGTTGTGTTCCTTGATCGAACCTTCGCGGTAGGCGTGCAGCAGGGCGTCGAGGTCGTCGATCTGCTTCTGGATTTCCTTGCCGCGGTCGGTGTCGCCGACGCGCAGCCGGTGCGGGTGAGTGTGGATGATCTCGGTCTCGCTGTCGATGTCGAGTTCCTCGGAAACCGCCTTCTGCGTCGATTCGAACGGCTGGTGCGCGGAGAGCAGCAGGCCGCGCGAGTTGGAGATCAGCGTGTAGCCGGCGATGCCCGTTTCCTTCTGGTAGGCGCGCGAGAAGCCGCCGTCGATGACGATCAGCTTGCCGTTGGCCTTGATCGGCCGCTCGCCCTTGGTCACCTTGACCGGCACGTGGCCGTTGATGATGCAGCCCGTCTCGGGGTCGAGGCCGAATTCGGCGAGGATCTTGCGGGCATTCTGCTCGGTGTCGCGCAGGGTGTAGTAGGGGTTGCGCTTCTCCGCGTGAGTGGCCTTGTCGGCCAGGAAATAGCGCTCGAAGGTGGCCATCTTCTCCTTGCCGAACAGCGGCGACTGCGGCGCGCACCACAGGAACCACATGGCGTCCATGCCGTACTGCTTGACCGTCGGATTGTCCGTGGCGAAGTAGCCCTGGCGCGCCAGGCGGTCGACGCGGTCGAGGAAGGGCTTGCCGGCGAACGACTTGCCGTCAACGTTGAAGGCGCGGAACTCGCCGTCGTCGTTCATGGCGATGCAGCCGTGGTAGAGCAGGTTGCCGTCGTGGGCGAGATAGATGCTGCCGTTGGAGAAGAGGAAGCGCACGTGCTGCTGCAGCTTCTTGCTGTTGACGAAGGAGAGCTTGAGCTTGTCCACCACCATCCGTTCTTCGTCGGTAAGGACGTCGGGGCGCTGCGGGTCGATCGTCGGGAAGCGCGTGTCGAGCAGCGGATAGTCCGTGCCGCCGATGCTGACCACGCCGCGCGCGTAGTCGATCTTGTCGAGCAGCAGGCGGTCGTCCATGCCGTAGTGCGGGCGGCGCTTGATGATCTGGCTCTCCAGCTTGAACTGGATGACGGCCATGGCCTTCTGCATCTGCGCCATCAGCCGGATTTCCTGCTCGGTGAAGTTGTCCTCGGGCGAGACCTTGGGCTGGAACAGCCTGCACGGATCGTCCTTGTAGGTTTCCAGGGCGAACGAGGCGAGCGGGATCAGGCTGATGCCGTAGCCGTTCTCCATCGTCTCCAGGTTGCCGTAGCGCAGGCTGGTGCGGATCACGTTGGCCATGCAGGCCTCGCTGCCGGCGGCGGCGCCCATCCACAGGATGTCGTGGTTGCCCCACTGGATGTCCACGTCGTGGTGCTCCATCAGGAGGTCCAGGATGATGTGCGCGCCGGGGCCGCGGTCGTAGATGTCGCCGATGACGTGCAGCCGCTCGACGGCCAGCCGCCGGATCAGCTCGGCCAGCGTGGTGAGGAACACCGTGGCACTGCCGGTGGACACGATGGTGTCGATCTGGCTCTGGTAGTACGCCGCCTTGAACTCGACGCCCTCCTGGTCGTAGAGCAGCTCCTCGATCGGTTCCGCCAGGTGGTCGGGCAGGAAGCTGCGCACCGTCGAGCGCCGGTACTTGGCCGTCAGGCTGCGGCAGAACTTGACCAGGCGGACCAGCTTGAGGCGGCACCACTCGTCCTTGTCCTCGACCGCGGCCAGCATCTGCGGAATCTTCAGCTCGGGGTAGTAGATCAGCGTCGCCAGGTTCCGCCGCTCGGACTTCGACAGGCTGTTGCCGAACATTTCCTCGATCTGCCGCCAGATCGCCCCGGCGCCGTTGCGGATCACGTGGTTGAACGCCTCGTGCTCGCCATGCACGTCGGAAAGGAAGTGCTCCGTGCCCTTGGGCAGCTGCAGGAACGCCGAGAGATTGATGATCGCCGTCGAGGCCGCCTGGATCGTCGGATATTTTTCCGAGAGGAGCTGCAGGTATTTGAGCGAGGTTTTTGCCATGATCGGACTCTTCTTGGAAATTGTGAGGGGCAGACAGGCGCCGGATGGTTTTGTTCCGGATGGAATGCGGGATGGCCCAAGTATCTCCGCACGGCCGACGGGGGTCAATCGAGCCGTTTGGCGTTCTTCCCGTCGCGGCGCAGGCAGCGGTCGGCGGCTGCGGTGATTGCCCGGGTTAACGAATCCAGCAGCGTCGATTCGAGGTTCCAGCAATGCCAGTAGAGTTCGACGGGCAAGGCCGAGCCGGGCGCCAGGTCGATCAGGTCGCCGGAATCGAGCAGCGGACGCACCAGAAGTTCCGGCACCACGCTGGCCCCCCAGCCGGCCACGGCCGCCTTGACCTGGCCTTCCGAACTGGGGACAAAACACTGATTCAGGTTGACTTGCTTCATGCGGAATTCGCGGCTGATGAATTCGGCCTGCAAGTCGTCCTTGCGGTTGAACGCGATGAAAGGCATCTTGCGAAAGCTGTGCGGAGATAGTCCGTCCGGGCAGAATCGTTCAATCGCGGCTTTACTGGCCACTGCCACGTACGCCATGGCGCCGAGTGAAACGATTTTGCATCCACGCAATACCTGCTGGAGCGTGGTCACGCAGCCGAGCACCTGGCCTTCGCGCAGCCAGTCCTGCGTGAAATCCTGGTCGTCAGTGATGATCTCCAGGGGGAGCCCTTGCTGCATCAGCGCGTCGAGGGCGGGCAGCGCCCAGGTCGCGATGCTGTCCGCGTTGACCGCGATGGAAACCCGGTCCTCCTCACGCGCGCCGTTGCTCGTGCCGGGACTGAGCTTGCGCAGATCGTGCTCGAGATCGGAATGGAGGAGTCGCAACTGCATCGTGTGTTTGAGCAGCAGGCGTCCGGCCGGAGTGGGTTTGAGCGGGTGTCTGCGGACGATGAGTACTGTCCCGGCGTGGGTCTCAAGGGCGCGGAGCCGTTGCGAGACGGCCGACTGAGTGATGGAAAGCCGTTTCGCGGCCCGTTCGAAGCCGCCCTCCTCGACGATGGCGGCCAGGCATTCGAGGAGTTCGGGGGCAAAACGGTTCATGGAGAGCCTCTCGATACAGTGGATCTTCCGCTACAAAACAAGGTCTTGTGACCACAGGAAAGGCGCCGGGAAGCAAATCCCCGTGAGACGACGAGTACGGAAAACGTGTTTCGGCAGACAGCCAAGGACGACTCAGTTGTTCCCTGAGGTATTTGTGTCGAAAGAACGCGATCGGCTAACGTTCACTCGATTGTTCTGTATTAGCAATCTTTATGAAACGAAAGAATAATAAGCGTATTAGTAGGCCGCGCCGCTAACGCTAAGGCCAAGCTTTGATGAACCCCGGCAAAGCCGGGGTTCATCACAAATCCGCGACGGGAAAGACAAGGGCTGCATGGTCATAACCCGGTAGTTTCCGCCGAACCGTTCTCCAGGTGACCTTGCCGGAGCGTGAATTCGGCATTCGATTTTTCCACGAGCAAGGTGTTGTGCCGGCTGTAGGTGAAATAGACGGCCATTCCTATTGCATACCAGCAGCCGAAGAACAGGAAGGTGTTCGTCGGTAATTGGGAGATCAGAAAGCCGCAGAAGAGCACAGCCAGCGGCGCCACGATCGAAACGGCAGGGCAACGGAACGGACGCAGGGCATCCGGTTCCGTTTTGCGCAAGACCATGACGCCGATGGAGACGACGCAAAACGCAAATAATGTGCCCATGTTGCACAGTTCGGCAATGATGTTTATCGGCAGCAATCCGCTGAGTATGCATACGACGATACCGGTCGCGATGGTGATCTTGTCGGGCGTGCCATATTTGGGGTGAATCTTCACCAGGCTTTGCGGAATCATTCCGTCACGACTCATGGCCAGGGCGACTCGCGTCTGGCCGTACATCATCACCAGCAGCACGGTGGTGATGCCGCAGATCGCGCCGACGGCCACCAGGGCGCTGCCGAAATTCATGCCCAGGGTGCGAAGCGCGTAGGCGACCGGCTCGCTGTTGTTCAGCGAGGCGTAAGGAACAACGCCGGTAAGAACGGCGGCCACCGCAATATAGAGGATCGTGCAGGCAACCAACGAACCGATGATTCCGATGGGAATGTCCCGGTTCGGATTCTTGCATTCTTCGGCCGCGGTTGAGACGGCGTCGAAACCGATGTAGGCAAAAAACACGATGGCTGCACCGGTCGCCACGCCGCCAAGGCCGAAAGGCAGAAAAGGCTGCCAGTTCATCGGTTCTACATGGGGACTTGCCAAAAGCAGGAACAGGGCGACGCAGGCAAGTTTTATGAATACCAGTATCTTGTTGAATTTCGCGCTCTCTTTTGAGCCGAGCACCAACAGGTAAGTCAGGAAGGCGACGATCAAGACCGCCGGAGCATTGACGATGCCGCCATCGGCGGGAACGGCTGTCCATGCCTTGGGCAAATCGATTCCTGCCGTCTTGAACAGGCCGACGGCGTAGCCTGACCATCCGGCAGCCACGGCCGCCGCGCCGACGGTGTATTCGCAGATGAGCGCCCAACCGACGATGAAAGCCCCCAATTTGCCGATCGAAGCGTAGGCGAAGGTATAGGCGCTGCCCGCGGCGGGAATCATGGCCGCGAGCTCGGCATACGCCATGGCGGCGAAGCCGCAGGCCAGGGCGGACAGGATAAAGGACAACATGATGCCCGGACCCGCATATTTGGCGGCGGCCACGCCGGTAAGAACGAAGATTCCCGTGCCGATGATGCAACCGATTCCGAGCAGGACCAGATCCAGCGAGCCGAGTGTCTTCTTCAGCGCATGTCTTTCGGTGCCCTTGATGATCTCGGCGATGCTTTTCGTATGAAATATGCCCATTTTGACTGCCCCCTCTTGTTGTACGTTGATGACGCCATGCCAGAACAGTTGCCCAGGCCTTGTCTGCGCGCCGGGGGCGCCTTGAGGCACCCCGGCTGCTGCTTCAGGTTCAGCGCAACAGCTTGTCAGCGCTCACGAACTCGTAGCCCAGGTCGTTCGCGACGGCTTCGTAGGTGACTTTGCCCCCGGCGACGTTGAGGCCGTTGCGCAGGTGCGCGTCGTCCGCCAGCGCCCGCTGCCAGCCCTTGTCGGCCAGTGCGATGGCGTGGCCGATGGTGGCGTGGTTCAGGGCGAAGGTCGAAGTGCGGGCGACCGCGCCGGGCATGTTGGCGACGCAGTAATGCACGACGCCATCGACGACGAAAGTCGGTTCCGCATGGGTTGTCGCATGCGAAGTCTCGAAGCAGCCGCCCTGATCGATCGCCACATCGACCATGACGGCGCCCTTCTTCATGCGTGTCACCATGTCGGCGGTCACCAGCTTGGGGGCCGCGGCGCCCGGAATCAGCACGCCGCCGATCACCAGGTCGGCGTCGAGCACCGCCTCCTCGATGCTGTGCGCGTTGGAGAACACGGTATTCACCCGGTTGCCGAAAATCAGGTCGAGATGGCGCAGCCGGTCGACGTTCTTGTCGATCACCGTGACGCGCGCGCCGAGCCCCACCGCCATCTGCAAGGCGTTCGTCCCGACCGTGCCGGCGCCGATGATCACCACGTGGCTGGCCGCCACGCCGGGGACGCCGCCGAGCAGGATGCCCATGCCGCCCTTCGATTTCTCGAGATGCGCGGCGCCGGCCTGCACCGCCATGCGTCCGGCCACCTCGCTCATCGGCGCCAACAGGGGAAGGCCGCCGCCCGGTCCGGTGATCGTCTCGTAGGCGATGCAGACGGCGCGCGACTTGACCAGCGCCGCCGTCTGTTCGGGATCCGGCGCCAGGTGCAGGTAGGTGTAGAGAATCTGCCCCGGACGCAGCATCGCGCATTCCTGCGCCTGCGGCTCCTTGACCTTGACGATCATCTCGGACTGGGCAAAAACCGTCGCGGCATCGGCCGCCAGCGCCGCGCCGGCAGCGGTGTATTGCGCGTCGGTCAGGCCGATGGCCGCCCCCGCGCCGTTCTGGACCAGGACCATGTGCCCGCGTTCCGTCAGTTCGCGCACGCTGGCCGGTGTCAGCCCGACGCGGTATTCATGGTTTTTGATTTCCTTTGGTACCCCGATTTTCATGAGACCTCCTGTTGAGTTATTGAAGCGGAATTACGCCGCGCCCAGTCTCATTGAAATCGTTTCGGATTGACAGGTGAATTAAAAACTCTTTCTGGGTATAAGCACTCCTAATGTATTGATCCGGTTCGCATAGGAGGCGGCATGAAAGCCGTTGCCAGTCAATGACGCGGCTGATGTGATCGGGAGGTTTCGGGAAGCTGCGTCGCTTGTTTATTAAAACTACTTATTAAGCGGGAATGTTTTTGATATTGGTGTCAATTCGAAACGATTCCAATGAGACTGGGTGCGGCGTAGATCCGCCTCAATAACCCAACAGGCAGGAGGTTCCATGAAAATCGGGGCGCCGAAAGAGAAGAATCATGAATGTCGCGCCGGACTGCCCCCGCCAGCGTGCACGAGCCGACCTCGCGTGGAGGCGCTGTTGGGATAGCGCCGGCCATCCGCTTCGATCAGGCGGCGCGGACGGCCAAATCCGGGTTTCGCCATCCGCACCGTTGCGCATGGTGAAAGACTGTCTTATGGAAAGAGAACATCAGCGTATTGCGGTATAGAATGGCCGAATTGCAAAGCGAGGAATCCGCCGTAGGGCTTGCCCGGACAAAAAGAGCAGGCGGCAGGGGCGGAGGCTTCGCGGAAACCGGTTTTTTCACTACTCAGGAAGCTAGCATGAATACTCAGAAGCAACTGGAGCATCTCCTGAAGCTGCAGGCGGAGGCCCGTCTGGGAGGCGGGCAGGAGCGGATCGACAAGCAGCACGCACAGGGCCGCCTGACGGCGCGCGAACGGATCGACATGCTGCTCGATCCGGGTTCGTTCGAAGAGTTCGACATGTTCAAGACGCACCGCTGCCGCAACTTCGGCATGGAGCAGACGGTGTATCCGGGCGACGGCATCGTCACCGGCCACGGCACGGTCAATGGGCGGATCGTCTATGTCTACGCCCAGGATTTCACCGTGCTCGGCGGCTCGCTGTCCGAGACCATGGCCGAGAAGATCTGCAAGCTCCTCGACCTGGCGATGAAGAACGGCGCGCCGGTGATCGGCCTCAACGACTCGGGCGGCGCGCGCATCCAGGAAGGCATCGAAAGCCTGGCCGGCTTCTCGGACATCTTCCTGCGCAACGTGATGGCCTCCGGCGTGGTGCCGCAGATTTCGGCGATCATGGGCCCCTGCGCGGGCGGCGCGGTGTACTCGCCGGCGCTGACCGACTTCGTGATCATGGAGCGGCTCAACTCCTACATGTTCCTGACCGGTCCGAAGGTGGTCAAATCGGTGTGCCACGAGGACGTGACGGTCGAGGAGCTCGGCGGCGCCGACATGCATTCGTCGGTCAGCGGCGTGTCCGACTACGCGGCGGAATCGACCGCCGACGCGATCACCTACATCAAGCGCCTGCTCTCCTTCATCCCGCAGAACAATCTCGAATCGGCGCCCACGCTGCCCTGCGCCGACCCGGTCAACCGGCCGTCCGACGTGCTGCGCACGATCGTCCCCGACAGCGCCAACATGGCCTACGACATGAAACAGGTCATCCTGGAGACGGTCGACGACGGCGATTTCTTCGAGATCAAGGCAAAGTTCGCGCCCAACCTGATCGTCGGCTTCGCCCGCTACAACGGCGTCAGCGTCGGCATCGTCGCCAACCAGCCGGGCCACCTCTCCGGCGTGCTGGACATCGACTCGTCGGTCAAGGGCGCGCGCTTCGTGCGCTTCTGCGACTGTTTCAACATTCCGCTGGTCACCTTCGTGGACGTCCCCGGCTTCCTGCCCGGCACCGCGCAGGAGTACGGCGGCGCCATCCGCAACGGCGCCAAGATCCTCTACGCCTACGCCGAGGCGACGGTGCCCAAGATCACGGTGATCACCCGCAAGGCCTACGGCGGCGCGTACTGCGTGATGTCCTCCAAGCACCTGCGCGGCGACATCAACTACGCCTGGCCGAGCGCCGAAGTGGCGGTGATGGGCTCGCGCGGCGCCGTCGAGGTCCTGTACGGCCGGCAGGCCAAGGAATCCGGCAATCCGAAGGCCTACCTCGCGGAGAAGGAAGAGGAATACCACGAAACGGTGTCCAATCCCTACGTCGCGGCCGAGCGCGGCTACGTCAACGACATCATCGTCCCGTCAACCACCCGCGCGCGCATCATCAAGGCGCTGGCGCTCACGCAGAACAAGCGCGACGTCAATCCGATGAAGAAGCACGGCAACATTCCGTTGTGACGCGGGAGAGAACGATGAAGATCAGGCAGAAGCAGGTGGCGGCGGCGCTGGCGGCCGTCGAGCAGTACCTGCAGGAAGAGCAGGCGGCGGCGCTGGCGGCTCAGGCCGTGGCGGCCGCCGCGGAACGTCCCGCCGCCGAGCCGGGGTTCTGGGCGCAGGCCGGACGCATGGAGGCGATGGGCATGCGCCGCATGATGCAGATGCGCGCCATCGCCCGCATCCGGTAAGTTCAGCGTACTTATAGTTTGTAACCATTGTGGAGCCAAAAAATGACTGACTGTGTGGTAATGACCCCGATGAACTACAGCGCCGACCGTCCCAAGGCGGCCAATCCCGTGAAGATCATGGACCTGTCGCTGCGCGACGGGCACCAGTCGCTGTTCGCCACGCGCGGGCGCACCGAGGACATGATTCCCGTCGCGGAGATGATGGACGAAATCGGCTTCTGGGCGCTGGAAACCTGGGGCGGCGCGACCTTCGACACGATGCACCGCTTCCTCAACGAAGACCCGTGGGAGCGCCTGCGTACCCTCAAGCGCTATGCGAAGAAGACGCCGTTCAGCATGCTGCTGCGCGCCCAGAACCTGGTCGGCTACCGCAACTACGCCGACGACGTGGCCACCGCCTTCGTCGAGCGCGCCGCCGAGAACGGCATGGACATTTTCCGCACCTTCGATGCGCTCAACGATTACCGCAATTTCGAGACGGTCGTCCGGCAGATCAAGAAGAGCGGGAAACATTTCCAGGGCTGCATGTGCTACACGATGACCGAGCCGCGCATGGGCGGTGACGTTTACAGCCTCGAGTACTACGTCGGCAAGGCCAGGGAACTGGTCAACATGGGCGCCGACTCCATCTGTATCAAGGACATGGCCGGGATGATCGCCCCGTACGACGCCTACGAGCTGGTCAAGGCGCTGAAGGCGGCGGTGACGATACCGATCCATCTGCACAGCCACTTCACCTCGGGGATGGCGTCGATGGCCCAGCTCAAGGCGATCGAGGCCGGGGTCGACATCCTCGACACCTGCATGACGCCGTATGCCTATCGCACCTCGCATCCGGCCGTCGAGCCGCTGGTGATGACCCTGCTCGGCACCAACCGCGATACCGGATTCGATATCCGCAAGCTGGCCGAAATCAACGAAGTGCTCGAGAAGCAGGTCATGCCGAAGTACAAGCACCTGCTCGACGACTCGAAGGTTTCGATCATCGACATCAACGTGCTGCTGCACCAGACGCCGGGCGGCATGCTCTCCAACCTGGTCAACCAGTTGCGCGAGATGGATGCGCTGGACAAGATCGACGAGGTTTACAAGGAATTGCCGCGCGTGCGCAAGGAACTCGGCCAGATTCCGCTGGTCACGCCGACCAGCCAGATCGTCGGCGTGCAGACGGTGAACAACGTGCTGCACGACACGCCGGACGAGCGCTACAAGATGATCACCGGGCAGGTCAAGGACCTGTGCTACGGCCTGTACGGCAAGACCGCCGTGCCGATCGATCCGGCGGTGCAGAAGAAGGCGCTCAAGGGCTATCCGCGCGGCGAGGAGCCGATCACCTGCCGTCCGGCCGAAGTGCTCGAGCCGGAACTGGAGAAAGCCAAGAAGGAAATCGGCGATCTGGCCGCGGATATGGACGATCTCCTGATCTACGCCCAGTTCCCGGTGACCGGCAAGAAGTTCCTCGAGTGGAAGTACGGCCGCGCCGAAGTACCGGCCAGCGTCAAGCCGATCACCATGGAGCAGGTCAAGAAGCAGGATGAACTGATCAAGAAGGCCAAGGCCGGCGAACTGGTCGAGCGCAAGGCAGCCGCACCGGCCAAGTCCGAGCGCGTGCGTACCTTCAACGTGTTCGTCGACAACGAGTACTTCACCGTCAACGTCGACCCGACCGGCGACGCGCCGGCAGTGGTGGCCGCGCCGCCGCGCGTAGCCGTCGCGGCGGCTCCGGCCCCCGCAGCCGCCGCCCCCAAGGCGGCTCCAGCCCCCGCCGCGGCACCCGCGCCTGCGCCGGCCGCCGACGTCGGCGGCACCAAGCTCGCCGCGCCGATGCCCGGACTGATCATCCGTTACCTCAAGAACGTCGGCGACAAGGTCGCCAAGGGCGAGGCCGTGGTGGTGCTCGAAGCGATGAAGATGGAGAACGCCCTGGCCGCCCCGTGCGACGGCGTGATCAAGGCCATCGGCTTCAAGAGCGGCGATACCGTGACCAAGGGAGCCGCGCTGTGCGTCATTGAGTGATCGGCCGAGCCGTCCTCGGTTGCCTGGAGGGACGCGGAGCGGTATGCTCCGCGTCCCTTTTCGTCGACCGTCGTTCGGGAGCGTCCGGGCAATCGCGCGAGTGCAATGGACTCCTCCCCCTTCAAGGGGGAGGCCGGGTGGGGGATGGGTTGGTGGCGGCGCGAGTCGATGACCCCATCCCCACCCCGGCCCTCCCCTTGAAGGGGAGGGTGAGGTGGCCGTGCGGTTGTCCCGGGAAGTCCCGGCAGCGTGGCGATACCGGGGAAATTGAACTACGCTGAGCCAACGCCGGCCCGGTCCGAGCACATTTGAAGAATAAAGGTTTGCAGATGCAGCATGGAACGACACGCACGCCGTCGCAGCAGGCGGCCCTGGCCCTGGCTGCGCTCGGGGTGGTTTTCGGCGACATCGGCACCAGTCCGCTGTATACGATGAAGGAAGTGTTCGCCGGCGTGCACCCGATCCCGCTCACGCCGGCCAACGTCCTCGGCATCCTGTCGCTGATCCTGTGGGTGCTGATCGTCATCGTCTCGATCAAGTACGTGGTGTTCATCATGCGCGCCGACAACCGCGGCGAGGGTGGCATCATGGCTATGATCGCGCTGGCGTTGCATTCGGCGCGCGGCAATCCGCGGCGGGAGAAGGCCATCCTGATGGCCGGCCTGCTCGGCGCCGGCATGTTCTACGGCGACGGCATGATCACTCCGGCGATCTCGGTGCTCTCCGCGCTGGAAGGCATGGAAGTGGCCACGCCGCTGCTCACGCCCTACGTGCTGCCGGTGACCCTGGTCGTGCTGTTCGTCCTGTTCTTCTTCCAGCGCCACGGCACCGGCTCGGTCGGCAAGCTGTTCGGCCCGGTGATGATCCTCTGGTTCGCCTCGCTGGGCGTGCTCGGCCTCCTCAACATCGCGGTCAACCCCCACGTCCTGGGGGCGGTCAATCCGCTGCACGGCCTGCGCTTCCTGTTCGAGAACCGCGGCCTGGCGCTGGTCGCCATGGGCGCCGTGGTCCTGTCGGTCACCGGGGCGGAGGCGCTTTACGCCGACATGGGGCACTTCGGCGCCACGCCGATCCGGCAGGCCTGGTTCTTCTTCGTCCTGCCGTCGCTGATGCTCAATTACTTCGGCCAGGGCGCGCTGATCCTGGCCAAGCCCGACGCCGTCGCCAATCCGTTCTATCACCTGGCGCCCGAATGGATGCTCTATCCGCTGGTGGCGCTCGCCACGATGGCCACCGTGATCGCCTCGCAGGCCGTCATCTCGGGCGCTTTCTCGGTCTCCCGGCAGGCCATGCAGCTCGGCTTCCTGCCGCGCTTCGAAGTCCGGCACACCTCGGACAAGCAGCAGGGGCAGGTCTACCTGCCGGGCGTCAACTGGGGCCTCTTCTGCGCCGTGACCGTGCTGGTGCTCGGCTTCCGCTCCAGCTCCAACATCGCTGCGGCCTACGGCATCGCCGTCACCGGCGACATGGTGATCACCTCCTGCCTGGCCACCTTCGTCGCGGCGAAGGCCTGGGGCTGGGGCTGGTCCAAGGCGGCCGCCCTGTTCGCGCTGTTCCTGCTCGTCGAGGTGACCTTCCTGTCGGCCAACGTCCTGAAAATTCCGGACGGCGGCTGGTTCCCGCTGGCCGTGGGCTCGCTCGTCTTCCTGGTCATGAGCACCTGGAAGCGCGGCGCGCAGCTGCTGACCGAGCGCACCAGCGGCGAAGCCATCGAGCTGGACGCCTTCATCGACGCCCTGCTCATCTCCGAACCCGTGCGCGTCGCCGGCACGGCGGTGTTCATGACCTCGAACAACGACCGCGTGCCCAACGCCATGCTGCACAACCTGATGCACAACAAGGTGCTGCACGAGCGGGTGCTGGTGCTGTCGATGCAGGTGTTCGACGTGCCCTACGTGCCGGAGATCGACCGCGTCGAGATCAAGGCGCTGAAAGGCGGCTTCTACCGGGTGACCGTGCAGTACGGCTTCAAGGATGAGCCGGACATCCCCGCCGCGCTGGCGCTGTGCGCGGCACAGGACATGGAGATCGACATGATGGAGACCTCGTTCTTCCTCGGCCGCGCCACGCTGATCCCCAAGGTCGGCTCGGAGATGATGTACTGGCGGGAGAAGCTGTTCGTCTTCATGTACAAGAACGCCAGCAGCGCGATGAGCTTCTACAAGATTCCGACCAACCGCGTCGTGGAGCTCGGGGCGCAGGTCGTCCTGTAATCAGTACAGCAGATAGTCGCGGCGTGCTTCCGACCACGCGGCTTCGTCGCGCGCGGCCAGGCGGTCGAGGTCGGCCGGCGTCGCGGCCGGGTCGTCGACCCAGCCGCGCAGGAGTTCGCTGCCGTTGATCAGGTCGATGGCCAGGCGGTCGTGCTCGTATTCGTAGGTGAAGTCGCGCCATAGCGGGTAGTCGGGGTGGAGCCGCCGGATCGCCTTGAAGGCCAGCGCTTGCAGGCGCCAGGGGCGGAATTCGCCGTGCCGGTAGGCGGCGTCCTCGACGTGGATGTGCACGCCGTTGCACAGTTTCCCCGCGTGCTTGTGGAAGGTCGGCTCGAACCAGCAGTCGCGCAGGCGGCAGCCGGCCAGCCAGCCGGGCGCCAGCGCGCGCATTTCGGCGAGCACGGCGCGCGCGTCGAGGTCGGGCGCGCCGAAGAGTTCCAGCGGCCGCGTCGTGCCGCGCCCTTCGGAGAGCGTGGTGCCTTCGAGCATCACCGTGCCGGCGTAGCAGCGCGCCATGGACAGGTTCGGCGCGTTCGGGCTGGGATTGATCCAGGTGCGCTCGCCGAGCGGCCAGCCGAAGCCGGGCGCGGCGTCCGGCTGCCAGCCCTGCAGCGGGATCACTTGGCAATCGACGTCCAGGCGGAATTCGGCGACGAACCAGCGCGCCAGCTCGCCCAGCGTCAGGCCGTGGCGCATCGGCAGCGGCCCGGCGCCGACGAAGCTCTCCCAGCCGGAGCGCAGGGTCAGCCCCTCGACCGGCCGGCCGGCCGGGTTGGGGCGGTCGAGCACCCAGACCGCCTTGCCGTGGCGGGCGGCGGCTTCGAGCATGTAGAGCAGCGTGGTGATGAAGGTGTAGATGCGGCAGCCGAGGTCCTGCAGGTCGACCAGTAGTACGTCGAAGGTGTCGAGCATCGCCGCCGTCGGCCGCCGCACTTCGCCGTAGAGGCTGAAGACCGGGATGCCGTGCCGGGGATCGAGGAAATCCGGCGACTCGACCATGTTGTCCTGCTTGTCGCCGCGCAGGCCGTGCTGCGGCCCGAAGGCCGCCGTCAGGTTGAGGTCGGGCAGCGCTGCCAGCGCGTCGAGGGCGTGCGTCAGGTCGGCGGCGACCGAGGCGGGATGCGCGAGCAGGGCGATGCGCCGGCCGGCGAGCGGGCGGCGCAGCGCGGGGTCGGCGAGCAGGCGGTCGAGTCCGAAAAGAATCATGGCGGGCGGTTCGCAAGGCGGAGGCGTCGAAGTCTACCGCGAAGTCGGCGCGCTGTCCGGCTGCCGGTTCGCCGGCGCAACGGCCATGCAACATTCGCCGGGTAGATTGCTCCCGTGCCGTCTGACTGGAGCGAAGGCCATGGGTTTCGGATGGATCGTGGAGACGCTGGAGAGCGCCGTGGAGCGGCTCTGCCGCCGGTATTTCCAGGGCGAATGGCTGCTTCCCTGGCTGCCGGACGACCTCTGATCCGGCCCGGCGGCGCGTCAGCGCGGGATGCGCCGCAGCGCCTCCAGCAGCTGCCCGGTCGCCGCTTCCCATGAAAATTCCTCGGCCCGGCGGCGGGCCTGTTCCCTGGGAATGTCCAGCGCGCGCAGGCAGGCTTCGCGCAGGTCGGCGTGCATCACCCCGGCGCCCGACCGGCCGATCACGTCGAGCGGGCCGGCCACCGGGAAGGCGGCCACCGGCGTGCCGCAGGCCATCGCCTCGATCATGACCAGCCCGAAGGTGTCGGTCACGCTGGGGAAGACCAGCACGTCCGCCGCGCGGTAAAGGCGGGCCAGCGCGGGCCCGTCGAGCAGGCCCAGCCAGCGCGCCCGCGGATGTGCCGCCTGCAGCCGCCGCCGCTCGGGGCCTTCGCCGGCGATCCAGCGCTCGCCGGGCAGATCGAGCCGCAGGAAGGCGTCAACCTGCTTTTCGACGGCGATGCGCCCGACGTACAGGAACACCGGCGCGTCCGTGGCGCGCGGCGGGCGCTCGCCCCGGTCGCTGAAGACTTCGAGGTCGACGCCGCGCGACCACAGCCGGGCGCCGTGGAAGCCGCGCGTCCGGAGGTCGTGCACGATGGCCGGGGTCGGCGCCAGCGTGGCGCACGCCGCGTTGTGGAAGCGGCGTAGCGCGGCGTAGGTCCAGCGCGGGGGAATGCGGAAGCGCGCGTGCACGTATTCCGGAAAGCGGCTGTGATAGGCGGTGGTGAACGGCCAGCGGCGGCGCAGGGCGATCCGCCGTGCCAGCCAGCCCAGCGGGCCTTCGGTGGCGATGTGCAGGCAGTCGGGCGCGAAGCGGTCGATGCGGCGGGCGAGTTCCGCCGCGTGCGTGACGGCCAGGCTGATTTCCGGGTAGGTCGGGCAGGGGAACGAGCGGAATTCGAGCGGCGAGACGATCCCCACGCGATGGCCCCGGCGTTCGAGTTCGCGGCGCGTCATCTTGAGCGTGCGCACGACGCCGTTGACCTGCGGCTCCCAGGCGTCGGTGACGATCAGTATGCGCAGCGCGCCGGCGTTTTCCCGGTCCGCTCCCGTCATGTCCTGCCCCGCGTATCGGCGCAGGGCCGGGGCAAGGCTCCCGCCGCCGGCCCGGGCGGCGCCTCGGGGAGGCCGCGCTTCCCGCCGTATCCGCCGGCGTCTGCCGCCGCCGGGGTCTCGGCAGCCATGCCGAGCGCGTAGGCGATGGCGCTGCGCGCCGAGGCGGCCAGGGCGCGGCGGTCCGCGCCGGCGGCAACGCCGGGCGGCGCCAGCGGCGGCGTCGGGCGCAGGCGCACGCTCAGGGAACGGCAGGCCAGGATCGCGGCCAGGCAGGCACCGAAGCTGGTGTCGCCCGCATAGGCCGGCGCCGCGCTGCGGCGGCCGTCGGCGGCGAAATAGGCGAGCGCCACCGGCCGGATCGGATGGCGGCCGTCGATCGCCGGCTGCAGCAGCGCCCCGTGGAAGGGCAGCACGACCGAGCCGTCCGTCGTCGTCCCCTCCGGGAAGATCGCCACGTCCTTGCCGGCGGCGAGCAGTTCGGCGATGCGCCGGTTGATCGCGTGCGTCTGGCCGCGCTGTCCGCGCCGCAGGAAAAGCGTGTCGGTGTTGGCGGCGAGCCAGCCGGCGAGCGGCCAGCCGCGTACCTCGGACTTGGCGACGAAGGCCATCGGGCGGACGGCGTTGAGCGCGAAGATGTCCAGCCAGGAAACGTGGTTGGCGACGAACAGGCTGCCCGGCGCCAGGGCTTCCTCCCTGCCGCGCGCCATGCCCCGCGGGTGTCCCGCCAGGCGGATGCCGAGGATGTCCAGCAGCTGGCGCGACCAGCGCCGTTTCAGCCAGAGCCGGACCGCGTCGTTCAGAAAGGGATAGGCGCAGGCGACGGTGGTCATGCCCCACAGCAGATGCAGGCCGAGGCGGGCGCAGCGCACCCAGCGCAGCGGCGGCGGGGCGGGCGGCAAGGCGCCGCTCAATCCGGTCTGCCCATGAAGTGCCTGGCGTAGCGCAGGTCCATGCGCGATATGGGCATCAGGATCGGCAGGTCGGCGGTGTTGAAATCCGGGTCCCAGGCCGGTTCGCCGCAGATGTACGCGCCGGCGCGCAGGTAGCCCTTGATCAGCGGCGGCAGTTCGGCCTGCGCGTCGCGGCGCAGGGCGTCGAGCGGCAGCGGGCAGCGCGGGAACACCCGGTATTCCAGCGGGCTCATGTATTCGCCGAGGCGGCCGAACAGGCTGGCGGCGGCATGCCCGCCGTCGGCCATGCCGATGCTGGCGCAGCCGATCAGATAATCGTGGCTGTGTTCCAGCATGTACTGCGCGAGCCCGCTCCACAGCAGGGCGATGGTCGCGCCGCTGCGGTAGTCCGGATGCACGCAGGAGCGGCCGATCTCGACCAGGCGCGGGCGCAGCAGCTGCAGGCGGGTCAGGTCGAATTCGTTTTCCGAGTAATAGTTGCCGATGCGGCGCGCGTTTTCCGGCGACAGGATGCGGTAGGTCCCGACCACGCAGCCTTCCGCGTCGTCGCGCACCACCAGGTGCTGGCAGAACGGGTCGTAGATGTCCTGGTCGATCCCCGGTACGGCGGTCGGCAGCCGGGCGCCCAGTTCCTCGGCGAAAACTCGGTAGCGCAGGCGCTGCGCCTCGATCACGTCCCACTCGGAGCGGGCGAGTCCGACGGAAAGCTTGCGTCTGGCCGGCCGGCGCTGCGGGTCGGCCTGGATGGGGGTGGTCGTCATGGTCTGGTCTCCGCAAAGAATCGTGGCGGAGGGCAGTCTGGGCGGTCGAGGTTACGGCGGTGTTGCATGCAGATGATCGTTTCCCTGCGGGACCTTTTTCCGGGCGATCCGCGCCCTTGAAAAATGGCCGATTGCGTCCATCCGGGCCGCTGCTTTTCCGGGAAATTTGGCAGAAATCCTTACGTAACAAATCCTTAACAACCCTTTTCCGGGATGTATAATCCGCGCCGTTCCCAACTGACGAAAAAACAAGATGCTCTCGCGATTCATGCCCCGTGACGGGAAGTTCTTCGATCTGTTCAACGCCCACGCGGAGCAGGTGGTTCTGGGAAGCAAGGCGCTGGTGGGCCTGCTGACGGTGTTCAACGGTTCCGACGAAGAAGCGGAAAAGCAGTGCCATCTGGTCGATGTGGCCGAGAAGACGGCCGACAACATCACCCACGAGACCATGCGCCAGCTGCACAAGTCGTTCATCACCCCGCTCGACCGCGAGGAAATCCACCAGCTGATCACCAACCTCGACAACATCCTCGACCTGACCCAGGATGCCGCGCACACGGTGACGCTGTACAACATCCGCCACATCACGCCGGAAGCCATCAAGCTGAGCGAGATCGGCCTGCAATGCGCCGAGCGCGTGCGCACCGCGGTCAGCCTGCTCACTTCCATGGACAACGGCGGCCAGATCCTCAAGCTGTGCCGCGAGATCGACGAGCTCGAATCCGCCGCCGACCGGGAGATGCGCGGCGCCATGTCGCGCCTGTTCCGCGAGGAGCCCGACGTCCGCGAACTGATCAAGTACCGCGCCATCTACGAACTGCTCGAAACGGTGACCGATCGCTGCGAGGATGTGGCGAACATCCTCGAAGGCATCGTCATCGAAAACTCCTGAGCGGTCGTCCCATGGATACCGCAAACATCGGCATGGGCGTCATCGTGCTGCTCGTCGCCATGGCCCTGGCGTTCGACTTCATGAACGGCTTCCACGACGCCGCCAACGCGATCGCCACGGTCGTCTCCACGCGCGTCATGAAACCGCACACCGCGGTGGCCATGGCCGCCGTCTGCAACGTGGCGGCGATCTTCATCTTCGAGCTGAAGGTGGCGGCGACGGTGGGCAAGGGCACCATCGAACCCTTCGCCATCGACTACTACGTGATCTTCGGCGCGCTGGCCGGCGCCATCGCCTGGAACGTCATCACCTGGTACTACGGCATCCCCTCGTCCTCGTCGCACGCGCTGATCGGCGGGCTGATCGGGCCGGCGCTGGTGCATGCCGGGCCGGAGGCGCTGATCACCTCCGGGGTCATCAAGGTGGTCGCCTTCATCCTGGTTTCCCCGCTGCTGGGCATGGTGCTCGGCTCGCTGATGATGATCCTGGTGTCCTGGCTGTTCCGCAACACCACCCCGCGGCGCGTCGACAAATGGTCGCGCCTGCTGCAGCTGTTCTCCGCCTCGGCCTACGCCCTCGGGCACGGCGGCAACGACGCGCAGAAGACCATCGGGATCATCTGGATGCTGCTGCTCTCCAGCGGCATGATGCAGCCCGGCGACCACGTGCCCTACTGGGTCGTCGCGTGCTGCTACGCGGCGATCGGCCTGGGCACCGTCTTCGGCGGCTGGCGGATCATCAAGCTGATGGGGCAGAAAATCACCAAGCTCAAGCCGGTCGGCGGGTTCTGCGCGCAGACCGGCGGCGCGGCCACGCTGTTCTTCGCCACCGCGCTCGGCATTCCGGTATCAACCACGCATACCATCACCGGCGCCATTGTCGGCGTCGGCGCGACGAAGCGGCTCTCCGCGGTACGCTGGGGGATCGCCGGCTCGATCGTCTGGGCGTGGGTGTTGACCATCCCGTGCAGCGCGCTGATCGGCGCCCTGTTCTGGGGAATCGGCAGGTTGTTCCTCTGACCGGCCCTGCCGGCCGTGTCGTTTACGCCGGAATGTCCGGCACCAGCATCTTTTCGAGCTGGTAGATTTTGTCCTTGAGCGCGAGCTTGCGCTTCTTCAGCCGCTGGATCAGCAACTGATCCTGATCGGGCAGCGGGGTGGCCGCGAGGTGCTCGACGATCAGGTTGAGGTCGCGGTGCTCCACCTGAAGCTCGTTCAGGGTGGCGCGGGCATCGGCTATTTCCTTTTCGGTCAGCATCGTTTTTTCCATTCGGCAGTAATCGGCCAACTCATGATCGGCTGCCATCCGTATTCCTGCCGTACGGTCGTCCCCCGGATCGCAGCCCTTGTCTTTCCACGTGTCCTGCCGCATGCCGGCAAGCGCGATGGCGGAGACAATGGTAGGCGCTCCGGAGCGAAAAAACAACGGCGGAACGGGGCGGCCCGCAGCGTGATCGAAGCCTCGGGGAGCGCGGCGCCGGGCCATGTTTTCGCCGCGCGCGTTGTGGTTAAATCATCCGTTCCAGTACTTTCGCGTTTTCCCGGAGCACATGAACAAGGCCTTCACCCGCGAGACCGACGACGAGGATGACGACGACGGCGTCGACACCTCGCCGAGCCTGCCGCAGGGCGCCCGCAACTACATCACGCCGGGCGGCTACGCGCGCATCAGGGACGAGCTCGATCAGCTGCTGCGCGTCGAGCGGCCGCACGTGGTCGAGGTCGTGCAATGGGCGGCGTCGAACGGCGACCGCTCGGAGAACGGCGACTACCTCTACGGCAAGAAGCGCCTGCGCGAGATCGACCGGCGCATCCGTTTCCTGACCCGGCGGCTGGATCTGGCCGAGGTCGTCGACCCGGCGGCGCGCGGCGAGAACCGCGACCAGGTGTTCTTCGGCGCGACGGTGACGCTGTGCGACGAACAGGGCGAGGAGCAGACCTACCAGATCGTCGGCATCGACGAGACCGATTTCGCGCGCGGGCGGATCAGCTGGGTGTCGCCGCTGGCCCGCGCGCTGATCCGCGCGCGCGAGGGCGACCAGGTGCGCTTCCACAGTCCGGCCGGCTGGCGGGAGGTGGAGGTCGTCGAGGTCGTGTACCGGACGATCGAACCCTGAGCGCCCGCGCGCGCCGGCCTCATTCTTTCCCTTTTCTGGCGCGGCCGCGGATGCTTGGCGTATAATGCGCGCCGTCATCGGGGAGTAGCCGCCCTTCCAGCGAAGGAGCCTGCGTCAACACACTTGCCTGAAAAGGCGTGGCGCAGGCAGCCGTTCGGCCAGGCAAGACCTTTGACCATGCGCTTCCTCGGGCCGGAGAAGCCGCATGGTCGATCGTCGAATCCGGCCGGGGACATAAAAAAATGGAAGCCTTCCTCATTTCGACCGGCGTCGTCGCCCTGGCCGAAATCGGAGACAAGACTCAGCTGCTCGCCTTCATCCTGGCCGCGAAATTCCGCAAGCCGGCGCCGATCAACCTGGGCATCCTGCTGGCCACGCTGGTCAATCATGCGTTCGCCGGCGCCATCGGCACCTGGCTGACCTCGCAGGTGGCCCCGGAAACGATGCGCTGGATTCTCGGCGTGTCCTTCATCGGCATGGCCTTGTGGACCCTGATCCCGGACAAGTTCGAGGAGGACGACGCCCGGCTGACGCGCTTCGGCGTGCTGGGCACCACGCTGATCGCCTTCTTCCTCGCCGAAATGGGCGACAAGACGCAGATCGCCACGGTGGCCCTGTCGGCCCGCTTCCACGCCTACTACGCGGTCGTCGCCGGGACGACCTGCGGCATGATGATCGCCAACGTGCCGGCGGTCCTGCTCGGCGACCGCATCGCCGAGCGCATCCCGGTGCGCGTGGTGCATGGCATCGCCGCGGCGATCTTCGGCGTGCTCGGCGTCGCCACGCTCTGCGGCGCGGGGCAGGGTCTGGGCTTCTGAGCCGGGGCGGCAGGCGCCGTCAGGCGCCGGCCGCGATCGCCTCGGCGATGGCCTTGCCGACGTCCGCCGTCGACGCGCTGCCGCCCATGTCCGGCGTCCTCGGGCCTCCGGCGAGCACGGCCTCGATGGCGCGCAGCATGGCGGCCGCCGCGTCCGGGTGGCCGAGGTGTTCGAGCATCATGGCGCCGGCCCAGATCTGCCCGACCGGGTTGGCGATGCCCCGCCCGTAGATGTCCGGCGCGGAGCCGTGCACGGGCTCGAACAGCGAGGGGAAGCGGCGTTCCGGGTTGAGGTTGGCCGACGGCGCGATGGCGATGGTGCCGGTGCACGCCGGTCCCAGGTCGGAGAGGATGTCGCCGAACAGGTTGGAGGCGACGACCACGTCGAACCAGTCCGGATGGCGCACGAAGTTGGCGGTCAGGATGTCGATGTGGAACTTGTCGGTGCGCACCTCCGGGTAGTCCCTGCCGATCGCCGCGAAACGCTCGTCCCAGTAGGGCATGGCGATGGAGATGCCGTTCGACTTGGTCGCCGAGGTGAGGTGCTTCTTGGAGCGCTTCGCCGCCAGCTCGAAGGCGAAGCGGATGACGCGGTCCACGCCGATGCGCGTGAAGACGCTCTCCTGCACCACGAATTCGCGTTCGGTGCCTTCGAACATGCGCCCGCCGACGCTCGAATACTCGCCCTCGGTGTTCTCGCGCACGATCAGGAAGTCGATGTCGCCGGGCCGGCGGCCGGCCAGCGGCGACGGGACGCCGGGCATCAGCCGGGCGGGGCGCAGGTTGACGTACTGGTCGAATTCGCGCCGGAACTTGAGCAGCGAACCCCACAGCGACACGTGGTCGGGCACCTTTTCCGGCCAGCCGACAGCGCCGAAGAAGATGGCGTCGTGCCCGCCGATCAGCGCCTTCCAGTTCTCCGGCATCATCGCGCCGTGCGCGAGGTAGTAGTCGCAGCTCCAGTCGAACTCGTCCCAGCGCAGGCCGACGGCGTACTTGCGCGCGGCCGCTTCGAGGCAGCGCAGGCCTTCGGGGACGACTTCCTTGCCGATTCCGTCGCCCGGAATCACGGCGATCCTGTGGGTTTGCATCGTTCCGCCTTTCCGAAAATTCGAGGTGCGGGGCCGGTTGCGCCCGCCGGCGACGATTATCCGCGCATTCCCCGCGCGCGGCGACGCGGCCGCATCGCTACGGCCGGCGCGGCGCCGGATCGATGCGCCGGCTCTCGCCGTGCTTGAGCAGCCAGAAGCGTTCCCGCGCGATGCCGGCGTCGTCGAGCGCCCTGGCGAGGTCTTTCGGCGGCTGGTCGAACGGCTCGCGGGTCAGCTCGAAGGTGCCCCAATGCACGCCGAGCGCCTGCCGCGCGTCGAGGTCGCGCAGGATCTGCACCGCGTCCGCCGGGTTGACGTGCTGCGGCCGCATGAAGTCGCGCGGCAGGTAGGCGCCGACCGGCACCGCCAGGAAATCGACCGGGCCGAGGCGGCGGCGGATTTCCTTGAACAGCGGCGCGTACCCGGTGTCGCCGGTGTACAGGAAGCGCCAGGGGGTTTCCGACCCCGGCGCGCGCCATTCGACGGCGAAACCGCCCCACAGCGAGGCGTTGGTGTCGGACAGTCCGCGCCGGCTCCAGTGCTGCGCCGGCACGAGGCTGATCGTCAGCCCGCCGTCCTCGCGTGCGTCCCACCAGTCGAGCTCGTCCACGTCGGCGATGCCTTCGCCGGCGAACCAGTCCTTGAGCCCGAGCGGCACGAGCCAGCGCGGCTTGAAGCGCTCGGCCAGGGCGCGCGCCGTGGCGCGGTCGAGGTGGTCGTAGTGGTTGTGCGAAATCAGCACCAGGTCGATCGGCGGCAGCTCGGCGACCGACAGCGGCGCCGGCACGCGCCGCGCCGACGACAGCCACGCGAACGGCCCCGCGTAGTCGCCCAGGTGCGGGTCGAGCAGGACGTTCCGGCCGCCGACCTGCAGCAGCATGCCGGCATGGCCGAGCCAGGTGATCACCGGCGCCTGGTGGCGTTCGGCGAGCAGCGCGCGGTCGACCTCGCCGCGCCATCTGGCGGCGAAGGCGGCGTAGCCGCCCTCCGGTTCCGCCTCCGGGCGGAAATCCCCGCGCCAGCGGCGCTGGAGCACCTCGTACCAGGGCGTCCGCTCCGCCGTCAGCGACGTTTCCGGGTTGACGAAGCCGTGCGGCCGATGGTGCGGCTTCTGCGGATCGTAGTAGGCGTTCTGGCCGGCGCAGCCGCCCGCCGCGATCAGCGCGCAGAGCGCCAGGACGCGGCTGAAAAAGGCTTGGATCGCGGGCATCGTTTCTCCGAGGCAAGGGGCCGGGACGGCGCCAGGGTACTGACCGGGACGGCGCGCGCCGGGTTCCGCGGCGCCCGTCCGCCCGGACGGCGCCGCGCGCTCAGTTCCCCGGCGCGGGCGCGAAGCCGAACAGGGCGGCGGGGTTCTCCCACAGGATGCGGCGGCGCACCGCGTCCTCCGGGAACAGGCGGGCGAACAGCGTCAGCAGCGGGCCGTAGTCGATCCGTTCCGGCGCGCGCAGGAAGGGCCAGTCGCTGCCCCACAGGCAGCGGTCCGCGCCGAAGGCGTCGACCAGGGCGCGGATGAACGGCCAGGTGTCGGCGTAGGGATAGCTCTGGCGCGAGAATTTGACGTAGCCCGACAGCTTGACCCAGGCGTTGCCCCGGCGGCCGAGTTCGAGCAGGGCGGCGAAGCCCGGCTGGCCGAGCCCGGCGGCCACCTCCGGGCGCCCGCAATGGTCGAACAGCAGGCGCGCGCCGCAGCCTTCCAGCAGCGGCTGCATGGCCGGCAGCTGGTCGCCCTGCACCTGGATCTGGGCGAACATGCCGAGCTCGCCGAGCCATTCCAGCAGGCGGCCGGCGCCGGCGTAGTAATCCACGCCGAACAGCGCCGGGTTGAAGGCGATGCCGACGATGCCCTGCGCCCGCAGTTCCTCCAGCTGCCCGCGCGAGCCGCCGGCCGGCATGACGGCGATCCCCTTCAGGCGGCCTTGGCCGCGCGCCAGCGTGTCGAGCAGGCAGCGGTTGTCGCTGTCGTAGCCCGAGTTCGGCTCGACCATGAGCGCGTGCTTGACGCCGTAGGCGTCGAGCACGTTCAGGAACTGCGCCGGCGTGCCCAGCTCCTGGCCGGCGGGGAGGTAGAAATTGCCTTCCTGGTACGGAAAGCGGGCGGGGTCGAAGACGTGGTTGTGGCAGTCGATCTTGGGCTCGTCGAAAATGCTCATGCGGGATTCTCCTGGCGCGGCGGTCACGATCCGCACGCCGACGAGGCGTCGCGCGGGTAGAAGTCGCCCGTCGCCAGCACCACCTGGGGCGCGCGGCGGGCGGGCAGGGTGCGCGCGTAGCTTTCGGCCCAGGAGCGCGTGGTGAAGTAGCCGTGCGTGGCGAAGATCAGCGGGCCGTTCCCGTCGTCCTCGTCACGGCAGATCACGAAATAGCGTTCGTTCATGTGTTTTTCCTTTTTCCGGTATGGCGGCATGCGCGTCGGGCGCCGGCGCCGGCGCCGGCGCAAGACCGCCATGGTACGCCCCTCGCCGCCTCTTTTCGCCGCCCGAATCGGGCAAACGATTAGAATGCACGGATTCCTTCGTCCGTCCGTCCGGCCGTTTCCGGGCCTTTTCAGTTAAACGTTTACCGTTCACATCGCCGCCATGACTACCTCCGACCGTCCCCACATCCTGCAGATCGGCAGCCTGCTGCCGGCCCTCGAAACCTGGCTGCGCGAGCGCTACGCGGTCGGCGTGCTCGACGAGGCGCCCGACCCGGCGGCCTTCCTGGCCGAGCAGGGCGCGCGCTTCACCGGCGTCGCCACCTCGGCGCTCTACGGCATCTCGGCCGAACAGATCGCGGCCCTGCCCAAGCTGCGGGTCATCTCGTGCTTCGGCGTCGGCGTCGACAAGATCGCCATGGACGCGGCGCGCTCGCGCGGCATCGCGGTGGGCTACACGCCGGACATCCTCAACGACTGCGTCGCCGACACGGCGTTCGCGCTGCTGCTCGACGTGGCGCGCGCCACGCCGGAGGCCGACCGCTACGTGCGTTCCGGCCTGTGGGCGCAGCGCGGGCCGAACAGCTTCCACCTCGGCCGCAAGGTCAGCGGCGCGCGCCTGGGTATCGTCGGCCTGGGGCGCATCGGCAAGACCATCGCCCGCCGCGCGCTGGGCTTCGAGATGGATATCCGCTACCACGCACGGCATGCGGTGGCCGACGCGCCCTGGACGCACGAGCCGTCGCTGATCGAGCTGGCGCGCTGGGCGGATTTCCTGGTGGTCATCACCGCCGGCGGGCCGGGCACGCGCCACCTGATCGACGCGCCGGTGCTGGAGGCGCTCGGTCCGCGCGGCTTCCTGATCAACGTGTCGCGCGGCTCGGTGGTCGACGAGCAGGCGCTGGTGCGCGCCCTTGTCGAAAAGAAGATCGCCGGCGCGGGGCTCGACGTCTTCGAGAACGAGCCGCACGTGCCGGCCGAACTGCTGGCCATGGACAGCGTGGTGCTGCTGCCGCACATCGCCAGCGCCACCGAGGAAACACGGCTGGCCATGGCGCAGCGGGTGATCGACAACCTGGATCTGTTCTTCGCCGAAGGGCGGCTGGTCTCGGAGGCGCCGTAATGCCGCATTTGCCGCCTCCTCCCGCACGGCGGCGCGGGGGGAGGCGGCAGATGCGCTCCGGCGGCGGCGCGCGCCGTCCCGGACGCGGGGCGGAGGCCGGCCGATGACTGGCGGGGTCAAGCTCAATCGCACGCTGGCCTGCCTGATCGGCGTGCAGATCTGCCTCAACGGCTGCATGGCCGGCGTGCGCATGGCGGCGCCGCTGCTGTCCCTGCGCCAGGGCTACGGCGCGGCGGCGGTGGGCGTGCTGCTGGCGCTGTTCGCCTTCGTCCAGCTGTTCCTGGCCATTCCCGCCGGCCGCTACGCGGACCGCCACAACCTGAAGCATCCGGTGACGATCTGCATGGGTCTGGCGGTGTTCGGGGCGGGGCTGGCGGCGCTGTGGCCGGTCTTTCCGGCGCTGTGCGCGGCGGCGCTGCTGACCGGGGCGGCGACCGGCGCGGCGGTGATCACGCTGCAGCGGCACGCCGGCCGCCTGGCCGACGATCCGGTGCAGTTGAAGCAGGTGTTCAGCTGGATGGCGCTGGCGCCGGCGATCGCCAATTTCGTCGGGCCGTTCCTGGCCGGGCTGGTGATCGACCATGCCGGCTTCCGCGCCTGCTTCGCGGCGATGGCGGTGCTGGCGCTGGGGTCGTGGCTGCTGGTGCGCAACGCGCAGGACACGCCGCGCTACGCGGGGGACGAGGCGGCGGCGCCGCGCGACAGTTCGTGGGACCTGCTCGTCGAACCGCGCATGCGCCTGCTGCTGCTGGTCAACTGGCTGCTCTCCTCGTGCTGGGACGTGCATACCTTCGTGCTGCCGGTGCTCGGCCACGAGCGGGGCATCAGCGCGTCGATGATCGGCGTCATCCTCGGCGTTTTCGCCGTCGCCGCGACGACGGTGCGCCTGTTCCTGCCGCACATCGTGGCGCACCTGCGGGAGTGGGCGGTGATCGTCGGGGCGATGGTGGCCACCGCGCTGCTGTACGGCGTCTATCCGCTGATGCAGTCGGCGCTGGGCATGGGCGTGTGTTCGGCGCTGCTCGGCTTCTCGCTCGGCTCGGTGCAGCCGATGGTGATGAGCGCGTTGCACCACATCACGCCCGTGCATCGCCAGGGCGAGGCGCTCGGCCTGCGCCTGATCTCGATCAACGTTTCCAGCATCCTGACCCCGCTGGTCTTCGGCTCGGTCGGCGCCGCCATCGGCGTGGCCAGCGTCTTCTGGGCGGTCGGCGCGGCCGTGGCCTGCGGCACGCGCGCCGCGTGGAAGCTTAAGTACTGGGATATGCCCGAGGCGAAGAAGGCGTGAGTTCAACGTGCGGGCGGTCTGCGCGGCAGTTCCACCGTCGCTTGCAGGCCGCCGCCGGCGCGGTTGGCGAGGACGATCTCGCCGCCGTGGGCGCGCACGATGTTGCGGGCGATGCTCAGGCCCAGGCCGCTGCCGCCGGTGTCGCGGTTGCGTGAGAGTTCGGCGCGGAAGAAGGGGTCGAGCACCTTCTGCAGCAGGGCTTCGTCGAGGCCGGGACCGTCGTCGAGCACGCGGATGATCAGGCGGTCGGCGCTGTCCTCGATGCGGATTTCCGCCTCGCTGCCGAACTTGAGCGCGTTCTCGATCAGGTTCTGCATGGCCCGCGTGAGGGCGCGCAGCGCGCCGCTGAACGGCGCCGCGGCCTGGCCGGCGAGGCGGCAGGTGGCGCCGGCGTCCTGCGCGTCGTCGACCATGCCTTCGAGCCACTGGTTGACTTCGATGACGCTCGGCTTCTCTGTGAGGTGGGCGCTGCGCGCGTAGTCGAGGCCTTCGGTGACCAGCTCCGCCATGTACTCGACGTCGCGGATGATGTGCTCGCGCGGCGCGCCGCCGTCCAGGGCTTCGGCGCGCAGGCGCAGGCGGGTCAGCGGGGTCTGCAGGTCGTGCGCGATGGCGGCGAGGATCTGCGTGCGTTCCTCGATGTGGCGCAGGATGCGCTCGCGCATGGCGTTGACCGCGCGGGCGGCCTGGCGCAGTTCCTGCGGCCCGGATTCGGAGACCGGCGGCGAATTGGGGTTGCGGCCGAATTGCTCGACGGCGCCGAGCATCCGGTCGATCGGCCGGGTCGCCAGGCGCACGGCCCACCAGACGAAGGGCGTGACGGCCAGCAGCACCACGCCCAGGTAGCCGAGCAGCGCGCCTTCGGACGGCAGGCTGAAGGGGTCGAACAGGTGCAGCACCAGCCGTTCGTCGTCGTCGATCGAGAGCACGGTCTGGATGGCCTTGTCGCGCACCGAGGCGGGCACGCCGGGCGGCAGGCGGAAGGTCAGCTGCGCCTCGGGCGGCAGGTCGGCCTTGAGGATCGCCGAGAGGCGGGCGAGGCGCTCGTCGTCGGGCATGACGTTCTCGATCGTGCCGGTCGCCGGTTCGAGCGAGAAGCGGTAGTGGAAGCCCTGGTTGAGCCGCGCCAGCCATTCCGGACGCTGCTCGCGCGGCAGGCTGCGCATGAAGTCGTAGGCGAACGAGATGTCGGCGCCGAGGAAGCGCGTGATCTGTTCCTTGATCTCCTCGCCGCGGAAGACGATGAAGCCGAAGAAGCTGACGATCTGGATGGCGCCCAGGCCGACGGTGAGGATGGCGAACAGGCGCGCCGAGAGCGAGCGGAACACCGTCAGGCCTCGTAGCTGACCGGCTGCGCGAACACATAGCCTTCGTTGCGCACTGTGCGGATGTAGCGCGGGTCGCGGGCGTGGTCGCCGAGGCGCCGGCGCAGGCGGCTGACGCGCAGGTCGATCGAGCGGTCCTCGATCTCGAATTCGCGGCGCGCGAGCTGGGCGAGCAGTTGGTCGCGGCTGAAGATGTGCTGCGGGTGGTCGAGGAACAGGCGCAGCAGGCCGTATTCGGCGCCGCCGAGCGGGGTGACCACGCCGCCGCGGTCGATCAGGTTGCGCTGCAGGAGGTCGAGCCGCCAGTCGCCGAAGCGGATGGTGCGCACGGCCGATTCGGCCAGCGCCGACGGCGGCAGCATGCGCACCCGGCGCAGGACCGCGCGGATGCGCGCCACCAGTTCGCGTGGGACAAAGGGCTTGGCCAGGTAGTCGTCGGCGCCGAGTTCGAGGCCGATGATGCGGTCAACGTCGTCCGAGCGCGCCGTGAGCATCAGCACGGGAACCGGCGAACGGCTCTCCGCGCGCAGCCGCCGGAAGATCGACAGCCCGTCCTCGCCGGGCAGCATCAGGTCGAGGACGATCAGGTCGACCGGCGCCCGGGTCGCCAGGACGGCGTTCATCTGCCTGCCGTCGCCGGCGTGCGAGACGCGGAAGCCGTTGCGTTCGAGGTAGTCGCCGACCAGTTCGCGGATTTCCCGGTCGTCGTCGACGACGAGGATGTGGGCGGGCCGTTGTTCGTCCATGGGGGTGATTTAACTTCCTCCTGCCGGGTTTTGCCAGTTCCGCGCGCCGCCGGTTTGTATCGGCATGTGTCGTTCGCCTTCCTGACAAAGACGGATACAAGCCGGGCCGCTGCCGACAAACTGGCGATACAAGACGTTGCTTAAATGGGCTTGACCGGCTGCGGGGGGAGGCTGTTTGTCCGTGGCGCGGGGATGGATTGTACCTGCGGCGGCGCATCGGCTCCTCCCCCTTCAAGGGGGAGGTCGGGTGGGGGATGGGGTGCTGCACTGGTGTGTGACCCGACGCAGGGCACCTACCCCATCCCCACCCCGGCCCTCCCCTTGAAGGGGAGGGAGAGGAGGCCGGAGCTTTTTTCGTTCATCTGATTTCATGGGAGCGGTCAACGTGATATTTCTCAACAAACTCGTCACCTGCGTCGAGTGGGTCCTGGTCGCCGTGCTGGGCGTCATGGTGACGCTGGTGTTCGGCAACGTGGTGCTGCGCTACGGGTTCAACACGGGCATCGTCTTCTCGGAGGAGATGTCGCGCTTCCTGTTCATCTGGATCACGCTGATCGGCGCGCTGATCGTCATGAAGGAGAACGCGCACCTCGGGATGAGCAGCGTGATCAGCCTGTTCGGCGAACGCGGGCGGCGCGTCTGCCGCTTTGCCGCCGACCTGCTCACGCTGATCTGCTGCGTGCTGCTGGTGCACGGCTCGTGGCGGCAGGTGGTGCTGGGCATGGAGGACATGGCGCCGGTGACCGGCATTCCCATGGGCATCATCCAGGCCGCGCTGCTGGTGGCCAGCATCGGCATGTCGCTGGTGCTCGCGCATTCGCTGTGGCGCCAGGCCACGGGCCGCATGCCGAGCGAGGAACTGGTGCCGACCCACGCGCGTTCGGTCGAGTGAGGGGGCGACGATGACCATCGCCACGTTCGTGCTGGCCCTGCTCGGCGCCATGGCGCTCGGCGCGCCGATCGCCTTCGCCCTGCTCATCTGCGGCGTGGCGATGATGATCCAGATGGGCAACTTCGACACCCAGATCGTCGCCCAGAACCTGCTGGAGGGCGCCAACAACTACCCGCTGATGGCCGTGCCCTTCTTCATGCTCACCGGCGAGCTGATGAACGCCGGTGGCCTCTCGCAACGCATCGTCGACGTGGCCGACGCGCTGGTCGGGCACGTGCGCGGCGGCCTGGGCTACGTGGCGATCATCGCCGCGGCCATCGTGGCCAGCATTTCCGGCTCGGCCGTCGCGGATACCGCGGCGGTGGCCGCGCTGCTGATTCCGATGATGCGCAACGGCGGCTACAAGGTGCCGCGCGCGGCGGGCCTGATCGCCTCGGCCGGCTGCATCGCGCCGGTGGTGCCGCCGTCGATTCCCATCGTGATCTTCGGGGTCACGGCGCAGCTGTCGATCACCAAGCTCTTCCTGGCGGGGATTTTTCCCGGTCTGATGATGGCCTTCACCCTGGCGTTCACGTGGTGGCTGGTGGCGCGCAAGGATTTCCGCAAGAGCGGCGGCAGGCTCGATCCCAAGCGTCTCGGCAAGGCGCTGCGCGAAGGCGTCTGGGCGCTGGTGCTGCCCTTCGTGATCATCGGCGGCATGAAGGCCGGCGTGTTCACGCCGACCGAGGCGGCGGCCGTGGCCGTGTTCTATTCGCTGTTCGCCGGGCTCTTCATCTACCGGGAACTCGACATCAGGCGCGTGCCCCACGTGGCGCTGGCCGCGCTGAAGACCTCGGCGACGATCATGTTCCTGGTCGCCAGCGCGATGGTCTCGGCGTGGCTGATCACCGTGGCCGACATCCCGGCGCAGGTGGTGGCGATGCTCGAACCGTTCATGGACAGCCCGATCCTGCTGATGCTGGTGATCACCGTGCTGGTGATCGTCATCGGCACCGCGCTCGACCTGATGCCGACGGTGCTGATCCTCGGGCCGATCCTGGTGCCGGTGGTCAGGCAGGCGGGCATCGATCCGATCTATTTCGGCGTGCTGTTCATCATGAACAACGCCATCGGGCTGCTCACGCCGCCGGTCGGCAACGTGCTCAACGTGGTCGCCGGCGTGTCGAAGGAAAAACTCGACGACGTGATCAAGGGGGTCTGGCCGTTCCTCTTGGCGGAAACGGCCCTGATGTTCCTGCTGGTGCTGTTCCCCTCGCTGGTGCTGGTGCCGATGCGCTGGCTTTCGTAACTCTCGGACGGTAGATAAAACGGAGGATATTGTCATGAAAAACAGATTTGCCGGTATGTTGCTCTGCGCGGCCGCAAGCGCGCTGATCCTGCCGGGAACGTCGGCCGGCGCCGACGACATCCAGCAGCGGACCATCCGCTTCGGCCACCTCAACAACCTCGACCATCCGGTGAGCGCGGGCGTGAAGAAGTTCGCCGAGATCGTCGCGGCGAAGAGCGGCGGCAAGATCCAGGTCAAGGAGTATCCGTCCAACCAGCTCGGCACCGAGCAGCAGCAGACCCAGGCCCTGCGCGGCGGCACGCAGGAGATGCAGTCGCCGGCCACCACCTCGATCGTCGGGCTGGTCAAGGATCTCGGCGTCATCGATTTCCCGTTCGCGGTGAGCACCTACCCGCAGGGCTTCGCGCTGGTCGACGGGCCGCTGGGCGACGCGCTGGTCAAGAAGCTGCCGGAAAAGGGCCTGATCGCGCTGGCCTTCTGGGACCTCGGCTTCCGCAACACCACCAACAGCAAGCACCCGATCGCCAAACTGGAGGATTTCGCGGGGCTGAAGCTGCGCGTGATTCCCAACCCGGTGTTCCTGGAAAGCTTCCAGGCGCTCAAGGCCTCGCCCATGCCGCTGAGCTTCAGCGAGCTGTACACGGCGCTGGAGACCAAGGCGGTCGACGGCCAGGAAAACCCGTTCAACGTGATCCGCTCGAACAAGTTCTACGAAGTCCAGAAGTACGTCAGCGCGACCAACCACGTCTATGCGGCGAACATCATCCTGGTCAGCAAGATCTTCTGGGACAAGCTGTCGGCCACCGAGCAGAAGATTCTGCGCGACGCCGCGCTCGAAGCGCGCGACTACCAGCGCAAGGTCAGCCTGGCCGCGGCCGAGGAATCGGTGAATGAACTGAAGAAGGCCGGCATGCAGTACAACGACGTGCCGCCCGCCGAACTGGCGCGCATGCGCCAGGCGGTGCAGCCGGTCATCGACAAGTTCATGAACAGCTACGATCCGGAGATCCAGAAGCTGTACAAGTCGGAAATCGAGCGGGTGCTGAAGATCAAGTAGGCAGGGGAGGTGCCGGGCCGGCGGCAGCGCCGGCCGGCCGTCAGTGCTTCACGCCGCGGCGCGCGCTCATGGCGACGCTCAGCGCGCGTACGTCGTCCGCCGCCAGCAGCCGGCGCGCCAGCGGCAGCAGTTCGCCGTTCTCCCGCGCGATGTGGCCGCGGTACAGCGAGGCGAGCCGCCGCACGGCCGCCTCGTCCAGTTGCGCGGCCTCGCCCGCGGCGATCGGCGCCAGCTGGCCGCGCATCACGGCGAGCGCGGCGGCCATCCGGGCGTGGTCGTCGAGCAGGTCGCGGATCAGGGCCTGCACGCTTGCCGCCTCGGCCGGCGCGGCACGGGCGGCGAGCACGGGAAACAGGTCGCGCTCCTCGTCCTCGTGGTGGTTCGGGCCGGCCAGTTCGAAGTAGCGCAGCACGGCCTGCGCCGCCCCGCGCGCCTGCGCGTCCGCGCCGTGCGCCGGCAGGTAGTCGAGCAGCCGCTCCAGCGTGCGCAGCTGGGCCTCGATGCGGTCATGGCAGGCCCCGAGCATTTCCAGCGGCTCGTCGAGGGCGGGCGCCGTGGGCAGGAGCGAATCGGCCATCGTGCGGGTCTCCTTCATGTCATGCGTGGCAAATGAAAAGCGCGCCACGGAAGGTACGGAGAAAAAGCGATTTGACCACGGCGGCACGGCGAGAAACAAAATCTGCTTTTCGCCGCGCCGCCGTGGTCAATCGTTTTTTATTTTGCCCCGCACCCCGTAGCTGATTGCCGGCATCAGACGATGTGTCCGGCGTTGATGAACAGTATGTTGTTTTCCAGGTGGATGTGCTGCATCAGGTCCTCGCGCAGCTTCGCCAGGCCGGCATACAGCGCACGCCAGGTGTTGCAGGCGTCTGCCGGCGCGGTGATGTCGTCGGTCAGCGCCTCCAGGCGGGCGAGCGCCTCGCCGTGCTGGTCGTGCTCGTAGCGCATCATCGAGATCGGCGACTGCGCCTCGGCCTCGCGCCCGGCGAGCAGCATCGGGAAGAGCACCTGCTCCTCCTTCATCATGTGGCTGAGCAGTTCCTGGAACATGGCGTCGAGATGGTCCGCGAGGCCGGCCGGGCAATCCGGGCGCGTCGCATGCACGTGCTCGACGCGCCGCGCCAGGCGGATCAGCTCGGGAATCTCCTCGCGGTGCCGTTCGTGGTAGCGGCGCAGGATGTAGTCGATCAGCTCGGCGGCCGGCGCGCTGCGCCAGTCGCGAATCTGCGTTTCGCCGCCTTGCAGCGGTTCGAGCTGCTTCAACAGCGCGGCGAGGTCGACGCCGCGCTTGGCCGCCGCCTCGCGCAGGCTGACGTGGCCGCCGCAGCAGAAATCGAGCTTGTGCTGGTGGAAAATACGGGTCGCGCCGGGCAGGGCGCAGGCGAGTTGTCCAATGGGTTGTTCGTGCAGGTTCATGGTGTGCTCCTTGAGTGACGCCATGCTTAAAGCAGGCTGCGTGCCAGGATATAATTGGCTGATTTATAAAGAATCCTTGTGGAAAAGGTGATTTTTACCTTATCATTTCAGGGTTCATTGCACCGTCAAAGGTTTTATTTACCATGATCACTTCGCTGCTGCTCGCCGACCTGGTGACCGAACTGCCGCATCCGGTGCGCCTGCAGCGCCTGGTCAACGCCATCCGCACGCACTTCAGCTGCGGCGCCGTCGGCCTGCTCAAGATCGAGGGCGACGGGCTGCGGCCGCTGGCCGTCGACGGGCTGGTCCGGGAAACGCTCGGCCGGCGTTTCGTGGTGGCGCAGCATCCGCGCCTGTCGGCGATCCTCGCCAGCCGCGCGCCGGTGCGCTTCCCGCCCGGCAGTCCGTTGCCCGATCCGTACGACGGCCTGCTCGAAAATCATCGCGACGAACCGCTGCCGGTACACGACTGCATGGGCGTCAGCCTGCACCTCGACGGCCAGCCGTGGGGCGTGCTGACGCTCGACGCGCCGGACAGCGATGAAGGCGGCGGCGAGGTGTTTGACACGCCGGCCCGCGACGCGCTGGCCGAGCTGGCGCTGCTGGTCGAGGCTTCGGTGCGCATGACCCGGATCGAGGAGGAGAACCGCGCCCTGCGCGCCGGCCGGAGCGCCGAGACGGGCCGCTCGCCGGCCGACGGGGCGGCCGGCGAGCCGGAAATCGTCGGGCAGAGCGGGGCGCTGCTCAGCCTGCTCAAGGAGCTCGACGTGGTCGCCGATTCGGAGCTGCCGGTGCTGCTGCTGGGCGAGACCGGCGTCGGCAAGGAACTGTTCGCGCACCGCCTGCACCGCATGTCGCGCCGCGCCGCCGGGCCGCTGATCCACGTCGAACTGCGCGGCGCTGCCCGAATCGCTGTCCGAGAGCGAGCTGTTCGGCCACGTGCGGGGCGCCTTTTCCGGCGCGCTCGCCGACCGCGCCGGACGGATCGAGGCGGCGCAGGGCGGCACGCTGTTCCTCGACGAAGTCGGCGAACTGCCGCTGGCCGTCCAGGCCAAGCTGCTGCGCACGCTGCAGAACGGCGAAATCCAGCGCCTCGGCGCCGACCAGGTGCTCAAGGTCGACGTGCGCATCGTCGCGGCCACCAACCGCCAGCTGCCCGAGCGCGTGCGCGAAGGCCACTTCCGCGCCGACCTGTACCACCGGCTTTCGGTCTATCCGGTGCGCATTCCGCCGCTGCGCGAACGCGGCAACGACGTGCTGCTGCTCGCCGGCCGCTTCCTGGAGATCAACCGCACCCGGCTCGGCCTGCGCGGCCTGCGCCTGTCGCCGCGCGCCGAGACGGCGCTGTGCGCCTACGCCTGGCCGGGCAACGTGCGCGAACTCGAACACGTGATCGGCCGCGCCGCCCTGCGCGCGATCAGCCACGGCGCCGGGCGCGGCGAGATCGTCACCCTGGAGCCCGCGCACCTCGACCTCGACCTGTCGCCGGACGGGCACGTTCCGCCGGCAGACTTCGCCGCCGCCGGCGATCGCGCGGAAGATCAGGCCGGCGAAGCCGCCGACCTGCCGCTCAAGCCCGCGCTCGAAGCCTACCAGCGCCAGCTCATCCGCCAGGCCCTCGCCCGCTGCGGCGACAACTGGGCCAGCGCCGCGCGCGTGCTCGGCCTGGATGCGAGCAATCTGCACAAGCTGGCGCGGCGGCTGGGAATAAAGGCGTGAGGCCCATGTCAAAACGGGCGGGCGCGGCCTTGATCGAGAGGCGGGGTCGTTGCACATTAGTATCCAATTGGATACAATAACTCGATGAACACCTTTCTGCGGTCGATTGAATTCGACGCTTGGCTCTCCGCGTTGAAGGACAAGGTCGGTCGAGCGCGCATCGCGTATCGCATCCGCGCCGCCGAGCACGGCAATTTCGGCGACTGCGAGCCGGTCGGCGAGGGCGTTTCGGAGATGCGCGTGCATGTGGGCCCCGGCTATCGTATCTATTACACGCGCCGGGGAAAGGTGGTCTACCTGCTTCTGCTGGGCGGCGACAAGTCTTCCCAGCAGCGCGACATCAAACGCGCCGTCGAGATGGCGCGCGCCTTGGACAAGGAGTGAACCATGACCAAATTTACCCCCTTCGATGCCGCCGACTACCTTGACGACGAAGAAACCATTGCGGAGTTCCTGACTGCGGCGTTGGAAGACCCGAACCCCGACGTATTCCTGACCGCCGTTCGGGATGTCGCCCGCGCGCGCGGCATGACCCAACTCGCCAAGGATGCCGGGCTCGGCCGCGAAAGCCTCTACAAGGCGCTGACTCCAGGTGCCAAGCCACGCTATGACACGGTGCTCAAACTGCTGCATGCTCTGGGGGTGAAGCTTTCGGCGACGCCGGTGCATTCTTGAGGCCACCGCCGGTCCATGCGGCAGACGTCCGGCATCGAAGCCGGCAACCCGGCTCGCCGGCAAGCACATCCACTGAATCTTCAAGGAGACCGTAATGGGGGAACTCAACGTCGTACGCTGCGATTTCGAGCGGCATGCGGACGCGATCCTGGCTATTTTCAACGAAGCGATTGTGAATTCGACGGCGCTGTACGATTACCGACCGCGTACGCCGCAGAGCATGGTTCCGTGGTTCGACGCCAAGCGCGCCGGGAATTTTCCCGTGATCGGGGTGGAGGATGCAGACGGCGGCTTGCTGGCTTTCGCCAGCTACGGCACGTTCCGGGGCTGGCCGGCGTACAAGTACACCGTCGAGCATTCGGTGTATGTGCATAAGGACCATCGCGGGCAGGGACTGGGCCGCAGGGTGCTGCGGGAATTGATCGCGGCCGCGCGACGGAACGACGTGCACGCCATGATCGGCGGCATCGATGCGACGAACGCCGGCAGCATCGCGCTGCACGAGCGGCTTGGTTTCAAGCACGCCGGCACGCTGCCGCAGGTCGGCTTCAAGTTCGGCCGCTGGCTCGATCTGGCCTTCTACCAACTGCTGCTGGACACGCCCGCCCATCCGTGCGACGGCTAGGCCATCGTTGCGTGCAGCCCTAGGCAGGCAGGAAGAAGAAGGCGAGCCCGAGGATCAGATAGACGGCGAGCAGCATCACGCCCTCCATCCAGTTGGATTCGCCGTCCGAGGTGATCAGCACGACGATCCAGGCGGAGGTGGCGATGGCCAGCACTTCGAAGGTGGTGAACAGCAGATTCATCGGCTGGCCGAACAGATAGCCGCAGAACACCAGCAACGGCGCGACGAACAGCGCGATCTGGATGCTTGAGCCGATGGCGATGTTGATCGCCAGGTCCATCTGATTCTTCAGCGCCATCATGACCGCCGTGCTGTGTTCGGCCGCGTTGCCGACGATGGCCACCAGGATGACGCCGATGAACACGTCGCTCATGCCCCATGCCTTGGCCGTATGTTCGACGGCGCCGACCAGAAACTCGCTCATCACCGCGGTGAGGACCGAGGCGATGAACAGCACGATGATGGATTTCGTCTTGCTCCAGGTGTCGACGCCGAGGGCTTCTTCGAGCGCGTCCTCGCTTTCCTCCGTGGCTTCTCCGACGTAGAGGTGGGCGTGGGTGCGCAGGCTGAAGATCAGGCTGAGGATGTAGCAGATGAACAGCACGATGGCGATTTCCAGGCTCAATTCCTGTTCGTGCGGTTCCGGCAGGCCGGCGACGAGCATGTGGAAGATCGCGGGAATGATCAGGCCGATGGTCGACAGCGCCAGCAGGGTGGTGCCGACCGACGCCGCGGTGCGGTTGAAGCATTGCGTCTCGAACTTCAGGCCGCCGAACAGCACGCTGGCGCCGAGCACCAGCAGGATGTTGCCGATGATCGAGCCGGTGATCGACGCCTTGACCACGTCGAGCAGCCCCGCGTGGAGCGCAACCAGGCCGATGATGAGTTCGGCGGCATTGCCGAAGGTGGCGTTGAGCAGGCCGCCGATGCCCGCGCCGTAATGCTCGGCCAGATGTTCGGTGGCGGTGCCCATGAGCCCGGCCAGCGGAATGATCCCCAGGCCGGCGGTGACGAATATCCAGGCCGGATCGGCATGCGCCAGTTCCAGGCCGGTACATATCGGAATGAAGACCAGCATCGCCGACAACGGCGTGATTTCGATGGACCCGATGCGCATGATGCCCCCCATGAGTGTGTCGCTCGCCGTCTTTTTGTTCGCGGAAAACGCAAGCCGCCGTTTTCCCGACCCTCGACCCGCTCTTTCTTTTTAGTAGATAAAACGGGCCCGTGTCCGGAAAAAACGCCATGCCCGGATCGAATCGTTGCGCGGCCTATCGGCAACTTGCCGTGCGGGTCTAGCGAGACTTTTCGAGTTTTATCTGCCTGGCGATCTCGATCACCCGATCCGCCGCCAGATCTATCCCGGCATCGACGCTTGCGAGCTGCTCCGGCGAGAACGGGGTCAGTACGAAGTCGACGATCGACTGTCCGTCGAAAGGTTTGCCGATGCCGACCTTCACGCGGCGGAACCTGTCGTCCTGAAAATGCTGCAGGATCGAGCGCACGCCGCCATGTCCTCCGTCCCCGCCGCGATTTCTGGCCCGTACCGCTCCCAAGGGCAGGTCCAAATCATCGTGTACGAGAATGCATTGGCAAACCTTGATATCCAGTTTCCTGGCAGCCTTTTGTACCGCGCCGCCGATGTCGTTCATTGGGGCAAGCGGCTTGACGAGGCAAAGAGACATTCCGTTCAGCTCTGCCCGGCACACGGTGGCGAAATCATCGTCCGCAATCCAGCCTTCCGCCTGACGGCCCGCCAGCGCGTCAAGTACGCGAAAGCCCACGTTGTGCCTGGTGTCCGAGCGATAGGCCTCCGGATTTCCGAGTCCTATGACGACCACCCCAGTATCGCGGGAGCCGGATTTCCGCGCGCCGGGAGTCGCCGAAACCCCCGCCGCATACGACGTGGCTCGTCCGATCGCCCCCGTCGGCTCCGAGGGTACGTGCAAGAAGCGGCATGCGCTGGGACGGTAATCCCTCCGCGCGATTCCGGCGGGATCGACCTTTTTGAGCCATTCGGGTTCGTCGCAATAGAACATTCGGCCGCAGCCGGAGCGCCAGCACTCCACTTTGCCGCTTCGGGCGAGGATGAGCCGTTCGAGGTGGTCTGCGCGGGTGGAGCCTTTCAAGAGAACGAGATCGCCCGACTGGAGATACGAGGACAAAAACGCTGACGCATCCCGGAGCGAAGGAAATGCGAACAACTGATCTTGATCGTTTCGTTTGGCGCGTAGGGATGCGGAAGAGCGCGGGCCGACAAACAGCACGCAGTCAGCCGAATCCAAGGCCTTTCTCGCCACTTCCGAATAACGCTTGCTGGAGTCCCCCGTGTAGTCGGAAAGCGTTCCCACGACGACTATCTTTCGTTTGGCGCGGGCGTGGCGCATGAATGCGAGAGTCGGTTCAACGGTCCAGAAGGGCGCTTTCCAATCATCACGGATGAATGTCACACCGTCCTCCAGTTCCACGGGGGACATGCGGCCTTCAAACGGCTTGACCGTGGCCAATGCCTCGGCGGCGGCCGGCAACGGAACGCCAAGTGCAACGGCCGTGGCAATGGCGGCCAGCACGACGGGCGCCCAGTGGACGCCGCAGAGTTGCGTTTCCACACGGACGGACTGGCCGAGCCAGGTGACGGTCAATGAAAGCCGGTCAGGCCATGATGATTCGACCTCGGTTCCCCGCAGCATCGCCTGATCGCCCATGCCGTAGGTGACGGTGCGGCCGGAAAAAAGCGCTTGCATCGCGATGACGCGCGAATCGTCCGCGTTGAGAATCGCGATTCCATTGGGCGGCAAGGCCCGGATCAATTTGCTCTTCTCTTCGGCAACGCCGTCGATGCCGCCGTATGCCGACAGATGATCGCCGCCGATGTTCGTCACGACGCCCACGGTCGGCTGATAAATCGCCAGTTGCCGGCCCATGCTGTCGTCGTTGATCAGGGCGATCTCGGTGAGGCAGTATCGGTCCGTGGGGCGCGTGCCCAGTACGAAGCGGGCCACGTGTTCCGGGCCGTTCATGGTTCCCGCTCCCTTTCTTCCTCCCGGGAGATGGCGTTCCAGAATGGCGCCCAGCAGATCCTTCGTCGTCGTCTTGCCAGCGCTCCCCGTTATCCCGATGAATTCGGTCCGGCCGAGCGAGCGGCGCTTCATGGCCGCCAATCGATAAAGTGAGCCGAGATATACGGTCGAGATCAGCCGGTCCCGGCGCCATTCGACGCCTTTCCAGATACGTTCATGGACGTACCGGCGAATCCCCTGGAACTGGTGGAGCCTCCAGTCGATCCACCTGCGGATGTTTACGGCGACATTCGGTTCGGCTTTTTGCTGCATTTTGTTTTTCCCCGTCGTCAGATAAACGGAACCGGCAAAATGCACGCTAAGTCGCGGCATCAATGATGTCTGTGAAATAATTAACAGTTCGCCACGATTTCCGGATAAAAAGCGGAAACGTTGCTGTAAAGCACCATATCCATGCGTTTCAGCCTTTCGATCACCGCCTTTATCGTCCGGCGACATGCGCGACCTCGATGATCTGTTCGCCGCATTGACGAAGTCCGGCTTCCGCCGCGGCTTCTCGCTGCGGCCGCGCGAGCGTGCCTACCTCGCGGCGAACGGGCGCGAAACGGTCGCGGAGCATGCGCGGGCTTTCGTGGCGCAGCGGCTGGCGCCGGCCGAGCCGGCCAACGACGGCCGGCAGACGCCGTTCCGCGGACATCCGGTGTTCGTCGCGCAGCATGCCACGGCGACGTGCTGCCGAAGCTGCCTGGCGAAATGGCATCGCATCGCGGCGGGACACCCGCTGACGGCGGAAGAGCAGGCGCACGCCGTGGCCGCGATCATGCGCTGGCTGGACGCGCAGGAGGGGCAGGACGCGCCGCCGCAGCCGAACGCCGCATCGCGGCGCGGCCAGGGCTCGCTTTTCTGAGCGCCGCCGGGCATCGGCCCGGTCGTCCGGCGATGCGCGAAGATGGCGCGAGGCCGCACGGAGTACCATCTGGCGTGGCCGCTTCCCGGCCTTTTTCCTGGAGTCCGACATGGCGTTTCCCGAGCTTGCAGGCGCAGCCGCCCTCGATCCCGATCCCGCCGGGCCGCGCCACGTCATCCTGCCGGGCGTCGACGGCGCCAGCTACCGGTCGCTGCGCAGCCGGCCGATGCCGCGTGCCGAACGCTTCGCGCTCGGGCGCAGCCTGCGCCAGAAAGTGCCGCGCGGCGCGCTGGGCGAGTGGACGCCGGCGGCGGACCGGGTCGATCCGGTCGAGCAGATCATCCGTGCGCACGAGGGGCGGCTGGAATGGCTGATCCCGGTGCGCGTCGGCCGCATGATGGCCTCGCCGTACAGCTTCCTGCGCGGCACCGCCGGGGTGATGATCGAGGACCTCGCCCGGCTGCCGGTGACCGGCATCACGCCGGTGGTCTGCGGCGACGCGCACATGGGCAATTTCGGCTTCTACGCCTCGCCCGAGCGCGATCTGGTGATCGACCTCAACGACTTCGACGAGGCGCATCCCGGCGCGTGGGAGTGGGACCTGTGGCGGCTCGTCGCCAGCGTCTGCGTGGCCGGGCGGCAGAACGGCGCGAGCGAGGCCGCATGCCGCGACGCGGTGCTGGCCTGCGGCCGCGCGTATCGCCGCGAGGTGGCTTACCTCGCCGAGGAGCCGCTGCTGTCGCGCTCCTTCGAGCGGCTCGACGTCGCGCGCCTGCACGAGACGGTCACCGAGAAGTCGCTGCGCGGCGAGATCGCCCGCGCCGCCGCGCGCGCCCGGCGCTCGAACAGCGACCGCGTGCTGCCGCGCCTCACGGCCGAACGCGACGGCGTGCGGCGCATCGTTGACGAGCCGCCGCTGCTCCGGCGCGTGCCGGAGGAGGTCGCCGAGCGGGTGGCGCACGGCCTGGACGCCTACCTCGCCACGCTGGCGCCGCACTGGCGGCGGGTGCTGGGCGGGTACACGCTGATCGACGTGGCGCACAAGGTGGTCGGCGTCGGCAGCGTCGGCCTGCGCGCTTTCGTCGCGCTGCTCGAAGGCAGCAGTCCGGACGACATGCTGTTCCTGCAGGTCAAGCAGGCGCGGCGTTCGGTCCTGGCCCGCCACGTCCACGGCGAAGCGGCGTGGCACGCGCACCAGGGGCAGCGGGTGGTCGAATACCAGCAGGCGCTGCAGACCGTCAGCGATCCGCTGCTCGGCTGGACGACGATCGACGGCCGGCAGTACTACGTGCGCCAGTTCCGCGACATGAAGGGCGGCGTCGATCTCGACGCGATCAGCGCCCGCGCGCTGGGCGACTACGCCGGCATCCTCGGCCACCTGCTCGGCAAGTGCCACGCGCGCACCAGCGGCGCGTCGATGATTGCCGGCTACGTCGGCGCCTCCGACAAGCTCGACCGCGCCCTGTGGCGCTTCGCCCGGACGTACGCCGACCAGACCGAGGCGGACCATCAGGCGCTGGTCCGGGCGGTCGCACGCGGCGTTCTGGCGGCGGAGAGACTGTGAAAAGCGGTTGATCGCTTTTCAATGCTTGGCGCTCACCCCCAGGCTGACGCCGAGGTAGACCTCGCGCAGGAAGAGGCCGAGCGAGACGATCATCGCGCTCATCGCCAGGATGAAGCAGACGGCCACGGCGCGGGCCACGTCGATCGACGCCAGCGCGCCGAGGAAGGCGCCGGCCACCACCAGGCAGATCAGCAGGGCGGCGAAAATGGCCGCCAGGATGGCCAGGTAGATCAGGCGGATGCGCCGGACCAGCAGATGCAGGTCGCCGCGCAGGGCGTCCGGGCAGCGTTCCCCGGCGTCCTTGACGCGGTCCTGCAGCAGGCGGCGGCGGTCGACCACGCGGATCAGGCGGGTGTTCATCACGTTGACCAGCGTGGCGATGGCCGTGAGCAGGAACACCGGCGCGACGGCCAGGCGGATGACTTCCGCGATGGCGGAAATGTGTTCATGCGCGTTGGGCAACAGGCCGGCATCCATGCAAGATCTCCTGCTCGCGCGGGCAGCGGGGCGTGCTGGCGCTCGCCTCGCTCCCGCCCGACGTGTGTGGCGGAAGTACGCAATGATAGCGGCCGCGGCGCGGAGGCGGGAAGCCGGCCCGCCTGCGCGGCGCGGTTCAGCGGGCGACGATCACGCCGCAGGCGACGCGCGCGCCGGAGTTGCCGGCGGGCTGGGATTTGTAATCGTCGGGATCGGCATGCACGACGATGCTGCGTCCGACGACCCCGGTCGGCCCCGACAGGCCGACGCCGGCGAGGGTGAAGTCGAAGGCGGCCTCGCCGCGGGCGTTGGCCATCAGGTTCGGCATGTCGCCGCCGTGGTGCTCCGCTTCGGCGTAATGCCCGTGCGGCTTGCCGGCGGGATTGAAGTGGCCCTTGGCGCTGGCGGCGTCCGGCGCCGAGCAGTCGCCCGCCTCGTGGATGTGGAAGCCGTGCGCGCCGGGCGCCAGGCCGGCGACCTCGGCCTGGATTCTCAAGCCGCCGGGCGTTTCGGCAAAGCTGACGTTCCCCGAGACGTTGCTGCCGGACCGCGCCGAGAGCGCCGCCGTCGCCGCCGGCCGTTCGGGAATGCCGGCGCAGGCGGCCAGCAGGGCGGTGGACATGATGCCGATGATGCCTGAAATTCTCATGACGACCCTCCATGGAAGAAGAACAAGGCACCGGAAGCGAGGGCTCCCGATGGCGCCGTCATCGCTGCTCCGATTCGCGCCCTGTCGAGACAGCGGGCGGGATCATTCGTTCAACATGCTCACCCCGCCGCCGCCGCGAAAGTCACCCGTGCGTCGAGCCCGGCGGCGCCGGTTTCGCGGGTGGCGTTGGCGAGGGCGATGCGGCCGTCGAGGGAGAGCGCGATTTCCTTTGCAATGGCGAGGCCGAGGCCGCTGCCCGAGGCGGAGAAGCTGCTCGAAAACGGCTCGAACAGCTGGTTCATCTGCTCGTCCGGGATGCCGCCGCCGGAATCCCAGACCAGCAGTTCGACCGCGCCGCCGGCCGAGCGCACGCGGATGCCCAGCTTCTGGCCGGGCGGGGTGTGGCGGATGGCGTTGTTCAGGAGGTTGCGGATCAGTTCGCCGACCAGCCAGGCGTCGCCCCGGATCAGGCCGTGGCCGTCCGCGTCGTCGAGCTCGAAGTCGAGGTCCTTTTCCGCGATCAGCGGCGAGAGCTCGACCGCCGCCTCGCGCGCCAGGTTGCCGAGGTGGCACAGGTCGCTCAGCCCCTGGCTGCGGCGCTGCTCGATCTTGGCCAGCAGCAGCATCTGGTTGGCCAGCGTGATGGTGCGCTCGACCGTGCCGGAGATTTCGCGCAGCACCACCTCGCCCGGCGCGTCGCCGCGCAGGCCCGACTGCAGCTGCGTCTTGAGCACGGCCAGCGGCGTGCGCAGCTGGTGCGAGGCGTTGGCGATGAAGCGTTTCTGGTGGTTGACCAGCCGGGCCAGCCGCTCCATCAGCTGGTTCATGGCCTGCGTCACCGTGTCGAGTTCGAGCAGACCGGTGCGCAGGGCCAGTGCCGACAGGTCGTCGGCGGAACGGCGGCCGAGCTCGTCGCGCAGGCGGTTCAGCGGCCTGAGCGCCCGGGTGACCGAGACGTACACGGCGAGGCACACGGCGGCGACGAGCAGGCCCTGCCGCAGCAGCGTGTTGCGCAGGATGTCGCGCGCCGACTCCTCGCGGATCTTCATCGGTTCGGCGACCTGGATGACCACCGTGCCGGCCTCGTCGTTGGAGAACACCGGCTGGAGCAGCGCGGCGACGCGGATCGGCTCGCCGTGGAAGCTGTCCTCGTAGAACTGGACGACCGCCGGATAGGCCGTGTTCTTCGGCAGGGTGCCGCGATACGGCTGCAGGTCCTCGTCGCCCGACAGCAGGCCGCCGCCGGAATCGCTGACGCGGTAGTAGTAGCGGCCCGACTGCTCGGTCTCGTAGATCTCGAACAGCGCCAGCGGCAGCGACAGCCGGTAGCGGCCGTTCTCGAAACGCACGGAATCGCCGACGGCATGCGTGGTGGCGAGCAGCGTGCGGTCGTAGGCCACGTTCACCGAGTGCAGCGCGCTGCGGTACAGGAACCAGGTGTCGATCGCCAGGATGGCGCACAGCGGCAGGGTGATCCAGGCCAGCACGTAGCTGCGCACGGAAAACCGGCGCGCGGGCACGCTCACTTTTCCTTTCCGGACGCGGCCGCCGCCGTCTCCTCGCGCAGCAGGTAGCCGAGGCCGCGCAGGGTCATCAGCGCGGTGCCGGTGCCGGCGAGCTTCTTGCGCAGGCGGTGCGCGACCACTTCGATGGCCTCGAAATGCACCTGCTCCTCGTCGGAGAACACCACCCGGAACAGGCGTTCCTTGGTTACCGCGTGGCCGTGCCGGGCGATCAGCGCCTGCAGCATGGCCTGCTCGCGCGGCGTGAGCACCAGCGGCTCGCCGCCGATGTAGAAGGCGCCGGAGTCGCGCTCGAAGCGCAGGCTGCCGCAGGTGATGCGCTCTTCCTCGTGGCCGCGGATGCGCCGCGCCAGGGCGTTGATGCGCGCCTCCAGCTCGTCGAGGTCGAAAGGCTTGGACAGGTAGTCGTCGGCGCCGGCGTTCAGCCCGGCGATGCGGTCGCCGATCGACGAGCGCGCGGTGAGGATCAGCACCGGCGTGCCGATGCCGGCGTTGCGCATGCGCTGCAGCAAATGCAGGCCGTCCTCGCCGGGGATGTTCAGGTCGAGCAGGATGATGTCGTGCGCGTCCTGGCGGATCGTCTGGAAGGCCTTCAGGCCGTCGAAGCAGGGCGTGACCGCGAAGCCCCGTTTTTCCAGCGCGCGCACCAGCGCCTTCGACAGATCGGGGTCGTCCTCGACAACCAGGATTCTCATGGGTGACCGGGTCCAGGGAAAACGGGAGCGGTCGAGCTTATCTCGTTCGGTGCGGGATGGAAAGGCGGGCGGCAATACGGCTCCTCCCCCTTGAAGGGGGAGGTTGGGTGGGGGATGGGGTTGTGCGAGGTTAGGCGCTCACCCCATCCCCACCCCAACCCTCCCCTTGAAGGGGAGGGAGAGGAAGCGCCGTCTGAAAGCTGTTTGAAAGCCGGGAGAAAGGCGATCGCAAGTCTGGCGGCCTCTGCCGGGGAAGGCGTCGTTCGGCGCGGGCTAGAATCGGCGCGAACGGGCAACGACCCGGGGCGTGTCATCCGGGGCGCGGACCGCCGCGCCGTACAGACGGACCGATAAATCACAGGAGCGAGGTCAAGCATGCAGCAGATCGTTTTCAATGGAGGGAACCGGCGTGGGCGCCGCCTGGCGGGCGGCGTGCTGGCGGCGCTGGCGCTGTCGGCGGCGGGAGTCGCGCAGGCGCAGGACGCCTGTCCCAACCGGGGCCTGCTGGACCCGGCGTATTGCGACGCGAACAAGGACCTGGTGGCCGATCCGCCGGCCGACGCGAAGAAATTCCGCAATCCCGGCACGCTGGTCTTCTCCTTCACGCCGCTCGAAGACCCGTCGGTCTACGAGAAGATCTTCGATCCCTTCGTCAAATACCTGTCGCAGTGCGTGGGCAAGAAGACGGTGTTCTTCTCGGTGCAGTCCAATTCGGCGCAGATCGAGGCGATGCGCTCGGGGCGCCTGCACCTCGCCTTCTTCTCGACCGGGACGACCAACTTCGCGGTCAACGTGGCCGGCGCCGTGCCGTTCGCCATCCGCGCCGACGACAAGGGCGCGCACGGCTTCAACCTGATCGTGATCGTGCGCAAGGACAGCCCGATCCAGAAGATCGCCGACCTGAAGGGCAAGAAGGTGGCGCACACCTCGCCGTCCTCGACCTCGGGCAATTCGGCGCCGCGCGCGCTGTTCCCGGCCATGGGCGTGACGCCGGAGAAGGACTACCAGGTGCTCTATTCGGGCAAGCACGACCAGTCGATCATGGGCGTGCTCTCGGGCGACTACGACGCGGCGCCGGTGGCTTCCGACATCTACCAGCAGATGATCAGGCGCGGCGTGGTCAAGGAGGGGGATTTCCGCATCATCTACACCAGCGAGAAATTCCCGGTCAATTCGCTGGCCTATGCGCACGACCTGGAGCCCGGACTGCGCGACCGGATGGTCAAGTGCGTGCTCGACTACAAGTTCGACGCCGAGCTCTCCAAGGGCATGGAAGGCGCCACGCATTTCACGCCGATCACCTACCAGAAGGAATGGGCGGTGGTGCGGCAGGTCGGGGAGTCGGCGGGCGAGAACTACGGCAGCGCCGGATTCGAGAAGGAGCGGGCCAAGGAAGAAGCCGCCCGCGCCAAGAAACAATAAGGACGGCCGCCGGCCGGCGGCGAAAAAACAACCCTTCGTTACTTCAGGAGCCGAAAATGACCAAGACATCAAACGCGATCACCAAGAGCCTGCTGGCGCTGGCGCTGGCGCTGCTCGGCGCCGCCGCCGGCGCGTGGGCGCAGGACAACTGCCCGAACCGCGGCGACCTCGACGTGATGTACTGCGACGCCAACCACGACCTCGTCGCCGATCCGCCCACCGACCCGAAGAAGTTCCGCGATCCCAACACGCTGGTGTTCGCGTTCACGCCGGTGGAGGACCCGTCGATCTACGAGAAGCTGTTCCAGCCGTTCATGGGCCATCTCTCGCAGTGCGTGGGCAAGAAGACGGTGTTCTTCGCGGTGCAGTCCAACTCGGCGGAAATCGAGGCCATGCGCTCGGGCCGCCTGCACATCGCGGCGTTCTCGACCGGGCCGACCAACTTCGCGGTGAACATCGCCGGCGCCGTGCCCTTCGCCATCCGCGGCACGGCCGGCGTGCCCGAGGGCGTCTCGATCCAGCTGATCGTGCGCAAGGACAGCCCGTACAAGAAGATCACCGACCTGAAGGGCAAGAAGGTGGCGCACACCTCGCCGTCGTCCAACTCCGGCAACCTGGCGCCGCGCGCGCTGTTCCCGGCGCTCGGCCTGACGCCGGACAAGGACTATCAGGTGGTCTTCTCGGGCAAGCACGACCAGTCGGTCCTCGGCGTCAAGTCGGGCGACTACGACGCGGCGCCGGTGGCCAGCGACGTGCTGCAGCACATGATCGAGCGCGGCGTGGTCAAGGCCGACGACTTCAACACGCTGTACGTCAGCGAGAAGTTCCCGACCGACTCCTACGCCTACGCGCACGACCTCGATCCGAAACTGGTGGAGAAGATCAAGAGCTGCTTCTTCGACTACCGGATTCCGCCCGAGATGGCCAAGGGCCTGGGCGGCGACCGCTTCCTGCCGGCCGATTACAAGAAGGACTGGGAAATCGTGCGCAAGGTCTCCATCGCCGCCGGCCAGAACCTCGGCCGCAGCGGCTACGAGGCCGAGCAGAACAAGGGCAAGAAGTAGCCGGTCGCCGGCGTATCGGCGCAGTCCGCCGCGTCGCGCGACGCGGCGGCAATGAATTTCGGGAGGACGGGCGGCATGGCGGTGGTATTGAGCATCAAGGGGCTGGTCAAGGCGTACAAGCCGGGCGTGCCGGTGCTGAAAGGCATCGACCTCGACTTCGAGGAGCGCGGGATGACGGCGGTCATCGGTTCGTCCGGCACCGGCAAGTTGACGCTGATCCGGATCATCAACCGCCTGGTCGATCCCACCGAGGGCTCGGTCCGCTTCAAGGGGCTGGAGCTGTCGCACATCGCGGGCCGGGAACTGCGCGAGGCGCGGCGGCGCATCGGCATGGTCTTCCAGGAATACAACCTGGTCGAACGGCTGTCGGTGATGGAGAACCTGCTCACCGGCCGGCTGGGCTACGTCGGCGCGCTCGACGCCTGGCGGCGCAAGTTTCCGGCCGAGGACGTGGCGCACGCCTTCGAGCTGCTGAACGTGATCGGGCTGGCCAGTTTCGCGCACCAGCGCGCCGACAGCCTGTCCGGCGGCCAGCGCCAGCGCGTCGGCATCGCCCGCGCGCTGATGCAGCGGCCGGAAATCCTGCTGGCCGACGAACCCACCTCGTCGCTGGACCCGAAGACCTCGGTGGAGATCATGGAACTGCTCAAGTCGCAGGGCGTGGACAACGGCATCCCGGTGGTGGTCAACATCCATGACGTCGATCTGGCCCGGCGCTTCGCCGACCGCATCGTCGGCATGACCGGCGGCAAGGTCGTCTTCGACGGCGCGCCGGAGCAGCTGACCGACGACCACCTGAAACTGATCTACGGCGGGGAAGGGTGGCTGCAATGAGCCAGCCGGGCGTGCAACCCTTCCCGCGCCTGCCGTCCGGCGACGCGCGGCCGTTCCGTGCGTCCTGGCAGGCCCGGCTGCTCGCCCTGCTGGTCGCGGCGTACGCCTTCTACGCGCTGGGCCAGCTCGATTTCTCGCACGAGCGTTTCATCCGCGGGCTGGACAACGGCGCGCGCTTCCTGGCGCGCATGTTCCCGCCGAGCTACAAGAACTGGGACCAGCTGCTCACCGGCTTCGTCGAGAGCATGGAGATCGCCGTCCTGGCCACTTTCTTCGGCGTCCTGCTGTCGCTGCCGATCGCCGTGCTCGGCGCGCGCAACCTGATGCCGGGCTGGGCGACCTGGCCGGCGCGGCTGATCGTCACGCTGTGCCGCGCCTTCAACCCGGTGATCGTCGCCATCGTCTTCATCAAGGCGGTCGGCTTCGGCGCGCTGGCCGGCGTGCTGGCGCTGATCGTCGCCTCGGTCGGCTTCGTCGGCAAGCTGTTCATGGAGGCCATCGAGGAAATCTCGATGAAGCAGATCGAGGCCGTGCGCGCCACCGGCGCGCCGTTCATGAGCGTGGTGGCCTACGGCGTGCTGCCGCAGGTGATCGCGCGCCTGGTCGGCTTCTGCACCTACCAGCTCGACGCCAACCTGCGCAATTCGACGATGGTCGGCATCGTCGGCGCGGGCGGCATCGGCGGCGTGCTGTTCGCGGCCTTCCAGCGCTTCGAGTACGACTTCGTGCTGGCCATCCTGATCACCATCATCGCCGTCGTGCTGCTCGGCGAACTGGCTTCGAACTATGTCAAGCGTATCTTCCATGTCTGAGAGCGCCCGCGCGGCGTCCGCCTTCCCGGTCTGGGAGCGCCACACCCTGCGGCAGAAACTGGCGCGCACCGCGCTGTGGCTGGTGATCGCCGTCGCCGTGGCGCTGTCGTTGAACAGCATCGACGTGATCTGGGAATTCCTCTGGGACGCGCCCGAGCAGATGCTGGACATGGGCCGGCGCATGTGGCCGCCGGACCTGGGCTACTACCCGCAGGCGGTGCACTCGGCGCTGATGGAAACGTTCCACATCGCCACGCTGGGCACGCTGTTCTCGATGGTCTTCGCGCTGCCGCTGTCGATCCTGGCCGCGCACAACATCACGCCGAACCGGGGGCTGAACCTGTTCGCCAAGACCATGCTGGTGGCCAGCCGCTCGGTCAACTCGCTGGTCTGGGCGCTGCTCTTCGTCGCCGTGTTCGGTCCGGGGCCGCTGGCCGGGACGGTGGCGATTGCCTTCCGCTCCGTCGGCTTCGTCGGCAAGCTGCTCGGCGAGGCGCTGGAGGAGGTGCATTTCGGCGCCATCGAGGCCCTGAAGGCGGCGGGCGCCACGCAGACCAGCCAGATACTGTACGGCTACTGGCCGGCGGTGAAGCCCGCCTTCTGGTCGATCATGCTGCTGCGCTGGGACATCAACATCCGCGAATCGTCGGTGCTCGGCCTGGTCGGCGCCGGCGGGCTGGGCATGATCATGAACGCGGCGATCGACACCTTCCAGTGGGACCGCGTGGCGGTGATCCTGCTGACCATCTTCGCCGTGGTGGTGATCGGCGAGGTGGTGGTGACCTTCTTCCGCCGCCGGCTGATCTGAGCGGAGCAGTCCTCAGCAGGCCCGCGCCGCCAGGAACAGCGCCTCCCAGGGGCTGCCCCGCCGGTAGAACACCGGCGGCTCTCCGAGCGGCGCGTCGACTTCCACCGTCTGCCCGCCGGCGCAGGCCCGCCCGCTCCACAGGTGCACCCACTCTTCGCCCGCCGGCAGGCAGGCGCGCCACGCGGCGACCGCCGCGGCATGCACCGGCGCCACCAGCAGGTCCGGGCCGTACAGGTACTGGTCGTGGACGGTCCACGTCGCGCGGTCGTGCTCGAAATGCAGCGCCAGCGGCCGCTGGATCGGCAGGCCCGTGGCGGCGGCCTCGGCCGAAAGGGATTGCAGGTAGGGGGCGAGCGTCCGGTAGATGCGCGTCATGCGGGCGAAGTGCGCCAGCGCGCGGGCGGACTGGTGGAACTGGAACGACTCGTCGGGCCGGTTGCCCTCGTGCGTGCGCATGACCGGGGTGAAGGCGGCCATTTCGGCCCAGCGCATGAACACTTCCTCGGTGCGCGCGTTGCCGTGGAGCGTGGTGTAGCCGCCGATGTCGCTGTGGCAGGCGGTGTTGCCGAGCAGGCCGGCGGACAGCGCGGCGCAGATGGCGGTTTCCAGTCCGTCGTGCCGGGAAAAGTTGACGGACTGGTCGCCGGACCACAGCAGCCCGCCGTGGCGCTGCGCCCCGGTGTAACCGGCGCGCATGAAGAACAGGACGTCGCCGGCGCGGCCGGCCTCGGCGATGGCTTCGGCATTGACGCGCGCCCACAGCTCCGGCCAGCGGTTGTGCGTTCTCCAGCCGTCCTCGCCGGCGGCGGTGCGCATCTCCGTCGGCTGGTATTCGCCGAAATCGGCCATCCAGCCCGCGACGCCGAGCGCCAGCATGTTCTGCTTGATGACGCGCTCCTTGTACCAGCGCCGGCCGGCCTCCCCGGTGAAGTTGACGAAGCCGGCGTCGAATTCGCCGAAATCGACCGTGCACGGGGCACCGTCCGGGTTCCTGGCGAGCAGCCCGAGGTCGGCGGCTTCCTTGAACAGCGGGCCGTCGGTGCACAGGTAGGGGTTGGCGTACACCAGGAAGCGGATGCCCCGTTCCCCGAGCCGCCGGATCATCTCCGGCAGGCCGGGGTAGCGCCGGGCGTCCCATTGCCAGTCCCAGAACAGCCGCGCGCCGAAGGCGGTGTGGCGGAGGCCGCACCAGTCCTCGCACCACAGGCCCGACACCTGCACGCCGGCCCGCAGCGCCTGTTCCAGGATTGCGAGGTTGCGCTCGGCGCCGCGCTTCAGGCCGAGGATGGCGCCGTTGTAAACCCATGCGGGCAGGCGGCCGCCGTACCCGAAGCGCCGGGCGAGCCGCCGCACCAGGTCCGGCAGGCCGGCGCCGGCGAACAGCTCGAAGCCGAAATCGTCGTCCCAGACCTCGATCTCGTGGAACATCGGCGCGGTGAAATCGAGCACCGCGTAGGCCGGCGAATCGACGTGCAGCGCGTAATGCCGGCTGGAAAGGAAGGTCGGCTGCGGGAAGTAGGTCGCCGCCTCGTGCGCGCCGGCCTGGCCTTCGATTTCGGCGATCAGCGCGCTGCGCGCGGTCATGTCGCGTCCGACGCCGGCTTCCTGGACCCACATCGGAAAGCGCCGGCCGTTCAGGCAGAAATGCGAGAACTGCTCGCCGCCGCCCCAGACGTGCTCGCCGGGCGCGTTGCACAGGCGCAGCCAGAAGCGGTTGAGGCCGCCGCGCAGGCGCACCCGGAGCTGGCGGTTCTTGGCGTCGAGCGTGAGGATGGCCGCCGCCTCGCCGGCGTCCGCGTGCCCGAGCGTCAGGACGGCGCCGTCCGGCGTGGCGTCGATGGACGCGAGCGTCAGCGGCGCGCGCGTGACCTGCCGGTCCAACACCTTGAAATTGCCGCGGTGGAAGTGGCTCTCGCCCTGGCCGACGCCGGCGAAGAAGGCCGGCGCGCCGGGCGCGTGGCGGATCAGCGCGCTGCCCGCCAGCGAAATGCTGCAGCCCTCGCGGTTTCCTTCGAGACGCATGGTTGCCCTCCGCCGGCCGGCGTCGCGGGGTGCGCGCGATGCCCCGGTTTACGCTCCCAAGCCCGTAGACTAGGCTAAAAACCTAGTAAAAAAGTAGTAGAGTGCAGTGAAGAAAGTGGAGGAATGAAACCCCGCACGATGGCGCAGGACGGTATTTCCGGATGATCGGGAGCAAACTCGTTCCGGCCGGACAGGCCGGATTGGTTCAATGTGATTTTGGGGGATGTTCATGAAAAGGCAACAACGCAAAATCATCGCGGCGGCATCCGCCGGTTTCCTGCTCGGCATGGCCGGCGCCGTCGCGGCGCAGGAAGTGCGCGTGCAGTGCTATTCGGACAGCAACGAGTGCGAGGTGACGGGCGAGATCGCCAGGCGTTTCGAGGCGGCGAACTCCGGCATCAGGATCGTCATCGACAAGGTGCCGTTCAAGGCCGTCGTCGAACAGTTGCCGGTGCAGCTCGCCGCCGGCGAGGGGCCGGACATCGCGCGGGTCACCGAACTCGGCGGGCTCAACAAGTACTACCTCGACCTGACGCCCTACCTCTCCGCGGCGCGCGTGAAGTACTGGCAGGACAACCTGGCCACCACGCTCGACTGGTTCCGCTCGCCCGAGGAAAAGGCCAGCGGCAAGGGCATCTACGGACTCATGTCGCAGCTGACGGTGACGGGCGCCTTCGTCAACAAGACCCTGTTCGAGCAGGCCAACGTGCCGCTGCCGCCGGCCACCGCCACTTGGGACGACTGGATGGCCGCGGCCAAGAAGGTCGCCGACGCCACCAAGACGCCGTTCGCCATGGCCATGGATCGCAGCGGCCACCGTTTCGCGCCGCTGGCCGTGGCCTACGGGGCGAAGATCTTCGACGACAAGGGCAACCCGGTGATCGATGACGGCTACAAGACGGCGGCGAGGAAATTCGTCGAATGGCACAAGGCCGGCCTGATGCCCAAGGAAGTCTGGGGCGGCATCGGCGGTTCGCAGTACCGCGACGCCTTCGACGAGTTCGTCAACGGCCGCCTGGTGGTGTACTACTCGGGTTCCTGGCAGATCCGGCGCATGAGCCAGCAGGCCAGCAAGGCCTTCGACTGGGTCGTCGCCCCGGCGTTCTGCGGTCCGGCCACGTGCACGGCGATGCCGGGCGGGGCGGGTTTCGTGGCCTTCAAGCGCACCAAGAATCCGGCCGCCGTCGCCAAGTTCCTGGACTTCCTGGCGAGCGACGCCAACTACGCCGAGCTGATGGCCAAGACCGAAAACATCCCGGCGCACCTGGGCGTGGCCAAGGCCGGCGTGAACTACCAGGTTTCGCCGGCGGCCAAGGCGGCGCTGAACGTCTTCGTGGCCGACGTGCCGAAGATCGCCAAGGCCAATTTCGACCTGCAGGGCTACGGCCTGAACCGCGCCATGTTCCTGCCCACGGCGCAGCGGCTGGGGCAGGCGGTGGCCGGCGAGCTGTCGGTCGACGAGGCGATCAAGCGCCTGGCGGCGGACATGGACGAGCAGGTGAAGAGCTCCGCCAAGTAAAAAGACCGGCGCGGCGCCGGACGGACCGCGCTGCCGCGGAAGCGGCGCGCGGCCGCTCCGCCCGGCGCTCCGGCGGCGGGCCCGGGCCGCCCGCGGCAAGGGGAACGACGATGCAAGCCAAGGCCAACGAGGAGGAGGGGCGATGAACGCATCCGCGCGCACCCCGTGGTATTTCCTGACGCCCAACCTGGTGATCTTCGGCGTGTTCACCTTCCTGCCGATCGTGGTGAATTTCTTCTATGCCTTCACCGGCGGCGTGCAGCTCTATCCGCAGGACCGCCCCTACGTCGGCTGGGAGAACATGGCGACGCTGCTCGATTGCCGGAATTATTGGGAGCCCGCCAGCTGCAACAAGGATCTCTTCTGGCGCGCGGTGTGGAACACGGCCCGCTTCTCGGTGCTGCAGGTGGCGCTGATGATCGTCTTCAGCCTGATCACCGCGCTGGTGCTCAACCGCAAGATCATCGGGCGCGGCTTCTGGCGCGGCGTGTTCTTCTACCCGGTGCTGCTGTCGCCGGTGGTGGTGTCGCTGATCTGGAAATGGATTCTGCAGCGCGACGGCCTGCTCAACGCCGTCGTGGTGGCCATCGGCGGCAAGCCGGTGCTCTGGCTCGGCGAGCCGGAGTGGGCGTTCTTCTGGGTCTCCTTCGTCAGCATCTGGTCGCAGATGGGCTTCTACACGCTGATCCTGCTGTCCGGCCTGCAGGCCATTCCGGCCGACCTGTACGAGGCCGCGCAGATGGACCGCGCCTCGCCGTGGCGGACGCTGTGGCGCGTGACGCTGCCGCTGCTCATGCCGAACATGATCGTGGTCGGCGTGCTCGGCGCCATCCGCGCGGTGCAGACCTTCGACAACGTCTTCGTCCTGACCGGCGGCGGGCCGGGCTCGGCGACGATGTTCGTCGTCCAGTTCATCTACCAGACCGCCTTCCAGGAGCCGATCCGGCTCTACGGCATCGCGGCGGCCGGTTCGCTGCTGCTGGCGCTGGCGCTGATCGCGCTGACGCTGATCCAGCTCAAGACCACCAGGGCCGGTTCGGCCGGGGAGCGCGCCAAATGAAACTCGTCCCCTTCCTGACCGCCACGCACGGCCGCCAGCGGCTCGACTGGACCGACTGGCTGACCTACGCCTACCTCGCCTTCGGCCTGTTCCTGATGTTCGGGCCGGTGCTCTGGCTGCTCGCCTCGTCGTTCAAGACCGAGGCGGCGCTGAGCGAATTCCCGCCGACGCTGCTGCCGTACGGGCAGAAAACGGTGGCGGTGCCCGGCGAGGACAAGCCCAAGCCGGTGTTCCGCGTCAGGCTGCCCGACGGGACGACCCGCGAACTGCCCGAAATACGGCGCATCGGCCTGACCGCGACCTACGTCGACCCGGCCCGCCCGGACGAGCCGATCCGCGTCAACGTCAAGGATCGCGAGCCGGTGCGCGAATTCCACCTGGCCACCGAGAACTACACGGACCTGGTCGACAAGCTCGATTTCGGCCGCTACCTGTGGAATTCGGTGTTCATCACCGTGGTGGCCACGGTGATCACGCTGTTCTTCAATTCGATGGCGGCGTTCGCCCTGTCCAAGTACCAGTTCCGCGGGCGCACGGGTGTCTTCCTGTTCATCATCGCCACGCTGATGGTGCCGCCGGCCATCGTGCTGGTGCCCAACTTCCTCATCGTCACCGAGCTCGGCCTGCTCAACAGCCTGTGGGCGGTGATCTGGCCGGCGGTGGCCACGCCGACCGGCGTCTTCATGCTGCGGCAATACATGCTGACGATTCCCGACGAACTGCTCGAAGCGGCGCGCATGGACCACGCCAGCGAGTGGCAGATCTACTGGCGCATCATGCTGCCGCTGTCGGCGCCGGCGCTGGCGGTGCTGGCCATCTTCTCGATCATGTGGCGCTGGAACGACTTCCTGTGGCCGCTGATCGTGCTGTCCAAGGCCGAGAAGTTCACCCTGCAGCTGGCGCTCAACGCCTTCCAGGGCGACCTCGTCACGCAGTGGAACTACCTGCTGGCGATGACCGTGATCACCCTGCTGCCGGTCACGCTGGTCTTCGCCTTCCTGCAGAAATACATCACCCAGGGCATCGCCTCCGCGGGAGTCAAATAAAAATGGCCTCACTGGCACTGAAGAACGTGGTCAAGGACTTCGGCAAGACGCGCGTCATCCACGGCGTTGACCTGCAGGTGGACGACGGCGAGTTCGTCGTCTTCGTCGGCCCGTCCGGCTGCGGCAAGTCGACGCTGCTGCGCCTGATCTGCGGGCTGGAACAGGCGTCGGGCGGGGACATCTGCCTGGATGGCGAGCGGGTGAACGACATCCGCGCCGCCGATCGCGGGCTGGCCATGGTCTTCCAGTCGTACGCGCTCTATCCGCACATGACCGTTTACCAGAACATGGCCTTCGGACTGGAGAACATCGGCCTGCCCAAGGACGCGATCCGGGCCAAGGTGGAGAATGCGGCCCGGCTGCTGCGCCTGGACGACTTCCTCGCGCGCAAGCCGACGCAGCTCTCCGGCGGGCAGCGCCAGCGCGTGGCCATCGGCCGGGCGATCGTGCGCGAGCCGAAGATCTTCCTTTTCGACGAACCGCTGTCCAACCTCGACGCCGAACTGCGCGTGTCGATGCGCAGCGAGATCACCGGCCTGCACCGCCGCCTCGGCTCGACGATGATCTACGTGACGCACGACCAGGTCGAGGCGATGACCATGGCCGACAAGATCGTGGTGCTGCGCCTCGGGCGGATCGAGCAGATCGGTTCGCCGCTGGAGCTGTACAACCGGCCCGGCAACCGCTTCGTGGCCGGCTTCATCGGCTCGCCGCAGATGAACTTCCTGCCTGCCGCGATCGGCGCCGACGGCAGGGTGGCGACGGCGTACGGCGCGGCCGTCGAGCTGCCCGCCGAACGCCGCCTGGCCGCCGGCGAAGCCTGCACCCTCGGCGTGCGGCCGGAACACCTGTCGCTGGCCGAGACGCCCGGCGCGCTGCCGCTGCCGCTCACGATCGCCGGGGTGGAGCAGCTGGGCGGGCACTGCCTGCTCTACGGCGTGCTGCCCGACGGCGCCACGCGCATCACCGTGCACTGCGCGGGGCAGCGCTCGATGCGCATCGGCGACGCCGTCACGGTGTACGCGCCGCCCGCCAGCTGCCATCTGTTCGACAAAAGCCAAGAGGAAAGGACGGTGCGCTGATGACTCCCTTGCGTAGTGCACATCTCCTGTCGTCGGATGCCGGCGGCATCGTGCTGGCGCTCGGCCAGGGCTGGACCTGCCGGGTGGCGATGGTCGCCGAAGGCATCGGGCGCGTGCTGTTCGTGCCGCCGGGCGGCCTGCGCGAAACGCGCACATGGACGCTCCGCCAGGACGCGCAGGACTCGCCGTGGTCCGGTGCCGACCGCCTGACGCTGTTCCCGGACGCCGGCGGCAGCGTGTCGGGCGACCCCGGCGCGCCGGTGCTGACCGGCGAACTGCTGCGCGTGCGGGTCACGCTCGCGCCCTTCGGCCTCGCCTGGGAGCAATGGGACGGCGCCGCCTGGCGCGCCTGCTGCGCCGACCGCCCCAGCTACGCCTACGCCGCCGCCGAGCGCAGCGGCGCGCTCAGCCACTGGCAGGCGCGCGACGAACACGACCAGTATTTCGGCCTCGGCGACAAGACCGGCCGGCTGGACAAGGCGGGGCGCCGCCTGCGCACGCGCCAGCTCGACGCGCTCGGCTACGACGCCGAGACGAGCGACCCGCTCTACAAGCACTGGCCGTTTTTCCTCGGCCGGCGCGCCGACACGGGCAGCGCCTACGGCATCTACTACGACACCCTGGCCGAATGCACCTTCGATTTCGGCCAGGAATTCGACAACTACCACGGCTTCTTCCGCTCCACCGAAATCGCCGACGGCGACCTCGACTACTACGTCATCGCCGGTCCCGACGTGCCGCGTGCGCTGGCCCGCTATACGCGCTTCATCGGCGGCACGGCGATGCCGCCGCGCTGGTCGCTGGGCTACGCCAACACCACCATGGCGCTGACCGACTTCCCCGACGCGCAGGCGAGGATCGGCGCCTTCCTGGCGCGCGCCGAGGCGGAAAACTTCCCGCTGTCCAGCTACCACTTCGGCTCGGGCTATTCGAGCCGCGGCAAACGGCGCTACGTGTTCACCTGGAACAACGACAAGTTTCCCGATCCGCAGGCGCTGCTGCGCGCCTTCCGCGCGGCCGACGTGAGGACGGTGGCCAACCTCAAGCCCTGCCTGCTCGACGATCATCCGGCCTACGCCGGGCTGGCCGCGCAGGGCGGCTTCGTGCGCGACGCCGCCAGCGGCGCGCCGTGCCTCGACCAGTTCTGGGACGGCTGGGGCGCGCACCTCGACTTCACCCGGGCAAGCGATCGCCTGTGGTGGCAGGACGGCCTGCAGCGCCAGATCCTCGAATACGGCTTCGACGCCGGCTGGAACGACAACAACGAGTACGAGATCTGGAGCGAAACCGGCGTTTCCTACGGCGGCGGGCAGGCTATCCCGATCCACCGCTCGCGCGCCCTGCACGCCCTGCTGATGACCCGGGCGACGGCGCTCCGGCAGACCGAGCTCATGCCCGGCGAGCGGACGTTCACCGTCACCCGCGGCGGTCCGCCGGGCATCCAGCGCTTCGCCCAGTCGTGGACCGGCGACAACGTCACCAGCTGGCACACCATGCGCTGGAACCAGCGCATGGCGCTGAACATGGGCCTGTCCGGCCTGTTCAACGTCGGGCACGACATCGGCGGCTTCGCCGGCCCGGTGCCCGACGCGGAAATGCTGATCCGCTGGACGCAGGCGTGCTGCCTGGTGCCGCGCATGATCATGAATTCCTGGAAGGCCGACGGCAGCGTCAACTCGCCGTGGCTGCACGCCGAAGCGACCGCGCCGATCCGCGCGGCGATCGATCTGCGCCTGCACCTGCTGCCCTACCTCTACACCCTGATGTGGCAGGCCGGCGCGCGGCACGCGCCGGTGTTGCGCCCGACCTTCTTCCATTTCGCCGACGACGCCGAATGCTGGCGCGACAACGACGAGATGATGATCGGCGGCGACCTGCTGGCCGCCCCCGTCTTCGGACCGGGCGAACGGCGGCGGACGCTGTATCTGCCGCGCGGCGCGCAGGCGGCCGGCTGGTACGATTTCTGGTCCGGCGAATACCACGCCGGCGGCCGCACGATCACCGTTGACGCGCCGCTCGACCGGCTGCCGCTGTTCGTGCGCGCCGGCGCCGTGCTGCCGGCGACCGACACCTGGGACGACGCGGCGAAGACCGAGGAAGCCTCGCGCCGCCTGTACTTCTTCCCGGCCCGGCCGGAAGCCGGCGGCGCGGTCGCCACGCGCGCGGAACTGTTCGAGGACGACGGCCGGCAGGCTTCCTTCGCCGACGACGCCTGCGCGGTGCTGGCGTTCGACGCGCTTTCCGACGGCGAGGCGCTTGAGCTGAAGGCGGCGCGGCAGGGAACCTGGACCTTGCCCTACGCCCAGATCCGCGTCGTGCTGCCCGCCGGCGAGACGCGCGGCCTGCGCCTGCATGGCGACGGCGTGCATCTGATCGCCTGACGCCCGCCCGCCGGGGTGTCTTTCGCCGCCGGCGGGCCGGGCATGATCATGAACGTGGCGATCGGCACCTGCCGAGGGGTCGCGTGGCGGTGATCCTGCTGGCGATCCTCGCCGTGGCGGCGACCTTCTTCCGGCGCCGGCTGATCTGACTTCGTCCGCACAGGCCTTCGGGATCATGCCGTTTTGGCGATCCTTATGTTGAGTCGCTTCAACTTCCGATAAAGCGTGGGGCGCGAGACGCCGAGCGCCGCCGCCGTGTCCTTGATGTTGTAGCCGTGGGTCCGGAGGGCCGACAGGACCCGCGCATCCTCGTCGGGGAGCGCCGGGGAGAGGGCGGGGGCGGGCATCGCCCGCGGCGATTGGTCGTATTCCCGGTCTTCGATGGAGCGCCGGATGGCTTCCCCGTTGATCGACGTCTCGCTGGCGGTGACGACCAGGCGTTCGATGAAATGCGACAGCTCGCGCACGTTGCCCGGCCAGGGGTGGCGCGCGAGTTCGGCGTAGGCGTCCGCGGTCAGCTCGATCCGCTTGTCGTACGTTCGCTTGTGGCGTTGCAGGAACTCCTCCGCGAGATGCTCGATGTCTCCCGTTCTCTGGCGGAGCGGCGGCAGATTGAGCACCAGCACCTTGAGCCGGTAATAGAGATCCTGCCGGAACGTCCCGGATTCGACGAGGCTCATCAGGTTCCGGTTGGATGCCGCGATGACCCTCACGTTGACGGGAATGTACTTGTCGCCGCCCAGGCGCATGATCTGCCTTTCCTGCAAGGCGCGCAGCAGGCGGCTCTGCCCGTACCTGTCCATTTCGGAGATTTCGTCCAGGAACAGGGTGCCGTGGTGCGCCATTTCGAACAGGCCGGGCTTGCCTTTCTTGATGGCCCCGGTGAACGCTCCCTCGACGTAGCCGAACAGTTCGCTTTCGAGCAGGTTGGGCGGCAGCGCGGCGCAGTTGATGGCGACGAAGGGGCCGTTCTTTCTCGGGCTCAGGGCGTGGATGCCCTGCGCGAACAGCTCCTTCCCCGTCCCGGATTCGCCCTGGACCAGAATCGTCGCGTCGGTCGACGCGATCGCGCCGGCGATTCGCCTGGCCTCGGCGATCTGCGGGGATTGGCCGACGATGTCCGACAGCGCGTACTTGGCGGCGAACTTCCTGACCAGGAGCTCGGTGCGGATCGTCGCCTCGGCTTCCTGGATGCGGCTGGCCTCCTGGAAGGTCAGGAAGGCCCCGATCGTTTCGCGCTCGACGACGATGGGGCCGACGTTGAGGCAGATCCAGGCGTTCTCCCGCTGCATCACCTTGCCCCGGATTTCCTGCCCGGTCTGCAGGCATTCGTCGATTTCCGGGAGGTCGATCAGGACGTGCAGCGCCTGCCCCAGGCATTCCCTGGGCGAGCGGTTCAGCAACTGCGCGGCGACCGGGTTGATCGTCAGGATTCTTTTTTCCTTGTCGATGCTGATGATTCCCTCGAACGAGTAATCCACGAGCGCCTTGAATTTCCCGGCGTTCTCCTTTTCTATCTGCCGTCCCTGCGCGACCTTCCTGGCTTCCAGCAGCGCGCTGCGGATCGACAGGCTGCCGGATTCCAGCAGGATGGACTTCATGCCGCGTTCGCTCGCGACCTTCACCGTTCGCGTGCCGCCGAAAACCACGTCGTAGTTGAGCTTGGCGACTTCGTCGATCATCGGCGGAATCTCTTCGTCCTTCTGCAACCGGTGAATCGTGATGTTGACTTTGGCCAGCTCGGCGATGACGCCGACGTCGGTAACCATGTTGTCGAAGGCGACGAAGGCCGCCCGCGGGCGTTCCAGTCCGGTCAGCGCCTTGGCCTTGATGCAGATTCTCGCCAGGTCCTGGCCGGTGATGACCACCTCGACCACCGGAATCTTGATGCGGGCCTCCTGGATCAGCATGGCCAGCCCGCCGCGGGCGACGATCACGTTGACGTCCTCGTGCTGCAAGCTCCTCGCCAGTTCGGGAGCCTGGTCCAGGCGCGTGAAGTACAGGTCGACCTCGTCCTGCAGGCCGAGGTCCCGGCACAGGATTCCGGACTGTTCGAAAAGATCCTGGTCGGACGTGATCAGGGCGATTCTGGACATGCTCCGCTGCTCTCCGTGGCGTTGCGTCGTTGAATGGACAGCGCCGATCGTAACAGATGATTCACGATGTTTTTACATGTGTAACGAACAGTTGTATCGGTTTTGCGTGGTCTGCGAAAAAATATCAATGAAATCAATCCTGGAGTTGCTGGCACGCAACGTGCTGAATGCTCGCAGCGATGCACGGCGCGGCGCCGAACGAAGGAAAAAGAACACAGAAGAAAGGATCAAGAGCATGCGAGTCTTACTGAAAGAAAATATCGACAAGGACTGTCTTCCGGGCCGGGTCATCCAGCGGGCCGTCGGCAAGGACTCGGCGTCCGAGAGCCTGAAGATGACGGTTTCGTTCGCCCGGTATTCGGCGGCGAGCGGCCCGATGGAACCGCATCGGCACGCCGAGGAGGTGGTGTACATCATCGATGCGAAGGATGGCTGGGTGCGCAAGGGGCCGGGCAAGGACCTCCTCAACGAAAAAGTCATGCTCGGCAAGGACACCGTGCTGCATTTCGAAGAGCTCGAATGGCATGTCTTCGAATACGGCCCCGGCGGATACATCGACGCGCTCTGCATTTACGGGCAGGTGGACAACATCCGCCCGGAAGACATCCTGAAAAACTCCTCCTGCTAACTCTTCGACGAAAGAAACGAAACATGGCCAAGAAATACATCGGCGTAATCCCACCCGTGGTGACCCCCGTAGACGCGCAGGAAAACGTTGACGAAGCGGGCTTCAGAAAGCTGATCAGTCACTGCATCGAGAACGGGATTCACGGCATTTTCGTCGCCGGATCGAACGGCGAGTGCCTGGCGCTGACCCAGGAGGAGCGCGATCGGGCGATCCGGATCGCCATCGACGAGGCAGCGGGCCGGGTTCCCGTGATGGCGGGCGTGATGGACAGCAGCACGCGGCGCGTGATCGAAAACGTCAAGCGCCTCGAACAGATGGGCGACGCGGCCGCCGTCATTACGCCGGTGTTCTATGCGCGCCACGCCACGCAGGATGAAACGGTCCGGCATTTCGAGGCAATTTCCCGGCATACCAGCGCCGATCTGCTGATCTACAACATCCCGCCGTTTACCGGCCAGAACCTCAAGGCCGAAACGATTTTCAAGATCGCCAGGATCGACAAGGTGGTCGGCTACAAGGACACCTCCGGTTCGTTCCCGGATTTCCAGAAATGCCTCGCCCATTTCAAGGGAACCGATTTCGTGCTGCACCAGGGCGCCACCAACCTGGCGGCGGCGAGCATGCTGCTGGGCGCCGACGGGTACATCCCGTCGATGGCGCCGTTGTTCCCCGAGCCGCATATCCGGATGTACGACTACGGCCGGCAGGGCGACATCGCCAATACGATGGCCTGCAACGACGTCATCGCGGAGATTTCCGCGATCTGGCCGATGACCAAGAGCCAGACCGCCTCGACGAAATATGCGCTGAGCCGTCTCGGCTTCTTCGACAAGCGCGTCATCCAGCCCACCGAACCGATTCTCCCGGAAGAAGAAAAACGGATCGACGCCAAGATCGAGGAAATCAGAAAGATCATCGCCGATTTCCAGGAGGCGAAAGCGTGAGCGTCGTACTACTGTCGCACCGTCTCTACGAAGACGGAATGCAGGTTCTGGAGCTGGAAGCGGCGACCGTCGTCGCCAACTCGTCCGATCTGAGGAACAACCTCGACCAGGCCAGGGACGCCGACGGCATCGTCTTGCGGGTCGGCCGGATCGGGCGCGAACTCATGGAATCCTGCCCGAAGCTGCGGGTGATTTCGCGGCCGGGCGTGGGCGTCGATACCGTCGATGTGGCGGCGGCGACCGCGCTGGGGATTCCCGTCGTCGTCGCGCCCGGGACGAATCAGCGCTCCGTCGCCGAGCATGCGGTCGCCCTGATCTACACCATCACCAAGAACGTTCTCGAAAGCCACCTCAAGACGGCGGCCGGCGACTTCGGCATCCGGAACAAATATGCCGCCGTCGAACTGGCGGGAAAACGCCTCGGCATCGTCGGCTTCGGCCACATCGGCAAGGAGACGGCGCGCATCTGCAAGAACAACGACATGGAGGTGTCGGTATTCGATCCCTTCGTGCCCGCGCCGGTCGCGGAGCAGCTCGGCTACACACACGAAGCCGATCTGGCCAGACTCCTGGCGACGTGCGACATTCTGTCCCTGCACATGCCGGCGACGAACGAAACCCGGAACATGTTCGGCGCGGCGCAGTTTGCCGCGATGAAGCCGGGGGCGTTCCTGGTCAATTGCGCGCGCGGCGAAATCGTCGACGAGGAGGCCTTGCATGCCGCCCTGAGCAGCGGCCATCTCGCCGGCGCGGCGGTGGATGTCATGGCGGACGAGCCGATGCAGCCGGACAACCCGCTTTTCTCGCTGCCCAACTTCATCGCCACGCCGCACATGGCCGCACTGACCCGGGAATCGGCGTCGCGGACTTCCAGGCTGACGGCGGAAGGCACCCTGGCCGTGCTGCGCGGGGAACGCTGGCCGCACGTGGCCAATCCGGCGGCGTACGAGCATGCGCGGTGGAAGAAATAACCGAATCAGGCGCGTTTAGCCGCCCCGCGTTCGCCGGGGCATTTCAATAACAAAGATGTTTTGCGAGGGAAAACATGAGACTCAAATTGGCAGGTTCGTTGTTCGCGGCGTGTTCCATCCTGTTCTCCGGCGTGGGGGTCGCCCAGGACGCCAACAAGTACCCGTCGGACTCCGTCAGGATCGTCGTGCCGTTCGCGGCGGGCGGGGTGGCCGATATCTTCGCGCGCGTGGTCGGAGATCATCTGCAGCGGGCTTTCGGCAAGCCGTTCGTGGTGGAGAACGTGCCCGGCGGCGGCAGCATCATCGGCATCTCGCAGGTCGTCCGGTCGAAGCCCGACGGGTTGACCCTGGCGGTCTCCGGCCCCGGTGCCATCGTGATCAATCCGCTGCTGCGTCCGGATCAGGTTCCGTACAAGCCGCTGGTTGACATCGTGCCCGTGGCCATGTTCGATACGGTGCCGAACGTCCTGGTGATCAATAAGAGCAAGGTCAACGTCAACTCCGTGCCCGAGCTGATCGAGTACCTGAAAAAGAATCCCGGCAAGGTGGCCTACGGCTCCGCCGGCGTCGGCACCACGCAGCACCTTGCCGCCGAGTGGTTCCAGCAGATGACCGGAACGAAGATGACGCACGTGCCGTATCCGGGTTCGTCGCGGATGATCACGGACCTGATCGGCGGCCAGATCGGCCTGGTGTTCGATAACGTCCCGCTCATCCTGCCGCATGCCCAGGCCGGGAAACTGACGATCCTGGCCACGGCCTCGGCGAAGCGGGCCGCGTTCGATCCCAACCTCCCGGCCGTCTCGGAATTCCTGCCCGGCTTCGAATCCGGTTCGTGGCACGGCTTCCTGGTCCCCGCGGGCACGCCGCCGGAAATCATCCAGAAGATTTCCGATGAGGTCCAGGTCTGCATGAAGAAGCCCGAGACGATCAGGAAATTCGCCGAAATGGGCGCGGAAGCCGTGCATAAATCGCCCAAGGAGTTCCGCGACCATATCGCCTCCGAACTCCAGGTCTGGAAAGGCGTGATCGAGAAAGCCAACATCCAGGTCAAGTAGCCGCCTTCATGCCTCCGGGCGGGCAAAGCGCCGTGGTGGAGGGGGGAGCGCCTCCGTTCCCCCGTCCGGCAACCGGCGACAGGTGACTGCGCGGTTCGCGAAGTCAATTCAGCAACCTTGGATCGATGCTGGGAAAGAAACGTGGAAATCAGGAACAAGCAGAATTTTGGGGCGGGGGTATTTTTCGCGGCGTTCGGGGGATTCGCGGCGGTGGTGGCGCGGGGCTACACGCTGGGCACGGCGGAGGATATCGGGCCGGGCTACTTCCCTTTCTGGCTGAGCGTGCTGCTCGGCGTGCTGGGCGCGGTGCTGGCGGTCTCGTCGCTCGCGCCGCGGGCGCAGCGCACGGAAGTCGGCCGCCTGGACTGGAAATCGATGCTGTGGATCGTCGGCGCGGTGCTGCTGTTCGCCGTCCTGCTCGCCCCGCTCGGCGTGATCCTGGCGATGGTCGCGCTGGTCCTGGTGGCCGCGCGCGGCAGCCATGAATTCACCTGGACCGGCGCCGTCGGCTCGGCGCTGGTGCTGGGCGTGCTGGTCTATCTCGTCTTCGTCCAGGGATTGCACCTGCAATTCCCGACCTGGCCGACGATCTTTGCCTGAGCGCGCGCCATGGACCTGATCGCCAACCTCTCGCTCGGCTTCGCCACCGCGCTGACCCTGCAGAACCTGCTCTACGCCTTCATCGGCTGCGTGCTCGGCACGCTCATCGGCGTACTCCCCGGCCTCGGCCCGGTGGCCACCATCGCCATGCTGCTGCCGGTCACCTACGGCCTCGATCCGACCACCGCCCTGATCATGCTCGCCGGCATCTTCTACGGCGCCCAGTACGGCGGCTCGACCACCGCCATCCTGGTCAACCTGCCCGGCGAATCGTCCTCGGTGGTCACCGCCATCGACGGCTACCAGATGGCGCGCCAGGGCAAAGCCGGCACCGCCCTGTTCACCGCCGGCTTCGGCTCCTTCTTCGCCGGCTGCGTGGCCACCCTGGTGCTCGCCGCCTTCGCCCCGCAGCTCGCCGAACTGGCCTTCAACTTCGGCCCGGCCGACTACTTCTCGCTGATGGTGCTCGGGCTGGTCGGGGCGATCATCCTGTCCTCCGGCTCGATCCTCAAGGCCATCTGCATGATCCTGCTCGGCCTGATCCTGGGGCTGGTCGGCACCGACGTGAATTCGGGAGTGATGCGCTACACCTTCGCCCTGCCGGCCCTCTTCGACGGCATCGACTTCGTCTGCGTGGCGATGGGCCTGTTCGGCTTCGCCGAGGTGATCGCCAACCTGTCGCTGAAGGAGCACCGCGAGACCTTCACCAGGAGCGTGTCCGGCCTGTGGCCGACCCTGGCGGACTTCAAGCGCATGCTGCCGGCGATTTTCCGCGGCACCACGCTCGGCTCGATCCTCGGCATCCTGCCCGGCGGCGGCGCGGTGCTCTCGTCGTTCGCCTCCTACACCTTCGAGAAGAAGGTCTCGAAGTACGCGCACGAGTTCGGCCACGGCGCCATCGAGGGCGTCGCCGGCCCCGAGTCGGCCAACAACGCGGCGGCGCAGACTTCCTTCATCCCGCTCCTCACCCTCGGCATCCCGTCCAACGCGGTGATGGCGCTGATGGTCGGGGCGATGACCATCCACAACGTGCAGCCCGGCCCGCAGGTGATGCAGAACAACCCGGAGCTGTTCTGGGGCCTGATCGCCTCGATGTGGGTCGGCAACCTGATGCTGGTGATCCTCAACCTGCCGCTGCTCGGGGTGTGGGTCAAGCTGCTGACCATCCCGTACCGCTTCCTCTACCCGGCGATCCTGGTGTTCTGCTGCATCGGCGTGTATTCGCTGAACAGCAGCGTGGCCAACGTCTACATCACCGCCGTCTTCGCGGTGGTCGGCTACCTGCTCGCCAAGCTCGGCTGCGAGGCGGCGCCGATGCTCCTCGGCTTCGTCCTCGGGCCGATGATGGAGGAGTACTTCCGGCGCGCGCTGATCCTCTCCCAGGGCGACTACGCGGTCTTCGCCACCAGCCCCATCTCCGCCGCCCTGCTCCTGCTCACCGCCGCCCTCGTCGCCGTCATGGCCTTCCCCGCCGTCAAGCAGAAACGCCAGGAGGCCTTCCAGGAGTGAAGGCGCGGGTTAGCGCAGGGAACCGGCGGAATCATCGCTTCCGCCGGCCGACGACCGCTCAGCCGTCGGCATCCTCCCACGCCCGCGCGCGCTCGACGGCCCGCGTCCAACCTTTGTATTTCGCCTCGCGCGTTTCCTGCGGCATGGCCGGCTGGAAGGCGCGATCCACCTTCCAGATGGTGGCGATTTCCGCCTTGTCCTGCCAGAAGCCGACCGCCAGGCCGGCGAGGAAGGCGGCGCCGAGCGCGGTGGTCTCGGTGACTTGCGGGCGGTCGACCGGCACGCCGAGGATGTCGGACTGGAACTGCATCAGGAAGTCGTTGGCCACCGCGCCGCCGTCGACCTTGAGCGCCTTGAGCGTGATGCCCGAGTCGTCCTGCATGGCCTGCAGCACGTCGCGGGTCTGGTAGGCGATCGCTTCGAGCGTGGCGCGCACGACGTGGTTGCGGTTGGCGCCGCGCGTCAGGCCGACGATGGTGCCGCGCGCGTACATGTCCCAGTACGGCGCGCCCAGGCCGACGAAGGCGGGCACCACGTACACGCCGTTGCTGTCGGGGACGGCGCTGGCCAGCTCCTGCGACTGCGCGGCGTCGTCGATCAGCTTCATCTCGTCGCGCAGCCATTGCACGGCGGCGCCGGCGACGAAGATGGCGCCTTCCAGCGCGTAGTCGACCTTGCCGTCGACGCCCCAGGCGATGGTGGTGAGCAGGCCGTTGCGCGAGGGCACCGGCGTCCCGCCCGTGTTCATCAGCATGAAGCAGCCGGTGCCGTAGGTGTTCTTGGCCATGCCGTCGGCGAAGCAGGCCTGGCCGAACAGCGCCGCCTGCTGGTCGCCGGCGTCGCCGGCGATCGGGATTTCGGCGCCGCCGAAGGTGTGCGCGTCGGTATGGCCGTAGACGCCGCTCGACGGCTTCACCTCGGGCAGCATGCCCGCCGGGATGCCCAGCTCGGCGAGGATCTTTTCATCCCATTGCAGCGTGCGGATGTTGAACAGCATGGTGCGCGAGGCGTTCGAGTAATCGGTGACGTGCGCCCGGCCGCGCGTGAGGTTCCAGATCAGCCAGGTGTTGACGTTGCCGAACAGCAGTTCGCCACGCTCGGCGCGCTCGCGGGCGCCCGCCACGTGGTCCAGGATCCACTTGACCTTGGTGCCGGAGAAGTAGGCGTCGATCACCAGGCCGGTGTTCTCGCGGACGTACGGCTCCAGGCCGCGGGCCTTCAATTCGTCGCAGATGCCGGCGGTGCGGCGGCACTGCCAGACGATCGCGTTGCACACCGGCCTGCCGGTGGCCTTTTCCCAGACGATGGTCGTCTCGCGCTGGTTGGTGATGCCGATGGCGGCGACTTCCTCGGGGCGGATGCCGGTCTTTTCCAGCACTTCGCGCGCGACGCCGCTCTGCGTGCCCCAGATTTCCATCGCGTCGTGCTCGACCCAGCCGGGTTTCGGATAGATCTGCGTGAATTCCTTCTGCGCCACGCCCACGCTCCCGCCGGAGCGGTCGAACAGGATCGCGCGCGAACTGGTGGTGCCCTGGTCGAGCGCGAGAATGTATTTCTTTGGCATTGCTGGTCCTCCGGTGTCCGTTTGCTGCGTGTTGAAAAATCATCGTACCGGCCGTGGCCGGGCGGCAGATCGAAGTAGGCACCGGGTGGCATGCTGTCGTCAAGAGCCGGGCGGGGGCGCCGGCGCGACTCCGTAGTTTCCGCAATTTTCTGCACACATTACGGATGCACAGGCGCGGCGAACTTTGGGAGCATGGCACGGCGTCAGTGCGCGGGCGCGTGCTTCTCGCATGCCGCCCGCGGAGCAATTGTGCAACAGGAAGACCCAATCGAGTGAAGGCTCTGCGATGAGTTTGTCGGACGGGCACGACGGAAGCAAAGGTGCCGGCCGGATGCCGGCGATTCGTGGCGTGCGCGGGGCCGAGGCGCTCGCCCGCTTTGCCGGCGACCAACGGCGCTACCGGCACTGGCTCGGCGAATTCGTCGGCCACGGGCCGCAGGCCCTGGCGCTGATCCACGCGGCCATCGCCGGCGGCGCCATGCCGGAGGCCATCGAGCACGTGCATGCGCTGAAGGTGCGCACCGGCCTGCTGGGCATGGCCGAAATCCATTCGATCGCCTCGTCGCTGGAGATGGCGCTGCGCAACGGCGAACCGACGGGGCTCTGGCTGGAAGAGCTCGACCGCTCGATCTCGGACATGGTGCAGGACATCGCCGCCGCCCTGCCGCCGGGCGGTCCGTGAGTGTGCCGGTGGACTACACCGCTTTGTCCGCCAGGGAGCTCGAACGCCATGCGCGCAACATCCAGCCCGGCGGCTGGGCGGTCGAGAGCCGGCTGCCGCTGTCGACGCTGCTGGGCTCCTGCGTGGCCGTCTGCCTGTTCGACCCGCACTTGCGGATCGGCGGCATCAACCATTTCATGCTGCCCGATATGGGGCGCAGCCGCCACGGCGACATCGATTCGCTGCTCTCCGGCAACTTCGCCATGGAGGCGCTGCTCAACGCCCTGCTCGGCCAGGGCGCCCGCAAGCCGCGCCTGCAGGCCAAGGCGTTCGGCGGCGGCACCATCATCGACACCGAGGCGGGCGCGTCCAGCATCGGCCTGCGCAACGCCGGCTTCGCCAAGGAATGGCTGCAGCGCGAAGGCATTCCGCTGGTCTCGGCGGACCTGCTCGGCCCGTGGTCGCGCAAGGTACTGTTCCTGCCGTGCAACGGCCAGGCGTTCTGCAAGCGCATGGTGACCAGCATGGCCACCGCCGACGTCATCGCCCGCGAGGAGCGGGCCTACGCCGAATCGCTCAGGCGCGCGCCGGCGTCCGATGACAAGAAGATCGAGCTCTTCTGATGACCGGCGGCGAGATCACCGAGCGGGAATTCGCGCTGTTCCGGCGCCTGATCCACGAGATCGCCGGCATCAGCCTGAGCGACGCGAAGAAAGTCCTGCTCGCCGGGCGCCTGGGGAAGCGCCTGCGCCACTACGGGCTGGGCACCTTTTCCGAGTACTACCGGCTGCTCTCCTCCGGCGACCATCCGGAAGAATTGCAGACCATGGTGGACCTGCTGACCACCAACGAGACCTATTTCTTCCGCGAGCCGCACCACTTCGACTTTCTGCGCCGGGAGATCCTGGCCGGGCGCCGCGACGCCGCCGCCTTCCGCCTGTGGAGCGCGGCCAGCTCCAGCGGCGAGGAGGCCTATTCGGTCGCCATGGTGCTGGCCGAGGCGCTGCCCGACGCGCCCTGGGAAATCGTCGGTTCGGACATCTGCACGCGGGTGCTGGCCAGGGCGGCGGCCGGCCACTACCCGCTGGCGCGCACCGAGGGCATTCCACCCGGCTACCTGCGCAGATACTGCCTCAAGGGCGTGCGCGCGCACGCCGGCACCCTGCTGATCGCGCCCGAACTGCGGCGGCGCGTCCGCTTCCTGCAGATCAACCTGATGCAGCCGGTCGATGCCGGCATCGGCGAGTTCGACGTCGTTTTCCTGCGCAACGTGATGATCTATTTCGACCAGGCGACCAAGACGAGGGTGGTGCATAACCTGCTGCCCCGGCTGCGGCCGGGCGGCCACCTGATCATCGGCCACTCCGAGACCCTGGCCGGCGTCACCGATCGCGTCGTCGCCGTGCGGCCGACCATCTACCGCAAGCCATGAGCGCCTCGCATTCGCCCGATGCCGTCAACACGGTCGTGCTCAAGGCCGGCGAGTTCCATTTCGGCGGCGGCCGCACGCGCATCTCGACGCTGCTCGGCTCCTGCGTGTCGATCACCCTGTGGCACCCGCGCCAGCGCATCGGCGGCATGTGCCACTACATGCTGACGCGGCGCCACCGGCCGGACGGCGCTGCCCTGGACGGGCGCTTCGCCGGCGAAGCCTTCGAACTTTTCCTGCGGCACGTGGAGCGGCACGGCACCCGGCCGGCCGAATACCAGGCCAAGCTGTTCGGCGGCGCCAACATGTTCGGCGCCGGCCGGCTCGACATCGGCGCCCGCAACATCGACTACGGACTGGACTTGCTCGCCGCCCACCACATCCCGCTGATTTCCCGGCACGTCGGCGGCAGCGGCCGGCGCAAGCTGCACTTCGACCTGTGGAACGGCAACGTCTGGCTGGCCTTTCCCGCAGGGGAAGGCGCCGAAATACGGAGCGTGCGCCCATGATCGGCGGGCGCGGGGCGAGATTCCCCGGCGATCCGGCCGCGCTGCGCCGGATCGTCGCCATCGGCGCCTCGACCGGCGGCGCGCGGGCGCTGGAGACGATCCTCACGCGGCTGCCGGCCGACAGCCCGGCCATTGTCATCGTCCAGCACATGCCGGCCGTGTTCACCGCGCTGTTCGCCGAGCGCCTGGACGGCCTGTGCCGGATCGAGGTGCGCGAGGCGCGGCACGGCGACCGCGTGCTGCCCGGCCGCGTGCTGGTCGCGCCGGGCGGCCGGCACATGAGCGTCCGGCGCGGCGCGGGGTACGCCGTCGAGGTCCGCGACGGGCCGGCGGTGAATCGCCACGCGCCGTCGGTCGACGTGCTGTTCCGCTCCGTCGCCGTCGCCGCCGGCGGCCACGCGCTCGGCATCCTGCTCACCGGCATGGGCGACGACGGCGCGCGCGGCCTGCGGGCCATGCACGACGCCGGCGCGGCCACCATCGCCCAGGACGAAGCCAGCTGCGTCGTCTTCGGCATGCCCGGGGCCGCCATCGCACTCGGCGCCGTCGATCACACGCTGCCGCTGGCGCGGATGCCGACGGCCATCGCGGCGTTCGGCGGCGGCCGCTGACCGGAAACCCGAAAGGAATCGCCATGGACGTCCGACCCCTCCTGCAAACCCTGGCCGACGACGCCCTGCGCGGCGATCTCGCGTTTTCCACCCACACGCGGATCGCCCGGCGCGTGCAGCGCCTGCTCGACGATCCCGACTGCGCGACGGCCGACCTGGTGAAGCTGATCTCAGCCGAACCGCTACTCTCGGCACGCATCGTCGGCGTCGCCAATTCGCTGGCCTACAACCCGCGCGGACAGGCGATCTCCGACCTGCACGGCGCGATCGCCCGCATCGGCTTCGCCACCCTGCGCGGCCTCGCCACGTCGCTGGTCATCCGCCAGCTCAACGATTCCGCCCGGCAGGGCGGATACGCCGTGCTGGCCGCCCGCCTGTGGGAACACACGGCCCACGTCGCCGCGCTGGCGCGCGTGCTGGCCCGGCGCGTGACGCGCGAGAATCCGGACGCCGCCTTCTTCGCCGGCATCGCCCACGAGGTCGGCGGCTTCTACCTGCTCGCCCGCGCCCGCGAGTTTCCGGGGCTGCTCGACGGCGATTTCGAACCCTGGCACGAGGACGGCGAAGCGCGGGTCGGGCGGGCCGTGTTGCGCGCGCTCGACGCGCCGGCCGGGATCGGCGCGGCGATGGAAACGCTGTGGTCGGGCTACCTCGCCCTGCCGCCGGCCTCGCTGGGCGACACCCTGCTGCTGGCCGACCGGCTGGCGCCGGTCGAATCCCCGCTCGGCGCGCTGGCCGGCATGAGCCGCAGGGGCATGGACGCCGAGCTGGAGATGCTGGTCGACGACGCGACGCTGAGCCTGATCCTGGCCGAATCGGCCGCGGAAGTCGCCTCGCTGCGGGCGGCGCTGCAGGCCTGAGCGGCCGCTCCGCCGCCTCCGTAGTTTCCGCAAAATCCTGCGGTTTCCACGGATGCACACGGCAAATTTTTTCTGAGAGCATGAAGTTCTGTCTGGGAGCACGCGCTATGAGCACAGTCATGCTGGTGGACGATTCGGCCACGATCCTTCTGAGTATTTCGAGCATTCTCGGCAAAGCCGGCTACGCCGTGGAAAAGGCGTCGAACGCCGAGGCCGCGCTGCATAAATTCAAGGCCGGGACCCGCATCGACCTGCTGCTCACCGACCTCAACATGCCCGGCATGAACGGCATCGAACTGATCAGGGAAGTCCGGAAGATGCCGGCCTACAAGTTCATGCCGATCCTCTTCCTGACCACCGAATCGCAGCAGGCGAGGAAGATGGAAGCCAAGGCCGCCGGCGCTTCCGGCTGGATCGTCAAGCCGGCCACCGCCGACGAACTGCTGAACACCATCAAGCTGGTCATCCGGTAGGACGCGGACCATGGACCCCGCGAGAAGCGCGGAAGACCGGCTCTTCGCCCGGCGCGCGCTGCAGGTCAACCTCGCCGCGCTGGCGCTGGCCACGCTGCTCGCCTTCCTGCTGCACGAGGTGTTCGGCGCCGGGCTGGCCGCGCTCGGCCTCGGCGGGCGCTTCGCCGCGGCGCTGGCCGCCCTCGGCCTGCTGTTCGCCTTCATCGGCGCGGTGCGCTGCATCTCGGTGCTGCGCTTCAACGACGCCTATTTCGGCCTGCGCGCGAAGATCGCCGACCCGCGCCCCTTCTGCCCGGCCAACCGGCTGTGCAAGCGCATCGCCACGCCGCAGCTGAAGGCGGTGCCGCCGTTCAACGCGATGATCGCCGGGCAGTTGCGCAGCGTCGTCGCGCACACCGAGGAAGCCGCCGTCGGCTTCGCGGAACGGCTGCAGACGATCGACGAGGTGGTCACCGACCTGCGCCGGCGCATCGCCTCGGCCAGCGCGGCGTCGGACGAGAATGCCGCGCAGTCGCGGGCCGAGGTGGCCGAAAGCCGCGCCCTGATCGGGCAGCTGGAGAGCTTCATCAGGAAGCGCGTCAGCGACACCGAGGAGGACCTGCGCAGCGATGGCGAGGCGGTGGAGAAGACGCAGTCCCTGAAGTCGCTGCTCGACCTCATCCGGCACCTGGCCGGACAGACCAACCTGCTGGCGCTCAACGCGGCCATCGAGGCGGCGCGCGCCGGCGAGGCCGGACGCGGCTTCTCCGTGGTCGCCGACGAGGTGCGCAAGCTGTCGAACGAGACCGAGGCCGCGGTCAGGAAGATCGACGAGGGCATCCTCGCCGTGGCCGGCATCATCGAGGCGCGGGCGCGCGACCGGCAGGCCGATTCGCGCATCGACGAGGAAAAGCAGACGCTCGGAGCGTTCTCCGGCCAGCTGGCCGACCTGAGCGCCCGCCTCGAACTGTCGGTCGGCCGCGAGCACGAGATGCTGTCCAGCATCAACGCCAGCGGCGACCGGCTGGCCGAGATGTTCATGGAAGCGCTGGCCAGCGTGCAGTTCCAGGACATCACCCGGCAGCAGCTGGAACAGGTGATCGACGCCATCCGGCGCATCGAGGCGCACACCCAGAAAGTCGCCGACGTCCTGCAGCACGGCGAGGACTACGCGGCCGCGGACCCGGAAATCACGCCGCTGCAGGACGAATTCGACGCCCTGTATTCGGCCTACGTCATGGACCAGCAGCGCGAGGTCCATGAGCACGCGCTGTCCGCCGGCGGCGGCCGGCCCTCCGCGGCGGTGCGGCCCGGCGCGGCCAGATCCAGCAACGTCGAACTGTTCTAGCCCGCCCCGGAGCCGCCTCGTGACCTCGCCCCGACGCCTCGTCCTGAACGACGACCTGACCATCTACCACACGCTCGAACAGAAGCACCGCCTGCTCGACGCGCTGGCCGGCACGGACGACCTGGAGCTCGACCTGCTGCGGGTGGCGGAGATCGACACCGCCGGCCTGCAGCTGCTGCTCCTGCTCCAGCGGGAAGCGCGGCGCGCCGGCAAGCGCGTGGCCATCGCGGCCGCCAGCCCGGCGGTGCGCGCGCTCATCGGCTTCTGCAACCTGGCGGCGGAACTCGGCGAGCCGCCGGGCGCGGCGGCATGAAGAGTGAATACGGAAAAAACATGGATGAACTGACCAGCGTCTACATTCAGGAAAGCCGCGAGCAGCTGGCCGGCATGGAGGCCGATCTGCTGCGCCTCGAACAGAACCCGGACGACCGGGACGACATCGACGCCATCTTCCGCGCCGCGCACACCATCAAGGGCGGTTCCGGCGTCATCGAATGCCGCTTCATCGAGCAGTTCACGCATCTCGTGGAAAACGTCCTCGACGCGCTGCGCAACGGCGAGCTCGCGGTGTCCGGGCCGCTCGCCACGCTGCTGCTCGAATGCTGCGACCACATGGGCAGCCTGATCGACGTGCTGGCCGCGCAGGAAGCCGCGCCGGACGCCGCCCTGGTGGCGCGCGGCGACGGCCTGAGCGAACGCCTGCGCGGCTTCCGGCCGGCGCCGGAGGAGGGCGGCGCGGCCGCGGCGGAAAGCCCGGCGGGCGGCGTCAACCTGGACAGCTGGCACATTTCGGTGCGCTTCGGCCGGGACGTGCTGCGCGGCGGCACCGACCCGCTGTCGTTCATCCGCTACCTCGCCGGCCTCGGCGAGATCATCGGCCTCGAAACCATCGCCGACGCCCTTCCCGCCGCCGCGGAAATGGACGCCGAATCGTGCTACCTGGGCTTCGAGCTCCGCCTGCAGACGCGCGCGTCGAAGGCCGAGATCGAGCGCGTCTTCGACTTCGTGCGCGAGGAATGCGAGCTGCGCATCCTCCCCCCGCGCAGCAACATCGCCGACTACATCCGGCTGATCACCGAGTTGCCGGAGGACACCCTGCGCCTCGGCGAGATGCTGGTACGCTGCGGCGCGCTGACCCAGGCCGAAGTTGACGCGGGGCTGCGCGCGCAGGACGCCGGCGCGGACGCGGCCGACCGGCCGGCGCCGCTGGGCGAAATCCTGGTGGACAGCAAGGTGGTGCACAAGGAGGTCGTCGACGCCGCCGTCACCCGGCAAGGCCAGGTCGTCGAGAAGAAGGCGCGCGAATCGCAGCTGGTGCGCGTGCATGCCGACAAGCTCGACCAGCTCATCGACCTGATCGGCGAACTGGTCATCGCCGGCGCCGCGGCCAACCTGCTGGCCCTGAAGAGCCGCCAGAGCGGGCTGCTCGAAGCCACCTCGGTGCTGTCCCGGCTGGTCGAGAGCATCCGCGATTCGGCGCTGCAGCTGCGCATGGTGCAGATCGGCGACACCTTCACGCGCTTCAACCGCGTGGTGCGCGACGTGTCGAAGGAGCTCGGCAAGGAGATCGAGCTGGCGATCAGCGGCGCCGAAACCGAGCTGGACAAGACCGTCGTCGAAAAGATCGGCGACCCGCTGATGCACCTGGTGCGCAACGCGCTCGACCACGGCATCGAGCCCGCCGCCGTGCGCCTGGCGCGCGGCAAGCCGGCCTGCGGGCGCGTCGCGCTCAACGCCTACCACGATTCCGGCAGCATCGTCATCGAGGTCTCGGACGACGGCGGCGGACTCGACCGCGAGAAGATCCGCGCCAAGGCCGTCGAGCGCGGGCTGATCCCGCCGGAAGGCAACCCGACCGACAACGAACTCGTCAACCTGATCTTCGAACCCGGCTTCTCGACCGTCGACGCCGTCTCCACGCTCTCGGGGCGCGGCGTCGGCATGGACGTCGTGCGGCGCAACATCGCCGCGCTGCGCGGCACCGTCGAGGTCGCCTCGGCGGCCGGGCGCGGCTCGACCTTCACCATCCGTCTGCCGCTGACGCTGGCGATCATCGACGGCTTCCTGGTCGGCGTCGAAAAAGCGTCGTATGTCATCCCGCTCGATGCGGTGGTCGAGTGCATCGAATGCAGGAACCTCGCCGGCGACCGCGATTTCCTCAACCTGCGCGGCGAGGCGCTGCCCTTCATCCGCCTGCGCCAGCTGTTCGAGATCGACGGCCAGGCGCCGCCGCGCGAGAGCATCGTCGTCGTGCAGTCCGGCGGCCTGCGCGCCGGCATCGTCGTCGACCAGCTGATGGGCGAGTTCCAGACCGTCATCAAGCCGCTCGGCCGGCTGTTCGCCAACCTGCGCGGCATCGGCGGCTCGACCATCCTCGGCAGCGGCGACGTGGCGCTGATCCTCGACGTCGCGGCGCTGGCGCGGGCGGCCGGCGAGGCCGAGGAACGGCGCCTGTCGCCGGCCGACACCCATTGAGCGCCGAGCCAAGCCGTCACCCATTCACCCCGGAGGAAATCATGTTCAAAGACCTGAAGCTTCGTACCGCGCTGCTCGGCGGTTTCATCGTCGTCGCCCTGCTGTCGCTGATCGTCGGCGGCGTCGGCATCCGCAACATGGGCACCATCAACGAAATGCTCGACCGCATGTACGACCGCGAACTGCTGGCCGTCTCCTACGCCAAGGAGGCCAACATCAACCTGGTCTACATGGGGCGCGACTGGCGCAACGTGCTGCTCGCCACCACGGCGGACGAGCGCGGCAAAGCGGCCCGGGCGTTCGCCGAGCACACCCGGGCGGTCAGGGACTACGTCAACAAGGCCCGGCCGATGTTCATCACCGAGGGGGGCAAGGCCGGGCTCAAGAAGATCGACGAGGCGTTCCCGGTCTATGTCCAGAACATCGAACGGATGATCGCGCTGGCCGAGAATCTCGACTTCTCCAAGCGCACCGAGGAAATGTCGCGCCTCAATACCGACATGGTCGCCTCGGGCAACGTCGCCGACGACCTGTTCACCGATCTGAGCAAGGCCAAGGAGGATCTGGCCAAGAAGGTGGCGGAAGAGAGCACGGAAATCTATTACGGCAGCCGCACGCTGATGATCGCCCTGTCGCTGGGCAGCCTGCTGCTCGGCATCGCCATCGGCTTCCTGATGACGCGGCGCGTCGAGAAGCAGCTCGGCGGGGAACCGGCCTACGTCACCGGAATCGTCCGGCAGGTGGCCGACGGCGATCTGGCGGTGAGGATCGACGTCAAGGCCAACGACAGCGGCAGCATGCTGTCGGCGATCAAGGCGATGGTCGACAAGCTCACCCAGATCATCGGCGAGGTGCGCAACGCCGCCGACAACCTGAGCAACGCGGCGGGCCAGGTGTCGGCCACCGCCCAGTCGCTGTCGCAGTCGTCGTCCGAGCAGGCGGCCTCGGTCGAGGAGACCACCTCGTCGATGGAGCAGATGACCGCCTCGATCTCGCAGAACACGGACAACGCCAAGGTCACCGACGGCATGGCCTCGAAGGCCGCGCGCGAGGCGGCCGAGGGCGGCGAGGCGGTGTCGCGCACGGTCGAGGACATGAAGAGCATCGCCGGCAAGATCGGCATCATCGACGACATCGCCTACCAGACCAATCTGCTGGCGTTGAACGCGGCCATCGAGGCGGCGCGCGCCGGCGATCACGGCAAGGGCTTCGCGGTGGTCGCCGCCGAGGTCCGCAAGCTGGCCGAGCGCTCGCAGGTCGCCGCGCAGGAGATCGGCAACCTGGCCGGTTCGTCGGTCAAGCAGGCCGAGCGCGCCGGCACGCTGCTCACCGAGATCGTGCCGTCGATCCGCAAGACCTCCGACCTGGTGCAGGAGATCGCCTCGGCGAGCCAGGAACAGTCGTCCGGCGTCGCCCAGATCAACGGCGCCATGGGGCAGCTCAATCAGGCCACGCAGCAGAACGCATCCGCTTCGGAAGAGCTCGCCGCCACCGCCGAGGAGCTCGGCTCGCAGGCCGAACAGCTGCAGCAGACGATGACCTTCTTCCGCCTCGACGAGGGGCAGCGCCAGACGGCGCGCGGTTTCGCGCCGCCGGCCCGCGCCGGCAGGCCGGCCGTCCGCTCCGGCGCCGCGCCGCGGCTGGCCGCCGTGCAGATCAACGAAGGCGACTTCGAGCGCTACTAGGGAGCCATCATGGGACAAGCCGCAGCAGCACGCGACGCCGCCGCCGAGGCCGGCGAAGCGCCGTCGCAGTACCTGACCTTCTCGCTCGGCGGCGAGATGTTCGCCGTGGGCATCCTCAACGTCAAGGAGATCATCGAATACGGCCACCTGACCGGGATACCGATGATGCCGGAGTTCATCCGCGGGGTGATCAACCTGCGCGGCAGCGTGGTTCCCGTCGTCAACCTGTCGGCGCGCTTCGGCGGCAGGACCACGGAAGTCTGCCGGCGGACCTGCATCGTGATCGTCGAGGTGGCCGACGGAGAGGCCCGCCACGACGTGGGGATCATGGTCAACGCGGTATCCGAGGTGCTCGACATCCCCGGCGGCGAGATCGAGCCGCCGCCGTCGTTCGGTGCCAAAATCCGCGCCGATTTCATCTCCGGCATGGGCAAGGTCAACGGCAGGTTCGTGATCCTCCTGAACATCGACAAGGTGCTGTCGGTCGAAGAAATCGCCCAATTGACCGGCGTCGATACGCCGGCCGCCGCGGGCGCCGAGCAGTAGGCAGCCGACGCCGCGCGGCGGGGCGGCACATTCCAGACAGGGTCAGGGCAGCGCGGCGGGCGGGATCGTCCCGTCCGGGCGTCCCGGTTCAGGGAGGTTGGAGAAACTGATGGGGAACATCTCTGCGGCAGCGCTTGCCCGGCAAGACCTGCCCCGGGAGGCGTCGACGGCCGCCGCCGCGCCCGGCGAAGTCATCCTGATCGTCGACGATGCGCCGGACAACCTGAGCGCGCTCGGCGCGCTGCTGCGCGGCGCCGGCTACCGGGTGAAGGTGGCCAATTCCGGCGTCGGTGCGCTGCAGCTGGCGGCGCGGCACCCGCAGCCCGCGCTGATCCTGCTCGACATCGTGATGCCGGCGATGAACGGCCACGAGGTCCTGCACTGCCTGCGCGCCAACCCCGCGACGCAGGACATCCCGGTGATCTTCCTGACCGTGCGCGACACCGTCGAGGACGAGGAGCGCGCCTTCGACGCCGGCATCGCCGACTACATCGTCAAGCCGTTCAAGCCGTCGATCGTGCTGGCGCGGGTGCGCAGCCAGCTGCTGGCGCGGCAGGCCCGGCACGGCCTGCGGGACCGCAACCTGGCGCTGGCCGCCGAAGTGGCCCGCCACCTGCGCGAGAACGAGCTGATCCAGGCGGTCAGCATCCGCGTGCTGGCGCACCTGGCCGAGACGCGCGACAACGAAACCGGCAACCACATCCAGCGCACCCAGGGCTACGTGCGGGCGCTGGCCATGCACCTCGCGCATCATCCCCGCTTCGCCGCCACGCTCACCGCCAAGTACATCGAGACGCTGGCCTACTCCGCGACGCTGCACGACATCGGCAAGGTCGGCATCCCCGACCGCATCCTGCTCAAGCCAGGAAAACTGACGCCGGAGGAGCGGGACACCATGAAGACCCACACCGTCCTGGGCAGCGAGGCCATCGAACATGCCGAACGGGACATCGAGACCTCCGTCGGCTTCCTGACCCTGGCCAAGGAAATCGTGCGCTGGCACCACGAGCACTGGGACGGCACCGGCTACCCCGACGGTCTGGCCGGCGAGGCGATCCCGCTGCCGGCGCGGCTGATGGCGCTGGCCGACGTCTTCGACGCGCTGATCTCGAAACGGGTTTACAAGGAGCCCGTCCCGTTTTCCGAAGTGCGCCGGATCATCGCCGCCGAACGCGGCAAGCAGTTCGATCCGGAAATCACCGACGTATTCATGGCGCATTTCAGCGAATTCGAGTCGATCGCCCTCTATTATGGAATCGAGGACTGAGCCCGGCGCGGCAATCCGCCCCGGGCCGGCCGTCTCCATCGGGAATCAGGCACCATGTTCGCAGCCCTTTTGAACTGGACTGTGCGCACGATTCGCGCCATGCGCGGGGACGACCGGCCGCGCGGGACCGGAAAGGGATTCGGGGAATCCTGCAGCCAGTACGCCGATCTCTACGAGTTCGCCCCGGTCGCCTACCTGACGCTCTCGCCGCAGGGCATCATCCGCCGGATCAACCGGAAAGGCGCGGCGCTGCTCGGCCTGCCGGCCGGGCGGCTGGTGGGCGAGGATTTCGCCGGCCGCGTCGCCCCGGAAGACGCCGCGCGCTGGGCGGAATTCCTCGCCCGCACGCTCGCCGGCGCGGAACGGCAGGCGGCGGAGCTGGCGCTGCTGGCGGCCGACGGGTCGCCGGTCTGCGTCAACGCCGAGAGCGTCCGGCAGGCCGGCGGCGGCACGCCCGCCATCCTGCTGGCGCTGACCGACATCACGCAGTGGAAGCGGGCCGAGCGCGACCTGCGCGCCAGCATCGAGCATTACGAAGCCGTCGCGCGGGCTTCCAACGACGCGATCGTTACCACCGACAGCCGGGGCGTCATCGTCGCCTGGAATCCGAGCGCGGAAAAGATCTTCGGCCATGCCGCCGCCGAGGCCGTCGGCCGGCCGCTCGAAATCCTCGTGCCGCACCGCTACCGCCGCCGGCACGCCGGGTACATGCGGCGCGTGCTGGCCGGCGGCGCCCCGTTCGTCATCGGCCGCGCCATCGAGCTGACGACGCTGCACAAGGACGGCCGCGAATTCGACGTGGAACTGTCGCTGACCCGCTGGGAGGTCCGCGACGGCACCTTCTTCACCGCCTTCATCCGCGACGTCACCCAGCGCAAGAGGACCGAGCAGCGCCTGCGCGTGCTGTCGGAGGCCGTGGCCCAGAGTCCGGAAGCCATCGTCATCACCGACACCAACGCCCGCATCGAGTACGTCAACGAAGCTTTCGTCGCGCACACCGGCTACCGGGCGGAGGAGGTGATCGGCCACAATCCGCGCCTGCTCAATTCCGGCAAGACGCCGCCGCAGACCTACGTGCGCATGTGGCAGGCCCTGACGCGCGGCGAGGCGTGGAAAGGCGAATTCTTCAACCGCAAGAAGGACGGCTCGCTGTTCATCGAATTCGCCATCATCGCGCCGATCCGCCATCCGGACGGCAGCATCACGCATTACGTGGCGGTCAAGGAGGACATCACCGAGAAGAAGCGACTCGGCAAGGAGCTCGACCGCTACCGCTACCGCCTGGAGGAGGAGGTCGAGCAGCGCACGGCCCAGCTGGCCGAGGCCAGGGTCCAGGCCGAGGCGGCGAACGTGGCCAAGAGTTCCTTCCTGGCCAACATCAGCCACGAGATCCGCACGCCGATGAACGCCATCGTCGGGCTCACGCACCTGATGCGCTGCAGCGATCCGACGCCGCGCCAGCTGGAGCGGCTGGACAAGATCGACGTCGCCGCGCACCATCTGATGGCCCTGATCAACAACATCCTCGACCTGACCAAGATCGAGTCGGGCAAGATGGAACTCGAAGAAACCGACTTCGACCTGACGACGATCGTCGAGAACGTGCGCTCGATCCTGCTCGGCCAGGCGCGCGAAAAGCATCTGCCCATCGTGGCGCACCTCGACGACGTGCCGCACTGGCTGCACGGCGACCCGACCCGTCTGTGCCAGGCGCTGCTCAATTACGTGTCGAACGCCGTCAAGTTCACCGAGCGCGGGCAGATCGACATCCGCGGCCGCGTGCTCGCCCGGGACGCGCGCGGACTGCTGCTGCGCTTCGAGGTGCGGGACACCGGCATCGGCATCCCGGCGGAGAAGCTCGCCGGGCTGTTCACCGCCTTCGAGCAGGTGGACACCTCGATCACCCGCAAGTACGGCGGCACCGGCCTGGGCCTGGCCATCACCCAGCGCCTGGCCCGGCTGATGGGCGGCGAGGCCGGCGTGGACAGCGAATTCGGCCGGGGCAGTACCTTCTGGTTCAGCGCCCGCGTCAAGCCGGGGCGCGGCATCATGCCCAGCTCGGTCGAGACCCCCACCGACAATCTCGGCAACGAGCTGCGCCGCTCCTTCGCCGGCGCCCGCATCCTGCTGGTCGACGACGTTGACGTCAATCTGGAGGTGACCCAGCTGCTGCTGCACGACGTGGGCCTGCGCGTCGATTCGGCGCGCAACGGCCAGGAGGCGTTCGACCAGGCCTGCGCCACCCTCTACGACCTGATCCTGATGGACGTCCAGATGCCGGTGATGAACGGCTTCCAGGCCACCGGCGCGATCCGCGGACTGCCCGGCCGGCAGGACACCCCGATCCTGGCCATGACCGCCAGCGCCTACGAGGAAAACCGCCGCGGCTGCCTGGAAGCCGGCATGAACGACTTCATCGCCAAGCCGATCGATCCCGAAAGGCTCTACGCCGCCCTGCTCAAGTGGCTGCCGCGCAAGGCGCGCGGCGAATCGTCCGGCGGCGCGGGCGAACCGGCCGCCTCGGCGCCGCCGGCGGGCGCGGGCCTGCTGCGGCGGCTGGCCGCGATTCCCGGTTTCGCCGGCGAGAGCGGGCTGGCGCGCGTGCGCGGCAACGCAGCGAAGTTTCGCCAAGTCCTCGCGCTCTTTCTCACCCGGCATGGCGGCGACCTCGAAGCCCTCCGCCAGTGCGTTGACGCCGGCGACACGGCGCGGGCGGAACAGCTGGCGCACTCGCTGAAAGGTTCCGCCGGCCTGATCGGCGCCACCGACGTGGCCCGCCTGGCGGCCGCATTGATCGACGCGGTCCGCACCGGCGCCGGGGCGGCGCGGATCGACCGGCAGTTCGCCGCCCTGGCGCCGGCGCTGCGCGCGCTGATCGAGGGACTGGAACAGGCGGTGGCCGGCGAGGACGCGGAAGCGGGACGCCCGGCGCCGGCGGCCGGCGAACATCGCCTGAAACAGGTGCTGGCGCAGCTGGACGACCTGCTGCGCCACGGCTTCATCGACGCCAGCGAATTCGCCGAGCAGGAAAAACCGGTGCTGCAGGCCGTGCTGGGCGAACGCAGCGCACCGCTGCTGGCGGCCATCCGGACGTTCGACTATCCGCGCGCCCTGGACGAGCTGGAGAAAATCCGCGTCGAGCGCCAGGCCTGACGGCAGCGGGGCCGGGCGCGCGCCCGCACCGTCACCGCGCCGGGCGCTTCCGGCGCGGCGGACGCGATTGGGCGACCGGCATCACGTCGATGACCGTGCGCACCAGTTCGGCCACCGACCCGGCTTCCAGCTTCTGCATGATCAGCTGGCGGTAGGTCTCGGTGGTCCGGACGCCGATCCCCAGCTCGTCGGCGATCACCTTGGTGATCTTGCCTTCGAAGATGCCTTGCAGGACGTCCTTCTCGCGCGGCGTCAACTGGGCGATGCGCTCGCCTATCTCGCGGTTCCGGCGCAGCAGCTCCGCGCGCTGCCGGTCGATGCGCAGCCCGTCCTGGATGCGGTCCACCAGTTCCTGCGAGGAAAAGGGCTTCTGGAAGAAATCCAGCGCGCCGCCGCGCATGGCGCGCACCACCGACTGCACCTCGGCGAACGCCGAAATGAAAATGATCGGCAGGTTGACGCCGCGCCGCTGCAGCTGCTCCTGCAGATCCAGCCCGCTCATGCCGGGCATGCGCAGATCGCTGACGATGCATCCCTGCAGGCCGTCGAGGTCCTGGTCGAGAAACGTGACGGCGCTGGCGAAGACGACGTGGGGCAGATTCACCGATTCGACGAGATCGACGAGCAGCATCGTCGCCACGGGATCGTCGTCGATCAGGTAGACTTTTGGAGCCGTTCGCTCGGATCGATTAGCAGTCATGGGGTAGGAAAAACGGGCCAGTTGATCGAATCGGAGCCGGTCCGATGGATGGCGATTCCGCTCATGTGGCTCCCACCGCGATACCGATGGAAAAGCGCAATGGGCGGCGGGCAAGGCGCCCTTGCCGGGCGTCATCTTACACCACGCGGGAATAACGGCATGCCCCGGAGGCAGCGGCGCCGAGGGCGAGCAGGGCGTCCGCCGGCCTATGCGCCGGCGGCGTGCGGTGCCGTTGCCGGCGTGGCGGCTTGCCGCGCGCCGAAGTACTCGTCCACCCTGGCCTGCGCCTCTTCACCGAAGAGGATCGCGCACGCCTCCATCAATCCTGCGGCCCGGCGGATCTCCTCCCGCCGCATGACCAGGGCCAGCTTCGAGCGCCGGCGCAGGAAGTCCTCCAGCGTGGCGACCATTTCCCGGTCGCGGATCAGGGCGAATTCGCCGCGGAGGTAGTCGGTTCCCTCGATCAGCACCTCCGCCTGGCGCGGGTCGGCCTCGATCGCGTCGAGCAGCGCGAAGGCCTCCCGGCCGTAGCGCCGCCACAGCGTCTGGCCGACCGGCTCGCCGAAGTCGGGCGTGGGCAGGCCGTCGAGCTTCAATTGCCCGGCGCGCCGCAGGAATTCGTCGCGCACCGAGGCATCCGGTTCGCCGTACCACTTGCGCTCCGGGTGCGGCAGCGCGACGCCCATCGCCGCCACGTAGCCTGCGACTTCGTTGCCGACGTTGACGCAGTCGGTCAGCTTGCCGCCGAAAATGCTGATGTGCGCCGTCTCGCGGCTGACGTTGACGGCGTGCTTGCGCGACATCTGCAGCCAGTCGCGCTCACCGCCGTTGCCGTTGGCCGCGCTGACCACCAGCGGCCGCACGCCGCAGCGCTCGGCGATGACGTCTGCGCGCGTCAGCGGCTTGTCCAGTTGCAGGCGCTTGTTGATGTTGTCCAGCACAAAGCGGCGGTCGTCCTCGGTCACCTCGCTGAACGGCGATTCGGAACGGGTGTCAGTGGTCCCCACGCAGGTCCGCCGGCCCATCGGGATGACGAAGAACAGCCGGCCGTCGTCGGCGAAGAACGTGAGCACGCGCTGGCTCGGGGTGACCTGCGGCACGATCAGGTGGATGCCCTTGGAGAAGACGTGCCGGTGCTCGGTCGTCTCGCCGGTTTTGCGGTTGTGCTCGTCCACGAACGGCCCCGCCGCGTTGATCAGCACCCTGGCGCGGATCTCGAATTCGCGTCCGCTCATGCCGTCGCGCGCGCGGGTGATCCAGACGCCGTCCGCGCGCCGGGCGCCGAGCGATTCGACGTAGTTGGCCGCGACGCCGCCGTGGTCCATCGCCGCGCGGATGAACTGGAAGACGAAGCGCGCGTCGTTGTCGTACAGGTAGGCGTCGGAGTACTCGAAGCCGCCGTAGTAGCCGTCCGTGCGGATGACCGGCTCCTCGCGGTTGACCGTGCCGCGCGACAGCCAGCGCGGGGTGCGCGTGTGGCCCCGCCCGAACAGCCAGTACAGCCAGGTGCCCAGCCAGACGAAGCGCGGATGGTGGCGGAAGCCCTGCTCGATCGTCGAGTAGAAGCGGATTTCCCGGACGCTGGACGGGAAGCTGTCGATCAGATGGTTGCGGCTCTTGCACAGGCCCCAGACCAGGCCGAAGTCGTTGCTTTCGAGGTACTTGATGCCGCCCCAGGCGAGGTTGCTCGACTGCTGGCTGGTGAAGCCGGCGAAGTCGCCCCGGTCGATCAGGGCGACGCGCGCGCCCCGGCCGGCGAGCGCCGCGGCGGCGACGGCGCCGTTGATGCCGCCGCCGATGACCAGCGCGTCGTAAACGCCCTGGCCGAGTTGTTCGATGTGACTGTCGCGAAGTTTCATGCGGTGGTTGGCAGGGGATGAGGTGAGAGGCGGGCCAGAAATTCCATTTGGCGCATCGGAAAGTTCGTTTATTTTCGAAATGTTCTAAAAAGAACATTATTGCCTGTGGCCCGCTTTGTCAAGAAGCGGCCGGCCGCGCCTCAGGATTTTCGATCGCGCTCGCCCGACTGCGCTAGAATGCGCGGCAAACCGGGGCATGGGAGGTGAAGCTCGAATGAAGGGCCGGATTTCGCAGGCGAATCTCAATCCACGCCATCTCGAAATTCTCGAAATGGCCAAGCACAACGGCTTCCTGGCGACCGAGGAACTGAGCCGGCTGCTGAAGGTGACCGTGCAGACCGTCCGGCGCGACATCAACGAGCTGTGCGAGAAGGGCCTGCTGCGGCGCTACCACGGCGGGGCGGGGCTGGCGTCGAGCACGGAGAACGTGGACTACTCGACGCGGCAGGTGCTCAACCACGAGGCGAAGATCCGCATCGCGCAGATGGCGGCGGATTTCATCCCGGACAACGCCTCGCTGTTCATCAACATTGGCACGACCACCGAGGAAGTCGCCAAGGCCCTGCGCAGCCACAAGAAGCTGCGCGTCATCACCAACAACCTGAACGTGGCGGCGCTGCTGTGCGGCAATCCGGAGTTCGAGGTGATCGTCGCCGGCGGCGTGGTGCGCGGCGACCGGGGCGTGATCGGCGAATCGACGATCGACTTCGTCCGGCAGTTCAAGGTCGACTACGGCGTGATCGGCATCTCGGGGATCGACGAGGACGGCACGCTGCTCGACTTCGACTACCGGGAAGTGCGCGTGGCGCAGGCGATCATCGAGAACGCCCGGCACGTGCTGCTGGTCGCCGACCACACCAAGTTCGGCTGCAATCCGATGGTCCGCCTCGGGCACCTGTCCGAGATCGACGCGCTGTTCACCGACCGACAGCCGCCCGAGAGCATCCAGGAAGTCCTCGACAAGGCCGGCGTGACGCTCCATGTTTCCGGTGCCGAAGCCGGGGACGAGTAGCGCGGCAGGCGCCTGCCGGTTTCCGTCCCGCGCCGCCGGGCGCGGCCGTCACGCCGCCGGCTGCCGGTCCTCGGGGTAGATCGTGCCGGTCAGGTAGGCGCCCCAGTTCTTCTCGAAGTAGATCCTGCCGGTGTCCTCGATGCCGCGCAGCGGCCGCTTGAACACCTGCATGCCGGCGCCCGGCCGGTAGCGCAGCAGGATTTTCTCCTGCTTGTGGGCGGGGTTCTCGGGCAGGAAGCGGAAACCGTCGAGCGTGCCGAGGCGCGACGACGGCGCCTGTTCGCCGCCGCCCGAGCAGAGCATGCGCGCGCCCCGGCTGCCGCCGCCGTCGCGGATGTAATGGTCCAGCGCATGCAGCACGGCTTCCGAGAGCAGGGCGGTCTGCGTGCGCAGGATGCCTTCGTAGAGGTGCTTGTGGTCGGTTACCCGCACGCCGCGTTCGGCGATCTGGCGGTTGAGTTCGCGTGCGGCCTCCAGCGCGGCGGGCACGGCGTCCACGTGGCAGATGAAGCCGGCATGGTCGCTCATGCGCGCCTGGATTTCCCGCGCCACGTCGTCGAGGGACAGGCCGTCCTCGTTGCCGACGTTGCGGGCGAACCAGGCCAGCGCGCGGCGCAGCTCGCCGTCCAACGCTTCCGGCGTGGCGCGCGCGTCCGGCTGGCGCTGCAGGCGCGCGCGGATGTGCGCGGCGCAGCGCCGGCCGAACACCTGTCCCGCGTTCAACGCCGCGCCGCCGGGGCGCGTGACGCCGTGCGTGCCGGCGATCTCGCCGACTGCGTAGCAGCCGTCGAGGCTGCTGCGCGCGTGCGTGTTGACCTCGACGCCGCCGTTCATGTGCTGGTGGTTGACGTTGAACGGGATCGGCTCGCGCGCAATGTCCATCTTGTACTGGCGGTACAGCTCGATGGCCAGCGGGTTCATGCGGCGCAGGCGGTCGATCGGCGTTTCCTGCAAGGCCTGGTTGTTCTCCAGGTAGGCGCGCACGTCCGGGTCGAGCCGGTCGAGGTCGAAGGGCAGGTCGCCGGGCACCGGCTGCGGGTTGCGGTTGAAGTCGAGCCAGACGGTGCGGCCCTGGCGCGTCTCGCGGTAGATCGCCAGATCGACCAGGCTGGAGCCGAAATCGAGCGTGCGCGAGGCGTGGAAGGGCCACTGGTAGCCCTTGCGGAAGACGTTGGACACCAGTTCCTGCGTGGTCCGGTAGTAGTCGGCGAGGAAGTTGTATTCGCGCCCCTCGGCGTCGGTCGAGTAGACGTAGGGCATGACCTGCACGTAGGTGCCGGACAGGTTCCACGGAAACTCGCTGCGCCGGGTGCCGATGCCGAACTGGTGCTCGGTCAGATTGGTGAGCACCAGCCCCGCTTCCAGCGCCATGCCGAGCGAGCCGAAGCAGTTCTTCGGATAGACGCTGTCGCGGTAGAGCTCGCCGGGACCGCCGCTGGCGAGCACCACGTTCGGGCTGAGCACGGCGCACAGGCCGTAGGGATTCTCGTGGTGCGTGCGGGTGTGCAGGATGAGGCCGGCGGCCTGTTCCGCCTCGCCTTCGCCGCTCTTGAGCAGCGCCATGCCGGTCGAATGGTCGAGGAAGGGGATGCCGAGGCGGATCGCCTCCTCGGCCAGCACCTTGACCATCAGGCGCGAGGTGCGCGGACCGCAACTGGTGGCGCGGCCGTACTCGTCGTGGTCGGTCTGGTAGCGCAGCACGGCGCCGTAGGCGTCCTCCGGCAGCGGCAGGCCGAGGTACTTGAGGCCCGCCAGCGCGTCGATCGAGCCGACGGCCTCGACGTAGGCCACGTCGGCGTCCATCGCGCCGCCGGCGCCGAGCGCCTGCGCCATCTTGGTGAAATCGTCGCCGCGATGCTTGGTGCAGGCGGTGTGCAGCGTCTGCTTGTCCGAGCCGGAAAAGGCCGAGGTGCCCCAGAACATCTTGCGCGTGACGATCAGCACGTCGACGCCGCGCCGCTTGAGCTCGACCGCCGCGCGCAGCCCGGCCGCGCCGCTGCCGAGCACTACCGCCGGCGCGCGGTAGACCGGGATGCGCACGCCGTCGATCTCGCGGATTTCGCTGACGGCCGGCTGCGCGACGTCGCGCGGGAGATGGACGTCGGTCATCGCGTCGAGGATGTGCTGGGGAATGGCGTTGTCGGTCATGGCGGGCCTCGCGAGGGTCAGAGCCGGCGGATGTGGAAACCGCCGTTGACGTTGATCACTTCACCGGTCGAAAAGTCGAGCAGGCCGGAGCAGACCGCGCGCACGGCGTTGGCCACGTCCTGCGGCTGGCCCCAGCGTTTGATCGGGGTCAGGCCGTCGGCGATCATGCGGTCGTACTTGTCCTTGACCACCGCGGTCATGTCGGTGGCGATGATGCCGGGCCGGATTTCATAGACGTTGATGCCTTCCTCGGCCAGCCGGTCGGCGAAGAGCAGCGTGACCATGCTGATCGCCGCCTTGGAGATGCAGTATTCGCCGCGCATCGTCGAGGAGGTGTAGGCCGAGATCGACGAGATGTTCACGATCTTCGGCGAGAAGCCGGGAATCTCCGGACGCAGGCGACGCATCGCGTTGGCCGCGGCCTGCGAGAGGAAGAAGGCCGACTTGAGGTTGACGCCGAGCACGCGGTCCAGGCTTTCCTCGGTGGTGTCGAGCAGGTCCATGCGCACCTTGGGCGCCACGCCGGCGTTGTTGACCAGCACGTCGATGCGCCCGAAGCGTTCCAGCGCGCCGGCGACGATGCGCTCGCGGCCGGCTGGCGTGGACACGTCGGCCTGCAGGTAGGTCCACGGCCGCGCGTGCCGGGCGATCTGTTCCAGGTTCGCGGCCACGGCTTCCTGGGCCGACGAGCCGGCGGCGACGACGGCGTAGCCGTCGGCGGCCAGCGCGGCGGCGATGGCATTGCCGATACCGCGCGAGGCGCCGGTGACGATGGCGACGGGTTGGTCGATCATGGGCATGGGGTCTCCTCTTGTATTTTGCGCCGATTCAGCAGCACGCCGCATGGCGCTGCTTGCAGGTTGCCAATACTTCGTCGGGCGGGCGCTTCCACCAGTTGCCGGCCGAGAAGATCTCGACCTCGTGGAAGCCGGCGTAGCCTTCCGTCTCGACGGCCTGGCGCACGCCGGCGATGTCGATCACGCCGTCGCCCATCATGCCGCGATCGAGCAGTAGGTCGGCGGTCGGCACCAGCCAGTCGCAGATGTGGAAGGCCAGCAGGCGTTTCCTGCCGGCGCGCTTGATCTGCCCGAACAGCTCCGGGTCCCACCACACGTGGTAGAGGTCGAGCGCGATACCGAGGCCGTCGTCGCCGAGTTCGTCGCACAGGTCGTTGGCCTGCGCCAGCGTGTTTACGCAGGCGCGGTCGGCGGCGTACATCGGGTGCAGCGGCTCGATGGCCAGCGGCATGCCCAGCGGCTGCGCGTAGTCGAGCAGCGCGGCGATGCCGTCGCGCACCTGCCGGCGGGCGCCGGCGATGTCCTTCGAGCCCGGCGGCAGGCCGCCGACGACGAGCACCAGGCAGGGCGCGCCGATCTCCAGCGCCTCGTCGACCGCGCGCCGGTTGTCGTCGCGCGCCGCCTGCCGGCCAGCCGCGTCGGCGGCGGGGAACATGCCGCCCCGGCAGTAGCCGGTGACGGTCAGCCCGTGCGCGCGGATCAGTTGCGCGGCGCGCGCGAGGCCGATGGCGGCGACCTGGTCGCGCCACGGCGAGATGCCGCGGATGCCGTGCCGGGCGCAGCCTTCGATGATCTCGTCGAGCCGCCATTGCGCCTTGACGGTGGCGGTGTTGAGCGAGAGCTTTTCCGGCGGCGGGGCGATGCGGGGAGCGTTCATGGCGGCCAAGTCCTCATCCTCAGGCGGCGAGCGGCGGCACGTCGAGCCAGCGCCGCTCGGCCCAGCTTTGCAGGCCGAGCTCGACGAGCTGCACGCCCTTGGCGCCTTCGAGCAGGTTCCAGCGGAACTCGCCTTCGCCCCAGACGTGCCTGAGGAACAGCTCCCACTGGATCTTGAAGGCGTTGTCGTAGGTCGTGGTGTCCGGCACCGGCACCCAGTCGTCGTTGAAGTCGTGCGTCTGCCGCACGTCCGGGTTCCACACCGGGCGCGGCGTGTTGACGCGGGCCTGCGTCCAGCAGTCGGTCAGCCCGGCGACCGCCGAGCCGTGCGTGCCGTCGACCTGGAAGGTGACCAGATCGTCGCGCTTGACGCGCACGCACCACGAACTGTTGATCTGCACGATGACGCCGTTCTCCAGCTCGAAGGTGGCGTAGGCCGCGTCGTCGGCGGTGGCGGCGTAGGGCTGGCCCTGCTCGTCCCAGCGCTGCGGAATGTGCGTCGCGCCCAGGCAGGAGACGCTCTTGATCGGGCCGAAGACGTTGTCGACCACGTAGCGCCAGTGGCACAGCATGTCGAGGATGATGCCGCCGCCGTCCTCCTGCCGGTAGTTCCAGGACGGGCGCTGGATCGGCTGCAGGTCGCCCTCGAACACCCAGTAGCCGAACTCGCCGCGCACCGAGAGCATGCGGCCGAAGAAGCCGGCCTGGTTGAGCATCTGCAGCTTGCGCAGGCCGGGCAGCCAGAGCTTGTCCTGCACCACGCCATGCTTGATCCCGGCGGCCTTGGCCGTGCGGTAGAGGTCCATGGCCTCGGCGAGGTTGGTGGCGACCGGCTTTTCGCAATAGACGTGCTTGCCGGCGGCGATGGCGCGCTTGAGCAGCGCCGGGCGGGCCTGCGTGGTGGCGGCGTCGAAGAAGACCGTGTCGTCCGGGTTCCTCAACGCGGCATCGAGGTCGGTGGTGCAGCGTTCGATGCCGTACTGGGCGGTGAGCGCGCGGATCTTCTCGGCGTTGCGGCCGACCAGGATCGGATCGGGCAGCAGGCGGTCGCCGTTGCCCAGCGCCACGCCGCCCTGCTTGCGGATTTCGACGATCGAGCGGATCAGGTGCTGGTTCATGCCCATCCGCCCGGTGACGCCGTTCATGATGAGGCCGATTCGGTGTTGCGCCATTGCAGTGTCCTTTCCTGGAAAAGATCCTTCGGTTTGCCGGCCGTGCGTGGCGGCGCCGGAGCGCCGTCGGCGCCCGGCGGATCGTCACGCTTCTTCGGGTTGAAGCCGCCTCCTCCTGCTCGGCGATGGGAGAAGCGGCGCCGTTCATGCCTACGCCATTTTGTTACCGAACAGTTAATTATTTTTAAATCTATCGAAATCGTTTTTGCGTGTCAATGTGTTTTCCTATGCCTGGGCGAACGCCGGGACGCACGCGCCGGCAGGCCCGGAAAGCCGCAGAGGGAATCGGTGAAAACCCGCTTGTTTCCGGCCTGTCCGCAAGATTTTCCGCTCTTTTCCGGGAGTGTGGCGATTCCGTTTGCGCGCGTCCAGCGAAGTCGAAAAAAGCCGCGATATGCTATTGCCTGTTACCGAGCAGTTAATTAGAATCGGCGCCATCGGTCGGCGAACAGCTTGCCGGACAAGCCCGGGAAACACCGGGCGCGCCGGGGTTTCCGCCGTCCGGAAAGAGGATCAGAACGACGCGGGCGTAAAAAATCTTGGGGGATGCCGAAGGTCGCCGTGAGCGCTTTTCCGCCGCGGCCGGCCGGTCCGATGGCCGGCCAGACCCGCATCCGGAAGCTGCACAACGTTTCAGAGCGTTATCGGAGGGTAGTCATGCGGATTCGGGGAAAACTCATTGCTTCGTGCTTCGCCCTGTCCCTGGCCTGGTCGGGCCTGGCCTCGGCGGGCGAAATCGTCCTGGGCAACCTGCAGGACCTGAGCGGGCCGACGTCGGTGCTGGGCAACGCGGTGACGCGCGGCGCCGAGCTGGCGGTCGAGCGGATCAACGCCGCCGGCGGCTTCAAGGGCGACAAGATCAGGCTGGTGACGGTCGACACCAAGGGCAACGTGCAGGAGGCGATCAAGGCCTTCACGCGCCTGGTCGACCATGAGAAGGCGGTATCGGTGCTCGGGCCGCCCGTGTCGAACATCGGCCTCGCCATCGCGCCGATCGCCAACGAGAAGAAGGTGTCCGTCGTCGGCAGCTTCATCGATCCGCGCGTGACGGTGCAGGAGAACGGCGAGCCGCAGCCGTCGATGTTCCTGATCCAGCCGACCAGCGTGCAGTACGCGGAAATCATCGCCAGCTACGCCAACGAGAAGCTGGGCTTCAAGAAGTTCGCGGTGCTCTACGATCAGTCGAACGCCTTCGCCGTGTCGATGTTGAAGCCGTTCAAGGCCTACATCGAGAAGAAGGGCGGCACGATCGTCGCCGAGGAAACCTACACCAAGAGCGACAAGGACTATCGCGCCCAGCTCAACAAGATCAAGGCCGCCGGCGCCGACGTGCTGTACGTGCCGAACTACACGCAAGACCTGGTGATCACCGTCAAGCAGGCCAAGCAGATCGGCCTCGGACTGCCGATGGTCAGCGGCCTCGACGCGGCGCCGCCGTTCGCCTCGCTGGTCGGCGACCCCGACGCGGCGAACAACATCTACTTCGCCAACAACTTCTCGGACAGCGAGCCGCAGTTGACCGAGGTGCGCAACGCCTACCGCGCCAAGTTCAACGAGGACCCGATCAACAAGGCCTATCTCGGCTACGACAAGGTCACCACGATCCTCAAGGCGATCGAACTCGGCGGCGGCGCGACCGGGCCGCAGATCATCGCCGGGCTGGCGAAGGTCAAGGACGTGCAGGGCACGACCGGCGTCATCACCCTGTCGCCGAAGACGCACCAGCCGGTCGGCCTGTCGATGGTCATGTACAAGATCGAGAACGGCAAGTACAAGGAGATTGGCCGCTACGTGCCGGAATCGCACAAGTAAGAGAGCCGAAGTCTTCCGGAAAGAATGGGCGCGGCAGGGGTTGGACACCGCGCCCATTTCATGACCAACTGGGGCACGCCATGCTGCAGAACATTTTTTTCGGATTGTCGCTGGGCGCGGTGTATTCGCTGATCGCGGTCGGCTTCGCCCTGGTCTTCAACATCCTCAAGTTCTCCAACTTTTCCCACGGCGGCGTGATGTCCTTCACCGCCTACGCGGGGTATCTCGCCTTCATCCTGCTGTTCGACGGACACATCAGCGGGCCGTCGATGTTCCTGGCCATCGTGTTCACCGCCGCGATCGTCGGCGCGCTGACGGCGGTGGGCATCGAGCGCGTCGGCTTCCGCCGGCTGCGCCGGAACCAGGCGCCGGTGATCTACTACTTCATCTCGTCGATCACGCTCGGCATCCTGCTGGAGAACGTGATCACCATCTTCGCCTCCAGCAACTTCTACTCGTACCCGGTGTTCTTCAACACCGCCAACATCGACGTGGCCGGCCTGTCGTTCTCCGTGGTCGATTTCGTGACGCTGTTCTTCTCGTGCTCGGCGCTCGGGCTGTTGCTGCTGGTGCTCTACCGCAGCAAGCTCGGGCTGGCCGTGCGCACGGTGTCGTTCGACGTGAACACGGCCAGCCTGATGGGCATCGACCCGGACCGCGTGGTGCTGGCCACTTTCGCCATGTCCGGCGCGCTCGGCGGCATCAGCGGCGTGTTCCTGGGCATGAACTATTCGCTCTATCCGCAGCTCGGCCAGCTCGTGGTCAAGGGCTTCATCGCCTCGGTGATCGGCGGGCTGGGCAGCATCACCGGCGCGGTGGCCGGCGCCTTCCTGCTGGGCATCGTCGAGGTGGCGCTGATCGGGCTGGTCGGGTCGGGGTGGACGCCGGCCTGCGTCTTCGTGGTCATGCTGGTGTTCCTGCTGCTGCGGCCGCGCGGCATCTCCGGCGTGATCGTGCAGGAAAAGGCTTAACCGGGGAAGGCGGAACCGCTCCATGGACTACATCTACTCGATCCTGACCCTGACCGGCATCACCATGATCGGGGTCATGGGCACCTACATGGTGACCGGGCTGACCGGCCAGTTCTCCTTCGGCCAGGCGGCGTTCATGGCCGTCGGCGGCTACGTCTCGGCGATGCTCGCGCTGACCTTCAAGCTGCCGTTCCCGGTCGCGGCGCTGGCCGGCGCGCTGGCGGCGATGGCGGCCGGGTTGCTGGTCGGCGTGCCGACGGTGCGCCTGCGCCGCGACTATATCTCGCTGGTCACCTTCGGCTTCGGCGAGGCGATCATCTCGGTGCTCAACAACTCGGCGCAGCTCACCGGCGGCGCCGAGGGACTGGTGAACATCCCCAAGCGCGTCGACCTGCCGCTGGTGGCGGTCAGCGTGCTGGTCTGCCTGTTCTGCGTGGCCTGCTACAAGAACTCGAAGTTCGGGCGGCAGTGCCTCGCGCTGCGCACCGACGAGCTGGCGGCGCGCTCGATGGGCATCGACGTGCATCGCCTGAAGCTGGTGACCTTCCTCTTCGCCAGCGCCATCACCGGCTATGCCGGCGTGCTCTACGCCTTCTATTCGCAATACCTCGAACCGGGCTTCTTCAACTGGACCGTGTCGGCCGAGTGGCTGATCATCGTCTTCGTCGGCGGCATCAACAGCCTGACCGGCGCGATGGTCTCGGCGGTCGTCCTGTCCAGCCTGCCCGAGGCGCTGCGCTTCGCCTCGGCGTGGCGCATCGTCATCTACTGCGTGATCGTGCTGATCATCATCAACTACCGGCCCAACGGCGTCTTCGGCGACTGGGAGATCAGCCGCCTGTGGAAGAGGAAATCGACGCGCGTCGAGGGAGACCGGGCATGAGCGATACATCGACGCGCGGCCGCCTCACCGTCACCGGGCTGTCCAAGGCCTTCGGCGGCGTGCAGGCGGTCAACGACTTTTCCTTCGCCGCCGAGCCCGGCGAGATCGTCGGCATCATCGGCCCCAACGGCGCCGGCAAGACGACGGTCTTCAATCTGGTGACCGGCGTCTACACGCCCGATCGCGGCGAAGTGCTGCTCGACGGCGTCAATCTCGCCGGCCTGCGCCAGGACCAGATCGCGCGCCAGGGCGTCGGCCGCACCTTCCAGAACATCCGCCTGTTCAAGGGCCTGAGCGTGCTGGAAAACGTGATGACCGCCTCCGACCCGTACGCGCCTTACAACTTCTTCTCCGCCATCTTCGCCTCGCCCGGCAAGCGCGCCTCGGACCGCAAGGCGGCGGCAACGGCGCGCGAGTATCTCGATCTGGTCGGCCTCGCCGGCCTGGAGGACGCGCGGCCCGAGTCGCTGCCGTACGGCCTGCAGCGCAAGCTGGAGATCGCCCGCGCGCTGGCCATCCGGCCGAAGGTGATCCTGCTCGACGAGCCGGCGGCCGGTCTCAATCCGAGCGAAGTGCGCGAGTTCATCGACCTCGTGCTGAACCTGCACGAACGCTTCGCGTTCACCGTTATATTCATCGAGCACCGCATGGAGGTGGTGATGAACCTGAGCCACAAGCTCTACGTGCTCAACTTCGGCAAGCTCCTGGCCAGCGGCGAGCCGGCCGACGTGCGCCGCAACCGCGAGGTGATCGAAGCCTACATCGGCGAGGAGGAACCGGCGTGACCACGCTGACGGTGCGGGACCTCCACGTTTCCTACGGGCCGGTGCAGGCCCTGCGCGGCGTCAACCTCAAGGTGGACGAGGGCGCCATCGTGTCCATCATCGGCGCCAACGGCGCGGGCAAGACGACGCTGCTGAACACGCTTTCCGGCATCGTCAAGCCACGCTCCGGCAGCATCCTGCTGCACGGCCGGCCGCTGCCGGGGCGCGCCTGCAACATCCTGCGCGAAGGCATGGCGCACGTGCCGGAGGGGCGCAAGATCTTCGCCGGCTTCACCATCGAGGAGAACCTCAAGGCGGGCGCCTACATCGTGCATGACAAGCAGCTCGTCGAAACGCGGCGCGACGCCATGTACGCGCGCTTTCCGATTCTCGCCCAGCGTTCGCAGCAGCAGGCCGGGACGCTGTCGGGCGGCGAGCAGCAGATGCTGGCCATCGCCCGCGGGCTGATGTCCGATCCGGAGCTGATCCTGCTCGACGAGCCGTCGCTGGGGCTGGCGCCGCTGGTCGTCAAATCGGTCTTCGAACTGATCCGCGAGATCCGCGACCGGCACGGCAAGACCATCCTGCTGGTCGAGCAGAACGCGCAGAAGGCACTGGCGCTGTGCGACTACGCCTACGTGCTGGAAAACGGCCGGATCGTGCTCGAAGGGCCGGGCCGGGAACTGCTCAACGATCCGGCGATACGCAAGGCGTACCTGGGCGGCGCTTAGGAAAACACCGATTTATTCGTCACCCCGGCGAAAGCCGGGGCCCAGTGCGTTGGTTTTCCTGGATTCCGGCGTTCGCCGGAATGACGAATATGTGGAATTTTTCACCGCGCCGGACGGTATTTTCGCCCGCCGCGCTCGGCGGCGGCCAATTCCTTTTCGCTCAGGACGAACTCGGCGCTGTCGAGCAGCCGTTCCAGCGCCAGGTCGATGAAGGCCCTGGCCCGCGCCGGCTGGTCGGCGCGGCTGCCGTAGTAGAGGAAGAAACCGAGGTGTTCGGCCACGTGCGCGGTGAGCAGCGGCACCAGCCGGCCGGCGCGCAGGTGGGCCGCGGCGGCGATGCCGGTCATCTGCCCGATCACCGCTCCGGCCAGCACGGCCTGGAGCTCCAGCGCCTCGTCGTCGGCGCAGAAGGCGGGCGCGACGTGATGCTCGACGACGTTGCCGCCGACATTGACGTACCAGGGCGTGACGCGGCCGCTGGCCGGGTGCCGGAAGACGCTGCAGCGGTGCTCGCCGAGGGCGGCGAGGTTGTCCGGGGCGCCGTGGCGCCGCAGGTAGTCGGGCGCGGCGCAGATGATCAGTTGCAGCGCGAACAGGCGGCGCGCGATGACGCCTTCGTGCGGCGAGACGCCGATGCGGAAGCCGACGTCAACGCGGTCCTCGACCCAGTTGCCGACGCGGTCGTCGAGCCGCACGTCCGGCTGCACCTCCGGGTACAGGCGGCAGAACTCCGTGAGGATCGGCCCGGCCACCGGCAGGAACATCGAGTGCGGACCGACGATGCGCAGCGGTCCGGCCATCTCGTCCTTGGCGATCCTCGCCGTCTGCAGCGCACGCTGCAGGCCGAGCAGCGCCGGCTGCGCCGTTTCCATGAAGCGCTGACCCTCCTCGGTCAGCGACATGCTGCGCGTGGTGCGATGGAACAGCCGCACGCCGAGGTGCCGTTCGAGCTGGGCCAGCGCCTGGCTCGCCGCCTGCGGCGTCATGCCCTGCGCCGCGGCCGCCTTGCGCAGGCTGCCGAGCTCGGCGGTGCGGACGAAGGTGGCGATCGAGCGCAGTTCGTTGATCGGCATGGGTCCTCTCTTATTGGCAAGCCGTACTTTCCAATTTATCAACGGATTGTAGTCTAGTTCGATTCCTTCGAAATCCTTAAAGTGCTGCTGTTCCGGCGTTCCCGGATTTTTTGGCAAAGGATAGAGAACATGCAAAAGCGCAAACTCGGCAATAGCGGTCTGGAAGTCTCGGCGATTGGCCTCGGCTGCATGGGCATGAGTTTTTCCTACGGGCCGCCGAAGGACAAGCAGGAAATGATCGCCCTGCTGCGGGACGCCGTGGAGCGCGGCGTCACCTTTTTCGACACCGCCGAAGTCTACGGTCCGTTCACCAACGAGGAACTGGTCGGCGAAGCGCTCGCGCCGCTGCGCGACCGGGTGGTGATCGCCACCAAGTTCGGTTTCGCCACTGGTCCCGGCAGCGATCCGCGCGGCATGGGGAAGGGCATGCCCGGCCTCGACAGCCGGCCGGAGCACATCAAGGCGGTGGCCGAGGCCTCGCTCAAGCGGCTCAGGACCGAGGTCATCGACCTTTTCTACCAGCACCGCGTCGATCCGGACGTGCCGATCGAGGACGTGGCCGGCGCGGTCAGGGAGCTGATCCAGGCCGGCAAGGTCCGCCACTTCGGGCTGTCCGAGGCCGGCGTGCAGACCATCCGCCGCGCGCATGCCGTGCAGCCCGTCGCCGCGCTGCAGAGCGAGTATTCGCTGTGGTGGCGGCGTCCGGAAGAGGCGGTGCTGCCCACGCTGGAAGAACTGGGCATCGGCCTCGTGCCGTACAGTCCGCTCGGCAAGGGTTTCCTGACCGGCAAGATCGACGCGGCGACGACCTTCGCCAGCGACGACTTCCGCACCGCGCTGCCGCGTTTCACGCCCGAGGCGCGCCGGGCCAACCAGGCGCTGGTCGACCTGATCGGCCGGATCGCCGCGCGCAAGCAGGCCACGCCGGCGCAGATCGCGCTGGCCTGGCTGCTCGCGCAAAAGCCGTGGATCGTGCCGATTCCGGGAACGACCCGGCTGTCCCGGCTGGAAGAGAACCTCGGCGCGGCGGCGGTGGAGCTGACCGCCGACGACCTGCGCGAAATCGACGCGGCCGCCGCGCAGATCGCCGTGCAAGGAGCGCGCTATCCCGAAACGCTCGAACGACTGACCGGCCGCTGAAGCCGGCGCGGAACCAATCAGGGCCGGCAGACTCTGCCGGTATGCGGCCGCCGCCATGCATCCGGCGGCGTGGCATTAGAATCGCTCCCGGCGCGGGGATCACGGAGGAAAACCGGCATCACGGTTTTCCTCGCTTTTTTCCGCGTCCCCCGCAAGAGCGGGAGTTCGACCGAATTCAAACCCCAGCCGGCTGAAAAGCCCGGCCGACCCCAGAGGTAAATCGACGATGTTTCATGTGATCACCGGCGCCATCGGCCTCTACGTCGCCGGCCGCCTGTTCCCCGCGCTGCCCTGGCCTGCCTGGGGCAAGTGGCTGGCCGCCCTGCTGGTGCTGCTGGTCGCCCTGCATCACCTGATCACCCGAACGTTCTTCGGCAGCATGGCGTCGCCCGAAATACCAGCCGCCGCGCTGGCCTTCCTCGGCTGGCTGTTCGGGGCGTTGCTCCTGCTGGCGGTCTTCCTGGCGCTGAAGGACGTCGGCGCCGTGCTGTTCTTCCTGCTTGGCAAGGCGGGCTGGCGCCCCGATCTGCCGTTCACCGCCGCCGCCTGGAACGGCGCGCTGGCCGCGACTGCCCTGGTCCTGGCCGGGATCGGCGTGTGGCAGGCCGTGCGCGTGCCGGACGTGCGCACGGTGGAGATCACGCTGGACCGCCTGCCGCCCGAACTGGACGGCCTGCGCCTGGTGCAGCTCAGCGACCTGCATGCCAGCCGGCTGCTCCAGGCGCCATGGATGCGCGCCGTCGTGGACCGGACCAATGCCCTGCATCCCGATCTGATCCTGCTTACCGGCGATCAGGTCGACGGTTCGACGGCGGCCCGTGCCGCCGACGTCGCGCCCCTGCGCGATCTCAAGGCGCGGCTCGGCGTCTTCGCCATCCCCGGAAATCACGAGTACTACTCGAACTACGCGGCCTGGATGGCGGCGTTCGGGAAACTGGGCCTGCGCATGCTGCCGAACGCGCACGCGGTAATCGAGGAAAAGGGCCATGCCCTGGTGGTCGCCGGCACCACGGACCACAGCGCGGCGCGCTTCGGCCTGCCGCAGCCGGACGTCGCGGCGGCGCTCGCCGGCGCGCCGCGCGACGCCGTCACCGTGCTGATGGCCCACCAGCCCAGGGATGCGGGACGGAATGCCGGCGCCGGCATCGACCTGCAGCTCTCGGGCCACACGCACGGCGGGCAGATTGTCGGCCTGCATCTGGTCACGCGGGCGGCCAACGAGGGCTTCGTCTCCGGGCTGTACCGGGTCGGCGCGATGGCGCTTTACGTGAGCAACGGCGCCGGGCTGTGGAACGGCCTGCCGATCCGCATCGGCAGGCCGTCGGAGATTGCGCTGATCGTGCTGCGTGCCGCCGCCGGCGGCATCCGGCCGGACGGTGCTGCGCCGGCGCCGGCCTGAGTCCCTGCCTCTCGCCCGGCTCAGGACGACAGCATCAGATAGCCGAGCACCAGGTCGATCATGTGCTGCAGGCGCTCGACCTTGGCCTTGGGGTTGTTCAGGTCGCGCATGAAGACGGTGCTCAGCGTGTCGTTGTTCGACAGATAGAAGTAGCTCAGCGCGGCGATCGAAATGTAGAGCTGGAGCGGGTCGACGCCGCCGCGGAACAGCTTTTCGCGCTGGCCGTGGATCAGGATCTCGTGGAGCGTGCCGATCAGCTTCGAGTTGTAGAAGCCGATGTTCTTCGATTGCTTGATGTGCGCGGCGTGGTACAGGTTTTCCGTGTTCAGCAGCTTGAGGAATTCCGGATGCTTGATGTAGTAGTCCCAGGTGAAGGTGATCAGGCGGCGGATGGCTTCGATCGGCGGCAGGTCGAGCAGGCGCAGTTCGGATTCGGCGTCGCGGATCGTCTTGTAAGTGTCCTCCATCACCGCCAGGAACAGGTCTTCCTTGTTGTTGAAGTAGTAGTAGAGCATCCGCTTGTTCGAGCCGGAACGCGCGGCGATCTGCTCGATGCGCGCGCCGGCGAAGCCCTTGTCCGCGAATTCCTCGGTGGCCGCCGCGAGGATGAGCGCGCGCGTGCGCTCCTTGTTGCGCGTGGGGACGTCCTTCCGTTCCGGATCTGCCATGGAGTGCCGCCCTCCGCCTGACGATGAAAGGCGAATTATAGGTGGCAATTAACCGGACTGTGAATTGCGCCGGCGTCCGGCGGGGCTTGAAAACGGCGCGAGCGGCCCCACGTTTGAGCGCATCGCTCCGCGCCGGCGTGTCCGGCATCGGCGAATCCGCGCATTCAATCCAACACAATCAACGTCTTACGGAGTTTTTCGATGGGCGCCAACAAGGAAACCCTGGGCTTTCAGGCCGAAGTCAAGCAGCTGCTCAACCTGATGATCCACTCGCTGTACAGCAACAAGGAAATCTTCCTGCGCGAGCTGATCTCCAACGCCTCCGACGCCTGCGACAAGCTGCGTTTCGAGGCGCTGAACAATCCGTCGCTCTACGGCGACGACGGGGAACTGAAGATCCGCCTCTCCTTCGACAAGGAGGCGCGCACGCTGACCGTCTCCGACAACGGCATCGGCCTGACCCGCGACGAGGCCATCGAACACCTCGGCACCATCGCCAAGTCCGGCACGCGCGAGTTCTTCTCGGCGCTGACCGGCGACCAGGCCAAGGACGCGCACCTGATCGGCCAGTTCGGCGTCGGCTTCTACTCCTCGTACATCGTCGCCGACAAGGTGACGGTGATCTCGCGCCGCGCCGGCGTCGAGGCCGGGCAGGCGGTTCGCTGGGAATCGGCCGGCGAGGGCGAGTTCACGGTCGAGATGGTCGACAAGGCCGGACGCGGCACCGACGTCGTCCTGCACCTGCGCGAGGGCGAGGACGAGCTCCTGTCCGGCTGGAAGCTGCGGCAGATCGTGCGCAAGTATTCCGACCACATCACCCTGCCGATCCTGATGAAGCAGGAGAAGTGGGACGAGGAAAAGAAGGCGCAGGTCGCAACCGACGAGGACGAGACGGTCAACCAGGCCTCGGCCCTGTGGGCGCGGCCCAAGTCGGAGATCAGCGACGAGCAGTACAAGGAGTTCTACAAGCACGTCGCGCACGATTTCGAGGACCCGCTGGCCTACGTGCACGCCAAGGTCGAGGGCAAGCAGGAATACACGCAGCTCCTGTACGTCCCGCAGCGCGCGCCGTTCGACCTGTGGGACCGCAACGCCCGCCACGGCGTCAAGCTCTACGTGCGCCGGGTGTTCATCATGGACGACGCCGAGCAGTTGATGCCGCTCTACCTGCGCTTCGTGCGCGGGGTGGTCGATTCGAACGACCTGCCGCTCAACGTCTCGCGCGAGATCCTGCAGGAATCGAAGGACATCGAGACCATCCGCGGCGGCTGCGTGAAGAAGGTGCTGTCGCTGCTCGAAGGGCTGGCCGACAGCGAGGACGCGGCCGAGAAGGAAAAGTACGCCACGTTCTGGAAGGAGTTCGGCCGCGTGCTCAAGGAAGGCGTCGGCGAGGACTTCGCCAACAAGGAGCGCATCGCCAAGCTGCTGCGCTTCGCCTCGACGCACACCGACACGCCGGACGAGACCGTCGCGCTGGCCGACTACGTGGCGCGCATGAAGGAAGGCCAGGAGAAGATCTACTTCGTCACCGCCGAGACCTTCACCGCCGCGCGCAACAGCCCGCACCTCGAAATCTTCCGCAAGAAGGGCATCGAAGTGCTGCTGCTCTCCGACCGCGTCGACGAGTGGGTGACCGGCTACCTGACCGAGTTCGACGGCAAGCCGCTGCAATCCGTGGCCAAGGGCGGCCTCGATCTCGGCCAGCTGGAGGACGAGGCCGAGAAGAAGGAAGCCGAGCAGGCCGCCGACGAGTACAAGGAACTGCTCGAGAAGGTCAAGGCGTCGCTCGGCGAGAAGGTCAAGGACGTGCGCGTCACGCACCGCCTGACCGATTCGCCGTCGTGCATCGTCGCCGACGAGCACGACATGGGCGGCAACCTGGCGCGCATCCTCAAGGCCGCCGGCCAGAAGGCGCCGGAGATGAAGCCGATCCTGGAGATCAACCCCAAGCACCCGGCCGTGCAGCGCCTGAAGTACGAGGAAGCGCGTTTCGACGACTGGGCCAACCTGCTGCTCGAACAGGCCACGCTGGCCGAAGGCGGCACGCTCGACGACCCGGCCGGCTTCGTCAAGCGCATCAACGAGCTGATGCTGGCCTTGTCGGGCAAGTGAAGCCGTCCGCGCCGGCGCGGAGAGCAGCGATCCCCGCTCTCCGCGCGCCGCGGGTTTGAAGCGGCCCGTTTCCGCCAGCCTTTCCTGCCATGACCGATTCCGGACTGCTCGTCGGCCTCCCGCCCATTCTCGACGCCGGGATCGGGACGCTGATCCTCGGCAGCTTCCCGTCGCCCGCCTCGCTCGCCGCGCAACACTACTACGCGCACAGGCAGAACCAGTTCTGGCGGGTGATGGCCGAGGTGCTCGGCGAGCCGCTGCCGGAATTCGATTACGCCGGCAAGCAGCGCTGCCTGCTGCGGCACGGCGTGGGCGTGTGGGACGTGTACCGCGCCTGCCGGCGCGAAGGCGCGCTCGATGCGGCGATCGAGGCGGCGGAACGCAACGATTTCGCACTGCTCGGAGAGAAGGCGCCGCGCCTGCGGCGCATCTGCTTCAACGGCCAGACCTCGGGCCGCTGCGCGCGCTGGTTCGCCGGGCAGGGCTACGAGACGCACATCCTGCCCTCGACCAGCCCCGCCTACACGCTGGCGTTCGCGCGCAAGGTCGCCGCCTGGCGCGCGGCCTGGGGTCAGCCGCCGCTCTGACGCGCTCCCGCGCCGCTCATTTCCGCCGGCGATTCACGTAGTCGTTGACGCAGCGCCGATACGCTTCTCCCGCCTGCTTCTTGCAGACCGCATGCGCCTTGCGCCGGAGCTCCTGGCGCGCCACGCAGCGTTCGACGTTCTTGGCGTTGGCGCAGGCCGCGGGGACCTTGGGCGGCGGGGTTCCATGCCTGCCTTCCGGGGGCGGCGGCGCGGCGGGCTGGGTCGACTCCGGGGGCGGCGGCGCCAGCCCGGGCGCGCCGGGAACGCCGGCCGGGCCCAGCTGCGCGAAGGCCGGCAGGGCGATGGCGGCGGCTAACGAGACAAGGAAAAGCGCGGTTCTCATCGGTACTCCTGAGCGTGATATTGGCGAGCGGGATGCCGACGTGGGATTGTAATCGTTCTCCGCCTCCGGCGTCACGCGGTCGATATCCATATCGAATTTCTTTACGCTTTTTCGCATTGAGCCGAGGGGGGCTGCTCGGGTATAGTCTGCGGATTGCCTTTCCGGACCGAATGCCATGGCCGACCATTCCCACAAAGCAGCGCCCGACCGCCGTCTGACCGTCAAGGAGGTGCTCGGCATGCTGGTGGGCGACGGCATGGTCGACAAGGCCGAGGCGGAGGCCCTGATCGCCGAAACCCGCCTGAAACGCCTGACCTCGCATCCGCTGGCGATCGTCGCCGAACAGAAGTGGAAATCGCTGCTGGCGCCGCATCGGCCGCTGACGCTGGAGGAACTGGGCGAGTGGCTCGCCGCCAGGGTGGGCCTGGACTACTTCCACATCGATCCGCTCAAGGTCGACTTCACCTCGGTGACCGACGTCGTATCCAGCGCCTATGCCGCGCGCTTCGGTATCCTGGCGGTGCAGGTGACCGCCAGCGAGATCGTCTTCGCCACCACCGAGCCCTTCCTGCGCGAGTGGGAACGGGAGATCGAGGGCATCGCCCGCAAGCGCATCCGGCGCGTGATCGCCAACCCGCTCGATGTCGCGCGCTATCTGGTCGAGTTCTACAACCTCGCGCGCTCGGTCAAGAAAGCGGCGCAGCAGGGCAACCAGAGCGCCGGGCTGTCGTCGTTCGAGCAGCTCGTCGAGCTCGGACGCTCCAACCGCCAGTTCGACGCCAACGACCAGCACATCGTCAACATCGTCAACTGGCTGTGGCAGTACGCCTTCGAGCAGCGCGCCAGCGACATCCACATCGAGCCGCGCCGCGAGCTGGGGATCGTGCGCTTCCGCATCGACGGCGTGCTGCATCAGGTGTACCAGATTCCGATGAGCGTGATGGCGGCGATGGTCAGCCGCATCAAGATTCTCGGGCGCATGGACCTGGTCGAGAAGCGGCGTCCGCAGGACGGCCGCATCAAGACGCGCACCGCCGACGGACTGGAGGCCGAGCTGCGCCTGTCCACGCTGCCCACGGCCTTCGGCGAGAAGCTGGTGATGCGCATCTTCGACCCGGAAGTGCTGGTGCGCAATTTCTCCGAACTCGGCTTTTCGGACGAGGATCGCAAGCGCTGGGAAACGATGGCCGGCAGCCCGAACGGGATCATCCTGGTCACCGGGCCGACCGGCTCGGGCAAGACCACGACGCTGTACTCGACCTTGAAGCAGCTGGCGACGCCGGCGGTCAACGTGTGCACCATCGAGGACCCGATCGAAATGGTCGAGCCGGCCTTCAACCAGATGCAGGTACAGACGGTCATCGACCTGTCCTTCGCCGAAGGCGTGCGCGCGTTGATGCGGCAGGACCCGGACATCATCATGGTCGGCGAAATCCGCGACCTGGAAACCGGCGAGGTGGGCATCCAGGCGGCGCTGACCGGGCACCTCGTGCTGTCGACGCTGCACACCAACGACGCGCCGTCGGCGGTCACCCGCCTGCTCGACCTGGGCCTGCCGTCGTACCTGATCAGCGCGACCCTGCTGGGCGTGATGGCGCAGCGCCTGGTGCGCGTGCTCTGCCCGGCGTGCAAGGAGGCGCGGCCGGCCACGGCCGAGGACAACGCCATGTGGGACCGCCTGGTGGCGCCGTGGAAGGCCAATCGCCCCAGCCATTTCCATCACGCGGTCGGCTGCCTGGATTGCCGCATGACCGGCTACCGCGGGCGCATCGGCCTGTACGAAATCCTCATGCTGTCGCCGGACATGAAGCAGCTGATCAGCGACCATGGGGACATCGCCAGGATTCGCGACCTCGCCTACCGCGAGGGCATGAAGCCGCTGCGCATCTCCGGCGCGATGAAGGTGGCGAGCGGGCTGACCACGCTGGCCGAGGTGTTCAAGGTCGCGCCGCCGTCGGAGCGCGCTTGAAATTTCCCGTCAATTGAAACTTCTGAAAGGTTCGCCATGAACGCATCGTTCCAGGCCAACCGCCGCCTGCGCCTGGGATTCGTCGGTGGCGGCCCGGATTCCGGCATCGGCCCGATGCACCGGCATGCGGCGCTGCTCGACGGCCAGTTCGACCTCGTGGCCGGCGCCTTTTCCACGCACGGCGGCCGCAACGAGGCCGCCGGCCGCGCCTACGGCGTCGGCGGCGAGCGCGTCTACGCCTCCTTCGCCGAAATGGCCGAGCGGGAGGCGCGGCGCCCCGACGGCATCGAGGTGGTCGCCGTGATGGCGCCGAATTGCCTGCACGTGCCGGCCAGCCGGGTGTTCCTGGAACACGGCATCGACGTCATCTGCGACAAGCCGCTGGCCAGGGATTTCCGGGAAGCGTGCGAATTCGCCCGCTTCGTCGCGGCGCAGCCGTGCGTGTTCGTGCTGACCCACAACTACAGCGGCTTCCCGATGGTGCGTGAGGCGCGGGAGCGCGTGCGCGCCGGCGAGCTGGGCGAGATCCGCCTGGTGCAGGCCGAATACGGCTGCGCCTACGGCGTCGGCCTGCCCGAACGCGAGGGCGTCGGCCGCATGGTATGGCGGACGGACGCCGCGGTGGTCGGCGAATCGGCCGTGCTGGCCGATCTCGGCGTGCACGCGCATCATCTGCTGCGCTTTGTGACCGGGCTGGAGGTCGCCGGCGTGGCCGCCGATCTGGCGACGCTGACGCCGGGCCGGCAGGCCGACGACAACGCGCACGTCATGCTGCGCCTCGGCGATGGCGTGCGCGGCATGTTCTGGGTCAGTTCGGTGGCGGCCGGGCAGCGCCAGGGGCTGCAACTGCGCGTTCTACGGATCGAAGGGCTCGCTGCTCTGGCACCAGGAAGACCCCGACCGCCTGGTGATGCGTCCGCAGGATGCGCCGCATTACGTGCTGCGGCGCGGCGAGCATTGGCTGGGCGCGCTGGCGGCCGCGTTGACGCGCCAGAAGGCGGGACAGGTCGAAGGCGCGATCGAGGCGTTCGCCAACATCTACGCCGGCGCCGCCGAACTGGTCCGCGCCCGGCGCGAGGGCCGCGCGCCGGCGGCGGTCGCCGGCCTGTGTCCGGGCGTCGGCGACGGGCTGGCCGGGATGGCCTTCATCGAGGCCTGCGTGCGCTCCAGCCGCGACGACGGCGCGTGGGTCGCACCGGAGGCCGTAGCCTAATCGAGCTCAGTGTACTTGCGGCTCGACCCGAGGCACTTTTCCACCGGATACTTCAGCGCGTTCTTTTCCAGCTTCGCCGCTGCGGCGCGCAGCAGGTCGAAGCCGCCGCGTTCGGCGATCTGCAACAGGTAGAGCAGGACGTCGGCGCATTCGTCGCGCAGCGCCTCCATGCCGGCGGCGTCCTCCGGCAGGGCGGCCATCTCGGCGTCGCTTTTCCACTGCGTGAGTTCCAGCAGTTCGGCCGCTTCGAGATTGAGCGAGACGATCAGGTTGCGCAGGGTGTGGAACTGCGCCCAGTCCCGCTCGTCGCGGAAGCGCACCAGCGCGTGTGTCAGCGCGTCGATGTCCATGGCCGGGTCAGAAGAATCGCCGCAGCGCTGCCGGCGGCAGCGTCATGCCCGTGGCGTGCGCGCGCGCCAGCAGTTCCCAGTAGTAGCGGTACGACGCCCGGTCGTGCAGCAGGCCCTCGTGGGCGATCGGCGCCCAGTCCTTGTCCTGCGCGGCGGTGACGATGGCCACGGCCTTCTCGACCTCGGAAAAGTCGGGGCGCATGGCCTCGACGATCGGCACGATCTGGTTGGGGTGGATGCTCCACATGCGCAGGAAGCCGAACTCGTCGCGGGCGCGCCGCGCGTCGTTGCGGATCACCTCGAGATCCTTCAGTTCGGTGGTCACGTTGTGCGTCGGCACCACGCCGTTGCCGAGGGCCGCCGTGGTGATCTCGCACTTGGCGCGGGCGACCAGCGGGTGGTCGAACTGGCCGGGGCTCCGCATCGCCGAGCCGGGAATCGCGCCGTGATGGCCGGAGACGAAATCCATCAAGCCGAAATCGAGCGATTCGACGCCCGGCAGGGCGGCGATCTCCCACACTTCGTGCAGCGCGCCCAGGGTCTCGATCAGCACGTGCACGGGAATCTCGCGCCGCAGCCCGAGCCGGGATTCGACGCCGCGCAGGTAGTCGATCTGGGCGCGCACGTCGTCGGCGCCGCGCGGCTTGGGCAGGGTGATGAACGGCAGGCGTTCGCCGGCGATCGAGACGATGACGTCGAGATCCTGTTGCCAGTGCGCGTGGGTGAAGTCGTGTACCCGCGCGGCGACGCGGCCGTGCCGGTTGTCGGCGCTCATGATGATGCCGGCCGCCATCTCGGCATGCTCCCGCTCGGCGCCGGCGTGGGCGCCGTCCTCGCAGTCGCAGGTGATGTCGAAGATCGGCCCCAGCTCGTTCTGCAGCTGGAGCGCCTTCTTCATCAGCTTTTCGGAACCCGCGTAATGGTCGACCGCGGGCAGGATGGGGAAGGGCTTCTCGCCGGGAAAGAGAACGTCGCTGGGATGTCGCATGGCTGGTTTCCGAAGCAGAAAAGCAAAATTCTACCGCGCGCCATGTTTCCTCTGGCCGAAAAAAAGCCGCAGGCGCGCTGCGGCTTTCCGAAACACTGAGAGGCTTTTTACAGCATGCCCTTGACGGCGTCGGCCTCGTCGGTCAGCTCCTTGAGCGTCTTGTTCAGCCGTTCCTGGGCGAAGGCGTCGATGGCGATGCCCTGGATGATCTTGTACGAGCCGTTCTTGCACTCGCACGGGAAGCCGAAGATGATGCCTTCCGGAATGCCGTAGGAACCGTCGCTGGGCACGCCCATGGTGACCCAGTCCTCGGAGCCGAGCACCCAGTCGCGCACGTGGTCGATCGCCGCGTTGGCGGCCGAGGCGGCCGAGGAGGAGCCGCGCGCCTCGATGATCGCCGCGCCGCGCTTGCCGACCGTGGGCAGGAACACGTCGGCGTTCCAGGCCTCGTCGTTGATCAGCTGCTTGACGTTGTCGCTGCCCGACACGCAGTGGCGGTAGTCGGCGTACATCGTCGGCGAGTGGTTGCCCCAGACGGCCAGCTTCTTCAGGCTGTCGACCGGGCGGCCGCTCTTGGCGGCCAGCTGCGACTTGGCGCGGTTGTAGTCCAGGCGCAGCATGGCGTGGTAGTTGGCCGGGTTGGTGCGTCCGACCTTCCTGGCCGCCGCGCGGGCGATGTAGGCGTTGGTGTTGGCCGGGTTGCCGACGACGAGCACCTTGACGTTTTCCTTGGCGTTCTCGGCGATCGACTTGCCCTGCACGGTGAAGATGGCGCCGTTGGCCGACAGCAGGTCGGCGCGCTCCATGCCGGGGCCGCGCGGACGGGCGCCGACGAGCAGGCAGATGTCGGCATCCTTGAAGGCGACGTCGGGCTGGTCGGTGGCGAAAACGCCGGCCAGCAGCGGGAACGCGCAGTCGTCGAGTTCCATGATCACGCCCTGGCAGGCCTTCTGGGCTTGCGGCAGGTCGAGCAGTTGCAGGATGATCGGCTGGTCCTTGCCCAGCATGTCGCCGGAGGCGATGCGGAAGAGCAGGCTGTAGCCGATCTGGCCGGCAGCGCCGGTGACGGCGACGCGGATGGGGGCTTTTGACATTACGGGACTCCTATGGATGGCAAATCCGAAAAAGACGGCTTTGGCCAGATGGCTTTGCCAAAAACCGGCCGATTCGGAGCATGGAAAAACAGCTTTCGATCATAAGTGCGAAGCTCCGGCGGTGTCAATGAATCATTGGTTGTCTTGTGTCTTATATAAGTCATAAGATACGAACTGGACGTCCGGAGTACACTCCGGCCAGGATCAGGAATCCGAGGCATGAAACCATGAGTGCTTTGCCCGAAAGCCCGTCGTTGACCTTCAGTCCGCTGTACAAGCAGGTCGTCGGTCTGCTCGTGCGGGGCCTGGAGTCGGGCGAGTGGAAGCCGGGCGTCGCGCTGCCCAGCGAGGCCGATCTGGCGCTGCGTTTCGGCGTCAGCCAGGGAACGGTGCGCAAGGCGCTCGATGAACTGGTCGGCGGGAACCTGCTGATCCGCCGGCAGGGGAAGGGCACCTTCGTCGCGACGCACGGCGACCCGGAGGCCTTTTCGCGTTTTCTGTGCCTCGCGCCCGACGAGGGCGAACTGCCGCCGTTCCAGAACGTGCCGCTGGCGTGCTGGCGGGCCAAGGCCGGCCCGGAGGTGGCGCGGCAACTGTCCGTCGGACCCGGGGCGCCGGTGATCATCGTGCGCCGCCTACTCCGCTTCGGCGACGATCCGGTCGTGTTCGACGAAATCTATCTGCCCGGAGAGTTGTTCACTGGCCTGACCATGGACGTTCTGCGCTCCGCCGAATCGTCGCTCTACAGCCTGTTCGAAAGCCGCTACGGCGTGCGCGCGATCCGCGCCAACGAGCGGCTGCGCGCCGTCTCGGCGGACAAGGCGAGCGCCGACGTGCTGCTGGTCCCGGAAGGTTCGCCGCTGCTCCTGGCCGAGCGCGTCACGTACACCTTCGGCGACCGGCCGGTGGAGTGGCGGCGCGGTTTCTATGCGACCCGGAACTACCATTATCACAACGAGCTGGGGTGAGAATTCCCCGATTTTTCCCGGTTTGAACGAAGGAGACGATCCGATGTTGAGCGAAGCCGAAATGAAACGTCTGCGCTGGCGATGCACGCATCGCGCGCAGCTGGAGATGGACCTGTTGCTGGGGAACTTTCTCGATAAGCACTTCTCGAACCTGAGCCCTGAACAGGAGGCGGCATTCGTGATCCTCGCCGAGATGGAGGACGTCGAACTCTGGCCGCTGGTGATGGGCAGGCGTGAATGCCGGGACCCCGTCCAGGCGCAAGTCCTGTCCATGCTGCGCAGCGTTGGCACCGCTTGATTCCGTTTGATTGCTTATGATCCTTTGACCCGACAAACACCCGACTGGGAGACACCAGATGACGTCAGCACGCAAGGCCATACTGATTATCGATGGACAGGAACCGATCGAGTTTCCGATCATGGAGCCGGTCCACGGCAACGACTGTATCGACATCCGCACGCTGGGCGGCAAGACGGGATTGTTCACCTACGACTCCGGGTTCCTGTCCACGGCGTCGTGCAGTTCGAACATCACCTTCATCGACGGGGACAAGGGCGAACTGCTCTATCGCGGATATCCCATCGAGCAGCTGGCGGAGAAGTGCGAGTTCCTGGACGTGGCGTATCTGTTGAAGCACGGCGAGCTGCCCAACGCCGAGCAGAAGACGGAGTTCGTGAACATCATCAAGACGCACACCATGATCCACGAACAGATGGCCCGCTTCTACCAGGGCTTCCGGCGCGACGCGCACCCGATGGCGGTGATGCTCGGCGTGGTCGGCGCCCTGTCGGCGTTCTATCACGAGGCCGGGGACTTTTCCGACGAGGTGCATCGCAGCATCAGCTTCAACCGCATCGTGGCCAAGCTGCCGACCATCGTCGCCATGGCCTACAAGTATTCGATGGGCGAGCCGTTCATGTACCCGCGCAACGACCTGCCCTACACGGCGAACTTCATGCACATGATGTTCGGCACGCCGTGCGAACGCTATGAGCCGAACCCGGTGCTGGTGCACGCGCTCGACACCATCTTCACCCTGCACGCCGACCACGAGCAGAACGCCTCGACGTCGACGGTGCGCCTGGCCGGCTCGTCGGGCGCCAATCCGTACGCCTGCATCTCGGCCGGCATCGGCTGCCTGTGGGGGCCGGCGCACGGCGGCGCCAACGAGGCGTGCCTGAAGATGCTGGAAGAGATCGGCGACGTGTCGCGCGTGCCCGAGTACATCAAGCGCGCCAAGGACAAGAACGACCCCTTCCGCCTGATGGGCTTCGGCCACCGGGTGTACAAGAACTTCGATCCGCGCGCCAAGCTGATGCAGAAGATCTGCGCCGACGTGCTGCAGGAGCTCGGCCTGGAAAACGACCGCCTGTTCAAGCTGGCGCGGGAGCTCGAACGGATCGCGCTGGAAGACGAGTATTTCGTCGACCGGAAGCTCTACCCGAACGTGGACTACTATTCCGGCATCGTGCAGAAGGCCATCGGCATCCCGAACACCATGTTCACCTGCATCTTCGCCCTGGCCAGGACCGTCGGCTGGATGGCCCAGTGGGAGGAGATGGTCATGGACCCCGAACACAAGATCGGGCGACCGCGCCAGTTGTACGTGGGAACGCCGCGCCGCGACGTTCCCCCGGTCGAGGCCCGCTGAGGCCGCGGCATTCGAGCGACGGTTCCTGCCGTCGCTTTTCTTTTGGGGTGGCGCGGCGCGACCGGGCTTTCGCCGGCCACCCATGATTTTCGGGGCGGGGCGCAGTCATGATGAAGCAATCGTTTGGAACCACCGTGCTGTTCGGCGGCAACGCGCCGTTCGTCGAAGAGCTCTACGAGAAGTACCTGGACAACCCGGCCGCGGTGCCGGGCGAGTGGCGCGACTACTTCGACAAGCTGGCGCTGCTGCCGGGCCCGGTCGCACGCGACGTGCCGCATCTGCCGGTGGTGAACGCCTTCGCCGAGCAGGCCCGGCGCGGCGGCTACTGCGCCGTCGCCACGCAGCCGCCGGCCGACGACCGCAAGCAGGTGGCGATCCTCCAGCTGATCCGCGCCTACCGCACACGCGGCGCGCTGTGGGCCGACCTCGATCCGCTCAAGCACCAGTCCCGGCCGGAGGTCAGCGATCTGGAACCGTCGTTCTACGGCCTCTCCGACGCCGACATCAACACCCGCTTCAACGCCGGTTCGTTCAAGGGGGTGCCGCAGCACGCCACCTACGGGCAGATCTACGCGGCGCTCAAGGAGACGTATTGCGGTTCGGTCGGCGTCGAGTACATGTACATCAACAGCTTCACCGAGCGCCGCTGGGTGCAGGCCCGGCTGGAGCCGATCCACGCGCGGGGCACGTATACCTCCGCCCAGAAGCTGCGCTTCCTCGAACGCCTGACCGCCGCCGAGACGCTGGAGCGCTACCTGCACACCCGGTACGTCGGGCAGAAGCGCTTTTCCCTGGAAGGCGGCGAATCGCTGATCGTCGCGCTCGATGAACTGATCCGCGTCGCTGGCGGCAGCGGCGTGGACGACATCGTGATCGGCATGGCGCACCGCGGCCGCCTCAACGTGCTGGTCAATACGCTGGGCAAGGCGCCGTCGATGCTGTTCGAGGAATTCGAGGGCAAGAAGCCGCAGGACCTGTCCTCGGGCGACGTCAAGTACCACCTCGGCTATTCCTCGTCGGTGAGTACGCCCGGCGGGCCCTGCCAACTGACGCTGGCGTTCAATCCCTCGCACCTGGAGATCGTCAACCCGGTGGTCGCCGGCTCGGTCTATTCGCGCCAGCACCGGCGCGGCGAAGGCGCCCAGGACAAGGTCCTGCCGGTGCTGATCCACGGCGACGCGGCGGTGGCCGGGCAGGGCGTCAACCAGGAAATGCTCAATTTCGGCCAGACGCGCGGCTTCGGCACCGGCGGCACGGTGCACATCGTGGTGAACAACCAGATCGGCTTCACCACTTCCGATCCGCGCGACCTGCGCTCGACGATCTACTGCACCGACATCTTCAAGATGGTCGATGCGCCGATCTTCCACGTGAACGGCGACGACCCCGAAGCCGTGGCGCTGGTCACGCGGCTGGCGCTGGAATACCGTATGGAGTTCAAGAAGGACGTGGTGGTCGACCTCGTCTGCTTCCGCAAGCTCGGCCACAACGAGCAGGACGAGCCGATGGTTACCCAGCCGCTGATGTACAAGCGGGTGGCGCAGCATCCGGGCACGCGCCGGCGCTACGCGGATAAACTGGTGGCCGAAGGCATCCTCACCGCCGACGGTCCGGACGACATGATCCGCGACTACCGCGAGCATCTCGACCGCGGCGAGCTGTTGTACAACCCGGTCATCGCCGGCTACACCAACCCGCTGCTGATCGACTGGACGCCATTCCTGCCGCCCCGGTACATCGACAACTGCGACACCACCGTGCCGGTGCGCGAACTCAAGCGCCTGTGCGAACGGCTGACGGCGATCCCGGACAACATCGCCCTGCATTCGCGGGTGAAAAAGATCATCGACGACCGGCGCCAGATGGGGCAGGGCAGCCTGCCGTTCGACTGGGGCATGGCCGAGAACCTGGCCTACGCCACGCTGCTGGTCTCCGGCCACGGCGTGCGCCTGACCGGCGAGGACGTCTGTCGCGGCACCTTCTTCCACCGCCATGCCGTGATCCACGATCAGAACCGCGAAGTGCGCGGCGCGGGCAGCTACTGCCCGCTGGAGAACCTGCAGCAGAAGCAGGCCGAGTTCCAGTGCTACGACTCGGTGCTCTCCGAAGAGGCGGTGCTGGCCTTCGAATACGGCTACGCCACGTCGAATCCGTTCGACCTGGTGATCTGGGAAGCGCAGTTCGGCGACTTCGCCAATTGCGCGCAGGTGGTCATCGACCAGTTCATCGCCTCGGGCGAGGCCAAGTGGGGCAAGGCCTGCGGCCTCACGCTGTTCCTGCCGCACGGCTACGAAGGCCAGGGGCCGGAGCATTCCTCGGCGCGCATCGAGCGCTTCATGCAGCTGTGCGCCGAGGCCAACATGGAGGTCTGCCAGCCGACGACGCCCGCGCAGGTCTTCCACATGCTGCGCCGGCAGGCCATCCGCAAGCAGCGCAAGCCGCTCATCGTGTTCACGCCGAAATCCATGCTGCGCCACAAGGAGGCCGTCTCCTCGCTGGACGAACTGGCCAAGGGCAGCTTCCAGCACGTGATCGGCGAGGTCGATCCGCTCGATCCGCAGAAGGTCACCCGCGTGCTGCTGTGCTCGGGCAAGGTCTATTACGAACTCGTCGCGGAGCGCCGCAAGCGCAACATCCCGCACATCGCCATCGTCCGCCTGGAACAGCTTTATCCGTTCCCGCAGGAAGCGTTCGAGGCCGAACTGGCGCGCTATCCGCACGCCGCCGAGATCGTCTGGTGCCAGGAAGGCCCGCGCAACCAGGGCGCCTGGTACTGGATCGCCTCGCGCCAGCACCTGTCCCGCTCGCTGGGCAAGACCCAGCAGCTGCTGCTCGTCTCGCGGCCCGCGTCGGCCTCGCCGGCCGTCGGCTACCTCAGCAAGCACAACGCCCAACAAAAGGCCCTGATCGACTCCGCGCTCGGTGAGATCGGACCGTACAAACCCGCCTGATTGGAGTCGCCCATGCTCATTGACGTCAAAGTCCCGCAGTTGTCCGAGTCCGTCGCCGAGGCGACGCTGGTGACCTGGCACAGGAAAGTCGGCGAAGCGGTCGTGAAGGACGAGAACCTGATCGACATCGAGACCGACAAGGTCGTGCTCGAACGGCCCGCGCCGGCCGACGGCGTGCTCGTCGAGATACTCCGGCAGAACGGCGAGACGGTGCTGGCCGGCGACCTGATCGCGCGCATCGACACCGAAGCGCAGGCCAGCGCGTCCCCCACGCCGAAGAAGAAGGCGGCACCGGCCGCTCCGCCCGCGCCGGCCGCATCGCCTGCTGCGCCAGCGCCCGCCGCGCCGCCGCCCGCGCCGGAAGCGGCCGGCGTCGCCATGCCGTCGGCGCGCAAGATCCTGGAGGAAAAGGGCGTCGCCGCGGCCGCCGTCGAGGGCACCGGCCGCGGCGGGCGGGTGACCAAGGCCGACGCCCTCGCGGCGTCTGCCCCCGCGCCGGCCGCTCCGGCGGCCGCCGCGCCGCCTCCGGCGACTCCGACTCCGCCCGCCGCCTACGCCCTGGCGCCCGCGCCGGCGGTCGAAGTCCCGCTCGCCGACCGCCCCGAGCAGCGCGTGCCGATGTCGCGCCTGCGCGCGCGGATCGCCGAGCGCCTGATCCAGTCGCAGTCGACCAACGCCATCCTGACCACCTTCAACGAAGTCGAACATGGCGCCGGTCATCGCGCTGCGCAAACAGTACGGCGAGAAATTCGAAAAGACGCACGGCGTGCGCCTCGGCTTCATGGCCTTCTTCGTCAAGGCCGCCGTCGCGGCGCTGCAGAAGTATCCGATCCTCAACGCCTCGGTCAACGGCAACGACATCGTCTATCACGGCTACATCGACGTCGGCGTGGCCGTCGGCAGCCCGCGCGGCCTGGTCGTGCCGATCCTGCGCAACGCCGACCAGCTGAGCCTGGCCGACATCGAGAAGAAGATCGCCGAATTCGGCGAGAAGGCCAGGGACGGCAAGCTGGCGATGGAAGACCTGGCCGGCGGCACCTTCTCGATCTCCAACGGCGGCGTGTTCGGCTCGATGCTGTCAACGCCGATCATCAATCCGCCACAATCGGCGATCCTCGGCATCCACGCCACCAAGGAGCGGCCGGTCGTCGAGAACGGCCAGATCGTCATCCGCCCGATCAACTACCTGGCGCTCTCCTACGACCACCGCATCATCGACGGCCGCGAGGCGGTGCTCGGACTGGTGGCCATGAAGGAGGCGCTGGAGGACCCGGCGCGCCTGCTGCTGGGAGTCTGAGACATGGCGCAACGTTTCGATGTCCTGGTGATCGGCGGCGGCCCCGGCGGCTACGTGGCGGCGATCCGCGCGGCGCAGCTCGGCTTGACGGTGGCCTGCTGCGAATCCAATCCCTACGCCGACCCGAAGGGCGAGCCGCGCCTCGGCGGCACCTGCCTCAACGTCGGCTGCATTCCGTCCAAGGCGCTGCTGCACACCTCGCACCTCTTCGCCGAGGCGGCGCACGGCTTTGCCGCGCAGGGCATCTCGGTCGGCGCGCCGGCGATCGACGTGCCGACCATGATCGGGCGCAAGAACGCCATCGTCGACCAGCTCACCTCCGGGATTCGCGGCCTGTTCAAGAAGAACAAGGTGACGCTGCTGAAAGGCCACGGCGCGTTCGCCGGCGGCGGCGAGGGCGCCTGGCAGGTGCGGGTCGGCGAGGAGACCGTGGCAGCCGGGCAGGTGATCGTCGCCACCGGTTCGCGCGCGCGGCATCTGCCCGGCGTGCCGGTCGACCACAAGCTCGTCTGCGACAACGCCGGCGCGCTCGACATCGACGCCGTGCCGAAACGGTTGGCGATCGTCGGCGCCGGGGTGATCGGCCTGGAAATGGGCAGCGTCTGGCGCCGCCTCGGCGCCGAGGTGACGATCCTCGAAGCCTTGCCGGATTTCCTTGCCGTGGCGGATGCCGACGTCGCCAAGGAGGCGGCCAAACTGTTCCGCAAGCAAGGGCTCGACATCCGGCTCGGGGTGACGATCGGCGAGGTCAAGACGTCGAAGAAAGGCGTCTCGGTGGCCTACGCGGACAAGACCGGCGCCGCGCAGCATCTGGAAGCCGACCGGTTGATCGTGTCGATCGGGCGCGTGCCGAACACCGACGGGCTCGCCGCCGAAGTGGTCGGCCTCAAGCTCGACGAGCGCGGCCGCGTCGAAGTCGACGCGCATTGCCGCACCAACCTGCCCGGCGTATGGGCCGTCGGCGACGTGGTGCGCGGCCCGATGCTGGCACACAAGGCGATGGAGGAGGCGGTGATGGTCGCCGAACGGATCGCCGGCCAGGCCGGGCACTGCAATCTGGACACGATCCCGTGGGTGCTGTACACCAGCCCGGAAATCGCCTGGGTCGGCCGCACCGAGCAGCAGCTCAAGGCCGACGGCGTCACCTATAAGGCCGGCAGGATTCCTTTCGCCGCCAACGGCCGCGCGCTCGGCATGGGCGAGACCGCCGGCTTCGTCAAGATGCTGGCCGACGCGCGGACCGACCGCATCCTCGGCGTGCATGTCATCGGCGCCAACGCCTCGGAGCTCATCGCCGAAGCCGTGGTGGCCATGGAATTCGGCGCCGCCAGCGAAGATCTCGCGCGCATCTGCCACGCCCATCCGACGCTCTCGGAAGTCATGCACGAAGCGGCGCTGGCCTGCGACGGGCGGCCGCTGCATTTCTGAGCGGCGCCGATTCCGCCGGCGCGGCGGATGGACGGGTTCCGGCCGATAGTCCGGAGCTGCACCGCCGCCCGGCTGCCCGCTACTGAATTCCCGGCCCGTCCTGGGCATCTGTCTCCTGCCTGCCTGTAAAAGCACCGGGTGTCCGCCATGCGGTGGCGGAACTCCGCGGCCATGTTTCGCATGGGTCACAGTCACCTGCTATCCATGCTCCTTGAAGCGAAAGATTGCTTGATACGGAAAATAACCATGACTAGAATGCGGTTATAAAAACAATAAGCCTTAGACTGGTTATAAATACATTCGACAATCAAATCCCTTTAGAGGAGAAGCAGATGAAGAATCAAGTGGTGCGTTCCATCTCCATCGCGGCTTTGTCCCTGGCGGCGCCATGCCTGTTCGCCGCGCCCGCCCAGGAGCCGATCCAGCCGATTCCCGCCGCGAAAGTCACGTCGCCGGCGCTGGTCGAGCTGGGCCGCAAGCTGTATTTCGATCCGCGTCTGTCCAAGTCGGGTTTCATCTCGTGCAATTCGTGCCACAACCTGTCGATGGGCGGTTCCGACAACCTGAAGACCTCGATCGGCCACAACTGGCAGGAAGGCCCGATCAATTCGCCGACCGTGCTGAATTCCAGCATGAACCTCGCCCAATTCTGGGACGGCCGGGCGAAGGACCTGAAGGAGCAGGCCGGCGGCCCGATCGCCAATCCCGGCGAAATGGCGTTCACGCATGAGCTGGCCGTCGATCTGCTGCAGTCGATTCCGGGCTATGTGAGCGAGTTCAAGAAGGTGTTCAAGACCGAGAAGATCGACATCGGCGAAGTGACCGCGGCCATCGCGGCCTTCGAGGAAACCCTGGTGACGCCCAATTCGCGCTTCGACAAGTGGCTCAAGGGGGACAAGAAGGCGCTGACCGCCGTCGAGGTCGAGGGCTACAACCTGTTCAAGGAAAGCGGCTGCGTGGCCTGCCACAACGGACCGGCCGCCGGCGGCAATTCCTTCCAGAAGATGGGCCTGGTGGAACCGTACAACGCCAGCGTGCCGGCGGAAGGCCGTTCGGCGGTGACCGGCAAGGACGCCGACCGCTTCAACTTCAAGGTGCCGACGCTGCGCAACGTCGAACTGACGTATCCGTACTTCCATGACGGCGCCGCCGACACGCTGAAGGAAGCCGTGAATACCATGGGCCGCATTCAGCTCGGGCGCAAGTACTCGGACAGCGAGAACGCGAAGATCGTCGCCTTCCTGAAGACCTTGACGGGCGACCAGCCGAACTTCAAGCTGCCCTTCCTGCCGCCTTCCTCGGACGTGACCAAGAGACCGCAGCCGTTTGCGAAATGATTGACCGGCTGCCGCGGGAGGCGGATAGTCCGCCTCTCGCGGCACTTACCTTTATGGACTGATGCCATTGAAAACGTCGATACCCGAGATCACCCAGAAGCTGACCCGGGCGGGGGTCCAGGCGACGCTCCAGCGCGTGGCGATCGCGCAGGTCCTGTTTTCCGAACCCGTCCATTTGCGCGCCGACGAGGTTTACGAGCGCGCGCAAAAAATCTTCCCCGACCTGTCCCGAGCGACGGTTTACAACACGCTCCGGCTCTTTCGCGATTCCGGCCTGATCCGGGAACTGGTGGTCGACGCCAAATGCGTGATCTACGATTCCACGGTCAGCCAGCATTTCCACGTCTTCGACGTCGACACCGGGATGATCGCCGACATTCCGGCGGACGGATTCAGCCTGGTCGGCACGCCCAGGCTTCCGCCGGAATGGGTGACGGAGCAGATCGACGTGATCGTGCGCGTCCGCAGCCGTTCCCGGCAACCCTGAAAAAAATCCCCCGCGGCCTTCGCCGCCGGGGGATCGCCGAGCGCCTCCGGGCGGAGGCTCACGCGGGCGTCACATGAACGCCTCGGCCCGCTTGATCAGTTCGTCGAGTCCGGCTTCGCCCGCGTTGCGCGGCTTGCCGGGGTGGATGACGGCGACCTGGCAATTCTCCGCGGCTTCGACCAGCTGCGCATAGGTGCCGGCGTTGATGTCCTTGATGTAGGCCTGCTTGTTGCCGTCGTAGGCGAACATCTTGTCGTTGATCTGGATGCACTCGTTGCACGAGGCGCAGCGCGGCGTTTCGATGTAGGCCTCGTCCGAGGATTTTTCCGCTTCCTTTTCCTCGGGCGCGGCCGGAGCGGCGGCAGCTTCCGCAACGGGCGGGGCCGCCGGAGCCGGCGCGGCGGCCGCGGCGATGGCCTTGCCGCTTTCCTCCCAGGCCGCCTTTTCCCGGGCCAGCAGCTTCTCGGCGTGCGAGTTGTGGATGCCGCCGAGTTCCTGCAGGCTGTGCCACATCGACAGGCAGCGGCGTGCTTCGCGGACGATCTTCTCGGTGACGATGATCTTCTGCAGCTTATCGTCCGGCGCAACCATCAGCAGGGACGGCACGGTGTCGATCCGGTCGATCTCGCCCCGCCGTTCGCGCGCGATGGCCTCGCCGGCGTCGGACAGCCAGTCCTGCCAGTGCGCTTTCGGCACGGCGGCGAAGAACTTGCTGTAGCGGGCGTCGCAGGCGACGAAGTCGATCAGCGTGAAGGGACGTTCCTCGGCGACGGTCTGGCTGTCCGCGTCCTGGTAGACGATGCGGTGGATCGGCCAGTCGAGCTCGGCCTGCGGGTTGGCCCCCAGCGAGAAGCGCGAGGCCCAGTCGCCGCCGGCCGCCGGGTCCATGGTGAACGCCGGGAACACGCGCGATTCGAGCGCCGCCGCGCTGACCAGATAGGGCGGCAGCTGGCCGTGGCCTTTGGCCATGCCGGAGAAGATGCTGAACAGCGCCGGTCCCGAGCCGCCGAGGCCGCGCGCGATCTTCTCGCGCAGCTGGAACAGCGCGGAGGCGGGCGCCTGGACGACGAACACGCCGGCCATGCCCAGCGCCATGCGGGCGAGCTGGCGGCTGCGCAGGGCGAACGCCAGGTGGCCGTTGCCGATCGGCGATTCCTCGATGACGTCGTCGGTCTGCACCAGCACCTTGATCGGCAGGTTGAGCGACATGATCTCGGTGAGCGTGCCGAGTTCGCCGCCGGGCAGGCTTTCCGCGTCGATCTGCACCAGGTAGTCGGGGAACAGCGCCATGTCGCGCGGGTCGAGGCCGTTTTCGCCGAAGGATTCGAACAGGCGGTCGTGCTTGGCCTCGCTGTATTCGCCGCGCACTTCGAGCTCGGCGACGGCCACGGCCTTGGCCAGTTCGATGGCCTTGGGCAGGCGCTCGCGGTAGGTGCGGATGGCGTCGCTGCAGGTGTCGAAGGCGAAGGTGTACGGCGTGCTGGTGGCGTGCGGCGCGGGGAAGAAGCGCTGCGCGCGCAGCGTCGCCAGCAGCTTCTCGATCCGCTTCCTGCGGTTCTTGCTCAGGTTTTCCTTCGGCGCGGACTTGCACAGGAGCCGGGACATGGCGTCGAAGTCGAACTGGTCCATCGGCCCGGAGCCGAACGTGCGCTTGAGGTTGGCGGCGCTGCGGCCGGCGTTCGAGTTGGCGAAATCGGCCTGCAGGATCTCCGACAGCTTGATGACCAGGCGGTCGACCACTTCGCCGAAACGCTGGGCGCGCTGGGTCTGGGTCAGCGCCCAGATGTGCCCGATCAGCCGGCGCGGCAGGGCGCCGCCGCAGTCGATGACGTCGCCGTCCACCTTGAGGTTGGCGCGCGCGCGGGCCAGGCTGTCGGCGACCTGGGGGTCGTTCTTGCCGAGTTCCCTGGCGGCCTTGTCCCACAAGGCCGAGAGCTTGCCTTCCTTGCCGGCGGCGGCCTGGGCGCGGATGTGCCGTTCGAGGCGCAGGACGTGCCGGCGCAGCCGTTCGGCGTCGCCGCCGCGGGCGATCTTGTCGAGGATGCCGTCGATCAGGCCGGAGAGCGATTCGACGCAGGCGCCGCCCGCCAGGTTCTGGACCAGGATCAGCGGAAAGTCGTAGCGCAGCCTGGTCAGGTCGCGGTAGCCGGCGAGGAGGGCGGGGCGCAGGTTGAGTTGGTCGATCGCTTCCAGGTTCGGCGTGTTCGCCCTGCCGGAAAGGAAGAATGCGACGTGGGCTTGCAGATCAGCTTCCATGTGTGGTTGCCCTCAGACTGAGTACTTATCGAGTTCGGCGTTGAAGTTCTTCTTGATCGCCTCGGCCGTGCGCAGCGCGCCGCTGTGCCGCGTGTCCTCGTAGCACGGCACCTCCGGGTTCCGGTAGAGGATGCCGACCGGGATGATGTCCGTGTTGGAGGCGATCTCGCGCGCCCGGTGGATGTCCAGCGGATCGTGTTCGAGCTGGTTCTTGTAGACGCGCGCCAGCCCCGGACTGACCTGGATGCCGTCGGCGTGGTGCACCAGCTGCACGCGCTCCGGGTCCTGCAGCCACGGGTCGAGGGACTTGGGCAGCCATTCCGGGCAGCGCTGGATGATGCGCACGAAGGAGAAGCCCTGGTGATGGTAGGCGGCCTTGACGATGTCGAACAGCGTTTCCGGAATCCAGTCCACCGCCTGCGCGATGAACGAGACGTTCGACACGCCGAGCGACACGGTCAGCGGGTTCAGCGCGTCGAGGTAGCTGCCGCGCGGCGTGGTGTTGCTCCGGGTGCCGATCGGCGAGGTCGGCGACGCCTGCTTCTTGGTCAGGCCGTAGATCTGGTTGTCGTGCAGGAACACGGTCATGTTCATGTTGTAGCGCAGCGCGTGGATCCAGTGCGCCGCGCCGATGCTGCAGCAGTCGCCGTCGCCGGTGTTGACGAACACGGTGAGGTCCGGACGCGCCATCTTGACGCCCTCGGCGACCGGGAAGGCGCGGCCGTGGATGCCGTGGAAGCCGTAGGTCTTCATGTAGTGCGGGAAGCGGCTGGAGCAGCCGATGCCCGAGACGAACACGGTCTTTTCCGGACGCAGGCCCTCGTCGCGGCACAGGCGCTGGACGGCGGTGAGAATGGCGTTGTCGCCGCAGCCGGTGCACCAGCGGGGAACGCCGCTCTGATAGTCTTCCAGCGCCGACTGCTCCTTGTACAGATCGAGCAGCTGCTTGGTGGCGGATAGTGTCATGTGCGTTTCCCCTATTGTCCGAGTTTGGCCAGCAGAACCTGGCGGATGGTGCGCGGCTTGACCGGCTGGCCGCGCACTTCCGTCCAGCAGTCGACGTCGACCAGGTAGCGCGCGCGCAGCAGCGTGGCGAGCGAGGAGTAGCGGCGGCTGTCTTCGTCGATCAGCTCGTCGTCGGGCCGGTCGCTCCAGTTGGTCTCGATGGTCATCACTTTCCTGAAGCGCTTCATGATATCCTTGATGCCCGGCTGCATCGGCTGCAGGAAGCGCAGGTGGACCGAGGACACCTTCTTGCCCTCGGCGCGCAGGCCGGTCACGGCCTCCTCGATGGCGCCCTTGGTGCTGCCCCAGCCGATGACCAGCAGGTCGCCCTTCTCGGCGCCGAAGACGTCCGGCGGCAGCAGCGTCTTCTGCAGCGCGGCCAGTTTCAGGCTGCGCATGCGCAGGCCTTCCTGGTTGATGTCCGGGTCGTAGGCCACGTGGCTGTCGCGGTCGTGCGCCAGGCCGGTGACGGTGTGCATGCCGCCCGGCTGGCCGGGAATGAAGCGGCGGGCGATGCCGGTGACCGGGTCCCAATCGTAGGGCTTGGCGCCCTCGGGCACCGGGCTCTGGTCGACCGGCGGCGCGAGCCAGGATTCCTGGAACTGCGGCCGGTCGAACGGCTGCTGCGACGAGGACAGGCTGGCGTCGCTGAGGATGACCACCACGGTGTTGAAGGTCTCGGCGATGCGGCGGGCGGTGATCACCGAATAGAAGCAGTCCTCGATGGTCGCCGGCGCCATCACCACCTTCGGCGCGTCGCCGTGGCTGCCGAAGATGGTGGTCAGCAGGTCGCCCTGCTCGACCTTGGTCGGCTGGCCGGTGCTCGGGCCGCCGCGCTGGACGTTGACCACCACCAGCGGAATCTCGGCCATCACCGCCAGGCCGATCGCTTCCTGCTTCAGCGAGTAGCCGGGGCCGGAGGTGATGGTCACCGTGCACTTGCCGGCGTAGGACGCGCCGATGGCGAAGGCGCAGGCGGCGATTTCGTCCTCGGCCTGGTGCACGATGCCGCCGACCTTCTCGAACGCTTCCGACAGGTAGTGCGAGGCGGAGGTCGCCGGGGTGATCGGGTACATCGCGCAGATGTCCATGCCCGAGGCCATCACGCCGAGGGCCAGCGAGGTGTTGCCGTTGATCGAGATCTGCGGCTTGTCCGCGGGCGTGGCCGGGATGTGGAAACTGAAGTCGATGTTGGCCTGCGCCCATTTATGCCCGGCTTCGAGCAGCATCACGTTGGCGTCGATGACGCTCTTTTCCTTCTTGCCGAAGGTCAGCGCGATCTGCTCGCGTCCGGCCTGCAGGTCGAAGCTGTAGATGTGGCAGAGGATGCCCAGCGCGAACATGTTCTTGCCGCGCCGCGCGTTGGCGGTGAGCTTGAGGCATTCCTCCTCCATCGGAATCTCGTAGACCTTGTAGCCGGCCTTGACCAGCCGGTCGTAGGCCGAGGTGTAGGACTTGACGATGTTCGGATCGGAATGGGTCCGCCACATGTTTTCCAGCAGGATGATGCAGCCCGGCTTGAGTTCGCGGGCGTTGACCCGGCCGAGCAGCACCTGCTCGTTGAAGGCCACCACCAGGTCGGTCTCGTCGCCGCCGTTGGTGACGTAGCCGGAGCCGATGCGGATACGGTTGCCGCTGGCGCCGGCCACGCTGCGGGCCGGCGGACGGATTTCCGCGGGGATGATCTCGGTCGTCCAGATGCCGTTGCCCATGCGGGCGGCGATCGAGCCGAGCGACTGGCCGCAGCGCTGCGCGCCTTCGCCGGAATCGCTGATGATCTCGACGATGTGCTCCTTGAGCGTGACGCACGTCTTCGTACGGGCCTTGGCGCCGGCGCTTTTGCCGGCGCTCGCGCCGGCCTTCCTCGTTGCTGTCGTTGTCGTCATGAGTGGCTGTTCCAAAATCGCGGTTGAGCTTGAATGGGTCGGAAAGCGGCCGGGCGGGCGGTCACGCCCGGATGCGGGCGAAGTTGCGTTCGCCCGCGTCGATGCCGAACAGCGTTTCCCCGGCGGTGCGGTAGGGACGGCCGCCCTCGCGGATGCCGAGATAGGCCTTCATGCCGGCGGCCGCGCGGCGTCCCGCGCCCATGGCCTCGATCACCGTGGCGGCGCCGGTGACGATGTCGCCGCCGGCGAAGATGCCGGCCATCGAGGTCGCCAGGCTGGCGTCGGTGTCGATGTAGCCCCACTTGTTCAGGCGCAGCTTCGAGGTCTGGCCCATGATCGGGTTGGCGTTGGTGCCGATGGCGTACACCACCAGGTCGCACTCGAAGTCGAACTCGCTGCCGGGAACCGGCACCGGGCGGCGCCGGCCCGAACTGTCGGGCTCGCCGAGCTCCATGCGCACGCAGCGCATGCCCTTGACGTTGCCGCTGCCGTCGTCGAGGATCGCCACCGGGTGGGTCAGCCAATGGAACTCGACGCCTTCCTCCTCGGCGTGGTGGATTTCCTCGGCGCGCGCCGGGGCTTCCTTGTGCGAGCGGCGGTAGATGCAGTAGAACCTTCTCCGCGCCGAGGCGCAGCGACACGCGCATGGCGTCCATCGCCGTATTGCCGGCGCCGACCACTGCCACGCGCCGGCCGATCGGCTGCGGCGTGTCGAAGTTCGGGAATTCCTTGGCGCGCATCAGGTTGCAGCGCGTGAGCAGCTCGTTGGCGGAAAGCACGCCGTTGAGCGAGTCGCCGGGGATGCCGAGCATGGTCGGGTAGCCGGCGCCGACGCCGACGAATACCGCGTCGTAGCCCATCTCGGTGATCATCTGCTCCAGCGTGAACAGCCGGCCGACCAGCGTGTTGCACTCGAACTTGACGCCGAGTTTCCTGAGGTTGTTGATCTCGGCGTCGATCACCGCGTTGGGCAGGCGGAAGTCGGGGATGCCGTACTTCAACACGCCGCCGGCCTGGTGGAAGGCCTCATACACCGTGACCTCGCAGCCGGCCTTGGCCATGTCGGCGGCGCAGGCCATGCCGGCCGGCCCGGAACCGACGATGCCGACCTTGAAGCCGTTCGGCTCGATGTAGGGAATGTTGGCCCAACCTTCCCGGATCGCCGCGTCACCGACGTAGCGTTCGAGCCGGCCGATGGCCACCGGCTCCAGCGTCTGGCCGACGGTGCATACGCCTTCGCACTGGTTCTCCTGCGGGCACACGCGGCCGCAGATGGCCGGCAGCAGGCTGGTCTCGGTCAGGATGTCGTAGGCGCCGCGCAGATCCTTCTCGTTGATCTTGCGGATGAACCCCGGGATGTCGATGCCGACCGGGCAGCCCGACACGCAGGGCTGGTCCGGGCAGAACAGGCAGCGCTCGGATTCGCGCATTGCATCGTCCGGATGGTAGCCGCAGGCCACTTCCTCGAAATTCCGCGCACGCGCCGCCGGGTCCTGCTCGCGCATCGGCGTCCGCTCCTGCGGGATGCTTCGTATCGTCCTTTTCTTCGCCATGAGTAATTACCGTGTCCTGGTTCGTTGAGAAAGATCTATTTGCCGGCCGCGGCAGTGACCGCCTTGTCAACCGACCGCTGCATCCGGCAGCCCTTTTCCCAGTGTTCGAGCGCCATGCGCTCCTCCTTGGTGTAGCGGCGCAGGCGCATCATCAGGTCGTCGAAATCGACCAGGTGGCCGTCGAAATCCGGGCCGTCGACGCAGGCGAACTTCACCTTGTCGCCGACCTTCACCCGGCAACCGCCGCACATCCCGGTGCCGTCGACCATGATCGGGTTCAGGCTGACCATGGTCTTGATCTTGTACGGGCGGGTCGTCTCGGCACAGCTCTTCATCATGATCGGCGGGCCGATGGCGATGACTTCATCGACGTCGGGATGCTTCTTGAGCGCCTGCTCGATGCCCGCCGTCACGCGGCCGTGCAGCCCGACCGTGCCGTCGTCGCTGCAGATGATCAGCTCGTCGCAGATGGCGCCGAACTTCTCTTCCCAGAACACCAGATCCTTGGTGCGGAAGCCGATCACGCCGATCACGTACGCGCCGCCTTCCTTGAGCGCGCGGGCCTGCGGATAGACCGGCGCGACGCCCAGGCCGCCGCCGACGCAGATGACTTTCCTGGCGTGCGAGTCGGGCGTGGGAATGCCCATCGGCCCGACTAGCCCGTACAGCGAGCCGCCGACCTTGCATTCCTGCTGCATCTGCCGGGTCGTCTTGCCGACGGCCTGGATGACCAGGGTGACGGTGCCCTTCTCCCGGTCGAAATCGGCGATGGTCAGCGGCACCCGCTCGCCGTGCTCGCTGAGCATCACGATCACGAACTGCCCCGGTTTGGCCGCCCTGGCCATCATCGGATGGCGGACTTCCAGCAGATAGGTGACGTCGGAAAAATCCTCGCGCTTTACGATTTCATAATTTGACATAGGCCGTGCTTTCAAACCCTGTGAAAACTGCCGGGTGGAAGAGTGGGGAGAGAGGAAAAACGGGCGGCAACGGGGGCGTCCCCGGCGGGGGTGTCTTGCTGCACGCGAAGATCGTTGCTGGCGACACGACTCGTACTTGCCCTTGCTGTTGACCCGTTGACGAAACGCATGGCAACGCTGCTGCGGGCCGGCGCATCGGAAGCTTGGTCGTGAGTTACAGGAATCAACCTTGGCTTGCGTTTTATTTATGGAAGGCTGTTTCGATTCCCGGCCCGACCGCTCTTTTTTTCTTTATGTCCGGCAGTTTGCCATGCGATACGAGCCTATTTTTAAGGCAATGAATGGACCGGGGCAAATGAAAGATAGTCACAACATCTTTCGTTTTTCGCATCAACTACCTCGTGCAAGGGCGAAAAAAGCGGCCAGGAATCCCCGTGTTTCTACATAAGTTTATATTTAACAAATGGTTATTGGATTACTTACTTCATAGAGGTGAGAATCGTTCTATTTGTCTGATGCGCGACAAACGCCCAGCCGTCTCGTCGACGGTGGCGTTCATGGACGGAAAGCTGCCGTTTTCGGCTTTTGGAGCCGGCGGGCCGGCAGCGGGCCGGTGCTCAGCCTTGGATCTTGACGCCGCCGCCGATGACGAACAGGTCGACGGCCAGCCGGTCGCCGCGCTCGATGGCGGCCGAAAACTGTTCCTGGCTGAAATACTGCAGGCCCATCGACGTGAGCTGGCGGCGTGCTTCGAGCGCCGTCATGCCGACCAGGGCCGAGTTCGGCAGCTTTTCGCTGGCGGTCCCCGCTTCACGCGAGGCCGCCGACGGCGACGGGGCGGCCCCGGACGGCGGGCGTCCCGGCGCCGCCGCCGCGTCGAGCTTCGGCAGTTTCTCCGCGGCGACCAGCGTTTCCACGCGGGCGAACACCTCGCTGCGGGAAAACGGCTTTTTCATGAAATCGTCGGCGCCGATGCGCTGCGCGTAGAACTGCTCGGTCGCCTGTTCGTTGCCGCTGATGATGATGACCGGGATGCGGCGCGTGCGCGGGTCGCGGCGGATCTGGCGGAGCGCGGCGAAGCCGTTCATTCCCGGCAGCACGATGTCGAGGAAGATGAGATCGGGCTGTTCGCCGCGCGCGATTTCCAGGCCCGCCTCGGCGTCGCCCGCTTCCCGCACCACGCAGCCCGCCGAGCGGAGGACTTTGCCGAGCGAGGCGACGACCGTCGCCGAATCGTCGACGACCAGCACTTTTCTGCCCTTGTGGCTGAACCGGCTTTTTCGGCGCCTGTCGATCGGGTGGGCGGGAGGATGCTCTTGCTGAACAGGATGTTCGCCGTTTTTGTGCAGAATGGATTTGATCTGTCCGAAGAGGCTCATGCTTCGATTCCCGGTTGCCAGGCGTCAGAAATGCCGTTTTGGTTTTCTGGCGCATAGTATATCCACGCGCCTCATCGGAGAGAACGAGTCGTCGTGCGGGCCGTTCCCGGACAGGAGAACGGGGCGGGAAAACAAGAACGGCCGCGCTTCCCGCGAAGCACGGCCGTCTGGAGAGTACCTGCGTATTGTCGTCTGTCGCCGGGCGGCGAGGTCGCGCTAGGCGGCGTCGGCTACGAAAACGGTCATGCCGACGACGCGGATGCCGGCGTATTTGGACTCGTTTCTGGCAATCCAGGTATCGACCGCGTCCAGCGTCAGGTTGGCGGCGAGGACTTGTCCGGTACGTTTGTTCACGACGGAATACATAGTTCGATCCTTTCTATCTGATTTGACCAGTCTTGCACATGAAGCAGCAGTGTTTCCCGCCGTCGGCGCCGAACCCGCCCGGTGTCGCCAAAAAAAAATCCCACACCGGTTCGGCATGGGATTCAAAATCCCATCGTTGCGATGGGTCAGGGAGGGTCAAACATTGTCAGCGGGGGACGCTGAAGCAACGTCATGCATCATAGAAATGTCCGCGGCGGGTGTCTGTTTGACATGTATGGTGTTTCCGTAACGAAATGTAATCAGCGTCCCCGCGCGGCCCGCGCCCGCCGCCGGCGCGCCGCCTGTTTTTTGAGCGCGTCATGCAAACCGCAGCCGGTTCAATGGGTTGCGGCGCGCATCCATGGCCGATCCACAGGATTATCCACAGATTCTCTGGACAAAACGGGCGGGCCGGTCAGGGGCGCACTCCCGCCTTGTCGCAGAGCGCGACGTAGCACGGGCCGTCGAGGTCGCTGCCCGGCGGTAGGCCGGCCTGCAGGCGGAAACCGTTCAGCGCGTTGCGCGTGCGCTGGCCGATCACGCCGTCGATCTTGCCCGGCGCGAAGCCCAGGTAGAGCAGGGCGATCTGCGCCGCGCGCAATTGCAGGTTGGGCAGCGATCCCGACGCCAGGCGCACGTAGGACTGTTCGAGCTTGATGTCGTACTGGTTCTGCGCGTACGCCGGGCCGTTGTAGCCGCGCGCGAACGCGGCCCAGTCCCGCCGCCGCAATGGGGCGTGCAGGTTGCGCGAGCGCAGGAAGCGGGCCATCGCCAGGATTTGCGCGTCCTCGCCGTCGCGCATGGCGTCGACCAGCGCCGCGGCGCTGGCGAATCCCGCCAGTTCAGCGTTGAAACCCATGATCTGGCCGAGCCCCCACGAGGCCGACCGCAACGCAGGTTCGGGGCCGAGTCCTTCGGCGTCGCACAGGGCGAGCGCCTCTTCGAGCTTGGCGTACTGGCTGCCCAGGCCGCCGTAGCCGCCCTGCGGACCCGAAAGGTGGGGCGCGCGCCGGTCGAAGCGTCGCTGCGTCTCGCGCCGGAAGATGTGGCGCTCGAACAGGATCTGCGGCCGGCCGTCGAGGCGGAAGCCGCAGCCCTGCGTGACGCCCGAGGTTTCGACTTCGACCACGGCCCAGATGACGGCGGCTTCCGCCGCCTGCAGGCCGAGGTGTTCGAGCGCGTCGCCGAGCCCGGCGGCGGTCAGTGGCTGGCGTTTGCCGATGAATTCCATGATCCGTCTCCTCAGTTCCAGGGCCGCGCCTCGACGTGCAGCCGGCCGGCGACGCCGGGGCGCGTGCGCTGCGCCACCTCGATGTCGAAGGCTAGGCCGGCGCCGCCGGCGAGCGCGTAGGTCGGCGCGTCCTTGCCCGGTCTGCCGGGATTGTCTTCCTGGTAGCCGTACTTGATCCGCCAGCCCGTCGGGGCGCCGTCGTCGGGGAAGGCTTCGACCAGGATCTGCTGGCGCAGGATGTAGCCGCCTTCGTAATGACGCTTCATGAACAGCACGCCGTCGACCTCGTAATCGGGGACCAGGATCTTCAGGTCGAAGGCGAAGCTGACCGAGCCCGAGGCCTTGACGCTCTTGCTCGGGTCGAGGAAGACGGAGAACAGGTGGGGGCTGCGGCTCCGGTCGGGCGGGCGCGTCGTCCCCGGCTGGCCGGGAAAGAGTTCGTCGTAGGAGCGGAAGATCGCCGAATTCTCGCGCGCCTCGCGCCGGGTGATCTGCCACTGGCAGCCGCGGATGCCGACCGCGACCTCGAATTGATAGGAGGCGCGCACCGCCTTGCCGGCCTGCAGCGCCTTGGCGACCTCGACGGGCAGCGAAATGTCGTCGATGTCCAGGATGCCGTCGACGCGCAGGGCGCCGAACAGGAAGCGGGTGAGGTTCTGGTAGCCCTCCTCGGAGTTGACGATGCCGTAATGCCCGGAGTGGCTGCGGTGCACGAAGGCGCGCGGCGAGGTGACGTCGTTCCCGTCCGGCCCCGGCCCGTGCGTCGCGGCGTTCTCGATGCACACCAGTCCATCGCTGGCCTCGCCGGCCGCCCAGGCGGACAGGCCGCCGGCGACGGTGTAGTCGCGCGCGTCGGTGCCGATCAGGTTGAAGATGCGCTCCGGGGGAAAGCCGCGCACCACCGAAACGTCGTCCGCGGCGGGCAGCGCCAGGTAGCCGGCCATGCGTTCGCGGTTGAAGTTGTTGACGTCGCCGAACGTCATCCAGCCCGGAATGTTGCGCACGATGCGCATGTCGATGCCGTTGTGCGGCGTGGCGTAGGTGAACACCTTGTCGACCGCGCCGCGCGCTTCCGCGGAACCGAGCGCCGGATTCTGCAGGAAGGCGCGGCAGACGAGTCCGCCCATCGAGTGCGCCACCAGGTAGACGCGGAAATCGGCCGGCGCGACGCCGTTCTTCGGATTGGCGCAGACCTTGTCGCGCAGGCGCAGGATCAACCGGCCGAGCCCGCGCGCGAAATGCTCGATTGGCGGCGTGTCGCCGCTGCCGAAATCCTTGCTGGCCTCGTCGTAGTAGCGGTAGATGACGACGCTGCGGTAGGGCACGGGGCGGCCGGGCCGGTCGCTGTCCACCAGGTCCTCGCCGTCCTCGAAGACGTCCGAATAGCCGTGGTCGTTCATCAGGCGGACGAGCGGCGATTCGAAGAAGAAGCGCTTGATCTCGCCGGTCCACACCATGCGCGCCTTGGTCGAGCCAATGTTGAAGCCCATGTAGGGATCGGCGACGGTTTCTTCGATCTCGCCCTGGGTCGCGGCGAAGCCGCGCACGTAGATGATCGGGTGGAACGGATGCTGCGGGTTCGCGGGCATGGCCAATCTCCTGTGCCGGGCTGGAAGACAGAGGCCGGACCCCGCGCTGGAACCGCTTGCCGCGGGGCGTTCCGGCCGTTCGACGACATGATCATCATAGGCCAATGCCATGCTCCGTCAACGTCGCGCCGGCCGGCCGCCCGACCCGTTTCCGCTTATCCGGTACAATGTCGGGCCGTCGTTTTTTTCCGTTGCCGCATGAGTTCCCACGTTCCGAAACTGCGCACTCCGCTCGATCGGCTGCGCCAGGTCCTGATGTTCGAGGTCGGCGGACTGCTGCTGATCACGCCGCCGTTCGTCTGGCTTTCCGGCGTGCCGCTGCTCGACTCGCTCGGCCTGCTGGCGGTGATCGCCCTGATCGCGGCGGTCTGGAACGCGCTCTACAACACGGCCTTCGACTGGGTCGAGGGGCGCCTGACCGGACGCACCGCCGACCGGCGGCCGGCGCCGCTGCGCGTGGCGCACGCCGCCGGGTTCGAGGGCGGCCTGCTGCTGGTCAGCCTGCCGGTGGTGATGGCCTGGACGGGCATGGGCTGGCTGCAGGCGCTGCTCGCCGACGTCGGTCTGGCGGCGGCCTACGTCGCCTATGCCTACGTGTTCAATCTCGGCTACGACCGCGTTTTCCCGATCGCGCAGAACGCCTGACGCCTGCCTGCGGCCGGCCGCTCATTTGCCGAAGGTGTCGCGGAAGAAATTCCAGATCCGGTCCACCATCGGATTGGCGTTCTCCAGGGAGCGGTAGAGCCGGACTTCCAGCGCGCAGCTCCACTGGCTGCCGCCGGCGATCACCAGGCGCTTTTCTCCGAGTTCCTTGCCGACGCAGCTTTCGGGTAGCCAGCCGAGCCCGTGCCCTTCGACGACCATCGCCTTCAGCGCTTCCGACATGTGCGTGTCGAACGAGCGCTCGAAGTGGCAGCGTTCGTTGGCGTTGAGCAGGATCATTTCGACGGTGTGGGCGAGGTAGGTGCCGGACGAGTAGGCGAGCAGGGCGAGCGGCGCGTTGACGCGCCCCGGCAGCCGGTGGCGCGGCCTGCCGTCGCGGTCCGGCGCCGAGCAGGGCAGCATCCGGTCGGTGGCCAGCACGAGGTGCTGGAAACGCTCGGGCGCGAGCAGCGCGGGCAGCTGCGGGTGGTGGTAGTTGAGCAGCAGGTCGGCGCCGCCCTCGGTCAGCGCGCTGGCGCCTTCCGCGACGTTGACCGCGCTGACGCGGACGACGAGGTTGCCGAGCGCCTTCTTCAGCGTGCTCAGCCAGTGCGGAAAGTAGGTCAGCGACAAGGTGTGCGCCACCGCGAAGCGCACCGTCTCGGCGACTCCCGGCGACTGTCCGCGCAGCACGTTGCGCATGTCGTAGGTGCGGCGCAGCAGGTCGGCGGCGAAACCCCGGAAGATGCGCCCGGCGGAGGTGAGATGGACGCCCTGCATGCGCCGGTCGATCAGTTCGACGCCGAGCCAGTCCTCCAGCGCCTGGATGTGCCGGCTGAACGTCGGTTGCGAGACGTTGCGGCGTTCCGCCGCGCGCGAAAAGGCGTGCGCGTCGGTCAGGGTGAGAAAGTCCTCGATCCACTTGATCTGCATGCGCCCTCCCGGCATCGGCCGTCAAACTATGCGTTTTTTTATCGACGTTATGCGATATATGCATCGATTATCACCGGTTTTCCGGGCGGCGCGTAGGATTTTCCGCACCAAAATTCACTCGAGGAGAGGACCATGTCGCACCCCGATCAACCCGCTTTCCGCATCGAGAAGGACTTTCTCGGCGAGAAGCAGATTCCCGCGTCCGCCTACTATGGCGTGCAGACCCAGCGCGGCAAGGACAATTTCCACATCACCGGCACGTCGATGTCGTCCGAGCCGTATTTCGTCAAGGCGTTCGGCTACGTCAAGAAGGCCGCGGCGATGGCCAACCGCGATCTCGGCTGCCTCGACGGGGTGATCGCCGACGCCATCATCCGCGCCTGCGACCGGCTGGTCGCCGGCGAGCTGCGCGAGCAGTTCGTCACCGATTTCATCCAGGGCGGCGCCGGCACCTCGGTCAACATGAACGCCAACGAGGTGATCGCCAACGTCGCGCTCGAATCCCTGGGGCACAACCGGGGCGACTACCACATCATCAATCCGAACGATCACGTCAACTTCGGGCAGTTGACCAACGACGTCTATCCGACGGCCTTCCGCCTGGCGCTGATCCTGCGCCTGGCCAGCTACATGGAGGCGCTGCGCAAGCTGCAGGGCTCGTTCTTCGCCAAGGCCAAGGAATTCGAGAAAGTGCTCAAGATGGGCCGCACCCATCTGCAGGACGCCGTGCCGATGTCGCTCGGCCAGGAATTCCACGGCTGGGGCACCACCATCGGCGAGGAGGTCGAACGCATCTCCGAAGTCCGCCGCCTGCTGCACGAGATCAACCTCGGCGCGACCGCCATCGGCACCACGGTCACCGCCGCGCCGGGCTATCCCGAACTGGCGACCCGCTACCTGTCCGAGCTGACCGACTGCCAATTCATCCTGGGCGGCGACCTGGTCGAGGCGACCTCCGACACCGGCGCCTACGTGCAGCTCTCGGGTGTGCTCAAGCGCACCTCGACCAAGCTGACCAAGATCTGCAACGACATCCGCATGCTGGCTTCGGGGCCGCGCTGCGGCTTCAACGAGATCAACCTGCCGCAGATGCAGCCGGGCAGCTCGATCATGCCGGGCAAGGTCAATCCGGTGATCCCGGAAGTGGTGAACCAGACGGGCTTCCTGGTCATCGGCCTCGACCTGACGGTCACCCTCGCCGCCTCGGCCGGGCAGTTGCAGCTCAACGTGATGGAGCCGGTGATCACCTACGCGCTGTTCAAGTCGATCTTCACGATGGAGAACGCGGTCAACAGCCTGCGCGAGAACTGCATCGACGGCATCACCGCCAACGCGGAACACACGCGCAACATGGTGCTCAATTCGCTGGGCATCATCACCGTCCTCAAGCCTTCGCTCGGCTACAAGCAGTGCGCCGAGATCGCGCGCGAGTGCCACCGGACGGGCAAGTCGCTGCACGACGTGGTGGTCAAGGAACGCAAGCTGCTGACGCAGGAGCATTGGGACACCATCTTTTCGTTCGAGAACCTGATCAGTCCCAAGTTCGAGAAGTAGCCGCGGGTCGCCGGGCGCCGGCAGCGGCGCCCGCACCGACAGTCGTTCCCCGGCCGGCCACGGAAGAGTCTTCCGCAGCCGGCCTTTTTGCGCGCGCAGGAGTACGATGCATCCCTTCTCCCGCAGGGCTCGTCGCCGAGCCCGGATACCCTTGGAGCGAGTTTTTCATGGAACCCCTTGAACTGGAGCAGAACGTGAACGGCAAGCCGGAAAACCGGCGTTATGGTCTTGTCGATAGTCCTGGAGCGGACGCATTCCTCGCGCGCTTCACTGCGGCGCTGGTGTCGCGGTTCGGCGACAAGTCCCCGCAGGTCGTGTTCCCGCGGCTTGACGGCGGCGGCACGGCGGCGTGCGCGCCGGGAGTCGATCCGCTGGCCGCCTTGAAAATCAGGACCTTCGACGCGGTGCGCCGCTTCGAGGAGGACAAGCTCGACGCCGTGCTCCTGCCGTGTTTCCAGAGCCAGGCGTTCATCGAGGAAATCGAGGCCGAAACCGTCGTACCCATCGTCAGCCTGATGGACGCCGTGCGGGCCGAGGTGGCGCGCCGGCATCCGGCGGGCGGCCGGATCGGCATCCTCTGCGCGGACCGCGTGCGCGCAAGCCGGCTCTTCGAGCGCTATTTCCCGCAGGAGATCTGGACGCTGCTCTATCCGGCGGGCGACCTCCAGCGCGACTGCGTGACGGCGGCGATCGACGGCGCGGACGCGGCTGCGGTCGAGCGGCTGGCCGATGCCTGCCGGGATCTCGTGCGGCAAGGCGCGGCGTCGATCATCGTCGGTGACGCGGCACTTGCCGCTGCGGCGCAGGCCCTGCAGGCGCACGGTTTCCCGCTCGTCGATGCGCTGCAGGCCTATGCCGACCACGCGGCGGCGACTCCGCCGGCTGCTAGAGCCAAGCCGTTCAAGATCGGCGTCGCCGGCGGCGTCGGCCCCGCCGCGACGGTCGATTTCCTCGACAAGATCGTGCGCAACACGCCGGCCCGCTGCGACCAGGAACACCTCAAGGTGGTCGTCGAACAGAATCCGCAGATTCCCGACCGGACCGCGCATCTGCTCGGCCAGGGCGCCGATCCGACGATCGCCCTCTACGCCACCTGCAAGCGGCTCGAAGCCGCCGGCGCCGACATCATCGCCATTCCGTGCAACACGGCGCACGCCTTCGTCGGGCGCATCCAGCCCTTCCTGTCGATCCCGATCGTGAACATGCTGCGCGAGACGGCCGAACGCATCCGGCGGCGCCATGGCGGATGTTCGAAGGTCGGCTTGCTGGCGACCAGCGGAACGATCGCCAGCCGCGTTTACCACGAAGTCATCGCCGAAGCCGGCTTCGAACTCCTCGTCCCCGACGCCGAAAACCAGGATCGGGTGATGAACGCGATCTATGGGCCGCGGGGCGTCAAGGCCGGGTTCACGGCAGGCGAGTGCGTGGACGATCTGCTGCGCGCGCTGGCCTCGCTGGCGCGGCGCGGCGCGGACGTGATCATCCTCGGCTGCACGGAACTGCCGCTGCTGCTGGCGCAGAGCGACGCCTTCCCGGTAGCCGGCAGGACCGTGGCCGTGCTCGACCCGACCAGCATTCTGGCCGCCAAGTGCGTCAGCCTGGGCCGGCAGGCCGCGGGCGAATGAATCAACCAGATGGCGCCGTGGGCGTCGCGGCGCTCGTCCCCGAATGCGAGGAGGCCGCGCGGGAGTGGGCGCGGCGCCTCGGCTTGCCGTTCGGAGCGCCGTGTGGCCATCAGCTGCAACTCGGGCCGGACGGCCTGCAACTGGCCTGCCTCGGCCCCGATGCGCCCGGGCCGGTGCGCGTCGATTTCGTGAGCGGCGCGCTGGCCCACCGCCGCCAGTTCGGCGGCGGCAGCGGGCAGATGATCGCCCGGGCGGTCGGCCTCCAGCCGGGCGTGCGGCCGGTCGTCCTGGACGCCACCGCCGGGCTCGGGCGCGACGCCTTCGTGCTGGCCGGCCTGGGCTGCGAGGTGACGCTGATCGAACGGCAGCCGCTGATCGCCGCCCTGCTCGAGGACGGCTTGCGGCGGGCGCGGGACGACGCCGGCACGGCGCCGATCGCGGCGCGCATGCATCTGCGCGAAGGCGATGCGATGGCATTGATGCAGGCCTGGCACGGCGCAGCGCCGCAGGTCGTGTACCTCGACCCGATGTTTCCCCACCGCGACAAAAGCGCGCTGGTGAAGAAGGAAATGCGCATGTTCCGTCCGCTCGTCGGCGACGACGACGATGCGCCCGCGCTGCTCGCCGCGGCGCTGGTGCTGGCCTCGCACCGCGTCGTCGTGAAGCGGCCGCGCAAGGCGCCCGCGCTCGGCGGCGTCGCGCCCGGCTACGCGCTGGAAGGAAGGTCGAGCCGTTTCGACGTCTATCCGAAACGGGCGCTCAGGGAAAAGGCGTAGCTTGTTGAAAAAACCCCGAAAAAAGGCCCTCAACTCGTTTAGATTCACTCTAAGAAATTGACCTCATATAACCGTGACTCTAAAATGGTCTTTTTCAAGAGGGTTCGTCTTCCTTGTCCGGGAAGGCCGCCCGCCTCGGCAGAAATCGATTTTCCAGGCTTTGTAAAGTTTTCAACAGGATTGGAAAGGCGATTGACAGATAAAAAAACCCGCAACGACAATGTGGGCAAATCAAAAATACAGTAGGGAATCATGGCTATCTTTCGGCAATTCTGGAATTCCGTAGGACTGCAACAAAAGCTTCAGATTCTTATCCAGGGTTTTTTGATTCTGCTGCTGCTCCTGGCGCAGCGCTGGCTGGATCACCAGTTCGAGGCGGCCGCCTTCTCCGCCGCGGACAATCGCGCCGAGGTCACCGCGGACGGCGTGATCAACGGCCTCAACCTGATGATGCTCAACGGCAGCATTTCCGATCAGGCGACCCGCAAACTGTTCGTCGAGAAAATGGGCGCCTCCGAAGGCATCCGCGAGCTGCGCCTGATCCGGGGCGAGGCCGTCGAAAAGCAGTTCGGCCCCGGCATGCCGGAAGAAATGGGGCGGGACGAGATGGACCGGGCCGTGCTCGCCACCGGCAAATCCGCCGCCCGGTTCATCCAGGACAAGGACGGGCAATCCGCCTTGCGCGTCGTCGTACCGTTCATCGCGCAAAAGGAATTCCGCGGGACCAATTGCCTGATGTGCCACACTGTGCCCGAAGGCACGGTCACCGGCGCCGCCAGCATCGTCATCGATCTGAAGAAGGACCTCGACCAGATCCAGCGCATCGACACGTGGATGTGGATGGGGCAGGCCGTTCTGCAGATCATCCTGTTCGTCGTCATCGGCCTGCTGGTCAAGACGCTGCTCAAACCGGCGCACGAGATGCGGGCCGCCATGGCGACGATGCAGCGCGACGGCGACCTGACGCAGCGCCTGACGATCGCCAGCCAGGACGAAATCGGCCAGACCGCGAAAGCGTTCAACCTGCTCGTGGACAGCCTGCAGGCGAGCATCCGGCACGTGAAATCGAGCTCGTCGAAAGTCTCCTCGGCCGCCGTCGAGCTGGCCAACTCCGCCGCCAGCATCACCCGCGGTTCGAACCAGCAAAGCGCCTCGGCGCTCTCCGCCGCCGGTGCGATCGGGGACGTCACGGTCAACATCGACGCGATCGCCGCCTCAGCCTCCGACGTGTATCGGATTTCCGCCGCCAGCCTGGAGCGCACCAACAAGGGCAGCCAGGATCTGGCCGGCCTGACCTCGGAGATGCAACAGCTCGAAAACTCGATGGCCTCGATCGAAAGCACGGTCGCCGAATTCATGAACGACACGCGGGCCATCACGCAAATGACCATGCAGGTGCGCGAGATCGCCGAACAGACCAATCTGCTCGCGCTCAACGCCGCCATCGAAGCCGCGCGCGCGGGCGAATACGGCCGCGGCTTCGCCGTCGTCGCCGACGAAGTACGCAAGCTCGCGGAAAAATCGTCGCGCGCCTCTTCGGAGATCGATGCCGTGACGCGGGTGCTCGAAACCCAGTCGGGGCGGGTCACCAGCGCCATCACGAACAGCGTCGGATCGCTGCGCAGCAGCCAGGAACTGGTGCGGGGCGTGGCGACGGTGCTGACCGAGGCGGGCGACGCGGTCGCGCAGACAAATCGCGGCGTCGACGACATCACCGCGTCCACGCGCGAGCAGCAGACGGCGGGCCAGGGCGTCGCCGACAACGTCGCGGAAATCGCCCGCTTGTCCGAACAGAACCACCTGGCCATCCAGGACGTGTCGAGCGCGGCGCAACGCCTGAAATCGCTGGCCGACGAGCTTGAGGATTCGGTCGGCACGTTCCAGGTCTGAGCGGGGAAGGGCAGGCCGGCCGTCGCTTGCAGGCGGCGGTGTCCTCTGTGAATCGCCGGAACTCCCGTCTTCGGCGCGTGTCACATGTGCCAACGGACGAAAGCGGCAAGGCTCGTCAAGCGAGAAATCTTGCGCATTGTTTGGTGCCCGGGCGATCGAGCTTATACTGGCGAGCGGCGGACCGGCGTGCCGGTCGGGTTCAAGAGTCGTTACATGAGTGTTTGGAAGGAAAATTAATGAATACCGCAACCGCAATAGACATGCCGATGCCCTTCGTGTTCACGGACAGCGCGGCCAGCAAGGTCAAGGAGTTGATCGAGGAAGAAGGCAACCCCGACCTGAAGTTGAGGGTGTTCGTCACTGGCGGCGGATGTTCCGGTTTCCAGTACGGCTTCACCTTCGATGAAGAAGCGAACGACGACGATACGTCGATGGAAAAGAACGGCGTCACCCTGCTGGTTGACCCGATGAGCTATCAATACCTCGTCGGCGCCGAAATCGACTACACGGAAGGACTTGAAGGTTCCCAGTTCGTGATCAAGAATCCCAACGCGACCTCGACCTGCGGCTGCGGGTCATCCTTCTCCGCCTGATCGGCGGTTCCGCGGGTTGAAAAAAAGGCGACGGAGCGTCGCCTTTTTTTCTGGGAGAGTCGCCGCCCTTACTCGGCCGAAGCCAGCCGGACCTGCTTGGCCAAGTCGAGGTGGGAACGCAGCGGCGCGGTCGCCGTCCTGAAACGGGAGAGCTGGGCGGCGTCCAGGGGAATGGCGGTCGGCAGCACGGCGGCCAGGGGATTGATCTGCTCTCCATTGACGCGGAATTCGTAATGGAGATGCGGGCCGGTCGCCAGTCCGGTCTGTCCCACGAAACCGATCATATCGCTCTGGCTGACCTTCGCGCCTTTGCGGATTCCGGGGGCGAAGCCGTTCAGGTGTCCGTACGCCGTCGAGTATTTGCCCTGGTGCTTGAGCACGATCAGGTTCCCGTAGCCGCCCTGGCGGCCGGCGAATTCGACGACGCCGTCGGCGACGGCGCGGACGCGGGTGCCGACCGGAGCGCCGTAATCGATCCCCTTGTGCGCGCGGATAACCTGCAGCACGGGATGCGCCCGGGCGTTCGAGAACCCCGAGGTGACCCGTGAAAACTCCAGCGGCGACCTGAGAAACGCCTTGCGCAGGCTCTTGCCGTCGCCGCCGTAATATCCGCCCCTGCCGTCCTCCGCCTCGAACCAGTAGGCCTGGTACGTCTTGTCGTCGTTGGTGAATTCGGCGGCGAGAATGCGGCCGCTACGAACGTACTGGCCGTTGTGGGTGAACGACTCGAAGACGACGGAGAACTTGTCCCCTTTACGCAGATCCCGGTAGAAATCGATGTCGCTGCCGAAAATCTCCGCGATCTGGGTGGCGACGGCGTCCGGAATCCCGGCGGCGTCCGTCGCGCCGAAGAGCGAAGAGACGATTTCGCCCGACTTGACGTGAACCTGCGCGGACAACTGCATCGTCCGTTCGCCGGCGGTGAATCCGCCGTCCTTCCGCTCGACGACCAGCATGGAATCCTTGCCGTTGATGGGGAAGTAGAGGGCGGCGAGCAGCCCGTCGGGGCTGGTCCGCGCGGTCACCGTTTTGCCGGGGCGCAATTGGCGTGCGATGGTCCTCGCATCCGGGTCGTGGACGGTGAAAGCCAGTGCTTCCGGGTCATTGATCCCCAGGCGGGAAAACAGGCTCGCCAGGGTGTCCGAGCGTTGAATGCGCTCTTCGCGCACGAACTCGGCCGGCCCGGAATCGACCGGGACGGCGGCAGGCGGAGCAAGCTGCTCAAGGATCGTCCGGGCGGGCTCGGGCGGGATGTCGGTGTGCGATACGATGGCTGAGGCGGTCACCATCCCAAGCAGGGTCACGCTTCCCAGGCCGCCGAGAACCCACGGATGGCGCAGGAGGTTCTTGAATGCGGAACGGGGAGGCGCAGACGTGTGTCCAAATTGTCTGTGCACGGGGGTATGTCCGGAAAAAAACTCCCGAGAGTCTAGCAAAAAACGCGATCGGATCGTCAACCGATTGTCCGTGGCGAGCACCAAGCGACCGCTTGTCCGGGTTAACTCGCCGCCTGTCGGGCCTTGTGAGGTGGTACTGTTGCGTACTTCGTCGAACGGTTGCCGCCATGAAAATCTGGGTCGATGCCGACGCGTGTCCCGTGGCCGTCAAGGAAATCCTCTACCGGGCCGCCAATCGCGCCCAGGTGCCGCTGACGCTGATCGCCAACCGGATGCTTCGGGTGCCGCCCTCTCCGTGGATCAGGGCGCTCCAAGTCCCTGGGGGATTCGATGTGGCGGACCAGCGGATCGCCGAGGAGGCTCAGGCGGGCGATCTGATCATTACCGCCGACGTTCCGCTGGCCGCCCAAGTCATTGCCAAAGGGGCGGTCGTCATCGACCCGAGAGGCGAACTGTTGAACGCCAGCAATATTCAGGAGCGCCTGACCATGCGCAACTTTTTGGACAGTCTCCGCAGCAGCGGGGTCGAGACCGGGGGGCCTCCGGCGCTCTCCAGTGCCGACCGGCAATCCTTCGCCAATCAGCTGGACCGGCTGCTGGCCAAGCGGTAATAAAGACAACGAATCTTCATTGCGGGGAATGTTCGGAAGCGGGAGCCACCCACCAGACATAGTCAGTGGCGCGGCCAACCTGGCCATACGATTGACGCCAAACGCAAGGCAGGCATCCGGCAGTCAAAAGACATCAAGGCCGATCTGGCAACGAAAGCCAGTTTTGCTGCTTTATGGGATTGTGCCGTGTAGTCCTGTCTTTTGGGGCTATTCATTCGCACCGAGGCTTTGCAGCTTTCGCCACAAGGTCGCCCGACTGATGCCAAGGCGCGAACAAACGGCGTTGGTGGGCATCTTGCCCATCAGGTTCCGGATGATCTCCGACTCCAATCGCTTGAGCGTTCCCTTGTCCGGAATGATGAGGAAGCCGTCGTCGGCAACGGCCTGTACCTGATCATCCATGGCTTCGGCAATGTCGTGGGCGTCGATGATGTCGGTTTCGCTGTAGGCGACGACTTCGGCGAGGTTTCTCAACTGCCGGATATTTCCCGGCCAGCTGCAAGACGTGATCAATCGCTCGGCGGCAGGTGTCAGCCGGTGCGCTTGCCCCGATTGAGCCGAGAACCGCTGCAGGTAATGCGCGAAGATCAGCGGAATATCCTGTGCCCGGGTGCGCAGCGGCGGAATCTTGAGGCTGACGACGTGGAGCCGGTAGTAGAGATCCTGGCGGAACGAGCCGGAAACCGTCTGCGCGAAAAGGTCTCGATTGGTTGCCGAGATGATGCGCACGTTGACCGGGATGATCTTGTCGTCGCCGATGCGCATGATCTCCCGCTCCTGAAGGACACGCAGAAAACGGCTTTGCATCTCGGGCGCCAGTTCCCCGATTTCGTCGAGGAACAGCGTTCCCCCGTGCGCCAGTTCGAACAGGCCGGGTTTGCCGCCTTTGCGCGCCCCCGTGAAGGCGCCGTCCACGTAGCCGAAAAGTTCGCTTTCCAGGAGGCTTGGCGCAATCGAGGCGATGTTTACCGACACGAAAGGGGCATTTTTTCGTCGGCTGTCGTTGTGGATGCTTTGCGCAAAGACCTCTTTGCCAGTACCCGTTTCGCCGTGGATCAGCAGATTTGAATCGTGTCTTGCATAAACTCTGGCGCGAGCGATGAGCTGCTGCATGCTTTTGGAGCTTCCGACCAGATCGCTGAAGTGATAGCGCGCGACGTGTCCTTTCTGCAGGAACGTCAGACGGATTTTCGATTCGGACGCCTGGATGCGGGCCACCTCCTGCAGTGTCAGCACCTTGCCGTGGACGCTGTTGTCGAATTCGAGCGGGATGCTGCGAGCAACCACGCTGTTTCCGTTGATCGTCGTGACCTGTTCCTTGTCCCGTGAATTGACTACGTCGAGCGCGCGGGAGAAATCGGGAGCGCTGGAGGGGCTTGCCGAAAAAATACGTTTCGCATGCCGGTTGTAGAAACTGACGTTATGTGTCGGGGTAATGGCGATCACCGCCTCGTCGATGTTGTCGATGATCGCGGTGAGCTGGGCCGATTGCAGCTTTTCCAGCTTCTTCGCTTCCAGGATGCGCAGGGCTTCGCGCAGTGCGGACCATATCGGAACCCGTCCGCTCTCCAGGACGACGGCCTCGATGCCCAGACTGCGTGCCGTGTGGTAGGCGGTGCGGCAGCCGATGATGGCCTCGAATCCTTCCAGAACGAGTTGCTGGACTCCCGCCTGAATGGCGCTTTCACTGACTTCGGGCTGAATGCGGACTTGAGCTCCCAATATCTGGAAATCGCCGACGGCGCCGCTGAACAGGTTGGCACGGCTCACCATTCCGATGCGTTTGAATCCTCGTTGCGTCAATGTGCTGAGCTGGCTGAGCAACTCGTTGAGCGACATGGCGATCTCGACGACGGCAACGCCGGGGACTTGCCGCGCAAGGTCGGCGAGGCCGCCCCGGGTCACGACGACTTCGACTTCCGGGTGACGTTGAATTGCCTGGATGGCTTGTGCGTCGTCCGTGGTTTCGATGGCGATGTCGATGCCTAATTCGTCGGCGACTTCGGGGGCGATGTCCGACATGCTCTGCATCGGGCTGAGCAAGAGAATTGGAGTCATATACGCATCGTGTCCGGTTTGGGGCGAGCTTTGTGATGTATCACGCCATGCAGTCGCGCCCGTTGCCGGAGGCGACGCGCTATGCCGACGGGTACTTTGAAAACGCTCTCAAGATTATGAGTGCGCGGCACAGTATAGCAGTGAGTCTCATATTTGGAGTCTCGTATCTTTCAAATATGAGACTATATAAATTTACAATCCTATTGAAATCAATGCGTTACGTTTGGCACGAACCCTGCTAATCATCACTCAAGGAATCGAGGTAGCCGTTGTCCGAGATGTGGCCGACAACAGCAAGATCGGATTCCTTTGTTCGTCAAATCAATCAAGGAGAGGGGAATAGTGATGATTTCAGGGTGTGCCAAGACATTGATGGCGGGGATCGCCGGTCTGGTTTTGTGCCTGGGCCACAACGTCGCGCAGGCGGCAGACGTGATCAAGATCAAGATCGCCTACGGCAACAACATCGGCGAACCGAACGACAAGGCGGTGCGCGAATGGGGCCGGCTGATGAAGGAGCGCAGCAAGGGGCAGGTCGAGTTCCAATACTTCCCGAGCTCGCAACTCGGTTCGCAGAAGGACGTGACCGAGCAGCTGACCATCGGCTCGAACGTGATCACGATCTCCGACGGCGGCTTCCTGATGGATTACGTGCCGGAGTTCGGCATTACCTTCCTGCCGTACATCTTCGACACGAAAGAGGAACTGTTCAAGCTGGCGGATAGCGACCTGTTCAAGGAAATGTCGAAGAAGCTTGAAACCAAGGGCCTGTACATCGTACATAGCAAGTGGATCTACGGCGTGCGCAACATGCTGGCGACCAAGGCGGCGACCAAGCCCGAGGATCTCAAGGGCCTGAAGATCCGCGTGCCGAACATCCGCCTGTCCAACGAGATGATGAACGCCATGGGCGCGACGGCGACGCCGATGCCGCTGGCCGAGGCCTATCCGGCGCTGATGCAGGGCGTGATCAACGGCGCCGAGAACCCGATCCCGGTGCTCTACGGCGGCAAGATGTTCGAAGGCGCCAAGTTCCTGCTCATGACCCGCCACCAACTCAACATGTCGTCCTGGATCGCCGGCACCGACTTCATCAAAAAACTGCCGCCCGAGATCGTGCAGATGCTCAAGGAAACGGGCGAAGAAGCCGGCAAGTTCCTCGACAAGGAGAACGAGATTGCCGACAGGGACGCCGTCAAGAAGATGGAAGCGGCCGGCGTCAAGGTCGTCGAAGTGGACCGCGCCGCGTTCAAGACCGCGATGAAGGATTTCCCGAACCGTTTCAGCAAGGAATTCCCGCCTGAAGTGATGAATCGCCTGTACACCATCATCGGGCACAAATAACCTGTCTCGTACCGCCCCTCGCGATTCTCCTCGGACGAGGGGCGGCGAATAAACACCTTGCTCTTGCCGGACGGCGGATGCGAGTCCCGTCGGGGGCGTTTGTCGCCGGCAAGCGGGAAAGTTTCATGGAAATATTGAGAAGCATCTATAACCTGATACGGAAGTTCGACAGCTTCCTTGGCATGGCGGCGATGGCGTTCATCATTCTGCTGGCGTGCGCCAACGTGTTCATGCGCTACGTGGTGGGGCAGCCGTGGGGGTGGGTGGAGGAGGTGACGGTGTTCACCTTCGTCTGGCTGACCATGCTCGGCGCCTCGGCGGTGGTGCACGTCGAGGGGCATTGCTCGATCGACGTGCTGGTACGGCGCTGTTCGCCGCAGTGGCAACGCATCACCGGCCTCGTCGCCGACGTGGTGGTGCTGGTCACGCTGGTCCTGCTCATCTACTACGGCATCCAGCTGACCATCAAGGGCCAGACCAAGCTCACCCCGATCCTCGGCATTCCCTACAGCTACGTCGACGCCTCGATCCCGGTCAGCTGCGCGTTCATGTTGATGTATTACGGGCGGATGTTCTGGAACAGCCTGCGCGGCAAACAGAACACCCCCGCGCTCGATGCAGACGCCCCGGAGGTCGCATCATGAGCGTGCTGATCGCCTTTCTGCTGATGCTGGCGCTGTTCGCCATCAACGTGCCGGTGGCCTTCGCCGTCTGCGCGGCGACCTTCGCCTACTTCTTCATCGCCCAGGACATGTCGGCGGTGATGGTCGTGCAGCGCATGATCGGCGGCGCCGACAACCTGCCGCTGCTGGCCATTCCCTTCTTCATGATGCTCGGCTCGATCCTCAACTACACCGGCATCACCAACCGGCTGCTGATCCTCTCCGACGCCCTGTCGGGGCACATGCGCGGCGGCCTGGCGCAGACCAACGTGGTGCTCGGCGCGCTGATCGGCGGGCCGTCCGGCGCGGGCCTGGCGGACGCGGCGATGATCTGCAAGGTGCTGGTGCCGGAGATGTGCAAGAACGGCTACAGCCGTCCGTTCGCCGCCGCGCTGACCTCGGCCTCGGCGCTGCTCGGGCCGATCCTGCCGCCGGGCATCGGCCTGATCATCTACGGCTTCGTCTCCGACACCTCGATCGGCAAGCTGTTCATGGGCGGCATGGGGCCGGGCATCCTGTGCACGATCCTGCTGATGGTGGCGGTCGACTACGTGGCGCGTAAGCGCGGCTACAAGCCGACGCGGCCGAAGATGGCCGGGCTGAAGGAAATCGGCAAGGCCTCGCTCGACGCCTTCTGGGGGCTGATGCTGATGGTGCTGATCCTGGGCGGCATCCGCTACGGCATCTTCACGCCGACCGAGGCGGGCGCGGTGACCTGCATCTACGCGCTGATCGTCGGCTTCGCCTACAAGGAGACGAGCTGGGCCGACGTCAAGACGGCGCTGGCCGAATCGGCGCGGGCCAACGGCTCGATCATGCTGATCCTGATGGCCTCGGCCGGCTTCGCCTGGATACTCACCTGGGAAGGCGTGGCGGCGCAGACGACGGAACTGCTGATGGGCCTCTCCGACAGTCCGACGGTGTTCCTGCTGATCATCAACGCGCTGCTGATCCTGGTCGGCATGTTCCTCGACGGCAACGCGGCGATCATCGTGCTCACCCCGCTGTTCATGCCGACGGTGCACGCCTTGGGCATCGACCCGGTGCACTTCGGGATCATGATGATCTTCAACCTGTCGATCGGTGCCATCACGCCGCCGTTCGGCACGACGATGTTCCTGACCTGCAACCTCACCGGGGTCAAGCTGGACGAGTACATGAAGGAAATTCTGCCTTTCTACGTCGCCCTCGGCGTGACCCTGGCCGTCACCACCTTCTACCCGCCGCTCTCCCTGGTGCTGGCCAACTGGGTGCCGATGTAGCCAGCGAACGTCATATATCGAAAATCTGGAGAAACCATGAAATCAAATTCGGAACGATGCAGGAGGCCGCTGTGAAACGCTTTCGCCTTCACGGGTCCCGCTCACTGAAGCTCGACGACCTGCCGGAACCGCAAATTGGCCCGCACGACGTATTGGTCGCGGTCAGCCACGTCGGCATCTGCGGATCGGACAAACATTATTACGCCCATGGCCGTTGCGGCACATTCGTTCCCAAGGCGCCGTTTGCATTGGGCCACGAGTTCTCCGGAATGGTCGCCGCGGTCGGGAGCCAGGTCGGAACGGTCGCGGCCGGCGATCGCGTCGCGGTCGACCCGCTTCTGGCATGCGGCCGATGCCCCATGTGCCGGGGCGGGCACGCCAATCTCTGCCCGGAAAAACGTTACATGGGGTCGGCGGCAGCATGGCCTCATGTCGATGGCGCGTTGGGCGAGAAGGTCTGCGTTCCGGCGGACAACGTGCATCGCTTGCCGGATTCGATCGGTCCGGAGACGGCGGCGTTGATCGAACCGGCTGCGGTTGCATTCCATGCCGTTCGACGTGCCGGCAACGTTGCCGGCGCCGATGTGCTCATCGTGGGCGGGGGCGCGATCGGCCAGTTGATCCTGCGCATCGCACGGGCTCTCGGGGCAGTACGCGCTGTCCTGGCCGATCCGCTCGAATACAACCGGGTCGTGGCGACGAGAGGCGGGGCCGACCAGGTGGTCAATCCTCTGGCCAACGATGCCGTAGGGCAGTTGACGGCGCCCGCGCCCGGCGGATTCGACGTCGTCTGGGAAGCCGCTGGTGCGGAAAGCGCCCTCGGCATGGCGATCGAACGGGTGCGCAAAGGCGGGGTAGTGGTTCAGGTCGGCACCTTGCCGGATTCGGTAAGCATTCCGGCGAATCTGATCATGGCCAAGGAAGTCGACCTGCGCGGTTCGATCCAGTACCACAAGGCGTTTCCGGAAGTCATGGCGCTGCTGGCTTCGGGGAAACTGAAGATAAATGACCTCGTCACACATCGCTTCCCGTTTGCGGAAGCCCCTGCCGCCCTCGAGTTCGCGCTGACGAGCCGGGATTCGATCAAGATTCTCGTGGCTATGCCGCGAGACAACACGGAGACAGCAAAATCATGAAGAACCAGCATCAAATCAGGGACATTCGATTCTTTCGCGCGAAATCGCCGGTTTCGCAGCCGATCGCTGATGCGACCCACAGCATTTCCGATATCGACTTCTTTGTCACCGAGATCGAGACGGCCGCCGGCGTGATCGGTCAAGGGTATCTGCTGTCGTTCCACTATTTTCCGCGCGCCGTGACGGGCGCCCTGTTCGACGTGGCCGACTTCGCCAGGCAGTACTCAGTGTTCGAGACGGTGAGGATGGCCAAGGACTTCGCGGTCGAAAGCGAGTATTTCGGCAACAACGGTCTGCTCAAGTGGATTCAGGCATCGATCAACATCGCCATGTGGGACGCCTGGAGCAAAAGCATCGGCCAGCCGATATGGAAAGTGCTGGGCAGCGGCGTCCGCGCCGTGCATGTGTATGGCTCCGGCGGATGGCTGTCCTACAGCGACCAGGAACTGGTCGACGAGGTTGTCCGCTACCAGAAGCGCGGGTTGCAAGCGGTGAAGATCAAGGTCGGCGCCAAGGAACCGGGACGCGACATCCAGCGTTTGCGCAAGGTACGCGAGGCTGTCGGGAAGGAAATGAAGATCATGATGGACGCCAACCAGGGCATGGACGTTCCTTCCGCCATCGCGTTGGCGCGCGAAGCATACGACATCGGAATCACGTGGTTCGAGGAGCCGGTGGTGCACACCGATTTCGCCGGATACGAGATGATCCGGGCGAAGACCGGCATTTCGCTGGCGATGGGGGAACGCGAGTTCGATCTGGAAGCGCTCAAGGCGCTGATTGCGCGGAATGCGCTCGATCTCTGGCAACCCGACCTGTTGCGCATTGGAGGCGTAGAGCAATGGAGGGACTCGGCGGCGTTGGCGGCGGCGCATCACATTCCCGTTCTGCCGCATTACTACAAGGACTACGACGTGCCTCTGCTGTGCACGATCCCTAACGGTTACGGCGCCGAATCGTTCGACTGGATCGACGGGCTGATCGACAACCCGATGCCTATCGTCAACGGTATGGCGCATCCGCGCCTGGGCAACGGCTGGGGCTTCTCGTTCCTGCATGACAAGATGACGGAGATCAAGTGATGCGGCCGGAAACGCAGGAAGCCCTTTCCCGCTTCAGCCTGGAGGGCAAGCGGGGGATTGTCACCGGAGGGTCCTCCGGGCTGGGGCTGGCGATCAGTCGGTTGCTGGCCAGGGCCGGCGCGGATGTCTTCGTCGTCAGCCGCAGCGGGCGCGTCAAGACAGAAGGCTGCGGGCCCGATCCGCAAGGCATTCACCATATGGCGGTCGACGTCGGCGACAGTGCTGCCATGGCGGACGCCATCGTGGAGATCGGACAGGGAGGACTGGATTTCCTCGTCAACAACGCCGGGATTACGCTGAAAAAGCCGGCGGAAGAGGTTACGGCGGCCGAGTTTCGCTCAGTTCACATGGTGAATGTCGATGCCCTGTTCAACCTGTGCACGCTCGCATTCCCATTTCTGCGGCAGTCGGCCGGGGTCGGGCGAATCATCAATATTTCGTCGATGGCCGCCCACCTGGGGTTCTGTGAAGTCGTTCCGTATTGCAGTTCCAAAGCGGCCGTCGTCGGCCTGACGCGAGGGCTTGCGGTCGAATGGGCCGAACGGAACGTCCATGTGAATTCGGTGGCGCCCGGGTGGTTCCCGTCCGAAATGAACAAGCAGGTGCTCGACCCGGAACGGCAACGGAAGATCCTTGGACGGATGGCGCTCCACCGCTATGGGGAACCGGACGAATTGGCGAACATGATCCTGTTTCTCGTGTCCCCCGCGGCAAGCTACATAACCGGGGCTGATTTCGCCGTTGATGGAGGTGCTCTTGCCTACGGATACTGAGCATGCCGATAGCTGATTGCGTTAGCCATCAAGGAAAGTCATGGTATTTCCACTTCTCAGGATGATTTGAAATGACTCAAAAATTTTCGGTTTCCGAGGTCGTCAGTTTCGTCAGTTCAATTCTTGCCAGAAAAGGACTTAGAACCGATTTAGCCAAGTGTATGGCTGAAGTACTGGTTGAAAGTGATCTGCTTGGGCATCGTACTCATGGCCTGGCCCTCCTCAAGACATATATCGAAAAGATTGATGACGGCTCCATGAGCACTGACGGAGAAATTAGTATCCTTTCGGATTTTGGATCAGCATTTTCCTGGGATGGAAACAAACTCCCCGGAGCATTCGTTCTCAAGAGAGCAATGGAAGAAGCGATTGCTCGCACCAATGAGCATCCTGTCGTCACGGCAACGATATCGGAGTGTTTTCATATTGGATGCCTGCAAGCCTACTTATTTCAGGCTATTGAAAACGGGATGATGGTCATCATCACGGCAACCGATCCGGAATCACGTTCAGTGGCCCCTTATGGTGGAACAAAGGGGGTTTTGACAACGAACCCGATTGCCTTTGGCATCCCGACAATGGGAGATCCAATCCTTGTCGATATCTGCACTTCACTTGTCAGCAACGCTGCTGTCAGGCAGCATCAGGCAAACGGAACGAGGTTTTCTTCAAATTGTCTGCTCAGCTCCGAAGGCGTTCCAACGAACGATCCCAACGTGCTCAATACCACTCCTCCCGGGACAATACTTCCGATTGGTGGGGCTGAGTATGGATATAAAGGGTTCGCCCTTGGACTTTTTGTTGAAGCAACTGCATTGGCGCTCAGTGGATATAACCGAACAGTAAAGCATGAGCTATTTCGCGAAGGGGTATTTCTGCAGTTGATTAACCCTGAGAAATTTGCTGGAGGTGGTTCATTTCAACAGGCGATGACAGCGCTGTCGGATGAATGCAGAGCATCGGGAGTAGCGGTTGCCGGTTCGCCTCCTGTCCGCATGCCAGGTGAGCGTGCTTTAGAACTTAGAAAAGAACAACTCGTGAATGGACTCGATTTGCCGCCCAATGTTGTTGATGAGTTGTCTCGATGTGGCAATGCCTTGGGTATCGAATTGCCTAGGCCTTCGTTTATCTGATACGGCTGCAATCCTGTGATGCCCGCGGCTGACGTTAGACAGGGAATCGTCCCACAGAATACCGGGACAAGCCTGTGGATAAGGACTGGAAAACGTGCCCAGCCCATTCAAGGAAAAGAGAATTTCAGAAGTGCTCTGAAAATAGGCAGTTGCCACTGCAATACGCTCCATTGATTAGGTATCTTGGACGCTGGCAATAACCAAGGCGATGCCTCTGCGGCGTACACCTTGGTTATATTCGATGCGCCGCCAGCGGCTTTCTAGAAAGGCTGTTCAATGTCCCGCAATGGATGTATCTATTACTGCCCCCGGTCTTCCTACATCAACCACTTCGCCGGGACGGTAACGAGCTTCGGGAAGAAGACGAGGAGGAACATGAGCGCAGTCTCGGCCACGAGGAAAGGCCAGACACCCTTGATGACATCATCGAGCTTTTCCTTGGACACCCCCGCGACGACATTAAGGACAGTTCCGACGGGAGGAGTGAGCAGGCCGATGGCATTGTTCATGATGAAGAGCACACCAAAATAATACGGATCAATACCCGCCAGCTTCACTACCGGTACGAGGATCGGGCCCAGGATCAGCACTGTCGGCATCAAGTCCAGCGCCGTCCCGACGATAATCACCAGAACCGTAATCACAAACATCAGCAGGATCGGGCTGTCCATGAACGGCTGCAACAAGGCCACCGTCTGTGCCGGAATATCCGCCACCGTGATCAACCAGGCCGAGACCATTGCGCAAGCTACCAAGAACATGATCGTACTCGACGTTTTCAAGGCCGCCAGCATCAACTCCGGCACCTTGCGGTAATCGAGTTCGCGATAGACGAACAGGCCCGTAAAGAGCGAGTAGAAAACGGCGACGACGGCGGCCTCCGTCGGTGTAAATACCCCGGCCTTCATACCGCCGATGATCACGAACGGCAGAACCAACGCCCATACGCCGTTGCGTAACGCAGTCAGAAAACGGCCAAGTGCGAAGGCATGCTGGCTGCCGCCCGGCTCTTTCTTGGCGACGATCCACCATGTCGTGGCCAAAGTCAGTGCCATCAAAAAGCCAGGGAAAATCCCGGTCATGAACAGCTTGGTGATCGACAGCTGGGTCGTTACGCCAAAGACTACGAGCGGAATCGATGGCGGAACGACGGGCGCGATGCAGCCCGCCGAGGCGATCAGTCCGGCTGAACGTGGCACGTTGTAGCCGGCGTTACGCATCATCGGGATCAGCAACGCTGCCACGGCAGCGGTATCGGCAACCGCCGAGCCGGAGATGCTGGCGACCACGGCGGCGGTGATGATGGCCACGTAGCCGAGCCCGCCGCGTACATGTCCGACGAGCGCATCGGCGACCTCGACAATGCGTTGGGACAGACCGCCGGCGTTCATCAACTCGCCGGTAAGCATGAAGAACGGCACCGCCATCAACGGATAGTTGTTGGCGCCTTCGAGCAGATTCTGAGCGACGATCTGTGTATCGAAGTTGTCCATCTGGAGCATGAGCGCCACGCCGCAGATGAGCAGGGAAAACGCGATCGGCGCGCCCAGAGCCATGGCTCCGAGCAGGGAGAAGAGGAAAGTTGCGATAGTCATGTCGTCATCCTCACGCCGCTCATTCGCCGACGCTGCCGCTAAACGGCACCAGTTCGTGCGATTTCATGCGTCCGCTGACCAGCCGCCACAGCCCGTAAGCCAGCACCAGAGACATGCCGACGCTGGCAATGAGCAACGCGGACTGGACAATGCCCATGGGGATGCCGGTGACCGGGGCGTGGTCATCCATGCCGATGACCATCTGTTTCCACGTGCCGTTGGCGAGCAGCAGGCAGCACAGGAGGGTGAGGGCGTCCGCCAGGAAGCGACAGACACGCTGGCCTCGCTCGCCGAACTTGTTGACGACACTGCTCATGCCGAGGTGACCATGATCCTTCATGACGATGAGCGCCCCGATCAGGGTCAGCCACATGAACATGAAGCGCGAGATTTCCTCCGAGAACACGATCCCGGAATTGAATCCGTAGCGCAATACCACGTTGCCGAACACCAGCACGGCCATGATGCCGAACATCCCCACCAGTATCCATTCGACGATTTTTGTCAGTTTCTCAAGAAAACGCATTTCCTCTCCTGTTGCATATATCGGTCCGTACGATCGAAATCGGCAGTCCTTCAAGAACCACAACACGCGTCAACACAGCTTGATGACAGTGATATGGAAAACAGAGCAAAACCATCGATTCAGCGCCGATGGTTTTGCCTGATGACGGTGACTCTCAACGTCCGCGCACAGCAGCGATTTCCCGCTGGGCCTGTTCGACCACGGCCGGCCCGATCTCCTGCTTGTAACGCTCGATGATCGGTTTGGTGCGTTCGCGCATTTTCTCGATTTCCGCCGGCGAGACGTTCGTAATAGTCATCCCCTTGCTTTTGAGATCTTCGAGTAGCGTGTTGGCAAGTTTGCGGTTGAAGTTACGTTGATAGTCCCTCGCCTCGTAGCATCCCTTGCGCAACTGCTCGCGTTCATTGCCATCCAGCTTGTCCCAGAGCGACTTGCTCACCAGGACCACGAGCGGCGCATAAGCGTGGTTGGTCACGCTGAGATATTTCTGCACCTCGAAGAATTTCGAGGAATGTGTGTTCGCCAGCGGATTTTCCTGTGCATCAATGGCTTTTGTTTCCATGGCTGAATAGAGTTCAGTAAATGGCATGGGAATGGCATTGGCGCCAAGTGCTTTGAACGAATCAATGTAAACGGGGTTTTGCATTACCCGAACCTTCAGTCCGGACAAATCATCCACCGTCGATACGACGCGTTTGCTGTTTGTGACTTGCCGGAATCCGTTTTCCCAATAACAAAGCCCGATCATGTTCTTTGACTGAGTCAAATCGAGGAGGCTTTGTCCGAGCTTGCCGTCGAGAACAGTGTCAACTTCCTTTTCGTTCTGGAAGAGGAAAGGCAGGTCGAACAGTTGAAATTCCTTGATGATCGTCGCTACGGGAGCGCTCGAAACGATCGTCATCTCCTGGACCCCGCCACGCACCGCTGCAATCATCTGGGTGTCTGAACCAAGCTGGCAGGCGTGGAAGATTTTGGGCTTGATCTTTGCTCCGCTGATTCGAGTCATGACCTCGGCAAACTTGATTGCCCCTTGCCCAATGGGATGATCCTCCGGGACACACGTTCCCAGTCTGATATTACGTTCGGGTGCGGGTTGCGCTGCGGCGGTCGAGCAATAACTTGCGGCGAAGACAGCGATTACTGCCAATGCGGAATTACGGATGCAATGTGCCATGAGAGTCCCCTTGTTGAGTACGACGGATAGGTCTTGGTTAATCTGCTGCTAGTCAATCGTTCATGCTGGTGAAAGGATCGCGTGGCCCGGTTCCAGGGCCATCTCGATACGAGATATTCAGTGGCCCGACGGGCCTCTTTCGTATCGGGCGATAACCTCTCGATTGATTTCGATGCCGAGTCCTGGCCCCGATGGAATTTCCACTTTTCCATCACGCATATTGATCGCACCAAAAATCAGATCCTGCCTAAAGGGATGCGATGACTGGTCGTATTCGAGCATAGGCTCGATCGGCTTGAGCGCCAGGGGAGCCGGTGGAATCGTCGCAATGAATTGAAGTGCTGCCGCAAGCCCAATGCCCGACCCCCAGACATGGGGGATCAAGGAGAGATGCCAGGCTTGTGCCAATGCGCTGATTTTCCGGCATTCGGTAAAACCACCCGCGGAACACAAGTCGGGCTGGAGAATATCGACCGCGCGGGTTGATACCCATTCACGAAAGCCTATCTTGGAGAATTCGCTTTCCCCAGCCGCCAGATAGATGTTTGTCAGGGTTTTGAGCTCCCTGTAACCCTCGACGTCTTCAGGGGAAATGGGCTCCTCGAACCAATGGATATTGGCCGGTTCTATGGCCTTGAGAATTCTTCGGGCTGCACCGACGTTATAGGCTTGATTGGCATCGATCATCAGTTTTGGCGCACTTCCGATACCTTCGCGTACAGCATGAATGTATTCAATATCTTCCTCGACGCCGAAACCGGTTTTCAGTTTCATTGCCTTGAAGCCTTTCGCCAAATGGCTTTGCGCTTCTTCGATGGCGGCCGCCGGATAATGCTTTCCCCGAACGCGATAGAATCCCGTCGCGTACGGCTCGATCTCGGTCCGATAGACGCCGCCAAGCAATTTGCAGATCGGCTTGCCAAGCGCTCGGCCCAGGCAGTCCCAAATTGCTATGTCTACCGCGGCGATCGCATTGAGCGCCGCGCCCTTTTGACCGAAGGGGCGCGTGAGGTTGTACATCTCCTCCCATAACACATCAACGTCGAATGGATCACGTCCCAGAACGATCGGCTTTAGAGCCGCCAATACGACAGCTTCCGCAATCTCGGGAGGTTGCAGTCCGTGGCAAAGCGATTCCCCCCATCCGGTGATGCCTTCGTCAGTGACGATTTCGACTATCATGGTGCTTCTTTTTGTTACCCATCCCATTGAAAATGCGAATGGTTCTTCCAGCGGTACAGATAAAACGTGAGTCTTTACATCCATGATCTTCATGAACATTTCCTTGCGTGGCGGAGACTGGGTGTGCGTAAAGTGATATAATATTACTTTTCGAATTTCAAGTAAGATAATATGACTATTTATGGCTAAGTCAACACTTTTTTCGTCCGCTTTTTCGTCCGCTCGAACGACCTCCAAAAACGCTCAGGTCGCCAGCGATATCGGGCAACGGATCATTCTTGGGCAGTACCCGGTGGAAACGACACTCCCCCGAGAAGCGGATTTTTTAGCGGAATTTGGAGTAAGCCGGCCGGTGCTTCGGGAAGCGATCAAGACGCTCGAATCAAAAGGGATGGTTGAATCACGCCAGCAACGAGGCATCACGGTATTGCCTCGCGACAGATGGAATTTTCTGGATGTAGACATCCTTGGCTGGATCATGCGCACGCATGCCGACCCGCAAATGTTGGTTCGCCTGACCGAGGTTCGGATGATTATCGAGCCCGGTGCATGCATGCTTGCCGCCAACTGTGCGACGCCGTCGGGGTTGAGCCGAATCGAAGACGCATGGCACCGCATGAATGCTTATGTCAATGATGACAAGCTCTACGTCGAAGCCGACCGCGACTTTCATATTGCGATTTTGATGGCCTCTGGAAACGAATACCTTGCCGCCTTCGGAACTGTAATCTCCGCTGCTCTGATGAGCAGTTTGCAGCGTACCAATCCGATCGAGAATAATCAGAGTTCACTGCCGTGGCATTACAGCATTCTCGAGGCATTACGAAGCCGGAACGGCGTCTTGGCAGCCCGTGCGAGCCGGAAACAGATCAAGGCAGCCTTGTCTCTGTTGCAAACTGAACAAGATTGATCCGCAGCCCGGGCCTGAATGAGCACATCACGTATTCAGGAGTCACCAGGGCAACCCGCGAATGACTGGGATAACGCGGAGCAAGACGAGTAGCCGTTGAGGCTCCATTCTTGTGGCGGCGAAGCGTGCCAGCTGTGCCACGAAGCCTGGAAATAAAAAAGCCGCTCGGTGGCGGCTTCTTGTAATTCGCTGATTTTCCTGGTTTTTTGGTGCCGCTGGGCGGAATCGAACTGCCGACCTTCGCATTACGAATGCGCTGCTCTACCGACTGAGCTACAGCGGCATCAAGCAAAACCAGACAACTGCGAGCCGCGCATTATATCAACGCGGGCGGGTGATGCAAAGCTCTTTTGACCATGGAATTCATGATCAAAGGCGTTTCGCAGAATATCCCCGATTAGTCGACCGATAACATATCTTTACAGCTCTTTCCTGGCAGGATTAGAATCCCTTACTGTTGCCATGGTTTCTTGTCACGGCAACCGAATCATAAGCAATAGGTGCCGTGCCGCCGCGAAATTTCGGTGGCAGGGCTAAACGGGAACAGGGTGCGCGTGTGACACATGTCCGCGCAAGGCCCTGACTGCCCCCGCAACGGTAAGCAAGCGTAGGCGCGCTAGGGCCGTTCCTTTGGAACGGCCAGTCACTGGATCATGCGAGGTACAACGCCCCGGCGTCGTGCCGGTGATCCGGGAAGGCAGCGCGCTCCGGCATTTCAGCCGGCTTGCGAGTCCGGAGACCGGCCTGTTGTTCGACTGCCCGCGCGGCCCGATTTCCAGCCGCTCGGGTCATTGCAACAGACTGTCTGCGGGGAAGCGGGCGTCGGCAATCGTCATCGCGGCTTTTTCCGCGATTCAGATGGCTGTCGTTCACATGCGGGCGGTCTTGACCGGAGCCTGTCATGCGACACAAAGCGTCTCACCGCAACACCCCGAAATCCCTGAAACTGATTCCTGCCGCCTTGCTGTTCGACGGGCGGGGTCGGCCCGCTGTGGGCGCAGACCGCGGCCGATCCGGCGTCCGAGACCCTGGGCGAAGTGGTCGTAACGGCGTCGCGCTTCGAGCAGAACTCGCTCGAAGCCCCGGCGAACGTTTCCGTCGTCAACGCGGAAACCCTGGAAAAAACCGGTGCGGCGCGCCCGACGGACGCCTTGACCGCGAGGGTTCCGGGATTCTATTTCCGCGGCCCGACGGGCAGCGCGGACCGCATCGTTACCGGCTCGAACCATTCGCTGCGCGGCCAAGCCCTGAGCCGGGTGAAATTCATGCTGGACGGGATCAGCCTCGCCGACGGGAATTCAGGCCAGAATCGCAGCCTCGTCGGCATCGACATGGACGACATCCAGCGGATCGAAGTCGTCCCCGGCGCTTCTTCGGCGCTCTACGGCAGCGACGCGATCGGCGGCGTGGTCAACGTCATCACCAAGATTCCGACGAAGCGGGAAGTCAACGCCAAATACGTCCACGGTTTCGACGAAGTCAAACGCGACGTTTATTCCGCTTCCTACCGTGACCGGGCGGATAACGGGCTGGCCATATCGTTATCCGCCGGTTACGAGGAAAGGGATGGTTCCGCGCAGCAAAACCAGGTGTGGAGCACGACGGCTTCCTACAAGGCAAGACATCCCAAAGAGGTATCGACGAATACGACGGGAGCGCCCTACTACCTGATCGGCGACGCCGGCGCCATTCCCACGCGCCTCTCCCGCGCGAGCGGCAAGCTCTTTTACGAACTCGACGCGAAGTCGAGGTTTTTCGCCGGCTTCGGCTATTACGAGGTCGAGCAGGGATACAGCCAGTTTCACCAATACGTCAGCGGCGCGCCGGTTACCGGCTCCACGCTGTGGAATACCAGCAGTCCGATCCAGACCAAGGAATCCCGTTATTTCGGAGGCTATGACGGCAAGCTCGGGCAGGACATAGACTTGAAGGTCAATTTGAGCTACGCGGACCAGGATTACTACTACGTCAGCGCGGGAAGCAGCGCCCAGATTTCCTCGGGGGCGACGACGTTCAAGGGCGGCCTCGGCAGCCAGACCCTCACGCCGTCGACCAACCTCGAAGGCTCGGTGCAGCTCGGCTTCGGCCTCGGCCAAAGCCAATACCTGATTCTCGGACTTTCTTCCACGAGCAACGAACTGGACCGCAAAGCCTATAGCGTCGGCAACTGGCGCCATCCGGAAGACAGCCATCTCAGCCTGATGGACAAGACGGACGCCACCAACCGGATCGACGCCTTTTTCCTCCAGGATCAGATTTTCCTGACCGACGCGCTGACGGTCTATGCCGGCGGGCGTTACGATCGCTGGACGACCGACGGCACCGTCTGGAACAGCCTCGGCACCGTCAAGACGGACGCTTCCAGCTCGGCGTTTTCGCCCAAACTGGCCGCTGTCTATCGGCTGTCGGAGACCTTGAGCCTGCGTTCCTCGATCGGCCAGGCGTTTCGCGCGCCGACCAACAACGACCTGTACGCGGTCAGCATCAGCACCAATCGCCTGCTGGTTCCCGACCCGCACGTGAAGCCGGAAAAAGCCACGTCGATCGATTTGGGCGTCGAAAAGGCGCTGCCCGGAAACGGCTTCGTCAAGGCGGCGATATACCGCACCGAGCTGAAAGACATGCTCTACCGCAAGTTGACGCCGTATGACGGCGCGTACGATTACCTGGGCGGGGCGGTCGCCAACGGCACGGTCAAGTACTACTCGACGATGGCGAACGCCGGCGAATCGGTGACGAAGGGCCTCGAATTGTCGGGAGAAATGCCGGTTGTCTCGTGGCTGCGCGCGTTCGCAAGCTACACCTACACCGACGCGAAAATCACCAAGGACGATACGGGCATTACCTCGCTCAAGGGAAAAACCGTGCGCTACGTGCCGAAGAACATGGCCGCGATCGGGCTCGACGCCAAATTGAACGACTGGTCGGCGAATCTGATGACGACGTATATCGGCAAGCAGTACGCGAACGAGGACAACAGCGACCACGTGAAAGACGTTTACGGCGGCACGTCCAAATACTGGCGCTCCGATCTGAGGATCGGCTACCAGCTCGATAGAAACTTCAAGGCGACGCTGGCGATCAACAATCTGTTCGACAAGAAGTATTACGAGTACTACCTGATGCCGGAGAGAAACGTCTCGCTGGAGCTGCGTGGAAACTTCTGAGGAATGATGGGGAGGCCTGCTGAAGGGCTGGCCGCTCCGCCTATGCCGCCGAAAGACGGAACACGAATACCAGGTACATGGCAATCCCGACGAGGGCGTTGATGACGAAGGCGTTGCTCGCGATTTCCATGTCTTCCTTGCTCCCGTATTCGCCCACGAAAGCGGTAAGCACCACCGACCCGTGCTGGGAGAGCATGGTGAAGAAGGCATAGTCGAAATACACGTCGCCGCCGGCGAAGCGATCCATGATCAGGAATTTGAACAGGTAGCCTATGCTGAACGTCAGGCCGTAGCGGACCCCCACCAGCGTGAAGCTTTCCCGTATCTGCGCTCTGTCCGTCAGCCGGATGCGATACCCGACGATAAGCATGGTCAACACCGAGGTTACGGAACCGAGTTTCGCAATGGCGTCGATGCAGCCACGGCTGACGACATTGGCGAGCAGAACGTCCTTCATGTCCAGGAATTTGATCGCCAGTGCCAGAAAAATCATGACGAATAACGGAGAAACCAGCGTGCGGCCGACATTCGCAAGCGAGGTTTTTTCGTTTTTCAGATAGAACTTCGCGGTGGTCAGGAAGATCAGCCCCACGAAGACCTCCTGCCCCAAGCCGATGGCCACCAGACTATCCATGTTCTCCTCGCCGAACACCGTGGAGAACAGGGGAATCGCCATGAAACCGAAGGCGAAGGCGCAGTGGAAAAACGGGAAGAACCGCCGTTTCAGATGGAAGGCCTTGTAGATGATCCATCCCGCGGCCAGCAGGACGCACTGCATGGTCGCAAAGCTCAGGGCCAGCCAGAAGTGGCTCGGCCGGATATTCAGGTTCAGGAAGGTGGTGAAAATGACGCATGGCACTAAAAGATTCGCCACCATGTTCGTCACTCGCTGAATGGCCACCTCCTCGAAATACTGTACGCGCCGCAGGACGGAGCCCAAACCGATCAGAAAGAGTATGGGCATGATGTTGCCGACAAGGGAATGCACCGGAGTTCTCCCGAAAGGCTGGGGCAATCCGCATGCGATTGACGCCGTTCCCCGCCCAAGCTTGTAAGGTGGCCATTTTATTGATTCGAGGCCGGTGGCTTCAAGGGCGATTCCTGCCCATCGTGCGGCACGCCCCCGGAGAAATCGTGGCACTGCCTCACGGCCCGGCGGTCTAACCGCGCGTGACGGCGCATGCCTACTCCGGCTTGGAGGTCGAAAATGGTCAGCAAGAACACGATTTGTCTCTGGTACGACGGCACCGCCCTGGAGGCTGCGCAGTTCTACGCCGGGACGTTCCCGGACAGCGCGGTGCGCGCGGTCCATCGCGCGCCCGGCGACTACCCGGCCGGCAAGGAGGGCGACGTCCTCACCGTGGAGTTCACCGTGATGGGCATTCCCTGCCTCGGCTTGAACGGCGGGCCGGGAGTCGAGCACAACGAAGCGTTCTCGTTCCAGGTGGCGACCGACGACCAGGCCGAAACCGACCGTCTGTGGAACGCGATCATCGGCCACGGCGGTCAGGCCAGCGTCTGCGGCTGGTGCAAGGACAAGTGGGGCATTTCGTGGCAGATCACGCCGCGCGTCCTCACGGCCGCGGTCACCGACCCCGACCGCGCGGCGGCCAAACGCGCCTTCGAAGCGATGATGCAGATGGACAAGATCGACATCGCCGCGATCGAAGCGGCCCGGCGCGGCTGAGGCTCACGGCGCGTCGGCCGGCGCCGCGCCGATCAACGATTTCAACAGCGGCCGTTGCGGCCGGATGCGCGCCTGATGCCGATGACGGCCCGGCGTCCCCGCCAGGGTCGCTCCGGCATCGGTGCCATGCCCTGACAGCCATTCATCGCCCTCTCGAAGGAGAAGCACCATGTCCAAACCCTATACCCGTCTCGACAAGAACGCCGCCGCCGTGCTGCTGGTGGACCACCAGACCGGCCTGCTGTCCCTGGTCCGCGACATCGATCCGGACAAGTTCAAGAACAACGTGCTGGCGCTGGCCGACATCGCCGCCTACTTCAAGCTGCCGACCATCCTGACCACCAGCTTCGAGGACGGCCCGAACGGGCCGCTGGTACCGGAATTGCAGGAGCAGTTCCCGGATGCCCCCTACATCGCCCGGCCCGGCCAGATCAACGCCTGGGACAACGAGGATTTCGTCAAGGCCGTCAAGGCGACCGGCAGGAAGCAGTTGCTGATCGCCGGCGTCGTCACCGAGGTCTGCGTGGCGTTTCCCGCGCTGTCCGCCATCGCGGAAGGCTTCGAGGTCTTCGTCGTCACCGACGCCTCGGGCACCTTCAACGCACTGACGCGCGATGCGGCCTGGCAGCGCATGGCCGCGGCCGGAGTCCAGCTGATGACCTGGTTCGCCGTGGCCTCGGAACTGCATCGCGACTGGCGCAATGACGTGGCAGGTCTGGGCGCACTGTTCTCGGCCCATATCCCGGACTACCGGAACCTGATCACCAGCCACACGCAGCTGACGCAGTCCAAATAATTGCCGCCCTGCGGGAGGCGCGGCGCAACCCGGTCGGCGTGCGCTTCCAGCGCGGAGTGCATCCCGACGGTCGGGCCGCGGCCCTGCGGAACGCCGCCGATCGGGTGCCGCGGCATCCTCGCGTCTCGGAAAGGCTGAACGGAATCCCCGGAATCTGCAAGAATACGGCCTTTGCCTGACCGAATGAACCACGGAATGTTTACCGCGCCGGAATCCGGCCTCCCGGAAAATCCGTCGAGAAATGGCCGCGACGCGGCCGATCTGCTGAACCGCGGCTGTTTCTGCCGCACGGTCGACCACGCGGCGCTGCGGCGCGGGCTGGAGAGCGGATCGGGCACCTCGTACGCCGAAATCATGGCCACCCGCCCGAATCTGTTCTCGGATACGCGGGTGTTCGTCCTGCAGGCGCATCTCGATTTCATGGCCGAGCTGATCCGCGCCGTGGAACGGATCGTCGCCTTGCCGGCCTGGCGCGAGCGCGTGCTTGCCTATGCGCCGGCGACCGCCCGGCATGAGCCGCAGGCCGCCGGCGTCTTTCTCGGCTACGACTTCCATCTCGACGCCGCGGGTCCGCGCCTGATCGAGATCAATACCAACGCCGGCGGCGGGCTGCTCAATACCCGGCTGCTCGACGCGCAGCTGGCGTGCTGTCCGGAGGCGGTCGGGCGGGGCGCCGACCGGCATCGCGTGGAGCAGGACTTCGTCGCCATGTTCCGCCGCGAATGGCGGTCGGCGCGCGGCGATGCGCCGCTGCGGCGCATCGCCATCGTCGACGAAACGCCGGCCGAGCAGTTCCTCGCTCCCGAATTCGAGCTGTTCCGGCAGCTGTTCGAGGCGCACGGCATTGCCGCGACGGTCGCCGCGCCGGAGGAACTGGCGTTCGACGGCGGACGCCTGCTGTGCAACGGGCAGGTCGTCAACCTCGTGTACAACCGGCTGACCGATTTCGCCCTAGAAAGCGGGAGCAACGCGGCGCTGCGCGCGGCCTATCTGGCCGACGCCGCCGTGGTGACCCCGCATCCGCGCGCGCATGCGCTGTACGCCGACAAGCGCAACCTGACGGCGTTGTCCGATACGGCGTGGCTGCAGTCGATCGGCGTGGCCGAGGCCGACCGCCGGCTGCTGCTGGCCGGCGTGCCGGAAACCCGCGAGGTGACGCCGGACAACGCCGCCGCGTTCTGGACCACGCGCAAGCGCTGGTTCTTCAAGCCGGAGGCCGGGTTCGGCAGCAAGGCGACGTATCGCGGCGAAAAGCTGACCAGGCGCGTGTTCGAGGAGATCGCCCAGGGCGGCTTCATCGCCCAGGCGCTGGTGCCGCCCTCGGAACGCCGGCTGCTGGTCGACGGCGTCGAGCACCGGCTCAAGCTCGACCTGCGCAATTTCGTCTATCGCGACGAAGTGCAACTCGTCTCGGCACGCCTCTACCAGGGCCAGACGACCAATTTCCGGACGCGCGGCGGCGGTTTCGCGGCGGTGTTCGCGGTGGGCGAGGCGGGCTGCCCGTCCTGCCTGTGAGTCCGGCGGGGCCGGCACGTCAGGACTTGCGCAGCCGGACCCGCAGCCAGGCGACGCCGCCCTGGATCGCCAGCGCGACGGCGACGGCCAGCAGCAGGGTCGGCCAGATGCCGGCTTTTTCGATGAGCCGGGCGGTGATCAGGAAGAACACGGCAAACGAAAACAGCCCTTGCAGCATCCCCTTGAGCACGCGGATCGCGGCGGACGCGCCTTCGAAATAGTGGGCGAAGACGGCGAGGATCAGCGCGTAGAGCGGAAAGGGTGCGAGCAGGCCGGTCATGTGCGGGCCGAGCTGTTGCGACGCCTCGGTCAATCCGACCACGAACAGCGTGGCGACGATCATCCGCGCCGGGATGTCCCAGACCGGCAGCGGCTTGATCCGGGGAACGCCCGCCGGGGCGGCCGGCATGGCGTAGTAGATGGCGGCGAGGCCGGCGATGGTCAGCGGAAAGAGCCACTCCACGGGCGGGCGGAAAACGTTGAAGAAGGCGGTCGCCAGGGCGAAGACGCCGAGGCTCCACGCCAGCGTCGCGGGCCAGCGGCGGCGCCGGCACAGCCAGCCGTACCCCAGGCAGACCAGCGCCTGCGACAGCGCGCCGGACATGATGCCGAGCGAGGCTTTGGCGGCGAACGCCGGGCCGTCGTCCACCGCCAAGAACATGACGATGGGACCCGAGGTGAGCGGCAGGCCGACCAGCCAGCCGCTGATGAAGGCGCCCCAGCGGCGTCCCGCCAGGCTGACCATGCCGATCAGCGCAGGTGTGAGGACGAGCTTGAGGGTGAAAATGTCCATGCCGGATCGTTATTGTGCGCGGTCTGCCCGGTCGATCTGGAAGAAGGGGGCAGACACGCCGAAGCGCGTTATTTTACCGTGCCCGCCGCGTTCGCAGTAGGCTGGGCAGCGGCTTGCTCTCCCTCCCCTTCAAGGGGAGGGCTGGGGTGGGGATGGGGTCATAGCCTCGCGCCGCCACAACCCCATCCCCCACCCAGCCTCCCCCTTGAAGGGGGAGGAGTTAACGTATCCCTTTCAGTTCAGCGCCGCAGCCATCGCCGACAGGCAGTTGAGCATGCGCACGGCGTGTTCGACCGAGGCGGCGGAAAACTCCAGCGTGACGCCGTCGACGCGCTCCAGCGCCGGCCACTGGCAGAACAGGTCGGCGTGGGCCGGTGTCTGCGCCTGCAGCCGCGCGCACACCGGAAGTTCGAGGCGCAGCGGCGCGGCCGCGCCGAGGACGGCCATGGCCTGCCGGGCGCCGGCCCGGATCGCCTCGCACGTCGCCTGCGGCGAGAGCGAGACGGCGCTGTGCCGGCCGGCGGCCTGCTTGGTCACGGCGAAGACGCAGTGCGGGAACAGCGGCCGGGTTTCCTCGGCGAACACGTCGTCGCCGCTGGCGAAGACGACCGGCACGCCCATTTCGCCGGCCAGCGCGCCGTACAGTCCGGCTTCGCCGAACTCCTGTCCGTTGAGCCAGACGCGGGCGAAGGCCGAGCTGTTGATCGTGTGCGCCAGCACGCCGCGCGCCTGCGCCCGGGCGTGGAAGCCCACCAGCATCACGCCGGCGCAGTCCGCCTCCAGCCCGCCCATCATGCCCAGCGTGCGCGGCTTGCCGTTGACCAGCCGGGCGCGCGGGTCGAGTTCGTCGGCCAGCAGGTTGCGGTAGGTGCCGTGCGAGTCGTTGACCCGGACCTCGGTGGCGCCACCGTCGAAGGCGCCGCAGATCGCCGCGTTGGCCTCGCGGGTCATCCAGCGCCGGGCGCGCTCGTATTCGGCGTTGCCGGCCCGCGTCTGCTCGGGATGCACGACGCCGGCGACGCCTTCGATGTCGGTGGAGATCAGGATGCGCATGGGTTGTCCTCGTCGGGAAGCCGCCGCAGGATTTCCCGCAGCGTATGGCGTTTATGCCCGTCGCGGCCGCGCACCGGCTCGGCGTGCCACAGGGCATGCACGATGGCCTGTTCGGTGGCGTCCGCCGCGGCCTGGAACAGCGGGTCGAGCCGGGTTTCGTGCAGCATGGCCGGCGCCGGCATGGGCCGGGTCGGGAGATGGGGGAGGGTGTAGGCGGTGGAGAAGGCCAGGGCGATGTCGCCGCTGCCGTGGCCGAACACCGAACCGGTGCGCGCGAGGCCTGCCCCGGCGCGCAGGGCCAGGCGGCGCAGCTGGCGCGCGTCGAGCGGCGCGTCGGTGGCCAGCAGCATGATGATCGAGCCCTGTTCGGGCGCGTCGTCGTCGCGCCGCGTCCGTTCGGTCAGTTTGCGGCCGAGCGGATGGCCGGCCAGCGTCAGCGTCTCCAGCCGGCCGAAATTGGCCAGCACCAGCGCGCCGACCGTGTGTCCGCCGGCGCGGCGCGAGGCGGTGCCGATGCCGCCCTTGAGCTCAAACGCGCTCATCCCGCGCCCGGCGCCGACGCTGCCCTGGACGAACTCGGCGGAGGCGCATTCCAGCGCGGTGCGGTAATGCGCCTCGGTGACGGCCAGCGCGCGGATGTCGTTGAGATAGCCGTCGTTGCATTCGCAGACCAGCGGGTTGAGCGTCGCCCATTCGCGCCCGAGCCTGGGATGCGCCGCCATCGCCTCGCGGATCTGCGCCTGCATCACCGCGCTGACGCCGAAGGTGTTGGTCAGCGCGATCGGCGTTTCGAGCACGCCGAGTTCGTCGACCTGGATCAACCCCACGCTCTTGCCGAAGCCGTTGATCACCGCCGAGGCGGCCGGCACCTTGTCGAGGAACGGGTCGCCGGCGTGCGGCACGACGACCGTCACGCCGGTCTGCACGGCGCCGCGGTCGAGCGTGACGTGGCCGACGCGGATTTCGCCGACGTCGCTGATCGCGTCGCGCGGGCCGGAGGGCAGGATGCCGATGCGGGGCGGGTTCATTTGCGGTCGATCTTCGGGTCGAGGGCGTCGCGCAGGCCGTCGCCGAGGAGGTTGAAGGCCAGCACCGTCAGGAAGATGGCGATGCTTGGGAAGATGGCGATGTGCGGCGCATTGACCATGTCGGCGCGCGCGGCGTTGAGCATGGCGCCCCATTCCGGCGTCGGCGGCTGCGCGCCGAGGCCGAGGAAGGACAGGCTGGCGGCGGTGATGATCGAGGTGCCGATGCGCATCGAAAAATAGACGACGATCGACGAGATCGTCCCCGGCAGGATGTGGCGCACCAGGATCGTCCAGTCGGACGCGCCGATGCTGCGCACCGCCTCGATGTAGGTCAGGTGTTTCAGCGCCAGCGTGTTGCCGCGCACCAGCCGGGCGAAAGCCGGGATGCTGAAGATCGACACGGCGACGATGACGTTGCCGATGCCGTTGCCGAGGATGGCGACGACGCCGATCGCCAGCAGGATGCCGGGGAAGGCGAACAGCACGTCGCAGATGCGCATGGTGACGCGGTCCCACCAGCCTTCGTAATACCCGGCCAGCAGGCCGAGGCTGGTGCCGACCAGCGCGCCGAGCGCCACCGAGACGATGCCGGAGGCGAGCGAGATGCGCGCGCCCATCAGGATGCGGCTGAAGATGTCGCGGCCGAGCGAGTCGACGCCGAACCAGTGCTTGAGCGACGGCGGCGCGTTGAGCGCGTCGTAGTCGAAGAAGTTCTCCGCGTCGAAGGGCACCAGCCACGGCGCCAGCAGGGCGACGACGATCAGGAAGATCACGAAGTACCCGGCGATCACCGCCAGGTGCTGCTTCCTGAACTTGCGCACGAATTCGGTCCAGGGCGTGCGCACGTCCTGGGCAATGGGGGCGGCGGCAGTCGTCGTGTTCATCGCGCGCTCATTTGTAGTGGATGGTCGGGTTGATCACGGCGTACAGAATGTCCACCACCAGGTTGATCAGGATGAATTCGAGCGAGAAGAGCAGCACCTCGGTCTGGATGACCGGGTAGTCGCGCATGTCGACGGCGTCGACCAGCAGGCGGCCCATGCCCGGCCAGTTGAAGACGACCTCGACGACGATCGAGCCGCCGAGCAGGAAGCCGAACTGCAGGCCCATCATCGTCACCACCGGGATCATCGCGTTGCGCAGGCAGTGCTTCAACACCACCACCGGCTCGCCGACGCCCTTGGCGCGCGCGGTGCGCACGAAGTCCTCCTGCAGGATCTCGACGAACGAGGCGCGGGTGAAGCGCGCCATCACGGCGGCCACCGCCGCGCCGAGGGTCAGCGACGGCAGGATGTAGTGCCTCCACGAATCCGCGCCCATCGACGGCAGCCAGCCGAGCTGGACCGAGAACACCTGCATCAGCAGCATGCCCAGCGCGAACGCCGGGAAGGAGATGCCGGAGACGGCGAGCGTCATGCCCAGCCGGTCCGGCCAGCGGTTGCGCCAGACCGCGGAAACGATGCCGATGCCCATGCCGAAGACCACCGACCAGCCCATGCTGGCCAGCGTCAGCCACAGCGTGGGCAGGAAGCGCTCGGCGATTTCCTGGCTGACCGGGCGCTTGCTGCGCAGCGACCTGCCGAATTCGCCGCGCAGCGCGTTGCCGAAGAAGGTGACGAACTGCACGTGCAGCGGCTTGTCCAGGCCGAGGTCCTGGCGCACCAGCTGCACCGTGGCCTCGTCGGCCTCCGGCCCGGCGGCCAGCCGCGCCGGGTCGCCGGGCAGCAGGTGGACGAACAGGAAGACCAGCACCGCCACGATGAGCAGCGTCGGGATCAGTCCCAGCAGGCGTTTGAGGACGTAGTTCAGCATCTTGGTCCGAGATGAAAATTCGACTGCGACAGGCGTCAATCGGTGTTGCTCCTCCCCCTTCAAGGGGGAGGTTGGGAAGGGGATGGGGTTGCGTCGTCTCAGGCAACGACCCCATCCCCACCCTGGCCCTCCCCTTGAAGGGGAGGGAAGGGACTGCTTACTTCACGTCGATGTCGCCGTAGTCGAACGAACCGTCGGGCATGACGTAGATGCCGCTCAGGTTCTTGGCGCGGGCGTAGAGCACCTTCTCGGTCACCAGGAAGGCCCACGGCGCGTCGTCCCAGATCTGCTTCTGGGCGGCCTTGTACAGCTTTTCCTTCTCGGCCGCGTCGGTCGTGTTCAGCGCCTTGGCGATGTTCGCGTCGACCAGGTCGTTCTTGTAGTACGCCGTGTTCAGCAGCTTCGGCGGGAAGGCCTCGGAGGCGAGCAGCGGACGCAGCGCCCAGTCGGCCTCGCCGGTCGAGGACGACCAGCCGATGTAGTACATGCGCACCGGCGCGGCGTCCGGGTTCGGCTGGCTTTCCACGCGCTCGACGCGCTGGCCGGCTTCCAGCGCCTGGATCTGCACCTTGATGCCGACCTGCGCCAGCTGCTGCTGCGCGAACTGGATGACCTTCTGCGACGTCGAGTTGTTATAGGCCGACCACAGGATCGACTCGAAGCCGTTCGGGTAGCCGGCCTCGGCCAGCAGCTGCTTGGCCTTGGCCGGATCGTACGGCCACGCGCCGAACTTCTCGGCGTATTCCACGCCCTGCGGCACCACGCCTTCGGCCGGCACGGCGTAGCCGGAGAAGGCCACCTTGACCAGCGCCTCCTTGTTGATCGCGTAGTTGACCGCCTGGCGCACCTTGGCGTTGTCGAACGGCTTCTGCCGGGTGTTCATCGACAGGTAGCGCTGGATGATCGACGGCCCGGCGACCACGTCGATCTTCGGGTTCTGCTTCAACTGCTCGGCCTGCTCGTAGGGCAGCGTGAAGGCGAAGCTCACCTCGCCGGTCTGCAGCACCGTGGCGCGGGTGTTGTTGTCGACCACCGGCTTCCAGGTCAGCGAGTCGACCTTCGGCAGGCCCTTCTTCCAGTAGCCGTCGAATTTCTTCACCTTCAGGTAGTCGGTCTGCTTCCATTCGTCGAAGACGAAGGGGCCGGTGCCGACCGGGTGGAAGGCGATGTCCTTGCCGTACTTCTGCAGCGCGGCCGGCGAGATGATCACGCCCGACGGGTGCGCCAGCACGTTGATGAACGGCGAGAACGGCTCCTTGAGCGTGAATTTCACGGTCTGCGCGTTGACCGCCTCGGTCTTGGCGATGCGGTTGAACAGCGTGTAGCGCTTCAGCTTGTTGTCGGGGTTGGTGACGCGGTCGAAGTTGGCCTTGACCGCGGCGGCGTCGAAGGCCGTGCCGTCGTGGAACTTGATGCCCGGGCGCAGCTTGATGGTGTAGGTCAGGCCGTCCTTGCTCACCTGGTAGCTCTCGGCCAGCACGTTGATCAGCTTCATGTCCTTGTCGAAGCCGAACAGGCCCTGGTAGAACGATTTCGCGGCGGCCATCGACAGGGTGTCGTTGGCGTCGTACGGGTCGAGCGTGGTGAAGGTGGAGTTGACCGCGAGCACCACGTCCTTGGCGGCGAAGGCCGGGGCGCTCAGGGTGGCGGCCGCCAGCGAACCCGCGATCAGCAGGTGCCGGAAGCCCGGCAAACGGGGAAGTGAATTCATCGATTCGTCCTTTATCAAAAGCCCGCGGGAGCGGTGTACTCAAAAAGCGCCGGAGACGGCATGGCGCGCCACAAAATGCCCGGGTCCGACTTCCTGCAACGGAGCGAGCACGGGTTCGTCGCCCAGCGCCCGCACGGGGCTGGGAATCTCGTCGGAGAGCAGCGGCCGGTGGCGTTTGCGGCGGCCGGGATCGGCCACCGGCACGGCGTCCATCAGCTTCTTCGTGTAGGGGTGCTGCGGATTTTCGAAGATCGCCCGGCGCGGCCCGATCTCGACGATCTGGCCGAGGTACATCACCGCCACGCGATGGCTGACGCGCTCGACCACCGCCATGTCGTGCGAGATGAACAGGAAGGCCAGGCCGAACTCCTTCTGCAGGTCGAGCAGCAGGTTGACGATCTGCGCCTGGATCGACACGTCCAGCGCCGAGACCGATTCGTCGGCGATCACCACCTTGGGGCCGGAAGCCAGCGCGCGGGCGATGGCGATGCGCTGGCGCTGCCCGCCGGAAAACTCGTGCGGGTAGCGCTGGGCGAAGTCCGCCGGCAGGCCGACCTTCTCCAGCAGCCAGTCGACGCGCGCCTGCGCCTCCTTGCCGGACGCCATCTTGTGCACCAGCAGCGGCTCCATGATCGAGAAGCCGACGGTGACGCGCGGGTCGAGCGAGGCGAACGGGTCCTGGAAGATGAACTGGATGTCGCGGCGCAGGCGCTGCAGCGCCGGCCCGGCGAGCGTATCGATGCGCTGCCCGGCGAACTCGATGGTGCCGCTCTGGCTGTCCACCAGGCGCAGCAGCGAGCGGCCGGTGGTGGACTTGCCGCAGCCGGATTCGCCGACCAGCGCCAGCGTCTCGCCCGGATACAGGTCGAAGCTGACCTGCTCGACCGCGTGCACCTGCCTGGCGACGCGCCCGAACAGGCCGCTGCGCACCGGAAAGCGGGTAACCAGCTCATGCACGCGCAGCACCGGGCCGGCGTCGGTGCGCACCGTCGCCTGCGGCTCCGGCGGCGCGCCGCGGGTATCGGCATCCATGCGCAGCAGCGGGAACTTGGCCGGGAAGTCCTCGCCCCGCATGGCGCCGAGCTTCGGCACGGCGGAGAGCAGCGCCTGGGTGTAGCGGTGCCGCGGCGCGGCGAAGATGGCGCCGGTCTCGCCTTCCTCGACCTTCTCGCCGCGATACATCACCAGCACGCGGTCGGCGACCTCGGCGACGACGCCCATGTCATGCGTGATGAACATCACGCCCATGCGCATCTCCTCCTGCAGCGTGCGGATCAGCTGCAGGATCTGCGCCTGGATGGTCACGTCGAGCGCGGTGGTCGGCTCGTCGGCGATCAGCAGGGCGGGGCGGCAGGACAGCGCCATGGCGATCATCACGCGCTGGCGCATGCCGCCGGAAAGCTGGTGCGGATAACGCTGCAGCGTCTGGCGCGCTTCCGGGATGCGCACCAGCTCCAGCATGCGCAGCGCCTCGGCCTGGGCGGCGGCGTGGTCCTTGCCCTGGTGCAGGCGGATCGATTCCGAAATCTGCTCGCCGGCGGTAAACACCGGGTTGAGCGAGGTCATCGGCTCCTGGAAAATCATCGCGATGTCGCTGCCGCGCACGCCGCGCAGCGTGGCGCCGTCGGCGCGGGCGAGGTCGATGATCCGCCCGCCGTTGCGGCGCAGCAGCAGGCGGCCCTGGGTGATGCGGCCGCCGCCGTGCTCGACCAGGCGCATCAGCGACAGCGAGGTGACTGACTTGCCCGAGCCCGATTCGCCGACGATGGCCAGCGTCTCGCCGCGATCGACGTGGAACGACAGATTGTTCACCGCCACCACGGTCCGCTCGCTGGTGGCGAACGACACGGTGAGGCCGTTGACGGCGACGACGCGGTTCTCGGGCAGGCTTGGATCGGTTGCGGCGGGGGCGTGCAAGCGGGTCTCCGTGCTTCAGCGGTAGATGGCGGTCAGGCGCGGACCGCCGGTGCGGGCCTCGCCCCGGTACATGCCTTCGGTGTTGAACGGCATGCACACGTTGCCCTGCGCATCGACGGCGATCAGGCCGCCGCGGCCGTCGATGGCCGGCAGCTTCTCCATCACCACCACCGCGCATGCGTGGGCGAGCGACAGCGCGCGGTATTCCATCAGCGCGCTCACGTCGTAGGCGGCCAGCATGCGGATGAACATCTCGCCCGAGCCGGTGCAGGACACCGCCGCCGTGCGGTTGTTGGCGTAGCAGCCGGCGCCGATCAGCGGGCTGTCGCCGACGCGGCCGACGCGCTTGTCGGTGACGCCGCCGGTCGAGGTCGCCGCCGCCAGGTTGCCGCGCGCGTCGAGCGCGACGGCGCCGACGGTGCCCATCTTGGTGTCGGCGTCGAGCGGCTCCGCGGCCAGCGTCTGCGCGTCGTGGTCGAGCAGGCCGGAGCGGCCCTCGGCCAGCGCCCGCTGCCACTGGGCGTAGCGCGCCTCGGTGAAATAGTAGTCGGGCGGGACGGTGTCCAGCCCGGCGGCGCGGGCGAACGCCTCGGCGCCCTCGCCGACCAGCAGCACGTGCCGGCCGTCCTCCATCACCCGGCGCGCGGCCAGGATCGGATTGCGCAGCGATTTCACGCAAGCCACCGCGCCGGCCGCCAGCGTGCTCCCGTCCATGATCGAGGCGTCGAGTTCGTGCGTGCCGGCGTGGGTGAACACGGAACCCTTGCCGGCGTTGAACAGCGGGCATTCCTCCAGGCGGAAGACGGCCTCGGTCACCGCGTCGAGCGCACTGCCGCCGTGCTCCAGGATGCGCTGGCCGCCCTGCAGCACGTAATCGAGGGCTTCGTGGTAGCCGCGTTCCTGTTCGGGGCTGAGGGCGGCGCGCGTGATGGTGCCGGCGCCGCCGTGGATGGCGAGTACTGGGGTCATTCGGATTTTCCTTGCTGATGCAGCCAGGGCAGGACGAACTCGGTCATGGCCGCGGCGGATTTGACGGAATTCTTGGCATGGTGCGCGACCGCGGCGCAGAGCGCCTCGATCACCGCGTGGATGGTCGAATCGGAGGTGGCGTTGAAGCGGCTGGCGGCCTGCACGTACAGCGTCAGGTCACCGAGCGCGGCGAGCGGCGAGGTCGGCGAATCGGTCAGCGCGACGATGCGCGCGCCGCGCTCCCTGGCCTTGCGCGCGATGATGATGCTGTCCTTGACGTAGCGCGGGAACGAGATCACCACGACCGCGTCCTGCGGCTGCAGCCTGAACAGCGTGCGCGCCCCGTGCGCCGGGCCGCCGACGCCGGCCAGCGACTGCACGTGACTGCAATGCAGCTCCAGCCCGTGCGCCAGCATGCCCGCCAGGTAGCCGCTGGTGCCGAAGCCGGCGACCAGCACCCGCCGCGCGCCGAGGATGGCGGTGACGATCTGCTCGCACACGTCGGCCGGCAGGCTTTGCCGGATCGTTTCGATGTTCGCCTGGTTGTCCGCCAGCGACGCGGCCATCACCTCGGCGCAGGTCGCCCGGCGGGTGAGTTCGTCGCGCATGCGCTCGACCGGCGCCAGCGCGCTTTCGAAGCCGCGCACCAGTTCCGCGCGGAAGGCCGGGAAGCCGGAAAAGCCGAGCGTATGCGCGAAGCGGTTGGCCGTCGCCACCGAGACGCCGGTGGCCTCGGCCAGCTCGTCGATGGTCATCGTCGCCGTGCGGAACGAATGCGCCAGCACGTAATCCGCCATCTGCCGATACGACGGCGTGAGGTCCGGCATGGCCTTGGCGATGCGGTCCTTGATCGTGCTGGTGGCGCGATGGTGCAGGGATTTGCGGGGCATGGAGGACGCTGGATGAACGACAGGGTGAAATAATAGTTACAAGAAACGTTTTAGTAAAGAAAAAATTTTACATTTTTCCAATTGTTGTTTTTCAACATAATATATTGAAAATAAAAGAAAAATAATTTTGTTCGGCGAATCTTACAGGTTCGTTTCTGGTGCATCTCGTCATATTTCGGCACGTATTTGGTGCGGGCTGGAAGGCGGTGCCGCACGCGCCGAATCCGGGCGCCGGGAGCGACGGTGAAACGGGATGAAAAACCGGTCGATCCACTCTACACTCCATGACGTAGGCCCTGGCAAGCACCCCCTCAACCCAATCAAGTCGAAAAACGGAGGTGTCAATGAAAAAGATCATGGTGGTTTGCGGCGCGATGGCCTGCCTGGCCGTCGCCGGCTGCGCGACGACGGGCGGCGCGTCGTCCGGCGCGCATCATTCCGGATTCCTCACGAGCTACGAAAGACTGCAGCCGTTCGAGGGCAGGGAAGGCGTGCTGCGCTACATCGACCGTTCGGCGAACTGGCGTCCCTATGACAAGCTGTTCATCGAGCCGGTGCAGATCGTCATCAACCAGGACGGCCCCTACAAGGGCGTGCAACCGGACGCGATGAAGCGCATCACCGATTCCTTCCACAAGGCGTTCGTCGATGCGGTGACGCCGGCCTACCGGATCGTCCAGGCGCCCGGCCCGGACGTGCTGCGCGTGCGGCTCGCGATCGCCGGCGTGCAGCCGGTGAGTCCGCCGCTCGGCGTCACCGACTTCATCCCGATCAAGGCGGTGTTCAACGTCGGCCGCGCCATGGCCGGCGAGGCGCCGCGCGTGGCCGAGCTGACCGCCGAGATCGAAGTGCTCGACAGCGGCAACCGCCAGGTCGCCGCCGCCGTGGCGACCCGCAAGTCGGACCAGACGCTGGCGCAGGGCGACCGCATCACGTGGAGCGATCTGTCGTCGATCGTCAACTCGTGGGCCCGCCAGTTCCGGCTCGGCCTCGACGACCTGCGCGGCGTCCCGGCGGCACGCTGAAGCCGGGCGCGGAAAAAGCCCGGCGTGATCCGGCACGGGCGGCGGTCCGCCGCCCGCCGGGCTCCGTTTTTCGGCTAGTATCCCGCTGCGCCGTCATCCACCACCGCCATCGGGGTTTTGCCATGATCGAGACATTGCCGGATACCGACACCTATTACATGGGAATCGCCTTCGCCGTGCGGGAGAAGGCGAATTGCACCGGCAACCGGGTCGGGGCGGTGATCGTCCGCGACAACCGGGTCATCTCCACCGGCTACAACGGCGTCCCGGAAGGGATGCCCAACTGCCTCGACGGCGGCTGCCTGCGCTGTAAGAACCCGAACGGCCGCTACCCGAGCGGCACCGGCTACGATCTGTGCATCTGCGTGCATGCCGAACAGAACGCCATTCTGTCGGCGGCCCGCTTCGGCATCGCGGTGATGAACTCGACGCTGTACACGACGATGCAGCCGTGTTTCGGCTGCGCCAAGGAAATCGCCCAGGCCAAGATCAGCGAAGTGGTTTTCCTGCATCCGTGGGTGCCGACCGACGCCGATCCCGACCTGGACCGGGACAAGAAGGCGGAATACGAAAAGATCATGGCGCGCATCAAGGTCAGGCAGCTCGACATTCCCGACCCGCGCGCGGCGTGGGCCGTCCGGAATCTGCGCGCCAAGGCTTGAACCGCCGGCGATGCCTGCCGATCCATGGCTTGAACGCTGGCTGCCGCTGATCGCGGCGCGCGCCGGAGCGGACCCGGTATTCGAGATCGGCTGCGGGTACGGCGACGACACCGCCGTCCTGGCCGGCGCCGGCTTGCGCGTCGCGGCGTTCGACCTGTCGCGCGTCGCCGTTGCCGCCGCGCGGCTACGCGCCCCCTCGGCGACGATCGCGTGCCGGGACGTGCGCGACCCGTTCCCCGAGTCGATCCGGGAGATTGGCGTGGCGGTGGCCAGCCTGTCGCTGCATTACTTCCCCTGGGCCGAAACGCGGGCGCTGGTCCGGCGCATCCACGCGGTGCTGCGCCCCGGCGGACTGCTGCTGTGCCGCCTGAACTCGACCGAGGACCGCAATTTCGGGGCGCACGGGCATCCGCAGATCGAACCGGACTATTTCCTGGTCGATGGCCAGCCGAAGCGCTTTTTCGACCGGGACGCCGTATGTTCGCTCTTTGCCGACGGCTGGGCGCTGTTGTCGCTGGAGCATTGCGTGACGCGCAAGTACGTCGCCGCAAAAGCCCTGTGGGAAGCGGTGCTGGAGCGGCGCGAGGCCTGACCGGCACGGCCGGCCGGCGGCAGGCCGCGTCAGCGGGCCAGTGCCGGGAAGAGCTTGATCAGGCCGTCGGACATGACTTCGACGGCGATCGCCGCCAGGATCAGGCCCATCAGGCGGGTCATCACGTTGATGCCGGTCTGCCCCATGAAGCGGCCGATGCGGCCCGCGGCGGAGAGGGACAGCCAGGTGGCGATGCCGATGAACAGCCCGTAGCCGACGAGCACGCCCAGTTCCCAGAAGTACCGCGTTTTTTCCGCGTAGATGACCACCGTGGAGATCGACGCCGGCCCGGTCAGCAGCGGAATGGTCAGCGGCACGACCGCGATGCTGGCCCCCGAGTCGGCGCGGCTGGCGCCGTCGTCCACGTCGTGCGCGCTCGATTCCGCCGGTTGCGCGTTGAGCATCTGGAGCGAGCTCATGAGCAGCAGCAGTCCGCCGCCGACCTGGAAGGAGGCCAGCGAAATGCCGAAGAACTGGAGAATCCGCAAGCCGAAGAGGGCGCTGACGGCGATCACGAGAAAGGCGGTCAGCGCCGCGATGCTCACCGTCTTGCGCCGCTGCGCCGAGGTGAAATTGCGCGTGAAGTGGATGAAGAACGGAATGACGCCGATCGGATTGACGATGGCTAGCAGGGTGATCAGCGGTTTTATCGGGAAGTCCATGGCGGGCGCCGTATGTTTTTTATATGGATAGGTAGTCTACACCGCGTTCGTGCCGCGCCGGGCGCAGCGGATCGCGTGTTAGGCTTTCGTCCCCGCTCTCACACAGGAAAGGAACGATGGAAATCCGCGAATTTCGCATGGCCGATTACGCCGAGGTGGTCGCGCTCTGGGCGCGGGCGGGCCTGTTGGCCGGCCGCTCCGACGAACCGGGCGAAATCGAAAAAAAGCTGGCGCGGGACCCCGACCTGTTCCTGGTCGGCGTCGAGGCGGGCGCGATCGCCGCCGCCGTGATCGGCGGGTACGACGGACGCCGGGGCTGGGTCTACCACCTCGCGGTCGAGCCGGAACTGCACGCCAGGGGGCTGGGTTCCGTGCTGCTCGAAGAACTGGAGTCCCGCCTGCGGCAAAAGGGGTGCATCAAGATCAATCTGCTGATCGATCCGGGAAATGCGGGCGTCAAAGGATTTTACCAGCGCTACGGCTACGCCGTCGATGAACTCATCTTCATGGAGAAGTGGCTGGCGTAGCTCTGGAGCCGGCCTGCGGCAACTGTTCTTTCAGGAATGGGCCGGGCCGTTGCTGCGTTTTTCAGTGCGCCATGTGCGAGGCCGGCGCATGGAACCGACCGGGAAGCGGAATCGCGGCATGCCGGGGCGAAGTGCCCGGGTGTCGTATGCCGCGTTGCACACGTGGTGCCTTCCCGGCCGGGGTCTGGCCTTTCATGCCGCAGCGCTCAGTGAGCGTTGGCGACATTGGGGCGGGCGACGTGCAGGCGCTTGGCCGGAGCCTTCTCGACGCCTGCCGCGCGGGTCTTGCGATCCAGCAGGTAGACGTAGAGGATGGGCGAGCCGTAGGCAACGACGCCGGCGGCGAGCAGCAGGAAGACCGACGTCGTGGCGATGCCGGCCGCCAGCAGGGCCAGGGCGATGACCGACGCCAGCAGGTGGTTGTCGAAGAGGAACCCGAAGGCGCCCGAAGTGACGTTTTTGCTCATGATGTTTCCTTTCCTTAGTAGTTGCGAATGGATCGAATGTCGCGTGGTGAAAACGATTACCACTTGACGAAGCCATGGTATCGATAAGCAGGACGCAGGTATGTGGCGTTTGTTTTGGCCTTTTGCGGCGCTTCTGTAGCAGTGCGTATCCGCGGGGAACTTTCATGTCATAATGCGGACGCTTCGCGATCCCGAGAACTTTCTCCTGGCCTCGCGCCGATCCCGCCCGCTCATGTTCCTGCCCCGCCGCTCCCGTTTCCGCCGCTATCTCGTTCCCGCCGTGCTCCTGGCCGGCCTGCTCGGTTTCGCCGGCTGGTACTCGGGCTGGCTGGAAATCGCCGCCTATCGCCTGCTGATCGAAGTGTCCGGCGAATCGCGGGGGCGTCCGGCGCTGGAGGACTATCGCGTCGGCATCGATGCCGCGCGCATGGAAGGGGTGGGGGCCAATGCGTCCGGGCTGACCTACCATCCCGGCCGGAACAGCCTGTTCTCAGTGATCAACCGCCCGCCGCAGATCGTCGAACTGACCCTCTCCGGCAAGCTCAAGCGGACCATTCCCGTGCGGGGCGTCAACGATCTGGAAGGCATCACGCACGTGCGCGGGAACGAGTTCTTCATCGCCGACGAACGGGCGCAGCAGTTGATCCACGTGGAAATCGGCGACGACCAGGCTGCGGTCGACGTGCAGGGGCGGCCGCGCCTCGGCCTCGCGTTCGATCTGGCGAACAATCGCGGCTTCGAGGGCGTGTCCTGGGATCACACGCAGGACCGCCTGTTCGTGGTCAAGGAAAAACAGCCGCTGCGCCTGTTCGAACTGTCCGGCTTGTCAACCGCGCTCGACGGCCGGCGCCTGGACCTGCAGATCAGCGAATGGCTGCCGAGCGGCTCCGTCGCGCTGCTGCTGCGCGATCTTTCGTCGCTGACCTATCACGAGGAGTCGGCGAGCATGCTGCTGTTGAGCCACGAGTCGCGCCTGATCGTCGAATTCGGCCCGCAGCGCAAGCCGTCCGGCCTGCTGGTCCTGCGCCGGGGCTGGCACGGGCTGAAGGCCGACGTGCCGCAGGCCGAGGGCGTGGCGATCGGGCCGCGCGGCGAGATCTACGTGATCTCCGAGCCCGACCTGTTCTACCGCTTCGATCCACCGCCCGGCTGAGTCAGACGAGCGGCACCGCGACCATCCGCCGCCGTTCGAAACGGACCAGATTCTTCACGCCGATTTTCTTTAGTCCCTCCAGCGCCTGCTCGAAGTGCCGGCCGACCTGGTGCGGGGCGTGCGCGTCCGAGCCGAGGGTGAGCGGCACGCCGCTGGCGGCCAGCGCTGCGACGACGTCCCAGCCGGGCATGAAGGCCTGCGCCGGGTTGTCGAGGCCCGAGGTGTTGATCTCCACCGCGACGTCGTTGGCCAGCAGGTCGGGGATCAGCGGCTCGACGTAGCGCAGCATGCCGCCGTCCGGCAGGCGGCCCATCTTCTTGGGCAGGTCGAGGTGGCCGACGACGTCGCAGAAGCGTTCGCGGACCATCATGCCGACGAAATGGAAGTAGATCTCGCAGACGTCCTCGATGCGCCAGGCATCGTACATTTCCGGCTCCTGCAGCTTTTCGAAGCCGATGTTGTGCACCGAGCCGATCAGGTAGTCCCACGCATAGCGCCGCGCCGTGTCGCGCGCCACGTCGAGCCGGCTAGGGATGAAATCCATCTCCATGCCCAGGCGGATGCGGAACGGCGCCTCGCCGTCCCGGTTGTAGCGTTCCTGCAGCCGGTGCACGTCGGCGACGTAATCGTCCTGTTCCTCGGCGAGCATGGCGTAGCGCTGCCCCCGGGCGTGCAGCATCCAGTGGCTGTGGTCGGAAAAACCGAATTCACCGATGCCTCTCGCCAGCGCCTGCTCGACGTAGTCCTCCATGCTGCCGGTGGCGTGGCAGCAGCGGGTGGTATGGCTGTGAAAATCGATCAATGTCTGCATGGGTGTTCCGTCGCCGGCGCCGCTAGCCGGCCTTGACGACCGATACGCCGTGATCCGCGAGTGAAAGTCCGACGTCGGTACCGATGTCCAGCACGTGGGTGAGGTCGGGCGAGACGACGAAGATGTTGCCGAGCGCCGTATCGAAAGTGTACTCGAAGAAACTGCCCAGGTACGATCGCTTGATCAAGCGGCCGTTGACGCCTCCGCCGCCGCGGTTGATCTGCCACGCCTCGGGACGCACCGCCACCTTGACCGCGCCTGCTGCGACCTTCTGTTTCGGCGCGATGCGCAGCGGCCCGAGCCGGACGCCGCCGTCCGCGTCCGCCTCGCCGGGGAACAGCATGGCCTCGCCCATGAAGCCGGCGACGAACTCGCTGCCCGGGAATTCGTACATCTCCTGCGGCGTGCCGCTCTGCGCGATCAGACCGTCGTCCATGACGATGATCTTGTCGCTGACGGCCAGCGCCTCGCTCTGGTCGTGCGTGACGTAGGCGACGGTCAGCCTGAGGCGCTGCTGGATGCCGCGGATTTCCTCGCGCATGTCGCGGCGCAGGCGCGCGTCGAGGTTGGAGAGCGGCTCGTCGAAGAGCAGGATCTCCGGTTCGAGGATCAGCGCGCGGGCCAGCGCCACGCGCTGCTGCTGGCCGCCGGACAGCTCGCTCGGCATGCGTGCGTCGTAGCCGACCAGGCCGACGTTCCTCAGCGTCTCGACGGCGCGGGTGCGCGCGGCGTCCTTGGGCACGCCGGACATGCGCAGGCCGTACATGACGTTCTCCACCACGTTCATGTGCGGGAACAGCGCGTAGCTCTGGAACATCATGCTGACGTTGCGCTCGGCCGGGCCGAGCGTCGTCACGTCCCGGCCGTCGATGAAGATCTGCCCCGAGGTCGGCGACTCCAGGCCGGCGATCATGCGCAGCACGGTGGTCTTGCCGCAGCCCGAGGGGCCGAGGATGGTCACCAGCGCGCCTTTTTCGATGCCGAAGCTGACGCCCCGGACGGCCAGCGGCGCCGCCGGATCGGTGCCGTAGCGCTTGGTGATGTTCCTGAATTCAACGCCGAAAGTCATGCTTTCATTCCTGTTCTTGAAGTCGAGAGAACGAATTCACCACAACGACACAACGGGCACAACGAAAACCATAAATAGAATTGCTTGCGTTGTGCCCGTTGTGCTCGTTGTGGTTAAAAAAACCATCACTCATGCCGGCGTCGCCACGGCCGGGGCCGCGCCGGATTTTCTCCGGCCGAGCTTGCGCTCGCCGACGGTCCACTGGATCAGCGCGATGATCAGCGACATCACCAGGATCAGCACCGTGCAGTACGCCAGCGCCACGCCGTAGTCGCCGTTGCCCACGCGGCCGATGATGTAGGTGGTGGCCAGTTCGTTTTCCGCGGTGACCAGGAAGATCACCGCGCTGACCGTGGTCATCGCCCGCGCGAAGCTGTACACCAGCGCGGCGACCAGCGCCGGCTTCAACAGCGGCAGGATCACCGTGAACAGCGTCTGCGCGGTGCTCGCGCGCAGCATCAGCGACGCCTCGTCGAGCGCCTTGTCGAGCTGCTTGAACGCCGCCGTGCCGGCCTGGACGCCGACCGGCAGGTTGCGGAACAGGAAGCACAGCACGATGAGCAGGCCGGTCCCGGTCAGTTCCACGGGCGGCACGTTGAACGCCAGGATGTAGCTCACGCCGAGCACCGTGCCGGGAATCGCGAAGGCCAGCAGGGCGACGAACTCGAAACCGTTGCGGCCGCGGAAATCGGTGCGCGCGAGCAGGTAGGCGATGAGCAGGCCGATCGCCGCGGTCAGCGGCGCCGAGATGCCCGACAGCTTGAGCGTGGTGAACATGGAGTTCCACGCCGCGCCGGCCCAGACCAGGCCGAACTGGCCCCACTCGATGCCGAAGGCGGTCTGGAAATGCTTGAGCGTGAAGGTGTAGTCGCGTCCCCAGGTCTGCACGAAGCCGCCGGCGAAGGCGAAGAGATAGACCACCAGCGTGAAGGCCAGCCACGGGTAGACCACGGCGTTGAGCGTGCGCCGCAGCCCGTCGGGCAGCGGCATCGGAATGCCCGAATCGCCCTTGCCGCTGACCGTGGTGTAGTTCTGCCGGCCGAGCAGGCCGCGCTGCAGGGCGAACACGGCCAGGGCGAACACGGTCAGGATCCACGCCAGCGCGGCGGCGCGGCCCTGGTCGAACTGGGCGCCGACGATGGCGAAGAAGATGTCGGTCGACAGCACCGAGAACTGTCCGCCGACCACGATCGGGTTGCCGAAGTCGGCGATGCTTTCGATGAAGCCGACGAGGAAGGCGTTGGCCAGCCCGGGCTTCAACAGCGGCAGGGTGACGGTGAAGAAGGTCTTGCGGCGGTCGGCGTGCAGGATCTGCGCCGCTTCCTCCAGGCTCGGCGCCAGGCCCTGCACGACGCCGCGCATGATCATGAAGGCGATCGGCGTGAAGGCGAACAGTTGCGCCACGAGGATGCCGAGGACGCCGTAGAACCAGCGCGTCGGCGTAACGTCGAAGGCGTACTCCAGGAACTGGTTGACGATGCCGGCGCGCCCGAACAGCAGGATCAGGCCGAGGCCGACGACGAACGGCGGGGTGATGATCGGCAGCAGCGCGATGACGCGCAGCGGCGCCTGCACGCGCGGCCCGGCGCAGCGTTCGGCGAGCAGTGCCATCATGGTGCCGAGCAGCGTCGTGCCGAAGGCGGCGGCCAGCGCCAGGAACAGCGTGTTCCAGGCCACGCCGCACTGCACGCCGCCGCCGCGCAGGCAGTTCAGGTTCCAGATGCGCTCGTCGGCGACGCGCTCGAAGAGCGCCGACAGCGCCCATTGGCCTTCTTCGGTGAGGAAGGCGCCGGACAGCGCCTTGGCGACGGGAAAGGCGATGAACAGGGCGAGCAGCGACGCGCAGCAGACCACCGCCGCGGCGACGAACAGGTCGCCCTTGAAATAGCCGAGGCGCGCCAGCCCGAAGGCGGCGATCACCACCAGGCTGAGCAGGACGATGAAGGCGCCCATGCCCATGCCGAACTGGTTCACGGCCAGTTCGCCGAAACGCTCGTTGAGCCAGGCGAACGACCAGCCGCGCGCGCCGATCAGGAAGCCGCTGCCGCCCAGGCCGAGCAGCCCGGCGAGGCCGCCGGCGAGCAGCCAGCGTCCCTGCCGGCGGCCGGCGGGCAGCAGCAGCCCGGCCGCGGCGACGGCCAGCCCGAGGAGGCCAAGCAGCAGCCAGACGCGGCCGTTGACCAGCGCCTGCACCAGGCCGTTGGCCGTTTCGGCGCCGCCCAGGATGTCCGGCAGGACGTAGTACCACGCCGTGTCCTGGATGGCGTACCAGGGCACGAGCAGGTAGCCGGCGAGGCCGGCCGCCAGCCAGAGCGCGGCGGCCCGGTTGGGATGCTTGCTCATCGTCTCAGCGCGGCAGGGAGTTCACTTCCTTCTCCCAGCGCGCGATCAGGCGCTTGCGCTCGTTGCTGGCGCCGTATTTCGCGTAGTCGTAGTTGATGAACCTGATCGACTTGAAGTCGGGCACGTTCGGATCGACCTTGGCGTTCTTGTTCGACGGCAGCTGGAACTGCTTGGCGGCGGCGGCCATTTCCTGCGCGGCCGGGGTCAGCGCCCACTCGTAGAACTTCTTGGCGGCTTCGAGGTTGCGCGCGCCCTTGATGATGCTCATCGAGCCGATCTCGGCGCCGGTGCCTTCGCTCGGCGTCACCGTCTCGACCGGGAAGCCGGCCATGCGCTCCTGCGGCGCGTCGTGCACGAAGCTGATCGACACCGCCGTCTCGCCGCGCGCCACGGCCTTGATCGGGCCGGTGCCGGTGCGCGTGTACTGGCCGACATTGCGGTGCAGCACCTTCAGGTACTCGAACGCCTTGTCCTCGCCCATCAGCTGCACCAGCGTGGCGATCATGGTGTAGGCCGTGCCGCTGGACGCCGGGTTGGCGACCTGGATGTCGCCCTTGTATTCGGGCTTGAGCAGGTCGGCCCAGGATTTGGGCACCGGCAGCTTCTTCTTCGCCAGCAGCTCGGGGTTGTAGCCGAAGCCGAGCGGGCCGGAGTAGATGCCCACCGTGCGGTATTTGGCCTGCTCCGCCTGCTGCTGCGCCCACGGATACAGCTGCGCCAGGCTCGGCGACTTGTATTCGAGCGTCAGCCCCTGCTCGGCCGCCTGCAGGTGCGGATCGCCGGTGCCGCCGAACCAGATGTCGGTCTTCGGGTTGTCCTTCTCGGCGATGAGCTGGGCGAGCGATTCGCCGGAACCCTTCATGGTTATGTTGATCCGGGTGCCGGTGGTGCGGGCGTAGACCGAACCGATCATGTTGCACCACTCGGCCTGCACCGAGCAGATGATGTTGACCTGGTCGGCCGCCTGGGCGCCGCCGGCGCACAAGCCGGCAACCAGCGTGGCAACGAGAGTGCGAAGCGCGCTTTTCATGTCTGACCCCTTGTCGTTGTTGGTTTCCGAAATCCGCCGGCACCCGTCGGGCCCGTGCGAAGACGGTTGATTCCGGCGGGCAGTATGCATGACCCCCGTTCGCGGGGGCAAATCAGTATTCGTTATGGGGGGCATAAGGGCCGGCGCCCGCGGCCTTGAAAACGGCGAACCTCCCCCCACCTCGGAAACATTCGGATGAACGGGAAGGACGCTCGCCATGCGACAAGACAAACTGACCACCAAGTTCCAGCAGGCGCTCGCGGATGCGCAGAGCCTGGCCGTCGGCCACGACAACCAGATGATCGCGCCGGCGCACCTGCTGCTGGCCCTGCTGCAGCAGGAGGACGGCTCGACGTCGTCGCTGCTGGCGCAGGCCGGCGTGAACGTGCAGGCCCTGAAGACCGCGCTCGATCAGGCGGTCGATCGCCTGCCCAAGGTCGAAGGGCACGGCGGCGAGGTGCAGGTCGGCCGCGATCTGCTCAACCTGCTCAACCTGACCGACCGCGAGGCGCAGAAGCGCGGCGACCAGTTCATCGCCAGCGAGATGTTCCTGCTCGCCGTGTGCGACGACAAGGGCGAAACCGGGCGCCTGGCCAAGCAGCATGGCCTCAACCGCAAGGCGCTGGAACAGGCCATCGACGCCGTGCGCGGCGGCCAGGGCGTCGATTCGCAGGAGGCCGAAGGCCAGCGCGAGGCGCTCAAGAAATACTGTATCGACCTCACCGAGCGCGCCCGCCAGGGCAAGCTCGACCCGGTGATCGGCCGCGACGACGAGATCCGCCGGGCGATCCAGATTCTGCAGCGGCGCACCAAGAACAACCCGGTGCTGATCGGCGAGCCGGGCGTCGGCAAGACGGCGATCGTCGAAGGCCTGGCGCAGCGCATCGTCAATGACGAGGTGCCGGAGACCCTGAAGGGCAAGAAGGTCCTCAGCCTGGACATGGCCGCGCTGCTGGCCGGCGCCAAGTACCGCGGCGAGTTCGAGGAACGCCTGAAGGCCGTGCTCAAGGAGATCGCGCAGGAAGAGGGCAAGATCATCGTCTTCATCGACGAACTGCACACCATGGTCGGCGCCGGCAAGGCCGAGGGCGCCATCGACGCCGGCAACATGCTGAAACCCGCGCTGGCGCGCGGCGAGCTGCACTGCGTCGGCGCCACGACGCTCGACGAGTACCGCAAGTACGTGGAGAAGGACGCCGCGCTGGAGCGCCGCTTCCAGAAGGTGCTGGTCGACGAGCCCTCCGTAGAGGCCACCATCGCCATCCTGCGCGGCCTGCAGGAGAAGTATGAACTGCACCACGGAGTGGACATCACCGACCCGGCGATCGTCGCCGCGGCCGAGCTCTCGCACCGCTACATCACCGACCGCTTCCTGCCCGACAAGGCGATCGACCTGATCGACGAGGCGGCGGCGCGCATCAAGATGGAGATCGACTCCAAGCCGGAAGTCATGGACCGGCTCGACCGGCGCATGATCCAGCTCAAGATTGAGCGCGAGGCGGTGAAGAAGGAAAAGGACGAGGCGTCGCTGAAGCGCCTGCAGCTGATCGAGGACGAACTCGCCAAGCTGGAGCGCGAGTACAACGACCTGGAGGAGATCTGGAAGGCCGAGAAGGCGCAGGTGCAAGGCAGCGCCTCGATCAAGGAGGAGATCGACAAGCTCAAGGCGCAGATGGCCGAATTCCAGCGCAAGGGCCAGTACGACAAGCTCGCCGAGCTGCAGTACGGCAAGCTGCCGCAGCTCGAAGCGCAGTTGAAGGCGGCCGAGAAATCGGCCGGCGCCGACAAGAAGCACAGCCTGGTGCGCACCGAAGTCGGCGTCGAGGAGATCGCCGAGGTCGTCTCGCGCGCCACCGGTATCCCGGTCAGCAAGATGATGCAGGGCGAGCGCGAGAAGCTGCTGGCGATGGAGGAGCGGCTGCACCAGCGCGTGGTCGGGCAGGACGAGGCGGTGCGCCTGGTCTCCGACGCCATCCGCCGCTCGCGCGCGGGCCTCGCCGATCCGAACCGGCCGTACGGCTCCTTCCTGTTCCTCGGCCCGACCGGCGTCGGCAAGACCGAGCTGTGCAAGGCGCTGGCCGCCTTTCTGTTCGATTCCGAGGAGCATCTGATCCGCATCGACATGAGCGAATTCATGGAGAAGCACTCGGTCGCCCGCCTGATCGGCGCGCCGCCGGGCTACGTCGGCTACGAGGAGGGCGGCTACCTGACCGAGGCGGTGCGCCGCAAGCCCTACAGCGTGATCCTGCTCGACGAAGTCGAGAAGGCGCATCCGGACGTGTTCAACGTGCTGCTGCAGGTGCTCGACGACGGCCGCATGACCGACGGGCAGGGGCGCACCGTGGACTTCAAGAACACCGTGGTGGTGATGACCTCCAACCTCGGCAGCCAGATGATCCAGCAGATGGCCGGCGACGACTACCAGCTGATCAAGCTGGCGGTGATGGGCGAGGTGAAGAGCTACTTCCGGCCGGAGTTCATCAACCGCATCGACGAAGTGGTGGTCTTCCACGCGCTCGACGAGAAGCACATCAAGTCGATCGCCAGAATCCAGCTCGGCTACCTCGAACGGCGCCTGGCGCAGCTCGAAATGCGCCTGGAGGTGGACGACAGCGCCCTGTCCGAAGTCGCCGCCGCCGGCTTCGACCCGGTGTTCGGCGCGCGGCCGCTGAAGCGCGCGATCCAGGCGCAGATCGAGAATCCGCTGGCCAAGGCCATCCTCGAAGGCCGCTTCGCCGCCAAGGACACCATCCGCGTGTCCTGCCTGGGCGGCGTGATGCGCTTCGACAAGGGCTGAGTGCCCGGGCGTGAGCCCGGCTGCCGTGCGGCGGTTATTTTGAGAAAGGACGTTATTAACCACAACGAACACAACGGGCACGACGAAAGACAAAATCTTTAATTAACCACGGCGACACGGCGGGCACGGCGAAAAGCAAAGATCTTGGTTCTCGTTTTTCGTTGTGCCCGTTGTGCTCGTTGTGGCTAAAACGCTCTTGCCCCTCGCCGTGCCCGCCGTGTCGCCGTGGTCAAAAAGTCCTTGCCTTTCACCGTATACTCGGCCCGATGAAATCGCCCACAGCCGCCACTCCCGCACCCGCCGTCCTCGATGCGCCACCGCACGGCGCGAGGCGTGAAAACGGCGCCGCGCCGCGCTGGATCAGGCTCGGCAGCGCCGAATACCGCAACGCCGGCTGGGCGCTGTTCCTCGCCGGCTTCGCCAGTTTTTCGCTCATCTACTGCGTGCAGCCGCTGCTGCCGGCATTCGCCGAGACCTTCGGCGTCAGCCCCGCGCAAAGCTCGCTGGCCCTGTCGCTGACCACCGGCCTGCTGTCGTTCTCCATCGTCATGGCCGGCGCGTTCTCGCAGGCGCTCGGCCGGCGGGGGCTGATGTTCTGCTCGATGCTGCTGGCGGCCGTCTGCGACCTCGTGGCGGCGCTCACGCCGAGCTGGCACGGGCTGCTCGCGGCGCGGGCCATCGAGGGCTTCGTCATCGGCGGCGTGCCGGCGGTGGCCATCGCCTACCTCTCCGAGGAAATCGAGCCGGCCAGCCTGGGCAAAGCGATGGGGCTGTACGTCGCCGGCACCGCCTTCGGCGGCATGATGGGCCGCGTCGGCATGGGCCTGCTCACCGAATTCACCTCCTGGCGCATGGCGCTCGGCATCATCGGCGTACTGGGCCTGGCGGCGGCGACGGGCTTTCTGCTGCTGCTCCCCCGTTCGCGGAATTTCGTGCCGCGGCCGGGATTCGACCTGGCGTTCCACCTGCGCGCCTGGCAGGGGCACCTGCGCCACCGCGGCCTGCTCCGCCTCTACGCCTGTGGCTTCCTGCTGACCAGCGTGTTCGTGGCCCTGTTCAACTACGCCACCTTCCGCCTGTCGGAGGCGCCGTACTTCATGAGCCCGACGCAGATCAGCCTGGTCTTCCTGGCCTACGGCTTCGGCATGGTCTCCTCGTCAGTCGCCGGCGCGCTGGCCGACCGGTTCGGGCGCCGCCCGCTGCTCACGGCCGGATTCCTGACCATGCTGCTCGGCATCGCGGCGACGCTGTCGGCTTCGCTGGCGCTGCTCATCGGCGGCATCGTGCTGGTGACGACCGGCTTCTTCATCGCGCATTCGGTGGCCAGCGGCTCGATCGGCCCGCTGGCCGGCGCGGCCAAGGGGCACGCGGCGTCGCTCTACCTGCTGTTCTACTACATGGGATCGAGCATCGTCGGTTCGCTGGGCGGCTGGTTCTGGCAGCACGGCGGCTGGCCGGCCGTGGCCGGGCTCACCGCCGCCCTGGCGTGCGCCGGCCTGATCCTGGCGGTGGGCGGGCGGCGCCGGCCGTCATGACCGCGTTCGACCATACGGGGAACCGCGCATGTGCCTGATCGTGGTCGCCTGGCGGGTGCATCCCGAGTACCCGCTGGTCGTCGCCGCCAACCGCGACGAGTTCCGCGCCCGGCCGACCGCCGCGGCCATGCGCTGGCCCGACGCGCCGCAGGTCGCCGCGGGACGCGATCTGGAGGCGGGCGGCACCTGGCTCGGCGCCACCGACGCCGGACGCTTCGCCGCCGTGACCAACGTGCGCGAGCCGGGCCGGCCGCCCGGAGCACGGTCGCGCGGGCATCTGACGCGGGATTTCCTGACCGGGACGGTGCCGCCCGGCGATTTTGCCGCCGGCCTTCCCGGCGAGGCGTATTCGGGGTTCAACCTGCTGTTGTCCGATGGCCGCACGCTCTGGTACCGCAGCAACCGCGACGGCGCGGCGCGCCCGCTGCCGGCGGGTATCCACGGCGTCTCCAACCATCTGCTCGATACGCCGTGGCCCAAGCTGACCACGGCCAAGGCGCGCTTCGCCGAGGCGCTGGCACGCCTGCCGGACGAATCGCCGTTCTTCGACCTCCTGGCCGACGACGAGATCGTGCCGGACGAGGCCCTGCCCGCGACGGGCGTGCCGCTCGAATGGGAGCGCCGCCTCTCGGCGGTGTTCGTCCGCTCGCCCGACTACGGCACGCGCGCCTCGACGCTGCTGGTGCGCCGCGCCGACGGCGGCGGTTTCCTCCTGGAACGCAGCTTCGATGCGGCCGGGCTGACCGGCGAGGTAAGGCTGGCGTTCGCTCCGGCCTGAGGAAAACGGCGGCGAACTCACCTCGCGCCGGGTGGTCTGACTTCACAGGATGCGTGCGCTTCGACTTGAAAAGGAAGGGAACGGACCCATTTCCTCCCCGTAGGAAAGGACTACCCGGCAGGAGTCGCCACCGGACAATCGGTCTTTTGCAGCGCAACGGAGAAAGGAGTCATGATGAACCTGGTCTATAACAGCGAGCATTACGCCATTCTGGCCTACCCCGTGCGGGAAGGCTTCGAACTGGTGGACAAGCTGGGAAGGCGCAGCCTGTTCGTCCAGGGCTCGGTGGCCGTGGGACTGCGCGAAGCGATCGACCGCATTCCGGACGAGGAGCGCGACATGGATTCGATCGATTCGCTGCTCGACGACTATTGCGCCGGCGCCGCCAAGCCGATCGTCTTTCACTGATCAACCTGCCGCACGTCACGCATGGAGGATTACCGATGGCCGCCTACAAGTCGGAGTACGAGAAATTCCTCGAAGAGGCGCTGGCCCGGCATCCCGACTGGGAAAGCGGCCAGCGCGAGGGCCTGAACCTGCTGTGGAACAAGAAGGTGAATTTCGCGGAATTGGCGGCGTATCGTCAGTCGAATGAACAGCAGAAGCCGTATCCGTACGACGTGAATTTCTACTTCTAGAGCTGCGACTCGATCGGCAGCCATTCGACGAGCTTGGCCGCCAGCCGAATCCAGAGCGAGGCGGCGGGTTCGCGGGCCCAGATGCGGGCTGGAGCGACCGAGCGGTCCTCCCAGCGCAGTTCGTCGTTTTCCAGGAACAGGCGGTAGCTGTAGGGGCCGGAGGTCTTCTGCCCGAAGCTTTGCGCCAGGCCGGCGGTGATGTCGGGCTGACGAAAGACGATGCCCATTTCGGTGTTCAGGTTGACCGACCTGGGATCGAAGTTGAACGAGCCGACGAACCCCACGTCGCCGTCGGCGATGAAGGCCTTGGTGTGCAGGCTGGTGCTGCTGGAACCGAGCAGGCTGCGGTCCGGCTTGCCCTCGGCCATGAGTTCGTGCAGGGCGACGCCGTCCTTGAGCATCGGCTTCCGGTACGGCGCGTAACCGCCGTGTACCGGAATGACGTCGGTCGCCGCCAGCGAATTGGTCAGGACGCCGATGTTGACGCCGCGGGCGCGCAGCTTCCGCAGCCGCGCGATCCCCGCCTCGCCCGGCACGAAATACGGTGAAATGATCCGCAGTTGCCGCGTGACGCCGTTCAGGATCGGCGCCAGCCGGTTGACCAGCCAGTCCGTCCGCTCTGTACTGGCGCCTTTTTCGGGCGGGTCGGAATAGACGTGCGCCTCGCCGGTCCAGTAGACCGGCCGGGTCTGGTGGAACAGCGCGTTGACGCCGGGGGATTCCTTCAGGCGTTGCAGGTAGGGGCCGACGCCGCGCAGCAGCGTCCGTCCGTTATCGGAGGCCCGGCGCAGTTCGTCGAGGCTGTCGGGCAAGGTGTCGATCAGCTCGCGCAGGGGAATGACCGCGCGGCTGTTCCAGAAAGCGTCGAAGATCGCCGACACCTCGGCGACGGCCGGGCCGCACAGCGCCAGGTCCACGTCGAAAAAGCTGGTATGCGGCGAGGCGTCGAAATATTCGTCGCCGATGTTGCGTCCGCCCACCACGGCCAGGCGTCCGTTGACGATCCAGGCCTTGTTGTGCATGCGGCGGTTGAGCATGAAGCCCCGCGTCAGCATTTCGAATCCGCGCAGCAGGCCGGCCTGGCGGCCGCGCGAGGGGTTGAACAGGCGGATTTCTATGTTCGGATGCAGATCCAGCGCGGCGAGCAGCGAATCCTTGTCGTGCGCGTTGAGGTCGTCGAGCAGCAGGCGCACGCGCACGCCGCGGTCGGCGGCGAGCAGCAGTTCGTAGCCGAGCAGCTTGCCGGTCTGGTCGCCGTGCCAGATGTAGTACTGCAGGTCGAGGCTGCGGCCGGCGCTGCGGGCGCTGATGCCGCGCAGGGCGAATGCGTCGAGGTTGTCGTCGAGCAGCTGCATGCCGGTCTGGCCGGGATGCGCGTCGGTCAGCGGCGCGATCGCCCGGTCGATCGGCGTTTCCATCCTCTCCGCCGGCAGCGCGCTGGTCGGCGCGCCCTGCGCCCGCCGCGCGAAGTGTCCATAGCTGTATATCGACAGCAACGACGCGCCGATCAGCGCCATCACGAAAAAGAACAATAGGCGCCATCCTCTGCCCCGCGACACGCTGCGTCCGGAGGGCTTGCCCACGGCGCCTACCGCTGCTTGAGCAAAGGTTCGAGCCCGCGCCACACGTTGTCGAGCAGGCGCGGCTGGGCGGCGGCCGTGGGATGCAGGTTGTCGGCCTGGAATAGTTCCTGGGTCAGCGCCACGCCGTCGAGCAGGAAGTTGACGTAGGCCGTTTTTTTCGCCTTGGCCACCTCGCCGAACGCGGCGTGGAACTGGACGGCGTACGGGCCGTAGTTCGGCGGCAGGCGCTGGCCGACGATCAGCACGCGGGCCTTCTTCTTCTGGGCGCTGTCGGTCATGGCCAGCAGGTTGTCGCGCATCGCCGCCACCGGCAGGCCACGCAGTCCGTCGTTGGAACCGAGCGCGATGATCACGATGTCGGGCGCCTGCTTGTCCAGGATGTCGCCGAGGCGCGCCCTGCCGCCGCTGGTGGTCTCGCCCGAAATGCTGGCATTGGCGACGCTATAATCGAACTTGTTCTCGCGCAGGCGTTTTTCCAGCAGGCTGGGCCACGCGGCGTCCTGGCGGATGCCGTAGCCGGCCGACAGCGAGTCGCCGAACACGAGGATGGTGCGCGCCAGCGCGGCGGGCGCGGCGAACGACAGCCCGCCGGACAGAAGACAGACGAGGAGCGAAAGTCGGAGCATGGATGCGCGGGTAGCGAAAGTGGTGGAAGTGAGCCGGTTCACCAAGAGCGTGGATAACGGCGGCGAGGCGCTGGTTATTCTGCACGAGAATTCGTTTTCCGTGGAACTCGGGGAAACCGTGGCCATCGTCGGCGCGTCCGGCTCCGGCAAATCGACGCTGCTCGGTCTGCTGGCCGGGCTCGATCTGCCGACCGCAGGGTCGGTGGCGCTGGCCGGCGAGCCGCTCGCCGAGCTCGACGAGGATGCGCGCGCGGTGCTGCGCGGACGCCTGCTCGGCTTCGTCTTCCAGTCGTTCCAGCTGCTGCCGTCGCTCGACGCGCTGGAGAACGTGATGCTGCCGCTGGAGCTGGCCGGCGCGCCGAACGCCAGGGCCGAGGCGGAATTCTGGCTCGCTCGCGTCGGCCTGGCGCAGCGCCTGCACCATTATCCGAAGCACCTGTCGGGCGGGGAGCAGCAGCGCGTGGCGCTGGCCCGCGCTTTCGCCCCGAAACCGACGCTGATCCTGGCCGACGAGCCGACCGGCAATCTCGACGCGGCGACGGGCCACCAGATCATCGAACTGATGTTCGCCATCAACGCCGAACGCGGCACGACGCTGATCCTCGTCACCCACGACGAGGAGATCGCCGCCCGCTGCGGCCGCCGGCTGCGCATGCACGCGGGCCGGATCGAAGAAGTAGCCTGATCTCGTCATTCAACGGAGCCGAATCATGAAATTCACCTATTCCAATCCCACAGTCATCCACTTCGGCCAGGGCAAGATCGCAGCCGTTGCCAAGGCCATCGATCCGGCGCGCAAGGTGCTGGTGATCTACGGCGGCGGCTCGATCAAGACTAACGGCGTTTACGACCAGGTCGCGGCGGCGCTGGCAGGCAGGCAGTGGCGGGAGTTTGGCGGCGTCGAGCCCAACCCGACCGTCGAAACGCTCGACCAGGCCGTGGCGCTGATCCGCCAGGAAGGGCTGGACTACATCCTGGCCGTCGGCGGCGGCTCGGTCATCGACGGCAGCAAGTACGTGGCCGCGGCGGCCCGCTACGACGGCGACGGCTGGGACATCCCGACCCGCAAACACAAGGTCGTGGACGCGCTGCCGCTGGGTGCCGTGCTGACGCTGCCGGCGACCGGCTCGGAATCGAACAACGGCGCGGTGATCACCCGCCGGGCGACGCACGACAAGCTGGCCTTCTCGTCCGACGCGGTGTTCCCGCGTTTCGCCGTGCTCGATCCGGACGTGATCAAGTCGCTGCCCGAGCGGCAGATCGCCAACGGGCTGGTCGACGCCTTCGTGCACGTCTGCGAGCAGTACATCACCTACCCGGCGCAGGCCTGGGTGCAGGACGGCTACGCCGAGACGCTGCTGCGCAACCTGGTCAACCTCGCGCTGCAGTTCAAGGAACGCGACAACGACGCCTGGCGCGCCAATTTCATGTGGACCGCCAACCAGGCGCTCAACGGCCTGATCGGCGCCGGCGCGCCGCAGGACTGGGCGACGCACATGATCGGCCACGAACTCACCGCCGCCTACGGCATCGACCATGCGCGCACGCTGGCCATCGTCCAGCCCGCGCTGCTGCGCGACCGGCTCGACGACAAGAAGGTGAAGCTGGCGCAGATGGGGCGCGCCGTGTTCGGCCTGGCGCCGGACGTCGATCTCGCCCAGCGCGCCATCGCCGCGATCGAGCAGCTGTTCCGCGGCCTCGGCGTGCCGGTGCGCCTCTCCGAAGCCGGCGTGACCGACGCCTCCGCGCCCGAGCGGGTCGCCGCCAGCATCGAAAAGCATGGCCTCACCAAGCTCGGGGAGAAAGGCGCGATCACGCCGGAGGTGGTGAAGCGGATCGTGGCCGCAGCGGCTTGACACCGGCTGCGGGTTTGACTGCGGAACACGAAAAACCAGTTTGACCACGGCGACACGGCGGGCACGGCGAAAAGCAATTCTTGTTTTCTCGCCGTGCCCGCCGTGTCACCGTGGTTAATTATTTTTGGTTTTTAATTCAAGACGCCCAGAATTCCCCGCGCGGCGGCCACGCCGCTGCGCACGGCGCCTTCGAGCGTCGCCGGGTAGTCGGCGCAGACGTAGTCGCCCGCCAGCCACAGGCCGGGCAGGGCGGTCTTCGCCGGAGGGCGGAGGAGGCCCGGGCGGCAGGAGAAGGTGGCGCGGCGCTCGCGGATGACGCGGTGCCAGTCCGGGGCGGGCAGGGCGCGGCCGAGCGTTTCCTGCAGTTCGGCGTGCAGCGCCGCGGCGAGCGAGGCGTTGTCGCGTTCGTCCCACGCGCCCCGGGCGCTGAGCACGCATCCGGCGATGCCGCTGGCGCCGTCGAGCTGACCGCGGTCGAACACCCATTGCCCGAGCGGGCCGGACATGCCGAGCATGGGCAGCGGCGCGCGGAGCGGCTCCGGGTAGGCCAGGTAGAACCGTGCCGATGGGCTCGTGGCAATAGGCGTCCAGCAGGGCGGCGATGCCGCCGGTTTCCGCATGGTCGCGCAGCAGATCGGCGGCGTGCCGCGGCGCGGCGGCGAGCACCACATGGTCGAAGCGTTCGCCGTGCACGGCGAGCGGCCGTTCGATGCATTCGACGCGGGCGGACAGCCGGATTTCGCCGCCGTGAGCCGCCACGAAGCGGGCCGCGGCGTCGGGAAAGACGCGGTTCAGATCGGCCCGCGGCAGCAGCAAGTCGCTGTTCTCCCGCGCGCCGTCGAGACCGTCGCGCAGCACGTTGGCGAAAATCTGCGCCGAGGCGTGTTGCGGCGCGGTGTTGAGCGCGGCCAGACACAGCGGCTCCCACAGGAAGCGGCGGAGGCTGCCCCGCTGCCGGTGCCGGTCGAGCAGTTCGGCGACGGAGACGTCCTGCGCGAGGCGGTAGCCCGTCGCCTGCAAGGCGCGCATGAAGCGGGCGGCGGCCAGTTTCTCGCCCGGCGCGCAGCCCCTGGCCGCCAGCAGTCCGGCGGCCAGATGGAACGGCGCGGGCAGGCGCGGCAGCCGCAGGCGGAAGCCGGCCCGGGGATAGCTGAGTTCCAGCGGCAGGCGCCGCAGCAGGCGCTCGGGATCGGCGCCGGCGAGGCGCATGACGCGCAGGGTTTCGCGGTAGGCGCCGATCAGGATGTGCTGGCCGTTGTCGAGCGCGTGGCCTTCGACGTCCACGCGGCGCGCGCGCCCGCCGGGCTGTTTCGCCGCCTCGAACACGCGGACCGGCACGCCCGCCGCAGCCAGTTCGACGGCGCAGGCGAGGCCCGCCCAGCCGCCGCCGACGACGGCGACGCGCGCCGGGCGCGCGTTCAGCCCCTGATCCACGTCCGCCAGGCGATCCACAGCTTGCGCAGCGGCGTCAGCGAGGTACGCTGGTTGAGCACCTGGCAGCCGTCGCGCTTGATCTCGTCGAGCAGCGTGCGGTAGATCGCCGCCATCACCAGACCCGGCCGCTGCGCCTTGCGGTCGGCCTCCGGCAGCTGGCTCATGGCCTGCGCGTAATAGCCCTCGGCGCGTTCGATCTGGAACTCCATGAGGCGGCGGAAGTTTTCCGAATGGCGGGCGTTCAGGATGTCGGCGACCGGCACCTCGAAGCGCTTGAGTTCGTCGAGCGGCAGGTAGACGCGGCCGCGCCGCGCATCCTCGCCGACGTCGCGGATGATGTTGGTGAGCTGGAAGGCCATGCCCAGGTCGTGGGCGTATTTCAGCGTCCGCCGGTCGGTATGGCCGAAGATTTCGGCGGCCAGCAGCCCGACCACGCTGGCCACGCGGTAGCAGTACAGCGACAGCGCCTTGAAGTCGAGATAGCGCGTCTGCTGCAGGTCCATCTCCATGCCGTCGATGATTTCCAGCAACTGCTCCTGCGGCAGGGCGAACTGCGGCAGCACGGCCTGCAGCGCTTTCGTCACCGGGTGCTGCGGCCGTCCGGCGTAGAGCGCGTCGAGCTCGGCGCGCCACCAGGCCAGCTTGCCGGCGGCCACCTGCGCGTCGCTGCACTCGTCGACCACGTCGTCGACCTCGCGGCAGAAGGCGTACAGCGCGGTAATCGCCCGCCGCCGTTCGGGCGGCAGGAACAGGAAGCTGTAGTAGAAGCTCGAACCGCTCGCGGCGGCCTTTTGCTGGCAGTAGTCTTCGGGCGTCATGGAAGGTGTCGTGGTTGAGTGCGCCGCGATTTTTACATAAACAGCGCGCGTCCCGCCATGCGCAGCCAGTCCGCCGGGCCGAGCACGGGACGGACGCGGAAAACGTCGCCGCGCGCCTGCCGGATGCGCGCGAGGATGCGCAGGCCGCCCTGCACGGTAAGGCGGATTTCCCAGCCGAAGCGTCCAGGCAGTTCATGCACCAGCGGCGAGCCGGCCAGCATCATCTGCCGCGCGCGCTCGACCTGGAAGTCGAGCAGCGCGAGCCATTCCGGCGTGCAGCGTCCTGCGGCGATCGTCTGTTCGTCGACGCCGAAACGCGCGAGATCCTCCTGCGGCAGATAGACGCGCCCCTTGGCCCAGTCGACCGCGACGTCCTGCCAGAAGTTGATCAGCTGCAGCGCCGAGCAGATGGCGTCGGAGCGGCGCAGGTTGTCCTCGCCGGCGCGGTCGAAGAGGTGCAGCAGCAGGCGCCCGACCGGGTTGGCCGAGTGGCGGCAGTAGTCGAGCAGTTCCGGGAAGTCGGCGTAGCGCTTCTGCACCACGTCCTGGGCGAAGGCGTCGAGCAGGTCGCGGAAGAGCTGCAGCGGCAGCTGCCAAGCGGCGATGACGGCCGCGAGCTCGGCGAACGCGGCGGACTCGGGCGCCTCTCCGCGTTCGATGCGATCGAGCTCGGCGCCGTAGGCGGCCAGCCCTCGCAGGCGTTCCGCGTCGCTCGCGTCGCCTTCGTCGGCGATGTCGTCGGCGCCGCGCGCGAAGCGGTAGATGGCCTCGATCGGGCGGCGCATCCGCCGGGGCAGGAGCAGCGAGGCGACCGGGAAATTTTCGTAGTGTTCGACGGGCATTGCGGCGGGAAAGGCGCGTCCGGCGCGGATTTCAGGCGGCTGACAGTATAGGACGTTCTCGGTTAAAATGATCGATTAGCGCGAGAGTGGCGGAATTGGTAGACGCACTGGATTTAGGTTCCAGCGCCGCAAGGCGTGGGGGTTCGAGTCCCTTCTCTCGCACCACGCAGCAGCGATGCCCCGAGCCGACTTTTATGCTTTTTTCAGCCTGATTTTCAGAGACTTCAAGGAATCTTAATGGAAACCAACGCCACGACCCCCGCTGCCGAAGCCACGCCCCAACCCAGCGTCCTCGAACGCAGCCTGGATCTGTCGGTAGTCATCGCCGACCTCGACAAGGAAATCGACCAGCGCCTGAAGCGGATGGGCAAGAACCTCAAGATGCCGGGCTTCCGGCCGGGCAAGGTGCCGTTCCACATCGTCAAGCAGCAGTACGGGCACGACGCCTATGTCGACGCGCTGAACGAGGCGCTGGAAAAGTCCTTCACCGAGGCCGTCAAGGCGCAGCAGCTGCGTGTCGCGGGGAGCCCGAAGATCGAGCCGAAGAAGACCGAGAGCGAAACGCATATCGAGTTCTCGGCGGTGTTCGAGGTGTATCCGGAAGTCAAGGTCGCCGACCTGAAGGACGTCGAGATCGAGCGCCCGACGCTGGAAATCGGCGCGGCCGAGCTGGAAAACACCCTGAACGTGCTGCGCAAGCAGCGCGTCCGCTATGAGCCGGTGGACCGCGCGGCGGCCCAGGGCGACCGCGTGACCATCGATTTCCTCGGCAAGAAGGGCGGCGAGCCGTTCCAGGGCGGCGAGGCCAAGGATTATCCGTTCGTGCTCGGCGAGGGCGCCATGCTGGCGGACTTCGAGAACGCGGTGACGGGCCTCAAGGCGGGCGAGGCGAAGACCTTCGAGATGACCTTCCCGGCCGACTACCACGCCAAGGACCTGGCCGGACAGGCGGCCACCTTCGACGTCACGGTCAAGCAGGTGAGCGAGGCGGTGCTGCCGGAGATCGATACCGACTTCGCCAAGTCGCTGGGCATCGCCGACGGCGACGTCGAGAAGATGCGCGCCGAGATCGAAACCAACCTCAAGCGCGAAGTGAAAAGCCGTCTGAAGAGCCGCGTCAAGAACCAAGTCATGGAAGCGCTGCTCAAAACCAATCCGATCGAGGTGCCCAAGGCGCTCGTCGAAATCGAAATCGACCAGTTGATCCACAACGCCCGCCAGGACATGGAGCAGCGCAGCGGCAAGAAGATGAAGGATTTCCCGATGCAGCGCGAGTGGTTCGCCGACCAGGCCAAGCGCCGCGTCAGCCTCGGGCTGGTGCTTTCCGAGATCGTCAAGGTCAACGAACTGCACGCCAAGCCCGAGCAGATCAAGTCGGTCGTCGAGGAAGCCGCGCAAAGCTACGAGCATCCGGAGGAGGTCGTCCGCTGGTACTACGCCCAGCCGCAGCGCCTGGCCGAGATCGAGGGCGTGGTGATCGAGGATAACGTCGTCGAATGGGCGCTGGCGAGCGCCAGGGTGCTCGACAAGGCCATCGCCTTCGACGAGTTGATGGGCCAAGGTCAGCGCGGCTGAACGGGCCGCCACGAGAAGGAGCGCAGCAATGAGTGTTGATCGCATGGCGATGGAAGATCGCTGGGAACCGCAGGGTCTGGGCATGGTGCCGATGGTCATCGAGCAGAGCGGCCGGGGCGAACGCGCGTACGACATCTATTCCCGGCTGTTGAAGGAGCGGGTGATCTTCCTCGTCGGGCCGGTCAACGACGCGACGGCCAACCTGGTCGTCGCGCAGCTGCTGTTCCTCGAGGCCGAGAACCCCGACAAGGACATCCACTTCTACATCAATTCGCCGGGCGGATCGGTGTCGGCCGGGCTGTCGATCTACGACACCATGCAGTTCATCAAGCCCGACGTGTCGACCCTGTGCCTCGGGCAGGCCGCCTCGATGGGCGCGTTCCTGCTCTGCGCCGGCGCCAAGGGCAAGCGTTTCGCGCTGCCCAACTCGCGCATGATGATCCACCAGCCGATGGGCGGCTTCCAGGGGCAGGCCTCCGACATCGCCATCCACGCCAAGGAAATCCTCTCCCTGCGCGCCAAGCTCAACGAGATCATGGCGCAGCATACCGGCCAGCCGGTCGAGCGCATCGAGCGCGACACCGACCGCGACAACTTCCTGTCGGCGGAGGAGGCGGTGGACTACGGGCTGATCGACAAGGTCCTGCAGAGCCGCGGCGTCGTCTGATCGCTCGCCTGGCAACAACCATCAGACTGAACCAAGCTACGAGGTAAGCCGAGATGGCGGAAAAGAAAGGTGGCAGCGAAAAGCTGCTGTACTGTTCGTTTTGCGGTAAGAGCCAGCACGAGGTCAAGAAGCTGATCGCCGGGCCGTCGGTGTTCATCTGCGACGAGTGCATCGACCTGTGCAACGACATCGTCCGCGACGAGCTGTCCGCGGAACAGGACGGCAAGACCGCCCGCAACGACCTGCCCACGCCCCGCGAGATCGCGGGACTGCTCGACCAGTACGTGATCGGGCAGGATCAGGCCAAGCGCATCCTGGCGGTGGCCGTGTACAACCACTACAAGCGCCTGCGCCACGGCGCCCGGACCAGCGACGACGTCGAACTGGCCAAGAGCAACATCCTGCTGATCGGGCCGACCGGCTCGGGCAAGACGCTGCTCGCCCAGACGCTGGCGCGCATGCTCAACGTGCCCTTCGTGATGGCCGATGCGACCACGCTGACCGAGGCCGGCTACGTCGGCGAGGACGTCGAGAACATCATCCAGAAGCTGCTGCAGAAGTGCGACTACGACATCGAGAAGGCGCAGCAGGGCATCGTCTACATCGACGAGATCGACAAGATTTCGCGCAAGTCGGACAACCCGTCGATCACCCGCGACGTCTCGGGCGAAGGCGTGCAGCAGGCGCTGCTCAAGCTGATCGAGGGCACCGTGGCGAGCGTGCCGCCGCAGGGCGGGCGCAAGCATCCGAACCAGGACTTCGTGCAGGTGGACACCACCAACATCCTGTTCATCTGCGGCGGCGCCTTCGACGGGCTGGAGAAGGTCATCCGCAACCGCTCGGAAAAGGGCGGCATGGGCTTCGGCGCCGAGGTGAAGAGCAAGGACGACAAGAGGGCCATCGGCGAGGTGCTGCGCACCGTGGAGCCGGAGGACCTGATCAAGTTCGGCCTGATTCCCGAGCTGATCGGCCGCCTGCCGGTCATCGCCACGCTGGAGGAACTGTCCGTCGAGGCGCTGGTGCAGATCCTGGTCGAGCCGAAGAACGCGCTGGTCAAGCAGTACCAGAAGCTGTTCTCCATGGAGAGCGTCGAGCTCGAAATCCGGCCCGCGGCAATGACCGCCATCGCCCGCCGCGCGCTGGAGCGCAAGACCGGCGCGCGCGGCCTGCGCTCGATCCTGGAGTCGGTGCTGCTGGACACCATGTACGAACTTCCGGGGATGGAGAATGTCAGTAAGGTGGTCATCGACGAGAACATGATCACCAGCGACGCCAAGCCGCTCCTGATTTACGCCGATCAGCCGAAGGTTTCCGGCTCCAACTGATCTCCCTTGCCGTGGCCTGCGGCTTGAAAACCGTTTTTGCGTCCCCATGTGATGGGGGCGTTCCTATTTGAAGAGCCCAAGCAATGACCACGATTCCCACCCTCACCGACGAACCCGTCGAGCTGCCGCTGCTGCCCCTGCGCGACGTGGTGGTTTTCCCGCACATGGTGATCCCCCTGTTCGTCGGGCGGCCCAAGTCGATCAAGGCGCTCGAAGTCGCCATGGAAGCCGGCAAGGGCATCCTCCTGGTGGCGCAGAAATCGGCCGTCAAGGACGAACCCGAGGCCGACGACCTGTACGGAATCGCCTGCGTCGCCAACATCCTGCAGATGCTCAAGCTGCCCGACGGCACCGTCAAGGTGCTGGTCGAAGGCTCGCGCCGCGCGCGCATCGACGCCATCGAGACGCGCGACGGCATGTTCGTCGCCCGCGCCACGCCGGCGGCCGGCGACGACGGTGTCGACCACGAGGTCGAGGCGCTGCGCCGGGCGGTGATCGCCCAGTTCGACCAGTACGTCAAGCTGAACAAGAAGATCCCGCCGGAAATCCTGACTTCGATCGCCGGCATCGAGGAAGCCGGCCGGCTGGCCGACACCATCGCCGCGCACCTGCCGCTCAAGCTCGAACAGAAGCAGGAAGTGCTGGAGATGTTCGACGTGCGTTCGCGCATCGAGCGCCTGCTGTCGCAGCTGGAAACCGAGATCGACATCCTGCAGGTCGAGAAGCGCATCCGCGGCCGCGTCAAGCGCCAGATGGAAAAGAGCCAGCGCGAGTACTACCTGAACGAACAGGTCAAGGCGATCCAGAAGGAGCTGGGCGAAGGCGAGGACGGCGCCGACTTCGAGGAGTTGGAGAAGAAGGCCAAGGAAGCCGGCATGAGCAAGGAGGGCATGGCCAAGGTCCAGTCCGAACTGAAGAAGCTCAAGCTGATGTCGCCGATGTCCGCCGAGGCCACGGTCGTGCGCAACTTCATCGAAACGCTGATCGGCCTGCCGTGGCGCAAGAAGACGCGCATCAGCCGCGATCTGGCCGCCGCCGAGAAGGTGCTCAACAAGGACCACTGGGGGCTGGAAAAGGTCAAGGAGCGGATCATCGAATACCTGGCCGTGCAGCAGCGCGTCGACCGCCTGAAGGCGCCGATCCTGTGCCTGGTCGGGCCGCCCGGCGTGGGCAAGACCTCGCTCGGCCAGTCGATCGCCACGGCCACCGGCCGCAAGTTCGTGCGCATGAGCCTGGGCGGCGTGCGCGACGAAGCCGAGATCCGCGGCCACCGCCGCACCTACATCGGTTCGATGCCGGGCAAGATCCTGCAGAACATGACCAAGGTGGGCGTGAAGAATCCGCTGTTCCTGCTCGACGAAGTTGACAAGATGGGCCAGGACTTCCGCGGCGACCCGAGTTCGGCGCTGCTCGAAGTGCTCGATCCGGAGCAGAACTCGACCTTCGTCGACCACTACGTCGAGGTCGAATACGACCTGTCCGAGGTGATGTTCGTGGCCACCGCCAACACCATGAACATCCCGGCGCCGCTGCTCGACCGCATGGAAGTGATCCGCCTGTCCGGCTACACCGAGGACGAGAAGATCAACATCGCCCACCGCTACCTGCTGCCCAAGCAGATGAAGGCGAACGGCCTCAAGAAGACCGAGCTGACGGTCGCCGAGAGCGCCCTGCGCGACATCGTCCGCTACTACACGCGGGAAGCCGGCGTGCGCGGCCTGGAGCGCGAGATTTCCAAGATCTGCCGCAAGGTGGTCAAGACGCTGCTGCTCAAGAAGAGCCAGACGCGCATCGCCGTGTCCTCGCGCAACCTCGACAAGTTCCTCGGCGTGCGCCGCTACAGCTTCGGCGTGGCCGAACGCGAGAACCAGGTCGGGCAGGTCACCGGCCTGGCCTGGACCGAGGTGGGCGGCGAGCTGCTGACCATCGAATCCGTCGTCCTGCCCGGCAAGGGCAAGACCATCACCACCGGCAAGCTCGGCGAGGTGATGCAGGAATCGGTGCAGGCCGCGCTGTCGGTGGTGCGCAAGCGCTCCCGCTCGCTGGGGATCGCCGACGACTTCTACCAGAAGAACGACATCCACATCCACCTGCCGGAGGGCGCGATCCCGAAGGACGGACCTTCGGCCGGTATCGGCCTGTGCACGGCGCTGGTGTCGGTGCTGACCGGCATCCCGGTGCGCTGCGACGTGGCGATGACCGGCGAGATCACCCTGCGCGGCGAAGTGCTGCCGATCGGCGGCCTGAAGGAAAAGCTGCTGGCGGCGGTGCGCGGCGGCCTGCAGCGCGTGCTGATCCCCGAGGAGAACGTGCGCGACCTGGCCGAAATCCCCGACAACATCAAGAACAAGCTGGAGATCATCCCGGTGAAGTGGATCGACAAGGTGCTCGAACTGGCGCTCGAACGCCTGCCGGAACCGCTGTCGGAAGAAAGCGCGGCATCGGCGGGGAATCCTCCGAGCGAGAATTCGTCTGCACAATCCATCGTTACCCATTGATTCCCTGACCGAAGCATGCCGGAAGCCGCCTTCCGGCATGCCGAGGTTTTCCTCCATCCATCGTCCGCCACCCCAAACGCCGCTTGACACGAGGATTCGTGCCTTGTAATAAGGCAGGCGAGCAGGGCTTCCGTAGTTCAACCCGACAGAAGGGAGGATGTGTGAACAAGTCCGAATTGATCGATCAAATCGCCGATTCCGCCGATATCTCCAAGGCCGCCGCCACCCGCGCGCTGGAAGCCATGGTCGAGGCGGTGAAGACGACACTGCAGGATGGCGGCGAAGTTTCACTCGTCGGCTTCGGCACGTTCTACGTCGGCAAGCGCGCGGCGCGCACCGGGCGCAACCCGCAGACCGGAGCCTCGGTCAAGATCGCCGCGGCCCAGGTGCCTAAGTTCCGGGCTGGCAAAGGCCTCAAGGATGCTGTAAACTGACGCGCTTTGTGCTTAGGCACATTGCGGGTGCTTAGCTCAGTTGGTAGAGCGCTAGCCTTACAAGCTGGATGTCGGCGGTTCGAACCCGTCAGCACCCACCAGCAAGACGAGATCAGCAGAATTCGTGCGTACGCTTCGTACGTGCCGTGCAATTGGAGTGGTAGTTCAGTTGGTTAGAATACCGGCCTGTCACGCCGGGGGTCGCGGGTTCGAGTCCCGTCCACTCCGCCAGTTACCGGAAGGCGAACGCGAGTTCGCCTTTTTTGTTATAGCCGCGACTCCTAACGAACCAGTGGGCAATCATCATGTTTGACGCCGTCCGCAACAACAAGCGAATCGTCCAGATTTTCCTCGGCCTGATCACCTTGCCCTTCGCCTTCTGGGGCATCGATTCCTACATCCGCAACACCGGCGCCGGCGGCGATCTCGCCAGCGTCGGGGACAGCAAGATCAGCCTGCCGCAGTTCGAGCAGGCGCTGCGCGAGCGGCAGGATCAGCTGCGGCAGTCGATGGGCGCGTCGTTCAAGCAGGAGATGATGAATTCGCCGGAAGTCCGGCTGGGCATTCTCAACGGGCTGATCAATCAGCGCCTGCTGCTGCTCGAAGCGGCGAACAAGCACCTGGCGACCAGCGACCAGGCGTTGCAGGAGTTCATCGCCAACGTGCCGGCGCTGCAGGAGAACGGCCAGTTCTCGAAGTCGCGCTACGAGGCCGTGCTGCGCGCGCAGGGCATGTCGCCGCCGCAGTTCGAGGCGCGCGTGCGCCAGGATCTGACGCTGCAGCAGCTGGTCGGGACGATCGGCGCGTCGGCTTTCGTGTCCTCGGCGCAGGCCGAGACGATGCTGCGCATCCAGGCCGAGGAGCGCCAGTTCAGCGAGTTCCGCATCGCCGCGGCTCCGTTCGCGGAGAAGGTGAAGATCGAGCCGGAGGCCGTGCAGAAGTTCTACGACGAGAACAAGAGCCGCTTCGAGGTGCCGGAACAGGTCAAGGCCGAGTACGTCGTCCTGTCGCTCGACGCCCTGCTGGCGCAGGTGACGGTGAGCGACGCCGAGATCAAGTCGTGGTACGACAGCCATCGCGACCGCTACCAGCAGCCCGAGGAGCGCCGCGCCAGCCACATCCTGATCACCTTCGACGGCGATGCCGGCAAGGAAAAAGCCAAGGCGCAGGCCGAGGAGGTGTTGAAGGAAGTGCAGAAGAATCCGTCCCGCTTCGCCGACTTGGCCAAACAGTACTCGAAGGACCCCGGCTCGGCGCAGAAGGGCGGCGACCTCGGTTTCTTCGGCCGCGGCATGATGGTCAAGACCTTCGACGACGCGGTGTTCGGCCAGAAGGAAGGCGAGATTTCCGGGCTGGTCGAATCGGAATTCGGCTACCACATCATCAAGGTCACCGGCATTCACGCGGCGAAGGAACGGCCGCTGCAGGAGGTGCGCGCCGAGATCGAGGGCGAGTTGAAGCGGCAGGCGGCGACCCGCCAGTTCGCCGAGGCGGCGGAGAATTTCAACAATCTGGTTTACGAGCAGTCGGACAGCCTGCAGCCGGCGTCGGACAAGTTCAAGCTGAAGATCCAGCAGACCGGCTGGCTGCCGAAAAATGCCGATCCGCAGGTGCTGGCGTCGCTGGGCCCGCTGGCCAACGACAAGGTGCTGGCCGGGCTGTTCTCCGAGGATGCCATCAAGAACAAGCGCAATACCGAGGCGGTGGAAGTGGCGCCGAACACCCTGCTGGCGGCGCGCGTGGTCGAGCATGTCGCGGCGGCGACCCGTCCGTTCGACACGGTCAAGGGCGACATCGAGAAGCACCTGAAGGCCGAAGAGGCGATGAAGCAGGCCCGGAGCACCGGCGAAGCGCGTCTGGCGGAACTCCAGAAAGGCGAGGACAAGGTCGCGTGGTCGGCATCGCGCGGCGTGTCGCGCCTGCAGGCCCGGCAGGCGCAGCTGCCGGTGGCGGTGCTGCAGGCCATTTTCAAGGCCGACGTGCAAAAGCTGCCGGCCTACGTCGGCGTCGGCATCGGCGACGGCTATTCGCTGTTCAAGATCACCAAGGTCGCGCAGACGGAGAAGATCGACGAGAACCAGCTCAAGGCGCTCCGCAACGAGTATGCGAACCTGGTGGCGCAGGAGGATCTCTCTACCTACCTCTCTAGCCTGCGTGCGCGCTACAAGATCGACGTCAACAAGTCCCTGCTGGAGGGCCGGGAACGCCAGTAAGCATCGGCGCCCAAGAAAAACGCCGGCGAGCGCGAGCTCGGCCGGCGTTGTTTTTTGGGTTGCCGGTTTATTGCGGCAGCGGGTCCGTGTTGCCCAGCGCGGTGGTGTTCAGGCCGCCGTCGACGTACATGATCTCGCCGGTGATGCCGCTCGCCAGGTCGGAGAGCAGGAAGGCGGCGGCGTTGCCGACTTCCTCGATGGTGACGTTGCGGCGCAGCGGGGCGTGGTGCGCGTTGTAGGCGAGCAGCTTGCCGAAGTCGCCGATGCCCGAGGCGGCCAGCGTCTTGATCGGGCCGGCGGAGATGGCGTTGGCGCGGATGCCCTGCGGGCCGAGGCAGAAGGCCAGGTAGCGCGTGGCGGCCTCCAGGCTGGCCTTGGCCAGACCCATGGTGTTGTAGTTGGGCATGGTGCGGTCGGCGCCGAGATAGGTCAGCGCCAGCAGGGCCGCGTTGTTGCCCTTGAGCAGCATGGGCCGCGCGGCCTTGGCCAGGGCGGGGTAGCTGTAGGACGAGATGTCGTGGGCGATGCGGAACGATTCACGCGAGATGCCTTCGAGAAAATCGCCTTCGATCGCCACGGTGGGGGCGAAGGCGACGGAGTGCACCAGGCCGTCGAGCCCTTCCCAGTGTGTCGCCAGCTCGGCGAACAGCTGTTCGATCTGGGCATCCTCGGCCACATCGCAGGGAAAGACGAGCGAGCTGTCGAACTCGGCGGCGAACTTGGCGACGCGCTCCTGGAAACGCTCGTTCTGGAAAGTGAATGCCAGTCTGGCGCCTTCCCGGTGGCAAGCCTTGGCGATGCCGTAAGCGATCGAGTGCTTCGACAGCAGGCCGGTGATCAGGATGCGCTTGTCGGCAAGGAATCCCATGAATTCTCCCGTAACTGTGGCTGAGTGGGTGTGCTGAGGTATGCGGCCGAAAAACGGCGCGACGGCAATTATAGGGGAAAAATCCCTCGTTTCGTTCGTGGCTATCGTGGCCGGGCGATCCTCCGGCCGCGCGTCGGCGCGCGTCGTATGAAGCGGAAGGCTTGGGTTACACTTGGCTCCATGCCCGGTTTCCGCGTCTTTATCCTGCTGTCCTGCCTGCTGCTCGCCGCCTGCGGCAGCGAGCAGAACGATCCGTATCCGCGCGGCGAAAGGGGGCGGAACATCCTCTACTCGGCGTTTACCGACCGGCCCAAGCACCTCGATCCGGCGCGCTCCTACACCGAGGACGAGAGCGTGTTCACCGCGCAGATCTACGAGCCGCCGCTGCAGTATCACTACCTGAAGCGCCCGTACACGCTGGTGCCGGGCACGGCGGCAGCGGTGCCGGAACCGGCATATTTCGATGCCGCCGGCAAGCGCCTGCCGGCCGACGCGCCGCCGGAAGCGATCGCCCGCAGCGTGTATGAAATCCGCATCCGGCCGGGCATCCTCTACCAGCCGCACCCGGCGTTCGCCACGGAGTCCGACGGGCGGCCCGTCTATGCCGATCTCGACGCGGCCAAGCTCGCCGGCATCGACACGCTGGCCGATTTCCCGCGCACGGGCACGCGCGAGCTGACCGCCGACGATTACATCTACCAGATCAAGCGCCTGGCGCATCCGCGCGTGTATTCGCCGATCTTCGGGATGATGGCCGCGCACATCGTCGGCCTGAAGGAGCTGGGCCAGGCCCTGCAGGAGGCGGCGAAGGATCTGCCGGAGGACGCCTGGATCGACCTCGACCGCTTTCCGCTGGCGGGCGTGGAGCGGGTCGACCGGCATGCCTACCGCATCACGCTGGCCGGCAAGTACCCGCAGTTCCGCTACTGGCTGGCGATGCCGTTCTTCGCGCCGGTGCCGCGCGAGGCCGACCGCTTCTACAGCCAGCCGGGAATGGCCGCGAAGAATCTGACGCTCGACTGGTATCCGGTCGGCACCGGGCCGTACATGCTGGCCGAGAACAATCCGAACAGCCGCATGGTGCTCGCGCGCAATCCGAATTTCCACGGCGAGGCCTATCCGTGCGAAGGCGAGGCGGGCGACCGCGAGGCCGGCCTGCTGGCCGACTGCGGCAAGCCGCTGCCGCTGATCGACACCGTCGTCCTCACCCGGGAAAAGGAAAGCATCCCGTACTGGAACAAGTTCCTGCAGGGGTACTACGATGCGTCCGGCATCGCCTCCGACAGCTTCGACCAGGCCGTGCGCCTGGACCTCGACGGCGGCGTGCAGCTTTCCGGCGAGATGCAGGCGCGGGGAATCCGGCTGCTCACCCGGCTGCGCGCGTCGATCTTCTACCAGGGCTTCAACTTCCTCGACCCGGTGGTCGGCGGCCAGGACGGCGTCGGCGAGGAGCGGGCGCGCAAGCTGCGCCAGGCGCTATCGATCGCCATCGACCAGGAGGAGTTCATCTCGATCTTCCTCAACGGGCGCGGGGTCGCGGCCATGAGCCCGCTGCCGCCGGGGATTTTCGGCCATGGCGAAGGGGAGGCCGGGATCAACCCCGTCGTATACGAGTGGCGCGACGGCGAGGCCCGGCGCAAGCCGATCGAGGCGGCGAAAAAGCTGCTGGCCGAGGCCGGCTGGCCGAACGGGCGCGACGCCAGGACCGGCGAGCCGCTGGTGCTCTACCTCGACACCACCGGCGGCGGCGTGGACGACAAGCCGCGCAACGACTGGCTGATGCGCCAGTTCGCCAAGCTCGACATCCAGCTGGTCATCCGCCCGTCCGACTTCAACCGCTTCCAGGAAAAGCTGCGCAAGGGCGCGATGCAGATCTATTTCCTCGGCTGGAACGCCGATTACCCCGATCCGGAGAACTTCTTCTTCCTGCTCGCCGGCAGCGAGGCCAAGGTCGCCACCGGCGGCGAGAACGCCGCGAACTACGTCAACCCCGAATTCGACCGCCTGTTCGCCGCCATGAAGGACATGGACGACACGCCGCGGCGGGCGGAGATCATCCGCCGCATGCAGCGCATCCTGCAGGAGGACGCGCCGTGGATCTTCGGCTTCCACCCGAAGAGCTACACGCTCGCCCACGCCTGGCTGTACAACCGCAAGCCGCACGACGTGGCGAACAACACGCTCAAGTACCAGCGCATCGACGTGGCCGAGCGCGCCCGGCTACGGCACGAATGGAACGCGCCGGTGCTCTGGCCGCTGGCGGCGGGCGGCGCCGCGCTGGCCGCGCTCGCCGTGCCGGCGGTGCTGGCCTATCGGCGCCGTGAACGCGGGACGGCGCGGAATGCGTGAATGCCGGTATGCCTCTCGACTACGCCACCCTCGACGCCAATCATGACTGACACCACGCCCATCATGCTCACCGAGCCGCCGCCGGGTTACGCCGACTGGCTGGCGGAGCTGAAGAATCGCATCCACTCGGCGCAGCAGCGGGCGGCGCTGGCGGTCAACCGCGAGCTGGTGCTGCTATGCTGGCAGATCGGCCGGGACATTCTGGCGCGGCAGGCGGAGCAGGGCTGGGGCGCCAAGGTGATCGAACGGCTGGCGCGCGATCTGCGCAATGCGTTCCCGCAGATGAAGGGGTTTTCGCCGCGCAACCTCAAGTACATGCGGGCGTTCGCCGAGGCGTGGCCGGATTCGGAATTTGTGCAGCAGGCTGCTGCACAATTGCCGTGGTTCCATTTGTGTACGCTGATCGACAAACTGAAGACCCGCGAAGAACGTGACTGGTATCTGGCCAAGGCCGCCGAAAACAACTGGTCGCGCAATATTCTGGTCATGCAGATCGAGACGAATGCGCGCGGCCGCACCGGCAAGGCCGTGGCCAATTTCGACATGCATTTGCCCAAGCCGCATTCCGACCTTGCGCGGGAATCGCTGAAGGACCCGTACCGCTTCGATTTCCTCGGCCTGACCGACGAGGCGCAGGAACGCGAAATCGAATCCGCGCTGGTGACGCACATTTCCCGCTTTCTGCTCGAACTCGGTGCGGGGTTCGCCTACGTCGGGCGGCAGGTGCACATCGAGGTGGGGGGCGACGATTTCTTCATCGATCTGCTCTTCTATCACCTGAAGCTGCACTGCTACGTCGTCGTCGAGCTGAAGGCCGGGGCGTTCAAGCCGGAATACGCCGGCAAGCTGAGCTTTTACCTCAGCGCCGTCGATGCGCAGGTCAAGAGCGAGCAGGATGCGCCGACCATCGGCCTGCTGCTGTGCAAGACGCAGAACCGGGTGGTCGCCGAATACGCCCTGCGCGACGTCAACAAGCCGATCGGCGTGGCGGAATACCAGCTCATCGAAGCGCTGCCGGCGGAGCTGCAGACCAGCCTGCCAAGCATCGAGCAGATCGAGCGCGAACTGGCAGGACTGTGACGCCATGCTCGCCTACCTCCTGCGCCGCCTGCTCTACGCGATCCCGATCCTGATCGGGGTAAATCTCCTCACCTTCGCGCTGTTCTTTGTCGTCAACACGCCGGACGACATGGCGCGCATGCAGCTCGGGGTGAAGCGCGTGACGCCCGAGGCAATCGAGAAATGGAAGGCCGAGCGCGGCTACGACCGGCCCCTGTTCGTCAATCCCCGCGCCACGGGGACCGGCGTGCTGACCGAGACGATCTTCTTCGCCAAGTCGGCGCGCATGTTCGCCGGCAACTTCGGGCGCGCCGAGGACGGGCGCGACATCACGCGCGAGATCCGCATGCGCATGGGGCCGTCGCTGGCCATCGCGCTGCCGACCTTCGTGCTCGGGCTGTTCGCGGCGATCAGCAGCGCGCTGCTGCTGGCCCTTTTCCGCGCCACCCGGCTCGACTTCTGGGGCGTCGTGCTGTGCGTGGCGATGATGTCGGTCTCCGGGCTGTTCTACATCATCGGCGGCCAGTACCTGGTCAGCAAGGTCTGGCGGCTGGTGCCGATCTCCGGTTTCAGCGACGGGCTCGACGCCTGGAAATTCCTGGTCCTGCCCGTGGCGATCGGCGTAGTGTCCGGCATCGGCGCGTCGACGCGCTGGTACCGCACGATCTTCCTGGAGGAGATCGGTAAGGACTACGTGCGCACGGCGCGCGCCAAGGGGCTCTCCGAACTCGCCGTGCTGTTCCGCCACGTGCTCAAGAACGCCCTGATCCCGATCCTGACCGGCGTGGTGGCGGTCATTCCGCTGCTGTTCATGGGCTCGCTGCTGACCGAATCGTTCTTCGGCATCCCCGGCCTCGGCAGCTACACGATCGATGCCATCCAGGCGCAGGATTTCGCCGTCGTGCGCTCGATGGTCTTCATCGGCTCGGTGCTGTACATCGCCGGGCTGATCCTGACGGACGTCTCCTACACCCTGGTGGACCCGCGCATAAGGCTCGACCGATGACCTTCATGCCCGTCCTGCTCTGGTCCGACGCGCTGATCTGGCTGCTGGCGCTGGCCGCCGTCGCGCTCGGCGCGCTGTCGTGGCGCAACCCGCCGTCGCGGGCGGCCTGGCGGCGGGTCGGCGCGAACCGGCCGGGAATGGCGGCGGCGACGGTCCTGGCCGCGTTCGTGCTGGTCGGCCTGCTCGATTCGCTGCACTACCGGCCGCGCCTGGAAACCCCGGAGGCCGACCGGCCGGCGGCCTACGCCGTGGACGTGCTCTCGGCGCTCGACGCCATCGCCGCGCCGCTGCGCCTGCGCAGTGAGAAGACCTATTCCGCGCCGCTCGCCACGCGCGCCTACGCCAAGGAAACGATGGATATCCGCGCCGCCGACGGCAGCCTGCACACGCTGCGCGACTTCCCGCGCCTCAGATACGGCGGCGCGCACCTGGGCGACGACGAGGCCGCGCGCGACGGCGACGTGCTGCGCCGGGCGCTGGCCGCTGTGGCGCTTGCCGTTGGTGTGTTCATCGCGCTGGCCGCGGCCACCGCGCAGACACTGGCCCGCCGGTCCGGCGGCGGCTTCCGCCCGGCGTGGCGCGGACTGTGGCGGGGCGAGACCGGCTTCGCCTGGAACGCGGTGCTGATCGCCGCCGGCGCGCTGCTGCTGGTGGCGCTGCCGATCCTCGCGCTGTGCGGCGACTACCACGTCTTCGGCACCGACAAGGTCGGCCAGGACGTGCTCTACCAGATCCTCAAGAGCGTGCGCACGGCGCTGGTGATCGGGCTGGTGACCACGCTGGTGACGCTGCCGGTGGCGATCGGCCTGGGCATCCTGGCCGGCTACTTCCGCGGCTGGGTGGACGACGCGATCCAATACCTCTACACCACGCTCTCCTCGATTCCCGGCGTGCTGCTGATCGCCGCCGCGGTGCTGATGATGCAGGTGGTCATCGATACCCATCCGCAATGGTTTTCCACCGCCGCCGAGCGCGCCGACCTGCGCCTGCTGGCGCTGTGCTTCATCCTCGGGCTGACCAGCTGGACCTCCCTGTGCCGCCTGCTGCGCGGCGAGACGCTGAAGCTGCGCGAGCTCGAATACATCCAGGCGGCGCAGGCCTTCGGCGTCGCCGACCTGGCCATCCTGCGGCGCCACGTCCTGCCCAACCTGATGCACATCGTGATCATCACGCTGGTCATGGATTTCTCCGGCCTGGTGCTGGCCGAGGCGGTGCTGTCCTACGTCGGCATCGGCGTCGACCCGACGATGACCAGCTTCGGCACGATGATCAACAACGCGCGCATGGAGCTCTCGCGCGAGCCGGCGGTGTGGTGGTCGCTGGCCTCGGCGTTCACCTTCATGTTCGCGCTGGTGCTCGCCGCCAACCTGCTGGCCGATGCCGTGCGCGACGCGTTTGATCCGAGGATGGGGTGAGGGGCGGCAAACCATGAACGACGACACCTTGCTCTCAGTGCGCGGCCTGCGCGCCGGTTTCGCGGTCGGGCGGCGCGTGCTGGCGGCGGTCGACGGCATCGATTTCGACGTGGCCGCCGGCGAGACGCTGGCCCTGCTCGGCGAGTCGGGCTGCGGCAAGTCGGCCGCCGCGCTGTCGCTGCTGCGCCTGCTGCCGGCGGCGGGGCGCATCCTCGGCGGCGAGGTGCGCTTCGCCGGCACCGACCTCATGCAGCTGCCGGAGGCCGAGATGCGCGCGGTGCGCGGCGGCGGCATGGCGATGATCTTCCAGGAGCCGGCGACCAGCCTCAACCCGGTGCTCACCGTCGGCCGCCAGATCGGCGAGGTGCTCGAAAGGCACGGAAACCTGCCGGCCGGCGCCGACGCCGGGCGGGCGGCGGAACTGCTCAGGGCGGTGGGCATCGCCGACCCTACCCGGCGCCTGGCCGACTACCCGTTCCAGCTTTCCGGCGGCATGAAGCAGCGGGTGATGATCGCCATCGCGCTGGCCGGCGATCCGCGCCTGCTGATCGCCGACGAGCCGACCACCGCGCTCGACGTGACCATCCAGGCGCAGATCCTCGAACTCCTGCAACGGCTGCAGGCCGAGCGCGGCATGGGCATGCTGCTGATCACCCACGACCTGGGCGTGGTGGCGCGCATGGCGCACCGCGTCGGCGTGATGTACGCCGGGGAAATCGTCGAGGAGGCGCCGCGCGCGGCCTTCTTCGGCGCGCCGCGCCATCCGTACACGCAGAAGCTGTTCGCCGCGCTGCCCGACATGGCGGGGCGGGGCGCGCGGCTGGAAACCATCGCCGGGCAGGTGCCCGCGCTGGACGCCATGCCGGCGGGCTGCCGCTTCGCCGCCCGCTGTCCGTTCGCCTGGGAACGCTGCCGCGCCGAATCGCCGGCATGGACGGAGTGCGGCGGCGCCCATCGTGTGCGCTGCCATTGGGTCGAGGAAGGCCGCGACGGCGCGGGCCGCGCGGAGGCCGTGGCGGTCCGGCCGCCGCCGCCCGGCCGCGAGCCGGCACCGGCGGCGCCCGGCAAGCTGCTCGAAGTCGACGACCTGCGCGTGCATTTCCCGATCCGGCGCGGCGTCCTGCAGCGCGTGGTCGGCCACGTCAAGGCCGTCGACGGCGTCTCGCTCGCACTGGCGCGCGGGCGCACGCTGGCGCTGGTCGGCGAATCGGGCTGCGGCAAGACCACGGTGGGCAAGGCCATCCTGCAGCTGATCCGGCCGAGCGGCGGCCGGGTGCGGCTCGACGGCGGCCAACTGACCGGCCTGTCGCGCGCCGCGCTGCGGCCGTTGCGGCGGCGCATGCAGATGATCTTCCAGGACCCGTTCGCCTCGCTCAACCCGCGCCTGTCGATCGGCGAGATCATCGCCGAGGGCATGGACGCGCTCGGCGCCTTCGGTGCCTCCGGCGCCACGGCCGACCGCACGGCGGCCGTGGCCGCGCTGCTGCGGCAGGTCGGCCTCGACGCGCAGGCGGCGCAGCGCTGGCCGCACGAATTCTCCGGCGGCCAGCGGCAGCGCATCGCCATCGCCCGGGCGCTGGCGGTGCAGCCGGAACTGGTGGTCTGCGACGAGCCGACCTCGGCGCTCGACGTGTCGGTGCAGGCGCAGATTCTCAACCTGCTGAAATCGCTGCAGGACGAGCTCGGGCTGGCCTACTTGTTCATCACCCACAATTTCGCGGTGGTCGAGTACCTGGCGCACGAGGTGGCGGTGATGTATCTGGGGCGCATCGTCGAACGCGGTCCGGTCGACGCGGTGCTGCGCTCGCCGCAGCATCCGTACACCGAGGCGCTGCTCTCGGCCGTCCCTAGCCCGCGCCCGGAGGCAGGCCGCGCGGTCATCCGCCTGGCCGGGGAAGCGCCGTCGCCGGCCGCGCCGCCTGCGGGCTGCCATTTCCATCCGCGTTGTCCGCACGCGATGGCGCAGTGCCGCGTCGATTATCCGGAAGAGCGCCTCGTGGCGCCGGCGCACGTGGTGTCCTGCCACCTGCATCCGCCAGCCGGCGGGCAGGCGTAGGCCGATCGGTCAGGAATTCTCGGCGAGCTCGATGGTCAGCGTGGTGCCGGGCTTGAGGCTGTCCGGGCTGACGCGGTTCCTGCGCATCAGGTCGTCCGCGGCCACCTTGAACTGGCGGGCGATCGAGTAGATGGTGTCGCCGCGGCGCACGGTGTAGCGGGTGGTTTTCGGCGCGGCCTTGGCGGCGACCTTGGTGATCTTCGCCAGGGCGCTCTTCTCCGCCGGCTTCTGCGCGGCGGCGGTTTTGACCGGCGCGCCGGCCTTGTCGGCTGCCGGCTTGCGGCGTTCATCCGCGCCGGCTTTCGCTTCCGGCGCGGCGGCGGCCAGCTGCAGGCGCATCCCGGCGGTCACGCGGTCGCCCTTCAGGTTGTTGATTTTCTTGAGCTCGGCGGCGGCCAGGTCATAGCGCCGGGCCACGGCGGCCAGGGTTTCCCCCTTGCGCACGGTGTGCACGCGGGGTTTCGCCTCCGGGCGCGGCTCGGCGTCGGGCTGGCGCGGCTGCTCGGGCAGCGCGGCCATCTCGCCGGGACCTTTCGACCCGGACACCAGCAGGGTCAGTCCGGGCGAGAGCGGGATCTTGCCCTGGATGCCGTTGACCGCCTTGAGCTTGGCGACGGTCATGCCGAAACGCGGCGCGATCTTCTCCAGCCTGTCGCCGGGGCGCAGCGTATAGGTCTGCCAGGCGGACAGCGGCTTGTTCTCGTCGCTGTGCGCCTCCAGGTTGCTGACGAAGGTCTCCAGCTTCTCGGCCGGGATCACCAGCGGCGTGTCGGGCTTGATCACCGCGCGGTTGTGCGCCGGGTTGAGCGCCACGAATTCCTGCACCGGCATCTCGGCCAGCTTGGCCGCCACCTTGACGTCGATGTGCGAGTCGGTGGTGACCGTGGCGAAGAACGGCCGGTTGGGCACGCGCGGCAGCGCGAGTTCGGCCATCAGCGCGGGATTGCGGAAGATGTTCTTCAGCGCCTGCAGCTTCGGCACGTAGTTGCGCGTCTCGCTGGGCATCGTCAGGCTCAGATAGTCGGTCGGCAGGCCCTGCGCGCGGTTCTTGCCGATGGCCCGCCCGACGGCGCCTTCGCCCCAGTTGTAGGACGCCAGCGCCAGGTGCCAGTCGCCGTGCATCTCGTAGATCGACTGCAGGTAGTCGAGCGCGGCCGAGGTCGAGGCGACGATGTCGCGCCGGTCGTCCTTCCACCAGTCCTGGTCGAGGTTGTAGCGCTTGCCGGTGGCGGGAATGAACTGCCACAGCCCGGACGCCTTGGAGCGCGAGTACGCCATCGGGTTGTAGGCGCTTTCGACCATCGGCAGCAGCGCCAGCTCCATCGGCATGCCGCGCTTGTCCAGTTCCTCGACGATGTAGTGCAGGTAGCGGCTGCTGCGGTTGACCATGCGCCGCAGGTAGTCCGGGCGGTTCAGGTACCACTGCTGGTGGTACAGCACGAGATCGTCGTTCAGCTCGGGCATGGCGAAACCGTGGCGGATGCGCTGGAACAAGTCGTCCGGCGCGTCGGTCAAATCAATGGCCTGCGGGTGCGGCTGTTCCGCCAGTTCGACCTTGACCAGCACGCCGTCGGGGGCCGGCAGCCACTTGGCGCGGGCGCCGGCGTCGGACGTTCTGGCCTGGGTGGACGAGACGTTGCCCGCCGACGCGGACGGACCCTGCCCGGACGGCGGCGCGACGCTGGCACAGCCCGCCAGGAGCAGGGCGGAGCAGCAGACGGCGCGGGCCAGAGCGGTGAGCGGGGGATCAGGTCGTTTGGTCATCCATCGTCCCGACCGGGGTCGCCCGCCGGAGGCGGGATGCCCGGTCGATCGTTCCGAGTGCAATCGGCAGATTATATAGCAGGCTTTCCGCTCGGCGGCGAACGGCGGGATGCGCTCCGGCGCGCGGTAGAATCGCTTTCCCGCATCCCGTTCCGAGCAACGACCATGTCCGACCTGCACGAATTCATCCGCCGCCTGCCCAAGGCGGAACTGCACCTGCACATCGAAGGCTCGCTGGAACCGGAGATGATGTTCGATCTGGCCCGGCGCAACGGCGTCGCGCTGCCCTACGCTTCGGTGGACGAGGTGCGCGCCGCCTACGACTTCACCGACCTGCAGTCCTTCCTCGACCTCTACTACGCCGGCGCCGCCGTGCTGCGCACCGAGCGCGACTTCCACGACCTGACGGCGGCCTACGTGCGGCGCGCGCGCGCCGACAACGTGCGGCACGCCGAGCTGTTCTTCGATCCGCAGACGCACACGGCGCGCGGCGTGCCGGTGGCGACGGTGTTCGCCGGCATCGCCGGCGCCTTGCGCGCGGCGCGCGCCGAGCACGGTTTTTCCAGCCGCATGATCCTCTGTTTCCTGCGCCATCTGTCCGAGGCGGACGCCTTCGCCGCGCTCGATGCCGCGCTGCCGCTGCGCGCCGAGTACGCCGACCTGTGGGTCGGCGTCGGGCTGGATTCGGGCGAGGTCGGCAACCCGCCGGAGAAGTTCGCCGGCGTGTTCGCCCGGGCGCGCGAGCTCGGTTTCCGCGTCGTGGCGCACGCCGGCGAGGAGGGCCCGGCCGCCTACGTGCGCGGCGCGCTCGATGTGCTGCAGGCGGAGCGCATCGACCACGGCGTGCGTGCCGAGGAGGACCCGGCCCTGCTGCGGCGGTTGGCGGCGGCGCGGACGCCGCTCACCATGTGCCCGCTGTCCAACCTCAAGCTGCGCGTGGTCGACAACCTGCGCGAGCACAATCTGGCGCGGCTGCTGCGCGCCGGGCTGCGCGTGACGCTCAATTCCGACGATCCGGCCTACTTCGGCGGCTACATGAACGCCAATTTCATCGCCGCCGCCGACGCGCTGGGACTGTCCCGCGACGAACTCGCCGCGCTGGCGCGCAACGGCTTCCTGGCCGCCTTCGTCACCGAGGACGAGCGGCGCCCCTGGCTGGACGAAGTGCAGGCCCTCGCGGCGGCGCAATGAGTCCGTCCGGCGACTACCGCCGCTGCGCCGAGCTGATCGGGCAGGTCGACGGGCTGCTGATCACCGCCGGTGCGGGCCTGGGCGTCGATTCCGGGCTGCCCGATTTCCGCGGGCCGCAGGGCTTCTGGCGCGCCTATCCCGCGCTCGGGCGGGCGCGCATCCCGTTCGAGCGCATCGCCAATCCGGCGGCGTTCAGGAGCGATCCGGCGCTGGCCTGGGGCTTCTACGGGCACCGGCTGGCGCTGTACCGCCGCACGCCGCCGCACGCGGGCTTCGCCATCCTGCGCCGGATCGGCGAAAGCCTGCCGGCAGGGTGTTTCGTGTTCACCAGCAACGTTGACGGACAGTTCGTCCGGGCCGGCTTCGACGCGCGGCGCATCGCCGAATGCCATGGCTCGATCCATCACCTGCAATGCCTGGACGGATGCGCCGACGAAGTGTGGCCGGCGGAGGAATTCGATCCCCGGGTCGACGCGGAGAACTGCCGGCTGACGTCCGAAATTCCGCGCTGCCCGCGCTGCGGCGCCGTGGCCCGGCCGAACATCCTGATGTTCGACGACTGGGACTGGCTGGAACGGCGCAGCCTGGAGCAGCACGCGCGCCTGCGCGCCTGGTTGGGCCGCGTCGGGCGCCTGCTGGTGATCGAGATCGGCGCCGGCACCGCCATCCCGACCGTGCGCCTGATGAGCGAGTCGGCCGGCGGCCGGCTGATCCGCATCAACCCGGACGCGCCGCAGCTCGGTGGCGCCGAGGGCGTCTCCCTGCCGTGCGGCGGCCTGGAAGCCCTGGCCGCGATCGAGGCCGCCTGGCGCGCGGTGCGCGCGCACTGAGCGCCGGCCACGGAAGGACCTCCATGCACGTTGCGCTTCCTCTTTCCCATTTCCTCCTCGCGCTGGCCGTGGTCAGCATCTGGGGGACCAATTTCGTGGTCATCAAGTACGCGCTCGGCGACCTGCCGCCGCTGCTGTTCGCCGCGCTGCGCTTTTCCATGGCGCTGGTCCCGGCGCTGTTCTTCCTGCGGCGTCCGGCGGTGGGCCTGGGCAACCTGGCGCTCTACGGGCTGCTGATCGGCGTCGGCCAGTTCGGGCTGCTGTACATCGCCATGAACGGCCATATTTCGCCGGGCATCGCCTCGCTGGTCGTGCAGACGCAGGTGTTCTTCACCATCGGCCTGTCGATGCGGCTCAACGGCGAGCGCGTGCGCCCCTTCCAGTGGCTGGCCCTGCTGCTGGCCACGGCCGGAGTGCTCAACATCCTGCAGCACACCGACGGCACCACCACCGCGCTCGGGCTGGCGCTGGTGCTGCTGGCCGCCTTCTCGTGGGCGGGCGGCAACATGGCCGCCAAGCAGGGCAATCCGGCAAGCATGCTGGCCTACGTGGTGTGGTCCAGCGCCTTCGCCATTCCGCCGCTGTTCGCCCTGGCCTTCGCCTTCGAGGGCGCCGATGCCATCGCGGCCGGCCTGCGCCGCGCCGACCTCGCCACCTGGGCCGCCGTGGCGTGGCAGGCCTGGGGCAATACCCTGTTCGGCTACGTCGCCTGGGGCTGGCTGCTGGCCCGCCATCCCGCCGCGACGATCACCCCGATGGCCCTGCTGGTGCCGGTGTTCGGGATGGGCGCCTCGGCGCTGCTCCTGGGCGAGGCGCTGCCGGCCTGGAAGCTGGTTTCCGCCGCGCTGGTGATGACGGGGCTGGCGCTGAATCTGCTCTGGCCGCGCCTGCGCGCCAGGTTTGCGTGAGGGAGATGCGATGGAAAAGACATATGGCGAAATCGCCGGGCTGCTGGGCAAGGCGCGCCGGGTGCTGTTCATCACCGGCGCCGGCGTCTCGGCCGATTCGGGCCTGCCGACCTATCGCGGCGTCGGCGGCCTGTACAACGACGAGGCGACCGAGGACGGCCTGGCCATCGAGGACGCGCTGTCCGGCGACTGCATGGCGGTGCGGCCGGACATCACCTGGAAATACCTGGCGCAGATCGAGCGCAACTGCCACGGCGTCGGGCCGAACGCGGCGCACCGCGCGATCGCCGCGCTGGAGCGGCGCTGCGAGGTGGTGGTGCTGACCCAGAACATCGACGGCCTGCACCTCAAGGCGGGCAGCTCCGCGGTGATCGAAATCCACGGCACGCTGGAGGAACGTTATTGCGCGCACTGCGGCGCGGAGGCCGACGCCGGCGACCATGCCGTGCCGCCGCGCTGCGGGCATTGCGGCGAGATCGTGCGGCCGCGCGTGGTGCTGTTCGGGGAAATGCTGCCCGGCGCCGCGCTCGACCGGCTGTACCGCGAACTGGAGCGGGGCTTCGACATGGTCTTCGTCGTCGGCACGACCGCCGTGTTCCCGTACATCGCGGAACCGGTGATGCGCGCCGTGCACGCCGGCGTGCCGACGGTCGAGATCAATCCGGCGCGGACGCACTTGAGCGACCGGGTACGCTATTACGTGCCGGCACGCGCGGCGGCAGCCCTGCCGGAAATCGTGGAACTGGCGGACAAACCGGAAGCGGGGCGCGGGGCCTGACGCTCGCGCCGGAATTTGATCCCGATCATTTTCACGGCGTAATTGTTGAGCGAAACTGTCGGGTATGCGCGCGGTCGAATGTTTCGCGGCCGCCCATTTCAATCATGGCAAAGAAATTTCCCTTGCATCCGACGCACCCCGAGCGCATCTGCTGGGGCTGCGACAAGTATTGCCCGGCGGATTCGCTGGGCTGCGGCAACGGCTCGGGCCGGACCCAGCATCCGATCGAACTGCTCGGCGACGACTGGTACGAGTGGGGCGACTGGGGGATCGTGGCTTCCCCCGGCGGAGAAGCGCCGCGAAGCACGGCGGAAGCCGGTCCGGCCGCCAAAGAGAAGGCGTAAACGAAAAACGATCCGGATTCGCATCCGGATCGTTCGATGAAGCATCCACCGGGCCGGGCGGCCCGGAGTTCAGCCTTCCAGTTCCCGGGTGTTGAGATAGAGCTCGACCAGCCGCGGCGCGAGAACCAGAACGACGAGGGCGACGACGCTTACGACGTCGAGAAGAGTGGCATGCATGACATTTTCCTTTCAAGCCGGATAATTTAAGGTGAGGGCAGTTTAGCGGCCCGGCTCTTCGGCGTATGTCGCGTTCTTGAAGCGGTTTCGTGCCCGTGTGTAACGTAGGCGGAAAGCGGCGCGGCCAGGAGCGTTCAGCCCTTCCGGCTTGCGCCGGAAGGGCGGTCCACGGCCCGCCCGGCGGGGCCGTTACAGCGGCATCCCGGATGCTTCGGGCTGGAAGGGAATGTCGGCGACCACCCAGCCGGCGCACGGCAGGTCCTCCCGCTTGATGGCGACGGCGTCGTACCGGCGCAGGCCGAACAGCTCGCAACCTACCGGGCTAAGGATCGACCAGCTGTTCCGTTCCGGATCGTGGTCCTCGGGGTATACCAGGGCCACTTCCCATTCCTCGCAGAGGATGGGGTCGATCAGGCGGATGGTGCAGTTCATGGTGATCAGGTCGCGCGGCACGTCGTCCAGCACCACCACGAAATCCGCGGCCCGCAGGCGCTGCAGCACCCGGTTCGCCGGCGGGCTCAGCGGGCGGTCGCAGAAGCGGTTGGCGATCATTTGCTCCAGACGGCTCTTGTCGAAGGTGGAGACGCAGGAGACGTTCTTTCCGGGATACAGTCGTCGCATGATGGCCTCCTTTCGCCGATGTCGATCTCGTTCAACCCGCAGCCTCGTCGCTGCCCGATGCACGGCCATGGTAGCCGGTTCCCCGGCAGCGCATAAGTCCTTGTCTTGGAACCAAATTATGTCCCCTCGGGCAACAATGGCGGGCGGCGGCCCGGTCAGTACAGGACGACGGTGCGGATGATCCGGGCATGCCTCGCGCTGCGCAGGCGCAAGGGCTCGCCGGACGGGACGGCCGCAGGCGTTTCGTGAAGCAGCAGGAGGTCCTTTTCGGCCAGGAAATGGCTTTGCCCGTCCAGGTGCACTTCGGTGCCGCCGGCACAGACGTAGAGGGCGACGGTCCTGCGCCGGCCGCGTTCCGGCGCACCGGCCGCCGGCACGACGGCTTCCCGGTCCGGCGCGAGCGTCAGGGCGGCGACGTCGCCCTCGACGCCTTGCGCCATCATCAGATTGAAGTCGACGGCCCGGCCGAAGCTGGTGGTGTTCCATGCCCCGTCGAAACGGTCCTGCTCGAATGCGCGCAGGCGCTGCTCATGATGTCCTTCGTGGCGCAGGAGCATTTCGCCGGACAGCAGCATGAGAATCCGCCGGAAGCCCGGCAGCGGGGTGAAGCTTGATTCGGGCAGGTCGACGCTGGCCGTGCTCAGCCGCCAGGCGAAGGCGCGTTCGGCGTAGCTGGCGCCCGGCGGGTGGATGGCCAGCTGGGTGGTCGTGCCGCCCGCCCATTCCGTGGTGGTCTGATCGGCGTGCCTGATGAGTTCGATGGTGGTCATGGTCTGCCTTTCCGTGGCCCGGTTTTTGCGATATAAGCGCACAAGCAATAATCGCTCCGGATAAAGACGAGGAAATGGCGGGCGTGACTACCTTTCGGCTGTGGGCGGCGGCGCGGGCGTTTCTGGCCGCGCTGGCGGCGGCCTGCGCCTGTTCGCCGGCCGGCGCCTTCGACGGGAAAACCCTGCTGGTGGCCGGCGACGAGAATTTTCCGCCGTATGAATTCGTCGACGTCATCGACGGCGAAAGCGTTTACCGGGGGTTCAACGTCGATCTGCTGAAGGCCGTGGCGTTGACCACGGGCTATGAAATCCGCTTCGTCCCGCTGCCGTGGAGCGACGCGCTGCGGGCGCTGGAGCGCGGGGAGGTGGATGCGATCGGCGGCATGAAGTACGACCGCGAGCGGGAGAAAATCTACGATTTCTCCGAGCCCTACATGCAGAATTCGCTGGCGATCTTCGTCCGCACGGGGATGCAGGCGATCAATTCGCTGGACGACCTTGGCGGCCGCAGGGTCGCGGTCCAGCAGAACGACGCGGCCCACGACCGCCTGAAGAACCGCCAGGTGCATCTGCTCCCGACCCTCGACCAGAAGGCGGCGCTGGAACTGCTGCTGAAAGGCGAGGCGGAGGCCGTGCTCGGCAACCGCCTGACCGGGGAATACCTGCTGCAGCGCCTGGGGCGGCAGGAGGAAGTCAAGATCGTCGGCGGGCAGATCGACACCGAACGCTACGGCGTGGCCGTGCGCAAGGGCGATCGGCGGCTGGCGACGTTCAACCAGGGGCTGGGCCAGATCCGCGCCAACGGCACCTACGCCAAGGTGTACGAAAAGTGGTTCGGCGAAATGATGGGCCGGCCCGCGCAGTACTACAAAAGGAACCTGGGCATCGCCCTCGGCGCGGCGGGCGTGCTGCTCGTGGCGGCGGCGGTGGTCGTCGCGTTCAACGTCTCGCTGAAGCGGGAGGTGCGCAAGCAGGTCCGCGAAATCAGGGAATACAGCGCGTACATCGAGGGGGTCCGCCACTATCAGAGCGGGCTGCTCAACAGCGGCTACGGCGGCATCGTCACCCTCGGCGGCGACGGGACGATCAAGTTCGCCAACCGCTACGCCGAGCGGTATCTGGGAGCGGCGGAGGGCGCGCTGGCCGGCAGGCCGTACGGGAAGACGCCGCTGGCCGGCATGCTCGGCGCCCCGGAGCGGGCCGCCGGCCGGCCGGGCGCCCGGGAATGCACGCTGGACGGCGCGCGCGTCGAATATGTCGTCGATGAGCTCGACGTCGCGGACGGCAAGGACACGGTCGTGCATTTCCGCGACGTCACCGAGGAGAAGAAGCTGCGCCAGGAGCTGGCGAGAAAGGACAAGCTGGAGGCGCTCGGCAAGCTGCTCGCTTCGATCGCCCACGAGATCCGCAATCCGCTGACCTCGATCAAGACCTTCGTCGAGCTGCTGCCGGCCAAGTACGACAACCCCGATTTCCGGCAGAAGATCAGCCGGCTCGTGCCCGAGGAAGTCGAACGGCTGGACGCCATCGTGGGCGACCTCCTGGCCTACGCGCACACCCGTCCGGCGGCGCCGGAGAACATCCGCCTGCGCGCGCTGCTGAACGACACGCTGGTTTTCTTCGCGCACACCATCGGCCAGGAGAACGTCAGGCTGAGCGTCGCCGTCGACGACGCCTGCGTGGTCAGGGCGGACCCACACCAGCTCCGGCAGGTGCTGATCAACGTGATCCTCAATGCCCTGCAGGCCGTGCAGGGGCGGGAGGCGCCGGAGCTGGCGCTGGTCTCGGCACGGCATGCGGAGGGCATCGCGCTGTCCATCCGCGACAACGGGCCGGGGATCGGCAAGGAGCACCTGGAGCATGTTTTCGAACCGTTCTTTTCCACCAAGACCGGCGGCACCGGGCTGGGGCTGTTCATCAGCCACGAGCTGGCGGCGCTCAACCGGATTCGCCTGGAGGTGTTCAGCGAGGAACGCCGGGGAACGGAAATCCGCCTGACTTTCCCGGAGGAGCCCGACCGTGTCTAACGCCATCCTGATCGTCGACGACGAAAAGGCCATCTGCGCCTCGCTGGCCTTCGCGCTCGAAGACCGGTTCCGCGTGTTCACCGCCGGTTCGGGCGACGCGGCGCTTGCCTGCCTCAAGGAGCACGACGTGGACATCGTGCTCCTGGACGTCGTGCTCGGCGACGAGAACGGGCTGCGCGTGCTCGAACGGATCAGGGCGAGCAACGCGGAGGCCGTGGTGATCATGATGACCGCCTTCGGCAGCATCCGATCGTCCGTCGATGCGATCAAGAACGGGGCTTTCCACTACCTGACCAAGCCGATCGACATGGGCGAGCTGAACGCCATCCTGTCCAACGCGCTGGAACTCCTCGACATGCGGGCGCGGGTGCGCTATCTGAACCAGAAGCTGCAGGCGCACGAATTCTCCGGGATGATCGGGCAGTCGGCGCGGATGGCGCAGGTGACGAAGGACATCGAGCGCGTCGGCGGCGTGGAATCGAGCGTGCTGATCGTGGGCGAGAGCGGCACCGGCAAGGAGCTGGTGGCGCGCGCCATCCACCGCGCCAGCCCGCGGCGCAACGAGGCCTTCGAGGCGCTCAACTGCGCGGCCATTCCGTCCGAGCTGCTGGAAAGCGAGCTGTTCGGCCACGAGAAGGGCGCCTTCACCGGCGCGGTCCAGCGCAAGAAGGGGATTTTCGAGCTGGCGCATCGCGGCACGCTGTTCCTCGACGAAGTCGCCGAGATCGACATCAAGCTCCAGGCCAAGCTCCTGCGCGCGGTGCAGGAAAAGGAGATCATGCCGCTCGGGCTCGGCCAGCGGCGCAAGGTGGACGTGCGCATCGTCTCGGCGACCAACCGCGACCTGAAGAAGATGCTGGCCGCCGGGACGTTCCGGGAGGACCTCTATTTCCGCCTCAACGTCGTCTCGATCGCGATTCCGCCCTTGCGCGAGCGGCGGGAGGACATTCCGCTGCTGGTCGCGCATTTCCTGGAGAAGTACAACCGCAAGATGGGCCGGCAGATCCGCGCCGTCGCGCCCGAGGCGCTGGACGTGCTGATGCGCTATGACTTCCGGGGCAACGTGCGGGAGCTGGAAAACATCATCGAACGCGCCATCGTGTTCAGTGACGGCAACATCCTGTTGAGCGACAGCTTGCCGGCCGAGGTGTTCGTCCGCCAGGGCGGGGAGGCGCCGCCGGAAGCCGGCGGTATCGTCCCGATCCGGATCGGGGAAGACCTCGCGGGCGTGGAAAGGAAACTGATCAGTGCCGCCCTGCGCCATTTCAACGGCGACAAGGCGGCGACGGCGCGCGCGCTCGGCATCAGCGAGAGGAAGCTCTGGTACAAGCTCAAGGAATACCAGCAGTCGCCGGAGCCTCCTGCAAATATTGCATGAAAAATCTGCAGTCGAGGCGCGGGTCGGGGCGGTCGCGTGGATAACCGATCGCCGGTTTCTTCCCTGACTCCTCCCCCTTCAAGGGGGAGGTTGGGTGGGGGATGGGGTGGCGGCGGGCACGGACGTTTACGCCGGGCACTGACCCCATCCCCACCCCGGCCCTCCCCTTGAAGGGGAGGGAGATGAAGCGCGGCCCCCTGCGGCTTTCGACTGAACATCCGCGCTTGGCATGATCCCTGCGGTAGCCCCTCCGCTCGTTGTTTTTTCAATAACAGGGATGAGGGGAAAACTTCATGGGAATCGAATTTGCCGACAACGTATGGCTTCTGAAACTCGATCTGGTCGCCACGGTGGCCCTGGCCGCCTTGCTGCTGATGTTCGGCGGCTGGCTGCGCAAGGTCTTTCCGGCGCTGGTCCGCTTCTGCATTCCTTCGGCGGTGCTGGGCGGCTTCGCGTTTTCGCTGCTGGCCTGGCTGCTCAAGGAAACCGGCCTGCTCACCTTCAAGCTGGACACGACGCTGCAGATGCCGTTCATGATCGCCTTCTTCACCACCGTCGGGCTGGGCGGCAGCTTCGGCCTGATCAAGAAGGGCGGCCGGGAATTGATCATCTACCTGGTTGGCTGCTGGGTCCTGGCCGTCGCCCAGAACGCCGTCGGCGTCGCCGCGGCCTACCTGACGGGCATTCACCCCGTGCTCGGCGTCATGGCCGGCGCCGTTTCGCTGGAGGGCGGCATGGGCGCGGCCTCGGCCTTCGGTCCCACCGCCGAGCAGATGGGCGTGAACGGGGCGTTCGTGGTGGCCGTCGCCGCGGCGACCTATGGTCTGGTTTCCGGCGGGCTGATGGGCGGGCCGCTGGCCAAGTGGCTGGTCGAGAAGAACGATCTGCCGATCGTCACCCAGGGCGATCATCTCGAAGGCCTGTCCGAGATCGGCCGGACCGAGGGGGACGCCGCCAGCAGCGACAAGCTCATCGCCATGATGACCGTGGTGCTGGTGGCGATGGTGCTCGGCGCCGTCTTCTCGGCCCGCATCAAGGAGATGACCGCGTTCGTGCTGCCCGGCTACGTGGGCGCCATGTTCATGGCCGTGCTGTTCCGCAACCTCAACGACGCGGTGCCGCTGGTCAAGCTGCACGACAAGTCCATCGACCTGATCGCCGACATCAGCCTCGGCATCTTCCTGACCATGGCCATGATGTCGCTCAAGTTCTGGGAGCTCTACAACCTGGCGCTGCCGCTGGTGGTCATCCTCATCGTGCAGACCGTGTTCATCCTGGGCTTCTGCATCTACCTGCTGTTCCCGCTCCTCGGGCGGAACTACGACGCCGCCGTGATGTGCGCCGGCATGATCGGGCACGGGCTGGGCGCGACGCCGAACGCGGTGGCCAACATGGGCGCCGTGGCCGAACGCTTCGGCGTGGTGTCGCGCAAGGCCTTCCTGATCGTGCCGCTGTGCGGCGCGGTGCTGATCGACATCGTCGGCATTCCGAACATCGTGTGGTTCATGAACTACTTCGGCAAATGATCCGTGAAAGGAATCTGTCCATGCAATCGTCACTGAAACACGATTTCGTCTGGTCGGGACGCGAGGATACCGAGGAGCTCGGGTTCAGCCAGCGCTGGCACCAGAAAATCGCGCGGCTCGCCGCGCCGGAGGAGGCTTCCCCGGGAGGCGTGACCCTGGTCGGCTTCCCGGTGGACGAGGGCGTGCGCCGCAACAAGGGGCGGCCCGGCGCGGCGGCCGGGCCCGGCGCCCTGCGCGCCGCGCTGGCCAGCCTGCCGGTGCTGGAGGAGCCGCCCCTGTTCGACGCCGGCGACGTGGCGTGCGAGGACGGCAGGCTGGAGGAGGCGCAGGACCGGCTGGCCGGCGCGGTCGCCGGCATCGTCCGCAAGCGCAGCCGCGCGCTGGTCCTCGGCGGCGGGCACGAAGTCGCCTGGGGCACCTTCCAGGGAATCGTCCGCGCGGGCATTGATCCGAGCCGCCTGCTGGTGGTCAATTTCGACGCGCATTTCGATCTGCGCGTGTCCGCCGCCGCCAATTCCGGGACGCCCTTCCGGCAGATGCAGGAACTCTGCGCGGCGGACGGGGCGCCGTTCAACTACCGGATTTTCGGGATCAGCCGCTTCGCCAACACGCGGGCCCTGTTCGAGCGGGCCGACCGGATCGGCGCGCGCTACTGGCTGGACGAGGACCTGCAGTCGCCGCAGGGGCTGGAGACGGCGCAACAGGCGCTGGCCGACGATCTGGCGAAATGCGCGGCCGTCTACGTCACCGTCTGCCTCGACGTCCTGCCCGGCGCCTGCGCGCCGGGCGTGTCGGCCCCGGCGGCCCTCGGCGTGCCGCTGGCGCACGTCGAGGCGCTGATCGGCCGGATTCTGGCTTCGGGCCGCCTGGTGGCGGCCGACATCGCCGAGCTGAATCCGGAGCTGGACCGCGACGGGCTGACGGCCAAGGTCGCCGCGCGGCTGGTGGCGCGAATGGCGCGGGGATAGGGCGGCAGGAAGGGGCCCGCGCCTACAGGCCCTTGCGCCGGTCCACCGTCTTCTCGCCCACCTGGGTGACCGTGCCGTTAACGTCCTGCCGTTCGAGGCGGACGGTGAAGCCCCACAGGCCGGCCACCTGGGCGAGCACGGCGTCGCAGCTTTCGTGCAGGGCGCGGTGCTGGTGCACGAAGTGGCGCAGGGTCAGCGAGCGGTCGCCGCGCAGGTCGACGTTCCACACCTGGATGTCCGGCTCGCGGCTGCCGAGGTCGTACTGGTGCGCCAGGTGGCGGCGCAGGGTCTGGTAGCCGGAGGCGTCGTGGATGGCGTCGATGCGCAGCTTGTCGCGCGTGTCGTCGTCGACCACCGAGAAGAAGCGGAAGTCGCGCATCAGCCGGGGCGACAGGTATTGGGCGACGAAGCTCTCGTCCTTGAAGTTCTGCATGGCGAATTCGAAGGTTTCCCGCCAGTCGGAGCCGGCGATGCCCGGGAACCATTCGCGGTCCTCCGCGGTGGGCGCCTCGCAGATGCGCCGGATGTCCTGCCACAGGGCGTAGCCGAGGGCGTAGGGGTTGATGCCGGAATAGTACGGGCTGTTGTACGGCGGCTGATACACCACGTTGGTGTGCGATTGCAGGAATTCGAGCATGAAGCCGTCCGACAGGGCGCCGCGGTCGTACAGCGTGTTGAGCAGCGTGTAGTGCCAGAAGCAGGCCCAGCCCTCGTTCATCACCTGCGTCTGCCGCTGCGGGTAGAAGTACTGGCCGATCTTGCGCACGATCCGCACGATTTCGCGCTGCCAGGGTTCGAGCAGCGGCGCGTTCTTCTCGATGAAGTACAGCAGGTTTTCCTCGGGTTCCTGCGGGAAACGCTCCTCGGCCAGGATTTCCTCGGCTTCGTGGCGCTGCGGCAGCGTGCGCCAGAGGTCGTTGACCTGCGCCTGCATGTATTCCTCGCGTTCCTTCAGGCGCAGCTTTTCCTTTTCCAGCGACTGCTTGGGCGCGCGCTTGTAGCGGTTGACGCCGACGTTGAGCAGGGCGTGGCAGGCGTCGAGCAGCCGCTCGACGGCGTTGACGCCGTGCCGTTCTTCGCACTGGCCGATGTAGTTGCGGGCGAAGACCAGGTAGTCGATGATCGCGTCCGCGCTGGTCCACTGCTTGAACAGGTGGTTGCCCTTGAAGAACGAGTTGTGCCCGTAGGCGGCGTGGGCGATGACCAGCGCCTGCATCGGCAGGGTGTTCTCGTCCATCAGGTAGGCGATGCACGGGGCGGAGTTGATCACGATCTCGTAGGCCAGGCCCATCTGGCCGCGCTTGTAGCGGTTGGCGGTGGCCAGGAAGTGCTTGCCGAACGACCAGTGGTGGTAATAGACGGGCATGCCGATCGAGGCGTAGGCGTCCATCATCTGCTCGGCGCTGATGATCTCCAGCACATGCGGGTAGCAGTCGAGCGCGTAGTCCCGCGCCGTGCGGCCGATCGCCTCGTCGTAGGCGTCGATGGCCGGGAAGGTCCATTCGGAGCCGGCGGGCAGGGGGGCCAGGGCGGTGTCGTCGGTTTTCGTGAGGGCATTCATGGCCGGTTCGTCTCGGGGGCGTCGTCGGGAATGGTCAGGCCTTGCGCCGGAAGAGCTCGCGGAACACCGGGTAGATGTCGCCGGCGTCGGTGATGCGCTGCATGGCGAAGAAGTCGGGGTGCGCGGCCTGCAGCTGCTCGTATTCCTGCCACAGGTTCTGCGGTGGACCGTCGGTGATCTCGATGTAGGCGAAGTACTGGCACAGCCGGAGCAGCGAGTTTTCGAGGATTTCGCGGCAGATCGGCGAATCGTTGTGCCAGTTGTCGCCGTCCGAAGCCTGCGCGCCGTAGATGTTCCAGGCCCCCGTGGCATAGCGGCTCCGGACGATCTCCAGCATCAGCGTCAGCGCGCTGGAGACGACGGTGCCGCCGGTCTCGCGCGAGGTGAAGAAGTCGTCTTCCTCGACTTCGGTGGCGACGGTGTGGTGGCGGATGAAGACCACGTCGATGTGCTCGTAATTGCGCGTCAGGAACAGGTACAGCAGCATGAAGAAGCGCTTGGCGATGTACTTGCGGTTCTCGTCCATCGAGCCGGAGACGTCGAGCAGGCAGAACATCACCGCCTGCGTGGTCGGCTGCGGGATGCGGATGCGGTTGCTGTAGCGCAGGTCGAAGGGGTCGATGAACGGCAGGTTCTCGATGCGCGCGCGCAGGCAGGCGACCTCGCGGCGCAGGCGTTCGATTTCATCCGCGCCGCCGCTGGCCGGCGGCGCGTCGAGCAGGGCCTTCAGCTCGGCTTCGAGCGCGCGCAGCCGCCGGGCGGACGGGCCGCCGATGGCGATGCGCCGCCCGGCCGCGCCGCGCATGGTGCGCGGCAGGTTGATGTTGGTCGGCACGCCCGACATCGAGTACCCGGCGCGCACGCTGCGGTATTGCTCGATGCGCGCGAGCTGTTTCTTGACCAGGTTGGGCAGCGCCAGTTCGTCGAAGAAGATGTCGAGGAATTCGTCGCGCGAGAGGGTGAACACGAAGTCGTCCAGGCCTTCGCCGTCCTGGCTGGCCTGGCCTTGCCCGGCCCCGCCGCCGCCGCTTTCGTCCGGGCGGTCGAGCTCCTCGCCGGCGTTGAAGCGGTCGTTGCCCGGATGCACGGCCTCGCGCCGGCCGCCGCGGCCGAAGGTGAACTGGGGTTCGGCGATGTCGCCGGCCGGGATGCTGATCTTTTCGCCGTTCTCCAGGTCGCGCACACGCCGGCGGTTGATCGAATCGGCCACCGCTTTCCTGATCTGCCCCTTGAAGCGGCGGAGGAAGCGGCTGCGGTTGACCGAGCTCTTCTTCTTGCTGTCGAACCGGCGATCGACGATGCGCACGGTCATGTCGTTCTCCCTGCGGTGTTTGCCTCTCCCGGCGCAACGCGCGCGCAAGCGCGGCGGGCGCGGCAGGAAACCGGAAAAATGTGGAGCCCGTTCCGTTTTCCCGTCGCCTCCGCGTGCCGTGCGCCCAGAGAGGTGCTCGCGATCACGACGACTTCCGCACGCGCAGATACCACTCGCACAGCAGCCGCACCTGCTTTTCGGTGTAGCCCTTGGCGGTCATGCGATCGACGAAATCCTGGTGCTTCTTCTGCTCCTCGCTGCTCGACTTGGTGTTGAACGAGATGACCGGCAGCAGCTCCTCGGTGTTGGAGAACATCTTCTTCTCGATCACCGCGCGCAGCTTCTCGTAGGAGGTCCACACCGGGTTCTTGCCGCCGTTCTTGGCGCGGGCGCGCAGCACGAAGTTGACCACCTCGTTGCGGAAGTCCTTCGGGTTGGAGATCCCGGCCGGTTTCTCGATCTTCTCCAGTTCGTCGTTGAGCGCCATCCGGTCGAGCATCTCGCCGGTGTTCGGGTCGCGGAATTCCTGGTCCTGAATCCAGAAGTCGGCGTACAGCACGTAGCGGTCGAAGATGTTCTGGCCGTACTCGGAATAGCTCTCCAGGTAGGCGGTCTGGATCTCCTTGCCGATGAACTCGGCGTAGCGCGGCGAGAGGTACTCCTTGATGTAGCGCAGGTACTGCTCCTCGATCTCGGGCGGGAACTGCTCCTGCTCGATCTGCTGTTCGAGCACGTACATCAGGTGCACCGGGTTGGCCGCGACCTCGCGGTGGTCGAAGTTGAACACGCGCGACAGGATCTTGAAGGCGAAACGGGTTGACAGCCCGGTCATGCCCTCGTTGACGCCGGCGAAATCGCGGTATTCCTGGTAGCTCTTGGCCTTCGGGTCGGTGTCCTTGAGGTTTTCGCCGTCGTAGATGCGCATCTTCGAGTAGATGCTCGAATTTTCCGGCTCCTTCAGGCGCGAGAGCACCGAGAACTGGGCCAGCATGCGCAGCGTGTCCGGCGCGCACGGCGCCTGGTCGAGCGACGAATTGACCAGCAGCTTCTCGTAGATGCGGATTTCGTCGGAAACGCGCAGCGAATACGGCACCTTGACGATGTAGATGCGGTCGAGGAAGGCCTCGTTGTTGCGGTTGTTCTTGAAGGACAGCCATTCGGCCTCGTTCGAGTGCGCCAGGATCAGGCCGTCGAACGGAATCGCGCCGAAGCCCTCGGTGCCCTTGTAGTTGCCTTCCTGGGTGGCGGTGAGCAGCGGGTGCAGGACCTTGATCGGCGCCTTGAACATCTCGACGAACTCCAGCACGCCCCGGTTGGCCAGGCACAGGCCGCCGGAGTAGGAATAGGCGTCCGGGTCGTCCTGCGAGTAGGTCTCCAGCTTGCGGATGTCGATCTTGCCGACCAGCGACGAGATGTCCTGGTTGTTCTCGTCGCCCGGCTCGGTCTTCGACACGGCGATCTGCGACAGTACCGAGGGGCGCAGCCGGACCACGCGGAACTTGGTCACGTCGCCGCCGTACTCGTGCAGCCGCTTGACCGCCCACGGGCTCATGATGGTGTTGATGTAGCGGCTGGGGATGCCGTAATCCTCCTCCAGCAGGCGCCCGTCCTCGTCCGGATCGAACAGGCCGAGCGGCGACTCGTGCACCGGCGAGCCCTTCAGCGCGTAGAACGGCACCCTCTCGATCAGGTGCTTGAGCGTTTCGGCCAGCGTCGACTTGCCGCCGCCGACCGGGCCGAGGAGGTAGAGGATCTGCTTCTTTTCCTCCAGTCCCTGCGCCGCGTGGCGGAAGTAGGAGACGATGTGCTCGATCACCTCCTCCATGCCGTACAGGTCGCGGAAGGCCGGATAGCGGCGCAGCATCTTGTTGGCGAAAATGCGCGACAGGCGCGCATCGCTGCGCGTATCGACGAGTTCGGGCTCGCCGATGGCCTGCAGCATCCGTTCGGCGACGCTGGCGTAGGCGGAAGGATCGCGCCGGCACAGGTCCAGGTACTCCTGGACCGACATTTCCTCTTCCTGCGCCGCCTCGAAACGGCTCTGGTAGCGGGCGAAGATGGACATGATCTACCTCCTTGCAAGAAATCGCTCTGTCCGATTTTTAGAACAGCGCACCCCGAAAAGGTTTTGCGGGCACGTTGCTCCATCCGTGGACGATGATTCGCAAAAGGAGGAATTGGTTCAATGGCTCCGATTGATTTCGACGGTGACGTGGGCCAGTTCGCCGTGCATGCCCAGGCGCCGCCGCACGTCTTCGGGCTGCGTCTCCCCGGCGGTGGTGAGCGACAGGATGCAGGCATATTTTTCCCGGCCCACGCGCCACACGTGCAGATCGGTCATCCGGGCCGGCGCGGGCAGCCCGGCGACGGCCTCGCGCACCTCGGCGACCACCGGCGCGTCCATCTCGGCGTCGAGCAGCACGCGGCCGCTGTCGCGCAGCAGTCCCCAGGCCCAGCTCGCGACGAGCGCCGCGCCGGCGATCCCCATGGCCGGGTCGAGCCAGGCGGCGTGCCAGAACTTGCCGCCGAAGAGCGCGGCGATGGCCAGCACCGAGGTCGCCGCGTCGGCGATCACGTGGACGTAGGCCGCACGCCGGTTGAGGTCGTGATGGCGTTCCTCATGGTCGCCATGCCCGCCGTGGCCGTGCGCATGCCCGTGCGCGTCCCGCAGCAGCCAGGCGCAGGCCAGGTTGACCGCCAGGCCGAGAAAGGCGATGGCGATGGCTTCGTCATAGCGGATTTCCGCGGGAAAGAGCAGGCGCGCGATCGACTGGAACAGCATCGCGCCGGCCACGCCGACGAGAACGACGGCGCTGGTGTAGCCGCCGAGAATCTCGATCTTCCAGGTGCCGAAGGCGAAGCGACCGTCACGCGCGAAGCGGCGCGCCGCCGCGTAGGCGAACGCGGAGAGTCCGAGCGCCAGGGCGTGCGAGCTCATGTGCCAGCCGTCGGCGAGCAGGGCCATGGAGTTGAACGTCCAGCCGCCGGCGATCTCGGCGATCATCGTCGCGGCGGTCAGGACGACGGCCCAGCGCGTGTTGCGCTCGGCGAAGGGATTGCCGGCGTCGAAGGTTTCGACGTGGCACAGCCTGCCGGCGGAGGAGGCTTTCATGGCGAAGGTCCGGGTTGGGTGTATTTATACTATACCCCAGTATGTGTTTTAGCAACGAGAGCGGTTCGCAATTACAATTCCCCGGCACGTCGCTCGCCCGGCGCGCCGCGTTTGTGTTCTACTCCGTCCCATTCACGGCCGGACTCGACAGGAGGACTCATGCCACACACCGTCAAGGGAAAGACCCAGCTGCTGGTCCGCGTGCGCCGCATCAAGGGGCAGACCGAGGCGCTGGAAAAGAGCCTCGACCAGGGCAGCGAATGCTCGGCCGTGCTGCAGCAGATCGCCGCCATCCGCGGCGCGGTGAACGGCCTGATGCTGGAAGTGCTCGAAGGCCACCTGCGCGACCACCTGGCCGAGCCGGCCCTGCCCGACGCGCAGCGCCAGGAGGATCTGGAGCAGGTGGTGTCGGTCCTGCGCAGTTATTTGAAATGATTGGGAATTGGCTACGGAAGCGATAAAAATGACCACGGCGGCGCGGCGAAAAGAAAAGTCCTCGTTTTTCCGCAGCGCCCGCCGTGTCGCCGTGGTCAACCGCCTTTCCCGCCTCGTCGAATCATCCTCCCCGCGCGAACTCGGCGCTGCGAGGACCGTCTGAACCCGCACGGATCGCGGATCGGAGAACCGCCGATGTTTGCATTGCCCCCCGTCACCCAGGCGCTGATCGTGGCCAACTGCGCCATCTTTTTCCTCGACTCAATGAGCCGGGGCTCGCTCGGCATGGCCTTCGCCCTGTGGCCGGTCGGTCCGCAGTTCATGCCGTGGCAGCTGCTGACCTACGCTTTCCTGCACGGCGGGCTGTCGCACCTGGCGTTCAACATGTTCGGGCTGTACATGTTCGGCGGCGACGTCGAGCGGGTCTGGGGAGCGCGCCGCTATTTGGCCTTCTACCTGTTCTGCGCCGTCTCCGCGGGGGTCATGCAGCTCATCGTCACCGCCCTGGTGGGCGGCTACTATCCGACGGTCGGCGCCTCCGGCGCGCTGTTCGGCCTGCTGCTGGCCTTCGCGCGCTGTTTCCCCTATCGCGTGGTCATGCCGATCTTCCCGCCGATCCCGATGCGCGCGCCGGTGTTCGTCACCGTTTTCGGCATCGTCGAACTGGTGCTCGGCATCACCGGCACGCAGGCCGGCGTCGCCCATTTCGCGCACCTGGGCGGGCTGGCGGGCGGCTACCTGTTCATGCGCTTCTGGCGCTGGCGCTAGCCGGCACGGCCGCGGAACGCCGTCCCCGGTTCAGGGCGCAACCCGGGGCTCGTCCGCGGGCCGGCCCGCGCGCTGCAGCACCCAATCCTTGTTCTGGATCTTTTTGATCGTTTCTTCGATGTGCGCTTCCATCACCGATTCGCACAGGGCCTTGTCCCCGGTCTTCAGCGCGTCGATCAGCTGGCGGTGGTAGCGCAGGCCCATCTCGGTGCCGAGCAGGCGCACGATCTCGACCATGGCGGCGGCGAGAATGACGTTGATGATCTCGTAGACCTTGATGATGATCGGATTGTTGGAGATCTGCGCCAACTGGTAATGGAACAGGTGGTCGGCTTCGGCCTGCTGCTGGGCCTGGTCGGTATCGGACAGCGAGATCATCAGGTGGTAGGTGTCTTCGAGCTTGGCGATGTCGGCCGCGGTGATCTTGGGCGCAATCAGGCCGATCGTTCCCTTTTCGATGATCTTCCGATATTCGAGGATGGTGATGATGTCCTGGTTCTCGTTGATCTGGATCAGCGGATGCAGCGCGTTCATCGCGTTGGCCGAGGAGAATTCCTTGACGAAGTTGCCGCCGCCGTGCCGGGTTTCCACCAGGCCGAGGATTTCCAGCTGCTGGATGGCCGCCCGCACGGTCACCCGGCTGACGCCGAGCGAAGCGCACAGTTCGTTTTCGGACGGCAGCTTTTCTCCCGCTTTCCACACGCCTTCCATCAGCTGGTTCTTCAGCTGCATGTAAACCTGGGAACGCAGCGATTCCATTTTTATCTTTTGAAGCTTGGCCACAATCGGACTCCTTATCACTCGTGCTACATGATACTTGCGTCCGGATCGGTTGGCATGCGCCAAACGCGCGAAAGCGGCGGTCGCCGGTCCGTTTTCGGAGGGGCCGCCGCCGGATTCGGTACTCTTTCAGACACGGCGGTCGAGGGCAGGGCGCCAGGCCGGGAACGCCGCGGACAACGCCGCGCTCCCGGCGTGCCGGTCATTTCGTCACGAAATACAGCGCGGCCTCGTTGGTTTCCCGGTTGGCGGCGACGAGGATGTCGCGCCCTTGTTCGTGCAGGACGTAGGCGTTGCTCGGCCCGACGCCTTCCTCGATCAGCACCGCTTCGAGCTCCAGCGGCGCCTTCTGCCTGGCCCGCACGTAGAACAGCTGCTGCTTGCCCCGCCGGCAGCCGCCGATGAACACCGGCTCGCCGGCCAGCGTCGTGCCCACCACCACGTGGTAGAACTCGGTCACCTCCGGGTGCTCGAACACCTTTACGAAACGCCCGTCGATCTTCTTGTAGATGCGGAAATACTGGCCGTGGAATTCTTCGATCGTAGCGAATTCGAGCTCGCCGTCGCCGTCGATGTCGAGCGCCGCGATGTCGCTGATCGGCCAGTCCATGAACTGCCGGACCGTCCATTGCCCGTCCGCCGTCTGCGGCGGCGTGACTTCGAACGCCCCTTCGCGCCCGGTCACCAGCCCGCGCATCACGCCGTCCCGCACCAGCCGGCTGTAGCCGTGGTTCTGGGTGATGCCGTCCTGGAGCACGGTGACCGTTAGCGGGCCGGGGCCGGTGTATTCGCCAACCCAGATCTTGCCCGGACTCGACCAGTCCTCCTTGGTGGCCTTCTTGGTCGCCAGGGTGCCGGCGATGAAGTAGTGCCGGTCGCCCACGGTGAGCAGGTCGAAGCGGTGGATATAGGGCAGGTGCAGGATGTCGGTGACGGCGTACTTGTTTCCGGGCAGCGGGCGCACGTGCACCACCTTGGCCTCTTCCCAGTCGAACATGCGGAAGAACTTCTGCACCGCCAGAAATTCGCCGTTGGTGCCCGGAATCGGCACGATCGACATGGTGCCGCCGGGGCCGTCCCAGACCGTGTGGCTCTCGGTGTAGTCCGGCCCGGTCCAGGCCAGGCAGCGGTCTTCGGCCTCGGAAGCGAGCAGGATGCGCGTCTGCCCGTCCACCTCGATGCTGTTGCAGGAATAGACGCTGTTCAAGGCGGCCAGTGTGCGTTTCTCGATCTTCATTGCTTCCCCTTTGAAAAAAGAATGTGGCGATTGGAAAGGGCTTCAGGCTTGGGAACGGCTTAATTGTAATACATGTTACGTATCATTAGTTAGTCGAATTCTCTCCTCCAAAGATATAGACCGGCTTCCGTTCTAGACGATCCGGAACGGTGTTTTCGGCTGGACGCGGCATGGTTGCTAGGCTTCTGGCGCTCGATGAACCGTTGTGTCGACAAGGTGTTGACAATTTCTATTTACACGTGAGTTAATAGTTGTATCACAAGTTATGTGCTACGTAGGTCGTGTGTTCTATGTGCGGACGACCTCGGCGCGATCGATTTTGAGAAACGGCCATCGCGGCCTTTGACAGGGAGCAGACATGAAGATCGGTTTCATCGGCCTGGGCATCATGGGCCGGGCGATGGCGAGGAACGTCATCAAGGGTGGATATCCGCTGGCGGTGTACGACAAGTTCGCGTCCTGCGACGATCTGGCCGGATTGGGGGCGACGGTCGTCTCGTCGAGCCGGGAGGTGGCCGCGCTCAGCGACGTGGTGATCACCATGCTGCCCAATTCGCCCCACGTGCGGGAAGCCGTCCTCGGGCCGAACGGCGTGCTGGAAGGCGCGAAGCCGGGGACGATTATCGTCGACATGAGTTCCGTGGCGCCCGCGGTGTCGCAGGAAATCAGCGCGCTGGCCGCGGAAAAGGGCGTGCAAATGCTCGACGCGCCGGTGTCGGGCGGCGAGCCGAAGGCCATCGACGGCACGCTGGCGATCATGGCCGGCGGCGACGCGGAGGTTTTCGCGCGCGTCAGGCCGGTCCTGGAAAAAATGGGCTCGTCGGTGGTGCACGTCGGCGGCATCGGCGCCGGCAACGTCACCAAGCTGGCCAACCAGATCATCGTGGCGCTGAACATCGCGGCGGTCTCCGAGGCGTTCGTGCTGGCGGCGAAGGCCGGGGTCGCGCCCGACGCGGTTTTCGCGGCCATCCGGGGCGGGCTGGCCGGCTCGACCGTGATGGACGCCAAGGTGCCGATGATCCTGGACGGCAACTTCAAGCCCGGCGGCCGCCTGGAACTGCACACCAAGGACCTGCAGAACGTCCTGGAGACCTCGCACCGGCTCAACGTGGCGCTGCCCCTGACGGCGGCGGTCATGGAAATCATCCAGTCGCTCATCGGCGAGGGCATGAGCGGCGCGGACCACTGCGCCATCGTCCGCTACTACGAAAAGCTCGCCAACGTCCAGGTCAGAAGGCCGGCTTGAGCGGAAGGCGCGGAAAAGCGCGAACGAACGAAAAAGGAGAGGGCATGTTTTCGAGGCTGCTGGTCAAGGGAATGGAATGGCTGTTGATCTGCATTTTCGGATCGATGGTGGTGCTGGTGTTCGGGAACGTGGTGCTGAGATACGGCTTCAACTACGGCATCATTTTTTCCGAGGAAGTGTCGCGCTTCCTGTTCGTCTGGATGGTGTTCCTCGGCTCGGTGCTGATGCTGCGCGACAACGGGCACCTCGGCGTGCATACGCTGACCAAGCTGCTGCCGCTGGCCGGCAAGAAGGTGTGCAAGTTCATCGGCGACGCCACCACCCTGGCGTGCTGCCTGCTGATGACCTACGGCGGCTGGAAGATCGTCCGGCTCAACATGAGCAACATCGCGCCCGTTTCCGAGATTCCGCTCGGCGTGGTCTACGTCGCCCTGCTGGTGTGCAGCGTCGGCATGGGCGTGCTGCTGGTGTCCTCCCTGTACCGGCTGGTGACCGGGCAGATGGACGAGCAGGAAATGTGTCCCGATTTCGATGACGCGCTCTGATCGCCTTCCCGGCTTCCACCGACTTTGCCCACGCCGCTTTCCCGCGTCGCCGCGATCAGTGAACTGAACGGCCTGGGCGTACCGATCCTCCCCGGAGAAAAAATTCGATGACTGTCACCATCTTCCTGGCGTCCCTGTGCATCGCCATGTTCATCGGCATGCCGGTGGCGTTCGCCCTGCTCGTCTGCGGCGTGTCGCTGATGATCCACCTCAACTCGTTCGACGTGCAGATCCTGGCCCAGAACCTCGTGTCCGGCGCCGACAACTTCCCGCTGATGGCCATCCCGTTCTTCATGCTGGCCGGCGAGATCATGAACAAGGGCGGCATCTCGCAGCAGATCGTCAAGGTCGCCAACGCGCTCCTCGGGCACATCGAGGGCGGCCTGGGCTACGTCGCGATCATCGCCGCGCTGATCCTGGCCAGCATTTCCGGCTCGGCCGCCGCCGACAGCGCGGCGCTGGCCGCCGTGGTCATTCCGATGATGCGCAAGGCCAACTACAACGTCGGCCGCTCGGCCGGCCTGATCGCCGGCGCCGCCTGCATCGCGCCGATCCTGCCGCCGGCCATGCCGCTGGTGCTGTTCGGCGTCGCCGCCCAGCTCTCCATCACCAAGCTCTTCTTCACCGGCATCGTGCCCGGCCTGATCATGGCGCTGTCGCTGGTCATCACCTGGAAGCTGGTGGCGCGCAAGGACTTCGCCAACTCGCCCCGCACCAAGTTCGACCTGCCCGTCCTGCTCGCCGCCCTGCGCGAATCGGTGTGGGCGCTGACGCTGCCGTTCGTCATCATCGGCGGCATGAAGACCGGCATGTTCACCCCGACCGAAGCGGCGGTGGTGGCGTCCGTGGTGGCGCTGTTCGTCAGCGTCTTCATCTACCGCGGCATGAAGTTCAGCGATCTGCCGAAGATCCTGCTCGCCTCGGCCAAGACCGCCAGTTCGATCATGTTGATCGTCGCCGCGTCGATGGTTTCCGCCTGGCTGATCACCATCGCCGACATTCCGTCGCAGGTGACCGAGATGATGGCGCCGTTCATGGACAACCGGCTGCTGCTGATGGTCATCCTGATGATCCTCGTCTTCGCCGTCGGCACGGCGCTCGACCTGGCGCCGACCGTGCTGATCCTGACCCCGGTGCTGATGCCGCTGGTCAAGCAGGCCGGCATCGACCCGTACTACTTCGGCATCATGTTCATGATGAACAACGCCATCGGCCTGATCACCCCGCCGGTCGGCACGGTGCTCAACGTCGTCTCCAGCGTCGCGCGGGTCAATCTCGACACGGTGATCAAGGGCATGTTCCCGTTCCTGGTCGCCGAAACCGTGGTCATGTTCCTGCTGGTCGTCTTCCCGCAGTTCGTCACCGTTCCAGCACGCTGGTTCTACTGAAATCCCGTCGTCTCGGGTGTATTCCCAAAAAAGCAAGAAGCTCTTCCGTTTTCCGGATCAACGCCGCCCCATCTCATAAAGGAGAAGTCAAATGAAAATGCAGTTGAAAAGTGCCCTCGTCTCATCGCTGGTCGCGGCCGGCCTGACCCTGGCCTGCGCGCCGCTGCAGGCGCAGACCGTCCTGCGCTTCGCCTCGGAAGCCGCCCGCAGCGATCCCCAGACCGCCGGCGGCGAAAAGATGAACGAACTGCTCAAGGCCAAGACCGGCGGCGCGCTCGAAGTGAAAGTCTTCGCGGACAGCACGCTCGGCAACGCCCAGGCCGCGATCTCCAGCGCCAGGGGCGGCACCATCGACATCGTCATCTCGGGCTCCTCGAACTACACCGGCATCGTGCCCCTGCTCGGCGTGTTCGATATCCCGTTCATCTTCAAGGACACGCCGCACGCTTATCGCGTCCTCGACGGCCAGGTCGGCAAGGAGATCATGGACAAGCTCGAGGAATTCGGCCTCAAGGGCCTCGCCTACTGGGACACCGGCTGGCGCGAACTGACCAACTCCAAGCATCCGGTCAAGGTGCCCGCGGACGTCAAGGGGCTCAAGGTGCGTACCAACGGCAGCCCGGCGCACAACGAAACCTGGAAACTGCTCGGCGCCAATCCGGTGCCGATGCCGATCGGCGAGCTCTACACCGCGCTGGAAATGAAGACCGTGGACGCGCAGGAACAGTCGCTGGGGCTGCTCTACTCCGGCAAGTTCTATGAGGTCCAGAAGCACCTGAGCCTGACCAACCACGCCTACAGCGCGCTGCTGGTGGCGATGAACAAGGCCAAGTTCGACGCGCTGCCGCCGGCCCAGCAGAAGGCGGTCGTCGAGGCCGCCCGGGAGGCCGGCGCCTACCAGCGCCAGCTGAACAACGACAACATGGCCAAGATCATCGCCGACGTGAAGAAGGCCGGCCTGCAGGTCGTGGAGAACGTCGATCCGGCCCCGTTCCTGGAGATCACCAAGCCGGTCCGGCTGATGTTCACCTCGAAGTACGGCGGCGAAAACTTCATCAAGGCGATCGACGCCGAACGGGACGCCAAGTAAGCCGCCGTTTTCCGCCCACGCCGAAAGGCGTGGCGCTGCCCGGACATCCCTCGCCGCTGACGCGGCGGGGGATGTTTTCATGGAAGGCCGGAAACGCCGTGGAAAGGAGGCGTCAGGTCGAGAGCTTGCGCCCCAGCAGGTTTTCGACGGCCTCGATCTTGGAGCGCATGCGGCTGTTGTCGCCCTGCCGGTAATCGATCTTGATCTGCGCGCTGATGCGCGGACAGTCGGCTTCCAGCGCCGTGAAACAGTCCGTGACCACGGCCATCACCTCGGCCCATTCGCCCTCGATGATCGTGCCCATGGGCGTCAACTGGTAGGGCAGGCCGCTGCGGTCGATGATGTCCAGGATGCGCGCCACGTGGCGGCTCTTGCTTTCCCCCTGGGTCGACGGGGTCATGGAGAATTCGAGCAGGACCATGGTTCAGCCTCGATCGTTCGTTGCATGTCCGGCGGCCAGCGCGCGCGCCTGCGCCTCCAGGCCGACGGCGGCGGCCTGGGCGAGGAAGGCCTGCGCCTGGACCGGGTTGGCGGCATTGAACGCCTTGAAAGCGCGCCCCTCGTCGCCGAGCTTCAAGAGCGATGCCTTGAATTTCTCGCCGGGCATCCAGTCGCGCGACCACGTCAGCGCGTGCGCGCCGATGCTGCCGGCGCGCTTGCTGGTGCCGATGAGTTCGAAACCGGCGAAGAATTCGAGGTCTTCGCCGCTGACGCGGCATTCCTCCTCGGCCTGGGCGATCACCTCAGCCTCCGTCATCAGGGCCACGCGCCAGGCGACGGGTTCAGCGGCTTCGCTGCTGCTGCCGATCAGAATGTAATAGCTTGAATGGCTTGCGTTCATGTCGGTTTTCCTCCAACGGCGATGATACGAAACTTGTCGATTATCGTCCCGGCAGCGGGCTCAGTCGATTCGTGCGGCGGCTTCGGGGTAAAGGTCGGGCAGCAGGAATTGCAGCGCGTCGAGCGGAAAGGCGAAACGTACCGGGGCGACGTGTCCGGCGCTGGTGACGAGGCCGGTTTCAAGCAGACGGGAGAGCAGGCTGCGGGCGGTGCGCTCGCCCAGGCCGGTCATCTGCTGGAATTCGCCGCGCGGAGTGGGGCCGGCCAGGAAGAGGTGGTGCAGCGGCAGCACCGCCTCGGGGCGGATTTGCCTGTCTTGCGAGGCGCGGAAAGCGATCAGCGCCTGGATTCGGGTTTTCATTTCGTCCAGGTTGAACATGCGCGTCATGAAACCGACCTGGTCCTCGCAGACGCCGATGAACCATTCGCACCAGCGGCGCAATGCCTTTTCGCTGAGGTTGCCGCGTCCGTCCAGATCGCCTTGTCTCGGCGCATCGGCGGCGTCGAGGCGCTCGTAATACTCGTCCCGTTGGCGGGCTAGCCCGCGGCTGACCGACCAGAGACCGCGACTCAGCGACCATAGCGCGCAATGCGTCTGCAGGCGTGTGGCGCGGCCGTTACCGTCGACGAAGGGATGTATCCAGGCCATGCGCTGATGCGCCGAAGCGGCGATCAGCAGCGTGTCTTCGAGCTGTCCTGGCCGCGTGTAAACCTCGTCGAAGCGTTTGAGGAAAGCGCCCAGCGCTTCCGGAGGCGGCGGCTCGTGGCGGCCGACCGCGACCTGGACCGCCCTGAAGCGGCCCGGCTCGATGGCCTGGTTTTCCGCCGTCAGCCGGTCCGCGGCTTCGAGCCGGCCGTAAAGGGCGGCGTGCGCCTTCTGCACGAAAGCGGAGGAAAGCGGCGAGGTGCCTGGCGTGCCGTCTTCGCCGAGGAGTCCGGCCTCCAGTTCCTTTTCGGCCTCGATGTGCGCCAGTGCCACACGCTGAAGCCGGGCGACGTCGGGCCGGTCGGAAAAATCCCGATGCAGCGCGCGGCTGATGTTGCGCGGGTGGGTGCTTTGCCCCTCGATCCGGTTGGAGTAATAGGAATTCATCTCGCGGACCAGTTCGCACAGGCTGGCGATGGTGTCCGGGTGCACCGAGGCGGTCAGTTTGAGCGATTGCTCGATCACGGCGCGGGAACGCGCACGCAGCGGTTCGAGATTGAACTGCGGCAGCAGAGGCTCGAACTGGTGCGCTTGCGTGTACTGCGACAGCGGCGTCCGTTGCATGATTTTTGCCGGTTGTTTTTCCGGTTCACATGAAGATGTGACTAATCATACTCCATTGAATAAAAAAAATTTATAGATAAATATCGGCAGGGTTATCCAGAAAACTACGGTGATATTTGCCGGTTATTTTTCCGGTGCTCTCGGACGATCAACGTTTCAACTTGGCGAACGCCGCCGCCATCGCGCCGGTCGGTTCCGGCTGGCGCGCCTGCTGCTGGCGGGCCTTGCTGCTGACCGGCGCGCCGCCCTTCTTCATGCCGGCGGGCGCGGCGTCGTCGGTCAGGCGCATGGTCAGGGCGATGCGGCTGCGCGGCAGGTCGACCTCCAGCACCTTGACCCGGACCACGTCGCCGGCCTTGACCACTTCGCGCGGGTCCTTGACGAACTTGTTGGAGAGCGCCGAGATGTGCACCAGGCCGTCCTGGTGTACGCCGATGTCGACGAAGGCGCCGAAGTTGGCGACGTTGGTGACCACGCCTTCGAGGAGCATGCCCGGCTGCAGGTCCTTCATGTCCTCGACGCCGTCCTTGAACACCGCGGTCTTGAACTCAGGACGCGGGTCGCGGCCGGGTTTTTCGAGTTCCTTGAGGATGTCCTGCACGGTCGGCAGGCCGAACTTCTCGTCGGTGTATTTCGACGGCTGCAGCGATCTGACGAGACGCGCGTCGCCGATCACGTCCTTGATGCCCTTCCTGATGTCGGCCAGGATGCGCTCGACCAGCGGATAGGCTTCCGGGTGCACGGCCGAGGCGTCGAGCGGGTTGTCGCCGTCGTTGATGCGCAGGAAGCCGGCGGCCTGCTCGAAGGTCTTTTCGCCGAGGCGCGGCACGTCGAGCAGCGCCTTGCGGTCGCGGAAGGCGCCGTGCTTGTCGCGGTGGCTCACGATGTTGGCGGCGAGCGTGCCGTTCAGGCCGGAAACGCGGGTGAGCAGCGGCGCCGAGGCGGTGTTGACGTCCACGCCGACGGCGTTCACGCAGTCCTCGACCACGGCGTCGAGCGCGCGCGCCAGCCGGGTCTGGCTGACGTCGTGCTGGTACTGGCCGACGCCGATCGATTTCGGCTCGATCTTCACCAGTTCGGCGAGCGGGTCCTGCAAGCGGCGGGCGATCGAGACGGCGCCGCGCAGGCTGACGTCGAGCTCCGGGAATTCGCGCGCGGCGTATTCCGAGGCCGAATAGACCGAGGCGCCGGCTTCCGAGACGACGATCTTGGTCAGCCGCAGCTCCGGCACCATTTTTATGAGATCGGCCGCCAGCTTGTCGGTCTCGCGCGAGGCGGTGCCGTTGCCGATGCTGACCAGATCGACGTTGTGCTTCTTCGCCAGCACCGCAAGGGTATGCAGCGCGCCGTCCCAGTCGCGGCGCGGCTCGTGCGGGTAAATGGTGGCGGTGTCGAGCAGCTTGCCGGTGGCGTCGACGACGGCGACCTTGCAGCCGGTGCGGATGCCGGGGTCGATGCCCATCGTCGCGCGCGGGCCGGCCGGCGCGGCGAGCAGCAGGTCGTGCAGGTTGGTGCCGAAGACGCGGATCGCTTCCTCCTCGGCGCGTTCGCGCAGGGCGTTCATCAGGTCCAGTTCGAGGTGCATGAACACCTTGATGCGCCACGTCCAGCGCACGGTGTCGGCCAGCCACTTGTCGGCCGGGCGGCCCTGGTCGGCGATGCCGAAATGCCTGGCGATGCGCGCTTCGCACGGGTTGTGGCCGGCCGGCCTGTTCGCTTCGTCGAGCTCCGAATCGAGCACCAGCGCGACTTGCAGCGCGCCTTCGTTGCGCCCGCGGAAGAGGGCGAGCGCGCGGTGCGACGGGATGGCGCCGAGCGGCTCGGAGTAGTCGAAATAGTCGCGGAACTTGGCGCCCTCGGTTTCCTTGCCTGCGACCACGGTCGATTTGACGACGCCGTGCTCGTCGAGGTATTCGCGCAGCTTGCCGAGCAGCGCGGCGTCTTCCGAGAACTGCTCCATCAGGATCTGCCGCGCGCCGTCGAGCACGGCCTTCACATCGCCGAAGCCGGCATCGGCGTTGAGATACTTCTCCGCTTCGTCTTCCGGTTTCAGCATCGGATCGGCGAGCAGCGCCTCGGCGAGCGGCGCGAGGCCGGCCTCGCGGGCGATCTGCGCCTTGGTGCGGCGCTTGGGCTTGTACGGCAGGTAGAGGTCTTCCAGGCCCTGCTTGGTCTCGGCGGCGTCGATCTGGGCGGCGAGCTCCGGCGTCAGCTTCCCTTGCTCCCCGATCGAGGCGAGGATCGCAGCGCGCCGCTCCTCCAGTTCGCGCAGGTAGGTCAGGCGCTCGTCGAGCGTGCGCAGCTGCGTGTCGTCGAGCCCGCCGGTGGCTTCCTTGCGGTAGCGGGCGACGAAGGGCACCGTGGCGCCCTCGTCGAGCAGGCCGACGGCGGCGGCGACCTGGGGCAGGGCGCAGCCGATTTCCTCGGCGATTTTCCGGGTGATGCGAAGTTCAGCGGCGGATGCCATCGGCGTTTATTTTCCTGCGAAAAAGGGCGAACAGTACAAAATCGGGTGCGAAAACTCAAGTCTCGACGCGCGTGTTGCGGGGCCGGGGGGATTCGGGTTAAATGCCCGGATCGCCTTATCGGCACGCCTTGACCCGGGGGAAAACATGAAAATCGACATCGACCGCTTCGGCCTGAAAAACGTCCAGGTGGATCCCGACACGCTGTTCACCTTTCCCGAGGGCCTGGCGGGATTCGAGCGCTGCAAGCGTTTCAAGCTGTTCCACGAGGAAGGCGGTGGCACGGTGTTCTGGCTGCAGGCGGTCGACGACGCCGAGGTGATGTTCCCCATCGTCGCGCCCGAGGCGCTCGACATCGCGTATGAGATCGAGCTGTCCGACGAGGATTGCGCGCTGGTCGGGATGGCGGACGCGCAGGATGTGGCGGTCGTCGTCATCGTCTACCGCGATGCGGCGGAGGGTGGCCGCATCGCCGCCAACACGCGCTCCCCGGTGATCCTCAACCTCAAGACGCGCCTGGGCATGCAGAAGATCCTGCGGGAAATCCATCCGAGCCTGTTGTACCGGGCGCGTTAGGCTTCGGCGCGCGGGGCCGGCTCGGCGCCGTAGCCGCGCGCGTAGGCCACCGCCTCCTGGATCGCCTGCTTGAGGACGGGGTTGGCGGGGTAGTTCCAGTAGCTGGCATGCAAGGGCAGCGGCGCGAGCGTCAACGTCGTCGCCAGGACGCGGATGCGGTTGATCGGTTCGAGCCGTTCGGCCACGCTCCGCGGCAGCGTGGCGACGCCGAAGCCGCTGCCGGCGAGCAGGGCGAGCGCGGAGATCGACGACACGGCGTGCACGTGCTTGTCGTAGACGCCCGCCGCGTGCAGCGCGTTGATCAGGCTGAGGTGCGGATGCGAGCCGCGCTGGAAGGTCATGATCTCCTGGCGCAGCAAGGCGTCGAGTTCGAGCGGGGCCGGTCCCGCCAGCGTTTCCGCGCCGACGAAGACCATCTCGAACGGTTCCAGCGTTTCGTTGATGAGGCCTTCCTCCTGGGCCGGCAGCGCCGAGAAGACGAGATCGAGCGAGCCGCGCCGGACCTGTTCGACGAGGTTCGGGCTGGTTTCGACCGTGAGCTCGAAATTGATCGGCGGAAAGGATCGCTTGAGGGCGTCAACCATCGGGATCAGCCACGTGTGCAGGACGCTCTCGATGGCGCCGACGCGCAGCGAGAACGGCTGCTGATCCGGCGTGCCGAGTTCGTTGCGCATCTCGCGCTGGATGGTGAGGAATCGTTCGGCATAGTCCATGAAGCGCTCGCCGGCGTCGCTCAGGCGGAAGTGCGGGTTGCGCCGGTTGATCAGCTCGACGCCGAGTTCGCTTTCCAGCGCGGCGATCCGGTTCGATACCGCGGACTGCGTCAGGCACAGTTTCTCGGCGGCGCGGGTGACGCTTTTGAGCCGGACGACCCAGATGAAAGCTTCGACGAATTTCAGGTTCATGCGCGCGTCCTCCCCAGATTCGGAACAGTGCCGCCATCGAAAAAACCGATGGCGGCACAACGAAATATAGCGTTTGTCTCACCCCGCGTCGCGCTCCATTATGACGGCAGTTTGGTTTCCGCCAGGGAGATTTCCGATGAGTTCCTCTTGCCGCCCGGTTCCGGACGTCCCGGACCAGCCCGCCTTTGCCAGCGCCTACGAGGCGCGCCAGGCCATTCGCCGCGGCGAATGGGTCCGTCATACCAGCGGCCTCGCGCCGCGCAACGCGCAGGGCAACCTGGTGATCCTGCCGGAAAAGCTGGCCACCGACTTTCTCCGCTTCTGCCAGCGCAATCCGAAGCCCTGTCCCCTGCTGGCGGTGTCCGAGCCGGGCGACCCGTTCCTGCCGACGCTCGGCCGGGACGTCAACATCCGCCACGACGTGCCGCTCTATCGCGTCTGGCGGGACGGCCGTATGGTCGAGGAGGTGACGGATATCGCCTCCTTGTGGCGCCCCGACCTCGTGAGTTTCTTGCTCGGCTGTTCGTTCTCGTTCGAGCACGCCCTAATCGATGCGGGCATCGAGCTGCGCCACGTCACGCAGGGGAGGAACGTGGCCATGTACCGGACCAGCATCCAGACGGTTCCGGCGGGGCCGTTCCACGGTCCGATGGTGGTGTCGATGCGGCCGATGACGGCCGCCAACGCGATCCGCGCCGTGCAGATCACCGCCCGCGTGCCGGCCGTGCACGGCGCGCCGGTGCACCTGGGCGATCCCGCGCTGATCGGCATCGCGGATATCGGCAAGCCCGATTTCGGCGACCCGGTCGACATTCTTCCCGGCGAGCTGCCGGTCTTCTGGGCCTGCGGCGTGACGCCGCAGGCGGTGGTGATGGCGGCCGCGCCGGAGTTCTGCATCACGCACGCGCCCGGCTACATGCTGATCACCGATCTGCTCAACAGCGATCTGGCGCTCGCGTAGCTCGCTGGCATCGGCGCGCGCCGATGCATGCATCCTGAACACCTAGATTCGACGACGAACTACCCGCTGTCGGTACGTTCGAGCGCTTCACCGCCCGGCTGGGCGAAGGGGACGGCGCACGCCGCCTTGCCGCCGTGTTCGCCGTGCTTGTCCGTTTTTTCCAGGTCCATTCATAAAAAAGGGGGGTGCAACGTGTGGCTCAGAGAGACTAACAGTGACGAAAGAAAGACCTTGTTCGCGGCGTTCATGGGGTATGCCGTCGATGCGTTCGACTACATGGTCTATACCTTCCTCATTCCGACCCTGCTCGTGCTGTGGGGCATGACCAAGGTGCAGGCCGGCTACATCGCCACCGGCGCGCTGATCACCTCGGCGATCGGCGGCTGGGCCGGCGGCATCCTGGCGGACAAGTACGGGCGCGTCCGGGTGCTGCAGCTGACCGTGCTCTGGTTTTCGATCTTCACGTTCTTCAGCGGCTTCACCCATTCCTTCGAGCAGCTCTTCTTCACGCGCGCCATGCAGGGACTGGGATTCGGCGCCGAATGGTCGGTCGGCTCGGTGCTGGTCGCCGAAATGATCCAGGCGCGCCATCGCGGCAAGGCCGTCGGCCTGGTGCAGAGCAGCTGGGCGATCGGCTGGGGCGTCTCGGCCATCGCCTTCTGGGCGGTCTACGCGCTGTTCGATCAGGAAATCGCCTGGCGCGTGCTGTTCTGGCTGGGCATCCTGCCCGCCCTGCTGATTCTCTACATCCGCCGCAACATCAAGGACCCGGAGGTCTATCACAGCACGCGCGCACGCATGAAGGAAGAGGGGGACGCGGGCAGCTTCCTCGAAATCTTCTCGCCGAAAATGCTCGGCGTGACGGTGCGCGCCAGCCTGCTGGCGACGGGAATGCAGGGTGCCTACTATTCCGTGACCACCTGGCTGCCGACCTTCCTCAAGACCGAACGCGGTCTTTCCGTGCTGGGGACGAGCGGTTATCTGCTGGTGCTGATCACCGGTTCCTTCGTCGGCTACCTGACCAGCGCGTATCTGTCGGATCATCTCGGGCGCCGCAAGTGCTTCATTCTCTTCGCGGCGTGCGCCGGCCTGCTGGTCGTCGCGTACACGCACATCCCGGTCACCGACCAGATGATGCTGGCGCTCGGCTTTCCGCTCGGTTTTTTCCTGTCCGGCATTTTCTCGGGGATGGGCGCCTTCCTGAGCGAACTGTATCCAAGCCGCATGCGTGGTTCCGGGCAGGGGTTCAGCTACAATTTCGGCCGTGCGGTGGGCTCGATCTTCCCCGCGATCGTCGGCTACCTGGGGAGCACCATGAGCCTGGGACTGGCCATCGGCTACATGGCGGGCGGTGCCTACCTGCTGGTCATCGTGAGCGCGCTCTCGCTGCCTGAAACGCGGGGGCGCGAGCTGAGCCACGATTGAGGTGGCAGCCCGCTTCCGGCAAACTTGAGATTCATGAAAACGACGACTCCCCCCAATGCGCCACGGCTGCTGCCGCTCGGCGATACCGCCTGGACGGTCGAATTCGGCGACCGCATCGATCCGGAAACCAACGGCCGGGTGCTCGGCCTGCTCGATGCGGTCGAGCGGGCGAGGGACGAGGAGGCGTTCGCCGGCATCGTCAACGTGGTCCCGACCTTCCGCTCGCTGACCGTGCACTACGACCCGTTCGTCTGCGACGGCGAGCGCCTGGGCCGGGCTTTGTTCGCCCTCGCGGAGGCGTCCGGCGCGGCCAGCCGGGAGGGGCGGCGCTGGCGCCTCCCGGTCTGCTTCGACGGCGATCTCGCGCCGGACCTGGACGACCTGGCGCAGGCCAAGGGACTGACGCGCGATGGGGTGATCGAATTGCTGACGGATGCGACCTTCCGGGTGTACATGATCGGCTTCATGCCCGGCTTTCCGTACATGGGCGGCTTGCCCGCGGCGCTGGAGATGCCGCGCCTGTCCTCGCCGAGGAAGGCCGTGCCGGCGCGTTCGCTGGCGGTCGCCGGGGCGATGTGCGCGGTCTATCCGTGGGAAAGCCCCGGCGGCTGGCGGCTGCTCGGGCGCACGCCGATCCCGATGTTCTCGCTGCGCGACGCGGTTTCGCCGTCGCTGCTGGCGCCCGGCGACCGGGTGAACTGGCGCGCCGTCGAGCGGGCGGAGTTCGTCGAGATGGAAGCCGCGGCGCTCGCCGATGGGATTCCACGCGATAGCCTACTTTGCCAGGACGAACGATCATGAACGGGCTCATCGAAGTGGTCGACGCGGGCGTCGCCAACAGCATCCAGGATCTCGGCCGGGTCGGCTACCGGCACATGGGCATCGCCGTTTCGGGATGCCTGGACCCGCTTCTCGCGCGCTGCGCCAACGCGCTGGTCGGCAATCCGCCCGATTGCGCCTGCATCGAAGCGCGCGCCGCCGGGCCGGCGCTGGCCGTCCGGCAGGGCCGGGTGCGCGTGGCGCTGGCCGGCGCGATGAGCGCCACGCTGGTCCGCGCCGACGGCAGCGAATGCGAGGTCCGGCCGTGGCGCAGCTTCTCGCTCGATCCGGGAGAAGAACTGCGCTGCGGCTTCGTGAGCGGCGGGACGGCCTGCGTGGCGGTTTCGGGTGGATTTGCCATCCCGCCGCAGCTGGGCAGCCGCTCGACCTATCAGCGCGCCGGAATCGGCAGTCCGCTCGCTTTCGGCCTGCAAATCCCCTGCGCCGGCCTGAAGCTCCGGGGCTGCCATGAATTCTTCGCCGAGCCGTGGACGCATGACGAAGGCCCTATCCGCGTCCGGCTCGGGCCGCAGGACGATCACTTCAAGCCCGAGGCGCTCGCCGCTTTCCTGGACGGCGAGTACGCGGTGACGGCCGAGAGCGACCGCATGGGCATGCGCCTCGCCGGCGCGCCGCTCGCGCATCGCGCGCCGGCGGCGGCCGACATCGTTTCGGACGGCGTGACGCCCGGCGCGATCCAGGTGCCGGGTAACGGGCAGCCGATCGTCCTCTTGGCCGACTGCCAGACGGTGGGCGGCTATCCGAAGATCGCCACGGTGATCTCCGCCGACCTGCCGCGCCTCGCGCAGATGCGGCCGGGGCAGGCGATCCGTTTCCGGGCGGTCGACGCGGGCGCGGCGCGGCAGGTCTTGCAGGCGCTGGAAACGCGCTGGAAGTGGTGGGCGTACGGCATCGTCTACGGCGTGCCGGGCGCGGCGGTCAACACGGATTGGCGGGCCGGCTGGCCGCTGTATCAGGATGGTTGGTGCCAGGATGAATGAGGAGAGAGCGATGGCGAAACGATTGAATCTCAACGCGGACCTCGGCGAGAGCTTCGGGCCGTGGAAAATGGGCAGCGATGCGGCGATGCTGCGCATCGTCAATTCGGCCAACGTGGCGTGCGGCTATCACGCCGGCGATCCGCCGGTGATGCTGAAGACCGTGGCCCTGGCCCGCGACAACGGCGTCAGCGTCGGCGCGCATCCGGGCTTCCCTGACCTGCAGGGTTTCGGCCGGCGGCGCATGGACATCCCGGCGGACGAGCTGGAGGCCATGCTGATCTGCCAGATCGGCGCGCTCGACGCCTGCGCCCGGGCGCAGGGGCTGCGCGTCACGCACGTCAAGCCGCACGGCGCGCTGTCCAACATCGCCTGCGCCGAGCGCAAGGTGGCGGATGTGGTGGCGCGGGCCGTGCAGCGGCTCGATCCCACGCTGATCCTGCTGGCCCCGGCCGCGTCGCAGATGGTGCTGGCCGGGCGCGAGCGCGGCCTGCCGGTGGTCGAGGAAATCTTCGCCGACCGCGCCTACCTGGACGACGGCAACCTGGTGCCGCGCAGCCAGCCGGGCGCGATGGTCCACGGCGCCGAGGCCAGCCTCGCGCACGTCATGCGCATGGTCGAGGAGCAGGCGCTGGTGTCGATCAACGGCAAGCGCATCCCGGTCGAGCCGCAGAGCATCTGCGTGCACGGCGACAACGCCGAGGCGGTGGCGACGGCGCAGGCGCTGCGCGACGGATTGACCCGGGCCGGCTACCTGCTGGCCACGATCCCGGACTTGAGCGATCCAGTCGTGGACTAGGCACCAAAAAACCCCACGCGCGCGCGGCGCCTCACAGACTTGGTGCGGCCGGCGCAGGGCATCACCAAAAAACAGCCTTGATTTCGTGGGGGAGGCGGACGTTCGTTCCGCGTTTTACATTTATACGTCATTTCAGCGTTGGCACGATGCTTGCTCGACTCCTGGCGCAGGTCGGGTGGGTCGGCATCGATGGCTCGCTTCCCGGCCGCGCGGCAGGGCGGATGATTCCGCCCACGCGATTCCCGTTCATTTTGAGGAGGTCGGTGGAAATGAGGATGCGAAAGATTGGAGCGGCCGTGTCGACGGTCCTGGTGTTGACGTGCGGACTGTGGAAGTCCGCCTGGGCGCAAGAGGAAATCAAGATCGGCGCGATCTATCCGCTGACCGGCGCGGCCGCTTCGACCGGGCTGGAGATGAAGAACGCGCTCGAACTGGCGGCCGACATGATCAACAACGGCGCCAAGGGTATCAACATCCCGCTGGCGGCCGGCGGCGGCCTGCCGAACCTGAAGAACGCCAAGATCAAGCTGATCTTCGCCGACCACCAGGGCAATCCGCAGGTCGGCGCGACCGAGGCCGAGCGCCTGATCACCCAGGAAAAGGTGGTGGCCGTGATCGGCGCCTACTTCAGCAACGTCACCGCGACGGCCAGCCAGGTCGCCGAACGCTACGGTGTTCCCTTCCTCAATCCCGAATCCTCGTCCGCGATGCTCACGCAGAGGAACTTCAAATGGTTCTTCCGCACCACACCGCACGATGACCTGTTCGTGCAAAACTTCTTCGAGTTCCTGAAGGACGTCGAGGCCAAGAAGGGGATCAAGCCCAAGCGCATCGCGCTGATGAACGAGAACACGCTGTGGGGCGTGGAGACCACCAAGCTTGAGGACAAGCTGGCCAAGGAGAAGGGTTACAACATCGTCGAGAAGATTTCCTACCCGGCCAAGAGCACGCAGCTGACCTCCGAGGTGCAGCGCCTGAAGGCGTCCAACGCCGACCTAGTGATGCAGTCCTCGTATCTCGGCGACGCCATCCTGTCGATGAAGACCTACAAGGAGCAGGGCTTCATGCCGGAGGCCATCCTGGCCAACAACGCGGGATTCAACGATTCGGAGTTTCTCAAGACGCTGGGCAAGGACGGCAACTTCATCCTCTCGCGCGAGGTATGGGCGCTCGACCTGACCAGCCGCAATCCGCTGATCAAGCAGGTCAACGACCTGTATTCGCAGAAGTACAAGGTGAACTTCAACGGCAACTCGGCGCGCTCGTTCACCGGCTTGTTCACCCTGGCCGACGCGATCAACCGCGCCAAGGCCACGGAGCCAGAGGCGGTGCGCAAGGCGCTGAGCGAGACCGACATCCCGGGTAGCCAACTGATCATGCCCTGGAGTGGCGTCAAGTTCGACGCGACCGGCCAGAACACGCTGGGCTCGGGAATCATCGTGCAGGTCCAGGATGGCAAGTACGTGACCGTATGGCCGCTGTCGATCGCCAGCAAGGAAATCATCTGGCCGATGCCCGCCTGGGATAAACGGTGAAACGCGGCGCCAACCGGCGTTGACCCTGGCCCGGCGGGCAGCAGTGCGCCCGCGGCCCGGCCTTCCAACTTTCGACGGTGACGACGATGAGCGGAGAAATTCTTCTGCAAACAGTATTGTCCGGGGTACTGATCGGCTTGATCTACGCCCTGGTCGCGGTCGGACTGACGATGATCTACGGCGTCATGGACATCGTCAATTTCGCCCACGGCGAATTCCTGATGTTCGGCATGTATTCGAGTTTCTGGCTGTTCGCGCTGTACGCGCTCGACCCGCTGGCGACGCTTCCCCTGACCATCCTGCTGCTGTTCGCCCTGGGCATCGGCGTGTATCAGACGGTCATCCGGCGCATCGTCAATGCGCCGATGCTGTCCCAGATCTTCTCGACCTTCGGCTTGATGATCCTCTTCCGCGGCATCGCTCAGTTCTTGTGGAAGCCGGACTTCCGCACAGTCGAAAACTCGCTGGTCTCGGGCAAGATAGTGCTTTTCGGGCTGCACTTCGGCGTGCCGCAGGTGGCCGCCGGCGCCGGTGCGATCCTGGCGACCGGCGCCGTGTGGTGGTTCATCAACCGCACCCGCCTGGGCGCCGCGCTGGAGGCGACGGCGCAGGACAAGGAAGCGGCCCAGCTGATGGGCATCCCTTCGCACCGGATGTTCGCGCTGGCCTGGGGCATCGGCGCGGCGTGCGCCGGCGTCGCCGGCGTACTGCTGTCGACCTTCTTCCCGATCTTTCCCGAAGTCGGCGCGACCTTCATCCTGATCGCTTTCGTGGTCGTCGCGCTCGGCGGCTTCGGCAGCGTCACCGGGGCCTTCTCGGCGGGCATCATCGTCGGCGTGGTGGAGGTGCTGGGCGGTTTCCTGATCGGCCCGGAATACAAGTTGGCGATCGTCCTGGGACTCTTCCTGCTGGTGCTGCTGCTGCGTCCGCAGGGTCTGATGGGGAGAGCATGATGATCAATCGCCACTCAGCGGGAATCGCCGCCGCCTTGGCTCTGGCCTGCCTCCTGCCGTTCCTCGTCACCAGCCCGGCGCACCAAAACTTTCTGATCCTGATCATGATGTTCGCGCAGATCGGCGTGGCCTGGAACATCCTCGGCGGCTACGCCGGCCAGGTGTCTCTCGGCCATGCCGCCTTCTTCGGCATCGGCGCGTACACCTCGACGATGCTGCTTATCCATACCGGCCTGAGTCCGTGGCTCGGCATGCTGATCGGCGGAGCGCTGGCATCGGCGTTCTCCGTGCTGATCGGCTGGCCGTGCTTCCGCCTCAAGGGACACTATTTCTCGATGGCGACCATCGCCGTGGCCGAGATTCTGCAGGTGCTGTTCACCAACTGGGAGAGCGTCGGCGGCGCCGTCGGGCTCTACGTGCCGCTGCAGCGACAAGGCTGGTGGGCGATGGTGTTCAATACCTCCAAGCTGCCCTACTACTACATCGCGCTGGGCCTGCTGGCGGTGACGCTGCTGGCCTGCTGGGCAATCGAGCGGAGCTTTCTCGGCTACTACTTCCGGGCCATCAAGGATGAGCCCGAGGCGGCGCGCAGCCTGGGTATCGGACTGACGCGCTACAAGCTGGTGGCGATCGCCATCTCCAGTTTCTTCACCGCGCTCGGCGGTTCGCTCTACGCGCAGAAGGAACTGTTCATCGATCCAGGCTCGGTGCTGACCACCTCGCTTTCCATCAAGATGGCGCTGGTGACCATTCTCGGCGGCGTCGGCAGCCTGCTCGGCCCGGCGGTCGGCTCCGCGGTGCTCACCGGCATCGAGGAGACCACACGGCAGGTCTTCGGCGGCAGCGGCCAGGGCACCGATCTGATCCTCTATGCCTTGATCATCATAGGCGTCGCCGTCTATTACCCCGCCGGCATCATGGGCTGGGTCGGCCGGTCCAGGCGCCGGAGGGCGAAAGTGGAAAATACCGGGGTACAGCCATGAGCGGCCGCCTGCTGGTAGTCAGACAATCTGGGCAAGCGCTTCGGCGGCCTGGCGGCCAACGAGGGCATTTCGTTCGAACTCGACGCGGGCCAGATCGTCGGCCTGATCGGACCGAACGGCGCCGGCAAGACGACGCTGTTCAACTGTATCGCCGGCTTCTTTCCGCCTTCCGAGGGTAGCATCCGCTTCCTCGGCCGCGACGTCACCGGAGCCACCGCCGAGGAGATGGCCCGCCTCGGCGTGGCGCGGACCTTCCAGATCGTGCGCAGCTTCGGCTCGATGACGGTGACCGAGAACATCATGGTCGGCGCGATGCTGCGCACCAAGCACGTCGCCGCGGCCAGGGCGCGCGCGCGCGAAATGCTGGCGTTCTGCGGGCTCGGGTCGCGCGCCGAAGTCGCCGCGTCCAGCCTGACCGTCGCCGAGCAGCGGCGGCTGGAGGTGGCACGCGCGCTGGCCAGTGAACCCCGGCTGCTGCTGCTCGACGAAACCATGGCCGGACTGACCCCGTCCGAAGTGCAGGAAGCGGTCCGCCTGGTCAGGGAAATCCAGTCCCGCGGCGTCGCCTGCCTGGTCGTCGAACACGTCATGGAAGGCATCATGCCGATCGCCGACCACATGGTCGTCCTTGATTACGGGCGCAAGATCGCCGAGGGGACGCCGGTGGAAATCAGCCGTAATCCCGCCGTTTTGGCGGCCTACCTTGGGGAATGAGATGTTGTCGCTGCAGAGCATCGCCATACGCTACAACAACGTGCCGGCCGTGCACGACGTCAGCCTGGAGGTCAACGCCGGGGAGATCGTCGCGCTGGTCGGCGGCAACGGCAACGGCAAGTCCTCGACGCTGCGCGCGATCGCCGGGCTGAGCCCGCTGGCCGCCGGCCGGATCGTGTTTGACGGGGAAGACGTGTCGGCCGTACCGGCCCACCGCCGGACGCGGATCGGGCTATCGCTGGTGCCCGAGGGCCGACGCCTGTTCCCCCGGCTCAGCGTCGAAAAAAACCTGCGGCTCGGTGCGTTTACGCGCACCGATCCGGTCGAGGTCGAGCAGTCGCTGGACTACGCGTTCGAGCTTTTTCCCATCCTCAAGGAGCGCCGCCAGCAGATCGCTGGCACCCTGAGCGGCGGCCAGCAGCAGATGTTGGCGATCGGGCGCGGGTTGATGGGCAAGCCCCGCCTGCTGATGCTCGACGAACCGTCGTGGGGCATCGCGCCGAAGCTGGTGACCAAGATTCTGGACACCATCCAGCAGGTCAACGCCAATGGATTGACCATCCTGCTGGTCGAACAGAACGTCAAGCGCGCGCTCGAAATCGCCAGCCGCGGCTACGTCCTGCAGACCGGGCGCATCGCGCTGGCCGGAAGCGGCGAGGAACTGCTCGGCAACCCGGATATCCAGAAGGCCTACCTCGGAATCTGAGGCGGCTTCCGCTTCTTCCTCCCGGAACCTCGGCCCGCCATCGCCGGTCCGATGGACTCGGGGCCGAGAATGGCGGCAGGATGAACGCATGCGCCGGAACAGGCTGCCGTCTCGCCGCTCCGTCCGACGTGTTTGCATCAGAGGCTTTCAGATGATCCGGACGATACGCATTCTCCTGTTCACGGCGCTGCTCTGTCTCGGCCCGCCGTTCGCCGCGCGGGCGCAGGATGCCGCGCCGTTCCGCGTGGTGACCGTCGCGGACGGGCTTGAGCATCCGTGGAGCCTGGCCTTCCTGCCGGACGGCCGGATGCTGGTCACCGAGCGCCCCGGCCGCCTGCGCCTGGTCTCGGCCGACGGCCGCCTCGATCCGCGGCCGCTGGCCGGGGTGCCCAAGGTGGCCGCCGTGGGGCAGGGCGGCCTGCTCGACGTGGCGCTGCACCCGCAGTTCGCCAGGAACGGCTGGATCTACCTGTCCTACGCGGCGCAGGGGGAAGGCGGCTACGGCACCGAGGTGCTGCGCGCCCGCCTCGACGGGCACGCCCTGCGCGACGCCAGGGTGATCTTCTCGATGCGGCCGAAGACGACCACCAGCCATCACTTCGGCTCACGGCTGGTGTTCGACAGGCAGGGATACCTGTACATCACGCTCGGCGACCGGGGCGAGATGGCGCGCGCGCAGCGCCTCGACGACCATGCCGGATCGGTGATCCGCCTGCACGACGACGGCCGGGTGCCGGCGGACAATCCCTTCGTCGCGGTGCCCGGCGCGCTGCCGGAAAAGTTCACGCTCGGCAACCGCAACGTGCAGGGCGCCGCGCTGCATCCGCGCACCGGCGAGGTGTGGATTCACGAGCACGGCCCGCAGGGCGGCGACGAAATCAACATCGTCCGCGCCGGCACCAACTACGGCTGGCCGGTGATCACCTACGGCCGCAACTACGTCACCGGCACGCGCATCGGCGAGGGCACGGAGAAGCCCGGCATGGCGCAGCCGCTGTGGCACTGGACGCCGTCGATCGCGCCGTCGGGCATGGCCTTCTACGAGGGCGACAAGTTCCCGGCGTGGCGCGGCAACCTGTTCGTCGGCGCCCTGCGCGACGAACTGCTGGTCCGCCTGGAGCTCGACGGCGACCGCGTCGTGCGCGAGGAGCGCCTGCTGGAGAAGCAGATCGGCCGCATCCGCGACGTGCGCGCCGGGCCGGACGGCTTCCTCTACCTGCTCACCGACGAGGCGCGCGGACGCCTGGCGCGCCTCGAACCGGAGGCAGGCGCGGCGCGTTGAGGCGGCGCCACGCCTGCCTCCGCCGGCGCGCAACCGCTATCATGCGCTGCGGGTACACGTTTTTCAGGGAGCGGATCACGGCATGATCAGGAACAATCTGAACGACCTGCTGGCGCGCATCCAGGCGCTGCAGGAAGACATCGAGGAGGAATACCGCCGGGCGCGCGAGGAGCTGCAGGAGCGGCAGGCCCGGCTGGCCGAGGAGTTCCTGCGCCAGCAGAAGCGCTACCGCGTCGGGCTGCTGCGTTTCCTGGCGCGCAGCAGCCTGCCCGCCATCCTGACGGCGCCGGTCATCTACGCGGGCTGGATTCCCTTCCTGCTGATGGACTTGTTCGTCACGGTCTACCAGGCCGTCTGCTTCCCGGTCTACCGCATCCCGAAGGTGAAGCGTTCCGACTACCTCGTCTTCGACCGGGAAGACCTGCCCTACCTCAACGCCATCGAGAAGTTCAACTGCTTCTATTGCTCCTACGGCAACGGCGTCGCCGCCTACACCCGCGAGGTGGCGGCGCGCACCGAGCAGTACTGGTGTCCGATCAAGCACGCGCGGCGGATCAAGGCCGCGCACGACCGCTATCCGCTCTTTTTCGACCACGGCGACGCGGAGGCCTTCCGGCAGGGGCTGAACCGGCTGCGGCGGCAGTACGACGACACGGACCAGGGTGCGGAAGGACGGCGATGAGCCGCATCCAGCGCTATCGCGACAACCTGCAGGACGAAATCGACGGCGCGGCGCTCTACGCGGCGCTGTCCGACTTCGAGCGCGATCCGGCGCGGCGCGGCCTTTACCGGCAGCTCGCGCAGGCGGAGAGCGAGCATGCCGGCCTGTGGCGCGACAAGCTGGCGGCCGCGGGGATCGGCGACTTTCCCAAGGAGCCGTCGACGAAGACGCGCCTCCTGATCTGGCTGGCGCGCCACCTGGGGCCGGGCTTCGTCCTGCCCGCCGTGGCCGCGGCCGAGTACGCGGACCGCGACAAGTACGCCGCGCAGCCCGACGCCGCCGCGCTGTCCGCCGACGAACGCAGCCACGCCGCGGTGATCCGCGCCGCCGCCGGTCGCGGCGGGCCGGCCGGCGGCGCCATCGCACGCGCCGAGCGCTGGCACCGCGGGGCCTCGGGCAACGAACTGCGCGCCGCCGTGCTGGGGGTGAACGACGGCCTGGTTTCCAACTTCTGCCTGGTCATGGGCGTCGCCGGCGCGGGCGCGGCGGCGGGCACGGTGCTGCTCACCGGGCTGGCCGGACTGGTCGCCGGGGCGCTGTCGATGGCGCTCGGCGAATGGCTGTCGGTGACCAACGCCCGCGAGCTGGCGCGCACCCAGATCGACCGGGAGGCGGAGGAGATCGAGCAGACGCCGGAGGCGGAAAGGAAGGAACTGGCGCTGATCTACCAGGCCAAGGGCATCGAGCGCGAACAGGCCTGGCTGATCGCCTCGAAGGTCATGGAAAACCGCGGCAGCGCGCTGGAAACCCTGGCGCGCGAGGAACTCGGCATCGATCCGGCGGAACTCGGCGGCAATCCCTGGAGCGCCGCCGGCGTGTCGCTGCTGCTCTTCGCCCTCGGCGCGATCCTGCCGGTGCTGCCCTTCCTGTGGCTGGACGCGGCGGCCGTCGCCGCCAGCGCGGCGCTCGGCCTGCTCGGGCTGGCCGCCGTGGGCATGGTCACCTCGCTGTTCAACGGGCGCGGACCTGTTTACTCGGCGATCCGCCAGATGGCCTTCGGCGGCGCGGCGGCGGCGATCACCTTCGGCGTCGGCGCCCTGTTCGGGACGACGGTTTCCTGAGGCGGCCGCGCCCTCGAAAAAAAACCGCCGGGCACGGTTTCCCATGCCCGGCGGCCTCGGAGCGGTGCGCCGGCTATTCGGCGGCCTGGGCGTCCTCGATGGTCTTCATCTTCTGCGCCAGCTTCTTGTTCTGGTACAGCGAATAGACCAGCGACAGCGCGGCCAGCGCGAAGAAGAGCAGGGCGATCGGCTTGTCCAGGAAGACCGTCAGGCTGCCCGACTTGGCGACCATCGCCTGGCGGAAATAGGTCTCCATGTTGTCGCCGAGGATCAGCGCCAGCACCATCGGCGGGATCGGAATGTCCAGCTTCTGCATGCAGAAGCCGAGGATGCCGAACATGATCAGCAGGAAGAAGTCGAAGGCGCTGTAGTTCATCATGTAGGTGCCCATGAAGGCCAGGCTGATGATGATCGGGATCAGCAGCTTCTGCGGCAGCGCCAGCAGCTTGGCGATGTACGGCACCATCGGCATGTTCATGAAGACCAGCACGATGTTGCCGATGAACATCGAGGCGATGACGCCCCAGGCGATCTCCGGCCGCATTTCGAAGAGCATCGGGCCGGGCTGCACGCCGAGCATCATCAGCGCGCCGAGCATCACCGCGGTGGTGCCGGAGCTGGGGATGCCGATGGCCAGCAGCGGAATGATCGACGCCGTCGAGGAAGCGTTGTTCGCCGCTTCCGGCGCCGCCACGCCGACGATGTCGCCCCGGCCGAAATTCTCCGGGTTCTTGGCCAGCTGCCGCTCGGTGGTGTAGGCGATCAGCGAGGTCATCGAGCCGCCGACGCCCGGCAGGCAGCCGAGGAAGAAGGCTACCGGCGTGCTGCGCACGATCGGCAGCCAGATCTTCTTCCAGTCCTCCTTGGTGATCATCACCCGGCCGATCTTCTTGGCGTCGATCTCATAGACCGTGTTCAGGTCGAAGTAGCCGTTGAACACCTCGGAGATGGCGTAGGCGCCGATGATGCACACCAGGAAATCGACGCCGTCCTGCAGCACTTCCAGCCCCATGGTGTAGCGGAAGACGCCGGTCTGGCTGTCGATGCCGATGGTGGCGATGATCAGGCCGATGAGCAGCGACACGGCGCCGCGCAGCAGCTTGCCCTCGGCCAGCGTGACCGCGGCGGTCATGGCGAAGAGGATCAGCGCGAACATCTCGGCCGGGCCGAACTTGAGCGCCAGGCTGGCCGCCGCCTGCGCCAGCAGGACGACCATCACGCAGGCGATCATGCCGCCGATGAACGAGGCGATCGCCGAGGTGGCCAGCGCCGCCCCCGCCCGGCCCTGCTGCGCCATGCGGAAGCCGTCCCAGCAGGTGACGATCGACGAGGCGTCGCCCGGCGTGTTGATCATGATCGAGGCGATCGAGCCGCCGAACATGGCGCCGTAGTAGATCGCGCACATGGTGATCAGCGCGGTGGTCGGGTCCATGCCGTAGGAAACGGGGATCAGGATGGCGATGCCGGTGGCCGGGCCGACGCCCGGCAGCATGCCGACCAGGGTGCCGAGAAAGCTGCCGATGGTGACCCACAGCAGGTTGTCCAGGGTCATCGCGTTCTGGAAGCCCAGAAGCAGGTTCGAAAGTATGCCTTCCACGCCAGATCCTCCTAGAACGCCAGAATGCCGCGCGGCAGGCTGACTTCGAGCAGTTCGAAAAACGCCACGTAGGTGGTGATGGCGAACACCAGCCCGATCACCACGTTGAAAATGGCCCGGCCCTTGCCGTAGGTGATGAACATCATGGCGGTCATGAACAGGGCGGTCGAGATCAGGTAGCCGACCGGTTCCAGGATCACGCCGAAGATGAGCCCGGCGACGCAGGTGTAGGCGATCTTGAGGATCGTCTCCTTGTCGGTGGCCCAGACGAAGACGACCGCGCGGTTCTTCTCGGTCAACTGCTCCTTCTTGAACACCAGCAGCAGGCCAACGAGGATCAGGCAGACGCCGATGATGTACGGAAAGGCGCGCGGTCCGACCGGGTCGGTCTGCGCCAGGTCCGCCGGCAGGCTCATCGTGGAGAAGAAATAAATCACGCCGACGATCAGGGCCACCAGTCCGGTCACTTTGTTTTTGGTCAGTGCCACGGAAAATCCTCCCTCTCAGGATTTTGATGCGATACGGGTACGGCCGGGGCCGCGGTCCGGCGACGGCGGCCCGCGAACCGGGCCCCGCGCCGTTGCCGCGCGGCGGCGGACGCGCCGGTCCGCCGCCACGATGGCGCCTGCTGCGATGCCTACTTCTTCTTCAGGCCGAGTTCTTCGATCAGCGGCGCGAGCGCGGCCGTCTGTTCCTCGAGGAACTTGGTGAATTCGGCGGAGTTCTTGTAATAGACCTGGCCGTTCAGGCTTTCGATCGTCTTCTTGAAGCCGGCCGACTTGGTGACTTCGGACATGACCTTGTCCCAGTAGGCGATCTGCTCCGGCGTCATTCCCGGCGGCAGCATGATGCCGCGCCAGTGCGGGAAGACGATGTCGATGCCCTGTTCCTTCCAGGTCGGCACGTCGGGCGCCACCTCGACGCGCTTGTCGGCGGTGAGGCCGAGGATGCGGATCTTGCCGGCCTTGTGCTGCGGCAGCATTTCCGCGACGCCGCAGGTGGTCAGGCCGATGTGCCCGCCGAGCAGGTTCATCAGGATGTCGCCGCCCGCGCCCTCATACACCACCCACTTCAGCTTGCTGGTGTCGACGCCGGCCTTGCGCGCGATCTGGATGAAGGAGAGGTGGTCGTTGTTGCCGAGCGACGGGCCGACGCCGATGGTCATCGAGCCGGGGTCCTTCTTCAGGGCTTCGAGCAGTTCCTTGCCGGTCTTGTACGGCGAGTCGGCCTTGACCGCGACGCCGATCCATTCGGTCATCAGCATGGCCAGCGGGGTGAAGTCCTTGTAGGTCAGCGGGCTGCTGCCCAGCAGGTTGTTGAGCAGGACCAGCGAGGAGTTGGCCGCCATGAAGTTGCCGTTGCCCGCCTTGCCCTTCAGGTAGGTCCAGCCCGTGGCGCCGCCGCCGCCCGGCTTGTTCGAGACGATCACGTTCTTCTTGACCAGCTTGCCTTCGGTCATCGCGCGCTGCACCGCGCGCGAGGTCAGATCCCAGCCGCCGCCCGGTCCCGCCGGAGCGACGATCTCGATCGTCGAATCGGGCGCCCAGCCTTGCTGCGCATACGCTCCGGTCGAAAACGCCGCCGTCAACAACAGGGCGATCCCCGCTAGCTTGATTCTGTTCATTCGTTCCTCCGTTGTTCTCCAAAAGGCCGCCGATGGCGCGGCCGGACCCTCGTGGCCGGACCGCCGAACGGCGGCGGATTCCCGGCGCGGACCCGGCCGTGAGGCGCCGGGTCAGGCTATTAGATAGAAGGAAGCTTTCACCAAGCTTTCAATCCGACGTGCGATTGGCGCGCCGCGTGTATTCCAGCCACAGATCCTCGATCGGCAGGATGATTTCGACGCTGAGCCCGCGGCCGCCGGGGCCGTCGCCGAGGTGCACGGTGCCGCCGTGGGTCTTGCCGATCTCCTGCACGATGCACAGGCCGAGGCCGCTGCCTTCGGAGTCGCCGCTGCCGAGGATGCGGTAGAAGCGCTGGAACACCTTGTCGCGCTCGGCGACCGGGATGCCCGGCCCGTCGTCGGTGACGCGCAGCACCGCGCGGGTACGCAGGCGGGTCGCGGACAGCGTCACGTGGCCGCCGGCCGGCGTGTAGCGCAGGGCGTTGTCGACCACGTTGGAGATCATCTCCCGCAGCATCGTCGCGTTGCCGTTCAGGCGCAGCGGCGCGCCGGGCGCCTCGAAGGCGAGCTCGATGCGCTTCTCCAGCGCCAGCGCCGCGAAGTCGCCGGCCACGTCGCGGGCGAGTTCGGCGATGTCCAGCGCGGCGCGCTCCTGGAGCGGGTCGCTGGCCTGCTCGGCGCGGGCCAGGATGAGCATCTGGTTGGCCATGTGCCGCGTGCCGCGGATGCTGTCGAGCATGCTCGCGAAGGTGCGCCGCATCTCCTCCGGATCGCTCTGGCGGCCGCCGTATTCCGCCTGCGTGCCGAGCACCGCCAGCGGCGTGCGTATCTGGTGCGCCGCGTCGGCCAGGAATCGCCGCCGGGTCTGCAGCATCTGGGCCAGCCGCGACATGTGGCTGTTGATCGCGTCGATCAGCGGCCGGACCTCGGTCGGCACCTCGTTGACCGGCACCGGCGTGAGGTCCTCGGTGCCCCGCTGGCGGATCGATTCGCGCAGCGCGAGCAGCGGGTGGAAGGTGCGGGAGAGCGCGAAGACCAGGATGACCACGACCACCGCGACCAGCAGGATCTGCCACATCAGGCTGTCCAGGAACAGGCGCAGCGCCAGCTGGGTGCGGGCTTCGGTGGTTTCGGCGAAGAGGATGGTCACCGTGTCGCCGCCGGGCAGCTCCGGCGCGTACAGCCGCTTCTCCAGGATGCCCATGCGCACGTCGTGTTCGCGGAAATGCGCGTCGACCATCAGCGGGACGCCGCGCTCCGGGTCGAGCCCCTCCGGCAGCATGAGGTCCTCGTAGCCGGTCAGCGTGACGCCGTCCGGGCCGAGGATGGCGTAGTAGATGCGCTCCTGGACACCCTCGTCGATGAGGTCCATCGCCGAGTAGGGGATGTCGGCCAGGATGCGGCCGTCCGAGACGTGGATGTTCTCGGCGATGGCCCGGATGGCCGTGGTCAGCGAGCGGTCGTAGGCATGGTTGGCCGCGCCCATGGCGTTGCGGTACGACCACACGGCGGTCATCAGCAGGATCAGCGCGAGCGACGGGAGCATCCACCCGACCAGGCGCCGGTGGAGGCTGACGGACGCGGCCGGCGGCCTACCCCACACCGCCGGATTGTGCGGACAGGACGTACCCCAGCCCGCGCATGGTGGTGATCGCCGCGCCCGAACCCTCCAGCTTGCGGCGCAGGCGGTGCACGTAGAGCTCGATCGCCTCCGGGTTCACGTCGTCGTCGATGCCGAACACCTTGGCGAACAACGCCTCGCGCGAGACGGGCTTGCCCTGGCGGCTCAGCAGCGCTTCCAGCACGGCCAGCTCGCGCTGCGTCAGCGACAGCGGCCGGTCGTGCACCGCGGCGACCCGGTTGGTGATGTCGAAGGCCAGCCCGCCGACCTGGACCACCGGCGCCAGCTTGTTGCTGCGGCGCAGCAGGGCCTTGATGCGCGCTTCGAGTTCCGCCACCTCGAAGGGTTTCGGCAGGTAGTCGTCGGCGCCGAGGTTGAGCCCCTTCACCCGGTCCTCGGGCGCGCCGCGGGCGGTCAGGATCAGCACCGGCAGATGCACCGTGCGTTCCTGGCTGCGCACGCGGCGCAGGATTTCCAGCCCGTCCATGCCCGGCAGCGACAGGTCGAGGATCACCAGATCGTAGGTCTGCGTGCACAGCGCCGTGGCGGCGTGGTCGCCGCGCGCGATCACGTCGACGACGAAGCCCGAGTGCCGCAGGGTCTTGGCGACCCAGACGGCCAGGTCGGCGTGGTCTTCGATCAGCAGGAGGCGCATGGGCGTGGTTTCCGGCCGGCGCCGTCGGCGCCGGCCGCGCAATCGGATGAGTGGAAGAATAGCAAATCGGGATGCCGTGTAGAGATGTCCGGCGACGAATGCGGAAAGCGCATGCGCGGCATCGGCTCCGGACCGGGAAGTTTCGTCCGGATGACAGGCGGTCCGTCGTCGCTCAGGCCGCCAGCTTCTTCAGCGTTTCGAGCACGGCGGGGCCGTTGAACGGTTTGACGATCCAGCCCTTGATGCCGGCGGCCTTGCCGCGCTCCTTCATGCTCGGGCTGCTTTCCGTGGTCAGCATGATGATGTTGACCGTCGTGTTGCCGAGTTCGCTGCGGATTTTCTCGACCATGGTCAGGCCGTCCATGTTCGGCATGTTGACGTCGCTCAGGATGAGGCGGATGCCGGGGTTGCCCTGCAGCTTGGCCAAGCCGTCCCGGCCGTCGACCGCCGTGGCGACGTCGAGTCCCCGGCCGTTCAGGAAGCCGGCGACTTCGTCGCGGACGGTGCTCGAATCATCGACTACCAGTATTTTTGCCATCCGGTTTTCCTCGCTTGATCAGGTTAAAAAAGCTCCAGTTCGCCGCCGCGCTCCTCGGCCGCCGCGGCATCGACCTGGAAATCAACGTCGCCCCAGGCGCAGAGGCACAGGGTCGCGTGCATCATCACCGTGCCGTTGATTTCGACGCGGTGCTGCGCCAGGTGGCCCGGTTTCAGTTCGGCGAGGAAGGGCAGGCAGCCGCTGGCGAGCACGTACGGGGTGGACATCCCGGTGTGCGGGAAATGCCGGCCGAGTTCGCGGTTCATCGCGCCGCAGCACATGTTGCCGATCTCGCCGAAGACGTCGGCGAACGGGCGCCCGCTTTCCGGGCGATCGAAATAGGCCGCCGCCGGGCCCTTGGGGGCGACATGGAAGATCGTCAGCAGGCGGAACAGGTACGACGCGACCGTCAGCAGGACCAGCGCTTCTTCCGGCGGCTCGATCAGGCGCGAATCCGGCAGCGCCACGATCTCGACGGCATCGTCCGGCGTCATGGCCAGATTGGTCCGCGCGGCATTGACGAACAGCTGGCTGACGCTGCGCCGGGCGCGTTCGCTGATCACGCCGGTTCCTCCGCGATCCGGCCCCGTAGCTGGCCGATCAGCGAATCGATGCCGCTGATGGCGGAGATGATCATTTTCCCGTCGGTCTGGATTTCCTGGAAGGTGGCCGTCGTCGTCAGGTCGTTCTTGTGCAGGCTCTTGCTGAAATCCTTGGACAGCGCCTCGGAGCGCGCCGCGAGATTCCTGACCTCGTCGGCCACCACGCCGAACCCGCGGCCGGACTCGCCGGCCCGCGCGGCCTCGATCGCCGCGTTCAGCGACAGGATGACGATGTTCTTGACGATCGCGGAGAACTCGGCATTCTCCCGGTGCATCTCGCGGTTCTGCTCCATCAGCGAGTTCATCTCGCCGTGCCAGTGCTCGAAGGTCAGCGCCAGATGGCGCAGCTGGTTGATCTCCCCGGCAAGCCGTTCGACCGGCCCCAGCAGCGCCGCTTTCAGCGCCGCGCGTCCGGCCTGGACGAATGCCAGTTCGGCCCGCGCCGCGTCGAGTTCTCCGGCCAGATCCGCCTGCCGGGCGGCGCTTGCCGCGAGCACGTGTTCGTGCTCCTCCTGCAACGCGCGCAGCGTGTCGGTCCCGTCAGCCAGCTCCCGGCGCAGCGCGGCGAGGTCGCGTTCCAGGCCGAGAGCACGCGCGTCGGCCTCTTTCACGCGCTCCCCGTGATCCGTTGCCAGCCGCGCCTTCTTCCTGCCGGCGATGCGGGCGGCCCAGCGGAAGCCGGCGAGGCAGGTGGCGAGCCAGAGGACGGTCGCGGCGACCAGCAATTCGATGGTCATGGTCATGAGGCATGCGCCAGTTTCCCGCCCAGGGACAGGAGCGAATCGACGATGCCCGGCGATTCGCCTGCCGCGCCGGCGCCGGAATTCGCGGGTGGTTGGCCGGCGGCCGGCACGGCGGGGCGCGTCGCCAGCCTGGCCGGCAGGGTGATTATCGTTTCGAAGGCGCGGTAGTCGGCGCCGGCCCGGTCATCGGTGAAGCGCAGCCGGATGTCGCCGCCTTCGCGGACGACGAAGTCGCGCACGGCGTCCATCCCGACGCCGCGCCCGGAGACCTCGGTCACCGCCTTGGCCGTCGAGAAGCCGGCGGCGAAGATCAGCTTCGCCGCGTCTTCGTCCGAACCGGCGGAAGCCTCGGCGAGCAAGCCCTTGGCCGCCGCCTGGCGCCGGATATGGCCCAGCGCCAGGCCTTTTCCGTCGTCCCTCAGGCGCAGCACGAGGCGCTCGCCCGCCAGGGCGGCATCCAGCCGGATTTCGCCGGCGGGCGGCTTGCCCGCGCCCACGCGCTCCGCCGCCGTTTCGATGCCGTGATCCATCGAGTTGCGGTAGAGATGCATGAACACGTTGCGCAGCAGATCGGTCGCGGGCGTGCGGATATGCACGCCGCCGTCGTCGACCGCCAGCCGCGGCGCTTCCTTGCCCAGTTCCCTGGCCAGCGAGGGGAGCGAGGAGAACACCCCGGCGAGGATGTCGCGCAGCGTTTCGGTGCCGATCAGGTGCAGGCGGGCGCGCGCGCGGCCCAGCGCGGCCGCCAGCGCGTCGCGCTGCGCCGCGCGCGGATCGACGGCGTCGAGCTCGGCCCGGAGCTGTTCGATCTCGGCGCGCGGCACCATGTAGTACTTCTCGGCGCTGGCCCGCCGGCCCGGTCCCTTGCGCCCGAGCTTCTCCTCGTTGAGCGCGGCGTAGTGCCCGAGGCTGTCCGTCACCGCCTGCAGCTGTCCGAGCAGCCGCTCCCGGTCGAAGGACTGGCCGCCGTTCCGGCGCAGCTCGTCGTACGCCTGCTCGGCCTCGTGCGCCACGTTGGTCAGGTGCAGCAGCCCGTAGGTCCGGGCGTTGCCCTTGATCGTGTGCATGTTGCGGAACAACTGCGCCACCCGTTCGGGAGGCGCGTCGCCGGCCTCGCGCAGCAGCTTTTCGTTCTCCATGGCGAACCGGCGCGAATTCTCGATGAAGTCGTTGAACTTCTCCTGCTGGACGCCGAGGATCTGGCCGATCATCTCCAGCTCGCGCCGCTGCTGCCGCGCCTCGGCTTCGAGCTGGCGCAGTTCGGTCACGTCGCGCACGCAAACCATGATCTTCTCGACCACGCCGTGCTCGTCGCAGATCGGCGACCAGCCGAATTCGAGGATCTTCACGCGCCCGTCGGCCATCGCGCCGGCGACTTCGTTGACCAGCAGATGGGCGTTGCAATCGAAGTTCAGGCGGTCCTCGCCGAGGCAGGCGGACAGCGTGGCCTCGATCCGGGCGCGGCCGTCGGCCCCGATGCGGCTCCGGCCGAACAGGAAGTCCAGCGCACACCTGCCGGCCACCTCGTCCGTTTCGAAGATGTTTTCGAGGTGGGCGGAATACTCCGGATGGATCACGCCGCCCTCGACGATGGTCAGCACGCCTTGCGGCATGTGCAGCAGCAGCGTGTGGATGTCGTTGCTCTTCTCGCGCAGCTGCGCCGTCCGTTCGGCGAGGCTGCGGGCCATCTCGTTGAACTGCAGGCCGACGTCACCGAGTTCGTCGCGCGTGGTGACGTCGACCCGCGCGTCCAGGTCGCCGGAGGCCATCGTGTTGACGGCGTCGGAGAGGCCGTTGACCGCGCGCATGATGGAGATGTAGGCGGCGACGAAACCGGTCACGACCAGCGCCAGCACGACCAGTATCGCCAGGATCACGACATTGCGCTCCATGCTCAGCGTGGCGAGCCGGTCGTCCAGCAGGACCCCGGTGGCCCGGGCGATGGCGTCGCCGATCGCCACGGTCTCGGCGAATGCCGTCTGGGTCAGCGCCAGGAAGGCGGCCGGCTCCATGTCGAAGTCGGAGGTGTCCAGCATCTTGGTGGTCAGCGCTTCCTGGATCGCCAGATAGGCGGTGTTCAGCCGGCCGCCGGCGTCCTCCAGCCCGGCGGCCAGCCGCGGCTTCTCCTGGGCGACTTTCTGCAGCGCCTCCATGCTCCACTGCACGAGGGCGTTGAAATTGCCGCGCTGCATCGTCAGTTCGCTGCGGCGGCTGCCGCGCAGGCTGTGCTTGGCCAGGGTGACGCTGCCCAGCGTCGCCGCCGTCCCGGTGGTGCGCACCAGCGCGGCGTAATGCCCGGTCATCACGTCGAGCAGCCGGCTGGTCGACGCATCGCCGTCGATCAGCAGGCCGGTTTCCTCGTTCAGCCGGTCGAGATCGCTACGCAGTCCGGCAATGGTTTCACCGAGGTCGCCCTCGCCGACGCGCTTTGCGAGCGCGTCCCATTGCCCGAGCAGCGGCTCGGTGCCGGGGCGGTTCGCCATGCGGATGCCGCGTTCGGCGAATTCCGCGCGCAGCGTCCGCATCGCGGCGCGGGCCGCCGCGAGTCTGGCGGCGGCGAATTCGTCCAGCCCGGCCGCGCCTTCCTGCATGGCCTGCCGGGCCGCCTGCAACTGATGGAGCTCGGCGGCGAGGGCATTCACCGGCACCTGTACGGCCAGGGCGGTCCGCTCCTCGCGGAGCGCCGAGACGCGGGCATTGAGTTCGGCGAGCAGCACCCCGGCGGCCACCAGCAGGGGCAGCCCGAAGACCAGGGCGGTGATGCGCAGCTTGGCGCGAAAGGACAGGCGTCCGACGACGTCGACGAGGGGTTCGAGAATACCCATGCAGAGCGATCCGGCAGGAAGGAACCCGCATGCTAAATACCCCTGGTTACATGCGTGTTACCCGGCTGTCCCCGGTCAGTAGACGCCGGGCACGTACATGTCGGGCGGCACCGGGTGGCGCAGGTAGTCGGGGTTGTGCACGCGGTCCGGCAGGGCGACCGGTTCGCGCTCGTATTCCGCGTAGGGCACCTGGCCGAGCAGGTGGTGGATGCAGTTCAGGCGCGCGCGTTTCTTGTCGTTGGCCTCGACGATCCACCACGGCGCTTCGGGAACGTGCGTGCGCTCCAGCATCGTTTCCTTGGCCTTGGTGTATTGCTCCCAGCGCCGGCGCGACTCCATGTCCATCGGGCTCAGCTTCCACTGCTTGAGCGGGTCGTGGATGCGCATGGTGAAGCGGAGGTGCTGCTCGTTGTCGGAGATCGAGAACCAGTACTTGATGAGGATGATTCCGGAGCGGATCAGCATCTTTTCGAATTCCGGCACGGTGCGGAAAAACTCTTCGTATTCCTCGTCGGTGCAGAACCCCATCACCTTCTCGACGCCGGCCCGGTTGTACCAGCTGCGGTCGAACAGGACCATTTCCCCGCCGGCGGGCAGGTGGGCGACGTAGCGCTGGAAATACCACTGCGTCCGCTCCCGCTCGTTCGGCGCGGTGAGCGCGGCCACGCGGCAGACCCGGGGATTGAGGCGCTGGGTGATGCGCTTGATGACGCCCCCTTTCCCGGCGGCGTCGCGCCCCTCGAAGAGCACGACGACCTTCAGTTTCTTGTGGACGACCCAGTCCTGCAGCTTCACCAGTTCGCCCTGCAGGCGGAACAGTTCCCTGAAGTAGAGCCCGCGCTTCAGTTCAGTGCGTATCTTGTCGGATTCGGACGATTCGCCGATTTCGGCGATGAGCGTGCTCAGGCGCTCGTCGTCGAATTCCATTTCCAGCTCTTCATCGAACGAATCGAGAAGTTCCCTGTACATCCGTTCGCGGTGTCTGGTGCCGGATGGGTTTCCGGCATTCGTTCGCTCGTCTTGGTCGCTCATGCCTGCTTCCGGATCTGAAAAATTGGGGCGCTGAAGGCGGCACACCCGGCATCACGCCGCGAGGCAACGCCTTTGCGGCTCCATGGTACGTGCCGATTGTTGGCTTTACGTTACGAGGAAGTGACAGAATGCCTCGTGCGCGCCGGGGCGAGCCTGCGGTTGCTGTTCAGCGTGGCGAACCGGCAGGAACAGGGGTCTAATCTCCAGCGCGCGGTAAAACCAACATACGGAGGAGCGCTCTTGAGCTATTTGCGCCTGCTGCCGGGCCTCGCCGGCCTGCTCGTCGCGGCGGCCGTCCACGCCGGCTCGGTCGTGCTCTACGCGGCGACCGACCGGCAGGTGGTCGGGCCGCTGATCAAGGATTTCGAAAGCCTGCATCCGTCGATCAAGGTCGTCTATCACGACCTGGGTTCGAGCGAGATGCACCAGCGCTTCCTCGACGAATACGGCAGCAACATCCAGGCCGACGTGCTGTGGAGCTCGGCGATGAACCTGCAGTTCAAGCTGGTGAACGACGGCTACGCCGCGCCGTACAAGCCGGCCGAGGCGGACGCGCTGCCGGCGTGGGCGATCTGGAAGGGCGAGGCCTTCGGCACCACCTTCGAGCCGATCGTCATCGCCTACAACAAGCGGCTGATCCGCGCCGCGGACGTGCCGCGCACGCACGCCGAGCTGATCCGCTTCGTCAAGGCGCATCCGTCCGGGCCGCGCCGCCTGGTGGCCACCTACGACCCGCGCGAATCCGGCCTGGGCTACCTGCTGCATACGCAGGACATGGAGGCGAACCCGATGGCCTTCTGGGACTTCATCCGTTCGTCCGCCCGCGCGGGCATGCTGCTCGAACCGACCACGGCGGAAATCCTCGACCACATCGCCCGGGGCGAGGCCACCATCGGCTACAACGTGCTCGGCTCGTACGCGCTGGTGCGGGCCACGGAAAATCCGAACATCGGCATCGTCCTGCCCGGCGACTACACGCTGATCCTCAGCCGCATCGCCTTCATCAACCGGCAGGCGCCGCACCCGGAAGAGGCCCGCATCTGGATGGATTACCTGCTGTCGCGGCGCGGCCAGTCGGTGCTCAACGACACCGGCCTGTTCTCGGTGCGCGACGACGTGTTGACCAGCAGCCGGTCGGCCTCGGAACTGCGCCGGCAGCTCGGCGACGCCTTCCGCCCGATCGTCATCAGCACTGGCCTGTTGACCTACCTCGACCGGATGAAGCGCGAGCTGTTCCTGGAGAACTGGGACGGCGCCGTGCCCGCGCCGGCCGGGCCGCCGCAGCCGCCGAAGCCTTGAATTCCGGCCGGGCCGGTGCCATTTTGAAATGGACGCGGCGGTACCAGGGGCCGCGGGAATGGAGCCTGCATGGAATTCAAGGATTATTACCAGACGCTCGGCGTGGCGCGCGAGGCGACGGCCGACGAGATCAAGAAAGCCTTCCGCAAGCTGGCGCGCAAATATCACCCGGACGTTTCCAAGGAAGCGGACGCCGAGCGGCGCATGAAGGAAATCAACGAGGCCCACGCGGTGCTCTCGGACCCCGAGCGGCGCGCGGCCTACGACCAGCTCGGCAGCGGCCACCGGCCGGGCGAGGATTTCCGGCCGCCGCCCGACTGGGACGCCGGTTTCGAGTTCTCCACGCGCGGCGGCTTTTCGCCGGGCGACGCGGCCGACTTCAGCGATTTCTTCGCCGAACTGTTCGGCCGCATGGGCGCGCCCGGCGCGGGCGGGGGCTTCCGCGCCCACCGCCCGGCGGGCGGGTTCCACGCGCGCGGCGAGGACCATCACGCCAAGGTACTGCTGGAGGTCGAGGACGCCTTCCATGGCGCCACCCGCCAGCTTTCCCTGCGCGTGCCGAAAGTCGACGCCGAAGGCCGGGTGAGCACCGAGACGCGCACGCTCAACGTCAGGATTCCGGTCGGCGTGCGCGAGGGGCAGGTTATCCGCCTGGCCGGGCAGGGCGCGCCGGGCTACGGCGACGGCCCCGCCGGCGACCTGATGCTGGAAGTGCATTTCCAGCCGCACGCGCACTTCCGCGTCGACGGGCGCGACCTGCGCGTCGACCTGCCGGTGGCGCCTTGGGAAGCGGCGCTGGGCGCCGTGGTCCCGGTGGAACTGCCCGGCGGCGCGCTCAAGGTGCGCGTGCCGGCCGGCGCGCAGAGCGGCGGCACGCTGCGCCTGCGCGGCAAGGGCATTCCCGGCAGTCCGCCCGGCGACGCGATCCTGGTCCTGCAGATCGTGCTGCCGCCGGCGGATACCGAGAAGGCGCGCGAACTCTACGCCACCATGGCGCGGGAACTGGCTTTCGATCCGCGCCGTTCGTCACGGAGCTGAACCATGCGCGACGACGATGTCCTGATCGGTACCCTGATGGAAGAGAGCTGGCTGACACTCGAACAGATGGCGTCGGCCTGCCGGGTCGAACCCGAATGGCTGGTGAGCCATCTCGACGAAGGCCTGTTCCCGCAGGCCGAAAGCGTGGCCGGGATCTGGCGCTTTTCCGAAACCTGCCTGCGGCGCGCCCGGCGCATGCACGACCTCGAACGCGATTTCGACGCCGTGCCGGAACTGGCGGCGCTGGTCGCCGACCTGCTTGAGGAAATGGATACGCTGCGCCGCATCGCGGGCGCCCGCTGATTCCGGCGGACTCGGAGGAGAAACGGGCCGGCGGCCGCGGCGGGCCGCCGGCGGAGGCGCGGCTTATTGCGGGGCGCGCACGGCCTGGCGGGCCAGCAGCTTCCACTGGCCGCCCACCTTCTTCCAGACCTGCAGGATCTTCAGGTTGACCTTGCCGGGGTCCTTGCCCTTGTCGTGCGTGTCGCCGGTCAGCGTGTGGCGGATCAGGGCGGTGTCGCCGACCACGACGACGCTCTGGTCGGCGATGTCGATCGACAGGAAGTCGGAGACGCCGGTCAGCAGATCGTCGATGAAGCTCGCCTTGGTGTCGATCTTGCCGCCCGAATGCCCGTAGCTCAGCTCCTTGGCGACCAGCGCCTCCAGCTTGGCCTTGTCGGGCTCGACCATCAGCACCCGCAGTTGCTCCGCCGCCTTGGCCACGGCGGCGCCTTCGTCCTTGGCGAACGCGGCGGGCGCGAGGCCGAGCAGGGAACAGAGCGTTACGGCGAAAAAGAATCTCTTCAACATGTGGGATGCCTCCTTTGTCTATGAATTATGGTGATTGGAACGATCCGCGCCGGATGGCCGGATCGGCGCTCTTTGCGCCAATACGGTCAAGTGGCCTGACCATTGTAACCGTCACCTCGCGTGCCGTGCAAGCGCGTTCGGCATGGCCGGCCGTCAGGCGTCGGGCTGCAGCGTGATTTTCAGATCGAGCTGCCGTTCCCCGCGCCGGACCGTCAGGGTGACGGTGTCGCCGACCTCGTAATCGTCGAGGCGCGCCAGATAGCGCCCCACGCTCTCGACCGGCTTGCCGTCGACCGCCGTGATGACGTCGCCGGGCAGCACGCGGCCGTCGCGGGTGAGCTGCGCCCCCTGCAGGCCGGCGGAGGCGGCCGGCGAACCCGGACTGACCTTGAGGACGTAGACGCCCGGCGTGCCGAACGCGCGCACCAGGCGTTCGTTCAGCTCCGCGTTGACCTGGACGCCGAGCGCCGGCCGCACGTACTTGCCCTGGGCGATCAGCTTCGGCACGACCCGCGCCACCGTGTCCACCGGCACGGCGAAGCCGATGCCGGCGGACGCGCCGCTCGGGCTGAAGATGGCGGTGTTGATGCCGATCAGGCGGCCGGCCGAATCGAGCAGCGGGCCGCCGGAATTGCCGGGGTTGATGGCCGCGTCGGTCTGGATCAGGTGCTCGACGCTGCGCCCGCCTTCGCCGCCGAGCGAGCGGTCGAGCGCCGAGACGATGCCGCTGGTCAGCGTCCAGTCCAGGCCGAACGGGTTGCCGATGGCGAACACCTTCTGCCCGACGCGCAGGTCGTGGCTGGTGCCCAGCGGCACCGGCGGCGGCCGCTTGAAGCCGACGCCGATGCGCAGCACCGCGATGTCGTGCGTCGGGCTGGCGCCGACCAGGGCGGCCCGGTAGTCGCGTCCGTCGGCCAGGCGCACGACGGCTTCGCTGGCGTCCTCGATGACGTGGAAGTTGGTGATGACGTGGCCGGCGTCGTCCCAGATGAATCCCGAGCCGGTGCCGCGCGGCACGGTGAACACGTTGCGCGTCCAGAAATCGCGCACCTGCGCCCGGGTGGTGATGAACACCACGGAGTCCCTGGCCTTTTCGAACAGTTCGATGGTTGCCTTTTCGTCCGCCGCCAGGTCGCCGCGCGCCGTGACCGTGCGCGGCGCCGCGTTGACCGGCGCGAACCAGGCCTCGATGCGCGGCAGGAAGTGATTGAGCAGGAGCAGCAGCGCCCCGCCCAGGATCAACCAGGAGAGGAACGACCGGGCGCGTGGCGGCTGGCTGGAATGCATCGGTTTCATGGCGTGGCGGGCGGAACGGAGCCGGAGCGGCGGAAACGCCATGATAGACCGGCGGCGGCCGGGGACATTGCCCGCGTCCGATTGCGCGGCGCGGACTCCGTCCGCCGTTTTTCTCCGCGCCCGTGGTGTACTCCGTGGTTAATTAGCCTATCTGTGGTATTTTTTTGAAACGCCGGTTCGGAATCGCGGTGCGCGGTTCCGCCGTCCCGTCGATGGACCGTTTCAGGCGCGCGCCGCCGAAACCTGGAGTGCCCGAGATGCCCGACACCGTATCAGCCGAAATGCTTCACGACTACGAGCGGATTCGCCGTCTGGCGATGCCGTCGCTGTTCGAGAGCCTGGAAACCCTCTGCGAAGGCACGGTGATCGTCGACCGCAGCGCGCGCATCGTGTGGATCAACGAACGCTACGCAACCACCCTGGGGGCGAAGTCGGCGGCCGACGCCATCGGCCGGGAGATCGAGGAGGTCATCCCGAGCAGCCTGATGCGCAAGGTGGTGACCACCGGGCAGCCGATCTTGCTCGACATCATGGAGACCAACGGCAAGACCTTCGTGGTCACGCGCGTGCCGCTCAAGGACGAGCACGGCACGATCATCGGCGCGGTCGGCTTCGCGCTGTTCGACCAGGTGCAATCGCTCAAGCCGCTGTTCGCCCGGCTGGAGGCCATCCAGCAGGAACTGGCGGTGACCAAGAAGCGCCTGGCGGAAGAACGGCGCGCCAAATACACCTTCTCCAACTTCATCGGTTCCAGCCCGGTGTGCATGGAAGTGAAGCGCCAGGCGCGCCGCGCGGCGCAGCTCGACGCCACGGTCCTGCTGCTGGGCGAAACCGGGACGGGCAAGGAACTGCTGGCGCACGCCATCCATGCCTCCTCGGCGCGCGCGGAAAAGCCGTTCGTCGGGGTCAACGTCGCGGCCATTCCGGAGGCGCTGCTGGAGACCGAGTTCTTCGGCGCCGTGGCCGGCGCCTACACGGGCGCCGACAAGCGCGGCCGCAAGGGCAAGTTCGAGGTGGCCGACGGCGGCACGCTGTTCCTCGACGAGATCGGCGACATGCCGCTGCAGCTCCAGTCCAAGCTGCTGCGCGTGCTGCAGGAGCAGGAGTTCGAGCCGGTCGGCTCGGACCAGGTGAAGAGCGTGGACGTGCGGGTGATCGCCGCGACCAGCGTCGACCTGTTCAAGAAGGTGGAGCAGGGGCTGTTCCGCGCCGACCTGTATTACCGCCTCAACGTGCTGGCCCTGCACGTGCCGCCCCTGCGCGAGCGCACCGCCGACATGGGCGCGCTGTGCGAGAACATCCTGGAGCAGATCGAGCAGCGCACCGGGATGGCGCACCTGGAGCTGGCGCCCGACGCGATCGAACGCCTGTGCCAGTGCCGCTGGCCGGGCAACATCCGGGAGCTGCGCAACGTGCTGGAGAAGGCGGCGATGCTCTCGGACAAGAGCTGGCTGTCGGCCGAGGACCTGGAAGGCATCCTGCCCAAGGAGGCGGGCGGCGCCAGGCCGGGCCTCGCGGCGGCGACGGCGGGCAGCGTGCGTTCCTACGCGCAGGCGGTCGAGGAGTTCGAGCGCGAGTTCCTCTCCAACGCGCTGTCCGTGGCGCACGGCAAGGTCGACGAGGCGGCCAACATCCTCGGCCTGGCGCGCGCCACGCTCTATCGCAAGCTGAAGGCGCACGGCCTGCTGTCTCAGGAACGAGACGTGTCTCAGTTCTGAGATTGTCCGGCGAATCAACCGCTTAACGATTTCTTTAGTTTTCCTTTGTCTCATTGTTGATACGGCGCCGGGCCGCCGGCTGCCGACTTTTCCTTTCCCTTAACAAAAACGTAAATGAATTCAATCGGTTGAAAACCATGGCACGCCTCGTGCTGTAGCACCGCAAAACCCCGCCGGGCCAGGACCCGGCAGGCGGATTTCAGCTACAACGACAGGAGGGAAGCATGGTTTCAGAACAGGGACGGGAGCATCGCAGCAAGGTCGTCAGCGCGGCACAGGCCGTCCGGCACATCCGCAACGGCGACACGGTCGCCACCTGCGGCTTCGTCGGCATCGGCTTTCCGGAAAACCTCGCCGTCGCCGTCGAACGGCGCTTTCTCGGCGAAGACCCCGAGGCCCCGGCGGAGACCCCGCGCGGGCTGACGCTGGTGTACGCCGCGGGGCAGGGCGACGGCAAGGAGCGCGGCCTCAACCACTTCGGCCACGACGGGCTGGTCAAGCGCGTGGTCGGCGGCCACTGGGGGCTGGTGCCCAAGCTGCAGAAGCTGGCCGTGAGCGACCGCATCGAGGGCTACAACCTGCCGCAGGGCGTCATCGCCCACCTGTTCCGCGCCATCGCGGCGCACCAGCCCGGCGTCATCACGCGCGTCGGGCTCGGCACCTTCGTCGACCCGCGTTTCGGCGGCGGCAAGATCAACGGCATCACCCAGGACGATCTGGTCCGCCTGATGGAGATCGACGGGCAGGAATACCTGTTCTACAAGTCCTTCCCGATCAACGTCGCCCTGGTGCGCGGCACCACCGCCGATCCGGACGGCAACGTGACCATGGAGAAGGAGGCGCTGACGCTCGAAGGGCTGTCGGTGGCGACGGCGGCGCGCAATTCGGGCGGCATCGTCATCGCGCAGGTCGAGCGCGTCGCCGAGCGCGGCTCGCTCAATCCGCGCGAGGTCAAGATTCCCGGCATCCTGGTCGACTTCGTGGTGGTCGCCGAAAAGCCCGAATACCACATGCAGACCTTCGCCGAGCAGTACAACCCGGCCTATGCCGGCAAGATCCGCGTGCCGATGTCGTCGATTCCCCGCATGGAGCTCTCCGAGCGCAAGATCATCGCCCGGCGCGCGGCTATGGAATTGAAGCCGGACAGCATCGTCAACCTGGGCATCGGCATGCCGGAAGGCATTTCCGCGGTGGCCGCCGAGGAAGGCGTCATCGACCTGATGACGCTGACCGCCGAGCCCGGCGTGGTCGGCGGCGTGCCGGCCGGCGGCCTGAGCTTCGGCGCCTCGTCCAACGCCCAGGCCATCGTCGACCAGCCGTACCAGTTCGACTTCTACGACGGCGGCGGCCTCGACGCCACCTTCCTCGGACTGGCGCAGGCCGACCGCTATGGCAACCTCAACGTCAGCAAGTTCGGGCCGCGCCTGGCCGGCGCCGGCGGCTTCATCAACATCAGCCAGACGGCCAAGAAAGTGGTCTTCGTCGGCACCTTCACCGCCGGCAAGCTCGACGTGGCCGTGCAGGACGGCGCCCTGAAGATTCTCAACGAAGGGGAGACGGTCAAGTTCGTCAATGAGGTCGAGCACCGCACGTTCAGCGGCGAGGTCGCCGCCCGCAGCGGGCAGACCGTGCTGTACATCACCGAACGCTGCGTGTTCCGGCTGATCGAGGGCGGGCTCGAACTGATCGAGATCGCGCCGGGAGTCGATCTGCAGAAAGACGTGCTGTCGCTGATGGAGTTCTGCCCGGCGATCAGTCCCGACCTCAAGCTCATGGACGCGCGGATCTTCCGCGGCGAACCCATGAACCTGCGGCCGGACATCACCGCGCACCAGGCGTGAGGGGCGCGCCCGCCGGCCCCGGCCGGCGGACGGCTCTTCCGGAATCCGGGCGCCCGGCGCGCCGCCGCCCGGAAATTAGAAAAACAGCATCATCCACGGAGGTCAATCCATGAGTTTCCTGATCGTTCTAGCGTCGTTGTGTTTCCTGATGTTCGTCGCCTACCGAGGCTACAGCGTCATCCTGTTCGCCCCGATCGCCGCGCTCGGCGCGGTGCTGCTGACCGACCCCACGCTGGTCGCGCCGATGTTCACCGGGCTGTTCATGGACAAGATGGTCGGCTTCGTCAAGGCCTACTTCCCGATCTTCCTGCTCGGCGCCATCTTCGGCAAGGTGATCGAGCTGTCGGGCTTCTCCAAGGCGATCGTCGCCTCGGTGATCAAGTTCATCGGCTCCTCGCGGGCGATCATCTCGATCGTCATCGTCTGCGGCATCCTGACCTACGGCGGCGTCTCGCTGTTCGTCGTGGTGTTCGCGGTCTACCCGTTCGCCGCGGAACTGTTCAAGCAGGGCGGCATTCCCAAGCGCCTGATCCCGGGCACCATCGCGCTCGGCGCCTTCACCTTCACCATGGACTCGCTGCCGGGCACGCCGCAGATCCAGAACATCATCCCCACCACCTTCTTCAAGACCAACATCTACGCTGCGCCGATCCTCGGCACGCTGGGCGCCATCTTCATCTTCGTGGTCGGCATCGCCTACCTCGAATGGTGCCGGCGCCGGGCCATGGCGGCCGGCGAGGGCTATGGCACCAGCCTGGTCAACGAGCCGGCGCCCTTCGAGCATGAGAAGCTGGCGCATCCGTTCATCGCCATCCTGCCGCTGATCCTGGTCGGCGTGATGAACTACGTGTTCACCAAGACCATCCCGCTGATCTACGGGGAAAGCCATTCCTTCGTGCCGGCGGTGATCGGCAAGGCGGCGCCGGTGGTGCAGCAGATCAAGTCGGTCTATTCGCTGTGGGCGGTCGAAGGGGCGCTGCTGATCGGCATCGCCGCGGTCTTCATCTTCGCCGGCCGTACGGTGATCAAGACCTTCGCCGAAGGCTCCAAGTCGGCCGTCGCCGGCGCCCTGCTGGCGACCATGAACACCGCCTCGGAATACGGCTTCGGCGCCATCATCGCCGCCCTGCCGGGCTTCCTGGTGGTGGCGCAGGCGCTGTCCTCGATCCCCAATCCGCTGATCAACGAAGCCATCACGGTCACCGCGCTGGCCGGCATCACCGGCTCGGCCTCCGGCGGCATGGGCATCGCCCTGGCGGCGATGGCCGAGACCTTCGTGCAGAACGCGCAGGCGGCGGGCATTCCGCTGGAAGTCTTCCACCGCGTCGCGGCGATGGCCTCCGGCGGCATGGATACCCTGCCGCACAACGGCGCGGTGATCACGCTGCTGGCCGTGACGGGCCTGACGCACCGCCAGTCCTACAAGGACATCTTCGCCATCACCTGCATCAAGACCACGGCGGTCTTCTTCGTGATCGCCGTCTACTACCTCACCGGGCTGGTGTAAGCCGGCAGGGAAGGTGCCCGTGGCGGACCCCGCCGGGAAGCGCGCTTCGCGGCAGGGTCCGGGGGACGGACGACGCGCTCCGTCCCGCAGTGCCGGCGGCGGCAGGGGGAGGTTTTTGCCGCGCGCCGCGTCCGCCAGGGTCAATGAGTTTTCAACCGAGAGTTCTACGAGGTAAACCATCATGTCCAAAGCAAGCATCATCGGCGCCTACAACACGGAGTTCGGCGCCTTCGTCAAGAAGGACAAGGCCAGCGGCCTGATCACCGACACCCGCACCTACTACGACCTGCTGATCGAGGCCGGGCGCGGCGCCATCCGCGACGCCGGGCTGGACGCGGCCGACATCGACGCGATCTACGTCGGGTCGTGCTCGCCGGCGTCGTTCATCAACCAGGAACACGTCGCGCCGCTCGCCGCCGAGATCGACCCGGCCCTGCGCTTCAAGCCGATGACGCGCTGCGAATGCGCCTGCGCGTCGTCGTCGGTGGCCTTCTACGACGGCGTCTATGCGATCGAGTCCGGCCGTTTCCGCAACGTGCTGGTGATCGGCGTGGAAAAGATGAACCTGCTGCCCACGCCGCAGGTGACGCACGTGCTGGCCTGCTGCTCGCACTGGCCGAGCGAGGGATCGAAGGGCTGGTCCTTCCCGATGCTCTTCGCCGCCTACGCCAAGGGCTACCAGAAGCACTACGGCATTGCCGACGCGGAGCTCGAACGCATGCTGTGGACCAGCGCCGCGCTGTGCTACCGCAACGGCGCCGAGAACCCGCTGGCGCACGTGAAGAACGGCCCGGCCACGGTCGAGGAGATCATGAAGCTCAACGAGCCGGACGCCAAGGGCAAGTGCAAGAACATGATGATCGCGCCGCCGCTGCGCCTGCACGACTGCTCGCTGGTCACCGACGGCGCCGCCGCGCTGGTGCTCGCCCCGACGGAGCGGGTGGCCGGCGCCAAGCGCGCCGTGCAGGTGGCCGGCATCGGCCATTCGATCGAGCGCCTGCCGGAGAATGCGCGCCCGAACATGCACGAGCTGATGGCCGGCAAGGACGCCGCGGCCAAGGCCTACAAGGAAGCCGGCATCAGCGCCGCGGACATCGATTTCGCCGAGGTGCACGACTGCTTCACCATCAACATGATCCTGTCCACCGAGGCGCTCGGCCTGTCGCGCGACGGGCGCGCCGGCTACGACTACGTGGACGGCCGCTTCACCCGCGACGACCGCGTGGCGGTCAACCTGTCCGGCGGGCTCAAGTCCAAGGGGCACCCGGTCGGCGCCACCGGCGCATCGATGCACGCGCTGGCCTACAAGCAGCTGATCGGCGAGCCGATCGGCGTGGCGGCCAAGAAGGCCGACGTCGGCGTGGTGTTCAACGTCGGCGGCTCGGCGGTGACCAACTGCGTGACCGTGCTCAAGGCGCCCAAATGAGCGCGGCGAAGGAGCGACCATGATTTGCTTTACCTACAACGACATGGAGTTCCTGGCCGAAGAGGCGCAGGGACGCTGGGTCATCGCCTACCGGAATGCCGACGGCAAGGGCGGCATCGTCGGCGCCGGGCTGTTCGCCGGCGTGCCGGCCAGCGACATCGAGGCGTGCGCGCGCCGGCTAGTGCAGGCCATCTTCCCGGTCGGCATCCGCTGCGTCGGGCCCGACGTGGCGCATCCGCTGACGGTCGGCGACCTGAAGATCGTGCCGCCGGACGTGGCGCATCCCAACTTCATTTACTGGAACAAGAACAGCGCCTCGTTCCCGAACGATCGCTAGCAACCAACGAGAGGAGTCGAAAAGCATGGAAATCAAGGGCAGCGTAGCCGTCATCACCGGCGGCGGCAACGGCATCGGCGAAGCCGTCGCCAAATACTTCGCGCGGAACGGCGCCAAGCTCGTCATCGTCGACATGGTGCAGAAGAACATCGACCGCGTGGTCAAGGACATCCAGGAGGCGGGCGGCGAGGTCATCGGCGTGCAGGCCAACGTGACCAGCGAGGCGGACACCGCCAGGTTCATCAAGGCGGCCGTCGAGGCCTTCGGCCAGATCAACATCGCCGTGTCGTGCGCCGGCATCATCCGCGACGGCACCATGCTGGCGCTGGACAAGGAGACCGGCAAGGTCAACCGCAAGATGGGGCTGGACAAGTGGCAGCCGGTCATCGACACCAACCTGACCGGCACCTTCCTGACCGTGCGCGACGCCGCCGAGGCGATGGTCAACGGCGGCTGGCCGGGCCTGCTGGTGACCATCTCGTCGGTCAACAAGGTCGGCCAGGTCGGGCAGCTCAACTACTCGTCGGCCAAGGTCGCCGATGCGCTGCTGCCGAAGATCGTGGTCGGCGAGTTCCTCATGCGCGGCATCCGCAACGTCCGCTGCGTCGGCATCGCGCCGGGCTACACCGCCACGCCGATGCTCACCGGCATGAACCAGGACGCGCTGAAGGCCATCCTCGCCGACGTGCACCTCGGCCGCCTCGTCGATCCCAACGAGATCGCGCGCCTGATCGGCCACTGCGTCGAGAACGAGGCGATCAACGCGACGACGCTGGAGATCACCGGCGGGCTGTGCTATCCGGGCGGCATCGCCAAGTAAGTCCGGCTGGCCGGGGCGGCGCCCCGGCCAGCGTTTCAGCGCGGGCGAGAAAGGTTTCCCGCCTCCTCCGCCGGATCAATACGCGGCGGTAATGATCTCCCGCGGGTGGGCGCCGCTTTCCAGTTCGGTCACGAAGGCGTCGGCGTAGTCGGCGTACGAGATGGCGCTGCGGCCCGAGGCGTCGGCGAGCAGCGTCCGGCGGCCGACGCGGTAGCTGCCGGTCTTTTCGCCCGGACCGATCATCGCGGCCGGGGCGAAGAAGGTCCATTGCAGGTCGTCCGCCTGCCGCAGCCTGTCGAAGGCTTCCCGGTGCGCCAGCGCGACGTCCCGGTAGGCCGCGGGAAAATCCGGGCTGTCGACCAACTGTTTGCCGGGCGCGATCTCCAGGCTGCCCGCGCCGCCGACCATCACCAGACGCTTGATTCCCGCAGCGCGGGCCGCCGCCATCAGGGCCTCGGTCGCTTGCGGCACGCTCTGCGGAGCCGAGTTCGCGCCCGGCCCGAAGGCGCTGGCGATGACGTCGCTGCCGGCGACGGCGGCGCGTAGGGCGTCCGCGTCGAAAAGGTCGGCCGTCTTGACGGCGATCCCCGGCATCCCGGCGGCCAGATTGCCCGGCGCGCGGACGACGGCCGTCACGGCGTGGCCGCGACGCACTGCCTCGCGGGCGATTTCCCGGCCGATGTTGCCGGTGGCGCCGATCAATGCGATTTTCATGATGCCTCCTTGCGGTGGTGAAAAACGCAGTCTATGCGCTATATATGCTTTGAAAAATAGCGAATAATGCAATGAATTGTTTCCATAAATAGAGCAAATGATGGATCGGATCACCGCCATGCGCGTCTTCGTCGAAGCCGTCGACAAGGGCAGCCTGACCGCCGCCGCCGAGGCGCTGGACCTGTCGCGCGCGGTGGCGACGCGCCATCTCGCCGAACTGGAGGACTGGCTGGGCGCGCGTCTCCTGCACCGGACGACCCGGCGCCTCAGCCTGACCGACGCGGGGACGTCCTGCCTGGCGTATTGCCGCCGGGTGCTCGGCGAGGTGGATGAACTGCGCGACGGGCTCGACGAGCGCGGCGGCCGGCCGCGGGGCACGGTGCGGGTGACGGCGACGCCCTCGTTCGGGCGGCATCTGGCGCCGGCGCTCGCCGAGTACGTGCGTCGCCATCCCGCCGCGCACGTCGATCTGCTGCTGCTCGACCGGCAGGTGGATCTCGTCGAGGAGCGCATCGACCTCGCCCTCCGCATCGGCGACGACCTCGACCCGGCGCTGGTGGCGCGCAGGCTGTCGGTCTGCCGTTCGGTGGTCTGCGCCGCGCCGGCCTACCTGGCGCGGTGCGGAACGCCGCGGACGATCGAGGACCTGTCCCGGCACAACTGCCTGACCTACGCCTATTTCGGGCGGAGCGAATGGCGCTTCGAGCGCGACGGGCGCGAGGTGGCGGTGCCGGTGGCGGGAAATCTCAGCGCCAACGAAGTGTCGGTCCTCGCCGAGGCCGCGCTGGCCGGCGCCGGGATTTCCATGCAGCCGACCTACCAGGTCGCGCCGCACCTGCGTTCCGGCGCGCTGGTGCCGCTGCTGGACGACTGGCGGGTGCCCGAGAAAGGCATCTACGGCGTTTATGCGTCGCGCCGCTTTCTCCCGGCGATCCTGCGCACCCTGATCGACTTCCTGGCCGAGCGCTTCGGCGAACGGCCGGCGTGGGACGAGCCCGGCGGCTGAAACGGCGGAACCGGTGCGCCCGGGCCATGGTCTGTGACGTGTCATCCCCCGATCGATTCCGTCCGTAGAGGAGGCCAGCATGAACGACACGTCCGCCGCCGCACGCGCCGCGCAGCGGGGCATCACGCAGCAGGAGATCGACCAGCGCGTCTTCGATCTCTACGACGAGTACTGCCACGGGCGCATCGACCGGCGGGAGTTCCTCGCCCGCGCCGCCGCCATCGCCGTGGCGGGCGGCTCGGGACTGGCGATGGCCCAGGCGCTGCTGCCAAGCTATGCCAGGGCGCAGACGATTTCCTTCACCGATGCCCGGCTCAAGGGCTCCTACGTGACCTATCCGTCGCCCGGCGGCAACTCCGGGACGATGCGCGGCTACCTGGTGCAGCCGGCCGGCAGCGGCCCGTTTCCCGCCGTGCTGGTGGTGCACGAGAACCGTGGCCTCAACCCTTACATCGAGGACGTGGCGCGCCGGCTCGCCGTCGAGGGCTTCCTGGCCCTGGCGCCCGACGGGCTGTATCCGCTCGGCGGCTATCCGGGCAACGACGACGACGGGCGCGAACTGCAGGCGAAGCTCGATCAGGCCAAGCTGCGCGCCGACCTGCTCAACGGCGCGCGTTTCCTCAAGGCGCACGCGCTGTCGACCAAGAAGCTCGGGGTGACCGGATTCTGCTACGGCGGCGGGATCGTCAACTACCTCGCCGCGACGCTCGGCGGCGAGCTGCAGGCCGGCGTGCCCTATTACGGCGTGGCGGCGGACACGGCCAGCGCGGCCAACATCCGGGCACCGCTGCTATGCCATCTGGCCGAGCACGACGAGCGCATCAACGCCACCTATCCGGCCTTCGAGGCGGCGTTGAAGGCGGCCGGCGTTTCTTACCAGATACACGTCTATCCGGGCACGCAGCACGGCTTCCACAACGACTCGACGCCGCGCTACGACGAGGCGGCGGCCAAGCTGTCCTGGCAGCGGACGCTGAGCCATTTCAAAACCCACCTGGCCTGATCCGCGGCGCGCGGGAGCCGGGCCTCCCGGTTCGTGGACGAACAAAACGGGAGCCGCGCCGGCTCCCGTCCTTTTTCGCGCGCGGGCGATGCTCAGTCGATCTGGTCTTCCAGCCGTTCCGCCGCGTGCTCGTCGGCGCGCAGCACGGCCTCGGGCGTGCGTCCGCGCGCGGTGTTGTACCACCAGCCGTAGGCGATCACGCCGGCCACCAGCAGGATGCCGAGATACGGCGTGTCATGGAAGACGTGCGGCAGGTAGGGCTGCACCGCCGCGTCCGAATCGATCATCTCGCCCGCCGTATAGGCGATCAGCCCGGCGCCGATATAGACGATGATCGGAAAGCGCTCGATCATCTTCATGATGATCGTGCTGCCGAAGACGATCAGCGGAATGGACAGCACCAGGCCGGTGATCAGCAGGGGCCAGTCGCCCTTGGCCACACCGGCGATGGCCAGGGTGTTGTCCAGACTCATCACCACGTCGGCGACGAGGATGGTCTTGACCGCGCCGAGCAGGTTGTCGTGCGCGTGGTGCTGGCCTTCGCTCTCGTCCTCCTCGATGAGCAGCTTGACCGCGATCCAGATCAGCAGCAGCGCGCCGGCGAACTGCAGGAAGGGAATCTTGAGCAGCGCCACGGCGGCGATGGTCAGGATGATGCGCAGGACGATGGCGCCGCCGCTGCCCCACAGGATGGCCTGCTTCTGCTGCCGGGCCGGCAGATTGCGGGCGGCCAGCGCGATCACCACCGCGTTGTCGCCGGACAGCACGATGTTGACCATCATGATTTGCATCAGCGCAACCAAGAACTCCATTTCCATCATCTCTTCCTTTGTGCAATCCAAAAAAGACCGGATCGAAAACTGCCGGAACGACCGACCGACTGCTCCGAAACGGAGAAGAATTATTTTTTTGTTATGAAAACCGAGGCTCGCTTTTCCCGCCGCGTCCGCAACGAGCAGGGGCGCGGCAAAAAAAGGTACAAGATGCTAGTCGATACAGGGCATATTAGTAATCAGAAATTACTTAGTTGACCCTTCGAATTTTTCGATTTGTTAACGGGTCGGCGCAAATCGGCAGGCCGGCAACCGCCGATCCCCTACAATTCTTCGCGTCACTGATCCGGATCGGCTCGACATGCAGAAGACACGATGGACTCTCGGCGCCAAGCTCGCCATGGTGGGAATCCCCTTCCTGCTGCTCGTGCTGTGCTCGACGGTGGTGATGCTGTGGATGTCCCGCCAGCTCGACGGCGGCGCCGCCGCGGTGAACGAGGCAGGGCGGATGCGCATGCAGGCCTACCGTCTGGCGCTGTCGGTCGACGAGGGCCGGCGGGACGACCTGCCGCGCCAGATCGAGGCGTTCGAGCGCAGCCTGTCGGTGCTGCTCCACGGCGACCCGGAGCGGCCCCTGGCCGTGCCCTGGGACGACCGCGTCCGAGCCGCGTTTCCGGCGGTCGAGCGCGACTGGGCGGCCTTCCGGACGCGCTGGCTCGACGGGCCGCCCGCCGCCGGGCGCGACCTGCGCCGGGATACGGACGAATTCGTGGCGCGCATCGACGCGCTGGTCATCGGCATCGAGTCGCACCTCGCCCGCCAGACCGCCCTGCTGCACCTGCTGCAGCTGTCGGCGCTGGTCCTGGCCGTGGTCGTCACCGCCGCGCTGGTCCTGGCCGGGCTGGTCTTCGTGCTGCGGCCGGTGCGCAAGCTCGCGCAGGCGATCGGCAGCATCCAGGCGGGGAATTTCGACGCCCGCGTCGAGCATGCCAGTTCGGACGAGTTCGGCACGCTGTCCCGGGGGTTCAACGGCATGGCCGAGAACCTGCAGTCGCTGTACCGCCACCTCGAACACAAGGTCGCCGAGAAGACCTCCGAGCTGGAGGAAAAGCGCGAGCGCCTCGAAGGGCTCTACGAGGTGACCAACCTGGTCGCCAACACCACCGCGCTGGCCGACCTGGCGCAGGGCTTCGTCGAGATCGTGGCGCGCATCGCCCGCGCGGACGGCGTCGCGCTGCGCTGGTCCGACCGGGGCAACCAGCGTTTTTTGATGCTGGCCTCGCAGGGGCTGCCGCAGGCGCTGCTCGACGCGGAACAGTGCCTGGAGCGCGGTACCTGCCACTGCAGCACGGTCGCCGAGAACCCCGGCGTGCGCGTCATTCCCATCCAGGACGAATCCGGGCCGGACAGCCTGGCCTGCGCCCAGGCCGGCTTCAAGACCGTGATCAACGTCCCGGTCTGCCTGCACGAGCGGACCATGGGCGAGGTCGACCTGTTCTTCTGCGCCAGGGTCAGGCCCGCGCCGGCGCTGCGCTCCTTGCTCGAAGCTCTCGGCAGCCACCTGGCCAGCGCCATGGAGAACCTGCGCCTCGCGGCGCTGGAGAAGGAAGCCGCCATCGCCCAGGAACGGCTCCACCTGGCCCGCGAGCTGCACGATTCCATCGCCCAGTCGCTGGCCTTCCTGAAGATCCAGGTGCAGTTGCTGCGCGACGCGCTGCAGTTGGGCGACGCGGGGCAGCGCGCAGCCGCGCTCGACGAGATCGACGCCGGCGTGCGCGAGAGCTACGGCGACGTGCGCGAGCTGCTGACGCACTTCCGCACCCGCGCCAATGCCGAGGACATCGAAGCCGCGCTGGCCTCGACGCTGCGCAAGTTCGAACACCAGAGCGGCGTGAAGACCGTGCTCTCCATCCAGGGCCACGGCATTCCGCTGGCGCCGGACCGGCAGATCCAGGTGCTGCACATCGTCCAGGAAGCCCTGTCCAACGTGCGCAAGCACGCGCGCGCCTCCCGCGTCGCCCTCGACGTGCGCCAGCATCCGGCCTGGCGCCTGGAGGTGCGGGATGACGGCATCGGCTTCGACGCCGGCGGCGATCGGGGCGACGAAACTCATGTAGGCTTGCGCATCATGAAGGAACGAGCGCAGCGCATCGACGCGGAACTGGAAATCGTCTCGGCGCCCGGACAGGGCAGCTCGGTCGTGCTCACGCTGCCGCCGCAGGGGCCGAGCGGCGGGGGGCAGGCATGAGCGCCGCCCGGCGGTCCGAGAGGGGCGCTCACAGCGCCGATTTGCCGTGGCTGGCCTATTCGGGAAGCGTGCCGCGGCCATCGGCTCCTTCCCCTTCAAGGGGGAGGCCGGGAGGGGGATGGGGTTCGTGCGGCGCGGGCTTGGGAGCGAAGCTTTTACCCCATCCCCACCCCAACCCTCCCCTTGAAGGGGAGGGCGAGGCGGCTGTGCCGCGGCGGGGAGCGGGCGGCGGCGGAGGCCGGGCATGAGCGCGCCCATCCCGCCGGTCCGCATCCTGGTGATCGACGACCACACGCTGTTCCGGCGCGGGCTGACCGCGCTGCTCGCGCGCGATTCCCGCCTGCGGGTGGTCGGCGACGCGCCGGATGCGGGCGTGGGCCTGCGGCGCGCGCAGGAACTGCGGCCCGACGTCATCCTGCTCGACAACCACCTGCCCGGCGTGGCCGGCGTCGACGCGCTGCCGGCCCTGCGCGAAGCGGCGCCGGAGGCGCGCATCCTGATGCTCACGGTCAGCGAGGACGAGCGCGACCTGGGCGCCGCCCTGCGCGGCGGCGCCGTCGGCTACCTGCTGAAGACCGCCGAAGGCGAGGCGCTGGTCGCGGCGATCCTCGGCGCGATGGAGGGCGAGAGCGCGATCGCGCCGGAAATGATGAGCAAGCTCGTCGCCGCCTACCGCGAGGCCGCCGTCGCCGACGCGCCGAATCCGGCGGCCCCCGCCGTCGGCGCCGTACGGGCCGGCGAGGCGATCGCCGGCCTGTCGCCGCGCGAGATCGACGTGCTGCGCGGCATCGCGCGCGGCGCCAGCAACAAGGAGATCGCGCGCGAGCACGGCATCGCCGAGGCCACGGTCAAGATCCACGTGCAGCACATCCTGCGCAAGCTCGGCGTCTCCACGCGCGTGCAGGCCGCCGTCATCGCCTCGGAAAACGGCCTGACCTGACTCCCAAGCCGCGCTCGCAGTGAGCTGGGAATAGTTCCTTCGAACTATGCGCCGGCCGCCCGGTGTAGTTCTTCCGGCCAGCCGCCATGCCTCTTCGGAGGGATACCGCGTTCGGCCGCCGCCCCCTACATTGCCGGCATGCGAAAAAAAGGGGGGAAACCAGCATGACTACCCGTACGGCCGGTGCGGGCGCGACCTCGCGTCCGGGGTCCGTGCTCCGCGTATGGACGCCGGAGGACAAAGCCTTCTGGGAGCGCGAGGGCCAGGCCATCGCCAAGATCAACCTGTGGATTTCGGTGCCGTCGCTGTTCCTGGCGTTCGCCATCTGGCAGATGTGGAGCGTGGTGGCGGTCAGCCTGCCGCAGCTGGGCTTCAAATACACCACCGACCAGCTGTTCTGGCTGGCCGCCTCGCCCGCGCTGTCGGGGGCGACGCTGCGCATCTTCTATTCGTTCATGGTGCCGCTGGTCGGCGGGCGGCGCTGGACGGCGATTTCCACCGCCTCGCTGCTGGTGCCGGCCGTCGGCATCGGCTACGCGGTGCAGGACCCGGCGACGAGCTATTCGACCATGCTGGTCCTGGCGCTGCTGTGCGGCCTGGGCGGCGGCAACTTCAGCTCCAGCATGGCCAACATCAGCTTCTTCTTCCCCAAGGAGCGCAAGGGCTCGGCGCTGGGGCTCAACGCCGGGCTGGGCAACCTGGGCGTCTCCGTGGTGCAGTTCCTGACGCCGCTGGTGGTCGGCGTGGGCGTGTTCGGCGTCTTCGCCGGCGCGCCGCAGATCGTGCTCGACCAGGATGGCGACCTCGCGCACGTCTGGATGCAGAACGCCGCCTTCGTCTGGGTGCCCTGGATCGTCCTGGCCGCGGTGCTGGCCTGGCTGTTCATGAACGACATCGCCGACGCCAAGGCGTCGTTCTCGGCGCAGGCGGCGATCTTCCGGCGCAGGCACACCTGGCTGATGTGCTTCCTCTATCTCGGCACCTTCGGCTCGTTCATCGGCTTCGCGGCGGGCTTTCCGCTGCTCATCAAGAGCCAGTTCCCACAGGTTAACCCGCTCGCCTTCGCCTGGCTCGGCCCGCTGGTCGGCGCGCTGACCCGGCCGGTCGGCGGCTGGATGGCGGACAGCCTCGGCGGCGCGCGGGTTACCCAGTGGAACTTCGCCGTCATGGCCGTGGCAGTGCTCGGCGTGCTGTGCTTCCTGCCCAAGGGCGGCGGCGGGCTGGCCCTGCCGTTCGGCCCGGCCGAGGGCAGCTTCGCCGGCTTCTTCCTGATGTTCCTGGTGCTCTTCCTGACCACCGGCATCGGCAACGGCTCGACCTTCCGCATGATCCCGGTGATCTTCATGAACCTGAAGCTGAGCGAATTCAAGGACGGCAAGGAGGCCGACCGGGCGCGGGCGGTCCGCGAGGGCAACACCGAGGCCGCCGCCGCGCTGGGCTTCGCCGGCGCGCTGGGCGCCTACGGCGGCTTCTTCATCCCGAAGAGCTACGGCAGTTCGATCGCGGCCACGGGCGGGCCGGAACTGGCGCTATGGATCTTCGCCGTCTTCTATCTCGTATGCATCGCCGTCACGTGGTGGCACTACGCCCGCAAGGGCGCGGCCATGCCCTGCTGAAGCGGCCGGCAACCAGGAGCTTTCCATGAGCCATTTTCTCGATCGGATGACCTATTTCCTCCAGCCCAGGGAGACGTTCGCCGGCGGCCACGGCGTGACCAGCGGCGAGGACCGCACCTGGGAGGACGCCTACCGGGCGCGCTGGGCGCATGACAAAGTCGTGCGCTCCACGCACGGCGTGAACTGCACCGGCTCCTGTTCCTGGAAGATCTACGTCAAGGGCGGCATCGTCACCTGGGAGACGCAGCAGACCGACTACCCGCGCACGCGCTGGGACATGCCCAACCACGAGCCGCGCGGCTGCTCGCGCGGCGCGAGCTACAGCTGGTACCTGTACAGCGCCAACCGGGTCAAGTACCCGCTGGTGCGCGGCCGCCTGCTCAAGCTGTGGCGCGAGGCCCGGCTGGCCCACGACCCCGTCGAGGCCTGGGCGGCGATCGTGGGAGACGCGGGCAAGCGCCGCGACTACCAGCGCGTGCGCGGGCTCGGCGGCTTCGTGCGCGCGAGCTGGGAGGAGGTCAACGAGATCGTCGCCGCGGCGAACGTGCATACGATCAAGCAGCACGGTCCGGACCGCATCATCGGCTTCTCGCCGATTCCCGCCATGTCGATGATCTCCTACGCGGCCGGCAGCCGCTACCTCTCCCTGATCGGCGGCGTATGCATGAGCTTCTACGACTGGTACTGCGACCTGCCGCCCTCCAGCCCGCAGGTCTGGGGCGAGCAGACCGACGTGCCGGAATCGGCCGACTGGTACAACTCCGGCTTCATCATCGCCTGGGGCTCGAACGTGCCGCAGACGCGCACGCCGGACGCGCATTTCTTCACCGAGGTGCGCTACAAGGGCACCAAGACCGTGGCGGTGACGCCCGACTATTCCGAGGTCGCCAAGCTGGCCGACATCTGGATGAAGCCCAAGCAGGGTACCGACGCCGCGCTGGGCATGGCCATGGGGCACGTCATCCTCAAGGAGTTCTACTTCCCGGACGGCGGCCGGGCGCGCAGCGCCTACTTCGACGACTACGTGCGCCGCTACACCGACATGCCGATGCTGGTGATGCTGAAGGAACACGTGCTGCCCGACGGCGAGACGGTGATGGTGCCGGACCGCTACGTCCGCGCCGCGGACTTCGACGGTGCGCTGGGCGCGGCCAACAATCCCGAATGGAAGACGGTGGCCTTCGACGAGGCCGGCGGCATCGTCCTGCCGAACGGCTCGATCGGCTTCCGCTGGGGGCCGGACGGCCGCCCCGACGCGGGCCGGTGGAACCTCGAAGCCAAGGACGCGCGCGGCGGCGGGGAAGTCAGGCTCGGCCTGTCGCTGCTCGAAGGGAGCAACCCGAGCGGCGAGACCGCGCGGGTCGGCTTCCCCTATTTCGGCGGCATCGAGCGCGAGCATTTCTCGCACAACGCCGCCGCCGGCAACGTCCTCGTGCGCACCGTGCCGGTCCGGCGGCTTACCCTGGGCGTGGCCGGGAATACCGCCCTCGTCGCCACCGTGTTCGACCTGCTGGCGGCCAACTACGGGATCGCGCGCGGCCTGCCGGGCGAACTGGCCGCCCGTGATTTCGACCACGACACGCCCTACACGCCGGCCTGGCAGGAGCGCATCACCGGCACGCCGCGCGAGCAGGTGATCGCCGTGGCGCGCCAGTTCGCCGAGAACGCCGACAAGACGCACGGACGCTCGATGGTGATCATCGGCGCCGGGATGAACCACTGGTACCACTCGGACATGAACTACCGCGGCGTCATCAACATGCTGATGCTGTGCGGCTGCATCGGCCAGAGCGGCGGCGGCTGGTCGCACTACGTCGGGCAGGAGAAGCTCCGCCCGCAGACGGGCTGGACGGTGCTGGCCTTCGCGCTCGACTGGATCCGCCCGCCGCGCCAGATGAACTCGACCAGCTTCTTCTACGCGCACACCGACCAGTGGCGCTACGAGAAGCTCGGCGTCGAGGAAATCCTCTCGCCGCTCGCCGACGCGGCCGCTCACGGCGGCAGCATGATCGACTACAACGTGCGCGCCGAGCGCATGGGCTGGCTGCCGTCAGCGCCGCAGTTGCAGACCAACCCGCTGCGCATCGTGCGCGACGCGCTCGCCGCCAACGCCGATCCGAAGGACTACACGGTGAAGGGCCTCAAGGACGGCTCGCTCCGGATGAGCTGCGAGGACCCGGACCACCCGGACAACTGGCCGCGCAACATGTTCGTCTGGCGCTCGAACATCCTCGGCTCCAGCGGCAAGGGGCACGAGTATTTCCTCAAGCACCTGCTTGGCGCGACGCACGGCGTGCAGGGCAAGGACCTCGGCCGCGACGACGCCAGGCCGCGCGAAGTCGCCTGGCACGACGAGGCGCCCGAAGGCAAGCTCGACCTCTTGGTGACGCTGGACTTCCGCATGAGCACCACCTGCCTGTACTCGGACATCGTCCTGCCGACCGCCACCTGGTACGAGAAGAACGACCTCAACACCAGCGACATGCATCCCTTCATCCATCCGCTGTCGACGGCGGTCGATCCGGCCTGGCAGTCGCGCAGCGACTGGGAAATCTACAAGGGCTTCGCGAAGAAATTCAGCGAGGTCTGCGTCGGCCACCTCGGCGTCGAGCGCGAGGTGGTGCTCACGCCGCTGATGCACGACACGCCGGCGGAACTGGCGCAGCCCTTCGGCGTGCAGGACTGGAAGCGCGGCGAGATCGAGCTGATCCCCGGCAAGACCGCGCCCAACATCGCCGTGGTCGAGCGCGACTATCCCAACGTGTTCAAGCGCTTCACCGCGCTCGGCCCGCTGATGAGCACGCTCGGCAACGGCGGCAAGGGCATCGCCTGGAACACCCAGACCGAGGTGAAGCAGCTCGGCGAGCTGAACGGACTGGTCACCGCCGAGGGCGCGACCTGCGGCATGCCGAGCATCGACAGCGACATCGACGCCTGCGAAGTGGTCCTGCAACTCGCGCCGGAGACCAACGGGCACGTCGCGGTCAAGGCCTGGGAGGCGCTGGGCAGGCAGACCGGCCGCGAGCACGCGCACCTCGCGCTGTACCGCGAGGACGAGAAGATCCGCTTCCGCGACATCCAGGCGCAGCCGCGCAAGATCATCAGTTCGCCGACGTGGAGCGGCATCGAGTCGGAAACGGTCTCCTACAACGCCGGCTACACCAACGTGCACGAGCTGATCCCCTGGCGCACGCTGACCGGCCGCCAGCAGTTCTACCTCGACCATCCCTGGATGGCCGCCTTCGGCGAGGGCTTCCCCAGCTACCGCCCGCCGGTGGACCTGAAGACCACGGCCGACCTGCACAACATCCGGCCCAACGGCCATCCCGAGATCGCCCTCAACTTCATCACCCCGCACCAGAAATGGGGCATCCACTCGACCTACACCGACAACCTGCTGATGCTCACGTTGAACCGGGGCGGCCCGGTGATCTGGCTCGCCGAGGACGACGCGCGCCGCGCCGGCATCGTCGATAACGACTGGGTCGAGCTGTTCAACGTCAACGGCGCCATCGCCGCGCGCGCGGTGGTCAGCCAGCGCGTCCAGCCGGGCATGGTGCTGATGTACCACGCGCAGGAAAAGACCATCAACACGCCGGGCTCGGAGATCACCGGCATGCGCGGCGGCATCCACAACTCGGTGACGCGCATCGTGCTGAAGCCGACGCACATGATCGGCGGCTACGCCCAGTTCAGCTACGGCTTCAACTACTACGGCACGATCGGCACCAACCGCGATGAGTTCGTCGTCGTGCGCAAGATGGACAAGGTCGACTGGCTGGACGACGAGCCCGCCGTGGCGGCCGCGCAGGCGTAAGCAGGAGACACGACATGAAAATCCGCGCCCAGATCGGCATGGTGCTGAACCTCGACAAGTGCATCGGCTGCCATACCTGCTCGGTGACCTGCAAGAACGTGTGGACCAGCCGCCCCGGCATGGAATACGCATGGTTCAACAACGTCGAGACCAAGCCCGGCATCGGCTATCCCAAGGAGTGGGAAAACCAGGACAAGTGGAACGGCGGCTGGGTGCGCAAGGCCGACGGCTCGATCGAGCCGCGCCAGGGCGGCAAGTGGAAGCTCTTGATGCGCATCTTCGCCAACCCCAACCTGCCCGAGATCGACGACTACTACGAGCCGTTCACCTTCGACTACGACCACCTGCAATCCGCGCCGGAGTCGAAGGCCACCCCGACCGCGCGCCCGCGCAGCCTGATCACCGGCAAGCGCATGGAAAAGATCGTGTGGGGCCCGAACTGGGAGGAAATCCTCGGCGGCGAGTTCGAGAAGCGCGGCAAGGACCGCAACTTCGACGACATCCAGAAGGACATCTACGGCCAGTTCGAGCACACCTTCATGATGTACCTGCCGCGCCTGTGCGAGCACTGCCTCAACCCGACCTGCGTGGCGAGCTGCCCGTCCGGCTCGATCTACAAGCGCGAGGAGGACGGCATCGTGCTGATCGACCAGGACAAGTGCCGGGGCTGGCGCATGTGCGTTTCCGGCTGTCCGTACAAGAAGATCTATTACAACTGGAAGTCCGGCAAGGCCGAGAAGTGCATCTTCTGCTACCCGCGCATCGAGGCCGGGCAGCCGACGGTCTGTTCGGAAACCTGCGTCGGCCGCATCCGCTACCTCGGCGTGCTGCTCTACGACGCCGACCGCATCGAGGAAGCCGCCAGCGTCGAGCACGACCGCGACCTGTACCGGGCGCAGCTCAGCCTGTTCCTCGACCCGCACGATCCGAAGGTCATCGCCCAGGCGCGCCTCGACGGCATCCCGGACGCCTGGATGGAGGCGGCGCGCCACAGCCCGGTGTACAAGATGGCCGTCGAATGGCAGGTGGCGCTGCCGCTGCACCCGGAATACCGCACGCTGCCGATGGTCTGGTACGTGCCGCCGCTCTCGCCGATCAGCGCCGCGGCCAACGCCGGGCACATCGGCGTGAACGGCGAGATTCCCGACGTCAGGCAACTGCGCATCCCGCTCAAGTACCTCGCCAACCTGCTCACCGCGGGCGAGGTCGCGCCGGTCGAGCGGGCGCTCGAACGCATGCTCGCCATGCGCGCCTTCCAGCGGGCCAAGCACGTGGACGGGCGCATCGACACCGCCGTCCTGCAACAGACCGGCCTGAGCGTGGCCGAGGTCGAGGAGATGTACCGGATCATGGCCATCGCCAATTACGAGGACCGCTTCGTCATCCCCAGCGTGCACCGCGAATACGCCGAGAACGCCTTCGACCTGCGCGGCGGCTGCGGCTTCTCGTTCGGCAACGGCTGTTCCGACGGCAGCAGCGAGGCGAGCCTGTTCGGCGGCGCCAAGCGGCGCACCATCCCGATCAAGGTGGAGGCCCGGCCATGACCCCGCGCGATCCCGCGCTCGGCCTGCGCATCCTGGCCCGTCTGCTGGCCTATCCCGACGCCGGCCTGCGCGGCGACCTCGCCGACCTGCGCGCCGCGCTGGCCGCCGACGAGGCCATTCCAGCCGCGCGCCGGGCCGAGCTCGAAGCCCTCGTCGCCACCCTCGCAAACGGCGACCCGCTCGACAGCGAGGCCGAATACGTGCGCACCTTCGACCAGGGCCGCGCCACGTCGCTGCACCTGTTCGAGCACGTGCACGGCGATTCGCGCGAGCGCGGCCCGGCGATGATCGACCTCGCCCGCACCTACGAGCAGGCCGGCCTGCGGCTCGCGCCCGGCGAGCTGCCGGATTACCTGCCGGCGGTGCTGGAATTCGCCTCGACCCAGCCGCCCCGCGAAGCGCGCGCCTTCCTCGGCGAAATCGCCCACCTCCTCAACGCCCTGTTCAGCGCCCTGCTGCAGCGCGGCAGCGCGTATGCCTGCGTGCTCGGCGCGCTGCTGGAACTGGCCGGCGAGACCGCCCAGGCGGCGCCGGTCGCGCCCGACGAGCCGGTGGAACGCGAGCTGGGAGGAACCGCCGGCCTTCGGCGGCTGTTCCTCCAAAGGTCAGGCGCCGGCGGGCGCGGCGCAGCCGGTTCACTTCGTCGGCATCGACGTTTCCGGCCGGGGAAAACCTGGTCCGGCTTCAGCGGGAGTCACTCCATGAACGCACTCGACACCTTCCTGTTCGGCCTCTATCCCTACATCTGCCTGAGCGTCTTCCTGCTCGGCAGCCTGATCCGCTTCGACCGCGACCAGTACACCTGGAAGAGTGATTCGTCGCAGCTGCTGCGCGCCGGCCAGTTGAAGCTCGGCAGCAACCTGTTCCACGTCGGCGTGCTGTTCCTGTTCGGCGGCCACTTCGCCGGCATGCTGACGCCGCACTCCCTCTACTCGCCGTTCATCGACGCCGGCACCAAGCAGGTGCTGGCCATGGCCGCCGGCGGCATCGCCGGGCTGCTGGCCTTCGTCGGGGTGACCATCCTGCTGTTCCGGCGCCTCGGCGACCCGCGCATCCGCGCCAACTCCAAGACCGGCGACATCGCCGTGCTCGTCCTGTTCTGGCTCCAGCTCGTGCTCGGGCTGGCCAGCATCCCGGCGTCCGCGCAGCACCTCGACGGCGGCACGATGCTGGTCCTGGCCGAATGGGCGCAGCGCATCGTCACCTTCCGCGGCGGCGCGGCCGAGCTGGTCGCCGGCGTGGGCTGGATCTTCAAGGCGCACCTCGTGCTCGGCATGAGCATCTTCCTGATCTTCCCGTTCACCCGGCTGGCGCACGTGTGGAGCGGCTTCGGCACGGTGGCCTACCTCGTCCGCCCCTACCAGGTTGTCCGCTCCCGCCGCCTGAACGTTCCCGCGGGCGGCCCTGGCCGTCCGGGCGCCAGTGTCTGAGGGCGAGGCCATGGATCGCCATGTCGAACCGAACGGCGCCGTCGCCCGCGTCAACGGCGTCGCGCTCAACCGCCCCGGCGAAGCCCTGAGCGCCGGGGAACTGCGCCAGCGCGCCTGTTCCGAACTGCTGCGCCAGGCCGCCGTCGCCCAGGGACTGCTTGCCGCCGCCGACGCGCCGACCGCCGACGGCGTGCTCAGCGAGGACGCGGCGCGGGCCATCGAGGTGCTGCTGGGCGAGCACGTGGCCGTCCCGGAACCGTCGGAGCCGGAATGCCGCCGCCATTACGCCGCGTTGCCCGCGCGCTACGCCACGGGCGAGCGCGCCGAGGTCCGCCACATCCTCTTCGCCGTCACGCAGGGCGTCGACGTCGCCGCGCTGCGCCAGCGCGCCGAGGCGGCGCTGCTCGACGTGCGCTGCGCCGACCGCAGCGCGCTCGAAGACCGCTTCGCCCAGGCTGCCCGGTCGCTGTCCAACTGCCCGAGCGGCGCCGAAGGCGGCGCCCTGGGCTGGCTGAGCGTGGCCGACTGCGCGCCGGAGTTCGCCAGGGAAGTGTTCGGGCATGCCGAAGTCGGCGTGCTGCCGCGCCTGGTACACAGTCGCTTCGGCCTGCACGTCGTCGAGGTCCTGCGGCGCGACGCGGGCACGCTGCGGCCGTTCGAGGAAGTGCGCGGCGCCGTCGCGGCCGACATGCAACAGAAAGCCTACGTCACCGCCTTGCGCCACTACCTGCGCCGGCTGGCCGGGCAGGCCGCGCTGGAAGGCGTCGACCTGGAAGCGGACGCGACGCCGCTGGTGCAATAGCACTCCCTCCCCTTCAAGGGGAGGGCTGGGGTGGGGATGGGGTAAAAGCCGTGCTTCGCGCCGCCACCCCATCCCCCTCCCAACCTCCCCCTTGGAGGGGGAGGAGCCGACCCGGCAATAGCGACGGCGCCCGGCCGGCGCACACACGAAAGGAAAAAACGATGGAAAACCACACGCAAAGACCCCGCCCCACGCTGCATTCCGCCCTGCAGGCCGGCTGCGTCCGCTGGACGCCGATTCTCGGCTCACCCGCCGTGCCCGCGCAGAAGCCGGACGGCGCCGGCAAGGCCGCGCGCGACCCCGTCGCGGCGGAGCCGCGCCATGTCGTCGAAATGCAGGAGGAGTAGCGGGCGGTGGTGCAACGGTGTTTCAGGCCGCGCGGCCGCCCACCGCGCTCGCGCGGTCAGATTTCCTTCATCTCGCGCCGGTAGCGCTGCCAGTTTTCCACGTAGTGCTGGTTGCCGCGCGCGATCCGGGCCAGTTCCTCGTCGGTCAGCTGGCGCACGATGCGCCCCGGCGCGCCGACGACGAGGGAGCGGTCGGGGATGACCTTGCCCTCGGGAATCAGCGCGTTGGCGCCGATCAGGCACTGCTTGCCGATCACCGAGCGGTTGAGCAGCGTCGCGCCCATGCCGATCAGGCAGCCGTCGCCGACGGTGCAGCCGTGCAGGATGACGCGGTGCCCGATCGTCACGTCGCGCCCGATGATCAGCTTCAGCCCCGGATCGGTGTGCAGCACCGAACCGTCCTGGATGTTGGTGTTCTCGCCCACGCTGAGCAGGTCGGTATCTCCGCGCAGGGTGCAGTTCCACCAGATGGAGACGTTCTTTTCCAGCTGGACCTGGCCGATGACGGCGGCGTTGGGGGCGATCCAGCTCTGCGGGTGGACGATGGGCGAGAGATCGCCGAGGGCGTAGACGGGCATGGCGTTCCTGGTTCCGGACGTGCGGAAAAACGAAAAACCGCAATTAAACCACTTCCGGCGCCGCCCGTGCAGCGCGGAAAACCGCAATTTTTCCGGCGTTTGAGGGGGAGGTGGGTAGGTGGCCACGGCGACGCGGCGGGCACGGCGAAAGGCAAGAACTTTTAATCACAACGAACACAACGGGCACAACGAAAGACAAATCTTGTTTTTCGCTGTGCCCGCCGCGTCGCCATGGTTAATACGCTTTCTCAGAACCTGTACTGCACCTGCACCGAGGCCCCGCCGCCGTCGCGCTTGCCGGCGTAGCCGGTGGCGGCGAAGTCCAGGGTCAGGTTGCGGCTGGCGGTCGGCCGGACGCTGGCGCCCAGGGACAACAGGCCGGTGCCACCCTTCACGCTCGGCGCCTCGATCCTGTAGCTCCCGTACGTGGTGGCCTTGGCCTCGCCGTCGAACTCCCGCTCGTAGCCCAGCCCCGCCTTGAGCGTCACCGCCGGGGAATAGCGGTGCGCCAGTTCCGCGTTCAGGCGCAGGCGCTGCGAATCGACCCGTTCGAAGTGGAGCGGGTCGCCGGCCACGGTGACGTGCTTGCCGCCGACGCGGCTGCCCAGGTACTTGGCCGAGAGGTCCAGCGTCTGGTCGGCGGTCAGCGGCAGTGCATAGCCCACGCCCAGGTGCGCGCTCACGTAGCGGGAATGGAGGCGGTAGCGCGCGAACTCGCCGCTCGCTAGGTTCTGCAGGTCGCCGGTGTCGAAACTCAGGCGGGTCCTGCCGGCGCGGAGAGAAGCCTCGGTGTAGAAGCCGCCGGCGAAGGCATAGCGCCCGAGCAGGCCGGCGCCGTAATAGCGGGCGTTGCCGTCACCGTCGACCGAAGCGGCGTTGTAGAAACTGTTGTGGCTGTCGTAGTTCCCCCAGCCGCCCTCGATGAAGGCACCAGCGGTAAATGCCTCCTGCCGGACCCCGAAGCCGGCGGCGAGGAACTGGTCGTTCGAAGTCACGTGCGAACCGCTGTCGTAACGGGAACGGCTGGCCGAGGCCAGGGCGAAGGACGACGCGCCGGAGCCGGACGCCTGGGCGGCGATGGCGTCGAAGGCGCCGTCGGCGATGCGGTCGGCGCCGCGGGTGACGAGCATCGCCCCGCCCAGGTAGCCTTCGGACAGGGCCTTGAGCTGCGGATTCACGCGCGCTGCCGGGCGGCCGCCCGAACCACCACCGGAGTCGCCACCGGAATCACCTCCCGAACCGTCACCCGAACCACTGCTCGGACACGTCTCGCCCGCGCTGGCCTGGCAGGCGAGGATCGTGGCGGTCACTTCCTTGCCGGCGAGGTCGACGCGGGTCTGCACGTCGTATAGCAGCGAGATGCCCTGCTGGAGCATGCCGGTCGAGGTGAGGCCGATGCCGCTGCCGGACAGGCTGCTGGCCGCGCGCATCAGGACGAACTGGTCGCCGGCGTTCAGAGCGTTGCCGGAATGGATGCCGACGACCCTGATCTCGGAAGCCTTGGCCGCCTGCGCACTGTCCAGGTTGTCGGCGTTGCTGCCGAGGACGATCTGCTGCGCGCTGATCAGCGCGGTCGGCTGGTTCGCCAGGGACGGTTGGAGGGTGAAGTTGTATTTCTCGAAGTTGGCGACGGTATGCACGCTGACCGGCTGCGCCGAGAAATTCAGGGTGTTGCCGGTGAACACGTCGTAGCGTTCCGGTGCGTAGCCCTCGGCCGTGTTGTAGTCGAGGAAGCCGCCGTAGAGCGAGACGTTACCGGACAGCGTGGCGTGATCGCCGATCGTTATGGTGTTGTTGGTCGCCGTGGCCTGGGAAAGAGTCAATCTGACCGTCGTGTTTTCCTCCCCGCCGCTCGCGGACGCATCGGCGGTTCCTTTCACGGCCAGGAAGCGGACGTATCCGCCGTAGAGCGAACCGTTCTGCAATCGGCCGTCCAGGGTCACGGTGTTGCCGCTGGCGCTGACTTGGCTACCTTCGAGATTCACGAGGGTGGAGGCTTTGGCGATGGCGGAACCGGACCCGCTGGCCGTCGACCAACCGCTGGTGGCGTCGCCGGCGCGCGCTTCTAGTTCGGCATGGCCGCCGTACAGGCTTCCCGTCACGGAGGCATGTTCCATGACGGCGACCCGGTTGTCGTCGGCCCGCACCTCGGCATTGTGGGCGTCGATGTAGGCGCTGGCGTAGGTGTCGGCCTTGCCGTTGTTGGAGTGGGCTGTCCCGCCTTGGGATGTTCCCGCGTGCAGGATGATTGCCGCCCGACCGCCACGGAGGTCTCCCGTCACGGAAGCGTTCTCCGTCACGATGACCGTGTTGTCGTCGGCGCTTACCTTGGAAAAGTAGGCGTTGGCATTGGCGTTGGCGTGAGCCTTTGCCTCGTCGTTGTTGGCGTTGGCCGTCCCGCCTTGGGCCGTGCCCGCGTGCATGATGATCGATGCCTGACCGCCATCGAGGACTCCCGTCACGGAAGCGTTCTCCGTCACGATGACTGTGTTGCCATCGGCCCTCACCTCGGAAGAGTAGGCGTTGGCGGAGGCGTTGGCAAAGGCTTGGGCCTCGGTGAAAGTGGTGCTCGCCGTCCCGCCTTTGGCGTTCCCCGCTTGCCCGATGAGTGCCGCATAGCCGCCGTAGAGGTTCCCGGCCACCGTCGCGTTCCCCTTGACGGCCACCGTATTGTCGCGGGCACGCGCGACGTGGTTATACAAGTTTGCATTGGCGTAGGCAACGGCGCTGCTGCCGATAACGGCGCTCTGGTCGTCATCGGATGCAGTCACCGTGTAAAGCGACAGCCCGCCATACACGTTGCCCTGGATGTTGCCTTGCTTGATCGTGACGGTGTTTCCGGAGACATCGCCTCCCATGGGCGAGCCGCCGCCGAGGACGTATTGCGGGTCCGGGGCCAATCCGGGCGCATAGTCGATGATCAGGTCGGCTCCGCTGGCGACGGGAAAATAGCTGGAATCATAGTAAGCGGCACCCGTCTTGGGGCTGTTCCAATCCAGAATCTGCATGCTCATGAGCTGCACCGTGCCGGGGCCGGCCGTGCCGTCGTAGGTGAGCGGCGGGAGTTGGGCGAATGCGCCGGCGGGCAGCGCGAGGGCCAGGGCGGCGCTGATTTTCCTAAGCAAGAGCGGACGGTTCCTGCCCCGGCTCATAGCGTGTTCCATCGGCTGAGGGCTGAGGGCTGAGGGCTGAGGGCTGAGGGCTGAGGGCTGAGGGCTGAGGGCTGAGGGCTGAGGGCTGAGGGCTGAGGGCTGAGGGCTGAGGGCTGAGGGCTGAGGGCTGAGGGCTGAGGGCTGAGGGCTGAGGGCTGAGGGCTGAGGGCTGAGGGCTGAGGGCTGAGGGCTGAGGGCTGAGGGCTGAGGGCTGAGGGCTGAGGGCTGAGGGCTGAGGGCTGAGGGCTGAGGGCTGAGGCATGGTTCGGAGGTTCCTTGTTCGAATTATGAGGAATACGCTCCGCCGGGCCGGGTGCGCGAGGGTCACCTGGCCGCGAGGACGAAACGCGGGGGGATTCGTCCGGCATTGGCCTGCGATGTCCGGACGCAAAAGCTCGCGTAGACTCGCCCAAAACGCATAAATGTCAAATAGGAATCGTCGGAAAAATCGGGGCGGTGGAAAGGGTAATGACCCTCTCCACCGCCCCGTCGTTTCCCTCGCCGAAGGGAAAAGGGCCGCGTCTTACCGCGGAGGTTCCTGGCCCGGCGGACGGTCGGGCAGGAAAACGAGCTGGCAGGTGCCGCGCACGGTGCGGCCGTCCGGCGCGGTGATCTCCACGGCTGTTCCAGCGGCCTTGTCGTTGCACAGAGCCGGATCGAAGGGCGGCGGCCCCTTCATTTCGCCGCGCGGCGGCGGTGGGGGCGGGCCGCAGTCGCCGGCGGAGGCGGGCGACGAAGCGGCGAGGGCAAGGACCAGCAGGACCGGGGCAAGGGCTGTGAAGGGTTTGCAGGCGTTCATGAGATTCTCCCGTGGAAAAAATCGTCAGGCATTGAGCCATGTCGATGCCATGGAAGAATTCTGCGCCGGCGCGATGTTAAGGGCGTTGAACGCCGTCCGGAATTACCGGGATTTACGCCGTGCGGCCCGCTACTGGTAGCGCAGCGCCTCGATCGGATCGAGCGCCGCGGCCTTGCGCGCCGGGTAGAAGCCGAAGAAGACGCCGACCCCGGCGGCGACCGCGAAGGCGACCAGCACCGAGCCGCCGGAAATGACGATGACCATGTCGGTCAGCGCGTTGACCAGCAGCGCGCCGCCGATGCCGAGCACCAGGCCGATCAGGCAGCCGGTGATCGAGATCATGATCGCTTCGAGCAGGAACTGGGCGAGGATGTCCTTCTGCCGCGCGCCGATGGCCATGCGGATGCCGATCTCGCGGGTGCGCTCGGTGACCGAGACGAGCATGATGTTCATGATGCCGATGCCGCCGACCAGCAGCGACACCGAGGCGATGGCGCCGAGCAGCAGCGACATCACGCGCGTGGTTTCGGCGGCGGTGTCGGCGGCGGCGGCCAGGTTGCGGATGTAGAAGTCGTCGTCCTGGTCCTCGCGCAGGCGGTGGCGCTGGCGGAGCAGGGCGGTGACCGATTTTTCGACCAGCGGCATGGCTTCCGGCGAGGCGGCCTTGACCATGATCGAGCGCACCGAGCCGGCGAAGGGCACGCCGAAGACCTTGCGCTGCGCGGTGCTGAGCGGAATGATGATGGTGTCGTCCTGGTCGCGCCCGTCGAGGTTCTGGCCCTTGGGTGCCAGCGTGCCGATCACCTCGAAAGGCGTGTTGCGCACGCGGATGGTCTTGCCGACCGGGTCCTCGCCCGGATCGAACAGGTTCTCGATCACCGTCTTGCCGAGCAGCGCCACGCGCGTGGCCGAACGCACGTCCTCCTCGGCGAAGCTGGAGCCGCTGGCGATGGCCCAGGAGCGCGCGTCGAGATAGGACGGCGTGGTGCCGACGATCGAGGCGTTCCAGTTCCTCGACCCGTAAACCAGCTGCTGCGCGCCCTGGTGCACCGGCGCCACGGTGACTACGTCGTCGAGTTCGGCGATCGCGTCGGCGTCGCCGACGCGCAGCGTGAAGCCGTAGCCGCCGCCGGTGCGCACGCCCGAGACCTGCGTCCAGCCGGCGATGATCACGTACAGGTTGCTGCCCATGGTGCTGATGGTCTGCGCCACGGCGTACTGCGCGCCCTGGCCGATGGCCATCATCAGCACCACCGAGCCGACGCCGATGACCATGCCGAGCATGGTCAGCGCCGTGCGCATGCGGTTCGAGCCCATGGCGTGCCAGGCTTCGCCGAGCATGGGCCTCAGCATGGCGCCGCCTCCCGCCTTGGCGTCGGCTCGTCGCGCACGATCAGGCCGTCGAGGAAGCGCACCTGCCGCTTGGCGTGGTCGGCGATGTCGTGTTCGTGGGTGACCAGCACGACGGTGATGCCTTCGTCGTTCAGCTCCCGGAACAGCGCCATGATCTCTTCGCTGGTATGGCTGTCGAGGTTGCCGGTCGGTTCGTCGGCGAGGATCAGGCTGGGCGAGTTGATCAGCGCGCGGGCGATGGCCACGCGCTGCTGCTGGCCGCCGGAGATGCGCGCCGGCAGCGACAGGGCGTAGCCTTCCAGCCCGACCTTGGACAGCATCGCGCGCGCCCGCTCGCGGCGCGGTTCGCGTTCGACGTGCGCGTAGACCAGCGGCAGGGCGACGTTGTCCTCCAGCGACATGCGCGGCAGCAGGTTGAAGCCCTGGAAGACGAAGCCGATGGTGCGGTTGCGCAGGCGCGCCAGTTCGTCGGCCGGCAGGTGCGCGACGTTGCGCCCGACCAGGAAGTAGTCGCCCATGGTCGGCGTGTCCAGGCAGCCGAGCAGGTTCATGAAGGTCGACTTGCCGGAGCCGGAGGGGCCCATCACCGCCACGTATTCGCCCCGGCGGATGGTCAGGTCCACGCCCTTCAGCGCCGGAAACGGCCCCGCCGCCGTGACGTATGACTTGCCCAGCCCGGCGACGCGGATGACTTCGTCGGTGGCGCCGTCGGCCATCAGAACAGCCTCATGCCGACGCTGCTCGGCTTGGTCGCCGCGGTCGGCGCCTCGCTGACCACGATGGTGTCGCCTTCCTTCAGATCGCCGCCGACGATTTCGGTATTGCGGTTGTCGGTGATGCCGAGCTGCACCTGCACCGGCCGGATGGTCCGGCCTTCGACGACGTAGATCCGGCCGCTGCTGCCCTCGCGCTTCTTGCCGCGTCCCTTGGCTTCGCCGTTGCGCGCGCCCTGGCCGCCGGAGGCGCCGCTCTGCGTGCCGTTGCCGGAGGCCGGTTCGTCCGCCTCGGCGGGCTTGAAGCGCAGGGCGGCGTTGGGCACCAGCAGGACGTCCCGGCTCTCCGCTACGCCGATGTTGACGTAGGCGGTCATGCCGGGCAGCAGGATGTGGTCGGGGTTGGCCAGCGACACACGCACGTTGTAGGTGACGACGTTCTGGGTGGTCGTCGGGTTCATGCGGATCTGCTGCACCTCCCCGGTGAAGCTGCGGTCGGGAAAGGCGTCGACAGTGAAGCGCACCTTCTGGCCTTCCTTGATCTTGCCGATGTCGGCTTCCGCGAAGCTCGAATCGATGCGCATCTCGGACAGGTCCTGGGCGATCTTGATCAGCGTCGGCGTCTGGTACGAGGCGGCGACGGTCTGGCCGAGGTCGACCACGCGGTCGACGACGATGCCCGAGACCGGCGAGCGGATCACCGTGTAGCCGAGGTTGACCCGGTCCTTCTCCGCCGCCGCGCGGGCCTGCGCCAGCTGCGCCTCGGCCGACTTGCGCGCCTGCACGGCCTGGTCGAGCTCCTGGCGGGAAACGTATTCCTGCGCGAACAGCGCCTGCATGCGCGCCTCGTTGGCGCGCGCCAGGTCGAGCGTGGCCGAGACGTTGCCGACGTTGGCCTCCGACTGCCGGGCCTGGGCGGCGAGCAGCGACTGGTCGAGTTCGAGCAGCGGCTGGTTCTTTTCCACCTTGTCGTTGAAGTCGACGTAGAGCCGGGTCACGGTGCCGGACACCTGGGTGCCGACGTTGACCAGCACGATCGGGTTGAGCGTGCCGTTGGCCGAGACGGTCTGCGTGATGTCGCCGCGCCCGACGGTCTGCAGCCGGTAGCGGTTCTCAGGCGCCTGCGCCTCGTGCCGGCGCCAGTAGGCGTAGCCGCCGGCGCCCGCGGCCAGGGCCAGCACGAGCAGGGAGACGAGGGAGATTTTCAGCAAGGGTTTCATGGAATCGGGAATTCCGCGGCGGGGTTCAGCAGTCGGTTGTCGAGGGTGCCCACGGCCCGGGCCAGCGCGGCGCGCGAGATGAACCAGTCGAGCGCGGCCTGGATGCGCTGGACGCGGGCCGAGGCCAGCGCGCTCTGCGCGTTGAGCACGTCGAGGATGGTGCCCACGCCGGCCTTGTAGCGGCCGAGCGCGACGCGCTCCGACTGCTCGGCGCTGGCCATCAGGTCGGCGGCGGTGCGGATCGAATGCGTGGCGGTGAACAGGTCCTGGTAGTTGGTCCATACCTCCAGCGCGACCTGCTGGCTGAGCGTTTCACGCTGGGCGCCGGCCACGTCGGCGCGGGCCTCGGCGGCGCGCACGCGGTAGGTCGTGTCGAAGCCGGAGAACAGGGGCAGCGTCAGGGTCAGGCCGATCGACTGGCCGTGCGTGCTGATCGATCCCGTGTCCTGCCAGGCCGGGCCGGCGCTCAGCGACAGCGTCGGCCGGCCGGCGGCGCGCGTCTGGTCGATGTTGGCCCGGGCGGCGCGCACCTGGGCCTCGGCCGCCTGCAGGTCGGGGCGGCGGCGGCGCGCCTCGGCGATCAGCGCTTCGACGTCGCGCTCGAAGGTGGTGTCGGGCATGGCGTCCGGGATGGCGTCGAGGACGAGCGGCGCGCCGGCGTCGAAGCCCATGACGTTGGCCAGGGTGCCGAGCGTGGTCCGCACCGTGCCCTCGGCCCGGATGCGGTTGAGCACGGCCTGCGACCACGCCGTCTGCGCCTGCAGCCGGTCGGCCGGCGTGGCGGTGCCGATGCGGTAGCGCGTCTCGGCCGCGGTCAGGCTTTCGCGGCTGGCCTTTTCGGATTCCTGCGCGGCGCCCAGCGCGGCGCGCGCGGCCTGGGCGTTGTAATAGGCCTGCAGCGCCGAGAGAAAGACCGTCTGCACGGTCGCGTCGAGCGTGCCCGCCGCGGCGCTCAGCAGCTGGCGGGCGTATTCGAGGTTGGCGTCGCGCGCGCCCGAGTCGTACAGCAGCCAGGCCAGCGTCAGCGAGGCGCTGCGCGGGTTCGCGCTGGCGCCGTCCGCGCGCTGGTGGGACACCGTTGCGCTGCCGTTCAGCTCGGGCAGGTAGGCGGCGCGCGCCACGCCGACCTCGGCCGCCTCGACACGGGCGCTGGCCCAGGCTTCGTGCGTCCTGGGGTTGCGGCAAAGCGCCTGGTCGACCACTTCCAGGACGCCGTACACCGTCTCCGCCGGCAGCGGCCGGCACGGCACGAAGCCGCTGCCGGCGGGCGGCGCGAGCAGGGGACGGGGCGGGACGATGGCCTCGGTGTCGAACGGGTCGGCCGTGCCGAAGGCGCCGGCCCGGGACGCCGGCAGCGCGGCGAGGGCGGCAAAAAACAGCAGCGGACGAAACGAACGGTGTAGTCGGCGTGGGCTCATCGACCGGGACGGGGAAAAAATTTCCGCTAGTATAGCGGCCTTCAATTCCCGGCACGCCCCGACGCGCGGCGCCTTCTGTTATCAAATGTTTCCGGCAGTCCGGCGCGGGGGAGCGCCGATTCATGGCACGCAAGGCAACCATCTTCAAGGCCGAGCTTTCGCTCGCCGACCTCGACCGCAATCTGTACGAGGACTTTTCGCTGACCGTGGCGCAGCATCCGTCGGAAAACGACGCGCGGATGATGGTGCGCCTGCTGGCGTTCATGCTCTTTGCCGACGCGCGCCTCGAATTCGGCCGGGGCGTGTCGACCGACGACGAGCCGGATCTGTGGCGGAAGGACCTGACCGGCGCCATCGAACTGTGGATCAGCGTCGGCCAGCTCGACGAGCGCTGGCTGCGCAAGGCCGCCGGCCGCGCCCGGCGGGTCGTGCTGGTGACCTACGGCGACCGCGCGGCCGACGTCTGGTGGGAGCAGAGCCGGGGCGCGCTGGAACGGCTGGACAACCTGACGGTGCTGCGCCTGTCCGGCGACGAGGTGCAGGCGCTGGCGGGCCTGGCGCGGCGCTCGATGCGCCTGCAATGCACGATCCAGGACGGCGAGGCGCTGGTCTCGGGCGAGGACGGCGCGGTGCGGGTGGCGCCGGCGGCGCTGCACCGGCCGGAAGCCGGCTGACAGAGCCCGAAGCGGGCTCAGCGGGCCGGGCCGTTCAGCGCCTGCAGCTGCGCGAGCAGGAGGTCGCACAGCTCGCGCAGTTCGCCGAGACCCAGTTGCGCGTCATCCGCGCCGCTGGCGTCGGCCCTGCGGCGGCACAGGTCCTCGGCGATGCGGTGGATCTGCCGGTGCAGGGCCTCGGTGTGCAGGAAACGCTCGTTCGTCCCGTAGCGGTGCTTGCCGTCGCTGGAGAACCACTGGCCGAAACGGCACTGGTTGAAATCCAGCCGGGGCGGCTCGGCGATCTCGCCGGCCAGATAGTGTTCGACGGAGTCCAGCCAGACGCGGTGTGCGATGCCTGCGGCGAGCAGCGCGAAATCCGCGTTGTCGATCGGCTCGACGCCGCGCCACGCGCGGTCCGGACGCCAGGTCGCGGCCCAGGCCGGCAGGTCGGCGGCGGCCATCGGCCGGGCGATCCCGTAGCCCTGGGCGATGCTGCACCCCAGTTGCAGCAATAGCCGGCCGTGCTCGATCGTTTCCACGCCCTCGGCGACGATGTCGCGGTGGAACGCGGCGGCGAGGCTGACCACGCCTTCCAGGATGGCCAGGTCGTCCGGATCGTCGAGCATGCCGCGCACGAAGCTCTGGTCGATCTTCAGCGTGGTCACCGGCAGGCGCTTCAGGTAGGTCAGCGAGGAGTAGCCGGTGCCGAAATCGTCGAGCGAGAAGCGCACGCCGAGGTCGAGACATTGGCGGATGACGCGCGAAATGCCGGGCAGGTCCTCCAGCGCGCTGGTTTCCAGGATTTCCAGCTCCAGGTCGCCGCGCCGGAACGCGCTGTGGCGCGCGAGCAGGTCGCGCAGGCGGTCGACGAAATCCTGCTGCTGCAACTGGCGGGCGCCGATGTTGACGCTGACCGGAATGTGCAGCCCGCGCTCGCGCCAGCTTTCCTGCGTGGAGAGCGCCGCGTCGATGACCCATTCGCCGATGTCCACCGAGATGCGGTGATTCTCGACCAGCGGCAGGAACGCCGACGGCGGCAGCAGGCCCTTTTCGGGATGCCGCCAGCGGATCAGCGCCTCGGCGCCGATCACCGTGCCGGTGCCCATGTTCACCTTGGGCTGGAAGAACAGCACGAACTCCCGCGCGGCGAGCGCGTCCTGGATGCGCAGCAGGCTTTCGTGGTGCCCGCGCACGATGCGGTCCTGGTCGGCGTCGAAGATGTGGTAGCGGTTCTTGCCGGCCAGCTTGGCCTGGTACATGGCCTGGTCGGCCTGGCGCAGCAGCTGGTCGGCGTCGACGCCCTCGCCCTGCGGATAGAAGGTGACGCCGATGCTGCCGGACACCTGCAGGACCTGGCTGCCGATGGTCGCCGGATGGCTGGCCGCGGCGAGCACGCGGTCGAGCATCGAAATGCTGGCCGAGGTGTCGGGCAGGTCCTGCAGCACGGCGACGAATTCGTCGCCGCCGAGCCGGGCCAGCGTGTCGCCTTCCCGCAGCGACGTTTTCATGCGCTGCGCCAGGGTGACCAGGAGCTGGTCGCCGATCTCGTGGCCGCAGGAGTCGTTGATCGTCTTGAAGCCGTCCAGGTCGAGGTAGGCCACCGCCAGCAGATGGCCGTGGCGCTGGGCCTGGGCCATGGCCAGGTGCATGCGGTCGGCCAGCAGGACCCGGTTGGGCAGGCCGGTGAGCACGTCGTAGTGTGCCATCTGTTCGAGCTGCGTTTCGACCCGCTTGCGCACGTCGATGTCGGCGATCACGCCGACCAGGCCCAGTTTCTTGCCGGCGGCATCGTAGAGGCAGCGGCCGGTGAGGTGCCCCCAGAATTCGGTGCGGTCGGCGCGCCAGTACAGCCGGTCGACGTCCACCGCGTCGAGCTCGCTGGCGAGCAGCGCCTGCATCTTCCGGTCGCCGGTCTCGCGCTCGGAGGGGTGGATCAGGGCGGCGTATGGGTTGCCGACCAGGGACTCCAGCGGGCAGGCGAACATCTCGGTCATGCGCCGGTTGGCCTGGCTGATGCGGCCTTCGGTGTCGACCAGGAAGATGGCCACGCTGGACGTGTCGAGGATGTTCTTGAGCAGGGCCTCGCGCTGCTCCAGCGTGTTCAGCAGGCGGTTGAAGCCGGCGATCAGGCGGCCGATCTCGTCCTTGCGCACGATCGGCAGCGGGCGCAGCGGCTGGCGCTCGTCGGCCATGCCGGCCAGCCGGCTGGCCGTTTCGAGCAGGGGCGAGATCTGGTGGCGCAGGATGCGCCAGGTCAGCGCGCCGGCCAGCAGGCTGAGCAGCAGCGTCGCGGCCAGCATCCGGTGCTGCATGTCGCGGATCGGCGCGAACGCCTCCTCGGTCGGCAGCGAGGCCACCGCGTACCAGCCGGCGATGGGAATCTGCTTGACCGAGGCGAGCACTTCCACCTTCTCCGGGTTGGTGAACACGAGAGTTCCCTCGAAGCCCGCGTTGAACCGGTCGATCGCCGGGTTCTGCCCGGGCTCGGGCATCGGCTTCATGATCAGTTCTTTCTTCGTGGCCGTGACCACCTGCCCGTGCTGCGGCGCGGCGATCACGTAGCCGCCGCTGGTGCCGTACCGGTTGCTGGTGACCTGGTCGAAAAAATTGGGAAGATCCAGCTGGATCACGCTGTTCAGCGCGCCGATGATCTTTTTATCCTCGCCGAAGATCGGCACGGTCATCCCGATGATCGGCTTGGCCAGCTTGCGGCCGATGACGGGCTGGCTGATCGATGCCTTGCCTTCCCTGAGCGTGGTGGCGATGAATTTGTTGTCGCCGTAGTCGATGCCCAGCCGCTCCGCCGACAGGGGAAAATCGGCGATCGCCACGCCGTTCTCGTCGAGGATGAAGAAGCCGCCGTTGAACAGGACTTTCATCGCGGCGCGCTGGTTCAGGAAGGTCTGCAGGGTCTCCGGCGCTTCGCGCATGACCAGGGAGGCCGCCTCGGCGGTGGCCTGCGCCGACAGCAGGCGCGTTTCGATCTCGTTGCCGACCTGCGCGGCCACCATCGAGACGGTGGCATATTCCTGTTCGCCCTGCTGGCGCTGCATGTCTTCGCGCAGCATCCGGGTGGCATAGAGCGACAGGGACCAGATGCCGGCCAGGAAAATGCCCAGCGTGGCCAGCGATACCTTGGTTTTCAGCGAGCGCCACTGGAAAAAGCCGCGTTTCATGAAGAATCCTGCCCCCGGGGAATGTCAGCGCCGAAAGAGGTTCGTGTCGTTCTGAGCGGCACAGCTTACCGTTTTTTTCGCCGCGTGCCGATCATCGTGCGTATACTTGCCGCCTGTCCACGTCCTGATTTCAGCCCATGTTCGCAACGTTCCGCCAGGAAACCGCCGCCGGCGAACTGGCGCGCCTGCGCGCCGCCGGCCCGCTGGTGCACCTGCTGACCAACGAGGTCGTGCAGGAGATCACCGCCAACGTGCTGCTCGCCGTCGGCGCCTCGCCGGCGATGATCGTCGCCGAGGAGGAGGTGGAGGCGTTCGCGGCCCTGTCCGGCGCGCTGCTGGTGAACGTCGGCACGCTCTATCCGGCGCGCCTGGCGGCGATGCGGCGGGCCGTCGCCGCGGCCAACCGCGCCGGCGTGCCGTGGACGCTCGATCCGGTGGCGGCGGGCGTGCTCGACTACCGCACGCAGGCCTGCCGCGAGTTCCTGCATTGCGGGCCGGCGGCGATCCGCGGCAACGCCTCGGAAATCCTGGCGCTGGCCGGCAACGCCGGCGGCGGGCGCGGCGTCGATTCGACCGCCGGCTCCACGGCGGCCGTGGAAGCCGCCGAGCGGCTGGCGCGGGCGACCGGCGCCGTCGTGGCGGTGACCGGCGAAACCGATTTCATCACCGACGGCCGGACGACCTGGGCGACGCCGTGGGGCGATCCGCTGATGACCCGCGTGGTCGGCACGGGCTGCGCGCTGTCGGCGCTGGTCGCGGCCTTCACCGCCGGCGCGCCGGACCGGCTCGGCGCGGTGGCCGCCGCCTGTGCCGTAGCCGGACTGTGCGGGGCGAGGGCGGCGGCGGCCTGCCGCGGCCCCGGTTCGTTCAAGGCGGCGTTCCTCGACGCGCTGTATGCGCTCTCCCCGGAAGAGTTGCGCGGGGAATCGGTGTGAGCGCCCAGCCGTCCGAAGGGGTGCCGGTCCTTCCTTGGGGAGGATGTCGCACGGCGACGAGGACCGCCCGATGAGCCCTAATCCGATCGATCTCTCGCTCTACCTCGTGCTCGACCCGGACCTGTGCGGCGGGCCGGAGGGAATGGTGCGCACCGCCCGGCTGGCGGCGGCGAACGGGGCGACGGTGGTGCAGCTGCGGGCGCCGGACTGGAAGAAGCGCCAATGGCTGGAGACGGCCGTCGCGCTGAAGGCGGCGCTGGCGCCGTTCGGTGTGCCGCTGATCATCAACGACCAGGTCGACGTCGCGCTGGCGGTCGACGCCGACGGCGTGCACGTCGGCCAGGACGACCTGCCGCCCGCCGAGGCGCGCCGCCTGATCGGGCCGCGCCGGATTCTCGGCCTGTCGGTGTCGAGCGCGGCCGAGCTGGCCGGCGTGCCCGACGGCGTCGATTACCTCGGCGCCGGGCCGGTCTATCCCACCGGCACCAAGCCGGACGCGGCGCCGGCCAGCGGCGTGGACTCGTTCGCCGGACTGGTCGCCGCGACGGCGCTGCCGGTGGTGGCGATCGGCGGCATCCACGCCGGCAACTGCGCGCCGCTGTTCGCGGCCGGCGCGCGCGGCGTGGCGGTCGTCTCGGCGATCTGCGGGCAGCCCGACCCGGCGCGCGCGACGCTGGCGCTGCGCAGGAAGATCGAGGAATTTCCGCCAAGCTGCTAAAGTACGGCGTTTTCGTTTTTTGCCTTTTCCACCGTTCCCCAAGGAGAAAATCAACATGCTTTCACGCCTCAAGATGCTGACGACGGCCGCGGTACTGGCAGTGTCCTGCCTGTCCGCCGCCCATGCCGCCGACCCGCTGAAGGCGGGCTTCGTCTATATCGGCCCGACCGGCGACCACGGCTGGACCTACTCCCACGACCAGGGCCGCAAGCTGCTCGAAGAACAGTCGGGCGGCAAGGTGAAGACGACCTTCGTCGAGAACGTGCCGGAAACCGCCGACGCCGAGCGCGTCTTCCGCGATCTGGCGCAGAAGGGCCACAAGGTCGTCTTCGGCACCTCCTTCGGCTACATGAACCAGATGGTCAAGGTGGCCAAGGCCTTCCCGAACACGGTGTTCATGCACGCCACCGGCTACAAGACGGCCGCCAACCTCGGCGTCTATGACGTGCGCACCTACGAGGGCTCGTACATGCTCGGCGTGGTGGCCGGCAAGATGAGCAAGAACAACAAGATCGGCTACGTGGCGTCGATCCCCATTCCCGAGGTCATCCGCAACATCAACGCCTTCACCATCGGCGCGCGCAGCGTGAACCCGAACATCACCACCAAGGTAATCTGGGTCAACGCCTGGTTCGATCCGGGCAAGGAGCGCGAGGCGGCGCTCGCCCACATCTCGCAGGGCTGCGACGTGCTGATGCAGAACACCGACTCCCCGGCGGTGGTGCAGACGGCGCAGGAAAAGGGCGTGCTGGCCTTCGGCTGGGATTCGGACATGACCAAGTTCGGCGGCAAGGCGCAGCTGGCGGCGTCGATCCTCAACTGGGGCGTCATCTACGAGAAGGTGGTCGCGGACGTCGAGGCCGGCAAGTGGAAGGCCGGCGACATCTGGTGGGGCGTCAAGGAAGGCGCGGTCAACATCGACTACTTCGGCCCGGCGGTGCCCGCCGACGTGAAGAAGCTGGCCGAGGAGCGCCGCGACGCCATCAAGGCCGGCAAGCTGCACCCCTTCACCGGCCCGCTCAAGGACCAGTCCGGCAAGGAAGTGCTGGCCGCCGGCAAGTCCTATACCGACCCCGAGCTGCGCAAGATCAACTTCTACGTCGAAGGCGTCGAAGGCAGCATTCCGAAGTGATCCTGGTGCCGGATGATCGGACGACGCGGCCTGCGGGCCGCGTTTTCGCATCCGCACAGTGTTTCCGCCGACTATAATTCGCCCCTTCAATCGTTATCGAGGAACCGTCGTGGAGTCTTCCTTCATCAGCCCGTACCGGGACGACATCGTGATCTCGTGGCCCGAACTGCACCGCGACACCCGCGTGCTGTGCCACGCATTGATGGAAAAGGGGCCGTTCAAGGGCATCATCGCCATCGCCCGCGGCGGCATGATCCCGGCGGCGCTGGTGGCGCGCGAGCTGGAAATCCGCCTGCTCGACACGATCTGCGCGTCGAGCTACGAGGAGGCCGCGGAGGGCGGCGGCGGGGCGCAGATCATGCGCACCGAGGTGAAGATCCTCAAGGGCGTCGATCACGACGGCGAGGGCTTCCTGCTGATCGACGACCTGGTCGACACCGGCAACACCGCGCGGCTGATCCGCAAGATGCTGCCCAAGGCGTATTTCGCCACGCTCTACGCCAAGCCGATGGGGCGCGAGGTCGTCAACCTGTGCGTCAAGGAGTTTCGCCAGGACAAGTGGGTGTACTTCCCCTGGGACATCGACTACACCTTCGTCCCGCCGTTGAAGAAGAACCGCTGAGCGGCGCGGTGCGGGCGGCGGGGGCATTGCGGAAAAACACTTTCTGGGAAGCGTCATGAACACAGCCAGCGTCAAGCAGATACTCGGGGGGCAGGCGCCCGCCGACCAACCGGTGACCGTCAAGGGATGGGTGCGCACGCGGCGCGATTCCAAGGCCGGGATTTCCTTCGTCAACGTCTCCGACGGGTCGTGCTTCCATCCCGTACAGGTGGTCGCGCCGAGCACGCTGCCGAACTACGTGGACGAGATCGCCCACCTGACCGCCGGCTGCGCGGTCGAGGCCACCGGCACGATCGTGCCGTCGCCGGCCAAGGGGCAGCCGTTCGAGATGCAGGCCAGCGCGGTCAGGGTGGTCGGCTGGGTGGACGATCCGGACACCTATCCGATCCAGCCCAAGCCGCATTCGATGGAATACCTGCGCGAGGTCGCGCACCTGCGTTCGCGCACCAACGTGATCGCGGCGGTGACGCGCGTCCGCCACACCATCGCCCAGGCGATCCACCGCTTCTTCCACGAACAGGGCTTCTTCTGGGTCAACACGCCGATCATCACCGCCTCCGACTGCGAAGGCGCCGGCGAGCTGTTCCGCGTGTCCACGCTGGACATGGCGAACCTGCCGCGCACCGAACAGGGCAAGGTCGACTATTCCAAGGACTTTTTCGGGCGCGAGGCCTTCCTCACCGTTTCCGGCCAGTTGAACGTCGAGACCTACTGCATGGCGCTGTCCAAGGTGTACACCTTCGGCCCGACCTTTCGCGCCGAAAACTCGAACACCAGCCGCCACCTCGCCGAATTCTGGATGATCGAGCCGGAGATCGCCTTCGCCGACCTCGCTGACGACGCCACGCTGGCCGAAGCCCTGCTCAAATACGTCTTCCAGGCCGTGCTCGACGAGCGCGCCGACGACATGGAGTTCTTCGAGGAGCGCATCGAGAAAGGCGTGATCGCCAAGCTGCGCGGCATGATCGACAGCCGCTTCGTGCGCATGGACTACACGGAGGCCATCCGCATCCTCGAAGCCTCGAAGGAAAAGTTCGACTACCCGGTGCAATGGGGCACCGACCTGCAGAGCGAGCACGAACGCTATCTCGCCGAGAAGCACGTCAAGGGGCCGCTGGTGCTGATGAACTACCCGAAGGAAATCAAGGCCTTCTACATGCGCCTCAACGACGACGGCAAGACCGTCGCGGCGATGGACGTGCTGGCGCCCGGTATCGGCGAGATCATCGGCGGCTCGCAGCGCGAGGAGCGCCTCGACGTGCTCGACGCGCGCATGCTGGAGGTGGGCCTCGATCCGGCGCACTACGGCTGGTACCGCGACCTGCGCCGCTACGGCACCGTGCCGCACGCCGGCTTCGGGCTGGGCTTCGAGCGGACGATTTCCTACATCACGGGGCTGGCCAACGTGCGCGACGTGATTCCCTTCCCGCGGACGCCGGGGAACGCGAGGTACTGATCGCTGGAGAGCCTCCAGCGATCAGTGGAATGCCACTGCAACGCAAAGCGCCATTAACCTTTTATGTTGATGGGCCAAGAATTCATGGCAGTGGTGGCAACCCCAGTTCCTTGAGGAATTCGTTGTGCTTGTCCCTCGCCGCCGTAATGTCTTCTTCGATATCGACCAGTTGCCGGTGCACCGCCGACAAATCGACCTTCTCTTCCGCTTTGGCGGTGCTGACATAGCGGGAGATATTGAGGTTGAAGCCTTCCTTCTCGATGCGTTCCATCGTCACCCGCAGCGAATAGCGTTCTTCTTCCTTGCGGTACTGGTAGGTCTCGACGATCTTCTTGATGTGTTCCGGCAGCAGACGGTTCTGGCGCTTGCCCTTCTCGAAGTGTTCGGCGGCGTTGATGAACAGCACGTCGTCCGGCTTCTTGCACTTCTTCAACACCAGGATGCACACCGGGATGCCGGTGGAGAAAAACAGGTTGGCCGGCAGGCCGATCACCGTGTCGATATGGCCGTCCTTGAGCAGCTTGGTGCGGATGCGCTCTTCGGCACCGCCCCGGAACAGCACGCCATGCGGCAGAATGATGGCCATCGTGCCTTCCGGGGCAAGGAAGTGAAAGCCGTGTAGCAGGAAGGCGAAATCGGCCGCCGACTTGGGCGCCAGCCCGCCATAGCCCTTGAAGCGGAAATCGTCGGCCATCGCCTCGCTGGGTTCCCAGCGCAGACTGAACGGCGGATTGGCTACGACGGCGTCGAACTGTAGTTTCTTGGCCGGGTTGGCTTCGCGCAGCTCGTCCCACTCGTTGAACAAGGTGTCGCCGTGGAAAATCTCGAATTCCGTGTCCTTCACCCCGTGCAGCAGCATGTTCATGCGCGCTAGGTTGTAGGTGGTGATGTTCTTTTCCTGGCCGTAGATCTTGCCGATGCCGTGCGCCCCCATGCGCTTGCGCACGTTCAGGAGCAGCGAGCCGGAGCCACAGGCGAAATCCAGCACCTTGTCCAGCCGGTGCTTGTGCCCCCTGGTTGGCTCTTGCCCGTCCAGCGTCACGATCTCGGAGAGGATTTGTGAAATCGGCTGCGGCGTGTAGAACTCGCCCGCCTTCTTGCCCGAACCGGCGGCGAACTGGCCGATCAGGTATTCGTAGGCATCGCCCAGCACGTCGCTGTTGGTCGAGAACTTGGCCAGGCCATCGGCGATTTTCTTGATGATGACGCACAGCTTGGCGTTTCGGTCCGTTGCGGTCTTGCCCAGTTTTTCCGAGTTGAGATTGATCTCCGAAAACAGACCGGCAAAGGTGCTCTGGAAGGACTCGTTCTCGATGTACTTGAAGGCATCCACCAGCGTACCGAGCAGTTCCTTGTGTTGGATACGCGCCATTTCGGCAATGCTGCGCCACAGGTAGAAGGGCGCAATCACGTAGTGCGCCTTGCGCCGCATCTGCGCCTCGAAAACTTCCACATCGTCCACATTCTGCGCGTACCAGACCGCCAGCGGCGTGCGTGAATCCCCTTCGGGCAGTTTCGGGTAGTCGCCGCCAAGTTCCCTCTGCGCCGCCGCCTCGTAGTTGTCCGAGAGATAGCGCAGGAACAGGAAGGACAGCATATAATCGCGGAAATCGTCCGCATTCATGGCCCCACGCAAATCGTCAGCGATTCCCCACAGGGTGTCGCCCAGTTTTTTCTGGTCTTGCTCGGTCATTCCTTGTTTTCCTTGCTTTTCTTTTCTTCGGCCTGCTCTTCCAGAGCCTGCCGGTCGCGCTCCAGTTCCTCGCGCAGTTCGTCCTCGCTGGGCAGCACCAAGCGGTATTTGCTGGCGAACAGTTGTTCGCTCTCGTGCAATACCGAATAGCGCACCACCGATTGATCCTTGTTGCCGCACAGCAGGATGCCCACTGTCGGGTTATCGCTTTCGCCCCGGCGCAGGTCGTCGTACATGCGCACATACATATCCATCTGCCCGACGTCCTGATGCGTCAGCTCACCGGTTTTCAGATCGATCAACACAAAGCACTTGAGCAGGTAGTTGTAGAACACCAGATCGATATAAAAATCCTTGCTCTCGGTGCTGATGCGCTGCTGGCGCGCCACAAAGGCAAAGCCCTTGCCCAGTTCCAGCAAAAAATCCTGCAATTTGTCCATCAAGGCCTGTTCGAGACTGGATTCCAGCAGCTTGCCGGCATTCGGCAGACCGAGAAACTCCAGCATCACCGGATCGCGGACAAAGGCACGGGGCGAGCGCTTCAGCGGCGCCAGATTCTCCCTGGCTTCGGCCTCCACGGCTACTTTATCCTGGCTCAACAGCAAGCGTTCGTAATACAGCGTGCCGATCTGCCTTTCCAAAGCCCGCGAACTCCAGTTCTGCGTAGCCGCTTCCCGCATGTACCACAGGCGCGCTTCCTCGCTCTCCACGCGGGTCAATACGCGGTAGTGGGTCCAGCTCAATTCGGAACGCAGTGCGTTCCAAATCGGGAAGCTCTGAAAAAATGCCCGCATGTGGCGCAGATTGCGCTCGTCGAATCCCTTGCCAAATTCCTGGGCCAAGGCCAGCCCCAATTGCGGCAGAAGCCGCTTGCCGTAGGCCGCGCGGGCCTGTCCACCCTGCTCGAACTCGACGATATGCCGGCCGATTTGCCAACAGGTTTGCACCTGCACCTGGTCCACATGGCGCAGAACCTGCTGGCGGGCTTGGGCGATCAAGCCGCGCAGAGCATCCAGTAGAGGCGGTAACGCAGAGTCGTTCGGGGCGTGAACATCAAGACCAGTCATGGCAATTTCCTCCCTTGCCGCGAACCAACAAGTAATCCTTGTGCCGTTGCTTGGGACAAATCCAGATAGGGGATTAAACTCGGGAGGCTACCGCCCAAATCTCTACATGCTCTGTAGAGAATCGCTCGTTCGGTCATGGCGCGACCTCCACAGCAACGGGTTGAACCTGGGCGACGGCCGGAGCAAACTCGGGCAAGGCAAAGGCATAGCGTGCCAGAAAGCCATCGAGGATTTCCCTGAACAGCGTCTTGTTGTCGTCCAGCATCTCGCGCGGTTCGTAAAGCGAATACTTGCCGTGGCTCAACAGGTTCAAGGCACGGGCGTGCAGCCCTTCGTCGCCCGAGGAACCCAGGCATTGCGAGAAATCATCGTGCCCGAAGAAGTTCGCCGTCTTCTCCAGGATGCTGCGCAATGTGTTGAAGTGGTGGGTGTACAGCGCACCGCTCAGGCTGGCAGTTTGCAACTCGCCCAGCATGGCGACATGATGGAAGAAAGGCGTGTCGGTGGTGGCGCGCAGCGTGTGGCCTTCGCCGTCCCTGGCTTTATAGAGGAAATAGCTCTTGGTCTGCTGCTTCTTCAGTTCATTGAACATCACGTTGAAGAACAAACCGTGATGCGACGAAATCACCGTCTTCACCTTGTCCTTGCCGCGCCGCAGCAGCTTGGCCAGATCGGTGGCCACGGCAATGGCGTTGTTGTCGTCCAGCGAAGAAATCGGGTCGTCGATGTAGAGGAATTTCACCCAATCGTAGGCTTGGCCCGGTTGGGCATCGATGGCCAGTTCGACCAGGGCGAGGAACACGCACCAGATGAAAATGTTTTCCTCGCCGCGCGACACCTTGATGTGCTCGACCTCACCCCGCGAGAAGCTGACCGTCCACGCTTCGTAATCGATACGGAAATCGAAATCGGAGTAGCGCTCAAGATAGGGGAAGATTTTCTCTTCCAGCGCCAGTTCCCGAAAGCCATCGAAGAAGTGTGAATCCTTGTTGATGCGCAGCACGCGCTGGCTATCGTTTTTCAGATCGTTGTCCCAGTGGAACAGGTCTTCGGTGTAGGCGTTGAAGTAGAGGGTATCCCGGACGGTTTCAGTGATCGTCAAAGGCTGGCCGACATGATCGCCAACGCGAAAGGGGCGCTTTCGGGTTTGCTTTCCCGCATCCTTGAACGCCATCGAGAGACGGGTCTTGCCGGTGCCGTTGTAGGCGAACAAAAGGACGAAGTCATTTCCGCCACTCTTGAAATCGTCGCGCAACCGGGCGACCAAGCGAGGCAAGGTCTTATAGTGAAGCGCCTTGGTCTGCTTGCTCATGCCTCAGTCTCGTTGATAGAAGGAAACAGGCCTTGCATCAGGCCTTTCTTGTGAGTGGTGAGAATGTCGAGTTTCTGCGTATGGGCGAAGATAAGGGTATCGAGAGAGGAAAGGCAATCGGCGATCAGCACCTGTTCGTCTAAGTCCACAGGAACATGGAATTCCAAACTCTCAAATTCCTTTTGCCCTAGCGTTCTATTTCTTCCTGCTCCTCCTGGTGAAGCCAAGCCTAGTAAGAATTTTCCCTTATTCGTTAAGAAGAAATGCTTAAAGAATTCAACGCTTGTTTTGCTTTTTCCTTTGAACATCGGGAACCGATGCGAGGCAATCATTCCACTCTCGTCTTTAGATACCGTTGCCACCGCCTGTTCCCAGGCAAATACGATATTCAAAACCAGGGTATTTTTTTCGACCCAGAAAACCCGCTTATCTCCGAGTTGCGTTCCACTTACCATCTCTTTATGGAAAATGCCTTTTCCGTGAGAGCGAATTCCAATCTCACGGTAAGACTCGCTTGACTGAACGTTAACCGGATTCGATACCCTCTCCAAGATATTCTTTATTTTCTTGAGTTTCCATTCACCAGCATTCCGGAATCTGGGAAACCGCAAACGCGGCACGGTTTCGCCTTCGGCGGGAAAAAGCTGCTGCATCAGGCCTTTCTTGTGCGCCTTGAGGGCTTCGATTTTCCTGGCTTGGTCGGTGATGAGGTCGTCGAGGGAGGAAAGACAGGCGGAGATTTTTTCCTGTTCTCCCTTAAGTACGGGGAACGGTATTTTAATGTTTGCGAGTCGTCCAGCTGAAATGCTTAATACCTTTGTTCCTTGAGATTCCTTCTGAATCTGTTTCCGCACTCTCTTGGACTTAAAAAGGTACCCACCGAAACCAGTTACGAGACGAGGTTCAACTTGGCGTGCAAGAATTGTGTGCAAGCCAGAAACGACACGCTCAGAGTTTAAGTTTGACAATCTCGATACTTTTCCCAACATCTTCTAAATCTTCGGAGGCGTCCGCAAAAACCATGTCAGCTTCAACGCAACAACTCCCCACCTTTAATCCATCCAACAACTCAGAAGTATTAATGTATGGAACGATCTCTTTCGTAATATCAAAAAGAGTTTTGTACTTGGTGTGAATATCGCCGTAGTGAATGTTTTTTACAGAACCTTGCACGTAATTAAGCTTTTCTCGCGAGAGCGAGTTGTTGCCCCTAAACTCGTATATTTCGCGCATCAGCTTAGTGGCCCACCCATCGGTATCCCGAAACTCCGGAAACCGCAAGTCTGGCACTAGCCGTTTATCCGTTTTACTGCTCATACGCCTGCAACCCCGAAATCTCCCGCCCTTGCGCCAGTTTGTGCAGCAGCGGCAGCAAGTCCTGCATCAGGGCGAGTTCCTTCTTGCTGCGCTCTTTCCAGCCCAGACCGAGCGCGGCGAGCAGGTCGCCCAGTTGTTCGCCGTCGAAGATCATGCGGGCCAGGGTGTAGTCGACGAAGGCTTGCAGTGCCTCGACCGCCAGCCCGTGGGCATTGGCGATGGCGCGTAGTTGGCGGGTTTTCTGTTCGGCCTTGAAGGCCAGGTAACCGTCGCGGATGCGTTGTTCGCTCCAGCCCTGGCCGGCTTGCAGGGTGTAGATGTAGGCCTTGAAGTCGTCGATGTCGTCGATGAATTTGGCGTCAGCGGCGATCAGGCCAATCAGTTCGTCGCGGCTCATCTTCTGTTGTTCGGGTGCACCCTGGTAGTTGGTGATGAGCGCCATGATGTAGTCGTAGTCGATCACTGCGGAGGCGAAGAGCACGAATTCAAAGTCGAGTTGTTGCACGAGGCTGTTGTCGTCCTGCGTGCCGCTGTCTTGCTCATTCTTGAGTTGGCGGGCGGTTTCCAGGTAAGCGCCACGGAAGGCCTTGAGCTGGTCTTCGGGCATCACGGCGGCGATATTGGCGCGGTCGTCGTCGGTCAGGTCGGTGTATTGCTCGAGCTTGGTCTTGAGGCGCTGGACGGTCTTGAACAAGTCAATGAACTCGGCGCGTGCCGCATCTCCTTTAAGGTTGTCTACCTGGTCCGGAGTGTTGGCGAGGCCTTGCGAGGCCATGAACTGGTCGAGTCGGGTGACGGCTTCGTCGAATTGCTTGATGACTTGCGGCGCGGCGTCCACCAGCCAGATTTCGCGGGCGCGTTCGCCTTGTTCACCGGAAAACAGTTTGATGGCTTCTTTAACGGCTTCGTCTTGCTGGCGAAAATCCAGTATGTTGCCGTAGGGCTTACTGTCGTTGAGGATGCGGTTGGTGCGCGAGAAGGCCTGGATCAGGCCGTGGTATTTCAGGTTCTTGTCAACGTACAGGGTGTTGAGGTACTTGGAATCAAAGCCGGTGAGCAGCATGTCGACGACGATGACGAGGTCCACCTTCTGCGCGTGCGGCAAGTCCTGATTGGGATATTGCTGGTCCTTGATGCGCTTTTGCACATCCTGGTAGTAGAGGTCGAACTCGCCGATGCTGTGGTTGGTGCCGTAGCGGGCGTTGTAGTCGGCGATGATGGCTTTCAGCGCGGCCTTTTTCTTGTCCGGCTCAACCTGGTTGTCGGCTCGCTCCTGCGCCAGGTCTTCCTGGATTTGCTGCACGTCTTGATTGCCTTCGGCGGGCGGCGAGAAGACGCAGGCGATGTTGAGCGGGCGGAATTCCGGGTTTTCCGCCAGACGCCGGGCCTGGGTTTCCTTGAACAGCTCGTGGTAATCAATGGCGTGGTTGATGCTGGCGCAGGCCAATATTGCGTTGAACTTGCGCCCTGCCGTGGCGGTGTCATGCTTGTCGAGGATGGCGTCGACCACGGCTTGCTGTTTCATCTCGCCGGTGGCTTTGTCCTTATCCTTGCCATCGGCCTTGAAGTAGTCGACGTGGAATTGCAGGACGTTCCTGTCGTTGATGGCGTGGGTAATGGTATAGGCGTGCAATTGCTTCTGGAAAACGTCTTCCGTAGTGATATCGGAAGCCGTCTGCTCTTCGACTTTCACCTTGCTGGCGTTCTGGCCGAAGATCGGCGTGCCGGTAAAGCCGAACAGTTGCGCGTTGGAGAAGAAGTCCTTGATCGCCTGGTGATTGTCGCCAAACTGCGAGCGGTGGCATTCGTCGAAGATGAAGACGACACGTTTGTCGCGCAACGGCTCCAGGCGCTCCTTGTATTTGCGCTTGTGGGTGCCGTCGAGCGCGATGCCGAGTTTCTGGATGGTGGTGACGATGACCTTGTCGGCGTAGTCGGTGGATAGCAGCCGGCGGACCAGGGTTTCGGTATTGGTGTTTTCCTCGACGCACTTTTCCTGGAATTTGTTGAATTCCTCGCGGGTCTGGCGGTCGAGGTCCTTGCGGTCGACCACGAACAGGCATTTCTCGATATCCGGGTTGTCCTTGAGCAGGGTCGAGGTCTTGAACGAGGTGAGCGTCTTGCCGCTGCCGGTGGTGTGCCAGATATAGCCGTTGCCCCGGTTCTGGTGGATACAGTCGACGATGGCGCGTACCGCATAAATCTGGTACGGGCGCATGATCATCAGCTTCTGCTCGCTGGCAACCAGCACCATGTAGCGGCTGATCATCTGCCCCAGCGTACATTTGGCCAGGAACCTCTCGGCGAAGGGCACGAGGTGGTTGATCTTGTCGTTGCGCTCGTCGGCGAACTGGTAGATCGGCAGAAAACGTTCGTCCGCATTGAAACTGAAATGGCGGGTGTTGTTGTTGGCGAAGTACCAGGTCTGCTTTTGGTTGCTGACGATGAAGATCTGCATGAAGCACATCAGCGTGCGGGTGTAGCCGTTACCGGGATCGTTCTTGTATTCGACCACTTGCTGCATCGCCCGGCGCGGGTTGACGCCCAGGGTCTTGAGTTCGACCTGGACGACCGGCACGCCGTTGATCAGCAGCACCACGTCGTAACGATGATGGCTGTTGTCGGTATTGATACGAAGCTGGTTCACCACTTCGTAGGTGTTCTTGCACCAGTCCTTGATATTGACCAGGGTATAGAACAGCGGCGTGCCGTCGTCGCGCTCGAAGCTGTTGATTTCGCGTAGGCGTTTCGATGCGGCAAAGACATCGGCGGTGACCAGTTCGTCTTTCAGGCGCTCGAATTCGCTATCGGAGAGGTTAACGCGGTTCAGTTCCTGGAAATGTTCGCGGAAATTCGCTTCCAGCGATGCCTTGTCGCAAATATCCGGTCGATAGGCATACTTGAGCGTTTCGAGTTTGGCGACGAAATCCTGCTCGATCTGACTTTCTCTTGTTGTCATTGGGATTCGCTAGCCTAGGAAAACGTCGATTTTATCGCTGTTAGTAGCTGGGTACCTATCGGGTTGCCGTTGCTTTGGTGTTCTAATGTGCCCGTTCGATAGGGAGTGCGGGATAGCTTGTTTTTTGGTGCCGGATCAATGATAGAACCCGTAAGCGATGAGAATCGCCCCCGCCAGCCCGGCGGCATCCGCGATCAGGCCGCAGGCCAGCGCGTAGCGCGTCCTGGTGATGTTGACGCTGCCGAAGTACACGGCCAGCACGTAGAACGTCGTCTCGGTCGAGCCCTGGATGATCGCGGCGAGCCGGCCCTGGAAGGAGTCGACGCCGTAGGCGGTCATCACGTCGATCATCAGGCCGCGCGCGCCGCTGCCGGAGAGCGTCTTCATCAGGCCGACGGGCAGCGCCGGGACGAAATCGGCGTTCAGCCCCAGCGCCGCGACGAGGGCGCCGATGCCGCCGATCAGGTAGTCCATGCCGCCGGTGGTGCGGAAGACCGAGATCGCCGCGAGCATGGCGATCAGGTAGGGGATGATCTGCACGGCGACGCCGAATCCTTCCTTGGCGCCCTCGACGAAGGCCTCGTAGGCGTTGACCCGCCGCCAGGCGGCGACGGCGATGAACAGCGCGATGATGGTCACGATCAGTCCGCTGCCGAGCAGCCCGGTCATCTGCGCCATGCGCTCGGCGGGCATCCGGCCGAGCCAGGCGTAGAGGCCGCCGGCCACACCCAGGAAGGCGGCGAAGGAGAGCAGCACCGCGCGGTTGAGGAGGTTGATGCGCTGCCACAGCGCGACCGCGATCAGGCCGGCCGTGAACGAGACGAAGGTGGCGAGCAGCGTCGGCAGGAAGATGTCCGCCGCGTTGAAGCCGGCCAGCCCCTGCCTGATCGCCAGCGTCTGGCGGATGGCGATCACCGAGGTGGGGATGAGCGTGATGCCGGCGGTGTTGAGCACCAGGAACATGATCATCGCATTGCTGGCCGTGTCCTTCTGCGGGTTGATCTCCTGCAGTTCGCGCATGGCCTTCAGGCCGAGCGGTGTGGCCGCGTTGTCCAGGCCGAGCAGGTTGGCGGAAAAGTTCATCACGATGCTGCCGCCCGCCGGGTGTCCGGCCGGGATGTCCGGGAAAATGCGCCGGAAGAAGGGCGCCAGCGCGCGCCCCAGCAGCTGGATCAGTCCGCCGCGCTCGCCGATCTTCATGATGCCGAGCCACAGGCTCATCACGCCGGTCAGCCCGAGCGCGACCTCGAAGCCGGTGCGCGCGGTGTCGAACAGTCCGGCCAGCACCCGCGTGAAGACGTCCAGGTCGCCTTGCAGCGCCTGGGCCAGCGCGGCCAGGAATCCGACGAGGAAGAAGGCGATCCAGATGAGATTGAGCACGGTGGTTTGTACGGCCCCGCGCGGAGCGCGAAGCGGACCGGTGGCGGGCACGATGGTTTGGGAACGGCGCCAGTCTAGCGGCGCGGGGGGCGCTTGTCACCGCATGATGCGCGTGTCGGCGCAGGTGGCGGGCCGCGGCCGATGCTGGCGAATGCGCCGGAGACGATAACGGTTTTCCGGCGGTCCGGCGGTTGGCGGAACGGTCATGCTCCGGCGTTCCGCCGCTTCCCGCCGCCGGGCAAATCACCTATATTTGCTCCCCGTCGTTCATTTCCCATTCCGCCATCGTGTCCGGACCGCTTACCTTGCACATCGCCGACAGGATCGTCGAGCATGCCCGCGCCAATCGCCTGCCGGCGGGGACGCACCTGGGGGCGCAGGCGCTGGCCGATCTGTTCGACGTGTCGCGGATTCCCGTCCGGGCGGCGCTGCTGCTGCTGAACAAGGAGGGCATCGTCCGCGCGGAAAGGAATCGCGGCTTCTTCCTGGCCGTCGAGGGTAGCGAACTGCCCGAACGGGAAGGCGTGAACCGGGAGCCGGCGACGCCCTGGGATGATCCGCTGTATTACCGCCTGGCCGAGGACTGGCTGGGCGGCAGGATCGAGGAGCGCGTCAGCGAGAACGAACTGATGCGCCATTATTCGGTGACGCGCAATCGGCTGCTCAAGGTGCTGCAGCGGGCCACCGAGGATTTGTGGGTGGAGCGCCTGCCGGGCCGCGGCTGGCGCTTCCTGGCGGTGATGGTCTCGGCACAGGCGTACGAGGACGGCTACCGCTTTCGCATGGTCCTCGAACCGGCGGCCCTGCTCGAACCCACTTTCCAGGTCGACCGCGCGGCCTTGCAGGCGCTGGCGGATCAGCAGATCGCGCTGTTGAAGGGCGGTTTCCGCAAGCTGTCGCCGACCGAACTCTTTTCGCTCAATTCGCAGTTCCACGAAGTGCTGATCGGCTTCTCCAACAACCCGTTCTTCGTCGACGCCATCAAGAAGCTCGACCGGGTGCGCCGCCTGCTGGATTTCCGCAGCACCTACGCCACCAACCGCGACCGGCTGCTCAAGCAATGCAGCGAGCATCTGGAGATCATCGACCTGCTGGAAAAGGGCGACAACGCCACGGCGGCCCGATTTCTGCACGACCACATCAAGGGCGCGCTGGAATCCAAGCGCGGCCTGATCGCCAGCGCGCCGGAGTGAAGCCTTCGCCTTTGGAGGCGGGCTCATGCGTACCTGCTCCTCCCCCTTCAAGGGGGAAGGTTGGGAGGGGGATGGGGTGGCGTCGTCTCGGGCGATAAACCCCATCCCCACCCTGGCCCTCCCCTTGAAGGGGAGGGAATTGTTGACGCGGATGCTTCCGGGAAGTCTTATTCCGCTCCTCCGGCCGGCTTGAAAACGACGCACACCGGGCTGCCCGTCTTCGCCGCCGTGCCGCGCGGTGCGAGTTTTCCCGTCTGCGTGTCGATCGCGAAAGCGAGGATTTCGTCGCTGTCCTCGTTGGCCACGAACAGGGTGTCGCCGCGCGGGCCGAGGGTGATGAAGCGGGGCGTCCTGCCGTCGATCTCGCGGCATTCGATGAAGGACAGGCGGCCGCCGGCCGGGTCAACGGCGTAGGCCGTCACGCTGTCGTAGCCGCGGTTGGAGGCGTACACGAAACGCCCGTCCGGGGTGATGGCGATTTCGGACGCACGGCTGTCGCGCACGCAGGTGTCGGGCAGCGAGGGCAGCACCTGGAAGGGCGCCAGCGTGCCCGTCGCCGGATCGAAGCGGCAGGACGTGACCGTCGAGTTCAGCTCGTTGATGACGTAGGCAAAGGCGTTCGACGGGTGGAAGACGAGGTGGCGGGGACCGGCGTTCTCCTGCGCGGGCGCCGTCGCCGCTTCGAGCGCGACGAGCCGGCCGGCGTCGAGGCGAAAGACGAAGGTCTTGTCGAGTCCCTTGTCCGGCACCGCGATGAACCTGTCCGCGTGGTCGAACAGCACCTGGTGGGGCTTCGGGAACGGCTGCTCGACGCGGTGCGGGCCGAGCTTGCCGCTCAGCGTGACGAGGTCGCACAAGGGTTCGATGCCGCCGTCCTCCCGGATCGGCAGCACCGCCAGCGAAGACGTGACGTGGTTGGCGACGACGATGAAGCGGTTGTCCGCATCGACGCACAGGTGCACCGGATTCTTGCCGCCGGTCGATTCCCGGTTGACGAAGGAGAGCGTGCCGCCGCGCGGGTCGATGCGGAAGGCGCTGATCTCGCTGCGGTCGCCGTGCACCGCGTAGAGCATTTCCCCGCGCCGGTCGAAGGCCAGGAACGAGGGGTTGACCAGATCGCCGAGCACCTGCACGGGCTGCCATTCGACCCGCCCAGGGGCGACCGCATACACGCTCAGGCCCGAGCCGCGCGCGTTCCGTTCGCGGGTCGTCCGGCTGCCCACGTAGGCGAAGTACTTTCCGTTCGTCGCTGGCATTGCTGATTCCTCCCCGGTTGGTTTGAACGTCTCACGATAATTATTGCATCTTGAAATTATATTATGCAATACTATCCGCACAGATTATTTTGGCCGGGTTCTTTATGGAAAGGGTGGGAGCGATGCGTAAGGTCTTGTTCATCAACGGACAGTCGCAAGAAGTAGCGAATATCGTCGGAAAATCAGTGCCGGATGGGTTTTGTCTGGAAACCTGCCCGAGCGCGGCCGGCGAGGCGGAGAAACTGGCGCGGGTACGCGAGGCGGAGTTCCTGATCCTGCATCCGGCCAAAATTGATCGAAATGTTTTCCAAAATGCAAAAAAACTCCACCACGTCCAGTTGCTCACCGCCGGCTACGACCAGGTCGATCTGGCCGCCGCAGCCGAGGCCGGCGTGTCGGTGGCGACCAACGGCGGCGCCAACGCCTGGGCGGTGGCGGAGCAGGCGATCGCCCTGCTGCTGTGCCTGTACAAACGCCTGATCGAGTGCGACCGGTCGGTCCGCGCCGGCACGTGGCGCCAGCCGATCACCGGCATGAACACCTTCGAGCTGGCCGGCAAGACGGTCGGCCTGCTCGGCGTCGGCAACATCGGCGGCAAGGTGGCGCGGCGCCTGCAGGCGTTCGAGACGCGGATCATCTACCACGACCGCTTCCGTCAGGCCGACGACTCCGGATGGGAGAGCGTGGAGCTGGAAACGCTGCTGCGCGAGGCGGACGTGCTGTCGGTGCACGTGCCGCTGACCGCCGAGACGCGCGGGCTGCTCGGCGCCGCCCAGTTCGCCCTGATGAAGCCGACCGCCGTGGTGATCAACACCAGCCGCGCCGAGGTGTTCGACGAGGCCGCGCTGGAAGACGCGCTGCGCACGCGGCGCATCGCCGGCGCGGGGCTGGACGTCTTCCACCGGGAGCCGGTGTCCCCAGCGAGCGGCCTGCTGGCGCTCGACAACGTGGTGCTCTCGCCGCATTCGGCCGGGCATTCCTACGAGGCGTGGTTCCGCCGCGCGCGCTTCGCCTGGGAGAACATCGCGCGCGTCGCGGCCGGCGAAGCCCCGCTGTCCCTTGCCCGCTGAGGAGCCCGCGATGAGCCGCACGATGGATTTTTCAAGTTCCGGGCAGTGCTACCGCTGCATCGACCTGCCCGCCGAGGCCGGCGACCGGCTGGAGCGGATGCCGTGGATTCTGCGCATCCTGTTCGAGAACGTCCTGCGCAAGGGCGGCGACGAGGCGGCCGCGGCGTTCCGCGCCGCGCTCGACGGCTGGCTGGAGCACGGCACCAGCGAAGCGGAGATCGAGTTCTACCCGGCGCGCGTGCTGATGCACGACACCACCTGCGGCCCGGCGCTGGCGGACGTCGCGGCGATGCGCAGTGTGCTGGCGGAGGAGGGGTTCGATCCGGCGCTGCTGAACCCGGTGCTGCCGGTCAACGTGTCCACCGACCATTCGCTGCCCGTCAACTTCTTCGCCGCGCCGGATGCCATGCGCCGGAACATGGACGCGGAGATGCGCCGCAACGCCGAACGCTACCGGCTGGCCAAGTGGGCGTCGACCACGCTGCGCGGCCTGCGCGTGCATCCGCCGGGCACCGGCATCATGCACACCATCAACCTGGAACGCCTGGCCACGGTGGTCGCCGGGCAGGAGATCGACGGGCAGCGCTGGGCGTTCCCGGACACGCTGATCGGCACCGACAGCCACACGCCGATGATCAACGGCATCGGCGTGCTGGCCTGGGGCGTCGGCGGGCTGGAGGCGGAGAGCGTGATCTTCGACATGCCGGTGATGCTGCGCATCCCGGAAGTCGTCGGCGTCCGGCTGAGCGGCCGCCTGCCCGAAGGCGTGGTGGCGACGGACCTCGCGCTGCGCGTGACCGAGCGCCTGCGCCAGCTCGACCTGTCCGGCAAGTTCGTCGAGTTCTTCGGGCCGGGCGTCGCCACGCTGAGCGCGGGTGCGCGCGCCTGCGTCGCCAACATGGCGCCGGAATACGGCGCGTCGAGCGGCTACTTCCCGATCGACGGCCGCACGCTCGACTACCTGCGCGTCACCGGCCGTTCCGAAGAGCGCATCGCCCTGGTCGAGGACTACGCCCGGCGCCAGCGGCTGTGGTTCGACCCGGACGCCGCGCCGCGCTACAGCGAAGTCGTCGAGATCGATCTGGCGGCGGTGGTTTCCGGCATCGCCGGGCCGCGCCGGCCGCAGGACCGCCTCGCCTTCGCCGACACCGCGCCGGCGCTGCTGGCCGCGAGCAAGCGCCAGAGCCTGCGCCGCTTCGGCGACGGCACGCCGCCCGACGGCGCGGTGGCCATCGCCGCCATCACCAGCTGCACCAACACCACCGACCCGGAACTCCTGATCGCCGCCGGCCTGCTGGCGAGAAAGGCGCGCGCGGCGGGCCTCACGCCGCCGCACTGGGTGAAGACCTCGCTGGCGCCGGGATCGCCGTCGGCGCAGCGGTATCTCGCACGCAGCGGCCTGCTGCCGGACCTGGAAGCGGTGGGTTTCCACATCGTCGGCTTCGGCTGCACCACCTGCATCGGCAACTCCGGCGCGCTGACCCGGCCGGTGATCGAGGCGATGCGTGCGCACGATATCCTGCCGGTCGTGGTGCTCTCGGGCAACCGCAACTTCCCCGGCCGCGTGCATCCGGAGCTCGACGCCGGCTTCATCACCTCGCCGCCGATGGTGATCGCCTACGCGCTGGCCGGCGACGTCAACCGCGACATCCGCGCGGAGCCGCTGGGCACCGGCCGCGACGGCCGGCCGGTCTACCTGCGCGACCTGTGGCCGTCCTCGGCCGAGATCGCCGAGGCGCTCGGCCGCGCGCTCGATCCGGCGGACATCGCCATCGCCTACGACACGGCCGAGGCGAGCCCGGCGTGGCGGGAACTCGACGCGCCGGACAGCGTGGTCTTTCCCTGGGACCCGAAATCCACCTACATCCGCCGGCCGCCGTTCGCCAGCGCGCGGCTGCCGTCGCGGCTGGGCCGCTACAGCGCCGCCGTGCTGCTGTCGGTGGGCGACGACATGACCACCGACCACATCTCGCCGGTCGGACAGATTCCCGCGGCCAGCGACGCCGGCCAGTACCTGATCGCCCACGGCGACGATCCGCACGACCTCAACGTCTACGCCGCCCGGCGCTCCAACTGGGAGGCCATGGTGCGCGGGGTGTTCACCAACAAGTCGGTGGTCAACCTGCTCGATCCCTCGCTGCCGCCGGGGCAGACCATCCACCGGCCGAGCGGCGAGCGGCTCTCACTGTACGACGCCGCGCGGCGCTACGAACAGGAGGGCACTTCGCTGGTGATCGTCGCCGGCGAGCGCTACGGCATGGGCTCGTCGCGCGACTGGGCGGCCAAGGGCGCGGGCCTGCTCAACGCGCGGGCGATCCTCGCCGTCGGCTTCGAGCGCATCCACCGCTCGAACCTGATCGGCATGGGCGTACTGCCGATCAGGCTGCCGGCGGGCATCACGCCGGAGCGCCTGGCGCTCACCGTGGCGGACCGCATCGAGATCGAGGCGCCGGCCGAGACCTTCCGGCCGCGCCTGCCCATCCCGGTGCGCGTGGTGCGCCCGGACGGCACGATCGTCGCCTTCACCGCCACGGCGGCCGTCGAGACCTCGCTGGAGGTGGCGCAGCTGCGCGCCGGCGGAATCATTCCGTACATCCTGCAGCGCGTCATGGCGCGCTGACGGGCAAACACACAACGAACCTATTTTCAACAGGGAAGGGGCAACGAATGAAAACGGAAGCGAACCGCTACGCCTCGATGTGGCGGAGCAAGCGGATGCTGGTCATGCTCATGATGTTCTCGGCCTCGCTCATCAACTACGTCAACCGGGTCAGCATGTCGGTGGCCGCGCCGTCGGTGAGCAAGGAATTCGGCTGGGACCCGGCCACCATGGGGCTGGTCCTCTCCGGCTTCATGTGGACCTACGCCATCGCGCTGGTGCCGATGGGCTATCTCACCGACAAGTGGGGCGCCAAGAAGCTCAATACCTTCGCCATCTCGTTCTGGTCGCTCGCCGCCATGGCCACCGGCGGCGCCGTCAACCTGTTCACCATGATGGCCTCGCGGCTGGCGCTGGGCGCCGGCGAGGCGGCGACCATGCCGTCCAACAGCAAGGTCGTGCGCCAGTGGTTCACCATCCACGAGCGCGGCTTCGCCACCGCATTGGCGCGCTCGGGCGCCGAGGCCGGCCCGGCGATCGGCATGCCGATCATCGCCTGGCTGCTGGCCGAGTACGGCTGGCGCACGTCGTTCATCATCACCGGCGCCATCGGCTTCGTCTGGCTGTTCTTCTGGCTGCGCTACTTCCGCAACGATCCGCAGACGTGCACCTGGGTCTCGGAGGAAGAACGCCGCTACATCAGGGACAACACCGATCCGCCCCGGACCGCCGAGAAGCCGGTCGACCTCGGCCTGATCCGCCGGCTGCTGAAGACGCGCACCATGTGGGGCCTGCTGCTGTCGCAGGGCTGCATCATGTACACGCAGTACCTGATCCTGACCTGGCTGCCGACCTACCTGATGAACGTGCGTGGCATGGCGCTGATGAAGGCCAGCCTGTTCAGCTCGTTCGCCTTCGTCGCGGCCTGGGTGCTGGGCATCGCGGTCGGCGCAATCAGCGACAAGCTGCTGACGCCGGAAAAGGTCCTGCAGGGCCAGCGGCGCAAGCTGGTGGTGTTCTTCATGTGCCTGGCCAGCATCTTCGTGTTCACCTCGTTCGTCGAGGGCGCGGTGGCCATCTTCGTGATCATCACCCTGGTCAAGACCTTCCTGTCCTCGACCATCGGCCTGAACATGACGCTGACCAACGACCTCGTCGCCAATCCCAAGAACGCCGGCACCGCCTTCGGCCTGCTGCTGCTCGGCGGCAACCTGTTCGGCGCCTTCGCGCCGGTGGTGACGGGCTACCTCGTCAAGTCCACGGGCAACTACGAAAGCGCGTTCCTGCTGGCCGGAGTGCTGATCATCCTCGGCGCCGCCATTTCCTCGCTGATGGCGAGGAAGCCGATCGTGGTGGATTGATCCGCGCCGTGCGCGAAGGATTTTCAGATGAGGATTGACTGATTATGTATTTAGTGAAAACATAGTACAAAAATAAGTACTCTGATCGGAGGGCGGCCCGTGCCGGTATGGACGGCTGTTCGTGGCGAGACCGCCAGGCCGCTCGCCAGGCCCCCCGGTCGGTAAAGCAAAAGAATCAGCTGGGCCGCTTGGGATGACGCAGCGATGATGTGGCAATGATTGTATTTTTATTTTGACAAAAACATGCATCGCGCCCCCGGGCGGCGCCGCCGATCGATTTGATTCACTAACTGCAAGGAGCAAGCTTATGAGAGTACTGGTCCTTCCCGCCGACGGAATCGGTCCGGAGATCGTTGACGCGGCGGTAGAGGTGGCGAAAGCGGCGAGCCGGCGCTTCGATCTCGGCCTCGTCTTCGATTACGACGATGCCGGTTTTCCCAGCCTGAAGAAGTACGGCACGACGCTGCGCGACGAAACCCTGGAAAAGGCCAGGACCTACGACGGCATCATCCTCGGGACGCAGTCGCACGCGGACTATCCGAAGCCCGAACTGGGCGGCCGCAACATCTCGGCGGGCTTCCGCATCGGCCTGGACCTGTACGCCAACGTGCGCCCGGCGCGTTCGCGTCCGTTCATCCCGACCAACATGCGGGAAGGCAGGACCATGGATCTGGTGATCATGCGCGAGGCGACCGAGGGCTTCTATCCCGACCGCAACATGACCAAAGGCTGGGCCGAGCTGATGCCGAGCCCGGACATGGCGCTCTCGGTACGCAAGATCACGCGCCACTGCAGCGAGCGGATCGCCCGCCGCGCCTTCGAGCTGGCTATGACCCGGCGCCGGAAGGTCACGGCGCTGCACAAGGCCAACAGCTTCCACATGACCGACGGGCTGTTCCTCGAATGCGTCCGCGCCGTGGCCAGGGAATTTCCGGAAGTCGAACTTGACGACCTGCTGATCGACGCGGCGACGGCGCATCTGGTGCGCACGCCGGAACGCTTCGACGTCATCGTGGCGACCAACTTCTACGGCGACATCGTCAGCGACCTGGCCAGCGAAATGTCCGGCAGCCTGGGCCTCGCCGGCTCGATCATGGCCAGCGACACGCACTGCTGCGCGCAGGCGCAGCACGGCTCGGCGCCGACGCTCGCCGGCCTGGACAAGGCCAACCCGACCTCGATGATCCTTTCCGTGGCGATGCTCATCCAGTGGATGGGCGAGCACCACGGGAAACCGGAACTGGCGAATGCCGGGAAGGCCATGGAAGCCGCCGTTGACAAGGTCCTGGCGCAGCCGGCGTGCTGGACGGCCGATCTCGGCGGCGCCACGGGCTGCAAGGCTTTCGGGAAGCACGTCGCCGACGCGGTGAGCGCGATGTGACCGTCCACGCGGCCGCGGGCCGGCGGGGGACGCCGGCCCGAGCCGGATACCCCCGCCAGGAAGCACGCAACGCCCGTCCGCCATCCGCTTCACCGCATCCGGCCGCGCACCGCAAGACCGGGTGAATTTCAGCCGTCAAACCAAGGAGAGTGCAATGACGATTTCCAGGAAAGCGAATTGTTTGTCGATCCTTCCCGCCGTGCTCGTCGCGGCGACCCTGGCCGCCCCGGCGGCCGCCGCGGAAGAAAAAGCCTGGGCGCCCAGGAAGCAGGTGACGCTGCTGGCGCCCGCCGGCGCGGGCGGCGGGCTCGACATGGTGGCCAGAACCATGGCCAAGATATTCGACGCGAAAAAAATCGTCACCCAGCCGATCACCGTCGAGAACAAGCCGGGCGGCGGGCAGGTGACGGGCACCGTCTTCTTCGCCACGCAGGAGGCGAAGAACGATCACAAGCTGATGATCGCCTCCACGCCGTTCATCCTCAATCACATCAAGAAGGACGGCAACAGCCCGATCGGCCCGGACCAGATCTATCCGCTGGCCCTGCTGCAGGTGGATTACGGCGTCATCGCGGTCAAGGAGGATTCCAGATACAAGAGCCTGAAGGAACTGTTCGACGCGGTGAAGGCGAATCCGTCCAGCGTGCAGTTCGTCGGCGGCGGCGCGCCGGGCACCTGGGACCACCTGAATTCCGTCCTGCTGGCCCGCAATGCCGGGGTAGACCTCAAGGCGGTGAAATACAACACCTACGACGGCGGCGGTGAAGCCCTGACCGCGCTGCTCGGCGGACACGCCGACGCCATGACCTCCGACGTCTCGTCGATCAAGCAGTACCTGCAGGCCGGCAAGGTGCGGGTGTTGGGCGTTTCCTCCGCCGCGCGGCTGGGCGACGACGAGATCATGAAGAACATCCCGACCTACAAGGAGCAGGGCTACGACGTGGTCACCACCAACTGGCGCGGCGTCTTCCTGGGCAAGGACGTGCCGCCCGTGGCCAAGAAATACTGGGGGGACAAGGTGGCGGAGCTCGTCGGGACCCAGGAATGGAAGGACGAGCTGAAGAAGCAGGGGGTCATCTACGCCTACAAGGACGCCAAGGGCTTCTACGACTACATCAAGGCCGACCAGGACATGTACACGAAGATCTACCAGGAGATGGGCATCGCCAAATAAGAACACCTGAGGTCATGGCGGCGGAGCCTTGCTTTTCCGCCGCCATGCATCCGGCCAATTTTCAGCGGAGGCGTCGGTAAATAAATGTTCGATCGTTATGCAAGCATCGTTTTCATGGCCTTGGGAATCTCCCTGTTCTTCTACGCGCAGACCCTGACGACGTCTTCGACGGGAGGCTCCATCGGCCCCAAGGAACTGCCGTTGTTCCTGTCGGTCGTGCTCGTCATCTTCAGCGCCGTCAACCTCGTCGCGGCGCTGCGCGCCAAGGCTGCCGCACGGAAAGACGGGCTGGAGTACCGGCAATTCCTGATCATCCTGGGGCTGCTCCTGGCCTACGTGTTCCTGCTCGAACCCCTCGGCTACGTCATTTCCACCTTCCTGTTCCTGCTGGCCGGATTCCAGGCGATGGAGAAGGGGCAGCACTGGAAATCGGCGCTCATCGCGGCCGCGTTCTCGGGCGGGGTGTATTACCTGTATGTGGACGTGGCGCTGGGAGTTCTTCCCGGACTGCCTTTCATCGATTGATACGGGGGACAGACGTGGAGGCACTACAGTATCTCGCTCAGGGGCTGGGCATCGCCCTGCAGCCCATCAACATCCTGTTCGCGTTCATCGGCTGCCTGCTCGGCACGCTGGTGGGCGTCCTGCCGGGCATCGGGCCGATCAGCGGCGTCGCGCTGCTGATCCCGGTCACCGCCACACTGACCAGCGGCATGCCGACCGCCGACGCCGCCACCAGCTCGATCATCCTGCTGGCGGGCGTCTGACTACGGCGCGATGTACGGCGGTTCGACGACGGCGATCCTGATCAATACGCCGGGAGAAAACTCCTCGGTGTGCACGACGCTGGACGGCTACCAGATGGCCAAGCAGGGCCGCGCGGGCGTCGCCCTGGCGATCTGCGCGATCGCCTCGTTCGTCGCCGGCATCATCGCCTGCGTCGGGCTGCTGTTCATGGCCAAGCCGCTGGCCGAGCTCGCCCTGAAGTTCAGCCCCGCCGGCCAGTTCTCGCTGATGATCCTGGGCCTGTGCGCCCTCTCCAGCCTGGCCGGGAAATCGCAGGTCAAGGCGTTCATTATGACCACGCTGGGGCTGATCCTGTCCACGGTGGGCGTCGATCCGATCTCCGGCGTGGCCCGCATGACTTTCGGCTATCCCGAGCTTTATTCCGGCATCGAATTCCTGACGCTGGCGGTGGGCATGTTCGCCCTCGGCGAGGTGTTCAAGACGATCATCACCCGCGACTACGCCGAAGGCGAGCCGATCAAGGTCGGGCGCATCATGCCGAGCAAGCAGGACTTGAAGGACAGCTGGGCATCGATCCTGCGCGGCTCGATCCTCGGGTTTTTCCAGGGTCTGATTCCGGGGTGCGGCGCGACGCTGTGTTCGTTCATGGCCTACATCACCGAGAAGAAGCTCAGCAAGAACGGGGCGAATTTCGGCAAGGGCGCCATCCAGGGCGTCGCCGCGCCGGAAGCGGCGAACAACGGGGCGGCCGGCGGGGCGATGATTCCGCTGCTGACCCTCGGCATTCCCGGCACGGGCACCACCGCCGTGCTGATGGGCGCCCTGATCATGTTCAACATCACGCCGGGCCCGCTGCTCTTCCAGGACAACCCGCAGGTCGCCTGGGGGCTGATCGCCAGCATGATCGTGGGCAACGTCATGCTGCTGATCCTGAACCTGCCGCTGGTCAAGGTCTTCGCCAAGGTGATCGAGACGCCGCCGAAATATCTGATCCCCGGCATCCTCGCCATCTCGGTGTTCGGCGTCTATGCCGTGCAGGTCAGCCTGTTCAACCTGCTGCTGATGGTCGGCAGCGGCGTGGCGGCCTACTTCCTGTCGAAGAACGACTACCCGATCGCGCCGCTGGTCCTGTCGCTCATCCTGGGGCCGCTGATCGAGAACAATCTGCGCCGGGCGGTGAACCTGTACAACGGCGACTACAGCCGGTTCCTGACCGACCCGATTTCCCTGGTGTTTCTCGTGATCGCGGTCCTGTGGGTTTCCGTGCCGCAGATCATGAAGCTGCGGGGCAAGAAAGTGCTGATCGAGGAAAGCTGACGGATGGCAAGAACGTTTAACCACAACGAACACGACGGGCACAACGAAAAACGAGAAACAAGTTTTTGCTTTTCGCCGTGCCCGCCGTGTCGCCGTGGTTAATTGAAGATTTTGCTTTTCGTCGTGCCCGTCGTGTTCGTTGTGGTTAATAACGCCCTTTTGTGCAACCTTCGGAGGAGACTGAATGAGCGGGGAAACGGTAATCGTCAAGGCCGCGCCACTCGAAGCCTGCGTTGCGCGCATCTTCGTCGAACACGGGGTGCCGCAGGCGGATGCGCGGCTCGTCGCCAATGTGCTGGTCCAGGCCGACCTGTGGGGGCACCAGTCGCACGGCGTATTGCGCACCAGCTGGTACGTCGAACGCCTGCGCCACGGCGTCATGTCGCCGGTGACCGCCATCGACGTGATCAGCGACCGGCGCTGCGTCGCGGTGATCGACGGCAGGGAAGGCGTGGGCCAGGTCATCGCCGAGCGGGCGATGCGGATGGCCATCGCCAAGGCCAAGGAATTCGGCGTCGGCACCGTGGCGGTGAGGAATTCCAACCACTTCGGCACCCTGATGTACTACACGCGCCTGGCGACGCAGGAAGGCTGCATCGCCTTCATGACCTCGAACGGCGGCAAGGCGATGGCGCCGTGGGGCGGGGCGAAGAACAAGATCGTCGGCACCAATCCGTGGTCGATCGCCGCGCCCGGCGGCGCGCGTCCGCCCCTGATGCTGGACATGGCCAACACCGGCGTGGCGCGGGGCAAGATCTACCTCGCCCGGCAGCGCCACGAGAAGATCCCGTTCGGCTGGGCGCTCGATGCCGAGGGCGCGCCGACGGACGATCCGGCGGCGGCCATCGCCGGGATCATCCTGCCCATGGCGGGGCACAAGGGCTATGCCATCGCCACGCTGATGGACGTGCTGGCCGGGGTCCTGCCGGGCAGCGCCTTCCTGAGCGCGGTGAACGGCCCGTACCACTACGATAAGCGCAGCGGCTGCGGGCATTTCATCACCGTTTACAACATCGAGGATTTCATCGATCCCGCCGCGTTCGACCGGCGCATCGAGGCGTTCATCGAAGAAATCAAGTCCCAGCCCCTGGCGCAAGGGTTTTCCGAGATATTCCTGCCGGGCGAAATGGAAGCCCGCGCGCATCAACGCCAGATGGAGGAGGGCATTGCCCTGCCGGGCGACACGTGGGACGAACTGCTCAAGCTGGCGCGCGAGACCGGAACCACGGAACAGCTCGATGCGGCCCGGAAATGAACCGTTGCGCGGCCGCTCTCCACGGTCCGCGCCCTTTTCGACTTGCCACGCCTGCAGGAACGCGCCATGCCCAGACTGAACGCGCATCTCGGTTACCAATTCACGGAGTTCGAGCCGCTGGAGCGGTTCGCCCAGGCGGCGAGGGCGGGCTTCAAGGCCGTCGAATGGCCCGCCGTCTATCCGTACGACCCGGTGTGGCTGAGGGAAATCATCGACGCGCTGGACCTGCAGTGGGTGCAGGTCGCGTTGCCCTTCGGCGATGCGGCCAGGGGCGAGAAAGGCTTGGCCGCACTGCCGGATCGCCGGGACGAATTCATCGGCGGACTGCGCCAGGCGATCCATTACGCGAAGGTGCTCGGCGCGCGCTGGATTCACCCGATGGCCGGGATCGTGCGCGACTGGGACGAGGCTGCCCGGACGATCTACCTGGAGAACGTCGGGCGCGCGGTCGCAGAGGCGGCGGACCACGGCCTGGGAACCTTGATCGAGGTGATCGGCAGCGGCGAGGTTCCGGGGTACGCCATGAGCACGTATGAACGCGCGGACGAGGTGATCACCGGGATCGGCAGCGATTCCCTGCGCCTGCTCCTCGACACCTACCACGCGCAGACCGTGACGGGGGACGCCATCGGGCTCGTCGGCAGGTGGGCGGGCCGGATCGGCCACGTGCAGATCGCCGACGTGCCCGGCCGCCATGAGCCGGGGACCGGGAACATCGATTTCGACCGCTTCTTTGCGGTGCTGGAAAGCACCGGGTACGACGGCTGGGTCGGCTGCGAGTACAAGCCGGCGAACGGCACGCTGCCCGGCCTGGCGCATCTGCGGCGGTATCTGTGAAAAGAGGGCCTATCATGCAGGCCATGGGCGGCCGCAGGCAGGATTCGAAGGCGAATCTCCGCGCCGTCGGGAGGTTCGGCGTCCCGGAAAAGTCCCGCCGGGGCCGGTCGTGGAGGCTTTTCGTCGTTTTCGTGAGGATCGATAAATGATTACATCAGAGCAGGCCGCGCAACTGTTCGCCCCGACGGGCGTGCTGCGCGCATCCATCAACCTCGGCAACCCGGTGCTCGCCCGCCGCGATTCGCCCGAGGCGCCGCCCTACGGCGTTTCGATCGACATGGCCAGGGCGTTGGCCGAACGCCTGGGCGTCGGCATCGAGTTCGTGGTCTTCGATTCCGCCAGCCAGTCGGTCGACGCCGTGGCCAACGATCAGGCCGACATCGGCTTCTTCGCCATCGATTCGAAGCGGGGGGAGAGCATCGCGTTCACCTCGTCCTACCTGCACATCGAAGGCTGCTATCTCGTGCCGGAGGCCTCGCCGATCCGCGACAACGGCGACGTCGACCGCGCCGGGATTCGCGTCGCGGTCGGCCGCGGCAGCGCCTACGACCTGTTCCTTTCGCGCGAGCTGAAATCGGCGGAGATCGTCCGCGCGTCCAACCCGCAGGCCGTGCTGCCGCTGTTCCTCGACCAGCGCCTCGAAGTCGCCGCCGGGGTCAGGCAGCAGTTGCAGGCCGACATGGCGCGCCATCCCGGCCTGCGCCTGCTGCCGGAGCGCTTCATGGTCATCCGGCAGGCCATGGGCCTGGCGCGCCGGCGGGGCGACGCGGCGCACGCCTATCTCGGCGCCTTCGTCGAGGAGCTCAAGGCGTCGGGATTCGTCGCGCAAGCCCTGGAGCGGCACGGCATCCAGGGCGCATCGGTGGCGCCGGCGGGCTGAGTCCGCAAGCAGCATCCGTTCTTCGCAATTCGGAGGTTCGCAGTCATGATCGTTTCCATCAATCCCGCCAATGAACAGACGTTGGCGACGTTCGCGCTGCAAACGCAGGAGCAGGTGTCCGCCTTCCTGGACAAGGCGGTCGCCGCGCAGAAGCAGTGGGCCCGGCAATCCGTCGAGGCGCGCTGCCAGCTGGTGGCCCGCGTGGGCGCGGTGCTGCGCCGGAACAAGGCGGAATACGCCCGCCTGATCACGCTGGAAATGGGCAAGCCGATCGCCGAAGCCGAGGCCGAGGTCGAGAAATGCGCCTGGACGTGTGAGTTCTACGCGCAGGCCGCGCCCGGCTTTCTCGCCGACCGGAGCGTCGCCAGCAACGCCAGCGAGAGCGCCGTGGTCTTCGATCCGCTCGGCGTGCTGCTGGCGATCATGCCGTGGAACTACCCGTTCTGGCAGTTCATCCGCTTCGCCGCGCCGGCGCTGGCGGCGGGCAACGCGGCGGTGCTGCGGCATGCCAGCAATGTGCCGCAATGCGCGCTCGCCTTGGCAGCGGCGTTCAGGCAGGCGGAGGCGCCCGAAGGACTGGTCACCACGCTGCTGGTCGAACACGCGGCCGTCGCGGCACTGATCGACGACCCGCGCATCGCCGCGCTGACGCTCACCGGCTCGACCGAGGTCGGCAGGCAGATCGCCGCGCAGGCGGGGCGGGCGATGAAGAAGCAGGTGCTGGAACTGGGCGGTTCCGATCCGTTCATCGTGCTGGCCGACGCGGATGTCGAGCTGGCGGCGAAGACGGCGGTGAAGGCGCGCTTCTCCAACACCGGCCAGAGCTGCATCTCGGCCAAGCGCTTCATCGTCGAGGCGGCGGTGGCGGACCGTTTCGTCGAGCTGCTCTGCGCCGGCGTCGCCAAACTCAAGGTGGGCGACCCCCTGCAGCGCGACTGCGACGTCGGTCCGCAGGCGCGCCGGGGCCTGCGCGACGATCTGCACGCCCAGGTCGAGCGCAGCGTCGCGGCCGGGGCGCAGCTCCTGATGGGCGGGCATCCGCTCGACGGTCCGGGCCATTTCTACGCGCCGACCGTGCTGGACCACGTGACCCCGGACATGGCCGCCGGCTGCGAGGAAACGTTCGGCCCGGTCGCCGCGGTGATCCGCGTGGCCGACGCGGAGGAGGCGCTACGGGTCGCCAACGACTCCGAGTTCGGCCTCGGGGCAGCCTTGTGGACGGGCGACCTGGAGCGCGCCAAAACCCTGGCCCGGCGCATCGAAGCCGGCGCCGTGTTCATCAACGGCCTGGTCGCCTCGGACGCGCGGCTGCCTTTCGGCGGCGTCAAGCAGTCCGGCTACGGGCGCGAACTGGGCGAGTTCGGCATCCGCGAATTCACCAACGTGAAGACCGTCTGGATCGGTCCGGCGAAATGATCGACCCCTTGAAAGGAAACCCATGACCTTCAAAACCCCTTCCGCTGCGGCCGTGCTGCCGCTGGACGACCTGCCGACCTACGAACGCGGCGGCGGCGCGCGTACCACGCCGCTGGTCACGCGCGCCGTTGGCACCACCAGCTTCATCACGGGCTACACCGACTTCGACGCCGGCACCAGGATTCCCTTCCACAGCCACAACTGCGAGGAAAGCGTGGTGCTGATCGCCGGCGACGCGATGCTCGACATCGACGGCCAGGAATACCGCCTGAAGCCGCTCGACTGCACCTACATCCCGCCCAACGTCCCGCACCGCTTCCGCAACCTGTCGGATTCGCAGCCGATGCGCATCCTGTGGATCTATGCCAGCGCCGACGCCACCCGCACGCTGATCGAAACGGGCGCCACGGCCCCGGTTTCGGCGGAGCACAGGAAATGACGCAACAGACAGTCCTCGAAGTGGCCCTGCTCACGATCAAGCCGGGCATGGAAGCGGAATTCGAAGCCGGCGTGCGCCGCGCCGTGCCGCTGTTCCAGCGCGCCCAGGGGTGCCGGGGCATGGAAGTGCGGCGCTTCGTCGAAAAGCCGCACCTCTACCATCTGCTGGTCCGCTGGGACACGCTGGAAAACCACACGGTGGATTTCCGCGGCTCGGAGGATTTCCAGGAATGGCGCCGCTGCGTCGGGCACTGCTTCCTGGTGCCGCCCGAGGTCCAGCACACCGTGGAAACCGTCCATGGCTTCTGAAGAGAACCGCGCCGCCCGCCCGTCCGCGCCCCGGATCTTCCTGATCCACGCTACGCCCCTGGCGATCGCGGCGATCAACGACAGTTTCCGGAAGCTGTGGCCGGAGGCCGGGCTGGCCAACCTGCTCGACGATTCGCTTTCCCCCGATCTGCAACGCGCCGGGAAGATCGACCGCAGCCTGACCGACCGTTTCCTCAAGCTCGCCGCGTACGCGCGCGACGCCGGGGCGGACGGGATCATCTTCACCTGCTCCGCGTTCGGCCCGGCGATCAACGCCTGCAAGGAGGCGCTGCCGATCCCGGTGCTGCGCCCGAACGAGGCGATGGTCGGGGAGGCGCTGGCCCACGGCGACCGGCTCGCGCTGATGGCGACGTTCGAGCCGGCCCTGGCGCCGATCACGGACGAGATCCATCTCTACGCCGCCTCGCTCGGGCGCCACGTGACCGTTGACCGGATTCACGTTCCCGGCGCGCTGGAAGCCGCGCAGAAAGGCGATCAGGCCCGGCACAACGACCTGATCGCGCGGGCGGCGGGCGGCGTGCAGGACGCCGACGTCATCTGCTTCGCGCAGTTCTCGATGTCGCAGAGCGCAGCGGATATGTGCGCCGCGATTTCCGGCAAGCCGGTGCTCACCACGCCGGACAGCGCGGTCAGGCGGATGCGGCAACTGCTCGCGGACTCAGGGGAATAGCTTCAGGAATAGATTCGCGGCCGGCCAAGCCGAGGCAATCGCCGGCTTACGCCGCGGCGTTCTTCCGCGTCAGCGGGACTTTGATGCGCCGTTCGTAATCGATGTGCTCGCGCAGGAAGTCGGCGGCCTGCTGCAGCCTGTTCGCCTCGATCATGTCCAGCAGCTCCAGGTGTTCCTTGCAGGTATGCACCAGGCGCGAGCGGTCGCCGTGGGCGCGGTAGTCGAGCAGCCGGCGCAGGCGGTTCATGCGCTGGATCGCATCGATGAAGAACGGGTTGCGCGAACCGGCGACGATGGTTTCGTGGAACTGCGCGCCGATCTGGAACGTCTCGGCGCGGGAGAAGCGCAGGATGCCGCCGTCGAGCATCGCCTGCTGCAGGCCGCGCAGGCGCGCCAGATCGCCGGGCGGCAGGCGGTAGCCCTCCTGCAGGAGCGCCGCCGGTTCCACCAGCATGCGGAACTGGTACATCTGATCGTAGGCCTCCTCAGAGACGAGGACCGTCAGGAACTCCCATCCCTTCCCCGGCAGGCGTTCGATCCAGCCTTCCTGCGACATGCGGCGCAGGAGACTGGCCAGCCGGGACTTGGTTACGCCGTAGCGGCGCATCAGCTCCAGTTCCGAGATTTTTTCCGGCAGCGCGCCCGCCAGCCGGTCCTCGACGATGCGGTAATAGACGAGGTCCTCGGTGTTCTCGTCGACCAGCGGCTTGGCCACCAGCGACGCGGGATCGGCCTTGACGAAGTAGCCCTTGTTGGGCCGCTTCTCGACGATCTCCATGCCAGCGAGGAAGTCCAGCGCCGCGCGGACCGGGGTCCGCGACACCCGGAGATAGGCGGCCAGCTTCTCCTCGCCGAGGTGCGTATCCCGCTCGACCCGGTTGTCGGCGATGTAGGCGAGGATCTGCTGCGCCAGCTTGCTCGGCAGCGGCGATGGCGTCTTGGCGGGAGGCGTGGCCGTATCCATGGGATCGGGAGTGGCGAAGGACCGGAAGATACCGGGATTATACGGTCCGGCCGACCAGTTCTCGCGCCAAACGGTTGTGCCGCTCGATCAGCGCCGGCAGGTCCACCGGCAGCAGCTGGCCGTCGCTGACCACCACCTTGCCGCCGATCACCGCATGGCGCGCGTTGCGCGGCGTGCAGAAGAGCAGCGCGGCGACCGGATCGTGCACGGCGGCGCCGGCCAGATCGAGGCCGCCGGTGGCGAAGGCCGCCACGTCGGCGCTCATGCCCGGCGCCAGCGCGCCGATGTCGTCGCGGCCGAGCACGCGCGCGCCGCCGAGCGTGGCGAGTTCGAGCGCCTGCCGCGCGCTCATCGCCGCCGGGCCGAAGCCGACGCGGGCGAGCAGCATGGCCTGCCGCGTCTCGCCGAGCAGGTGCGCGGCGTCGTTCGAGGCGCTGCCGTCGACGCCCAGGCCGACCGGCACGCCGGCCGCGCGCATGGCCGGGATCGGCGCGATGCCGGAGGCCAGCCGCATGTTCGAGCAGGGGCAGTGCGCCACGCCGGTGCCGCTGCGGGCGAAGACGCCGATGCCCGGCGCGTCGAGCTTGACGCAGTGCGCGTGCCACACGTCCGGCCCGACCCAGCCGAGCGATTCGGCGTATTCGGCGGGCGTCATGCCGAACTTCTCGCGGCTGTAGGCCACGTCGTTGTCGTTCTCGGCGAGGTGCGTGTGCAGCGCGACGCCGTGGCCGCGCGCCAGCTTCGCCGCCTCGCGCATCAGGTCGCGGCTGACCGAGAACGGCGAGCAGGGCGCCACGACGATGCGCCGCATGGCGTGCCGTGCCGGGTCGTGCCAGGTCTCGATCAGGCGCTGCGTGTCTTTCAGGATGGCGTCCTCGTCCTCGACCAGCCGGTCGGGCGGCAGGCCGCCCCGGCTTTCGCCGACGCTCATGCTGCCGCGCGCGGCGTGGAAGCGCATGCCGATCTCGGCGGCGGCCTCGATCGAATCGTCGAGGCGCGCCCCGTTCGGATAGATGTACAGGTGGTCGCTGGAGGTGGTGCAGCCGGACAGGATCAGCTCGGCCATCGCCGTCAGCGTGGATACGCGGATCATCTCGGGCGTGAGGCCGGCCCAGATCGGATACAGGCGGCGCAGCCAGGCGAACAGCTCGGCGTCCTGCGCGCCGGGCACCGCGCGCGTCAGGCTCTGGTACATGTGGTGGTGCGTGTTGACGAGGCCCGGCAGGGCGACGCAGCCGGCCAGCGAGACAACCGTGTCGGCGGTTTCCGGCAGCTCGCCGGACGGCCCGACGGCCTCGATCACCCCGTCGCGGACGAATACCCCGCCGCCGGGAATCTCCCGGCGCTGGGCGTCCATGGTGACGAGGACGTCGGCGTTCTTGAGCAGTAAAGTGGGCATGTCGAATTCAAAGAATTAACCACAACGAGCACAACGGACACAACGAAATGCAAGACAGCTTTTTTTCTGTTTTTTTCGTTGTGCCCGTTGTGCTCGTTGTGGTTTGAATCAAGTTTTCCGCTTACGGCAGGAACGGCTTGCCGAGCGACGCCGGCAGGTTGTTCTGCAGCACGCGGCGGTCGCGCGAGATGATCACCAGCACGACGATGGTCGCCACGTAGGGCAGGGCGGCGAGGAGTTGCACCGGCACCATGATGCCGAGCCCCTGCGCGTGGAACTGCAGGATGGTCACCGCGCCGAACAGGTAGGCGCCGAGCATCAGCCGCGCCGGCTTCCACGAGGCGAAGACGACCAGCGCGACGGCGATCCAGCCGCGCCCGGCGCTCATGTTCTGCACCCACAGCGGCGTGTAAACGGTGGACAGGTAGGCGCCGGCGACGCCGGCCAGCGCGCCGCCGAAGGCCACCGCGCCGAAGCGGATGCTGATCACCGGATAGCCGATCGCGTGCGCCGCCTCGGGCGACTCGCCGATGGCCTTGAGCAGCAGCCCCAGGCGGGTCCTGGTCAGCGTCCAGGCGATGGCGGCGAAGGTCAGCAGCGAGAGGTAGACCACCGCGTCCTGCTTGAACAGGATGGGGCCGAGCACCGGGATGTCGGCGAGCAGCGGGATGGCGATCGGCTTCAGGCCGGGCAGGCTGTAGCTGATGTAGTGCTGGCCGATGAACGCCGACAGGCCGATGCCGAAGATGGTCAGCGCCAGCCCGCAGGCCGCCTGGTTGGCGGCGAGCGACAGGGCGAAGAAGCCGAAGATCATGGCTGTCGCCGCGCCGGCCAGCGCGCCGGCCGGGATGCCGGCGAGCGCGCCGTGGCCGCTCTCGGCGGCGGCGGCGAAGCCGGCGATGGCGCCGACCAGCATCATCCCCTCGACGCCGAGGTTGATCACGCCGGTCCGTTCGGCCACCAGTTCGCCGAGCCCGGCGAAGATCAGCGGCACGGCGGCGGCGAAGGTGCCGGCGAGGATGGGGATGAGGTGTTCGATCATGGTCGTCGGCGGAGGCGGTTACGCCAGGCGGCGGATGCGGTTGTCGATGAACACGTCCGAGCCGAGCAGGAAGAAGAGCAGCATGCCCTGGAAGATGCCGGTGATGGCGGCCGGCAGCTGCAGCGCGACCTGCGCCGCCTCGCCGCCGAGGTAGATCAGCGCCATCAGGAAGCCGGCGAGGACGATGCCCAGCGCGTGCAGGCGGCCGAGGTAGGCGACGATGATCGCGGCGAAGCCGTAGCCCGGTGAGATGTTCAGGTTGAGCTGGCCGACCGGGCCGGCGATCTCGCCGACGCCGGCGATGCCCGCGGTCATGCCCGAGACGAGCAGGCAGAACCACACCGTCTGCCGGGCCGAGAAGCCGGCGTAGCGCGACGCGGCCGGCGCCAGCCCGCCGACCTCAATCTGGAAGTGCAGGAAGCTCCTGGCGTTGAAGATCCAGAAGGCGAGCACGGCGAAGATGGTGATGTACACCGAGGTGTTGACCCGCGAGCCCTCGATCAGGATGGAGAACAGCGCGCTGTCGCCGAACATGATCGACTGCGGGAAGTTCATGCCTTCCGGGTCGCGCCACGGGCCGTGCACCATGTAGGCCAGGATCAGGTTGGCGACGTAGGAGAGCATCAGCGTGGTCAGCGTCTCCTCGGCGTTGAAGCGGGTCTTGAGCAGGGCCGGGATGGCGCCCCACAGCGCGCCGCCGACCGCGCCCGCCGCGACCATCGCCGGCACGATCCAGGCCGCGTCGCTGCCGTCGTTGGCGATGGCCACCCAGCCGCCGGCCAGCGCGCCGACGATCAGCTGGCCCTCGGCGCCGATGTTGTAGATGCGCGCCTTGAAGCCGATGGCCAGGCCCTGCGCGATGAGGATCAGCGGGCAGGCCTTGATCAGCAGTTCGCTCCAGCCGTAGCCGCTGGCCAGCGGCTGCACGAAGAACACGCGGAAGGATTCGGCGACCGGCTTGCCGAGCGCCCAGAACAGCAGCGAGCCGATCAGCAGCGTGGCCGCCACGGCGATCAGCGGCGCCGTCCAGCGCATCACGCGCGACGGGTAGGGGCGGGGCTCAAGCAGGTGCATGGTGCGTTTCCATCGGGGCGCTGGCCTCGCCCGGGTGATCGAACAGGCCCGCCATCTGCAGGCCGACCTTTTCGGCGTTGAGTTCCGCCTTGGGCTGCGCGGCGGACAGGCGGCCCTGCGCGAGCACGGCGATGCGGTCGGCGATCTCGAACAGCTCCTCCAGCTCCTCGGAGACGACCAGGATGGCCACGCCGGTGCGCGACAGGTCGAGCAGCGCCTGGCGCAGGATCGCCGAGGCGCCGACGTCGACGCCCCAGGTCGGCTGCGCGACGATCATCACTTCGGGCTTCAGCATGATCTCGCGGCCGACGATGAATTTCTGCAGGTTGCCGCCGGACAGCGCGCGGGCGTTGGTCGACGCGTCGCCGCCGCGCACGTCGAAGCGGCTGACGCACTCGTCGGCGTAGTTGCGGGCCATGCCGTAGCGCACCAGCCCCCAGTGCTTCATGCCCTGGCGGTGCGCGGTGAGCAGGGCGTTGTGGCCGAGCGAGAGCGGCGGCACGGCGCCGCGCCCCAGCCGTTCCTCGGGCACGTAGACGATGCCCTTGGCGCGCCGCTCGCCGGCGTCCAGATGACCGATGGAGACGCCGTCGAGGCGGATCACGTCGCGCGCGACGGCCACCTCGCCGGCCAGGGCCGACAGCAGTTCGGCCTGCCCGTTGCCCGAGATGCCGGCGATGCCGAGGATTTCGCCGGAGCAGACGGTCAGCGAAATGTCCTTGAGCGCGGTGCCGAACGGCGAGGTCGGTTCGAGATCGAGGCCCGCGACGGTCAGCACCGGGTGGTGCTCCCCGGCGTACACCGGCGCCTCGCACACCGGCAGCTCGCGGCCGATCATCATGCGCGCCAGGCTCGCCGCCGTCTCCTCGCGCGGCACGGCCTTGCCGGTCACCCGTCCGTTGCGCAGGATCGTGGCGTGGTCGCACAGCGATTGGATTTCGTGCAGCTTGTGGCTGATGTAGAGGATCGACACGCCTTCCGAGGCGAGCTGGCGCAGGGTCTCGAACAGCTTGATCACGGCCTGCGGCGTGAGCACCGAGGTCGGCTCGTCGAGGATCAGCAGCTTGGGCTTCTGCAGCAGGCAGCGCACGATCTCGACGCGCTGGCGCTCGCCGACCGAAAGGCTGTGCACCAGGCGGTTCGGGTCGAGCGGCAGCCCGTAGTGCTCGGAGACCTCCCGCACGCGCCGGGCCAGCGCCGGCAGGTCGAACGGCTCGTCGAGCACCAGGGCGATGTTCTCGGCCACGGTCAGCGTCTCGAACAGCGAGAAATGCTGGAACACCATGCCGATGCCGAGCCGGCGCGCCTGCGCCGGGTTGGCGATGTTCACCTCCTGCCCGTCGAGCAGCACGGTGCCGGCGTCGGCCTTGACCGCGCCGTAGATGATCTTCATCAGCGTGCTTTTGCCGGCGCCGTTCTCGCCGAGCACAGCGTGGATCTCGCCCGGCTGCACCGTCAGGCTGACGTCCTCGTTGGCCACGACGCTGGGGTAGCGCTTGGTGACGTGCAGCAATTCCAGGCGGGGAACGGGGGCGCTCATGCGTGCTCCGGCGGTGCGTTACGGTTCGGGCTGGCGGTTTACGGAATGCGCGGCAAAGGAAACGCACGCAGTCGTGGACCCTGCGCCGGCACTTCCCGCGCCGGCGCGGAAGGATCGAATGATACACGTTTGCGGGGTGGGAATTCAGCCCCGGCAGACCCGTTCAGGGCAATCGCCCGGATGTCCTCTCCCTCCCCTTCAAGGGGGTGAGGACGGGGTTTCGCAGAGCACCGCTCTGCGCCGTCCGAACGGGCTGGCTGTGTAAAGCCAGCACTGCCGGGCCGGGGATGGGGTGCAAATGGCGGCTGAACCGATGTGATTTCCGGCGGAACACCCCATCCCCCACCCGACCTCCCCCTTGAAGGGGGAGGCGATCATGCGCGGAGCACTGGTGCGCTTACCCGGCAACGCATGCGGGAAGACCCGGCTGTTCCATGCCGGCGCAGCCGGCGTCGGGCTCCGGGCAGCCGGCCCGCAGGCCGAGCGGCACCACGCCGGCCCATACCGGGAGGGCCAGGTCGTCCTCGGCGTCGATGACGCCGTCCGTGCGTATCTTGGCGGCGGCTTCCCGCAGCGGCAGGCGCAGCAGGCGCGTCCCCGCCGTCTCGGCCGCCGACGGCGGCCGCACGCGCGCGGCGCGGCCGGGGCTGACGTGCTCGACGAAGGCGGCGAACTCGGCGGCCTTGACCGCCGGGTCGGTCACTTCCTCGAAGCGGCCGTAGATCGCCACGGAGCGGAAGTTCATCGAGTGGTGGAAGGCCGAGCGCGCCAGCACCAGCCCGTCCAGGTGCGCGATGCACACGCAGCACTCGCCGGCCAGCAGCGCCGCCGCCATGCGCGAGTTGGCCGCGCCGTGGATGTACAGGTGGTCGCCGGAACGCCAGCAGGCGGTCGGCAGGCAATGCACGCTGCCTTCGTGGCTGAAGGCGACCTGGCAGATCAGCGCCGCGTCGACGATGGCCTCGATCGTGGCGCGGTCGTAGTGCGCGCGCTGCGGCTTGCGGCGGATTTCGGTGCGGGGGCTGGGCGGTTGGCCGGGCATGCGCGTTCTCCTCGATTCTCGATGTGGAAGCGTCACCCTAGCCGGAGTGTGGCACCATGCACAGGTCCAGTACCTTTCATCTGAATGGAGCCAGATGCCGCTCGAACTCGTCCTGCGCGCATTGCACGATCCGGCGGCGGATCGGCAGCGCGAACCGCGGCAGGCCCGGCTGTGCCGGCTGCTCAAGGAAGCCATCCTGTCCGGCCGGCTGGCGCCCGGCACGCGCCTGCCCGGCAGCCGCCGGCTGGCCGAGGACTACGCCATGGCGCGCAACGGCGTGCTGTTCGCCTACCAGCAGCTGCTGGCCGAAGGCTTCCTGGAGGCCGACCGGGGCGGCACGCGCGTCGGCCGCCTGCCGTTTCGCCGCGCGGCGGCGGAGCCGTCCGCCCCGCCACCCGTTTCCTTTCTGGCGCAGCGCGCGCGGCGGCTGCCGGCGGCCGCGCGCGACGAATCCTTCCTGCCCTTCGCGCCGGGCGTGCCCGACCTGAACGCTTTTCCGTGGCGCGCCTGGGCCAAGGTCCTGCAGCGCGCCTGGAGCGAAGTCAGCGCCCGCCAGGTGGCCTATGCCGAACCGGGCGGTGAGCCGGAGCTGCGGCGGGCGGTGGCGGCCTTCCTGGCCGCGCGGCGCGGCGTCGCCTGTACGCCGGAGCAGGTGTTCGTCGTACCCGGCGGGCAGACCGCCCTCGATGCCTGCGCCCGCCTGCTGGCGGACGCCGGCGATACCGTCTGGCTGGAGGAGCCGGGCTACGCGCCGGCGCGCAACGTGATGCTGGCGGCGGGACTGCGCACGGTGCACGTGCCGGTGGACGAGGACGGCATGGCGCCCGGCGCGGCGTTGTGGCGCGCGTCGCCGCCGCGTCTCGTTTACGTGACGCCCTCGCACCAGTATCCGCTGGGCAGCGTGCTCAGCCTGGAACGGCGCCTCGACCTGCTCAACCGCATCGGCGGCGGCTGGCTGATCGAGGACGATTACGACAGCGACTTCAACCACGCCCGGCCGGGCGCGCCGCTGCCGGCGATCCAGGGGCTGCGCCCGGACGCGCCGGTGATCTACGTCGGCACCTTCAGCAAGCTGCTCTATCCGGGGCTGCGCATCGCCTATCTCGTCGTGCCGCGCTGGGCGGTCAGGGAGATCGGCGAGGCGCTGCGCGCCCTGCATCGCGGCGGTCAGGCCATGGAACAGCGGGCGCTGGCGCGTTTCATCGACGGCGGCCAGCTCACGCGCCACGTCCGGCGCATGGCGCCGATCTACCGTGAGCGGCAGGCCGTGCTGCGCACCGAGCTGCGCGCGCGGTTCGGCGGCTGCGAAATCCTCGGCGGGCAGGCCGGGCTGCATCTCGTGCTGCGCCTGCCGGCGTCGCTGCCGGACACGGCGCTGGTCGAGGCCGCGCTGCGCCGGGGCGTGGTCGCGCGCGCCCTGAGCACCTACTACGCCGGGCCGGACGGCGGCAACGGGCTGCTGCTCGGCTACGGGATGGCGGCGGCCGAGCGGATTCCGGAACTGGTCGGCCGGCTGGCGCCCTGAAGCCGGGCGCGCGCCGGCCGCCTACTTGCGGGCCATCTTCAGGAATTCGACGACGGCGGGCGAGAGCGTCTTCGCCTTGCGGGTGATGATGCCGAGATTGATCAGCGAGATCGGCAGGTCGATCGGCAGGATCGCCAGCAGCCCGTATTTCGCGTAGTGCCGGGCGACGTCGTGCGGCACGACGGAGATCATGTCGGAGGATTCGATCAGCGAGGTGATGGTCAGCAGCGAGGTCGTTTCCACGATGTCGAGCGTCGACGAGCGCATGTACTGCTTGAGCGCGGTCTCGACGCGCAGGCGCATCGGGCTGCCCACGGGATGCAGAATCCACGTCTGCGCCTCCAGTTCGCCGGGCGCGATGCTTTGCTTGCCGGCGAGCGCGTGCCCCGGCCGGGCGACGACGCTCATCTGCTCCGGCTGGTCGAAGAAGTCGATTTCCAGCCCCTGGTTGTCGAGCCGGTCCGGAAAGCGCCCCAGGACGAGGTCCAGGTCGCCGCGGATGAGGTGGGGCAGCAGCGTGTCGCTCGTCCCCACGTCGATCGACAGCCGGACCCGCGGATACGCCGCCCTGAAATCGAGCAGCCAGCCGGTGAGCAGCGCGGGCACCGTGCCGATGACGCTGCCGATGCGCACGAAGCCGAGCGCGCCTTTGGCCAGTTCGGCGATTTCCGCCTCGGCGTGCTCGAAGTCGTGGCTGACGCTTTTCGCGTAGCGGATCAGGACTTCGCCGTACATCGTCGGCTCCATGCCTCGCGGATGGCGCTCGAACAGCTTGACGTCCAGCCGGGATTCCAGCTGCTGCAGCAACAGGCTCGCGGTCGGCTGCGTGGTGTGCATGGCCAGGGCGGCGCGCCGCATGTTCCGGTACTGGTCGAGCGCGTTCAGGAGCAGCACCTGGCGGCTCGATATTTTCAGGGGCCTGAACGGGGCGTCGGAGGCGTCGTCGGTCGTCATTCGGGTGCGTGCGCGAAAGGAGTCGATATCTCAGGAATGATATCAATTAATACATAAATACAATTGTACTTATATACCTTGGGCGCCTACCATCGATTTCGTCGTCCATGCCGGAGAGGCGGGCGATGCCTGACAGTAGATCAAAAGACGACCCATCCAGGGTTCCCGGTCAAACAATGCGAGTCGGAGGTTGCAATGCGTATGCGTAAAGGCGTTCTTTCGGTGTTGCTCGTCGCTCTTTGTTCGGTTTCATCCCTTTCACTGGCCCAGTATGCCGAGCGCAAGATACGGATTTCGGCCGGCGTTCCCGAGGAGAACCCGGTTTCGGTCGGCGTGAAGAAGATGCAGGAAATCCTCGCCGCCCGGTCCGGCGGCAAGATGAAGCTCACCGGCTACTACAGCGGCATGCTGGGCGGGGACGCCCAGGCGGTGCAGGCGCTGCGCGGCGGGACGCAGGAAATGGTGATCACCTCAAGCTCCCCGCTGGCCGGCCTGGTCAAGGAACTGGGCGTCTTCGACCTGCCCTTCCTGTTCGCCGACGAGAAGGAAGCCTACGCGGTGCTTGACGGTCCCGCCGGCGACTACTTCAATAAGCGGCTGGAAGAGATCGGGCTGGTCAACCTGGCGTACTGGGAAAACGGTTTCCGCAATCTGACGAACAGCCGGCGTCCGGTCGGCAAGCTCGACGATCTGGCGGGACTGAAGATCCGCGTGATGCAGAACAACATCTTCATCGATGCGTTCCGGGAGTGGGGGGCGAATCCCGTGCCGATGCCCAAGTCCGAGCTATACACGGCGCTCGAAATGAAGGCGGTCGACGGGCAGGAGAACCCCTTCATCGATATCGAGACCAACAAGATGTTCGAGGTGCAGAAGTACCTGACCGCCTCGCGCCACGCCTACACGCCGTGGCTGATCCTGTACAGCAAGACGCTTTGGGACGAACTCAGCGCGGACGAGAAGGCCGCCCTGCGCGAAGCGGCCGTCGAGGCGCGCAAGGTCCAGCGGGAAGCGAACAAATCGGCCGACGACAAGGCGCTGGTCGAACTGAAGAAGCGGGGCATGGTGGTCAACGAACTGTCCAGGCAGGAACGCGACAAGATGGTCGAGAAGGTCCGGCCGGTCTATGACAAGAACCTGTCGGCCTACAACAAGGAAGGGCCGAACCTGGTGCTCGAAGCGATCAAGAAGCTCCGGGCGAACTAGGCGACGCGGCGAGGGCGGCGGGGCTGGCCTGAAGCCGGCGTCCGCCGCGGTCGAGCCAATGATTTTTGATGGAGAGTGAAAAAATGAAAGTTCTAATCACCGGCGGCGGCGGATTCCTGGGCTACCGTCTGGCGCAGGCGCTGCTGAAGAAGGGCACGCTGGCGGATGCCGAGGGCCGGCAGGCGCCGATCGCGCGGATCACCCTGTTCGACATGGCGTTCCCGGAGCACGTCGATGCGCGGCTCACCTGCGTCAAGGGCGACCTCACCGACCGGGCCGGCGTCGAGGCCGCGCTCGGCGGCGACACCACGGCGGTGTTCCACCTCGCCTCGGTGGTCAGCGGCGGCGCCGAGGCCGACTTCGACCTCGGCATGCGCGTCAACCTCGACGGCACGCGCGGCCTGCTCGACCTCTGCCGAAAACAGGCCAAACCGCCGCGCTTCGTCTTCACCAGCTCGGTCGCCGTGTTCGGCGGCGAGTTACCGGCGGTGCTCGACGACGGCACCACACCCAACCCGCAAGGCTCCTACGGCGCCCAGAAAGTCTGCTGCGAATACCTCGTCACCGACTACTCGCGCAAGGGCTACATCGACGGCCGTTCGCTGCGCCTGCCGACCATCTCCGTGCGCCCCGGCAAGCCCAATCTGGCGGTTTCCTCGTTCGCCAGCGGCATCATCCGCGAACCGCTCAACGGCGTCGAAGCGATCTGCCCGGTGGGGCGCGAGGCGAAGATCTGGCTGCTCTCCCCGGCCAAGGTGATCGAAGCGCTGATCCACGCCGGCGAACTGCCGTCGTCGGCGTGGGGCACTAAGCGGGTGCTCAACCTGCCGGGCACCACCGCGGGGGTCGGCGAGATGATCGACACGCTGCGGCGGATCGCCGGCGACGCGGTGGCCGACCGCATCCGCATCCAGCCCGACCCGCGCATCGAGGCGCTGGTGCTCTCCTGGCCGGCGGCCTTCACGACCGAGCGCGCCGCGAAGCTCGGCTTCACCGCCGACCAGGATGTGGAGTCGATCATCCGCAGCTACATCGAGGATCAGGGCATCAAGGTCTGATATCTCCCGTTTTCAAGAACCGAATGGACAAGCAATGAAGATCGAGAAACGCACACTGGCCGCCTTGAACAGCGTCTATTCCTGCAACAGCATCGAGGTGGACGGGCAGACGCGCATCCTGCTCGCTTCCGAGGCGGAGGACCGCTGCCTGGCCTGGACCGGCCCGGACTACACCGGGAGCCACACGGTCTGGGACGGCCCGGGCGGCACCATGTCGATCGTGCCGATTCCGGGCACCAACGGCGAATTCCTGGCGGTGCAGAAGTTCTTCCGCATGTTCGACTGGGAAGAGGCCAAGGTGGTGCACGTGCGCCCGCTGCCCGGCGAGAAGTATGAAGTTACCGACATCCTGCACCTGCCCTACATCCACCGCTTCGACCTGCTCACCGTGGGCGATCGGCACTACTTCATCGCCGGTACCCTGGCGACCCAAAAGGCCACCAAGGAGGACTGGTCGAGTCCCGGCAAGATCTGGGTCGGCGAATACACCGGCCCCGGCCCGCTAGAGGTCACCGTGCTCCAGGACGGCATCACCCAGAACCACGGCTACAGCCGGCTGGTGCGGGACGGCGTGATGCGCGGGCTGGTGACCGGGCGCGAAGGGGCGTTCGAAGTCACCCCGCCGCAGACGCCGGACGGGCAATGGACGGTGCGGCAGTTCATGGACTGGCCGATCAGCGACATCGCGGCGCTCGACATCGACGGCGACGGCGAGCTTGAATTCGCCACGATCGAGGAATTCCACGGCCAGTACTTCCGCATCTACAAGCGGATCGCCGGCGTCTTCAAGAAGGTGTTCGAGCACCCGGAGGTGACCGAGTTCTACCACGTGGTGGTGGGGACGACGCTGGCCGGCGAGCCGGTGTTCATCGGCGGCTGCCGACGGGGCAAGCAGCAGCTGTTCTACGTGCGGGCCAAGCAGAAGGCGCCGCTGGCGCTCGAAGCGGTGCTGATCGAGGAAGGCGTCGGGCCCAGCAACGCCTACGTCCTGCACGAACAAGGGCGCGACATCCTCGTCGCCGCCAACCGGGAAACCAACGAGGCCGCGCTGTACATCGCCACGGCGTAAGCCGCCAACGCCTCGCAGCGCGCCGAGGCGGACGCGGAGCAGGGCGTGGCGCCGGAATCCGGCAATGGATTCCGGCGTTCGCCTATGCGCCGCTCAGCAGGCGCCGGGTGCGTTCCGTGAATCCGTTGTTGATGTGTTTTTCCACGATGCTGCAGGCTTGTTCCAGGTCGTCGCCGCACAGGGCCTGAACGATGTCTCGATGCTCGGCGATGGATTTGCGCACGTACTCCTGAGAAAAGGTCAGCCGGTTGCGCATGGCCAGCACTTTGGTGCTGATCATCCGGTAGGTATCCAGCAGATAGGGATTGTCGGCATGGATCAGGAAGAGGCGATGGAAGCCGTGGTCCAGCGACCGGTAAACCGCCAGGTCGATCTTCTCCCACAGGCATTCCGAGGCCTTCAGGTTCTTACCCAGGTCCACCAGCAAGGCAGCCCGGTTGGCCTTCATCGCCGCACGGATGGCGCCTTGTTCCAGCATGATGCGCAGCGTGCTGATGTCGCTGATTTCCTTCTCGGTCAGGGAAAAGATGAAAGTTCCGCAGCGCGGCTTGGCTTCCACCAGCCGCTCGCCGGAACTCAGGCGCAATAATGCTTCGCGGATGGGCGTCTTGCTCAGCTTGAACATTTCCGACAGGCGGGTCTCGGTGATCTGTTCTCCGAATTCGAGATCTCCGCTCACGATCATCTGGCGAATCTTGTCTTCCACCACTTCGGTCAGTGATCTGGGGATTTCGATGCTGCAGGACTGATCTCGACGCATGGGTTCGTCCCCTTTCGAATTTTTTCCCTCCGCCGCACGTTCGCGCCTCGGCTGCGCATGCAATCCGTGCGAGAACAGCCGCATGGTAACGGCTAAAGCCTCTGCCATCCATCGTTTCCGCTGATATATCAGATACCGGATGCCACGTGTATCCCATTGTTTGGCATTGTTTTTTCCAGTAATCACGGAGCGGATTGGCGTCATATTTCATACATCGATGCCAGTGGATTGACGCCTGTTCGGCCCATTCCTAACGTGTTGTCCACGCATGCGACGGCAAGCCCGAAGCGCCTCGTCGCCGTGGAAATCGTTTCGTTCAAGGGAGTCTGCAATGAACAGTGCGAACCTGCCGGAGTTGGGCGAACAGACCCTTCGGATCGTCAAGCGGAAGATCATTCCGTTCGCTTTCATCCTGTACTTTTTCAATTACATGGATCGGGTCAATGTCGGTTTTGCCGCATTGCAGATGAACGAGGCGCTCAATATTTCGCAGACCGAGTTCGGCACGATCGCCTCCGCCTTCTTCATTTCCTACCTGCTGTTCCAGATTCCCGCCAACATGGCCATCCAGCGCCTGGGCGCGAGACGCTGGATCGGTTCGATCGTCGTCGCCTGGGGAAGCGTCACGCTGCTGATGTTCTTCGTCAGAAACGTCGATCACGTCATTTATGCGCGCTTCCTGCTCGGCGTCTGTGAAGCCGGCTTCTTCCCCGGCATGATCTATTACCTGGCCTGCTGGTTTCCCGCCAAGGAGCGTGCGCGCGTCACTTCGCTGTTCATGCTGGCCATTGCCGTCTCCTCGGTCGTCGCCGCGCCGATGTCCGGCTGGATCGTCGAGCACGTCAACACCCGGAACTACGAAGGCTGGCGGTGGCTGTTCGCCATCGAGGGCCTGCCGACCATCGCGTTGGGCGTGATGACCTTTTACCTGCTGCCCGATACGCCGGACGATGCCAGGTGGCTGGACGCCCGGCAGCGGCAATGGCTCGCCGACGAACTGGGGCGCGAGCGGGCAGGCGCGCAAAACACCGGGAAGCCCAGGCTGGCCGCCGTCCTGGGCGAGCTCACGCTGTGGAAGCTGGCCTTCATCTACATGTTCATCCAGGCGGCGTCGCAGGCGTCCAACTACTGGCTGCCCGGCCAGGTGAAGGGGTTTGCCGAGGGACTGACCGACACGCAGGTCGGTCTGATTATGGCCGTGCCCTTCGTCTGCGCCATGTTCGCGATGCCGTTGTGGGGAGCGCATTCGGACCGGACGGGCGAACGCAAGTGGCACGCGGCCTGGCCGATGCTGCTGTCCGGCATCGCTTTCCTCGTCATCGCCAGCGTTTCCAGCATGACGCTGCGCATCCTGGGCATGGCCATGTTCGGCATCGGCATCCTGAGCTTCTACGGACCCTATTGGGCCATTCCCCCCGCGCTGCTTTCGCCGGCCGGTCTGGCCGTCAGCATCGCCTTCATCAATTCCTGTTCCAGCCTGGGCGGCTTCCTGACCAACAAGGCGCTGGGCCATGTCGCCCAAACCTACGGTTCGCATGGCGTGTTCATGGTCGAGGCCGCCCTGTGCGCCGTCTCCTTCCTGCTGCTGATCACCATGCGCATTCCCCGGCAGGTGCCTGCCGTTCCCGCCAAGGCATGACCTGGCAATCCGTCGTAGTCGTCAATCAAGGAGGCAATACATGAAAATCACGAGCGTCGAAATTTTCGATTGCGAAGTCAATCGCCGGGACCCGCGCATGGCGCGCTTCAATCCGGTCATCATCCGCATCCATACCGACGCCGGCATCAGCGGTCTCGGCGAGGTGGGGCTGGCCTACGGCGCGGGCGCCAAGGCCGGTTTCGGCATGGTGCGCGACCTCGCGCCGCGGATACTGGGCAAGGACCCGATGAAGATCGAGGCCATCTGGGAAAACCTGTTCCGGGCGACCTTCTGGGGGATGGGGGGCGGCAACGTCTTCTATGCCGGGATGAGCGCCATCGACATCGCGCTATGGGACATCAAGGGCAAGGCGCTCGATGCGCCGGTTTACCAGCTGCTGGGTGGAAAGACCAACGATCGGCTCCGTTCCTACGCCAGCCAGTTGCAGTTCGGCTGGAGCGACACGCACCAGATGCTGACCCGGCCCGAGCATTACGCCGCCGCCGCCGGCAAGGCGGTTGCCGAAGGCTACACCGCCATCAAGGTCGACCCGCTGCAGGTCGACTATAACGGGGGGCCGCCGCTGGACTGGGAGATCAACCAGAACTATTTCGGCCTGCTTTACCCGAGCCAGCTGCGCATGGGCGTCGAACGCATCGCCGCCATGCGCGAGGCCGTCGGCGATGACGTGGACATCATCATCGAGATCCACTCCCTGCTGGGGACCAACGCCGCCATCCAGTTCGCCCGCGCCGTCGAAAAATACAACATCTTCTTCTACGAGGAGCCGGTGCATCCGCTCAACACGGACAACATGAGGCTGGTCGCCCGCAGCATCAACATCCCGGTCGCCACGGGCGAACGCTCCTATACCCGCTGGGGCTATCGCGAGCTGTTCGAGAAACAGTGCGTGGCGGTCATCCAACCCGATCTGTGCCTGTGCGGGGGACTGACCGAGGGCAAGAAGATCTGCGATTACGCCAACATCTACGATGCCACGGCGCAGGCGCATATCTGCGGCGGCCCGGTGTCCACGGCGGCGGCGCTGCATCTGGAAGCGGCGATTCCCAACTTCATCATCCACGAGCACCATACGCACGGCCTCAAAGCCTGCATCCGCGAGCTTTGCACCAACGATTACCAGCCCGTCGAACGGCTATTATTCGATTCCCGACCTGCCGGGGCTGGGACAGGAGTTGAACGAGTCCGTCATGAAGGATTACCTGGCCTGCACGATCGAATGATCGGCTGCGTCGATGGCCGCCGGCGGGCCGAGATTCATCGGTTGGCGCCGGCGGCAATCGTCCCGGTACGGGACGATCGGCGGCGTCGCGGCAGGCGGGGCCCGGCTTTTCCCGGCTAGGCGCCGTCCGGCGGGTTGCGTTCGCTGCGCGAGATACTCTCCAAAGGGGAGGTACGCCCCCTGCGGGCGGCCGGGCGGGGGCGCTTTTGCCGGCGCGGGTCCCGCACCCATTGCATCAGGCTGTCGTTGAGCTGCGTGAGCGCCCGGATGAGCTGCTGCTGCTCCTCGGCGCTCCAGCTTTCAAGCAGCGTTTCGATCCGCTTGACGCGCACGGCGCTCATTTCGGCGCACAGCGTCCGGCCCTTCGCGGTGGCGACGAGGACAGAGCTCCGGCCGTCGTCCGGATCGGGCTCGCGCGTCACCAGGCCGCTCTTTTCCAGCGCGCTTATCTGGCGGGCGATCGTCGTGTGGTCGAGCACCAGCGCGTCGGCCAGGTCGCTGCTCCGGCGCGGGGCTTCGATCAGCATGCGCAGGATCAGGTAATGCGACCGTTCGATCGGGTAGCGGCGCAGCCGGTAGAACCGCCTCCTGCAGGCGGGCCAGCCTGGATAGCGTGAGGTCGAGCTCTTGTGCTATGGCCTGTCCTTCCATTCGGGCTTCCTCCTTTTTGCCGGGCAATTGCTCGACTTGTCTTTTGTGTGTATCATACACGTATTGATGATTACTCAGAGGATAACTCGGATGGAGCAGCAGGCGTCGGGTGGTACGGCACGTTTTTTCGATCAACCGAAAGCCGTCTGGGCGACGGCTTTCGCGTGCGTGGTGGGGTTCATGTCGATCGGGCTGGTCGATCCGATCCTGACGTCGATCGCGGAGGGGCTCAATGCGACCGCCAGCCAGGTGTCGCTGCTGTTCTCCAGCTATTTCCTGGTGACGTCGCTGATGATGCTGGTCACCGGCTTCGTGTCGAGCCGTCTCGGCGGGCGCAAGACGCTGCTGCTCGGCGCCGGGCTCATCGTTGTCTTTGCCGCTCTTTCGGGCACCTCCGGCTCGGTCGCCGAACTGGTGCTCTACCGCGGCGGCTGGGGATTCGGCAATGCGCTGTTCGTCGCCACGGCCCTGGCGGTGATCGTCGCCGCGTCGCGCCACGGGACCCGCTCCGCCGTGCTCGTCTATGAGGCGGCGATGGGCATCGGGCTGTCCGCCGGTCCGCTCATCGGCGCGGCGCTCGGCGCGCACGCCTGGCGCTATCCATTTTTCGGCACGGCGACCCTGATGGCGATCGGCCTGGCGGCCATCGCCATCTATCTGCCGGAGACGCCGAAATCCGGCACCAAGACCTCGCTCGTCGCGCCGCTCCGCGCGCTCGGCCACCCCGGCTTGTTGGCCGTCTCGGTCAGCGCCTTCTTCTATTACTACGCCTTCTTCACCGTGCTGGCTTTCGTGCCCTTCGTGCTCCAGCTGTCGGCGCATGCGGTCGGCCTCATCTTTTTCGGCTGGGGCCTGCTGCTGGCCGTCTTCTCGGTGATCATCGTGCCGCGCCTGCAGGCGCGCTTCGGCGCCCTGGCCGTGGTCGGCGTCGCCTTGGCCGGGCTGGCCGTGCTGCTGCTGGTCATGGGCGTGGGCTCGAAGGGCGCGGTCGCCGTCTGCGTGGTCCTGAGCGGCGCGGTCATGGGCGTCTGCAACACGGTGTATACCGAAATGGCCATGGAGGTATCCGACGTGCCGCGCCCGGTGGCCTCCGCCGGCTACAACTGCCTGCGCTGGATCGCCGGGGTGGCCGCGCCTTTCGTCGCGCCGACGCTCGCCGAGCATTTCGGGCCGATGTCGACGTTCTCCGTGGCGGCGCTGGCCGCCTTGATCGCGCCGGCCATACTGCTGGTCCGGCGCAAGGAGCTCAGCGTTTACGGGCACCTCGTGGCCGAGACGCGCAGTGCCGCCGTGCCCGCCTTCCGGCCGCTGGTCCTGGCCGCCGTCGATGGCAGCGGGCAGGATGACACGGTGGTGCGCAAGGCCATCGAGATCGCCGGCTCGGTGGCCGGCTGGGTGACGATGGCGCACGTGCAGATGCTGGAAGTGGCGGGCGAGGAGGCCATCGCCGATGAAACAGCGGAACAATCGGCGGCGATCGTCGCCCGGTCGCTGCGCCCCGTCGAGGCAGCGGGAATGCCGGGCGCGTCGATGATCCTCGAAGCCCCGGACGGGCTGGCGCCCCGGGTTCTGCTGGAGCGCGCGCAGGCGGTCGGGGCGCGCTACCTCGTCGTCGGCGCGCCCCACCGGAACGCGGCCGACGTGGTTCATGGCAGTTTTTCGCGCGCGGCGCAGGCGCTGCCGCACAGCGCGCTGGAACTCGTCGTCGCCTGTTGAACGGCCCGCCGGTCAGTCCAGCCGCGGATAGTCCGTGTAGCCGACCGTGAAGTCGGGCAGGCCGTAGCCGTAGAAGGTCTCCGGCCGCGGCGCGTTCAGCGCGGCGCCCAGCAGGAAGCGCCGGGGCAGGTCGGGATTGGCGATGAAATCGATGCCGAAGGCCACGGCATCGGCCTCGCCGGATTCGATCAGCCGCTCCGCGCCGTCCTTGCTCATTCTTTCGTTGGCGATGTACACCCCGCCGAACGCCGCCTTGAGCTGCGGCCCGAGGCGCGGCGACTCCAGGGATTCCCGGGCCAGGATGAAGGCGATCCCGCGCCGGCCGAGTTCGCGCGCGACGTGGCCGAACGTCGCCGCCGGGTCGCTGTCGCCCATGTCGTGCGCATCGCAGCGCGGCGCGAGGTGCACCCCGACCCGTCCGGCGCCCCACACGGCGATGGCCGCGTCGGTGGCTTCCAGCAGCAGGCGGGCGCGGTTTTCGATGCTGCCGCCGTAGGCGTCGGTCCGCCGGTTGGTGCTGTCCTGCAGGAACTGGTCGAGCAGGTAGCCGTTGGCGCCGTGCAGTTCGACGCCGTCGAAGCCGGCGGCCTCGGCGTTGATCGCCCCCTGGCGGTAGGCCGCGACGATGCCGGCGATCTCGCCGGTGTCGAGCGCGCGCGGCGTGACGAACGGCCGCTTCGGACGCAGCAGGCTGACGTGGCCCGCGGCCGCGACGGCGCTGGGCGCGACCGGGCGTTCACCGCCCAGGAATTCCGGGTCCGAGATGCGGCCGACGTGCCACAGCTGCAGGAAGATGCGGCCGCCCGCCGCATGCACGGCCTGCGTGACCCGCTGCCAGCCCCGCACCTGCTCGTCCGACCAGATGCCAGGCGTGTCCGGGTAGCCGACGCCCATCGGCATGACCGACGTGGCCTCGCTGATGATCAGCCCGGCGCTCGCGCGCTGCGCGTAGTACTCGGCCATCAGCGCGGTCGGCACGCGGCCGGCGCCCGCGCGACAGCGGGTGAGCGGGGACATCACGACGCGGTTGGGCAGCACCAGGTCGCCCATCCTCAGCGGGGTGAAGAGGGGATTCATGCGCCTCCCTCCCATCCTTCCAGCACGATCTTGCCGCGCGCCGTGCCGGATTCGATCAGCGTGTGGGCGCGCCGGAGATTGGCGGCGCTGATCGTGCCGTAGTGTTCGGAAAGCGTGCTGCGCAGGGTGCCCTTGTCCAGCAGGGCGGCCAGCTCCTCCAGGATCAGGTGCTGCGCGATCATGTCCGGGGTCTCGTAGATGGCGCGGGTGAACATCAGCTCCCAGTGCAGCGAGAGCGCCTTGCGCTTGAGCATCCTGACGTCGAACGGCGCCGGGTCGTCGATCAGCCCGAGGCGGCCCTGCGGGCGCAGGCTTTCGACGATCTCCGCGATATGCCGGTCGGTCTGCGTCAGGCTGGCCACATAGTCGACCTGGGGAATGCCGAGGCGGGAGAGTTCCGCCGAGAGCGGCCGGCCGTGGTCGATCACGTGATGCGCACCGAGATCGCGCACCCAGTCGGCCGTCTGCGGCCGCGAGGCGGTCCCGATCACCGTCAACTGCGTCAGCTGCCGCGCGAGCTGCACCAGGATCGAGCCGACCCCGCCGCCGGCGCCGACCACCAGGATCGACTGGCCGGCGCCCGCGCCGCGTTCGATGCGCAGGCGGTCGAACAGCAGTTCCCAGGCGGTCAGCCCGGTGAGCGGCAGCGCCGCCGCCGCGGCGTCGTCGAGCGACGCGGGCGCGTGGCCGACGATGCGCTCGTCGACGAGGTGCAGCTGGCTGTTCGTGCCCGGCCGGGTGATCGAGCCGGCGTACCAGACGCGGTCGCCGGGCTTGAACACGCTCGTCTCGGGGCCGGCCGCGCGCACGATGCCCACGGCGTCCCAGCCGAGCACCTTCGTTTCGCCGGCCTCCGGCCTGGTGCCGCGCCGGACCTTGGTATCCACGGGGTTGACCGACACCGCGCGCACTTCCACCAGCAGGTCGCGCCCGCGCGGCACCGGATCGGGCAGGGTGAATTCCGTCAGCGCGCCCGCGTCGTCGATGGGCAGGCCGAACTGTGTGGCGGTATAACCGATCGCCTTCATTTGCTTCCTCCTGGAAAGATCGCCTTGAAAACGTCCTGGTGGACCCGCCGGGGAGCGTGGCGTTTCATTTGCGGCGGAAAAACGAACGACCACGGCGACACGGCGGACACGGCGAGAGGCAATGCCTCGTTTTCCGCCGTGCCCGCCGTGTCGCCGTGGTCAGACTGCTTTTTTGTCCTAATCCACCAGCCCCGCGAAGAGCGGCGTGGAGAGGTAGCGTTCGCCGAACGAGGGAATGATCACCACGATCAGCTTGCCGGCATTCTCGGGACGCCGGGCGACTTCGGCCGCAGCCCACAACGCCGCGCCCGAGGAGATGCCGACCAGCAGGCCTTCCTTCTGCGCCGCCGCGCGCGCCGTGGCGAAGGCGTCGTCGGCCTTGACCCGGATCACTTCGTCGTAGGCCGAGGTGTTCAATACCTCCGGTACGAAGCCGGCGCCGATGCCCTGGATCGGGTGCGGCCCCTTCGGCCCGCCGGACAGCACCGGCGAGGCGTCCGGCTCGACCGCGATGGCCCGGAACGACGGCTTGCGCGGCTTGATCACCTCGGACACGCCGGTGATCGTACCGCCGGTGCCGACGCCGGAGATCAGGATGTCGACCTGCCCGTCCGTATCCCGCCAGATTTCCTCGGCCGTCGTCTGGCGATGGATCTCCGGGTTGGCCGGGTTCTTGAACTGCTGCAGCAACAGGTACTTCGGATCGGAGGCGGCCAGTTCCTCGGCCTTCTTGATCGCCCCGCCCATGCCTTCCGGCCCCGGCGTCAGGATCAGCTCGGCGCCGAAGGCGCGCAGCAGCGCGCGGCGCTCCTTGCTCATGGTTTCGGGCATGGTCAGCACCAGCTGGTAGCCGCGCGCGGCGGCGACCATGGCCAGCGCGATGCCGGTGTTGCCGCTGGTCGGCTCGACCAGGATGGTGTCGGGCTTGATCTGGCCGGCCCGCTCGGCGGCGGAAATCATCGCCTCGCCGATACGGTCCTTCACACTGTGTGCGGGATTGAAGTATTCGAGCTTGGCGGCAATGGTGGCCACCGCCCCCTCGGCAATGCGGTTGATGCGCACGAGCGGCGTGTTGCCGATCAGATCGGTGACGCTGTTGGCTATGGGCATGGTTTCCTCCTGTCTGGTTCGATGGCGCCGACGTCGCTGAATGCGCGAAATGCATGCGGTTCACGACAGGGTGTCCGGATCGGCGATTCGCCTAATTTACGCCCGCGCAAGGCCGTTTTGAACGACTTAATTTCTATATGAATATCTCCATAAAGAATATGTGCGATATTTATATCAATTTTTTATTATAAGAAGTCCGGTTGAGGAAAGGTGGCCTGCCGGCGGGCCGACTCGACAAAGAGGCTCCGTGGATGTACAGTAACACGTACATATCTGGAGCCTCGCCATGGATGCCATCACCTATACGACCGTTCGCGCCAACCTTGCCAAAGCCATGGATCGGGTTTGCGACGATCATGAAGCCCTGATCATCACCCGTAACGGAGAGCAGTCCGTGGTGATGCTCTCGCTCGAGGATTACAAGGCGCTGGAGGAAACCGCCTACCTGCTGCGCACGCCGGCGAACGCGAAGCGGCTTCTTTCTGCAGCCGCCCAGCTGAATGCGGGCAAGGGCGTCGAGCGGAAGCTGGACCAGTGAAGCTGATTTTCGCCGACGAGGCGTGGGAAGACTATCTGTATTGGCAGAAGCAGGACAGGAAGATGGTCGAGCGGATCAACAAGCTCATCCGTGAGATCCAGCGCGAACCCTTCTCCGGCATTGGCAAGCCCGAACCCCTGAAGCACGCCCTTTCCGGGTTCTGGTCACGCCGCATCACGGATGAGCACCGCATGGTGTACCGCGTTGACGGAGACGACCTGCAGATCGCTCAGCTGCGCTTCCATTACTGAGGCGCCGGCGCTGGACCCACGTGGAACGGCCCCGTCATCTTGCACAGGCAAGCGTGATCGCCACGCATGCGGCGGCCAGCAGGCACGCGGGAAACAGGGTCACGAAGCCGACGCTGTGAGGTCTGCCGGGCTTTGGATAGGCGCCCAAGGTGAAAAGGCGCAGGAGCGATTTCCCCAGCCCGTACATGCGGATGCTCAGAGGATGGGGATCGCGTGGCAATGCGGATGATTTTCCGGCCTCCGGAAGCTCGCGCCCGCTGCGCGGCGTGTCGGGGTCCACGAGTTCTTTCACGATGGCCTTCACCGCATCAACGGTGGCGAGTTCCCGGGTGATGGCGCGCCCGTCCCTTTGGGCGAAGTAGCGGACAAAAGTGTTGTCTTCCGTGATCCTGATGATGTCGAAGCCTCCGACATTCATGATCTTTTCCTTCTTGTACATCGTTGGTTCCGAAAAGCCTGAATGGAGCGAAATGGGCCGGAGCAGCGGCGCACGGCCGTGCGCCGCGGCGTGCGGCGGGGCCTACTTGGCCTTGTAGATCAACACCGTGCGGTCGTCGAAGCTGACGTTGCCTTGCTGCAATCCCTTGGTGGAAGGAGACTTGAGGCGCTGCGGATCGTCCTTGAGGAAGGCGGCGAACGTCTTCTCGTAGCTGTCCACGCTGGCTTCGGGCGGATATTCCTCGTAGCCGTCCGAGCTCAGTTCGATGACCTTCGGCGTCTTGTCGAAGCGCCACGTGCGGATTTCCTCGGGCGGGATCGGGAATCCGTCGATGGCCCAGTACTGGAAGGCCTTGGGCGCCGTGGGATTGTTCTGGAAGATGGACTGGCGTTCGAGCAGCGGCAGGATGTAGTAGCGGCCCAAGTCGTTCTTGGCCACCTCGGCGTCGGAGAGATTCAGGTGCCGGATGACCTTCACGCGCAGGTCGCTGTTGAGCAGGTCCACCAGCTTGCCCGCGTCGTTGTAGGCCACGCCGTTGACGCGCGCCTTCGAATCGCCCACGGCGGCCAGCTCCTTCCGGGCGAAGCTGTACCAGATCAGCGTGGCGGTGGGGCGCCACAGCGGATTCCTGGCGAAATCCATGTCGGGATGCGCCGCGTAGAACGCCTGGTAGGCGGCGTTGATGCGTTGCAGCACGTCCTCCTTGCCGGCGTCCGGCGGCAACTGTTCGAACACGCCGGCGATCAGCTCGCGCGCGATGCGGCCGCCTTTCTTGCCGTCGTAGGATTTGCCGGACTTGTCGGTGGCGCCGTCGAACACGGCGATGAAGTGATCGCTGTAGAACAGGCCGTCCTCGCACCGGGCGTTGCCCGCGGGCGTGGCGCCTTCCTTGCCCTGGATGAAGTATTCGACGCCGCCAGAATCGATCGCGGCGGCGACGGGCCGGTCATAGACGACGTCGGCCATGCAGCTCAGGGAGGCCAGCAGGGCGGCCAGGGTCAGCAGGGATTTCACGCCATGTCTCCCGGTACGGGAGCAGGGAAGGGTATCGGTAGTCGGCGGCATGGGAACTCCTATGGGCGGTTGAAGGGCTGGCGATGGAGGCATGTCCAGCGGCGGCGGGATCGTGTCCGGGAGCGGTCCCGGCACAAACGCCGCAGTTTACCGGCGAGGAGATTTTATGTCTACAGAATACGACGTTTAAATTTTGTTAAGACGGCGTCCGGCCGGCGGTCAAGCCGCGCCGGCGCGCCGGACGAATTCCGCCTGGATATGGGCGCGCGCCGCCGCCATGTCCGCGAAGATGCCGGCGGCCAGGGAGAAGTCGTGGTGCCGCGACATTGCGGTCGGCACGGCGAGGCACTCGACGCCGGCCAGCGACGCGGCCCGCAGCCCGTGCTCGGTGTCCTCCACGGCCAGGCACTCGTCGGCGCGCAGCCCGAGCCGTGCGAGGGCGAGCAGGTAGCAATCGGGCGCGGGCTTGCTGTGGCGGACGTCGTCGCCCGAGACGACGACGCTGAACAGCGCCTCGAAACGGTAGGCCCGCACCGTCGCGCGCACGCCGTTCGCGTTGGCGCCCGTCACGATCGCCAGCCTCAAACCGAGGTCCGCCAGCCCGGCGACGGCTGCGCGCACGCCCGGCATGAGCGGAAACGCGGTGCTGGACAGGTACCTTTCGGTGGCCAGGTTCTTCTCCAGCGCCAGCGCCGGCGGGTCCGCGGGCAGGCCGTACCGCTCGACCAGCGTGGCGGCGTTGGCGGGCGTGGGAACGCCGGCGTAATGCCGCGTGTACTCGGCCTCGGAAAGTTCGATCCGGTATTTCCGCAGGACGGCGTTCCACAATTCCAGATGGATCGGCTCCGAGTTGACGAGCGTGCCGTCGTGATCAAAGAGTACCGCGCGTAGAGGCATATGACGCCAGGCAAAGAGTCGCGAGGCCGGTCAGGGTAAACCGGAAAGCCGGATCGATCAAATCCCTGCCGGATGCGGCCGGGGCGCGGCGTCCGGGAAGCCTGTCCGCAGGTGCCGCGGCGCCAGTTCCGCCACGGAGGCCACGCCGAGCTGCCCGAGCGTGCGGTCGAGTTCGGAAGCGAGGATGGCGAGGGCCTTGTCGATGCCCGCGCGGCCCGCGGCGGCGGCGCCGTAGAGCAGGGCGCGGCCGAGCAGCACGGCGTCGGCGCCGAGCGCGAGCGCCTTGGCGACGTCGGTGCCGCGCCGGAAGCCGCCGTCGATCAGGAGTTCGAGGCCGGGGCAGGCCGCGCGTACGCTTTCCAGCGCCTCCATCGGCGAGATCGCGCCGTCGAGCTGGCGGCCGCCGTGGTTGGTCAGCACGACCGCGTCGGCGCCGAGCTCGGCCGCCCGCCGGGCGTCGCGCGCGTGCAGGATGCCCTTGACCACCAGCTTGCCGCGCCACTGATCGCGCAGGAAGCGCAGGTCGTCCCAGCGGATGGCGGGATCGAGGCGCGAGACGATGAACGCGGCGCCGCGCCCCTTGCGGTCCTCGGCCGGAAAGTAGCCGGCGAGGTTGCCGAAGCCGGGCACGCCGCGCCCGCGCCCGATCACGTCGAGCACCCAGCCGGGATGGCAGGCGGTGTCGAGCATGGAGCGCAGGCTCAGCTGCATCGGCGCGCGGAAGAAGCGGCGCTCGCTTTCGCGGTTGCCGAAATGCACGCAGTCGGTGGTGAACACCAGCGCCTCGCAGCCCGCCGCCTCGGCGCGCCGCAGGAGGTCGCGGGTGATCTCGCGGTCCCGGAGCATGTAGAGCTGGAACCAGAAGCGTCCGCCCGGAGCCTCGCGCGCGATGTCCTCGATCGACGCGCTGGACATCGTGCTCAGGGTGAAGGGGATGCCGGCGTCGCGCGCGGCCTGCGCCAGCAGCACGTCGGCGCGGTGGCACAGCATGCCGTTGAAGCCGGTCGGCGCGACGGCGAGCGGCATCCGGGCCGGCGCGCCGAGAATCCGCGTCTCCAGCGAGCGTTGCGAGGCGTCGACCAGCGTGTCCGGCACGAAGCGCCAGCGTGCGAAGACCTGCCGGTTCCAGTCCAGGGTGGCGTGGTCTTCCGCGCCGCTTTCCAGGTAGGCGAGGGCGAAGCCCGGCACGCGCCGCCGGGCGAGCCGGCGCAGGTCGTCGATGTTGAGCGCCCGGTCGAGAGGGGATCGCGTCATGGCGTCAATCGAAGATCTTGCCCGGATTCATGATGCCGTTCGGGTCCAGCGCGCGCTTGACGGCGCGCATGGCGTCGATCTCGGCGGCGCTGCGGCAGGCGTCCAGGAACGGCTTCTTGAGCGTGCCGATGCCGTGTTCGGCGGAGATCGAGCCGGCGAACGGCGGCACCTCGGCGTAGATCGCCGCCTCGACGTCGTGCGCCGTCGCGCCGGCCGGCAGGGAGGCGGCGTCGACGATGATGTGCAGGTTGCCGTCGCCGATGTGCCCGAAGTAGTGGGCGCGGTGCTCCGGCCAGCGCGCCGCCAGCGCCGCCTGCACGGCGGCGCGGAACTCGGCGATGCGCGGAATCGGCAGGCTGAGGTCGAAATTCACCGGCCGCATGTGCGTGAACAGGTCGGCCACGCAGTCGCGCAGCTGCCACAGCTGCGCGGCCTGATCGAGCGAGGCGGCGATGATCGCGTCGCCGATCCAGCCGCGCTCCATGCCTTCGGCGAGCGCGTCTTCCAGCACCTGTTCCAGCGCGTCGTCGTCGTTGCCGGAGACGTCGATCAGCGCCGCGACCGGCGGCACGGGATCGAAGGGGAACGGCACGGGAATCCAGCGCTTCACGGCGCCGAGGAAATCGTCCCACATGATCTCGAAGGCGGCGATCTGCTGCGGCAGCCGCCGGCGCAGCAGCGTCAGCACCTCCAGCGCGGCGTCGAAGCCGGGCAGCGCCAGCAGCGCCGTCCGGCGCGCCGTCGGCGCGGGAAAGACCTTCAGCGCCGCGCGGGCGATCACGCCGAGGGTGCCTTCCGAACCGATGAACAGCTGCGCGAGGTCGTAGCCGGTGCTGTTCTTCGGCAGCGCGCGCAGCGGCAGGACGTCGCCGTTGGGCAGCACGCATTCGAGGCCGAGCACCTGGGCGCGCATGGTACCGTACTGGATGACGCCGAGCCCGCCGGCGTTGCAGGCGAGCAGGCCGCCGATCTGGCAGGTGCCGCGCGGCGCGAGGTCGACGCCGAACTGCAGCCGCTGTTCGGCCAGCGCGTCCTGCACCGCCTGCAGCGTGGCGCCGGCCTGGACGGTGACGGTGCACGTCGCGGCATCGATCCGCTCGATCCGGTTAAGGCGGGACAGCGACAGGACGATGCCGCGCGCCAGCGGCTGCGCCGCGCCGGCGAGGCCGGTCAGGCCGCCGTGCGGGACCACTGGCACGCCGTGCGCATTGCACAGCCTGAGCACGGCGGCGATTTCCTCCGTCGAGCCGGGCCGCGCGACCGCCAGCGGCACCACCGGCCCGGCGCCGCTCCAGTCCTGGTGGTGGCGTTCCGGGATGTCGGCGCCGGCGAGCAGCGCGCCGGGAGGCAGCACCTGGCGCAGGGATTCGAGGAAAGCGGCGGGCGAAGGATCGGCGGTCGGCATGGCTCAAGAAACGGGGCGGCCAGGCCGCCCCGTCGCATTCAAAAACGGAAGCGTGGCACGAATCACCAGGCGGTGACAACCGAATCCTTGAAGGTGGCCTTGATGAACTTCTTCACCTCGTCGGACTGATAGGCCTTGACCAGCTTGGCCACCCACGGCTTGTCCTTGTCCTGCTCGCGCACGGCGATGATGTTGGCGTACGGTCCCTTGGGCCCCTCGATGGCGATGGCGTCGCGCGACGGGTCGAGGCCGGCGGTCTCGGCGTAGTTGCCGTTGATCGCCGCGGCGTCGAGGTCGCCCAGCGCGCGCGGCAGCTGGGCGGCGTCGAGCTCGACGATCTTCAGCTTCTTCGGGTTCTCGGCGATGTCCAGCGGCGTGGCCTTCAGGCCGGCGTCGGCGCGCAGCTTGAGCAGGCCCTTGCTCTGCAGGAGCAGCAGGCCGCGGCCGCCGTTGGTCGGGTCGTTCGGCACGCCGACGCGGGCGCCGTCGGCCAGCTTGTCCAGCGACTTGATCTTCTTCGAGTAGATGCCCATCGGGAAGGTCACGGTGTAGGCGACGGAGGCGAACTTGTAGCCGCGGTCCCTGATCTGCTGTTCCAGGTAGGGCAGGTGCTGGTAGCTGTTCAGGTCGAGGTCGCCGGCGGCCAGCGCCGCGTTGGGCTGCACGTAGTCGGTGAATTCGATGACCTGGATCTTCAGGCCGTCGCGCTCGGCGACCTTCTTGACGACTTCGAAGATCTGCGCGTGCGGCCCGGCGGTGACGCCGACCTTGAGCGGTTTTTCCTGGGCCGTGGCGGCGGTGGAGACGATGACCGCCAAGGACGCGGCGGTCAGGAAGCGGAACAGATGGCGACGGTTCATGTTGAAATCCTTCATGGGAAGTTCAAGGGGTGGTTTGCGGGGATCGCCCGCGGTGGGAAACGCGCAGCACGAGACGGTCGCCCAGGCTCTGCACGATCTGCACGAAGGCGATCAGGATGAGCACGACGGCGGCCATGACTTCCGGCAGGAACCGCTGGTAGCCGTAGCGGATGCCCAGGTCGCCCAGGCCGCCGCCGCCGACGGCGCCGGCCATCGCCGAATAGCCGACCAGACTGACCAGGGTGATGGTCAGCCCGGCGATGATGCCGGGGAAGGCTTCGGGCAGCAGCACCTTGCCGATGATCTGGCCGTTGGTGGCGCCCATCGCCTGCGCCGCCTCGACCAGGCCGGCGTCGACCTCGCGCAGCGCGGATTCGACGAGGCGCGCGACGAAAGGCGTGGCGGCGATGGTCAGCGGCACGATGGCGGCGCCGGTGCCGATCGACGAGCCGGTGACCAGGCGGGTGAACGGGATCACCGCCACCAGCAGGATGATGAACGGCGTCGAGCGCACGGCGTTGACCAGCAGGCCGAGCACGCGGTTGAACAGCGGGTGCGGCAGGATGCCGTGCGCCTCGGTGACGTTCAGCGTGACGCCGAGCGGGATGCCGAGCAGCGCGCCGATCAGCCCGGACAGGCCGACCATCAGCAGCGTTTCGAGGAAGGAGTCGAAGAACAGGCTGACGAATTCAGAGGACATGGTTGAGCTCCTCGACGGTGACGTGGTGTTCCCGCAGCAGGGAAAGCGCCCCGTCGAGCGCCTCCTGGCTGCCGTTGACCAGCAGGGTCAGCGAGGCCAGCCCCTGGCCCTGCACCTCGTCGATCTGGCCGTGCAGGATGTTGAAGTCGATGCCGAAGCGCTTGACCGCCTCGGACAGCAGCGGGCGGTCCACGTCCTCGCCAATGAAGACCAGGCGCAGCAGGTGGTCGGGATGCCCCTCGCCGTTGCGGTCCTCGATGCGCTGGCGCACGCGCCGCAGCACGGAGGCGGGCAGTTCGGCGGAAATCACGTCGCCGATCAGCGTGCGCGTGACGTCCGATTGCGGCGCCTGGAACACCGACAGCACCTTGCCGCATTCAACCACGCGGCCGGCGTCCATCACCGCGATGCGGTCGCAGATCTGCTTGATCACCTGCATCTCGTGGGTGATCAGCACGATGGTCAGGCCCAGTTCGCGGTTGATGCGCTTCAACAGGTCGAGGATCGAGCGCGTGGTTTCCGGGTCGAGCGCCGAGGTCGCCTCGTCCGAGAGCAGCACCTTCGGCTTGCTGGCCAGCGCGCGGGCGATGCCGACGCGCTGCTTCTGCCCGCCGGAGAGCTGCTGCGGATAGCGGTGGGCCTCGGCCGTCAGGCCGACCAGCGCCAGCAGCTTTTCCACCTCGGCGCGGATTTCCTCCTGCGGCCGGCCGATCAGTTCGAGCGGCAGCGCGACGTTGCCGAACACCGTGCGCGAGGACATCAGGTTGAAATGCTGGAAGATCATGCCGATCTCCCGGCGCGCGGCGCGCAGCTGCGCCGCGTCGAGCCGGGTCAGGTCGCGGCCGTCGACGACCACCTCGCCGGCATCGGGCGCAGTGAGCAGGTTGACCAGGCGGATCAGCGTGCTCTTGCCCGCGCCGCTGCGCCCGATGACGCCGAAGATTTCGCCCGCCTCGATGGTCAGGCTGACGTCGCGCACGGCATGCACGCTGCGCGCCGACGCTCCATGAAAGGTCTTGGATACGTTTCTTAGTGTGATCATGAAATGGAGACGCGGCCGGAAAGGCAGGCCGCGTCGTTTACCTGAGTCGGGCGATTATAGTCCTGAATAGAATATGGACTAAGGACTGATTTGTTATTTGCTTATAAGAAAAGGGTTTCGCAGGGCGCCTGGCGCGAGACCGTCCAGCATGCTAGCGGCCGCCCTCGCGCCGCTTGCCGAGCAGCCGGCCGAGGGATTCGCCGAGCGCCTTGGCCGAACCGCCACCGAGATCGCCGACGCCCTTGACCAGCGATTCGAGATTGACGCCCAGCGCGCCGGCCAGCGACGCGCCGAGACGCACCGCCATCTGCTCGTCGAGCGTGAAGCGCGGATCGTCGAGGTCGCCTTCGAGCACGAATTTCACCGTGATCCGGCCTTTCCTGTCCTTCAGCAGTCCCAGCGCGGCCTCGCGCGGGAGCCCCAGGAAGGTCGCCGAACCCGCGGCCAGTTCCAGGTCGGACAAGGTCAGCGTGCCCGGCGCGTGCAGCCTGCCGCCCGCCACCGACGATTTGATGTCGAGATCCAGCGCGCCGCGCCGCACGCCGGTTTCGGTCGTCCTGATCAGGTAGGGCTGCAGCGCGGTCACGTCCACGTTGCGCAGCCGGCCGGTCAGCCTGGACTCCTTCGCCGCCGGATCGACCGAGCCTTCGATGAGCAGCCTGCCGTCGTGGCGGCGGCCCTTGACCACGCCGTCGATCTTCACGCTGGTGGTCCCGACGAGGTCCGGCACGCGCAGCCGGCCTACCGTGGCGTCGATCTGCTCGATGCGGATCTCGAACGGCGCCGCCCGGACGCGGGCATCGTGAATTTCGACGACGCCGTCCGCGACGACGATCTGGCCGATGATAAGCGGCGCCTTGGCGGCGGCGTCCTTGTTCTTCTCCGTCACCTCTGCGCTCGCCGGGCCGGACGGCGGTTCGGCCGGGCGCTCGAACAGGCCCGGAACGAACTTCATCTGCCCGTCGCGGGTGCGCAGCAGGACGGCGTGGGCACCCTCGATGCGCACGCTGTCGATCGACAGGCGGCCGGTCAGCAGGTCCACGACGTCCGGCGCGATCCGGATGCGCCGCGCGCGCAGCTCGTCCTCCCCCGGCCAGCCCGCGTTCTCCGCCGCGCGGATGCGCAGATCGAGAATCTCGACGCCGCCCGGGCCGACCCTGATTTCCCGCGCCTCGCCGCGCGGCCCGAGCGCCTGCTCGACGCGGGCCTGCACGGAACGCACGGCGTATTGCCACGCGCTGACGCCGCCGATCACCAGCGCGACGGCGAGCGCAAAGAAGATCAGCAGTCGGCGGGTCGGGCGGCCGGGCATGTCGGGCTCATGGAATTGGACGAACGGAACGGGGCCATTCTGGATTCGGCCCGGCGATTTTGCAAATCGAACCCGTTGCACAAAAAATGGGCGATTGGGCTATGATGGCCGTCATTGGCGCCGGCGCGCCGGCGGAAGGAGGAGGGTCCCATGGAAATCGCTTCGACGAGTGCAAGCGCACGCGCGATGATCGACCTGCGGGCGGCGGAAACGCGCGCCAGCCAGTCCGGCCAGGCGCAGTCCTTCCCGGCCGCGCCGCAGGGATCGGAGAATCCGCCGCAGCCGTCCGAAGTCTCGCCCGAGCAGGCCGCCGCCGCGGCGCGGGCGGAGGCGGAACGCACGCATCCGGTGGTCAACACCAGCGGGCAGCTGGTCGGCACCCGGATCAACACCACGGCCTGAAACGCCGATTCAGGCGATCCGGCCCAGCGTCCACGACACGCCGCCGGCCATGGCGGCGAACCACACCACGATCAGCACGACGCGGATCGCCGCATAGAGCCCCGGCCGGCCGGCGCGGTCGGCCAGCGCGAAGACGTGCAGCGCGCCCCAGGCCGCGACGAGCCCGAGCACCAGGGACGCGCCGAGAATCTGCAGTTCGGCGCTGTTCATGGAAAACAGGCGGCCCTCGCGCCACGGCACCACCACGAACACCCCAAAGGTCCACAACAGGCCGGCGGTGCCCGCGGCGCAAAACAGGGCGACGATGCGGATGAGCCAGTTCTCCATGGTCAGCCCTCCCTTGCCAGCGTGGGGAGGAAGCGGAAGCGCAGTTCCTCCAGGCCCAGTTCGCGCAGGATCGCCTCCAGCCGTTCCGCCGCGTTGCCGCGCGCCTGCCCGGTGCGGCGGGCGATGATCAGCTCGTTCTTCAGCGAATGTTCCCAGCCGACCAGTTCGGTCACCGTCACCTGGTAGCCGTGGGCTTCCAGCATCAGGCAGCGCAGCGCGTTGGTCAGCTGGCTGCCGAACTCGCGGGTATGGAGCGGATGGCGCCAGAGCTCGGAGAGCGGCGTGCGGGCGAACGCGGCGTTCTTGCTGCGACGCAGCGCGGCGGCGACCTCGGCCTGGCAGCAGGGCGCCAGCACCATGAAGCGGGCCTCCTTTTCCAGTCCGAAGCGGATGGCGTCGTCGGTGGCCGTGTCGCAGGCGTGCAGGGCAGTGACCACGTTGACGCGCGCCGGCAGGGCGGGCGAGCCGATCGCCTCGCCGACCGTCAGGGCGAGAAATTCCATGCGGCCGAACCCCAGGCGGTGCGCCAGTTCGCGCGACCTTTCGACGAGTTCCGCGCGCGTCTCGACGCCGAAAACGCGGCCCGCGGCGCGGGACTTGAAGAACAGGTCGTAGAGGATGAAGCCGAGATAGGATTTTCCGGCGCCGTGGTTGACCAGCGTCGGCTCGGCGCCCGTTTCCGCGACTTCGGCGAGCAGCGGCTCGATGAAGTTGTACAGGTGATAGACCTGCTTCAGCTTGCGCCGGCTGTCCTGGTTGAGCTTGCCGTCGCGCGTCAGGATGTGCAGTTCCTTGAGCAGCTCGACGGACTGACCGGGGCGGAGCTCGGGGAGGTCGGGAGGGGTGGGCTTTTTCATAGACCGGTCATTTTAGTGAACAAATGGGATAATTGCGGTCTTTTGAGGTTCAACCCCTCCCCCTTCAAGGGGGAGGCCGGGTGGGGGATGGGTTGTTCGGAGCGCGGTTACTGAAATTTGACCGCCACTTCTACCCCATCCCCCACCCCAACCCTCCCCTTGAAGGGGAGGGAGTACGAGGACTTGGCAGTTTATGGCGATCCAGTGGTTCCCGGGACACATGACCTCGGCGCGCAAGAAGGCGGCCGAGACGATGGCGGTCACCGACGTGGTCATCGAGGTGGTCGACGCGCGCCTGCCGGAAGCGAGCACCAATCCGCTGGTGCATGAGTTGCGCCGGCAGCGCCAGCGTCCGTGCCTGAAGGTGCTGAACAAGTCCGACCTGGCCGATCCCGCGGCGACGCGCGCGTGGATCGCCTGGTACGACCGGCAGCCGGGCGTCAAGGCGGTGGCCGTCTCCAGCAAGAACGCCGGCGAGGTGGCGCGTCTGCCCGGCCTGTGCCAGGGCCTGGCCCCGCACCGCAACGACAACGTCAAGCCGCTGCGCATGATGATCATGGGCATCCCCAACGTCGGCAAGTCCACGCTGATGAACGCGCTGGTCAAGCGCCGGATCGCCAAGGTCGGCGACGAACCGGCGGTGACCAAGTCGCAGCAGACCCACCAGCTCGGCGTGCGCCAGTGGATCACCGACACGCCGGGCCTGATGTGGCCGAAGATCGAGCACGACAGCGACGGCTACATGCTCGCCGCGAGCCACGCCATCGGCCGCAACGCCATCATCGACGAGGAGGTGGCGGTGTTCCTGGCGGACCTGCTGCTGGCGCGCTATCCGCAGCGGCTGGCCGAACGCTACGGGCTGGCGGCGGACGGCCTGGACGGCGTGGCCGTCGTCGAGGGCATCGCGCGGCGGCGCGCCCTGCGCACGCGCGGCGGCGACCCGGACCTGGAAAAGGCGTCCATGGTGCTCTTGCAGGACTACCGCGACGGCAAGCTCGGGCGCATCAGCCTGGAGACGCCGCAGACGCGACAGGCGATGCTGGCGCGCGCGGCCGCGTCGGGGGACGCCGAGGGCAGGCAGGACTGATCGGACGGCTTCGCGCGCCGGTTCAGCGGCGAGCGCCTTGCGCCTGCTCGGCCTGCGGCCGGGCGAGAATTTCCTTGACCAGCGGGACGGTGGCGTTCCAGACGTACCACCCGCCCCAGCCCAGCAGGACGGCGGCGATCACGAACTGGACCAGCGCAACGATGATGTTCCGCTGCTGGCGGCTGAGCTTGTGCCCGGGGTCGGTCGCGCCGCATTCCGGGCAGGCGAGCGCCGACGTATCGACCTGATGGCCGCAGGCGCGGCAGGGAACGAGCGGCATGGATGACTCCTCCTGATGACTGCGGGATTGTATCCGCGCCGCCGCCCGTTGTGCTAACTTGCCGAATCCTCACGCCGGAAGAGACCGGGACCCATGGAAGACCGACTGACCGAACTGGAAATCAAGCTGAGCCTGACCGAGCATCTCGTCGAGGAACTCAACCGGACGGTGTTCCGCCAGCAGGAACAGCTCGACCTGCTGCAGGAGCAGCTGCGCCTGCTCTACAAGCAGATCCAGGCCAACGCTCCCGATGCCGCCGCGCCGGGGGAGGCGCGCAGCCTGCGCGACGAGATTCCGCCGCACTATTAGGATTTCCACGGCTCATTTACGCTTCCTGCGTCCCGGTTTTTCGGCGGGGCCGAGCAAGCGTTCCCGCATATGCCCGAGGAATCCTTTCACCAAAGGCACGTCGGAGAACTCCTTGTTCCAGACCATCCACGAGTTTCTTACGAGCGGCCGGCCATCCTTGTAGAAAAGCGGCTGCCTGTACAGGCCCCGCGAATGGTTGACGAAATTCGGTGAAAGGAAGATGCCGTAACCCAAGCCGTTGGCAATCATTTCATGGCACGTATCGCCGTGGTTCGCGTGCATGCCGATCAACGGGGGCTTCGAAAAGTGGCCGGACCACCACTCATCGAGCAGTTTCCGGGCAAAAGGATCTTTCAGGTACGTTATCTGGGGCAGCTTCGGGAGATCCTCCAGGGAGATTTCGTTCTTGCTGACCAGGCAGGCCTGCTCGGTGCTGATCAGTTCCCTCTCGAAATCTCCCTCCATGTCGCCGCGGACGAATCCGACATGGACCTGGTTGTCCGCCAGCATCTTGATGATTCCCGCGCTGATGTCGGTCGCGATGTCGAACTCGACGTCGGGGTGCAGTTGCTTGTACTGCATCAGCAGCGGCGGAATCGTAAAGCGCGCGAACGCGTTGGTCATCCCCAGCTTGATGGTTCCCGACTGGCCGTCGCCGATGCGCAGCAGGTTTTTCCGGATTTCGTCCATCTGCGCGAGCACTCTGGACGCCTGCCCGGCGACGTATTCACCCTCCGGAGTGAACACCACGCCTTTCGAGAAGCGCAGAACCAGTCGTGCTCCAAGCGAGCTCTCGATCATCTGCAGCCTTTTCGAAAGCGTCGGCTGAGTCATGAACAACCGCTCCGCGGTGCGCGTGATGTTCGGCGTCTTGTGCAACTCGACGATGATTTTCCAATCGCTCTCATCCATGAGATTCCCCGATCTGCACGGCGGCAATGTCCTCCTTCCATTCCAATTTTGAATGGCTTTCCATAAATAATCACAATTTCACAATAAAATCAACGGGATGTATAAATCCTCCCCGGAAGGCAAGCGCCCGCACGACGACCGGACCGCGGGCGCGACAATCGTGATCCAATCGAGAGGGTACAAATGATTTACCACCACCTGTATGAGAAATTTGCCAAGAAAGACCGCGTTTTCGCCGGCGTCATCGGCGCGGGCAATTATGGGACCGCAATCGTCACGCAGGAACCCCACACTCCCCGCTTGACCGTGGCCGCGGTCGCCGACATTACCGCAGATGCTGCCAGAAAAGCGTACGAACAGGCCGGCATCGACGGCGACGGCATCGTCTATTGCAGCACCGCCGAGCAGGCGCAGGCCGAGATCGAGAAAGGCCGCCACGTCTATACCGACCAGTGCGAGATGATCGCTCGGATTCCGATCATCGACGTCGTGTGCGAAAGCACCGGGATTCCCGAGGCAAGCGCCAGGTATGCGCTGGACTCCATCCGCCGCGGCAAGCACGTGGCCATGATCACCAAGGATTGCGACGCGAGCGTCGGCCCCATCCTGAAAAAGCTCGCCGACGAGCACGGCGTCGTCTATACGCCGGTTGACGGCGACCAGCACGGCCTGCTGATCCAGATGTACGAATGGGCGAAATCGGTCGGCTTGTCGGTGATCGCCGGCGGGAAGGCGACGGACGGGGAGTTCGTGTACGACGAGCAGCGGGGCACCGTCACGATCAAGACGGACAAGAAGATTCACCCCCCTTATGTCGAGACGATTTCCGTCACCGGGGAAGAGCGCAAATACCTGGGAATGATCCCGAAAGGAAAGGCGGCCGAGTACATCGCCAAGCGCGCCGAAATCCTGTCGAGGCTGCCGCAGCCGGGTTCCTACGACCTCTGCGAGATGACCGTCGCCGCCAACTACACCGGACTCAGGCCCGCCGTGAGCACGCTGGTGCACGCTCCGCTGCGGATCACCGAGATTCCGATCGCCTACTGCGAAACGGTTAATGGCGGGGTGTTTTCCGAGCGCGGAATCATCGACCTGGCGACATGCCTGCGCGCTCCGGAAGAATCCGGGCTCGGCGGCGGCGTGTTCCTGGTCGTCCGCTGCGACAACGCCTATTCCAACCACGTGCTCACCACCAAGGGCCAGATCGCCAACTACGACAATACTGCCGCCGTGATCTATCGCCCCTACCATCTGTGCGGAGTCGAAACGTCGGCGACGATTCTCGTCGCCGGACTGCTCGGCTTGAACACCGGGTCGGATACGTATCTGCCCCGCTTCGACCTCGTCAAGGTCGCCGCGCGGGACATCGAAGCGGGGGAGGTCTTCGGAAACGACCACAGCCACCAGCTGACCGCCCGCATCGTTCCCGCCCGGCCCATTGCGCCGGGCAACCACGCCAGCGCCCACCTGCTGACCGGCAACCGGGCGCGGGTGGATATTCCCGCCGGCACGACCATCACCTACGACATGGTCGAAGAACCCGCCGGATCGACGATCTGGGAGCTCAGAAGACTGCAGGACAAGACGTTTCTCGCCTGAGACGCCGGCCCGGACACACCGCGGCACGGACATGGATTCAATCAATTAAGGGAGGGTAGCAGCAATGTTGTTAACCGTACTTGCGTGGTCGATGGTCATCGTCTTCATGACCTTGATCCTAACCAAGAAGATGCACCCCTTTACGGCCATCGTCTTCATTCCCCTGCTCTTTTCGGCAATCGGGTCGATTGCCGGTCTTTACCAGAAGGCCACGGCAAAAGCCCTGAAGATTTCGGTGGAAAGCATAGGCACGTGGGATCAGCTGCAGGTGCTCGGCGTCTGGGTGAAGCAGGGGCTCACCAAGACGTCGGGGACGGCTTTCATGCTGTTCTTCGCGATCATGTTCTTCTCGCTGATGCTCAATGCGGGACTTTTCGACCCGCTGACCAAGAAGATCATCAAGCTGGCGCAAGGCGATCCGCTGAAAGTCCTGGTGGGAACCAGCATTCTGGCCACCGTCGTTTCGCTCAGCGGCGACGGCACCACGACCACGCTGATCTGCTGCACGGCGTTGATCCCCATCTACAAGAAACTGAATCTCAAGATGATGTATCTCGGCGTGCTGCTGATCCTGCAGAACACGATCCTGAACCTGTTGCCGTGGAGCGGTCCGACGGCTCGGGTCATTGCCGTGATCGAGGGCATCGAGGTGCAGGCGCTGCTGAACGCGCTGATGCCGGGCATGGTGCTCGCCAGCCTCTTCGTCACGGCGGGTTCGTACTTCATGGGTCTTTCGGAGCGCCGGCGGCTGGGCATTCAGAGCCTGTCGAGCCACGACATCAACGCGATTTTTTCCCATACGACCCACGAGGAGGACGCCCTCAAGCGCCCGAAGAACGCCATGGTCAACGGCATTCTCACGGTCAGTGCCCTGGGCCTGCTGATCGCCGGGGCATTCGAGCCCGTATTCATCTTCCTGATCGGGACGATAGTGGCGCTGCTGGTCAACTACAAGAAACTCAGCGAGCAGAAGGACCGTATTTACGCGAACTCCGGAGAAGTTCTCCAGACCGTCATCATGGTCATCGGCGCGGGCGCTTTCATGGGCTTGTTCACCAACTCGGGAATGTCGGACGCCTTGGCGGCCAGCCTCGTCAAAGTGGTTCCGGAGTCGTTCGGACGTTTCTGGGGACTCATCGTCGTCCTGATTTCCGCGCCGGGCGGGTTCTTCATGTCCAACGATGCGTTTTTCTACGGCGTGCTGCCCGTTCTGCTCGAGGCAGGCAAACTCTATGGGTTCACGCCCTTCGAGATCGGCTTCGCGTCCTTGCTCGGGCAAGCGTTCCACATGCTCAGTCCGCTGACGGCATTCATCTACCTGCTGCTCAGCATGACGGGGCTCGACATGGGAGAGTGGCAGCGGGCGTGCTTCAAATGGACGCTCGGGATATTCGTCATCTTCATCACCTCGGCGCTTGCCTTCGGGGTGGTTCCGCTCTACCGATAACAGGCTTGTGAATTGGGTTTCCCTCGCCAATGGCGGCGGGAAACCCGTGTTCGTTTCCATCATTTTTTAAGGCCGGATCATGCATTCAGCAGGCATCATCAGCGTCACGATCAACGCGGCGGCTCCGCTCATGGCGGACATGAGCGCCACGGCCGCGCGGGAGGATTGGAAACTCCGGAACTATCTGGATGAAGGCCTGCAAGAACTCGTGCAACGCGAGGGATGCGTGACGCCAGCGAGCATCGCCCGTCTGGCGCGCCTGGTGGGGGCCGCCGTCGAGGACGGCGCCGAGGCCGTTCTGCTGACCTGCACGGTATTCTCCCCGTATCTCGAGCTTGTCCAGAAGTTGTTTTCGACGCCGGTCATCGGCGCGGATCGAGCGATGCTCAGGCAAGCCGCCGGGCTGGGCAAGAAGACGGCGATCCTCTGCACCTTTCCCGCGGCGGTCGCATCCTCGGAACGCCTGTTCCGGTCGGAAACGGCCGCGCTGGGCACCGTTTGCGACGTCGATACGTTCCTGCTGGACGATGCCGCCGCCGCGCTGAAACGCGGCGACAGGCCGGGACACGACGGGATCATCGCCGGCAAGGCCAGGGAACTGGCGCAAGACTACGCGGCGATCGTCCTCGCCCAGATATCGATGGCATCGGCCGCCGGACTGTTGAACGAACTCGGTGTCCCGGTGCTGACCAGTCCCGGCTGCGTCATTACCGCGCTGAAGAATCTGTTCGGGTCGGCCGGCGACGTGAATGGAGCGCCTGGCCGGTAGGCATCCGTCCGCGCCAGCCGCCCGATTCGGCCGCCGATGCCGGCGTTTTTTCGGAAATGTCCCGGTTTGTCGTCGTCATGTGCGTGCTATGATCGGCCGGCGATTCATATTGAATATGACCATCTGTGGCGAGGAGAAGCGATGCTCGAATTCACCGTTGTGGAATTTCCCGAGACCCGCCTGGCGGGCGTAACGATCGAAACGGACATGGAGCGCGCGGAAAGCGACTGCACGGCCGTCTGGCAGGCTTTCTGGCCGCGCATCGCCGCCGAGCTGGTTCCCCGGGCCGTCATTCCGGAAAACGTGCATGCCTTCGGCGTCAGCCGCATGATCGACGAGCAGCGTTTTTTCTATAGCGCGATGCTGCAGGTCGAGTCGATCCGCGACCTGCCGGGCGACATGCGGGAAATGCGCATTCCGGGCGGGCTGTACGTCCGCTGCGCGGTCCCCTCGCTGGCCCGGCTGGCCGAGGCCTACACCGCTTTGTACGAGCAATGGCCGTCGGCGCAGGGCGAGTACGAACTCGATTATCAGGGCGTGTGCTTTGAGCGCTATCCGCCCGATTTCACGCACGAGAAGCCCTTTGAAATCCTCGCCGCCGTCGTACGACGGGGCTGACGGCATCCCGGCCGTCAGATACGCCAGTGTCCGCGCATGCCTGAAGGAGTTCCTGTGAGCGAATCGCCAAACGATCTTGAACGAAAGCTGATGCTCGCCGCCGACGACCCGGCAAGTCGTCCCGAGTTCTACAAGGCATTGATGACGTCCGACGTGTTTGTGATCGGCTTTACGGACGCTGAAGGCGAAGGAGCGAAAACAATCCCCGCCGGCGCGAAATTATCAATAATGAATTGGAAAAAGAATGACGGAACCCCGATCATTCCATTTTTTTCCAGTCTCGCAGCCCTGCGGCGCGTCCTGGACGAAGAGTCGAAATATGCAGCCTTGCCCGCCAGAAGCCTGTTTGAAATGACTCTCGGGTCATCCCTGGTGCTCAACCCGGGCTCGTCTCATGGCAAGGAGTTCTTGCCCGACGAGATACATGCGCTGCTTGAAACCGGCATGAACCATTCCGCCCAGACGAGAGTAGTGCAGGAGGAAACCAAGGTACTGCTTGGTCAGCCGGCCAATTACCCGTCAGGAATGGTATCCGCGCTCACCGCCTTCCTGGCGAAGCATTCAGCCGTCAAGGCCGCGTATTTGTGCTTGATGCATGACCCCTCATCCGGCGAAAAACCATCGCTGGTTGTCGGTTTTGCAGGCGATGGGGATCTTGCTCAGGTCATGAAGGAAGCCTGCTCCGTGGTGGCGGATACGGCTCCCAGGGGCGAACTGGTTGATTTTGCCGTACTCAAGAGAGGCGAGCCGGGAATCAGCGATTACATGTTCAAATCCGTGAAGCCGTTTTACGAACGCACCTGGGGCGCCAGACTGCGGTCTCTGTTTGCTTCGGTCAAGGCATGACGAATCCTTCCGGCGGCAGGCGCCATGATGCACGCAGTGCGCGACACCCGTCTTCTTGAATATCTACGTCGCCGCTTCAACGCCGGCGAGAAGATGGAGTACGTCTTTTTCTGGGGGCATCAGGCAAGCAAGAGTGGCGTAACTGCCTCCTGCTTTAGCCAGTGGTACGGCGCTCCGTTCGTTATCGAAGGCCGGCGCTATCCAACGGCGGAACACTACATGATGGCGGAGAAGGCCGCGCTGTTCGGCGATCAGGCAACCCGGGCACAAGTGCTTCAAGCGCCAACCCCAAGCGCCGCTAAGGCGCTGGGTCGCCAGGTGCGTGGCTTCGATGAAGAAACATGGTTGGCGAACAGGTTCTCCATCGTTATCCGTGCCAATGAAGCCAAGTTTGCCCAGAACCCGGAACTGGGCCTGTTCCTCAAGCAAACGGGCTCCCGCGTTCTCGTGGAGGCGAGCCCCGTGGACAGAATCTGGGGCATAGGCCTCGCCCAGGATGATGAAAACGTGAACGACCCGAACCTCTGGCGGGGGCTCAACCTGCTGGGTTTCGCGCTGATGCGGGTGCGCGATGCCTGACGAATCCGTCCAGGACTGTGTTTTCCCGGAAAAGCCGCCGTGTGGTTTTGCCTCCCGCGGAATCTCTTTGAAATCTTCGCTCCCCGTCGGCAAGCGGGGCTGACGGCATCCCGGCCGTCAGATCTGCCAGTGTTCGCGCAGCACCGAGAGCATGCCGACGATGGCCGGGTCGTGCTCGGCGCTGGCCTTGTACACGAAAGTCAGGCGGCCCTCGGTGCGGCCGTGCGGCCAGAGGACGATTTCGCCCTTTTCCACCGCGTCCAGCGCCACGTCCTCGCGCAGCAGGCCCATGCCGAGGCCGGAGCGCACCAGGTCGAGCATCGCCGAAAGCTGGTCGCATTCGACGACTTCGTTCGGTCGCGCGCCGTGCTGGGCGAACAGCCCGCGCAGGAAGCGGGCCACGTGCGAACGCTCGGGCGGGGTGACCCAGGGCATGCCGGCGACGTCGTTCCAGCCCGCGCGCGACAGGCGTTCGCCATACGAGGCCGGCCCCGCCACGAGGTAGGCGATGCTGCGCAGCGGCAGCAGGCCGATGTCCGGGTGGTCGATGTTGCCGATGTGGAAGCCGGCGTCGAAGTCGGCGTTGAGGATGCCGTTGACCACGTCGTCGGCCGGCACCAGCCGCGTCCTGAACTGCAAGAGCGGCAGCGCGGTGCGCAGGCCGTAGAGCAGTTCGCCGAGGCGCAGGAAATCCGAGTCGTCCACCGTGGCGATCTGCACGCTGCCCGAGACTTCGCCCTTGATCTGCCGGGCCTTGGCGGAGAAGCCCTCGAACACGGCGAGCACGTGCTCGGCCTCCGGCAGCAGCAGCTCGCCGTGGCGCGTCAGCGTGATCCGGCCCGGCGCGCGGTCGAACAGGGTGACGCCGAGTTCCTGCTCGATGGCCTTGATGTGGGCGGTGACCGCGGGTTGCGTGAGGAACAGGCGTTCGGCCGCGCGCGTCAGGTGGCCGAGGCGGGCGACCATGACGAAGGAACGGAGCTTGAGGATGTCCATGGGCGGCTCAGTCCGGCGCGGGCGCGGAGAAGAGGCGGGCGCGCGCCGGGTCGAAGCCGACCAGCACCGGCGTTCCCGGCGGCGTGGCCGGCGAACCGGGCAGGTGCGGCTGCTTGACGGCGAGTTCGAGCGTGCCGATGGCGACGCGGTAGCGCACGGCTTCGCCGAGGAATTCGCTGGCGGCGACCTTGCCCTCGATCCAGGAGTAGCGGCCGTCGCGGAAGCTGTCGATCGGGCAAATGTGCAGCGCGTGCGGGCGGATGCCCAGCACCGTGTCGCCTTCCGGCGGGCGGTCGCGCATCGGCCAGCGGAACAGGCCGATGTCGGGCGAGCGGAATTCGATGAGCGGGGTTTCCGCGTGCCGGAGCGCGCCGGGGATGAAATTCTCGATGCCGACGAAGCGCGCCACGTCGATCGAATTGGGAAAGTCGTAGATCGCCGTCGGGCTGCCGATCTGGCGGATTGTGCCGCGGATCACCACGGCGATGCGGTCGGCGATGCTGAAGGCGTCCTCCAGGTCGTGCGTGACCAGGATGGCGGTGATCCCCAGCCGGCGCTGCAACAGGCGCAGGTCGCGGCGCAGCTGTTCGCGCAGCCCCTGTTCGAGGTTGGAGAACGGATCGTCGAGCAGCAGCAGGCGCGGCTCGGTGACCAGCGCCCGGGCCAGCGCGGCGCGCTGCTGCTGGCCGGCGGACAAGAAGGCCGGCCGGGTGTCGCGCGTCTCGCCGATGTCGAGCAGCGCGAGCAGCCGTTCCACGCGGGCGGCGAGCGGCGCGCCGGCGGCGTCCGGCCGCGGCGAGGCGCCGAAGGCGACGTTCTCGAACACCGTCATGTGCGGCCACAGCGCGAAGCTCTGGAAGACCATGCCGACGCTGCGCTGCGCGAACGGGATGTCGTTAACGTTGGTGCCGTTGATCAGGATGCGTCCCGTCGACGGCTGTTCGAGCCCGGCGATCACCCGCAGCAGGGTCGATTTGCCCGCGCCGGACGGGCCGACGACGGAAAACAGCTCGCCGGCCTCGATGGCGAGGCAGATGTTGCGCAGCACGCGCGGCTCGCCGTAGGAAAAGGCGATGTTGTCGGCTTCGATGCGGATGTCGTTCATGATGCGGGGCTCATTGTGCCGGACTTTCCGGCAGGACGATACGCCGCAGGCCGGCGGCCGGTCCCCGGCGGCGGACGGCGAATGCGGCGACGGCCATGGCCGCCGCGACGGCGACGATGGTCAGCACCGCCAGGGCGGAGCCGGTGCCGCGCCCGGTGGACGTCTGCATGTGCAGGTAGATGGCGTAGCTCACCGGCGCGTCGGTCTCGCTGGGCACCAGCAGCATGGCCGAGGAAAGATCCACGGCGGCGATGCCGAAGCAGATCAGGAAGGCCGACAGCAGGCCGAAGGCCAGCATCGGCAGCGCCACGCGCAGCGCGATCGCCAGGCGCGACGCGCCGGACATCAGCGCGGCTTCCAGGTAGGGCGCCGGCATGCTCCGCAGGGCGAAGGCGCAGGCGCGGATGGCGAAGGGCAGGCCGCGCACCGAGAAGGCCATGGGCAGCAGGAACCAGGTGGCGTCCAGGGGCCGGCCGAACAGCTGCATGCCCTGGAAGAACTGCAGGTAGGCGATGGCCAGGGCGACGCCCGGCACGCACAGCAGGCCGGTGGCGGCCCACGACAGCGCCCGCTGCCAGCGCGCCGGCGAGCGCTCGATGGCGAGCGCCATGGTCAGCCCGGCGAGCACGTCGATGACGGCGGCGATTCCGCAATAGACCAGGGTGTTGACGAAACTGCCCGTCTCGTTTTCCAGCGCCGAGACGTAGTGCGACGCCACGTAGGATTCCGGCAGCGGCGTGTGGCTCCAGATGCCCGCCAGCGAGGCCAGCAGCGTGCCGGAGTAGCAGAAGAGGTAGAACAGGGAAACGGCGGCCAGTCCGCCCACGGCGATGCGGCGCTGCCGCGGGGTCTGCCCGGCGGCGGACGCGGCGGCCATGCCGTCCGCCATGCCGTGGCGGACGCAGCCGGCGGAGGCGATCCACACCAGCGCCGAGATGCCGATCATCGCCATGGCCATCAGCGACGAGAGCGGGTCCTGGAAGCCGTAGGTGGACACGCGGAAATAGGCTTGCGGCGCGAGCAGGTTGGTGACGCCGAGGGACAGCGGAGTCGCCAGGTCGTCCAGCGTCTTGAGGAAGGTGATGGCCATGCCGAAGGCCGCACCGGGCAGGCCGAGCGGCAGGAAGACGCGGGCCGTCAGGCGGGACCAGGAAATGCCTAGGCGGGCGGCCTCGCCGGCCTGGCGGCCGGAGTCGGCGGTGGTCAGGACCAGCGTCGCCAGGACCAGCGGAAAGTAATGGATGGCCTCGACGACCGCCACGCCGGGCAGTCCCCACAGCGCCGGGTCGAGATCGAAGGCCGGCTGCAGCAGCAGGCCGATCGCCCCGCCGCGCCCGAGCAGCGATTGCAGCGACAGCGACAGCATGAACGAGGGCACGAACAGCGGCAGGAAGCCGAACAGCCCGAGGACCAGCGGAATGCGCAGGCGCAGGCGCCACACGGCGACGGCGACCGGGATGGCCGCCAACGCGGCGAGGAACGCGGCCCCGCAGGCGGTGGCGACGCTGTTGACCAGGCTTTCGATGTACAGCGGGTTGTCGCGGAAGACCGCGATCGCCTCGCCGAGGCGCCAGCCGCCCCGGCTGGCCTCGCCCATGAAGACGGCCTTGAGCATCGTGCCGAGCGGCAGGGCGAGGAAGATCAGGAGGTAGGCCGCCAGCAGGCCGGCCGGCACCCAGGAGCGGCCGGCGGGGCGGCGGCGCGGCCGGAACATCATGGCTTGGCCAGCCGGTCGCGGGCCTGCGCCAGCCAGGCCCGTGCCGCGGCGAGGTTGCCGCTGGTCTGGCGCGCCCATTCGGCCTCGCGCACGGCCAGCGCGGCGATCCGCTCGCGCGTCGTCTGGGGCGGCGCGGTCAGCAGCGCGTCGTCTTCCCGGACGGGTGCGCGGAACACCCGCTCCCGCGCGCGCGCCACCAGCGCCGCGGCCTCGGCGTCGGGTCTCTGCCGCAGCGCGCTTTCCAGTTCGTGGATGGCCTTGCTGACGTCCGCCAGCTCGCGGTGGCGGAAGGTGATCAACTGGTCGAACAGCGCGCCGACCATCTGGTAGCGCGACGCCGAGACGTCCGGCGCGTATGCCGGCAGGTTGCTGCGCAGGAGGTCCAGGAGGTCCGGAAAATCGGCCGGCCGGTCGCCGGCTTCATACACGCTGGGCAGCACCGGCAGGCGGCTGATCTCCGGGCGCAGCAGCAGGCGCTGCCCGGCCTCGGACAGGGTGAAGGCGATGAAGGCCTTGCCGCCCTCCGGATTGCGCGCGCCCTTGATCAGGCCGATGCCGGCCGGCGTGACCACGTTGGGCGAGGCGTAGGCGAAGTCGACCGGAAAGCCCGAGTACTTGCCCGACAGCGCCAGGAAGTCCACCACCGGGCCGGCGCCGAAGCGGCCGCGCGTGATGCTGTTGGGCACGTCGAAGGCACGCTCGGTGATCGTCGCGCAGTTGCCGGCGATCTGCAGGATCAGCGCCCAGCCGGCGTCCCAGCCGACGCCCTGGAGGATCGATTCGACGATCAGATGGGTGGTCGACGAGCGCGACGCCGAGGACATGACCACGTGGCCGAAATACTCCGGCCGGGCGAGGTCGGACCAGGCGGCGGGCGGGGGGATGCCGCGCGCCTCCAGGTAGCGCGTGTTCCACATGATGCCGTAGCCGGAAAGCGCCTGGCCGCGGTAGAAGCGGTCGGGGTCGTCGATGGCCAGCCCGCCGGCGGCGGCCGGGATCGCCGGGTTGCCGGTGTCCGCCAGCGATTGCAGCAGGTCGTGGCGGCGCAGCGCGCGGAAGGTGTCCGGCGACGAGCCCCAGAAGACGTCGGCCCGCGAGCCGGGCGCGCGGTCGCGCACGTAGGAGACGGTGTTGGTCGCCGGGAAATTGACGAATTCGACGCGGTACTCCGGCGACTGCGCGTCGAAGGCCCGCTTGTACGCCGACAGGATTTCCTTGGGGAAGGACGAGGCGACGAGCACGATCTCCGCCGCCCATGCGCCGCACGGCGGCAGGGCGAGGGCGATCGCGCAGAACAGGCGGGCCAGGCGCTTCATCGGCGGAAGCCGGTGTGTTGGTCAACGATATTCACCGGCGTGCCGCCCGATTCCTCGCGCTCAGGCCGCGGCCGACAGCTTGGGCGGGCGGATCAGGCTTTCGGCGGGAATGCCGAACATCTCGTGCAGCCGCCAGATCATGGTGAGCGTCAAAGGGCGCTTGCGGGCGAGGATTTCATAGACCCGGTTCAGGCGGCCGATCGCCGGCACCAGGTCCTTCGGGGTCAGCCCAGCCTGCTCCATGCGGAACTTGATGGCCTCCACGGGATCGGGCAGGTCGATGGGGTACTGCCTGGCCTCGTAGGCTTCCACCAGCGTCAGCAGCACCTCGAAACGATCGCCCTCCGGCGTGCCGGGTTCGGGCTCGTTGTCGAAATACGCCGACACCTCGCTCAGCGCGGCCTGGTAGTCGGCTTCCGTGTGAATCGGGCGAATGTCCATGTCAGTGCTCCATCTCGACGGTTTCGGCATCGATCGCATCGTACTCGGCGTGCGTGCCGGCGAACTTCACGTAGAACGGCCTGATAGCGGTAAGCCACCGAGACCACCAGGCGATAGTCGTTGCCCTTGATGTTGAAGACAACCCGCCGGTTCTTCAGGATGCTGGCGCTGCGGTACTGGCGCTTGATGTCCGCCGGCTGCTCCCAGGCTGCCTTCTTCACCTCATCCAGCCACGATTTCAGGGGCTGCTCGGCATCCGGGTTCTTCTCCCAGAAGACACGCAGGTGGCTGACGGCAACGATTCGCATGGAGATACTATAGTCCCATATTGGGACATGGTGCAACGGGGTTCCGTGCGCATGTCCCGGTTTTTCGCCGTGCCGCCGTGGTCAGCCGCCTTTCTCCGTCGCCGGGTACCAGTGCGGACGAGTGAAGCGCAGCCCGCACGCATCGCCCACCGATGGTCCCGGCGTGCGCCGCGTCTTCTGGATGCGCACTTCGGTGTCGGCCACGCGCACGCGGTAGTCGATCGTCTCGCCGAGGTAGACCTTGCGCAGCACTTCGCCGCGGATGCCGCCCTCGCCGACGAAGTCGATTTCCGTCGGCCGCGCGGCCAGCAGGCCGCGGCCGGCGGCGACGAGCTCGCCCGCCGGGGCGACGCCTTCCGGCCACGGATGGCGTTCGCCGCCGAGGAGGAATCCCTCCGGCGAGAGCCCGGCCTCGATGAAGCACGACAGGCCGATGAACTCGAAGACGAAGCGGTTGGCCGGGTTGCTGTACACCTCCAGCGGCGTGCCGATCTGCTGCACGACGCCGGCGCGCATGACCAGGATGCGGTCGGACAGCGCCATGGCCTCCGACTGGTCGTGCGTGACGTAGAGGATGGAGAAGCCGAAGCGCCGCTGCAAGTCCTTGATCTCGAAGCGCATCTCCTCGCGGAAATGCGGGTCGAGGCTGGACAGCGGTTCGTCGAGCAGCATCACGTCGGGCCGGATGGCCAGCGCCCGGGCCAGCGCCACGCGCTGCTTGCCGCCGCCGGAAAGGTCGTCCGGGCTGCCCTGCGCCACCGCTAGCAGGTTGGTGTGCTTGAGGGCTTCCTCGGTGCGGGCGTGGATTTCCTCCTTGGGCAGCTTGCGGATGTGCAGTGGAAACGCGACGTTCTCGTACACCGTGAGGTGCGGCCACACGGCGAAGGCCTGGAAGACCATGCCGAAATTGCGCTGCTCGGGCGGCAGGTAGTAACGCTTGGCCTTCGACGAGATGATGCGTTCGCCGACGCGGATCTCGCCGTCGTCGAGGTCCTCGAAACCGGCGACCATGCGCAGCGTGGTGGTCTTGCCGCAGCCGGACGGGCCGAGCATGGCCATGCATTCGCCCTGGGCGATCTCGAGGTTCATGCGGTCGACCGCGACGACGCTGCCGAAGCGCTTGGTGACCTGGTTCAGTTCGATATATGCCATGGTGACTTCCCTATGCGCCGTTCTTGCTGGTGACGAGGCGTTTGATCAGGACTTCGCCCAGCACGATGATGATCAGGGCGATGCCGGCAAGGGCGGCGGAGTAGACCGTTTCGCCGTCCTCGTTGAGCGTGTAGATGGCCACGCCGATGGTGCGCGTGGTCGGGCCGTAGAGCAGCACCGAGACGGTGAGCTCGCGCAGCGCCGGCAGGAAGATCAGGAAGAACGCGGCGACCATGCCCGGCCGCACCAGCGGCACCACCACGTCGCGCAGGGCCTGCGCCATGCTCGCGCCGGAGGCGCGCGCGGCCTCGACCAGCGAGTCGTGCACCTGCTCCAGCGCCGCCGAGTTGGCCTTGAGCGAGAAGGCCATGTAGCGGGCGATGTAGGCGACCAGGATGATCCACACGGTGTTGTACAGGTTGATCCCGAACTTGCCGCTCCAGGCCAGGATCACGCCGAGGGCGATCACCGAGCCGGGCACCGAGAACGGCAGCATGCCGAGGAATTCCAGGAAGCCCTTGCCGCGCACCTTCATCTTGACGATGACGTAGGAGATGATCACGCCGGCGAACATGGTGATCAGCGCCGAGGCCAGCCCCAAGCTGATGCTGTTCCAGATCGAATCGCGGGTGAGGTCCCACTCGAACAGGATGTGGTTGTAGTTGCCCCAGGTCAGGTTTTCCAGGGTGAAGGGCAAACCGTAGGTCTTCAGCCCGCCGACCAGGAAGATGGTGGCGGTGGGCAGCACGATGGTCAGCGCGATGTAGGCGATGCACACGATCAGCAGCGGAATGCGCAGCCCGCGCAGCTTCAGCTCGGTCGGGCGGAAGCTCTTGCCGGCGATGATCTGGTACTTGCCCTTGGCCAGCACCCGGTTCTGCGCCCACAGGATCAGCGCCGCGGTGATCACCAGCACGGTCGCCAGCACGGTGGCGGTGCGGATCGAATCGAAGCTGCCCGCGCTCTGGTGGATCTTCTCGTAGATCAGCACCGGGATGTTGTAGATGCCGGTCTCGACGCCGAGCACGGCCACGGTGCCGAAGTGCGCCATCGAGTAGAGCATGATCAGCAGCGCGCCGGAGACGATCGACGGCATGACCAGCGGGATGGTGATCTTGCGCGTGATGGTGAACAGGTCCGCGCCGGAGATGCGGGCCGATTCCTCCAGCGTCGGGTCCATGCGTTCGAGCGCGCCGCTGACCTGGATGAAGACGAAGGGGAACAGGTACATCGTCTCGACCAGGATGATCCCGGCGTAGCTGTAGATGTCGAAGAGCGGGGTGTCGAAGCCGAGCACGTCCATGAACAGCCGGTTGATGTAGCCGGCGCGCGGGGAGAGCAGCATCTTCCAGGCCAGCGCGCCGATGAAGGCCGGCAGCATGAAGGGCACCAGGAACAGCAGCTTCATGGTCTTCTTGAACGGCAGGTCGGTGCGCGTGACCAGCCAGGCGAAGAAGGTGCCGACGATGGTGCCGGTGACGGTGACGCCGCCGGAGAGGATCAGCGAATTGAGCAGCGCCTGGTAGGTTTCCTTGCGCTGCAGCACCTGGACCACGTCCGCCACGTTGAAGTGGCCGTCGACCCAGAAGGCGTTGAAGAAGATCAGCAGCATCGGGAACGCGACGACGACGACCAGCACGCCGACCGAAAGCAGGAACAGCAGTTCAGGCGTCCCGAATCCTCCGGACGCCGGTTTTCTTGGTGTATTCATCAGGGCTCCCGTTAGAGTTTTTCGGCGGCGGCGATATGACCCGCGAACCATTGCACGGTGGCCAGGTTCACGCGGCAGGCGTCCCCTTCGGCGAAGAGCAGGCCGCGGGCGACGCATTCGTGGCTGGGCAGCGCCGCGCGGATCAGCGCGCCGGCGATCTCGATCAGGTAATCGAACTGCGCGCCGAGGAAGCTGGCGCGGCGGATCAGGCCCGGCAGGCCGTCGCCGTCGCGCGACAGGATCACGTCGCTCGGCCGGAAGCCGGCGGTCAGCAGTCCGTCGCTCTTGTCGGGCGGCGCCCCGTGCCACGATTCATGAGAATTGCCGGCGTACAGCACGTCGCCCTCGCGCCGGAACGGCACGAAGTTGGCGATGCCGAGAAAGCGGAAGACGAAGTCGTCCGCGGGATGTTCGTAGACCTCCTCCGGCGTGCCGATCTGGCGCAGCACGCCGTGCTCGTCCATCACCGCGATGCGGTCGGCGATGCCCAGGGCGATTTCCTGGTCGTGCGTGACGTAGAGGATGGTGACCCCGGTCTTCTGCTGCAGCGCCTTGATCTCGAAGCGCATTTCCTCGCGCAGGTTGGCGTCGAGGTTGTTCAGCGGCTCGTCGAGCAGCAGGATGCTCGGCTCGGAGACCAGCGCGCGGGCTAGCGCCACGCGCTGTTGCTGGCCGCCCGAGAGCTGCGAGGGCAGGCGCTGGTCGAGGCCGGTCAGGCCGACCAGCTCGACGCAGCGCATCGTCCGGCTGCGCAGCTCACCGGCTTCCACGCCCGCCAGCTTGAGCGGGTAGGCGATGTTGTCGAAGACCGTCATGTGCGGCCACACCGCGTAGTCCTGGAAGACCATCCCGAGGCTGCGCTTGTCCGGCGGCACCATCTCTCCCGAGGCGGCGTCGGCGACGATGCCGTCGCCGATCAGGATGCTGCCGCTGTCCGGCGCCTCGAAACCCGCGATCAGCCGCAGCAGCACGGTCTTGCCGCATCCCGACGGGCCGAGCAGGGTGAAGCACTCGCCGTCGTTCAGCGCCAGCGACAGGCCGGACAGGATCGTCCGGCCGGCGTACTGCTTGCTGACATTCCTGATTTCAATGCTGGCCATGGTTCACCGGTCACTTCTGCATGATGTCGGTGAACTTCTTGATCGTCGCTTCCTTCTCGGCCATGATCGCCTGATAGTCGATCTTCATGGCGCGCTTCATCGCATCGTCGACCGCCGGCAGCTGCTTGAAGCGTTCCGGCAGCTTGACGTCGGCGCGCACCGGCAGCGTGCCGTCCTCGACGATGATCGCCTGGCCTTCCTTGGACAGGATGAAGTCCACGAACTTCTTGGCCGCCTCGGCGTTCGGGCTGTTCTTGAAGATCGCCACCGGGCTCGGGACGACCAGCATCTCGGGCGGATAGACGAGCTGCAGCGTGGCGCCCTTGTCGATCTTGTCGAGGGTGATGTAGTCGACCGCCAGGCTGGCCACCAGGTCGCCGGACGCGGTGTCGTCGACCACCTGGCCCGAGCCCTTGCCCATCTTGGCGCCGTTGGCGCGCAGCGCCTCGAAGTAGCCCCAGCCGAAGGTCTTGGCGATCACCGCCACGCTCATGTAGGCGGTGCCGGACAGCGCCGGGTTGGCGATGCCGAAGGCGCCCTTGAAGGCCGGCTTCTTGAGGTCGTCCCAATTCTTCGGGGCTTCCTTGATGTGGCGCGTGTTGTAGGCGATGCCCAGCGTGCCCAGGCGGGCGGCGGTGAACGAGCCGTCGTAGTCGGGCAGCGGGTTGATCAGGGCCTTGGACTCGGCCGGGGTGTACGGCAGCAGCAGGCCGTTGGCCTTCAGCTGGTAGAAGTCCGGCACTTCGCTGGTCCACAAGACGTCGGCGAGGATCTTGCCGGATTCGCGCTCGGCGGCGATCTTGGCCATCAGCTTGCCGGCGCCGGCCGACTGGAAGTCGATCTTGATGTCCGGGTGCTTCTTCATGAAGGCGGTTTTCAGGCCGCCGACCATCGATTCCTTCATCGACGTGTAGACGTACAGCTTCTGCTGGGCGGCGGCGCCGAACGAAAGGCCGCCGAGCAGCAGGGCGGCGGAGCAGAGCGACAAGAGTTTCGTGGAACGCATGGATTGACCCCTCCAAAAAGGTTCGGAAAGCCGGCCGTCGCCGAGGTCCGTGCGGACGCCGCGGGCGCGGCCGGTTCTGTACTGCCAGCGTGCAATCTAGGCGCGGGCGGGGGCGCCGGCAAATCACTAATTTTGATCGGCGCGATAAGCGATTTTTTGGCCGGGGCCGGCCGCCGCCGGCGTGCTCAGAGGTCGGCGGGCGGCCGCGAGGAGGATTCGCCGGGGCGTTCGTGGGTGCGCATCTGTTCGAGGAGGAGCTGCAGGTTGCCGTGCAGGTCGCGCCGCGCGGCTTCCGGCAGCCGGCCGAGCGCGTCCGGCAGCAGTCCGCGCACCGGCCCCGGCGCCTCCCCGAGGCGGCCGGCGCCGGTCTCGGTGACGAACAGGCCGGCGACGCGGTTGTCGCGCTGGCTGCGCTCCCGGCGCACCAGGCCCTGGGCGCACAGCTTGGCCAGGATGTTGCTGGCCGTGGACTGGTGGATCGACATGGCGCGGGCCAGTCCGGTGAGGTTGATGCCCGGCCGTTCGGCGATGATCGACAGCGCCCAGAGCAGCGCGCCGCTGATGCCGAGCCGGTCTTCGACCGACTGCACGTGCTTGCGCACCGAGCGGAAGATGATGCGGAACTGGCCCAGGATCGCGAGGTCCAGGCCGGCGTCCGGCGTTTCCGCGGCCGGGCCGTGCTGCGGAGGATGTGCGCTCGTCATGGCGGGCCTCACGCGGCCGGGTCGGTGGCGACGTGCAGGAACTGCGAGGGGGCGAAGCGGATGCCCTCTGCCGCGAGCCGTTCGACCAGCACGAGGTTGATCGCCTGCTGGATGTCCATGTACTGGGCGAAGTCCGGCGTGAGGACGTAATACACCACCTCGAAGTCGAGGCTGCCGGCGCCGATGGTCTTGAAATGCGCGCGGTCGAGCCGGGTGCCGGGCTGCGCGCGCACGGCGTCAAGGATGATCTCGCGCGCCCGCCGGAGCTTTTCCGGCGGCGTGTCGAGCACCAGCCTCAGCTCGAACGCCACCCGGCGCTCGGCCATGCGCTTGTAGTTGCGGATGCGGCTTTTCAGCAGGTCGGCGTTGGACAGGATCAGCTCCTCGCCGGATAGGCTCTGGATGCGCGTGGTCTTGAGGCCGACGTGCTTGACCGTGCCCATCATGGTGTCGACCACGATGAAGTCGCCGGCCACGAAGGGCTTGTCGAGCGCGATCGACAGCGAGGCGAACAGGTCGCCGAGGATGTTCTGCACGGCCAGCGCGACGGCGATGCCGCCGATGCCGAGGCTGGCGATCAGGGTGGTGATGTTGACGCTGAGGTTGTCGAGCGCCATCAGCAGCACCAGGACCCACAGCGCGGCCTCGGTCAGGAAGGTGATGACGCCGTAGTTCATCACCGCCGCGCCCCGCTCGTTCTCCTCGCAGCGCTGGAGCTGCAGGCGCCGCCATTCGCGGATCGCCCGCCGTCCCCACAGGCCGATCTGCACCAGCAGGATCAGCGCGAAGCCGCGTTCGGCGAGCGTTTCCTGCCGGGACGGCAGTTCCAGGTTGTTCAGGCCGGCCAGCAGCGCGACGCCGAACAGCATCAGGCCGTGGGTGGCCGCCACCGTGCCGGCGAGGAGGTTCTTCCACGGCTCGGCGCGGTACTCCTCGCGGCGGGCGAAGCGGTGTGCCGCGATCCGCCGGATGGCATACAGCACGGCGTAGACGAGGACGGCGATGACGGCGGCCAGGATCAGGTCGTCGGTGCCGTTGCGTTCGAGGAAGCGTTGCAGATTTTTCATTCCGTTATCTTATCTCCGGGCCGGGCGTGCGCACCAGGGCGTCGAGCCGGGCGATCAGCGCGACGATTTCCGTCTGCGAGTTCAGGCACCAGGCGGCGGCGGACCGCCGCTCATGGCCGATGCGGATGGTGATCCAGCCGGGCAGCGCCTTGCGGAACACCGCCTCGTCGGTTTCGTCGTCGCCGACGAAGAGGGCGTTCGGCGCGTGTTCGGCGCGCTGCAGCGCGAGCAGCGCGTCGAACTTGTCGGCGGCTTCCGCCGGCAGCAGGTTGATCACGCATTTGCCGCCGGAAGCGCGCGGCGCCGGCGCCAGCGTGCGCACCAGCGCTTCGAGCGCGTGCCGGGCGGCTTCCCGGTGCTCGGCCATGCGGTAGTGCAGGGTCAGCGACTGTCCCTTGTTTTCCAGCAGCGTGCCGGGCGGCAGCTGGTCCGCCAGGGCGGCGAGCTGCGCCTCCCAGGCGGCGACCGCCGGATGCCCGCCGGGTTCGGCCGGCCGCCCGGGCAGCCCTTCCGAGCCGTGGTTGCCGACGATGTATCGGGGGGAGAAGCCGATCCGTCCGTGGACGTCGGCGACCGCGCGGCCGCTGATGATCGCCACCGTCGCCGCCTCGCACAGGCGGCGCATGGCGCGCTCCACGCTGATCGGCGCGCTGGCCGCGTCGGGCCGGGCGACGATCGGCGCCAGCGTGCCGTCGAAATCGAAGGCGAACAGCGTCCGCCGGCTGACGAAGCGGTGCAGGACCGCTTCGCCCTGCGGGGAAAAGAGGTAGCGCATCAATGTTTCTCCCCCTGCGGCAGCAGCCGCGCCTCGACCCGTTCCCGGCGGCGGATGCGCGCGGCGTCGAGCAGCATGAAGCCGGCCCAGCGGTAGACGTTGCGCTCGCGCACCGTGGCGCGCAGGTTGCGCATGCGTTCACGCTGCTCGTCGGCGGGCATGGTCAGGGCGCGGTACAGCGCGTCCGCCGTTTCCTCGACGTGGTAGGGATTGACGATCAGCGCCTCGGACAGTTCGCCGGCGGCGCCGGCGAACTGGCTCAGGATGAGCACGCCCTGCTCGTCGTTGCGGCTGGCGATGAATTCCTTGCTGACCAGGTTCATGCCGTCGTGCAGGCTGGTGACCACGCATACGTCGGCGCCGCGGTAGAGGCGGTTGACGGTCGCATGGTCCTGGTGCCGGGCGAACAGGATGAACGGGGCGTAGCCGCGCTCGCCGAAGCGCTGGTTGATCTCCTCCTCGCGGCGGGCGAGGCGCTCCTGGAAGTAGCGGTACTCTTCGAGCTCGCTGCGCGACGGCGCGGCGACCTGCACCAGGGTGAACCGGCCGATCAGTTCCGGATGCTTTTCCAGCAGGCGCTCGACCGCGTTGGCCCGTTCGAGGATGCCCTTGGTGTAGTCGAAGCGGTCCACGCCGACGGCGACCAGACGGTCGGCCGGCAGGCCGAAGCGCTCGCGCAGCTCGGCGCGGCAGGCCTCGATCGACGGCCACGCGGCCTCGGTTTCCGGTTCCGGCCAGCTGATCGAAATGGGATAGCTCCTGATCAGCGTTTCCTGCCCGTCCAGGGTGATGACCGAGTGCTCGTGCTCGATGCGCGTCTCCAGGAAGCGGTCGACCGTCTCGATGAAGTTCTTGCAGTGGAAGCGGGTATGGAAGCCGAGCACGCTGCTGCCGAGCATGCCGCGCAGCAGCTCCGTGCGCCACGGGCAGATGCCGAACGATTCCGGGTTGGGCCAGGGGATGTGCCAGAAGGTGATGATCGTGGCGCGCGGCAGGCGGCTGCGGATCATCTGCGGCAGCAGCGCGAAGTGGTAGTCCTGCACCAGGATGATCGGATCGTCGGTGTGCGCCGCTTCGACCACCTTGGCGGCGAAGCGCTGGTTCACCGCGCGGTAGTGCTCCCAGTCCGAGACGCGGAAGACCGGGCGCACGTGCGCGATGTGGCACAGCGGCCACAGGCCCTCGTTGGCGAAGCCGTAGTAGTAGCCTTCCTCCTCCTCGCGCGTCAGCCAGACGCGCTTTAAGGCGTACGACGGGTTTTCCGGCGGCACGCGCACGATGTCGTTGGCGTCCACCGCGTCGAGGTCGCCGGAGCCGCTGCCGTGCGCGATCCACGTTCCCGAACAGGCGCGCATCACCGGTTCGACCGCGGTGACCAGCCCGCTGGCCGGGCACTTGACCACCAGCCCGTCGGGCGTCTTTTCGTGGATGTACGGCTCGCGGTTGGAGACCACCAGGATCTCGTCGCCGCGCAGGTCGGCGTGGAGCAGGTCGCGCAGCTTGTCGGGCGTCCACATGTCCGGCGGATTCTCGCGGTAGCGGCGCTCCTCCTCCAGTTCGCGCAGCATGGCGCGCAGATCCTGCGCCAGCGGCTGCAGCTCGGGCCTCGGCGGCGGCGACGGCTTGAGCAGGGCCTTGCCCTGCAGCAGCGCGCGCACGCCGGACAGCCAGCCGCGCAGCGACAGGTGCGCGGTGACCACGGTGATGGCGGCGATCACGCTGCCCAGGACCACGAAGAACAGGATCAGGTAGCGGCGCGTGTCCTCGCTGCGTTTTTCGGCGTAGCTCAGGTCGTGCATCAGGACCAGCTTGCCGAGGTCGAGCGGCGGCGGGCTGAGCGGCTCGACCGCGATGTGCACCGAGCCGTGGCGCAGCTTGAAGGTCGGCCGGCTGCTGTGCGCCACCCGTTCGGCCAGGGCGCAGTCGATCTCCTCGGGAAAGCCGGCCGTCTTGACCGAGAACTTCCCGTCGCGGTCGCACAGCGCGACGCCGAGCACCCGCTCGTCCATGATCACGCGGTTGAAGATGGTTTCCAGCCGCCGGTCGTCGAAGGTGAGCACGGCGTTGATGGCGTTGTCGCTGATGGTGTTGGCGATCAGGTGCGAGCGGCTGTTCAGGTCGCGGATCGTCCAGCGCAGCGACAGCTGGTCGACCAGCGGCACGGTGAAATAGGCGGCCAGGCCGATGACCAGGAGCAATGGGGCGATGAAACGGAACTGCAGGCGCAGGGTGTTCATGGCGGTATCTCCGTTGCGAACGGGGCGGTCGGCGGCGGGCCGGCCCCGGCGAGGGCGCCGGCAACCCGGAGCGCGAAACGCGGCGGAAAAGGCCCGGGGAGCCGGGCCGGGGAACCCGGCGGCCTGGAGAGAGGATCAAAAGGCCGGAAACCCGATCCGGCATCTGCCGCGGCGCGGGCGGGGCACCGCCGGCGAGGCCGGTGCGCGGTGCCGGGCGCCGGGGCGAAAAGCCGTCCGACTGCCGTTGAAACGAAACATCAGGAGGCCGATTGTATTTGCACAAATCTAATTTGTCACCCCGTCGTGTAAAAATACGGACATGCCGCCGCCGGCGTGAAACGAGAAAGGAATGTGTATGAGCCATCTCAACCTGGGCCTGATCGGTAACGGCGCGGTCAGCGCGCTGATCGACGACCGCGGCCGGATCGTCTGGAGCTGCTTCCCGCGTTTCGACGGCGATCCGGTGTTCTGCCACCTGCTGCAGCCGGGAGACCACGAGACCGGGCGCGGCGCGTTCGGCATCGAGCTGGTCGATTTCTCGCATGCGCAGCAGCACTACGAGGCCAACACCGCCGTGCTGACCACCTTGCTGCACGACCGCCAGGGCGGCTGCCTGGAGATCACCGATTTCGCGCCGCGCTTCCGGCTGTTCGGCCGCATGTTCCATCCGATGATGCTGGTGCGCCAGGTGCGCCGGGTGGCCGGCGCGCCGCGCATGGCGGTCAATCTCCAGCCCCTGTTCAACTACGGCGGCACGGCGCCGGAGATCACCTTCGGCAGCCACCACGTGCGCTACGTCGGCGCGGAAACGGCGCTGCGCCTGACCACCGACGCCTCGATCAACGCCGTCCTCGAACGGCGGGAGGTGTTCGTCGAGGACACGCTGACCTTCATGCTGGGCGCGGACGAGACGCTGCACGAGGCGGTGGCGGTGGTCGGCCGGCGCTTCCTGGAGGAGACCAAGAACTACTGGCACGCCTGGGTGCGCAGCCTGTTCGTGCCGGTCGACTGGCAGGACGAGGTGATCCGCGCCGCCATCACCCTGCAGCTCAACGCCTGCGAGGACACCGGCGCGATCGTCGCGGCGATGACCACCTCGCTGCCGGAGCACGCCGATTCCGGGCGCAACTGGGATTACCGCTACTGCTGGCTGCGCGACGGGTATTTCGTGGTCAACGCGCTCAACCGCCTGGGCGCCACGCGCACGATGGAGAAATACCTGAGCTACATCCTCAACGTCGCCGCCGGCCACGAGCATGGGATGCTGCAGCCGGTCTACGGCATCAGCGGCGAGAAGACGCTGCACGAGCGCACCGCGCCGGCGCTCGCCGGGTATCGCGCCATGGGGCCGGTGCGCATGGGCAACCTGGCCTACGCGCAGGTGCAGCACGACGTGTACGGATCGGCCATCCTGTCGGCGACGCACATGTTCTTCGACCATCGCCTGTTCCGGCGCGGCGACGTGGATCTCTTCCACCGCCTGGAACCGCTGGGCCAGAAGGCGCTGGCGAATTTCGACCAGCCCGACGCCGGCCTCTGGGAGCTGCGCGGCCGGCAGCGCGTGCACACCTATTCGAGCGTGATCTGCTGGGCCGCCTGCGACCGCCTGTCGCGCATCGCCCGGCAGCTCGGCCTCGGCGAGCGGCAGGACTACTGGCGCGGGGAGGCCGACCGCATGCACGAGATCATCTGCCGCGAGGCCTGGCACGAAGGCAAGCAGGCCTTCGTGGCCGCCTGGGGCGACGACGCGCTCGACGCGAGCATGCTGCTGCTGCACGAGTTCGGCTTCCTGGCCGCCGACGACCCGCGCTTCGCCTCCACGGTGGCGGCCATCGAAGCCGAGCTCAAGCACGGCGACTTCATCTACCGCTACGTCGAGCAGGACGACTTCGGCACGCCGGACAACGCCTTCCTGGTGTGCACCTTCTGGTACGTCTACGCCCTGCAGGCGCTGGGCCGCAAGGACGAGGCGTGCCATACCTTCGAGACGCTGCTGGGCTGCTGCAACCCGCTCGGCCTGCTGGCCGAGGACTACTGCGAGCGCAGCGGCGAACTGTGGGGCAACTTCGTGCAGACCTACAGCATGGTCGGCCTGATCAACTGCGCGCTGCGCCTGTCCCGGCGCTGGGACCAGGCGTACTGAGCGGGCGTACTGAGCGGGCGGCCGCCGCGCGGCGCCGCTACCAGCGCAGCACGCGGCGGCCCAGGAGCAGCCCGAGCAGGCACGGCAGGAGCATGCCCAGCAGGTACCACGTGGCGACGAACGGCGCGCCCATTTCCGGGCAATGCAGGCAGTAGACGACGGTCGCCGTGGCGCCGGCGAGCAGGCCGGCCGCCGCGCCGGCCAGGGGCAGGCGGGTGGGCGCCAGTCCGCGCATGGCCCACAGGACGCTTAGGAAGACGGGCACCGAGAGCAGGGCGATCAGCCACGGACAGCGCCGCCACGTCGCGCCCAGCAGCAGTTCCGGGCGCTCGGCCGGGGCCGCCATGAGCAGCGCCGCGATGGCGACCAGCCAGATCGCCAGCACCGGCGCGATCACCCCGAGCGCGGCGCGGCCGAGCCGCGCGCCCGGCCGCGACAGGCGCTCGGCCAGCCGCCAGCCGCCCCACGCCATGCTGGCCGCGAACGCCAGCTTGACCCAGAACATCGGCCGATAGACCGCCTCGCCCAGGTCCGGGCGCACGCCCAGCACGGCCAGCATGAGCAGCGCGGACACCGCCGCGCCGCCCAGCAGGGCGACCGCGTAGCGGCGGCCCACGAGGCGCCTGTCGATTGGGCCGCTTCCGGCCGCCAGCATGGCCGCCAATTCGTCCGTTTTCATCTTCCTCCCCTGATCAGCGCCGCCAGCGCCTTGAGCCCGCGATGCACGCCCACCTTGACCGCCGCTTCCGACATGCCGGCCGCCCGCGCGGCCTCCGCGACGGAGAGCCCTTCCAGCTTGGTATGGACGATCGGCAGGCGCAAGCGGTCGGGCAGGGCGTCGAGCAGCCTGGCGAGGTCCCGGCGGGCCTCGGCGGCCTCGGTGTCCGAAGCCGCCAGCAGCTCGGCCTCGTCGTCCAGCGGATCGGTGACCGCCTCCCGGAGCGACCGCCGACGCAGCAGATCGACCAGCTTGTACCGGGCGATGGCGAAGATCCAGGCCGTCAGCGGCATGCTCGCGTCGTAGGTCTGGCGCTGGTTGTGAAGAGCGAGCAGCGTTTCCTGCACCAGATCCTCCACGTCGTCCGGTAAACGCGACAGGCGCTTCCGGAAGTAGGCCCGCAGATATCCGGCCAGGAGCTTCAGGAACGCCTGATACGCCGATGCGTCGCCCGCGAGCGCGCGCCTGAACAGCTCGCCCAGACGCTCTTCGTTCGCGGCGGCCCGGTCCTGTCTGTTCATTCGCTGGAAGGTCGCATCCGGTTACACCCCTGGCGGAAGAGCGCGAAAAAAAGTTGGTGAATTTTGCCCCGGTCTGTAACCGATCGCCAGGCCGGCACGAAATAGCCGCTACAGGCCGGGCGATCCGCGACGGGATCGGACCGGCGTTCACCGCCTTCGAGGAAAGGACCGCGCATGCCTGCTTCCGACATTCCCCGCTCCGATCCGGTTCATCCGCTCTGGCTGCGCCTCACCCATTGGCTGAACGCGGCGGCGGTGTTCATCATGGCGGCCAGCGGCTGGCGCCCCGCTACGGCTTCCCCATGAAGCTGCGCATGCCGACCAAGCTCGGCTACAAGAATCCGAAGCACATCCAGGCGATTTTCGTCACCAACACCTACCCCGGCGGTTATTGGGAAGACCAGGGGTACAACTGGTTCGGTGGGAGCTGACCGGCTGACGGTCCGGCTCGCCCGAAACTTCGGCCAATGCGCCGCTCAACCTGCAAGCAAAGGAGATCACCATGAAAACCCTCGTTTCGATGTGCCTGTCCGTGTCCATGCTGTTTGCCGGGGCCGCCTTCGCCCAGGACGCGATGAAGAATGACAAGGCCATGGATGGCATGGCCAAGGATTCGATGTCCAAGGACGGCATGGCCAAGGACAAGATGAAGAAGGACGCCCAGTCCGCGATGAAGAAGGACGCCATGGGCCGTGACGGGATGGGCAAGGGCGACATGAGCAAAGGCAACATGGGCAAGGATGCGATGTCCAAGGACGAGATGAAGAAGTAAGCGTCCCCGGCGGGGCGCCGGCGGCGCGGGCCTTCGTCGCGCCGGACCGGTGCCTCGCCGGCCGGAGGCATGGAAAGGAAGGCATCCACGCATTTGGAAGGAAAGGAAATGAGGACTGTTCATGAGCCCATCGCGCTGGTATTTGCGGCGCTTTTTTCGGTAATTTCGTTCGCCTGGAGCGTGCCGGCGGGCGCGGCGTCCGGCGAGGCCGCGCCGCAGGCGAGCGCCGGCGAGCGGCAGACCGCCGTGTTCGCGGGCGGCTGCTTCTGGGGCGTGGACGCCGTTTTCAAGCATCTCAAGGGCGTCACCGAGGTCGAATCCGGCTACGCGGGCGGCGAGGCGGCGACGGCGCATTACGATCAGGTCAGCACGGGGACCACGGGGCACGCCGAGGCCGTGCGCGTGCGGTTCGATCCGCAGCGCATTTCTTATCCGCAGCTGCTGCAGGTATTCTTCAGCGTGGCGCACGACCCCACGCAGCTCGACCGGCAGGGGCCGGACGTCGGCAGCCAGTACCGTTCCGCGATCTTCTATGCCGATCCCGGCCAGGAGAAGGCGGCGCAGGCCCATATCCAGCAGCTCACCGCGGCACGCGCGTTTTCGCGCCCGATCGTGACGCAGGTCGTGCCGCTGCGACAGTTCTATCCGGCGGAGGCGTATCACCAGAACTATCTGGCGCTGCATCCGCGGCAGCCCTACATCGTCTTCAACGACCTGCCCAAGCTGGAAAACCTGCGCAAACGGTTCCCGGAGTTGTACCAGTAAAGAAAGTCATTTCCGCCGGGCGGAGCCGACGACCTGCATTTCACAGCGCTTGCAGTCGAAGCGCAGCGTGAGCCGGTCTTTGCCGCTGATCAGCAGCAGCGGGTCCGGCCGGATGCCCCTGGTCTGCTTCGGACAGAGGTCGAAGCTGTAGCGCAGGCAATGCTTGGTCACCATCAGCGGGACCTCGCCTTGTTCACCGCCGCATTCGTAGGCCGGCGCGATGACCTTGACCCCGTGCCTCGCGTAGAAGGCGCGCGCCTGGCGGTTGTACACGTTGCCGAGATAGCTCAGCGCGTCGTCCGGGTACGGCGTCGGCGGTTCGGCGGCCGGCCGGCGGGGCGGCCGCCGCCAGGCCTTTGCGCGCGCCGCGTCGAGCGCCGCGACGGCCGCGCGGCGCAGCGCGTTGAGCGCCGACGCGGGGATGAACCACGGCGCGGACAGCGCCAGTTCGATCGACTCGGCGGCGTAGATCGTGCCGCCCAGCTTGCCCAGGTTTTCACGCAGCGCGTCCGGCGCCCGCTCCGGATCGCGCGCCGTTTCCCTGGCGTGCGCCAGCGGCACCGTGACCGCGACGCCGCGCTCGTCGGCCAGCGTCAACTCGAAGCCGTCGGCGGTTTCCCCGAGGCGCAGCCGCACGGGGATGCGCCGCTCGGCGCTTTTCTTCTCCAGCAGGCGGATGAAGGCCTGATCGTGGTTGCGATAAACGACGCTTCCCGCGTTCAGCCCTGGCGGCAAGCCGCCGTTTTCCAGCGCCGGGAACAGCCGGTAGCCGTCCGGAACGCGCTCGGCGAGGTTCACGCGCAGGCCGGCCAGCGCGCCGGCTGCGTCGAAATAGGTCAGGCCGTCGCCGTTGCCGAGCGTCAGCGCGGTGGCGACGTCGAAGCTGTCGCGCGCCACGCGGCGGATTTCCCCGACCCGCTCGCCGACGAACTTGGGCGAGTCGAAGGCGCCGACGTCGGCGTGCCGGCCGCGCACGAAATAGTCCGTGGCGCCGCGGTTGAAGGTCTTTTCCGGCCGCGGTTCGAACAGGAAGGCGCAGCGCCCGGACGAACTCCGTCCATAGCGGCCGGAGGACGATTCGATGATCGCGTCGAGCCGGCGCCGGTAATGCGCGGTGACGTTCTTGACGTAGGCCAGGTCCTTCAGCCGCCCCTCGATCTTGAACGAGCGGATGCCGGCGTTGATCAGCGCGGCCAGGTTGTCCGTCTGCTCGTTGTCCCTGAGCGACAGGAGATGGCGGCCGCGGGCAAGCGTCTGCCCGTGGGCGTCGGCCAGGTCGTAGGGCAGGCGGCAGGGCTGCGCGCACTCGCCGCGATTGGCGCTGCGCCCGGTGCGCGCGTGGCTGAGGTAGCACTGGCCGCTGTAGCTCACGCACAGCGCGCCGTGCACGAAGAATTCGAGCGTGGCCGCCGTCCGCGCGGCGATCGCCCGGATCGCGTCGAGCGACAGTTCGCGCGCCAGCACCATCTGGGAGAACCCGGCGTCCGCCAGGAAGCGCGCCTTCTGCGGCGTGCGGATGTCGCACTGCGTGCTGGCGTGCAGCTGGATCGGCGGCAGGTCGAGTTCGAGCAGGCCCATGTCCTGCACGATCAGCGCGTCGGCGCCGGCGTCGTGGATCTGGTGCGCCAGCGTCCGCGCCACGTCCAGTTCGTCGTCGCGCAGGATGGTGTTGAGCGCGACCAGCACGCGGGCGCCGAAGCGGTGCGCGTATCCGGCGAGGCGGGCGATCTCGGCCACCGCATTGCCGGCGTCCGCCCGCGCGCCGAAGGCCGGCCCGCCGATATACACGGCGTCGGCGCCGTGGTTGATCGCCTCTATGCCGAAATCGGCGTTCCGCGCGGGCGCGAGGAGTTCCAGGGAGAGGGGGTCGGCGGGCATGGGCGTCGTTTCCGCTTCCGGCGGAGGCGGGGGAATTTCCGGAAGCGCGATTTTAACCCATTGAATAGGAATGTAAATTCCAATTTTTTCGCGGCCTGGAAGGCGGGGCGTCCGCGAAAAGGGCGTTTTTTCGTAAAGACGTGTCAACCGCGAAAAATAACGCGCGTTATTGGTCTCGTGGTGGCCATCCACCGAATTGGAAAACGGAGTGAAATCATGGGCAGTCTGAGCAACGAATCTTTCGACGAGTTCCTGGATTCTCTTAAACGGGCAGGCATCGCGATCAGCAACGAACGCGAACTGCGCGAGCGTCTGGCCGAAGCGCAACGCTGGCGCTACGCCTTCTCCACCCTGGCCTCGAACGGCCGTTCGCTCGGCATCCGCTTCAAGGACGAAAGCGCCAGCGTCGACCAGGCCTACATCCACAACACCTTCGCCCGCTTTCAGTTCCCCGAGAGCATGGAAGTCGCCTTCGCCGCCAGCCTGAAGGCCGAACACTGATCATCCGATGCCGCGCCCGCTGCGCGGCATCTCCTCTCCGCTGGCTTCCGGCATCGCGCGGGAAGCCAGGGAAACAAAAAAGACCCACCACGGAATGTGCGTGGGTCTTTTGCTTTTTCGGGCTGGAACAGAAAAGGCGAATCAACCACGACGACACGGCGGGCACGGCGAGAAGCAATTCCTTGTTTTCCCGCCGTGCCCGCCGTGTCGCCGTGGTTTGAACTACCGGTTGATCGGCTTGTAGCGGATGCGCTTCGGTTTGGCGCCTTCCTCGCCGAGCCGCTTCCTCTTGTCTTCCTCGTATTCCTGGTAGTTGCCGGTGAAGAAGCTCCACTGCGATTCGCCTTCGCAGGCCAGGATGTGCGTGCAGATGCGGTCGAGGAACCAGCGGTCGTGCGAGATGATCAGCGCGCAGCCGGCGAATTCGAGCAGCGCGTCTTCGAGCGCGCGCAGGGTTTCCACGTCGAGGTCGTTCGACGGCTCGTCGAGCAGCAGCAGGTTGCCGCCGGTCATCAGCGTCTTGGCCAGGTGCAGGCGGCCGCGTTCGCCGCCGGAGAGCTTGCCGACGATCTTCTGCTGGTCGGCGCCCTTGAAGTTGAAGCGGCCGATGTAGGCGCGGCTGGGCATCTCGAATTTGCCGATCTGCACGATGTCGCGCCCGTCGGAAAGCTCGTCGAAGACGGTCTTGTCGTCGGCGAGGTTCTCGCGGCTCTGGTTGACGTAGGCCATCCTGACCGTCGGACCGACGTCGATGCTGCCGCCGTCGGGCCGCTCGGCGCCGGTGATCATGCGGAACAGCGTTGATTTGCCGGCGCCGTTCGGGCCGATGATGCCGACGATGGCGCCGGGCGGGACGGTGAACGAGAGGTCGTCGATCAGCAGCCGGTCTCCGTAGCCCTTGCTGACGTTCTTGAACTCGATGACCTTGTCGCCCAGCCGCTCGGCGACGGGGATGAAGATTTCCTGCGTTTCGTTGCGCGCTTGGTATTCATGGCTCGACATTTCCTCGAAGCGGGCGATGCGCGCCTTGCTCTTGGCTTGGCGCGCCTTGGGGTTGGAGCGCACCCATTCGAGTTCCTGCTTCATCGCCTTCATGTGCGCGTCGAGCTGCTTCTGCTCGGTTTCCAGGCGCGCTTCCTTCTGCTCCAGCCAGGAGGAATAGTTGCCCTTCCACGGGATGCCGTGGCCGCGGTCGAGTTCGAGAATCCACTCGGCGGCGTTGTCGAGGAAGTAGCGGTCGTGGGTGACGGCGACGACGGTGCCGGGGAAGCGGCACAGGTACTGTTCCAGCCATTCGACCGATTCGGCGTCGAGGTGGTTGGTCGGCTCGTCGAGCAGCAGCATGTCGGGCCGCGAGAGCAGCAGCTTGCACAGCGCGACGCGGCGCTTCTCGCCGCCGGACAGGTTCCGGATCGAGGCGTCCCACGGCGGCAGGCGCAGTGCGTCGGCGGCGATCTCCATCTGGTTCCCGGTGTCGGCGCCGGCCGTGGCGATGATCGCTTCGAGCCGCGCCTGCTCCTCGGCGAGCTTGTCGAAGTCGGCGTCCGGTTCGGCGTAGGCGGCGTAGACCTGCTCCAGCCTGGCCTGCGCCTCGATCACTTCGCCCATGCCGCTTTCCACTTCCTGGCGCACGGTCTGGTCCGGGTCGAGCTGCGGTTCCTGCGGCAGGTAGCCGATCTTGATGCCGGCCAGGTGCTGCACTTCGCCGTCGTAGTCCTTGTCCTGGTTGGCCATGATGCGCAGGACGGTCGACTTGCCGGAGCCGTTGAGGCCCAGCAGGCCGATCTTGGCACCGGGGAAGAAGGACAGGGAAATGTCCTTGATGATCTGTCGCTTGGGGGGAACGGTCTTGCTGACGCGCAGCATCGACATTACGTATTGAGCCATGGTTTTCCGTGAAAAAGAGTTGCGGAGATCAGCGACGAATCGACTCGTCGAGCGTGATGTTGACCATCAGGTCGTTGGAAATCTGTTCGAGGTCGTGCACCAGCGCGCGCGTGTCGAGCGCGGGTGAGGCCGTCAGTTCGGCGGTGGCGTGGAAGAGGATTTCCGCCGACATCGGCGCGCTGGCCGTGTGCGTATTCAGCTCCTCGACGTTGACCGCGTGCCGGGCGAGCACGTGCGAGACTTCGCGCACGATGCCGACGCGGTCGTGGCCGACCAGCGCCAGGCTCAGGCGGCGGCCGGCGGGCGCTGGCGCGCTGTCGGACACCTCGGCGTTGACGCGCAGGCCGGGGAGGGCGGCCAGTTCGGCGCGCAGCGCGTCGAGGCGTTCCTCCTCGATGGCCACGCAGACGATTCCGGCGAATTTGCCGGCGAGATGCGACATCGACGATTGCAGCCAGTTGCCGCCGTGTTTGCCGATCGCCGCCGACAGCTGTCCGACGAGGCCCGGGCGATCGTCGCCGATGACCGTGAGAATGAGGGAAAGGTTCATGAGTCGTTCCTCCGGCAAGAGAACCGGCATTGTACCGCCTGGCTCCGTCCGGGCATAAAGCGCGGCGGCTGCGTCCGCTTCAGTCGCCCTGCAGCAGCGGCGCCAGCCCCGCGCAGACGACGCGCAGTTCGTCCGCCAGCCTTTCCAGCAGCTGCCGGGCGGTTTCCGGCTGCTGCGCGTCGCAGGCGCTTTCGAGCGCGCTGCTCAGATCGCCGAGCTGCGCCGCGCCGATGATCCGCGCGGCGCTCTTGAAGGAATGGGCGTGGCGCGCGGCGTCCTTCCAGTTTTCCCGGGCGAGCGCGTCGTGTACGTCGAGCGTGAAGTTGCGCCCGTGCGTTTCATGAAACAGGCGCAGTATCTTGCGGTAGTTCGACCAGCTGGCCGTCGGCGTAGCGCAGGCCGGTGGCGACGTCGATGCCGGGAAGCTCGGGCAGGGCGGCTTCGTCCAACGGCGGCGGCGCGGGAACCAGCACCGGCGCGATCGGCGCGCCGCCGTGGCCGGCGCGCGGCCGGGCGTGCCTGGCCAGCGCCGCCAGCAGATCGGCCGACCTGACCGGCTTGACGATGTAGCCGTCCATGCCCGCCGCGCGGCATTTTTCGCGTTCGGAGGCCAGCGCGTTGGCCGTCAGGGCGATGATCGGCAGATCGCGGTGGCGTTCGTCGAGGCGCAGGCGGCGGGTGGCTTCGTAGCCGTCCATGATCGGCATCTGGCAGTCCATCAGGATGCAGTCGGGACGCCTGGCGGCCACCGCGGCCAGCGTGTTGACGCCGTTGCCGGCGATGCGCACCGACAGCCCGGCGTCCTCCAGCATGTCGCGCACGATCTCCTGGTTGAAGGGGACGTCGTCGACCAGCAGCACGTCGAGCCCGCGCAGACTGTCCGGCAGCGCGCCGGGAGCGCCGTGCGGCAGGAGCACGGGATCGACCCGGATGCCGAGGAAGGGGGCGATCTCGGCGTACAGCTGGTTGGCCGTGGTCGGCTTGGTCAGGATGCCGTCGAACATGGCCGCGTCGGCCTCGTGGTCGATGTCCTGCGCATAGGTGGTGAGCAGGAAGATCGGCGGGACCGAGCCGATCCGCCAGGCGTTGCGCAGGCCCCGGATGGTTTCCAGCCCGCTCTTGCCCGGCATGCGCTGGTCGACCAGGATGGCCAGGTGGTCCTCGCGGTCGTGCCGCGCCACGGCGGCGATCGCCTCGTCGCCGGACGCGCAGGCCATGCACGACAGGCCGATCTGGGCCAGCTGCGCGGCGATCGCCTGCCGGTAGGCGGGGTTGTCGTCGATGACCAGCACCGGCCGGGCGGCGAACAGCGCGAGCTTCTTCTTCAGGGCGATGAAGCGGGACGGCTGTTTCGGATCGACCCCCAGCCGTACCGAGAAACTGAACGTGCTGCCCTGTCCGGGCGCGCTGCGCACCCGGATGCCGCCGCCCATCAGTTCGACCAGCCGCTTGGAGATCGCCAGCCCGAGCCCGGAGCCGCCGAAGCGCCGGGTGGTGGTGGCGTCGGCCTGGGTGAAGGCATTGAACAGGCGGGCCTGTTGTTCTTCCGAGATGCCGATGCCCTCGTCGGTGATGTTCTACGTGCAGCTGCGCCGAATCCGGCGCGCTTTCCTCGCAGCGCACGCGGATGGTGATGTTGCCGCGTTCGGAGAATTTGACGGCGTTGCCGACCAGGTTGATCAGCACCTGCTCCAGGCGCAGCGAGTCGCCGATGAAGATCCGGTTGCACGACGCATCGACGTCGAAGACGATTTCGATGTCTTTTTTCGCCGCGTCGCCGGAAAGCAGGTTGCCGACGTCGCCGAGCGTGCGGTCGAGGTCGAAGGGCGTTCTTTCGATTTCCAGCTTGCCCGACTCGATCTTCGAGAAGTTCAGGATGTCGTTGATGATGCGCAGCAGCAGATCGGAGGTCTGCTGGATCTTGGTCAGGTAGCTGCGCTGCTTGCGGCTCGGCTGCGAGGCCAGGCACAGCTCGGTCATGCCGATGATGGCGTTCATCGGCGTGCGGATCTCGTGGCTCATGTTGGCCAGGAAGTCGCTGCGCGCCTGCGCCAGCCGCTCGGCTTCGGTCTGCGCCAGGATGCGCAGGTTTTCCAGGCGGCGGCGTTCGAGGACGTCGAGGAAGCCGACCAGCACGACGATGAACGGGACCACGGCGGCGGCGATGACGAACAGGCGCGCCGTGCCGTTCTCGGCCGCCCGCGCCGGGGCGATCGAGACGAAGGCGATGGGCGTCTGCTCGATGTCGAAACGGGCGACGTGGTAATGCCGGCCGTCGCTCGCCTGGGCGAAGACGCGCGCCTTGTTGTCGCGCGCCGACAGCGCGCTGATCGCCTGCCAGTCCTGCGGCCCGAAGCGGGGGCCGTCGTTCCGGTCGCGCAGCGGTTCGCCGGTCTGGCGATCGACCAGGAGGCCGTAGCGGTTGGAGCGCGCGGGGCCGAACTGGGCGAAGCTGCTGTCGGCGTCGAGCCAGGCCAGGAGTTCGCCGCGGTAGGCGCCGTTGATCCACACCGGGGCCATGATCGCCAGCGTGCCGTGCCGCGCGCCCAGGCGGACGCGCGGCTCGTGGTTGCCGGGCAGGAGCCAGGCCGAGGGCACCGTTTCGCCGCCGGGCGCCTGCCATTCGGCGACCGCGGCGCCGTTGTGGTCGACCAGCATGAAGCCGGTGAACACCGGCATGCCGCCGCTGCGCTTCCTGTTGAACACGTACTCGAAACGATCCTCGATCAACTGGATGTTGACGCCGAGGCCGTACTGGTAGCTCATGCCCAGATCGCGGTTGCGGAAGAAATTGACCACCGGTTCGGATTCGGCGAGTTCGACCGCGTCGCTGCGCCGCTCGGAGAAGAAGTAGGAGAGGGCGTAGGCCTGCTTTTCCGACTCCATGCGGAACTGGAGCAGCGCGTTTTCCTGCGCGCTTTGCAGCGACTGGTAGTTGCTCCAGAAGACGGCGCCGGCGTAGGCGATGAAGATGAGGAACGTCAGGACGCTCTTCTTGTGCCGCGCCAGGAAGGAAAAGAGACTCCGTTCTTCCTGCATGGCGGCTCAGCGCCTGATCGAGGGGTCGCGGAAGAACTTGGGCAGGTAGCGCGGCGCCGACCGGTAGTATTTGCGCACCAGCTCCATGTAGGTGCCGTCCGCCTTGATGCCGGCCAGGAATTCCTCGAAGGCCTGGCGCAGTTCCGGCGAGGTCTTGCGGAAGCCGGCGCCCATCAGCTGCTCTTCGGAGATCGGCCCGATGACCTTGATCTGGCCGGGCCACTTTTCCATGGCGACGATGATGTCCGGCACGTCGAGCAGGGTCATTTCGCCTTCCCGCTTGAGCACGGCGGGAACGAGATCGTTCTGGCTGGCCGCGGGGAAGCGCAGCAGCCGGTAGTTCTTGCCGTCCAGGCCGTGCAGCTTGGGATCGAGGCAGGAATCGTCCATGACGAAGGTGCCGCCTTCGAGCATTTTCGCCTTGGTCGCCTCGATGTCCCTGGACAGGCTGCCGCTCGGGCTGATCGGCTTGATCTTCGCGTCCGCGCGGGCCACCAGCCACACGGCGGAGGGGAAGGTGGGCGTCGAGTAGTCGATGTACTTTTCCCGGCTCGGCAGGATGGTCAGCCCGTTGGCGATGATGTCGCCGCGCACCGGCCGCTTGCCGGCCGGGCGGACGGGCGAGCGGTAGTCGATCTCGCCGCCGATCAGGTCCTGCATGACGTTGGTCCAGTCGGCCGGGACGTATTCGTAGCGGACGCCGATATGCCGGGCGAACATGCGCACCATTTCCGCGTCGAAGCCTTCGCCGCTGCCGTCAACAAACCGGGCGTAGGGCACGCCCAGGTGGCGGATCACGCCGTTCGCGCGGATTTCCGGCAGGTCCTGCGCCAGGCCGGGAACGGCCCACGCGGCGAGCAGCAGTGCCGCCGCGAGCGCGCGGCGGAAAATGCCGCTGAATCCTGATTGCATGGTTGTGGACGTCTGGTTCATGGGCGGATCGATATGCCGGAATCACGAAAATATAGCATGCCGCGTCTGGTTTTTCCGGCCGGCTGTGGATCGCGCCAGCGTGGCCGGATGCCTGGACTCCTCCCCCTTCAAGGGGGAGGCCGGGTGGGGGATGGGGTATTTGCCGGCATTTGCCCCCATCCCCACCCCGACCCTCCCCTTGAAGGGGAGGGAGAGAGGACGGAGCGACGCGCCGATGCTGGTTTACAGGCCGTATTTCCTGATCTTGTCATGCAGGGTGGTCTTCGGGATGCAGAGGTACTCGGCGCTGCGCGCCAGGCTGCCCTGCGTGCGCTGCAGCGCGTCGGCGATCAGCGCCCGCTCGAAGGCTTCCACCGTCTCGTGCAGCGGGCTGGGCTGGTCGCCCCGCTCTTCGCCGAACGGCGGGGCACCGGATTCGATGCCGAGCACGCAGCGGTCGGCCACGTTGCGCAGTTCGCGGACGTTGCCCGGCCAGTGGTAGCCCATCAGCCGGTTCATGCGTCCGGAATCGATCTCCGGCACGGGGCGGCCGTGCCGCGCGGCGGCCTGCATCAGGAAGTGCTGGAAGAGCAGCGGCACGTCCTCGCGGCGCTCGCGCAGGGGCGGCAGCGCGATGGTGGCCACGCTGAGCCGGTAGTAGAGGTCGGTGCGGAACAGCCCCTGTTCGGCCAGCGCGCGCAGGTCGACCTTGGTCGCGGCGATCACCCGGCAGTTGACGGGGATCGGCGTGTTGGAGCCGAGCCGTTCCAGCGAGCGCTCCTGCAGCACGCGCAGCAGCTTGATCTGCATGGCGACCGGCATCGATTCGATCTCGTCGAGGAACAGCGTGCCGCCGTTGGCGTATTCGATGCGCCCGATCCGCCGCTTGGCCGCGCCGGTGTAGGCGCCCGCCTCGTGGCCGAAGACCTCGCTTTCGAACAGCGTGTCGGGCAGGCCGCCGCAGTTGATCGCCACGTAGTTGCCCTTGTAGCGGGGGCTCGCTTCATGCAGACAGCGCGCGACGAGTTCCTTGCCGCAGCCGGTTTCGCCGCGGATCAGCACGTCGGCCGCGCTGTCGGCGAGTCCGACGATCAGCTCGCGCACGCGCGTCATGCCGCTCGACTGGCCGATCAGCCGGGCTTCGATCTGGTCGCGGCCTTCCAGGCGGCGGCGCAGATCCCGCACTTCGAGGACCAGCCGCCGCTTTTCCAGCGCGCGCCGCACGACTTCGACCAGCTGTTCCGGCGGAAAGGGCTTCTGCAGGAAATCGTAGGCGCCGTCCTTCATCGCCTGCACGGCCATCGAGATGTCGCCGTGGCCGGTGATCAGGACCACCGGCAGTTCGGGGTCGATGCGCGTCAGCTCGCGCTGGAAGGCCAGCCCGTCCATGCGCGGCAGGCGGATGTCGCTGACCACGATGCCCCGGAAATCGGCGCTCAGGCGGTGCCGCGCTTCCTCGACGCTGCCGAAGCCGTCGGTGGCAATGCCTTCGAGCTGCAGCGCCTGTTCGCAGCCGAGGCGGACGTCGGGGTCGTCTTCGACGAGGAGTACTTTGAGATTCATGATGATGGCTCGTTTTCGGCGAGAGGCAGTTCCAGGGTGAATACCGCGCCGCCGTCGGGATGGTTGCTCCCGCTCAGCGCTCCGCCGAAATCGCCGACGATGCCGGCGGAGATGGCAAGGCCCAGTCCCAATCCCTGGCCGGCTTCCTTGGTGGTGAAAAAGGGTTCGAACAGCCGCGACAAGGCATCGTCGCTCAGCCCCGTGCCGTGATCGCGGACTGCGAGGCGGATCGTCCGGTCGCGGACGTCGGCGGTGATGTCCACCTGCGGCGAGGCCTGTCCCGCCATCGCGTCGAGCGCGTTGCCGATCAGGTTGATCAGCACCTGCTCCATCCGGTTGGGGTCGCACAGGGCGTACGCCGGCGTGTCGGGAAAGCGGTAGGCGACCCGCGCGCCGCTGCTGCGCAGGCGTTGTCCGAGCAGAGCGACGGCGTTGGACACGATCTGCCGCAGGTCCGTGGGGCGCGGCTGGCCGCTCGACTTGCGGGCGAAACTCTTGAGCTCGCCGGTGATCTGCCCCATCCGGTCGACCAGCTGGCCGATGCGTTCGAGGTTGGCGCGGGCCGTGGCTTCGTCCCCGCGTTCGAGGAAGCGGGTGGTGTTGGCGGACAGCGTGCGCAGCGCGGCCAGCGGCTGGTTGAGTTCGTGCACGATGCCGGCGGACAGCTGGCCGATCACCGCCAGCTTGCCGGCCTGGATCAGTTCGTCCTGCGCGGCCCGCAGGGTGCGCTCCGCGCGCACGCGCTCGGCGACCTCGTCCTGCAGCTTCTGGTTGGCCATGGACAGGTCGAGCGTCCGTTCCTCGACCTTCCGTTCGAGCTCGTCGTAGGCCTTCTGCAGCGCCTCGCGCGCCGCCAGGCGGTCCTGCAGGTGCTTGCGCCGTTCGTTGAACATCAGCGTGACGATGCACAGCAGCACCGTCGTCACGCCCGCCACGACGGCCCGGATCGCGCTCATCTCGTTGACCTGGTCGAGATTGGAGTAGACCGTCAGCGTCCAGCTCGACCCCACCAGCGGCTGCGACTGGGCCAGGAACTCGCCGCTGATCGGGTAGACGGACGTCGTTTCGCTCTTCTCGCGGGCCATCCGGATGATGCTGGTCTGTTCGTCGAAGCGGGCGATTTCCCGGAGGCCGAGGGGTTCCAGCGCGCGCCGGCTGTATTGCTGCGTGCGGTCGAACGCCGCGCGCGTCTTTTCGTCGATCGGGCGCAGCGTGCTGAATTTCCACGCCGGGACGGAGCTCAGGATGATCACCCCGTTCTCGTCATTGACGAAGACCGGCGCTTCCACCGTGGACCACGATTTCTCCAGCTGTTCGAGGCTGACCTTGACCACGGCCACGCCGATCATGTTGTCGCCGTTCTTCAAGGGGGACGACAGGTAATAGCCGGGTTCCCCGCGCGTCGTGCCGATGCCGAAGAAGCGTCCGGTGCCGCCTTCCATGGCGTCGCGGAAATACGGGCGGAACGAAAGATCCTCACCGACGAAGCTGTCCGGCTGGCGCCAGTTGCTCGACGCCAGCACGCGCCCGGTGCGGTTCATGATGTAGATCGACAGCGTGCCGGCGCGCTGGTTGAGCTCTTCCAGGTAATGATTGACCTTGCTGGTCAGCCGGGCGTCGAGCAGATCGAGCACGTCGCGTTCGAGGCCGAGGGTGGCCGGGAAGTAGGCGTATTTGCTGATTTCACGTTCCAGGCTGGCGGAATACAGGTCGAGCCGGTGGCGCCCGGTGGCCTGCAGTTCCAGCAGCGCCTGCTGCTGGCTGAGCCGGTAGGTGGCCAGCGCGACGGCGGCGGCCACGAGCGCGACCGCCACGAAGACCAGTGCCAGGCGGAGGGAGCGGCGGAACGGCATGGGAGACGTCGGCAACGTGGCGAGATGAAGGGGAGCGCTATTGTGACCGGAATCGCCCGGCCGCGGCTCGTTTTTCGCGGCAAGGGACGCGGAGGACGGCGGTCCGGACACCAGAAAAAATCCCCGGAACGGTGTCCGGGGATGAGGTGACATTGTTGCAGCGAGGCGGGCGCTACCGTCGATCGGTCTTCATCGCCGGAGCGGCGGATGAATGGCCAGGCGACGGCACTCCCGCTTGTTGTTATTTATGCCACGGCATCGGCATCGGCAGCATGCAAGGCGGCCACATCCGCGTCGCTGAGCGACGAAGTGATCAGCCTGGCGATGACCAGGTCGCCGGCCACGTTCAGCGTGGTGCGGCACATGTCGAGGAAGCGGTTGACGCCGAGGATCAGGCCGATGCCTTCGGCCGGGACGCCGACGTTGACCATCAGGACCACGATCAGCGGCAGCGATCCGCCGGGAATGCCCGCCGTGCCGACGCCGGCCAGCATGGACATCATGACGACCAGGATCTGCTGTCCGACGGTCAGGTCGATGTTGAAGACCTGCGCCATGAACAGGACGACCACGCCTTCATAGAGGCCCGAGCCGTTCTGGTTGGCCGACGCGCCGATGGTGATCACGAAGCGGGCGATCCGGGGCGGAATCTTCAGCACGTCCGTGGCGCACTTCAGAGCGACCGGCAGCGTGGCGTTCGAGGAGGCCGTCGAGAATGCATAGATATAGACTTCGCGGCACTTCTTGTAGAAAGCGAACGGGTTGGTCTTGCCGACGGTCGCCAGGAACACGCTATACACGATGAAGAACTGCAGGAGCAGGCCGAGGATGACGACGAAGGCGAAGTAGGCGACGTTGCCCAGGAAGCCCGCGCCCATCCGGTACGAGGTGTTGAAGACGATGCCGAAGATGGCGTAGGGCGCGAGTTTCATCGCCACTTCGATGATCTTCATGGTGGCCTGGAAGATCGCGTCGAGGACGCGCGGCAGCGGATGATCCTCGTCCTTGATGACGGTGCTCAGCGCCCAGCCGAAGAACAGCGCGAAGACCATCATGGCGATGATTTCGCCGGAGAAGGCACGCGCGGCGGAGTCGATCGGGTTTTGCGGCAGGAGGTTGACGATGTACTGGTACCAGGCCTTGTCCTGCGCCATCGAGGCGTTCTTCGCGATGGTCAGCACGCCCTGGTTGGCGGCCAGCGCGGCCTTGTCGAACACCAGGCCGGCACCCGGCTTGAGCACGTTGGTGGTGAGCAGGGCGATGCACGCCGCGATGCCGCTGAGCACCACGGTGTAAAGCAGGCAGCGGCCGCCGACCTTGCCGAAGCCGCCGGTGCCCTGGCTGAGTTCCATGGTGCCGAGCATCAGCGCGGCCAGGATCAGCGGCACGACGACCATGAAGATGATGCGCAGGAAGAGCGCGCCGACGAAAGTGAATACCTCGGTGACCCGCCCCATGAAGGCGAATTCCTTGGTCGGGAAGAAGTAATAGCCGATCAGGCCGAATACCACGCCCAGCAGGAAGCCGAGCAGTATTTTGTTGTGTTGCTTCATTGAGAACCCCCGTTGTGTTGTGAATCCGGTTTATATCCGTGCTGCTTTGCTTCCGATCCGTCCCCTGCTTGCGATCTCCTGACGGATCACCCGGCACCGTTCCGTCAATTCCCTGAATTGTCCGTTTGGTGGCGAGTCGCCTGAACAGACAGCAGGAATCGTTCCTGTTTTTGCCGGCCGTAGCGCGATGATTCGGCGGAAGTTTTTCGAGGCTGTCCAGAGTCCCGTCCGGTAAAGCGGACAGGGCTGCAGGCAGGCGTTCGGAAAACCGTACCGGTGGCGCCTCGGCCCGCGTTTTCTTTTGCGGCCGGGCTGCTATGATCGGAACTTGGATGATGCGATGCTTGAAGCCATGAATCAGCGCACGGAACAGGACAAGATCGGCGAGGAACTCACCGCGCAGCGCTTCGGCATGCTCGCCGACATCGCCCGCGAACTGGCCGGCGAGGTGCTTTTTCCCACCTGCTTCGATGCCGTCCTGCGCCTGCGCAAGGAACTGCAGAACCCGAATCTCACCCTGGCGCGCATCGCCCAGGTCGTCCAGTTGGAGCCGCTGGTCGCCGCCAAGCTGGTGCGCCTGGCAAATTCGGCGGCCTATGCCGCCCATGGGCAGGCGGTGCGCGACCTCCCCGCGGCCATCAACCGGCTCGGCCTGAACGTCGTGCGCGCCACGGCGCTGGCGGTGGCCATGGGCGAGATTCTCCACGCCAAGGAAATGGCCGGCTTTTCCGCGCTCGCGCAGCGCCTGTGGGAGCATTCGATCCGCAGCGCGGCGGCGGCGCGCCTGCTCGCCCAGACCCACACCCGCATCAGTTCCGACGAGGCGATGCTGGCCGGCCTGGTGCACGACCTCGGCGCCTTCTACATGCTGTACCGGGCCGTGCAGTACCCGGAGCTGCGCGAGCGGCCGGACACGCTGATGCATCTCATCCTGCAGTGGCACGAGGCGATCGGCGTGACGCTGCTGGAGACGCTGGGTCTGCCGCAGGAGATCGCCCAGGCTTCCGTCGACCACGACCATCCGCGTCCCGTCCCGGAAGTCCCCAGGACGCTGGCGGACCTCGTCTACATCGGCAACCTCCTGGCCGGCGGCTACTACGAGTGGCTGCGCCAGGATCGCGATTTGCAGGAGGACGAAGTCCGGCTCTTCAACGAGAAGTATGCCGGCCTCCTGCCGGAGATCGAAGCCGCCGCCCGGGAAATGCGGGCCGCGCTGGCGTAGCGGACGGCCGCGATCGGCCCGGCGCCTCATTTTTCAAGGAGAAACGTATGGAATCGTCGTCGCCATCCACCGAACTCTCGCGCGCCGAGGTCGATGCCCTGAAAGGGCCTGCCGTGCTCGAATTCGGAGCGTCCTGGTGCGAACACTGCCGCGCCGCGCAGCCGCACGTCGCGGCGGCCATGGCGGGATTTCCCGGCGTCCGCCTCATCTGGGTCGAGGACGGCAAAGGCAAGCCGCTCGGGCGCTCGTTCGGCGTCAAGCTCTGGCCGACGCTGGTCTTCCTCAAGGACGGCCGGGAGATCGAACGCCTGGTCCGGCCGACGGGCGCCGGGCCGATCGACGAGGCGCTGAGAAAGGTCGCCTAGGAAGCCTTTTTCGAACAGTCGGATCGGCTTGCTGAAAACCGCTCGGGTCGAACCTGGATCGGCTTAACTGAAGCCCGTCAGGCCAGGGAAAGATTCATCTCCTGGGGCCGGGCGCGGGGGTGGGGCGTCGAGAGAAAACCTTCCTTTTGCGCCATCTTGAACGCTTCCAGGGCCATGCTGATATGCAGGGCCAGAGTCGATTCCGCTTCGGACAGATTCCCGTTTTCGATGGCGGCGATGATCGCGTGATGTTCCGACATGGAACGGTTCCGGATATCACCGACCGCCAGCAGGACGTGCGAGCGTATCGCGACGAAGCGTCCTGACGCCAAGTGGTAGGCTTCCACCAGATATTTGTTGCCGCTGTTCTCGATCAGCGCCGAATGAAATTCGGTGTCGGCGCGTGCGACGGCCAGGAAATCGCCGGCGGCTTTCGCCGTCTCCATGCTGTCGGTGGCGGCGCGCAGCCTCTGCAACGTGGCCTCCTTGTTGCGCACGACGCTCAGGCGCAATGCCTGGACTTCGAGAATGCTCCTGATCTCGCACAACTCCGCCACGTCCTGGGTCGAGGGAAAGAAAACGAAGCTGCCCCGCTGCGGCTTGATCTCGATCAGTCCCTGAATCTGCAGCGCGGTCAGCGAGTCGCGCACCGGGGTGCGGCTGATGCCGAAGGCCGTGGCGAGCTTGTCTTCCGACAAGGCTTCGCCGAGACCGAATTCGCCCTCGAGGATCGCTTTGCGGAGTCGCTCGGTAACCTGCTTGGTCAGGGAGCCTGTGGGTGAATCAGAAGACGGCCGTGCCAATTTGCCTCCGGTCAATGTGCGAGTTCAAAACGTAGTGGCGGGGAAATCTGAAAGAACAGCCGCCGCATTCTGGTGTTGTGGGCGTAATTATCCTAGAAACGACCTCGACCGTATCCAGACGGTTGTTACCCGTGGCAGAAACTCGACGCGGTCGGCCAAATTCCTGTTTGGCATGAAAGGCACGTTTGGAGGATCGCTTAACTAAGGTACTAGTGACTACTATACTCCGCCGATAACTGCTTTTGAGGAATTGTGTGACACCTCTAAAAATACTCTGTTCGTTGATATCCGTTAGTTGATTTCAGCCACATCCGATACGTACCGCCAAGAGCTGGATGCTCGCAGGTGATCGCAAGGCAGGGATTTCCTGGGCACGCCTTCCTCGGTGCGTAATCCAGCCTGGTTCGTTCATCAAGAAGCACTTCTCTGAAATTCGATTTTTCTGTTGACGATGTGAGGTACTAGTGCTCTAATTATTTCTGAGGTACTAGAGTGTTATCGGTGGTCCTTGGTTAACGTGCTCACAACTCAATGGAGAGGTCTATGAACGTAACGGTCAGGAAAATCGTGCTCGGCGTCGCGTCGGTGACGCTGTTTGTGGCAGGTTCGGCGGTCTATGCGCAGCAGAAGGTGTTGCGCCATTCGTTCAACAATCAGCTTGATCACCCGGAAGGAATCGGCGCGCAGAAATTTGCTGAACTGGTCGCCAAGAAAAGCAATGGCCGGATCGTCGTGAAGCCGTTTGCCGCCGGGGTCCTTGGCGGCGATTTGCAGTCGCTTTCCGGAATACGGGCCGGCAACCTCGATATGACGTCGATGAACGCGGGCAACCTGAACGGCGTCGTCAAGGAATTCATCGTTTTCGACTTTCCGTTTCTCTTCCCCGGTTCGAAAGAAGCCGATGCCATCATGGACGGTCCGGTCGGCAAGAAAATGTTCGACAAGCTTCCGGAGCACGGCATCATCGGCCTGGCCTATTTCGACAACGGTTTCCGCAATCTCACCAACAGCAAGCGGCCCATCGTCAAGATTGAAGATATCAAGGGCCTGAAGATCCGGACAATGCAGAACCCGATCTGCATCGACATGTTCAATACCCTGGGGGCGAACGCGACGCCGCTGCCGATGCCGGAAGTGTTCACCGCGCTGGAGCAAAAAACCGTCGATGGACAGGAAAACCCGGCGCGCACGATCGAGGCGTCGAAAATCTACGAAGTGCAGAAGTACATGACGCTGACCCGGCACATGTACAACCCGATGGCGCTGATGATGAGCAAGAAGACCTGGGACAAGTTCTCGCCCGAGGACCAGAAGATCCTGCGCGAGGCGGCCCAGGAAGCGGCGGTGTATCAGCGCCAGGCGTCCCGCGAGCAGAATCAGCAGGCGACCGAGCGCATGCAGAAAACCGGGATGCAGGTCAATGAACTTTCGGCTCAGGAACAGGCCGCTTTGCGCGAGAAGGTCAAACCGGTCACCGACAAATACGTCAAAGAAGTCGTGGGTGAAGCGCTCTACAAGGAGTTTGTCGACGAGATCGCCAAGGCGCACGGCAAGTAATAGCAACGGTCACGGTCGCGCCTTTGCCGGTGCAGGAATGGCCTCACCCTCCATTCCGGAAAAGCCGGGCAGTCGGGGTCTCCAGTCCTTGCTGAGGAAAGCAGGGATCGCATGATCAACCGGTGTTTCATGTTCATCGGTTGAACTGCCAGGCCCTGGACCGGCAAGGGCGCATCCACCGTGATGGAACCCCTTCTGCAACACATCAGGCCGCATATGCGGCGGGGGTTCGTGTTGTCTTGAATACGCGGCCACAGCCACACGTTGAAAGAAAAGGGAAATGAACAGACAGTTTTCGCTGCTTTACCTGACGGCAGCCAAGTGCCCGCCGCCGGAAATGATCTATATCGCCGGCCGGGCAGGTTATCAGTACGTCAGCCTGCGCACCATCGCCATGGGATTACCGGGGGAATTGAATTTCGGCCTGTCGCGCAATGCCGAATTGCTGAACCACACGATGCAGGCGCTGGCCGATACGGGCGTCAAGCTGCTCGACATCGAATGCGCGCGCATCGACGAGAGGACGGACCTGCAGCGCTATCAGCCGGAAATGGAAGTCGCGGCCAGACTGGGTGCCAAGGCGGTGACCGCCAACGTGTGGACGAACGACAGGCACTACAACGTCGAAATGTTCGCGCAACTGTGCGCGCAGGCGGAGCGGTTCGGCCTGCAGGTCAATCTCGAATTCGTGACCTGGTCGGCCATCAAGGATATCCGTGAAGCCGTTGCACTGATCGACGCCGCCGGCGCCGACAACGCGGCGATTGCCGTCGATACGCTGCATTTCCATCGTTCGCGATGCCGACCGGAAGAGCTGGAAAATCTGCCGCTCCGCCTGTTCGGATCGCTACACCTGTGCGATGCGCCGGGCGGGATTCCGACGACCGTCGAAGGGCTGATTCATACGGGGCGCGCCGAGCGCCTTTATCTGGGGGAAGGCGGCATCGATGTCGCCAGCATCGTGCGGCACGCGCCGCCCGGGATGATTTGCGCCATCGAAATACCGCATCTGGAACGTGTAGATGTGATCGGCAGCGCCGAGCATGCGCACCGGGCGCTGGAAACGGCGAAAAGTTACCTGCAGGCGAACGGGCTCTAGGCGCAGTCCGGTCCGCGGTCGGGACGATAAAAATTCAAGCGGATGAACGATTCACATTGGAGCGGGAGAAAGCAAGCATGCGATTAAAGGACAAGGTTGCACTGATTACCGGAGGCGGCGGCGACGTGGCGATCGCCATTGCCGCCAAATTCATCGAGAACGGCGCCAAGGTCGTATTGACCGATCTTAACGAGCCGCTGCTGCAGGCGGCGGCGCAGAAGATCAATGGCGGCGAGGCATTGCAGACCGTGATCGGCAACGTCTGCCTGCTCAAGGATCAGCAGCGGGCAGTCGATCTGGCCGTCAGCCGCTACGGGCGGCTGGACATCATGGTGCCCTGCGCGGGCGTGATCCGCCACCTGCCGATCGATGAAATGTCGGCCGAGGACTGGAAGTGGGTTGTCGACATCAATCTGACCGGTGTCTTCCTGTCGTGCAAGGCGGCGGTGCCGGTGATGAAGCGGCAGCAGGCAGGCCGCATCGTCATGATCTCGTCGGTGGGCGGGCGTACCGGCCGCGCCAAGGTCGGCGTCAACTACGCCGCCTCCAAGGCCGGGGTGAACGGACTGACGATGTGCCTGGCCAAGGAACTGGGTCCCTACAACATCACGGTCAACAGCATCTGCCCCGGCCCGCTGGCGGGCCGCATGACCGCGTCGATGCCGCCCGAGAACGTGCAGGCCCTGATCAGCACGGCGTGCATCGGCCGGCTCGGGCAGCCGGCGGACGTCGCCCACGCGGCGGTATTCCTGGCGAGCGACGAGGCCGGCTGGGTGACGGGCGAGATCCTCGACGTCAACGGCGGCGTATTCATCTAGGCGGCGTGATCATGAAAACGAGATTGAATCTCTTACTGCGGCGAATGGAGGGTGAATCATGAGCCGGTTTGTGGACCTGTATTTCAAGACGCTCAAAGTAATCGTCGGCCTCTGCCTGCTGGTGATGGTCGTGCTGGTGTTCGGCAACGTCGTCCTGCGCTACGGCTTCAATTCCGGCATCACCGTGTCGGAGGAACTGTCCCGCTGGGCGTTCGTCTGGCTCACCTTCATCGGCGCCGCGGTCGCGCTGCGCGAGAACGCGCACCTGGGGATGGAGACCGTGGTTTCACGTTTGCCGGTGCTGGGCAGAAAAATCTGTTTCATCGCCAGCCACCTGATCATGCTGGTATGCGTCGTCACGTTCCTGTTCGGCGCATGGGACCAGACGGTCATCAATCTCGAGGTCGCCGCGCCGGCCACCAAGCTGTTAACGGGTTTTTTCTACGGCATCGGCGGCTTCTTCGCCGCGATGGCCAGCCTGATCCTGCTCTACAACCTCTACGCGATGGCCAGCGGCAAGCTGAAGGACGAGGAATTGATCCAGATCCGCGAATCCGAGGAGGAGCTGGACGACAAAAAGATGGCCGAGCTGCAGCACGAAATGCGGCAGGGCCTGCGCGCGGGCGGCACGCAGCGCCAGCACGCGGACACGGAATAACGGGGGAGCGTCATGACTGTACTGATTTTTACCGCGGCACTGCTCGGCTCGATGGCCTTGGGCATGCCGATCGCCATGGCGCTGGTCGCCTGTGGCCTGGCGCTGATGGTGCATATGGACATGTTCGACGCCAGCATCGTCGCGCAGAACCTGATCCATGGCGCGGACAGCTATCCGTTGATGGCGGTGCCGTTTTTCATGCTGGCCGGCCACATCATGAACGCGGGCGGGCTGTCCAAGCGGATCATCCATGTCGCCGTCACGCTGGCCGGCCACATCCGCGGCGGCCTGGGGTACGTCACCATCGTCGCCTCGTGCATCCTGGCGTCGCTTTCCGGTTCCGCGGCGGCCGACGCGGCCGCCATGTCGGCGCTGCTTTTCCCGATGATGGTGAGGTCGGGCTACGACCCCGTCCGCTCGGCCGGACTGATCGCCTCGGGCAGCATCATCGGCCCGATGGTGCCGCCGTCGCCGCTGCTCATCCTGTTCGGCGTCACGGCCGGCCTGTCGATCGTCAAGCTGTTCATGGCGGCCATCGTGCCCGGCCTGATGATCGCCCTGGGCCTGACGGTCGCCTGGTGGTGGGTGGCGCGCACCCAGAATGTCCAGGTGAGCAGGCGCGCCTCCTGGCAGGAGTCGCTGCAGGCGATCCGCGACGGACTCTGGGCGCTGGTCATGCCGTTCATCATCGTCTTCGGCCTGAAGTTCGGCATTTTCACGCCCACGGAAGCCGGCGTCGTCTGCTCCGTCTATGCGCTTTTCGTTTCCATGGTCGTTTACAAGGAGCTCAAATGGAGCCAGCTCCCCGGCGTCTTCATCCATGCCGGGCAGGCGGCCGCCGTGGTGATGTTCCTGGTGGCGGCCTCGCTGGTCTCCGCCTGGCTGATCACCGTGGCCGAGATACCGGGCGAAGTCATCGCCATCCTCCAGCCGTTCATGGGCAACAAGATCCTGCTGATGGTCGCCATCATGATCCTGGTGGTGGTGGTCGGCACGGCGCTCGATTCGGTGCCGACGATCCTGATCCTGACGCCGGTGCTGGTGCCGGTGGTGGTGGCGGCGGGAATCGACCCGGTCTATTTCGGCGTGCTGTTCATCATCAACAACGCCATCGGACTGGTGACGCCGCCGGTGGGCACCACGCTGAACGTCGTCTGCGGCGTCACCGGGGTGAGCATGGACGATTCGATCGTCGGCGTGATCCCGTTCATGATCGCCCAGCTGGTGGTGCTCGCGCTGCTGGTGCTTTTCCCCGACATCGTCCTCGTCCCGATGCGGCTGCTCATCGGGTGAGCGATCGGGGCGGCGGCAGGCTCGATGCGTTGTACCGGCTCCGGCCGGCACAACGCATCGGCCGTTTTCCTATGACGAATACGCCTCGGTGCGCACGCAGGCGCAGAACAGGTTGCGGTCGCCGTAGACGTCGTCGATGCGGTTGACGCTCGGCCAGAACTTGTTCTCGCGCACGTAGGGCAGCGGGAAGACGGCTTCCTCGCGGCTGTACGGGCGGTCCCATTCGGCGATCACGTCGGCCTGCGTGTGCGGCGCGTGCTTCAAGGGGTTGTCGTCGGCCGGCCAGACGCCCTGCTCGATCTTGCGTATCTCTTCGCGGATCGCCGCCATCGCCGCGATGAAGCGGTCGAGCTCGGCCTTCGATTCGGATTCGGTCGGCTCGACCATGATCGTGCCGGCCACCGGGAAGCTCACCGTCGGCGCGTGGAAGCCGTAATCCATCAGGCGCTTGGCGATGTCGATCTCGGCGATGCCCGTCGCCGCCTTGATCGGCCGGATGTCGAGGATGCACTCGTGCGCAACGCGGCCGTTCCGGCCGGTGTAGAGCACCGGGTAGTGCTCCCGCAGCCGCGCAGCGACGTAGTTGGCGTTGAGGATCGCCGTTTCGGTGGCGCGCTTCAGGCCCTTGCCGCCGAGCATGGCGATGTACATCCACGAGATCGGCAGGATCGACGCCGAGCCCCACGGCGCCGCCGAGACCGCTCCCTGTCCCCGGTTCGGGCGCTGCGCGCCGCCGGTCGGCTGCACCACGTGGTCGGCCATGAACGGCGCCAGATGCGCCTTCACGCCGATCGGGCCCATGCCCGGTCCGCCGCCGCCGTGCGGAATGGCGAAGGTCTTGTGCAGGTTCATGTGGCTGACGTCGGCGCCGATCAGCGCGGGCGAGGTCAGGCCGACCTGCGCGTTGAGGTTGGCGCCGTCCATATATACCTGGCCGCCGTGCGCGTGCACGATGGCGCAGACGTCGCGCACCGCCTCCTCGAACACGCCGTGTGTCGACGGGTAGGTGATCATCAGGCAGGCCAGCCGGTCGGCGTGGCGCTCGGCCTTGGCCGCGAGGTCGGCGACGTCGACGTTGCCGTTCTCGTCGCAGTCGACGACCACGATCTCCAGGCCGCACATCTGCGCGCTGGCGGGGTTGGTGCCGTGCGCCGACTTCGGGATCAGGCACACGTCGCGGTGCGCCTCGCCGCGGCTGGCGTGGTAGCGGCGGATGGCGACGATGCCGGCGTATTCGCCCTGCGCGCCGGAGTTCGACTGCAGGCTGACGGCGTCGAAGCCGGTGATCGCCTGCAGCCAGTTCTCCAGCCCGCCGATCATTTCCATATAACCCTGCGCCTGGTCGAGCGGGGCGAAGGGGTGCAGGTCGGCGAATTCCGGCCAGGAGATCGGGATCATCTCGCTGGCGGCGTTGAGCTTCATGGTGCAGGAGCCCAGCGAGATCATCGAGTGGTCGAGCGCCAGATCCTTGTTCTGCAGGCGCTTCAGGTAGCGCAGCATCTCGTGTTCGGTGTGGTGGCGGTTGAACACCGGGTGCGTCAGGATCGCGTCGCTGCGCCGCAGGCTGCCGGGCAGGAGCGCGTCCTGCTGCCGCACCTGCTCGTCCAGCACGTCGAGATCGACGCCGACGCCGGCGACGAGGCGGATCAGCGCGGCGACGTCGTCGCGCGTGGTCTTTTCGTTGAACGCCACGGCGAGCACGCCGCCGCCGACCTGGCGCAGGTTGTAGCCGGCGGCGAGCGCCGCCTGGTAAACCGAGGGCGCCTTGGGGCCGAGGTCGAGCCGCAGCGTGTCGAAGGCATGCTTGTTGAGCACGACCACGCCGGCGCGCTGCATGGCTTCGGCAAACAGCGCGGCCAGCCGGTGGATGCGTTCGGCGATCGTGCGCAGCCCGCGCGGGCCGTGGTAGACGGCGTACATGCCGGCCATGTTGGCGAGCAGCACCTGCGAGGTGCAGATGTTGGAGTTGGCCTTCTCGCGGCGGATGTGCTGCTCGCGCGTCTGCAGCGCCATGCGCAGCGCCGTCTTGCCGCGCGCGTCGACCGAAACGCCGATGATGCGGCCGGGGACCGAGCGCTTGTGCTCGTCGCGCGTGGCGAAAAAGGCGGCGTGCGGGCCGCCGAAGCCCATCGGGATGCCGAAACGCTGCGTCGAGCCGAGCGCAATGTCGGCACCCATTTCGCCGGGCGACTTGAGCAGCACCAGCGCCATCGGATCGGCGGCGACGGCGGTGACGCCGCCGCGCGACTTGACGGCGGCGATCGGGCCGGACAGGTTGGCGATCTCGCCGGCATCGTTCGGATACTGGAACAACGCGCCGAAGATTTCCTGCTGCGCCGCCTCCTCGGGCGCGCCAAAGATCAGTTCGAAGCCGAAGAAGCCGGCGCGCGTCTTCAACACGTCGATCGTCTGCGGAAAGCAGTCGGCGTCGACGAAGAACAGGTTCGATTTCGACTTGCTGATGCGCCGCGCCATGGTCATCGCCTCGGCGGCGGCGGTGGCCTCGTCGAGCAGCGAGGCGTTGGCCAGTTCCATGCCGGTGAGGTCGATGACCATCTGCTGATAGTTGAGCAGCGCTTCCAGCCGGCCCTGGGCGATCTCGGCCTGGTAGGGCGTGTAGGCGGTGTACCAGCCCGGATTTTCCAGCACGTTGCGCAGGATGACGGCCGGCGTCAGCGTGTCCGCGTAGCCCATGCCGATCAGCGACTTGTTGATCCTGTTCTTCGCCGCGATGCTCTTCAGCGCGGCCAGCGCCTCGGCTTCCGGGCGCGGTTCGGCGAGCGGCAGCGGCGCCGGCAGGCGGATGGCGGCCGGGACGGTCTGCGCGATGAGCGCGTCCAGGCTGGTGGCGCCGATGGCCTCCAGCATGGCTGGCACGTCGTCGGGCGAAGGGCCGATGTGGCGGGCGATGAATTCCTCGCGGTTTTCGAGGGCGCTGAGTGGCGGATTCGAAGGCATGGGCTGTCCGTGTCGATGAAATGAACGGTGCGGGCCGGGGCGGCGCAGCGCCGTCCCGGCCCGCGGAAGGCGGGGTGGCGGCTTATTCCGCCGCGCAGGCGGCGTAGGCGGCGGCGTCGAGCAGCGCGTCGACGTCGGCGGGGTTGGCCGGCTTCAGGCGGAACAGCCAGGCCGCGTAGGCATCCTCGTTCAAGGCTTCGGGCGTGTCGGGCAGGCTGGCGTTGACGGCGGTGACGGTGCCCGCGATCGGCGCATAGACGTCGGACGCGGCCTTGACCGATTCGACCACGGCGGCCTCCTGCTCGGCCGCGAGCTCCTTGCCGACGTCCGGCAGTTCGATGAAGACCAGGTCGCCGAGCAGTTCCTGCGCGTGGTCGGTGATGCCGACGGTGACCGTGCCGTCGGCTTCGACGCGCACCCATTCGTGGCTCTTGGTGTATTTGAGATTGGCGGGGATGTTCATGGATGGCTCCTGGAAAAGAAAGGCGGGATGGGGAGGCGCGGCGGGCAGGACGAAGCGCGGGTCAAGGGTTCAGACCAAGGCCTTGCCGTTGCGCACGAAGCAGGGCTTGACGATCCGGGCGGCCAGCCGCTTGCCGCGGATCTCGACCTCGGCCGTGTCGCCGACGGCCGCGGCCAGCGGCAGGCGGGCGAGGGCGATGGACTGCTGCAAGGTCGGGGAAAACGTGCCGCTGGTGATCTCGCCTTCGCCGTGCGCGGTGACCACCTTCTGGTGCGCGCGCAGCACGCCGCCCTTGTCGAGCAGCAGCAGGCCGAGGAACTGCTTTTCCTGCGGCTGGGCGAGCAGGGCGGCCTTGCCGACGAAATCGATGCCGTCGCGCGGGCCGGTGAGGTCGACCGTCCAGGCCAGGCCGGCGTCGAGCGGCGAGACGGTCTCGTCCATGTCCTGGCCGTACAGGTTCATCCCCGCTTCGAGGCGCAGCGTGTCGCGCGCGCCGAGCCCGACCGGGCGCACGCCGGCGTCCAGCAGCTTTTGCCACAGCTCCTCCGCCTTGGCGGCGGGCAGGGTGATCTCGAAGCCGGCTTCGCCGGTGTAGCCGGTGGTGGCGATGAAATAGTCGCCGACCTCGACCGCGTGGAAGGGCTTCAGCGCCTCGCTGGCCGCCCGCGTTTCGGGCAGCACCTGCCAGACGCGGGCCTTGGCGTTTGGTCCCTGCACGGCGATCATCGCCAGGTCGCGGCGCGGCGTGCACGTGACGTCGAGCTGCCATCCGGCGATGCGCGCCGCCATCCAGTGCAGGTCCTTCTCGGCGGTGCCGGCGTTGATCACCACACGGTAGCTGTTGTCGCCGACGCAATAGACGATCAGGTCGTCGACCACGCCGCCGGCCTCGTTGAGCATCGCGCTGTAGAGCGCCTTGCCGGGGTCCTTGAGCTTGTCCACGTTGTTGGCGACGAGGCGCAGCAGAAACGCCCGGGCGTCCGGGCCGGCGACGTTGACGGCACACATGTGCGAGACGTCGAACATGCCGCAGTCGCGGCGCACGGCGTGGTGCTCCTCAAGCTGCGAACCGTAGTGCAGCGGCATGTCCCAGCCGCCGAAATCGACCATCTTGGCGCCGAGCCGGCGATGCATCTCGTTGAGGACAGTTTTCTGAGTCATGTCAATCCTTCGGAAAGGTTGTGCGGTGCGTTCCAGAAACGAAAAAAGGGTGAACCCGCGTCGAGTTCACCCCCCTGTCCTTGATACCTGAGAGATTATCGCGCCGGCGCGCCTGGCGGCCGTCGCGTTGCCCCATCGGTGGGCGCCGCAGATCCGGCGCCGCTCTCCAGAGTTCATTGCACGAACGGTCCTTTTGCCTGAGCGTTTTCGGGTGGATTGCGCCTTCGGCGGCGGGGTCGCTGGGCTGCTTGCGCGCTGCCGCTCTCTCCCGTTCGCCGGCGAACTATAGCGCGAGGCGCGCTTGCGCCGCAAGCCGCGCGGCGTCCTACTTGCCGGGGAAGCGCGGCCTGCGCTTTTCGCGGAAGGCGCGGATGCCTTCCTGGTAGTCCTCGCTGTCGTAGACGATGCGCCGCATGCCCTGGATGCGTTCGAACAGGTCCGGCGTGACGGCGTGGGCGCTCGACAGCAGGCGCAGCGCGTCCTTCATCACCGAGATGCTGAGCGGCGAGTTGTGGCCGATGCGCTCGGCCATGGCCATGACGAACGGGCCGATTTCGTCCGCCGCCTTGATGTAGTTGATGATGCCCAGGTTGAACGCCTGGTCCGCGGGCAGCGGCTGCGCGGTAAACAGCATTTCCTTGACGATCGGCAGGGGGATCATGTTGACCAGCGTCATCAGCCCGCCCAGGTTGTAGGGGACGCCGAGCTTGGCCGGCGTGATGGCGAAGGTGGCGTCCGGCGTGGCGACCAGGATGTCGCAGGCCATGGCCACTTCGCAGGCGCCGCCCCAGACGCTGCCCTCGATCAGGCCGATCACCGGGATCGGGCTTTCCTGGATCGAGCGGATCAGGATGCGCAGCGGATCGTTCCAGCCGAGGGGGTCGCGCCCGCCGGCCGGCAGTTCGTTGACGTCGTGGCCCGCCGACCACACCTTGATCCCCGGCTGCGCGCGCAGGATCACGGCGCGGGTGCCCTGGGTCCGGAAGGTTTCGAGCGCGGCGATGATTTCCCCGACCAGCGCCTCGCTCAGGGCGTTGCGTTTCTCGGCGTGATCCAGGGTGATGATGCCGGTTGCATCCTGCTTTTCGGTGAGTACGTACTGCATCGCGTTTCCTTTTCTGATCGTGTTGGGCCGCCGCGAGTTTACCGCAGGCCGGCCGCGCGCGGGGGCGATGCGAGGCGTTTGTCATTTCAAGCGCCGCCGGCGGGGCGTGGGGGTGGGGGTATGCTATTATTTCAAGCTTCAATTTTTTCCGGATGGCGGTCGTTCCCGTGCTGATTGTCGATCTTCATTCCCATTCCCGGGCATCGGACGGGCTGCTGTCGCCGGCCGACGTGGCGCGGCGAGCGGCGGTCAACGGCGTCGACATCCTGGCGCTCACCGATCACGACGAGACGAACGGGCTGCCGCACGCCAGGGCGGAGGCCGAGCGGGCGGGCCTGCGCTTCATCGACGGGGTGGAAATTTCCATCGAGTGGGGCGGCCTGCAGGTGCATATCGTCGGCCTCGATTTCGACGTGGGCAACGCGGCCCTGAACGCCGGCCTGGAAACCATCCGTTCCGGCCGGGTCACCCGGGCGCGGCGCATGTCGGCGGAGCTGGAGAAGGCCGGCATTCCCGGCTGCTTCGAGGGCGCCATGCGCTACGCGGAGAACCCGAACCTGATCGGCCGTTCGCACTTCGCCCGCTATCTGGTCGAGATCGGCGTCTGCCGGGACGTGCGCAGCGTCTTCGAGTCCTATCTCGTCCCCGGCAAGCCGGGCTACGTGACCCATCAATGGGCGACGCTCGCCGAATCCGTCGGCTGGATTCTCGGCGCCGGCGGCGTGGCCGCGATCGCGCATCCGGGGCGCTACAAGTTCTCGCGCCTGGAAATGCGCAATCTGCTCGACGACTTCAAGGGGCTGGGCGGGCAGGCGATCGAAGTGATCTCCGGCAGCCATTCGCAGGAGCACCTCATCCAGTTCTCGCGGCTGGCGCGGGAGTACGGATTTCTCGCCTCCTGCGGTTCCGATTTCCACGGGCCGGAGGAGAGCCACGTCAACGTCGGCGGCAACGCGCCGCTGCCCGCCGACCTGACCCCGGTGTGGACGGCCTTTCGCTGAACCGGCGCCATGGCCCGCTATCTTTCCATTCATCCGGACGATCCGCAGCCGCGCCTGCTGGCCCAGGCGGCCGAGGCGGTGCGCGCCGGCGGCGTGGTGGCCCTGCCGACCGATTCCTGCTACTCGCTCGGCTGCCGCCTCGGGGACAAGGACGCGGTCGAGCGCATCCGCCGCATCCGCGGCCTCGACGACCGCCACCACCTGACGCTGATGTGCCGCGACCTGTCCGAGATCGCCCAGTTCGCGCGCGTGGACAACGCCCAGTACCGGCTGCTCAAGGCCGCCACGCCGGGCAGCTACGTGTTCATTCTCGAAGGCACGCGCGAATTGCCGCGGCGGGTGCTGCATCCGAAACGCAAGACGATCGGGCTGCGCGTGCCCGATCACAAGGTGGCGCTGGCCCTGCTCGCCGAACTGGGCGAACCGCTGCTCACGTCCACGCTGCTGCTGCCCGGCGACGAGGCGCCGCTGACCGAGGCCTGGGAAATCCAGGACCGGCTGGACGACCTGATCGAGCTGATCATCGACGGCGGCCATTGCGGCACCACGCCGACCACCGTGATCGACCTGACCGGCATGCCGCCGGTGCTGGTGCGCGCCGGGCGCGGGCCGCTCGAACCCTTCGGCCTGGAGTGAGGCGATGGACGTCACCGGCCTGATCCAGACGATCTCGATCGCTGCGCTGCCGATCCTTTTCGCCATCACCCTGCACGAGGCCGCGCACGGCTACGCCGCCCGCCATTTCGGCGACACCACGGCGTGGGTGGCGGGGCGCATCAGCCTCAATCCGCTGCGCCACGTCGATCCGGTCGGCACGCTGCTGGTGCCGGCCCTGATCCTGGCGGCCAGCTATTTCGCGGCGGACACCGCGCTGCTGTTCGGCTGGGCCAGGCCGGTGCCGGTGAACTTCCGCCGCCTGCGCGACCCCCGGCGCGACATGATCTGGGTGGCCGCCGCCGGCCCGGCGGCCAACCTGCTGATGGCGCTCGGCTGGGCGGCGCTGCTCAGGCTGGCCATGTTCCTGCCGGACGGCGCGTATACCATGCCGCTCGGGCAGATGATCGTGACCGGGATCAACATCAACCTGGTGCTGATGGTGCTCAATCTGCTGCCGCTGCCGCCGCTCGACGGCGGCCGGATCGCCCTCGGCCTGCTGCCGTACCGCCTGGCCGTGCCGTTCTCCCGGCTGGAACGCTGGGGTTTCCCGATTCTGCTGCTGTTGCTGTTCGTCCGGGTTGGCGATGCCGACAACAAAGCCAGCCTCCTCGACTTGATCATGTGGCCCGTCATCGCCATGATCAAGCGTCTGCTCCTCATCCTTTTCCAACTGATCTGACATCATGTTCGCAGAACGAGTCCTTTCCGGCATGCGCCCCACCGGCAGCCTGCATCTCGGCCACTATCACGGCGTGCTCAAAAACTGGGTCAAGCTCCAGAACGAGTATCCCTGCCTGTTCTTCGCCGCCGACTGGCACGCGCTGACCACGCAGTACGACGATCCGCACGGCATCGAGAAGGCCACCTGGGACATGGTGATCGACTGGCTGGCCGCCGGTGTGGACCCGGAGAAGGCCACGCTGTTCATCCAGTCGCAGGTGCCCGAGCACGCCGAACTGCACCTGCTGTTCTCGATGCTCACCCCGCTCGGCTGGCTGGAGCGCGTGCCGACCTACAAGGACCAGCAGGAAAAGCTGTCCAACAAGGACCTGTCGACCTACGGCTTCCTCGGCTATCCGCTGCTGATGAGCGCGGACATCCTGATCTACCGCGCCGACAAGGTGCCGGTCGGCGAGGACCAGATTCCGCACGTCGAATTCACCCGCGAGCTGGCGCGCCGCTTCAACCACCTGTACGGCCGCGAACCCGGCTTCGAGGAAAAGGCCAAGGAGGCGGTCAGGAAACTGGGCAGCAAGAACGCCCGTTCGTTCGAGCACCTGCGCACGCGCTTCCAGCAGGACGGCGATGCCGGCGCCGTCGAACGCGCCCGCGCGCTGCTGCAGGAAGCGCAAAGCCTGTCGCACGCCGACCGCGAGCGCCTGATGGGCTACCTGGAAGGGACCGGCAAGATGATCCTGGTCGAGCCCGGCTACCTGCTCACCGAGGCGTCGAAGATGCCGGGCCTCGACGGGCAGAAGATGTCCAAGTCGTACAACAACGCCATCACGCTGCGCGAGGACGCCGCGTCGGTGACCCAGAAGATCCGGCGCATGCCGACCGATCCGGCGCGCGTGCGCCGCACCGATCCCGGCGATCCGGACAAGTGCCCGGTGTGGCAGCTGCACCAGGTCTATTCCGACGCCGCTTGCCAGGCGTGGGTGCAGACCGGGTGCCGCAGCGCCGGCATCGGCTGCCTCGAATGCAAGCAGCCGGTGATCGACGGCATCCTCAAGGAACAGGCGCCGATGCAGGAACGCGCGCAGCACTACCTCGACCACCCGGAACGGGTGCGCGAGATCATCGCCGACGGCAACGCCAAGGCCGGCCGGCTGGCGCGCGAGACCATGCGCGACGTGCGCGCCGCGATGGGCCTGGCTTACCGCTGACCACGGGGCGATCCAGCGCGATGGCCGGGGACTTCGTCCCGCCCGCCGAGGCCGTGCTCGACGCCGCATCCGACGCCGAGCCGGTGGCGCGCATCTACGGGCAGCCGATGGCGCAGCTGCCGCTCGACCTGTACATCCCGCCGGACGCCATGGCGGTGATGCTCGACGCCTTCGAGGGGCCGCTCGACCTCTTGCTGTACCTGATCCGCAAGGCCAACATCAACGTCCTCGACATTCCGATGGCGCCGCTCACCGTGCAGTACCTGACCTACGTCGAGGCCATGCGCGCGCAGAACCTGGAGCTGGCGGCCGACTACCTGGTCATGGCGGCGATGCTGATCGAGATCAAGTCGCGCATGCTGCTGCCGCGGCTCAAGAGCGTCGAGGGCGAAGAGGCGGAGGACCCGCGCGCCGAGCTGGTGCGCCGGCTGGTCGAGTACGAGCAGATGAAGCAGGCGGCGCGCCGGATCGACGAACTGCCGCAGGCGGAGCGCGACTTCGAATGGATCGAGACGTGGGTCGAGAAGTCCCTGTTCAAGCCGCTGCCGGAAGTCCGCCCGGAGGACCTGCGCGAGGCCTGGCAGGCGATCGTGCGCCAGGCCAAACTGCACACGCGCCACACCATCCAGCGCGAGGAACTGTCGGTGCGCGAGCACATGGGCGTGATCCTGCGCGTGTTGCGCGACGCCGGCGGCTTCGTCGAGTTCGGCGACATGTTCGACGTGACGCAGGGCGCGCAGGTGGTGGTGGTACATTTCCTGGCGATGCTGGAACTGGCGCGCGAGCACCTGCTCGAAATGACCCAGTCGGAAGCCTTTGCCCCGATCTACGTGAGGTTGACGGATGGACGAGCTGACCACGAAAGCGAACACGGACATGCCGCCGGAAGCGGAGACGGCCCCGAATCCGCCGCCGGCAGCGACACCGCCGGGTAGCACCGCGCAGTTGAAGCGGGTGCTCGAAGCGGTGCTGCTCAGCGCGCAGCAGCCGCTGACCGTGCACGAGCTGAAGCGGGTGTTCGTCGAGGAGATCGGCGGCGACGTGCTGCGCGTGCTGTTGGAGGAACTGCGCGCCGAATGGGCCGAGCGTCCGCTGGAACTCATCCAGGTGGCGAGCGGCTGGCGCTTCCGCACGCGCGCCGAGTTCCTGCCCTATCTCGACCGGCTCAATCCGGAAAAGCCGGCCAAGTATTCGCGCGCCGTATTGGAAACGCTGGCCATCATCGCCTACCGGCAGCCGGTGACGCGCGGCGACATCGAGGAAATCCGCGGCGTGACGGTGGCCACGCAGGTGATCCGCACGCTGGAGGAGCGCGGCTGGGTCGACGTCGTCGGCCACCGCGACACGCCGGGCCGCCCGGCGCTGCTGGCGACGACCCGCAAGTTCCTCGACGACCTCGGCCTGCGCAGCGTGAGCGAGCTGCCGCCGCTCGACATGATCAATCAAACCCTGGACCTGAACGATGCCCCGCAAGCCGCGTAACACCCCTTTCCGTCCGGCCGCGCCGGACTCCCGGCGTTCGCGCACGGGCCGGCCGGCACCCGCCGAGGCGCCGACAGAAGAGGCGCCGGAGGTTGCCGCCCGCACGCGCCGGCCGCCGCGCCCGGCCGCCGCCCCGTCCCGCGCTCCCGGCGCCTCGTCGCGCGCGCGCCACCAGGAAGCGCCGGGCAAGCCCGAGCGCCTGCACAAGCTGCTGGCGCAAAGCGGCATCGGTTCGCGCCGCGAGATGGAGGAGGCGATCGCCGCCGGCCGCGTCACGGTCAACGGCGAAACGGCGCGGATCGGCCAGTCGGCGACGCCCGGCGACCGCATCAAGCTCAACGGCCGGCTGGTGAACGTGAAGTTCTCCAACCGCCTGCCGCGCGTGCTCATCTACCACAAGCCCGAGGGCGAGATCGTCTCGCGCGACGACCCGGAGCACCGGCCGAGCGTGTTCACGGCGCTGCCGCGCCTGTCCGGCTCGCGCTGGGTGGCGGTCGGCCGGCTCGACTTCAACACCAGCGGCCTGCTGTTGTTCACCACCTCCGGCGAACTCGCCAACCGGCTGATGCACCCGCGCTACGAACTGGTGCGCGAATACGCCGTGCGCGTGCTCGGCGAACTGTCGTCCGAGGCGCAGCAGCGCCTGCTCGACGGCGTCGAACTGGATGACGGGCCGGCGCAGTTCTCCACGCTGCAGGAAGCCGGCGGCGAGGGCGTCAACCACTGGTACCGCGTGTCGCTGTTCGAGGGCCGCAACCGTGAAGTCCGGCGCATGTTCGAGGCGGTCGGCGTCGCCGTCAGCCGCCTGATGCGCGTGCGCTACGGGCCGTTCGCCCTGCCGCCCAACCTGCGGCGCGGGCAGTCCCTGGAACTGGACGAGAAGGATATCCGGCGCCTGCTCGCCGACTTCGGCATGGAGGATGCCGTGCCGAGGCCGGTGGTGCGCAAGCCGCGCGCGCGGTAAGGCGGCGAGCGCGGCAAGGGGCGTGACGGGGCCGATGCCGAAAGACAAAATCTTTAGTTAACCACGGCGACACGGCGGGCACGGCGAAAAGCAAAATCTTGTTTCTCGCCGTGCCCGCCGTGTCGCCGTGGTCAATCGCTTTTCCCGCGGCTTATCAACCTTTCACCGCCGGCTGTCGACCGCGATCGCCGCCGACAGCGCATGCAGGCGGTCGATCAGCGCCTCGTGCCGGGTGCGCAGTTCCGCCAGCCGCAGCTGCGCCGCCTTGGCGTTTCCCGCCCGGACCAGGGCCACGATTTCCTCCGCGGTTTCGTGCGCTGCCCGGTGCAGCGTGCCGACGGCCGCGAACTCCGCCAGGTGCGCGTAGCGTTGGCCCTCGACGCCGAGGTACCACTCGCCGAAGCGGCAGGCGCCGGTTTCTGGCGGCGGCCCCTGCGTGGCCGACAGGAAATTCTCCAGGCTCTTGAACCAGTTGCGATGGTCGACCTCGGCGTAGGTCAGCGGCAGCTCCTCCCGCCGGGCGGCCATGTTGTGCGCGCTCGACCACGCCGCAGGTGGGCGCCAGGTGGCGATCCACGCCGGCAGCTCGCCGGCCGGCATCGGCCGCGCGATGCCGTAGCCCTGGGCCAGGTCGCAGCCTAGGCGGAGCAGCAGCTCGCCGTGCTCCGCAGTTTCCACGCCTTCGGCGATGACCGTCCGGCGGAACGCGGCGGCCAGGCCGATGATGCCCTCGACGATGGCCAGGTCGCCGGAGTCCCAGAGCATGTCGCGCACGAAGCTCTGATCGATCTTGAGCACGTTGGCCGGCAGGCGCCGCAGATAGGTGAGCGACGAATAGCCGGTGCCGAAGTCGTCCAGCGAGAAATGCACGCCGAGCGCCTGGCAGCCTTCGATCAGGCTGGAAATGCGGGTGATCCCTTCGAGCGCCGCGGTTTCCACGACTTCGAGTTCGAGGCAGTCGGGCCGCACCGTCGGGTAGGCCGCCAGCCGCTGCTCCAGGTTCGGCAGGAAGTCGGCCTGCTGCAGGTAGTGCGCGGAAATGTTCACGCCGACCGCGATGTCCAGTCCCCGCGCGTGCCACGCGGCCATCTGCGCCAGCGCGGCGTTCAGCACCCAGTCGTCCAGGCGCGCCATGTGCTCGCTGTCTTCGATCAGCGGCAGGAAGTCGCCGGGCAGGACCATGCCGCGTTCCGGATGCCGCCAGCGCAGCAGGGCCTCGGCGCCGACGATGCCGCCGGTGCGCATGTTCACCTTGGGCTGGAAGTACAGCTCGAACTCGTCCTGCGCGATGGCCTGGGCGATGCGGTCCAGGCTCTGGTGGTGGGTGCGGGTCTGCCGGTCCTTTTCCGGGTCGAACAGGTGGTAGCGGTTCTTGCCGGCCTGCTTGGCCTGGTACATGGCCTGGTCGGCGTGGCGCAGCAGGGTGTCGGCGTCGCCGCCGTCCTGCGGGAACAGGGTCACGCCCAGGCTGGCCGAGAGCTGGAAGGTGTTCTGGCGGACGTCGATCGGCGTGGCCGCGGCGTTGAGCAGGCGGGTCAGGATCAGTTCGCATTCGTCGCGGCCGCCCAGGTCGGTGAGCACCGCGACGAACTCGTCGCCGCCCAGGCGGGCCAGCGTGTCGCCTTCGCGCAGGGCGTCGCGCAGCCGGTGGGCGAGGGTGATCAGCAGCTGGTCCCCCGTTTCGTGGCCGTGGATGTCGTTCGACTTCCTTGAAGCCGTCGATGTCGAGATAGACCAGCGCCAGCCCCCGCTTGTGCCGCCGCGCCTGCGCGATCGCCAGGTTCAGGCGGTCGGCGAGCAGCACGCGGTTCGGCACGCCGGTCAGCGCGTCGTAGTGCGCCATGCGTTCGAGCCGCTGCTGGTGCTCCTTCAGCTCGGTGATGTCCGAAATGAGCGCGACGTAGTGCAGCGAGGCGTCGATCACGTCCTGCACGGCGGTGATGCTCAGCCGTTCCGCGTAGAGCCGGCCGTTCTTGTGCCGGTTCCACACTTCGCCTTCCCAGTGCCCGCGCGCGACCAGCTCGCTCCACATGGCGCGGTAGAAATCCTCGCTCTGGCGCCCCGACTTGAGAAAGCGCGGGTTCTGCCCGACGGCTTCCTCGCGCGTGTAGCCGGTGATGCGGCTGAAGGTGGTGTTGACGTCGACGATGTTGCCCTCGGCGTCGGTGATCACGATGCCCTCGTGGGCGTGCGAGAAGACGCTGGCCGCCAGTTTCAGGCGGGATTCGCGCGCCTTGTTCTCGGAAATGTCGGTGAAGGAGAAGACGCGGCCGATGATCAGTTTGCCCAGTTTCGCCGGCCGCGACTTGCGTTCGAGGTAGCGTCCGTCGTCGAGCGTCAGCAGGTCGTAGGTCTCCTCGTCGCTGTCCGGCCGGATTTCCTCCAGGCGCCGCCGGTACGCCTGCGGATCGCGCATGCAGGACGCCAGGAAATCGAACACGGCGTTGTCGTCGCAGGCCAGCAGCGGTTCGTCGGGAATCTGCCAGATGCGGGCGAACTGGCGGTTCATGTTGACGATCGCCCCGCCGCGGTCGAGCAGCAGGATGCCGTCCGCGGTCGCCTCGAGCGTGGCGCGCAGCCGCGCGCCGGTGTCGGCCAGCTCGTTCTCGGTGCGGTGCAGCTTGCCGGTCGGGATGGCGCAGACGACCAGCGCACCGGGGTGCGCGGCCGGCCGGATGACGGTCTTGGACGCGCTCAGCAGCTCGCCGTCGGCGCGCAGGTACGAGGTGTCGGCGTTGTGGATCTCCGGCACCGCGCCCTGGCGGACGTCCTCCCAATAGAAGATGTCGGTGAGCGCGCATTCGATGTCGGTGATCGGCCGGCCGATCAGCTCGTCCCGCGTGTAGCCCAGGTGCCGCGCCGCCGCGCCGTTGGCCGCGCGGATTTCCTGCGTCGCCAGGTCGACCAGCAGCACGATTTCGTTGCCGTGCTCGAGCAGGAGTTCGCGGATGTCGTCGGAAGTCATGCGTTTCCCTTGCTGTCCGGCCGCGCCTCGCTGTCGAAGAAATAAACCATGCGCCGGCCCGGACTCAGATAGGCGATGACGGCCGGTGGCAGCATCGCCGGCCGCACCGCGCCGGCGATGTTGATGTCGGTTTCCCGTTCGAGATCGAGCAGGATGGCTTCCTCCCTCGGCACGCTCTCGTCGTACACCATCACCCACGGACGCAGCGGCCGGGCGGGGTTGACCGACATGACCACGGCTGTCGCGTCGTTCGAGAGGGTCACGATCGACCCCGGCGGATAGACGCCGAGGCAGCGGATCAGCCGCTGCAGCGCCACCGCGTCGAACTTGCCGCGCTTCTGCCCGAACAGGAAGGAGAGGGCTTCGTGGGGCGTGATGCCCTGCGTCGGGTCGGCCGGATTGCACAGCCGTTCGTAATAGTTGACCAGCGAGACGACGCGCGCGGGCGGCGTCATCTTGTCCCCGCCGATGCCGCGCGGATAGCCGCTGCCGTTGACCATCTCGTGATGCTGGAAGATGACCGACAGGATGTCCGCCGGCAGGCCGAGCTGCCGGCCGATGTGCAAGCCGAACTCGCAGTGCATGGCGCGCAGGTCGCGCTCCGGCCTGGTGTATTCGTCCGGCCGCATCTTGAGCAGGCGGTCCGGCACGTCCATCAGCCCGATGTCGTGCAGCAGGGCGCCCAGGCCCAGGACGCGGGCCTGTTCGGGCGGGAAGTCGAGCCCCTTGGCGAGCATCATGGCCAGCACGGTGACGTTGAGGCTGTGCGAATAGATGTCGTCGCCGCCGCATTCCTCGCCCATCAGGTGCAGCGTCACCGCCGGATGTTCCAGGAAGGCCGCGACCATCTGCTCGACCAGCGCGCCGATCTCGTGCAGCGTCGCCTCGGGATCGCTCATCAGGTTGCGGTTCAGGTTGCGCAGCAGCATGGCCGACTTGAGGAACGACCGGTTGACCTGCCCGAGGCGCCGCCGGTGGTCGTTCAGCAGCAGGACGCGCTGGCGCTTGCCGGACAGCGCCTCGGCCGGTGTCGGCGCCGGCTCGTCGCCGGGCGGCGCCGGGACGTCGGCCGGCCCGGCGGCAACCTCGGCGGCGGGCGCGGGGTCCGTGCCAGCGTCCGCGCCGGCGTCCGGCGCCACCGTGCTGCGCTGCGGGTCGTAGCGGAAGCGCGGCTCGCCGAGCGCGCGCAGCGCGCGCACCTGCTCCGCGCTGGCGATGCGGAAGCTGTTGAGCGTGAAGGGATGGCGGAACCAGGGCAGATCGACGTGGACGTAAAGCCCGATCCTCAACTGGTCAGCGGAAACGTAATGCGCGTGATTCGAAGGTTTCTCTTTTGCCACTGTTGCCTCTCGGCCATTGCCCGGATTCACCGGTTCCACGGTTCCCGGAACGCTGCGCGGAGCCGCGCCCGCCGTCGGGCCGTGCCATTCCGATGCGGCGTATCCGCAGCGGTCGGTCAATCGGCGATTGCCATGTATCGGTGCGATTTTCATCGAGATTTTCATTTACTGGCAAGCGATTTTTCGTTATACTCCGCCGGTTTTCCGCTCGCCCCTTCCGGGGCAAAATTACTGAGATGGGCGTTTCGCCCATTTTTCTTTTGTGGCCATGGATTTAGTCGTACTGATCGAAAAAACGGTGACCGGGCTCGGTTTCGAACTGGTCGATGTCGAGCAGAGCCCGCGGGGCCGGGTGCTGCGCGTCTTCATCGACAAGCAGGAGAAGGCCGGCGGGGTCGATGTCGAGGATTGCGCGCAGGTCAGCAACCAGCTGTCGCGCGTGCTGGCCGTCGAGGACGTCGATTACGACCGCCTCGAAATCTCTTCGCCCGGACTCGACCGCGTCCTGAAGAAGCCGGCGGACTTCACCCGTTTCGCCGGTTCGGAAATCAATCTGCGGCTGCGGTTGCCCGTCAACGGGCGGCGGAATTTCAATGGTGTCCTGCATGGCCTGCAGGACGGCAAGGTGCGCCTGACGATCGATACGGGCGAGGTCGAGCTGGATTTTGGCAACATCGACAAAGCCCGGCTGGTGCCGAAGTTCGATCGATGACGTGGGGCTGGATTAGGGGATGGTGAAATTATGAGTCGTGAGATTTTGCTGCTGGTCAACGTGCTGGCGCGCGAGAAAAACGTGTCCAAGGAAATCGTCTTCGGTGCCTTGGAGCTGGCGCTGGCGTCCGCGACCAAGAAGCGCATTCACGACGATGCCGATGTGCGCGTGGTGGTCGACCGCGAAACCGGCGATTTCGAAACCTTCCGCCGCTGGGAAGTCGTGCCGGACGAGGAATTCATCCACGAGGCGCAGCACGTCGCCCTGTCCGACGCGCAGAAGCAGGACCCGGAGATCGAGGTCGGCGACTTCCTCGAAGAGGCGCTGGAACCCATCGATTTCGGGCGCATCGGTGCGCAGGCGGCCAAGCAGGTGATCCTGCAGCGCATCCGCGACGCCGAGCGCGACCAGATCCTCAACGACTTCCTGGAACGCAAGGAACACCTCGTCACCGGCACCATCAAGCGCATGGAGCGCGGCAACGCCATCATCGAGGCGGGCAAGATCGAAGCCGTCCTGCCGCGCGACCAGATGATCCCGCGCGAGAACCTGCGCGTCGGCGACCGCGTCAAGGCCTACCTGCTGCGCGTCGACCGGCAGGCGCGCGGCCCGCAGCTGATCCTCTCGCGCACGGCGCCGGAGTTCATCATCAAGCTGTTCGAGATGGAAGTGCCCGAGGTCGACGACGGCCTGCTGGAAATCAAGGCGGCCGCGCGCGATCCGGGCATGCGCGCCAAGATCGCGGTCAAGTCCAACGACGCGCGCATCGATCCGATCGGCACCTGCGTCGGCATGCGCGGCATGCGCGTCACCGCGGTGACCAACGAACTGGCCGGCGAGCGCGTCGACATCGTGCTGTGGTCGGCCGATCCGGCGCAGTTCGTGGTCGGCGCCCTGGCCCCGGCGGAAGTGACCTCGGTGGTGGTCGACGAGGAAAAGCACAGCATGGACATCGTGGTCGACGAGGCCAACCTGGCCGTGGCGATCGGCCGCGGCGGCCAGAACGTGCGCCTGGCGTCCGAACTGACCGGCTGGACCATCAACCTGATGACCGAGGAAGAATCGCAGACGCGCTTCGAGGCCGAATCGGCGGCCATCCGGGTCCTGTTCATGGAAAAGCTCGACGTCGACGAGGACGTGGCCAACATCCTGATCAACGAAGGTTTCTCGTCGCTCGAAGAAGTCGCCTACGTGCCGCTGCACGAAATGCTCGAGATCGAGGCGTTCGACGAGACCACCGTGCAGGAACTGCGCGAACGCGCCCGCAACGTGCTGCTGACCGAGGCGATCGTCGCCGAGGAGCAGCTCGGCGACGTGGCCGAGGACATGCTGGGCCTGGACGGCATGGACAAGCCGCTGGCCGCCAAGCTGGCGGCCAGCGGCGTCAAGACCCGCGACGACCTGGCCGACCTGGCGATCGACGAGCTCACCGAAATGACCGGCATCGACGCCGAGCGCGCCAAGCAGCTGATCACCACGGCGCGCGCGCATTGGTTTGAATAAAGAAGCGTATCTGCAAGCAGAGAAGAGGATTCCCATGGCGCAAACGAGCGTTGCCCAATTCGCGACAGACCTGAAAATGCCGGCCACCGCGCTGCTGGAGCAGCTGCAGATGGCCGGCGTCGTCAAAAGCAAGGCGGACGATCTGCTGACGGAGCAGGACAAGGCCAAGCTGCTCGACTACCTGCGCCGCGCGCATGGCGGAGCCGAATCCAAGACCAAGATCACCCTGATGCGCAGGGAGACTTCCGAAATCCGCGCCCAGGATTCGCACGGCAAATCGCGTACCGTCCAGGTGGAAGTGCGCAAGAAGCGCGTCCTTGTCAAGCGCGACCCGGCCGAACTGCGCGCCGAGGCGCTCGCCGCGAAGGCGGCCGCGGCCCCCGCACCCGCGCCGGAGCCCATCCCCGAGGCGAAGCCCGAGCCGGTCGTCCAGCAGGAAGCGGAACCCGTCGCCGCGCCGGTGGAAAGCGTCGTCGCGCCCGTCGTGGAGCCCGCTCCCGCGCCCGAGCCGGTGGCGGCGGACCCGGTCGCCGCGGTCGCCGAAGTCGAAGTCACCGCGCCGCCGGCCGAGCCCGAGGCGGCGGCGCCGAAAGCCGTCGCGGAAGCCAAACCCAGGCATCCGGCGCGCCATAAGGAAACGCCGGCGGCCAAGGAGCACGCGCCCAAGTCGACGGCCAAGAAAGTCGTGACGCGGGCGTCGATCATCGGCGAGGAGCAGCAGCGCCTGCGCGCCGAGGAAGAGCGCCGCAACGCGGAACTGCGCGCCCGGCAGGAAGCCGAATTCCTCGAAAAGCAGCAGCGCGCCGCCGATCTGGTGCGTCTGAAGAAGGAAGCCGAGGAGAAGGCGGTCGCCGCGCGCGCCGCCGAGGCCGCCAAGCAGGCGGCGGCCCGGACGGCGAGCGGCAAGCCGGAGGAGAAGGGCGAGAAACAGGACAAGACCGTCCGTCGTTCTGACAGCAAGCCGGGCACCACGGAGAAAAAGAGCGGCGAGAAGAAGGGGCCTTGGAAGAGCGAGGAGGGCGGCAAGCGCCAGGGGCTCAAGACGCGCGGCTCGCCGGCCACCAGCGAATGGCGCGACGGCAAGCATGGCAAGCGCAGCCGCAACAGCGGCGACGCCGAGCAGGCGCACGCCTTCCAGGCGCCGACCGAGGCCGTCGTGCGCGACGTGCAGGTGCCGGAGACCATCTCCGTTTCCGATCTGGCCCACAAGATGGCCGTCAAGGCCACCGAGGTGATCAAGACCCTGATGAAAATGGGCTCGATGGTCACCATCAACCAGGTGCTCGACCAGGAAACCGCGATGATCGTGGTCGAGGAAATGGGGCACCGCGCCTTCGCCGCCAAGCTCGACGATCCGGACGTCTTCCTGGAGGACACCGAACACAAGGACGCGCCGCAGCTGCCGCGCGCGCCGGTGGTCACCGTCATGGGCCACGTCGACCACGGCAAGACCTCGCTGCTCGACTACATCCGCCGCACCCGCGTGGCGTCCGGCGAAGCGGGCGGTATCACCCAGCACATCGGCGCCTACCACGTGGAAACCGCGCGCGGCATGGTGACCTTCCTCGACACGCCGGGCCACGAAGCGTTCACCGCGATGCGCGCGCGCGGCGCCAAGGCCACCGACATCGTCATCCTGGTGGTGGCCGCCGACGACGGCGTCATGCCGCAGACGCGCGAGGCCATCCACCACGCCAAGGCGGCCGGCGTGCCGATCGTGGTGGCGGTGAACAAGATCGACAAGCCCGAAGCCAACCCGGACCGCGTCAAGCAGGAACTGGTCGCCGAATCGGTCGTGCCGGAAGAGTACGGCGGCGATTCGCCGTTCATCAACGTCTCGGCCAAGACCGGCGCGGGCATCGACGAGCTGCTGGAAAACGTGCTGCTGCAGGCCGAAGTGCTCGAACTGACGTCGCCGCGCGAGACGCCGGCCAAGGGCCTGATCATCGAAGCGCGGCTGGACAAGGGGCGCGGCCCCGTGGCCACCATGCTGGTCCAGTCCGGCACCCTGCACCAGGGCGACGTGCTGCTCACCGGTCAGGTGTTCGGGCGCATCCGCGCCATGCTCGACGAGAACGGCAAGTCGATCAGGGAAGCCGGCCCGTCGATTCCGGTCGAAATCCTCGGCCTGTCGGACGTGCCCACCGCCGGCCAGGACGCGATGGTCCTCGGGGACGAGCGCAAGGCGCGCGAAATCGCGCTCTTCCGCCAGGGCAAGTTCCGCGACGTGAAGCTGGCCACCAAGCAGGCGGCCAACCTCGAAAACATCCTGGAGCAGATGGGCGAGGCCGAAACCAAGACGCTGGCGCTGATCATCAAGGCCGACGTGCAGGGTTCGCAGGAGGCGCTGGTCCAGTCGCTGCAGAAGCTGTCGACCGACGAAGTCAAGGTCGACGTGATCCATGCCGCGGTCGGCGCGATCAGCGAATCCGACGTGCATCTGGCACAGGCCTCCAAGGCCGTGATCATCGGCTTCAACACCCGCGCCGACGCCGGCGCGCGCAAGACGGCCGAGGCCGTGGGCGTCGACATCCGCTACTACAACATCATCTACGACGCGGTCGACGAGGTGAAGGCGGCGCTGTCCGGCATGCTGGCGCCCGAGAAGCGCGAGGAAATCACCGGCCTGGTCGAAATCCGCCAGGTGTTCCGCGCCTCCAAGATCGGCACCATCGCCGGCTGCTACGTGCTCGAAGGCATCGTCAAGCGCAGTTCGCGCGCACGGCTGCTGCGCAACAACGTGGTGCTGTGGGACGGCGAACTCGAATCGCTCAAGCGCTTCAAGGACGACGTCAAGGAAGTGCGCGCCGGCTTCGAATGCGGCCTGTCGCTGAAGAACTACAGCAACTACGAGGAAGGCGACCAGCTCGAGGTCTATGACCTGACCGAAGTCGCCCGGACGCTCTAGGGAATCGCCCGTGACCGCCAGCAAGGGCTTTTCGCGCCGCGACCGGATCAGCGAACAGATCCGCCGGGAACTGGCGGAGCTGATCCGCACCGAGCTGAAGGACCCGCGCGTCGGCATGATCAGCATCACCGGCGTCGAGGTCTCGGCCGACTACGCCCATGCCAAGGTGTTCTTCAGCAGCATGTCCGGCCGGGAACATCTCGATTCCGTGCTGGCCGGCCTGCAGAAGGCGGCCGGCTTCCTGCGCCGCGAGCTTGGGCGGCGCATCACCATTCACAACACGCCGCAATTGCACTTCGTCTTCGACGAATCGCTCGAACGCGGGGCGGACCTGTCGAAACTGATCGAGCAGGCTGTGTCGATTTCCAAGGCGCCGGATTCGCCGGATTCGACCGAAGACTGAGTTGGACGCGAACCGCCCCAAGCGCACCTGGCGGCGCGTCAACGGCGTCCTGTTGCTCGACAAGCCCCAGGGCATGACCTCCAACGCCGCCTTGCAGGCTGCCCGGCGGCTGTTCTCCGCAGCCAAGGCCGGGCATACGGGAACGCTCGATCCGTTGGCCACCGGGCTGCTGCCGCTGTGCTTCGGCGAGGCCACCAAGTTCTCCGCCGACCTGCTCGACGCCGACAAGACCTACGAGGCGGAGGTCCGCTTCGGCGTGACCACCGACACCGGGGACGCCGAGGGCGAGGTGCTGGAGCGCCGCACGCCCGACTTCTCGCCGCAGGATCTGGAAGCGGCGCTGGCGAGGTTTCGTGGCCGCATCACGCAGGTGCCGCCGATGTACTCGGCGTTGAAGCGCGACGGACAGCCGCTCTACAAGCTGGCGCGCCAGGGCGTGACGGTCGAGCGGGAGGCGCGCGAGGTGAAGATTGGCGAACTCGCGCTGCTGGATCGTTCCGGCGACGGCTGCCGCTTGCGCGTGACCTGCAGCAAAGGCACCTACATCCGCACGCTCGCCGAGGACCTCGGCCGCGTGCTCGGCTGCGGCGCGCATCTCGCCGCGCTGCGCCGGACGGCGGTCGGCGGCGTCTTAATCGCCCAGGCGGTGACGCTCGACGCGCTCGGCGCCTGGCCGGAAGACGAGCGGAGCCGCCGGCTGCTGCCGGTCGACGCGCTGCTGCAAGGCCTCCCGGACGTGGCGCTCGACGAAGCGCAAAGCCGGCGCTTCGCGCACGGCAACCCGGTGGCCGTCGCGGGCGGCGTCCGCGGAAAATGCCGCGTCTATGCGCAGGGGCGATTGCTCGGGGTGGGCGAGGTCGACCCCGCCGGGATCGTGCATCCGCGCCGGCTGGTGGCGTCTTCCTGAGCCGGGCGGGCCGCGCGCGGGGAGTATCGCGCGCTTGCCGCCGGGGTGGCCCGGCGATATAATCCGCGCCTTGCTTCGCCAAGCGATAGGCTTGTTTTCATCAACCTGGCGCCTGCTCTATCAAACCGGGGCGGCGTCGTCATCTAGGAAAGAGAGTTTGACATGGCGATTACCGTTGCGCAGAAAGCGCAGATCATGAGCGAATACCAGCGCGCCGCCGGCGATACCGGCTCCTCGGAAGTCCAGATCGCGCTGCTGACCGCCCGCATCAACGACCTGACCGAGCACTTCAAGGCGCACGTCAAGGATCACCACTCCCGCCGCGGCCTGCTGCGCATGGTCAGCCGCCGCCGCACGCTGTTGGATTACCTCAAGCGGACGAACGTCGATTCGTACCGCTCGCTGATCCAGCGCCTCGGCCTGCGCAAGTAAGTTCGCCGGCCGAGCCGCCGTGCGGTTGGTTGACTTCCCTTTTCCTGAACACGTCGCAGCGGACAGCCCTTTCGGGTTGTCCGCTGCACTTTTTTGCAGTTTCGCCAACACGGCGTATTGATCAACCGCATGCCGGCGTCGTGGGTATGCGCAACGAACCAACTGAGAGGTAACTAATGTTTAAGATCGCCAAGAAGACTTTCACCTACGGTGCGCACCAGGTGACGCTGGAAACCGGAGAGGTCGCGCGCCAGGCCGACGCCGCCGTCATGGTGTCGATGGATGACACCGTGGTCCTGGTGTCCGTGGTCGGCTCCAAGACCGTCAGGCCGGGCCAGGACTTCTTCCCGCTGACCGTCGACTACATCGAGAAGACCTACGCCGCGGGCCGCATCCCCGGAGGCTTCTTCAAGCGCGAAGGCCGCCCCTCGGAAAAGGAGACGCTCACCTCGCGCCTGATCGACCGGCCGCTGCGCCCGCTGTTTCCGGACGGCTTCTACAACGAAGTGCAGGTTGTGGCGATGGTCGTCTCGCTCAACCCCGAAGTCGATCCGGACATCCCCGCGCTGATCGGCGCCTCGGCCGCCCTGGCCGTCTCGGGCATCCCGTTCAACGGCCCGATCGGTGCGGCGCGCGTCGGCTACCTGGACGGCCAGTACGTGCTCAACCCGACGCTCTCGCAGCTCAAGGACAGCCGCCTCGACCTGGTCGTCGCCGGCACCCAGAGCGCGGTGCTGATGGTCGAATCGGAAGCCGACGTGCTGCCGGAAGACGTCATGCTCGGCGCCGTGGTGTTCGGCCATGAGCAGATGCAGACCGTGGTCAACGCCATCAACGAGTTCGTCGAGGAAGCCGGCAAGCCCGAATGGGACTGGGCGCCCGCCGCCAAGAACGAGGAACTGGTCGCCAAGCTCAACGCCCTGGTCGAAGCCGACGTGCAGGAAGCCTTCCGCATCACCAGCAAGCAGAAGCGCACGCAGCGCCTCAACGAGATTTCCGCCAAGGCGATCGAAGCGCTGACCGCCGGCGAGGACGCGCCGGATGCCGCGACCATCGGCAACCTGCTGTTCGAAGTCGAATCGCGCATCGTGCGCGGCCGCATCCTGGCCGGCGAACCGCGCATCGACGGGCGCGACACGCGCACCGTGCGCCCGATCTCGATCCGCACCGGCGTCCTGCCGCGCACCCACGGCTCGGTGCTGTTCACGCGCGGCGAAACCCAGGCGCTGGTGGTCGCCACGCTGGGCACCGGCCGCGACGAGCAGATCATCGACTCGCTGGCCGGCGAATACCGCGAGCGCTTCATGCTGCACTACAACTTCCCGCCCTACGCCACCGGTGAATGCGGCCGCGTCGGCAGCCCCAAGCGCCGTGAAATCGGCCACGGCCGCCTGGCCAAGCGCGCGATGATCGCCGTCCTGCCGAAAACGGAGGAATTCTCCTACACCATGCGCGTGGTTTCGGAAATCACCGAATCGAACGGTTCGAGCTCGATGGCCTCGGTCTGCGGCTCCACGCTCGCGCTGATGGACGCCGGCGTGCCGCTCAAGGCGCACGTGGCCGGTATCGCCATGGGCCTGATCAAGGAAGGCAACCGCTTCGCCGTGCTGACCGACATCCTCGGCGACGAGGACCACCTCGGCGACATGGACTTCAAGGTGGCCGGCACCGACAGCGGCGTGACCGCGCTGCAGATGGATATCAAGATCCAGGGCATCACCAAGGAAATCATGCAGGTGGCGCTGGCGCAGGCCAAGGAAGCGCGCCTGCACATCCTGTCCAAGATGCAGACCGCCGTCGCCGCACCGCGCCAGGAAGTCTCCACCTACGCGCCGCGCCTCTACACCATGAAGATCAATCCGGAAAAGATCCGCGACGTGATCGGCAAGGGCGGCGCCGTGATCCGCGCCATCACCGAGGAAACCGGCACGACGATCGACATCCAGGAAGACGGCACGATCACCATCGCTTCGGTCAATGCCCAGGCCGCCGACGCGGCCAAGGCGCGCATCGAGGCGATCACCGCCGACGTCGAAGTCGGCAAGATCTACGACGGCACGGTGCTCAAGCTGCTCGACTTCGGCGCCATCGTCAGCATCCTGCCGGGACGCGACGGCCTGCTGCACATCTCGCAGATCGCCAACGAGCGCGTCAATGCTGTCGCCGACTACCTCAAGGAAGGGCAGAAGGTGCGCGTCAAGGTGCTGGAAGCCGACGAGAAAGGCCGCGTCCGCCTGTCGATGAAGGCCGTCGCCGCCGAAGCCGCCGCCGCGCCGGCAGCCCCGGCTGAGGCCGTCCCGCCGCAGCAGTAAGCGGTTGTCACCCAGCGAAAAAGGACGCCGCGGCGTCCTTTTTCGTTTGGCGGTGGCCGGCGGCGTTGCGCCGGCGATCTCGGAGAAGGTGTCCGCTTACTTGGCGACCTGTTTCTCGCGCACCTCTTCCAGCGTCTTGCAGTCGATGCACAGCGACGCCGTGGGCCGGGCTTCCAGCCGTTTGATGCCGATTTCCACTCCGCACCCGCTGCAATAGCCGTAATCGCCGCTGTCGATCAGGGCGATGGTTTCCTCGATCTTCTTGATCAGCTTGCGCTCGCGGTCACGGTTGCGCAGCTCAATGGCGATATCGGTCTCCTGGCTGGCGCGGTCGTTCGGGTCGGCGAATACCGTCGCTTCATCCTGCATGGTATGGACCGTCCGTTCGATATCCCGCATCAACTCCGCCTTGAGGGTCTCGAGGATGTTGCGGAAATGCGCCAGTTGCCTGTCGCTCATGTATTCCTCGCCCTTCTTGGGGACATAGGGGGCAAACTGTCTGGGTAGCAATTCTTCAGGCATGTTCGAAACCATCCATACGTTTTCGCAAAGAGGCGATTAAATATCAGAAATACGGCAATACTGCAAGCAATCGGGTGCCGGCGCCTGGAATGATACGGGAATCTACGCCGCATGCCGTCAATCCAATTTCTTCATTGACCTGCTTTGGCGCAATGGGTAGAATGCCGGCTTTCTCGGGGCGTAGCGCAGCCTGGTAGCGCATCTGCTTTGGGAGCAGAGGGTCGTGAGTTCGAATCCCACCGCCCCGACCAGTTTAAGAGCAGCAAAAGCGTTGCAGGCGGGATGCGAATCCCCGAAAAGCCCAGAGCCTCGTGCCCGTAGCTCAACCGGATAGAGCACCGGCCTTCTAAGCCGGGGGTTGTGAGTTCGAGTCTCGCCGGGCGCGCCAGAACAACGGCGGTGTTAGCTCAGTTGGTAGAGCATCGGATTGTGATTCCGAGGGTCACCGGTTCAAGCCCGGTACATCGCCCCAGAGCCTAGCCTCATCAAGCACCACGAGGCACCAGAAACCCCGAAGCCGCAAGGCTTTCGGGGTTTTTTGTTGCCTCAGCCAACATCATCCCGTACCATCCCAATTCATAGGTTTTGTCGGTATACGTGACGGTACACGATATTTCATTGGTATTTTTGTCGGTATACGGAGGATTTGTGGCTACCAACAAGCTGAAATCCAAGCAGGTGGAGCAGGCTAGGCCGGGCGAGAAAGCCTACAAACTGATCGACGGCGACGGGATGCATCTCCTGGTCGATACCAAAGGCGGACGGTATTGGCGACTCGATTACCGCTTCGCTGGAAAGCGCAAAACGCTCGCCCTGGGGCCTTACCCTGATGTTTCCCTGGAAAAGGCCAGGGCGGCCCGCGACGAGGCGCGCATGGCCCTTCGCGAGGGGATAGATCCCGGCGAGCGGCGCAAGGTCGGCAAGATTACCAAGGAGTACCGCGAGGCCGTCAGCTTCGAGGCGGTGGCGCGGGAATGGCACCGTGAGCTATCGCCGGGCTGGACGGCGAGCACAGCCAAGCGAAATATCCGCGTCCTCGAGCGCAGCGCCTTTCCCTGGATCGGGGAACGTCCCATTGCCGAGCTGACCGCCCCCGAGCTGCTGGCCTGCATCCGCCGCGTCAAGGATTGTGGCCGCATGGATACGGCGCACCGGTTGCGTGAGCTGGCCGGGCAGGTGTTCCGCTTTGGCATCCAGACCGGGCGCTGTGAGCGGAACATCGCCGGAGATCTGCGCGGCGCGATCCCGCCGAAGGGCAAGAAGAATTTCCCGGCGATCACCCAGCCGAAGGAGTTCGGCAAGCTGCTGCGGGCGATCTGGGGCTACTCGGGATTGTTTCACACTTGCTGTGCCTTCAAGTTGAGCGCCTTGTTCGGGCTGCGGCCAGGGGAGGTTCGTCAACTCGAATGGGCGGAGATCGATTTCGAGGAACGGCTGATCCGCATTCCCATGGGGAAGATGAAGGCACGGCGCACGCACCTGGTGCCGTTATCCGATCAGGTGATGGAGATCCTCAAGGAATTGCAGCCGCTGACCGGAAAGAATCGCTACTGTTTTCCGGGGATGCGCGATCACAGTCGGCCGATGAGCGAGAACACTATCGGTCAGGCACTGCGGCGCATGGGCTACAACACGTCATCGGAACACACCGCACACGGCTTCCGGAGTTCGTTCTCGACCATCGCGCACGGCTCCGGTCTGTGGCGGCCGGAAGTCGTCGAGGTGCAACTCGCACACAAACATGGCGACGCGGTACGCCTGGCCTATGACCGCGGCGATTTTCTCGCGGAGCGGCGTAAGCTGATGGCCTGGTGGGCGGATGAGTGCGACAAGATGCGGCAGGGGGCGGATATCATTTCCATTGAAAAGGTGGCGTAGAAATGTTTGATCCTTGGACGGCGACATTCGAGGAGGCACAAGAAGAACAGAAAAAATTGGAATCTTCTGGGAAGAATGGTTCTTCTCCTGTCGGTCCACTTTATCAGTTCGGTGGTGCGTGCAATGTTGTGCGTCTGAAAGATGAAATTGATAAAGGAGATGGGTTCGCCGTTTTAGCGGCAATTCGGGAGTGTGTAACACACGGATTGGTTGCCCCTGATTGGCTTGCTTTTGCGTTTAATCGCCGTTATGACAATGTAAATATGGCTAGGGTCGGTAGTTGGGATGATCCCAAAGCATTTGGGCGACCGTACCCAAAAGGTACGAATCTTGCCGCGCGGAGAAAGGCACGGGTAGGGCGTTTAGCAGTCTGGTTATCTGTCGTAACAAGGCGTAAAACTTCTCCGGAAACGCCGATAGACAAGGGGTTGTTTGAGGAAATTGGAAAAGCGCTCGGGTTTGGCGCTACGTTGGCTGAGCGGTACTACTACGAACAAAAGAAACTTCACATCCTTTTATTTGGTAAGAATTCCAATGCGGTTGGCATGAACCCCACTCCCACGAAAAAAGGAAAAATTGCGGGATTACTAAAAAAATCGGATTAGCGACACTGCCGCCATGCACTCACCCCACGCCATCCCGGCATGAGGGGGATCATGAAAGGAGCACGCATGGCAACGAAGAAAATCCCGCCCACCCTGGTGGCATTTAACTCCCTTCCGGATGAAGCGCTAATCGACGTCAGGTTCGTCGCGGTGCTGTTCGATTGCAGCGATAACACCGTGTGGCGGCGCGTCAAATCCGGCATGTTGCCGTCGCCGATCCGAGTATCACCCCAACAGACTCGTTGGCGTGTGGGTGGTATCCGGAAGGTACTTGCGTCCCTGGACAACTGCCAGGGGCCGGCGTGATGGCGGGGAGAACTGTTGATACGCCGAAGCGGAATCGAACACCAAGCAAACTGACACCAGCGCAGCGCCGCTTGCTGCGCGATGCGCTGTCCGCCTGTGGCGAGGCTGAGCGTTCGGCCAGGTGGAGGGTCGATCCCTCAAATCGTCCCGCCAACGTGGTTATCCTCCCAGCTTGGACTTCCGAGAGACGCGCCTTAGCATTGGATGATGCGGCTTTGGCTTTGCTGTACGCGGCTATCGCGCACCGCCTGACGCACCCTGGTACGAACCCGAAGGAAATGACGTGGCTAGGGCATCGTTGGTATTTGGTGGTACACGCATCGGGTGATCTTGAAGTTCAGGCCTATCGCGGCGTTCCCGGCGTGATATCCATCCCCATGGGGTGGGTAGCAGCCAGCATGCAAAGGGTGGCAAGACGATGATTCCCTTGACCCGCCCGGCTCGCTGGCCTGATACTGTGGGTTCTCTCAAAAACATCAGCAGCACCCCGGCACCTTTGCTGCGAAGCCGGTTTTTTTACGCCCCTCATTCCGTGAGCCGTGCACGCGCACGTCTTACCCGGTCTTTGGGGGTGTCGGGTATCCGCAAGGCCCCGGACGCGCTGATGTGCGTTGAGAGCACCCCCACCCTTTTCGGGTGGTTCTCAATCTCGAAACATCAGGAGGCCATCATGGCTGCTAGTTCTCTCCAGGGCGTTACCGTCCGCAAAGATTTTCTTTCCTGCAATCCCGAGCAAAACCTGCTCTTCTCCGTCAATTCTGGCGTGCCGGTCGAGGACGCTCTGGCAATGGCCAGTACTTTCCTTGCAGAGGCTCTTGAAGCGACTGGCGGTGACGGATGTCCGATTTTCGCGGCACGGCGGCTGACGGAGTTGGCAAAAGAGGTCATTGATTCGGTGCTCAGCAGCGCGTTGGAAGGCGGTGCCGTATGACTGCCTCGACCATCATCACCGAAATTGAAAACCTAGAATCGGTCGCTGACGGGCAACTCCAAGCGGCCTTGGCAATTATCGATGCCGCGAGAGTGCTTTGCGCCTTGGAGCGTGCGCCCGAGCATCACGATACCCACCCAAGCCACGACATCAAAACGGGCGGGGGATTCGCGCATGGGCTGAAACTGCACAATGGAACGCTTCCTACCCTACTCGCGCATGCGCATTACCTTGTGGCTATGGCGGATAACGATTACGACGTGGCGCTGGAAAAGGCGTGTGATGCGCTGAACGGGGGTGTCGCATGAAATCCGCTTCGGAAATCCGTTACGAAAGCGCGCTGGAGTTGGCCGAATGTTCCGGCATTAGTTACTTCAATCCGTTCATCGGCGGTTCAGCGGTTGAAACCTGCGAAAAGCTCAACGATGGTTTCGAAATACTGCATTACTTGATGTGCAGAGACGTATTTGAAGGTATTCGGCCGGGCCTCTCACTGTTGGTTCAAACGATGTCGGCGGCGGTGCAATTCGAGGTGGATGTCGGCCGGTTGAATGGAGATGTCGCATTAAGTCAGAGTGCCAAGAGCATTATGGGCTTGGGCGACGCGCGTCCAACGGAGGCCAAGACATGAACCGGCCGCAACACAACATCGTCGGCATCCCTGCCGGCATGACGATCGGCGAGCTGCTGCCGGTCTTCTCCGAGGTCAAGCACGAGGTGCGGATCGGCCGGCCGAACCGGGAATGCGCGAGCTGCGGCAAGCCGTTCAATGACTTGCGCAAGCGCCGCGCAATTATCCGGTTGTACCCGGCGGCTGCGCTGGTGCCCATCGTCTGCCAGTTCCATCTGTGCGGCCGGTGCTCCTATCTATACCAGAGTGGTGGCGTGGCCAAGGAGGGCATGCTGGCGACCGTGGAAGCCTACTTCAAGGGCAATGCAACGCATGGCCATTGACCCCGCCGCCAGCTTCCTGGACGCTCTCGCCGATGCCGGCTTGGCCATGCTCAAGCCGGCCGTCGTCGGCGACGGCGTTCTCCACCGCTACCGCGTCGACGGCGACAAGGCCGGCTCCCTGAACGGCTGGTACGTCCTGCACCTGGACGGCCAGCCCTTCGGGGCGTTCGGCTCCTGGAAGACCGGGCAATCCGTCACCTGGACTGCCCACCAGCCGGACACGCTCAGCCCGGCTGAGCGGGCCGCACTGGCGGCACGCTTGGCCACGGCGAAGCGCGCCCGCGATGCCGAACTGGCAAAGGTCCAGGCCGATGCCGCGGCCCGTGCCGCCCGTCTGTGGCACCAGGCGCGGCCGGCCAGCAACCAGCATCCCTACCTTGCCCGGAAGCGCGTACAGGCCTACGGCGTGCGCCTGCTGGGCGAATCCCTGGTCATTCCCTTGCGCGACGTCGCCGGCGCGCTGCACAGCCTGCAGTTCATCCTGCCCGACGGCGGGAAACGCTTCCTGACCGGCGGCCGGAAACGTGGCTGTTACTACGGTATCGGGCACCCGGACGGCGCGCTGTGCATCTGCGAAGGCTACGCCACGGCCGCCTCAATCTACGAAGCCACGGGCTACGCCACCGCCTGCGCCTTCGACGCTGGCAACCTGGAGCCGGTCGCGCGGGCGCTGCGCGGCAAGTTCCCGCAGCTGCGCCTCACCCTCTGCGCCGACAACGACGCCGGCACGTCGGGCAATCCTGGTGTCCGCCATGCCGAGGCGGCCGCGCGGGCCGTACGCGGCTTCCTGGCGGTGCCGACGTTTGCAGGGATGGAACCATGACCGGCCTGACCGATTTCAACGACCTGGCCCAAGTCGAAGGCAGGACGGCCGTAAAGCGAACCATCGACACAGCTAGGCCGGTGGCGGTGCCCGTGGCGGACATCTGGGGCGATCCGATCCTGCCGGGCGCCCGCCGGACGCCCGAAATCGAGGCGAGCATTCTGCCCGGCATCTTCGCCGAGCATGCGGACGCCGTGGCGGCCAGTACCCAGACGCCGCCGGCCTTGGCCACGATGTTCACCGTCTCGATCCTGGCTACCGTCCTGCAGGGGCGCTACGAAATCGCACCGTTCGGCGATGATTACCGGGAGCCGCTGCCGATCTGGACATGCACCTGCTATCCCGTGGGCGGACGCAAGACCGCCGTCTTCAATGCCGGCGTGGCGCCGTTGCAGCGCTGGGAGAAATTGGCCGGCGACCGTGCCCGCCCGGAAATCGCCCGGCGCTTCGCGGCGCGGGAGGTTGCCACGAAGCGCATTGAGCGCTTGAAGCAGGACGCTGCCCGCGAAGATGACGTGCAGCGGCGCGAGGCGATTCAGGACGAAATCAAGCGCGAACGGGAAGGCATGCCCGACGAGATGAAGGCGCCGCGCATCTTCACCACGAACGCCACGCCCGAACGTACGGAAGGCCTTCTCGCCGAGCAGGACGGCAAGCTGGGAATCCTGTCCGACGAAAGCGATACCTTCCTCAACCTGAGCGGCGGCCTGCGCGGCGGTATCGCCAGCCTGGACGCCGTGCTGAAAGGGCATGCCGGCTCGGCGATCCGGGTCGACCGCCAGGGCCGCGAGGCGCATCTTGATCGCCCGACCCTGAGCATGGGCCTGATCGTGCAACCGGAGAGTTTCGCCGAACTGGCGGCTGGCCGGCGCTTACGGGCGACCGGCGTCCTGGCGCGGTATCTCTACGCGATACCCAAGTCCAACATCGGCACGCGCGACGTGCGTCAGCGTGTGCCGGTGCCGCGCGCGGTCGCGGAAGGGTATCACCAGGCCGTCATGGATCTACTCCAGGGCTACGAAGAACGTGGCCGCGAACCGCGTGTACTGACCCTTGCGCCGGATGCCCTCGAACAATGGCTTGAATTCTCCGAAACCATGGAGAAGGACCAGGGCGAGGGCGGGCGTTTTGAAGCAATCACCGACTGGACATCGAAACTGCCCGGACATGCGGCGCGCCTGGCGGCGTTGTTCGCACTGGCCGCCGGTGGCCTGGAGGTGGCCGTCGTGCAGCGTGAATCCATGGAACGGGCGCTGACCCTGTGCCGGCTGCTGATTCCTCACGCCGAAGCGGCGTTCGCCATGCTCGGCGCGGATGACACAGACGCCGACGCGCTGGCCGTGCTGCGCTGGATCAGGACGGGCGAGCGCAGCGAGTTCACGCGGCGCGACGCGCAGCGAGCGATGCACGGGCGCTTCTCCAAGGTGGAACGCCTCGAGCGTGCGCTCGCCGTGCTGCGCGACAACTACATCATCAGCGGCGAAAAGAAGTCGGCGACCGGAGGACGGGCCTCTGCCTTCTACCTGGTCAATCCAAAGCTCTACACCATGAAGGTGGCGGCATGACTTCTGTCACTAAAAGCCATTTGTCAGTAGACACAAAAAATAACCTTTTTCTTTTCTTTCAAATACATACATTTCCATCCGGTGACAGTGACAGAAGTGACAAAAGGTTTCAACGCCTTGAGCGGCAAGGCTTCCAGCCATGTGACAACAGAAAACCCCGTGTGACAAAAGGGGGGCTCCGGCCAACGGCCAGACTTTTGTCACATCGCAATTTTGCAGATCACTCGGCTGTATCGCCCTGGTGGCAAAGCTTACAGACTATTGTCACTTTTGTCACTGTCACGGGATAGGTATGAAGGTGTGGAGCGGTGGAAAAGTTCAGTGCTTTCGCCTTTCTGACCGGCCGCTCCATTTTGTTCTCTCACCCGCGAAATGGATAGGGGGCGGTGCAAATCTCCAACACGTCCCGACCAAGGACCGACCGTCAAGTCTTTTTTTCTTATGCGGGGGTAATGGGAGGGGGGGTAGTAGACCAATGGACGCTATTTCAACTTATTGCATACTAATGCTCCAGCCTATAGAATCACGTCATCAACACGTCGCCCGGTTCCACGAGTCGGGTGATAGTGAGGTCCGAAAGTCGGCAAGCTTCCACGAGGCGGGCGCGCTTTCAAGCACTGTTTGTTAAATCAACAGAGCTTGGGCGCGCCCGCTTTGTTTTGCGCTCAAGCCGGTTTTAGGAGAAATAAAATGGCTTCAAACCTTCAAGAGCTGCGCCAGTACCGCGACGACCACAGTATCGAGATACTCGCCGAACTGTCAAAGAATGGCCTTAGTTTGGAAGTTGATGACAAGAACCGGAGCAAACTCGTCGCGTATCGTAACGACCTCCGCCGGGTGATCAACGGACACCGGGACAAGGCCCTTGCCATCGCAGACGCCAAGGGGCCGATCGACCCAAAAGCAAAGGCTCGTTACGATGAGTCGGTAAAAGCAATCGAAATGTTGGGCGTGCTGGTCGATCTCACCGACCACAAGATTAATCTGCTGGACATCGGCGAAGAGCATGCCGCAATCTTCGGGTTACCGTCCGCGTCCTGGAAGAACAACGGCCAGGCCGTCCGGCCGCTCGCTAGGAATGATAGGTTTGCCGACACCATCAGCGGACGGCACGAGCAAAACATCGGCTTTGGCGAGTACGTCAAGGCAATGGTTGCCGGAACGAACCGCCAGGAAATCCGCGACGCCCTGGTCGAAGGCACCGACAGTGCCGGCGGCTATACCGTTCCCCGTGTCCTGATGGCTCAGCTGATCGATGCCATGCGGGCGAAGACGGTAGCGATCCAGGCAGGGGCAATCACCGTTCCGCTGGAGACCGAGAAAACGACCATTGCTCGCCTTGATAGCGATCCGCAGGCAGGATGGCGACTTGAGCTCGGTGCGGTCGCGGAATCCAGCCCCACCTTTGGTGCCGTGACGTTTATTGCCAGAAGCCTCGCGTGCATGGTGAAGATTTCCCGCGAATTGCTCGAAGACTCGCTTAACATCGACACTGCCCTCATGACGGCGTTTGCTGGTGCAATGGCCGGCGAACTGGATCGTGTCGCGCTGTTCGGTTCTGGTGAAGCACCGGAGCCGCGGGGACTCTGCAATACGGCCGGAATCTTGGGCGTGAGCATGGGCGAGAATGGCGCGGCCATTACCAACTACGCACCGATGCTGGACGCACTTTTCGAGGTGGAGAACGCGAATGCCAGCGCCCCGACCGCGTGGGTTATGGCCCCCCGGACGAGTCGCGTTCTCAACGGGCTGACCGACAGCACGGGGCAGCCGCTGAACGCGCCGGAAGCTGTCAGCAGGATTCCCCGGCTCGTGACTACCCAGGTGCCCATCAACCAAAGCCAGGGCACTGCGCATAACGCAAGCTCCGTCATCTTGGGCGACTTCTCTCAGCTACTGATCGGCGTGCGGACTCAGCTCCGGATCGAAGTTCTTCGGGAGTTGTTCTCAAGCACTATGGAATACGCCTTCCTGGCGCACCTTCGGGCCGACATTGCGGTCGCGCAGCCCAAAGCGTTCGCTGTGATCCGGGGGGTTAAACCGTAAGATTCCCACGTCATCGCATGGGAAGGCGGCTTAGTCGTGAGTCCTGCCGTTTGCAAAGCAACCGCGACACTTTGCTGAACACACGGTTCTCCAAGCCAGTTTCATGTGTTCGAGGCAGAGACAAGCCCCAGTCCTCGGACTGGGGCGTTGTTGTTCTTGAAGTCTTTCGGCACGCGCTGTTGATGGCCGCGCGACGCCACGCTACTGCAGACGTATGGACTCGCCGTCAACGTCAGTAACCTGGATCTGGTCGCGCGGGCACTGCGCGGCAAGTTCCTGCAGTTACGCTTGCACCAACGCGGCCGGCGTTTTCGGGATAGTGGCTTCCTGGCGCTGCTCCTGTGCGCACATCCCCGCCCGCAGCACCGGAAAGCGCGACGTCTGGCGCCGTGCTCCATGAGGCGGGAAACTAATCCGACTGCGTTGTTCTGAGCGGATGAATCGGTCGAGGCTATCTACCGAAAAAACCTGTTTGGCGGTACATTTGTCGGTATACGATTTTTCCTAATTCCATGTATTCCTTGAAAAACAAGGAATACATGGAATAATTCGAAGCCGGTACATCCCCAGACAAATCCCGCGCAATCAATAGGTTGCGCGGGATTTTCTTTTGTGCGGCGGCTTGATGTTGTGGTGCATCCGGTTTTGTATCCGGAACATAAAAATCGCCTCCCTGCTGGGGTTGCGAGGCGCTATGAGGATAATGCCTCGATCGATTGAGCCGCTTCCTGGCAGAGCCGTCCGCACTCTCGGCATGCCTGGGCACAGACTGCGCAGTGTTGATGCCGTTGTGCGTGCCTGTCACATTCATCGCCACAGGCGCGACAAGCCAGGCCGCACGCCTCCAGCACTGCGCGCAGCGTCGTTCCGTTGCTGCCGGTGCGGCGCGTGGCCAGCGAACCCGCCGTCCGGCAAACGTCGGCGCAGTCCAGATTCAGTCGGATGCACCGGGTCAGCTGCTCGACCATCTCCTCGCCCAGGCAGGCATCGGCGCAGGCGATGCAGGATTGCTCGCAATCGAAGCAGGCTTCGATGCAGCGAATCAGAACGTCGTTTGTATTGCTGTGAGTGTGGGGGTGGGTACTGATCATTTGTCGGGCATGCATGGGTTTCTCCTTCAGGTCGGTCGTTTAGCGACACCTGATTGCCCGGCAAACGGTGTTCCCATGAGGGCTGAAAAAAAACGGGCAGCCGAAGCTGCCCGCCGTGTTGCGTCGCAGATTTGCCGGATCAGTCCCTGTCTCCGGAAAACGCCATCAGCAGGTTCAGCAGATGCACGAAGAGGTTGTAGATGTCCAGATAGACCGCCAGCGTCGCCGTGATGTAATTATCCTCGCCGCCATTCACGATCCGGCTGATGTCGAACAGGATGTACCCCGAGAACAGCAGGACCGCCACCGTCGAGACCGTCAGCGACAGCGCGGGGATCTGGAAGAAGATGTTCGCCAGCGACGCCAGCAGGATCACCACCAGCCCCACGAACAGGAACTTGCCCATGAAGCTGAAATCCTTCTTCGTCACGGTGGCGATGCCGGCCAGCGTAAAGAAGATCGCGCCCGTTCCGCCGGCGGCCGTGGCGATCAGCGAGGCGCCGTTGGAGAATCCGAGCGCCACCTGCAGGATGCGCGAAAGCATCAGCCCCATGAAAAACGTGAAGGCGAGCAGGAGCACGACGCCCATCCCGGAGTTCTTGGTGCGCTCGATGCCCCACATGAAACCGAAGGCAATGCCGAGAAACACCACGAAGGAAACCATCGGGCTGCCCGCGAAGAGCGTGAACCCCAGGTTGACGCCCAACACGGCGCCAGCGACGGTGGGCAGCATGGAGAACGCGAGTAACAAGTACGTATTCCGCAACACCCTGTTCTGCTGCAGCGCACTCGCCTGCGTTGCCTGATTTGTCATCGGAAATTGCGTTTGCATCGAATCCTCCTCAAATTAAGGCTAAGCCGTGTGTAAGACTACCGAAGCCACCCCCGAGTTGCAAGGAGGGGGAGTAACAGTATGTAACGTGCTATCATCCGGCCCGCCGTGGCGATGGCATGTGGGGAGGCGTGGCAGAGTGGTCGATTGCACCGGTCTTGAAAACCGGCAACGGGCAACCGTTCGTGAGTTCGAATCTCACCGCCTCCGCCAATAAAAACAAGTACTTATCGTAGTTCAATGGGCGCGCAGAGAGCTTGTAAAAAGTGATGAAAAGTTCCACTAGTCGGAGCTTTCTTCTTGGTGGCGAATTTGTACCCCGTAAGCACACCGTAACTGATCGCGGGGTATCGGCAGATTCATGCAGCCGCCGCCTAGGCCCAGCTCGGCAAGGCCAGTAACATAGCTAGAGCGGCCCATGTGGCAGGTGATAGACATGAATGAGCGAGTTAGTAATGCGAGAGGTGCTGGACTTATTTCCTGAACAAGAGACAGTCAAGATCGCTGCCAAGAACAAGCGAATCAAGGACAAGCTCGCCCCGTTCAACCTGACGGCCTACCTAGATGCCGCTCACGAGCCGTTCTTTCAATCGGCGCATGGCGCACTGTTTGACGGTGACTGCCTAGCGGTACTGCCCCACATCAAGGCGGGTTCGATTGACACCGTATTTGCTGACCCGCCCTTCAACCTGGACAAGAAGTACGGAGCCAAGGCCAAGGACAACCTTCCTGAACACAAGTATGTCGAATGGTGCAAGGCGTGGTTAGACGAGTGCATCCGGGTACTGAAGCCGGGAGGCTCCCTGTTCCTCTACAACCTGCCGCGCTGGAACATCGTCCTTGGCGCTTACCTGATGGAGAAAGGGCTAACCTTCCGTCACGACATCACGGTTTCGGTGAATTCCACAATGCCCATCGCTGGGCGGTTGTATCCGAGTCACTATTCCTTGCTGTACTTCAGCAAGGGCAAGCCGAAGACCTTCCGCAAGATACGCACGCCGATAGAGGTATGCAGACACTGCGGCGGCGAAATCAAGGACTACGGCGGTCATCGGCACGCCATGAACCCGCTGGGAGTCAATCTCAAGGATGTCTGGACAGACATTCCGCCAGTGCGGCACTGGAAGTTCAAGTCAAAGGATCGCTCTGCAAACGCGCTTTCGACCAAGCTGCTTGATCGTGTGGTTGAGATGAGTACCGTGGAAGGCGAAACCGTGCTTGACCCGTTTGGCGGGTCAGGGACTACGTTTGCAGTGTGCGAGAAGAAAGACCGCTTCTGGATCGGCATCGAACTCGACTTCGCCCAGCAGATCAAAGAGCGGCTGCTGGACGACGACATTGCCCATCACAACAACACCGACCACGTTGAGGACTAACTTTTCTGGATGAGGGCGGCCAGCATGCCTTCCGCTGCACGGCCATCCTTGCCCTTCGGAATCTTCGGGCTGTCGGTGCTCTCTCCGTCCTGCTCGATGACCACAAGCTCCAAGACACCTTCCGTCACGCTGAGGTTTTCCCACAGCGGGATATAGGGCCGGATCTCTTCAATGTTGCCGATTCGGTCGGTCAGGTATTGCGCCAGCTTCATGTTCGGCACGACCAGAACCCCGGCAATGCACTTCTTCGCCACCAAGCCCAGCGCCATCTTGTTGATGGCCCGATGGGATGAGCTGATGTTGCCGGTTTCCCATTCGACAACCACAAGCCCCTGATCGAATTGCTTTGCAGCGTCGATGTCACCCGGCCTTGTGCCTTTTCGAGATTTTCCGGTGACCCCTGTCTTGGTAGCCACTTCCCAAGGAAACTCCAGCGCCCAGCCGTCGTCCTTGAGGACTTTCATGGGCTTGGCCTTGATCGGCACGACGCCGTTACCCTGACCGGACTTCTTGCCACTCTCGGGGTGGATAGTGAAGGAGCCTGTACCTACAGGCCATTCAGCTTGCGCAATGGCTGCATGGATTTTGTCGCGGATCGCCTTCCATTCCGCCGACTGTGCAAATGCGCCCCGACTGAGCAGGACAACGGTTTCCGCAATTTTCATGAACGAGCCATAGCCAAAAGCTCGATCATAAATCTTGGGCTTCTTCAAGAGAAGAACCGCAGGCGATTTATTACGCTGCGCTTATGCCTTTCGGATGTTGCCGACCTAACCACAAGGGCAGCAATCGGTTAGCGGGCAAGCCCGAATAACTTCGTGTTTGTTGTTCCTTGCCCGCAGGCTGGCGCGCCACTACAGGCCGCCCAACGGTGCCGCGGCGGCAGTGTGGTGATCGTGGCCTATGCCGTCCCCTTAGCGCCTGCTAGCGCTCCTTGTTTGCTTGGGAAAGGACAGAAGCAGCAAGTTCCTTCGTGGTGGCAGAGTATTTTTCGCTGGTTAGTACCCTTGAGGCAACTTTCTCCATTTCCGCACCTGTTTGACGGATGTTTCCTCGCTGAGAAAGCGTGGATGCAGCAAGGCTCTTCGCAATTTGGGATGAATTATTGTTCGACAAGGTTGTGGCTGCTAATGAAGCGACCCGGCTTGACGTTTGTTTCGTATTCTTTGCCATGTTCAGTTTCCCTTAAATGGTTTCGGCGCTGGCAGCAGTAACCGACTTCTCGAACTCCATAACTTCGGCGACTGCGTATGCAATATGGTGATTGGTGTCGATAGCGATCCATGTCGTCGAATTACCGGGCTTGCCTTTCCCCAAACTGCACTGAAGAATTTCGGAGTCGCTCCAACTGAAATCGGGGCCAAGATAGTGTTGGGACTCAACGAGCTTTTTGGCGAGGTCATACATTTGACCTCCCTTAGCACCGATCTGAACCGAATGGCCGCGCACGATAAAAAAGTGTTTATCGATGGTGTGCCTAATTTTTCCGTTGGTATGTGGGGACACCACGTCTTCGCCGGTATTCGGGCTACGCACTCCATAGTCACCAAACAGCCAATTGATATGTGGATACTGAGTTCGCAGCATTTGCCACAACAACATTTCCTTCCGCAGAACCTTGCCGGTTGAATTCGGCTTCTTGACCGCACCGTCGATAGTTGGCGGTAGGGAACAACCTGCGGTGGCAATCCGCCCAAACCCGAAGGAATCAAGTTGCTCTACGATCTGCGCGCCTTGGTCAAGAATGTCCTCAATGGAAGCGTGGCTGATGTCCCCAAAATCAAGTAATACGGCGCATCGGCTTGGATCAATTTGAAGGTCGTCAAGAATCGTAGTGAGTTGCTCCTCGAAAAACTCTGGTTCTGCGGCATCTTCAATTGCATGGCTATCTAGCCGTAGGCAATAGTAGTCTTCTGGGGAAAGCTCGAGCTGCATCATCGCCGCCCTGTATTGCGTACTATCCCACCGGTCATATCCAATAACCGGGATTGCCTTGACGCCCAATGAAGCCAGTTTCCCGTAGATGTACGGAATGACATGTTCCCCTGTTTCCGTGGCCGAATTGGGAGGCCACTGGTACGCATCTACAAGGGCGCTGCTTCCCTTTCGGACTTTGGCAATGCTCTCTGCAACTTCGTCCAAGTAGGCGCAGGTGACTGCTGACGTTTCGGAGAAACGCTTCGCTTGTCTGGTTCGTTCGCTCAATCTCCCCACATCGAACAGAGGCAAAACCTTCGCTGAAACTGAGGTCTTTGAGTTCGCCAAGGCCTTCAATTCGCCTGGCTTGGCCTTGAGGATAGGGAGATATTTGGGAGCCATTTCAGACCTCTACTTCGCCACTGGTTAAGGAAAACATAGAGCGAACCTGATTTAGTCCAATCAGGTCGCCAAATACTCGGTAGTTCCCAGTTTCACGCCTCAGCCTGCCCGCGATTACCGATGGGTGGATTTTGAGTTCTCTGGAGAGTTTGTCGATTGATTCTTTGCTTGGCGCTATGAATGCATCACTGCGTTTCCAAAGCATCCTCGGGATAAACGCTTCTTTCGCCAAACGGTTGGCTTCCGCCTCGCGCCGATCCTCTGACGATGTATCAAGATCATCTAGAAATGCTTCATCTGTTCCTACATGCTTCCATAAGTGGGCAACCTCATGGAGAAGCGTGAACCAGAAGTTATCTAGGCGATCATGTCTAAGGGTGATTCCAACAATTGGCGTGCCATCAATGTCGTTCAACGCTGCGCCATCCAACAGCGTTCCCTTGAGATGCGGCTCTATCACAACGGCAATGCCATGTTTCTCAAGATACTCGACCGCCAAAAGTGGTCCGCGATCAGACCAGCTTAATTGTGCAAGCTCACGAAGAAATCCTGCGGAAAGAATAGATTTATCGAAGACTCCAAGGGTTGATTTTTTAGCTCGGGCCTTTTGAATGACACGAGCAAGCCATGCGTACAAGGCATACTGGGTTGTAGGCGAGTTGGCTTCCCCTGCCAGAGTTCTTCGAAATGATGCAGCCCCAAATTGGAGGCCTGCGTCAGCGATGAAGCTCTTGACCACATCCTCCACTGCGGTCTTCGATTTTGTAGCCAAGCTCTCTAACCAACCTCTTTTTGCCATCTCCCTGATAGGGAACTTGGACCAGTCAATTTCACCTTTTCGTTCGGTTGATTCCATGGTTGCCAACCCGATCAGCGTATCCGCAGACAGCCCTAAACCAAGAGATAGGGCGCGAATCATCTGGACGGTCAAAGGACGCTTCCGACCAAGCACCTCAGAAACGCGACTGCTCGTGCCGAAGTAGGGAACCAAATCGGCGCGCTTTAGGCCTTTCTCTTCCATCCGAAAAAGAATGGCATCAATAGGGTCCGGTGCCTCTACCGGGAATTTCGTGTTTTCATAAGCCTCAAGCAGCACCGTCAATAATTCCAGACGATCACATTGATTTGCGTCTAGCGCTCCTCCGAGGGCCATCAAGGACTGTACTTCTTCGAGGTAGCGGTGATACTGCTCCTCGGTTCTGATTACTTTAGCTTCCATAGGAACCATTTGTTTCTTCAAGTGCCGTGATGAGCGCTATTCCTTGCGGAAACGCGATCAGCAGAGAAATTGCCCGAGCGCACCCATTGACGGGGAACAGGAACCGCCCGTCCTCCATCTGTTTCACGTTCGGAAACTGAGCCCCCAACTCCGCAGGGTGCTTCCAATTTGCATTTGCCACTTCTGCTGTCCAGCTTTGAACCCATTTCTTCACCCGCTCTTCGGCGTTGCTGAGACAGCAGAGTTTTTCTCGTCCAATTAGGCGCATAAAAACTCCCAAGTTGGGAGAATCATGAACTATTCATCGCGGATTGTCAACCTCCCAAAATGGGAAAAATAAAGCCCGCCAGTTGGCGGGCTCATGGGGTGTGGTCTGGAAGGCTAGCTCTCTTAGCGATCTGGCGGCGGGAACAGTTCCCCGACAGGCGCCTGTAGTGTCTCCGCCAGCTTGACGATATTCAGCTGTCCGCGCTCAACCCCGCCCAAGTAGCTACGAGCGCCCCCGCTCTCAAGCACCTACCTGACGCCACGCCCATAGCATGGACCAACGCTTGGTTTTTATGTAGCCTATGGGCACTGTGGGTGATAGCGGAACACAGCTATCGCCTTTCTAAGACAACCAGAATTAACGACAGGAGCCGTAATGGTGATGAAAGCAAGAGCTTTGATTGGAGTGGCGTTTGCGATGTTCCTCGTGGGGTGCCAAACGCCAGGTCAGATTTCACCGGGGCGTATTTGGAGTCCGCTTGTCGGTAAAGACGAGTTCAGCGATAAAGTCACAAAGATGGTCACCGTTGGCATGGTGCGATCAAATAGTATGGTTATAACGCAGTCATTGCGGTACTACCCATTTGTTGGCGTACAGGACGGAGAACTTTATGTTGGCATCCGTTCCGGCGGTGGTTATCGCATTCCCACAGGAACAGTTCAAATTCGTGTGGATGAAAATCCGAGTTGGACAATTACGCCGGAGGAAACCCCCGTATATCTATCCCCAAGTATGCCACCGGCACCCACAGGTATGGCATCAAATCAGGAAATGGCCGATATGATCCAGAAAACACAGAATCAGGTAATGGGTAATGTCGCAAAGATCATGTCTCCCTACACCGCTGCGACGGGAGAAAAAGCGAAGGCCATCATCAAAGAAATGATTCGGGGCCGAGTTATTAAATATCGAACGATCGGCTTCAATCAAGCGGCTTCCTCGACTGGAGAAGTACAAATTGATGATTCATTCTTTTCGTCCCTTAGAGGCATAGGGATTGCTCCTGAAAGATTGTAGTAGTTTGTAAGGAAAGATAGCGGCGAGGAACAACCACAGAACTCGACAAGCAGACTGTGCGACACAACGGAGTCAAGATCGTCCCGAGTTACCATTTCTTGGCCTGACGCATTGGCACACCGGCTTTTTCTGGCCGCGCGGTGTTACCGCCACTATAGGCCCCCTGTGGTTATCGCCACCAACTAGCGGCTCGCCGTTTCGCCCCATGCGCTGCTGCGGGGCGCACACGGGCCACGCTAGCAGGTTGGCCAAGGGGGTTAGTAGGGCCGTGCAGTAATGGTCGCTTGTGGTGCCCTGCAAAGTCAGCACAAAGGTGGCTATTTGGCGATTTGCCCGAGATATTCGGCTTCCGTTTCTCGGACCAGCTCAGCCGCGGAGACTCCCAACGCCAAACCAAGGCCGATCAAGGTGGTGATGGTCGGCTGCCTTATCCCGCGTTCAAGGCGGGAAACAAACGTTCGATCCACGCCAGCACGAAAAGCAAGTTCTTCCTGAGACACGTTCAGGGCAGACCTGTAGCGCTTCAGAACGCTGCCGAATGTAGGTCCGATGTCAGGAACGTGCGAATTCGCCATGTGGCGACTTTCGCTTCATGCGTGCCTATGGGCAACGGCCTATGGGCACGTTATACTTACATTAACGAGACTCGTTCTCATCTTCTGGGCTGCTCGTGACAATCAAGTAGCAGCTGAATGTGGTTACTACAACCAATATTAAGGAGGAAATATGTGTAGCTTGTTTTTGCCACTTTTCGTCATATTGCTTGGAGCTTCTTCCATTGCAAATGCGGGGACAAAAGAACTACCCGATGATCTAAAAAAAACATTGGGTATTGAAAAACTACCTCCCGTGGAAAACAGAAAAATTGTGGGAACGTGGTTCAGTAAGGATATTGGCTGCACTCGTAGCTTTGAACAGGTCAGTCAAAAATACTTCGAAGTGATGCGTTGCAAAGACGATAGCGGGGGAGCGGATGGCTCACCTCTATCAAAAATTAATTCAAATACATTCAGACCGCTTCCTCCGCGCAGAACTGGTGATCACTACGTAATCAAAAACAATGGTGACTTAGAGGCGCGAGATAATGAAGGGCTGATTGAAACGCTACCAAAGTCCGCTGACCTGCGCCCGAGACCTGCCCCACTCCAACCACAGCCAAAATCCAGCGGACAAAGCGTCAAAAAAGAACTGCTGGCATGTACCAGTGAAGACGCTCTTGACGAGGCCTTTACTTATGCCAACAAGAAGGATTTTGAGGGGATTAAACAACTGATGCTCACGGGGAATTGCATAGTTCTTAAAGAAGGAGACCCGGTATCAGTCATTAGCCCCGGCTTTATGACTGCGACAATTCGATACCGTGGTGTGAAGCTGTATACCCCTTCCGAGGCAGTACGATAAATCACCTCATATTGCCGGCCGGGATTGACTTGTGAGAGCTGAATTAATCGCTCCACAAGGGGCTTACCTTGAATAGTTTGTTACCTTGACGTCATTTTGTGAGTCGTTGGTAAGTTGTTGTTGCATAGGCAAGGCCAAGGTTTCCCAATCGTCACAACTGAGCATTTCTGGCCACCGGGCTATGGGGCGCCCGACCGCTAGCGCTTGTTCGAGTGCCCCTAACCGTCTGCGCGTTACCGAAGACAAACGCCGTCTCATTAATGCTAGCTCGCAGTTGTGCTACAGAGTTCTGAAAGGATTGCGAGAGATTTAGCTCGAACATGGCAACTCTCGTCATTGATCGCAGAGTAACGAAGCAAATGCTCTAAATTAGCATATTGATCATCGGCTTTCGCCGTGGCTTCTGCACCATATTTACAGTACAACTCCGCATGATGGCACATTCCATGAGGGCGCATCATTTCTCTTGCAAAATACATTACACGTTCAATAAAACCTTCCTCTGACTCACGAGATAATCTATCAACGGTTTTTTGTTGTGCTGGAACCTTTCCGAATAAAGGATGCATCACAATAACAATACGATCCGGAATATGGTCACCTGCTGCAATCCATGAGTATTTGAGGGGGATATCGTTCATATTTATCTCCTGCCAATTGTTTTCTCTAGCTCATCTAGCCGATTGGTAAGTTCGTCAAACTCTCGTAGTCCTGCAAATGCGCAAATACAGTCAATCAATGCTCTGCCAGAATCCGGGTCTATTTCGCCATCTGCAATGGCTTTCAAGACTTGTGTGGCTTGCTCAGTCAGGGGCTTGGTCGCGTCAATGGCGAAACTGACCTTTTCGCTTCGCGGTTTTAGCGGAGGCGCTAGGCGCTGTAGGACGATATTGGCCGCGTGAATATCACCGTCCTTGGCTGCTTGAATAACCACTCGCGCAACTGCTGAACCTTCTTTTTCAAATTCTTCAGAGATAAGGCTGGTGCGGTTACGGCTACCTTTGGGGCGACCTTTCGGATTTCCTGACTGACCGGGGGGCCAGCCGGGTTTGCTGGCTTTGTGCTGACTAAGCCACGGTGGATCTTCTGTGGTGGTCATGTGTATTGATATCGCTGTTGTTTGCAGGAAAAAAACAGGTGTGTTGTAACTATTTGCTTTTTACACTTACATTGGGCTAACTGCAATATGACAAACACCTGTGATAAGCGCTATAAAACAGCCGCATGCAGGACTGGGAACAGCAAATAACAAATAATGTGGTCGTTGTCTTCTGTGAAGTTCTTCCGCTTTCCCCACCCGACACCCCCCTTTGCCCCTTGCAAATAGCCGAGAGCTCGCCCTATGGTGTTGCCATTGCCGAGGCTTGGGGTAACCATGGAACCAAAGACCTACACGAGACGAGAAAACGCCCGACGGGCAGCCGTGGCAACTGGCATACCGAAGGATAGGGTCATAATCACGGTTCACAAAAACAGTGACGAAGTACGGTTTGGCTGGAAAGAGGGCGTAGTACCATCAAAAAAAGCTGTGACCACAGTTGTAGAACTTGCCCCAGTCCCAACAACACTGCGGATCGAATGTAACGGGGTGAAACGCCCTAAGGTGGGAGGTCTGTGTGCTGCGGTATGGGAGTGGCTGGATGCCAACCCTCGCGCAACATTGAAAGAGGCCAAGGCGGCAGCGGCTGACCACATGTGGAATCTGAACAATGTTAGCTGCGAGTTTTACTCTTGGCGCAAGTTCCATGGGATCACTAGGCGCGCAACGTCTGCTCGCCCACCTGCGTAGCAAAACCCTGGAGGGTGGGTTATGGTGGGGACTGAGGGCGGTGTGGCAGTTTCCCCACTTTTCTCACATTACGGAGTTTCGTTAGGGATATTCTTCAGTCGGCAATACCAAACCCCTCCAAAATTTTGTTTCTCCAAATAAGTGATGCTATGTTCGTCCCACCAGCGTGCAGTTACGACACCAGCCGCAAGCGCTGCAGCTTTCACGTCGGTGACGCGCTGACTTTCATTTACAGGTGTGGTCATAAACTGGGCGCGAAGCCAGAGGCCGAATGCCGCAGGGTATTTACTGATCGGCCCGCGCGTTCCGCCAACAAGATTTTCTGGCGTTAAACTAGCGTCGAGTTGCTCCCATTCCGGGCATGTGGCATGAATGGGTTTCTGATTGCGCGGATCGATGCCCACCTGCACCTTCACGGTGCGAAACTTCCAGGCACCGCCAGGATGCTCTGGCAGATTTCCCTTCACCTGAATTAGTGCTTTAGCATACATGCCGTCATCCGGACGCGCTATGACTGAGCATAGACTGCGGCAGGTCTGTGTGAATGCAGCTGAACCAAGAACTCGATGCAGCATTGCCCGTGTCGTGTCCTTCATGAAGTGTGTGACGCATACGATGGCGAGGCTGTATTCCTGGGCAAGCAAGAGCCAAGGTTCCAATACCGCCCGCAGTTGCCCGGCATCGTTCAGATCGACCTTGCGTAGCTTGTGTCCTGGTAGGTAGCTGGTGACCGGGTCAATGACCAGCATATCGAAAGGGGCGTCACACTCCTGCGCATCTGCCAGCCATCTCTTAACGGCGGACAGATCATCTTGCATTGAAAAAGTATTGCGCTTGCCTAGTTGTACGACGCCCTGAATCTCGGTCACGTTTGCGAGGTTGGCTCCACATGCAACCAAGCGTGGAACAGTCAGTTCCTCAATGCCATCTTCGCTGCCAAGCCAGAGTACCCGCCCTTGTTGGCGTGGCTCATGCTCACCCGGCCATGGTGCTCCTGTGGTCACTTTCGCAGTTACGTCGGCGAGAACGGTTGATTTACCTGCTCCAGTCTCGCCTGCCCAGATTGTGATATACCCCTTTGGAATCCATCCCGTCCAGAGCCAATCAATTGCCCGCATTTGAACAGTGTTTAGATGACGGCCTATCAGTTCCCGTGGTACGTGGTAGCTATCGTCTAGGGGCAGGCCTCGTTTCAATTTTTCCCGTTCAAGTGCGAATTTCTCCGCGTCTCGATGCGCTTCTAATCCCCGTACAGCATCGCTGCTGTCGGAATCGGTAGTCTTTGAGGGTTGGGGGTCATTCCAAAACATCGGCTTGTTGTTGGGTGGGATCGTAGCCATTACGCGCCTCCCGCAGTGATGTCAAACCGATCGAGAGCAAGGGCCTGTCTATAAAGGTCACCCGTCGGGTGATAGGTACTAGTACTGCGGAAGGTCTTAGCTTCGAGCCATTCCAGAATGTCAATAGCTCGATAGCGAATGGGAGCTTGTTTTTCTTCGCCCATCTTCACGAACTTTGGGCCTTTTCCCTTGTGGCGCCAAATCTCAAGGGTGTTGGGTCTAATGCCAAGCATTTCGGCTGCTTGGTTGTTTGTCAGCAGAGCAGCGCTGAGTGAGGATACTGTGGTCATGGCAAGTGGTCCTTGGACTTGCCCTGTGGCGCATACGAATAGAAAGCGTCAGCAAGGCGGAGCTTGCCGTCGAGTTTTGTGTGGTCACCTGCCCCAGACGGTTTCGGGGGTGTCCGGGTTCTGGGCGGCTGGTTACGCTTGCTCCACCGGCTGACGGAACGGTACTTCTTTGCCTTGGCGCCCCGTTCGGGCGCCATTACCCTCACCACATTGCATGGCGAGGCTTTGATTGGCACTACGATAGCACAGCTTTATGCACAAATGTTGGATAATTTTGCGATATGCATAACACCTGTAAAGTCTCTTGAACACTCGTTCAGGCACGAAGTGCGACCTCGTTTTCTCCGGTGGCGATAGCCTCTGCAACCCGTGCTTGATCATCAAGCCAATTGGCGATGCGCTGAACTTCCGGAAGCAAGTAATGCAGGCGTGACGTTTCCAGATAGTGGCGGGCGGTGACGCCTCGCGGAACATGGTTAGTCAGGAGTTCGATCTTATGAAGATCGATGCCACACAGCGCCACGCCGACGGTCGTGAAAGTGCGACGCAAGTCGTGAGGCGTAATTTTGGTTTCCGCCACCTTACTAACTTTTTTCATGGTGTCGCGTGGGTCGCGGATATGGCCGCACTTGCCCCAAGAGGTGAAGACGAACGGGCTGCCTTTGATCCGCTGCCGTGTGGTCAATAACTCGTTGGCTTGTTTCGAAAGCGGTAGCCATACGGGGTTCGAGTTCTTGGGGTCTGGTATGTGCCACCAGCCTTCGTCCAGATTCACCCTGTCCCATGTCAGCGCAGATGCTTCCCCAATGCGGGCACCTGTCAGCATGAGAAACATCACGAGGTCAATGCTGGCGAGGGTGTCTCGATTGTAGGCAACTTCACGGCTCTTTTTTAAGAACGACCACACTGCTCCCGCCTTGCTGTCCGGGACGCGGCTGGTACGCGGTTTGATCGGCACCCATTTCTTGTAGAGAACATCGACGGGGTTGTCGGTAATAATGGCGCTCCCGTCTGATTTTCGGTATTCACGGATGGCGTAATTGATGAGGGCGCGAAGTACGGCAAAGCCTTGATTGGCCTGAGCCGGTGCAGGGCCGTCGCCGCGCAGTCCCTTGGTCTTGATTTCGTTGAAGCGTTTAGTGACTGCTTCGCGTGTAATGTTCGCAATGGGCTTGTTGAGCCAAGCTTCAAAGGTTGTAGTCGCATGCCGCTCGATTTCGCCCTTGCTGCTTTCTTTCAACGGTCGATCGCGCTTGTATGCATCGGTTACATCCCGCAATGTCACCGACTCCGCTGCTTTTTCCTTCGCGAGGGCTCGCGGGTCGATGCCCATGCGCATGTTACGCAGATGTTCTCGTGCTGCCTCTCGGGCCTGATCGGCTGTAAAGACGCCATGCGGGCCAATCGACATGCGAAGCTCTTTGCCATTTACCCGTCCCTGCACGATGTAGGTGCGTTTCCCGTCCTTCGTGACCCGGATGCCGAACCCCCTGTCTTGCTCGTCCCAATGCAGGTCGTAGCCATCCGTAGGGGGAACAATTTTGTCGATATAAGTCTTGGTGAGCCTTGCCATGTGGTCATCTCCTGGGTGTGCCGTAAGCACGTAGTAAGCAGTCCAGGTAAAGTTATGACAACCCACACCAAATGCGCAAGGGCTTTAATCGCCTGATTTAGCGGGCAATGTAAGGCTTACCAAAGTCACGAAAAGCAGAGTAAAGTACGCTTACGACTTACTTGAAAACCGGCAACGGGCAACCGTTCGTGAGTTCGAATCTCACCGCCTCCGCCAGTAAACAATAGCCGTGCGAGTCCGCGTTTTCGGAGATTTCCCCCGGCGTCCTGTTCAAGGATTCGGAAAGGCGTCTCCCTGCGCCATCCTGATCCCCGCTCTGCCGGCAAATTCGGCGAAGCCGACGACGCATTTCGGTAATTTTTGCGCGTCGAGCGACGCATGGATGTCGCGCAGGGCGACCAGCGAACAGCCGTTGCTTTGCCAGCCGGTCAGCAGTTTTTCGAAGGGGCCGAAGAATTTCATTCCTTCGAGCTCGGCGCGCAGGGTGAACACGTGATCTCCCGGAATGGCCCTGGAAAGCTGCAGGAGCCGGTCCATCGCCCGGTCGGGCGTCAGGCCGGGCTCCAGCGCGAGCAGTTCGTCGAGAGTCGGCAGGGTCGTCGGTATCTGCAGGCAGGCGATCGGTTCGCCCTGGACGACGGGGAAGAACGGGTGGCTTCCCCGGCAATCGCTGGCGTAGAGGAATCCCTTGCGCTGTTCGAGGCGCAGCGCATGGCGGCTGGCGCGCCAGCCGGCCGCGGCGTGCGCTTTGGGCGCGGTACCGAAGACGTCCTCGAAGCGCCGGCAGGCGCTGTCGAGTTCGGACTCGGCCAGCTCGTTGGCCGAATCCAGGATGCATCGTTCCCAGCGGACGCGATTCCAGGCGTGGATGCCGGTTTCGAAGCCGGCGTCGCCGATTGCCCGCAGAACGTCCCGGCAGCGTGCCCCGATGTCCGGCGCGGGCAGCAGGCGTCCGTAGAGACGCGACGCGAGTCCGTGGTAGGACTTCAGCGACCCGGCGCGCGCTTCGCGTCCCCCCTGGTCCGGACCGAGCGCGAAAAAGAAGGAGGCCTGCGCGCCGTGGCGCTGCAGAAGTTCCGCCAGGGCAGGCGCTCCGGTCCGGGTACCCTGGTAGGTGCCCACGTCGATCTTCAGTGCTATGCGTTTCATCGTGTCTGGCTGGCTGACGGCCGCCGGGAACCTGGCCGGGCGGGTCGGGGAATGGGCGGCAGGGCCGCGGAGTCGGATGGGCGGATGGCGTAGATCAGCGGAGGATGAGGGCGGCGGCGACCTGCCGCCCTTCGCTCGCCAGGACGTTGTAGGTCCGGCAGGCCGCGTGGTTGTCCATGGTCTCCAGTCCCTTGCGGGCCTGCATGAGCGGCCGGAGCAGCTCGGCGCGGGGGAAGCGGAGCGTGGCGCCGGTGCCGAGGAGGATGATCTCGGCGTCGAGCGCGGCGAGGAACTCGAAATCCGCGAGAGCGAGCGATTCGGGGGACGACGCGGTCCACCCTTCGATCACGCGATCGGGCAGCACGACGATGCTGTTGCCGTATCGCGCCGCGTTGACGTTGACGTAGCCTTCGCCGTAGGCGGTGAAGACATTCGATCCTTCCGGTCGGGCGAGCTGCAGCTTCATAAAATTGCGGTGCTTGGTGCGATAAAGTAGGATTATACCTTTTGCTGGACAACGCTCGCTGCAAGGACTGTCATGAAACCCGTGCATAAATCGAACAAGCTCGCCAACGTCTGCTACGACATCCGCGGTCCCGTGCTGCAACAGGCCAAGCGGATGGAGGACGAGGGACAAAAGATCATCAAGCTGAACATCGGGAATCTGGCGTCCTTCGGTTTCGACGCGCCGGAGGAGATCCAGCTCGACATGATCCGCAACCTGCCGAACGCGGCCGGCTATTCGGATTCGAAGGGGATTTTCGCGGCCCGCAAGGCGGTCATGCACTACGCGCAGCTGAAGAAGATCAAGGGCGTGACGCTCGAGGACATCTACATCGGCAACGGCGTGTCGGAACTGATCGTCATGTCCATGAACGCGCTGCTCAACACCGGCGACGAAGTCCTGGTGCCGGCGCCCGATTATCCGCTGTGGACGGCGGCGGTCAGCCTGTCCGGCGGCACGCCGAGGCATTATCTGTGCGACGAGGGCAACGGCTGGCTGCCGGACCTGGACGACATCCGCCGCAAGATCACGCCGCACACCAAGGCGATCGTGATCATCAACCCGAACAACCCGACCGGGGCGCTGTATCCGGAAAGCGTGCTGCGCGAGATCGTCGCGGTGGCCCGCGAGCACGGACTGATCATCTACGCCGACGAGGTGTATGACAAGGTGCTTTACGACGGCGCGCAGCATACGGCCATCGGGTCGCTGTCGGAAGACGTGCTGACCATCAGCTTCAACGGGCTGTCGAAGAACTACCGCTCGTGCGGCTACCGCGCCGGCTGGATGGTGGTTTCGGGCGATCAGCGCGACGCGCGCGACTACATCGAGGGGCTGGAGATGCTGGCGTCGATGCGCCTGTGCGCCAACGTGCCCGGCCAGTACGGCATCCAGACCGCGCTCGGCGGCTACCAGAGCATCGACGACCTGGTGGCGCCCGGCGGCCGGCTGTGCCGCCAGCGCGATCTCGCCTACGAACTGATCACCGCGATTCCCGGCATCAGCTGCGTCAAGCCGAAGGCCACGCTGTACATGTTCCCCAGGCTCGACCCGGCGGTCTATCCGATCGCCGACGACCAGGCCTTCATCGCCGAGCTGCTGCGCGATGAGCGCGTCCTGCTGGTCCAGGGCACCGGCTTCAACTGGCCGAATCCGGATCATTTCCGGCTGGTCTTCCTGCCCCACGAAGACCTGCTCAGGGAAGCGATCGCCCGCATCGCCAGCTTCCTGGAGAATTACCGCAAGCGGCACGGAACCTGAGATGCGAGTCGTTGCCGTAACCGACGATCAGGGGATTGTGACCGAGGCGGAGTGGCTGGAGAAGGCGGAGCACGTGCATCGGCAATTGCGTCCGCAACTGCCGCCGGACTATGCGCCGCGCCTGCGCGAAGTGTTCGCCGCCGGCGGGCGGATGGCGATCGCGGTCGAGGAGGGGGGCGTCGTTTCCGTCGCCGTCTGGCGCGTCATCGAAAACACCAACGAAGGCCGCCGGCTTTACGTTGACGATCTGGTGAGCGACGCGGCCCGGCGCTCGCGCGGCGCCGGCAAGCTCCTGCTCGGCTGGCTGGAGGCCAAGGCCCGCAGCCTGGGATGCGGCGCGCTGGCGCTCGATTCCGGGGTCCAGCGCCAGGACGCGCATCGTTTTTATTTTCGCGAAGGGCTCGTCATTTTCGCGTACAGCTTTAAGAAAGTATTGAAATGAAACCGATCAGCGTGGGACTCCTGGGCATCGGCACCGTCGGAGGCGGCACCTTCACGGTGCTGGAACGCAACGCCGATGAAATCGCCCGGCGCGCCGGCCGGCCGATCCGCATCGACGTGGTGGCCGACAAGAATCTCGATCTGGCGAGGAAAGTGACCGGCGGGCGCTGCCGTCTGACCGACGACGCCTTCGCCGTGGTTGACGATCCCGAGGTCGACATCATCGTCGAACTGATCGGCGGTTGCGGCGTCGCCAAGGAACTGGCGCTCAAGGCCATCGAGAACGGCAAGCACGTGGTCACGGCCAACAAGGCGCTGCTGGCCAACCACGGCAACGAGATCTTCGCCGCCGCGCAGCGGCGGGGCGTGACGGTGGCCTTCGAGGCGGCGGTGGCCGGCGGCATTCCGATCATCAAGGCGCTGCGCGAGGGGCTGACGGCCAACCGCATCGAGTGGATCGCCGGCATCATCAACGGAACCACCAATTTCATCCTCTCCGAGATGCGCAGCAAGGGGCTGCCGTTCGGCGCCGTGCTGGCGGAAGCGCAGCGCCTGGGCTACGCCGAGGCCGATCCGACCTTCGACGTCGAAGGCGTCGACGCGGCGCACAAGGTGACCATCATGAGCGCGATCGCCTTCGGCAATTCGATGAAGTTCGGCGACGCCTACATCGAAGGGATCAGCCGGCTCGACTCGACCGACATCAAGTACGCAGAACAGCTCGGCTACCGCATCAAGCTGCTTGGCATCACCCGGCGCACGCCCGAAGGCGTCGAGCTGCGCGTGCATCCGACGCTGATTCCGGCCAAGCGGCTGATCGCCAACGTCGAGGGCGCGATGAACGCGGTGCTGGTCAAGGGCGACGCGGTCGGCGCCACGCTCTATTACGGCAAGGGCGCCGGCGCCGAGCCGACGGCCTCCGCCGTCATCGCCGATCTGGTCGACGTGGCGCGCATGCTGACGGCGGACCCCGAGCATCGTGTGCCGCACCTGGCCTTCCAGCCGGACGCCATCGTCGAGCTGCCCATCCTGCCGATCTCGGAAGTGGTCACCAGCTACTACCTGCGCATGCGGGTCGAGGACCAGCCGGGCGTGCTGTCCGACATCACGCGCATCCTCGCCGACCACCAGATCTCGATCGACGCCATGATCCAGCGCGAGCCCGACGAGGGCGAGGAGCAGGCGGACATCATCATGCTCACGCACCAGACGCGCGAGAAGAACATCGACGCGGCCATCGCCCGGATCGAGAAACTGCCGGTGGTCACCGGAGGCGTCACGCGCCTCCGCCTCGAAGGGCTGCTGTAGGACACGCCGACGTTTTCGGCGACGCGACGCGGGAGCGGGACATGAGCTATCAGGTTTTGGCGCGCAAATGGCGTCCGCGCACGTTCGCCACCCTGGTCGGGCAGGAGCACGTGGTGCGCGCGCTGACGCACGCGCTGACCGACGGCCGGCTGCACCACGCCTACCTGTTCACCGGCACGCGCGGCGTCGGCAAGACCACGCTGGCGCGCATCTTGGCCAAATCGTTCAACTGCGAAGCGGGCATCACGGCGACGCCGTGCGGCGTCTGCTCCGCCTGCACCGAGATCGACGCCGGGCGCTTCGTCGACCTGCTCGAAGTTGACGCGGCGACCAACACCAAGGTCGACGAGATGCGCCAGCTCCTGGAAAACGCCGTGTATGCGCCGACGCGCGGGCGTTTCAAGGTCTACGTCATCGACGAAGTGCACATGCTTTCCAACTCGGCCTTCAACGCCATGCTGAAGACCCTGGAGGAGCCGCCCGAACACGTCAAGTTCATCCTGGCGACGACCGATCCGCAGAAGATTCCGGTGACGGTGCTCTCGCGCTGCCTGCAGTTCAACCTCAAGCAGATGACGCCGTCGCTGATCGCCGCGCACCTCAAGCACATCCTCGAAGTCGAGGCGATCAGCGCCGAACCGGCGGCGCTCAACCTGCTCGCGCGCTCGGCGGCGGGCAGCATGCGCGACGCGCTGTCGCTGCTCGACCAGGCGATCGCGCACGGCGCGGGCAAGGTCGAGGAAGCGCAGGTGCGCGACATGCTCGGCACGGTCGACCTCGACTACCTGTTTTCCATCCTCGACGCCCTGCTGGCCGGCGACGTGGCCGGCATGCTGCGCGTCGCCGAAGGCATGGCCGGCCGCAGCCTGTCGTTCGCCGCCGCCCTGCAGGAACTCGCCAGCCTGATGACGCGCCTGCAGGTGGCGCAGTTCGCGCCGGAGGCGGTGCCCGAGGACCTGCCCGAACGGGCGCGCCTGCTCGCACTGGCCGGCCGCTTCGATCCCGAGTACGTCCAGCTGGCCTACCAGATCGCCGTCCAGGGGCGCAACGAACTGCATCTCGCGCCCGACGAGCAGGACGGCTTCGCGATGACCCTGCTGCGCCTGTACGCCTTCCGGCCGGCGGTCGCCGGCGACGTCCTGCCGCGCGCCGCCCCGCCGGCCGCGACCAGCGAAGGCGCCCGGCGGCCGGTCGCCGCCTCTCCCTCCGCGCCGGAGGCTCGCCAGGCCGCGGCCGGGGACGACGTCTCTCCGGCTCCTGCGACGGAGCCGAAACCCGAACCGGCCGCCCGGCCGGCCGATGATCCGCCCGTGGAGACGCGGGCCGCTGCCGCGCCGCCCGTTCCGCCGGCCGCCGTCGGCGAGCCCCCCGACTGGCACGAACTGCTCGCCGCGTTGAAGCTGGGCGGCATGGCCCGGGAACTGGGCCAGCATTGCGGCGTGAAGTCGCTGGACGGAACGCGCCTCGTGCTCTGCCTTTCGCCCATGCATCGCCATCTGCAGATCAAGGCCGCGCAGGACAAGCTGCAGCAGGCGTTGTCCGAGCATTTCGGGCGCCCCATGCAGCTGTCCATCGAACTGGACGAAGTCGCCGGCGAAACGCCCGCGGCGACCGCCCGGCGGCAGCGCCAGGAGCGCCAGGAGCAGGCCGTGGCGTCCGTCGAACAGGACGTCTTCGTGCGTGAAGTGATCGACGTCTTCGACGCCACGCTGATCGAATCGTCGATCAAACCCGTTTAACCATCCCACTTGTCGAGGCAAACATCATGATGAAAGGCGGACTCGCCGGCCTGATGAAGCAGGCGCAACTGATGCAGGAAAACATGAAGAAGGCGCAGGAGCAGCTGGCGCAGATCGAAGTCGAGGGCCAGTCCGGCGCGGGCATGGTCAAGGTGGCGATGACCTGCGGCCACGACGTGCGGCGCGTCACGATCGATGCGTCGGTCATGGACGACCGGGAAATGCTGGAGGACCTGGTGGCGGCGGCGATCAACGACGCCATGCGCCGCGTCGAGGCGACGACCCAGGAACGCATGGCCGGCTTCACTGCCGGCATGAACCTGCCGGCGGGCATGAAACTGCCGTTCTGATGGCCACGCCATCGAGCCTCGAGAATCTCATCGAGGCCTTGCGCTGCCTGCCGGGCGTCGGCCCGAAATCGGCGCAGCGCATGGCCTACCATTTGCTGCAGCGCGACCGGCCGGGCGCGCAGCGCCTGATGGATGCGCTGCAGCAGGCCCTGCAGGCGCTGCGGCACTGCCAGCGCTGCAACACTTTCACAGAAGCCGAGGTCTGCGAGCGCTGCCTGTCGCCGAAACGCGATCCGGCGCTGCTGTGCGTCGTCGAAACGCCGGTCGACCTGAACATGATGGAACAAACACAGGCGTACTCCGGTCTGTACTACGTTTTGATGGGGCGCGTCTCGCCGCTCGACGGCGTCGGGCCGCGCGAGCTGCATCTGGACAGGCTGTTGGCGAGAGTGTCCGACGGCGTCGTGCGCGAAGTCATCCTGGCGACCAATTTCACCAATGAGGGCGAGGTGACGGCGCATTACCTGGGGGAGATGCTGAAGAGCCGCGGGCTCCGGGTGTCGCGGATCGCGCGCGGCGTGCCGGTCGGCGGCGAACTCGAATACGTCGATTCCGGCACTTTGGCGCAAGCCGTGCGCGAGCGGAAATCGCTTTCAGATTAAGTACTTGGCATCCTCCGTCTTTTTTTTCTGGGGGAACCTTGCGTATAATCGGCCCTGTTTCGAATAACCAAACCAACTGTCGGGGATCGGCACGATGAGCATAGAGAGCACAGTGGACTGCGGCAGGCGACGGTTGATCATCGCGACGGCCGCGGTCGGCGGCGCGGGCGCGGTGGCGGCGGTCGTCCCCTTTGTCTCCAGCATGCTTCCCTCGCAGCGCGCGAAGGCCGCCGGCGCGCCGGTCGAGGTTGACGTGTCCAACCTCGTGCCCGGCCAGATGATTACCGTCGAATGGCGCGGCAAGCCGGTGTGGATCCTCAATCGCAGCCAGGAGATGCTCGACACGCTCGCCAAGCTGGACGAAGCGGTCGCCGACCCGAAATCCGAAGTCAAGCAGCAGCCCGACTACTGCCGCAACGAGACGCGCTCGATCAAGCCGAACCTGCTGGTCGCCGTCGGCATCTGCACGCACCTGGGCTGTTCCCCGTCGTCGAAGTTCAAGAAGGGCGGGGAAGAAGGCATGCCGCCCGAATGGCTCGGCGGCTTCCTCTGCCCGTGCCACGGGTTGACCTTCGATTTTGCCGGCCGCGTGTTCCGCAACAAGCCGGCGCCGAGCAATCTGGAAGTACCGCCGCACACCTATCTGTCCGATACGCGCATCCTGATCGGCGAAGACAAGAAAGGGGCGTAAGCGATGGCCGCCAAATCCGGGTACGAGAAATACAAGTCGGACGGTTCGCTCAAGGGCAACCTGCTCGAATGGTTCGACGCGCGCTTCCCCGCCACCTCGCTGTGGCGCGGCCACCTGTCCGAATACTACGCGCCGAAGAACTTCAACTTCTGGTACTTCTTCGGCTCGCTGGCGATCGTCGTGCTGGCCATCCAGCTGATCACCGGCATCTTCCTGGTGATGTTCTACAAGCCCGACGGCTCGCTCAACGCCAGCGGCGTCCCGGTCGCCTTCGCCAGCGTCGAGTACATCATGCGCGACGTCAACTGGGGCTGGCTGATCCGCTACATGCATTCGACCGGCGCCTCGGCGTTCTTCGTCGTGGTCTACCTGCACATGTTCCGCGGCATGCTCTACGGCTCGTACCGCAAGCCGCGCGAACTGATCTGGGTGTTCGGCATGCTGATCTTCCTGGTGCTGATGGCCGAAGCCTTCATGGGCTATCTGCTGCCGTGGGGGCAGATGTCGTTCTGGGGCGCGCAGGTCATCGTCAACCTGTTCTCGGCCATTCCGCTGATCGGCGAACCGCTGTCGCTGTGGATTCGCGGCGACTATGTGATCAGCGACGCCACCCTCAACCGCTTCTTCTCGTTCCACGTGATCGCCGTGCCGCTGGCCCTGCTCGGACTGGTCATGGCGCACATCCTGGCCCTGCACGAGGTCGGCTCGAACAACCCGGACGGCATCGAGATCAAGAAGACCGTCGACGCCAACGGCATCCCGCTCGACGGCATTCCGTTCCACCCGTACTACACGGTGAAGGACATCGTCGGCGTGGTGGTCTTCCTGATGATCTTTTTCGCCGTGGTGTTCTTCGCGCCCGAAGGCGGCGGCTATTTCCTCGAGTACAACAACTTCTTCCCGGCCGACCCGCTGAAGACGCCGCCGCACATCGCGCCGGTCTGGTATTTCACCCCGTTCTATTCGATCCTGCGCGCGATCGTCTGGCCGATCTTCGGCCTGGAAGCCAAGTTCTGGGGCGTCGTCGCCATGGGTGCCTCGGTGGTGATCATCGCCTTCCTGCCCTGGCTCGACCGCAGCCCGGTCAAGTCCATCCGCTATCGCGGCCCGATCTACAAGAGCTTCCTGGCCGTTTTCGTGGTCGCTTTCCTGACCCTCGGCTATCTCGGCACGCAGCCGCCGTCGCCGGTCAGCGAATTGGTTTCCCAGGTATGCACGCTGATCTATTTCTCGTTCTTCCTGTTGATGCCCTGGTACTCGAAAATCGACAAATGCAAGCCGGAGCCGGAAAGGGTGACGTTCAAATGAAAGCGCAGAACATGAAGCAATTCCTGCTGGCGCTTCTTTTCGTTCCGCTTGCGGCGCTGGCCAGCGAAGGCGGCGTCCGCCTGGACAAGGTGGACGTCCCGTCCGACCCGGCCGCGCTGCAGAACGGCGCCCGGCTGTTCGTCAACTACTGCCTGAGCTGCCACGGCCTGAGCTTCGTGCGCTACAACCGGCTGACCGAACTCGGCCTGACCGAGCAGCAGATCAAGGACAACCTGATGTTCACCGCGGAAAAGATCGGCGAGCCGATGCGCATCGCCGCCCGCGCCGCGGAACAGAAGCAATGGTTCGGCGTCACCCCGCCGGACCTTTCCCTGGTGGCGCGCGCCCGGGCCTCGGCGGACGGCAGCGGCGCGGATTGGCTGTATACCTATCTGCGTTCCTTCTACGGGGATGAGAAGCGGCCCACGGGATGGAACAACACGCTGTTCGCCAACGTCGGCATGCCCCACGTGCTGTGGGACCTGCAGGGCCGGCAGGAGCTGGATCACGAAACGCAGAAGCTGAGTCTCGCGCAGCCGGGGCGGCTGTCGCCGGCCGAATTCGACCGGCAGATCGCCGACCTGGTGGGCTTCCTGGTCTGGGCGGGGGAGCCCGCGGCGGGATTCCGCAAGCAGTTGGGCATCGGCGTCCTGGCGTTTCTGATCGTGTTGTTCGGCGTGTCGTACGCGCTGAAAAAGGAGTACTGGAAGGACGTCGGGAAGCATTGAGCAACTGCCTGTTTCGGGCATCGGCATCGTCGGCGCGGTCAGCGGCCTGAAGCGATGCCGGTTCGTTTTTAAGGATATTGACCATGATGAACCTTTATTCGGGCACCACCTGCCCGTTCAGCCAGCGTTGCCGCATCGTCCTGTACGAGAAGGGGATGGATTTCCAGGTGATCGACGTTGACCTTTTCGCCAAGCCGGAAGACATCGCCATGGTCAATCCGTACGGGCGGGTGCCGGTGCTGGTCGAGCGCGACCTGATCCTTTATGAGCCGAACATCATCAACGAGTACATCGACGAGCGCTTCCCGCATCCGCAGCTGATGCCGCCGGACCCGATCATGCGCGCGCGCGCCCGCCAGCTGCTGGTGACCATGGAGCGCGAGGTGTTCACCCACGTCGAGACGCTGGAGAAAAACCTCAAGACGGCGGACAAGGCGCGCCAGACGATCCGCGACCGGCTGACCGAGATGGCGCCCGTTTTCGTCAAGCAGAAGCACATGCTCGGCGAGGACTTCTCCATGCTCGACGTGGCCATCGCCCCGCTGCTCTGGCGCCTGGATCATTACGGGATCGAATTGCCGAAATCGGCGGCGCCGCTGATGAAGTACGCCGAGCGCATCTTCAGCCGCCAGGGCTACATCGACGCGCTGACGCCGTCCGAAAAGGCCATGCGCCGCTGAGATTCCTCCGTACAGCGCGGACCCGGCCGGTGCCGGGATTTCCCACTCCAGAGCGTTGCCGCCGCCGAGATGACCGAAAATACCCTGCCTTCGACCAAGCCCTATCTGATCCGGGCGATCCACGAATGGTGTACCGACAACGGCTTCACGCCCTACATCGCGGTGCAGGTCGACGGCCGGGTGCGCGTGCCGCGGGAGCACGTACGGGATGGGCAGATCGTCCTGAACGTCGGCTACGAGGCGACCGGGGGCTTGCAGATCGGCAACGATCTGATCAGTTTCCAGGCGCGCTTCGGCGGCGTGGCGCGCGACATTTCGTTTCCCGTCGGCAACGTGGCGGCGATCTATGCGCGGGAGAACGGCGCGGGCATGGCTTTCGAGCCGGAAAGCGCGGCCGCCGACGCTGCTCCGCCGGAAACGCCGCCGCCGTCCGGGGACGGTCCCGAGCCCCGGCCGCCGCCCGGCGGACGGCCGAAGCTGCAGCGGATCAAATAGGCCGCTCCGCCGTGAAGCACGCCGTGCGTCCGCTTGCACCAACTTGATGCGGCGGTAGCTGCCGACCTTTCCGGATATCGTCGCAACGGCCGCATTCTCTTGTCTGGCATACGTGTTGCTGAGTCTTCCGTGAGGCGGTCCGCGGGGCCGGCCGCCTGCGGTCCGCCAGGCATCGGGTTCCGCCGCACGGTTTACATTTCGGGAGCAGCATGAACTACGCGCATTTCATCCGGGAATTGGGACGCGGCAGCGAGGGCGCCCGCGACCTCGCGCTCGACGAGGCGCGCCAGCTCTTCGGCGCGATGCTGGACGGCGGCGTGCCGGAACTCGAGTTGGGCGCCGTCGCGATCGCCTTGCGCCTGAAAGGGGAGAGCGTCGACGAGATGCTCGGCTTTTTCGCCGCGGCGAGCGAACGCCTGGCCGCCCTGCAGCGTCCGGCCGGACGGCCGCGGCCGGTCGTCCTGCCCTCCTACAACGGCGCGCGCCGGGGAATCAACCTGACGCCCCTGCTGGCCTTACTGCTCCAGCGCTACGGGGTGCCGGTGCTGGTGCACGGACTGATCGAAGGGTACGGCCGGGTGACGTCGGCGCAGGTCTTCCGCGAGTTCGGCCTGCTGCCCTGCCTCAGCGCGTCCCAGGCACAACACACGCTCGACGGCGACGGCCTGGCCTTCCTGCCGCTGTCGGCGATCTCGCCCGGCCTGAACACCCTGCTGGCGCTGCGCAGCCGGCTCGGCCTGCGCAACAGTGCGCACAGCCTGGTCAAGATGCTCGATCCGTTCAAGGGGGAGGGGGTGCTGGTGGCGGCGGCCACGCATCCCGATTATCTGGCGCTGATGCGCGAGGTGATGGGCGCGTTGGGCATGCGCGGCCTGCTCTTGCGGGCGACCGAAGGCGAGCCCTACGCGAATCCGAAGCGCCGGCCGCGCATCGAATACCTGCACGACGGCGCCGGCGACGTCCTGTTCGAGGCCGAGCACGACAGCCTGAAGACGCTGCCGAGCCTGCCCGAGTCATGCGACGCGAAAACGGCCGCGGACTGGACGCGCAAGGTGCTGGCCGGGGAAATCGGGCTGCCTTCGCCGATCGCCAACCAGCTGGCCTGCTGCCTTTTCGCGGCGGGCTGCGCCGACGATCTCAACCAGGCCAAGGCCATCGTCGCCGTCGAAGGCCCGGGCAAGGCCGCGTGCTAAGCCGTGGCGGAGGCCGCCCGCGCCGGCGGGTATCCGTCCTCGCGCGACCGGTATAATTGCGCATAGAACGAAGAACAGGCGAGGATCTTCTCGAAACCACCGGATGGACATATTCCTTCTTCTGCTGCTCATTCTGCTCAACGGCCTGCTGGCCATGTCGGAGATCGCCGTCGTCTCCGCCAGAAAATCGCGCTTGCAGAAGCTCGCCGACGACGGCTCGCCCGGGGCGAAAACCGCCCTTGACCTGAGCAACGAGCCGTCGGCCTTCCTGTTGACCATCCAGGTGGGAATCACCACTGTCGGGATTCTCAGCGGCGCCATCGGCGAGAACGCGCTGGCCGATCCGCTCAGCGCATGGCTGTCCGGCTTCGCCTGGCTGCAGCCCTACGCGCGTGGGCTGTCGCTGTCGTTCGTGGTGGTGCTGCTGACGTATTTCTCGGTAGTGGTCGGCGAGCTCGTGCCCAAACGCCTGGGCCTGCTGGCGCCGGAGGCGATCGCGGCGATCATCGCCTCGCCGATGGCGTTCTTTTCGCGCGTGGCGCGTCCGCTGGTCTGGCTGTTCTCGTCGTCGTCCAGCCTGATCATGCGCCTCATCGGCGCCCGGGCGAGCGCCGAGGCGACCGTGACCAACGACGAGATCAACGTGCTGATGGAGCAGGGCGCCGAGGCCGGCGTGTTCCACGAGAGCGAGCAGGCGATCGTCTCCAACGTGCTGCGGCTCGACGAGCAGCGGATCGCCGCGATCATGACGCACCGCAACGACATCTACGCGCTCGACCTCGAGGCGCCCGAGGAGGAAATCCGGGCCTGCCTTTCCGAGAGCCCGTTCACGCGGATCGTAGTCTGCCGCGACGGGCTGGAGCATATCGTCGGCATCCTGCGCACGGCCGACCTGCTGAAGCTGGCGCTGGCCGGCCAGAAGCTGGACGTCGAGCCGTATCTGCGGCCGCCGCTGTTCGTGCCGGAGGGGGTGACCACGACGCACCTGCTGGAGAGCTTCCGCAAGGCGCGCCAGCAGTTCGCGCTGATCGTCGACGAGTACGGCGAGCTGCAGGGGATGGTGACCCTGACCGACGTGCTGGCGTCGATCGTCGGCGACGTGCCGTCGTCCGATTCCTCGGAGATGGAGGACATCGTGCCGCGGGACGACGATTCCTGGCTGATCGACGGCAGCGTGACGATCGACCGCCTGAAATCGGTGATCGACATCGAGGACGACCTGCCCGGCGAGGACGAGAACGCCTACAACACCCTGGGCGGGCTGGTCATGTACATCCTCGGGCGGATTCCCGCCGTGACGGACGCCTTCGACGCCGCGGGCTTCCGCTTCGAGGTCGTGGACATGGACAAGAACCGCGTGGACAAGGTCCTGCTGTCCCGGCTTCCCGCGCCGCGGCACGGGGACGACGGCGAAAGCGAGTCCGCCGCGCGGGATTGAGCGCGCCGCCGGGCGGCATGCCTTAGCGGATTTCCGGAGGCCGGCAGCGAGCCGGCCCGACCGCCGCCGGGCGGCGGCCGCCTCGCGCCGTACGGCGCCCCGGGCAGGAATCGCCGCCTTTCCGCCTGGCGCGAGCCATCCGGCCGTGTTGACACCGTGTGTGGCCCCGGCCAAAACGCCGTTGTTTCGGCCGCTCCGGCCCCGTTTCTTCGTGGTATTTCCCCGCTTTTCCGGCGACGGCCGACAGGTACGGAATTCGCGCGATAGTTGGACCGGGTGGGGCGATAATCGCCCAAAAGCGTCCTTTGCCTCGTTGACGGGTGCAATCCCAGCGCCTAGTATTCCGCAAAACAAAAAACGACGTGCTTTCCATGATCGAAGCCAGTCCAGGAGTAGGGAATGAAGGTGTTTGCGAAAACTTTCCAACTGCAGTCGTCCGGCGCCATCCGCGCATTCGCGGGAGCGGTGCGGTGGACGGCGGGCAGCTTCATTCCGGACTGACGGGAGCGCAACCGATGAAACGCATCCGGGTCGGCGGGGAAATGATCGGTCGCGCGGACCAGCCGCTGATCTGTTCGCCGCTCATCGGCAGGTCGCGGGCCGCGATCCTCGACGAGGTGGCCGCCATCGTGCCGAAACAGCCCGATCTGATCGAGTGGCGCGTCGATTTCTTTGAGGAAGTCAGCGACATCGCTGCGGTGATCGATCTGGCCAGCGAAATCAAGGCCGCCGCTGCGAAGATTCCGGTGATTTTCGCCTTCCGCGCGATGAGCGAGGGCGGCGGCGCATGCGCCCTCAACGAATCCGACATCCTGAAGCTGTACGTCGCCGCGTGCGCCAGCCGTTGCGTGGATCTCATCGACTACGAAATGAGCAATCCGGTCACCAGCGTGGCGATGCTGCGCGAGGTCTCGCGCAACCACGGCGTGACCATGATCATGTCGTACCACAACCACCAGGCCACGCCGGAAGACGCGGTGCTGTCGGAGAAGTTCGCCGAGGCGGAGCGCCTCGGCGCCGACGTGGCGAAAGTCGTGGTGACGCCTCGGCATTCGGAAGACGTGCTGTCCCTGCTCGGCGCCACGCAGAAGGCCAGCCGGACCTGCGCGATCCCGCTGGTCAGCATGGCGATGGGCGGCATCGGGGCGGTATCGAGGGTTTTCGGCTGGGCGTACGGCTCGTCGGTGACGTTCGCCGCGGGGCGGAGCCCCAAGCCGGGGCAGATGCGGATCGAGGAGCTGCGTTCCGTGTTGGCGTCCGTCAGCCACGCATTGCATGGCGGCTGAACCGGGCAGGGCGTGCGAAGGAAGCGAAGCGTAAGGCGCTGACAGGCAGATTTGCAAGGAAGTAAATCAAGGCGGTGCGGAAAGCGAATCAAGGCGGCGCCGTTACTGTTCAACAATTGAAGGAGCATTCGATGAAAGACCTGGTATCCAATCAACTGGTGCGTTACCTCGAAGCGCGTGGCGTGGAGCACATTTTCGGCCTGTGCGGCCATACCAACATCGCCGTGCTGGCGGCGCTGGAAAAAAGCAAGAAAATCACCTTCGTGAATAGCCGTCATGAACAGATCGCTGCGCACATGGCCGACGGCTACGCCCGCGCCACCAAGAAGGCCTCCGTGGTTCTTTCGCACCTGTCGCCGGGCCTGACCAACGCCTGTACCGGCGTGGCCAACGCCTCGCTCGATTCGATCCCGATGGTGGTCATCGCCGGCGACGTGCCGACCCACTACTACGGCAAGCACCCGCACCAGGAAGTCAACCTGCACGCCGACGCCTCGCAGTGCGAGATCTACCGGCCCTTCTGCAAGCGCGTCTGGCGCGTCGATTCCGTGCACTTGATCCCGGAAATCCTCGAAAAAGCCTTCATTCTGGCCGAAAGCGGCCGCCCCGGCCCGGTGCTGGTTGACGTGCCGATGGACATCTTCTCCAAGGAAATCGACGTCGAACTGTTCGACCGCGTGCTCAAGAACACCCGCCAGCTCGCCAAGCCGTCCATGGACGACGAAACGGCCGAGAAGATCGTCAAGCAGCTGCTGGCCGCCAAGACCCCGCTGATGTACGTCGGCGGCGGCATCATGCTGGCCGACGCCACCACCGAACTGCGCGAATTCGCCGAACTCCTGCAACTGCCGGTCGCGCACACCCTGATGGGCAAGGGCGCGCTGCCCGACGACCATCCGCTGATCCTCGGCATGACCGGCTTCTGGGGCACCAAGTTCATCAACGAGAAGTGCAAGGCGGCCGACTGGATCATCGGCCTGGGCACCCGCTTCTCCGAAGCCGACTGCAGCTCGTGGGAAGCCGAATACACCTTCAACTTCCCGCCGACGCAGCTCATCCACATCGACATCGACCCGGCGGAAATCGGCCGCAACTACCCGGCCGCCATCGGCGCCGTCGCCGACCTCAAGCAGGCCCTGACGGTGCTGCTGCGCGTGGCGAAGAAACTGTGCCCGCAAGGCGTCAAGCGCCCCGAGCTGGTCGCCGAAATGGCCGCCAACCGCGTCTCCTTCGTCGAAAGCAACAAGGAATGGGCGGAAAGCAGCGATTTCCCGATGACCCCGCAGCGCATCCTGGCCGACCTGCGCCAGGCCCTGCCGCGCGACTCCTACATCTGCACCGACGTGGGCTGGAACAAGAACGGCCTCGCCCAGCAATACCCCGTGTATGAGCCGGGCACCATCTTCACGCCGGGCGGCTTCGCCACCATGGGCTTCGGCTCGCCGGCGGCGATGGGCGCCAAGATCGCGCTCAAGGACAAGGTGGTGGTGGCGCTGGTCGGCGACGGCGGCTGGGGCCAGAACCCGGCGGTCCTGGCCACGGCCAAGGAAAGCGACATCCCGGTGATCTGGGTGATCATGAACAACCACGCCTTCGGCACCATCGCCGGGCTGGAGAAGGCGCACTACGACACCACCTTCGGCACCGTCTTCGAAGTCGACGGCGAGACCTACTCGCCCGACTACGCGGCGATCGCCCGCGCCTACGGCATCGAGGGCATCACCATCAACCAGGCCGACGAGCTCCTGCCGGCCCTGCAGAAGGCGATCGCCCTGAAGAAGCCGGTGGTCATCGACGTCTATATGAAGAACATCCCGACGCCGACCGCCGGGCACTGGAACATCATGGACATCTACTCGCCGGGCAAGAAGGTGCACCACGTTTCGACCGACTGATCGCCCGGGCCGCTTCTGGAGTTTTGTTGGGGGGAACGGTCCCGGCTTCATGGCAACCGCCGCGCTGCGGCGGGGTAAGCCGGGACCGTGACTTTGGCGGGCGAAAGATAAATCGGACCGAGCGCCAGCGGGGCGCGGTCCCTGACAGGTTTTTTTTGGAGGGAATTTGATGGCTTTGGAATACTCATTGGCCCATCTCACGGTGCTGGGTTGCGCGCCGCCCGAGATGGTTTACGTCGCGGCGCGCGCCGGCTACGACTACGTCAGCATCCGGCCGATCTACATGGGCCTGCCCGGCGAGCCCAACTACGCGCTGGCGGACAACCCCGAAATGCTGCGCGCCACCAAGCGCGCGCTCGCCGATACCGGCATCAAGGTGCACGACATCGAACTGGCGCGCGTCTACGACGACATGCATCCCACCAAGTACCTGCCGGCCATGGAAGTGGCGGCGGAGCTGGGGGCCAAGGCCGTGCTGTCGAGCATCTGGACGCCGAAGCGCGAGTACGCGATCGAGAAGTTCGGCCAGATCTGCGACCTGGCCCGGCAGTTCGGCATGACTGTCGATCTCGAATTCGTGCCGATCGCCAGCGTCAACAACCTGGCCGGAGCCGTCGACGTGCTGCGCACCGCCAACCGCCCGAACGCCGGCCTGATGATCGACGTGCACCACTTCCACCGCGCGCTCGACACGCCCGAGGCGCTGGAAGGCCTGCCCAGGGAGTGGTTCCATTTCGCCCACCTGTGCGACGCGCAGGGCGAGATTCCGACCGATCGCGCGGAGATGACGCGCATTCTGCGCGAGGAGCGGCTCTACGTCGGCGAAGGCGGCGTGCCGGTGGCAGACATCCTCAACCGCATGCCCAAGATGGTGTACTCGATCGAGTTGCCGCATCTGGCCCGGGCCAAGGAATTCGGCTACGCTGAGCACGCCTTCCGCTGCCTCGAATCGGCCAAGGCGTATGCCGCGGCGCACATCAAGCATTCATGACGGCAGGCCGGGAGGGTCATCTCATGTCAATTGAAATCGCAGGTATAAGGAAGACGTCATGAAACAACTGGTTGATTGGTATTTCCGGATTCTCAAGGGGGCCGTGGTGGTGTGCATCACCATGATGGTGGTCATGGTGTTCGGCAACGTGGTGCTGCGTTACGGGTTCAACTCCGGGATCACGGTGTCGGAGGAACTGTCGCGCTGGTGTTTCGTCTGGCTGACCTTCATCGGCGGCACGACGGCGTTGCGCGAACACGCCCACCTGGGGATGGACACGGTGGTTTCGAAACTGCCGGTGATCGGCAAGAAGATCTTCTACGTCCTGAGCCACCTCGTCATGATCGGCTGCGTGCTGTACTTCCTGCGCGGCAGCTGGGACCAGACGATCATCAACATCGGCGTCGAAGCGCCGGCCACCGGCCTGTCCTCGGGCTTCTTCTACGGCATCGGCATCTTCTTTTCCGTGAATGCCATCCTGATCCTGGCCTACGACCTGTATGCCATGCTCGCCGGCAAGCTGCAGGACAAGGAACTGGTGAGCGTCAAGGAGTCGCAGGAAGAACTCGACGAGGAAGAACTCGCGGAACTCCAGCACGAGATGGAGCGCGAGATGGAAAATTCGAAGCTTTCCGCCGGCGGCGCGAAGCACTAAGGGGGAATCATGACCGTAACAATCTTTATCACCTCGCTGATCGGTGCCATGGCGCTGGGCATGCCCATCGCCTTCGCGCTGATCTTCTGCGGCCTGTGCCTGATGGCGCACCTCGACATGATGGATGCGCAGATCGTGGCGCAGAACCTGATCAACGGCGCCGACAGCTTCCCGCTGATGGCCATCCCGTTCTTCATGCTGGCCGGCACCACGATGAACGCCGGCGGTCTGTCCAAGCGCATCATCAAGGTGGCCGTGACCCTGGTCGGGCACATTCCCGGCGGCCTCGGCTACGTGGTCATCGTCGCCTCCTGCATCCTGGCCTCGCTGTCCGGCTCGGCGGCGGCGGACGCGGCGGCCATGTCGGCGCTGCTGTTCCCGATGATGATCAAGTTCGGCTACGACCCCAAGAAGTCGGTCGGCCTGATCGCCTCGGGCAGCATCATCGGCCCGATGGTGCCCCCGTCGCCGAACCTGATCCTGTTCGGCGTCACCGCCGGCCTGTCGATCACCAAGCTGTTCCTGGCCGCCATCGTGCCGGGCCTGATGATCGCCGTCGGCCTGACCGCCGCCTGGTGGTGGGTGGCACGCGGACAGAGCGTGCAGACCACGAAGCGCGCGACCAAGAAGGAAATCCTGATCGCCATCCGCGAAGGCCTGTGGGCGCTGGTCATGCCGGCGATCATCGTGTTCGGCCTGAAGTTCGGCATCTTCACGCCGACCGAGGCGGGCGCCGTCTGCGCCATCTATGCGCTGCTCGTTTCCATCTACGTCTACAAGGAACTCAAGTGGTCGCAGGTCTATAGCGTGCTGGCGCAGGCCGGCCAGACCGCGGCGATCGTCATGTTCCTGGTGGCGGCGGCGATGATCGGCGCGTGGATGATCACCATCGCCGAGATTCCGCAGGAAGTCATCGAGATGCTGCGGCCGTTCATGGGCAACAAGATCATGCTGATGGTGGCGATCATGGTCGTGGTGGTGATCGTCGGCACCGCGCTCGACATGACGCCGACCATCCTGATCCTGACGCCGGTGCTGGTGCCGGTGGTCATCGCGGCCGGCATCGATCCGATCTACTTCGGCGTGCTGTTCGTGATCAACAACGCCATCGGCCTGGTGACCCCGCCGGTCGGCACCACGCTCAACGTGGTGTGTGGCGTGACGGGACGGTCGATGGACGATGCGATCGTGGGCGTCATTCCGTTCATGATCGCCCAGCTGATCGTGCTGGCCCTGCTGGTCATCTTCCCCGACCTGGTCCTGGTGCCGATGCGCTTCCTGGCTGGGATGTAAGGAGTTCCGGGAGGCGCCGGCGGGAATCCGTTCCGGCAGGCGCCTCCCGGTGTTGGAGGGCAATAGTTGTTGGTGTAGTAGCTCAAACGGGTGACCTCTTCCGAGGTTCTATAGATAAGGAGATAGAGAAATGCTGAAATTCGTTGCAAAGGCATCGGTGGTGCTGATCGGCGCGCTGCTCGCGTCGGCCGGCCAGGCGCAGGTCAATGAACACACGTTCCGGATTTCCATCGCCGGCGCGCCGGGGCACCCCTCGGTGATGGGCGCCGAGAAGTGGGCGGAAATCCTCAAGCAGAAGAGCGGCGGCAAGCTGACGCTGAAGGTCTTCCCGAACGGCGTGCTGGGCGGCGACGTGCAGGTGCTGTCGGCCGTGCAGGGCGGCACCATCGACTTCACCTCGATGAACTCGGGCATCCTGCAGACGCAGGTCAAGGAATTCGCCATCTTCGACTTCCCGTTCATGTTCGAAAGCGGCAAGGAAGCCGACCCGATCCTCGACGGCCCGTTCGGCAAGAAGCTGGCCGATCTGCTGCCGGCCAAGAATCTGTACAACCTGGCCTACTGGGAACTGGGCTTCCGCGAAATGACCAACGGCAAGCATCCGGTGAACAAGATGGAAGACATTTCCGGGCTGAAGATCCGCGTGATCCAGTCGCCGATCTACATCGACACGTTCAACGCGCTGGGCGCCAACGCGGTGCCGATGCCGTTCACCGAAGTCTATACGGCGCTCGAACAGAAGATCATCGACGGCCAGGAAAACCCCTTCTCCGTGATCGAAACCAGCAAGCTGAACGAAGTGCAGAAGCACCTGACGATCACCAACCACATCTACAACCCGCAGTCGGTGCTGGCGAGCAAGAAGAAATTCGACGCGCTGACCAAGGACGAGCAGGCCCTGCTGATGTCGACGCTGGCCGAAGCGACCAAGTGGCAGCGTGAAAACTCCCGGAAGCTGGCGGAGGACTCGCTGGCCAACCTGAAGAAGACGATGCAGGTCACCACGCTGTCGCCGGAAGAGCTGGCGAAGATCCGCGCCAAGATCAAGCCGGTGATCGACAAGTTCGCCGCCAACGTCGGGCCGGATCTGGTCAAGGAACTGCAGACCGAACTCGAGAAGGGCCGCAAGAAGTAACAGCTGATTGACCCTCGCGTTCCGCGGCGGGGACGTCCGTGGCGCAGCCGCGCCACGGACGCGGCCGGACCTTCGGCGAGGGTGTTCGCACAGACATGATGGAAAAATAAAATGCTTAGTGGCAAGACAACGTTGATCGCACACATCGGCTACCCGACCGAAGCCTTCAAGGCTCCGCTGATCTACAACCCGTGGTTCGAAAAGCACGGAATCGACGCGCTGGTCGTGCCGATGGGCGTCAAGGCCGAGGATTACCCGGTTTCACTCCGGCAGATTTTCAAGTTTTCGAACGTGCATGGTGCGCTGATCACCATGCCGCACAAGGTGACCACGATTTCCCTGGCGGATGAGGTATCGATCACGGCCCGGATCGCCGGCGCCGCCAATGCGCTGCTCAAGCGTCCGGACGGCACGCTGCTGGCCGACCAGTTCGATGGCGCCGGCTATGCGCGCGGCGTGGCGAGAAAAGGTTTCAAGACCAAGGGCAGCAAAATCCTGATCGTGGGCACCGGCGGCGTCGGCAGCCCGATCGCCGCCTCGCTCGCCGCCGACGGCGCGGCCTCGATTTCGCTGTTCGACCTGAACACGGCGGCGGCCGAAGGACTGGCATCGCGCCTGAAGCAGTACTACCCCGACATGGAAGTCAAGGTGACTTCGAACGACCCGGCCGGTTACGACATGGTGGTCAACGCCACCCCGCTGGGCATGAAGGATACGGACCCGCTGCCTTTCGATCCCGAGCGCCTGGCGCCGTCGACCTTCGTCGGCGAAGTGGTGATGAAGCAGGAGATCACGCCGATGCTCCGGGCCGCCATCGCGCGCGGCTGCAAGTACCAGGTCGGCACCGACATGCTCTTCGAAATGATTCCCGCCTACCTGGAGTTCTTCGGCTTTGGCACCACCACGCCGGCGGAACTGCGCGAGGTCGCCAGGATCGCTTACTGAAGCAAACGAATTCGAATGCAGCCGGGTTTTTCCGGGTGCAGTGTTGTCTAGATGAAAGGATGAAGCGACATGAGTTCCCCCACGATTGCCTGGCCGGCCAAGGTCACCTTGTGCGAAGTCGGTTTGCGCGACGGTCTGCAGAATGAGAAGACCATTCCCACCGTCGAGCAGAAGCTGCAGCTGCTCGACGCGGTCGTCGCTTCCGGCGTGAAGATCATCGAGGTCGGCGCCTTCGTGCATCCCAAGGCCGTGCCGCAGATGGCCGACACCGACGCGCTGTGCCGCGCCATGAAGAAGGTCGAGGGCGTCGAATACCGCGCGCTGGTGCCGAACATCAAGGGCGTGCAGCGCGCCTTCGACGCGGGCCTGACCAAGGCCAAGCTGACCGTCTCGGCCAGCGAGGCGCACTGCCTGGCCAACTTCAACAGCTCGCCGGTCAAGATGGTCGAAGGCTTCGCCGACTGCGTCGAGTTCGCCGTCCAGAACAAGATGACGCTTTCGGGCGCCATCTCGACCTCGTTCGGCTGCCCGTTCCAGGGGCGCGTGCCGGTGCAGCAGGTGGAGAACGTCGTCGAAAGCTTCGTCAAGCTCGGCATCACCGAACTGTCGCTGTCCGATACCACCGGCATGGCCAACCCGCGCCAGGTGTACGAACTCGGCACGCACATGATCGCCAAGTTCCCGCAGGTGCAGTGGGTGATGCACTTCCACAACACGCGCGACATGGCGCTGGCCAACATCGTGATGGCCATCCAGGCCGGCATCCGCATGTTCGACGGCGCCTTCGCCGGCCTCGGCGGCTGCCCGTTCGCGCCGGGCGCCTCGGGCAACGTGGCGTCGGAAGACGTGATCCACATGCTGCACGAGATGGGCATCGACACCGGCATCGACCTCTTGAAGGCCATGGACACGGCGCGCCTCGCGGCCGAATTCGTCGGCCATCCGGCGAACAGCACCGTGCTCAAGGCTGGCCGCTGCGTCGACCTGGTCAAGGAAAAGGCGCAGGCACAGAACAACAAGTAGGGGGCAATCGCCGTGTGAAACGTGTTGATCGTTCCCACGGCTCACGGGGATAAAAAAATCAACGATCGGACACCGGTTTTTGCCACAACGACAACGAGATCGGTTTTTTTCTTTAGTTTGTTTTTGTTAGGGGAATGAAATGAGTAGAACAGAATGACATGCCGGAACGCTACGCCGAACTGAAGCTGAACCAGGATCAGATCGACGAAATCGAACAGGCGTTCGAACGCGCCGACAAGGCGCAGCGTGAATTCGAAAAATGGGATCAGGCGTCGATCGACCGGGCGATCAAGTCCGTGGCGCAGATCGTCGCCAACTCGAAGACCTTCCACGAACTGGTCGAGCTGGGCATCCAGGAAAGCGCCTTCGGCGACCCGGTCAGCCGCGAAGCCAAGCGCTTCAAGATCCGCGGCATCCTGCGCGATTGCCTGCGCGAGAAGTCGGTCGGCATCATCGAGGAAATCCCCGAGAAGCGCCTGGTCAAGTACGCCAAGCCCGTCGGCGTCATCGCCTGCGTGATCCCGGCGACCAACCCCGACCTGACCCCGGCCGGCAACGCCGTGTACGCCATCAAGGCGCGCAACGCCATCATCTTCTCGCCGCACCCGCGCACCCTGAAGACCAGCCGCAAGACCATCGAACTGATGCGCGAAGGCCTGCGCCGCGTCGGCGCGCCAGAAGACCTGGTGCAGATCCTCGGCTACAAGGCCAAGATCAACAAGGGCATCTCCGAAGCGCTGATGACCAAGTGCGACCTGATCATCGCCACCGGCGGCCAGGGCGTCGTGCGCCGCGCCTACATGTCGGGCACCCCGGCCTACGCCGTCGGCGCCGGCAACGCCACCATGATCTGGGACGAAACCGCCAAGCAGGACCTGAACAAGGCGGCGTTCAACACCATGCGCTCGAAGACCTCGGACTTCGGTTCGGGCTGCTCGGCCGACGGCAACATCGTCATCCACGAAAGCATCTGGGAAGACGCGCTCAAGGAAATGGTCGCGGTGGGCGGCTACATGATGTCCCCGTCCGAGCAGGAAGCCATGCGCAAGGCGATGTGGGACGACGAGTGCCATCGCCACTCCGACACCGTCGCGCTGTCCGCGCAGGACATGGCCAAGCACGCCGGCTTCTCGATCCCTGAAGATCGCAAGTACCTGATCGCCTCGCACGGCACCGGTGTGTTCAACACCTCGCTGGAAGGTGTCTGGAGCCGCGAGAAGCTGTCGACCGTCCTGGCCGTGCACGAGTACACGGGCGAGTTCCAGAACGCCATCGACACCATCATGGCCATCCATGAAGTCGGCGGCATCGGGCACTCGGTCGGCATCTTCTCGTTCGACGACGACCACATCCACCGCCTGGCGATGGTCGCCCGCGTCGGCCGCATCATGGTGCGCCAGCCGCAATCCAAGGCCAACTCCGGCAGCATGAACAACGGCATGCCGATGACCTCGTCGATCGGCTGCGGCACCTGGGCCGGCAACGCCACGAGCGAGAACATCCACCTGCACCACTACATGAACGTGACCTGGGTGTCCCGCGAGTACGACAAGATCGACTGGCCGAGCGACGAAGAACTGTTCGGCGAGTTCTACGATCCGGAACTGGAAAAGGTTCAGTACTCCAAGTACTGAGATAATAAAAAAGGCTTAGGCCTGACGAAGTCAGTCTGGCGCGGAGATCATCCGATCTCCGCGCTTTTTTGCTTTTGTTGCGGCTATACTGATCCGGTTGACCACAGGGGGGACAAGATGGACTTCAATGGCATCATGCGGGTATCGATCCTGGCGCTGGCGTGCCTCGCGGCCGCGGGCAACGCTGGCGCGGAGATCAGGAACCAGGCGTTTCGCTGGACCACGACCAACCCTTCGGGACACCCGGTCGTCAAGGGGGGATTGAAATTCTCCGAACTCGTCGCCGAGAAAAGCGGCGGCAAGATGATCGTCAAGCTCTACACCGGCGGCGTGCTCGGGGCGGACCCGCTGGTCCTGTCGTCGCTGCAGGCGGGATCGATCGATTTCGGCGCGATGAACACCGGCATCCTCCAGTCCGAGGTCAAGGAGTTCGCCCTCGTCAACCTGCCGTTCCTGTTCAACGACGCGAAGGAAGTCGACGCGATCATGGACGGCGCCACGGGCAAGCTGCTGGCCGGCAAGCTGCCGGCGAAAGGCTTGATCAATCTCGCGTACTACGATCTTGGTTTCCGCAACCTGACCAACAGCAAGCGGCCGGTGAGGAAGCTGGAGGACCTGGAGGGCCTGAAGATCCGCGTGATCCAGTCGCCGACCTACATCGACACCTTCACCGCGCTGGGCGCGACGGCGGTGCCGATGGCCTTCACCGAGGTTTATACCGCGCTCGAACAGAAAAAGATCGACGGCCAGGAAAACCCTTTCTCGGTGATCGCCGCCAACAAGCTGGACAACGTGCAGAAGTATCTGACGGTGACGCGCCACATCTATAACCCGCAGTCCTTCCTGATGAGCAAGAAGACCTGGGACAGGCTTAACAAGGAGGAGCAGGACATCATCGTCGCGGCGGCGCGCGAATCGGAGCTGTACCAGCGCAAGGTTTCGCGCGACGCCCAGGAGCGCTCGCTGGCGGAGATCAGGAAGGGCATGGAGTACTACGAGCTGCCGCCGGAGGAAATCGTCCGGATTCGCGAGCGGCTGAAACCGGTGATCCAGAAGTACAGCGACGCCATCGGCAAGGACGTCGTCGGCTCGGTGTTCGCCGAGCTGGAAAAACTGCGCAAATAGTGGGCCTTGCCACCGCCGTTCGCTGCGGCGGCGGACGTCCCCGCGTCATCAAGCCCTAGAAGGCGACGAGCAGCGCGTATTCGGCCTCGCGCAAGAGCGGCAGGGCGCGGGCGACGGCGTTTTCGATCGTCTCGTTGCCCATCGGCAGGCTGACGCTGATCGAACCGACCACGTCGCCCGCGTGCGTGCGGATAGGCACGGCGATCCCCCGGACGCGCTGCGCGACCTGCTGTTCCAGCAGCGCGTAGCCGTTCTTGCGCGCATTGTTGATCAGTTGCCGGACCGCTTCCTCGGTGGTGGCCGTGAATGGGGAATAGGGGACGAATTTCCGCCCGATCAGCCACTTGTCCACCTCCTCGGAGGTATAGGTGGACAGGATGGCGATGCCCGCGGAAGAGAGGTTCGCCGCGATGCGCGCGCCCAGCACGTAGCCGACGTTCTGCACCAGGTTGGAACCGTCGCGCGCGACGAAAACCACGTCGTTCTCGTCCATGACCGCGAAATAGGCGGCGCCGCCGAGCGCCAGGCTGAGCTTCTGCAGGTGCGGCTGGACGGCGCGCGGCACCCGCGCCGAATCGAAGTAGGACCAGCCCAGCCGCAGCACCCGCGGCGTCAGCCAGAAAAGGTGTCCGTCGCTTTCGACGTAGCCGAGGTGTTCCAGGGTGCGCAGATAGCGCCGCGTGGCGGTCCGCGTGATCCCCGTGCGGCGGGCCGCGGTCGATGCCGTCAGCCGGGGATGGGTGTCGTTGAACGCCTCGATGATCTGCAGACCCTTCTCCAGGCCGGCGATCCAGTCCTTCCGGTTGAGCGGTGGCTTTTTGTCGATCATGACGTGTCGGTTCCGCGCGATTATCAAACGAACTGGCGCGATTATCGCGCCAAAATGCGGGCCGGTCAATCGACGCGCAAGCGGCCGAAGCCTACCATGTCGCTGCTGTATTTCCGCCGGTCTTCATGCGTAATGAATGCGGCCGGAGCGGTTTCATGGCGTGCGTAGGAAGCAGTGAGTTGATTCCGAAAACGCAGAATAATGTGATGATTCATTGTTTGTGACAAGAATAAAACCCTGTAAAAATGGGAATTAACTCAGGAGTGGAAGCCGTACATTCCGATGTTGTTGATTGATCGACATCAAGTTCATTTTTGCAGTTTGACTTCCGAGGTGCCGTCGAGAACGGTCCGGCGCGTGGTGGCGCCGGACCCCGGCACCCGGGTATTGAAGGTGAAACGAAAGGAATGACCGGGTATCGTTGGAGATTCCGTCTTTCCGGGCGATGAATTGTCTGTATTTCCGATCTGCTGTCTATTTCCATCAATTTGTTTTTCACACCATTAGCAAGGAGAAATGAAAACATGACGACGCAATCAAAGATCGTTTGGACGAAGATCGACGAGGCTCCCGCCCTGGCGACCTACTCATTCCTGCCGATCGTGCAGGCGTTTACGAAGGGGACGGGCGTCGAGGTCGAGACGAGCGACATCTCGCTGGCCGGGCGCATCATCGCCACCTTTCCGGAGCGCCTGACCGAGGCACAGCGCATCGCCGACAACCTGACCCGGCTCGGCGAACTGACGCTGCGCCCGGAAGCCAACATCATCAAGCTGCCGAACGTCAGCGCCTCGGTGCCGCAATTGAAGGAGGCCATCAAGGAACTGCAGGGCAAGGGCTACAACCTGCCCGACTACCCGGAAAATCCCCAGACCGAGGAAGAGAAGGAAATCAACGCGCGCTATTCCAAGGTGCTCGGTTCCGCGGTCAACCCGGTGCTGCGCGAGGGCAACTCGGACCGCCGCGCGCCGCTGTCCGTGAAGAATTTCGCGAAGAAGAATCCGCACAAGCTCGGCGCCTGGGCGGCGGACTCCAAGGCGCACGTCGCCTTCATGTCCGAGGGCGATTTCTACGGCAATGAGAAGTCCGTGGTCATGGACGCGGCCGACGAGCTGAAGATCGAACTGGTCGGCGCCGACGGCGCCGTCAAGGTGCTCAAGGACAAGCTGAAGGTTTCCGCCGGCGAGATCGTCAACGGCACCTTCATGAGCAAGAAGGCATTGCGCAAGTTCTACGCCGAGCAGATCGAAAAGGCCAAGAAGGAGGGGCTGCTGCTGTCGCTGCACCTGAAGGCGACGATGATGAAGGTGTCCGACCCGGTGCTGTTCGGCCACGCCGTCGCGGTCTTCTTCGAGGACGTCTTCGCCAAGCATGCCGAGACCTTCAAGCAGCTCGGCGTCAACCCGAACATGGGTCTGGGCGACCTGTACGCCAAGATCAAGACGCTGCCGGAAGCCAAGCGGGCCGAGATCGAGGCCGACATCCAGGCGGTGTACGCCAAGCGCCCGGCGCTGGCGATGGTCAACTCCGACAAGGGCATCACCAACCTGCACGTGCCGAGCGACGTCATCGTCGACGCCTCGATGCCGGTCGTGGTGCGCGATTCCGGCAAGATGTGGAACAAGGAAGGCAAGCTCCAGGAAACCCTGGCGATGGTGCCCGACCGCTGCTACTCGCGCATGTACCAGGCGATGATCGAGGACTGCAAGAAGAACGGCGCTTACGATCCGGCGACCATGGGCTCGGTGCCGAACGTCGGCCTGATGGCGCAGAAGGCCGAGGAATACGGCTCGCACCCGACCACCTTCGTGATTCCCGCCGACGGCACGGTGCGCGTGGTCAACGCCGCCGGCAAGGCGCTGATCGAGCACCAGGTCGAAGCGGGCGACGTCTGGCGCATGTCCCGCGTCAAGGACATCCCGGTGCAGGACTGGGTCAAGCTGGCGGTCAACCGCGCGCGCGCCACCGGCGCCCCGGCCGTATTCTGGCTCGACAAGAACCGCGCCCATGACGCCAACGTGATCGCCAAGGTCGAGAAGTACCTGAAGAACTACGATACCAAGGGCCTGGAAATCAAGATCCTGGAGCCGGTCGAAGCCCTCCAGTACTCCGTCGAGCGCATCCGCCAGGGCAAGGACACGATTTCGGTCACCGGCAACGTGCTGCGCGACTACCTGACCGACCTGTTCCCCATCCTCGAACTGGCGACCAGCGCCAAGATGCTGTCGATCGTCCCGCTGCTCGCCGGCGGCGGCCTGTTCGAAACCGGGGCCGGCGGCTCGGCGCCGAAGCACGTGCAGCAGTTCCTGAAGGAAGGCTACCTGCGCTGGGATTCGCTGGGCGAGTTCTCCGCCCTCGGCGCCTCGCTGGAGCATCTGGCGGTCAACTTCAAGAACCCGAAGGCGCAGGTGCTGGCGGACGCCCTCGACGTGGCCATCGCTAAGTTCCTCGACAACAACAAGTCGCCGGCGCGCAAGGTGGGCGAGATCGACAACCGCGGCAGCCACTTCTACCTCGCCCTGTATTGGGCCGAGGCGCTGGCCGCGCAAACCAAGGACGCGGAACTGCAGGCCCGCTTCGCCAAGGTGGCCAAGGCCATGCAGGAGAACGAGGCGAAGATCAACGCGGAACTGATCGGCGCGCAGGGCAAGCCGGTGGATATCGGCGGCTACTACCTGCCGGACGGCGAGAAGGCCGCCAGGGCCATGCGTCCGAGCGCCACCTTGAACGCCATCATCGACGCGCTCTGAGCCCTTATCGGTAGCAGAGACCTGCGGTGAATCATTTTGGTCAGGCCTTTGGAGCGGTAGCCCCGAGCCAAAGGCCTGAACTTCGTGCAATCAGGAGAAAACATGAAAATCGTGAAGAAAGGAGTGGCAGGAACCATGCAGTCGAGCGACCTCATGGTATTCGTCGAGCCTGCCGACAGTCTGAAGGTTGAAATCGAATCGACGGTGATCAAGCAGTTCGGCCACCTGATCAGCGCCAAGGTCGATGAAGTGCTGGCGAAGAACGGCGTGAAGGCCGGCTACATCCGCCTGACGGATCGCGGCGCCCTGGATTACGCCATCGAAGCGCGCATCGAGACCGCCCTGCAGCGTGCCAGCGCGGCGTAGAAGATTACAAAAATTTAGAGGAGTAGTAGATATGGCAGATTCTCAACTGCGCCGGTCGATGCTCTACGTTCCGGGCAACATGCCGTCCATGCTGCAGAACGTACCGCTGTTCAAATGCGACTCGGTGATCATCGACCTTGAAGACGCGGTCAATTACGCCGAGAAGGACGCGGCACGCAATCTGGTCCAGCGCTTCCTGTCGACCTGGAAGGACCGCAACAAGGAAGTCCTGGTCCGCATCAACCCGCTGTACACGAAGTGGGGCCACGACGACCTGAAGGCGATCCTTCCGGAGATGCCGGACGCCATCCGCTTCCCGATGTGCGAAACGCCCGAGCTGGCCCTGGAACTGGACGCCGAACTGGGCAAGTACGAAACCGAGCACGGCCTGCAGGTCGGGCATTTCGGCATCCTGCCGTCGATCGAGACGGTCAAGAGCGTGCTCAACGCCTACGCCATCGCCACCTCCACCAAGCGCATCTTCGGCCTGGCCTTCGGCGCCGAGGACTACACCGCCAGCATGGGCATCGCCCGCACCAACTCCGGCGAGGACCTGATGCACCCGCGCATGATGATCGTCATGGCGGCCAAGGCGGCCGGCATCCAGGCCATCGACACGGTGTTCTCCGACGTCAACGACATGGAAGCGCTGCGCCGGGAGACCGAACTCGTCAAGCGGCTCGGCTACACCGGCAAGTGCATGGTCAACCCGCGCCAGATCGACATCATTCACGAAGCGTTCGCGCCGAAGCAGGAAGAAATCGACTACGCGCTGGAAGTGGTCGAGGCGATCAAGCAGGCGCAGGAAATGGGAACCGGCGTCATTTCGCTCAAGGGCAAGATGGTCGATGCGCCCATCGTCAAGCGCGCGATCAACACGCTGCAGATCGCTTACGCGCAAGGCCTGGTCGATACCCCGGTTGATGAGGAGATTCTCAATGGTTAAGAATAGTCTGGGACGGGAGATCCCCGAAGTCTTCAACGGCAAGCATTACACGCCTTACAAGGACCCGCGCGCCATCAAGCCGGAAACGCTGCAGATCCAGCGCGCCTCGCGCATGCTGAAGCGCAACTACAGCGGCAGCAGCAAGGTGGTCGGCGGCCTGCGCGACGCCATCATCGCCTCCGGCCTCAAGGACGGCATGACCATCTCGACGCACCATCACCTGCGCAACGGCGACCGCCTGCTCAACGATCTGGTCAAGGAAATCGACGCGCTCGGTCTGCGCGACATCAAGATCGCTTCGAGTTCGGTGCACATCGTGCATGCCGAGCTGATTCCCTACATCCGCAAGGGCGTGATCACCGGGCTGGAATGCGGCGTCAACGGCCCGATCGGCGAACAGATCTCGAAGGGCGAGCTGGAATGCCCGATCATCGTCCGTTCCCACGGCGGCCGTGCGCGCTCGGTGATTTCGGGCGAGGTGCCCATCGACGTCGCCTTCATGGCTGCGCCGTACTGCGACGAATACGGCAACTTCAACGGTTTCTACGGCCCGTCCGCGTGCGGCAGCCTGGGCTATGCGCTGGTCGACACCCAGTACGCGCGCAAGGTCGTCGCCGTGACCGACAACCTGGTGCCGTTCCCCGCGCTGCCGATCAGCGTGCCGCAGAACGTGGTGGACATCGTGGCCAAGGTCGATTCGCTCGGCGATCCGAAAAAGATCGTCTCCTCGACGACCAAGCTGACCAAGGACCCGATGGGCCTGCAGATCGCCAAGTACGCGGCGATGGTCATCGAATCGTCGGGCTACCTCAAGAACGGCTTCTCGTTCCAGACCGGCACCGGCGGCATCTCGCTGGCCGTCGCCGGGCACGTCCGCGACATGATGCGCGCCCAGAAGATCAAGGGCAGCTTCGGCTGCGGCGGCATCACCGGCTTCTTCGTCGACATGCTCGACGAAGGCCTGTTCGAAGGCCTGTTCGACGTGCAGTGCTTCGACCTCAAGGCGGTCGAATCGATCGGGCGCAACCGCAAGCACCAGGAAATGTCGGCCGGGCTGTACGCCAACCCGTTCAACCTGGGGGCCGTGGTCAACCGCCTGGACTGCGCGATCCTGAGCGCGACGGAAATCGACGTGAACTTCAACGTGAACGTCAACACCGAATCGTCCGGCCTGCTGCTGCACAACACCGGCGGGCACTGCGACGTGGCCAACGGCGCCAAGGTGTCGATCATCGTCTGCCCGTCGATCCGCGGCCGCCTGCCGATGGTGCGCGACGAGGTGACGACGATCACCACGCCCGGCGAAACGGTCGGCGTGGTCATCACCGAACGCGGCATCGCGGTCAACGATCACCTGCCGGACCTCAAGGCGGAACTCATCCGCCGCCGCGCGCCGGTGAAGGACATCCACCAGCTGCGCGACGAGATCTACGCGGTGACCGGCGCGCCGCGGCCGGTGGAGTTCACCGACAAGGTGGTCGGGCTGGTCGAGTACCTGGACGGCACCATCATTGACACGGTCAGAACCGTTCGCGCTTGAGGTCCTGGGTGCCCGGGACGGCCGGCAGGATGCCCTGACCCAGGCGCTGGGCGCGGGACATCCGGCGACGCTGTTCCTGTCGCTCAACATCCCAGGACGGGAAAAAACGCCTCCGGGTGCGGAGGCGTTTTTTTCGTGGATGCGCGCGCGCGTCGAGGCGGAATTTCCGGCCGCGGCGCGGCTCGCCGCGTCGTGCGACGCGCTGGGGCCCTACGCCATTCTCGGCGTGGACGAGGACCCATTTGCCGTCAAGCGGCGGTGCATCGGGCTCGAAACCGCGCATCCGTCGTCGCGGCTCATCGACCTGGACGTCTACACGCCCGCCGGCGAGCAGCTCGGCCGCGCCTCGCTCGGCCTGGCAGCGCGCGCCTGCCTGGTGTGCGACCAGCGGGCGGTCGACTGCATGCGCACCCAACGCCACGGCTTCGCGGAAGTCGTGGCCAAAGCCCATGAACTCCTCCTGCCGTTCCGGACTTGACGGGCTGGCCGCCGCGCTGGCGGCCGGCGCCATGATGGAACTCCGGCTGACGCCCAAGCCGGGGCTGGTCGACCTGATGGACAACGGCTCGCATCCGGACCTGTCGGTCCCGATCATGGAACAGTCGATCGGCATCGTCGCGCGCTACCTCGAAGAAATCGCGGCATCGCTGCGCGCGGACGAACCGTTCGTCCGCCAGAAGGAAATCGCCATCCGGGCCGAGCGCCGGCTTTACGCGGAGCTCGGGACGAACACGCACAAGGGCTACATTTTCCTGAGCGGCATGCTGCTGATCGCCCGCCACCATGCCGGCAGCCCGGACGAAAGCGCGGTCCGCAGCGCGCTGTCGGCCATTTCACGGGCCTTCTTCGCCACCGCGGAAGAACACGACACGCACGGCGAGCGGGCGCGCCGGCAATTCGGCACCGGCGGTATCGTGGGCGAGGCGGTCGATGCGTATCCGTCGCTGTTCGAGGACGCCCTGCCGGCTTTCCGCCGGGTGCTGGCGCGGCGCGCGTGCGTGACCACCGCGTCCTTCGCCATGATGGCGCGGCTGATGCAGACCATCGACGACACCACCACGCTGCATCGCGGCGGCATCGCAGGGCTGGCGCGGGTCCGCCGGGACGGCTTGGCGCTGGAGCAACTCGTCGACGAGGACGGGGACTGCGTCGCCTTCCTGGCACGGCTCAACGACGACTACAAGCGCCTCAACCTGACCATCGGCGGCGTGGCCGACATGCTGGGCATCGCCTTCGGCTGCCTGCTGGCCGCGCACGAGATCGCGCCGGCCGGCTGATTCCGGCGTGCCGCCCGCCGCCGCGCCGCGTGCGGGCGATGCGAAACAAATCCTTACAAATCCGCCCGGGGCGCAAAGATACCGGCAACAAGTCGGGCGCAGAATCCGTTCATCGCGTCGCGGCACGGCATTTTCCGGGCCGGCCGTTCACGCTAGACTTCGGGCAGCCGGCAAGAGGGCGCGAAGACAGCGGAGAGAGGAGGTGGCGTGGTGATGAATTCCGGCAAACGAATGATCGGCAGCCTCGCCATCGTGCTCCTCTGCGCGGCGTTTGCGCCGATGGTCTGGGCCGGCCCGTGGAAATACGGCGTCGCCGAGCGCGAACAGTACCGGCAGAACGATTTCCAGCCGGGACGGCGCGGCGCGGAGCCGAGCGACGGGCGCGGGCCGTCCTACCGGCGGCACGACGATCGGGACATGCAGCGGCCGCAGCGCCTGTCGCCGGAAGAGCGTTCCCAGCTGCGCCGCGACATCAAGGATGCCGGCCGGGAAATCTATCCTCCCCGGCGCCGCTGAAGGCTTCACGCACAGGGTAAAAAAGAGGAGCCGCCGGCCCGCAGGCCGGCGGCTCCCTCGTTTTGCCGCGTCGCGGGCGGTCAGTTGCCCTCGACCAGCGCGACGACCTTGTCGCCGTACTGGTCGGTGACCATCTTGTCGATCTTCAGCAGCACGCTCCAGCGGCGGAAGGCGGCGACGAAGACGATGCTGATCAGCACCATCAGCACGATCGACATGGTGGTCAGCAGGTAGAGCTGCTTGGGCAGGTAGTTGTTGACCACGTTCATGTAGCCGGCCCACATCACGGTCGGCCAGACCAGCAGTCCGGGCACGGCGGTGCACCAGGCGTACTTGGCCTTGCCGAGGCGGATCAGCATGGTGGTGCCGACGATCAGCGCGCACGAGGCGAGCAACTGGTTGGCCATGCCGAACAGCGGCCAGATGGTCGAGATGTCGCCGGTATAGACCAGGTAGCCCCAGGCGCCGGTGAACAGCGCGCTGCAGACGATCACGCCCGGCGTCCAGGAGTTGTCGGCGAACGGCTTGTAGACGCGGCCGAGCATTTCCTGCAGCAGGTAGCGTCCGACGCGCGTGCCGGCGTCGACGGCGGTCAGGATGAACACCGCCTCGAACATGATGGCGAAGTGGTACCAGTAGGCCATCATGCCTTTCATGAACGGCACCGACGAGAAGATGTAAGCCATGCCGACGGCCAGCGACACCGCGCCGCCCGGACGGCCCTGCACCTGTTCGCCGACTTCGGCGGCGAGCTGCGGCAGATTGACCGGCGAGATGCCGAGCTTGGCGAAGGCGGCCGGCACGGCGTTGATCGCGAAGTAGTCGGCGGGCACCAGCACGCAGGCGGCGATCAGGGCCATGATGGCGACGAAGCCTTCGGTCAGCATCGCGCCGTAGCCGACGAAGAGGATGTCGCGCTCGTTGGCGATCATCTTCGGCGTGGTGCCCGAGCCGATGATGGCGTGGAAGCCCGAGAGGGCGCCGCAGGCGATGGTGATGAACAGGTACGGGAAGACCGCGCCGGGGATCACCGGGCCGCCGCCGGCCATGTACTCTGTGAAGGCCGGCATCTTCAGTTCGGGGTTGACGAACACGATGCCGATCGCCAGCGCGGCGATGGTGCCGATCTTGAGGTAGGTGGACAGGTAGTCGCGCGGCACCAGCAGGAACCACACCGGCAGCACCGAGGCGAAGAAGCCGTACACCGGGATGATCACCGCCAGTTCCTTCTTGGAGAAGGTGAGCATCGCCGCCAGCGTGGGATGCTCGGCGATGTGCGGGCCGGCGAGCAGCGAAAGCAGCAGCAGGACGACGCCGATAATGCTGCCGCCCTTGATGTCGCCCGGACGGACCTTCTGCATGTAGACGCCCATGATCATGGCGATCGGGATGGTGGCGAGCACCGTGAAGGTGCCCCACGGGCTGTTGAACATGGCGTTGACCACGGCGATGGACAGGCCGGCGAGCGTCAGGATCAGGATGAACAGGATCGAGACGGAAGCGACCTTGCCGGTGGTCTTGCCGATCTCCGTCTCGGCGATCACCGACAGGCTCTTGCCTTTATGGCGCACCGAGGCGAACAGCACGACCATGTCGTGCACCCCGCCGGCCAGCACGCAGCCGATCAGAATCCACAGCGCGCCGGGCACGTAGCCGAACTGCGCCGCGAGGACCGGGCCGAGCAGCGGGCCGGCCGCGGCGATGGCCGCGAAGTGGTGGCCGAACAGCACGAACTTGTTGGTTTTCATGTAGTCCTTGCCGTCGGCCAGGGTGACCGCGGGCGTTTCCCGCTCCGCCCTCAGGTTCATCACCTTGTTGGCCAGGAACAGGCCGTAGAAGCGGTAGGCGATCGCGAAGATGCACGCCGCCGCGAAGATCAATGTCAATGAATGCATAACGTCCCCTCTCGTTTGGTTGCCGATTCGAACCCCCTGCGGCCGGCCGCTTTTTCGAGGAATGCCGGACCCGGGCATTCCGTTTGGGGTCCGGCCGGACGCAGGGGAGTAAGCAGCGTGAATCTAGCCCGGCCGCGGGCGGGCGCGGGGAGAATCTGGCGAGCGGTCGCCCGGCGGATTAAGCGGCGGCCATCCGCCCCGAGCGGCGGAAGCGCGTCAGGAGATCAGCAGCCGGTCCTTCAGTTCGCGGAGGTAGCGGCGGCTGACCGGGATGCGCTGCCCGGACGGCGTGACGATTTCCGCCGCGCCGTTTTCCTGCAGGACGATTTCCTGGATGCGGTCCGGGTTGATCAGGTACTGCCGGTGGCAGCGGATCAGCGGGGTCTTCTCCTGCAGGGTCTTCAGCGCCAGCTCGGTCATGCCGCGCTTGTCCGCGCCGACCACGTGTACGCCGGCGACGTCGGTGTGCACGTACTCGACCTCGCCGATCGGGATGAAGAAGATGCGGTTGTGGCCGCAGCAGGGAATGCGCTGGAGCAGGTCGGCCGTGCCTGGAATCCGCTGCCGCGGCAGGCGGTGGCCGGAACGCAGCCAGTCGAGCGTCTTTTCCAGGCGCTGCGGGTCGATGGGCTTGAGCAGGTAATCGGCGGCATGCTCCTCGAAGGCCTGCAGCGCGTGCTCGTCGTAGGCGGTGACGAAGACGATGCGGGGCAGGGCGGCGGGGTCGATCATGCCCACCATCTCCAGGCCGCTGACGCGCGGCATCTGGATGTCCAGGAAGACGGCGTCCGGCTTCAGGCGGTGGATCGCCGCCAGGCCCTCGATGGCGTTGGCGCATTCGCCGAGGACTTCCACGTCCGGCGCGTCCGCCAGCAGCGCCCGCAGTTCCTCGCGCGACGGGGCTTCGTCGTCGATGATCAGCGCGGTCAGCATGCCGCCACCCGTTCCACCCGCTCCTCTTCGGCCGGCAGGCGGATGGTCACGCGCGTCCATTGCTCGGGCTCGCAGTCGACCGAGACGCCGAAGGCTTCGCCGTGGCGGATCTTGATGCGCCGGTCGACCAGGCTCATGCCCATGCCGTCGCTGTCCGGCGCGGGCTTGTACAGCCCGGCGCTGTCCTCCACGACGATGTGCAGCCGCTCGTCCGCGCGGCGGGCGCGGATGACGATCCGGCCCGGTTCGATCATCTGCGAGATGCCGTACTTGATGGCGTTCTCCACGATCGGCTGCAGCGTGAACGCCGGCAGGCGCAGGCTCAGCAGGCTGTCGGGAATGTCGATGGCCACGTCGAGGCGCCCGGCGAAGCGCGCCAGTTCGATGCGCAGGTAGGCGTCCACGTGCTCGATCTCGTCCTCGAGCGTGGCCTCGGTGCTGGCGCGCTTCAAGCTCTTGCGGAAGAAGGTTGAACAGGTCCTGCACGATCTGGCGGGCCGCCTCCGGGTTGCGCCGGATCACCGCGGCCAGGGTGTTCAGTGCGTTGAACAGGAAGTGCGGGTTGATCTGCGCCTGCAGCAGCTTGATCTCGGTCTGCGCCAGCAGCCGTTTCTGTTCCTCGATCTTGCCGGCCAGCACCTGGTTGGAGAGCAGGCGGGCGATGCCTTCGCCCAGCGTGCGGTTGAGCGACGAGAAGAACTTGTTCTTCGGCTCGTAGAGCTTGATCGTGCCGAACACGCGGTTGCTTTCGCCGCGCAGGGGAATGACCAGCGACGAGCCGAGCTTGCAGTCCTTCGACACCGCGCAGCGGTAGGTCACGTCCACGCCGTCGGCGTAGACCACCTCGTTGTTGGCGATGGCCTGGAAGGTGTGCGGCGAGGAGATCGGCGTGCCGGGCAGGTGGTGGTCGGCGCCGATGCCGACGAAGCCGAGCAGCTTTTCGCAGTCGGTGATGGCCACCGCGCCGACGCCGGTTTCCTCCTGGATGACCTTGGCCATGCGCGTGCAGTTCTTCTCGTCGAAGCCCTGCATCAGCACGCCGACCGAGCGTTCGGCGATGCGCAGCGCCTTGGCGGAGAAGGCGATCGAGTATTTTTCCAGCGTTTCCCGCCGGTCCAGGATCAGGCGCATGAACATCGCCGAGCCGAGGGCGTTGGAGACGGTCATCGGCAGGGCGATGTGCGCCACCAGCCGGGACGCCTGGTCGAACGGGCGGGCCATGGCCAGGATGATCAGCATCTGGGCGATCTCGGCGAAGAAGGTGGTGCCCAGCGCGATCATCGGGTGCAGCAGCCGGTCGGCGCGGTGCCGGCGCAGCAGGTAGAGGTGCAGGCCGCCGCCGATCAGCCCTTCGAGCGTCGTCAACACGGCGCAGGCGGCATCGGTGAAGCCGCCCATGTGGTAGCGGTGGATGCCGCCGGTCAGCCCGACGGCCAGGCCGACCACCGGCCCGCCGAGCAGCCCGCCGAGCACCGCGCCGATGGCGCGGGTGTTGGCGATCGCGCCCTCGATCTGGAAGCCGAGATAGGTGCCCATGACGCAGAAGCCCGAGAACACCAGGTAGCAGACCAGCTTGTCCGGCAGGCGCACGGTGACCTGCATCAGCGGGGCGAACAGCGGCGTCTTGCTCAACAGGTAGGCGATCACCAGATAGACGCAGGTCTGCTGCATCAGGCTGCCGATCAGCGCGATGTGATTGATCTCCTGCAGTTCGAGCATGGCGGTCCTCCGGAACGGGGATGAAAGATTCTACGACCTTGCCGGATGAATACGGAAGCGGGTCGACGCGCGTGCGTCGTCCACAATGTAAAGCCGGGATCACGAATATGGTGCATGCAATGTAAATTCAACACAATGATGTCGCACGGCGGCGTGTCCAGCGGAAAACCGTAATTGAAGGCGGCGGAGGTTCGGCCGTAACGTGGCGGACGCGCGGGGCGCCTTCCGCACGACGCTCCCGGAGCCGTGAGCAAGGCGCGGCGGGTCGTCGGCGCATGGGGACTCGAAGACCGGCTTCAACAATGCGCGTTTCCGGGATCGGGCGTCCCGTTTGCGGCGCTGCCGCGATCGCGAAATGCATCCATCAAGAAAACACGGGGAGAAAAGCATGAAACTTTCGACACGGCTTGGCCTGATCGTCGGTTGCGCGGCATTGGGGGCGGTGGTGCTGGTGGTCATCGCGCTGCAGACGCTCCGCTCCTCGATGCTCGAGAGCCGGCAGGCAGAGATTCGTTCGATGGTCGATCTGGCTGCCCGGCAGGTGGGCGTCTATGTCGCCCTGGAGAAGGGCGGCAAACTGAGCCGCGACGAGGCGCAGGCGCAGGCCAGGCTGGCCGTCTCGGGCCTGCGCGAAGGCGACAACTACGTCTTCGTGCGCGATACGGCGGGCATGATGCTGGTGCATCCGGACAGCCGCCTGGAAGGTAAGGTGAGCATGGGCGCCAAGGTGCCCGACGGGCGGACCCTGATGGAAGTCTATCTGGACTTGCTGAAGAACTCGGACCGGTCCCTGGTCGAGATCAAGACCAAGCGCCCGAAAGGCGAGGTGGAGGTGTCCAAGGTCAACGGCCTGGCCAAGATTCCGGAGTGGAACTGGATCGTCGGCTACGGCCTGTTCATCGACGACATCGACGAGAGCTACCACGCCTATGCCCTGCGCTTCGGCCTGATCGCCCTGGTCATCTTCGCCGCGGTGATCGCCCTGGCCGTGGCCATGGCGCGGCGCATCTACCGCACGCTCGGCGGCGAGCCCGAGGAGGCGGCGCGGCTGGCGCAGGCCGTCGCCGCCGGCGACCTGACGCGGATGATGGAGCAGCGCGGCGCCGAGGGCAGCCTGATGGAATCGATGCGCCAGATGAGCGTCAATCTGCACGGCATCATCGAGCACATCCAGGACAGCGCCGGCAAGGTCGGCGCGGCCTCGGCCGGCCTGTCCGGGCAGATGGAGCAGATCAACCAGGCGGCCAGGCAGGCGTCCGACGCGGTGTCCTCGACCGCGGCCGCCATCGAGGAACTGGCCGTCAGCGTCGACCACATCTCGCAGAGTTCGCGCGAGACCGAGAGCAACGCCTCGCACGCCGCGCGGCTGGCCGACGAAGGCGTGGGGCTGGTGCGGCAGGCCAGCACCGAGGTGGAGCGCGCATCCAGCCAGGTGGAGGAAGCCACCCGGCTGATCGGCGGCCTGGTCGAGCGCTCGCGCGAGATCGGCGGCATCGCCCAGGTGATCAAGGAGATCGCCGACCAGACCAACCTGCTGGCGCTCAACGCGGCGATCGAGGCGGCGCGGGCCGGCGAGCAGGGGCGCGGCTTCGCGGTGGTGGCCGACGAGGTGCGCAAGCTCGCCGAACGCACCGGGCAGGCCACCGACCAGATCACCGGCATGATCCAGGCCATCCATCACGACACCACGCGCGTCGTCGAGGGCATGAACGCGGTGGGGCCGCAGGTGGCGCGCGGCGTGGAGATCGCGCACCAGGCGGGAGAGGCGCTGCGCCAGATCAACGAAGCCAGCACGGTGGCCCTGCACAACGTCAGCGACGTGGCCGCGGCGACGGGCGAGCAAAGCCAGGCCAGCGGCAGCGTGGCGCGCAACGTCGAGCAGATTTCCAGCATGCTCGACGAATCCGCGCAGTCGGTGCTGGCCGCCAACGAGAACGTGCGGGCGCTGGAGCGGCTGGCGGAGGAACTGCGGCAGTCGGTGGCGCGCTTCAAGGTCTGACGGTTCCGGCACGCTGCGCGCGGTGCTATGTTGTCGCATGCCCCGGCCCGCCGGCCGGGCCGGTCCGCGCTGCGCGGGCCGTGCGCAACGTGCCGAGCGAGGAGTATCGCCGTGGCCTACCAAGAGACTTTGCAGTTCCACACCCGCGGGCGCTCGACGCTCGAAATCACCGGCGAGGTCGGCCGCGTCGTGCAGGCCTCGGGCATCGACACCGGGATCGCCCACGTGTTCGTGCAGCACACCAGCTGCTCGCTGCTGCTCACCGAGAACGCCGATCCGGCGGTGCGCCACGACCTGGAAACCCTGGCGCGCCGCTGGGCGCCCGACGGCGACCCGGCGTACCGCCACGACGACGAGGGCGACGACGACATGGCCGCGCATGCGCGCGCCGTGCTCGCCGGCTGCTCGGCCAGCATTCCGGTGGGCGGCGGCAGGCTGCTGCTCGGAACGTGGCAGGGGCTGTTCCTGTGGGAACACCGATCCCGGCCGCACGAACGGCGGGTGGTGGTGACCGTCTGCGGGTGAGCGGCGGCGGAAATCACGGGCCGGCGCCGCGCCGGCCGGTCAGGCGCTGATCTCCACGCGGTTGCCGTCCGGGTCGAGGACGACGCTTTCATAATAGCCGTCGCCGGTGCGGCGCGGCCCGTCGAGCACCGGGTGGCCGGCATCGCGCAGCCGTTCGGTCAGGGCGTCGACCGCCTCTTCCGAACCGACGGCGAAGGCCACGTGCGTCCAGCCCATGCGCTGCGCGCCGGGCGAAGAAGGTTGCGGGGATAGCGTCGCCGTCCGCATCAGTTCCATGCGCGCGCCGTCCCCGAAGCGCAGGAAGCGCGAGGCGAAGCCCTTGGCCGGGTTGGCGTAGGGCGCGCCGACGGCGGCGCCGAAATAGGTCGCGTAGAAGGCGGCAAGGCGTTCGATGTCTTCCGTCCAGACGGCGATGTGCTCGATGCGTGGCATGCGCTTCCTCGTCGGTGGGGTGGCGGGGCGATTATAGCGGCCGCTTCGCCGCGGGATGCGGACGGCGCCGTGGCCGTTTAAACTTCGAGACTTTCCTCCGGAGCGCCGCCATGTCCATCAACCCCGCCTCGCGTCTCGCCGACATCGCTCCCTTCCACGTGATGGAACTCCTGGCGCGGGCGCGCCGGCTCGAAGCGGAAGGGCGCGACGTCATCCACATGGAGATCGGCGAGCCGGACTTCCCGACGCCCGCGCCGATCGTCGCCGCGGCGCAGGCGCACATCGCCTCGGGCCGGGTCTTCTACACGCCGGCGCTCGGCCTGCCGGAGCTGCGCGAGGCGATCGCCGGCTTCTACGCGACGCGCTACGGCGTCGACCTGCCGGTCTCGCGCGTGGTCGTCACCGCCGGCGCCTCGGCGGCGCTGCTGCTGGCGCTGGCCTGTCTGGTCGAGCCGGGCGGCGAATGGCTGGTGACCGATCCGTGCTATCCGTGCAACGTCAATTTCATCCGTTGCTTCGGCGGCGTGCCGGTGGCCATTCCCGTCGATGCCGGCAGCAATTTCCAGCCCACGGTCGAGGCCATCGACCGCCATTGGAGCGCGCGCACGGCCGGCGCGCTGTTCGCCTCGCCGGCCAACCCGACCGGCACCGTGCTCGACGACGCCGTGCTCGCCGGCATCGCCGGCCGCGTGCGCGAGAAAGGCGGACAGCTGATCCTCGACGAGATCTACCACGGGCTGACCTACGAGCGCGACGTGCCGACGGCGCTGCGCTACGGCGACGACGTTTTCGTCGTGCAGAGCTTCTCGAAGTATTTCAACATGACCGGCTGGCGGCTCGGCTGGCTGGTCGTGCCGGAGCGCTTCGCGCGCCACGTTGACGTGCTCGCGCAGAACCTCTACCTCTCGCCATCCTCCCCGGCGCAGTACGCGGCGCTGGCGGCGTTCCGGCCCGAGACGCTGGAAATCCTCGAAAGCCGCCGCGCGGAGTTCAGGCGCCGCCGCGACTTCCTCGCGCCGGCGCTCGAAGCGCTCGGCTTCCTGCTGACAGCGAAGCCCGAGGGCGCCTTCTACATCTACGCCGATTGCAGCCGGCTGACCGACGACAGCGACGCCTTCGCGCGGCGGCTGCTGGAGACCGCCGGCGTGGCGGTCACGCCCGGCCTCGATTTCGGGGCCTGCGCGCCGAAATCCCATCTGCGTTTCGCCTACACCACGGACGTCGAACGGCTGGCCGAAGCGGTCGAGCGCATCCGCCGCTTCCTGTAGGCGGCTTCCTCCGAACGTGGGCGATACCGGTGGCGCGCCGCGCCGCCGGCTGCATGTGCGCGCCGATGGCTACTTGTTGAAAAATTCGCACAACGTAATGCGCGGCAAGCACAAGAGAGGCGTTTTCTGGAATAATGGATTTTCTTTCTCATCCTGTGTGGATGTTAATGTTTTCTTTGTCTATTTCTTAAACGCCATGTCAAAAAACACGCTCTCAGTCGTCAACAATCGTACCGGGACCTCGTACGAGATTCCCATCGTGGATGGGGCCATCCGGGCCATGGACCTGCGCCGGATCAAGGTGAACCAGGAGGATTTCGGCCTGATGAGCTACGACCCGGGCTTCACCAACACCGCCTCGACGCGCAGCGCGATCACCTACATCGACGGCGACGCCGGCATCCTGCGCTACCGCGGCTACCCCATCGAGCAGCTGGCGGCGCAGAGCAGCTACCTGGAGACCGCGTATCTCGTCATCTTCGGCGAGCTGCCCAGCGTCGGGCAGCTGACCAAATGGGAGGACGACATCAGCCGCCACACGCTGCTGCACACCAACATCCAGAACCTGATCCAGACCTTCCGCTACAACGCGCATCCGATGAGCGTGTTCATCAGCGCCGTCGCCTCGCTGTCCACGCTCTACCCCGACGCCCGCCGGGTGACCGATCCGGCCAACCGGCGCCTGCAGGTCGAACGCATGGTCGCCAAGGCGGCGACGATCGCCGCCTTCACCTACCGGCACAACCACGGCTGGCCGTTCAACCTGCCCGACGACGGCCTGAGCTTCATCGGCAACTTCCTGAAGATGATGTTCCGCATGACCGAGGTCAAGTACGAGCCGGACCCGGTGCTGGAGCGCGCGCTGAACGTGCTGTTCATCCTGCACGCCGACCACGAGCAGAACTGCGGCACCAACGCCATGCGCGTGATCGGCTCGTCGCAGGCCGATCCGTACTCGGCGCTGGCCGGCGCGGCGGCGGCGCTGTATGGCCCGCTGCACGGCGCCGCCAACGAGGCGGTGCTGCGCATGCTGGAGGAGATCGGCAGCCCGGAAAACGTCCCGGCTTTCATCGAGCGGGTCAAGAAGGGCGAGGGCGAGCGCCTGATGGGCTTCGGCCACCGCGTGTACAAGAACTACGATCCGCGCTGCCGCATCATCAAGGCCACCGCCGAGGAGGTGTTCAAGGTCACCGGCCACAACCGCCTGCTCGACGTCGCGCTCGAACTGGAGCGGATCGCCCTGCAGGACGACTACTTCGTCTCGCGCAAGCTCTATCCGAACGTGGATTTCTACTCCGGGCTGATCTACCGCGCGATGAAGCTGCCGGCGTCGATGTTCACGGTCATGTTCGCCGTGCCGCGCACCTGCGGCTGGGTGGCCCACTGGCTCGAACTGCTGACCGATGCCGAGCAGAAGATCTCCCGCCCGCGCCAGATCCACACCGGCCCGGACGTGCGCGATTACGTGCCGATGGACCTGCGCTGAGAGCCGGCGCTCAGGGCTGCCTGCCGGAAATCGTGGCGCCCGCCGCGCGGTCGAGGCGCAGGGCGCCGGCGGTCGCCAGCCCCATCAGCAGGGCGATGGCGAACCACACGTAGCGGAAGTCGGCCAGCCCGAGCGACGGCGCCGCGCGCAGCATCTGCGAGGCGCCCAGCGCGAACGCCGCGAAGGCCACGCCGAGGGTCATCGCCACCTGCTGGAACATCGTCGCCAATGCGCTGGCGCCGGCCCGCTGCTCGGCGTTCACGTCGGCGAAGGCCAGCGTGGTGATGGTGGTGAAGTTCATCGAGCGGGTCATTCCGGCGGCCAGCAGCACCGCGTAGATCAGCGGCATGGGGTGGCCCGGCGCGAGCAGGCCGCAGGCCACCAGCGTCGCCGTGCACAGCGCGCCGTTCGACCGTGAGCACCCGGCGGAAGCCGAAGCGGCGCAGCACCGGCGTGGTGGCGCTCTTCATCAGCAGGTTGCCGGCCATGTAGACCAGCACCATCAGCCCGGCCTGCGTGGGCGACATGCCGAAGCCGATCTGGAACATCAGCGGCAGCAGGAAGGGCGAGGCGTTGATCGCCACGCGCGAGATGAAGCCGGCGCTGGCGACCGCCAGGGCGAAGGTGGGCACGGCCAGCGCGCGCAGGTCGAGCATCGGGTCCGGCGTGCGCCGCGCATGCCGCACCGCCGCGACGCCGGCGGCGATGCCGACGGCGATGAGCAGCAGCGGCCACGTCCTGCCGCCATGGCGTTCGCCGAGTTCGGCGAGGCCCTCGACCAGCGCGGCGAGCGAGAGCGCGGTGAGGACGAAGCCTTGCGTGTCGAAGCGGGCCTGCCGGGTCGGCGCGCGATAGGGGATGTAGCGCAGCACCAGCCAGACGCCGATGGCGCCCAGCGGCACGTTGATCAGGAAGATCCAGTGCCAGGAGACGTGCGAGACGATGAAGCCGCCGAGCGGCGGGCCGAGCACCGGCGCGATCAGCCCCGGCCAGGTGATGGTGGCGATCGCCTCGATGATGCGGTTCTGCGGCGTTTCCCGCAGCACCACGAAGCGCCCGACGGGCGACATGAAGGCCGCCGCCGCGCCCTGCAGCGTGCGCGCGGCGATCAGCGTCCAGAGAGAAGGCGCCAGCCCGCAGAGCAGCGAGGCGAAGGTGAACACGCCGACCGCCGCGGCGAACACCCGGCGCGCGCCGTAGCGTTCCCCGCACCAGCCCGCCGCCGGGACGAAGACCGCCATGGCCACCAGATAGACCGTGACGCTCGCGCTGACGCCGAGCGCGGTGGTGCCGAAACCCGCGCCGATCGCCGGCAGCGCCGTGGTGATGATGGATGCGTCGAGCGTTTCCATGAAGAACGCCGCGGCGACGGTGAAGGCGATGGCGCGCGAATTCTGTTCCTTCATGGGCGCCTCGGGAGGCCGGCTGCGGTGCGTGTCGTGGCGGGGAGGTTCATGCGTCTGGATCGTGTTCTGAATGCGTGACGGAAGGCCGGGGAAAAAGCCGCCGGTTTCCTGTCGCGGCGCGCGCGCCGTCGGGAGGGCGCCCCGGAGCAGCGCGCATTATCCGCTTCTTCGCCGCATCTGCAAAAGCCGGCGCCGGCAGTGCTCTCCCTCCCCTTCAAGGGGAGGGACGGGGTGGGGATGGGGTTCAAACGTCGGTAAACCTCATGGAATTCCGGCCTCGAACACCCCATCCCCCACCCAGCCTCCCCCTTGAAGGGGGAGGTGTTGATGCCCTGGCCGCATCTTCAGTGCGCCGCCGCCGAGGCCGCGGCGGCGCCGCCGTCGGACGATGCCTTGGCCGGCGCGCTGCGCTGGAACGGCGGCCGCGCCAGCCAGAGCACCAGGATCAGCGCGACGAACATCCAGCCGAGCGCATGGCAGATTTCGTTGAAGGAAATCTGGTACGCCTGCTGCGTGATCATGCGGTCGATCAGCGCCGCGGCGCGCTGCACGTCGCCCTGGCCGAGCGCCTGCAGGGCGCTCTGCGTCGCCGGGTCGTAGGGCGAGATGCCCTCGGTCAGGCGCGCGTGGTGCAGCACCGCGCGGTGGCCCCACAGGTAGGTCGTGTAGGACGCCGAGAAGCTCCCGGCGAGCGTGCGCAGGAAGGTGGCGAGGCCCGAGCCGGCGGCGATCTCGTGGCCTTCCAGGTCGGACAGCAGGATGGTCAGCACCGGCATGAAGAAGAAGGCGATGCCGAAGCCCTGGAAGAACTGCACCCAGGCCACGTGGGCGAAGTCGACCTCGGCGGTGAAGCCGGAACGGTAGAGGCTGGCCAGCCCCATCGCCAGGAAGGCGCACGAGGCCAGCACGCGCAGGTCGAAGCGCGCGGCGTACTTGCCGACGAAGGGCGTGAGCATCACCGGCAGCAGGCCGATCGGCGCCGAGGCCAGGCCCGACCAGACGGCGGTGTAGTGCAGCTGCGTCTGCAGCCACTGCGGCACCAGCAGGCCGATCGAGAAGAAGCCGCCGTAGGCCAGCATCAGCACCAGCGTGCCGGCGCTGAAGTTGCGGTGGCGGAACAGGCGGAGATTGACGATCGGCTCGTCGTCGGTCAGCTCCCAGATCAGGAAGATGGCCAGCGCGACGGCCGAGACGATGGCCGTGGCGACGATGAAGTCGGAATTGAACCAGTCCTCCTCGTTGCCCTTGTCGAGCACCAGTTGCAGCGCGCCGACGCCGATCACCAGCGTGACCAGGCCGACGTAGTCCATGCGCGGCGTCTCCAGCCGTTCCGGCCTGCCGCGCATCTGCTGCCAGACGATGAAGCTGGCGAACAGCCCGATCGGCACGTTGATGAAGAAGATCCACGGCCACGAATAGTTGTCGGTGATCCAGCCGCCGAGGATCGGCCCGGCGATCGGCGCCACCACGGTCACCGTGGACAGCAGCGCGAGCGCGTGCGAACGCTTGTCGAACGGATAGATGGAAATCAGCAGCGCCTGCGAGATCGGGTACATCGGCCCGGCGACGAAGCCCTGCAGCGCGCGGAAACCGACCAGGCTGCCCATGCTGAAGGCGATGCCGCAGAGAAACGAGGTGAGGGTGAACAGCAGCGTCGCCAGCACGAACAGGCGCACCTCGCCGAAGCGGCGCGTCAGCCAGCCGGTCAGGGGCAGGGCGATGGCGTTGCTCACGGCGAAGGCGGTGATCACCCAGGTGCTCTGGTCGGTGCTCACGCCCAGGTTGCCGGCGATCGTCGGCAGGGAGACGTTGGCGATGGTGGTGTCGAGCACCTGCATGAAGGTGGCGAGCGCCAGGGCCACCGTGCACAGCCCCATGTGGGCGGGCTGGAATTGGGGTTTCATTCTGGATACCTCGGTTCAACCATGGGGCAATCGCTCGGGCGTCCCACCGCCGGCCTCTCTCCCTCCCCTTCAAGGGGAGGGTTGGGGTGGGGATGGGGGAGATGCGTTGGAGGAAACCACCCCATCCCCCTCCCAACCTCCCCCTTGAAGGGGGAGGAGTGCCCGGCCGACCGGCATGCGCCGTGATTAACTGCTTTTCCCCGCCGCATCGGCCTGCCGCACCTTCACGGCCTCGGCTTTCCCGGTGTTGGCCTCGATGATGCGCGCGACCAGCTGCCCGGCTTCGTCGAGCTGACGCGCATAGACGTCGGTCGAGAACAGCGGGCGGTCGCTCGCCGCCTGCGCCAGCACCGGGCCGACGCGCTCGTGCATGTCCACCTCGGCGTGCATCGACAAGCCGATTCTGAGCGGGTGCTCGGCCAGCTCCTGCGGGTCGAGCGCGATGCGCACCGGCACGCGCTGGACGATCTTGATCCAGTTGCCGGTGGCGTTCTGCGCCGGCAGCAGCGAGAAGGCGCTGCCGGTGCCGATGCCGAGCCCGTTGACCTTGCCGTGGTAGGTCACCTCGCCGCCGTAGAGATCGGCGCGCAGCGTCACCGGCTGGCCGATGCGCATGTGGCGCAGCTGCGTTTCCTTGAAGTTGGCGTCGACCCACAACTGGTCGAGCGGCACCACGGCCATCAGCGGCGCGCCGGGCTGCACGCGCTGGCCGATCTGCACGCTGCGCTGCGCCACGTAGCCGTCGGCCGGCGCCAGCAGCCGGCTGCGCGCGTAATCGAGGTAGGCGCGGCGCAGCGCGGCGGCGGAGGCCTTGACCTCGGGATGCGTGAACAGCGCCGTGTTGTCGACCATCGCGTGGCTGCTCGCCAGCTGCTGGTCGGAGGCGGCCAGCGCGCTTTCGGCCGCGGTCAGCGCCTCGCGCGCGTGCGCCAGTTCCTCGGCCGGGATCGCGCCGGTGGCGGCCAGGCCCTTGCGCCGCTCGAAATCGGCCTGCGCCCGTTCGAGCATGGTGCGGCGCGAGGCGACTTCCGCGCGCAGGCCGCCGACGTTGGCGTAGAGTCCGCGCACTTGGCGCACCGTGCGGCCCAGGTTGGCCTCGGCCTGTTCGAGCGCCACCCGCGCGTCGCTGGGGTCGAGTTCGGCGAGCACCTGCCCGGCCTTGACCCGCCCGTTGTTGTCGGCATGGATGTTGACCACCGTGCCGGCCGTCTGCGGCGTGATCTGGATCACGTTGCCGTTGACGTAGGCGTCCTCGGTGCTCTCGAACCAGCGTCCGTGCAGGAAGTAGTAGGCGGCCGAACCGAGTCCGGCGACGACGACCACGAACGCCAGTCCGAGCAGCCATTGCCGACGGCGCGGGCGGGCGGTTTTCGGGGCGGCGTGTTCATTTTTGCTCATGGTCGGTTTTCCTTGATCTCCGTGCTGCCGGCGCGGCGCGCGGCAGCGTTTTCCGGGGTGGCGGCGAGGTCCGCCGCGGCGAACGGGACACCCTCGGCGCGGAAGCCGCCGCCCAGGGCGCGCACCAGGCCGATCGAGGCCTCGATGCGGCGGGACTGGATGGCGGACAGGCGATCCTCGGCCTGATGCAGCGCCTGCTGCAGGATCAGCGTCTCCAGGTAGCCGCCGACGCCGTTGCGGTAGCGCTGCATCGACAGGTCCCAGGCCTGCCGGGCGCTCGCCAGCGACTGCTCCTGCGCCGCCAGCTGCGCGCGCAGCGAGCGCAGCTGGCTGAGGTTTTCCGCCACCTCGTTGAAGGCGGCGATCAGCGTCCGGTCGTACTGCGCGACGGCGAGGTCGTACTCGGCGTCGCGGCCGTCCAGGTTGGCGCGTCGGCGGCCGCCGTCGAACAGCGGCAGCGACACGGCGGGCGTCGCCAGGCTGAAGCGGCTGGCGGCGTCGAAGAGATCGGAGGCGTGCGCCGAGAGCAGGCCGATGACCGCGCTCAGGCTGACGTTCGGGAAGAACAGCGCCTTGGCCGCGTCGATTTCGCTGCGGGCGGCCTCCACGCGCCAGCGCGCGGCGACGATGTCGGGGCGGCGCCCGAGCAGTTCGGCGGGCAGGTTTTCCGGCACCGCCAGTTCCGCGGCGTCGAGCGGCCGCGGGCGTTCGATCGCCAGGCCGCGATCCGGCCCTTGTCCGAGCAGGACGGCCAGCCGGATGCGCGCCGATTCGATGCGCTGCGCCGCCTGCGCGCCGGTCTGTTCGGCGCCCGCCAGCCCGGATTCGGCCTGGCGCTGCATGGCCAGGCTGTCGATGCCGGCCTGGACGCGCTGCCGCGTCAGTTCGAGCAGTTTTTCGGCGCGTTCGAGATCGGCCCGCGCCACGTCGTGCGCCGAAAAGGCGTAGTCGAGCTCGGCGTAGGCCTGCGCTACCTGGGTGGAGAGGGTGAGTTCGGCGGCCTTGGCGTCCACCTCGGCGGCGCGCTGCCGGCCGAGCGCCGCCTCCCACGCGGCGCGCTTGCCGCCCCACAGGTCGAAGTCGTAGCCGCCGGCGAGGTTGATCTGCTTGGCGGAGACGTAGGCGCCGACCGGCCGCGGAAAATGCTCGTCCGACAGCGCGGTGGGGAAGCTCGCGTTGGCGTCCAGCGTCGGCCGGCGCAGGGCCGCCGCCGTGCCGGTCTGCGCCGCGGCGTACCGCACCCGCGCCTCGGCGGCCGCCAGATCGGGGCTGTCGCGCAGCGCTTCGCGGATCAGCGCGTCGAGCTGCGTGTCGCCCAGGCGCCGCCACCAGTCGCCGGCCGGCCAGGGCGCCGGCGCCACGCCGGCCAGCGTGCGCGCGGCCGCGACGCTGCCGGGCTCGCGCGGCGCGCCGTGCGGCGCCAGGCCGCCCATGTCGGCGCAGCCGGCGAGGAGGGCCGCGCCGGCCAGACAGAGTGACTTCCAGTTCATTGTTTGCCTTGGCAATTACTGTGGTGTTCCAGCGTGGCCCGGATGCGCCTGAGCAGGTTCACCACGGTTTCCTTTTCCTCGGCCGACAGATCGCTCAGCGCGAGATCGGTCAACTGGTCGGAAATGGAACGCAGCGGCCGGGCCAGCGCGCGTCCCGCGTCGGTCAGCGAAATCTGCACCGAGCGGCGGTCCGTGGCGCAGCTGCGCCGCTGGATGAAGCCGCTTTCCTGCAGCCGGTCGAGCAGCCGCGTCAGGGCTCCGGCATCGTGCTCCAGGCGGCGCGCCAGTTCGCTGGCGCTCAGGCACGGCGACTGCGCGAGCTGCTTGAGCACGCGGTACTGCGTGAAATTGACGCCGAGATCGTTATCGGCCAGCAGCCGTTCGAGGTGGTGGATCATCCCCTGCCGCACGAAATGCAGCAACAGGCCGAAGCTCTCGTCGCCGGCAGCCGAAGCGCAGCCGTCGGGCGGAACATCAGGGAAGGAAGTGGAGGGAAGCATGGGGGGCGGATATTAATTGCCCAGGCAAATATTGTCAAGGCAAGAATGTGAAACCTGATCTCCGTTTCCGGTCGGGATCGTTTTCACGTGGTTCGCGATACACTCGGGAGGAGGCGGTTTTCAAGCTTGGTGCGAGGTACCCCTTTGGCAAAACGGAAGGAGAAGCCATGGCTCGGTTGAAACACGTGTTGGCGGCGACGGATTTTTCCCCTTTTTCCACACAGGCCGTCGAACGGGCGGCATTCATCGCCGCCGGCACGGGCGCGCAGCTCGATCTGCTGCACGTGCTCAGCCTGGCGCCGTTGCAGGATCTGGAGCAGTTGATGGCCGATCTGCCGCCGGGTTTCGCCGAGACGCTGATCGCCGCGGCGCGCGCCGAGCTGCAGGCCGTCGCGGACGATCTGGCCGCGCGGCGCGGCGTGAACGTCACGTGCCGCGTGGCGTGCGGCCCCTTGCTGGCGACGCTGCATGCCGAAGCCGTGGCGTCGCGGGCCGATCTGCTGGTGCTCGGCGCGCGCGGGGAGAGCGGCGTCTTCCGCAGCATGGTCCTCGGCACCACCGCCGCGCGCATGATCAGCAAGGCCCGGCAGCCGATCCTGGTGGTCAAGCAGCCGCTGCGGGGCGCGTACCGGACCGTGCTGGCCCCGGTCGATTTTTCTCCCCCGACCCTGCAGGCGCTCCGCCTCGCGCAGCGCGTCGCGCCCGAGGCGGACACCATTCTCATGCACGCCTTCGACGTGCCCTTCGAAAGCCGCCTGCGCTTCGCCAACGTGGACGACGACGTGATCGGCCTCTACCGCTTCGCCACCCGCCAGCGGGCGCAGGAAAGCCTCGCCGAACTGCGCGAGCGGAGCGGCCTGCCGGCGGAAGGGACGCGCTTCGCGGTCGTCCAGGGCGACGCCTCGCAGCAGGTCATCGAACAGGAGAACGACTTCGACTGCGATCTCATCGTCGTGGGCAAGCACGGGAAAAGTCCGCTGGAAGACCTGATCGTCGGCAGCGTGACGAGAAAGGTGCTCGCGGAATCGCAGTGCGATGTGCTGGTGTTCGTGGAAGGGGAAGAAAACACTAATTGACCACGGCGACGCGGGCGGGCACGGCGGAAAAACAAAGAATTGCTTTTCGCCGTGCCCGCCGTGTCGCCGTGTCGCCGTGGTTAACCGCTTTTCATTTCGACCCCGTCAGCCGCTTCACTCCCGCGACGAATCGCTGCAGGGTTTCCGAGAGCACGCCCGGCGGCAGGGTGATCTCGATCAGGCGGAACTGGCCGCGCGCGGCGAACGCCTCGTCCAGCGCGGCTTTCAGTGCCACCCGCGTGGCGACGCGCACGCCGTGGCCGCCGAGGCCGGCGGCCATTTCAGCGTAGCCCCAGTGGCCGAGGTCGTTGAACGACGATTCCGGCTGGAAGGTCCTCAGCATTTCCCAGCCGGCGTTGTTGAACAGCAGGACGATCGGGTCCCAGCCGTAGCGCCGGCAGTTGCCGAGCTCCCAGCCGGTCATCTGGAAGGCGCCGTCGCCGACCAGGATCAGCGGCCGCCGGCCGGTGGCCGCCTGCAGGCCCAGGCCGGCCGGGACGCCGTAGCCCATGGTGGCGTAGTAGCCCGGCGCGACGAGCGGGGTGAAGGCGATTTCCATGGCGGTGAACAGGCAGTCGCCCATGTCGGCGGCGATCGGCAGCTTGCCGTGCTCGGCCATCAGGTCGTTGACCGCGGTGGCGACGTCGGTCGGCGTGATCGCCGCGCCGTCGGCGGCGAGGCCGGCCGGGAACGCCTGCCGCCGCGCGGCCGCCGCCGGCTTGCCCGCTTCGGGAACCGACGCCAGCAGGCGGTCAACCAGCGCGGCCAGCGGAATGTCCGGGTAGGTGTGGTAGCCGAGCGTCACCTGTCCGTCGAGCGCCTGGATCGTCTTGCGCAGGTCGATGCGCGTTTCGGAGACGGCGAAATTGGTGTCGCTGAGGATCTCGCCGAGCAGGAACAGCCCGTCGGACTCCTCGACCAGGCGGGTGACTTCGGGCAGCCCGGCGACGCCCATGTAGGTGCCGACCAGCGGCGCGTCGTGCTCGACGAGCAGGCCGCGCCCCATGAAGCTGGTGACGACCGGCAGGCCCAGGCGGCCGGACAGCCGCGCCACCTTTTCCTCCAGTCCGAAGCGGCGGACCTCCACGCCGGCCATCAGCACCGGCGCGCGCGCCCGGCGCAGGCGGGCGAGGATGTCCGCCACGCAGGCGTCGAGCGCCTCGCCGTCGACCGGCGGTTCCGGCATGCGCGCGACCGGCGCGCAGGGCTGCGCCACCATGTCGCGCGGGATTTCGATGTACACCGGCTGCGAGTGGCGCAGGCAACTGGCGAGCACGCGGGCGATGTCCTCGGGCGCGCGCGCTGCGTCGTCCAGGCGCACCTGGTCGCAGGTGATCTCGCGGTACATCTGGAACTGCGAATCGAGCGTCTTGGCCTGGTGGTGCAGGAGCAGGCCGGAGCGCGACTCGCCTTTGCCCGGCCCACCGGAGAGCACGACCACGGGCGACTTCTCGGCGTACGCCGCGGCGACCGCGTTGACCATGTTCAGGGCCCCGGCGCCGTAGGTGACGGCGGCGACGCCGAGCCCCATGGTGATGCGCGCCGAGGCGTCCGCGGCGAAGCCGATCGCCGGTTCATGCGACAGCGTGTAGAGCGGCAGAATCCGCGTCTGTTCGATGATGCGGAAGAAGGGCAGGGCGAAATCGCCCGGAATGCCGAATATCTGGCGGGCGCCGTGCGCCTTGAGCGCGTGGAGGAGGGATTCGGTGAGGTTCATGAGCGATGCCGGGAATATGGGAAAGAGATATTTTCACGCGACGCACGAACAACAGGAATTCGTTTTTTAGCCTGCAAAGGTTTATCATGCACACAATGTGCGTATAAAGAGGTTTGTATGCAAACCATAACGTTCGACCGCTACGATCTCGCGCTGCTTGACGCCGTGCAGCGCGACGGCAGCGCCACCAACGCCACGCTCGGCGCGTCGGTCAATCTCTCGGCGTCGCAGATCAGCCGCCGGCTGCAGCGCCTCGGCGAATCGGGGCTGATCGCCGGCTATGCGGCCTTGCTCGACCCGGTGGCCATCGGCCTAGGCGTCACGGCGTTCGCCCACGTCGTCCTGGAACGCCACGGCACGGCGCAGTCGGACGCCTTCGAAAACGCCGTCTCGGCTATGCCGGAAGTGATGGAATGCTATTCGGTGACCGGCGACGCCGACTATTTCCTGCGCATCGTCGCGCCCGACCTGCAGGCCTTCTCCGAGCTGATGATGAAGCGCGTGCTGCGCCTGCCGGGCGTGGCGCACATCAAGAGCAACATCGCCCTGCAGAAGGTCAAGCAGACGCACGTGCTGCCGCTCGACCACCTGGCCCAGCCGAGCCGGCCGCGGCGGCAGCAGATCCGCTTCGTGACGGACTGAGCGCCCGCCGCCGCGACGGGTCAGAACTCGTAGCCGTAGGTCTTGATGATGGCTTTGGCCTTGGCCGATTTCAGGTACTCGGCCAGCGCGAGCGCGGCCGGCTTGTTCTTGGCCTTGGCCAGCACCACGGCATCCTGCCGGATCGGCTGGTACAGCTCGGCCGGGACGATCCAGGCGGAACCCGAGGTGATCTTGCCGTCCTTGTAGACTTGCGACAGCGCGACGAAGCCCAGTTCGGCGTTGCCGGTGGCGACGAACTGATGCGCCTGGCTGATGTTCTCGCCCTGCACGAATTTCGCCTGCAGCGCGTCATGGACGCCGAGTTTCTTCATCGTCTCGATCGCCGCCGCGCCGTAGGGCGCGGTTTTCGGATTGGCCAGGGAAAGATGCTTGAAGTCGCCCTTTTTCAGCACTTCGCCCTTGTCGTCGACCACGCCCGGCTTGGCGGACCACAGCACGAGCTTGCCGATGGCGTAGGTGAAGCGGGTGTGCGGAGCGATCAGGTATTCCTTCTCCAGCTTGGCCGGCGTCTCGTCGTCGGCGGCCAGGAAGACCTCGAACGGCGCGCCGTTGGTGATCTGGGCGTAGAACTTGCCCGTCGCGCCGAACGACAGCACGGCCTTGTGGCCGGTGTCCTTCTCGAACTCGGCGGCGATCTGTTGCATCGGCGCCGTGAAGTTGGCCGCCACGGCGACCTGGATTTCATCGGCGCGGGCCGAAGCGTTCGCGGCGAGGATCAGGACAAACAGCAGTTTCGATAGAAGTTTCATGGCAATGGCTCCTGGAAAGGCGTGAGAACTCACGCATACTGGCAAAGAATGACCGACGAGGCCTTGAACACGGCGCAGGCGCGCACGCCCACCGCGAGTCCGAGGCGCCGCACGCTGGCGTGGGTGACGACGGCGCAGACCGTCTTGCCGCCGGGAACCGTCAGGATCACCTCGGCATTGACGGCGCCGTCCGCAATGCGCGTCACCTCTCCCCACAACTGGTTGCGCGCGCTCAGCTTCAGGTCCGGATCGGTGTGCAGCAGGATCGACGAAGTCTTGACCAGGGCGGTGACCTCCATCCCGATGCGCAGCCCGAAGCTTTCCGCCGATTCGCGGGTAATGATCGCCACCAGTTCGGTCTGTCCGTCCAGGCGCACGCAGACTTCGAAATCGACGTCGCCCTCGCGCAAGGCATTTATCGTCCCGGAAAACTGGTTGCGGGCGCTGGTTTTCACCGCCAGCCGCTTGATGACCTGGCGGAAATGGTTCAGATCGCCGCTCTGGCCATCGGCCATCGTCGCCGCCAAGCGATCCAGGGCGCTCTGGTATTCCGCCTCCAGCGCCCGGTAGAGCGCCACGAGCTTGCGCCCATAGTCGGTCAGCGCCGTCCCGCCGCCGTGGCGGCCGCCGGTCGAGCGGATGACCAGCGGCTGATCGGCCAGATTGTTCATCGCATCGACGGCGTCCCACGCCGCCTTGTACGAGAGCGGCACCGCCTTGGCGGCCCGGGAGATCGAGCCATGGACGGCGATGGCTTCCAGCAGGCGGATGCGCGTGTCGCCGAGGAAGGTGCCGAATTCCGTGTCGACTTGCAGTTTGCCTTGCAGCCGCTGATGTAGGTTTTGCTCCATGGGCCTTCGAAATATTGTCAGGTATACAACACGGACAGGCTCTCCGGGCAGTAGCGAATCTCCTGTATTTTTCAACGAATCCGCTATGGTTGTTTTTGCACAGCGCATTCGCGTACAGTGAATCGCCATCCCGCTGCATGCGATCTATTCTATCGTATATAGCGAAAATCGGGCCAGTCGCTTTTGGGCAAAGGAGAAACGAATGAATGTCAGTGCGCGCAACGTTTTCAAGGGAAAGATCACCGCCTTGGTCAATGGCGCCGTCAATGCCGAGGTCGAACTGACCGTGGCCGGCGGCGACAGGATCGTCGCCATCGTCACCGAAGGCAGCGTGAGATCGCTCGGCCTGGCGGTCGGCAAGGATGCGATCGCCTACGTCAAGGCGCCTTGGGTCATGCTCCTCTCGGGCCAGCCGACCGTGCGCTTCTCGGCCAGGAATCAACTGGCCGGAAAAGTGGTGCGCCTGGAAAAAGGGGCGATCAACGCCGAAGTCGGCATCGAATTGGTGGGAGGTGCGGTTGTCTACGCCGTCGTGACCAACGATGCCGTCGAGGAACTGGGACTCGCGATCGGCACGCCCGCGACGGCGCTGTTCAAGGCCAGCCACGTCATTCTCGGCGTTCCCGCCTGACCGCGGAAAATCCTGCCCAGCAGGCGTGCCTTGAGTCATGGGGCGCCTGTCTGGCGGTGTTTCGATCCGCGCTTTTCGTTTTTTTAAGCTGTCGGCAGTCGCAACCGCCCGATCAATCCGCCTTCGGGCCGGTTGAGCAGTTCGAATTTTCCGCCGTGCAGGCGGGCGATGCGGTCGACGATGGCCAGGCCCAGTCCGGTGCCGGTGGTGTCGGTGCGGGCGTTTTCCAGGCGGGTGAAGGGGCGCTTCAGGCGTTCAAGGTCGGCGGCGGGGACGCCGGGGCCGCTGTCGACGACGTCGATGACGATTTCGCCGCGCTGGTGCCGGGTGACGACGGCGAACGGGGCGGCGCCGTATTTGCGGGCGTTGTCGAGCAGGTTGGCGACGGCGCGCGACAGCGCCTTGGGCCGGACGCGTACGCCGGGCGGCAGCGGCCCGAGGTCGAGCTGCGGCATGGCGGCGCTGCGGCCGTGCCGGGCGGCGGCCTGTTCGACGAGGGCGTTGACGTCGGTCTCGACCGGCGGCTCGTCGCCGTCGCCGCGCGCGTAGTCGAGGAACTGGGCGATGATCGCGTCCATCTGCTCAATATCGGCGATGGCCGCGGCGCGCGCGCTCTCGTCGGCGATCGACAGCTCGCTTTCCAGGCGCAGCCGGGCGAGCGGGGTGCGCAGGTCGTGCGAGATGCCGGCGAGCACCTCCGTGCGCTCGGCGGCGATGCGCTGCAGGTCCTCGGACATGCGGTTGAAGGTCTGCGCCAGCTGCCGCAGTTCGCTGGCGCCGGATTCCTGTACCGGCGCGGGGAAGCGGCCGCGCCCGAGTTCCCGCGCCGCCCGTGCCAGCGCGCGCAGCGGCCGGGTGATGCGCGAGACGATCAGCCAGGCCACCAGCAGCGCCAGCGCCAGCGAGGCGGCGCCCCAGCCGAGCCACTGCCAGGGGACGAATTCCTTGGCGTGCTCGCCGGGGAGCATCAGCCAGTAATCGTCGTCATTGTCATCGTCGTCGCCGAGCGAGAAGCTGACCCACACGCCGGGCTGCCCGTTGACTTCGCTGGCAAAGCGCGTGTGCGGGCCGAGCTGGGCGGCGGTGGCCTGTTTCATCACGTCGAAGAAGTAGGTGTCCGGCAGCGGGGTGACGGCGTCGCTGTCCTCGGCCGGGTACAGGTGGACGCCTTCGCTGTCCGCCAGGTCCTGCAGCAGGGCGACGCGCTTGGCCGGATCGGCGGCGACCAGCGCGGCGCTAGTCAGGTTGACCACGCTGGCGGTCAGCTGGGCCAGCTGCAGGGCGCGCGGTTCGCGTTCGGCCAGGCTGAACAGGGCGAACCACGTGCCGCCGGAGGCGAAGATCAGCAGGCTGATGAGGAGGAAGGCGCGGCCGAGCAGCGTTTGCGGAACGGGCCGGCGCGGCGGCGTCACTTGGTCTCGCCGTCGGGGATGAATACGTAGCCGAAGCCCCACACCGTCTGCAGGTAGCGCGGCGTCGCCGGGTCGGGTTCGACCAGCTTGCGCAGGCGGGAGACCTGCACGTCGATGGCGCGGTCGAACGGGCCCTGCTCGCGGCCGCGCGCCAGCGTCATCAGCCGGTCGCGGGAGAGCGGCTGGCGCGGGTGTTCGAGCAGGACCTTGAGCACGGCGAACTCGCCGGTGGTCAGCGACTGCGGCTCGCCGTTGCGCTTCAGCGTCCGCGTGGCCAGGTCGATCTCCACGTTCCCGAAGGCGATCACCTTGTTTTCCGTGGTCGGCGCGCCGGGCACCACGGCGGTCCGCCGGCGCAGCACGGCCTGGATGCGGGCGACCAGTTCGCGCGGGTTGAACGGCTTGGGCAGATAGTCGTCGGCGCCCATTTCCAGGCCGACGATGCGGTCGATCTCGTCGCCCTTGGCGGTGAGCATGATGATCGCCTGCTGCGGTTCGCCGGCGCGCAGCCGGCGGCAGATCGACAGGCCGTCCTCGCCGGGCAGCATGAGGTCGAGGATGATCAGGTCGAAGGTGTCGCGCGCGAGCGCCTTGTCCATCGCTTCGGCGTTTTCCGCCACGCGGACGGTGAAGCCCTGTTCGCCCAGATAGCGATGCAGGAGATCGCGAAGCCGTTTGTCGTCGTCGACGACGAGGATTTTGCGGTTGCTCATGGGAATCCCCTCGTGCGAGGCCAGGATGATGCCCTGGCGGGTGGCCGAATCGTACCCGAAATCGCGCCGGAAGGCGGCGGCCGGGCGGCGTGCCCGCGCGTCCCCGCGCGGCGGGGACGGCCGCGGCGGCCGCCGCAGGGACGGAATGCCGCCGGCCTAGTTCCTGTTGCCGGCTTGCCGCGCGGCGCGCAGGCGCTCCATGTTGGGCACCGGCAGGGTCCGCCGCAGCACCGTTTCGCCGAGCCATTCAGCGGCCCGCCGGGCGCGGTCGGCGATGGTTTCGGCGGGCATCTGCAGATAGTCGGTGTTGTACACGTCGAAGCTGTAGTCGCCGAAGTAGCCGATTTCCTCGAGCTTGACGATGAAGCGGGCGATGTCCTCGCTGTGCGCGCCCTCGCCGGGGAAGACGCGGAAGTGCGCGGCGGTGGCGGCCTGTTCGTCGGTGGAGCGGATTTCCTGCAGCATGAAATCCGAGAGCTGCACCAGGAAGATCTGGTCCGGGAAGACGAGGTCGAGATCGTCGAGCGGCACGCCGGCGGCGATCACGTCGAAGGCGTCGATGGCCAGCCCGAGGTTGGGGCAGTCGGCCAGCGAAATGATCTCGGCGGCGGTCGGGAAATCGCGCACCGTGCGGCTCCACGAAACGCCCTTGAAGGCGATGCGGATGCCCATCGGCAGCGCCAGGAAGGCCAGCTTGCGCAGATCGCGGGCGATCTTCTCCGGATCGATGTCGGCGTGCGCCGACGCGGACGCTTCGGTCAGCAGCAGGCGCCCGCCGATCCGGCTGCACAGCTCCAGCATCGACTTGGCGACGTCAACTTTGTACTCGTGCAGCTTGCCGGACAGGCCTTCGAAATCGCGCAGGGCTTCCAGCCCGGTGACGCGCAGGCCGCTGTCGCGGATCGTCCGCACCGCCGTCTCGGTGTTCGCCGGATGGCCGACGATGTCCGTGGCGGCGATCATCGCATGCGTGAAACCGGACTGGCGGGCGGCCGCCAGGCGGGTTTCCAGCGACCCGGCCATCGAGGCGCAGTCGATTCCAAAATCATTGAAATTCAGTGGCACGGCTTATTTCCCGTCTTGGGTATGAACCAGCTCGAACATCATGCCGCCGAGCATGGCCGCCGTCAGCGCGCCGCGTTCGGTGGTGTGGACCTTGTCGGTGGAGAGAAACTCGATGCCGCGTTTTTCCAGTTCGCGGGTGGTGGCGATCACGTCCGGCGTGCCCAGGCCGATGCGCTGGAAATGCTCTTCCATCGGCGCGTACTGGGCGGCGCCGTCCGGCTCGATCAGCTGCAGGTAGAACCTGGCGCACGGGCTCTGCAGCAGCAGGCCCTTGGGCATGATGCCGAAGCGCACGGTGTCGGGCAGCTGGCGGAAACCGAAGATCTGGCCGTAGAACTCGGCCCAGTCGAGCGTCCGGTCGGTGCCGACGTACTGCACGAGGCCGAAGTAATGCATTCCGTTGATCGCCGGCGGATGCGGGTCGACGCCCGGAATGGCGCGGAAATCGATGTCGAAGATCGAGAACTCGTCGTAGCGGTCGACGAAGTAGATCAGGCTCTCGCCGACGCCGTGGATGGCCGGGACGTTGAGCTCGATGGCGCGGGCGTGCACCGGGATTTCCCAGGCGCCGAGATCCAGCGCGCGGCGATAGGCCGCGTCGGCGTCGCGCACGCGCAGGGCCACGGCGCTGATGACCGGCCGCTCGACCGGCGTGACGGTGCGCGGAATGTCGGCCGGATGCGAGTTGACCACCAGGTTCATCGAGCCCTGGCGGTACAGCTCGATCTCGCGGGAGCGGTGCCGGGCCACCAGGCGGAAGCCCATTCTTTCCAGAATGCCGCCCAGCGCCTGGGGTTTGGACGTGGCGAACTCGATGTACTCGATGCCGTCCATGCCGATCGGATTGGGGGGTTCCGGGACCGCTTCGCGGTCTGTTTCGTTGTTCATCCTGGCTCCTGGGTCGGTGCGTCAACGGGATGGCGCCATTCTATACCGTGCGCTCGCTCTCTTCCCGAACGCGGCGGCAAGGGCGGCATCATGGACGGTCGGGACGCGCCCGTTTTCGCCTCGTCTGGCGGCTCGCATGAGCAGGACCGAATTCTAAGGCGCGGCCGGAGCAACGCGCAATCCCCGTTCCGGCCGGCGCCGGGCAGTGCGCCGAGGCCCGCCGGAACGCGGCCGGCGCAGGACGGGCGCTGCGCTACAATCGCTTCCTCTGCGGCCGGTGCCCGCCGTCCGATTCCTGTTTCTTGAGGAGATTTCCATGGCCGAGACCGCGTTCGTACTCATCGCCCACGGCGCCCGCGAAGCGGCGTGGGCCTTGCCCCTGCGCCGCGTGCGCGACGCGGTCGCCGCCCGCGCGCCGGGGCTGCGCGTCGAACTGGCGTTCATGGAGCTGATGCCGCCGGATCTTGCCGAATGCGTGGAAAAACTGGTGGCGGAAGGGTTCGTCCGCATCCTGGTGGTGCCGCTGTTCATTGCCCGGGGCGGGCACCTGATACACGACGTGCCGCAGCAGCTCGACGAGTTGCATCGCCAGCATCCCGGCGTGACCTTCGAACTGGCGCCGCCGGTCGGCGAGGCCGAAGCCGTGGTGCAGGCCATGGCCGGCCACGTGCTCGACATGGCCGGGCGGGCGGCGGAATAGCCGGGGAAGCGCTCAGAACAGCAGCTGGTCCCTGAACAGGCAGCCTTCCTCCCGCAGGCGGCGCACCGTTGCCGTGAGATTCAGGCCGGTCTGCCGCCGGACGGTCTCGGCGCGTTCCAGCAGTTCCTCGAAGCTGGTGTCGACCGGCGCGCCGTCGCGCGCGAAGGCGATGGCGTTGCCGCTGTCGCAGGAAGGAAAGACGAAGGCCCGGTCGTCGAAGGCGGCGGCGATGCGGTCCTTGCTGGCGGAAAATCCCCGGCTGCGGCCGAGCAGGTTGACCGAGAGCAGCCCCTCGGCGGTCAGGCGCGCGCGGCAGGCCTGGTAGAACGGTTCGGTGTCGAGGGCGCCGGCCTTACCCTCCTTGTCGAAGCCGTCGATGAGGATGTAGTCGTAGTGCTCGCCGTCCCGCAGCATGAAGCGCGCGCCGTCGCCGATGACGACGCGCAGGCGGCGCGGATCGTCGGGCAGCTTGAAGTGCAGGCGCGCGACGATCTCGACCTGCGGGTCGATTTCCACGACGGTGATCTTCGTCGCGGGCAGCTTGTGGTAGATGAACTTGGCCAGCGAGCCGGCGCCCAGGCCGATCAGCAGCGCATTGCGCGGCCAGGGCGGTTCGCGCAGCAGCAGGCCGGCCATCATCTCGCGCGTGTAGGCGAGTTCGAGGGCGTTCGGACGCTGGATGCGCATCGCGCCCTGAATCCACGCGGCGGAAAAGTGCAGGTAACGCACGCCGGCGTGTTCGCTGATCTCGATGGATTGGTCGCTCATCGGGCTCGTGCTCCGTTGGTTTCGATGGTTCCGGTGGCGGCAAGCCACGCATCTTACCGCATCGGTGGCGCCGGCCGTTCCGGTGTATCCTGAAAAGCCATCCTTCGACCGATCCGGGAGACCGCATGTCCGCCGCCGATGCGACGTCCTTCGAGACGCCGTTTGCCACCCTGACGCCCGACTCGCTGCTCGATGCGCTGGAAAGCGTCGGCCTGCGGCCGGATGGGCGCCTGCTCGCGCTCAACAGCTACGAGAACCGCGTCTACCAGGTGTTCATGGAGGAGGGCGCGGCGCGGGTGGTCAAGTTCTATCGGGCGGGGCGCTGGCCGGACGCGGCGATTCTCGAGGAGCATGCGTTCTCGCTGGAACTGGCCGCGGCCGAACTGCCGGTCGTCGTGCCGCAGGTCATCGAGGGGCGCACGCTGCATCGCCACGGCGACCTGCGCTTCGCGGTCTTTCCGCGCCAGGGCGGCCGGGCGCCGGAATTCGAGCGGCGCGAGACGCTGGAATGGATGGGGCGGTTCATGGGGCGCATCCACGCCGTCGGCGGGCGGCGGCCCTTCCGCGAGCGCGGCGAGATCGGCCTGCGCAGCTTCGGCGAGGAACCCCGCGATTTTCTCCGGCGCGGCGGCTTCCTGCCGGCCGATCTGGCCGGCGTCTATTTCGGCGTCGTCGAGCAGGCGCTGGACGGCGCGCGGTGCTGCTACGAGCGCGCCGGGGAGGTGGCGACGCTGCGCCTGCACGGCGACTGCCACGCGGGCAACGTGCTGTGGGTCGAGGGCGAAGGCGGCGGGCCGTGGTTCGTCGATTTCGACGACGCGCGCATGGGGCCGGCCGTGCAGGACCTGTGGATGCTGCTGTCCGGCGGGCGCGAGGAGCAGTCGCGCCAGCTGGCCGACATCCTGGCCGGCTACGAGGATTTCCATGAATTCGACACGCGCGAGCTGCACCTCGTCGAAGCCCTGCGCACGCTGCGCCTGATCCATTACGCGGGCTGGCTGGCCCGGCGCTGGCACGATCCGGCGTTTCCGGCCGCCTTTCCCTGGTTCAACACGCAGCGTTACTGGGAGGAGCGCATCCTGGAGTTGCGCGAGCAGATCGCGCTGATGCAGGAACCGCCGCTCTGGTCGGCGTAGCGCGCTTGCGCGGGCGTCAGCGCGGCAGCGGCCGGGCGGTTTTCCGGATGCCGTCCAGCAGGCTGCGCACGGAAGTCGAACGTTCGAAGCGGCGATGGATCACGATCAGGCTCGACGAGGCGTCCGTCGCCGCCAGCGGGCGGTAGCAGACGCCGGGCAGGCGCAGGTGGGACACGATCCCGGCGACCAGCCCCGCGCCGAAGCCGGCGGCGACCAGGCTGATCAGCGTGGCGATTTCCGAGACCTTCTGGGTGATCCGCGGCGCGAAGCCCGCCTCCCGGCACAGGTCCAGCAGGGCTTGGCCGATGCCCACGCCCGCCGGGTCGTCGAAGGCGATGAAGGTGTCGTCGGCGAGGTCGCTCAGCCGGATCGCGGCGTCCGCGGCGCGCGGGTGCGTTTCCGGCAGCACGGCGACCAGCTGCTGGGTGGACAGCAGGAAGTGTTCGACGCCGTGGAGCAGGGCGTCCGGAAGCGGGTCGCGGACGATGGCGATGTCGAGGTGCTGCGTCCTCACGGCCTCGATCTGCGTGAGGATCGGCAGTTCGTGCAGCGCGATCTGCACGTCCGGGTGCGCTTGCCGGTAGAGGTTCAGCTGGCGCGTGAACAGCGGTTCGTACATCGCCGAGCCGACCAGACCGATGTCGATCTGGCCCGCCTCGCCGCGCGCCATGTTGCGCACCACGCGCACGGCCCGGTCGGCCTGGGCGAGGGCGGCCCGCACCTCTTCCAGGAACACCGCGCCGGTTTCGGTGAGTTCCACGCGGCGCTTGGCGCGCAGGAAAAGGCGCGTGCCGAGCTGCTGTTCGAGCGCCTTGATCTGCTGGCTCAGGGCGGGCTGGGCGATGCCCAGCTTTTCCGCCGCGCGCGCGAAGTGCAGTTCTTCGGCCGCGGCGACGAAGTAACGGAACTGGCGGAAATCCATGGCGGGTTCAATAAGAAAAAATTATCGTTTCAATTGTATCAATACGATTGATTGACTTAATATCCTCCGGATAATGGAGCCCCAGCAGAAATCCTCCTTCTCTGCGGCGTGCCCCGGGGCGTGAAGCCATCCGGACACGCCTTTTTCTTTTTCGGGGCGGGCCTTCGACGTCCGCTCCAGGTGACGAGCACGACATGAGCCGCCAGGCGCTGAATCCGCATCCCTTTTTCTCCGAGCGCAAGAGCGTGATGCTGCTGGCCACGCTGTGCTGCCTGCTGTGGGGCAGCTCCTATCCGGCGATCAAGAGCGGCTTCGCCCTGTTTGCCATCGCGCCGGGCGACATGGCCGGCAAGTTCGTCTTCGCCGGCTGGCGCTGCCTGCTGGCCGGCGCGGTGTTGCTCGGCGCCGCCGTCGTTGCGCAGAAAGACGTTTTCGGGCTGAGCGCGAAGAACTGGCGGGAGGTGGCGGCGCTGGGCCTGCTGCAGACCTCGGTCATGTTCGTCTTCTTCTACCTCGGGCTGGCGTATACCACCGGCGTCAAGAGCTCGGTGCTGAACGGCACCGTCTCCTTCTTCGGTGTCCTGCTGGCGCATTTCATTTACCGGAACGACCGCCTGACGTGGGCCAAGAGCCTCGGCTGCCTGATCGGTTTCGCCGGCGTGCTGGTGGTGAATTTCAACCATGACCTGCTGGATTTCAGCTTTACGGCGATCGGCGAGGGCAGCGTGGTGCTGTCGGCATTTTTCATGGCCGCCGGCATGGTCTACGGCAAGCACGTTTCGCGGCAGATGGATTCCAGCCTGATGACGGGCTGGCAGTTCGACCATCGGCGGCACGGTGCTGCTGGCGATCGGCTACGCATCGGGCGCGGAGATGGCGCGGCTCACCGTCAAGTCGGCGCTGGTCCTCGGCTATCTCGTGCTCAACTCCTCGATCGCCTATACGCTGTGGAGCGTGCTGCTCAAATACAATCGGGTCGGCATGGTCAGCGTGTTCAACTTCCTGGTGCCGATCTTCGGCGCCATCCTCTCCGCGCTCTTTCTCGGGGAGACCTTTCTCGAATGGAAGAACCTGGCCGCGCTGGCGCTCGTGTGCTCCGGCATCTGGCTGGTGACCCTGGAAAAATAGACTACCGATTCGATCCATGAACCCGCATCCCTTTTTCTCCGACCGGCGCGTCGTCGTCCTGCTCGCCTCGTTCTGCTGCCTGCTCTGGGGCAGCGCCTATCCCGCGATCAAGAACGGCTACGCCATGTTCGGCATCGCCGCCAACGACATTCCGTCGAAAATGGTGTTCGCCGGCTACCGCTTCGTGTTCGCTGGCCTGCTGCTGCTCGTGCTGGCCATGTTCATGCGCCGCAACATCTTCGTCCTGAACCTGCGGAATCTCTTGTCCACCAGCCTGCTGGGCCTGACGCAGACCTCGCTGCAGTACGTGTTCTTCTACGTCGGGCTGGCCTACACGACCGGCGTGAAGAGTTCGATCATGAACGCCACCGGCACGTTCTTCAGCGTCCTGCTGGCGCACTACATCTACCGCAACGACCGCCTGAACTTCAACAAGGCCGCCGGCTGCCTGATCGGCTTCGCCGGGGTGATGGCGGTGAACTTCAGCCCGGACCTGCTCGATTTCAACTTCACGCTGCTCGGCGAGGGGTTCGTGGTGATCGCCGCGTTCATCCTGTCCGCCGCCACGATCTACGGCAAGAAGCTTTCGCAGACGATGGATTCGGTCGTCCTGACCGGCTACCAGCTCAGCATCGGCGGGCTGGCCCTGGTCGTCGGCGGCCATGCCACCGGCGGGACGCTGAGCGGCTTCACGCCGGCTTCGACGGCGCTGCTCGCTTATATGGTGGTCCTGTCCTCGGCGGCGTTCGCCTTGTGGACCGTCCTGCTCAAGTACAACCGCGTCGGCCTGGTGGCGGTGTTCAACTTCCTGATCCCGGTGTTCGGCGCCGTGCTGTCGGCGATCTTCCTCGGCGAGAGCATCCTCGAATGGAAGAACGTCGTGGCGCTGGTCCTGGTGTGCGGCGGGATCTGGCTGGTGACGCGGGAGCGTTGAAGCGGAGGAAGTCCGCTGGTACCCTTGACGCCGCACCTGGAAAGCGTGATTCCTCTGCGATCGCGGCGATGTGTTCAAACCCCCTGCCTTTGATGGACGTTACGTCGGTGGAGACGGGTTGCCATGGCAGGCGGCCTCCGCTCGCGCGATTTTTCGCATCGAGCGGATCGGGGGGCATTCCCGGTAATGATTCCTATGTCAATAAAATATCCGGCGTCCCGGCAGGGATAGTCCGCAGACACGAATTGGCATCGAAGAATCATTCAAAACCAATGGATTGAATCTCCTCCCAAAAACCGGGGAGGCGTTCTCCCGTTCCGGTGCGGCGGCAAGGCGGTCCATGGAACCTCTCCGGCCAAGTGGACACGGCATTGCCGGTATGCGTCATCTCAAGGCTGCTGATGAGAGGCTCCGTGCCGCACGAGTCGGTCACATCCGGATTCCCCTGCGCGTGAACTTCGTTGGTGGCGATCGCCAGGGAGAAGTCGAGCGTGATACACCAACATGCCTCAATGCACGGCAACGCGCACAGGCTCGATTCGGCGTTGCTTGGAAAAATAGAACTTTCCCGTTTCCTGACCTTGCCGCTGAAAGCCTATTGCCGGTTCGTCGCCCAGATCGAATCGTCGCCGGGCTTCCGGATGCTCGCCTACCATGTCAAATGGCTGAGCATCGACGGCGCGCTATGCCGGGACCTCGCGACGGAGGCGGCGCCGGCATCGCTGCAGCTCGGGGAGGTGCGGCGCGAAAACGGCGATCTGCGGTTCGTGTACGACTGCGATGCCTTTACCAGGGAATACCGCTTTGACGAGCCCCGCCTGGAGCAACTGCACCCGAATCGGACCTTGGCGGCGACCCTGAGCCGATTGCGTCTCATAAACAGCCGCAACAGATTGACGCACGGCGTCATCCGTACGCTGCTCGAAATTCAGGCGGGCTTTCTGACTACCGGCGACCCGCTGAGCATGACTCCGCTGAGCCTGGCGGCGATGTCCGAGCTGCTTGTGTCGCAGGGAGCCTTGTCCATGGTGCCTGACGAGGGGCGCCTGTCGCGGCTGGTCCGGGGGCTGTCGTTCCGGTCGCTGGACGGCAAGCACTATCCGCTGAGGACGCTGTTTCCGAGCCGGCGACAGCTGCATTGCCACCGGCTCGACGCCCTGATCAAGGTGGAAAAAGGGCTGCTTCTCGCCGGGAGGATGGGACATCCCTGGTCGGACGAAGCCCTGGCCATGCTTTTGAGGCACCATTACGGCGTCTGCCTCACCCGGCGTTCGGTGGGCGCAATCAGACATCATCTGGGCATTCCCGGCCAGCGATACCGTGGAGAGTGCCGGGACTATCTGGTCGCCACGGAAGGCTTTTCTCCGCTGCTTCCTTTGACCGCCGCGGGATTGTCGGCGTTTGTGCCCGGCAGCCCCGGCGTATATGAGATCAGGATGGCAATGAGGTTAAAAGAAGAAAAAGAGGAGGGTTCGGCGGTTGCGGAGTCTACCAAGGTTATATATATTGGTTCGAGCATTGATCTGCGTAAGCGTCTCATGGAGCATCTGCGCGGTAACAGCGGAAATGCGCTGTTGGCGGAGTTCCTTGCCCAGGGAGAAGCAAAAGTGCGTTTTCGCATGGTCGATTCCGAATGGCGGTCGGTTGAGCGGGAACTCTATCGAGCGTTTTGTTCGTCGTTCGGTGTTCCTCCTCAGTGCAATCGGATGAGTCCATGAGGGCCGCGATGGAAAAGAACTTGCGCAAGCAAGCAAGCAAGCAAGCAAGCCTGATCGAGTCGCCGTCCCGCGCGAGGCGGGACGCATGAGTTCTGCCGTCCCGGGGGAAATACACGGTCTCGGGAGCCATGCGGCCCCTGTCTGCCTCTTCCCCCGATCGGCAACGAACATGCCGGAAGATACGGACGGCCGGTCCGGGGCGCCATGGCACCGCTGAACGATCGCGCCGACTTCCGTACATGGATGCGGGCGGCATTGTTTTCCATAAACATGGTGGCGATCGTCGTCGTTACCATCGGCTTGAAACAGTTGTACGAGCGATCGATCCAGGAAGCGGAAATTCGTGGACAGAATCTCGTGCAGGCCATCGACCTCCATCTGGGCGGCGAGGTCGACAAGATCAATCTTTCCCTCCAGACCGTCGTCGGGGAGTACGAGAAACAGACCGGGGCGAGAGGAGATGCCGCGATTTCATCCATCCGGGCGCTGGTCAAGCAGCAGAAGGAACTGTTGCCGGAGACCGAGGGCTGGAGTATCGCGGATGCGGAGGGGCGGGTCATCCTGCATGAAAGCGACGAAGGGCCGGCGGATTTTCTCGTCACGAATCGCGATTATTTTCAGGCGCTCAAAACAGGGAAAGCGGCCGGTCTGCTGGTATCGAAACCCTTGAAAAGCATGATCACGGGCCGTTTCATCGTGATTTTCGCCCGGGCGATTCGGGATCGGGCCGGTAGATTTTCCGGGATCGTCATCGTTTCCCTGCCGCTCTGGTATTTCGACCAGGTCCTTGCGAGATTCGAGGTCGGGCCGCAAGGCGTCATGACCTTGCGGGACGCCGACCTTGGCCTGGTCACGCGATTTCCCTCCGATGACGCTGCGCTGGAGGCGCAGATGGGCGACGCCAGGGTATCCCCGGAACTATCGCGCCTTGTCGCCGAAGGAAAGACGGAAGGGACCTACCGCGGGGTTTCGCCTTTCGACGGGGTGGAACGCATCGTCGGTTATCGTCTGCTGGCCAATGCGCCGATCCATGTATTCGTGGGAATATCGAAAGAGGATTTCCTGATCGATTGGCAACAGACGTCATGGCGCTTTGTCGGCCTTCTGGCGCTCTTTCTGCTGGTGATCAACGGTACGGCCCTGACGCTGCATCGGCAGTGGCAAAAACAGCGGAACAACGCGGCATCGCTGCTGGAAAGCAACGAACGCCTCGAAACCTCGCTTCGTGCCCTTCGGGAGAGCCAGCGGCGGCTGGAATTCATGGCGTACTACGACGATTTGACGGGCTTGCCGAACCGGGCGCTGCTGACCGACCGGATGCGGCAGGCGATGGCGCACTGCCTGCGTAAAGGCGATGAGCATATCGCCGTGTGCTACCTCGATCTCGACGGCTTCAAAGGCGTGAATGATCAGTGGGGCCACGAAGCCGGCGACCGCGTCCTGGTGGAGGTGGCGAAGCGTTTCCGCAGCTGCGTACGTGCCAACGAAACGGTCGCCAGGCTGGGAGGCGACGAGTTCGTGCTGCTTTTCCGCGATTTCAGGGAGGAAGGCGATGTCGAGCGGGCGATATCGCGGCTGATTCGGGTCGCCGCGGAACCGTACCGCATCGGCAACGTGCAGGCCGAACTCACGATCAGCGTCGGAGTCACGATCTATCCGCCGGATGGCGCCGACGAGCCCGATGTCCTGCTTCGGCACGCGGATCAGGCGATGTGCGAAGCCAAGCGCAATGGCAAGAACCGGATGCGGTTTTTCGACCTGGAAAGCGAGCGGTGCCTGCGGGAATATCAGGAAAAGCGCGCGGGCCTGGTCGCGGCGCTTGCCAGGAACGAATTGCGTCTGTTCTATCAGCCCAAGGTCGATTTGCGCTCCGGCGAGGTGGTCGGCGTGGAAGCATTGTTGCGCTGGTTGCATCCGAAATACGGGCTTCTGCAGCCCAGCGACTTTCTGCATGTGATCGAGGATTCCGAACTGACCCTGCCGGTCGGGGAGTGGATTCTTCACGAGGCTCTGCGGCAAAAGGAGGCATGGCTCGCGCAAGGCATGGACATGCAGGTGAGCGTCAATGTCTTCGCCTTGCACATACAGCGCGCCGATTTCGTCGAGCGACTCGAAACCGTCCTGCAGGCACATGCAGGGGTCGATCCGCGGACGCTCGAACTCGAGATACTCGAAACGACGGCGCTGAAGGACCTCGACGAAATCACCGAGCGCCTGCGCAGGTGCCTGCGACTGGGCGTGCATTTCTCCCTTGACGATTTCGGCACGGGGTATTCCTCGCTTACGTACCTGCGGCAGCTCCCGGTCGCCAAGGTGAAGATCGACCGGTCGTTCGTTTACCACATGCTTGGCAATACGGAGGATCAGGCGCTGGTCGAGGGGATCGTCGGCATGGCGCATACGCTTGGGCTCAAGGTCGTTGCCGAAGGCGTGGAAACGATCGAGCACGGCATTCCGCTCATACGGTGCGGGTGCGATTATGCGCAGGGGTATGGCATCGGCCGGCCGATGCCTCCCGAAGCTCTGGCCGATTGGCTGGCGCATTGGCGGATGCCCGGAATCTGGTCCAGGGCCGCGTCCTGTGATGTTGATCGTCCGACCGTCGAGATACTGTGACAGATCGTCTGCTCGCTGATGCCATCCGGTTCGTGGCGGACTGATCCGGGACTGATCTTCTCCTGGCGCTTGCTTCGTTTGTTCTTGGAACGTTATTTGCTGATCTATATAACGTGACGCATAGCCAGGATAAAGCCTACATTTGGCCTGCCGGTTCTGTCGGGTCTGCAACAAATTCTTGACGGGTTCGCTCCGGAAACTCTCCAGTCCGGTATTTTCATTATGTCTATACATATGCAGTTATACAAAATGTCCGGACTCCTGCCGCAAAAACGGCCGGACCGGGAGCCGGACTGGCGGCTGGACCTTCCGGCCGACTGGCAGGCGATGGTCGTTGCGCCGATCCGTTTCGAGGTTTGCCGGGAGTACGAGATTACCGCGGACAGGACGACCGGCTTCGACGAGAGCGACCTGCCGTGCTATTGCGCGTATCGCTACGTGCTGACCGAACCCCGGCTCGATGACGACGAGCTGTTCTACGATGAGCCGGTCTACGCCGAGAAGCGCACCGCCTGGCGCCTGCGCGACGACCGCTGGCTGGTGTTTCGCGAGGTCGCCGCCAGCGCCGGCTGTGACCGCGTCCATGCCTTTTATTCCTTCGGCGACGCCATGCCGCGATGAACGCGCCGGGCGATGGCGCCATCCGGGCGGGCAGTGATGCCCGAAGGGCGGAATGATCGGAAACACCACCCGGAGCAAAGACGAATTTCTATTTTGTTATTAAAACGACAATTATCAACTGTTTGATATGTAAGAAATTTAGTTCTTTTTTTGTATAAAAGCCCGATGGCACGCCTATTGCAAGGTTCTCTCCGTCACTTCATTCATTACATGCGGAGAAACATTCATGGCCTACAAGATCATCGGCTCGCAATGCACTGGCTGTGCCGCTTGTGAATCAATTTGTCCGAATCACGCCATCAACGAAAAAGGCGGGGTGTTTGCGATCACGCCGGACAAATGCACCGAGTGCGTCGGCTATTTCGACGAAGCCCAGTGCCTCATCGACTGTCCTGCCGACTGCATCGTCGTCAACAAGAGCGTGCCGCGCTACGCGGTGGCCTGAAACGGGGAGAGCGCCATGCACAGCGTCGTCTGCATCAAGCAGGTTCCCGATTCGGCCCAGATCCGGGTGCACCCGGTCACCAACACCATCATGCGCCAGGGCGTGCCGGCCATCGTCAATCCTTATGACCTGTTCGCCCTGGAAGAGGCGCTGCGCCTCAAGGACACGCTCGGCGGCACGGTGACCGTCGTCAGCATGGGGCCGCCGATGGCCGAGGCCGCCCTGAGGAAGTGCCTGTCCTACGGCGCCGACGATGCGATCCTGGTGTCGGACCGCGCCTTCGCGGGTTCCGACACGCTGGCCACCTCCTATGCGCTCACCGCGACCATCCGCAGAATCATGGCCAATATGCCGGTCAACCTGATCTTCACCGGCAAGCAGACCATCGACGGCGATACGGCGCAGGTCGGGCCGGGTATCGCCAAGCGCCTGAACTACCAGTTGCTCACCTACGTTTCGAAGATCGTGGATGTGAATCTGGAGAAGAAAGAGATCCGGGTGGAGCGCCGTGCCGAGGGCGGCGTACAGCTCCTGAAAACGTCCATGCCCTGCCTGATCACCATGCTCGAAGGGACCAACGAAATGCGTTTCGGCGACCTGGACGATCTGTTCCGGGCTGCCCGCTATCCCCTGAAAATCTGGGACAGGGAAGCGGCGGGCATCGACGACGTCGAGATGATCGGCCTGAAAGGCAGCCCGACGGTGGTCAACAAGGTCTTCGCGCCGAAGCCCCGCAGCGAACGCGCCGAGATCATCGAAACCCAGGACGACGACCCGAAAAATCTGGCGGTGACCCTGCTGGCCAAGATGTTCACCCAGAATCCCAAGCTGGAACGGGAAATCGCCAAACGCGCACGCTGAACGGGAGAACTTTTCATCATGAGCGAGCAAGCAAAAAAACCGGCACGCAGGAAAGTCGAGCTGGATCCGCGTTTCGTCAATTACCGGCACGTCTGGGTCTTCGTCGAGAGCGAACGCGGCGAGGTCCATCCGGTTTCCTGGGAACTTCTCGGCGAAGGCCGCAAGCTGGCCGACGCCCTCGGCGTGCAACTGTGCGGCGTGGTCATGGCCGGCCCCGGCGAACGGGGTAAGGGTATCTGCGCCGAAGCCTTCCATTACGGCGCCGACAAGTGCTACCTGGTACAGGACCCGGTGCTCGCCGACTACCGCAACGAGCCCTACGCCGCGGCCCTGACCGAACTGGTGAATACCTACCAGCCGGAGATCCTGATGCTCGGCGCCTCGACGCTCGGCCGGGACCTCGCCGGCTCGGTCGCCACCACGCTCAAGACGGGACTGGTGGCCGACTGCACCGGCCTGGTGATCGATTCGGAGAGCCGCAACCTGGCCTCCACCCGGCCGACCTTCGGCGGTTCGCTGCTGTGCACCATCCTCACCCAGCGGCATCGTCCGCAGATGGCCACGGTGCGCCCGCGCGTCATGGCCATGCCTGAGGCGGACGCCTCGCGTGGCGGCGAGATCGTGGAAGTGCCGTTCTCCACCATGCCGGAGGCTTCCATCATCACCAAGGTCCTGGAGTTCATCCCGGACGACACGCGCGACAAACCCAATCTGCCTTTCGCCGACATCATCGTGTCCGGCGGCCGGGGGCTCAAGAAACCGGAGAACTTCCAGCTCGTATGGGACCTGGCCAGGGTGCTGGGCGCCGAGGTCGGAGGGTCGCGGCCAGTGGTGCAGGCCGGCTGGATCGAGCTGGATCGCCAGGTCGGCCAGTCGGGCAAGACCGTGCGTCCCAAGCTCTACATCGCCGCCGGCATCTCCGGCGCCATCCAGCACCGGGTGGGCATGGACGGCGCCGACGTGATCGTCGCCATCAACTCGGACCCTAACGCCCCCATCTTCGATTTCGCCCACTACGGCATCGTCGGCAACGCCATGACCATCCTGCCGGCGCTGACCGAAGCGTTCAGGACGCATCTGGCCCAGGCCCGGCGGGCCGGCTGACAGGAGACCATCATGGCTGAAAAATTCGATGTGATCGTGGTCGGTGCCGGCATGGCCGGCAACGCCGCCGCCTACACCCTGGCCAAGGGCGGGCTCAAGGTGCTGCAGATCGAGCGCGGCGAAACGCCGGGTTCGAAGAACGTGCAGGGCGCCATCCTCTATGCCGACGCGCTGGAACGGATCATTCCCGACTTCCGCGACGAGGCGCCCCTCGAACGCCACCTGATCGAACAGCGGGTATGGGTGCTGGACGACACCTCCTACATGGGCACGCACTACCGCTCCGAGGACTTCAACAAGCCCCCCTACAACCGCTACACCATCATCCGCACGCACTTCGACCAGTGGTTCAACAAGAAGGTGCGGGAAGCCGGCGCGCTCACCATCTGCGAGACCACCGTCACCGACTTGCTGATGGACGGCAAGAAGGTGATCGGCGTGCGCACCGACCGCAAGGGCGGCGAGGTGCTCGCCGACGCGGTGATCGTGGCCGAAGGGGCCAACTCGCGGCTGGCGGTCAAGGCCGGCTTCTGCCCCGAAATGCAGCCCAGGAACATGGCGCTGGCGGTCAAGGAAATCCACTTCCTGCCCCAGGAAACCATCGAATCCCGCTTCAACATCGGCGAGGACGAGGGCGTCGTCATCGAGATGGCCGGCAACATTTCCGCCGGCATGATGGGCACGGGCTTCCTTTACACCAACAAGGAATCGATCACCCTGGGCGTCGGCTGCATCCTCTCCGATTTCAAGGCGCAGAAGATCACGCCCTACGAACTGCTGGAGCGCATGAAGTCGCATCCCTCCATCGCGCCGCTGATCGCCGGCGGCGAGATGAAGGAGTACGCGGCGCACCTGATCCCCGAAGGCGGCTACAACGCCATTCCCCAGGTGGTCGGCGACGGCTGGCTGATCGCCGGCGACGCGGGGCAGTTCGTGAACGGCCTGCACCGGGAAGGTTCCAACCTGGCCATGACCACCGGCATGCTGGCGGCCGAGACCCTGGTGGAGCTGAAGGCGGCCGGCAAGCCTTTCACCCGGGCCAATCTGGCCGCCTACAAGGCCAGGCTGGAAGAGAGCTACGTCATGAAGGATCTGCGCAAGTACCGCCGCATGTCGGACATCTTCCACAACAACAAGCAGTTCTTCAACACCTATCCGGACCTGCTCTCGCGCGCCGCGCAGACGATGATCCGGGTGGACGGCGTTGAACAAGAAGACCAAGGAGCGGGAGATCAAGCGCAGCTTCGTCGCCTCGCGTTCGCTGTTCGGCCTGATCGGCGACGCCTACAAGTTCTGGCGCGCCGTCGAGTAAGGAGAAGGATCATGCTGAAAGTCGAAGAGAAGCTGTTCCAGGACCGTTACCGGGTCGATTCGGAGCGGCCGCACGTCCGCATCAAGGACGCCGAACTGTGCGCCCACCGGTGCGGCAGCCAGCAATGCACGGTGTGCTGTCCGGCGGGCTGCTATACCACGGAAGGCAACGGCAAGGTGGTGCTGATCGCCGACGGCTGCCTGGAATGCGGCACCTGCCGCATCGTCTGCGACGAGTACCGCAACATCGACTGGGACTGGCCGCGCGGCGGATTCGGCATCCTGTTCAAGTTCGGTTGAGGACGGCATGGACGACATACATTTGTTTCTCGCGCATGCCATCCATTTGGAAAAGGAATCGGCCCGGCGCTACGAGGAACTGGCGACGGGCATGAAGACGCTGGGCGATCCCGAGGTAGCGGATTTCTTCGGCCAGATGGCGCATTACTCCCGCCTGCATCTGGCGGACGCCATGGCCCGGGGCGGATTCCACCATCCGCCCGAGCTGCGCGCCGACGAATACGCCTGGCCCGACGGCGCCAGCCCGGAAGCAGCCGCCTGGAGCGGCGCGGATGCGTTCATGGACGTCCCCGGCGCCCTTGCGCTGGCCCTCGACGGCGAACAGCGCGCCTGCGCCTTCTATCGGGGCATCGCCGAGAGCAGCCGCAATCCCAACGTGCGGATGATGGCCCGGGAGTTCGCCGAAGAGGAAGCCGATCACGTGGCCCAGCTCGAAAGCCGGATCGACGCCCGGGCGAAAGGCTGAACGCGGCCGGTGGAAACGGCGGCGATCCGGGCGCGGATTCGGGGCGTTTCACATCCGTCCGCGTGAGAAGAGCGGCGGCGCCACGCCGTGCCATGTGCACTGTTGCGGCTCCCCGCCTTGTTCTGCGCCGCATGAATGCAAAACCGTATCAAGCGTCCTCAGGGCCGAAGCAGATACGGTAGTCGCAGCAGTCCGCGCAGTGCGGGGATTTGCAGATGAGCACGCCGGCGCGCTGGCAGAGCTGGCGGTAGAAGAATTTCTTCCACTTCATGTCCTTGTCGTTCAGCGCGGTGAGCGTGGGGAAGTGCTTGCGCAGCAGGGCCGAGAGCACGTTGCGGCTGGGCAGGCCCATGTCCTGCCAGAGGTGGTTCTCGCCCATCGCCGCCGTGGCGATGGCATGGGCCAGCCAGACTTCCATCGCGTCGCCGCATCCGCGGTGTTCGAGCAGCAGGTCGACCAGGTCGTCGAACTCGTCGTAGGCGAACATCGCCATGTCCTCGCCGTCCGTCCCGCCGTTGCTGCATTCCAGGCCAGGAAAGTAGGAGGCGACGAGCGCGTGGAAGCCGTCCTCGTCCAGCCCGCGGATCAGCGGCCGGCGGCGGGCCTGCATGGAACGGGCGATGACGCCGGCGAAGGCCAGCGTGGCGGGGTCGTCGGGATGCCGGGCGAGGGCCAGCGGGGGTGTCGGTGGGTGCGTCATGTCGATGCCTCGGTCGGAATGTCCTGTACCGCCATAAGCAAGAGCCTTTCCACCTGTTGCGACGGCGTTTTCCCCGGAGTTTCCGGGGGGCGGGTGTCGGGTTCGCGACAATCGGCGCCGCGCCCGCCGGGCGCGCTGTCGCGATCGCCACACAGGGCGGGTTGGAGAATGCCCGCAAAAACATGTGCTTATCGGTGGCACGCCGATTGCATGGCAAGGGCGAAAGGATGCCACCATGAAGACGAGCGATATCGCCCTGCTGATCGACGAGCCGGCCTGCGCCAACAACGCCAGCAAGGCCAAGGGCGGCTGCACGCGCCCCAAGCCCGGCGCCACGGCCGGCGGATGTTCGTTCGACGGCGCGCAGATCACCCTGTTTCCCATCGCCGACGTGGCGCACATCGTGCACGGGCCGATCGCCTGCGCCGGGGATTCGTGGGACAACCGGGGCGCGCGCACCACCGGGCCGGCGCTCTACCGCATCGGCATGACCACCGACCTGTCCGAGCAGGACATCGTGATGGGGCGCAGCGAGAAGCGCCTGTTCCACGCCATCAAGCAGGCCATCGACATGCATGCGCCGGCCGCCGTGTTCGTTTATGCCACCTGCGTGACAGCCATGATCGGCGACGATCTGCCCGCCGTGTGCAAGGCCGCCGAGGCGCGCTGGGGCGTGCCGGTGATCCCGGTCGACGCGGCCGGTTTCTACGGTTCCAAGAAGCTTGGCGACCGCATCGCCGGCGAGACCATGTTCGAGCACGTGATCGGCACCTGCGAGCCGGACCCGGTGCCCGCGTCGGCGCGGCGTCCCGGCGTCGAGGTGCACGACATCGCCCTGATCGCCGAGTACAACATTTGCGGCGAGTTCTGGCACGTGGCGCCGCTGTTCGACGAACTCGGGCTGCGCGTGATCGGCTCCCTGTCGGGCGACGCGCGCTTCCGCGAGGTGCAGACGATGCATCGCGCCGAAGCCTCGATGGTGGTCTGCTCGAACGCGCTGCTCAACGTCGCGCGCCGGCTCAAGGAGACCTGGGGCGTGCCCTACTTCGAGGGCAGCTTCTACGGCATTTCCGAGATGTCGCGGGCCTTGCGCGGCTTCGCCCGCCTGCTGGGCGACGCGGACCTGGCGGAGCGCACCGAGGCGCTGATCGCCCGCGAGGAGGCCCGGGCCAGGGCGCTGCTCGAACCGTGGCGCGCCCGGCTGCAGGGCAGGCGCGCCTTGCTCTACACCGGCGGCGTCAAGTCCTGGTCGATCGTCTCGGCCTTGCAGGACCTGGGCATGGAGGTCGTGGCGACCGGCGTGCGCAAGTTGACCGAGGAGGACAAGGAACGCATCCGCGACCTGCTGGGCGAGGACGCGCACATGCTCGAAAGCGGCGACCCCGCCGGCCTGCTCAAGGTGTTCCACGAAAAGGGCGCCGATGTGCTGATCGCCGGCGGCCGCAACCTGTACACGGCGATGAAGGCGCGCATCCCCTTCCTGGACATCAACCAGGAGCGCGAATTCGCCTACGCCGGCTACGTCGGCATGACCGAGATGGCGCGGCAGCTCGCGCTGACCATCGAAAGCCCGGTGTGGGCGGCGGTGCGCAAGCCGGCGCCGTGGGCGGCCGGCGGCAGCGTCGGCGTGCCGGTCGCGGCCTGAGCGCAAGGAGAGGGAAATGGCCGAAATCGTCCGCCACGCCAAGCCGCTGACCGTCAGCCCGCTCAAGGCCAGCCAGCCGGTCGGCGCCGCGCTGGCCTTCCTCGGACTGCGCAACTGCCTGCCGATGCTGCACGGCGCCCAGGGGTGCTCGGCGTTCGGCAAGGTCTTCCTGGTGCGCCATTTCCGCGAGCCGATCCCGCTGCAGACGACGGCGATGGACCAGGTGGCCACGGTCATGGACGCCGGCGAGAATGTGCTCGTCGGGCTGAAGACAATCTGCGAGAAGAACCGGCCGGAGGTGATCGGCCTGCCGACCACCGGCCTGTCCGAGACGCAGGGCACCGACATCCACCGCCTCGTCCGCGAGTTCCGCGCCCGGCATCCCGAATTCGCCCACGTGGCCGTGGTGCCGGTGAACACGCCGGACTTCGCCGGCTGCCTGGAGAGCGGCTTCGCGCTGGCGCTCGACGCCATCGTCGACGCGCTGGTTCCCGAGACGCGCCAGGCCGGGCGCCGGCGCCGCCAGGTCAACGTGCTGGCCTCGGCGATGCTCTCGCCGGGCGACGTCGAAGCGATCAAGGAATGGATCGAAGCCTTCGGACTGCGGCCGGTGGTGGTGCCCGACCTCGGCGATTCGATGGACGGCCACCTGATCGACAGGCAGCACACGCCGCTGACGCTCGGCGGCGTGCCGCGCGCCGAGATCGCGGCGATGGGCGAATCGGTCGCCACCCTGGCCGTCGGCCGCTCCATCGGCGCGGCGGCCGACCGTCTGGCGGCGCGCACCGGCGTGCCGACGTTCCGCTTCGACCACCTGATCGGGCTCGATGCCTGCGACAGCTTCACCCAGGCCCTGGCCGAGATTTCCGGCCAGGCGGTGCCGGCGAGGATCGAGCGCCTGCGCGCGCAGTTGCAGGACGCGATGGTCGACACGCACTTCATGACCGGCTTCCTGCGCGTGGCGCTGGGGCTCGATTCCGACCTGCTGGCCGGCCTGGCCGATCTGTTCGCCGGCGTGGGCGCCGAGATCGTCGCCGCCGTGGCGCCGGCGCGCGCCGAGGTGCTGGCCGGCGTGCCGTGCCCGCGCGTGCTGATCGGCGACCTGGAAGACCTGGAACAGGCCGCCCACGCGCACGGCGCGCAGATGCTGGTGTGCAACTCGCACGGCGCCGGCGCGGCCGGACGCCTGGGCATCCTGCTGCTGCGCGCCGGTTTTCCGCTCTACGACCAGGTCGGCGGCTACGCGCGCGGCTGGGTGGGCTACCGCCACGCGCGGCAGGCCCTGTTCGACATCGCCAACCTTTTCCTGGGGCAGCACCATGACCTTCCTGCCTATCGATCCATCTACCGAGGCGACGCCGTGCCCGCCTCCGCACGCCCGCAAGCTGGCGCTGGCGTGGTCCGCCACTGACCGGGAGCGGGCCGTGCTCAAGGTTGCCTTCGCCACCTCGGACCGCGTCACCGTGGACCAGCATTTCGGCGCTTCCGCCGGTTTCGCCATCCATGCCGTCGACGCCGAACGGGCGAAGCTGGTGGAAGTGGCGGAGTTCCCGGAGGAGCCCATGGACGGCGGTGGGAACGAAATTTCGGCGGAGGCCAATGCCGACATGGGCCGTAGCCACAACAAGCTGGCCGAAAAGGTTTCGGCGCTGACCGGGTGCGCCGCCGTGTACTGTCTGGCGGTCGGCGGTTCGGCCGTGCGCCAGTTGCTGGCGGCCGGCGTGCAGCCGATCCGCCTGGAGGAGAAGACGGGTATCGACGTCCTGTTGAGCGACGTGCGCCGCGCCGTGCGCGAAGGCGGCGTCGCCTGGATCGACCGGGCGTTCTGCCGCGCCGGCGACCTCTCGCGCTTCGACCGCATGGCCGAGGAAGGATGGCAGGAATGAGCGGCCCTTGCCCGGACGATTGCCGGAGTTCCCGCGCAGACCCCCCGATCCAAAGTTTCGGAGAGACGACCCCATGAATTCGATCCCCGCCGCCGCGAGCAGCGATGCCATCCTCGAAACCGATTTCATCCGCGAGATGGTGCGCCAGATGCGCGCGCTCGACAGCTACGGCCAGTACGACGGACAACCGGCGGCCCGCCTGCTCGAAACCTTCGTCCTGACCAAGGAGCGCAAGGCCGAGATTCCGGTGATCGGCGACCCGGATGAGATCACGCTGGCCTGCATCAAGGCCTTCTACAACGGCATCGCGGTGATGATCGAAAAGGAATGCGCGCTGATGGCCGTATCGCTGGTGCATCTCTCCCACGAAGGCTTCGGCCGGGTGTTGATCACCGTCGGCAAGCTGGTGGTTCTCGACCGCACGCTGCGCGACGCGCACCGCTTCGGTTTCGAGAGCCTGTCGAAGATGAAGCACGAAGCCGACAAGTACCTGGCCGTGGCCTTGGAAATCATCGGCAAATATCCCGAGGTGGCCGGTCTGTGAGCGAACGGACGGCGCACCCCGCCAAACTATCGGATACCCCTGCCCAAGGAGCAAGCACGATGGAAAACATCACTGGTCTGACACTGAACGGCACGTCCTGGACCCCCGAGTTCGTGAGCGCCATCGACCCCAAGAAATGCATTGGCTGCGGCCGCTGCTACAAGGTCTGCACGCGCGAGGTGCTCGGCCTGATCAACCGGGGCGAGGAAATGGACCCCGACGACGAGGATTACGACGAGGACGACACCGCCTCGGTGATGAGCCTCAAGAACTCCGGCGACTGCATCGGCTGCGGCGCCTGCGGCCGGGTCTGCCCGAAGGGTTGCTACACCTACGGGGCGTCGCCGGTGCGGGCCGCGGCCTGAACGGCGGCCGCCGGCGTTGCGCGCCCCGTGTTTCCCGGGTGAACCGATGAACCAGTCAGGATCGAAGGAGCAGCATCATGTGGGATTACACCGAGAAAGTCCGCGAGCATTTCTTCAACCCGCGCAATGCCGGGCCGTTGGAGGACGCCAATGCGGTGGGGGACGTCGGTTCGATCCAGTGCGGCGACGCGCTGCGCCTGATGCTCAAGGTCGATCCCGGCACGGAACGCATCCTCGACGCGCATTTCCAGACCTTCGGCTGCGGTTCGGCGATCGCCTCGTCGTCGGCGCTCACCGAGATGGTCAAGGGCATGACGCTCGACGAGGCCATGCGGGTTTCCAACCAGCAGATCGCCGACTACCTCGACGGCCTGCCGCCGGAGAAGATGCACTGCTCGGTGATGGGGCGCGAGGCGCTGCACGCGGCCATCGCCAACTATCGCGGCGAGGCGTGGGCCGACGAGCACGAGGAAGGTTCGCTGGTGTGCAAGTGCTTCGCCGTTGACTCCGTGCTGATCGAGGACGTGGTGCGCGCCAACGGCCTGACCACGGTCGAGCAGGTCACGCACTACACCAAAGCCGGCGGCGGCTGCTGCAGTTGCCACGAGGGCATCGAGGAGATCCTGGCCGGGGTCTCGGCCGAGCGCTGCACCGCGCCCATGCCGCCGTCGCTGGCCGAAGCGCCGAAGCCGGCGAGACCCGCCGCCGCCGCGCCGGAGCCTGTCTCCCGCGCGCGCCTGACCAACTTCCAGCGCATGCGCAGGATCGAGGAAACCATCGAGGCCATCCGGCCGATGCTGCAACGCGACCACGGCGACGTCGAGGTCGTCGAGATCGACGGCAAGAGCATCTACGTCAATCTCAAGGGCGCCTGCCAGGGCTGCATGATGGAGCAGGCCACGCTCTCGGGCATCCAGGCGCAGCTCGTCGACGCGCTCGGTGAATTCGTCCAACTGCTGCCCGCCAGCCTGCTGTCCAGGCCGGCGCGGAGGTGAGCCATGCAACCGATCTATCTCGACAACAACGCGACGACTGCCTGCGACCCGGCCGTGGTCGAGGCCATGCTGCCGTACTTCACCGAACAGTTCGGCAACGCCTCGTCGATGCACAGTTTCGGCAACAAGGTGGCGCAAGGACTGAAGGAAGCGCGCGTCGCGGTACAGGCCTTGCTCGGCGCCGAGTTCGATTCTGAAATCATCTTCACCTCCTGCGGCACCGAGTCCGACTCGACGGCCATCCTCTCCGCCCTGCGGGCGCAGCCCGAGCGCAGGCAGATCATCACCACCGCGGTCGAACATCCGGCCATCCTGGCCCTGTGCGAACACCTGGAGAAGGAAGGCGTCGTAGTCCACCGCCTGAAGGTCGATAAGAAAGGACGCCTGGACCTGGACGAATACAAGTCGCTGCTTTCGCCGCGCACGGCCGTCGTCTCGGCGATGTGGGCCAACAACGAGACCGGCACCCTGTTCCCGGTCGAGGAAATGGCCCGCATGGCGCGCGCCGTCGGCGCAATGTTCCACACCGACGCGGTGCAGGCGGTCGGCAAGGTGCCGATCGACCTGAGGAGCAGCACGATCGACATGCTTTCGCTATCCGGCCACAAGCTGCACGCGCCCAAGGGCATCGGCGTGCTCTACCTGCGCCGCAACACACGTTTCCGGCCGCTGCTGCGCGGCGGCCACCAGGAACGCGGCCGCCGCGCCGGCACGGAGAATTCCGCCTCCATCGTCGGCCTCGGCCGTGCCGCCGCACTGGCGCTGGAGCACATGGCCTTCGAGAACAACGAGGTCAGGCGCCTGCGCGACAAGCTGGAAGCCGGCATCCTGGCGCGGGTGCCGCACGCCTTCGTCACCGGCGATCCGGGCAACCGCCTGCCCAACACGGCCAACATCGCCTTCGAATACGTCGAGGGCGAGGCCATCCTGCTGCTGCTCAACAAGCAAGGCATCGCCGCCTCGTCCGGTTCGGCATGCACTTCCGGCTCGCTGGAGCCGTCGCACGTCATGCGGGCCATGGGCATTCCCTACACGGCCGCGCACGGCACCATCCGCTTCTCGCTGTCGCGCTACAACACCGAGGAGGAGATCGACCGCGTGATCGCCGCCGTGCCGCCGATCATTGCCCAGTTGCGCAAGCTCTCGCCGTACTGGTCGGGCGACGGGCCGGCCGACGCGGAAAAAACCTTCGCGCCGGCCTATGCCTGATGCCGGCCCGTTCGGACGGCGCTCCGAGAAACCCGGTTCGCACCGCCCGGGAACAGGAGGATGGGCCGCGCCTGTCGGCTGATTGTCGGAGATACGACAAAGCGCCGACAAAATCGGCGCGGCAGCCCTTGATTACAAAGCTTTCGGGCCTGGGCACCGTTCTTGCATATTGATGGGCGGAGGTGGTGCCCATGTCAGAATCCTCGAAATCTTCCGTCGTGATCAACGACACGACCTTGCGGGACGGCGAGCAGACCGCAGGCGTCGCCTTCCGCGATGCGGAAAAACTGACGATCGCCCGGCAACTGGCCGAGGCCGGTGTGCAGGAGCTGGAGGTCGGCATTCCGGCCATGGGCGAGGCGGAATGCCGCTGCATCGAAGCCATCGCGGCGCTCGGCCTGAAAGCCCGCCTCATGGTGTGGAGCCGGATGCGCCTGGACGACATCGAGGCGTGCTGCCGTCTCGACGTCGATCTGGTCAATATTTCCGTCGCGGCGTCGGACCAGCACCTGCGCCACAAGCTCCGCCGCGACCGCGCCTGGCTGCTGGACAACCTGCCGCGTTATATCGTCCGCGTCCGCGAACGCGGTTTCGACGTGAGCATCGGCGCCGAGGACGCCTCGCGCGCCGATCCGGCCTTTCTCGCCGAGATCGCGGAAACGGCCTGGCGCGCCGGCGCGCGCCGCATCCGCTTCGCCGACACGCTGGGCGTGCTCGATCCCTTCGCGGTGTTCGAGGCGGTGCGGCGCCTGCGCGAAGCGTCGGACCTCGAAATCGAAATGCACGCGCACGACGACCTGGGCCTCGCCACGGCCAACACGCTGGCCGCCGTGCGCGCCGGCGCCACGCATGTGAATACCACGGTCAACGGGCTGGGCGAGCGGGCCGGCAACGCGCCGCTCGAAGAAGTGGCCCTGGGCCTGCGCCGCTGCTACGGCATCGATGCGGGCGTCAACCTTTGCCGCTTGCCGGCGCTCTCCGAGACCGTCGCAGCGGCGTCGGGGCGGCCTGTGGCGTGGCAGAAGAGCGTGGTCGGCGAGGGCGTGTTCACGCACGAATCCGGCCTGCATATCGACGGTCTCGTCAAGCATCCGGACAACTACCAGGGCTTTGATCCCGGGATCGTCGGCCGCGAGCAGCGTTTCGTCGCCGGCAAGCATTCCGGGGCGAAGGGGCTGCAGGCCGTTTACGCCCAATTGGGCGAATCCCTGGCGGACGATGAGATTCCCCGGCTCCTGGCGGACATCCGCGAATTCGTGCTGGCCGTCAAGCGTGCGCCCTCGTCCGGGGAACTGCGCGCGTTTCTCGGTGCCGTGCGCATCCGCAAGAACGCCGCGCGCCGCGCGGCCCCGCATCACGTCCGCGCGCTTTGCTGAAAGGATAAAACCCATGCCTTCCGCCTTTTCCGCCGGTTCTGTCGGCAACGACTTGGAAAGCCGGATGTCCGGGCTGGAGAGCGCCGAAGATTTCCTGGAGTTCTTCGGCGTCGACTTCGACCCGCAGGTGGTGCGTGTCAACCGGCTGCACATCCTGCAGCGTTTTCACGACTACCTGCAGCGCGCCGACGCCACCGACCATGCCGCCCTGCGCGCCTGCCTGGCGCGCGCCTACGGGGATTTCGTGCGCTCCGACGCGCTCACCGAACGCGTCTTCCGTGTACACCAGCGCGCCGCGGGCATCGCCACGGTGCCGCTCTCTGCCATCGGCAGGAGGCGCGCGCCATGAGTTTTCTGTGGGACGTAGGCGACGCGGTGCGCGTGACCTCCAACGTGCGCGACGACGGCACCTTCCCAGGCGCGGCACGCGGCGAACTGCTGATCCGGCGGGGCAGCGTCGGCACGGTGGTTGACGTCGGCACCTTCCTGCAGACGCAGGCCATCTACAGCGTGCACTTCCTCGATGTGGATCGCATCGTCGGCTGCCGTGAGGAGGAGTTGATCGGCGCCGACGAGCCCTGGATGCCGAGCGTTTTCGAGAGCCGCGAGCGGGTGCGCGCGGACAAGATTCTGGCGGCCGGCAACGGCGGCCTGCATGTTCCCAAGGGCAGCCCCGGCGAAATCCTGCGCGTGCTGCGCCATGCCGCCGGCGTCGTCTATCACGTCCATTTCGAATGCGCGCCGGGACGCACGCTGGCGGTGCCCGAATCGGCGCTCGTCGCGTGCGGGGAGTGACGGCATGACCGATCCCGCCGCGGATGTCCGCCTCGACACCGCTTCGGACGTCTGCCCCTATCTCGCCCTCAAGCTCGCGCAGGCCATGTTCGGGAAGGGCACGGACCGTCTCGAACCGGCCGAACGGCAGCGCGTGGAAAAGGCCGCCGCGCGCCAGTTCGCCATCGAGCGGCGCATTCTCGCCTCGCCCGAGGCGGTATGCGTCACGGTGCCGGACGCCTCGATCCGCGACGCCTTCAAGGTGGTGCGCTCGCGCTACGAATCCGACGACGCTTTCGAGACCGCGCTCGCACGCGCCGGCCTGGACCGCGACGGCCTGGCGGCAGGCCTGGCGCGCGGCCTGCGGGTGGACGCCGTGCTCGACCGCGTGAGCCGCGCCGTCGCCGTGAGCGACGCCGAGATCGAGACCTTCCATTGCCTGCGCCGCGAACGCTTCGCCCGGCCCGAGCGCCGCGCGCTCCGACACATTCTGGTGACCGTCAACGATGCCTTGCGGAGCAACGGCCGGGAGGCCGCGCGGCGGACGATCGATGCAATCCTCCGGCAACTGCGCGCATCGCCGGAACGCTTCGAAGCGCTGGCCCTGAGGCATTCCGAGTGCGCCACCGCCCTCGACGGCGGCAGGCTCGGCACGGTAGGGCGCGGCCAGCTCTATCCCGAGCTGGAGCGCGAGGCGTTCGCCCTGGAACCGGGCGGGATTTCCCAAGTCATCGAATCGCCCATGGGCTTCCACATCCTCCAGTGCGTCGCCGTCCAGCCGGCCGGCGAATTGACGCTGGAGCAGGCGCGCGGCAGGATTCGCAGCCACCTTGCCGAATCGAAGCGCAAAGCCGTTCAGCGGGAATGGATCGCCTCGCTGTTCGGCAAGGCAGCGTAAATTTCCTGGGTTTTTCTGATGGCCGCCGGAGAAAACAGCGCCTTTTTTTCAGTCGACTCTCGAATTAACGGCACTAGAACAGTACTGAACGAGATGCTTGACCGGTTCTCTGTCATTGGGCAGCATTCGGCCAGCTGCTGCCGCTGAGTTCTTCTTTCAAGCGGCCATCCGAACGGCAACTCCAATCTGAAAACCCGACTGATGGCCTGCCACGGACCCTTAGCCTTCCGGATGCCTGGCCGGGCGGAAGGGATATAAACTGCCGTCTTTCTCCCGTTTGAGCTGACAATGCCCGCTGTCCTCGATATCAGAACTTTGGTGTTGATCTATGTAGGTATCAATATCGGACAGGCGGTCGTTCTGGTCTACCTGTGGAGCGTGCAGCGCAACTACCCGCCGGCGAAAGACTGGGCTCTCGGGTCCTTAATGTTTGCTATCGGCTTGTTCTTATTCGCTCTACGCAATCTGGTGCCAGCGGTGCTGAGCGAAGTCGTTTCGAATCTCTTCCTGCTGCCGGGATTGATGCTGTTCAATTTTGGGATTGCGAGGGCGACTGGCCGAGAGCCGCCATTTATGTCAGGGGTGGCATTGTGTGTGGTCGCCAACGCAATCCTGGCCTGGTTTGTCTTGGTGGCCCCGAATTATCCGGCCGCAGTCTTCACCCAGAACGTGGTGTTCCTGGCGTTTGACATATATACCGCCTACGCCTGTTTGACGGCGAGAACAGCGGAAGGCAACCACACGTTTCGCCTGATTGGGGTTTTGTTCGTCTTGCTGGTAATCGTCTGCTCCTGGCGCGTGGCGGGAGGCGTTTTTGGTTTGACTTTCTCCTTCTCTCCGACGCTACCGCGCTTGTTCTGGATCGCAACGTCGCTCATCAGCTTCCCGATGATCACCGTTTTACTGACCTTGCATACATCGCAAAGGCTCCAGGAGGAAATCCTTGCTCAAGCACGCCATGACACATTGACCGATGCCTACAATCGCCGTGCCTTTACCGAGTTTGCCGACAAGGAATGGTCCCGCAGCATGCGTCATGGTTCTCCATTCTCAATTCTTTCGGTCGATATCGATCACTTCAAGCTCTTCAATGATCAGCACGGCCACCAGACCGGTGACAAAGCGTTGGTTGAAGTCTCGAAGTCTGCCCAGGCAGCGTTGCGAGCGAACGACATCTGGTGCCGTTATGGGGGTGAAGAATTCATTGCCTTGCTTCCTGACACCACGATGGATCGCGCGCTGGCCGTTGCGGAACGGTTGCGCTTGTCGGTGGAACGCACCACGATTTCTTCGCCGCGCGGAGCCCTGAATGTGTCAGTGAGCATCGGTGTCGCGGAACGCTCATCGCATCATGCCGACCTGTCCGCGGTTCTGGCAATCTCCGATGCCGCGCTTTACAAGGCAAAGGCAGCCGGGCGCAATAGAGTCGTCGCGGCCGGCCGCGAGGAGTAAGCTTCGGGCCGCGGCGCACTGAGCCTGCGGTGCCATTCGCGATGTGCCATGAGGTTCCGCGGAATTTGAAGTGATTGCAGATGGCAAGTGATCCTCTGACCCGCGGGGTGCAAGTCGCTGCAAGAGTCGAATCCACGGGCTTGATGGCCGTTCGATGGTCGATCATCCCGGCCGACTCCGAATAAGCGCGCTTGACGACCCAGCTCATCGCCAGCACGCCGCCGTAGTCCGGGATCACCTGGGTTTCGAGAAAGGCGAAGCGCGGACCGAGCGGCAGGCTGGCCTGGGCGGACAGCGTGCCCGCGCCGATCAGTTCGCGCACCAGGCCGATGGCGGTCAACGACCGTGCTACGTGCTCGAGAGCCCGTTCCGGAATCGTGCGATGCCCGGAAAATCCGCACCGTAACGGGGTGGCCGCCTGCCGGGCGCATGCCCCTCCGGGATGTGTCGCAATTCCTACAACGTGCGGGAAACGCGACAGATACGACGGTCGCGGCGGAGCGCAGAATTTGTCCGCAAGGGTGGTACGGAAATTGCGCCGGGTTCCCGCATGATGGAGAACAGACGTGGCAGACCAGGATAAATCCGCAAAGCCGTTCGCTCCGGCCATCGTGCCGGCGGTATTCCAGCAGGCGGTCGAGCAGGCGGACATCGCCATTTCGATCACCGACGCCGCGGCCGTCATCCTGTACGTCAATCCCGCTTTCACGCGGGTCACCGGCTACGCGCCGGAAGAAGTGATCGGTGCCAACCACGCGCTGCTTTCGAACAAGTCCACGCCGGAATCGATCTACCAGGCCATGTGGGCGGCGATCACCGCCGGGCAGCCCTGGAGCGGGCGGCTGGTCAATCGCCGCAAGGACGGCAGCAAATATCTGGCCGATCTCCTGGTCCAGCCGGTCATCGACGCCTCGGGCGCCGTCACCAACTACCTCGGCATCCAGCGCGACGTCACCGATCTGCACCGCCTCGAATGCGAAGTCGGCGAGCAGAAGGCGCTGATCGAGTCGGTCGTCGATTCGGCGCCGGTGGTCCTGGCGCTGCTCGACCGGGATTTCCGCGTGGTGCTCGACAACCACGAATACAAGAAGCTGGTCAGCGACCTGCGCGCCGTGGAGCCGGCGACGGTCATCCTCGACGCCGTGCGCGCCAGCCTGGGGACGTTGCCCGGCACGCCGCAGGTCGGCCGCCATGCGTTCCACGACCATGAGATCCGCTTCGACTCGCGCAACGGAACGCGCTGGTATTCCTGTTCCGGTCTCTGGGTACGACGCAAGGACGGGACGGTCGAGAGCTTCTTCGACCGGCGGGACGATCTGTTCCTGCTGCTGGTCGCCAAGGAGACGACGCGCCAGCGCGCGGAGCAGGAGAAGACCCGCCTGGCCATGCTGCAGGCGATGATGGCCGAGGAGGCGCGCATCGACAGCCTGCGCGAGACGCTCTCGGCCGCCGTGTTCAAGATCGAGGGGCCGGTCAACATCATGGCCTCGGTGCTGTCCACGCTGGAACGGCGCGGCGGCTCGCCGGCGGGAGCGGCCCTGGCGGGGGCGCTCCGCGCCGGACGCGACGCGATCGACAGCCTGCGCGGCGCGATCCCCGGGCATTCGCCGGAATCGCGCACGGCGGTAAACATCAACGAAGTCATGCGCGACGTGCTCGATCTGACCACGACGCGCATGCTCGCCGCGGGCATCACCGTGCATTGGCGGCCGCAATCGGTGCTGCCCTCGCTCAACGCCTATCCCAGCCGCGTGCGCACGATGTTCAAGGCTATCGTTGACAACGCCATCGAGGCCATGAACGCCAAGGGCTGGAAGGCGCGCGAACTCTCCGTCGTCACGCGCGGCCATGCCGACCGCGTGGAGGTGATCATCGAGGACAGCGGCCCCGGCATTCCGCCGGACCTGCGCTACAAGGTGTTCGAGCCCTTCTTTTCCACGCGCATGGGCGGCGGCGGGCACCTGGGCACCGGCTTGTCGTCGGCGCAGCAGGTGGCCGCCGACCACGACGGGACGATCGAGATCGATTCGACGGAGCGCCGGGGCTGCTGCGTGCGCGTGGTCCTGCCGGTGCCGCGCCGGGGAATGGCGGCATGAGCATCACCCCGCCCGGGCTCACCACGCTGCGCCGCGTCGAACTGGAGACGCTGTACCGCGTCGGCGAAATCCTGTCGCGCTCGCTCGATTTCCGCCATACGTCGCGCGAAATCCTGCGCCAGCTCGACGAACAGGCGGGCATGAGCCGCGGCATGGTCAGCGTGCTCGATGCGGCGAGCGGCGATCTCGTGGTCAACGCCATCAACGGCAGCGACGACGACGGCCGCGAGCGCGTGCGCTATCAGCCCGGCGAGGGGCTGCTCGGGCTGATCCTGGAGGAAAAGCGCACGCTGGCCCTGCCGCGCCTGGGCGACGAGCCGCGCTTCCTCGACCGCCTGGGGCTGTTCGACCGCCGCCTGCCCTTCGTCGCCGCGCCGATCAACCAGGGCGGCGACCTGCAGGGGGTGCTGGCCGTACAGCCGAACACGCCGGACGACGGCCTGCTCGACGAGCGCACGCGCTTCGTCGAGATGGTCGCCAGCCTGGTCGGCCAGAGCATCCGCCTCTCGCTCGGCGTCGAGCAGGAGCGCCGGCAACTGGCCGACGAGCGCGACAGCCTGCGCCGCACGGTGCGCCACCAGTACGGCTTCGACAACATCGTCGGGCGCTCGGCGCCGATGCGCCGGGTGTTCGACCAGGTGCGCATGGTCTCGAAGTGGAACACCACCGTGCTGCTGCGCGGGGAAACCGGCACCGGCAAGGAACTGATCGCCAACGCCATCCACTACCACTCGCCGCGCTCGAACGGCGCCTACGTGCGCCTCAACTGCGCCTCGCTGCCGGAAAACCTGCTCGAATCGGAACTGTTCGGACACGAGAAGGGTGCCTTCACCGGCGCCGTGGCGGCGCGGCGCGGACGCTTCGAATCGGCCGACGGCGGCACCATCTTCCTCGACGAGATCGGCGAGATCTCGCCGGCCTTCCAGGCCAAGCTGCTGCGCGTGCTGCAGGAAGGCGAGTTCGAGCGCGTCGGCGGCACGCGCACGATCAAGGTCAACGTGCGGGTGATCGCCGCCACGCACCGCGACCTGGAGGCGGCGGTCGACGCCGGCGAGTTCCGCGAGGACCTGTACTACCGTCTCAACGTGATGCCCATCGTCCTGCCGGCGCTGCGCGACCGCATGGAGGACATCCCGGACCTGGCGCGCTTCCTGGCCGGCCGCGTCGGCGAACTGCAGGGGCGGCGGCTGTCGCTGACCGACGGCGCGCTCCGCCGCCTGTCCCAATATTCGTGGCCGGGCAACGTGCGCGAGCTGGAGAACTGCCTGGAACGGGCCTCGGTGATGTCGGAATCAGGTGCGATCGACGCGGAGCTCATTCACCTCGACCGTTCGCGCGAAATGAGCGGCGGAATCCAGCCGCTTGTGGCGAGTTCCGTCATCGATGCCGTGGCGCCGGAGGTGGCGGCGGCAACCACCCCGGCCGACGACGACCCGGACGAACGCGCCCGCGTCATCGCCGCCCTCGAACGGGCCGGCTGGGTGCAGGCCCGCGCGGCGCGCCTTCTCGGCATGACGCCGCGGCAGATCGCCTACCGCATCCTGACGCTGAACATCGAAGTGAAAAAGATCTAGCGTCAACAGGCCCGGGTGCACGCGAAAGCTGTCGTCTTTGGCACAGAGGCGATCCGGAGGTTGTTCCGTTTGCGACATGTTCGCCGTTGCCCGAAAAAAAATTCCTGCGAAACAGGGTGTTGAGCTTAATGGCTGAGATGGCACAGGCATTGCTACTCACCGTTCGAGCAGACAACGCGGAGAACGTCGTGGATAGGCCTGTTTTCGCAAGCGCGTCCGTTTCGCCGGGCGGTTGCAGCAAGGGCTCGTGCGGGGCGGGGGCGGCGCAACCGGACGACTGGCCGGACGAGGTGCGGGCCAAGGTCCAGGACCATCCGTGCTTCTCGGAAGACGCGCACCATTACTTCGCGCGCATGCATGCGGCGGTGGCGCCGGCGTGCAACATCCAGTGCAACTACTGCAACCGCAAGTACGACTGCGCCAACGAGTCGCGTCCCGGCGTGGTGTCGGAGGTGCTCACGCCCGAGCAGGCGGTGAACAAGACCCTCGCCGTGGCGGCGGCGATTCCACAGATGGCGGTACTCGGCATCGCCGGTCCCGGCGACCCCCTGGCCAACCCCGAACGCACCTTCGCCACCTTCCGCCTGCTGGCCGAAAAAGCGCCGGACATCAAGCTGTGCGTGTCGACCAACGGCCTCGCCTTGCCGGAATGCGTCGACGAACTCGCGCGGCACAACATCGAGCACGTGACGATCACCATCAACTGCGTCGATGCGGATGTCGGCGCCAAGATCTATCCCTGGATCTTTTGGAAGAACCGGCGCGTACGCGGGCGTGCGGCCGCGGCGATCCTCATCGGACAGCAGCAGAAGGGACTGGAAATGCTGGTGGCGCGCGGCATCCTGGTGAAGATCAATTCGGTGCTGATTCCGGGCGTCAACGACCAGCACCTCAAGGAGGTGTCGCGCGTGGTCAAGGCCAAGGGCGCGTTCCTGCACAACGTCATGCCGCTGATCGCCGAGCCCGGCCACGGCACCTTCTTCGGGCTGATGGGGCAGCGCAGCCCGTCGCCGGAGGAATTGCAGCGCCTGCAGGACGCCTGCGCAGGCGACATGGTGATGATGCGCCATTGCCGCCAGTGCCGCGCCGACGCGGTGGGCCTGCTCGGAGAGGACCGCGGCGCGGAGTTCACGCTGGAGAGATTGGACGCGCTGGAGGCGTCGGCGGGCGAGGGCGGCGGCATCGACCACGCGGCGGCGCTGGCGCGCCGGCAGGCGTTCCGCGCGCAGGCCGTCGCCGAACTGGAAGCCCGGCGCGCGGCCCGGCGGGCGGAGGCGCAGGGCGCGCCGCAGGTGCTGGCCTTCCACCGCCCGGCGCGCAAGCCGCGCGGCCGGCCGGTGCTGATGGCCGTGGCGACCAAGGGCGCCGGCGTGGTCAACGAGCATTTCGGCCATGCCCGCGAGTTCCTGGTTTACGAGGCGAGCGAAGCCGGCGTGCGCTTCATCGGCCACCGCAGGACGGACAAGTATTGCGTCGGCGGCGAGCACTGCGGCGACGGCGAGTCGCGGCTCGACCGCGTCATCCGCGCGCTGGCGGGCTGCGAGGCGGTGCTTTGCGCGCGCATCGGCTTCGAGCCCTGGGGCCGTCTGGAAGCGGCCGGCATCGCGCCGAACGCCGAGCACGCCATGGAACCGATCGAAGCGGCGGTGATGGCGGTGTGGCGCGGCATGCTCGACGCCGGAGCGCTCGCCGCCGGGCCGCTCGGCGCGGCCGGCAGGCGCGCGTGAGCACGCGAGAACGGCCATGGCCCTGAACATCGGCGAGAGCTGCATCAACTGCGAGGCCTGCGCGCCGCTGTGTCCGCACGCGGCGATCCGCGCGGCGCGCCCGCATTTCCTGATCGACGCGCGCCGCTGCGGCGAATGCCTCGGCGATTACGACGAGCCGCAATGCGCGGCGATCTGCCCGATCGAAGGGGCCATCTCCGACGCCTTCGGCAATGCGCTCAATCCGCCCGGCTCGCTGACCGGCATCCCGCCAGAACGCTGGGCGGCCGCGCGGGCCGAGATTTCGGCGCGCTAGGGCGGGGGGTATGAGGGCATCCCGACCGGATAGCGCCGCCGGCCGGGCGGAGGCCGCCTATCTCGGCCTGGCGCTGGGCGACGCGCTCGGCGCCACGGTCGAGTTCATGACGCCGCGCGAGATCGCGCACACGTATGGCGTGCTGCGCGACATTCGCGGCGGGGGGTGGCTCAACCTCAAACCGGGGCAAGTCACCGACGATACGACGATGGCCCTGGCGCTCGGCCGGGCGATCCTCGACGACGGTGGCGAGGTGCGCGCGCTGTCGTGCGCGCGCGCGTTCGACGCCTGGATGCGCGGCAAGCCGGTGGACATCGGCAATACCGTGCGGCGCAACCTGATCGCCTTCCGGCGCACGGGAAACCCCGAGGCGCCGCCTTCCGAATACGACGCCGGCAACGGCGCCGCGATGCGCGTGTTGCCGGTGGCGCTGGCCTCGCTGTCCTGGGACGACGCGGCGGTACGGGCGGCGGTGCGCGCGCAGTCGCACGTCACGCACAACAATCCGGTCTCCGACGCGGCTTGCGAGCTGATCGTGCTGTGCGTGCGCGATTTCCTGCGCGGCGAGCCCCTGCGTCAGGTGTACCGCCGGCACATCGGCCCGGCGCTCGGCCGCCATCCGCAGTTCGCCTACCGCGGCAGGCGCCGCGAGAATCCGAGCGGCTGGATCGTCGACACCATGCAGGCCGCGCTGCAGGCACTGATGGATGCCGACGGCTTCGAGCACTGCCTGGTAGACGTGGTCAATCGCGGCGGCGACGCCGACACCACCGGCGCCATCGCCGGCATGCTCGCCGGCGCGCTGTACGGGATCGAAGCGATTCCGGCGCGCTGGCTGAAGGCGCTCGATCCGGCCGTCAGCCGGGCGTGCCGCGCGCAGGCGGCCGCGTTGACGGGGGGCATTCCCACGTCTTCCGGGCGTTGAATAACCGCCGTTCTGGGTCCCAGCGAAAGCCGGGACCCAGGAGCGAACCGGGAGCATTACCCGGCTCCGCCCAGCAGCGCCTGCCAGTCTTCCTCGATCAGCTCGATCCCTGCCCGTTCCAGAAAGCGCCGTTCCTTGGCCGTGGTCTCGGCGATCATCGCCCAGCCGGCCGGTTCCGGCGCCGCGCCGTGGATCAGGTCGGAGAGCACCATGCGTTCGGTGTCGCGGTCGAGGCGCAGGCCGAGCAGGAGATAGCGCTTCCCCGCCCGCCGCGCCTTGACGAAGGCGGGGACGGCAAAACCGCCCATCAGCTCGGTGATGTAATCGACATAATCAGCATCGGAGGCGATGTAACTGTCCTTCGGTTTCGGGCTGCCCATCGGCTTGAAGAGTATCGGCTGCGCCGTGTCGATCTCTTCCGGGGTGGCGGGCGCGTAGGCGGCACCGTCGTGGCGATGGAGCCGGAAGCGGTAGGCGCTGCCGCCGAGGCGGGCGCAGCCGAGAATCAGCGTGTGGGGGATGCCGGCGTAGCTGTCGAGCAACTGGGTGTCGCGGTTGATGTCGATGACGTAGGGCGGCCGGACGCCTTTCAGCCAATCGTGCAGCACCGAGCGCGTCCATCGGGTCGCGCCGTAGGTGGTGTTCAGGAAGCGCGTCACCGCCGAACGTCCGCGCTTGAGCTCGACGTTCATCGCGGCGCGCGGGAATTCGTACATCAGCCGTGGCGCCATGGGCCGGCCGCCGTTCATGGCCAGGATCAACTGCTCGCTGGTCGCCGGCATCGGTGCGCCGGTCTTCGTGTCAACGACGTCGGCCAGCGCGCCGGGGCCGAGGTAGGGGACGATGCCGCCGTCGTGCAGGCCGGCCAGAAGCGAGTCGCGTAGCGCGTTGTCCATGCGGGTTCCTTGAGTGATCCGTGAGGAGGACCACGCAAGAAATGTACGCAAAAATACACCGGCCGATGGGCGTACTGACGGCCGGCACTGGATTCCGGCTTTCGCCGGAATGACGAAGAGGGATCGACGGAGGGATTTCAGTCGTCCCAGCGAACGCCGGGACCCGGGGAGCGAACCGCGAGCCTCCATTACGGAGAGCAAACCGCTCCCTGTCGCATTTGCGACAAACTCACACCGTGTCGATGGCCACGTCGTAAACTCCGCCGATCACCAGGCACTCCTCTTCGCCCTTGAGAATGCCCGGAACGAGGTCGTGGCCGAAGAAGATCTTCTCGACGGGGACGCGGGTCAACAGGATGTAATCGCCGAATTCGCCTGCGCGGTCGCGCGACGCGGTGAAGGAAACCAGGTTGTTGAACAGCACGACCTGCCGGCGCCCGCTGCGGTTCAGTACTTCGTGCTCGTTGATGCGGTTGATGCCGCGGAATAGTTCGACACGCTGCCCGGAACGGCCGCCGCGCCGGAACTCGTATTGGCTGTAGGCATAGAGCAGGTCGAGCTGCCCCTCCAGGGCGTTGGTGCCGTACAGTCCCGCCGAGCGCATCTCCTGGTAGCGCAGGTAGGCCGCGCCGGAGAAGTCGCGCAGGGCCTCGCCGTGGAAGCGGGCGAGCAGGCCGAAGCGTGACTCCACCCAGCCCTTGAGCACGGCGCCTTCGCGACCGTCCGAATCGAAGCTCCAGCCGCGCAGCAGGCGCATCCAGTTGGCCTTGGCGCGCCCGTTCGAGCACGGCGTCAGGCCGGCCTTTTCCAGTTCCTCCAGGCAGAAGTGCACCGTCATGTAATCGCGGAAGGACTCGGCACGCTCCGCGCGGCCGTCGATGGCGTCGAGGCGCCGGAACAGGTCGGCGTGGAACTCGGCGACGCTGTCCAGGTGCAGCGGCGCTGGATGGTGCTGGAAGGTCAGGCTGCCGAGTATGACGGGCGGGACGTTGCAGCGGTTGATCGGCAGGCGCGCGTAGCGCGGCAGGGTGGCGTGGTCGTTGTCGGCACTGCGACAAGGACTGGCCCGATTGTCGGCTTCCGCCGTTTGCGGCGAGTCTTCGAATGTCTGTATTTTAGTTTTCATTTCAATTGGTTATCGCGTTTTTTCGGCGATGGCACGGTCTTTGCGGAAACCCCGGCGGGATCGAGGGATTTTCCTAATGCCCGAGAGAAGCACAGACACAGGAGATTGCACCATGGCTAAACTGCGTCAAGCCGCCATTTATGGCAAAGGTGGCATCGGCAAGTCAACCACCACCCAGAATCTGGTCGCCGCGCTGGCGGAGGCCGGCAAGAAAGTAATGATCGTCGGCTGCGACCCGAAAGCCGACTCGACCCGCCTGATCCTGCACAGCAAGGCCCAGACGACCGTCATGCACCTGGCGGCGGAAGCCGGTTCGGTCGAGGATCTGGAACTCGAGGACGTGCTGGCCGTCGGCTACGGCGGCGTGAAATGCGTCGAATCCGGCGGTCCGGAACCGGGTGTCGGCTGCGCCGGCCGCGGGGTCATCACCGCGATCAACTTCCTGGAGGAAGAGGGCGCTTACGACGAGGACCTCGACTTCGTGTTCTACGATGTTCTCGGCGATGTGGTGTGCGGCGGTTTCGCCATGCCGATCCGCGAGAACAAGGCGCAGGAAATCTACATCGTCTGTTCCGGCGAGATGATGGCCATGTACGCGGCCAACAACATCGCCAAGGGCATCGTGAAGTATGCCAACTCCGGCAGCGTGCGCCTGGCGGGCCTGATCTGCAACAGCCGCAAGACGGACCGCGAGGATGAGCTGATCGTGGCGCTGGCGGCCAAGCTGGGTACGCAGATGATCCACTTCGTGCCGCGCGACAACGTGGTCCAGCACGCCGAGATCCGCCGCATGACGGTCATCGAGTACGACCCGAAGGCCAATCAGGCCGACGAGTACCGCGCGCTGGCGCGCAAGGTGATCGACAACAAGATGTTCGTCATTCCGACGCCGCTCGAGATGGAAGAGCTCGAAGACCTGCTGATGGAGTTCGGCATCATGGATCCGGAAGACACCAGCATCATCGGCAAGACGGCGGCGGAACTGGCTGCCGAGGCGGCTTGAGCGACGGGAAACCGTCTCGTTGGCAACTGGATTGTTCTGTAACGGCGCCGTGTCGGACTGAAGACCGTCGCCCGGAGAGGAGAAGCACATGGGTTTGCTCAATCGCGAGGAGGCCGAGGCCCTCATTCAGGAGGTGCTCGAGGTTTATCCCGAGAAGGCCAAGAAGGATCGGGCTAAGCACTTGATGGTGAACAACAAGGAGATCACGCAATCGAAGAAGTGCATCACTTCGAACCGCAAGTCGGTCCCGGGTGTGATGACGCAGCGCGGCTGCGCCTATGCCGGCGCCAAGGGCGTGGTCTGGGGGCCGTTCAAGGACATCATCGACATTTCGCACGGCCCGATCGGCTGCGGCCAGTATTCGCGCGCCGGACGCCGCAACTATTACGCGGGCATCGCCGGCGTCGACGCCTACTGCGACATGATGTTCTCGTCGGACTTCCAGGAAAAGGACGTGGTGTTCGGCGGCGACAAGAAGCTGGCCAAGCTGATCGACGAGGTCGAATCCCTCTTCCCGCTCTCCAAGGCCATTTCCGTGCAGTCCGAATGTCCGATCGGCCTGATCGGCGACGACATCGAGGCGGTCGCCAAGAAGAAGTCGGCGGAACTCGGCAAGACCATCGTGCCGGTGCGCTGCGAAGGCTTTCGCGGCGTGTCGCAGTCGCTCGGGCACCACATCTCCAACGACGCGATCCGCGACTGGGTGATCTCCGCGCGCGACGGCAGGCTCGAACCGGGCAGCCCCTATGACGTGGCGATCCTCGGCGACTACAACATCGGCGGCGACGCCTGGGCGTCGCGCATCCTGCTCGAAGAGATGGGCCTCAACGTCGTGGCGCAGTGGTCCGGCGACGGCACCATCGCCGAGATCGAGAACACGCCGAAGGTCAAGCTCAACCTGCTGCACTGCTACCGGTCGATGAACTACATCGCGCGGCACATGGAAGAGAAGTACGGCATTCCCTGGCTGGAATACAACTTTTTCGGCCCGACCCGCATCGCCGAGAGCCTGCGCGAGATCGCCTCGCACTTCGACGACACGATCAAGGAAGGCGCCGAGCGCGTCATCGCCAAGTATCAGCCGGCCATGGACGCGATCGTCGCCAAGTTCAAACCGCGCCTGCAAGGCAAGCGGGTGATGCTCTACGTCGGCGGCCTGCGCCCGCGCCACACCGTCGGCGCCTACGAGGACCTGGGCATGGAGGTGATCGGCGCCGGCTACGAGTTCGCGCACAACGACGACTACGACCGCACGATGCACGACCTGAAAGATGCGACCCTGATCTACGACGACGCCACCGGTTACGAGCTCGAGGAATTCGTGCGCCAGTTGAAGCCCGACCTGGTCGGTTCCGGCATCAAGGAAAAGTACACCTTCCACAAGATGGGCGTGCCGTTCCGCCAGATGCACTCCTGGGACTATTCCGGCCCGTACCACGGCTACGACGGCTTCGCCGTGTTCGCCCGCGACATGGACATGGCGGTGAACAATCCCTGCTGGACGATGTTCACCCCGCCGTGGGAAAAGCCGGCCGAAACGGTGGAAGAAGCCAAGGCGGCGTAAGCCATCGGCCGCGGAGTCGCAGAAACGGGCGTTCTCCGTGGCCTCGGAAATTCTTCGAATTCTCTGAACTTATGTCTGTGTCCACGGATGAGTGGCCGGGCAAAGGAGACCAAGATGCAAGCAGCAGACGACATCAAACCCTGTTTCCCGCTGTTCAATACGCCGGAATACCAGGACGTCCTTGCCAGGAAGCGTGTTTACGAGGAGCGTGTCTCGCCCGAAAAGGTGGCCGAGACCTTTGCGTGGACGACGACCCAGGAGTACCAGGACCTCAACTTCAAGCGCGAGGCGCTGACGATCAACGCGGCCAAGGCCTGCCAGCCGCTCGGCGGGGCGCTGTGCGGCCTCGGCTTCGAGAAGACGATGGTCTACATCCACGGATCGCAAGGCTGCGTGGCGTATTTCCGTACCTACTTCAACCGCCACTTCAAGGAGCCGATCGCCTTCATCGCCGACTCGATGACCGAGGACGCGGCGGTGTTCGGCGGCCAGAAGAACGTGCATGAAGGCCTGCAGAACGCCACCAAGCTCTACGACGCGAAGATGATCGCGGTGTGCACGACCTGCATCGCCGAAGTCATCGGCGACGATCTCGGTGCCTTCATCGGCAACGCCCGCAAGGAAGGCTACGTCGATCCGGATTTCCCGATTCCCTACGCCAACACGCCGTCCTTCGTCGGCTCGCACATCACCGGCTGGGACAACATGTTCGAAGGCATCATGCGCTATTTCACCCTCAATACCATGGAGGGCAAGGCACCGGGGCAGAACGGCAGGATCAACATCGTGCCGGGCTTCGAGACCTATCTCGGCAACTACCGCGTGATCAAGCGCTACATGAAGGAGATGGGCGTCGACTACACCTATCTCTGCGATCCGGAGGAGGTGCTCGATACTCCCGCCACGGGGGAATACCACATGTACGCCGGCGGCACCACGATCGACGAGGTCAAGGACGCGCCGAACGCCATCACCACCTTCATGCTGCAGTCGACCACGCTGGAAAAGTCGAAGAAGTACATCGAAGGCACCTGGAGCCACGAGATTCCGAAGCTCAACATCCCGATGGGCGTCGAGTGGACCGACGCCTTCCTGATGAAGGTCTCCGAGGTCACCGGCAAGGCGATCCCGGCGTCGATCACCAAGGAGCGCGGCCGCCTGATCGACATGATGACCGACTCGCACCAGTGGCTGCACGGCAAGAAAATGGCTGTGTTCGGCGACCCGGAATTCGTCATGGGCCTGGTCAAGTTCATGCTTGAGCTGGGCATCGAGCCGACCCACGTCGTCTGCCACAACAGCAACAAACGTTGGGAAAAGGCGATGAAGAAAGTTCTCGAAGCCTCGCCCTACGGCATCCACGCCAAGCTCTATCCGGGATGCGACTTGTGGCACATGCGCAGCCTGTGCTTCACCGACCAGCCCGATTTCATCGTCGGCAGCAGCTACGGCAAGTTCATCCAGCGCGACACGCTGTACAAGGGACCGGAGTTCGAGGTGCCGTTGATCCGCCTCGGCTTCCCGATCTTCGACCGGCACCACCTGCACCGCATGACGACGCTGGGCTACGAGGGCGGGATGTACGTCCTGACCACGCTGACCAACGCGGTGCTGGAGCGCCTGGACGAAAAGACCAAGCTGCTCGGCAAGACGGACTACAACTACGACCTGATCCGCTAGGCCGGCGGCGGGCGGCACGGGGAAGCGCGGGGCGGACGCCCCGGTTTCCTCCAGCTTTCCACGCGCCGCCCCGCCTCCGTTTCAAGGGAGAATCCAATGGCCAACATCATGATCCGCAAGGGCGGCCGGGGCTACGTGTTCTATATGCCCAAACGCGACATCGAGGACTCGATCGTTTCGATCGAGTTCGACACGCCGGACAAGTGGGGCGGCGAAATCAAGCTCGGCAACGGCGGCGCCTATTACATCGACCCGCAGCCCGCGCCGGAACGCCTGCCTTATTCGGTGCGCGCCAGGCGCATCGACGGCGTCGAATGAACCTCATCAACCGGAGATCGTCATGACTGCTTCCATAACCCGTGAGGCCGCCCTGCGGCTGGGCATGGCCGCCCGCGAACTGGGCGGCGTCGGCGTGGCCGAGTTCGCCCGGGCCGTCGGTGAAAAGGTCGGCCTGCCCGTGACCGAAACGCGCCTGGCGCAGGTCACGGTGACCGATCTGCGCGAGATTCTCGCCGGCAGCCACGCCGAGGAGGACTGCGCGCTCGGTGTTTCCCCGGATGCGCTGAAACAGGCTGTCCGACGCCTGTGGGGCGAGGAAATGGCATACAGCGAACTGCCGCCGGTCAACCTGCGCCATACCGAAGGCAATCTGCCGGGTTCCATCCGCGTCGCCTGCGCCTCCAACACCGGAGAAGTCCTCGACGGGCATTTCGGTTCCTGCGAGCGTTTCCTGATCTACCAGGTGGCTCCGTCCGAAGCGCGGCTGATTGCCATCCGTCCGGCGCTGGAAGCCGACCACGCGGAAGACCGCAACGCCGCGCGGGCAGCGCTGATCGCCGACTGCGAAGTATTGTTCATCCAGTCGATCGGCGGACCCGCTGCGGCCAAGGTGGTGCGCGCCAGCGTCCACCCCGTCAAGGTGCCCCGGCCGGAAGCGGCGCGTGCCGTCATCGCCCGCCTGCAATCCGTGCTGAACAATCCACCGCCGTGGCTTGCCAAGGTCATGAGAGTCGAAGCGCGTTCACTGCACAGGTTCGCCGCGGCGGCCGAATCCTGATGATCATCGAGGCGCTGCTGGACAGCGTGCTCGCGCCACGCCGAGCAGAGTATTTCATCCCTTTCTTCATCCTCAGTTACCGGATCAAAAAAGCTGAACGAATAACGCCGACAAGGCAAGGGGTGCTGTTCGTGTAACGTTACCTTGTATGTACCCTGGCTCCCTCAAACAGTTGATGCTTGCGTTCGAACCTCGCACGTGCCCGCGGCGAGGAGGCCCAGGCCATCAGGCACGAAGCTGGTTTCAAGGCGCTACGCCGGGCAGTGGAACATGCCCATTGCTGAATGAAAAAAAATATAGACCCCGGCTTTTGCCGGGGTGACGAATAATTCAGCAGGAACAGCCTTGCACGGCAGTAGCTGCCTACGGGTAGCGTTTCTCGAAATCCGAGATCTGCCGTTCGGCGTCTTCCTTGCTGAGGCCATAGACTTCCTGAATCCGGCCGGCCAATACATCGCGCTTGCCGGCAATTACATCAAGATGATCGTCCGTCAGCTTTCCCCATTGGATCTTCACCTTGCCCTTGAATTGATCCCAGTTTCCTTCAATGATGTCCCAGTTCATGGCAATCTCCTTTGATCGTTCGTTCAAGTCCGGATCGGCTGAGCCCGCGTCGTCACTTGTTGCCGACCTGGTTCCCGATCACGCCTCCCACGGCGGCCCCGCCTACCGTACCGAGCGCGCTTCCGCCCGTGAGAACGGCACCCCCGACCGCACCGACTCCCGCGCCGATCGCCGTATTCCGATCCCGCGTTGACATGCCGGAGCAGGCGCCCAAACCGAGCGCCATCACCACGACGACCGAACTGATTGCAAATCTCTTGATCGTTTTCATCGCATTACCTCACTTGAATACCGTCTTTAGGGGAGCGTCCACCGCTCATTTCCTGCCAAAAGCGGTTTTTGCCCGATCCAGGCACGCATCCTTGGCATCGCCGGCAAGCGCGTCACATTTCTCCTTCGCTACCGCATAGTCGGCGTCGCTCTTGTCGGCGTCGGCTTCCTTGCGCGCCTCGGTGGCCTTTTTCTGCGCCTTGGTATTGGCCGCGGCGGTCTTGTCATGCGCCGTCGCTTTCGCGTCCGACGCCTTCATCTGCGCCTTGGCATCCGCCTTGGCCTTGGTTTCTGCCGCCTTGGCTTCCTTCACGCAAACATCCTTCGCATTGCCCGCGGCGTCGTCGCACTTTTCCATGGCTATCTTGTAAGCGGCCTCCGCCCTGGCAATCTCGACATCATGGGTGGCCTTGGGGCCGGGCTTGTACTCTGCTTCCAGTTCAGCCTTCGCCACCTTTTCGTGGCCTTTGGCTTCAGCCTGGCAAATGTCCTTCGCGTTGCCGGCAAGCGAGTCGCAGGCGGCCATGTCCTTCTTGTAACTGGCGGTGATGCTGTCCTCGGTTGTCTTGTATTCGGCTTTCGTCATGCCCGCGGCCAGCGCGCTGCCGCAAAGCGCCAGACCGATCGCCACGGTAACCGCCTTGATGTTGAAGTAAGTCATAGTTCATCCTCGATGTAAGGGAATCGAAAGGAACGCGCTGGCCGGAAAAAACCGGACAGATACTCGTCTCGCCAAGCGAACTGGAAGTCTCGGCAGGCGCACACCATTACGGCGGCAAACGACGTGCCACAGCAATTGCCGAATCGTTTTCTTGAAAACGCCGGGAAACTGGCCGCCCTTGAAAAACGTGCGGAAATAATTACCTCTCCCCACCGCCGGAGTGGGCGCGCCGACCCGCGGAGCCGGGCAACGCAGGGTCCGGCGAAGGCGTCCATTCGTTTACCCTGTCCACGGCACGGACTAGCTAGGTTCGCGCCGCAGAAAGAACATGCAAGGTTTGACATTTCCGGGTCGATTCATTGAACGCCCTGAATTGACCGGCGGCGTTCCACGATGCGGAATCGTATCGACTTCGTGCGCGGCAGGTCATATCGTCGCGCGAGTATGGTATATATTCGCCCCTTCAGCCCCAGTACGGGCACTGCGAAACAGGGCGGCGCAATTGGCCGCCGGGCACAAATCCCGACGAGGAGATCGTCATGAAATGTCCCCCCGCGCTGCCGACCGAGCCGGAACGCCTGAAAGCACTTGCCGCCTACGGTCTTGGCAGTGATCGGCCTCTTCCCAGCCTGGATCCGGTGGTTCAGATCGCAGCGCGCATGTTCGGCATGCCGGTGGCTGCGGTGAACATGATCGGCAGCGATCACGTGTTCTTTGCCGCGAGCACGGGCATAGACGCGGCCAGTACCGACATGAGCCGGAATTCCTCCTTCTGCGCCCATGCCATCGCTCAGCAGGACGTCATGGTGGTGCCGGACGCGACGCAGGACGAGCGCTTCCATGACAATCCCCTGGTGACCGGTCCGGCCGGTCTGCGCTTCTACGCCGGCGTGCCGCTCACTTCGCCCGAGGGCCATGCCCTGGGCGCCTTGTGCGTGATCGACGGCCGGCCCCGCCACGACTTTTCCGACGAAGACAGCATGCGTCTGCGCGAATTGGCGAAGATGGCGTCCGACCGGCTGGAACTGCGCCGCGTCGAGATTTCCACCGAGCAGGCCCAGCGCCCTTTCGAGGAATTCGCCCGCAATTCGCCGACCGCGGTGGTCTGGTTCGATGAGCAGCGCAGGATCGTGGCGTGGAACGAGGCCGCCGCGCATCTGCATGGCTACGAGCTGGCGGAGGGAGCAGGGCGCCTCCTCGATACCCTGGTGCCGGAACGCTATCGCGCCGACATGCAGGCGTTGATCGGGCAGGCGGTGGCCGCCGGCTCGGTCGATGGGCTGGTCATGCCGGACGAAGTGCATGGCCTGCGCCGGGACGGCACCGAGTTCCTGCTCGGCCTGTCCCTGTTCTGCTGGCGAGAGAACGGCGTACTGACTTTCAATGCGCATTTGCAGGATCTGACCGAGCGCAGGCGCGAGGAGGCGGAGTTGCAGCGTATCGCCAACACCGACGTGCTCACCGGACTGGCCAATCGCGCCTGCTTCTACCGGCGCACGGAAGAAACGCTGACGCTGCCGTTGGCCGCGGCGGCGCTGATGGTGGACCTGGACGGCTTCAAGGACATCAACGACACCTTGGGCCACGCGGTGGGCGACGGCATCCTGTGCGAGGTGGCGCGCCGGCTGGAACTCGGCGTGGGGGCCGGCGACACGGTGGCGCGTATCGGCGGCGACGAGTTCGCGGTACTGCTGCCCGCCGTTTCCGCTCCCGAACTGGCGATGGAAGTGGCGCGCTTGCTGGTGGCCCGCATCGCCGAACCCATCGTCGTGGACCGGCAGGAAGTCCGGGTGGCGGCCAGTTGCGGCGTGGCGGTGGCGCCGGCGCAGGCGCAGGAGGCGCTGGAACTGATCGGCGACGCCGATCTCGCGCTGTTCAAGGCCAAGAAACTGGGCCGCGGCCAATGCTTCCTCTTCGTCACTGCGCTGCGCATGGAGGCGATAGCCCGCCGGCTGTACAACATCGAACTGCATCGCGCGGTCAACGATGGTGAATTCGTGCTTTTCTATCAGCCGCAGGTGAGGCTGCACGACGGCAAACTGATCGGCGCCGAGGCGCTGATCCGCTGGCGCCACCCGCAACGCGGACTGCTGGCACCGGCCGCCTTCCTGTCGGCGCTGGAAGGCGGTCCGCTGGCTTCGGTGGTGGGTGCCTGGGTCATCGATGAAGCCTGCGCCCAGGTGGCGCTGTGGCGGCGCTGCGGAGCGGAAAATTTCCGGATCGGCGTCAACCTGTGCGGCGCCCAGTTCCGCACCGGCGACCTCGTCGCCCAGATCGTCGCCTCCCTCGACCGCCACGGCCTGCCGCCGGATGCGCTGGAACTGGAAATCACGGAAAACATCGTGCTCGACAACGACGACGTGGTGTTCGATGCCCTGCAGCGCCTGCACGACCACGGCGTCGGCATCGCCTTCGATGATTTCGGCACCGGCTACGGCTCGCTCAGCCTGCTGAAGAGCTATCCGCTCAGCCGCATCAAGATAGATCGTTCCTTTGTCCAGGGCGTCCTCACTTCCGAGCGGGACGCCTCGGTCATCCGCGCCATCCTGGGCATGGCGAAGAGCTTTCAGCTGGAAACCATCGCCGAGGGCGTGGAGGACGAAAACCAGATGCGTTGCCTGCACCGCTACGGTTGCGAGGAAGGCCAGGGATATCTGTTCGGCAAGCCGGTTTCGGCGGTGGAGTTCGGGGAATTGTTCGGCATCGGGTTGCCGAACCGGAGGGTTGCTCGCTGAAAAGAAAAAGGCCAGCTGGTGAGAGCTGGCCTGTAAGGCTTGGTATTACTGGTCGGGGCGGCGGGATTCGAACTCGCGACCCCTTGCACCCCATGCAAGTGCGCTACCAGGCTGCGCTACGCCCCGACAAACCGCGATTATAACCTATCGTCGATGCTTTGCACTTAAATTCGGAGTATTTCCGCGATGCTGAGCAGCTCGGCACGCAGGGATTCGGGCGTCAAATCGGTTTTCTCGTGATTCTCTTCCGAGGCCTCTTCCAGACGATTCCGTGCCCCGCTGATGGTGAATCCCTGGTTGTACAGCAATTCACGGATACGCCGGACCAGCAGGACTTCGTGGTGCTGGTAGTAACGCCGGTTGCCGCGCCGCTTGACCGGCTTGAGCTGGCTGAATTCCTGTTCCCAGTAACGAAGCACGTGGGGCTTCACGCCGCACAGGTCGCTGACTTCTCCAATGGTGAAATAACGCTTGGCCGGAATGGGGGGCAGGGGATCCTTCGACGTGTCTTTAGGATTGTGTTCCATTGTAGGAGAGCTCCACTTCACCCTTCAGCTTCTGGCTGGCATGGAAAGTGACGACGCGCCGCGCGGTGATCGGGATTTCCTCTCCGGTTTTGGGGTTGCGCCCCGGCCGCTGCGGTTTGTCCCGCAACTGGAAATTACCGAATCCGGAAAGCTTGACTCCGTCTCCACGCTCCAAGGCGTTTCGAATTTCCTCGAAGAAGGCTTCGACCATATCTTTTGCCTCACGTTTGTTGAGGCCGACTTTTTCAAACAGCAAATCCGCAAGTTCTGCTTTTGTGAGCGTCATGTCAATTCCTGTTAGACGCGAAGTTGGGCGGCAAAGGCGTGACGCAGGTATTCGACGAGTTGTTGAACTGCCGCATCGACTTCGGCATCTTGCAAAGTCCTTTGAGTATCTTGCATAACTATACGGAAAGCAAGGCTTTTTTTCCCTTGATCGATACCTTTTCCGGTGTAGATATCGAACAATTTTACGTTCTGGACGATGGCTGGACGGTTCTCCGCGAGGCCGTCCAAGATGGTTTGAAGTTGCAGTTTCTGGTCGACCACGATGGCCAGGTCACGGAAGGCGGCCGGCAATTTGGAAACCTCCGCATACTGCGGCAGGCGCGCTTTCCTCAAGGCGTCCAGGTCGAATTCGAACAGTGCGGGCGCCAGCGGCAGGTCGTATTTCTGCGCCCACTGCGGGTGCAGTTCGCCCAGGAAGCCGACCACTTCCCCGTCGACCAGGATGCGCGCGCTGCGGCCCGGATGCAGAGCCGGGTGCGTCGTTTTTTCGAAGCGCGCCACGCAGGGTGCCAGCAGCAGCTCGGCTTCGCCCTTGATGTCGTAAAAATCCACGGCGCGGGTGGGCACGCCCCACTGTTCGGGCTGCGCGCCGCCGTAGGCCAGCGCGGCGAGCTTCCACGGCTGGCGGAAGCCCTGCACCGGCAGGCCGGCGGGGTCGCGGAAAAAGCAGCGGCCGGTCTCGAACAGGCGGACGCGGTTCTGCTTGCGTTTGAGGTTTGTCATCACGTTGGCGACCAGTCCGCCGATCAGCGTCGAACGCATGACGCTCATCTGGCTGGCGATCGGGTTGGCCAGGCGGATCGGCGCCGTATTGGCGTTGAAATCGGCTTCCCAGGCTTCTTCGACGAAGGCGAAGTTGACGACTTCCTGGAAACCCCGGTCGGCCAGGATCTGGCGCACGCGCGACAAGGGCCGCGCGTCCTCCGTTTGCGGCAACATCGCCAAGCGCGCATGCGGCGGCGGGGCGGGGATTTCGTCGTAGCCGTGCAGGCGGGCGATCTCTTCGATCAGGTCTTCCTCGATTTCGATGTCGAAGCGATACGTCGGCGGGGTGACGATGAAGTCGTCGCCATCCTGCGCGAAGGTCAGCCCCAGGCGGGTGAATAGTTCGGCGATCCGCCGGGCGCTCAGGGTGACGCCCAATACCTTGGCCACGCGCTGCAGGCGCAGGCGGACGGGCGGACGGGCCGGCAGGGCGGCCTGCGCCGCGCACAGCGGGCCGGCCTGGCCGCCGCAGATGTCGAGGATCAGTTGGCTGGCGCGTTCCAGCGCCTGCCGGGTGGCGCCGAAGTCGACGCCGCGTTCGAAACGGTGCGATGCGTCGGAGCCGAAGCCGTAGCGCCGGGCGCGCCCGGCCACCGCCTTGGGCGCGAAAAAGGCGGATTCTAGGAACATTTCGGTCGTGTCGAGGCTGATCCCGCTGTCTTCACCGCCCATGATGCCGGCCATTGCCACTGGACGCCGGTCGTCGGCGATCAGCAGTACGTCGTCCTGCAATTCGAGCGTCTGTTCGTTGAGCAGCAGAATCTTTTCGCCGGGCCGGGCCAGGCGGGCGTGGATGGCGCCTGCGAGTTTCTCGTTGTCGAAGGCGTGCAAGGGCTGTCCCGTTTCGAGCATCACGTAATTGGTGATGTCGACCAGCGCCGAGATCGAACGGATGCCGCTGCGTTCGAGGCGGCGCTTCATCCACTCCGGCGTCGGCGCCTTCGCGTCGACGCCCGCGATGACTCGGCCGCAATACAGCGGACAGGCTGCCGGGGCGTCGAGGACGATCTCGCGGCGGGCGTCGGTGGTCACCGGCGTCGCGGTAACCGGCGGGTAGACCGCCGGCGTATCGGTCAGCGCCGAGACTTCGCGGGCGATGCCGGTCAGCGAGAGGCAGTCGGCGCGGTTCGGCGTGAGCTTGAGCGTCAGCAGGCGGTCGTCGAGGTCCAGGTAGCGGCGGATGTCCTGCCCGGCGGGAGCGTCCGGCGGCAGCACGAGCAGGCCGGCGGCATCGTCGGAAACGCCCAGTTCCCTGGCCGAGCAGAGCATACCCGAGGATTCGACGCCGCGGACCTTGGCGATCTTGATCTTGAAGTCGCCGGGCAATTCGGCGCCCGGCAGCGCGCAGGGCACTTTCAGCCCGGCGGCGACGTTGGGGGCGCCGCAGACGATCTGCCGCGGCGGCTGTCCGTCGCCGATGTTGACGCGGCAGACGTTCAGCCGGTCGGCGTCCGGATGCTTGGCGACTTCCAGCACTTGGGCGACGACGACGCCGGCAAAGGCGGGCGCGACGGTTTCCTCTTCTTCCACTTCGAGGCCGGCCATCGTCAGCAGGTGGGTGAAATCGCCGCCCGATACCGCCGGGTCGACGAAGCTCCGCAGCCAGGATTCAGAGAATTTCATGGGTGATCCGTATGAACAAAACCGTTAGACGAACTGCCGCAGAAAGCGCAGGTCGCCGTCGAAGAACAGGCGCAGGTCATTGACGCCGTAACGCAGCATGGTCAGACGGTCGGGGCCCATGCCGAAAGCGAAACCGATGTACTTTTCCGGGTCGATGCCGACGTGCCGCAGGACGTTCGGGTGCACCATGCCGCAGCCCGCGATTTCGAGCCAGCGCCCTTTCAGCGTACCGCTCATGAACGCCACGTCGATCTCGGCCGACGGCTCGGTGAAAGGGAAGAACGAGGGACGGAAGCGCACCTGCAGATCGTCGCTCTCGAAGAAGCGGCGCAGGAAGTCGGCGACCACACCTTTCAGGTCGGCGAAGCTCACGTCCTCGCCGATCCACAGGCCTTCGACCTGGTGGAACATCGGCGAATGCGTGGCGTCCGAATCGACGCGGTAGACCCGGCCCGGCGCGATGATGCGGATCTCGGGCATCGTTTCCAGGTGAGCGTACTTGGCGACGTGCGCCTGCATGTAGCGCACCTGGATCGGGCTGGTGTGCGTGCGCAGCAGGATGTCCTCGGCGACCTTGCCGTGTTCGTCGAGCAGGTAGAAGGTGTCGTGCATCGAACGCGCCGGGTGGTCTTCCGGCGTGTTCAAGGCGGTGAAATTCTGGAAATCGGCCTCGATTTCGGGGCCGTCGGCGACTTCGAAGCCGATCGAGCGGAACAGCGCCTCGATGCGTTCCAGCGTGCGGGTGACCGGGTGGAGTCCGCCCCGGATTTCGCCGCGGCCGGGCAGCGTCACGTCCAGCGCTTCGCCGGCCAGCTTGGCCTCGAGCGCCTGCTGGCGGATCGCCTCGCGGCGGGCGGCGAGCGCCGCCTCGATGGCGGTCTTGGCGCGATTGATCGCCGCGCCGGTCGATTTCTTGTCCTCGGGCGAGAGGCTGGCCATCCCTTTCAGCAGTTCGGTGATCTGCCCGCTTTTGCCGAGGTAGCGCGCCTTGATCTGTTCGAGCGCATCGGGGTCGTCCGTCGCGGCGAAGGCCGCCGCCGCATCTTGTGCAATTCGATCGGGATTCAGCATGAAATCAACGCCTATCAGAAAAAAAAGGAGGCACGAGCCTCCTTTTTCTTACGCTCGTACGGTTATACGCCGAGTTGTGCCTTGGCCTGCGAGGCCAGTGCGGCAAAGGCCGGCTTGTCGAAAACGGCCAGATCGGCCAGCACCTTGCGGTCAACTTCGATCTGAGCTTTTTTCAGGCCGTTCATGAAGGTGCTGTACTTCAGGCCGACTTCGCGGGCCGCCGCGTTGATCCGGGCGATCCACAGGGCGCGGAACTGGCGCTTCCTCTGGCGACGGTCGCGGTAGGCGTATTGACCGGCCTTCATCACCGCCTGTTTGGCGATGCGATATACATTCTTGCGGCGGCCTCGGTAACCCTTGGCCTGGGCAAGTACTTTCTTATGGCGCGCGCGCGCCGTCACACCACGTTTCACTCGGGACATTTATGGTCTCCTTATGCGTAAGGCATCATGGCGTGAACCATGGCCTTGTCGGAGTCATGCACTCCGAGCATGCCGCGCAGCTGGCGCTTGGACTTGGTCGTCTTCTTGGTCAGGATGTGGCGTTTGAACGCCTGGCTGCGCTTGATGCGGCCGCTGGAACTGACCTTGAAGCGCTTTTTGGCGCCGCTCTTGGTCTTCATCTTGGGCATTGAATGCTCCTCTTTATAAACATGGAATCAGGTGTTTCCCGGCGGGAATGCTTGTCGACCCGATACCACTTGTGGGTGCTGCAACTGCTGAAAACTGCCGTTACTTCTTCTTGTTCGGCGCCAGGATCATCACCATCTGGCGGCCTTCCATCTTGGGCATCTGCTCGACCGTCGCGAGATCCTGCAAATCGACCTTGATCCGCTCGATCTGGCGCATGCCGATTTCCTGGTGGGCCATTTCGCGGCCCCGGAAGCGCAGGGTCACCTTGACCTTGTCCTCTTCCTGCAGGAAGCGCGTCATGTTGCGCAGCTTGATCTGGTAGTCGTTCTCGTCCGTACCGGGCCGCAGCTTGATTTCCTTGACCTGAATCTGCTTCTGCTTGAGTTTCTGCTCGTGCTGACGCTTCTGCTCCTGGTACTTGAACTTGCCGTAATCCATGATCCGGCAGACCGGCGGTTGCGCCAACGGGGCGATTTCGACCAGATCGACTCCGGCTTCCTCCGCCAGATGCAGCGCCTGCCGAACGCTGACGATTCCCAGCGTCTCTCCTTCGGCTCCGATCAGGCGGATTTCAGGGGCGTTGATCTCTTCGTTGACGCGATGCGACTTTTGCAGTGCGATGGTTTGGCTCCTTTTTCCGACAAAAAATTAAGCCGTGCCACTTCGCGCGGCGACTTCCTGCTGAAGCCGCCCGATCAGCATCTCAAGGGTCATCTGTCCGAGATCCTGACCGCCGCGTGTACGCACGGCAACCAAGTCGGCTGCCATTTCCTTATCGCCGACGACGATCTGATAAGGCAGCCGGTGCAAGCTATGTTCCCGTATTTTATAGGTTATTTTCTCGTTCCGCAAATCGCATTCGGTCCGGAAGCCCGCGGCGCGTAGCGTTTTTGCAACGTTCTCGGCGTATCCGGCCTGCTTTTCGGAGATGTTCAGCACGACGGCCTGCACGGGCGCCAGCCACAGCGGCAGGGCGCCGGCGTAGTTTTCGAGGAGGATGCCGATGAAGCGTTCGAGCGAACCGAGGATCGCCCGGTGCAGCATGACCGGCGTGTGGCGGGCGTTGTCCTCGCCGACGTACTCGGCGTCGAGGCGCTTGGGCATCGAGAAGTTGACCTGGATGGTGCCGCACTGCCAGGAGCGGCCGATCGCGTCCTTGATGTGGAACTCGATCTTCGGTCCGTAGAACGCGCCTTCGCCGGGCAGTTCGTCCCAGGCCAGGCCGGAGGCTTTCAGTCCTTCGCGCAGCGCGGTCTCGGCCTTGTCCCAGACTTCGTCCTCGCCGATGCGCTTTTCCGGCCGCAGCGCGAGCTTGACCACGATGTCGTGGAAGCCGAAGTCGGCGTAGACCTTGCGCACCAGGGCGTTGAATGCGGTCACCTCGGACTGGATCTGGTCCTCGGTGCAGAAGATGTGGCCGTCGTCCTGGGTGAAGCCGCGCACGCGCATGATGCCGTGCAGGGCGCCGGACGGTTCGTTGCGATGGCACGAGCCGAATTCGCCGTAGCGCAGCGGCAGGTCGCGGTAGCTGCGCAGGCCGGTGTTGAAGACCTGGATGTGGCCGGGGCAGTTCATCGGCTTGATCGCGTAGTCGCGCTTTTCCGATTCGGTGGTGAACATGTTCTCCCGGTAGTTCTGCCAGTGCCCGGTCTTTTCCCACAACGTGCGGTCGACGATCTGCGGACACTTCACTTCCAGGTAGCCGTTGTCCTGGTAGACGCGGCGCATGTACTGCTCGACCTGCTGCCAGACGGCCCAGCCCTTGGGGTGCCAGAACACCATGCCGGGCGCTTCGTCCTGCAGGTGAAAGAGGTCGAGCTGGCGGCCGAGGCGGCGATGGTCGCGCTTCTCGGCTTCCTCGAGCATGGTCAGGTAGGCGTCCTGCTCGTCCTTCCTGGCCCAGGCCGTGCCGTAGATGCGCTGGAGCTGCTCGTTGCGGTGGTCGCCGCGCCAGTAGGCGCCGGCCACCTTCATCAGCTTGAAGACCTTGAGCTTGCCGGTGGAGGGGACGTGCGGGCCGCGGCAGAGGTCGATGAAATCGCCTTCGCGGTAGAGCGAAACCGTCTCGCCTGCCGGGATCGCGGCGATCAGTTCGGCCTTGTAGTGCTCGCCGATCGACTTGAAGAAGGCCGTCGCCTGGTCGCGCTCCCAGACTTCGCGCGTCACCGGGATGTCCTTCTTGGCGAGTTCGGCCATGCGTTTCTCGATGGCGGCGAGATCCTCGGGCGTGAACGGGCGCTTGAAGGCGAAGTCGTAGTAGAAGCCGTTTTCGACGACCGGGCCGATGGTCACCTGCGCCTCGGGGAACAGTTCCTTGACCGCGTAGGCCAGCAGGTGCGCCGTCGAGTGACGGATGATGTCGACACCCTCGGGGTCCTTGTCGGTGACGATGCCGAGCGCGACGTCGGTGTCGACGAGGTGGCTGGTGTCGACCAGCCGGCCGTCGACCTTGCCGGCCAGGGCGGCCTTGGCCAGGCCGGGGCCGATGCTTTGGGCGATTTCGGCGATCGTGACGGGGTGATCGAACTCCCGTCGGGAACCATCAGGCAGTGTAATGACCGGCATCTTGCAACCCCAGAAACAAAGAAAGCCAGAGACTCGCTCTGGCTTTCGGAAATTTGGTAGGCGCGATTGGACTCGAACCAACGACCCCCACCATGTCAAGGTGGTGCTCTAACCAGCTGAGCTACGCGCCTTCAGTGTCGCCGAGCTGCCTGCGACAACGAAGAAGGCCCGCATTATACGTCGGTTCCGGGGCAAGTCAACGTTTTGCCTGAAAAACATCCGGGGCCGGCGGCCGCACGGAACGTGCGTTTTGGGCCGGGCAGGCGCTACCCGTCATGCCGAACGGATGTCGTTTTCCTGAAGACGGAACCATGCTGGTGCGTATGCACCAAGAATGGTCCTGAGCGTACGTCCGAGCCGGCGGAGCAAGGCTTCCAGGGCATACGGGGCGACGGCCCCGAGCGTCATGAGGGAAAGTAGGGCTTCGGCTTCCATGAGATGCTCCTTTTCGTCTGATGGCAGACGAAAAGGAGCAATAAGGATGCCAGGGCGGCGCTCAGTCGAGGACGTGCGAGGCGAGGCCGTCGGCGAGCTTGGGTTCGAACCAGGTGGATTTGGGCGGCATGATCTGTCCGGCGTCGGCGACGGACATCAGTTCGGCGAGCTGCGTCGGGTACATGGCGAAGGCCAAGGCCATCTCGCCGCTGTTCACCCGCCGTTCGAGTTCCGGCAGGCCGCGGATGCCGCCGACGAAGTCGATGCGCGTGTCGCGCCGCAGGTCGGCGATGCCCAGGATCGGTTCGAGGATCTGCTCGGACAGCACCGAGACGTCGAGGCGGCGCACCGGGTCGTCGGCGGGCACCAGTTCCGGCCGGATGGCGAGGTGGTACCAGCGCTTATCGAGATACAGGCCGAACGTCCCGCTGCGCTCGGGCGTGACCGGGGACGCGGACGGCGTAACGGTGCAGCGTTCGCCGACGGCTTTCAGGAAGGCGTCGGCGGACAGGCCGTTGAGGTCGCGCACCACGCGGTTGTAGTCGAGGATGCGCATCTGGCGGGCGGGGAAGATGACGGCCAGGAAGTACTCGGCCGAATCCGGGGCGCCCGTGCCGCGCCGGGCAGCAGCCACGCGCGAGGCGGCGGCGGAACGGTGATGGCCGTCGGCGATGTAGAGGGCGGGCATGGCGTCGATCACCGCGCCGATGCAGGCGATCGCCGCCGCGTCGTCGATGCGCCAGAGCGTGTGTTTGATGCCGTCGTCGGCGGTGAGATCGGCGATCGGCGTGCCGGCGGTGGCCGCGGCGACCAGGCGCTCGGCTTCGTCGCTGTCCGGATGGGCGAGCAGGACCGGGCCGGTCTGGGCGTTGAGCGCCTCGATCTGGCGCACGCGGTCGTCCTCCTTGTCCGGGCGGGTGAATTCGTGCTTCTTGATGCGGTTGGCGTCATACGCCTCGACCGAGGCGGCGGCGATCAGCCCGGTCTGCGTGTGCGTGCCCATGACCAGCCGGTAGGCGTAGTAGCAGGGCGCGGCCTCGCGCATCAGGATGCCGTCGGCGATCAGCTTTTTCAGGTTCTCGGCCGACTTGGCGTAGACCTCGGGCGCGTAGTGGTCGACCTCGGGCGGCAGGTCGATTTCGGCCTTGGAGATGTGCAGGAAGGAATACGGCTTGCCGGCGGCGCGCGCGCGGGCTTCGTCGCTGGACAGCACGTCGTAGGGCGGCGCGGCGACGGCGGCGGCGTGTTCGGGGCGCGGACGCAGCGCGGTGAAGGGGCGGATCAGCGGGCGCATGGGTAAGTCTCCTCGATGGGCAGGGTCATTGGATTCGTTGCGGCCGCACGGCGCGCAGCACGGCGGCGGCGTCGCGCAGCATCCGTTCCGTGGTGTCCCAGTCGACGCAGGCGTCGGTGACCGAGCAGCCGTAGCGGAGCAGCGCGGGGTTCTTGGGAATCGGCTGGTTGCCGCCGACCAGGTTGGATTCGATCATCACGCCGACCAGCGAGGTGTTGCCGTAGCGGATCTGGTTCACCACGTCGGACAGGACCAGCGCCTGCAGCTCGGGGTCCTTGTAGCTGTTGGCGTGCGAGCAGTCGACCACGATGTTGGCCGGGAGGCCGGCCTTGGTCAGCGCCTGCTCGGCGATGCGCACGCTGACCGTGTCGTAGTTGGGGCGGCCGTCGCCGCCGCGCAGCACGACGTGGCCGTGGCGGTTGCCGCGGGTGCGCACGATGGCGGTGCGCCCCTCGCCGCTGATGCCGAGGAAGCTGTGCGGCCGCGAGGCGGAGAGGATGGCGTTGACCGCGATGCCGACGTCGCCGTTGGTGCCGTTCTTGAAGCCGACCGGCGTGGACAGGCCGGAGGCCATTTCGCGGTGCGTCTGCGATTCGGAGGTGCGGGCGCCGATGGCGGTCCACGCCACGAGATCACCGAGGTATTGCGGCGAAATGGGGTCGAGGGCTTCGGTGCCGGCCGGCAGGCCGATTTCCGCGACGTCGCGCAGGAACTTGCGCGCCAGCTCCATGCCCTTGGCGACGTTGAACGAGTCGTCCATGTCGGGATCGTTGATGAAGCCTTTCCAGCCGGTGGTGGTGCGCGGCTTCTCGAAGTAGACGCGCATGACGAGCAGGAGCGCGTCGGCCAGTTCGTCGGCCAGTTTTTTCAGCCGCCGCGCGTAGTCGAGGCCGGCCGCCGGGTCGTGGATCGAGCAGGGGCCGACCACGGCGAACAGGCGCGGGTCCTGCCGGTCGAGGATGTCGCGCAGGGCTTCCCGCCCGCGCATCACGACCCGCGCGGCCGGCTCGGACAGCGGTACGCGCGCATGCGTTTCCTCGGGCGAGGGCATCGGGTCGAAGTCGGTGACGTTGACGTTCTCGATGCCGGTCGCGGCAACGTGGTTCGGGGCGGAGGAGGTCATGGCTTCAGTTGCTTCATCATTTCCTTGACGGCGGCGACACGGTCGGCCAGCGTCGGGCAGTTGCGGGTGAGCGACAGTTTATCCTGTCCGGCGAGCCGGTAGTTCCGGTTCTTCTGGATCAGATTGATGATGACGATGGGCTCGATCGGTGGCTTCGGCTCGAACTGCACGGTGACCTGTGTTGACGCGGCATCCAGCTTGACGATGCCGAGCGGCCGGCAGAGCAGGCGCAGGCGGTGGCTTTCGAGCAGCGACTGGGCCTGCGGCGGCAGTTCGCCGAAGCGGTTGACAAGTTCTTCCTGCAGGGCAGTGATGTCGTCGACCGCGTCGCAGTTGGCCAGGCGCTTGTAAAGGGTGAGGCGCTCGTGCACGTCGGGCGCGTAGTCGTCGGGCAGCAGCGCGGGGGTGTGCAGGTTGATCTCGGTGGCGATGCCGAGCGGTTGCAGGAGGTCCGGCTCCTTGCCCTGGCGCAATGCGCTGACGGCGCGGTTGAGCATCTCGGTGTACAGGTTGAAGCCGATCTCCTGCATCGAGCCCGACTGGTTTTCGCCGAGGATCTCGCCGGCGCCGCGAATCTCTAGGTCGTGCATGGCGAGGTAGAAGCCGGCGCCGAGCTCGTCCATCATCTGGATGGCTTCGAGCCGCTGCCTCGCCTGCTTGGTCAGCCCGGAGGTGCCGTCCGCGTCGGCGTGGGTGAGCAGGTAGGCGTAGGCCTGGTGGTGCGAGCGGCCGACGCGGCCGCGCAACTGGTGCAACTGGGCGAGGCCGAACTTGTCGGCACGGTTGATGACAATGGTGTTGGCGTGCGGGTTGTCGATGCCGGTCTCGATGATCGTAGTGCACAGCAGCAGGTTGGCGCGCTGCTGGGTAAAGTCGCGCATCACGCGTTCGAGCTCGCGCTCGTTCATCTGGCCGTGGCCGACGACGACGCGCGCCTCGGGCAGCAGCTTGGCGAGTTTTTCCCGCATGTTCTCGATCGTCTCGACCTCGTTGTGCAGGAAGTACACCTGGCCGCCGCGCTTGAATTCGCGCAGCAGCGCCTCGCGGATGATGCCGTCGGAGAAGCGCGAGACGAAGGTCTTGATCGCCAGCCGCTTCTGCGGCGCGGTGGCGATCACCGAAAAGTCGCGCAGCCCTTCGAGCGACATGCCCAGCGTGCGCGGGATCGGCGTGGCGGTCAGCGTCAACACGTTGACCTCGGCGCGCAAGGCCTTCAGCGTTTCCTTCTGGCGCACGCCGAAGCGGTGTTCCTCGTCGATGATGACCAGGCCCAGGCGGTCGAAGCGCACGTCCTTTTGCAGCAGCTTGTGCGTGCCGATGACGATGTCGACCTTGCCGTCGGCCAGATCCTTGAGCGCCTGCGTCGTTTCCTTGGCGGTCCTGAAACGCGACAGTTCGGCGATCTTCACCGGCCAGTCGGCGAAACGGTCGCTGAAGGTCTGGAAATGCTGTTCGCAAAGCAGGGTGGTCGGGCACAGCACGGCGACCTGCCTACCGCCGGCGACGGCGCAGAAGGCGGCGCGCAGCGCGACCTCGGTCTTGCCGAAGCCGACGTCGCCGCAGACCAGGCGGTCCATCGGCTTGCCGGCCTGCATGTCCTCGATGACCGCGGCGATGGCGGCGGCCTGGTCCGGCGTTTCCTCGAAGCCGAAGCCGTCGGCGAACGCCTCGTAGTCGCGCGCGGTGAACTCGAAGGCGTGGCCCTGCCGCGCCGCGCGGCGGGCGTAGAGCGCGAGCAGTTCAGCGGCCGTGTCGTGCGCCTGCAACGCCGCTTTCTTCTTGGCCTTTTCCCACTGCTGCGAGCCGAGCGTGTGCAGCGGCGCGGCGTCCGGGTCGGCGCCCGAATAGCGCGAAATGACGTGCAGTTGCGAGACCGGCACGTAGAGCTTGGCATCGTCGGCGTAGTGCAGTTCGAGGAATTCGGTGTCGCCTTCGCCGAGGTCCATGTGGATCAGGCCCTGGTAGCGGCCGATGCCGTGCTGCTCGTGCACCACCGGATCGCCGACCTTGAGTTCGGTCAGGTCGCGCAGCCAGTTGTCGAGCGAGGCCTTCTTCTGCCCAGCGTGGCGGGTGCGCCGCGCCGGGCTGCCGGCGTAGAGCTCGGCCTCAGTGACGAAGGCCAGCCCGTCGAGCAGGAAGCCCTCGTGCAGCGGGGCGACGCCGAGCGCCAGCCGGCTGTCGCCGGCGAGGAAGCCCGCCAGGTCCGCGCTGGCGCTCGGCTTGATGCCGTATTCGGCGAAGAGGCCGGCAAGCGTCTCGCGGCGGCCGGCCGATTCGGCGAGCAGCAGGATGCGGCCGGCGAAGGTGTCGATGAACGACTTGAGCCGGGCGAGCGGATCGTCGGCGCGGCGGTCGACCGCAACCAGCGGGACGGCGGCGGTCGGACCGCCGTCGCCCTTGGCGAGGAGCAGCCGCGCGTGGGGCCTGGCGGCCAGGAAAAACGCCTCCTCGTCGAGGAAGAGCTCGCCGGGCGCCAGCAGCGGGCGGCTCTTCTCGCCGGAGAGCATCTCGTGGCGCGAACGGGCGTCGCGCCAGAAGTCGCGCAGCGCCGCCGGCACGTCGCCGAGCAGGCAGAGCGCAGCCTCCTTCGGCAGGTAGTCGAACAGCGTCGCGGTCGTGTCGAAGAACAGCGGCAGCCAGTATTCGATACCGGCGGACGGAATGCCGCTCGACACGTCCTTGTAGATGCCGGATTTCGCCGGGTCGCCCTCGAACGCCTCGCGGAAGCGCTGGCGGAAATGCGCGCGCCCCTTTTCGTCCATCGGGAATTCGCGCGCCGGCAGCAGGCGGATTTCCGGCACCGGGTAGAGCGTGCGCTGCGTGTTGACGTCGAAGGTCTTGACGCTCTCGATCTCGTCGTCGAACAGGTCGATGCGGTAGGGCAGCGCCGAGCCCATCGGGTAGAGGTCGACGAGGCCGCCGCGGACCGAGTATTCGCCGGGCGAGACGACGTTGGAGACGTGCGTGTAGCCGGCCAGCGTCATCTGGGCGCGGAAGGCCTCGGCGTCGAGCCGGTCGCCCTGCTTCAGGAAGAAGGTGTACGCCGCGAGATACGAGGGCGGCGCGAAGCGGTAGGCGGCCGTCGAGGCGGGCACCAGCAGCACGTCGCATTCGCCGCGCATGACGCTGTACAGCGTGGCCAGCCGTTCCGAAACGAGGTCGTGGTGCGGGGAAAAACTGTCGTAGGGTAGCGTCTCCCAGTCCGGCAGCAGGCGTACGCGCAGGCCGGGGGCGAACCAGGGAATCTCGTCGAGCAGGCGCTGGGCGTCGCCCGCGCTGGCGGCCACCACCGCCAGCAACCCTTTTCCCTCGGTGGCCAGTTGCGCCACGAGCAGGGCGTCGGAGGAGCCGGAACAGGGCGGCAATTGGACGCGATCGCCGGGTTTCCAGGCGGGGAGGGCGAGGGACAATGCTGCAACAACCGGATTTGCTGAACGGAGGAGTGTTGGACTGGCGGCAGGCACGGCGACGATCGGACGAAGCGGGGAAACCGTTATTATCCGGGAAAAACGGAAGGGAGGCGTTGCCGGAGACAGCCGCATTCCCTGCGTATCTCGTCGGCATCGGCCATGCCGCGGCTTCCTAAAACGGTCTCGCCGCACCCCGCGCGAAGAGGGAAGCAACCGTCCTCCCATCCAGGGTAAGCAAGGTGGGTGGAGTTATGTCGCCGTGTTGTATAGAATGGCGGCCTTTTATCCCTTGGCCTGAAGGAGCTTGCTCATGGTGGTGCGATCCGGAACCGTCATCACGGCGGTGTTGCGATTGGGAATTGCCGGCGCGGCATTCGCGCTTTCCGGATGCGCCATACAGACGCCTCCTGTGACACAAAAGGAAGCGCCCCAGCCCGTCGCCGCGCAGCGCGCCGCGCAGCAGGCGGTGAATGCGGAAACTCCTGCCGCGCCGACGCTCAAGCACAAAATCGCCTTGGGCAGGATTACCAACGAGACGGTCTATGGCCGCTCACTGCTGCGCGACAACCACGGCGATCCTTTGGGTAAACAGGTCACCGACCTGATGAGCAAGGCGTTGACCGAGACAGGCGCGTATCTCGTGTTCGAGCGGCCGGACATCACCCGCCTGCAGGCGGAAAGCCAGATGACCGGCGGCAAGCTGAATCTGGTCGGTGTCGATGCGCTGATCATCGGTTCGCTGACGGAGTTCGGGCGCAAGACGGTCGGAGAAAGCGGCTTCGTTTCTTCCAGCAAGCGCCAGGTCGCCTTCGCCAAGGTGGACATCCGCGTGGTTGACGTCGCGACCGGGCAAGTATTCTTCGCCACGTCCGGCGCCGGCGAGGCATCGACCGAGACGGCATCGACTTTCGGCTTCGGATCGCAGGCCGGTTACGACGGAACCCTGAACGACTCGGCGATCCGCCAAGCCGTCTCGGAAGCCATCAACAGGCTTTCCAAGGAGATGGCCGGGCGTCCCTGGCGCACCTACATCCTGAAGTCGGAAGGCCGGCAGGTCTTCATCGGCGGAGGAAAGAGCCAGGGGATCAGGCCCGACATGGTGTTTTCGATCGAAACCCAGGGTGAAAGGATGAAGTCGCCGCAGACCGGCGCCGAGGTGACGCTGCCCGGACGCCGATTGGCGCAAATTCGCGTCGAGTCGAGTTTCGGCGATAACGAACTCAACGAAGGTTCTGTCGCGACGCTGGTTTCAGGATCGCTCGAAGGCTACAAGCCCGAACAGCTGATCATACGGTTCGAAGGAGGCAAATGATGAACGCTCTATATTTTCGGATTCTTGCCATCGGCCTGTCGCTTGCTTGCCTGGTACTGGCCGGTTGTACGCAGATGCCCACGGAAAAAGCGGGCGTGACGGACATGCGGCCGGCGATTTCCTTCCGGGTCGAAGCAGAAGGCGGATTGTCGGGCCGCGTCATCGTGGACGGCTTGGACATGGGCACGGTCGCCGACTATCAGGCCGGGCAGTCCGCCTTGCGGATTCTGTCGGGCAATCATCGCATCCAGGTGGTGTCGGGCGGAGCGATCCTGCTTGACGAGAAGGTCTATATCGGTGACGGAGTGAATCGTTCTTTCTTGATCAAATAGAAAAACAGGGGAAAACAGGGTGAAACCACTATTTGCAGGGCTGCTGGCGGCATTGCTGCTATCGGGGTGCGCGACAACGACGACACGCCAGTACCAATGGGGGGAGTATGAAGGTCTGCTTTACGCGTCCTACAAGGACCCGGCCAAGGTCGAAGAGCTGACCGTCGGCTTGCGGGAACTCATCGCTCAGATCGAGCGGAACAACCAGAAAGTGGCGCCCGGACTGTATGCCGAACTGGGCACGCTTTATCTGCAGGCGGGCTCTGCGGACGAGGCGTTGTCGATGTACCGCAAGGAGCGCGATGCCTGGCCGGAAAGCAGGGGCCTGATGAGCGCGCTGATCCAGAATCTCGAACGCCAGAAAACCCCGGCGGTTCAGGAAGAGGTGGCCAAATGAGCAAGATGGCTTTGCTGCTGGCGGCGTTGCTCGCGACGCTGCTCCTGACGGGCTGCGTGACGCAACCGGCCAAGAAGGACTTGAGCGCGTTCACGGCCAGCGCGCCGCGCTCGATCCTGATCGTGCCGGTGGTCAACAAGTCCCTCGACGTCGATGCGCCGAATTACGTCCTCTCCGCACTGCCGGTGCCGGTCGCCGAAAAGGGCTACTACGTCTTCCCGGTCAATACGACCAAGTATGTGCTGGAGCAGGAAGGCTATTACGAAGGCGAGCGGATTCGGGATATGCCCGCTGAAAGCCTGGCCAAGATGTTCGATGCCGACGCCATCCTGTATGTGACCATCAACCGCTGGGACGCACAGTACATAGTCATTTCCACGCAGGTGACCGTCGAGATCGGCTACAAGATGGTCAGCCGGGACGGTACTGAAATCTGGCAGGACTGGCAGAGACTCGTTTACACGCCGGACAACAACTCCGGAGGACTCATCGGCGCCTTGATCAATGCCGCCGTTGCACGGGCCGCGCCGAACTACATGCCGTTGACCCGGCAGGCCAACAGCCGCGCCTTCTACGGCGCTGGGGCCTTCCCGAACGGGCCTTACAGGGAAGAAAAGAAGAAATAAGACGATTCCGCCGCGCGTCGGGCAGGCGAAGGGCTACTCTGCTTCTCGCCGTTCCGGTGTGCCGAAATTCTCCGCGAACCATTCCGTCGCCTCGCGCAGGCAGGTCGCGATACCGGCCGAGACGGCGTAATCGACGCCGATGTCGGGGATGAGTCTGAGCTCCTTGCGGCAGGAGACTTCCTGCAGCGCGCGGCGGTTGCTGGCGATGTGCTGCGTGTCGCTTTCCTCGTTGAGCAGCAGGAGCGGCGATTCGAGCGAGCGCAGGTAGAGCACCCCGGCCAAGTCGATCAGCCCGTCGCGGCAGACGACCGCCGCGATGTCGTGGTCGCGCAGCGCGGCGACGCGGACGGCGACCGGCGAGGTGGCGTTGGCGGCGAACAGGCCGATCGGCTGTTGCCGCAGCTCGCCCATCTGCATGCGGTTCTTGAGCAGCCCGAGGAAGTCGACCAGCCGCTTGGCCAGCAGGGGCACGTTGTTGTGCACGTCGGGGAAATGCTCCTCCTGGTGCGCCAGCAGGTTGACGCCGAGGGTCGACAGGCCGGCGCGCCGGAATTGGCCGGCCAGCAGCTTGTCCTTCTGGTCGAGCGCCATCGCCGCGTGGGCGAGGACGACGAGCCCCGGCGAGTCCGGCAGCGTGGCGAGTTCGCCATACAGCAGGCCGTGCTCGGAACGGACCGAGACGGGAATGCCGATGCCGTCCGGGGTGAAGTCGAGCACGGCGGCCTACCTGCGCGCCAGGCGAACCGGGATGCGGTGCGAGCCGAACGGCTTGCCGAATTTTCCGTAGTGGCCCGCGATCCGGGTCTGGCAGTGCGGGCAGCAGCCGTCCTCCGGCAGGTCGTAATGGCGGATCGCGTACCAGTCGCGCACGATCAGCGCGGCGTGGCACGTCGGGCAGAAGGTGGTGTCGCCTTCGGTGTCGTGCACGTTGCCCGTGTAGACGTAATGCAGCCCGGCGTCCATGGCGATGTTGCGGGCCAGCGTCAGCGTGGTGGGCGGCGTGGGCGGCAGGTCGTCCATTTTCCAGTCCGGGTGGAAGGCGGAGAAATGCAGCGGCACTTCCGGCCCCAGTTCGCTTTCCACCCAGCGCGCCAGCGCCTTGATTTCCGCCGGCGAGTCGTTCTGCCCCGGAATCAGCAGCGTAGTGATCTCCAGCCAGCAGTCGGTTTCATGGTGGATGTAGGAGAGCGTGTCCAGCACCGGCCTCAGGCGGGCGCCGCATAGCTTGACGTAGAACGCATCGGTGAACGCCTTGAGGTCGACGTTGGCGGCGTCCATCACGGCATAGAATTCCCGCGCCGGCGCCGGGTGGATGTAGCCGGCGGTGACGGCCACGGTCTTGACGCCGCGCTGGCGGCAGGCTTCGGCCGTGTCGATGGCGTATTCGGCGAAGATCACCGGGTCGTTGTAGGTGAAGGCCACCGATTGCGCGCCGTAGGCCAGCGCCGCGCCGGCGATGCCTTCCGGGCTGGCGGCGTCCATCAGGCGGTCCATGTCCTTCGACTTGGAGATGTCCCAGTTCTGGCAGAACTTGCAGGCGAGGTTGCAGCCCGCCGTGCCGAAGGAGAGTACCGACGAGCCGGGATAGAAGTGGTTGAGCGGCTTCTTTTCGATCGGATCGATGCAGAAGCCGGACGAGCGGCCGTAGGTGGTCAGGATCATCCGGCCGTTGACGTTCTGCCGCACGAAGCAGGCGCCGCGCTGGCCGGCGTGGAGCTTGCAGTCGCGCGGGCAGAGGTCGCACTGGATGCGTTCGGGCTTGCCCGCCTCGGCGGGCAGGGGATGCCACCAGCGGGCCGGATGGGTGGATTCGGGCGACTTCATGTCTCTTTCCATTTTTGCACCCCGTAGCGGGCGAGCGTCAGTTGCGGGCTCCAGAAATCCGCCGGCAGCCCGGCCTTGAGCTTGAGGTGTTCCAGGAACAGCGGCGGTGTCGGCAGCGATTCCCAGACCTGCGGCAGGAAGGTGGCGCGATGGTGTCCGCAATTCAGGATCAGCCCGTCGACGCCCGGGCACAGCCGGGCGAGCGCCTCGGCCTCGTCGGCGAATTGTAACGGTTCCGGCGTGTCGAGCAGGGAAACCTCGACGCGCGTCTGATCCAGTTCGCCCTGCCGCAGGGGCGGAAAGCGCGGGTCGCGGAAGGCCGCCGCGAGCGCGTTGTCGGCGACGTCCGTGGCCAGCGGGCGGCGCGCTTCGAGGCTGCCGATACAGCCGCGCAGCTGGCCTTGCTGGGTCAGCGTGACGAAGGTGGCGGCCGGCCTGGCGAGATCGGGATGCGCGGTCACCGTGCGCGCCTTCATGCCGAACTCCTTTTCGATGGCGTTGCGGGCGATGGTCAGCAGGGCGTGGCCGAGCGGGTCAATGGACATGGCGCTGTGCTCCCGGATTGGCTTCGAAGAAGGCGAAGGCCCCGTAGCCGACGACCTGCAGGCGGTCGCCGGCGGTATCGCCCGAATTGCGCAGATCCAGCTGGCGCACCTGCAGGCCGTGCTTGCGGGCGGCCAGCAGCAGGCCGTTGACCGGCGTCGCGCCGCAGGCCTGGTAATGGTTGATCATCGGGTCGAGCTTGCCGATCTGGCCGGCCGTGCCGGCGTCGATCTGGCGCGCGTCCTCGTAGGGCAGGTAGTGCGACAGGTCCGAGCTGATCACGATCAGCGTCTCATGCCCGCCCCACAGGCGGTCGAGCACTTCGGCCACGGCGTCCGGCGACGCTTCGCCGACCGCGATCGGCAGCAGCGAGAACTCGGCGAGGACCACCTGCAGGAACGGGATCTCGACCTCCAGCGAGTGCTCCTGGCGGTGTGCCGGGCCGCTGACCACGACCTGCGGCAGGTCGAGGATCGCCTCGGCCGCCGGCCGGTCGATCGGGACGCTGCCGAGCGGCGTGGCGAAGGCGTCGCAGTCCGGCAGCGCCAGTCCGCGCACGGCGACGCGATGCGTCGGGCCGAGCAGCACGACGCGGTGGATGGCGTGCCGCCGGCTCGCCAGCGTGGCGAAGGCGCTGGCCGCGATCGGTCCGGAATAGACGTAGCCGGCGTGCGGCACGATGATCGCCTTGGGACACTCCTCCGCCTTGCCTGCGGCGTCGGCGAGCATGGCCGCGATCTCGCGGCTCAGCCGGCTCGGTGAATCGGGGTAGAACATGCCGGCGACGGCGGCGGGGCGGAGTTGGATGCTCATGGCGGTGCTCCTTTCGCTTCACTATATGAAAGCGTTGGAAGCGTGGCAAGGCGCGTCGATCGACGCGGACGCGCCCCGCTTTCGGCTAGAATTCGCCGATGCCACGACATTACGCCCTCGTCCCCGCCGCCGGAAACGGCGCCCGTTTCGGTGCGGAAATCCCCAAGCAATACCTGCCCCTGGCGGGCCGGCCGATGATCCACCACGCGCTGGCCGCCCTGTGCCGCTGCGAGCGCATCGAGCGGGTGTGGGTGATCCTCTCGCCCGGCGACGCCTGGTGGGAGACGTACGACTGGTCGGGCCTCGGCGCGAAGCTGGAGGTGCTGCGCTGCGGCGGGGCGACGCGCGCCGAGAGCGTGGCGAACGGCCTGCGCGCCGTCGGGGAAATCGTGGCGGAGGACGACTGGATGCTGGTGCACGACGCGGCGCGGCCCGGCCTGTCCCAGGCGCTGCTCGCCGCCCTGTGCGAGGCCTTGCGGGACGATCCGGTCGGCGGCCTGCTGGCGGTGCCGGTGGCGGACACCTTGAAGCGCGCCGATGCCGGGCAGCGGGTGGCGGCGACCGAAGCACGCGACGGGCTGTGGCAGGCGCAGACGCCGCAGATGTTCCGCTACGGCCTGCTGCGGCGGGCGCTGGACGGCCGGCAGGCAGTCACCGACGAGGCCGGCGCGCTCGAAGCGCTGGGCTGCCGGCCCTTGCTGGTGCGGGCGGACGCGACCAATTTCAAGGTGACCTATCCGGCCGATCTCGAACTGGCCGAACTGGTGCTCAAGGCGAGGAACTCATGATCCGGATCGGGCAGGGCTGCGACATCCACGCGCTGGTGGCCGGGCGCAAGCTGATCATCGGCGGCGTCGAGATTCCCCACGAACTCGGCCTGCTCGGCCATTCCGACGCCGACGTGCTGCTGCACGCCATCATCGACGCGCTGCTCGGCGCGGCGGGCATGGGCGACATCGGCCGGCTGTTCCCGGACACGGACGCGCGCTACCTCGATGCGGACAGCCGCGTCCTCCTGCGCGCAGTGCGGGACCGACTGGCGGCGGCCGGCTGGCGCATCGTGAACGTCGATGCGACGATCAACGCGCAGCGGCCGAAGATGGCCCCGCACATTCCGCGCATGGTCGCGGTGATCGCCGACGATCTCGGCATTCCGGCGGAGCGGGTGAACGTGAAGGCCAAGACCGCCGAAAAACTGGGTTTCGTGGGGCGGGAGGAAGGCATCTCGACCGAGGCCGTGGCGCTGATCGAACGCGACGCCGGCTGAGGCGGTCCGAAGGGCGCCGGCAACTGGTCAGGCCATTTATCCAATTGCCAGCAAAATCAGAAAGATAGGCCGGGAATCCACAGGCTGGACGGCGGATTTCTGCTAGAATCGCGGGCTCAGAAGAAACTAACAATCGTTGGCGAGGCAGGGCGACGGCACCACCCCGATTGCCCGATCGAGCCGTTTTTCGTTGTTTGTCCGTTGATTGGGGTAGATATGTCGAATAAATCCGTTTATGTGTTCGGTCCGTCGCGGACCGACGGCGCCGCCGATATGAAAAACACCCTGGGCGGCAAGGGTGCCAACCTCGCCGAAATGTGCCGCCTGGGCATCTCCGTTCCGCCGGGCCTGACCATCAGCGCCGAAGTCTGTACCGTCTATACCGAGCAGGGCGCCGATGCCGTGCGCAAGCTGATCGAGGCCGAAGTCCTCGCAGGCGTGGCCTTCATCGAGAAGGAAATGGGCAAGAAGTTCGGCAACGCCGCCGACCCGCTGCTGGTCTCCGTGCGCTCCGGCTCGCGCGCCTCCATGCCGGGCATGATGGACACCATCCTCAACCTCGGCCTCAACGAGGAAGCGGTCAAGGGCCTCGCCGCCAAGTCGGGCAATGAACGCTTTGCCTGGGACTCCTACCGCCGCTTCATCCAGATGTACGGCGACGTGGTCATGGGCCTGAAGCCGGTCTCCAAGGAAGACCACGATCCGTTCGAGGAAATCATCGACGAGATCAAGGAAAAGAAGGGCGTCGAGCTCGACACGCAGCTCGGCGTCGACGACCTCAAGCACATGGTCGCCGAGTTCAAGGCGCTGATCGCCAAGCGTCTCGACCGCGAATTCCCGAGCGACCCGTGGGAGCAGCTGTGGGGCGCCATCATGGCCGTGTTCGAAAGCTGGAACAACGACCGCGCCAAGCTCTACCGCAAGATGAACGACATTCCCGACTCCTGGGGCACCGCGGTCAACGTCCAGTCGATGGTGTTCGGCAATCTCGGCGACAAGAGCGGCACCGGCGTGGCCTTCACGCGCGACGCCGCCGTGGGCGAGGACATCTTCAACGGCGAGTTCCTGGTCAACGCCCAGGGCGAGGACGTCGTGGCCGGCATCCGCACGCCGCAGCAGATCACCCTCGAAGGCTCGCGCCGCTGGGCGCAGCTGGCGCAGGTCAGCGAAGACGATCGCCGCACCAAGTATCCGTCGATGGAAGAGCTGATGCCGGAGATCTACCAGCAGCTGCTGAAGACGGAAACGGCGCTGGAAAACCACTACAAGGACATGCAGGACATCGAGTTCACCATCCAGGAAGGCAAGCTGTGGATGCTGCAGACCCGCTCCGCCAAGCGGACCGGCGCGGCCATGGTGCGCGTGGCGATGGAAATGCTCGAACAGGGCATGATCGACGAGAAGACCGCCGTCCTGCGCGTCTCGCCGGACCGTCTGAACGAACTGCTGCACCCGGTGTTCGACCGCGCCGCGATCAAGAGCGCGCGTTCCATCGCCAACGGCCTGCCGGCCTCGCCGGGCGCCTCGACCGGCCAGATCGTGTTCTTCGCCGACGAAGCCGAGCAATGGGTGCAGAACGGGCTCGACGTCATCCTGGTGCGCCAGGAAACCTCGCCGGAAGACCTGCGCGGCATGGCCGCGGCCAAGGGCATCCTGACCGCCCGCGGCGGCATGACCTCGCACGCCGCCGTGGTGGCGCGCGGCATGGGCAAGTGCTGCGTCTCCGGCGCTGGCGCCATCCGCGTCGATCCGCGGGCCCGCACGATGACCATCGACGGCAAGGTGTACAAGGAAGGCGACTGGATCTCGCTCGACGGATCGACCGGCCTGGTCTATGAAGGCAAGATCCCGACCAAGGACGCGGACCTGTCGGGCGACTTCGGCAAGCTGATGGACATTGCCGAACGCTACAAGAAGCTGGCCGTGCGCGCCAACGCCGACACGCCGGAAGACGCCCGCGTGGCGCGTAATTTCGGCGCCGTCGGCATCGGCCTGTGCCGTACCGAGCACATGTTCTTCGAAGGCGACCGCATCAAGGCCGTGCGCGAGATGATCCTGGCCCGCGACGAGGAAGGCCGCCGCCGCGCGCTGGCCAAGCTGCTGCCGATGCAGCGCAGCGACTTCGAAGGAATCTTCACGGCCATGGACGGCCTGCCCGTCACCATCCGTCTGCTCGACCCGCCGCTGCACGAGTTCCTGCCGCACGACGACGTCAACCAGCGCGAAATGGCCATCGAGATGGGCCTGACCTACGAGGGCATCAAGCACCGCGTCAACGACCTGCACGAAGCCAACCCCATGATGGGCCACCGCGGCTGCCGTCTCGGCATCACCTATCCGGAAATCACCGAGATGCAGGCGCGCGCCATCTTCGAGGCGGCGCTCAACGTCAAGGCGCAGGGCATCACCCCGAAGGTCGAGATCATGATCCCGCTGGTCGGCACGGTGCGCGAGTTCAACTCGCAGGCCAAGGTGATCCGCGACACGGCCGAGGCGGTGTTCGCCGAGCGCGGTTCGACCGTCGAATTCATGGTCGGCACGATGATCGAGACGCCGCGCGGCGCGCTGGTCGCCGACAGCATCGGCAAGCAGGCCGAGTTCTTCTCGTTCGGCACCAACGACCTGACGCAGATGACGCTCGGCTTCTCGCGCGACGACGTGGGCAAATTCCTGCCGCATTACCTGAAGGCCGGCATGTACGAGCAGGACCCGTTCCAGTCGATCGACCAGAAGGGCGTCGGCCAACTGGTCAAGATGGGCGTCAACAAGGGCCGTTCGGTGCGTCCGGCCATCAAGCTCGGCGTCTGCGGCGAACACGGCGGCGATCCGGCCTCGGTGGAATTCTTCCACCGCGCTGGCCTCGACTACGTGAGCTGCTCGCCGTTCCGCGTGCCGATCGCGCGCCTGGCCGCCGCGCAGGCCGCCATCACCAACGCCAAGTAAGCGGCGGCATCTCGCTGGAGTAAAACGAAACCCCGCCGGTTCAGCGAACCGGCGGGGTTTTTCTATGCGGGGGGCGTCGGCAGGGAAGCGCCGGCGTCAGGCCGGCAACGGCGTGGGAGCGGTCGGCGCGCGTCCCGTCTCCAGATAGACGCCGCAGCGCTCGACGTATTCCTGGGTGCTCTTGGGCATCGGCGTGCGGGCGCGGGTGATGAAGAAGATCAGGTCGCGTCCGGCGCGGATCAGCTGCAGGCCGTCCGAAACGCCGTGCCCGTCGGAGACGCCCGGGGTCGCCCCGGCGCTTTCGTCCGGCGCGAAATTGGCCAGCCGCTCGCCGGCGGTCACCAACTGCGGCCAGACGTCGAAAATGTCCGGATCGGTGCGCAGGGTTTCCGTCTTGATGCGCGCCGCGCGCGCGAAGACGCGGATCAGCGGTTCGATCTGCGCGAAGGCCGGCACCTTGGCGAACGTATCGACCATGGTGTCGGCGATCCGGTCGATGTCGCGCTTGGTCTGGCCGATCTTGATGTAGCGGCTCTCGTAGAACTCCTCGATCGGCGCCGTGAAGGCGCGGAAGGGCTCGCCCCACAGTTCGTCGATGCCTTCCTCGCCGCTGCGGTGCAGGACGAAGCGCCCGAGTTCCATGGCTTCGAGCAGGCAGCGCCCGCATTCGCGCATCAGGGCATCGCTGCTCTTGATCTCGACGCCGCACGCCTGCAGATCGACGAGGTTGCGGAAAATGTCCGTCGCCCGGTTGAACAGCGCGCCGGCCAGCATGCCGGCCTTGACGCGCTTCAGGGCCGGGTCGGTTTCCTCCTCGTACCTTTGGCGCGCTTCCGCCAGGCGCGTGCCGGGGATGTTCAGCCCGTGCTCGGTATGGTTGAAGAGGCGCCGGGTCAGGGCCTCGATCAGGCGTTTCTTGGCGGTCAGCGAGTTGGCCGGGGTCGGGTAGGTCCTGATCCAGTAGCCGTCGTAAAAAACCCGTTCGCGCCCATCGATGATGCGGCGCGTGCCTTCGGCGGGGCAATCGTCGGGAAGCAGGTTCTTGGCCGAAAGGTCTTCGTTCATGGCGTGTGCCGTTTCCTGAGAATCCGTGGTGCGTAGCCTTGCGAGGCACGTTTTTCCGCCCCGCAAGCGAATCCGGCGGATTGTACGTCGATTGAGGAGCGCGATCCCGATTCGGAGCGCCGGCGCGCGCGTGGGGCGGGCAAGCTGTTGCGCTCGCAAGACACTCAGGGCGGCGCCAGCGCCGCGCGCTTTTGCCGGATGGCGAGCATTTCGTTGAGAATCAGCGCCGCGATGACCAGGCAGCCGCCGGTCAGCGTGGCCGGGGACGGCTGCTCGCCGGCGCCCAGCCACGCCCAGGTGACGCCGAACAGGACTTCGAGCAGCCCGAGCAGCGCGATTTCGGCGGCCGGCAGTTCGCGCGACAGGCGCACTACCAGCAGGCAGGGAATCGCCAGCTGCACCACGCCGAGCAGGGCCAGCAGCGCGACGTCGTGCAGGGACGCCTGCAGCGGCCAGGCGAAGGGCAGGGTGAGGAAGGCCGAGAGCAGCGCGCCGACCAGGATCGCCGGCAGCATGTCGGGCGGCTTCGCTCCATCGTCGGCGCTCTCGCCGGCGATCGATTGCAGCAGCGTCCAGTTGATCGCCGCGGCGACCGGCACGGTGAAGGCCACCAGCGAACCGGTCAGCGACGCCCCGGCGGCGGCCTCCCGGCCGAACATCCAGGCGATGCCGGCGCCGCCCAGGGCGATCGCCGCCCAGGTGCGCAGCGGCAGCCGGTGGCCGAGGAACAGCCGGGCGAACAGCGCCGTGATCAGCGGCCCGACGGCCAGGGTGACCAGCACGTTGGCTACCGTGGTCAGCGTCAAGGCGATCATGAAGGCGGTGAACATCGCCGCCCAGCACAGGCTCGACACCCAGACCGGCCAGCGGGCGGCCGCCAGGCCGCGCAGGAAATCCGGCCCGCGCATGGCGCTCAGCGCCATGAACAGGCCGGCGGCGTTGCACAGGCTGCGCCAGAAATTGACCTCGAATGCCGGCGCCGCGTCCAGCTGGCGGGTGACGACCCCGGCGATGCTCCACATCAGGGTGACCAGGATCATCAGGGCGACGGCGCGGCTGTGGGTCATTGGGCTTGGGCGTACGGGCGATAGTCAAACCGGAAGTATCGGCGAGCGGCGCGTTCCGGGTCAATCGCGGCGAGCGGAGTGCTTCCGGCATGGCGGGCCGGGGCCGCGAAAAAAGGGGATCGGCAGGCGCGATTTTCTCCCGGCCTTGCCGTTTTCCCGCGGAGAAGGAGGGCGCCGGATGACGTCCGCGATTTGTTTGATTCCGTCATGATAAAAAAGCTGGTCAATTCCAACAAGATAATCAATAATCATCTTATATGACGGGAGGTAAAGAATGGATGACACAAGCAATTTCGACATTCCGACGCTGCGGGAGAAAATGCTGGCCAACCTCGGCGAGAACGCGGATGCCTATCCGCACCAGGTCGAACGGCATTTCCCGCGCATCTTTGCCCGGCTGGTCCTCCTGTGGGGCCACGCCGAGGGGGACGCCTACCTGAACAGCCTGCTGGTGACCGACCGCAACGACCGGCAAGGCTTTCCGGACGACGTGGCGCGCGAACTGTTTCGCCTGTCGCTGATCCACGCCATGCTGCAACCCGAGAAAATGACGGATCGGGACAAGTGGACGCGCAGCGCGGACGACTCGTTCGATCGGCGTTCCGGCCGTTGATCCCGGTTTGCGCGGGCACTGAATCGTACTTCGCCGCGCCGCGTCAGCCGCACGGCAAGCCGTAGGCGAGGGCGATCGCCGCCCGGATGCGCAGCGGCCGCGAGGAACGGCCGGGCGAACAGCGCCGCGATCGGCGGCCCGACGGCCAGCGTGGCCAGCACGTTGGCGACCGTGTCCGGCGTCGGCGCGATCATGAGGGCTGAATATCGCCGTCCCGCACGGACTCGACGCCCACCCCGGCCAGCGCGCGGCCGCCAGCCCGTAAAGGCCGGGCCGCGCATGACGCGCGGTGCCACGACTTGATCAGGATTTACCGGATCGTCGATGAAATTAACAGAAGAAAGACAGATGATGCCGTCGTTCCTGATACGTCGGGCCGGAGGCCGCCATCTTTGTCATTTTCATCAATCCTGTCCGCCTCTTCGAGATCCCGGCGGCGATGCGCGGCAAAGGCGGCCTGGTTTTCCCCAGCCGCCCGGCCGGCGGCCAGAGCGGGATGGTGCTGCTGATCGTGCTGGTGTTCCTGGCCGTCATGACCATCGGGGCGCTCGCCATGATGCGCGCGACGGACAGCGCCACGCTGGTGGCGGCCAACCTGGGATACAAGCAGAACGGCATCGCTTCCGGCGATCTGGCGATCGAAGCGGCGATCGCCTGGCTGAGCAAGCAGAGTAGCGGGGGGCTGGAGGCCGACAGCACGGGCGACGGCTACCTGGCGTCCTACGACCGGAACGGGCCGAACATCAAGGCCGGCCAGACCTGGGACGCCTACTGGAACGACACGGCCAGCCTGCCGACCGGGTACAAATGCTGGATTTCCTGGTCCGGCAACCCGCCGGCGGCCACCTGCCATTCGACCCCTTCAGCGCAGACGGCCGACGCGGCGGGCAACAAGTCGGCATATCTCGTCCAGCGCCTGTGCCTGTCCGCCGGGGCCGCCACGGATACGGCCAGCGGCTGTTTCCAGGCGGTTTCCGCGTCCTCGTCCTCGAACAGTTCCAAGGGGGCCGGGAAACTCACCCTCACCGCCTCTTCGCAGGTGTATTACCGCATCACGGTGCGCGTGGACGGGCCCCGGGACACGGTGACCTACACCCAGGCCGTCGTCGCGCTCTAGACCCGCAGGACTCACGGCAAGGAATCGACATGCTCAGCCTCCCGCATCCCGTCCTCCGCAGAACACGCCGGATTCCGCTCTGGCTCTGCGCGCTCCTGCCGGCCTGGGCGATCGCCGGCGCCACCGATCTGGCCACGGCGCCCATGGTGACCTCGTCCACCACCTCGGTGAAGCCCAACGTGATGTTCGTGCTCGACGATTCGGGCAGCATGGCCGACGCCTACATGCCCGACGTGGCCGCGAACTTCTCGGGAAAATACGGCTATTACGGCAGCCAGTGCAACGGCCTGGCCTACAACCCCGAAATCACCTACACGCCGCCGGTGGATTACCAGGGCACCAGCTATGCCAATGCGTCCGTCTCGGCCGCCTGGAAGGATGGCTACAGCCAATCCTCGGGCACCACCAACCTGAGCAGCGATTACTACTACGTCTATTCCGGCGCCCAGACCTCGGCCGCGCAGAAGACGTATTACGACACCGGCAGCACGTTCTACCAGGAATGCAATACGTCAACGTCCAAGGCGTCCGCGGTATTCACCAAGGTGCTGGTCAGCACGCTGACTGCGACGCAGAAAACCAACTACGCCAACTGGTACAGCTACTACCGGACACGGATGCTGGCCATGAAGACGGCGACCGGGCTGGCCTTCGCCGGCATCGACAACCGCTATCGCCTGGGCTTCATGACCATCAACAACAACGGCGGCAGCGACCTGCTGAACATCGCCGATTTCGACTCGACCCAGAAGAAGGCGTGGTACGCCAAGCTCTATGCGGCGACGGCCAACGGCAGCACGCCGACGCGCTCGGCGCTGGCGATCGCCGGCCGCATCTTCGCCAACAAGATTTCCAGCTACAACTCGGTCTCGGTGGTCGATCCGATGCAGTACTCGTGCCAGCAGAACTTCGCCATCATGGCCAGCGACGGGTTCTGGAACAGCGGATCGTGCAACAACGGCAGCGCCGGCTGCTACAACGGCGGCGCCGGGACCAAGCTGGACGGCAGCACCAACGTCGGCAACCAGGACGGCGGGGCGGCACGGCCCTATTTCGACGGTTCGGCCACGACCACGGTGGTGACGACGACGAACAAGACCTATACGAAGACGTACACGTATGCCAGCTGCAGCACGTCGAAGAAAAGAATCGTCGAAACGACCACGACCGTCACCACCGTGACGGTGACCACCAACGGGGTGGTGACCAGCGAGAAGACGTCGTCGGCGAGCGCCGACGCCAACTACGAAGGCTGCTCCTCCTCGTCCAGCGCCTTGCCCGTCTCCGTGTCGGGAACGGCGGACGGCTATCCGAAGACGTCGAGTTCGACAACGACCTCGGGCGTTTCCAACTCGATGGCCGACGTCGCCTACTACTATTACGCGACCGATCTGCGCAGCAGCGACAACGGCAACGAGACGGGCGTGCTCGGGGTCAACGTGGCGAAGAACAACGTTCCCGGCACGACCAAGGACTCGGCGGCCTGGCAGCACATGACCACCTTCACGCTCGGCCTCGGGGCGTACGGGCGCATGATCTACTCCGCCTCGTACGAGAGTGATACCGCGGGCGACTATTTCAACGTCTACAAGGGCACGGTCAATTCCGCGGACGGCTCGCCCTGTTCATGGGTATCCTCCGGCGGCACCTGCAACTGGCCCACGCCCGCGTCCAACGCGGAAGAGAACATCGACGATCTGTGGCATGCCGCGGTCAACGGCAGGGGCACCTACTACAGCGCCACCGATCCGGGCGCGCTGTCCAAGGGGCTGTCGGGCGCGCTGTCCGGCGTGAGCGCCCGCGTCGGTTCCGCGGCGTCCGCCACGACCAGCAATCCGAATGTCACGACCGGCGACGACTACGTGTTCAGCACCACCTTCGTCAGCCAGTCCTGGTACGGCGAACTCGTCCGCCAGACCATCGATCTCTCCACCGGGACCGTCGCCACCATCAAATCGGACCCCTGCACATCCTCGGAGTGCGACTGGTCGGCGAAATGGCTGCTGGACGCCAGGACCGCCGCGGCCACCGATTCGCGCACGATCTACACCTACGATCCGGCGAACGCCTACGGGAGCAACAGGCTCAAGTCCTTCGCCTGGGGCAACCTGACCAGCGCGGAACAGGCCCACTTCGGCACTTCGGCGGTCTCCTCGCTCAGCCAGTACGCGGACCTGTCGACAGCCAACAAGACGGCCGCCGCCGGCGAGAACCTGGTCAATTACCTGCGCGGCCGGCGCGGCTACGAAGGCACGCTGTACCGCGCGCGCGACCACATCCTCGGCGACATCGTCTCGTCCGAGACCGTGTACGTGAAAAAGCCGCAGTTCAGCTACACCGACTCGGGCTATGGCGATTTCAAGTCGAACAACGCCTCGCGCACGGCGATGGTCTACGTCGGCGCCAACGACGGCATGCTGCACGCCTTCAATGCCTCGACCGGGCAGGAGGCGTGGGCCTACATTCCGTCCCTGGTGCTGCCCAATCTCCACAAGCTGGCGGACACGAACTACGCGAACAACCACGCTTTCTTCGTCGATGGGACCGTCGTCATCGGCGACGTCTGCGTTTCCGGTTGCACCGGTTCCTCGCCCGAGTGGCGTACCATCCTGGTCGGCGGGCTCAACGGCGGCGGCCGCGGCTATTACGCGCTGGACGTTACCGATCCGGCGTCCCCGAAGGCGCTCTGGGAGTTCACCCACGATACGGGCAAGGGCGAGGGCTATACGACCGACGCCGACCTCGGCTACAGCTACGGCAACCCGATCATCACCAAGAACGGCGACGGCACCTGGGTCGTGCTGCTGGCGTCGGGATACAACAACGTCAATCCCGGGACCGGCGGCGGCTACCTGTTCGTCCTGCAGGCCTATACCGGGGCGATGCTGTCCGCCGTGTCGGGGACGACCTCGGCCGGCAAGCTGGCGACCGGGGCCGGCAGCACCTCGACGGTCAGCGGCGCCTGCAGCACGGCGCCGTGCCCGAGCGGCCTCACCCGGATCAACGCCTGGGCCGACGACACGTCGACCGACAACACCGCGCTGCGCGTCTATGGCGGCGACCTGTTCGGCAACCTGTGGCGCTTCGACATCAACGATAGCCTCGGCGCTGCCGGATATGACGCACAGCATCTGGCGACCCTGGCCGATGCTTCCGGCAACCGCCAGCCGGTCATGGCCAAGCCCGAGCTGGGGCTGGTGGACAATCTTTATGCGGGCGTTTTCGTCGGCACCGGCAAATACCTCGGGACGACCGACGTCACCGACACTTCGACGCAGAGTTTCTACGCCATCAAGGACACCCTCGCCACCGACGACTGGGGCGTAGTGCGCGGACGCACGGATATCGTCAAGCAGACGGTGAGTTCGGGAACGGATTCCTCCGGCGCGTCGATCCGCACGGTGACCAAGAATGCGGTCGATTGGGCGTCGAACATCGGCTGGTTCCTGGATCTGCCGGACAGCGGGGAGCGGGCGAACACCGATCCGACGCTGGCACTCGGCACCCTGGTGTTCACGACCAACATTCCCAACTCGAGCGCCTGCACCATCGGCGGCGAGAGCTGGATCTACTACCTCGACTACACCAGCGGATCGTACGTCGGCGAGACGACTTACGTCGGCCAGAAACTGGGCAACGAACTGTCCACGCGCGCCGAACTGGTCATTCTGCCTTCAGGCAGCGTCGTATCGCTGACGCGCCTGTCCGGCGGTTCGACGGTGACCTCCTCGGTGCCGGTCTCGTCGGGGTCCGGCAGCGTACGCCGGATTCTCTGGCGCGAACTGATCAACGATTGAAGATACGGTCGGGAGCGACGATGAAAACCGCATGGCATTCGGGGCCGCCGCGCGCGGATGAAAAAGGATTCACCCTGATCGAGGTAATGATCGTGGTGGCCATCATCGCCATCCTGGCCGCCGTCGCGCTCCCGAGCTACGGGCGCTACGTGGCGCGCGGCAAGCTCGTGGAGGCGTTCTCCGAACTGTCCGCGTACCGCGTGCGCATGGAGCAATGGTTCCAGGACAGCCGCACCTACCTGGATTCCGACGGGACGGCATGCGGCGCGACCGCCGCGAGCGGCAAGTATTTTGCCTACGCCTGCGTCGCCACGGCGTCGACCTTCACCTTGACCGCGACGGGCAGCGATACGTCGCTGAGCGGGCTGGTGTTCACCGTCGACCAGGACAACGTGCACAAGACGGTCAGCGTTCCCGCGGGCTGGAGCCTGCCATCCGGAAACTGCTGGGTGAACGCCCAGTCGGGCAGTTGCTAGGACGGCCGATGAAGCCGCGCGGATTCACCCTGGTCGAGATCGCCGTGACGCTGACCGTCCTGGCGGTCCTGCTGACGCTGGCGGTGCCCGGCTTCGGCCAGTGGCTGCGCAACCAGCGCGTGCGCGCAGGCGCCGAATCGATCCTGGCCGGGCTGCAGCTGGCCAAGGCGGAGGCGATCAAGCGCAACACGACGGTACGTTTTTCGATGGTCAGCAGCCTGGCCTCCGGATGCGCGCTGATCGCCACGTCGAGCGACGTCGGCCAGTGGAACTGGATCATCAGCACGGTCGATCCGGTCGCCAACTCGTGCCCCGAGCCCGGCGCGTCAACCGGCGTGATCCAGTCCCGGCCCGGCGCCGAGGCCGCGGGGTCCGGCACCGCCGTGACGATCAACGCCACGCGGGCCACGGTGAGCTTCGACGGCCTGGCGCGGGGAACGGCCGACGCGACCTTCCTGGTCTCCGCCGGCGGCAGCGGCCAGTGCGCCAAGGACGCCGCCGGCGTGCGCTGCCTGAACGTCGTCGTCACCGCGCCGGGCGGCGAGATACGCCTGTGCGACCCGGCGGTGACCTCCGGGGGCGATCCGAGAAAATGCTGAGTCCGAACATCGCCGGCCGACGGCCGGGTTCCAGGCCGCCAAACCGGCGCGGCCGCCGGTCTGGCGGTACCGCGCCGCGATCGGGGGAACGCGGCGTCGTGCTGATCGAGGCCATGGTGGCGATTCTCGTCTTTTCCCTCGGCGTGCTCGGGCTCGTCGGCCTGCAGGCGACCTCCCTGCAGCACATCAGCGACGCCAAGTACCGCATCGACGCCGCCAACCTGACCGAGCAGCTGATCAGCCAGATGTGGTCGGAAAACCATGCGACGGCCACCCTGGCGGCCAAGTACGCTTCAGCCAATGGCAAGTCGGCCGCCGGCTATGCGGCGTGGGCCGCGCGGGTGACGAGCGCGCTGCCCGGAGCTTCCGGCCATGCGCCCTCGGTGGCGGTCGAGGCGGACGGTGCGGATGCCAGCCGGTCAACGGTGACCGTCGTCGTGTATTGGCAGCCGCCCGGCAGCGCAAAAACCCACAACTACACGGCCGTCAGCCGGATTCGCTGAGGCCGGGGAGCCAACAATGCCGCGCCGATCCGCCACACCCGCCGGCCAGTCCGGATTCTCCCTGACCGAGCTGCTGGTCGGCATGCTGGTGGCCTTGATCGCCACGGTGATCATGCTCAATCTGTTCGCCAACGCCGAGACGGCCAGGCGCAACGTCAGCGGTGGCGGCGACGCGCAGAGCAACGGCGCGATCGCGCTGTTCTCGCTGTCGCGCGAGTTGCGTTTCGCCGGCTACGGCATGACCGGCGACGACTTCCTGGGCTGCAAGCTGCATACCTACAACACGGCGCGCAACCCGGCGAGCCTGGCCATCGACCGGCTGGCGCCGGTGACCATTTTCCCGTCCGGAACGGCGGCGACCGTGTCGTCCGGCACGGTCCTGCCCGCCGGCGACAGCGGCACCGACATCCTGCTGGTCGTCGGCGGCAATGCCAACACGGCCGCCGAGGCGGTCGGCTTCAACGACCTGGCGGACAACGAGAACTACGCCGGCTATGTGGTCAAGAACCGGGTGGGGTTCCAGGTGGGCGATCTGGTCATCGCCGCCGAGTCGGGCAAGGATTGCGCGCTGATGCAGGTATCCGCGCTGCCGGGCGATACGACCGTGTGCAACCAGACCGTTGCCGGGAATGCGAGCGTGGTCAAGGTTGCCACCGACTCGTTCCTGAATCCGTATGCGGGCTGCGCGGCGGCCACCTCGCCGTACAACCCGGCCACGGCGCCGGTGGCCTACTCGTCGTCGGATTATTCGGCAGTCCTCGGCAACCTGGGCAATGCGCCGAAGATCATGGCCTACGCGGTACGCGACCACAGCCTCACCTACTGCAACCTGCTGACGACCGATTGCACCGCGTCCGGCAACTGGTCCAGGCTCGCGGCCCATATCGTGGGCTTCAAGGCCTCGTACGGATGGGACACCACGACGGCGGCCGACGGTTATGTCGATAGCTACAGCGGCACGGCGCCGAGCGAACTGGCCGGCAAAACCGAGCAGTGCCTCATCGCGCGGGTCGCCGCCGTGCGCATCGGGCTGCTGGCCCGCAACGGCAACCCCGACAAGGCGGCCGTCACCGCCGCCGCGCCGACCTGGCAAGGCGGTACTTTCCCCATGGACGGTCTCGCCGACTGGCAGTACTACCGCTACAAGGTCGTCGAATCCGTGGTGCCGCTGCGCAACATGGTCTGGAAGGGCGCATTGTCCGGGTGTTGAAGTTGGCAGGCGGGAAACGCCCGTCCGGGCTTGGGGTTGCCTTTGCCGTTTCGCTGTGCGCGCACGCGGGCGTCCTGGCCTGGACGCATCGCCCGGTGCCGTGGCCTGCCGCCGGCGACGGCGCCGCTGCTTCCGTGGCGGCTTCCCTGGTTGTCTCGTTCGCGCCGGCGCCCGTTGCGGCCGGCGCCGATCCGCGGGCGCGGGGCGTGGCGCCGCCTCCGGCCGTGGGCCGGCCGGCCACGGCGGAAGCGCGGCGTTCGTCGCCTCCGCCGGGTGTCACGTCGCGCCGGGACGAGGGGCGGGCGGCCCCCCGAGCAGGAGGCGCCGCGCCCGATTCGTTGCCTTACCCCTGGCGGGGCATCGATCTGGACGGCGCGGTCGAATGTCCCTGCGGGCGCATCCGTTTCGATCTGTGGGTCACGCGGCACGGCCGGCTGCGGAATGTGCGCGTAGAACGAATCGTCGTTCCCGCCGCCCGAAACGGCGGCCATCGCGGCGATCGTCCGTCGCACGCCGTTCCGGCCGGCCTTTCAGGGCGGCAGGGCCGTCGATGCGGCGGTTCCTTTCGAACTGGTCCTGTCAGGAGCCGGCGGATGCCGGGACGCGGGCGAGGCGCGTTGACGGCGACTGCAAGAGTGCGTGGAAGAAATCATGCTTCGCCGCGCCGCGTCAGCCGCGCAGCAGGCCGTAGGCCAGGGCGCCCATGATCACGGCGACGGCGCCGTCCAGCACGCGCCACGCCAGCGGCCGGGCGAACAGCGGTTGCAGCCGGCCGGCGCCGTAGGCCAGCAGGAAAAACCACGACAGGCTGGCCAGCGCCGCGCCGCCGCCGAATTGCCAGCGGCCCGAGGCGCCGTGCCGGCTGGCCAGGGCGCCGAGCAGGACGACGGTGTCGAGGTAAACGTGCGGGTTGAGGAAGGTCAGCGCGAGGCAGAGCGCGACCGCGTTTGCGTAGGGCAGCACGGCGCCGTTCCCGGCGTGCAGCGAATGGCCGTGCCACGCGCGCCGCGCGGCGAGGCCGCCGTAGACGGCGAGGAACAGCGCGCCGCCGTAGCGGGTGGCGGCGATCAGCTCGGGAAAACCGGCGAGGGCGGCGCCGACGCCCTGGATGCCGATGACGATCAGCAGCGCGTCGGCGCCGGCGCAGATCGCAGCGACGGTCAGGCGGTACTGGCGCAGCAGTCCCTGGCGGAGCACGAAGACGTTCTGCGCGCCGATCGCGACGATTAGCGACAGGCCGGTCAGGAATCCGGCGAGTACGGGGGCGTTCATGGAGTTTTTTTGGTGGCCGGTCAGGCATGGGCGTTCAGGATAACCGCCGCGCTTTCGATAGATAATCTAAAGTATGTAAATACCCTTCAGATTTTCTAAACGATGAAGATCGACAATGCCCAACTGGCGGCATTCGCCGCCGTGCTCGCCGAAGGCAGCTTCGAAGGCGCGGCGCGCCGCCTGCACGTGACCACCTCGGCGGTCAGCCAGCGCATCCGCCTGCTGGAAGAACGGCTGGGCCAGATCCTGCTCCAGCGTGGCACGCCGTGCCAGGCCACCGCCGCCGGCCGGCATCTCGCCCGCTTCGCGGGGCAGGTCGCGCTGCTGGAAAACGACGTGCTGCGCGACATGGGCCTGGGCGGCGAGGGCGAGGCGCCGGCGGTCCGCCTGCCGGTGGTGGTCAATGCCGATTCGCTGGAAACCTGGTTCCTGTCGGTGTTCGACGATCTGTCCGGCGACGGCGGCGTGGTCCTCGACGTCCGCGTCGAGGATCAGGATCACTCGGCACGCCTGCTGCGCGAAGGGACGGTGATGGCGGCGGTGAGTTCGAGTCCGGCGCTGGTCCAGGGATGCCGGGTGGAAGCGCTGGGCGTGATGCGCTATCTGGCGCTGGCCTCGCCGGAGTACGTGCGGCGGTATCTGGCCGGGCGCCCGCTCGACGCGGCGCTGGCGGCGGCGCCGATGCTGGTGTTCAACGCCAAGGACGCCCTGCAGGCCCGCTTCCTGGCGCTGTGCGCGGGGGTGGCGGCGGAACCGCCGACGCATTTCCTGCCCTCCGTGCATGGCTTCCTCGAAGCCGCCCGGCGCGGCATCGGCTGGGGTATGGTGCCGGCGCTCCTGGCGCGCGACGCGCTCACCGTGGGCCGTGTCGTCGAGATCGTGCCCGGCGGATGCCTCGACGTGCCGCTCTACTGGCATTGCTGGCGGCTCGATTCACCGATCCTGAAAACCCTGACGCAGGCCGTCCGGCGGGCCGCGGCAGTGGCGCTGCTGGCGGACGCCGCCTGAGCGCGCCGGAGCTGGATCGGCACCGGCGGCGGTGCCACAATGAGCCTTTCTTTTCAGAGGAGGAAAACCATGACCCTTTCCATGTACCAGTCCAGCGTCCCCGTTTTCGTGCGCCTGCTCAAGAACCTGAGCGCGATTCTCGACAAGGGGCGGGCGCACGCGGAAGCGCACAAGATCGCCGCCGACGTGCTGCCCGCGTCGCGGCTGATCGCCGACATGTTTCCGCTGAGCCGGCAGGTGCAGATCGCCTGCGATCATGCCAAGGGCGCCGTCGCCCGCCTAGCGGGCGTTGACGTGCCGAAACACGAGGACGACGAGCAGACGATCGAAGAGCTGCAGGCGCGCATCGCCAAGACCATTTCCTTCGTCGAAACGTTCACGGCGGCGCAGATCGACGGCAGCGAGGAGCGCGACATTGTCTACCCGACCAGCAGCCGCGGCGATCTGAAGTTCAAGGGCGTGGACTACCTGCTGGGGTTCGCGCTGCCGAATTTCTATTTCCACGTGGTGACGGCCTACGACATCCTGCGCGCGAACGGCGTGGATATCGGCAAGCGCGATTTTCTCGCCGGCTGACGCGCGGGCGGGCGGCTGCGGCATCCAGGAACTCGCCGCCGGGATCGGGGTCGAGAAGATGCCGTCGCCGGCCTGCCGGCTGTGGTCCGATGGCCGGTATTTCCGGTGTTCATGCGGTTCCCGTCACGAGGAGGGAAAAATGGATGACACAGGCAGCTTCGATATTGCGGCGCTCCGGGAGCGGATGCTGGCCAATCTCGGCGGGAAGGCCGATGCCTACCCGCACCGGATCGAACAGCGTTTTCCGCGCATTCTGGCCAGGCTGGTCGAGCTGTGGGGCCGGCCCGAGGCGGAGGCCTACCTGAACGGCCTGCTGGTGGCCGACCGCGCCGACCGGCAGGGCTTCCCCGACGACGTGGCGAGCGAACTGTTCCGCCTGTCGATGCTCCACGGCGCGTTGCAATCCGGGGAAATGCAGGAACGGGGCGGCTGGTCGAGCAGCGCGGTGGACAGCGAGGCGGACGGCTTCTTCAGCCGGCGCTCCAGCCGCTGACCCCGGCTCACGCAGGCGCGATGGGCGCCTGAAAGCCGCCCGAGGACGCCGTTCGCCGCCCGTCGCGGCGGCTACGGCCGTCCCGGTCTTTCGACATTTTCCTACTGGGCGGAAAGCTCTTTCTCGAACTCGCCGACGTTGGCCTTATCGACCATTTTCGTGGGCGTGTTGATCTCGCTTTCCACCAGCGCGCCCGCGGCGATCCGGGTCAGCGCCTCGACGGCCAGATAGCCCATCTGGACCGGCTGCTGGGCGAGGGTCGCGCCCAGCTTGCCGTCCTTGATCGATTTCACCGCGTCGGGCGAACCGTCGAAGCCGATCACGAACACGTCGTTCCGCCGCTTCTTCCCTTCGACCGCCTGATAGGCGCCCAGGGCCATTTCGTCGTTCGTCGCGTAAATCAGCTTGACGTTCGGCGACGACTCCAGAATGTTCTCGGCGACATTGACCGCCTTGCCCCGCTCCGAGTCGGCGGGCTGCTCGGTCACTACGGCAAAGCCGCTGCGGACGACCACGTCGCGCATGCCGTTGGCGCGGGCGTCATGGGCCGGGATGCCGGCCAGCCCGCGGATGATCGCGATTTCCGTGGGCTTGAAATGCTCGACCACGTATTTCCCGACTTCCTGGCCGGCCTGGTATTCGGACGTGCCGATGAACGAAGCGCGCAGGCTGCGATTCTGCGGGTCCAGATCCATGTCGATCAGGACGACCTTGATGTTCTTGTCCCGGGCCTTGCGCAGGACGGGGAGAATCGCCTTGGTGTCGGCCGGCGCGATGATCAGGGCGTGGGCGCCGGCGGTGATCTGGTCCTCGATCATCGAAATCTGGCCGGTGACGTCGGATTCGCTCGTCGTCGCCGTGATCGAGACGTCGGCGTCGAACGCCTTGCCGCCTTTCCTGATGCCCGACTCGACCATGTGCCAGTAATCGCTGTTCAGCGCGGTCAGAACGGCGGAAATGGACGTCCGCGGCGCCTTCGCGGCGCCGTCCTGCGTTTTCGCGCCGGTGCCTTCGCCCGAGCCGCAGGCGGCGACGGCGGCGAGCAAGGCGGCGGCCGTCGCCATGTACAACGGTTTTTTGCCGATTCCCATGTTCGTTCCCTCCAGGATTGATGGTTGGCGCGTTACGCGGGCGCGACGTCGATGAATGCGCCCTGGCTTGTCGCGCTCTTCTGGCACGCCTCGACCAGTTCGACGGCGCGCAGGCCGATGCGGGCGTCGTGGATCGCCTTGCCGCCCGAGGCGAGGGCGTCGTACATGTGCGTGTGCATGGCGACGTAGCCCCACTTCTCCTCGAACGCCAGCTTGGCATACGTCTTCCCGTCGATGGCGCGCGACAAGCCGGGGCAGTGGCGATACTCGTCGAGCTCCTCCGTGATCACCGCCTGGTGATCGCCGACGACTTGCACGCGCTCGAACGGGAAGATCCATGAGGCATGGCCGCAGCTGGAGATGACCCCGCTGCCGCTGTCCCTGAATTGCATGTGAATGGTGAAGTTGTCGTTGACCGGATAGCAGCACGACCGGGACAGGGCGGAAATGCTGGCGATCGGCCCGAGCAGGAACTCGGCCATGTCCAGGAAGTGGATCGTCGTGTCGTAGAGGAAACCGCCCAGTTGCGCGAAATTCGCCGCCCAGAGGCTGCCTTCGCCGCCCATGTCGCCGTCGTTCTGGATCATGTTGATGCTCTGCGGCGAAAAGTACTTGCCGCGTACCGCCTCCTTCGCCGCCAGGTATACCGGCGCGAAGCGCCGGTTGTGCCCGACGAAGAGCCGCCTGTCGTTCACCTGTGCCGCCTCGATCATGAGCCGGGCATCTGCGGCGCTGGTGGCCAGCGGCTTTTCGCAGAACACGTCGAGTTTCAGGTTGAGGAGTTCGATCGCCACCCTGGCGTGGTGGTTGTTGGGCACGCAGACGAAGGCCAGGTTGACGTTCTTCCCCGCCAGCTCGCCGATCGACCGCAGCGCGGTCGCGCGGTGGAGGTCGGCGCACTTCTGCGCCTTGGCGAGGTCCGCATCAACGACGTAGTTGACGCTGGCCGCGCCGCTTTGCTGCGCGATCTTACCGTGGATGCCGCCCATCACGCCCGAACCGACGATGGCGACCGAGATTTTCTTTGGCATTTCGTTGTTCCTTTCCGGTGAATGATCAGGCGGCTGCCTGGTTCGGCGCCGGGGCGCGCCGCTTGATCCGCTTGAAGTCCCCGTTCCTGACCACGTCGAGAAACACGGCGAGGATGATGACCGCTCCCAGGATGACGGTTTGCCAGTCCGGCGTGATCCTCAGCAGGTTGAGTCCGTTGCGCAGGACGGCGATGAGGATGACGCCGGTGAAAGTGCCGGCGATGGTGCCCCGGCCGCCGAAGAAGGAGGCGCCGCCGATGATCACGGCGGCGATCGCGTCGCTTTCCCAGACGACGCCGGCCATCGGGTAGACGGCATCGACGCGGCCCGCCAGGATCAGGCCGGCGAAGCCGCACATCAGGCCGCTCAGGCCGTACACCGCGCACAGGGTGAAGTCCACGTTGACGCCCGCCAGGCGCGCGGTTTCGCGGTTGCCGCCCACCGCGTAGATCCGGCGCCCGAGCGGCGAGTGCCCGAGGAAGATGCCGAAGACGACGTACAGGACGATGACGAACAGCAGACTGACCGGGACGATGCCGACGTGCGCGGAGCCCATCCACTTGACCGCGTCGGGCATGCCGGAGATCGGCGTGCCGGCGGTCAGGATGAGGCACAGGCCCCGGTAGATGTTCTGCGTGCCCATGGTCGAGATGAACGGATGCGGCAGCTTCAGTTTGGTCAGGGCCAGGCCGTTGATCTGGCCCAGCGCGCCGCCCGTGGCGACGCAGATGAGGATGCAGGCCAGCGGCGGCAGGCCGGCCTGGAGGGCGATGCCCATGGCGACCATCGAGAGCGCCATGGTCGATCCGACGGATAGGTCGATGCCGCCGGTCAGGATGGCGAGCAGCATGCCGATGGCGACCAGCGAGCTGCTCGCCGCCTGGCGGATGATGTTGATGAAATTGTCGACCGTCAGGAACGACGGCGTGCGGATGCTCAGGAAGACGCACAGCGCGAGCAGGGCGATCAGCGGCCCGGCTTTCGACAGCAGGTCCCGGATTCTGTCGGCGGCCTGCGGGCCGGCGACGGCCGCGTCAGGCGTCGGGGCGATCGTTGCCATTGGTTTTTCCTCCCGTTCCCAGGACCATCAGTCTTTCGTGGGTCAGTTCTTCCTTGTTGTCGACGAGCCCGGTCACCCGGCCCTCGTACATCACCAGCACCCGGTCGCTCATGCCGATGATTTCCTGCATCTCCGACGACACCATGACGATGGCCGCGCCCTCGGCGGCGAGATCGTTCATGATCGAATAGATCTCGGTCTTGGCCCCGACGTTGACGCCTTTCGTCGGCTCGTCGAAGATGTAGACGCGCGCGTTGGCCATCACCCATTTCTCGATGACGATTTTTTGCTGATTGCCGCCGCTGAAATGCATCGCGCTCTTGTGCACGTGCAGCGGGCGCAGGTTCATTTTCCGGCCGAAATCGAGGGTTTTCTGGCGGCGTTTCCGTTCGCGCAGGAGAAACGCGGCGTTGCTGAATTTATCCACGGTCGGCAGGGTCGCGTTCTCGACGACGTCGTGGAAGAGCACCAGGCCTTCCTCCTTCCTGTTTTCGGTCACCAGCACGATGCCCGCGGCGATGGCGTCCGCCGGGCTGCCGATGTCCAAGGGCCGGCCGTCGAGCGCGACGTTCCCGGCAAGCGCCGGGTCGGCCCCGAAAATGGCGCGCATGACCTCCGTCCGCCCGGCGCCGACCAGACCGAAAACGCCGAGGATTTCGCCGCTGCGCACCGCGAAGGAGACGTCCTCGAAGCCGCCGCCGGACAGGCGGTCGACGGCGAAGACCTCGCCGCTGATCCTCGCCCGCGACGGCGGATATTTGTCCTCCAGCGTCCTGCCCACCATCATTTTTATGATCAGGTCCTCGTCCACCTCGGACATCGGCAGGGTCTGCCCGATTTTCCGGCCGTCCTTCAGCACGGTCACCACGTCGCCGACCTTCTGCGCCTCGTCCAGCTTGTGCGTGATGAAGAGGATGGAAATTCCTTCCTGCTTCAGATCGAGCATCAATTCGAGCAGCCGGTCGATTTCCTTGCGGCTCAGCGAGGCCGTCGGCTCGTCCATGATGATCAGCCGGGCGTTGCGCTGCAGGGCCTTGGCGATTTCGACCAGCTGCTTCTGCCCCATGCCGAGGCGCTCGCAGAGCGCGCGCGGGTCGACCGGGCAGCCGACCCGGGCCAGGCAGTTCCTGGCCTCCGCGTACTGCCTCCGCCAGTCGATGAAGCCGTGCCGGGCGATCTCCCTGCCGACGAACATGTTCTCGACCACGCTCAGGCACGGGATGTTGCTGAGTTCCTGGAAAATGACGGAGATGCCCCGGTCGTACGCTTCGGCGATCGTCTCGGTGGCGATCGGCCGGCCGTCCCAGCGGATCTCGCCGCGTTCGGGCTTCACCACGCCGATGATGCTTTTTATGAGCGTCGATTTGCCGGCGCCGTTTTCGCCGAGCAGGATGTGGATTTCGCCCTTGCCGAGGCGGAAGTCGACGCCGTCGAGGGCGACCACGCCGGGGAATTCCTTCCTGACGCCGATGAGTTCCAGCAGCGGCACGTCGGACGAACCGTTGTTTGCCATCGAGCCTCCGAATCGGGGCCGGCGCGCCTCCGGGAGAACGCCCGGCGCGCGGCGGCGAAGTCCTCAGGCGCCCAGGATTTCGGCGAGGTGGTTTCTGGCCAGCTGCGCGAAGTACAGCGCCGGCGGCGAGGGGAGGTATTGTTCGGCCTCGACGATGACCCAGCCGTCGTAGTCGTTCTTTTTCAACAGCTTGAAGATCGGCTTGAAATCGATGCCGCCGTCGCCGGGGACGGTGAATATGCCGCACTTCACCGCCGAGTTGAAATCGAGCTGGTAGTCGCGGTAGACGTCATGCACGATCTTGCGCACGTTCTTCAGGTGCACGTAGCCGATGCGGTCGGCGAATTCCTCGAAGAACCGGGGAATGTCCACGTCGCACAGATGCAGGTGGCCGGTGTCGGCGAGGATCGAGACGTTTTCGGGGGCGGTGTTCTCGCACAGACGCCGCGTTTCCGCATGCGTCTCGACGGCGGTGCCGGTGTGGACGTGATACACCAGACGCAGGCCCAGGTCGTTGCAATAGGCGCCGGCCTCGTCGAGGCCCGCGCAGAACGATTTCCATTCGGCGTCGTTCAGCTTGGCGACGCCTTTCCTGCCGCGATATTCCCGCGGGTCCCAGCACGAGGAGTTCGTGCCTTCGGCGGCGACGATGAGGCCGGCGCCCGATTCCTTGAGGAAATGCGCCTTTTCCTCGAAGGCGCGCATGTACTCGTCCCGCAGCTCCGGGCAGGCGAACATGGTGTCGCACCAGCCGGAGGTCAGTTGGAGTCCCCGCCGGGCGAGTTCGCCCCTCAGCACGCCGGGCGCCCGGGGAAATTTCCGGCCGAGTTCGATGCCGGCATAGCCGGCCTGCGCGGCTTCGTCGACGATGTTCTCGAACGTGTAGTGGTCGCCCAGGTCCGGCATGTCGTCATTGCACCAGTTGATCGGATGCACGCCGACTTTTATTTTTCCCGCCATGATCATTCCCTTCCCTCGATGAAGAACCGACGTTGATGGTCGCCGGGAAACGGCCTCCAAAAACCGCCTCGCCCAAGGCGCGACGGATCGTTCCCGAAGCGGCGGCCATCCCCCGCAGTGCCGGCCGAACGCATGAAAATATGGTTTTTTTGATGCGTATGAACAGAAATTAATTTCTATTTGTCGGCCGGCAAAGAATGTTCTGTCCAGCCGTGAAACGAAATAGGAGTCTTCTGAAAGCTGATAGCCGGTATCACGATATCTGATTGGACGTCCCGTTGCGGACCTCCTACCATCCGCTTGCGTCATTCATAACGCACCAATCAACAGCCGGAGGGAAGGAACCATGAAAGGAATTGCAAAGACTGTATTGGCCGCGGTCCTCGCCGTCGGCCTCGCCGGAGCGTCGCAGGCGCAGACGGCGTCGAAGAAGCTGGTCGTCTGACTGCCCGCATCCGCTGGTGTTCATCGAGCCGATCGTCAAGAAGTTCGAAGCCACCACGGGCATCCAGACCGAAGTCGTCGCCGCCGGCACCGGCGAACTCCTCAAGCGCATCGAGGCCGAGTCGTCCAATCCGCTCGGCGATGTGATGTGGGGCGGCACGCTGTCGGTGCTCGATCCGTCGAAGAAGTTCTTCGAGGCCTACCGTTCGCCGGAAGCGTCCGCCCTGGTTGACGAGGCCAAGGTCGCCGACGACAAGATGACCGGCTTCACGCTGGTGCCCAGCGTGATCATGGTCAACACCAAGCTGATCGGCAACATCAAGGTCGAGGGCTACCAGGACCTGCTCAACCCGGCGCTGAAAGGCAAGATCGCCTTCGCCGATCCGTCCAAGTCGTCCTCGTCGTTCGAGCACATCGTCAACATGCTCTACGCCATGGGCAAGGGCGATCCGGAGAAGGGCTGGGGCTACGTGCAGGATCTGGCCAAGAACCTCGGCGGCAAGCTGCTGTCCGGGTCGTCGGCGGTCTACAAGGGCGTGGCCGACGGCGAGTACACGGTCGGCCTGACCTTCGAGGAAGGCGCGGCGACCTACGTCAAGTCCAAGGCGCCGGTGAAGATCGTCTACATGAGTGAGGGCGTCATCTCCAAGGCCGACGGCACGGCGATCATCAAGGGCGCCAAGAACCTGGAGAACGCCAAGAAGTTCATCGACTTCGTGTCCAGCAAGGAGACGCAGACGATGATCGCCGCGGATCTCAACCGCCGTTCGGTGCGCAAGGACGTGCCGCCCGGAGAGGGCCTGCTGCCGTTGTCCAAGATCAAGCTGATCCAGGACAACACCGAGGTGGTGAACAAGAGCAAGCGCCAGTGGCTCGAAAAGTTCAAGGACATCTACACCAGTCTTTGAGACAGGCAGACGATGGCGGCGGGTGAGGGCCGCCGCCGTCCGTACCAGCACGCCGGGTGGGGCGCCGCCTCGCCCGGACAGAACACAGGGGTCAATCCGTGAGCGTGTCCATCCATGTACAGAACGTGGTCAAGCAGTACGGCCCGGTAACGATCATTCCCGACCTGTCGGTCGATATCGACAACGGCGAGTTCTTCACGCTGCTCGGCCCGTCCGGCTGCGGCAAGACGACGCTGCTGCGGATGATCGCCGGGTTCAACAGCATCGAGGCCGGCACCATCCGCTTCGACGAGCAGATCATCAACGCGATCCCGGCGCACAAGCGCAACATCGGGATGGTGTTCCAGAACTACGCGATCTTTCCGCACCTGACGGTACGCAAGAACGTCGAATACGGCCTGCAGTTCCGCGACCTGCCCAGGGACGAGTGCGCGCGGCGGGTCAACGAGATCCTCAAGACCGTGCGCATCGAGGAGTACCAGGACCGGCTGCCCGAACGTCTGTCCGGTGGCCAGCAGCAGCGCGTGGCGCTGGCGCGGGCCATCGTCGTGCATCCGAGCGTGCTGCTGATGGACGAGCCGCTGTCGAACCTCGACGCCAAGCTGCGCGTGGAGATGCGCGGCGCCATCCGCGATATCCAGAAAAAGGTCGGCATCACCACGGTGTACGTGACGCACGACCAGGAAGAGGCGCTGTGCATCTCGGACCGCATCGCCGTCATGCGCGAGGGCGTGATCCAGCAGATCGACGCGCCGCAGGCCATCTACGCGCGGCCGGCGAACACCTTCGTGGCCACCTTCATCGGCCATTCCAACCTGTTCCGGACCACGCTGGCGGGGCAGGAACTGCGCTTCTCGCCGGACTACGCGGTGGACATGGGCGGGCGGGTGCGCGCCGGCGCGGCGGACCTGGCGGCCGTCACCGGCGTGCGGCCGGAGGAGTTCGTGCTGGCGCCGGCCGGCCGGGGCTTGTCCGCGCGCGTGGTCAAGACCACCTTCCTGGGGCGCTACGTCAATTACGAGCTCGAATTCACCGGCGCGGCGCTGCTGCCCGACCAGGCGTCGATCGAGTTCTCGCAGGACATCGGCACCGCCCGCACGGTGTTCCAGCCCGGCGACGCGCTGGGCCTCGAAGTCAATCCCGAGAAAATCAACGTCTTCGCCGAGGACGGCCGCAGCCTGATGCAGGGAGTGGGATCATGAAAGCGGCGCGCACTCCGCGCGACTTCTGGTTCTGGACGACGCTGTGCATCGCCGGGCTGTTCGCCATTTTCCTGGTCTACCCGCTGTTCTCGCTGTTCGCCAGCAGCTTCGTCGATCCGGACGGCGGCGGCTTCACGCTGGCGCACTACGCCCAGTTCTTCAAGAAGCGGTACTACTACCGCGCCCTGCTCAACAGCATGAGCGTGACCGCCTGCGTCACCGTGCTGGCCGTGCTGATCGGCGCGCCGATGGCCTACCTCACCTCGGCGTTCAACATCCGGGGCAAGCGCTTCATCGACGTGCTGATCATCGTCTCGATGCTTTCGCCGCCGTTCATCGGCGCCTACTCGTGGATTCTCCTCGGCGGGCGCAGCGGGGTGATCACCACCTTCCTGAACGACTACCTGGGCATCGGCATGCCGACCATCTACGGCTTCGGCGGCATCCTGCTGGTGCTCACGCTCAAGCTCTATCCGTTCATCTACCTGTACGTCTCCGGCGCGCTGAAGAGCATCGACGTGTCGCTGAGCGAGGCCGCCGAGAGCCTGGGTTGCGACCCGCTGCGCAAGGTGTTCACCATCGTCCTGCCGCTGATCACGCCGACCGTGCTGGCCGGCGCGCTGCTGGTGTTCATGAACGCGCTGGCCGACTTCGGCACGCCGATGCTGATCGGCGAGGGCTTCGTGGTGATGCCGGTGCTGATCTACTCGGAATTCGTCAGCGAGATGGGCGGCCAAGCCAACTTCGCGGCGGCGCTGGCGGCGATCATGGTGGTGCTCACCTGCCTGATCTTTCTCGGCCAGAAGTACGTGGTCAACCGCAAGTCGTTCACCATGAGCGCGCTGCGGCCGATGAAGCCGACCACCCTGGCGCCGCTGCCCAGCGCGCTGGCGCACGGCTTCGTCTACGTCCTGGTGTTCCTGTCGATCGTGCCGCAGCTGACCGTGGTGTATACCTCGTTCATGAAGGTCAACGGCGTGGTCTTCGTGCCGGGCTTCTCGCTCGACAGCTACCGCATCATCTTCGACAAGCTCGGCACCGCGATCACCAACACCTACCTGTTCGGACTGGCGGCCATCGCCGTCATCGTGCTGCTCGGCATGTTCATCGCCTACCTGTCGACGCGGCGGAAGAACCTGGTCACCTCGATCATCGACACCTTCACCATGTTCCCGTACATCATTCCCGGCTCGGTGCTCGGGATCACGCTGCTGCTCGCCTTCAACAAGCCGCCGCTGGTCCTCTCCGGCACGGCGACGATCATCATCCTGGCCTTCGTGGTGCGCCGCCTGCCGTACACGCTGCGTTCGAGCGCGGCGATCCTGTACCAGATCAGCCCGAGCGTCGAGGAAGCCTCGATCAGCCTGGGCTGCTCGCCGATGAAGACCTTTTTCAAGGTGACGGCGATCATGATGCTGCCCGGCGTGATGGCCGGCGCGATCCTGAGCTGGATCACGGTGATCAACGAGCTGAGCGCCTCGGTGATCCTGTACACCGGCGGCACGCGCACCATGTCGGTGTCGATCTATACCGAGGTCATCCGGGCCAGCTACGGCACGGCGGCGGCGCTGTCGTCGATCCTGACGCTGACCACCATCGTCTCGCTGATGATCTTCTTCAAGATCACCGGCAGCAAGGATCTGGCGCTATGACGGCGAATGGAGAAGGCATGGCGGGTTTCGCCGGCTGCGTGCTGGTCTCGGACCTCGACGGCACGCTGATCGGCGCGGGGCATCGCGTCTCGGACGAGAACGTCGCCGCGATCCGGGCGTTCGTCGCCGCCGGCGGCCGCTTCCTCGGCGCGACCGGGCGCACCGAGCTCAACGTCGGTCCCTACACGACGGGGATTCCGCTGTCGTCGCCGTGGATTCTGTACAACGGCGCGGCGATCTACGACTGGGCCAGCCGCCGCTTCCTGTACAAGGCGCCGCTCGACCGCCAGCTCGCCGAGGCGTTCACGCGCCGGGCGATGGCGCACCGGCCGGCGGTCAACATCCAGGTGTACTGCGGCGGGCCGTTCTGCCAGGTCAACCCCGGCGCGCCGTCGGACATCACCGCCGTGCGCGAGGGACAGGCCTTCGAGAACAAGCCGATGGAGGCGATCGCCGACGACTGGCTGAAGGTGCTGTTCTGCTCCGATGCGCCGGACGAGCTCGACGCCGTCGAGGCGCTGTTCGAAGCCGACCCGCTGCGCGCCCGGGCGCACAAGATGCGTTCCGGCCCGCGTTATTTCGAGCTCACCGCCACCGGCGTCAACAAGGGTTCGGCGTTGGCCCGGCTGCGCACGCTGCTCGAACCGGCGCCGACCTGCGTGGTGGCGATCGGCGATTACATCAACGACATCGAGATGCTCCAGGAGGCGGACATCGCGGCGGCGCCGGAGAGCGCCCTCGATGCGGTCAAGCGGCACGCCAGCATCGTCACCGCCTGCCACACGCGCAGCGCCATCGCCGATCTGCTGCGCCGGCTCGGCGGATCGGAACGGTGCGGCGGGGGCTAGAGTGAGTTCGCCGGATGATCGCATGAATGCTGTGCTCATCAATTCCTCCCCCTTCAAGGGGGAGGTTGGGAGGGGGATGGGGTGTTCTGGGACCGGCGGATTACGCCGGTTTGCCCGTCATCCAAACCCCATCCCCACCCCGGCCCTCCCCTTGAAGGGGAGGGAGAGGATGCGCTGTGCCGCGCGCGGCGGCCTGCTGGTGCTGGCCGCCGCCTTGCTGTTCGTCGGCGGCGACGCGGCGGCGCAGGCGCGGCGGCTCAACGTGGTCTGCTCGGTGCAGATCGAATGGTGCGAACTGATCAGCCGGGCCTACCAGAACGCCACCGGCGTGCGCATGGCGGTGATCCATCGCAGCAGCATCGACGCGCTTTCCATGCTGCTGGCCGAGCGACAGAAGCCGCGCACCGACGTCTGGTTCGGCGGCACCGGCGATCCGCACCTGCAGGCGGCCGAGCAGGGGCTGACCCTGGAATATCGCTCGCCGGTCTTCGACGACCTGCAGCCGTGGGCGCAGGCGCAGGCGCGCCGGGGTGCCTACCGCACCGTCGGGCTGTATACCGGCGTGCTCGGCATCGCCTACAGCCCGGAGCAGCTGCGCCGCCTCGGCGGGCCGCCGCCGCGCTGCTGGCGCGATCTGCTGCAGCCGCGCTTCGAGCGGCAGGTGATGATGGGCAACCCGACCTCGTCCGGCACCGGCTACCTGATCCTCTCCGCGCTGACCCAGCTGTTCGGCGAGGACGCGGCGATCGGCTATATGAAGGGCCTGCACCGCAACATCGCGCAGTATTCGCACGGCGGGCGGGGCAGCATCGAGAACATGGTGCGCGGCGAGGTGGCCGTGGCGATCGGCTTCCTGCACGATGCGATCACCGCCCGCGAGCGCGGCGCCCGGCTGGAGTTCGTGCTGCCCTGCGAGGGCACGCCGGCGGAGATCGGTTCGCTGTCGCTGATCGCCGGCGCGGCGAATCCGCACGAGGCCGTGCAGTTCTACGAGTGGGCGCTGAGTCCCGAGGCGCAGCTGCTGGCGCGCCAGGCCAGCGCCTTCCAGTGGCCGTCCAACCGCCAGGTGCCGGTCGATCCGCGCATGCCGCCGGCTGAGGATCTGGAGAAAGTCATCGCCTACGATCATCTCCGCTTCGGCTCCAGCGAGGTGAGAAAGCGCCTGCTGACGCGCTGGATCAACGAAGTCAACGTGCCGGACAACGAGTGACGCGGGGCGGACGCGACATGACGACAAGCACCGGCGCCCCCCGCTTCGTCCGCTTCGCCGGCACGGCCGCGCTGTGCGGCGCCGGCGCGGCGCGGGCCGCCGCCGGGCTGCATCAGGCGACAGTCGACAGCGTGCCGGAGATGCTCGCCGCGTTCGGCGTGCTGCGCGGCATCGGCGAGGCGGCGGTGGCCGCCGGCTTCGTGCTCTGGCTGGTGCCGCTGCTGCTGCGCGGGAAGGCGGCGGGGCTGGCGTCGCTGCGCGTGGCCGGGGCGCTGTGCTGGGTGTTCGGCGCCGCGTCCACGCTGTTCGGCGCGTTGCCCGACCTGTGGCGGGCGTCGCTGGCCGACGTCGGGGTGTACGCCGTGCCGGCGGGCCTCTTCCTGCTGTCGCTGCTGGCCCTGTCGCTGGCGCTCGGCGCGGCGGACGAGGACGGCGACGCCCGCTGGGGCGCGGCCCGGGCGAAACCGGGCTTCGCTTTGGCGACGAGCGGCTGGCTGGCCTTCCTGATCGTGTTCGTCGCGGTGCCGATCGCCTGCGCCTGGAGCCTGGCCTGGAGCCGCGGCGCGGGCGGCGCGCCGGGCATCGGCAGCCTGCTCGGTTCGCGCTACTGGAGCCTCGGCTGTGTGACGGGGCGGGGCGCCTGCGGCTCCGCCGTCAATTCGATCGCGCTGGGCATCGCCGTGTCGGCGATCGCCGGCCTGCTCGGCAGCGCCCTGGCGCTCTACGTGCACCGCGCCGGTCCGGCGGTCCGGCGGGGCGTGGCCGTGCTGGCCTGCCTGCCGATGATCACGCCGCCGTTCCTGGTCGGCTTCGGGCTGGCGCAGGTGTTCGGCAAGGCCGGCATCGCCAGTGTGGCCTTCGAGGCGATCTTCGGCACGGCCGCCTCGCGCTGGTTCTTCGGCGGCTGGGGCGTCCTCATCGCGCAGGTGCTGGTGTTCTTCCCACTGGCCTATTTCATGGTGCTCAACGCGCTCGACGCGCTCGGCCGCGCGCAGATCGACGCGGCCAAGTTCCTCGGCGCCTCGGACGGCGGCGTGCTGCGCACCGTGGCGCTGCCGGCGCTGCGCGATCCGCTGGCCGTGGCGGTGCTGGTGATCTTCGTCGAAACCCTGTCCGACGTGGGCAATCCGCTGCTCATCGGCGGCCGGCTGCGGGTGTTGTCCACGGAACTGTTCTACGGCAGCAGCGGCGAACTGGCCGCCGGGGAGATGGCCGGCGCGCCGGCGCTGCTGATCGTCGCCATCGCCCTCGGCATGACCCTGCTCAAGGGCTATCTGGCTTCCCGCGCCGGACCGGCCGGCGCGCTGCCGGCCGACGTGGCAGGCGGCCGCTGCGAGCTGCCGGCGGCGCTGCGCTGGACCTGCGGCGGCATGCTCGGCGCGACGATCGTCCTGCTCGTCCTGGTCTACGCCATGATCGGCATCGGCGCGTTCTCGGAAGGCGGCAAGGTCGGCGCGCCGCTCACGCTCGACAATTTCGCGCGCGGCTTCGGCATCGAAACGGGCGACGGCGGCCTGCGCTTCACCGGCTCGGGCTGGGAATCGTTCGCCGCGAGCCTGCTGTGCGCCTTCCTCGTCGCGCCCGTGGGCAGCGCCGTGGGCATGCTCATGGTGTGGATTCTCGGCCGCGTCGGCGCGCCGGCGGCGCGGCTGGTCGACGGCGTTTCGTCGTGCCTGCTGTCGATCCCCAGCGTGGTGATCGGCGCCGGCTTCATGCTGGCCTTCGGCGGGCTCGGGCTGTCCAACGCCGGCGCCTGGGCGATGATCCTGCTCGCCATGCTGATCCGCAACCTGGCCGCCTGCCTGCGTTTCGGCAGCGTCGCGCTGCGCCGGGTCGAGCGGGCGCAGCTGGAAATGTCCGGCCTGTTCGGCGCCGGCTCGCTGACCACCTTCCGCCGCGTGGTGGCGCCCGCGCTGCGCCCGGTGTTCCTGGTCTGCGCGGCCTACGGCTTCGTGCGCTCGATGACCATGCTGGGTTCGGTCCTGCTGCTGTCCTCGGCGGAAAACCAGGTGGCGACCACCTACATGATCGACCGCATCGGCATCGGCGAATTCGGCGTGGGCATGGCCTACGGCGTGGTGCTGGCCGGCGGCATCGCCGGCGTGCTGGGCGCCGGCGCGCTGCTCGTCTCGCGCTCGGTGCGCCGGAGCGCGCCGGGCGGCTGGCGGGCGGCGCTGAGCGACCTCAAGGCGGCGGTGGTCATCGCGCAGAAGGGAGGAGTGAGGGGATGATCCGAGGCGATTGGTCCGCCGCGCGGCGCGGCCGCATTTTTCCGGGAGCGCTGCGATGCTGGTGCTGAAACGTTCGTCGATCGAGGCCCGCGGTGTGTCGCTGTCGTACGGGCAGAAACGCATTCTGTCCGAGGTCGACCTGCGCATCGGCTCGGGCGAGTTCTTCTGCCTGCTCGGACCGTCCGGCGCCGGCAAGACCTCCTTCCTGCGCGTGGTCGCCGGGCTGGAGACGCCGGACGCCGGCGAACTGCTGATCGACGGCGAGCCGGTGACCGCCAAGCCGCCGCAGAAGCGCGGCGTCGGCATGGTCTTCCAGGGGCTCGGCCTGTGGCCGCACATGACGGTGGCCGACACCGTGGCCTACGGCCTGGTGCGGCGCAGGCTGCCGGCGGCGCAGGCGCGCGCCAAGGTCGACTTCATGCTCGGGCTGGTCGGGCTCGCCGATTACGCCGGCAAGTACCCCGGCGAGCTGTCCGGCGGGCAGCAGCAGAAGGTGGCGCTGGCGCGCGCGCTGGTGGTCGAGCCGCGCATCCTGCTGCTCGACCAGCCGATGTCGGCGATCGACCCGGCGTTCCGCGCGCACCTGTGGAACGACATCCAGAGCCTGCAGCGGGAGCTGGGCATCACCACCATCATGGTCACGCACGATCCCGAGGAGGCGCTGGCCGTGGCCGACCGCATCGCGGTGATCCGCGACGGGCGGGTGCAGCAGATCGGCTCGCCGTCGGCGCTCTACGACTATCCGTCGGATGCGTTCGTGGCCGGTTCGGTCGGCACCGCCAACCTGATCTCCGGGCAGGTGAGCGAAGACGAGGGCGGCGGCCTGCGCTTCGACTCGCCGGCCACCGGGCCGGTGCCGCTGTTCGAGCGCCTGCACGCGCCGGCGGCGGGCGCGGCGTGCGCCTGCTTCCGCCCGGCGGCGGTGCGTCTCGCCCCCTATGACAGCGCCGTGCGCGGCGGCGATTGCGTGTGGATGCCCGGGCGCATCCTGCGCAGCGAATTCCGCGGCGGCCATTTGCGCTACAGTGTCGGCGTCGAGGGCGAAACCGTGGTGTGCGACCAGCCGCACCGCAAGGCCGCCCTGCCGATGCCAGCGGGGAGCGAGGTTCTCCTGGGAGTGGAAATCAGCCAGATCCGGTTCATCAATGTGTGAGCGCGCGCGTTCCTGCCAAAGCCATCGCCGCTCCCCTCTCCCTCCCCTTCAAGGGGAGGGCCGGGGTGGGGATGGGGTAGGGGGCTGCGCCAATTCCGCGCCCTCTCCGCGCCGGCAACCCCATCCCCCACCCATCCTCCCCCTTGAAGGGGGAGGGGCCGGGGTGGATCAGGCGGGAGGCGCGTGGACATCCTGAAAATCCGCTCCTTCGTCACCGTGGCCCGGCTGGGCAACGTCACGCGCGCCTCGGAAACCCTGCACGTGACGCAGCCGGCGGTAACGGGCCACATCAAGGCGATGGAGCAGGAGCTCGGCGTCGCGCTGTTCCAGCGCTCGCCCGGCCGCATCGAGCTGACCCGCGCCGGCGCCGCGCTGCTGCCGGACGCCGAGAAGGTGCTCGCCGATTTCAACGCGCTGCTCAGCCACGCCAAGAGCATCAAGGGCGAGGTGACCGGCTGCCTCAATTTCGCGCTGGTCGACGACGTGGAATTCCTGCGCATCGGGAATTTCATCCGCGGCCTGCGCGCGGCGTTTCCGCTGCTGCAGCTGAAGACCACGCAGTGTTCGTCCGAGGAGGTGATCGAGCGCGTGCTGTCGTCGCGCTGCGACGCGGGCTTCTGCATCGTCGATCCGCTGCCGCCGGAGCTGTCGGCGGTGCGCCTGCGCACCGTCAACTACGTGGTGCTGGCGCCGGCCGCGCTGGCCGCGGCGGCGGGCAAGGCGGGCTGGCGCGACCTGGCGGCGCTGCCGTGGATTTCGCCGCCGCCGGGCAGCCACGTGCGCGCCATCCAGGACGCGATGTTCGCGCAGCAGGGCGTGACGCCGAACGTGGCCATCGAGTGCGACCACCTGTCGGCGATCGAGGGCATGGCGCGCTCCGGCCTCGGGCTGGCGCTGATCCGCGAGGACGTGGCCACCTCGCTGGCGGCGGGCGGCGACCATTTCATCTGGCCGCACGTCAATCTCGCCAGCCAGCTGGTGTTCGTCTTCCGCGTCGGCGAGGAGTCGAACCCGGCGACGATCGGCATGATCTCGGTTTTGGAAAAGTGCTGGGAGTAGGGCGCCGCGTCCGCCGCTACGCCAGATGCGTGACCTGTCCGCTGTTCCAGCGCGCGATGAACGCGCCGAATTCGGCCGAGGGCAGCGGCCGGCTGATCAGATAGCCCTGGACCTCGTGGCATCCCAGGCTTTGCAGGATCTCCATCTGCTTCCGGCTTTCCACGCCCTCGGCGATCACCGCCAGCTGCAAGGTCTTGCCCAGCTGGATGATGGCGCGGACGATGCCCAGGTCGCCCGAATCCTCGAGGTCGCGCACGAACGACTGGTCGATCTTCAGCTTCTCCACCTTGAACTGCTTGAGGTAGCTCAGGCTCGAATAGCCCGTGCCGAAATCGTCGATGGACAGCTTGATGCCCAGCGTCCTCAGTTTCTCGATGGTGTCGAGCGAGTGGGCGACGTCGTCGAGCAGGCCGGATTCGGTGAATTCGAGTTCGAGGTATTCGGGCGGGAAGTCGCACCGGTCGAGCGTGCGCCGCACGGTGCTGAACAGGTCGCTGTGATTGAACTGCTGGGCGGACACGTTGACCGCGATGACGAACGGCGGCAGCCCGGCATCGAACCAGCGCTTCCCCTGGCGGCACGCTTGTTCGAGCACCCATTCGCCCAGGGGCGCGATCAGGCCCGATTCCTCGGCCAGCGAGATGAAGCGCAGCGGCGGCACGGCGCCCAGTTCCGGGTGCGTCCAGCGGCATAGCACCTCGGCGCCGATCAGCGCGCCGGTGGCGAGGTTGACCTGCGGCTGGAAGACGACGTGCAGCTCCTCGTTGTGCAGGGCGTTGCTCAGGCAGGCCCGCAGCTTGAGCTTGTCCAGCACGTTGACGTTCATTTCCTCGCTGAATATCCGCCACGCATTCTTGCCGGAGTTCTTCGCGGCGTACATGGCCGAGTCGGCATTCTTCAGCAGGGTGTCGAAATCCTGTCCATGCAGCGGGAAGCAGGCGATGCCGACGCTGGCGGAAATGCCGATCGGATGGCCGGCGATGTCGAACGGCGACGACAGGTCCGCGAGAATGCCGGCGGTGATCCTTTCCAGGGCCTCCGTGTCCCGGATGCCGGGCAGGATGATCATGAACTCGTCGCCGCCCTGGCGCGAGATGGTGTCCGTTTCCCGCACGTGGCCCTTCAGCCGCTCGACCACCGACAGCAACAGCTGGTCGCCGACCAGGTGGCCGAAGGTGTCGTTGACGTACTTGAAGCTGTCCAGGTCGATGTACAGCATGGCGATGCCGCTCCTGTCGCGCGCGGCGGCGGCCTGGGCCTGCGCGAAGCGGTCGCGGGTCAGGACGCGGTTGGGCAGGCGGGTCAGCGGATCGTGGTGGGCGAGGAATTCGATGCGCTCCTCGGCCATCTTGCGCTCGGAGATGTCGGAGAAAATGGCGATGTGGTTGATGATTTCGCCCGCGTCGTTGCGCACCAGACTGATGCTGAACCATTTGGGCTTGATCTCGCCGTCCTTGCAGCGGTTCCACAGCTCGCCCCGCCAGCGGCCGACCGTCACCAGCTCCTGCCACATCCTTTCGTAGAACGCCCGGTCGTGGCGGCCCGAAGCCAGGTAGCCGGGATTCTTGCCGAGCACGTCGTCCTCGCTGTAGCCGGTGATCTGGGTGAACGCGCGATTCACCGCGACGATGCGGTTGTGGCGGTCGGTGATGGTGATGCCTTCGAGGCTGTGCTCGAACATCGTTGCGTACAGCCTGAGCTTCTCGTTGAGCACGCGCTGGAAATGGAGTTCGTGTTCCTGCGCGAGGGAGGTCCTCAGCCGGGACACCAGGTCGTTCATGTCCGTCACCAGGCGGCCGAGTTCATCGGACTCGTGCCCGCGCGGGGTGGTCAGCGTGTCGGCCGAGCCGGCTTCGAGCGTGTGCAGGCGGTCCGAGATATCCTTGACCGGACGCACGACGATGAAGGAGACGACTACGGCGATGACCCCGACGATCCCGGTGGCCAGGAGAAAGAGGATCAGCGCCACGTGGCGGACGTTGTCGGCCACGTCGTCGCGGATCACGTCCCAGTCCGGCTCCAGCCGTATCTCGCCGATCTTCTCTTCCGGGTCGAAGGGCGAGTACAGCGCCTGCAGGATGGCCGGCTTGTCTTCGCCGGCGGCCGGGTGCCTGCCGCGGCGCTCGCCGGCCGCCAGCGGCACGCCGTAGGCGGCGATGCTGATGCGATGGACGGAACTGTGCTTGGTGAATGCCTCCACCGTTTCCTGGGCCAGCGTCGCGTCCCTGGCGAAGCAGGCGATGCTGGCCATGGCGCTCATCGATTCGATCAGTTCATGCAGCTGTTCCCGCGATTGCTGCTCGACGTGGCGCTGCGTGATGACCAGCGTGATCAGGATGAAGAAGGCGGAAACCAGCACCGCCGCCGCGCCGACCACGAGCAGGGTGTTGCGCAGCAGGCTGCGGCCCTTGCCGGCCTGCCTGGTGATCGCCCTGATGAGTCGCATCATCCCGAACCTCCGTATCCGATGCCGTCAGGGGAGGGTGAACACGATCCGCACGCGCCCGGCCTCGACGTGGCGGCGGTCGACGTAGCCGATGGCATTGCGGCTGGTGGCCACGGCCTGGATGACTTCCTGAGTGTCGCCGGCCTGCACCGGCGGCGAGGTGCTGCCCGCGAAAACCAGGCGCGACCAGTACGCCGCCATCTGGTTCAGGTCCCTGTTGACCAGGCCGCGGTAGAACAGCTCCTTGTCCGGGTTGCCGGTGGGCAGGTCGAACGGCCTGGCGCGCAGCCCGTTGGGAAATTCGCGGTGATTGCCCAGAAAGATGTTGATCACCTGCGAGCGGGTCAGCTGGTCAACGCCGCTTTGCGGGTTGACGATGACCACCAGTTCGCCGCGCGCCGGCCACGGCAGGCCGAGCAGCGCGGCGCAGAGAAGCGTTCCGGCCCAGGCGTGAAGGAGGCGTTTGCGCATGATGTCAGAACACGAAATCGAGCGACAAACTGAATACCTTGGCCTGGCCGTCACCGCCGGACGTGCCGTCCTCGAACAGGAGCGTCGAGGACTTGCTGCCGTGGATGAAATCGACCTGGGCCTTGAGGTCCATGTTGCGCGCGCAGTCCCAGCGCACGCCCAGCGTCCCGGTGTGGCGGTGCAGGTGCGACGACGCCATGGCCTGCGCGATGGCCGCGTTGATCGGCGCGAACGCCGGATTCGGCAGCCCGCTGTCGAGCGTCTTCCTGGAAGACTTCACCCGGGTGTAGCCGGCGAACGGCGTGACGTCGCCGAAGCGCCGCGCGACGAGCACGGTCGCCGCGTGCAGGCCTTCCATCAGCGTCGATTCCTGGATGATGCGATTGAGCGCGGCCTGGACTTGCCAGTGGCCGTCGTCGTAGGTCATGCCGAACGAATGGTAGCGGACGGCGGCATCCTTGAAGGTCAGGGCGTCCGCGGCCGCAGTGGCGCCGAGCTGGACCAGGGTGCGGCGCAGGGGCTCCGCTCCCGGCACGTTTTCCGACAGCCGGGCATGCGCGTAGATGTAGCGCAGTTGCCAATGGCCCCAGTCGTAGCCGAGCGTGCCGCGCAGCAGGCGGGAGCCGTCGAGATCGTAGGGCGGGATGTCGCCGCTGGCCTTGCCGGCGAGCGCCTCCAGGCGCAGCGTGCCTTCCCCCAGCGGCCAGCGCAGCCGCGCATCCACGCCGTCGGACGAGCCGAACGGAATGAGGCCGTAGAAATCGATGGGCGGACGCACCGGCAGGTAGGAATACCCTACCTGGCGCGAATCGGCCTGCATGAGGAATTCGGTCCCCACGCGCCCGAAACGCAGGGCGAGGCGCGGCGTGACGTCGTATTTCAGGAAGGCCCACGTCAACTTCGGGGTGTACGACCCGTCGTCGCGTAGGAAGGTCACGCCCTGGACCACGGCTTCCAGCGCGTCGTCGAAACGGTAGCCCGCCTGCAGGCCGAGCAGCGAATCGTTGCGCGCGGACCACGTGTCCGAAATTCCCTTGGGTTGGGAAATGTCGCGCAAAGGCCGGTCGGCGCCGCCCGTGGTGCGCGCGACGCCCAGGGTGCCGAATCCGCCGTATGAAAACCGCGCGGCATCCAGATCGTCGCTGTTGTCGGCCCGGGAGATTCCGCCACCCAGCATGACCACGAACAGGAGCCGCCCGCACCAGCGCGGGAGTCCCGTGCCGGGTCTGCGGGCGGCGAAGCGGGTCGATGACGATGTATGCATGCGCGGCTGGCCAGGGCGAAACCTTGTCACCGTAACGGAAGAAGTGCCTGGATTTTGAGGGCTTCAAACGCGGAGGAAAGGAAATAATTCCTCCCGCACCGGCCCGGAGGCATCGGACGGCTGGCCATCGTTGTCGGGAACGGCAGGAAAACGGTTGCACATCAAGCACATACGCTTGCTGCCAAGCGTCGCGGGCGCATTCTGCCGGAATGTAAAAAAGCATATTCCCGATATGTCATCGTCGCGGCGGAGCGATTGGCGCGGCACGGCCCGCGTCATCCGATCAAGGCCACCGCCTTGATCCGTGCCCAGATGTCCATGCCTTCCCGCACGCCGAGCGCCGCGACGGAGCGCTTGGTCAGGCGGGCGATCAGCGGCGAGCGGCCGACGTCCAGCCGGACCAGCGCCATCGCCGGATGAGTGTCGTCGGCCACGGCGACGACCTTCGCCGGCAGCGCGTTGAGGATGCTGCTGTCCTCGCCCTTGCTGTGCGCCAGGCTCACGTCGCGGGCGAGCACGCGCACGCGCACGCGATGGCCGATCGGCTGGCCGTTGTCGCGCACCCACAGGCTGCCGCCGGGAAAATCCACGCGCACCAGGTGCCACGCCGCGTCGCGTTCGGCGATGGCGGCGTCGATCACCGCGCCGGCGTCCTCGCCGAGCTGGATCGGCAGGTCGAGCCGGGCGAGCGTCTCGCCCAGCGGTCCGGCGGCCAGCGCCCGGCCGCCCTGCAGCACGACCAGATGGTCGGCCAGCCGGGCGACCTCGTCGGGCGCGTGGCTGACGTACAGGATGGGGATTTCCAGCTCGTCGTGCAGCTTTTCCAGATAGGGCAGGATTTCCTGCTTGCGCTGATGGTCGAGCGCCGCCAGCGGCTCATCCATCAGCAGCAGGCGCGGGCTGGTAAGCAGGGCGCGGGCCACGGCCACGCGGCTTTTCTCGCCGCCGGACAGCTTTTCCGGAAGGCGGTCGAGTAGGGCGCCGATGCCCAGCAGCTCGATCGCCGCGTCGGGCGACACGCGCCGCTCCGCCGCGGCGACCCGGCGGCGCCCGTAGCCGAGGTTGTCGCGCACCGAAAGATGGGGAAACAGCGCGGCGTCCTGGAACACGTAGCCGAGCGGGCGGCGGTGCGTCGGCAGGAAGACGCGCTGAGCGTCGTCCTGCCAGATTTCGCCGTTGACCTCCAGGCGGCCGCGCGCGGCGCGTTCGAGCCCGGCGATCGCGCGCAGGCAGGTGGTCTTGCCCGACCCGGAATGGCCGAACAGCGCCGTGATGCCTTGTCCCGGCAGGTCGAGATCGACGTCGAGCGCGAAGCCGGGCCAGGTTAGTGCGAAACGCGCGCGGATGCTCATGCCGGCCGCTCCCGCCGGGCGATGTTGAGCGCCAGCAGCACGACGAAGGAGAAGAGCAGCATGCCGCCGGCCAGCCAGTGCGCGTTGGCGTATTCCATCGCCTCGACGTGGTTGTAGATGGCCATCGACAGCACCTGCGTCCGGCCGGGGATGTTGCCGCCGATCATCAGCACCACGCCGAACTCGCCGACGGTATGGGCGAAGCCGAGGATGGCAGCGGTGACGAAGCCGGGCCGGGCCAGCGGCAGCGCGACGCTGAAGAAGGCGTCGAGCGGCGAGGCGCGCAGCGTGGCAGCGGCCTCGAGCGGCCGGGTGCCGATGGCGTCGAACGCCTGCTGCAGCGGCTGCACGACGAACGGCACCGAGTACACCATCGACGCGACGACCAGGCCGGGAAAGGTAAACGGCAGCAGCCCCAAGCCGAGCGCCTGGGTCAGCTGCCCGAGCGGCCCCTGTGGACCGAGCGTCACCAGCAGGTAGAAGCCGAGCACGGTCGGCGGCAGGATCAGCGGCAGCGTGACCAGCGCGCCGACGACGCCTTTGAACGGACTGCGGCTGCGCGCCAGCCACCAGGCGATCGGCGTGCCGACGATCAGCAGCAACACGGTGGTCAGCGTGGCCAGTTTGACGGTCAGCCAGACGGCGTCGAGGTCGGATGGATGCATGCGGCGGCGCGGGAAGGCGGGAAACTGGGAATCATAACCGAACCCGCCCGCAAAACCATTTCCGTCTAAGGGTGTTGCGGGTCCGCGGGAGGCGGCCAGCATTCCGCCGGATCGTGGCGCAGGCGATGGATGAAACAGGCGATCGCCTCATCCTGCCGGGAAAGCGCGAAGAACTGGCGGCCGACCGGCGACCAGTCGTCGCAGCATCCCAGCGGCTCGTAATCCTTGAAGACGACCCGGTAGCCCGCCTCGCCTGCCGTGGCGTCACTCACGCCTATTTCCAGGATGGCGCGGGAGCGATAGAGAACATTCACCTTGCCCGTGGCGGCCAGGTAGCGCTCGACGTCCTGCGGAGTCAGATCGCCGGTTTCGGTTTCCTTCAGTCGGGTAATCATTTTGCGGATGCTTTCTCGTGGGAACCGTGCTTTTTGCTTCGCGCCATGACGGCCGGCGGAGCGATTGTCGCCCCAGGCCCGGGCGGAGGGCAAGGCGGCGCGCCGGGTTGCAGCGGCGTCGGCAAAAACCGGATGCAAGCGGCGGGACTTTCCACTAGATTGCATGGACGACGTGATGCCGGCGTCGAACGGGCAACGGACAAAGGGAGAACGTGCATGGACGCATTGCGCAAGCTCGGTTGGGTCGGCGGTCTGGCTGGGGTGGCGCTCTGCCTCGCCAGCGTGGTGGCGCGCCTGGCGGGCGCCTACTGGATCGGCGGCTTCCAGACGGGAACGCTGCTGCAGGCGGGAATCGCGGCCATGGTTTTCGGCTGCTTCTGTTTCCTCGCCGCGCTGACGCACGGGCGATAACCGGGGCGGGCAGGCAAAAAAAAGTCCCCGCAAAGCGGGGACTTTTGGGCAGCGCCGGCGAGGCGTTGAAGCCTGCCAAGGGGTAGGTTTAGCCCCCGGCGCCCATGAGGGCGAGGACGACGCCGCCGGCGACGACGGAGGCGACTTGTCCGGCGGCGTTGGCGCCCATGGCGTGCATGAGCAGGAAGTTATCGAAGTTTTCCTGCTGGGCGACGCGCTGGCAGACGCGGGCGGCCATCGGGAAGGCGCTGATGCCGGCCGCCCCGATGATCGGATTCACCTTGCCGCCGGTGACCACGTTGAGCGCCTTGGCGAACAGCACCCCGGCCGCGCAGTCCACCCCGAAGGCCAGGAGGCCGAGGATCAGGATGAACAGCGTCTGGGTCTTCAGGAAGTCCGTGCCGACCATCGTCGAGCCGATCGCCAGCCCCAGGAACAGCGTCACCATGTTGGCGATCTCGTTCGAGGAGGCCTTGGTCAGCCGTTCGACCGCGCCGGATTCCTTCATCAGGTTGCCCAGCATCAGCATGCCGATCAAGGGCGTGGCGAACGGCACCAGCGTGCCGACCATCACCGTGACGATGATCGGGAACATGATGCGCGTGCGCTGGCTGATCTTGCGCGAGCTGTACGGCATGCGGATCGCCCGTTCTTCCTTGGACGTCAGCGCGAAGATCACCGGCGGCATGATGATCGGCACCAGCGACATGTAGCTGTACGCCGCCACCGTGATGGGCCCGAGCATGTGCGGGGCGAGAATCCCCGACACGTAGATCGAGGTCGGCCCGTCGATCGCGCCGATGATCCCGATCGAGGCCGCTTCGTTCTGCGTGAAGCCGAGCAGGAGCGCCAGGATCAGCGTCATGAAGATGCCGAACTGCCCCGCCGCGCCGAGCAGCACGAACTTGGGGTTCTCCAGGAGCGGCCCGAAGTCGGTCAAGGCGCCGATGCCGACGAAGATGAGCAGCGGGTACAGCTCGTTCTCGACCCCCACTTCGTACAGGATCTTGAGCATCCCGTGCTCGTCCATCAGCGGCGACAGCGGCAGGTTGGCCAACAGGCAGCCGGCGCCGATCGGCAGCAGCAGGAGCGGCTCGTAGTCCTTGACGATGGCGAGGTAGAACAGCACGAAGGAAACCAGGATCATCACCACCGACTGCCAGGTGACGCCGTTGATCCCCTTCATCAACAGGCCGATCGTTTCTTGATCGATCATGGCTCACTCCTCCTTGAACTTGAGGAGCGGCGTGCCATGGTCCACGGACTGTCCGGCGGCCACATAGACGTCGGCAATGGTGCCGGCCTGCGCGGCGCCGATCATGTTGTGCATCTTCATCGCGTCGAGAATGGCCACCTGCTGGCCGCGGGTGACCACGTCGCCGGCCTTGACGTTGACTTCGAGGATCACGCCGGGCATCGGCGCGGTCTGGGTGCCCTTGCCGCCGCCGCCCGCCGGCTTGCGGGCCGGGGCCGGGGCGGCGGACGCCGCTGCCGGGGCGCTGGCCGCCGCCGGGGCGGCCGCCGGCCGCGGCGCGGCAGCCTTGCGCGGCGCCGCCGCCGGCGCGGCATTGGGCGTCAGCCCCGGCGCGATGACGGCGCCGTTGAGGCTTTCGTCGCCGGTCAGGCTGACCTGGTAGGTGTCGTCCCCGACCACGACTTCGAAGTTGTCGGCGTCGATTTCCTGCACGTTGACGACGAATTCACGGTCACTGATGTTCAAGGTATAGCGTCGCATTATCTTCCTCTTGGCTGCCAGTTGTTGGTTTGCCGCGCACGGCCCGTGGCCAGCCAGCGGCTGGCGAAGATCTGGCTCCCCGGCCAGACGGTGCGCACCAGCGGCGCCGCCTGGCGCCGCATGCTCTTGCGGTGGGTGTGGGTGGCCACCAGGATCGCCGCCACCAGGTCGGCCGGCATACCGTTCACCGTCGGCCGTTCGGGCGTCTGCGCCCCCACGGCGTCGTCGGCGATCGCGGCGATGCGTTCGGCTTCGACCGTGGCTTCCTGCGGGCTGATCTCTTCTTCCGGCTCGTCTTCCTTGTCCAGCTTCAAGACGATCGTCAGCAGCAGCCAGAGCAGGGCCAGCAGGGCAAACACCAGCCCCATGCCGAGCACCGTCATTTCCAAGCCCCATCCTAGGTGTTCCATGGCAACCTCGTCTCTGTCGTTTTGGGTTGATCAATCATGTCCGGTCCCTTTCTACTCAGACCGGCGACAGGCCGTGTTTCTTGGACGGGTTCTGCTGCACCTTGGTGCGCAGGATTTCCAGCGCACGCGCGAGCCGCGGCCGCGTTTCGCGCGGTTCGATGACTTCGTCGATCTGGCCGACGTCGGCCGCCCGGTAGGGGTTGAAGAAGCGTTCGCGGTATTCGGCGAGCAGTTCCTGTTCGCGCGCCTTGGGGTCCGCCGCTTTCTTGATCTCGTCGCGGAACAGGATGTTCACCGCGCCTTCGGCGCCCATCACGGCGATCTGGCCGGTCGGCCAGGCGAAGGTGACGTCGGTGCGCATCTGCCGCGAGCTCATGGCGACGTAGGCGCCGCCCATGGCTTTCCGCGTGACGAGGGAGACCTTCGGCACGGTGGCTTCGCAGTAGGCGTAGATGATCTTGGCGCCGTGCCGGATGACCCCGCCGTATTCCTGGCCGGTGCCGGGCAAAAAGCCCGGGCAGTCGATGAAGGTGACGATGGGCACGTTGAAGGCGTCGCACAGCCTAATGAAGCGGGCGATCTTGTCGGAGGCGTCGATGTTGAGCGCGCCGGACATGTAGCAGGGCTGGTTGGCGACGATGCCGACCGAGTAGCCGTCCATGCGCGCGAAGCCGATGACGGCGTTGGCGGCGTAGTTGGGCTGGATTTCGAGGAAGCTTTCGACGTCGAAGATGGCGTTGATCGCGTCGCGGATGTCGTACGGGGTGTTGTCGCCGTCCGGGATCAGGCCGTTGAGCGTCTCGTCCATGCGCCCGACCGGGTCTTCGGAGATGAGCTGCGGCGGTTCTTCGTTGTTGTTCTGCGGCAGGTAGGCGAGCAGCGCCTTGACCAGCGCGATGCCGTCTTCCTCGGTGTCGGCGTCGAGGTGGGCGACGCCGCTCTTGCCGGTGTGCACTTCGGCGCCGCCGAGTTCTTCGACGGTGACCTGTTCGCCGGTCACCGCCTTGATCACTTCGGGGCCGGTGAGGAACATGTAGCCCTGTCCAGCCATGATGATGAAGTCGGTGAGCGCCGGGGAGTACACGGCACCGCCCGCGCAGGGGCCGAGGATCAGGGAGATCTGCGGCACCACGCCGGAGGCGAGCACGTTGCGCACGAACACTTCGCCGTAGGCGGCGAGGCTCCGTACGCCTTCCTGGATGCGCGCGCCGCCCGAGTCGCCAAGGCCGATCACCGGGATGCCGGCTTCGAGCGCCATGTCCTGGATGCGGCAGATCTTCTGCGACTGCACGTGCGAGAACGAGCCGCCCATCACCGTGAAGTCCTGCGAGAACACCGCCACCCGCCGGCCGTTGATCTTGCCGAACCCGGTGACCACGCCGTCCCCCGGGAAGCGCTGCTTGTCCAGCCCGAAGGTGCTGAATTCGTGCGTCGCCAACGCCCCGAACTCCTGGAACGACCCGTCGTCCAGCAGCAGCCCCAGCCGCTCCCGCGCCGTCAGCTTCCCGCGCTCGTGCTGCTGGTCAATCCGCTTCTGCCCTCCACCCAGTACCGCGCGCGAACGCAGCTCACGCAATACCTCCAGGCTTCTCTCTGTCTTCCCTTCTGTCGTCATCTTTACTCCCAGTAAAAATCAGGTTCCCGCGCGCGATATCGTTCAGCGATATGAAGTTGCAAAAACCCGAACAAAAAAACTAGGATTGCCGAAACGGGTGGGGCCATGCGCGCCGCCCGTTGTCCACGCGGCAAATCAAAGTCTGCCATTCTAATTCAACCGCGACCCGGATGTAAGTGATTTATGCTCAAGATGTTGTCTGTTCGCTGCAAGAACCCGTGTTTTCGCAACACGATGACGATAGGAAGAGATGCCTCCGCGTTTTCGGCGTGCACTTGCGGAGGTGCTGGCCCGGAGGTGGAAACGATGGAAGAAATGGCGGCGGCATCGATTGTGCGTGAACGACGGAGGCGGGGGCCGTGACGGACTCCGGCGAACGGCGCGCCGCGCCTGCCGGCAGGGCGATGCGGGCGGTCGCCGGAGTCTGCGGCTTCGCCGCGGTCGCCCTCGGCGCGTTCGGGGCGCATGCCCTGAAACCAACCTTGACGGCGTTGGCGACGGCCGAAACCTGGCATACCGCCTCGCTTTACCATCTGGTGCATGCGGCGGTGCTGGCGTGCATCGCGCTGGCGCGGCCGGCGGCGCGGGCGAGTTTCTGGCTGCTCGCCGCGGGCACCGTCGTGTTCTGCGGTTCGTTGTATGCCTTCGCGCTGACTGGGTTCAAGAGCCTGGCCATGCTCGCCCCGGTCGGCGGCGCCGGCCTGCTGGCGGGGTGGCTCTGCCTGGCCTGCCACGGGCGCGGCAAGGTCGATGAGGATGCCCGATCGTGATAAATTCGGCATCCCTGTGTGACTGCGGCTGGGTGCCATGAAAGTCGACAAAGCGGAAATTCAACGGGCGCTCCGATCGCCCAAAACCCGCCGGTACGGGCTGTGGATCGTCGCGGCTTTCGTGCTGTTCGGGGTACTGGGCTTTTTTGCCTTTCCTCCCCTCGTCAGGCACGTCGCGGTCAATCAGTTGAGCGAGGCGCTGCACCGGCCGGTGGCCATCCGCAGCATCGGCATCAATCCGTACGCGCTGTCGCTCACGGTGGAAGGGCTGGAGATCAAGGAGCGCGAGGGCGATGCGACCTTCGCCGGCTTCGACGGCCTGTACCTCAACCTGCAGGCCAGTTCGCTGTTCCGCTGGGGGCCGGTGATCAAGGAAATCCGGCTGACCAATCCGAGGTTCCACGTCGTGCGCCTGCCGGAGGGCCGCTACAACTTTTCGGACCTGGTTGACGAGTTCATGGCCAAGCCGAAGGAGGAGGGGCCGACGCCGGCCTTTTCGCTGAACAACATCCAGATTTCCGGGGGGACGCTCGAACTCGACGACCGCGTGGTCGGCGAAAAGCACGTCGTCGGCGACATCGCGCTGACCCTGCCTTTCGTCTCCAGCATGGCGTATGCCACGGATATCTTCGTCGAGCCGAGCTTCTCGGCGAACATCGACGGCGCGCCCGTCGAGCTCAAGGGCAAGGCCAAGCCGTTCGCCGAATCGCGGGAGAGCGAATTCCAGCTGGCGCTCGATGACGTGCAGTTGCCGAAGTACTTCGATTATGTGCCGGTGAAGCTGCCGGTGAAGCTGGCGTCCGGGGCGCTGGACACGGACCTGGCCATCACCTTCCACCAGGCGCCGGGGGAAACGCCCAAGCTGGTGGTGTCGGGCACGTTGGCGGTCAAGGACCTGCGCGTGGCCGAGGCGGCGGGGCCGGACCTGCTGGCGTTCAAGCGGCTCGACGTGGCCGTCGGTTCGGCGGATCTGCTGGCGGGCCGCTTCGTGGTCGACAAGGTGGCGCTCGCAGCGCCGGTGATCGGCGCCCGGGCCGGCCGCGACGGCACGTTCAACTGGCTGGAAGTGCTGCCGAAGAACGCGGCGGCCGGCAAGCCCGCCGGCTCCTCTCCGGCCTCGCCGATCGAGTGGTCGCTCGGCGAGGCCGCGGTGACCGGCGGCGTGCTGAACTGGCTCGACGAATCCCATCCCAGGGCCTTCCGGGCCACGATCGGCGCCATCGAGGCGCGTCTGCGGAACCTCGGCAGCGGCGGGAAGGCGGCGGATTTCGAGGCCGCGTGGAAGATCGACGGCGAGGAGTGGCTGCAGGTGGACCGCTTCGCCGTCACCCAAGGCACGCTCGATCTGGCCAAGCACCGGATACGGATCGGCGAAGTCCGGCTCAAGGGGTCGCGCTCGCTGATCCGGCGCACCGCCGGGGGCGAGATCGAGTGGATCAAGCCGCCGGCCCAGCGGCTGGCGGAGGCGGCGCACCAGGAAACCGCCGCGGACGCGGCGACGCGCTGGACGGTGGAACTGGCGAAGTACGTCGGCGAGGACGTGGACATCCGTCTGGAGGACGAAGCGGTCAAGCCCAAGGCCGTGCAGACCGTCGAAGGGCTGAAGTTCGAGCTGTCCGATCTGTCGAACGAGCCGGGGCAGGCGGCGGCGCTGAAGGCGGCGTTCAGGCTCAACCGCAAGGGCGAGATCGCGCTCGACGGCAAATTCAAGCACTCGCCGCTCGACGCCGAGGTGAACGTCAACGCCAAGACCGTCGAACTGCTGCCGTTGCAGCCCTACTTTTCCGAAAGGCTCAACGTCGATATCACGCGCGGCCAGGTGACCGTCGGCGGCAACGTGCAGCTGCGCCAGTCCGGCCAGACAGGCGGCGTCTCGGGCGGCTTCGCGGGACAGGCGACGGTCGGCGACTTCCAGGCGGTTGACAAGCTCAATTCGGCCGATTTCCTGCGCTGGAAGTCGCTGCATCTCGGCAAGGTCGATGTGCGCCTCGGGCCCGAGGCGGTGTCGATCGGCGAAGTGGCGCTGTCCGATTTCTTCGCGCGCGTCATCGTCAATCCGGAAGGCAAGCTCAATCTGCTGCAGATCGTGCGCAAGGACGGGACGGACGGCGCGCAGGCGGTGGTGCCCGACGCGGCGGCCAAGGCGCCCGCCGCATCCGGCGTGGCATCGTCCGGCGGCAAGGCGAGCGCGCCGGTGGCCAGCGCGGAGCGCGCGCCGGCGCTGCCGGTCAAGATCGGCAAGATCACGCTGCAGGGTGGCAACGTCCGCTTCACCGACAACTTCATTAAGCCCAACTACACGGCCAACCTGCGCGAGATCGGCGGCAGCGTCACCGGCCTGTCGTCCGAGGCGGGCACCCAGGCGGACGTGGAGCTGCGCGGCAGCTACGACAACGTGGCGCCGCTCAACCTCACGGCCCGGGTCAATCCCCTGGCGGCCAAGCCCTCGCTGGACCTGCAGGCTGACGTGAAGGGCGTCGAGCTGACCTCGCTGTCGGCGTATTCCGGGAAGTACGCCGGCTACGCCATCGAGAAGGGCAAGCTGTCCGTCTTCGTCAAGTACAAGATAGAAAACGATCTGCTGGAGGCCGAGAACCGCGTCTTCCTGGACCAGCTGACCTTCGGCGACGCGGTGGACAGCCCCGACGCGACCAAGCTGCCGGTGCGCCTGGCCGTCTCGCTGCTCAAGAACCGCAACGGCGAGATCGACATCAACCTGCCGATCTCGGGTTCGCTCAACGACCCGCAGTTCAGCGTCGGCGGCTTGATCGTCAAGGTGATCGTCAATCTGCTCGCCAAGGCCGTCACCTCGCCGTTCGCGCTGATCGGCTCGATGTTCGGCGGCGGCGAGGAGCTTTCGTACGTCGAGTTCGACGCGGGCCGCGCCGCGCTCACGCCGGACGCCGTCAAGCGCCTGGAGAACCTGGCCAAGGCGCTGATCGACCGGCCCGCGCTCAAGTTCGAGATCGAAGGCCGGGCCGATCCGGAGCAGGACGTCGAAGGCCTGAAGCGCGCGCGCATCGACCGCAAGGTCCGCGCGCTGAAGCGCGAGGAGATGACCAAACGCAACGTGGAGAGCGGTGCCGCCGAGGCGGTGGAGGTTTCGGACAAGGAATATGCCGGCCTGCTGGAACGGGTTTACAAGGCCGAGAACTTCCCGAAGCCGCGCAACATGATCGGCCTGGTGAAGAGCCTGCCGGTGGAGGAGATGGAAAAGCTCATCCTGGCCAACTCGGCGGTCGACGAGGACGACCTGAAGGACCTCGGCGACCGGCGCGCCCGCTCGGTCCGCGACTGGCTGGTGGCGCACGAGGTGCCGGCCGAGCGGATCTTCCTGGTGCCGAGCAAGGTCGGCGCGGCCGGGGCGGCGACGGACGGCGAGAAGAAATCGGGCCGCCGCGCCGACTTTTCGCTGAAGTGACGCTGGCATGACGGAAACGGGAGGCACGTTGGGGGACTATCTGCTGTACGGCGCATTGGCGGTCGGCGTCGCGGTGCTGCTGCTGCAAATCATCCTGCTGCGGCGTTGGGCGGGCCATGCCGCGGCGCTGGAGCCCGGTTTCCGTGCCCTGGAAAACAGCCTGGAACGCGGCCTGGAGCGGACCGAGCGCGAACTGCGCGAGGAAATGGCGCGCGGCCGCCAGGAGGCCGCCGGCTCGGCGCGCGGCGACCGCGAGGAACACGCGCAGGCGCTGGACCGGCTGGCCAAGGCGCTGGCGGGCCAGGTCGGGCAGTTGTCCGCGCTGCAGGGCCAGCAGCTCGAAGCCTTCGCGCAGCAGCTGGCGCGCCTGACCCAGAGCAACGAGCAGCGTTTCGAGCAATTGCGCCAGTCGGTCGAGGCGCGCCTGTCCGCCATCCAGGCCGACAACGCCGGTAAGCTGGAGGAAATGCGCCGCACCGTCGACGAGAAGCTGCACGCCACGCTCGAACAGCGGCTGGGCGATTCCTTCCGGCTGGTCAGCGAGCGCCTGGAACTGGTGCACAAGGGGCTCGGCGAGATGCAGACGCTGGCCGCCGGCGTCGGCGACCTCAAGAAGGTGCTGACCAACGTCAAGACGCGTGGCACCTGGGGCGAAGTGCAGCTCGCCGCGCTGCTGGAGCAGGTGCTGACCGCCGAGCAGTACGGCGCCAACGTGGTCACGCGCCCGGGCAGCGGCGAGCGCGTCGAGTTCGCCATCCGCCTGCCGGGGCAGGGCGGCGCGGCGCACGAGCAGCCGGTCTGGCTGCCGATCGACGCCAAGTTCCCGGTGGAGGACTACCAGCGGCTGGTCGACGCGCAGGAGCGCGCCGATCCGGTTGCCGTGGAGGGCGCGGCCAAGGCGCTGGAAATGCGGCTGCGCGACGAGGCGCGCAAGATCCGCGACAAGTACGTCGAGCCGCCGCACACCACCGATTTCGCCATCCTTTACCTGCCGACCGAAGGCCTGTACGCCGAGGCACTGCGCCGTCCGGGGCTGGCCGAGGCGCTGCAGCGCGACTGCCGGATCAGCCTGGCCGGGCCGACGACGCTGGCGGCGCTGCTCAACAGCCTGCAGATGGGCTTCCGCACGCTGGCCATCGAGAAGCGTTCGTCCGAGGTGTGGGCCGTGCTCGGCGCGGTGAAGACCGAGTTCGGCAAGTTCGGCGACGCGCTCGAATCGACGCGCAAGAAGCTGGAACTGGCGACCAGGAGCATCGAGTCCGCCGGCGTGCGCACCCGGCAGATCGAGCGCCGGCTCAAGGGCGTCGAGGCGCTGCCGCCGGCCGAGGCGCAGGCCCGGCTCGGCGCGCTGGAGTCGCTCGATGCAGCCGGCGACGAGGCCTGAACGCGCCGGCCCGGAGGCATGCCGATGAACCCGCACGGCGACGATCCGCAGCCCGGCAGGCAAGGCGTGGCGATGCCGCCGTTCGGGGCCGTCGTCCATGTCATCGACGACGATGACATCGCGCTGTGGATGTTCCGGGAACTGCTGCAGGGCATCGGCGCGGAGATCCGCACCTTCAGCTCGGCGCGCGAGTTTCTCGCCGGCTACCGTCCGGGTCCCTGCGAATGCCTGGTCTGCGACCTGCGGATGCCGGAGATCGGCGGGCTCGACGTGCAGCAGCGCCTGCTCGACACGGGCAGCCACCTGCCGATCATCCTGGTTTCTGGCTACGCCGACGTGCCGCAGGCGGTGGAGGCGATCAAGAAGGGCGCGTTCGATTTCCTCGAAAAGCCGGTTGACGGCGCCCTGCTGATCGCCAAGGTGCGCAACGCGCTGGAGCGCAGCCGGCAGCTGCATGCCGAACACCTGGCGCGGATCACGCGCGAGGCCCGGCTGGCCCTGCTGACCGGCAAGGAGCGGCTGATCGCCGAACTCGTCGCGGCGGGCAAGTCCAGCCCCCGGATCGCGCAGGAGCTCGACATCAGCGTGCGCACCGTGGAAAACCACCGGGCCCGGCTGATGGAAAAGCTGCACGTCGATTCCGTGGCCGAACTGGTCCGGCTCTTCCTCTGAGAGGGCGCGCCGATGCCTGAACCGTCCGGCATGCGGCGGCCCCGGTGGCGGGCCGTGCCGTGAAACTGTCGCACTGGGATTTCCGCCCCCGCATCCTGCTCGCCTGCCTGGCGGTGATCGTGCTCATCGCCGCGGGGACGGCGGTGCTGCGCGCCATCGAGAAGGAATACCGGCGCAGCATCGCCGACCACCTGATCAGCAACCTGGAAAGCATGGCGCGCGGCATCGCGCTGATGCAGCAGGACTCGGTCGCGCGGGCGCGCAAGATCGCCGACGAGCCGCGCCACAAGGAACTGGTCGGGCGGCTACTCGCTAATCCGGACGACGCCTCGATCCACGATGCCTTCCAGGCCTGGATCACGCCGCTGTACCAAAGCCGCGGCTTCGACGACTACTCGCTGATTTCGGCGGACGGCAAGCGGGTGGTCACGGCCGGCACGCGGCCCTACATCGGCCAACTGCCGCTGCCGACCACGCGCGAAACGCTGCTGCGCGCCGAGCTGCTGCTGGGCGGCGCGGTGACACCCCCAATCTCCGCGTCGCGCCCGTTCGTCACGCTGATGGTGGAAAACCCGTCGGCCTACGCCTATCAGTTCGCGTGCGCGCCGGTCGACCGGGACGGGCGCCGCCTGGGCTTCCTCTGCCTGCACGAGAATCCGCTGCTGCGCCTGTACCGCTTGCTGCGCGACGGCCGGCCGGGGATGACCGGCGAGGCCTACGTCGTCGACCAGGAGGGGCACATCCTCTCGCCGATCCGTTTCGAAAGGAATCTGGTCGCGCCCGAGGGGGCCGAGCCGGGCTGGAGCCTCTTCCAACTCCAGGCCAGGGTCATGCCGAGGCGGGAAGGCACTGGACTGGCCGACCCCGCGCTGGTGAGCACGGAGCCGCTGACGCGGGTGGTCGCGCGCCTGCTCGAATTCGACTCGCTTGAGACCGGGCTGATGGAAGGCTACGCTGACTATCGCGGGCGCCGGGTGGTCGGCGCCGGGCGCTGGCTGCAGGACGCGGCGCTCGGCCTGATCGTCGAAGAAGACATGGGCGAGGCCTTCCGGTCGCTCCATTTCGCGCGCCACGCGCTGATCTCGCTGATCGCCCTGGGTACGCTCCTGATCGTCGCGCTGACTTTCCTCGACTGGCGCTCGCGCCGCTCGCTGGCGCGCAGCGAGCAGCAGATGGCCGCGTTCCGCGACCACCTGCCGGCGGGGATGAGCATGAAGAGCGTCGACGGCCGCTACCTGATGGCCAACCCGGTGTTCGAAGCCAGCTTTCATTTCCCGCCCGGCCACGTGCTCGGGAAAACCGATGCCGAACTGTTCTCGCCGCCGGAAGCGCGGGACCTCGAAGCGGAACACGACGCGGTGGTGCGCACCGGCCGGCCGAGCCTGCGCAACTACGCCACGCGCGAGGTTGACGGCCGGGAAAAAATCTACAACACCGTGCGCTTCCCGGTGCGGGAGGAAAAGGATGGCGCCATCGTCGCCGTGGGCGCCGTGGCGCTCGACATCTCCGAGCTGATCCGCACCCAGCGCGATCTCGAGGAACTGACCCAGACGCTGGAGAACAAGGTCGCCGAGCGCACCGAGCAGCTGGCCGCAGCGCGCGACATGGCCGAGACGGCCAGCCGCGCCAAGGCCGACTTCCTGGCCAACATGAGCCACGAGATCCGCACCCCGCTCAACGCCATCATCGGCATGAGCCACCTGGCGGTCCACGCCAACGCCGACGCGCGCGTCGGGCACTACCTCGGGCGCATCCGCTCGTCCGGCGAGCACCTGCTGGGCATCGTCAACGACATCCTCGACCTGTCCAAGATCGAGGCGGGCAAGCTGGCCATCGCCGCCGTCGAGTTCCGGCTCGAAGCGCTGCTGGACCACGTCGTCTCTCAGGTTTCCGGGCAGGCCGGCGCGAAGGGGCTGGCGCTGCGCACCGACATCGCCCCGGCGTTGCCGCGCCGTCTGGTCGGCGATGCCAAGCGCATCAGTCAGGTGCTGATCAACTTCGCCAACAACGCCGTGAAATTCACCGAGCGCGGCGAGATCGTCCTGCGGGCGGTCGAGCGCGGGCGCGACGGTGAACGGGTCCGGCTGCGCTGCGAGGTCGAGGACACCGGCATCGGCATCGCCGAGGACAAGCTGCCGCTGCTGTTCCTCCCCTTCCAGCAGCTCGACAGCTCGATGTCCCGGCAGTTCGAAGGCTCCGGGCTGGGCCTGGCGATCAGCCGGAATCTCGCCGAATTGATGGACGGCACGGTCGGCGTCGGCTCGCGTCCGGGGCAGGGCAGCGTGTTCTGGCTGGAACTCGCCCTGCCGCTCGGCGCCGTCGCGGACGACGGCGGCGCGTTCGCCGCCCCGTTCGAACGGTCCGGCCGCCCGCGGCACGGGGACGAGCCGGCCGCCATGGCAGCCGGATGGAGCCTGCACGGCCATTCCATCCTGCTGGTCGAGGACAATCCGATCAACCAGGAAGTCGTGCAGGGGCTGCTGGAGATGGTCGGCGCGCAGGTCACCGTCGCCGGCGACGGCGCGCAGGGCGTGCGGATGCTCGAAACCCGCGCCTTCGACCTGGTGCTGATGGACATCCACACGCCGAACATGGACGGTTTCGAAGCCACCGCGCAGATCAGGAAGAATCCCCGCTTCGCGCAGCTGCCGATCGTGGCGCTGACCGCCAACGCCCTGGCCGGCGACCTCGAACGCTGCCTGGCGGCGGGCATGGACGCCTACGTCGCCAAGCCCATCCAGCCCGAGCGCCTGTTCGCCGCGCTGGCCCGCTATTGCCGCCGGAACGCCGCGCCGGCGCCCGAATCGCCGGCCGCCGCGCCGGGAGGAGACGGCAAAAACGGCGGCGGCGCGGGAGAGGACGAACTGCTGGCCCGGGTCGCCAGCATTCCGGGCATCGACGCCGAAACGGCGATTTCCCGCCTGCTCGGCCGCCGGGACCTTTACGCGCAACTGGTCCGCCGCGTCGCGGGCGAGCGCTCGGGCATGCTCCCCACGCTCGAAAACGCATTGCGCGAGGGCGATCGCCGCACCATGGCCGAAACCATCCATTCCGCCAAGTCCGTCCTCGGCATGCTGGGCGCCAACGCCCTGCAGCAGCGCTGCGTCGAACTGCAGCAGCGCTTTCGCGAAGGCTCGGAAACGGATGCCGACATGGCCGGCTTCATCTGCGAACTGGCCGCGCTGCTGCAGCGGCTGGGCGACGCGGTGGAGAGGCGGACAATCACGGAGGGCACGGAGAAGAATCGTTTTTAACCACGGTTTTTTTTGCTTTTCTCCGGCCTCTCCAGAGTGAATCGAATCGCTTTTTCACCGGCCTGAGTAGTTTTACTCCCCCGTTTTTTTGCCCCTCGCCAGGTGATGTGTCAGTCTTCCGCGCACGCCGAATCCGGTGGAATCATTATTCGATCAAAGAGGAGGAGCAACCGTGAAAAAGATACTGTCCCCCGTGGCCCTGGCCGTTGCCGTGCTGTTCGCCGCCGCGCCGGCGTCCGCCGCCGACATCAAGGAACGCAACGTCAAGTTCCCGATCGTGAACGCGATCGACCACCCGCAGGGGCTGGGCGCGCAGAAGCTGGTCGAGGTCGTCGACAAGAAGAGCGGCGGCAAGATCAAGATCAAGGTCTTCCCGAACGGCACGCTCGGCGGCGAGCAGCAGGTGGCCGCGGCGATGCAGGGCGGCACGGTGGAAATCTCGATGATGTCGCCGGCGCAGCTGGTCGGCACGATCAAGGAATTCGTCGTGCTCGACTTTCCGTTCTCGTTCGCCAACACCGTGCAGGCCGACGCCGTGCTCGACGGTCCGTTCGGCAAGAAGCTGATGGACTACATGCCGGCCAAGGGCTGGGTGGGCCTGGGCTTCATGGAGCAGGGCTATCGCAGCATCAGCAACAGCAAGCGCCCGATCAACAAGCTCGAGGACATCAAGGGCCTGAAGATCCGTACCATCCTCAACCCGCTGTACGTCGACATGCTCAACACGCTGGGCGCCAACGCCGTGCCGATGCCGTTCCCCGAACTGTATTCGGCCATGGAGACGAAGACGGTTGACGGCCAGGAGAACCCGGAAACGACGGTCGACGCGAGCAAGTTCTACGAAGTGCAGAAGTACTTCAGCGCCACGCGCCACATCTACAACCCGCAGATGCTGATGGTCGGCAAGAAGTTCTGGGATTCGCTGTCGAATGACGAGAAGAAGATCTTCGAAGAGGCCGCCGTCGAGGCGCGCGACGTGCAGCGCAAGGCCGCGCGGGCGATGACCGAGAAGTCGCGCAAGGTGATGACCGAGCACGGCATGCAGCTGAACGAGGTCGCCCCGGCCGAGCTGGCGCGCATGCGCGATGCCGTCAAGCCGGTGACCGACAAGTACGCCGCGCAGCTTGATCCGGAACTGGTCAAGGCGTTCTACGCCGAACTCGAAAAAACCAAGAACCTGAAGTAATCCCTGGCTGAACGGACAGCGGGGCGGCCGTGCGCCGCTCCGCTTTCCGTGTCGCTATCGCCGCAGCGGGGGGCGCCGCCTGAGCCGGCCGGCCATGCGGCGGGTGCGCGTTCGCCGGCAGGTCCGGCGATGCGCGGGATAGAGGTCTGATCCACGCATTCCACGGAGCAGTCATGAAGTCGTTTGACAAATTCATTAGCCATGCCATGGACATGGTCATCGTCGTGGCCATGACCCTGATGGTCATCATGGTGTTCGGCAACGTCGTTCTCCGCTACATATTCAATTCGGGCATCACCGTGTCCGAAGAACTGGCCCGCTTCTGTTTCCTGTGGCTGATTTTCGTCGGCTCGGTCATCGCCATGCGCGAGCGGGCCCACCTTGGCGTCGATTCACTGCTCGCCCGCCTGCCGCGCGGCGGCAAGATCCTCTTCGTCCTGCTCAGCAACGCGCTGATGCTCTGGGTCTGCTACCTGTTTCTGGTCGGCAGCTGGCGCCAGACGGTGGTCGGCTGGGGCACGCTCAAGCCGGCGACCGGCATCCCGATGGCCTTCCACTACGGCACCGGCCTGTTCATGAGCATCGGCATCGGCATCATCATCATTGGCAACACCTGGCGCGTCCTGACCGGCAAGGCCAGCGACGCCGAATTGATCCAGACCGTCGAGTCCGAAGAACTCGAAGGCGACGGCAAGGGCGCGGACCCGCGCACCGGACACTGAGCGAGGGGAAACAGACATGGTAGTTACCGTATTTCTGGCCTCGCTGCTCGGGGCCATGGCGCTGGGCATGCCGATCGCCTTTGCCCTGATGGTCTGCGGCGTGGCGCTGATGCTGCACATGGACATGTTCGACGCGCAGCTGATCGCCCAGAACACCATCGACGGCGCCGACAATTTCGTGCTGATGGCGGTGCCGTTCTTCATGCTGGCCGGCGAACTGATGAACGCCGGCGGCCTGTCGCGGCGCATCGTCAATCTGGCCATGGCGCTGGTCGGACACATTCGCGGCGGCCTCGGCTACGTCGCCGTCCTGGCCTCGGTGATCATGGCCAGCCTGTCCGGATCGGCCGCCGCCGACACGGCGGCGATCGGCGTGCTGCTCATCCCGATGATGCGCCAGGCCGGCTACAGCATACCGCGCTCGGCCGGCCTGATCGCCTCCGGCGGCATCATCGCGCCGGTGCTGCCGCCGAGCATCGCCCTGATCATGTACGGCGTCATCGCCCAGGTGTCGATCACCAAGCTGTTCATGGCCGGCATCGTGCCGGGCGTCATGATGGGCATCAGCATCCTGCTGGCCTGGCTCTGGGTGATCCGCAAGGACGACTTGCAGGCGAGTCCGCGCGCGAGCCTGGCCGAAGTCAAGAAGGCGCTGGTCGACGGCGTATGGGCGCTGATGATGCCGCTGATCATCATCGTCGGCCTGAAGATGGGCGTGTTCACGCCGACCGAAGCCGCCGTCGTCGCCGCCGTCTATGCGCTCTTCGTCGGCATGGTGGTCTACAAGGAAATCAAGTTCTCCGATCTCTACGGCCTGATGCTCAATGCCGGCAAGATCACCGCGGTGGTCATGCTGCTGGCCGGCGCGGCGATGGTTTCCGCCTGGCTGATCACCGTGGCCGACCTGCCGGGCCAACTGGCGGAGATGCTGGAACCGTTCATGGACAATCAGATCCTGCTGATGGTCGTCATCATGATTCTGATCGTCGTCATCGGCACGGCCATGGACATGACGCCGACGATCCTGATCCTCACGCCGGTGCTGATTCCCGTCATCAGGCAGGCCGGCATCGATCCGGTCTACTTCGGCGTCATCTTCGTGATGAACAATGCCATCGGCCTGATCACGCCGCCGGTCGGGACCACGCTCAACGTCATCTGCGGCGTGGCCAAGGTCAAGATGGACGAGGTCATCGTCGGCGTCGTCCCTTTCATGGTCGCCGAACTGGTCGTGCTGGCCCTGCTGACCCTTTTCCCGTCGCTGGTGCTGGTGCCCCTGCGGTGGTTTTTCTAAGCAGCAGTCTCAAACATTCAAGGAGGGTCGCATGAAATCGATGTTGGCAGGATTGGCGTCCGTGCTCGCGCTGGCGACGTGCTTCACGGCGCACGCCGCGGCGAAGGAGAAAAAGACCACGCTGCGCCTGGGCTTCGAGGTCTCGCTCGACAGCGCGCAGGGCGTCGGCGCCAAGGAAATGGCGCGCGTGGCGAGCGACATGTCCAAGGGGCGGATTCAGATCGAGCTGTTCCCCGACCAGCAGCTGGGCACCGGGCCGCAGATGATCGAAATGGTCAGGAAAGGGGAGCTGGACGTGTTCCAGGGCGGCGCCGGCATGTTCTCGTCCATGGAAGGGCGGCTCAACGTGTTCGACATCCCCTACCTGTTCGATTCGGTCGAGCAAGCCTACAAGGTGCTCGACAGCAAGTTCGGCCGGGAAATGCTGGCGACGCTCGAACCGCACGGGCTGAAGGGGCTGTCGTTCTGGGAGAACGGCATCCGCTCGACGACCAACAACGTCCGCCCGATCACCAAGCCGGAGGATCTGGTCGGGCTCAAGATGCGCGTGATGCCGGCCAACCCAGTGCACGTGACGCTGTGGAAGCACCTGGGGACCGAGCCCACGCCGCTGCCATTCGGGGAAATCTACGGCAAGCTCAAGAGCGGGGAGATCGACGGCCAGGAACACCCGATCGCCCCGATCTACTCGGGCAAGTTCTATGAAGTGCAGAAATACCTGTCCCTGACCAAGCACATGTACGGCCCGCTGATCCAGGTGATGAACCTGAAGAAGTTCAAGGCGCTGCCGAAGGCGGACCAGGACATCCTGCTGAAGGCGTCGTATGCGGGCGCGGTGGCGATGCGCAAGTTCTCGAACGACAACGCCGCCAAGTTCCTTGAGGAGATGAAGCAGAAAGGCGTCGCGGTCAACGAGGTCGATCCGAAGCCGTTCCGCGAGAAGATGCGGCCGGTCATCGAGCAGCAGTTCGTCGAGAAGAACGGCGATGCGTGGCTCAAGAAGATCAACGCCTCGCTGGGCAAGAAGTAGGCAGTCGTGCGCCGGCCGGGGCGGCGGCAGTCCGCCCGCCGGCGTCTTCGGGACCTCGGCGACGTGCTCCCGGCGGCGGCGCGCCGCAAGGCGCGAAAGGCCACCGGTTGCTTCGCTCCGGCGGGGTTTCGGCGGCAGCGGCCCGGATTAGAATAGCGGGTCCGAAAACCCCGGATCACTCATGGAGAATGCGATGGACCCTCGAGCAGACATAGCCCTGATCGGCCTGGCCGTGATGGGGCAGAACCTGATTCTGAACATGGACGATCACGGCTTCACGGTGGTCGCGTACAACCGCTCGACCGACAAGGTGGACCAGTTCCTGGCCAACGAAGCCAAGGGGACCAAGGTGCTCGGCGCGCACTCCATCGCCGAGATGGTGGCCCAGCTCAAGAAGCCGCGGCGGGTGATGATGCTGGTCAAGGCCGGTAAGCCGGTTGACGACTTCATCGAGCAGCTCATTCCGCACCTGGAAGCGGGCGACATCATCATCGACGGCGGCAACTCGCTGTTCGACGACACCAACCGCCGGCAGAAGTACGTCGAAAGCAAGGGCCTGCTGTACATCGGCACCGGCGTGTCCGGTGGCGAGGAAGGCGCCCGCCACGGCCCGAGCATCATGCCCGGCGGCTCGCCGGCGGCGTGGCCGTTCGTCAAAGACATCTTCCAGGCCGTCTCGGCCAAGGTCGAAGGCAACGTCCCGTGCTGCGAATGGGTCGGCGAGATGGGTGCCGGGCACTACGTCAAGATGGTGCACAACGGCATCGAATACGGCGACATGCAGCTCATCTGCGAAGCCTACAACATCATGAAGACCGGGCTCGGCCTGAGCGCCGGCGAGATGCATGCAGTGTTCAAGGACTGGAACGCCGGCGAGCTCGACAGCTACCTCATCGAAATCACCCGCGACATCCTGGCCAAGCAGGATGAAGACGGCCAGCCGCTGGTGGACAAGATCCTCGACACCGCCGGCCAGAAAGGCACCGGCAAATGGACGGTGATCAACTCGCAGGAGCTCGGCATCCCGATCACCCTGATGGCCGAAGCCGTCTATGCGCGCTGCGTCTCGGCGTTGAAGGAAGAGCGCGTGCAGGCCGCGGCCAAGCTTACTGGCCCGGCGCCGGCCTTGACCGAGATCGCCGCCGACCCGGTGAAGAAGCAGGCCTTCATCGCCGCCATCAAGAGCGCGCTGTACGCCTCCAAGATCGTCAGCTACGCGCAGGGCTACATGCTGATGCGGGCGGCGGCCAAGGAATACGGCTGGCACCTCAACTACGGCGGGATCGCGCTGATGTGGCGGGGCGGGTGCATCATCCGCTCGCGCTTCCTGGGCCAGATCAAAGCCGCGTTCGACCGGAATGCGGAGTTGTCCAACCTGCTGCTCGACGACTATTTCATGGGCGAGATCGACAAGGCGCAGGCGGGGTGGCGGGAAGTGGTGGCGACGGCGGCGCTGAAAGGCATCCCGGTGCCGGCATTCAGCACGGCGCTGGCGTTCTTCGACCAGTACCGCAGCGCGGTGCTGCCGGCGAACCTGCTGCAGGCACAGCGGGACTACTTCGGGGCGCACACCTACGAACGGATCGACCGGCCGCGCGGCGAGTTCTTCCACACCAACTGGACCGGCAAGGGCGGCACCACCGCCTCCGGCACGTATAACGTCTAGCAGGCCCCGGCGGGGCGGCCGGTTCGCCCCGCCGGCCGGATTTCCCCGCGCGGCGAACCGAAACGGAGCGAACCCATGAAAGTGCTGCTGACCACCACCAGCTTCCAGGACACGCCGGGCGCGCATCACGCGCTGCTCGAACGCAGCGGTTTCGACGTCGTGCGTGCGCGCGGGCCGCTGAGCGAGGCCCAGATGGTCGCGCTGATCGGGCAGCACGGCGGCTTCGATGCCTTCCTCAACGGCGACGACCGCATCAGCGCGCGGGTGATCGACGCCGCCGGGCCGCGGCTGCGGGTGATCGCCAAGTACGGCATCGGCCTCGATTCGATCGACGTCGCGCACGCCACGGCCAAGCGCATTCCCGTGCTGTTCACGCCGGGCGTGAACCACACCACGGTCGCCGAGCATGCGTTCGGGCTGATGATCGGCCTGGCCAAGGAATTCTGGGTGCATGCCAGCGCCGTCAAGAGCGGCAAATGGGTCCGGCACACCGGCCACGAGCTGATGGGCAAGACGCTCGGCGTGCTCGGGCTGGGGCGCATCGGGCAGGAAGTGGTACGGCGCGCCAGGGCGTTCGGCATGCGCTGCGTGGCATTCGACGTGTACTGGCCGGAGGCGTTCGCGGCGGAATACGGCGTCGAGCGCGTGGCGACGGCCGAGGGCGTGCTGCCGCTGGCCGACGTGGTCACGCTGCATATGAACCTGACCGACGCCAACCGCGGCCTGATCAACGCGCGCACGCTGGCCACCATGAAGCGCGGCGCCTACCTCATCAACACGGCGCGCGGCGGGCTGGTGGTCGAGGACGACGTGGCGGAGGCCTGCCGTAGCGGCCAGCTGGCCGGCTACGGCACGGACGTGGTCGACGAGGAGCCGATGCGGCCCGGCCATCCGTTCCAGAGCATCGATTCGATCCTGGTCACGCCGCACATCGGCAGCCGCACCTTCGAGAGCGTCGAGCGGCAGGCGCTGCGCGCGGTGACCAACCTCGTCGAATACCTCGGCGGCGGCAGCGACTACCTCCAGGCGAACGCCTTCTGAGCGCGTCCGCCACGCTCAGAGCGCGGCCTTGGCCTCGTTGTTGAAGATCACTTCCCGCGCGGACTTGCTGATCTCGACGATCGCCGGATTGGTCAGCTTGCGTTCGGTGGTGATCGCATAGACCTGCTCGATGACCGTGTCGATGCGGCCGATCTGCACCACCTTGTACTGCTCGCAGATGCTGTCGGCGATCGCGGAAGGACCGACGAACAGCCCGGCGCCGGCGCTGCCGAAGGCCTTGACCAGGGCGCTGTCGTCGAACTCGCCGACGATGTGGGGGTTGAGATTCTGCGCGTCGAACCACTGGTTCAGCTTCGGCCGGATGGCGGCGTCGGCGCCCGGCAGCAGGAAGCGCGCATTGTCCAGGCAGCCGGGGAAATCGCCGGCAAGCCCGTCCACGTAGGCGGGCGAGCCGAACACGCACAGCCCGCTCTCGCCCAGCAGGTGGCTGTAGCCGCGCACGTTCAGGTTGGCCGGCATCGGCCGGTCGGCGATGATCATGTCCAGCCGGTGCACGGCGAGGTTGCCCAGCAGCGAGGCCAGCAGGCCCTCGTGGCAGATCAGGCGGATGCCGTCTTCGAGCTCGAGCGCCGGTTCGATCAGCCGGTAGGCCATCGATTTGGAGACCGAGTCGGCGATGCCGAGGCGCAGGGGAATGATGTTGCGGCCCCGGTTGCTGCTCAGTTCCTCGACGATCTGGTCGCCGATGGTGAAGATCTGCTCCGCCATGCCGAGAATCCGCCGGCCCGCGTCGGTCAGTTCAAGATTGCGCCCGGAGCGGAAAAAGAGGTCGATGCCGAGCCGCGTTTCGAACTCCGTCAGTTGCCCGCTGATCGACTGCGGCGTCAGGTGCAGCTCTTCGGAGGCGCGCGCGATGCTGCCCGTCTTGGCGACCATCCAGAAGTAGCGCAAGTGCTTGTAGTTGAGCTCGGCCATGCTTTCCCCTCCTGGCGTGATCGTGGTCTTGCGCGCGGCTGCCTGGGCGTCCGTCGCCGACCTCCATTCTTCGATTTTTGCGAAGTATAGCCGCATTGCCTTCGCCGCACCGCCTTTGCCGGCGCTTGTAAGAATTCGTAACGCTTCCCGCCGCGGGTCGACCCTGCGGGGGGCGGCGCGTTACTGTTCTTGTATCCGTTTCGACCGAGGAGGGCGCTGATGAAACAACTTTGCGCTGTGGGGGCCGTGCTGGCGGCCGCCCTTCTTTCCGGCTGCGTCGTGGCTCCCTACCCGTCGGCCGACCCGTATTACGGCGAACCCGTCATGGTGGCGCCGCCGCTGGGCGTCGCATATCCCGGACCGCCGCCGGTCGCCGGCCAAGTCTGGATCGGCGGGTATTGGAACTGGTACGGCAGCCGACGCGTGTGGGTACCGGGGCGCTGGGACGCGCCGCATCGCGGCCCGGCGTGGGGCGGGCCGCGCTGGGATCGGGACGGACCCGGCTGGCGGCCGCGCGGCGGCGGTTGGGGCGGCGGTTGGGGCGGCGGCCGCCCGGGCGGTCCGCGCGGTCCGCGCTAGACGGCTTGCCGGTCGGCGCGCCGCGCCGGCGACCGGCGCGGGATTACCAGAGTTTCCACCACGGCTCCGGACGATCCAGGCCGCGCGTGTAATAAACGCTGTTCGGGAAATTCTTGCGCATGACGCGCTCGGCGTCGTCGCGCAGGTCGTTCATGCCCAGCTGGTCGTAGGCCTTGACGATGATGAACAGGGCTTCTTCGGTGGCGGGCACGTCCGGATACGATTTCACCGCGAACTGGGCGCGGTTGATGGCCGCCACGTAGGCGCCGCGCTTCATGTAATAGCGGGCGACGTGCACTTCGAGCTGGGCCAGCGCATTGACCAGGTAGGTCATGCGCAGCGAGGCGTCCGGCGTGTACTTGCTGTCCGGAAAGCGGTTGGTCAGTTCGCGGAAGGCGTCGAACGATTCGCGCGCGCCCTTGGGATCGCGCTCGGTCATGTCCTGCTGGCTGACGTAGCCCATCAGGCCCAGGTCTTCGTTGAAGTTGATCAGCCCGCGCAGGTAGTACACGTAGTCGACGTTCGGATGGTTCGGGTGCAGCTTGATGAAGCGTTCGCAGGCGGCGAGGGCGGATTCCTTCTCGCCGGACTTCCAGTAGGCGTAGGCCAGGTCGATCTGCGCCTGCTGGGCGAAGCGGCCGTAGGGGAAGCGCGATTCGAGTTTTTCGTAGTACTTGATGGCGCTGTCGTAGCTGTTTTCGTTGAGCGCCTGCTTCGCTTCGGTATACAGCTTGTTGGCCGACCAGCCCAGGGTCTCGTCCTTGACCTCGGGCAGCAGCCCGCAGCCGGCGAGGAGCGTGGCGAGAAAAAGGGCTGCGATTACCGCTAAACTACGCATGATGAACGTTCCAGATAAAAAGACCGGCGTCGGCCGAAGCGTTGTGCGAGAGCAAGGCGAAGAGCGCGCCGATTATAGCGCAAACGTTCCCCGGGCTTTGCGCGTGCCGGCCGATGACGGCGGTGTGCGGCTCGACCTGGGGCTGGCGAAGCTCTGGCCGCAGCATTCGCGCAGCCGGCTGCAGGGCTGGGTGCGCGACGGACGGGTGCGCATCGACGGCGACGTCGTCCGCGAGCCGAAACACAAGCTGTGGGGCGGCGAACTCGTCGAACTGGACGAGGCGCCGGACGAGCGGGCGCTGTCCGCGCGGCCGGAGGCGATCGCCCTGGACGTGGTGTACGAGGACGCGGCGATCATCGTCATCGACAAGCCGGCCGGCCTGGTCGTGCATCCGGGCAGCGGCAACTGGAGCGGCACGCTGCAGAACGCCCTGCTGCACCACGACCCGGCGCTGGAGCGGGTGCCGCGCGCCGGCATCGTGCACCGGCTCGACAAGGACACCAGCGGGCTGATGGTCGTCGCCCGCACGCTCCCCGCGCAGACCGATCTCGTGCGCCAGCTGCAGGCGCGCACCGTCAAGCGCTACTACTACGCGCTGGCGCGCGGCGTCATCGAACGCGGCGGCACGGTCGACGCGCCGATCGGGCGCCATCCCACGCAGCGCACGAAGATGGCGGTGGTCGGCAGCGGCAAGCCGGCGCGCACGCATTACCGCGTGGTCGAACGCTTCGTCGATTGCACGCTGGTCGAATGCGCGCTGGAGACCGGGCGGACGCACCAGATCCGCGTGCATCTCGCCTCGATCGGGCATCCGCTGGTCGGCGATCCGGTCTACGGCGGCGGCGCCAGCCGGGTGCCGGCCGGGCCGGCGTTCCACCGTCAGGCGCTGCACGCGCGGCGGCTGGGGCTGGTGCACCCGGTGACGGGAAAATCGATGCTGTGGAAATCCGAGCTGCCGGAGGACCTGGACGAACTGGTCGCCACCGCCCGCATGCTGGCTTTCGAGGCCCGCGCGGCGGCGGAGGACGAGGACTGGGACGAGGAGTTCGCCGACGGCCCCGAGATCATCTACGCCTACGGCGACGACGGCGAAGACGACGATGACGATCTTGACTAGCGCGCGGTGGATCGTCCCCGACTGGCCGGCGCCGGCGCGGGTCGGCAGCCTGTCCACGACCCGATTCGGCGGTGTCAGCGGCGGCGCCTTCGCCAGCCTCAATCTCGGCGCCCACGTCGGCGACGACCCGGCGGCGGTGGCCGCCAACCGGGACGCCGTCGGCCGGCGGACCGGCGCGCGGCCGGTATGGCTGAATCAGGTGCACGGCGTGCGGGCGGTCGACGCGGCGGAGATGGACGGTGGCCATCCCCCCGAAGCCGACGCCGCGTTTGCGCGCCGTCCGGGCGTGGCCTGCGCGGTGATGACGGCGGACTGCCTGCCCGTCCTCTTCTGCGACGATGCCGGCACGGTCGTCGCCGCCGCGCACGCGGGCTGGCGCGGGCTGCTCGACGGAGTGCTGGAGGCGACGGTCGCGGCCATGGGCGTGCCCGGCGAAACGCTGATGGCCTGGCTCGGCCCGGCCATCGGTGCGGCGGCCTTCGAGGTCGGCGGCGAGGTGCGCGAGGCTTTCGTGCGCCGCGCTCCGCAGGCCGCCGCGGCGTTCCGGCCCGCGCCCGGCGGCAAGTGGCTGGCCGACATCTACCTGCTCGCCCGGCAGCGCCTGGCCGGGCAGGGCGTCATGCGCGTCTCCGGCGGCGGGCTGTGCACGGTCAGCGACGGCGAGCGCTTCTTTTCCTACCGGCGCGACGGGCAGACCGGGCGCATGGCGTCGCTGGTCTGGCTGCGCGCGGCTACGCCGGCCTGAGCATCACGAATTTCAGGTGCTCGTGCTCGTCCGGCCGCAGCGTGGACTGCTGGTAGCGGATTTCCCCGCGCCGCGGATGCTGGAAGCGGCGTTCGCCGCCCTGGCGTTCCAGCACGTCGTGCTGTTTCCAGAAACGGGCGAAATCGGCGCTCGCCGCGGCGAGGTCGTCGACCAGGCGGATCAGCGCCGGGTCGTCCAGGCTGTTGCGGCAGTCGGCGCGGAACTCGGCGGCGATGCGGCGGGCGCGCACTTCCCAGTCGACCAGGAAAGTGCGCGCGCGCGCTTCGAGGAAGACGAAGCGCAAGAGGTTCGGCGGCGGCTCGCCACTGTCGCGCGGCACGTCGAGCCAGCCGGTGAACAGCTCGGCGGCCGCGGCGTTCCAGCCGAGCATGTCCCAGTAGCGCCCCATCAGGTAGGCCGGCACGCCGACGTCGTCCAGCAGTTCGATCAGCGGCGGCGGCACGTCGTCGCTTTCGGACAGGTTGCCGAGCGGGTCGCGGCGGTCGGCGATCTCGAACAGGTAGGCGCGCTCGCCGCGCGTCAGGCGCAGGCTGCCGGCCAGCCGGTCGAGCGCCTCGGCCGAGATGTTCACCTCGCGTCCCTGTTCGATCCAGGTGTACCACGTCGTGCTGATGCCGACGAGCTGGGCCATCTCCTCGCGGCGCAGGCCGGCGGTACGCCGGCGGACGCCCGCCGGGAAGCCGAAATCGGCCGGCTGGCTGCGGCTGCGGATGGCGTTCAGGAAGGCCGCGAGCTCCTTGCGGCGGGCGCTGGCCGGGTCGTTTTTCATGGGGCTTTTCCCGCAACGTGTTAGTTTGGATACCAGTATAAATACTCGTCTTGTCAGGGTATAGCGCGGCGATTAAGATCGCGCCACTCGCCACATTCCTTCCCGGACGGGCGTTTTCGCAAGGAGAGCATAGATGGCCGGCAAGACCCTTTACGACAAGCTGTGGGACAGCCACGTGGTCCGCCAGGAAGCGGACGGCACCTGTCTCCTCTACATCGACCGCCACCTCGTGCACGAGGTGACCAGCCCGCAGGCGTTCGAAGGCCTGCGCCTGGCCGGCCGGCAGGCCTGGCGCAGCGACACGGTAGTGGCGGTGACCGACCACAACACGCCGACCGACCACTGGGACAAGGGCATCGAGGACCCGGTGTCGCGCCTGCAGGTGGAGACGCTGGACGCCAACATCCAGGAATTCGGCGCGCAGATCTACTTCCCGTTCAAGCACGCCAACCAGGGCATCATCCACGTGATCGCGCCGGAGAACGGCGCCACGCTGCCGGGCATGACGGTGGTTTGCGGCGACAGCCACACGGCGACGCACGGCGCCTTCGGCGCGCTGGCGCACGGCATCGGCACCTCCGAGGTCGAGCACGTGCTGGCCACGCAGACGCTGGTGCAGAAGAAGTCGAAGTCGATGCTGATCCGGGTCGACGGCCAACTCGGCGCCGGCGTCACGGCCAAGGATCTGGCGCTGGCGATCATCGGCCGCATCGGCACCGCCGGCGGCACGGGCTACTGCGTCGAGTTCGGCGGCACCGCCGTCGCGAGCCTGTCGATGGAAGGGCGCATGACGCTGTGCAACCTGGCGATCGAAGGCGGCGCGCGCGCCGGGCTGGTGGCGGTCGACGACACCACCATCCGCTACCTCGACGGCCGCCCGTTCGCGCCCAAGGGCGAGGCCTGGACGCAGGCCGTCGCGTACTGGAAGACGCTGAAGTCGGACCCCGACGCGGTCTTCGACACGGTGATCGAGCTCGACGCCGCGCAGATCCGGCCGCAGGTCACCTGGGGCACTTCGCCCGAACAGGTCACGTCGGTCGACGGCAAGGTGCCGAACCCGGCGCGGGAAAGCGATCCGGTGCGCCGCGCCGGCATCGAGCGCGCGCTCAAGTACATGGGGCTCGAAGCCGACATGCCGATCACCGAGATCAGGATCGACAAGGTCTTCATCGGCTCCTGCACCAACTCGCGCATCGAGGACCTGCGCGCCGCGGCGGCGGTGGTCAAGGGCCGGCAGGTGGCCGGCAACGTCAAGCTGGCGCTGGTCGTGCCGGGCTCGGGCATCGTCAAGCGCCAGGCCGAGGCCGAGGGGCTGGACCGGATCTTCACCGCGGCCGGCTTCGAGTGGCGCCAGCCGGGCTGTTCGATGTGCCTGGCGATGAACGCCGACCGCCTGTCGCCGGGCGAGCGCTGCGCCTCGACCTCCAACCGCAACTTCGAGGGCCGCCAGGGACCCGGCGGGCGCACCCACCTGGTCAGCCCGGCGATGGCCGCCGCGGCCGCCATCGCCGGCCATTTCGTGGACGTCCGCAGCGACGCCTGTCACGCCTGAGAGGAGAACAGCGCATGAAACCCTTCACCCGACTCAACGGTCTCGTCTGCCCGCTCGATCGTGCCAACGTCGATACCGACGCGATCATCCCCAAGCAGTTCCTCAAGTCGATCAAGCGCAGCGGCTTCGGCCCTTATCTCTTCGACGAATGGCGCTACACCAACTACGGCGAGCCCGGCATGGACTGCACGAACCGTCCGAAGAACCCGGACTTCGTGCTCAACCAGCCGCGCTACCAGGGCGCCGAAATCCTGCTCGCGCGCGACAACTTCGGCTGCGGTTCGAGCCGCGAGCATGCGCCGTGGGCGATCGAGAACTACGGCTTCCGCGTGATGATCGCGCCGTCGTTCGCCGACATCTTCTTTTCGAACAGCTTCAAGAACGGGCTGCTGCCGATCGTCGCGCCGGCGGAGATCGTCGATCGCCTGTTCGCGGAGTGCGCGGCAAGCGAGGGCTACAAGCTGGATGTCGATCTCGCCTCGCAGACGGTGACGACGCCGTCGGGCTTTTCGTTCGGCTTCGACATCACCCCGCACCGCAAGCACTGCCTGCTCAACGGCCTGGACGACATCGGCCTGACCCTGGAGCACGCCGGCGAAATCCGCGCCTTCGAAGCCCGCCACAAGGCGGCGCAGCCCTGGCTGTTCGGGGTTTAAAAAAGCAAATAATTAACCACGGCGGACACGGCGGGCACAGCGAAAAGGCAATTCTTTGTTTTTCGCCGTGCCCGCCGTGTCGCCGTGGCCAATCAGCCTTTCTACACCACCCGCCCGTGCCACCACAGCGACAGCCCCGCCGCGAGGATGGCGAAGAACGCGGCGGCGGCGGCGAACAGGGCGGTAATCTCGGTCTGCTTCTTCTCCAGGGCGATCTTCGCGGTCAGCGATTCGTACACCTTCTTCAGGTCCGTCGCCGTGCCGGCGTAGAAATATTCGCCGCGGGTGATCTCGGCGACGCGCTTCAGGCTGTCCTCGTCGAGGCGGACGCGCATTGACCAGCCTTCGAAGCTGATCGTCTCGCCCTCCTTGGTGCCGAAGCCGACGGTGTAGACGCGCACGCCGCGCTCGGCGGCCATCTTCGCCGCGTCCACGGCGTCCGGGCCGGTCGTGCGCTGGCCGTCGCTGAGCAGGATGATTGCGGCGGAACGGTTCGAGCCGGGCGGCACTGGCGTGAATTCCTCCTTCGGCTTCTTCGCCGCGCCGATCGGCGCGTTGGCGTCGTTCTGGTTGGGGCGTCCGTAAAGCAGTTGGCCGATGTCGATGCCGGCCTCGGGGAACAGCGTGGCCAGCGCGACGATCAGGCCGCTGCCGGTGGCCGTTCCGCGCTGCAGCTGGAAGCGGTCGATGGCGGCCGACAAGTCCTCGCGCGAAGTCGTCGGCGCCTGGACCACCGAGGCCGTGGCGGCGAAGGCCACGATGCCGACCTTGGTGCTCGGCGGCAGGTCGGTGAGGAAGGCCTTGGCTGCGGCCTGCGAGGCCTCGAGGCGGCTGGGCTGCACGTCGGCGGCGCGCATGCTGCCGGAGACGTCCATCGCCAGGATCACGGTTTCCTGCTGCGTGGGCAGGGTGACGGTGGCGAGCGGGCGGGCGGCGGCCAGCAGCATCAGCGTGACGGCCAGCAGCAGGAGCGCGGGCGGCACGTGGCGGCGCAGGCGCTGGCCTACGCCGAGCGCTTCGCGCACCAGGCCGAGGCTGGCGTAGCGCGCGGCGGCCCGCTTCTTGCGGCGCAGTATCCACACGTACAGGATGACCAGCAGGGGCACGGCGAGCAGTGCCCAGAGCATCGGCGGCCATTGGAACATCATGGCCGGCCGCCTTCCGCCGCCGTGCGGGCGCGCGGCTCGATGTGCGCCGCCAGGCGCCCGGAGGTGCCGCCGCCGGTGCTGGCGCGGCTGCGCAGTTCGCGCAGTTCGGCGAAGCGCAGCAGGGCGTCGAGCAGGTCGCCCTCGGTCGACAGCTCCAGCGCGTCGACGCCGGCATCGGCGAGGCTCCCGCGCAGTTCTTCCCCGCGCCGCGCGGCGAGTTCGGCGAAGCGCTTGCGGAAGGCTTTGTCGTGGGTGTCGACGAACAACTGCTCGCCGCTCTCGGCGTCCTCCAGGAAGAGCAGGCCGACGTCGGGGAGCTCGCGCTCCAGCGGGTCGGAGAGGTGCACGGCGATGACTTCGTGGCGCAGCGCGAGGCGGGCCAGCGCCGCGTCCCAGCCGGGCGCGCTGATGAAGTCGGAGACGACGAAGACCAGCGCCCGCCGGGGGATGGCGCGCCCGGCGTGGTCGAGCAGGTCGGCGAGCCGCGTCGGCGCGGGCCGGCCGGCCGGCCGCGAGAGCAGGACATGCAGCAGGTGCAGCACGTGGCGCCGCCCGCTGCGCGCCGGCACGACGGTGTCCACCGCGCTGCCGTAGCACAACGCGCCGACGCGGTTGCCGTGGCGCGTGAGCAGCCGCGCCAGGACGCCGACGAATTCGGCCGACACCGCCTGTTTCTTGATCCGCGCGCCGAAATCGAGCGAGGCCGAGAGGTCGAGCAGGAACCACGCGGTCAGGTCGCGATCCTCGTTGAACACGCGCACGTAGGGCGTCTGCATGCGCGCGGTGACGTTCCAGTCGATATGCCGCACGTCGTCGTGGAACTGGTACTCGCGCAGGTCGGCGAGGTCGATGCCCGGCCCGCGGAAGAAGCAGCGGTAGTCGCCGTGCAGCAGTCCGTCGAGCCGCCGGATCACCGTCCATTCGAGGCGCTGCAGCAGCGCTTCGGCGTCAGCCGGCGGCGGCATGGCCGGGCTCCAGGGCTTTTTGCGGCGCCGGGATGTGCTGCATCAGCTTGGCGATCAGCGCGTCCGCGTTCATGCCCTCGGCCAGCGCCTGGTACGAGAGCACCAGGCGGTGGCGCAGCACGTCGGGCACCAGCTCGCTCATGTCCTCCGGCAGCGCGTAGTCGCGCCCGCGCAGGAAGGCCAGGGCGCGCGCGCCCTCGACGAGGTTGATGGTGGCGCGCGGGCTGGCGCCGAAGGTGATCCACGGCTCGAATTCCGGCAGGCCGTAGCGGGCCGGGTCGCGCGTGGCGCAGACCAGGCGCACCGCGTACTGGATCAGCGCCGGTTCGACGAAGCTCTTGCGGCATTCGGCCTGCAGCGCCGCCAGCTGGTCGGGCGTGGCGATGGCGCCGATCACCGGCGCCTCGCCGGTCACCCGTTCGGCGATGACGAATTCCTCCTCCGGCGTCGGGTAGCCGACCAGCACCTTCATCATGAAGCGGTCGACCTGCGCTTCCGGCAGCGGGTAGGTGCCCTCGGTCTCGATCGGGTTCTGCGTGGCCATCACCAGGAAGGGCGCGGGCAGCACGTGCGTCTCCCCGGCGATGGTCACCTGCCGCTCCTGCATGACTTCGAGCAGCGCGCTCTGCACCTTGGCCGGCGCGCGGTTGATTTCGTCGGCGAGCAGCAGGTGGGTGAACACCGGGCCGAGCGTGGTGGTGAATTCGCTGGTCTTCTGGTTGTAGATGCGGTTGCCGATCAGGTCGGCCGGCACCAGGTCGGGCGTGAACTGGATGCGCCGGAAGCCGCCGGAGAGCGTGGCAGCCAGCGTCTTGACCGTCAGCGTCTTGGCCAGGCCGGGAACGCCTTCGACCAGCAGGTGCCCCTGCGCGAGCATGGCCACCATCACCCGTTCGAGGAAGGTGTCCTGGCCGACGATCAGCTTCTTCACCTCGTACAGCAGGCGTTCCATCAGCGGGGCGGTGGCGGCGGGGGCCAGGTTGCGCGTATCCATGGCGGTTGCTTTCCGGAGAGGTCAGAAGGGCGGCACGCCGACGGCCGAGGCCGCGTTTTCGATCGGCACCGCGAAGGCCAGGCCGACGAAGAAGCGTTGCCGCATCGGATTGAGGATGGCGGTGACGATGCCGAGCACTTCGCCCTGCATGTTGACCAGCGGCCCGCCCGAATTGCCCGGATTGGCCGCGGCATCGAACTGGATCAGGTTGCCCAGCGCGCGCCGGCCGTCGGACGAGACGAACTCGCGCCCCAGCCCGGAGACCACGCCGGTGGACGCCGACGGACCGAAGCCGAACGGGAAGCCGACCGCCAGCACCGCATCGCCCGGGCGCAGGTCGCCGGTGGTGACCAGCGTGGCGGGCCGCAGGTCGTCCGGCAGTTTCTGCGCCTGCAGCACGGCCAGGTCGTTGGCCGGGTCGGCGCCGACGACCGTGGCGTCGGATTCGGTGCCGTCGGCGAAGACGATGCGCACGTGGCTGGTGCCGGAGACGACGTGCAGATTGGTCAGGATGCGGCCCTGGTCGGTGATCACCACGCCGGTGCCGACCGATTGCCGTTCGCTGGACGGCTTGTCCTGCGGTTTGTCCTTCTCCGGCGTCTCCTCGGCCGGACCGTTCCGCTTGGGCAGCAGGCCGATGCCTTCCGGGTGGTCGAAGCCGTCGACGCGCACGACCGAGGGCAGGATGGTTTCGTAGGCGCGGGCGGCGGCTGCGGGCAGCGGCTCCTTTTCCAGGCTGGTGCGCACGGCCCGGTCGATGTCCGCCTGGGTGAGAGTGGGCTGTTCCGGGACGAAATGGCGCTCGACGGCGAGCGTGCCGAGGACGGCGAGCAGCACGACCGCCAGCAGCGTGGCGCCGCGCCGGCGCGTCAAGGCGCGGCGGAAAAAGCCGCCGGAGCGGCGTCCGGCTCGCCCGGGCGCCGGGGCGTCCGGCACGGCGGCATCGACCGCCTGGCGCGGCCTGGGGGCACTGCTGTACAACGCGATTCGCGGCATGGTGTCCTCGCTATCGAAGAGTCCACGAAGCTGCGTCGATGGTCTGTGGCGGAATCCAGCGACTCCCGCTTGGGCAACGGCAGCCCGGCGCAAGTTTCACCACGACCGAGGATAAATTGCTGCGCCGGTTTGGCGGCGAGCAGGAAAGACGGCGCAAAAAAGCCCGCTGCGCGCGCAGCGGGCTTTTCGAGAACGGCCGATCCGGTATTACGCCGGGCGGCGGCGCAGGAACGAGAGGCCGGCCAGGCCGAGACCGAGCAGCGCCAGGATTCCGGGTTCCGGAACCTGCAGCGGCGTGGTCGAGATCGTGAAGCCGAACTGCAGCGTCGTCGATTGGCCCTCGATCGTGGTGAAGCCGATGCAGCCCGAGGCCTGTCCAGCCGCCGCGCACGCCGAGTTGCTGAGCACGGACAACACCCCGCCCGTCACCGGGAAGATGTTCACGTAGTAGGTGCTCAGGCCGGTGCCGTCATCGTAGTCGAAGGACTGGTTGAGCAGGCCGCTGGTCAACACGAAGATGTCGTTGCACGGATTGCCGGGAGGGCTGGTCGCGGCGCACGTTCCTGACGTGTTCGGCGTTTCGGTGAAGGCGATGGTGAATGGGATGATCTGGTCCGGCAGCGCCGGATTGTCCGGAATCACCGGGTCGAGCGTCACCGTGTTGGTCAGGATGGCCGAGACCAGCGAGGTGCTGCCGCTCTGGATGACGTTGTTGTTGTGCGTGAGCGACGTGCTGAATCCCAGGTAAGGAGCGGTCTGCGGCGGGGTGCTGCCGAGGTAGGTGTCGATGTTGCCGGTCGCCGGGGAGCCGCCGACTACCAGTGAACTTTGCTGACCGCCCGGGTTACTGGGGATGCCCCAGGACAAACTCAGCGTCGGGAGCGTTGACGTCGCCCCGCCGCTACCCGTGTAGCTCGCCGCCGTGAACAGGCTCGCCACGCTGTAGTCCCAGTTGGTCACAATGGCGCTCGCCGGCGCTGACGCCAAGGCCAGGGAGGTTGCGATGCCGGCCAGCTTGAAAAGAGTCTTCATGATGCCTCCTCCTGAAAGTGGTGCATGGGAAGTGAGGCATGCATCGTGCCATCTCGCCTAACGCTTTGTTTTTGATGATTTATATGTTGTATTGCGGTTGTGTCGTCCATCTTTTGTAAAGATTCTCGACAGTCACCGGTTTTCGCGGGCCAGCGGGTCCTGCCGGTAAAACCGGCTGAACAGTCCGTACAGTTCCGGATAATCGCGGCGCAGGACGGCGGGGGTTTCGAAGAAGGTTTCGCTCAGCACGGCGAAGAATTCGCCGGGATTCTCCGAGGCGTAGGGGTCGATCTCCAGTCTGTCGCTGATCCCCCTGGCCTCGGCCGCGTCGACCCGGTCGCAGAAGTCGTCGTACGCGGCGAACAGCGTGTTTTCCCACTCCTGGCGGGAAATGTCGGCCGGCAGCGGCGGCACGCCGTCGGCGTCGCCGTTGAGCATGTCCAGCTTGTGGGCGAATTCGTGGATCACCACGTTGTAGCCGTCGCCGGCCATCTGCGCGTCGCGCCAGGAAACCAGCAGCGGGCCGCCCGCCCAGGCTTCGCCGGAAGCGACGTCGTCGTATTCGTGCACCACGCCGAATTCGTCCTCGACGGTGCGCGGGATGACGAACTCGTCGGGGTAGACGACGATGCCGACCCAGTCGCGGTAACACCCCAGCCCGAGATTGAGGATCGGCAGGCAGCCCTGCACGGCGATCGAGGCGCACATGGCGTCGGTGAGTTCGAGCCCGCCCGCCGCCGTGAACTCCTTCTCGGCCAGGAAGCTTTCGGCGAGTTCCCTGAGCCGGGCCAACTCCCCGGCATCCAGTCCGGCGAGGAACGGCAGGCCGGCGACCGTATCCTGCCACAGCGCGTCGGGCAGGCCGGCGCGGCGCGGTGCCTGGCCCAGCCAGCCGCGCACCCAACCGAGCAGCCTGCCGATCGCCATCGCGGTTTCAGGCGGCCCTGCCGGCCGTCGTCAGGTAAATGCCGAGGAAGATCAGGCCGATGCCGACGCCGTGGAAGAGGCGCGGGATTTCACCGAGGAACAGCGTCGCCAGCACGGTGCCGAAGACCGGCATCAGGTGGATGAACAGGCTGGCCTTGCTGGCGCCGACCTCGCCGACCGCGCGGTTGTAGAAGACGTAGCCGACGAAGCTCGGCAGCGTGCCGATGTAGACGATGCCGAGCGTCAACCCGCCCGACAGCACCACCTGCCGGCCCTGCGCCATTTCCCAGGCGTAGGCCGGCGCCAGCGCCAGCAGGCCGACCAGGGTGAACGCGGCGAGCAGCAGCATGGGGTGCACGCCGGTCGGCCGCCATTGCAGGCCGATGGTGTACAGCGCCCAGACGAAGACGGCGCCGAGCATCCACAGGTCGCCGACGTTCGGCGTGAGCGCCAGCAGGGTGGCCAGTTCGCCGCGCGAGACGATGGCCGTGACGCCGGCCAGCGAGGTCAGCACGCCGAGCCACTCGATGCCGCGCAGGCGCTTGTCGAGGAAGGCCCACGACAGGGCGATGGTGGCCACCGGGATGAACGAATTGAGCAGCGAGGCGTTGGTCGCGCCGGTGTATTGCAGGGCGATGTAGGCCAGCGTGTTGTAGCCGCCGACGCCCAGCAGGCCGAGCAACAGCACGGCCTTCCAGCCTTTCCGCAACTGCGGCCATTGCGCGCGCAGATGCGGCAGCGCCAGCGGCAGGGTGAGCGCCAGGGCGATGGCCCAGCGCCAGAAGGCCAGCGCGAACGGCGGGACTTCGCCGCGGATGGCCCGGCCGACGACCATGTTGCCCGACCAGAACAGCGTCGTCAGGATGAGCAGGAGATAGGGATGGTGAAAGCGGGCGAACATGGGGCGTCCGGCGAAAAGCCTCCATTATGCGCGAAGGCGCGCGGCGGGTGGCGGCGGCGCAGGGTTTATAATCGCTCCATGGTTTCCGTCGTCCATTCCGTCGCCGCCCAGAGCGGCATCGAACATACCCTGCAGACCCTGTGCGCCGGCCTGTCCGCCGAAGAATCCGAGCGCGTCCGCCAGGCGGTCGAATTCGCCCAGTCGGTGTACGGCGACCGCGCGCTGGGCAGCGGCGAGGGCGTCTGGCATCACGCGCAGGGCATGGCGCTGATCCTGGTCGGGCTGCGGCTCGACGCCGACTGCCGGCTGGCCGCGCTGCTCTTCGCCGTGCCGACCTACGACGAGCACGGCCTGGAACACATCGAGAAGCGCTTCGGCCCGGCGGCGGCGCACCTGGTGGGCGGCATTTCGCGGCTCAACCGCATGCGCCCGATCACGCGCGGCTTCGTCGCGCATGCGCCCGAGAGCGGCGAGCAGACCCCCGACGAGATGAAGGCGCAGATCGAAATCCTGCGCAAGATGTTCCTGGCCGTGGTCGAGGACATCCGGGTCGTGCTGCTGCGGCTCGCCTCGCGCACGCAGACCCTGCGCCACTACGCCGACGCGCCGGACGACCTGCGCGTGCAGGTGGCGCGCGAGACGCTCGAACTGTATTCACCGCTGGCCAACCGCCTGGGCGTCTGGGAACTGAAGTGGGAACTGGAGGACCTGTCGTTCCGCTTCCTCTACCCGGACATCTACAAGAAGATCGCCCGGCAGCTCGACGAGAAGCGCGCCGAGCGCGAGCAGTTCATCGCCGACGCGGTGCGGCGCCTGCGCGGCGAGCTCGAAGCGGTGGGCATCGCCGACGCCGAGGTGTACGGCCGGCCCAAGCACATCTACAGCATCTGGAACAAGATGCGCAAGAAGGGCGTCGAGTTCTCCGAGGTCTACGACGTGCGCGCGCTGCGCGTGATCGTCAGCGGCATCAAGGACTGCTACACCGCGCTGGGCATCGTGCACAACGTGTGGATGCCGATTCCCAAGGAGTTCGACGACTACATCTCGAACCCCAAGGGCAACAACTACCGTTCGCTGCACACCGCGGTCAGCTGTCCGGACGGGCGCGCGCTCGAAGTGCAGATCCGCACGCGCGAGATGCACAAGCACGCCGAGCTCGGCGTCGCCGCCCACTGGCGCTACAAGGAAGGCGTGCGGACCGCGGCGGACGGCAGCTACGACGAGAAGATCGCCTGGCTGCGCCAGCTGCTGGTGTGGAAGAACGAAGTCTCGGATTCGTCCGACTGGGTGAAGCATTACAAGGAAGCCGCGCTCGACGAGACGATCTACGTGATGACCCCGCAGGGCCGCGTGGTGGACCTGCCGCGCGGCGCCACCCCGATCGATTTCGCCTACCGGGTGCACACCGATCTCGGCCACCGCTGCCGGGGCGCCAAGGTGGACGGCGCGCTGGTCACGCTCAACACCCAGCTGGAAACCGGGCAGTGCGTCGAGATCATCGCCGCCAAGCAGGGCGGGCCGTCGCGCGACTGGCTCAACGCCTCGCTCGGCTACCTGTTCACGCACCGCGCGCGCGCCAAGGTGCGCCAGTGGTTCTCCAGCATGGCGCTGGAGCAATCGGTCGCCGACGGGCGGGCCATCGTCACGCGCGAACTGCAGCGCATGGGCGAAACCGGGCTCAAGCTCGACGACCTCGCCGCGCGGCTCGGCTTCGCCAAGAGCGACGACATGTTCATCGCCGTGGCGCGGGCCGAACTGAGCCTGCGCCAGATCCAGACGGCGGTGCGCGGCACCGACGCGCAGGCCGAGGAGGAAAAGCAGGCGGCCGAGCCGCCCGTGCGCAAGCGCAAGGGCAGCGACGACGGCGAGAAAGGCATCCTGATCGTCGGCGTGGACAAGCTGCTGACCCAGCTGGCCGGCTGCTGCAAGCCCGCGCCGCCGGACCCGATCGTCGGCTTCGTCACGCGCGGCAAGGGCGTCTCCATCCACCGCGCCGACTGCCCCAATTTCGCCAACATGGAGGCGATGCAGCCCGAGCGCGTGATCGAGGTGGCCTGGGGCGGGGAAAGCGAAGGCGTCTTCGCGGTCGACATCGTGGTCAACGCCCTCGACCGGCAGGGCCTGCTGCGCGACGTCTCGGAAGTGCTGACCAAGGAAAAGATCAACGTGATCGCCGTCAGCACCCTGTCCAAGCAGGGCACCGCGCACATGCGCTTCACCGGCGAGGTGCGCAACCTGGCCCAGCTCAAGCACACCCTGGCGGCGCTGCACGAGGTCTCGGGCGTGGTCGGCGCCCGCCGCGCCTGAGTCCGGCGCCGGGCGGGCGTCAGCCGGACCGGCGGATGCGCGATTCGGCGAACAGCGCCGCGCCGACGACGCCGGCCTGGTTGAGGAATTTCGCGGCCACCACCGGCGTGCGCACGCTGATCATCGGCGCGAACTTCTCCAGCTTCTTGCTCACCCCGCCGCCCAGCACCATCAGGTCGGGCCAATGCAGGCGTTCCAGGGTTTCCAGGCAGTGATCGAGGCGCTTGCCCCATTCCTTCCACTTGAGCTTTTTGGCCACGCGCACCGCCTCCGAGGCGTAGCGTTCCGCCTCGCGGCCGTTGTCGAGCAGGACGTGGCCCAGCTCGGCGTTCGGCAGCAGATGGCCGTCGGTGAACAGGGCCGTGCCCAGCCCGGTGCCGATGGTGACGATCAGGACCACGCCCGGCACGCCCTGGCCGGCCCCGAAATGCATCTCCGCCAGCCCGGCGGCATCCGCGTCGTTGGCCGCGTAAACCTCGCAGCCGGTCTGCTCCGAAAAGTAGTCGGCCACCGGCAGGCCGATGAACGATTTGTCGATGTTGGCGGCAGTGCGGGCGATCCCGTGCTGGATGGCGGCGGGGAAACCCAGCCCGACCGGGCCTTTCCAGTCCATCTGCCGGACCAAGCCCTGCAGCGCCTTGCCCACCGACTGCGGCGTCGCCGGGCGCGGCGTTTCGATGCGGATTCGTTCGGTCAGCAGGGAACCGTCGGCGGTTTCCACCAGGGCGGCCTTGATTCCGCTGCCGCCGACATCGATGCCCAGAATCTGCATGACGATTTTTTCCTTGATTGAACGAAGGCAACGATCGTAGCCTATTCGTTTGGGTCTGCCAATGAACGGAATTTGCGGAAGGAGTCGGATTTCATATGCGCGACAGAATACGGCCCGTCGACCTGGCCAAATCGTACCTGCTGCTCAATCACGGACCGGTCACCCTGGTCAGCACCGCCTTCCACGGCCGGCGGAACGTCATGGCGGCGTCCTGGGCGATGCCGCTCGACTTCGATCCGCCCAAGGTGCTCGCGGTCATCGACGGCAGCACCTTCACCCGCGAGCTGATCGAGGCTTCGGGCGAGTTCGCCCTCAACGTGCCGTTCCGCCGGATCGCCGACAAGGTGCTGGCCGCCGGCAGCGTGTCGGGCCGCGACGGCGACAAGTTCGCCCATGCCGGCCTGACGACCTTCCCCGCCGAACGGATCGGCGCGCCGCTCGTCTGCGATTGCGCGGCCTGGCTGGAATGCCGGGTGATCCCGGAGGCGCACAACCAGCGGCGCTACGACCTGTTCATCGCCGAAGTCGTGGCGGCCTGGGCCGATCCGGCGGTCTTCTCGGAAAACCGCTGGCATTTCCCGGACGCCGCCAGGAAGACCATTCACTATCAGGCGGGCGGCGCGTTCTTCGAGACGGGCAGGCATGTCGAATGCGGCGGGTGAATCGGGTTTGACTGCGCAGGGACGGAAAAAACGAAATTCAACCAACCACGGCGACACGGCGGGCACGGCGAAAAGGCAATTCCCTGTCTTTCGCCGTGCCCGCCGTGTCGCCGTGGTTAATCGCTTTTTGTCGCCCCAACGAAATCCAGCAGGAGGGTCTTCATGTGCGCCGACCAGAAGTTGCCGGCGCAGGTCAGCCGCAGGCCGTGCTCGTCCTCCTCGCCGGACAGCAGGCCGGCCCGGCGCCATTGCGCCAGCAGCTTTTCGCCCTGCTGCCGGTGGCTTTCCGGCCAGCTTTCCAGGCGCGGCAGGCGCAGCGACTCGGTGGCCGTCGTTAGCGCGTGGGCGAAGCTGTCCGGGGCGTCGCGCCGGGGCGAGGGCGCGATCCGGCCGAGCGGCTTTTCGCCGCGCGCAACCTTTTCCGCATACGTTTCCAGCATGCCCGCGTTGCCCAGGCTGACGGCGCCCAGCCGCCCGCCCGCGCCGGAGCCGAAAGGCAGCATGTCCGCCCCGCCGAGGGCCAGCCGGTTGTAGATGCACCGCTCCTTGGCGTCCCGGCGCCAGTGCTTCGGCGAGAAGTGCTCATGGCCGTGCGCGAGCAGCGCCGCGTAGGCGGCGCCGAACATCTCGGCCCGTTCGCGCAGGCTCGGCGGCGCCGGCATTTTTCCGAGCCGCACCGCCTTGTCGAGCGGACTGTCGGGAAACATGTTGAGCTTGTAGAGGTCCAGGCCGTGGATGCCGGTTTCCTCGCTCAGGAAGCGCACGTCCTCGACCAGCAGTTCCTTCGTCTGGCCGGGGAATCCGTAGATCAGGTCGGCGACCACCGTCGCGCCGCTGGCGCAGAGCGCGTCGAGGTTTTCGCGTATCTCGTTCCGGTCGGCGATGCGCCCCAGCCGGCGGCGCAACTTGGTGTCCGTCGTCTGCACGCCCAGGGAGAAGCGGTTGGCTCCCGCGTTGACCCAGGCCTTCGCCTTGTCCCCGGTGAAGCCGCGGACGCGGCCTTCGACGGTGATCTCGGCGTCCGCCTCGACGGGAAAGGCGGCGCGCAGCTGCCGGATCAGCCGCGCCATGTCCGCCGCCTCCAGATCGCTGGGCGTGCCGCCGCCGAAGTAGATGGCCCGCACCGGGCGCAGGTGGATCACGCCGCGCAGCACGCGCGCGGTGGCCTCGATCTCCTGCGCCAGCAGGGCGGCATATTCGGCGCTGAAGGTCTTGCTGGTCCGGTTCTTGTAGAACGGGCAGAACGCGCAGTGGTGATGGCAGAACGGCACGTGGACGTAGAGCGCGAGCGGCCGCTCCGTCGTTTCCAGGTAGGCCTGCGCCGCGAAGTCCTCGAATGGTCCGCCGTCCCACGGCGGCGGCGTCCGCATGCGCATGCCGCCGGCGGACGGCCCGGAAGCGCGCTCCTCGAAGGCGCCGGTCAGCGGATCGCCGCCGACGCGCGCAAGAAAGGGTTCGATGTCGGGCGGCACGTCAGTTCTCGACTTTCGTTCTGCGCTGGATGGTGACGGCGCGGTGCAGCCAGCGCTCGCTGTCGAGCACGGCCAGGGTGGCCGCCGCGACGTCCGCCCGCGACAGATAGGCGCCGTGCAGCCGGTCCGCTCTCTCGGACAGGATGAAATCGCCGGCGGCGGGGTCGTTGCTCAATCCGCCCGGACGCACGATGCTCCAGGGCAGGCGGGTGTCCTTGAGGAAATTCTCGGCCTCGGTCTTGGCGAGCAGGGCTTCGCCCAGGAAAATCCGGGTGCTGGCCGGCACGTCGGCATATTGCTCGCCGCTGCCCATGGAGGTCATCAGGACGAAGCGTTCCACGCCGGCCTTGCCTTCCAGCGCGCGGATGACGTTGATGTTGCCTTCCGCATCCACCCGGCGCCCCTGCGGATTCCTGCCGCCCAGCACGCTGACGATTCGCCGCGGCGCGGTTTCCCGGATCGCCTTTTCGCAATCGGCGAGATTGAAGGCGTCCCCTTCGACGACCGTGACGCCGAGCGCCAGGAGCGGGGAGGTCGCGCTGCCCGGCCGCGCCATGGCGGCGACGCGCTCGCCCCGGGCGCGGGCCTGTTCGGCCAGCCGGAGTCCGGTGTTGCGCGTCGCCCCGAACAGGAGCAGATCGTGCCGCTCCATCACGCGGCCTCCGTCGTGACGGCGCCGGCCAGCGCGCGCAGGGCCCGCAGCTGGTGGGGCAGGATCTTCCTGTCCGCGTCGCGCCCCAGGTAGATCTTGAACATGGTGCCGCCGTCGCGGTTCATGAACTGGAGGCTGGCCGTCGTCGACGTCCCCATGAACGGGCGCTCCACCACGTAGATGCTGCCGCAGCGGTTCGGCCGCAGGTGGCCGTGCAGGCCGGCGCTCCCGTCGAGGTTGTAGAAGCCGTGCGCCAGCGTCCCCTTCGGGAAGGGGCCGGAGATTTCCATGATCACGTCCGCCGTATGGACGATCGTCGTCACCTCGCCCCAGGTGGCGACCTCGCCCAGGACGTCCACGAAGCGGCCGCCGTCCAGGCGCGTCCACAGCGATTCCGGCAGGCATTCGATGATCTCGGCCATGCTCAGGCCGCTGTTTTCCGCGAGTCCTTCCAGGATCATTCCCGGATTCTTCGCCAGCTTGCCCTTCAGCAAGTCCAGTTCGTGCGATGTGTCCGGCATGGTGTGCGTCATGTGATTTCCCCTTTTCGTCGAGATTGGATTGAGCGATGTTTTCATTGGGGTTTATGCAATCCAGGCACGAAAATCCCCGTCCCTGAAATGCCTTTATTCTAGATGATAAGAATTACCAGTTGCAATATGAATTGGTAATTATTATTATCGAATACCCTGATTGGATTCTAGATGAATTCATTAAGTATAAGTACCAGTGCATAAGAAAACTCCTAATTCCGTTCCCGAAAGAAGCAATGGCCGTGCACGATTCACACCACGTCACCGAACACACGGGCTGCCTGCGGCCCGGCGTGGCGCGTGCGCTGGCGGCCGCCGTGGCGGCGGTTCATGTCCTCCTGATCGCCGTCGTTCTGCGCGGGGATATGCGCATCGTTCCGAGCGAATTGGCGGGCAGGGCCGGAGCGGGGACGGTCTTTGCCTCCCTCGTGCCGAACGCTCCCGCTGTGACGGCGGCGGCCGGCGCGCCGATCTCCGCGAGCGATGCCGGAAAACCGCGCGTGGAAGCGGGCAAGACCGCCCGCCCGATCAAACCTCGGACGCCGGAAGCCGGCCGCATGGTGGCCGCCGAACGCACGCCGGAGACGACTGCGGAGCAGGCTTCCGCGCCGGATGCCGGCGAGCCGGGCGAGGGCGCGCCGTCGCGGGAACCGTCCGCCGAGGGCGACGGCCATGCCTCCGGCAGCGCCGCGCCGGCCTCGTCGTCCGGAGCGGCGGGCGGTGCCCGGGACCCGTCCGCGGGCCGGGACGGAGGCGGGCGAGAGGCGGCGGAATCCTCCGTGGCCCTCGCGTCGCTCAAATTCAAACGGGCGCAGAAGCCGGACTACCCGGAGCAGTCGCGCAGCCGCAACGAATCGGGCGTGGTGGCGGTGCTCGTCGTCGTCGATGCGGAGGGCCGGGTCGGGGAAGCCCGGATAAAGCAGTCCTGCGGGCACGCGCTGCTCGATGACGCCGCGCTCAAGGCCGCCCGGCGCAGCCGCTTCCATCCCTACGTGGAGGACGGCGTGCACAAGACGGTCGTCACCGTCATTCCCTACCACTTCAACCTGCACGCGGCGCGATAGCCGGAGACCACTTTTATTTCGACAAGGGAGACACGCATGGAAACTTCGCAGACCGCCATGGGATTCGGGCACTTCATCGCGCAGAGCGACGTGGTGGGCAAGGGCCTGCTGCTGGTCCTGATCGCCATGTCGATCGCCTCATGGACGCTGATCGTCGTCAAGGGCATCGCCAGCTGGCGGCGCGGCCGCCACGGCAGGGAATTCCTGAGCTTTTTCTGGGATGCGCCGTCGCTGGACGCGGTCAGCCGCGAAATCCAGACCCGTGGCGCACGCTGCCCGTTTTCGCTGCTCACGCTGCATGCCCAGCACGCGCGGGAGCATTACGCGAGCTACGGCGCGGCCAAGCTTTCGGAGGCGGGGACGCAGCAGGAATTCCTGATCCGCACGATGAACAAGGTCATCGACGAAACCTCGGCGCGGCTGGAGAACGGCCTGTCCGTGCTGGCCACCGTCAGCTCGACGGCGCCCTTCATCGGGCTGTTCGGCACGGTCTGGGGCATCTACCACGCGCTGATCGCCATCAGCGTCAACGGCAGCGGCACGCTGGACAAGGTGGCCGGGCCGGTCGGCGAGGCGCTGATCATGACCGGCATCGGGCTGGCCGTCGCGATCCCGGCGGTGATCGGCTACAACTGGCTGGTGCGTGGCAACAACGTCACGCTCGCGCAGCTGGACGCCTTCGCCCACGAACTGCTGACCTTCCTGTTGACCGGGAAAATCTGCTCCCCCGCCATGCCCGGCGAGCAGAAGGCCGAACGCCCGCGCCTCGCGCATGCCGTCAATCGGAGCTGAGCATGGCCTCCGCCAATTTCTGCAGCGGCGGCCGGCGCGCTTCGCTGGCCGAAATCAACATGGTGCCGCTGATCGACGTGATGCTGGTGCTGCTGGTGATCTTCATCGTCACCGCGCCGCTGCTCTCCCATTCGGTCCGGCTCGAACTGCCCCAGGCCAGCGCGCAGCCGACGCCGGCGCTGCCCGGCCGGATCGAATTCGCCATCCAGGCCGGCGGCGACCTGTTCTGGAACGGCGAGCCCGTCGACCGCGACGCCGCGCGCCGGCGCTTCGCGGAGGCCAGCCGCAGGACGCCGCAACCCGAGCTGCATATTTTCGCCGACCAGCGCGTCGAGTACCTGTTCGTCGCCAGGACGCTGGCCGACGCCAGCCAGGCCGGCCTGTCGCGGATCGGTTTCATCAGCACGCCGGGCGAATGATTTTTCAACGCGGTGCGGACACCGCTCCGCACCCCTTCAGGAGACGATGATGTTCAGCAAGCAAGCAATTCCCTTCCGGGCGGCGAAGATACCGCTGCTCGTTTCCGGTCTGGCGATGTGCCTCGGCGCGCCGGCCGGAGCGCAAACCGGCGAAAAGGCGGATATCGGGAAATACACGCAGGTGCGCGACATGAACGCGGTGACGGTCACCGCGACGCGCCGCGAGGAAAAGGTCCTGGACGTGCCGGCGACGGTCAGCGTCATCACCCGCGAGGACATGGACGACCATCTGGCGGTCAACATCCAGGAACTGGTGCGCCATCAGGCCGGCATCCAGGTCAACCGCCAGGTTTCCGGCACGGACCCGTATGCCAACCTGTCCGGCTACGTCATCCGCGGCGTCGGCGGCAACCGCGTGCAGCTCCAGGTTGACGGCGCGCGCGTGATCGAGCGGGCGATGGACGGCAACCGCGATTTCGTCGACCTCTCGATGATGAAGAGCGTGGAAATCATGCGCGGTCCGGGATCGGTGCTGTGGGGCGCGGACGCGCTGGGCGGCATCGTCTCCTACCAGACGCTGGACCCGGACGACCTGCTGCGCGGGCGCCCGTTCGGCGGCAGCGCCAACGCCGGGTACGACAGCCTCAACCATGCCTTCTCGCGCACGGGGATGGTCGCCGGGCAGTTCTCGCCGACGGTGCAGGGGCTGTTCGGCTACACCTACCGCACGTATTCGGAAACCGAGCTGGGCAAGGCCCGCGCGGACGGCGGCCGCTGGGGCTGCACGCGCCTGGTGGTCGGCTGCGACGAACTGAACCCGCTCGACGGACGGACCAGCAACGCGCTGGCCAAGCTGGTCTGGCGGCCGAACGCGCTGCATGAAGTCAAGCTGACCGGGGAATCGTTCGAGTCCGAAGCCGACATTATGCAGACCTACGACAAGGGTATCGCCACGGCGACGCTGCTCAACGGGGACTTCCCGCGCAACCAGCAGCAGACGCGGCAGCGCGTCGCGCTGGAGCACAACTGGAACGTCGACGCCGCCTGGCTGGACAACCTGAAATGGCGGCTCTCGTATTCGCCGCAGAAGCGCGCGCTGGACACCACGCGCTACCAGACCAACCTGCCCCCCAGGACGCCGCGCACGACCTACGAAAAGACCGACTACGAGGAAAAATTCCTGCAGGCGGACGTGCAGCTGAACTCCGCGTTCGACTGGGGCGACAGCCAGCACGTCCTGACCTACGGCTTCCAGGGCGACACGACCGACACCAGCTACTGGCGGCGGACCACGGTCGACAACAACGGCAGCGTCACCACCACCTACGGCGGCGGCTCCAATTTCGCCAATTCCGAGACGGTCCGCGCCGACGTCTATCTGCAGGACGAGATCAAGCTGCTCGGCGACCGGCTGAGCGTGACGCCCGGCCTGCGCTACGCGACCTACAGCATCGATCCGGACTACGACAGGAACTACAAGGTCGTCCCCGGCAAGGAGCCGAAGGAGCGGGAGGCCAAAAAGTGGATTCCGCAGCTCGGCCTGCTGTTCAGGCTGACCGAGCAGTACGCCCTGTACGGCCGCTACGCGGAAGGTTTCAAGATGCCCACCGCGCAGGACCTGTTCACCTCGGTGCCGAACGCCATGGGGATGTACAACCTGGTACCCAACCCCGATCTGGAACCCGAGGAGGTGGTTTCCTACGAAGCCGGCGTGCGCGGGAAATTCGATTCCGGCTGGTTCTCGTTCGGCGCGTTCTACAGCGACTACACCGACTTCATCAAGAGCATGCAGCGCGTGCCCGGCACGGTGAACGAATACACCTCGCGCAACGTCTCCAAGGTCAAGCTGTGGGGCCTGGAAGCCTCCGGGGAATGGCAGTTCGCCAGGAAGTGGAGCCTGAACGCCAACGCCAGCTACCAGCACGGCAAGGAAAAGGGCCTCGGCAGCCAGGACTACGTGCCGTTCAACGGCGCCTCGCCGCTGAACGCGGTGATCGGCGTGAAATGGACCGAGCCGGCGCTGCGGCTGAGTTCGCAGCTGGTCGGCACCTTCTCCAAGGGCGTCACGCGGACCACCGAGGACGACGATTTCAAGCCGAGCGGCTACGGCATCTTCGACGCCTATCTCAACTGGCAGATCGACAAGACCTTCCGCCTCAGCGCCTCGGTGCTCAACCTCTTCGACCGGCGCTACTTCGCCTACACCGCCACCTTGCTCAACGACCGGCCCGCCTCGGCCGCGGAGTCCCGCACCAACCCGCTGGAGCTCTACACCCAGCCGGGACGCACGTTCGGCATCAACCTGTCCGCCAGCTTCTGAGGTCCACGGCGAACATGGCGGACCACAAGAGAATCGTGACGCATCCGCGCGCCACCTGGCTGTCGCCCGCAACCGGAGAACGGCTCGCGGCGGGCGACCTCATGCGGCGCCTGGCCGGGCAGGACACGGTCCTGCTCGGCGAGAGGCACGACAGCGCCGAAATCCACCGCTGGCAGCTGCACGTCGCGGCGGCGCTGCACCTGCTGCGCCCGGACATGCGGGTCGGCTTCGAGATGTTCCCCCGGCGCCTGCAGCCCGTCCTCGACGAATGGGTCGACGGCCGGCTGGACACCGAGGCCTTCATCGAGAGATCCGGCTGGTACGACGTCTGGGGGTTTCCCGCCGAAATCTACCTGCCGCTGTTCCACTTCTGCCGCCAGCAGAAGGTGCGCATGCTGGCGCTGAACTGCGAGCGCGCGCTGGTGAGCCGCGTCGGCAAGGAAGGCTGGGACGCCGTTCCAGAGGAGGAGCGCGACGGGCTGACGCCCGCCGCGCCGGCCGGCGCGGCCTATGCCGACTATCTGGCGGCCGTGGCCCGGCGCTTCTCCGGGCAGGGCGGCATGCCCGCCGGCCACGGCGCCGGCGACCTGGAGCGCTTCGTCCGCGCGCAGCAGACCTGGGACCGCGCCTTCGCCTGCAACATCGCCCGGGCGCTGGACGCGGCCGGCGGGGAGCGCCCGCCGCTCGTCGTCGGGATCATCGGCCGGGGCCACCTGGAGTACGGGTACGGCACGCCGTACCAGCTGAGCGACCTCGGCATCGCGAAAAACGGCGTCCTGCTCACCTCCGACCGGGACGAGCAGGACCTGGACGCGATCCGGGGAATCGGCGACGCCATTTTCCGCATCGACACCCCGGAACCTCCGGCGGAACGCCATGCGCGTGGCGCGTCCCGGACCTCCCCGACGGAAAGGCTCGCCCCGGCATGAACCTCACCCTGCAACGCATCCGGCGTCTGGCCGCCCTGGCGATCAAGGGAAAGGGCGGCAAGCTGGGGCTGGTTTACTGCGTCGTCGTCCTGCTGCTGGGGCTGGCGGAAATCCAGGTTTCCGTCAAGCTCATCGCCTGGAGCAAGGATTTCTACGACGCGCTGGAAAAGCTCGACGGCGGTGCCGCCCTGTGGCAGATCGGCGTCTTCGCCATGCTGACGGCGGCCAGCGCGGGCCTCTATCTCGTCGGCAACTATATCCGGCAGCTGGTGAAGATCCGCTGGCGCACCACCTTGACCAACGCCTCGCTCGACCGCTGGATGAAGAACAAGGCGTACTGGCACCTCGATACGGCGGAGTCCTCCGCGCTGGACAACCCGGACCAGCGCATCTCGGAAGACTGCCGCATCTTCGTCGAACGTCTGGTCGGCGGCACCGCGGTGATGGGCAGCAGCGGGAGCGTCCTCGATTTCATCATCGGACTGATCGGCCTGACCACCTACGCGATGCTCCTGTGGAACCTGTCGAGTTTCCCGCTGAGCGTCGAGCTGTTCGGCCGGTCTTTCGAAATCGCGCATTACATGGCCTGGGCGGCGCCCATCTACGTGTTCGTGTCCAGCGGCCTGACGCACTGGCTGGGCGCGCCCCTGATGAAGCTGAACGCCATGTATCAGCACCGGGAAGCCGACCTGCGTTTCGCGCTGACCCACTTCCGGGAGTCGAAGGACGCCATCGCGCTGAGCGGCGGCGAAGCGGCCGAACGCCGGGCCATCGACCGCCGCTACCAGCGCATCCTGGAAAACTGGCGCCAGCGCATCCGGCAGGAGCTGATCCTCGGCTGCTTCACGCAGCCCTACATGCTGACGGTGCTGCGCATTCCGCTGTTCCTGGCCTTTCCCGCCTACCTGGCGGGGCACGTCGCGCTCGGCGGGCTGATGCAGCTCAGCTCCTCGTTCCAGAAGGTCGTCACCTCGCTGTCCTGGTTCATCTTCTACTACAAATACCTGGCCGAGCTGGCGGCCACCAGCAATCGCCTCGGCCATTTCCTCGCCGAGGCGGAAGCGGCCGCCGACCAGCCGCCGGCGATCGCAGCCCGGCCCTCGCCGGACGGGGCGCTGCACGTCCGCGACCTGACCCTGCGCGATCCGCGCGGCGCGGCGCTGCTCCACCTGCCTGAACTGCGCGTCGAACCCGGCGAAGCGGTCTGGATCGACGGTCCCTCGGGCATCGGCAAATCGACGCTGATCAAGGCCGTATGCGGGCTGTGGCGGCATTGTTCCGGGCACATCGGGATGCCGCCGGGAAAAATGCTCTTCCTGTCGCAGCACGCCTACCTGCCGCTGGGCAGTCTGGCGGCGGCGGTCACCTATCCCGACGAGCCGGACGACGTCGCCTCGGTCAAGGCGCTGTTCGCCCGCGTCGGGCTGTCGTGCCCGCGGCACGAGCAGGAACTGGACCGGGCGGAGGAGATGGCCAAGGACTACAAGCTGTCCGGCGGCGAGCAGCAGCGGCTGATCGTCGCCCGCATCCTGGCGGCCAGGCCCGACTGGGTGTTCCTCGACGAAGCGACCAGCGCGCTCGACGCCGATGCCGAACGGCAGCTCTTCGGCGTGCTGCGCGAGGCCCTGCCCGCCACCGGCTTCATCGTCATCGCCCACCGGGAGCCGCGCGGACTGGGGGACTACCGGCACGTCGATCTGCGGGATGCCGCGTATTCCTCCGGGCGGCGGGATAGCCGCCAGGGCGAACGGGAAATGGCCCTGGAGCCGGTCTGAAAAAGCCCTGACCGGCAAGAATCAACCGATTTCGGCGAGCAGCGCGTCGATCATGTGTTCGGCCTGGCGGCCGTAGCCGCCGCCGAACAGGTTGAAGTGGCTGAGCACGTGGTAGAGGTTGTACAGCGTCCGGCGCCGCGGATAGCCGTCCGCCAGCGGCCAGGCCTCGCGGTAGGCGGCATGGAACGTGGGCGGAAAGCCGCCGAACAGCTCGGTCATGGCGAGGTCGGCCTCGCGGTCGCCGAAGTAGACCGCCGGGTCGAAGAGGACGAGTTTCCCGGCGGCGTCCACGGCGGCATTGCCGCCCCACAGGTCGCCGTGCAGCAGGCTCGGCGCGGGGCGGTGGCCATCGAGCAGGGCCGGCAGCCGTTCGGCCAGGCGCTCGCCCCGATCGATCAGCGCGGCCGCGCCGCCTCGTTGGCGGGCGAGCGCGAGCTGTGGCCGCAGGCGCTCTTCGGCGAAGAAGACGGCCCAGTCCGCATGCAGGCGGTTGCGCTGCGGCGTGCTGCCGATGAAGTTGTCGCGCTCCCAGCCGAATTTCCCTCCGGCGATCCCGTGCAGCGCCGCGAGCGCGCGCCCGGCGGACGCGGCCGCCGGGCCGTGCGGCAGCGGGTGCATGTCGATGTATTCGAGGACCAGATAGGCGGACTCGCCGGCCACGCCGCAGCCCGCCACGCGCGGCACGCGCACGGCCGCGCAGCCGGCGAGGGCGCGCAGCCCGTCGGCTTCCGCCTCGAACATGCCGAGCAGCCCGGCGCGGTTCAGCTTGACGAACCATTTTCCGTCCGCCGTTTCGGCGATGCAGGCGCGCGATATCGAGCCGCCTCCGGCGGCCTGCAGGCGGACGATCTCGTCCGCCCCTCCGGTGGCGCGGCGGATGGCTTCGTGCAGCTCATCGATGGGCAGGTCGTGGTGCATGGTCATGCCTCCATTGATTTGTTTCCGGTCAACGGCCATAGTGTGAGGCAGGGCGTCTTGGCGGCTTCTTCATCAGCGCGGCAAGGTGAAGCGGGGGTTCCACATCGTGTACCAGCGTGCGGGTTTCGCCGAAGATACGGCATCGGGGTGCTGCCGGCCGCTCCTGTTTTTCCTCCTGCTTCTGAGCGTCGTTTCCCGGGCCGCGTTCGCCGCGAGCGACGATGATATCCCGCAGAAGGCGCTGGAAATCGTCAAGCTGCAGTTGCGCTGGAAACACCAGTTCCAGTTCGCCGGCTACTACGCCGCGCTGGAGAAGGGCTTTTATCGCGAGGCCGGCCTCGACGTGCGCCTGCGCGAAGGCGAGCCGGGCAAGGAGCCGATCGACGAGGTGCTGGCCGGGCGGGCGGAATACTGCACGGCCAACAGCGAGGCCCTGCAGGCGCGCCTGCAAGGCAAGCCGCTGGTGGCGCTGGCGGCCATCTTCCAGCATTCGCCGCTGGTGCTGCTGGCGCTCGCCGATTCGGGCATCCGCACGCCGCACGACCTGGTCGGCCGGAGAGTGATGCTGGCGCGCGGCCGGCACGATACGGAGTTCCTCGCCATGTTCCTGCGCGAGGGCATCCGGCCGGAGAACCTCGACATCGTTTTCTCGACTGCCCGGATCGACGATCTCATCGCCGGCCGGATCGACGCGATCAATGCCTACCTGAGCAACGAGCCGTTCCTGTTCCGGCAGCTCGGCGTGGACGTGGTGGCGATCAATCCGGGCAATTACGGGATCGATTACTACGGCGACGTGCTGGTCACCTCCGAGGCCGAGATCGAGGCCAATCCCGAGCGCGCGCGGGCGATGCGCGAGGCCAGCCTGAAGGGCTGGCGGTACGCCATGGATCACCCGGACGAGATCATCGATCTGCTGCTCGGGACGTACCGGGTGCCCAAGAGCCGCGAGCATCTGGAATTCGAGGCCAGGGCCGTGCGCTCGCTGATCCTGCCCGACCTGGTGGAAATCGGGCACATGAATCCTGGCCGCTGGCGCGGCGTGGCGGAGGTGCTGAAAACGAGCGGCATGGTCGACGGCGACGCCCGCCTGGAGGGCTTCATCTACGATCCGGAGCCGCACATCTGGCAGGCGCGCATGCGCCAGACCGTGATGTCGCTGGGCGGCGTCATCGCGGCGATCCTGCTGGTGATCCTGTACATGTGCGTGACGCAGCGGCGGCTGCGGCGGGAGATCGCCCTGCGGCGGGAGGTCGAGGACCGGCTGCGCAGCGTCAACGACCTGCTGCAGCGGACGGGCCGGCTGGCCAAGGTCGGCGGCTTCGAGAAGAACATCGTCAACAACACCACGATCCTGACCGAGGAGGCGGCGCGCATCCGCGGCGCGATTCCCGGCGTCGAGATTCCGGCCGACGAGATCATGGCGTACTACTCGCCGGAGGAGCGGCCGTTCCGGCTCGCCGAAAACGAGCGCGCCATCCGCGACGGCATTCCCTGGGAGCACGAATCCCTGCTCACCATGCCGTCCGGCAAGCAGGCCTGGATCTACAGCCGGGGCGAAGCGCTCTTCCGCGACGGCAAGGTGGTGAAGCTGGTCGGCGCGATGCAGGACATCACCGACCGCAAACTGGTCGAACTGGCGCTCATGCGGCGCACCCGCGAACTGGAAATGCACAACAGCATCCTGGGCCAGCTCCACGAGGGCGTGGCCTTCGCCGACGTGCTCGACTCGCTGGCCGCGCAGACCGGGAAGCTGCGTCCGGGGATGCGCTGCGCGGTGCTGCTGCTCGACGCCGCCAGCGGCCGCCTGCACGCCGTCGCCGCGCCCGGCCTGCCCGAATCGTTCGTTGCCGGGATCGAGGCGCTGCCGGCCGACGACGAGACGTGCCCGAGCAACCGGGCGCTGAAAAGCGGCCGGCGCGTGGTGGTGGAGGGCGGCGCCGGCGACGGCTGCGCCGCGTGCTGGGCGCAGCCGATCAAGGGACGCGAGAAGCGGGTGCTCGGCGTTTTCGACGCGCACTGGGAAGCGTCCGCCGCGCCGGGCGAGGACGACGTCCGTTTGCTGGAGAACTGCGCCAACCTGGCCGCGGTGGTGATCGAGCACCACCTGTCCGAGGAGAAGATCCGCAACCTGGCCTATTTCGACGTGCTCACGCAGCTGCCCAACCGGCGCATGCTGGTCGACCGCCTGCGCCAGGCCATGGCCAACGGCCGCCGCAGCGGCTGCCGCGGCGCGCTGATGTTCCTCGATCTGGACAACTTCAAGCCGCTCAACGACACCTTCGGGCACCACGTCGGCGACCTGCTGCTGATCCAGGTCGCGCAGCGCATCGTCGGTTGCGTGCGCGAGACGGACACGGTGGCCCGCTTCGGCGGCGACGAGTTCGTGATCATGCTGGCGGAGCTTGACGTTGACCGGAACGCCTCGGAAGTCCTGGCCCGCGGCGTGGCGGAGAAGATCCGCAGCATCCTGGCCGAGCCGTTCGTGCTGACCATCGGACGCAAGGGCGGCGAGCCGGCGGTCATCGAGCACCGCTGCACGGCGAGCATCGGCGTGGTCCTGTTCTTCGACCACGAATACGCGCTGGACGACATCATCCGCTGGTCCGACGAGGCGATGTACCAGGCCAAGGAGGCGGGGCGCAACCGCATTCATTTCCGCGAGTGAACGCGGCGCCAGGGCGGGAGGCGCCGCCTACGGCTTCAGCAGCTCGATCAGCTCTTCCTGGGCGCAGCGGGGCTTGCTGCGCGAGGCGCGGCGCAGGTGGTAGCCGCCGCTGGCGTCCATTTCCCAGGCCTGCCGGTTGTCGGCGAGATAGATCAGCAGGCCTTCGTTGATCACCCGGCGCTTCAGCTTCTTGTCGAGGATGGGGAAGGCGAGCTCGATGCGCCGGAAGAAGTTGCGCTCCATCCAGTCCGCGCTGGAGAGCAGGACCTTTTCCTCGCCGCCGGCGTAGAAGTAGAACACCCGGTGGTGTTCGAGGAAGCGGCCGATGATCGAGCGCACGCGGATCTTTTCCGACGGTCCCTTGATGCCCGGCCGCAGGGCGCACACGCCGCGCACGATCAGGTCGATGCGGACGCCGGCGCGCGAGGCTTCGTAGAGGGCGTCGATGATCTCGGGTTCGAGCAGCGAGTTCATCTTGGCGATGATGCGCGCGCGCTTGCCGGCCCGCGCCGCCGCGGCTTCCTCCCGGATCGCCGCGAGCGTGTTGGCGTGCAGGGTGAACGGCGCCTGCCACAGGTGCTTGAGCGGCTTGGCCAGCCCCAGGCCGGTCAGCTGCTTGAACACCTCGTTGACGTCGTCGCCGATCTCCTCGTCGCAGGTCAGCAGGCCGAAATCCGAGTACAGCCGGGCCGTCTTGGGGTGGTAGTTGCCGGTCCCGAGATGCACGTAGCGGCGCAGCACGCTGCCCGCGCGGCTTTCCTCGCGGCGCACGATCATCAGCATCTTGCAGTGGGTCTTGTAGGCCACCACGCCGTACACCACGTGCGCGCCGACCTGTTCGAGCTTGGTCGCCCAGCCGATGTTGGCTTCCTCGTCGAAGCGCGCCATCAGCTCGACGACGACGGTGACCTCCTTGCCGTTCTGCGCCGCGCGCAGCAGCGACTGCATCAGCACGGAATCGGTGCCGGTGCGGTACACGGTCATTTTGATGGCCACCACGTGCGGATCGGTCGTGGCCTGGTCGATCAGCTCGATGACCGGCGTGAAGCTCTGGTACGGGTGGTGCAGGAGGATGTCGCCGGCGCGGATCGATTCGAAGATCGAGCGCGTCTTCTTCAGGGTCTTGGGCGTGCCGGCCATGAACGGCGGGAACTTGAGATCGTTGCGCTGCACCAGGTCCGGGATCTGCATCAGCCGCACCAGGTTGGCCGGGCCGGCGACGGTGTACAGGTCGCCGCGGCCGAGGCCGAACTGCGCGAGCAGGAACTCGGTGGTGGCCGGCGAACAGTTGTCGGTCACCTCCAGGCGCACCGCGTCGCCGAAGTGGCGCTGCGGCAGTTCGCCCTGGATGGTCGCGCGCAGGTTCTTGACTTCCTCCTCGTCGACGAACAGGTTGCTGTTGCGCGTGACGCGGAACTGGTAGCAGCCGAGCACGTTCATGCCCGCGAACAGTTCACCGACGAACTCGTGCAGCACCGAGGAGAGGAAGACGAAGCCGTACTCGCAGTCGCACAGCTCCTTCGGCAGGCGGATGACGCGCGGCAGAACGCGCGGCGCCTGCACGATGGCCTTGCCGATGCTGCGCCCGAAGGCGTCCTTGCCTTCCAGCTCGACGGCGAAATTGAGGCTCTTGTTGAGCAGGCGCGGGAAGGGGTGCGACGGGTCCAGGCCGATCGGCGTGAGCACGGGCATGACTTCGCGCAGGAAATAATCCCTGATCCAGGCGAGCTGCGCTTCGCTCCATGCGCTGCGGCGCAGGAACACGATGCCCGTGGCGGCCAGCCTGGGCAGGATTTCGTTGTTGAACAGCGCGTACTGCTCCTCGACCATCGCGCGGGCTTCGCGGCTGATGTGCTCCAGCGCCTCCGACGCCGACAGCCCGTCCGGCGTGCGGGCCACGGAATGCAGCTTGACCTGCTCCTTCAGCCCGGCGACGCGAATCTCGAAAAACTCGTCGAGGTTGCTGCTGACGATGCACAGGAAGCGCAGGCGTTCGAGCAGCGGGGTCGCCGGATTCTTCGCCTGCGCCAGCACCCGCCGGTTGAAGGCGAGGATGCCCAGTTCGCGGTTGAGGTAGTTCGCGGCGGGGTAGCCGTTATCTTCAGGCGTTGCGGCATTTTTTCGCGTGGTCATGATGGCATTGGAGCAGGAATGGAAAATCGAGGCAAGCGGCGGACGGCCCGATTATGTGACCGTTTCATTGCAGGGATATTTCAGCAGCGCGGCCTTGTCCGGCCGGGATGACTCCGGCATTGTCGCGCATCGTCCGCCCGGCCGCGCGGTGATAAAATCCGGCGATGGATTTTTTCGGAGGGCGGCAAGCGAGCATGGGCTACGAACAGATAGCGGCGGTCGATCTGGGTTCCAACAGCTTTCGCCTGGAGGTGGGGCGGGTCGTCGACGACCAGATTTATTCGCTGGATTCCCTGAAGGAAACCGTCCGCCTGGCCTCCGGCCTGACCCGCGAGAAGCTGCTCGGCGACGAGGCGCAGGAGCGCGGGCTGGAGACGCTGGGTCGCTTCGCCGAACGCCTGCGCGGCTTCGCGCCGGAGACGGTGCGCGCGGTCGCCACCAACACGCTGCGCGTGGCCAAGAACGCCGGCCAGTTCATCGAGCGGGCCGAGGCGGTGCTCGGCTTCCCGATCGAAGTCATCGGCGGACGCGAGGAGGCGCGGCTGATCTACATCGGCGTCGCGCACGCCATTCCGCCGGGCCGCGGCAAGCGCCTGGTGGTGGACATCGGCGGCGGCTCGACCGAGTGCGTCATCGGCAGGAAGGTCGAGCCGCTGCTCATGGAATCGCTGTTCATGGGCTGCGTCAGCTACACGCTGCGCTTTTTCCCCGACGGCCGCATCGACAAGAAGCGTTTCGCCGAAGCCGAGATCGCCGCCGCGCGCGAGATCGAGGCCATCGTCAAGGACTACCGGGCGTTCGGCTGGAACGAGGCGGTCGCCTCGTCGGGCACCGCCAAGGCGGTCGCCGACATCCTCGAAATCAACGGGCTGAACCCGGACGGCGTCACGGGAATTTCCCGCGAGGGGCTGGAAAAACTCAAGGCGCAGCTGATCCGCGCCGGCTCGGCCGGAGCCATCAAGCTGAACGGCCTGCGCCCCGACCGCGAGCCGGTGTTCGCCGGCGGCGTGGCCATCCTTTCGGCCGTCTTTTCGGTGCTCGACCTGCCGCGCATGACCTACGCCGACGGCGCGCTGCGGCTCGGCGTGCTGTATGACCTGCTCGGGCGCTTCCACCAGTTGGACATGCGCGATTCCACGGTCCGCCAGTTCATGCGGCGCTACCAGGTTGACGCCAAGCAGGCGGCGCGCGTCGAGCGCACGGCGCTGCAGCTGCTCGGCCAGATGATCCCGCTCGACCAGCCGCAGCACGAGAACGAGGTGCGCACCCTGCGCTGGGCGGTGGCGCTGCACGAGATCGGCATTTCGATCGCGCACAGCGGCTTCCACAAGCACGGCGCCTACATCATCGGCAGCGCCGACATGCCGGGCTTTTCCAAGAAGGACCAGGAAAGGCTGTCGCTGCTCGTGCTCGGGCAGCGCGGCAAGCTGGAAAAACTGCCGCTGATCCCGTCCGCCGATCCGCTCTGGCGGCAGATCTTCTGCCTGCGGCTGGCGGCCCTGCTGCACCGCTCGCGCGACGATCATCCGCTGCCGCCGCTGCAGGTCAGGCAGTCGTCCTCGGGCTTCCAGATCGAGCTGCCCGCCCAGTGGCTGCAGAAAAACCCGCTGACCGCCGGCGCGCTGGCCGACGAGTCCGCCGCCTGGCAGCCGGTCGGCTGGCAGCTGCGGGTGCGGCGGCGTTCGGCGGCGGCCGGAGAGTAGATCGGTGGCCGACGCGGCGATCGCCCTGGACACGGTGGACGGCCGTCCGCACGTGGCGCTGTCAGGCGACTGGACGCTGACCGCGCTGCCGACGCCGGTGGCCGACCTGCGGGCGCGCCTGGACGAATGCGCGGCCGGCGATCCGGCCTGGGACCTTTCCGCGGTCGTGCGGCTGGACAGCGTGGGCGCGGTGATCCTCTGGCAAGCCTGGGGCCGCCGCTGGCCGGCGCGGCTGGAGGCGAGCGCGGAGCAGTGCGCCATCCTGGCGCGGGCGGCCGCGGTTTCGCCGCGCGAGGCGGTCCGCCGGCCGGCCTCGGCGCTGGACGGGCTGGCCGTGCTCGGGCGCGTGCTCCTGTCGGTCGGACGGAACGTGCGCGAATTCCTGACGCTGGTCGGGCAGCTGGCGCTCGACGTCGTCTATCTGTGCGGCCATCCGCGCGACATCCCGATGAAGGAATTTTCCGCCACGCTGTTCAAGAGCGGCGCGCAGGCGCTGCCGGTGACGGCGCTGGTCGGCTTCCTGATCGGCGTGGTGCTGTCCTACCTGTCGTCGCTGCAGCTGAAGACCTTCGGCGCGGACATCTTCATCGTCAACCTGATCGGCATCAGCGTCATCCGCGAGCTCGGGCCGGTCATCGTCGCCGTGCTGGTGGCCGGCCGCTCGGGCTCGGCGATGACCGCCCAGATCGGCGTGATGCGGGTCACCGAGGAAATCGACGCGCTGGCCACGATGGGCATCTCGCGCACCGTGCGCCTGGTGCTGCCGAAGGTCGCGGCGCTGGCCTGCGCCATGCCGCTGCTGGTGGTCTGGTGCGCCGGCGCCGGCATCATCGGCGGCATGGTCTCGGCCAACCTGGAAATGGATCTCGCCTACGGCTATTTCATCGACATGCTGCCCAAGGTGGTGCCGGCGGCCAACCTGTGGATCGGCCTGGGCAAGGGCTTCTGCTTCGGCCTGCTGATCGCGCTGATCGCCTGCCATTTCGGCCTCAAGGTGCGCCCGAACACCGAAAGCCTGTCCGCGCGCACGACCTCCTCGGTGGTCACGGCGATCACCGTGGTGATCATCGCCGACGCCGCCTTCGCGGTGCTGACCCGCCACGTCGGCATGCCGGGAAGCTGAGGCGATGACCGTCCCGGCCGACGAAAAGATCATCGAACTGCGCGGCGTGACCACGCGCTTCGGCAGGCACCTGATCCACGACGACATCAGCCTCGCCGTCGGGCGCGGGGAGATCCTCTGCCTGGTCGGCGGCTCCGGCAGCGGCAAGACCACGCTGCTGCGCGAGATCGTCGGCCTGCTCCAGCCCGCGCGCGGCACGGTGCGCCTGTTCGGCCGGCCGGTGCTCGACCGCGATCCGCGCGTGCGGCGCGAGGTGCGCCGGCGCTTCGGCATGCTGTTCCAGCAGGGCGCGCTGTTCTCGGCACTCAACGTGTTCGACAACATCGCCTTTCCGCTGCGCGAACTGCGCCTGCTCGACGAGAGCGTCATCCGCGACGTCGTCTTCATCAAGCTGGCCATGGTCGAGCTCGAACCGCGGCATGCGCTGCTGATGCCGGCCGAGCTGTCGGGCGGCATGGTCAAGCGGGTGGCCCTGGCGCGCGCGCTGGCGCTCGAACCCGAGCTGCTGGTGCTGGACGAGCCGACGGCGGGGCTGGACCCCGACCTGGCCGACAATTTCGTGCACCTGATCGGCACCCTGCAAAGACAGCTCGACTTCACCGTGGTGATGGTCACCCACGACCTCGACACCCTGGCCGGGCTGGCGACGCGGGTGGCGGTGCTGGCCGGGCGGCGTATCATTGCCGACTGTTCCCCAGCCGAAGTGCTCGACGTCGATCATCCCTTCGTGCAGAGCTTTTTCTGCTCCGAGCACGCCCGCGCGGTGATGCGCGGCAAGGGCCGGAATTAGGATTGCGCCATGGAAAACCGTTCGCACGCCCTGCTGGCCGGGCTCTTCCTGCTGTTTCTCGGCGCCTGCGCCGTCGCCGCCCTGTGGTGGTTCAGCGGGCGGCAGGAGGAAAGCAACCGCTACGTCGTCGAGACGCGGAACAACGTCACCGGGCTCAACGCGCAGGCGCAGGTGCGCTACCGCGGCATCCGCGTCGGCAAGGTCGAGTCGATCCGGCTCGATCCGGCCGATGCGCGCTCGACGCTGATCGGCATCTCCGTGCGCAAGGACATCCCGGTCACCCGCGGCACCGTCGCCAAGCTCGGCTACCAGGGCGTGACCGGCATCGCCCACATCCTGCTCGAAGACGACGGCCGCGACGCGACGCCGCTGGCGCCCGGCGCCGAAGGCGGCCGGCGCATCGCCATGCAGGATTCGCTGGTGCAGGAACTGGCCGACGTCGGCAGCGACGTCCTGCGCCAGACGCGCGAGCTGCTGGTCGGCATGAACGATCTCCTGCGTCCCGAGAACCGCCAGGCCGTCTCGCGCATGCTGGCCAACCTCGAAGCGAGTTCGCGGCATGCCCGCGAAGCCAGCGAACGGCTGCAGCGGGCGCTCGGTCCGGAAACCATGCGGCGCATCGATTCCGTGCTGGCCAACGCCGACCGCACGGTGGCGCAGGCGGCGCCGTTCTTCGCCGAGGCGCGCGGGCTGGTCGCCAGCCTGCAGGCGGCGAGCGGGAAATTCGAAGCGGCCCTGGGCGACGCCAACTCCGGCGGAGTCGGCGCGCTGGCCCCGCGCCTCAACGAACTGACGGTCGAGTTCGCCTCGACCGCGCACCAGCTGAACCGCGTCCTGCGCATGCTGGAGGAATCGCCGCAGAGCCTGATCTTCGGCCACCGGGCCGTCGTGCCCGGTCCGGGCGAACCCGGCTTCGTGGCGCCGTCGACCGGAGGAAACGTGCCATGAGGAAGAATCGCCCGCTCGCAGCCGCGCTCGCGGCCTGCGCGCTGCTCGCGCTGGGCGGCTGCGCGGGAACCGCCAGCAACAGAATGACGTCCGCCGTTCTACGATTTCGGCCAGCCCGCCCGCTCCGCCGCGGAAAACGCCGGCACGGACGGACTGTCCGGCCGGCTGGCGCTCGACGTGCGCGGCGCGCCGTGGCTGGACGGGACGGGGATCGACTACCGGCTGGCCTACGGCGATCCGCTCCGGCGCAGCCAGTACGCCGACAGCCGCTGGGCCGCGCCGACGGCCTTGCTGCTGGCCCAGCAGCTGCGGCGCCGGATCGGCTTCGCCGCCGTCGACAGCGTGGCCGCCGACTGCGTACTGCGCGTCGAACTGCAGGAGTTCTCGCAGGTTTTTTCCACGCCGCTCGCCAGCCAGGGCGTATTGCAGGGACAGGTCAGCCTGATCGACGGCAAACGCCGCCTGATCGCCGGCCAAGCCCTCAACATCGAGCGTCCCGCCCCGACCCCGGACGCCGCCGGCGGCGTGCAGGCGCTCGTCGCGGCCGGCGAGGAACTGGGAAAACAACTGGCCGACTGGCTGGGGCGCCTCGACCGCGACGGCGGACTGAAGACCTGCCGCCCGGCGCGCTGATGCCGCGGGCGGGAGGCCGTCCCCGCCACCGCCTCGCCACTACGTCAGGCTGCCCGCTGCCTTTTGTGCTTGATGATCCCGTTGATGATGGGTACGAGCAGCGTCACGAGGGCCAGCACGAGCAACACGACGGTGATCGGGCGCGTGTAAAGAAAGTCGAGGCTGCCGTTGGACATCGACAAGGCGCGGCGGTAGTTGCTTTCCGCGATCGGGCCCATGATCAGGGCCAGCACGACGGGGGATGCCGGATACCCCCACTTCTGCATGAAATAGCCGACGATTCCGGCGGCGAGCATGACGTAGACGTCGAAAAGGCTGTTGCCGATTGCATACGTTCCGACGACGCTCAGCACGAGGATAGAAACGGTCAGCACCGATTGCGGCATCTGGATGAGGCGGCCGATGATGCGCAATGACGCCAGGCCGAGGATCAGCATCATCAGGTAGCAGAACAGCATGCCGGCGAACACGGTGTAGAGCATCGCGCCATGTTCCTTGAACAGCAGGGGGCCGGGCTGCAGCCCCTGCAGAATGAGCGCCCCCATCATCACCGCCGTCACGGCGTCGCCGGGGATGCCGAGGGTCAGCATGGGCAGCAGGTCCCCGCCGGTGCAGCTGTTGGCCCCCGATTCGCAGGCCGCCACGGCCTTGAGTTCCCCTTTGCCGAAGTTCTCCGGCGTTTTCGAAAAACGCTTGGCTTCGTTGTACGCCACGTAGGCCGCGATGTCCGCGCCGGCCCCCGGAATGATCCCGACGATCACGCCCAGCCCGGAGGAACGCAGGATGGTCAGGGTGAGCCCCCGGAATACCGACCACGGCGGGATCACCCGGCCGATGGACGTCCTGATGCGCTCGGTGAGGTCGCTCTTCTCCATCGAGGAGAATGCTTCGGCGGCGGCGAAAAGACCGATCATGACGGGGATGAACTTGACGTCCATCAGTTCGTCCATGCCGCCGGTAAAACGCGGGAAGCCGCCCATCGGGTCCAGCCCGACCGTCGATACCAGCAGTCCCACCATGCCCGCGATCAGCCCCTTGATGAGCGATTCGCCGGCCACGCTGGCGATGATCGACAGGCCGAAACAGGCCAGCGCGAAACTTTCGGCCGCACTGAACTTGAGCGCCCAGCCGGCGAGAATGGGCGACAGGAAAATCAGCGTGAAAATGCTGATGGTGCCGCCGATGTACGAGGAGAACGTGGCCGTTCCCAAGGCCAGTCCGGACTGGCCCTTGAGCGTCAAGGCATAGCCGTCGATGGCCGTGGCCGCCGCTGCCGGCGTTCCCGGTATGCGCAGGAGAATGGCCGTGATCGAACCGGCGTAGACGCCGCCGAAATGGATTCCGGCCAGCAGCAGAAGGGCCGATACGGGCTCCATGCCGAAAGTGAATGGCAAGGTGATGGCCACGCCCATCGTGGCGGTCAGGCCGGGCAGCACGCCAACGAAGATGCCGAACGCCGTGCCAATGATGGCGAACAGGATGGCCTGCGGATGCGCCAGGAGATTGGCTGCGCCCTGCGCCAGTAAATCGAACACGTCCATGAAGTATCCTTCTGATTCCCTGGCGGTTGCTAGTCGAAGAGTTCGCCGGGCGGCAAAGCCACTCCCATCCCGACGTCAAATATCAGGTAGAGCGCGATCGTCACGCCCAAGGCGATGAGCACACTCGCCATTCGCGCGCGGAATTTGATGACGCGCAGCAGAACAAACATGTAAATGGGCGTGGATGCGAGGTAGCCGGTCCAGTGAATCAGGGCTACATAGAGAACCGTTAGCACGACTCCCAAAAATGGCACCAGATAGTTCGGCCGGGTGCTCGTGGCGGCAGCGTCCCCGGCGTCGATATCCTGGCCGGTATGCGTGAAATGATTGAAAATCTGCAGCAGGCACAAGACGATCAGAATGTAGGCGAAGGCGGTGGGGAAGGCTCCGGCGCCAATATCCGTGCCGACGGCGGTGGCCGGAAAGCCCCTGGATTCGATGATGGTGGCAATGCCGATGACGATGAGCAGCACGCCCACCACCACATCCGCATGGCGGCCCATCCGCGCCAGGAAACCGCCGTCTTCCCTGGCGGAAGTGTCCGTTGATGCCATGACGATTTTTCTCCCGGAGGAGCGGGCTGGCAACCTGCCGTTGCCAGCCCGCTTTTGGACGGCTTTATTTCTTCAGGCCGAGTTGCGGAATCAGGACGTTGAAGAACGCCTCATCCTTCTTCATGGCGGAGCCAAAGGTTTCCGCATCCATGTACGAGAAGGACATGTTCATCTTGGCCAGCGTTTGCTGGAACGCCGGATCTTCAGTCGCCTGCTTGGTGGCTTTCTTGAGCACGTCGATCGCTTCCTTGGGGGTCTTCTTGGGAGCGACGAGTCCGCGCCAGGTGCCGATGGAAAGATCGATTCCCTTCTCTTTCAGCGTGGGCACGTTTTCGAAGCCTTTGGCCCGCACGTCGCCCATGACGACCAGCGTCTTCAGCTTGCCTGCCTGGACCTGCGTGACGACCTCGGCCGGGCTCACGGCCAGGGCTTCGATATGTCCGCCGAGCAGCGACGCGACGGCGGGGGCGGCTCCTTCGAAAGGCACGTGATTGAAGCTCACGCCTGTCTTCTGTTCGAGGGCCGCGGCGGCCAGGTGCCAGATCGCGCCGGTGCCGGAGTTGCCAACGCGCACCTTTCCGGGGTTGGCCTTGGCGTAGGCCATGAATTCCTCGTAGGTCTTCCATGGCGCCTCGGCTTGCACCGTGATTGCCGCCGGTTCCGCATTCAGGCGGGCAATGGGGGTAAAGTCGTCAACCTCGAAGCGCCCCATGCCCAGGGCGGGCAGGGTCGTCATTTCAACCACGCCCATGGCGATCTTGTAGCCGTCCGGTTTGGCACGGGCGACTTCGGTAAGGCCCAGGGCGCCGCTGCCGCCCGGCTTGTTGACGACGCCGACCGATTTGGGAAGGATTTTATTGACGGCTTCCGCGTAGGCGCGAGCGAGCAGATCGGTTCCGCCGCCGGCGGCGTAGGAAACGATCAATTCGATTTGCTTGTTCGGATACTCCGCCGCGACGGATGCCGACGAAAAGGCCATGACGGACGCGCAGGCTACGGCAAGATGCGTATAGAAGCGCATGTGTTTCATGTATTATCCCTTCCCAAGGAAAATTCTCTCAAATAGCGAGATATCAAGACCAAAAGTGGAATCTGTCGTTTCTTTCGGAAACTGCTCGGTCCTTCCTCGCAACCCGTTGTGCCTCAATACAATAGCGCAGACTCCATGGCATTTTCAACAAGTCTTGAGTTGTCTCGCTAATCGAGACATTAAGTGCAATCAGCGGCATTGGCTGTCGTTGCCAAAAACAACGACGAGCACGTTTATTCCGGCGTCCAGCCAAGTTCCTTCGAGATCGCCTCGGCAGTATCGCGCACCAGGGGGCCAAGTCGGCGCATGCGCTCCTCCGGCATGTAAGGAACCGCGCTGGCGAGACTGACCGAAGCCACTACCTTGCCCGTAAGGTCGCGTATCGGCGCCCCGACGCAGCGGATGCCCATTTCGTTTTCCTCGAGGTCCATGACCCAGCCTTGGCGGAGGTATTCGTCCATCTGCAGGGCGTATTCGGTCCACTCGATGACGGCCGGGGCTCCCTGCGCGCGGCGCTCCCCCGTCGCGTAGTCGTAGATGGCGCGCCATTGGGCGCGTGGCAGGCCCAGCACCAGGGCCTTGCCTACGCCGGTCGTCGCCAGGGGCATGCGATTGCCCACGCGGGAGCGCATTTCCAGGGAGCCGCGCGTACCCGAAATCTTGTCGAGGTAGAAGACTTCCGTTCCCTCCATGACCCCCAGGTGCACCGTGTCGCCGGTGTGGCTGGCGAGCTGTTCGAGATGCGGTCGCGCGAGCGCCACCAGCGGGCGCTGTTCCAGGGCCTTGTTGCCCAGTTCGATGAGCTTTTGGCCCAGCAGGTAACCCTTGTACGGAATGTGATGCAGGTATCTCTGCTGGACAAGCGCGCCCAGCATGCGATGCGTGGTGCTGCGTGGCGTTCCCAGGTGCGCGGCAATGCTTTTGACATCGCTGATGCCGGCCGCCACGCACTCCAGCAAGGCCAGTCCGCGCAGGAGCGTCTGCGAACCGGTCGCGCTGTCGCCAGGATTTTTATCTTTCTTAGGATCAACTGACATGGTTCCCGCCCGGTGCGTCATGTGTGCGGCCAAGTGTAGATAGGCGGACTTGGAGTGTCAAATAATAAAAAAATAATGCATATAATGAGACAGTATGTCGAATTTTCATTGGATACTCTGCATTGATCAGAAAAATTAGAAGGATTAAGGGCAATTGTGGACTTCCAATATAAAATATTGAGACATTGACAATTCATCCCCAGGAGAGCGCCATGTTTGCTGATCTCAAGAATCGCCGTGTCCTGATCACCGGTTCCAGTCAGGGCATCGGGCTGGCCGCCGCCAAGGCCTTCGCGGCAGCCGGCTCGCGTATCGGTTTGAACGGGCGCCGACGCCCGGACGATATTGAAAGCACCCTCTCGGCAATGCGTTCGGCTGGCGGGGAAGCTGAATTCCTGGCGGCGGATCTGCGGCACAGCGATCAGTGCGAGGCTCTGGTCGATGCCTTCGTGCGGCGCTTCGGTGGCATCGACGTGCTGGTCAACAATGCCGGCGGCCTTGTCGGGCGCAAGCCGCTACCGGAAATCGACGATGACTTTTTCAACGAAGTCGTCGATCTCAACATCCGTTCGGCGGTGATGGTCACCAAGCACGCCCTGCCGCATCTGAAGGCTTCGGCCGCCGAGAGCGGGCAAACCGCGTCGGTGATCCTGGTCGGCTCGATCGCCGGCTACCTCGGCGGTGGTCCGGGCGCCTCCTTGTACGGTGCGGCCAAGGCGTGGATACACAACGTGCAGAAGAACTGGGTGACTTTTCATACCAAGGATGGCATTCGCTTCAACACCGTTTCACCGGGTACGTTCGACACGGCTTTTCACGCCGACAAGGACGCCGCCACGCGGGCAAAGATCAGCGCCGGAATCCCGATGGGACGTTTCGGACGGCCGGAAGAGGCCGCGCCCGCCTTCCTGTTCTTTGCCTCGCACCTGGCCAGCGGTTATGTCACCGGCCAGATTCTCGACGTGAATGGCGGTCAGTACATGCCGTAAGATGGGGGTCCCGTCACACAGGAATTCGATACCGGCGCGTCCGTTCCCATGACCGACCAGGCGCCATCTCGCTTACAACCCCGGCCGCGTCTTTTTCCGCATTGGGTCGCCGTCGGGTTTGTGGTTGTCGGCTTGGCCTCATTCTCAGGCCTTGGCTACATGTTGAGCGTAGCCTTCCAAAGGGTTGCCTCAGGTCGTGGCCTTGAAACCTACCAAACGTTTTGGCTTGTCGAGTTCAATTGGTTCGGCTTTCTCGTGTTTTGCGGAGCAGCCGTAATCGCGCTTGTCGTGGCTGCCTTCCTTCGGTTTCGCGAGCACATGCAGTGGAGGTCGCTCGAAAGGAAATACAGTGGCCCCAAAACGATGCAGAACCCTGCGGTCCACCGAACGCCGCGCGACAAAACCGCGCAGCGTCGGTGACTTCCACATCAGGCGCAATGAGAGGCATGGGACGTTATATCGCTTTGGTTTTAGCCTATTTCTTTCTGGTTCTCGCCTTCATCGGCGTGTTTTTGCCGGGCGTTCCAACAGTGCCCTTTCTTCTATTGGCCGCGTGGTTTTCCGCGAAGGGTTCCGAACGTCTGCACCGCTGGCTGTATGAGCATCCCCAATTTGGCAAGCTGTTGATCGACTGGGAAACTCAGAAAGCGATATCGCGGAAAAGCAAAGTGATCGCGGTACTGGCGTTGTCGGTGAGCTGGATCGTCATGTACCGGCATCTGAATAATGCCTGGGGTTTGGCAGGTATCACCCTGCTATTCATTGCAGTGGCGGCTTATTTAGTAAGCCGGCCCGAACCGCATTGATGCCTTCGCAAAAAAACCTGGTCAATGCGGCGAACCGTCGCATTGCGGCACATCGATATCGTCTTCGCTGACCTGCTGCGGTCCCTGGCAGCCGCTCAGCCCGTCCGGGCGCGGGCCGGCCAGATGGCGCCAGGAATACGCGAAATAGGCGCCCCAGGCGAGCAGCCACAGCGTGCCGGCGGCGTGGAGCAGGGGCAGGTAGGCGGCGGCGAAGGCGGGCAGGCCGGCCGCGCCGCGCAACAGGCCGGCGGCGAGCAGCAGGCTGGACGCCAGCGGCACCCAGACGCGACGGTCGAGCACGTGGCCGCTGTGCGTGCGGCCGGCGATGTGCATCACGATCAGGATGGCCAGCGCCATTGCGCCGATCAGCAGCACGTGGTGGCCGGCGTTGGTCCAGTAGCCGCCGGCGAGCAGGCCGAAGCCGATCAGCGCGTAGCCGAGCGCCATCGACCAATAGACCAGGTAGGGAATGAGCACCCAGCGCTGCAGCACGACGCGGCCGACGTGCCAGTCGTTGAGCAGGTTGAGCATCGCGGCGCTGGCGGCGAGCGCCAGCCAGCCGGTCACCGCGTTGCCGGGCAGCAGGAACTCGGCGGCGGTGTATACGCCGATGGCGAAGGTCGCCAGATTGCGGCGCGGCGGGCGGGCGAGGTAGGTGGCGGGGGCGCCGCCCTGGCGGTCGATCGCGTCGTTGACCATGCGCATCGAGATGCGCGACATGGCGATGACGATCAGGATCATCACCGGCCCGATGGCCAGCTGCACCCAGGCCAGCGCGTTGCCGTCGCGCCAGAGCGCGAGGTAGAAGCCGGCTTGCGCCGCGGCGAGCACCAGCAGCGCGAAGAAAAAGGACACGTGCCGCCGGGTCGGATCGCGCCACAGGGGACCGGCCACCAGACTGGTGAGCAGCAGCAGGAAGCCGAGGTCGCAGACGGCCGCCGGCAGGATGCCGACACTGCCGGCGACGAGGTAGAAGACGCGGCCGCCGAGCCAGAGGCCGAGCAGTTGCTGCACCGACCGGCGCGCCACCGGCGCGGTGCCCGTGAATTCGGCCACGGCGGTCAGCAGGAAGCCGGCGATCGACGCGGCGGCGAAGCCGAACAGCATTTCGTGCGCATGCCAGACGATCGGGCCGCCGGGCACGTCGGGCATGGGCAGCAGTCCCGCCAGCGAGCCGACCCACCAGGCGATGGCGAGCAGCGCGTGGACGGCGGTGCACAGGAAGAAGGGGCGGAACGGGCACAGCCACAGGCCGGCGGCCGTGGCCGGAAGGGGGAGGGATTTCACGGCGTCTCCAGGGGCGGCAGGGCGAAGGCGGCGCGGATGTCCGGCCAGCGGATGAATTCGGCGGTGCGGGCGAAGACCCAGGCCTCGCCGCGCTCGCCGGCCGGCGTGTCGACGCGGTGCTCGGCGACGATGCGGCCGGGGCTGCCGGTCATCACCAGGATGCGGTCGGCGAGGCGGACGGCTTCCATCAGGTCGTGCGTGATCATCAGCACGGCGCTGCCGTGCGCGGCGCGCTCGCGGGCAAGCAGCGCGTAGAGTTCGCTCTTCAGCCCGATGTCGAGCGCGGCGAAGGCCTCGTCGAGCAGCAGCAGGTCGGGCTGCACGGCGAAGGCGCGGGCCAGCGCGGCGCGGCTCTGCATGCCGCCGGACAATGCGCCCGGATACTTGTCGAGATCGTCGTCGGTCAGGCCCACGCTCAGCGCCAGCCGGTACGCCCGTTCGTCGCGCTCGGCGCGCGGCAGGCCGAGGGCCTTGAGGCCGAGCGCGATGTTGGCCAGCGTGCGCTTCCACGGCAGCAGGCGCGGTTCCTGGAACATCATCGCGGTGCGCGAGAAACCGTTGGCGACGCGGCCGTCCCACGGATCGAGCAGGCCGGCGGCGAGGTTGAGCAGGGTCGTCTTGCCGCAGCCGGACGGGCCGACCAGCGCCACCGTCTCGCCTGCGCGGACGGCGAGGTCGATGGCCTCGAGCACGCGCTGGTAGCCGAAGCGATGGTGCAGCGCGGAGATAGTCAGTTGCTTGATGATGCGAACTCCCTCCAGGATTCGACCCGGCGCTTGACCGGTTCGAGCACCAGGTATTCGATGGCCAGCAGCAGGCCGACCAGCGCGACGATCCAGGCCATCGACGCCGCCGTGTCGAGGTGGCTGCGCGACACGGCGAGCGCCGCGCCGATGCCGTCGTCGGTGGACAGCAGCTCGGCCATCACCACGACCTTCCAGGACATGCCGAGCGCCGAGATCCAGGCCGGGAAGAGGTAGGACACGACATGCGGCAGATAGACGTCGAAGAGCTTCATCGCCGGCGGCAGGCCGAACACCCGCGCCACGTCGCGCAGCTGGCCGTCGAGCGTGCGCGTGCCCAGCATGGCGCCGACGAAGATGACCGGGAAGCAGGCGATGAACACGGTGAACACCGGCGTGCCGTCGCCCGCGCCGAACCACAGCAGGGCGAGGATCAGCCAGGCGATCGGCGGCGTGCCGACGAGCACGGTGACGATCGGGCGCGACATCATCGAGGCGGTCATCGACACGCCGGCGGCCAGGCCGAGCAGGCTGCCGGCGCCGACCGAGAGCGCGAAGCCGAGCATCGCTCGCCGCGCCGTGACGGCGATTTCCGGCCAGGCCGTGCCGTTGTCGAGCAGGCCGCGCAGGCTGGCCAGGGCTTCCAGCGGCGTGGGCAGGATCAGCGAACCGAGCTGCTGCGCGGTCAGGTCCCAGGCGGCGAGGAACAGGCACAGGCTGGCCAGCGATCCCCAGCCACCCCACAGGTAGCCGCCGGTGGCGGCCAGCCAGTCGAGCAGCCGGCGCCGGAAGAAGGGACGCGGGGCGTTCATGGCGCGTAGAAGCGCTCGTCCGGCAGCTTGCCGCCGATCAGCGCGGGGTTCGCCTCGTGCAGGCGGGCGAAGAAGAATTCGAGTTCGGACCGCGCGGCGGCGATGGCGACCGGCTGCATGCGGCTGACCGCCAGCGAGTCGGCGACCGCTTCGGGACTGAGCAGGTCGATGCGCCTGGCGACCATCTCGCCGCATTGCAGCGCGTTTTTCCGGCACCAGTCGAGCGAGCGCGCGTAGGCGGCGAGGACCGCCTCCTGCAGGGGCCGGTCGGCCGCCGCCTTGCCGAGGGCGGCGATGCCGGCCTGCGGAATGCGCGCCTCGCGCTTGAACAGGCGGCCCCATTCCTGCTGCAGGTTGACGCTGCGATAGAGGTCGGGCGCGACCAGGCTCACCGGGAAGGATTTGGTCTTGCGCAGCGCCATCGAGATCGCCGGTTCGGCGAGCAGCGCGTGGTTGACGCGGCGGGTGATCAGCAGTTGCATCGCGTCGAGCGGCGAGGCGACGTAGCGCAGCTTGAAATCCTTCTTCGGGTCCAGCCCCTGCGCGCCAGCGACCAGGCCGAAAACGATGTCCGGCATGTCGGCGCGGAAGGGCATGGCGATCTCCTTGCCGCGGAAATCGGCCAGCGTCCTGGCCGCGCCGTCGCGCGACACCATCCACAGCATGCCCCAGGTCGAGACGTTGAGCAGGCGCAGGTTGACGCCGCGGTTGTACAGATTGGCGGCGACGTTGGTCGGCATGGCGACGAAATCGGCCTGCCCGCCGAGCGCGATCACGCGCAACTGGTCCGGGTCCTTCCACACGCGGAACTCGACCTTGTCGGCGATCTCGTTCAGCGCGCCGCTCTCGACCATGTGGATCAACGGCGTCGACACCGACGCCGGTGGGCCGGCCAGCACCAGCAGCGGCCGCTTGCCGGCCGCCGCCGCCGATCCGGCCAAGCCGAGCCCGGCGAACAGGACGAGTGCGGCGGTGAAAGCAGCGGCGAGCGGACGGCGCATCAGAAACTCCCGCGCCAGGTGAGCTGGAAGCTGCGGCCCGGCGCCTTGATCTCGTAACCCGAGATGCCCTCGGTCAGGTGTTCGTGGTAAGCCTTGTCGGCGAGGTTCTTGACCGCCAGGCGCAGGCTCTGGTTCCGGGCGTACTGCCAAGTCGCGCCGAGGTCGGCGGTGACGAAGCCGGCCGTCTCGTTTTCGCTGCCGTTGGTGAATTGAGTGGCGACGCGGTCCTGGCGGTCCACCAGGCGCAGCGTGAAATCGGCCTTGACGCCGGGCAGCACGGTGCCGAGCCAGCCCAGCGAGATCTCGTCGGCCGGCATCTGGAACAGCGGTTCGTCGAGGTCGTCGTTCTCGCCGCGGAGGCGCGAATAGCCGGCGTTCAGCCAGTGGCCGGGCGCCACGCGCCAGCGCACCCTGGCCTCGATGCCCTTGATCGTCGCGCTGCCGAGGTTGACCGTTTTCTTGCAGTTGGCCGCGTTGGCCGCGCCGCAGGCGGCGACGGCCGCCGTGCCGCTCAGGATCTGGCCGGTGATGTAGTTGTCGATGCGGTTGTAGAAGGCTGCGACGGAATAGTCGAGCGTGCCGTCGCCGCCCTTGACGCCGAGTTCGAACTGGTCCGCCTTCTCGGCCTCGATCTCCGGGCTGCCGGCGTAGTAGTAGCCGTCGCCGCGCAGGCCGGACTCGTAGCGCTCGCGCATGCCCGGCGCGCGGAAGGCGCGGGCGTAGCTGGCGTACGGGCGCAGCAGCGGCGCGACCTCGTAGATCGCGCCGAGGCTGCCGGAAACGGCGTTGTCCTTGCCGTCCAGGCCGGTGGTGCGGCGCTGCGGCGAGTTCGAGTTCATGCTGTCCGCGTCGCCCTCGACCCGGTCGTAGCGCAGCCCGGCCAGCACGTTCAGGCGGCCGAAGCGCATGTCGTCCTGCGCGTAGACGCCGACCGCGCGGATCTCGGCGTCCTGGAAGGGATTGTTGGCGCTCAGCGTGGTGAACGGCGCCGCCGTGGCCATGCGCCGGTCCGGGTCGCCGGTCATCCGCCAGGCGTTGACGCCGAACGACAGCAGGTGCTGCGGATGCGCCAGCCAGTCGGCCTTGGCGTCGAAGCCGTCGGTGCGGAAGGTGACGTCGTTGACCACGATGTCGCGGCCGAGCTTGTTGGCGTAGCTGAAGATCGAACGCTCCATGTCCTGGCGGTAGACGCGCAGATCGACGTTCACCGGCGCCTCGCCGTCGCCCTGGCGACTGTAGCCCAGTTCGTAGAGGCGGCGCTCCTGCCGCGGCGAGTGCACGGTGGTGCTGCCGACCAGCGGGCTGGCGTGCGGGCGGGTCGAGCCGGGGTACCACACGTCCTCGTCCTTGTGCTGCTGCACGGAGACGCGCAGTTGCTGCTGCGCGTCGATGCGGAAGCGATACTGGCCGATGAAGGCCTTTGAATCGTAGCCGGTGCGGTCGACCTTGCCGTCGGGCGCGCGGTAGTCGTCGATGTCGGCGAGCGAGGCGCCGAGCATCAGCGCATGGTCGCCCTGGCTGGCGTTCATCACCGCCGTGCCGCGCAGCCCCTCGCTGGCGCTGTCGTAGCTGACGCCGGTCTCGACGCCGATGCCGGGCGTGAATTTCGCCTGCGGCAGCAGCACGTTGATCGCGCCGCCCAGCGCGCCCGTGCCGTAGAGCACCGAGGCGCCGCCCTTGACCACCTCGACGCGCTCGGCCATGCCCAGCGACATGAACGAGGCGATGGCGCCGGCCGGCTGCGCCGAGTTGAAGCGCATGCCGTCGACCAGCAGTACCACGCTTTCCTTGGCCAGGCCCCGGATCACCGGATTCTGTCCCTGCGCGCTGTCGTTGGACACCGCGATGCCGGGCTCGCCGCGCAGCGCCTCGCCGACGTTGGCCGCGCCGCGCCGGTCGATCTCGTCGCGGTCGAGGCCGACGGTGGCGATCGGCGTCTCCAGGTCGGCCGAGGCGTAGCCCTTGGCCGTGACGTTCGACTTCGGACAGCGTGGCTTCTTCGGCGGCGGTGGCGGCGCCGGCCAGGAAGGACAGGGCGGCGAGAGTGCAGGAACGGGACAGATTCATGAAGGGCTCCGTAATCGACGCGCACCGGCGCCGGGTCGGCCAGTCACGCGATGAATCGGAGCAATTATAGTTGTTGAGAATGATTATTGTTTGATCTGGATTAAATTCAAGCGAGCAGAGCACATCCGCTCCTCCCCCTTCAAGGGGGAGGTTGGGTGGGGGATGGGGTATTTTGGGCAGGAATCACATCGGCTTGGCCGTCATTCGAACCCCATCCCCACTCCGGCCCTCCCCTTGAAGGGGAGGGAGAGGAAGCCCCGCTTCGTTTCAGGCCTGGCGCGCGTCCTCGTACAGCCGGCGCACCTTGCCGTAGGCGTCGAGCAGGCGGCGATGTTGCTCGCAGCCTTCCAGCGCCAGGCCCGGCGCAGCGATGCCGAAGAAACGTTCGTCGCGCGTGAGCAGGGCCTTGGCGCGTTCCAGCGTGGCCGGCCCGAAGAGGCTTTCCAGCGCGCCGCGATAGGTCTCGAAGTCCGCGTTGTCGCTGAGGTAGAACAGGCTCTCGATGCAGTGGTAGACGCGCAGGCGCCCGGCGTCGATCTGTCCGAAATGCCGCACCCAGCCGCAGCCCTCGCGCGCCGCCTCTTCATCACCGACCGCCAGCGCGAGCAGGGCCTTCAGTTCGCCGACGCGCAGCTCTTCCCACAGCGATCCCGGATCGGGCGCCAGGCCGATCAGCGCGGCCACCGGGCGCTGGTCGTCGATGCCCGATTCGTTCAGCGCGTCGAGCAGGTGCTCGCACTCCTCGTCGTCGAGTTCGGGAAGGTACAGGATGGCCTCGCGGAGGTCGTTGCCGAAGCTGTTGTTCTCGTATTCCAGGTCGTCCACCGGGTAGATCTCGGACATGCCCGGCACGAGGATGCGGCACGCATACATGCCGAGCCGCCCGTAATCGGCGACGTAGATGTCGTAGCCTTCGTTGCGGATGAGGTCCACCAGGCAGGCGTAGTCCTCGCGGGTCGAGGCGCCGAAATTCCAGTCGACGAAGGGGAAATCGGGCGCGTTGCCGAGGAAGTTCCAGTGCACGACACCGCTCGAATCGACGAAGTGGATTTCCAGGTTCGGCGCGCTGGCGACTTCCTCCAGGTCGCAACCGGGTTCGGGGAAGCCGTCCAGCGCGTCGAGCGCGCGCCCCTGCAGCAGTTCGGTCAGCGCCCGTTCGAGCGCGATCTCGAAGCGCGGGTGGGCGCCGAAGCTGACGTAGCAGCCCTGGTCCCTGGGGTTGAGCAGCGCCACGCAGGCCACCGGGTAGCGTCCGCCGAGCGAGGCGTCCCGGATCAGGATGCCGAAGCCGGCCCGGCGCAGCTCGCCGACGTCCTCGGCGAGCCGGGGGTGGCGGGCGAGGAACTCGTCGGGGATTTCCGGCAGGCACAGCCCCTCGCGCAGCACGCGGAACTTGACGTGGCGCTCGACGATTTCCGACAGCGCCTGCGCGCGCGCTTCTTCGAGCGTGTTGCCGGCCGACATGCCGTTGCTGACGTACAGGTTGCCGACGATGCTCACCGGGAACCACACGGGTTCGCCGTCTTCGAGCCGGGCGAAGGGCAGGGCGCAGATGCCGCGCTCGCGGTTGCCGGAGTTGCGGTCCACCAGCGTCTCCGCCGGGATGCTGCCCTCCGGGTCGTAGAAGTCGCGCAGGGCAGGCGTCAGCAGCTCCGCCGGCCACCGTCCGTCGTCGCCGGGCGCGAACCAGCGTTCGTCTGGGTGATGCACGCAGCGCTCGGCGGCCAGGGCCTCGCCGAAATAGTAATGGCTCCAGAAATAGTGCGTCGACGCCCGTTCGAAGAACTCGCCGAGCGCGCTGGCCAGCGCGGCCAGCCGGCTGCCGCCCTTGCCGTTGGTGAACAGCAGCGGGCAGTCGCGATCGGCGACGTGCACCGACCACAGGCCGGGCACCGGATTGAGCCAGGAGCGCTCCTCGACGTGAAAGCCGATCTCGGCGAGCCGGGACTGCATGCGGGCGATCGATGATTCGAGCGAGGCGTCTTTACCGGGGATGAAATGTTCTGGCATGGGGATGGCGGGATGCGTGAAAAGTAAAGGATTGTAGCAATCCTGGGAAATCGGGCCCGACGCGGAGCGCATTGGTCGGGAGTGTGACTTATTACGTAGGCCGCGGGCGGCCGTTGTGATTGAATCCCGGCTTTCGAAAAGCAGGCTGCGCTGCGACAGGCGAGAATCCCGATGGTTCGGGCATGTCCTCGGCGGCGGCGCAACGATGCGGATTTCTTCCAGGACTGGAGTCGGACATGTATCGAACGGTTGAGGCGCGCCAATCCGTCGTTGACGCGGCGGGCCTCGGGGCCGGGCCGGGTTGGCGAGCGTCCCGGCTGCTCGCGGCGATGATCCCGCTGCTGCTCGGCGCGGCGATCTGCTGGCCGGGCCGCGCGCACGCCGCCGACCCGGTGCCCGCCATCGAGGAGGACGCCTTTTCCTTCCGCGGCTTCGGCACGCTCGGCGCGGCGCGTTCGAGCAACGGCGACGCGCACATCCTGCGCAGCATCCGGCAGCCGGAGGGAATCGGCGACGAATGGTCCGCCAAACAGGACTCGCTGCTGGGAGTGCAGGCGCAATACCGCTTCAACCACCAGGTCGACGCCCTGGTCCAGGCGGCGTCCTATTACCGGGAGGACGGCTCCTTCCGGCCGGACGTGACGGCGGCTTTCGTGAAATTCGACCTCGACCCGCGCTTTTCCGTGCGGCTGGGGCGGGTCGGGCTCGACCTGCTCATGCTGGCCGACACGCGCATGGTGGGGTATTCGTACATCCCGATCCGGCCGGCGAGCGAGTCCTACAACGTGCCGCTGAACTACCTCGACGGCGCCAGCGCGCGCTGGCGCGTCCCGCTCGGCGAGGGCGTCATGAGCGTCGAGGGGACGGCGGGCATCGCGCGGGAGGATCTTCCCCATTACGACTTCAGCGGCTCGAAAGGGGTCAAGGGGTCGATCGATTACCAGGTCGGCGCGTGGCAGTTCCGGTATTTCCACGCCCGGGCGCGGCTGGCGCACGAAAATGACACGCTGACGCCGCTGCGCGACGGCCTGGCCATGACGCCCGCCCGCAGACTGGCCGACAAGCTGAAGGTGGAAGGCACGACGAGCACCTATGAATCGCTGGGCGTCGGCTACGACAACGGCGACTGGCAGCTGCAGATGGTGTTCGACGCCATGCGCTACGAGAATCCCACGCTGCCGGACGGCAGCGCCTTCCATTGCCTGGTCGGCCGGCGCGTCGGCAACGTCACGCCCTATGCCGGTTACTCGCGGGCGAGAATCGATCCGAAAAAACTGGCGACCGGGCTGCCCGCCCTGCCGTGGTATCAGCCGCTCGACGCAGGACTGGCCAGGGCGATGGCGGTATCGGGCACGCGCATGGACAGCGAGACCTTCACCCTCGGCACCCGCTGGGATTTCCGGCGCAACATGGCGCTGAAGGCCCAGGTCGATTTCGTGCGCGGCGGCAAGAGCCTGTCGATGCTGGTGGAGGACACCGATCCCGACTGGAACGGCAGGACGACCATGGTCAGCCTGTCGCTGGATTTCGTCTTCTGAGACCCTGAATCGGCGTGATTCTCTCCAAGCCCGGCGTTTCGGCGCTCGTCCTCCTGGCGCTTCTGGCGCCGGCGTGTTCCGCGTGCGCGGAGCTGGCGGTCATCGTCAACCCGCGCATCGGCGTCGAGCAGCTCAGCAGATCGCAGGTGATCAACATCTTCCTGGCCAGCAACCGCGAGTTCCCCAACGGCGAACCGGCGGTGCCGATCGATCTGCCGCCCGGCACGCCGGAGAACGTCCAGTTCTATCGCGCCCTGGTCGACCGGGCCCCCGAACAGATGAGCGCCTATTGGTCCCGGCTGGTGTTTTCCGGGAAGGCGTCGCCGCCCTTGAAGGCCGGCGGCTGGAAGGAAGTGATCCAGGCGGTGGCCGCGAATCCCCGCGCCATCGGCTATGTCGACGCGGAGCACGTCGACCCGGCGCGCGTGAAGGCCGTCCTGGTGCTTCCCTGAAATCGGCGCGAACAGGCCTAAAATAGCCGCTTTCCCGCCGCCGGATGGCCCCGCGATGCCCGGAACCAAGCTTTTCTTCCCCCGCCAGGTCGTGGAGTCGGCCGACAACCGCTGGGACTGGATCATCCTGCCGCTGGTGCTGGCGCTGCTCGTCACCCTGGCCTACGGCGCGGGGCAGATGGCCCGTCCCTATCACGTCGGCGACGCGCTGCCGCTGACGCTCGAACCCGCGGCGCTGCCGTACTACCTCCTGCGCACGACGCTGCGCATGTTCATCGCGCTCGGCGTTTCCGTGCTCTTCGCCTGCGCCTTCGCCGCGCTGGCCGCCAAGTTCCGCACCGCCGAGAAAATCCTGATTCCGCTGCTCGACATCCTGCAGTCGATCCCGATCCTCGGCTTCCTGTCGATCACCGTGACCGGCTTCATTGCGCTCTTTCCCGGCAACCTGCTCGGCGTCGAGTGCGCGGCGATCTTCGCCATCTTCACCTCGCAGGCATGGAACATGGCCTTCAGCCTCTACCAGTCGCTGAAGACCGTGCCGGCCGAACTGGCCGAGGCGGCCAGCGTGTTCCAGCTGTCCGGCTGGCAGCGCTTCTGGCGGCTGGAAATGCCCTTCGCCATGCCCGCGCTGCTGTGGAACATGATGATGTCGATGTCGGGCGGCTGGTTCTTCGTGGTCGCCTCCGAGGCCATTTCGGTCTCCAACCAGAGCATCAAGCTGCCGGGCATCGGCTCCTACATCGCCCTGGCGATCGAGTCGCGCGACCTGCCGGCGATCGGCTGGGCGATCGCCGGCATGCTGGTCGGCGTGCTGCTCTACGACCAGCTCTTCTTCCGGCCGCTGCTGGCCTGGGCCAACAAGTTCCGCTTCGAGGAGACCGGCGAGGGCGACGGGCAGGCGTCCTGGCTGCTCACCTGGGCGCGGCGTTCGGCCTGGCTGTCGGCGCTCGCCCGCCTGGCCGTGCGCCTGCTGGAACGCTCCTTCGTCCTCTTCCGGCGCGACTTCGACGGCACGTCGATCCGGGCGCGGCCGGGCGCGCGTTCGGCCCGCGCCGAGCGCGCCTGGGACGCCGTCCTCGCCGCCCTGGTGCTGATCGCCGGCTGGCGGCTGATCGTCTTCATCCATTCGGAAGTCGGCTGGGCGGAGGCGGCGCACGTGTTCGGCCTGGGCTTCCTGACCCTGCTGCGGGTGCTGGTGCTCATCGTGCTGGCCGCCGTGGTCTGGGTGCCGGTCGGCATCTGGGTCGGCATGAATCCGCGCATCTCGTCGCGCGTGCAGGCGCTGGCCCAGTTCCTCGCCGCCTTTCCGGCCAACCTGATGTTCCCGATCGCCGTGGTGCTGATCGTGCGCTGGCGGCTCAATCCCGAAATCTGGCTGTCGCCGCTGATGATCTTCGGCACGCAGTGGTATCTGCTGTTCAACGTCATCGCCGGCGCGTCCGGCGTGCCGACCGAGCTGCGCTTCGCCGCGCGCAACCTGGACCTCAAGGGCTGGCTCAAATGGCGGCGCTACTACCTGCCGGCCATCTTCCCGAGCTTCGTCACCGGCGCCATCACCGCCAGCGGCGGTTCGTGGAACGCCAGCATCGTGTCCGAATACGTGACCTGGGGCGACACCACGCTGCAGGCGCACGGCCTGGGCAGCTACATCGCCGAGATGACCGCCGGCGGCGATTTCCCGCGCATCGCCCTGGGGATCGGCGTGATGTGCGTCTACGTCATGGGCCTGAACCACTTCGTCTGGCGCCGGCTGTACCGGCTGGCCGAAGACCGCATGCATTTCTGAGGAATGAAGGAAATGACTCCCGCCATCATCGAACTCAAGTCCGTCGGCAAGTCGTTCCGCGGCGCCGACGGCACCGCGCGCGCCGTGCTGCGGGACGTGGATTTCACGCTGCGCGAGGGTGAGATCGTCGCGTTGCTCGGGCAGTCGGGCTCCGGCAAGTCGACCCTGCTGCGCCTGATGGCCGGGCTGATCCCGGCGGACGGCGGCGAGGTGCGCTATCGCGGGCAGCCGCTGTTCGGGCCGGCGCGCGGCGTCAGCATGGTGTTCCAGTCGTTCGCCCTGTTTCCCTGGCTGACCGTCCGCCAGAACGTCGAGCTCGGCCTCGAAGCCCGGGCCGTCCCGGCCGCCGAGCGCGAACGGCGCGCCACGGCGGCCATCGACATGATCGGGCTGTCGGGCTTCGAGGGCGCGCTGCCGCGCGAGCTTTCGGGCGGCATGCGCCAGCGCGTCGGGATCGCGCGCGCCCTGGTCATGCAGCCCGACGTGCTGCTGATGGACGAGGCCTTTTCCGCGCTCGACGTGCTGACCGGCGAGCGCCTGCGCGAGGAAATCCTCGATCTCTGGAACGGCCGCGCCATTCCCACCAAGGCCATCCTGGTCGTCTCGCACAACATCGAGGAAGCCGTGATGATGGCCGACCGCGTGCTGATCTTCGCCAGCGACCCCGGCCGGGTGCGCGCCGAACTGGCGATCGGCCTGCCGCGGCCGCGCGACGCCGATTCGAGCGAAGTGCGCGTGCTGATCGACGAAGTCTACGCGCTGATGACCGCGCGCGTGCCGCAGGCGGCGGTCGAGGAGCCGGTGCACGCGCACCTCACGATGCGCCTGCCCGGAGCCGACGTCAGCCGCATGGAAGGCGTGCTCGAAATGCTGGCCGACGAGCCGTTCCAGGGACGCGCCGACCTGCCGCGGCTGGTCGAGGAATCCGACCTCAGCGACGAGGAGCTGCTGCCCGTCGCGCACGCGCTCGGCATGCTCGGGTTGGCCCGCGTCGAGCAGGGCGACATCGCCATCACGCCGATCGGCCGCCGTTTCGTGGAGGGCAGCAAGGTCCTGCGCCAGGAGATTTTCGGCCAGCAGCTGCTCGAACACGTGCCCCTGGCCGCGCACATCCGCAACAGCCTGGAGCAGGAGGATTCGGGCGAACTGCCCGAGGAGCCGTTCCTCGGCCTGCTGCACGAGAACATGGACGAAGCCGAGGCCGAGCGCGTGCTGAAGGTGGCGATCGAATGGGGGCGCTACGGCGAAGTGTTCGAATACGACTACACCACCGGCCTCATCCATCTGCCGGAAGGCGAAGAAGGCGGGGAGGCGGGCGCGCGGCCGCCGGCCGCCGCGCGCTGAGGCGGAGCCGTCAGGCGCGCCCGGCCTTGGAGGCGACGTAGGAGCCCAGCGAGACGAGCACGATGCCGCTGCCGAGCCAGAGGGTGAGCGGCTCGTCCAGCAGCGGCACGGCGAGGATGCCGATGACGATGGGGACGAGGGCGAGGAACGACGCCGTGCGTTCCGGACCGAGCAGTTCCAGCGACTTGAGGTAGGTCAGCATGGCCAGGATGGTCGCCGAGATGCCCTGGAAGGCGCCCTGGATGACCAGCATCGACACCGGCGCGGCAGCCAGCTCCTTGGGCAGCCACAACGCATAGACGGGCAGGTACACGGCGGCCGAGCCGTAGGCGATGGCCCGCGTCAGCGTCCACGGCGAATAGCCCCAGCGCGCCGCGAGCACGCCGTAGAAAGCCCAGCAGACCGAACTGAGGAAGATCAGCAGGTCGCCGAAGGCGTAGTCCGGCGACCATTCGGTGAGATACGGCATGGCGGCGCAGGCGATGCCCGCGCCGATCAGGCCCAGGCCGGCGGCGCGCACGCGGTTCGGCCGCGTGCCGGCCAGCAGCCAGGCCACCGCGCTGATCAGGAAGGGCTGCAGCCCGGACAGCAGGATGCCGCCGTGGGCGGCGGGCGCGTACTTGAAGCCGGAGTAGGCCAGCGGGCAGTAGATCAGGCTGCACAGGCAGGTCAGCAGCCACAGCCGGCGGTCGGCCCAGCAGCGCGGCGGCATGCTGCCGGCGAAGGGCAGCAGGACGGCGGCGGCGGTGATCAGCCGCAGGGCGAAAATGTCGTAGGGCGTGAGCACGCTTTTCCCGCCGAGCCGCGAGATCAGGGAAAACCCCGCCCACATCAGCAAGGTCGCGGCGGCGGCGAGGTAGCCCCGGATGAGTCGCTGCTTTTCGGTCACGCGGGGCTTTCTTCGGGACGGTTTTCCTGGGAATGCGTTACTTCTGCAGCTTCTGGAACAGCCCGCGCAGCGTGTTCTGCAGGTCGCCCGGCAGCAGCACCGTCTTGGCGTTCGGCGATTCGGCCATCCGGCCCAGGCTGGCGATGTACTTCTCGCCGAGCAGGTAGAGCATCGGCAGCTCGTTCTCGCCGAAGGCGGCGGTGACCTTGGCGATGGCCTGCGACGAGGCGTCGGCGAGCATGATCTGCGCTTCCGCGTCGCGCTTGGCCGATTCCAGGCGCGCCTCGGCGGAGAGGATCATCGATTGCTTTTCGCCCTCGGCCTTGGTCACCATCGCCTTCCGCTCGCGCTCGGCCGAAGCCTGCAGCTCCATGGCGCGCTGCATCGACTCGGACGGCTTGATGTCCTGGATCTCCACCGATTTCACGGTCAGGCCCCAGTCCAGCGCCTCGTCGGCGACGCCGGCCTTCAGGCGGGTCTTGATCATGTCGCGCGAGGACAGGGCGTGGTCGAGCTCCATCTCGCCGACGATCGAGCGCAGCGTGGTCATGATCATGTTGCGGATGGCCTCGGAGAAGTTCTCGACGCCGTACACCGCCTTGACCGGGTCGGTGACCTTGATGAAGGCGATGGCGTTGACCACGATCACGGCGTTGTCGCGGGTGATCACCTCCTGCTCCTGCACGTCGAGGATGATGTCCTTGGTGGTGACCTTGTAGGACACCGAGTCGAAATACGGAATGATGAAGCGCAGGCCGGGCAGCAGCGTCACGCGGTACTTGCCGAGGCGCTGCACGATCCATTCCTCGCCCTGCGGGACGATGCGCACGCCGCGCGCGACGGTGACGAAGACGAACGCCAGGATGACGACGGATGTGATGGTGGTGCCGATCATTTGCGGGTTGCCTCCACTTTGATGAAATTGCCTTCGACCGCCACCACGCGCACGCGCTCGCCGGCCGTCAGATGCTGTTCCGCGTAGCATTCCCAGACGTCGGCGCCGAGGATCGGCTTCTGGAAGCGCACCTGCCCGCGGGCGTGCGGCGGCAGGTCGCTGACCAGCACGCCGATCTCGCCGGCCACGCTGGCCGCCGAGGTGCCGACCGCGGTCCGCGTGCCCGGCCGCAGGTAGCGGAACCAGACGGCGACGAGCACGCCCGACAGGCCCGCCCAGATGAGCAGTTGCGTCGCCAGCGTCAGCCCGGGCGCGAGCAGCAGGAGCAGGCCGACGCCGACCGCGCCGAGGCCGAACCAGATGATGAAGAAGGCGGGAACCGCCAGTTCGGCGATCGACAGGCACAATCCCAGGACCACCCAGTGCCACCATTCGAGCATCGGTTCCCATCTCCCTTGTATGTCGTGCGCCGGATTTGCCGGATTTTATAGCATTGCCGCGGCATTTTCCCGCCGCCTGGCCTACCATGGCGTTTTGCCGTCATCGCTGGAGAACGATCTTGCTGCCGAAAGAAATCACGCCGAGGGCGATCGTCGACTACCTCGATCAATACGTCATCGGGCAGGACGAAGCCAAGCGCACGCTCGCCGTCGCCGTTTACGCCCATTACCGGAAGCTCTCCGCGCTGGGGCGGGGCGTCGAGACGATCGCCAAGAGCAACGTCCTGCTCATCGGCTCGTCGGGCACCGGCAAGACGCTGGCCTGCGAGACGCTCTCGCGCCTGCTGTCGGTGCCCTTCGTCACCGCCGACGCCACTTCGCTGGCGCAGACCCGCTACGTCAACGAGGAGATCGAGGCCATGCTCCAGCGCCTGGTCGACAAGGCCGGCGGCGATGTGGGGCAGGCCGGCCGCGGCATCGTCTTCATCGACGAGATCGACAAGCTGCGGGCCTCGACCGGCGAATCGCGTGCCACCTCGGGCGAGAGCGTCCAGCACGCGCTGCTCAAGATCATGGAAGGCGCGCCGGTCAAGCTCGGCGCCGACCGCTACGTTGACACCACGAACATCCTGTTCATCTGCGGCGGCGCCTTCGTCGGGCTGGAAAAGATCATGTCCCGCACGCACGGCTTCGGCTTCGTCGCCACCTCGGAGGCGGACAACCAGAGCATTCTCGACCGCCTCAACAACCGGGTGAAGCCGACCGACCTCTTCGAGTTCGGCCTGATTCCCGAGTTCACCGGCCGCCTGCCGGTGATCGCCCGCTTCGCCGACCTGACCCGGGACATGCTGGTGCGCATCATGAGCGTGCCGAAGAACGCGATCTACCACCAGTTCCGCGAGATATTCCGCGCGGAAGGCGTCGAACTGGTGGTGGCGCCGCGCGTGTTCGAGCAGATCGCGGAGATCGCCATCGAGTACAAGACCGGCGGGCGCAGCCTGCGCGGCATCTTCGAGGAACTGATGACGCCGGTGCTCTACGTCGTCCCCGACCATCCGCAGATCTGCCGCGTCGAGATCGACTCGCTGTTCGAAGCGCCCCGCTACTTCAAGCGGGGCGCCGGAGAGCCCGCCGCCGCGGCCCGGGCGAAGTGACCTGATCCACGTCCGTCATTCCGGCGCAAGCCGGAATCCAGGAAAACCGCGCCTTGGTAACGAACGAATCAGCGTTCCCCTAGCGGCAGACCAGCACCGGAATCTTCGAGTGCGTGAGCACCTTCATCGTCTCGCTGCCCAGCAGCAGCGCGCTGATGCCGCGCCGGCCGTGCGAGGCCATGAAGATCAGGTCGCAGCCCTTCTCCGTGGCCGTCTGGATGATGCCTTCATAGGGCGCGTCGCTGGTCATCGTGACGGTGGCGCAGGGGACGCCTTCCTGGCGGCAGGCGATGGCGACGAAATCAAGGATTCTCTGCGCCTCCTCGTCGGCCATCCGCTGGAAATTCTTCACAATCTCCGCGTCGATCGGAACGCCGTCGACGAAACGCTCCACCGGCGGCGACGCCTTGGCGTAGAAGGCGGTGATGCGCGCCCCCGCCTCCTTGGCGAACGCGATGGCCTTACCCACGGCCGCCTCGGACAACGGCGAACCGTCCGTCGGAACCAGAAGATGTTGGAACATGGCGACTCCTTTCCTTTATTCGCTCGTTCTCCCTGGAACGCCTGAGGCGCAATGACACGATGCAGCGTGAAATCCCCGGCGCGCGACGCCGGCGGAAGTCGCGCGCCGCCGTGCGGCCGGGCGGCGCGGCGAAGCCGGGGGCTTTTTCTTGTTGTGCCGGCGCCTGGCTCGCCGGTTAGCTCGGCGAGCGGTAGACCAGCACCGGGATCGTCGAGTGCGTCAGCACCTTCTGCGTCTCGCTGCCCAGCAGCAGGCTGGTGAACCCGCGCCGGCCGTGCGAGGCCATGAAGATCAGGTCGCAGCCGCTGTTCGTCGCGGCCTCGATGATGGCTTCATACGGAACGTCGCTGGTCGCGGTCAGCTTGGTGCATGGCACGCCGGCTTCCTGGCAGAGGTTGGCGGCGAAGCCGAGGATTTCCTGCCCCTGCGTCTCGGCCAGCTCCGCGAATTTTTCCGGCGAGGTCGTGTCTATCAGCACGCCTTCGCCGTAGTAGGTGACGGGATATTCGGGCTTCGCATAGAAGGCGGTTATTCTCGCTCCGGCCTCCTTGGCGAAAGAAACGGCGCGCCGCACGGTGTCTTGCGAAAGCTCCGAACCATCGGTGGGAACGAGGATATGTTTGAACATGGCGACTCCTTTTTTGTCGTTTATCCCTGTCCCTAATATAGATGCCGGATGCGGCAAAGCCAAGCGGCGCCGGATTTTGATGTCGGTCAATGCAGCCGGAGCGCCCGTTCCGGACAATGCCGGAAACGATTCGAGAGGATGTGCCATGGAAACTATCCGCGACTTGCTGGGCGTTCATCACCGCCAGTGCGACGAACTGTTCGCCGCCGTCGAACAGGACATCGAGGCCGCCGACTGGGAAAAGGCGGCGGCCGATTTCGTGCGCTTCAGGGACTCGGTGCTGCGCCATTTCGAGGCCGAGGAATCCGTCCTGTTCCCCGCCTTCGAGGCGCGCACCGGCATGACCCACGGACCGACCGCCGTGATGCGCAGCGAGCATGCCCAGATCCGCGAACTGATGGAGGCCGCCGCTGCGGCCATCGAGGCGCGCGACGCCGACGACTACGCCGGCTATGCCGAGACCACGCACATCATGACGCAGCAGCACAACATGAAGGAGGAGAACGTGCTGTATCCGATGTGCGACCAGCATCTGGCCGGAGCCTCGGCGGCGCTGGTGGCGCGCATGCGCGAAGGCATCGCGGACTAGGCCGCCCATGAACGGAGAGAACGCCGATCGCGGGGCGGACCGGGTGGTCGACGGGCGCGAGCTCGAACCGCCGGAACCCTTCATCCTGACCATGGAGGCGCTGGACGAGATCCAGCCCGGGCAGAGCGTGCTGCTGCGCCTCAACCGCGAACCGTTTCCGCTGTACCGGGCGCTGGAACTCAACGGCTACGCTTGGGAAACCTCGCATGGCGAGGACGGGACGGTCGAGATCCTGATCCGGCACCGGCCGTAGCACGCATGCAGGGTCTGCTTTCCTACGACCGGTCGCCGCCGATCGCGGCGCCGTTCCGCTTTTTCCTCAGCGCGCCTGTTTTCGGCGTGGCGGCCGGCATGCTCCTGGCGTGGTCGGGACCGAACGCCTTCCTGTCGCGCTGGACGCCCGAGGCGCTGGCGCTGACGCATCTGGTGACCGCCGGCTTCATGCTGCAGGCCATGCTCGGCGCGCTGATCCAGGTGCTGCCGGTCGTGGCCGGCGCCAACATCCGGCGGCCGGCGCGGGTCGCGGCGGTCGTGCATGCGGCAATCACCGCCGGGGCGGTGCTGCTGGTGGCCGCCTTCCTGAGCTTCGTGCCGTGGCTGTTCGTCCTCGCCGGCCTGTGTTTCGCGGGCGGCGGCGGGCTGTTCATCGGCGCCGCCGCCTGGGCGATGCGCGGCGTGCCGGCGACCGGGCCGACCCTCGGCGGGCTGAAGACGGCGCTCGGCGGACTGGCCGCGACGATCGCCCTGGGCGTGCTCATGGCGCTGGGGCTGGCCGGCTGGGCCGACCTGCCGCTGCTGTTGCTGGCCGACCTGCACCTGGGCTGGGGATTCGCCGTCTGGGGAATCGGCCTGCTGGCCGCCGTGGCCTACGTCGTGGTGCCGATGTTCCAGATCACGCCGGGCTATCCCGCGGCGCTGAGCCGCCGGCTGGCGCCGGTGCTGCTGCTGGCCGCGCTCGCCTGGAGCGGCCTGGCGCTGGCCGGCAGCGAACCGGCCGCGACCGTGGCGGCGCTGGCGCTGGTCCTCGCCGCGGCCCTGTTCGCCATGGTTACCCTCGACTTGCAGCGCCGCAGCAAGCGGGCGCGTTTCGACACCAACCAGCAGTGCTGGCGCGTGGGCATGGCGAGCGTGTTTGCCGCCGCCCTGCTGTGGGCGCTCGCCATGGCCGTGCCGGCCGTCGGCAACTGGCCGGGCTGGCCGGTGACCGGCGGCGTCCTGCTGATGTACGGCGGTTTCGTGTCGGTGATCACCGGCATGCTCTACAAGATCGTGCCGTTCCTGGTCTGGCTGCATCTGCAGAACCTCGGCCGGGGCCTGCTGATCGCGCCGAACATGAAGAAGGTGATCGACGAACGGGCGATGCACCGGCAGATGCTGGCGCATTTCGCGGCCGCCGGCCTGCTGCTGGCGGCGACCTTCCGGCCCGAGGCGCTGGCTGTGCCGGCGGGCGCCGCCGTCGCCGTCTCGCAGGCGTGGCTGGCGCGCAACCTGTGGTCGGCGGTCCGGCTGTTCCGCGCGCAGCGGCGCAAGATCGAACGGCTGGCCGAGGAGAGGAAGACGGCGCGATGATGTATCTGGTCCTGCGCGACGTGCATATCACCTGCGTCATCCTCAGCGGCATCGGATTTTTCCTGCGCGGCTGCTGGCGGCTGCTCGATTCGCCGCTGTACCGGCGGCGCTGGGCGAAAATCCTGCCGCACGTGGTCGACACCGTGCTCCTGTCCAGCGCCGTCGCGCTGGCGGTGATCAGCCAGCAATACCCGATCGAGCAGCCCTGGCTGACGGCCAAGGTGATCGGCCTGCTGGCGTACATCGGCTTCGGCATGGCGGCGTTCCGCTTCGGCCGGAGCCGGCGGCAGACCGCCGTGTTTTTCGTGCTGGCCCTGTGCGCCTACGCCTATATCGTCTCGGTCGCCCTGACGCGGCATCCGGCCGCCTGGCTGGCGCCGCTGTTCTGATTTGTCGCGGGGATTCACCGTGATAGAGTGACGCGGCGACGGGCTCCGCGCGGTTCGCCGAACCCCGGCCGGAAGCCTTTGTCGAAACGACACGACCACGATTCCGATATCCCATGGCGTCCTTTACCGACCACCTCGTCTTCGACGAAGCGCTGATCCGCCGCTTCGACATCAACGGCCCGCGCTACACCTCGTACCCGACGGCCGACCGCTTCGGCCCCGAATTCGGCGCCGACGCCTACCGCGAGCGGCTGGAGCGCCGGCGCGACGATCCGCAGGACCGCAAGCCGTTTTCGCTGTACTTCCACCTGCCGTTCTGCACCACCATCTGCTACTACTGCGCGTGCAACAAGATCATCACCAAGGATCACGGGCGCTCGGCCAAGTACCTGAAGTACCTGGGCCGGGAGCTCGCGCTGCAGACCGGCTTCCTGGACCCGGACGACAACGCCGTCGAGCAGCTGCACTGGGGCGGCGGCACGCCGACCTTCCTGTCGCACGACGAGATGCGCCAGCTGATGGACATGACGCGCCGGCATTTCCGCCTGCTCGACGGCGGCGAGTATTCGATCGAGGTCGATCCGCGCAAGGTCGACCGCGCCACCGTGGACCTGCTCGCGGAGCTGGGCTTCAACCGCATGAGCCTGGGCGTGCAGGACTTCGACGAGCGCGTGCAGCAGGCGGTCAACCGCATCCAGAGCGAGGAGGAGACCTTCGCGGTGATGGACGCGGCGCGGGCCAACGGCTTCAAGTCGATCAGCATCGACCTGATCTACGGCCTGCCGAAGCAGTCGGTGGAAGGTTTCGACCGCACGCTCGACCGCGTGCTGGCGGCCAGCCCGGACCGGCTGTCGATCTACAACTACGCGCACCTGCCGACGCTGTTCAAGCCGCAGCGGCGCATCCTCGACGCCGACCTGCCGACGCCGGATGCGCGCCTGCAGATCCTGGCGCGGGCCATCGACAAGCTGACCTCCGCCGGCTACGTGTTCATCGGCATGGACCATTTCGCCAAGCCGGACGACGAGCTGGCCGTGGCGCAGCGCGCCGGGCGGCTGCACCGCAACTTCCAGGGCTATTCGACGCACTCGGACCGCGACATGCTGTCCTTCGGCATCACCTCGATCGGCAAGGTCGGGACCAGCTACAGCCAGAACGTCAAGACGCTGGACGAATACTACGAGCGCCTCGACAACGGCATCCTGCCGGTCTTCCGCGGCATCAGCCTGACGCCGGAGGACGTGCTGCGGCGGGCGGTGATCCAGTCGCTGATGTGCCATTTCGAGCTGTCGTTCGCGGCGTTCGAAAAGGAGTTCGGCATCGATTTCCCGCGCCACTTCGCGGTCGAGCTCGCCGAACTTGGCGAGATGGAGCAGGCCGGCCTACTGCGCATTGAACCCGGCCGGATCGTCGTCCTGCCGCCCGGACGCATGCTGGTGCGCGCCATCTCCATGGCCTTCGACGCCTACCTGCGCGCCAACCGGACGCAGAACCGCTATTCGAAGGTGATCTGACGCCGGCGAAAAAGCCGTCTAACCACAACGGGCACGACGAACACAACGAAAAAAAGATTTTGTCTTTCGTCGTGCCCGTTGTGTCGTTGTGGTTAATTCTTTTGCCTTGTCCCGCGCTGAATATCAGCCGCCGCCTTCGCCCGAGAAGACGCAGTTGCGGCCGGCGCGCTTGGCCTGGTACATGGCCATGTCGGCACGGCCGAACACGGTTTCGTAGCCTTCTTCGGGATGCAGTTGGGCGACGCCGAAGCTGGCGGTGACGCGCAGCCCCGAAGGGGCCAGTTCCTCGATCAGTTCGCGCAGCGCCTCGGCTTGGTTGACCGCCCGGAATTCGTCGCAGTCCGGCAGCACCGCCATGAACTCCTCGCCGCCCATGCGGGCGACGATGCCGGCGTCGCCGAGAAACTGCGTGACGGCCGCGGCCACGGCAACCAGCACGTGGTCGCCGACGGAATGCCCGTGGTTGTCGTTGATCCGCTTGAAATGGTCGATGTCCAGGGTGATCAGGCTCAGCGGCCGGCGCGAGGCCTTGGCCTCCTGGATCAGTGTCTGCGAGCGTTCGCTGATGTAGTGCCGGTTGTAAACCGAGGTCAGGCGGTCGCGCATGGCCATTTCGTAGAGAATGGCGTGCTGTTCCTCGAGATAATCCAGCGCCTGGCGCAGCTGCACGAGGTTGCCGACGCGCACCTGGAACTCTTCCGGCACGACGGGCTTGAGCACGAAGTCGTTGGCCCCGGAATGCAGCATTTCGACGCGCCGCGCCACATCGTCGAAGCCGGAGATGGCGAGGATCGGAATCTTGCCGGTGCGGCCGGGCAGGCCGCGGATGCGGCGGATCACGTTCAGGCCGGTGAGCGCGCCTTCGAGCACGTAATCGACCAGCACCAGATCGAACGACTGCCGCGCGAGCAGCGCCAGCGCTTCTTCGCCGCTGCCGGAGCGCGCGGTCTTCAGGCCCTGGGCGTGCAGCAGCTTTTCCAGGTAGCCGGCCTGCACGGCGCTGTCCTCGATCAGCAGGACGCTGGCGCGCAGTTTCGTGGTGCTGCGGGCGGCCCAGCGGGTGACGTATTCCTCGAACACGGCCGGTTCGCTTTTCGAGAAGCATTCGGTGACGCCGAGGCCGAGCGCCGCCGCGCCGACGGTTTCCTGCGAGCCGGTGAGCATCACCGAGGGATGCTTGCCGATCAGCCCGCGCTCCTTGGCGGCGGCATAGAATTCGAGCCCGGTCATGTCGCTCAGCTGCATCGCGAAGCAGAGGAAATCGACCGGCTCGCCCGCCAGCTGCCCCAGCGCCTCCGCGGCGGTCTCGACGCCGACGGCCTGGATGCCGTTCTTGGAAAAGAGCGAGACGAAGATGTTGCGGATCATGCGCGAGGGTTCGACGATCAGGGCTCTCATGGCACTCCTGCGTTCCTGGATGGATTCGCGAAATTATCCCCGACCCGGACGAACATGGCGAGTTTCCGCTGCGTCCGCGGGCACGCCGCCCAAGTCGGTTAAACTTCCCGTTTCCCGGAGGTCGCCGCGCGATGCATGAATCGTCCTTTTTCGCCCTGTTCCTCGTCGGCCTGCTCGGCGGCACGCATTGCGTCGGCATGTGCGGCGGGATCGTCGGGGCGCTGTCGGTCGGCGGCGGCAACAAACCCTCGCTGCACCTGGCCTACAGCGCCGGGCGGATCGCCAGCTACGCCGCAGCCGGCGCGCTGGCCGGCGCCGTCGGCGGAGCGGGCGTGGCGCTGTCCGGGACCCTGCCGGCGCGCATGGTGCTGTCGGTGTTCGCCAACCTGATGCTGGTGGCGCTCGGCCTGTACCTGATGGGCGCGACGCGCGTGCTGGCCTTCACCGAACGGGCCGGCCAGCGGCTGTGGCGGCGAATCCAGCCGCTGACGCGGCGCTTCCTGCCGGCACGCACGGTGGCCCAGGCCTTCCCGCTCGGGCTGCTGTGGGGCTGGCTGCCGTGCGGGCTGGTCTACAGCGCGCTGGCCGTCGCGCTGACCAGCGGTTCGGCGTGGCGCGGCGCCGGCCTGATGCTCGCGTTCGGCGCGGGAACGCTGCCGACCCTGCTGCTGGCCGGTTTGCTCGCCGCGCGATTGAACGCTGCGCTCGGTCGGCCGGTCGTACGCATCGCGGCCGGATTGATCATCCTCGCCTTCGGGGTGTGGGGACTCCGCGCCTTCCTCGGTATTTCCTTGCCTGTGCATCATCATTGACATGTCTTCTTCCGTACCGCCTGCCGCCGCCGCCGATTCCCCGGCGCGGCTCGACTTGCCCGTCAGCGGCATGACCTGCGCCGCCTGCGCGGCGCGCATCGAAAAAGTCCTCAACCGCCTGCCGGGCGTGACGGCCAGCGTCAACCTGGCGTCCGAGCGGGCCAGCGTCGAACTGGCGCCGTCCGGCGCCTCGCCGCGGCAGGTGGTCGACACGATCGAGAAAGCCGGCTTCGGCGTGCCGCCGCAGACGCTGGAGCTGGGCATCGAAGGCATGACCTGCGCGGCCTGCGCGACGCGCCTGGAAAAGGTGCTCAACCGCATCGAGGGCGTCGAGGCGGCGGTCAACCTGGCGTCGGAACGGGCGCGCGTGCGCTACCGGCCGGGCGTGGCGACGGTCGGGCAGCTGCTCGACGCCGTCGCGCGGGCGGGCTTCGCGGGCCGGCTGGTCGACGACCGCTCGCGCGAGGAGGACAAGGCGCGCAAGCTCGCGGCCTACCGCGCCGAGCTCCGGCGCTTCTGGATCGCCGCGGCGCTGACCCTGCCGCTGGTCGCGCAGATGGCGACGATGTTCGGCGCGGACGCGCTGCGCGGGCAGCATCACGATCTGCTGCCGCGCTGGCTGCAGCTGGCGCTGGCCACGCCGGTGCAGTTCTGGATCGGCTGGCGTTTCTACGACGGCGGCTGGAAGGCGCTGCGCGGCGGCGGGGCGAACATGGACGTGCTGGTCGCGCTGGGCACCAGCGCCGCCTACATATTCAGTCTGGCGGTGACGCTCGGCGGGCTGCACGATCTGCCGGTCTACTTCGAGGCCTCGGCGGCGGTGATCACCCTGGTGCTGCTCGGCAAGCTGCTCGAAGCGCGCGCCAAGGCGCGCACCACGGCGGCGATCGAGGCGCTGGTGCGCCTGCAGCCGAAGACGGCGCGCGTCGAGCGCGACGGGCAGCTGCTGGAGATCGACGCGGCGCTGCTGATGCCCGGCGACGTGTTCATCGTGCGGCCCGGCGAGAGCGTGCCGGTCGACGGCGAGGTGCTGGACGGCGCGTCGAGCGTCAACGAGGCGATGCTCACCGGCGAGAGCATGCCGGTGGCCAAGCATCCCGGCGAGCGCGTCTTCGCGGCGACGGCCAACGGCGAGGGCATGCTGCGCTGCCGGGCCACCGGCGTCGGCGAGCATACGCTGCTGGCCGGCATCATCCGGCTGGTGGCCGAGGCGCAGGGTTCGAAGGCGCCGGTGCAGCGCCTGGCCGACCGCATTTCGGCGGTGTTCGTGCCGATCGTGTGCGGCATCGCACTGGTCACCTTCGCCGGCTGGTGGCTGGTCGGCGGGGCGTTCAACGAGGCGCTGATCAACGCCGTCGCCGTGCTGGTGATCGCCTGTCCGTGCGCGCTGGGCCTCGCCACGCCGACGGCGATCATGGTCGGCACCGGGCAGGGCGCGCGCGCCGGCATCCTGGTGAAGAACGCCGAGGCGCTGGAGCACGCGGAGAAGACGCGCATCCTGGCCGTTGACAAGACCGGGACGCTGACGCTCGGTGAGCCCGAGGTGACCGACGTGGTGCCCCTGGCCGATATCCCGGCCGACGCGGCGCTGACGCTGGCCGCCGGGCTGGAGCAGGGCTCGGAGCATCCCCTGGCCAAGGCCGTCCTGCGCGCGGCGCAGGCCGCCGGGGCGGCGCTGCCGGAACTTGCCGGCTTCAAGGCGACGCCCGGCGCGGGCGTGGCCGGCGCGCTCGGCGGCCGCCTGTTCCAGCTCGGCGCGCCGGACTGGTTCCCCGGCGCCGCGCTGCCGGCGGACCGGCTCGCCGCCCTGCAGGGCGAGGGCAAGACCGTCGTCGTGCTGGCCGAGGAGGGCGTCGCGCTGGCCCTGATCGCCATCGCCGATCCGCTGCGCGAGTCGTCGCCGGCGGCCGTCGCCCGGCTCAAGGCCATGGGTGTGCGGGTGGTGATGCTGACCGGCGACAATCCGGTCACCGCCGCGGCGATCGCGCGCCGCGCGGGCATCGACGAATTCCGCGCCGGCATTTCGCCGGCGGACAAGGCCGGCGCGGTCAACGCGCTGAAAACCGAGGGCGCCGTGGTGGCGATGGTCGGCGACGGCATCAACGACGCGCCGGCGCTGGCCGCCGCCGACGTCAGCTTCGCCATGGGCGCGGGCTCCGACGCGGCCATCGAGGTCGCCGACGTCACGCTGGTGCGCGGCGACCTGCATGGCGTGGCCGACGCCATCGGCCTGTCGCACGCCACGCTCGGCAAAATCCGGCAGAATCTGTTCTGGGCCTTCATCTACAATCTGCTGGGCATTCCGCTGGCGGCGCTGGGCTGGCTGAATCCGGTGGTGGCCGGCGCGGCGATGGCCATGAGTTCCGTGTCGGTGGTGTCGAATTCGCTGCTGCTCAAGCGCTGGAAGGCGCAATCGACCGTTCGCTGATCTTTGGGGAGAACACAATGAAACGTCTTGTCGTGGGAGTCGCCGGCATGAGCTGCCAGGGCTGCGTGAAGAACGTGACGGGGGTGCTGCAGGCGCTGCCCGGCGTGGCCGAGGTCAAGGTCTCGCTGGAAGAGGCCAGGGCCGAGATCGCCTACGACCCGCAGCTCGTCAAGCCCACGCAGTTCAAGCAGGCCATCGAGGGCGCGGGGTTCGACGTGGTGTGCGACGGCACCTGCCCGGAGTCCTGCGCCTCGTAGACCGCCGGCGTTCGCGCCGGGCGCTACGCGCGGCGTGAAGGCCGCGCGTCCTTCCAGGCGGCTTGCCGGTCCAGCACGGCGTTCGCGCTCAGGCCGACCAGTTGCTCGTAGACCGCAGGCGCCGTCGCGCCCTCGGTGTTGATGAGCAGGACGCGGGCGTCGGCGTCGAGCCGCGTCCGCCGCGCCCATTCCGCGTTTCCGCGCAAGGCGATCAGCCCCGCGAGCCCGGCCGCGCCCGATTCCCCCGCCACCAGCGGAACGTCCCGTTCGCTGCCCGACGCCAGCCGGCGCATGGCCTCCACGGCCGCCGCGTCGTCGACGGCCAGGAAATCGTCCACCGCGGGCTGCAGGTAGCGCCAGGCGAGCGGCGAGGTTTCGCCGCAGGCCAGTCCGGCCATCACCGAATCTACCGAGCCGCTGGCCCGGGCCGCATGGCCGGCGATGGCGCTTTGCAGCAGGCAATCGGCCTGGCGGGGCTCGACGACCACGCAGTGCGGCCGCCGCGCGCCGTGCAACTCCCACAGATAGCTGACAATGCCGGCGGCCAGGCCGCCCACGCCGCCTTGCAGCAGCACGTGGGTGAACGCGCAGGGTTCGCCGGCGCACGCCCCGGTCTGCTCGGCGAGTTCGTCGGCGATGGTGCCGTAGCCTTGCATCACGTCGCGCGGGATGTCCTCATAACCCGCGTAGGAGGTGTCGGAAACCACCTGCCAGCCGTGCTCGTCCGCCAGCCGGGCGGCCTCGCGGACCGAGTCGTCGTAGTCGCCGTCGATGCGCACGATCCTGGCGCCTTGGGCGGCGATGGCCTGCTCGCGCTCGCTGCTCACGTGGGCGTGCAGCACGATCACGCAGCGGCAGCCGGCGTCACGCGCGGCCGCAGCGAGGCCCCGGCCGTGGTTGCCGTCGGTGGCGCTGATCACGGTGCAGTCCCGCAACAGGCCGGCGTAGCGGCCGGACAGGATGGCCGTCGGCTCCAGGTCGCGGCCGGCATGCAGGCGCAGGATCAGCCGCACCAGCGCGATCGGCGCGCCCAGCGCCTTGAAGCTGCCGAGCGGCGAGCGCACCGCTTCGTCCTTGACCGCGACGCCGGCCACGCCCAGCGCGGCGGCCAGGTCCGGCAGCCAGTACAGCGGCGTGGCGCCGGGCGCCAGTCCTTTCCAGGCCGACAGCCAGGCGCGGCTTTCGCGCGCCCGCGCGATGCTCAGCAGCTGTTGAAGCTCGGCGGGGTAGGGGCCGCGCACGGCGCGCAGGTTGGAGAACAGCATGATGGCCTCCTTGGCGATGGGGATGCGGCTTCGTTGAAATGTTATTCGGCCAGGCCGGGAATAAGTTCGTATTCGAGAGCAACGACGTCAAGCCGTCCAGGACGCCGGCGGCGATGAACCGCGTCAAGACGGAACTGGAGCCCGGCGGATTGACGGCCCTCTCGCCTCGTGGCGCCGCGAGTGCTAGAGTTTCACCCTTTCCCTCGCCACGCATCCCAGGCCGATGATCGTCGATTCAGTCGCCCAGTTGAGGGCGTTGTACCCCCATCCCACCGAACGCATCGTCAAAAAACAGCTGTGCAGCCTCGACCGGCATTGCCGGCGCATCATCGAACTTTCCCCGTTCGTCGTGATCGCCAGCGGCAACGCGGATTTTGCCATGGACGCCTCGCCCCGAGGGGGCGCTCCCGGCTTCGTCAAGGTCACCGACCCGAAAACGCTGCTGATCCCCGATGCTCCCGGCAACAACCGGCTGGACACCTTCGAGAACATCATCGCCACGCGGCGGGTCGGCCTGCTGTTCCTGGTTCCCGGCCTCGACGAGACGCTGCGGGTCAACGGCGCGGCGCGCCTGTCCCGTTCCGAGGCGCTGATCGGCCTGTTCGCGGCGGAAAAACGTCCCCCGAAACTGGTGATCGAGGTGACCGTCCATGATGCCTATCTGCATTGTCCGAAGGCGCTGATGCGCTCGGACCTGTGGAATCCCGCGGTGCAGATCGACCGCAAGACGCTGCCCACCGTGATCGAGATGATCAACGACCAGACCGGGATTCGCCTGCCGGTCCAAAACCACGAAGCCACCCGCGCCAACTTCGAAAAGGACTTGTGACCGTCCCGCTGTAATTCGAGTTCGCCGCCTGCATGTCGGAAATCCTGCTCTTGCAGTGGGATTGGCTCGACCTGCCCAACGGCCGGGTGGTCTGGCCGGACAGCAAGACCGCGGCGGAGCGTCCTGAGAGATTGGACGGCGACCTGGCCCTTCGGTATGAGGCCGCCTATTTCCCTGCGACGTGTTGGATCGGCCGACTGCAATCCATAACAACACTTCTGAACCAATGATGTGCCGAATCAGCATCCCGACGTATATGCCACGCTTGCTGGAACGCGAAGCGGGGCAGCTCAAATGGCGGCAAGAACCGCATCAGCCCTTGGTCATGGGGTACATGATCCAGTGTTCGACTGGCAACGGTCAGAATCAAATCTGTGTCGGCCAGTACCTCGGTCGAAGCTCGCCAATGCGGCAGAACAAGCGCGATATGCCTGCACCGCCCTTGAGCGGTCAAGGCTGCGTCGATCTCGTTCTCGGTGTTCGGCCTCGTGGCCACCAACACATGCGGACGCGCGATCCACTTGTCCAATGACAGCTTGCCGCGCAGGGGTAACGAGCGTTTGTCGGCAACGCTGACGAAGTGCTCCTCGAACAAGGTCTCAACCACGATGCCGCTTGCGGTGTGCGGGAATACGCCAAGAGCCAGGTCGATCTCGCCATCCGTAAGCTGGGCTAGCATGGCTTCACGACTGGCCTGGCACACGATTACGTCGATGCCCGGTGCCTGGTCGCGCAGCCGTTTCACCAGAGTTGGTAGAACAAGATGGGCCGCGTAGTCGGACATGGCAACGCGAAAGTAGCGTATTGCCTGGCGAGGGTCGAAGGCGCCTTCATGCAGTAGTGCGTTGAGCTGATTAAGGGCCAACTCCAGGGGTTGCAGAAGATCCTGGGCGCGTGGTGTCAACGCCATGCCTGCGCCGCGCCGAGTCAGCAATGGGTCTCTGAATATATCCCGCAACTGCGCCAGTGCATGGCTAACCGCCGGTTGGCTCTTGTGCAGCCGCAACGCAGCCCGTGTGACGTGTTTTTCCGCCAGCAAGGCATGAAGCGTCAGCAGCAGGTTGAGATCAATGCGTCGAAGATCATCCATGAAACGAATGATATATGTGCAAATTAAGAATTTCCATTCTTAATTTAAATATATGAATATGCAGCATGTTTTTTATCCGTGATGAGGTGTTTTCGTATGCAGTGGCTATCCTCTTTATCCAGCCTGCTGCCAATGGCGATTGCCGTGGTGGCGGGCGCTGCCGTTCCTTTTCAGGCCGGAAGCAACGCCGCACTGGGTCGCGCCCTGGGCCATCCATTGTGGGCTACCTTGTCTTCGTTGGCTGTCAGCGTACTGGTCGTCGTGCCTTTGATGCTGCTGATGCGCGTCCCGGCACCGGCTTTGGGTGCTGCGGCGCAGGGACCTGCCTGGTGGTGGCTAGGCGGTGTGGCCGGCGTGGCCTACATCACTGCCGCGCTCATATTGACGCCCAAGCTGGGTGCAGCCAGCTTCATCGTTAGCGTCATTGCGGGCCAGATGCTGGCATCGCTGCTGATCGACCACTATGGCTTGATGGGGCTGGCCCCCAAACCTGCCGGCGGGTGGCGGGTAGCGGGTATTGCGTTGATCCTGCTAGGAATGGTTGTTGTGCAGATGAACAGTTCGCCAGCGGTCCCGGTATCTGGTCCCGCATCATGAGAAGAATCTGCAATGGCTTCCGGTATTGGGCGTGGTGCCGTTCGCCCGCACTACGCGCAGCATGGGCCTGATTCAAGGCACGCATGCCAAGAACGGAAAAGCCGCCCCCACGTGAGCTGGGACGGCTTTGGATTGGTGCCCGAGGCCGGAATCGAACCGGCACGCCTTTCGGCGAGGGATTTTCTTCCCACTTCGACTTTCGCCGCCGCCCTGCTCAACGCAGGGCGTTCGTGGTCTGGAGCACGCCTTCACCATAGCCTCGCGGCCGTAGGTGCCCGCCGTCTGCTCTCTACACCTTCCCAAGCTGTTGCTCGGGCTTGGCTCGGCGTTGGCTCGGCTGCCGAAGCATCCAGGGCTTTCGCCGAATTTGACGGGCTTCACTTCGGGCGTTTCCCCCCGAAGGCTCAAATTGTTCAAGTCCCTTGTGTCTACCGATTTCACCACTCGGGCGGCGGCAGCGATTATACGAGGTGGAAAAGAAAAGGGGGACGCGGGTTTCGTTTTATGGGGCGGCTGATCCGCCGGTTCGGCGAATGCTACCGCTGACCCGAAAACAAATGGCGCTTCGGGAATCGAAGCGCCATCTTTCAGGGAGGGGCCATGCAAACGGTTCAACGCCCGATCAAAGTGGCGCTCCACGTCCCTTTGTTGTCGGTCGTTCCTCGCATTTCATTTCCGTCCACCACGCCGGTATAGCGTTCCTTTCCCACGGAGAACTGGATTCGCGCGCCGTCAAGACGCGCATCGCCGATCGGCAGCGCCGTATTGCCGTTGCGCAATGTGCCCTCCAGCATCTGGAAGGTCTGGGTGAGCACCAGTTCCTTGTCCGCCATTCTCCAGGTTCCCGCCACCTGGGCCGGAATCACCCACTTGTAGGCGTCGCAGTAGGTGGAGCAGCCCTCCTTGACCCGCGCCACTTCGTCCGGCTGCCACTTCTCCATGGTGAACGAATTGGAAACCACCCGCGTCCCGGGTTTCATTTTCAGCAGCGTGGGGCGCAGGCGAAGGTTCAGGTCCGGCAGCAGAAAAAGCGTCACGACCGTCGCGTCCGAAAAGTCCGACTCGAAGATGTCCGCCCGCTCGAACGTGGCGCGTCCCGCAACGCCTTCGGCCGCGGCCGCCCGCTGGGACAGCGCGACCATCTCGGGATTGAACTCGATGCCGCGCGCTGTCGCGCCGCGTTTGGCCGCGGTGATGACCAGCCTGCCGTCACCAGAGCCCAGATCGACCAGGCGGTCTGCGGGCGTCAGCTTCGCCATGTCGAGCATGCGATCGACCAACGCCTGCGAGGTGGGCACCCAGATGACGTCCTTGCCCGGCTGGCCGACGCTGGGCGCATAGGTGGAGGCCGGGGGCGCGCTGGTCTGCGCGCCTGCGTTGCCGCTCAGGACGAACGCGCAGGCGGCCGCGGCGGCGAAGAATTTTTTCGAAGGCATCAGCATCATCATCGTTTTTCCGTGGCAGAGGTTGCTGGAAGACGGCGCTCGGGCACGGCGTCCTGCTCCGGCGCATCCTCCTCGCCCTTGCGCTGGAACAGGAGGATCGGCGCGCCGGCCGCGAGCACGGCGAGGCCGACCAGGGCGGCGGTACCCGTGTACATAATGCTGGCATAGGCCATGTACAGGCAGGTCAGGCAGAAAATGATCGGCGTGAGCGGATAGAACGGCACCCGGTACGGCAGTTCCCGTAGCGGCTGGCGCCGGCGCAGCACGAGCAGGGAGAGTCCCACCATCAGCAGGAAGCCCCAGAACACCGGCGCGGTGTAGTCGACCATCGCCTTGAAGCCGTCCCGGGTCACCGCACCCAGCGCGATCAGGGCCAGCGCGATGATGCCCTGGGCGATCTGGCCGTTGGCGGGCGTCTTGCCACGCCCGTCCCAGACGCCGATCCAGCGCAGGACCGTCATGTCGCGCGCCATGGCGTAGAACACGCGCGCCCCGGTGATTATCGTCGCGTTCAGGGTCGAAATGGCGGCCACCACGATCGCCACGGTCACCGCGGTTTCCCCGGTCGGCCCCGCCACCGTGCGCATCATTTCCGCCGCCACGGCATCCGATGCGCGCAGGCCGTCGAGTCCGAGAATGGAGAGCAGCGCGAGATTGGCGAGGGTGTACAGCGTCACCAGGATGAACGTGCCGATGGCCAGCACCTTGGCGATGTTGCGGGGCGCGTCCTTGAGTTCGCCCGTCAGGTACGCTGTTTCGTTCCAGCCGCCGTAGGTCAGGAGGACGAAAATCATGGCCATCCCCAGCGCCGCGGTTTCAGGCGGCATGGATGCGGTGCTCCGCGCCGGCGCGTCCGCGGAGCCGAAAAGACCGAACAGGATGATCGCGACGACGGCGCCGATCTCGATGAAGGTCACCGCGATCTGCAGGTTCTTGCTCTCCGTCGTGCCGACGACGTTTACAGCCGTCAGCGCGATGACGGCCAGCGCCGCGTACAGCGCCGGCCCGTACGGCCCGGCGGGCGCGAGCTGGGCGACATAGTCCCCCAGCGTAAACGCAACGGCGGCAATGGCTCCCGTCTGAATGACAGTGCATCGGGCCCAGCCGAACATCATTGCCACGGATCTGCCGTAGGCGCGCGACAGGAAATGGTATTCCCCTCCCGCATGGGGATGCGCCGCGGCCAGCTCCGCGTAGCAGAGCGCGCCGATGAGCGTCATCACTCCGCCGAGCACCCAGACGAGGAGGAACATTCCTTCGGAGCCCACGCTGCCGGCGACGATCGAGGGCGTGCGGAATATGCCGATGCCGACGACCAGACCCACCATGATCGTGGTTGCATCGAAAACCGACAATACGGCCTCAGGCTTGGCTCGATACCGATCCGCCATCCCAGTCCTTTTGCTCAATCGTCCGGACGACCATCCTGGACGGAAAACCGTGCGCGGGCTTCATCGATGACGAACCTCGCTCGGCGCAGGCGGGGCCGCCGATCCGTTCCGGAAAACAGGCGGCTCCGTTCAATCGGGCGTTGGCTCGGTTAGACTGCGGCGGACCGGCTCGGTTCGCGTCGCGTGGCCGAGGTCTCCGGCTCAGCTCCGGAGCGATGCCTGCGGGGGCGCGGCCGCGGGTAGGACGGGGCCGGAATGAAAAAGGGGCTTGCGCCCCTTTTTCATCGACCGATAGAGATATTTGGAGCGGGAAACGAGTCTCGAACTCGCGACCTCAACCTTGGCAAGGTTGCGCTCTACCAACTGAGCTATTCCCGCGAAAACCTGGAGGCGCGAGCCGGAGTCGAACCGACCTAGATGGATTTGCAATCCACTGCATAACCGCTTTGCTATCGCGCCGCGTCCATCTTGCGATGGCGTCCCACAAACAAAAAAAGCCGCGAGGCTTTTCTTGGAAAACTGGAGCGGGAAACGAGTCTCGAACTCGCGACCTCAACCTTGGCAAGGTTGCGCTCTACCAACTGAGCTATTCCCGCAAAAGCGAGTGCGCATTATATAGGCTTGATACGGCCTGTCAACGCTTGAAGCCGATTTTTCAATGCTTCCGATCCTGTTCGATGAGGTAGGGCCATGCCATCCTCATGTAGTAGCCCATCGACCAGAGCGTGAGCACGGCCGCCACGTAGATCAGCCACGTGCCCAGCAGGTGGATGTCGATGCCGGCGATGGGCTTGTGGTAGAGCAGCAGCGGAATCGCGCTCATCTGGGCGGCGGTCTTGACCTTGCCGATCATCGACACGGCCACGCTCTTGTGCGCGCCGATCTGCGCCATCCACTCGCGCAGGGCGGAAATGGTGATCTCCCGGCCGATGATGATGACCGCGATCAGCGCGCCGACGCGGTCGAGATACACCAGGATGATCAGCGCGGCGGCCACCATCAGCTTGTCCGCCACCGGGTCCAGAAAGGCGCCGAACGCCGAGGTCTCGTTCCAGCGGCGCGCGAGGTAGCCGTCCAGCCAGTCGGTCCACGCGGCGACGACGAACACGACGGTGGCCGTCACGTCGCGCCCGACCGGATGCATCCACGCCTCCGGCAGGTAGAAGAGGGCAACGAGCAGCGGAATCAGGATGATTCGCAGCCAGGTCAGCAGGATCGGAATATTGGTTGGCATCAGTGCAGGGCCGCGTAGATTTTTTCGGCCAGTTCCCGGCTGATACCCGGAACGGCGCTCAGTTGGTCGACTCCCGCGCCGGCAATGCCCTGTAATCCGCCGAAGCGCTCGATCAGCGCCTTGCGCCGCCGCGGCCCGACGCCGTCGATGTCCTCGAGGCGCGAGGTCCGGCGGGTCTTGCCGCGCCGCGTGCGGTGCCCCGACACGGCGAAACGGTGCGCTTCATCGCGGATTTCCTGGATCAGATGCAGTGCGGGATGCTCCGGCGCCAATTGTACCGGTTCGCGCCCGTCCGGGAAGACCAGCGTCTCCAGTCCGGGCTTGCGCCCTTCGCCCTTGGCCACGCCGAGCATGGGCAGATGCGACAGGCCGAGCTCCCCGAGCGCCGAGGCGGCGGCGCCGACCTGGCCCTTGCCGCCGTCGATGAGGATCAGCGACGGCGCCGGGCTTTCGCCGCTGCCGACCTTTTCGTAGCGGCGCAGGACGGCCTGGCGCATCGCCGCGTAGTCGTCGCCCGGCTGGATGTCCTTGATGTTGAAGCGCCGGTATTCCGACTTGCGCATGCCGGCGCCCTGGTACACCACGCACGAGGCGACGGTCGATTCGCCCTGCGTGTGGCTGATGTCGAAGCATTCGATGCGGGTTTCCCGGTCCTCGTCGGCTTCCAGGCCGAAGGTTTCGCGCAGGGCGTCGAGGCGGGTTTCCTGGCGCGCGAGCTGGCTGCGCCGGGCGACGATGGCCAGGCGGCCGTTCTGTTCCGCCATGTCGACCCAGACCTTGTGCACGGTCCGGCGCGGCGCGGCGATCGGCACCGGCCGGCCGGCCAGTTCGGCGAGCAGGGCGGCCGCCTCGCCGTCGGACGGGGCGAGGTTGACGAAGATGCGCGCCGGAATGGGGTGCGCCGAGTAATGCTGGAGCAGGAAGGCGGCGAGCACTTCCTGCGGCGTGCTGTCGCCGGCGTTGCTGGGGAATTGCGGCTTGTCGCCGAGATGCCGGCCGCCGCGCACCATGGCCAGGTTGACGCAGAGCATGCCGTTCTCCTCGACCACCGCCACCACGTCCGCGTCCTCGCCGCGCGCGCTCTCGACGTACTGCCTGTCCTGCACGCGGCGCAGCGACTGGATCTGGTCGCGGTAGGCCGCCGCCTGCTCGAAGGCCAGCTCGGCGGCGGCCTTGTCCATGGCCTCGCCGAGCTGGCCGATGACTTCCTGCTGCCGGCCCTGCAGGAACATCGAGGCCATGCGCACGTCCTGCGCGTAGGCTTCCGGCGCGATCAGCCCGACGCACGGCCCCGAGCAGCGCTTGATCTGATAGAGCAGGCACGGGCGCGAGCGGTTGCTGAACACCGAGTTCTCGCAGGTGCGCAGGCGGAACATACGCTGCAGCAGGTTGAGGCTGTCGCGCACCGCAGCGGCGGACGGGTAGGGCCCGAAATAGTCGGCGTTGCGGTCGGTCGCCCCGCGGTAGAAGGCCAGCCGCGGATAGCGGTCGTGCGAGATGACGATGTACGGGTAGGATTTGTCGTCGCGGAAGAGGATGTTGTAGCGCGGCGCGAGGGTCTTGATCAGGTTGTTTTCGAGCAGCAGCGCCTCGGCTTCCGAGCGCGTGACGGTGGTCTCGACCCGGGCGATCTGCGCGACCATCAGCGCGATGCGCGGGCTCGGATGGTTCTCGCGGAAATACGAGGCGACCCGCTTCCTGAGGTTTTTTGCCTTGCCTACGTAGAGTACCTTGCCCTGCGCGTCGATCATGCGATAAACCCCCGGCAGGTCGGTCAGCGTGTCGAGCAGGGCTTTCGGATCGAAGGTTTCGTCCATGGACGCGGGGCGGTACGATGTGGCGTTCGATGGTATCACGAGCCCCCATGCACACCACCGCCCGCCCCCGTTGGGACATCTTCTGCAACGTCGTCGACAACCTCGGCGACATCGGCGTGTGCTGGCGCCTGGCGCGGCAGCTGGCGGGCGAGCACGGCCTGGCCGTCCGCCTGTGGGTCGACGACCTGGCGGCGTTCCGGCATCTGTGCCCCGAGATCCGCGCCGATCTGCCCGAACAGGCGGCGCAGGGCGTCGAGGTCCGGCGCTGGGCGCGCGAATTTCCCGGCACGAATTCCGGCCTGATGCCGGGCGACGTGGTCGTCGAGGCTTTCGCCTGCCGGCTTCCCGAGGCCTTCGAGGCGGCCATGGCGCGGCGCGAGCCCAGGCCGGTGTGGATCAACCTCGACTACCTCACCGCCGAATCGTGGATCGAGGGCTATCACGCCTTGCCTTCGCCGCATCCGCGCCTGCCGCTGACCAAGTATTTCTTCTTCCCCGGCTTCACCGAGGCGACCGGCGGCCTGTTGCGCGAGGCCGATCTGGAGCGGCGCCGGCAGGACTTCGCCACTTCTCCGGCAGCGCGCGCCGGCTTCCTCGCCCGGCTCGGCGTGCCGGCCACGGCGTTCTCCGGCGCCGACACGCTGCTCGTTTCGCTGTTCAGCTACGAGAACGCGGCGCTTCCTGGCCTGCTCGACGCCTGGTCGCGCGGCGACCGGCCGGTGCTCTGCCTGGCGCCGCCGAGCCGCAACCAGCCCGACCTGGAACGTTTCGCGCGGCGGCGCCTGGCGGTTGGCGACGTCGTCCGCGCGGGCCGGCTGGAACTGCGCCTCATCCCCTTCGTCCCGCAGCCGGACTACGACCCGCTGCTGTGGTCCTGCGACCTCAACTTCGTGCGCGGCGAGGACTCCTTCGTGCGCGCGCAATGGGCCGCCCGGCCGCTGGTCTGGCACATCTATCCGCAGGCGGAAAACGTCCATCACGTCAAGCTGTCCGCCTTCCTCGACGCCTGCTGCGCCGGGCTGGCCGACCCGGCGGCGGCCGCCGTGCGCGAGTTTTCGCTGGCGTGGAACGGTGTCGGGCGGATCACGGCCGAACGGTGGGAGCACTGGGCGGCGCAGTTGCCGGCCTGGCGGCGCCACGCCGGGGAATGGCAAAAAAAACTGATAAAACAGCAGGATTTGTGTTCCCGCCTGGTTCAGTTTTGCCAATCCAGGCTATAATGCGCGGCTAAATTTTTTACGGCTACCACCGGAATTTCTCTCGGAACCAACCCACTTATGAAAACTGCTCAAGAACTCCGCGCCGGCAACGTGTTCATGGTCGGCAACGACGCGATGGTCGTGCTCAAGGCCGAATACAGCAAGTCCGGCCGCAACGCCTCGGTCGTCAAGATGAAGATGAAGAACCTGCTCACCGGCGCGCCCAGCGAGACCGTCTACCGCGCCGACGACAAGTTCGATACCGTCCAGCTCGACCGCAAGGAAGTCACCTATTCGTATTTCGCCGACCCGATGTACGTGTTCATGGATGCCGAGTACAACCAGTACGAGATCGAGGCCGACTACATGGAAGACGCCCTCAAGTACCTGGAAGACGCCATGCCCTGCGAAGTGGTTTTCTACAACGGCAAGGCCATCTCGGTCGAACTGCCGACCAGCCTGGTGCGCGAAGTCATCTATACCGAGCCGGCGGTCAAGGGCGATACGTCGGGCAAGGTGATGAAGCCCGCCCGCCTGGCGACCGGCTACGAAATCCAGGTGCCGGCCTTCGTCGAAATCGGCGACAAGATCGAGATCGACACCCGCACGGACGAATACCGCGCCCGCGTCAAGTAATCCGGCCAGCGAGGATTCATCCTTCCGTACCGAAAAAAGGCAGCCGAGGCTGCCTTTTCTTCTTGGCAAGCCCCGAATCGCAAATTCCGCAACATGCTCGACATCCTGGTCATCACCGGCCCCATCTACCTCTGCATCGCCGTCGGCTATCTCACTACCCGTCTGGGCGTCTTCGCCCGCGACGACCGCCGGGTGTTCGGCAAGTTCGTCATCAACGTCGCGGCGCCGGCGCTGCTGTGCAAGGCGCTGGCCGAGCGGCCGATCGGCGAGATCCTGAATGTGGGCTATATCCTGGCGTATCTGGCCGGAACCTTCGCGGTGGGCGGCCTGGGCTTCCTGTGGTGCCGCCTGCGGCGCATGGACAGGACCAGTAGCGCCCTGGCCGTCATGGGCATGGCGTGTTCGAACAGCGTCTTCATCGGCTACCCGCTCATCCTGCTGGCGGCGCCGTCCGCCGCCGGCCTGTCCATGGCGCTCAACGCGCTGATCGAGAACTTCGTGGTGACGCCGCTGCTGCTGGCCCTGGCCGAGAGCGGCCGGGTGGCCTCCGGCCGCTGGTACCGCGTCCTGGGCCGGTCGCTGCTTCGCCTGTTCGCCAATCCGATCATCGTCGCGCTGGTGTGCGGCTTCGCCATCTCGCTGCTGGGCTGGAAACTGCCGGAGTTCGTCAGCCGCACGCTCGGCCTGTTCGCCGTGGGCACCGGCGGGCTGTCGCTGTTCGTCATCGGCGGCACGCTGGCGGGGCTGCCACTGCGCGGGGCGATGCAGCGGGTCGCGCCGATTGTCGTGGCCAAGCTGGTTTTCCATCCACTGGCCGTCTTCCTGGCGCTGCTGGCCTTGCCGGCCTTGGGCGTGCCGCCCGTCGAGCCGGCGCTGAAAACCGCTGCGGTGCTGATGGCGGCGGTGCCGATGATGGCGATCTATCCCATCCTCGCGCAGATTTTCGGCCAGGAAGACATGAGCGCCACCGCGCTGCTGCTGGCCACGGCGGCCTCGTTCTTTACGCTCAGCGCGCTGCTGTGGATGCTCGCGGCCGTGCCGGCGTAGGGCTCGGCTTCCTCAGCGATCGATCAGCGCCAGCCGCGTCGCCAGCCCGACCAGCACGGCGCCCAGCGCGCGGTCCAGCGTCCTGGCGAAGCGGGGGCTGCGCCGCAGCCGCCCGGTCAGGCGTTCGCCGAGCAGGATGAGGGGCGGCTCGATCAGCGCCGCGACGACGATGATCAGCACCCCATGCAGCATGAGCTGCGCCCACACCGGTCCGGCGCCCGGCACGGCGAACTGCGGCAGGAAGGCCATGAAGAAAATCGCTGCCTTCGGATTGAGCAGGTCGACCAGGACGCCTTGCCGGAAGACGGGCCAGAAGCCGCCGGCGCTCCTGACGCCTTCGTTGATGAACGCGCCGCCGGCGTGCCGGATGTTCCGGAGGCCGATCCAGACGAGATAGGCGACGCCGCCCCATTTCACGATCGAGAACGCCGTCGCCGACGCGGCGAGGATCGCCGAGAGGCCCAGCGCGGCGAGCAGGACGTGCACCAGCGCGCCGGTCCACACGCCCAGCATGGCCGCCGTGCCCGCCCTGGCGCCGCTCTTGACCGTGTGGCCGAGAATGAAGGCCATGTCCGGCCCCGGTGCGATGTTGAGCAGCACCGCGGCCGACAGGAAGGTCGTCCAGTGAATGAAGTCGTAGGCCATGCCGGGTCCCTTGTGGTGTTGCGGCGAGCGCGCGGGAGATGCCGCCGCGCCGCGTTCCGCCAAGGGGTCTTATACGTTTCCCCCCGGAATACCGCAAGGGACCGGCGCGCCGGGTCACTTGACGATGGTCAGCGGCTGGCGGATTTCCAGGACGACCCGGTCGGCCACCGAGCCGAAGCCGTGCGCGCCGAACAGGCGCCGCCGCCGGGTGCCCATCACCACGTGCGCGTTCCTGAACCGCTTCGAGGCTTCGAGAATCCTGGAGACGGGGTCGCCCGCGAGGACGTGCAGCTCGTGCGGCAGCCCGGCCGCCGCGAGCAACGCCGCCGCGCTCCCGCACTGGGCGAGGCCGCGCTCCCGGCCATCGCGGCTGCGCGCCCCGTCGTCCGGCGAATGCCCGTGCGCCTGCACGTTCAGGAGATGGATCGTCGGCCGGCGCTCGCCGGCGGCGAGGTGGCCGATCAGATAGCGGACCGCGTGCAGCGCAGCCGGCGTGCCGTCGCAGGGGACCAGCCAGTTCAACGTCATCCCGCGCCGCGCCGCGCGGGGGGTCGTTCTGCCTGACCAGCGTGATCGGCGTCCGGCAGGTTTCGGCGATGTCGAATGCGACCGAGCCGAAGAACATCTGGCCCAGCCGATTGAACAGCTTCGAGCCCATGACGATTTCCGCGACGCCTTCGCCTTCGGCGTAAGCGCGGATCGATTCGCCGGGGAAGCCCGAGGCGATGGTGAGCCTGAACGGAATCCGCAGCTGGGAGAGCAGGCCGCGGATGGTTTCGGTTTCCTGCAGGCCGAACCGGCGCAGCTTGTCGCCGGATTTCCTGTCCGACCGGTCGACGAGTTGGGCGTTGAAGAGATGCAATTCGGCACTGGGAACCCGCTCCATCATCTGGAGGGCGACGAGGATCGAACTGAACGACGCCGGCGAATCGATGACCGGCACCAGCAATTTGTAGGGCGCCGCGACTTGCGCCGCCGGACCGAACCATGCGGAGATGGACGGCGAAGGCGCGTCCTCCTCGTGGCCGGCGTTCTCCCAGACGACCGGTGCATGCGCCGGGAAGCGTGCCGATTCCACGTCCGCATTGTCGCGGGAGGCAGGCATCAGTCCGGGGTGCCTGGCGGGCTGGGAGGAGATCCATTGCGTTTGACCTGTCATGGGGCGCGTGCTCCGGTAGAGGCGGGCGGAACCCGTCCGCCGTTTTTCAGCCCTCAATCCTAGGGGTTGCGCGAGATGCCGGTAAGTACGGCCGGCGCACAAGACTGTTGCGATAGATTCGACAATCCCGGAGGCGTCCTCTTCGGCGGAGCGTGCGCGAGGCCGCCGTTTTGCCGCAACCATTACCAAGCAGAAAGTGTCTTGCGACGGCTTGCCGCAACATATCGTTCCACCGGGATTGTAGAAATTGCGGATACACGCTGATTCCGGTGCGCCGGCTTATTAATTCGGCCCGGGTCCGTTAGCATGGCGTCACCATGAACACGACATGTGGATTGACTGTGACCGCTCCCAGCGAAACCCTGAGCCCTCTCGGCGTATTCGTCCTCGACGTCGACTACCTGCGCCTGCGCGAATTGCCGATGTCCGACGCCCTGGACGGCGAGCTGGACCGGGCGACGATCGTGCCCCGCGAGCGCTTCCCGGAAAACGTCGTCGCCATGCACACGCGCTGCGTCTATCTCGACGAAAGCACCGGCGAGCGCCGCGAAGTCGAACTGGTCTATCCCGATGAAGCCGATCCCGCGCAAGGCAGGATCTCGGTGCTGGCCCCCGTCGGCTGCGCGCTGCTGGGACTGACGGTCGGCAGCGCCATCGACTGGGGGTTCCCGGGCGGCAAGGTCCGGCGGCTGCGGCTCGAACGCATCCTGGCTGCCTCCTCGGACTGACCGACGGATCATGGCCGGGAAGGAGCGACATGGACAAGGAACGCACGTGCTATCTGCTGCGGCCCCGGCGGCACGCCTGGAGCCGCCTGCTGGCTGAGGAAGCGGACCGGCTCATGGTCGGCCGGACGGACAAGGTTTTCCAAACGCTTCTGCAAGTCTTCGAAGCCACGCTGATCGAGCGCGCCCTGGCGACGGCCGGCGGTTGCCACGCCAGGGCGGCTGGCTTGCTCGGTATCGGACGCACCACGATCGGGCGCAAGATCAATACCCGGAAGTCAAGCGAAGCCGAAGCGGATCGGCTTCCTGTCGGCGAAGGAGGAGGTACATGATCGAGGCACGTGTTTTCAAGCGGTCGATTCTTCGCGAGCTGTACGAGAGTTCCTGCCTGTGCAGGAAGCGCCTGGCGGCGAAGTGCGGCGTCGATGCCGCCAACGCCTGGTTCCTGAACGCCCTCAAGGAGCTGTGCCGCGAGGGCAAGATCCATCGTCTGCGCCAGAAGGGCCGCCCGACGATCTACATCCTGTCGTCCTACGACGTGCCGCAGCCCGCGTAGCGGCGGGGCGTCACCGGCTGGGGGCGGGCGGCGGGCGGCGCGGCTCGTCCAGGCCGCGATCCCAGTAAGGCTCGTCCCCGATGAGCGCCAGGAAATGGTCGATGAAGACCCGGATCTTGGCCGGCAGGTGCCGCGTCGGCAGATACATGGCGTACACGTGCGATTCGACCGGAATGTAGTCGGACAGCACGTCCATCAGGGTGCCGTTCTGCAGGTCCTTGCCGATGATGAAGGTCGGCAGGATGCCGATGCCCAGGCCGCCGAGGACCGCCTGCGACAGCGCCTCGTCGTCGTTGACGTGCAGGCTGCCGCGCACGGGCACCGAGATCGCCCCGTCGGGGCCGTTGAAACGCCAGCGCCCCTGGTCCTCGGCGTGCGTGTAGTGCAGGCAGTTGTGCGCCGCGAGATCCTGCGGATGCGTCGGGATGCCATGCTTGGCGAAGTAGCCCGGCGTGGCGCACAGCCGCCGCCGGACCGGGGCGAGCTTGCGCGCGACCCACTGCACCGGCGGTTCGCCGGTAACGCGGATGGCGACGTCGATGCCTTCCTCGGCGAGGTCGATCCAGCGGTCGGTGATCGTCAGGTCGATCACCAGGTCGGGATGGCGCGCCAGGAAATCGGCCAGCGCGGGCGCCAGATGCAGCGTGCCGAAGGCCACCGACGACGCCACCCGCAAGGTGCCGCGCGGCTGCAGGTTGAGGCTGGCGACCAGCGTTTCAGCCTGCGCGGCTTCCTGCAGCATGCGGCTGCAATGGTCCGCGACTAGCGCGCCGATCTCGGTCAGGCTGACGTGCCGGGTGGTCCGCTGGACGAGGCGCGCGCCAAGCGACTTCTCCAGCTTGGCGACGGATTTGCTGACCGCCGAACGCGAGATTTCGAGCCGCCTCGCCGCCGCGGAAAAGCTGCCCGACTCGACGACCTGGGCGAAGATGGCCATCAGATTGAGATCGATCATCGCGGGATGTCCCGGTACGGCTCGTCGGCGCGGCGCATGGCGGAGGCGGCGGAATCAGGCCTTGCCCTGGCGCCCGAACACGGCGTCCAGCCGCTGCTCGAACGCATGGTAGCCGATGCTTTCATAGAGTTCGGCGCGCGTCTGCATAGTGTCGATGACCGTCCGCTGCGTGCCGTCGCGGCGCAGCGCGCCGTAAACATTGGCGGCGGCCTTGTTGGCGGCGCGGAAGGCCGACAGCGGATAAAGCGCGATGGACACGCCGACCGAGGCCAGCTGCTCGACCGTGAACAGCGGCGTCGAGCCGAACTCGGTGATGTTGGCCAGCACCGGCACCTTGACCGCGTCCACGAATTTCCCGTACATGCCCAGTTCGGTCATCGCCTCCGGGAAAATCATGTCGGCGCCGGCCTCGACGCAGGCCACGGCGCGTTCCAGCGCCGCCTCCAGCCCTTCGACGGCGAGCGCGTCGGTGCGGGCCATGATCACGAAATCCGGGTCGGTGCGCGCGTCGACCGCGGCCTTGATGCGGTCGACCATTTCGTCCCTGCTGACGATTTCCTTGTTCGGACGGTGGCCGCAGCGCTTGGCGCCGACCTGGTCCTCGATGTGCATGCCGGCGGCGCCCAGCTTGATCAGCGTCCTGGTGGTGCGGGCGACGTTGAACGCCGACGGACCGAAGCCGGTATCGACGTCCACCAGCAGCGGCAGGTCGCAGACGTCGGTGATCCGCCGCACGTCGGTGGCCACGTCGTCGAGCGTGGAAATGCCCAGGTCGGGCAGCCCGAGCGAACCGGCGGCGACGCCGCCGCCGGACAGGTAGATGGCGCGGAATCCCGCCTGTTTGGCGAGCAGGGCGTGGTTGGCGTTGATGGCGCCGGGCATCTGCAGCGGCGTTTCCTGGGCGACGGCGAGGCGCAGGGCTTTTCCGGGGCTAGCGTGAGGCATCAGGGCTTCTCCTTGGCGGGCATGTGGCCGGAATTCGGTGAAAATTGCTATCGGAAAAATTTGGGTGCAAACTTCGTCCCCATTGCGCGGGTCTAGGAAGACGGATGAACGCCAGCATTCTCGATTATCTGAAAGCCAACGGCGAACAGCTCGACGTGGACATGTCGGCCGCGTTGCGCATCCCGTTGCCGCAACTGAAAACGCTGGTCGAGCAACTCTCGGCTTCGGGCGACGTCATTTGCTGCCATGTTACGCGCTTTATCGACGGCAAGAAAATCGAGGGCACCAGCTGCCGCCTGTCGTGCGATCTGCCGGCGCCTTCGCGCGGCCGCAAGCCGGGCGGACGGAAAGACGCCGCCGCCGACGTTTTCCCCGAGTGACCGTAGAGGTCCGGCCGTGGCTGGCCGGGTGGCGCGATGCCCGACGCGGCCGCGATGCGCGCCGCCGGCGCGGTTTCCCACGGATTTTCGATCGGATTGTGGATGAATGACGAGTTTTTCATGCGCGAGGCGCTTTCCCTGGCGCGTTCCGCCGAGTGCCTCGGCGAGGTGCCGGTGGGCGCCGTGGTCGTCTGTGAAGGAAAGATCGTCGGGCGCGGCTTCAATTCGCCGATCGGCGCCTCGGACCCGACCGCCCACGCCGAAATCGCCGCCTTGCGCGACGCGGCGCGCAACCTGGAAAACTACCGCCTGCCGGGCTGCGAGCTGTTCGTGACGCTGGAGCCGTGCGCCATGTGCGCCGGGGCGATCCTGCACGCCCGCCTCGCCCGCGTGGTGTACGGCGCCCGCGACCCGAAGACCGGCGTGCATGGCAGCGTGGTCGACCTGTTCGCGGTCGAGCGGCTCAATCACCACACGGAAGTCGTCGGCGGGGTGCTGGCCGAGGAGTGCGGCCAGGTGCTGTCGGATTTCTTCGCGGCACGCCGGGGCAGGAAGACGGTCGACGCGTGAAGATCCTCGTTTCCCTGGCCCGGCAGCGGCTGACCGTGTGCGACGACGCGGGCCGGGCGCTGCGTTCGTATCCCGTGTCCACGGCGGCGCGGGGCGCGGGGGAGCGGAACGGGAGCTTTTGCACACCGCGCGGGAAACACCTGATCCGCGCCAAGATCGGCGCCGGGCAACCGCTGGGCGCGGTCTTCGTGGCGCGGCGTCCGACCGGGGAAATCCATTCGCCCGAACTGGCGGCACAACATCCCGGACGCGACTGGATGCTGACCCGCATTCTCTGGCTTTCGGGGTGCGAGCCCGGCTTCAACCGGCTGGGCGAAGTCGATACCATGCGGCGCTTCATCTACATCCACGGCACGCCCGATACCGAGCCGATGGGCCGGCCCGGATCGCACGGCTGCCTGCGCATGCGCAACCGCGACCTCATCGAGCTGTTCGACCTCGTGCCGGTCTATACGCCGGTGGAAATCAGCGAGGAGTGATCTTCACTCGCCGACGGGCGTGAGGCCGGTCAAGCCGATGCCGCCGCCCTCGGCCGGGACCGCGCGCAGTTCGCCCTGGCCGACCGCGTCCTCGAGGAGCACCGCGAGCGCGTCGTAGCCGCCGCCGGGCGCCGCGGCGGCGTTGGCGATCTGGCCGCACGGCTGGTCCGGCGCCTCGGGGGAAAATACCGGCATGCCGGCCGCGAGCGGCGCGGCGGCGCGCGCGCGGTAGAGGTGGCGCTTGACCTTGCCCAGGTACTGGGTGCGCGCCACGACTTCTTGGCCGGGATAGCAGCCCTTGTGGAAACTGACGCCGCCGATCCGGTCGAGGTTCGCCATCTGCGGCACGAAGGCTTCGCGGGTGGCCTCGACGATCCACGGAATGCCCGCCGCCACGTCGAGCCATTGCCAGGCCGGCGCGCCGGCCGGGGCGGCGACGGCGGCGAGCCGCTGCCAGGTCCCGGCGGCCGCGCCGACGGCGACGGCGACGAGATAGCGCGCGTCGTCCAGGCGGACGACCGCGCCGTCGGCGAACCCGGCCGTGGCCAGCGCGGCGTCCGGCACCGGCAGGCCGGCGTTTTGCAGCGCGGCGGCGGCCTGCGGGCCGGACACGCCGATGAGCGCGTGGTCGGCCGAGCGGTCGCTGATCTTCACCTGCGAGCGCAGCACGTAAACCTGCAGGCGTTTCTGGATGAATTCCCGCTGGTCGGCCGCAAGCAGCGCGAGGTAGGCCGCGTCGCGGCGGAAAAGCAAAAAATTCGCCAGCATCCGGCCCTTGGGCGAGCACCACGCGGCGTACTGGGCGCTGCCCGCCGCGAGATGATTGACGTCGCTGGTCAACTGATTGTGCAGGAAGGCCCGGGCGTCGTCGCCGGCGCATTCGATCAGCCCGAGGTGCGTCAGCGGCACGATCACGGTCGCCTCGCGCGCCGCCGCGAGTTCGCCGGCGGGATTGCCGAAATCGCTGACCTTGCCGTCGTCGATGCGGGCGCCCTGGGCGCCGAGATACTCTTGCCAGTCGGCATTCATCGTGGTTTCCTCGCGTGGTTGCGGCCGGACTGCCCGCTACGACCAGGAAAGGGCCGCTCCGGTTCAGTCGATGGGGATTCGGCTATTATATCGCCTCCCCGAAATCCACCCCCGATACAGAGCCGGCGACGATGATTCGATTGGTGAAAAGGACGTTGCTGGCCGGACTGCTGCTGGCCCTGGCGGCCGGCGGATGGTTCTGCTGGCGCGTGGCGTCGCCGCTGCACCTCGCCGCGGAGCGCGTCGAGTTCGACGTGGCGCCCGGCAGCGGGATGCGCGCGGCGGCGCGGGACATCGCCGCCGCCGGCATCGATTTCGAGCCGTGGATGCTGGTGGTGCTGGGCAAGCTGCTGCGGGTCGAGGGGTCGATCAAGGCCGGCAGCTACGAGATCGGCCGGGGCACCACGCTGCTCGATCTCCTGCACAAGCTGACGCGCGGCGACGTCACGCAGGCCGAAATCGTGTTCATCGAAGGCTGGACCTTCCGCCAGATGCGCGAACGCCTCAACGCCCATCCCGACGTGCAGCACGACGGCCGGGACCTGCCCGACGCCGAGGTCATGCGCCGGATCGGCGCGCAGGGCGAAGGCGAGGCCGTGCCGGAAGGCTGGTTCTTTCCCGACACCTACCTGTTCTCCAAGCGCAGCAGCGACCTCGACATCCTGGCCCGCGCGCACCGCGCCATGCGCCGCCACCTGGAACGCGAATGGGCGCAGCGCTCGCCGCAGCTGGCGCTGTCCACCCCCTACCAGGCACTGATCCTGGCGTCGATCGTGGAAAAGGAAACGGGCCGCGAAGCGGACCGGCCGCTCGTCGCCGCGGTGTTCCAGAACCGGCTCCGGCAGGGCATGCTGCTGCAGTCCGATCCGACGGTGATCTACGGCCTCGGCGAGCGCTTCGACGGCAATCTGCGCAAGCGCGACCTCGCCGCCGACACGCCCTACAATACCTACGTGCGTGCCGGCCTGCCGCCGACGCCGATCGCCATGCCCGGGCTGGCGTCCCTGCAGGCCGTGCTGCGTCCGGCACCGAGCAAAGCGCTCTACTTCGTGGCGCGCGGCGACGGGAGCAGCCATTTCTCCCATTCGCTCGAAGAACACAACCAGGCGGTCAACCGCTACCAGCGGAACGCGCGCTGAACGGCCGGAGGAAAACGAGTGTCGGCAAGCAAGGGAAAATTCATCACCTTCGAAGGCATCGACGGCGCCGGCAAGAGCACGCACATCGCCACGGTGGTCGATCTGCTGCGCGCGCGAGGGCTGGACGTGGTGTCGACGCGCGAGCCGGGCGGCACGCCGCTCGGCGAAAAACTGCGCGAACTGCTGCTGCACGAGGCGATGCACTTGGAGACCGAGGCGTTGCTGATGTTCGCCGCGCGGCGCGAGCATCTGGCGCAGGTCATCGAGCCGGCGCTGGCGCGTGGCGCCTGGGTGGTCTGCGACCGCTTCAGCGACGCGACCTATGCCTACCAGGGCGGCGGGCGCGGGCTGGACAAGGCCAAGTTCGCCGTTCTGGAGCAGTGGGTGCATGGGCATCTGCAGCCCGATCTGACCTTCCTGTTCGACCTGCCGCCGGACGTCGCCGGCGAACGCATCGCCAGGCAGGGGCGCGAGCTGGACAAGTTCGAGCAGGAACGCGCCGACTTCCACGAGCGCGTGCGGCAGGCCTACCTCGAACGCGCCGCGTCGGCGCCGCAGCGGATCTGTGTCGTGAATGCCGGGCAGGCCCGGGAAGAAATCAAGAAAATAGTTGAAGAGACTGTTTTAACACATTGTTTATGAACATTTACGAGTTGCACGAAAAAACCTGGAGGCAGCTCGTCGAGCGGCGCGAGCGGCTGCCGCACGCGCTGCTCCTGAGCGGCCAGCGCGGCATCGGCAAGTTCGCTCTGGCGCGCGCTTTCGCCGAGTCGCTGCTGTGCGAGAACCCGCTGCCGTCGCGGGCGGCCTGCGGTGCGTGTCTGGCATGCGGCTGGATGGCGCAGGGCAACCATCCGGATTTCAGGCAGGTCCAGCCGGAGGCGCTGGCCGAGGACGACGGTGAAGGCGGCGAGGGCCGCGAGTCCGGCGGCAAGAAGAAACCGAGCCAGCAGATCACCATCGACCAGGTGCGCGCGCTGGACGACTTCCTGCACGTCGGAACGCATCGCCACGGCGTGCGCGTCGTGCTGCTGCATCCGGCCGAGGCGATGAATCGGGCGACCGCCAATTCTCTTCTCAAGTCACTTGAAGAACCTGCTGTAGATACGTTGTTTTTATTGATTTCCAATGAGCCGGAACGCTTACTGCCGACGATCCGCAGCCGGTGCCAGCAATTGCCCGTGCCGCTGCCGGAACCGTCCCGTGCGCAGGCGTGGCTGGCCACGGCGGGCGTCAAGGACGCCGCCCGCTGGCTGGCGCTGGCCGGCGGTTCGCCGCTGCTGGCCGCCGAACTGGGGACAGGCGACGAGCGCGTGCTGCTCGACGCGCTGGTGGCGGAGCTGGCGAAAGGCGGCCGCATCGATCCGCTGGCCGCGGCGGCGGCGCTGGATCGGGCGGTGAAGGCGGAGAAGCGCCCGGCGCCGTTGAAGCGCGTGGTCGAATGGGGGCAGAAATGGTTCGTCGACCTGATCCTGCTGCGCGCCGGGCAGGCGCCGCGCTATTTCCTGGCGCAGGCCGACTCGCTCAAGGATCTGGCCGGGCGCGCCGAGCTGCCTACGCTGCTGGCATTTGCCCGGAAAGCGTTACAATACCGGCTGCAATGCGAACAACCCTTGAACAGCCGCCTGTTTCTAGAGGATTTTTTCCTGAACTACGCGGCGCTGTTCGAACCTGTCCGAGACGGTCATGGCTGAATCTACCGAACACAAGCCCGTTACGCCGCGCCCCAGCGTGCTGTCGCTGAACATCAACTCGAAGTCGGCGCTGTACGCAGCGTACATGCCTTTCCTCAAGCATGGCGGGATTTTCATTCCGACCACGCGCAGCTACGGCATCGGCGACGAAGTGTTTATGCTGCTCGCCCTGATGGACGATCCGACCAAGCTGCCGATCGCCGGCACCGTGGTCTGGATCACGCCGCCGGGTGCGCAGAACAGCAAGGCGCAGGGCATCGGCGTGCATTTCAAGAGCGACGAAAGCGGCATCGAGGCCAAGCGCAAGATCGAGGGCCTGCTCGGCGGCGTGATGCAGTCGAGCCGCCCGACGCACACCATGTAGGCAGGGCCGATGCTGGTCGATTCCCACTGCCATCTGGACCTGCCGGAGCTGGCGGGCAATCTCCCCGAGGTGTTCGCGGCGATGCGGCGCAACGGCGTCGGATGCGCGGTGTGCATCGGCGTGACGCTGGAGGATTTCCCGCGCATCGCGGTGCTGGCCGAGGTGCACGCGCACGTCTTCGCGACGGTCGGCGTGCATCCCGAGAATACCGGGGTGCGGGAGGCGACGGTCGAGGAACTCGTCCGGCTGGCGGCGCATCCGAAAGTCGTCGGCATCGGGGAGACCGGGCTCGATTACTACTGGCACAAGGACGCGCCGGAATGGCAGCGGGAGCGTTTCCGCGCGCACATCCGGGCGGCGCGGGAGGCCGGCAAGCCGCTCGTGGTGCACAACCGGGACGCCACGGCGGACACCCTGCGCGTGCTGGAAGAGGAAAACGCCGGCGAGGCCGGCGGCGTCCTGCATTGCTTCACCGAAACCTGGGACGTGGCGCAGCGGGCGCTGGATCTCGGCTTCCACATTTCCATTTCCGGGATCGTCACCTTCAAGAACGCGCAGGCGGTGAAGGACGTCGCCCGCCGGGTGCCGCTCGACCGCCTGCTGGTGGAGACCGATTCCCCGTACCTGGCGCCGGTGCCGTTCCGCGGCAAGCTCAACCAGCCGGCCTACGTCAAACATGTCGCCGAGGAGATCGCCGCCTTGCGCGGGCTGCCGGTCGAAGCGGTGGCGGCTGCCACGACGGACAACTTTTTCCGCCTGTTCCCCCTGGCCCAAGCGAGTTTTTCCCATGAAAAGTAGATTCTTCGCGTTGCTCTGCGCGCTCGTTCTCTCCGCTTCGGTGTTCGCCGGCGCGTACGAGGACATGGAGGAGGCGATCATCCGCGGCGATACGGGCGCGGCGATCGCCCTGATCAACCGCGGGGTGGACGTGAATACCGTCAACCGGCAGGGCAACACGCTGCTCACCCAGTCGATCCAGCGCGACCTGCCGGAACTGTTCGATTACCTGATGCAGCGGAAGGCGCGGGTCAACCTGCGCAACCGGAACGGCGAGACGGCGTTGAGCATCGCGGCCTACCTGGGGCGCGCCCGCTACGTGCAGCGGCTGGTCGATGCCGGCGCCGAAGTGAATTTCTTCGGCTGGCCGCCGCTCGCGTATGCGGCGTACAACGGCCATACCGAGATCGTCGAGTACCTGATCAAGCGGGGCGCGGACGTTGACGCGAAAACCGAGAACGGGTCGACCGCGCTGTTCTTCGCCGCGCGCTTCGGGCATATCGAAACGGTTCGGGCGCTGCTGAAGCATCAGGCCGATCCGACGATCGTCAACGACAACGACGAGACGGCCGTCGACTGGGCGCTGAAGGGCAAGAACACCGACATCGAGGATATCCTGCGCGCGGCCGGCGGGCGCTCCGGCAAATCGGTCACCATCGACCTGTCGAAATAGTCCGCGCGACGGCTTACGACAGGGGCGGGCTGACCACCCTCAGACGGCCTTCCTGCAGGCATTTGACGACGATCCGGTAGATGTCCGGATCGAAGCACGGCGAACCGTCCGCAGTCCCTCTCCCGGCGCCTTCCTCGAACAGCGCGCGGAGCGTCGTTTCGTCGCTGGCCGTGCCGAGATACCCCCAGTCGTTGATCACGTGCGCGTCCTCGCGCATGCCGAACTCGTCGCGCTCGACCAAGGCGATCGGGCCGGGGTAGGGCCACGGGCGTATCCGGTGCTTGGCCAGCGCGGCCATCAGCCGGGCGCTGTGCAGCGAGACCGGCTCCTTGCCGACGCAGGCGCCGCGGCAGCCGCGCTGCCGGTAGGCGACGCAGGCTTCTCCGGCGCGGCCGTTGCCCAGGCCGGTGAAGTGGTGGCACAGGCGGTGCACCTCCGCCAGCTTGCGCAAGGCCTGGATGGCCTCGCGCCGGCCGTGGTACAGGCCGAACAGGTCGTCCGTGCGGGCGAAGTCGATCTCGCCGGCATGCACCAGCTCCGGACGGAAATCACCGTCGCCGTGGCGGACGAGGCGCCAGGAATACAGCTCTTCCGGCGGCCGGCGCCGCGCCGCGTTCAGTTCGAGCTCGCGCAGGCGGGCGCCGAACTCGCCGGCCGCTTCGCGCCATTCGATCCGCCACGCATCGCGCACGAGCGCCGAATCGCGCCTGGCCGGCGCGAAATGCGCGAAGACCTGCTGGCGGAGGTTGGCCGCCCGCTTGGCGGTCAGCAGCGCGCCGTCCTGGCCGAACACGGCGTAGGCGCCGGGCGCTTCGGGCAGGTCGTCGAGCAGCGCCGGATCGAGCTGCGGCGGCAGTTCGGGGCGGCCGGTGATCCGTTCCACCGCGTCGCGGATCGTTTCTCCCGGCAGCAGCGTGTGCCAGTGCCGCCAGAGGTCCCACAGCACGCGCGCGTCGCCCAGCGCGCGGTGCCGCTCGCCGGCCGGGATGGCGACGCCGTAACGCTCGACCAGCGTGTCGAGGTTGTGCCGGCGATGCCCGGGAAAGAGCGCGCGCGAGAGCTTGACGGTGCACAGGCTGGTGGTGCGGAAATCGACGCCGGCGCGCCTGAATTCGTGCTTGAGGAAACCGTAGTCGAAGCGGGCGTTGTGGGCGACGAACAGGCGGCCCCGCAGCTTCTCCACCAGGGCCGGCGCCACCTGGGCGAAGGTCGGCGCCGATGCGACCATCGCCGTGTCGATGCCCGTCAAGCCGGTGATGAAGGGCGGTACGGGCCTGCCGGGATCGACCAGCGTGCTCCATGCGCGCACGCCGTCGCGGTCGACTTCGATGAGGCCGATTTCGATGATCCGGTCGTTGGCGAAATTGGCGCCGGTGGTTTCCAGGTCTACGAAGACCAGGGCGTCGTGCGCGGGGAAAGTGCTCATCGGTTCCTGTCGGCGGAAAAAGATAACGGGCGCCTGCTGCCGCCCGTCGTCCGGTTTGCGATCGGCTCCATTCTACGCCGTTGCCCGGGGCGCCCGAATCGTTCCGTTGCCGCCGGGGCGGCGGGGCGCCTCGTTTCAGCCTTGCGCCCGGATCTGGGCGAGCAGCCGGTCCCGGCTGTGGCGCACGTGCTCGCGCATTGCCCGTTCGGCACCGTCGGGGTCGCGCGCGTGGATGCAGTCGATGATCGCGTGGTGTTCCCGGGCCGTGACCAGGGCGATGTTGTCGGGTTGCCGCACCGCATGCAGGCGATACAGGCGCAGCAGCGAATACAGGTCTTCGCACAGCAGGCGCCTGATCCATTGGTTGCGGCTGCCGATGGCGATCTGCAGGTGGAAGTCACTGTCCAGCTGGCCCGAGAACATGGGTTGGGGACCTTCGTCGATCAGCCGCTCGATGCGCGCGGCCGTCTCGCGCAGGCCGCGGATTTCATGGACGGTCATCTGTTCGGCCGCCTGCCGGCACGCCATGCCTTCGAGCGCTTCGCGCATGGCCAGCAGTTGTTCGAGGTCGTCGAGCGACAGCTGAACCACGCGCACGCCGGCGTGCGGCGTGCGTTCGAGCAGGCGCCGTCCTTCGAGCGTGCGAATGGCTTCGCGCAGCGGTCCCCGGCTGACGCCGAGCGTATCGGCCAATTGCTGCTCGGGCAGCCGGTCGCCCGGCTGCAGTTCGCCGCGCATGATCAGCTCTTCGAGCCGGGCGACGGTGTCGTCGATCATCACGCCGGAGGACGGGAGGGGTTTGTCGATCGTCATGCAGGGACTTTAGCACGTAGTTGACGAAACTTCTAAATTGTAGACAATAATAAGCATCGTATACACAAGGATAAGTCATGCCTTCTTCTCCTCCTGCATCCTTTTCCCCCATCAACATCCTGGTGCCTGTCGGGGCGCTGGGGCTCGGCGTCAAGGAAAGCGACGTCTTCGCGCGCGTGGGCGAGGCGCATGCCATCGCCTGCGACGCGGGCTCGACCGACAGCGGCCCGGCCTACCTCGCTACCGGCAAGGCGAAGTATTCGCGGGATTCGATCAAGCACGATCTGTCCATCCTCATGCGCGCCCAGGCGCAAGCCGGCATTCCCTTGCTCATCGGTTCCTGCGGCACGTCGGGTTGCGACCAGGCGCTCGAATGGACGCGGGACATCGCGCTGGAAATCGCGCGGGAACATGGCCTGCATCCGCGCATCGCCTTGCTCTACTCCGAGCAGGCGCCCGAACTCATGGCGAAAAAGGCCCGGGAGGGCAGGATCAGCCCGCTGCCGCCGATGCGGGACAGCGATCCGGCGCTGTTCGAAACCTGTGACCACATCGTCGCGTTGATGGGGCCGGAGCCGTATGTCGCCGCCCTGGAAGCCGGCGCCGACATTGTGCTCGGCGGACGCTCGACGGATTCCGCGGTGCTCGCCGCGGTGCCGCTGATGCGCGGCGCTGGGGAGGGCCTGGCCTGGCACGCGGGCAAGATCGCGGAATGCGGTTCCTTGTGCACCACGCATCCGCGCGAGGGCGGGGTGATGATCCGGGTCGGCCGGGACGATTTCACGGTCGAGCCGCTGGGACCCGGCAATCAGTGCACGGTCGAAACCATCGCCGCCCACATGCTGTACGAGAACAGCGATCCCTTCCTGCTGCAGGAACCCGGCTGCATCCTGGACGTGACGCAGTCCACTTATTCCGCCGTTGACGAGCGCATCGTGCGCGTCACCGGCTCGCAGCTCGTCGCGCAGCCCTACACGATGAAGCTCGAAGGCGCGAGCGGATGCGGCTACCAGACGATCATGCTGGTCGGCATCCAGGACCGCGAGGTGCTGGCCAACCTCGACCGTTTCATGGCGCAGATGCACGACGTGCTGACGGCGCGGGTCCGTCAGAACATGGGCGAGCGGGCCGGGGAATTCGATGTTTCCCTGCGCGCCTACGGCTGGAACGCGGTATCCGGCGAGCAGCCCGATGCGCGGACCGCCGCGCCGCGCGAAGTGGGGCTGCTGTTCGTCGCCACCGCGGCGACGCAGGAAATCGCCACCCAGATCGCCAAGACCTGCAATCCCTGGCTGTTCCATCTGCCGCTCAATCCCTGCCAGGAATTGCCGAGTTACGCCTTCCCGTTTTCTCCCGCGGAAATGGAGCGCGGGCGGGTGTACGAGTTCAAGCTGAACCACGTCGTACATGTGGATGACCCCATGGAATTGGTTCGTACCGTGTTTCTTTACGCCAAGGAGAACGTTCATGCCTAAGGTGAGCGAGGTTTGCCGGCACGTGCGATCCAAGAACGCGGGACCGTTCTGGATCACGCTGGACCTGTGGTTCCCGGATCGCGCGTCCTTTGACCGCTACAGCACGTCGCCGGCCCTGCAGCCCGCCGCGATCGGGGCGCTGTATGGCGCCGATCCGGAGCAGATAAAGTTCTTTCCGGTGCCGAATCTGTGCGTGGTGAAGATTTCCTACCCGCGCGCCCGCGCCCAGGGCGGAGTGATGGAGCGCGACATGCACGGCGGGCAGCAGTTCGTGCGTTTGCTCGACGTGACGCTGTAAGACGATTCCGCGCGGCCGCTCCAGCGGAGGCGACATTTAGGGCATAGATGCAACTTTGTTGCATCTATGCCCCGTTTCTGGTTCAATGGACCCCTCGTTTTCCTGGAGGGAGCGTCTTGCTCGAACCATCCGCCACTCATCGTCATGGCCATTCGCCGGCGGCGCGCGCCGGCCGCAGCGTCTATGCGCTGTCGTTCTGGACGCGAATCCTGTGGGTGCTGCCGCTTTGCCTCGCGCTCTGGCTGGGCGTCTTGTGGGCGCAAGGAGGCTGGTTTTGACGGCCACGATCGAATTGCTGAACCTGACGGTGAGCTATGACCGGCATCCTGCCCTGCATCACGTCAGTGGCAGTTTCGCGGCAGGTTCGCTGACGGCCGTCGTCGGGGCAAACGGCGCGGGAAAAAGCACCTTGCTGAAGAGCATCGTCGGTCTGGTGCCGGTGGAATCCGGCACGATCCGCTTCGGCGAGCCGCGGGCGCGGATCGCCTATCTGCCGCAGCAGACGGAGGTTGACCGCGCCTTCCCGATCACGGTCATGGACTGCGTGCTCATGGGCGACTGGCGCCGCAGTTCGTTCTGGCGGCAGATCGGCGGCCAGGCCCAGGAGCGCGCCCACGCCGCGATGGCGACCGTCGGTTTGTCCGGCTTTGGCGACCGCTCGCTCGCCTCGCTTTCGTCGGGCCAGTTCCAGCGCGTGCTCTTCGCGCGGATGCTGATGCAGGATGCGTCGCTGCTGCTGCTCGACGAGCCGTTCAATGCCGTGGACGAACACACCACCCACGACCTGATGAAAGTGGTACAAGGCTGGCACGGCGAGGGTCGCACGGTTCTGGCGGTGCTCCACGACAACGAGCTGGTGCGCGCCTATTTTCCGCGGACCCTGGTGCTCGCGCGCCATGTGGTGGCCTGGGGCGAGACGGCGGAAGTGCTCCGGCGGACTCCTCCCGCGCGGGCGCGCATTGCCAACGAGGCGTGGGATGAGACGGCGGACGTGTGCGATGTCGAGGACGCCGCATGACTTTTCCGGACATCCTTTTTCTGCTGGGCGAACCGTTCGGCGATAACGCATTCATGCGGCGCTCGCTCGTGTCGGTGATCGCCCTGGCGGTCAGCGGCGCGCCGCTGGGCGTGCTGTTCGACCCTGCGCCGGATGAGCCTCTTCGGCGATGCGCTGAGCCATGCGGTCCTGCCGGGCGTCGCCATCGGCTTCATGCTGTACGGCTTGTCGCTGCCCGCGATGAGCATCGGCGGCCTGATCGCGGGACTGGTGGTCGTCGGCCTGGCCGGCTGGGTCAGCCAGCACTTCGGGTTGAAGGAAGACGCCAGCCTGACCGCGTTTTATCTGATCGCCCTGGCGCTCGGCGTGCTGGTGATTTCCCTCCAGGGTACGCAGATCGATCTGCTGCACATCCTGTTCGGCAACGTGCTGGCGGTGGACCAGGAAGGGCTTTTGCTGGTCGTCTCGACGTCGAGCTTCTCGCTCCTGGCGCTGGCGGCCTTGTACCGGGGGTTTCTGCTGGAAAGCTTCGATCCGGGATTCCTGACCGCCAACGGCGGCCACCGCGGGGTTTACCAGCAGCTTTATCTGATGCTGGTCGCGCTCAACCTGGTTGCCGCCTTCCAGACGCTGGGCACGCTGATGGCCGTCGGCTTGATGATGCTGCCGGCGGTCTCGGCGCGCTTGTGGCATCCCCGGTTGGCCGGCCAGTTCGTGGTGAGCGGCGTATTGGCGATGGCGGCCGGCTTCGCGGGGCTGCTGGTGTCCTATCACGTGAATCTCCCGTCCGGGCCGACGATCATCGTGTGCGCGGGATTGCTGTACCTCGTCTCGCTGGTTGTCGCCCCGTCGGGCTGGCTGTGGCGCGTCATCCGTTTCCGCCACCTCAAGGCCTGAGGGGTTACGGGCGGCGGCTGATCTTCAACGAAAGGAGCGTGAAATGAAAAAGGTTTTCCGTACTATCCTGTGCGGCCTGTTCCTGTGCCAGGCGACCGGCGCCTGGGCCGCCGATCGGATTCCCGTCGTGGCGAGCTTCAGCATCCTCGGGGATCTGGTTGCCGTGGTCGGCGGCGACCGCGTTTCCGTCACCACCCTGGTGGGGCCGGACCAGGACGCGCATGTCTTCGAGCCGCGTCCGTCGGACGTCAAGGCGGTGGCCCAGGCCCGCGTTTTCGTCGTCAATGGCCTGGGTTTCGAGGGATGGCTGAACAGGTTGCAGCGCTCGGCGGGCTTCAAGGGCACGACCATCGTCGCGGCGGAGGGCGTGCGGGCGCGGAAAATGGAGGACGAGGACCATCCCGGGCGGACGGTGACCGATCCGCATGCCTGGCAGGACCCGAGCAACGTCAAGATCTACGTGCGCAACATCGCCCGCGGGCTGAGCGAGCTGGACCCGGAACATGCCGCCGAATACCAGTCCAACGGCACGGCGTACGCCGCGCAGCTCGACGCGCTGGATGCCTGGGCCCGGGAACAGTATCAAAGCATTCCGGCGGAAAAGCGCCGCCTGATCACCTCGCACGATGCTTTCGGCTATCACGCGGCGCGTTACGGCGTGCAATTCCTGGCGCCGCAGGGCGTAAATACCGAAAGCGAACCGAGCGCCAAGGAGGTTGCGCGGCTGATCAAGCAGATCAAGCGCGACAAGATCAAGGCCGTCTTCATGGAGAACATGAGCAACCCGAAACTCCTCGCCCAGCTGGCCCGCGATGCGGGAGTCTCGCCCGCCGGCAAGCTTTATGCCGATGCCTTGTCGGCGAAGGACGGCCCCGCCGCCGATTACCTGACCATGATGCGCTACAACGTGCAGCAGATTCTCGCGGGACTGCGCGCCAACTGACCGGTCAGCCGGCTACGCAAAGCCGAGGCGCGTGTCGGGCAATCGACACGCGCCTCGGCGTTTTTCCAGGGCGACAGCGGCGTCCTTGGCCGGCGGAGACGCCTCAGCCGCAGGTGCCGACCGCGCCGCAGGCGGTGCAGAAGTCGCAGCCGTCCTTGCGGATCATGGTGTGGTTGCCGCATTCGCTGCATAGCTTGCCGGCGGTGGGCTTGGGCGCGGTCTTGCTGGCCGGCGCCTCGAGGATGCCCATCTGCTGCAGCGGGAAACCGTTCTCGTCGAGGATACCGAGCATCGCGTAGCGGTGGATGATCAGACTGGCGATGTAGGCCACGGTCGACGGGTAGGTCTGCTGCCGGCGCGTGCCGGGCACGAAGGCCATGAAGTCGCCGAGCGGCTCGGGATAATCGAGCAGCTTCCGGAGCTTCATGCCGATCCAGGCGGGGTCGAGCACGCGCATGTCGAGCGAGAGCAGCTTGGTCAGGCCGTCGAGGGCGCGCGGGTAGTTGCCGGCGAGCCACACCGAATAGGGGCGCGTGACGCCGTCCGGCAGCATGATTTCCTTGAGCCCGAGGACGAAATCCTCGCTGGTCGCCGGATTGAGCACGTCGACCGTCCAGGAGAGGGTGCCGTCGGTGCCGGTCTTCGGCTCCTTCAGGCTGAACAGCGCGTCCAGCACCGGCGTCGGGCCTTCGTTGTTGAACGCGCCCAACTGCTCGACGCGGTACTCGATCAGGCGGGCCATGGCGGAAACGACCGAGGGCATGCGCTTCCTTTCGCCGTGCGGCGGGAAGGACATGTCGAAGCCTTCGCCGTCCGGTGTCTTGGCCAGCGATTCGAGCTTGAGCTTGAGCCAGCCGTGATCGTTGGCGCGCATGTCCATCGACAGGGTCTTGGCCACGGCGCCGAGGCCGCGCGGCTGCGCCGGCCCGTTGACCCAGGCCTCGAACGGCCAGGAGCGGCCTTCCTGGTCGACGTGGCCGACGAACAGGGCGAACTTGCCCTGGCCGTGGTCGATCATGTAGGTCCAGGCCATGTTGCCTTCGGGCAGGTTCGGACGGCCCGGCCAGCGCAGGCTGGACAGCACCGGCGCCGGCAGGTTCTTGATCGACAGCCGGCGATTGGCGTCGCCGTTGACGAAGTCCTGCGGCTGCTTCTTCTCCTCGGCCTGCTTGGCCGGCTCGACCGAGAGCACGGCGCCGAGCACGCTGTTGGGGCGGTAGGTGGCGAGCCCCTTGAGGCCGGACTTCCAGGCGCTCATGTAGAGATCCTGGAAATCGTCGTACGGGTAATCGGCGGGCACGTTGACCGTCTTCGAGATCGAGGTGTCGATGTACGGCGCGACCGCGGCGACCATGTTCTTGTGCGCCTCGGCGGAGATTTCCAGCGCGGTCACGAAATAGTCGGGCAGGTTCTCGACGTCGCCGCCCAGGTGCTTGTACAGGCGCCAGGCGTAGTCCTCGACCGCGTATTCCTTGAGCGTGCCGTCGGCCATGCGCTTCTTGCGGCTGTAGGTCCAGGAGAAGGGCGGTTCGATGCCGTTGCTGGCGTTGTCGGCGAAGGCCAGCGAGATGGTGCCGGTCGGCGCGATCGAGAGCAGGTGCGAGTTGCGGATGCCGTGCTTGCGGATCTCCGCCTTGATCTCGGCCGGCAGGCGCGAGGCGAAGTTGCCGCCGGACAGGTACATCTCGGCGTTGAACAGCGGGAAGGCGCCGCGTTCCTTGGCCAGTTCAACCGAGGCCAGGTAGGCGGTATCGCGCATCTGTTCCGAGATGCGGGAGGCCATGGCGGTGGCTTCCGGGCGGTCGTAGCGCAGGCCGAGCATGCACAGCGTGTCGCCGAGGCCGGTGAAGCCGAGGCCCACGCGCCGCTTGTTGGCCGCCTCCTCACGCTGGCGTTCGAGCGGCCAGGCGGTCACGTCGAGGACGTTGTCGAGCATGCGCTGGGAGACCTTGACCACCTCGCCGAAGGCGGCGAAGTCGAACTCGGCGCGGTTGGAGAAGGGATTGCGCACGAACAGCGTCAGGTTGATCGAGCCGAGGCAGCAGCAGCCGTACGGCGGCAGCGGTTGTTCGGCGCAGGGATTGGTGGCCTCGATGACTTCGCAGTAGTACAGGTTGTTGTCCTTGTTCATGCGGTCGAGGAACAGGATGCCCGGCTCGGCGTGATCGTAGGTGGACTTCATCACCTGGTCCCACAGGTCGCGCGCGCGCACCTTGCGGTAGACCCAGACGCCGTCGTCGCGCTGGTAGGCGCCGCCGAGCTTCATGTCCGCGTTAGGCTCGGCGCGATGGACGAGCTCGACGTCGGTGTCGCTGTCGACCGCCTGCATGAAGCTGTCGGTGACGGCGATGGAGATGTTGAAGTTGGTCAGGTCGCCGCTGTCCTTGGCGTGCACGAACAGCTCGATGTCCGGATGGTCGCAGCGCAGCACGCCCATCTGCGCGCCGCGGCGCGCGCCGGCGGATTCGACCGTCTCGCACGAGCGGTCGAACACGCGCATGTACGAGACCGGCCCCGAGGCGCGCGACTGCGTGCCCTTGACCTGCGCGCCCTGCGGACGGATCGAGGAGAAGTCGTAGCCCACGCCGCCGCCGCGGCGCATGGTCTCGGCGGCTTCCGCCAGGGCGCTGTAGATGCCCGGCCGGCCGTCGACGATCTCGACGATGGAGTCGCCCACCGGCTGCACGAAGCAGTTGATCAGCGTGGCGGCCAGCGTAGTGCCGGCGGCGGAATTGATCCGGCCGGCGGGGACGAAGCCGTTTTCCTGCGCCCAGAGAAAACGCTCCTCCCATTTCGCGCGATGCTTCTCGTCCTCGTGGGCGGCGAGCGCCCGGGCGATGCGGCGGCGCACGTCATGCACGTTGGTCTCGGACCCCTTGGCGTACTTCTCGACGAGGACCTCGGTGGAAATCTCCTGTCCCGCCAGCGGGGCGATTTCAGGAACTTCCGCGATCGCGGTGAGGGAAAGCTGCTGCGTGTTCTGGCTCATGGTCTGCCTTTCGTGGTTCGCGTGTTCAGGGTGATGCTTGCGGCCGGCATCCAATGTCGATTCGACATCGTCCGACAAGTTCTGTTGCCGCCGAATCCGTTTCCAGGCCGAAACCAATCGGATATCATGCGGTATGGAACGATCGGGCAGGGGGTAAAGCTACTATATGTAGTGGTGTAATGCAAGAAAAACGCTATATGTAGTTGTTTTTTACGTTTTGCTGAGTCAAAAAAAGCTGTTGAATCACGTAATTGCATAATGTGAAATGTTGGGGCGGAGCGCGGGCGGGCACGGCGTCCCGCCTGGCCGATTCGCGCGATAGCTGCCCAGGGGTGTGCGATAAACGCGCAAAAAGTCTGTTTGATGATCGACGGCGGCGTGGGCGAGGCCTACCATCGTCGTTTTTATCCAGCGGGGCGGCGGCGCGCGCCGCCTTGGGCGCGGCGGGGCGCCGGAGCGGCTTCCGTGCCGCGGCGGGTGTTACCAACGAGAAGGGGTGTTTCGCCTATCGTGTCGGTGCGGTGGCGACGTTTTTCCAGGCGCTGTCCTGGTCATTTCAGGGGAAAAAATAATGTTCGTCTTTGTTTTGAATTGCGGCAGTTCATCGTTCAAGTACCAGTTGCTCGACATGTCCAACGAGCATCGCGTGGCGGCCGGCCTGGTCGAGCGCATCGGCATGAAGGATTCGGTGCTGACCTACGAGCCCGCGCACGGCGAGAAGATCAAGGAAACGGCCGACATCGCCGACCATGAGGCGGCGATCAAGAAGGTGCTGAACAAGCTGATCGACCCGCGCGGCGGGGTCATCAAATCCCTGTCGGACATCGCCGCCATCGGCCACCGCGTGGTGCACGGCGGCGAGAAGTTCTCCGGCTCCGTGCTGATCACGGACGCGGTGATCGCCGCGCTCAAGGAGAACATCCCGCTCGCGCCGCTGCACAACCCGCCCAACATCACCGGCATCGAAGCCATGCAGAAGGCGCTGCCGGGCGTGCCCAACGTCGGCGTGTTCGACACCTCGTTCCACGCCACCATGCCGCCGGAATCCTACGTTTACGCGCTGCCCTACGAGTGGTACGAGAAGCACCACGTGCGCCGCTACGGCTTCCACGGCACGTCGCACCGCTTCGTCTCCGAGCGCGCGGCGCAGATTCTCGGCATCGCCAAGGACGATTTCAACTGCATCACCTGCCACATGGGCAACGGCTCGTCGTTCACCGCGGTCAAGAACGGCAAGTCGTACGACACCAGCATGGGCATGACTCCGCTCGAAGGGCTGGTCATGGGCACGCGCTGCGGCGACGTGGACGCCGGCATCCCGAACTATCTGGCGGCCAACGTCAACATGTCGTTCGCCGACATCGACAACGCGCTGAACAAGAAATCCGGCCTGCTGGGCGTTTCCGGCGTGAGTTCCGACATGCGCGATCTGTGGAAGGCCGCCGCCGAGGGCAATGCCCGTGCCAAGCTGGCCATCGACGTATTGCGCCACCGCACGCTCAAGTACATTGGCGCCTATGCCATCGAACTCGGCCGCGTCGACGCCATCCTGTTCACCGGCGGCATCGGGGAGAACGACATCGCCTTCCGGGCGTCGGTCGTCGAGCGGCTGACCACGCTGGGCGTCAAGCTGAATGCCGAAGCCAACAACGCGCGCGGCGCCGAAGTGGTGATTTCCTCCGCGGATTCGCCGATCAAGGTGCTGGTCGTGCCGACCAACGAGGAACTGGTGATCGCGCGCGATACCCGCGACATCGTCGCCGCGCGGTAAGCGCATGGCGATCCTTCCCGCGCGGCGGGGAGGCGGGAAGGGCGGCGCTGGCCGCCCTTTTTTTGTCGCGGCGGTGGCGCGCCTCGCCGAGGCCGACATGGGGCGCAAAAGGCTTCCGCATCAGTTTAAAATGCGTGGAATGACCTTGCGATCGAGAAGGAGTCAAGAGTGAGCCCTGCGATCCACCGCGCCTCAGCGGCATTCCGCGATGCGTTCGCCCACGCGCAGGCGGGAGAACTCAATTTTCCGACCAGCCTGGATGCGAGCCGGCGCGTGCTGAAGGCGGTGGAGAATCCCGACATCGGCCTGGCGACGCTGGCCAAGATCGTGATCTCCGAGCCGCTCCTGTCGGCCAAGGTGATCCGGCTCGCCAATTCCGTGGCGATGAATCCGACCAGCCAGGTGATCCGCGACGTGCGGCTGGCCGTGGTGCGCGTCGGGATGGACCCGATCAAGGCGCTGGCGATGGTGCTGATCATGAACCAGCTGCGCCAGTCGCAGCGCCACGGCAGCACGCGCAACCTGTCCAACCGCCTGTGGGAGCGCAGCGTCAACGTCGCCGCCCTGGCCTACGTCATCGCCAAGAAAATGACCGCGTTGAATCCCGACGAAGCGATGTTCGCCGGTATCGTGCATGACCTCGGGCGCTTCTACCTGCTGGCGCAGGCGGTCGACTACCCCGAACTGCTGGAAAACCAGGCGGCGCTCGCGGAAGCGATCAACGACCTGGGCGAACGCGCCACGCGCCGGGTGCTCGGCGAACTCAAGCTGCCGGGCTCGGTGGTCGATGCCGTCCTGGCGTCGCGGGAGTACGGGAAAACCATGCCGCCGGCAAGCCTGAGCGACGTCCTGTTCGTCGCCAGGGCGCTGTCGCCGCGGCCCGACCCCTTCGACGCGCTCGATGCGCGGGCCATCCCCGCCGCCGACGCCGCCACGGCGTTCGAACTCGACCAGAGCACCGTGGCCGAAGTCATCGCCGCCTCGGGCGACGAGATCTACTCGATCGTCGTCGCGCTGGAATCCTGACCGGTCGGCGATCGTGCGCGCGCTTGTGATGGCGATGGCCGTGCTCATGGCGGCCGGTTGCGGCGCCGAAAGCGTCGGCACGGCGGCCACCGCCGCCCGCTTGCAGGCCGAGCAGGCGCGGCAGGGAAAAGAGACGCTCGACGCGGTGAAAGCCGGCCTGGACGCGGCCGCGCAGACCTCGCAGGAGCGGCTCGAACGGGCGGAAAAGGGCGAGAGCGAAAAATGACAGGCCGTCCGGCCGTGCCGCCCCGGCGCGCGTCAGGCGGGGAATGAAGAAAGGATTCAAATGGGCGCGATCGGCAATTTCCTGTGGTTCATCCTGGGCGGCGTGTTCATGGGCCTGGGCTGGTGGCTGGCCGGTCTGCTGGCTTTCGTGTCGATCGTCGGTATTCCCTGGGGCCGGGCCTGCTTCGTGATCGGCAAATTCACCTTCTTCCCGTTCGGCAAGGAGGCCGTCGACCGCGAGGACCTCTCGGGGAAAGGCGACGTCGGGACGGGATTTCTCGGCGTGCTGGGCAACATCGTGTGGTTCGTCCTGGCCGGCTGGTGGCTGGCCGTCGGGCACGTCATGTCGGCGGCCGCCTGTTTCGTGACGATCATCGGCATCCCGTTCGGCATCCAGCACCTCAAGCTCGCCGGCATCGCCCTGGCCCCGATCGGCAAGACCATCGTGCCCAAGGACGTGGCCGCGGCGGCCCGCGGCAGTAGGGCGCAGGCCGATCTGTCGCGGATCAGGAGAGAGTAGGGCGCCAGCCCCGGAAATCTCCGGCAGAGACTGCATTCCAGAAGAACGACCCGCGCGCGGCCGGTAACGGCCGCCGAGCCGGCGTTCGCCCGTGGCGACGGCAATCTCGCCGTTCGTCCCCAATCCGCCAGACCGCTGCCGCCATTTTGTCCGGCCCGACACCGCTGTTCGGCCGGGCTTTCCCGCTGCGATTTCGCACCCGGCTAAAGACTCCTTCGGCCAAGCATTTTCCGCACCGCGTTGCGCGGAAATTTGCCTGCTTGATGCCATTGATATCGATTCTCATTGACATGTCTTAACATGATTACGTAATATGGTGATTGATTCTCATTAACCTTTTTGAATTTTCATTGATTCGATTCAGTTATTGCCTGGATGCAACCATAGACAAACGGAGATGAAATGCGGCATGAACGGAGAAACAAGCGGTTGAGGGTTCGTATCGGTAAAGGAATGCTGGCCGTCATGGCGGCATTCCCGGCATGGGCGCTGGCGGACTCGGCGGATGCGGAAAAAACTTTGGGTGAAATCCACATCTCGACGACGAAATCGACGATAGAAAACGAGGATTCCACGCGCGCCATAAGCGTCGTCAAGCGGGAGGACATCGAGAATCATGCGACGACCGGCGGCATCCAGGAGGCTTTGGCCAAGGTTCCCGGCGTCGCCTACGCCCGCAGCGGCGGCCTGGGCGGCCAGATCGTCATGCGCGGGTTCAATTCCAACAGCACGCGTTCGATGCTGGCGATCGACGGCGACAGATACCGCGGGAGAAGCACGCTCGAATTCAACCTGATCGACCCCAATGCGGTCGAGCGCATCGAGGTCCTCCGGGGGCCGGCTTCCGTCCTGTGGGGAGCGGACGCGATGAACGGCGTGGTGAACGTGATCACGCGCCGGGCCAAGGTGTCGCGTGACGAACCGTTCGCGCTCGACGCGAAGCTGAAGTCGATCGAATACAACAGCGTGAACGACCTGTGGGCGGGCCGTGGCGAGATCGTCGGCGGCGGCAACGGTTTCGACGTCCTGGTCGGCATGAATTACCGCGATGCCAATGACTATCAGACGCCCAAGGGCGTGGCGCGGAACAGCGATTTCGAATCCAAGGGGCTGGATTTCCGCCTCGGCTATTCGCCGACGGCGCTTACCCGGTGGGAACTGGCCGGCCGCCTCCAGGAAGCGACCACCGGCCGGGCCGGCGGCCTGGGGGCCGCTCCGGGAGCGCCGTGGCTGATCGTCAGGGAGGACCCCATCAAGGAACGCTATCTGAAGCTCGGCGTGGAGACCAAGGAACTCGGACGTTTCGCCGATCTGTTCGAAGGCAGCCTGTACGTCAGGAAGCTGGAGACGGACATCTACCAGCAGAACGCCACCAACGCCAGCGGCACCCTGGCGGCGCAAACGACGCATCAGCACACCGAGGTTCATACGCCGACGGTATTCGGCGGGAAAATGAATGCGATCAAGGAGATCGCCGACCATGTGGTGGCCTACGGCATGGATTTCTATCACGAGAACTTCAACAGCCGGCGGGCGGAGGCGTACAAGACGAATACCGCGACGGGGCTGCCCGTTTCCAAGCCGGCCTGGAGCGTCCTCGAACGGGGTTCGACGCAAACCAACATCGGGTTCTATGCCAGCGACGACTGGAAGGTGGCGCCCGACCTCACTCTTTCCGGCGCGGCCCGGTGGGACCGGATCAAGACGGTCATCGACCCCAAGCCGATTCCCAACGAGGCCGCGTTCATCACCCAGGCCATCAACCAGGCGGGCCGTACCAGGATCGACAGCCCCGTAACGGGAAGCGTCGGCGTCAAATGGGACTTCGTTCCCTCCTGGAGCCTGGTCTCCCAGGTGAGCCAGGGATTCCGCGCGCCGTCGGGCAACGAGCGCACCTTGTCGACCTCCAGCGGCACGGTGCCGACGATTCCTTCGCCGGATCTGGAGCCGGAACGCAGCATGACGTACGAGGCCGGCATCCGCTTCGGCGACGCGGGGGCGCGTTTCAATGCGACCGTCTTCAAGAGCGACTACAAGGATCTGATCCGGCTCGTCAAGATCGGCTCGAACTATTACCAGCGGCAGAACGTCCAGTCGGCCGAGATCACCGGCGTCGAGCTGGATGGCGAGCTGCGGATCGGGAAGCCCTGGCTCCTGCGGGCGGCGATGACCGCGACGCGGGGAACGAACAAGACCGCGGACGCGCCGCTCGACTCGATTTCGCCGCTCACCGGATGGTTCTCGGTGCGTTACGGTCCGGAGGGTTCCCCCTGGTCGGTCGAAACCGTCGTCCGGGGCGCGGCGCGGCATTCGCGCGTCGAACCGGACGCAGGAGCGCCAGCGGCCGGGCTACGGGACTCTCGACATCTATGCCAACGTGGGCTTGGGGCAGCTGACCGGCGACGCCGCCCTGAAACAGTGGCGGGCGGTGGCGGGTTTCCAGAACCTGTTCGACAAGCTCGTCGTCAATTCGGTCGCCGCGGAAAACCTCAACTACGCGCAAGGCAGCATCGGCAATCCGCTGATCGAGCCCGGCCGGTCGTTCATGGTCAAGCTGGTCCATGACTACTGAGATGCGGCGCGCTCTTTTGGGCCTGGGCTGCCTGCTGCCCGTCCTGTCGTCGATTTCCTTCGCCGCGGCGGCGGCATCCATCACCGACCAGAATGGGCGGCAGGTGGCGCTGCCGGACCGGGTCAGCCGGGTGGCCACCCTGGTGATACCGAGCGCGTCGATGGTGATGGCCGTCAACTTCGGCCCGTCGCGGCTGGTGGCCATCAATCCCTCGTCGAAACAGGAGATCGAGTACGGACTGCTCGGAAAGATGTTTCCGTCCGCGAAATCGATTCGCAGCGACGTGGCCGGCGACGGTTTCTTTCCGAACGTCGAGGCCTTGCTGTCGAACTCGTCCCGACGTGGCCATCCAGTGGGGCGACCGGGGCGCCAGCATCGTCGATCCCATCGTCAAGGCCGGCGTGCCCGTCGTCACGCTGCGCTACGGCAGCAGCGCATTCGCGGCCGACTGGCTGGAGCTCTCCGGAAAGGTCCTGACCGGGCGCGAATCCCGCGGCATGGAGCTGGCGGCCCGCTTCCGCGCAGCCAGGGCGAAAGCGGCCGAGGCCGCCGCGGCGATCCCGGAAAAGCAGCGTCCCAAAGTCGTCTTCCTTTACCGCACGCAGGGAAATTCCTATCAGGTCGCCGGCAGCAACACGAGCATGGACTCGGACATCGAACTGGCTGGCGGCATCAACGTCGCGGCCAGGCTTCCCGGCTTCGTGCAGGTTGGGGTCGAGCAACTGCTCGCCTGGTCGCCCGACCTGATCCTGCTCAACAACTTCGAGAAGGACCTGCGCCCGGATCTGCTGCTCGGCAACGCCTTGCTGGCCAAGCTTCCCGCCGTGAAGGAAAAGCGGGTTTACGTCTATCCCAGGGGCGGCTTTCGATGGGACCCGCCGAGCCAGGAGTCGCCGCTGACCTGGCGGTGGCTGCAGACGCTCTTCCATCCCGACGTGAAGCGCGACGACGCGCTGCGCGCGGAGATCGCTGGCCATTACCAGCTGTTGTACGGCTATTCGCCGACCGACCAGGACATCGACGCCGTGCTGCGCATCGATGAAAACGGCGGTAGCCGCCACTACCTAGAAAAATTCGCCAAGCGGAAGAACTGAACATGCCTGCACATGATGATTGCCTTGCCTTGCATGAAGGCGCGTGCCAGGGGTTGGAAGCCGACGATTCGGCGCCCGCCCAAGGCGAATCCGGGGATGTGTTTTCCCCTCAGAAGATCGCGGTTTACGGAAAAGGCGGGATCGGCAAATCGACGACGGTCTCGAACCTCTCGGCGGCCTTGTCGGTGCGCGGCCTCAAGGTGATGCAGATCGGCTGCGACCCGAAGGCCGATTCGACCAAGACGCTGACCTGCGGCAGGAAAATCCCCTCGATCCTGGACGTGCTGCGCGGAAAGAAACACGGCTCGACGCTCGAAGATCTCGTTTTCGAAGGCTTCAACGGAATCTACTGCGTGGAGGCAGGCGGTCCGGTTCCGGGAATCGGCTGCGCCGGCCGCGGCATCATCACCGCGTTCAATCGCCTGGAAGAGCTCGACGCCTACGCCAGCCTCAAACCCGACGTCGTGTTGTTCGACGTGCTCGGCGACGTGGTCTGCGGCGGTTTCGCCATGCCGATGCGCGGCGGCTACGCGGACCGGGTCGCCATCGTCAGTTCGGGGGAAATGATGGCGGTCTATGCCGCGCACAACATCGCCCAGGCGCTGCGCGGCTTTTCGGCCAGGGGCTACGCGAAGCTCGCCGGGATCATCCAGAACTCCAGGAACATCGACAACGAGGACGCCATCGTCAGCCAGGCGGCCAGGGAGCTTGAAACCGAAGTCATCGGCGTCATTCCGCGCTCGGGCTGCGTGCAGGAGGCGGAGAACATGGGGAAAACGGTCGTCGAAGCCTTCCCCGACTCCCCGCAGGCGGCGGTTTACCTCGCCCTGTCCAAAACGCTGTTCCCCTGAGCGCCGCTGCCCATATTCCCCCTCATCAACTTTTTGCGAAACGGACAACATGGATTTCATCACGATGCGGCAAGCGCCGTCGAAGCGCAGCATGCGGATCGGCGCCGGAGTCGAGCGGGCCGACGAGGTGCTGGGCAAGACGGCGGCGTCGAACTGCTTTCATTACTGCGCGCCGACCCACGGCGGATGGGGCGTCATCCGGACGGCCATGCTCGTCCCGGAAATGTACATGCTGTTCGTCTCGCCGGCGGCCTGCGGCCGCCACGGGGCGATCGCGGCCATCGAACAAGGCTGCAAGGAGCGCGTCGGCTATTTGTGCATAGAAGAAGACGAAATCGTCATGGGCAGCTGCGAGGATGAAATTCGCCGGGCGCTGCCCGCGCTCTTTCCCCGGATAAGCCCCAGGCCCAAGGCCTTCATGATCGTCGTTTCCTGCATCGACGATCTGTTGGGCACCGACTACGACCTGATGCTTGCCGATTTCGAGGCGGCTTTCGGGATTCCCTTCAGGCTGGGGCGGATGAATCCGACCAGCCTGGATTCGAAGCTGCCGCCGGGGATTCGCATCCAGCGCGACATGTATGACTTTCTTTCCCCCGGCCGGGGCGCCGAGGACATCATCGGCCATCTGGGAGCGTTTCAGCCCATTTCCGCCGAATCCGAATTGAGCCGGTTTCTGCGGGAGCGGGCCGGGCTGCCGCTGGTTCACCTCGCCCAGTGCGGCTCATTCGACGACTTTCAGCGCCTCGCCTCGGCGCGGCTGAATCTGGTGACGCGGCCCGAAGGCTTCGAGGCGGCGTCGAATCTGAAGAAAAAGCTCGGCACGCCATTCCTGTTCATCCCGACCGCGTTCAGCCATGCCGCGATTGAACGAGCTCATGGCGCCGTGGCGGGATACCTGGGCCGCGAGTTCGACCATGGCGACGCGCTCCGCCTGCGCAAGCAGTCCGAAACCGAAACGCGCGAAGCCGCCGGCCAGTATTCGATCGCCATCGACGATACGGCGACCTGCAGCCCCTTCGATCTGGCGAGGGCGCTGGTCGAGGCGGGATTCCACGTCAAGGAAATATTCACGCATAAATTTCCTCAATACGAACGCCCGGCGTTCTCATGGCTGTCAACGCACTCCCCGGATACGCTCGTCACCTCGCCCGTCCATCACAGCACCAGTTGGCTCCGGCCCAAGGCGCCCACGGCCGATCTCGCCATCGGTTTCACGGCGGGTTATCTGACGCAGGCGCCGTTCGTCGTGCCGCTGGCCTTCGACGAAGGCCTGTCCGGCCATCACGGCGTCTGTTCGGTGCTCGGCAGGATCGCCCGGGCCGTGACCGCGCCGGCCGGGGAGAGCCTCGAAAAAATGGTGCGCGCTTACGGACTGGTCGTTTGAGGGGGCGCCGTGAGCTACATGTTCAAACATCTGCCGCCGTTCGCCGCCGATTATTCGGGAGTGGCCTCGGCCTTGCACGACCTGGGCGGCCTGATCGTCATCCACGATGCCTCCGGGTGCACGGGCAGCTTCACCGGCTACGACGAGCCGCGCTGGTACGCGGGAAGAGCCGGCGTGTATTGCTCCGGGCTGCGCGAATTCGACGCCATCCTGGGCAACGATCAGCGCCTGCTCGACAACATCCTCGACATCGTCCGGGCACAGGATTTCTCCTTCGTCGCGATCGTCGGCAGCCCCGTGCCGATGCTGATCGGCTTCGATTTCGAGGGCTTCGCCAATCTGGTCGAGAACGAAAGCGGACTGCCGGCTTTCGGTTTCCCGACCACCGGGCTCGCGTGTTATCACCACGGCTTTGCCAGCGCCTGCATCGCCTTCGCCGATCGCTTCCTGCCGAAAAAAGGCGTCCGCCGCCGCGCGGGCACGCTCAATATTCTCGGCGCGTCGCCTCTGGACAATTTCACACCCGCGACCGTCGACCTGCTGAAGGCGTGCGTCGCCGATCTGGGCTGGTCGGTGACGTCCGTCTGGGGGCAGGGCAGCGAATTCTCCAGGATGGCGGAAGCCGCGAGCGCCGAGGTCAATCTCGTCGTATCCAGCACGGCGCTGCCCCTGGCGCGCCATATGGAACGGCGGTGGGGCATTCCTTGCGTAGCGGGCATCCCGTTCGACGATCGGGCTGCGGCGGCTCTCGCGCAGGCGTTGCGGCAGGCTCGGGAAGGGATGGCCGCCGCGGCGGCGCCTCCGGCGTCCCCGCTTTCCCGCTGCGCCGACCAGGATGCCGGCTCCGTGCTGCTGATCGGTGAGCAGTTCCAAATGAATGGCCTGCGATCCCGTCTGCGCCAGTATTGCTCCGGCGTGTCGATCGCCGTCGGCAGTTTCTTTGCCTGGGATGCGTCCTTCGCCGAGGCGGGCGACACGCTTCTCGGCAACGAGGAGGAGGCGCTGCGTCTCCTGCAGGCGCGGAATTTCGACGTCGTGGTCGGCGATCCGCTGTTCCGTTCGCTGCTGGGCCATGCCCCGCACACCTGGTATGTCGACAACCCCCACTATGCCGTGTCGGGAAGAATCCACCGCGAACACGCCTTGGCGACCCATTTCGGCGCCTCGGGGCTGGCCTTCGCGCGGCAGATCGAAGCCGCCGTGCTGGCCAGCCGGGCGACGGGATCACGACAGGTGCGGGCTTCATGAGGAAGGTCATGCAAGGAGCGACGGGCCCCTGCGTGTTCATGGCCGTCCTGGTGGTTTCCCTGGGGTTCGCCTTGTCCGTGGGCCGGTTCAACATACCTCTCGATGCGGTCGTCGGCATCGTGCTCGATCCATTGATGCCGTCCGCACATTCTTGGAGCACGACCGAGGCGCACGTCGTCTGGGGCGTCAGGATTCCCAGGGCGCTGCTCGGCGGGACCATCGGCGCCGGCCTGGCCGTCGCCGGCGCGGCCTTGCAGAGCATATTCCGCAATCCGCTGGCCGATACGCAAATACTCGGCGTGTCGTCCGGGGCGGCGTTCGGCGGCGTGCTGGGGATCATTTTCTTCAGTACGGGATGGCCCGCCATGGCCGGCGCGTTTTTGGGCGGCTTGGCGGCCCTCGCCAGCATCTTCTGGCTGGCGGGCGGCCAGCGGCCGCAGCAGGGCGGCACCGTGATGCTGGTCCTGGCCGGGCTCGTCGTCAGCGCCGTCGGCTCGGCCGGCATCGCGCTGCTCAAATACGCCGCGGACCCCGACAATCAGTTGCCCGCCGTCGTTTTCTGGCTGCTCGGCAGCCTGGCGGCTGCCGACAACGAACGGCTGTGGATCGCGCTCGTTCCGATCGGCGTTTCAACCGTCACGATTCTCGGCCTGCGTTTTCACCTTTCCGCCCTGGCGGTGGGGGAGGAGGACGCGAACAGGCTGGGGATTCCCGTGCGCACCTTGAAGATTCTGGCGCTGCTCGCCACCGGAATGATCACCGCGGCGTCCGTCGCCGTGAGCGGCATCATCGGCTGGGTCGGGCTGGTCGTGCCCCACCTGATCCGGTTGAGCATCGGCAGCAACTACCGCTGGTTCTTCCTGAACACCCTGCTGGCCGGCGCCTCCTATCTGATCATCGTCGACACCGCGGCCAGGACGCTGGTGGCCGCCGAGATTCCGCTCGGCGCGCTGACCTCGCTGCTGGGGGCGCCGATCTTCGCCATCCTGCTGCGGCGTCTGGCCAGGGAGCGGGCGCATGGGTGAGGCCATCCGCGCCACGGACATCGGCTACCGCTACGGCGCCGGCTGGGTTTTCCGGAATCTGCACCTCAAGCTGTCCGCCGGCCAGCTCACCGCGATTCTCGGTCCGAACGGTTGCGGCAAATCGACGCTGCTGTCGGTCCTCTCGGGCAGCCGGACGCCGATGGAGGGAACGCTGACGTCCCGCCGTGCGCGGCTTGCGTTCGTGCCCCAATCGCTGGAGACGTCGCTGCCGTTTACCGGCATGGACATGGTGCTGCTCGGCCGCGCCCGCTCGGTCTCGCTCTTCTCGACTCCGGGTCAGGCCGATCATGCCGCCGCGCACGCGGCGCTGGGAGAGCTGGGCATCGGCCATCTCGCGGATCGGGAATTCCACGTCATGTCGGGCGGCGAGCGGCAGCTCGTGCTCATCGCGCGCGCCCTGGTCTCGAAATGCGAGGTGCTGCTGCTCGACGAGCCGACCGCGGCCCTGGATTGGCATCATCAGGCGAAGGTGCTGAATCTGCTGCGCCAACTGGCCGATGCGGGACTTGCCATCGCGTTCACCACGCACTCTCCGCAACACGCCCTGGATTTCGCGGATCGCGTGATGCTGATGACGGCGCCGGCGCAGCAGGTATACGGCCATCCGGGGCAGGTGCTCGACGAACCGGCGCTGTCGCGGCTCTATCGGGTTGCCGTCAGGCGCATCGATCTGGCGGACCGGTCGCTGTCCACGGCCGTTCCCGTTTTGAGGCCCGCGGCAAGATGAGGCGGGCGTTCGCAGTCCTGGCCGCGTCGATCGTGGTGGCCGCTGGAGGGCTTCCCGGCATCGGCGCCGCGCAAGAAGCCGATCATCGGATCATCGTTCCCCTGCCGGATGAGGATCGGGCGCGTCTCCAGGAGGATATGCGCGAATTCCTGAGACAGAACACCGGCTTGCTGAATGCGGTGATCGACGGCGACATGGACAGGGTGCGCGAAATGGCGCAAGGCGCCCGCCCGCCTTTACCGAGAATCCGGGCCTTGGCGTCCGGCGCTTCCTTGCCTTCTCCGGATGGGAAAAACCCGGCGGTCCCACCGGAAGCAGGCGGGCGGCAGCGTCCCTTAACATTGTTCGAACGGATGCAGAGGAACCTGCCTCAACCCTTCAAGGACATGCTGCTCGGCATGCGCGAAACGGTGGCGGAAATAGAAAGGGATGCGCGGGAGATCGGAGATTCGAAACACACGCTACGGCAGCTCTCGACGATCCAGGGCCTGTGCGTGTCCTGCCACGACTTGTACAAGGTCGTGTCGAAACCACCGGGAGCCCCCAACCTTGCCGAACAGGATTGACCCGAAGCCGGCAAGCCGCCGGCCGGGCGCCTTTTCCTCTTTGATCCCGGTCGCCTGTTTCCAGCGCCGGGCTACTGCTCCCTCCCACAGCACTGCTTGAACTTCCTGCCGCTGCCGCAGGGGCACGGGTCGTTGCGGCCGACGTGCGGCGCGTCGTTGCGGATGGTCTCGACGCCGCGCTTGGCCAGCCAGAAACGGTAGATGTCGGCGACCGCCTGCGGCAGGTCGTCTTCGCATTCCTGCTCGATCGCGGCGCGCTCGTCGCCTTCTGGCCACGCCTCGCCGTGCTCCTTCGCGGCGGCTTCCGCCTCGCCGGTGAGCACCATCAGCGGGAAAAGGCGCTCGTCCAGGTAGTCGGCCTGTTCCTCGGCCTCTTCCCCGCCGTCTTCCTCGATGCACTCGAACCAGTCCTCGGCGGCCTGATCCACGCCCGCCAGATAGGCCTGGCACCACGGCAGGTAGTCGCTCGGGCCGTCGCCGTTTTCATCCTTGGGGTAGAGCAGCAGGGCCGGCGGGTCGCCGGCGGCGAGGTCGGCGGCGAGCGCCTCGGCGAATTGCCGGATCAGTTCGGCGGCTTCGCGGCCCGCCTCGCTATCCAGGGCGTCCTCACTGCCCAGGATGTTGACCAGCCGGTCTTCCTCGTCGATCGGCTGCGGGCCGGAAAGCGCGGCGCAGAGGTAGCCCTGGATCTCGTCCAGACGCATCGCCTCTTCGAGCTCGGGCGCTTCGAGCAGGGTTTCCAGGCGGTCGAGCTGCTCGTCGCCGAGTGGGGGGGGCATCGTATTCGGAGTGGTCATGGCGATCATCCTCGGGTGCTGGACTGGGCGGCGAATTCGGCAAGCTCGATCTTCGGTTCGGGCTTCCATCCCTTCTTGCGGTGCTCGGCGACGACGTTGGTGAAGATGCCACCGCGCACGAAGAAGCGGGCGGTGACGCGCATGAAGCGCGGCTTGGTGGCCTTCACCAGGTCGTCGAGAATGCGGTTGGTGACCGCCTCGTGGAAACAGCCCTCGTCGCGGAACGACCAGATGTACAGCTTCAGGCTCTTGAGCTCGATGCAGGTCTTTTCCGGGATGAACTCGACGGTCAGCGCGCCGAAGTCGGGCTGGCCCGTTTTCGGGCACAGGCAGGTGAATTCGGGGATTTCCATGTGGATGAGGAAATCGCGGTGCGGCGCCGGATTCGGAAAAGTTTCGAGCGTCTTGGAGGGCTGGGTCGTCATGGGGCAAACGGTCCGATCGAACAAAATGCTATTATAGGCGCCCCGACACGCCGGTGTCGTCGTCATAGTTCGATAAACCGTCCAAATCGTTCACGCAGCCTCCCGGGGCTGCGTTCCGCTTGATGCGCCTGACAAAGCTCAAACTCGCCGGATTCAAGTCCTTCGTCGACCCGACGACCATCGCTCTGCCGGGGCAGCTGGTCGGCGTGGTCGGCCCGAACGGCTGCGGCAAGTCCAACGTGATGGACGCGGTGCGCTGGGTGCTTGGCGAGTCGAAGGCCTCGGAGCTGCGCGGCGAGTCGATGCAGGACGTGATCTTCAACGGCTCCGGCACGCGCAAGGCCGTCTCGCGCGCGTCGGTGGAGTTGGTCTTCGACAACTCGCTCGGGCGCATCGCCGGGCAGTGGTCGCAGTACGCCGAGCTGTCGGTCAAGCGGGTGCTGACCCGCAACGGCCAGTCCGAGTATTTCATCAACAACCTGCAGGTGCGGCGCAAGGACATCACCGACCTGTTCCTGGGCACCGGCCTTGGCCCGCGCGCCTACGCCATCATCGGGCAGGGCACCATCTCGCGCATCATCGAGGCGCGGCCGGACGAACTGCGCGTCTTCCTGGAGGAGGCGGCGGGCGTCACCAAATACAAGGAGCGGCGCAAGGAGACCGAAGGGCGCCTGGCCGACACGCGCGAGAACCTGACGCGGGTCGAGGACATCCGCACCGAGCTCGGCGCGCAGATGGAGCGCCTGGAGAGCCAAGCGGCGATCGCCCGGCAGTACCGCGACTACCACGACCAGCTGACGCGCAAGCAGCACCTGCTCTGGCTGTTCCGGCGCAACGAGGCGCAGGCCGAGCGCGAGCGGCTGGGGCGGGAGATCGAGGCGGCGGCCACCGGGCTCGAAGGCGAGATCGCCGCGCTGCGCGAGACCGAGGCCCGCCTGGAAGAGGCACGCGAAAGCCACTTCACGATGAGCGACGGGCTGCACAACGCGCAGAGCGCCCTGTTCACGGCCAACGCCGAGGTGGCGCGGCTGGAAGCGGAAATCCGCCACCGCCGCGAATCGCAGCACGAATACCAGTCGCGGCTGGCGCAGCTGGGCGACGACCAGGTGCATTGGCAGGCGCAGATCGAAAAGTTCGACGCCGACCATGCGCGCTGGCAGGAGCTGCTGACGCTGGCCGACGAGCGCGTCGAGCAGGGCGAGCTGCTGCTGGCGGGGCGGCAGGAACGCCTGCCGATGGCCGAGGAGGCGCACGCCGCGGCACAGGACGAGGTCAACGCCCAGCGCAACGAAGTGGCGCAGGCCGACAAGCTGCTGCAGGTCGAGATCGCCAACCGCGGCCACGCGCAGCGGTCGCTGCAGATCGTCGCCGGCCGGCGCGAGCGCCTGCAGCAGGAGCGCGACGCGCTGCCGGTGCCGGACACCGCCGAATACGAAATCAAGCAGGAGACGCTGGCCGAACTGCGCGAGCGCATTGCCGAGGCGCAGGAAGACGTGATGCGCCGGCAGCAGGAGCTGCCGCTGCTCGAACGGCAGCGCCGCGACGTCATGGCGCAGGTGCAGCACGCGCAGAAGGAACGCGCCGAGGCGCAGGCGCGCCGCACCGCGCTGGAGCAGCTGCAGCGGCGGGTGCAGGGCGACGGCAAGCTGGGCGACTGGCTGCACCGGCACCGCATCGACGGCCGCCATCCGCTGTGGAAGTCGTTGCATGTCGAGGCGGGCTGGGAAGACGCTGTCGAGGCGGTGCTGCGCGAGCGCCTGAACGCGCTGCCGGCCGAAGCCGCCGATCCGGCGTGGAGCAAGGACCGCCCCGGCGGCAAGCTGACGCTGCTGCTGCCGCAGGAAGCCGCCGCGCGGCCCGCCGACGGCGGCCTGCGCGCGCGCATCCGCTGCGACGATCCGCGCCTGTCGGCCGCGCTCGACGACTGGCTGGACGGCGTTTTCGCCGTGCCCGACCTGGCCGCCGCGCTGGCCCGGCGCGAACGCCTGGCGGCGGGCGAGTGCTGCGTGACGCCCGGCGGCGACGTGGCGACCCGGCAGAGCGTCACGCTGTTCGCCCCGGACGCCGCCGAACACGGCCTGCTCGAACGGCAGCGCGAGATCGAGGAACTCGGCGGCATCATCGCCGGGCTCGAAGCGCGGGTCGAGCAGGAGCAGGCGCGGCTGGCCGAAATCGAAGCGCGCGCGGCCGACGCGCAGAACGCCGTGGAAGCCGCGCGCCGGGAACTCGACGACCTGCAGGAACAGGCGCACGCGATCCAGGTCGAGACGCTGAAGCTGGCGCAGATGCTCGAACGCTTCCGCGAACGGCAGGCGCAGATTGACGCCAGCCTGGAGGACATGGCGGCCGAGGAGGAAGCGGAGAACGAGCGCCTGTTCGTCGCCGAGGAGGCGATCGAGGCCCAGCGCGAGCAGATCCGCGAACGGCAGCAGGCGATGAACGGGACGCTGGCCCGCCTGGAGCAGGCCGAGCGCGCCCTGCGCGAGGAGCGCGAGCGGGTCAACGCGGCCGAACGCGACCTGCGCGAGGCCCAGTACTCGCAGCGCGAATGCCGCGGCAAGCTGGAGGAGCTGGCCAACAACCGCGCGCTGGCGCGCAAGCAGCTCGCGCGCATCGTCGAGGAACTGGCGCATTGCGAGGAGAACGCCAGCGCCATGCAGGCCGAGGATCTCGAACCGAGCCTGCAGGAGGCGCTCGAACGGCGCGTCGCCGGCGAGCACGCGCTGGCCGCCGCGCGCGACGCGCTGGAAGCGGCGACCGGCGGGCTGCGGGGCCTGGAAGAGCAGCGCATGAAGATCGAGCAGGGGCTCGAACCGCTGCGCGCGCGCATCGGCGAACTCCGGCTCAAGGAGCAGGCCGCCGCGCTCAACGTCGAGCAGCTGGCCGCGCAGCTCCTGGAGGCGAAGGCGGACGAGGCCGGCCTCGCGCCGGAACTGGTGGCGGCGCGGCCCGGCCCGCTGCAGGGCGCGATCAGCGGCCTGCAGCGCTCGATCGAGGCGCTCGGAGCGGTTAACCTGGCGGCGCTGGAGGAACTCGAATCGGCGCGCGAGCGCAAGGGCTTCCTCGACGCGCAGTCGGAGGACCTCACCCAGGCCATGGAAACGCTGGAGAACGCCATCCGCCGCATCGACCGCGAGACGCGCGACCTGCTGCAATCGACCTACGACGCGGTGAACAAGAGCTTCGGCGAGCTGTTCCCGATCCTCTTCGGCGGCGGCGAGGCGCGGCTGATCATGACCGGCGAGGAAATCCTCGACGCCGGCGTGCAGGTCATGGCGCAGCCGCCGGGCAAGAAGAATTCGACGATCCACCTGCTCTCCGGCGGGGAGAAGGCGCTGACCGCGATCGCCCTGGTGTTCTCCATGTTCCAGCTCAATCCGGCGCCGTTCTGCCTGCTTGACGAAGTGGATGCGCCGCTGGACGATACCAACACCGAACGTTTTTGCGCCATGGTGCGGCGCATGTCGGCCAACACCCAATTCCTGTTCATCAGCCACAACAAGATCGCCATGGAAATGGCGCAGCAGCTGGTGGGCGTCACCATGCAGGAATCCGGCGTGTCGCGCATCGTCGAGGTCGATATGGAAGAGGCGCTGCGCATGCGCGAACAGATCGTTTAGGACAAGAGATGACCGAATTGCAGATGGGTTTGATCGGCCTCGGCGCCCTCGCCGTGGTGGGCGTGCTGGCCTACAACAAATGGCAGGAGGTGCGTCAGCGCCGGCAGGCGGAGAGCGTGCTCAAGGCCGACCACCCGGACGTCCTGCTCGACGGCGGCGCGCCGGAAGCGGCGGCGGACATGGTCGAGCCGGGCGGCGAGTTCGGCGAAGCCGTCCCGCCGGAACCGGAATTTTCTGCCGGCGAACCAGTGGCGGCGGAGGCGCGCGTCGAGCCCGTGCTGCGTTACGAACCCGACCCCGAGGAACTGGCGCCGCTGGACGCGCCGATCCCCGATCAGGCGGCCCCGATCATGCCGGAACCGCCGCTGCAGGCCGCGTCCGAGGCGTTCCAGTCAGAACCCGAACCCGTCGGCGCGGGCGGGCCGGCGGATCATCCGGCCGGCGCCGCGGCCGGTTCGCCGGCCGATCTCCCGGCCGCGTCCCCGGCGGGCGCCGTCGCGGAGGCCGCGCCTTTCCTCTCGCCACGCATCGATTTCATCGCCGCCATCGACGTGGTCGAGCCCGTCGCAGCGCAGCGCATCGTCGACGCGCCGAGGGACGCGCTGGCGCGCGTGCGCAAGCCGGTGCGCTGGATCGGCTACGACGAGGCGTCCGGCGAGTGGCAGCCGATTTCCGCGCGGCAGGGCGGCGAATACCGGCACATCCGGGCCGGCCTGCAGCTGGTAGACCGCCAGGGCGCGGTCAGCGAGAACGATCTGGCGATCTTCGCCTCGGCCATGCAGGATCTGGCCGACCAGCTGACCGGCATCGCCGATCTGCCGGCACGCCAGCAGGCGTTCGAGACCGCCATGCAGCTCGACCAGTTCTGCGCCGGCGTGGACATCCAGATCGGCATCAACGTGATCAGCCAGGGGCAGGCGTTTCCAGGCACCAAGCTGCGCGCGCTGGCCGAGGCGGCCGGCATGACGATCGACGGCGGCCGCCGGCGCTTCGTGCGCCGCGACGAGGACGGCAACGTGCTCTACGCGCTGCTGAACCAGGAAGAGCCCGGTTTCTCGGCCGAGACGATGCGCAGCATGAGCACGCACGGCCTGACCTTCCTGCTCGACGTGCCGTGCGTGGCGCACGGCGAACGCGTGTTCAACCAGATGGTCAACCTGGCGCGGCGGTTCGCCGACGTGCTGCACGGCGTGCTGGTCGACGACAACCGCCGGCCGCTGTCCGAGGCGGCGCTCGAACCGATCCGCCGGCAGATCGCCCAGTACCAGGCGATGCTCGCGGCGCGGCAACTGCCCGCGGGCACGCCGCTGACGCAGCGCCTGTTCTCCTGAGCCGGAACGCCGCGCGCATGAACGCTGAGGAACGCGCCAGGGCGCTGCGCGCCGAGATCGGGCGGCACGATTACCGCTACTACGTCCTCGACGACCCGTCGATCCCGGACGCGGAGTACGACCGCCTGTTCCGCGAACTGCAGGCGATCGAGGCCGAGCATCCCGAGCTGGCGACGCCCGATTCGCCGACCCGGCGCGTCGGCGGCAAGGCGCTCGACATGTTCCAGCCGGTGCGCCACGTCGTGCCGATGCTCTCCATCCGTACCGAGACCGATACCGAGGCCTCGGGCGCGTTCGCCTTCGACGCGCGCGTGCGGCGCGAGCTCGGGCTGGGCGAGGGCGATCCGCCCGTCGAATATGCCGTGGAACTGAAGTTCGACGGCCTGGCCATCAGCCTGCGCTACGAAAACGGTGTCCTGGCGCGCGCGGCGACGCGCGGCGACGGCCAGACGGGCGAGGACGTCACCGACAACGTGCGCACCGTCAAGCAGATTCCCCTGTGCCTGCATCCGGCGCCGGATCAGCCAGCGCCGCCGGAAGTGCTGGAGGTGCGCGGCGAGATCTACATGAAGCGCGCGGATTTCGAGCGCTTCAACGCGCGGGCGCAGGCCGCCGGCGAAAAGACGCTGGTCAATCCGCGCAACGCGGCGGCGGGCAGCATCCGCCAGCTCGATTCGAGGATCGCCGCCAGCCGGCCGCTGTCCTTTTTCGCCTACGGGCTGGGCGAAGTGCGCGGCTGGCCGGTGCCGGCGACCCACGGCGCGGTCCTCGACGCCCTGCAGGCCTTCGGCCTGCCGGTCTGCGCGGAGCGTGCCGTGGTGCGCGGTCCGCAGGCGCTGGCGGACTTTCACGCGCGCGTCGGCGCGGCCAGGAATGCGTTGCCGTTCGCCATCGACGGCGTGGTGTACAAGGTCAATGCGCTGGCCCTGCAGCGCGAGCTCGGCTTCGTCTCGCGCGAACCGCGCTGGGCCGTGGCGCACAAGTATCCGGCCGAGGAAGCGGTGACCGAGGTGCTCGGCATCGGCGTGCAGGTCGGCCGCACCGGCGCGCTGACGCCGGTGGCGCGCCTGGCGCCGGTGTTCGTCGGCGGCGTGACGGTGACCAACGCCACGCTGCACAACGAGGACGAGGTGCGGCGCAAGGACGTGCGCATCGGCGACACGGTGATCGTGCGCCGCGCCGGCGACGTGATCCCCGAGATCGTGCGCGCGGTGCCGGAAAAGCGTCCGCTCATGGCGCCGGAGTTCATCATGCCGCGGCTGTGCCCGGTGTGCGGCTCGCAGGTGGTGAAGAGCGAGGACGAAGCCGTGGCGCGCTGCGGCGGCGGGCTGTACTGTCCGGCGCAGCGCAAGCAGGCGCTGATCCATTTCGCCTCGCGCCGGGCGATGGACATCGAAGGGCTCGGCGAAAAGCTGGTCGACCAGCTCGTCGAACTCGACCTGGTGCACACGCCGGCCGACGTGTACGCGCTGGCGCTGCCGACGCTGGCGGAGCTCGAACGGATGGGCGAGAAATCGGCGGCCAACCTGATCGCCGCGATCGAGCACAGCAAGCGGACCACGCTGGCGCGTTTCATCTACGCGCTCGGCATCCGCAACGTCGGCGAGGCGACGGCGCGCGACCTGGCGCTCCACTTCGGGAATCTCGATTGCCTGCTGGCAGCCGACGAGGAGGCGCTGATGCGGGTGGCCGACGTGGGGCCGGTGGTGGCGCAATGCCTGCGCCAGTTCTTCGGCGAGCCGCACAACCTGGAAGTCGTCCGGCAGCTGCGCGCCGCCGGCATCCACTGGCCGGAAGGCGAGCCGCGGGCGGCGGGAACCGGGACGCTGTCGGGCAGGTCCTTCGTGCTCACCGGCACGCTGCCGTCGCTCTCCCGCGAGGAGGCCAAGGCGCTGATCGAGGCGGCGGGTGGCAAGGTCACCGGGTCGGTGTCGAAGAAGACGGATTTCGTGGTGGCCGGCGCGGAGGCCGGGTCGAAACTGGAGAAAGCGAAGGAGTTGAACGTAAGTGTCATCGACGAGGCGCAGTTGCGCGAACTCGTCGGCATGCCAGAGGAAAGGACGAAACCATGACCAAAGTCAGAAAAGCCGTGTTCCCCGTCGCCGGATTGGGGACCCGTTTCCTGCCGGCCACCAAGGCCAGCCCCAAGGAGATGATGCCGATCGTCGACAAGCCGCTGATCCAGTACGCCGTCGAGGAAGCCGTCGCGGCCGGGGTGACCGAGATGATCTTCGTCACCGGGCGCACCAAGCGGGCCATCGAGGACCACTTCGACAAGGCCTACGAGCTCGAAAGCGAACTGGCGCTGCGCCACAAGAACGACACGCTGGAGTTCGTGCAGAACATGCTGCCCAAGCAGATCAACTGCATCTACATCCGCCAGCCGGAGGCGCTGGGGCTGGGCCACGCCATCCTGTGCGCCAAGCCGGTGATCGGCGAGGAGCCGTTCGCCGTGCTGCTGGCCGACGACCTGCTCGACGGCCAGCCGCCGGTGATGAAGCAGATGACCGACGTGTTCGACTACTATCGCTGCTCGGTCATCGGCGTGCTCGACGTGCCGCCGGCGGAGACGCGCAGCTACGGCATCGTCAAGTCCTCGTCGATCGCCGACAGCCTCGAGCGCATCGAGGCGATCGTCGAAAAACCCAAGCCCGAGGAGGCGCCGTCGACCCTCGGCGTGGTCGGGCGGTACATCCTGACGCCGCGCATCTTCCATCACCTGGAAAACGTCGGCACGGGCTCCGGCGGGGAAATCCAGCTGACCGACGGCATCGCCTCGATGCTGCGCGAGGAGCAGGTGCTGGCGTACCGCTATTACGGTACCCGCTACGATTGCGGTTCCAAGCTCGGCTACCTGCAGGCCACCGTCGAATTCGGCCGGCGTCATCCGGAGGTGGGGAGCGATTTCACCAACTATTTGAAACACTTGGGCGAGGTATGACAGACTTTCAAGAGGCGCGGGCAATTCTCGCCGGGTCGGAAATCATCCATTCGGCGGAGACGGTGTCCGCCGCCGTGACGCGCGTCGCCGCGCAGATCACGGAAAAACTGGGGGAGAGCAATCCCCTGGTGCTGTGCGTCATGAGCGGCGGCGTCCCGTTCGCCGGGCAACTGCTGATGCAGCTGCGCTTCCCGCTCGATTTCGACTACATGCACGTGACCCGCTACGGCCAGGAAACCTCGGGCGGCGCGCTGTCGTGGCGGGCTTCGCCGCGCACGCCGGTCGAAGGGCGGACCGTGCTGATCGTCGACGACATCCTCGACGAGGGCTTCACCCTGGCGGCGATCGTCGAGCGCATGCGCGAACTCGGCGTCGCGGCCTGCTACACCGCGGTGGCGACCGACAAGCTGAACGGCAAGACCAAGCCGCTCAAGGCCGATTTCGTCGCGCTCACCGTGCCGGATCGCTTCGTTTTCGGGTACGGCATGGACGTGCGCGGCAAATGGCGCAACCTGCCGGCCATCTACGCCGTGAAGGAGAGCTGAGATGCTGGCGGTCATCGGCGGCAGCGGACTTTCGAAACTGGCCAACCTCGACGTCTCGCACCGCGAGGTGCTGCGCACGCCCTACGGCGAACCGTCCGGCGCGGTCACCTTCGGGCAGATCCGCGGCTGCCCGGTGGCCTTCCTCGCGCGGCACGGCTACGGCCACACCATTCCGCCGCACGAGGTGAACTACCGGGCCAACATCTGGGCGCTGAGCAAGCGCGGGGCGCAAGCCATCGTCTCCGTGGCCTCGGTCGGCTGCATCCGGCCGGACCTGAAACCCGGCGACGTGGTCATCCCGCACCAGATCATCGACTACACCTGGGGCCGGAAGAACACGTATTTCGAGGGGCACGACAGCGGCGTCGTGCATATCGACTTCACCGACCCGTACGATGCGGGCCTGCGCGCCCGGCTGATCAAGGCGGCCGGCCTCGCGGGCGTGGCGGTCAGCGAGGCGGCGGTCTATGCCGTGACGCAGGGGCCGCGCCTGGAAACGGCCGCCGAGGTCAACCGTTACGAGCGCGACGGCGCCGACGTGGTGGGCATGACCGGCATGCCCGAAGCCGCGTTGGCCAGGGAACTGGGCGTGCCCTACGCGGCGATCAACGTGGTGGCCAATTACGCGGCGGGGCGCGCGGACAGCCTGAACGGCATCCACTTCGACAAGCTCGAAGCGGTGCTGGCGGAATCCATGGGCCGCGCGCGCGCCATCATCGACAGCCTGGTGGACTGTGGCGATCCGGCCGGTTCTTAGGATGGGCGACGCCCGCCTGCTGCAGCGGGCGGAGGAAGTCGTCCGGTTCGGCACGCCGGAACTGCGCGCGCTGATCGCCGACATGGAAGACACCATGCACGCCCTGGACGGCGCCGGCCTGGCCGCGCCACAGATCGGCGTCGGGCTGCGGGTGGTCATCTTCGGCTTCGATTTCAACCCGCGCTATCCGGAGGCCGGCAGCGTGCCGTACACCGTCCTGATCAATCCGGTGCTGACGCCGCTTGCCGAGGAGATCGAGGAAGGGTGGGAAGGCTGCCTGTCGGTCCCGGGCTTGCGCGGCGTGGTGCCGCGCTGGCGGCACCTGCGTTACGAGGGCTTCGATCCGGAGGGCAGGCGCATCGACCGGACCGTGGAGGGTTTCCATGCGCGCGTCGTGCAGCACGAGACGGACCACCTGGACGGCATTCTGTATCCGATGCGCATGCGGGACATGAGCCGCTTCGGCTTCACGGACCTCCTGTTCCCGGACCAGGCGGGCGCGTCCGAGTGAACGCCGCCGCCCGGCGGGCGTCCGGGCGGCGCGGCTCCAGGCTTACCTCGAAAGCTCGGCGATGGTCGCCTGATCCAGCGCGCCGGTCACCGGAATCCGGCGCGACTGCTGGAAGCGGCTCAGCTGCGACTTGGTGCGCGGCCCGAGATTGCCGTCCGGCTTGCCGACGTTGAAGCCGAGCTCGTTGAGCTTGTCCTGGGCCTCGAACAGCGTCATCGCGCGCTGCGGCCCGGCGGTGGCGCCCTGTACGGCCAGATTGCCGCCCGTGCCGAGGCCGCCCTTGACTTCCTGCGCCTTGTAGCTGCGCACGGCGCGCACCACGCCGTTGTAGGAATCCATGAACGCCGCGACGATCACCTTGCCTTCCGCGGTGTTGGCGTAGCCGCCGCCGGACGCGCCGAAGCCGCTGCCGAGCATGCCGCCGAACATGCCGAAGTCCCAGTTCCTGGCGCTGCCCTCGGCGGCGGCCAGCTGCACGCCGGAACGGTTGTCGACCAGCGTCAGCAGGGTGCTGGCTTCCTTGGCATTGAGATTGCCGCCGATGCGCGCGCCGATCGGGCCGAGCAGCCCGCCGACGGCGGCGCCCATGCCGCCGGCGTTGTTGTTGGAGAAGGTGATGGACGGCGAGAGCGAGTAATCCGCCGAGACCATCTGGCCCTTGCCGAAGTTGGAGCTCGAACGCAGTTCGCCGGTCTGCGACAGCGCGCGTTCCTGCATCATGTTGTCCATCGCGCGTCCGCGTTCGACCACCACGAAGCAGTTCGACTGCTGGATCATCAGCTTGAGCACCGGCGAGGTGGAACCCAGCCGGTACTGGCCGGTGAGGATGCCGTACCACGGGGCGGTGGTGTCCTCGACCAGGGTGATGGTGCCGAGCGAGGCGTCGCAGCGTTCCAGCTTGTTGTTGGCGTTCTGGCTTTGCGAGCCTCCTGCCGATCCCGTCGCTTCCGTTTTGGCTTCGGACGAGCCCATCTGCATGTTCGAGCACGCGGCCAGGGCCAGCGCAACGGCGGAGAGGACGGGCAGTGAGACGATTCTATTCATGGGCAGCTTTCCTTTCATGGAGTAGACGGTTGCTACGAGGAGGGAGGACTGACAGGGCAATGCCAATGTCAGTGAACAAGCCGGAAAGCATTATGCCATGAAAATGGCCGCGCATCCCTATGCAATAGAGATGCGCGGCCGGGATGATTGCCGGATCGCCGGACGTTGCCGGCGGCGGGGCCGGGTCAGGATTGCAGCTGGTTCAGCAGTTCCGTTTCGAGTTTGATCCGGCTGGCGCTGTTGACGAGATCGCCGCCGGTGATCAGGAAGGTGTCCTCGACCCGTTCTCCCAGGGTCACGATCTTGGCGGTGTGGAGGCTCGCACCATGGGTGGCCAGCACGCTGGCGACGGTGTACAGCAGGCCGGGACGGTCGGCGGCGCTGACGGAAAGGACGAATTGCGCGTCCTTCTCGTCGTTCTCGATGGTCACCTGCGGCCGGATCGGGAAGTGCTTCACCTGGCGCGAGATGCGTCCCTGGGCCGGCCGTTCCGGAGGCCCCTGCTGGAGCAGGCGCTCCTTCAGCTCGTGCTCGATGTAGTGGATCATGCTGCGGTCGCTGTCGCGCCCGGTGACGTCGAGCATGATGAAGCTGTCCAGCGCGTAGCCGTGCTTGGTGGTGTGGATGCGCGCGTCGAGGATGTTGTAGCCCGCCCGGCTGAAAAAGCCGACCATGCGGGCGAACAGGTCGCGCTGGTCGCGCGTGTAGGCCATCACCTCGATGCCGTCGCCGTGCGGGTTGAGGCGGGCCTTGACGACGGGCTCCTCGGTGTTGATGCGGTAGTGCAGGGCGCGCGCGTGCCAGGCGATTTCCTCGGCGGAATGGCGCAGGAAATACACCGTGTCGAGCTGGTTCCAGAGCTGTTCGTGGGCCGATTCGTGAATGCCGTGGTAGAGCATCAGGCGCAGGGCTTCCTCCTTGCGCTCCCTGATGATGCCCTGCGCCGGCACTTGTCCGCCCGACAGCAGGAGGCGGCGGGTCTGGTTGTACAGGCCTTCGAGCAGTTGGCCCTTCCACGAATTCCAGACTTTCGGGCTGGTACCGCGGATGTCCGCCACGGTCAGCAGGTAGAGCGCGGTCAGGTGGCGCTCGTCCTTGACCATCCGGGCGAACGCGGCGACCACGTCGGGATCGGCGATGTCCTGTTTCTGGGCGACGTTGGACATGACCAGGTGGTGGCGCACCAGCCAGACGATCAGCTCGGCGTCCTCTTCCGCCAGTCCGTGCTCGTCGCAGAATTCCAGGGCGTCGAAGGCGCCGAGCTCGGAGTGGCCGCCGCCGCGTCCTTTGGCGATGTCGTGGAACAGGGCGGCGATGTAGAGCAGCCACGGCTTCTCGAATTCGCTGATCAGCTGGCTGCAGAACGGGTACTCGTGGGTGAAGTCGGTGTCCGAGAAACGGCGCAGGTTGCGCAGCACCTGCAGGATGTGCTGGTCCACGGTGTAGACGTGGAACAGGTCGTGCTGCATCTGCCCGACGATGGCGCCGAACTTCGGCAGGTAGCGGCCGAGGATGTCGAACTGGTTCATGCGCCGCAGTTCGTGCAGCACGCCGCGCGGCTGCTTGAAAATCTCGATGAAGCGTTCCTTGTTCAGCGGGTTCTGCCGGAAGTCGTCGTCGATCAGCTTGCGCGCGCGCCACAGCGAGCGGATCGTCCGCGCGGTCAGGCCTTTCAGCTCCGAATGCTGCTCCATCAGCAGGAAGGCTTCCAGCATGGCGGGGGGATGCTCGGTGAACACCCGCTCGTGGGTGACGTCCAGCAGCTGGTGCGCGTTCTGGAAACGCTCGTTGATCAGGATCGGCGCATGCTCGGCCGAAGGGAAGATCGCCGCGCCCATGTTCTGCAGCAGGATCGTGTTGAGCTGCATGATCGTCTTGGCGGTGCGGTAATACTCCTGCATCAGCTGCTCGCTGGCGCGCCGGGTCGGCTTGTCGCGGAAGCCGAGCCGTTCGGCGAGCGCTGTCTGGTAATCGAACAGCAGGCGGTCTTCCTGCCGCCCGGCGTGGTAGTGCAGCTGGATGCGCAGGTTCTGCAGGAAGCGCTCGCGGCGATCCAGCCCCTGTTCTTCCTGGTAGGTGATGAAGCCGTGGCGCTTCAGGTCGCGCCAGCTGTTGCCGTAGCCCGTGGCCTGCGCGATCCACAGGATCGTCTGCAGGTCGCGCAGCCCGCCCGGACTGTCCTTGCAGTTGGGTTCCAGGCTGAACGGCGTTTCCTGGTACCGGCGGTGGCGTTCTTCCTGCTCGACGCGCTTGGTGTGGTAGAACGCCTGCGGATCGAGGTGTTTCTTGAATTCGGAGGCCATCCGGCTGAACAGGCCGTAGTTGCCGACGATCAGCCGCGCTTCGACCAGCGCCGTCTGGACGGTCAGGTCGCCGTCGGCCTCCCGCAGGCAATCCTCGACGGTGCGCACGCTGTGGCCGATCTCCAGGCCGATGTCCCAGAACAGGCCGACCAGCTGTTCGAGCTGCCCGGCGCGCGCCGGGTCGGGATCGTCCGGCAGGAGAATCAGCAGGTCGATGTCCGAAGACGGCCACAGCTCGCCGCGGCCATAGCCGCCGACCGCGCAGAGCGCCATCGAATCGGGCAGGTGCAGCTCGGTCCACAGGTCGCGCAGCGCCTCGTCGATCAGGTGGCAGCGTTCGTAGAGCAGGCAGGCCGGGTCGGGGTCGTAGCTGGACAGATATTGGTCGCGCAGCGCGCGCTGGCCTTTCTGAATCCGCGACTTGTAGCGGGAAAGGAGCTGGGTGCGCTCCGCGGCATCGAGTTTCATCGATTTGCCGGTCCGACCCAGTCGGGGGCCGGGCGCATGCCCTCGGAGACGGTGAGGATCTCGTAGCCGGTTTCGGTGACGAGGACGGTATGCTCCCACTGCGCGGACAGGCTGTGGTCCTTGGTGACCACCGTCCAGCCGTCCGCCAGCGCGCGGATGGCCGCCTTGCCGGCGTTGATCATCGGTTCGATGGTGAAGATCATGTTCGGCCGCAGCACGACGCCCGTGCCGGGCTTGCCGTAATGGACGACCTGCGGATCTTCATGGAAGCTGGCGCCGACGCCGTGGCCGCAGAATTCCCTGACCACCGAGAATCCGGCGCCCTCGGCGTGCTGCTGGATGGCGTGGCCGATGTCGCCCAGGCTGGCGCCCGGACGGACCTGCTCGATGCCCTTCCACAGGCATTCGAAGGTGACGTCGCAGAGCCGCCGGGCCTGGATCGAGGTCTCGCCGATCAGGAACATGCGGCTGGTGTCGCCGTGGTAGCCGTCCTTGATGGTGGTGATGTCGATGTTGACGATGTCGCCGCTCCGGAGCTGCTTCTCGCCGGGGATGCCGTGGCAGATCTGGTGGTTGACCGACGTGCAGATCGACTTCGGATACGGCTTGTAGCCCGACGGCGCGTAGTTCAACGGCGCCGGGACGCAGCCCTGCACGTTGACCATGTAGTCGTGGCAGAGCGTGTCCAGCTCCCCCGTCGTGACACCGGGTTTCACGAACGGCGTGATGTAGTCGAGCACTTCCGCGGCCAGGCGGCAGGCGACCCGCATTTTTTCGATTTCGTCGGGGGTTTTGAGAATGATGCTCATGATTTCGGGCGCGAACGGACAAGCCTCGAAGGATAGCGGACTACTCGGGCTCAGGCAATTTGCGCGGGAATCCGGTTCGCCCGGCCGGGGCGTCTCAGCCCCGCGCTGAGGTCATTTGCACTGCGCTTCGAGAAAGCGCTTCGTTTTCGCCGTTTCCTGGTCGCGCTGCGCGTCGTCCAGGTAATAGCGTTCGCCCTTGTCGTCGCGCAGGGCGATCCGCTCGCCGGATTCGAGCGCCTGCAATTGCCGGCGCGCATTCTGGCAGCTCTCGTTGCGTTCGGCGGAGGCGACTTCATCCTTTTTTGCCTTCTCGGCGTTCTCCTGCGCTTCCTTCTGCCGCTTGCGGAATTCCAGTTCGCGGTCGGCCAGCGACGGTTGTTGCTTGGCGCCCGTTTTCGCCGGCGAGGCCGAGTCGATCTGTTTTTGCAGGGTGACCTGGCCGACGGGCGGTTTGTCGGAAATCACGGTTTTCCCGTTCTGGTCTTTCCATTGATAGATTTGCGCGCTGGCCGGCAACGCCAGGCACAGCGCGGCGGCAAGCAGGGAAAGGGTGGTTCGTCTAGGTCGCATGGTCGTCCTGAGTGGTGGCGCATGCTGTATAATACGTTTTTGTGACATCGGATTAAAGGTTATGCGTGTAATTCAGAAAGCATTGACTTTTGACGACGTTCTGCTCGTTCCCGCCCACTCCGCCGTTCTCCCCCGCGATGTCCGCCTGCAGACCCGGCTGACGCGCAACATTTCGCTCAACATGCCGTTGATTTCGGCGGCCATGGACACGGTGACCGAGAGCCGCCTGGCCATCGCCCTGGCCCAGGAAGGCGGCATCGGCATCGTGCACAAGAATCTTTCCCCCAAGGCGCAGGCGGCCGAGGTGGCCAAGGTCAAGCGCTTCGAATCGGGGATTCTCAAGGACCCTATCACCGTCCCGCCGACCATGTCGGTGCGCGACGTCGTCGAACTCGCGCGTGCGCACAAGATTTCGGGATTCCCGGTGGTCGAGGGCGCGCGCGTGGTCGGCATCGTGACCAACCGCGACCTGCGCTTCGAGACCAATCTCGACCAGCCGATACGCAACATCATGACCCCCCGGGAGCGCCTGGTGACGGTCCGGGAAGGCGCCACGGTCGAGGAAGGCAAGGCGCTGATCCACAAGCACCGTCTGGAACGGGTGCTGGTCGTCAATGACGCTTTCGAACTGCGCGGGCTGATCACCGTCAAGGACATCATCAAGACCACGGAGCACCCGGACGCCTGCAAGGACCCGCACGGACGCCTGCGCGTCGGCGCCGCCATCGGCGTCGGCGCCGGGACGGAGGAGCGCGCGGAATTGCTGGCCGAGGCCGGCGTTGACGTGATCGTGGTTGACACGGCGCACGGGCATTCGCAGGGCGTGCTGGACCGTGTGTCCTGGGTCAAGCGGAATTTCCCCGCCGTTCGACGTGATCGGCGGCAACATCGCCACCGGGGACGCGGCCAGGGCGTTGCTCGACCACGGGGCCGACGGCGTCAAGGTCGGCATCGGACCGGGCTCGATCTGCACCACGCGGATCGTGGCCGGCGTCGGCGTGCCGCAGATCACGGCGATCCAGCTGGTGTCCGATGCCATCCGCGACACGGGCGTGCCGCTGATCGCCGATGGCGGCATCCGCTATTCGGGCGACATCTGCAAGGCGATCGCCGCCGGCGGGCACTGCGTCATGCTCGGCGGGCTGTTCGCCGGCACCGAGGAAGCGCCGGGTGAGGTGGAGCTGTTCCAGGGGCGCTCCTACAAGTCCTACCGGGGTATGGGGTCCATCGGCGCGATGGCCGACGGCGCCGCCGACCGGTATTTCCAGGACAGTTCCGCCAACATCGACAAGCTGGTGCCCGAAGGGATCGAAGGTCGCGTCCCGTACAAGGGCTCGGTGCTCGCCGTGATCCACCAGCTGATCGGCGGCCTGCGCTCCTCGATGGGCTATCTCGGGTGCGCGACCATCACGGAAATGCACGCGCGGGCGGCGTTCGTCGAGATCACTTCCGCCGGCGTCCGCGAATCGCACGTGCATGACGTCCAGATCACCAAGGAAGCGCCGAACTACCACGTGGACTAACCAGTTTTTTTGCAGCGAAGGGCGGCTCGGATGGCCGCCCTTGCTTATTCAGGGCTCGAAAATGGCACACCAGAAAATCCTCATCCTCGATTTCGGTTCCCAGGTCACGCAACTGATCGCCCGCCGGGTGCGCGAGCAGCAGGTCTATTGCGAACTGCATCCCTTCGACGTGGGCGAGGAGTTCATCCGCGCCTTCGGGCCGGCGGGCATCATTCTTTCGGGCGGGCCGAATTCGGTCTACGAGGCGCAGGAATGGCGGGCACCGCAGGTCGTGTTCGAGCTGGGCGTGCCGGTCCTCGGCATCTGCTACGGCATGCAGACCATGGCGCAGCAGCTCGGCGGCAAGGTCGAAAGTTCCGGCAAGCGCGAGTTCGGCTACGCCGAGATCGAGGTGCGCGGGGATGCGGCGCTGTTCAAGGGAATCCACGATCGCCTCGACGGCGCAGCGCGCTATCTCGACGTCTGGATGAGCCACGGCGACAAGGTGACCGAACCGCCGCCGGGCTTCAAGGTGATCGCCGGCAACGAGGCCTGCCCGATCGCCGCGATGGCCGACGAAACGCGCGGCTTCTACGCGGCGCAGTTCCATCCGGAAGTGACGCACACGCTGCAGGGCAAGGAGATTTTCGCCCGTTTCGTGCACGACATCTGCGGCTGCGGGCGCGACTGGAACATGCCGGACTACGTCAATGAAGTCATCGAGAAAGTTCGGGCACAGGTCGGCACGGAAGAAGTGATCCTCGGCCTGTCCGGCGGCGTCGATTCCTCGGTGGTCGCCGCGCTGCTGCATCGCGCGATCGGCGACCAACTGACCTGCGTGTTCGTCGACAACGGCCTGCTGCGTCTCAACGAAGCCGAGCAGGTGATGCAGACCTTCGCCCGCAACCTCGGCGTGAAGGTGATTCACGTCGATGCCACGCAGCAGTTCCTGGGCCATCTTGCCGGCGTGACCGACCCGGAACAGAAGCGCAAGATCATCGGCCGCGAATTCGTCGAAGTGTTCCAGGCCGAAGCGAAGAAGCTGCCCAACGCGAAATGGCTGGCGCAGGGCACCATCTACCCGGACGTGATCGAATCCGCCGGTTCGAAGACCAAGAAGGCGCACACCATCAAGAGCCACCACAACGTCGGCGGCCTGCCGGAGACGCTCAATCTCAAGCTGCTGGAACCCCTGCGCGAACTGTTCAAGGACGAGGTGCGCGAACTCGGCATCGCGCTCGGCCTGCCGCACGCGATGGTTTACCGCCATCCCTTCCCGGGTCCGGGCCTCGGGGTGCGCATCCTCGGCGAGGTCAAGCGCGAGTACGCCGACCTGCTGCGCCGGGCCGACGCCATTTTCATCGACGAACTGCGCGCCGCCGACTGGTACGACAAGACCAGCCAGGCCTTCGCCGTTTTCCTCCCGGTCAAATCCGTGGGGGTGATGGGGGATGGACGGACCTACGAATACGTGGTCGCCTTGCGCGCCGTGCAGACACAGGATTTCATGACGGCGCACTGGGCGGAACTGCCGCACAGCCTGCTCGGACGGGTGTCCAACCGGATCATCAACGAGGTGCGGGGCATCAACCGGGTGGTGTACGACATCTCGGGGAAGCCGCCGGCGACGATCGAGTGGGAGTAGGGATTAATTTTTCCCCATATAAATCAATGCGTTAAACAAGCCTGCAAAGATAATTCACTGGCAGCGCAGGCTTCGTAAGCTGTTGATTTAAATTGTTTTCTCATCTGAAACCTTTACGAGTCAGGCGTTGCCAGGCGACGAATTTGACGGTATCGCTAACGGTACGAACGAGTTCTTTGCGCTAGGCCGTTTTGGGGCAAGATTTGGCGGTCACAGAAATACCGTCTGTGACGGTAGAAATTGATCCCTGAAGCTAGGTTTCATGCAGGTTCGCGGGCATCTGTATGCCTCTTGATTGGTGACGGCAATTGGCCGTCTCGATCAGGAGAAAAATTAGATGCTCACAGACCTTGCCCTTCGAAACCTCAAGCCTCGCGCGACCCTTTACAAAGTTGCTGACCGCAATGGCATGTACGTGGCTATTCTGCCGACGGGCTCCATTTCCTTCAGGTACGACTACCGCATCAATGGCCGGCGCGAGACGCTGACTATTGGTCGCTACGGTTTTGGTGGCATCTCGCTCGCCGCGGCACGGGAAAAGTTGTTGGATGCCAGGCAATTGGTGCGCGACGGCATTTCACCAGCCCTGCAGAAGCGGCGAGAGAAGGCCCGCGGCCCCGAAACCAAGACTTTCAGTGACCATGCGATCCAGTGGCTTTACGGGGCCACCATGGCTGATTCGACGCGGTCGATGCGTAAGAGCGTGTTGGACCGCGACATCCTGCCGACCTTCAGCAAGCGCCTTTTGAGAGAGGTTCATGTAGAGGATCTGCGCGCACTGTGCATGCGAGTGAAAGAGCGAGGGGCGCCAGCGACGGCGATTCATGTGCGTGACATCGTCAAGCAGATCTATGGTTACGCCAACCTGCACGGGGAGAAGGTGACCAATCCTGCCGACGAACTTGGCCCGGGATCCATCGCTATGTTCGTGCCCAAAGATCGGGTGCTATCTCAGGTGGAAATCCAGTTGATGCATCAGCAATTGGATCGTGTACCGACCTATCCTGCCATTCGGCTCGCGTTGCGTTTGATTCTGCTGACGCTGGTGCGCAAGAGCGAACTGATTGAGGCAACTTGGAACAAGGTTGATTTCGAGGCGGCTGTATGGACTATCCCGAAGGCTCGCATGAAGGGGAGGAGGGCGCACAATGTGTACCTGTCTTCTCAGGCGCTCGACATCATGATCGCACTGCGCACATGTGCCGCCGGATCAAGGTATGTATTGCCCTCACGATACGACGCGGATCGATGCATGTCGAAGGCCACGCTGAACCGCGTCACACAGCTAATCGCTGAACGGGCGAAAGAGGCGGGGTTGCCATTGGAGCCATTCACCGTCCATGATTTGAGGCGAACGGGCTCCACGTTGCTCAACGAAGCTGGTTTCAATGGTGACTGGATCGAAAAGTGCCTTGCACACGAAAGCGGACGCTCTTCGCGGTCGGTCTACAACAAGGCGGAGTATTCAAAACAGCGTCGTCACATGCTCCAAGAGTGGGCGAACATGGTCGATGCATGGGCCGTCAGCGAGACATACATGCCTATACTGACCTGACATACATGGTGGCAGTTTTTGCTCGAAGACAAAGCCGCCCATTCGGGTGGCAATTTTCGGGTCATCATTGGTATGGGGAGGACTGCTGAATTATCGACTTACTTTAATTAATGTATCCCGAGGGCTACATTGTTGTTAATTAACTGCCATTTAGATGCCCAGGGGACACAGTGACAACACTTGCCGATGTTGCCGAGATGCTCAGGAGTGCTCGCCGTGAAGCGCGGCTAAGTCAGGATGGACTCGCACAGCGGGCGGGGGTTTCACGCACAACTGTGACGCGCATGGAAACCTTGGCCAAGGGCGATATGAGCGTGTCTGTGCTGGTACGCCTGCTCGAAGCAGCTGGCTATGACTGAGGCTGGCAAAGCTTGGGCATGTGCGCACGCTCGAGGACATCTTGGCGGAGCAGCGCCAAGGTGATCTTCCATAAAGCTCGACATCCTGGTCGGTGCAAGACCGGTACTAAGCCTCCAGGAATCTTGTTCCTCTAGGGATTTTTTGGGGCCTCGGTGTCGGGTACGACTGTTGTCGAAGACCCTGCTGTGTATATTCAGATCATTTCTGCTCGCTCTTTGAAGAGGGTTGGAGGGCGAGTTAATTTGCCGCATAATCGTTTTTGAGCAACGAGCATTGAATGAAATTGATTTGACGCAACCTTAATCTAGTGGATGCCGACTCCTTGCTTGCATCATTGTTTTTGAGCAAACGAAAGCTGTATTTCCTGGAGACGCCGCATGACCGGACTACCGACGGAGCCGATTGGTGCTGCCTGGCTGGCGCAGACCTACGGTGTGATGCCACTGGGGAGGCTGCCCGTGGTCAGCCAGATCGGGGGACGGCGCGCGACGCAGGTCGACAACGGCTTCCGCTCGGAGGTCTACACGGAAGCCATGCGACCAAGTGCGGAGCCAGCGGCGCACCTGCAGTTTCACCTTCGTCACGAGGTACCCCATCTGGAATTCCTCGCTCGCCTCTTCGAGCGAAGCGGTCCGGATTTCGTTCAAGCCTGGGTCATGGCCGAACCGACTGGGCAGTATGCCCGTCGGGCCGCCTTCCTGTACGAGTGGCTGACGGGAGAGACGCTGGCGGCGCCGGAGCGCCTGGGGGGGAATTACATCGATGCCATTGACGATGCCAAACTGGTGGCGGCATCACCCGACCGGGTCGTCAAAGTGCAGCGCTGGCGGGTGAACGACAACTTACCGGGGACTCGGCGTTTTTGCCCCATGGTGGTCAAGACCGATGCGGTGAATCGGGCTGCCAGTCTGGACGTTCCTCGCCTGTTTGGGGAACTGACCGCCGAGTTTGGCGAAGACCTGTTAATGCGGGCGGCAGTCTGGATGACACTGCGGGAGAGCAAAGCAAGCTTCGCCATCGAAGGGGAAGCCGATCGGGCAGGGCGGGTGCAGCGTTTTGCGGATGTGATGGCGCGGCGTACCGGTCAGGGAGATTTACCGTTTAGCGATGCCGCGCTGGCCGAGTTGCAGCAGGAAATCCTGGGTAATCGGACAACGATTACCCATTTCGGGATGCGCCAGTCTCCCGTGTTCGTCGGCGAGACGGTGCGCTACCAGGAGGTCGTGCACTACGTGGCGCCACCGGCTGACGAGATCGCTGCGATGCTGGACGGGCTGCAGACGTTCCTGGAAAGAACGCAAGGTCAGTCACCCACGATGCGCAGCGCAGTCGCTGCTTTCGGCTTTGTCTACATCCACCCGCTGGCCGACGGTAATGGCCGTGTGCATCGCTTCCTGGTCAACGACGTCTTGCGTCGTGATGGCGTGATCCCGGAGCCTGTAATTCTGCCCGTATCCGCCGTCATCACGGACGACGCCGGGGAGCGGCGCGGCTATGACCGGGTGCTGGATGAGGTGTCCAAGCCCCTGATACAGGCCGTGCGAGAGCAGATCGTGTTCGAGCCAGTGCGGACTACCTACCCGGATGGCGTGGTGTCGAATTTCGCCTTCCACGGTGCCGAACAGGCCAGGCCGCTGTGGCGTTATCCCGATCTGGGGCCTCATGTGGTGTTCCTGTCCAACGTCATCGGGCGGACACTGACCGAACAGATGCGCGAAGAGTCTCGTTACCTGCGCAGCCATGCACGGGCACGTGCTGCACTCAAGGAAGTGGTCGAGATGCCGGATCAACAGGCGGACAGGGTGCTGCGCTCGCTTGAGCAAAGCCGTGGCGAACTCAGCAATGTGCTTGCCAAAGAAATGCCTGTGTTGCGGCAACCCGGTGTGTGGGCGGAAATCGTCGAAGCTGTCACCCAAGCGTTTCAGGATTAGGATAGGACAAATCAGGACAAGGCCACGTTCCGGCAGCGGCCAGGCGAGGTGATGGGATGATGAGAGGCGATGTTCTACACCTTGGTGGCTATCGGCAGGAGGAATTCATGTCGCAGGCGCCTAAACCTGCTGTAATGGCTGATGAGATGATCGATCTTGGGCATTGGAACCACAATGATTAAATGCTCAAAGTGCAAATTACAGGATCGCTAGACTAGGTATGTCGATCAAGCAGGGAGTTCAACGCTTCAAGGCTGTTAGCAAATTCATAAAACGAAGAATAACGGCCTTGTCGGGACAAGGCGACCAGATTTGAGATCCATCGGTCGATCGCAGCAAATGACCCCGAATAGGCCAAGGCATAAATCAATAATTCACGATCAAAAAAATCGTTGGGTGAGTTCTTTCGTGTGACGTCTAAGCCACTAATGGTTTGTACTTCAACAAGGGCAGCGAGCGCAGGGGTAAAGCGAAGCAGGTGTTCAATAGCGCTTCCGTACCGTCGACTCCTGGGCAGTGCGTCGATCTTCGACGTTATTCGGAGTCGCTCCGATATCGTCATGTCAGCCTGCATCTTTTTAAGACGGGGAAGAACATGTTCTCTAGCAACACATTCGGTTTCGATGCGGCGGGCAAGGTCTACGGAATTGCCAGCCAACTCTCGGCGTTGTCTGGACGCAGTCAAGGGGTCGTACTTTGACGACAAGGGAGGGCTGGACTTGTCGCCTAGCCACTTCACCAAGGTTGTAAGTCTCATCGACGAGACGGATTGATGGAGGTGAGCATTCCCTTGCTGAGTTAGTGAAACCTCGGCTTTGATTAGTCGATAGCCCGGAGCGAGATAGCTCAATAAGGGACCAAAGCGTTGATTCAGAGAGAGTGGTGTAAAAATTCCCGTTATTAAATAGCTCAGAAAAGATTCAATTTCATGATCGAAGATCTGTTCGTGCGAGCGAAAAGTCACGTTTTCACTCAATTCTTCCATGAGTTCAGCCATGCGTGTCAGGGACGCTCCAGTCTGTTTGCGCAACTCCCATATGGTTGGTGGGGCAAGCGGACAGATGATTTTTTCTGCATTTTTAAGACGTATTAGTCTGTCTGCGATCTGAGCGGCCAGTTCATCGTTTCTATCCGCCAGCCGAATCCAGATACTGGTATCCAGAAGAAGAATGTGTCGGCGTGAGAGCGTGGCGATAAGGTGGGGGTCAAGTTCGAATGCGTGGTCGTACTGTTCACTATCAATAGCTAGTTCAAACCGAGGTAATGATGAAGTCGGTACATAAGGTATTGGGCTTCTCTGGGGAAGTTCGATATCCATGGCTTTGATTGTTAGCCGTTGCAAGTGCTGAGAGCGTTCGTTGGTGGGTGGCGGTTTGTGTTGATGTTACCCATGTGATGCAATTTCACTAAGTATCGAGAAATGGCGTGGCATAACTCAGGAATTCGGCGTGAGGCGTTCTGTTTTCCTGCCACCGGCGAGGATTGGATGGTGGAGTGTCTCGGCGCTCGCATACCGTCAATATCAACCTTCTTTTGGCACGCGAGATGCCGACAAAATAAGCGCAACGCTCAGCATCTTCTTCTCCCCAGAAGGTTTGGTTCTCGACACCGAGAACGATGACCGAATCGAATTCGAGTCCTTTGCTCTTGTGAATCGTCAGGAGGCGGACGGCCTGATCGTCAGAGAAACGCGTCAGAACCTTGGGCAAATCCGGTTCCAACCTCAGTAACTCGTCGATGTGGCTCTTGGTGTCATTGACGATCTCTTTGAGCCGCGCTTTCGACTCGTAATCCGGTGAAAGCGCGGATAGGGTCTCCACCCCGACCTTGTTCAGAAATGAGCGGACGAAGTCCCACCAGCCTGTAAACGGATCACCCAGAGCCGTGGCCAAAGCAACATTTCTTCGTTGTTCGGCAATGAAGCGATGAAAATCCTGCAGGATGCCAGACTGTATATCCTCGTCGGCGAAAGGAATGATCTGCGCCATCAACCGGATCCAGGCTTTGGGTTCCCGCTGTCCGTAAAGGCAGGACAAGAAATCGACGACCAGCCTGGCGGCTGGTTCCACCGAGATATCCTGGATTTGTTGTTCGTTACGAAATGGGATGCCTCGCCGTTCTAGCGCCGCCATCAGGTGATCGCCGTAGAGGTCGGGTTGGCGGACGAACAGGACCGCGATTTCCGAAGGAGCGAGCTGCTCACGGTTGATCCAACTACCGATGAGGTCCGCCAGATACTCGGCTTCCGCTTGGCTGTTCGCAAATTGCCATGTGCAGATCTGGCCTTCGTCCCCTGCAAGCTGTTCATCGGGCATGACGGCAGCCGGGTCCATCCGCCTGATGATTTCATTTTGCATGCGCAGCAGGCGAGGCTTGGAGCGAAAGTTCCGGTACATGTTGAGCGGCTCGGCTGCGAAGTCCGCTGCGAAGGTCTGGAATATGCCATCGAGCGCGCCCGCCCAGCCCATGATTTTCTGTTTGGTGTCGCCGACCGCCGTCAAACGGATTGCTGTCCCCTGAAATGCGAGCTTCACCAAGACGTACTGCTGATCGGTGCAATCCTGAAATTCGTCAAGGAAGACGTCGCTGTAGGTAAGCCGAACAGCGTTGCGGGCCACGGCCGATGTTTCGAGAATCTGAATGGCGAGAGGGACGAGATCGGTGAATTCGATCTGCCGTCGTGTGATTTTCCGGTCGCCGATCTTGTAGTCGACATCGAGCGCATCCCGCCCGGTCAGCACCGGACGGAAGCGGTCGATGATCCGTTTGGCAAATGCGTGGAAGGTGTAACTGTCGAAACGCGAGGCCAGTTCAGCACCACAACGACGCAGCACGCGATTCTTCAAGTTCTTGCTCGCATCGACCTTGAACGAGATGGCCAGTATCCGCTTCGGATAGCGGCAGGTTCCCGTTCTCAGTAGGAAATCGGCGCGCTGCGCAAGCATTTCCGTCTTGCCGGCGCCCGGACCGGCCGTCAGGGCTAGGCAGCGCCGTGTCTCCCGTGCGGCCCGCAAGGCGTTGGGTTCAAGCGTCAGTCCATCTGCCGGATGCCAATCGTTGACCGCGATCACTCGGGTAGTTCCTCCAGCTTGGCGATCACCGCTTCCGCCAGCCGTGCCAGCGATGCTGGCATGTCGGCGAGCAATTCTTCGTCGCTCAACTGAGCCAAGGCGTCGATGTGGGCCGCCGGCTTGCTGTCCAGCTTGAAACGCTTATGATAGGTGCCGAACAGTGCACGTTCGTCGTCATCGTATTGTTCCGCATCACCATGGCTGTCACCTAGGACAGCCTTGATGGTGGCTTCGCCTGGAGGCTTCTGTTCAGCGCGGTATTCATCCGGGAAAGCCTGCAGCATCGCGAAGTCGAGGTCCATCGGATAGGAGAAGAAGACACTTCGATTCTCCAGTTGCTCGAGGTAGTTGGGATAGGCGCGGACCTTTTCCTCCGCGGAGTTCCAGTCAGGAATGCCGTAATTCGAGGGTAGCTGGTTAGCTGGAGCATGTTCCCCCAACTGATCATTGACGTACTTGAATCGTCCCCAACCCCCTTGGTGACGGGCCACGTCCAAATCGAGCAGGGTGAGATAGGGAATTTCCAGAGCGGAGAGCAAGCGCCAGCAGTGATTGACGTGACGGCCGCCCAGCGGCGCGACGGTCACGGCGGACTCGTTGACTGGAATACCCTTGGCCCGCAGGATGCGGGGCAGGACGATTTCTTCGCTGTCGCCTTCACCCAGAATGACCAGGCGGGAAAAGTAGATCTCGGGGTAAGCCTGTACGGCTTCACGGACGAACTTGTGCGCTACATCGGTTTTTTTCGGCAAGCGGATGCGAGTGATCTTGGTGGTCCGCTCGCTGGTGAGCCGCAGGTAGCGGATGTGCCTGGGGTTGACACGCCGCAGCATGGAAGGCGCATGGGTGGCGATCAGGGCCTGAGCGTCTTCATTCCCCGTCATGGCGACAAGGGCATTCACAATCCGTCCCAAGTAGTGGGGTGATAGGCTGTTCTCGGGCTCCTCGAGGGCGATGATCGTAAATACCGGCGGACGCAGTTTGTCGGGATCGAAGGTGTCGTCGTCGCCTGCGAGCACTGCGCGTCCGATGGACTGGGTTGAGAGTACCAGCGACAGGTACAGCATGGATTTCTGACCATCACTTAGCCGGGAAAAATCGACTAGGTCGTCGTCATGCCCTGGAGAAAATGAAACGGACAGGTGACGCAACAGGGCTTCAATCTCGGATGCGACGAAGGTGATGTGGGGGTCGGCGAAAAAGTTGCCTTTGTGCAAGGTGCTCCAGGCTGTCTTCAGGCTCTCGCTCAGCGTCGTGATCGACGGATTGTCGGCTAGGCTTTCGCTGATCTGTTCCGCGAGGTCTTTGATTTCTTCTCGCTCGTCATCCCAGTTCACGGCTCGCAGCATCCGTCCAAGCAGAGCATTGGTACCGAACGCGATATGTTCGGCCGGATCACGTCGAGCGGGTAGGTAGTGGACCTGCACATGGTTATGTTCCGCCCGCGGAACCTGTGCCGTCGTAAGTGGGGCACCGTCGGCATTCAGATCGAGCACGTAGACCAGGGTTTCCTCGATATCACCGTCTATGCCCATCGAGGCGCTCAACCGATATCGAACGCGGGGTGGACCGTCGACGGTGTCCAGCCGCATGTGGCCAAAGTGGGGGGCTACCGTGGAGGTATCGTCATCGTCTTCGAGTTCCGGGAAGGTAAAGTCGGCTTCAATCCAGAGCGTTCGCTCGTCGGGTACATCTTCTTCGTCGTAGGGGGCGTGGAAGTCTGATCGCCGAATCCGTCGTAGCGAGGGGTCAAAAGCGAACAGGCGGCAGAGTGCCTGAAGTGCCGCCGTCTTGCCCGCCCCGTTTGGGCCGATCAGATAGGTAATGTCGTTGAGCGTGAGTTCGGTGGGCTCGGGGCCGAAGGATTGAAAACCCGATAGACGAATGCTATCCAATTCCATGCATCTGACTCCCTGTCATGGTTTGTTGTTGTAAGGGCTGAAATTTGAGGAGGAGGCCAGTCTGGAGACTCTGGTCTATGATGGAGCAACGTCGGACTGACGATCAAACTTCTACGCGGTCACTGTACATGACAGCGCTATTGGATGAGCAATGAAAATGGGATGTAGTCGGTGATGTTTCACCGGCTCATTGAACCGAAAGGCCGGCTCATCGGCTACTGGACGATGGACAATCCGGTCAGCACGAAAAAAACGCCTCGGCAAGCCGAGGTGGTAGCGACAAAAAGAGTTTGAAATAAACAACGGAGATACTGTGACGAGGAAGAAGGGGAGTGGAGCTTGGCACGAAGGGAAGGGCTGTACCGTGACAGCTAATGCAAAAAAGGGGACTTCGGACACGGGGCGATACCGTGTGCTAGCCTATCAGCCTTTATCGGTAAACATGGCATCGCAAGTGCTCGATGGGTTGTCGATCCAGAAGACTAACTGCAGCATTTCCATCAGAAGCGTACAAGAGAGCGAGTGAACAAAGCTTCTGTCGGGCGGTTCGCTTCTGGCTATTGAATTCGAGGCCGGAACAGATGAGGATTTGCTGGTGATGGCGCGCCGCGGTCTTTCATTGCTGGAGGATTTTCTTTCGGCAATTTCTCTGGTCTCGGGATCGCCTTTTCAGGCGAGCGAGCCGCTCCAAGTTGCCCAGCTCGGTAGGCAGGAGGCCGACGAATGCGAGTTCCTGATGTTCATGCGCCTGCCGCTAAAACACTGGCAGCCAGCCATCACGAACCAGACGGTTGCCCAGGCAAGGCATCTTCTCGCCCATTGGGATGGGCTCGAATCAGGCCATCGTCTTCGTCGGGCGGCGCTCCAATACCGGGAGGCGATTGGAAACCTGGACGACACGGCGGCCTTCCAGGAGGCCTACATCGGCTTGGAGTCGATGGAACCGCCCCTGGCCAAAGCCGCAGCTCTGACACCCGGAACGGAGGAGGTCAGGGGTAAGTGCGAATCCTGTGGCCACGAATTCACCCGCAAGAGGAGCGCATTGGTCGGGCTTCGCACCTTCGTGCTGGCTGACCTCAATCCAAGCAATGCCGAAAAGGAGCGCAAGGCCGATTGGAAACTGATCCATGACCTGCGTAATGATCTGATGCATGGGCTGATCGATCTGGATAAACTCGGCAGTCGCTCCCACCGCGCACTGCTTGCGGCGATGCACTATCTGCAGTCCGCCATCTTCTACATGTCGCACGCGACGGAACTGGTGACCGAGCAATACAAACTTGCTCGTGGTGGCCCGATGTACTTGGCGGCCGGTGCCTACCGAGTGGATTCATGGCCCTCTTTGGACGAATGGGGTGCGATCCTCGAGAGTACAGAGTTCTCGTGGGTGCCCCACGAGACGTATGGATTCGTGCCGCAGATCGCTTTTAGGAACGGTGGCCTCAAGGATCTCGATGTGGGGTTTGCAGTGCTTGGGGAACCGTTCTCTTTTGCCACGATGAACTCGATCAAGAGCACTCGCTACGAGCGTGATTGAGCGACGTCGGTATCGCGCTGAAAACCTCTCCGAGCTGTGGATCATGGTTCCATGCTCAACTATTGCGTCGCTGCCTCGATGCTTTGCGTCGAGGCGTGTAGGGCTTCACGACGCACCAGCCGCAATTGCGCATGATGGCTACAGTGGCGGGCGCGTTGGCCGCAGTCGGCGATCCGTTTGCGTTTGCATTCAATGTGCAATTGTCAGCCGATGCCGTCCAGGGAGGCTTCTGCCCACGCGCTATCGATTTTGCAAACGGTGACTTATAATCGTCGTAAGCCGCGTCACGCTGAACCTTCTGCCGGGTTAAACGACGTTCACTGAGAAGCACCTTGTCAGACCGTGCCCTTTCTTCGGTCGATGCGTAATCGGCAGACGTTGACCAAAAGCCTGGAAAGGAAGAGGCATGTCCGATTCGACGTTTTATGTTTCTCACGCTGCAATCCGCAATCTGAAGGCGCTCGCAGCGCATCGCGTCCCCCACGTTTCATCTTCCCATCTCAGTGAAGCGATCGCCGCTGCACTTGGCTTCAATACATATGCGGCCCTGCGTAGCGAATTCGCACAGCACTCCACCGTCGAGGTGTCAAAGCCCGATAACGGTTGACTCAGGGAGCGACTTAGGCGATTCGGCTATTCGGCGTTCCCGTTGGCGAATGTGTTGCCTGAACTCGATTGCTCCTATTCTCCATTCAAGACGACCCCCTTGCGTGCCAAAAAGGGGATCCGCTGGCAGGCTTGGCGAAATCTTATGGTGGCGGCAATTAATGCAGGGCTCGCCCAGCGACAGTTCGGCTTGTCTCCGACGGATAACTGGTGGGAAGGTGGCACCCCAGATTCCCATCACTGTGAGCGCGGCCTGTTCCGTTTCCAGTTTGATCAAGAGACACCTGCCATTGCTTGTGTGGACGCGATCAGCGGTGATGAATTGTCGATTTACGTCGTGCTCGATCCGAAGCATCGCGATGTCGATCCTTACTTTTTCCATCCGTTTCGCGATGGTGAAGCATATGCCCACGGTTGGCTCGAGCGACGGCTAGGTGTCTGGATTCAGGATGGGGGAGAGGATTTCTCCTGTCGCCGCGTCCTGCTACCTAAACTTGCAAACCTGTCCATTGAGCCAGCGGGGTATTCAGACCTGGGCAGCTTCATCATGTAGCTTGCGACCTTGGCTTTAGTGCCTGGGCGAGAGCTCTCCCCGCGTGCAAGGGGATTTTTGAATCCCCTTGCAGTTACAGGTTTTCAGACCTTCACGACCTGATGGTAACTCTCAGCGGGCACTAGAAAGTCATGCGTACGGCGGGGGCGCATGCGGCGCGGGCGCAAAGCATCTAGGGCATCAGCTTCAGCGACCAAGAGGTCGTAAAAGTCTTCTGCGCGCACCGACTTTTCGTCGTCGGACCGGAGACGGATCATCGGTAGTCCCGAGAGCTTGAACAAAGTATTTTTCAGTTGGTCCCGCTCGACGGCTTCCTCTGAGTCGTGGAAAGCAGAATCGAGCTCTATCCCGGCGACTGGATCTTCATCGTCCGTACAGAGCAAGATATCGACTTGTGCCGACCATCCGTAGCGGTGGGTGCGAATCGGTACTAAGGCCTCGAGTTTGCTCAGATCGATGAAATTCCGGAGGGGGACATTGGGGTAGACCCGCAGCGATGGGAAAAACTGCCTGACGGCGCGCAGGAATTCCCGCTCTTGCTGGCTCGCACAAACATTCTGCCGAAAATCGAAAGCATCGACGTTCGACCAAGTTTCGATCGAAAAGGCACTAACGATCGCCACGCGCTTGACTTCGGTAGCTCGTAGCGGAGGCGGAAAAACCGTACGTCGCGAGCCTTTTTCGTCGACCTCGTCAAAGGTTAGTAGCGGCGCTACCGGTCGGTTGGTGGCTGGTTCAGCTTCTGCAAACGCGGTATCGATACGCTCGTTGATTTCCTTCAACAGATCATTTTCCACGAGCAGCAAGCGCCCGCCGCGTATCAAGCGATACAAGCGAACGATTGCCGAGGCGGTCAAGCGGTCGTGTCCCAGCGCTTCGCGCAATAAGGGTGGGAAAGTACGCTGAGTGAGGGCGGTCAATGCAGGTTCCCACGCCTTGGCATCCCGGTATTGCTCGAAGGCCTCGAGAAATGCAGCCAATTCGCGTGCCTCCAAAAGTTCGCGCATTTTTGCAGCGGCCGGGCTCATTGCGCTTCCTCCGCGACCGAAAAGCGAGCGTACAGCACATGCCCAAAAGCCCACGGCCAGGCTTCGATGGCGGATTCCTTCGTAAATTGTTCCGGAATGGGGAAAAGATGTGGCATCACGGCGACATGCATCACCAAACCCAAGGTGTTGACTGAAGTGCGGAACTCTTCGGCGTCACTGGCATATACCAGATAGGGGAGTTCATGCTCCATGGTCAGCCCATTGCTGGCAATCAACTGGTGCATGTGTAGCGCACTCGCAAACGTGTCAACCGCCTCGCGTAACGCCTTGGCGGTCTCGTCGTCAACGAACTCGGGGCGGACGTACCGGACCGAACTGATTCGCGGCATCAGGCTGCGCAGCAAGCTGTCGTCATCGACGCGCACCATCTCCGAAAGATTGGGCCTCGCGAAAAGGTCGTTGGGCTTATCAGCCTGTAGGTTTTTCAACAATTCGAAAACGAAACCCGCCGGCAACTGCGACTGCATCGGCTGCGGCGCTTGTTCGAAACGTTCGAGGTAGGCTTCCCAGGTGAGTCCAGCCCGGTTGAGCAGGTGCAAGACCCGATGCAGGTCAACGCGGTAGGTTTGCGGAAGACCTGTCAGGTACTCGATCCGCTTGTTCAAGTCATGATGGAGAAAACCGCTGGCGTGGATTCGCTTCGCGAGCTTGTAGCGGCGTAGCAGCCGTTCGCAGTCGTTGATGCCGATTTGGCGGAATACGCGGCCTGGTACGTATTCGTTGGGCTTGATCGTTTCGACCGCCCACACATGTCGGATGCCGTTGACGAACCAGGCGCCGCCACCTTCGGTTGGAGTGGTAATGCTGATCGATGGCATGACACAGGTTCGATCATCGCGCAGCGACAACTCGAGTTGATGCCAGCAGGTCAATTCATCGCCACGGGCGATTTCGTAGCCACTCTGCGGGTCATCTTCATGATCTTCGCGCAGCAATACCAATTCGGAATTCGGTACATCGGCCACCGTGACGGCATTGATGCTGCCCGGCCGATCATGGGAATTCGCGCAGAGGTAAAGAACAGCACATCCGTCCACCACGGCAAGACCGTTTTCTTCGAGATGGCGCCTCAGTTTCTCAAGGGCGACTGCGGAACCTGTCAGCCAATCATCGTCTTCGGAAAGCGAGGTGATGACACCGAGGGGCCAAGCATCGTTACCTATCCGTCCTGATTCCTCATCCTTGTTCGGTACCGGCGTCGACAAGGTCAATACTTTGCCACTGAAGTTCAGGGTCAGGACACCGAGAGGAATTTGTCCGCGAGCCTAGAGTCGGTCGGTCCATGTTCGAAGTGCGGCGGACAACTCGTTCCAGGACGCAAACTTGGATTCCTGCGTTTGATCGGTATCGAATGCAAAGAAGCGCAGTCTGGAAATGGTTGGCTGGTCGCAGGTATGCCAGCTGCCATTACCGCTCAAGCGGGCGATGGCCTGTAGGGCGTTCGAGTGCTTGATTTTGATGCCGCGGGCCGTAAGTGCTTGAGCCAGGCGTCGGGCAAGCTGCTTGTGATCCTCATCCGAGGAGGGATTCAGTTCCTGAAACAGATCGACTGCGGACTCGAAGGTGAAGTGCGGAGAACGAGCCTTGATGAAAGTCCATAGTGCTGCGGCACTGGCCTCGACAGACAAGGGGACGTGGTTCGACGAATTGGCCGAGAATTGGGAGGACATGACAAATCTCCATGAGGGAAAGCTCGGTAACGAACGGCACGCGTTGTTCGGCTTTCCCGGAGGTCATATCAAGCCGGCGAAGAGGAGTGGGTAAAGCAGGCTGGTTTTGCCAGGCCGGACGGTGTCCGGTGCGTGCGCTGACGGGAGCAACTCACCCACGGTTCGGCTGAACCGCGCGATCATGAAATCAGGTTTTAAGGTTGGCGTCAAGTTGGCCGATTCTGGACTGATCGTCGTTTGGTCTGTGTGCAAAGCCGCCAATGCGCCTTTGATGAGGGGGGGGCAGTTCAATCCTGTGAACACTGACATTTCAAATCATTGGACCGTTGCTTCAGGGCACTCAGCGATGCTGCCGCTCGCGCCATCCCGTGCGGGGACTTGTTGATAGAGCGGAAGCTTCTGTGCCTGGTTTACGCAACGGTGTAACGGAACTCCGTGCTTCCGTTGACGAGTTTATGCTGGTAATGTATGCTTCTGAAACGATGAATCTCCTTTTCACTATAAGCCTGCTTTGCGAAGCTCCCAGAGCCAACGCTTGGTCATTAGTGCTGGGGAGAGTTGCAATAAGAACGTCGTTGCCCCATTTGCTGGAACTGCAGGATTCCTCTTGGGATTCGTTCGACGTATTCGCGCGGGCGGGCGAATGACCCAAAAACCATCCCGGACCGCGACAGAGATTTTTCTCAAGGGCTTCAAGGAACCCTATTTGCGCTCGAATGACCGGCCGTTCATCAAACTCTTGAACTGGTACACGGGCATCGGAAAGACTTACAACGCCGCAGCCTTCAGCATCGAGTTGTTCCTCAAATGTGACGTCATCCCCGTCTTCATTGCTCCACTGCAATCGCTGGTCTCTCAGTTTAGCGGTGAAGTACGTAAGCATGAGCAGGCCAGGAACTATGCCGACGATCTTGCACGAGCGGTGCTCGAGTATGGTGCGGATATCCCGGTCTATCGGCTGTACTCGATTGATTACCACGTTAACGACCGTACCTTTTTCAGCGCTTGTCTGGCGCTGGTGCACTGGTTGGAGCGCCACCCCCAAGTTGTCACGAAGATGGAGCGCTCGCCCAAACACGCGGACACCGAGAAAAGCATCCGCAGCCGCATTCAGGAACTGCGCGCCAAAGCGGCTTCGTGCGAACAGTCCAACTTTCTCGGAATGTCCACTGCAGACGATACTTACGAGGATACAAGAGCGGCGTATTTGAAGTCGGCAAGACAAGCCCGCAGTCTCGCCGACAGGTTCGTCTGGAAGCTGATTCAGTTGGATGTAGAAAGCCGGTCCGCCGATCGTGACGAAGATCGGCATATGCAGGCTCGAGAGGTTGCGGAACTCGTGAGACGCCTTCACCCGCTCCAGGCCTTTCTTGATGCGCCAGGCATCGTTGTCAGTACGGCTTCCAAGGCGCAGGTGGCACACAAGGTCTTTGCGGCTGATGGAAAGGGTGGCTTCAAACAGCACGACTGGGAAAGCCTGCCGCTGTTCCTGGAGGAGCTCAATCAAGACGGGAGTGCCCTTGGTCTGCTGGTGTCCCGGTGTCCAGATTCTGCTCGCGTCGTTACGTTCGTCGATGAGGAGGAAGACTCCTACTGGTATTTGTTCGAACAGCGCAAGTCGGTGGTGAACTCCGGCGGCCGGAATGACCTGAACCTGGTCATCACGGAGTTTTTCCAATACTTCGACCTGAAGTGGCCGATGGCTTTCGAGCGCCTTGAGCTGTCTGGCCCGCGGCGGGAGCTGGCGTACAAGGTATACAACCATCTGGAGGACTTCGCTTGTATCAGCAAAGGTCTGGAAGATGAGTTCAAGTTGGAGGTCGAACGTACGAAGGCATCGTTCATCCTGCCGCAGCGCAGGGTTGAGCTTTTGCGTACAAAGCTAATCGAACTGTCTCCGAAAGCCGCGAATCATTTTTCCGACGAGGAGTTGCTCGAGGTTCTCACGCAGCTTCATGAGCGTAATGACGCCCATGCTGACTTCAAGCGGTTTCGTCAAAAGGCACGGGTCCTCCAGCGGATTCGCTCATACGTGCAGGATATCAGGCGGCCTGGTCAGGGCACCGATTACGACGTTTTCGTGAATTTGCACGACCTCGTAGTGAATAAGAAATTCTTCACCATGAGTCGTTCGACGTACGGCGAGGTCTTGGACCAGCCCGGACAAACCTTTTTCACCGAGTCGGCCAGCGTGATGGATACCGAGTTCCTGCGCCAGGTTCAGCTCATGAAAGACACGGCGCATCAGACCATCCGCTTGCTGTACCACGATGGCAACATCCCCGAAGGGGCGTATAGCCTGTACGACTACCTTCGCTTGGTGATCTTTATGGCGCGCGTTTTGGCGGTGACCAGTGGAGAGGATGCCATCGAGATGTCCAAGGTGGACCAAGAACGCTACCCCAGCCTGGACAGGTTCCGTTCCGATGTACGCCGGCTTTTCGACGGCAAGACAGCTTCCGAGGGGCTGGAGACCGAGGTGAGCGATAAGGAATTGCTCACGGATTCGTTTTTGTTCGAACACACCAAGTCCGTTGTGACGCTGGAGGAGAGCCGCAACCAGGCCGAGGAGTACAACAAGGAGGCGGACATCTGCCTCACCCTGACCATTACCTCCCTACGTGCCACACCCGAGGAGGACATTGTTCGAGCCCTCGGACGAACGAACGGCGTGTACCTGATGAGCGCCACTGGCGGTTTGGATTCCGCCTCGTCGGGTGCCTTCAACACGAAACACCTACGCCGCTATTTGGAAGAGCGCGGTGGCCATTTCTCAGAGATGGGAGACGACGAACTGGAGGTGGTTGGCGCCCAGGCACTGGAGTTCCTGAAGAAGCGGGAGCGGAAGGTCGTCATCCTCGACGACGAAGACCCAGCACCCACGTTCGAGACTTCGACGGCATTCAAAGGGTTGTACCAGCTGTTTGATGATGCTCGCCCAAAGAAGGGCGAATCCGGCTACGGGCCGTTGAACAGACACAAACGGCACGAACTGCAGGGCCTGGTCGCCAGCCTGGACAAACTTATGGCAACTAGCATTCGCTCGGGCCTCGTTCTGTGCCAGACCACCCAACATGTGAAGAAATGCCTGATTCGCTTGGCCAACTCTTCGCTGGGGCTAGTCACGCAGAAAGACACTACGGGCGACTACTTCGTGGTGAAGCCGCGGGCTGTACCGACTTATCACGATTTTGGGGAGACCGAAGAAATTCATATCGTTCTGTACTCGGCGGAACGCTTCCGAAAAAAGGACCGCACCAAAACAGGCGCAACTGAAGAGGACGACGACAAGGGGCAGTTCAATAAGGAATTGGAGGATGCGCTGGATATCAGCCGCAAGAAGGTACTGCTTTGGACGGCATACGCGTCGGCCTCTCGCGGTATCAACTTCCTGACCAAGCAGCACGGAACTGAGCGCGATTTCGAACTGTTCTGCCTCCTCAATGACCCGTACTACACTCGGCATACTCGGTCTGGCTCAAGCGGCTTCTCGATGGAGATGTTCCAAAGCTTTGCGCAGGTACTGAGGGATGACGTTCCAGAGTGGGCGGCCATGTCCAAGGGCGATCTGCTGTTCGAGTATTCGCGTAACCGCTGGAAACGTCTGCGCAAGGAACACGTCATCGACATCACTCGGACGGTGTTCCAAGCCCTCGGCCGCGGCGAGCGCAGACCCAAAGAGAAGATGCTGTGCCAACACCTCTATGTCAGCTCGGAGGCTGCTCGGATGGTTCACCTGGGCCTGAGGCACGCACCCGAACTGCGCAAACGTGCTTCTCCGGCGCAACGCGCCGTCTTGGAACGGCTGGCCTTGCATCATCGCAAGACAGGTATTTTTGCGTCAGTTGCCGAACGGGAGAACCATCACATTGAGAGTTTGCAGAAGGCGGTGGCGTTTAGGGAGTTCACCAGTTCGATGCCAGCTCGCTTCCGGTCTGACCTGGCAGCCCGTACGACGTGGGAGTTGCTGTTCCGCTCCACTATGTTTAGCGATCCGGTTAAGTACCTGGAGGACCTGCGGGCCAGCGGAGTCCCCGAGGCTTACTTAGACGGTTGCTTCGTGGAAGTGCCAGCTGGTGCCGACGTCTACACCAGGCTGTTCTCCATGGCTGGCATGTCTGATCTAGTGATTACGGATGCTGACGACGGAACGGAAGCGTTCGATTGGACGGGCATGGTGGCGCCCGACAGCCTAGTGTCGCGCCTCTCGGAAAGAACACAACGTCTCCTGAGGGAGTGGCGAGGCTTCCGTCTGGTAGACAAGACCAAGCGACTGCTGCCGCAGCCTTGGTTTGTGACTGAAATTATGAAGGGCTACATCGCGGAGCTTGAGTTCGAACAGTATGTTGGCGAGCAGTTCAACGTTTGGGCCAAGGACCTGCAGTTAGGAAGCGGTCCGGTTGAATATATCCGACCGGAACTTCACCCCCTCTATGCCGACCTCTACCAGCTCTTTGACTACTACCTGCGGCCCGCTCCGGATGTGTGGGTAGCAGTGGACTTGAAGAATTGGACCCGGAACACCGATAGCCTCAAAAAGCAGCAGCTGCAGGAGACCGCGGAGAAGAAGCACGCCAAGCTTCGCGAGCTGCTACCAGAGGCAATCGTTCACACGCTGTACGTCAACTTGCAGGGCGCCCACAAATTTGCAGTGACTCGCCCGCCGCAGGGCACCATTCGCTTCATGGCCATGTACGTGCAGAACACCGGTGAAGCCGGGTGGATGCCCAATGCGAACCTACGCGACGCCATTCTTGGAAAATAATGTCAATCCAAACACTTGACCCCCAGGTCACAGCGCATGCGCGGCTGAACGCGCTCAGATTCAATTGCTCGGTGGCAGAGGCAGCGCAGCATCTGGCCCAGTGGCAGGCTGGCCAAGGTAGTCTGCTTGTGCCCATCCCTGTGGCGATGCCCAAGGGGGAAGAAGGGGCTTCTCGCGGCGCGGGGTTTTTCCGGGAAAGAGCCAAGCTTGTGCGAGCCGAAATCGCCAAGGCGCTTGACCTAGACGGAGAGGCTGCTTCGAAATTGTCGTTTACGATGGCCGGCAAAGATGCCTGGTACCTCGGCCCACGCCCGAAGCTTGATGTTCCGTCGATGCTGGCCGCGGTGGCCGCGCAGCCGGCCAAGTTCATTGAGCTCATGCTGATGAAGGAGTTGATCGAATCCGCGGCCTTCGAGGAGGACACGTTCATTCGAGGCGGCTTTGGGCCAAGTGTGTACCTGGGTAGCGTCAGCCAAGCATCGAAGAAGTACCTCCAGTTAGCGGAAGCCGAGTTCGAGGTCAACATGAAGCACGGCCTCGTGCTATGTGACGTCAAGTCAAAACGGTTTGCTCGCAAGGCTTCTGCGGACTCCGAGACTGCCGCGGCAACGCGTCTCGCCTCGGCAGGCGAAGGCTACCTTATAGGGGTGACCCGCATTGTCCCGGACGATTTTTTCGAGGTTGACGCACGTAAGAACCCGATGGAGGGCCTGAGCCTCGACCGCGAGAAAATCAGGCGCACCCGGCTGTACTACCTCAACGTGCTCACAGAATTCGCAGCTCGCTTGTTCGTCAGGGCCGATATTGATTTCGCATGCGAAACCTTCGTTGCGACTCACTACGTAGACAACGCGTACATTCCCCTCGAGCCGCTGGCGAACCTGCAGCGTCCTTTGGTCGTGGTGAACACCACGGCGGAAGCAATGGACCACGATGCCATCGCTCCATTGGCGAGGTTCCCCGAGTACTTGCCGGACTATCACGTTGCGGGTAACAAGAAGACGCATTTTCTAGCCCCGGATGTGCGGGTAGCGGATAGCGTACCCGTTCAGCTCGATGGTGGCCTGAACTACCTTTTCTTGAACGGCGAGGGCGATGAGGAATCGGGGAGTATTCGCCTCACTAAGGGTGGTCCGGGCAGCGACAAGCAGCCGGTGCGGCCTGAGGTTGCATATACGGCACTGGCCAAGGGCGAGGGAAGGGCGGACCCGTACACGGAAGCGAAGTTTCACAACCTGCTTGCCAAAGCGATCTTCCAAGTAACCGCACAGGGCCTCAACTACGGCCCCAGAGCGCTTGCAGCGCTCCGACCGGGCAAGGCGAAGGACTCTGACGCCCGGCAACTACAGGAAGCTCTCAAGCGATGTCTCGTCGAGCTCTCGCTCAAGGAGGTTTTGCTGGGCAAAAAGCCAGTTATGGTCCCATCGATGCCCGACGCTGTCCCACGGCAGCTAACACTTCTCGCAACTAGACGCATCAAGCTATCTGGCCGACAGGCACCGGAACAGATGGTAGCGGCTGTCAACGTGATGATCGAGGGCTGTGCGGTGTGCGTTACGCGGACTCGCCGCACCCCATGGGGGAAGCCTGGCGCGCTGCTGGAGTTCATAGCAGAGTTTCCTTTCCTGCAAGAGAGCGGCAAGAGCTGGATTCGGGACGGGCAGTTCTGGGTCGTCGATGCCAGAACTGGCGACAGGTTCACCGTCTGGGCCGGCACGTTCGTGCCCAAAATCATCCTCAATGACGCCTATCCAGGCATCGAAGCAGCCATCGCTGTACAGGACGAGCACCAGGCTGTACAGAAAGAGGAGGGCGGCGAGGGCCGGCTCCTTTCCAAGAGCCGCGACTTCAACCTATTGCCGTACTACATCTCGATGTTCAGACCGGAACATGTGAAGCATGGCGAGCGAATTGGGCTGAAGATGCCTGTGCAGGACTGTGGTTCGTGGGTGCGGCTATTTGTACCGCCGGAAGGCGGTATTAACGGCTCCGGGGACGCGCTTTCCGGCATGCGAGACGTAATGCACTATGGCGCTGACGGTACTGCCAGCAAGGATGGTCTGCTGGATCTGCCTCTGGTGCAGTTGTACTTGCACACCATGACCAATGGTGTGCTTGTTGGGGGAGACAATTCAAAGATGAGCGTACTTGAGAAGCTTGCGCGTTTAGCCTTGGAGAACTGACTCTCGTATTGTGATGCGTCAGGGGGCTGAATCTATCCTGTTGTAGCAAGGCTACTAATGCTGGATATCCGTCACTGGCCTCCCATTTTCCCGTTGGTAGTAGATACCGAAGGAAGCTATGGCATCATTTGATGTGTGGGCATAGGTAAGTGTGGGTGGTGTATCAGATGCTGATGTCTTCACCATCTAGGCGTATCATGTCGTCCCACTCTGGCCCACTGGTTTTGACGGTATCTCTGACGGTATGAAGGATTTTATGGAACGCTACAACCCTAGGAACACAAGCGTGTGGCGGTCCAGTGAATAATCGAGTGGGAGTGACAGAACGTCCTTCGGGGACTATCGCCAGCTATCGAAAAACTAACTTAACGTGTTGATTTAAAAAGAAACACGTTTCGTTGGCTATCGGTGGCTATCGCCGGCTAGCGAAACAGGTTGGCGGTAGAAGTGACGGTAAGAACCGGAGACCGGATTAAGACCCTCCCGTTTACTATTGAGACCAAACCGGTCTTTGACGGTAAAAAGTTCCTCTGGAAAGCTTGTTTCATGCGGCTTTCCGGGCATCAACGGGTCTCCTGGCCCCTGACGGTAAAAGCCGTCACGAACAGGAGGAAAAACCTCGATGCTTACCGACACTGCACTGTGTAATCTGAAGCCTAAGTCAATGACTTATAAGGTTTCTGATCGGGATGGGATGTACGTGACGGTATCGGCCGCCGGTACCGTCACCTTCCGCTACGATTACCGTCTCAACGGGCGCCGTGAGACCCTGACCATCGGCCGCTATGGTCCTGGCGGCATCTCGCTGGCGCTGGCCCGCGAAAAGCTGCTCGACGCCAAGAAGGCCGTCGCTGCTGGCCGTTCCCCGGCACTGGAAAAGCAGCGTGAGAAGCGCCGGCTGACCGCGGCCAAGAACTTCGGCGACGTCGCCCTCAAATGGCTGGCGGACGCCCGGATGGCTGACAGCACGCGCGCGATGCGCAAGCACGTCATCGATCGGGACATCCTGCCGGTGTTTCAGAACCGGCTGCTCAACGAAATCACCGCCGATGACCTGCGTGCCTTGTGCAGCAAGGTGAAGGCGCGTGGCGCGCCCGCCACCGCGGTGCATGTCCGCGACATCGTGAAGCAGGTTTACGCGTTCGCCATCCTGCACGGCGAGAAGGTGGACAACCCGGCCAGCGATGTGGCGGCCGCTTCGATCGCGACCTTTGTGCCTAAAGACCGGGCGCTGTCGCCCACCGAGATCCGGCTGGCGTTCCATCAGTTGGACTCCATCGCGACCTATCCGACGATCCGCCTGGCCCTGCGCATGGTGCTGCTGACTCTGGTGCGCAAGAGCGAATTGATCGAGGCCACCTGGAGCGAGATCGACTTCGAAAACGCCACCTGGACGATCCCGAAGCAGCGCATGAAGGGGCGCAACCCGCACGTGGTTTATCTGTCGCGGCAGGTCCTGGACATTCTGGTGGCGCTGCACACTTGTGCGGCTGGCTCGAAGTTCGTACTGCCCTCGCGTTACGAGCCGACGCGTTGCATGTCGCATGCGACCCTGAACCGCGTCACCCAGCTCATCGTCGAGCGGGCCAAGGCCGCGGGCCTGCCGCTGGAGCCTTTCACGGTGCATGACTTGCGCCGCACCGGTTCGACGCTGCTCAACGAGGTGGGCTTCAACGGCGACTGGATCGAAAAGTGCTTGGCGCACGAGGAAGGGCGCTCCTCGCGCTCGGTCTACAACAAGGCCGAGTACGCCGAGCAGCGGCGCCACATGCTGCAGGAGTGGGCGGACATGGTCGATGCCTGGATTGACGGGCGGATCCATGTACCGAAGCTGCTGCCGGAGAATATATCGGTCCCGGTCCTCAGCCCGGCTTTGTGAAAGCCGGTTCTGCTTCTCGCTTGTGAGTGTTCCTGCTCTTGCCAAAACCTGCTTCCAGCAGTCGAAGATCTGGATGCGGCCAAATACCACTCGCGTGTTTATCTCGTCTGCATGCTTTGCCCTGTGTTCTGCGGGCACAGGGAGGCTGGACGCAGCCCAGAAGCGAAATCTATGACCTATGAAGAACACCTCGACGAGGTGACCACACTTATCACCGAAAAATACGCGCTTGCGGATCAAGACGCTATCGAACTGGTGATGCGTGCTCAGGCGGACGACTACTTCAGCGGCCACGACGATGACCCATCGATCTGTACCCTGGACCGCGCGCACGAAGACGCGCGGACGGTGTTCAAGAAGTACAGGGCCAAGAAACCAAATTGAGGAAGCGGATCGGCATAGGCCGGCGTCATCAAGTCAAGCCCTGGTTAAGCGTAATACAGTAATTTCCGAGGGCGCGCCGAAGCGTTTAGGTGGTCCCCAGTAGCCGGTACCTCGACTGGTGTAAACCGTCAGCCGACCGAGCCGGTGCAAGCCGGCGGTAAATGGCTGCTGCAACGGCACGAAAAAATTCCACGGCCAGAACTGGCCGCCGTGGGTATGGCCGGAAAGCTGGAGGTCGAAGCCGGCGGTTTCGGCGACGCTCGCCGAGCGGGGTTGGTGAGCGAGAAGGATGCGCAGCAGGTCGGGCGGACTACCCGCCAACGCGGCCTGCGGATCGCTGGCCTGGGCTGGATCGAACGCGCCCGCCGAAAAATCGGTCACTCCGGCCAGAACGAAGCGGGCGCCATGGTGGTGGATGACGACGTGGCGGTTGTGCAGCCCACGCAGTCCAATGCGTTCGAACTCGCGCATCCAGGCCGCCGCACCGGAATAGTATTCATGGTTGCCGGTCACCACGTAGCTGCCATGCCGGCTGCGCAGACCGCCAAGCGGCGCGGTATCGTCGCGCAACTGTTCGACGCCGCCATCGACCACGTCGCCAGTAATGACGACCAGATCGGCATCGAGCTGATTGACGCGGTCGACGATGGCCTGGACGTAGTCGCGCTTGATCGTCGGCCCAACGTGAATGTCGCTGAGTTGGACAACGGTGAGTCCTGCCAACTCTTTCGGCAGATTGGCCAGCGGGATATCCACATTGACGACGCGGGCCACCCGCCGGGCATTGACGTAACCGACCAGCGTGAACAGGCCCGCCAGTCCAAGGACGGCAACGGCCGTTGGCTTGTTCAGCAACGACGCATCCGCGAACAGCCGAACGACATCCCGCAGCACAGTCAACACCAGCACCGAGGAAAACGCCCCCATCGCCAGACCACTCAGCCAACTCAGTCGGTCGGCCAGTGTCTGGCTGGTCACGACGAAGCGTCCCAGTAAGCCAAGCGGCACCAGGCAGGTAGAAACAACAAGCCCGCCAATCACCAGCGCCAAGCCGGTCGCATCGAGGTCCAGGGCTGGCAACAGGCGCCAGCCGATATAAGCATGCAGGCCGCCGATCAGCGGCAGAAAACGCCATAGGGCACGGCGCAGGCGACCCGGCAGCGCAGCATGGCTCGTCGATGATTGATGTACGGCTCGGGTCATGGATATAGGGGCGTTTGTACAGGCGTTGCCCGTGCGAACGCACGGCAAAGGCCCGGGGTTGGAGTGCTGCTTCATTGACGCCTTGGTCTCGTGGCGGTTCAATCCAGCCGTGTCGGCCCGGCCGCAACCGGGCGCGGCAACATCGTCGCTCAGGCGCTGCCGGACGGCTTGTCGTCCGCGTCGCCACGGGTCCCCGCCCCTTCGGCTTTACGCGAAGAACAGCAGCTGCCCCAGCGGCTGTGGAAGCGCCCCTTGAGCTGTTGGCGCTCTTCCGGCGTCATGCTTTCCCAGTAGGCCCGGCGCTCGCGCCAATGGCTGTGGAAGCCGCCGCGCAGGCCGCCGAAAAGAATCCGGCTGAGCACCAGTACGCCAAGCGCCTGCCAGTATCCGATGGGGCGGACGCCGGAAAACAGGTCGGGCAGCAGGCCGTTCCACAACAGCATGACGGCCCAGGCGACGACGGCGAGGCCGGCCACGGCCAGCAGGCCGATCTTGATGCAGCGCGAAGTGCAGCCGGAATTGTCGCTGGAGCATTTCATCATGGTCATTCCTTGTTCAAGATTGTTCGTCGGAGTGTTCGTCGTAGAGGGGTCGAAGGCGATCGCGCAGGTGCAGAACCGCTTGCCGCTTCCAACCGAGCAGGGTGTTCAGGGGCGTGCCGCTTGCCGCCGCCATTTCGTTGAAGCTGCGCCCCTCCAGCTCATGGGCGATGAATACGTCACGCGGCCCGGGGGGCAACTCGTCGAGAGCTTGTGCGATGGCATCCAGCCACAGACGACGCCGGTACGCCGCCTCGGGGCCACCATCACTGGCCGGCATGGCGTTCTCCAGCCAATGAGTCGTGTCGTCGCTTTCCTCTGGGCCAGCGGACGGCAAGGCCTCCTCGCGCCGCTTGCGGAAGCGGTCAACGATACGATTGCGCGCCACCCGAAACAGCCAAGCGCCGACCTGCTCGATCGGTTCCGGCAAGCGCCAGGCTTCGACCAGTTCGAAAAAAACATCCTGCAGTATGTCCTCCGCCTCTCCCGGGTCGGAGACACGCTGACGAATGAAGCTCCCCAGCCGTCCGCTTTCACGGGCAACGGTTTCAGTCAGACGTCTGTTCCGCTCGGCCATCAGGATGGTCTTTTCGTAAGGCGCAGGAAGGGGAAACGATGTATCCATGCCTGTGTAGACGAACGACAGGAGCGGATATTGCGAGAAAGGTAAAAAAAATGCGCGGCACCCGCATGCCCGCAGTCAGGCCTGGTTGCCAGAGCTCGTCTGGTTTTCTGCGTACAGCTGGACTGCGGTTGCCGGCGCTAAGTGCGGTTGTGTGAGGGGAAATGGTATGAAGCCCTTTCTTGGGCGCGCTGCCGATGGGTGGGGGTCGGTTTACTGTTATCGCAAAAAGATCACTGTAAGTGATCGAATTTATCGGCTGCCGAACCACCGCGCCAATACATCCTCCAACTGGCCGTGATCCACCTCGCGCCTGGCCGTTGTCCGCTGCGCCAGCTTGTGTAGCTTGCGTCGCACGTCTGGTAGATCAGCTCATGATGAAGCCCGATTATGAAAATAGGCTTCGTCGCTGGCGACTCTCGTTGACAATCCGGGGCTTTCCAGCGGCAGACATTGAAAACAGAACAGGCTCTTTCCCACCCATCCCGAGAACGCAGCACTCAACCACGAAGGCTGCGCACGCCCCAGCGTCTTCACGCCTGCCGCGCAGGATTGCGTTCAGCCCACACCGGTAGCGAGAACCTGAAGCACGCCCCTTGGCCCGGAATGTCGAGCAGGGCAATCCCCCGGCCATGCAATATGCGATCTGGCGTGCCTTCAACAACCAGTACTGGCCCGCGCACTATTTCATCGATGCCCGGGGCCGCCTGCGCCACCACCATTTCGGTGAAGGCAACTACGCCGAGTCGGAACGGGTGATCCAGCAACTGCTGCAGGAGGCCGGCGCCGTGCAAGTGGCGCAGGGGCTGGCGGAAGTGAACGCCGGAGGCATCCAGCAGGCTGCCGACCTGGACTCGGTCCGCTCGCCGGAAACCTACCTCGGATACGCGCGCGGCGAGAACTTCGCCTCCACGCCCAAGGCCGTGCATGACCAGGCGGTGGCCTACGCGGCCCCGGCGCGCCTGCCGCTCAATGCCTGGGGTCTGGCGGGCCGCTGGAATGTGAACGCCGAGAGCGCCACGCTGGCTGCTTCCTCCGGGCGCATCGTCTACCGCTTCCACGCGCGCGACCTGCATCTGGTGCTGGGTCCGGGGCCCGATGGCCGGCCGGTGCGCTTCAAGGTCAGCATCGATGGTCGGGCGCCGGGCGAAGCCCGCGGCATGGATGTCGCGGCGGATGGCAGCGGCACCGTGGCGGAGCAGCGCCTTTACCAGTTGATCCGGCAGCGAGGCGACATCACCGAGCGCACCTTCAGCATCGAGTTTCTGGATCCGAACGTCTCGGCCTATGCCTTCACCTTCGGATGAACCACGCCATCAGCGCTCGCCGGGCCCCCGCTCTTTTCTTGCACAGGACGGTACGACATGAATGCATACGCAAACCCTTCGAACATGCTTCGCCGACGCCGGCTCCTTCAGGTTCTGGCCGGCGGCTCGATCCTCCTGGGCGGAGGATTGCTCTGGCAGACTGCCGCGCGCTCGGCCGCGGACGAGGCGGTGCGGATTCCGCCTCCCGCGCAGGACCTGCCGCCCTCCGGCCAGGGCGTGGAGAAGGCCATCTTTGCCGGCGGCTGTTTCTGGGGCGTGCAGGGCGTCTTCCAGCACGTCAAGGGCGTCCAGCGCGCCGTCTCGGGCTACAGCGGCGGCACGGCCTCCACGGCGTCCTATGAAGCGGTCAGCAGCGGCCGCACGGGACACGCGGAGTCGGTGGAGATCACCTACGACCCTGCGCAGGTGAGCTACGGCACCTTGCTGCAGATCTTCTTCTCCGTCGCGCACGACCCGACGCAGTTGAACCGCCAGGGGCCGGACATGGGCCCGCAGTACCGCTCGGCCATCTTCGCCACCAGCCCGGCGCAACTGAAGGTGGCGCAAGCCTACGTGACGCAGCTCGATGCCACGCGCTTGTTCGGCAAGCCCATCGTGACACGCCTGGAAGACAAACCCAGCTTCTTCCCGGCGGAGGTCTACCACCAGGATTTCATGACCGAGAACCCGCGCTACCCCTACATCGTCGTGAACGATCTACCCAAGGTGGAACACCTCAAGCGACTGTTCCCCGACCGCTACCGCAGCGAGCCGGTGCTGGTGAAGCGGCCTCGGTAGCACCTGCCGTGGCTCCGGGCCAATGTCCGGAGCGGGGCAGAAGATCGTGGCAGGCCGCAAAGAATGGGGATCGCCCCGGCACCGATTTCTCGACGGGTGGCGATCCGGCGCGGACTTCGGTCTGTTGCCCCTCCATGCCGGGAGGCCGTGTTCGCTTTTCGTTCTCGTGCGGGCTCAGCCTGACCTGTGCACAGACGGTTGCCACGGCCGAGAGCGGCAATCCCTGCGACTTCCTTCGAGGTGGGCGGTCTGGTAGCATCACGTCTTCTCTTGGGGAGTAGCCTGCTTCCAACGTTTGGAAGCGTCCGCGTCAACACACTTGAGCCGTCCTGCGGCTCATGGCGCGGGTAGCCGATCCGGTTGGCGAGACCAACGATGCGCCAGCACGACGACAGGTCGGGCTATGTTGGCGTGTCGTTGTGCTCATGCCCGACCGTGGATTACCTCATGAACTTCATCTCCACCGCCGCACTCGCCATGGCGATGTCCACGGACGCCTTCGCAGCAGCCGTTGGCAAAGGGACCGCACTTCGGAAGCCTCGTTGGAGCGAGGCGCTCCGCACCGGTGCAATCTTCGGGGTCATCGAAGCGATCACCCCGCTCGCGGGTTGGGCGCTGGGCCTGGCCGCCGTCAATACCCTGAAGGCATGGGATCACTGGATCGCGTTTGTCCTGCTCGGCGCGCTTGGCATTCACATGGTCGTGGCTGCGCTCAGAAACGATGAGCCCGCTGCGGAGCAAGACAAGCCGACGCGGCACAGCTTCGCACGCCTCGCCATCACCGGCTTCGCGACCAGTATCGACGCGATGGCCGTCGGGGTCGGCCTGGCCTTCCTCGATGTGAACATCGTGCCCGTGGCCGCGGCCATCGGCGTTGCAACCTTCGTGATGGTGACATTGGGCGTCATGCTCGGGCGGGTCCTTGGCGCAGTTGTGGGAAAACGCGCCGAACTCCTCGGCGGCATCGTGCTGTTCGCGGTCGGGGCGACCATCCTGTACGAACACCTGAGCGCGATCTGATCGCCCGCGGGGGCTCGGCAAGCGTGATCAACATTTTCAGATACGCTGCGGTCAGGTATTCACTTCCACATTTCCCGCATGCGCGCGGCGAGGTCGAGGCGCTGGCCGGGCTCCATTGGATTCCGGCGCTGCCATTCCTCGAAGCCCGGCAGCTCCGGCAGCGGCCAGCTGCGCTCCTCGAAGTATTTCAACAGACGATTGGGAATGAAGCGCGTGCGGCCGGCATAGACGTGCCGGTCGCCTCCGCCCGTCGGCCCGGTGGTGTAGAAACGCTGCGGCACCAGCAGTTCGAGATGGTCCTTGGCGCGGGTCATGGCCACGTACAGCAGGCGCCGTTCTTCCTCGATCTCCTCTTCGCTGCCGGTGGCCAGGTCGGAGGGCAGGCCGCCATCGACCACATTGAGGATCGACACCGCCTGCCATTCCTTGCCCTTGGCCGAATGGATGGTCGACAGGATCAGGTAGTCCTCGTCGCGCAAGGGGACGCCGGCCTCGCTGGCGTTCGCCTCCGGCGGGTCGAGCGTCAGCTCGGTGAGGAAGCGTTCCCGGCTCGGGTAGGTGGCCGCGATGCGCGCCAGTTGCTGGACGTCGGCGCGGCGCGTCTCGGCATCCTCGAACAGCCGCTCCATCTGCGCGTCGTACCAGCGCGTCACCTGCTCCAGGGGCAGCGGCCAGGCGCCGGCCTGCTCCAGCCCGTCCAGCAGCGCGACGAATTCCAGCCACTCGGCCCGGGCCTTCTCCGGCACGGGCTGTTCGGCCAGCAGCAGGCAGCCCGGCGGCGCTGCCTGCAGGTTGTCGAGCACGCGGCTGGCGGTCTTCGGGCCGATGCCGGCCAGCAGCTGGAGCGCCCGGAAGCCGGAGACGCGGTCGCGCAGGTTCTGCGCCCAGCGCAGCAGGGCCAGGATGTCCTTGACGTGCCGGGCCTCCAGGAACTTGAGGCCGCCGAACTTCACGAACGGGATGTTGCGCCGGGTCAGCTCGATCTCCAGGCGGACGCTGTGCGACGCGGAGCGGAAGAGCACGGCCTGGGCCTTGAGCGCCACGCCCTGCTCGCGTCGCAGGAGGACGTGCCCGGCCACGCAGGCGGCCTGGTCCGTCTCGTCGCGCACGGTCACCAGCACCGGCTTTTGCGCGGCGGCGCGTTCGCTCCACAGGTCCTTGGTGAAACGTTCCCGGGCCTCGGCGATGACGGCGTTGGCCGCGGCGAGGATGGGCTGCGTCGAGCGGTAGTTGCGTTCGAGGGCGATCACCCGCGCCGGCGGGTCGAAGCGCCCCGGGTAGTCGAGGATGTTGCGCACGGTGGCGCCGCGGAAGCGGTAGATCGACTGGGCGTCGTCGCCGACCACGGTCAGGCCCCGGCCGTCCGGCTTCATGGCCAGGAGGATCGCGGCCTGCAGGGGATTGGTGTCCTGGTATTCGTCGACCAGCACATGGGGGAAGCGGCGGCCGAGTTCCCCGGCCAGTTCGGCATCGCCGACCATCTGTGTCCAATAGAGGAGCAGATCGTCGTAGTCGAGGACCCGCTGCGCCTGCTTGGCTTCGACGTAGGCCAGGAACAGCGGCTTCAGCTGCGCCTCCCACTCGCTGCACCACGGGTAGGTGGTCTGCAGCACGGTCGCCAGATCCGCCTGGGTATTCACCACGCTGGAATAGATCGCCAGGCAGGTGCCTTTGAGCGGAAAGCGCTTGCCCTGGCCGGAGAAGCCCAGCTCGTGGCGCACCAGGTTCATCAGGTCGGCGGAATCTTCCCGGTCGTGGAGGGTGAACGCCGGGTCGATGCCGATCCGGCCGGCGTAGTCGCGCAGCAGCCGGGCGCCGACGCCGTGAAAGGTGCCGGCCCAGGCGAAACCGCCCTCCGCCAGCCGGGCGTGGCGGGGCGAGACCTGGCCGGCGATGCGCTGCACCCGCCGGGTCATTTCGTCGGCGGCGCGGCGCGAGAAGGTGAGCAGCAGGAGCCGGTCCGGATCGGCGCCGTGGGCCAGCAGATGCGCCACGCGGTGGGCCAGGGTGTCGGTCTTGCCGGTGCCGGCGCCGGCGATGATCAGCAGGGGCGCGCAGACGTCCGTTTCGCCGATGCCGTGAGTCGCCGCCGCGCGCTGCGCATCGTTGAGGCGGGCGAGGTAGGCCGGGATTCCGGCCGCCGCTGCGCTCATGGACGGCACGGCTCCGCCGGCCGTTCCCGTGAAACGGGGGACTGCGGTTGCAGCGCGACCGGGACGTCGCATTCCGGGCAGACGCGGTATTCGGCGGCGCCTTTCAGGGCGGTTTCCATCCGGCCCGGATCAATCGGGGAATGGCAATACGGGCAAATGAAACGCGGGGGGCGAACGGACATGGCGGATTCCTTGAATACTGTGATTATATACAGCTTCAGATTGCCAGCAAGGAACCGGGTTCGTTTGACAAAACGTGAAAATCTGGACCCTGGCCAAAACCGCCGTTATCGACAAACTGACGAATTGCCCCACAGAATACCGGGACAAGCCTGTGGATAAGGACTGGAAAACGCGCCCAGCCCATTCAAGGGAAAGAAAATTTCAGGACTGCTCTGAAAATAGGCAGTGGCCGCTTCCGGCGGCCGGCATTACGCAGCGTTACACAAAGCATGGCGATCCGATACAGACACGGGCGAGCTGCCGCCCTAGACTGCACTCGTTGCTTCAGCGTCCCCCGCTGGCAATGTTTGACCCTCCCTGACCCATCTCCACGATGGGATTTATCCCGAGCCACACCGGCCCGGGATTTTTTTGCCCGCTTAATGCGAGCAGTTGTTCCGTGGCATCGCCCCGGGTTTCAGAAGCGGTCGTTCGGCCGTTCGCTTTCAAGAATCGTTCAGCGGCAGCAGTTGGCCGTTATGAATAGCTATTCGTAACGGCCAGAAGCGGATTTTCGACACCACCAGTGAGCAGTCATTTGAACAGCTGCTCCACTTCGAAACTAACCAGACCGCTAACGCGAATAAATCGGCCTTTGCCGACGTCGGATTTTTAGCCAGAATCGGGCGGCAATACGCTAATCACCTGCCGTTCAGCAAAAAATCACGTTGACCGGCTGAGGCCAGTTCATCGCCGCGAATGCCCGATTCAGCGCCTCAGGCCAACGTCCGGATTGGCCGAAGGACTTTCCGTCCAAACAGCGTCACAAAAATTTATGGCGGTGGTGCTCCTTCGAGCGATCGCGATCCTCGACGGCGGAACCAACGCGATCGAGTTCCAGACCGACGCTGCTGCCTTATACCCTGTTCGCTTTCGTCGCCTCGATCACGCCGGGGCCGACCAAGCTGCGGGGCGCTGACGCAAAGCGCGCGGCACGGCCCCCCAGCTCAAGCAGCGCGATTCATCGTCGGCTGTTGCGCCGCGGATTCCTTCCGCGCAGGTGCCGGGCGAATGAGGTTGAACAAATCCTTGGGGTTGGCCACGTCCGGAATCAGCGAGATCGGCTGCCCCAACCCCAACGCACGGGCCGAGTCGCGCATGTAACGCAAGGCCGAATAGTCTTCGAGCGCGAAGCCGACCGAATCGAACAGCGTCACCTGCCGGTCGTCGGTCCGGCCTGCGGCCTTGCCGGCCAGGACCCGCCAGAGTTCGGTCACTGGAAAATCGATCGGCATTTGCTGCACGTCGCCTTCGATGCGCGTCTGCGGCTCGTATTCGACGAATACTGACGCGCCATTCAGCACGCCGGGATGCATTTCAGTCTTGCCGGGGCAATCGCCGCCGACGCCATTGATGTGCATGCCGGGTTCGAGCATGTCCGGCATGATGATCCGGGCGCTGGTCTTGTCGGCCGTCACGGTGGTGACGATGTCGGCGCCCCGTACCGCTTCGCGCACACTTTCGCACAGGCGCAAACGCAGGTCCGTGTGCGCCAGGTTGCGTACCAGCTTGGCCATCGCCGTACTGTCGATGTCGAACAGGCGGATTTCCTCGATGCCCAACAAATGGTGAAACGCCAGGGCCTGGAATTCGCTTTGCGCGCCGTTGCCTATGAGCGCCATGGTCCGACTCGCGGGACGCGCCAGCGTCCGTGCCGCGAGCGCCGACATGGCCGCCGTACGGATCGCCGTCGTCAGCGTCAATTCGCTCAGTAACTCAGGGGCGCCGGTGTTGACGCGGGCCAGTACGCCGAAGGCCATGACCGTCGGCAGACCGAGCGTCGTGTTTTTGGGATGGCCGTTCACGTATTTGAAGGCGTAGTGGGCACTGTCGGAAATCGGCATCAGCTCGATTACGCCGTCGGCCGAATGACTGGCTATTCGGGCGCACTTGTCGAACGCCTCCCAGCGCAGGTAATCGGCATGGAGGTAGTCGGCAACACCGCGCAGGCACGTTGCGACACCCAGCGTGTTGACCAACTGGGCGATGGTTTCGGCGCTGAGGAATTGGGTTTGGACGCGGGATTCGATTTTCATGATGCGGCGGCTCCTGTGGGGGCTCGCACTGAGTCTCTCAATTCCGCATAGCAATGTGAATCGTCAACATTGATTGCTTTTCACCAAAAATTTATCATTTAGAAAATCATTATTGACGAAATGACAATATGGACGCCACTGATCAACAATTACTCTCGTTCCTGCGTAAAAATGCCCGCACCAGCATTGCCACGCTGGCACAGAAACTTGGAGTCTCGCGGGGAACGGTCACCAACCGCATCACACGGCTCGAAGATGCGGGAATCATCGTCGGTTACACAGTCCGCCTGCGACCCGATACCGAGCCGAATGAAATTCGCGCATGGATGAGCATCGCGGTCGAAGGCAACGAAACACGCGCAGTCATCTCCAACCTTCTTGGCGAGCCCGGCGTTGCCAGCCTGCACGACACCAACGGGCGTTGGGACTTGCTCGCCGAACTGCGCGCCGCCAACCTGTCGGAACTATCGCAGGTACTCGAACGAATCCGCTTGGTACGGGGAATCAGCAGCACCGAGACGAGCATTCACCTGCAGACCTATCGATTGTCATGAAGCAACGTAGCGGACGGCGTCCAGCGCAAGCTTTCCCGATTCCTTCAAGATGCGATCCGATTCTACGCTGACAGCAGGCTACAACTCGGCCAATCCGGCTGTTGGCCTGAGCACTGGATCGAGCAGAGATGCGTCCGTTGTCTGCCGCTCAGCCTCGAAAGGCCAAGAACGACAGTTTCATAACCCGGCGAGTTCGTGCTTCCGACCCTCAACCGATATTCACCGTCTTGTTGTCACTACGGCAGGTTTCTGGGTGGAGTGGTCATGCAGTGCGTGTTCTGACCGAGAGCTACTCGGCCAAAGCGGTCGCTTAAACCGTAACGAGGAATGGCGGCTTCCACTTCGAAAGCAGCGCTGAAGGCGGGACGTGCCTCCGTTCAGAACAGCGAGGCCGTTTTAGGCTGTAGCCCATGCAGTAAGGCTACCTTTTGCAGGAATTCTGTTTGACCGCCATAGCTTGGGTGTCGCACCTTCACGACGGGCAGATCCGTCGAAGCGACGCGTACAGCAGCTAAAGCGGCGTCGTTGCCGATTGCGACCAATCGACGCGGCTGTAGTAAATCGATCAGCAGTTTTAGGAGCTGCAGCCCCGCCTCGCGCTCACGCGAGTTGTGCATTCGATTTGAGAAAGGATCGTCCACTTCGTGTGGATGCAAAGGGAATACGTTCCACAGAAATATTCGGTCTTCAATCTGACTCAGAACATCCCAGATTACAGCCGCCGTCCGCTCTGCGACTGCAGATCCTTTGGTCGGACGCTCGATGGGGACGCTCCAGCGCTGTGCATGGTGCTCTAGATGTACGTCGTCCGTCAGAGCCAGACCAGTCGCCGCCCTCCCCGGTAGCCGAGATCTCGTCCGATCCAGGTGGCATCCACCGGTGCATGCGAGGCTTGCTCTAACATGGTCGACAACAACCTAGCCCGAAGTCGTGGTGCATCAGCTCGATCATGCACTGGACAACGGTCGATATACGGATTGAAGCAGTTCTCAAAACGTAATGACGCAACCGCGTCGACAAAGGGGTGTTGTTTCATTAACGGGTCCAATCCGGTCGTTCGTATCTTATGGTCCACATTGTGCGATGCCAACCCCACCCTGCCTCCTAGATAGATACTAACCTTTCGGAAAACGTCGTAGCCTCGGCGAGTCGAGCGCTCCTAGAGCTTGAGTCGGTATTGGTGATGATTGCTACACCACCGTTTCCACTTCTTACCTCAAGCTGAGCCATTCATACGGCTCTCCCCGAAAACCGGAGGCTCCGAGGCTTTCGAGCCAAGCCACAAATGCTGCAATGAGCTCCGGATCATCGAATTTTGAATGCCCGATACCGGTTTTGCAAAGTGAGCGCCCTTGGGCGTCGTGCAGGTCTGGGAGCATGGGGCCATTGCCACCAACGTAAAGAAATTGCCGGCTGATGAGTACCCGGCTGACGCCCGTGTCTCTTGCAATATGGCCGGGGGCAGCACTTCCGTCCTCGCGACTGTGGAACGAATCGCGTTGCTGCCATGGCGTATTCGGTCCAGTTCTGAAGTAGATGTTGTCGCCGCAGCTTTGTTTTCGGCTTCCTCGGCGAAAAGGTTGCTTGGCTCGAAATCTGGGGTCGGTGCTGTATTCGTCCCAACTCAGCGCCTCCTCAACACGCATCGCAAACCGACGAGACGATGCCGCCGCGCGTCAAACTCCGCCGGATTGATCTCATCCGGTCGCGCGGTGGATGACAGCAGCGCCATCCGCGTCGGATCGGCCAGCCAGTCCTTCACGGACGCATCGGCGAGCGGCCATTTCAGCGAGCGAGGCTCCAGCGGCGAGAGGCCACCCAGCGGACTCACGATGCGCTGCTCGTATCCATTGGCGGCGAAGACCTGCCACGCATGGGTTAGCTCCGATAGCCACAAGCCGGTTGGCTGCGTCGGATCTTGGTAGTGAGCGACGTTGGTGACAACGTGGAGTATGCGCTTGGTCACGCGTAACCTCCTCGAATCGTGTGTGGCCCGAACAAAGCCTGTGTGAAATACCTGTCCATCTCGTAGACCTTTCCAGTAAGGAACCAGTGGATGAACTCTAACGTTGAATACAACTTCAATATCAAGCGGCATATGCACCTTGGTGCGATGCCCCTCTAATGGCGGCGACGGGCCCTCCTGGTGGTCGGGGCACTGTCCGCCTCTACCAACCGCATTTCCGACAGAATGCGCCGGGCGTTGGCGGCGCAATCCATGTCCTGCGGCTTGGCTTCGATCTGCGCCATCAGTTCGACCAGATGGGCCTTGCTTTGTGCGAGCTGTGCTTGCAGGGCCTCAATGTCCTGCACCTTGCGGCGCAGCGTGTCGATCAGAGTGCCATGATCCCAGCTAGCGAGATCGCTGGGCAGCAACGTGCGCAACTCATCCAGGCTGAAGCCCGCACGCTGCCCGGCCGCGATGAGCTTAAGCGCCAATACCGCGTCGTCGGGGTAGCTGCGGTAGCCGTTTTCCTGGCGCTCGACCGCCTTGAGCAGGCCGATGCGTTCGTAGAAGCGGATGCGCGAAGGCGCCAGGCCCGTGCGCTGCGCGAGTTCTCCAATTTTCATGATCGAGGTGCCCCGAGTGACTACAGAGTTTGACATTAAACATTACTTCAAAGTTAACCTTGAGGCCATCGCACTACCAGGTGCAACTTCATGAAGGCGGACGGAATGCAGACGATATTGGGGGCGAACGGCCAGATCGCCGTAGAGCTGGCGCGGGAGCTACAGCGCAAATACACGAACGATGTGCGGCTCGTAAGCCGCAATCCACGCAAGGTCAACGACACCGACAGTCTGGTGTCCGCCAACCTTCTTGATGCGAAGCAGACCCTGGATGCGGTCAAGGGCAGCAGCATTGTCTACTTCACGGCCGGCCTGCCACCAGACACGGCGCTATGGGAAGCGCAGTTCCCCACAATGCTGAAGAATGCCCTGGATGCCTGCCGCGTGGTTGGCGCGAGCTTCGCCTATTTCGACAACACCTACATGTATCCGCAGGATGCGCGGCTGCTGACCGAGGAAACGCTCTTTGCTCCGGTGGGTCGCAAGGGCAAGGTGCGCGCAGCGATGGCCTCGATGGTGCTCGAAGAAATGGCACGCGGCGAGATCCCCGTGCTCATTGGCCGGGCCCCTGAGTTCTATGGCCCGGGCAAGACGCAGAGCTTCACGAACGCGCTGGTCATCGAAAAACTCCAGGCTGGCAAGAAGCCGCATGTGCCCGTGCGCGACGATACGCGGCGCACGCTCATCTGGACGCCCGACGCGAGCCGCGCCCTCGCGGCCCTGGGCAATGCACCCGATGCCTTCGGCCAGATCTGGCATCTGCCGTGCTGCGACGACCGGCCGACGTACAAGGAGTTCGTCGCGGTGGCCAGCCAAGTCTTCGGGCGCGAGCCTTCCTATGCAGTCATCGGCAAGCTGACGCTGACCGCGGCCGGGCTGTTCTCGAAGCAGGTGCGCGAGATCAGGGAGCTGCTGCCCCGCTACGAGCAGGACAACCTTTTCGATTCCACGAAGTTCAAGCGCCGCTTCCCCGAGTTCGAGGTGACGACCTATCGGGAGGGCTTGGAGCTGATACGGCGGGAGTGGTTAGGCAAATAGATGCTCCGGCGCGCGACTGGCGGGGCGGAGCACCGTCCGATCCTGCCTCGGGGCTGGCCAACACCTGATCGCGCAGACGCCGGAAGCTATCGAATAAATAGCTCCCGGCGCTTTCCTGATGGTCACTTCAGGTCGATTCGACCATCCACCTAGACGATCTGTAGAGGCCCTGATCCGGGCAGGTGCGTCACCAGATCGGCGACCACCAACCTGGCCGGTGTGTAGGCGCCGCCAGTGGGCCGGGCCGTCATCAGGTATTCGACCATGGCCAGCGAGCCGGTGATGGTCAGGCTATAGCCGTTGGCGGTGCGGATGCGCGCGGTCTTTTTCTCTCCGCGCGCGTTGCTGGCCTCGCCCCAGATGAAGGTGGGCATCTTCTCGCGCTTTTCCTCGCTGGGTCCCTTCACCGTCCTGGCGATGTGCGCCTTTATCAGCTTCTGCACCCACGACAACCCCAGCAGCGGCCGGACATAGTTGGCGCGCCTGGCGCTGGCGATCATGCGGGGCGAGCCTGGAATGAATACCTGAATGTTCGGAATGCCGGTGGTGTGGTACGCGGTGGATACGTCGCCCCAGGGGATGGTCATCGCGTCTTTCTCGCCGTCGCCGAAGTCGATGCGGCGCACCTCGTAGGCCAGCGGCACGGTGACGATCTTCCCGTCGCGGCGCACCTTGCCGCCCTGGGCCAGCCCCTCGACCGAGGTCTTGGCGGTGCCGGGCGAGAAGCCCGAGCGCGAGTCGAAGCCCAGCGCGAGATGCGTGGCATCCGGCAGCGCCTCTTTCAGCGCGGCGGCCACGCAGTCGGTGGGGATGACGTCGAAGCCCACGCCAGGGCACAGCACCACGCCGGCGTCCCGTGCGCGGGCATGGAGCGACTGCGCGTGCTCGAACACGGCAATCTCGCCGGTGATGTCCAGGTAATGCGCGCGGGCGCGCAGGCAGGCTTCCATCATCGGCGCGGCGGTGGCCGAGAACGGGCCGGCGCAGTTCAGCACCAGCGCATGGCCCTGGATCTGCTCAGTCAACCGCCCCACATCATCAAGGCCGAAAGCACGCGCCTCCAGCCCCAGCGTGCGTGCCAGCGCCTCGACGCTTTCGCGCCTGCGGCCCGCCAGTACGGGCTTGAGCCCGCGCCGCGCCGCTTCGCGGGCGATCAGTTCCCCGGTGTAGCCATTCGCACCATAGATCATCCAGCGCATGGATGTGGGGCTGGCATTGTGCTCACTCATTGCGTCGCTCCTGTTTGGGTGATGGATATCTGATCTTCATGGCGATGACGCCTTGTTTCTTCCCAACGTGAGCGAGATGGCCATGTCGGCGAGCTTCCCGAAGGGCGCATGCAGTAGGCCGGGGAAGTTCCAGCGGCCCTGCACGAAGACGCCCTTGGCATGGCTCATCGCACGGAAACCCTCGATGCCGTGGTAGGCTCCCATGCCGCTCGGGCCGACGCCGCCAAAGGGCAGATCGTCCTGCGCCACGTGCATCAAGGTGTTGTTGATGCCTACGTTGCCCGACGTGGTGCGCGCCAGCAGCCGGGCGCAGTCGCCGTCCTCGGCACCGAAGTAGTAGAGCGCGAGCGGGCGGGGCCGCGCGTTCACATGGGCGATGGCCTCGTCGATGGTGCCGTAGGTGCGCACAGGCAGGATAGGGCCGAAAATTTCCTCCTGCATGAGGGGAGCTTCGTCGCCCGCGTTGACGACGAGCGTTGGCACCAGAGTGCGCTCTCGCCCAGGCATGTGGGCGGGGCGTTCTCCCACCTCAATCACACGCGCGCCATTGCGGCGTGCGTCATCGACGAGCCAGCGCAGCCGGTCGTAGTGGCGGTCGCTGACGATGGTTGTGTGGTCGCGGCTGGCGGGACCGTCCGGGTAGAAGCGATGTACCGTGGCGGTGTATTGGGCGATAAAGGTGTCCAGGTCGTCCTCGTGCACCAGGGCGTAGTCCGGCGCCACGCAGGTCTGGCCGGCGTTGGACAGCTTGCCGTACACCAGACCCTGCATCGTGCGGTCGTTGACATGGCCGCGCGCCACGATGGCGGGGCTCTTGCCGCCCAGTTCCAGAGTCACGGGCACCAGGTTGTCGCTGGCGGCGCGCATCACCTTGCGGCCGACCTGCGTGCTGCCCGTGAACAGCAGGTGGTCGAACGGCAGTGCGCTGAACGCGGCGCCGACCTCGGGGCCACCCAGCACTACGGCCACCTCATCTTCCGCGAAAGCCTCGGCCAGCATATGCCGCAGCGCCTCGCTGGTACGCGGGGTCAACTCCGAGGGCTTGAGCATGGCGCGGTTGCCCGCCGCCAGCGCGGTGGCCAGCGGCACCAGTGTGAGGGAGATGGGGTAGTTCCACGGCGCCATCACGCCCACGACGCCCAGCGGCTGGTATTCGACGTAGGCGCGCGCCGCGCGGTAGAAGAAATGCACGTGGCGGCGCTCGCGCCTCATGAAGCGGCGCAAGTGGCTGGAGAGGTAGTCGATGGCCTGGACGACGCAGGCCAGTTCCATGATGTCGGTCTCGTGGCGCGAGCGGTTGCCGAAATCGGCGCTGACCGCGTCCTTCAGGGCCTCACGGTGCGCGAGCACGGCGGCGCGCAGCCGGGCGAGCCGGGCCTTGCGCAGCGGCAGGTTCGGTGGGCCGTCGTGGAGGAAGGTGCTGCGCTGCCGGCCCAGGAGGGCGGCCATGCGGGTGCTGTCTTCATCGAGCGTCATGGTGTCCTCCGACGGCTACGGCTTCAGCGGCTTGGGCGTGTACGACGGGCAGCTTGAGCACATAGCCCCAGAAGTGGTCGGCGAACGACTGGCCCAGCAGCGAGAGCTCCCCCCAGTTCGACGCACCCGGCTGGTTGGTGACGACGGACAGGCCGGTCTCGTTGTAGCTGTCGTTGTCGCAGTAGTGGTAGGAATAGGCGGTCAGGGCGACCACGCCCCGGCCCGGCCACACCTCAGGTACATCATAGTCACCGATCTTGATGGCGGTGGTTTCGGCCGCCTGTGCGAATGTGGTCGCGACCAATAGGCATGCGCCGAAGACGGGGGCCAGGGAAGTGCCCTTCATAGGGTTACCTCAGAGATGAAATGACATCACCGCAGAGCATAAGTTTGAAGTTAACTTCAAGGTCAACCCCCCTCTGTGTTGGCTCACGCTCAATGGAGCATTCCGCCTCAGGGATGTGCCGCCACGGGGTCAGGTCGGTCTGCGAGATGAGACGGCAGGCGGAAGTGCCAGCGCCCGCCGGAAGGGAGACTCAAAATGGTGATTGAGGCCGAGGCGCTGGCCGCTTGACCTGCGTAGAAGGCAAGCACCCCGGCTTAAACCGGGGCGCTTCGCTTTTTGTAGTGGCTCATCGAGACGAAGGAATAACAGCCATCGGCACCGCGCCCAGGCCGTTCCGTCCTGGGCGCGGCGAATACAAAATCCGGGCGCGGCGGTGGCCGCGCCCGGTGTTGAGGTCCAACGGCAAGATCAAGCTGCCCTGTGAGACGTGATCTCACAAGCAGCCCACATCATTTCATGCTGCCTATCTCGCGGTCGGACTCTGCGCCTTCGAGCATCAGCGTGGTTTCTTCGATGCACGCAAAGCGCCCTTCGGCATCCAGTTCCGCAAACAGATACACCTCCTGCACGACCTGGGTTCCGTCGCGCTTGGTGACGTGGACACGATGGCGGTCTGCATAACGGTTGCCGTCGCGCAACTCGTCCAGCACCTCGATGTGCGCCGATGCCACGACTTCGCGGAGCTTGCGCGCATGGCGGGTGAATGCCTCGCGGTCATCCCAGTGCCCGTTGGTGCGCTGCCGGTAGTCGGGACTGAAGTGGCGATCAAGCACGTCTTCGAGCGCGAGTTGCTGCTGGTTGAGGATTTCATCCAGAGCTGAGCGGATGTCGGTCTGCATGTCGGTTGTTCTTGACTGTGAATCGAACCGACATTGTAGGCAACCCAAGATGGCGTTGGTACGGTATTACGGAACCAAAATGATGGGCGAGATTCTCACGATCGCCCGGCGCAACGGATTCAATCTGCCGGTGGCGGCCATCCATGATCTGGACGATGCTGCCAAGGCAACGGGCGTCAGACACGGTGCAGGGAAGGTGCCGCCGGGCGGCGGCAATGGTGAATCCTGAACCCGGTTCAGATTCCGGTTTTCTGCATGATAGGAGAAGCAATCATGAAGATCGATATTTGGTCGGACGTCATTTGCCCGTTTTGCTACATCGGCAAACGCAAGCTGGAGGCGGCGCTGGAGCAGACCGGCATCACGGCGCAAACCGAATGGCACAGCTTCGAACTGAATCCTTCTGCACCCCGGTCGTATGGAATGCCGCTGCCGGACGTGATGGATCATCTGTATGGCTTTGGCCGCCAACGCGCGCTTGGCATTCTGAATCATGAGGAACAGGAAGCGCGCCGCATGGGATTGGATTTCCAGTGGCGTATCGCCAAGCCGGGCAACACCTTCGATGCCCATCGCCTGATTCATTTGGCCAGGCACGACGGAATCGGCGACAAGGTCAAGGAACGCTTTCTGCGCGCCTATTTCACCGAAGGGCAGGAAATCGGCGATCGGCAGGTGCTGCGTGCGCTGGCGCTCGAGACGGGGTTGGCGGCCACGGACGTGGATGCGGTGCTGGCCAGCGACCGCTTTGCCGACGAGGTGCGTGCCGATGAGCGGCAGGCGGCCGAATTGGGGATTCGCGGAGTACCTTACTTCGTGATCGACGGGCAGGTATCGGTGTCTGGAGCGCGCGACGTGGAGGAGTTCGTGCGCGTCTTGCGCGAACAGGCGCCGATCGCTTCGGACGCAGCCTCGGATACGGAGCCGGATACCGCGTCGGATGGGGCAGCAATGTGCGGAGACGGCTTTTGCAAAGTCCGTAAATGAAGACGCCGCTTCCGGCAGACGGACGCGAGGCGCCCGCGCCGGGGGAGATCCCGGTCCTCGGCGTCCGGGAATTTCAATCCGAATTCCCGGCCTCGCCGATACGTATCGGATGTGCCGGATGGGGGCTGTCGGCCAGGGTAGCGGCGCGATTTCCCGCGCAGGGCAGCCATCTTGAGCGGTATGCGCGGGTCTTCTCTGCGGTTGAGATCAACTCGTCGTTCTATCGTCCGCACCAGCCGAAAACTTATGCCCGGTGGGCGGCGAGCGTGCCCGATGCATTCCGGTTTTCGGTCAAGATTCCGCGAAGGATCTCGCACGAACTCAGGTTGCGCGACGCGGATGCCGCCGTTGGCGAATTCGTGCAAGAGGTCGCGCCTTTGGGCGAAAAACTAGGGTGCCTGTTGCTGCAGTTGCCACCCAGCCTGGCGTTGGACGAGGCCGCGGCACGAAAATTTTTTTCGCTGCTGCATAGCCTCACGGACGCACGTGTCGTCTGCGAACCGCGCCACGCGACGTGGTTTACCGAGGAAGGTGCGGAAACGATGAAAAATGCCGGGGTCGCCTGTGTGCGCGCCGACCCGCCGCCGGTTGCCGGCGTCGAACCGGCGGGTGACCTGGGTACGCTGTACATCCGGCTGCATGGTTCGCCGGAGATCTATTACTCCGCATATGACGAACCGTTCATCGAAGCGGTGGCCGCGCGGATCATCGTCGCTCGAAATTCGAATACCGAGGTCTGGTGTATTTTCGACAATACCGCGCGCGGCGAGGCGGTTCCCAACGCGCTGACGCTGATGGAAAAACTAGAAAAAACGGCCTGGTGAGACAAGCTCGCCGAAGAGCTCTTGGTATGCGTGCCGGCAGTCATTGCCGAAGGTATGGGCGGACCTGTGTTGATGATGGCGCGGGAGTGATTCGGGCTTCTTCGTAGGCTTTCGCTCACATCGAACGCTGTAGCAGCCGGCCCACGGCAAGCGCATGGCATGGCGCGCTTCAGAACAGCTTGTACTGCTGCTGTTCCGCGCGCGCCTTGCGCGGCGGGGCGTCCTGCGTGCGCAGCAATTCCGGCGCGATGTCATCCAGGAAAGGCGAGGGCGGCGGCGTGCGGCGCTGGCCGCGCCAGGCGCGTTCGCGGGCGCGGGTGAGGAACAGCCGGTCCTTGGCGCGGGTCAGGGCGACATAGAACAGGCGGCGTTCCTCGGCCGCCGCGCCGGGGTCGGCCTCGCCGGCGGCGTTCCATGAGAAGGGCACCAGCCCGTCCTCGACGCCGACCACGAATACCACCGGGAACTCCAGTCCTTTGGCGGCGTGCATGGTGAGCAGCGAAGCGCGGTCGGCGCGGGCGTCCCAGAAATCGGCCTCGGTGGATAGCGCGACCCGTTCACGCAGTTGCGTTTCGTCCGCCGCGTCGGCGGCGAGCGCACCGAGCCACCGGCGGGCTTCGGCCAGCGCTGCCTGGCCGGCGGCGTCCTGCTCCGGGCGCAATTGTTCGGCCGCGGCGGCAATGCGGGAGGGCAGGACGGCGGTCTGTCGTTCGCCGTCCTGCCCGGCCAGGGCGTCGAGCAGCGCCGTCACCAGCGGCTGGTTGGCGATGGGCGCGGGCGAGCTTTTCTTGTACGGGATGCCGGCCCGGTCGAGGGCGTCGCGCAGCGCGGCGGCCTGCGCGTCGGTGCGGTAGAGCACGGCGAAGTCGGCGAAGCCGAGCCCGCCGCCATCGCGGGCGGCGCCCTTGCGGCCGGCGGCGAGCATGTCGTGGCCGCCGAGCAGGCTTTCGATCGTGGCGGCGACGAAGTCGGCTTCGGCCCGTTCGTCCGCGGCGGCGTACAGGATCAGCGGCTCGCGCATCGGCCGGGTGACGTCGTCGGGCGTGCCGTTGCCGATGACCTGCGCGGCGGCGCCGACGATGCTGCCGGTGGAGCGGTAGTTGCGCCCGAGGCGCAGCGTGCGGGCGCCTTGGAAATCCTGGCCGAAGCGGGCGAAGCAGCCGGCGTCGGCGCCGCGGAAGCCGTAGATCGCCTGGTTCGGGTCGCCGATGGCGCAGAGGCTCGCGGCGTCGGGCGCGAGCAGTTGCAGCAGCCGGTACTGGCGCGCATCCACGTCCTGGAACTCGTCGACGCAGATGTGGCGGAAGCGTCGCCGCCAGCGGGCCGCGACGGCCGGGTCGTTTTCGAGGATGTCCACCGGCAGCCCGACTAGATCGTCGAAATCCACCCACTGGCCGGCCTGGCCGAGCCGGCGGCAGGTGGCCAGCGCGGCGGCGCTTTCCTCATCGGCCGGTGGCGCGCCGGTGCGCTTGAGCAGCGACACGGTTTTCAGCAGGCGCATCGCCTTGGCGTGGCTGAGATCGAGGTCGGCGGCGAGCGCGGCGGCGCGTTCGCGCTCGTCGGCGATGCGGAAGTCCGCCGGCAGGCCGGCGGCCGCGCCTTCGGCGTGGAGGAAGGCCAGCCCGAGGGAATGGAAGGTGTGGATCGCGCATTCGCCCGCGCTGGCCGGGATCAGCGCGGCCAGCCGCGCGCGCAGTTCCTCGGCGGCGCGGCGGGTGAAGGTGATGGCGAGGCAGGCCTGCGCCGGTTCGCCGCCTTCGAGGATCAGGTGCGCGAGGCGGTGGGTGAGCATGCGCGTCTTGCCGGAGCCGGGGCCGGCGGCGACGATCAGCGGACCGTCCACCGTCGCCGCGGCGCGGGCCTGATCGGCGTCGAGCCCGGCGAGCAGGCCGGCGTGGCCGGAGGGCGCGGGCGCCGTCGGCGGCATGGGCTCCGCTGGCGCTTCGGCTACCTCGGGGACCGGCGCCGGCGCGGCCTGCGGGGACGGCGGCAAGGGCAGGTCGAACAGCAGGTCGCCGTGGCTGAGGCGCTTCAGTTCGCCGTCCTCGAACAGGCGGATGACGCCGTATTCGCCGTCGTAGCCGGCCTGCCGGATGACGCGGCCGGCGCGCAGCCGGGCGACCGCCTCGCCGAACAGCGCGTTCACCCGGCGGATGTCCTCGACCGGCGTTTCGCCGAGGATGGCGAAATCCGGCCCGAGCGCGGCCGAGAGGCGGTCGTAGGCATGCGCCACGCGGCGCGAGGCGACACCGCTGTCGAGGATTTCGGCGAGCATTTCGGGCAGCGGCACGAGGCTGCTCACCGCGCCGGCGGTCGGCGGCGGCAGACCGGCCGCGCGGTCGGCCAGCGCCTCGACCCGGTGCGCGACGCCGACGGTCAGCGGCTTGCCGCACACCGGGCAGCGTCCGCCGCGGGCGAGGGTTTCCACCGGGTCGAGGCACACGCCGCAGGCGCGGTGGCCGTCCAGGTGGTACTTGCCTTCCTCCGGGAAGAATTCGACGGTGCCGACGTAGCCGTCGCCGGTCTCCAACGCCCGGCGCATGGCGAAGAAGTCCGGCGCGCCGGCGAAGCGCGTCGCCTCGCGGCCGAGCTTGGCCGGCGAATGGGCGTCGGAGTTCGAGATCAGGCGGTAGCGGTCGAGCGAGGATACCCGCCAGTTCATTTCGGGGTCGGACGACAGGCCGGTTTCCACCGCGAAAACGTGGCCGGCCAGGTCGCCGTAGCATTCCTGGATCGAATCGAAGCCCGACTGCGAGCCGAGCGCGGCGAACCACGGCGTCCAGATGTGCGCCGGCACGAGGTAGGTGTCCGGCCCGGATTCGAGCGCCACTTCCAGCAGATCGCGCGAATCGAGGCCGAGGATGGGCCGGCCGTCGGAAGCGATGTTGCCGATCCGCGCGAGGCTGGCCGCCAGCCGGTCGGCGCCGGCGAAATCGGCCAGATAGATCAGGTGGTGGATCTTGCGCGTGCGCTCGCCCTTCTTGTAGATGGTCGAAATCTCGGTGGAGAGCATGAAGCGCACCGGCGTCCGGCAGGCCGGCGGCAGGGTCGCCAGCACCTCGGCTTCGAGGTCCGGCCGCAGGGCGAACAGGCCGTTGCCGGCGGGCACGAGCTTGTCCTTCATCTCGGCCAGCCACGCCGGGTGCACGCAATCGCCGGTGGCGACCACCGCGATGCCCTTGCGCGCCGCCCACCAGGCGAGGTGTTCCAGGTCGAGGTCGCGGCTGGTGGCGCGGGAATGGCGGGAATGTACGTGCAGGTCGGCGTGGAACGTCATGACGAAGCTGGCCTCGTTTGTTCGATTCCCCGAATTATAGGGGCCAGTCCACTGCCCAAAGCCGCGCCGCCGTGCCGGACGGCGGACGTTTCAGGATGCCGCTAACCGGCAGCAGGCCCTGCGTCCTTGGTGGCCGCGCCGTTTCCCGAGCATGCCGCGGCGCGCGAGCGTTCCCAGTTGCGCGCGTCCGCGGCGATTCTTTCCGCTAGCGCGGCGACGAGGCGCTGCTGCCCCAGCACCAGTTCCGGATAGCCGCCCGCAGCGGCAGCTTCGAACTGGCCGCTGCATACCAGCCGGGCATCGGCCGCTTCGCCCGCGAAGCCCAGGGCCCAGTCCGCGTCGAGGCTGACTTTGCTGCCGGGCCAGGCGTCGAGCCGGCGGATCTGCACCTTGAGCCTCAACACGGGTTTGTTCGCCGGTTTGGCGAGGCCGGCGACGTCCCGGGTTTGCAGGCGATGCACGAGTTCGGCCGACAGCGCGTTGCGCACTTCCTCGCCCAGCGGCCCGGCCCAGCGTTCGCCGTCGAGCACGGCGACGCCGGTCGGACCCTGGCGTACCACCAGCTGCGGCTGGTCCAGCTGGGCCGGAATGCCGACCGCCAGGACGTCGATCGCGAATCCGGACGGAGGCTGGCCGGCCGTCGTCCGATTCTCCAGGACCGGCAGCAGGGTGTGGTAGTGCACCGGCGCGGAGGCGCAGGCGCCCAGGGCGAGCGAAACGGCGGTCAGGCCGTGTAGGATCGGGCGGTTCATCGTGATGGCTCCTGCACCGGGTCCTGCGCCGGCGGTTGGGCTGGTGATTGGACTGGCGACGGGGCCGGCATGGCGGCGCGGTCGTCCGGGCGGCCGCGCAGCAGGGATTCCGGATGGCGCCCGAGGAAATCGGTCAGCACGCGCAGCGAGCGGGCGGCGCGCTGCACTTCCTGCAGCGTCTGGCTCAGGTCGTGCTGCAGCGGCGCATCGTCGGCCAGCGCGCTTTCCGCCGTGCCGAATGTCTGCTGCGCGCGCTGCAGGGTCTTCGAGGCTTCCGGCAGGACGTCGCCGTCCAGCTGCTTGAGCGCCTTGTCCAGACTCGCCAGCGTGGTGTCGAGATTCTTGCCGATGGCTTCGAAAGGCACCTTCTCGATCCTTTCGACGATGCCGGCGACCTGTTCCTGCACCCGGTCGAAGCTGCTATTGACGGTCGGCAGCATCAGCGGGCGCGCGGATTCGTCGAAGGCGACCTTCGGCGCGTTGGGCACGTGCTCGATCGAGATGTAAAGCTGCCCGGTCAGCAGGTTGGCCGAGCGGGCCTGCGCGCGCAGGCCGCGCGCGACCATGTCGCCGAGGAAGCGGGTGGCCTGCTGCTGCGGATCGTTGCCCGCCACGGGCACCTTCTTCAGCACCCGGCTCAGCCGCTGCGGATAGACCAGGATGCCGACCACGGTGGAGAAACTGTGCCTGGCCTGATCGTAGTCCAGGCTGATCGACACCACTTTCCCCAGGTCGACGCCCGAAAACACCACCGGCGCACCGACCGACAGGCCTCGCAGCGGCCGTTCGAAACGCAGCTGAAAGAACTGCGCCGGGCCGTCGGGCGGCGCCATCGCGGTCGTCTGGTCGCCGGCCAGGACGTACAGCGAGTTTTCGGCGGCGGGCTCGCCCGGTTCATGCTCGGGCGCGGCGAAGGCGATGCCGCCCGAGACGATGGTCGCCAAGGACTGCGTCCTGAGCTTGAGCCCGTCCGTCCCGAGCGAGACGTCCAGGCCGCTGGCATTCCAGAAGCGGGTGTTGGTGGTGACGAAGCGGTCGTACGGCGCGTCGACGAAGATTTGCAGCCGGACGTATTTGCCGTCTTCGTCGAGCTGGTGCGAGGCCAGCCGGCCGACCTGCACGCGCCGGTAATACACCGGCGAGCCGATGTCCAGCGAACCCAGGTCGGGGGTGCGCAGGATGAAGGACTTGCCGGGCATGTCGCCGGCCACGGTGGGCGGCGTTTCCAGGCCGGTGAAGGTCTTGCTGGTCGCCGTGGCGGAACCCTTGTCGACGCCGATGTAGGCGCCCGAAAACAGGGTGTCGATGCCCGACACGCCGCTCGTGCCGATGCGCGGGCGCACGACCCAGAAGCGGGTGTCGGCGCGGGTCAGGTTGGCGGCGCTCTTGTCCAGCGAAATCGTGGCGACGATGCGCGAACCGTCCTCGTCCAGCGTGATGCCGGAGACCACGCCGACCGTCACGTCCTTGAACTTGACCGGCGTCTTGCCGGCTTCCAGCCCGGCGGCCGTGCGGAAGGTGACCGAGATTTCCGGCCCGATCGACAGCCAGGCGTGCACCAGCATCGATATCCCGATCAACGCGGCGACCACCGGCACCAGCCAGATCAGGGAGACGCGCCAGCGGGGGCGGATCACGGCGGGCTCGCCGGGTTCGGGCATCTGTTCGGATTCGTCGTTCATTCTCTGTCACAGTCCCAAATCAGGCGTGGATCGAAGCTCATGGCCGAGAGCATGGTCAGGATCACGACCAGGCCGAAAAACAGTATGCCGATGCGCGGCTCGATGTCGCTCAGCGCCTGGAACTTGACCAACGCGGAGACGATCGCCACGACCAGCACGTCGAGCATGGACCAGTAGCCGACCAGTTCGATCAGGCGATAAAGCTTGGCGCGTTCGCGCATGGCCCGGCGGCTTTGCCGCCGCGAGCTGGTCAGCAGCAGGCCGAGGACCAGGAACTTGGTGCAGGGCACGGCGATGCTGGCGATGAATATGATCAGCGCGATTTCGTAGGAACCTTCCCGCCAGAACTGGATGACGCCGCTCATGATGGTGCTGTCGATGCCGTGGCCGAACATGTTGGTATACATGACCGGCAGCACGTTGGCGGGGATGTAGAAGACGAGCGCGGCGACGAGCAGGGCCCAGGCCCGTCCGATGCTGTCCGGGCGGCGGCGGTGCAGGGCGCTGCCGCAGCGCGGGCAGGCGGCGTGTCCGGTCCGGTCCAGCGTGTCCTCGCACACCAGCCCGCAGCCGTGGCAGCCGATGACGCGCAGCTGGGATGCCCGGGGTATCTCGCTCATGTCACGGTCCGCGGCGGCGGGTCGGCCTCGGTCAATTCCCACAGCCGGTGGGTGTCCCGGTTGGCGATCAGCGTGATCAGCACCATCAGCCCGGCCGTCGCCCAGATGCCGGCGCCGGGCGCCACCTGCACCAGGCTGGAGAGCTTGATGACGGCCACCAGGATGCCGAGCAGGCAGACTTCGATCATGCTCCACGGGCGCAACGCGGCCAGCATGCGCATCGCCGGCGCGAAGCCGGGCGCGCGGCGGCCCGCGCGGGCGTGGACCAGCACCCAGGCGAGCAGGGTGATCTGCAGGAAGGGCACCACGATGATCGACAGCGCGGTGGGGACGGCGATGACGGCGATCGGGCCCTGCGCCAGCGCGGCGGCCGATTCCCAGAGCGTGGTCTCGTTATGGACGCCCTGCAGGCTGATGCGGATGACCGGGCAGACGTTGGCGATGACGAAGGCGATGGCGGCGGCGAGCGTCAGCGCCAGCCAGCGGTTGACGTCGATGCGGCGGGCGCGGTAGAGGATCGCCGCGCAGCGGGCGCAGCGCGCCGCTTCGCCCACGGCCAGGGGCCGGCGCCGATAGACGCTGTCGCAGTGCTCGCAAACGATCAAATCGGAAAAAGTTCTCATACGCTCTCCGCCCGCCGTTCACTATAGAACGAAACCGGCGTCTCCGGCCGCGACCGCCGGGCCTCGGTCCATCCCGGCCGGGCCGTCCGGCTAGACGCAGGCGGCCCGCTTGCGGTTCAGCGTTTCGCACAGGGCCGCCGGGGAGAGCGGCCGGTAGTAGTAGTACCCCTGCATCGTGGTGCAGCCGGACTGCTGCAGATAGCGCGCCTGGAGTTCGGATTCGACGCCCTCGGCGACGAGGTTGAGCCCCAGCCCGTGGGCGATCGAAATGATCGCCAGGATGACCGGGAAATGGCCGTCCTCGCGCTGGATTTCTTTGACGAAGGATTGATCGATCTTGACGGTGTTGATCGGAAAGCGGTGCAGGTAGGAGAGCGACGAGTAGCCGGTCCCGAAATCGTCGATGGCGACGCTGACGCCCAGTTCGCACAGGCGCGTGAGTTGGTCGTTGACCTGCTGCGGATTGCGGATGCAGATGTTCTCGGTGATCTCCACCTCGATCATTTCCGGGGCGATGTCGAATTCGGCGAGCGTCCGGCGCATTCTCGCCGAGAAATCGCCGCGTTCGAGGCAGTGCGGCGAGATGTTCATCGAGATGCGGATCGGCTCGATGCCGAGCCGGTTGCGCTCCTGGATGTCGCGGCACACGGCGTCGAGCATCCAGTCGTTGATCTGGATCATCAGCCCGTTTTCCTCGGCGGATGGCAGGAATTCGCCGGGGGAAAGCAGGCCGCATTCGGGATGGTTCCAGCGGATCAGCGCCTCGGCCCCGGCAATCCGGCCCGTCGTCACGTCGACCTGCGGCTGGTAATAGATGATGAACTCGTTGCGTTCGAGCGCCCGGTGAATGTTCTTTTCGAGTCTCCATTTCCCGATAGGTGGCGTCGAACATCGCGCCTTCGTAGAAGGAGTGGCCGTTCTTGCCCTGCGCCTTGACGTGGTACATGGCCATGTCCGCGTGGCGCAGCAGCTCGTCGATCGACTCGCCGTCCTCGGGATAGACGGCGATGCCGATGCTGGCGGAAATGTGGAACTCGGCGTTGTCCAGGACGAACGGCTGGCGGAAGGTTTCGAGGAACTTGCCGGCGATGACTTCGGCATCCGTCTTGTCGTGCAGCTCGGGCAGCACCACGGTGAATTCGTCGCCGCCCAGGCGCGCCAGCGTGTCGCCGCGGCGCAGGCAGTTCTTCAGCCGCGTGGCCACCTGCTGCAGCAGCTCATCGCCCTTGACGTGGCCGAGCGTGTCGTTGACCAGCTTGAAGCGGTCCAGGTCGATGAACATCACCGCCAGCCCGCTCTGGTTGCGCTTGGCCTGGATCACCGCCAGCCCGAGCCGGTCCTTGAACAGCACCCGGTTCGGCAGATCGGTCAGGATGTCGTGATAGGCCTGGTACGAGATCATCGCCTCGGCCCGCTTGCGGTCGGTGACGTCCCTGGCCACCCCGTAGGTGCCGAAGAATTCGCGCTGGGTCGGCTCGCTGCCCACCGCGTACATGCCCATCGAATTGAAGGAGATGGTCATCAAGGTGTTTTCGAAGGTCAGCTCCTGGTCGTTGCCCGACTGGCCCTTGAGGCGCAGTTCGACGTTGCGGGACGCGCGCTGTCCGACGCGGCGCTCGTTGAAGACGTAATGCGCGCGTTCGATGTCCTCCTCGTGCACCAGCTCCGAATAGTGCTTGCCGATCAGTTCGGACGGCGCATAGCCGAGCAGATGCTGGGCGCGGTCGTTGACGAAGGTGAACCGGCCTTCGTCGTTGAGCGTGTAGATGATGTCCGGGGAGCTGTCGACGAGGTAGCGGTAGAGCTTTTCCGAACATTCGAGCTGCCACGCGATGTTGCGGTTTTCGTTTTCCAGGCGCTTCTGCCGCAGCGCGTTGTCGACCGTCGTCAGCAGCTCCTCGCGGGTGTAGGGCTTGCGCAGGTAATCGTAGGCGCCGCGCTTCAGGGCGCCGATCGCCGCGTCGATGCCCGTGTCGCCGCTGACCACGATGACCTTCGTGTCGATGCCGCTGGTGTTGATGAAGTCCATGATCTCGTGCCCGCTGTAGTCGGGCAGGCGCAGATCGAGCAGCGCCAGGTCGAACTTCATCTTTTCGAGATGCGCGATGGCCTCGCTGCCGGTCGCCGCGGTGACCAGCTGGTAGCCGCGCCCCTTGAGCAGTTCGCACAGGCTGTTGAGCAGCATCGGCTCGTCATCGACGAGCAGCAGGCGGGGGCTCGTCGCCGTCAGGGCGAACGCCGTGGCGGCCGTATTGTGGTTCAAGGCGAAAACGAGAGCGGCGGAATCGTTGGCGGAAATTAAACTCATCGTCTCCTCGCGCTGAACACGTCTGGACCCTAATGGCCGGCCGGCTTACGGATGGGCAGCAGTATTTCGAAATGCGTCCCCCGCGCGTTGCTGCGGCAGGTGATCAGCCCCTGGTGCTTCTTGATCAGCCCATGCACGATGGACAGGCCGAGGCCCTGGTGGCCTTCGCCCTTGGTGGTGCGCACCGGCTGGAACAGGTTGGACAGAATCTCGGCGGGAATTCCCGGACCATTGTCGATCACGCAGATTTCCACGAACAGCGCTCCGTCCTTGTTGACGTGGCCGTTGTTGACGATCTGGATCTCCCCGCCCGCGCGCACGGCCTCGACGGCGTTCTTGACCAGATTGACCAGGATCTGCTTGAGCGTATCCGGGCTGGTTTCGACCTCGGTTGGCAGATCCTGCGTGTGCACTGTGATCTTCACTGTATCGGGCACGAACTCCGTGTCGCGGAACAGCCGCACCACTTCGCGGATGACCCGGTTGGCCTCGGCGCAGTTTTCGCGCACGGCCGGCTTGAGGTTGGAGAGCCCCTGGATGATCGCGCCGACCCGGTCGATCTCCTCGTTGAGGATCGAGATCTCGCCGGACACCGGTTCGCGGCGTTCGAGCTTGGTATCCAGGACGCTCAGATAGTTCTTGATGATCGACAGGGGATTGTTGATCTCGTGCGCGATCTTGCGCGAGGCCTCGCGGTAGTCCTCGACCACGGCGGCGACCCGGCGCGACGCTTCGCTGCGCTCGCCCAGCGCGGTTTCGAGCGCCATCGCCGCCTGCTCGCCGAACGATCGCAGGAAGCGTTCCCGTTTGCGCAGACCCTCCGTCTGCCAGGCGGCGATCCCGCCGATCAGCAGGCCCAGGCAGCGGCCGTGGGCGGCCAGCGGCAGGCAGACCAGCGCGTCGCATTTGAGGATGTGCAGCAGTTGCTCTTCGGTGACGCCGAGCGGATTGCCGTCGTCCACGATGAACGCCGTGCGGCGCTGCAGCGCTGCTTCAGCCACGATGCCGCCGCTGGTCAGGGCGACCGTGAATTCCTTCAGGCGCTGCTTGTTTTCGCCGATGGGCACGCCGACCAGCGCGTTGCCGGTGCCGTTGGTGAGCAGGATGAGCGCATCCTCGAAATCGAACAGGATGCGCGCCGACCGGCTCATCGCTTCCAGCAGGGTCGCTTCCCCCTGCTGCGGGGCCAGCGCGCGGCCGGCTTCGGAAGACAGCACCAGATGCAGCACTTCGTCGGAGAGCTTCCTTTGCGCCGACTGGCCGGCCGGTTCGGCGGCCGGATCGACCGCGGTCGGAATGTCCAGTTCGTCGACGCCGGTCAGGTCGATGCCCAGATAGTCGGCCGCCTGCTTGACCTGCGCCGAGGCGCCCGCGGCGATCTTCGTCAGGTCTTCGTCGTCGATCCCGCACAGGGCGGCGGCCGCCTTGACGGTGGGGTCCTCCGTGTCGTTGTCGCTCAGCAGGTGCGCGAGCAGGACGATGCGGATCAGCGGATGCGTATTGCCCAGCCGGGTCACCGACTCGTGGTGGTAGAGCACGCTGTCCGACAGGAAGGAGTCCAGGTTCCAGCGTTCGACCAGCCAGGCGCCGGCCTCCTGGTGGGTGATCTTCAGCGTCCGCTCCTCGATTTCGCAGAGAATCTCGTCGTCCCTGGCGAGGAAATTGGTGCCGTATTCCCGGGGCGCGGTGGCCAGCAGCGCGAGCCGGCCGACGTCGTGCAGCAGCCCGGCGAGGTAGGCCTCCTCGACGTGCGGATAACTGATCAATCCGGCGATCTCGCGCGCCAGGACGGCCGAGGACAGCGAGTGCTTCCAGAAGGCGCGCAGGTCGGTGCTGTTGGCATGCGAGAAGTTGTTGAATACCTGGAACACCGATTCGCTGATCACCAGCGTCTTGATGATGCCGACGCCCAGCGTCATCAGCGAATGTTCGAGCCCGAGCTTGCGGTTGCCGCGGTGATAGGCGGAACTGTTGGCCACCGAGAGGATTTTCCCGGTCATGCCGGGGTCCTTGGCCACCAGCTCGGCCAGGGCGTTCATGCCGACTTCTTCCGTCTGGCATTGCTCGATCAGTTTCAGCAGTATCTGGGGCATGGCTGGCAGCCGTGCGACCAGCAAGCGGTGGCGAATATCAGATTCTTCTTGGCGCATCATGTCCAGCCCCGCCGCAAGACAGCCGCGAGAAGTCGTCGCACATCCGAATGCAAACGCCCATCGCCGCTTCCCTCGGGCAGAAAGCCTCTCCCTTGTCGATATTCCAGATGCTACTGAATGAAACTTATAACTTAAGTCATAGCCAGGGAAATAATACAAAAACGGTTAAGCCTTAGCCAGCGATCCGTAAGTCAAGATTCAATTTACTGTCCCATCTGTATCAAACTGCGCCGAAATCCTGCGCGAAAGCGCCTTTTTTGCTCGTTCGGGCGATTCGCCCGATTCGGCAGAACGCGCGGAGAGGCGTCGGGATCGCGACTTGATGTACGCTATGCACCTCTTTGTCCATGCGCGGCGAAGGTCCGACAGAAAATCGGCGGCGCAGGGAATCCGAATTGTCTCCAGGGAGGGTGGAAGATCGATGTTGCCAAGAAGGTCGATAGCGCTTTGGGTCCTGCTGCCGGTGCTGGGGATGGCGAGCGGCATGGCCGCGGCCCAGCCCAGGATGCTGGGGTTCGACGACAATTCCTGCCAGGCCTGGGTCGGATCGAAAGACGATGCGGATCAGCGCAGGGAATATGTGTCGTGGGCGCGCGGCTTCCTGAGCGGCCACAACTACGCGAATCAGAAACAGCAGGTCTCGGACGTTTCGCGCGGCACGGTGGAGATGTTCATCGAGCGTTTCTGCCGCGACAAACCGACCGCGCCCTTCACCGAGGCCGTGTATCGCATGAGCGACCAGTACTCGGGGCGGGGAGCGCCCATCGCCAAATAGCCGGGCCGGCGCGCCAGCATCTTTATGACTTTGGCGTTGCGGCGGACGGGAATCCAAAGGGGCGTGGCCGTCGGTTCGAGGGTTCGATTTTTGGCTGAACTATCAGTGGCTTAGCGGGAGCAAGTCGTCAGTTTACGTCGAACTGTCCATCAGTTTATTCCGATCATCGCAGCCACCGATTGGCAGTATGCTTGGCGCACACCAAAAACCGTGGGGGCGCCGTGAGAAGACTGCTCATACCTGTCGATGGCTCGGCCAATTCCCTTTGCGCCGTTCACCATGCCCTTGGCGAGTACAGGAAAAATCCGCAGACCAGCATCCATCTGCTGAACGTGCGGCCCAGGATGTCGCGTTACCTGGCCCGGCATGTGAGCAAGCGGGATCGCGAGCAATGGCGCCAGGGCGAGGCGGAGAAGGCGCTGCGCCCCGCGCGGGAACTGCTCGACAAATCCGGGATTCCCTACGCCGCCCACGTCGAAACGGGCGACACCGCGGAAGCGGTCGTGACCAAGGCCCGTGACCTGCGCTGCGACTGCATCCTGATCAGCACGGCCCGCAAGGATTCGCTGAACCGCCTGCTGGCCGCTTCCGTGACGAACCGCATCCTGGCGCTGACCGACATTCCGGTCGAAATCGTCGTCGGCCGCGACGTGTCGAACCTGGAGAGCATCGGCATCCCGGCCGGCGTCGGCCTGGGCATCGCCGGGCTGATCATGCTCGTCCTCGACTGAGCGGACGCGCGGCCCGGCTGCCGCGCATCCCGGCGCCCGCTATTCCGGGCGCATCTGCGGGAAGAGGATGACGTCGCGGATGTTGGCCGAATCGGTCAGCAGCATGACCAGGCGGTCGATGCCGATGCCGCAGCCGCCGGTCGGCGGCAGGCCGTATTCCAGGGCGCGAATGTAGTCGGCGTCGTAGTACATCGCTTCCTCGTCGCCCGCGTCCTTGGCCTTGGCCTGCGCCAGGAAACGCTCCGCCTGGTCTTCCGGGTCGTTCAGCTCGGAGAAGCCGTTGGCGATTTCGCGGCCGACGATGAACAGCTCGAAGCGTTCCGTGATCTCGGAATTATCGTCGCTGCAGCGCGCCAGCGGGCTGATCTCGGCCGGGTAGTCGATGATGAAGGTCGGGTCCCACAGTTCGGCTTCCGTGGTTTCCTCGAACATCAGCAGCTGCAGCGTGCCGAGGCCCATGCCGGGCTTGAGCTCGGCCTTCATCGCGGCCAGCTTCTGGCGCAGCCAGTCGGCGTCGGTCAGCTGTTCCAGCGTGTACTGCGGGCGGTACTTCATGATCGCCTGGACCATGGTCAGGCGGTCGAACGGCTTGGACAGATCGAGCGGGCGGCCCTGATAGACGAAGACCTCGGTGCCGAGCGCCTCGCGCGCCGAGTGGCGCAGCAGGCCCTCGGTGAAGTCCATCAGCTTGTGGTATTCCGAGTACGCCTCGTAGAACTCCATCATGGTGAACTCAGGGTTGTGCCGGGGGCTCATGCCTTCGTTGCGGAAGTTGCGGTTGAGTTCGAACACCTTCTCGAAGCCGCCGACGACCAGCTTCTTGAGGTACAGCTCGGGCGCAATGCGCAGGAACAGCTCCATGTCCAGCGCGTTGTGGTGCGTCTTGAACGGGCGCGCCGAGGCGCCGCCGGGGATCGGATGCATCATCGGCGTCTCGACTTCCAGGAAGCCGTGGCTGCACATGTAGTTGCGGATCGACTGCACGATGCGGCTGCGCGCCATGAAGGTGAAGCGCGACTGCTCGTTCATGATCAGGTCGAGATGGCGCAGGCGGTACTTCTGCTCCTGGTCGCTGAGGCCGTGGAATTTTTCCGGCAGCGGGCGCAGCGATTTCGACAGCAGGCGCAGTTCGGCGCACTGCACGGTCAGTTCGTTGGTGCGGGTGCGGAAGAGGGTGCCGACGGCGCCGACGATGTCGCCGATGTCCCAGCGCTTGAAGGCGGCGTAGGTCTCCTCGCCGACCTTGTCGCGCGCGACGTAGAGCTGGATGCGGCCGCCGACGTCCGAGATGGTGATGAACGACGCCTTGCCCATGACGCGCTTGAGCATGATGCGGCCGGCCACCTTGACTTCGACCGGATTGGCCTCGAGTTCCTCGCCGGTCTTCGCGTCGTACAGCTCGATGATCTTGCCGGAGATGTTTTCGCGCTCGAAATCGTTCGGGTAGGCCTTGCCGGCGGCGCGCCATTCGGCGAGCTTGGCGCGGCGTTCCGCGATGATGTGGTTTTCGTCCTGCTCCGGGGCGATGGGGGTCTGGTCAGACATGTCGTCTCTCTGCATGGGTTTGAATTCTTGGTTCGCTGCGGCGGTGCCTACACGCCCTGCTTGAGGCTGGCTGCGATGAAAAGATCGAGGTCGCCGTCGAGCACGCGCTGCGTGTCGCCCACTTCGACGTTGGTGCGCAGATCCTTGATGCGCGACTGGTCCAGCACGTAGGAACGGATCTGGTGGCCCCAGCCGATGTCGGTCTTGGCATCCTCGAGTTTCTGCTGTTCGGCCTGGCGCTTGCGCATTTCGGCCTCGTACAGGCGCGATTTCAGCATGGCCATCGCCTCGGCGCGGTTGCGGTGCTGCGAGCGGTCGTTCTGGCACTGCACGACGATGCCCGACGGCAAGTGCGTGATGCGCACCGCCGAGTCGGTCTTGTTGATGTGCTGGCCGCCCGCGCCCGAGGCGCGGTAGGTGTCGATGCGCAGGTCGGCGGGGTTGATCTCGATCTCGAACGAATCGTCGATTTCCGGGTATACGAACACCGAGGCGAAACTGGTGTGCCGGCGGGCGTTCGAGTCGAACGGCGACTTGCGCACCAGGCGGTGGATGCCGGTTTCCGAGCGCAGCATGCCGAAGCAGTATTCGCCGGAGAGCTTGATGGTGGCGGTCTTGATGCCGGCCACGTCGCCTTCGGATTCTTCCAGCACCTCGACGGCGTAGCCCCTGCGCTCGCCGTACTTCACGTACATGCGCAGGAGCATCGACGCCCAGTCCTGGGCCTCGGTCCCGCCGGCGCCGGCCTGGATGTCGAGAAAGCAGTTGAGCGGGTCGGCCGGGTTGTTGAACATGCGGCGGAATTCGAGGCCGGCGATCTCCTTTTCGATGCCGTCGATGTCGTCGGCGACTGCGAGCAGGGTCGCGTCGTCATCCTCGTCGCGCGCCATGGCGAAAAGCTCCTCGGTGTCCTTGAGGCCGTCCGCCACGCGGTTCAGGGTCAGCACGACGCCTTCGAGCGCCTTCTTTTCCTTGGCCAGTTCCTGCGCGCGCTCCGCGTTGTTCCAGACCGCGGGGTCTTCCAGTTCGCGGTTGACCGCGCTCAGTTGATCGAATTTCTGATCGTAGTCAAAGATACCTCCGGAGCTCGGTGGCGCGCTGGGCGATGTCCACGAGCCGGTTGGCGATCTGATTGAGTTGTTCTGCTTCCATGATGTTCCGGAGAAAAAAGCGTGAAGCGAAGGATTATATACGCGGAGCGCCGCTTGGATTCAGCGCCTGCAAGTCATTTCCGACGGCGCCCGCGGCACCGGAAGCTGCTATGATGCCGCGTCGCTATTGCCTGGTCGTCGAAAATGGCACGAAAAAAAGCCTGGCTGCCGCAAATCGGGATTGTCGCCACCTACGTCGGCCGTTCCAGCCGGATGGCGAAGGGCGGGTACAACGTGCGCGTGGTGGCCGAAGCGTGCGGCGGGCGCATGGTGGTGGAAGGCATCGGCCGGCGCGGCGTCGCGGTGCGCTTCACCATCAAGCGCGAAAACCTGGCGCCGCTCCAGCCGGGCCTGTTCGACTGAGCCGCCTCAAGCGGCGGCCGGCTGTTCCCCGCCGAGCGCGGCCGTCAGGTCGTCGAGCAGGTGGGCGAGTTCGCCCGTCATCAGCGCGAAATCCAGGTCGAAGCGTTCTTCCTCGTTTTCCGCCTGTCCGTCCGTCGATTCCTTGAGGATGTCCAGGAAGCCCAGGCGTTTGAGCTGCAGCTTGTCGTCCAGCACGAACGAGATCTTGTCTCCCCAGGTCATTCCCAGGCGGGTCACCACCTTGCCGGCCGCGATGTGCCCGGGGATTTCCTCCCCGTCCAGCGGGTGCTTGGCGTAGCGCACGACCGCGTTTTCCGCCGAACGCAGCTCCATGTCCTGATCGATGGAGAAGCCCGCCGGAGCCGCGCCGTCGGCGATCCAGCCGGTCATCGCCGAGGAGGGCGACTGCATCACCTTCAGCGGCGAGATCGACAGCTTGTCCACCGACTTGTGCAGCAGTTCAATCGCCTCGTCGGCCTTGGCCGGGGCGGCGGCATCGATCACCAGCCAGCCGTGGACCGGGTCGATCCAGCAGTAGGTCGTGCGTTTGCGGACGAAGGCGCGCGGCAGCAGTTCCTGGGTGACCGCTTCCTGGAGGTCCCGCAGCTCCCGGCGGCCGACGCGGCGTCCTTCCTTCTCCTCGATGAGCTGCGCCCGATCCTTGACGTGCTGCTTGACGACCGATGCCGGCAGGAGCTTTTGCTCGATGCCGAGGGCGAGCAGCCATTGCCGGTTGACCGCATGCACCAGCGCCCCGTCGGCGCACGGAGGAATCCAGCCGAGACTCGACGGCAGGCTGCTGCTGCAGGGCTGGAGGGGACTGCGCGCAAGCTGCTCCTCGATCGCCTCGACGGCCAGGGCGTCGGGCTCAAGCAGGCGGAATAGTTGGAGATTTCTGAACCACATACCCATCGAATCCGAAAAGTGGCAAATTATAGGTTAGAAGCGCCGGCCGTTTGCTTCGGGATTCATTTTTCCGGCCGTGCATCGCCGGGCGGAGTTTTCCGCGAATTATTGTATGGGGAGGGGCTGTGGTTCATAATATTCAAATGGATGATATGCAACCAATCGATATGCGTCGCCGGATTCGCGAACTCCTTTCCATTCCGGAGCGCGATCGCACCGATGCGGAATGGGACGAGTTGAACGAACTCGAAATCCGGACGGCGCCGGGCAATCGCGATTACGACCGTACGCAGGACCGCCAGGGCCAGGTGGACCGGCGCCAGGGCGCCGTCATCGGGCAGGGCAGGCGGCCCGAGCGGAACAACAAGCCGCAGGGCAACAAGAACGGCAACATCCTGCGGCAGCAGCCCGAGGGTCGGCCGGAAGGGCGCATGCTCAAGCGGCAGCACCGGCGTCCCAAGCGGCAGGGAGAAGGTCAGCCGGGCGCCGGCGGGGCGAATCCGAATGGCGGGAATGCCGCGTCTGCGGCGCCGATCATCGTGGAAATCCCCGCCAACGGCGACAAATCGGAAGGGTGAGCGCCGGCCTGGCGGCCGCGCTCAGGCAGGCGCCGTGTCGGCCAGCCACAGACACTTTCCCTTGCTTTCCTTCTGAATCGAAGCCAGGAGTTGGTCGTGCTCGGCCAGTTCCTGCCCGGTCGCCCGCAAGACCGTGTGCGCGTGCCGGATCTCCTCGTGCATGCCCTGGGGCAGCGGGCTCAGGATCGTTTCCTGGGCGCTCGCCTTGTCCTGGTCGATTTCCATGATCAGGCTTTCCTGGCCCCGCGTCATGGCCACGTACACTTCGGCGAGAATCTCGGCATCCAGCAGCGCGCCGTGCAGCGTGCGCTTCGAATTGTCGATCCCGTAGCGTTCGCAGAGTACGTTGAGGTTGTTCTTCTTGCCGGGATGCAGCTCTTTCGCCAGGCGCAGCGAATCGAGCACGCCGTGGCAGATGGTCTCGATCGGCGCCATGTCCAGCAAGGCCAGTTCGGCGTTCAGGAAGCCGATGTCGAACGAGGCGTTGTGGATGATCAGTTCCGCACCGCGCACGAAGTCGAGGAACTCTTCGGCGATCTCCGCGAAACGCGGCTTGTCCTGCAGGAATTCGAGGCTGATGCCGTGCACCGCCAGGGCGCCGGCATCGATGTCGCGGTCGGGGTTCAGGTAGTGGTGGAAATGGTGGTTGGTCAAACGGCGGTTGACCATTTCGACGCAGCCGATCTCGATGACGCGGTGCCCCAGCTTGTGTTCCAGACCTGTCGTTTCGGTGTCGAGAAATATCTGACGCATGCTTCGCCTTTGCGGAAAGTGTTCAATTGCAGTTCGCCGGCGCGCTCAATTCGTCGATGCCCCGGTTGGCCAGACGGTCCGCGCGCTCGTTGCCGGGATGTCCGGCGTGCCCCCGGACCCAGAACCAGGAGATCTCATGGGCGCCGGTCAGGCTGTCCAGCCGCTGCCACAGATCGGCGTTCTTGACCGGTTTCTTGTCCGCGGTTCGCCAGCCGTTCCTCTTCCAGTTGTGAATCCACTGGCTGATCCCTTTCTGCACGTATTGGGAGTCGGTGTGGATATGCACGGCGACGGGGCGCGTCAAGGCCTCCAGCGCGCGAATGACGGCGGTGAGCTCCATCCGGTTGTTCGTGGTGTTCCGTTCGCCGCCCCAGAGCTCCTTTTCGGTCGTTCCCGCCTGGAGCAGCGCGCCCCAGCCGCCGGGTCCCGGATTTCCGCGGCAGGCGCCGTCGGTGAAAATAATCACGGTCGATTCAGTGGACACGTTTTTCGCTTCCTTCTTTATGGATCAGAGGGCGGAGCGCCTTCGTCGCGGGTTTCGCCGCGTTCCAGGCGGGCATGATCAAACGCATGCCGCGGACGCGCTTGATGGCGCGCAGCAGGTAGACGCCGCCGGCGAAACTCCACCACCGGTCTCCTGCCGCCTCCATGAAATGCCATCGTTTGAGCCACCGCGCCTGCACGCACGGCGGGGCATAGCAGCCGAAGTTGCCGCGGTCGACCTCGAAATTCAGCAACTGCAGCCAGTCCTTGAGGCGCAGGACGGAAAGATAGCTGCCGTTGAACGGAAATGCCGGCGGGCAATTCGGCAGTTTCTTGCGCAGCCCCCATAGCGAGATCGGGTTGAACCCGGTGAGCACCAGCTGCCCGTCGGGGATGAGGATGCGCTCGACTTCCCGAAGTATCTGGTGCGGATCGTCGTGGAACTCCAGCATGTGCGGCATGACCACCAGATCGATGCTGTTGGCGGCGAACGGCAGTTCCCGGAGGTCGCACAGGACGTCCACGTCGCCCGATTCCCCGGCGATCTGGCGCAGCGGTATCCGGTTGCAGGCGAGCAGCTTCAGCTGGGGCAGGCCGAGCTGCAGCGCGTTGTACCCGAACAGATCGTCGACCACGGCATCGATTTTCTCCTGCTCCCAGGACATGACGTAGCGCCCCTGCGGCGTGTCAAGCCAGTCCTCGATCCCGCGTATTGACATTTCTCGCTATTCTTCCAAAATCGCCCAATGTTCGATGTGATCCGGATTCCGGCATTCAAGGATAACTACATCTGGCTGTTGCGCAAAGGCGCGGCGGCGGTCGTGGTCGATCCTGGCGACGCAGCGCCCGTCCTCGAGGTTCTGCGGCGGGAAAGCCTTTCGCTGGCTTCGATTCTGATCACCCATCACCACCACGACCATCAAGGCGGCGTCGCGGGTCTGCTGGAGTTTTCGCCGTCCGCGGAAGTTTTCGGTCCGGCGCAAGAGTCTATCACAGGCGCGACGAGACCCTTGCGGGGCGGGGAACGCATCCGCCCGGAGCCGCTCGGCGTCGACCTGCAGGTCATCGCCGTTCCCGGCCATACGCTCGGGCATCTGGCGTACTACGGCGAGGGCTGCCTGTTCTGCGGGGATACCTTGTTCGCGGGCGGCTGCGGGCGCGTCTTCGAGGGCACGCCGCGTTCGATGTACGAATCCCTGGCGCGGCTGGCGGCGCTTCCCGACGACACGCTGGTCTATTGCGCGCACGAATATACCGAGGCCAACCTGCGCTTCGCGCTGGCCGTCGAGCCGGGAAACCGCGCGTTGCGCCGCCGGGCCGACGAAGTCGCGGTGGTGCGCGCCAAGGGCATGTCAACCGTGCCGTCCACGCTGGCGGTCGAAAAAGCCACCAATCCCTTCCTGCGCTGCCGGGAGCCGCAAATCGTCGACTCCGTGCGCGCGAGGGGGAGCATGGAAAGCGATCCCGTCGCGGTGTTCACCGCCCTCCGGGAGTGGAAGAATTCGTTCTGATCGGGGCCTGTTTTAGTTATTGGCGCCCCACGGCCTGCACCGCCGGCGTGTCGAGCGTTCCCGAAACCAGCACCGGCATGCGCGTCTGATTCACGCTGCCCTTCATCTGCAGCTCCAGCTTGCCGGCTACCCGTCCCTTGCCGGCGACATCGACGTAACCGGTGGACTGCATCAATCCCGAAGCGATGTTCAGGTCGTAGAACTGGTTCTTTTCCCGAGCCAGCCGCATCCGGCCGGACATCTGTTCGAAGGCGGTCGTGCCGCCTTGCACGGGCGTTCCGGAGACCCGGCGCGCCGCTTCAGCGAGATCGATGCCGTAAAGACTGCCGCGCTGGATGCTGAATTCGCCCTCTCCGTCGATCGCCGAGAAGATCGCCGGCCATGTTTCCGCTCTCGCCGTAAACCGCATCTTGCCGGCGATGCCGCCGGCCAGCCGCTTGCCGATCCCCAGGACGTCTCCCAGCGCGGTCCCGCTGATCCGCTCGAAGGCGACGTTGCCGGAGAGGTTCGGCTTCGCGCCGCCAGCGCGAACGACGGCGTTGCCGCGGACAAGGCCATCGAGCGCGCGGATTTCCAGGCTGGAGATCGTCAGAGTGTCCTTTTCCAGCCGGCCCTTGAAGTTCAGCGAATCGGCACGGAACTTCGAGTCTGCGCCGGGACGCCAGTCGAAGCCCTCCACCGTCAGGTTGATTCCGCCGGCGGCCGGTTCGGCAACCAGGATCAGGCTTTTGTCCTCCGCGCGCATCTCCAGGGCCTGCATGGCGCCTTTCCCGTCCAGCCGGATTTCCGCTTCCGCATCTTTCAAGGTCATGCCGCTGAACGAGACGTCGCTGTGTTCGAGCAGGATATAAGCGATCTTCGGGGATTTTTCAGGGTCGGAAAGCGAAGCGAAAATGGCCGGCATGCCCGCGATGCGTTCGAGCCGCAGTTGCGCGCCGCTGACGACGACCTTGCGCAAGCTCTGCCGTTCCGAGAACAGGCTGGCCAGATCGGGCTGCAGGCGAATTTCGCGCACCGAGATCGCCTCATCGCCTTGTCCGAGCCGGACTCCGTCCAGAACCAGCGCGGGTGCGGGGGAGAGGTCGACGCGCAGTTCCTGGATGCCGACCGGGCGACCGATGGCCGAGGAGACGGCCGTCTCGACGCGCGGCACGAAAATGCTGAAAGGAAACAGCCGTATCCCCGCGTAACCTAAAACGAGCACTCCCGCCAGGCCGAAAAACACCCACGCCAGCCAACCCGCGCCTCCGCCCGACCTGCGCCGGACGGGTTTCAGCTTTACCGGCTCGTCCTCGATCAGGCGATCCGCGCCGGCCCACATGGACTTGAATTGCGCGACGAAGGAGGGCTTGGCGGCCGGAGGATCGTCCTTCCTCGCGGCGCGCCGGCGCTTGTCGGCGTTTTGCCTTACCTCGTCCCCCGGGATGGACTGTTTGAGCGTACCGAGGCCGGGCGGCAGCGAAAAGCGGGAGGTTGAGAATTCCGCTGCGTCCTTGGCATCGAATATCGAGTGCAAGGAAATCGGCATGTCCGAGGCCTGATTCTTCGCGTCGTCGGACGGGCGCGAGGGCACGCTCTGCTGGAAATCCGGATATTCTCCGCGGCTTTCCCTGGCCGCTGAAAACTGGGTGACCTTTTCCACCGCGGCGGAGCGGATTTCCTGCGCCACCCGCTTGCTTTCCTCCCACAGCGAATCGTGCTGTTCCACCTTCAGCTCGATGAATCCGCCTTTCTCCAGTTCGGCCAGGGCGTTCTCGGTCAGTTGGAGATTTCCGGTCTTGCGGGCCAGGTCGGCCACCGAGGACTGTCCGTCGACCAAAATGAGCACCATGCGGATGTTGCGCTGGATGACGCGGGTGCGCTGCTGAATCGCGTTTTCGCCCGCGGCGGTTTTTACGTAGATGAGATTCGGGTCCATTTTGTTGGCAAAAACGTTGACGGGATAGGCCTCAGTGTCTAAAATGCGCGCTTCGCTGTTCCCCGATAGCTCAGTCGGTAGAGCGCCGGACTGTTAATCCGTAGGTCCCTGGTTCGAGCCCAGGTCGGGGAGCCAACACTCCTTACTATGAACCACCGAGAAGCCTCTCTGGTTCACTAATTTTTCCCTGAAGTACTCAACGTGCACACTCGTGTCGTTGAGTACGATTTTCTCGATGAACTGGGAGAAAAAGGATCGTAGTTTGGCTGGATCGTCCGACGAAATCACCAGGTTACGAAAAAAGGAAGACGCCTCGGCAATCTGTGCCTCGTCGATTTCAATCTCAGGAATCACTTCTTCCTCCAACTTCGTCAGGCTTTTTTCCGCCATTTCGATCTGTTTTTTTAATTGACGCAGACGATCGGTAAGGTCACCCAGGTTTGGCGCGGCCTTTCCATGCAGCTCCAGCGTCTCGAACAAATTGTTGCGGCGTCGCTCAGCATCCCGAATTTCTGACACCAAGGCATCTCGCCGTCGTTCGCGCTCAATATACCATTCACCTCGAAGTTCATAGATTTCTTTGATGATTTCTGCAAGTCTATCGGGCGTCAAAACCTTGTCCAAGATCGCGGAAATCATCCAGTCGTCGAAGGCCTGGGCGGGAATTCTGCGATTTTTACATCCCACCCCTTTGAGAGCCGACCGGCAGTTGTAATAGCGATAGACCCCACTTCTTCCGGTCGCGCTTTCAGTCTGCATCGCCGCCCCACAAGAACCGCAACGGAGCAGCCCGCTAAAAACGAAGCGGCTATGAGGAGATCCTCCTCCTTCACGGGGCGCTCGATTTGCCATGAGCTTCTGGACGGTCATAAAAACCTCCTCCGTAACAATTTCAGGATGGCTTTTTGTCATTACCCATTCCGGTCTGGGGCGGGTCAATCGATCCACGTGAGACACGCGGTTGAAGACCAAGAAGCCGGCATAAACAGGGCTTTTCAGAAGTAATCCAAGCGTGTTTTTATTCCAGCGAACCCCCCGTTTCAGGCGACCTTCGGCATTGAATCGCAACGACAGTTCTTTGCAGCCAGCACCAGCCAGGTAGGAATTGAATATCTCGCGCACCAGTGGGGCCTCGTTCTCGTCGATGGCCAGCCGCTTCCTCTTCCCGTCGGTCACCGTCTTGTATCCGAACGGTATACGGCCACCATTGAAGAATCCATCCTGCGCGTTTTTCATCATGCTGCGCCGCGTGTCTTTCGAAATTACCCGGCTGTAGTGCTCATCGACAATTTCAAAAAACGACTCAAGCAACCATCCTTCGTCTGTCTGCGCATCAATGTCTCCTGAGACATAAACGACATTGGTTCCACCGAGCCGAAGCTGCTTTTTATAGTTCGCGGCGTCGATCTTATTCCGTGCGAAACGCGATGTATTCCATACGATAAAAAAATTGACTTTGTAATGTTCGCAAAAGGCAATTGCCTCTTGAAACGATGTCCGGTGAGAGGTTCTTCCTGAAACCCCCTCGTCCTTGAAAATACGAAGAACAGTGGCGCCGAGCTGCTCAGCTTTTTTCTCCGCCTGTTCGATCTGGCTTTCGATAGGCAGCCCTTCGTCGGCTTGTTTTTCCGTCGATACCCGTACGTAGATAATCGCTGTTGTTTTTTTCCCCATCGTCACAGTCTATCCCCGTCAGCGATCCGCGAAATGTGACGCAGGCTCACGGATTCACGAAGTTGCCGGTTCAGATGCCACTGAATTTCGAGGGGCCTGAGCCCCTTTCTGGCCAGCGCCTCGATATAGCGGTTTCGCTGGAAGCGTAGATACGAGCGGTACAACTTCAAATTGAGCTGCAGGCGGCCTTCCTTATGGTGTGACGCCGGCTCGGCGTCGAGAATGCGCCACATGGTCAGAAAGGCGTCAACGCCGATTGCTTCGGCCACCTCCAGCCACACGCGCTGAATGCCCATTCGCGCCAACTCGTCGAGGCGCGGATCGGCATTTTTTTTTGCTTCGGGCGGGCGCGCCGAAAATTTCAGTACCGTGCATGTCTCCTGGTACCCACCCCCCGGGGGGGATGGCGGGGGGCAGGCCTGCCGAGCCCCCACCCCTTCCTCGAAGAGGGAGAACTGTGCGTTTTCCTCGATTGAGCTTCGTTTTTCGTTCATCTGTTCCCCCTGTGAATGCCGGTGGTTGCGTGCCTCTACTTCGTTTTATGGCAAAAAGCGCAGTTGTGGGCGCCTATCGATTTAGCCCGATCTTGATAAGAGTTTGCTTATGTAGTGCGACCATACGCCGCCGCCTCATACCACAAGGGATTCATCCCTATCCTTTCTCCACATCTACCCCCTACACAGTGCGTTGTGGGCGGCAATGAGAACCCGGGCGCGGGCATGGCTGGATCCTCCAGGAAGTGGCGCTACTTGTTCAGGCGGGAAAGCAGCTCGCTGACCGGGGTCCTGATCTTGGCCAGCGGGCCGCCTCGATCGAGGTCCTCGAGCTTCTTGCGGGTGGCGAGGTGCGTGTAGATCTTGGTGTGCTTGACGTCCTCGTGGCCCATGAGGTCCTGGCGCACGAGCAGGTCGACGTCGGACTCGGCTAACTCGGTGCCGAAAAGGTGGCGCATGGCGTGCGGGTGCAACTGCTCGACGGGGACGCCGGCCGCCTTACCGTATTGGCGGATCATGTCGCGGATCGATCGGGGGTGCATGCGGCGGGCCTCGCCGATGTACTCGTGCGGCGGGATTGATCGGTTGCCGGTCGAGACGAACAAGACCTGGTCGCCGTCGGGCAGGGTGCGGTCGATGTCCTTGAGCTCGGGGTGCTCGAGGTAGAGGCGCAGGACCATCTCGGCTTCACGCGGCACGGGCACCAGGCGTTCCTTGTCGCCCTTTTCGCGGGTCTTGATGACCATGCGCACCTGGCCCTGGTGCTCGACGCCGGCGAGATTACGCTGGTTGAGCCCGGTCAGGCCGCTGATGCGCAGGCCGCAGCCGATCAGCACCGAGAGGATCGCGGCGTCGCGCACGCCGCGGAAGGTGTTGAAATCCGGCGCCCACATCAGGCGCTCGGCGTTGGTCAGGCTGAGCACGCGCGGCAGTTTCCGGCCGGTCTTCGGGTAGGAGAGGCCGGCGGCGGGGTTGTCGCGGGCGCGTTTGGTGTGGCGCGCCCACTTGAAGAATTCGCGCACCGCGGCGATGTACGGCCGGCGCGCGACGGCCATGACGCCTTGCTTGTGCAGCCAGGGGCCGCAGAACATCTCGAGCTCGTCGGGCTGGGCGGAGAGCAGATCGCGGCCATCGAGGAAGAGCTGCAGGCGGCGCAGCGCGTCGCCGTAGGCCGCCGCGGTGCGGGCGCCGCGGCCCTGGTTGCGCTGCTTGAAGGTCAGGAAGTCCTCGATGATCACAGCCACCACCGCCTCCCTTCGCCGCCGCAGTACTCGCATGGGGTGGAAAAATCTGTCAGCGGGTCGCCGCCGCTGCCGTCACAGCAAGGGCAGATATCGTCCTCGTCGAGGAGCGCAGCGAGGTCGAGTTCGAGGTCCTCAGGTAAACCACACGCAGAACAAGGGGTGGACGCGTGGATGGGGGTGTCCATTGCGCTTATCTCCATGATTTGCAATCAGAAAACGTTCCACGTGTATCCACGGAAAAGGGGTGGAACGGGTGAATAACACGTGGATTAAAAAATAGGCACTCTGGAAAACACGTGGATGCCCGTCTCTCTTCTCCCTGCTCTTCTCTTCTTCTTTTCTTCTTTAAATAGAGAGAGATAGAGAGAAAAAGACACGGACGGCCGAAAAACCGACATGTGGAAAAAACGGGAAAACATGTGGAATATGCGCTGCGACAGGTGGAAAATTGCATGCAACCTGTGGGGCCATAGTTGTACACAATCAAGGACTTAGGCGAGGCTGACCAGGAAATCCACGTGTCAGGTGTACACCGCCCGGCAACCTTTTGGCGAAAACGCCCTGGCCGCCCCCCGCCTTTCTTTGAAGAGCCCGAAGGGCTTAGGGGCGGCAGCTGACACTCTTGGGGGGTGCGGGGGGCGTTCATGCGGGAGCGAGGTCCGTTTCGAACAGGGCGTTGGGCGCCGCGTAGAGGCTGTAGTCGGCCAGCCTGGCCAGGCTGATCGCGGCCATGTGCGCGACGCGGCGCATACCGATGGTGCGCTCGACGCTGTCGTTGATGATCACCTCGGCGTCCAGCAATTGGCGCTTGAAGACGCGGTCGCTCTTGATCGGCAGGGCGTTCCAGGCCTCGCGCAGGGCCGGCGTGCTGGACAGGTGGTGCATGATGTCGCTGGTGCGGATGATCAGGCATTCTTGGTCCGCCACCAGGCCCCACTGATACGGCGCCTTAAAGTTGCTGGTGGCCAGCTCGTTCAGCAGGGTCTCCATGATCCACACCCACGGCTCGCGGTCGGCGCTCGTCTCGTTGATGTGGGCGTTCATGCCGGCGACCAGGTCGGTCGGGAAGTTGCCCTGCTTGACGTCGATGTCCGCGAACTCGCACAACAGACGCCAAGCGGTGAGCAAGGCGGCGTAGTTGCCGGCCATGCGCGTGGCGCCCTCATCAGCCTCGGTGGCGCGGCTCATGCGCAGGCACTGGGCGCGAAAAGCGCTGTAGATCCCGCGGACCTGCGCCGGCGAGAAGCCGGTGAGGAATTCGAGCCACTCGCGGACCGGGAAGCGCGGCAGATCCTCCGGCATCAGCGGCCCCTTGACCTTGAGCTCAGTGCGCACCAGCTTGCCGATAATGTCGCGCATGGGGACGTCCTCGCCGGCGAGCAGCACGGGAGCGGACAACAGGAACTCGGTCATTTCCGAGCCGCGGCGATTGACGGTGTACTGGTAATTCTCCTGCAGCAACGCGGTTGCCTTATTCAGGATTTCCTGGCGTCGCGCCGATATTTCTTCCCAGCCGATCGGATGCGAGGTATGCGATATCGATGTCAGCAGCCGGAATTCCGTCTGCAGTGACTGTCCAGAGAACATGGTGAAGCCGATGCTGCGTTCGAGGCGCTTGATCAGGGTCGACTTGCCCATGCCCTTCTTCGCCTGCATCTGCATGTGGGGCCAGAAACCGAGCAAAACCTTCAAATGCCCGCCAAGGCCCCAAACGAGCGCCAGAAGCGCGGCGGACCGCTCAAATGTATGTTGGTATGCCTCGATGACTTTTCTCGCGTCCTGGCGCGATCCTGAGGGGAAGGTCAGATTGTGGTACGGGCACTGCTGGTCCGGGTTGGTGAAGTAGCAGTCGGGGCCTTCGTTGACGATCAGGCGGCCCTCGCGCCAGCACAGCCCGACGAAGTTGGCGGCGTGCCGCGCGCCGAGGTGGGCGGCGTTCTCGAGGATGTTGATCATGCGCAGGAACTGCGCCTGGTTCCAGACCGGGCCGAAGCGCTTCCAGGTGTCGATGTTGTGCAGCTTGTCGTCGTCGACCACCTTGCGCAGCAGCTGCGCGCCGTGGCGGGTGGTCTGCACGCTGACGGCGAACATGGTGTGCGCCTGGCTGTCCTCGTCGCCGGACATGGTCGCGGTGGCGCTGGCGATGGTGACGCGCGAGATCGAGGCGACGCGGAAACCGGCCAGTTCGGTGTATTCCATCTGCACTTCGCCTTCGGCGCCCGACTCGACCTTGGCCACGTAGGAAGTAAACTCCGGCCGCACGCGGTAGCGCCAGTACTTGAGATCGTGGTGGTACGGCAGGTAGATGCGGCGCTTGACGGCGCGATCGAAGAGCTCGCCGTCGCGGCTGGCCGGCATGCCGGGGATCAGCCAGGGTTCGAGCTTGACCATGTGGCGCTTGAGCACGTCGGCCCCCTCCTTCTTGAGGATGTCGTTGACGTCGTTGTATTGCCACTCTTCCTGATCGACCAGGAGCGCGGAGATGTCCATCGCGGTCAGGCGTTCGTGCAGCTGCCACGCGGCCTTGAGCCCGGGCCGGAAGCCGGCCTGCGCGTGGCCCTCGGGGAAGGGCTCGTCGTTGTCCATGACGATGATCATCTGCTTGCCGCGCGCCCAGGAGAAATCGATGTTGCCGGCGTTGCCGGTGCCGCGGATGGCGAAGGCCGCCGAGTCATACAGGTGGCAGCACTCGATCGAGAGGGCGTTGATCGGGGACTCCACCAGGTAGATCGTTTTGGCGGCAAGCAGCCGCTTGATGTCGCTGGTCCAGCCGTAGCCCTGTTTCTCGCCCTGGCACTGGGTCTTGGTGCCGCCATTGATCGCGGGATTCAGGTAGCGCATGTCGACGGCAACGACGTGGCCGGGGTTCAGGGTCTTGACGACGAAGGCCACCGCGGGGCCGCCGTGGCCGTGCTCGCCGGCCGGCACCTTGGGGCTGACGTAGTCGTTGTAGCCGACGGCGCCCTTCTCGATGGCGCGGCGCGCGACGTCCTCGTGGATGCCGCGCTCGCCGGCGAGATAGTCGATGGCCTTGAGGCGCTCGGCCATGCAGCGGTCGGCAATGAACTCGGCGCGGGACTTCTCGCGCTGCTCGCGCGGCGCCGGCGTGTCGAACGGGATGCCGTAGAGCTCGTGCAGACGCTTGATCGCGGCCGAGGTGTCGCAGCCCTCGACGTACATCACCAGATCGATGCAGGTGCCGCCGCGGGCGGCCGAGTGATCCTTCCAGCCCTGGCTGCCTTTGCGCGTGAAGACGGAGAGCGACGGGGATTTGTCGTCGTGCGCCGGCGAGTGGTAGTTCGCCAGCTTGCCGACGCCGCGCTTCAGGCCGAGCTTCTCGGCCAGGTCGTGCAGGTCGATGCGGGATTTGAGGTCGTCGATTGAGGCCATGAGGCATCCACAGTTCTAATTACAGGAGTTGCGGAGGGTCTTGAGTTCTCTCAGTGCCCCGAGAACATCGCCAGGGTGTCCGAGCTCGGCGAGGAGGGAACGGGTCCGGTCCTCGCGTCGAGCGGCACGAGCGGCGGCAGCGTCGGACCGCTTCTTCTCCGCGCACGGATAGGAACGACCGTCCGCCAGCCAAGGATCGTCGCCGCAATAATTCAGGCAATCGCAGGGTTCGGGCATGATCAATCCCTCTTTTCGCCTTTCTCTCGATCAGTCCATTCCAACCCGGCCCAGATCAAGGACGAGACAAAAACGATCGCGATCGCGTAGAACGGCCAAAATTTGTAGGTTCCATCCGTCCATAGCGCGTCCCACCAGTGCCCGTATGTCAGCCACTTTCCGGACGCGACCATCCAGGCGAGATCGAGGCAGCGCAACAGCCAGGGCCAAAAAATGAAGAACACAAGAACGACAGCGAAGATGGTCCGAGCCACTGTTTTCATTGGTCGCCTCCCTGGTTTTTGGTCTCAACCCGCACGTAACGTACGCCGGACGGATGCGATAGGCGCTCGATCGTTTTCCGCTGCCCCTGGCTGTTGCCGAGGCCGATGAAGTCGAGGGACCAGTCGCGGGGGAACAGCGCAGCGAGCTGGGGCCAGCGGGCATGCAGGCCTTCCTCGAGGATTTCGCGCGCGTCCTCGACCGGCGTGTCGAGCACCGCCCATATCTCGTCCCAGGGCAGCGGGCAGCGGTCGATTACCTCGTTGAGGTTGCACAACACCTGCGCGACGGGGATAAACAGCAGGCCGCCGGCGAAGGGCGCGATCAGATGGTCGAAGGCGCGGTAGACGATTCTTCCGCGGGACAGAGGGGCGACGATTTCGAGGGGAATCAGCGGGTAGTTGATCATCGCTGGACCTCTGGATATCCGTCATGCAGCACGCCGTCAAGCAAGCGGCCGGCGGCTTTCTTACCGACGCGGGCGACGTGGGTGATTGGTCCCATGTTTTCCGTGCTGCCAGCTTCCGTCAGGGTTCGCCCGGAGCGGTCGATCATTTCCCATTTGTGAAACGGCGCGCGGAAGTCAAGATCGCCGCAAAACTCGCCCCACTGTTTGAAGAGAAATGGGATTTCGGAATCAGCGCACTGGTCGCGCAGGCTGCGTACCCAATCCGGATGCATCGGCCGCGCCGAAGGGCCGGACTCGCCGCCGACGACAACCCAGTCCAGACCGAACGCGTCATGCAGACTGCCGCCGATGTAGAACTCCAGGTATCGCTCTACATCGATCGCGCCGAGCAAAGGTTCGGCGCTGATCCAGCGTACGGCGGCCGGGGTCTCCAGCAGCAGCGGAATACGCGCGTCGGCGATTTCCTGATTCTCGACGCTGACGCCGAGCCAGACGTTCGGCAGCGGTATCCAATCGAACTCGGACCACAACAGGAACTGCATGCGTTCCGCCCGCTTGGTCAGAATCTGGAAGGTGTGCTGCGGGCAACGCGCCATGACCTCGAATACTGCGCGGATAAAGTCGACGGGGACATCCTCGTGGAACAGGTCCGACATGCTGTTGACGAAGATCCGCCGCGGCCTCTTCCAGAGCAGCGGCTGCTCAAGCCGTTCCGGATGGCAGCGCATGTCGGTGAAGGCCCGCCCGGCGTAGGACGGCACCAACTTGGTCATGCGCGGCCATTCGCGCTCGGCGTAGCAGTGCTTGCAGCCGGCGCTGATCTTCGTGCAGCCCGTTACTGGATTCCAGGTCTCGTCGGTCCATTCGATTTTCGATTTGCTCATACAAATTCCTCCAGTCCGAAAAGGTCGTGCTGCTCGGCACCGTTGGCGTAGATGGTCACCGGCAGGAAGGTATCGGCGGTCGGTTCGTCGCCGTCCCAGCCTTCCGGCCACGTCTCGGCGGCGATCAGCTCGCGGATGCGGGATTCTTCGATGTCGTCGATGAGCAGGAAGGGTGCGTGCCGACCGGCGGCGCCGGCGTTGATCCGGCGCTGGATGTCCAGCACGCGCTCCAAGGCTTCCGACCGAGCTTCGAGGGTGAGCGGCCCCATGCGCTGCGGGTTCTTACCGATCGACCCGTCTTTCAGGCGCTCGATGCCGGATTTCCTGAGGCGCTGCGCCGGCTCGCGCAGCCAACGGTAGAGCGGCTTGAGTTCGCGCAGCGGCGCAAGGTGCGACCAGCGCGGCATGGCCAGGATCGACTCCAGGGCTTTTTCCTCCTGAGCCAGTGGGCAACCGACACAGCCGGTGCGGGCGTTGACCTCCTCGGCCTCGTCGCCGCCGTAGGCGTCGGCGATGATCTCGGTCGGCCAATCGCCGTATTCGGCGCGGGGCGCCCAATGGCGCAGCCACTCCCATACGTGGCAGACGCGCCAGTGCAGGAGCGGTGCCAGCGTGGCGATGCGGCCGCGCACGCCCTTGCTCTCGGGCAGCACCTGCTGATACCAGCCCTGGCCGCATTCGGCACCGTCCTTGCTGCAGCTCATCTCGATGCGGCGGTCGCGGATCGCGCTCTCGCCCTGGCGCACGCCGGTAAGCACCAGCGCCGTACCGTCGCCGAGCGATTCGGCGATGGCGGCGGTCATCGGATCGACTTTAATCTGGCGCGTGCACCATCGCAGCGTGTTGTTGTTCGGCGGCGGCACGCCGCGGCCGAGCATGTAGGGCATGAAGCGCTTGTCGAGCGGGGCGCGGACGATGCGGAACTCGATGCCTCGCTCGGCCAGGCAGTCCATAATTTCCATGGCGGCGATGGCCAGCGGCGGCAGTTCCTGGCGGGTGTCGGCGTAGAGGACGGTGATGCGCCGGGGCGCTTTGACGAGCCCGGCCGCGATCAGGTAGAGGATGATGGTCAGCGTGGCCGTGCTGTCCTTACCACCGGACCAGGCGATGACCCAGTGATCGTGCGCCGGGCCGTAGGCCTGCAGGCTCTGGATGGTGAGCTCGATGGACTCGGTCATCTGCAGGCGGGCGCCACCTACGAAGAGGGAGAGGTCGCGGACGGTCATGAGACGATCTCCGGCACGTCGAAGAAGCGTCGGCGGCCTTTATATAGGACGAATGGCATTGGCCTCGGATCGCGAAGCACGAAGCCGAAGCGGCCGAAGAACCAGGGCGAGTCCGAGGCCGTCACGCAATCAACGATCTCGACCGAGCCGACGATGCCGCCGCGCTCCAGTTGCTCGATTGGAGGCAGTTCTATCGTTGGGCCGCCGCTGGCCCACAGCGGGTCTTCTCCGTCCTCGTATTCATCCCGCGTCATGCCCTTGCTGGCATGGATCAGCACGCGTCCGCGAATGCGCGTCGGCCAGCCGCGGTTCTCGATGTCCTTCCCGCTGTTCAGGATGTGCCAGGCCCAGGGCTGGCGGATGGATAGGGCGATCATGCCGCACCTCCCTGCGCCACGGAGAGCGCCACCGCAACCGGCCGCACCCAGATCGGCGTGGCCGAGAGCATGAAGGTCTCGCCCGACCAGGCCAGCAGCAGGGTGTGGAACATCGTGCTGGCGATCGCCTCGGCGGCGGCCGGCGGTACGGCGTTGCCGATACGCTCGCGCCAAGCGCTGTCGGAGAGGCCGTCCAGTTCAAGAACCTCCTCGGGATCGACCAGCGACTGGATCGCGGCGAGCTCGAGCGTGGTGAATGGCCGGTGCCAGGTGCCATCGAGGGCGCGGATGACCGCGACCAGCTTGTCGCTGGCCTCCGGCAAGCGCGGGTCGGCCACGGACCAGCGGCCGTTGTCGTGGCAGGCGGCCGACGATACGGCGCCGCTCGATTGCTCCCACTTGCAGACGCCGTAGTGGCCGCCGGTCAGGTAGTGGTCGCCGGGCTGCGGGATGCCGTTCGGGCGGGGGTCTGCAACGGCGTAAGCGCCGGAGTCATCGCTGCTGATCACCGTCCCGGTGCTGCCGCTGAATTTCGCCACGGCGTATTTGCCGAACGGTTTGCGGTCTTGTGGCGGCCGTGGATCGGCCACGCATTGCCCGGAGCCATGCGCGCTGGTGACGGCGACCGCCGAACGCTGCCACGGGACGATACGAAACTCGTTCGAATGCTTGGCCGGGCCGGCGTGCCGCGGATCGGCGACGCAGAACGTGCCCTGCCCGGGCGACTTGATGTTGATGATCGCGCCGGACGTATCTTCCATGCGCATCACGCCGTACTGCGAGTATTCCAGCATGCCTGCCGGCGGACGCGGATCAGCGATCGAGAAGGCGCCGTTGCTCGGGCTCGATCGGCCCTGGATCGTGCCGCTGGTATCCTCCCAGCGCTGCACGCCGAGATAGCCGTGATGATAGCCGGGAACGATCAGGTAGTCGCGCAGATAGCCGTCCTCGACCGCCAGCCGGTTCAGGCTGCGCCAGTCGCTGCCGGCTTCGACGAAGGCCAGCCGGACCCACGTTTTCCACTGTAGCGAAGGAATCCGGTGCATCGGACCGCCGGCGGGATCGCCCGGCAGCGGCATGCGGCCGAGGACGGTGCCGACGGCCTGCAGGCGCTTCTTCGGCGGCTCGTACAGGAACGGCGGCACCTTGGCGGTGTTGCGCGCGACCAGCAGGAAGCGCTTACGGCTCTCGGCCAGCCCGCCGAGCTCGCCGCAGTCGTGCGTCGTCTCGGCCACGGCGTAGCCGTAGGCGCGCAGCAGGTCGCCGATCTGGTCGAGCAGGTGCCGGCCGCGCGTCGCGATCCTGGGCACGTTCTCGAAAACGATCAGCTCGGGCAGATTGTCCTTGAACGCCACGAGCATCAGCCAGACGCCACGCAGCGTCAGGCGGTTGAGCGCCTGGTATTTGTCCGTCTTGCTCCGGGTCTCGTTGAGCAGCCCGGAGAAGCCCTTGCACGGTGCAGAGAGGAAGACGATGTGCGGGAATTCGTGGCCGGCGGCCTTGCGGATGTCCTCGGGCGTGGCCTCGCACCAGCCGGCCGGCGGCTCGCGGCCGTGGAAGGCGATGTACTGCGCGCGGTCGAAGAGGTCCAGCGTCGTGGCCTCGACGCCGACCAGGCGCTTGAAGTCGCGGTTGGCCGCGGCGTCGACGTCGACCGAACCGATGCAGCGCGAGCGCGCGATCATGTTGCCGACGCGCGCCTTGCCACGCATGAAGCCCTTGGCGCCGCCGCCGATAGCGCCGAAGAGGTGAAAATGGCGGATCTCGCGGACGTCCGGCGCAGCGAAGGTAAAGGCGTCGCGTTTCATGCGGCACCGTCCTGATCCTTCGTTTCGAGGGCCGCCGCCGCTTTGCCGGACTGCCGGATCTCGCCGCGCAGGCCATGCAGCACTTCGGTCAACCGTCCGAGCTTAGTGCCATAACCCCAGTCACCGGGAGAGCCGAGGTAGCGCAGCAGCGGCATCAGCTCGGCTTCCATCCGCACGGCCTCGTCGTAGCTCAGCGGCGACGAGCACAGCGCCATGTCGGCGTATTTCGTTGATGCGGGTTTAGTCTGTCGATCGAGAGGGATGCGTGCCGGGCCGTCCGGATCGGTCAACTCCCAATACCGGTCGAGGAAGTACTCTTCCGCCTCGTCGGGTGACCACGCCACGATGCTGTCCGGCAGCGGGTCGACGTGCGCGATGAGGGACCATTCGTCGTCGTGCTCGGGCATCAGGTCGCGCTGCTCAGTGGCCAGCAGGATCAGGTCCGCATGCTTGACCTCCGCGGGGATCTGCGCGGGCAGGCCGAGCTTGCGGAAGATGTCGGCCTGCAGGCGCGCTTCGATGACGCGGTATTCGGGCAGCAGGTTCTTCAGCGGCCGGGTGACGTCGCCGATGTAGGCCTCGACCGCGTCGTGGAAGAGCGCGATCAGGGCGTTCTCGGGGGAGACGACGTCGCTGACCAGAACGCTGTGCTGCGCGACCGAGTAGAACTCGCGGGTGTGTCCGGCGAAGCGGCAGACCTGCGACAGCGCGTGCGCGATGTCGGCGACCTGGACGACGTTGTGCGTCGGGTCGAGGAAGTCGAAATAATGGCCCGAGGCGGTGAGGATGTCGGGGCGGATGGAGATGGTCATCAGAAAACCCCTCCTTCGTCGTCCGAGTCCGGCAGGAAGGACAACTCCTTTTGGCCGAGTAATTCACGCAGCTCGGGCAACTCGTAGAGCGACACCGGACGGGCATTGAACTGCGCGGCGGCGGCCCGGGCGATCGGCTCGGCGACCGGGTTGATGGCGTAGATCGCGCCGTTGCCGAAGAAGCGTGTGTATTCGGGCACGTCGCCGCAGGATGGCACGTTGACGCGCACGAAGCTGCTGCTGCCGATGGTCTGCTCGGTGACGAGCCCGGCGATGCGCTGGTGGCCGAACAGTTCGACGATGCACCAGGATTCGAATTTCGAGTTTTCCATTACGCGGATCTCCTGTAGGTTTTGGTGAGGTTGGTTTTGACGCAGTGCCCGCGCCGGCGCAGCAGGTTGGTCAGCTCGGCGCGGTCGTGGTGGCTGTGGGAGGCCTGCCGGAACAGGCCGAAGTAGCTGTTGGCCGTGGCGAACAGGTCGTCGTCATCGACCTCGTAAACCCGGCAGATGGCTTCGTGGAAGGTGCGCCGGCGCAGGGTGCGGTGCCATGGCTTGACGACCTGGCCGACGAAATCGATGCCGCGGGCGATCGGCTGCAGGACGGTCTTCTTCGGGTTCAGCCGGGCGTGCAGCCTGTCCTGCAGCACGGCCTCCATCTTTTCCTTCGCCGCGTTGAGCCAGTCGGGCGATTCATGGAGCAGAACGAAGTCGTCCACGTAGCGGATGAAGTGGCGGCAGTGCAGGACGTGCTTGGCGAACTGGTCGAGCACGTCGAGGTAGACGTTCGCCCCGAACTGGCTCGGCAGGTTGCCGATCGCCATGCCGATGTGCCCCGGCTGGCTGGCCAGGCGCTTGTGCGGCGGCACGCGCTCGATCAGGCGGGCGTTCCCGCGCAGCTCATAGTTCTGGCGCGGGTCGTGGAACATGATCACCTCGGCGAGCCACAACCACCACGGATCGTCGATGTGCGGGGCCAGCAGGCCCATCAGGATGCGCTTGTCGATCCGGACGAAGAAGTTCTCCAGGTCGCATTTCAGGTAATACGCGGGACGGCTCCAGTTCTGGGTGATGCTGCGCACCTTGGCCTCCAGGCGCTCGGCGGCGTACAGCGTGCCGCGGCCCGGGATGCAGGCGCAGGAATCGGCGATGAAGCGGGCGTGAAAATAGGGCGCGAGGCGGTTGTGCAGAAGGTGATGAACGATGCGATCACGGAAATCTGCTGCCCACACCTCGCGCGGCTTCGGCCGGGTGATGACGAAACAGATGGATTTGCCGGGAGCGTAGCTGCCCTCGGTCAGTTCCTCATGGAGTTGCCACAAGTTGCGTTCCAGATCCTGCTCGAACGCCAGCGCGCTTGCCGTGTTCCGCTTGTTCTTGCGGCAATCGATATAGGCGCGGAGCAGGAGCTCGAAGGAGTAGTTGGATGAATCTGCTGACGGCACGGACGCGGACCTCCGACGAGAGGTTGTTGTTGTTCTGATTGCCGTTGTCGAAGTTCTGGACGAACGCCGTGTGTTCGCACTTTCCACGTCGCCCCGCCGACTGTTCGGCAGGGAAACTGCACCGGACCGGCGGGAGCCGGGCTCCCCGGTATCCGCGGTGTGCATAGCCGTGCCCTCGTGAGGCAGGGGTGCGACCAGATTCATAATGCGCACGGTCATGGGAGCCTTGGCCCCGATGAATCAGACGCGGTTGCTGACTTCTTCAACCAGCCGCCGGCCTGTCTGTTGAGGATGTTCGTCATTTCGATGGCCCTGGCCCACAGCTTCCAGGACACAAAACCTTTGTCGGCACTGACGCGCATCATCAGCGACACCACCTCCAGCCCGCGGAGGACGTTGCGGATGTGCTCGCAACGTTTTTCCCCGCGGCTGGCATTGGCGTAGCCGATCTCCAGGAGCAGGTCGACACACTCGTCATGGACCCGCCGCCCCAGGCTTTGCTTGAACGTGCGCGGCATGTTCAGGTGCACGTCGGCGGCCAGGGTGAGCAGGTCGTACCCTTTCTTGTAGATCGGCAGGTCGGTATGCAGCATGGCTGAAGGACTAAAGGATCAAAGGGTCAAAGAGGAATCTCGCTGACGGCACGGACGCGGACCTCCGACGAGAGGTGGCTGTAGTCCTGACTGCCGCTGACGAAGCTCTGGACGAACGCCGCCTTGCCGCTGAGCGTCTTAGTGAGCAGCCAGTACCAGGGAGACGTCTCGAAGCGATCGCGCAGGTTGTCGAACAGCGTGAGGCCCTGGTGGCGGGTCGGCAGGTGGCTGTCCATATCCGGCTTGACGTTCTCGGCGTGCTTGACGGCGTCCTCGTAATTCATTGCCACCTGCGGATCGTCGTCCCACAGGATCAGGTGCACCAGGCGGTCGCCGGTCTTCGAGAGCGAGACGCCGGCGTAGGTGGCGGCGAGGCCGGGCCACTTGTCGCCGACGGCCGGGACGGCCCGGGGGGCGGACGAGGCCTTGGCGGCGGAGGCAATGGCCAGCGCGGCGAACAGGCCGACCGGCGGTTGCGCGTGGGCCAGGGTGATGTTGACGTTTTCGATGTGAAGTTTCATGTTGGGGGATTCCTGATGAAGGATTAAAGGACTGAAGAACCGAGTTGAATCAGCCTGACGGCACGGACGCGGACCTCCGACGAGAGGCCGTCGTCGCACTGAAGGCCGTTGTCGAAGTACTGGACGAACGCCGTCATGCCGCCGGGGAAAAGAGTCGAAGAGCCGTACCACGCGGCGTCGAACGCCTCCGAACCGCCCGCCTTGAAGGCCTTCAGCGTCGTCTGCGCCGGGTTGTCCTCGGTGTACAGCCAGCCGGGCGGCACGCTGTTGGGGTTCTCGCCGTCGCGCCATGAGCAGCAATTGGGATACGCGGTCGGCTTAAAGTGGCGGTAGCCCAGTTCGAGCACATCGCGGCTGGGGACGAGCCAGTCGCGGTAGCCGTTGATATCCAGCTCGGCGACGCGCTTGGCGGCTTCGCTGCCGGAGGCGATCAGGGCCGTGGTGTTGGCGGCGCAGTCGTGGGGGCTGTACTCGCCCTGAGCGGTCTTGCCGGTGAACAGGAGTCTGGCGATGATCTGTCCGGCCGCTTTCGGCGCCCAAACGAAGCCTTTGTGGGTGCCATTGATGTTGATGACGCCGCCGAAATAGCCGCCGTCGATGAAGGTGCCGATTCGCGGGGTTGCTGAAGGGGTGAATTGGTGCATGGTCGCTCCTAGGTGGTGGTGGGGTGGTCGGGGTGAAGGCAGAAGACTCGTATCCCGTTCGCGTTGCGGCGGACGATCTGCTCCAGCGCGATCAGGGTGTTGAGTGATGCAGCGTGCTGTCCTTGCTGAAACCGGTGGCCTCGGCGCACTGCCGCGCGGTCAGCGGGCCGTGCTGCGAGATCGCGTCGAGCAGCCCCTGCCGCCGGGCGAGGCTGATCGCGTCCCGTTGGGAGTTCGCCAACGCTTCCGCCCGCCGGGCGGCCTCGGCGGCCACGGCCAATTCGAGCGCGCGCATTTCGTCGGCGAAGGTCAGCATGTCTTTCGCCTCCCCGCCGACGACGGGTGGATGAATACGGCATTGATCATGATTTTTCGCTCCTGATGGGTTACTTGCAGGCCGCGCAGCGCGAGACGAGCTGGCTCAGCGCGGAGGGGGTCGAGCGCCGGCCGAGGAAGACCGGGCGCGTCGGGGTGCGGCGGAAGAGGGCGAAGGCCTCGCCCTGGCGGGTGAAGAACATGTTGTGGCGGCTGGCGAGCCGGCGGGCCTGCTCGAGCAGGTCGTCGGGGTCGAGCGGATCGCGCTGTCCCATGGCGGCCTCAATCGCCCGCATACCGGGCGATGCAGGCGCCGGCGAGCAGGCTGACCGGCACGGACAGGACCAGCCAGAGGAGCAGCGCGGTGATCATGCCGCCTTCCTCCGCCGCTTCTCGAAGCCCCAGGTGGCGATCATCCGTTCGAACAGATCGCCGCCGTCGACGAAGAAGGTGTGCGGCTCGCGGCGCGTCTCGTAGCACAGGCGGATGACGTTGAGCGCGTGCTCGAGATTGGGGCCGTCGAGCACGAAGACCAGGCGCGAGGCATCCATCTTCACGCGGTCGCCGTTGTACAGGCTGGCCAGCAGGCGCGCGAAGACGGCGGCGGCGGAGCAGTCGTGGTGCATCGCCCAGTCCATGGCCACCTGGATGGACTTGAGGCAGGTCTGCAGATCGGCGTTGCGCAGGGCCTGGCGCTTGTCCCAGTCGTCCGAATGCATGGCGGCCTGGAACCTTTCGAACTCGGCGTAGCGCATCGTGGTGGTGACCGTGAGCCAGTGATCGTTCTGGCCGTTGCCGTCCTCGAGCGGCTTGACCTCGATCTTGAAGTCGCTCATGCCGCGGCCCTCCCATAGAACGCGCGGCGCAGGGCCGCCAGGGTGACGCGGCCGGCGGCGCCAACGTCGATCTCGTCGAGCGCGGCCTCGACCTCCTCGCGCGGGGTCTGGGTGTAGACGCCGCTGGAACGGATGTCGGCGTGGCCGAGGGCCTTCTGCACCACGCCGCGCGGGTCGCGCGCGGTGCTCGACTGCATGATCGCCATGGCGCGGGTGTGGCGCAGCCAGTGCGGCGAGACGCCCGGGGGCAGCCCTGCCTTCTCGGCCCAGGCGGAGAGGCGCAGCTGGTAGCTGCGCACGCTCATCGCCGTGCCGTGGCGCGAGACGACGAGCGGATCGAACTCGCGGCAGTCGGCGCCGGTAAGCTCGAAGCGGCACTTCAACAAGTCCTGCAGCGCGCGGCGCAGGGCGTCGGTGAGGTAGACGCTGTGGTCCTTCGGCGGCTTGCGCAGCTTGCCGTCCTGCGTGGGCTTGCGGTTCCAGCCCTTGCGGTGCTCGCGCGGGACGAAGAGATAGCCCGAGCGCAGCGCGGCTAGCGCGTCGCCGACGCTGATGTGCGAGAACTCCTGGATGCGCAGCCCGGAATGGCGCAGTGCGCGCACCCAGGCGTAGTCGCGTGCGGCCAGCGGGTCGCCGCTGTGCAGCTTCAAGGTCCAGAGCAGCTTGGTCTGCTCCTCCTCGGTGAGATACCGGTTCATCGTTCGCTCCTGTCCGATCCGGGGAAGTTCGGCCGGCGCGGCGGGATCGATCGCCGACGTGACCGTGGAGAAGACGAGGACGGCGGCCAGGGCCTGCAGCCAGTCGCGGAACGTGGGCATCAACGGTCCTCCTGCGGCAGGCGCCGGGTGACTGCCGGCGCGGGCTTGGTCCAGCCGTAGAGGCGCTGCTCGAGGTCGGCGCGGAAGATGCGGACGAAATCTCGGGCGATGTCCAGCGAAACGCCCTCGGGCAGGTTGTCGGTCAGGTGTTCGAGGCCGGCGCGGCGCAGCGGCTCGGGGAGGGGGTTAGTCATCGACCAGTCCCTCGATGCGGGCCATCGTCTCGGCGATGGCGGCCATGTATTCCTGGCCCTCCTTGCGGATGCGGCCGTAGTCGGCGCGGGAGAAGCGCGCGCCGGAAAGGCCGGCGTTGATGGCCCGGTAGAAATCGCCGCCTTCGTCGCCGATGCGGCAGACCAGCTCGACGAGCGCCGTGTCGGAGACGTTCGAAAGGTCGGGGACCGGGAAACAGACTTCGCCCAGGGTGGCCCCCATGGCGTGCAGGATGCGATGATCCCGGGACACGACCTGCATGCGCACCGAGGTCGCCAGCCAGAGTTTGTGCGTTTCCTGCTCGGGGTTCAGGCGGTTGAGGAAGGTGCCGGGGTTCTCGCCCAGGTCCTGGGCCATGCGCACCGCGCCACCCTTGTTCGCGGCGCCGCCCTTGTAGTCGTGCGCGACGCGATATGCCGCCTCGAAGACGTCCATTGTTGATCGCTCCCTTCCATCAACTTTCTTGTGGTCGGGCGGCGACGGATACTGGGCTTGCGAAGTCCGGCGGTATCCATCCCGCACCGCCGCCGACGGGCGCGCCAACGCCCGCCGGCGGCACCTGTCATGCCGCGGCGCGCTCGCGCTTCTCCATGGCCTTGCGCAGCAGCATGCCGGCAAGGTTGGAAATGGTTCGCTGTTCCCTCTGGGCCAAGGCCTTCAGGCGCGCCTTGTCGCGCGCCGGAAAGTGGATGGTCAACAGGGATTCGCTGCGTTTTTCGCTCATGTGATACCCTCAGCATGTGTAGTACATTGTATGTGCTTGTAAGCACATGAATACATACTAGTGAGCTTATAAACACATGTCAAGCGGTTCCGCGACAAATTTTTTCGAACGGCTGATGGCCCTGCTCGAGGACCGGAAACCCAACGTCTGGGTGGTCGAAACGGGCCTGGACCGGAGCGTGATCAGGAACGCCAAGGAGAAAGGGGCGATCCCCGGCTGGGAGACGCTGTTCGCCATCCGCCGCGCCGAAGGCGTGCGCGTGGAATGGCTGACGGAAGGGCAGGGCGAGCCGTTCGAGGTCTGGCGTTTCGTCGACGAGGATGAGTGCGCCGAGACCCTCGACACGCATCTGCACGACGAGCCATGGACGGTGACGATCGCGACCGACGGGCAGCGGCACGCGGCGGTGCTCAGCCAGCCGATGGAGAGCGAGGTACACGGCCGCGCCGGGCGCGTGACGACGTACCGCTACCTGGCGACCGAGATCCTGCTCGGCGTACGCAAGAAATCGCTCGATGCGATCATGGCGCGGGGGCGGGACATCCGCCTGGCCAAAGTCAGCGCCGAGCGAATTGACGCGATCTACGGCGGACAGGCGGGAACGTACCGCCTGCTACGGGCGCGGGATGCCTGGCTCGGAGATGCGAAACCCATCGACGCCCGGCATGCGATCTTCACGCAGGCCGAGCCGGAACCGCGAGTGCTGACGAACGACGAAGAGCAGTTGATTCAGATCTACGGGAGTCTCGCCGCTGAAAAGCGCGCGACCTACAAGGCGATTGGGCATACGCTTGCTCAACAAGAGCCTTCTGGCGAAGCAGCAGACTGAAACCGTGGAATGAGGAGTGCTACCGCCGGCACATCGGCGTGCCCGACTCCGCAAAGCCCCGCACCCGGGCGAAGCTCGAGCTCTGCCCAGGCTTGTCCATGACGTCGATACGCGCCGTTCCGCTACCCGCGTCCAGGACGTCGACCACCAGCAAGGTCGTGGTAATGCCGCTCAACACGGTGACCTCGATCACGCCCTTCTTCAGGTCCTGGTGGAGATCGCCCTGCACCAGCCAGGTCGAACCGATCGATCCAAACTGGAAACAGCGCCGCATTTCCTCGAGCAGCGAACGATAGGCCGCCTGGTAGTCCTGGCCTACGGAAAAGCTCTTGGGCGCTGACTGTTCCCGGATTTCACGGGCGGTCATCGGCGCACAGCCGGCGACGACGAAGGCCGCGACAACGATAAACGATGATGTGATTTTCATGGATACCCCTTTTTTCAAGGAAGCCTAGCATCGTCGAGCAAACCTCTCAATCGTCGAAACATGCGGCGCGCCACGGCCTTGGTGCGGGTGAAGCTCAAACCGGCCACGCCAGCGCGGGCAGATCGGCCTCGATATCGGCGATCGAGGACGGTACCGGGCGCTCGCCGCTCAGAACTTCCGCTGTCAGGATCTCGCCCTTAGCCCAGGTCTCCGCGGTCTTCACTTTCAGATACCTCGTCTCCGCGCGATACCGCGTGACGATCGCCTGCAGAACGTCCGGCAGCGAAGCGATCTCGGCATCCGTGAGATCGTCGTACTTCGGTCCGGAGCCCACGTTGTCGTAACGCCTGGTCTTTGCGAAATTATCCAGGCGCTTCTGGATCTGCGCCGATAGCCCCGCGATGATCTCGTCGCTGGTCGGCACATGCGGCGCGAATGTGCCGTCCACCTGTTTTTCCCACCCGACCTTGACATTGGCTGGCACACCATAAGTGTTCGGCTGCGGAGGTTCCTCAGGGTCGAATCCGGGAACCACCTCGAGCGGCAGGACGACTACGATACGCTCGATGCCATCAACGAGCCTTGTACTTGCGTATTGCGTGATTTCCTGTTGCATGTTCTAGCCTCCTCCCTCCCCACCACCGCCAGCGCCGGTCTGGGTGACTTGAAAATCGAATATCCCTCCATTGGCGCGCGTAGCTCTACAGAAGTCAGTTCCGTTAGAGTCTCGATGCAACCAAGCTATATTGACCACGGCAGTCATCGGGGCGTTGTTCGATGCAGTACCGGCATACGTGGCGTAATTGACAGAGAAATTCGACGGACTCCAAACGTAAAAATTGCTCCCGTCGTTGCTGCCCCAGACGTACGTCGGTTGACCTGTTTGGCCGGCCCACTGCCAGTTCCCCGCGATATTCGGTGTCGTCGGCTTGCCGGTGATATTTCCCCAGGTCAACGTCGCGACGCCCAGCGCGTTGCGGGCATCGGCGGGTAATCCGGTGGTCCCGAGCAGTCCCGCGAGAAACTCGCGCAACGCCGTGAGGTAGGTTTTGACGTCTCCCTCGCTCGCCGCGGCGTTGGTGGCATTTGATGCCGGTGGCAGTGCGGTCATGGCTCAGTACCTCCACATCAGATTGCTGTCGTTGGTCCACATGGCGTTCGCATCGTTGGTCCACATGTAGTCCGACGACATGGAATAATTGACTTGCACCCAGGGGCCGGGCTCCAGGCCGACGGCACAGACGCGGATGATCGTGGCGGCGCCGTACAGCGCGGTCGCGGTGTAGTTGCAGGCCGACGGCTCGCCCGAGCGCACCCAGTTGATTCCGTCGCTGGACTGCTCGATCAGGTAATAATTGGCCCAGGGCGACGGCTGCCACGAAAGGATCATCCGTTCCGAGTGCCCGGGCATCGAACGCGCGGTCAGCCCCTTGAGCAGCGGCGCCACGGTGTAGGTCGGCAGCTGCGACGACTTCACCGGCGGCGCGACGACGCCCTGGTCGGCGGTATGCACCGATGGGTCCTCGTTGATCGCCTCGATTTCGACGGTGTTCATCGAGCGCGGACGGATCGCAACGACGCGCGCCAGCTGCGCCCAGGTGTCGCCCCAGCCGAACGAGCCTTGCGTGCGCTCCGCGGCCAGACCGGTGTACGGCGCCTCGTCTGGCTCGTCCGCCAGGATCAGGCTGCGAGGGTCGGTCTTCTTGAGCGATAGGGCATCGACGTGCAGCGTGTCGGGCGTGGTGTAGTTCGCCAACACGAGCATCCGTACGTATTTCGTCCCAGCCCGCAGGGTGCTGCTGCCGGGTTCAACGGAGAAATCAAGCTGCCGCGACATCGAGCCGGAAAACTCGGTCCACGTCGATGTAACCGGACCGGCCAACAACGCATAGGTATACGTGCTGCCCGCATGGCTGTTGCCGACAGGGGTTCCGGCCGCCCAGGCGCGGACCAACGGCGCCCCCAGCACCAGGACCCAATACGCCGGATTCGACGTGTCGATGGCGGTGATCGGGGGGCAATCAAGCTGCGGCAGGTCAGAAAATCCCAATTCGATGCCGAGTTGCAGAAAGCTTCCCGCCGGCCACGAGGGCGATGCCGGGGCGAACCAGGCTTCCGCCGCCGGCAGAATCTTGACGGAGGTCGATCCCTCCGCCGCCGGTTCGTAAAGGGTGGTGGTCTTGCCTGGATCGCGCCAGGAGCCTTGAATCGGGATGACCCGTTTATCCGCGTCGTAGCACACCACGCCGGCGTACGTGAGATTGCTGGCGGCTTCGCAGCGGAAAGCGCCGCGCAGTTTGTACGTGGGATCCGCTTCAATCGGAATCCAGTCATCGCCGAGGATCTCGCCTGCCGGCCCCGTGTAGGTGAAATGGGGGCCGCCGCCGTATCCATCGGAGGTTGCATAAGTCAGCTGCGAAAAATGCGCATTGCTGCCCAGCGAAGCATCGCCGTTCTCGAGGATTTCGGGGCTCAGTCCAGGTGTCACCGCGATCGGGCCGTCAACGCTGCCGTCCCGTCGGCGCAACGCCACGTAGTTGATCGAGTACTCCCAGGTGATCGGCTCGCTGACGCGCAGCGTGCGCGTGCCGGCGTCCCACGCGACGCACTCGAACGACTGGCCCCATTGCGGCATGTCGTGGCTGACTGCGATCAGGTCGGCGAAGGAGGGGATGAAGCCCTCCATCTCGGTCTGGAACTTCATGACCGTGCGCCGGTAGCGGTTCGCCGCGGCGAAATACAGTCCCTCGTGGTGAGCTTGTTCACGGTCAGTGACGCCGAACAGGTCGATCTTGGCCGGCTTGCTCGAAGCGCTGTCCGGCAGCGTGCACGGCACTCTGCGCGTGGCCCAGGCGTTCTCGTCGTAATAGCTGACCGAGACGCTGTCGGCGGTGTCGTCCGAGGGCGTGATGTATTCGAGGCTGAACGATCCCTTGACGATGTTGCGCATCGAGTACATCGCCACCGGCACCGAGACAGCCTGGTCGCGAGCAACGTAGAGCAGCCCGCCCTGCATATAGGGCTTGGAGCGGCCGGCGCGGCCGATCTGGGTCAGCGCATCCCACAACGTGCCAAGCGTGTCGAAGCGCGCGTTGTACCGGTCGCCGCGCGCCGACCAGACGCCGTCGAGCGCCAGCAGACCGTCGAGATCGAGGCGTGAATCCGCCAGGCCGCCGCCGTAGTCCGCATCGCGCGCGGCGTCGGCCAGCGCCCAGGCGATCGAACGCGTGGCCGTCGGTGCGCTCCAGGACGACCCGTTCCAGATCGGCAGCTTGCGCGTGGAAATGACGTTGATCTTGCGCGAGGACTGCGACGAGAGGTTGTTCGTCGCGCGCATCTTGACCGCCAGCAGCGTGACGTTGCCGTAGTCGTCCGTCTCCGGCAGGTAGGCGCGCAGCCCGGACCAGTCGAGTTCGTGGCCGTAGCGCGTCGAGGTCTGCTTGGTGTCCGTGCGCTGCAGGCGCACCTCGTAGCGGCCGGCGTTGACCGCGTACTTGAAGCTGTAGCGCTGCGCCGTGGCGGTGGCGCCCGGCAGCGTGTGCGTACCCAGGGTCGTCCAGCCGCTGGTGGCGTTGCCGTTGGCGTCGATCGCGCGCGCCTGGACGGTGAACGTCATGGATACTTCATTGAGTCCGCCGGAGTCGTTGGCGTAGTAGATGCCGCGCGGCGCCACCACATCAACGCCCAAGAAATTCGCCGTGGTCTCGGCGGCATTGGCCGTAAACGGCCCCAGCCAGGTGCCGGTCAGCGCTTCCTGTCCGGCCACTTCCTCGGACGTGACGACGTTGGCGGGGAACAGCGTCAGCGTGCCTCCCGGCGGGACGATCTGTGTCTCGACGTCCTCGAAATTGGTGATCGCCGTGTCCGCGATGCGGATCGTCTCGATGTCGTACTGCCCGGCGCCGATGCACAGCAACTGGTAGAGATACTGCTCGTTGCCGGCATACTCGACGAACGGCAGCGCGGCGAAATCGGGGAAACTGAGCATGCGGCCGTACTGCACCGGGATCGGCGCTTCCAGGCGGGCGGCGTTGCCCTGCGCGGTCAGCGAGTAGGTCGGGGACGATGAATAGGAGGCGGCCGCCGCGCTTGAAGCGGAGGACGATGCCGTCTTGACCGGAACGATGGCGTTGACCAGCGCCGCGCCGATCATGCCGACCGCAGCATTGGCGATCGCCACGCCGACGCTGCCAACAGCGGCCGCGCCATTGACGCCGAGCAGCGCCCCGCCGAGGCCCGCCGTGAAGTACGCCACGACGATCATCAGCACTAAACGCAGCGGGTTCGAGCCGCCGCCCCCGCCCTGCGGCAGCATTACCACGGCGACCAGATCGCCGCGCTCAATAGCCTGCCCCCAGTCCTTGCGCAGCACGGCGACGCCGTTGCGCATCAGGATGTGCGGCCGATCCGTCTCCGGCACGATGGCCGAGAGCGGCCCCGGTGCGTCCAGTCCACGTACTTCCCGATGCCGCGCCGGGTGGTACGGGTCATGCACGATGACCAGCGTGGCGTAGCTCACGCCCGGCTCCGGTGGCGCAGGACGCCGACGATCTTCCAGCCCGTCTTGCGCAGCGACTGGCGCGAGGACAACACCACGCCGGCGCCCTCGACGCAGTGCAATACGCCGCCGCCGTCAACGTCAACCCACAGGCCGACGTGGTGCGGGTACTTCGAGTGGCTCATGCGGATGCAATCGCCCTCGCGCGGGACATCGACCGCGATCCAGTTGGCGAACTCGGGATGCTCGCCGTTGAGCGCGCGGATGCACGAGCGCAGGCTCAGCGCGTCGGCGTCGATCACCTGCACGTCCAGGCCGAACTGCTCACGCTGCACCGTGCAGAAGAAATGCCCGCACTCGTGCTCTTTCTCGATCCACGGCCGGCCGATGTACTGTTCCGCCCAATGGCTCATGAGACGAGCCCCGGAAAGCGTTCCGACGTGTATTCCTGCGCCGGGAATTTTTTGTTGACCAAGTCCGGGAAACCGGCCGTCGCGGTGATGCGGAACACGTCGGCCTTGATCGACAACACGGTCATGGTCAGCGGCGGGTCGTTCTGCGGGCCGGACAGGTCGGTCGAGAGGTACTCGCGATAGGTGATCGTGATCTTGTCCAGGCTCTGCAGCGCCAACTGGATGTTGGCCAGGATCTCGCGGCTGACGTTGTCGATGGTGATCGTGCATTGCGGCACGCCGTTGGCGGAAACCTCGGGCTTGACCAGGTCGAAGGCGTAGCGCACGAAGGTCACCGGCGCGCCGGTCTCCAGGTGGGCGACGAGGTCGACGGTGTCACGCACGACGTAGATCGGCTGAGTGAAATTCGGGTGGTCGAGCGCCAGGGTGTGATAGACGATCACGTTCGACGGCGCGGAGGCGTAGGCCTCCTTGATCGCCTGGGAAAGGGTCGGATCGGGCATCAGCGCACCTTGACCGACGCCTTGACGGACCACATCAGGCCCGGGCGCGTGGCCTTCCACATCTCGGCGAATTGCGCCTCGCAGGAAACAATACCGGCGCCGAGGTCCAGATCGACGGCGAACCAGGCGACACCGCCGCCGAGATCCGTGTCGTACCAGTCGCGGAACGCCGCCATCTGGTAGGGGGTGAGCCTCCACTCGATCGCCACGACGTCCAGGCGGGCGGCGGTGCGGCGCCGGACGCGGGCGGCGCCGACTTCCATGTCGGTACGCAGGCACGGGTCGGCCGGCGCGAGCTCGTAGGCGGCACGGAGGGGCGGCGGCGGCGTCCAGGGCATTTCAGAAGGCTCCCGCCGCGCGGTTGAGGCCGTAGGTTTGCTCCAAGGACGAGGCCAGCACGCCGCTGCCGCGCGCAATGCCGCTGGCAATGCGGTTCTCGACCTGCGCGAACAGCACCTCGATGATCGTGTCGCCGTTACCGTCCTGGCGCGTGCTTTGGGTGGCCTGGGCGCCGGGCACGGTGTTGTTGATGATCACCTGGACGTTGCCGCCTGCCGGTCCGGCAACGCCGAGTTTGCCGTCCTTGCCCTCCTTGAGCGGCAGGATGGCTTCGGGACCGTCCTCGCCCATGAGGCCGACCCCTTTCGCGAAGGGAAAAAACGTCGGCCGATCGACGATCGTCCCCGAATAGGCCGAGAGCCCCGGCGAGCGATAGACGCCGCCGTCGGCGTTGGCGGAAAACAGCCCGGCGAAAAAGCCGGAATAGTCGAATTCCGCGATCGACTTGGCGAACGGCGTGGTGATGTTCTGCTGCACGACGATACGCGCGATGTCCTTGATGATGGAATTGGCGAGATCGGTGAAGGATGCCTTGCCGTCGACGACGAAATCGACGATGGCATCGGCCGAGGCCTTGCCCCACTGGTTGATCGCGGAGGTGAGCTCGCCGAAGGTGTCCTTCCCTTCCTTCTTGACCTCGCGCAGGTTTTCGAGGATCTCGTCGAAGGTCTTCCGGTCGATCTGTCCGGAGAGCAGGGCAGATTCCGCCAGGGCTTCCTTCTGCAGGCGATCCTGGATCTTCCCGGTCGGCGTGGCGCCGATCAGCTGCTGCAGCTGCCGTTCCTGCGCGGTGTATTCCGCGCTCACCTTCTTCACCGCGGCGAGTTCGTCGTCGAGCTGCTGACGGATCAGTTCACGCTGGTCGATCTGTGCGGCGAGGGAGAGGGCGATGTCGGTCTCTCCGGCGGTGATCTTGGCGTACTTGCCGTCGGCGAGCTGAGCCTGCAGCTTTTCCACCTCGGTCAGTCGCTCGGCGGTGTAGAGCCGGCCCTGCAGTTGCTCGATCAGGCGCTGGCCGTCGCTGATCTCGGCGGCGTGCGCCTTCTTGCGCGTCTCCTCCTTCTCGCGCAGCTTGGCGATGCCATCCTGCTGGGCAGCGTTCCAGGCCTGTATCGATGCCGTCGATTCTTCTTGCGCGGCGAGGGCGGCGAGCAGCCCGGCGCGCTGCTGGCGCAGCTGCTCGACCTGCGCGGTGTTGCCGAAAAACCCCTTGAACGCCGCGTTCGACTCGGTGACCTTGTTCACCTTCTCGGCGATGGCGATCTGCTTGTCGAGTTCGGCGATCTGTTCGCTCAGCGTCTGCGCGCGGCCGAGGTCCATCAGCGCCGACTTGGCGCGGGTGATCGCCGAGGTGACGGCGTTCCAGCCGCGTTCGAGGAGGCCGAGGTTGTTGCTGACGCCGGCGGCCATGGTCTCGGCGGCTTCGGCGAAGGTGCGCTGGGCCAGCGCGGCCGCGTCGCGCTGCCGGCCCTCGTCGGTCAGGGCCTTGATCTGGGCGTAGATGGCGGCGGTGAGGTAGTTGTACTGCTGGTTGAGGCGGTAGGAGGCCTCGACCGGGTCCTTGCCCAGGGCGGCGAACTGCTCGGCGGTCTTGGCGACGGCCTGCACGCCGGATTTTTCCAGGTCGAGCGCGGCCCGGGCGGCCACCTTCAGGGTTTCCTCGGCGACGCCGCCTGCGCGCACCAGCTGGGTGAGCGCCGCGGTGGTTTCGCTCTTCGCGTCGCCGGTTGCTCGGGCGACCTCGCCGGACAGATCGTAGAGGCGGTCGACGGTCGAGCCGACGGCGTTGCCGGTCGTGATCAGGGTGTTGGAAAGCGCGACGGTCTCCTTGTTGCCGTCGTAGAACGCCTTGCCCATCACCCCGGCCGCGGCCGCCAGCGCGGCGAATGGGCTGAGCAGGCTGACGAGGCGCAGGGACAGTTCCGGCGCGGCCAGCGCCGCCTCGCCGATCGATGCCGGTATCCGGGAAAAATCTCCGTTGACCACTTCACGTCCGACCTGGCCGAGCGCCTCGGCCGCCTTGCGCGAGGCGGCGGTGATCTCGCCGCTCGATTTCGCCACCGAGGTGGCGTATTCCTGCGTGCGCTTCTCGGCGTGGTCGAAGCCCTGGTCGAGACCGGTGACGCCGGCGGTGATATCGACGCGGATCGGGTCAACCATCAGACGTCTCCCCGTCCGTCAGCTCCTGCCGTTCGACGCATTGCAGCAGTTCGAGCGCGAAGGGCAGGTTCCAGCCCAGCGCGCGGATGATGGCGATGGCCGGACCGTAGTCCAGCCCGGTGCGCCGGCCGAAGGCCGTGACGCGCCACTGCGTCTGCACGCGCAGGTACAGCCACCAGATGCCTTTTTCCCAGGCGAGCTCCGGCGGCAGATCGTCCGGGTGCACCGGGCGCCCGGACTTCCTGATGGCCTCGACGTACTCGCGTCCGCCGTTGAATTCCCAGCGGGCGCGAGCGGTCAGGCGTTTTTTCCGGCTTCGGCCTCATCGCTGAACAGGGCCGGATCGACGGCCTTTTCGATCAGGAATCCGACGATGCGCCCGAAGCGCTCGCCGAAGCGGATGCGCGCCTCCGGCGTACAGGGCGTGGCCACGCCCTTGTCGCCGACGCCGTCCCAGTCGCGGACGATGTGCTCGGCGACCAGGCCGTTGTAGGTGACGTGGTCGATCTCGCCGGTCTTCTTGTTGCGGGCAGCCTGGAGCAGACGCTGGCCGTCGCGCGGCTGCAGCGGCTGGATCAGGTAGCGCGTGCCGGTGTCCTCGTGCGTGACCCAGACCTGGGGAATGATGTCGCCGATGCTCAGCATGTCAGTACCCCGCCACGTCGTTGATCAGGGTGACCACCGGCAGGCTGCCGGCGGTGTCGCGGTGCGCCGACCAGTCGAGTTCGACGAAGAGCCCGGACTTGCCTTCCTTGGGCACGGCCTGCTCGACCAGCTCGGTGTTGGGAATGTCCCAGTACAGCGCGAAGGTGTCGGCGCCCTCGACCGATGTCGAACCCACGCGCAGACGGGTGCTGGTGCTGGTGCGCGCGAGCTGGTAGGCGCCGGCGCCGTCGAAGATGGTCTTGATCTTGCCGCCGATGTTGAGCTCGCCCTGATCGATCAGGCCGTAGCCTTCGCGGCCGTCGACCAGCGGATAGCCGGTCATGTTGTTGTTGATCTCGATGGTGCCGCTGACGATGGTGCCCAGCGTGGCGTCGACGCCGTTGCTGATCACGCCGCCCGAGCCGCAGGCGCGCACGCTGGCGTAGGCCGTGGGCGCGGCGTCGTGGACGGTGGCGTACTCGGTCTCGTCGCCAGCCAGCACGTCGAGGGTGATGTTCTGCTCGCGCGCGGTCAGGTCGTAGGACAGCTTGTTGATCTTGGCGCCGAGCGTGCGGTAGTACGTGCCGGTGTCCAGGTGCCCGAGCTCGAGCAGGGCGGACGGGCGCACGCCGAGATTGATCGGGAAGACGTGGCACTTGAGCGCGGTGCTCACCGCGATGTCGGTGTCCGACTTGTCGGCGGAAGCCAGCGCGCCGGCATTGACGGTGACGGTCAGCGCGTGCGAGCCGGTGCCGGACTGCAGCGTGAAGGTGCCGCCGGCCGAGACATCGACCGCCGTGCCGGCGGTGGCGTCGCCCTGGGCCTTCCAGGACAGCGTCTTCGCGGCGCTGACGTAGGTCAGCGTGCCGGCGCCGGCGGGCGCGGCGCTCTGCGCGTATTGCGCAGTGACGCCGGTGACGTTGGTCGGCTGCTTGGTCACCGCCTTGCCGGTGGTCGGCACGCCGAGCAGCAGGGCCAGTAGGTGGCCGATGCTGCGCAGGTCGAGGATGGACTCGATGCTGCCCTGGACGACGGCATCGCCCAGGCCCGACTTGCCGGGCAGCGGCGAGGACGAGATCGACGGGTCGCGCACTTTCTGCGGGTCGCGGCCCATGTTGTACTTGGTGAACGGCAGCTTGAACGCGGCGGCGGGCGTCGGCCGCACGCGGAAGCTGGCTTCGCGCTGCAGCAGCAGCTGCATCATCGCGCCGATGGCTTGGGCCATGTCTTACTCCTCGGAAACGGGGGCGGGGATGGCGAGCGGGTCGCCGGTGAAGGTGAAGCCGAACTGCGCGGCGTCGGGGCGCGCCTGCAGGGCGGCGAATTCGGCGTCGGACAGCGGCTGCGCACGGCCGCGCAGCCAGCGGCGGCCGACGAACTCGATCTCCGGCGGGCCGTCGTGGTAGGCCGCCTGTCCGGTGGCGGCGGCGGCGGGGGATGCGGTTTTCTTGGTCATGGGATTCCTCTCAAAAGCGCAGAGACAGCTTGATGGCGGCGAACAGGACGAGGCCGACCAGGGAGATGACGCCGGCCTTGACCCAGCCGGAGGTCTCGCGCACCGCCGGCATATCGGCTTCCAGCGAGCGCAGGCGGCGATCGATGTCCTTCTCCAGCCCCTTCATCTCGTCGCGGGTGCGGGAGATCGCGGAAAACGCCCGCTCCAGCGCTTCGCGCGTCTCGCTGTGGCGTTCCTCGAGCCGGGCGATCTTCTCCGTGGTCTCGGCGATGCTCTTCACGGCCCGACTGATTTCCTCGATCGACTTCTCGAGCGCCTGGATGCGGTACTCGACCACGTCGGCGTTGAAGGGGCAGCGCACGTCGTCGTCGTTCATGGCGCGCTCCGGTAGGCGGGCTGGCGTTCGATGTCGGCCTGCAGGTCGTTGAGCTGCAGCGTGGCGCGGGCGCAGTCGGCGACTACTCCGGGCTCGTCCGCCGCATGTCCTCCTGCAGCAGGTACTGCGTCGGCGCCGGCCGCATCAGGTCCGGCGGCGGCCGGTAGAACGGAGGGTCGGACCACAACCTCCGGCGGACACGTCGCGCACGACTGCACCGCACTTGCCAGCAGCCACACAGCGGCGATACGCGTCGCCCGCGGCAATCCGTTTTTCCAGTTCATCGCTCAACCTCCGGTGATCGTCGGCCGCTCGGCGCCGTGCGGCGTCGGCGCGCTGCGCCTCTTCCTCTTCCTGCAGGGCCAGCGCGGCCTTGAAGCGGGTGAAGGCCTGGCGCGCTTCGGCGAGGTCGTCGCGCGCCTCGTCCAGGCGTACGCCCTGGATCGACCAGGCCGCCCAGGCGCCGAACGCCGCGCCGGCCACGAGCAGGGCGATCGACAGCCAGTTGCGGCGCAGCAGGTCAAGCAGCAGGGGCAGCACGATTGGCCTCCACCTGTTTGCCGTTCGACGTAGCTGTAGCCGGCCAGCCCGGCGAGCGGCACCGAGACGGCGCCGAGCTCGCCGGCGACGGGATGGCCGAGCAGCGCCGCCACCGAGAGCACGACGACCGAGACGGACAGGGCCGCGCCGCCCATCAGCATGACGATGCGCTTGCTCGATGCCTTGCCGGTGCGGCCGTCGTTGATCGCTTCGCGCAGCCAGCCCATCAGAGCACCTCCATCCACGCATCGCGCCCGGCGGCGAGCGCCTGGGCGACGGTCTTTTCCAGGTGGGCGAGGACGTCGGCGCACAGGGCGATGCCGTCGCCCCGCCGCACGGCGCCGACGCCGATGCAGCCCCGCACGTCGCGGTCGGTGTTGGCACCGTGCACGCGGATGCCGGTGAAGCCCGGCACGTCGAGGAGGTGCAGCATCGGCCGGCCGAAGCGCGCGGAGTCGTCGATGACCACGCGGTAACGGCCGCGCGGGATGGCGGTATGTCCGGCGATCTTCCACTCCGCGACCGGCACGCCGGGCCGCTCGCGCAGCGTGTCCTCCAGCGTTTCGCAGAAGCGGCGGCCGTCGAACGTAGAGGGTGCCGAGCGTGCTGTGCGCGCCGGCCTTGTCGCGCACGAGGCGCAGTTCGAGCGGCTCGCTCATGACGGCATCTCCAGATCCACGGCGATCCAGCCGTAGGGGTGCTCGACCTGGCCGCTCTGGCGGAACGCCTTCATTTCCAGGCAGGCGAAGCCGGCCGGCAGGTCGCGCATGACGTCCTTGATCTGCTCGACCATGGCGAACTCGGCGTCCTCGACGGCCTCGGCGTCGGCCGATTCGTGCACCTGGATCTGGCCGACCAGCAGCAGCCGGTGGCGGCCGTCCATCGCGGCGCGCTCGCGCAGGTTGGCGTAGTCGGATTCGCCCAGGCTGAGCAGGGTGTAGATGCCGCGCTTGAGCTCGGCCGGCTGGCGCTCGGCGAAGTCGCGCAGCGAGCGCGTGACGCGGCGTGACGGGCAGCGTTCGGCCAGCAGCGCGGCCAGGGCCTCCATGCGTTCGGCGAGGGTCATGCCATCACCTCCCGCACGCCCTGGGCCACGGCGTAGCGCACCAGATCGACGACGCGGCTGGTCTGCGCTTCGGCGGCCGGCGCCAGGTACGGCTGCGGCTGGATGCCGCGGCGGCCGATGGCGCGGGCGATGAGGAACGTGGTGCGGTCGAGCTCGCGGCCCTGCAGCCCGGTACGGAAGCGCACCCATTCGGTGAGTCCGGCGCCGGGCATGACGCCGGGGCGGCGGCCTTCCTCGACCGGACGTGCGTAGTTCGACGCCCGGCTGCACGCGCCAGTGCAGCGGCCCGACCCGGGTCGCCAGGATCGAATTGACCAGCAGGGAAAACGCCTTGGGCGCGCGCTGGCGGGCGTCGCGCGCCACTTCCTGCGCGCCGCGCGCGAGCCCCCCGTCAACGTGCCGGTGCATCACCTCCGGCGCCTTCCTGAACGCGGCGACGGCGCGGGCGTGATCGACCTTGACCGTGATGCCGTTCATGCCGCCACCCTGAATTCGTCGAGCAGCGCCTGGTAGAGCGCCGCAGGCGTGCCGTTGCGCGGCGCGCTGTTGAGACCGTCGCGCAGCGCCACGGGCTTGCCGATGTTGCGCATGGCGAGCTCGCGCATGGCCTCGGCCTGGGCGCGCAGCAGCAGCAGGCCGCGGTCGCCGGCGTCGAGGGTGGTCTGCGCGGCCGCCTCGCCGATGAGGTGGCGGGCGAAGTAGTAGTAGCGGAAGGCGCTGCCCCAGGCGGCGATCTGTTCCCAGGTCGGCGCCGGGAAGAAGATCAGCCGCTGCACGCCGTCGATGAAGGCCACGGCGATCCGGGGCGCGGGGCCAGCGTAGTGCTTCTCCCACGGCTTGCCGGCGCGCGCGGGATCGATCCACAGGTCCGTCTTGTAGGCGTGGAAGTCGTCGGGCAGGGCGTAGTCGGCGGTGCCGGCGGCGAGCAGCACGCTGCCGATCAGCGTGCGCGGGCGCGGGCGGGCGAAGTCCAGCGCGGCGAGGTCGAGCAGCCGGGCGAAGTCCGCCCCGCCGGCGGCCGTGAACACCTCGGCGGCGTCGTGCAGCGACGCCTTGAGGTCGGCCACCAGGTCGGCGCGGCTCATCGTCCCGGACATGGCCTACTCCGCGGGGCCTTCGGGTTCGTCCGGCGGCGGCGCGGCCGGGTCCTGCGCAGCGGGATCGGCGGGGGCCGGCTCTGACGGCGGCGGTACGGCGGGGTCCTGCGCGGCATCCAGCTTCTTCGCGGCGCGGTCGAGCGTGACCGCGGCGATCTCGGCGAGCAGGGTCTTGCGCTTCTGCCCGGCTTCCTCGATGGCCTTGAGGCGCGCCAGGTCCTCGTCGGAGAGGTCGGCCAGGATCGGGATGATGACCTTGATCGCGAGGCCGGCGATTTCGGCGAGGCGGTCGGGCGGCGGCGCCTCGGGTTCGGGTGCCGGTGCCTCGCGGTGTTCGGGGGGCAGCTCGGCCTCCTCGAAGACCAGCGACTCGCCCGGGGGAATCATGCGGCCGCCCACGTACAGCGGGCCGCAGCCGTTGTTGGTGATGGTTTTTTGCATCGTGCGCTCCTGTCGGTCGGGAAAAGGCCCCGGCCTGAAGGCCGGGGCAAGCCGGGGGACGGCGGGAGTTACGCGGCGCGGGCCACGCGGCCCGTGGCGGAATACAGCACGACGCTGGTGTAGCAGCCCTTCAGCGGCGCCGGCGTGTGCAGGAAGACGAACTGGTCGCCGTACGCTTCCTTCTTGCCGGTGAAGCGGCCGTTGCTGTCGCGCTGGTCCTGCAGCTCGCCCATGGCCCAGGGCTTGGCCATGCGGTAGCGGGTGTTGGCGCGCTCGCCGATCAGCACGCGCGTGTCCGCCAGTTGCAGCCCGGGGGCGAAGCTCTTGTAGTTCGGCACGCTGCGGACCGGGCCCAGGTCGCCGGCGGCGTTGACCGCGGTCTGGCCGCGGGCGTCAGAGGCTTTGAACTGGTTGGCCAGCAGGATCATCTCGTGTATGGTGCCGGCCATCAGGCCGAAGTTGGCGCGGTAGAAGCGCTGGTCTTCCAGCACCGAGCGGCGCAGGCCGTAGCGGTAGAGGAAGTCGTCCCACTTGGCGCCGGCGGTGAGCGAGCCGAGATCGGTGTCGAACTTGTAGACGTTGGTGGTGTAGCCGTAGCCGACCACCAGCGCCCAGGCGCTGGTCGGCGCGACCGCCACGCCGGCCTCGGTGACGAAGCGCAGTTCGCCGAGGTTGTAGTCCAGCGTCCAGTAGGTGCCGGCGGCCTGCGTACCGGTGCCGTCGTACTCGAGACGCGCCACGCTGTTGAGCGTGACGGTGATCGGGTTGGCCGTGCTGCCGACCTGGTTGCCCTGCAGGTCGAAGATCTTGCGCGGCTTGACCACCGGGAAGTTGGCCAGGACGAAGACCTTGTTGGTGCCGTTGACCTGCGAGGTGAGCGTCTCGGTGGCCACGGTGGTCACCGCGAACTCGTCGCCGGCGTTGACCATTTCGTTGAGCAGCAGGCGCTCGGTGTCCTCGCCGATGATGCGCGCGGCGTTGCGCACGTTCTCGGCGACGGCCTCGAAGTCGATGCGGCCGGTGGCGGTGAGGTAGCGCAGTTCGTCCGAGACCTCGAAGGCGAGCTTCTGCGGCAGCGGGTAGGCGGTATCCATCGCCTGCTTGATGCCGGCGCGGGCGATGCCCTGGCCCTCGTACTTGCGCGTGGCGTCGCGTCCGGCGGCCGTGGTGTCGCGGTAGCTGTACGGGATCTGCAGCGAGCCGCCGAATTCGGCGGTGCCGACGTTCACGAACTGCAGGGCGACGAGCGGGTAGAGGGCCTCGCGGATCACCGTGCGCTCGAAGGCGGCCGGCACCGAGACGTCAGAGATGATGCCGTCGCCGCCGGCGAGCTGCTTGTGCTCGCGGTGCAGCTGGGCAGCGTGCTCGGCGTCGTAAAGCGCCAGCGCGGCGTCGACCAGTTCCTTGTTCGCCGAATCCTTCGGCGGCGAGAGGCGCAGGCGCTTGTCGACGGCTTCCTGCAGCGCCTTGATGGAGTTGGAGTCGTCGACCGTGATGTGCGCGGTGCCGGCGATGCGGAAACCCTGCGCGGAGAGCTGGCGGGCGACGGCGAGATCGTTGCCGACGCGCACCATGTGCTCGGCCAGACGCTTGACCTGGTCGGCGCTCATCGCGGCGGTGACGAGCTCGGCCGCGTCGGCGAGCAGCTTGGCCTTGGTGTCGGCGTCAAAACCGGTGGCGGCGTTGATCGCGTCGGCGAGGATCTTGCGGTGGCCGTCGAGCGTCTCGGCCAGTTTCTTTGCGGCATCGTCCTTCCGGGCCTCGGTTTCGGCCAGGATGCGGGTGACGTCGGTGGCGGTGAGCCCGCCGCCGGTGATGTTGATGACCGGCGCGGTGCCTTCGGCGAGCTTCACGGCGCCGTCGAGCAGCGCGTCGCACAGCGACTTCATCGTCGCGTCGTCGCTCATGCCGGTGAGCGCCTGCCGGGCGGCGGCCAGGATAGAGGTGATCGCGGCGTCGGAGAGCTTGCGGGCGCGCAGTTGTTCTTCCAGCTGCTTGAGATGTTTTTCCATGGTGTGCTTGACCTCGGAGAGAAGTTCGGTAAGGAGGGTCGGATGCAGCAGGACGGCCGCGCCCTTGGCGCCGGCGTCCGCTTCGCTCAACTGGACCGGATCGAGCCGCTTGATGCAGGGCCGGGTCACAAGCCCCGCGCCCAGGAGCACGCATCCATGGGCGGTACCGGTTTCGTTGTCGCGGAAATTCTCGTGATACTCGGCGGAGAGGTAGGCCATGCCCTTGTTCTTCACCGCGTCGATGCCGTACGGCGTCCACTCGACCTGCGCGCGCAGGCGGTCGCCTTCGACGGCCAGCCTGACGACCTTGGCCGCGGCGCCGTCCTGCGGCTTGTGCCCGACGTCGACGAAGATGTCCTGCCCGTAGGTGTTGGCCTCGAAGTTGGCGACCATCGACAGGAGCATCTCGCGCGTGATGTCGAACTTGCCATAGCGCGGATCGGTGAATGTGCCGGTGCGGGTGATGGTCACCCAGGAGCGCGTGACGCCGTCCTCCAGCTGCACATGGAGTCCGGACAGGAATCGCACTGTCCGTTCGGCCGGCGCTTCCAGCCGGATGATGCGTGATTTACATGACATGCCCGCCTCGCGTGAAAGCGCGCAGCGGGAGCAGGAGCGAACTGGACCCCCGCCGCGCCGACCTGAAAGGGTCAGGGGCGAGTTTCAGCCGGGGGGCAAGACAAAAACAGGGAGAGGTATGTCGGGGAGATTACTCGGGACGAATCCACCACTCCTGAATGAACTCGGTGATGACCGGCTCGCCGTTGACGGTGCGAGCGGAGAGCTGGCATCCGCGCAGCACGAAGCCATTGTCGCCCGGCTTGGCCCGCACCGCCACCGGGTCGGATAGCGGCGGCAGCATCGGGCGCGTGTAGCCGGGCTTGTGCTCCTTCAGCTCGGCCAAGCGTGTCCAGCGAGGCGAGCGCCGGCAGTTTTCAATGACCAAATCACCGACGAGCGGCTCGGCCGCCAGCACCTCGTGAGGATCGCGGCGGACCCCGTGAGTATAGAGTTCGACAAGACGGCATTTCATACTGTAATTTTATACAGTAATTTACCGGCAAGGGGAAATGGTGGCCAGCAAAAACCCCGCCGGAGCGGGGTTTGGTTGGTCAAGCGGCGCGCCGCTGGCAAATCCTGTCCGCGAACACGCGGTAGCGTTTTCCGTGCAGGCGTTCAGCCCCGTCCAGGAATTGGTGCACGCCGTCCAGCGCCTCGCGCTGCGAAACCGCCGCGACGACGATCTGGACGATCATATTCTCGCGGACCAACGACACTATATAGGGTTTGCGAGGGTCATCCATGGCGTGCGACCCGGCTTTGAACGACGATGCTGAACGGCGTGGTGCCGGAGAGCCGCAGGAACGCATCGGCCAAGGCGTGCCCGGCGCTACGGGCAATGGCCGAGTACCGCGTTGACCGCCCGCCCTGAGTGATTTTGACGATGAAGTGGCCCTTCGGCGGACGACACCACCGAGCCTCCCGCCGCGTCTTAGCCTTGTGTTCCTCGATCGTCAGCCACTGCATATTGTCCGGCCGATCCGGACCACCGCATTTGAGCGGCAGTACATGGTCGATCTGATACCCCGGACATTTCCTTGAGGATTTCCCTGTGGCCGGGCACGGCTGCGCTGCCTTGAACTCAGCGATTGCACGGGAACTCCGGGCAGAAGCGGCTTCAGCAGACGGCAGGAAAGCCAGTATGAGGGCAGATATCGCCAAGACACGAAAAAGCTTCACGGACGGCTTCCGTACGCCTTCTGAAAGTCCCGTTCCATCATTTCACACGTCGAGGCAATGAAACGCTTTTCCGCAGGGTCCAGGGATTTCCGTTCGTACTGCGTCCAGCACATCGCAATGGCGTCACGCGCATGCCGCTTTTCTTCTCCCTTTGGATCGGCCTTCCCAAGGAAATAGATGCCAAGGGGAACAAGAACGACCAGTACAAGAATCAGTATCCACCAATTGGACTCCAGGGGTTTTGCCCCGCATTTCGGACAGGTCTTCGCACTGTCGCTGACTTCGTTCCCACATTCCCTGCATTTTATAAGCGCCATTTTTTTCTCCCTTTGTCCCGACGCGATTATATGCTTATTTAATATATTGGACGAAACTCCGACGGCCGTTCCTGCCCGTCGCTGTCGATCTCGATCAACAGGTCGTCGCCGTCCGCGGCAGGATAGGCCGCTTGCAGGAAGTCGTCGAGCCGCCAGTCGTTGCCCAGCACGACCGCCAGTTCGGCCGGACGGCGCAGCGGGTCGGTGAGCTCGTACGGCGTCGGGTAGGGGTGGCCGAGGACCGTGCGCGCGCGCACCGCGTCTTCCGCCAGCGCGCGGACCCGGGCGGCGTCCTGGCCACGCAGGCTGCCAGAGTCCATATCCCACTCGAAGACGAGCGGCCGCTCGTGGGCGGTGAGCGGTTCGAGGCGGACGCTACGGAACATAGTGGAAGAGCACCCCCAGCACCAGGTTGAACATTTCGCGGTCGTCCCGGACCAGCTTTTCGACGACGTCGGGGCGGTTGCCGAAGACGCTTTCGAAGGCCATGGTGATGACTTCCATGGCGCCGTGCTTGCCCAGGTAGCGATTGCCGCCCGAGTAGATCTTGCCCTGGTAGACGTGGATGTACTTGTCCTCCCGGGTGACCTCATTACTAGCATAGCCGGACCCGGGGATCAAATCGCGCAGCCGTTTCAGCGGGTCGCCCGCGGTGCGCCGCTGGTGGAGATCCTGGAAATAGTCGTCGAGCGCTGGCAGCGCGTGCTGCAGCCGGTGGCTGTACTCGTGCAGGGCGGATTTATAGTCGCGGGCGGCGATCAGCCCGTCGTTGCCCTGGGCGACGAAGCGGAAACCCTTGACGGCGAAGGAGCGGCCGGCACTGGCGGAGGGCAGGGTGATGTGCCAGGCGCGGCCGGCGGTGCCGCGCACGTAGAGCGGACCGAAACGGTCGGCCGCCTGCGTCCAGTCGTCGGGGAACAGGCGGGAGACGGCGCGCACCAGGTCGGCGCCCTTGCCGCCGTTGGCGATCTTGGCCTCGGCATCGATGGTGCGGGCGGCGCGCAGGGCTTGAAGGAGGGTGCCGGGAAGCGCCTCGCCGAGCCGCCCGCTGGCGGCGGCCTGGGCGATCAGCGTCTCGGCGCGGGTGTTGCCCAGGGTGATCATCTCGTCGAGGGCGAGACGGCCTTTGGGCGGTTTTTGCACTTTCGGGACCGCCTTGGCCGCGGCCGGCGCGGGGGGCTGGCCGATGCGCTTCCGCACGGCCCGCCACGGGGCGCGGATCATGCCCTGGGTGAGCTGCCCGGCGTTGTAGACGGCGGCCTTGGCCTGGCCCAGCACGCCGGCGCGCTGCGCGGCGGTGAGGCGCGCCAGGGCCTGCAGCGGCGTTTCCTGGCCCTGGCGGTCGGCGTCGGTGATCTCGTCCTTGAACACGATCTCCAGAAACGACAGGGTGTTGGGGTGCGCGGGCCAGGGGCATTTCTCGCGCGAGGGATAGACGCCCTGGCCGAGGCCGTGCAGGTTCTGCGCGGACAGGAGGTCGCAGATGTCCGGCTCGGGGTGCGCCGGCGAGAGCAGGAAGCGCCATCCGGCGAAGTCGGGATGATCCTCGCCGGACATCATGTAGGCCTCGCCGTGCGCGCGGTTGAGTTCGGTGCGCATCAGGCGCATGGCGTTGTCGAGCGGGTTGCCCTGTCCAGTGAGCAGCTGGTCGACGGCGCCGCGGGCGAGGCGCGGGGCATTGGCCGAGTCGAGCCGGGCCTGCACGTCGAGCGGCACCGGCTGGCCGCGCGAGAGGAAATCGCGTGCGGCCTCGGCGGCGCCGTGGCCCTGGATGACGGCCTGCTCGATGGCATTCACCAGCGTGTCGCGCGCGCCGCGGTCGAGGCGCCAGATGCGGTCGGAGAGCTGCAGGCCGTCCTCGGCGACGAAGTTGCGCACGAAGCGCAGCGCCTCGTCGGCCGCGCGCATCGCGGCCGGGCTGTCGACCGAGGCGGCGAAGGGCTGGGCGCCGAGCCGGGCGGCCTGGTCGAGGCCGGCGTCGACGACGGCGTTGCGGTCCACCGACAGCTGCCGCAGGCGGGTTTCGATCTGGTCGAGCAGCGAGCGCAGTTCGTAGAGGGTCACCGTGTCGTCGCCGCCCGCGTGCGCGCGGATCTGCGCGGCGACGTCCTCGGCGGCCTGCGCGTAGATCCGCTTCAGCTCCTTCAGCGAAGCGGAATCGAGTTCCTCGACGGCGCGGTGCGCGGCCAGGGTGGCGCGCTTGATCGCCGCCTGTTCGCTATTGGCCATGCGTGCCCATGCTGGTCATGCTCTCGCCCTTCGGCGCGTTGCCGGGGGTGACCTTGACCGCCGGCGTGCCGGCGGGCTTGATCGCTGACGGGTCGGGGTACGGGTCGTAGTGCTTCTGCTCGTAGTCGCGGCGCTGGCGCACGTAGGTGGCGTCGTAGCCGAGCTCTTCCCAGACCATGCCTTCGGGCAGCCCCATGGCCTTCAGCTTGAGGCCGCGGTCGACGGTCTGATTCGGCGTCTCGGTGCGCCGCTCGGCGAAGCCGACAGTGAAATCCTCGCCGGACGGGTTGATGCCCTTGAACAGCAGTTGCAGGCGAAAAGCGTGGGCATAGGCGTAGGCCTGGGTGTCCTGCACCGAATCGACTTCCTCGTAGTAGTCGCGCTTCAGGTCTTCCAGGATGTCGCGCGCCATGTCCTTGGTGTAGCCCATCAGTCCCTTGGGCAGCGGCGAGCCGGAGAAGAAGGTGTCGAGCAGGTAGACGACGTCCTCGATCTGGTCGAGGTTGCTGTCGCCCTGCACCGCGGTGACGCCCCCCTTCTTGTTGAGGAAGAAGTCGGTAGTGATTTCGTTCTGGCGGTTCTCGATGGTTTTCTGGTAGGCGTCGAGTTCAGGACCGGAAGCGCCTTCCAGTGTGTGCGCCAGGCGCAGCGGGGCGCGGGTGCGGCGGCGGATGACGAGGTCTTCCTCGGTCATGCGGAGCTTGCGCCATACCGAGCGGTCGGCGTCGAGGAACGGCCGGCCGAGGGCGCCCATGTCGTCGAAGTTGTCCGGGTCGAAGCGGCAGAGGAACAGCTGCCACAGCGGGAAGGCGGCCAGTTCGGTGCCGGTGGCGAGGTCGAACTGGAAGTAGGCGCGGGTGACGTCCTTGAAACGGCCAGCGTCGTCGACGTTGGGCAGGATCGTTTCCGAGGGCATGCGGATCAGGTTGACAACGTTTCGAGCGTCGTCCAGCACGACCTGCAGCGGCAGGTTGCCCTCCATCACGAAGCCGCGGGCGTCGGACTTGAGCTTTTCGGCGCGGTCGAGCTGCAGGCGGCGGGAGAAGTCGTCCCACAGCTGCGCGATGCGCGGGTTGTCCCTGGTCTGCTGCAGGACCAGGCCGCCCTTGATGGTGTCGCGCGCCAGGCGGTTGTGGATGCGCTTGACCCGGCCGTCGAGGCGATCCATCTCGCGGATGTCGAGGATGGCCTGGCGCAGGTCGGGATCGACCCACAGGGTGCGGTAGAGGTACTTGAGCGAGTTCTCCGGGGTGGGGCGCTTGCCTTTTTCGCTCGAGCGGTCAGCCGGTTCGTTGGGCAGGGTGAATCCGCTTTTAAGTGCGCCGAAGGCGCGTTGCAGCAGGCCCATGTCAGGACTCCTTGAGGGGGTGGGTGTCGACGCGCACGATGGCTCGCAGGCCGTCGATCAGCCCGGCCGCGTGCAGTTCCTTGATGAACGGCCAGAACTCGGGCAGGTACGCCTTGACGGCGTCGACGTTGGCGCGGATACGCGCGTGCTCGGCTTCGTCGATCAGCGCGGCCGGGCGGGCCGGGCGGCGCACTTCCGGTTTTGCGTCGAACAATGAGGGCGTGCGGCCCTTGACCTTGGCGTAACTCATGCGGCGCGCCTCCCGAGCAGCTGCTCGCGGGTCTGGGTGCGCGCGCCGATCACTGCCGGGACGAGGTCGGCGCCGCGTGTTACCAGGCCCCAGTTGGCGGCCATGGCGGCGTCGAACAGGTCGTCGCCGAGGCGCGGCTCGGCCATCTTGAAGCTGAGATAGCCGGCCCGGGTCTCCTCGGTCTTGATGTTGCCGAGCTGGCGGCAGAAGAGGAGCCAGTCGGCGGCGGCTTCCTTGTCGCTCCAGATCTCTTTCGGCGTCCACACCACGTTGGCGTCATCGCGCACGGCGTCGGCACCGGTGTCGACGTAGGGGATGGCGGCGTTGCCGTTGTGGAAGACGGCCTTCAGCGCGCTGGCCATGCTGTGTTTGACCATGCCCTCGAAGCGCAGCGGGGCGAACGGCCATTCGCCCCAGGTGCTGGCGGTGCTCTGGCCGTCGCCGATGGTGCGCCGGTCGATGTCGGTCAGTCCGCCCTTGAACAGCCGGTCGTTGAGGCTGGTGAGCATGCCGACGCCGAACGCGTCGCCGATGGCGACGTCGGGGCGGAAGTAGTCGTACAGGGCGTAGAGGTCGTTTTCGATGATTTTGTCGTCGGTGCCGGCCGGCCAGGTGCGCACGTAGGGGAAGGTGACGAAGGCGCCGATCTGCTCGGCGACGACCAGCGCGGATTTCGACGCGGTGAGGCTTTCGCCGTGGCCGGTGTGGTCGTAGCCGAGCGAGACGAGGCCGCGCTTCTTGTAGCGTGCGCCCGGCAGCGGCCCGGCCAGCTGCAGGCCCGCCTGCAGCCCCAGGGCCAGGGCGCGGCGGATGTGCTTTTCCCAGATGAAATTCTGGCTGCCGATGTTCATGCACAGGAACTGTCGGATGAATTCGCCCTCGGGCAGTTGCGCGCGCATCTCGAGCATGAATTTCTCGTTGAGGATGCCCAACTCGATGCCGAGGTAGACGTTGACCGCCGGCAGCAGCTTGTACTGCCCCGTGTCGAGCAGCGTCTGCAGCACGTCCGCGCCCTTGAACACTCCGGTGATGCGGATCTGTGGCTTGAAGCTGGCGGCGCCCGGATCGACGCCGAGCCGGCGCGCGGCGCCGAGCATGGGCAGGAAGCGCGAGAGCAGGCGCTCGGCCGGCATGTCGTCGGTTTCCTCGAGCGAGGCGGCGGTCAGCGAATCGCCGTCGATCTGGCTCATGATGCCGTAGGCCGAGGCGCCGCTACCGTTGGCGAATTCATACTTGGTGTCGGACTTCTGCTTGCGGCCGTTCTTGTAGCCGATGTAGCTGGCCAGCATCTCGGAGCGCTGGATGGCGTCAAGGTGATAAGAGAGGTTGTTCTGCGCCTGCTGCTGCCGCGGGGCGACGACGCCGAGATCCTGGTGCGGCATGGTGGCCAGGTGCTCGAGCAGGTACATCTCCTTGCCCGCCGTCTTGCCGGTGCGCCGGCAGGAGACGTCGATGGTGTTCGGGTGCTGGTCCATCTCGACCATCTTGAGCACCTGCACGGGATCGAGCGTCACGTTGTGCACGTGCTTGTGCCAGAGGGCGTGCGGCCGCAGCCCCGTCTCCGGGTCGACGCGGGCGAACTTCATGATCGCCGCCTCGGCCCGGCTGGCGATCTGGATGCGTTCAGCGGCGGCGATTCGGGGCATCGCTACGGGACAACCATCCAGTCTTCGGACAGCATGTCCGTCTGAGAGGCTAGCCACGGCACGAATTTGTCGTCCGCCGTCTTCATGCCAATCCACGGCAAGGTATCAACGTCGTCGGGCAATGAAAGAACCATCGCCGTCGGTGCTTGTGGCGGGCGATTGCTGTGCGGAACAACCAACTGAAGCCACATGCCCTTGCCGTTCCATCCGGCTCGGCAGACCTTTTTCCCGGCCTTGAGCGCATCGAGCGCCATTCCGAAATCCATGTCGATATCGGCCTGCAGCACATGTTCAAACATTTGCTTGGCCTGTTCTGCCGTCAGTAAATTCGTGCCGACTGGCCACCCGCCGGGCTGTCCGGATAGCTTTGTTGGCTTGAACGAAATTCCAGCGTCCGGTGCGAAGTCCTTTGGTAGATCCCAGCCAAGGAAGCGGTTAACGAGATTCTTAACGTTCATGAGTTCCCTCCGTTCTGTTGCTGATACTCAATAAGGATCGGATCGGCCTTCCGGTTCTCTCTGGCCTTTTCCATCATGCTGCGCAAGGCGTCGAGCGAGGCGGCCTGCTGCTTCGAAAAATCGGAAAGCGCCTGACGGGCGTCATCCTGCGTCTGCAGGCGGCCCATTTCCTGTTCCTCTTCCTTGATGACCTTGGCGGTCATGCCCATGTCGGCGAGCGACAGGCTGTTGCGCGAGAGCAGCTCGCCGAGCGGCTTGAATAGCGGATGCGCCTCGATTTCGGTCAGCACGCGCCGCTCGCCGTTCTCGTCGATGTACTCGGCGATGATGACTCGACCCGTTTCCTTGTCGGTGTACCACTGCGGGCAGGTGATCTTGACGCCGTCGGCGATGATGGTCTGCAGGATCTGCTGCAGCACGGCCATGATGGCGCCCTGCAGGTCGGCGTAGATGCCCTTGAGGTGCTTCGGGTCGCCCGACTCGAACGCGGCGTGGTGCTGCATGAACAACTGCGTCTGTCTGGCGCACGCCGGCTGGTCGGCGCACCAGTCGCGGTCGATGTCGCAGGCCTTGCAGAAGGCGTAGCCGTCCGGCTTGGCCGGGAAATACGTCGCCGTGCGCGCGGCCAGGCCATGTTTCATGGCGTTGAAGCGGGTGCGCCGTGCTTCCTCCGGCGTCGGGTGACCTTCGAGGTTCTTGGCCGTGGCAGCCAGGCCTTCGGGGGTCTTCGGCCCGGTGGCGGACGTCCAGGCCTTGAGCAGCGCCTTTTCCCAGTAGGCTTGCCCGGCGCGCGCGTCGCACACCGGGCAAGCGGCGTAATAGTCCCAGGGATGATGCTCGCGCTCCGGCGCGTCGACGACCTCGGCCGGGCGCGCGTTGAAGACGTGCCGGCACACGCCGCAGCGGAACGTGACGTCGTCCATCGGCTGCGAGCGGCGCGCCATCAGGCCTCCACGATGATGCGGAAGGTACGCTTCGGGGCCAGCTCTTCGGCCTGGATCGTGTTGCCGATCACGTAGGTGCCGGGGCTGTTCGCCGTGATGGTGACCGAGGTCGAGATATCGTCATGGCCATCGGAAACCTTGGTCAGCCCGGACGGCACCTCCCACGTGCTCGACTGGATCGCACGGCCGGCAAGCCAGTCGCGCCAGAAAAACCCGTAGTTGACTGTCGTACCGGCCTTCACCTCGATGTAGTAGCCGTCCTGGTCGCACACAAATCCATCGCCGATCATTGGATCCTCACTCGTCGATTTTCGAAGGGGACGACGACTAGGCGCGAGCGGGGCGGGCGGACGAACTGCTGGTTTCCTGATCCGAACGCAGAACCCCCTGATCCGCTGCCGTGGCCAGTGCCCGTGCCGCCGCTGGCTACCGCATCTGCGGTACCGCCGATGGCATCGCCGCCGGACCCTGATCCATACCCAGTCCCCATGCCGCCGGACGCAACGCCGTTGATCTGTCCGGCCGCGGCGCCGCCTGATCCCGATCCGTGGCCGGTGCCCGTGCCGCCGGACGCCGTGGCCGAGCCGCCAGCCGCCCCAGCGGCGTCTCCTCCGCTGCCACTGCCGCTTCCGGTTCCAGCGCCACCCGATGCCGTGCCACTGATCTGCCCGTCCGCCCCTCCGCCGAATCCCGACCCGTGGCCGGTCCCGACGCCGCCCGATGCCGTGACCGAGCCGTCCCCCATAACCGTCGCATCACCACCGCTACCGCTGCCGACGCCGATTCCGGTGCCGCCGCTGGCCACGGCGCCGAATACCCCGGATTGGAGCAGGGAATACAGTGTCCTGACGATCCCGGAACCCTGCGTGACGATCGCAGCGTCAGACATGGGGGCGAGATCGCCGCACTCGTGCGTGAGGCCCAGCCGCGCGCCGAGGCTTTTGAAATAAAGGTTGAGGTTGCCGCCGACCGACACCCCTTCATTAACAATCGTCTGGCCGCTCAGCGACTGCAGCGTCGTACGGAACAACTCCTGCACGGCATCGCCGCTATCCACGTAGACCGACCAGGTGTTGGCGAACGTGCCGTGAAAATCTATCGTCCAATCGGGAACTATCCCTGCCCGGTCGGTAGTGAACGAGACCTTGGGTTTGTTGACGATTTCCAGACCCGAACCGGATTCGGAGAAATGCCGATTGGCATCATCAGCCCCCGACGTCCCTTGCGTCCACGATCCACGCCATCCGCCCCCGGCACGGCCGGGGGCATTGATGCAGAGGTAGATCAGGATTCGCCATTCGCTCCGGAGGGCGATGGCCGCCTCCGACGCCCCGCAGAGGTAGTCGAGCACGGCTTGCAGCACATAATTGGCGTAGTCCTCGCCGGCGTGCACCGCGCTGGTGAATACGGCAACACGCTTTGCCCCACCCGACAATGGCGTCAGCGAAGTATCGTTTATCTGCGCGGCGTAGAACGGCGTAATGGGTACAGCAGCCCCGAGGCTGTCGGTCTGCGCGGAGAATTCGTCGGCGATGAAGGCCTGGGCGGCGTAGTCCGCGACGGCGCTGCTTGGGGTATAGGCCAAGGCCGATGGCGCCGGGACGAAGAAATCAGGGTACGCGGCCGCACGGGCGGCGATCCAGTCGCCAATGAGATGTACCGAGGCCTGCCGGCTCCGTGAGATGCGGACCTTGTTTTGCGTGAACGCCGCGGAGTGGCGGAACTGTACCCACTGATTCGCAGAGTCGAGCGTGACGGCGGTGTCGAAGTAGTTCCACGTCGCGCCGTCGTCGTAGGAGTACATGGGGCGCCGAGACGCCGTCCAGGGGTAGGCATGCATTCCCCCGGCGCCGCTCTTGTAGTCGAGGAATCGGAATGTCGGGCGCAGGCCGTTGACCCCGACGACATCGACGCTCGGCTCGAGCCAGCGCGTCTCCGACGAGACGACTTCGCTTTCCTGGACCTTGGGCTTGATGGCGATGATGGCTGAATCGCCTGATCCCGAGACGCTGGAGCCGGTCAGATTGACGCTCGATCGCTCATATGCGGCGGAGAGCGTGATCGTCGATCCGACGGCATCACCGCCGGAGCCGCTGCCGACTCCAGCACCGGTACCGCCGTCCGCCGTCGCATCTCCGGAAACTGTCTCGCCGGTCGCCGAGCCGCCCGAACCTGACCCCGCGCCGGCGCCTGTGCCGCCGCTCGCCGTAGCATCCGTCGCCAAAGTCCCCAACGCCGTGTTGGTCGGGGTGCTGCCGGTCACGCGCGTCGACCGATCGGCATACGTCAGCGCATTGGTCGAGTAGTCCTGGTCGTTCGCAAAACAGAATACCAGTCCCGAGGCCACGGAAAGCGGTCCATTGGCGCGAACGGTCGCGCGGTCCGAGTCTGATAGCACGCGGTTCCACACCGCTACGTACGCGGTATCGCCAATGATTCCGCGCCCGAGGCCCGGGCGGTTGAGAACATAGACCGGATTCGCGGTGTCGCTGCTGATCGAACCGGAGCCGTCCACCGCTGAACTCGGTGTATCCGCCGCGCCGGCGTCGATGTAGATCTTGATCTGCGCAGCGAGCAGAGAGCCATTACCGGTCGCAGTCGCCTGGACATGACACCACGACGTGGTTGGAACCGCGGCCGTGCCAACAACGGAGGGGTTGATCGATCCGGCGACGGAATAGGGTGAGAACGCGATCTGCCGGGCGCTATTCAGCGCGAGGCGGAGGCCGACCCCCGCCGAATCGCACTTCCCGAAGATGTAGTTCGTCGCGCCTTGAGCCCCGGCCTTGATGTACGCAATGACCGTACATCCGCTGGGGGTGTTGGCGAGATTGGCGAGAGCAGCCTGGGTGCCGAAATTGACATACCGGCCGGTTGCACCCGCCTCGGTGCTGGTGATTTCAGCCACGGTCGGAGCCCTGTGGGGCTGTACCGATCAGAAATTGGTGTATTCGATCGTGATCGGATTGACTGTGAAGGTACCGCCCGAGCTGGAAACGTCGGCGCCGAAATCGGAGAACACGATCAGCGGATCAGCACTGGCCGTGCCCGTCAACTTATAACAGTACAACTGCCGCGCGGTGATCGTCGTCGAGCCGGTCCAGATGATCTGCGGGATACCGATGACCAGCTTGTGGTTCGTCGTGTCGTTGGTCACCGTGGGCGTCACTACTTGGCCGCCGGCGGTATAGCCGGTACCGGTGATTTCGGTGACGTCGCTGCGTTTGCTGTGCGTCGCCCGGTTGTAAACGTAGCTCGATGGCGCCAGGGCACACTTGATCGTGTCGGTGCCGAATACGATTTGGCCGAGGACGGAGTTGTAAAGGAAGCTGTCGGGGACATGGATTGTGGCGGCGTTGGCCAACCCGATCAGTCCAGCAATCAGGCCGAAGAGTGCGACACGCAGGTATTTCATGAGACCTCCAGATTTCATTCCACATTCAAACTGACACGCCGATCAAAATGACCGTACGTGTCTGATCGTCATGGGTGAGATGCTGGGGGGGCTTTGCTAACAGGCAATTGCGCATTTCGATGTTGTATTCCCCGTGCTCCGGGAATTGATCCCGATGCGCCACGAGATAATCGATAACGCTGTTCAGCGAGAACAGATCAGGGATAACAACAGACGACACACCACCCTCCGACGCACTTTCCCACGTCGGCGAGTGTTATCTGGAGGTCTAGACAGAAACAGGCAGAGGTTTGTCGCTCAAGCGGCTAAGCAGAAGCGTTTAGGCATGAATAATGTTATACTTGCGGTTCTTAGCAAGCCTCGGTCGGGGAGCCAAAGTGACACGAGGGGTTGCACTCGCTGCAGCCCCTTTTTCTTTTCTCGTTTTTGATAGTTCCTGTCAAAAATGTGTCTCCCCGGTGTTGATCCCCGGATCATATCCGATCGCAGGACCAATCTGATCGTCCGGCATCATCGCCCGGGCGCGATCATAGGGCAATGTTGCCCGGATAGCACGTGAAATCAACATCATGACCCCGACCACGCTGCAAGCCCTTCGCCGTCTCCTGTTTTTCTCCCATGGAGAAGCCGCACGCTGGGTCGCGGCGCCGGCCGTCACCGAACGGCAGTGGCAGGCGTGGGAGGACGGTTCCGAGCCGCTGCCGGAAGCCGTCGCGCAGCGCATGCGGGAACTGGTCGAATGGCGGTCGACCGCGCTGGCGGCGACGGCCGACAACATCCGCGGGCAGATCCGGGAAAAGGGCGGCGTGCCGGAGGCCATCATCATCCTGTGGTACGAGCGGGAAGAAGACTGGGCGTCCCTGCCGCACCGCGAACCGGTCATGTGGCGCATCCAGCAGTCGGTCTGCGCGGGGCTGCTGGGCATGTTCCACACCATCGTGCCGGTGCCCTTCGACGCCGCCGCCTATTCCCGCTGGCTGGACGGCAGGGAGGATGCGGAACCGCTGCGCGCCGAATGGGCGTCAACGCGCTGATCCCCGGCATTTTTGCAGAGTGCAATTCGCTCAACCGAAAGGAGACAAGATGACATCGACCGTCGTCCTTCAGCATCTGAAGAAACACGGGCAACTGCTCGACAGCGAAATTTCGGCCATGACCAAGATTCCGCTCGAAGAAATCCGCCAGGCCATCGAGGATTTGTCCCGCCGCGGCGAAATCTCCCTGTGCTCGGTCACCCGCTACAAGAACGGCACTCCGGTCGAAGGGCTGCAATGCCGCATCTCGGGGTACTACCCGCCGGCCGCGCCGGGAAGAAAACCGGCCCATTGAGCGGGGCGGGGAGCCGGCATCTCCGGCTCCTTCAGACGTCGGTCAGCGCCTTGAGGACGGGCGAGGAAAACTCCCGCCGCGCCAGCACGAAGACGATGACCAGCGTGGAGCAGATGAACAGCCACGGCGAAACCATCCACGACATGACCGCCATCCCGAAGTAATAGGCGCGCAGCCCGCGGTTGAAATCGTTGCCGGCGCACGTATTGACGGCGGCGAATTTCCGGGCGTGCCTGTCGAGGTCCTCCTCCGCCTCCTGCGGAACCGAACCCAGGGTGATCGACAGCAGGTTGAACTGGCGCAGGGACCAGGTGAACTTGAAGTAGGCCACGACGAAGACGCCGATGAGGATGAGCAGCTTGATTTCGGTGGCCTCCTTCGACATCGCCCGCGAGAACGGTAGTTCGGACGCCATGGCCATCAGTTGGTCGAGCGTTCCCAGGGCGGCGAACAGCGCGGCGATGATGTAGATCGACGTGTTGGCGTAGAACGACAGGCTCTGCAGCAGGTTGCCGATCAGCGCCACGTCAACGATGCGCTGGTTGCGGCCGAGCATGACCCGGCCCCAGGCCAGCCGCAGCTTGTGGGTCTCCTCGTGCAGCGTCCGGCGGCCGATCCAGCCGCGTTCGACGACCATTTCATAACCCAGCCAGCAGACCAGGAACCAGGATAGTCCGGCCCAGTCGAGCCAGGAGAATTTGGCAAGGTATTGTTCGAAGAACATGCGTCGGCCCGCTCCAGAAAATCGAAAAATGCCGCCGCCGGCTATCCGGCGCGGCGTTCGCCGTGGGAGAACATGACGACCCGGTCGACCGGCAATGGCGTCCATACTTCGTTGTCGGTCAGCGGCAAGGTGGCCACCAGCGCGACGCGGTCGTCGGGCGTCGTCACTTCGCTGAAATCGACCGAGACGTCCTCGTCCTTGAGATGGGCGACTGCGAACGGGGCCCGGCGGACGATGTAGTGCAGGTCCGTGGAGCGGTGGACGAACAGGCAGTCGCCGTTGGAGAGCATGAAATTGAACGGGCCGAAGCGCCGCGTCACCGCCGCGAAGTCGTCCAGCGCCTCGCGCAGGTCTTCCGGCGGCGGCGCGCCGTCCGGGAAGCGGCGCCTCAGGGTCTGCAGCAGATGGCAGAAGGCCCGCTCGCTGTCGGTCTGGCCGACCGGGACGCAACTGCCGTCGAGCGCCGGCGAGTAATCGACCAGGTTGCCGTTGTGCGCGAAGATCCAGTAGCGCCCCCACAATTCGCGGATGAAGGGATGCGTGTTCTCCAGCCCGACCGGGCCTTGCGTCGCCTTGCGGATATGCGCGATGACGTTGAGCGAGTGGATCGGATAGCGGCGTACGAGCTCGGCCACGGGCGACTGGCACGAGGGCTGCGGGTCGAGGAAGAGGCGCACGCCCTTGCCTTCGAAAAAGGCGATCCCCCAGCCGTCGCGGTGCACGTCCGTGCCGCCGCCCCGCGCCTGGAAGCCGGTGAAGGAGAAGCAAATGTCGGTGGGGACGTTGCAGTTCATCCCGAGAAGTTGGCACATCGCTTGAATTCCGCCTTGGTCGAACCGATCCGATTTTAGATCGCCCGCCACGTTGCTTCCAGAGGACGAGCCATGAAAAAAAGCGCCGGAACGTCCGGCGCTTTCGTGCAGCTTCCGCGCGGGCGCTACAGCACGGCGGCGATGGCCTCCGCCACGTAGTCGATGTTCCGGCTGTTCAGCGCGGCGATGCAGACCCGGCCGGTATTGACCGCGTACACGCCGAATTCGCTCTGCAGCCGGGCGACCTGTTCGGCGCTGAGGCCGGTGTAGGAGAACATGCCGCGCTGCTTGATGACGAACGAGAAATCCTGCGCGACGCCCTTGGCCTTGAGCTTCTCGACCAGGCTGCCGCGCATGGTCTTGATCCGCTCGCGCATGCCGACCAGTTCGGCTTCCCACATCCGGCGCAGTTCCGCGCTGGCCAGCACGGCCGCGACGACGGCGCCGCCGTGGGTCGGCGGGTTCGAGTAGTTGGAACGGATCAGGCGCTTGATCTGCGACAGCACGCGGGCCGATTCGTCCTTCGACGCGGTGACCACTGACAGGGCGCCGACGCGCTCGCCGTACAGCGAGAAGGACTTGGAATACGAGGTCGAGACGAAGAACTGCACGCCGGAGGCGACGAACAGGTTGAGCGCCAGCGCGTCCTCGGCGATGCCGTCGGCGAAGCCCTGGTAGGCCATGTCGATGAACGGCACCAGACCGCGCCCCTTGACCACCTCGATCACCTCATGCCATTGAGCTTCGCTCAGGTCGGCGCCGGTCGGGTTGTGGCAGCAGGCGTGCAGGACGACGATCGAACCGGCGGGCAGCGCGCCGAGGCGGGCGCTCATCGCCGCGAAATCGACGCCGCGCGTCGCCGCGTCGTAGTAGGGGTAGGTGTCGACCGGGAAGCCGGCGGTTTCGAAGATCGCCCGGTGGTTCTCCCAGCTCGGATCGCTGATGTAGACTGTGGCCTCCGGCAGCAGGCGCTTGAGATAGTCGGCGCCGACCTTGAGCGCGCCGGTGCCGCCCAGCGCCTGCGCGGTCACCACCTTGCCCTCGGCCAGCAACGGCGAATCCTGGCCGAACAGCATGGCCTGCACCGCCTTGTTGTACGCGGCGAGGCCGTCAATGGGCTGGTAGCCGCGGCTGGGCATGCTGGCCAGCCGCGCCTGCTCGGCCGCCTTCACGGCGTCGAGCAGCGGAATTTTCCCGGTATCGTCGAAATACACGCCGACGCCCAGGTTGACCTTGGTCGTCCGGGGGTCCGCATTGAACGATTCGGTCAACCCGAGGATCGGATCGCGTGGGGCCATTTCTACGGAGGAGAAAATCGATGAAGTCATGGAAAATCACTCGATGAAGTTGAAGGGAAAGCGGGGCGCTGAATCGGCGGTGGAATTTCAGCGGAGAGATTCGGGTTGGCGGACGGAAACGACGTAAAATTTTAGCATGATGAAAGCGACCCATCGTTCCAATCCTTCCGCAACTCATTCTGAAAACAGGGGATTCCAGGTCTTCGACGGTTCCCCGTTCCGGCTTTGCCTACCGTTCGAGCCGGCCGGCGACCAGCCGGAGGCCATCGGCCGGCTGATCGAGGGGCTGGACGACGGGCTGTCGTTCCAGACCCTGCTCGGTGTCACCGGCTCGGGCAAGACTTTCACCATGGCCAACGTCATCGCCCGCACCGGCCGGCCGGCGCTGGTGCTGGCGCCGAACAAGACGCTGGCGGCGCAGCTCTACGCCGAGTTCCGCGAGTTCCTGCCCGAGAACGCCGTCGAGTATTTCGTCTCGTACTACGATTACTACCAGCCCGAGGCCTACGTGCCGGCGCGCGACCTGTTCATCGAAAAGGACTCGGCGATCAACGAGCACATCGAGCAGATGCGCCTGTCGGCGACCAAGAGCCTGCTGGAGCGGCGCGACTGCGTGATCGTGGCGACCGTGTCGTGCATCTACGGCATCGGCGACCGCGACGAGTACCACAAGATGATCCTGACCATGCGCGTCGGCGACCGCATGGGGCAGCGCGACGTCATCAAGCGCCTCGCGGAAATGCAGTACGAGCGCAACGAGTTGGACTTCCACCGGGGCACCTTCCGCGTCCGGGGCGACGTCATCGACGTGTTTCCGGCCGAGCACGCCGAGCACGCGATCCGCATTTCGCTGTTCGACGACGAGATCGACGGACTGCAGCTGTTCGATCCGCTCACCGGGCACATGCAGTCGCGGCTGGCGCGCTTCACGGTGTTCCCGTCGTCGCACTACGTGACGCCGCGCGCCACCGTGCTGCGCGCCGTCGAGGCGATCAAGGACGAGCTCGGCCAGCGCATCGAGTATTTCAACCGCGAAGGGCGCCTCGTCGAGGCGCAGCGCATCGAGCAGCGGACGCGCTTCGACCTCGAGATGCTCGACCAGCTCGGCTTCTGCAAGGGGATCGAGAACTACTCGCGGCATCTGTCCGGGCGCAAGGCCGGCGAGCCGCCGCCGACGCTGCTCGATTACCTGCCGAACGACGCGCTGATGTTCATCGACGAGTCGCACGTGGCGATCCCGCAGATCGGCTCGATGTACAAGGGCGACCGCTCGCGCAAGGAGAATCTGGTCAACTACGGGTTCCGCCTGCCGTCGGCGCTGGACAACCGGCCGCTCAAGTTCGAGGAGTACGAGGCGTTCGCCCGGCAGACCATCTTCGTTTCGGCGACGCCGGCGGACTACGAGCGGACGCACCAAGGGCAGGTGGTCGAGCAGGTGGTGCGGCCAACCGGGCTGGTCAACCCGGCGATCATCGTGCGGCCGGCGATGACGCAGGTCGACGATCTGCTGTCGGAGATCCGCCTGCGCGGCGCGCGCAACGAGCGCGTGCTGGTGACCACGCTGACCAAGCGCATGTCGGAGGAACTGACCGACTTCCTCGGCGAGAACGGCGTCCGCGTGCGCTACCTGCACTCCGACATCGACACCGTCGAGCGGGTCGAGATCATCCGCGACCTGCGCCTCGGCGAGTTCGACGTGCTGGTCGGCATCAACCTGCTGCGCGAGGGGCTCGACATTCCGGAGGTCTCGCTGGTGGCCATCCTGGACGCCGACAAGGAAGGCTTCCTGCGTTCGGAGCGTTCGCTGATCCAGACCATCGGCCGCGCGGCCCGCCACCTCAACGGCACGGCCATCCTCTACGCCGACCAGGTGACCGACTCGATGCGGCGCGCCATGGCGGAAACCGAGCGGCGCCGCAACAAGCAGCTGCACTACAACGAAACGCACGGCATCACGCCGCGCGGCGTCTCCAAGCGCATCAAGGACATCATCGACGGCGTGTATGACGCCGAGACCTCGACGCGCGAACTCAAGGCCGCGCAGCAGCAGGCCAGCTATTCGGCCATGAGCGAGAAGCAGCTGACGCGCGAAATCAAGCGGCTGGAAAAGGAAATGGGCGAGTACGCCAGGAACCTGGAATTCGAGAAGGCCGCCACGGCGCGCGACGAGCTGTTCCGCCTCAAGGAACTCATGTTCGGCGCGGCCAAGCGGGACGAGGAGGCCGGCGAGGGCTGAAAAAAATCACGGGGCGCAGGCGCCCCGTGATCGAATGCGTCGAACCGGCGATCAGGGCTGCCGGGTTTCGACCATGACCAACGGCTCTTCCGCAGTGGCGGCTTGCGCGGCGCGGCGCCGGCGGGGACGCGGCGCGGGTTCTTCCACCGCTTCCGGCTGCCATTCCTGGACCTTTTCGCTGCGGGTCTCGATCATCACCAGGCCGCTGGTTTCCAGCGCATCGCCGAGATCGATGGCCTCCTGCGCGGGCGGCGGAACGGGTACGGTGGCGATCAGCGCCGGCGTTTCCTCGGCGGGCGCTTCCTCCTCGCCGGACGGCGCGGAAATCTCCGCCACTTGGCTCGCGGCGGCCGTTTCGTCCAGCGGAAGAACGGCGGCCTCGGCAGCGTCCTGCGTGGTTTCCACGGTCACGGGCGCCAGCTCGGCCACCGGCTCCTCGTTCGCCGCCAGCGGCATTTCCATCTGCGCACTGGCGGGCGTCGCGGCGCTGGCCGGCGCCGCGGGGATTTCCTCGGCCGGGACTGCCTCGGGCAAGGTAGCCGCCACGGTTTCGACCTCGGGCTGAACCGCGGTTTCCACGGCTGCCGGCGCGGCGGGCGCGGATTCGGCCAGTTCGGCGACGGCCGCTACCGCGACGGCGGTTTCGGCAACGGCGGTTTCTCCGCCGACCAGCTCGTTCTTCTCCGTACGCTCACGCCGGCCGCCGCGCCGACCGCGCCGGCGGGAAGCGCCGCCGTTGCCGTCTTCCCCGGCCTTCGCGCCTTCCGGCAGCGTCGGCAGCTCGGCCGCTTCGGCGGCCGCCACCGGCATCGGTTGTTCCTTCTCCTTGCGTTCCGGACGCGGCTCGCCCCGCTGGCGGCGCGGCTCGCGGGTCTTCTGCGCTTCCTCGCGCTTTTCGGCAGGCGCGGGCCTGGGCTCGCGGGCTTCCTTCGGCTCGCGCGGCGGACGCGCTTCGCGCGTGTCGCGGTCCTCGTCGCGGCGGCCGTTGCGCGGGCCGCGGCGGCCGTCCCGCTGGCTGGTGCTGCGCGGTTTCCGTTCCGGCTTGGCTTCCGGCACCGGCTCCTCGGCGCCGCGGAACCAGGACATGATCCGGGACAGGAAGCCGCCGGTGCTCTTCTCCGGTTCCTTCGTCGTTTTTTCGGGAACGATCGGCGCCGGCTGGTCGGGGGTGATGCCCTTGATCGCCGCTTCCTGGCGCGGCGCCTTGGCTTCGCCGTTGCCGGCGGCCTGCCCGTCGTTTTCCTCGGCGGGCGCGTCGACCATCTTGTACGACGGCTGCTGCAGGTCTTCCTGGTTGAGCTCGTCATGGCGCAGGCGGACGATGCTGTGCTGCGGCGTTTCCAGGTGAATGTTCGGGATCAGCAGGACATTCACCTTGTGGCGCAGTTCGATGGCCTGCACGTCCGCGCGCTTTTCGTTGAGCAGGAAGGTGGCGACGTCGACCGGCACTTGTGTATGCACGGCGGCCGTGTTGTCCTTCATCGCTTCCTCTTCGAGGATGCGCAGGATGTGCAGCGCGGCGGACTCGGCGCTGCGGATGTGGCCGGTGCCGGAGCAGCGCGGGCACGGGATGTAGCTGGTTTCGGCGAGCGCCGGGCGCAGGCGCTGGCGCGACAGCTCCATCAGGCCGAAGCGGCTGATCTTGCCGGTCTGCACGCGGGCGCGGTCGAGCTTCAGCCCGTCGCGCAGGCGGTTCTCGACTTCGCGCTGGTTGCGCTGGTTCTCCATGTCGATGAAGTCGATGATGATCAGGCCGCCGAGGTCGCGCAGGCGCAGCTGGCGGGTGATTTCCTCGGCCGCTTCCAGGTTGGTCTTGAACGCCGTTTCCTCGATGTCGGCGCCGCGCGTGGCGCGGCCGGAGTTGACGTCGATGGACACCAGCGCCTCGGTGTGGTCGATGACGATGGCGCCGCCCGACGGCAGGGTGACCTGCCGGGAATACGCCGATTCGATCTGGTGCTCGATCTGGAAGCGCGAGAACAGCGGCACGTCGTCGCGGTAGCGCTTGATGCGGTTGACCGTCGTCGGCATGACGTGCGACATGAACTGGCGCGCCTGTTCGAAGATGTCGTCCGTGTCGATGAGGATCTCGCCGATGTCCGGCTGGAAGTAGTCGCGGATCGCGCGGATGACCAGGCTGCCTTCCTGGTAGATGAGGAACGCGCCTTTCTGCTGGCTGGCCGCGCCGTCGATCGCCTTCCACAACTGCAGCAGGTAGTTGAGGTCCCACTGCAGCTCCTCGGCGTTGCGGCCGATCGCCGCGGTGCGCGCGATCAGGCTCATGCCCGACGGAACCTGCAACTGATCCATGACTTCGCGCAGCTCGGCGCGCTCGTCGCCCTCGACTCGGCGGGAGACGCCGCCGCCGCGCGGATTGTTGGGCATCAGCACGAGGTAGCGGCCGGCCAGGCTGATGAAGGTGGTCAAGGCCGCGCCCTTGTTGCCGCGCTCGTCCTTGTCGACCTGGACGATCAGCTCCTGCCCTTCGCGCAAGGCTTCCTTGATGGTCGCGCGGCTGGCTTCGACGCCCGGCTGGAAATACGCACGGGAAATCTCCTTGAACGGGAGAAAGCCGTGCCGCTCGGCGCCGTAGTCCACGAAGGCGGCTTCGAGGCTGGGCTCGATGCGGGTGATTACCGCCTTGTAGATGTTGCTTTTCTTCTGTTCCTTGGCGGCCGATTCAATGTCGAGGTCGATCAGTTTCTGACCATCGACAATGGCGACACGGAGTTCTTCGGCCTGTGTCGCATTGAACAACATTCGCTTCATTTTGGGGCTCCCGCGTGCGCATGACCGTAGGGAGCGCCTTGTGCAGGCAGCGATGGCTTGGTAGTTGTTGTCGGGAGTGGTTCGAGTCTTTCCTGAAAGGCAACTAATTGGGTCGATTCGCTGGGTTCATTCTTTTGAGCGCCTGAAAAAATCCAGGCGCCGGGAATCTGCTTGGGGCGATCCGCACGTGCTGGACGCACGCAAATCAAGTAGTATCGCTACTTTTGGTGAGCGTACTTAACCAGGCGATTTGCGCGGATCGACCCCGCACAGGTTGGTGCGGGAGAAGCTTCTGAAGCCTGCCGGAACGCAGGCCGCTACCGGATGGGTGCGGCGCCGCTTGAAGGTCTTACGGGTCAGCGCCTCTTTCAACCCGAGACGCAAATCGCAATCAGTATATTCAAAATGGCCGAACTAAGCAAAGACAACGTCACACAGGCCATCATCACCCCGGAAGACGAAGGCCAGCGCCTGGACAACTATCTGCTGCGCGTCTGCAAGGGCGTGCCCAAGAGCCACGTGTACCGGATCATCCGTTCCGGCGAGGTCCGCCTGAACGGCAGGCGCGTCGCCGCCTCGGACCGCGTGCGGACGGGCGACGCCCTGCGCATTCCGCCGATCCGGGTGGCCCGAAAACAGGAGGAGATTGCCGCCGGCGCGGAAATCAAGGCCGACCTGCCGATCGTGTATGAGGACGAGGCGATGCTGGTGGTCGACAAGCCCGCCGGACTCGCCGTGCACGGCGGCAGCGGGGTGAGCTTCGGGGTGATCGAGGCGCTGCGGCGGCAACGTCCGCAGGCCCGCTTCCTGGAGCTGGCGCATCGCCTGGACCGGGAGACGTCGGGCCTGCTGCTGGTCGGGAAGAAGCGTTCGGCGCTGACCGTCCTGCACGACATGTTCCGGGAAGGCGGGCAGGGGCGGGGCGCCGACAAGCGCTATCTGCTGCTGGTGCTGGGGCGGTGGATGGACCCGGTGCGCAACGTCCGGCTGCCGCTCCACAAGTATCTGCTGGAGTCCGGCGAGCGCCGCGTGCGCGTGGCGTCCGACGGCAAGCCGTCGCACACCATCTTCCGCCTAGTGGCGCGCTGGGAACGTTTCAGCCTGCTCGAAGCCGAATTGTGCACCGGGCGGACGCACCAGATCCGGGTGCATTGCGCGCATCTCGGCTTCCCGATCGCCGGCGACGAGAAATACGGGGATTTCACCTTGAACCGGACGCTGCCGAGGGAAGGCTTGAAGCGGATGTTCCTGCATGCGTGGAAAATGAGGCTGCCCCATCCGGCGAGCGGAGAGGTCATGGCATTGGAGGCGCCGCTTCCCGAGGCGCTGGCGGGTTTTCTGCACAAACTGTCAACGAAAGAAACGCAGGACTATGGGCAAGAGCTTTGAGTTGCTGGTCTTCGACTGGGACGGCACCCTGTTCGATTCCACGGGCAGCATCGTGCGGGCGCTGCAGGCCGCCTGCCGCGACCTCGAACTGCCGGAACCGTCCGCGACGCAGGCCAGCCACGTAATCGGCCTGGAGCTGTCGCTGGCCTTGCGCCACATCGCCCCCGATCTGCCCGGCGAACGTCTGCCGTCGCTCGTTTCCCGCTACCGGGAGCATTATCTGGCGGTCGACCGGGACATCCGCCTGTTCGCCGGCATCCACGAGCTGATCGAGGCGCTGCATGCGTCCGGCTGCCAGCTGGCGGTGGCGACAGGCAAAACCCGGAAAGGCCTCGATCGGGCGTTCGCCAACTCCGGGCTGGGCCCTTACTTCACCGCGTCGCGCTGCGCCGACGAATGTTTTTCCAAGCCGCATCCGCAGATGCTCCAGGAATTGATGGACGAATTCGCGGTGCCGGGCGAACGGACGCTGATGATCGGCGACACCACGCATGATATGCAGATGGCGGTCAACGCCGGCGTCGCCGGGCTGGCGGTGACGTACGGCGCGCATACGCGCGCCGAGCTGACCCGGCTGAAGCCGCTGGCCTGCGTGGACGACGTCGATCAACTCGCTCTGTGGCTGAAACGGAACGTCTGAGCCGGAACCGGGTCGAATCGCCTACCTTGTGCTCGGCGTTCGGCACGGGCTTGATCTATACTCCCTGCCTGCCCGGAAATTACATTGGCGTGCTCCGCCGATATTTTGATTGAGTCGAAACGTGGATACACCGGAAAAAGAACCGCATTGGGAACGGCAACTGCTCGAGAAGATCGCCCTGGAATCCCTGAAGGAAACCCGGGCCAAACGCCGCTGGGGCATTTTTTTCAAGCTCGCCGGGCTGGCGTACCTGGTCGCGGTGCTGGTTCTGGTCGTCGATTGGGACGGCTCGGAAAAACTGGCCGACGGCAAGCACACGGCGCTGGTCAACGTGCGCGGCACCATCGACGCGACCGGCGACGCCAGCGCGGAGAAGATCAACGGGGCGCTGCAGTCCGCCTTCGAGGACAAGGGCACCGCGGGCATCATCCTGCGCATCAACAGTCCGGGCGGCAGTCCGGTCCAGGCCGGCATCGTGTATGACGAGATCCAGCGGCTGCGCAAGAACCATCCGGACATCCACCTGTACGCCGTGGTCGAGGACATGTGCGCCTCCGGCGGCTACTACATCGCCTCGGCGGCGGACAAGATTTTCGTGGACAAGGCCAGCATCGTCGGTTCCATCGGGGTGCTGATGGAAGGATTCGGCTTCACGGGCGCGATGCAGCATCTCGGCATCGAGCGCCGCCTGCTCACGGCCGGCGAAAACAAGGGCTTCCTCGATCCCTTCTCGCCGCAGGACGCCAAGCAGAAGGAGCATGCCCAGACGCTCCTGGAGGAAATCCACGGCCAGTTCATCGACGTGGTGCGCAAGGGGCGCGGCGATCGCCTGAAGGAAACCCCCGAGATGTTCTCGGGCCTGATGTGGACCGGCTCGCAAAGCGTGAAGCTCGGCCTGGCCGACGATTTCGGAACGGTCGATTCCGTCGCCCGGGACGTGATCAAGGTCGAGAACGTCCTCGACTACTCGGTCAAGGAAAACATCGCCGAGCGTTTCGCCAAGCGCCTGGGCGCGGACGTCAGCCAGAGCCTGGTGCTGCGGCTGTTCAACATCGACCGGACCGCCCTGCGCTGAGCATCGCCCGGCGGTCGGCCATCCGTCCGCCGGGGCGCATCCTCGTCATTCGTTTTTCGTCGGCTCGCTCGCCGGAGCGGCGGGCTGGGCTTCGCCTGCCGGCGGCGCGGGCTGCGCGGCCGGCGCGGATTCGGTGGCCGGCGGCGAAGGCGGGATGCCGGCGGCCGGCGGCGCGCTTTCCATGGTCCTGTTGGGATCGACCGGCGCCGCGGCCTGGCTTTCCGGCGCGGGGGCGGCCGAGCTCGACATCGGTTCCTCGCCGCGGTTGCAGGCGGCCATCAGGAACGGCAGAAGAAGGGTGGCGAGAAGATAGGACTTGGTCTTCATGGGAGGCTCCTTTCGAGATGGCGGGGCACGGCTCCGTGCGGCGTTCCATGCCCCTGTGCCGCTTTTCAGGCGGCGGGAGAAGCCGTCTGGAGACGGCGGTTCTTTTCCTGCAGGCTCTTCAGCAGTCCGTCGAGCCCGCCGCTTTCCATGGCGCTGGCGAAGGTGCTGCGGTAGTTGGTCACCAGGCTGACGTTGGCGACGGACACGTCGAACACCTTCCATCCGTCATCGCTCCGGCTCAGGCTGTAGTCGAGCGGGATCGGCTGCGAACCCGGCTTGTTGATCTGGCTGCGTACCGTGATTTCGTCGCCGGTGGCCCGGTCGGCCGGCTTGAAGCTCACGCTCTGATCGCGGTAGGCGGTCAGCGCCGTGGCGTAGGTGCGCACCAGCAGGGTGCGGAATTCGCTCGTCAGCGCCTGGCGCTGGCCTTCGTCGGCCTGCTGCCAGGCCTTGCCGACCGCGAGACGGGTCATGTGCGTGAAGTCGAAGTGGGGCGCCACCTTGTTCTCGATCAGGGCGATGGCCCGCTGGCGGTTGCCCGACTGGATGTCCTTGTCCTGGCGCAGGATGCTCAGCACTTCCTCGGTGACGTTCTTGACCAGCGCCTCGGGGGCTTCGGTCTCGGCCGGAGCGGTGCCGGGCACCAGGAAAAAGACGGGCAGCAGCCAGACCAGGTATTTGCGGAAACAGTCTCGAATCATGGCGTTCTCCTCGAGTACGCATGCCTTGGTTTGCCGAAAGGGTTGAGCCCATTGTCGGCCGGCGCCCGGCCGGAAACTGTCGGACGCGGCCGATTCGCTTGTAGGAGAACTCTTGCAGGCTCCTGAACTCGGGACTCCGCCAGGAGGTCGAACCGGCATCGCCGCGCGCCGTGGACGGCCTTTCCCTGCCGGCTGGTCTGCGGTTCAATTCCATAGGGCGTGCCATGCTCCGAGTCGCCATCGTCGATGACCACGAAATCGTCCGCGCGGGATTCCGCGAAATCCTCGCCGGCGAGGTGGGCGTCACCGTCGCCTTCGAGGCGGCTTCCGGCGAAGAAGCCCTCGCCAGCCTGCGCGCGATGGAGTGCGACGTGCTGCTGCTCGATCTCGCGCTGCCGGGACAGAGCGGAGTTGACGTCCTGCGCAGCGTGCGCCAGCGCCACCCTGATCTGCGGGTCCTGGTGCTGACCGGCTATCCCGAGGAGCGCTACGCGCTGGCCATGCTGCGCAACGGCGCCGACGGCTACCTGTGCAAGGAGTGCGGCCGGGACGAGCTGCTGCACGCCGTGCGCACGGTCGCGCAGGGGCGGCGCTACCTGTCGTCGCACATGGCCGAGCTGCTGGCCGACGAGGTGGCCGGCAACGGCCCGGCGCTTCCCCATCAGCAGCTCTCCGAACGCGAACTGCAGGTTTTTCTCCGCCTGGCCCGCGGCGAGTCGGTCTCGGCGATTGGCGAGGCGCTCCATCTGAGCATCAAGACGGTGAGCACCTACCGTTCCCGCCTCCTGGAAAAACTGGGTGTGTCGAGCAACGCCGAACTCGCCGCGTATGCCCTGCGCAACGGTCTGATGGTCGAATGAGGCGCGCGCATGACGTCCGCCGCCACGAATCCGCCGCTGAAGGTGGTCCTCATCGAGGATTCGCACCTGCTGCAGGAGGCATTGGGCGCCTTGCTGGGGGATTTGGAGCGCGTCGAGGTGGTGGGCGGCGCGGCGGACGAACCGGGCGCCCTGGAACTGCTCCAGCGCCTGCGGCCCGATCTGGCCATCGTCGACCTGCAGCTGCGTGCGGGCAGCGGCCTCGGCGTGCTGCGGGCGCTCTCCAGCGAGCCGGATCGCTTCGGCCGTCCGCGCACCGTGGTGTTCTCCCACCACGACCATCTCGCGGTACGCGAGCTCTGTTTCATGCTCGGCGTCGAACGGTTCTTCGACAAGGCCACGCAGACCAACGATCTGCTCGCCTACGTGCGCCAGGCGACGCACTGACGACCATCGCATCCGCCGCGAAGGCGAGCGCCGGGCCGGCGTAATCCGGGTTACCGCCGGGCCGTACGGCCTACAGGATTTCCACCGTCCCGGCGGCGGCCGTCCGCGGCAGGCGCACGGCGATCCGGGTGCCGGCGCCGGGCCGGCTGGCGACGGTGAACCGTCCGGAACACATCTGCACGCGATGCTTCATTCCCGCCAGTCCGTGGTGCCCGCGCTGCATCGGTCCGGCCTGGAAGCCCTGGCCGTCGTCCTCGATTTCGAGCTCCAGCGCGTCCGCCGCGACGCGCAGCGCCAGTATCACCCGGCGCGCGCGGGCGTGCTTGCGGATGTTGGTCAGCGCCTCCTGGGCGATGCGGAAAAGGGCCAGCGCCGGCTCCGGGGCGACCTCCACGTCGTCGGCGGGCAGCTCCAGGCTGAGGCTTTCCCCGGCGTCATGGGCGAACTCCTCGGCCAGGGTGCGCAGCGCACTGACCAGCCCCAGCATTTCGAGCAGCGGCGGCCGCAGGTCGTCGATGATCCGCCGTTTCATGGCGATGCCGCCGTCGATGTGCCCCTGCAGGCGCGCCAGGCGCTCGCGGCACTGGTCGAAGTTGCCCGCGTTGAGCTGGCGGGCGATCGATTCCGTCTCCATCCGGGCGGCGGTCAGCAACGCCCCGAGTTCGTCGTGCAGTTCGCGCGCCAGCCGCGCCTTTTCCACTTCGCGGGCGTTGGTCAGGTAGCTCGCCAGGTCGGAGAGCTCGGCGGTGCGTTCCTGCACCAGCGCATCGAGGCGCTGGTTTTCGCTGTGCAGGAGATCGGCGATCTGCTCGCGCAATTTGAACTGCCGCTCGATCGCCAGAAACAGCACGGCCATCAGCGCCAGGGCACCGGCGGCCAGCGTGCCCACCACCCAGCGGGTGCGCTCGACATGGACGGTCGAGCGCTGGAACGAGAGTTCCCCTTCCGCCGCCAGTTGCGCCTTCAGGCCGAGGATGCGGTCGCGGATGCGATCGGTGTAGCGCTTGCCCTGGATGCGCGTCTCCTCGCCGGCGAAGCCGCGCTCGGCCGCCTGATCCAGGCTGCGCAGCTTGATCGCCACCAGCCCGGAAAGATCGGCCAGCGCGTCCTCGTTGTCGGGGTTGGCCTCGAGATCGCTGCGTATCGCTTCGAGCGTTCCGTTCGCCGTCGCCCGGCTTCTGGCATGTGGTTCCAGATGGGCGCGGTTGCCGGTCAGGAGATAGCCGCGCACGGCGTTTTCCGCGTCCATCAACTGAATCAGCAGGCTGTCCAGGTGTTCCACGCGCTCGGCCTGCCGCTGCAGCGCGCCGAGCGCGCGCAGACTGGCCGTCGCCTGCCAGTGGCTCGAGCCGAGCAGCAGCAGCACCAGGGCGCCACCGAGAGCGAGGAACAGGCGGTGCCGGTTGCGCGCGAAGCGTCCGCTGCGCAGGGCCGACGACGGCGGCGTGGGCGGGGCAGGTGCTGACATGGCGGTTCCTTTCCGGCGGGGAAGAGGGGCGTCCGGGGGAAACATGCAGGATTCGTCCTACCGGCGATTCAGCACGGTCCGACAGCCCTCATGCCGCCGGGTTCATACACTGGAATCGCCTCCCGGCGATTCGGCGCGGAGGTTTTTCCAAGAACCACCCCCAAGGAGATCGCACCATGAATCAGCACATGACCTGGCGCAAACTCACCCTTTCCATCCTGCTGCTCGGAGCCCTGCCGCTGGCCCAGGCGCAGGCTCCGGGCGGCGCCCCGCCGGCGCAGGATCAGATTCCGGCGCCGCTTTTCGAACAACTGGACGTGAATCGCGACGGCTATGTGACGCCGGAAGAAGCCAAACGCTCGGCCGAAGTCACGGCCCGCTTCAAGGAACTCGACGCCAACCGCGACGGCAGGGTCAGCATCGACGAGTTCAAGAAAGGCATGCAGGACAAGATGTAGGAAGCCGGCCGTCGCAGGGCTCCGAAAAGCAAAAAGGCCAATCAAAGATTGGCCTAAATGCTTGATTCGCAGGTAAATTGGCGCGCCCGGAGCGATTCGAACGCCCGACCCCTTGGTTCGTAGCCAAGTACTCTATCCAACTGAGCTACGGGCGCGCTGCAACCAACGAAGTGGCGCATTATATAGAGTGATGCGGCCGATCTCAAGATAAATTTGAAAATTCCGCAAACTATTTGATTGCCGGGCTGTCATTGTTCAGGTCGGCGTGTCGAACCCTTGACGGCCGGCGCATGCGGGATCGAATGATGGGCATGCATATCCCGATGGACTGGCCGGACGTCCGAATCGTGCGGTCCTGTCTGGCGAATCCTCGAAAAATCAATTAAGCTTGAACGTCGTACCAACAATTAGACATGGAGTATCGACCATGAGTAATAAAGGGCAACTTCTACAAGACCCCTTCCTGAACGTGCTGCGCCGTGAGCATGTTCCTGTTTCCATTTATCTTGTGAATGGAATCAAGCTGCAGGGCCAGGTCGAGTCCTTTGACCAGTATGTCGTTCTTTTGAAGAATACGGTCACCCAGATGGTATACAAACATGCCATTTCGACGGTCGTTCCCTCGCGGCCGATCAGTATCCAGCAGGACGCGAGTAGCGGAGATTGAGCGGTTCTCTGCGTAAACGGCTGCGGTTCGGTGCTTTCCGGGATGTCGCCCAAGGGTTGGATGCGGGGAGTTTTGACATCTTCATTTTTGGATTGAAACGCGCCGATGCTTGAGCGTCACCCCGGCGGTGAGCGTGCGGTAATAGTTCAACTCGATTTCGGCGAGAGTTCGCTCGCCGATCGGCGGGAGGAAGTGTGCCTGCTCGCCGAGTCGGCGGGCGCCTCGGTCTGCGCCACCGTCGAGGGGAAACGAAAATTTCCGGACAGCGCCACTTTCGCCGGCAAGGGCAAGGTGCAGGAGATCGGCGACGCGGTCACCCTGCACCAGGCCGACGTGGTCATCTTCAACCATGCGCTGAGCCCGGCCCAGGAACGGAACCTCGAGCAGGCGCTGCGCTGCCGGGTAATCGACCGGACGAGCCTGATTCTGGACATCTTCGCGCAGCGCGCCCAGAGTTCGGACGGGAAATTGCAGGTCGAGCTCGCGCAACTGGACCATCTGGCGACGCGCCTGGTCCGCGGCTGGACCCACCTGGAGCGCCAGAAAGGCGGGATCGGCTTGCGCGGCCCCGGCGAAACCCAGCTGGAGACCGACCGCCGGCTGCTCGGCAAGCGCGTCAAGGTCCTGCGCGAGCGCCTGCGCAAGCTGGAGCGCCAGAGAGGCGTGCAGCGCCGTTCGCGGCTGCGCAACGACGTGCTGACGGTGTCCCTGGTCGGCTACACCAATGCCGGGAAATCGACGCTGTTCAACGCGCTGACCCACGCGGACGCCTACGCCGCGAACCAGCTGTTCGCCACGCTCGACACGACCTCCCGCAAGCTCTGGGTGGGCGAGGCGGGGCACGTCGTGATTTCCGATACGGTGGGCTTCATCCGCGATCTGCCGCACGAACTGGTGGCCGCGTTCCACGCCACGCTGGAGGCGACGGCGCAGGCCGATCTCCTGTTGCACGTGGTGGATGCGGCCAGCCCGATCCGCGACGAGCAGATGCAGGAGGTGGAGAAGGTTCTCGAGGAGATCGGCGCGCGCGACGTGAGGCAGATCGTCGTGCTGAACAAGCTCGACCTGCTGGACCTGCCTCCGGCGGTCGAGCGGGACGAGTATGGTAATATTGCCCGGGTTCGGCTCAGCGCCAGACGTGGAGACGGTTTGGATCTGTTGCGGCAGGCGCTGGCCGAGGTTGCGTTAGAAAAACTACGTTACGGTGAGCGGCCGGAAGTGGCCGACGCGCCGGATATCCCTGACTCGATGGGATCAGGATCCCCGTTATGATTTCGACTATCGGAGTGCTTATGTCGCTAAATGATCCTCAGTGGGGGAACCGCGGCAACGATAACGGAGGCGGAAAACGGCCGAATCAGGGGCCGCCCGACCTCGAAGAGTTGTGGCGCGACCTGAACCAGAGGCTTTCCGGCATGTTCGGCAAGAAAGGTGGCGGGCGCGGCAACGGGGACAACAGCGGCGGCGGCCTGCCGCCCGTCGATTTCAACCCGAAGTTCCTGGGCGGCGGCATCGGCCTGCTGATCGCCGTCGTCATCCTGGTGTGGCTGGCCAGCGGCTTCTACATCGTCGACGCCTCGCAGCGCGGGCTCGTGCTCCAGTTCGGCCGGTACAAGGAGAGCACCGACTCGGGCTTGCGCTGGCGCCTGCCTTATCCGATCCAGTCGCATGAGTTGGTCAATATTTCCGGCGTGCGTACGCTCGAGGTCGGCTACCGGGGCAGCGAGAAGAACAAGGTGCTCAAGGAAGCGCTGATGCTGACCGACGACGAGAACATCATCAACATCCAGTTCGCGGTCCAGTACATTCTCAAGGACCCGGTCGATTACGTGTTCAACAACCGGGGGCCGGACGAATCGGTCATGCAGGCGGCGGAAACGGCGATCCGCGAGATCGTCGGCAAGAGCAAGATGGACTTCGTGCTCTACGAAGGGCGCGAGCAGATCGCCGTCAAGGCGGCCGAGCTCATGCAGGAGATTCTCGACCGCTACAAGACGGGCATCCTGATCTCCAAGGTGACGATGCAGAACGCGCAGCCGCCGGAACAGGTGCAGGCGGCCTTCGACGACGCGGTCAAGGCGGGGCAGGACCGCGAACGGCAGAAGAACGAAGGCCAGGCGTATGCCAACGACGTCATTCCCAAGGCCCGGGGTACGGCCGCGCGCCTGCTCCAGGAAGCGGACGGCTACCGGCAGCGGCTGATCGCCACCGCGGAGGGCGATGCCAACCGGTTCCGGCAGCTGAATGCGGAGTACGCGAAAGCGCCGGAAGTGACGCGCAATCGCCTCTATCTGGAAACGATGCAGCAGGTCTATACCAACACCACGAAGGTCATGATCGACGCCAAGGGGCAGGGGAATCTGCTCTACCTGCCGCTGGACAAGCTGATGCAGGCGGCGGGCGGGGTATTGCCGCAGACCGGCGCCGGCACGGACCCGGCGGCGTCGGCAAGATCGGGCGGCGCCGCGCCGGGCGATCTGCTGCCGCAAACCATGGACAGGGCCGATACGCGCTCGCGCGATGCCCTGCGTTCACGTGACCGGGAGGCGCGCTGATGAAAGCTCTGAACTTTGCTGCCGCGCTCGTGGCGGCGGTCATCGCCGTCCTGGCCACGTCGATTTTCACGGTCGATCAGCGCCAGCACGCCATCGTCTTCCAGCTGGGCGAAGTGCGCGAAGTCATCGCGAACCCCGGGCTGTATTTCAAATGGCCGCTGATCCAGAACGTGCGCTATTTCGACAAGCGCATCCTGACGCTCGACAGCGCCGAGCCGGAGCGCTTCATCACGTCGGAGAAGAAGAACGTGCTGGTCGACTCGTTCGTCAAGTGGCGGATCATCGATCCCCGGCTGTACTACATCTCCGTCGCGGGCGACGAAGCCCGCGCCAAGACGCGCCTGTCGCAGACCGTCAATGCCGGCCTGCGCGAAGAGTTCGGCAAGCGCACGGTGCATGACGTGGTTTCGGGCGAACGCGACAAGATCATGGAGCAGATGCGGCAGAAAGCCGATCTCGACGCGCGCAAGATCGGCGTGCAGATCATCGACGTGCGGGTCAAGCGCGTCGACCTGCCGGCGGAAGTGAGCGATTCGGTCTACCGGCGGATGGAAGCCGAGCGCAAGCGCGTGGCCAATGAGCTGCGTTCCGAAGGCGCCGCCGAGGCGGAAAAGATCCGCGCGGATGCCGACCGGCAGCGTGAAGTGGTCGTGGCGGAAGCGTATCGCGAAGCCCAGAAGGTCAAGGGCGAGGGCGACGCCAAGGCGGCGGCGACCTATGCGCAGGCGTTCAACCAGAACCCCGAGTTCTACGCCTTCTACCGCAGCCTGGAAGCCTACCGCGGCAGCTTCAAGGGCAAGTCGGACATTCTCGTGATCGAACCCAATTCGGACTTCTTCAAGTACATGAGGAGCATGGGGCACGGCAGCGACAAGTCCACCGGCAAATGACCGACACGCTGTTCGCCGCTTTCGCGCTGATGCTCGTTCTCGAAGGTGTGGTACCGTTCATCGCGCCGACGGTGTGGCGCGACACGTTTCGCCGCCTGATTCAATTCACCGACGGGCAGATCCGCTTCGTCGGCCTGGCCTCGATGCTGGCCGGAATAATTCTCTTGACGATTTTTCAATGAACTGGCTTTTACCCGAGCACATCGCCGATGCGCTGCCCCATGAGACGGCCCGGATCGAGCGGCTGAGGAGAACGATCCTCGACATGTTCTGCGCGCATGGCTACGAACACGTCATGCCGCCGATGCTGGAGTATCTCGATTCGCTGCTCACCGGCGCTGGCGGCGATCTCAAGCTGAGGACGTTCAAGCTGGTCGACCAACTGTCGGGGCGGACGCTCGGGCTGCGCGCTGACATGACGCCGCAGGTGGCGCGGATCGACGCCCATCTGCTCAACCGACAGGGCGTGACCCGCCTGTGCTATTGCGACAGCGTCCTGCACACCTTGCCGGCCTCGCTCGCCGCGAGCCGCGAGCCGATCCAGCTCGGCGCGGAGCTTTACGGCTATTCCGGCATCGAGGCCGACATCGAAGTGATCCGCCTGATGGACCGGGCGCTCAGGACGGCCGGCACGCCGGCGTCGCGGATCGACATCAGCCATGCCGGCGTCTTCCGGGCGCTGGCCAGGGCGGCGCATCTGGATGAAGACGCCGAGCTGAAGATCCTGCTGCTGTTGCAATCCAAGGACATCCCCGGCCTGCGCGAGTGCTGCGCCGCTGTCGAAGAGCCTTACCGGTCAGCACTCTTGAGCCTGCCGGAACTCTACGGCGGCATCGATCTGCTGGACGGCGCGCGCGCGCAGCTGCCGGCGCTGCCGGAAATCCTCTCGGCGCTGGAAACCTTGAAGGTGCTGCAGCAGGCGCTGCCGGATCTGCCGTTGTCGTTCGATCTCGCCGACCTGCGCGGCTACAATTATCACAACGGCGTCGTCTTTTCCGCCTACTTCCCCGGCCTGCCGGGCGCGATCGCGCAAGGCGGCCGCTACGACGGCGTGGGCAAGGCGTTCGGCCGCGCCCGGCCGGCCACCGGCTTTTCGATGGACCTGCGCGCGATCGCCCGCCTGACCGAAGGCGAGAAACCGGCCGGCGCCATCCTGGCGCCGCATGCCGCCAAGGACGAGGCGCTGGCGATGCGCATCGCCGCCTTGCGGGCCGCGGGCAACGTCGTGGTCGAACTGCTGCCGGACGAGACGCGGGTCGAAGGGCCGCTGTGCGACAGGCGGCTGGCGCTGGAGAACGGACATTGGATCATTCAGGCAATCAACGGGGATTGAAGCAAATGGCAAAGAACGTCATCGTAGTGGGCACGCAATGGGGCGACGAGGGGAAGGGCAAGATCGTCGACTGGCTGACCGATCACGCCAAGGGCGTGGTGCGCTTCCAGGGTGGGCACAACGCCGGGCACACGCTCGTCGTCGGCGACAAGGTCTACAAGCTGAACCTGGTTCCGTCCGGCATCGTGCACCAGGGCGTGGACTGCTTCATCGGCAACGGCGTGGTGCTGGACATCCATCACCTGCTCGGCGAGATCAAGGAGCTCGAGGCCGGCGGCATCGAGGTGCGTTCGCGCCTCAAGATCAGCCCGGGATGCGCCCTGATCCTCGGCTACCACTCGGCGCTCGACCGCGCGCGCGAGGCGGCGAAAAGCGCCGACGCGCGCATCGGCACCACCGGCAAGGGGATCGGGCCGGCCTACGAGGACAAGGTCGCGCGCCGCGCATTGCGGGTCTACGACCTCTTCTACCCCGAGCGTTTCGCCGAAAAGCTCAAGGAAAACCTGGACTACCACAATTTCGTGCTGACCAAGTACCTGGGCGCCGACGCCATCGACTACCAGAGCGTGCTGGCGCAGGCGATGGCCGACGCCGAGCAGATCAAGCCCATGGTGACCGACGTCTCGGCGGCGCTGCACGCCATCAACAAGGCCGGCGGCAACCTGCTCTTCGAGGGCGCGCAGGGCACCCTGCTGGACATCGATCACGGGACTTATCCGTTCGTCACCTCATCGAACTGCGTCGCCGGCCAGGCGTCCGCCGGCTCGGGCGTCGGCGCCTGCATGCTGCACTACGTGCTGGGGATCACCAAGGCCTACTGCACGCGCGTCGGCGGCGGACCATTCCCGAGCGAACTCGACATCGAGACGGCCGGCACTCCCGGCTGCCAGATGTCGCAGAAGGGGCGCGAGTTCGGCGTGGTGACCGGGCGCAAGCGCCGCTGCGGCTGGTTCGACGTGCCCGCGCTCAAGCGCTCGTCGCAGATCAACGGGGTGACCGGGCTGTGCATCACCAAGCTGGACGTGCTCGACGGCCTGCCCGAGTTGAAGATCTGCACGGGCTATCGCCTGCGCGGCCAGGTCGTCGACCTGCTGCCCATGGGCGCGGACGACGTCGCGGCGTGCGAACCCATTCTCGAAACCATGCCGGGCTGGCAGGAATCCACGGTGGGGCTGACCTCCTTCGAGGCGCTGCCCGCGGCGGCGCGCGCCTACCTGGCGAAGATCGAGACGCTCTGCGAAATCCCGATCGACATCGTTTCCACCGGTCCGGAGCGGGGCGAAACGATCCTGCGCCGGCACCCGTTCCAATGAGCGGAAACCGGAACACCGAAGTCTGAACCCGAAGAACCGGCAGCTTGCCGGTTCTTCGCTTTGACCAACGCTGTCCGTACTGGGAGTGGGGATCAATCATGGGACTTCTTGACTGGTTCAAGAACCGGCCGGCGCAGTTCGATCCGGAAGGTTTTTCCGACGCAGTCGTGGCGCAGGCCATCGACAAGGCCGTCACGCTGACCAACCCGCGCCTGAAGCTGCTCGACTCCTGCGAGGAAACACTCCGCCAGCCGGTGGAGAAATGCATCGCCTACCTGCGCGACAAGATCTCGGTGATGCCGCCGCCCATCCCGGTCTCGGAGGCCAACTGGGCGAGCGAGCCGGTGCTGCGGGCTTTCTTCGCCCGGGCGCCGGATCTGCCGGTGGTGCTCGGCCGCTCCCGCAACCTGCGGACGTTCTTCGACAAGTACGCCGACGCCGAACAGGCCTCCATCATCCTGGGCATGACCTACAACGAACGCCATGTGCAGGCGCCCTCGCTGCAGGGGGACGTGGTGCAGCGGGACATCGCGCAGACGGTCATCGACTTTTCCGTGCCGAGAGTGCGCATCTGCGGGCATACCGAACCCGAGATCCGGCGCCTGCTCGGAGTCCAGTCCTTCGAATATCTCGTGGCCCAGGCGATGACGGAAATATCGGAGACCCGGGAAGGGCTGCGCGGGCTGGAGGACAGCCGCAACCTGATCCGCGCCCGGCTGCGGCTCCTGCAGCAACAGGGGCCTGGATTGGGGTCGCTGTTCGACGCCGCTCCGGACAGCGTTGAACAACGCCAACTGGAAACCCAGCTCCTGGAAAACGAGCGGCAGATGGAAAAATACGGCAGCGCGCAATCGGTGCTCGAATACGAACTGGAATGCCTGCGCGACGTGCTGGAGAATTCGGAGAACTACCTCCGCTTCGAAACCCGGCAGATCCGCCTGAGCACGCTGAACGTCGTGCTGGATGAAAACAGCACCGACGCCGCCGCGGACGTGGCGTTCACCATGGCCATCCTGTCCGGCGTCCCGAAAGTGCAGCGCGCGTTCGTCACCGGTTGCCTGACGCGCGGCGAAATGCCACAGGTGAAACTGGATCTGGCCAATGCCGAACGCTTCCTGTAGCGGGTTGCACGCCGGCAGGGCCGAGCGGCGGGAGCGCGGTCCCCGATAGGACGCTTCGCCGAACCGGCTCCCTGGAACCTCGGGAAAAATTTCTTGCCCAAATGGCAGGCCGGGGAAAGGGGGCCGCCGTGACCAAGGAAATCACCACTTCATTCCGCAGACATCCCGTCAGACTGGCGCTGGGCGCGCTCATCGACGTCGCCGGGCTGGCCGTCATCGTCGCCTGGCTGGCGGGCCTGCTGTGATGGCAAGGGAGGCCGGCCGAACCGGCCCGCTAGATTTTGCCGGCGTCGCGGACGGTATTCTTGCTTTTTGCGCGCAGCGACCTGGCGACCAGCGCCGTATAGACCACGAAGACGCCCAGCAGGAGTGCGGCGCATAGCTTGCGGGGATCGCCGTTGCCTTCGACGAGCACCGCGAGCGCGGTGACGGCCGTGATGGCGCACACGCCCCACAGCAGCATCCTGGACAAGCCGGCAAGGATTTTCCTGCCTCGGGCCCAGAACGGCAGGCAGAGGACGGCTACGGCGATCATGCCGGCCAGCAGCTTGAGGGTAATCACGGAACGGGAATTATATACCCAACTTTTTGATTTTATTGGGTATTTGGCGTATTATTGGTGCCCAGGAGAGGACTCGAACCTCCACAGTGTTGCCACCACCAGGACCTGAACCTGGCGCGTCTACCAATTTCGCCACCTGGGCGTTTCCGAAGAAGGGCGCATTTTAATGGACTAAGGAAAAATGTCAACAAAACTGTCGAAAACACGAAAAAAAGACCCGTATTTCCAGCGCGAGGCGGCCAAGTACGAGCAACCGCTGCCGTCCCGCGAATATGTGCTGATGCTTCTGGAGAAGCAGGGCAAGCCGGTCAGCTACGATCAGCTGTGCGCCCTGCTGGACATTCACAAGGGCGAGGAGGAGATGTTCCGGCGGCGCCTCGCGGCCATGGAACGCGAAGGCGAGCTGATGCGCAACCGCAAGGGCGCCTACATCCTGCCGGAACGGGCCAGCCTCATCGCGGGACGTATCGAGGGGCACGCCGACGGTTACGGATTCCTGGTCCCGGACGACGGCGGCGAGGATCTCTATCTCGACGCCAAGCAGATGGCCAAGGTGCTGCACCGCGACCGCGCGCTGGCCCGCGTGATCGGCTTCGACCGCAAGGGGCGGCGCGAGGGCGCCATCGTCGAGGTGCTCGAACGGGCCAACAGCCGCGTCGTCGGGCGCGTGCTGATCGAGCACGGCATCACGGTCGTGGTGCCCGAGAACAAGCGCATCAGCCAGGACATCCTGATCGTCGCCGAGCGCAAGGCCGAGAAGAAGCTCAAGGCCAAGGCGGGGCAGGTGGTGGTGGTCGAGATCATCGAGCAGCCCGACCGGCACTCGCAGCCGATCGGCCAGATCGTCGAGGTCCTGGGCAACTACGCCGATCCCGGCATGGAGATCGAGATCGCGCTGCGCAAGCACGATCTGCCGTTCGAGTTCTCGGCGCAGGCGACGGCGGAAACGGAGCGCTTGCCGGACAAGGTGCGCAAGTCGGAATGGGCGGACCGCGTCGACCTGCGCGACCTGCCGCTGGTGACGATCGATGGCGAAACGGCCAGGGACTTCGACGACGCGGTGTTCGCCGAGAAGCAGGGCAAGGGCTGGCGGCTGGTGGTGGCGATCGCCGACGTCAGCCATTACGTGCAGCCCGGCATGGCGCTCGACCGCGAGGCCATGGAGCGCGGCAATTCGGTCTACTTTCCGCGGCGGGTGATCCCGATGCTGCCGGAAAAGCTGTCCAACGGCCTGTGTTCGCTCAACCCGGACGTTGACCGGCTGGCGATGGTCTGCGACATGGACATCAACACGCGCGGCACCATCAAGGAGTACCGCTTCTATCCCGCGGTCTTCCGTTCCCGGGCGCGCCTGACCTATACGCAGGTGTGGAGCTGGCTTTCCGGCGCTGCGCGGCCGGAGAGCGCGCTCCATCAGGCCGTGCAGGAGCCGCTGCAGTCGCTGTACGCGCTGTTCAAGATTCTGCTCAAGGCGCGCGACCGGCGCGGCGCGATCGACTTCGAGACGATCGAGACGATGATGCTGTTCGACGACCAGGGCAAGATCAGGGACATCGTGCCGACCACGCGCAACGACGCGCACCGCCTGATCGAGGAATGCATGCTGGCGGCCAACGTCTGCGCCTCGGCGTTCCTGCAGAAGCGCAAGCAGACCAGCCTGTACCGCATCCATGAAGGGCCGACGCCGGAAAAGCTGGAAAGCCTGCACGGCTTCCTCAAGGAATTCGGCCTGACCCTGGCCGGCGGCGAGAACCCTTCGGCCAAGGACTACGCGGCGCTGCTCGACAAGGTCAGGGACCGCCCGGACGCGCAGCTGCTGCAGACCGTGATGCTGCGCTCGCTGCGCCAGGCCATGTACAGCCCGGACAACCTCGGCCATTTCGGGCTCTCCTACGAGCACTACACGCATTTCACCTCGCCGATCCGGCGCTACCCGGACCTGCTGGTGCACCGCTCGATCAAGGCGGCGCTGGCCGGCAAGCACTATTCTCCGGGGGACTGGGAGGAAATCGGGCTGCATTGCTCGATGACCGAACGGCGCGCCGACGAGGCCACCCGCGACGTGGTCAACTGGCTGAAGTGCTACTACATGCGCGACCGCATCGGCGAGGAGTTCGACGGCACGATTGCCGCCGTCGTCCCGTTCGGCGTGTTCGTCGCACTCGACGCGGTTTACGTCGAAGGGCTGGTGCACGTGTCCGAGCTGGGCGAGGACTATTTCCAGTTCGACGCCACCAAGCACCAGATGCTGGGCGAAAGGAGCGGCCAGCGCTACCGGCTCGGCGACCGCCTGCGCGTGCGGCTGGTGCGGGCCGACCTGGAAAGCGGGCGCATCGACTTCGTGCTCGGTACGCCGCCCGAATCGGCCCCGTACGCGGCGCCGGACGCCGTTCCTCCGGCCGGGCGTCCGCGCGGCCGGCAAAAAAGCCGGGCAACGGGAAAATGAGGCGCGATCCGATTAGAATACGCGCCCTCCCTTCCATCCGATAAACGACGCCCATGTCCCAGACTAGCTTCATCCACGGGTTCCACGCGGTCATCGCCAAGCTGCGCCATCAGCCGCGGGCCGTCCTGGAAATCTTCGTCGCCGCGGACCGGCACGACGCGCGCGTGCGCGACCTGCTCAAGCATGCCGAGCTGCACGCGGTGCGGGTCGTGCCGGTCGATGCCGCCCGGCTCGAAGGCATGGCCGGAGGCGGGCATCGGCACCAGGGCGTGGTGGCGCGCGTGTCCTCCGAAGCGCGCCACGTGGCGCTGGACGACGTGCTCGACACGCTGGAGGAGCCGCCCTTCCTGCTCATCCTCGACGGCGTGCAGGACCCGCACAACCTCGGCGCCTGCCTGCGCGTCGCCGACGCGGCCGGCGCGCACGCGGTGGTGGCGCCGAAGGACCGCGCGGTCGGCCTGACCCAGACCGCGATCAAGGTGGCCAGCGGCGCGGCGGAAGCCGTGCCCTACATCACCGTGACCAACCTCGCGCGCACGCTGCGCGAGCTGAAGGAACGCGGCGTCTGGATCGTCGGCACCGACGCCGAGGCCGAGGCGGACATCTACGCCGCCGAATGGCCGCAGGGCACCGCGTGGGTGCTCGGCGCCGAGGGCGACGGAATGCGCCGGCTGACGCGCGAAACCTGCGACCAGCTGGTGACCATCCCGATGCTCGGCTCGGTGCAGAGCCTCAACGTTTCGGTGGCGGCCGGGATCTGCCTGTACGAGGCCCGGCGGCGCCTGCGCGCGGCGCGGCCCTGACGCCGCCCCGCTAGTCGTCGGCGGTGATGTCGGCCAGCAGCGGCTCGGCGATGCGCGCGTAGTCGGCGGCGTTGAGCACGATCGAGGTATCCAGCCGGCCGGCGTTGAAGGCAATTTCCTCGTGCCGGGAAAGCAGTTGCGGATCGACGACCAGCCGGATGTCGGGCGAGAACGAAAACGGCGGAATGGCGCCGATCGCGCAGCCGGTACGGTCGATGGCTTCCTCGGGCGAAGCGAAGGAGGCCTTCTTGCCGCCGACGGCCTGCGCCACCTTCCTGAAATCGACCTTCCGGTCTCCCGGCAGGATCGCCAGCACGAGCTGGCCGCGCAGCTCCTTGACGCGGCACAGCATGGCCTTGGCGCCCTGGCCGACCTGCGTGCCGCGCACCTGCGCGACCTTCTCCGAGCTGCCCTCGGCGGGGTGGCGGATCACCCGGTAGCGCGCGCCGGACTCCCGGAGCAGGGTATCGATGCGTTCGAACATGCGTTGCTTCCCCAAAAACGGAAAACTGCAATCGTAGCGCCAAATGCGGCGCCGGAACGTTCCCGACCGATCTGGTACACTTCAGCCCGCTCACAGTGACTTGCCGCGCAGCGGCGTATCCGAATGATCATTTTCGACCTGACATGCAGCAACGGCCATCGCTTCGAAGGATGGTTCCAGTCCGCCGACGCCTTCGACGCACAGCTCGCGGACGGGCTGGTCGCCTGTCCTTTCTGCGGGTCCGGGGAGATTCGCCGGGTCCCGTCGGCCGTGCATCTCGGCAAGACGCCCGAGCAGGCGCCGCCGCCCGCGAACGCGGCGGTGGTCACCCCGCAGGGCGAACTGCTGAACGCCTACCGGAAACTCGTCTCGGCGATCATCGCCAACAGCGAGGACGTCGGCACGGAATTCGCCAACGAGGCGCGCAAGATCCACTACCTCGAAGCCCCGGAACGCTCGATCCGCGGGCAGGCCAGCGAAAAGGAATTCGAAGCCCTGCGCGACGAAGGTATCGAAGTCCTCAGACTGCCCGTAGTGAAGAAGGAAGATTTAAATTAAACAAAGAGTTATTTTTATAAATTAATCCTCTTTGTTAGAAGTTGAACGCGCCCGCCACGCCGCAGACATGCGTACCCGAGTCTGCGGAAATCAAGATCGTTCAATACGCGGTCGTCGCTGTGAATCACAGTACGTTCTCCGTCAACAACAGGAGAATCGTATGACCGGCGTAAACGATGTGTTCACCTCGCTTGAGCAAAGAACGGCCGCGCCCTGGAAAGCGCATCCGAAATTCCCTGGCGTCAGCATGAAGGCCCTGGTCGACGCTCAATCGAGCAATGGCCGCCTGAGTCAATATCTTGTCCGCGTCGAGGCTGGGTGCGCGCTGGAAACACATAGCCACCCGACGCAGTGCGAGCTGCATCTGGTCATTCGTGGAGACGCCAAGGCATCGCTCGGTACCTCCGAACTGGAGTACTTCCCCGGAATGCTCGCCACGATTCAAGCCGGCTGTCCTCATTCCGTCCGCGCGGGCGAAGAGGGTGTGACGCTGCTCGCGACGTTCAGTCCGGCAAACGCCTAGGGTCTCGTTACCCTCGGTTTCTATAAACCTTGGGGGTCGTCCCAAATGCCCTCTTGAACATCCGTTGCAGATGACTCTGGTCGGCAAAGCCGGTTTCGGCGGCAATGTCGGCCAGGGAATACGCGCCATCGCGCAAATGCCTCGCGGCGGCGCGCAGCCTGTTCTGCATGAGATATTCGTAAGGCGGGAGCCCGATCGATTGGCGAAACAGTCGATTGATGGTGGCTGGGGTGCATGCGGCCAGGCTGGCCAGTTCGTTCAGGCGGACGAGCCGCGTGAAGTGCTCATCAAGATAAGCGCGAACCGCCCGGACGTTTTCCGGCATCGGCATAGCGGCTGCGGCGGTCGCCGCGGGTTCGTCGAGCGATTCGGCCAGGCGGCTCAATTTTTCCCCGAAGCTTGCCGCATCGGGAGCGCCGCGCAGGCAGGCGATGAGCCGCCTCGCCGCCAGGAGCGGCGCGCTTCCCGGTTCAAGACGACGCGCGCGAGACGGAATGCGGCCTACGGCCGCTGCCCAGAAATCGGTATGGATGCCGGCAATCCTGTAGTTGTGAAGGCCCTGGGAGACGCAGCGATGCAGGAACATGGCAGGCAGGATGAAGCCTTCGCCCGGCCGGACGTCCAGTTCCTCCCCTTCTCCGGCAATCCGCCGCCGCCCCTTCCACACCACGCCAACCAGGATGGAGCGATGCGTATGTCTGCGAAACTCAGTGCATACATCGATTCCGCGGATCAGCAGAACCCCCGGAAACATCTCGCGTTCCCATACTTTTCCCCGGCTGCGCCCCCTCATCGTCCGTTCCTGTCTCCCGTGCCCGGCGTTCCCGAGCGGAACACGCGGCAGCGTACAGGTTCATGGCGGGACGCGCCATACGCCTCGCGCTATGTTCCGGCATGCCGCCGCTCGATTGCCGGCGCGTCGGCCAGCAGCCCGCGCAGCACGTAGGGAAGTATCCCGCCGTGGCGCAGATAGTCGATCTCCACCGGCGTGTCGGCGCGCAGCTGCACGACGACCTCCTGTTTCCCGCCGTCCCGCCGCCGGATGGTGAGCGTCAGATCCTGGCGCGGCCGCAGCTCGCCGTCGAGCCCGAGGATGTCGAATTCCTCGTCGCCGGCGATGCCCAGCGTGTCGGCGCCTTCGCCATTCTTGAACTGCAGCGGCAGGATGCCCATGCCGACGAGGTTGGATCGGTGGATGCGCTCGAAACTCTTGGCCACCACGGCGCGCACGCCGAGCAGCAACGGTCCCTTGGCCGCCCAGTCGCGGCTCGAACCCGAGCCGTATTCCTCGCCGGCGAACACCACGCTCGGCGTGCCGGCCGCCATGTATTTCATCGCCGCGTCGTAGATCGGCAGGCGTTCTCCGGCGGGCTGCAGGAGGGTGAGGCCGCCTTCGGTGCGCGAGCCGTCGGCGTTGGGCGGCAGCATCAGGTTGCGGATGCGCACGTTGGCGAAGGTGCCGCGCACCATCACCTCGTGGTTGCCGCGCCGCGCGCCGTAGCTGTTGAAGTCGGCGACCGCCACGCCGTGGGCGATCAGGTATTCGCCGGCCGGCGAGGCGGCCTTGATCGACCCCGCCGGGCTGATGTGGTCGGTAGTCACCGAATCGCCGAAGATCGCCAGCGCCCGCGCCGCGCGGATGTCGGCCAGGCCGCCCGGCTGGAGGGAGAAACCGTCGAAGAACGGCGGCTCGGCGATGTAGGTCGACGGCGTCCAGGCGTAAACCTGGCCGGTGTCGGACGGGATTTCCTTCCACAGCGGATTGCGGTTGACGAAGTCGCCGTACAGCTCCCGGTAGGTTTCCGGCGAGGTGGCCTGCGCGATCGCCGCCGCGATTTCCTCGCCGCTCGGCCAGATGTCCTTGAGCAGGACCGGCCGGCCCTGCGCGTCGGCGCCCAGCGGTTCGCGGGTGAGGTCGATGTCGACCCGGCCGGCCAGCGCGAAGGCGACCACCAGCGGCGGGCTCATCAGGAAGTTGGCCTTGATCGCCGGATGGATGCGCGCCTCGAAGTTGCGGTTGCCGGAGAGCACCGACGCGCAGATCAGGTCGTGCTTGCCGATGGCTTCCTCGATCGGCGCGGCCAGCGGGCCGGCGTTGCCGATGCAGGTGGTACAGCCGTAGGCGACGACGCGGAAGCCGAGCGTTTCGAGGTCGCCGAGCAGGCCGGTCTTGCCCAGGTATTCGGTGACCACGCGCGAGCCCGGCGCCAGCGAGGTCTTGACCCGCGGCCCGACGCGCAGGCCGCGCGCCACGGCTTTCTTGGCCAGCAGCCCGGCGGCGAGCATCACGCCGGGGTTGGAGGTGTTGGTGCAGGAGGTGATGGCCGCGATCAGCACGTCGCCGTGGCCGATGTCGCCGGCCTCCGCCATCGCCGGCAGGGGATGCCGCCGCGCCAGTTCGTCGGCCGGCTTGCCGTAGCCGTCCTGGCCGGGCGGCAGGGTGAGCAGGCGGGTGAAGGTGCGCCCCAGTTCGGACAGCTCGATGTGATCCTGCGGCCGCTTGGGGCCGGCGGCGCCGGGACGCACCGCGGCGAGGTCGATCTCGATGATTTCGCTGTAGTCGATGTCGCCGCCGCGCGGCATGCCGAACATCCCCTGCGCCTTGAAGTAGCCCGCGAAGGCGGCCACTTCCTCGTCGCTGCGTCCGGTGGCGGCGAGGTAGGCGACGGTCTGCTCGTCGACGGGGAAGAAGCCCATGGTGGCGCCGTATTCCGGCGCCATGTTGGCCAGCGTCGCGCGGTCGGGCACGCTCAGGGTCGCCGCGCCCTCGCCGAAGAACTCGACGAACTTGCCGACCACGCGGGCCTTGCGCAGGCGCTCGGTGACGAGCAGCACCAGATCGGTGGCGGTGGAGCCTTCGGGCAGGCGGCCCTTGAGCTCGACGCCGACCACGTCGGGCGTCAGGAAATAGAGCGGCTGCCCGAGCATGCCGGCCTCGGCCTCGATGCCGCCGACGCCCCAGCCGACGACGCCCAGCGCGTTGATCATGGTGGTGTGCGAATCGGTGCCGACCAGCGTATCGGGGTAGGCGACGCCGTCCTTCTGGATCACGCCGCGGGCCAGATATTCGAGATTGACCTGGTGCACGATGCCGATGCCCGGCGGCACCACGCGGAAGGTGTCGAAGGCCTGCATGCCCCACTTGATGAAGCGGTAGCGTTCCAGATTGCGCTTGAACTCGATGCGCATGTTCAGATCGAGCGCGTTTTCGACGTTGTAATGGTCGACCTGCACCGAGTGGTCCACCACCAGGTTGACCGGTACCAGCGGCTCGACGATCTTCGGATTGCGGCCCTGTTGCTCGGCCACGCCGCGCATGGCGGCCAGGTCGCACAGCAGCGGCACGCCGGTGAAGTCCTGCAGGACGATGCGCGCGACGACGAAAGGAATCTCGCTGGTGCGCTCGGCCGTCGGCTGCCAGCCGGCGAGTTCGCGCACGTGCTGCTCGGTGATGCGGCGGCCGTCGCAGTTGCGCAGCAGGGATTCGAGCACGATGCGCAGGGAAACGGGGAGCCGCGAAATCTTGCCCAGTCCGGCCGCTTCGAGCGGGGCGAGCGCGTGGAACTGGGAGGTCTTCGAGGGGGAAATGCGGAATTCCCGCAGAGCGCCAAACGGGTCGTGCGACATGGTGGCCTCCGTGTCTGAGAGTTGTGCCGGTTTGACCGGGGCGATTCGGGGAACGTTCTCTTTTAGCGCGGCGACGGCCAGAGTTTAATAATTATTATATTTTATAAACAACAAATTATGGATTGTTCTTAATGTTGTTTATTCAGGGAATGAACGGCATGGATGGCGCAGCGCGAAGCCGTCGCGCAGGTGGAAATCGGGGCGTGGCGCGGAATGGCGCAAGGCCCAGTAGCTCAGGCCGTCGTTGACCGTGTTGACCGCCTCGACCACCGCCGTCAGGCCGATCTCCCAGGCTTCGCCGTCCGCGACGAAGGGCAGGGACGGCAGGGGTACGACGGCTTCCAGTTCGAGCCGTCCGTCCGTCGTCCGCATCGTGATCCGCAGCGCGGCGAGCGTCGGATCGGCCAGACGCTGCCGATAAGCGCCGAAATCGTAGGCGGCCCAGCGGCCCGAAGGCGAGAAGTTGAATTCCCGGTAGCCCGCGTCGCCTGCCCGGCCCACGAAGGCTTCGAAGCAGGTGTGCTGCCAGAGCAGGTCGCCGCGTTCCGGGGCGGCCGCCGCCGGCATCCGCAGCCGCGCCATGTCGCCGCGCAGGCGGTAGCGGAAGGCGAGGGAGCCGTCGGCCAGGGTGGCGATGTCGGCGTCGATGGCGCCGACCATCGGCGCCGGCGTGGCCGGGTGGGGCAGGAGGGCGTGGCGAAGGGTCTGGAAAGCGGCGAAGTCTGGCATGCCGGAATTCTATCGCCGCGGGCCCTTCGTCAAACGCGGGACGAGCGGATCAGCCCAGCGCCTTGATGGCCGCGTCGTAATCCGGTTCGTTCTTGATCTCGGGCACCAGCTCGCTGTGCAGCACGCGGTTCTGGTCGTCCAGCACGACCACGGCGCGCGCGGCGACGCCGACCAGCGGGCCCGAGGCGATCTCGACGCCGTAATCCTTGAGGAATTCGCGCCCGCGCATGGTTGAACAGGGTGATGACGTTGTTCAGCCCCTCGGCGCCGCAGAAGCGCTTCTGGGCGAACGGCAGGTCGACGGAGATGCACAGCACGACCGTATCCGGCAGTTCGCTGGCCCGCTTGTTGAAATTGCGCACCGAGGTCGCGCAGGTCGGCGTATCGATGCTCGGGAAGACGTTCAGGATCTTGCGCTTGCCGCTGAACTGCTTGAGCGGCACGTCGGAAAGGTCGTTGCCGACCAGCGAGAACGCGGGCGCGATATCGCCTTTCCGGGGAAAATTGCCGGCGACTTCGACGGGGTTGCCGCCGAGGGTGACTGTGCTTGCCATGAGCCTTGTCCTTTATCTGTCTGTGATGAAATGAACCCGGGAAATGACCTGTCCACGGGGCAGGTGAAGCCAACGCGGGTTTGTCAGCGGGTCATGGGAAAAGTTCGGGCGCCGCCCCGCATCCCTCGGATGCCCGCGCGTTCCGCTATCATCACGTCTTTGTTTTTCCTTGCGGAAACCTCGCCATGTCCCACACCGATTCTAGCCAAACCGTCCAGCCTATCCACCTCGAAGATTACGCGCCGCCGCCATACCTGATCGAAACGGTGCGCCTCGACGTGGACGTCCGCGCCGATGCCACTATTGTTTCCGCCCGCCTGGACTGCGTGCGCAACGCGGCCGGAACGCCGCCGCTGGTGCTCGACGGCGAGGAGCTGGAAACCCTGTCGGTCGCGCTGGACGGCCGGGAACTCACCCCGGAGGCGTACCGGATCGACGCCTCGCACCTGACCATCGACGCCGTGCCCGCGCGCTTCACGCTGGAGACGCGGGTGCGCATCCGGCCCGACGCGAACACCCAGCTGTCGGGCTTCTACCGCAGCCGCGACGGCTACTTCACCCAGTGCGAGCCCGAAGGCTTCCGGCGCATCACCTGGTTCATCGACCGGCCGGACGTGATGGCGCGCTACAGCGTGACGCTGCACGCCGACCGGGCGGCCTTCCCGGTGCTACTGGCCAACGGCAACCCAGTGGCCGCGGGCGACGAGCCGGACGGCCGCCATTACGCGACCTGGGAAGACCCGTTCCGCAAGCCGAGCTACCTATTCGCCATGGTCGCCGGCAAGCTCGACGTGCTGCGCGACACCTTCCGCACGGCGTCCGGCCGCGAGGTGCAGCTGGCGATCTACGTCGAGCCGGGCAAGCTCGACCAGTGCCCGCATGCGATGGCCGCGCTGAAGAAATCGATGCGCTGGGACGAGCGGCGCTTCGGCCTGGAATGCGACCTCGACCACTACATGATCGTGGCCATCGGCGACTTCAACATGGGGGCGATGGAGAACAAGGGCCTGAACATCTTCAACACCAAGTACGTGCTGGCGCGCGCCGACGTGGCCACCGACGCCGATTTCGAGAACATCGACCGGGTGGTGGCGCACGAGTACTTCCATAACTGGACCGGCAACCGCGTGACCTGCCGCGACTGGTTCCAGCTCTCGCTCAAGGAAGGGCTGACCGTGTTCCGCGACCAGGAATTCGGCGCCGACACGCACAGCCACGAGGTCGCCCGCATCCGCGAGGTGCGCGGCCTGCGCGCCGTGCAGTTCCCGGAGGATGCCGGGCCGATGGCGCACCCGGTGCGCCCGTCGACCTACGTCGAGATCAACAACTTCTACACGCCGACCGTCTACGAGAAGGGCGCCGAGGTGGTGCGCATGATCCACACGCTGATCGGCCGCGACGCCTTCCGCGCGGGCATGGACGAGTACTTCCGCCGCCACGACGGGCAGGCGGTGACCTGCGACGATTTCGTCGCGGCGATGGGGGCGGCGTCCGGCTTCGACTTCTCGCCGTTCATGGCCTGGTACCGCCAGGCCGGGACGCCGCGCGTGGCGGCGCGCGGCGAGTACGACGCCGCGGCGCGGCGCTACGTCCTGACGCTGCGCCAGTCGTGCCCGCCGACGCCGGGACAGGCGCAGAAGGAACCGTACCTGATCCCGGTCGCGGTCGGGCTGGTCGGCCCGGACGGCGGCGATGTCGACCTGGGCGGCGCCGCCACGCGCGTGCTGCAACTCGCGGCGCCCGAGCAGACCTTCGTGTTCGAGAACGTCCCCGCCGCGCCGGTGCCGTCGCTGCTGCGCAACTTCTCCGCGCCGGTCATCCTCGACCATCCGTACACGGACGCGGAACTGGCGCACCTGCTGGCGCACGACAGCGACCCGTTCAACCGCTGGGAGGCGGGGCAGCGGCTGTTCGGCCGGCTGATCCTGGCCAACGCGGCGCGTCTGGCGCGCGGCGAGGCGGCGGCATGGCCCGCCGGGGTCGCCGCCGCCGCGCGGGCGGTGCTGCTCGGCGGCAGCGATCCGGCGTTCATCGCCGAGGCCCTGACTCTGCCCGGCGAGGCGACGCTGGCCGAGGAAATGGAGGTGGTCGACCCCGAAGCCCTGTTCCTCGCCCGCAGCGGGCTGGCCCGCGCGCTGGCCGAGGCGCTGGCGGCGGACTTCTCGGCCGCCTACGCGCGGCTCGCGCCCGCCGGCGCGTACCGGCCGGATACCGCCGAAGCCGCCCGCCGGCGCCTGCGCAACCTGTGCCTGGACTACCTGAACCGGCTCGACGCGCCGGACTACCGGGCTTTGGCGTTCCGGCAGTTCGCCGAGGCGGACAACATGACCGACCAGTTCGGCGCCCTGGCCGTCCTCGTCCAGCACGACTGCCCGGAGCGCGCCGCCGCCCTGCGGGATTTCCACGCCCGCTGGCAGCACGAGGCGCTGGTGGTCGACAAATGGCTGGCGGTGCAGGCGGCTTCCAGCCTGCCGGGCACGCTGGATCGCGTCGAGGAACTGACCGCGCACCCCGCCTTCGATCTGCGCAACCCGAACAAGGTGTACGCGCTGCTGCGCACCTTCGGCGCCAACCACCGCCATTTCCACGCGGCGGACGGCGAAGGGTACCGTTTCCTGGCCGCGCGGATCGGCGCGCTCGATCCGCTCAATCCGCAGGTCGCCGCGCGGCTGGCGCGCAGCTTCGACCGCTGGCGCCGGTTCGACGCCGCGCGGCAGGCGCACGCCCGCGCCGTGCTGGAGAATCTGCGCCGTCAGCCGGGGTTGTCGCGCGACGTGTTCGAGGTGGTGGACAAGGCCCTGTCCGGCTAGCCGGACAGGGTGCGGCCGGCGGCCGCGTCACACATAGAAGTTTTCGCGTCCGCGCAGCTCGCGGATGCCGGGGTGCTTCGCCAGTTCGTCCTCGACCAGGTCGACGCCCAGGCCGGGACGGTCCGACAGGCGCAGCACGCCGTCCCGCACGTCCAGCGAATGGCTGATGACCGCGTCGCGCCACGGCACGTCGTTGACCATGAACTCGCAGCGGAAGAAGTTGGGGATGCTGGCGCACACGTGCGCGCTGGCCAGCGTGCTCAAGGGGCCGTTGGGGTTGTGCGGCGCCACCAGCACGCCGTAGGCCTCGGCCATGGTGGCGATGCGCTTCATCTCGCTCGGGCCGCCGCAGCGCGTGATGTCGGGCATGATCACGTCGCAGACGTGATTCTCCAGGATCGGACGGAAGGCATGCCGCGTGTAGTGGCGCTCGCCCACGCAGATGGGCACGGCGGAGGGCAGGCGCTCGCGGAAGGCGCGCAGCGTCTGCGCGCTTTCCGGGCCGGCCGGCTCCTCGTACCAGGTCACGCCCAGCGGCGCCAGGCGCTCGGCCATCTTCACCGCGACCTCGAAATTGAGCATGGCGTGCGTCTCGATCATCATGTCGAATTCGGGGCCGACGGCGTCGCGCACGGCGCGGGTCACCTCGAAGGCGAGATCCTGCTGCGCGCGGGTGAGCGTCAGGTTGGTGTGCAGGTCCTCGCCGTAGAAGTAGTTGGTGTGGGCGAACGGATCGAATTTCAGGCCGGTGAAGCCCAGGTCCTTGACCCGCTTGGCTTGCCGGGCGTAAGCGTCGGCGGAGTGGCCGCCGCCGGTGAACCAGTAGTTGGCGTAGAGCAGGATGTCCGTGCGGAAGGCGCCGCCGAGCAGCTCGTAGCAGGGCATGCCGTAGAACTTCGCTTTCAGGTCGAGCAGCGCCATGTCCAGGCCGCTGATGGCGCACAGGCTGGCGCCGTACGGCCCGATCCAGTTGAGGTCGCGGTAGAGCTTGGTCCAGATGAAGTCCGTGCGCAGCGGGTCGAGGCCGACCACGCGCTCCCCGACGTGCCGCGCGGCGGCCTCGATGATCGGGCTGCCCGGCCAGTTGGTGGCTTCGCCGACGCCGGTATGGCCGGTGTCCGTATACACCTTCATCAGGGTCCAGTTGTACTTCACGCCTTCGACGAGCCACACCTTCACGTCCGTGATTTTCATGGATTCCGTTCCTTGCTGCGGGTTACAGGATGCCGAACGTGTCCCAGGCTTCCTGGGCGCCCATGCCGCGCTTGATCGCCTCGAACACGCGCTTTTCACCGTGGGCCTTCTTCCAGGCGGCCTCGATGACCTCCTTCTCGATCTCGCGCGGGACGACGCAGACGCCGTCAAGGTCGCCGAAAAGGATGTCGCCCGGTTTCACGGTGACGCCGCCCATGCGGATCGTGCAGCGGAAATCGATCACCTTACCGCGCGGCCGCTGGTCCTTCGCATAGCGTCCGTACGAAAAGACGGGAAAGCCGAGTTCGACGATGCCGCGCGTGTCGCGCGAATAGCCGTCGACCACCGCGCCGGCCGCGCCGCGGTTGCGGGCGCAGGTGCTCATCAGTTCGCCCCACAGCGCGTAGTCGGGCGAGGCGCCCGTGCACACATAGACCTCGTTCTTCTTCAGATCGTCGAGCGCCCGCAGCATCAGGCCGAACGGCCGGTTGAACAGGTCGTTCACGCGGCCGGGGCCTTCGCCGCCGCAGTCGTCCGCCTCCAGCACCGGCATGGCCCGGCCGACCACCACCATGCCGGCGTCGAGCGGCTGGATGTGGGGCGACAGGAACTGCTCGGTATGGCCCATCAGGTCCATCACGTCGCCGATGACCGCGCTGAACAGGCCCGCGCGGCACAGCGCGAAGAGTTCGTCGTCGTCACGCCATTGCGGGCAGACAGGGGATTGGTCCATGCGTGTTTCCTCCCATTTTTTTGATGAGCGGCCATTCTAGCCAAAGCCGGCCGGCCTGTTGCACGGAAGGCGGAAGCGGTGCTGGTAAAATGGCCGGCATCGAGTTTCCCGAGACGAAGAGAGAAGGAGAGCGTTCGCCATGTACGTCGTCACCGTCAATTTCCAGATCAAGCCCGAATACGTCGCCAATTTCCAGGAAGCCATGCGCATCAACGCGCGCAGTTCCCTGCTGAACGAGCCGGGCTGCCGCCGCTTCGACGTCACCGTCAACGAGAACGATCCGGGGCATTTCTTCCTGTTCGAGGTCTACGACGACGAGGCCGCGTTCCAGAAACACACCACGATGGAGCATTTCGCCACGGTCAACCACACCATCGAACCCTGGGTTCTCGACAAGAATTTCAAGATGTTCCGCATGATCCCCTGAGCCTGCCGGAACATCCCTGCGCAGAAAAGGGTTGTTTTTTTTCCCGACCTCGTTTCTAATCCGCTCACTGTACTTTTTCCGACGCACGATTCCGAAAATGTCCTTGCCCGATCTGCTCGCTTCCATCGCTTCACCGTGGTTCGTCTCCGCCGCGATGGCGTCGCTCGCGCTGGTCATTTCCCTGCGTGTAGTACCGGTAGTACGCGTAGCCGTAGCGCGCGCGCCGTCGAGGGCCAGGAAAAGGTAAACGAAGCAACTGACCGATTTTCAAAACCCCCGCCGGTGCAGACCGGCGGGGGTTTTCGTTTTTGGCGCCTCCGATCGGAAACTGGCCGGCATCCGCCCCCTAGAAAGGAGAAGTCAATGAACGAAGACGCGACGGAAACCCTGACCGGATCGCAGATCGTCGTGCGCCTGCTGGAACGGCAGGGCATCCGCCGGATTCCCGGCATCCCCGGCGGCGCCATCCTGCCGTTTTACGATGCGCTGTCACAATCGACGCTGATCGAGCACGTGCTGGCCCGCCACGAGCAGGGCGCCGGCTTCATGGCCCAGGGCGCGGCGCGGGCGACCGGCGAGGTGGCGGTGTGCCTGGCCACCTCCGGCCCCGGCGCGACCAACCTGCTGACGGCGATCGCCGACGCCAAGCTAGACTCGATCCCGATGGTGGCGATCACCGGCCAGGTGCCGACCTCGATGATCGGCACCGACGCCTTCCAGGAAGTCGATACCTACGGCCTGAGCATCCCGATCACCAAGCACAACTTCCTGGTCGGCTCGGCGCGCGAGCTGCTGGACGTCATCCCCAGGGCGTTCCGCCTGGCGGCTTCGGGACGGCCGGGGCCGGTGCTGGTGGACATTCCCAAGGACGTGCAGAACGAGCGCATCGAGGTCGCCGAGTGGCCCGAGCCGGGACGGCCCGAGCCGGTGCCCGCGGCTGACGCGAGCGCGATCTCCGACGCGGCGGCGATGATCGACGCGGCGGCGCGGCCGATCCTCTACCTCGGCGGCGGCGTGGTGCATTCAGGCGCCGCGGCCGAGGCCGTGGAGCTGGCCGAGAAGGCCGGCCTGCCGACCGTGATGACGCTGATGGCGCTGGGCACGATGCCGGTCGACCACCCGCTGTCGCTCGGCATGCTGGGCATGCACGGCGCGCGCTGCACCAACATGGCGCTGGAGGAGTGCGATCTGCTGATCGCCGTCGGCGCGCGTTTCGACGACCGCGCCACCGGCAAGGTGTCCGCCTTCTGTCCGAACGCGAAGATCATCCACGTCGACATCGACCGTTCCGAGCTGGACAAGATCAAGACGGCCCACGTCGGCATTCGCGGCGACGTCAAGGAAGTGCTCGGCCGCCTGCTGCCGCGGGTCCATGCCGGCCGGCGCGGGGACTGGCTGGCGCGCGTCGAGGCGCTGAAGGCGGAATTTTCGCTGCAGACGCCGGGCATCGACGATCCGCGCACGCCCTACGGGCTGATCCGGGCGGTCGCCGATTGCCTGGACGACGAAGCGGTCGTCGCCACCGACGTCGGCCAGCACCAGATGTGGGTGGCACAGGCCTACCCGCTGCGCCGTCCGCACCAGTGGCTGACCTCCGGCGGCCTCGGCACCATGGGCTTCGGCCTGCCGGCGGCGATCGGCGCGGCGATGGCGCAGCCCGAGCGGACCGTAGTCTGTTTCTCCGGCGACGGCAGCTTCCTGATGAACATCCAGGAACTCGCCACGGCGGCCGAGGAGGGCGCCAACGTCAAGGTGGTGCTGATGAACAACGCCTCGCTGGGGCTCGTCTTCCAGCAGCAGACGCTGTTCTACGGCCAGCGCATCTTCTCGTCGAAGTTCAAGGGCGAACCGGATTTCGTCAGGATCGCCGAGGGCTTCGGCTGGCGGACGCTCGATCTCGACACCGCCGCCGATCCCCGCGCCGCGCTGGCCGACGCGCTTTCGACGCGCGGACCGACGTTCATCCACGCGCGCATCGATTGCCGTGAACAGGTGCTGCCGATGGTGGCCCCCGGCGGTGCCAACAAGGACATGATTGGAGGCTGACCATGAATTCGATTACCAAGAGACACTCGGAAACCGGCTTGCCGCAAACGGTCCTGGAACTGGACGTCAACAACCACGCCGGCGTGATGTCGCACATCGTCGGCCTGTTCTCGCGCCGCGCCTACAACGTCGAGGGCATCCTGTGCATGCCGGTGGGCGCCGGCCGGACCAGCCGCATCTGGCTGACGGTCAAGGAGGACGCGCGCCTCGAACAGATGATCCGCCAGATCGAGAAGCTCGAAGACGTCCTGGCCGTCCATCGCCACGGCGCCGGCCATGAGGTGTTCGAGCGGGTCGGCGAGTTCTTCCGCTGAGCCGGCCGCGTCGGCCGTAGGACGCGGGTCGGGTCGGCTGCGGAGCGTGACCCGACATCCCCCGCCGTCGTCGGCTTGCGCCCCGTGGGCCAAGCCGACCTGCCAGCAGCACGCACAGATGCACGACTCGAAGCTGGGTCGTGCATCTTGCGTTTCCCCTCGCCGATCCCAGGGTGGAATGCTGTCTGACGAACGTCGCCGGCGCCCCTCGGGCGCGGTTTTCTTCCCCGGCGACAATGGGTTAGGGTGAAAGTTCCTGAAATTTCATTTCGGCCTGCGCAATTCCGGAAGTTGGGAGTAGAATAGTTCATTCCTTAGCGTCATTTAGTTGTTCCATATTTGCACAAACGTTTGTGCCGAAAAAACTCCGAAACTCAACTATACGGAGGAGATATGGTCAGGGTGCGCTTCATGGGCTGGTCAAGCCGATTCGCCGCCGCAACGGTGGCGGATGAGCCGTTTTTCGCGGCGTTCGAAGCAGGCGAGGCGCTTCCTTTTCCTTTTTTGTGTTGTTCAGTTCCCGGCAAACAGGCGGGCATTTGCCTGCGTGGTTGAATCTCCCAACCTTCCTATGGACGTCCGACCATGAAAGTCAAGAAAGCGAAGTACCCAGGCATCCCCAGCGTCATCCACGGCAACGGTGCCGTCGCCCACGTCATGAGCAACGTGTGCGGCGGGGTGATCGGCTACCCGATCACGCCCTCGACCGAAATCGCCGAGCTCTACGAGGCGTTCCGGGCGGAAGGCGGGGTCAACGTGTGGGGCAAGCATCCGTTCTTCTTCGAGCCCGAAGGGGAGCATTCGGCGCAGAGCGGCGCGCTGGGCGCGGCCTTGACCGGCGGCCAGTTCATCTCCAACGCCTCGTCGAGCCAAGGCATTCTCTATGCGCTCGAATCGCACTACGTGACGGTCGGCAAGAAGGTCGGCGGCTTCGTGCTGCAGGTGGCGGCGCGCGTCGTTTCCAAGCATTCGCTGAACGTGATGGCCGGGCACGACGACGTGTATGCCCTGCTGTCCTCGGGCTACACCATCCTGTTCGGCGCCAACCCGCAGGAAGCCGCGGATCTGGCGGCGATCTCCTACCGCACCTCGGCGCTGTCGCTGATCCCGGTGGCCAACGCCATGGACGGCTTTGCCACCAGCCACATGATGAGCGAGGCGCTGCTGCCGGAACCGGAACTGCTGCGCGAATATCTCGGCGACCCGGCCGGGCGCATCAAGGCGCCGACGCTGGCGCAGGAAATCCTGTTCGGCTCCAAGGGCCGCGTGTTCCAGTTGAACCAGTATCTCGCCCGCCACGCGGCCGACGTCGCCGAGGCCGATCTGGCGGCGCTGAAAAAATTCCTCGACGCCAACGCGGCGAAGATCGAGAAGGACAACGACGGCGCGCTGGTCGGCAAGACGCTCGGCTGGCTGCCCGAGGAATTGCAGGGCGCGTGGCGCCGGCAGTGGCTCAACGCCTTCGAGAAGGGCACGCGCCAGCTCGTCCCGGCGCTGGTGGACATCAACAATCCCGGCCTGACCGGGCCGGTGCAGAACCAGCCCGACTTCCAGGCCGGCGCGGCCGACCACCGCACGCACTTCGCCAGCGCCGTGCCGGCGCTGGTGCGGCAGGCGATGGCCGAATACTCGGCGCTGACCGGCCGCGCGTACTCGCCGGTGCACACCTTCATGTGCGACGACGCCGAGACGGTGATGGTCGGCCTCGGCTCGGTCTGCGACGACGTCGAGGCCGTGGTGACGCATCTGCGCGGGCAGGGTAAGAAGGTTGGCCTGGTGTCGATCAAGCTGCTGCAACCGTTCCCGGAAGCGGAAGTGGTCGCCGCGCTGGCCGGCAAGAAGGCGGTGACGGTGCTCGAACGCTCCGACCAGACGGCGCTGACCACGCTGGTCACGCAGGCGCTGTTCAAGGCGCGCGAGAACGGCGACCTGAAGCGCGGCGAGGCCGAGCGCCATGCCGGCATCCCGGGCATCAAGGCGTCTCCGAAACTGACCACGGCGATCTTCGGCCTCGGCGGCCACGACCTGCAGCCGCGCCACCTGATCGCCGCGTTCAGGAACATGGAGGGCGGCGCGGGCGCCTCGCTGATCTATCTCGGCTCGCAGTTCTTCTCCAGGAACCCGAATCCGCGCATGGCCGAGCTGCAGAAAAAGCTCAAGGCCGCGTATCCGGAAACCGAGCTGATGGCGCTGGAGACCGAGCCGAATCCGCGCCTGTTGCCCGACACGGCCTTCCGCGTGCGCTTCCACTCGGTCGGCGGCTACGGCACGATCGCTTCGGGCAAGCTCTTGACCGACATCCTGGCCGGCGTGCTCGACATGCACTCCAAGGCCGCGCCGAAGTACGGCTCGGAAAAGAGCGGCGCGCCGACCAACTACTACATCACGCTCTCGCCCGAGACGATCAAGATCACCAACGCCGAGCTGGAGGACGTCGAGGTGGTCATCTCGCCGGATCATCGCTCGTTTGTGCACACCAATCCGCTCAAGGGACTGGCCGCGGGCGGCACCTTCATCCTGCAGTCGAACGCCACGCCCGAGCACGTGTGGGAGGAGCTGCCGGCGCAGGCGAGGAAGACGATCCGCGAGAAGAAGATCAATTTCTTCATCATCGACGCCTTCGCCGTCGCCAAGAAGCACGCGCCGACGCCGGAACTCGCCACGCGCATGATGGGCATCGCCTTCATCGGCGCGGTGGCCGGGCACGTCCAGCAGGTGGCGGCGGGCGCGTCGCCGAAGGCCATCCTTGAGAAGGTGCGCAAACAGATCGCCAAGAAGTTCGGCAGCAAGGGCGCCGCGGTGGTCGAGGGCAACATGGACGTCATCCAGGAGGGCATCGAGGCGACGGTGCGCGTCGATTACGACCAGCCGGCGCTCAGGAAGATCGACGCCAAGCCGGCGCCGATCGCTCTGCGCAACGTCTCGCTGTCCGCCTCGATGTGCCAGCCCGACGGCGCTTCCGCGTGCGGCCTGTTCGACCGCGAGTACTTCAACGACATGGTCGCCACACCGTTCCGCGAGGGCACCATCGCCGAGGCGCCGGTGCTGCCGGGCGCCGGGCTGTTCATGCCGGCCGGCACCGCCGGCTCGAAGGACAAGGGCCTGTTCCGCCGCAGCGTGCCGCTGTTCGACCCCGAGTCGTGCACCGGCTGCATGGAATGCACGCTGGTCTGTCCGGACGCGGCGATCCCGAACACCGTGCATGACATCCACGAACTGCTGCTGACCGGCATCCGCCGCCTCGACGTCACCGAGGCGCAGCGCGAGGCCATGCGCGGCCAGGTGTACGCGATCGCCGAGGCGGTGCGCGAGGCCTACCGGCAGGGCAAGGAAAGCCGCGCCTTCCACGAACTCGTCGCCGAGGCCGCCTCGAAGCTGCCGACGCGGCAGGCGACCCTGCTCGCCAACTTCAGCAAGCTGGTCAACGTGCTGGCCGCCTTCCCGGTCGCCCGCACGCGGCCGTTCTTCGACGCCGCCGAGAAGGCCAGCCCCGGCAGCGGCGGGCTGTACTCGGTGACGATCGATCCGTGGAAATGCACCGGCTGCCTGGAATGCGTCAACGTCTGCGGCCCCGGCGCGCTGAAGACGCACGAGCAGGACGCGGTCCTGCTGGGCACGCTGCAGGAACGCTTCGACTTCATGAGCCAGACGCCGAACACGCCGGCGCGCTTCGTCAACGGCGCCATCCAGGCCGGCGGCGAGATCAAGCGCCTGCTGCTCGACCGCGACAACTACTACGCGACGACCGGCGGCCACGGCGGCTGTCGCGGCTGCGGCGAGGTGACGGCGATCCGGCTGGTGATGGCGACCAACCGCGCGATCACCGAGAAGCGGCGGCATGACCACATCGCGGAACTGGAGAAGCTGATCGCCGAACTCGTCGCCAAGCAGTCCTCGCTCGGCAAGAACGAGGTTGAACGCAGCCGGCGCATCGGCGAACTGATCGCCACGCTGGAAAAACGCCTGTACCTGTTCGAAGGCGGCCCGACCGGCAACGGTCCGGCCGGCGCGATCATCGCCAACTCGACGGGCTGCAGCAGCGTCTACGCCTCGACCTTCCCGTTCAACGCCTATAACGACCCGTGGGTCAACAGCCTGTTCCAGGACGCCCAGCCGCTGGCCAAGGGCATCTTCGAGGGCGTCTCGGCGCAGGCCGTGCCGGACGTCAAGGCCATGCGCCTGGCGCGCCTGGAACTCGACGACGCCTACGTGCCGGAGCAGCACGACAAGGAATTCCGCTTCCTGTCGTGGAACCTGTTCACCAAGGAAGAACTCGCGCTCCTGCCGACTGTGATGACCATCGGCGGCGACGGCGCGACCTACGACATCGGCTTCGGCGCGCTCTCGCGCATCCTCGCCAGCAACACGCCGATCAAGGTGCTGGTGCTCAACACCGGCGCGTATTCCAACACCGGCGGGCAGGCCTCGACGTCGAGCTTCACCGGCCAGGATTCGGACCTCGCGCGGCACGGCGGGGCGCACAGCGGCAAGCAGGAGTCGCGCAAGGAACTGGGCCTGATCGCCTCGTTCCACCCGAACGTCTTCGTCTGCTCGACGAGCACGGCGCTGCAGGGGCACTACCTGAAGAACACCATGGAGTTCCTCTCCTACACCGACGCGCCGGCGGTGCTCGACGTGTATACGCCGTGCCAGGGCGAGCACGGCATCGCCGACAACGTTTCCGCCCGCCAGGCGCGCCTGGCCGTGGAAAGCCGCATGAACCCGGTGTTCGTGCACGATCCGCGCAAGGGCAAGACGCTGCACGAGTGGTTCTCGCTCGACGGCAACCCGGACCCGGACAAGACCTGGACCAGGGCGCCGCTGGAATACCTCGACGAGAACGGCGAGCTCAAGCTGATGGAGGTCGAGCTCACGCCGGCCAGCTTCGCGGTCGGCGAGATCCGCTTCAAGAAGCAGTTCCGCAAGCTTGGCGCCGACGCCCCCAACCTGGTGCCGATCGCCGAGTTCATCGACCTTTCGGCCGAGGCGCGGCAGGGCAGGACGCCGTTCGTCTTCTCGGTCAACGCCGACAAGCGGCTCGTTCGGCTGGGCGTTTCCGCGTCCATCGTCGAACTGGTCGAGGAGCGGCGCCGGAACTGGCAGACGCTGCAATACCTCGCCGGTTTCCACGTCGCGCGCATGGACGCCGGCCATCGCGCCAGCATCGACGCGCTGCAGGCCAAGGTCAAGGAATCCGTCCAACAGCACGACAGCTCGCTCGACGCGATCGCCCGCGCCATGTCCGAACTGGCGGCCTCCAGCAAGGCGCCGGCCGGCATCGGCAGGACCATCCCGATCGTCCCGGTCGCGGGTGCGGCGCCGGCGGCCGCGGAGGCGGCCACCGCCGTCGCCGAGGCGCTGGTGAGCATCGAGGACCCGGCCAAGTGCACCAACTGCAAGACCTGCTACCAGGACATTCCGGAGCTGTTCGAGAAGACGCGCCTCGTCGTCGACGGCGAGAGCAGGGAAGTGGCGCGCCTGATTCCGGGCGCCCTGGAGCGCGTGGCCCCGACCCCCGAGCTGAAGGCCCGCATCAAGCGGGTGTCGGCCAACTGCGACGCGGAGATCATTCGATGAGCACCGGATCGACCCAATTCAGCCAGGACGACCTGCAGCGCTACCGGGAGGCCAGCCACGCGCTGGACGCCACGCGCTCGCAGATCGAGGCGCTGGAGCAGACGGCCGCCGTCGGCACCTTCAACAAGCAGCTGGACCTGCTGCGGCGGCGGCTGCTCAACGACCCGCAGGCTTTCCGCGAGATGTTCATCTCCGATGGCGCGGCGGCCATCGTCGCGGAGTTCAAGCAGGACGAGCTTTCCCCGGAATTCATCCGCACCTTCTGGGAACTGCTGCTGCGCGACGACGACATGAGCAAGGTGCTGATGCGCTTCGTCTGGGGCGTGCCGCTGGGCTTGAAGCGCAAGTTCGTCAAGGCGCTCGACCTGCACCTTTCCGACCGCTATCCGATGTTCAAGGGCCTGTCGCAGAACTGGCCGGCGGAGAGCTTCATTCCGCCGTACATCCGCTCGCCCGAGGAGCGTTCCGTCGATTTCGGACTGGTCAACCAGGGCTATCTCGGCTACATGAACCTCGGATATTCGGCACGCGAGGTCGACCTGATCGTCTGGCTCGAAGTGCTGCGCGACAAGCAGTGCGACGAGAAACCCTGCGAAGTCGGCCTGCACGTGCCCGGCAAGTTCGAGCCCAAGGGCGGCTGCCCGGTCAAGATCCACATCCCGGAGATGCTCGACCTGCTCGGCAACGGGCGCTTCCGCGAGGCCATGGAGCTGATCGAGAACTGCAACCCGCTGCCCAACGTCACCGGCCGCGTCTGCCCGCAGGAGCTGCAATGCCAGGGCGTCTGCGCGCACGCCAAGCAGCCGATCGAGATCGGCCAGATCGAATGGTTCCTGCCGCAGCGCGAGAAGGTCGTCGATCCGGACGGCATCGCCGCGCGCTTCGCCGGCTTCCCCGATCCTTGGGAAAAGGCCGAGAAGCCGCCGATCGCCGTGGTCGGCTCCGGGCCGGCCGGGCTGATCAACGCCTACCTGCTGGCGGTCGAGGGCTTCCCGGTGACCGTCTTCGAAGCCTTCCACGCGCTCGGCGGCGTGCTGCGCTACGGCATCCCCGAGTTCCGCCTGCCCAACGAGCTGATCGACGACGTGGTCGGCAAGATCAGGCTGCTCGGCGGCAAGTTCGTCTCCAACTTCGTCGTCGGCAAGACGGCGACCTTGCAGGACCTGCGCAACGCCGGCTTCTGGAAGATCTTCGTCGGCACCGGCGCCGGCCTGCCGCGCTTCATGAACGTGCCCGGCGAGCACCTGCTCAACGTGATGTCGGCCAACGAGTTCCTGACCCGCGTCAATCTCATGCAGGGCCTGCGCGAGGACTACGAGACGCCTCTGCCGGAAACCAGGGGCAAGGAAGTCATCATCATCGGCGGCGGCAACACCGCGATGGACGCGGCGCGCACCGCGCGGCGCCTGGGCGGCAACGTCACCATCGTCTATCGCCGCACCAAGAGCGAGATGCCGGCGCGCGTCGAGGAACTGCATCACGCGCTGGAAGAGGGCATCCAGCTCAAGGTCCTGCGCTCGCCGTGCGAGTTCGTCGGCGACGACAAGACGCATTTCGTCACCGGCGCCGTGCTCGAAGTGATGGCCCTGGGCGAGCCCGACGCTTCCGGGCGCCGCAGCCCGGTCGCCACCGGCGAGAGGGAGCTGATGCGGGCCGATCTGGTGATCATGGCGCTCGGCAACGACCCGAACCCGATCATCAAGGACTCCGAGCCGAGCCTGAAGACAACCAAGTGGGGCACCATCGACCTCGGCAGCAAGGGCTCGCAGAAGACCTCGCTCGACGGCATCTATTCCGGCGGCGACGCGGCGCGCGGCGGCTCGACGGCGATCCGCGCGGCTGGCGACGGGCAGGCGGCGGCGCGCGAGATCGTCGGCGACATCGACCTGTCCACCGACGAAATCCGCGGCCGGGTCGACAAGGCCCGGGCCTACTCGCACCTCGGCGCCTCGCCGCAGACGATCCTGGAGAAGATCGAGCTGACGCCCGGCATCGTCGAATTTATCGTCCACGCGCCGCTTATCGCCCGGGCGGCGCGGGCCGGGCAGTTCGTGCGCGTGCTGGCCTGGCCGAACGGCGAGCTGATCCCGCTGACGCTCGCCGATTGGGACGCCAAGGCCGGCACCATCTGCCTGGTGGTGCAGGGCATGGGCACCAGCAGCATCGAGATCAACCGCATGCAGGTCGGCGAAGCCTTCGCCGGCATCGCGGGGCCGCTCGGCCTGCCGAGCGAGCTGCACCATTACGATGCGGAGAAGCAGACGGTGGTGTTCACGGCGGGCGGCGTCGGCCTGCCACCGGTGTATCCGATCGCCCGCGAGCACCTGCGCCTCGGCAACCATGTCACCCTGATCTCCGGCTTCCGCAGCGCCGACCTGTTGTTCTGGACGAAGGAGAACGAGCGCGTCGGCAAGCTGCAGGCCGAGTTCGGCGACCGGCTCGACGTGATCTACACCAGCAACGACGGTAGCTTCGGCGTCAAGGGCTTCGTCTCCGGCCCGCTCGAGGAAATGCTCAAGGACGGCAAGACGAGCAAGGGCCGCGAGATCGCCGAGGTGGTCACCATCGGCCCGCCGCTGATGATGCGCGCGATCAGCGACCTGACGCGCCCCTACGGCGTGAAGACCGTCGCCAGCCTCAACTCGATCATGGTCGACGCGACGGGCATGTGCGGCGCGTGCATGGTGCCGGTCAACATCGAGGGCCGGATGGTGCGCAAGCACGCCTGCGTCGACGGCCCCGAGATCGACGGCCACATCATCGACTGGGACAAGTTCCTGCCGCGCTTCAACCTGTTCAAGCCGCAGGAGCAGGCGAGCAAGGCGAAGCACGGGCTGGGGTAAACGCCGGACAGTCCCGGCATGGAAGGAACGGGGCGGGCGACCGCCCCGTTTTTTTGTTGGATGTCCGTGCTTATGGAATAATGCCCACCGGATCGTCCGAAAAGACAAGAAACGGACCGTCGCGCATCGGGCCCGTCGGCCGGCATGGCGCTTCTCCCGCGAATATGTCATTGCGAAACCGAGCCATCCCGTCCGGTTTCGTCGTCATTCATGCAAATTGGAACAGGAAGGACATTGGGTGTGGCGATGAGGTTTTCCAGTATCGACCCGATCGCGGCGGCAGCGGCGGACCATTGGCGTTCCACCGTCGCCACGCTGCTGCAGGGATGTCGCGGCGCGGCATTTCTCAAGATTCGCCATTCGGACATCCCGGCGACGTTCTCCCAGTTGATCGGCCTGACGGGGATCGGCCTCCTCCTTCAGTTCGTCCACGATTTCCTCATGGTCGGCCCGCAGGGCGAGTTGCACGCCGTTCGGGCTCCCCAGTCTGCTTTTCAAGGTGCCGGTGATCCTGTTCGCCGCGTGGGCCGTCTGCGCGCTCCTGAAAAAAACGGAAGCGACCCTGGCGCTGGCCGTCGCGATCTGTGCCATGTCCATCCCGATCGAAACAGGCTCGGCGATCCTGCTGAAGATCATGGACAGCAGGGTTCTGAGTGCAGCCTTCGGAGGGTTCGACGGGTCGTATCTTCTTTACCAGAATCTCGCACCCGCCTGGCTGGGGATGGCGGCGGCAGTCGCGGGCTGGCGCTTCTTCGCCCTGCCGCCGAAGCCGGGCCTTGCCGCGATGCTACCCGCCTTCCTGCTTGTCTGGGCGCCCCTGTCGCAGATCGGTACATGGGGCTCCCTATGGACCAAGCCGTACAACCAGGAGTCTTATGAGCAGGCGGAACTGCAACGGAATCCGCTGCGCGGCGAACGTGCGTTCTACAGTCAGCAGCGTGCCCTGGACAAGGCACTCGCGTCGCTCGTCCCCGGATCGCCGGAGGCCGCCCACGTTTATTTCGTCGGCGTGGCCGGCGATTCCCATCAGGACGTCTTCATGAAGGAAGTGCACTACGCCGCCGGCCTGTTCAAGGCGCATTTCGATACGGTGGGCCGCTCGATCATGCTCATCAACAATGCGAAGACCGTCCTCGATACGCCGATCGCCAGCGTGACCAGTCTTGGCCTGGCCCTGAAACAGATGGGCAAGGTGATGAACCCGGAAAAGGACATCCTGTTCCTCTATCTCACTGCGCACGGATCGAAGACTCACCGGCTTTCGCTGAGTTTCGGCGACATGCGCTTCGAAGCGCTGGATCCGCCGACCCTGCGCCGCCTTCTGGACGACGCGCGCATCAAACGTCGCGTGGTCGTCGTGTCGGCCTGTTACTCGGGCGGCTTCATCGAGCCGCTGAAAGATCCGGACACGCTGATAATCACCGCCTCGGCCGCCGATCGCACGTCCCACGGATGCAGCAACGAGGCCGACTTCACGTTCTTCGGCAGGGCCTATTTCCAGGACGGGCTGCGCAAGACCGATTCCTTCATAGAGGCCTTCAATATCGCCATGCCGCTGATCGCTTCCCGCGAAACGAGGGACGACTACAGCCCGGCCGATCCCCAGATATACGTTGGCACCGGGATCGGCGCCGCGATCGATCAGTACGTCGAACAGCGAAAAGCCCGCGATCGTGCCGACGAAAAGGGACTCCGGAAGCTATCCGGGCCGGCCCGGGTTTACACGCAGTAGTTATATGAGGAGGAAATCAGGATGTCGATAATGAAATCCGGCGCGCTTTTTTGCTTCAAGAGTGTTGTCTTCTCGGCCATTTTCTGGGGCTTGTGGATAGGTGTCATCCGGCCGATGACGACGGCGCCGCAGGCTGCCAACACTCAGAATACCCAGTCCAGTTCCGAGATGCAGGCGTACGAGGAGCAGTTGAATCGCACGAATCGCATGCTCGATATTTCCGAAGACCAGCAAAGAAGAATGGACCAGTACCTGACCAGCCAGGAGGAGAACGCCAAACGCCTCGATGCGGTGCTGAGGGTCTGGGAAAAGCAGGCTGGAATCGGCCGGTGATGCGTGCCGTTTTATAACTGAAGCGCGGCGGCCTCTGGCGCCGCCTCGTTCCGTCTATCGCTTGCGTGATCCGTCCTGGACGCGGACGGCCAGTCTGTCCATCCGGGCCTCCCGCGATCCCGGCGGCGTCGCCAGCATACGGGCCAGATGGCCGGCGGGGATTTCCACCCAGCGGTGGAACACCGCCGCCGCCGCGACGCTGAGCGCGACCGCCGCGCCCAGGGCGGCGACGGCGTCCTCGGGCGAGGTCCAGTCGAGGCGGATGCATGCGGTGGAAACGAGCACCAGCACGGGGAAGTGTACCAGGAACAGGCTGTAGGAAATCTTGCCGAACCAGGCGACCACCCGGCTTTTCGGCCAGCGGCTGCCCCAGCCCGTCGCTCCCGCGAAGAAGAGCGCCGCGCCGACGGCCATGGCGGCGACCAGGCGCCAGCGCCAGGCGACGCACAGGGCGGCTACGAACAGGAGCTGGTAGAGCCAGAATCCGGCGTGCCGGCCGCCCGGCCGCAAGGCGCGGTGCACCACCACGCCCATGAAGAAGTAGGGGAAGAAGTAGAGCGCCCAGGCGTCGCGGCTGGGATCGAGGTTGACGTGGAACAGCGAGACCGCGGCCAGCAGCCAGCCGAGCAGCATCCCCGCGTCGAAGCGGGAGCTTCCCGTCGAGTCGCGCACGCCGAGGATGAGCGCGTACATCAGACACAGCTGGAAGTTGATGCAGACGAACCAGAGCCCGGCGGAGAGCTGTTCCTGGCCGAGAATGTCCTGCAGGAAGACCAGATGGGTCAGCAGTTGCCAGGAGGTCACCCGGCTGCCCGTCACCTGCGGCGGGAGGTAGCCGCAGGCCAGCGAATACGCCAGCAGCACGAGCGCGATCGTGGCGAGGTAGGGAATGCCGAGCCGGCAATAGCGCTGCGCCAGGAAGGCGCCGATGCGGCGCAGGTTCCAGTGGCGCCCGGACAGGCTGCGCGCCAGCACGTAGCCGCTCACCCCGAAGAAGATCTGCGTGGTGCGGGCGTGGTCCCGCAGCCAGTCCAGGCAGGCGCCGAGCAGCGGCGCCGCCAGGTCGTTCAGCGGCGGGTAAAGCGCGAAGTGGTGCAGCATGATGGAGATCGAACCGAACGCGCGCAGGGCGTCCAGGAACAGCAAGCGCCGTTGGTCGGGCGACGCGGCGTCGGATTGGGGTGAATGAGAAAGCATGAATCGGGACATTCCGGGTTGTTTTCTCTGAGTCGGCCGAACCGGCCGTTCGCGGTCCGTTCGGTCCGCCTTTCCCGGCGGAACGGGCGCCATCGGCGCCGTGGGAACCCTTCGAAGGAGCGCGCCGGCGGGGCCGAAGCCCGCGCGGTGGGCTCGATCGCCTTGCCGCATGTTCCCGCCACGGATGAGGAAAGGTTCGACTATTACGATCCTTGCCTCGAAAATATCGAATGATACTTCACTTCACGATGTCGTGAAAGTGAGAACGATTCGTATCGAAGGGCACATCGTCGTCTTCATGCCGGCCGGGCTTCCGGTGAATCGAAAGCGATGCTAGAATCATAGGCCGCAGGCTCCTGGTGGATCGTTCTCTTTCGACCATCGGGTTAAACGGGAACAGGGTGCGCGGATTGAAATGCCGCAAAGCCCTGGCTGCCCCCGCAACGGTAAGCAAATAGGAGCTCCCCGGCCGCCCGGTCATTCAGGCGGCCAGCCACTGGTATTTCACGTGGCTTCGACAGCGAAGCGCGCGGACATATTGGGAAGGTGGAGTGTCCGGCATGGTGCCGCACGCAGAATCAGGCCCTGCCAATTGCCAGCCCGGAGACCGGCCTGCAGGGACCGCCCGGCGCTTGTCGGCTGGACGGTTGTTTTTGGCAGACCGTCTGCGGGGAGCAGGTGGCGGCAGAATTTCCTGGCTCCGGGACGGGGCTGGAAAGTGCCGCTGCGTGCATCCGGACGGTCAGAACAGGACGATCTGACCATGAAGTGCGCTAGACCTTTTCTTTTCTCACCCGCCGTCCACGCGCGGCATCCACTCTCCAAAATTTGCCTGGCCGTGCTTTGCGTTCCCCTGACTCTGGGGCACGCCCTCGCGCAGGAATCCGTGCTGCCGGAAGTCGAAGTCACGGCGAGCGCCGAAAGCGCCGGGCTGGGACTCTCCGAGCCTTCGGCGACCGGCAGCCGCACCGGCATTCGCGGCCAGGAACTGCCCGCCAGCGTCGAGAAACTCGACGCCAGGGCGCTACGCGAGCGCGGCGATTTCGCGGTGGTCGACGCCATCACGCGCACGACCGGCCTGACCTCGCAGGGCACGGGCGGCAATGGCGGCATGGCTTTCTCCAGCCGCGGCTTCGCCGGCGTGAACTCGGTCGGGGTCGCCGAGGACGGGACGCGGCTGGGCGTGGCCGCCGGCACGATCAACTATCCCAACGACAGCTGGGGCTACGAAAGCATCGAGGTGCTGCGCGGCCCGGCCTCGATCGTCTACGGCGCCGGCACGGCGGGCGCGGTCATCAACGCGGTGCGCAAGCAGCCCAGCCGCGAGAGTTCCAGCGAGGCGCTGCTGGGCGTGGGCGAATACGGCACGGCCCGCCTGGGCCTGGGGTTCACCGGTCCCATCGGCGAGATCGCCAGCTACCGCGTCGACGTCTATGGGCATTATTCGGACGGCGAGCGCGACCTCGGGCGCTCGCAGGGCGGGAAATTCATGGGGACGCTGCGCCTGCAGCCGTCCAGCGATCTGCGCTTCGAACTGCTGGCCGACGTCAGCGAGCAGAAGCCGGAGGATTACTGGGGCACGCCGATCTACAGCGGGCGCGTGGTCAAGCGCCTGCGCGACGAGAACTACAACGTCAGCGACGGCGTCATCCGCTACGAGGACAAGCGCCTGCGCGCGCGTGCCGAATGGGCGGCCAACGACTGGCTGACCCTGCGCGACGAGGTGTATTACTTCCAGTCCGACCGCCACTGGAAGAACGTCGAGAATTACGCCTACAACCCGGCGACCGGCAAGGTGACGCGCTCCTCCTACCTGGAAATCAAGCACGATCTGGATCAGCGGGGCAACCGCCTGGAAGCGGCGATCAACGCCGGCGCGCACAAGGCCGTGCTGGGCTGGGAGGTGTCCAGCGCCGACGGGAGGTTCTCCAACAACTCGCCGTACGGCGGCACCTCCGTCGTCTCGGCCGACGATCCGGTGCACGGCGTGTGGAGCAGCCCGGACGTCACCCGCGCCAAGTTCGACACCGACACCACGCAGCACGCCTTCTATTTCGAGGATGCCTGGCGTTTCGCCGAGAAGTGGCAGCTGCTGTTCGGCGCCCGCCGCGACCTGAGCGACTATTCGCGCCACGAGCTGGTGAGCGGCACGTCCTTCGACAAGGATCTGGCCGGCACCTCCTGGCGGCTGGGGCTGACCCACTTCGTCACCCCGGATCTCAGCGTCTACGGCCAGTACAGCAAGGGCTACGACCCGGTGGACAGCATGCTGACGCTCAGTCTGGCCAACAGCAGCTTCAAGCTCACCTCGGCGAAGCAGGCCGAGGCGGGGGTCAAGCAGCAGTTCGGCCAGGGGCTGGGCGAGTGGACGGCGGCGATCTACCGCATCGAGAAGGACGACATCATCACCCGCGACCCGGTGACCCCGTCGATTTCGGTGCAGGGAGGCAGCCAGCATGCCAAGGGGCTGGAACTCGCCGCCGTGCTCCGGCCGACCAAGAACTGGCGCTTCGAAGGCAATTACGCGCGGACCGACGCCGAGTTCGACGAGCTGATCGAAGCCGGCGGCGCCGACCGCGCGGGCAACCGCCCGAGCAACGTGGCGCGGAACGTCGCCAACCTGTGGGGGCATTACCTCGTGGGCAGCTGGCAAACCTCGCTCGGCGCGCGCTACGTCGGCAAGCGCTACGCCAACAACGCCAACACGCTGACCCTGCCGTCCTACACCGTGCTCGACGGCGCCGTCAGCTGGCGCTACAACCCGCGCGCCACGCTGCGCCTGCTCGGCCGCAACCTGACCAACAAGGTGTACGCCGCAGCCGCCTACGGCAGCAGCCAGTACCTCATGGGCGACGACCGCCGCGTGGAATTGATCGCCGAACTGAAGTTCTGACGTGCCGGTCTCCCGCGTCCGTTCATCTTCCCGGCGGCGGTGCCGCGCCGGGTTGCTGGCTCTCGGGCTGGGCCTGCTGGTTGCCTGTTCGCCCGAGAGCCCGCCGCCGGCCGGAAAGCCGCCGCCGGAGAAGCGTGCCGCCGCGCCCGTTGACGCAACCCCGGTACCGCCGGTCAGCGTCGAGGTCTGCGGCGAAACGGTGCGCTACGACAAGGTGCCGCGGCGGGCGGTCACGCATGACGTCAACATCACCGAAATGTTCCTGTATCTCGGCCTGGGCGATGCCCTGGTCGGGTACAGCGGCATCCGCAACAACAAGAACATCGCGCCGCAGTACCGGGAGCGCCTGGCCGGCGTGCCAGAGCTGTCCCGCCAGGGCATGAGCCTGGAAGCGATCGTCGGCGCCCAGGCCGATTTCGTGTTCGCCGGCTGGAGCTACGGCTTCCGCGAGGGCGAGGTCACGCCCGTGGCCTTGCGGGAGTTCGGCATCCAGTCCTACGTCCTGACCGAATCCTGCGTGCGCAAGACGGCACGCGCCCGCGTGTCGCTGGAAGACACCTTCGAGGACATGCTCAACCTGGGACGGATTTTCCGCGTCGAAGCGCGCGTGCGGGCGCTGGTCGAGCAGCAGCGGGCCGAGTTGCGGGCCATCGCCACGGCCCTGCAGGGCATCGAATACCGGCCCAGAGTGCTGGTTTACGACAGCGGGACCGAGGCCTTATTCACCACCTCGGGCCGCTTCGGCATGCCCAACGCCATGATCGAGGCGGCCGGCGGCCGCAACATCTTCGACGACGTGCAGAACAGCTGGGTCAAGGGCAGTTGGGAGGCCGTGGTGGAGCGCGATCCGGAATGGATCGTGATCGTCGACTACGATCGGCCGGACGCGCAGGGCAAGATCGACTTCCTGCTCGGCAAGCCGGAGCTGGCGCAGGTCACGGCGATCCGCAGGAAGAACTTCCGCGTCCTCGAATACGCGGAGGCCACGCCCGGTCCGCGCAACGTGGAGCGCACGCGCATGCTGGCGACGGCGTTCCATCCCGAACGCTTCCGCTGAGCCGGCCCCATGCGCGCGACCGCCATGCCTTGTTCCGAAGCCGCCCGGCGGCAGAGATTTTCCTGGCTGCTGGCGGCGCTGGCGGGCCTGCTGGCCGTGTCGCTCACCCTGGGCATCACGCTCGGGCCGGTGGACATCTCGGCGGCCACCGTCTGGCGGATCACCGCCCGCGAGCTGGCCGGGTTCCTGGGGTTCGAGACATCGCCCGGCGACTGGAGCCTGGCGCACCACCAGATCGTCTGGCTGATCCGCATGCCGCGCGTGCTGCTGGCGGCGGTGGTCGGCGCCGGGCTGGCCGTGGTCGGCGTGACCATGCAGGCGATGGTGCGCAACCCGCTGGCCGATCCCTATCTGCTGGGCGTCTCCTCCGGCGCCTCAGTCGGCGCGGTGAGTGTGCTGGCCTACGGCCTGTTCGGCTTCGCCGGGCGCTACGCGCTGCCGGTCGGCGCCTTCGGCGGCGCGCTCGCCGCCAGCGGCGCGGTGTACCTGCTGGCCCACGCCAACGGCCGCCTGCTGGCGCCCCGGCTGGTCCTCGGCGGCGTCGCCATCGGCTACTGCCTGAGCGGGGTGACCAGCCTGATCACTCTCACTGCGGCGCAGCGCGAACTCGCCAATTCCGTGTTGAGCTGGATTCTCGGCAGCCTGGCCGGCGCCAAGTGGCATCAGCTGGGACTGCCGGCTATGCTGCTGCTGGCGGGCATCGCGCTGCTCGTCGCCCAGGCCCGCGCGCTCAACGCCCTGCTGGTGGGCGATGAAACCGCCAGCACGCTGGGCGTGGACACCACGCGCCTGCGGCGCCGGCTGTTTCTCTTCGTCTCGCTGCTCACCGGGGTGATGGTGGCGATCAGCGGCTGCATCGGCTTCATCGGCCTGATGATTCCGCACGTCACGCGCATGCTGGTGGGCAGCGAGCACGGCCGCGTGCTGCCGGTGGCGGCGCTGATCGGCGCGATCTTCCTGGTCTGGGTGGACGCGCTGGCCCGGGTGTGCTTCGCGCCCACGGAAATTCCGGTCGGCGTCATCACCTCGCTGATCGGCGGCCCCTTCTTCGTCTGGATGCTGTACCGCGAGGGGCTGCTGGCGGGAGTCGGGCGATGAGGCTGGAAACCCGTGGCCTGAGCTGGCAGGCGGCCGCGTCCTACATCGTGGAGGAGGTCTCGCTGCGCGTCGCCGAGGGCGAGCTGGTCGGGCTGATCGGTCCCAACGGCAGCGGCAAGTCGACCCTGCTGCGCATGATCTACCGCGTGCTGCGCCCGGCCGCCGGCCACGCGCTGGTCGACGGCCGCGACGTCTGGCGGCTTTCCGCGCGCGAGAACGCGCGCCGCATGGCCGTGCTCGCGCAGGAACAGGCGGGCGAATTCGGCTTCACCGTGCGCGACATGGTGCTGATGGGCCGCACCGCCCATCGCACCGCCTTCGAACGCGACGGGCCGGACGATTTCGCGATCGTGGAAGAGGCGTTGCGGCGGGTCGGCGTGGACCACTTGGCCGGACGTGCGTTCGGCACGCTTTCCGGCGGCGAGAAGCAGCGCGTGCTGATCGCCCGGGCGCTGGCGCAGGAAGCCGGGCTGCTGGTGCTCGACGAGCCGACCAACCACCTGGACGTGCGCCATCAGTTCGAGATCATGAACCTGATCCGCGGCCTGGGCCTGACCGCGATCGCCGCGCTGCACGAGCTGCACATCGCGGCGCACTACTGCGACCGGCTGTTCCTGTTGCAGGACGGCCGCCTGGTGCACTGCGGCACGCCGGCGGAGGTGCTGACGGAACCGATCATCGCCGCAGTTTACGGCGTCTCCGCCAGGGTGCGGATCAGCCCCCGGACCGGCCGGCCGCGGATCGAACTGCTGCCGGACGAGCTTTGCTGAAACGTTCGGCCAACGCATCGCGCAATGCCTCGACCGTGCCGCCCCATTCGCCCATGCGCGTCTGCCGGAACAGCCGCACGACGCCCGGATACCATGGCGAATCCGCGCGCTCCTTCAGCCAGCGCCAGTCGGTCTGGTAGTCGGGGAGCAGAATCCAGCACGGCACGCCGAGCGCGCCAGCGAGGTGGGCGACGGCGGTGTCGACGCCGATGACCAGGTCGAGCTGGCTGACCACCGCCGCCGTGTCGGCGAAATCGGCGAGCTGCGGGCCGAGGCTGGTCAGCTGCAATCCGGCGGGCGGATGCAAGGCCTCGTCCTCGCCGGCGCCTTTCTGCAGGCCGACGAACCGGATGCCCGGAACGCCGCCGAGCGGCGCCAGGGTGGCGAGCGACGGCAGCGAGCGGTGCGCGTCGTTCTCGAAGCGCGGGTTGCCTTTCCACACCAGGCCCACTTTCAGCCCGCCGGCGGGCAGGCGGGGCTGCCAGGCGGCGATCCTCGCCGGCGCCGCGCGCAGGTAGGGGAGGCGCGCCGGAATCGTTTCGAGCGTGGTCCGGCAGTGATACGGAATGCTCAGCGGCGGCGTCCAGTAATCCCAGCCGCCGTCCGGAATCGCCTCGTCGAATCCGAAAACGCGGTCGATGCCGCATTGGCCCGCGAGCAGCGTCGTGAGCGCCGGATGGCAGACGAGGTCGATCGACCGCGGCTGCCGCTCGCGCAGCACGGCGGCGTAGCGGACGAACTGGATCATGTCACCGTGCCCGGCCTCGTAGCCGATCAGCAGCGATTTGCCGGCGAGCGGCTCGCCCTGCCAGCGCGGGCAGGGCATGCGCGCGGCGAAGGCGGCGTACCAGCGGCGTGCCTCCAGGCATGCCCAGCCTTCCTCGTAGCGGCCCTGGCGCAGCAGCAGGTAGGCGAGGTTGAAGCGCGCGGCGAGGTTGCCGGCGTCGAGCGCCATCGCGGTGCGGTGGCATTGCTCGGCTTCGGCCTCGCGCTTCAGGCCGGCGTACAGCACGCCGAGATTCGACCACGGCCGCGGCGATTCGGAGCGCAGGGCGACCGCCTTCAGGCACATCGCCTCGGCTTCCTTGAAGCGTTCGGCGGTGGTCAGCAGCGCGCCGAGGTTCAGCGCCGCCGTCGCGCAGTGCGGGTCGAGTTCGAGCGCGCGGCGCAGGTAGGCCTCGGCGGCTTCCTGCTGGCCGCGCTGGTCGAGGATGTAGCCCAGGTTGGCCGCGGCGCCGGCCAGTGCGTCGGAAAAGGACAAGGCTTCGCGGAAGCAGCGCTCGGCGGACTTCGTGTCGCCCCGTTCGAGGAATTCCACGCCGGCGAGAAAGCGCGCCTCGGCCTCGGCGTGCCGGCGTTTCGCATCGTCGCTGCTGCAAGGGTCGGTCGTCACGTCGGGTCGGCGGCACGGTTGGGGAAGGAACCGCATTGTGCCGGATTCGGTCCCTGGTTACAGCAGGGCGGCGGCGGAACGGCCGCGGCATTTCGAGGCAACCGAAAGGAGCGGTATATGGAAATCAAGCGTTGTGGTTCGCAGGCGTCGCATGCCGGGTCAGCGGAATACTTCACCGGAACGGTGCGCATCGATCCGTTGTTTTCGCCGAGGACCGATGCCCGGGCCGCCGGCGCCAGCGTCACCTTCGAGCCGGGGGCGAGAACGGCGTGGCACACGCACCCGCTCGGCCAGACGCTGATCGTCACCGCCGGCCATGGCTTCGCGCAGCGCTGGGGCGGGCCGGTCGAGGCCATCCGGCCGGGCGACGTGGTCTGGTTTCCGCCGGGCGAAAAGCACTGGCACGGCGCGTCGCCGACGACGGCCATGACGCACATCGCCATCCAGGAACAGATGGACGGCAGGACCGTCGACTGGCTGGAAAAAGTGAGCGACGAACAATACGCGGCCGTCACGGATGCCGCTGCGTGATCGGCGCGGTGCCGCATACGGCATGAGGTGAATGCGCACGGGGCGGCATATTCCCGCCGGCATCAGACCCCGTCCACCCCGCACAGCGCGAGAATCGCCCGCAGTCCGGGACTGAGGTGCTTGTCGCGATGCAGGATGACCTGGAACTGCCGCTCCAGGTTGAGGAACGGCGTGCCGACCGGCGCCAGCCAGCCGGCCTGGAACGCATCGCGCAGTTCCAGCAGCGACAGGCAGCCCAGGCCGAGGCCGTTGCGCACGCATTGGCGGATGGCCTCGGGCTGTTCGAGTTCGAAGGCGACGCGGCGCGGCAGGGCCGCGCTGGCGAGCGCCCGGTCGAAGACGTCGCGCGTGCCCGAGCCTTTCTCGCGCACGACCCAGCCCACGTCCTTCAGGTCGCCGTGGCTCGCCGTCCGCCCGGCCAGCGGGTGCTCCGGGGCGGCGAACACGCTGAGCCGGTCCTGGTGCCAGACGAAGCGCTGCAGGCGTTCGTCCTGCACCGGGCCTTCGACGAAACCCAGGTCGATGCGGTAGTTCAGCAGGTCGGCGACGACCTGCTCGGTGTTCTTCAGCGACAGGCGCACCTCGCCGTGCGGATGCCGCCGGCCGAGTTCGGCGAGCAGGCCGGGCAGCAGGTGGTTGCCGATGGTCAGGCTGGCGCCGAGGTGCAGGTCGAAGGCCGGCTCGCCGCTACGCGCCGCCGCCTCGATCTCGCGCACGCGGTCGAGCACGTCCAGCGCCTTCGGCAGCAGCTGCCGGCCGGCTTCGTTGAGCAGCAGCTGGCGGCCGATGCGGTCGAACAGCTTGGTTTCGAGCTGCTGTTCGAGCTCGGCGAGCGCCGTGCTGGCGGCCGACTGCGTCATGGCGATGGCTTCCGCGGCGCGCGTGACGTGCCGCCGCCCGGCGATGGCGGCGAAGACTTCCAGTTGGCGGAGCGTGATTTTCATCAGAAAAATAAATTGAAATTATTCAAATAATCTGTTTTACGGATTGTATCGCCAGCGATTAGCCTTCGCCATCGCTTTCAAGAACATGGGACATGGAGAACAAAAGCGGCGGTGTTTCATCCGGCATGGCGCTGGTCGCCCTGATCGCGGCGACGGCGTGGGGGCTGGCGCAATGGGAAGGTCTGCGGCGGTACGGCGCCAGCTCACTGACGCTGTCGATCCTGCTCGGGGCGGCGCTCGGCAACGCCTTTCCCGGCCTGGGGCGGGACCGCTTCCGGCCCGGGCTGGCCTTTGCGCAGCGCCGTCTCCTGCGCGCCGGGGTGGCGCTCTACGGGTTCAACCTGAGCGTCCAGCAGATCATCCAGGTCGGCAGCACGGGCATTCTGGTGGACGTGGTGATGGTCGTCTCGACCCTGCTGGTCGGCGGGTTCGTCGGCCGGCGCCTGCTCGGCATGGACCGCGAGACCGTGCTGCTGGCGTCCGCCGGCAGCGCGATCTGCGGCGCGGCGGCGGTGGTCGCGACCGTGCCGATGCTGCGTTCGGAACACGGCGCGGTGGCGGAAAAGAGCGCCGTCGCCGTGGCCACCGTGGTGCTGTTCGGCACGCTGGCGATGCTGCTCTACCCGGCGCTCCACGCCTGGCTCGGCGGCGTCCTCGATTTCGGCATCTACGTCGGTTCGACGGTGCACGAGGTCGCGCAGGTGGTGGCCATCGGCAGTTCGCTCGGCGGCCACGTCGCGGACAGCGCGGTGATCGTCAAGATGATCCGCGTGCTGCTGCTGGTGCCCTTCCTGCTTTCGCTCGGCTGGTTCCTCGGCGATCGCGGCGGGCGGCACGCCGTGCCGGTGCCGTGGTTCGCCGTTGCGTTCGCCGCGCTGGCCGGCGTCAATTCGCTGCACATCCTGCCCGCCGGCGTGGTCGATGCGCTGCGCCTCGCCGGCGCGCTGCTGCTGACGGCGGCGATGGCCTCGCTGGGCATCGACACCAACCTCGCGCGCATGCGCCAGGCGGGCGTCCGGCCGCTGCTGCTGGGCGCCGGGCTGTTCGTGCACCTGGTGGCCGTCGGCGGCCTGGTCAACTGGCTCGCCGCCTGAGCGGCCGCGCGCGGCCTCTGACGCGGGAATCCCCGCGCAGTATCATCGCGCTTCGTGGCACAACGGAGTGGAGGGCGGCGCATGCGCCTGTTGCTTGTCGAAGACGACCCGATGATCGGCGCCAGCGTCCAGCGCGGGCTGAGGCAGGAGGGCTACACCGTCGACTGGGTGCGCGATGGCGCGGCGGCCGAACTGGCGCTGGCCGACAAAGTACACGAGATGATCCTGCTCGACCTCGGCCTGCCGCGCAAGGACGGCCTCGAACTCCTCGCCGGGCTGCGCCGCCGGGGCGTGGCGATTCCCGTGCTGGTGATCACCGCGCGCGATTCGGTGGCGGACCGGGTCAAGGGGCTGGACGCCGGCGCCGACGACTACCTCGTCAAGCCCTTCGACCTCGACGAACTGTCGGCGCGCGTGCGCGCCCTGATGCGGCGGCAGGGCGGCCGCGCCGCGCCGGTGATCGAGGTCGGCCCGCTCGCACTCGATCCGGCGACGCATGCGGTGACGCTCGCCGGCGCGCCGGTCGCGCTGTCCCGGCGCGAATTCTCGCTGCTGCACGCGCTGATGAAGCAGCCCGGCGTGCCGCTCTCGCGCGCCCAGATCGAGGAAAGCCTGTACGGCTGGGAGGAGGAGATCGAGAGCAACGCCGTCGAGGTGTACATCCACTCGCTGCGCCGCAAGCTCGGCGCGGACGCGATCCGCAACGTGCGCGGCGTCGGCTACATGGTGCCGGCCGGCTCATGAACTCGATCCGCCGCAGCCTGCTGCTCGCGCTGCTGGGCACGCTGTGCGCCGCGATGCTGGTCGGCGGCTGGGCCACCTACCGGGCGGCGCGCGACGAGGCCGGCGTGCTCTTCGACTACCACCTCGAACAGATCGCCCTGTCCCTGCGCGATCAGCGTTTCCAGGGCTCCGCCGAGGCGCTGGCGAGCGACGAGAGCCTGGACTACGTGATCCGCGTGTGGAACGAATCCGGCCTGACGGTGTTCTTTTCCCGGCCGCACGACGTGCTGCCGGAACTGACCCGGCTCGGCTATTCGACGACCGAGACGGCCGAAGGCGCGTGGCGCCTCTACGCCATCCAGTACCACGGGCAGACTATTGCCGTGGCCCAGCCGATGCGCGTGCGCGACCGCCTGGCGGCGAGGTCCGCCCTGCGTACGCTGAAGCCGTTCTTCGTCCTGCTGCCGGTGCTCGGCCTGCTGATCTGGTGGCTGGTCGGGCGCGGGCTGCGGCCGCTCGGGCGGCTGGCGCAGTCGGTGCAGGCGCATACGCCCGATTCGCTGGCGCCGCTGCCGGCCGGCGACGTGCCCGAGGAAGTGCGGCCGCTGGTCGCCGCGCTCAACGACCTGCTGATCCGCCTGAAGGCCTCGCTCGACGCGCAGCGGGCGTTCGTCGCCGACGCCGCGCACGAACTGCGCACGCCGCTGACGGCGCTGCAGCTGCAGACCCAGCTCGTCGAGCGCGCCGAATCCGCCGAGGACCGGGCGGCCGCGCTCGCCGACCTGAAGGACGGGCTGCAGCGCGCCACGCACACCCTGCGGCAGATGCTGACCCTGGCCCGCCAGGAGCCCGGCGCCGCCGAATCGGTGTTCGCCGAGATCGGCCTCGCGCAGCTGCTGCGCGAAGCGATCATCGAGCACACCCGCCTGGCCGCGGCCCGCAACATCGACCTCGGACTGGCGCGGGCGGACGAGGCCGCGACGGTCGCCGGCGACCGGGGCGCGCTGCGCATCCTGCTCGCCAACCTGATCGGCAACGCGCTGCGCTACGTGCCGGCAGGCGGGCGCGTCGACGTCAGCTGCGGCGTCCGCGACGGCGCGGCCTGGCTGGAAGTCGCCGACAACGGGCCGGGCATCCCGGCCGAGGAGCGCGAGCGCGTGTTCGACCGCTTCTACCGCCGCGGCGGCGGCCCGGGCGCCGGGCTCGGCCTGGCCATCGTCAGGACGATCGCGCAGCGCCACGGCGCCGCGGTGCGCCTGCTCGACGCCGACGGGGGCGGCCTGTCGGCACGGGTCGAATTCCCCGCCAAGGGGGACGACACGGTTTGATTTTTTGATTAATATCAAATCCACCGGCGATGCCATCGTGGTAGCGTCTGGTACAGGGATTCTTCGGCAGTCCATCGGCTTCCCGGCAGAACGACAATAAGCAACACCAGGGGCTCGCCAATCAACAACAACAGGGGCTCGCTCCGCCCGGCGGATTTCTTATGCGCGCGTGCGGCAGGGAGTCGATCGGAGGCAGACATGGGAGCAAAAGCATTGATGCGTTTCGTGGCGGGCGCGGGGATCGTTTGCGCCACGATTTTCGGCGGGCCGGCGGCGCAGGCCAGACAGCCCGACCCGGCGGTGGTCAAGCAGCAGGACCAGATCACCCAGACCACCATCGACCAGATGCGCAACGCGCTGCCCAAGACGGCGCTGGCCAAGGAGAAGCCCGCCGACGTGGGCCTCTGCTATTCCTGCCACAAGGACATCAAGGAGTTCCACGCGGCGAGCAAGCACGCCGGCGTGAACTGCGCGTCGTGCCACACCAATTTCGAGGATCACGTGGCCAAGGACGGCAAGGCGCCGATCGCCACGCGCACCGACCACGCCGCCTGCGGCACCTGCCACCAGCCGCAGTACGACTCCTTCGTGATGATCAACTACGAGTCCAAGGCGCGCCTCGAGAAGGGCACCTACCGGGGCCGTTCGCCGCTGTTCGAGAAGCTGCTGGCGCCGCACGGCTTCACCAAGGAGCATGCCGAGCCGCGCAGCCACATCTTCATGCTGCTCGACCAGCTGCTGGTCGACCGCGGCTACGGCGGGCGCTTCCAGCTCAACGACTGGACGCTGCTGACCGACGGCAAGGGCGCGGAAACGCAGCTGTGGAGCGCGGTGCTCAAGGATGCCGATCCGTCGAGCAGCGACCAGAAGGTGTTCATGCCGCAGACCGCTACGGCCTCCAACCCGGTGTGCCTGAACTGCAAGACGCAGGACCACATCCTGAAGTGGAAGTACATGGGCGACCCCGATCCGAAGGCCAAGTGGGCGCGGACCTCGAAGGTGGTCGACTTCGTGCGCGATCTGAAGCATCCGCTCAACTGCTACACCTGCCACGATCCGCACTCGACCGCCCCGCGCGTGGTGCGCGACGCGCTGATCGAGGCGGTGGTCGACCGCGGCATGGGCACCTATCCGAACGACAAGGCCAAGAGCGAGAAGATCACCATGAAGAAGGTGACCTTCCGCGACGGTTTTCGCGCCATCGGCGTGCTGAGCAAGCCGGATTCGAACCTGATGTGCGCGCAATGCCACGTCGAGTACAACTGCAATCCGGGCTTCGACACGCGCACCGGCGAGTTCAGCGTGACCATGGCCGACCGCCGCACCAACCACTTCTTCTGGGCCAACGTGTATGACTACAAGGCGGCGGTCGAGAAGATCAACTTCAAGGACTTCAAGCACGCCGCCACCGGCGCGCTGCTCTCCAAGCTGCAGCATCCGGATACGGAAACGTTCTGGGGCAGCAAGCACGAGCGGGAAGGCGTCGAGTGCAAGAACTGCCACATGCCGAAGGTCAAGCAGGACGGCAAGACCTACACCTCGCACTTCCAGCGTTCGCCGCGCTACAACGTCAAGGACACCTGCGTGGCGTGCCATGCCGATCTCAACGAGCAGCAGTCGCTGTACCTGATCGACTCGATCCAGAACTACACGCGCGGCAAGATGGCCAAGGCCGAGTACTGGCTGGCGCAGCTGATCGACACCTTCGCCAGGGCCCGCGCGGCGGGCGTGCCGGAGGAGGCGATCAAGAAGGCGCAGGCGCACCACGATCAGGCGCACATCTACTGGGAATGGTGGACCGCCGAGAACTCCGACGGCTTCCACAACCCCGGCGCGGCGCGCGACACGCTGACGCGCTCGGTCGACGAATCGCAGGCCGGCATCAAGGTGCTGAACGACGCGATCGCGGCGAAGAAGTGAAGCGGGATTGATCGACACCGCGGGGCGCGGGATGCCGCGCCCCTTTTTTTGACCGTTTTCCGATGACTTGATGATTCCCGAACTCGGCCACCTCGGCCTCATCCTCGCGCTGCAGCTGGCGCTGCTGCAGAGCGTGCTGGGCTTTTCCGGCGCGGCGCGCGGCAGCGCCCGGCTGATGGCGGCGGCGCGCGGTGCGGCCGCCGGGCAGGGCCTATTCGTCGCGCTGGGCTTCGCCGCGCTGGCGTGGTCGTTTTACGTGAACGACTTTTCGGTACTCAACGTCGCCGAGCACTCCTCGCGCCATCTGCCGGCGGCGTACCGGCTCACCGCGACGTGGGGTTCGCACGAGGGGTCGATCCTGCTGTGGGCGCTGATCCTGGCCGCCTGGACCGTCGCCGTGGCGGCGTCGGCGCGCCGCACCGGCGATGCGCTGGCGGCCCGCGCGCTCGCCGTGCTGGGGCTGGTGAGCACGGGTTTCCTGGCCTTCATCCTGTTCACCTCCAATCCCTTCATGCGCCTCGACCCGCCGCCGCCCGAGGGGCTGGACCTCAACCCGCTGCTGCAGGACCCCGGCATGATCATCCACCCGCCCTTGCTGTACATGGGCTACGTCGGCTTCTCGGTGGCCTTCGCCTTCGCCGTGGCGGCCCTGCTCGCGGGCCGCCTGGACGCCGGCTGGGCGCGCCGGGCGCGGCCGTGGACGCTGGTCGCCTGGCTGTTCCTGACCCTCGGCATCATGGTCGGGTCGTGGTGGGCCTACTACGAACTGGGCTGGGGCGGCTGGTGGTTCTGGGACCCGACCGAGAACGCCTCGCTGATGCCCTGGCTGGTCGGCACGGCGCTGGTGCACTCGCTCGCCGCCACCGCGAAACGCGGCATTTTCCAGGTGTGGACGGTGTTCCTGGCGATCGGCGCGTTTGCCCTGTCGCTGATCGGCACCTTCCTGGTCCGCTCGGGCGTGCTCTCGTCGGTGCACGCCTTCGCCCAGGACCCGGCGCGCGGTTTCTTCCTGCTGCTCCTGCTCGCCGTGCTGGTCGGCGCCGCGCTGTGGGTGCTGGCGCTGCGCGCGCCGAAGGCCGGCGGCGAGGCGGGCTTCGCGCCGTGCTCGCGCGAAACGCTGCTCCTCGCCGGCAACGTGCTGCTGCTGGTGGCCACCGGCACGGTGCTGCTCGGCACGCTCTACCCGCTGGCGCTCGACGCGCTCGGCCAGGGCAAGGTGTCGGTCGGCCCGCCGTACTTCAACAGCGTCTTCGTGCCGCTGATGGCGCCCGCGCTGCTGCTGCTCGGCATCGGGCCGCGCGTGCTCTGGCAACGGGCCGATCCGCGCGAGGTGCTGGCGGGCGCGGCGTGGCCGGCGATCGGGGCGGCGATCCTCGGGCCGGCGCTGTCGTTGGCCTACGGCGAACTGCGCTGGCAGGCCGCGCTCGGCGTCGGCCTGGCCGCGTGGATCGTCCTGTCCACGCTGCCGCGGCTCGTGCGGCGGGGCGGTTCGCTGGCGCAATGGGGCATGGGCCTGGCGCATTGCGGCGTGGCGGTCGGCCTGGTCGGCATCGGCCTGGTGACGGCGTTCGAGAGCGAGCGGGCGGTGACCCTGTCCGCCGGTGAATCGGCCGTGGTGGCGGGCCACGAGTGGCTGTTCAAGGGCGTCGTGGAAGTGCCGGGGCCGAACTACTCGGCGGTGCGCGGCACGCTGGCGGTCAGCCGCGACGGCGCGGCGGTCGCCGAGTTGCACCCGGAAAAGCGCGTCTATCACGCCTCGAAGATGCCGATGACCGAATCGGCGATCCGCTACGGCCTCGCCGGCGACCTCTACGTCGTGCTCGGCGATCCGGTCAGCCACGCGACCTGGACCGTGCGCATCTTCCACAAGCCGTTCGTCGGCTGGATCTGGGCCGGCGCGATGACCATGGCGCTCGGCGCCGCGCTGGCCGCGCTGGGCCGGCGCAGGGCGCGGCAGGGAGACGGGGAATGAGCTTCTGGCTGCTGGCCGCCGCGATGGTACTGCTGGCGCTGGCCTGCGTGCTGGCGCCGCTGCTGCGCGCGGCGGAAGAGGGTGAACAGCCGGCGGGACGCCGCTGGCTGATGCTGCTGGCGGTACTCGTGCCGCTGGCCAGCTTCGGGCTGTACCGCCAGCTGGGCGCGCCGGCGGTTCTCGACGCGCAGCCGGCGCTGCAGGGCAAGAGCCACGACGTTGACGCCATGCTTACTGCATTGGAAAAGCGCCTCAAGGACAAGCCGGACGACGCCGAGGGCTGGTTCGTGCTGGGCCAGTCCTACCTGGCCTTGCAGCGCGTGGCCGACGCCGAGGCGGCGCTGGCGCGCGCCGTCAAGCTGGCGCCGGGGCAGGCGCGGATGCTGGCGCAGTACGCCGAGGCGGTGGCGCTGGCCGACCAGGGCAACCTGCAAGGCCGGGCGCGCGCCCTGATCGCCGAGGCGCTGGAGCTCGACCCGCAGGAGGAAAAGGCGCTGGAACTCGCCGGCCTCGCCGCCTACCAGCGCGAGGAATGGGCTCAGGCCGCGTACTACTGGCGCTATCTCCTCAAGCGCCTGCCGCCGGAGAGCGAGTTCTACCAGGACATCGAGAGGGCGCTGAAGGACGCGCGCGGCAAGGCCGAGCATGCCTCCGGGCTGGGCGGCCGGGCGCAGCTGGAGCCGCCGCCCAAGCGCCAGGATGTGCCCTAGTAGCTAGTCACGATGAATCAAACGGACCTTCGGAATCCGTCATTCCGGGCTTGGCCCGGAATCCAGTGGCGCACCGCTGGATCCCGGCTTGCGCCGGGATGACGTGGCTATCCTTGCGTTCAGGTGTGACCGACTGCTAAAGACCGCCGACGTACTCGGCCAGCGCCCGGATTTCCTGGGGTTTGAGGCGCCTGGCGATGTCGGCCATCTGCGGGTCGGTGGCGCGGCGCCCGCTCTTGAACTCGCCGAGCTGCTTCGCGACGTACGGCCGCTGCTGGCCCGCCAGCCGGGGGAAGCGCGCGTTGCCGGCGCCGTCGGGCTGGTGGCACGACGCGCAGGGCTGCACCGCCGGATCGCCGTTGCCGTCCTCGTAGATCTGCCGGCCGGCTTCGGCCAGCGCGGGGTCGCCGGGACTGCCGGCAGGCATCTTCCGGCCGCCGTACCAAGCCGCGACGGCCCGGATTTCGTCCTCGCTCAATGCCGCGCCCAGCTGGGCCATGTCCTCGTTGCGCCGCCGGCCGTCGGCGAATTCCTTCAATTGCCTGGCGAGGTAGGCCGGCTGCAGGCCGGCGATGCGCGGGACGTCCGGCTCGCCGCCGGCGCCGTCGTTGCCGTGGCAGGTGGCGCACTTGGCGGCGGCGATCTGGCGCCCGTCGGCCGCCCGTCCGTCCTCGGGCATGAACGCGAAAAAGCAGGCGAGGAGGGCGCCGGCGGCGATCGCCGGAGCGCCTGGCAGGTGGTGCGGACTCATGCGGGAACTCCCTGATGTTGGAGGCGACTCACTTCGCCGGAGGCATTTTTCCGGCTTTGGTCCTTTAAGTCCAATTTAAGTTTCTTTTCGCTAGGATGCTTTCGTCGCAAGGAACGTGCCTTGCCTGAATGAATTACAGGAGGACGATCATGACCACCCGAATGTTGAAGAAGACGCTGATCGTGGCCGTGCTGTCGGCGGCGCTCAGCGGCGCCTATTCGCTCGCCACCCGCCAGGGTTTGTGGGAAAGCCACGCGGCCACGGCCCCGGTCGCCGCCGCGGCGACCTCCATGGCCGGCGCGGCGCTGCCCGACATGAGCGAGATCGTCGCCCGCAACAGCCCGGCGGTGGTCAACATCAGCATGTCCGGCAAGGTCAAAGGGCAGACCGGCCTGCCCGACTTCCCCGGCCTCGATCCGAACGACCCGTTCTACGAATTCTTCCGCCACTTCCGCATTCCGCAGCAGCGCGGCGAGCAGCAGATCCGCGGGCAGGGCTCGGGCTTCATCGTGCGCGAGGACGGCCTCATCCTGACCAACGCGCACGTGATCGACGGCGCCGACGAGGTCGTGGTGCGCCTGAACGACAAGCGCGAGTTCAAGGCCAAGGTGCTCGGCGCCGACAAGGCGACCGACGTGGCGGTGCTGAAGATCGACGCGCGCAGCCTGCCGACGGTGAAGATCGGCAATTCGACCGCTACGCGCGTCGGCGAATGGGTGCTGGCGATCGGCTCGCCGTACGGCTTCGAGAGCAGCGCCACGGCCGGCATCGTCTCGGCCAAGTCGCGCTCGCTGCCGGACGACAACTACGTGCCGTTCATCCAGACCGACGTGGCGGTGAACCCCGGCAATTCCGGCGGTCCGCTGTTCAATATGGCCGGCGAGGTGATCGGCATCAATTCGCAGATCTACAGCCGCACCGGCGGCTACCAGGGCTTGTCCTTCGCCATCCCGATCGACGTGGTGGTCTCCATCCAGGACCAGATTCTCAAGCACGGCAAGGTGCAGCGCGGCCGGCTCGGCGTCTCGATCCAGGAAGTGAACCAGTCGCTGGCCGAGTCGTTCGGGCTGAACAAGCCGACCGGCGCGCTGATCAGCTCGGTCGAGAACGGCGGCCCGGCGGCCAAGGCCGGCCTGGAACCCGGCGACGTGATCCTGGCGGTCAACGGCAAGGAAATCCAGTCGTCGAGCGAGCTGCCGCCGGTGATCGCCAACATCCGTCCGGGCGATACGGCCAAGCTGCAGATCTGGCGCAAGGGCGCCAAGCGCGACATCGAGGTCAAGGTCGGCGACGTCAAGGCGGAAAAGACCGCCAGCGCCGAGAGCACGGAAGCCGCGCCGGGCAAGCTGGGCCTCGCCCTGCGGCCGCTGCGGCCCGAGGAGCGCCGCCAGCTCGACGGCAAGAACGGCCTGCTGGTCGAGAACGTCTCGGGCGCCGCGGCGCGCGCCGGCATCCGTCCGGGCGACGTGGTGCTGTCGGTCAACGGCGAGGCGGTGACTTCGGGCGAGCAGTTGCGCGCGCTGGTGACGAAGGCCTCGAAGCGCGTCGCCCTGCTGATCCAGCGCGGCGACGCGACGCTGTTCGTGCCGGTCGACCTGGGCTGACCCGGACTTAACCACGGCGACACGGCGGGCACGGCGAGAGGCAAGAACCTTTTAACCACAACGAACACGGCGGGCACGACGAGAAACGGGATTTTGCTTTTCGCCGTGCCCGCCGTGTCGCCGTGGTCAACTGCTTCAATACATGCGGTGCCGGAACAGCCAGCTGGCCAGCGCCAGCGCGGTGACGCCGATCAGCGCCATCGGCCAGAACTGGTGGGCCAGCACGTCGAAGCCGGCGCCTTCCAGGAAGACCTTGCGCAGCACGACCATGAAATAGCGCAGCGGGTCGATCAGGGTGATGGCCTGCACCGCCGGCGGCATGTTGGCGATCGGCGTGGCGAATCCGGACAGGATGATCGCCGGCACCATGAACAGGAAGGCACCGAGCAGCCCCTGCTGCTGCGTGACGGCGAGCGAGGAGATGAGCAGTCCGAAGCCGACGCCGGAAAGCAGGAACAGCGCCAGCCCGCAGTACAGCGCCGGCAGGCTGCCGAGCAGCGGCACCCTGAACCACAGCGTGACGATCAGCAGGATGACGGTGCCCTGGACCAGCCCGATCAGGAAGCCGGGCAGGGCCTTGCCGATCAGGATCTCGCCCGGCCGCAGCGGGGTGACCAGCAACTGGTCGAAGGTGCCTTGCTCGCGTTCGCGCGCCACCGTCATGGCGGTGACCAGGATGGTGGTGATCAGCGCCAGCATGCCGATGATGCCGGGGACGAAGAACCACCGGCTTTCGAGGTTCGGGTTGAACCACGCGCGCGACTCCAGCACGGCGGGCGCGCCGGCCTGTCCGCGCCCGCGCAGCCATTGCCGGTTGAACGGGTTGACGATGCCGCGCACGTAGTTCAGCGCGACCATCGCGGTGTTCGAATTGCGCCCGTCGATGATCACCTGCAGCGGCGCGTCGATGCCGGCGGGCTGGGGCGCCAGCAGCCGTTCGGAAAAGCGCGGGGCGATGTGGATCACCAGCAGGACCTCGCGGTTGTCGATCAGCGGCGCGATCTCGCGCTCGGCGGACACCGTGGCCACCCGCCGGAACGCCGGCGCGCCGGCGAACGCGGCTTCGAGCGTGCGCGAGACGGCGCCACGGTCCTCGTTGTAGACGGCGTAGGGAATGTCCTTCAGCTCGAAGGTGGCGGCGTAGCCGAAGACGATGAGCTGGATGAGCGGCGGGCCGATCAGCACGGTGCGGCTTTTCGGGTCCTTGAGCAGCGCCAGGAATTCCTTGACGATCAGGGCGAGCAGCCGGGTGAGGGCGGGGGACAGGGTCATTCCAGGCGCTTTCTCGACTTGCGCCAGGTAACGCCGAGGAAGAAGACGGCCATCAGCGTGAGCGCCAGGGCGTTGGGCAGGACGATCGGCCACACGTCGCCGGCGAGGAACAGCGTCTGCGCGATGGCCACGAAGTAGCGGGCGACGATCAGGTGGGTGACGGCCTGGATGACGGACGGCATGCTCGGGATGTCGAAGATGAAGCCGGAGAGCAGGAACGCGGGCAGGAAGGTGCCGACGATGGCGATCTGCCCGGCGACGAACTGGCTGCGCGCCAGCGTCGAGATGGTCAGCCCCATGCCCAGCGCGGCCAGCAGGAACAGCGAGGCGCACGCCCACAGCAGCCAGAACGAGCCGCGCAGGGGCACGCCGAACAACCACACGGCCATGCCGACGGTGAGCAGCATGCCGCCGGTGCCGAGCGTGAAATAGGCGACGATCTTGCCGAGCAGGATTTCGCTCATGCTCGCCGGCGTCACCAGCAGCGCCTCCAGCGTGCCGCGCTCCCATTCGCGGGCCATGACCAGCGCGGTGAGCAGGGTGCCGATCAGGGTCATGATGATCGCCACCAGGCCGGGCACCAGGAAATTGCGGCTCTTCACCTCGCTGTTGAACCAGATGCGCGGCTCCATCTCGACGGGCATGACGAGTTCCTGGCCGCTGTCGGCCGCGCGGCGCGCCAGCCAGTTGCCCCAGGCGCCTTCGAGATAGCCCAGGGTGAGGCGCGCCGTGTTGGCGTCGACGCCGTTGACGATCACCTGGATCGGCGCGCCGTCCGGGCGGCGCAGGCGTTCGGAGAAATCGGCGCGCAGGCGGACGATGGCGTTCACCGCGCCCTCGCGCATCGCCTGTTCCGCCGCGTGCATCGACGGCGCCGGCAGCACCGCGAAGTAATGGCTGCCGCGCAGGCTGGCCTCGAAGTCGCGCGTATCCGCGGTCGGCTGCTCGGCGACGAAGGCGACCGGCACGTGGTCGGCGTCGAGCGACACGCCGTAGCCGAACAGCAGCAGCAGGAACAGCGGCATCAGGAAGGCGATGGCGATGCTGCTCGGATCGCGCACGATCTGCAGGAATTCCTTGCGCACCAGGGCGGAGAGGCGCATCGCGGACAGCGGTTGCGCCGTCATGCCTCCTCCACCAGCTTGATGAACGCATCCTCCATGCTCGGCTGCGGATGCTCCGGCGAGCGGGCGGCGGCCTTGATCGCCGCGGGGTCGCCCATGCTCAGGATGCGGCCGGCGGCCATGATCACCAGCCGGTCGCAGTATTCGGCCTCTTCCATGAAATGGGTGGTGACCAGCACGGTCACGCCGGCCAGCGCCAGGGTGTTGATGCGCTGCCAGAATTCGCGCCGCGCCAGCGGATCGACGCCGGAGGTCGGCTCGTCGAGGAACAGGATGTCCGGGCCGTGCATCAGCGCGCAGGCCATGGCCAGGCGCTGCTTGTAGCCGAGTGGCAGGTCGCCGGCGAAGCGCTCGCGGTAGCGGCCCAGGTCGAACTCGTCCTCGGCCCAGGCCAGCCGGTCGTCGCGGCGCGGTCCGGCGAGGCCGTAGGCGCTGGCGAAGAATTCGAGGTTCTGCGCCACGCTGAGGTTGGTGTACTGGGAGAATTTCTGCGACATGTAGCCGATGCGCTCGCGCGCCACGGCCGCGGCGTGGCGCAGGTCGAAGCCGGCGACCTCGACGTGCCCGCTGCTGGCCGGCAGCAGGCCGCAGAGCATGCGGAAGGTGGTCGACTTGCCGGCGCCGTTGGCGCCCAGCAGGCCGAAGATCTCGCCGCGCCGGACCTCGAAGCTGACGCCGTTGACGGCGCGGAAGTCGCCGAAGCGCCGGACCAGGTCGGCGACCTTGATCACCGGCGCCGCATCGTCCGGCGGGAGGTCCTGGGATGGCCGGGTGGACGAGCTCTCCCTCCCCTTCAAGGGGAGGGCCGGGGTGGGGATGGGGTCGGTACCCCGGCTCGGCGTGCCTTGCTTCCCCGACGCTTCCCCCATCCCCCTCCCGGCCTCCCCCTTGAAGGGGGAGGAGTCGAGGGGCGCGCGCAGCATGTCCACGAAGACGTCCTCGAAGCGCGGCGCGACCGGCGCCACCGTGGCGCCGGTCATTTCCGGCAGGCGGCTCGCCGCGGCGGGAAAGGCTGGCTCCCGCGTAACCACGCGCACCTGTTCGCCCTGCACCAGGGCGTTGACCACGCCGTCCGCGCGCGCCAGCGTCATCTGCAGCGCCCGGTGGGACACGCCGTTGACGGCCACCGACCAGGTGCGCCCGGACATGCGCGCGCTCATTTCATGCGGCCGGCCTCGGTCGAGCACCTTGCCCTCGTGCAGCAGGACCACGTCGCGGCAGCGCTCGGCCTCGTCGAGATAGGCGGTGGACAGCAGCACGCTCATGCCGGCCTCGCCCACCAGCCGGTTGACGATGGCCCACAGTTCACGGCGCGAGACGGGGTTGACGCCAACCGTCGGCTCGTCAAGCAGCAAGAGGCGCGGCGGGCGCACCAGCGTGCAGGCCAGGCCGAGCTTCTGCTTCATGCCGCCGGACATACGCCCGGCCAGCCGGCCGGTGAACGGCGCGAGGCCGGTCATGTGCATCAGCTCGGCGTAGCGCTCCGCCCGGGCCGCCCTGGGCACGCCCTGCAGGTCGGCGTAGAGGTCGAGGTTCTCCTGCGCGGTGAGGTCCTCGTAGAGGCCGAAGCGCTGCGGCATGTAGCCGAGCGCCGCCTGCACCGCCAGCGATTCGCGCGTGGCGTCCAGGCCGAGCGCGCGGATCGTCCCGGCGTCGGGCACGAGCAGGCCGGCGGCGAGCCGCATCAGGGTGGTCTTGCCGGCGCCGTCGGGTCCGATCAGGCCGGTGATGACGCCCGGATCGATGGCGAAGCTGACGCCGTCCAGCGCCACGGTGTGCTGCCCGTCCGCGGCGAACGCCTTGATCAGCCCGTCGGCGACGAGCACGGGGGCGGCGGCGCCGGCCATGCGTCAGCGCGCCGGCGCGGTTTCGGGGCAGGGCGGCGTTTCCGCCGGCGGCGCCTGGTCGAGCGCGATGGTCACCGTCGCCGGCATGCCCTGGCGCAGTTCGCCGGCGCCGGCACAGGCGTAGACGCGGGTCTGATAGACCAGGCTCGAACGGATGTCGGCCGTCTCCACGGACTTGGGAGTGAACTCGGCGCTGGGGGAGACGTGGCCGATCCAGCCGGGATAATCCTTGCCGGGATGGCTGTCGGTGCGGATGGTGGCGCGCGCGCCGACCGGGACGCGCCCGAGCTGCGTCTCGGGCAACCAGACGCGCACCCACAGCGGTTCGGTCAGCGCCAGCGTGAACACCGCCTTCTGCGGCGAAGCCATGTCACCGACTTCCAGGATGCGCTTGTCGATGATGCCGTCGGACGGCGCATGCAACTCGCCGTCGGCGAGGTCGCGGCGGAGCTGGGCGGCGGCGGCCTCGTAGGCGGCCAGCGTCGCCCGCGCGGCGGCGACGTCCTCGCGGCGCGGGCCGAGTTCGGCCAGCCGCGCGGCCTCGTTGGCGGCCTGCCACTGCGCGCGTGCCTTGTCGAGCGCGAAGCGGGCGGTATCGGCTTGCTGATACGAGATGAAATTGCGCTCGACCAGGCTTTTCTGGCGCCGGTAGAAATTCTCGGCGTCTTCCATCGAAACTCGCGCGGCGTCGCGCTGCGCCCGCGCCTGGCGGATTTCCTCGGGCCGCGATCCGGCTTCCAGGCGCTTCACCGTTTCCTGCTGCGCGGCGGTCTGGGCCTCGGCCTGTTGCAGCGCCAGGCGCAGCCGCTCGGTGTCCAGCCGCGCCAGCAGCTGGCCGGCCTTGACCGCATCGCCCTCGCGCACCTCGATCCGCGAGATCCTGCCGCTGGCGTTGAAGGCCAGTTCCACCTGCCGGATGTTGACGTTGCCGTGCAGCGTCAGTTCGTTGGCGGTTTCTCCGCCGGTGCGCAGATAGAGGAAGGCACCGGCGGCGACGGCGGCGATGACGACGATCGCCGCGATTATTCTGATCTTCAAGGCGTGATTCTCCGAAATGGCGCCACCCAAAGACAGGTTGCCATGCCCCAGGCGGCTATTTCGCGGCCGGTTCCGCGGCGGGAACGGCCATGCTCAGGGCGCCGGCCTCGGCGGCGCAGTCGCGGTTCGGCGGCAGGCCGAGCGCGCGGGCGGCCGCGATCTCCTTGCGCGCCATGCGCATGTCGGCCTGGAACTCGGGGCTGGCCTGGAGGCGGGCATACGTGTACACGCCGACGAAGCGCCCCTGCACGGTGTCGCTCTGCCAGTGCATGTTGCAGATGACCCGGCTTTCGGCGAAGGCCTGCGCGCGCTTCAGGATCGGCACGGCGCGGTCGGGCGCCAGTTCGGCGAGCACCAGCGACCACGCGGTGCCGGTGGACGAATGGCCGGAGGGATACGAGCGGTCGGCGCCGAGGCGGTCCATTTCCTCCGGCGTGCATGGCACCTGTTTGTTGACCACGAACGGCCGGTTGCGCTTGTAGAGCTCCTTGGCGCCGTCGCCGGCGTAGCCCGCGTCGCTGGCGACGCGCCGCAGCAATTGATAGAGGTAGGGCGTATCCTGCTGGGTGATCGGCGCGCCCAGGGCGCAGGAGTAGACGCCGGCGGCTTCGGGGAAATTGACGTCGGCATCGCGGGTGGCGAGCTTCCACCGCTCGCTTCCCTGCAGGCGCAGCGCGGCCCGGCTGACCGCCTCGTCGGTGGCCGTCTCGGCCGGCGTCGAGGGCGGCGGCGGGAGGATGGCTTTCGAGTCGATGCGCTCGTTGATCGGCAGGTAGCCGATCAGGCGTCCCGGCTTGAGTTCCGGGACCGGCGCCGGCCGTTCCTGAGACTGGGTCGCGCAGCCGGCGAGCATGATGAAGCATGTGGCGAGCGTAAAACGCTGCAGCGGGAGACTCATGAGGAACTCCTTCGAGGTTATGACGGGATGCCGGCGATTATAGGCCGCAACGCCGGCTGGCGACGCGCTTTTCCCGAACGTCCGTCACCGGCCGCGGCATCCGGCCCGCGCCCGCAAGCGGGAATGCGCAAAAGGCTTTTGGTGTTTTATAAGATTCTTGTAAATCTAGTTAAATAAGTAGAAAACACTACTTTAAATCGTTGACTATTATGTTTTGTACTATAAAAATTATACATACCAGCACACAGTTCTGAATACGCCGCCTGCGACGGGCACCAACCGCAGCATTCGTCGATCGGGGGATCGGGCCGGTTCTGGTTCAGCTCACGGGACAAGTCGAATACACACAAGGAGAGGCAGGAACATGAACAACGCAATTTTTCAAATCAAGTTTCCCCAGAACGAGCCGGTGAAGGGCTACATGCCCGGTTCGCCGGAAACGCTTGCCTTGAAGGCCGAGCTCGAAAGGCAGCTGGCCAATCCGGTCAACGTGCCGGCGATCATCAACGGGCAGGAATTTCATCTGGAGAATACGGCAAACATCGTCTGCCCGCATGACCATCGGCAGAGCCTCGGCAAATACGCCGTCGCCGGCGAGAAGGAACTGCGCATGGCGGTCGAGGCGGCCGAAGCGGCCAAGGCGGGCTGGGAGAACATGCCCTGGGAGCAGCGGGCGACCATCTTCCTGAAAGCCGCTGATCTGCTGACCGGAAAATACCGGGCGAAGATGTCCGCGTCCTGCATGCTGGGACAAAGCAAGAACCCCTACCAGTCGGAGATCGACAGCGTCTGCGAACTGGCCGATTTCCTGCGGTTCAATCCCTATTACCTGCAGGAAATCTACAAGCAGCAGCCGATCAGCCCGGACGGTTTCTGGAACCGGGTCGAATACCGCCCGCTCGACGGGTTCGTGGCCGCGATCTCGCCGTTCAACTTCACGTCGATCGGCGCGAATCTCGTTTCCGCGCCGGCGATGGTCGGCAACACCGTCGTGTGGAAACCGTCGTTGACGGCGGTGCTGTCGAGCTACTACGTGATGCGGATCCTCATGGAAGCGGGGCTGCCTCCCGGAGTCGTCAACTTCGTGCCGTGCAAGGGGACGGATTTCGGCAGGGTCGTCGTGGATCATCCCCACATGGCCGGCTTTCATTTCACCGGTTCCACCGAAGTGTTCAACGGCATCTGGAAGCGGGTCGGGGAGAAGATCGACAAGTACGTCTCGTACCCGCGCCTGGTGGGAGAGACGGGCGGCAAGGACTTCATTTTCGCCCACCGCTCGGCGGACGTGGAGGCGCTGGTGTGCGCCATGGTGCTCGGCGCTTTCGAGTATCAGGGCCAGAAATGTTCCGCCGCGTCGCGCGCCTACGTTCCGCGGAGCCTGTGGGGCGAGGTGGAGAAGCGGCTCAGGAGCGAGATCGGCAAGGTCAGGATGGGCGACGTCCGCGATTTCTCGAATCTGATGAACGCGGTGATCGACAGGAATTCGTTCGAGAACATCCGGCGCTATATCGATTGCGCCAGGTCTTCCGACGAGGCGGAAGTCCTGATCGGCGGCAAGTGCGACGACAGCGTCGGCTATTTCGTGGAGCCCACGGTGATTCTGGCCAAAACCCCGACGTTCAAGACGATGGTGGAAGAAATCTTCGGTCCGGTGCTGACCATCTACGTTTATCCGGACGAGGCGCTGGATGAGACACTGCACGCCTGCGATACGGCCACCAGCTATGCCCTGACCGGCGCCGTGTTCGCGCAGGAGCGGGACGCCATCATCAAGATCGCGGGCGCCTTGAACCACGCCGCCGGCAATTTCTACGTCAATGACAAACCCACCGGCGCCGTGGTCGGGCAGCAGCCGTTCGGCGGCAGCCGGGGATCGGGCACCAACGACAAGGCGGGCAGCGCGGTCAACCTGTATCGCTGGATCAGCCAGCGCGCGATCAAGGAGACGATGCTGCCGCGCACGGTGGTCAATTATCCGTACATGTCGTGCGAGTGAAACCAGTGGCAAGGACTGCCCGCGCCGCCAGCGCGCGGGCGGCCGTAGCGGGAAACGCGCTTGCAAAAAACTTCGGCGCTACATGCGTTCCGACATCAATCATTAGGGGAGTGGGTCAATGATCACAATCAACAGCGAGCAAAAAAAGGCGTTGATGGCCAGCCTGTTCGGCGCCGCCATCGAATGGTTCGATTTCTTCCTGTATGGAACGGCCGCGGCCCTGGTCTTCGGCAAGTTGTTCTTTCCGAACTCCGATCCGGCCGTCGGACTGCTGCTTTCCTACGTAACCTTCTCGATTCCGTTCTTCATCAGGCCGTTCGGCGGGGTGATCTTCGCGCACATCGGCGACAAGCTCGGCAGGAGAAAATCCCTGATCCTGACCTTGAGCCTGATGGGCGGCGCGACGGTCCTGATCGGCTGCCTGCCGACCTACGCCCAGTGGGGGTTCTACGCGCCGCTGGCGCTGATGACGCTGCGCGCCATCCAGGGGCTGGGAATCGGCGGCGAATGGGGCGGCGCCTTGCTGATGGCCGTGGAGAACTCCGACAAGACGACCAAGAGCCTGTTCGGCAGCGTGCCGCAGATGGGCGTGCCGCTGGGCATGCTGTTCGGCACGGCGGCGCTGAATCTGGTCGGCCAGTACGTCAGCGAGGCGGAATTCCTGGAGTGGGGATGGCGCATCCCGTTCGTGAGCAGCGCGGTCCTGGTGGCCATCGGCTTGTGGCTGAGGTTCAGGATCAACGAGACGCCGGAGTTCGAGGAGGCGAAGAAGAAGGGCAAGCAGGTGAAGATTCCGCTGGTGGCGACGCTCAAATACCACTGGCGGGAGGTGCTGCTGGCCATCGGCCTGAAAGTGGTGGAAACCGCGCCGTTCTACATCCTGAGCACCTTCGTCATCACCTACGTGACGAAGACGCTGGAATTGCCGAAGAACGTCGTGCTGACGGCCATCACCTGGGCGACGATCACCTGCATCTTCATGATTCCCATCATGGGCCTGGTGGCGGACCGCGTGGGGCGCAGGAGGATGTACGGCTGGGGCGCCTTCATCCTGATGCTCTATGCCTTCCCCTATTTCGCCTTGCTGAACACCAGGGACCCGGTGTGGATCAGCGTCGCCACGGTCGTCGGGCTCGGCATCATCTGGACGCCGATCACCGCGGTCCTGGGCACCTTGTCCGCGGAGATCTTCGACCCGGAAGTCAGGTACACCGGCGTGACGCTCGGCTACCAGGCCGGGGCGGCGCTGGCCGGCGGCACGGCGCCGTTGATCGCCACGATGCTGATGCTGAATTACGGCGGCTCGTACATCCCCGTCGCCATTTATTTCATGATCACCTGCGTCATATCGCTGATCACGATCAACAGCGTCAGCGGCCACAAGAGCCAGGTGGAAAGCAGATCATTGGCCTGACGGCGTTTTAGGGATTGGCGGATTGAAGAGGCATCGGAGCGGCAGCCGTGCCTTTTCAATCCCTGCCGGAAGGTGACTTTTTCAGGAAGCGAAATCATGAAGATTACTTTTCTGGGCGGTGGCGAGATGGCCACGGAATTGATCGGCAATCTGTTCGGCGGCGGCTTTCCGGTGGCCGACGTGAAAGTGATCGAGACCAACGACGAGAGGCGCAGGCGGGTGGGCGAGGGGTTCGGCGTGCGCACCTTCGCCGCGCCGGTATCGGAAGCCCTCGACTGCGATATCCTGCTGCTGGCGGTCGAACCCGGGCAGATCGCCGGCCAGGAGAGGCCCGCGCACGCGCTGCGCCCGCGCGGCGCCGGCGTGTGGGCGGCGGACCAGCGCGGCTGCAAGCTGGGCGACCTGCTATGGCAATGCTAGGATGCCCGTCCGGACAAAGCGGGCGATCCGGGCAATGACGTTCGCGCGATGACCGGCACTTGAGCGGAGCCAGGAATGAGAAAACTCGACCGTATCGACCTCGACATACTTTCGACCCTGCAGGCCGACGGCAAGACGACGAACATTGCGCTGTCGAAGAAAGTCGAACCTCAGCGCGACCCCGTGTCTAGAGCGCGTCAAGGCCCTGGAAAGCGACGGTTTCATCACGGGGTATTCGGCCAATCTGTCCGCCGCGCAACTCGGCCTGAATCTGACCGTGTTCATCGAGATACTGCTCGACCGGACCTCGGAAGAGGCGTTCCAGAGCTTCCGCTCGGCGGTCCTGAAGATTCCGCAGATTCAGGCCTGCCACATGGTGGCCGGCGGCTTCGATTACCTGCTGAAGGTGCGCGTCCCCGATATGGCCGCCTACCGGAGCTTCCTGGGCGACGTTCTTTCCAAGGTGCCGGGCATCCGGGAGACGCACAGCTATCCCGTCATGGAGGAGGTCAAGGACTCCTCGACGATAAATCTCGAACATCTTCGCCCGTAGATCGATCAGGCGGATGCGGAAGACGCGGTCCCCCCGCGTTGGCGTCCGGATCGATGGCGAAGGCCGGGTGAAGCAGACAACTACAGGACCGGCTTCGCGCGTTACAACCGGCAGGTGCCGTGATCGCTGTCCTTGATTTTTCCGTCGTCGCCAAACTCTTGCCAGCGGTATGCCAGCCCGTCCAGTTCCATGCGGAGGAAACCCCATTGTCCGAACAGGCCGCGGTCGGACCGCTGATGCTTTCCCGCCCGGTAGAGACTGGCTCCGCCATTGCCGACGATGAAGGAGGGGACGCCTGACGGCGAAGGTTTGCCGTCGCCATCGAGCGCGGGAAGCGCCTCGAAATGATGATCGTGGCCATGCAGCGTGAAGGTTGCCTTGCCCTGCAAGCGGTCCCATAACGGCTTCGTGAAAACGCTGTCTCCGTGTTTTCCCGAAGACCAGCGCGGGTGATGCCAGGCGGCGATGAGGCATTCGCCCCGGCTTTTGGCCAACGCCTGATCCAGCCATTCGAGCTGCGCGTCCCAGGCTTCCTGTTTCAGGTTGCTGTCCAGCAGCAGCAGATGCCATGGCCCGCTCAGGTGAACCTTGCGCGGCACCGGTTCCGGGAAAAGGCTGAAGAATCCGGCGGCGCGAGGATCGTTCCAGTCATGGTTTCCGGGCACGGCCAGCCGTTGCCCGAATCCTCCCCAGAAGGGCTCGTGACAGGCCAGCAGACGCTCTCGCGTCGCCGTCGGGTAAGCCAGGTCTCCCACTTCGATCAGGGTTCCACGAGAAGCATCGGGCTGCCTGCGAATGGCGGCGGCTACCCGGGCGGTCCCTTCCAGTTCGCAGTTGCCCGTATCGGCGATGACGAAAAGGAGCGAGGATTGGGACGAGGCCACGCCGATCTGAAGGCAAAGGACGATTGCCGCCAGGAAATGCCGGGCAACTGCTTCCATGGTTTCATGGCTCCAATAATGTGGTTGTCGGCTGAGGGCTCGTAAAACGGCAAGACAAGGACGCCAACGGTCAGATCCGATGGAATCACGGGTCCTCGTCAAGCCAGAATGAGTCCCCACGTAAGCGCAATCAGGAGCAGGGCCAGCATCTGGGCGGCGCTGCCCATGTCCTTGGCCTGTTTCGAGAGCGGATGGATGGCCAGCGACACCCGGTCGATGGCCGCCTCGATGGCTGAATTGAACAGCTCAACGATCAGCGAGATGAGAGGCACGATGATCAGGAGCACGCGCTCGGCACGGGTCACCGCGACCAGGCAGGCGACAGGAATGAGTACGAGATTGAGGAGCAGCAGTTGGCGGAACGCCGCTTCGCCGCGATAGGCCGCCAGCAATCCGTCCAGCGAGTACTTCGCGGCATGTGCTATGCGCGCAATGCCTTCACGGCCTTTCAAGGCGTGCGCATCGAGATGAGGATTGGAAGAAGGAATGGGATTTTTCACGGTGCTGAAAATGCATGAGGAATGGTACGTGGAGGGGCTTGCGGCGGGTTCCCGGCCGGGCCCGGATCAATACTCTTTCTTGCGCAGGATATAAGTTCTCCACATGGCGTAGCCCGGCAGGAAATCCTTGTGGCCGAGGATGCGGAAGCCGGCCTGATGGAATTCCGACTCGATGTCCGCCCGCGGGACGACGAACCGGTTTTGCTCGATCCGGCCCTCCTCAGCGCGTTGTCGCTCTAGCCGCCGGCGTTTCCAGGCCTTGTAGTTGCCATCCACCCAGAGTGAAAGGATCACCGTGTCGCGCGTGACCCGGTGAAATTCCCGCAGAATCACCCGGCGGCTCTCGGCGGACTGGATGTGATGCAGCAGGCGGATGCAGAAGATGCAGTCCACCGCGTTGGCGCCCAGATCAATGGCGGATGCGGAAGTCACGAACGATTCGACGCGCGCCACGACGTCCGCGGACTGCGACGCCCTGGCCACCGCCAGCATGTCGGCGGAGGTGGCGGCCGCCAGAATCATCCGGTTCGGTTCTTCGGCCAGCACGGGCCAGAAACGCCCGGCGCCGCACGGCAGGTCCAACACCAGGCCGGGATCATCGGCCAGGCTCAACGCATGACGAGCGACCTGTTCGTCGCGCCAAAGGGAAAGACGGCGGGAAAGACGGCGCCCCCATCCTTCCTGATGCCTTTCCAGATACTGCTCCGAATGGCCGCGATCGTATTGGCGCGAGAATCCGAGTTCGACAGGAGGTGTCTTGGACATGGCGGGCGACTCAAAGTGGATACGCCCGCAACAGTAGATGGAAGTGGATTAAGCCCTTGTCAAAAAGACGTGAAAGAAACGTCAACCAGGCGGGTGAAACCTGACCTTGAAGCAACTGCCCGTCGGCAGCAGATTGTGCACGGAGATGCTCCAGCCTTGATGGGCGCAGATCCGCTTGACCAGCGACAACCCCAGCCCGAGTCCCTCGCCGCGCGCCTGGGTGCCGCGCACGAACGGCATGAAGATCGATTCGTGCTCGTCCTGCGCAATGCCCGAGCCGCTGTCCTCGACCCGGAAGCCGCCGGTTTCGAGAAACAGACGCACATGACCGTGATTGGTGTAATGCAGCGCATTGCGCAGCAGATTGGCCATCACCGTGCCGAGCAGCGTCGGGCTGTAGCGGCCGCCGTCCGGACCCTCCTCGACGCACTCGAAGCCGAGGCCTTTCTCTTTCATCAGCTCGTCCCAGTGCCTGCACTGTTGTTCCGCCACCTGTGCCAGGCTCGCGGTCGCCGCGAAGTCCGTTTCGTCCCTGTTCCCGCGCGCCAGATGCAGGAACGTCTGCACCAGTTCCTGCATCTCCCTGGATGCCCGTGCGATGCGTTGCAGCTGCTCTTGCTGGCGCGGCCCCAGGGGCGCCTGCTCCAGCAGCTCGCAGGAGGTGGCGATGACCATCAACGGCGTGCGCAGTTCATGGCTGACATCGCTGGTAAACAGCCGTTCCCGATCCAGCGACTGGCGCAACTGGCCGAGCGTGCCGTCGAAGGCTCTCGCCAGCTGCCCCACCTCGTCATCCGGGTATTCCGGGGCCAACGGGGGCGCGGACGGCAGCAGCTGATCACGATGCCGTACCTGCTGGGCCAGCCGGCTGACGGGGGCCATGACTCGTCCGGCCATCACCCGGCCGAGTCCCCATGCGCCGAGGACGGTAAAAATGAACCCGGCGAGAACCACGTTGAACAGGGCATTTTCGTGAGCTTCGAATTCGCTTTGTTCCTGAACCAGGAGATACCGGGTGCCATTGATTTCCTGCAGATACGCATAAAAGGCCTGGTCGCCGTCGACCAGTTCGGTGAAGCCCTCGTCAAGCCCGACGTAGCGTTCAGGAATGGCGTACTGCGGCAGATTCGACGCATAAAACCGCGTCTTGGCATCCAGGCGCGGGGAGCGGCCGTATTTCAGGTCCTCATGCAGAACGCTGTCCAGCTCGCGATGCATTTCCTCGGAGATGAGGCGCTGTTCGATGAGGTGGACCACCGCGACGATGCTCAGCGAGAAAACGCCGCTGACCACCACCGTCATGAGCACGAAGGCGATGACGATGCGCCGGGCAAACGGCTGCTTAGAGGTCATTGTCTTTTTCCGCCAGGCGATAGCCGACGCCATGCAGCGTATGCAGCAGCGGCGTGGCAAACGGCTTGTCGATGATCTGGCGCAGCTGGTGGATATGGCTGCGCAGGCTGTCGCTGTCGGGCCTTTCGTCGCCCCACAGCGCTTCCTCCAGCGCCTCGCGGCGCACCACGGCCGGGCTTTTCTGCATCAGGACCGCCAGCAGTCGCATCGCCAGCGGGTTGAGCCTGAGCGGCTGGCCGGCGCGGGTGATGTCCAGCGTATCCAGGTCGTAAACCAGATCGGCGACTTTGAGCTGGCGTTTCCGGCCGCCCTGGCTGCGCCGCAGGATGGCCTCGATGCGCGCCACCAGCTCGGATAGCGCGAAAGGCTTGATCAGATAGTCGTCGGCGCCGGCCCGGAGCCCGTTCAGGCGATCCTCCAGCGCGTCGCGCGCCGTCAGCATGAGGATCGGCACCTCGCTGCGGGCGTCCTCGCGCAGACGCTTGCACACCTGATACCCGTCCACGCCGGGAAGCATGATGTCCAGCACGATCAGATCGTAGTGATCCGTGGTGGCCAGATGCAGGCCGCTCAAACCGTCCTGCGCGCAATCGACGCTGTAGCCCTTGAGCTGCAGGTAATCGAGCACATTCGCCAGAATGTCCCGATTGTCTTCTATTACCAAAATACGCATATGCGAAACCCATTCGATTGAATTGACGTTTTTTTCACGTCGTATTGACGGGGGCCTCACGGGCACCTCGACAAACTCCGGCCTGCGTTCTTCGCCAGAGACATACGATGCCACAAATTCGTTGCGTTCAATTCAGGCGGCAGCGTGCCGGAGCAAGATTTTCCCGCCGCCCGGTCCGTCTGCCTCATGCCGGACGTCATGGCCAGCCGGCGCTTTGGCCGACCTCCGCAAAAGCATGAGAACGGCCGTGGGGATCGTCGTTGACGGCGCCGCGCGCGCGGAACGCAGCGCGGTGATGCTGGGCCTGTCGCTGCTGACGCTCCTGACGGTGGTCGGCAGCATTTCGCGGCCGCTGATACCGATCGACGAAACGCGGTATTTCGGAGTCGCGTGGGAAATGTGGCTGCGGGACGACTTCCTGGTGCCGTTCAAGAACGGACAGCCCTACAGCCACAAGCCGCCCCTGCTGATGTGGCTGTTCCAGGCGGGCTGGGCCGTCTTCGGCATCAATGAATGGTGGCCGCGGCTGGTCTCTCCGCTGGCCGGCGCCGGCAGCCTGTTCCTGACGGCGTCCCTGGGACGAAGACTCTGGCCGGAGCGCGCCGGCATCGCCGGGCCGGCAATGTTGATCCTGGTCAGCGGCTTGCTGTGGTCCGTCTTCTCGACGGCGGCGATGTTCGACATCGTCCTGGCTTTCTTCGTGCTGGCGGGCATGCTCGGCACGCTGCAGATGGCGGACGGGAATGCCCGGCAAGGCCTTTTGCTGCTCGGGCTGGCGCTTGGCCTCGGGCTGTTGGCGAAAGGGCCGGTCATCTGGCTGCACGTCCTGCCGGCAGCCCTTCTCGCGCCATGGTGGAATCCGGAGCTGCTCAGGGCGGGCTGGTACGGACGACTCTTCGCCGCCTTCCTGATTGGTTCGGCAATCGTGCTGGCGTGGGCGATTCCGGCTGGATTCGCAGGCGGCGAGGCGTTCCGGCGCGCGATCTTCTGGGGACAGACCGCCGACCGCATCGTCGAGTCCTTCGCCCATCGCCGTCCCTTCTGGTGGTACCTGCCATTGCTGCCGGTGATGTTGTTCCCCTGGTTCGTCTGGCCGGGATTGTGGCGCGCACTGGGGCGGTTCGTCGGCCGGAATCTAGATCGGGGAGGGCGTTTCTGCCTCGCCTGGATGCTACCGGTCCTCGCCGCCTTTTCCTGCATCAGCGGCAAGCAGATGCACTATCTGATCCCCGTTTTCCCGGCCTTTTCGTTGCTCGCCGCGCGGGCCCTGGCGGACGAGCAGGCGCTGAAAGGAATCTGGCTGCCCGCGCTGATCGCGCTGGTCATGGGGGGCGGCCTGCTGGCCGTGGGATGGTCGGGGTGGCCCGGCAGGCCCGACGCCACTCCCGGAATCCTGCCGGCCCTCCTGCTCGTGCTGGTGGCGCTGACCACTTTCCTTGTCGGCCGGGGATTGTCCAGGCCGGTCGCCACGCTTGCCGTCATGGGGGTGGCGGTGACGGCGCTCGGGCAGCTGGCGATCATGCCGGCCCTCGCGCCCGCGTACGATGTCCGCACGCTGGCGAAGGCCATCGGCGAAGCCCAGGGCCAGGGCCGGCAGGTCGTCCACGCGGGAACCTATCACGATCAATACCACTTTGCCGGACGCCTGCGCCAACCGCTCGTGGAAATCGAGAGCACGGAAAGCGTGAAGAACTGGCTGGCCGAACACCCCGACGACTACGCGGTGGTGTATGCAAAGAGTCCCGATGAGTTCCAGGCGTTCAGGCCGCTCGCCTCCCAGCGTTATCGCGGCCTCGCGGTGGCGCTGCTCGATGCGCCTTCCGCGCGGCGATTCCTGAGCGGGAGCGAGCAGCCATGAAAACCCCCCGCCTGTCCGTCATCGTCCCCGCTTACAACGAGGAGGAAAACGTCGTGCCGCTGGCCAAGGAAATCATTGCCGCGCTCGACGGACTCGCCGGCGGCTTCGAACTCATCCTGGTTGACGACGCCAGTACCGACTCGACGGCCAGCGTGATCCGCAGGATCGGCGATCCCCGCGTGCGCGGCGTCTTTCACCGGCTGAATTGCGGACAAAGCGCCGCGGTCGCCAGCGGGTTCCGGACCGCGCGGGGCGAGTGGGTCGCGACCCTCGACGGCGACGGCCAGAACGATCCGGCGGACCTGCCGGCCATGCTCGAACAGGCCGTCCGGGAGCGCGTGGACTGCGTGACCGGGGTACGCACGAAGCGGCAGGACACGTTCATCCGCCGCATGTCGTCGAAGGTGGCCAATGGCTACCGCAACTGGATCACCGGTGACCGCGTCAGCGACGCCGGCTGCGGCATTCGCGTCGTCTGCCGGGAGTCGCTGCGCGAGATCCCGGTGTTCAACGGCCTGCACCGGTTTCTGCCGACGCTGCTGCGCGGACAGGGGTTTACGGTGGCCGAGCGGCCGGTCAATCACCGCGAGCGGCTGCGCGGAAAGTCGAAATACGGCGTCCACAATCGCCTGTGGCGCGGCATCCACGATTGTTTCGGCATCCGCTGGTATCTGGCGCGCGCCGTCCGCGCGGACCGGCTGGAATTGCCGGCGCGTTGAACGGCATGGCCGAAATGCGGAAATTCGAAGACGAGGCCGGCGAGGAGGCCTTGGCGGCACCGGCCGCCGAGATCGAGCAGGTGGCGCGGACGACCTCGCGCAAACTGCTGACCCTGCTGGTCGCCGGAGGAGGCCTCCTGCTCGTGCTTCACCTCACTCCTTGGGGGCAGGAGATACGGGACTGGAACACGTTGTCGGGGTTTTTCAGGACCGATGATCCCCGTAGGGAGTTGTATTTCGTCCTGGCCAGTTCCCTGCTGATCATGGCCGGCGTGCCGCGCCTGGTGTTCTGCGCCCTGGGAGGGTTCGCCTTCGGCTTCTGGGAAGGGCTGCTGTGGTCGACGCTGGGCAGTCTGCTGGGGTCTTTCGCCGCGTTTCGCGCAGCCCGCTGGGGAGGGCGTGAATGGCTCTCGGCACGTTTCGGCGGGCGGCGTTTCTTCCAGCGCATCGTCCATGCCCGGCCGACGATCGCCTCCGTCGCCCTGGCGCGCCTGCTGCCGGTCGCCAACGGGATAATCAACGTCGGGCTGGCGCTGAGCCGGGTCAGCGATCGCGTCTTCGTGCTCGGTTCGCTTGCCGGGTTCCTGCCTCAGGGCGTCGTCGCAACGATCGTCGGCAGCGGCCTGGCGCACGATCTGCCCTGGGTGGGCGCCGCGCAGATCGCGCTCGCCGGGGCGCTGCTGCTGGCCGTCTTCGTCCGTGCCCCGAAGCGGCGCCGGCGGCGCTGACGTTTTCCGATGATTTCCACCGTTCTTTGCCACTTTCGCCCGGTTTCATGAACGACTCTCAAGACGACAGGATTTTTCGATTTCTCCTGCTCTCGACGCTGGCCGCCATGGCCGTCGTATTCTTCTGGGGGCTGGGCGACATCCCCTTGCTGAATTACAACGAAGCGCGGCGGGCCCTTCCCGCCAGGGACATGTTCTCGCATGGAGACTGGCTGCTGCCCCGCCTGAACGGCGAGCCGTATCTCGCCAAACCGCCGCTGCTGTACTGGTTGCAGGCGTCGGCGAGTCATTTGTACGGCTCCGCGAACGAGTGGGCGGTGCGGCTCCCTTCCGCGCTGGCGGCAGGCGTGGTGTCCCTGGTGGCGTATCGCTACGCGCGGCATCGGTTCGGCGCCTGGCCGGCCTTGTTTACGGTGCAGTTGCTGGTGGCCAATGCCAGCTTCGCGGTGTTCGCGCGCCGTGCGGAAATCGAATTGCTGTTGACCGCCCTGTGCTTCTGCGCGCTGCTGTCCGCGCTGAAATTCATCTACGGCGGAGGCGGGCGCGGCTGGTTGCGACTCAGCTATTTCCTGCTCGGGGCGGCCTTGCTGACGAAAGGTCCGCTGGCCCTGCTGTTCGTGACGCTGCCCCTGTTGTGCGCTGCGTTGCATGGGCGCCAGCCACGCCAATGGCTGGCCTTGCGCGACTGGCAGGGGTGGGGCATCGCCTTGGCGGTTGGCGGGGCCTGGTACCTCGTGCTCACGTGGCAGATGGGGTTCGAGGTCTGGCAGTCGGTGATACAGAAAGACATCGTGGGCAAAATGGCCAGCTCGTCGCGGGACCCCTGGTACGGATATCTGCTTTCGCTGACGGCGGATTTCTTTCCCGCCAGCCTCGTGGTTCTGTGCGTCGCGCCGGTCGCTGCCTGGCGGTGCTGGAAAGACCGCCCCGAAACGGTCGCCTTGGCCGTATCTGTCCTGGCGCCGCTGGCGATCTACTCGGTCTTCAGCAACAAGCACGCCAAATACCTGCTGCCGGCGTATCCCGTGATCGCCATTCTCCTGGGCAAGCGCCTGGGCGAATTGTATCGGGCGGCGCGGCCGTTGCCGCGGCGGGCGCTGCTGGCGGTGAGCTTGCTGCTGCCGGCCGGATATGCGGTGTTCTTTGCCGTCGCCGAATCCCGGGTGTTCGAATACCGGTACTCGGCATTCCCGGAATTCGCCCATTGGCTCGCCGGGACCGGAGGGATGCCTGTCTACGGCTATGTCGATCTGGATGAGCGGCTGATCTATTACGCCGGGCGCGATATTTCCATGCTGGATCAACGGTCACTGCAGGCGCTGCAGGCCGCCGGCTCGGAGCTGCTACTCCTGGTCGAAAATGCCAGGGCCGCCGAGATCGAGCCGCTGGCCGACTGCGTCAAGAACGAATTTACCCCGTATCTGAAAAAAGGCCGGTCGTTGATCGTCTATGGGTTCGGTTCGGCCTGCGGGTCCCAGGCAGAAAAGAATATGTCACCGGTTGAACGAGGCCGGTCAGGGGAATTCCAGCGCCGCCGCGGACTGGAACCGGACTTGAAAATTTTACCCATGCAGCCATGAAATCCGCCGAAATGATGAATTCATTGAAATCGTTACTGGTCCTGGCGGCGCTGATCCTGCCGGCCCTGCTGATCAACCTCGGGGACCGTCCGATCTACAAGATCCAGGAAGTCCGGATCGCCGAGACCGCGCGTGAAATGCTGGCCAGCGGTGACTGGGTCGTGCCCCGCTACAACGGCGAACTGCGTTTGCAGAAACCGCCGCTGCCTTATTGGCTGACCGCCGCCAGCTACCGCTTGGCGGGCGTCACGGAGGTCGCGGCGCGCCTCCCCGCGGCGCTGTTCGGATTGCTTTCGGCGGCTCTGCTTTGGTGCTGGGTGCGGCGCGAGGCCGGAATGATCGAGGCGACCAACAGTGTCCTGACCGCTGTCGCTTCGTACATCGGCCTGCGCTATTTTCGCAGCGGCGAGGCAGACGCCATGCTGATGTTCTGCATTGGCGCGGCCTGCATGCTGGGCTATGACATTACGCGCGGGCGAGGCGATAGCCTGCGCCGGATTGCTTTCGCTTTTGCGCTCGGGTTCGGGTTCCTGAGCAAAGGACCGGCCGCGCTGGCGATCCCCCTGCTTACGGTCGCGGTTGCGACGGTCCTGGAAAAAAGGGCAGGGCGCCCGGCAGGCTCCATCAGACACTATCTGAGTCTTCCGAGCCTGGCCATCCTGCTTGCGGCGGCCTTTGGCTGGTACCTCTGGATCGCCTGGAAATTTCCCGACATTTCCCGGCAGTTTTTCACCAGGCAGGTCGACGAAACCTTCATCAGCGGAACACATGCCAAGCCGATATGGTGGTATCTCGCGCATTGGCCCGAGTTCTTCGCGCCCTGGGGCGTGCTGTTACTCCCGGCGGGATGGATGGCGTTCAAACAGCGCCGCGCCATGCCGCCGCTGATCCGATTCGCCTGGATCTGGCTGGCCGTGGTCTTTGTGCTGCTTGCCGCGACGGTCAACAAACAGATGCAATACGCCTTGCTGTTCGCGCCGCCGCTGGCCATCATCCTCGGCGATTACCTGGCGAACGCGCACGGCGGATTCGCCAGGGTCAATCGCTTTCTGTTCTGGCTGTTCTGTCTTGCGAGTCTCGCCGGAATCGCGATGGCGCTGAAAAAATCCAGCGATATCGCCCATGCCCTTCCCTGGCTGGCGCTGCCCTTGGCCCCGCTGGTCCTGCAGCGTCTGTTGCGCGAAACCGCCGTATCCATCCCGGTGCTGCTGGTGGCCGGAGTAACCGCGACGGGCTATCTGTACGGAGAGGCGTATTTGTCGCCGGAACCCCACAAGGTTGCCGCGCAGTCCATCATGTCGGCAGCCGCCGGGCATTCGCCGCTCTACCAGGATTCGGCATTGAACGACGGCGCGCTGTCGTTCTATGCCGGCCGTATCGTGCCTCCGGTCGACTCGCGGGAAATTTTTCGGCAGTTGAAAGAGCACGGAGAGATCTGGGTCATCGGCAAGGAAGTTCCGGATCTGGCGGATGCGGCTGTCGAAGTCGCCGCGACCATCGATGATCTGAACTTGTACAAGCTGCAAGCAAAGCCGTAAACGTCTTTTCCACGGTTTCACCGCCGTGCGGCCGAGGGCCCATTCCGCCGGGCCGGTCGCCCGCCGGGCCATCCGGCACGATCGGGTCGTAATGGCCGGCCAGGTGCGGACGTCAAAACCACCCCGCGCATCGGTCGGGCTTCCGGACTTGACGTTTTTTTCACATGCTTTTGACCGGTGTTTCACGGCCCGCACGGCAGACTGCGCCTCGTTCATTCGAGAGCAATCACGCAAATGCCCCAATTCCGTTACGCGCCGCTTCGTTATCTGTCGATCCTGCTGCTGGCCTGGCTGGCGGTGTTTTTCCTGACCCGCAGCCTGCTGCTGGTCGGCCATCTGGCCGATACCGGGGTGACGGCCTCGAGCCTGCTCGGCATCTACGCCGTCGGCCTGGTCTACGACCTGAGCTTCCTGCTCTACGCCGCCGTGCCCTTGCTGCTGTACCTGCTGTGCTGCCCGCGCCGGCTCTGGCAATGGCGGTGGCACCGGCGGATGCTGCTCGGCGCCGCGGCGCTGAGCCTGTTCGTCATGCTGTTCGTCGCGGCGGCGGAATGGCTGTTCTGGGAAGAGTTCGGCGTGCGCTTCAATTTCATCGCCGTGGATTACCTGGTGTATTCCAAGGAGGTGATCGACAACATCCTCGAGTCCTACCCGATCTATCCCTTGCTGGCGCTGCTCGCCGTGCTCGTCGTCGCGGCGACCATCGCGCTGCACAAGCCGCTGGCCGCCGCGCTGGAGGCGCCGCGCCTGCCGGCGCGGGGAGCGGTGCTCTGCCTGGCCGGGCTGGCGCTGCTGGTCGGCCTGAACGTCGCCCTGGTGGGGCAGGAGGCGCCGCGCGGCATGGGCGGCAACGTCTATCAGCGCGAACTGGCGAGCAACGGCCCGTACCAGTTCTTCGCCGCCTTCCGCAACAACGAGCTGGACTACGCGCAGTTCTACGCCACGCTGCCCGGCAAGGACGTCGCCGAACTGCTGCGCCGGGAAGTCGCCGAGCCGAACGCGCGCTTCCTCGGCAGCGATCCGCTCGACATCCGCCGCGCCATCGACAATCCGGGCGAGCCCAAGCGCCTGAACGTGGTGCTGGTGACCATCGAGAGCCTGAGCGCCAAGTACCTGGGCAGCTTCGGCGACACGCGCGGCCTGACCCCGAACTTCGACGCGCTGCGCCCGCAAAGCCTGGTGTTCAGCAACTTCTACGCCACCGGCACGCGCACCGACCGCGGCCTGGAGGCGATCACGCTGTCCATGCCGCCGACGCCCGGCCGCTCCATCGTCAAGCGCATCGGCCGCGAAGGCGGCTACGCCAGCCTGGGCCAGCAATTGCAGGCGAAGGGGTACGACAGCGTCTTCATGTACGGCGGCCGCGGCTACTTCGACAACATGAACGCCTTCTTCAGCGGCAACGGCTACCGCATCGTCGACCAGAGCAGCGTGGCCAAGGGCGACATGTCCTTCGAGAATGCCTGGGGCATGGCCGACGAGGACCTTTACCGGCAGGCGCTGAAGGCGGCCGACGCCGACCATGCCGCGGGCAGGCCGTTCTTCCTGCAGCTGATGACCACTTCCAACCACCGTCCCTACACCTATCCGGACGGGCGCATCGACATTCCGTCCGGCACGGGCAGGGAAGGCGCGGTGAAATACACCGACTACGCGATCGGCCGGTTCCTGGCCGAGGCGCGGGAGAAGCCGTGGTTCGCCGATACCGTGTTCGTGTTCGTCGCCGACCACACCGCGGGCAGCGCCGGCAAGGACGACCTGCCGGTGGCCAATTACCACATTCCGCTGTTCATCTATTCGCCCCGCCACGTCCCGCCCGGCGAGTTCACCGACGTGGCCAGCCAGATCGACGTGGCGCCGACGCTGCTGGGCCTGCTCGGCATGGACTACGTGTCCACCTTCTTCGGCCGCAACGTGCTGCGCGCGGACCGGCAGCCCGGCCGCGCCCTGGTCGGCAACTACCAGCACCTGGGCCTGTTCGACGGGCGCGACCTGGCGATCCTCAGTCCGCGCCGCGGCATGCGCCGGCACGAGGACGCGCTGGGAATGGCGCACGAATCGGCGGTGGATACCGGCGATGCGCTGCTGCGCCGCGACATCGCCTATTACCAGGGCGCCAGCCATGCCTTCCGCAAGCACCTGATGGACTGGCACCCCGAAGGCCATCCCGGTTGACGGCCGCCAGTTCCCGACCGGAGTTCCCCATGCCGTCTTCCGACACGTCCCGTCATTTCGATTTCCATCTCGCCCTGGGCATCCCCCTGGCGCTGATGGCCGCCTTGCTGCTGTTCGATCCCAGCGGCCTGGATTTCGCCCTGGCCCGCCCGTTCTACGAACCGGGGCAGGGCTTCGCCGGCCGGTACAGCTTCTGGCTGGAGGACATCCTGCACGACCGGGCCAAACAGGCCGTCATCCTGCTGGGGGTGGCGGCCGTCGCCGGCTTCCTGCTCAGCCTGCTGACGGCCCGCCTGCGTCCCTGGCGGCGCCAGCTGGGCTATCTGGTGCTGGCCCTGGGCGTGTCGACGGCCGTGGTGACGCCGCTGAAGGCGCTCACCGGGATACAGTGCCCGTGGAGCCTGAGCGAGTTCGGCGGCACGGAAACCTTCGTTCCCCTGCTCGGCGCGCGGCCGCCCACCGACAAGCCCGGCCGCTGCTGGCCGGGAGGGCATGCGTCGGCGGGCTTCTCGCTGTTCGCCGTGTTCTTCGCCCTGCGCGACCGGCGTCCGCGCGCCGCCCGCGCCGCGCTGGCCGTGGCGCTGGCACTGGGCGGCGTGTTTTCGCTGGGGCGCATGATGCAGGGCGCGCATTTCTTCTCGCACAACCTGTGGACCCTGCTGATCGACTGGACCCTCTGCCTGCTGGCCTATCGCTGGATGCTCTATCGGGCGCCGCGAGCGGTTCCACGGCAGGCAGACACGATGTGTGATCCCAATGAAATCGCCCCGCGTTTTCCGTAGCAAAACCGGCCGGTGGCCGTGGATCGGCGTGCTCGTCGCGGCGGCGGGCGCGTTTTCGGCGGGTGCGTTTTTCGCATGGCAGCATCTCTACCCTGTGCAAGCCTCCGCCGGCTGGTCGTTCAGGGTTTACCGCGATGGCATAGACATGGTGAGCGCCCTCGTGCGGGACGGCGAGCAGCGGCTGTACGTCAGCCAGGAGTTCAGGAACGGGCGCGGCATCATCCTGGAATACGCGCATGCCGGGGACAGGAAGGGCGAGCCCGCCGTCACGGGACTTTCCAAACCGGACGGCATGGTCGCCTTCGCGGGCGGCATCGCGCTCGGCCAGGAAGGCGGCAAGCTGCCGGTTCTGCTGATGCGCGACGGGAAGACCGAGCCGCTGTTCGTCGCGGACAGCGTCGAAGGCGTGGCCAGCGACGGCCGCCGCCTCTTTGCGATCGAAGACGTGAAACAGGGCGGACGCCTTTTGTCATTCGATCCTTCGACGCGCCAGGTCTCGACCTTGCGCGACGGCTTGGAGGAGGGCGAAGGCGTCGCCGTCTGCCCCGACGGAGGGCTGTTCTATACCGAAAAGAAGAAGGGATGGATAAAGCGTTACCGGCCCGGGCAAAGCGACGACGACATCGTCGTGCGCGGACTGGGCGATCCCTCCTTCCTGATGTGCGACGGCGAAGGCCTCTGGATCACCGAGGACCTGACGCATCGCGCCCGCCTGTATCTGCTGGACGCCTTCGGCAACCTGCAGACGATTCTCTCGCACCTGCGCTCGCCGCAGACGATCATCGCGGTCGCTCCCTCGCGTTTTCTCCTGGCGGAGCAGGGCCGGGGGCGCATCCTCGAACTCACGCGGCTTGCCGACGGTATGAAATAATCGTCCGGGAACGCCGGATCATCCTGAAACGAACCTGTCCGCCGGGCCTGCCCCTGCCGAACATACGAACGCCCAATGCAAAACGACGACCAGCCTCCCGCAAAAATCCCCGCCGCCTCCCGCGCCCAGGCGATAACCCTGGCAAACCACCTGGCATTCACGCTGTCGAGCATGGCGGTGCTCATGGCGATGCATTCGCTGCTGCGCCTGGCCCTGCTCGTGTACAACAGGGAGCAGATCGGCGGCGCCGCGGCCGGCGTGGTGGGCGAGGCGTTCCTGAACGGGCTGCGCTTCGACCTGCGGCTGGTGGTGCTGGGCTGCCTCCCGCTGCTGCTGGCCATTCCCAGCCGGCGGGCGAGCAACGCGCGGCGGCTGATGCGCTGCTGGCTGACGGCGTTCGCCAGCGTGACGCTGTTCCTCGGCGTCATCGAACTGGACTTCTACCGGGAATTCAACCAGCGCCTCAACGGGCTGGTGTTCCAATACCTCAAGGAAGATCCGAAGACGGTCCTGAGCATGCTCTGGTACGGCTTCCCGGTGCTGCGCTACCTCCTGGCCTGGGCGCTGGCCACCGGGTTGCTGGCCTGGACGTTCGGGGTCGTCGACCGGCACACCCGGCGGCTCATCCCCGCGCAGGGAAATGCCGCTCCGGCGAGTCGCCTCGCCGCGCGCTGGCTCGTGTTCGCCCTGGCGGTCGTGCTGTCCGTCATCGCCGCACGCGGCACGCTGCGGCAGGGGCCGCCCCTGCGCTGGGGGGATGCCTTCACCACGGACTCGGTCTTCGTCAATCAACTGGGGCTCAACGGCACGCTTTCGCTGATCGACGCGGCCCGGGGACAGTTTTCGGCGCAGCGGGACAATATCTGGAAAAGCAGCCTGCCGGCCGAAGAGGCGCTGGCCGTCGTCCGGCAAATGCTGCTCACGGACAGCGACACGCTGCTGGAGGCCGACAAGGCGCCGATCCTCAGGGAATACCGCCCGGCCCCGGAAAAGACGCTGCCGGTCAGGAACGTCGTGCTGATCCTGATGGAAAGCTTTGCCGGGCGCCATGTCGGCGCGCTCGGCGGCCAGGGGAACGTCACGCCCTATTTCGACAAACTCGCAGGAGAGGGACTGCTGTTCACCCGTTTCTTCTCGAACGGCACCCATACCCACCAGGGGATGTTCGCCAGCATCGGCTGCTTTCCCAACCTGCCGGCCTTCGAATACCTGATGCAGACGCCCGAGGCGAGCAACGATTTCTCGGGGCTGCCGCAACTGCTGGGCGCGCGGGGCATGGACGACCTGTTCGTCTACAACGGCGATTTCTCCTGGGACAACCAGTCCGGCTTCTTCGGTCGGCAGGGGATGAGCAATTTCATCGGCCGCTTCGATTACGTGGACCCCGTGGTCTCCGATCCGACCTGGGGCGTCTCCGACCAGGACATGTTCGAGCGGGCGGCGAAGGAACTGTCCGGCAAAGGCCGGGGCAAGCCTTTCTACGCCGTGCTGCAGACGCTGTCGAATCACACGCCCTACGCCATCCCCAAGGACCTGCCGGTGGAGAAGGTCACCGGCCAGGGGCCCTTGGACGATCATCTCACCGCCATGCGCTATTCCGACTGGGCGCTCGGCAAGTTCTTCGAGAAAGTGCGCCACGAGCCGTATTTCAAGGAAACGCTCTTCGTGGTGGTGGGCGATCACGGCTTCGGGAGCGGCGAGCAGCTCACGGAAATGAACCTGGCCCGCTTCAACGTGCCGCTGCTGATGATCGCGCCCGGCATACGGGAAAAATTCGGCCCGACGCGCGACGTGGTGGGCACCCAGGTCGACATCGTCCCGACCATCATGGGCCGCCTCGGCGGCGCGGTGCGCCACCAGTGCTGGGGGCGCGACCTGCTGAACCTGCCGGCGGGCGATCCGGGATTCGGCGTCATCAAACCGTCCGGCACCGACCAGACCGTGGCCATCGTGAGCGGCGGCAGAATCCTCATCGAATCGAATACGAAGGACATCAAATCCTACGACTACCAGTTGTGGACCCAGCCGCGCGCCGTCGAACGCGCGCGCGACGCCGACGACGACGCGATGCGGCGGAAGATGGACGCCTACATCCAGACGGCCACGCAAAGCCTGCTGGAGAACACGACGGGAATCATCCCGCCCGACGGAAAATAGCCGGAATCACGCCGGCCGCCCGCTCAACGGCGGAATGCCAGCACGAACACGCCGAGCGCGATCAGGGCGATGCCGCCCCAGTCGCGCGGGCTCGGACGCTCGCCGAGAAAGGCGACGGCGAACAGCGCGACGAGCACCAGACTGAGCTTGTCGATCGGCGCGACCTTGGAGGCGTCGCCCAGTTGCAGCGCGCGGAAGTAGCAGACCCAGGAAGCGCCCGTGGCGAGGCCCGACAGTCCGAGAAACAGCCACGTCCTGCCGGGCAGTTCTAAGGGATTGGTCCAGCTTGCCGGTGAACCCGACGAACAATGACAGCACGACGATGATGATCGCCGTGCGGATCAGGGTGGCCAGGTCGGAGTCGACGCCCTGGACGCCTATTTTCGCGAAGATGGCGGTCAGCGCGGCGAACGCGGCGGAGAGAACCGCCCAAAAAGCCCAACTGTGCGTGGAGGTCATGGAATCGGCATCGCTGGAAACGAGCCAGCAGCATAGCGCCGTTTGACCGCGCGTGCCGGTACCCGGCGAGGAACCGCTCCCGGGAAGCGGCGCGGACATGACAGAAGCTTTCGGCTCGTCCGCATGCCGAGGCCGGCTTTCCGTATAACCAAATAAAATCTTCTTCGTTCGTTCGCGGAAATGGCGCTTCTAGAATTTCTCGACCCCATCGGCGGAAGAGGAATTCATGAAGACAGGCCAGATTCTTGGCGCACCCGGCGCGGCCGTCGCCGCGGACATCGCCGCGCCGGTCGGCGTGGCGGCGCGGCGTCCGGACGCGGCGCATGACGGACGCGCGCGGATTTCCGCCCGCGAGGTGCAGGACGCGCTGCACGACGGCGGCGAAATCGCGCTGTTCGACGTGCGCGAAGCGGGCGAGTACGGCGAAGGGCATCCGTTCTTCGCGGTCAATGCGCCGTACAGCCGGCTGGAGCTCGACGTCGCCCGGCTCGCCCCGCGCCGGACGGCGCGGATCGTGGTGTACGGGGACGGCGAGGCGCTGGCCGCGCGCGCGGCGGCCCGGCTGGCCGCGCGTGGCTATACCGGCGTGCGGGTGCTGGCGGGCGGCCTGGCCGCGTGGCGCGAGGCGGGGCTGCCAGTCTTCGCCGGGGTGAACGTGCCGTCCAAGGTGTTCGGCGAACTGGTCGAACGGGCCTGCGCAACGCCGCATCTCAGCGCGCGCGAGCTGGCCGACCGGCAGCGGCTCGGCCAGCCGCTGGCGCTGCTCGACGGCCGCACGGTCGGCGAGTTCGCGCGCATGAGCATTCCCGGCGGCGTCTGCTGCCCCAACGGCGAGCTGGCCTACCGCTGGCGCGAACTGGTGCCGGACGCGGCGACGCCGATCGTGATCAACTGCGCCGGCCGCACGCGCAGCATCATCGGCGCCCAGACGCTGATCGACCTGGGCGTGGGCAACCCGGTCTACGCGCTGGAAAACGGCACGCAGGGCTGGATGCTGGCCGATCTGCCGCTCGACCACGGCAGCCGGCGCGTCTTTCCGGCGCGGGTGCCGGAGGATTCGCTGCGGCTGGCCCGGCGCGATGCCGAACGTCTGGCGCGGCGGTCCGGCGTGCCGGCCGTGGACGCCGGCCGCCTCGGCGCCTGGCTCGACGATGCGGCGCGGACGACCTTCCTGCTCGACGTGCGCACGGCGGAGGAGTTTGCCGACGCCAGTCTGGCCGGGGCGCGGCATGCGCCCGGCGGACAGCTGATCCAGGCCACCGACCAGTACGTCGGCGTGCGCGGGGCGCGCCTGGTGCTCTTCGACAGCGACGGCGTGCGCGCCAAGGTGGTCGCGGCGTGGCTGCGCCAGATGGGCTGGGAGGCGTGGGAGCTGGAAGGAGGGCTGCAAAGCGGCCTGCCGCTGCGCGCCGGCCATGTGCCCGAAGCGTCCGCGCCCGGCGATTCACCCGCGCTGCCCGGGATTTCCCCGGCCGAGCTGGCCGAGCTTCTGCGGGACGATGCCGTGCGCGTCGTCGACCTGCGCGCGAGCGCCGATTACCGCGTCGCGCACGTTCCCGGCGCCACGTGGTCGATCCGCCCGCGCCTCGCGCGGGACGTGGCGGGCGACGCCCGGCCGCTGGTGCTGGTGGCCGACGACGCGGCGGCGGCCGAACTGGCGGCCACGGAAGTCGGGACGCGCGCGGTGCGGCGGCTGGCCGGCGGCTTCGCCGCGTGGCGGGAAGAGGCCCGGCCGGTCGAAAGCACGCCGGACAGCCCGCCCGACCGCGAGCGGATCGACTTCCTGTTTTTCACCCACGGCCGCCATGAGGGCGACAAGGACGCCGCGCGGCAATACCTGGCGTGGGAGACCGGCCTGCTCGGCCGGCTGCACCCCCAGGACGCGCGGGTATTCAAACCCGGCGTGCCGTTCTGAGCGCGCCGTGACGAGGTTTTCCGAAGGGCAGGGACGTGCCCGCTCGCAGAGGAGCTGCAAATGATCCATGAAGCCGCCGCCATCCATCCCCTCGACGTCCGCCAAGCCCTGCTCGAACGGCGCGAGATCGCCCTGCTCGACGTGCGCGAGGAGGACCCGCACGCGCACGGACACCCGCTGTTCGCCGCCAACCTGCCGGCCTCGCGCATCGAGGCGGACGCCTACGCCCGGCTGCCCCGGCGCGACGTGCCGATCGTCGTGCTCGACGACGACGGCGGGGAAGAGGGCGACAGCGAGGCGCGCACGGCGGCGCGCCGGCTGGCCGGCCTCGGCTATACCGACGTGCGCCTGCTGGCCGGCGGGCTGGCCGGCTGGCAAAAGGCCGGCGGCGAAGTCTTCATCGACGTGAACGTGCCGAGCAAGGCGTTCGGCGAATTCGTCGAGGCAAACCAGCACACGCCGTCGCTTGCCGCCGCGGAAATCAAAGCGCTGCTCGACGCCGGGGCGAACGCCGTGGTGGTCGACACGCGCCGCTATGACGAATACCGCAACATGAGCATCCCCACCGGCATCAGCGTGCCCGGCGCCGAGCTGGTGCTGCGCGTTCCCGAACTGGCGCCCGATCCGGACACGCTGGTCGTCGTCAATTGCGCCGGCCGCACGCGCAGCATCATCGGCACGCAGTCGCTGATCAATGCCGGCCTGCCCAACCGGGTGGTGGCACTGCGCAACGGCACCATGGGCTGGACGCTGGCGGGCCTGGAACTCGACTCGGGCCAGTCGCGCCGCTTCCCGCCGGTCGGCGAGGCGGGGCGCCGGCGTTCGGCACGCGCGGCGCGCGCGGTCGCCGACCGCGCCGGAGTGCGGCGCGCGGATCGCGCCTCCTGGCGGGAATGGGCGGAACAGCACGGGCGCACGACCTACTTCTTCGACGTGCGCACGCCCGAGGAATACGCGGCCGGCCACCTGCCCGGATTCGCTCCGGCGGCCGGCGGACAGCTGGTGCAGGAGACGGAGACGTTCGCGCCGGTGCGCGGCGCGCGCATCGTGCTGGCGGACGACGACGGCGCGCGCGCCAACATGACCGCGTCCTGGCTGGCGCAGATGGACTGGGAGGTCTACGTGCTGGACGGCCTGAAAGCGGACGATTTCGCCGAGGCGGGACCCTGGCTGGCACCGCTGCCGCCGCTGCCCGCCAGCCGCCGCGTTTCGCCGCGCGAACTGCACGACTGGCTGCAATCCGGCAGCGGCGACGGTCCCGACGCCGCCGAGACGGCGGTGGTCGACGTAGGCGGCAGCGCCAGCTACGCGCGGGAACACGTGCGGGGCGCGTGGTTCGCCCTGCGTTCGCAGCTGGCCGAGGCGCTCGCCCGCATTCCGCGCGCCCGGCGCTACGTGCTGACCTGCGGCGACGGCGTGCTGGCCGGCTTCGCCGCGCCCGAACTGGCGGCGCGGGTGGAAGGCGAGGTGTACGTCCTCGACGGCGGCACGCGGGGCTGGCGCGAAGCCGGCCTGCCGCTGGAGGCGGGCCTCGCGCGGCTGGTGTCGCCGCCCATCGACCGCTACCAGCGGCCGTACGAGGGCGTCAACGCGCCGGCCGCCGCGATGCAGGCCTACCTCGACTGGGAACTCGGGCTGGTCGAGCAGCTGCGCCGCGACGGCACGCACCATTTCCGCGTGCTGCCGGCGGCCGCTCATCAGCGGTTTGAATAAGCGTATGAAAAATCAATCGTTCGTGCGGTGCGCCGGCTTCATTACGATGAAATCCGTAGCGACGACCCATGATTTCATCGAAGGAGCCTCATGAACACGCGATTCCCACGCCGGTTTTTTCTGCATTCCCTGACGGTCCTGGCGGCGATCGCCGCCGCGGGCGGACCGTTCGCCCGGCCGGCGGCCGCGCAGGCGGCGGATTTCCCGAACAAGCCGGTGCACATCATCGTGCCGGTGGCCGCCGGCGGCAGCGCCGACAAGCTGACGCGCATCCTGGCGGAGAAGCTGAGCGGCCGCTGGGGCCAGTCGGTCCTGGTCGAGAACGTGCCGGGGGCGAGCGGTACGATCGGCGCGGCGAAGGCCGCCAAGGCAACGCCGGACGGCTACACGCTGCTGCAATCGGGCGAGGGCTACTCGATCAACGCCATCGTGTTCCAGAAACTGCCGTTCGATCCGGACACGGCCTTCGTCGGCGTGGTCCGGGCCGTCGCCAATCCGCAGATCCTGGTGGTCAACCCGGCGCTGCCCATCCAGAACTTCCAGGACTACGTGGCCTACACGCGGCAGAATTCCGGCCGCCTGACCCTGGGCCTGCCCGGCGCCGGCGGCATCGCGCACGTGGCGCACGAACTGCTCAACAAGGAGACCGGCGGCAAGGTCAACTACATTCCCTATCCGGGCGGCGGCCCGGCGGCGGTCGACGTCATCGCCGGGCATACCAACGCCACGCTGATCACGCTGGCGGCCGTCACCGAGTTCGTCAAGGCCGGCCGCCTGCGCGCGCTGGCGGTGACCACGCCGTACCGCTCGAAGGCGCTGCCGGAGGTGCCGACGATCGGCGAATCGGGCGTGCCCGGCTTCCAGGTCGAGAGCTGGCAGGGCTACCTGGCGCCGGCGGGAACGCCGCCGGCCGTGGTCGACAAGATCAACCAGGACATCGTGGCCGTGCTCAACCAGGCGGAGGTCAGGAAACAGCTGGAGGAGCTCGGCTTCGGCGTGGTCGCCTCCTCGCCGGCCGACGTCGACAAGACGCTCAAGGCCGAGCGCGTGCGCTATGCGCAGATCATCAAGTCGTCCGGCATCACCATCCGCTGACCTTCCCGCATTTTCCCGGAGTACCTCCGCCATGTCCGTTTCCACGCACGTCGTCTCGATCCCGCTGCTGCGCCTCCAGCTGACGATCAGAAACCGCAAGGATTTCCTCGCCGGCCTGCTGTTCGCCGGCGCCGGGCTGTTCTTCCTGGTCGTCGCCCACGGCTACACGCTCGGCACGGCCAGCCGCATGGGGCCGGGCTTCTTCCCGTTCTGGGTCGGCGCGATCCTGGCCCTGTTCGGGCTGGTCATCGCCGCGCAATCGCTGTCGGCCCGGGCCGAGGTCAAGGCGCTGCCGTCCTGGCACTGGCGCGGCCTCGGCTGGGTGCTCGGCTCCGCGGCCGCGTTCGGCGCGCTGCTCGAATCGGCCGGGCTGGTCTGTTCGCTGGGCGTGCTGGTGGCGCTGGCCAGCCGCGCCTCCGAGGATTTTTCCTGGCGCGCGGCGGCGGGCACCGCGGCCGCCATCGTCGGCATCAGCCTGGTGGTCTTCGTCTGGCTGCTCAAGGTCGAGATTCCCACCTGGCCGGCCATTCTCTTCGGGTAGGCGTCCATGGAGCTCTTCGATCACCTGGCGCTCGGGTTCGCCACCGCGCTGTCGCTGCAGAATCTGTGGTTCTGCCTGCTCGGCTGCCTGATGGGCACGCTGATCGGCGTGCTGCCCGGCCTCGGCCCGGTGGCGACCATCGCCATGCTGCTTCCCGCCACGTATTCGCTGCCGCCCGTGTCGGCGCTGATCATGCTGGCCGGCATCTATTACGGCGCGCAGTACGGCGGCTCGACGACGGCGATCCTGCTCAAGCTGCCGGGCGAGTCGGCCTCGGTGGTGACCACGCTCGACGGCTACCAGATGGCGCGCCGCGGCCGCGCCGGCGTGGCCCTGGCGACGTCGGCCATCGGCTCGTTCATCGCCGGCTGCGTCTCCACGCTGATCCTGGCGGCCTTCGCCATCCCGCTGACCGAGGCGGCGTTCCGCTTCGGGCCGGCGGAGTATTTCTCGCTGATGCTGCTCGGCCTGATCGGCGCCGTGGTGCTGTCGTCGGGCTCGCTGATCAAGGCCCTCGCCATGATCCTGCTCGGCGTGCTGCTCGGGCTGGTCGGCGTGGACACCAACTCCGGCGTGGCGCGCTATGCGTTCGACGTGCCGGAGCTGACCGACGGGCTGGGCTTCGTCGCGCTGGCCATGGGCATGTTCGGCTTCGCCGAGATCGCGGGCAACCTGGGGCCGCACGCCACGCAGGAATCGTTCGTCAGGCAGGTCAACCGGCTGTGGCCCGCGCGCGAGGACTTCCGCCGCATGTTCCCGGCCATCCTGCGCGGCACCGCGCTCGGCTCGGCGCTGGGCATCCTGCCGGGCGGCGGCGCGACGCTGGCCTCCTTCGCCGCCTATTCGCTGGAAAAGAAGGTCTCGCGCCATCCCGGCGAGTTCGGGCAGGGCGCCATCGAAGGCGTGGCCGGGCCGGAATCGGCCAACAACGCGGCGGCGCAGACCTCGTTCATCCCGCTGCTCACGCTCGGCGTGCCCGCCAACGCGGTGATGGCGCTGATGGTCGGGGCGATGATGATCCACAACATCCAGCCCGGACCGCAGGTGATGGTCAGCAACCCGGCGCTGTTCTGGGGATTGATCGCCTCGATGTGGATCGGCAACGTGCTGCTGGTGGTCCTCAACCTGCCCCTGCTGGGCATCTGGACGCGGCTGCTCACCGTGCCGTATCGCTACCTGTATCCGGCGATCCTGGCGTTCTGCTGCGTCGGCATCTTCTCCGTGCAGAACACCCCGTTCGACATCTATCAGGCGGTGTTCTTCGGCTTCCTCGGCTACCTGCTGGTCAAGCTTGAATGCGAGCCGGCGCCGCTGCTGCTCGGCTTCGTGCTGGGGCCGCTGATGGAGGAGCATTTCCGGCGGGCGATGATGATCGCCGAGGGCGACTGGACGACCTTCGTCTCCCGTCCGCTGTCGCTCGGCCTGCTGACCTGCGCGGCGCTGCTGGTCGCGGCGGTCAGCCTGCCGAAGATCCGCAAGGGGCGCGAGGAGGCGTTCCAGGAGAGCTGACGGGAACCCTCCCGCGCCCCCCTCAATACGTCGCGCGGCCGCCCGACAGGTCGAACACCGCGGCGGTGGCGAAGCTGCAGTCGGCCGAACACAGCCAGGCCACCTGCGCGGCGACCTCGTCGACCTGCAGGAAGCGCCCCATCGGAATGCGGTCCAGGATGGCCTGCTTGCGTTCCTCGGTCAGTTCGCCGGCCATCGCCGTCATGGCGGCGGCCGGCGTGATCACGTTGACCAGGATGCCGCTGGTGGCCAGTTCCTTGCCCAGCGTCTTGGTCAGGGCGATCAGCCCGGCCTTCGACGCGGCGTAGGCGGCGGCCTGCGGCATGCCTTCCTTGCCCTGGATCGACGCGACGTTGACGATGCGCCCGCGCCACGGGCCGGCAGGGTTCTTCAGCAGCCACGGCACGATGACGCGGCAGCAGATGAAGGCGCCCGTCAGATTCACGTCGATCACGCGCCGGAACTGCTCGCTCGTATGCTCCCACGTGTTCACCACCGGGCCCAGGATGCCCGCGTTGTTGACCAGCGTGTCAACGTGCCCGTAGCGCTCGGCGATCGCCTGCGTGGCGGCGGCGACGGCGGCTTCGTCGGTGACGTCCACCCGCTGCACCCACAGGCGTTCGCCCGCGCCGGCGGCCACTCCCGCCTCGGCGGCCAGCACCAGCGCGACCGCCTGCGCCGCCTGCTCGCGGAGCGACCACAGCACGACGGTGGCGCCGGCGGCCAGCAGGCGCCGCGCGATCGCCTCGCCGAAGCCGCCGGTGCCGCCGGTGACCACGGCGACGCGGCCGCTGAAATCGTAGCCCGCGTGTCCCGCTCTCATTGCTTCGCCGCGACCAGGTTGTTCACGTAGAAATCGGTCGCCTTCATCTCGGTCTTCAGGTCCTGGTACTCGCGCGCCATGTCGAGCGTCGTTTCCCAGTCGGCCGGATTCATCCAGCCGATCGGCCGGTTCTCGCCGTCCTTGGCGCGGACGAGCTGCAGGCCGGCCTTCAGCTGCTGCAGCGCCAATCCCTTGTCGAGATCGGGCTTGATCTTGGCGAGCGCGGCGATCGCTTCCTCGGGATTCTTCTCGGTATACGCGATCGATTTCTGCGTGGCGCGGATGAAGCCCTGCACGAGCTTCGGGTTCTTTTCCAAGGTTTCCTTGTTCACGTGGATCACTAGCCCGAGCGTGTTGGCGCCGACGTCGGAATAGGCGATGTTGGTGACGGCGAGGCCGCGCTGGGCGAGGATCAGCGACTGGTTTTCCAGCCCGCCGAGCATGGCGTCAACGCGCTTTTCCAGCGTCGCCACCAGCTTGCCCGGACCGTCCACCCGGACGAACTTGATCGCATCGGCGTTGAGCTTGTTGTTCTTGATGATGGCCGGGAAGATGGTCAGGCCCGCCTCGCCGGTGGTCGCCGCGATCGTCTTGCCCTCCAGGTCCTTGACCGTCCTGATGTTGGCGTCCGCGCGCGCGATGATGGCGAACGGCGACTTGTTCATGATGCCCATCACCGCGACGACCGGCGCGCCCTTGGCGGCGCCGGCGATGACGCTGGCGCCGTCGGACAGGCCGAAGGTGTCGGACTTGGCGCCGACGATCTGGACGGCCCGGCCCGAACCCTGGCCTTCACCGATCGTCAGGTCGATCCCTTCCTCCTTGTAGAAGCCTTTTTCCACGCCGAGCGGGAAAAACGAGTGGAAGCCGTAATACAGCCAGTTCAGGCGCAGCGAGGCGGCCTCCTGTGCCTGGGCCAGTCCGGCGGCGGCCAGTCCGAGCACGATCATGCCGATTCCGAGCATTCTTTTCATGACGACCTCCTGGGTGTTGTGGACGAAAACGGGCTCATGGCCCCGGCGGCGCCTGCAGGCCGGGTTGGCGGTGCGATACGTGCCACGGGATGGTGAGGCGCTCGATCAGTTCGACGACGCCGTACAGCGCCAGCCCCAGCACGCTGAGGACGATGATCGCGGCGAAGGTCATGGTCGTGTCGAGCGCGCCGTTGAACTCCAGCAGCAGGAAGCCCAGCCCCTGGTCCGAGGCGACGAATTCCGCGACCACCGCCGCCGTGGACGACAGCGCCGCGGCAACCTTGAAGCCGGTGAACAGCGTCGGCAGCGCGTGCGGCAGCTGGACCTTGCGGAAGGTGCGCAGGCGGCCCGCGCCGGTGGAGCGCGCCAGATCCATGATGTCCGCGTCGACCGAGCGGAAGGCGGTGATGGCGCTGACCACCACGGGGAAGAACGACAGCAGGAACACCAGCAGGACCTTGGGCATGAGGCCGAAGCCGAACCAGATGATGAACAGCGGCGCCACGGCGATCTTCGGGATGATCTGGAAGAACACCAGCAGGGGATAGACGATCCCCTCGATGCGCCGCGAGAACGCGATGCCGAGCGCGATGACCACGCCCAGCACGACGGCGGACAGAAAGCCGAGCAGCATGGGCTGCACCGTATACGCGCCCGCCTTGGCCAGGCGCGGCGCCTTGTCCCACATCGCGGCGAGGATTTCGCTGGGCGCCGGCAGGATGTAGGGCTTGACGCCCGTGAAATGCACCAGCGCCTCCCACAGCAGAACGAAGCCGAGAAAGGCCAGCGCGACGCGCGCCGGTTGGGCGAAGCGCCCGAGTCTGTCGAGGTTGATCAACGTCATCTCCTTATGACAAGGGCGGTTGACACCGTGAGATGCGCTAATTAAAGTAACATCGTTCCAATAAGAATAGTGTTCTACCAAATGAGACTTGTCAAGGGATTGCTGGAGCGGTGCCTGGAGCTGATCGAACTGCTGGCGGTCAACGCGCAGTGGCGCCGGATGTCCGAGATCGCCGACGCGCTCGGCCTGCAGAAGGGGCCGGCGCATCGCCTGCTGCACGAGATGGCCGCGCTCGGCTGGGTGGAGCAGGACGCCGACACCGAGCGCTACCGCCTGACGCTCAAGCTCGCGCTGCTCGGCCAGCAGTATCTGCGCGGCACCGGGCTGTCGGGGCTGGTGCAGCCGATCCTCGACAAGGCCGCCGGTCAATGCCACGAGTTCGTGGCTTTGACCGTGGTGCAGGGCAACGCGCTGCACTGGTTCACCTCGTCCCAGGGCGCGCCGCCCGGATTGATGTATCAGCCCTCGCTCAGCGGCCGTGCCATGTTGTACACCACGGCCAACGGCAAGGTGTGGCTGTCCACGATGAGCGACGAGGAGGCCATCCGCCTGGCGCTGAAGAACGGCCTGGGGCGGTCGGCCAGGGAGGGCGAGGCGGTCGGGCCGCGGGCCCTCCGCACCGTGGACGAAATGCTGCGCGAACTGGCGGCGACCCGCGCGCGCGGCTACGGCGTGGCGGACGAGGAGGCGGCCAGGGGCGTGCGCGCGATCGCCGTCGCGGTACGCGCCTTCGACGATCAGCGGGTGGTCGCCACGATGAGCGTGGCCGGCCCGCTGCTGCGCATGGACCCGGCGCGCGACCAGGAATTGAGCGCGCTGCTGCAGCAGACGGCCAGTACCCTCGGCATGGTGTGGCCGCGCAACGGCCCGCCGCAGGAGGTCCTGGCCTGACCCGATTCCCGAACCGGCACCCACCAGGAGAGCGTCCCGTGAACGGCATCCAGATCAAAGGCGTCACCAAGCGCTACCGCCTCGCCAGGCAGGAAATACTGGCGTTGCAGCAGATCGACGTCAACATCTCGCCGGGCGAGTTCATTGCCGTCGTCGGCCCCTCGGGCTGCGGCAAGTCCACGCTGATGCGGCTGGTCGCGGGGCTGCATCCGGTGACCACCGGCAGCATCACCGTCGAGGGCCGGCCGGTCAGCGGGCCGGTCACCGACGTGGGGATCGTCTTCCAGAGTCCGGTCCTGCTCGACTGGCTCAACACCCTGGACAACGTGCTGTTCCAGGCCGACATCCGCGGCCTGCCGGTGGCGGAATACCGCGCGCGCGCCATGGAACTGCTGCGGCAGGTGAGCTTGCAGGATTTCGCCAACAGCTATCCGTACGAGCTGTCCGGCGGCATGCGGCAGCGCGCCGCGATCGCCCGGGCGCTGCTGCACGATCCGCCGCTGCTGCTCATGGACGAGCCGTTCGGCGCGCTCGACGCGCTCACGCGCGAGCAGATGCGGCTCGATCTGGAGCAGCTCTGGGTGACCACCCGGAAGACCGTGATCTTCATCACCCACAGCGTCGACGAAGCGGTGCTGCTGGCCGACCGGGTGCTGGTCATGGGGCCGCGGCCGGGCCGGATCGTGCGGGAGCTGCGCGTCAACCTGCCGCGCGTGCGCGGCCTGGAGGCGCGGCGCGACCGGCGCTTCTTCGATTATTGCGGCGAGATCAACGAGATCTTCTTCAGCCAGGGCGTATTGCGCCAGGCGGACGAGCCGGGGGGCGCGCAAGCGCCGAAGCCGTGATCCTTGACCCTCGGGGAGGACCGACATGAAGGTCGTCGAAACCGAAAAGTGTTTTCTGCTGCCGCAGGCGCATGCGCTGTTCAACAATTGCCATGCCTCGACCTTGGTGCGGCTGGCCGACGGCGAGCTGCTGGCCGCTTTTTTCGCGGGATTGCGCGAAGGCGAGGGCGACGTCGCGATCTGGATCGCGCGCACGCGGGACGGAATCTGGCAGCTGCCCGAGCGCCTGCTGGCCGAAGACGGGCTGTCGCACTGGAACCCGGTGCTGCACGCGGCGGACGGCACGGTCTGGATATTCTACAAAGTGGGCCCGACCGTCCATACCTGGACGACGCGGTGGTCCGTGTCGTACGACCTGGGGCGCACCTGGTCCGCGCCCCGGCAGCTGGTGCCGGGCGACGCGCTGCCGCGCGGACCGGTCCGCAACAAGCTGATCGTCGCGTCGAACGGCGACTGGATCGCGCCGGGCTCCATCGAGACCGACGAATTCTGGGATGCCTTCGCCGACATTTCGCCGGACCGGGGCAATACCTGGATCAAGTGCGACGTGCCGATGAATCATCGCCGGCCCGATTCCGCCGATAACGGCGAGGTGTGGGAAGGGCTCGCCGCCAACGCCCTGTGGGAGACCGACGTCGGCCGCATATTCACTTGGGACGGCGTGATCCAGCCGACCTTGTGGGAATCCGCCCTGGGCAGGATTCACATGCTGATGCGCAGCACCCGCGGCCATGTTTACCGCAGCGATTCCGCCGACTACGGCCGGACCTGGTGCCCGGCGTACGCCACGGCGCTGGCCAACAACAACAGCGGGATAGACGTGGTGCGCCGCGAGGACGGCGGCCTCGTCCTGGCCTACAACCCGGTGGCGGGAAACTGGGGCCGGCGCTGGCCGATCTCGCTCAGCCATTCCGCGGACAACGGCCGGAGCTGGACCGGCCTGCTCGACCTGGAAAACGAGGAGGGCGAGTTTTCCTATCCGGCGATCCTCGCCGAGGATGACCGGCTGCATCTCACGTATACGTGGAACCGCAAGAACATCGCGTACTGGCAGATCACCCTCGGCGCATGACGCGCGACTTCGGCCATAGCCCGTCAACCGGCGCGCCGGCCTGGCGCGGCGGCGTGGCCTTCCTGCTGGCCGCGACGCTGCTCTTCGCGCTGCACGACGCCACCTCGAAACACCTGATCGCCTTCTTTTCCGTGCCGCTGCTCGTCTGGGCGCGCTACCTGATCTACATCCTCATCATGCTGATCGGCGTCGCGCCGCGCATGGGCCGCGACATCATCGTCACCGGCCGGCCGTGGCTGATGATCCTGCGCGCGTTGATGCTGGTCTGCGTCTCGGTCTGCTTTCAGAACGCCCTGAAAACCCTGCCGCTGGCCGAAGCCACGGCGCTCACCTTCGTCACCCCGCTGATCGTCGCGCTCGCCTCCGGCCCGCTGCTCGGCGAGAAGGTGCGGCTGGGCGCCTGGCTGGCGACCGTCGCCGGTTTCGGCGGGGTGCTGCTCATCGCCCGGCCGGGCGGCGCCATGGACCCGGCCGGCGTGGGCTATGCGCTCGGCACGGCGCTGTGCTATGCCGCCTATCAGCTGCTGACGCGCAAACTGGCCGCCAGCGAGCCGCCGATGCGCCAGCTCTTCTACACGGCGTTGGCCGGCGCGATCGCCCTGTCGCTTTTTCTCCCCGCGTACTGGACCGGGGAAATTCCCACGCCCGGCCAGGGCCTGCTCATCGTCTCGCTCGGGCTCACCGCCGGCATCGGCCAGTTCCTGCTCATCCGCGTTCCACTGCACGCCCGCCTCGACCATCTCGCCACTGCTCTACAGCCAGCTGGTCTGGGCCATGCTGTTCGGCTGGGTCGTCTTCGGCCAGTTGCCCGATCTGCCGACGATGGCCGGCATGCTGGTGATCGGCGGGGCGTGCCTGAGCCTCGCCCTTTCCCGGCCGCAGGAAAACGCATGAGCGCCGGCCGTACCCGCCCGATCATGCTTCGAATTTGCGGGCCAGCACGCTCAGCCCGCCGCAGATCACGAAATACGCCGCCGCGACGAACAGGAAGATCGGCAGCGGATACACCTGCTCGCGATTGTTGACCTGGCCGGCGACCATGGTCAGCTCCGGCACGCCGACGATGAACGCCAGCGAGGTGTCCTTGATCAGCGTGACCCACTGGTTGATGAACGACGGCAGCATGATGCGCAGGCCCTGCGGCAAGATCACCAGGCGCAGGGCCAGCCAGCGGCTCAGGCCCAGGGCGCGGCTGGCTTCCCACTGGCCGATGTCGATGGCGCCGAGCCCCGCGTGCACCGCCAGACCCAGGTAGGCGCCGTTGATCACGGCCAGCGCCGTGATGACGGTAGCCGTGCCGGGCACGTCCAGGCCGAACAGGATCGGCAGCAGGAAGTAGCACCAGAAGATCATCATGACCACGGGAACGCCGCGCAGCACGGCGATCGCCGCATGCAGGGCGAGGCGCAGCCGCCTCCCGCCCATGGTCAGCGCGACGCCGCCGGCGAGTCCGAGCGCGGAGGCCAGCAGGCAGGCCAGGACGCTCATCCACAGGGTGAGCAGCAGGCCGCCCATGGCGCCTCCCTCGGGGAAGGCGCCGAAAAGGAAATAGCTCAGGTTGTCGGCCAGCAGTTCGGCGATCATCTGCCGGTTTTCCATCGCGGCGGCCGCGCGTGCGCGAGCCATTGGGTGGTCAGGATCAAGGCGAGGTAGAGCGCGGTGGCGACGGCGAAGGCCTGGAAGGTGAGCAGGGTCTCGCTCTCCACCTGGCGCGAGCGGTAGGAGAGCTCCGCGACGCCGATGGCCATGGTCAGCGAGGTGTTCTTGATCGCGCCGGTGCACTGGCTGATCATCGGCTGGCGCACGTGGGCCACCACCTGCGGCAGGACGACCCAGCGCAGCTCCTGCCAGGCGTTCAGCCCGAGCGCGCGCGAGGCCTCCCGCTGCCCGCCGGGGATCGCCCGCAGCCCCGAGGCGAATTCGCCGGCGATGAAGCTGGCGCTGTAGAGGCTCAGGCTGATCCACGCGGCCAGGAATTCGTAGGAGGGCCAGGACAGGACCAGCTCCCAGGCCAGCGGGATCGCGTGCGGGGCGTTCAGCCAGAAGCGCAGCTCTTCCGGCAGCAGGTTGGGCACGCCGAAATACCAGAGCAGCACCTGCACCATCAGGGGCGTGTTGCGGTGCGCGGCGATGAACAGGCGCGCCAGGCCGCGCGGCGCCGGGCCGCCGTACTCGATCGCCGCCGCCAGCACGACGCCGAGCAGCGTCGCCGCGAGGCAGACGAGCAGGGACAGCCAGGCGGTCAGCCACAGGCCGCTGCACAGTATCCCCAGGTGGCGGGGGTCGAGCCAGTTTTGTCCGAGCCAGGAAGGAGGGGCCATGGCGAAAAAAAGCGCGCCACCGGATGAGGTGGCGCCGAGAGGTGGTTGCGGGCGGCTTATTCGGTCTTGTCGCCGATCCGGAAGTCGCGGGCCAGCGGCGCCTTGGTCTTCGGGCCGAACCAGCGGTCGTAGATCTTCTGCGCTTCGCCGCTCTTCTCCAGCTGCACCAGCGTTTCGTTGACCAGCGCGACGAGCCGCGCCTCGCCCTTGGGAATGCCGACGCCTTCGTATTCGCGGCTGAGGGCGAAGGGCGAGACTTCGTACTTGTCCTTGTCCGGCGCCTGGGCGAGCAGGGCGATCAGCTTCGCGTCGTCCTGGCTGATCGCCTGCACGTTGCCGTTGCGCAGCGCGGCGAATGCCAGCGGCGTGTCGTCGTAGGCGACGACCGTGGTCTTGGGATACTTGTCGCGCAGCAGGATTTCCTGGGTGGTTCCCTTGTCAACGCCGACGCGCAGGCCTTCGAGCTGTTCGGCCGTCTTGAGCTTGCCCCTGGCGGCGATGAAGCGCGCGCCGGTGGCGAAGTAGGGCTGGCTGAAATCGATCTGCTTCGCGCGTTCCTCGGTGATGGTGAAGTTGGCGGCGACGATGTCGGCCTTGCCCGAGACCAGCAGCGGAATGCGGTTGGCCGGATTGGTCGGCACCAGTTCGAGCTTGACGCCGAGTTTTTTGGCGATGGCTTCGGCATACTCGACGTCGAGGCCGTTGATCTTCTTGGTCTTGGCGTCGAGGAAGCCGAACGGCGGGTTGCTGTCGAAAACGGCGGCGCGCAGGACGCCGTTCTTCTTGATGTCGTCGAGGCGGTCGGCCAGCGCCGCGCCGGAAAGCAGCGACAGGGCGATCGCCGCGATCAGTGTTTTTTTCATCGTCGTTCCTTCGGTTCGTTTTTGGGGAACCGATTATAGGAACCGGATTTCGCCGGATGCCAATAACTTATTCTTGGAAGCTAATACGCCTGATTGCAGATGCCGCGGCAGCCCGCGCTTCAGCGGTTCTTGCGGGCGGCGATGGAGATCGAGACGTGCCGGATGGCGAATGCCGCGGCGGCGACGATCAGGGCCGTCACCAGGCCGGATTCCGGCGATGAACCGAGCAGGTACGTGATGTTTCGCGCGAACATGATCACCTCGGGCAATGAGGGCGACACGTTCAATCTACCGCCCGAGCCGGAGGCGGGGAACCATTTTGTTTTCATATGGATATGCCGGCCGCGCGCCGGGATGACGTAATTCCCGGCAGCCGGTTCCCGCTGCGGAACGCCTGATCTCCGGTCAGCCGGTCAACTCTTCCCGGCCGGCGGCTTCGCCGGTCCGCGCCTCCAGCCAGTAGCGGACACAGGCGTCGGCGAGCGCCTGGGTCGGATCGACGCTGATCGGCAGCAGGTCGGAACGGACGTGGGCCAGACCGACCGGCACCTCGGTGCAGGCCAGGATCAGCGTCCGCGCGCCGCGCCGCACCAGCTGGCGCGCCGCGGATTCGAGCAGGCTGCCGCCGTGATCGAGGCGGTTCTGCTTGATGGCGTAGCAGCCGGGCGTAAACAGCGCGTCGAGTTCGTCGTCGGTGTTGATCAGGAACGGCAGGCCGCGCGCCGCCAGGCGTTCCTGATACAGGCCGGCGGCCAGGGTGCCGCGGGTGGCCACGATGCCGATCGGCCCTTCCTGTCCGTGCCGCCTTTCGACGGCGGCGATGGCCGCGTCAACGATATGGATCAGCGGAGCCGCGCTGGCCCCGGCCAGCGCGTCGCCCCACAGGTGGGCGGTGTTGCACGGAATGGCGATGCGCGTGGCGCCGCCCGCGTTCAATCGCTCGATGCCATGCAACATGGCGGGCAGGGGCGCTTCGCCAGTGCCGGCCAGCGCCTTCTGCCGGTCCGGAATCTGCGGCACGTTCCACACCAGCAGGGGGACGTGGTCCTGGTCGCAGGTCGCCGGCGTGGACGCGACCACCTTGTGCAGGAAATCGACCGTCGCCAGCGGCCCCATGCCGCCCAGCACGCCGATCAGCGGCGTCCGGCTCATCGCTGAAAAGCCGGCTGCGGCGCCAGCACCGAGCGGTAGGCGAACAGCCCGGCGGCACCGCCCGTATGCACGAAGACGACGTTCTCTCCCTGGCGGAAATGCCCCTTGCGCACCAGGTCGACCAGCCCGGCGAAGCCCTTGCCGGTGTAGACCGGGTCGAGCAGGATGCCTTCGTGGCGGGCCAGCAGCTGCACGGCCTCGACCATGCCTTCGGTCGGAATGCCGTAGCCGCCGCCGACGTAGTCGGCATTGACGGCCACCGCGGCGTCCGGGAAGTCTCCGCGCACGTCCAGCAGATCCCAGGTCTGGCGGGCGAGACGGCGCACGTTCTCCTCCTGCTTCTCGCGCGGGGCGCGGACGCTGATGCCGAGCACCGGGATGTGGCTGTTCGATCCCTCCAGGCCGACCACCAGCCCGGCCTGCGTGCCGGTGCTGCCGGTGGCGTGCACGACGTGGTCGATGCGCAGGCGCTGTTCGTTGGCCTGCGCCACCAGTTCCAGCGCCGAAACGACGTAGCCGAGCGCACCGATCGCGTTCGAGCCGCCGCCGGGAATCAGGTACGGGATTTCGCCGGCGGCGCGCAGGCGTTCGCCGACGGCTTCCAGCTCCTGGTTCATGTCCAGGCCGGCCGGGCGCGTCTCGATGGTCGTGCCGAAAATCTGGTCGAGCAGCACGTTGCCGTTGGCGTAGTACTCGTCGTGCGCGTCGCCGACGCGCTCCTCAAGCAGCACGGTGCTCCTGAGGCCGAACTTGTTGGCGGCGGCGATGGTCTGGCGGACGTGGTTGGACTGGGTGGCGCCCTGTGTGACGACGTGCGTCGCCCCTTTCGCCAGCGCGTCGCCGATCAGGAACTCCAGCTTGCGCGTCTTGTTGCCGCCGAGCGCCAGGCCGGTGTGGTCGTCGCGCTTGATGTAGAGGTTGGGGCCGCCAAGATGCCGCGTCAGATTGGGCAGGAATTCCAGGGGCGTGGCGGACAGGGTGAGGTTTACGCGGGGAAAGCGGGTCAGGTTCATGGTCTTCTTTCAGAGTCGTGAAGTTCAGGTGGGCGCGGCGGTAAGCGATTTGGCGGCTTCCTCGCGCACGCAGTGCAGGATATCGCGCTTGATCCTGCCGTAGGCCGGGTCGGCCACCAGATCCTCGGGATCGCGCGGGCGGGCGAAGGGCACGGCGATCTCCCGGCAGATGGTCGCCGGGCGCGCCGACATGAGCAGGATGCGGTCGGCGAGGAACAGCGCCTCGTCGACGTCGTGGGTGACGAAAAGAATGGTCGTTCCGGTCTCCTGCCAGATGGCGCCGAGCAATTCCTGCATGGCCAGCCGGGTCTGCGCGTCGAGCGCCCCGAAGGGTTCGTCCATCAGCAGGATTTCCGGGTTGGGCAGCCAGGCGCGCGCCAGCGC